>JBGAOE010000006.1:0-310430 GCA_044221905.1 Bacteroidia bacterium
GTGTAAGTGGATGCACCGCTTACGGATAAAGTTGTTACCGCGCCCGCACAAATCACCGAATTGCTTGGAATAATGGTTAAGGTAGGATTGGGCTTGGTGGTAACCGTGGTGTTGGCCGCTGCCGTACATTGGGCATTGGCCGCTACTACGGTATACACCGTGGTGGCATTGGGGAATACCGTTACGTTGCCGCCGCTAAAGTTGCCAGGGTACCAGGTATAGGTTATCGCTCCAATGGCCGTTAAAGACGAGGCTGTGCCCGCACACACAAGCGTAGGATTCGGTGTTGCTACGTTAAACACCGGCAATGCCATTACGCTGACGGTGATCATAGCGGTAGAAGTACAGCTGCCCGATGCGCGGTTGAGTGTATAAGTGGTGGTGATGTTTGGTGTTACTACAATGGAGCTGGTATTGGCAGGTGGCGAGGTGCTCCAGGTGTAGCCCGAGGTAGCGCCAACGGCAGTAAGCGTGGCGCTTTTACCCAAACAAACGGCTGTGGCACTGGCTACAGGAGGTATTGTAGGCGTAACAAACACAGTAACACCCACTACGGCTGTATTGGTACAGTTGAGGGCGCTTGAGCCCGTAACGGTGTATTGTTGCGTAGCAGAAGGAACAAACGAAACGTTGTTTGTAACACCACCGGTCCAGGTATAGTTGCCGGCCGAGCCGGTACCATTCAGAATCACGGCTGTGCCGTTACACACGGTGGCAGCTGAGGAAGTGCCGCAGGCATTGCCGCCGGTAACGGTATAGCCGCCCGTAGCAGCGGGTGTAAAGCTGGTAGCGTTGGTAATACCTCCCGTCCAGGTGTAGCTCAGGGCCCCGCTGGCGGTAAGAGTGGAAGTTTTGCCGGCACACACCATGCTGGCGCTGTTAGCTACGCTTAGGGTAGGCACGGCTGTATTAACGTTTACAGCAACGGTGGAAGTGGAAACACAGTTGAGTGTGCTGGTGCCTTGCACCGTATAAACAGAACTGGATGTTGGCGACACTGTGATACTTGGGGCTGTGGAGCCATTGCTCCAGGTATAGGTGGATACGCCGCTGGCAGTAAGGGTAGCTGTGCCACCCGAGCAAATAGTGCTTAAGCTGGGAGTAATGGTAACCGGCGTGCCCATGTTGTAAGAAATAATTACAATGCCATTGCCCGATTGAACGCCGGCCGTATTTACCTGGTTGGTACCGGCGTTGTAAGAACCGCCTCCTCCACCTCCTGTATATGGCTGTGAGCCATCGGTGCTGCCGCCCGAATAACCGCCGCCGCCGCCACCGTTACCACCGGTGTGCCAGCCACAGCCGCCGCCGCCAAAACCGCCATTGTTGGCATTAAAGCCTACACCCCCAGCACCGCCATTTAAAAAAGAGCGGCCTACGCCGCCGGGGTTAACGGTAGCAAAACCATCGGTGTAAAAACCCCCGCCGGCACAACCGGAGCCGGTGCTTGAATTGCCTCCATTTCCGCTGTTCCCGCCAAGTACAACACCATTGCCGCTGGCGGTAGCGGTTGTAGTAATAGAAGCGTCCAAACCGTTAAGGTTTGAGCCGCATAAGGAAATATTATTGCTGGCGCCCCCACCGCCACCTGCCACCACAAGAGGCACGGTGCCTGTGGCTACATATGAACCGCCGCCACCGCCAGCATCTGCGCCGTTCGATTGGCCAACACCTCCTACCAGGATCGAAAGATTCTGGCCCGGTGTGGCTGTAAAAACACCAAGTATACTGGCGCCCCGTCCACCATTGGCCGAGCAGGTTACATTCACCGACCCTCCACCCGCGCCGCGGGCTTCTATGGTGATGTTGGGCACGCACAATAGGGGCACAACAAAGTTTTGCAGGGCACCGGTAAATGTAAATGTTTGCGTTACCAGCTGCGCTTTAAAAGTATGGGTGACCAGAAAAATAAGGGTTATAAAAGCGAATAGCTTTCTTAAATGAAAGTAATTTTTTTCCATAGGTTTAAGGATTTTGAGATTCGACACATGTGTTTTAAGTAAATGTATTAAAATTAAATTTAAGTTAATGTTAATCTCAATCACTTAACATTTATACGTGTTTACCACAATAAAAAACCCGCTCCTTGCGGAAGCGGGTTTAATTAAAAAAAACTGTATTTATTAATCGATGCGTGATTTGTGATCTTCGATATCGGCTTTGTCTTTCAAGGCATTGATAATCTCATAATCGCTTCGGCCGTTGATGGATTGCTCGAGTGCCATTCTTTTGTTTTTCAGATCAGAAGCTTCGGTGCCGGGAGTGATGGAGCTAACCGCCAGTACAAACACGCCGTTGTTGCCGGCGGTGGGTTTGCTGGTAGCTCCGGCTTTTGTGCCTGCTGCAGTTCCCATCAAAATGTTGTCAAAACCAAGGCCTTCCACATTGCGGCTCATCATTGGGATGGCTTCCAGGTTTTTGGCATCCAGGCCCATTTTAGAGGCAATGTCGTTTATATTTTTGCTGCCGCCTGCCTTGTTTGTAAACTCGGCAATAAACTGCTCAGCTTTCTTTTCGCGCTTCACTTTTACGATAACTTCTTCTTTCACTTCTTCCAGTGGAAGAACGCCTTTGTTTTTAATGCCGCTTAGCTTGGCAACAATGTGCTTATCGGGGAAAGAGAAAATACTTACATCGCCTTTGTTGGCGCTGTAGGCCCATTTCACCAGTTCTTTGGCCTGGTTTAACCCGGGTAGCTGGCGATCGCCTTCTTTAATATTATCGGCCACGCGTTTTACCAGCTTTTGAGTTTCGGAAGCTTTGTCAAACAGCTCGCCGGTATTGTTTACACCGCCAAACTGGTTGGCTTCGGCAAATATTTTCTGGTTGGTTTCGTCGCTCGGGGCGATCAGCTTAAAGATCTGTGCAATTTTATAGCTGCTGTGGCGGCTTTTGCTCACATCCAGCACTTCAATAATATGGTAGCCAAACTGGGTTTCCACGGCGCTGATGTTGCCTTTTACGCCCTTAAGCCCGGCATCTTTGAAAGGCTCAACAAAACCTTTGCTCTCGTCAAACCAGCCATAATCACCGCCTTTATCAACACTGCCAAGGTCGTCGCTTACGGTTTTGATCAGGGTATCAAAGGTAACGGCTTTGGCTTTGATAAGGGTGATGAGGCTGTCGGCCTGTTTTTTTGCCTGCTCGCGGCTGCGTTTCGGCTGGTTGGTTTTAGGATCGTTAAACCCTATCAGGATGTGGCGCACACGGGCACTGTCGGCTATGTTGTTGATGGCTTCGAGCTTGTACACTTTAAAATAAGCGCCTTCGTTGTAAGGGCCAAACACGGTGCCTGCGGCAGCGGTATAAACGCTCGAATCGCGCACCGGCATGTTCTTTTTGGTGAAATCCTGCATCACAATGGAGCCATTTTCACTTTCCTGCTGCATAAAGGCACTGTCGTCCCTCATGGTTTTGCCTTTAAATTCGGCTGCTACGCGCTGGGCATCTTTTTCAATGGCAGCAAGATCTTCGGCGCTTGGCACCACGTTAAACGCCACATATTCCACTTTGCGCACAGTTTCAGGGTTCATAAACTCGTACGAGTGATCGTTGTAATATTTCTGAATATCAGAATCCGTAAACTTCACGCTTTCGTCGCTCATCTCATCGTAGCGCTTTACTACATAAGATACATTCAGCTTTGTGTCCTGAGCTTTAAAAAGAGCTTTGGCTTCGGCATTGGTAAGGTATAATCCTTTGCTGATCAGGTTCCTGAATTTTTCATACAGGCGGCCGTCTTTCACCATGTCTTCAATCTGGCGCACCCCCATTTCCTGCTCGGCAGGAATGTTCTGGATGGCCTGTTTCCATTTTACCAAGTCCAGCGTGCCATCGGGCTTCGAAAGCTGCTCGCTCACCCGACCGGTTTTAGGGTCGGTGATTTGCTGCAGCACGGATGGTACCGGGTTGGCCACCACGCGCTCGTATACTTCGTCGTCGCCCACGCTGATGCCGATTTTATCAAATTCGGGCATGATCACCAGCTCCGATACATATTGCTGCCAGATGTTGTCGATGATGGAGGCACGGGTGCTCTCGTCCACATCGCCGCCCTGCGTACGTGAGCGGTAGTTGTTGATCTGCATTTCGAGCTTGGTCACAAACTCGTTCCTGTCAATTTTTTTGCCGTTAATGTATCCCACGTTCGACATTTCATCCTTGCCAAACAGAGAGGCGCCGGAGCCCAAAAGGCTTTCCAGGATAAAAATAACAAGGGCAAGGCCCACAATACCTACCAGCAGGCCGGTTCTGCGCCTGATCTTCTCCAGAACACTCACTTGTTCCTTTTTCTTCTCTGCATCAGACGACTGCTGAATATTTTTTTCTTTGCTCATTATTTCAATAAATTTTTAAAGACTTGCAAAGATAATAGTTTAGGTGAAACGGAGAAATTTAGGAGCCAGTTTTTGACAATTTGATGGCTTTTGTGGCGGATCCCGTGTAATTATCAAATTGTTAAGATTTAAATTCAAAGTCCGGGATCCGAAATTCAATAAAAAACAACCCGATACTCCCCTCGCAACGTGGAATTTTGAGGTTGAATTTTGCGGCTTACCTTGGGATTGTAAGCATTTTTCAACAGACGGAATTAAACGCTGCCAAAACCGTAAATTTATAGTCCGGTTTACCCCAAACAATTCTGGCATGTTTTTAATCTTTGATACCGAAACCACGGGCCTGCCCCGTAATTATAACGCCCCGCTCACCGATTTTGACAACTGGCCGCGCATGGTGCAGGTGGCCTGGCAGCTTCACGATGCGCAGGGCAACCTGCTGCAGCACAACACCATTGTGGTGAGGCCCGAAGGCTACACCATTCCTTTTGCCACCATCCAGATCCACGGCATTACCAACGAGCGGGCCAATGAAGAAGGCCAGGACCTGCGAGCCACCCTGCAGAAATTTTTGGATGCCGTGGCGCAAACCACTTACCTGGCGGGTCACAATATCGAATTTGACATCAACATTATTGGCGCCGAGCTGCTGCGCTGTGGGTTTGAGAACCCGTTGCCGGCCAAACCCTTTATTGATACCAAAAACGATCAGACTACCGAATACTGCGCCATTCCGGGAGGCAAGGGCGGCAAGTTCAAATGGCCTACGCTTACCGAATTATATCAAAAACTATTTAACAAGGGCTTTGAGGAGGCGCACAATGCAGCCTTTGACGTAGAGGCCACCACGCACGTATTCTTCGAAATTATTAAGCGTGGCATTACCAAAGTGCGCGAAATAGCCGCCGATGCGCTGCCCCTTATCAATTACATTGCCCCTGATTTTACCGAGCTCAAAAAACACGAGCAGTACTGGAAGGAGCGCAAAGCCCGCGAGGAAAAAGAAAAAGAAGAGGCACGCCTGCAGGAAGAGGCCCGCAAACAGGCTGCAGCTGCGCAGGTGCCCGACCTGGCCAGCATCCGTTTCAGCCACCTGCACAACCACACACAATTCTCAGTGCTGCAATCCACCAGCGATGTAGCCAGCCTGGTGAACAAGGCCATTGAATATGGAAGCCCCGGTGTAGCGCTTACCGATCACGGCAATATGTATGGCGCCTTTTTGTTCTGGAAAGAGATTGATGCGCAGAATAAAAAAATAAAAGAGCACAACGAGGCCATTGATAAAGGCGACGTAAGCGGCGAGAAAAAAGCGGAGCTTAAATGCATCATCGGCTGCGAAGTGAATATCTGCGCCGATCATAAAGACAAAAGCAAAAAAGACAACGGCTTTACCCAGGTACTCATTGCCAAAAATAAAAAGGGTTATGAGAACCTGTGCCGCATCAGTTCCATTGGCCTTATCGACGGCTCCTACTACGTGCCGCGCATCGATAAAAACATTTTGGTGCAGTACAAAGAAGGATTGATTGCTACCACCGGCTCACTGAGCTCAGAGGTACCTTCCAACATCATTAACCTGGGCGAGCAGCAGGGCGAAACCTCTTTCCTGTGGTATAAAGAACAGTTTGGCGATGATTTTTATGTAGAGATCAACCGCCAGCACCAGAGCCGCGACGAGGAGTACGCCAACGAGAAGCTGGTAGAGCTGGCCCGTAAACACCATGTGCCTTACTTTGCCGCCAACAGCAATTATTACATCGATAAAAAAGGAGCCGATGCGCATGACATTTTACTTTGCGTAAAAGAAGGCGAGAAAAAAAGTGTGACGGTAGGCAAGGGCAGGGGATTCCGCTATGGCATGCCCAACCAGGAATTTTATTTTAAATCGCCGGCCGAAATGGCAGCGCTCTTCAGCGACATGCCTGAAGCGCTGAATAACACCAACCTGGTGGTGGATAAGATCGAGCAGTTTAAGCTGGGCCGCGAGGTGCTGCTTCCCAAATTTGAAATTGCGCCGGAGTTTATTGACAATAAAACGGCGGAGATCGAGGCATCGTTTCAGCGCATTGTTGCGCTGAAGCAGAAAGACTGGACAGCCAAAAACTATAGCGAGGCGGTGATCGATCTGCAAAAAGCGGAAGCCCGCATCATTGCCGAGCAGTTTGTATACATGACCGAGCTCACCTACCAGGGTGCGGCCAAACGCTACCCGGAGATGACGCCTGACATAAAGGAGCGCATTGATTTTGAGCTGGCCACTATTGAGCGCATGGGTTACCCCGGTTATTTTTTAATTGTGGCCGATTTTATTACCGAGGCGCGCCGCTTGGGCGTATCGGTGGGCCCGGGCCGTGGCTCGGCCGCTGGTTCGGCCATTGCGTATTGCCTGGGCATTACCAATGTAGACCCCATTAAATTTGATCTTCTCTTCGAAAGGTTCCTGAACCCCGACCGGATCAGCATGCCCGATATTGATATTGATTTTGACGACGTGGGTCGCGGCCAGGTGATTGATTATGTAATTAATAAATACGGGCAGGACCAGGTGGCGCAGATCATTACCTATGGTACCATGGGTGGCAAGTCTGCCATTAAAGATACCGCCCGGGTGCTTGACCTGCCGCTGGAAGATGCGAACCGGCTCACCAAAATGTTTCCCGACAGCCTCGATGCCAAGCTCAGGGCCTTATTAAAACCGGGCGGCATCGATCCCAAGTATTTGAGCAAAATTGAAGGCAAGCGCGAGGTGGTAGACCAGTCTTACGCCTTCAGAAAACTGGCGGAAGAAAAAGGTGCTGAAGCCGATGTATTGAAACAGGCTTACGAGCTCGAGGGTTGTTTGCGCAACACCGGTATTCATGCCTGCGGTGTTATTATTACACCGGGCGAAATGGTGAAGTATGTGCCCGTTACCAAAGGCAAGGACAGCGACATGCTGGTAACCCAGTTTGACAACTCGGTGGCTGAAAGTGCGGGCCTGTTGAAGATGGACTTCCTTGGCCTGCGCACGCTCACTATCATCAAGGATGCTATCTCCTTTGTAAAACAAACCAAAGGTATTGACATAGACATTGATGCCATTTCGCTGGAGGATGAAAAAACCTACGAGCTCTTTCAGCGTGGCGAAACCAACGGCATTTTTCAGTACGAAAGTGTGGGTATGCAAAAATCGCTGAAGGAGCTGAAACCCGACAGCTTTACCGATCTTATTGCGATGAACGCTTTGTACCGCCCGGGCCCGCTGGCGTACATTCCCAACTACATTGCGCGGAAGCATGGCCGCGAGCCCATTACGTACGACCTGGAGGGCATGGATGAATTTTTGCAGGAAACCTACGGTATTACTGTGTACCAGGAGCAGGTAATGCGGCTTTCGCAAAAGCTGGCTAACTTTACCAAGGGTGATGCCGATGTGCTGCGGAAAGCGATGGGGAAGAAGGATAAAAAAACGCTGGACAAGCTGAAGCCGCTTTTTGTTGAGAACGCCTCCAAAAACGGGCACGATGCCAAAGTGCTCGAAAAAGTGTGGAAAGACTGGGAGGCCTTTGCCTCTTATGCCTTCAACAAATCACACTCTACCTGCTATGCGTACGTGGCGTTTCAAACCGCGTATCTCAAGGCGCATTACCCTGCCGAATACATGGCCTCCACGCTCAACCACTCGGGCAGCATCGAAGCCATTACCTTTTTTATGGAAGAGTGCAAGCGCATGGGTATTCGTGTGCTGGGTCCTGATATCAACGAGGGGTTTGCGCAGTTCATGGTAACACCTGGTGGCGACATTCGTTTTGGCATGGCCAGCATTAAAGGCGTGGGCGAAAACACCGTAAAAAATATTATTGACGAGCGCAATGCCAATGGTAAATTCACCTCGGTATTCGACCTGGCCAAGCGCCTGGATAGCAAAAGCGTGAATAAAAAATCGCTCGAAGGCCTGGCGCTGGCCGGTGGTTTCGATAGCTTTGAAGGCTGCCACCGCGCTATGTTTTTTGTGCCCGATCCTATGGATGGCCTCACGCTTACCGACCGCATGGTGAAATACAGCAACCAGATGAGCCTGGGCAACGACACCTCGCAGGCCAGCCTGTTTGGCGGCGAAGATGAGGTGCAGATTACCGAGCCGCAGCTGCCCGTTAAAATTGAGCCCTGGAGCGCCCTGGAGCAGCTGAGCCGCGAAAAAGAAGTGGTTGGGTTTTTTATCAGCGGGCACCCGCTCGATCCATACAAGGCTATTTTAGAGCACCGCTGCAACGCCAACTGTGCGCAGCTCAAAGCCGGACTCGAGCCGTTTAAGAACCGCGAAGTTATTTTTGGCGGCATTATTACCGGTTTCGAAAACCGCACCAGCAAAACGGGCAATGCCTTTGGCAAGCTCATCATCGAAGATTATTTCGGTTCCACCGAGCTGATGCTGTTTGGAAAAGACTTTGTAGAGTACAACAAATACATGGTGCAGGGTCTGTTTGTGTTTGTGCGCGCCCGTGTGCAGGAGCGCTTTAACCAGCCGGGCAGCCTCGAGATCAAGCTCAGCAAAATAGAATTGCTGGAAAGCGTGAAGGAAAATGCCTTTAACCTGATTAAGCTCAAAGTAAAGCTCAATGCGCTGAACGACGGATTGGTGGTGGCCCTGGATACTCTTATGAGTAAACACGCCGGCAAAAGCAATGTTGAATTTTACGTGGAAGACGAGGAGATGAAACAGAGCATCAAGCTGTTCTCTAAAAAAAATAAAATTGCCATTGACAGCGAGTTTCTTTTAGAGCTGGATAAACTAACGGAATTGAAATACGATTTAAATTAAGATGCTGATTTCGAAAATTCAGGCCGCTATAACTGGAAAATTAACGGGTCACCCTGAAATTTTTAAAGCGGATAATTTCCGGGCTAATTTTTTGAATGACTGCTGCCATCGTATTTTTTATAAGCCCCTGTTTTTGTGAATACTAACGGAACCTATCAGCATGATCCTTTGCAGCTGCCCATCGCCTGCGAGGCGCTGCTGCACGAAGATGCCATTTATCTTTATCTTGACGATCCTGCCAAAAGCTTTCGCATCTGGCGTTTTGCGGCGTTTCATTCCATACAGCTTAATGGCAGCACACTGATTGTAAAGCACGGCAATCCCCCCAACGAAACATTTGAGTGTACGGGCCCCACAGCCCGGCTCATTTACGACGCCTGGTCCAAAGCCAAAAACAATCCTGCGCCGCCGGCAAAAAATCGAATGCCCGGATTTATGAGTGCCGGTATTTTGATTTTTTTTCTCGGTTTAATCGGCTTGTGCCTGGCCGCTTATTTTTTAATATTGCCCTGGGCCGGCGAAAAAGCTACGGCCCTGGTGCCGGTAGAGGCAGAAATACAAATGGGCGAGCAATTAAGCAAAGCATACACCGGCCAGGAGCAGATAAACGATTCGGCCACGTATTTTGCCAACCGGTTTATTCAGCAGTTGAAGCTCGACAGTGTTTACCCGCTGCGGGTGCGTGTGGCTGAGTCGCCCGAAATCAACGCCTTTGCACTGCCCGGTGGCAACATTGTGGTGTATTCGGGCATACTCAAAAAAATGAACTCGTACGAAGAGCTGGCAGCATTGCTGGGGCATGAGGCCACGCATGTGATCGGGCGGCATTCGCTCAAAAGCGTTTTCCGGTCGGCGGCTTCCAGCCTGCTCATTGCTTCTGTCTTTGGCGATCTGTCCGGTCTCAGCTCGGTTATGCTGTCGCAGGCCGACCGGTTTAAGCAGCTCGATTATTCGCGCGAGCTGGAAACCGAAGCCGATGACAAAGGGCTGGAGCTGATGGTAAAAAACAAGGTGAGCCCGCGGGGCATGCTGCAGCTGCTGGAGCTTTTAAAAGCAGAAGGCGCCGAAACACCCGCCCTGATGAAGTACCTGAGCACGCACCCCGACACGGAAGCCCGTATTAAAAACATGGCATCGCAAAAAGAATCATACCTTATTTTTCCTGAAAACACAGCCCTGAAGACAGATTTTAATCATCTGAAGCGCCAGCTGAAAAACTGATTTTCAGAGGCGGTTAAGGAACGATCACGCTGTCCATGAATGTAACGTTACCGGTCAGATCATTTTGATATACCTGCCTGTTATTTTTTGTGTAAAAGCCCGAACAGGTTTTGGCGGCAAAGTAAATTTTTTGGCCTGAAAATTTTTGGGAAAAATTATTGGCCGGATATATTAAAGCAGTCCGGTGAGTGGATCCAAGGTTTGCGTTATAGATGTTTGCCCAAAGATAAGTAGCTGTGTCCTCGGGGTTCATGTCACGCTGCCGGCTCATCAATAGCAGGCAGGGCCGGTTCCATTCCACATCGCCGCTCACGTCAAAGTCGGCTCTAAATAAAAAGGTGTTTCCGGAAGTACTGTCTTTTACTTTAAAGGAGGTTACTTCGTAAGTAGGTTTTTCGTATAGGGTAACATACACCTTAGGCGCATCACTTTCATAAGTGGCTATGCCAAACCCGGGCTTAACAACATGAAACCGGCGATTGCCCATGGCAACCGACTTAAATATGCAAAAACCCTGCGGCATTGCCTGCGTGGCCAGGGTATTGCCGCTGGCATCCTGCAGGGTGCCTGTTAAATTACTGAATGAAGCAACGGGTATTCCGTATGGATCATATAAGGTGGCAAACAGCATTACATCCTCTGTTTGTGGCAATGGTTGGGTAGCCGGTTCCGGGGTATCGGTTTTTTTCTTTTTGCAGGCGCTTAAAAAAAGCGCCGCAATTATGATCACAAAAAAATATCTCATGGTGTTTTAGCAAAGTTAAACATTAAAGCCACAGGGTATGTGTTAAAGGGTTTTAATCCCTACCGGTAATTATGGGGCGTAATTCCCTAATTTACACTATCTTTGCGCTTTATTTAAAATTCTACAACACAGGCAATGATTTCGGTAAATGGCGTTACGGTAACGTTTGGAGGCTACAACCTTTTTGATAATATTTCTTTTTTAATTAATCCCAAAGACCGCATCGGCCTGGCCGGGAAGAACGGCGCCGGAAAAAGTACCCTGCTCAAAATACTGTCGGGCAACCAGAATCCCACAAAAGGCGAAATTTCTATGCCCAAATCGTGCAAGATCGGTTACCTGCCGCAGGATATGATCCACCAGCATGGCCGCTCGGTGTTTGAAGAAACCGAAACCGCCTTTGAGGAGATTCAGCGCCTGGAAGTGAGGATTGACGAGATCAACCACCAACTCGAAACCCGTACGGATTACGAAAGCGATGCTTACTCGAAACTGATTGAGGAGCAAACGGAAGTATACACGCGCCTTGATATGCTGGGTGCCGGCAGCCGCAGCGAGGAGATCGAAAAAATATTAAAGGGCCTTGGTTTTGAGCGCCGCGATTTTGACCGGCAAACCGCCGAATTCAGCGGTGGCTGGCGCATGCGCATTGAGCTGGCCAAGCTGCTGCTGCAGAAGCCAGACATACTGCTATTGGATGAGCCTACCAACCACCTCGACATTGAAGCCATTATGTGGCTGGAGGAATTTATGGAAACTTTTCCGGGTGCGGTCATCCTTATCAGCCACGATAAAACTTTCCTGGACAACGTGACCACGCGCACCATCGAAATTTCGAACCAGAAAATTTACGATTACAAAACCAATTATTCGCATTACCTGGTACTGCGCCAGGAGCGCCGCGAGCAGCAGGAAAATGCCGCTAAAAACCAGCAGCGGATCATCGATCAGTATGAAACCCTGATTGATAAAAACCGTGCCAAAGCCAGTAAAGCGGCGTTTGCCCAATCGCTTATCAAAAAGCTCGACAAAATGGAGCGGGTAGAGGTGGATGAAGATGATAATCAGGCCATGTACTTTCGTTTTCCGCCACCGGCGCACAGCGGCAAAATTGTATTAACGGTAGAGCATGCCGGTAAAAAATACGGAGAGAAACGTATTTTTAAAGATGCGGGCTTTATTATTACCAAAGGCGAGAAGATAGGCCTGGTGGGGCGTAACGGCGAAGGCAAAAGCACCATGATGAAGATGATTGCCAAAAAAGTGGATTTTGAAGGCAGTGTTCAGCTGGGCCACAGCGTGCTGATGGGTTATTTTGAGCAGGACCAGGAGGAAAAACTGGATCCTAAAAAAACAGTGTTTGAAACCATTGACGAAGCCGCCGTGGGCGAGGTGCGCAAACAGGTGCGCGGCCTGCTGGGTTCATTCCTGTTCAGGGGCGACGACATTGATAAAAAAGTGCAGGTGCTGAGCGGGGGCGAGCGGGGGCGTTTGGCGCTGTGCAAACTGTTGCTCGAACCCTACAACTTATTGCTGATGGATGAGCCAACCAACCACCTGGACATCCGCTCGAAAGATATTCTGAAAAAAGCCTTAATGGATTATGAAGGCACCGTGATTATGGTAAGCCACGACCGTGATTTTATGAAAGGCATCTGCAACCGGCTGTTTGAATTTAGAGAGGGTCATGTAAAAGAGCACCTGTGCGACATTGAGGAGTTTATGCAATTACGCAAAGTGGAGCGCCTGAACGAGCTGGACCTTGAGAAAAAGGAAAATAAAGAGCTGAAAGAGGCAAAAAAACCGGTGCAGCCCGCGCCGGCGGTTAGCACCAACGAGGCGGAGCAGAAACAGATCCGCAGCCAGATCAAAAAAGCGGAGGAGGCCATTGCCGGCCTGGAGCAAAAAATAAAGGAGTGCGACGATAAGCTGGGCAATGCCGATGAATACCAGAAGCTGATGAACGATAAAGTGTTTTTTGGCAACTACGAAAAACTGAAAAAAGACCTGGAAGCTGAAATGCAGAAATGGGAAGAGCTGAGTGGCAAGCTGGGTTGATTTTATATACTGTACGTTGTACAATGTACCTTGTACACAGTCTAAACCTTAAGCGTACAGTCTGAATACAGGGTACAAAATACATTGTACAAACCATTATAAATGAATCTTAAAAAAAATATCCCTAACACCATCACCCTTGGCAACCTCTTTTGTGGCTGCCTGGCGCTTATAAAAGCGTTTGAAGGCGACCTGGTGTGGGCGTCTTACCTGGTGGGAATTTCGCTGGTGCTCGATTTTTTTGACGGTTTTACGGCCCGCCTCTTAAAGGTGTCGTCACCCATTGGAAAAGACCTGGACAGCCTGGCCGACATGGTGACTTTTGGCGTAGTGCCCGGTATGGTCATGTATCACTTAATAGGAAGCACGTTAATTGATCACATTGTGGTGCATTCCGCCTCACAATCCACCACCTACACCTCGTCGCCAGTGCCTTACATCGCTTTGGTCATTCCGGTTTTTTCCTGCATCCGCCTGGCTAAATTCAACAACGATACCCGGCAAACCGATTCTTTTATCGGCCTCAACACCCCTTCCAATACAATGGTGATTTGCTCCCTTCCTTTGATCGCCGAATTTCAGCCCCAGCTGTCGGGCATCAACGGCCTGATTCATAACCCCTTGTTTTTGTCTGTTTTATCCATTGCCATGAGCCTGCTGATGGTTTCCGAGCTGCCGTTTTTTGCTTTAAAATTCAAGGGCTTTGGCTGGTCCAGCATTCAGAACAGGCTCCGCTTCGTTTTCCTTGGCCTGGCGCTGATCCTGCTTGTAACCCTCCATTTTGTGGCCATCCCGCTCATCATCCTTCTTTATATTTTATTAAGTATTGTGAATAATATATTTTTAAAGAAGAAAGTTTAAGTTTAATTTTGTTACTCTAAATTTTTAAAACCAAATGGCAAAATTTATTGCAGATATTGATGTGATGCCCTTAAAGGCATTGTTGGATCCACAAGGCAAAGCAGTTACAGGCTCTATGAAAAACCTGGGCCTGCCCGAAATTCAGAACGTGCGCATTGGTAAGCACATGACCCTGGAAGTGGAAGCCGAAAACGAATCGGCGGCTAAAGCCAAAGTGGACGAAGCCTGCAAAAAGCTGCTGTGTAACCAAATCATGGAGTTTTACGAGTTCAAGCTCAGCCCGGCCAAATAATTTGTTTATTCAGGCCATTCTTTTATTTTTGGAAACTTAAATTTTAATCAAACACAATCAACCCTGCGTTTCGCGCACAAAATCAACAATTAAATGGGATATTTATTTACCTCGGAATCGGTGTCGGAAGGGCATCCGGATAAAGTAGCAGATCAGATCTCTGACGCACTCATTGATAACTTTTTAGCATTTGACCCCAGCAGCAAGGTAGCCTGCGAAACACTCGTAACCACCGGCCAGGTGATTCTTGCCGGCGAGGTAAAATCAAAAACCTATCTCGACGTTCAGGAAATTGCCCGCGAGGTGATCCGCAAAATTGGTTATACCAAGGCTGAATATATGTTCGAAGCCAACTCCTGCGGCATTCTTTCCGCCATTCACGAGCAGTCTTCGGATATTAACCAGGGGGTTGAGCGTCAGAAAAAAGAAGAGCAGGGTGCCGGCGACCAGGGGATGATGTTTGGTTATGCCACCAACGAAACCGCTAACTATATGCCGCTGGCTCTCGACCTGGCTCACGCTATTTTATTGGAACTGGCAGCGCTGCGTCGCGAAAACAAACAGATCAAATACCTGCGCCCCGATGCCAAATCGCAGGTAACCCTTGAGTACGACGACAACAATAAGCCGGTGCGCATTGATGCCATTGTGGTGTCTACGCAGCACGACGATTTTGACGCAGAAGGCAAAATGCTGGCTAAGATTAAAAAAGATATCGTGGAGATCCTGATTCCGCGTGTAAAGAAAAACTATCCTAAATACGCACACCTGTTCAATAACAAAATCAGCTATCACATTAACCCAACCGGCAAATTTGTGATTGGCGGTCCGCATGGCGATACCGGCCTTACCGGCCGCAAAATCATTGTGGATACCTACGGTGGAAAAGGCGCACACGGCGGTGGCGCTTTCTCTGGAAAAGATCCCAGCAAGGTGGACCGTTCGGCGGCTTATGCCACACGCCACATTGCCAAAAACCTGGTGGCAGCGGGTGTTTGCACCGAAGTGCTGGTGCAGGTGTCTTATGCCATTGGCGTAGCAAAGCCGATGGGCATCTACATCAATACCTATGGCACTGCCAAAGTTAAAATGACCGACGGGCAAATTGCAAAGATCGTTGAAAGCGTGTTCGACATGCGTCCATATTTTATCGAGCAGCGCTTAAAGCTTCGCACGCCTATTTACAGCGAAACCGCAGCCTACGGGCACATGGGCCGTAAAAACGAAACCGTAACCAAAACCTTTAAAACACCCGATGGCAAAACCAAAACCATGAAGGTGGAGCTCTTTACTTGGGAAAAGCTCGATTACGTATCAAAAGTGAAAGCGGCGTTTAAGCTGAAATAATTTGAATACTTGAATTGAAAAAGGCTGTTCCCCAAAAGAACGGCCTTTTTTATTTAATTAACATCTTACCTTAAACACAATACCGGTGTAACCGGGGCATCAAATTTTAAATGCTAACTTTGTTTTATTACTATGTCTAAAAACAAAAAACCAAAACGTTATTTATTTGAGGAAGTATTGGACTTCTTAAAGCATAACGATACAAAAACATTTAACTACAAGCAGCTGGGTGCTGCTATGGAAATTAACACCGACCAGGAGCGCCTGGAATTGATTGAAGTGCTGGAAGGACTGAAAAAGGAAGGCTTTGTGGTGGAAAAAGAGGTGGGAAAATACCAGGCCAAATCCAGCAAACAATACCTTACCGGCACTATTGACTTTACCAGCCAGGGCTCGGCCTTTGTGGTGATCGGCGAAACCGAAAACGATGTATACATTCCGCAACGTAAATCACGCGACGCCTTCCAGGGCGACCTGGTGAAAATTGCGCTGCTGCCAAAGCGCGGCGGCAAGCGCAAAGAGGGAGAAGTGGTGGAGGTGATCAAACGCGCCCGCACCGAATTTGTAGGCACCATCAAAGTAACGCCTAAATTTTCGTTCGTGATCCCCGACAGCAACAAAATTCACGTTGATTTTTTTATACCACCCGGCGAAACGCGCGATGCCAAAGACGGCCAGAAAGTGCAGATCCAGTTTAAGGAATGGAATGCCGGCGAGCCCAACCCGGTGGGCCGGGTGATGGAGGTGTTTGGCTTCCCCGGCCTACACAAAACCGAAATGCACGCCATCATGGCCGAGTATGGTTTGCCCGAGCATTTTCCGGAAGCGGTGGAAAAAGAGGCCAAAAAAATTCCAACCGAAATTACCGCCGCTGAGATTGCCCGCCGGCGCGACTTCAGGGACATAACCACCTTTACCATCGACCCGGTGGATGCCAAGGATTTTGACGATGCCTTGTCGATACAAAAGCTTGACAACGGCTTGTGGGAAATTGGTGTGCACATCGCCGATGTAACGCATTACATGAAGCCGCACACCATTTTGGATAAAGAGGCGGTGCAGCGCGCTACCAGTGTTTACCTGGTGGATCGGGTAATACCCATGCTGCCCGAGGTGCTGAGCAATTTTGTGTGCTCGCTGCGTCCGAACAAGGAAAAACTGTGCTTTGCAGCCGTGTTTCAGATGGACAATGATGCCGTGGTCCATCACCAATGGTTTGGCAAAACGGTGATAAACAGCAACCGCCGCTTTACCTACGAGGAGGTGCAAACTATTATTGAAACCGAAGAGGGCGATTTTAAAGACGAGATTTTAGTGCTGGACAAACTTGCCAAAAAGCTGAGGCACGAACGCCAGCGCAAAGGCTCCATCTTTTTCGACAAGGCTGAGGTGAAATTTCGTTTGGATGAGGAAGGAAACCCCATTGGTGTATTTTTTAAGACTCAAAAGGATGCACACAAGCTGATTGAGGACTTTATGCTGCTGGCCAATAAAAAAGTATCTGAGTATCTGAGCAAGCCCGATGGGGCTGCATCGCAGGAAAAACCAAACAACCGTAAGAAAGAGGATTCTAAAACCATAAGCGTGTACCGGGTGCACGATGTGCCCAGCGATGAAAAAATGGCAGAGCTCAGCGGCTTTGTGTCGCGCTTTGGCTACGAAATGAACCTGGCCAACAAACAAAAGGTGGCGCAATCCATCAACAAGCTGCTGCACGACGTAAAAAATAAAAAAGAGCAGGGCATGATAGAGCTGCTGGCAGTGCGTAGCATGCCCAAAGCGGTGTATAGCACCAAAAACACCGGGCACTATGGGCTGGGCTTTGAGTATTACACACACTTTACCTCGCCCATCCGCCGATATCCCGACGTGTTGGTGCACCGCCTGCTGGAAGCGCGGCTCGAGCACAAAACCTATTCCGACAGGGACGAGCTGGAGTTTTTGAGCAAGCACAGCAGCGACATGGAACGCACTGCCGCCGAGGCCGAGAGGGCTTCGGTAAAATATAAGCAGGTAGAGTTTATGTCGGATAAAATAGGGCAAACGTTTGATGGGGTGATCAGCGGCGTAACCGAATGGGGTATTTATGTGGAGATTGTGGAGAACAAATGCGAAGGCATGGTTAAGCCGCGCGACATACCGGGCGACAGCTTTGCGTTTGACAGCGATAATTACCGATACGTAGGCCGCCGCACACATAAAGTATACGCGCTTGGCGACACTGTGAAAATAATTGTGCGTGGCGCCGATCTGGTTAAAAAACAGCTGGATTTTGTGATTGCCGAGTCGGACGAACATGAAAAGAAGCCAAAATTTACCGACCATAAGAAAAGAAGGGGAAGATGAAACAGTTTCTGACAATTTTTTTTGGCTTAGTGTTTGTGCTCAATGGCCTCTCACAAAAAGTAACTACCCCGCTGGTATATGTGGTAAAAGAGCCTTCTAAAAAAACAGCCAAAACGCCCATTATTATTATGCTGCATGGCTATGGCAGCAACGAATCGGATCTGTTTGACCTATCAAAAGCGCTCGATGAGCGTTTTATGGTGTTTTCGCTGCGCGCGCCTAACCCGGTTAGCAGCGGTTATGCCTGGTATCACCTCGATTTTTTGCCGAACCAGCAGTTTAAATACAGCTACCCCGAAGCGGTTGAAAGCCGGACGAAAATACTTTCCTTTATCAGCAATGCCTGTGCGGCTTACGGTGCCGACAGCAGCCAGGTGTTTTTAATGGGCTTTAGCCAGGGTGCTATTATGGCTTACGACATTGCGCTGGCTTCGCCCGGCAAGATCAAAGGTGTGCTGGCGCTCAGCGGGCGCATGATGGAAGAAAGCAAGGCATTAAAAACAGACTGGAAAAAAGCAGTGAATGTAAAATTTTTTATTGCACACGGTAATTCCGACAACGTGATAAAAATATCGGACGGTGAAAAAGCCAGCGAATTTTTAAAAACAAAAAAAGTAACAGACCTCACTTACAATACTTACGAAATGCCTCATTCGCTGAATGGAAAAGAGCTGAACGACATGAAGCAATGGCTGGTAAAGGCCATTCAGCCTAAGCAGGCCGAATCCAAAAAGTAACACTTCCTTTTATGGTTAAGAAATTTGTCAAAAATCCGCATACGCAGGACACGCTTCACCTTGCCTGGCCCCTGGTATTAACCCAGGTAGGCCACGTGGTCACCGGCATGGTGGATAATATTTTTCTCGGTAAAATAGGCGTTACCGAGCAGGCCGCCGGCATTCTGTCAAACAACCTGTATGTGCTGGTGCTTGTGTTTTGTATTGGCGTGAGTTATGCCACCACGCCCCTGGTAACTTCTGCCCACGAAAAAAACGACCTGCTCAAAAAAGCCTCCTTATTTAAAAACTCGTTGTTTTTAAATGTGGTGGTGGCGGTTGCCTGTTTTTTAGTGTTGTTTATGGCATCGGGGCTGTTAAAGTATATGCGGCAACCGGCCGAGGTGGTAGAAATGGCGGTACCCTTTTTTAATGTGCTTATTTTTTCCATGATACCCGTATCCTTGTTTTTTTCGTGCAAGCAATACTGCGAAGGGCTCAGCAATACCCGCGTGGCGCTCATCATCAGCATATCGGGCAATGTGATCAATATTTTTCTCAATTACTTTTTGATTTACGGGAAATTCGGCTTGCCGCAATTGGGCTACATGGGCTCTGCCTGGGCTTCGTTTATTTCGCGGGTGTTTATGGGCGGTTTGTTTTTATTCATCATCTTTCGCTCGCCGGCCACCAACGAAATTAGGCGCGTGTACAGGCAGGTGAAATTAAACTGGCAGGAGCTTGGTGCACTGGCAAAAATAGGCCTCAATGCCGGCATGCAGTTTACGGTGGAAGTGGCGGCTTTTGCCATTGCAGGTTTTATGGCCGGCAGTTTTGGCAAAGAGCAGATTGATGCACACGGCATAGCGCTGAGCCTGGCTTCTCTTACATATATGTTTGGCAGCGGCATAGGCAGTGCGGCTACCATACGCGCCGGCGTGTATAAGGCCCAGGGCAACTGGCAGGAAATAAAGCATGCCTCCCACACGGCCATTAAGCTGGTGCTTATTATTATGGGTACCTGCGGCATTTTATTTTTATTCTTCAATCAGTATCTGCCCATGGCTTTCAGTCCTGAAAAAAATATCATCGACCTGGCGGCCAAATTACTGATCATTGCCGCTTTGTTCCAGCTGTTTGATGGCATGCAGGTAACCGTGCTGGGCGTGCTGAGAGGCCTGGAGGACGTGAAAGTGCCTACCGCCATTACACTGGTGGGCTACTGGCTTATTTCATTGCCATTGGCTTATTTCCTGGCTTTTCCCCTTGGCCTGCAAACCGTGGGTATCTGGATCGCCCTTTTGGTGGCCCTGGTGATCGTAGCTGGAGCCTTATACTGGCGGCTGAGTTATCTTATTAATAAGCAGCTTCAAGCCCGGTCTTAACGTTATTTATGCTTTACAGGCCGCTGTGGCATTAAACTTGAGGGTGATCTTTTAAATCAAACAGCTATGAGATCCATTCATGTTTTAATCATGGCATGCGCCACAGGTTTTGGCACATCCCTATTTGCACAAAAAGCAGATTCGCTGGGTTTGCCCGGCGATAATTTTGATTTATATGCGGCCCTCGATTTGTTTAAGCGGTCCGAAAATCCCGAAGCATTTGAAAAAGCCCTTAACTCCGGCGATACCAAGCTCAATAACCTTGACCTGGATGCCGATGGCAAGGTAGATTATGTGAAAGTAGTGGATAAGAACGAAGGTGATGCGCACTCGCTGGTGCTTCAGGTGGCCGTTTCGAAAACAGAAACGCAGGATGTGGCAGTGATAGAGATCGAGAAAAAAGATAAGGACGAGGCACATTTGCAGATTGTGGGCGACGAAGATCTTTACGGTAAAAATTACATTGTTGAACCCAAAGAACAGGATGCAACAATCAACGATCATAAGAATGCGGATGCGGCACGCGCAGCCGCTGCGGATAATAATAACGACGATGTATATGCCAACCCGGGAAACACCGCAGACAGCCGGCCCGAAGTGGTAGTAAATGTGTGGGCCTGGCCATCGGTGCAATATATATACGGGCCGGCATACGCAGGCTGGGTTTCGCCCTGGTACTGGGGCTATTACCCGGGCTGGTGGCAGCCGTGGCCCGTTATTTACTGGGGCTATTACCACCGGCATGTGTACCGTTATCATTATCCCTACTACCGCCGTGCGTATTTTTACCGCTGCGGCGTGGCGCACAATTATTATTATGGTCGCCGCATGGCTTCCGAAACGGTGCGTTACAACAACCGCTCGGGCATTTACCAGCAGCGCCAGGCCGTTTACAAAAACAGCACCCCGCGCGGTCAGCGCTACAATGCCATGCCGGCCCGCTCCGGTGCCGGCCGTGAAGCAGAAAGAGGAACCATTAACAGGGAGCGTGGCGTGCGTAACAACAACCTACAGCGCGAGAATAATGGCGCGATAAAAGAGCGGTCAAGCCCAAACAATACCCCGCGCATCACACCCGGACCATCGCGGCACGAAACGCAGCCGCGCCGTGAAGTGCAACCCCGGCAGCAACAGCCGGCACCTGTAAGAGAACAGCCGCGGCAAAAGGTGCAGCCCCGGCAAGCGCAGCCGCGTATGCAAACCCAGCCCGCGCCGGCAGAGCGCGGTGGTATAGCGCCACGTGGCGGCAGTGCGGGCGGCCATAGAGGCGGCCGATAAAAAAAGTGCAGAAAATTAATATAGCTTGTGTGTACTGAGCGCGTAATGAAGCGCCACAATGCCGCAGTCAAAAGGCTCAACGCCTATTAAGCGAAGCCTTTTAACACAGTCCAGTTTTTTAAAAACTGTAATACCATGGCCAATGGCTGTTGGGTTTACAAACAGGTGAAACTCATCGATGAGGTCTGCCTCAATGAGCGAGGATACAATGGCCGCTTCGCCGTAGATAATCATATCCCTGCCGGGCTGCCGTTTTAGCTTATTTATTTCTTCCACCAGGTTGCCGTGTGTTACTGCCGTATTTTTTGTGGAGATCGCGGGCGTTTGGTGTGTTTTACCCGAAGCCATCCTGTTTCCCGGCACCCCGGTTTCCCATTGCATAATAAAGCCATCGGCCGGCACACCGCCCAGCAAAATGCAATCAATGTTGTTGTTAAGATCCGAAATATAATTAAGAACAGGTGGCTCCAGGTTCCAGCTGGTCCAGTTCAGCTCTCCCCTGGGGCCGGCCATGTATCCGTCAACCGACACCTGCAGTTGTAATTTTAACTTTCTCATGGTGTTGTTGCAAAATTAGTTTGCCGAGGCCAGGTAGGCGGCCAGCTCATCAAACGAAGCGCCAAAACCCTGACGCATGCTGTCGGCAATAGAGGTAAATGCTTCGCTTTCGGTTTGGCTGGCGTTTACCGGTTGCCCGGTCATGTGGATGGTTGTTTTACCGCCTTGTTCTTTAAATTCCAGGCGATAAAAAATCTCTTTCGGAATCTCGATGTCGAACGGCGCTTTTACCACGTTAGCCTTTTCATCGGCAAAGGCATTGGTAAACTCAAGCACATCGTGTGGCTGTATTTTTCCAAATATAAAGCGGCCGTAATTTGTTACGCCCTCTTTTTCCATTTTAAAATGAAAAATACCTCCCGGCCTGAAGTCGAGCGACAGTACGGAGTTTTTAAATCCGGCGGGTCCCCACCATTCACCCAATGCCTTGGCATCGGCAAATGCATTAAACACCAGCTTTTTTGGCGCTTTAAATTCATAGCTCAGCTTAAACTCAGCGTTTCCGTTTGTTAGGTTTGGTTTCATGTTTTGCTTTTTTATGAGTTTGAATTTTTTGCAGGTAATTATCCAATGCGCCAAATTGTTCGGTCCAGAACTGCCGGTACTGCTCCACCCAGGCCGAAACCTCTGACAGTTTTTTGAGCCTGGCCTCGCAGTAGCGCTCGCGCCCCTGCTGTTTAATGGTAATAAGCCCGCATTCGGTTAATATTTTTACGTGCAGCGAAACCGCCTGCCGGGTCATGTCAAATTTTTCGGCCACGGCGTTGAGGTTGAGCGGCTGTTTGGACAGCAGGCTTATGATCTGTCGCCGGGTAGGGTCGGCAATGGCCTGAAACACGTCTCTTCTGGTTTCCATAGTATATTAGCAAGTATGTGCTTGCAAATATACGTGCAAGTATGTGCTTGCAAAAATTTTTAACACAAAAATTTCTTAAATAAATAGAAAAAGGGACACCTTTATTTGGAACTGCTTACCACAGAAAACAGTTGGGCGGTAAGAAATCTCTATCGGATAATAAAAAGAACAGATTTCTCCCTTTGGTCGAAAATGACAAATTCGGTGGATACTTCTCAATACCTGTTATTATTTTTCAATAGAGCGGTTCGAAATGACCGGGCTGCGGGAACAGAAATTTTTCAGGCCATTGGTATATTTCTTGCGCAGAAGATCGCTCAGTATGCAAACAGGCGTTTATCCGGTTGCGTATTTAACACTACAAGTAGGACTACTTCCGGCCGTTTTACTCAAAAATTATAAATCTGAGGCATTCCAAACAGCCATTCCCTCATTGGCAGCGTTAAGTGTCAACTATTCTTTTTACCTTAATCCATAAATTCTTTAGAGGCATCTTGTAATATCAAGCAGCTGTTTTACGTTAGCATTATTGATCATGAAGCGTAGCATTATCTTTATTTCCATTTTTTTAAATTGCCTGTTTGTTCAAACCGGCTGCCGGAAGGAGAGCAAAATTGCTAAATCGACTTTTCAGGCCGACCTGATCCCAAAAAAGGTGCATGGCTACCTCGATATTTATTTTAATATCTCTCTTAATGAAGACGGATCCCAGAATAGAGAACTGGTTGCTATGGCAGGGTTTCAAAATAAGGCGATATCGGTTGATTCCATTCGGGATTTAGCTAAAACACATTACCCCGGAAAGGTTTTTTTGGATGGTATCGAGCTCTCCCACGCCAATAACTGGAATTATGCTTTTAGTCTCGATTCCAATTTCCCATCCTTCGAGAGCGGGTTGCATTGGACTGTTACCGGAAATGACACCATGCCAGGATTTACGTATGCAGATGAAAAAAGAGTGCCCGATTATTTCGGGCAGAATGATCTGCCTCAAATTTTTCGCATGGCAGGGGATATTCCTGTTCAAATCACAAATTTTAAAAATGCCAACCGGGTGGAGGTTCGTGTATTTGTGGATGATTTGGGAGACGTAATTTTGAGCCCGGCCAGAACCTTGCAAAGCCCTGGAACGGTTCATTTTACCAGAGATGATTTTATGTCTTATAATTTCCCGATTGTGGCCGGAAAGGTGCAGATAACCCTTTACCGGGAAAATTATTTTACTGTCGGCGACAGGATTTATTCGTTGCGCAAAGTGGTAAGGTTTACCAGCAAACCCATCTTTTTTACTGTTGGGTAATTGCATTTACTATAAAAGAGCTTCCCTTATTCTTTAATTATTCTTTGTGCCGCAACCAGCCTGCCTCCATCGTAAGCCTTAAGCAAATAAACACCGTTCGTAAAGTTTCCAATGTTGATCCAGAATAGAATCTGGTTCCTAATACCCACGCCAGGTGAAGAGTTTGTCAATTCATAGCGGTAATTCCCTCAGCATCGAATTTTTAAGATTCACAGGGCTTTCAAAATGCCCCAGGCAGTAACCGGAAAATCAGTTAACCGTGCTCACTTTCAGATCTTCTATCACCAGCTGCAGGGTGGTGGTGCCGTTGTATTCGTTTTCCTGTATTTTAAATACAATGTCCATGGGAATTTTACGCTGGAAAAAATGAATGAAGTCGCCTTTATCGTAAGCAATGGCTTGAAAGCGGATGTTGGGATTTGATTTCTGAAACAGCTCCAGCTTGAGGTGGTTTACGCCAAACACTTTTCCCCAGCCGGTTTCAAACACCGAGCGGGCGCAAAAAAGCGGGGTCATGTTTTCGGGGCCGTGCGGCGCAAATTGTTTTAAAATGCGCAGCAGCTTATCGGTGATCTCATAAAATTCCACTTCGGCGTCCACCTCTATTTTAGGCACCAACTGGTCCTGGGTGATGGATCCTGAGACCACTTCTTCAAACCTGGTTTTGAATGCCTCTATGTTTTTCTTTTGCAGGGTAAGCCCGGCGGCAAATTTATGCCCGCCAAACTGGTCCAGCAGGTCGCCGCATTTTTCGATGGCGCTGTAAACATCGTATTCGCGCACACTGCGGGCGCTGCCGGTTATTTTTCCGTCGCTTTCGGTAAGAATGATGGTGGGCCGGTAATGCTTTTCGATGAGCCGCGAGGCCACAATGCCAATCACGCCTTTGTGCCAGTGGCTGTTAAACAGCACGGTGCTGTTGCGCAGTTTAGCGGCCGGATCGTTTTCCAGCATCTCAAAGGCTTCGGTGGTAATGCCAAGGTCCAGGTCGCGGCGTTGAAGGTTTGTTTCGTTGATGGCTTTGGCAAACTCATCGGCCTGCGCTTCGTCTTCGCAGGTAAGCAGCTCCACGGCCTTGCTGCCATGCTCAATGCGACCGGCCGCATTAATGCGCGGCCCGAGCGTAAACACCAGAGTGCTGATGGTAACGGCATTTTTTAGCTGGTTAATGTTAAGCAGCGCTTTAATGCCGGCGCGCGGTTTGCTGTTTATTTTTTCGAGCCCGTAATAGGCCATTACGCGGTTCTCGCCGGTAATGGGCACAATATCGGCGGCAATGCTGATGGCCACCAGGTCCAGGTAAGCATAACAATGGTCAACGGGCAGCTTATTGGTGGCCGAATATGCCTGTATCAGCTTAAAGCCGATGCCGGCGCCGCTCAGCTCCTTATAGGGGTAGGGGCAGTCGGCCTGCTTTTGGTCGAGGATGGCAAAGGCGGCGGGCAGCTCAGGACCCGGCAAGTGGTGATCACAAATAATAAAGTCAATGCCTTTTTGATTGGCGTAATCTATTTTATCGTTGGCTTTAATGCCGCAATCGAGCGCAATGATCAGCGAAAACCCGTTTTCGTGCGCGTAGTCGATGCTTTGATACGAAATGCCGTAACCTTCCTTGTATCTGTCGGGAATGTAATAATCAATATTGGTGATAAGGGGCTTAAAAAAGCTGTAAACAATGCTCACGGCCGTGGTTCCGTCCACATCGTAATCGCCAAAAACAAGCACTTTCTCGCTGGCCTGTATGGCCTGCTTAATGCGCTCCACGGCGGCGGGCATGCCCTTCATCAAAAAGGGGTCGTGCAGCCCGTTCAGGTCGGGCCTGAAAAAAGAGCGGGCCTCCTCATAATTCTCCACATGGCGCTGCTTCAAAAGCCGGGCCACAATACGGTCTACATTCAGCTGCAATTGCAGGGTATCCGAACCGGTGGGTTCCGGGTCGCTTATTCTCCATTGTTTTTCCACAAACAATCAGGCAATATTGTGGTAAACAGCTTCAATATCGTCGTCCTCCTCCATCTTTTCGATCATGGCCATTACCTCTGTCTCCTGCTCGGGGGTTAATTCCTTGGTGGTGGTTGGCAAATACGTTTTGCTGGTTTCGAGCACATCTATTTTACGTTCCTCAAGGGCTGCCTGCATTTTTCCAAAATCACTGAACTGCACCTGTATAATGTACTGGTTGTGCTCTTCATCAAGGTTTATGTCCTCCAGCCCAAAATCAATCAGCTCCAGCTCCAGGTCGTCCTTATTCAGGTCTTTGGCATCAATTTTAAACAGCACCACGTGGTCAAACATAAAGCTTACCGAGCCGTTGGTGCCCAGTGCGCCGTTGGCCCGGCTAAAATACATGCGCACGCTGGCCACGGTGCGGGTGGGGTTGTTGGTGGTGCATTCCACCAGCACCGGCACGCCGTGCGGCGCGTATCCTTCATAAATGATCTCCTCGTAATTGCTGGCATCCTTTTCGCTGGCGCGCTTTATGGCCGACTCCACGTTGGCCTTGGGCATGTTCACCGCTTTGGCATTTTGTATAATCATCCTCAGGCGAGGGTTGCTTTCGGGGTTAGGTCCGCCGGTTTTTACGGCAATCACTATCTCGCGCCCTATTTTTGTAAAAGCCTTGGCCATTTTGGCGTAGCGCTTAAACATAGTGGCTTTTCGCGTTTCAAAAATACGTCCCATTTGATCTTACTGTTTTAATGTAACAAAGATAATTTTTTTAATGAAATTCCCCGGCGGGCAGGCCCAATAATTCGGCAAAATTAGGCGTTTGCGGGCACTCAGGCATCGTAAAACAGGGTTAATGCGCTCAAAAACAACCTGCTGCCTTTTGGCCAAACCGGCCAGCCGAAAAGCCTGGCATAAAACATTAAACATGTAAGAAAAAATTCAATTATGAAAAACAAGCCAGCCCTATTTTAGTAATTTAGATTATATTTTACCACACACGTAGCATGACACAAACCTATCCCGCACCCGGAGAAAATGCGGCCCTGCAGCTGGCGCAAAAAGTCGGCCTGCTGTTGATGAATGCCGATGAGCCCTTGATGCTGGTTGGTAAAGACATGAACATTCTGGCCTTTAATGCCAGCTTTGACAAGCTGTGCGAAAATTACTTCAACGAGCGCCTGCAAAAAGGGAGATCGGTGTTTGATTATGCGCAGCTCACATCCAAAGAGCGGCTGAAGGAAATTTACGAAAACGTTTTTAAAGGGCAGACCCTCGAGGCCCAGGTGGACCAGAAGCTGCCGGGCGAAGAAGTACGCACCTATTCGGTGATTTATACGCCGGCGCTCGACGAGAACGGGCAGATTTTTGCCGCCCGGCTGATGATTAAGGAAATTACCGAAAAAGTGGCCTCCAAGCTGCTCATTGCCAAAAAGGAAGACCGATACAACACCCTGGTGGAAAGCATTTCAGACGGATTTGTGGCATTGGATAAAAATTTATGCTATACCTACATCAACCGGCGGGCGGCCAATATGATCCGTATGGAGCCCGAAGAAGTGCTGGGCCGCTACATTTGGGAGGTTTTTCCCGATGCGGTGGGCTCTGCCACTTATCAGGCATTGAATAAGGCCATGGCCGAGCGGGTGTCGGTGATCAACATCGACCATTATGCGCCGCTCGGACTCTGGCAGGAAAACCATTTTTACCCGGCTGAAGACGGCCTTTTTCTTTTTATCAAAGATATTACCGATCAGCGCAAGGCCGAACAGGCCTTTTTGCACAGCCACAAGCTTTTGAAAAAGCTGGCCGACAAAGTGCCGGTGGCGGTTTACCAATTTGAAATGGACGCCCAGGGCAAAAAAACTTTCCCGTTCATGAGCCCTGCCCTTGGAAAATTAATGCCGCTCATCGACCCCGAAGAGCTGAAGCTGGATGGCGGCATCGCGTTTCGCTCGGTGCATCCCGATGATCACGATCTGTTGTACGATTCCATCGAAACCTCGCGGCGCCAGCTTACCGACTGGGATCTTGAATTCCGCTCGATGGACAAGCAGGGCGGGCTCATCTGGCTGAAAGGCTCGGCCCATCCCGAAAAGAAAAAGAATGGAACGGTGGTGTGGTACGGCTATTTACAAAACATAACAGAGCGCAAGCTGGCCGAAGAAAATATAAAAGCAGCCAAAGACCGCTACGACCTGGTGGCCAAAGCCACCAGCGATGCTATTTACGACTGGGACCTTGTAAAAAACGAGGTGCTGCGCATTGGCGACGGATTGAACGTGCTGTTTGGCTACAATGCACAGGAAGTGGGCGCCAGCGCCAATTTTTGGAAAGACCGTGTGCACCCCGACGATCTTGAAAAATCGTACGGCAAGCTCGAAACCTACCTGCTCGATCCTGAAAAAAACCTTTGCAGCCAGGAGTACCGCTTTCGCCGGGCCGACGGCAGCTATGCCGTGGTGTTTGATAAGGGATTTATTATGCGCGATAAAGAAGGGCGTGCCATTCGCATGATTGGCGCCACGCAGGATATTTCGGCGCAGAAAGAAGCCGAAGCCCAGCTGACCGGTCTTAACAGCACCCTCGAAAAAAGAGCCGAAGAGCTGGCCATTTCCAATGCCGAGCTCGAGCAGTTTGCCTACATTGTTTCGCACGATTTGCAGGAACCCCTGCGCATGATCACCACGTTTTTAACGCAATTGCAGGAAAAGTACAATAAAAAGCTTGATGACAAGGCACGGCAATACATTCACTTTGCAAACGATGGTGCGGTGCGCATGAAGCGCATCATACTTGACCTGCTTGAATACTCAAGGCTGGGCAAAGAAAGCGCCGTGGCCGAAACCGTTGATACCAACGATCTGCTGTACGAAGCCGTTCAGCTCAACCGTATTTCGATAGAAGAAAAAGGCGCGCTCATAGAATGGAAGGATTTGCCCTGCCTGCCGGGCAACAGGGCTCTGCTGCAACAGCTTTTTCAAAACCTGCTGGGCAATGCGCTTAAATACCAAAAGCCCGGGCAAAAGCCGCTGATTGAAATAAGCGCAGCGGAACTGGCCGACTGCTGGCAGTTTGCATTTAAGGACAACGGCATTGGCATTGACCCCCAGTTTTTTGACAAAATATTTGAAGTGTTTCAGCGCCTGCACAGCAGGAACGAATATTCAGGCACTGGCATAGGCCTGGCCATTTGTAAAAAAATAGTCGAAAATCACCAGGGGCGTATCTGGGTTGAATCAACCCCCGGCGAAGGATGTACCTTTTGTTTTACCATTACCAAATAATCATTACCAAATAATTTAAAAATATGCAACGGTTAAACACTGCCCGACAGATTAATATTTTGCTG
This sequence comes from Bacteroidia bacterium, assembly GCA_044221905.1. Taxonomy (GTDB): domain Bacteria; phylum Bacteroidota; class Bacteroidia; order B-17B0; family Aurantibacillaceae; genus Aurantibacillus. The sequence continues at coordinate 29,404 of JBGAOE010000006.1, forward strand.
GTGGAAGATAACGAAGGCGATATTTTGCTTACCACCGAAGCCCTGCAGGAAAGCAGGCTGCCCAACATCCCCTTTGTAGTGAAGGATGGCTGGGAGGCCCTTCAGTTTCTTGAAAAAAAGGGAGAGTTTAAAAACGCGGCCACTCCCGACCTGGTGCTGCTCGATATTAACCTGCCAAAGCTCAACGGGCACGAGGTATTGCGCGAGATCCGGGCGAGCCATGCGCTAAAGCACCTGCCGGTGGTAATGCTCAGCACCTCCTCTTCCGAAAAGGACAGGCAGCTTTCGCAGCAAAACCAGGCCAGCGGCTATATGACCAAGCCGGTGAACGGCAGCGATATTGAAGAGGCCTGGCGCAAAGTGCAGGTACCGGGCTAAAAAAATATGCCGCAGGGTTTAGGTGCGGCATTAATTATAAAAGTAAAAGGATGGTGCTTTATACCAGCGATTTGCGGCTGATGGAAGCATTTAATATATCGAGGATCTCTTCTTTGATCACCGGTTTGGTAAGCAATTCATCAAAGCCCTGCTCCAGGAAAAAATTCCTGTTTTCGTAGTAGGCGGTAACGGCAAACACTTTTACGCGCTCATGCTTCTTGTTTCCGCGTATCGTTTTCATCAGCTCTATGCCATCCATCGTATCCACGCCAAGGTTAATATCGGCCAGCACGATGTCAAATTCTGTTTCATCCATGGCCTGCAAAGCATCATAACCGTTTTGAACGATTTGCAAATTAAAATGCTTTTCCAAAAGGGCTTTTACCACCAGGGTGTCAATGTGGTCGTCTTCCACCACCAGAATATTTCCGCGTTTGGTTGATTCTGTATCTGTATACATGCGTTCCATTTTTTTAGGCAAGTAAAATTAACTATTTAATTCAGATTTCCTACTTTTTTGTTCTGCCATGAAGCATTACGTGGTGGGTGCCGCTACAAACCGTTTATTTTTTGACCAGGCTTTGTTTTACAACGGGTATCTCAAACAAAGCGCTTTTAATGTTTTTACTGTACTGTTTAATCGGTGTAAAAATACCTTTGGTGGGGTTAAAGCACACGATGGCAATGGGGAAATCCACCGCTTCCAGGTCCCTGATGTTGTCATAACTGTCAATAATCAGCTCGGTGTCGAAGTGAAATTTGTGATTCTCGCTGTCGTATTCAGGCAACCGGGTGTCAATGCTGATGAGCATTGGGAAGTAGCCTTCCTTGCTGATGCGGATGGTGTACCACGAATTTTTTTTGACCTTTAAAAGAAAGGATTCGTCGTCAACAACTGTGCCTGAGTCTATAATGCTGTTGTGGCACAGCAGCTCTATCTTATAAAGCTTCGAATCGTCCTGCTTTGGGATCAGCACCTTGCCATCAATTTCGATGGTGTAAAGGCTGTCTTTTTTTTCGCTGCTAAACAGGGGGCCTGCATAAAGCATTACGCTGAAAAGAATGAGCTTAACCGAAAAGTATAAATTTGTTTTCATGGTATTAAATGTTGATGTATGTTGTATTGCTTTCACGATGTAAAGTTCCGGTGTTTATGGCTGGTTATTCGGCTCATTTGCCGGCAAATGCCACACATGTAAGATTTATGGGGTTTTTGAGGGATTCAAAATTTCAAATTCAAAATTCAAAAGAGAGACTGGGTGCGATGTACAATGTACATTGTACTTTAAATTTTGAATTTTAAATCTTGAATTTACTGCGCCTGGAAAAAAAATGCTGATCCAGGCATAAAACAAGCTGCTCCATCACAAGCGGCTTGTGGAAAACCGCAAGCGGGGCCAGCCATTTGTTTAGCAGTAGTATATCGCCCGATAAGGTGTTTTGTGCCGAAGACAGCCCGTGATGGGCCAGTTTTCTTTTTAACAGGTGCTCAACATCGAGCCCGTGTATAAATTCTGCCTCTGCTATAACGGCATCAAGCGTGCCGGATTCGATCAGGGCGCTTATTTCCAACGGGTTCTGGCTAAAAACAATGTTATGGCCCGCCTTCTCAAGCTGGGCTTTCATATCGAACCGGATGATAAATTGCCGTTCAATAATGAGCACGCGTGCGTATGAGCTGTTATCCTGCATTGGGTCAGAATTCCTGTTAAAGAACGCTATTCCATGGCACGTAAATTTTAGTATCCGCATTTGGATATTAATTATGTAAGAATTATTTCAAAAAATGTTTAAATTTACATTGGACGCCACTCCATTTCTGAATCTAAAAATTTTGCAATGATCAAGTTGAAACAAGTCATTTTGCAACTTAATGGCGATTCTTACAGCCAGATCGAAGATGCGCTGAAAAAGAACAAGGGTGATAATTTTGCACTCCTGTTCCAGTCTTACCGTCAAGGTGACGTTTCGGACAAGGATATCGTTGAAAAGCTGGGTATCAGCTCCAATTCCTTTTATGTGCTCAAATCGCGGCTGTACGATAAAATTCAGGCCCACCTGTCGGAAAATGTGTTTACCGACCGTGAAACGCTCATCAAGGAGCTGCTGCAGGTGCACGAGATCTGCTTTACCAAGCCCCGCGAAATAGCCATTGCCTTTTTGCACAAGCTCGAAAAAGAGCTGCTGAAATACGACCTGCACAACGACCTGATGCTGGTGTACAGTGCGCTTAAAAAAATGCACCTGTATTCCGAAAAATATTTTCATTATTCGCAGCTGTTCAATAAGCACGCCGGCCTTGGCCTTTCGCTCGAAAAAGCCGAAGAGATACTGGGCAATTTTAACCGCATGCTGGGCCAGTATAATTTTTCAAAAGGCCAGCAGCTGCTGGATACGCTCAACTTCTTGAAGCTGGAGATCATGAACCTGTACTCGCTCAACCCATCGCGGCAGATCGAGATCATCCGCAATATTATTGAGCTGGAGCTGATATTGTTTTGCCAGGAAACCACCGAATACAGCGCCGAAGAGCTGCTGCAAAACACACGCAAGGTGTTTGCCGAGCTGCCCGAAACCGCCGAGCAGAAAAAATGGGAAATTGTGCTCGACTACCTGAGCTTTGAATATTATTTTTCTAAAAACGAGCTCAGGGCCGCCCTGCCGTATTACGAAAAGGTAAATGCCGTGCTTCCCACGCTGCTGCTCTATAACAACATATGCCTCACGTCCAAGTTTCTTATCTCAAAGATCAGGTTTTGCGAAGAGGCCGACAGGAAAGAAGAGATGGACCCGGCCGCGGCAAAAAAAGAGCTGCTCTACGATTCGGGCGATGTGCACGCCAGGGTGCTGATGGAAATTTTTACGGCCATGCTTTACTTTAAGCAGAAACGCACCAAGGAAGCCATTAACTGCCTGAACGATGTGCTGAACACGGTGAGCTTTAAAGACTACTTTCACGAAAGCATTGATGTGAAGCTGACGCTGGCTTATTTTTACCTGAGCCTGAAAGAGTACGACCTGGTGGAAATTACCACCAAAAGCGTGTCGCGCAAAATAAAAACCGAGCATCCCGATAAGTATGCCCACGTGCTGCATCTTATAAAAATATTCGATTCGGAAATGAGCCAGGGAGTGGGCGCCAAAAGCCTGCCAAAAAACCGCGACCTGTTTACGCTTTTTCTGGCCAACAATGTAAAAAGCAACGAAGTGCTGGCACACCTGGTGCCCGAGCTTAAAAAGCGGTATCAGAGCTGACCCAGCATTTCGCTGGTAAGCGGCTTGTTCAAAAATACAATGTTTTTCGAGATCTCGGCGGCTTTTTGCCGGTCGTTGGGGTTGGTAGACGAGGTTAGAATAGCCAGCTTCAGCGTATCCACCTTTTTGGGCAAGTTCTTTTTTAAATTTTCTATAAACTGAAAGCCGTCCATCATGGGCATGTTCAGGTCAATAAAAATTATCTCGGGAAAAATATCCAGCTTATCGGTGCTTGAGATGGAAAGGTTGTTTAAAAATTCGAGCGCGCTTTTGCTGCTGGTGTTAATATATACCTTGCCGGCAAAGTGATTGGCCTCAATAACCTTCTGGTTGATGAAATTGTCCAACTCATTGTCATCAAGCAGCATAGCATGCCTGTATTTAAATTGAGGTTCTTTTCTTTTCATAAGAGCACAATTAAAAGAAATTCACAACAACTAAATTAAAAATAATTTTCTGTTATAAAAATCAAAAAGGAATATTTACCGGATTAATTTTGTTTGAACGGCATAAAGTGCTACGCCGATCACATTTTTGGCGCCGGTTTTCAGAAAAATGTTATTCTTGTGGGTATCCACAGTCCGGGGGCTTATGTCCAGTATCTCGGCAATCTCTTTGTTGCTTTTTTGCGCGCAGATGAGCTTCACCACTTCCACCTCGCGGTCGGTGAGGCTTACTTCGGCCATGTATTCCAGCGCCCGTATGTTGCCGTTGTTGCCTTTAATGAGCGCTTCGGTGATCTGGTCGTTGTAGTAGTAGCCTCTTTCCATTACGCTGTATATGGCTTCCAGCAGGGTATCCATGCTTTTGTTTTTGGGAATAAAGCCATTGGCACCCTTGCTCATCAGGTCGTAAATAAACTCATCCTCGTTGTGCATCGTCAAAATGATGATCTTCATGTCGGGGTAGAGCTCCTTTAAGGCCTGGGTGGTCTGTATGCCGTTCATTTCGGGCATCTGTATGTCCAGCAGCACCACGTCGGGCCGGTTGTCTTTTAACGAGCTTAACAGTTCTTTGCCGTTGGAAGCCTGTATAATCACATTGATCTGGTCATGGTCTTTCAGGAGCGAGACAACGCCTGCCCGGAATAGCAGATGATCATCCACGACAGCAATTTTAATTTTCATAATGGGGGGCTTTTAGAGTGCTTATGCGCGTTTTAATAAATGTAAAGATATAAGATTCGCACAATTAATCATTATTAATCATTATTTATAAGACCAAAAAGAAAGCCGCAAGTATTAATACAAATGCCGCGATGACCGGTTAAAAAAGAGCCGTTTTCAGAAGCACTGAGGCCCAGGAACGTTTAATTTAAAACTGCGCAAAACACGTATATTTTGTACGTGCTTTGCGCAGTTTCTTTTTACGTGTTTTTACGGATTGATTTTGGATTTTTTTAGCCTGTAATTTGTAACACGGTTTGCATGGTTGTGGCCGTATTTTGTTGTGGATATTGCGAAAGCCATTAAAAATAATTTTTAGTTGTGTTTTAATTATTTTTTTTGGCTTTCTATCCTAAACTTCTCCTTCACTTTATTTAAGCCGGCTGCTCAGGGAAAATAACCCTGAATGCGGTTCCTATGGCTGGCCTCGAATCTACCTCTATCAGCGCCTTGTGCGATTTAATGATGTTGAGGGTGGACACAAGGCCCAATCCCATTCCCGTTTTTTTGGTGGTGAAGTAAGGCTCGAACAGTTTTTTCAGCTGGTCGTCGCTCATGCCCGAGCCATTGTCTTTGATCAGAATAACGGTTTGTTCTATGTTTTGCGAAAGGGCTATGGTGAGCAGGCTCTCGGCTTTGTCCATGGCCTCAATGGCATTTACCATCAGGTTCAGAATGGCGATCTTAAATTTTTCGCGGTCCAGCGCTTTTATCACCGGCCTGTCCATAAGACTCACAGCGGTGCCTATGTTTTTCAGCTCAATGCGGTCCTGGGCCATGCCCATCACTTCTTTCACCAGCTCATTCAGGTCTACCAGCTCGGGTTTAAGCTCCACGGTTTTTGCCGAGTTAAGCAGTTCGGATATAATGCCGTTAATACGTTTCGATCCGCGGTTAATAATATCGATGTAGGTCATCTGCGACTCGTCGAGCCCTTTTTCAAGTAGCCCCTCAATCGACAGGCCGATGTTGGTGAGCGGGTTGCGGATCTCGTGTGCCAGCGTGCGCACCAGCCGGTAGGTGGCCTCCAGTTTTTCTGATTGTATTTTTTCCTGCTCGGCCTGTGCGCGCATGGTTTCGTCAAAAATAATACCTTGCCAGTGCGCTTCCATATCTTCAGTCTCAAAATAGGTGAGCGACACATTGCCTGTTTTTATCTCGCCATGCTTTGTGTTGAATTTCAGGTTCAGGTTTTGAATATTTTTTTTTGCAAGCACCAGGTCTTTCAACTGGTTTTTATCGCTTTCGTCCAGCAGGCTTATAAACGAAACGCCTTTGAGCTCCTGGGGGCTGTATCCCAGCAGGTATTCCGAAGCGGGATTGCAGTCGCTTAAATGCATCAGCTTGTCGCAGGTAAAAATAAAGCTCAGGGCGTTCTCAAAAATAAGGCGGTATTTGCGCTCATTGTCGTTAATCAGCTTAAAGCTTTTGTAACGCTCCATCGCATAGCGCAGGCAGCGCTCCAGCTTTTCGGAGGTGAGCTCGCCTTTTACCAGGTAATCGTAGGCGCCCTGCTCTACAGCCAGCTTATCAATTTCGAGCGTGCCTTTGCCGGTCAGTAAAATAATGGGTTTATAGGCCCCGTTTTGTTTGGCCTCGGTCAGCAGGTCCAAACCGGTTTTGGCACCCAGGCGATAATCTAAAAAATAAAGGTCATATTCGTTGGAGGCCAGTTTTTCCTGCGCGTCCTTAATGTTGTAGCTCCAGCTGCACGATACATTGATTGTTTCTATTTCTTCGAGGTACTGCGAGGTGATAAAGTAATCGTCTTCATCATCATCAATAATTAAAATCTTAAGATCGTTCAACATAATTACGACTGATACTGGGGTAAGAGTATGGTAAAGGTAGCGCCTTTATTGGCTGTGCCGCTGGCATAAATAAAACCATGGTGGTTCTCCACTATTTTTTTGCAAATGGCCAGCCCTACGCCCGAGCCGCTGTATTCGGCCTTGCCGTTCAGCCGCTGAAAGATCATAAAAATACGCTCCGAAAATTCCTGGTCGAAGCCTATGCCGTTGTCGCTGATGGATATTTTGAGATATGGCGTGCCTTTTACCAGCGGCAGTTCCGGATAGTCCTCGTGTTTCACCGCTTCGCAGTGAATGGAGATAAGCACCTTCTCATTAGCGCGCTTAAATTTGAGTGCGTTGCCCACCAGGTTGCTGAAAAGCTGCTTGAGCTGCGAAGGGTAGGCATCTATTTCGGGAGCCGGGTTGCAGCTCACCACGGCCTGGGCTTCTTCCAGTTTAATGTCCAGGTCGCTGAGCACGCTGTCAATGCATTCCTTTACCGATATTTTTTCGAACTTCACTTCGTTAAACGAAAGCCTCGAAAAATTAAGAAGATCGGTGAGCAGGGTTTGCATATTATGCGTGGAGCGTAAAATGCGCTTGATGTAGGTGCTGCCATCTGCACCGAGTTCAGGTTCAAATTTACTTCCCAGGCGCTCGGTAAAGGTGGATATTTTGCGGAGCGGCTCCTGCAGGTCGTGCGAGGCCACATATACAAATTCCTGCAGGTTGCGGTTCGATTTATCGAGCTGCGCAATTTTTTGCTCCAGGGCTTTTTTATAATAATAACTTTCGGTGATGTCTTTGAGCACGCCGTTGTACTCCACCATCTCGTGGTTCGCGTCAAAGGTTATGTGATTTTCGGCATACACCCGCTTGTGCAGGCCCTGTGCATCGGTGATGGAAAATTCGATCTGGTAGCTTTTCTGCTGGTTGCGCGATTTGCTCACCGCCAGAGCCACCATATCCAGATATTCGGGATTGATGTAGGGATATAAATTTTCGATGACGCTTGGAATGGAGAAAGGCTCGAGCCCGAAAATGGTGAACACGCCTTTGCTCCAGTAACTGGCGTTGGTTTTAAAATTATGAGAGAACCAGCCACACTGTAGAATATTTTCTATATGTGGAAAAATTTCCCCGAATTTTTCTGTTTCCACGACGCTGGCGTTATAATTCTCCATTAAATTCTTTGTATTGCTTCATTTTGTTATACAAAGTTTTTCGATCGATATTTAATAGTTGAGCGGCTTTACTTTTATTATAATTGCATTTTTTCAGGGCCTCCACAATGAGCTCAAACTCTGCATCAATAGAGGCGTGTTTCATGCCGTAATCGCTCAGCGGCAGGTTTTTTTTGGCAGGTTCGGCTGCGGCAGGCTGGGGCGAAAGGGGAGTGCTGGCGGTGGTATCGTTGGCGTCGAATGCCAGCTTTTCGAAGTGGGTGATCTCAAAGGGCAGGGCCGACACTTCCACCAGGTCGCCGGAGGTAAGCAGGGTGGAGCGTTTGATTACGTTGTTGAGCTCGCGCAGGTTGCCCGGCCAGTTGTAGGCGTGAAAGATCTTCACCACCTCGTCGGTGAAAGCCTTCACCGATTTGTTGAGCTCGGCATTGGTTTTTTCGAGAAAAAACTCGGCAAACATCATAATGTCTTCCGGCCGGTTGCGCAATGCCGGCACTTCAATGCTGAATTCGTTGAAGCGGTGATACAGGTCTTCCCTGAACTTTCCTTTTTTTGCCGCTTCCGATAAGCGCTCGTTGCTCGCTACAATGATGCGCACATCCAGGTCAATGTCTTTTACCCCGCCCACGCGGCGCATTTTGCGCTCCTGCACCACGCGCAGCAGAGCCACTTGTATGTCGTACGAAAGATTGCCGATCTCATCCAGAAACACCGTACCGCCGTTGGCCAGCTCGAAGCTGCCTATTTTCTGGCTCACGGCGCTGGTAAACGAGCCTTTTTCGTGGCCAAACAGTTCGCTGCTGGCCAGCTCTTTCGACAGCGAGCCGCAGTCGATGGCAATAAACGGCTTATGCGCGCGGGCGCTGTTGTTGTGTATTTCGTTGGCCACCGACTCTTTGCCGCTGCCGCTTTCGCCGTATATGATCACGCTGAAGTTGGTGGGCGCCACCAGCTTGATCTGGTCCATGATGACTTTAAACACAGCGCTTTTGCCAAATACATATTTGCCTTTAGGCTTTTTGGTTTTTTTGGTTTCGTTTTCGGTTACCGCAGCCGGGTTGGTGGCCGGCGCCGAATCGCTTTCTTTGGTTTCGGTAAGCGCCCGTTTCAGCGTAAGCAGTATTTCTTCGGGCAGCAGGGGCTTGGTCACGTAATCAAAAGCACCCAGCTTCATTATTTTTACGGCGGTTCTCACATCGCTGTAGCCGGTCATAATAATAACAGGCACCTGGGGGTTGTTTTGCTTTATTTTTTCAAGCAGGTCGCCACCGCTCATGTCTTCGAGGCGAAAATCGCAGAGCACAATATCGGGAACCTGCGTGGCTATGCTTTCCAAGGCTGCTTTGCCGCTGTAAGCGGTGGTTACCTGAAACCCGTTCTTTGACAAATACCTGTTTAAAAGCATACAGATATCGGCGTCGTCGTCTATTACTAAAATATTGGTCATGTATCTATATTATTTAACTTTACACGCAGCCGGTACAGGGTGTCAGGTAAAAATATGAAAAAAAAGCGGTTACTCATTTATTTTTGCATTTGCCTGGCGCTCTTAACCTTGCTGGGTGTTTCGTTTTTTTACCTACGCAAATTAAATGCCTTGGAAAAAAATAACGAGCGGGTGGATCACTCGTATAAGGTTATTTTGCAAACAAACTTACTGGAACAGAATCTGTTAAATGCCGAAACCAGCCAAAGGGGCTACCTCCTTTCGGGCAAAGCCGATTTTTTGGAATTGTATGTGGACGAACTAAAGGATATACCAGCCATTTTCCGTTCGATGGACGAGCTGACCGCCGATAACAGGGAGCAGCAAAGTAATCTCGATACGCTGCAGGTATTGGTGAACCTGCAGTTGAATACACTTAAGAAAAACATGGCGGGCGATCCGGCAGACAGCATCCCGATGGCGCGTTTCAGGGAAAGCGCCAGGTACATGGGTCGCATCCGCGATGTGATTACCAGCATAAAAGCCCATGAAGCGAGCCTTCTGAACGAGCGCAACCTGGATAAAAGCAAGAACACCAGCGAGAGCAAAAGAAGGAGCCTGCTTTCGCTGTTTGTTGCCTTTGCGCTGTGCTGTATTGCCTCGGTCATCATCATTTGGTTTTTTAACAGGAGCGAAATTTACCGGGCCGATCTTGAAGACAAGCTGCTGAAGCTGACCACGCTTAACGACGAGGTGCGTGAGCTGGCCATAGCCAGTGCGCACAACCTGCAGGAGCCCATGCGCAAGGTGCAGATGGTCATTGACTGGCTGCAGCATATGCAGGAGGTGAAAGATTCGGGTATGAACGAGCAGCTGAACCGGATCAAGGAGATTTATAACAAGCAGCAGGTAATTAATAATAAAATTATTGAGTATTACGACATTCTATTGAATCCCGGCACCCGTGAAAAAATAAATCTCAATACGTTTATTGAAGAGCTTGCCCGCAGGCATAACTGGTCCGCGCAGCTTACACTTACGGTAGAGGCGCTTAAGGATGTGGAAGCCGACCCCCAGCAGCTGGAGCTGCTGTTTGTGCACCTCATTCATAATGCGCTGCAGTATTCGCACCCGCAGCGCCCACTGGCAGTGCGCATTCATCAAACATTGGCCCGTGAGCGCCTGCTGCAGCTGCCACTGCTTAAAAGCAAAACCTATTATTGCATTGCCGTGAGCGATAACGGTACGGGCATTGCCAAAGAGTATTTCCCAAAAATATTCAACCTGTTTCAAAAGCTCGAGAGCTCCAATAACAACGCTGTGCAAAGCGGAATGGGGCTAAGTTTCTGCAAACGCATCATGCTGAATCATGGCGGCAATATTGCGGCGCGAAAAAACGACCCTTTCGGCCTCAGCATCCTCCTGTTTTTCCCCGCTTTTTAGCCGTGTGTGGAAATAATTCCACGCCGGCTCTTTTCGCTTTTTTTCTCGTGCTTTTTTAAGCTGCTGATTTTAAAACAGTTAAAGCTGTTAAAAAATCCGGCACTATTATTTCAATACCAGCATGTATAATTCTTTAAAACTATAAATTATGTTACGTTGGGCTTTAATCTTTTTTGTAATCGCCATAGTGGCCGCATTGTTCGGTTTTACAGGCATTGCAGCCGGTGCAGCTTCCATTGCAAAAGTGCTGTTTTTCATTTTTGTGGTGCTGTTTTTATTAACGCTCATTTTTGGAGCAAAGCTGCTGGGCAAAAAATAAATAAAGGCTTATGCGCCATTTTGGTGCATAAGCCTTTTAATGGCTCCGCTAACTCATTCACACAAATTCACGCACCATACAAAACCCAGGTTTATGGCAATTATACAAACACAATCGCAAAAACAAACGCAGAAGCTCACTTCGCAGCAGATACAGCTGCACAACATTTTGGCACTGCCCACTGTGGCGCTCGAGCAATACATTGCCAACGAAATGGCCATTAACCCGGCCCTAGAGTTTGACAGCGAAACCGCCGATGACAATGAGCAGGACAATGCGGCCGATGATAACGAAAAAGAATACGAAAGCGAGGACGGCATTTCGGAAGGCAAGCTGGGCGAGGATTATGACTACACGGATTACATGGACCGTGACCGGCTGGACGACTATAAATACGAGGCCAACAACCACAGCAGCGATGATGACAAGCGCGAGCAGGTGTATCTCGAAAGCCATGATTTTACCACATTGCTCGTTGATCAGCTTCAGCTGCTTTTGATCAGCGACCGTGAAAAAGAGCTTGGGGCTTATATCATTAATTCGCTGGACGACGACGGTTACCTGCGCCGCAAAATAACCGATATTGCCGATGAGCTTTCGTTTGTGCAGAACAATTTTGTGAAAGAAGAGGAGCTTGAGGCAGCTTTAAAGCACATTCATACGCTGGAGCCTGTGGGCATTGGCGCCCGCCACCTGCAGGAATGCCTGCTGATACAGCTGGAGCACAAAAAGCAAAAAACACGCGATACCTACCACGCCATCCACATTTTAAAAGAATGCATGGAAGATCTTTCGGGCAAACGGTTTGACAAAATAAAATGCGAGCTGGGATTGAGCGCCGAAGACCTGGAGGATGCACTGGGCGAAATAAAACGACTCAATCCTGTGCCCGCCGGCAGCGCCAGGGAAAATTCAAAAAAAGCAATTACCATTGAGCCCGATTTTTCGGTGATAGTGACCGATGGCAAGGTGGAGCTGTTTTTAAACTCGGCCAAACATCCGCCGCTGAAGATCAGCGACGAGTATACCGAAATGCTGGCGGCCTATGCCGGCTCAAAAGACAAAAGCCTGCGCGAGGCTTCGGGCTTTATAAAAAGTAAAATCGAAAATGCCAAATGGTTTATTGATGCCCTGCAGCAGCGCGAAAAAACGATGATCACCGTGGCCAGGGCCATTGTAAAGCATCAGCAAAAATTCTTCCTGTCGGGCGATCATTCCGACCTCCGGCCCCTCATCCTGAAAACCATTGCCGAGGAAATTAATTCGGATATCTCCACCATTTCGAGAATAGCCAGCAGCAAATACATTCAAACGGTGTACGGCACCATACTTATTAAAGACCTTTTTGTGGAAGGCCTGAGCACGATCAACGGCGAATCGGTGAGCACCAACGAGGTAAAGCTGAAACTGATGGAATGTGTAAAAACCGAAGATAAGAGCAACCCGCTGAGCGATGAGGAAATTGCGCGTCAGCTGATGGCACGCAATTATTCCATAGCCCGCCGCACCGTGGCCAAGTACCGCGAAGAGCTCAACATTCCGAGTAAAAATTTTAGAAAAGTAGCTTAAACAACAGTTGATTTGAAAAAAGAGAATCCCGCTTTTTATGACCGGGATTTTTTTATTTGCCAGCGCTGTAGAGTATTTTACACGAAAGGGCTTGTTTTTTATATAAACCCTGGGAATAAAATTTGTAACTATTTTATTGATGAAAAAAACAAGTTTATATTTTATATCAGCCCTGTGCTTTTTATTAGCCGGCTGTAGCATAGTTGGCGGTATTTTTAAAGCAGGCATGGTATGGGGAATCATACTGGTAGGACTGGTAATAGCGGCCATTATTGCCCTTATTGTAAGGGGTGGTAAAGGCTAGGACTATCCAAATTTGATTTTGCTGTCGCCCTGAACCGATAGCATCGGCTTGTTTCAGGGTCTGTTTCTCAGCCAAATCAGTTAATCCGGAGATGCTGAACGAGTTCAGCATGACCCTGGATGTTTTGAGATAGATCTTATGTATTTAACTTAAACAAAATGTAATATGGAAACTCACCCGATCAATGTGTTTATCCTTAACGACAATGTTGAGGTAGCCGGCAAATTAAGAAAATACCTGCTCAAACGTTTTGGCGAGCTGTTGCGCATTTCGCTGTTTTTCAGCAGCCGCAGCTGCTTAAAAATGATGAGCGGGGAGGTGCACCTGGTAGTGGTGGACGATTACCTGTACGAAGGCGCCAACAAAGGCACGCCCGGAGTGGATGTATTAAAGCGCATTAAGGAAAAAAACCCGAAGACAGAGGTGGTGATCCTTACTTCCAACGAAGATGTGGGAATGGCAGTGGATGCTATGAAACTGGGCGCCCGCGACTATATTTTAAACGAGCGTGGCGCCTGGCAGCGCATCATGACGATTGTTGACCAGGCCATTAAACAACCCATTCGTTATTTTGTTGCAGAATACGGGGTAAATATTTTTGTTATTTCATTCCTGCTCACATTTTCGCTGGTCGGTATTGCGGTTTTTATTGCCTTAAAATACCTGGTTTAAACACGGGCCATGCACATAAATGTGTAATTTTGAAGATTGAAAACCCTGTGTTTCGCAAGAGGTTTAAAACGTTGTTTTTATGAAAAAAAAGGTGATTGTACTGGGTGGCGGCTTTGCCGGTCTTCAACTGGCCGAAGGCCTTAACGGGAGCAATGATTATCAGGTAATGCTGGTGGACAAGCAGAACCATCACCAGTTTCAGCCTTTGTTTTACCAGGTGGCCAGCGCGCGCCTCGAGCCATCCAATATCTCGTTCCCTTTCCGCAAAATATTTCAACGCTCTAAAAACATAGAGGTGCGCATGGCCGATGTGCAGCAAGTAAACACCCATGATCAGTGCATTGTGACCGACAATGGCAATATTAAGTACGATTACCTGGTAATAGCCACCGGCTGCAAAACCAATTTTTTTGGCAACGCTCAAATTGCCAAGCATGCCTTTTCAATGAAATCGACGCAGGAAGCCATTGCCATTCGCAACGACATGCTGCTGAGCTTTGAGCGTTTTATCAGCTCGAGCGCCGAGGAGCAGAAAGCCCTGCTCAACATTGTGATAGTTGGCGCAGGCCCTACGGGTGTAGAGCTTTCGGGTGCTTTTGCTGAAATGAAAAAATACATCCTTCCCAAGGATTACCCAACGGTTGATTTCTCTAAGCTGGAGATTATTTTACTGGAGGGCAGCAAGCACACGCTCAACAGCATGAGCGATCCTGCTAAAACCGCTTCGCGCCGGTACCTGGAAGAAATGGGCGTGAAAATCCACACCGAAGTGTTTGTGACCGGGTACGATGGCACCACGCTCACCCTTAATTCGGGCGAAACGATTAAGAGTAAAAATGTGATATGGGCCGCCGGTGTTACCGGCAATGTTGTAAGCGGGATCGAACCAGCTGCGATTAATAAAAACAGGTTTATTGTGGACCGGTATAATAAAATAAAAGGTTACGGGCATATTTATGCCATTGGCGATATTTCTTATATGGAAACGCCGCTTTATCCCAAGGGGCATCCGCAGCTGGCCAACGTGGCCATTAACCAGGGGAAAACATTGGCGCGCAATTTAAAGGCCATGGCAAAGGGAAAGGCATTAAAAGAATACGAGTACAAGGACAAAGGATCGATGGCTACTGTGGGCCGTTTCAGAGCGGTGGTGGATTTGCCGTTCTTAAAATTTCACGGTGTGCTGGCCTGGTTCACCTGGATGTTTTTGCACCTGATGCTGATACTGGGCGCCCGCAACAAACTCGTTATTTTTATTAACTGGGCCTGGAATTTTTTTACGCGCGACACTTCGCTGCGGCTTATTTTTAAAAGCCAGCGCAATTAATCGGTAATCAGGTCCACCGCATTTTCGAGGTTATTGCCCCGCCTGTATTTTTTCTTCAATTTATACATGCTCACGTCTTTAATAATTTCGCGCAAATCTACCACAAGACCCAGCGATGTGAAAAAACCGCTGAAGCTCATGTCCTTAACCGGGTTGATAAGGTATTTGCGATAGCCCACCACCCCTTTTACGCCAATCCAGCGAATGGGTTTGTAAATGGCCGAGAGGCCGAAATCAATTAAAAAAACGAAGCCCGCTTCGCGGCCATATAGCTGGCGGTTTGACACCTTCCGGTATTTCAGCTCGGTGTATCCAAAGCCAAAATCGAGCGGCAGCCCCAGGGATATAAAACGCGTGTTCATATAATAATACTCGGTGTTAATGCTGCCGTAATTCAGCTTTATGAGCCGCTGCACCTCCTCGCCGTCAATCACCGAGCTGTAAGCGCTTAAATGATCGTTCAGTGCATAATAACCCAGGGTTAAGCGCAGTTTTTCCTTCAGCAGCACGCCTGCATCCACGCCGTTCATCGTGAGCGTTTGGCCTTTGTGAAACGTGATCCGGTTGTCGATCCTGAGCTGTGGCCGTATCAGCCGTGCGCGCATGATCTCAAGAGAATCTTTTACAAATTGTTTTTTGCTCAGTTTTTTCTGCGGCCAGGCCGTTGCCGGCAGCAGCAATAAAAAAACGGATAAAAGCAGGGCTTTACAGCCAAAAGAGGAGGAAAAGCAATGGGTCATGCTGTTTAAGTACAAATTTTGTTCCCCGGTGCTGTTATCATCGCACTGCAAATACTTCTGCGGGCGGGGAAAATAATACTCAGAAAAGGAATTTGACGTCAATAACCTGGGGCATGGCGTTTGTTAAATTACCAGTAAAAGAAAACAAATATGAAAACGACAGCTGGCAAATATGAAAAACTGGTTGGCAGACTCAACGAGTTGCTTGCCGCCTACCAGGTAGCCTACTTCAATACTAGGGCTTCGCACTGGATGATCAGGGGCGAGAATTTTTTCGAGCTCCACAAGGTATTCGAAATTCAGTACAACGATGCTACGGTTAAAATTGACGACATCGCCGAGCGCATTCTTACCCTGGGCGGCATGCCGCTTATGACCGCCTCGCAAATGATGAAATCATCGGCAATAAAAGAAATAAAGCCAGGAGGCGATCAGACCGCGTGCATCAAAATACTGCTCGACGATCTAACGCAGCTTACCGTGCTCGAAAATGAGATCGTAAAACTGGCGCAGGACATGGAGGATGTGGTGACTGCCGATATCCTGACCAAATTTTTGGGCGAACAGCAAAAAACCTGCTGGATGCTTTACCAGTTCCTGAATAAAAAATCAACCGTAAAATAAAAAAACCATGAGTAATTTATTATATGTAATAGCCGTTATCCTGCTGATAGGATGGATACTCGGCGCTTTTGTGTTCAGCGTTGGCAATGTGATACACATTTTATTGGTGCTGGCAATCATCGCCATCCTGTTTCGCGTAATTAAAGGCGAAAGTGTTTAACAAGGCCGATGTGTGCAGTAAATTCCACTTTTTTATGGCACGCAGTTTTGATCTTTATTTTTAATAAAATACCGCAACATGAAACGTTATATTTTTTCGATGATGGCGGCTGCGCTGCTGAGCGTGGCAGCCAAAGGCCAGGAAAAATTCGGCAATACGCTGAATGCAGGCCTTGGAATAGGTTATTATGGCTATTATTACGCCGCGCCGGCGCTCAGCCTCAATTATGAGTTTGATGTGTTCAGGAATTTTACCCTGGCACCTTTTATCGGTGTTTCCACCTACCGCAACTACCGGTACTGGGGCGATCCCCATTATCCTTACCGCGATTATTATTACCGCGAAACCATTGTGCCGGTGGGCGTAAAGGGTTCATATTATTTCGACGAGCTGTTAAAAGCCACCGAAAAATGGGATTTTTATGCGGGCCTGTCGCTGGGTGTTACCTTTCGCACGGTGCGCTGGGAAAACGGCTACTATGGCGACAGGGCTGTGCGGAATTATTCGTCGCCGCTGTATGCCAACCTGCACATAGGCACTGAGTACCGCTTTAGCCGCAGGGCAGGCTTGTTCCTCGATCTTTCCACCGGCTTTTCCACCCTGGGTATAGGGTTTCATTTTTAGCTCATTTAGCATTTATCTGTTTAAACATCGCCTGTTATTCAGGCGATGTTTTTATTTTTACCACCTATAAACACCAAGCCATTATGAAAAAATCATTCGACGCCTTCTCGTCAAAAGTTACTTCGGCCACCGGCAGCCCGGCAGCTTTTTTTGTTGCATTTATCGTTATTATCATATGGGCGGTCACCGGTCCTGTTTTTAATTTTTCAGATACCTGGCAGCTGGTGATTAACACGGGCACCACCATCATCACGTTTTTAATGGTGTTTGTGATCCAGCAGTCGCAAAACAAGGACACCAAGGCGCTTCACCTGAAGCTGAACGAGCTGATAGCCTGTAACCAGCACGCCAGCAACCGCCTTATTGATATTGAAGACCTGACGGCAGACGAAATTGAAGTGCTGAAGAATTATTACGTGGAGTTATCGAAGCTGGCGGCTAAGGAAAAAAATGTTTACGCCACACACTCGCTGGATGAAGCCAAACGCGAGCACGAGAAGAAGTTGAGGGCGGGAAATAAAAACTAAGCGGCTTTTTTGTTTATATCCAGCTGTTTAATGCGGCCATTGGGCCGGGTAATGTATTTTAGTATTTCGGCAAGGGCCAGGTTAAAAAGCACAAACGATACAAAGATCATAAAGCCTGTTTGCAGGTTGGACTTGTTGGTGCTGATCATGTTGATCACATCCTTTTGCATGTTAAGGTCGTCCAGCTGATCGTTAAGAATGCTGCGAAAGCCCACGTAAGCCATAAAAATGGCCACCACCATCACATCTGCCATCGACCATTTTCCCGACTTAAAAGCCATGTAACGGATAAAGGCATTGCTTTTTTCTTTTACAAACAGGTGAATAACGGCCGCAATAAGCTTGGATACCGGGAACAGCACACTGAACAGGAAAATAAGGCAGCCCACAAACACGGCATCGGGTTTGCCGTTCCGCACCAGAATGCCAATGACATCGAGAATGCTTTTGGTTCTGAAGAAGATAATCTGGTCGTTAAAAATAATGTGACCCGACAGCAGCTTAAGGTCAAGCGTGGCAATGCGCGCATCAATTTCTATCATGGGCAGGCTGATGCCGATGTAAAGCGCCATAAAAGAGATGAGCGCCGAGAACAGGAAGGTGAGGGGCAGCAGCAGACCTGAGCGGATCACAAAAAACCAGAGCAGCAGGTTGGCCAGCAGCAAACCTATCAGCATAAAGCCGAGCCGCTGCTGCGCATCCTTAATATAATTGGTTAATATAAAAATATACTGATTAAACGCGGCAATGGATGAGAAATCATATTCCCGCAGTATGCGCCCCTGTTCGCCGCCGGCCTTTTGGCTGGTCACAGCCAGTATCCCGTTTATTTTTTCTTTCAGCAGCGCTTTCAGCTGCTCTTTGTTTTTTGAGTTTTCAAGCTCATCCACAATGGCTTTCGAAAAGCGCGGGATCTCGGCTTTGAAATCCCTCACATCCACCAGCGTGTTCAGCACTTTAAAGCGGATGCGCTCTTTCAGCGTGTGCCGGTCTTTGTGCATTACGGCATCTGCCTCGCTCATCAGGCGATCAAGAATCTGGCCCACCTGGTCGGTGAGCAGCTTTTTGTTTTCAGGGCTGAAGGTAAAGGAATCTACCTGCTGTGAAACGATGCGGTTTACCTGCAGCCCCCAGTTGTCGCCCGACAATAGCCCGTATTTGATCTGGTTAACGGTAAAATAATCTTCCTTGTATTTCTTATCGGTTTCCGAGTTGCGGTACAGCTCGCTGGCCAGGTACAGCGTTGCAAGCGTTATAAAGGATAAAACAAGAATAATGGCTGCTTTACCGGTAAAGTGATGTTTCATAACGGAGTGGGCTTAAAATAAAAAGCGCTGTTGTGAAGCGCTTTTTAGTGTTATTTAATTTCGCAGTTCCGGGTATAATCTCCGCCAATGTCGGTACCTGTACCTTCCTGATCGTTGCAGCGCGATTCGGCGCGGGTGCGTGTATCTTTAAAGTTGTAAGAGCCGTCGTCGGTAATTACGGTGGTTCCGCCGGAGCTGTGGGTTCTTGTACATTCACATTTATAGTCTTTTTTGCAGGCACCAAGGCTCAGCGTAAACAAAGCCACAAGCGCAATAACTGATCTTTTCATTTTTCGTAGTTTTAAATTGTTATGCATAGAGTTTTTAAATAAATGTGCCATGGCCTTTGCCAATGGGCGCTGCGGCGGGTTTTTGTAAACGCCTGATTATCAAAAAATTGTTCAAAGCCTTGATTTTACTGCGATGCAGAGAGGGTATTCTTTTCCACATTCAGCGGGCCGTAAGCCCGGCTTAAATGAGCATAATACCGGACTTTCAATAAAAAATAGCTAACTTTAAGCATGGATTCGCCCAGGTATATTCTTATTGCCGAAGATGATGAAGACGATCAGTTCTTACTGATCTCGGCGTTTAAAGAAATTTCGGATGACATTGAGCTTGTTTTTGTTGAGAACGGCATTGAGCTGCTTAATTATTTCAAAAAAATTGAAGACGGTCTTGTGAAATCACTGCCGGCCTTGCTGGTGGTTGATTTGAACATGCCTAAAAAAAACGGCAAAGAAGCTATCGGTGAATTGATGTATAAGGATTATTTCCGCTCGTTCCCAACCATCGTATTTTCAACCACCGGCAATGAGCTGGAGAAGAACCGCTGCCGCGACCTTGGGATCAATGATTTTTTTGTGAAGCCCTCCAACTACGACGGCCTTTTGTCCATCGTGTCGCAGTTTAAGGAAATGGCCGTTTAGGCCAGGAATTTTGAAAATTTTAATTTGAGATTTTCGAGAAAGCTGGTTTTTTTATTCTCTTTAAACACGGCAGAAGTCACCAGCGTGTTGGCCAGCAGAGGCACAAGTGTTTTTTTGATCAGGCCGGCGTGGCGCAGCACAAATTTTTGTAAAACAAGATCCATAAGTCCGGTGATGGCAATGCGCGGTATGCGCGGGCCAACCTTTTCTTCGCCTTCGCCTTCCGATACAAAGTGGCTTTTCAGCTTATTAAAATCCTCTTTCAGGGTTTCAATGTTTTCGCGGAGCTCTTCAAAACTTTCGCGGATCTGTTTTTCTTTTACGGCCACCTGCGCATGCACTTCTTCCTGCTCTTTCAACAAAAGTGCATAATCGCTGTGCGTTTTGCTCACCTTCAGCAGCACGGCATCCTTCACTTTGTTTCTGGCTATTTTATCCCTTAACATCAGGTAGGCTGCCAGCACAACGGTATAAAAGCCGCCCACGGTTAAAAAACCCAGCTTGTAGGACGCAAATACTTCGCTGAGCCAGAATGCCAGGCCTGCGTTGATGAATAAAAGGGCAAACACGCCGAACAGAACAATGAACGAAGCGCTGATGCCGCTGGCAATAACGTTGGTGATGCGTTCGTATAATTCAAGCCGGGCAGAGCGGGTTTGCAAATGCAGGTAATCTGTGGCCCCGGAATAAATGCTGTTTACAAGCGTGCTGGTCTTTTCCATGATCGTTTAAACGTATAACTGAAAAAAAATATATTATAACGCAGCCTGTGTTGGAGCACTGCGTTATAATATAGAGGCGGGTGTTTAGGACAGGGTGGATTTAATATGATCGGCGCCGGTTTTGGCCTCCTTCTTAATATTGTTGGTGTGCGTTTTAAGCTCATCGGCCACCCCCATTAATTTTTCTTTTCCGTCCGAAATAAAATCGCCCAGTTTTTCGCCCAGGTCGTCCACCGAGTCTTTTATCGATTTGCGGAGATCGCTTCCTTTTTCGGGGGCCAGTAGCATACCCACTGCTACTCCCACTGCGCCTGCAGCCAGTATGCCCAGGATTGTTTTTGCATTGCTGTTCATGATTTCTGATTTTTAAATTGTTTATTTTTACTACTTTAGATTACATAAATTCTGTGCCAATAAAACTTTGCATGATTGTTGCTTGCAATAGTTTCAAAAAACCGGCGTTATTAATAAAGCTGTGGATAATAGTCCTCAAAACCATAAGGCCCCTCACAAGCCCTCCATTGTTATTATTGACGATGAAGTGGATCTTTGTTTTCTGTTATCCTCCATGTTAAAAGCCCAGGGTTACAACACCACCTCTTTTTATACGCTGCAGAGCGGCCTGGAGGGAATAAAGGCCCTGCAGCCCGAGTGGGTGGTGATTGATAATAATTTGCCGGATGGCCTTGGATGGGAGCGGGTGAACGATATTATTGACACCGTGCCGCAGGTAAACATCATTAAAATCAGCGCTAACCCCGATTCTTACCGTGCCAGGCACCGCGAGTTTGTGCATTACCTTATCAAACCCATTAATGCCAATTCCATCATTGCGCTGATCCACAAAACGGCCGTTAACGGCCAGGGCTAACGGGCTCGGTTTTCCACAATCCGCATTTACTGCGGTTCTCACTGTAGAAGTATATCGGCAATTGCAGCAATAGAGACGTGAGCGGCATTTCTAATGCCCTGATTTATAATCAATTATTTTTTGTTATGCCCGACCGGCCGCTGGCTGTAATATTGCGTGCAAAGCCCTTATAAATCAACTATTTATTAATCACTAAATTTTAAATCTTATGTCAAACTTCAAAAACAAAAAGGATTCTGAAAACGAATCGAATCCTACCGGAAGTACCACTTCTTCAGATGCAAACAAATCGGATTCAACCACGGCTTCTACCAAGAGCAGTACGTCCGACAGCTCTACCGGTAAATCGTACGACATGTCGGGAGCTACCACTACCTCTTCTTCAGATAAATCCTCTACCGACACTTCGAACGAAAAAACCAATACCTCAAAATACGGTGATGATGATGACAACAAAGGAACCCGCCGCCACGAAGTATATGGCACGGCAAACAACAAGGAAGATAAAAACTGGCACAGCGCTGTCAACAGTGCAAAGGATTCTGAAAGCGGCACAGGCGGCAATCGATACAGCAGCCAGTCAAACTACGGCCAGGGCAATCCATACGGCCAAAAAAATTACGATCAGAACCAGGGTTACCATCAGAATTACGGCAGCCGGCAATATGATCAGGGTTCGCAAAACCAAAATTACAATGGCTCCAATGATGGCAGCCAGCGGTATCAAAACCAGGGATACAATGATTTTGGGCAAAACACCGGCAGCTATGGCTCGCAAAATTATAACGCCCCAAGCAACTACGGCAATAAAAACTACGGGCAAAACCAGGGCTGGAATCAAAACGAGAACAACGGCAGCTGGAACCAGGGTTCCAATCAATACAATCAAAACACCAACCAGTACAGCCAGGGTAATCAGCACCAGGGGCCAAATCAATACGGCAGCTCCAACCAGGGTCAAAACCAGTATGGCAACAGCAACCAGTACTCGCAGAATTACCGCAACAGCGATCAGTATGGAAACTCCGGAAACTATCGCAGCGGTGCTATGAGCAGCGGCTACGGCTCGCAGTATGGCAATCAAAACAGCAACTACGGTTCGCAATACGATAACAACCGCGATCAATATGGAAACCGTGGCAACAACAGCGGCTATGGCAACTCTTATCAGAACGAAAGCGAGGGCAGTGCTTACCGCAACCGAAATTCGGAAGGCCGTTATGCCTACGACGATTATAACCGCGGCTACCGCAACCAGGATTTTAACCGCGGCTATGATAATTACAACCGCAATCAAATGAGTGGCAACCGCGGCATGGGCAATGGTTACGACCAGTCTAACTACTACCAGAACGAGCAGCCTACGTTCAGCCGTTCATCGCAGTTTGAAAATGATTACAATCAGTATGACCGCAACGAAGGCTACCGCGGGTCGAACAACGCGTACAACGATGCCGACGCATACAGCGGCCGCGATTATAATTATGACAACGAGCGTGCGCGCAACGAGTATAACAATGAAGAGGAGTCGCGCGGAAACAACGGAAGAAATTCTGCCCGCAACAGAAGGTTCTAAAAGAACAACAGCTCCTTAATACAAAAAGCCCCGGCTCTGCAGCCGGGGCTTTTTGCGTATAATAAATTTTTTTATTCGGCGTGAATGCTTACCTCTTCCTGTTTTAAAATGGTTTGAAACTCAACAATGCGTTTATACACCCAGCCGCGGCTAAAGTCGTCGGCTTTGTAAATGATAAACAGCTGCTGCAGCGTATACGCTTTAAAAGAAAGGAGGTTGGTTTTTAAATTATCCGAAATGTGAAGCTGGCGGATGGGGGTTTCGAGGAACTGGTTATAACCGTACTCTTTGGCCATGCTGATGATCGTAGAAAGAAAATTAACGATCACCACATCTTTAAACACCTGGTAGCCGATGTCGAGCTTGCGGATCACATCTTCAATCGACTTAGCCTTGTTATAAAAAGTAAGGCTTTCAAAAAAGCCCAATTCAAATTCGGTTTGCAGATGACTGTTGATAAGGGCAATATCTTCTTTGCTTAAATTGCAATTGTCGTTGGCAATCCATTCTTCCCAAAAAAATAAATAGGGCTGCAGGCTTTGTTTTAATTCTTCCAGTATTTTTTTTGTTTTCATGGTTTAAGTTTACAACAGAACCTCATTTTTACCTGCCGGGGTTACTTTGGCTCATCTTTATTTAAAATAATTTAGTCGATTGAATTCGTTGTTTCAGACTTTAAAAAAGCAAATTGGGCATAACGAAGATACTCCGAAATAAGAAGAATGTCAAGGAATTGGGCCGCTTTGATTTTGAACCGTTTTTTAAGGCGTTATTAACAATTTGTAAATTTTTTGCCGCCTTATTGCCGAAAGTTAAATCCAGAAGTACGTATAGTGCGCAAAAAAAGAAATGAAAAAAAGGCTTTTGTTAAAAAAGCCCTTTAATTATTGGAATCGTTAGTGTTTTCTAATACTACAAAATAATGCCGGATGAATTGTTACCTGCCAAGAATCACACTAAAACCGTTCAGCGGCCCGCAAAAAAAGAGCTCTGGTAGTTAACAGTAAACATTCAATATAATCCTGAGATCAGATATTATTTTTTGTCTTTCACCAGGTTGTATGACGTCATCACCATATCGAGATGTGAGCGCACTTCGGGAACTGTATTATTGGCCCAGGCTTTAATATCCGCATCATCGCACTTATCGGCTGTTTTTTGATAAAAATCAATTGCATCCTCGTGCTTATCTTTCATTTGCTCTGTGTAAGCCTTGTCGTAATCCATGCCCGATTTTTCGGCCAGTTTTTCGAGGTGCTTCCGCTGCTCATCGCTTAAATCGGTGGGCAGCGACACGCCTTTGCCCGAAGCAAGACTTTTAACGTCTTCGTTCATTTTGGTGTGCGCCTCTATCAGCATGCCTGCCAGCTTTTTTACATCCTCGGTGGCCGCATTCATGGTGGCATTTTCGGAGGCGCGTATTTCGTATAAATTGGCGGCATACGCATGCACCAGCTTGTCGGCTTCTTTTTCACCTTCCCGGTCAAATTTTGCCTCGTTCATTTCTTCGGCAGCTTCTTTTGAATCTTTTTCATGGTTAGAGCATGAAATGCCGCTTATGGCCATACCGGCGCACAACAGGGCAATGCTTAATGTTTTTGTACTCATTGGTTTTACTTTTTTAAGATTAATAATTGATTGCAGGGATGTACGAAAAACTGTGCCAACGCGGGGCCGTGGCTACGAGGCTTTTTTGCGCTTGGTACCCAGGCTGGCTTTCAGCTGCTCCATAATGTCTTTTGATTTGCTGTGCACCACCTTCAGGGCAGGCTCTTTTAGCTTCACGCCTTTGGCTTTTGCCTTTATCACTTTCATCAGCTCGGCACTGTAGGTGTCTTTGTATTTCGAAATATCGAATTTTTCGCTCAGCTGCTCGATCAGCGTTATTGCCATTTTTAATTCGTTGGCTTTCACTTCCGTTTTTGACGGCAGCTTAAGACCTGAGGTGTCCCTGATTTCCTCTTCAAAACGGATGCGGTTAAGAATGATCACTTTTTCGCTGGGCTTTAAAATGGCAAGGCCCTCCTTGCTGCGCATCACAAAGCTGGCGATGCCCACCCGGCCTGTTTTCAGCAGGGCTTCGCGCAGCAGGGCATAAGCCCGGGCGCCCGATTTGTCGGGCTCCAGGTAGTAAGGCGTTTCGTAATAGCTGCTTTCAATCTCTTTTTCATTTACAAAGTTGGTAATCTCGATGGTTTTGGTTTTTTTGGCGCTGGCCCGTTCAAAATCCTTTTCATCCAGCACCACATACTTGTCGTTGGGTAGCCTGTATCCCTTCACAATATTTTCCCACTTCACTTCTCGTCCGGTTTTTTCGTTCACCCGCATAAAGTGAATGTTGGAATGGTCTTTTTTATCCAGCATATCCAGGTCGAGACTGCTCGACTCGGTGGCGCTGTAAAGCTTTACGGGTATGTTCACCAGCCCGAAGCCGATGGCGCCTGTCCATATTGATCTCATTGTAAATTTATTTAACGGTTAAACCTTCTTTTTCTAAAATATGCATCAGCAATTTTTCTTCAGGGCTTAAGCCTGCTGTTTTGTTTTTATCAAACGGCTCTGCATACGAAAAATAGCGCTCTAAACGCTTGTTCTCGTATAGCGAAATAATAACCGGGTGCACATAGTATTTTTTACACACGCTGCGGGTATTACCCAGGTGCCTGGCCACAGTGTCGAGCATGGTTACAATGTTTTTTTTGATGTGGCCGGCCGTATCGCAGCAACCCAGCTCTCTGAAAGCCGTAAGCGCCTGCACGGTGCCGCTCCAGGTCCTGAAATCCTTGGCGGTGAAATCGCTGCCGCTAATGTGTTTTAAATAGGCATTCACCATTCCCGAATCGATCGCGTGCCGCTTTCCGTCTTCATCCAGGTACTGAAAAAGCTCTTTGCCCGGAATATCGCGGCATTGTTTTACCATGTGCGCCAGCCGTTTGTTTTTAAGCTGTATGTGGTGTGTCACGCCCTTTTTGCCTTTAAACATAAACCGCAGTTGCTGCCCGTTTATTTTAACGTGCTGGTCTTTTAACGTGGTGAGCCCAAACGAGCCGTATAATTTTTCGTAAAGATTATTACCCACACGAATGCTGGTATGTTCCATAAGTGTAACAACCAGCGCCAGCACTTTTTCGGGCGGCAGGCCGGGGAGCGAAAGATCTTTTTCGAGCTGCCGGCGCAGTTGGGGAATGCTGCTGCCAAAGGTATGCAGCCGGTAAAATTTGGTTTGGTTGCGCAGAGCATTCCAGAGGGTGTGGTATTTATATTGTTTTCTTTTTTTAGCGTCGAGGCCGGTGGCCTGTATGTGGCCGTTGTTTGCCGGGCAAATCCACACCTGCTGCCATGCGGGCGGGATCACCAGTTTTTTTATGCGCAGCAGCGCGTCGCGATCTTTTACAGCTCTGCCGCCCAGGCGATAGCTGAAATTTTTACCGGTTTTGAGGCGTTGGATGCCGGGTTGCCGGTCGTTTACATACACCAGGTTTGCAGCCTCAGCACTTTTTTCGGGACTGTGCAAAATGGCTTTTATTTTTTTGCCGGTAATAATTATTTCAGGATTCAGGATCAGCATGATTATCCGTTTACGACTTCGCCGCCGTTGGGGTGCAGCACCTGGCCGCTCATATAACTTGAATCGCTGCAGGCCAGAAACAGGTAGCTGGGCGCCACCTCCACCGGCTCGCCGGCGCGTTTCATGGGCGAATCGCTGCCGTGCTGCGATGTTTTTTTTGCATCAAAGCTGGCCGGAATCAGGGGTGTCCATATAGGTCCGGGCGCTACGGCGTTTACCCGTATTTTTTTATCCACCAGGCTGGCAGCCAGGCTGCGCGTGAAACTCACAATGGCTCCTTTGCTGCTCGAATAATCGATTAAATGGGGGCTGCCCCGGTAAGCCGTTACCGAGGCAGTGTTAATAATAGCGCTTCCTTCGGGCATCAGGCTTAAGGCGGCCCTGGTAAGGTAAAACATCGAAAACACGTTTGTTTCAAAGGTTTTGAGCAGCTGCTGCGAAGTGATGCGGGTAATGGATTCCTGTTCCACCTGCATGGCAGCATTGTTTACCAGCACATGGATGTGCGGACTGAACCGGCGGATTTTTTTTACGGAAGCCTGGCAGAATAGTTCGCGGCTGATGTCGCCGGCAATGAGCAGGCAGCGGCCCTTGTACTGCTCTTCGATGATGCGCTGCGTTTCCTGCGCATCCTTATGCTCGTCCAGGTAAATGATCACCACATCGGCACCCTCTTTGGCAAAAAGAATGGAAACCGCCCGGCCGATGCCACTGTCGCCCCCGGTAACAACGGCTGTTTTTCCCTTCAGTTTGTTGGATCCTTTCACCGTTGGATCGTCAAAAACCGGCCTGGGCTCCATCCCCGACTCGCGGCCGGGCTGGCGGCGCTGGCTTTGGGGCTTGCGCAAGCGTTTTTTGGGATTGGCCTTTTGCATACCGGAATTAGTGAAGCGCGTTGTTTTTTGGCTTTAAATAACGCAGCAGGTAAAACAGCAGCGAATGTTTTTTGCTGCGCAGGTATTCGCGCACGCACACCGGGTTCAGGCTGCCGGTATTCAAAATAGCATCGTTGAGCTGGCTGTTCGAAACACCCCATTTTTTGGACCAGTAGTGAATGTTGCTGCTGTCTTCGGGATGAATGATGGTGGTATCTGTTTTCATAGTTTATGGTTATGCTGTTTGATAAGTGTTTGGTTTTGGCTGTAATAGGCCAGTGGCTGGTTGGCCGGTCCATTCAGCACCTTGCCTTCGTAAGTAAAGCGGCTGCCGTGGCAGGGGCAGTCCCAGCTTTTTTCGTCGCTGTTCCACTTGACAATGCAGCCCAGGTGGGTGCATTCGGCGTCAATAAAATGCAATTGCCCGTCCTCATCGCGGTAAGCGCCTATTTTTTTGTTGGCAAATTCAAACACCCGGCCTTCGTTGTTTTTCAGGTTCTGCAGGCTGCTTTCGTCCTCGCCGCCCGGTTTGGTTTTTAAATAATTAATCAAGCCGCCCACAAATTCTTTTAAGAATGTTTTGCCGGCTTTGATCCATTTCACCCTGCCGGGATCATATATTTTTTCCAGCTTGTTTTCGCGGCCAATAATCAGGTCTTTAATAAGCATACCGGCAATGGTGCCATGTGTCATGCCGTTGCCCGAATCGCCGGTAACAATGTAAATGTTTTTATTGCCAGGGTTGCGGCCAATAAACGCCAGCGAATCCATAGGTTCCAGAACCTGGCCCGACCAGCTGTACACAATCTCTCCGAGGCCTTCAAAATGTTCGCGTGTCCATTTTTCGAGTGCAGTGTAACGCTCCTGTTCGCTTATAGATGTAACATCCGCCATGCCGGTGGCGTGATCTTCTCCGCCCACTATCAGCAGCTCGTGCTCATCATCAAGCGCCTGCAACCGCACGTAGTGGTAAGGCGGTATCTGGGCGTTGGTGTCAAAGTTGCCGGTGTCCCACCACAGGGCATGCGGCAACACGCCCTTTTTCACTTTTGCACCAATCACATAGGTGCGGTAGGGAAATTGTTTCAGGTGCATGTTGGTTTTGTTGTTCACCGGGCTGTTGGTGGCCACAACTATGTGCGGTGCGCTGATCCTGAATCCCTCATCCGTAACAATGCCGTTCTCATCAATGGTTTTTGCGTGTGTGTTGGTGTAAATGTCGCCGTTGTTTTTTACAATGGCTTCGCACAGGCCTTTCAGGTATTTGAGCGGGTGAAACTGACCCTGGTTATTAAATTTAATGGCTTTGCGCAGGGCCTTATCGGCCAGCACAATGTCGGTAAGCTCCACATCTAAACCTGCTTTTACGGCAGCCTTAAATTCTTTTTCAAGATTTTCGACCTCATCCGAAGGATGTGAGAATAAATAACCGTTTAAGCGCTCAAAATCGCAGCGGATCTTTTCTTCCGCAACCGTGCGCTCAATAAAATCGATGGCCTGTTTGTGGCTTTGGGCAATAAGCGCTGCGGGCTCATCGCCAAACATGCGCTCCAGCTCATAATACCGGTCGTCGAGGGCGGTTACCAGATGCGCGGTGGTGCGGCCTGTTTCGCCGCTGCCTATAAAGCCGTCTTCTACCAGTGCCACTTTTTTACCGGCTTTGCCCAGGCAATAAGCAATGCTCACCCCCGCCATGCCGCCGCCCACAATCACAACATCCACGTCTTTATTTAAGGCCAGCCTGTTATAGGCCAAGGGTTGAAGGCCGGATATCCATGCGGATGAGTTGGCGCCGGATGTAAATTTTTCGGCAGATGGATGCACGTGATTTTCCATAGAAATGGTTTTGGAATTCTACATCAAAACCAATTCCCCTGCTGTTTTAATTGAAACATTCGTTTAAACGGGGATTGAATAGACAACTGCCGATTTTTTTCCCCGCTTTTTTTGAGGATAATTTTTAATAGTTTTATCTTAACGCAAATAAAAATGCCATGCGCCTTAAAAGTTTTGTACTGATAGAGAAAGACAGCCGCTACCTGCTGATACAGGAAGCCCGGCCGAAATGGGAAGGCAAATGGTACCTGCCGGGTGGTAGCCTTAAGCCCGGCGAAACGCTGGTGGAAGGCGCAAGGCGCGAAGTGATGGAGGAAGCAGGCTGTGACGTGGAGCTCAGCGCCGTGTTTTTTGTAAAATATCATTCGGGTTTTTTTAACCGAAAAGTGGCGGTGTTTTTTTGCGGCCGCCAGGTGGGCGATGTTCTTAAAACAACCGCCGATAAAGATTCGCTGGCGGTAAAATGGTTCAGTTACGAAGAGCTGATTGCGCTTCCGCTGCGTGGTAACTTAAAGCATCTGATAGAGGTGTACCGAAGCCACATCGGCTTTACGCCAGTAAATGAATTCAGGCTCAGGCGCCATTGGTGGGAGTGACTAAATGCCGCGCAAAGCCTGGTTGAGCTGGCGGCAAAACAAATCAAAATCTTCTGCATGCGGAATATGCCCCACACCGGGGATCTCCAGCAACTGGCAATTGCGGATTTCGGCAGCGGCTTTTTTAGCCAGGGCGGGGTAATTGCCCAGCAGAGCTGCCGTTTCGGCCGGTACACGCTCCTTTCCGATGGCCGTTCTGTCCAGCTGCCCGATAATAAGCGACACGGGCATTTTCAGCTTTTTAAATTCGTAACAAACCGGTTGTGTAAAGATCATATCGCTGGTAAGCGCCATGTTTTTTGCATAGGCATTAAAATTTTTTGTTTTTAAGTGCCGTTCGCTTTCCTCCAGCAAAGGCTCGTATTCATTTTTCCAGGTGCCGTGAAAATAATTTTTGATCATGTATTCTTTCACCGTTTCCCGTGTTTTATTCAATTCTTTTTTATTCTCCTCGTCAATAGTGGCGTAGGGTACCGTTTGTTTCCAGTCTTCGAGCCCGATGGGATTTTCGAGAATAAGCTTTGAGCAGACAGTGGGATACATTAATGCAAAGCGCACGGCCAGCATGCCCCCCATGGAGTGGCCAATAACAACAGGGTTGGTAATTCCCAGCGAATCCAGCAGCAACCGGGTATTTTGCGCCAGCTGCTGAAAGCTGAACTGGTAAGACTGGGGCTGGGCCGAGCGGCCAAAGCCCACCTGGTCGGGCGCCAATACCGCATAGCCTTTGCCGTTCAGGTAGCCGATCGTTTCTGTCCAGTAATCGGAGCTGAAATTTTTGCCGTGAAGCAGCAGCACGGTTTTGCCGTTGGGCACAATGGGTTTTTTGTAGAGGTAAGCCATGCGCAGGCTCTGGCCCTGCGATTCAAAATTAAAATAGCTGTGCTGAAACGTGTCAGGCTCCTGCAATTCTGCATTCAGAAACTTGTAGCTGCCCGCCGAACCGAGCAGTAAAATAAGCGGGAGGATGAGAAAACGCATGATTGTTTTTTTATACGCAGGACTCAGGCATAAAAAACAATGCCAGCAAAAACGGGCAGCTTTGAAGGATGGAGAAGGACTGTGGAAAAATTTTACCGGCGCGGCGCAGAGGCTGTATTACGACAGCAATTTCTGACGCAGCATAAATTCGAGCTGCTCGTTATTTACCTGCAGCTGCTGTGTAAGCTGCTGCTGTTTTCTTTTGAGGTGATAGATCTTGTACGCGTTTTCGATCGTTTCCTTAAGGTCGGCGTCGTTCCAGGGCTTTTGCAGGTAGTGGTAAATCTGGCCCTTGTTGATGGCATCTTTTATCGCTTCAATATCAGAAAAGCCGGTGAGTAAAATGCGGATCTGGTCGGGGTATTCTTTTACCGCCTGCGCCAGCAGCTCGGTGCCAAGGGTGCCGGGCATGCGCTGATCGGTGATGAGCACATGAATTTCGTTCTGGCTTAAAATCACCTTGGCCTCATCGGCCGAAATGGCGGTAAAGATATTGAAATGTCTTCTGAAAGATGCTTTGAATGCAATCAGGTTGTTCTCCTCGTCATCTACGTACAACACATTAATATTTTCTTCTGTATTCATTTAAGGGCACTAAATAAGAGTAAATATTTAACAGTTCTGAATGCTGATTTAAAAATACTAAAATATATTGTGAAAGCAGAGCTTTTGGTGCAATAATTTTTTTTCTCGCTCAAAAATTTTCAAATCCTGTGCCACGGTTATTATATTGCATAAATATTTGAAGAATCATTTATTTATTCCGTAATTGTAAAACCAGAAACCCATGAAACAGCTCGACGACCGCTTGGACGCCCTTAAAACCCTGCAGGAACAGGCCAACCGGATTTTCAAACCGGTGTTTTACAGACTCAAAAACGATCGGGTGGAATTTGAAAAATTGCTGGATACACCTGGCTTAATTGTAGCGGATCAGATACTCGAGCAGCTTAAAGAGCTTATCCGTTTTAAAAATCCCGACAAAAAATTTTCGACGAACGAATTCGAATCAGAGACGAAAAAACACCTGGAAGGCCTGCCGGCTGCGGAGTTTGGCGTGTGGATCTATTATCCCTGGTCGAACCGCCTGGTGCACAGTTTGGATGAGGAAGACTTCATAAATATCCGAACCAGCCGCAACCAGTATAAAATTACCCGGCAGGAGCGCGATGTGCTGATGCAGAAAAAGATAGGCGTGATCGGGCTTTCGGTGGGGCAGTCGGTTTCTGTAACGCTGGCCATGGAGCGTATTTGCGGTGAATTGCGTTTGGCCGATTTTGACACATTGGAGCTGAATAACCTGAACCGTATCCGTGCGGGAATCCACAACCTGGGTTTACCTAAAATATATTCGGTGGCGCGCGAAATTGCCGAAATAGATCCCTTTTTAAAAGTGGTTTGTTTTCCGCAGGGCCTCAGTGAAGAAAACATGGACAGTTTTTTTACCGCCGGGGGCAAGCTGGATCTGCTGATTGAAGAATCGGACGGTTTTGATATAAAAATACTGAGCCGCTATAAGGCGCGCGCGCTGAAGGTGCCGGTGTTGATGGAGGCCAGCGACCGCTGCATGGTGGATGTTGAGCGCTTTGACCTGGAGCCGGAGCGGAGCATACTGCATGGCATTGTGGATCACCTGGATGTGGCCACGCTTAAAAGCCTGCAAACCAACGAAGAAAAAATACCTTATATGCTCGATGTGCTGGGCATCGAAACCTCGTCGGTAAGGCTCAAAGCCTCGATGGTGGAAATGAACCAGACCATTAACACCTGGCCGCAGCTGGCATCGGCCGTAACCATGGGCGGCGGCATTACCGCCGATGTGGCGCGCCGCCTGCTGCTAAACCAGTATACCGAATCGGGCCGCTACCATGTGGACATTGAAGAGCTGATCGGGAATAAAAAAGAAACCAAACAATCCCCGTCATCTCCCTCACCGGCGATAAGCGCTGCCGAAATGCAGCGCATTATTGCTCTTGTAAAAAATAATCCGGCGGCGGACGCCGAGGCAGCCCAGCTCGAAACGATAGTGGCGGCAGCCGGGCAGGCGCCTTCGCATGCCAATGGCCAGCCCTGGCAATGGGCATCGGCTGGCGGCCACCTTTATCTGTTTAATCCTGCCGGTGCCTCTTTCAGCGATCCGGCCGGCGAGGGCGCATACAGCTCGCTGGGGGCGGCGATAGAAAACGCCGTGTTAAAAGCCGCAGAGCTGGAGCTGGAAACCGCCATGGAATTATTTCCGGTGGATGCTGAAAAAAAACTGGTGGCCCGGCTGAATTTTAACAGGAAGAAGGGGCTTGAAAAAAATGTGCTGAGCGCCTGCATAGCCGCCCGGCAAACCAACCGCCGCCCTGGCAGTGGCAAGCCTTTGGATGCCCTGGTACTGCAAGGGCTTGAACGGGCAGTGGAATCTCCCGGCACGGCTCTCACATTCATCACACAACGCGGTAAAATAGAAGAGCTGGCTGTGCTGGCGGGCATGGCCGAACGCCTGCGCCTGTTGCACCCGCAGGGCAACAGCCAATGTTTTGCCAATGAGCTGAAATGGCCGGTTGCGGGAAGCCACATTACCAGCGGGGTTGACATTAAAACGCTGCAGCTTTCCACCCTGGCCGAAACGGCCTACCAGGTGGCAGCCGACAGCCGGGTGGCTCACCTGCTTTACAGCTGGAACATGGGCATTGCCTTTCAGAAAATGACTGCCCACACGGTGGCAGCCTCTTCGGCCATCGGGCTTGTGAGCGTGCCCGAAAATAGCCCGGAAACCGCGCTGGTAGAGGCAGGCAGGGTGGTTCAGCGCATCTGGCTGCAGGCTACTAAAAACAATTTAGGTTTTCAGCCAATTTGTCTACCTTTATATCTTTTAAAGTATTTGGATAACCCGTATAAGAGCACCCCTTTTTCAGAAAAAGCCATTTCAGAATTGCACTACATCCACGATCAGCTCGTAAAATTATTTCCGGGGCTGAACGTAAAACAAGGCGCTTATTTATTCAGGTTGTCTGATGCTGAGACACCAAACGCACGATCGTTACGAAAACCTTTAAACGAAATTTATTTTAGACTCTGAGCCCACACCATGAAATTAAAATTCATCGCATTTAAAGCCATCGATCACCCGGACCTTTGTGAAAGGTATATTGAAGGCCATATTCAAGTGCTGATAAATTACGGGATCACCAACATTACCTCCAACAACAAGGAGTGGACCACCTGGGACTGCGTGTATTGCGTGATTGCCGAAAAGGAAGACGGAACCATTGTGGGCGGTGTGCGCGTGCAGGTGGCCGACGGGGCTCACCGGCTGCCGGTTGAGCTGGCCGTTGGTAAAATGGACGAAAAAATATACGACATTGTGCAAAGTTATTACGACGATGGCGTGGGGGAGCTGTGCGCGCTGTGGAATGCCAAAGAGGTGGCAGGCATGGGTCTCAGCATTATGATTGTACGGGCCGGCATTTCGGTGCTCAACCAGATTGCCTGTTCCACCCTGGTGGGCATTTGTGCAGAATACACGCTCAAAATGTTTAAAAAAGTTGGCTTTGTGGTAGACACCTCCCTGGGCAACCAGGGCGAATTTATTTACCCCAACGAGAATTATATTGCCCGTGTGCTTGGGATATTGAACGCAAAAGACCTTTCGACGGCCGAGGATTTTGACCGCGGAAAAATGCTGGACCTCCGGCAGAACCCGGATCAAAGCTGCGTTGAAACAGGTCTCAACGGTATACAGATAGAGATCGAATACCAGCTGAAGCTGGCAGCCGGTAAATAATTGAGCCGCCGCTTATTTTTTTATCCGCCCGCTTATTCAGCCATAAATCCATTTATTTACCAGGTGCATTTTTTTTAAAAACGTTCCGCTCATTTCGCTGCAAAAAAATTCACTTGCCATTTCTGATTTTTTTTACTTAATTTAATATTGGGTTTTTATCTTCGT
This sequence comes from Bacteroidia bacterium, assembly GCA_044221905.1. Lineage (GTDB taxonomy): Bacteria > Bacteroidota > Bacteroidia > B-17B0 > Aurantibacillaceae > Aurantibacillus. Next base: position 64,113 of record JBGAOE010000006.1, read on the forward strand.
CCGCGCCTCCCCATTAAACTATTTAATTTTATGAATCGGCTTCAATTACTACTTGCTCTTTTTTTTATAACAACATGGTGCAGCGCTCAAATGGTGCTTTCGGGCGAAGTGACAGTGAATCAGCCGGTGCACAGGGGAATTTCCTACCTGGAGGATAAGGAAGGAAAGCTTGGCATTGTTGATGTTTTAAAGCAGCCCGGCAATTTTATCCCGGTAAATAAAGATGTGCCTAACTTTGGCATCAGCCCTTCCACCTTCTGGCTTAAAATACAGGTGCAAAACAAAACGCACCGCGAAAATTATGTGCTGCAGGTTCCGCAGCCCAACCTCGATGAGGTGGACCTTTTTCAGCTCGACAGCAAGGGGGCGCTCAAATACCAGCGAGGCGGCGAGTACCTGCCTTTTTATTTCAGAGAGTTTGCCGATCCCGATTATATTTTCAGGATAAAGCTCGATACCCTGCAGCCGGTAAACGAGATTTACCTGAAGGTAAGGTCAAAGGATAATTTCCAGGTGCCGGTTAACATCGGCACACAAAAAACCGTGTTTGAAACCAACAAGGTAAAGGACACTTTTTTTGGATTGTACACCGGCATTATGGTGGTGATGTTTCTTTACAACATGTTCCTCTTTTTTACGGTAAACGATAAAACCTATCTTTTTTACATTATTTACATAGCGGCGGTGTACCTTACGCAGGCCGGCATACAGGGTTATGCGTTCCAGTTTTTCTGGCCAAACAGCCCCTGGTTCGAGCAATTCAGCCCTTTTCTCATTTCGCCCTGGCCGGGTATTATGGCGGGCTATTTCATGCGCATCTTCCTCAATTCGGCCTTCTTTTTTCCAAAGCTCGACAAGGGCTTCAGGTATTTTACCATCGGGTACACCATTGCGGTGATCCTTGCATTTCTGCAGATTTTTGATTTCAGCTACCTGCTCATCAGCATTTGTGCCTTTGGCATTTCCATGTACATGATGGTGATAGCCGTGCTTACCGTGCGAAAAAATTATAAGCCGGCACGTTTTTTTCTGCTGGCCTGGAGTATGTTTTTGATTGGGGTGACCATTTATGCCATGACCAACCTGGGTGTGCTGCCTATCAACAACTTTACGTTTTATACGATGCCGCTGGGCTCTGCCGCCGAGGTGGTTCTGCTCTCCTTAGCCCTGGCCGACCGTATTAACGTGCTCAAAAAGGAAAAAGAGGCCTCGCAGGCCGAAGCGCTTATCGTATCGCAGCAAAACCAGCGCTTAATCACCGAGCAAAACGTGATCCTGGAGCAAAAAGTGCACGAGCGCACCCTGGAGCTGGAAGAAACCAATGAAGAGCTGAATGTAACACTCACTTACTTAAAGGATACGCAAACCCAGCTGGTGGATGCGGAGAAGATGGCGTCGCTGGGTCAGCTTACAGCCGGTATTGCCCACGAGATCAATAACCCCATTAACTTTGTGAGCGCCAACCTGAAGCCGCTTAAAATGGACATCACCGAGGTGTTTGACGTGATAAGCAAATACGAAACCATAAAACCCGACGACAAGCTGGATGACAAGCTGAAAGAAATAGAGAACTACAAAAAGAAAATAGACCTGGGCTACCTGAAAGGCGAAATTGAAACGCTGCTTACCGGCATTGAAGACGGCGCCAGGCGCACTGCCGAGATCGTTTCGGGGCTGAAGAATTTTTCGCGGCTGGATGAAAGCGATATGAAAGTGGCCAATATTAACGAAGGCATTGAGTCTACCTTGATTCTCGTAAAAGGCAACATTCCCAAAAACATTGATGTGGTTACTCACCTGGGCGATATACCGGCCATTGAATGCCTGCCGGGCAAACTCAACCAGGTGTTTATGAATATACTCACCAACGCCATTTACGCCATGAATCAGAAAAAAACGGATGGCAGGCATACATTGACCATAACCACTTATACCTCGGGAGAGCATGTGTGCGCGAGGTTTGAAGACACCGGCACCGGCATGACCCCCGAAGTGAAGGCAAAAATATTTGAGCCCTTTTTCACCACCAAAGATGTGGGCGAAGGCACCGGCCTGGGCATGTCTATTGTGTTTAAAATAATAGAGAGCCACCACGCCAAAATGGAAATTGAAACCGAAGCAGGAAAAGGGACCAAAATGACCCTGGTGCTCAACCAAAAGATAAACTAATTCTTACTCCTGCCTGTATGTCCACTCCTGAAAAGATAAAAATCCTTTATGTTGACGATGAGAAGAACAACCTGATCGCATTCCAGTCGTATTTCAGGAAAGAATACGAGGTGCATACGGCGGTGAGTGTTGCCGACGCCCTGGAGCTTCTTGAGCACAGCGCCATGCACATCATTATTTCCGACCAGCGCATGCCTACTACCACGGGTGTTGAATTTTTGGAGCAAACCATCGAGAAGCACCCCGACTGCATTCGCATGCTCATTACCGGGCAATCTGACATTAATGTGGTGATACAGGCCATTAACCGCGGGCAGGTGACCAAGTTTGTGCAAAAGCCCTGGGACTGGGAAAAACTGTCGCTGGCCATCGAAAACTGCGCGCTGCTGTATAAATCGCGGGCCGAGCTGAGGCACACCAACCAGGAGCTGCTCAAGGCCAACGACGAGCTCAATAAATTCGTTTACAGCATTTCGCACGATCTCCGGTCGCCGCTGATGTCGATCCTGGGCATTGTGCACCTGGCCAAAATAAATAAGGATGCCGCCACCGAGCTCAGGTATTTTGACATGATCGAAGATTGTGTGACCCGGCTCGACATCTTTATTAAAAACATAATTGATTATTATAAAAACTCGCGTGCCGAAGAAATACGCGAGGAGATAGATTTTAAAGCCCTGGCCGAAAATGTGATCGATTCGCTGAGGAATCAGGACCCGAAGGTGGAGTTTGAGGCGCGCGTGGAGCAGGAAAGCAAATTTTTTGGCGACCTGCTTCGCTTAAAGGTGATCCTCAACAACCTGGTGTCCAATGCCATTAAATACCAAAACCCGCAGGCCACCAGTCACTTTGTGAAAATACACATCATGGCCGGCGCCGACTCAGCAAAAATACAGGTGATCGATAACGGCATTGGCATTCAGCAAAAAAACATCGAAAGTATTTTTAAGTTGTTTTTCCGCACCGAAAACTCGCAGGACAAGGATGGCACGGGCATTGGCCTTTATATTGTAAAAGAGTCGGTTGAAAAGATAGGCGGCAGCATAAATGTAATATCCACACCGATGGTGGGCAGCACGTTTGAATTAATCATTCCCAACAAAAAAGAGGAGGAGCATGAGTAATGGCCTGGCCATAATGCTGGTAGATGATAATAAGATCGACCTGTTTATTCACAGCGAAGTGATAAAGCGCCTGCCGTTTGACACCACGGTGATGCAGTTCTCTTTTGCCGGCGATGCGCTTAAATACCTCGAAGCAAGCCAGGCCTGGCCGCAAGTGATCCTTCTCGACATTCACATGCCTATTATGGATGGTTTTGATTTTCTGGCCAAGTATGCTCAGCTGCCTGCTGCGCTGCGCCATACCTGCAAGGTTATCATGCTTTCCTCCTCGCTTGAGCAAAACGATCTCAAAAAAGCAAAAACCAACAGCGAGGTGCTCGATTTTTTGGGCAAGCCCCTGAACCTCGAAAAACTGCAGGAGCTCATTATGCCATAGCGGCTTAAGTTACCTGGCGCTTGTACCAGGCATTCAGCAAAAAATTTTCCTTGGCAGCCGGTTTTTTAAGACTGGTAACACAATACTCAATGTATTGAACAAGCTCGTGAAAGCGGCTGGGTTTTTGAATATAGATGCTGGCGCCATTGGTGCGGCTTGTTTCAATAATTCCCCCCGATGTGGAGGTGGAAAGCATGATGATGTGGAAACCCGCAGCCGGGTGCAGCTCCCGGATAAATTTTAAGCACTCGATCCCGTTTTTTTTTGGCATGTTAATGTCAAGAAAAACCAGGTCGGGAACGTAGTCGTTATTCCTGAAAAAATTGATGGCCTTCTCGCCGTTGCTGACTGTCACCAGCTCGTAGGCGAAAAAGGAGCTGTTCAGGGCCTCGTTAAAAAGCTCGCGGTCGTCCTCATCATCGTCGGCCAAAAATATCTTTAGTGGGCTATTATTCAAAGTGCTGGGTATTAGCAATATGTGTAAATCCGCATCAATATAGGGTTTATCCGATTACGGAAACATGCAAATACATAGGGTAAAACCCTGATTTTAAATGTTTAAATTATTAGTAGTTTTATCAACCCATCTTAAAAGATTACATATCAACCCACACACCAGCCACCCATTAGCTTTTATGAATGAAAAAATCAGGATTGCTTACATAGAAGACCACAAAATTGTTAAAGAGGGAGTTAATTTTTTATTATCGCAATACTCCAACATCGAAATAGTGGAAAACGAATTTGACTGGAGCAAAATGAGCGAATTCATTTATGAGCATCGCATTAATATTTTTATCTTAGATCTACAGTTGGGGGGAATTAAAGGCGGAAAAAACCTGAACGGCTTCGAGATCTGCGAGAACATACACCGCCATTTTCCCGACGTTGGCATTATTGCGCACACCATGTATGACGACATTGAGAATGTAAATAAAATCTTTTCCAAAGGCGCTACAGGCTTCGTTTCAAAAAAATCGGGCCATGCCGAGCTGGTTAATGCCATCAAGCATGTGGCCGAAAACAAGCGCTACCTGTGCCGTGAAGTGACGCGGAAAACAAAAAACCCGGCGCGCTTCGTCAGCGGCAAGGACGAATCGCTCAAAGCAATCAGCGAGCTCTTCAGCAAAGCGGAAAAGAGCATTCTCGAAAAGATCGCCAAAGGTTTTTCCACCAAACAGATAGCACAGCAGCTCGACATTTCTGAAAAAACGGTTGAAACGCACCGCAAGCATTTGTTTGATAAGGCAAAAGTAAAAAACGTGGCAGAGCTGATCGCGTATACCTATTCGCGCCGCCTGTTTATAGATTAATATGGAAAACACCAGCAGCTTTAATTTTATTAAAAAAATGGGCAGCCTCACCGCCGACGGTGTGGCGGTGTATGATCTGCAGAACAGGAAATTTTTATATGCCAACCACAATTTCCTGGATATTTTTATGATCCGCACCGAAGATCTGTTTGCCGATTCCACCCTGGTGCTTAAGATCATTATGGCCGAAGATTCGGCCTACCTGGTGCACCGCTTCGAGGAGCTGTTAAAAACAGGCTGCATCAACACCACCGAGTTCAGGCTTAAATTTGCCGGCGAGGAGATAAAACACCTGAGCTGCGATGTACTGACGCTGGACGACACCAACCTGGTGACCGCTTTTGTAAAAGACGTGAGCATGGCAAAAAAGCACGAGGATTACCTGATTAAATACACCGCCCAGAAGGACACCATGCTGGATATGCTGACGCATAACCTGAGCGGTCCGCTGCAGCTGTCGAAAGATCTTCTCTCGTCTATCCAGAAAGGCTACAGCGAGAACAATGTTTCCGATATCAGCCGCCTTATCAGCATCATGCAGGAAAACACACAGCAATGCATTGACATTGTGAATGATTTTTTACGGGAAGAGCACTCCGAATCGTCGCGCACCTATGTGCGGAAAACGCGCTTCGACGTGATCGAAAAAATAAACGTAACGCTCGACAAGCTGCGTGCATTAAACAAGGATAAAGTATTCAGCATTTCCACCAGCCTGGTCAACCTTAACATCAATTCCGACGCGGTTAAATTTTTCCAGATCATACACAACGTGCTTTCCAACGCCCTGAAATTTACCCGCAGCGGCGGCCTTATCGATATCAGCGTGAGCGAATCGGAAAATTATTACACCATCCGCATCAGCGATAACGGCATTGGCATTCCCGAAGCGCTCAAGCCCACCATTTTCCAGGAGCGGGTTATTGGCCGCACCGGACTGAAGGGCGAAAAATCAAACGGGCTGGGCTTGTCTATCGCCAAAAAGCTGGTGCAGGTAATGGGCGGCGAGATCTGGTTTGAAAGCGATGAATCAAAAGGCTCGCTGTTTTATATAAAGCTTCCCAAGGAATAACCTTTTTCAGGCACTGCGAAATAAAAAAGGCTTCCGGTTTATGGAAGCCTTTTTTTATACATTGTATTTTGAAAAGTTACTGGCGCGTGATAATTATTTTTTGTTTTACACCTTCTGTTGGTGTCGCTAAAAAATAAATGCCGGGCAAAAGGTTTTCAATAAACACCTCGTGATCATTGCCGGCGTTTAATTCGCCGCTTTGCACTGCCTGGCCCAGCTCGTTCACAATTGTGAACACCAGGTCGGCATCTGTTTTTATATAAAAGCTGCCGTTGCCCGGGTTAGGGTACACCCTGCAGCTTGCCGGTGCTGCTTGAGCAGACAGGCCGGTGCACAGAAATACATTTATAGAAGACGTTTTTTTGACGGTGCAGTTGTTGGCATCGGTGTAGGTGTACGATACCGTTTTGGTGCCTATGCCCGCCACCGAAGGAGAAAAAATGCTGCCGCTCACGCCGCTGCCGGTGTATGTGCCCCCTGCCGGTGTGGCATTCAGCGCAATGGTGGGATTCGACAGGCATACGTTGGCGGGCGTAATGGTAAAGGCAATGGTGGTGGTGGGGCTCGATACCACGGTGGTAACAACTGTTGTGGACGAGCAGCCGTTGGCATCGGTGTAGCTGTATGAAACGGTGTGCGTGCCCGCGCCGGCCAGCGAGGGGTAAAAATTACCGAACGACAGACCGGGACCGCTGTAGGTGCCGCCTGCCGGCGTTGCATTCAGCGGTGCACCGCTTGAATTAAGGCATAGATTGGCAGCTATGGATGTAAAGCTTAGTGCGGGGAGCGGGTTTACATTAACGGTAAGGCTGCCTGTAAACGTACAGTTGGCCGAAGTAGTGGCGGCCACGCTGTAAATGCCGGTTGCATTGGGTGCAATGGTGGTGGAGGGCAATGTGCCATTGTTGCTCCAGGTATAGCTTACGGCCCCGGTGGTGCTTAAGGTAAGGGTGGTGCCGGCGCATACGGGGTCGGCAGAGGCGGTGATGGTGAGCGGCGGTGTGGGCGCAAGCGATTGCGATATGGTAGCGTTGCCGGTGTAAGCGCAGGTGGAAGCATCGGCAACCGTGTAATTTACCACGCCTACGGGCAGCAGGTTTGCCACCGAATTGGTTTGCACAGGCGTGGTTGACCAGCTGTAGGTAAACGGCGGCACGCCCCCGTTTATGCTGAGTGTGGCCGAACCGTTGTTGCCGCCGGCGCAGGTAACCGGGTTGGAGGTTACCGAATAGCTGGCCGCAATGCCGGCCGAAACAGCCATGATGCAAAGCCTGGGGTTGGTGGTGGGATTTTGTATCACCACGCGCTGAATACTTTTAAGGCGGTTGGCGCAGCTCAGGTTCAGGTCGATGTAAAACATGCGCGGATTGTTTACTGCATAAGCCGGGGTGCCGGTGGTGCGGTTGGCCCGATCAAAACCAACGGTTACGGTGTTGGAGGGCGTGTTGTTAAACCAGTCGGGCAGGCTTATGTTACTAAACGTTTGCGTGGTGCCATCGGTAAATCGCATTTTTATATTCATCAGGCCGGCGCCTTCGGTGGCAAAGGCCAGCAGGCTGATGGTGGGATACGAGGCCGGGGAGCTCAGTGTGAGCGAATCCATTTGCAGCGCGGGGATATACAGCAGGTTGTTCTGTGTATAAGGTTCCAGCTGGTAGGTTCTGGTGCCGGCCGAAATAAGCCCGTTGTTTGGAAGGCCTGTGGCACTCGGGCTGTATAGCTGCCCGTAGGCATTGCTGTATAAGATATAATTGCTTCCATCAATGGCGCTGCTGGTATTGGCGGCAGCAGTGGTGTTTTCGGCCACGGCATCGGTGTTGTAGCCTGTTGCTGGAATGGGGCTGTATACCTGAGCCCGCGCGGTTCCTGCCACACACAGGCAGGAAACAAAGAAGAGTAAAAATTTTTTCATGGCACAATAGGTTGGTTACACACAAATATATAATATTAAATCGATTTAGAGTCATTTTTCGCTCAATATTTTGCTGCTTTCAAAAAATAAATTCCACTAAAAAAATTTAGAAGCCCTGGCTCCCTTGTCCATGGCTCTTCACAGAAGTAGCGGCGGTTTATTTTTTTTGACCGCATTTATAAGGCACGGCGGCTTTTAAAATCATAGCCTCGGATTATGTTGTAATTTTTGTTAAGATTTTTGAGTGCATTCCACATATACCGCGCGATGCGGGCCTGAGTAAAGTTATAAACAAGCCATTGATTATGACTTTTTTTAATTATCCATTAATTTTGCGGAGGAATGTAAACCTTAGCTGTACTTTAAATAGAATTGGAAAATAATAAACATACCGTTTCGTGTAGCCGTTGCGGAGAAGTAATAGAATCAGAAGTTAAAATGAATAAGTCAGGGCTCATCATCAAGCTTAGCCTTCGCGAGGAGCTGTTCATCGATTCAAAATTCAGGGGCCCCTTGTGTGTGCCCTGTGTCAATCAATTAAAAATATCCTACAGGATCATCAACGGCCATTACAATGTGTCGCTGAACGAGGACCTCACCAACATTCTGTAAAGGGCTTATGCTGCATACATTACAAGTAATGTGTGTATATTTGCTCACATGGCAGAGCTGGTTTCGCGGAAATTTGAGGAGATGTATAAAGCTCATTACGATGCACTTCGTAATTCGGCCCAGAATATTATTGGCGATCACGATGCCTCGCACGACATAGTGCAGGAGGTTTTTTTAAAGCTCTGGCATCGCCGCGAAGAGCTGGAAGTGATCCTGAACCCGAAAGCTTATTTATTTCGCTCGGTAATCAATGCCTCCATCACCTACCTCGAAAAGAATAAAAAAAGCGTGGCGCTTCTGGGTACTGAGCTGGAGGCTTCGCGTCATGCCGATTCGAAGATCCTGTTCAGGGAGCTCGAAATAAAAGTGCAGAATGCGCTCAACAACCTACCACCCAAATGCAAAGCGGTGTTTGTGTTAAGCCGCTTCGAAGAGCTTAAAAACAAAGAGATTGCCGAGCTCCTGGGCCTGTCGGTAAAAACGGTGGAAAACCAGATGGGTATCGCTATCCGCAAAATGCGCGAAGAGCTGCATCCTTATCTCACCAAAGATATTATTGCGCTTACCATGAGTGCGGGCCTTTCCATTTTGGTGCAATTCCTGTAATTCTTCAATTTCTTTTATTTTTTTTATGCTGATAATCAGCATGTTGCGATTTTATTTTTTAGTTTTTGGGGGCTGAGGTCTTTTTTCGGGTCATAAGGTAAAGGGGATCGTATTTCATTTTTAAAACGCACTCTCTATGAAACCAGACAAAGACATACTTATCGGAAAATTCCTGTCGGGCAATATTTCTCCCCGTGAACAGGAAGAGCTGAACAAGTGGCTTGACGAAAGTGAGAAAAACCGCCGGCAACTGGAAGAGGCCCAAAAAATGTGGCAGCTTTCGGCGGGTTTAAAAAAACAAGGCACCGGTTATGTTGAGCAGGCCTGGGAAGAATTTAAGGAGCTGGCCGCGGCCGAGCCCAAAGTGAGGAAGCTCGATCTGCGCGTATTAAAAGCGGCCGCTGTTATTGCCTTATTTGTAAGCACGGCTTTTTTGGTTAAATTTTTTCTGCTGGCTCCCGAGCCTGTTCCTGTTGTGGCGCAGGTGCCTGTTGTTGTTCAGCCCGCAGTAATTGACGATTCGGTGGATGTAAGCGATACGACCTCTGTTATTGCTACACCCATACATAAGCAGCCCCGCAAAAAGCGGGTGGCCAAAATTGCGGCCATCACCGTTTCCACCGGCGATTCGGCAGCCATATACCTGCTGCCCGACGGCAGCAAGGCTTACCTCAACAAACACAGCAGCCTCACGTATTCGGGGCCCGGCCGCAACCTCACCCTTAGGGGCGAAGCGTATTTTGAAGTGAAGCCCGATACGCTGCCTTTTTTTGTAAGCTGCGGCAATACCCTTACCAGGGCGCTTGGCACGTCGTTTAACATAAAGGGCTATGATCCGGCAAAAGTGGAGGTAATGGTTATTACCGGGCAGGTGGAGGTTGCCGACCAAACCATACAATCAAATAAGATGGCTCTTAAAGCCGGTGAAACCGCGGCGTATGGCAAAAACAAAGAGAGCGCTTTTGTAAAATCAAAAAACCATAAAAAAGATAAATGGTGGAAACGAAAGAGCCTGAAAAACCGCATCAAACAATTCTTCAGTAAACTAAAAAACAAAATAAACTAACACATACCGAATCCCACAATGAAAAATTTCAACATCAACATCACCTTCTCTGCTTTACTTTTATTATTATTAACCGGTACCGGCCAGGCTCAGGATAAGATTGGCGATGCGAGCGGCGAATGTTTTAATGCGGATTCTAAAATTATAAATGCCGGCATTGGCATAGGTGCTTCGTATTACAGCTACGGTGGCGGTGGCGGCTACACTTACCGCCGCACGCCTGCGCTAAGCCTTTCATATGAGCAGGCGTATCCCGAAAAATTAGGCCCCGGCTACCTGGGCCTTGGCGCTTACCTGGGCTACCAGGGTGCCCGCTGGCGTTACAACGATTATTATTATGGCGGCAACCGCTATTATTATGAGCACCGCTGGCGGTATTATGTGCTGGCTGCCAGGGCCGCCTATCACCTTGATTTTTTGAACACCGAAAAAGGCGAGCTGTACTTTGGCGCCATGCTGGGCGTGCGCATCCAAACCTATAACTATAAAACCAACAGTGCCGATCCTCATAGCCGCGATTATGAATGGACCGGCCGCAGCGTTTACCCGGCCTCCTCGCTCTTTATCGGCGGGCGCTGGTACTTTGCACCAAAAGTGGCTGTGTACGGCGAACTGGGGTATGGCATTTCGTACCTCACCCTGGGCCTGAGCTTTAAACTTTAATGTGTCACACTTTGAACAAACGTTTTATGAAAAAATTAATATTGCTTTTTGTCCTTCCTTTCCTCGGATTTTCGCAGGGGCAGCGGCAGGGCGAAACCAGGGGCTTTAAAGACTATGTGTTTGGCACACCTCCCGAAAGCTATAAAAATCTAACCCTCGAGATAGAAGAGGGCAATACCCGCCTGTATTCGCTCAACGAGCCGGGCCTGGTGATAGACGGTGTTGCCGTTGAGTACATGCGTTTTACGTTTACTAAAAACAAGCTGTCGGACATTGCCCTGCAAAGCAAAAACTCAACGGGTGTGCGCCTGCTCCAGAATCTCAGGGATACTTATGGCGAGCCAACACGCATCAGCAAATCCAAAAAAAGCTACGAGTGGCTTAACGACAAAATGCAGCTGCTGTACGAAGGCAATATGACCGGCAATGATGCCACCGTAACTTTTTCAAGCAAAGCAATCAAATAAAACGTTTAATCATCTAAGCTCAGATCATGGAAATAAATCAGGCCATTGCCATCAAAGAAGAGTTGCTGGAAATTTACCGCGACAAACAACAGGAGTTTAAACACGTGATCCGATCTTTTCCCCACGACGACCTGGCCGGCCCGTTCCTGATGTCTCCAGCCCCTGCTTATCAGCACCAGCCGAACCCATTGCTTGTAATAGGCCAGGAAACCAACGGCTGGACCTATTTTGTGGACGACCTGGAGCGACAGATGAAAACCTATGAAGAGTTTGGAGTGGGTAAGGACCACAAGGCTTCCGCCTTCTGGAAGCTGATCCGCCGGGTGGAGGAGCTGATGGGCAATACGCCGTACTCTACCGCCTGGACCAATCTGAGCAAGTTTGACCTTTACGGCAAGCGCTCGTACGGCAAATACGAAAAAGCCATTGCCGGACTGGACGATATGATTGTGGACGAAATCCGGATTGCCTCGCCCAAAGTATGCCTGTTTTTTACCGGTCCTTATTTTGATGCAAGGCTTTCGGCAGTGTATGACGAGCTTGAGTTTGTGGAGATTGAGGGTTGGCCGCTGAAGCAGTTTTGCCGCTTAAAGCACCCGCTGCTGCCTGCGCACACCTACCGGTCGTATCATCCCAAATCGCTCAGGCTCCGCAGCCTCGAACAGAAATTTTTCGAATTTATGTCGGCGCTGGATCTTCCGCTATAAAAAAGTTTTCAACCACTGCCGGGCCTCCTTTTCGCAGGTGAACGTTTTTACGGGAAATTTTTTGCGAACGATGCCATTTAAAAGATCTCCGGCAAATTTTATCAGGGGTGAGCTTACCACAACGGCTTTGGCAATGCAGCTTTCAGAGGCATTGCCTTTTTTTATGAACTTACGCGCCTCGCCCGATATTTTTCTTCCCGCCCGCATGTCAAGCAGCCTGAGGGCAGGCTTTTGGCCGGTTAGGTTTTTAGCTACAATAAAATTATCAATGGCATCACCCAGGTCCATTTCGGGGCCTTTCAGCATTTTAAGATGCAGTATGCCCAACTCATCCATAAAAATCTCGCAGGTGCCGGTGGTGATCTTTTCCATTTCCAGCCTCAATATTACCACTATAAAATACGCTCCCTGTGAAAATAAGTAAGTGGTGGTATTTTGGTAATAAGTGGCTAAAATTGGTGATGGAAGAACAAAGGCTCTGGTTTTGAAACGTTGCCGTAATCTGCAATCGCGCTGTTTTTTGCGGTGAATTTACAGTTGAAGTTTGCTGCGTGGTTTTTTTACGAATTGCGGTTTATACGCATGTTTTTTTTTAAGGTTACATGTTTTGAGATAGGAAAAAAAGAGAATATGTTATTACTTTAAAACCAAATCTAATTGGCGATCTATGGATACTGTGTTAAATAACGTGTTTTTTTATATTCTAATTGTTGACGATGACAGGGACGATCATTTTTTTTTGAGGCAGGCTATTAACCAGGTAATTCCTCAGGCCATTGTTGAATCGCTTTACGACGGTTCTGAAGCGCTTGAATATCTTGATAACTGTGTAACATTGCCCAACCTGATACTTCTTGATTTGAACATGAGCAAAATTTCGGGGCGCAGCACCATTACCCTGATCCGGAAAAATGAGAACCTGAGCCGTGTGCCGGTGGTGATATTAACAACCAGTAAAAGCAGTTTTGAAAAAGAAGAGCTGATCAAGCTGGGCGCCAACGATTTTTATTCGAAGCCCGACCAGGTGAAAGACCTTGTAAACATTGTGAGGGAGCTCAGGGATAAATATCTTGAATAAACAGTTTTTAGTGTTGAGTGCTTAGTTTTTAATAAGTTTGTTTCAATTTTGAATTTTAAATCTTGAATTTTGAATTCCTCCAACTTTCAAACTTGTAACTGTTTCTTATTCCCCTTTGCACTGCTGGTCCCCATTGTAAGCGTTTTCCGTTTCAAGCGTGATGTGCTGTATGTTTAAATGTTCGAGCTCGTGCCGTATGTGTTTTTTTATCAGTTCCACCTGTTCGGGATTCTTGTTTCCATGCAGCTGTATGTGCGCGGTCATGGCATTTTGGGTGGTGCCCATGGCCCATACGTGGATATGAAAAACCTCTTTTACACCGCTCACGGCCAGTACGGTTTGTTTGATCGTATCCATATTTATACCAGTCGGCACAGCATCCAGCGATAAGCGAAAGCTTTCGGTGAGCAGGCCCCAGGTGCTGTATATTACCACAGCCATAATGATGAGGCTGATCAGCGGATCAATCCAGGGCAGCTGCGTGTAAAATATAACCAGGCCCGAAACCACCACCCCCAGCGACACCACCGCATCGAGCGCCAGGTGCAGGTAAGCGCCTTTTGCGTTCAAGTCCTTATCCTTATCGCGAAAAAAAAGCAGGGCCGAAACGGCATTGATAACGATGCCCACAGCGGCCACCAGGCTGATTGTTTTCCCCTGGGTAACTACCGGGTGCATAAAGCGCTGAATGGCTTCCCAGCCTATGCTGCCGGCTGCCAGCAATAAAATAACGGCATTTGCCAGCGAAGCCAGGATGGTGCCGCGGTGAAAGCCATAGGTATAACGCGCGGTGGCCTTGCGTTTGGCAATTTTGAATGCAAACAGCGAAAGGGCCAGCGTGGCCACATCGCTCAGGTTATGGCCTGCATCCGAAAGCAGGGCCAGCGAATTGGTGTAAAAGCCGCTGATAAATTCGATGATCACAAACGCAGTGTTTAGGATGATGCCGAGCATAAAAGCCCTGCCAAGGCTGTTGGCGGATGGAGCAGGGTGGTGGTGTGCGTGTGAATGTGCCATGGGCATACGCTTATTTATCGGGTTCAATGTGAATCAGCACATCGGCCAGCTGCGGCAGTTCGTGTTGCAGGTGGTCTTTCAGCCGGTGAGCAATGTCGTGTCCTTCCTTCACGGTAATGCTTCCGTCTACAATGGCATGCAGATCAATAAAATATTTCATCCCCGTTTTGCGCACCAGGCATTTTTCGGTGTCAATAATACCGGGCACATTCAGCGATTTTTGCCGGATCTCGAGCATCAGCTGGTCGTGCAGCTGCTCGTCCATAATTTCGCCCAGGGCCGGCCTGAAAATGTGGTAACTGTTGTATAAAATAATGCCCGACGCTAGTAGCGCGGCCCAGTCGTCGGCCGACTCATAGCCTTTGCCAAAAAAGAGGGCAATGGAAATGCCGATAAACGCGGTAACGGAAGTGATGGCATCGCTGCGGTGGTGCCAGGCATCGGCTTTGAGCGACGAGCTGTTTGTTTTTTTACTGTTGCTTAGAACTATGCGGTAAAAAATTTCCTTGGTGATGATAATGGCGGCCAGTACTGCCAGCGTATAAGGTTTTGGCAGGGCGTGCGGGGTTTGAATATTCTGGATGCTTTCAACGGCGATGATCACTGCTGAAGCCACTAGGAAACCCACCACCAGGAAGGTGATGAGCGGTTCGGCCCGGCCATGCCCGTAGGGGTGGTTTTTATCGGCCGGCCGGCTGGCATATTTTAAGCCAAACAGCACCAGCACCGATGAAAATATGTCGGAGGTGGATTCGATGGCATCGGCCAGCAGGGCATATGAATTACCGAAATAACCGGCGGCGCCCTTAACAAGCGCCAAGCCCGAATTGCCGGCAATGCTCAGGTAAGTGGTGTTTATGGCCTTCTGCTCGGCTTTCATCAATGATCCTGCAGGCGCTTTTTTATATCGGGCCCGCGAAACAAATGTATTGAAATCCTTTTTAAAATAAACGCTCAAAAGCCATACACCGCACAGATTTGAAATAATTTTCGCCGTGCAGCGTATGGCCTGTGTTAATTTTTCGGTATTATTCCTGGCACTGTTTCAGCATCTCGTTGTTTTCTTTTTCGCCCCAGTGCGGCACAAGAATGTTTGATTTGTTTTCGCGCGCAAACAAGTCTTTGGCTTTTTCAAAAAAAGGCAATGCCTTGTCCTTGCCGCCGCCCCATATTTTTGGCTTGTAAAAAGGGCCCTGGCCTTCCAGGTAGTAAATCCTTGGGTTTTCGGGGTTTATTTTTTTTGCGCGGCCAATGTACCCGTCGTACACCTCTCCGAATTTTTTCCAGCGGTCCTGCCCGTCAATGGCAATGCGCGCCTTGGCGGCCCAGGCTTGCAGAATAAGTATTTCCTGATTGTTGGGCGAAAGTTTGTCGGCCTTGTCGAGGTACACATTAGCCACGTCGAGGTATAGGTCGCGCTTTGTTTTTTCGGGGAGGGCAAACGAGATCCTGATCTTGCTCAGTGCGGTGTAATAATGGCTGATCCACTGGCCCGGCCATTTGGCGGCAATCAGGTCGAGCTGCGACGAGGCGGCGATCATTTCCTGCGGGGTTTTGGCCGCATCAAATTTGTCGAGTGGGCTTTTAAGCGATTCTTCAATGGTTTGCGCTTTGGCAGCGCTAAGCGCCAGGCAAAACAATGCCAGGGCGGTTGCGATTTTTGATTTTTTCATGGTAGTTGATGGTTTTTGAATTAATAATTAAGAGGGTTTACAGCTCGTCCTTTTTAAAGGGGCTCAGCGAAATATTGACACCCAAAAAGAAGGTGCGGTACAGCGGGGGCAGTATGGGCGACCGATCCTGACCATTGTAGGAGTAGCGGTATCCCAGCACATTTTTGGTGTTGGTGACATTGTCGGCGCTGAAATAAAAAACGGTGAACAGGTTTTTGACAGTGGTAATGTAGCTGATGGTAACCGCCAGGTTATGATAATCGGGAGCATGGCTGCCCAAAAAATCGGTAGCCACGGGATTAAAATAAGGCCGGCCGCTGGCATAGCTGTAGGTGGCAGAAATGTTGGTTTTTATTTTCTGGATAAAGTATTTTGTCACCAGGCTGAGGTTGTGGTTAGAAACATAATCGGGCGTGGCGCTCACCAGGTAGTTCTGGTAAATACGTTTGGTATCCACATAGCTGTAGGAGATCCAGTAGTCAAAATTTTTGATCAGCTCCTTGTCTCGCCAAAAAAAGTCGATACCCTGTGCATAACCGTTTCCTGTGTTGTCTACCTGAGGCAGGGGGTTAAAGAAAAAGCGGTAAGGGTTGGGGCTGTAGTATGCTGAATGTTCGCGCAGCAGGTGCTCATAACTTTTATAGTAGGCTTCTACACGCAGGGTGCGGCTGCCACGGCTCCACTGGTAGTTGGCCATGTAATGCACCGCCTGCTGAAAATCGGGCCTGTAGCCAAAAAGCAGGTAAGTGCTTTGGGCTGTCTGGTAAAAAAGGCCCGAGGCCATGGATACCTGGCTGTTTAAGCCGGTTTTTAAAGCCAGCGCCAGCCGCGGTGATACGCTGCCCCGGTTAAGAAGCTCGCTGTACTCGCCCCTCACTCCGGGCTTCACGGCAAACCAGCGTGCAGGTTTCAGCTCTCCTTCCAGGTAAGCGGCCGAAAGGGTTTCGGTAAAGCTTTTAAAGGAGCTGTCGAATGTTTGTGAATACCCATAACGCTGAACCTCAAGCCCACCCAGCAAACTAAACCGGTTGCCGCCAAAATATTTGAGCTCGCTGCGGCCCTGCAGGCGATTGTCGTTGTTGTGCTGCCGGTAGTGCATCCAGGTATTGCGGTCGGTATTGTCGCTGTACGAAACCGCCGTAAAACTTTTCAGCTTATCGCTGATGTAATGTGTGTAAGAAGTGTTCAGCAAAATATTCTCATTCTCAACACGAAAACGGATAAGATCCTGCGGCGAGGAAGGGTTGTACACCTCGGTGCCCGAGCGGTTAAGAGTATAATTAAGGCCCATTTTAAAAAAATCTTTATCGTTCAGCTTGGTAACAAAGCGGGTGGAGAAGCCGCCGCCCTGGGGCACTTCAAAAAAATTGTAATTGGTTTTGGCCAGCCCGTAATAGGGGCTCATGTTGAGGTAAAAGCCGGTGTATTCGATGGCGCTGTTTCCCATTAGCTTTGAGCCCGAAGCATTAACGGCCGCAAAGTTGAGCCCGCCACTGAAGGTGGTTTTCTCGGGCAGGTCGTTGGTTTGCAGGTCAATCACCGACGACAGGGCCTGGCCATAGCGCACGCTATAGCCGCCGGTGCTAAAGGAGGTGCCTTTGAACTGGAAGGGATTGAAGCGGCTGCGCTGCGCCACACCCGGAGGCCCGCTGGTAAAAGCGTTTTGAACCATCAGGCCATCGATGATGAAAGATGTTTCGGAAGCATCGCCGCCGCGTACAAACAGGCCCGTTTGGTCGCCACCATTGCGCTGCACGCCCGGCAGGGTTTGAATGGCGCCGGCTACGCCCATGTTCATGGCACCGGCGGTGGTTACAATATCCAGAGGCCTTAAAACGGCCACGGCCCGCTCGTTATTGGCATCAATGGTGCCGGCGTTAATTTCAATTTCGTTGAGCGTGGTGCCGCTTTCCTTCAGCTTAAACACAAAGGCGTATTCCTTGTTTTGGAGGTCAACGGCCTGGGTTACCTGTTCGTAACCTACAAAGGAGGCCACAAGGCTTTGCCGCCCCTGCGCGGTGGTGGTAAAATAAAAAGCCCCCAGCGTGTCGGTGAGCCCCCCATCCAGCGCATTTTGCACAAACACGCTGGCGTAAGCAATGGGCACGCCCTTTTTATCGGTTACCACGCCTTTTACAGTGCTTTGCGCCAGCAGCCGGCTGCTGCCCGCCAGCAGCACCAGCAGGGCCGCCACCCGGATGGCTTTCAGAAATCTGTTTCTTTTTGTAAATGTAGTTTGTATTGCAAACCAAATGGCGAAAAAATATATTGTTTTCATAAGTGTAAGTATTTTTTAATGTCGTTCACGTATTTTTCAAAAGCTTTTTTTCCTTTGGCGCTGATCCTACAAATGGTATGGGGATAGCTGCCTTTAAATGTTTTTTCTATTTCAATGTAGCCAGCTTCGTGCAGTTTTTTGAGCTGGTGGCTCAGGTTGCCCTGCGTTGTTTTGGTGGTTTCCATCAGGTAATTAAAATCGGCCTGCTTCACTTTTATAAGCACCGATACCACTGCCAGGCGCACCGGCGTATTCAATACAGGGTCCAGCTCGTTATAATCCATTACAGCCTGCCCTTTGCAGTTGAATATTTTAATAAATAACCCGGCAATAAATTGCCTAGCAAAATAGAAACACCCTGCAGCAGGATTTTGTATTCAACCGAAACGTGACTGCTCATAACGGCAAATATAAAAAATAGAATGCCGCCCAGCTGCAATGGTTTATATTTCATAACAATGCCCGAGATGAGGGTGCCGATACCGGCCAGGGCAATGGTGAATGAGAATGGTGTGATGCCCTGGGACACGCTGAGATAAGCGATCAAGAAAAAACTGAGTCCCAGCACGAGCCACATGCGGTTGATAAAATGAGTGAGATAGGTTTCGGTGGACCTGCCGCCTTTTTGCCGGAAAAAATAGAGATAGGCAATGCTCAGCAGGCTCAGAATAGGGAAGGGGAGGAAATAAAGCGGGGAGTGCCAGTATTTAAGCAATAAAAAGCTCAGGATGCTGGCAGCGCCAATAACCCAGCCCCAAAGCAGGTAACGAAAGCTGTGCTCGCCGATGTTTTCGCGGGTTTTACCAATCACATCGCTGATAAGGCTTAGGCTTTCGCTTGGATTTAATGTTTGTTCCTGTTCCATGACGTTTGATTTACACGACAAAATTAATGTAGTTTGCAATGCAAACCAAATTTATTTTGAGGAATTAGGTGAACAGTGGCTGCGGGTAGGTGGCTGGTTTGGCGGAGGAGGTAAATGGCGGGTAAACGGATCTGCAGAGTTTATAAGCGGCTTATTTTATGGCGGATCACCTCCCGTTCAGGCTCTGTTTTAGCCAGTGCCAGTGCTTTTTCGAGGTGCCTTTTTGCTTTTTGAGCATCGTTTTGCGTGTATAATTCGCCCAGCAGCAGCTCATAAAAGGGGTTGCCGTTCAGCTGCAGCTTTTCGGCTTCGGTAATGGCTACAGCATATCCGCGGGCTTTGGCCAGCGCATAGCTGCGGTTTAGCGCCGCCGCCGGCGAATACTCTACCAACAGAAGCTGGTTGTAGAGCTGCAGAATATTTTCCCATTTTTCGCCGCTCTCTTCTTTTTGCGTGCTCCAGTATGCAATGCCCGCTTCGAGATGATAGCGGGAGGCGTGGCTGCCATGGGCAGACCGGCTTAAAAAATAAGCGCCCTTTGCCATCAGGTCCCTGTTCCATTTGGCTTCATCCTGCTCATCGTACAGGATAAGGTCTCCCTGCCGGTTTTGGCGCGCTTCAAAACGCGAAGCGTGAAAACACATCAGGGCCATCAGGGCATTGGTTTCGGGCAAATCTGTGCCCTCGTTTTCAACCAGTAGGGTGCACAAGCGCATGGCTTCAAAACATAGGTCTTTGCGCAGCTTTATGTTATGATTGGTTGAATAATACCCTTCGCTGAACAGCAGGTAAACCGTATGAAGCACCATGGCCAGCCGCCCGCCAATTTCGCGGCTGTTTGGAACGGCGATCTGGATCCTGGCTTCGCGTAGCTTTTCTTTGGCCCTGAACAGGCGCTTATTGATGGTTTCTTTATTGCTTAAAAAGGCCTCGGCAATCTCATCAATACCAAAGCCACAAAGAATGCGCAGCGCAAGGCCTATTTGTGCTTCGGCAGGGATAAGCGGGTTGCAAATAGCAAACATCATCTGGAGCTGGCTGTCTGCTATGTTTTTTGGCGACAGGTCAATGTCATCGCCGCCACCGACCGACGGTTCAGTTTTTAATTCGGGGACAATTTTTTGTTTAAAAGTATTGCTGCGCTGCAAGTGATTAAGGGCCTTGTTTTTTGCCACCTGATACAGCCAGGCTACGGGATGAGCGGGCACGCCTTCCAGGCCCCACGATTGGGTGGCCGTTAAAAACGTATCGCTGGCAATGTCCTCGGCAGTTTCGATCTGGGCAAAACCAAAACGGCTGCAGAGCACCGAAACAATTTTCCGGTACTCTGTTCTGAACAGGTGTGGTATCAGATCGCCGTTTTCCATTCTAAAATTTATTTATTCTCGTGCACCATGGCGATCTTTCTTACTTCCACGCTGTTGCCTTCACCATTTAGAATGGGGCATTTTTTTGCAAGCGCGGTGGCCTCGTCCAGGTTATGTGCTTTTACGATAATAAAGCCGGCCAGCGATTCTTTGATTTCGGCATAGGGCCCATCGGTAATAACGCCCTGCGGCTTTATCACCCTGCCTTCGGTGGCAAGACCCTTGCCGCCCACAAACTGTTGGGCGGCCACTATGCCGGCCACCCAGTCCTGGTATTGTTGCATATACACCTGCATTTGTTCGGGTGAGGGCTGTGCGCTTTTGGTAAGCAGGTCGAGCCGCATGAGGATCAGATATTCATCCATGATGGTTTATTTTTAATAATTGAATATTATGATGTATCAGAATAATGTTGGAATTAATAACCACTGGTATCATGCTGCGTGATTTTTGCGGTTTTACGTTAGGGATAGAGCGGAAAGCCAGCAGCCCCAATAATTATTGGGGCGAGGACTTGCAGCGAAAGCCCGGCCGCGAGTGAAGCTGAAAAATAATTTGAAGGCTGAACCTCGCGGCAACGCCCAAACACTATAATTGGCGAACAGTTTGGCACACTTTTATTTAAAAATTCCACATTGTTTGCAAACACTGCATTAAATATACTGATAAGTTATTTGGTGCGTACGTATTCGAGCAGCACCACACCGGTTTTAAATTGCTGCACATTAGTAAGCTTCAGGCTCAGCTCATTTTTTATGTCTTTAAAAATGGGGGTTCCGCTGCCAAGGGCCACCGGGTCGAGCATGATCCTGTATTCATCCACCAGGCCTTTTTCGGCAAACAGACTTACAATGCTGCCGCTTCCCAATATGGTCATATCGCGGCCGGGTGTTTGCCTGAGCTTTTCGATTTCTTTTACAATGTTGCCGCTCATTACCCGCGTATTGTTCCAGTCTGCTTTTTTCAGCGTGTTCGAAAACACGATCTTTTCGGCGCTGTTCATGCCATTTGCCATTTCGGGCATTTGCTGCGCCGCCATTTGCGTGGGCCAGTAGCTTTTCATGTGGTTGTAAGTAACGCGCCCAAAAAGCAGAGTATGGCTTAATTTAAGCATATTTAAGGCATAATCGCTTTCTTCTGCGCCGTGCTTATGCCAGCTGGTGTCGCCTTTTTGCGGTCCTTCAAAATACCCGTTCAGGGTTATAAAGTTAAATACGGTCAGTTTTCTCATCCTGTTTGTTTTTAATGATTATTGATTGAATTATACCTGTAAACAAACCGGGTGAAGGAAATTGGACATGTGGTATTAAATTTTTTTATTTTACAGTTAAAACGGTAATTCAAAGTGGGTTTTTGGATAGCGCCGCCCGCTATTTGCATGATACCAGCCGCTACGACCCTGCATATTGGATAAATGGCTTATCTTTGGCGGATGCGTAAAATCCCACTATTCGCGAGTGTTTTATTGTTATTTACTTCGTTTCTCCGCTCGCAAAACAACCCGGCCGGATTGAAAACACAGGCTGATTTTGTAAAAAAGAATAACCTGAGCCCGAAAGAGGGTCAGAATTATTTTGAATTGAAACACCGGAATACTGCGGGAACGGCTTCTTTGTATGGAATGAATAAACAAAGCAGTGTGAGCTGCAGCCAGAATAATGTATTGAATATTGGTTTTGAGCAAGGCAGCTTTAGCGGCTGGAGCATGATGGGTGCGCTTAACCTGGGCGGCTCTGTGAATTACGATTCGCTGGCCATAGGGCAGGCAGCGCCGGTGGCAACACTCGTTTCGGGGGGAACCGATCCTGCTACGGGTTATTTGCTTACCTCGCCGCTGGGCGGCAGCGTGGTGGCCCGCTTAAACGACAATGTGCCTTCTGCCGGGGCTGTGATACTGGAAACCAAATTCAGGGTTACTCCTCAAACCCGGTTTTTAAAAGCGGCCTTTGCCCTTGTGTTTGAAACAGCCGGCCACGACTGCGTAGACAATCCATTTTTTAAGATAGAAGTATTTAACTGCAACAGCACCGCGGGCATGAGTGAGTATTTTACGCAGGCCCAGGAAGGCACCTGCGTGGGCCAAACCATTTTGAGCCCTACGTTAACCACACTTTCGGCTACCAATTGGCGTGTGCATTGTTTTGATTTTTCAGCTTACCTTAACTCCACCGTTTCGCTGCGCATTACCATGGCTGACTGCAAATTTGTTGGGCACTGCGGTTACGGTTATTTTGACGCCGCCTTTGAGCCCGCACCTGTTGGCGGTTTAGGCTATAATTATTCGCTCAACAGCAGCAGCTATATTTTTGGGCAGAACACCAGCAGCGTGTGCAGCTCCGGCGGCTCTTCCATCATTCTGCCCCCCGGGGCCGCGTCGTATTCCTGCTTTTCGCACCTTCAAACTTATACAACCACGGCCAGCTCGTTTTTAACCCCGTATTCGGGCAATTTGTTTATCATCATGAATAATGCGGCCAATAATTGCGTGCAGCAGCAAAAAATTAATGTTACAACCACACCCACCGTTGTGTTGTCGCCTGGCAGTGGCACTGTTTGCCCAAGCAGCCAGTTTTCGACAACGGTGGCAGGTGCGCAATCGTATTCGGTTTTGCCGGGTCTTATACCTTTTGCAGGAGGGATTCTGACCCTTGGAAGCCCGATGGCACAAACGGTTTATACAGTGACGGGAATGAATGGAACCAATTGTACGGGTAGCTCTACCCTCAGCCTGTCGTTGTACACTGTAGCCCCGATTACCGTTACGCCTCTTTCCCAATCTGTGTGCATTGGCGCCCCGGCTGGCATTACAGCCTCGGGCGCCAGCACTTACACCTGGAGCAACAATAACACCGGCAGTGTTTTAAGCCTTACACCTACGCTTGCGGGAATGGTTTTATATAATGTGATTGGCCGCGATGTGAATAATTGCGTGGTGGCATCTTCGGCTTCGGCCACCTTAACCACTAATAACGCGGTGCCCACGCTTTCGGCAATTGCAAATGCCAGCATCTGCCCCGGCGATTCGGTTTATGCCTGGGCCTGGGGAAATGCTATCAGCTCATATGCCTGGAGCAACAGTGTGACAGCCGCCGCGCAATACCTGAAGCCGCTGGTAACAACGGTGTATACCGTAAATGCCACTACCGCCTGCGGCACGATACTTACAAAAACGGTGCAGGTGTTTGTAAAGCCTGTTATTCCCTTCACGCTGGCAGTTAATGCGCCAACAGCTGCCTGTGCCGATGCCATTTTTACAATAAACTGCACCGGTGCGCCAAACTATACATTTATCAGCACCACATTTAATGCCAATACAAGCGGCACGGGTCCGGTGATGCTCAATAGCACCGCCAACAGCTTTACCGTGCTGGCCACCAATACGGTAAACTGTGCCAGCGCCTCGTCTGTAATTACCGTTAACATGCTGCCGGGACCAACCCTGGCTATAACACCTACTGCGCCGGCTGTATGCGCCGGCCAAACGCTTGCTCTTGCCGTTACCGGCGCCAACACTTACACCTGGGCCGGTGGATGGTTTGGGCCTACGCTTGGCACGGGCAGCAGCCTTACCATGACGCCGAATGTAACCAATAACTATCAGGTAACAGGCGCGGGGCCCAACGGCTGCAGCGCAACAGCTTATTTTACCGTTTCGGTGGAGCAGCCTGCTTACACCGGTAGCATTGTTGTGAACAATAATCTTTTTTCAGGCACAAACAATACCGTTTGCCTGGGTGCCGCCACCCCATTTACGCTTTCTACTTACTTTACGCCACCCGGCAATACTTACACCTGGAACGGGACCGTGAATACAACCTCCATTGTTGTAGCGCCTACAATAACCACCACCTATACGCTCGAAGTCAATTCGCTGTTGTGTGGCTATTTAAATGCAGTAAAAACGATAACAGTTATTCCGAGCTACGGACCTACAATTACTGCCACGGCAAGCCAAACAGAGCTTTGTGTAGGTCAGGCGTTTTCGGTTACGGCTACGGGGGCTAATTCCTATGTGTATTACGGATACGGCATCAGCACAAACACGGCGGTAAGCTACTCGTTTAATTATCCCAATAACGGAACCATTTCGGTAAGCGGCTACGATAGTTTTGGCTGTCCTTCCCAAACCGTTGTTTTGCCGGTAAATGTGGTGGCCCAGCCCACCCTTAACTATATGCCCTCGCAAATAGTTTGCCCGGGTGTGCCGGTTACGCTGAGCGTTACCGGTGCGGCGTCGTATTCGTGGAGCTCGGGCCAAACGGGCTCGGTGGCGGTGGTTGCACCCACGGCTTCATCCACCACCTATACGGTTTATGGTTACAGCGCCAATAGCGCCTGCAGCACCTGGATCACACGCCTTATTTACCTGGCGCCGCAACCCACTGTGGCTATATCGGCCTGGTCCAATTCCATATGCCCGGGAGGCGGCATGCTTTTAACGGCTTCGGGGTCGGCAAATAATTTTACATGGAGCACGCAGCCGCCCGAAAATACGGCTACGGTGGTGGTTACCCCATCGGTGCCTACGGTGTATATGGTGAGCGAAACAGACTGGCAATATAACTGTGTGGCCACGGCGTCCATCGCCATTGGAATTTATTCATCACCCACGGCTTCGCTCACGGTGCTTAATCCTTCCATGTGTTCGGGCAGTGCTACCATGGTTGCAGTTAATCCGTCGCCTCCCGGCGGAATTATTTCGCCTGCCACTTATTCTTCGGCCATCATGGGCATCGGAACGCACACGCTGAGTTATTTTTACACAGACCCTGCCACTACCTGCACCGCCAATACATCGGCCAGCTTTACCATTTTCCCCGATCCCTGCGTGAGTGTGTTTGCCGCACCCGAAAATATCTGTATGGGGCAAAGCTCAACCATAACCGCCCTGCCGGCCGGGGGTGTTTTGAGCGGCCAATACATTAACGGCACTATGATTACACCGCCCGGCGCCGGCACTTACTCGTTCGATTACGTTTATACCGATGCCAACGGTTGTGGCGGAACTGCCTGTGGCGAAGTGGTGGCCAACCTGTGTGCCACATCGGCGAATGAATTAGCGACTCCGGCATTAAAAATATATCCCAATCCTTTTAACGCCACGTTGATAATTGCCAATGAAGGAAAAAAGGAAGGCCGCTATAAATTAATAGATGTAAATGGCAGCTTGCACAGAGAAGGCACATTAAGCCAAACTGTGGAAATAAACACAGAGTTAATGCCTAAAGGATTTTACATTCTGCAGATTTTTGACGCGGGGCAATGGATCAGTTATAAAGTGATTAAAAGCTAGCTGCGGGCAAAGGGGTTGAATCGCCGGCAGCGCTTTATTATCAGTTAATTCTTTTATAGTTACAAAACCATCATTGGCATCTGTTTTTATTTGGTTAACCGGCACAACTGTTAACAATTTGCGTTCCCTTGGATTTCTGTCAGGAGGCTTGGCAATCCTGCTTGTTTTTTAGTATATTAGGACTAACGAACCTTGCAACACATGCCAAACTCTTATCATTTAACATCATAGTCGAAGCCCCTTTTCTACCAGATCAAGACTGACGGCACCCCATTCTTTTTTACGTAGCACTAAGAAGCACCGCAACCTTACTGCGTATGAAAAAGTTATTGCCAGCACTTTTATTTTTTATTGTTCCAGCGCTGATGGGACAGGCACCCCGATTCAGGAATTACACTGTAAACGATGGTCTTGCCAACAGCATGGTGTACTATGCCATGCAGGACACAAAGGGCTTTATCTGGTTTTGCACCGAAGCCGGCGTAAACCGTTTTGACGGACGCAACTTTGAACTGTTCACTATAAAAGACGGCCTGGCCGATAACGAAAACTTCAGGTGTATGGAAGACAGCCGGGGGCGCATTTGGTTTGCGAGCTACAATGGCAAGTTGTGTTATTACAACGGCTCTGATTTTATAAACGAGCGCCTGGAGCCCGGGATGCGCTACGGGGCTGAGCCCAGGCGCCTCATTCGCGAGCTGATGGAAGATGCCGATGGAAATATCTGGTTTACCAAATCGCTGCTGCCGCAGATTTACCGATACGATGGAAAACAGATTACGGGGCATAAGGGCAGGAACGATTTTTTTCGTGAAAAAATGCTGGTACGTGCCGGCGGAAAAGCCAGCTACCTTGAATATACCGGCGATACGCTTTTTCAGTGCGATCTTAAGAAGGGCACCGGTAAAAGACTGCAGGGCGCTGCTGCTGCCAGGTCGGGCGACCTTGGCAACCCTTGCTGGCAGAAAGGGCCGGGCAACAGTCTTTATTTTATCACCTATTATGGCCTTTATTGCCTGCGCAACGATTCGGCGCTAACGCTTCTCAACTTACAGGCACTTGGTTTGAAACCGGAAGATTCGTTTATCAGCTTTACCTTTTCGGGCAGCGATCTTTGGCTCGCCTGTGGCCGCAAAGGCCTGTTTCTGGTGAATGATTTTAAGAACAAAGGTTTTACCGGCGCTTACAAACAGTTTTTAGATCATCTTACCGTGTCGTCGGTAATTTGCGACAACGAAGGGGGGGTGTGGGCCACCACCCTGTCAGAAGGCGTGTTTTATCTTTCACCCACGGGCGCCGGCGTTACGCACCTGCCGGGGCTGTCGGTAACTGCGCTGTGTCCTGATCCGGGCGGCACCATGCTGGCCGTTGGTACCTTTTACGGCGATTTCTGGATTGACTCGGCAGGAAAGATCATCCGCCGCTTTCGCTTTAAAGAGCAGGCGCGCACCCGCATCAAGAGCCTGGCCTGGTTGTCGGCAAGCAAGGTGTTTATTGGGAACGACTATACGCCTTATGTTTACGATCTCAGCACCAATCAAAAGAAGAACCTGGTAAGGGGTCGCGACATAGAGGTGGGCTATAGCGATATGGATACCAGCGGCGGCGGGTTGTGGCTGGCCGCCCGTTGTGAGCTGCTGCGGCTGAAGGATACATTGCAGCAAACAATTTACGGGCCCGATGGGCAGGTTCCTGAAAAACTGATAGCCGTGGCTGCAGGTAATGCCGGCTGCTGTTGGTTCACCTCCATCCAAAATCTTTACTGGCAGCAACAGGGCAATATAACTGCCGTGGCGGGACACAAACTGTTCAGATCCAACCTGCAGGACCTTTGTTATGTAAACGGCGAGCTTTGGCTGGCCACCAATGGCAACGGCATTTTTATATTTAAAAATAACAGGCTCAAGCGGCACCTGCATTCGGGTACCTGCGCCATTGCAGGCAATATGTGCAAAAAGCTTGTGTTTGATGGAAACAATCGGGTGTGGGTGGCTACCAACCGGGGACTAAGCGTTTTTGATGCCACTACCTATGGCGAGGTGCTGCGCCTTACTTCGGGTGATGTGCTGGTAGATAACGAGGTGAGAGATCTTTGCCTGTACAATAACAAGGTATACATGGCAGGCCCTTCAGGTGTGTCGGTGCTCGACATGAGGCAATACCGCACGGTGTCGGCCCCACCCACCGTGTACATCCGGGGCATCTCATCCAATAATCACAATTATGGAGCCGGTAATACTGAATTTGACTACCACGATGGCCTTGTGAGACTGTCTTATTTTGCCATTGCTTTTGAAGCCAGGCCCTCGCTCCGCTACCGCTATCGCCTGCAAAACCATGCCTGGCAGGAAACCGGGCAGGAGGAAGTGGAGTTTTACGATCTGAAGCCCGGCAGCTATACGTTTTTTTTGTCAGCCAAAAAATACAACAGCCAATGGTCTGCCCCTATTGTCCTTTGTTTTGTGATACAGCCGCGCTGGTATCAGTCGCAGGCATTTTACGCTGTGGTGCTGTTTGCCTCATTTTTTCTGATGTTTGGCACCGGCTGGCTGCTGATGCGAAGCGCCAGGCGTAAAAATGAAGTGCGGCGACGCATGCTTGAAAGCGAGCTCCGCGCCATACGTTTGCACATGAACCCGCATTTTATTTTTAATACACTCAGCTCGCTGCAGCTGTTTATTTATAAGAACAAATCGCCGGAGGCCATTACGTATATTGGCAAATTTGCCCAGTTGGTGCGCTGGATCATGAGCTATTCGGACAAGCAGGAGATTACCCTGGAAGAGGAGCTTGAGTTTTTAAAAACCTACGTGGCCCTTGAGCAGCTGCGTTTTGAAAAAGAGCTGCAGCTGGATTTGATGATAGACAGGGCGCTTAACATAAGCAATACCAGCATACCGCCGCTGGTGATTCAGCCTTTTATTGAGAACGCCATTAAGTACGGCCTGGCTGGCAGGGAAGGAGCCGTTAAGCTGAAGCTTGAATTTGAAAAGCGTAACGGGATGGTGTTTGTGGCAGTGGAAGACGATGGAGTGGGCCGCGACCAGGTTATGCAAGAGCAGGCGCGTTCGCATAAAAGAAAAGAGTCGACCGGCATAAAATATACCGAGGAGCGCCTGCGTTTATTAATGGGCCGCACGCACGGGCACATGCCGGTAAGAATTATTGACCTGTTTGACAGGAGCGGAAATGCCAACGGCACGCGGGTGGAGCTGGCCATACCTATTGTATTATGAGTAAAATAAATATTATCATTATCGACGATGAGCCCGGGTGCATTGAGCTGTTGTGGATTATGCTGCAAAACACGCATACAGAAATGGTGCTGCTGGATACGGCACAGTCAGTTGAGAAAGGGCTGGCCGTAGTAAATAAGCACCGGCAACAGATCGACCTGTTGTTTCTTGATATACAAATGCCCGGCGGCGATGGATTTTTACTGCTGCAGCAGCTACAACACATTCCTTTCAAAATTATTTTTACCACGGCTTTTGATCACTTTGCCCTTAAGGCCATTAAATTTTCGGCGCTGGATTACCTGCTCAAGCCGGTAGAATCGGGCGAGCTGCAACATGCGGTAGACAAATTTCTGAAGGAAGACAATGCCAAGAGACAGCGCATGCTCGATAATTTTAAACACCAGCTGGATCGTCAGAATCTGTTTAATAAGCTGGCTGTGGCCACACTTAATGAAGTAAGCTTTATACCCATTGATAAAATTACCTACCTCGAAAGTGATAATAATTACACCACCATTTTCAGCGAAGGCCGACAACGCTTAGTGTCGTCTAAAAACCTGGGGTATTACGAGGAGCTGCTGGCGGGAAATGGCTTTTACCGCGTAAGCAACTCATGCCTGGTTAATCTTAAAAAAATAAACCGCTTTATAAAAGGAAAAAGCGGTTCCATTGCGCTTGAAGGTGGTGAAACGCTGAATGTTTCGGCCAGCAAAAAAGAAAGGCTGCTCCAGCTCATGGGCATGGACTAGGCAGATAATTTCTAAGTCAGGCGCTGTAAAATCTCAGCCGAATACCTTAATTTCTCATTTAGGCTTGGCAAAAGAGGCCCGCCGGTTCCATCTTTGGTATAACGCGTTGTGTGATTGACCGGCAATCCCTATTACCAAACCTTTAATCAAATTTTTATGAAAACGATGAAATTAAAAAACCGAAGACCGGGCCTGGCAGTGCTGCTAGCGGCCAGCCTGGCGGTAGGCAGCCTTGGCGCAAACGCCCAGGGCTATTTTACCAGCACGGGCTTTCTGGGAGGCACCACCTCGTTTATTTCCTGTAGCGGAATCGACCAGAAGCACGTAGAGTTTAGATCCTCGCAAACCCTTACCAGCAGTCAAACCAATTGGTTCAACATTCCGGGAGGAAGCACACAATGGCAGCAAAAAACAACCGTCATCGACCAGATGGCTGTGAAATTGTATAAGGTGAATGCCGGCGGCGATATTTTTATCGGCCAGCAGATTATATACTGCAATGTGCCTAATCCCGGTTCACAGGCAAATACAACCAAGGCGGTGATGATTTATGAATTTGAGCCCGGCGCTAACATTACTTGGGGCGATGCAAGCTCGGGTGCCGCCACCAATGGGCTTAGCGGCAGCTTTGGGTCGCCCATGCAGGAAGGTACCTACTATATCAAAACCCATTATACACACCAGGTCAGCAACATTTACAGAACAGAAGACAGCGATATCGACCCCGCACCGCCGGATGACAGCAACGGCTCGTCCGAAGGCGCGGATATTATGTCGAACCAGGTGACGATGACCATAGGCAAGGCTCCCGTATTTACAATGAACGGCCAATCCGATCCTGCCAATGTATTTCAGGATTGTAACCTCACCGGCTACAAGGCCGGTTTTGGGGCAAGGGTGTTCCTCAATCCATCCGTCAATTGCGGCATTAGCGATTTTGTGCTTTCGGTGTGGGAAGTGGATGGCTTTACCTATAATTCGTGGGGAGGCAACAATACCATTGGCCCCGAATATTACCGGGCGCTTACTTCCCCCGAAATTTCGCAGATGACAGGATCGGGCGGGTTCAACATCAGCTCTTTTACGGGCCAGGGCTCGCAGGGCACTATCAACCTTGTTACCGGCCACTATTACCGCATTAAGCTGGTATACACCGCTTACGGCGTGTGGAAGGAAAGCTCCATTCGCATGCATTATAAAAAAGGGTCGTACGATCTGATGCTGAAAGATTTTGCGGCAGACAAAGGCTACGAACCTTCGGCCATTATCTGGACCACGGAAGACATTGATCACAGCCCCGACCTGTGGAACAATATTGTAACACCGGGAAGCACGCCCAGCCCTGTTCACGCTAATCCCGACCATATAACCGTGGCCGCCAACAGCAACCGGCTGTTTGCCACCGTGCGCAACGTGGGCTGCACGGCTTCCGACAAAGATGTGCCGCTGCGGCTATACTGGACCCTTAACCGCACCAATGAGTACTGGAAACACGACTGGATATTAGACCTGGTAAGCAATGGCGCCATTGGTGCGGTAAGCGGCCTGCCGTTCCCGCTGGGCTCCGAGATTACGGTAAGCAATGTGTCGTTTGCCGATCCTTACGGTCTGTCGGGTGGCACCAGCAATATCTCGCAGCCTATCCTGCTTCCAATTATTCCGGCCGGCGGCGCCTATACGGCCTCTGCCGACTGGTTTCCACCCGATCCGGCAGATGTAACCACCAGCCAGGGCGTGCACATCAATAACGGCCATCCTGTGTTGTGCCTGTTGGGGCGCATTGATAATCCGAGTCCTAATAATTCCAAGCTCGATCCTATTATCTGGGAGCAGAGCGGCCCTAACGACATCCGCGATTATCACCTTAACAACAACAATGTGGCCTTGCGCAACACGTATTTATACGATGATAAGAATTTTATTATCAGCCACGGCAATGGAGGATGGGATCACGGTGTGGGCACGGTGATAACCGATCCTGGTTTTCTGAACCCGCAGATCACTTTCCCTGCCAAGCGTAAGCTGTGTGTGGATCTGATCCCCAATCCGCTGGTACTGCAAACTTTCAATAACTTTGGGTCCATTGATCTTGTGGTGACCGATGGTATCTGGAATGCCTGGAGCAGCGGCGGATTTACTGGCAGCAATGTGGCGTATGCTCCAAATAATCCGGGTGTGATTACCATCACCAATGGCAATGGCGGCTGCATTCAAAATGTGTCGTTTACCCAGGAGATGCTCCTCGAGATGGCCGGCCTGCGCTTTAATTTTTCGGGTACGCTGCCGTCAGCGCCCATCAGCTTCCAGTACCGGCTGCGCATGATGAGCGACGATAACTTTGACACCTTCCACAGCTGCAACACTGTGTTTGATGTGGATGTGCCGGTAACCTCGCCATTTACAGAAGTGGCCACCCGGCAGGCTACCGGTATTGCCGAAGTAGGGCACGATAAGATAAATTACCTGATGGCTTATCCAAATCCGAGCAACGATTTGCTAATGCTGAGCTGCCAGCCATCGGCCCCGGGTGTTACCGGCCAGATCAGCATTCTTGATGCATCGGGCAGGCAGGTTCAGGTGATTGCCTGTGGTAAAAAAGAAGGCTTGTTTACCGAAAGCGTTGATACCAGGAGCTGGGCCAATGGCATTTATTTTATACAATACCAAAGCGGCGATCGGCTCTTTACCCAGAAAGTAAGCGTGGTGCATTGATGCGCCTGTGTGATACGAGCATAAGCCTCCCGGCAACGGGGGGCTTTTTTTATGCTCTCCCTTGCAATATTGTAAAACAAAGATTAGATTTGCGTCCCAATTACCAGATGCCCAGTTGGCGGAATTGGTAGACGCGCTGGTCTCAAACACCAGTAACTTCACTGTTGTGCCGGTTCGACCCCGGCACTGGGTACAAAATCAGAGTGAGAAACAGAACGAGAGCGGCGTTTCTGCTCTGATTTTTCTTCATTCTCATTCTGTTTCTCATTAAATTGCTGAATGTTTGAATTCCAAAATCTAGAAGTCTATAAGAAAGCCAAAGCATTTCATCTTGATTGTAAATCTATTATCCTTGCTAATAAACTTGATAATTATGTAAAAGATCAATTAGGAAGGGCATCATTTAGCATTATTTTGAATATCGCCGAAGGATCAGGGAAATTCTCAAAGCCGGATAGAAAAAATTACTTTACGACAGCAAGAGCCTCAGTCTTTGAATGCGTTGCTATACTAGACATACTTAATGATGCAAAAGTAATCACTAAAGAATTATTCGAAAGCTATTTAAAAAATGCTGATGAATTATCACGGATTCTTTACGCTATGATCAAAAATCTAAGCTAATAAAGTTGACTTTCTATGATTTTTTGAATAACAGAAAGCAACGGTTCGGATTCATTCCCACTGCGGGTACGGAAACTAAAAAGCCGCTGATTTTCAGCGGCTTTTTAGTTTGATAGGTTAGCCTGAAACATTTGTATCAAACGATAATAAAACTCGTTTTCAAATTCATATCCGTCTATATTTCCCTTTCAAAACAGATACAAAAACAATACCTTTTTAAGTTTAGCAATAATACCGTTAACATTTGAATAACAACTCTGAATGGTTATTTGGAGTAATTTACCACCAGATATTTTATGGCAATAAAAATTACACATTAGAAAATGGATTTACTTAATAATCTTAGTAGTAAGCGGCTTTCAAACTTTCCGGAGTTTTTTTTGAGTATGTTGAAAAGAAAATGGGCGCTTTGTATCATCACCTTTACTTTTTTTTATCCTGTCTATAGTCAGCAGTACAATAGGATCAGTGAACGGACAAAAAAAGTTATAGACAGTACGTATAATACCCTTATAGAAAAATATAAAGTAATAGGTCTAAGCCTTGCTATTGTGGATAATGGTGAGATTGTATATAGTGCCGGTTATGGTTTTGCTGACAGGGAAAATAGAATCCCGGCAACGGATAAAACCATTTACAGGATAGGATCCTGCACGAAGTCATTTACTTCACTTTCAATCCTACAATTGCAGGAACGAGGAAAGTTGAAAATAAACAATTCCGTTAAAGATTATTTGCCTGAATTAAATATCGAAAGTCGTTTTGGCGATAATAACCCGATCCGCCTGAACGATATGATGTGTCATGTATCCGGTCTGCCCTGTGATATATACAATGGGGCGTTCAGCGATTCTCCACCAGACATGAAATGGCTGATAGGCGAGCTGAATAAGCACACCACCATTGCGCCGCAGCGTTACATGCACTCGTACTCCAATGTTGCATACGGTCTGCTGGGTGAAGTAGTTGCCCGTGCCGGAAAAACCAGTTACAGCAATTATTTAAAAGACAATATTTTCACACCGCTGGAAATGCACTCGAGTTTTGTAGAACCCGATGCAAATTTAGTAAAGGATTTTTCAAAAGGATATTTCATGAATAAGGAGCTTAACGAACCGCTAATCAGAGATGCAGGGGCCGGAATGGTTCATAGTTCCAGTATTGACATGGCGCATTATCTGCTCATGTATCTGAATCATGGAAGCTACAAGGGTAAACAAATCGTTTCTGCCGCTTCTGTTAATGACATGCAGGAAGATCATACCCGGGATATCTTGTTGAGCAGCACAGAAAATTACGGATACGGGTTATGCAATAAAAAATTTTGGATAAAAGCGGGAAAAGACAGCGGTATAATCAGCACTGTCGGACACAGCGGCGGTTCAATTGTTTTTATGTCCGACTTTCAGTTCATTCCCGAACTGAATATAGGTACGGTTATACTTACCAATACAGATAATGGAGGAAATCTTTTGTTTGGCAATAATAAATACCAGTTATTAAGTATATACCTTAAAGAAGCGAAAGTGCAACGTCTTGGCAGCAAGTACAAAGAAAAAGTGAATAATACCAACATGGAAAGTATCCCTCAGGCAGACGAAATAAAGGGGCAGTATAACCTGGGTGAGGTTCTGGTGAATGTAAAGAACGAAAAAAAGATAAACACGCGGTATGGTATGGCTAAGTTTGTGCTTAAACAAAAAAAATCCGAACCCGGACACTATACGGGAAAGATATTTTTATTTGGTTTTATCCCAATTAGGAAATTAAACGAAGAATATACATTCGTAAAGGTGAATAATGAAGTTTACATAAAGAGTATCAACAAAAGGCTCGACATAGAAAAATATCTGTCCAAGAGGACTAAACCGGCTGACTTGCCTGCAAACTGGAGAAAAAAAATCGGGAGTTATGTAATTACCGGTATCAGCTACAACCGTAAAACTCTCCCGGTTCTGGTTTCTGAAGGCATGCAATTGAAATTATATCTGGACAAGGGATTCATCGCAATGAAGATTAAAGGTAAGACCGAAGACATGAACGAGAGGTATTATCTGGATGTCTTATCAGATAAAGTAGCAGTAATTGGAGGCATAGGCGAAGAATCCGGTTCAACGGTCAGAATTCTCGACAATGGCAATATGTATTATAGCGGTTTTGAGTTTTCGAAAAAATAAAAGTCCATTTATGTCCTTTTTCTTGTCAATTTTTCAATGGTTTTGAAAAGCGGGTCGGATTCCTTCCCGCTGCGGGTACAAAATCAGAATGAGAAACAGAGCGAGAGCGGCGTTACTCTTCTGATTTTTCTTCATTTTCATTCTGTTTCTCCTAATTTTGCAAAATGTTTGAATTCCAAAATCTTGAAGTGTATAAAAAGCTAAGGTATTTCATCTAACTTGTAAAAACTTAATACTTAACAATAAACTGGATAATTATGTGAAAAATCAACTCGGCAGGACTTCTTTTAGTATAATTTTAAATATTGCAGAAGGCTCGGGAAAATTTTCAAAACCTGATAGAAGAAACTATTTTACAACAGCCAGAGCATCCGTTTTTGAATGTGTTGCCATAATGGATATTCTTCATGACAGCGAAATAATTAATAAAGATCTGTTTGAAAGCTATTTAAAAAACGCTGACGAACAATCACGAATTCTCTATGCTATGATCAAAAATTTAAGTTAAAGAGATTTACTTTCTACTATTTTTTGAATAGCAGAAAGCAGCGGTTCGGATTCATTCCCACTATGGGTACAAAAGCAGAGGTTTTCTCTGCTTTTTTGTTTATTTGCAGAATGGCTGCCGTTTATACTCGGGGCACTAAACCCGACTTTTTAATTAAATTTTGAGAAACCCTGTTTTTCATTTCTGCTAAAAACCTTGATACGTCAGAGGTGTAGCTATGATTTAGAAAGGTTTATATAAACCGGATAGCATGGATAGATAGATTTGATAGGGCATTTCAAAATAAGTATTTCTTTCAGCACCATACTTTTGAAAGACCTGTCTGCACTTTTCCATAGTTGCTCCGGCATTTTTTAAATCTTTTAGGCAACTATAACATTGCGCTTTATAATAATAAGCTTCAGAATAATTTGGGTTCAGTTGTATTAATTCATCTAAAACCTGAGTGGCTTGTGAATACGCTTTTTCTTTCATAAGCGTAATTCCGAGATACAAAAAAACGCGCGGCGAATTCCATTGTTTTCCACTTTTTTGTGTGACCTTGTTTATTGAATTTGTGAAACGCAAACGAGCCTTCGGCAAATTATTTAATTGCAGGTAGCACAACCCTGTCACCATGTCCATATCCTCGCCCCACACGCCGGGTTTGGCATAAGAGGTCAACGAATCCAACCGCAGGCAGTCCTGCAAGGCCCCTTCATAATCGTGCATCATATACAGTTTTACAAAAGCACGGTAGCCAAGGTTTAGTATGGGGGCCAATTCCACCGCCCTGTTGAGCATAGCAAAACCGGTGGCATGTTCGCCCGTTTTATTGTAAGGAACCGAACGGCTCATGTATGCTTCATGCGTATCGGGATATTTTTCCAAAACCAATTGGTAATACAAATCGCTTTGCAAGGTAAGTTGGGAGTATGCCGACAGGGAGTCCAGGAGCTTTTGTGTTATTTCTATAGGCTGTTTATTTTGTGCGGGCACGTTGCAGGATATTATAAAAGTGAGACTAATAATAAAAAGGTTCCCCCACGTTATGAAACATTTTCTAATCATCTAAAACAACACATCAACGAGTTTGGAATTTTTAAAAAGGAATTTCAGATGTTGATAACAATCGTACGTTTTACCATCGTATTTACCGGGGGTCCAATTCCCCATGTTACGTACCAACTGAATCATTTTTTTTTGCAATTCTACATTTATGCTATTTTCATCTGTATAATTCAACGACATGAATTTAGCCCTGTAACGGTCGGTTTGCCCCTGGCAATTAATCACAAACCGTACAATTACATATCCGTCTTTTTCACAAAGTGCTTCCAGTAACTGTTGATGAGCAGAGATGTATTTCCTGATACTTGGCATGCCTTCTCCGTATGATGGGTTGACCTGGTAATACTCCTCTATGTTCAATTCATCGCATACCTTGAAGTTTGAATCGTCTAAACCTTTATCAAAGGGTATCCAACCTATTTTTTCCTTCACATTTAAGTGTTGCGGAACCGTATTTTGGCTAAATGTTTTTAATCTTAACATGAGTATTAGCAGCAGAAAACTATATCGTAACGTATTCATTTAATTTTTCTTAATTAGCAGATACTATGTTTAATCTCCATGGAAAAGCTAATTTACTAAATATTTCAGTTTTGAGCTTTCCATATTAGATTTAAGAACAGTGAGACAATCGGTTATTGACAGTTATTTTCCCGGAAATGGATCAGCTGCCGATTTCTAATAACGCAGGAAGTTTGCAACGCCAATCGGATGTAGTAGATTGGGCTTGCCGGTTTTGTTCTTCATGAATAGCCTTTCGATAACCAGCAGCAACGGTTCGGATTCATTTCCACCATATATCAACATAATATGACCAGCTATAATCTTTCATCGCGGCATCGAGATTTATGTATACCTTTAAAGGTGGGGTAGGATATCGGGAAGTATCAGCTCATTCGCCTTTTAGAATCACACCTCTGGAAAATCACAGGCACTGACTTTCTTCCTGGAAGTTATCATATGATTTATGCACTAGGCACTTATTTAATTTGAATTTTAACAACACACAAAATGCCATGAGAAAAACTAAATTGCTTTTTGCGTTATTAAACGCCAGTATTTATTCATCGAACATCTTCGGTCAGATTACGTATGAAAGCTCTTACCCGGGTCCAAACAGCCTTTCGGTTAGCAGGTTGCTCTTAACGAATATTTCAACGAATGAATATAAATACGAATATGTAGATTATGCCAGTAACCAGTTGAAGCTGTTCAACCTCAATCATACGCCGTTTTTAACCGTTAATGTTCCTGTAACGCTTATCAGTGAGGCAGAGCATAACATTGGCTATGTTACGCGCACGTTGTTTGATTGTGATAGTACTCAAATCGAATATGCCATCCTGCCGCAGAATGGTGCGCGTAACTTTTATATTTATAGAGAGGACGGCACGTTACTCTTTCAAAAGGACAGTACGATAGCACCATATTGTTTTGGCTGTTTGGGTGGTTGGGAAGACATACGGCCTATTACTAACTCCTCTGCAGGGGCAAAACTGTTTCTTATGAAAGATTCTCCAACCGGTTTTATGACTGTGGATGTATATGGTTTATGCGGCAGCGTGCCTGTCAACCTGATAGAGTCAAAAAACACCGGCCATTTTGTGAAAGTATATCCAAATCCCTCGGCGGGCCTTACAACCTTTCAATTTGACCTTCCGGGCAATACCGAAAATTACTCGTTGATGATTTATAACTCAGCCGGGCAAATTGTACGATCGGAAAAGATCGCAAAAGGGGTACTTAAATTTAGCTTGGATAATACAAATTTAAGTGCTGGCGTATACTTGTATAGTCTGCAATCTCAAACTAATGAGATAAAGACCGGCAAATTTATAATCGCAAAGTAGCTGTTAGAATAAAACATTTTGAGCCAGAGCCCGGATTCATTACCTTTAAAAAAACTACAGAATAATATGAGCAAGGTTATAGTGAAACATTTTTCAATCTCTTTGGATGGATTTGGAGCAGGAATCAATCAAAGTAAAGAAAATCCGTTGGGTATAAGAGGTATGGAACTTCACCAGTGGGCTTTTCCAACAAAAATGTTTAAAACAATGATTGGTGAGAGTGGCGGGAAAGAGGGGATTGACAACGATGTGATGAATAGAACATTTGAAAATGTAGGCGCAGTAATTATGGGAAGAAATATGTTTGGACCTATTCGTGGCAACTGGAAAGATGATGAATGGAAAGGGTGGTGGGGCGAAAATCCGCCATTTCATGTGCCGGTTTTTGTTTTAACGCATCACGAAAGAAAATTAATCGAAATGGAAGGCGGAACAACCTTTCATTTTATTACCGGCGGAATTAAATCGGCCCTGGTGGAAGCAAAAAAAGTTGCACAAGGAAAAGACATCGTGATTGGAGGGGGCGTTTCAACCATTCGCCAGTTTTTGCAAGCGGGTTATATTGATGAGCTGGAAATTTCATTGGCACCGGTTTTTCTGGGTTCGGGAGAAAATTTATTCTCAGGCATTGACATGGTTAATTTGGGATTTAATAAAGCAGTGAGAACGGCCGGTGAGGAAGCCACTCATTTTACGATAACAAAGGGGTAAGCAAGTTTATTAATGCTTTTTGTTTGTAAAAATGGCCGCAGCTTATGTTTGACATTAGAGCAAGATCTCACTAAAGAATTTTCTTAAATTAGACTATTAAAAATAAGAACTGTTTCACTCAGCGTTAATATCTGATTACTTCTATAAAAAGGTCAAACACTGTATCACAGTGGTTTTCTTTTTTTTCTTTAATTCTGTTGTGGCGCAACCTGAGCCGTCGCCGCCTGGCCAGCCATGGCCCAAGCTTATGCAGTTATATGATGGCCGGATAGTGCAGGTGCAGTACGATAGTATTGGGCAAGCGCTGTATTTAAACTGGCAAAACAGACGAATCCCGGAAATGGTTACGCCATACGACCATACTAAAGCAAAGTATCTGTACATTGACAGCACAGGAAAGCCTCTGAGCAATAAACGATACGATTATGCCACTCCGTTTTACGATAACTTTGCGGTGGTAGGTATCAGGGATGCAGAGGAACAGGCAACCGGTAACTACAGACCAAAGGAAAAATGGATGTCGGCCGTTATCAATCCAAAAGAAGAAGAGGTGGTGCCAATGAGCGAATATGGCAAACAATTGCCATCCCACGGACTCATTATCGCTTCGTACGACAGAAACCACAAAGTGTATACAACCACCGGGAAGAAGCTGGCGGAGTGCACCAGTTGCGACGTAGGCTTTGGCACCGGGTTAAACAGTTTCTGGTTGTCGCCTGCTACGTACTGGCGGTCGCGCGACGAAAAAGTGGTGACATTGATGGATCTTAACGGCAATCTGCTGTACAAAGGCCGTGGTGTGCACATGGAACAAATTTGTCACTCGCACACCACTTACAAAAGTCCCGTTTGCTCATGGCAGCCTTACTACCACGTGTTACGCGAGGAAATGGACGGCATGAGCATTATACTGGATCCAAATGGCAAGGTAGTAATGGACAGTATGTCGTTCTCCTATATGACCGGCGGACAGTACCGCGTGTTTAAAAACGGTTTGGTGGCCATTATGGACACCACCTGGAAAGAAGTGTTCCCTTTTTCAAATGGCTATAGTCATTTAAACGAAATCCATTACGGGCATCCACAGCAGGCTTTGGTTGCGAACAAAAAAAACGAAAAAAGTATTGTGATCGACAAAAACAACAAACGGCTGGTGCCCATGGAGTCATGGTCCGTTATTTCCTACGATCCCTTGCAACGCCTTTACAAAACCAACGACAGGGAAGGTAACTACTGGTACATGAGCCTGGAAGGCGATACTGTGGCCAATCCGCTGAAGTACTACGATGTGCATCAGCAGTATCCCCAATTACCCGGCTTTTTTGTAAAATGCAGGCCTGGTAACTTAACGGGCTACCTGGATGAAAAAGGAAAGCTTCTGGTGCCCTGCCAGTATGAGCAATTGTATTATGGCGGCAAAAATCTGCTGCTTTTCTTTTCCGATGGCGGTGCCGGTTACCTGGACATGCACGGCAAAGTGAAATTCAGGGTGGGAAACGTTTTCAAAATGAGCACGTTCAGCAATGGTTATGCGCTGTGTGGCTACAAGGTTACGGATCCAAAAAAATTTATTGCCGGTGTAACAGCAGAAACCGATTTCCACCAGGTCAGGTACCAGATGCATCATCGTTTGATTGACAGCTTGGGCAGGTTTGTGTCGCCCGAAACATTCGTTTATATCAATAGATTTGAGGGAGGTTGTGCGCTTGTTTTCCGAAATGGCCGATGGCAATATGTTGACAAGCGCCTGAAGGAGATTGTTTTGCCCGATGGCAGCCGACTTTGCAGCAATTTTTACAAAGGCACCGCCATGGTGCGCAATGTAAAAAAGAATACGGTTGGCGTAGTGAATGAAAAGCTGGAGGTGATTGTTCCGGTGATCTATGATGTTATCGATACGCGCCTCCAGGAAGATCTGAATTATGCTTACGACATGGCCTCCAAAATGGCCACCGAATACGGCTGGAACATGCATACCGGCTATTACGCGAATATTGTGGATGGTAAGCTGAAGGTAACTCTGAAAGGTGTGGAGAAAGTTGTGATTGTTGGAAAATAGAGAAACAAGTGAATATTACTATTTACAATGAATCGCTGGCCCGTTTGGAGCGAAGGATTGAAATGGGCTTTGCAGAAGGATTTAAAATGTCAATGGACGGTTTGGAAAGCGTGCCTGTAGACGTCGTTGTGAGCTCAGTGGAACGCTGCCGGGCTTATTGCAGCGTGGCAACCATAGGTGTTGGCTAAATGAAATTCATGGAACAGGTTTCCGGTCGCATGAATTCATCAAAACCCCAATCCTCTCAAAATCAGTCAAAAAATTCGATATTTGCAGGCTGTAGGGTACAAAAACCTCCCGCACTATGATTGATTTATCCCATGCTGCGAATCAAATTCGATGCGTCGCAAATTTTCAGGACCTTGTTTCCACGCCGTTTGAGGGAGAAAGGAATGCGATTTGCTGGAAGCGTGAGCTAACAGGCGATTTTTCTGAGATAGCGGATAAGATAGAATCAAACGGCAATATAACCGCATTGAACCAGGAAGAGCTTTTTGAACTCCGGCTGAGTGAACAGGGCCAGCTTGCCCGTGAAATTATTTTAAATGACTTAAAGATGTTGAAGGCTCATGGCGCGGCCCCGGTCCTTAATTTGATCAAGTGCTACGACAGGGATGAGACCTATCCGTTTTTTCCAACCGATGTTTATTCTTTTCATGTAGATCGCTCTCCGGTGCCCACCGACACCTTTTTATGCACCTACTATGGGGAGCCAAGCGAAATATTGCCGAATGCCCACGCGCAGCAAAAAGTGCTTATCGCCGAAATTCGGGATGAGCTCAGAAAACTCTATCGTGGTGCCGATGAAGGATTTGAAGCATTTTTGAGCGAGCATTTTTTTGATCTGCATTATATGCCGAAGCCTGGCGCGCACCCCACCGGCTTGGGCCTCGGTCATTTATGGCGACTGGCCGTCGATCATCCCAAAAGTCAGGCACTTCCTTGTGTTCACCGTGCTCCGAAGGAAAAAAACGGTCAAAGCCGGTTGTTGTTGATCTGTTGAATCCAAACCGGATCTGTATAACATTGTTTTGAATATCCCTTGATGTCATGTTCGTATTATTTTGGGACGGCTATCGCTGCAAGTCCTCGCCCCGCTAATTATTGAAGCGGCGGATTTTTTTTCTATTCCTAACAAAAAAGGGCGGTTTCGTAAGCTCTTCCCAACAAGCCATACGCGTGAGCGAGAGACAATATCGGCCATTTAAGCCAATGGCCAACTCCTTCTGAAACGGCCCGTATTGAAAATAAATTTGCGCAAGTCAAAACTTGCACATATATTTGCAAGAAATGACTTGCGCATTATGACACAGACAAAAGACATCTTTCAGGCAATAGCAGACCCGACCCGCCGGCAAATTATAGGCATGCTGGCCCGGAAATCGCTCAACGTTAATGCTATTGCCAGGGAGTTTGATATAACCCGGCAGGCCGTTTCACTGCACGTGCAGTTTCTTAACGATTGCGGGCTTATTGTCATTAAAAAACAAGGAAGGGAACGGTATTGCGAAGCGAAGCTTGCAAGGTTAAATGAAGTGACCGCCTGGGTGGATCAATACCGGAAATACTGGGACAACCAGCTGGACTCGTTGGAAAATTACCTAGCTAAAATTCAAAAAAAGAAAAAACATAAAAATGGAAAAGTATAACACGTTCAAACAGGAAGGAAACACCATTATCCATACACGGATCCTGGATGCCCCGAGGGAATTGGTTTGGGAAGTATGGACCAACCCCGAGCACATAAAGAAATGGTGGGGGCCCGATGGGTTTTCGCTCACTACAAAATCAATGCAGGTGGAGCGGGGCAAAACCTGGGATTTTATCATGCATGGCATGGGGCGGGATTGGGATAACAACATTGAATACACGGAGGTAAAAAAGCCCTCGCTGATATCCTATAAGCATTCGGGCGAAAGAAGCGAGGATTACAATTTCACGGTTTCAGTTTTATTTGAAGAGGTGGAAGGGAAAACATTGCTGACCATGAGATCGGTATTTAAGTCAAAAGAAATTATTGAGGAGCTAAACAGGCAGGTAAATGCCATTGAAGGCGGCAAGCAAACTTTAAACCGGCTTGAAGGTTACCTTACACTATTAACCAATAAATAAGAATATGAACAGAATAATTTCAGCAGCGGGCATTGCGCTTGCATTGTTTTTCCTTACAGGCTTTCGGGGGATCGATAGAACCAATGAAACAAAAGAAAACAAAGGTATGCCTAAGGAAAAAAAGGCGCTTTTAAATAAAATGGTGGGGCGCTGGATAACGCAAACAAACATCCATGCGCGCAATGGCCACACGGCCTCAAAAGTGATTGGCAGTGATGTGTGGCAGTGGTCGCCCGACGGGAATTTTCTCCTTCATATCGCCTATGGCATTCGCGATAAAAGCGGATTCGGCGGCATGGAAATTACCGGTTACAACTCAAAAACAGGCGGTTTTGACAGTTACAATTTTAACCCCGATGGCAGTTTTTCGACCGGCACCCTTACCGTTAATAACAATACCTGGGTA
This sequence comes from Bacteroidia bacterium, assembly GCA_044221905.1. Classification (GTDB taxonomy): domain Bacteria; phylum Bacteroidota; class Bacteroidia; order B-17B0; family Aurantibacillaceae; genus Aurantibacillus. Next base: position 107,968 of record JBGAOE010000006.1, read on the forward strand.
TGGAGCGATAAGGAAGTGAGAACCACGGGCTCTATGGATGCGGAGGGTAAAATTCTTACCGTAAATCATGAAATTACGACCGATGGTAAAACGTATGAATTATTTATGGACGGAGTTTTGACCAAAGGCTCGGATTTTTGAAGCGGTGAACCCAGTGATAATAATTAAAACTAAACAATAAAAACAGAATCCTATGAGAAAAATAATTTCATTTATGCACGTATCGCTTGACGGTTTTGTAGCGGGGCCGAACGGAGAGCTCGACTGGGCTAAGGTTGACGAGGAGCTTTTTGATTATGTTGGCAAGCGGATAAACGAAGGCGACACCGCCCTGTATGGCCGGGTAACTTACCAGATGATGGAAAATTACTGGCCTGCCGCAGGAAACAAACCTGCAGCTACCCGGCACGATATTGAGCATTCGGCGTGGTATAACAAGGTTCACAAAATTGTTTTATCAAAAACAATAAAAGACACCGGTTTGACAAATACAAAAATCATTAACGACAAGTTATCCGAGAGAATAAATGAAATAAAACAATCCGGCGATAACGGGAATAAAGAAATATTGCTTTTTGGAAGTCCTTCGGCAACACATTCGCTCATGCAGCAGAACTTAATTGATGGCTACTGGCTGTTTGTTAATCCAATTATTCTTGGAAAAGGGACCCCGTTGTTTGCAGGCATTAAAGACAAAACAAAGCTGAACCTGGTAACTACCCGGCGATTTGACAGCGGGGTAACGGAGTTGAGCTACACAGTGGACAAACAATAACAACAACTCACTGGCAGCGTAAAGCTAATTGCCGGGGCAGGCAAAGCCTTGGATGGGTGCCCGCCTATGCGCGGATGATAACCTGGTGATGCGCTATGCGCTGGCGGTATATTCACAACTTGCCACCATCTATTCTCTAAACTGACCGCGTATGGCTTTGGGCTAGGTTTTTTAGGAGTGAAGCATTTTTTTTGTAGCCTAACCTTAAAACCTCAAACTATGAAAAAAACCATTACGCTGGCCCTGGCAATGCTGACATTCGCATCGGTGGCGCAGTACAATCACACGTACGACATTAATAATGCATCTTCAGACATTAAGCCGTCGTTTGTGATTACAAACAAAAATGCCGAATCAATTACTGTATCTTACGGCAAAGCCGCCACGAACCCGGATATTGATTACTTTATCGTAACAAAACACGACGCATCTGGCGGCGTGATTTACAACAACAACATTTTTCCTTATTTTTTTCCGACAGATGGCATTACCAATGTTGAAGCGCTGATCCAGACAGACGATGAAGGCGTGTTGATAGCCGGCTACCATTATGATAATGAAAAACATGTGGAGCAGCCCATCGTGATTAAGCTGAACGTTAAAGGCGATTTTGAATGGAGCCGGATTTATTATGTGAACAAATATCCCATTATTGGATCGGAGATCGGCAAGATCTCGTTATGCCGCGTGGCCGACGAGGAAAAGGAGTGCTACTTTATTGTGGCGGCCGGCAACTCCGATGCCAACCCTAAGGTTGATGTGGCAACCAACGTTATAAAAATTGATGACAACGGAGGCATGATCTTTTCAAAGAAATACTATGACGTTAACGGCAGCGCATTTAAAATTTTAAGGGAATACCCGGGCGACATGGAGTTTGCCAAAGAACACGGCATGTATATGATTACCGGTTACAGGCAGCAATACGGCTTAACCAAAGGCCATGTGATGTATTACTTTGGTATTGATAAGGATGGCACAGTGATCACCAAATACCTTACCATGGCTTCAAAAAGCATCCCTGTTGACCAGGATATGATCTATGATGCGAAAAACGATGTGTTTGCAACGGCTTTCACCCACATGAAGCAAGGCCTGGAAACAGGTCCTGCAAGCCTGATGGGTTTGGTTACCATTAAGCCAAACTTAAGTGTTACCAACACAATGTACTACTGGCACCAGCAGGGTTATGAAAACAACGCGCGCTCTATTTCATTGGCCAGCTCAGGCGAATACCTGATCTGCGAAGACATTTATGACCTGGACGCCGGTGGGATCCACAACCCAGGCTGGTTAAAAGTGGCGCCCAATGGCACCCCATGGGCTGCAATTTTCAGCTATAATGTGCTGGACAACACGGTGTTTGGCCATCACGCCACCTCTTTCAATCCTTTTTCAGGCAAAGATGAGTATGTGTTGGTAAACGAGCAAAAAACAGACCTTCGTGTGATCAGGACCATCGATCTTGGTAATGCCTGCGGCATTGTAAAATGGAAATCGCTCGAAGGAAAATACGAAGCCAAATTAAATACTTATGCATACGAAGGAAAAGATGTTGGCGAGCTCAAAAAATACGAGATCAAATACAAGATCTTTGAGCCTGACTACCGCAAATGCAGTGGCGACGATACCCCGAGCTACCGTTCTATAGCAACAGGTGTTGCACAGGGTAACGATGCTGAAAATACAATGGTTATGTACCCAACGGTGATGTCATCGGCCGATGCGCGTTTAACAGTGCAGAATAATGCCGCGGCATCGGTTAAGCTGGAGGTATACACCATTACCGGCCAGTGCATTTCTTCCAGCCACGTTACGCCGGGCCGGCACGAGATCCAGCTAAACACTAACGGCAATTTGTCGGAAGGCATTTACCTGGTTAAATGTTACGGCACCAACGGGTCTTTAACAACAACGAATAAGATCTTAATTACAAAATAGTTAAAAGAGACTTCGGTTTCTTAAAAAAGGCTGGCTCACATTGTGCCGGCCTTTTTTGCTGATCCGCTTTATCGTAAGCCACACCGGTACGGGTTGCTGCCTTGAGGCAACTTTCCAGGATCATTAGAAGTTATCCCAAAAAGTAATTTTGCCGAAAACAGACCCTGAAACACTTGTCCCGAGCATGCCTCGGGAAGTTCAGGGGTGGCAGCAAAATTAGCCGGTTAAGTGATGCTGAAACGAGTTCAGCATGGCCTCAATTTTTAAGATAACTGCTTGTATATATTGCCCTTCGGCACAATTACAAATCCGGGTATTTTGCCCAGGCGGAAAAAATAATTGCAAATAAATTTGCGCAACTCGAAAGTTGCATATATATTTGCAACCTGAGAGTTGCGTAATTAATCGTTAAACCATGAAACAAGACATCTTCCAGGCCATAGCAGATCCAACACGCAGGGCTATTTTGACTTTAATAGCGGTTCAGGCATTAACACCAAATGCCATGGCTGAAAAATTTGATATGAGCCGGCAGGCGGTATCAAAACATATAAAAGTATTGCAGGAATGCGACCTGATTAAGCCTGAACCCTCTGGCAGGGAAATTTATTATCACTTTAATCCAAAAAAAATGCAGGAGTTTGACGTTTGGTTGGACCAATTCCGGAAAATTTGGGAAACCCGGTTCCACCAGCTTGGCCACGTATTATCAACCATGAAAAAAGCAAAAAAATGAAAAACAATTCGCCTTTCGATTTTACAGTCGACAAAACAACAAAAATGGCATCTATAAATATGGAATTTGATGCCGACCTCTCACTGGTATGGGATGCTTTTACAAAACCCGAGATCCTTGATCAATGGTATGCGCCCAAACCCTGGATTTCAAAAACAAAATTTATGGATTTCAGGGTAGGGGGCCGCAGGTTTTATGCCATGGTAGGGCCCGAAGGGCAGGAGCGCTGGTTGATTCAGAAATTTACGTCCATTAGCCCCAAAACCAATTTTAAGATGATGGCTGCTTTTGCCGACAAGGATGAAAATCCCGAATTACCGGGTTCTGACTGGGATTTGAATTTTAGCGAGCAAAACGGGACCACAACAGTTAATGTGCTTATTTACAACGAATCTTCCGAACGGCTGGAAGGATTGCTCGAAGGCTTTAAAGAAGGCATGAGAATGACTTTTGGGAATTTAACGGATCTGTTATCGACGTTATCAAAGAAATGATCTACATTTTTAAAACTTCTGTCAAAACAAAGCACCAGGTGAGGAAGCTCAAGCCGCATCTTAATGAAATACTTCCGGCTGAAAAATGGAATTTCGATCTGGAAGACTGCGACAAGGTTTTGCGTGTTGACAGCGAAGAGAATATCGTTCTGAAAATAACGGACCTCTTAAGTATTCGGAAGTTTTATTGCGAAGAATTGGAATAAATTAATAAACAATTAAAAAATAAACATTATGGCACTTATCAACCCTTACATTCACTTTAACGGAAATGCCGAGAAAGCATTTACATTTTACAAATCGGTATTTGGCGGAGAGTTCACAAAGATTATGCGTTACAAAGACCTTTCAGACCCTGAGCATCCGGTGGCTGAAACCGATGCAAACCGGCTGATGCACATTGCCCTGCCAATTGGCAAAAGTAATGTGTTAATGGGGAGCGACGTTTTAGAAATGATGGGGCGGGTATCGGAAAACGACAACAGGAATACGATATCAATTAATGCAGAAAGCCGTGAAGAGGCCGATAAATTATTCAACGGCCTTTCGGCCGGCGGTAAAGTTGAAATGCCGATTGCCGACGGACCTTTTGGCTCTTATTTCGGAATGTTTGCAGACAAATTCGGTATTCAATGGATGGTGGATTTTGCCCCAACCGGGAACGTATAAACAATTTGTTATAAAAGGAAAAATTAAGCCATCCCGTAAGAGATGGCTTTTTTAATCCGTTCCCGCTTCAGCCAGCGGCTTTTTTTACCAGCGCGCCAATCGCTAACGCGTCGGTTGCCGCCAGCTCCTTAATGGCAAAAGCCGTGGGCCACATACGGCCTTCATCGAGGCTGGCAATTTCATTAAAACCCAGCGTCAGGTACCTGTCGTTGAAGGGCGACTGCGGATTCATGCGCATAAAACAAAGCACCTTGCCCGCTTTTGCGTAGGCAGGCAAACCATACCAGGTTTTTGCCTCCAGCAGCGGGGCGCTTGTTTTAATAATATCGTGAATTCGCTTGCCCATTGCACGGTAAGGCTCGGGCATCTTTTCAATGGCATCGAGTGCGGCCTTATCACCACCGACCTTTCCTCTCAGCTCCTGTATACGGGATTTTATGGCCGTTTTTTCTTCCGTGGTGAATCCGGCGGTGGGCTTACTGCTTGCAGCATTTTTTTTTGTTTTCATTGCATTGTTTTTTCGTTTTAATTCATCAGGGTTCAGGTTTTTTGGTTCTGGGCCGCTGCTACGGATTTAAGCTTGCACCAGCTTAATCTGGTTGCCATCCGGGTCGGTAATTTCGAACCATTTTACGCCAGAACCAGGGCCAAAGAGGTCGTCCTTAATTTCGTTAAGCTTCATTCCTTTGCTGCTCAGCTCGCGGTGCGCTGCTGCAATGTTTGGCGTTGAAAAATAAAGATTGATGGTGCCTGGCTTTGTATTTCCGTGAAAGGTACTGAGAGTGAGGGTTACCCCGCCTTCAGGGAAAGCAACCGATACCCACCAGTTTTCATCGTTCTGGCGATAGTCGGTCATAATTTTCAAGCCAAGGGTTTCGGCATAAAATTCTTTGGCTTTTGGCATGTCGTTTACGGCCATATAAACCATCATAAGTTTGTTTACTGTTTGCATCGTTGATTTTTTTAGGTGTTAGGTTATATAATGTATTAGAATAATCGTCGAATTAGTATCCGCTGGTGTCGTCCCGGGTGATTTTTCTACACTGTTTTCGAACGAGAAAAATTGTATCGAAGGATGACGCACAAATAGTTTAAAAAAGCCACGGTCACCCTTCGATACAGCCAGCGGCTCGGGGGTGACATCTTTTATTTTAATTGCTTGTTATAGTAGTCAGTTTTCTGCTGGCCGGCCTGAAATACCAGGAAAGAACGATAAACACTATTTGAAAGAACGGGCCAACAATGGCTTTTACCGAATAGTCGCCGGATGCAAGATGTGAAACAATAGCCCCCGACATGGCGAAAAAGAAACCTGCATAAGCCCATTCTTTCAGAAGTTTGAAGCGGGGAATTAAAATGGCGATGACCCCCAGGATTTTCCAGGCACCGATCAGGGTTAAAAAATAGGCCGGGTAGCCCAGGCCAGTTACCAGGTCAATCCACGCTTTTACTCCCAGCACCGCCAGAATTCCGCTTTGCAGCATGCCAAACGCTAAAAGGCCTGTGGCCACCCAATAAATTATTTTGTTTCTCTTTTCCATTGTTTGTTATTTTAATTGTTTGTGATTGTATTTTGTTAAGTTATTTCTTTCTGTATTTTTTCATGATGGTTTCGAGCCTGGTGAACATGCTCTCCCACAGCACCCGAAAGGGTTCGGTAAAGTCCGCTATTTCTTTCATTTTTTTTGGATTTAAATGGTAATACATTTCCCTTCCGTTTTGCTCTTGCCTAAGCAATTCACATGCGGTAAGTATTTGCAGGTGCTTTGAAACGGTGGGCCTGGACGTTTCGAAATTGGACGCAATGGTCCCGGCCGTCATGGCCTGGGCCGACACTAAAAGAAGGATTGCCCTTCTTGTTGGGTCTGCTATGGCCTGGAAAACGTCGCGTCTTAAATTCATTGTGTAGTTATTTGACTACAAATATATACGTAGCTATTTAACTACGCAAGTTTTTATTGTTAAAAAACAAATAATTTTTTGCGGGCGGTATAAAACCTTCCAAAAACGCTGCTGAATCGTCGCGTTGGGTTAAATAAAAAAGGCCGCCACGTGTGACGACCTTTCCTTTTTTGAGCCTTTAAAGCCCCGATAATTCTAACCGGCAAGCCCGGTGTTCAGGTATCCGCTTCACGGGCCATGCGGTGTTGAATACGGGGCCAAAGCAGCCGTTTATCATAAACCATCTCCGTAGGTTTTAATAAACTTTTGCCGGCCCAAAAACCCGGTGCTGTTCTGTAACTGCAAAAAATAAATGCCATCCGGCAATGAACGCACTGTAATTTGTTTTTCCAGCTCCGCAAGTGTTCCGCTCAGCACGATCTGCCCGGTAAGATCACATACCTGGTAATCCAGGTTGCCTGTTGCTTCTTTATTTACAGTAAGCAGGCTGGATACCGGATTGGGATAAAGGGTAAAGGCGATCTCATGGCCCCGTTCGGTTAAGCCAACGGTGGCTTGTGTGATGTTAATGGTATAATCTTCCGTTTCGCCCCAATCCATCACATCGGCAGCGGCTGTACTGGTATTGCAGGGCATAATAGAGGCACCGTTAACCCCGGTATAGCCGTCGTCCTCCACAATGCGCACCCTCATTCTTGTGTTGCCCGGCAGCGCCGATGCAGGGATGGTGATGCTTTGAGAAATGGTGGTGCTGGGGCTAATGGCCGGATAATTGAAACCCGAAGAGCCGGCTACTTTTTCAGCCGCGTCAAACACATTGTTCTGGTTATAATCTATCCATACTCCGTATCCTGCGGCGCCATGCACGTCGAGCACTACCGTAAGCGTATAGGTATTCCCCTTTAAAAAATTAGGTACGGCCAGATTATTGTAAAACGCATAGTGTGGCGCTGCAAATTGTGCATTTGTAGGGTTGTTCAGCGTTCCGAAGGAAACTTTGAATATAGCGTCGGCAACGGCAGGCCCTTGCGCATCGTCAAAGTTGGCCATGCAATAAGGCGCAGGGGTGGTGGTTTGGGCGGCGGCCTTTAAAACTAAAAGCAAGGCCGATAAAATTAAGATAGAATTACGTTTCATAATACAGGTTTAAATGATGTTAAGATGCATCAAATTTCAGGCTTCCTGCAGCAGAAAACATCCCCAGAAGTAGTGATTTTATTGTAAAAACAGACCGTTAAAATATCAGTCCAGCAGGCCGGCTTCCATGGCCTTTTTAATTAAACCTGCCGTGTTGTTCACTTCAAATTTATAAAGCAGTTTTTTGCGATGGCTGAGCACCGTATGATGGCTGATGAAGAGCTTATCGGCGATTTGCTGCGTGGTAAGCTCTTTGGCAACCAGTGACAGCACTTCTTTTTCGCGGTCGGATAATGCCTGTATCAGGAAGGGCTGGTGCCCGCTGCGGGCGGCAGGCAATAACCTGCTTGTAACTTCGGTGCCAATAGCCCGCGAGCCGCCGGCTATTTTTTTTATAGATGCCAGCAACGTGTCCTTATCCGAATTTTTAAACAGGTAACCATCCGCACCGGCTTTGAGCAGGTTTTTGATCATCCGCGGCTCTTCGTGCATGGTGAGAATAAGAATACCCGTTTGGGGATAAAGTTTTTTAACCTGCTGGCTCAGCTCCAGCCCGCTCATGCCGGGCATGCTGATATCGCAGATGAGCACATGAACAGGCTCCCGTTTTAGCAGGGCCAGCGCATCGAGGCCGTTCAGGGCCGTTCCCGCAATCTGTACCTCGGTGCTTCGTGAAAACAGAGAAATGATCCCTTCTAAAAACAAGGGATGATCGTCAACAATAGCTATGTTGATCCTGTTCTGCACCGTCAGCATGGCAATGTAATGTTAAACGCGCTTCCGCGCCCGGCCCTCGAATCAATAAGCAATACGCCGTGCAGCGCCTTAACCCGCGCCTGGATGTTCTGCAGGCCGATGCCGAATGTTTTTTTTGAGCTGTTAAAACCGGAGCCGTTATCTTCCACCAGCAGATTCAGCTCTTTTTCGTATTTGCTTAAGTTGATCTCAACCCGCGTGCATTTTGAGTGTTGAACGCAGTTTTTCAACAGCTCCTGTATCATACGGTACACCGCCACCTGCACCTCTTCGGGCAGGTTGTTCAAAGCGTCTTCCTCCAGGTAGTCGAGGCTTATTTTAAGAGCGGCGCTCCCATTCAGCTCTTCGGTAAGCTGGCGAACCACTTCGGTAAACACCGAATTTTTTAGCTGTGGGGGCGCCAGGCCATGAGAAATGTTGCGCACCTCCTGGTACAGGTTGTCCACATGCCCGATGATTCTTTCCAGCTCCGGCTTTCCGTCGTTTGTGCTTTCGCTCACATGCAGCAGCTTCAGCTTAATGCCGGCCAAAGCGCCTCCCACCCCGTCGTGCAGGTCCCTTGCAATCCTGCTTTTCAGGACCTCCTGTCCATTGGCCACATTTATCATGGTTTTTAGCTGTTCCTCCCTGAGCAGGTCCATGGTTTTTTGCTGGTACAGCTCTTCCGTTTTTAATGCCAGCAGTTTGTTGGCCCTCGATTTATTTCTGTAGTTAACAATAACTGTTATTGCAATAAGAAGGGTTAACCCGAAGATAATGCCCAACCGGTTTCGGATCAGTTTCTGTTCGTTTAATTGCTGTTGAGCGCGTAACGCAGCCATATATTGTTTTGCTTTTTCTGCCGTTTGCCGTTTCTCAAATTCTTCGTTCATCTCCAGCTGTGTTATTCTCCGGGCCGTTTCCCCATTGAAAATGCTGTCGTTCAGGCTTTTGAGCACTTCGTAATGTTGCAGCGCCTGTGCGGTATTTCCCTGCTCTTTGTAAATACTGCTCAGTACCTGCTCCGAGGCAACCCGCAGTTCCAGGCTGCCAAGCTCTTCTGCAACCGCCAACGACCGTTGCGCATAAGGCAGCGCGCGCCCATAATTTTTTTTCGCGGCGTAACCCATGCCGATATTCCGTAAAGAAACAGACAGCTCTCTCTTGCCATTGCTGGCTTTAAGGGCCTTAAAAAAATACTCCAGCCCAATATCCGGTTTGCCCTGGTCGGTATAACAACAGCCAATGTTATTATAACAACCGGTTAAAGCGCTTTTGATCCTGTATTTTTCGTTGAGCTCCAGCGACCGGAAGAAATGACGAAGCGCCTCGGGGTATTTTTTTTGAAGAGAATAAACAATGCCTATGTTAACGTGGGTAAGACTTACAAAATCTTTGTCGCTTTTTTCATCGCCCTCCAGCAAGGCCAATGCGCCAAAAAAATACTCCAGCCCCTTTTTATAATTTTTAAGATTGCAATAAATATTACCAAGATTGTTTTTTATAGAAGCCAGGCTGTTTTTATTTGCCGAGTTTTCCTGCAGTTTTAAGCTCTTTAATTCGAGCTCCAGGGCCTTTGAATAATTGCCGAGCGACAGCTGCACCAGGCCCATGTTGTGAAGCGACCGGCCGGTTAACGATGAATTGCCCAGGTACTCGGCAATCCTGAGGGATTGGTTAAACGATTCCAGGGCCTGCAGGTAATAGCCCGACTTATGATAACACAAGCCGATACCGATGAGGCTGCCGGCCAGTTTTTTTTTCAGCAGGTGTTTGTTTGCCTGCCCGGGCAATGCAATAAGCTGTTCGAGTATTTTTTTTGCCCTGGCGTAATACGTTAATGAGGCTTTGGTTTTATTCAGAACAACCGTGTTGTATTTTCCCAGGGCAAGGTAAGCATCCACAACGCCAGGCAGGTAGCGGATTTTTAAAGATCTTGCCAGGGCATTGTGTGCATAATGAAAACAAGAATCAAAATTGATGTTTTCAAACTCCACGGCCAGCCGGTTAAGAATATTGATCGCTGCGCTATCCGTATTGGTTTTTTCCAAAACAGCTCTCAGGCTGTCAATTTTACTTTCGCGGGCCCTTACCCTGAAAGTGGCAGAAATAATGAGGGCTGCAAAAATAAAATACCGTAAGCCACAGGTTTGCATTGTTTAAAATTAATACAAAAAATAATACGGCGGTAGCTGGCGTGTGCCTATTCTTAACTTAAGCCGGTTGTTTGTCAAAATTTTAATCTTCAATTTGTCTTCACTCAGCGTACGGTGTGCCTTGCTCAATCGTTTAATTTTTGATTGCTTAATATCAGGGTTTGGCACACAAATTGCCGGCACGCGAAAATATTTTATACATGAAAAACTATCACTCCACAACGAAAGCGCATTTAAAAACTAAAAATTATCCGAAAATAACACGGTAAATAAACGTTGGAGGCACTGCAAAACCTGCTGGCTTTGGGCGGGCATAGCGTGCCCCGACGTGAAAAGCGGTTCTCATTCATTTGGAACCGCTTTTGCTGTTGGTTTCAATTATTTTTTAAATGTTTCACGATTCGCATTGTTTGGACCTTGCGGCGGGGTTCAGCCTTCAAATTATTTTCAGCTTCACTTGCGGCCAGGCCATTGCTGCAAATTCTTCTCGCTCTGCTGATTATCGGGGCTGCGGGCTTTTCGTGCGCTGGCTGCAATCAGGCAATCGGGTTTTAAGAAAGTGTGTTTTATAAGATTTGTTTTGATGGAGGCCGGCAAAATTTTATTATTCTAAAGCGAATTGGTTTTGACATTCACTCACTCAAACACATCACTCACCAAATACAAGAATAAAGCTGCCAGTTAAATTGTTGTAGCTAACCACTCGTGCAGAAAGCTTGTTTTTTCTAACGGTTAGGGCTGTTGTGCAGGATCCTTTTCATCAACACGGCACGATCCTTGTGAAACTCAAACCCAATTCTAAAAATTAAAACCAATGAGAAAAAGTACACTAAGTTTCTTTGCAGCCCTTGCTGCTATGCACCTAAGTTACGGCCAGGTAACCCTTTCCGTAACAGCTCCCCCGCCCCAACAAGCCAGCTCGCTGATTGCGCCCAGCGGTGATCCCAACCAGGCCACAGTGAGAGGTTGTTTTTTGATCCAGAACTACGAATTGGCGAGCCTGGCCACCGGCTCTGTTATTTCATCCGTTGAACTGTCGCTGCTGTTCGGCACCGCTACCATTCCGGTAACGGGCAGTTTTACCCTGTACCTTGAAAATACGATTGATAACAATTACGTGAAACCATATACCTTTTCGGGCGCCACTGCCGGAATGACCAATGTTTATTCGGGTAATCTTACAGTGCCGGTATCCAACAACGCCACCACCATCCCCATTCCCATCAATCCGGGATTTAATTACACCGGCAACGGATTGTACGTTGCCTACGACTGGTCATCGGCCGGACCGTTCGATCCAAATCCGGCAGCCATAAATATAAACGGCGATTTTTTAGGCACACCGTTTCCAAACGCCATTGCTGTTGGGGCGGCACCCGCTCCCGATGCCATGAACTCGACCGGCTACCGGCCAACATTTGTGTTTGTGGCGGCCAATACTGCCACTAACAATATTGCCATGGTAAATGTTGGCAATTACGGGCAGATTCCTGCCACGGTGAATAACGGTTTACAAACGCTGACGGCTGATATTCAGAACAGAAGCACCATTCCGCAAACAAACATTGTGGTGAGCATGAGCGTTACAGGCGCCAACCCGATAGCGGTTAACACACAAACCATTCCCAGCCTGGCGGCGGGGGCTGTTGCCACAGTAACCTTTGCACCCTTTAATTCGCCTGCCACAGGCGCCAACAATATATTTGTGTATCTGCCCAACCCGGACCAAAATCCAAACGACGATGAATTGTTTGTGGGTGAAGATGCCACCTGCAACCGCGTGGCCCTTTGCCGCAATGCTCCGGCCATGGCTTACAATTCGGTTGGCCTCGGATTTTCGGCGGGCAACTCGGGCATTTATGCCTTTAAATATGCTCCAACGGCGAGCGCCAGCCTTACCAGCATAGAAATGGCGGTACCGGGCTTAAATCAAAATATCGGCGCAAAGCCTTATGGCGTTCTTCTGAATTCGGCCGGGGCCGTTATTGCCACCAGCAATACACTTACCCTTGCTGCCGCCGACTTTAGCACCTACGTGAGCTTTAATTTTTCTTCGCCGCAGGCTTTAACTGCCAACTCCACTTATTACTTCGGCGTGGCGGTGCCCCAGGGTGGCACAAATCCTGTTGGCGCTTCGCAACAAATTACAAGCCCAAGCCCTGGGTTTTACAGGTCGTCTCTTACCGGGGGGGTGTTTACACCGGTCAACAGCTTAATGCCCGGAATCCGTGCCATTATCCACTCATCTGTTACTGCGATCTCGGCAACCACTACCAAATCGGTGATTTGCAAAGGTGAGCAGGCCCAGCTGAATGTGAGCGGCAGCTTAAGTTATACCTGGAGCGCCAATGCCAACAGCGCCACCACCAGCAGCGTCCTCGTTTCGCCTACGGTTACCACTACCTATACGGTTCAGGGCACACATGCCGCCAGCGGCTGCCTTTCAAACATGAGCATGGTAACCCAGTCGGTGAGCCTCTGCACTGGCTTACTGGCAAGCGGTACCCTGGGTTCAGAGATCCGGTTAAGCCCTAACCCCGCCATTGGTGGAAAATCAACCATCAGCGGCCTGGATGGCGTTAACACCATCGAGGTATTTAATATAGCCGGGCAGCTTATTTTGACCCAACAAAGCCTGCAGGAAAATGCAGACATCGATCTGAGCGGCGAGGCGAATGGAACATACCTTATTAAAATAACAGATGCAAACGCAGTTTCCAAAACCGTAAAAATTGTGAACCAGCACTAAACAAGCTGTTAAATACCTTACAGCCTGGTTCTTAGGGAAAAGGCCACTTACAGTATGTTTGTGGCCTTTTTCATTGGCCATAATTCAATTTTTAACCCTAACATTGCAGAAGAAATAATACCACTTGTTTCTGACAAACATGTATGCAAGGAACTGATAAAAAAACGAGCCTCTGGATTATTGTAGGCATTACTGTATTAAATGCTATCGGCATGACCATCGTGCTTCCGCTTTTTCCGTTCCTGTTGGAGAAATATGTGCCTTCGGCCAGCGTGGCGGTTGTAATGAGCGCACTTGTTTCGGTTTTCGCAGTGTCTACCTTCTTTGCGGCACCTGTCTTCGGGGCACTCAGCGATCGCTACGGCCGCAAATCCATTTTGCTCATCAGCCTGCTCGGCTCCGCCATAGGCTATGTATTGCTTGGCATTGGCGGCGCACTTTGGGTGCTTTTTCTCGGAAGGATCATTGATGGCCTCACGGCCGGGAACCAAAGCACGCTGTTTGCATATATTACTGACAGTACAGAGCCTCACGAAAGGGGCAAGTGGTTTGGGTACCTTGGCGGTGCTATTGGCCTTGGATTTATGATCGGGCCCTCGATCGGTGGCGTGCTGGGAGCTGCCTCCATTACACTGCCCTTCTTTGTCACAGCAGGCATCACTGTCTTATCCATGCTGTTTATTGCACTGCTTGTGCCGGAATCGCTTCCGGCAGAGAAACGCAGCACGCATCTTACGCTCAAAAGCTTTAATACGTTTTCTCACTTCAAAGAAATTTTTTCTTTGAAAGAGGCCCGGTCGTTATTTATTATGGGTGCATTTTTTTACATAGGTCTCAATATATGGCAATTTAACGCGGCTATTTTTTTAAAAGATGTTTTCCTGTGGGGACCTTCGTTTATCGGCGGGGTGTTTGTGCTGGTTGGTGTGTGCGATATCCTGTCGCGGGTAATTGTGCTGCCGCAGCTGCTTAAAATATGGAGCGAGCGAACGGTGGGTATTATTGGTCTGTTCGGGCTCATTGCCGGACTTGGGCTCTTATTTCTGAGTGCCTATGTCCCATCTATGTTTTTCATCATCGGTGCGGTGGCCTGCATTGTACTGGGCGAAGGTTTATTTGATCCTTCCTATAATGCGCGGCTTTCCCTTTCTGTTGACGAAAGCCGGCAAGGCCAGCTCCAGGGCGCAAATCAAAGCCTGCAGGCCTTATACCATGTGATTGTTCCTCTTGGAGCTGCCGCGGTATACACCTACAGCCATGGTGCTGTTTTTGGAGTGGCAGCATTATTTATGATATGCGGGCTTATTTTGTTTGTTAAATTAAAAACAAAATAGGGTAATCCTTTCGGTTTGGCTGCCAGAACAGGGCGAACATTCTGCCGCTGTTTTTTTCGTCCCTTTCCTTCTATCCATTTATACGGTGTTTTGGATTAATTTTTTACGTATATTTGTGATATCATTTTGATATCATTTAAATATTACGCATTATGAAAACAGAAAAAATTATCACACCCGTTAACGGTTATCTGGCCATTGCCGTATTAATAATAGCGGTGGCATTTATTGTCTTTGGCGCCAGCTCAAACAACATTGTTTTGGTAGCAGCCTTAATGCCGCTAATGGTGCTTATCGTAAAGGGAATGGTGATTATAAGTCCAAATTCTTCCAAAGTTCTGCTGCTGTTTGGGAACTACCGGGGAAGTGTAAAACAAAACGGCTTATTCTGGCTCAATCCGTTTTATGCCCGAACCACATTGTCTTTACGCGCCAGAAATCTCGAAAGCGAGAAGATAAAAGTAAATGATAAAATGGGGAACCCCATCCTGATCAGCGTTATTTTGGTTTGGAAGGTTCAGGATACCTTTAAGGCCAGTTTTGAAGTGGATAATTACGAGAATTTTGTCAGGATACAAACAGATTCTGCTGTTCGAAAGCTTGCCGGGTCTTTCCCTTACGATCATTTTGAGGACGCGGCTGCCACGGTTACGCTGAGCACTAATTTTGACGATGTAAACAAGGCGCTTGAGCGTGAGATCACTGAGCGGCTGGATATTGCCGGGATAGAGGTGATAGAGTCGAGAATCGGCTATTTGGCCTATGCACCCGAGATCGCCCATTCCATGCTCAGAAGGCAGCAGGCCTCGGCCGTGGTGGCGGCACGGCATAAAATTGTGGAAGGTGCGGTTGGCATGGTGGAAAGCGCATTGAAACTTTTGGCTGACAAGGCAATTATTGAGTTTGATGAAGATAAAAAGGCCACTATGGTAAGTAATTTAATGGTGGTTCTTTGCGGCGACAGCGAAACCAAACCTGTGATAAATACCGGCACCTTAAGCCAATAAAAGAAAATGCAGGGAAAAAAGTCATTCGCATTAAGAATCGATTCAGAGACCATGAAGGCCATTGAAAAATGGGCTGCAGATGAATTCAGGAGTGTAAACGGTCAGATAGAATGGATGCTGCATAAAACGCTGAAAGAAGCGAAAAGGCTCAAAACCAAAACGGCGAAGGGAAAGGATGATTGAATACAGATGCTTTCAGGCTCTTTCATAATGAGTGATCTAAGCCCGCTCCGTATCGGTTTTGGCCCATGGGCGGCGGCAGGAAGCCGCTGATCGCAAAGCGGTAGGATAGCGGCTTTTTATTTTCCGGAGATCGGTCTTTTAACAATTTTGTGTTTTCGGCCGATTAAGGTTTAATACCCTGACATACTGTTGTCAGTGCCTCGTTTTACCTTTGAGGCATGCATGAAAGTTTAAACAGATTGTCCCGGATTACGGCAATGCTAACGCAATTGCAAACCCGGCGCCTGATAACGGCCACCTCGCTGGCAGAAAAATTCGGTGTGAGTGTAAGAACGATTTACCGCGACGTGAGAATTCTGGAGCAATCCGGCGTGCCGGTATGCACCGAGGATGGAAAAGGCTATTCGCTGATGGAAGGTTATCGCATAAGCCCCGTTACCTTTACTGAAAATGAGGCCAATGCGCTGATTTTGGCCGAACAGCTGGTGCTCCGGAACAAGGATTCATCCTTTGTAAAGGATTATACGGATGCGATCGATAAAATTATGGCGGTGTTAAACAACGGCATTAAGGATAAGGCCAACCTGCTGGCCGACCGCACGCGTTTTAAACAGAACCAGAAAAGGGAGCGAACAAGCAGCAGCCTTTCCGTTATTCAGTTTGCCATCACCAATTACATGCTGTTAACGATCGATTACACCAACGAGGCAAACAAAGCGGGCAGCCGCATCGTAGAACCCTTTGCGCTGGTGAGCACCGAAAAAAACTGGCTGCTGATAGCCTGGTGCCGGGTGCGGCTGGAATTCAGGTATTTCCGGGTTGACCGGATCAACTCTTTCCAGATTTTGCTGGAAAAATTTACGCCTCATAAAATGAGCCTGCAGGAGTTTTTTGAAAAGTACCATTAAATTTTAAGGGGGTCTCCTTCAGGCAGAAGAGTTTGCGAAATCGACGCTTTGCGTTAAGGATAGAGCGAAAAGCCCGCAGCTCCGGAAATTACCGGGGCGAGGACTTGCAGCGATAGCCCGGCCGCGAGTGAGGCAAAAAAACGATTGGGAGGCTGAACCTCGCGGCAACGCCCGAATAATGCGAATGATCGAATAGTTTTCTGAAATCCTCTATTACAAAAACGCCGCCCTTATTTGCAAACATAACATTTGCAATGCCATGGTGAGCTTGTCGAAGAATGGTTCGAGAGGCTCAGGATGACAAGCTTCCAACCATAAAGTATAACACAACATTTTTTTTATACCTCTGACATATTGCTGTCCCACGCCCATTCTACTTTTGTTTTATAAACAACAAGGTGTTGTTTTAATAAACCATAAAAACAAAAATGCAATGAAAAAAACAACGTTTGACCCCTGGGCATGGGGCGAAAGAACCAATTCAGCACAGGCGGTGGAAGTAAAGCAGGTGGAAGGCACTTTATACTGTTCGGGCCAGGTGGCCATAGATGCCAACGGAGTGCCCAGCGCGGCCGATATGCGCAGCCAGCTGATGCAAACCATTCAAAACCTCGAGGAATTGATTACAGAGTCGGGGTACGACTGTAAAAATATAGTGAGGTTAAATGTTTACACCACTTCTGTCAGCGATTTTTTTGCAGGCTGTTCGGATGTGTATCAAAGCTTTATAAGCAGGCACGGAATTAAACAAGCTACGACGCTGCTGGAAGTGAAGGGTCTTTTTGCCACATTGACGGTGGAGCTGGAAGCAACTGCAGTTAAATAACCGGTTAAAGAAGAAGTTTGCACCGTACAAACTTCTTCTTAACAGATCCCGCGCAGCTGCCAACAGTATTCATAATAGGGTTAGGCATTATGCTGCTGCTTAAGCGCAGGGCCATGGGTTTAATTTTTTTATGTATTCTGCGCCGAAAAATAAATTTCGTACCAGTCCTGCTGATCCATGTTGATGTTTACGGCCGAAGTGGCATTCTTGATCCTTTGAATGCTGTTTGTGCCTATAATGGGCAGCGCTCCCAGCCTCAAAAGCCAGGCAATGGCCAGCTGCTCTTCGTTCACATGGTAATTGGACGCAATCCGTTTGAGCGTATTTCTGACATTGAAGGTTGCGGCGTCATTTTTATCGATCAGTCTTCCG
The DNA here is from genome assembly GCA_044221905.1 of Bacteroidia bacterium. Taxonomy (GTDB): domain Bacteria; phylum Bacteroidota; class Bacteroidia; order B-17B0; family Aurantibacillaceae; genus Aurantibacillus. The sequence continues at coordinate 125,892 of JBGAOE010000006.1, forward strand.
CTGGCCAGGGGTGCCCAGGCCAACGGTTTGCTGTATTGTTGTTTGATAAAATCAACGGTTCCGTCGGAGATGGCCCTGGTATTGAGCAGGTTTAGCTCAAGGTGGTTGGTAATAATAGGAATGCCCAGCCGCGACTGCAGCAGCTGGTGCTGGTGCACGGTAAAGTCAACAACGCCAATGTGTTTTACGAGGCCCCGTTTTACAAGCTTTGTAAGGGCCGATGCTGTTTCATCGGCATCCATCAATGCATCGTGCTTATGCAGCAATAATATGTCCAGGTAATCTGTTCCCAGGTTTTTTAGCGACTGCTCCACACTTTTATTCAGGTGCCCGGGGCTGCTGTCGTAATGCCTTACCCGGTATTGCGATCGGCGCGGGTCTACATGGTTTATGCCGCATTTTGTAGAGATAACGAGGTTATGGCGGCTTATTCCAAGTTCCTTCAATGCTTTGCCAAAAAGCTCCTCCACCTGGTAATTGCCATAAATGTCGGCATGGTCAAACGTGGTTATGCCTAAATTAAGGCAGGCTTTTAGCTTGCTTTGAACGGTGTCAAAACTTATCCCGTCAGGGTCTTCCATGGCGCGCCAAAAGCTGTAAATAACAGGCGATACCTCCGGCCCGTTTTCTCCGAGTGTTATTTTTTCCATAGTGTATTAATCATCAATTTTTACGTGGCTGTGTGCAGGCAAGCAGTAATTGTGAGGGTGCGGCTGGCCATCTTTCAGCGAAACATACACCAGTGATGCATCGCATATTTTTTCTATCCGGCCCGTTTCATCCTCTTTGGTTACATTTACATACACCGAGATGGAGGTGGTGCCGAGCTTAAAATGGTTGCCGTCAGCTCGATCAGGTCTCCCAGCCGGGCTGGTTTTAAAAAGTCAACACGATCAATTCGTACGGTCACCAGGTTGTCGCACTCGGTCATATACAGCATACGCCTTATCGGCTTTATGCCGGCAATGTCCATTTCTGCGAGTATTTTTCCGCCAAACAAAGAGCCTTTATAATTCAGGTCTTCGGGGAATACCGTAAACGAGTGTGTGGCGTGCGCCACCAGCAGCTCGCGCCTTTGTTGTTTGTCGGTTTCAAGTTCTTTTTCCATTTTTCAGATCAGTTTGTTTTAAGAGATTCCGGGCAGATTCGAACTGCCGTAAAAGGTTTTGCCGACCTTTGCCTAACCACTCAGCCACGGAAACCATAGAGGCACGGGCGCCTGTCATCTTAATGCCGTACCAGCCAAATGCTGCTGCGGTATGCGATGCCGGGGCCACAAGTTAATTCCAGTAAAATAAAACGGAAAACCGGCCTAGCACATGCAACAACAGCACATACAACAGGCCATCAATAAAGATTGGAAAAGGTGGGAAGGACCAAACGTTTTTTCGGACGTTTTGTGTTTCTCTGGTTCTGTGTAACTCATTTTTTCTTTTTTAATTTATTTGTCCCCCTCCCGATATTTGTCGGGATTGCCGGAGTAGGAGTTGGCACCTGTTTTCCAATTGCATCCCGGTAATTAACGGTATGCGACTTATAGTTGGTTGCCAGTGGGTCGCGGAGCCTATTCTCTCGCCACTTCTTAATAAATTAAAACACACAAAGTGGTTTTAATCCATAGATCGGCCACAAAGTAAAGCTTAATTTTTGATATATCCAATAAAGTCTATAGATTTTATGGAGATTTAAATATTTTAACATTATTTCTTGGGGATGACCGATAAGCGGGCAATATGAATATCTTTGCCTGCAGCAGATGTTATCCAAAAAAACCAAATATGCCTTAAATGCTTTAGTGATGCTGGCTAAGAATCACGGTTCGGGTGTTCCGCTTCGTATCCATCACATTTCAGAAAAAGAGCATATTCCTCATAAGTTCCTTGAATCCATTCTGCTTGAGCTTAAAAAGCAAGGTGTCCTGGGAAGCAAGCTTGGCGTAAACGGCGGGTATTACCTGCTCAGGCATCCTAAAGAGATCATGCTGAGTTCTATTATAAGGCTTACCGATGGACCCATTGCATTGACACGGTGCGTGAGCAAGAATTTTTACGAACGCTGTGAAGAATGCAGGGATGAGGCCACCTGTGGCATCCGCAATGTAATGGGTGAGGCAAGGGATGCGGTGTTAAGTATCCTGGCGCATACCTCGTTAGAGGAGATCATAAAACGCGAAAATAAGCTGATGGCGAAGGTGAAGAGCAACAAACCGGCTGTAAAAAAATCCACCTGATTTTTTAGATGGTGCTTCCTTTCGCTTAACACTTAAATAAAACAGAACCAAACACTATATCCTAAACAATTTTAAATGAAGGCTTAAATGGAAACATCCGCTTTCTGGGTAAGCATGCCCATCATACGAAATTTTGTATTTGCAGTAAGCAAAAACAAAGAACAGATGGAGAAGATATGCCGTTTTGCCAGTATTCCACTGAATGACCTCGAAAACGCAGAGGCAAAAATATCTTTAGCGCAGAATTGCGCTGTGATGGATGCCGGCCTTGAGCTGACCAAGGATGAATTTTTAGGATTACATATCGGGGAAATCACGTCGCCGACGGTTCTGGGCGTTGTGGGACATTTGATGCAAGCCAGCAAGGATGTGCTGGAAGCCATGATGAACATTCAGCGGTTTACAGAAACGTTCACCACGCAATATAATTTCAGTGTTGAGGTAAAAGGCGAAGAGGTTTATTATTATTGCGAGCCCAAGGAGATCTGGGACGACATGTCGCCCTTAACGGCCCGCCACAGTGTTGACATCAGCTTTGCAGGCGCCTTAAATATTTTAAGGATCATGACCGGGCATGCGTTTATGCCGCTTAAAATAATGTACCGCTACCCTAAGTTAAAAAATACGGATGAGTATGAGCGGGTTTTTAAATGCACACCCCTGTTTAATCAAAAGCGGAATTGCATTGTTTTTTCATTAAAGGATGCCAGCCTGCCAATTGTTGGGTATAATAAGGAATTGCACGAAACGCTTAAAAAAATGCTGGAAGAACAATTGCACCAGGAGAATAAAGCCGCGGCATTTACCTATCAGGTCAAAGAAATCATCTTAAAAAATTACCAGTTCTCGTTTCCATTGCTGGAAGAGATTGCCGGTATTATGAACATAACGGCGCGAACGCTGCAACGGAAGCTGCAGGACGAAGGCACCAATTTCAGGAACATAGAAGACGATATCAAAAAGGAAATTGCCATCAACTTTATACAAAATTCGCCGCTTACCAGCGAGGAAATAGGTCTGAAGCTCGGGTATACCGACCGCAGCTCGTTTCAGCGTGCATTTAAGCAATGGACCGGCAAAACACCCGCTGAGTTTAAAAAATAAATTTTCCCTGTTGGCGCAATCTGTTACGTTTTTGACACATCCGGCTAACTGAATATCGGGACGGCCAGTGCAATTTTGCAGGCATCAATGCTTAAGCGGTGTGCAATAACAAATAACCGGCGGGTTGCTGCGGGCATGGCCTGTATAGCAGCCGTAGCCTGTATCATGCTTCCTGTGCTGGGTTCCTGCAAAAAAACCGAAACGAATCCGGAAGCATTAAAAAGCAAACTCTCAGAGTATAATATTTACACCGGCCATCCTTCCGGCCTGGTTCCTAACGGCAATTACACGCTTTACGAGCTCTCGTCCCAGCTTTTTACAGATTATGCAGAAAAACAACGGCTAATAAAACTGCCGGCGGGAGCCACCCTGAAAGTTACGGGTGATGGCCTTCCCGAATTTCCGGAAGGGACGCTTATTGTAAAAACCTTTTATTATTTTAAAGACAAGCGCCACCCGGCCGGCGGAAATAAACTGGTAGAAACCCGTATTCTGGCGCTAATAAATGGCCAATGGGTAGCGGGTACCTATTTGTGGAACGAGGCGCAAACAGATGCGAGCCTGCTTTCAGGCAGTTTGAATAAAACCATTAACTGGATTGACGAAAGCGGAAGCCCGCGCGTCATCTCCTACCACATTCCGGATAAGCTGGAGTGTAAAGCCTGCCATAGCTTAAGTAATCGTATTACACCAATTGGTCCTAAGATCAGGAACCTCAATATAAACGTAAGCAGGAACAATGCAACGGTAAACCAATTAATCCATTTGCACAACCAGGGCGTTTTAGATTCTGTGACGCCGGGCTCTTTTTCGACGCTGCCGGATTATAAGGATGGCTCAAAAACAATAGAGGAAAGAGGCCGTGCTTACCTGGAGATAAATTGTGCGCATTGTCATAACGCGAATGGCTTTGCATCGCGCCTGCGTTTCCGGATGAGCTTTGAAACAGGTTTAAGGGAAAGCAAAATTCCGGAAGGAAAAGCAGCCATAAAGAACAAAATGGAGAAGGGCAGAATGCCAAAATTAGGCACAACCATCATCGATAAAGAGAGGCTTGAATTAATTAAAAAATTTATCGGAACGTTATGATGGATTTTAAAAAAAAACACTCTGGTTGGAATATTTTGCTTCCTGTTACTGGCACCTACCTCCGCACTTGGCCAGCGCAGCGACAGTCTTTACCGGCGCTTGTCAATAGGCGTCGGTTACGAACCCGGCATTGGTTACCGGCAGTTAAATTACAGTGCTTCTGATGCCTGGATAAAAAATAGCCGTAACCAGGAGGAAGTGCCCAAGTACGCCTTTACAACGGGCTTAAACATTAACTACCGGCTGAGCAGGAGAATTGGTTTGGAGTGTGGGGTATTGTTTGCCAGCAAAGGAATAAAAACCAAAAAGGAGGATTTGGCCTGGATTGCCGAGGATCCTTCATTTCCTGTTAAAAGCCGCACCACGTTTGCCTTTCGGTTCATTGATATTCCTCTGACTGTAAATTATAATTTTTATTTCAGAAGGTTAAAGCTTTATGTTTCGGCCGGGATTTCGATGAGCAATTTCATAAATAAAAAAACAACCGTTATTTCTTATTATGCCAATGGCGATAACACCAAAAGCGCCCACCTGCAAAATTTTGGATACAGGCCGAGTTCGTATGCCGTGATTTTGGCATGTGGGGTTAGTTTACCGTTATCCGGGCGTTTTGTACTCCAGCTAGAGCCTGTGTATAGGCAAGGGATCACATCTATTATGAAAGATAAACAAGCGCAGGAATATTTGTATACGCTGGGTTTGAACACAAAATTGTTTTATCGGTTAAAAAAGAAAAGTCAGTAAATTATTTTAATACATGAGCATCGCATCGTCCATCCGTATTGTAGAATTAAGCAAATCTGAAATAAAACAGGCCGCTGCATTGCTTTCGGCTACCATGGCCTCTAATCCCATTCATCTTGCGGCGTTCGGATCATCCGGAAAACAGGCCGTAAAAAAACAGCAAAAAATGTTTGAATATGCCTTAAGCCAAGCCGGAAAAAAAATATACGGCGCCAAGCTGGGCGGGGAGCTTGTGGGCGTGATGTGTTACAGCTCTTCGCAGTGCTGCCAGCTCAAGCCTCTTGAATTACTGGGCATACTTCCCAAAATGTTTTTTGCGCTGGGCAGACCCTTATTGCCGGTTTTGGCCTGGCAAAAAAAATGGAGCAAGCACGATTATCCTTTACCGCACAGCCATTTTGGGCCTTTGGCAGTTTCAACCGTGCACCAGGGCAAAGGTATTGGAAAGGCGCTGCTAAAATTTTTTTGCAACTACCTGGACGAAACGTCGCAGCTGGGATACCTGGAAACCGATAAACGGGAAAATGTAAGCCTGTATCAAAAGTTTGGCTTCAAGGTGATGGAAGAAGATACAGTGCTGGGTATTAAGAACTGGTTTATGGTAAGGGAAATGAACAGTTGAAATTGTTTGAGAATAAAACCGGCGAATGGATACATTAAAACAATTGATGGAACGCTATAATTCTTTGTCGGCTGCTGATTGGCGGCAGTGGAAGGATATTTCCGTTATTAAGCAGTTTCGCAAAGACGAAGCGCTGATACGGGAAGGTGAAATCGCAAAAGTATGCGCATTTGTACTTCAGGGTTGTTTTAAAAATTCAATCGTCAATCCAAATGGAGAGGAAAAGATCTTAAAATTCAGTTTTGAATCCGATTTTTTGGCCAGCTGCACGAGTTATAACTGCCAGGTGCCATCCGGTTTTTCTATAGTAGCCATGGAGCCATCTTTAGTGATGGTAACAAATAATAATGCCCTGGTGCAGCTTTGCGGTAAAAACAGCTCTGTTGCAAATCTGGGATTTGTTTTGACCCAGAAACTAATGCAGCAGCACGAAGAGCATTTAAAGCTGCTTTCATACGCCAATCCTGTTTTGCGCTATGAATATATCCTCGACCATTATCCTGATTTGTTGAATAAAGTTTCTTTGACCGATCTGGCAAAATATCTGTATGTGAGCCGTGAGGCCCTGAGCCGTGCAAGAAACCAGCTGGTATTTTGTTTGAAATGATTTTGTGATTGAAATCACAAACCCGGCATTGGCTGCGATATAAATTTGTGCCAGGTAATTATACCATACAAAACCAAAAATCATGAAAAATAAAAAAGTTAGAATTATTGCGATGCTGGCTTTAGCTGCCCTTGGTTTAACCGGCGGGGCGCAAACGGCTAAAACCGGATATGCTCCTGTAAACGGATTAAAAATGTACTACGAAGTACGCGGCACCGGAGCGCCGCTGGTATTGCTCCATGGCGCGTATATGACCATCGAAGGCCCTATCCGGCAAATGGCAAACGAGCTTTCTAAAACAAGACAGGTAATTGTAACCGAGTTTCAGGCGCATGGGCGCACCAACGACATTAACCGCGACATTACCTGCGAAAACCTGGCCGATGATGTGGCGGCCCTGTTCAAATACCTGAAAATAGACAGTGCCGATGTGATGGGCTACAGCCTTGGCGGAAGCGTAGCGCTGCAACTGGCCATTCGCCACCCCGGCCGGGTAAAAAAGATAGTCTCCATGTCGGCTACGTATAGCGATGAAGGACTGCAGCCGGTATTTAAGCCGCTGGTGCCCACCATCACCCCGGCGCTGTTTGAAGGTTCTATTTTTAAAAAACAGTTCGATAGCCTGGCGCCTGACCCAAAACACTTTCCGGAGTTAGTCAGCAAGCTGAAGAAAATGGATATGACGGTTTTTGACTGGGAAAAGGAATACGTAAAAATAAAGCACCCCATGCTTTTGGTTTTTGGCGATGCCGACGGAACAACGATTGAGCACGCAACAAAGATGTTTACCAGGCTGGGCGGCGGTGTGATGGGTGATTTAACACCCATGCCCCGGGTGAGACTGCTGGTGCTGCCGTATACATCGCACGTAGGGGTGTTGAGCCGGATCAGCTGGTTTATGCCCATGATAAAAGATTTTTATCAAATAAATAGTGCTAAACAGTAAAATTATAATCACACTGAAAACAACAGCTAACAAGAATATGAGAAAATTAAGACTACAAATGCAACTGTCTGTTGACGGTTACTGCGCAGGACCAAACCACGAGCTCGACTGGTTGATCTGGAATTTTGACGATCAGTTAAGAAGCCATTTAAACGAGTTAACGGATAAGGCGGACTGTATTTTATTGGGAAGAAACCTGGCGGAAGGATTTATTCCCACCTGGAAAGAGAGGCTTACAGACCCTGCGGGCGAAGACCCCTGGTTTGTCAGGAAAATGAATGAAACACAAAAAGTTGTTTTTTCAACCACTCTCAAAAAATCCGGGTGGGAAAACACGGTGCTGGCCGGTGGCGATTTTGTTGCCGAAATCAATCAGTTAAAACGACAGCCTGGCGGCGATATGATTCTATACGGCGGGAACAGCTTTGCGGGCAGTGTTATCAAAGCAGGTCTTATCGATGAGTTTGATCTTTACATTCATCCCACGGCCCTTGGGAGGGGACTGGCTCCTTTTACAGGCAAAACCGATCTGGAGCTGGTTCTTTCAAAAAATTTCCCCTGTGGCATTGTATGGATGCGGTATAAGCCGAAAATGGCTGGCAGCTGATGCATCGCTTATTTGATGTGTGTATGAAAGGCTCTGCCTTGGTTTAAATAAAAAAAGCTCCCGAAAACCGGGAGCTTTTTGTTGATGAAAATTCTGGTACCGCTGCACCTAAGCGATAAATAAATTTATTGCTTCAGCTTCTTTCCGCTTAACTGGGCTCCCACAGCTCTATTTTGTTGCCTTCGGCATCCATAATATGAACAAACTTTCCAAAGTCGTAGGTGGCAATGTCGTCAAGCACGGTTACCCCGTTGTTTTTGAGCTTGCTTACCAGGCCTTCGATATTCTGAACCCGGTAGTTGATCATAAATTCTTTTTTTGAAGGGGCAAAATAATCACTTCCTTTTTTGAAAGGGGTCCATTGAAGCGAGTTGATTTCTTCAGGGTTATTGATGTTCCTCGATTCAAAGCTCACAGAGCCCCAGTCGTTTATTTCAAATCCTAAATTTTTGGCATACCATGCTTTTGTTTCGGGCATATTGTCCGTAAAAAAGAAAATACCCCCAATGCCGGTTACTTTGGGTGTTGTATCGGTGGGCGATGAGTTTTTTGTTTGATTTTTTGAGTCTTCCATCCCGTAAAGCTATTATTTATTTGTGGAGTAACTATCAGATTATTATTCACTCTTTATTAATTTACCGGTATAAACCACCTTGTAATCATTGGAGAGTTTCAGGAGATATATCCCCTTTGCCAACCCGGCAATGTCGATGTTACAGGGTCCCCTGCCAAGATCTTTTACAGCAACGTGTTTTATTTCTTTTCCGAAAACATCTGTAATGTTTAATTCGGATTCACCAGTTATTAATTCGCCCTCGGTGTTTAGCGTAAAAAAAACGGTGGCTGGATTGGGATAAATTTTTATGAGACTGTTTTGCGGATTGTTTTCACCAATCCCCACCATGTCGGAATAATTACAGGGCTTGCTGGATAATTGATGGGAGCCAAACGTGTTGTCTGAATAGCAAAGAAAGTCGGCCACCGTTTCATCAATGCCGGTTGACCATTTGCGGTTGTAAAAATTAAAAAGAAACTGATGGCAGCCCATTCTCTCGTCTATGCAAACCGTATCGGTGTTCAGGGCAAGATTGGATGTGCCTTTATAAACATAGGCCGTGTACCTTACGTAAAGACGTTTGAGGTTGAAGGAATTAACCGGAACGGTAGCCACAGAATCAACGGTAATCGTATAGGTGCATGTTAATGTGGACGACAATACCGGCAAAAGCGTGGAGGTGTTTTGCCAGCTTTGCCCGGGCTGCGCTGCATAATTATAAAGAATTTGCCACGCATGCTGGGTGGAGGCATTTCTGAAAAATACGGTGTCGCCTTTTTGTTTGATCACCGTAAACGGCACCGGGTTGTAATAACCGTTGTGTGTGTTAAACAGCCGGGCATGCTGCAATACCTTTACCGTTTCACCATCAACAACCGAGTCATTTGTATATCTTATCTTTTCATTCACCCATTTATAGGGCATGGGCCATGCCTCCAGGAAAGAATAATGCCATTCGGCACCCGGCGGGCAAAACACAATTTGCGCGGGCGCTTTTTGAAACAAAAAAACGAGAAAGAGGATGGATAGAATTTTTTTCATGGTATCTCCCGATAATAGCTCTAAAATAAACTATTGAGAGGTATTTGACAATACAAAACAACCGGAAATGGCAGCTGGCTTTAAAACACAATCGATTTTAACAGAATTAAATCCGGATACAGCCAATACAGATTAGTTTTAGAACAATTTTCACGAAAATGAAAATACCACAGCCATCAATAAATCAATTATTGAACTAATTATCAATTACGGTGTGTTATGAGAATTGCCATTTAAACATGCTCATACAGCTCGTGCAATACAAAATCGGCCACCTTGTCTCCAAATTCGCTGGTGCTGCAGCCATTTCCGGTTGCAAGGTCTGCTGTAAGGTGGCCCTTGCCGATGGTTTCTTCTACGGCGCGAACAACCATAGCACTTTCAATGCCCAGGCCAAAATGCAGCTCCAGCATCATGGCGGCCGATAAAATGGCCCCGGCAGGATTGGCTGTGTTTTTGCCGGCTGCCTGGGGGTAGGAACCGTGAATGGGTTCAAACAGGGCATGCCGGTCGCCCAGCGAAGCCGAAGGCATCAGCCCCAGCGAACCTGCCAGCACGGATGCTTCATCGGTAAGTATATCGCCAAACATGTTTTCGGTCAGTATCACGTCAAACTGCCGTGGGTTGAGGATGAGCTGCATGGCCGCATTGTCTACATACATGAACTCCGTGCTTACGTCGGGATATTCCTGTGCAATGTCTGTTACGGTTTTTCGCCACAGGCGCGAGGTTTCCAGCACATTGGCCTTGTCTACCAGCACCAGTTTCCTTTTTCGCTTCTGTGCCTCGCGGTAAGCCAGGTGCGCCACCCGGCTTATTTCGATGCTGCTGTAAGTGCAGACATCATAAGCCATGCTGTTTGCCTTGTCGCGGCCTTTTTCGCCAAAATAAATGCCGCCTGTTAGCTCGCGTATCACTACCAGGTCAACCCCTTTCACCAGCTCAGGCTTTAGTGGAATTTTACCGGCCAGGGCATCGTAGCAGCTCACGGGCCTTATGTTGGCATAAAGCCCTAACGCTTTGCGGAGTGCCAATAGGCCCTGCTCTGGTCTTACGGCTGCCGCCGGGTCCTGGTCGTACTTAGGGTCGCCAATGGCGCCCAGTAAAATGGCGTCGGCGCTTTCGCACAAATTTTTGGTTTTTTCCGGGAAAGGACTCCCCGTTTCGTCCATGGCCGCGGCGCCTATCCGTCCATACTCAAACCTGAAGCTGTGGTGATAACGCTGTGCCACGCTCTTTAATACTTTCACCGCTTCTGCGGTCACTTCGGGCCCAATGCCATCACCGGGCAGTACTGCTATTGTTTTTTGCATGCTAATTAAATTCAAGATAGTTGCTTATTGTTTCGTAACGCTCAATTTCCCTTTTTTTCGAGAACACCAGGCTGGTATCATCCAGTCCTTCCATCAGGCACATTTTTTTATGTGCCGGCAGCTCAAATTCCTGGCGTATGCCAACAGAGCATAACTGTATGGTTTGCGTGGGAAGATCGATGGAAAGCCTGGCGCCAGGCTCTTTTTCGGCGGTACTGAACAGCAGCATCAGAAATTCTTCGCTGACCTGAACCGGCAGCAGGCAATTATTCAGGGCATTGTTTTTAAATATATCGGCAAAAAAGCTGGAAACCACTGCTCTGAATCCATAATCGTACAAGGCCCAGGCCGCGTGTTCGCGGCTGCTGCCACAGCCAAAATTTTTACCTGCCACCAGTATCTTTGCCCATGGATCTCCGGTATTCAACACGAAGCCCGCATTTTTTTCTCCCGAAGCAGTGTAACGCCAGTCCCTGAACAAATTTTCACCAAATCCGCTGCGATCGGTGGCTTTTAAAAAGCGGGCAGGAATGATCTGGTCTGTATCCACATGCGCAACAGGCAGGGATATAAAAGTGGAAGTAAGGCTTATAAATTTTTCCATATACCGTTATTTTTGAAATCGCAGATCTCGCCGCTCAAAGCCACTGCTGCAGCCACTGCCGGGCTGGCCAGAAGGGTGCGTGCGCCGGGCCCCTGCCGGCCTTCAAAATTCCGGTTGGAGGTCGACACGCAATACTCTCCTTCCGGTATTTTATCTTCGTTCATGGCCAGGCAGGCCGAGCAGCCGGGCTCGCGCAACCGGAAGCCGGCTGCTTCCAGCACGGCGCTGATCCCTTCGGCCCTGGCTTGTGCCAATACCTGTCGCGATCCTGGCACGATCCACGCAGTTACATCGCGGTGCTTTTGTTTTCCGCTTACCAGTGCTGCAACCGTCCTCAGGTCTTCAATGCGCGAATTGGTGCAGCTGCCGATGAATACCCATTTGATCTTTTTTCCCAACAGCCCCTCGTTTTTTTTAAAGCCCATATAGGTTAAGGCTTTCTCTGCAGAAGGATCGTCCGTATCCGGAATATATCCATCCAGCGCCATGGCCATGCCGGGGTTAGTGCCGTATGTGATCATGGGATAAATCTCAGCAGCATCAAAGCACAGCGTTTTATCAAATAAAGCGTGCGCATCGGTGTAAAGCGTTTGCCAATAGCCGAGCGCTTTTTGCCATTTTTCGCCCGTCGGTGCAAAAGGCCTGCCTTTCAGATAAGCAATCGTTTTTTCATCGGGTTGTATCAATCCGCCGCGCGCACCCATTTCAATGCTCATGTTGCAAACGGTCATGCGCTCTTCCATGCTCAGCGCCTCAATGGCGCTGCCGGCAAACTCTACAAAATAACCGGTGGCACCGCTCGAGCTTACCTTTGCAATCACGTAAAGGATCAGGTCCTTGGCGCTGACACCCTTCGCAAGCCTGCCGCTTATTTCAATTTTCATCTGCTTTGGTTTTTCCTGCAGAAGGCATTGTGTGGCCAGCACCTGCTCTACCTCGCTGGTGCCAATGCCAAAAGCAATCACACCAAAAGCGCCGTGCGTGGAAGTGTGGCTGTCGCCGCACACCATGGTCATGCCGGGCTGCGTGATGCCAAGTTCAGGAGCGATCACATGCACAATGCCCTGGTAATCGTGTCCGAGGCCATAAAGCTCCAGGCCGAATTCGCGGCAGTTTTGTTCCAGCGTGTTTAATTGCCTGGCAGAAACGGCATCTCTCACCGGCAGGTGTTGGTTTAGGGTAGGCACGTTGTGATCAACGGTAACCATGGTGCGTGCCGGCCTGAAAACAGGGATATTTCTTTTGCGCAGCCCTTCAAATGCCTGTGGGCTGGTGACCTCATGTACAAGATGCTTGTCGATATACAGCAGCGAAGGCCCCGCAGCGATGCTCTCCACCACATGAGCGTCCCATATTTTATCAAACAAAGTCCTGCCGGTCATAATCTAATGTGTGTTTGTTTTTTGATCCGTTCATCAGGCGCAGCAAATGTTCATCTTCCACCTGTTTTAATTTATCGGCCTCCACCAAAAAATAGGCATATGCTTCGCTCAGGTCGCTTTTGCTGAGATGGTAGCCAAGGGCTTCCAGCCTGTATTTTAAGGCTGCCCTGCCGCTTCGCGCGGTGAGCACAATCATCGATTTGTCGATGCCCACCTGCCTGGGGTCGATGATCTCGTAAGTGTCGCGGTGCTTCAGGAAGCCGTCCTGGTGTATGCCCGAGGAGTGCGAAAAAGCATTTTTGCCTACAATGGCTTTATGCGGCTGCACATTAAATTTCATTAAACGCGACACCATGCGGCTGGTGCCGAATATTTTTTTTGAGCGGATGCCGGTTTGAAGGTCGAGCTCCTTATGGCTCTGCATGATCATCACCACTTCCTCCAGCGAGGTGTTGCCCGCCCGCTCGCCAATGCCGTTCACGGTGCACTCAATTTGCCGGGCGCCGTTTAGCACGCCCGCCATTGAATTGGCAGTGGCCAGCCCCAGGTCGTTGTGGCAGTGGCACGAAACGATTACTTTGTGAATACCTTTTACGTTTTCCATCAGGTATTTAATGCGGGCGCCATATGCCTCCGGCAGGCAATAACCCGTTGTATCGGGAATATTCACCACAGTGGCGCCGGCTTTAATCACCTGCTCGATCATTCCGGCCAGGAAATGAATATCGGCCCGGCCGGCGTCCTCTGCATAAAACTCCACATCCTCCACCAGTTTTTTTGCATGCCTTACAGCGGCAAGGCCCTGCTCCAGCACCTGTTCGCGGGTGCTTTTAAATTTATGCTGAATGTGCACATCCGAGCTGCCAATACCGGTGTGGATGCGTTTGCGTTTGGCATAACGGAGCGCCTCGGCGGCGCAGTCAATATCGCTTTTAACGGCCCGCGACAACGCGCAGATCACCGGCTCTTTTACCGCTTTCGACACCGCCACCACCGATTGAAAATCGCCGGGACTGGAAACCGGGAAACCGGCCTCAATGATGTCTACACCCAGTGATTCGAGGGCGCCTGCCACCCTGGCTTTTTCTTCGGAGTTCAGCTGGCAGCCGGGTACCTGCTCGCCGTCGCGCAGGGTGGTGTCAAAAATATGAATCTTCTGTGCCATATATTTTTTAATCGGCTCAAAACTAGACCCGCTGCAACCGATCAGCAAACAAAGTTTAAAAATTGATACGATATCCAACGACAGTTATTGTTTAATATTTATCTTGTAAATCCAATTAATAGAGCATAATTTGTATATTTAATATATGATACCCAACGATAATTTATCCGACATTCACCAGTTGGTTCACTCGCTCTCGAAAAGCGAGAAGCGTTTTTTTAAACTGTACGCTTCACGCCTGGAAACCCGTGGATCGAAAAAATACCTGGACCTGTTTGATTGTATCGAGAAACAAAAAGTGTATGACGAGGCAAAGATCTTAAAGAAAAATACGCAGTTCAGCAAAGCGCAGCTGCCTAACCTGAAACAGCATTTGTATAACCAGGTGCTGAAATCGCTCAGTATTGTGAGCGCCAACACCACCGCCGATATCCGGCTTCATTACCAGATAGGGCAGGCCCAGCTCCTGTATAACAAGTGCCTGTACCATCAAAGCTTCAAAATGATGGAAAAGGCCAAAAAAGCCGCCATCCGGAACGACCGCAGCATTTTACTGCTCGATATTCTCGAGCTTGAAAAAATGATCATGATCCATACCGTATCCACCCGCACGCAGGAGCGCATCAACGATATCACCTCGCAGGCCGACCAGGTAAGCAAAAGCATTCGGCGCATGGACACCTTTTCGAACCTGTCGCTTAAAATGAATGCGTTTTACATGAACCTGGGCTTTGTGCGCAACAGGCACGACTATGAGGAGGTGCGCCGGTTTTTCTTTCAGTCGCTGCCGTCCTATAAAGAGAGCCAGCTCTCCTTCCACGACAAGCTATACCTTTATTACAGCTACACCGGGTATTTTTTCTTCATCAGCGATTTTCGCGAAGGTTATTTTTATGCCCGGCGGATGGTGGAATTGTTTGAAACGCATGCGGAGCTCATTCCCGATAAAACAGAGATGTATATTAAAGCCATTAATAACCTTCTGGTGGCGCAGAATAAGCTGTTTTTGTTTGATGAGTTTACGGAAGCGAAGAAAAAGCTCAATGCCATTAAGCGCTATCCACCCGCCATGCTCAATGAAAATGTAAAGCTCAATCTTTTTAAAGCCATTTATATCCACGAGATCAACCGGCACTTTATGATGGGCGAATTCAGGAGCGGCACCCGTATTGTAAACCGGCTGGAAGCGGAGCTGCACCGTTTTTTACCGAAACTGGACCGCAACACGATCCT
Organism: Bacteroidia bacterium; assembly: GCA_044221905.1. Taxonomy (GTDB): domain Bacteria; phylum Bacteroidota; class Bacteroidia; order B-17B0; family Aurantibacillaceae; genus Aurantibacillus. Next base: position 141,135 of record JBGAOE010000006.1, read on the forward strand.
TATTTTTTATTATAAAATAGCCTGCCTGTATTTTGGCAGCGCCAATTATAATCAATCGCTGAAGTGGCTGAACCGGGTCATCAATAGCCCGCAGGGCGGCCTGCGCGAAGACCTGCACACGGCCTCCAGGATCCTTGCCCTGATCTGCCATTATGAATTGGGCAGCCTGGAGCTGCTCGATTACAGCATCCGCGCGGTTTATCGTTTTTTGCTGAAAAGCAATGATCTGAGCAAATATCACCGGCACATTATTAAATTTTTGAAAAACCTCGGCGGAGGCGTCACGCAAAAAGACCTCATTAAGAAATTTACCGCCCTGCGCAATGAGCTGCAGCCACTGGAAACGCAGCGTTATGAAAAACGGCAGTTCTTGTATTTCGACATTATTTCGTGGCTGGAATGCAAGATCGCTAACCGGCCGGTGGAAGACATTATAAAGGAAAAATTTGTAAAAAGAACCCGGCCCGCCGGCGCAAAAGGTAAACTGCGCTCATTTAAAAATTAAACTGATGCCGTTTGTTTCTCCTCACCTTCGCGGGAAGCTATCTTCAACTCAGTCTACTTTTACCAGTCGTATGCGCCAGGTGGCCTTTTCGTTCTTCGACCGGAGGGTATAAACCCCGGCCGGCAGGTTTGCGACATTGATCTCGTGATGTCCCGCAGCGACCTTAGTTTCCAATATCACGGCTCCGTTCATATCCATAAACAGCAATTCCGCTGGTTCTGCAGCTTCTGCGCCAAGTGTGCTTTTTACCGGGTTGGGGAACAGGCGAAGCGCCGTGCTGTTGCCGATGGTTGCGCTGCCCAGGCAAATGTTAACGGTTATGGTAAATATGGTGGTGGCGCTGCATCCGTTATGAGTGGCCGTTACCGAATACACCGTTGTGACCGTGGGCGACAGCGTTACCGCACTGTCGGCGCTGTTATTGCTCCATACATAGCTGCTGCCTCCGCTCACGGTATATGTGTTTGCCTCTCCTTTGCAGATCTGGAAATTGCCTGCCACATTTGCTGCCACGGCTGGGTTTACGGTAACTGTTTGGCGAAGCGTATCGTTTATGCAGGCCGAGTATAAAACGAGCGTTGTTGTGTAGGTGCCACTGGAAGAATACATGTGCACCGGGTTTGCGACTGTAGACAGATTTGAGAAACCCGAAGCGGGATCGCCAAAATTCCACAGGTAAGCCAGGGGGGCGTTTGACCCTTGCTGGCAGCCGGTGCCCGGGCTAGCTGGCAAAGGTGCAGAGAAAGAGGAGGTGCGGCAGCTGTTTGTATGCGTGAAGGGAGAAGGCGGGGTGTATGAATACTGGTTAATAAAATTGGGCAGGCCGTAAAAGGCAGACTTTGGTGATAAGTTAAGCCCGTTCGCAACATAATTCATGGTGGCGCCGCTGCCGTTCGGATTGTTGATGACAGATAAGCTTGACAAGCCGGTTTGAGAAAGATAGATCTTGCCGTCAATGGCGCGCTGCAACGAGCCCGAGCCGGCATTATTCAGGCTAAGGGAGTATTGCGACGCGATAATGGCCGAAGCAGTGGGGGCGCAAATATCCCATTGATATAACACTGTACTGGTGGTATTCGTAGAGGCGGTGCTTCCATAAAGCTTCGAACCATCGGGTGAGAACTCAACGCCGTAGGCGCCTGTGGCGGGTAATAAATCCTGGCCACCGAGTAGAACCAGGGAATTGGATACGACGCCTGTGGCGTTATCAAAATCAAACAGTTGAAATCCTCCGTTTCCGTAACCGGGTATTGAAAGCGTGGCGGTTGCCATGGCCAGCTTTTTACCATCGGGCGATACCTTTAACTGGCCGGCAGCAGCAGTTTCCAGCATCCAGCCACTGTATACGATTTCGCCGACGCTTGAAATAACAGCAACGGTATTGATGCCTGCCGCGGTTAACAGATAAGCATAGAAATTGTTTGCGGCAATCATGGCGCAATCGTGGCTTACAATCCAGATATCTTTTCCATTGCAGTGCCGCACAGCCACTTGTTTTTCGCAGGTGAGCGCATACAGCTGCACATTTTTTACGGTTACCGAGCCCGTACCACCTGCCAGCGCCATATCCACAATGGAATAACGGAAACCGTTAGGAGATCCCTCGTGCTCGGTTGTAAATATATAGTAAAGCGTATTATTGCCCGGTTGTTTCACAATAATAGCCGATTGGGTGCTGGAGTAGTGGCCCATGAGTCCTCCGCCATTGGCCATTGTGGTATTTGCACCGGTGTAAACAGTTGAGCCGTCGGTATAAAAAAGCAGGTTGCCATTGCTGTCGCACATACTGGCCACGCCTTCAAAGGTTTGAAGCTGGCTGTTTAAAAGTAGAGTAGGCGGTTGGGTGGCAAAGTCGAGGGCAGCCTTGGCGCCAAAATGCCACTTGCTGAACTCGTTTTGAGCCATGGCCGTGAAACAGGATGCAAGGAGAAAGAAGAAAAGAATGAATTGACGGAGAGCAGGCATGGGCATAGATTTTGTCTGTTTATAAAGATAGTAATTTATCTGTCTTTTGCAACCCTTAAAAATAAAGATACTTGCAGTAGCGGACTGCACCTTATCGCTTTTTTTTTAACTTTGAAAAACAACCGGTATAGCCTGACACCCTATGAATTCAACCCGCCTCCAAAAAATCATTTTTGTTTTAACCATTTTGTTTTTTCGATGTGCGGCCCAGGTTCCTCCGGCGATTGAATGGGCGAATGCAGGCGGAAGCGCTTATGGCGACTGGGGAAGCGCCGTTGTGGCCGATTCGATGGGAAATGTGTACACCACAGGCGTATTCCAGGATGTGGTTGACTTTGATCCTTCGCCAGCCGTTTACACACTTTCAGCAAACGGATACGACGCCTATCTCGCAAAATACGGCCCGGCCGGTAATCTCATCTGGGCCACTGTTATTGGCGGATGGGGTGGCGATAGGGCTACGGCCATAGGTTTAGACCATTTTGGCCATGTATATGTAGGTGGCGATTTTGCCGGCGGCTGTTATTTTCCTTCGGTGGCAGGCCCCACTTACAGTGTGAGCTCGCTCGGCATCAACGATGTGTTTGTGGCCAGGTACAGCGCAAACGGCACTTGTACCTGGGCAAAAAGTTTTGGAGGTACAAGTGTTGAATTATTAAACTCGCTGGGAGTGGATGGCCAGGGCAGCGTTTATATGACCGGTTACATTACCGGCACGGTTGACTTTGATCCTTCGGCGGGGGCTTACACATTAAGCGCTGTGGCTGATGCGGCTTACGTTTCAAAATTAGACTCTTCGGGAAATTTTGCCTGGGCCTATTTAATAGATGGAACCGGCTACGAGCAGGCAAGCGCCATCGCGGTAAACGCCGCCGGCGATGTTTGTGTCACCGGTCATTTTAGCTCGGCTACTTTTCCGGGGGCCGATACGGTTGATTTTGATTTCGGTCCCGGTACGTTTAAGCTCGCTTCGGCAAATTCGATGGGAAGTATGGCGTGTTTTATTGCAAAGTACACGGCTTCGGGCGGCTTTTCGTGGGCAGGCGCCCTGATCTCTTCTGCGAATATAAAAACTTATGGCGTTGATCTCGATGCCCAGGGAAATGCTGTTGTAACCGGGTTCTTTTTTGCAGCCACCGATTTTGATTTTGGCCCGGCTACGAATTCTCTTGCGCCGGTTTCGGCAATCCAGGCAGACGCTTTTTTGGCCAAGTACGATGCGACAGGAAATTATCTATGGGCGAATGCATGCGCAGAAAATTCTGCTTCCAATGCCGAGCGCGGCATATCGGTTAAACTGGATGCCTGGGGCAGTGTTTATGTTACCGGCTCATATTCCGGTACGGTTGATCTTGATCCTTCTGCATCGGTGGCCAGCTTTACTTCGGCAGGCAATGCCGATATTTTTTTAGCCAAATATTCAGCTGCCGGCGCCTACGCCTGGGCTAAAACGATTAACAGTGGCGGGAATGAATCACCCGCTATGATCTCGGTTCATGATTCAACCAACATCTGGGTAACCGGCAAATATGAAGGGAGTATTAATTTTAACGGCCCGTCTCCTGGTTCATACAGCCGCACTGCCAACGGGTTTACCGATTTTTTTACTGTAAAATACACCACCTGCAATATTCCAAGTTTTCCGGTGATCACTGCTTCGGGCTCCAACACCATTTGCAGCGCCGGTTCCACGCTTACTCTTTCCTTAAGTTCAGCCACGCTCAATTCGGCGGCATTGTGGCAATGGTATTCAGGTACCTGCGGGGGCACTTACCTTGGCACCGGCACCCAGGTGGCGGTTAGCCCCTCCGTTACAACAAGTTATTTTGTCAGGGGCGAGGGGGGCTGTGAAATAATGCCCTGCACCGACCTCACGGTTTATGTAGGAACAGCGCCCACGCTTTCTGTTTCTGCCAGCGCCAGTCTGGTTTGTGCATTTACCACTTTATCATTAACGGCCACCGGTGCAAACAGTTTTTTATGGAGTACCGGCGGCACCTTACCCACTGTTACGGTTTCTCCGGTTACAAATACGGTGTATACAGTTTCGGGGCTGGCCCTCAATGGCTGCTCCAGTACAGCCGTGCAAACTGTTTCCGTATACCCTTTGTCGCCGCTTGCCGCAGCAGCCAGCAGCACTGCTATCTGCGCCGGGCAAAGCGCAACGCTGAGCGCCTCGGGTGCCGTTTCATACACCTGGCTGCCTGCGGGCCTTAGCGCCACGGCAATAGCTGTTTCTCCTCCCGCCACGGTAAATTATACTTTATTGGGCACCGATAGCTTTGGCTGCGAAAACAACGTGGTAAAAAATATCATTGTAATGCCCTTGCCGTCTGTTAGCATTGTTTCAACAGGCACTGTTTGCCAGGGAGACAGCCTTATCCTGTCATCATCCGGTGCGGTTACTTATACATGGAGTACGGGTGCCGTAAACAGCACTGTTCACGTGGCGCCGGCAACCAACGCCACTTACACTCTTTTCGGCGCTGGCGCAACGGGTTGTGTGAACACAGCTGTTAAAACAGTTACTGTGCATACACTTCCTAATATAACAATACTAGGCAACGATACCATTTGCGCCACCGATAACCTGGTTCTTTTAGCCACAGGGGCACTTTCTTATACGTGGAGCAACAACCTGTCTGTTAATACCATCACAGTTATTCCTCCGGCAAGCGGTATTTATTCGGTAACGGGCACTAATATAAATAACTGCAGAAATTCGGCTTCTTTATACGTGCAGGTAATTCCAAACCCCACGGTTTTTATCGGGGCTTCTTCAACCAGTATCTGCAGCGGCGATTCACTGTATCTTTTTGCTTTTGGAGGCAATAGTTATAATTGGCAGCCGGGCAATTTTGGCGGGAATACAGTCCGCCTGGCTCCGCTGGCCAACACTGTTTATTCGTTGACGGGTGCTGGCAATTTTGGCTGCAGCAGCTCTGCCAGCATCAGTATCGGCATTAAGCAGCTGCCGGTTATCAGTATTGTGTCTACCAAAAGCCTTATCTGCCCCGGCGAATCGGTGGTGCTTACCGCCCAGGGGGCCAGCACCTATACCTGGAACAATGCCGTGATTTCACCTTCGCTGGCGGTGAGCCCGCCGGCTACAACCATTTACAGCGTGGTAGGTATGGCCGCCAACGGATGCACAAACAGCGTTTCTTTTGTTGAAGCGGTAACCTTGTGCACGGCCATGTTCAAAAACGGGCAGGGTGCAATCCATGTATTCCCCAATCCTTCACGGGGTGAGCTCTTCATAAAATTTCCTGTTATTCCGTTTAATTATACATTCGAACTATACGATCAGCAAAGCCGTTTAATTAAAACACAAAAGTTGCAGGGTTTAACAAACACCATCGATCTGCGTGAGTTTGAAAATGGCCTGTATTACTTATTGATTTTTGAAAACAAGCAGCTGCAGCAACGTCAAAAGATCATTTTAGAGCATTAAGAGTTTATTTTATCTCTCCCTGGTCCGTAAAACTTCCTCAATGTCCTCCAGCGCACAGCCTTTTGTTTTTAATAAAATCAACAGGTGATAAAGCAGGTCGGCCGCTTCATTCTTAAAGAGGAACAGGTTATTGTCTTTTGCTTCAATCACTAATTCTATGGCCTCTTCCCCCACCTTTTGAGCTATTTTGTTGATGCCTTGTTTGTACAAAGTATTTGTATACGACGCTTCTGTGCCTTCATCCATTCGTTGCTGGATGGTTTGTTCTAGCCGGTATAAAAATCCCCTGGCGGGCGATGCGTTAAAGCAGGACACCGCTCCTGTGTGACAGGTAGGGCCATCGGCTTTTACCAGGATGAGCAGGGTGTCGTTATCACAATCGTGATAAATGTGTTGCACCCCAAGAAAATTACCAGAGCTCTCTCCCTTAGTCCACAAGCGGTTTTTGCTCCTGCTGAAAAAGGTCACTTTGTTGTCTGACAAGGTCCTGTCATAAGCCTGCGCATTCATGTAGCCCAGCATTAACACCTCAAGGCTCACGGCATCCTGGATAATTGCGGGAATTATTCCGTTTCCTTTATCAAAATCGGGTTTCATCATCGTATGGGAATGTTGTTGTTTTGTAAAAATTGTTTGAGCTCGGGTATTGCGATACGGCCAAAGTGAAAAACGCTGGCGGCCAGCGCTCCTGTGGCGCTGGTGTGGGTAAACAGCTCCGTAAAGTGTTGTTTTGTTCCTGCCCCGCCCGAAGCAATAACTGGCACCGAAACAGAGTCGCAAATTTGCCGGGTGATGTCCAGCGAAAAACCTGTATATGTTCCGTCGTTGTTGATCGCGGTGAGCAAAATTTCTCCTGCTCCAAGCTCCGTTCCTTTTTTTGCCCAATGGGCAGCGCTCCAGCCGGTTATTTGCTTGCCTCCATTTCTAAAAACGCTCCACCTGTTGTTAACGGGCTTTGTATCCATCGCTAAAACCACGCATTGGCTGCCGAGTTCAGCCGCAATTTCTGATATCAGCTCCGGGCGAAGCAGGGCGGCAGAATTCAGGCTGATTTTATCCGCACCCGAACCGATGATGGCTTTTGCATCTTCCAGGCTGCCCACCCCGCCGCCAACGGTAAAAGGAATGGCGATCTCCGCTGCAATGCGTTTAACCAATGCTTTGAGGGTTTTTCGTTTTTCAAGGGTAGCGCCGATGTCAAGAAACAGCAATTCATCGGCTCCCTCCTCCATGTAGCGGCGTGCCAGTTCCACCGGATCGCCGGCATCCCTTAAATTTTTAAAGTTAATGCCTTTTACAGTGCGCCCGTTGTGAATGTCCAGGCAGGGAATGATCCTTTTTTTCAGCATAGCTCGCTCAGTTCTTTTAGGTTAATGGTTCCTTCGTAAATTGCTTTTCCGATGATTGCACCTGCACAGCCCATTTCTTTTAATTGTTTTACATCATCTGTGGTAGTAATGCCTCCGCTGGCAATCAGCCCGGTTTTTGTTTGAGAAAGGATCTCTTTGTAAAGTCCAAAGGATGGCCCCGTAAGCGTACCGTCTTTGTCGATGTCAGAAACAAGGCTGTAGCTTACCCCTTTTTTTTCATACTCGCGTATAAAGGAGATCACCTCCAGCTGGCTGGTTTCGAGCCAGCCGTTGATGGCTATTTGCCGGTTTCTGCAATCGGCGCCTAAAATGATCTTGTCTGCCCCGTAGGTTCGAAGCCATTCCTGCATCAAACCGGGATTCTGAACAGCCACGCTGCCTACTGTGATTTGCTGCGCCCCCGATGCAAAAGCAATTTTTGCGTCAGCCTCCGATTTGATGCCTCCTCCAAAATCAATTTGCAGCGAAGTGTGTTTCGCTATATTTTCAAGAATTTTGTGATGGATGATCTTTTTGGCCTTTGCACCGTCCAGGTCCACCAGGTGTAAATACCGGAAGCCGTTGCTTTCAAGCATTCTGGCTGCTTCCAGCGGATTTTCGTAATACATTTTTTGGGTGGCATAATTTCCCTTGCTCAAACGCACGCATTTGCCGTTTAAAATATCTATGGCAGGAATAATTTTCATAAGCTCAAAAAGTTTTTTAAAATGTGTAAGCCTGTTCCGGCCGATTTTTCGGGATGGAACTGGGTGGCGTAAAAATTATTTTTCTGAAGGGCCGCGCTGAAAGGCACGATGTAATCGCTCACGGCGATGGTTTCTGAGCATATTTCCGCATAATAGCTGTGCACAAAGTAACAATCTCTTTCAGGCGGAATGCCTTCAAAGAGCTCGCCCTGCACCGAAGTAAAGTTATTCCAGCCCGTATGGGGCACAAGCCCTTTGGGCGGGAAATGTTTTACGCAGGTCTTAAAAATTCCCAGTCCTTTTGTTTCACCTTCCTCCGAAGTGCTGCATAACAGCTGCATGCCCAGGCAAATACCCAGCACCGGTTGCTGAAGCGAGGTTATGACAGCGTCTAATTTTTTTTTCTTCAAGTAACGCATGGCAGAGCCCGCTTCGCCCACCCCCGGAAAAATAACTTTGTCGGCCAGTTTTAAAATCAATGCATCGTCTGTTACACTGGTTTCAAAGCCCAGGCGTTTCACAGCATTTTCAACCGAAGCCGTATTGCCGGCGTTGTATCTTAGTATCGCAATCATAGTGTTCCTTTTGTACTGGGTATGTTATCATTACCGGTTTTGGCAACGGCCGCTCTCAGAGCTTTGGCAAATGCTTTAAAAACTGCTTCAATTTTATGATGCTCGTTCACACCTTCCGCTTTTATGTTCAGGTTGCAGCGCGCATGATCGCTGAAGGATTTAAAGAAATGGCTGAACATCTCCGTGGGAACGCGGCCGATCTTTTCGCGGGTAAAGCTTGCGTCCCATACCAGCCAGGCGCGGCCGCCAAAATCAACAGCTACCTGCGCCAGGCAATCATCCATGGGCAATAAAAAACCATAACGCTCAATTCCTTTTTTTGTTCCCAGGGCCTGCAGGAACGCTTCTCCCAAAGCAATGGCCGTATCTTCCATGCTGTGGTGCTCATCCACTTCCAGGTCGCCTTTCGTCCTGATCTGCAAATCCATATCGCCGTGTTTGGCCAGCTGACATAGCAAGTGATCAAAAAAGGGCAGCCCCGTATCAATATTCGCAAGTCCGTTCCCATCCAGGTTCAGTTCCACTTCCACTTCTGTTTCCAAAGTCCTTCGGCTTACTCTTGCCGTTCTCGGCATTGTTTTCAGGTACCGGTAAATCCCGCTCCAGTTATTGGTAACAAACCTTGCATTTACAACCCCTTTTTCGCCAATAAAAATGGAGCCGGCGCCTAAATTTTCTGCCAGTTGCACGTCAGTTTCCCGGTCGCCGATCACGTAAGAATTTTTCAGATCGTAAGCTCCGTAAAGGTATCGGGCCAGCATCCCGGTGTTGGGCTTACGGGTAACTTTGTTTTCGTGTTCGAACGATCTGTCGATGCATACCTCCGAAAATACCACCCCTTCATTTTTCAGGGTTTCCATCACAAAATTATGAACCGGGTAAAAGGTATCTTCCGGAAAGGCGGCGGTTCCCAGGCCATCCTGGTTGCTTACCATCACCAGCTCAAAATCCAGTTCCCGCACAATTCGCGATAAATTGCTGATGACGCCAGGCAAAAAAGCCAGCTTTTCAAAACTGTCTACCTGGAAATCCTGGGGCTCTTTGATAAGCGTTCCATCCCTGTCGATAAACAATACTTTTTTAGCCATGATTTATTTCGTTTAAAATGTTTACTAAGTGTTGATTTTCCCGTGGCGTGCCAATGCTGATCCGCAGGCAGTTTTTAATAATAGAATTCCTGTTCCGAACGACGATCTGTTTGCCGGTAAGTTTTCGGTAAAGCGCGTCGGCATGTTCCACTTCTGCTAAAAGAAAATTAGCATCGGTGGGATAGATCTTTCTCACGATCCGCATGCGCTGCAATTCGGCGATCAGTTTTTGTTTTTCGCGTAGGATTGTTTTTACCTCTTGCCGGCACTTTTCAGGGTGGCTGAGGACTTCCAATGCAGCCTTTTGGTTTAAAGCGCTCACATTGTAAGGCGCTTTCACCTTGTTGAAGTAAGCCAGCGTATCTTCATTCATATAAGCAAGCCCTATGCGAATACCGGCCAGTCCCCAGGCCTTGCTCAGCGTTTGCACCACCACCAGGTTTGAGTGCCTGCTTAATTTTTCAATGCAAGAGGGTTGATCGCAAAAATCGTGATAGGCTTCATCGATAATAACAATGCCATGAAAATTTTGGAGGATGAACTCAATGTCGCCGGTCCGCAAAAGATTGCCGGTTGGGTTATTGGGCGAACAAATAAAGATCAACTTCAGGGCTTTATCACAAAGCCATGGCTGCAGCTTTTTCCGGTCTATCTGGAAACGGGTATCAAGCGGCAGCTTTACTGTTTCAACCGCATGAATGCCGGCGGCCACTTCATACATGCCGTATGTAGGCGTAAAGATCAATACTTTGTCTTTATGCGGCTCGCAAAAGATCCTGAAAGCCAGGTCAATGATCTCATCGCTTCCGTTCCCGATAAAAATGCAGTTGGGGCTTATGCCTTTGATATCAGCCAGCCGTTGTTTTAAAGCCCGCTGATAAGGGTCGGGATACCGGTTAAGCGTTCCGAACGGATTTTCGTTGGCGTCTAAAAAAACACCTTCCGTTCCGGCATACTCCTCCCTGGCACTGGAGTAAGGTGCAAGGTTTTGAATGTTTTTTCTTACAAGCGCGTGAAGGTCAGTTTTCATTGGCAATTTTTTTTAAACGAATAGACACTGCATTTTTGTGCGCCCACAGGTGTTCTGCTTCAGCCAACCGCTCAATGGTTTTGCCTATGTTCTGCAGGCCCTCTTTTGTAATTTTCTGGAATGTGATCTTTTTCACAAAGCTGTCGAGCGAAACACCGCTGTAACTTCTGGCATAACCATTGGTGGGCAAGGTGTGATTAGTGCCGCTGGCATAATCGCCGGCGCTTTCGCACGAAAAATTTCCGAGAAAAACAGAACCGGCGTTCTGAACTTTGTCCACGTATTTTTCCGCATTTTCCACCGCCAGGATCAGGTGCTCGGGTGCGTACAGGTTGCTGAAGTCAACACAGGCTGCCAGAGAGGGAAGCACCGCAGAAAAACTGTTTTCAAGGGCTTTCTTTGCCAGCTCTGCCCTGGGCAAAGCATCCATCTGGTTTTCCAGCTCCACTTTAATTTTAGGAATAAGTTCAGGATCATTGGTGAGCAGCACCACCTGGCTGTCGGGCCCATGCTCTGCCTGCGATAACAGGTCGGAAGCCACAAAGCCGGCATTGGCCTGCTGATCGGCAATCACAAGCACCTCGCTGGGACCCGCCGGTAAGTCGATGGCTGTGCCGCTTTTCAGCACCATCTCCTTCGCCTTGGTTACAAACTGGTTTCCTGGCCCGAAAATTTTATCGGCTTTCGGAATGGTTTCGGTTCCAAATGCCATGGCGGCAATGGCCTGCGCACCTCCCACTTTGTAAATGTGGGGGATGTTTAATAACGCAGCGGTATATAAAATCGCGGGGTTGATCTCGCCCATTTCGTCAGGCGGTGTGCAGATAAAAATACGCCGGCAGCCGGCAAGCTGTGCCGGAACGGCGAGCATTAGAATGGTGGAGAATAAAGGAGCGGAGCCACCGGGAATATACAGGCCCACAGTTTCGATGGCTACGCTTTTTCGCCAGCAGCTTACACCTGGCATGGTTTCCACCACCTCTTCGTCGCGTTTTTGTGCTGCATGAAATTTCCGGATGTTTGCGGCTGCCAGCGCAATGGCTTCTTTTAGTTCGCAGTGTATGCTTTGTATGGCCAGTTCTGTTTCCTGCCGACTTACCTTCAGATCGTTCAAAACGGCTTTGTCAAATCGCAGGCATAATTCCTTCAAGGCCTTATCTCCACCCAGTTTCACTTGCCGGATAATTGCCTGAACCCGCTCTTCCAGGTCTTCAGAAGATAGAGCAGGTCGTTTACATAAAGATTCCCATTGGGTGGCTGGCGGGTTGATAAAAAGTTTCATAATAAGTTAGCCGATACTCTAAAACATTAAACAATCATTTTTTCGATGGGAACAACCAGAATGCCTTCAGCACCGGCTTCCTTAAGGGCATCAATGCTATCCCAGAATTTTTCTTCGCCGATCACAGAGTGCAGGCTGCTCCAGCCGGCCTGGGCCAATGGTAAAATAGTGGGGCTGTTAATTCCCGGCAGTATGCGTATGATCTGTTCCAGCAGGTTGTTGGGGGCGTTGAGCAAAATGTATTTATTTTCCCTGGCTTTGCGTACAGAACTGATCCTGAACAGCAATTTATCCAGCAGCGGGCGCTTGCCGGCAGCGAGTTGCTGCGAGCAAACCAAAACTGCCTGGCTGCCCAGCACCTGCTCCACTTCTTTCAGACCGTTCGAAAGTAAGGTGCTTCCGCTGCTCACCAGGTCGCAAATGCCGTCGGCAAGACCTATGCCCGGGGCAATTTCCACGCTGCCGGAAATAACTTCGATGATGGCGTTAATATTGTTTTGTTTAAAATAGCCGGAGAGGATGTTGGGGTAAGAGGTGGCAATTTTTTTATTGTTGAAATAGCTTATGCCGGTGTATGTAATTTCTTTGGGCACCGCCAGGCTCAGGCGGCAGGCCGAAAATCCCAGCTTATCTACCACCTCAATTTTCTTCCTGCTTTCGATCAGCACGTTTTCGCCGATAATGCCGATGTCAGCAACGCCTTGCTCAACGTATTGCGGAATGTCGTCGTCTCTCAGGAAGAGCACTTCGATAGGAAAGTTGCTTGATTCTGCAAAGAGCTTGCCGCCGCCGTTTGGAAATTTAATACCGCACTCTTCCAGCAGGCGGATGGATTTTTCGCTTAGTTTGCCACTTTTCTGGATGGCGATCTTTAGTTTACTCATATTGTTTTTGATTAAAACGCCTGAGTAAATCTGGATCCGGAGCAAAAAAAATCCCGTTTGATTTACTCAAACGGGATCAGATATTATTGGGTTACACATATCATTCTCAGCTCGCTTGAGGGCAAGTATGAAAATGATGCTGATGTAATTGGTTGAACATTTTTGTTTGTTTTGACGCCACAAATATACAAAGTTTTTTTAGTGCGCAACTTTTTTATTTTATAGATGTTCATGGGACGGCTGTAATCCCTTGCCCTGCCTTTATTTCAGAGCGCTATAAATTTGTGCTTTTACTTCCCGGGAAGATAGGTGGTAGGACTGCACTGCGCAAATTTTACGTTGGCTTTCAGCGGAAACGTGTAGGCTTGCACAAACTGGCCCAGCAGGCGCGCAAATTCGGCTTGTTGTGTTTCATCCGGTTTATCACCGGCATTGCCGGTAAAGTTGTAAAGAAAGTAATCTATCTTTCCACCGGCACTGAAATAGACCCGGTTAAAACTCCTGGTGGGCTTATTCCAGGTAAAACCGTTTTTGTTCAGGAAAGTTCCCAGGTCTTTCAGCAATTGCTGGTAAGCTTTGATCATGGTTTCCTGCTCAATCCCGGGTTTAAAAACAGCCAGACTGCTGTCGGCGTGCACGGCACTTTTATAGGTACTGTCCAACTGGCCGATGCGAATGCCTTGATCGGCAGCTTGTTTAAATGTAAGAGCCCTGGATTGGGAAAATGCCTTAAAGCAGGTTAAGGCAATGGCGATGCACATGAACATGTTTCTCATTTTAATTTTGTTTAGGGTTAAACTAAAAAGAAGGGATTGTATAACAACACGCCAGGAAGCGTTAAAGTAAAGATATAAAAAATATACGGGCAACCACGCCTCGGTTTCTGTCATAGCATCGCCAAAAAAGGCCGCAATCTGTTGCGGCCTTTTTGATGTTTTGCAATAATTATTTGTTTTTATTTCAGGGTAGGATTTCCCTTGCCGGTATTTATCAGGCTTTTCAGGCTCTGCATATAATCACCCCAGGCGTTCGAACAATCCTTGTAACATTCAATGCCAGGCGTTAAGCCTATGTGGGTAAAGTTTACCTGTGTTTTGCTGTCTTTTACGGAAATTTCAAAACTTATTTTTGTATTGGTCCACTCCTGCTTATCCGAAATAAAATTGAGCTTGCTGTCGGTGACCAGCCACACCACTTTTTTATCGGGCACTACCTCAATTAATTTTTGAGTGGAAACGTGCAGGTCGTTAAAAAAGCGCACGGTAAATTCATCGTTCAGTTTTTGCGAGTGACCCGCCAGGTTGTCCGTCCACCAGCCGGTTACGTTGTTGATGCCTTTAAATGCTTCGGCCGGGGTGGCATTTACGGTAAAGCTGGTGCTGTAATCCTGTGTTTTCATATTTGCTTTGTCTTTTAAATTGTATTTGGAAATGACTTGCTCGTTAAAGCCGCCCTCTTTTGGGTTAGGCTGCCCTTTGCCGGTAGTAATGAAGCTGCGCAGGCTGTTGTCGATGTAATTGTGCCAGGCATCGCTGCACACGCTGTAGCACTCGTATTCGGGCACCAGGCCCTGCTGGGTGAAACGCAGCTGGGTTTTTTTGCCCACAGAGGTGATCTCAAAGATCATCTTATTGCCGGTCCATTCACTGGCATCTTTGGTAAAGTTGAAGTGGTTCTCCTGCACCAGCCACACTATTTTTTGATCGGGCACCATCTCAATTATTTTTATTTTCGTAGCGTGCACGTCTTTATAGTGCTGCGTAAATACATCGTTCAGCTTTTCGGTATTGCCTTCCACTTCTTCGGTCCACCAGGCGCGAACGTTGGTGATGGCTTTAAATACCTGGGCGGGTGTTTGGTCTACCAGTATGGTAGTGCTAAAATCGGTTATGGTCATGGTTATTTTGTTTTTGTGATTGATTTCCTTTTCAATGCTGATGTTGCCTGCTGTGCAGATACGCGGACCGATGGCTGCGAATAACAGGCTTAAGATTGTTGCTCTCATATGGTTGAACTATTTATTTCACAAAGTTATTGTCTCAATGCGGTTTAACCCGGGTGTAAAATAGACTTTAAAGTGGGTTGATTTGGCCAGCCGGATATTACCCTTAGGTATTCTCGTATTATGGTTGAACGCCTGGTCATCCTGAGCCTGTCGAAGAATGGTTTGACGAACCGATAGCTATCGGCTCATCATATAAAGCACTCTTTTATTTTAAAGAACACAACGGATGGTTTGTTTGGATGACTTTTGCGAAAGCTTCTGCCAAAAATTTTGCAGCATCAAAGCTAATGTCTTAACGGCAAAGTTACAGGGTGTGGGATAGACATTGTGTTGGGTGGATTTGGACAAGGCGATCCGGTATTTTTGATGAAAATTTTTAAGCATGAAACAAGTGATCATTGTGATTCCAAAACGAAACAGCAGCCTGAGCAGTATAGCAGGTACTTTGGAGATTTTGCAGGGCGCCGATGAATATTGGCAGAGGCTGGGAAGAAAGCCGAGGATGGAGGTTCGGATCGCCGCCGTAACAACAGAACCCGATCGGGCAACAGGTTTTTATTCTCTCCATCCCGTAAATATTAAGCAGGTTAAAAAAACCGACCTGTTGATCATCCCTTCGCTTTCTTATAAGTATAACAACATTATAGGCGAAAACGAAGAGCTCGTTGCCTGGATCAGGGAGCAGTATAAAAACGGCGCTGAAATTGCGGGCATTTGCACCGGGGTGTTTTTACTGGCCGCTAGCGGCCTGCTGGATGGAAAGAACTGCTCCACACACTGGGAGGCGGCCAATGATTTCAGGCAGATGTTCCCCAATGTTCAGCTTCACATCGATAAGCTCATTACCGCCGAACAGGGAATATACACCAATGGGGGCGGCTATTCTTTTTTAAACCTGGTGCTTTTTTTGGTTGAAAAATATTTCGACCGGCAAACGGCTATTTTTTGCTCCAAGGTTTTCCAGATCGATATGGAAAGAAGCTCGCAATCGCCTTTTCATATTTTCCAGGTGCAGAAAAATCATGGTGATGAGATGGTTGGCAAGGCACAGGCTTATATAGAGGACAACCTGGGCGAAAGAATCTCGTTTGAGCATCTGGCCTCGAAGCTGGCAATTAGCCGCCGCAGCTTCGACCGGCGCTTTATTAAAGCCACCGGTAACACTCCTGTTGAATATTTGCAGCGGGTAAAAGTGGAAATGGCAAAACGAACGCTTGAAAAGGGCCGCAAAAGTATTTTTGAAGTGATGAGCGAGGTGGGTTATTCAGACGACAAGGCTTTTCGCGAAGTGTTTAAAAAAATAACAGGTCTCTCCCCTCAAAATTACAAGATCAGGTATAACCAGGAAAGCGTATCCGGCTGAATTATTTATCCGGGATCATTTACCGCAAGTTTCGGGTTGCCTGCTTTTAGGCTTGTTTCAACCTTTGTGCTCATAATTTAAACTAAAAATAATGAGCACATTCAAAAACAAAGTGGCACTGGTAACAGGCGGTACCAATGGCATTGGCCTGGCCACCGCCAAACAAATTATTAACGAAGGCGGCCGCGTAATTATTACCGGGCGCAGCAATAAAACAGTAAGCAGCGCGCTGGAACAGCTGGGATCTGCTGCACACGGCATTGTGTCCGATGCCGGAAATATGAGCGACCTGCTGCTTTTGCCTGAAAAAGTGCAAGCGTACACCGGTTCCATCGACCTGCTTTTTGTAAATGCCGGGTATGGAAAATTTTCGCCGGTAGAGCAGGTGAGCGAGGCGCATTTTGACGAGCTGTTTAACCTGCTGGTAAAGGGAACTTTTTTTACCGTAAAACACATGCTGCCGCTAATGCAGGCCGGCAGCGCGGTTGTTTTTAATACCTCGTTCGTAACCGGTTTTGGCATGCAGAATTTTTCGGTTTACACAGCCGCCAAAGCCTCGGTGCAATCTTTTATTAAAACTTTTGCTGCCGAGTGCACGGCTAAAGGCATCCGTGTAAACGGCATCAGCCCGGGCCATATTAAAACAAATATTTTTAATAACACCGGCTTAAACCCCGGGCAGATAGAAAGCGCCATACAGGGCATTATACCTGCCATCCCGTTTAAGCGGCTGGGCGAACCTGCCGAAATAGCCAATGCGGTGCTTTTCCTGGCATCGCCTGCGGCTTCTTATATACATGGCGCCGAATTGGCCGTGGATGCCGGAATTTCGGTAATCCTGCCCTAGTGCTGCAATGATGCGTGTTTGCAGTTGCCTCATATAAATGTATGATAAAAGCAATTTTTACAAGGCTAAAAATCATCCGATTGGCGTATGGACTTTGGTTTGCGCCGGAAATATCTTTGACACCCACAGGTGTGAGCTGAAAAACCTTTAACGAGTAGGCATTAAACCAAATAAAAGTTTTTGCTGGTTTTTGATCCATAAAACCAAACACGCATCATGAAAAAATTATATTCCTTAATGGCGGGATTGCTCCTTGGGGGCAATTTGCTGGTGGCACAGGCATTGCCGCCCGTAGCGCCCACGGTGCCCTGTTCCACTTTCGAGAATCCTAATCCTGCGGGCAATTGGGTAACCACTGCCTGCACCGCGCAGTATGTGGATACCAATCCGCTTGACGGCACCCAGTGCGCCACCTTGTACGACGGATCGGGTGGATCCTGGTATCAGAATACCACAGATTATAACGGCCTGGGCCGCTTTTATCTGAACAACTGCCTGTGCTTTGACTATTACCTGGTAAACGACGGTGGTAGCGGGGTTCCGTTTTATCCTACCATTTACCTGAGCGACGGTATCAACACCATTGCTTTTGTTTCTTCCACCGCCGTAACTCCGGGCAGCGGTTGGATCAGGGTGTGTGCGCCGATTGTTCACTGCTCGGGCAGCACCCTGCCAAGCAATGCCAGCGGCAGCTGGGTGCAGGTAACCGGTTCGGGCTGCGTTGATTTTAATAACACGCTCGACAACGTTACTTCGGTGTCTTTCCCAACCGATATCACTTCCTGCCCTTGCGAGGTGATGTCGATCGACAATGTGTGCGTTACCCGCTGCACCAATTGCCAGGCCGCTTTCCGCCTGGCCGTATCGTTTAATTCCGACAATACATCCACTGCCGATGTGTTCCTCGATTTTACAGATCCATCGTCTACTTATGATGTTGACTGGGGTGATGGCTCTCCGGTTACTTCACCCTACGTATCGCACGTTTACAGCACACCGGGTGTATATAATGTATGTGTTACACAATACATCCAGCGCAAGGTTATTTGCAGAGTTTGCCGCACCTTCTGCTATAAAAAATCCACCCAGGATGATGGCGGCGGCGTGGTGATCGGCGACGGACCAAACGGCCGGAGCGCCAACCCGTCGGCACCGCTTACAGCCCTGCGCACGCTTGCCGACCGTAAGTTCAGCGACGAAGGTTTTATGCTCTTCCCCAATCCTTCAAAAGATTACACCGAGGTGCAAATGAACCTTTCCAAAAAAGATCAGGTATCGGTAAAAGTGATTGACCTGCTGGGCAGGGTGGTGGCCGAAACAACAGGTACCTACGAATTTGGAAGCCAGAAAATAAAGCTCAACACCGAAAGGCTGACCAACGGTGTTTACAACGTTGAGATCAACGTAGGCGGTAATGTCAGCGTTCAAAAACTGTCTATTTCAAAATAGAGCTTAGTTCCTGAAATTTTAAAAGGCTGTCCCTGCGGGGATGGCCTTTTTTGTTGCCCATAGCTCTTCTTTACAACAGCAGGGAGGTATCTTCGCACTTTACAAAGCCGGAGGCGGTATTAAAAAAACGGGATGCCGGCCCGTTCAATAAATGCATAAGTTTATCCTGGTTTAAATCTCCATAAACTACTAAAACAAAAAAAATGAAAAAGAAAATCAAATGGGTTGCCGTATTAACCTTACTGGTAGGGCAACTGCATCTATCTGCGCAAAACGTGTGGACGGCAAAAGCGAATGTACCGGCGACTGATTTGCAGGGAGCCAAAAGCTTTGCCATTGGCAGCAAGGGTTACGTGGTAACCGGCGCTGACGGCAACGGAGCCGGTTCGGCCAAGCTATATGAATACGACCAGGCCACTAACACCTGGACCACGAAAGCCAATTTTCCGGGCCCGCTGCGCACCGATGCGGTGGCCTTTGCCATTGGCACCAAGGCCTACGTAGGCACCGGCACCGGCATTGCCACCGGCGGCCAGCTGTCTGATTTTTGGGAGTGGAACCAAAGCACCGATACCTGGACCCAGAAGGCAGCCTTTACTGGCACTGCCCGCAAGTTTGCCGCTGCTTTTGCAGTAAATGGCAAAGGGTATGTGGGCACCGGGTGGGATGCCGCCATGAGCCTTAAAAGCGATTTTTACGAATACGATCCTGCCGCCAACACCTGGACCGCCAAAGCCAGTTTCCCTTCAGTAAGATACGGAGCTGCCGGCTTTTCCATCGGCAACAATGGGTATATCTGCTCCGGCAACGATGGGGCGGGCACTAATTTTCCCAACGACATGCACGAATACGATCCTGTGGCCAACACCTGGACCGCCAGAGCCAGCCTGCCGGCTTCGGGCGGGGGGAACGGGCTGGGCCGCAACTTTGCATTTACGTTTGTGCTTGGCACCAAAAGTTATATCGGCACCGGCACTTATGTGGATCAAAGCGTGGGTTTTATGCCTATGTATTGCCAGGATTTTTGGGAGTATGACCAGGCCGCAAATACCTGGGCGCAAAAAGCCTCGTTCCCGGGTGGCAACCGGCAATGGACCATTGGCTTTGGCATCGGTAACAAAGGGTATGCCGGTACCGGTGAGGCCGGACTCAATTCGTACAACGATTTTTGGGAATATGGCGCTGCCGGCACGGGCACGCCAACAGGCATTGCTTTTAACACGGCCGGCGAACATGCAGGCATGCTTATTTATCCCAATCCTGCTACGGATGTTGTAACTTTTAAAATGCCCCAGCCAGGAACTTATACGGTTTATGATGCCTTGGGACAGCTGGTAACTATACTTGATGCAACAAAAGAGCAGCATACCGTTTTAAATATCAGTGCCTTTGGTGCAGGTGTTTACCTGGTACGCTCAAACGACAATTCCGGCTCTGTTGGCCGGTTTGTAATATCTCACTAAGCGATCCACACGTCGCAACAGCGGGTATTGGTTGTTAGTTGCCGGGTATCCGCTGTTTTTTTATGATCAGTTTGTCAACGCATTTCTTTTCGTTGAACTGGTTTTGAAGGTTTCACTTTCCATGAATACTATGGTCCAATGGCAGATCTTACAAACGATTAATTT
The DNA here is from genome assembly GCA_044221905.1 of Bacteroidia bacterium. GTDB lineage: Bacteria > Bacteroidota > Bacteroidia > B-17B0 > Aurantibacillaceae > Aurantibacillus. The sequence continues at coordinate 161,266 of JBGAOE010000006.1, forward strand.
TGTAGTATCTTTATCAGGGTTTCTAAAAATATACTCAAGTATTTTATGCGTTGCATTTGTTTTGTTACGTTTTTTCTTGTTACGTCCGTTTTTTTGTTTGGTGGCCAGGAGCCTGACAGTCTTAAAAAACGCGCGGTGTTGCTGAACGATTCGCTGGAAAGAATAAAATGTTACCAGGCCATTTCGGATTACTATATCAACGGGGAGCAATTTGATTCGGCGCTGGTGTATTTAAGTCGGGCTCTGCAATTGTGCAGAAGTAAAAACACGGATAAGAGTAAAGCCCGGATAAATTGTAATTTGGGTGTATTGTATAAGGAGCTGGGTTTTTTTGACGAGGCGCTCAAACACTATATCAATGCATTAACCTATTTTGACCAGCAGAATGATTATAAAAATGGCGCCCAGGTGAAAATAAACATCGGGCAGCTGTATAATGTTATGAAACAATACGGTAAGGCTCTTTCTGTGATCAGGGAATCGGTTTTTCTGCTTGGCAAAACAGGCATGGCCACTGACAGCAGCCCCCCCCTGGCTTTTGCTTATAACAACCAGGCCATCGCGTTTCAAAATCTCGATCAAACCGATTCGGCTCTTCATTATTATTTAAAAGCGCTGAGTATAAAAATGAACCTGAAAAATTATCTCAACGCTTCTTATACATTAAATAACCTGGGTACTTTGTATGTTGACAAGGACATAGACAAAGCGCTGGGTTATTTTTTTGAATCCATGGCGCTCAAAAGAAAACTCAAGAATGTAGGCGGCCTGGTAAACGGGTACACCAACATTGGTCAGATTTACGAGAAAAAAGGCGAGGTTGCCAGGGCGCTGCTTTACCAGGATAGCGCCATGCTGCTACTGGCCGATCTGAACAATCCCGAGCTCAGGAGCTCAGTGCTGTATAACCTTTCGAGCGTGCATGAAAAAAATAACAATTACCAGCGGGCTTTAAATTATCTGAAAGAATATGTGGTTCTGAATGATTCGATAAACGGATCGGAAGTGTCGAAAAAAATAGCCACTCTGCAGTTCATGTACGAAAATGAAAAAAAGGAAAAAGAAATCCAGCTTTCGAAGGCCAGCATACACCTGCTTGAAAAAGAGATCGTGATCAAAAACAACAGGACGCTCATCCTGGTTTCGATAGCGCTGGCTCTCATCCTGCTTTTGGTTTTGCTTTACCGGCAGTACAAAAGCAAGCTGGCACATGCCCACAGCCTGGCAAAAAGCAAGGCTGAGCTGGAGGAAAAGAACAACGAGCTGAACAAATCGCTGGTGCTTAACCAAAAGCTCCAACAGGCATTGAAGCACGATGCGGATAATTACAAGCAGCTGGCTTACCGCAAGCAAATGAACCCCCATTTTATTTTTAACTCGCTCAATGCCATCCAAAATTATATTCTTACCAAGAGCAAGCTCGAGGCCAATCTGTATCTTGGCGAGCTGGCCACGCTGATCCGGCGCATACTCGAAAATTCGGAAAAAGAGCTCATTACCTTGAAAGAAGAGTTGTTTATCAACGAAACCTATATCCGCCTGGAGCAAAAACGTTTTGAAGGGGAATTTGATTACCGCTTAACGGTAGCACCCGATGTGGATCCTGCCACCGTCAAAATCCCTCCTTTGCTGTTGCAGCCCTTTATCGAAAATTCTATCTGGCATGGCCTGCTGCACCAGCCCCGGCAGGCGCTGTTGGAAATAAACATTCGGCGCCGCACCGGCAGCAGCATTGTTATTTCAATAAAAGACAACGGCGTAGGCCGCGAGCAGGCCGGCTATAAAAAAAATGCCAATGGCAGTAAGTCAGAATCCATGGGGGTGAATTTAACCGCCGAGCGGATAAATTTGAATAACTACCTGGCCGGCGATGAAATCACCTTGCACATCAGCGACCTGGTGGACAGCGACCAGGTACCGCTGGGAACAGAAGTTACCATTATCATTCAGCAAAAACAGGAATAGGATGCAGCCGATCAAAGCCGTAATCATCGACGACGAAAAAAATGCCATCAGCGTGCTGCAGGCTATTATCACCGAGTTTGCACCGCAGGTTGCTATTGTGGGCACGGCCCATAATGCCAGCGAAGGCATGCAGGTAATTAAAGGCACGCTGCCCGATGTTGTGTTTGTGGATATACAAATGCCACATATGAGCGGCATCGAAATGCTGGAGATATTGGGCAACGATCGTGGCTTTGAGCTTGTTTTTTTAACTGCCTATAATACTTATGCGCAGGAAGCCTTTAGGCTCAACGCCTTTTATTACCTGCTCAAACCCATCCACATTCCCGATTTTTTAATGGTGATCAATAAACTGGGCGAAAAACGATCGGCCGAAGAGCTGCGGCAACGGCACGACCATTTAAAAGAAGTGTTCAGTAATAAAATAAGCGTGCCCTCGCTTAGCGGCACCGAGTTTATCACTATTTCCGATATTATCCGGGTGGAGGCTTCGGGCAGTTATGTGCTCATTCACTTAAAAACCGGCAAGCCCCTGGTGTTTGCAAAAAGCCTCAAAACCATGGAGGAGCTTTTAAAACACAAGCCTTTTTTCAGGGCGCACAAGTCACACCTGATAAACATCACCTTTATTCAAAAATTTATTTCGCTAAAAGATGGCGGCACCATTATTATGGCCGATGGTTCGGAGATAGATCTGTCGAGAAATCATAAAGAGGAGTTTGTTTCCATGTACAAATTATAAGAAAAGGTTGAGCTGCAAAAAATATTGCCGCTTATGTATTCTAATTACCTGCATTATCGTATTTTTGAACATGGCATTGCGTTTCAGGCATCTGGCATCCTCTCCTATACTGGCCGGCACGGTAAGCACCATAGTGGTGATCGAAAGTGATGAGCCTCAACCCGGTTTATTGCTGCCATTAATTGCCAATGGTTTTCCCGGCCTGGCCTTTTACCTGAGCGATGCCGGCAATGACCGGTTGTTTTTATACGGACAATACGTAAAACCGGTTAACCTAGAAGTGAAGGGACGCTTTGCATTTATCGCGTACTTTTTTTATCCACATGTATTAAAAACACTTTTTGGCTATCATGCCAAAGAATTTACCGATATAAATGTAGATCTCGATCTGTTAAAGCCAGCCATACAAATGCGGCTCAAAGAGCAACTGGTAAATATTACCGATTTGCCTGCCCGCCTGCAGCTCATCAATGATTTTGTGCTCCGGCTGCTCCGGCCAAATGTAGCGGCCAACGCCTCTATACAATTTGCAACGCAGATGTTGCAAAAGAACAAAGGCTTGTTTCCCTTGCCCCAGTTGCAAAAAGAGCTTCGGGTTACTGAGCGTACTTTCCAGCGCCTGTTCGAATCGCATGTGGGGGTATCGCCAAGGCTTTTCGGCCGTATCTGCCAGTTTCAATCGGCATTTCAACAGCTTAATACCATGCAGTTCTCAAAACTGAGCGATGTGGCGTTCGAGAATGGTTTTTCAGATCGAAGTCATTTGATTCGTGTGTTCAAGGAGTTTACCAGCCTTACGCCTTCTGAGTATCTTCAAAATACATCGGGACTTGATATAGAATAATGTTGAATTTTGAATGGATCATTTGTCGTAAGTCATCAGTCGTTAGTACAATTTTTCAAAGGAAAATTACGTTATTAACGTATTGAAAAAAAATCTTGCTATAATAGCCATTTTTAATTCTGTTTGGCTATGTGCTCAGCATAACTACAAGTCACCCTTACCGCGCTGGGCTTAAATTGGGATATTCGTTTCATACGCTCACCGGAGATCTTACTAACAGTCGTCCTGCCGGCGACTTTTTAGCGGGATTCTGGTTCCAGCTAAAAATGAACAAAAAATGGACTGCTCAGACGGAACTTTTACTTTTAGATAAGGGAATTGGTGACGCACAATTTAGAAAGCAGAGTCCACATCGGGTCAACCTCCATTATTTTGAAATCCCTGTTCTTTTTTAATACCATAGTAAGAATATTTATTTTGAATTTGGTCCGGGTTTGGGATATCTGATTAATTGTGAAGAACATTTATATGGTAATTTGTCGCCCGACCTGGTAAATATTTATCCATTTAGGAGAAGCGAACTTTCATTCAACGGAGGTATTGGCTTCAAATTAAATGAGAAGTGGACATTCGGAGTAAGACTTAGCCATTCTTTATTGCCGGTGAGGCGGGCTGTTCCTTTGGTTTCTAAAGAGTCTTATAATCGTTTATTAGCTATAAGCATCGCTCGCCAGCTAAAGAAAAAGAAAGCGAGTGATACACAAGAATAAGTAAGAAAAACTTCATACTGTTGTGTACTGTATGGGGTCTTGATTCCTGGCTCCTGACTCGCCTATTCTGTCATTAATCTTTCATCAAGCCTCTTTTTGAATTTCTTCAACTTGTAACTTTCTAAACTTTCAAACGTGTAACCCTTAACTCAGTCAACCGCCGGGGCTTCGGCTCCGCTTAACCTCCGGGTTTCTTTGAATTTTGAATCTTGAATTTTGGTGCCTGTCGGGTTCATTCTATTTTTTGAGAAAACGGCCCTGTAATTTTGTATCAAACAATTTAAAACAATATTAGTTATGAGAAAATTGATCGTTTCGACCTGGATGTCGCTCGACGGCGTATTTGATGCAGAATTTATGAACCAGTGGTTTGCCCCGTTTGACAGTAAAGAGCGGCAGGACTATATCCGCGATGGCATACAGGCCTGCGATGCGCTGATGTTTGGCCGCACTACCTACGAAATGCTGGCCCCTTACTGGTCGGCGCAGAAAAACAACGAAATGGGTGTGGCTGCCAAACTCAACAGCGCGCCCAAGTATGTGATCTCTTCCTCGCTTAAAAAGGCAGACTGGGAAAATTCGACGGTCATAAGCAAAAATGTAATAGAAGAAATTACGCGGTTAAAACAGCAGCCGGGCAGCGAGATACAGATAGAAGGCAGCGCGGTTCTCGTAAACACGTTGATGAAAGCCGGGCTGATTGATGAATTCAGGTTTTTGGTGCACCCCGTTATTATGGGGCGGGGCATCCGGTTTTTTAAAGAAGACATGCCTTTTACCGGGTTAAAACTGCTAAGCAGCAAAAGAATGGAAAAGGATGTGATGCTGCTGTGTTACCAAACCATTAAGTAATAACCGTTTGTGATAGGGGCCGAAAGCCCTGCCGGCATTGGGAAAAGCGGGAACTACGCCCGCTTTTTTCTTTCCGGAACGGCTGTAAAATAGCTGTTAATATACGTTAAGGATTGTAGCCTGTTGAAAAGTCTTTGTGTTTTTGGCTTAAAAACGTTGTTACCTTTGCTACCGCTGTTAGGAAAAATTTAATGGGAATTACGGAACGCAGGATACGGGAGAAAGAACAGGTAAAGACCGCCATTTTAAACACCGCCTGGCAAATGGTAAAGGACGAGGGATGGCAGGCTCTGTCTATCCGCAAAATAGCGGATGGTATTGAATACAGTGCGCCTGTTATTTACGATCACTTCAAAAATAAAGAGGCGATCCTTGCCGAATTCCAGGACGAAGGCTTCCGGATCTTAACTCGGCGTATCCGCCTGGCAAAAAACAAGCATAAGGACCCGGGCAGCCAGCTAAAGGCAATGGCAGGCGCTTACTGGAATTTTGCGCTGGAGCATAAGGAGCATTATCAGCTGATGTATGGTGTAAACATGATTTGCTGTGACGCTGAAAACTGCCAGGATAAAAGCGGCTTTGATTCGCTGATCCTGGAAGCACTGGAAGCCTGCATCGCCAAAAGCAAGCACCCCCATACCAGCCCCTGCCTGAAGTACCATACCTATTGGTCTATTTTGCACGGCCTGGTTTCCATTAAAATAATGGGAATATCGCCGGTGGCCGGGGAACTTAACAAGCTGGTGCTGGATGATGCCATTGAAGGCTTTATTAAGAACCTGGAATAGTTTTTTTTTCGGGATCACCTAACACTGTTAGGAAATATAATGATGTTACGGAAGTGATATCTTTTATTAAAAACAAACAATAGAAGATACAGCATAATTTTTTTGTTCTGTGAAATTTAAAACCAGTCATAAGGAATAAGCGATGAATGCATGGGGCATAACATTTATCACAGATGTATGCGCCGGCGACCAATCCAAATTCCTATATGGTTTTAGAATCACTGCAGGACCACAACATAAAACCAGGCGAAAAAAAATTGAAGCAATACTGTGTTAAAATTAGTGAACTGTAATTAAGCAACCGATTGATTGCATATATTTGAGCCCGTTTTGCAATCAATTTTTAAAAAGAGTAGGGCGGCCAAACGATTTAATTGTCTAATTAAAAAAACTATGAAAAAATAAATACCATGAAACAGACCTGTATAACCCGCAGCACACGCCGCACAGCCGGCTTCGGCAAGAGCAAGCCGCTCTTATAACCGATGTTGTTACAATTCACGCTTTAATTTAAATCCATATCAAAAAAATATCTCATGCAACACACATTACACACGTTATTGTCAAAAAAGTATCTTTATCTCTTAAGCCCCCTTATCATTCTTTCGCTGGCCGGCTGCGGCTCAGGCGGAGGAGAATGGCAGGCACCGCCGCCCGAGGCACTGCCGGTGCTAACGGTTAGCAACATGCCGGCCACTACTTACCAGGAATACACTGCCTCGCTGGAAGGCAGCCGGGTGGTGGAGCTGCGGCCCCAGGTGGATGGTTACCTGGAAAAAATTTATGTAGACGAAGGCGCCTATGTAAAAAAAGACCAGGTGCTGTTCCAGATCAACGACCGGCCGTACCGCGAACAGCTGAACACTGCCCGCGCCGGGCTGGCTGCGGCAAAGGCCAATCTCAGCAACGCGCAGATAAACTTAATGAAAACCGAGCCGCTGGTGCAAAACAAGGTGGTGTCGGAGGTGCAGCTAAAAACCGCGCAGGCAGCTTATGATGCGGCCCAGGCCAACGTGGCCCAGGCCCAGGCGCAGGTGGAAAGCGCCGAAATCAGCCTCGGCTACACGCAGATAAAAGCGCCGGTTGACGGCTATATCGGCAGGATCCCGTTTAAAACAGGCAGCCTGGTAGGTGTTGGCACGGCCCAGCCGCTTACCGTGCTTTCAGAAATAAATGATATGTACGCTTATTTTTCGCTGAGCGAAGCCGATTTCATCCGTTTCAAGAACCAGTTCCCCGGCAAAACCATCGAGGAAAAGATTCAGCAGATGCCGGAGGTGGAACTGGTGCTGGCCGATAACAGCCTGTACCCGCAAAAAGGAAAAGTGGAGCTGGTATCTGGGCAGTTCGATCACCGCATGGGTACGATCAGCTTCCGCTCTGTTTTTCAAAATGCCGATGGTCTTCTGCGCTCGGGCAATACCGGCCGCATCCGGATTCCGCGCAGCCTTGGCGCCGCACTGGTGATACCGCAGGAAGCCACTTACGAACTGCAGGACAAAGTGTTTGTATTTGTACTGGGCGATAGCAACAAAGTGGTGAGCACTGCCGTGAACATTGCCGACCGCCGCGGCAACTATTATCTCGTAGAGCAGGGCATTAAGGCCGGGCAAAAAATTGTATACACCGGGCTCGACCGCTTGCGCGACGGCGCTGTAATTAAACCGGAGGCCATTTCGATGGACAGCCTGTTGAAAGTGCGCCCTATGTAAAACAAAGTCTATTTTTTAAAAAACAGAACTTATATCACAACATCATGCTGAAAAAATTTATCGAACGGCCGGTTCTATCCACCGTTATTTCCATCCTGTTAACTTTAATGGGGCTCCTGTCCTTGTTTGGCCTTCCCATTACACTTTTTCCTGATATTGCGCCACCCACGGTGCAGGTAATGGCAGCCTACCCGGGTGCCAATGCCGAGGTGGTGGCCCGCGCCGTAGCCACCCCGCTCGAAGAGGCGGTGAACGGTGTGGAAAACATGACCTATATGACCTCCACTTCCAGCAACGATGGAAGCATGGTGCTGAATGTGTATTTTAAAGTGGGCACCGATCCCGATCTGGCTGCGGTAAACGTGCAAAGCCGCGTATCAAAGGCCATGAGCCTTATTCCGCAGGAGGTGATCCAGGCCGGTGTGTCCACCCAAAAGCAGCAGAACAGTATGATCTTTGTGCCGCTGATATACAGTAACGACAGCACTTACGACGAAACGTTCCTGCAAAACTATGCCAAGATCAATATTTTGCCCGAGCTGCAGCGTGTGCCCGGCGTGGGCCAGGCCATGGTGTTTGGCGCCAAGGATTACTCCATGCGCATATGGCTCAAGCCCGACCGCCTGGCGGCCAATAACCTTTCAACGCAGGACGTGCTGGATGCCATCCGCGATCAGAATCTGGAAGCGGCGCCCGGCCGCTTTGGCCAAAGCAGCACGGCCTCGTTTGAATATGTGCTTAAATACAAAGGCAAGCTTTCAAAAAGCGAAGATTACGAAAATATCATTCTTAAATCATCTCCCGACGGATCGACCCTGAAACTGAAAGATGTGGCCAGGGTTGAGTTTGGCGCCTTTGCATACAGCGCCAATACGCGCATCAATGGCAAGCCCGGCATCGGCATTGCCCTGTTTCAAACAGCCGGCTCCAATGCCAATGACATTCTTACCGAAGCCGGAAACGTAATGGAACGTGCTGCCAAAAATTTTCCAAAAGGCATCACTTATTTTAATATGTACAATGCCAAGGAATTTTTGGATGAATCGATTCACCAGGTGGTTGAAACGCTTGTTATTGCATTTATACTGGTGTTTATCGTGGTGTTTGTTTTTCTGCAGGATTTCCGCTCCACCCTCATTCCTGCCATTGCAGTGCCTGTGGCCATTATTGGCACCTTCTTCTTTTTGCAGCTGTTTGGTTATACCATCAACCTGCTTACCCTGTTTGCACTTGTATTAGCAATTGGTATTGTGGTTGACGATGCGATTGTGGTGGTGGAAGCGGTGCACACCAAGATGGAAAACACCAACCTTTCGCCCCGCAAAGCCACGCTGCAGTCCATGAGCGAAATATCGGGGGCCATTATTTCCATTACGCTGGTAATGGCGGCGGTGTTTGTTCCTGTAGGTTTTATGCAGGGTCCGGCCGGCGTGTTCTACAAACAGTTTGCCTTTACGCTGGCCATTGCCATTCTTATTTCCGCCGTTAATGCCTTAACGCTGAGCCCTGCCTTGTGTGCGCTGTTCTTAAAAAAACAGCATCACAACGAAGAGGAAGAAGCGGGTGTGAAAAAAGGATTTTCACAGCGTTTTTTCAGCGGCTTCAATGCTGGTTTTAATGCTACTGCCAATAAATACAAGCGCAGCATCCAGTTTCTCATCCAGCGCAAATGGATTGCCATTACCGGCCTGGTGGTTATTTCGGTGGCCACCTTCTGGATGATGCAGAAAGCACCAACCGGTTTTATTCCCAGCGAAGACCAGGGCTTTATCGTGTACTCGGTGAACCTTCCTCCCGGCGCATCGCTCGACCGAACGCAAAAAGTGATGGACCGGATAGACAGCCTGCTGAGCGGTATGGAAGCCGTTGAGCGCCGTGGCGCTGTAACCGGCCTTAACATTGTGGCCAATGCCAACAGCTCTAACTTTGCCGTTGGGTTTATCCGTATGAAGCCTCCCGGAAAAAGGGGAAAGATCAAAAAAGTGGACGATGTGATCGGCGCTATTAACCAGCGGCTGAGCGTGATCAAGGATGCCAGCTTCTTCCTGTTCCAGTTCCCAACCGTGCAGGGCTTTGGCAATACCACCGGCTTTGAGTTTATTTTGCAGGATCGCACCGGCGGTGCGCTAGATAAGCTGGGTAACACGGCCAACGGCTTTATTGGCGAGCTGATGAAGCGCCCCGAGATCATGTACGCGTTTACCACGTTTAATACCGGCAACCCGCAGTATATGATCAATATTGACGAAGCCAAGGCCAAGCAGCTTGGAGTTTCTGTAGGCAGCCTGCTGCAAACACTGCAGGTATATTACGGCAGCAGCTTTGCTTCCGACTTTAACCGCTTTGGTAAATTTTACCGCGTGATTGTGCAGGCCGATGTGCCTTACCGCCACAGCGCCAGCTCGCTCGACAATGTGTTTGTGAAAAATAACCTCGGCGAAATGGTGCCCGTAAATGCAGTGGTATCGCTGGAGCGTGTATATGGACCTGAAACGGTAACGCGCAATAATCTCTTTAACGCGGTGGCCATTAACGGTATGTCCAAGCCTGGCTACAGCTCGGGCGATGCCATTAAAGCCATACAGGAAGTGGCGCAGAATTACCTGCCCCGTGGTTATTCGTACGAATGGACCGGTATGACCCGTGAAGAGATCGGTGCAGGCTCACAAACCAGTATTATTTTTGTACTCAGCCTCATCTTCGTGTATTTCCTCCTGGCGGCCCAGTACGAAAGCTACATCTTGCCGCTGGCGGTAATCCTTACGGTGCCCGTGGGTATTTTCGGGGTGTTTGTGTTCATCAACCTTTTTGGCATCGAAAATAATATTTACGTGCAGGTAGGCTTGATCATGCTCATAGGGCTGTTGGCAAAAAATGCCATTTTGATTGTGGAATATGCCGTGCAGCGCCGGCGCCTGGGCATGCCCTTGGTGCAGGCAGCGCTCGAAGCTGCGCAGCTTCGCCTGCGGCCTATCTTAATGACCTCTTTTGCCTTTATCGTAGGCCTATTGCCGCTTACCTGGGCCAGCGGCGGATCGGCGCTCGGCAACCGGTCTATTGGCACCGGTGCGTTAGGCGGTATGTTAACCGGCGTGGCCCTGGGCGTATTTATTATACCGGTGCTGTTTGTTATTTTCCAATACCTGCAGGAAAAAATAACGCGTAAAAAAATAGTGCGGGTGCCCGAGCTGGCTGAATAAAATTTTAATCCATACAATAAAAACAATATGAATTCATATATAAACCGTACCTATTACCTTCTGGCGCTTGTGCTGGTGCTTTCTGCCTGCAAAATGGGAAAGAACTATCAGCGTCCCGAGCTTGATTTGCCAAAGCAGTTTGGCTCGGCGCCATCGGCCGACACGAACAGTGTTGCCGACCTGGAATGGAAAAAATTCTTTACCGATACCGGGCTGCAGCGGCTTATTGACAAAGGCCTCTCGCATAATCACGATCTGCTGATGGCCATTAAGCGCATGGAAATGGCCGAAGAGCAGGCCAGGCAAAGCCGCCTGCTGCAGCTGCCCGAGTTTAATTTTATTATGAACGGGCAGGTAACGCGGCCTTCCAGCAACAGCTTATCGGGGCTCAGCATCAAAAACTTTCTGGGTAAAAGCTACCTCGAAAATTATTCCACCAGTCTTAACCTGTCGTGGGAAGCCGATATATGGGGAAAATTAAGAAGGCAAAAAGAAATAGCCCTGAGCGATTATCTGCAAAGCGCCGAAGCCGTTAAAGCCGTGCAAACGCGCCTGGTGTCGGATATTTCGCAGGGTTATTTTAACCTGCTGATGCTGGACCGGCAGCTGGACATTGCAAAGCGGAATCTGACGCTGAGCGATAGTTTTGTAGTGGCCACCCGCTTGATGAAAGAGTCGGGGCTGGCTTCGCTGCTGGCAGTAGAACAGGCCGAGGCACAAAAACAATCAACGGCCCTGCTGGTTCCGCAATTGGAGCAAAGCATCGTTTTCCAGGAAAACAACCTGCAGCTGCTTACCGGCCAGGTTCCGGGCACGCTGGCCCGCAATGCCTCGCTCAGCGCTATCTCTTTCCGCGACGAGTTTTCGACCGGTGTGCCGGTGGCCATGGTTAGCCGCCGGCCCGATGTGCGTGCCACCGAAATGGCCCTGGTGAGTGCCAATGCAAAAGTGGGTGTGGCGCAGGCCAACATGTACCCTACATTAAACATCACCGCCGGCGGGGGATTGGAATCGTTCCAATCCAGCAACTGGTTCAGCGTACCTAACTCTTTGTTTGGCATTGCGGCAGGCACTTTGGCGCAACCCATTTTTAAGCGCCGTGCGTTAAAAACGCAGTACGAAATTTCGAAACTTCAGCGCGAGGAGGCTGTGATCCTGTTCAGGCAATCGGTGCTGCGGGCCAGCGGCGAGGTGGTTAATGCCCTTACGCAAACCGATAAGCTGAAACAGCAGCAGCAAATTGCACTTGGGCAGGTGGATGCCTTGCAACGCGCCGTTTCGCACGCCCGCTTATTGTTTAAAAGCGACATGGCCGGATACCTCGATGTGATTACCGCACAGGGCAGCGCTTTGCAGGCCGAGTTGAATCTTGCCCTTATACAACGTCAGCAGCTGGGTGCGATGGTAGAGCTCTACCGGTCGCTGGGCGGCGGATGGAAATAAAACAGGATTGGTGATTGATGATTTTTTGAGCGATGATTGACAGAAAAAACTTAACTGTCAATCATCAAGCGAAGGTCGTCAATCATCAATTTTAATTGTAAATTGTCAATTGTAAATCTCCCACTTTAAATCGTCAATCATAAATCATCAATTACCAATCGCCAATGAAATCCCTCCTCCCTTCCCACCGCCTTAATTCCATCGACTTTGTGCGTGGCCTGGTGATTGTGATCATGGCTTTGGATCACACGCGCGATTTATTGCACACGGCCGCACTCAGCGAAGACCCTGTGAACCTTGCCACCACCACACCGGCTCTTTTTCTCACCCGGTGGATCACACACTTTTGTGCACCCATTTTTGTGTTTCTGGCCGGCACTTCCGCCTTTTTAATGCTTGAAAAACAAGCGGCCTCCGGCAGCAGGCACACAGCCATCAGCAGCATCCACCGGTTTTTATTTACACGCGGTGTGTGGCTTATTTTTCTCGAGGTGGTGGTGATCGGCTTTGGCATTTGGTGCGACCTGCAATACCGCACATTCCTGTTCCAGGTAATTTTTGCCATTGGCAGTGGTTTTTTGATCCTCTCGGCGCTTATAGGGTTACCCTCCCGCGTTATTGGCTGTATTGGCCTGGCCATTATTTTATTGCACGATGCCTTGCCCACACAGCTCTTTTCGCATGGCAGCGCCGGTGATTCAACGGGCGGTTTGCTGTGGGGTATTTTTGTGCAGGGCGGTTTTTTTAAGATGGGTGCCGAAAGAGCACTGATGGTGGGATACCCCGTTCTTCCCTGGCTGGGCATTATGTTACTGGGCGTTGGTTTTGGTCCTGTATTCGGCCTGCCCGCCGAAAGGAGGCGCAGAATATTATTATGGAGCGGGGCAGGCGCTATCGCGCTGTTCGTTCTGCTGCGGGCCTCCAATCTTTATGGCGATCACAGGTTATGGTCCGCACAATCATCCTCTCTGTACAGCCTGTTTTCGTTTATGAACGTGAGCAAATATCCCCCTTCGCTGCTTTACACAGCGGTAACACTTTCGGTTATGTTTTTTGCATTGCGGTTGGCCGATGGCATCAATAACCGCTTTACTGGTTTTTTTGTTACCTACGGCCGGGTACCACTGTTTTTTTACCTGATCCACTGGTATGTGATCCATCTCTGCATGTTTGTGATGATTGTGATGCAGGGTGTTACCTGGGAGCAAATGCCCTTTGGCATTATGCAGTTTGGCCGGCCCGAACAGGGTGTGGGCATTCGCTTATTACTGGTGTATGTGTTTTGGTTCTGCCTTATTGCCGGCATGTACCCCCTGTGCCGCTGGTACGGTAAGTACAAAGCGGCTCACCGTGAAAACAAATGGCTGGCTTATCTTTGAAATGATGAATTTGAAGTGTTGAATGGTAAATGCCTGGTTCTTATCAGACTAAGCTCTCGGTCTTTTATCTTACATCTTGTATCCTTTCTTCTTTTAAACCTACATTCCCTTTTCCCTTTTACATTCATTACTGTAAAGTAAGCCGGCATTTCCTTCCCTTGGCATATTTGCAATTTGTTGGTAGCTTTGCTGCGGTTTAATGGCATAACTATGAAAAAGTTTTTTACGCTCCTGTTTCCTGGTCTTTTATTGCTCACCAGCAGGCTGAGCGCGCAAATAAGCCTTGAGCAAAATTATCCGTCGAGCGGTATGTTTAACACCGCTACATTCGGTAACGGATTTACCATTTTTGGGGCGAAATATTTTTATATGATAAAACTGGAAGTGTCCGGCGAAAAATATGTGGCCATCGATCTGCTGAGCCAAACGGTTAATTTTTACAACCTTAACCACTCGCTTTATACCAGCATATCTTATTCCAACGTTACCATGCTTGGCAGCTGGGGCGATCCGGTGCAGGAAAAAATGAATGCTACCGTGTTTTATTTCTCTGAAAAATTATTTGACACTGACGACCAGATTGAGTTTATGTATTGTAACTGGTCATTAAATACATCTGGTTCGAGTGCGGTAACCCATGTTTTGAACGAGGATGGAACAATTTTGTTTACAGCCAATGGCGAAGCGCCGTTGGTGAAACCTAACTATCATAACCAGTTTTACCCCATTTACAATACGGCACAGGGCACAAAAATGATCCTGAGCAAAGCAAATGGCTCGGCCAGTGTATATTCATTAGGCGGTACGTTTTCGGGCCTGGTAAATAACGGTTCGGATCATGATCCTGTTTTTACGGTGTCGCCTAACCCTGTGGGCAAAGGCCAGCCGGTAACACTCTCGTATGATTTACCGGCCGGACTTGCCGAAGCCAGGCTCACCCTGTTTGATAGTGAGGGTAAGGAAATAAAAAGCTACCGTATCGGCGCCGAAATGAATACTGTTGTTGTAGAGCCGGGCGAGCTGCCGCAAGGGATTTATTACTACTCCATTTTTTCGGGCTCGCGGGTAATAGACAGCAAAAAGAGTGTAGTAGTGGAACAATAAAGAACAGACTTATGATTAGCATTGTAGAATACGAAGCAAAGCACCAGCCGCGCTTTAAGGCCATTAACGAACAGTGGATTACCCGCAACCATGTGCTTGAAGAAGAGGACATTAAAACCCTGGCCGACCCCGAAGGATATGTGCTTAAGGGCGGCGGCCGCATTTTTATAGCCCTGTACAACGATTATCCCGTTGGCACCTGCGCTTATCTGAACATGGGCGACAACGTGTACGAAATGATTAAAATGGCGGTGGACGAGGATTATCGCGGAAAAAGCATCGGGCGCCTGTTGGGTGAATTTTCTATTCCTAAAATAAAGGAAATGGGAGCTGAAAAAATAATCCTGTTCTCGAACACACAGGGTTCGCAAATAGCCATTGAGCTGTATAAAAAACTGGGGTTTACCGAAATTCCCCTTGGCAATTCGGAGTTTTTGAGGGCTGATATTAAAATGGAGCTGAATGTTTAGCCCTTCATGGCCCCTCACCAGGCCGTTTTTAAGGGATTTGGAGCCTTACGGATTTTGCGGTGAAAAAACGCGGCCGATAGCCTAAAAACCTGTCCAAAACCGGGCCCGGCCTATTGCCGGAACCATAAAAATCACTATATTTGCAATCCCTTTGAAAAAATGGAATCACAGGTTAAATTATTTTCAGGCATTGCCACCGAAACACTGGCTAAAAACATTGCCAGCTCTTACGGGCAGGCCCTTGGCAAGGTAGAGCACTACCGCTTTAGCGATGGCGAACTGCAGGCTTCTTACGAAGAAAGCATCCGCGGGCAAAGTGTGTTTATCATACAAAGCACCATGCCGCCAGCCGATAACCTGATGGAGCTGCTTTTGCTGATTGATGCTGCCAAACGGGCCAGTGCCCGCCACATTGTGCCGGTGATCCCATATTTTGGCTATGCCCGGCAGGACCGTAAAGATAAGCCCCGCGTAGCCATTGGCGCCAAGCTGGTGGCCGATATGCTGGCCGTGGCCGGTGCCACCCGGGTAATGACCATGGACCTGCACGCCGACCAGATACAAGGCTTTTTTAACGTGCCGGTGGATCATTTATACGCCTCCACCATCTTTTTACCATATCTCCAATCCATGAACCTGCCCAACCTCACCATTGCTGCTCCTGATATGGGTGGCAGCAAGCGGGCAAATGGTTATGCCAAGCACCTGAAGGCGGAAATGGTGATCTGCTACAAGCAGCGCGCCAAAGCCAACGTGGTGGAGCACATGACCGCCATTGGTGAAATTGAGGGCCGCAATATTGTGCTGGTGGACGACCTGGTGGATACCGGCGGCACCCTGTGCAAAGCGGCCGAAATGATGCTGGAGCGCGGCGCCCTGAGCGTAAGGGCTATATGCACCCATGCCGTGCTTTCAGGCAAGGCCTACGAAAACATTGAAAATTCAAAACTGACGGAGCTCATTGTTACAGACACCATTCCCTTAAAGCAGCCCAGCTCTAAAATAAAGGTGCTAACCGTGGCCGATCTCTTTGCAAAAGTGATCAGCAGCGTTCACAACTACGAGTCCATCAGCAGCAACTTTATCATGTAAATAAACCCGTAATCAATAAATAATAAACCGGGGTAGGAGGGGTTGTACGGGCAGCTTCGATCATCCCAAAAAAACAAACAAAATGAAAACAATAAATTTGAGCGGTTCGTTGCGTGCGAACGTAGGGAAAACAAATGCTGCTGGACTCAGGAACCAGGGCATGGTACCATGTGTAATTTACGGCGCCGGCGAGCAGATCCATTTCAGCACCGACATCCGTAATTTTAAAGACATCATCTTTACCCCGGAAACCAAAATTGTAAACGTTGAGGTGGATGGCAAATCGTATAAAACTGTTTTACAGGAAACACAATACCACAAATTAACCGACCAGCTGATCCATGCTGACTTTTTACAGATCAGCGAAGACAAACCTGTGGTAGTTCAATTGCCGGTTAAAACCGTGGGCCAGTCAGAAGGTGTAAAAGCGGGTGGTAAGCTTACCTTAAAGCTGCGCAAGCTTAAAGTAAAAGGCCTTATCTCTAAGCTGCCTGAGCACATTGAGCTGGACATTACCCCGCTGACCATCGGCAAATCTATTACCGCCGGCGACATTAACATAGATGGCATTACCCTGCTGCACCCGAAAAACATTTCGGTGGTGAGTGTGGATACCACCCGCGCCGCTGCACAGGCTGAAACTGCTGCTGCTACAACCGCTGCTGCCACCCCGGCTGCCGCTGCTAAAACTGCTGCTGCACCTGCCAAAGCGGCCCCTGCTAAAAAATAATCATTCCGGTTTTTTCTTTAAAACCCCGGTGGCGCCGCTTCCGGGGTTTTTTGTTTTTGAAAAGCACTTATTTGCAGTAAATGTTTGTTTCGTTTCATATTATCGTTGGAAGATAAAATTGCCACTTTGCTTATTAAAAATACCGGGTTTATATGTATCTTCATTTAAAGAAAAACCAGGCTGCCATAGGGTTGTCACTCTGCTTGACTAACTTGCATAAAAAAATAAGCCATGAAAAAAGGAAACGAGCACACCACCAATTATAAAAATGCATTTATACAAATTGCCGAAGACAGCCCGGCCCGCGAAGGCGAGATTCCGCCGCTGAAAGGTGAAAACAAAACTGCCGCCAACCTTCAGTTTGACATGGTGATTAAGCACCCTTATAAGTATACGTCAGACGATGTACTGTTTGCCGTATACGCCGAGAAGAACGGTATTCCGAAAAGCGAACAGAAACGGGCCAGGGAAGAGTTTTTCTCAAAAGGCCAGCCCTGCTTCCGCGCCTCGCCGCTTACCAAACGTTACGGCTGGGGTGTGCACAGCGATGAGGATGGGAAAATTGCCCTGTATGCCGCCGGCACGGCGGAGTATGCTAAAATGATGAAGGACAAAGCGCTTGAGCAAACAAAGGCCATGCGGTCCAGTAAAAAATAAAAAATCTTAGGAGTATTTTCAGGCTTTGCCAACCTTTTCAGGCTGGTTCATATTGTATTTTTGATACAAGGCGGCCACATAGGCATCGCGCGACTGTTTGATCTCTTCAAACATTTGCTGCTGGCTGTAGTCGTGGTTAAATGCCCATTCCTTGCCGCGGTCGCCAAAGCCGGGGCTGTGCCAGTTCCACACCAGGATGATGCGGTCCTCTACCTTTGTAACCGAAAGCGAGGAGCTGCTTTCGTGATCTTTGCGCTGGATCTGGAACGCGTTTGTTTTTGTTTGTAAAAGGCGGGCACCCGGCTGTTCGGCCAGTACGAGGTCGATAAAAGATTTGTATTGCAGCAGCAGGCTGTTGTCGCTCACCGTTTTATTGCCCGGCCTGCGAAGCCTGAAATACAGGATAAATCCGGCCGCCAGGGTCAGCAATAAAACTAAAGCAATAAAAAGGAGTAGCATAGGGTTTATAAGGCGTATCGAAATTAAATAAATTTAGAAAGGATTGCACAGGCTTTCGACAAGACTTTTAATACGCGGGATCAATAGCAACATTCTTAATTTAAAAATAAAAATGTGCAGTGCGAGTTACATCCTACGCGTAAAGAAAGAAGTATGGGTTAAAAACACGGAGTTGCCGGTTAAAAAAACAAGAGGAGCGCCAGGCTCCTCTGTTAACAGTTAATTAGAAGCCATGCTGAAACGAGTTCAGCATGGCTTCGGGGTATTTTTGAGATAGCTTCTAGTTATGCTCTTTATTTCTGAATACAAACGTATTGTCAAACATGTCGAGCACAATTTCCTGGTCTTTGCTGATGCGGCCCGATAAAATCTGTTTGGACAGCTCGTTGAGCACCTGTTTCTGCATCACCCGTTTCACGGGGCGGGCGCCAAACTGGGGGTCGTACCCCAGCTGTGCGAGCCATTCAATGGCTTCGTCGGTGGCGCTGAGGCGCACCTGCTGCTCGGCCAGCTGTTTGCTGATGTGATCGAACTGGATCTTCACAATCTGGGTGACATCCTCGCGCGATAGCGGCTCAAACATGATCACCTCGTCGATCCTGTTCAAAAACTCGGGGCGGATAGAACGCTTCAGCAATTCATAAACTTCCGATTTGGTTTTGGCCAATATTTTTTCTTTGTTGCTCTCATCCATCCCGTTAAAATTTTCCTGGATCAGCTGTGAGCCAATATTGCTGGTCATAATAATAATGGTGTTTTTAAAATTCACCACGCGGCCTTTGTTATCGGTCAGTCGCCCGTCGTCGAGCACCTGCAGCAAAATATTAAACACATCGGGATGCGCCTTTTCGATCTCATCAAGCAATACTACGCTGTAAGGCTTGCGGCGCACGGCCTCGGTGAGCTGCCCGCCCTCTTCGTAACCCACGTAACCCGGTGGTGATCCAATAAGACGGCTCACGGCATGGCGTTCCTGGTACTCGCTCATGTCAATCCGCGTCATGGCATTTTCGTTGTTAAACAAAAAATCGGCCAGGGCTTTTGCCAGCTCGGTTTTACCTACGCCGGTGGTGCCCAGGAAAATAAAAGAGCCAATGGGCCTCTTTTTATCCTGCAGCCCGGCGCGGCTCCGGCGCACGGCATCGGCAATGCTTTCAATGGCTTCGTGCTGGCCCACCACGCGCTTGTGCAGCTCCTGCTCCAGGTTGAGCAGTTTTTCCTTTTCGCTTTGCAGCATGCTTTTGATGGGTATGCCGGTCCAGGCGCTGATCACAGCGGCAATGTCTTCGCTGTCTACTTCCTCCTTCAGCAGCTGCGAGCCGCTTTCTTTGGCCTGGCCCAGTTTTTCTTCCAGCTCGCTCAGCTGGGTTTCGGCCTCTTTTACTTTACCGTAGCGGATCTCCGCCACTTTGCCATAATCACCCTGCTTTTCATAATTAGTTGCCTGCAGCTTCAGGTCTTCGATCTGCATCTTTACGCGCTGCACGCCCTCTATCATTTCCTTTTCCGATTGCCAGCGGGCGCGCAGGGCCGTGCGCTTATCCTGCAGCTCGGCAATTTCTTTGTTCAGTTCTTTTACTTTTTGCTCCTCGTTCTCCCGCTTAATGGCTTCGCGCTCAATTTCGAGCTGCATGATGCGCCGCTCCACCTCGTCCAGCTCAATGGGCATGGAGTTGATCTGCATGCGCAGCTTGGAGGCGGCTTCGTCCATCAGGTCAATGGCCTTGTCAGGCAAAAACCGGTCGTTGAGGTAACGCTGGCTCAGCTCTACGGCGGCAATAATGGCCTCATCCTTGATCCTTACCTGGTGGTGGGCTTCGTATTTTTCTTTAATGCCGCGCAAAATCGAAATAGCGTCTTCTGCATTAGGCTCATCCACCATCACTTTCTGAAATCGGCGTTCCAGCGCCTTGTCTTTTTCAAAGTATTTCTGAAATTCGTTCAGCGTGGTGGCGCCTATGGCACGCAGCTCGCCACGGGCCAGGGCCGGTTTTAAAATATTGGCGGCATCCATGGCACCCTCGCCGCCGCCGCCCGCTCCCACCAGGGTATGGATCTCGTCGATAAACAATACAATATCGCCATCGCTGCCAATTACCTCCTTTACCACCGATTTCAGGCGTTCTTCAAACTCGCCTTTGTATTTGGCGCCGGCTATCAGTGCGCCCATATCGAGCGAAAATACCTGTTTGGATTTTAAATTTTCGGGCACGTCGCCGCTGATGATGCGGTGCGCCAGGCCTTCGGCAATGGCGGTTTTGCCCACGCCGGGTTCGCCCACCAGTATGGGATTGTTTTTGGTGCGGCGCGACAGGATCTGCAGCACCCGGCGGATCTCTTCGTCGCGGCCTATCACCGGGTCGAGCTTGCCGTTTTGTGCCTGCTTGTTCAGATTAATGGCATATTTGTTCAGGGCATTATAGGTTTCTTCCTGCGACTGGCTGGTAACCCGCTCGCCCTTGCGCAGCTCGGCAATGGCCGCTTTCATTTCTTTTTCCTTCAGGCCGGCATCTTTCATTAAGTTAGCGGTGCTGTCGCCGGCTTGCAAAAGGCCCAGCAGCAAATGTTCTATGGAAACAAACTCGTCGTTATATTCTTTTAAATACGAGCTGGCTTTGGCCAGGGCTTTGTTGGCAGCAGCCGACAGATAAGGCTGCCCACCGCTTACTTTGGGATAAGAATTAACCACGCTGTCTACCAGTTTGGCAAACGACGCCGTGTTTATGTTCAGCTTTTTTAAGATAAATGGAGTTACACTTTCGTCCACCTCCATAATGGCTTTTAAAATATGCGCCGGCTCAATGGATTGCTGCCCATTGATGGTAGCCAGCTGCAGGGCCTGCTGAATGGCTTCCTGCGACTTGATGGTATAGTTGTTTAAGTTCATGACCGGATGTAATTTACAACCAATGAAGCATAAATTATTCCAATGCAAAAAATGTGAAAATTCGGCATGTTAGGGCGGTTTAATATGCCTTAATGACCTGCGTTTTTGCCTTTTTCTGCCGGATTTTCCGCTTCGCGCAGCTGTAGTGAAATTTCTACAGCAAGCTGCTGCCGAACACACCGGGTTGTGTTACTGGTTGGTCATTACCACATACGGCTCGGGCACAGCCAGGCTGTTTGTGCAATAATCCAGCTTTTGCTGCATTTCTTCAGGATAATGGTCGCAAATGCGAAAACCCAGTCTCTCAAAAAAAGATGGAATAATACATACCATGTAGATGGGCTGGGTCGCTTTTTTTATAAGATGCTGCACCAATGTTATTCCCAGGCCCTGTAATCGCTGCCCGGGTAGGACCCCAAGCGAGCACATTTCAGAAAAGCCATTAAATTCGCGCACCCTGCCGAAACCCGCCAGCCGGTTATTAACGGTTGCAATCAGAAATTGCTCTTGTATCATTTGCCGGTCATCCAGCTCCAGTTCCCGGATGTGTTTTTTTACGGCTTCAAAGAGCTCCGGGCTGCAAGAATCAATTTGGTAAGAAGAGTGACTGATAACCGACATCGTTTATTTCTTCAGAAGGCTATCGAACGGGATGCGGTTTTGAATAGAGCGCCCCAGCGTGATCTCATCGGCATACTCCAGCTCGTCGCCCACGGCAATGCCCCGGGCAATAGCGCTCAGCTTAATATTATAGGGCGCTATTTTCCGGAAGATGTAAAAAGAAGTGGTTTCGCCTTCCATGGTGGCGTTCAGGGCCAGGATAATTTCGGTAACGGAATTGGTGCCAAGCCTCGCAACAAGGGTATCGATGTTGAGGTTGGAAGGCGTAATGCCCTCCAGCGGCGAGATAAGCCCGCCTAAAACATGGTAATGGCCTTTGTACAAGCCTGTATTCTCAATGGCCAGCACATCGCGGTAATCCTGCACCACGCACAGGGTGCTTTCGTCGCGCGAGGGATTGGCGCAGATATCGCAGATCTCACTTTCGGAAATGTTATGACAGCGGCTGCAGAATTTAAGATCTGTTTTGAGCTGGGTCACAACTTTACTCAGTTGCTCGGAAAGATGACGGTCTTGTTTGATCACATGCAGCACAAAACGCAGGGCGGTTTTTTTTCCAACGCCGGGCAGCTGTGCAAAGGCCTCCACGGCCTGTTCAATTATTTTAGAGCTGTATTCCAATGCCTGCAAAGATACGTAAAGCTTTGGGCCCGGACAAATAACCCATTTGTCTGAGATTTTTCCCTCGGTCGAAATGACACTTATTTAACCCCGCCGAATTTTTTTTCGAGAGCCGCCAGCACCCCTGCCCAGTGTTCTTTCATTTGCCCGCGCTGTGCGCTGTTCAATAATTTATCCTGGTGAAAGCTCACGGTGGTTTTACCTCCCGCGTCGATCACACGCACCTGCAGCAGCGAGCTGTTTTCCCAGTCTTTTTTCTTCCAGCTCAGGCGAATGTGCGAGCCGGGCTGAATAAGCCTTACCCGGCATTCGGTGCCATTGGTCAGCTTAAAACTGTCACTGTCTGTAAGCGTGCCGGGTTTTAGTTTGCCCAGCCAGGCGGCAATTCCTTCTTCCGAAAAAAGAAATTCCCAGGCTTTGGCAGGGGTTATTAAAAAGGTTTTGCGCGCGCCCACCTGGAAGCCCGCATCTTTGGTAAGCCCTGTTGTTTTATGGATGGATGCTTTTGTCATATGCATATGTTTTATATAAAAATACACCAGCGGTTTTAAATTAAAAAGGACAAGGCCCTGGCAGCCGGAGGGGGTATAAAAAATGTTTCACTTATTCACCCGCACATTGTTTAGAACTATTTAACACCTGGCATTGTACCCAGGGCAAATTCGCAAATCTTTGCAAGAAGGCCTTTGTGCCTTCATTCAACCTATGTCGCCTGTTTTATTGTTTTCGATCGTTATCCTGTACTTTGCATTGCTGCTGTTTGTGGCCTGGCGAACCGGCCGTAACTCAAACAACGCTTCCTTTTTTATCGGCAATAAAAACAGCAACTGGATGCTGGTGGCTTTTGGCATGATTGGCACCAGTTTGAGCGGGGTTACATTTGTGAGCGTACCGGGGGGAGTGGGGAGCAATCATTTTTTCTATTTCCAGATCGTGATCGGTTACCTGATCGGCTATGCGGTAATTGCCTTTGTATTGTTGCCCCTGTATTACCGGCTCAATCTTACTTCCATTTATACCTACCTGGGGCAGCGCTTTGGCCCCAATGCCCATAAAGTGGGGGCTTTCTTTTTTATTCTGTCGCGCGTGGTGGGCGCTACAGCACGCTTATATCTTGTCATCAGCATTCTGCAGATATTTATTTTCAACAAACTTCATATTCCGTTCGAGCTCACGGCGCTGGTGATCCTCATCCTGATCCTGCTTTACACGTTTGAAGGCGGCGTAAAAACAATTATTTACACAGATACCCTGCAAACCACCGGCATGCTGCTCGGCCTTGTGATCTGCATTATTTTTATCGTAAAAGCCATGGGCATGGATTTTACCGGCGCCCTAGCCCAGCTGCACGAAAAAGGATATACGAAAATATTCAGCACCGATGTAAAGGCCGGCTCGTTCTGGCTCAAGCAAATTATTGCGGGCGCCTTTATTACCATTGCCATGACCGGGCTTGACCAGGAAATGATGCAGAAAAACATCAGTGTGAAAACACTGAAAGATTCTCAAAAGAATATGATCTCGTTTTCGTTTGTGCTGGTGCTGGTTAATTTTTTGTTCCTGTTTTTAGGTGGTATCCTTTACCTGTATGCGGCCCGGCAAAATATCCAGGTGGCGCCCGATGATCTTTTTCCCACCATTGCGCTGAGCGACACATTCAGCAGCGTGATCGGCATTATTTTTATCATAGCCCTCATTTCGGCCCTGTTTCCCAGCGTGGATGGCGCCATTACCTCTCTTACCTCCTGCTTTTGCATCGACCTTTTGAACCTTAATGCCAGAGCAGGCGCTGAAAGCGATAAGCGCAAAACGCGCTTGAAAGTGCATTTTACATTTGCAGTTGTATTTTTCATCATGGTGCTTCTTTTTAAAGCCATTAATGATAAGCTCATCATTGATTTTATATTGAAGTTTGCCGGCATTACCTATGGCCCGCTGCTGGGGCTGTTCTCCTTTGGCATTCTCACCAAAAGGCAGCTCAACGATCAGCGGATCTGGCTTACCTGCATTGCCGCCCTGGTTATTGTGCTGGGACTGGATATTTGCTGCAGCCCTGAATGGTACGAAAAAAAGCTGCACGTGAGCCTGGGGTTAAAGCAACTTTCAGAATCGGTGTTTAATGGCTACAAGATCGGCAATGAGCTGATACTGGTGAATGGCATTTTTACCTTTGCAGGCTTATATCTTATTTCGGGCCGCTCAACGGCGCCGGTAAAAAACACCTGATTTATTTCGTAAAAAAACCTTTGTTCAGCTGGCCGAATTTTTTGTTGCCTTTCAGAAAATACTCCGCCACAATATTGCCCCGGTACATGCTGGCTGTATTGTAGTGGAAACCGGGCGCCTGTTTCAGTGCCTTTCGTTTTCTGAGGATGGCCGGCAGCCAGCCGTAGTAGGCAAAATGCGCGCGCAACACGGCCCAAAAGTGTTTGGGCTGCCCTTCGAATAAAAATTTAAAAGCGGCCACGCCATCCAGCACCAGGCGGTAAAGCACTTTCAGAAACAGGAAACGCGGCGGATGGTTTTTGGTAAGGGTGGTAAGGTTGTTGCGAAAGTTGAGAAATGTTTTGCGGGATGACAGCTTATTGAGCGTGCCGCCGCCAATGTGATAAATAATGGAGGATGGCTGCGCAAATACCTGGTAGCCCAGGTTTTTCAGGCGCCAGCAAAGATCAATCTCCTCCATGTGTGCAAAGTAGTCATCATCTAGTCCGCCGGCCTGCCAAAATGCTTTGGCGCGTACAAACAGGCAGGCGCCGGTGGCCCAAAACACTTCGGCGCTGCTGTCAAATTGCCGTTGGTCATCCTCAAGGCTGTTAAAAATACGGCCCCGGCAAAACGGGTAGCCGAATGCATCAATAAACCCGCCGGCAGCGCCGGCATATTCAAAACAGCTGCGCCTGGCATAGTCCAGTATTTTGGGCTGGCAGGCGGCAATGTTTTTATTTTTCTCCATCAAGGCAATCACCGGCTCTGTCCACCCGGCGGTTACCTCCACATCGCTGTTCAGCAGCACGTAATAATCGGCTTCAATTTGCCTGAGCGCCACGTTATACCCTTTGGCATAACCGTAATTGGCGCTGTTCTCGATTACGCGCACCTGTGGAAACTGCCGCTTAAGCAGCGCCACCGAATTGTCGGTGCTGGCATTATCGGCCACAATAACCTTGTGCGGCATAGAGTGGCGGATAATGCCTGGTAAGAATTTCTCTAAAAAATAGCTGCCGTTAAAATTCAGGATCACAACTGCTACGCTTGCATCACTCATAGTGGGTTTACCTGGGGCTGTTGTATATATCGTTTAACTGGCTGGCTTCGTTGCCTGTTGGTGCATTCTGGTTAGGGTCGGCTGCGCCGTTACTATTGCTGCGTGTTACTTCAAACTGCCAGCGGTCGTTGTAAATTTCGCCCCTTACGTCGCTGTGTATCAGGCGATAACAATCGTCGCCCAGCACCCTGTTTACAAACACAAACTTGCGGTTGGTGAAAAACTGCCCGTTGCTTTGATCGGTAATGCGGTAATATTGCCATATTTCGTAAGGGTATGTGTTTTGATCGGCTGTTTGCTGCGCCCGCTGGCTGGGCTTTCCGTACTGCAGGTACACGCGGCCGCGATCGGTGTAGTAGCCCTGTTGTTTGCCGCATTTAAATAATTTCATCACCTCCTGCACGTTGCGGTAATAATTGGCCCACAGTTTCACGGGATCGGCCGTATCGGCCGCCCGGCGCTGCCAAAAATCGATGATGAAGTTCTTCATCAGCTCGGGGTCTTTTTTTATTGCCTGGTTAATGCTGCGGTCTTTATCCACTCCGTCGGCGATGGGCCACAGGCATTCCACAAACATTTGCAGCGTATCGCGGTTATTGCAGTTGCCGAAGTATTCGCGCAGGGTTTTCTTTTCGCTTTCTTTTTGTATGCTTGCAATATCCACGCGGTTATTGAGGCGCTGAAAAAAATATTTTTGCTGCACGTGCATTACGTTGTTCTCGTCGCGCAGCTCTATTACCAGGTTGTAGTTGCCGCTGCCCAGCCCGGTAATATCCAGGCGGCCCAGCAGCGGGTTTACCCGGGCTGTTTTTTGCTTTCTGAAATCGCCAAAGCTGTTCAACCTGGCCAGGTTTTGCGCATTTTCGAGGTAATAGGTGTAAACAAAAGACCGGTTATGACCAAGGGTGGTATCGGTATTGTAGCTTTCAAAATAAAACGTAAGCTGGTTCTCGGTTTCGGGATAATAATTAATGGGATTGGGCACCAGCTCGTAGCCGCTTTTGGAAAGCGGGGTTATAAAATCGGTTTTTTTAAAGCTTTTGAGCGCCTCTATGCCCGAGCTTTGGATGTCTTTTTCGTTATAAGCCAGGCTCAGCGTTTTTTCAATCACAATGGGCTTTTGTTTGGGGGCGTACTTGTCGCTGATCTCGAGCCGGATACGGTAGCTGCCGTTTGGCAGCGCATAGCGCTGGTTGTCGGTAAAGGCTGGCGACTCGGCGCCGTCGCTGAACACCGGGCCGTTAAGCGTGTATTTATTGGCCTTTACAATGGCCGTATCGCGGTAAGCTGTAAATAAAATGTTGACACTGCTCTGCAGCTTGCCTTCAATCTCCCTGGCGGCCAGCGAGTTGCCGTCAAAAGTAAGGTAAGTTTCTATAAAAGGCTGATTTTGCGGGGTATTAAACACACCCAGATCGAAATAGCAGGTGATCTGCGCCCGGGTAAAGGCGCTTGAAAAAGCCAGGAAAATGAGTGCCAGCGTATATTTTAGGGGATGTAACGGTCGCATGACGGATAAGATATAAAGTTAGAAAATATTTTTTTGAAATTAGGCCCTGACATTAAAAAAAATAGTAATTTCGCCCCCGGAGAAATGGCAGAGTGGTCGATTGCGGCAGTCTTGAAAACTGTTGAACCGCGAGGTTCCGGGGGTTCGAATCCCTCTTTCTCCGCAAGAAGGGACTGAATGCTTTTTTTAGTGTTCAGTCCCTTTGTCATTTTAGCCAAATCGCTTGACAAACAAGCGATTTGGGAAAAAGCCTCGTTAACTTTTGTGGTTCGAAATGCCTGTTTTTTCTTATCATAACCCAAACCGGACGGATAAACCAATTTTTGTAAAGTTTCCTGCTCTTGTAAATCGCTGGAAGCCCACAATGACGGGAGTTTTGAGCATAGCTCACCTGCTTCAATGATTTTATCACTAAGGTTCGAAATGGAAACTGAACATTGGGCAAGATTTTCGTAAATTTCTTTCTCCTCTGTTGCCAGCTTAACCATCATTCTATCGTACTTTTCTTTGTTTAATTCTTCCTTGATGTAGTGCTTTTCATCCAGGCGATCCATTTCGATCTTTACCTCTGATAGTCGTTTGTTTAATGTTGTTTCCAGTTCTGTGTTTTCTTTGTTTTGGGAATGGTAAGCATGTTCCATCTGGTAAGCTATGCCATGAAGAAAATCTTTTTTTGTTTCAAATTTTCCTAATTCCTGTATGAACAGTTTGTGCATATCCTTTGCGCTTTTATTTGACTTGCATCCTTTCTTACGGCATTTGTAATAGTAGAGGTTTTTCTTCTTCACTATATAGCCTGTTAATGGTTCACCGCAGTCATCACATTTGAGAAATACTTTCAACGGCATCGCATCGTTTTCTTTTTTGTGAGGCACACCGTATTTTGTTGAAGCAATGCGCAGGTTGTGTATTTTAAAAAACACATCCTGGCTTACCATCTTTTCATGTTTCCCCTCAACTACTTTTCCATTTAACATACCGTGTGCAATCAATCCACAATAAAAAGGGTTCTTAAAGATTTTGTATATCTGTTGCTTATACATTGGCACTCCCATTTTATTCAATCGCACAACAATATCTTCATTCTTCATTCCCTTTAATTTCCAGTCCCAGGCTTTCTTTATTTTCTTTCCGTCTTCTGTCAAAACAATTTTACGTTCACCGTTTGTTTTAATGATCTGATATCCTTGCGGCGGATTGCTTAACCATTCTCCTTTACCATATTTTGATTTCATACCCGCAGATGTTACCTGTTGTCGCTGTACGTTGTCCCACTTTGCAAAGATGAGTTGCATTTCCTGGAACAACACACCGTTCGGGTTGGTAGTGTCCATTGGCTCGGTAACAGCGATAATATGAATGCCATACTTGTTGCGCAATTCATCTGCAATAGAGATTGCTTTTCCTCCGGTGCGACTAAAGCGTGTCATTTTGTAAACGAGTATTGTACTTATTTTTCCCCTGCTTCGCTTGCAGAAGTCAATCATTCGTTGAAACTCTTTACGATCATCTGTTTTTGCACTTTCATGTGTGTCGCCAAAAGCCGCTACAATATCCAGGTTGAACTTCTTTGCAAATTCATCTATTGACTTGTTTTGATTTTCAATAGAATCGTTTAGCATTTGTTTACCTCCAGATACGCGGGTGTATTTTACAACCATTTTGGAATCCACTTTTTTAATTCCGGTCTTGCCATATCTTCCAAAAGTTTGGTCAAGATTTCTTTGTTGTGTTGTACTCATGCTGCTGTTTTTAATTGTTCGTTTTCTCTGTTTAACGCTTCTTGTTTTTTCTGATACTGAATGATAATGTGAACAAGGGTTTTAATGGTGAAGACAAAATCTATTAATTGTTCTTCCGTGTAAGTGCAGTTTTCCCCCAACAACTCTTTCAGTTTCTCTGGTGTCAATTCCTCTCTGTTTGGATTGAGCCATTTTACTTTTTGCATTTTCCCAATTTTTATCGGGCTTTCGCTTACAAATATACAAAAATAATGACGTAATACATTGATAATCAATATAATAAGCTAAAACCCTGTGATTTATATTGTTAATTCCCCAGGGTAAAATTGAGGCTGATTATTGAGAGCTGGGCAGCATATTAAACAGGCATTTTCTGCGTTATACAACCGTTGCCTTTCATAACCTTATGTTGATGTTTACGGATGTCCAGGAACAGATTGAAAAGCGATTGCGGAGCATTTAAAAATGATTAGGGAAGAATTACGGAGGGGTTGAAACAAAAATGGTTTGTTTAGGGAATAGTTGCGGAGTATTTGCGGAGCAATTAACCGAGGGAAATAAAAGTTAAGGAGCGATTAGGGAATATTTGATTTGAAAAAACACAAAGTAAAAGCCGAATCAGTCAGTTAATTTGTATCATAGAACGAATGTCAATTAGCTTCTTTCTGCCATTTTTTAGGCGTCATGCCAATGTGCTTTTCAAATAGCCGGGAAAAATGACTCAAATTAGAGAACCCTAATTGG
This sequence comes from Bacteroidia bacterium, assembly GCA_044221905.1. Taxonomy (GTDB): domain Bacteria; phylum Bacteroidota; class Bacteroidia; order B-17B0; family Aurantibacillaceae; genus Aurantibacillus. The sequence goes on from JBGAOE010000006.1 coordinate 190,806, forward strand.
TAGCCAACTTCTGAAACAGATAATTTTTTTTCACGAAGTAAAAACGACGCTTCCTGCATTTTCATTTTTTGGTAGTAGTTGTAAATACTTTCTCCAAATATTTGCTTAAATATTTTTCCGAGTTTACTTACACTCATATTTGCTTTTAACGCCAGTTGGTCTAATTGCGGAACAACTGTCAAATCTATTAATATATCTTCTCTTAGTTGATACAACGTTTCCACATCGTTTTGATGTATCGGATAACCTGTAATTTCATTTCGTTGCAACAACGTTTCCAAAAAAAGGCAAACTAATTCCTCGGCTTTTATTTTATAATAAAAATTTTGAAGATTGTGAGCAGTATCAATCAAAAAAATATCGTGTGCTACCGATTGTATTTTAGATGAGATTATTTCTTCAAAAAGAAAGGATTGCTCCTTTTTGGTAACAAATTCTGTGATACGTGCATTATTATCTTTTTGAATTAAACCCTGCAAATAATCTACTTGGATGCCAATAATGATGTTACTTATCTCTGTGTTAGCCGGCACCTTTATATCAAAGACTACATCGGAAGAAGAAATTTGTACGGACGGTAGCGTTTTCCAATGAAACTGTTTAGAAACACTTTTTTTACCTATTATATTTCTAAAACTGAATAGCAAGGTATCTTTTTCTATTCTATCGTTCTTACGCTTTATTATAATATTTTTCTCTAATTCATAATGCTGAAGCATAATGGTAAGTTGTGGAGCGAGCCTTAGAATTTTTATGTAACCCTTTCCTAAATCATCAGGAAGTATTAAACAGTCTTTTTGATCTTTTACCCCGCCATGTTCACTTATGTACTTAGGGAAATTAGTTATGACGATATCTTTTTTCATTCAACCAAATACAATATTGGACTATTTTTATCCCAAAAGTAGCTATTTTATACGTATATAACTTCAGAAATTTGTCTTATAAATCATTAAATAAGATAACAATGAATAAAACAGAAAAATTATACGACGTAATAATAGCAGGTGGCGGGCCCACAGGTTTGATGCTGGCTTGTGAATTGAAACTAGCAGGTGCAGAAGTTGCCGTTTTTGAGCGCAGGCCACACGGAACTACAAGTGAATCCCGTGCTCCGGGTATTAATGCCAGATCAATGGAAAATTTCAGGATGCGCGGCATGGCTGAAGAATTTGAAAAGCACGGCAACCCATTAAAAGCGGTTCTTTTTTCAGGTATGCTAATGATGCCTAAAATGTTAGATCCTGACTTTCCCGATGCGTTAATCTTGCCACAGCACCAAACAGAGCGAATTTTAGCAAAAAAAGCAACCGAGCTAGGTGTTGAAATACATTGGTCAACCGAACTCATTCACTTTACTCAAGGCAAAAATCAGGTGAGCGTAATTGCCCAGCAGAATGGGGAAACAAAAGAGTTTAATGCAAAATACCTTGCAGGTTGTGATGGAGGAAACAGTGCAGTTAGACGATTGTGTGGAGAAAGTTTTACAGGCGAAGACCCTATATCTCACTGGATTGTGGCGGACGTAAAATTAGCCAATCCTCCGGCAGAAGATGCAAGGTTTGGAAGGAATCTAAGAATAGGAACTTATCAATGTTCTAGTGTAGAGGAAGGTTGGTTCCGATTAAGCGTAATGAAAATTACACCACCTATCGACAGAACTGCGCCTGTAACATTAGAGGAAGTTCGACAAGCTATGATGGAAGGCATTGGAACTGATTTCGGATTACAAAGCGCAAGATGGATGTCGCGTTTTGGTGATGGTTTCAGGCAAGTAAAAAAATACCGCTATCAAAGAGTATTCTTGCTTGGTGATGCAGCGCATACCCATTCACCTATTGGTGGGCAAGGATTAAATCTTGGTGTTCAGGATGCCGTGAATTTAGGTTGGAAACTGGGTTTGGTTGCTACCGGTAAAGCTTCTGATTCTTTACTTGATAGTTTTGAAGAAGAAAGACACCCTGTAGGTGCTAAAGTACTTCAAATGGCTAAAGCACAAACAGCACTTATTAAACCAGGTGCACAAATAGAAGCTCTTCGTGAAGTTGTAAATACAATGGTTGAAGTGCCTGAAGTAACTATGAATTTATCAAGAACCCTAAGCGGTTTGGGTATTCGATACGCATGGGGCGAGGGACGTCATACAATGGTTGGACAAAGAATTCCCAACTTAAAACTGTCTATCAATGGTGATGAAAAGGACTTGTTTGCTATAATGCACAACGCACCCTTTATTTTCTTGAATTTTGACAGTAAAAATGAAATTAAAATTCGTGAAACTTTTCAGAAAAAAATCCTGTCGTTAAATGCCGTCCCTAAAGTGAAACAGTCGAATAATTTATGGAAACTACCTGCAATTGGGGAAGTACAACCAATTAAGAGTGTTCTTATAAGACCTGATGGCTTTGTTGCCTGGGTGCAAACCGTTGAGGAATCATTTAATGCAAAAACATTAGATGAAGAGTTACATAAATGGTTAAACTAATTAATCCAAAAAAATGAAAGATAGTAAGATTAAATTATCAGATGCTGACCTTAAAGCAATCGATGAATTATTCGAAAACTTCAATAATGCGTGGGCTTATGGCGATGCCGAAGCCTACGCATCGCTTTTTTGTGAAGATGCAATATTTGTTGGTGCTCCGGGCTTCAGATTAATAGGAAGAGATGTAATAAAAAAAGAACATAGGGAAATGTTTGAAACTATGTTTAAGCATTCTACTATTGATGGTAAATATGAAAAAGAAATTCAAGCATTATCAACCGAAATTGTTTTGATACACTCTTTAGGAAATCTGTTTTTTCCGGGACAATCTATTGAAAAATCGTCTCCAACAGGGCTTACAACTTTTTGCCTTACAAAAAGAGAAGGTGTGTGGAAGATAACATTGTTTCAAAACACACCCACAGGTAACTTTCGTCATCTGAAATTTATATGGCGATTTTTGAAGTCAAGAATTTACTTATTACTAAACAAAAAGGCTTTCAAGTAATTTATGACTAAAAATCGATTGGAGGCTTTTAGTGACGGTGTATTGGCAATCATTATTACGATTATGGTATTGGCTCTGCAAATGCCACACAGCGCTAATTGGGAGTCTCTAAAACCACTACTGCCTACTTTTATAAGTTATGGATTAAGTTTTCTTTTTATAGGAATCTATTGGGGAAACCACCATCACCTTTTAAGTCCGGTGATAAAAATAAATATTGGCATTATGCTTGCAAATCTCCATTTGCTTTTTTGGCTTTCATTATTGCCACTAGCCACCAGTTGGATGGGTTATAATGATTTTGCGCCAAATACTATTGCATTGTATTCACTGGTATCAGCCATGTGCGTTATATCTTTCGGAATTTTGCAGCTCACTATTTTAAAAAGTACGCCAAGTGAAAACATTTTGCATGAATCTCTAAAAAAGCAGATTCAGAAAACAATCAGATCAACCTGTGCTTGTTTACTGGCAATTCCATTGTCATATGTTAATCCCATTTTATCAGGAGTATTGTTTCTAATGCAGTTGATTGTTTGGATTATACCTGACAAACATATAGAAAGACAAATCAATATTAAAAGTTAAGTGGTTTGTACATCGGCGATACCAATATAGAGGATTTAAACAGTGAAAACCATTCAAAAGACAAAAGATCTAATTGAAATAATAAATGAAGAGCTAAAAAATATTGATTCAGTTAATGATGAGATTGTTGTTAAATCTAGGCTTTCAGTATCATATCTAATTACTCAACTGAACGATTTAAAAAGTATTGTGCGCCAGCACAAGTTCTCCAGTATCAAAATGGAGATCCAATTTTTCAAACACTTAAAACCAGCCATCTACAGCAAACTGATTTATTACAGTAATGTTTTTAAAATAGAGAACAGGAAGCCAAAGGGTACTGATAAATCCATTAAAAAACATTACGAAAAGGAACTACACCGCATTGAAATGTACTTTAATAACAATCTGGAGTTTTCCGACTACCTGCGCCACAATAGCACCTACCTGGACGAAAAGTACTTTGTTAGAGGAAATTATGATATAGAACTATACATGGATACTTTTATTTATGACAGCGATCCAGGTTTTTGTACTTCGCACGATTACAAAGTATCAAAAATATACGCCAACGACTTACTTGTTATCTTTCTCAAAACACAGCTTGCTAACCTGGACAGGAAAGAAAGCAATCACAATCCTAAACATGCTATTCAGCAGAAAAGCCCCTACACCTGGTCTGCATCCAAAACCGATTGCGTGGAACTCATTTACGCACTTCATCTCACCCAATCGGTAAACAAAGGAAATGTTGACCTGAAAGAATTAACTGCCCTTTTTGAAAAACAGTTTAATGTACAGATTGATGACCTGTACAAAATGTTCCTCCAGATAAAAGAGCGAAAAATAAATCCCACAAAGTTCATAGATAGTTTAAAGCACGCTTTACTTGAAAAACTGAAAGAAAAGTAACAATCTCTATACAGGTGTTTATCCATGTATAGTTTCTGATTAGCAGAGAGCTAATATTTGCTGCCCCTTACAAAAGGCATCTATGGCAGTAACTATCATCAGGGTAAAAGTAATACCGTACACCAATAAAGATTTAGCACAGATATTCAATGCCAGCGAAAGAACGTTTCGTAGAGATATAGCCAGGATAAAACATCACCTGGGCGAAAGGATCGGACACCGTTGGAATGTAAACCAGGTAGAAAAGATCATGGAGCTGCTTGGCAGACCGTATGAAATAATAGAACAGGAATAAAACGAAGCCAGCTTGAGTTTTTCAGACTGGCTTTTTCATTTTAAATCTTCAACATATTTCAATAAATCCTTTTTCACCAAAAATGGAACAGGATTAACACCATAAAATCTTAATAGTCCTATTCTGTGATTACCGTCTATTATTGCCAAATCTTTATTTTCGATAGGCTGAATAATCGGCGGGTAAATTCTATTGCCAGCCTCAATAAATTCAATCAACCTTGCGATGTTATGTGGTTGCCTTTTAGTCCACAGGTTTTTTGTGGAGTAAAATTTTTCAGGATCAGTTACATGTTTTCCTACCACTTTGTTAAGGTCTAAAAAAACGACTACATAATCAGTAGCTATGCTATTTACAATATCATCGTTAAGAGAGGTATTTAATTTACTTAAATTAATTTTGGCAAGATCAGTTTCAAACTGAATATCCAGATTTAAGTTATTTCCCTTTAATCTTTCTTTATACAGTTCAGCTAATTTGTCCAATCGCGCAAATTCAATTTTTGCCCTTTCCATTTCTTCAAAATAGTTATCGTTTTCCATAATCATATAACTGTATGACTAACAATATTCAAGTTACTTAATGCAGCAATAAACTCTGCATCATACATCCCTTGAGGTACACATAATACCACATCAAAATTTGATCCTATTACATCTCTCTTTACTTGAGTAAATGAGCTTTCAAAAGCTGACAAAAATAGAAATACGGTAGGAGAAGCGATGGTAAAATGAAAGTTCCTTATTGATATTACGTTTATTCCTATCGCATCGTTCTCAATTCTATAAGCTCTTTGTGTTAACCGCCTCTCAATACTTTCAGTAGAATCACCAGTAATAGTGTGTAAATGTTGCGCAACAAAATCAAAAGAATAATCAAATCCCTGAACAACAAACTTAATATTTCCTACCCCCTTTGCTTTACACAAATCAATCGCCTTATCAATTCCCGCAGCAACTAATTCCAATCTCTGATTTCCTTCAAATACATACGTGTCGTTATTCATCCTCTTAAATTTTAGTTTATAAAAATACAATTTTCCTGGTCATTTCCGGCCAATTCCGGTCACGGAATAAACAGTAGGCGAATATCCGGCCAAATGCGGACAGAGCCGATTTTCGCTGTTACAATTTTGCCTCGTCAAACACAAAAAGATGAGCGCAATAAAAAAAATCCAAAACAAAATCGAAAGAAAACACAAACCAACCACATCCCATTTGCGGGTTGTAAAAGGTTTGTTCAAACCCACAAGTACACGCGAAGATCGGATTGCGCAATTCTGGTTCGTGTGTCATGCTGCATTTTGGAATACACAACAATTTTCAAATGCAGAAGTGCGCAACTTCAAAAAATTAATCGGAGAACATTTTAAACACAGGAAAAATCCCGATACAACTTTCAAAGAGTTGACAGAGCGTGTATGCCTTGCAAAAAGATATGTAACACGCCAAAAAGGAAGATACATTTCCAAACCTGCCGATTGGCTGAACATTCACTACAAAAATGGATTAGCGGGAACAGCAAGCTGGTTCAGGAAAGTAGAGAAGCAACGCAAAGCAGTACCAAACTATAATGAGGGTATTACGCTACTCGCAAAAGCAGTTCACAGGTTTTGCAAAACACGAAACATACAGGAAGTAATTAACTGCCGCAAAGAACTGATCCGCACAAGACAATACGATCTGCTTCAGCTCTACATGAACTGCATCCTGCACATCCAGTATTTCAATTTTTAAATCAATAACAAAAAAATAAAACCAACATGGCAAAAGTAGTAGTTATGGAAAAACCCTTTGTGCTGAAGCCTTACAGCAAAAAGGAAATTCGCACACTCATGGGCGTGTCGAAACACATCATGCAACGCTGGCTGAAAGCGATTGAGCCGCAACTCGGACAACCCATAGCTGGCTTGTATAGCGTAAAGCAGGTGCAAATCATTATTGAAGCATACGGTGTACCCGGACAAGTGGTGAATGAAGCAGCATAGACAACAAGCGGCTACAAGTGTAAAGGCGCGTTCACCTCCGCTTAATATGCGGTCTGCATCTCAAACCCTTGCCTAACCTTTGTTCCCTCAATCATCACAAACAAAAATTTTTTAGCTAAAAAATGAAAACACACGAAACAAACAACGACAGTACCTCCCAAACATTTCTTACAGGAGCCATACTGTTTGCCAACCTGGATTATTCAGGACTAACGGCATACGCTGTGAAAGCCGCCATAGGTGGAGCAATATGGATGGCTTTTAAGCTGGCGGGCGATTACATATCAGCCCGCATCACAAGTAAGAACAAAAAGAAAACAGAGTAACAATTCATTGGTGCAGAAACCGAAAAGAAAATGGCGAACTGGAAAAAAATAATGGTAGGCACGGGCATCGGTGCAGGTATTGTAGGGATCGTAACCTACTTTACCCGCCTGAACAGAACCAGCGTGCAATTGGAATCGGTTTCCACAGCCAAGATACACTCCTTAAAAGCGGATGGCTTAACGGTGCGTGTAGATGTTCAGTTGAAGAATCCAACCAACGGCACTTTCAAAATCAAATTCCCCTTTGTAAAAGTGCTGTACAAGGAAAAAACAATCGGCTCATCGCAGGTCATCAACAAAGACATCCAGATACCAGCCTACGGGCAGGCAGTTATCGAAAGCATTATGATAAAAGTTCCGCTAACGGGACTGCTTTCCCTGGGCGGAGGATTGTACAAGCTGCTGGTAAACAAAACGCCCGCGCCCATTTTCGTAAAGACGATCTCCACCATTGACTTAGGCTGGAAGAAGCTGCCTTATGAAAAGACAGACGACATCACACTAAACCCGAAAGCATAGTGGAATCAACAACGATCATACAACTGAAAAGTCTTGCGCCTTATCGCCACCTGTTCCCGAAAGCAACGGCGATTGACAACACTATAAAGATGGGCGCAACGGTTTCTGATACGGTTGATTTTATTCCGCAGGTAGTGAGAAACACACAATGGCAGGTAGAAAATTTTGTGAATACCGAGTTACGCGGGTTATCTACTTACTCCGCATGTGAAAAGCTCTGGCACTTTGTTAAACATCATATCCGCTATAAAAAAGACAAGCGGGGATTGGAACAGGTGCGCAGCCCGCGCAGGCTTATACATGACGGAGTTGGCGATTGCGATTGTTTTACAACGTTTATTGGAACGTGCCTGGTGGCGTTGAAAATTCCCGTCATCAACCGCATCACCAAGTACAAGGAAGATTTCTTCCAGCACATCTATCCGATAGTGCCTTTAGGGAATGGCAGATACATCACGATGGATTGTGTAGTGGACAGATTTAATTACGAAGAACCTTACACAGAAAAAAAAGATTTCAAAATGGACTTACAGTATTTAGATGGCATAGACGACAATGCAGAACGCAATCTGACGGGCAACGTGGATTTGCAAGACCTGATGGGCTGGGACGGCGATATGGGAGATTTAGGGAAACTCTTTAAGAAACGTGCCAGCAAAAGTTCCTCCGCTATGCCTGAACAAAACCAGGGAGGAAAAAAAGGAAAAAAAGGATTTCAGAAGTTCAAGCAGATCGCTAAGAAAGTGCTGAACGTAACCAACAAAGTAAATCCCGCAACTGCTTTGTTAAGGGCTGGCATCCTGGCTTCGATGAAGCTGAACATTATGAAAGTTGCCCAACGCCTCAAATGGGCTTACCTCACCGAAGATGAAGCACGAAAAAAAGGCGCTGACATGAGCAAGTTCGGTAAGCTCAAAAATATCCTCTACAAAATAGAGCAGATATTTTACACCGCCGGAGGCAAACCCGAAAACCTGAAGAAAGCCATGCTGTCGGGGCGCGGAAATAGAAACAAGGAAGTGAGCGGCTTCGGATTGATTGATGCCAGGGATGTTGAGTTTAGCGGCATTGATGACGGAACACCCTTAAATGAATTGTTGGGCGAAGTATATCACGAAGAATTTGTGAATGGTGTTGACGAAGTAAACGGATTGGGCGAATTGGGTTCAGCCGTTGCAACAGGCGCAGCCATTACCGCAGCAACAACCGTTATGACCGCTATTGCAGGTCTTCTCAAAGGCGTAGGCAATTTGTTTCCGAACAAGAAAAACAACGCCGACTTTAAAGAGGAAGGTGCAGGCGATGGCGGATCCGAAAGCGGCGGCGATGGTGGCGGTGGAAGTGATAGTGGCGATAACAGTAGCAGCGAGCCTACTGTGAAAACAAGCAGCAGTAATAACAGTAGTAGCAGTAACAACAACTCCGGCGACGATGACAATTCTGAAAGCGGCAACAACACCCCTGCTCAATCCAAAAGCAAAGCACCCGCTACCAATGATGAAAGTGGCAGCGATGAAGCTGAAAATACCAACGGCACAGGAAGTAATCAGCGAACAACATCTACCACCGATACAGAAGAAAAGCCAACAGGCTTAAAAGGCTTCTGGGAAAATAATAAAAAGTGGATCAAGCCTGTGGGCATCGGTGCGGCAGTAGTAGGTGTTTTGTATGCCGGTTATCGCATGGTAAAAGGCAACAAGGAAAAAGCACCTGCAAACAAAGGACAAGCTGCCCTCAATGGTTTCAACAGCCACAAGCACAAAAAACGGGGAAAGGGCAAAAAGAAACATCATAAAGGAAGTGGTAAAAAATCAACCATTGCCTTGATGTAAAAATTACTAACCCTTTAAAACGAAAGAGAAATGAGCAAAAAGAAAAACACAAAAGCCAGTAAAGCAAAAAAAGCGCATGTTCTGGCAATAGCCCAGAAGTTAGAAACCAAAGGCGATGCAAAACATTCAGCTATCGAATCGGTGAAAGACTTAGTGGTAGGTGTTGTTGGTGGCGGGCTTGCGGGAGCTGCCATTGGCAAGCCCTCCCTGTTGGTTGGTTTCGGAACATCGCTTATCGGTCATTACATGGGTTCTTCCCTGGCTACCAGCTTTGGTATGGGCATGATGGCATCGGGAGGCTACCAGATCGGACAGGGCGCAGTAAACGGTACAAGCCTCTCAGGTTTGGACGGCGCGAAAGAACGTATGAAAGCCTTTGGACAAAACATCAAACAACGCCTGTACCTGGACAAGATCATTAAGCCGAAAGAAACGGAAACAAAAGATGACGGCACAAACGGAATGGGAAGTGTGCAATACTTCAAGTATCCGCAGACCGAAAACCAGGAAGTTGACATGAGTGGTCTGGATGAAATCGAACAGGCGATTGCCCGTAGCGGTGAACAGTTCCAGCAAAAACAAATGTCAGGCACTTACGATGAAGTGTCGGGACTGGAAGAAGAAAAAATCTATTAAGGCAGAAAAGAAAAACACCAAACAGGCTGTAAGCCCTACCGTTCCTCGCTAAAACTTATTGCAGTTAGCAAAATCCCTATTCGGAAAAATAGCGGAATAGGAAAGCTACGGCCTTTTTTAAAACAAGAACGAACAAAAAGTTAAACCAAAAAAAAGAAAAGATCATGTTAGAAATGTTAAACGGAATCGAAGAATACAACAACGTAGGCGCGTTGTTGGGACTGGAAGGATTGGACGGTAACGATGAGTTACTGGGCGCACTTCGCAGAATGAATCCGATTGCGCGTCAGCGCACCATCAACAAACTGGCAAACACAGGGCCATCCAGTAAAGGGTCGCGCGCTGAAATGGAAAAACACTTTTCCGAATTGCCTCCGCACATCAAACAAGGTTTATCGAAAGGTGAGCTGCGTTTGGCAGACACGGTGATATACAGCATCAAGCAGGTAAGCAGTAAAACCATTAAGATGTTTGAAACACAGGACGACAAGGAAATCGGCTTGCGTAACATCTCTAATGCGAAGCTGCCGAAGAACCAGGCATTCCTGGTAAGCGGTATTGTATTGCTGGCTGGTGTAGCTACCGAATTGTCGAAAGACAAAATCATGGCTACCCGATTTGGCGACCTGGGCGAGTTTGCGCCAATCGTAAACGGTGAGTTCTCTTTAAAGAGCAACAAAAAACAAATTGTTCCTGAAACATCGAACAATGTGTTTAAGACAAGCAACATGCACAACGTACCGATTGGCTATTACAAATTAGCCAACCCGCGCCTGATCCACGATGACATCCTGGTAGAAATGACTATCGAGTTGGGAACAATGGACGGGCTGGATGCGAAGACACATATCTTCTGCGGATTGCACGGCACGATCACTACACCGTAATAACACACCTGAACAAAGTCCGCGGCCATGCGCTGCGGACTTTTTAAAAACCATTAAAGAAAACAATCATGTTAAAGCCAGTAAAAAAACGATTTGATGCGCAGGTAACGGAAGCCAGGCAAGTGGTTACAAAAACATTTGAGTTGGACAAAAACATCAAAGCCGTGAAAGGCGTGTTGGTTACATCGGACAAAGATGATCTGTTGTATTACAGGGGTACGCAAAAAATCGAAATCAACAAGGAAGAATACTTCCCGGAAAATTACGAAAGCAAATTGCTGATGTCAGGCATAAACGTAGCCCCGAAGCAACGCTATTATGACCTGGGCAATGTGAGTCCCGGCAACGGTATCATTAAACTAACCTATACAGATAACGAAGACGGCAGAACACGCTTTGAGCCTTACCGTGTATCGCTCTATGTGGATTGTGAAATGGAGGATGAATTATGATACGCGAACAGGTAGTTGTAACAAGCATCCGCATCACCAAGCCAGGACAGGTTAAACACTTCCAGGTGAAGCTGCCGAAGAATACAACACGCATCATTGGTGTTGAGTTGGGTGGAAGATCGCTTGCACTCAGTAATGATGACGGCACATTGCCTCACGCAACGGAAGCGGTGAAGATGGAGCTGGTAAAAGCTGTACCGTTTGAAGTAACGGCAGAAGTCAAAAGCCCTTTGTTTAAGCGCAGTTTGCTTGTAGGAGAAATTAAACTGCAAAGCTGCGAAGAAGCAAACATTTTTTATGCAGCCGACTTGCAGGGCGATAACAACATTGGTTACGGCGACTTCAGCCAAAATTTATCCTGGACACCAACTGCATTTACGCACCAGACGCAAGCCTTTGAAGAACGGGTGATTGTTGACGGAAACAGTACGATCATCCAGGGCGTGTACAAAGACCGTTACAGCGAACAAACCAAACTTACGCCGAACTACATCGTGAACCTGTACGTGTGGACAGAAAAACAAGAACCGGAAAACAAACAGTAAGATGACCATTGCATTAGCCTTAGAATACATCCCCCGCCGAATGGAAGAATTGGGATATGGCAAAAACTATTACATACGCTTCAGGCATTTTGTATTGCAGCCAAAAGAAGCTGTGGAGGTAGATGCTTACAACCAATTTTTTATTCTGGTAGAGGAAGTAACACACGCAAAAGTAGAATCTGATTTTGGCTTGTACGATATAGCGGAGAGCAATACCAACGAGCAAAGCTACGAACACCAGGGCGCAATCATCATCACAAACACAACCGATCAAATTAATCACCTGCGGTTTATCCAGGTAATCCCCAAACACAAAACATTAAAATAATATGCCTATTCAGTTTGATAATTTCGACCAGCAAAAAGTTGACCGCCTTAAAAGCCATTTGGCAGCGATGGCGGAAAAAGGAAATGCAAAGCACTATGAAATTTTTGTAGATGGATTAAAAGCAGTTCCTAAAACCGACGAGCCAAGCGAGTTTGATGGTTATGAAAACTACATGACCATTGACACCGAGCAGATCCGCATCATCATTTACAATTCTTCTTCTTCACCGCGTAACGACCAATACGTGTTTATGCTCAAAGCGCGAAACCGCGATGAAGCAAACCACATAGGCTTGAACGGCTTTGAAGTTAAAAGCTATTCAAAAAACAGCCTTACCGAATGGCGGCAACAGCAGAACATAAAAACAGCCGAACAAATGGAGATCGCTGCGCTGAAAAGAGAGAACAACGAACTGCGAAACGAATTGCAGGAAGCCGATGAATATGCCGATAAGCTGGCAACAGCAGTAGAAGCAGCAAAAGCCAACGGTAATAAAATCGGCGGTGTGCATTGGGGCGATGTGATCTCGGTAGCCTTAGAAGGTTTGGTAAGGCGCAATACACACATCATTGCGCAGATACCAGCCGTGTCGGGCTTGGCAGGTATCATTGAAAAAGACAACAACCGCATTGATACGCCACAGGAAAATGCCGAAGTGTCTTTTAAGAAAAAAGAAAGCAGCAACACATTTACCAATACTGCACCTGCATTCACAGAACAGGAACAAGCCTTTATCCGCTTAATGCGTGAGCTGGAAAAGCTATACACCGAGGAGGAAATGGGACAGGTAATGATGATCCTGGATGCTTTGAGCAAAGACAAAAGCCAACTGCAACCTGTGGCAGAACTCCTTTCAGAAACGGAAGAAGAACAGGAAGAAGAAATCAATCCTTAATCATTTAAAAACAAATCCATGAACAAGTATAGCTATGAGCTGGAAATAACTGCCAGCAATGAAAAAGATGCAGATACCAAAATGGCAGCGCTTACGGTATTGGCTTCAAAGCTCTCTGCAAAAGAGCTGGAGAAGTTAGCGCATGTAGTAAAGAACGATCCGGTGAAAACTGCTTTGGCAAAAAAAGCATTGGGAGTGTAAACGGTAAAACAAAATGAGTAAGGCACTAACAAAAAGACAGACCGACATTGACGCGCTGGTTGCTGAAAAGCAAAAAGTCGATAAGGAGGGCATGAGCGTAAAGGAGAAAGTAATCTATTCTCTTTTGGCTGCTGCGGGGCTGACCGGAATTATTGTGCTTGGAAAAAAACTCATTGACACTACCATTTCCAATAAAGCACATTCCAAAAGTTTTGAGGACGGCACACCTGAAACACTTGCTAAACAAATAAAAATGGCATTTGAAAATGACGGGTATTTCGGAACAGACACGGAGGCACTACGCAAAGTATTGACAGGTATTAAAAGTAGGGACGAACTCAATAAAGTATTTAAAGCCTACCAGAAAGAGTATCATTCCAATATGTACAAGGACATGAGCGATGAATTGCAGACAACCGAGTACAATGAGATGCTTCAGATCATGGCTGCGAAGCCGGAGAAAGCTGGTCAGGCTCCCTCTGCCAACCAGTTCACCGCCTGGGCAAAACGTTTAAAAGCAGCCTTTGATAAGTCTTACGGCTTTTTGCCTGGTACAGATGAAGAAGCGATCAAAGCCGTCTTCAATGAAATTCCTACGCAAACCGCTTTCATTAACGTAGGCAAGGCTTACTACAAAGAGTACAGCGAAAACCTGATGGATGCTTTAAAAAGCGAATTGGAAATGTGGGAATATTCCGACTACATGAAAATCATTCTTGCAAAACCCAAAGCCTAACACACCATGAAAAAGAATAATACAAATACGGGCGATCAAACACCTAAAAAGAGCAACACTAAAAAATGGTTGCTGATTGGCTTGGGCGTAGCAGCAACAGGAGCGTTATCCTATTTCGGCTGGCAATACTGGAAAAAGAAAAAAGAAGAAAATGCGAGTGATGCAACAGACACACCGGATTTTCCGGCAGAAAAAACGTCGAGCTACACGCCTAAACCCAAAGCAACTGCAACGCCACCGCGTAACGATGACTTTCCATTGAAGAAAGGAAGTAAAGGCGCGAATGTAAAAACCTTGCAGCAATACCTGTTAAGCAAGCTCGGTGCGGCTGCACTTGGGAAAGCTGGAGCTGATGGAGATTTCGGAAGCAAAACAGAAGAAGCATTAAAGAAAGCAGGTTTAGCAGTTGTAATTGACGAAACCACTTTTAATGTGCTGACGAAAGGCAGTAGTCCCGATCCGAGCCAGACAGCCACACAGCTTTATTCAGCCGCAACGAGCAAGGACTTCAGTAAAACACTAAGCCTTTTAAAAACCTTGCGCAACACAAGCGATTACAAAGCGGTAAGCGATGTGTTTGTAAACTACCGGATTAACGGAGTACGCCAAACCCTTGTCAATGGCTTGCTAAACAGCTTCAGCGATGAAAAGCAAAAACAAACAATTCGTTTGGCTTTCTCTAACATGGGCTTGAAGTACGATGGCGGCAAGTGGTCGCTGGCTGGTATTGACGAAAAGAATATCCTCATTACCACACGCCCCACCCGTGTATGGAAATCACCGCGCGAATCAGTAAGCGTTCCTGCTAACATGGTGCTGGGCACAGAGATCACCAAACGCGGAAACTACACGCTCTTTGAAAATCACAAACAACACTTTTTGGTGCAAAGCGCACACCTCACTTATTACAGAAAGTAAATAACAACAAATAAAAAACGCACATGACTATTAAAAGAAACATACAGTTTATTGTCATTCATTGCACAGCCACACAGCCGACGGCAACGATTGAAAGCATTAAAAGATACTGGAAAGAAGTACGCGGCTGGAAAGACGTACCTGGGTATCACTACATCATTAAGCCGGATGGCGAAGTGGTGCAACTCCTGGATGTGAACCAGAACAGCAACGGTGTGTACCAGCACAACAGCCAGTGCATCAACATTGCCTACATCGGAGGCATTGATAAGGCAGGGCAGCCGAAAGATACCCGGACACGCGCACAGGAAAATGCCATGTTCAATCTGATCGTGTCATTGACCGAAAAATTTAAGGATGCAAAGGTGTTGGGACACCGTGATTTTGCTGGTGTAAAAAAAGCCTGCCCGTCATTCGATGTAAAGAGCTGGCTGGCGAATTATCACCCTGATATTGATTTAGCCGCTTAGTCATGTTGCAACGCATCAGGGCATTACTGAAACATAAAGGCTTTGAAACATTCTCAAGACCCTACGAGCTGAACATCGTTGGTATGAGAAGCAAAAGCATACAGCCTAACCGTTTCGATGATGAACTGCATGTGTTCTACAAAACAAGTCCCCTGCATTGGGAATACCATGTGTTCAGGATCACCACCGACCCAGGAACATTCTGGCTCAAAAACCCGATGCAGCCGCAGGGAACGGCAATACTGGCAGAAGGACAATACAAAAATGCGTATGCAATCGGGAAGCATCGCGGACAGTATGATGCCTTAGTGCAGGTAAAGCCCATTACCATTATGCGGGACTATGACCGAAACGCTGTGCTGGATTTTTACAATGGAAAAAAAACACGCGGGTATTATGGTATCAATATACACAGAGCCAACCGCGTAGGCAAAACAAAAACCGTTGATAAAAATTCGGCAGGCTGTCAGGTCTTTGAGAATGCCAGCGACTTTGCAGCGTTCATGCGACTATGCGAAAAGCACAGATCATTATACGGAAATCAATTCACCTATTCGCTGATTGACTTCCGATCATGGCGCAGACAAAGCATCCGGCGTGCAGGGTATTTCGCTGCTGGCTTGTTGGGACTTGGAGTAGCTGGCTACTTCTATATACAAAAACAAAACAAAGACAAACATGAGCAACTTTTTGAAAGAACTCCTAAAAGACAAAACCAACGGGTATAGCCTGCGCGAAGTGATTATCGCAGTATGTATGCTCCTGGTGATTGCCAGTTGGGTAGCGCAGTTGGTGTTCAACATTACAACACCAGAGTATATGTTCTATTCGATTGTGAGCCTGATTGCCGCCGGATGCTTCGGATATAGCATCGAACGAAAACCAAATAATAACCTCTAAAAAGAAAACAGATTATGGAAGCAGTAAAAAGCAAATTAGGAATACTCATCGCCCTGTTATTGTGTGTAACGGTTATCGGAACATGCACGTTCCTGGAACGCCCTGGGCATATATCGCCACCACCATACCAGGACAGCACATTTGTACGCGAATGGAAACAGGAAAAGCTGGCTTTGCAAAAACACTATGAAACCAGGATTGCAGATCTGCAAACGGCAAAGGACAGTTTACAGCGCATAGCCAACGAAAAGAAAAAGGCGATGGTTGCTTACCGTTCAGAAGCAAAGGTTCTCCAGGAACAATTAAGGCAGGCGTTAACCAGGATAGATAGTGTACCGTTTGTTACTGATACCATTCTGCCGATAGCGGAAAACTATTTTGCAAGCGAAGCAGCCAGCGACAGCTCATGTATGGAAGCGATCCGAAGCCTGGAGCAAATTGTGATAAACCGCGATAGCACTATTTGCCTCTACAAAAAGAACGAAGCCAACCAGCGCGATTTACAGAGAGAGCAAATGTTACGTGAGCAGCAATTAACAGAGCAGCTAAATACAGCCTACAAAGTGCAGCGAAAGAAAATTTTGCAGAATAAATTTTTAGCTGGCGGCTTGGTATTCATCACAGGCTTTACTGCAACCTTATTAATCAACCAAAAATTAAAGTAAACGCATGAAAGAAAAAACACTCGTTTCAACCTTTACCCTGATAGGTTCTCTGGCTTCTTACTATTATGGAAAGGCGCACGATAAAGATGCAGTACCGTACGTGATGATCGGTGGTTTTATCGGAGCCTGGGTTGGTGAAATGATTGCAAAAGCAATGGAAGCCAGGAAAGACAAGGAATAATAACTAAAAAACAAATCGTTTATGACCGCAACAACAATCGAGAACAATGGCGCAAGCCTTAGAATTACCATCGGCAGCGTAGTACGCAACCTGATGAAAGCACAAATTATCGAAATCTCCGTGATTAAAACCAACATCATTAAAATTGATATTGGACAGGGGCCATTGCATAATGTGTTTATTCCTTTTACAGATGTAACCGCTCCGGTGGCTGCCAGCCCTGAAGCCTTGCGCGATGCCATCAATGCAATGATGACTTCCAGCCTTGCATCGGGAACCGCAACCGAAGCAAAACAAATTGAGGAAATAGACAAGCTCAACAGTATGAATGACCAGATCGGAGCCATCAAATCTTCTGTTACCGCATTGGACAGCAAAATTTTCTTTGATCCGGTGCTGGTGGATGAAGGTAATCCGAATGTGATCTACAAAGGCTTTGCATCACCAGCCGCCAGACAGGATGAAGCGGTATGGGCAATTCAAAAAATCACACACATTGGCGATGTATGCAATTACCAATGGGCAGACGGAAACAAAAACTTCGATAACATCTGGAACAACAGATTTGAGTTGACCTACGCCTAAGATGGGGAGCTTTTTAGACATACTATCAGGACGACTATTCCATTTCGGAAATGCAAGCGGAGCAGATATGAACGCGGGTGTTTCTGATAAACTGATAGTAACGCCTAAAGCAATTTCCCAAAGCGATGTATTCAGCAACACCAGCATTCCGCTGGTGTTGTCTGCTTCGCTTGTTTCCAAAAACAATACCTTTCTTGCTGCCTCCGAATTTTTCCTTATCCCTACCAACGGGTTTTTCTTTCCGAACAGGAAAAACAAAATACAGGCACAGCTATTTGCCTATACCATTGCTGATAGCGGCTGCACAGGCGAAGTATGCCTGTTAGATGCACTCAACACTACCGTTGTTCCCAATACAACTTTTTCATTTACAAATACAACCTGGGCTTGTGTCAACGGTGGCTTAATGGAAGTGGAAGCTGGTAAAATGTATGCCATTGCGGTGCGCAAAACGATTGGTGCATCAGGCAAAAATGTTCAGTTAAGAACCGCAACAATAACCCTTAAACTATTAAGCCAGCCATGAAAAATAGTTTAGCCGATAACCTGCAAGCCTTTGTAGAATTTGAAGAAAAAGCATTGAGCCAGAACTACAAGCAAAACAAAAAAAGCGTTGAGAGCGTAGCGTACCTATTACGCATTTCTGACCTCACAGAAATAAAAGAATTAACCGAGCTGGCAATAGTAAATGCCGCAAGAGTAATTGCAAACGGGAATGGCAGCGTGAAAGAAAAATACGACAAGATTGTTGAGCTGTACAAAAGTCAGATGATCCTATCGCACCGAACCAGCCAAAGTATTTTACTACAACAATATTCAACACCTGCCCCTATCGGTTATTTAATGGGTGTGTTTTGCGGCTTACCTGCCTTGCACACAAAAGGCGGTTATGCCTTTGAGCCAAGCGCAGGAAACGGCTTGCTTACCATTGCAGCAAAACCAGAGCGTGTTTATGTAAACGAGATTGATAAAATACGCAACCGGAATTTACACACACAAGGATTTGCCAACGTGTTCAACCGCGATGCAACAGCCCCGTTCTTCTACATTGATTTACAAGGAACTTTCCAGGCGGTAATTACCAATCCACCTTTCGGCGTTTTAGATAAAGCCATTGACTACAATACATTTCCCATTACGGTACTCGATCATTTAATGGCACTCCGCGCATTGGATACAATGGCAAATGACGGAAAGGCTGCCATTATCATTGGCGGGCATACGCGCTGGGATAAGCTGGGGCGCATACAAAAAGGCAAGAACCGCATTTTCTTTAATTACCTCTACCGCCATTACAACGTGATGGATGTTATATCTATTGACGGTAAACGCTTATACACACGGCAAGGCACAGGCTTTCCGGTGCGCCTGATTTTAATTGACGGAAGAAAAGAATTACCTGCCGGAGTTGCTCCGGTAAAAAACGAACTGCTAAGTAAAGTTGTACACTCCTTTGATGAACTCTTTGAACGGGTGATGCAATGGACTACTGAAGCAGAAACTACAACAACAAATCACATGAACATAGAACAGTTAGAAAAAGAAGCCTTGCTGATCCTGGATATGATAATGGATAAAAAAAGCAATTCAGGTGCAGAGGAATTAGGCTCACCCTATATACCAGCATCACAAAGCTGTGTTGTACTCAATACGCAAGTACCCGATTCCATGAGCTTTGAAACACAGGCAGCATTGACACGAATAAAAGCAGAAGTAGGTGGCAACATCGACAACTTTGTAAGGCATCGCCTGGGCTATTCCACACACTTTGCACTTTGCCAGGCACTTTCTGCCGAACAGATAGATGCCGTTGCAATGGCGATCTATAACATCGAAGCCAGAGGCCAGGGAATGATTATAGGCGACCAGACAGGCATCGGCAAAGGACGCATTGCTGCCGCCATGATCCGCTACGGTGTACGCAAAGGATTAAAGCCGATTTTCATTACAGAAAAAGCCAACCTGTTTTCCGACATCTACCGCGATCTTTCTGCCATTGGCTCTACACATTACAAACCTTTCATCATTAACGCCAGGGAAACCAAAACCGATATTAAAGACGAAGACGGAAACATTGTGTATCAGGCACTCGCTCCGTCAGAACAAGCGGGCATTTTTGAGAACAAAACCGTTCCTGTAACATTTGATTTTGAAGTAGGCACATACTCTCAATTCAACTCCCCTGAAAAGAAACCAGAGAAACCAAATTTTCTGATGCAGATAGCAAAAGATAATTTGTTGATAATGGATGAAGCGCATAATTCAAGTGGCTCAAGTAACACAGGCGAATTTATGCAACGGGTGGTGCGCGATACCGCAGGGGTTGTTTTCTTATCGGCAACGTTTGCTAAACGACCAGACAACATGCCCATTTACGCCATGAAAACAGCGATCAGCGAAGCGAACATGACGAGGGACGAATTAGTGGAAGCAATACAGAAAGGTGGCGTAGCATTACAGGAAATATTGTCGAGCCAGCTTGTAGCAGAGGGGCAGATGATCCGCAGGGAACGCAGTTTTGAAGGTGTGGAAGTTAATTACATTTCGCTGGAAACCTACGAAGAAAGCCATAAGAAAACAGCCGATAACATTACCAGGGTGTTGAGGGACATTATCGCTTTCCAAAATGTTCACATTGACAAACAAGTAGAGGAACTGGATCAGATAGCAGTTGCGGAGGGAAAAGAAATAGAAATACGCGAAGGCACTTCGCAAGCTGGCGTAGATAACATTCCTTATTTCTCCAAAGTATTTAATGTTATCAATCAAATGCTGTTCAGCATTAAAGCAGATGCGGTGGCTGATCGTGCTATTGAACGACTGAAAGAAGGTAAAAAACCTGTGATTGCTTTTGCTTCTACAATGGGCAGTTTCATTGAACAAATGGAGAACGAACAAGGTTTGCCCGTTGGCGATGGCGACCTTATCAATAATGATTTTTCGGAAGTGTTGCGCAAAGGTCTGGACGGCGTGATGCGTTACACCGAAAAAGATGTGAACGGCGAACCGATATATAAAACATTCAACGTAGCAGACCTGGATGAAGATGCCAGGAAAGAATACAACCGCATCCTGAACGACATCAACTCTATCAGCACAGGCATATCCATTAGCCCCATTGATATGATAATACAAAAGCTGGAACATGCAGGTTACAGCGTTGCGGAAGTTACGGGAAGAAAGTTTGCGGTTCAACCAAACGCAAAAGGCAACAAAGGATTGGTAACAAGCCGCAGGCGTATCAATACCAATGATGCCTTTCGCCTGTTCAACAACAACGAAGTAGATGTGCTGATGATTAATCAATCCGGTAGCACAGGTGCTTCGGCTCATGCTATTGTAACGCCTAAAGTTACTGCCGAGCAAGTAAAGCAGCGTGTGATGATTGTATTACAGGCAGAGCTGGATATTAATACGGAGGTTCAGAAACGTGGTCGCATCAACCGTACAGGACAAATCCTGAAACCGATTTATGACTACGTTATTTCTTCGATACCGGCAGAGAAGCGTTTAATGATGATGTTGCAAAAGAAACTGAAATCATTGGATGCAAACACCACTTCCAATCAAAAGCAGAGTACCAAAATCCTGGACGTTCCTGATTTCCTGAACAAGTATGGTGATAAGGTTGCGAAAGAATATTTGCTGGAGAATAAAAATATTAACGAGTTGTTGGGCGATCCTCTGCATTTGAAATCAAGCAAGGGTGAGGAGAATAAAAGTGAGGAAGACATGGAAGATGCAGCGCACCGCGTTTCGGGGCGTGTGGCTGTTTTATCTACACAGATGCAGGCTGACTTTTATTCTGAAATAACCGAGCGTTACAATGATTATGTAGAGTACCTCAAACAGATTGGTGAATACGATCTGGAAGTAGAAGCCCTGAACCTGCAAACCGAAACGCTTGAAACCAGCATTATCAAAGTTGGCAAAGGTGGAGAAAGTTCGTTTGGTGATGACAGCATTTTGGAAAAGGTACGCGCCAACATTCTGAAAAAACCATTTAAGAAAGAAGAACTGGAAAACTTGTTGAATGAAACACTCGCTGGAAAATATCCCGAAGAACATAAACGCTTACTGCTCGATGACTTTACCAACTCAATGGAAAAACGCAGAGGGGAAGAAATGGGAGAAACCAATGTGAAGTACGATGAGCTGATAAAAGAGATTCCCAACGAAAAGAAAATTCAGAAAATACTGGAGAAACAAGGTGAGGGCGCATACCGCAGGGCGATTGAAGAACGTGAAAAGGAATTGACCAATGCTCGCATGTTATCATTGGAACAGCTAAACAAATCGTACAAAAACAAACAGGAATATTTACAACGCATTTTAAACTTCTACACCATCGGGCGCAAGCTGGCTTATCCAGTAGTTACGTTTGATAGCGGAACGGAAACCGTTTTAGCGGTGAGCCTGGGGATAATGATTGACAATAAAAAGAAAAACCCCTATGCACCCAGCGCAATTAAAGTGCGCTTGGCGATTGCCAACAGCAGTAAATACATTGCTATGCCAGCCAGCTTTAACGAGGGTATTTCAAAAATCATTGCAGCCAGCCATGATATTCGGCAAACAGAAATAAGCGATCTGCTGAATGAGTGGGACGAAGAAATAAAACAGAAAACAAAAGACAGGGGCATTCGCTACATCATTACAGGCAATTTATTACAAGCCTTTGGCAGCGAGGGAAGCGGCAAGCTGGTGAGTTATACCACAATGGATGGGCAAACCAGAAAAGGAATTTTGTTACCTGAAGAATGGCAAGCCAGGGAAGCAGGACAAAGACGGGTAACTGTTCCCATCATTAAAGCATTGCCTATTTTAAAATCGCTCACCAATGGCGGTATGTTATCTGCATCAAACGGCATTGCATTTTTTGAGGCAGGTGATAAATTTCGCGTGATCGTTCCTGCATCCAGGAGCAAAGCAGGTGATATTTACCTGGACAAAGATTTATTGGAGCTGCTGGAGAAAGGCATGTTTGAAAAAACTGCCGACAAGATGCAAGCCTATTTCCCGAAAGAAAATGCAGATGCGTTTGCAATCATTCTCCAAAACAAATTCGGGGTGAGCGTGCAGATTGCACCAACTCTATTATCGCTGGTTAAGAACAGCACCGAACGGATTTCTACCCGAAAGAAAATTGAGTTACCACCCAATGAGGACGAAACAGAGCTGGAGCGCATCCGCATCCTGGAACTGGAATCGGAAGCCATTTTGTTAGCCTTAGAATTAGCCGCATAAACTTTAAAAGAACGCAACATGATAACTAAAGACAATTACATCGAAAGCACCAAACACTTGCGCATTGCGGAATTGCCGGACAATTTGCAAAAGGCGCATCAATGGGTAATGAAAGCAACCGAGAACGGTAAAAACTGGAATGCCTATGACAATCCGCAAATAAAAGCGGTGATTGATACAACCATTGCCAAGCTGAACCAGCATATAGGAACGCAAAGCGAAGAACCAAAACGCGAACCCACGAAAAAACACGAAGCTGAACACAAGCCTGCAAAGACTATTGTAAAAAAGGAAAGCAAACATAAAGCAGCTCCGGTAGTGGAAGATGAAAACGATTTTGAGTTTGTAGAGCGCATACCCGAAGAAATACGTTTTATGCGCCGCTATCTTTCCATGAATGGCAAAAAGAAATCCAGGGAAGATTTACTCCGCTTCATTAATGCGCTGCACAGAGCAATCGTTGAAAGGCGTGTGCGCAGGTCATCGCCGTATGCAAAACAAATGGAGTACATACAGGACAGGCTGGTGAAAACCTACAACAACATGACCAAAGCCCTCACGATGAATGTAAGCGACAAAGTGATTGGTGAATTTAAAGCCCTGATTGCAGAGCAAAAAATAATGCCATCGGTGCAGCTTATCAAACGTTACATTAATCTTAATGGCAAGTATGGTGTAAAAGATAAAGCCAAACTGTTAATGGATGCAATGACCAGGGCGTTCAACAAAGGCAAGATCACCAAGAGCGATAAGTATTTTAAAATCTTTGACCAGATGCACTATACCCTGAACAATTTTGTGAAAACTAAAACGCAAAAGGTTTTGATGATACGCGAACCCGAATTGAATGGGTTAAATGGTTTTCTTTCAGGATGCGGTTGTGGTGTAATGAATGGCGATGATGAACTGAACGGCTTTGATAGCCTGGTAAACGATACACCTGTTGAACAAGTGCAAAGCACACAACCAGGCGTAATGAGTAGCATGGATTTTAGCAATATGCAGTTCCGCACATTGGGCTTTGTGGGCAAGTACCGCAAGCTGATAGGAGATCCGGCAAAAGGATTTACTGCAATGGTGTACGGCAAGCCTAAAATGGGTAAATCGTTTCTATGCGTAGATTTTGCAGGTTATTTAGCCCGTAATCACGGTAAGGTGCTTTACATTGCTAGGGAGGAGGGATTGGATATGACCTTACAGGAAAAACTGAAAGCAAAAGATGTGGCGCACCCCAATTTGTTTGTAGCCGAAGCAATACCGCAGGATTTGACCCCTTACGACTTTATTTTCTTTGACAGCGTGAACAAACTGGGACTATCCGCAAGCGATCTGGAGGCCTTAAAACAGGCAAATCCGGGCAAATCTTTCGTGTATGTGTTCCAAACCACCAAAGAGGGTAATTTCAGGGGAGCAAATGAGTTCCAGCATGATGTGGACATCGTGATCGAGGTTCCTGAAAAGGGGCTGGCAGTCCAAAACGGCAGGTATAACCAGGGAGGTGAAATGCGGATATTTGAAAACGGCGATTATTTGCGGGAAGCAGCGTAATTCACTCATTATTTAAAGATTTGTCAGGCTAAATATTTAGAAGAGGGCGATTTTTCGCCCTTTTTTATTGATCTACCGACATATTGTCATTTTTTTCGATTAGGACTAATATTTGAAGCATAAAAGGCTCATAACTAACCCTTAATGCCAATTTGATAGAATGATACAGTCGATTGAAAATGGCCGCAAAGAAGACGGCAACAGATCAATAGCCGATAAAATAATTAAAAGGCTGCATGATCTGGATAAAACGGTAGAAAATAATCAGGGTCGTTGGGCATGGGAGTTATTACAAAATGCAAAGGATAGCATTGCTGATGATAATAGAACTGTATCTGTACAAATTCAACTTGATGCAGACTATGTAGAGTTCAGGCATAATGGAACACATTTTACAGAGCAAGATGTTAGAGGGTTAATCAATCAGATTTCATCCAAAGAAATCGAAGAAGGTCAGCAGACAAAAAAGACTGGGAGGTTCGGAACAGGATTTTTAACAACGCACCTGTTATCAAAGATCATTCAAATTAAGGGAATCGTCAAAACACAAAATGGCGATTTTTTTTCTTTTCAGTTCCCTTTAGATAGAGAGGGTAAAACAACCACACAGTTAGTTCCCAAAATTGAAAATGCCTGGTCTGGTTTTCACACTTCGGCAACTAAACTAACCAGTAATTACAATAAAGATTTTTATAATACGGCTTTTGGCTATCAATTAACTTCAGATAATCAAAGAGAAATTGCCAGGATCGGAGTTGAAGAATTTATTAAGCTCATTCCATTTGTTCTGGCGTTTATTCCTAAAATTGGTAAGGTAGAGATTATCAATAATACATCTGGTCAACAAATCGTATTTGAAAATAGTCAGGAATTGTTAGATGATTTAATAATACCAATTTCAAAAACGGAGAATGGTGTAAAGTCAAAAATCTATATTCTCTATGCTACCAACAATGAAGTTTCAATAGCAAGCGAATTAAAAAAGACAGCTAAAGGATTTGCGGTTAAGAGCAATAGGGATATTCCTAAATTGTTCTGCGACTTTCCTCTAATTGGAACGGAGAACTTTTATTTCCCTGTTATTGTTAATAGCTTCTTCTTTCATCCACAAACTGAAAGAGATGGGATTTGGCTGAAAGGAAAAAAAGACGGCGAAGACCCAGAAGTAACAGAAAATCAAAATCTACTTGTCGGTGCTATGAATCTGTATCAGGAATTACTGCCGAAGATAAGTGCGGGAAATTATTTTGAATTATTCAACCTTTCTGAATCAAGGATGCCTAATACAAATGAAAAATATTTTGATGAAGTTTGGTACAAAGAATCTATACAAAAATCAATTCGTGACTCTGTACTTAATGCAAATCTTGTTGAATTAGAGAATGAAGAAGCTGGAAAACAACCTATAAAAGACTTGTGGTTTCCCTTGAAATCTTATAGTTCAGAGGTTCAGCAAAAGATGTGGCAGTTTACATACGACCAATTCCCTAAAGCAGTTTGTAAGAAAAACCACTTGGAACAATGGTGTGATGTTTCTTGGGAATCATGGAATAAACTGAACTACTCGGAGTTAGTTAAGGATATTGTTAATTCCGAAAATATCACAAAATTGAGTGAGTCACTTGGAAAAAATGAATCAGATACTTTTGATTGGCTTAATTCATTGAGAAAATTCATTTTGAGCGATGAAAGCAATTTGTCTTTATTTGAGAGCAATCCAATCACACCTAATAAAAATGGCACGTTTAAGAAGAAGTCTGAACTGTATATTGATAAAATAAAGGATGATGATCTTATAATTATTCTTCAACTTTTAGGGGAGGATTGGAAAGAAATTTTAATCCATGATTACATTGGTCATGGTGAATATTCTGTTCGGGAAAAGAAAGATATAGCGGGCAAAATCACCGATAAATTAAAAAATCCGCAAAAGAGTGATGATACAAATAAGGCTATAAGTCTTCTTTCTGAATGGTTTGAAAATCACAACCCGGATGATAGCAGGGCTTTATTCTCTGAGTTATACAGAAATAGAGCTGAACTTTTTATGAATACCATTAATGATAAGGAGAGTTTATACAAAGTGATGCGAAGCGGAACTAATTTATCTGAACTTTCCCGGATAGCACAAACGTTAGCAGCAAACCCACAATTAGCTGATGATATTCATGGAGCAGCGCAATTATCAAGTTTATTTAGCGAATTTAATATCAGTTCTATTGATGAACTAAAAGAGATTTTAAGACAAAGAGATGACCATTCAAGTGGGTTTCAAAAAATGGAACTCACACAGGAAGTATTGGCAAGTCTCGGAGTAACTTCTGCTGAAGAATTGGAAAACGCACTCCAGGATAAACATCTGGCATCTATGTTCAGGCACATTTCGACACCTAAAGTTGAAATGTTCTTATATGCTCAAGGTTTAATAGACCGAGCCAAAAGAAATGTTATGAGCTACATTCAAACCCTCCCCGCTTATGATTGTAGTGACATGGAGGAACTTTCAACCAGCGTTATTGGCGGAATTAAAAAAGACGGACTTTCCATACATTTAGTTATACGCCCGTCTGATTTTGGGCAAGTAATTGTGTATTACGATGCAGAAAAAGATACACTTGACTATGCCAATGCCGAACTATGGATTGAAAACGGAAAGGAACAACCTAAATTATTGACACTTGGAAAAATTTTAAAATACACCGGAATAAATAAAATACCAGTATGACAAACGAAATAGAACTTATGATCGGCCAACCCAAAGGTGAAAGGCTGGAATACCAAGCGATTTTGCCTACCTCAAAAAATATGGCTGAAATAATTTGCTCTTTTGCTAATTCAAAAGGCGGCTATATTGTATTGGGTGTTTCGGATAATTTGGAAATAAACGGTTTGAGTAATGACTTTCGTGCAGATACTATAACCGATAAAGCTACCGCATTGTTAAGCCCGCATCCAACAATTTTTTCAAAGTACATTTTGTTTAAAGGGAAAAAACTTTACGTTATTGAAGTAGAAAAATCAGAAATTCCGATAAGATTGGAAGGAAAGAAGTATGTAAGGATCGGTGCGGAAACTAAACTCTCTGATACAACGGAATTGAACTTTAACGCGGACGGTTACATATATGAAAAGAAAGAAACCGCAAATACGTTAAAGCAAGATGAATCTATATCGTTTCATTCTTACGACATTAATTTAAAGGCAAGCTATCTTGAACTTGAAAAACAAATGCAAGATGTAGCGAAGTCAAAAACCGGAATTACTAAGGAAGAATACCTGTTTAGGATAAAAAGTGGGATAGAATCCTATTGCTCTTATAATAATTTAGGTAGCCTGGAATCGAACTCACCAATTATATTGAAGTATCCAGCGTATAATTACCATGCGCATCTGGCTTTTCAATTAATGACTTTCGATATAAATAAAATTTCAGCAATGCTGGATTTTCAGCATGAAAATTATACCGGATTAGATGAGTTCCAAAAAATTGTTGAGCATGGTGTGTACGATTGGATTAAAAACAACTCCCCATTTGACAATGCAGGAAGACTGCAAAAGATTATGGAATGGGTAGAAAAGAAGAAAGGAGTAACACACAATAAAAATAGAATTGCTAAAACAATCGGAGATAAAATTCTGGAAGAATTTAGAAAGTCAAATGCTGATGTTGGACACATTGTGATGCTGGGAGTTGTTCAACAGTTATATAATAAATTGACACCACCTGAGAGAAAGGAATTTAATAACGTTTTCAATGGGATGGTAGCCGATGGCTTTATTGGGTACGACAGAGGGGAGCCAGACTTTGTAAGATTAGGAGATAAAGGATATACGTGGATTTACGAAGAAAATGAAGAAACAACTCCTTCCGAACCTGAATTAACAAATGAGCT
The DNA here is from genome assembly GCA_044221905.1 of Bacteroidia bacterium. Classification (GTDB taxonomy): domain Bacteria; phylum Bacteroidota; class Bacteroidia; order B-17B0; family Aurantibacillaceae; genus Aurantibacillus. Next base: position 219,324 of record JBGAOE010000006.1, read on the forward strand.
GCCTATTGTGGTTATACTTACTGCAATAAAGGAAGAATATGCAGCCGTACGTTCCCATCTTGATTCGGAAACCATTAATGTTATTAGGAAAGACTCCATTTTGTATGAGCAAGGCATATTTAAGCATGAAGGGCGTGATGTTGCAAAGGTGATAATAAAAGAATGTGGCCCTAAAAATCCTGGTACTGCACAAGAAACGCAACGTGCTATAACAAATTTTCGACCTCAATATATTTTCTTCGTTGGTATTGCAGGGTCAAGAAAGCCTCAAGATTTTGGGTTAGGGGATGTAATATTTCCTGAGAACGTTCATTATTACGAGGGAGGCAAGTCAGAATTGAACTCTTTTCTGGCAAGACCAGATGATGTTAAGCCAACTCATGCGCTTTGTGATCTTGCGAGGATAGAACAACACAAGGACGATTGGAAAAAATTAATCAAAGGTGATTTGGAACGAGATGTTTCGTTTGGTGTAGGTGTAATAGCATCTGGAGAAAAAGTTGTAGAACATTATGATTCAGCAGTTGGTAAAATTTTAGCTACTCATTATGGTGATGCAGCTTGTGTAGCTATGGAGGAATACGGTTTTTTAAACGCAGTTCGGAGACAAGGTGTAGAATACGCAACAATGATGGCTGGTGTGGTTAGAGGAGTTTCTGATATAATAGAAAGAGAGGGTAATGAAAACGTTGTTGAAAATGGGCAAGATAGAAGACCAGTGAACGCAAAAAAAATTGCGTCTAATACTGCGGCAGCTTGCGCCTTTTGGTTGGTAATTAAAGCCATTGAGTTAGCGGAGAAAAATTCTTAATGTAAATAAAATGAATAAGGATATTGACAAGCGAAAACAAGAGGGATTAGAGTATATCAAAAATGATAATTATAAAAAGGCGTTGGAGATATTCAGCGTTCTTCTTTATGAGAATCCCAAGGATCAGGAGCTATTAGAAATAGCTATGTTTCTTTTCCAAAGAATTACTGATGCTCACTATGATTTTCAGCCAGAAACCGCAGAGGAGTTCCTTTTTAGGGGTGTAGCAAGGTTCTATTATCAAGAGCTGGATGCTTCAGTCGCTGATTATAACGAGGCGTTGAAAAAATATCCTAAGTCCGATTATGCGTTAAAGTGTAAAGCATTTAGTTTAATGCACCAGGGAAATTATTTATTGGCGATTGAAGAATTAAAGAAAGCAATAGAAATAAACCCACATGGAGAATATTTCGACGATATAGCAGAAAATCTATCCAGGGCTGGTATGAACAAGGAGGCTATTGAATATCACGAGAAAGCGATAACAGCATCTCCTAACGATGCAAGATTGTGGTACAACTACGGAACTCATTTAGGCAAAATGAATATGATTGCCGGTGCGGTCTTAAAACTTCAAAAGGCTTTGGAATTATATCCCGAATATGATGATGCAAAGCATAACCTCGCGTATTATTACCATAAATTACAAAACTTGTAAAAAATGGCTTTACCAAACGTTTCAACATTACATAAAAGAATCCATAGTGGTAGCGAGGGCGGTAACGAGTTTGCCAGGTTAATGAATTTGCTTTTAATGGCAGAAGCGAAACAAAACGGCTGGAGAACTATTAACTTTAATGATGCAGCCGGGGATTATAAAGGTGTTGATTTAATCATTATCAGGAACGGAGATCTGCAAGACGGTTATCAGTTTAAATTTTATCCTTCTCCTTTGAGTGGGACTAATAAGAGTTCAATAAAAGCGTCTATTGAAAAAGCCTTGGCAAAAGGAAATAAACTAAACTCTTTGACGATAGTAACACCAGAGGATATTTTTCAGCATGAAGTTGGTTGGTTTCAAGAGTTAAATAACATGTATGGAAAATATTTTGGAGGCAGGGAGGGATTTTGGTCTTCACAGCCATTTATTGACCATATAGGACATAGGACTATAACAGACTTGGCATTAAGGTTTCCTCATATCGGTAAAATGTGTTTCCCCGATTTGTTTAACTATAATACAGATCAATTCAAGATTGTTCTTTCCAGATTCAATGATAAACAAGTAATCTTAGATTTAGCTTTTCAAAATACATCCGATTCACCAGTCATATTGTCCAAGATTGAAGTCATTAAAACAGAAGAGTGGAGCGCCATAAGTGGGATACCGGCTAAATACCTCTTAAAGCCGATTGGGCAAATACAACTAAAGGTGGATATGTCGAAGCCTAAGAATAATTTTGCGCTTCGCAATCCAATAATAATTAACCCTGGCAATCCGACGAGATTTAATATACAACTCGTGAATTTTCGGGAATCTATGAAATCCAGCGGAATTGAATTTAAGCTACGTTTCATTTTTAATAACAATGAGTTTTTCCTTGACTCAAGGGGGTATTCGGTAAATGAATAAAGGTAAATGAGCTTTGATTTTTGAACATTAAATGATACAAAAAATGAATTGGAAAGTTTTTAGCCTAAAATATGACAAACGAGAAACATGGGCATTTGAACACATGTCTTATCTGCTTTTCTGTGTAGAATTTAAAAATAGAATTGGTTTATTTCGTTACAAGAATCAAACGGGGATCGAAACTGAACCCATAGAAAAAGATGGAAAATTTTATGGTTTCCAATCCAAATACTACACCACCTCAATTGCTGACAATAAAGATGATATTATTGATTCGATCAAAAAAGCCAAGTCCAAAAACAAACAGTTAGACGAGTTATTTATCTATATCAACCAAGAACTTTCCGAAAGCACAGCGAAGGATAAAAAGAAACCTCAATATGAGCTGGATATTGATGACGCTGCAAAGGCTGTTGGAATAAACATTCAATGGCGGGTTCCAAGTCATTTTGAATTGCAACTATCTTTGCTAGAGAATAAGTATCTACACGATATTTTTTTCAGCCTTGATCCGAATGAAGGAGACTTGATTGATGAAGTTTACAAACACAATGAAAGTATTTTACAGGCTATTCAAACGGAAATATTGTTTGGAGACAAACAAATTAAAGTTGACCGAAGTTCTGTTGTTGAAGCAATAGAAAATGCGTCGCAAAAGAAGAACAATATTGTGATTTCAGGGGAAGGAGGATGCGGCAAAACTGCTATTTTCAAGGAGTTTTATAACTCCAATTTTCAAAAAATGCCGATTTGTGTTTTTAAAGCAAACGAACTTAATGTTAATCACATTAATGATATTTTCCAGTTTGACCACAAATTCACATTTATACAATTCCTTAACGCTTTTAAAGATGAACCAATTAAAATATTCGTTATTGATTCAGCCGAAAAGCTTGCCGAAATTTCAAAAAATGACATCCTCATTACACTAATACAAAAACTGAAAGAAAGTGGCTGGAATATTATCTTCACAACACGCTACGCATATCTCAATGATTTAGTTTTTCATATCAAAGAGAATTATCAATTGTCCTTTGATGTTCACGACATTTCATTAATTAGTTCTGATGAATTAAAGTCAATATCCGGAGAATCCAAATTCGCACTTCCCGAAAATGAAAAATTTCTGGAAAGACTTCGGAACCTGTTTTATTTGAGTGAATATGTGCAGCAATATTCAAACATTGACACAAAAGGAAACTTCAAGGATTTTATCGACTTACTTTGGAAAAAGCGAATACAAAACAATATAATTCAAAAGGACAATTTACATCTTGAAAGGGAAAAGTGTATTATCTATATCGCTAAACAAAGATGTGAAACTGGTCGGTTTTATATAAATGCAGATGATTTACCACAAGCAGCACTATTTCAGCTAAAACAAGATGAAATACTTGGATATAATGAAGCGTACAATGGGTACTTCATCACTCATGACATTTATGAGGAATGGACTTTAGATAAAATTGTCTATCGTAGTTTTTCAAATCATTCTAATACAAAACAGTTTTTTGATGAATTAGGGAACTCCCTGCCAATACGAAGAGCCTTTAGACTATGGTTATCAGATCGCTTATCCGAAAATAGTAAGGAAATTGATGGGTTTATCCAGGGAGCATTTACAAGTAATGAGGTTACGCAATTTTGGAAAGATGAGATTTTAATATCTGTCTTGCTATCTGATTATTCGGAGGCATTTTTTAAGTTTTTTGAAAATGAGATAATCGCAAACGATTTTAAAATATTAAAACGAATTTTATTCCTGTTAAGAATTGCGTGTACCGACATTTCATCAATTCAGAATATCGAAATTATAAAACCAAAAGGCAAAGGATGGGAAGAAGTAATTGCAATTATATATAAATACAGTTCCGGCTTTTTTGATAACAATTTAAAGATAGCTTTACCTGTTTTAACAGATTGGTGCGACTTTAACAAGAAAGGGCAAACAACAAAATATGCAGGTTTGTTAGCCCTGAGTTTGATACAAAAAACGGAAAAAGATGAAAACTTCTACATCCAGGATGCGACTGAAGAAAAATTATTAAAAGTAATTTTTAATGCTGCCCAGGAACTACAAACAGAATTAAAAGAAATATTTGATAAGGTTATTGCTAATAAATGGACTAACCATAGAGACCCGTACGAAGGTCTTTGCTCCAAAATATTAGAGAAGCCTTACATAGCGACCGAACTAATAAAAATACTTCCATTATCTGTTATTCAACTGTGTGATTTGTATTGGCAGAAGCAACCCCAAAAAGAGGGTAGATATGGATATGATAGGGATACTATGGAGAGTAAATATGGTTTAACTGATAAACACCACATGGATTATTTCCCTTCAAGTGCCAATCAGACACCAATAAAATGGCTATTGCAAGCATCCTTCTATGAAACACTTGATTTTATCATAGATTTTACGAATAGATCAGTTGAATCTTATAGCCAATCTGACTATGGAAAAAAAGATGTAATAAAAATAACATTGCATGTAAACGAAACTGAAGTATCTCAGTATTCGAGCTGGGCGATTTGGAGCATGTATCGTGGTAACGGAAGCCCTGTTGTTCCAAACTTGCTACAATCAATGCACATGGCACTGGAAAAGACTTTGTTAGAATTTGCTCAAGTAGTAAAATCTGAGATACTTCAAAATATCCTTCTTAGAATTCTCCAGCGGTCAAAATCTACCTCTCTTACTTCTGTTGTTTGTAGTGTTGTACTTGCAAACACAGATAAATTTTATGATACAGCTTTGATCTTATTTAAAACGATTGAATTATTTCATTTAGATACTGCCAGAAGCACGAATGAATTCCAGGTAAAATCTTTGTACTCTATAGGATACGGAATGGATAAAATAAAAGATATTTTGTACGCAGATGAAAGAATAAAAACATTAGAGGATAAGCACAGAAACTCAAACTTAGAATCAATGTTTTTGAACTATCAGCTTTTTGGCGTAAAAGGATTTACTGAAGAACAAAATGCTGAGTTCATAGAAAAGTTGTATAACATAATTGACCAACACAAATCTAACGCTACAACAAGCAAGTCATTTGGTATTTTGCTCGCAAGGATGGATAGAAGAAATTTAATACCTAAAGTAACTGAACAAGATGACAACAATTTTTTTATAGAATTTACTCCAAAAGAGCTTTCCGATGACCTTAAAAAAGAAAGCGACCAAGCGCAAAATCAATATCAGGAGGTTTTTAAATATGCTGCTCTGCGAATGTGGTCGGATTTTTTAATTGGGGGAAGAAATCAAAATAAAACTGCAAAACAAGAGGAGTACGACAGTAATCCGCTCTTGGCGTTATCAGAAACAAAGCAACTTGTTGAAGAATTGAACGCTGGCCGGAGCGCTATGGGAATAATGGACTATTCCATACCAGCGTTTTCTTGTGCTAAATTATTGATAGAACACAAGGACAAACTATCAACTGATGATAAGAGTTTTTGCAAGGAAATAGTTCTTTCCACTATATCAAACCTTTTTGCGGATGATTACGACTACCAGATAAGTGATGGTGTCGAGGCTTCGATTCACGCGGTTCCCACATTAATAAATGAGTATCCCGATGAGGCCGACAGTTTTGTTTTGTTAATGGTTCTAACTCTTTTCGATGAAATGCCTATTGGTCATTATAAAAGAGTTTGTGATTATGTTATTGAGGCAGTTCATAAGTCAAAACTTTGGGAGCAAAATCACAAAATTGCTCAGTCAATACTGTTCGGCTATATTAAGCTCAGACCACAGTATAAAAAAATCATTACAGAAAAAAGAAAAGAAAGAGGATGGGGACGAATTTCTAAAAAATCAATTTTAGAAGAATTAGACAAAGTAAATTCTGATTTTAGTTTTGAAAGCATACAATTTGATATGAGTGATATTGATTCACTTGATATTCACGATTTGGAAATAGTTTATCAATTAATACCTCCCGATACGAATGATAAAATTCATCTGGATATTTATGCTAAATCATTGCCTCTCCTGGCTCCGCAATTATTAATGGACAGGAGGAGCTATAAAGATGAATCTGGGGACGATTCCAATATTTATTTGATACGGCAACACATCTTTAAGAAATTCGCCTATTTCATTTTGCAAAGGGAAGTAAGCGAAATTGATGGATTTATAAAGCCGTTTAAAGATTCTTTTTCTATAACTGAAGAAACAGCTTCTTTTATCGAAGAGCTTGTAAGTGCAGAAGATATTCTTTTTAAGCCTGAACAATTTTGGCATATTTGGAGTGGCTTATACCCTAAAATAAGGGAGTTATGCAACAATCCTGATGCCTACTATTTGCACCCGATCATAATAAATTATTTGTTTGCATGGCGATGGTGGCGTGAGGGCATTGAGGAATGGCGCAGTTTAAAAAGTGAAAATCTATCTCTGTATGTGAACACTTCAAAAGAATTAGGAAACATTCCTTCAGTATTGTATTCTATCGCTAAAGTTTTGAATTCTGTGGGGGCTAACTTTAAAGATGAAGGTGTTGACTGGATTTATACGATCATATCGAACAACAAATCGTTACGTCTTGGCGATTTGGAATCAAACACCCTATACTACTTAGAAAAATTTTTACGGAAATTTATCTTCATCAATAGACAAAAGATAAAGGAAGAAATAAAATTGAAGAATAAAATAATCCCGATACTTGACTTTATGATCGAACGAGGCTCTATACACGGATATTTGTTAAGGGAGAGTATTTTATAGGATAGTTGAGTTATGCTGGGTGGTTGTTACTATTTTCTTATACTCTTTTGAAAATCAATGATTTGCAATAAATCGCTAATAAATTGGTTCGAAACGTAAATCTTCCTGCCCGCTGATAAATGCAAAAGGCGTCCCGAAGGGCGCCTTTTTTAATTTGGTGCGGCGTTGAAAGCTATGCTTTCAAAAGACGGGACAAATTAAAAAAGCAGCACGCAGAGCGTGCTGACTTTTGCATTGTGACTCTGGAAGTTTGAGGGATCAACGAAGTTAATCCCTCTTTCTCCGCCTTAGCGAGTTTCGGCGAACAAAGTCCGATGAGCTTGCGAAGGAGAGCTTCGCTTGACAAAGCGAAACATATAAGCCGGTTACGAAAGTAACCGGCTTTTTCGATTAAACGCCTGTATGGCTTTTAACCGAGTTTCATATTTTGCGAATAGTGGAATTAACAACCAAAACATGGTATAAAAGAACGTTTCTTTCCCAAAGATGCGACAGCACCACGGGCATTGCTTTATGTTTTTTACAGGTGGCTTTTGATGCTTCATAAGTGGTTTAAATAAAAGGAGTGGAAGCAACCTGGAACGGGCAGTAGCATTCAAAAGCTTTCTTCTCCCGCAAAAGAAGATCTCAGTCCCTCATTAAAAACCAATCGCCCGACAAACGGGCGATTACAGCAATCAGAGTGTATGGTGTGCAGGGCATTTTCCCATTTCAACTGTTACTTCGGCTTGTTCTGCTACCAACAGTCTAGGATATCTTATTTATAATTTCTTTTATTTTTTCAATTTCCTTTTTGCTGAGTTTTTCCTCATTGATCATAAAGGAGAGAAGTGTTGCCGGCGAGTCGCCAAAATAGCCGGACAGCATTTTTTTTACCTTTATTTTTCGATAATCCGCTTGAGAAATAGCCGGATAATATTCGTACGTTTTTCCGTAGGTGTTATATTTTAAATACCCTTTACCTGCAAGAATTCTTGCTACTGATGAAATGGTATTGTAGGGTGGTTTTGGCTTGTCGGGAATCTCAGCCAACACGTCTTTTACAAACGCTTTTTGCAGCTTCCAGAATATCAGCATAATGCGTTCTTCTGCTTTTGTTAATTCATCCATGGTTTATTGTTTTTTATTCTTCTAATTGCCCGGTTTGCGTTTCGAATATTCACCCTCTAAAAGCAGATAATTAACATGGTCCTTTGTTACAAACTTTAGCAGAGCACAACCTGTAACCTCATTTTTACTGTCCAGTGTAAATTCAATGCTTCGGGCGCTACTGTCAGTATAAGAGAACTTGTTGTCTGCTTCAAAATGTAATTCAACCATTCTGTGGGCCTGGTCAGTTTCTGCTTCTATAAACCTGAAGAGCTTATTGTCCTTAAGCAGTATTTCCATTGGCCTCAGAGTAGTATTCTTTTTTGATGGAAGATAAACACCGCAGTATTCTTTTAATTCCATATATATAGGCCATGGCGATTTATCTGCCCAAGTAATTTTTCCAGTCTTTAGTTCAGAACTGGCGCCTTTAGTTTGTGTTTTGGAATGATTGATGTAGGAGAACGACATCAGCAAAATTGCTGCGAGGGGAACCAGCACAAAAAACATTAGTTTATATTTTGGAGAAGTCCTTGGTTTTGCAATCATCAAAATTCTGCGTTTAATATGTTCGCCAGTAAAACTAGCTGTGAGATCAAATACTTTCGTGTCGGACGCCAAGGTTAATAATAACTGTGCGTATGCCTTTTTATCTTCGCCATGTCCTGCAATTCTTTCATCAACAATATATTCGTGAATTTCTTTAAGGCATTTCTTTAAATAGTTTACTATGGGGTTGAACCAAAATAGGATGCCAACAAGCTCAACAAATAAAACATCAAGCGTGTGGTATTGGTTTACGTGCACCATTTCATGTTTCTTTATAACATGCAGTTCATCAGAAGAAAGATTTTTATACGTGTTATTAATAAAAATATAATTAAAGAAGGAGAAAGCTGGGATTTCGCTTTTAAGGCAAACGACCCAATAATTTTCTTCTTTTATTTTAGCGCTTTTTTTTATAAAACCATTAATTTTTATCAAATTCCTGACAAAGAGATAGGATTTGTAAATAATGCCGATCACATACGTTATAAAAGCAATGAACAGCACCGCTTTGAGTATAGAAATCCCTGAATTGGCCTGAATTAAATTTGGGTTGTTGTTTACAACTGTGGTTGCCGCCTGTTCATTCAGCATTAAAAACGTATTTGGAAATGATACTGTTGGAATTAGTTTTGATGACCATTCAATCGGAATGACAATTAATGGTAAGATTAAACTAAGAACCATGCTAACTAAAAGATAAAATCTCATCCATGAGAAATTGGTGCTGTTAGCCATAAGTATTCTGTAGGTTACTATAAAAAGAACCAAACACAGGGAACTCTCAAGGAGATAGTTAAAAATTAAATTAACCATGATTGCCGTTTTTTAGATTATGACACAAATATATAACTTATATTTCAGTTATACAACTGATTATTAAGTTTAACAACTTATTTGTCAGTTTTTAAGCTTTGGATCCTGTTTGCAGCCACTTTTGGCTAAGACAAGGATAGATTTGGATAATCGCACGCTTTTATGATTCCGGAACTTTGTATCAACAAAAAAATATAAGAAATGAAAATTGTTTTAACAGGCTCCATCGGAAATATCGGTAAGCCGCTTACACAGGAGCTGGTACAAAAAGGACACATGGTAACCGTTATCAGCAGCAACGCCGAAAGGCAATCCGCCATTGAGGCCTTAGGGGCAAAAGCCGCTATTGGCAGTATGTTCGATGCCGGGTTTTTATCAGAAACATTTAAAGGCGCCGATAGTGTTTATTTGATGGAAACCATGGAAGCGGCCGGCGACATGTTTGATAAATCGGTGGATTTCATCGCTTCTATCAGTCAAATCGGACAGAATTACAAAACAGCCATTGAAAAGGCAGGCGTTAAAAAAGTTGTGCATTTAAGCAGCATCGGCGCGCATACCAACAAAGGAACAGGTATTCTCGTTTTTCACCACCATGTAGAAAATAGATTAAACCAGCTGGGGAGCGATGTTTCCATTAAATTCATTCGCCCTGTTGCTATTTACTTTAACATGTTTTCTTTTGTAAACAGCATAAAAAATAAAGGGGCAATCGTTTCCAACTACGGTGGCGATCAAAAGGAACCCTGGGTGTCGCACCTGGACATTGCCCATGCCGTGGCAGAAGAAATGGGAAAAACCTTCGAAGGAAGAACTGTGCGTTATGTGGCAAGCGATGAAGTGTCGCCAAATGAAATTGCGAAAGCTTTGGGCAAAGCTATTGGAAAACCGGAGTTAAAATGGACCGTTATTTCTGATGAAGAATTATTGAAAAGCTGGCTCAACATTGGCTTTAACGAACAAGTGGCAAAGGGTTTTGTAGAGTTTCAGGCCAGTCAGCGCACCGGTGTGTTTTATGAAGACTATTACCAGAACAGGCCTGTTCTTGGAAAAGTAAAGCTGGCCGATTTTGCGAAAGAGTTTGCCCAAGCCTATCACCAGGAATAAATAAAATCGCTGCAAATACATCGACTAAAATTTCGTGTGTTTGCGGCTTCTTCAACCCATCCCAAAATATATCACTAATTTAGATTTAATGGAACCGCGTAAGATAAAGAGAATAAGAACCATCGCAGAATTTCATCGTTCAAGAGGACTGCCACATCCCGAACATCCGCTGATCAGCGTAGTGGAGTATAAATCCGTTCAGCGCCCGGCCGATATTGGCGATGTAAACTGGATGTTTGATTTTTACCAGATTTCGCTGAAGAGGGGCATAAACGGCAAATTGAAATACGGACAGCAGGAATACGATTTTGACGAGGGCATTATGTTTTTTATCTCTCCCAACCAGGTTTTCAGGGTGGAAGCAAACCCTGGCCCGGCAACAAAACAATCGGGTTGGATGCTGCTGGTGCACCCGGATTTTTTGTGGAATACGCCACTGGCCAAACGCATAAAACAATACGATTTTTTTGATTACTCCGTTAATGAAGCCTTGTTTCTCTCAAAAAAAGAGGAAAAAACCATTCACGGTATCATCGCAGCTATTAAACAGGAGTATCATGCCAACATCGATAAATTCAGCCAGGGCATTATTGTTTCGCACCTGGAAGCATTACTCAATTATTCGGAACGGTTTTATGAAAGGCAATTTATCACCCGTAAAATAACCAGCCATGGTGTGCTGAACCGTTTGGAGGATTTGTTGAATGACTACTTTAACGGTGAAGACCTGGTCTTAAAAGGATTGCCTACCGTGCAGGTTGTTGCAAGTGAATTGAATATTTCTCCCAACTATCTCAGCAGGCTACTTAAAACGCTCACCGGCCAAAGCACCCAGCAGCTTATTCACAACAAGCTGATTGACAAGGCTAAAGAAAAACTTTCCACCACTGATTTTTCTGTAAGCGAAATTGCCTATGAGTTGGGTTTTGAGCATCCTCAATCATTTACAAAGCTGTTTAAAAGTAAAACCAATCTCTCGCCGCTGGAGTTTCGGGCGGGATTTAATTGACTTTTTTACCCTGCCTGCCTGGTGACCACAGACAATTTTTTGCATTTGGATACCAGGTTATTAGATCCGGTATATGCATTCGCTTTTTTATTTTTTTGAATGCAGGCCCATTTTGTTCCCTTCAGTGTCGGTGAACAATGCAAAGAAACCCATGTCGGGACTGATTTCAGTTTTTGAAACGAGAATCTTGCCGCCATTTGCTTCAATTTTATCTAAAACAGGCTGTAAATTTTCGCCACCGTTCAAATAAAGTATGCATCCATTACTTGTCGGTGTATAATCGCTTCCATTTGCCAATACAACATTCACGGCTCCTTCGCCACTTGGAAAAATCCCCATTTTTACACCGCCCATTTCCGTTTCTTCAATAGGTACGGCTAGTATCGATTTGTAGAATGCAATTGCCCTTTTAAAGTCAGTGGTTGGTATTTCTATGATTGAGACTAAATTTTGCATGTTAATTGGTTTTTTAGTCGCCATTGGGTCTTTTGTTTGATTTTCGGCCGTTGAAGCACTTTTGTTTGTACAGCCAAAACAGGCGCAAAGAATGGCAGAAGTGAAAAGCAGTTTTTTTACCGTCATTAAAAATTTGATTAATGTTTATGCAAAGCTAAGCCCGGTAAAGATGTAAAAATTGTAAAAATGCGACGCGCTAAGGTTTTTTGTAAAGAAGCGATGAAAGAGCCATTTTCTCATCCGTCAGAAACTCTTTTGGCGTAACTCCTGTAAATTCTTTAAAGTCTTTTATGAAATGGGCCTGGTCATAGTATTCACTTTGGTAGGCAATGTCTGTTAAAGTTTCAGTTGTTTGATTAAGTAACAATTGCAGGGTTGCCTGTAAACGAATCACCTTACCGAGCTGTTTAGGACTTAAGCCGATCTGTTTGGTGAACTTTCTTTCAAGTTGCCGGCGCTTCGCCAGATTATCTTTTAGAATGTCATTTATGGGCCTGGTTCCTTTTGATAAAAACAGTGTGTTTATTGTGGAATTTACGATGTTGTCAACAATCACCCGGTTGTTCAGCCTTTCAAACAGAAAACTTTCGGTTATTTTAACCCGCTCCTCAGTCGATTTCGCTTCATTGATTTTTTTACTTAACTGGTTTGATAGGCTGTTGCCAAATAACACCTGTAAAGGCGTTTCTTTATTTGCCAATGCATTAAGCGGCCATTCAATTAAATTTGAGAAGCCGTAAGGGTAAAACCGAATGGCAAATGTGTTTACATATCCTGTGGGTTCTATGTAAAATTGTTCAGTGATTTGCCCAAGCACCATTTGCCGGGGTTGAATTACAAAGTCAGTGTCAGAAGTATACCTTTTTACGTCGTCGCCAAGTATAAAGCACACCTCCACACATCCGTCGGGCAAAATGAGCTGTTTTTGGGTTTCCCTTTGTGCAGGCACTTCCAATGTCCAATAGCACTTTACTATGGTTTTTAGATCTGTATGCGGGGTATATGTTTGATAATCCATTTACACAGTGTATTCAGAAGAATTACGCACCATGGTTTTGTGTGCTAAAATTTATGCAAAGCAGAGTCTTGAAACGGATGCTGGCACGAGTCGCATTTTCCGGCTTTCGCAATTGGCCAATTATTCATTTTGCCGTCATTTAACTGGTTTTGATCCGTTTGGGTGCGTTAAATATAAACACTTCTGGCGTTTTAGCGGTATAATATGGGCATGAAAAGAGACTTTTAACCAGAGGTTGTCTCAAAGATGCCCGAAGGCGATGGAAACATCGGCGGTTTTTTGGAAGTTACAATAGATGTTTAATGCGCCCAAATTTTTGGTGACGCTGCATAAATACATGCTTGCGATCATAAATTATTCTTTGACGATCTTCTGCCGCTGCACGGACTCATTGCTGTAGATTTCAACAATATAAATCCCTGCCCGAAATTCAGAAAGATCCAGACGGTGTAATCCTGGTTGTGAACATTCCAGCCGCATCAGCTCTTTAGCAGTAAGGTCAAAAACAGTAATTACCGATCGCTCCCGGATCTCTATTAAACAAGCACCGGCGGTTGGATTTGGATAAATAGCTGAAACATCGTTTGCAGCAGTGTTTTCTTCGATGCCGATGCAGGACGAAACCTGCAGCACGAGGGTGGCTGGTGCTGAAACACAGCCATTGGTGCCAGTGCCGGCTACATTGTAGGTGGTAGTTATCACGGGACTTACCACAATAGTCGTTAAGTTTGAATTGCCCGGGCTCCAGGTGTAAGAAGCAGCCCCCGAAGCAATTAAAACAGCCGGTGTTCCCTGGCATACCACCGTGCGGTTGCTCGTTACGCTGAGGGTAGGTGCTGCGTTTATAACCACTGCCAGCGAACCGCCTTGTGCGCTGCTGCAGGCATTGGCGGGTATTACCGACAATGTGCTGTTGCCCGTGCCGAATGTAACGCCTACAGAATTGGTGTTTTGCCCGCTATTGAGAGTGCCCGAAGACAGCGCCCACACGTAACCGCTGGCGCCCGAAACAGGGGTAATGGAGTAGGCGATTGGGCCGCCCTGGTTGCAAACTGTAGCCGGGCCGGTGATGGCACCTGCCGGTGAAGGGCAGCTGCTCAATTTGGCAACAAACACATCGGCATTGCCGTTCGAAGACAGGGTGTTTGTGCCCACACCTGTATCAAATTCTGCCACACCACCAAAAAATCCGGTCAGGTAAATGCTTCCAGACTGGCTTATATCCATGGCAGTGCAAAAGTCATTGTCAGGCCCTCCCATTTTTTTAGCCCACATAAAATTACCGGCGGGGCTGAGTTTTGAAACAAATACATCGTGCCAGGCCCCGCTATTGCCGCTTACCGGCAGTGTGAAGGTGGCCGCACCGGGATCAAAATCCATCGTGTCTGAAAAATTCCCGGCAATATATACATCGCCCAGCGCATCCGTTCGCACCGCATGGCAATAATCGCTGCCGTTGCTCATATAGTTGAGCACCCAGGTAAGATTTCCCGCGGCGTCAAATTTAGTTACAAATGCATCGGCGTTGCTGTTCATTGAATTCACGGTATTTACGCCGGCACCCGGATCAAAATCGATGGCCCCCATAAAATAGCCGGCTGCATATACGTTTCCAAATAGATCCACACTCACATCCCAGCCCGCAGCGCTAATGTCGCATGGGAAACCCTGTGCCCATACTAATCCTCCCAGTCCGTTGAGCTTCGTAACAAACGGACTTACGCCGCCATTTGAAGTAAGCGTATAGGTGCCTGTTCCGCCGTCAAAATCCGTTACACCGTCGTAATAACCGGTGAGGTATAAATTTCCCGAAGCATCGTTGGTGATAGCCACCCCTTCGGCATAGCTGGGGCCGCCCATAACCGCCACCCATTGGAAATTACCAAGCACATCGAGCTTGGAAACGAAAATATCCGACGTGATGATGCCGGAAGCCGTATAGCTGGCGGTGCCCAAGCCCGGATCAAAATCCACCTGCGACATAAAGGAGCCCGAGGTATATACGCTCCCGGCAGCATCCACTGTAAGGCAGCGGCCATAGTCGGCGCCGAGCCCGCCAAACACGCGGGTCCACAAATAATTGCCGGCTGCATCGAGGTGGGTCACAAACACATCGTTGCTGCCAAAGTTGGAGCTTATGGGGAGCGTGTTTGGCCCCGGGTCAAAATCGCAGGTGCCGCTGTAGGTGCCGCTCACATAAAGGCCGCCATTCGGATCATAAGCGATAGATATGTTGGAGATGCCGCCGCCAAAGCTTTTGGCCCATATAAAATTACCATTCGTATCCAGCTTTAAAATAAACGCATCGGGCAGCTGGCCCGCATTGGCAGAAACCGCAGTATAAGTGCTGCTGCCGGGGTCAAGGTCGATGGTGCCGGTGAAAGTGCCTGTTACAAAACGATTGCCCGCCCCATCGTGCGCGATGGAAATGCCGTAATCGTCGTTAACAGTGCCAAGCCCTTTTGCCCATTGGGTGTTTTGGGAATGGCTGCATAAATACAGCGTTATTAAAAAAAATGCAAATGCCTGTTTCATGGGTATGTGGTAAATAAATTTTAAATGCCAGCCTGTTTGCATAAGCCCGAAAGGGGTCTGCTTTAACACAGCGAGCCATGGGTGCAAAGGCTCAGGCTGTGGCAGGAGATTGTTTTTAAACAGGCAATGCACAAAGATAGTGCGCCGCAGCACCGGTTTAACATGGCTGGCTTACACTTTGTCCGGTTTAACAAGCAGTTGAGATTTATTTTAAGCGCGCAAAAGTTTATAGAGCCTTTCGGTCAGCTCGGGCTTATGTCATCCAACATCAATGATCTAAATACTTATTTATTTTCTTGATTGCCCTGATGGCATTTTTATTGCCGGGGTTGTAAACCAATGATGTTTTAAAATAAGCAAGGGCCGCCGGATAATTTTTGGCTTGTAAATAAGCGTTGCCCAAACTATTATAGCTGTACCACGAGTGCGGCGAATATTTCTCGTTGAATTTAAAAATTCGGATGGCCGCACTTGTTTTCTTCTCGTGTAACAGCCTGTAACCGCTCAGCAAAAGTTCTCTTTCAAAAAACTCAAAATAAGGCTCAATGCCTTCGTTTTTGATATAATTCATCATCTTCAGCGAGTCTTCTGCAATGCCTGTTTCATTCAATAAGCTCATAAATGACCGGGTCTTATTATAGTGTACCAAATGTTCCTGGCCTTTTTTATTGGCGGGAAAAAGCGTGGGGATAGACAGAATCGTATCGCCCCTGGCAAGCTCCTCCTTTAAATTAAACTTCAGGGAATAATTGTAATCATGGTAAAAAAACAGGTTAAAAGAGCCCGCCTCCAGGTCATAAATCACGGTGTAAAGTGTGCCCCCCAGGTTTTTCTGCCAGCTTTGGTGCAGCGTATCGCTCAGCGAGCGCAGATAGGCAAAACCTGTATCTGTTTTACTTTCCATCATTTTTCGGCCTTTTTGGTAAAAGGGGATTTTTACGGAATCTAAATTTGGAGTCAGCGAGGGGCAAAAGTTGGATATCAGGTAATGACTCTGGTTTCCTTTAATCATGGTGTCTATTTCCACGATGAGATAATCCCCCGACTTGTCCACAAAGTACAGAACTCCGTCGGCAATGGGCGTACGGTCGTATTTTTTCAGCAGGTTCGATACCTGCTCAACTGTTTCGCAGGTTTTCATGATCTGTTGCATCACCTGTTTTCCGTCAAATTTCAGCAGGCCCTTTGTCTTCTTTAGTTGACGCGGTGCCACATTGAGCCCGCCAAAAACCAGGCCCTTTTCATTCAATCCGCGCTGGGGATACAAATTATCATATCCCAGCAGCATAAAACCATACTCGCCGGCTTTGCCCTTTTCAAACCAGATGCGGGTGTTCGCATTCCAGTGATCTACATTATCGCCCACAAACGTTTTGCCGCCCATTGTAATTTTGTATAAGCTGCAGGCATTGAGTTGGAATTGGTGGAACAGGATAAACAGCGAAAGTAATTTTAGTTTCATAGAGGGTTGTTTTAAATGGAGTATATCTGCCTGTTGTACCCGGTGTAACAGGCTTTGGTCGTAGTATAATACGCGGGTTTATAAAAGATACATCAATACCTGCCTTGTTAATCAATAACTTGTGATTTTGCCGCTCAGGTCCCTGAAAATTTTCCAGATTTGATGCAACCATTCGTTTTTTTATCGTATTTAGTGTAAGGTATGGCCGGCAACCCAAATTACACAGATATAAACTCTGCCATTATTGAGCGCTGTAAAAAAGGCGAGCGCAAGGCCTTTTATGAGCTTTACAGCCTGTATGCCAAGGCCATGTTCAACATCTCCCTCAGGATATTAAACAATACCGCGGAGGCTGAGGAGGTGCTGCAGGATTCATTTTTAAAAGCTTTCGAAAAAATAGCGAGTTACGATCCGGCGTATTCTTTTGGTGCCTGGCTAAAACGCATTGTTATTAATGGCTCGCTGGACGCACTTAAAAAAAGAAAGCTCGTTTTTGTGCCTTTGGATGGGCTACAGCCCATGCAGGAAGACGAGGATGAAGAGATGGAGACAGTTTTTGATGTTGAAACCATCAAGGCCTGCCTGACTCATCTGCCCGATGGTTACCGCACGGTGCTTTCGCTGTTTTTGTTTGAGGATTGCTCACACAAGGAAATTGCAGGACTGCTTGGCATCAGCGAAGGCACTTCCAAATCGCAATACAACCGCGCAAGGAAAAAATTGATAGAACTGGTTAAACAAAAAACAACGGCGAATGAACGATAAACTAAAACAATTTGTGAGCAGGTACCGGCGGGAGTTTGATACCAGTGAGCCCGGTCAGGACCTTTGGAAAAAAATTGAGGCACAGATGGATGAAAAACCGGTTTCCGGCATAAGCAGCAAATGGCTGTCGGCTTTCAAATACCTGGGCTTCAGCCTCAGTGTGCTGGTAGTGGCGGTTTATTTTGTTACAAAAAACGTTGATCGCACTTCGGAGAAGGCGGTGAGTTTGAATAAAAAAGCATCGGCAACAAACAGTGTAGAGCACTTCAGCACTCATTCGAACGGCCGGGCCTTAAATACAGGCAAAGCAACACACGGGCTTTCCGACAATAAAAACAGGTCTCAGGTTACGGAAGTGGCTTCTATGGATCGTTCAAAAAAAAATCAGGACTCGGTCCATAATTATTTACCTGCTAAAAATGAAGATTCGGTTTTAGCCATCGCTCCCTTGGCAACGGATGTTTCAGAACCGGAAAAAAAGACGGCGGATAATTTTGCCAACAAACCGGAGTCCAGGCCATCGCTCAAAAATAAAAAAACGGCGATCTATATTCCTGCTGATCCTTTAGAAATGAATACCTATACGGGTACTCTTTACGAAAGTGCCTTTCTTTGCCCTTTGGTAAGCGCTTATAAATTTCCCGGCAAAGTAGACCTGAGCACCGGGCGTGGCATTCAACGCGATGTAAGGAGTTACCGGATAGTAGTGAAAACCATTAGCTGCAGCTATTTATCGGGAATGCCAAACATAAAAGCAGTTTGGCTGAAGGGAAGAACGGATAAGGAAATTACGCTGGCCATCAAAAAGAAATTTAAAAACATAGTGCTGGTGAAAAGCGATGGCCGGAAATTTCACCCGGAAGCCATTTCGCATTATTACCCGGGCCGCGGGGTGATATCGGATTACAAAGGAAGATATTTTAACATGGTTTTTAAAGATAAAGTGGAGCTGCTTTTGTTTTTTAAAGATGCCGCAGAGGGAGACAGGGTTATTATAGATGGCAACGTGGAAACAATCATAAAAAACGCGCCGTAAATCATTTCGGGTTTAATGTTTAAGACCACGCTCATCCCCGTACAGCTTGCAGCCACCGGGTGGCCATCCCCTATTATAGAAACTCCAACGTTATCCTGAATCATTACCCTAATTTATTTTTCATAAACCGTGCAACCAATTGATTTTTTGTCGTATGTATAATAACCACGGTGTTTGCTATAAATACATTAACTACAAAAATGAAAACAGCCATTTTCATCTTTTTTATCTTAGGCATACATATTGCCTGTGCTCAAAAAAACCGAAAATCTGAAACTTTATATGATCCGGATAAAAAATACAGGCCCGAAGAGCTGCATTTTGACCTGGCAGTTTTAAGGGATGCTTTGGTAAAGGCACACCCCGGCCTGTTTTGGCACCAGTCTGAAGCCGAATTTGAGAGTAATTGCAGCAGGATAAAAAGTGCTATAGGCGGCCCAATGACCGACAGGCAGTTTTACATCCTGATTGCTCCCTTTGTGGGGAGTATAAAATGCAGCCATACAGACTTGATCTTGTCGGAGGAATTTGGTGCTTACTTTGAGAATAGCCAGAAGCTTTTTCCTTTTGGGATAAGAATAATTGAATCAAAACTATATTTGGCCGGCAATTATACCAATGATAGCACCATCTTAACCGGCTCTGAAATTATTATGGTAAATGGGATAAGCGCCGATAGCATTCTTCGTTTTATGAAACCCCATACCTGGGCCGACGGCTTTGCCGAATCCAATGCCAGGATCGAGAGCAACTTCGGAATTTTTTTGTACCTGTCCGGATTTTTTAATAATGCCAACCGTTATATTTTACATGCTATTGATCCCAGGGGTAACTCTATTCGCATTGAAACCGAAGCGCTCGATTATAAAATATTTGAAGAACGGTGTAGCGGTTATGGCATAAAAACCGGCCCTTTCCACTTTCGCTTAATAGATAGCCTGAGCACAGGTATTATTAAAATTGACGCATTTGAAGGCAGGGGGTATCTGAAGTTTTTAGAGAACGCTTTTATGGCCCTTAAACGCAATAATAGCAAGCATTTAATAATTGATTTAAGGCAGAATGAGGGAGGTGAGGATGGTTATGGAAAACTTCTGTATTCTTATATAGCCTTAAAGGAATACCGGTATTACGATCATCTTGAAATGACTGTTGATCATCCAAACGACACCCTATTTAAGTATGGAGCAATTGAGGGCGGAATGAGACGTTTTAAGTTTTTTCATATGTTTAAATTAAACAAAACCGGGAAGGGCAACTATGAGTTTAAAAACAGTGCTCATGAAAACCTGAGTAAAAAACCCTTCAAACCGCATAAAAATAACTTTAGGGGCAATGTTTATGTTTTGACAGATGATAAAAGCTTTTCGGCCACTACCGAGTTTTGTGCAATTGCACAATATAACAAAAGGGCTAAGTTCATAGGGCGCGAAACCGGCGGCGGTTATTGCGGAAATACAAGCGGGTTTGGATTTATACTAACCCTGCCAAAAACAGGTATCCGGGTGTATATTCCCCTGGTCAGGTATTATTCAGCAGTGGAGGGCCCTTGTGGAAGGGGTGTCATGCCGGATTACCCTTTAAAGGAGAACCCAAGGGACCTTATTCTTAAAAATGACTCCGGTTTACAGTTTACCCTGGATTTAATAAAACACTCTCAATAAACAAATATAAATAAGTTTTGACCGCTGGCAGAATGAATGGGCTAAGAACAATACCTGTTTTAAAAATAAGAAGCGCCCTTGCCATTTTGCTTGCCGTTTTTACTGTAAGAGTTTATTCACAGGAAATCCCGCAGCTGGATACGCTTACCCTGAACAACGGCTTGAAAGTTTACCTGCTGCCCTGGGGCAATGATTCGCTGCTGCACGTAAGGCTGGTGATTAACGGCGGTAAAAAAAATGAAAACGAATGCCAGGTGGGATACAGCGACATGATACAGCTGCTGCTGAATCAATCGCTGAAAGAAAAGCAGAATCCGCATTTAAGAAGCCTCCATCCGGCCACCTGCAAAATAAGCGAGGGACAAACGGTGGTGAGCGGCAATTGTTCTCAAGGCCACTTCGCCGCACAAATGGAATTGTTTAGTACCGCAGTGGCCAGGCTGTCGTTTACCAAAAACAAAATGGATGCCATCGTTGCCGCACTCATTGAGCGTTACAAGCCGGAGAGAATGAGCGAGGCCGCTTTGGCGGCTATTTACAGGAATAAGGTTTTATACGGGGCAAGGCATCCTCTGGGCAGAAGTTATTGCCAATACCAGCTCGAAAAAGTGCTCCCCGAGCAGCTAAGGGATTTTTATACCGGGCAATACCTGCCACAGCGGTCTTCTTTGTTGATTTGCGGCAATTTTAACAGCTATGCCGTGAAAAGAGCCGTCACAAAACATTTTATCAAATGGCGGTTGTTGCACACAGCAGAGGAAACACCGGATATAAAGCCGCCCGAAATAAAAGACAAGGAAATCACCTTTATAAACAAGCGCGATTCGAAACACTGCCTGTTTAAATGGGTTCTGCCGGCTCCTTCCTTTACATCGGCCGATCAGCTGGCATTTGCTGCTGCCTGCAAGTGGTTTGATGATTGCCTGAAGCGCTGTATAGCAGGCAAGAGCGGGCTAAACGACAGCATCTTGAATTTTAAAGCAGCGGTTTATACAAACGGTGTTATGGAAGTGAATTCTGTTTTCAGTCATAATGAGATGTTTTCGGCGATCCAACGGTTTGACAGCCTTCTGCAAAATTTCCGGCAGCTCCGGTGCACGCCGGAAGAGCTCGAAGGTATTGTGAAAAGCCTCGAAAGTGATTACAGGATAAAAAGCAAAACTTCCAAAGGCATTTTGTCTGTTTACGATCCCTTGATGTATCGTTTTGATGCGCGCAGCAACTACATGAACGATCTGCAGCGGATCAGGCTGCAGCACATTGAAAAGATGCAGCAAGGCTATTTTCATGCCGGCTTGTACAGGCTCATCATTGTGGGGCAGGAGCACCTGGTTTCCAACCAGCTGAACCTGTTAAAACATGTGGCTCAATTTCAGGCGGCAGATTTTGAGACCTGCGAGGAGGGCTGTAAAGAGGTGGTTATACTCAAGTGTCATTGCCAATCGTGCTACGAGCGCGGCCAGTGCCGTATCTGGCGGTTCGACCCGAGCCAGAAAGAAGCGATTAAAAGTGCCAGATCGCGGGCCGGGCAAGCGTTGAAATAAGTAACCCCGCCGTTGTTTGGCTGAAAACAGGTGCTTAAATTTTCTGAAAAAAGGAACAAAAACTTTCATACCTGAATCCCTGCACGTATATTTGTAGTTAAATAACTACGCAATGAATTTAAGACGAGATGTTTTTCAAGCCATCGCCGATCCCACCCGAAGGGCTATTTTAATGCTGGTGGCCTCGCAGGCTATGACGGCAGGGGCTATTGCCTCCAATTTTGACACTGCCCGGCCCACTGTTTCAAAACACCTGCAAATACTCACCGAATGCGAGCTGCTGGAGCAGGAGCAAAGCGGCAGGGAAATGTACTATCACTTAAATGCCAGAAAAATGAAGGAAATTGCCGACTTCATCGACCCGTTCCGCATCATGTGGGACGACCGGTTTAATAAATTGGAAAGCATCATGAAAAAATATAAAAAATAACAGTTATGGAGCGAAAAACAAAAGTGCATGCCGAAGAGGGCAAGCAGGAATTAACCATCACCAGGGAGTTTGAGCTGCCGCTGGAACTGCTCTTTAAAGCCTATGTGGAGCCCGAAATTGTGGAACAATGGATGGGAACAAAAGTGCTGAAGCTTGAAAATAAAAAGCACGGCAGCTACCAGTTTGAAACCACCGATCCAAAAGGAAATAAACACGGCTTTAGTGGCACTATTCATGCGTTTGCACCCAATCAAAAAATCACCCGCACCTTTGAAATGGAAAACGCACCGTTTGGTGTGCAGCTCGAGTTTTTGGAATTTGAAACACTGGGCGATGATGCCAGCAGGCTCAACATGCACGTTATATACCGGTCGGTGGCAGTTAGAGACGAGATATTGAAGCTGCCCTTTACGCAAGGCATTAACATGGCGCACAACCGGATACAGGAAATTTTAGCCAGACTAAAATAACATGTAATGGCAAAATCATGAAGCCCGGTGTGATAATATTTGTGACCGGCAAAAAGGAAGATCGGTTCCGTTAATCAATAATCATTTATAATTTTATAAAACTATTCGTAAAATGGCTGCTATGAATCCTAAAGTTGATTTCTTTTTTAATAAGGCCAAACAATGGCAGAAAGAGCTGGACAAGCTAAGGCTGATTGTGCTTGATTGCGGGCTCACCGAAGAGTTGAAGTGGGGCGTTCCTTGCTATACCTTGCAGAAAAGCAACGTGGTGCTGATCCATGCGTTTAAAGATTATTGCGCGCTGTTGTTTATGAAGGGTGCCCTGCTAAAGGACCCGGAAGGGATTCTTATTCAGCAAACCGAAAACGTGCAGGCGGCGCGCCAGATCCGGTTCACAGATATCCGCGAGATCATCGATCTGCAAGCGATCCTGAAGGCTTATATCCGCCAGGCCATAGAGCTGGAAAAATCAGGTGCGAAAGTGCCTATGAAAAAAACCAAAGAATTTGCCGTTCCTGCCGAGTTTCAAAAAAAGCTGAACGAGATGCCGGCCCTTAAAAAAGCTTTCAAAGCACTTACTCCCGGCCGGCAAAGGGGCTACCTGCTTTATTTTTCATCGGCCAAACAAGCCGCCACCCGCGAAAGCAGGATCGGGAAGTATATGCAGCACATCCTCGATGGCAAGGGAATTGATGACTGAAACAGAAGCTAAAAAATGAATTAAATGAAAAATAACAAAAACAAGCTGTCGCCTGAGCAAAGCGAAGAGCTGATAGGTATATTAAAAAACCGTTTTGAGAAGAACATGAAGCGGCACAAAGGTTTGGAATGGTCTAACGTTCAGGCAAAGCTGGCAGCCAATCCTAAAAAACTCTGGTCGCTCGACGAAATGGAAATAAGCGGGGGCGAGCCCGATGTGGTAGGCCATGATAAAAAAACGGGTGAATATATTTTTTGTGATTGTTCGGCCGAAAGCCCGAAAGGTCGCAGAAGCCTTTGTTACGACCGGGATGCACTGAACGGCAGGAAGGAGCACAAGCCGTTGAACAGCGCTTTGGACATGGCAGCAGATATGGGCATTGAGCTTTTAACCGAGGAACAATACCGCCAACTGCAGGAGCTGGGCGAATTTGATACAAAAACGTCCAGCTGGGTAAAAACCCCTGCCGATGTCCGCAAGCTCCACGGCGCTTTGTTTTGCGACCGACGCTATAACACAGTGTTTTTATATCATAATGGAGCTGAATCCTACTATGCAGCGCGCGGATTTCGCGGTGCGCTGAGGGTTTAAAAAATAATTCCCCGCTTTCGAACCCTTCGGTTCCCTGGCGCTGCAGGCATCGCCAAAGGTTTGCAGCCATTGCAATGTTCGCGCATAGCGCTCGAACTTTTATAATAACATATGCCACCGTGGATGGCTGTAGCCGTGTCCATAGGCAGGATACACCCCATACCGGTTCTCTTTTAAGTGAGGCCGGACCTGAATTTAAAAAGCTGAAAAACAGGATTTTATCAATAAAAGAAAACAAAGCCGCGATTAAAATCAATATAGTTAGGAATCCTTACTATATTTGTCGCATGATTGCAATTCATCCCAATTCCTTTAAACAAATCATTAAAACAAAATCAACATGAAAAAACTGATTTACAGCCTGTCGTTGTTAACGACACTATCCGCTTTACCGGCGTTTGCCTGTGATAAGTGCGATAAATTTAATAACGATAATTTTGTTATCGTATCAACCAGCGCCGATTACAATGCCGGCCTTAAGCAATTGGTGATGACGGTGCAGGTAAAAGGCACAGCCGGTGCAACCACGCCCGACTCAACCGGTAAGCTGGATGGGGCGGGTGTTTTGGGCTACGTGTTCCCAACCACCTTAAAGCCCGAAGATGTTGGCTTCAATAATACGGATGGCATTGTTGCCCTGGCACTTACCTCGCATCCCGATTTTGACGATTCGCCTTTGTGGGACGAGAACAACAATGGCGTATTTTCCGACGATGGCCGTGTTTGGCACCCGCACTGGGTATTGCTTGTAAAGGATGAGAGAGTGAAAGGGGGCCTGGCCGTAAAGGAGTTTAAGAAAGAGGACAAATCGGTTGAACTGCCGCCAACAGCGCCGGATATGCCTATGTACATGGATAGCCCGGGATTCCAGGTAATCACAAAGGGCAACACCATCCGGGTGGTCATTCCGTCTTACCGCATCAATAACAAAACCGATTTTAAATTCGACGCCGTGGCCTGTTACATGAGCGTAAACACATCCGACATGATGATGCCCATGCTGGGAGTTATGAATGTATACAGCGTGGCCTCGGGTAAACTAACGCTGCCTTACCGCGTAAAAACAAACGGCTAAGCTCCTGCAAGCCTTGAAAAGTAAAAGCCCATAAACGCTGGTTTATGGGCTTTTTGTGAACGGAAAAAAAAGAATGCGAAGGTTTAACAGCCTTGTCCCATCCTGAATTTTTCATTCTTAGTGTATGCGAAAAATTTTCCTTTAATGCTGTATTTTTTTCCTTCATCACGCACATACCACTCGTCTTTTTGCTTTTCCAGCACAAGGTATTGCTGCCCCGATTTTTTGTCAACCAGGATAAGCTTATTGTCTTCCATTACCCAGGTGCCTTTCAGCTTTTGGGTTTTATGGCCATTATTGTCCATCTTCTTCAGGTAATAATGATGGTTGGCTTTAAACTGGATGAGCACGGTGGAAGTTTTTTCTTCAAAAACGCCGCCTACCAGTTTGCCTGTTGGCGGAATCATTTCCTGTGCCCGGATGTTTCCGCCTAGCAGAAGCCCCAGAAGTATGACGATGCTGAATCTCATGTATTAAAGATAAGTCCATACAGGTTTAAAAACCTGTTTTTAACAGTTTTTGGCTCAGGGGCAGTATGCAACCAGGTAATGCAGCGATGCTTATAAGCAAGCTATATTAGCTTACAGCAAAAAATGTCGAGCACCGGAAAGGTGTGTTGTTTTAGTCTAATTTTTTAAGTTCTGTCATTAAAACAGGCAATGGCATTTTTAACAGGCTCAAACTTTCATTTTGTTGTTCCCTTATTGTTATTTCTTTCATGGTCAGGTAGCTTTGCCCCTTTATAATGGAAAAAGCTACCAGGTTTGCTTTTTGCCCTATTGGCAGCTTTTCAAATATAAATTTACCATCCCGCCGCTGAGCTGCAACAACGCAGTTGGTGCTTTTGAATACCAAGTAAACCGTGGGGGTATAGCTAGTGTCTGTTTCTACAATAAGGTAGCCCTTGCCGTACTCTTTGATTGTACACCCGCCACTCAGCCAGCCTAAACTGCTTCCGAGCAGCGTAATGTTTTCAAGTCTTTTATGCCAGGTGCTGTCCTGCGCCTGCTCAATACTCAGTTTTTTTAAGCCAGTTGCAATTTCCTGTTTCCAGTGATTGCCAATCCCATCGCTGTTAAAACTTTTCATTCCCTCTTTCCGTTTGGTGGCAAAGCTGATCATGATCCCGCTCCCTTCTTTTAGTTTCAGTTGTTCGCCCAAGGAGGATGCTGAAATGTAAACAATACCGGCCGTTTCAAAGATCCCTTCATCTGATACGGTGCTTAGGTCGGCCAGCACCATGTCTGATTTTTTATAGAACTCTGTCAGTTCAAAATCCACATCGGTTTTTACCGGCATGCCGTTTTGTATGCACAATGTGCTTTTAGAAATACCAATCGTGGTGCCCAGCTTGCCATATAATAAAATCCCTTCGTTGTTGATTTTGTTTGCTGAAACACGGAAGTGCTGACGTTTTTCTGTGATACGCGGTTTGTTTTGTGTCCCCGTTTTTTTAGCATCAATAAATAGTTCTGCCCGCCTGTTCTGCCATTGCGCCCCAGAGTTGTTACTTTCGCCATAAAATTTCAGGCTTAGATTGTTTTTTTCGAAGCCTTGAACTACAAAATAAGCCTTGGTTGATTGCGCCCGTTTTTCAGAAAGCGAAAGATTATTGGCTTCATCGCCCTTACTGTCCGCATAACCGGCGATAGTCAACATCGTGTGTGTTTTATCGTTAATGGTTTTAATAAGAGAGTCGAGCCTGGCCCGGGCAGTTTTGCTCAGTGCGGAATTTCCCTCGCTGAAATAAATGGTGATCTTTGACTGCTGCGGGAACACCGGGCATGTGTACAAAATAAAAAAAAGTAAAAGTCTTAAATTCTTGTTCAGACTAAGCAAAATGCAGTTGGTTAAACAAAAAGCGAACCGTTTTTTGGTTCGCTTTTATTTTTTATAAAAAATCTCGGGTTCTATTCTCCGGTAACAATAGTTTTGTTGGTTTGAAAGATGTAAAGCACATTAAAGTACCTTACGTCAACAGTAGATACTTTAGTGATACCGCCGTTTTTGGCAGCAGCCTCCACACCGTGGTTACCTCCGAAACAAAGTCCGAAAACGATGGTGGCTTTGGCAGTGCCGACTTTTTTACCGATTGGATTGCTGGTAGCGGCCAATGGGGTAGTGATAGAGCATGAAGACATTAGTGCTACAGCCGCTATCAGGCCTGCCGCAAATTTCATTTTTTTAGTCATGTGTTATAATTTTATGGGTCCTACTCATAAGGCTTTTCGGTTGCGCCCCGTTTTGCTGGTTCCTGGCCTCCAGTTATAAAATAAAAAGCGTTGCTGTTTCTTCAAAACCTAGTTGGCCTCCTGTTTTTTTACTTTGCGTTTGGTCACTTTAAGCTGGCCATTCACATACACAGAGTCCATCACGTATTCGTATGATTTGTTTTTAACCTTTTCCTCCTTCACCTTTTCTTCTTTCTTGGGTTTTTCTTTTTTAGGCTTCTCCTCCTTAGCGGCAACAGGGGTGGTTTCGCTTTGCGGCTTCGGGCTGGCTTCTTCTTTTTTTTCGGCCGGGGCGCTGGTTTCCACTACTGCCTCGGTTTCTTTTTTAGGTTCAGCGGCCGGCACTTCTTTCTCCTTTTTTGGCGCTTTAGCCGGTTCCTGTATAGCGGTGCCGGTAGGTACATACACCACGTCGGCCATGCAACGCTGCCATTTCTGGCCTTTTAACGGACCAAAAAACTTAACGGTGATCAGGTCCCTGGCCTTGCGGTTTACCACCAGGTGCAGGTTTTCGGCCCGCTCCACCATAAATTTTTTATAAGTGGAGCTTTCGTAATACGCATAGATCTCTACATCGTAATGGCCGCCTTTTGCTTTAATGGCCTTAAACCAGTTGGTGATCTTAAGGTCGTTGCTGTCGGCAATATTGGTTTGCAGGCCCTGGTAATAAATGTGCAGGGTGTCTTTTTGTGAGAATAATGTGTTGCAGCAGATAAGCAATGCAAAAACGAGGGTCGCGCGGGCGATATGATACTTCTTTTCCATAAAAGCAAATTTAAGAATTCAGCCGGTTCGTGCAAATGCTGTTCATATATCAGTGGAAATAGCTTAAATATGGGGCCAATGGCCTTATTTTTGTAGTTTCGCGTAACACCGCCCGGTATTCGATTAACGGTATTCTTATCATCTTTTTATGACTGACGTAACACTGTATAAAGAAGAATTTTGTATCTCAACAAACAAGGAAAAATTGGATGTTGATTCCATTCACGCATTTTTATCCACCCAAGCTTATTGGTGCCTCCATATTCCTAAGCACAGGGTGGAGAGTTCCATACAACATTCGCTTTGCTTTGGGGTGTATCAAAACAAAAAACAAATCGGCTTCGCAAGGGTCATCTCCGACTTTTCGACTATTGCCTACCTGGGTGATGTTTATATTTTAGAGGAGTACCGGGGCAAAGGGCTTTCCAAATGGTTGATGGAAGTCATTATGAATCATCCTGACCTGCAGGGGTTAAGAAGATGGATTTTACTAACCGGCGATGCACACGGCCTATACCGCCAGTTTGGGTGGACGGATATTGCAGATCCTACTAAGTGGATGGAGCTTCATGATAAGAATGCGTATTCGAAGTAAGTTAATCCTCCTTATAAACGGAGACGTTACCTGTAATAATGCAACAATTCCTAAGCTATAATATGACAGAAAAAGAAGGATTTGACAATATTGCCCCCTAGCTGAAGAATGGATGAATGATTACAATGAAAATATCCACATCAATCTTTAGGAGGAATTAGCCCAAAACAGTATTTAAAAATTAAAAAATCCTACTTTAGCACTGTCTGATAATCGGGAGGCTTACAATGAACAGTAGTTTACTCTTCCTTTATTATTTTAGCAGTATAAATTGTTTCTTTATTCTTTGAGACTGTAAGAATATATACGCCATTACATACATCGTTCAAATTAATTGTCCGATTTTCTTCAAATTCCTTTGCCAAAAGAACTTTTATTTGTCGACCACTAATGTCCGATATCGTTACCAAGCAGTCTGTTAAATCAACGTCTGTCTTTATGTTCAACACATTTTGGGTTGGGTTTGGATATACGTCTATTTGAAAATTTTTCTGGTAATTCTTTCCTATGCCCATTGCTATCATTTGACAATATGCGGCCGTCGTATCACAGCCCGTACTGTCGTATTTTACGTAAAAAAGGGGCTTAATCCCAGGGTAGTTATGATCCTGGATCGCTCCTACCCATCCATTATCGGATGTTACATTACACGACATTAAAGTTTGAACATTTTCTCCCCCTGGCCAGGTTTTATAATTATAATACCGTTTCCACACAACGTTTCCATTGGAGTCAAATCTCATAAAACGGGTCAAATAACGCGGTTGTGCGCCTGTAATCATACATGTATCGTAATAGCCGCCAACCAATAAATCTCCATTCGGCCATTCACTTAAGCTAGAAAAGGTATTGACTAAACTTAAATAGTCAATATTCGTCTTTTTCCAAATTGGTACAGATGGATTATTAACATCAAATTTAACAATATAAGATTTTGTCAATGGATCTCCCGACGCATTTAGGGAAATAATCGCCATTCCAACGGCAACGAATTTTTTATCAATGGTTTGTATCAGGTCTAATAAGTGGCTTCTTGTCCCTGCATAAGCATGTCTACTTTGAAAAACACCTAAACTATCCAGAATTACGATATTTTCATAATTGTCAAAACCCGCCCCCATCAGTTGATAACCGGCAACAACAATTTTTTTACTAAGAGTATCTTGAAAAATAGCTTTCCCATCCTGTGTGTCGGGGTTTGTTTTTGCTATTTTTTGCCTCCACAGCTCATTCCCATTTGCATCGGTCTTAATTAGCATCAGGTGCGTATAAGTTGTTGAGTCAAAGTAACCCGTAATAAGAAAGCCCCCGTCCACACTACCTGTAACCATTTGCATACCTACACCATCAACCGCGTCGGTAAAAGTTCTTTGCCACACAGTATCACCATTTAACGCAATCTTGAGCAAAACCCCCTTATAAACATTATTGCTGTCTCTCGCCTGACAGGCATGATACAAGTAGTTATCTCTTTTATAAATCGATCTTGAAACATACATGTTCAAGTACTCAAATTTCGAGTTTCCGTAGGTTTTTACCCATAATTGCTGTCCTTGAGGGCCTATACCCATTACACACAGTCTATTATAATAAAAACCATTTAAGGTGTCTACAACTATACCGGTCGTTATATAATTCCCCGGGTTGACTTCAACTATGGATTTTGAAATATGTGCAGCGCTACTTACAAAACTAAACCGCGCCCTAAAACCCTGAGATTTTAAAGTCAAAGAGATAACACATACAATTGCTACCAAATATCCCGCAAACGATTTCATTTTCAATTGAAACCGAGTGGACATTTTACCTTCCACTCGGTCATATCTATTTAATCTTGCTTTATTAACTTTTTCCTTAAAAGCACTTCCGCATCTTTACTTACTACAAGTAAATAGGTTCCATTACTTATCCCAGTCAAAGGAATTTGCAACTCCTTTCCAATACTAAATGTACTAAAAATTGCTTTACCTAACAAGTCTTTCAATTCGATCAAAACCTCATCGTTATTCTTTCTATTATCATATAAAATGACATTATTGCGCGCTGGGTTAGGGTACAGCGAAAAATCTTCATTTCGTTCGCTATTTAGGCCAGGGGAAGGATCTTTTTGGCTTTCTGAAGTGCGTTTGCGGTCTCCCATCGTTTCTCCGTACGGCAACGGGCGTGGTTGTGTATAATTTATCCCGCAAACGAATGTTAGCAGAGATTGTGCTACAGTCTGCCCGTCTTTACCATTTGTATTTGCATATCCCTGCAGAAATGTTTTGTAGCTATTTACCCGATTAATACTGAATATTTTGTCCGGCTCCTGGTAAATATCACAGAGCTTTAACAAGAGGGCTTTCCAGTCGGCCCGAGCTGTTGCTAAAGCATTGGATTTAGTTCTGGCAGTCGTATAATCCTGTTTGTTCATATAAGCATACACTAATTGGATATCTGCATCTTTCATATTGCTACGATTAACTGTCAAAAGATTTATGACGCTATCTTTTGAAGATTGAAGAGAATCCATTAGAAATATATTAAGCTTTGAAGCATAAGAATGTTGAAGTTCGTATCGATCCATATTAGCTCCCTGGCTTTGAAGGTCCCGGATATATGTGTTTAGGTTATCCATTCTCGC
Source organism: Bacteroidia bacterium (assembly GCA_044221905.1). GTDB lineage: Bacteria > Bacteroidota > Bacteroidia > B-17B0 > Aurantibacillaceae > Aurantibacillus. Next base: position 250,973 of record JBGAOE010000006.1, read on the forward strand.
TGCAGTCGACCCCGATCCACCGTTTGAGGATAAGGCCGTCGGACATTCACTTGTTTGGTTTAAATTACCTCCGTTACCAACTATATTTAACAACGCTGGACTACACCTACTTGGACCCGTGTGTGGTAGAGGTTGGCAATATGTATTTGAATGGCAACCATGGTCTATTACTTTTACACTAGTAGAATCGATAAACCACTTGTTGTAGTTACCACACACGGCATTGTAAATATTGCGTACTAAACTGTAGGCTGGCGGACTTGTTGCTATTGATCCCTGAGTTTTTTTACACTAGGGTTATCTAACAGTGTTCCCCGTACCATGCTTATGTCGTATTTATTTCTGCTGGAGCCAGTTCCAAAGTTGTTACAGTTCATTTTCAAACCGTCTACATTATTTGTATCACCGCTATTGTTGCCCACAGAGCTAATCGCAACCTTCAAACCTGTCATCGTATTATGATAAACGCTATGCGCTCCCTCTCGGCTGTTGTGTAAGAATATCCCAGTTGGCGCCAGCATGCTGCTTTGTGTTTGATATGTTCTATTTTTTATAGTATAGTACTTGCAATTATTCAAATACATACCGTTGCTCGTGCCTAAAGAAGGATACACTATTATATTATTATTATCCGCTAAAAAAGTATTCATGTTTTGAAGGTAAACCGCATCACGCAGGTCCCAATAGAAAGACGAATTCCTAACTATAATAGACCTGAGAGGATTTGCGTTTAGAACTTTTATGCCTTCTTTGAGATAATTAAATTCACTGGGTATACAATTTGCACCTGCGCAATATTGATCAACAACGTAAGAGGCATCTATACTTTCAATTCCACTCCCATAAAAAGCAGAATTGTAAACAGATGACAGTGGCCCAAATTCAAACTTGCATCCCCAAAATTTTACCCCGGTTACGTCCCATAGAGTAACTTGTGAATATGGGACTTGTCCCCCATTAATGGAGTCATTTATTACGAACTTACAATTTCTGAAATGGCTATTGGAACTGTAATTAGGATAGGAGATGAATTCCACTGATCTTGCATTGTTTACAAAATTGGCGTCTTTTGCCCAAATCATTCCTCCAATGCTATTCCAGATAATCTGATGTGTAGAGGTTGTAGCATAATTTCTGACAGCAGTCCCTGCGTGGCTTACCGTTCCGCCGTTAATTACTTTAAGAATTCCCTGATTATAGGCATAACCAGTAGTTGAATTGAAACTCTGATCATTATTGACATCGCCCGCAACTTCAATCCCATCAAACGTGTTACCACAACTATTGGTTACTTCGCCTCCGTCAATGATCAACATCGCGCCTTTTTCAACTACAACTTTTGCTCCGCTCGGTAAAGAAACTTTACATTTTATTGTCAGGGTATTGTTGGGTTTTATAATTAAATCACCCGTAATTACTCTGCTCAGGGTCCAGGTTTGAGAAGTGGTTATGGTCACACTTTTTGCAGCGTCATAGTCACACAAATTTGTCAAAGATGTTATATCACCGTTTTGAATATAGTAATGCATTAACCCAATTTGTTTCGGAGACAAATAATTTCGGCAATCCCAGTTATATCCTTGAATATTACTACTGCTATTAGGCACTCCGCACCCGGCTGTTCCAGTAGAAACACTGAAAATGCTTGCCGGTTCAGCTCTATAATCATTTACGAAGCGTGGATAATAATACGAAGTATCATTTATATATGTATGTGCAAGCCCTAAACTGTGTGTGATTTCATGCAAAAGAAGGTTTACGGTTTGAGGACTAGCATTAATATTGCAAGGGACGTATGGACTATTTATAACAAATAGCTGCTTACTAGGTACTCCGTCCGCAATGCCATATCCAACGTTGGCGGTATTGGAGTTTGCCCCATAAATAATATTTAGTCCGCGTTTATCAAGTGGAACAATATTCATGTTGGGAGCCTGATTATAAAGCACATTACTCGTTATAAATTTAAAACTTTTCAAAACGAATTTTATTTTCGAATTTGAAACGTAGGGAGCTGGCGGGGTCAAAGGAAGATTAGGTGGCTGTAAATTCAGCATGTTCTGATTCATTTGATTCACCATTGATTGTGCATTGCTTTGTTGTGTAGTATCATAGATTCCCGAACCGGCGGTGGGTTTTGCCATGATAAAATTCAGGTAAATTTTAATAGTGTCATTGGGATAATACTGAGTATATGGACTCGTAAGGCAACCCAGTACTGGCGTCTGAGTCTGGGTTGTGGCACAGCGATTTGCTTGCGGTTTTAGGTCCGAACTGGACAATATCATAGCAAGCAATATTAAATTGCGAATTGTTTTCATTGGATAATGTTTTAATTGATTTTTAGTTGAAAGTAGGTGCCTCGTCAAAATACCGTCACTCCCGTAACGGTCATTTTATTAACTACTGTTTGTATTCATGGTGTGGATTGGTTTTATTTGTGAAGCTCGTGATATATCTATGCGTATTTTCAATAATCGTGCTAGGAAAGTTAATGCCTATTTAGGCCATTACTGTTTGTAAATTGATATGTATTTATTAAACACTATTGATTATTTTTTAAATGATACTTTACTCTGTCCGTTTATAAAAATTTTTATTTCCTATTCGATTTTGTATCAAAAATATTTCTTCAAAGCAACAAAATACACAATAACATGATACATCCATCCTCGTCTAAAATCCTCCGCCTGATGGAACGAAAACAGAAGACCTATTGAAAACATTTTGAATCTTAGTAAGACTACTTTCAATTCATCTTCGACGGCTAGTTGTTGTATCGGAGTATTTAAAAAATTATCGAAGCCGCCATCGTGACTTCTTCTAAACCGAATTAAGGTGCATAAAAACTCAACAACAATAACATCTCTGAATACTTGCAGTCCTATATCCAGCTTTTTACAAATCAACAGTATTTGTTCTGTTTCTCCTTTACAAAAAATGCCATTGAGAAAACCGCTTTTAAAGTCTTTCTTATGGTAAACCTCAATTATCTTAACCTCCACATCGTTGAGATTGCAATCCTCGTGCTTAACCCACTCCTCCCAAAAAAATAAATATGGCTCGACTTTCGCTTTGAGTAGGCTTAGGGCTTTCCGATCTCATTAACGCGGTCAAAAGTAAATCCGGATGGCTTCTTCGCCAATACGCATTCCATGCAAGTTTGTTAAAAACGTACTAAAACGGTACTTTATCAAACATTTTTCTGTGAAGTAACCAATTTCTTTACCAATTTTGATAGACCCCAACGGATTACACTGGAGGATATTGAGGAGCAGACCGAAGAACAGAGCGAAGCAATAACTTTAGGAAACCTCGGATGGAAAGCTTTTGAAAGGGGGGATTATGATAAATGTTTAGATTGCAGCCGGAAGGCACTAGCATTAGATAACACTCTTGGATTTGTTCATTTTAATATTGCTTTAACTCACTTAATTAGGGGAACTATGATGAGGCCATCAGTGCCTATACAAAAGCGATTGCAGTCGCAAAAAAATCTGTTGTCCCAAAGGAAACTTTAAATGGCGCCATTGATGATCTCAAAAATAATATGAGTAAATTTCCGTCAAAGAACGACGCTCAAGATATTCTTGACTTGCTAAAAGAAGAAATTAAGACATATGATTAATAAAGAATTAAGCCGATACCATACCAAAATATCAATGACAGATAAGCATTATTATGATAAAGAGGTAATCAGGGAAGAGACGAAATCGAGTTTTTCAGTGTTTAAAAAGAAATCAAAATAACAAATTTCCCTGCTTTACATGTTTTTTTTGAACAGGTATAAAATCAAAATCCCTTGAAAGACTATGCTTTCAAGGGATTTTTGTTTCGTGGTCGCGAAGGGATTCAAACCCCTAACCTTCTGATCCGTAGTCAGATGCTCTATTCAGTTGAGCTACGCAACCTGATTTTGAGGTGCAAATATACGGTTTTTTTATAAATGCAAAATTTATTTGTTTAATTTGCCTTTAAAAACCGGTAAAATAGGGCTAAAAAGGCCCAACTCTAATCACTAAACCACTAATCACTCACAAGCATGCAAGACATTATTGAAGCCGCCTGGCTTAACCGCGAACTATTGAAAGAAAAAAGCACCGTTACCGCCATCAACGAAGTAATCGAAAAGCTCGACAAAGGAGCGCTTCGGGTGGCCGAACCCATTGCCAATGGTGGCTGGAAAGTGAACGACTGGGTGAAAAAAGCGGTGATCCTGTATTTTCCCACGCGCAAAATGTCGACCATCGAGGTGGGTCCGTTTGAATTTCACGATAAAATGGCGCTTAAGCAAAATTACGCCTCATTGGGCGTACGCGTGGTTCCCCATGCCATTGCGCGCTATGGTGCGTTTCTGGCCAAAGATGTGATTATGATGCCCAGCTACGTGAATATTGGCGCCTATGTGGATAGCGGTACCATGGTGGATACCTGGGCCACCGTAGGCAGTTGCGCGCAAATAGGCAAGCACGTGCATTTGAGCGGCGGCGTGGGCATTGGCGGTGTGCTCGAGCCTGTGCAGGCCGCTCCGGTAATTATTGAGGACAATTGTTTTGTAGGTTCGCGCTGCATTGTGGTGGAAGGCGTAAGAGTAGGCAAGGAAGCCGTTTTGGGCGCCAATGTGGTGCTCACGCAGTCCACCAAAATTATTGATGTAAGCGGCAAAGAGCCTGTAGAAACCAAAGGTTATGTACCCGAGCGCAGCGTGGTGATACCGGGCAGCTATACTAAAAAATTCCCGGCGGGGGAGTTCCAGGTGCCATGTGCTCTGATTATTGGCAAACGCAAAGAAAGCACCGACCTCAAAACCTCGCTCAACGATGCCCTGCGCGAGCACAACGTGGCAGTATAAATTAAAAAAGTAAATATGAAAAAACAGGTTGTTTTGCTGCTGTTGATGGCAGCGTGTATGATTGGTGCCAGGGCACAGGAAACAAAGGCGCAAAGAGAGCTTCTCGAAAAAATGTCGGACGAAACCTGTATTGAGCTTCAGGCCATCGATCTTGAGGAGCCTATGAGCAAGCAGGTGCTTACCGCAAAGCTTGGCCGGGCGCTGATGCCCAGCTTTGAAAAACACGGCGACGAAATAAAAAAGGAGTTTATGCTGGATGTTAGCAAGCCGGCCGATGCCAAAACAGTGGGCGAAAAGCTGGGCATGAAAATGGTTTATAGCTGCGATAAAATGCTAAAGATCACGCAAATGATGATGCAGGATAAGGAATTTCGCGAAGATGTAAAGAGCAACATGAAGGGAAATCACAAAACCGAGGTGATTACCGGCAGCATTAAGAAAACCGAAGCGGAGGATTTTTATTGTGTGTATTTCAATACCGAAAACGATGACCTGCTGAAGCTCACTGTTCTGTTTCCGGTAAGCGAGCCGGAGCTGATGGATGAGGTACTTAAAGGCAAATGCAAAAAACAGCTGAAGATAAGTTATTATGTGGCCGAAGTGTACTCCGCAAAGGAAAAAGCATTTAAGCCCATGAAAGTGATTTCAGGCATTGAAGCTGTTAAATAATTTTTCCGGAATGGCAATCAAAAAAAGCCGCTTCTCATGGAGAAGCGGCTTTTTCTTTAACTAACTAAACAAAATCTTATTCAGCAATCACAATTTTACTGCTGCTGTTCAGCGCGCCATTGCTGTTATAAATTTGCACCAGGTAAACACCCTGCGACAGGTTGTTGAGTTTTATCTCGTTTTTACCGGTTGCCGCTTCGCCGTTAAACACCAGCTGGCCGGCAATGTTGCGCACTTCCATTTTAACACCGGCACCCGAATTGTTTTCAACGGTGAGGTAAGCCTGGCTGCTTTGCAGCACCGATGGGTACAGGTTGATGCCGTTTTCGGCAGCGCTTACGCCGGCAATGCCGGTGGTGCGGTAGCTGGTGCCATCGCCATCGCATTTGCGGTAGTCGGGCGAGAATAATTTTTCAAACACCGCGTAGCGTTTTACCTGGCCCTGGCGTTTCCAGTCGTATTGGTAAGTTTTAGGCTGCGGTTCGTATTTATCTACATATGGCTCAAATTTTTCAACGCCGCAGGCACCGCCGTTCACATCGGTACGGATCATGCGCAGATCGGTTTTGTGCAGGTTGGCAAGCACATACTCGTCGTCGCCGGTAAATGGATTATAGCTGGTGGCATGGTGACCAAAGTACACGTCGTCTTTAATATTGTAGCGCAGCAGGGCCGATGCAGGATCGCCGCCGGTGTTTACTTTCAGCCAGCCCGGGTTGTTTACAAAGGTAATGGCATTATCCAGGATGCCTGAGCAGATGAGGTAATCTCCGCTGCGGCACAACGAAATGGAGCGGCTGTTGTGATCCGAACCATATTTGTGCCAGAAATACCGGGGATTGTTAATGGCGAGAGAAGCATCAATGGTAAGGAATCCCATTAAGGAATTGGTGCCCGTTACATAACCGTTTTTGGCATGTGTAAAGGTAACGGCAAATACATTTTTGTTGGGGTCGTATACCATGTCTTCATCAATCGGTGTGCTTTTTGAAGCGAGGGTCAGGAATTTGGTAACCACGTTGCCCAGGTTATCGATGCCAAAAAAGTACATGAGGCGCTCTTTTACCAGCAGGGTTGCATCCTGGCGGTAGCCGGTAATCATATACATTTTATCAGGCTTCGAAAAATCGATGTCGCCCGGGTATTCGCGCAACACCGTGTAGCCGGGAGGAGATACGTTGTAGTATTTTTTAGAGAACAGCAGGCTGCCGCGCGAATTCACTTTGATCACGTTAGTGGCCACATCCACACCGGGATTAGCATCGGAGTCGCCGGCGCCAACAATAAAGTAATTTTCCTCGGCATCGTCAAACACGCGGCACAGCGATATTTTATTGATCTGTGCATTCACGATCGGCTTTTGGTTCACATAATAGATCCTGGCCCATTGAAAATTTCCGTTCACGTCAACTTTCAGCAAGAAAGGCTGTTCGCTGAAATTGAGGTAGCTGTCGTAATAATAGCCGGCCACCAGCACGCCTTCATCGTCGGTCTGGATCAGCGCTTCCACATTGGTAAAGCCATCGGTTGGCGAATTAAACGGGTCGATGCGGTTGTTGTAAAGCACTGTGCCAAAAGCATCGTGTTTGGTGAGGATAAAATAATCGCGGCGCGGAACGGCCGCAGCGTCCGAAGCATACGACACGGTGATCGATTCGGCCCTTTTGTTGGTGATTACAAACGCCGGCGTGAGATTGTCGTTATTGGCATTCACGTCGTACGTGTTGTTGTACTGGGCCACTGAAGCAAACGTTAGCAAGGCCAGCACAAGAGTAGCTGTTTTTTTCATCGTTTTAGGTTTTGGTTTAGGCAACAAAGCAACTGCTGCTAAAAAAATAATCCTAAACCCAATCCATAAACGGTGTCATTGTAAAAATAAACGGGTGAAAGCCAAGAATTGCCGGTAGTGGTTAATAAAACAGATCTGACTGTTTTTTGAGAAAATTAGTGGTGTGACTGCTCTTCGCGCGAAATAAACTGAAGGTCGGCAATTAGTTTAAGCACAAACTCCAGCTGCTCCTCCTTGCTCAGGTCGCTGTTGTCCAGTACCACGGCATCCTCGGCCTGTGTCAGCGGGCTTTCTTCGCGGGTAATATCGGCCATGTCGCGTTTCAGCAGGCTCATTTCCACCTCGGCCAGCGTAAAATACTGTCCTTTGCTGCTAAACTCATCCTGCCGGCGGCGGGCACGTACGTCGGGGTCGGCAATCATAAACAGTTTTAGCTCGGCTTTTGGGAAAACGTGGGTGCCTATGTCGCGGCCATCCATCACCACGCCTTTTCTTTTTCCCATCTGTCGCTGCAGGCTCACCATTTTTTCGCGCACGGCTTTAATGGCGCTTACTTTGCTTACAAGCCGGGTCACCTCCATGGTGCGGATCTCGCGCTCCACGTCCTCGCCGTTCAGCATCACATCCGAATGGTGTGTGCGGGCATTCACTTCGAAGCTCACTTCTATGGCCGGCAGGGCGGCTGTTAACAGGTCGGTGTCAATGGTTTCCTGCGCGTCAATAAATCCATGGCGCAGGGCATATAAGGTAACGGCCCGGTACATGGCGCCTGTGTCAATATAATTATAGCCCAGCTTGTGGGCCAGCGCTTTTGCCAGAGTGCTTTTTCCGCAACTGCTGTATCCATCCACGGCTATAGTGATCTTTTGCACCGTGTTAAATGTACAAATTTTATGTACATTTTGTTTGAGTTTCGAATGACAAATAAGTTTAAATAAATTTTATTTTCATAAATAACCAGAATATCTACAAAGTATAGCAAAGAAACATGCGAATCAAACCTAATTTTGAATGATCGCGGGTCACAGTTTGGCAGGCTCACTCTGACCAGTTTGTTTTAAAATGAAAAAATATTTTGTTTATATTTTAGAATGCAGAGATGAATCATACTATACCGGGTTTACGAACAACCTGGAACTAAGAATTAATCAGCATAACGAAGGAAAATACCAAAATAGTTATACCTGGTCACGGCGTCCTTTAAAATTAGTTTATTTTGTTGAATTCATAGATCCAAATCAAGGAATTGCCTTTGAAAAACAGATTAAAGGCTGGTCAAGAGCAAAAAAACAGGCTCTTATCAACGGAGATTTCCTAAAATTAGTAGCACTATCTAATCATAAAAAGAAAATCAATAATTCATAATCCACCTTCATATCTCAAAAGCTTGTCGTCCAGAGCTTACAGAATCTGTCATCCTGAGCTTGTCGAAGGATGGTTCGACAGGCTCACCATGACATTGCATAATAAAAAGCGTAAATCCCAACCGGAATTAAGGGAGCATTAATAGACTAGACGATATTCTACAAATCATAGCAAACAAAACCAGTTATACGCATTACTTTTACTAAACACTAAACACTAAACACTCCTCTCACTAACATGGATTTCGGCCGTTTAGAAAATATCGAACACATTGATTTTACCCTGCCTGCAGATCATAAGAGCGTTTCGAAAGTATTGGGTGGCAGTCCTTCTCTTTCGCCGAAGGTGTATGTGGGTGGTGTGCTGTGGGCCAGCGATAGCTTTCCGGGCACCATCTATCCGCCAAAAGCCCGCCCGGCAGATTTTGTGAAGTATTATACACAGCAGTTCAACACCATCGAGTTAAACGCCACCCATTATAAGATCCAGCCGCCACAAACCTTTCGTCGCTGGGCCGAGGTGGCTCCCGAAGGCTTTAAATTTTGCCCGAAATTTCACCAGGACGTGAGCCATGCCGATAATCTGTTGGCCATGACCGGTTTCCAGCAGCAAAGCAATGAGCTTTTCAGCCTTTTTGGGACCCGGCTGGGCCCGGCTTTTATGCAGCTGCCGCCTCATTTTTCGGTGCAGCGGGGCGATGAGCTGGTTTCTTTTCTTAACCAGTGTGGCGTACCCGGCATGGCGGTAGAGCTGCGGCATCCTTCTTGGTTTGTCAGCGAGCAGGCCCTGAATGGCCTTTGCAATTTTTTGTATAAAAAGACCATAAGCCTTGTGCTGACCGATACGCCGGGCCGCCGCGACGTGCTGCACCTGCGGCTGACCAATAAAACCGCCTTTGTGCGCTTTAACGGGCACAATCAATTTGAAGGTGATAAAGCGCGCATAGATGCCTGGATAAACAAAGCCAGGCAATGGTTTGAGCTGGGACTCGAAAATTTTTATTTTTTTGTGCACACGCCGCGCCAGTTATTTATGCCTGCGCTGGTCACTTATTTTACCGAAAGCCTGCAAAATCGCTGCGGCTTGAGTGTAAACCCTCCTGTGCTGTATAACAGTGGGGCAACTACCGGCTTTATAGCCTAAGCCCTTAATAATAAGCATAATAATTTTAAAAAATTATCAAAAAAGAAGCGCCAGTCGCCTTCTTTTATAATAAATTTGCTGTTTAATTTTTAAGAGAATGGCAAACAAAGCTGACGTATTGTTGGGATTGCAGTGGGGCGATGAGGGCAAAGGAAAAATTGTGGATGTATTAACACCGGCCTATGATATCATAGCCCGTTTTCAGGGCGGACCCAATGCGGGGCACACGCTCGAGTTCAATGGGATCAAACATGTGTTGCACACAATTCCGAGCGGTATTTTTCACCCAACGGCTGTAAACATTGTTGGCAATGGTGTGGTGATCGACCCGGTTATTTTTAAAAAAGAAATTGATGCGTTGGTGAAGCTGGGGGTGGATGTAAAAACCAAGCTCATCATCAGCAAGCGCGCTCACCTGATATTGCCTACGCACCGCTTGCTCGATGCGGCCAGCGAAGCTTCCAAAGGGAAAAACAAAATCGGTTCCACGCTCAAAGGCATTGGGCCTACCTATATGGACAAAACAGGCCGCAATGGCCTGCGCATTGGCGATATTGAAACCAACGAATTCCGCGAAAAGTACGATGTACTGGTGGAGAAGCACAAACAACTTCTTTCTTTCCATCATTTTGAATACAACCTGCAGGAGCTGGAGCCGGCCTGGTTTGAAGCCATTGAGTCGTTAAAACAGCTGCAGTTTGTAGAAAGCGAGCATTACCTGAACAAAGCCTTGCAGGCCGGTAAAAAAGTGCTGGCCGAAGGGGCGCAGGGCAGCCTGCTCGATATTGATTTTGGCTCCTATCCTTTTGTAACCAGCAGCAACACTATTTGCGCCGGTGCCTGCAACGGCCTGGGCATTGCGCCCAATAACATCGGCAACGTGATCGGCATTTTTAAAGCCTATTGCACCCGTGTGGGCAGCGGCCCTTTTCCAACTGAGCTTGATAACGAAACCGGCGAAAAAATGCGCCAGATAGGCCGCGAATTTGGCAGCACAACCGGCCGCGCACGCCGTACCGGCTGGCTCGATATCCCTGCGCTTAAATATGCCGTGATGATTAACGGTGTTACCGAGCTGATGATGATGAAAGCCGATGTATTGAGCGATTTTGAAGAAATTGAAATTTGCACCCATTATAACTACAACGGCCAGGTGATCGATTACCTGCCGTATAATGTAGACCCTAATTATCTTAAACCCATTACCACCACGGTAAAAGGCTGGAACGTGGACCTGACCGGCATCGAAAACCGCGAAAAGTTGCCGGTAGAGCTGATGGAATACGTGAAATTTATCGAGAAAGCGGTGGATACGCCCATTACCATTGTGTCTGTGGGGCCTGACCGCAAGCAAACCATCCGGATGAATTAAAACAGTTGTATTCTGCAACCGCCGGTTGCAGCATTTTAGTTGAAGCATGATGGCGCGTGTTGGAATTAACCACACGCGCCATTGTTTTTTAACTGCAACATGACAGTTTTTTATCCCCTTTTTTATTCGAGGTGATAACGGATGAGCCTTTTTTCTTTCGAAGAGTTAACCCCGCTGTAAAACGTTTCGGTTTGCGACACCAGGCCTACGTTTTTGGCATAGCGGGCATTCAGATAACGCGGGTTGGGAACCCCCGGATGTTGAAATACAGGATAGGCATTATAAACGCGCTGCATGCTCGACGTTACAAAGCTGCCGGCGCCAACCTGCACTATAAGGTCTTTGTCGCCCATTTGGCTGTTTATTTTATAAAGCGTATCCTGGTCGGGATAACTGATCATGTAATCTGTATAAAACACCGATGAAAAATCTTCAGAGGAAAAGAGAACCCTGCCGGCAGAGGTAACCAGGTAGTGCAGCGAATCTCTCAGGTAACTTGTCTCGTAGTGGTTTGTAAGCGCACTGAAGCTGTGGAATTTAAAAAAGGTGTGTCCGTGAATGAGCGTGTCTGTAGATACGAAGGCGCTGTCGTATTGACCCAAAGGCGATGCTCCGTTGGGATCTACCATGTAATATTCATAGATCCAGTAATTGCCTGCTTTAAGCTGCGAGTAGCTGGGGTTGGTTTCAGTAACGGCAGGTGTGGCAGGATTTTCCGGCGCCTCATCCTGAGAGTTTTTCTTTTTTTTGCACGAGATGGTTAAAGCCATGCCAAGTACCAGTAGGCCCGGTAATACGTAGGTTTTCATGTGTAATGGAGTTTTTGCCAAAAACGCGGCAAAAAACATTCTATTGTTACGCCTGCAAAAACATAACATTAGATTAACAGCACAGGAAACCTATTCGGCTTTGGTGTGGTAGGAGTTTGGCGCCATTCGCCGCGAGCGGAAGATCATGACCGCGCCGATGATAATAAACGGAATGCTGAGCCACTGGCCCATGTTCAGCGACATGCTGTCTTCAAAGGCCACCTGGTTCTCCTTAAAAAATTCATCGATAAAACGCTCAAGCCACAGCACCACACAAAACAGGCCGAACATGAAGCCCGGGCCCACGGTATTGCGTTTGTTTTTCCAGAACCAGTACATAAACAGGAACAGGAAAAAACAGAAAATGGCCTCATACAGCTGCGCCGGGTGGCGGGGCTGGTTGTCTTCCTGCACAAAAATAAAAGCCCAGGGCACGTTGGTCACATTGCCTATAATTTCGCTGTTAATGAGATTGCCCAGGCGGATGCACATGCCGGCCAGCGGCACTACAATTACCAAACGGTCAAACAGCCACAGCCAGCTTTCTTTGGTTTTGCGGCAGTACAATACCATGGCGATAATAATGCCAATGGCGCCTCCATGGCTGGCCAGTCCACCAAAAGGCGGCGTTATAAGAGTTACAAACCACTGTCCCGGATCGTGCAGCAGCAGGTCGGGCTCGTAAAATAAAAAATGCCCCAGCCTGGCGCCAATAACGGTGCCCAGGATAATATACAGCGTTAAGGTGTCCAGCGCTTTCTGGCTGCGCCCTTCGGCTTTAAACACCCGGTTCATGAAAAAATGGCTGGCAATAAAAGCAAGGGCCCACATTAAGCCGTACCAGCGCACCGGCCAGTTAATGCCGGGGATAGTGAAAATTTCGGCTGAGGGATCCCAGTAAATGTAGTTAAGGATCATAGGCTGTAAAAGTAGGCATTTTAAATTTTAATACTGCCCCAAACTATGCCATTTAAAATTTAAAATTCAACATTTAAAATTTACTTTTGCAGGCATGATCCAGGTGGCCATATTTGCAAGCGGGGAGGGTACCAATGCCGAAAACCTGTTTAAGTATTTTGCCAATGACCCGCGTATCAAAATCAAGCTGGTGGTTACCAACCGCGACGATGCAGGAATTGTAACCCGTGCCGAGGCGTATAAAAAGAACATTCATATAGTGAGCCGGGCTGCGTTGGAAAACTACACCGATCAGCTGATCGAGTTTTTAAACGTGGAGAAAATAGACCTGATCGTATTGGCCGGCTTCCTGCTCAAAATTCCTGAAAAATTTATCAGGGCCTTTCCTGGCCGCATCATTAACCTGCACCCGGCTTTGTTGCCCAATTATGGCGGCAAAGGCATGTATGGCATGAACGTGCACAAGGCAGTGATTGATAATAAAGAGAAAGAAAGCGGCATTACCGTGCATTATGTGAATGAAGAATATGATGCCGGCGAGATCATTCTGCAGGAGCGTTGCCTGATCGATCCTGCCGATACGCCCGAGATCCTGGCCAAAAAGATCCAGCAGCTCGAGTTTGAGCACCTGCCCAAGGCGGTGGAGCGCTTTCTTTGAACCGCTCAGTGGCTCTGCTTTACTTAATCTGTTCCAACAACCAGTTTTCCGCTTAGTGCCACCCGCTTTTCGTTCAGTATTTTATAATAGTAGATCCCGGGATTTAAATCTCCCTTGTGCAACGTTAATGTGTTTCCTGAAAAGAATAATTTTTTGAGCTGTTGCCCGGCGATGTTGAAAAGCTGCATTTCTGCGTTTATCAGAGGCGTATTGAATTCAAAAATTGCCGAAGTATTGAACGGATTGGGATAAATAGACGCTGTAAGATTTGTAAACGACGAGGAGTGTTCAATACCGGTACAAACACTTACGGTAACGGTGATGGCGGTGCGAGAAATACTCGGCGTGCAGGTAAATGCTTCGGTATAATAAGTAAATGTGCCAGGTGTAAGGGGGGGTGTAGCGTAGCTGGTGCCGGTTGCTATTGCCAGGGTAGAAGAGAGGCTTGTGTACCATTTAACAGAGCCCGTGCTCGTTGCCGATAAATTTGTTGAGTTGTTCTGGCAAATAATCTTATTGCCAAATGGGGTAATATCCACCGGCTGAGAGGGAATGGCACACTGTTCACAGATAACCTCTGTGGTTCCGGTGGAAATAACAGTGAAAGGCGCCGAAACGCCAACTCCAATGCTGCTGGCGGTTAAAGTAATTATACTGATGGCAAGGTTCACATTATTAACCTGAATAATGGCATTGCGCTGGCTGCAGGAAGTATAGCCGAGGGAATCGGTTTTAACGGAATACAGATCAAAATTGCCCATGCTGTCGGCTTTTTGTGAATAACCGGTGATTAAAAATCCGCCGCCCGGAAATTCAACTGCCTTTTGCGCATAATCATTGCTGCTAAATCCGTAATTCCTGGTCCAGGAAGTATCGCCATTTGAATTTGTTTTAATAAGCAGGTAATCGTCTCCCTGGCTGGTGCCCTGGTATCCGCATAAAATGAAGCCGCTGTCGCTGGTTTTATTCAGGGAGTAAGCCACTTGTGTTCTAACAGGGTTGCCATATGATTTTGACCATAACACGGCGCCCATCGAATCGGTTTTAAACAAAAGCACTTTATTGGTCTGGCAAAGTCCCGCAACAATTATTTCGCCATTATTTCCTTCCACTACAGAATGTGCCCGGTCATCTCCGCCGCTGCCATACGACCGCATCCATTTTATATTGCCTGAGTTATCCAGTTTATAAAGCAATGCATCCACAGACCCATTCACAATCAAACCTGCCACTACAATGTCATGGTTGGAGAGCTCGGTAACAGAATAGCCATTGGAATCGCCGTTACCGCTCAGGGCTTTGGTCCATAAAATAGCACCAAGCGAATCTGTTTTCACAATGTAGACATCGTTTTTAATTCCATTGGGAAGTTTAGTGTAGCCTGTCAGCAAAAATCCGCCGTCTGCACAAACAGTAATGTCATTGGCAATTTCATGGCCGGGCGAGCCGATTGCTTTACGCCAGAGCACCTGGCCCGTTTGGCTGAGCTTAATAAGGTACATGTCCATTCCGCCGGCTCCATAGCTGCTCGAGCGGCCGGCTGCAATAATGCACTTATCCGGGGTCTCCCTTACGCTATATAATAAATCAACGCCTGAATCAACAACCTCTTTGGTCCATAACGTGTCGCCAAAACGGTTTGTTTTAATTAAATACGCGTCGGTTACCGTGTAACCGGCCTGAACGATGGATGTATCACTTAATACAGCAGCTCCCCAAAACTCCTCGTACTGACCTGTGCCATATCTTTTTTCAAAGGTGTTTTGGGCCTCTGATTTGAACTGAAGGATGCTGACAACAAGCAGCACACCCAACCGGATGAAGACTAATTCTTTCATTGAAATAAAGGTTTAGATTTATGCTTATCGCAACAACGGGAGAAAAGCTATTGATGCAATATTATCACAGGTTCATTTTATCCGTTCTGTGAATTTATACTGCACCACATGCTCGTTATTATCGCAGTGATAAACTAAATTATAAAAATTTTGTGACTTTTACAAATTATATGTAATTTTAGGCCAGTCTAAAAAATTATTTATAAATACATAAAATTATAATTTTGTCGATAATGCAAACCAAATTTGATGGATATAAACAAAAAGCGCTGTTATTGTTCTGCTGCACACTGTTGTTTGCGGCCTGCAAAAAAATAATGCCGCCTGCCGTGGCCGACGACCAGGCGCTCGACGGGCCGGTGGAAGGGCTTACCAATGCCCAGAGCCGCCGGCACCTGAACGGGGACATTGCCTTTAACCAAAAAATATTTACCGCCCAAACGGGGCTTGGGCCTGTGTTTGTGGCCAACAGCTGCGGCAGCTGCCACGCCGGCGACGGCAAAGGGCACCCGTTTACCACGCTTACCCGTTTTGGCCAGCACGATACCAGTGGCAACCGGTATTTAACGCAGGGCGGCCCCCAGCTGCAAAACCGTGCATTGCCCGGGCATGAGCCCGAATCACTGCCCGAAGGCGCTACCTTTTCGCGGTTTACACCACCGGCCAACACCGGCTTAGGATTTATTGAGCTGGTGTCCGACGCCGACATACTGGCCATGAGCGACCCTGCAGATGCCGATGGGGATGGCATTTCGGGCGTGCCCAACTGGAAGCGGCTGAGCACCTACCTGGTGCCGCATGCCGGGGCCGTTTCGGTAAACGGCAAATACATTCACCGCTTTGGTAAAAAGGCCGCTGCTTATTCGCTGCTGCACCAAACCGTAAATGCGTATAACCAGGACATGGGCATTACTTCGTATTATGAACCCCTGGAAGCCGCCTCGCTCAGCGAAAAAGACCCTGAAATAAGCATGGAAGAGGTGAGCGATGTAGTATTTTACCTGCAAACGCTAAAAGCCCCGGTGCAGCGCACACCCGGCAATGCTGCGGTGATGAACGGCGAACAGGTGTTCAGGCAGATTGGCTGCGAAAGCTGCCACAAACAAACTTTAAAAACCACTTATTCGGAAGTAGAGGCACTTTCCAACAAAGAATTTCATCCTTACACCGACCTGTTGCTGCACGACATGGGCAGCGGCCTCGATGATAAATATACTGAAGGCAGTGCCACTACGGCCGAATGGCGCACGCCGGCGCTGTGGGGCTTGGGTCTTTCGGCCAAATCGCAGGGAGGCAGTTATTACCTGCTGCACGATGGCCGGGCGCGCAGCATCGAAGCGGCCATTCTGCTGCACGGTGGCGAAGGAGCTAAAAGCCGCAATGCTTTTGAAGCACTTTCGTCAGAAGATAAAAAAGCCTTGCTTAAATTTTTAGAATCGCTGTAAACATGGACCGCAAGGAATTTTTAAAAACCTGCTGCATGACCTGCCTGGGCGGCGCGGCGCTGAGTGCTTTTTTGCAAAGCTGCAGCAGTGCCAATTACCTGGCCAAAGCCACGGTATCTGTTAATAAGCTTGCAATAAAGAAAACAGAATTTGAAAAGATCAATAAGGAAAAAACAGAATTAAGAAGTTATGTAATTGTAAAGCCAGAGCAGCTCAATTTTCCGATCTGCATTTACCGGATCAGCGACACGCAGTACTCTGCCGTGCTGATGGAGTGCACCCACAAGGGCTGTGAGCTGCAGCCACACGGCAATTACCTGATCTGCCCCTGCCACGGCAGCGAGTTTTCGCGCAGCGGTGTGGTGCAAAACCCACCTGCCGAACAAAATTTAAAAACCTACATCATTACCCAGGATCATGAAACTATTTACCTGCAATTATAAAACGCTTTTAATTATCATTTTCAGCCAGCTTTGCGGGCTTGCCCATGCGCAAAGCGACAGCAGTGCCTGGCTGAAACGTATTCCGGCGGATTCGGTCCGCAAAAACCTGAACATGGACGCCGTATACAACCGTCCTTTTTTATCGGCGGGTAAATTGCCGGTAGCCATTGGCGGTTACCTCGAAGCGAACACGCAGTATGCCGTTACCGATGGGGTTAGCGAGGGCTTTTCTTTCCAGGCACGCCGGCTCACGCTGTTCTTTTCTTCCACGGTGGCGCGCAAAATCCGTTTTCTTTCTGAAATTGAATTTGAAGATGGCACAAAGGAAATTAATATTGAATTTGCAGCACTGGATATTGAATTCCACCCGCTCCTGAATTTGCGCGGGGGTATTATTATGAATCCCATTGGCGCGTTTAACCAGAACCACGACGGACCCCGCTGGGATTTTATCGACCGGCCCATATCCGCCACCACCATCCTCCCTGCCACCTTATCCAATGCCGGTTTTGGCCTGCATGGAAAATACTTTCAGCACAATTGGATCTTTGGTTATGAAGCCTATCTGACCAATGGGTTTGACGATAGGATCATTGCGAACACGCAAAACCGAACCTCGCTGGCGGCCGGCAAGCAAAACCCCGAGCGCTTTGAGGAAAGTAACAGCGGCCTGCCCATGTTTACCGGCAAGCTGGCACTGCGCCACCGCAAAATAGGGGAACTGGGCTTATCGTACCTCGATGGTGTTTACAACAAGTTTGAAGAAGATGGATTAAAGCTGGATAACAAACGAAACGCCCGTGCCATGGCGGTTGATTTTAATACGGCTTTGTTTAATAACCGGGTAAGCCTTGTTGCCGAAGCGGCCAAAGTGGTGGTGGATGTACCGGGCACATACAGCCAGGCCTTTGCCACACAGCAGGCCGGTGGCTTCTTAGATATTACAGCTACGGTATTGCGCCGGAAAATGTTTGACTGGGACAAGGCAAAGCTCAACCTGGGCCTGCGCATGGAGTATGCCGATTATAACCTCGACAGGTTTAAGGAAACCGGAGGCCGAATTGGCGATGAGGTGTGGGCCCTGGTGCCGGCCATTGCCTTTCGCCCGGCGGGACCAACCGTAATACGCCTCAACTACCGCTACCAATGGTACCGCGATCTATTGGGAAACCCGCTGTCAAGAACCGGGATGATCCAGTTTGGGTTTTCGAGTTATTTTTAAATTGTCGCGGGTTTTTAAGCGGCTCAGTGTTTCGGGCGAAATATTCAGAAAAGAGGCCAACAATTTGTTAGGCAAACGCTTAATAGCCTTTGGATTTTCTTCCAGCAGCTGTTTGTAGCGCTGGCCGGCTTCCATGGTAATAAACGACATCAGGCGGTTGGTGTTGTTTACGTAAGCCATCTCGAGGTAATGCCGGTAAAATGTTTGCCAGGCGGGACTCGCATTCAGCAGGTGCTGTATGTCTTTGCGATTAATGTAAAGCAGCTCCGAGCTTTCTACAGCCTGTATGTATTCCAGCGATGGCTGGCTTGTAATAAAGCTTACCAGCGCCGTTGCAAAATTGTTTTCAAAAGCAATGTAGCGCGTGGCCTCATCGCCCTGCTCGTTGATAAAAAAAATACGCAGGCAGCCTTTGTTTACAAAATACATCCTTTGCTCGGTTTGCCCGTGCAGCACCAGGAATTCATTTTTCTTTACTTTCAACGGCTTAAAAAAAGAAAGAACAGAGGCCAGGTCTTCCTCCCCGGGGCTTGTTCGTTCTTTCAGGTATGCAGCCAGCTGTTCAAACATTATGATGCCAGCATTAAAGATAAAGCTTTTAATCTTTCATCAGTTTTTCGGTCATTTTGCGCGCCTGTGGAATGATGAGAAAAGCGGCCGCATAAGCTACGGGCACCATGACGCTCCAGGCTTTAAAAAATTTAGCCAGCCAGTCGGGGCCAAAGCCGTAATTGCGCATAAGCCCTACAAAGGCCATGATCAGGGTCATGGGAATCACCACAAACAGGGTGTTGATGTACTTGAAATATTTTTTTTTCATTGTGAATTATTTTATGCAAAGTTGCAGCGACGGAAGAACAGGAGCCTTGACGTAAGTCAAGAAAAAGGGAAAATGTAAGAAGGGAAGATGGAAAATGGCGAAATTCAGAGGGATGCAGGAAGCAAGAGTCAAGACTTGCCACCGAAACTATCAATTTAGTCTTAATACAGAATACATTGTACAATATACAATCCGGTACTACTAACGACTATTAAAAACTAAACACCAAGAACTAAAAACTAATCTACTTGTGTTGCAATTGATACAGGTTGTAATAATTTTTCTGCAGGGCCATCAGCTCTTCGTGTGTGCCCATCTCGCTGATCTCACCTTCGTTGAGGTATAAGATCAGGTCGGCATTTTTGATGCTCGAAATGCGATGACTCACAATAATGCTGGTTTTGTCTTTCATTTCGCGCTGAAGGTTGCTCAGGATCAGCTCTTCCGTTTCGCTGTCAACCGCGCTCAGGCAATCGTCAAACATCAGCAGGCGCGGTTTATTAATGATGGCGCGGGCTATGGAAATGCGTTGTTTTTGTCCCCCGCTTAAGGTAACACCGCGTTCGCCCACCACGGTGTCAAATTTTTCGGTAAAGCCCATAATGTTATCGTACACACCGGCCTGCCGGGCGGCTTCCTCCACATCGCTATGGGTTTTTGAGCTGCCGGAACTGCCAAATAAAATATTATTGGCCACTGTGTCGCTGAACAAAAACACTTCCTGCGGCACCACGCCGCAATTTTGGCGCAGCAGGTGCAGGTTGTGCTCCTTAATATTTTTTCCGTCTATCAGGATTTCTCCCCCCGACGCGTCGTACTGGCGGGTAATGAGGTTGAGAATGCTGGATTTACCGCTGCCCACCTTGCCCGTAATGCCAAGCGATTGTCCTTCTTTTAAGGTGAAGGAAATATCTTTTAAAGCGGTGACATTATTTTCGGGGTAAGTAAATTTTACATTCTTAAACTCAACAGTGCCTTTAAACGGGTAGGTGCTCACAGTGGGATTGAGAATAGAAGGTACGTTGTGCATAAACTCATTGATGCGCTGCTGCGATGCCGAGGCGCGCTGGATGAGCGAAGTAACCCATCCCAGCGAGGCAAAGGGCCAGGTGAGCTTAAACACATAAAAAATAAATTCGGTGATGTTTTGCGCTTCAATTTTGCCTTCAATGGTGAGCTTGCCGCCGTACCACACGGTAATTAATACGCTTAAGCCCACCATCAGTGCCATAATGGGTGCAAACAGCGATTGAATGCCGGTAAGCTTCAGCTGGGTTTTTTTGTAATTCTCGTTCCGCTCCTTCATCTGGCCCGTAAAAAAATTCTCGCGGGCATAGGCTTTTATAACGCGTATGGCGCTGAAGGTTTCCTGGGCCTGGGTGGTGAGCCCGCTCAGCTCCTGCTGCACCCTGGTACTTTGTTTATTGATAAGGTCGGATACCTTGTAAATTAAATACGAGAGAATAGGCAGGGGCAAAAACACCAGCAGCGTTAGCTTTGGATTAACGCTGAGCATAAAAATAAGAATGGTGATGGTGGTAACAATGGTGTTGGCCACGTACATAATGGCCGGCCCGGTATACATGCGCACCCTGGCCACATCTTCGCTGATGCGGTTCATCAGGTCGCCGGTGGTATGCTGCTTGTAAAAGCTGGCATCCAGCGCCTGGTAGTGCTGGTAAATCTCGTTTTTCTGATCGTATTCGATGTGCCGGCTCATTACAATAATGGTTTGCCGCATCAGGAACATAAAAATGCCGCTGGTTAAAGCCAGTCCCGTAATAATTAAGCCGTATTTGATAAAAACCCCCGGTCCGCTCTGGCTGTGGGTGCTGATTACTTCCATCACCTCTTTGGTGCCGTTGCGGATAATAACTCCCTGGTAGGTTCCAAAAATGGTGGAAAGGGAAACAAATAACAGCCCGCCTAAAAAATGCCATTTGTACTTAACAAAGTACTTGTTTAATACCCCCAGATGGTTCACCGCACAAAGGTATGGCTAATTTTACGGAATCCAATATTTACAGGTTTCTTTTATTTTTATCCGGAAAATTACCCTAAATTTGCGCTCTTCAACCAAACAAACAATGGAAGTTAAAACACTAAGCAACACCGACCTGGCAAAGAACCCGGTTATTGCGCAAATGAGCCTGCATAATCACGAACAGATTTTATTTTGCAACGACAATGCAACAGGCCTTAAGGCCATAATAGCCATACACAATACGGTTCTGGGCCCTTCGCTGGGCGGCACGCGCATGTGGAACTACAATAACGAAATGGAAGCCCTGAACGATGTGCTGCGCTTATCACGCGGCATGACGTATAAATCATCTGTTGCCGGCCTTAACCTGGGGGGTGGCAAAGCAGTGATTATTGGCGATGCCAAAAAAATAAAAAACGAAGCGCTGCTGCGCCGCTTTGGCAAATTTGTTGACAGCCTGGGTGGAAAATATATTACTGCAGAAGATGTGGCCATGACCAGCCGCGACATGGAAATTATTAACATGGAAACCGATTACGTGAGCGGCCTGCCCGAAAACATGGGTGGCAGCGGCGATCCGAGCCCGGTAACCGCTTATGGCGTATACGTGAGCATGAAAGCCAGTGCCAAAGAGCGCTGGGGCAACGATAGCCTGAGCGGCAAAAAAGTGCTGGTGCAGGGCATTGGCCACGTGGGCGATTCGCTGGTGGGCCACTTAACCAAAGAAGGCGCCAAAGTGTATATTAACGACATCAGCGAAGAGCGCTTAAAAGCCGCCTCCGAAAAATACAAAGCCGAAGTGGTATCGGCCGACAAAATGTTTGACCTGGACATTGACATTTACGCACCCTGCGCATTGGGTGCCACTGTAAACGACGAAACACTGTCGCGTCTTAAATGCAGCATTATTTGCGGCGCGGCTAACAACCAGCTCGCCGACGAAAAAATGCACGGCGAAGAAGTGGGTAAAAAAGGAATTTTGTATGCCCCCGATTTTGTGGTGAATGCCGGCGGCATCATTAATGTGTATTATGAGCTGGAAGGTTATAACCGCGAGCGCGCCCTGGCGCATGCCGAAAAAATTTACGACACCACGTTCAACCTGTTTCAGCTGGCCAAAAAGGAAAACCTTCCTACTTACATGGCAGCCAACCGTTTGGGCGAACAACGCATTGAGGCCATTGCCCGCTTAAATGCGGTATTGTAATTTGTTTGATGTTTATTCGATCAACCTTGAATGTTAATAAAATAAGTTTTAGTGTAAATTAGTGTAATTGGTGGCTTTATGTTAAACAGAAGGTTTTTACGGATAAAAGTGATGCAGGCCCTGTATTCGTTTTTTCAACACGAAAAAGCGGACATGGCCTTTTTTGAAAAAGAGCTTTTTAAAAGCCTTGACAAAATTTACGAACTGTACTTTTCCATCCTGGCCCTGCTGATGGATATGCACCACGTATCGATGGTGGTGGTAGACGAGAACAAAAACAAACGCCTGCCCAATGCGGCCGATCTCAATCCCAATTTGAAGTTTGTAAACAATACCCTGCTGGTGAACCTTTCAAAACACACGGCTTTAAAAAGCCAGATTGAGAAGCGGAAAATTTCGTGGCAAAATGATTTTGACGTGGTGCGCCGGCTGTTTAATGAGATCCGGAGCAGCAGCACCTACGAAAGTTACCTGGCATCTGGCCAGCAAAGCTTTGAAGAAGACCGTGATTTTATCATTTCGGTGATCACCGAGTTTTTAAGCGAGAACGAAGTGCTCATCTCCCTGTTTGAGGAAAAGAACATTCACTGGGCCGACGATACCTTTGTGGCCTTTAATTCGGTGATCCGCAACCTGGAAACCTTTGATGGAGAGTTTGAAATACAACCCCTGCTGAAAGATGAAAAGGACGACCTGGAATTTATGAGCGTTCTTTTCAAAAAAACAATCCTTTACAAAGGGCAGTTTGAAGAGCTTATTGATAAGCACACCAAAAACTGGGATATTGAGCGCATTGCCAACATGGACATGCTGCTGATGGAGATGGCGCTGGCTGAGATCCTGTACCTGCCCAACATTCCTGTAAAAGCTTCTCTTAACGAATACATCGACATCAGCAAGGAATACAGCACGCCAAACAGCAAAGTGTTTGTAAACGGTGTGCTGGATAAGATCATTGCCGATTTAAAGCAGGAGAACCGTATCGTAAAAACCGGTCGGGGACTGAAAGAAAGTTAAGCCCCTCTTTTCATTATTTTTTAATGCCTTTAAAAAAGCGCTGCTTGCCGCTCAGATCTTTTATAAGCCCTGTTTGCGCAAACAACTCCGATTGCTGCGCATAGGCCTCTACGCTGGCAGCGGTTAAAGGATTGAGCTCAAAATACAGCCTTCCTCCGGCTTCGAGCAGTTGCCCGCACAGATCAATAATTTTTTTATAAAACAGGATAGCATCCTCACCTTCTACAAACAGCGCCAGATCAGGCTCCTGGCCCAGCACGTTTTTCGAAAGCGTGTTTTTTTCAGAAGGCTTGATGTATGGAGGGTTGCTGAGGATCACCTCAAAACAATGGTTTGTTTTTTTAAGAAAGTTGGGAGCATCCAACACATCGGCTTCAAAAAAATGAACGGGCACTTGCTGCAGCAATGCATTTTGCCGGGCCACGGCCAGTGCTGCCGCGCTGATATCGCAGGCGCTGACAAGCGCATTGGGCCTGTTTTTATTAATGCTCACCGGGATGCAGCCGCTGCCGGTGCCAATGTCAAAAAAGGAAGCGGCGGTTTTATTTTCTTTCAACACCAGGTCCACCAGCTCTTCCGTTTCGGGCCGGGGAATAAGTACGCTTTCATTTACCCTTAAGGTTAATCCATAGAACCAGGCCTGGCCCAGGATGTATTGCAGGGGCCTGTGCTGCTTGAGCAGCTTGGCGCAATCGTATAGCTTAATCAGCTCGCTTTGATTTACATTGCTGCTCATCTTTTGCGGCAACTCGCGGCGCGTAATGCCAAGGTAGTGCTCTATGGCCATTGCAGCCATGGCAGTAATCTCGTCGTGTGCGTAAATGCCTTCCAGCTCTGAATAATAAAAACCAATAATGTCACTTAACTTATTGCTGGCTACGCGCATGCTGTGGGGATAAGGCTATGAGTTTCAGGAATTAACCCGGTGATTTTAGACAGCATGAAGGTAATTAAAAAAAATGGCCGGGATTGCTTAAATTAGGAATGGAATTAAATTTAAAAAACGCACATTTGCTGAGATGAGATTAAGCGCTCTGATAGTTTTTTTTCTGATAGGGTTTAATGTGTTGTCGCAAACCGACAGTGCGCGGTTTTTTACAGACAACCAGCCCGACGGGATTTATATCAGTTATGAGGATTTCCGCTGGAACCGCTTTATCAGCAAAGAGCAGATCGTTTCCGACATGGACCGCGAGCAGCTGGAGTTTATTGGAAAAATAATGAGCCAGGAAAAGATTACCTACCGCAACGCCCAGGGAACGGCCACTGTGGCGCCCGGCAGCGTGTGGGCATTTTTTCAGAACAAAACGCTGTATGTAAATTATAAGGAAGAATTTTACCGGGTTCCGGTGTTTGGTTCCATTTGTTATTTGGTGGCCACTGTCACGATAGTGAATAACGGTTTTTACGATCCCATGTTTGGTTACGGCGTAAGCTCTACCCGCAGTAAAGAGATCCGCGAATTTATACTGAATTATTACGATGGGGCTGTTGCTGAGTTTACCATGGATAAGGCCGAAGAGCTCCTGGGCCGCGACCCCGCCCTGTATGCCGAGTATAAAAAACTTGGCCGCCGCAAACAAAAAGAGCAGATATACCGTTTCATCCGCCGCTACAACGAGCAGCATCCCGTTTATTTTCTTAAATAAAACTGAAAGATTAAAGACGCGTGATTAAAGATTAAAGACCTGTAGGTGTTGCGCGACCCTTCTGAGTTTGGCTCTTTTATCTTGTGTCTTGAATCTAGTATCCCGGTACAGAGGACTTTTCCCTCACAATGAGGCTTCCTGTTTCATGATGCGGGTAGTTAATTCTACAACGCCTGCCCGGTAGCCCGGCGGCACCATATTTTCAGCATCACAGCACTAATTTTTAACAAACTTTCTCATGAACAAACCTTACAAATTGTTGGTGCTGGCTTTTCTTTTCAGCTGCCTTCAGCCAGCACGCCTGTTTGCGCAATGCACCAGCCCCAATGCTTACGGAACCATTACCGTTAATAATCCTTTGCCGGCCTTTACTAATTTTTACAACTGCACGTATGGTGAGGAATACAACACCATTGTTGTCAATTATGCCGGCATTTATACTTTCAGCGTTGACAACGGCAGCGTGTCGCCCATCTACCTTACCTTAAAAAACAGCTCCGGCAGCAACCTGGTGTGGGGCGCTCCACCGTTAACAGCCACGCTTACTTCAACCGGCACCTATTACCTGCATATTACCGAAACCGGCCCTCCCGGCTGCACTACCAATCAAACCTGTCATTCCACCGATCTGAAGGTGCTCGGCCTTCCGGGCTCACCCACGGTTGTTACGCAACCCGACAGTGTAATGGCCTGCTCGGGTAGCACCGTGCAGTTTGTGTGCAGCGCCACACCCACCAATTGTACTTATCAATGGCAGGAGGATGCCGGTAGTGGGTTTATCAATCTTACCAACGGCGGTGTGTATGCAGGGGCGAACAGTCCCACACTAATGCTTTCGGTCATCAGCTCGCCCATGAACTACCGTACCTACCGTTGTGTGATCACCAACAGCATTTCTTCCATATTTACAGATGCTGCGCTGCTGAATGTGATTGGCAATGGGGCCATGCCGTTTGCCGAAAATTTTAATTCGGCATTCGATCTGCCCATTGAGTGGGTCAATTCGCTCGACGGGTGGGAAGTGCTTTCGGGGCATGGCACCAATAACTCCAACGGCATGGCCAGAAATTTATATGGCTCGTCGGTAACCAAAGCCGAAGCCGTTTCGCCGGCCATAGGACCCATTACGCCCAGCACCTCCATTACTTTTGATTACCGCCTGGTGGACTACACCAATTATCCCGCCACGGCCACTTCCACCACCGACATTGCCAGCGATTCGCTGAAGGTATATGTATCGGCTAACTGCGGCACAACATATGCGCTTCTCGGAGCCATTACGGCCGCTAACCATACGGTATCCACCAATTTTGTGAATAAAAGCTTTTCCTTGGCCGCGTATGCCGGTATGAACGTGCTGTTTAAATTCAGCGCCGTAAAAAATCCAACCACCAGCGCCGATTATTATTGGGATGTGGATAACATCAATCTCTTTAACATCACCTCGGTGGACGCCGGCGTATCGGCTGTTTTATCACCCAGCACCAGCGGTTGCTACAGTGTGTCAACACCGGTGGTGGTTACCATTACCAACTACGGCACCAGCACCTTGCCCGGCATTCCCGTAACCGTAATGGCCGGCGGCGCTCCCATACAAACCATTACGGGCACTTATTCCGGTACCCTGGCAGTGGGCGCTTCCACCACATTTACGGTTGGTAATATCAACATGGGCATGAGCGGGGTCTACACATTTTCGGCTTATACTACCTTAAGCGGCGATGGCAATTCGCTGAATGATATGACCGTGATTACCCGCACCGTTTCACCGCAGGTAAACATCAGCGGGCCTGGCGTGATCTGCACCGGCAATTCGGCCACATTAACGGTAAGCGGCACGGCTGCTACCTATACCTGGTCGGGTAGTGCCGGCTCCACCAGCATTGTGGTAAGTCCAACCGTTACTACTACCTATTCGGTATCGGGCACTAACACGGCGGGTTGTACGGCTTCGCGTGTGTTCACAGTGTCAGTGCAGGATCCTACCATATCGGCTGTGGGAGGCACCGGTTGCGGCAACCCGGCCACCGGATCGGTTACCGTAAACTCGTTTACACCCTCTGTGGTAAGCTGGTATGCAGCCCCTTCTTCCACACTGTCTCTCGGTTCGGGCAACAGCCTTACGGTGAGTGCGGCTTCCACATCCACCTATTATGCCGAAGCATCTTCCTCTGCGCCCGATTCGCTGTTTACCACGCTGGCTGCGGGCAACGGCTTTGCCGGCAATATGTTTGATGTAACTGCCACCAGCAATATTGCCATCAACGGGGTGGACATGCATTTTGATTCGCCAGGCACCACTACGGTGGAAGTATGGTATCGCCCCGGCACCTTTGTGGGTTTTGAAACCGCCAGCACCGGCTGGACCCTGGCGCACAGCACCACGGTATCCACCCTTGGCACGGGCACGCTTACTCCGGTGCCCGGCACTTTTGCCATTAACGTGGCCGCCGGTCAAACCTACGGTTTGTATATTACCAGCGTGAACGGCAACCCGCAAACCAATTATACCAATGGCAGCACCCTGGGCGCTGTGTATGCATCCAATGGCGACCTGCAGCTGCTGGAGGGCAATGGCGGCGGTTATTTTAATGTAACCAATTCGCCGCGGGTGTTTAACGGCCAGCTGCATTACGAAAAAGAAGGCTGCACCTCACCCCGTATCCCTGTGGTATTTACCGTTACACCAACAGCCAGCATCAGCATTGCGGCCAGCAGCAGTGTGATCTGCGCCGGGCAAAGCGTAACCCTTACGGCCGGCAGCGCCAGTGGTTATACATGGACACCGGGCAATGCCAATACGCAGAGTATTGTGGTAACGCCAACTGCCAGTGCCACCTTCAGCCTTATGGGCGCGGTGAGCAACTGTACCGCCTCAGCGGTAAGCACGGTGTCGGTAGACGTATGTGCGGGCATTGCAGGTTATGCAGCGGGGGCCGGCATTTCGCTATACCCTAACCCAAGCACCGGTAATATTACTATTGCAATGCAGGCCGGGCAGCACGATTATGTATTTGAAGTAACCGATATCAGCGGGCGCATGGTATACCGCACCTTGCTTTCGGGCAGCAACCCGGGCTTGAGCCTGAAAGACCTTGCCAATGGCCTGTACAACTATACCATCAGCACCAGCAGCAACAAAGCGGTGATTAAGAATGGCAAGCTCTTGAAACAATAAGCTTTATAAGCTGGATTTTGAATCATAAAAGGCGGGGAATAACCCCGCTTTTTTTGTTTTTTCAACAAAAATTCCTGTTAAAAAAGTGTATCTTTAAGGCTTCAAAATTTATGAGCGTTTACGATAAATACCAGGCGGTGATAGGATTGGAATGTCACATCCAGCTGCTTACCCACACCAAAATGTACAGCAGCGATGTGGCGGAATACGGCGGCCTGCCCAACTCGCACGTAAGCGTGGTAACCTTGGGGCACCCGGGTACCCTGCCGGTGGTAAACCAACGGGCTGTAGAATTTGCCGTAAAGCTGGGCATTGCCGTAAATGCCAGTATTCGCGAAGAAAACCAGTTTGCCCGTAAAAATTATTTTTACGCCGACCTTCCCAAAGGCTACCAGATTACACAGGATAAAACCCCCATTTGCACAGGCGGCTTTGTTACCGCTAAATTAAAAGACGGTGGCGAAAAAAAGATCAACCTCACCCGCATTCACATGGAAGAGGATGCCGGCAAAAGCCTGCATGACATTGATCCTTTTGAAACCCTGGTGGATCTTAACCGCGCGGGCACACCCCTGCTTGAAATTGTAAGTGAGCCGGAGCTGCGTTCGGGCGAAGAGGCCTATGCCTATCTCACCGAGATCCGCAAGCTGGTGCGCTACCTGGATATTTGCGATGGCAATATGGAGGAAGGCTCTTTGCGCTGCGATGCCAATATTTCGGTAATGCTGAAAGACGCTAAGGAGTTTGGTAAAAAAGTGGAGGTAAAAAACATGAACTCCTTTCGCAACGTGCAGCGTGCCATCGATTTTGAAATTAAACGCCAGGTAGACCTGTTGGAAGATGGAAAGAAAGTGGATGGAGAAACCCGCAGCTACGATGCCGTGAATGATAAAACATTTATGCTGCGCAGCAAGGAAAATGCGAACGATTACCGTTATTTTCCAGAGCCCGATCTGCAGCCGGTTTACGTAACACAGGATTACATCAACAGCCTCAGGGGGCTGATGCCCGCCTTGCCCGACGAATTATTTAAAACCTATACGGATACTTACAAGCTTAGCCATTACGATGCCGCGCAGCTTACCGAAACCAAGGAGCTGGCGCTGTATTTTGACCGGCTGGTAAAATTTACGCCTAATTATAAAAGCGCTGCCAACTGGCTGATGGGCCCTGTAAAGGCCTATATCAATGAGCAGGCGCTGGCTTTTTCTGAATTTACACTGGCCCCCGAAAAAATAGCGGAGATCATCGCCCTGATTGATGCCGGCAAAGTGAGCAATGCAGCGGCTTCACAGCGCCTGTTCCCCGAGCTGGTCAATAATCCTTCCAAACATGCCGAGCAGCTGGCGGCAGAGCTCGACCTGATCCAAAACAGCAACAGCGGCGAGCTGCAGGGGCTGGTAAACGAAGCGCTTGCAAAATTCCCGGAAAAAATTGAAGAATATAAAAACGGTAAAACCGGCTTGCTGGGCTTGTTTGTGGGCGAAGTAATGAAGCTGAGCAAAGGCAAGGCCGATCCCAAGCTGCTGAACCAACTGGTTAAAGAAACCCTCGAAAAATAAACTCTCATGCATAAATTAATGATCGGCGCGGCAGCTCTTGTGCTACTGGCCTCCTGCGGACAGGATAAAAACAACGGCGCTTTTGAGCTGAAAGGAACCCTTACCGATACAAAAGGCGAAACCATTTATCTCGAAAAGCTGGCCAGCCCCAAACCGGTGGTGGTAGACAGTACCGTGCCGGACGAACAGGGTAATTTTGAATTTAAAAACTACCAGCCGCACATTGGCTTTTACCGCATCAAATCCTCGCAGCAAAACTTTGCCATGCTGGTGCTCGACAGCAGCGACAAGGTAAAAGTGACCGGGAGCCTGAAAGACCTCGGAAACACTTATAAGGTGGAGGGATCGCCGGAATCGCTGCTGTTTATAGAATACAACGAGCTGGCGAAAAAACGCGACATGCACCTCGACTCGCTCACCAAAGCCTTTCAGGCTATTATGGAAAATCACAAAATGGACAGCGTGATGATGGACTCGGTAAGCAAAACATTTGAGGAGCCCTATAACAACATCATGAAGTTTCACAATAACCAGATTGCGGAAAAGATCGGTAAGAATACGGATAAGTATGCTTCGCTCATGGCCATACAAACCTTGGAGCCCGATAAGTACACCGATTTATACAAAGCCCTGGATGCTGGCCTGAGTAAAAAATATTCCGGCGACCGGAATGTGATCATGTTTCATGAAATGATCAGCAAAATGCTGGCTACTGGAGTAGGACAGCCTGCTCCCGAAATCGTGCTTCCTTCGCCCGAAAATAAGGAAATAGCCCTGAGCTCGCTGAGGGGTAAAGTGGTGTTGATTGATTTTTGGGCCAGCTGGTGCGGCCCCTGCCGCAGGGAAATGCCTAACGTGGTGAAAGCATATGCCAAATTTAAAAACAAGGGCTTTGAGATTTATGGCGTTTCGCTGGATAAGGAACGCGGCAGATGGCTGGAAGCCATTAAAAACGATGGAATGACCTGGCCGCAGGTAAGCGATCTGCAGTATTGGAACAGTGCAGTAGTGCCGCTATACAGCATTGAGGGGATTCCTTACACGGTGCTGATTGACCGCGAAGGAAAAATTATTGCTAAAAACCTGCGTGGGGCAGCACTCGAAGAAAAACTGGCCCAGGTATTGAATTAATAATGATAATCAACCTCTATAAAAACCAGCGCTTTGTATTTTGCATGGCGCTTTTTTTTATCTGTGGCAACCTTCTGTCGCAGCAGCCGTATTTTCAGCAGGAGGTGAATTATAAAATAAATGTGCAGCTCAACGATACGGCCCACAGCCTTTCGGCCAGCGAAAGCATCCAGTACATCAACAATTCATCGGGCGCGCTGGAGTTTATTTATTTTCACCTGTGGCCCAACGGGTATAAAAACCATCACACGGCACTGGCACAGCAGCTTTTGAGGCAGGGCCGCACCCAGTTGTATTATTCAAAACCAAAAGACCGGGGCTACATCGACAGTTTGGATTTTAAAGTAAACGGCCAGGCTGTTAAATGGGAGCTGGATAAAAACAACCCGGACATTGCAAAGCTTTTTCTCAACCAGCCGTTGCGCTCATTGGATACCGTCACCATTACAACTCCCTTTTTTGTAAAAATACCCGATGCCCGCTTCTCGCGCCTGGGGCACACCGGGCAGGCGTACTTTATTACGCAATGGTACCCAAAGCCCGCAGTGTTCGACGCTGAGGGCTGGCACCCCATGCCTTATCTCGACCAGGGCGAATTTTACAGCGAATTCGGAAGTTTTGACGTAACGGTGACCCTGCCCGAAAACTATTTGCTGGCGGCCACGGGCGACAGAATAGATGCCGAGGCCGAAGAAAATTTTATCAATAACAAGGTAATTGAGACCCTTGCGAGGCTCGATAAAAAAGATTACCGCAAAGATGACATGGCTTTTCCGCCCTCTTCCAAAAAATTGAAAACGGTGCGTTTCAAACAATTTCGCGTGCACGATTTTGCCTGGTTTGCCGATAAGCGCTTTAACGTGATCCACGACCAGGTAGAGCTGCCTTCTTCGCATCGCCCGGTGGATACCTGGGTGTTTTTTACCAATAAAAATTTTGAGCTGTGGGCCGATGCTATTACCTATGTCAATGAGTCCACGGTTTTTTATTCGTTCCTCAACGGCGATTATCCTTACAATCACGTAACCGCTGTTGACGGCACCATTATGGCCGGCGGAGGCATGGAATATCCCAACATTACCGTGATAGGGGACATGGACAATAAAACCGACCTGGACATTACCATTACCCACGAGGTGGGGCATAACTGGTTTTACGGCATCCTTGGCAGCAACGAGCGCGACCATCCGGCCATGGACGAGGGCATTAACTCTTTTTACGAAATGCGCTATGCCCGCAGCAAGTATGCCACCCGGAAACTGACCGATTTTATAGGCCGCGATTCCACGTTTAAAATACTGCGGTTTAATAAAACCCCTTTCTGGCGCGAAAAGGAATTTGCCTACTACGTGTCGCAGCGCTCACATACCGATCAGCCCCTTGACCTGCCGGCCCAGGATTATACCACGTTTAATTACGGAAGCATTATTTACAGCAAAACACCCTTGGCGCTCGATTACCTGATGGATTACATGGGCGAGGAAAATTTTGACAAAGCCATGCGGTTTTATTACGAACAGTCGCGCTTTAAGCATCCCACACCAAAGGACCTTGTAAATACCCTGAGTTATTTCAGCGGTATGGACCTGGCCTGGTTCAACAATTACCTCTTATCATCCACCGACCACATCGATTACAAGATCAAAAAAGTAAGGCAAAACAGCGATGGCAGCTTTACCCTGAAGCTGAAAAACAAAACGGGAGTGGTAACGCCATACAACATTTATGGTTTTAAGAATGATAAGCCGGTGGGATATGCGTGGTACAACGGCTTTGAGAAAACCCGCAAAGTGGGTTTCCCGGCGGCCGATGTGGATTATTTTAAAATTGACGGGCTTGACCGTATGCCGGATATTAACCGAAAAAACAATTATATAAAAGCGCATGGCCTGTTTAAAAAGGCAAGGCCGCTGCAGCTGAGCTTTGTGAGCGCCTACGAAAACCCGCGCAAAACCCAGGTGAATTATCTTCCCATACTTGGCGCTAATTTCTACAACGGCTTTATGCTGGGTGCAGCCATTCATAACTACGGGTTTTATCAAAATAAATTTGAATACCTGCTGGCGCCTATGTATGCGTTTAACAGCCGTTCGGTAACCGGCTTTGCTGAGCTTAACTATAACTTTTATCCCAAGCATGGTTTGCGGCAAATTACCCTTGGGGTAAAAGGCAAAACCTTTGCTTACGACCAGGCAAAAGCGGGAAACCTGAACACTGTGTTTGGCACCTCGTACAACGATTTATTGCTTCACTATTACAAAGTGGCACCTTACCTGCAATTCGAAATAAAAAAGAAACAGGCCACTTCACCGGTTCAGCAATTCATCACCTATTCAAACACCAACCTGTTTACCGACAGTGTAAAGCCCATGGCGTACCAAAGTTTTTCGGCCACCGGCCTGTATAAGGAAACAGTGTACTCGTTTGTAAACACGCTCAGCTATTCGCTGCAAAACAAGCGGGTAATCGATCCGTTTAAACTGGCGTTGCAGCTGCAGCATACGGCCAGCATGGCCAAGGTGTACGCCACCTTTGATTACAACATATCCGTGAGCCGCACACACTTTATAGAAGTAAGGGCTTTTGCAGGGAGCTTTATTGCAGGCAACGACAGCGAGAGGGGGTATTATTCCTTCAGGGCGGGCGGTTATAAGGGAAGCGACGATTACCTGTTTGACGAGAACTTTGCGGCGCGCAACGAATACAATGGGTTTGGGTACAACCAGTTTGCCGAGCGGGATGGTAATTTAAAAGTGCCGATGCTGTTTGGCTATGCCAATCAATGGATGGCTTCACTGAATCTGAAGTCGCCACGTGTGTTTAAGCTGCCCATAAAAGTGTTTGCCGATGCCGTTATTTGCGACGACAGCGGCCTGGCCGGCAAAGATGACGTGCTATGGGATGCCGGCATTAATATCAGTATCTTAAAGAACATTATAGAAGTATACGTACCTTTGGCGTACAGCAACGATATTAAGCAAACGCTCGATCTTAACCAGGTAGAGTTTGTGAACCGGATCCGGTTTACCTTCAGCATTAATAAAATTGCGCCGAAAAATTTTGTAAAGAATAATTTTATAGAGTGAGTGCAAAAAAAATATACTTCGCGTCTGATTTTCACTTAGGCGTGCCCAGCATAGAGCAGAGCCTTGAGCGTGAGAAGCGCATTTGCCGCTGGCTTGACAGTATTAAGGCCGACGCTGCCGAAATTTTTCTGGTGGGCGATATTTTCGATTTTTGGTACGAGTATAAGTATACGGTGCCTAAAGGCACGGTACGCCTGCTGGGCAAAATAGCCGAATTAACCGATGCGGGCATTCCGGTGCATTTTTTTGTGGGCAACCACGACCTGTGGATGAAGGATTATTTTATTGAAGAGCTGAATGTAACGGTAAACCATGAGCCCATTACACGGACCTTTAACGGCAAAGTGTTTTATGTAGGCCATGGCGATGGCCTGGGTCCGGGCGATAAGGGATATAAGCTGCTGCGGAAAATTTTTGCCAGCAAACTTTGCCAGTGGCTGTTCAGCAGGCTGCACCCCAACCTGGCGTTTTACATTGCCCGTCGCAGCAGCAAGCGCAGCCGTATTATTACGGGCGACAGCGATGAGAAGTTTTTAGGTGCCGAAAACGAATGGCTGTATCTCTTTTGCAGGGAGTATCTGAAAGATCATAAGGTCGATTATTTTATCTTCGGCCACCGGCATTTGCCGCTCGACCTGGATGTGGATGGGAAAGCCCGTTACATTAACCTGGGCGAATGGATCCATTATTATACTTATGCCGTTTTTGACGGTGAAAACCTTTCCCTGCTGAAATTCGAAAATTAGTTGAATTTAACAATCATTAAATTCTGTCTTTTGGCCGTTTTTACAGCTATTCCGGGCCAAATAATCGATGAAAATATTTGTGGTTCGAAAAAAAATGCCTTTATTTGTTAACTAACTAATATTGCTATGACCAGCACTTTTGACATAAGTATTGAGAAAACCAAAAAGAGCCGCATCAGCGAGCAGGATGTGAACAACGTGCCTTTTGGTAAATGTTTCAGCGACCACATGTTTGTGGCCGAATATGCCGACGGCAAATGGCAGAAAGCCTACATTGCGCCCTACGGCAGTGTTCCATTAAGCTATGCCATGAGTGCGCTGCACTACGGCCAGGCTATTTTTGAAGGCATGAAAGCCTATAAAAACGATGCCGGCGAGGTATCGCTGTTCCGCCCGCTCGAAAATTTTAAACGGTTGAACAAAAGCGCCGAGCGTATGGCCATGCCCGAAGTGCCGGAAGAGTTATTTATGAATGGCCTGATGGAGCTGATCCGCCTGGATGCGTCGTGGGTGCCTTCCAGCGAAACAGGCAGCCTGTATATCCGCCCGTTCCTGATTGCTACCGATGAGGCCATTGGCGTGAAGATCAGCGACACCTATAAATTTATTATCATTACCTGCCCGGCAGGAAAATATTACAGCGAGCCCATTAAAGTGCTGGTGGAAACCGACTATTTCCGCTCAGTGCATGGCGGTGTAGGTTTTGTAAAGGTGGCCGGCAACTATGGCCGCAGCATGTATCCTACCAAGCTGGCCCAGCAAAAAGGCTACCAGCAGGTCATTTGGACCGACAGCGCCACCCGCCAGTATTTTGAAGAAAGCGGCACCATGAACGTGATGTTTGTAATAGGCGATACCTTGCTGACACCTGCCTTGAGCGACACCATCCTGGATGGAGTAACCCGCAAATCGGTGCTGGATCTGGCCCGCGACTGGGGTATGAAAGTGGAAGAGCGCAAGGTGAGCATGAAAGAAGTATTTGAGGCCTATGAAAATGGCACTCTGAAAGAGGTGTTTGGTTGCGGCACTGCTGCCACCATTGCCCAAATCATAGGTATTGGCTACGAAGGCAAAGAGCATGCCCTGCCGCCGGTAAGCGAGCGCAAATTCTCCAACAAGGTAGATGAAACGCTGCGTAACATTCGCAAAGGAAAAGCGGCCGATAAATTTGGCTGGATGCTGAAAGTGAGCTAAACACATGCAGCATAGCATATTAACTGAATACACTGCAAACAATTTAAAGCTGGCTGATGCCGGCTTTTCATTTAAATAAAACAAGCGTGAGGCATTTAAAAGAGCATAGTTTGTTCCTGGTTATTTTTGCGCTTTGCCTTGTTCTCCGGTTTGTTCCTTTTTTTCAATACCAGTTTACACTCGATGAGCTGAGCGGCCTGGGGCGTACCACCTTTGATAATTTTAACGACCTGATTGAAAAAGGTGTAAAAACCACCGATACGCACCCGGCCTTGATCCAGCTCCTGATCTTTTGCCTGGCCAAGCTGTTTGGCTACGCCAACTGGATCATCAAGCTTCCTTTTTTGCTGATGGGTTTTGGTGCCATTGTTTATGCTTATTGCTTATGCCTGCGCCATTTTTCAAAGCAGGCGGGGGTATATGCTGCGGCCATTCTTTCCTTTTCGCTCATTTTTGTGTTTTACGCCCCCATTGCGCGTATGTATGTGGCCGGCGTATTTTTAAGCGTGGCCCTGTTGTTTTATTTTTTCGAGATTTTCTTTTCGGGCAATAACAAAATCTCTAACTATTTTTTCCTGGGCTTTTTTGCATGGCTGTGTGCGCTCAACCAACATCTCAATGCCCTGTTTGCCTTAACGGTATGTGCCTCAGGTGTTTTTTTTCTGAACAAAACAAACCGCAAGCCTTTTTTGATCACCTGCGCTTTAGTGATACTCTGCTATCTGCCGCATTTGCCGGTTACTTTATACCAGCTTAAGGTGGGCGGTATTGGCTTTGACCAGGATGGATGGCTGCCACCGCCGGAGAAAAGCGCCCTTTTTGATTTTTTAAAAGTGCTGCTGGGTACCGGCAAAACCTGGATCGTTTTTTTTATCCTGATCGCTGCTGCCGCTTTGTTGAACAGGGGTGTGCGCGTTACAAAAAAACAAATGTTCCTGCTTCTTATTTTTTTGGTAAACTTTTCGGTTATTTATTTTTATTCCATTTTCAGAGCCCCGGTGTTTCAAAATTCGGTGATGCTGTTTTCGGCCGTGGGCCTGGTTTTGCTCATAGCTTCTTTGATGCAATTTAAGAACAGCTGGTTTTTTTATGGAGCTTTGCTCATTCTTTGCGGCACGCTTATTTATAAAACCTATATTAAAAAAGAATATTACAGCCAGGCTGTAAAAACAGTGTTCGAATACCAGTTTGAGCGCACGGCATATTACAAACAGCTCTACGGCGACCTGGCCGTATATCCCGTTTTTTTTGACGCGGATGCGTTTATGAAAAGCATTTATTTTAAAAAATATGGAACCCGGTTTGCATGCAGCATTTCATCCGATTCCGTTACCCGATCCATGCGGGCCTTTGCTCATTTTGTAGCTGGCCTGCGGTGTAACTACCTGGCGCTGGCCTCGTCTATGCCGGCACAACAGGCCGTAGCTGCCAAGTATTTTCCGTACCTGGTTGAAAATACCCAAACCCAGGGCATCAATTACAAATTGTATTCAAAAAACCCGCAGGATAAAGCAAGAGCGGTAGAAAACGACCCTGTGCTCAAACATTCTACCGTGGCCGATCATGAAAATTTTTCCTATGAAAAAATCCAGGATAAGATGATTCCGCTCAGTGCGTTTTATATGCCTGTAAATGCTGCCGACGAATTTCCGTTTGATGCCCGGGCCGGCTATTCGGATGTAGCGTTAAGCGAAGGACAAGTGGTGCTGGTAAAAGCAAGATATAGGCCCCTGCGTGTCCCGTTATCAGGTAGTTTGGCCACCTGCATTTCGGTAACGGCGGCTGATACCAATAAAACCTATAATTATACCGCTAAAGAAACCGGTGAATTTGTGAGAAATGCAGATTCGAGCGTGACTGTGTATGTTGACAATTTTATAGGCACCACCCACCGCGATGCAAAAGGGCATTCCAATTTAAATGTATATGTATGGAACAAAGGCAAAGACCAGTTTGCCATTAAAGAATTTGAGATAAGCCTGGTAGATTACTGGCGCCCTAAGTGGCACTTCTGGGATTAATGGCGTAAAGAAATTACATTTCTTTTTCCATCAGGTAATGCTGTATCTGCCCCCAAAGTAAAAACGATTTTTCTTTCACCGTGTAACCGCAGCTTTTATAAAACTCAACAGCGTTCTCGCGGGCCTGTAATTCAATTTTTATAAGGTTTAATTGATGTGCCTGACCTTCCAGGGCAACAAGTATTTTTTTTCCGAGCCCCTGGCCCTGGTAAGCCGGGTCAACCGCCATAAAGCGGATCTGCCCTGTTTTATGTTCATTTTCCTGCAGCCGGCCACAGGCAATGGCCTGGCCATCTATGTTTTCTATAAACGCATTAATACTGGCAGATTCTAAGGTGTCGGTAGCGGTTTCAATAGGCTGATTCCAGGGCGCACGCAGCACGGCATAGCGCAATTGCAAAATGGCGTTGAGCTGGGCACTGGTGTTGGCAATTTTAACGGGTTGCATTATTCGGTGAATTTAAAGGCGATGCCTGAAACAACCTGGTTCTCTTTTTTATCGGAGGAAAATGTGCGCAGCATGTGTTTTGCTTCCGGCAGCTCAAACACCTCTTTCAAATTACGGATCTTGCCCACAGGAATTTCCAGCTCCAGGCATAGCCGGTACAGATCCTTAAAGGAATATTGTTTAATGTAATCGTACAATACCGCATAAAGCTGCGTACGGTTGTTTACGCGCAGGTGATTGGTGGCGTATTTGGGATCGCCTGCAAGCCCCGGAAATTCGATGAGCTCGCACAAGGCTTTAAACTGTTTGTTGCTCCCAATGGCAAATGTTACCAGTTGGTTATCTTTGGTTTCAAACAGCTCGCCATAAGGTGCAATGTTGGGATGTATGCTGCCCATGGCTTTTGGTAGCTCGTGCGCAATCAGCCAGTTAGTGGCCTGGTTGGCCAGCGAGGCAATGGCGCTGTCAAACAACGATACCGACACCCAGCAGCCTTTGCCGGTTTTAGAGCGGTTGAGCAGGGCAATGAGTATGGCCTCTTTTAACTGGTGCCCGGCCAGCAGGTCTATCAGCGCCACGGGCATTTTTACCGGCTTGCCGTTGGCCTCGCCGTTCATATACATAAAGCCGCTTTCAGCCTGTAATATCAGGTCGTAGGCTGTGCGCGGCGAATCGTGACCAAAGCCGTTAATAGAAGCTACGATCAACCGCGGGTTTAATGCCGAAAGAGTAGGGTAGTCCACTTTCAGTTTTGTATCGTCGCCGGCTTTGTAATTGGTTATCACAATATCGGCGCTTTCAATAATTGTATATAGCTTTTTAAGCTGCGCAGGTTGCGTAATATCAAGCGATACAAATTCCTTTTGTGCATTGATGCTCCAGAAATAAGCGCTGGTCGGGTCTTTTGGGTTTTCTGATTTCAGTTTCCAGCTCCGGGTCACATCGCCGTTTGTTTTCGGGTTTTCCACCTTGATCACCTGTGCGCCCAGCTCGGCAAAAAAATAACCAACACTCGGCCCAGCCAGCACTCCTGCCAGCTCCACCACCTTCAGATCTTTAAAAAAAGTGTTCAGCATCAGCGAAGCTCTGCGCCCAGTTTTTCTTTATAATTGGAAATTAATTTTTCCATCACACCCTCTATCTGTTTATCAGTAAGAGTCGCCTCCTGGTTCATTAAGGTAAAGCTTACGGCATACGATTTTTTGTTGCCCAGCTTTTCGCCTTCATAAATGTCAAAAAGGTTTACTTCTTTCAGGAATTTTTTTTCGGTGGCCAGCGCCAGCTCTTCAATCTGGCGGTAGCTTACACTTTTATCTATCAGCAATGCCAGGTCGCGCCGCACAGCAGGAAATTTGCTGATCTCGCTGAACTGCACTTTTTGTTTGGACAGCGCTTTTACCAGTACATCCCAATGGAGGCTGGCATAATAAACCGGCTGGGCAATGTCAAATTTTTTAAGCTGCGCTTTGGATACCAGGCCCAGCTCGCCCACTATTTTTCCGTTGAGCTGCAGGCTCAACCCACTCTCAAAATTTACATAAGCGCTTTCAACGCTTTTGCACTGATCAATGCCGCATTTTTTAAGCAGCTGCTCCACCGCTGCTTTCAGGAAAGAAAAATCGGCCGGATGGTTGAGGTGGTAAGGGTTTTCGGGAAATACCCGGCCGCTCACAAAAATACTGATCTGCCGGCGCTCTTCATAAGCATGCTCGCCTTTGGTACCATATACTTTGCCTATCTCAAATAATTTAAGATCGTTGTTGCGGCGGTTAATGTTATAAGTAATCGCTTCCAGGCCGCTGTAAAGCATGTCGGCGCGCATCACACTCAGGTCGTTACTCAGCGGGTTTACCATTTTCACCAGGTTGTTTTCAGCCGGGTAATAGGTTTCCTTCGTAAGCGAAAGGCTCATGATCTCGTTAAATCCAAAGCCTTCCAGCAGGCCGCCAGCCTGGTTTTCGAGTGCCACGTCAAAATTTTTATCCTCGTTAAAGGCTGTGTAGGTGATGGCTTTGCTCACCTCCACGTTGTTGTAGCCGTATATGCGCATCACGTCTTCAATCACGTCCACCTCGCGGGTTACGTCGGTTCTGAAACGCGGCACCGACAGCAGCAGCCCGTCAGAGCCTTCGGTTTCGATTTTAATACCAAGGCTTTGAATAATGGATTTGATCACCTGCCGGTCAATTTCTTTTCCAATTAATTCGGTGCAATTGGAATATGAGAAAGCCACTTTGTAAGGCTCTAATTTTTCGGGGTACACATCGGTAATGCCCATACTCAGCGTACCGCCGGCCAGCTCCATCACCAGGTTGGCGGCACGGATCAGCGCGGTCACCGTCATATCGGGATCGGTGCCTCTTTCAAAACGGAACGAAGCATCGGTTTTTAAGCCGTGTTGTTTCGAGCTGCGGCGTATGTAACCGGCATCAAAATAAGCGGCTTCCAAAAATATGCCGGTGGTTTTTTCGCTCACACCGCTTTGGGCACCGCCAAAAATACCCGCCAGGCACATGGGCTCCGTGTCGTTGCATATCATCAGGTCGTTGCTGTGCAGGCTGCGTTGCACATCGTCAAGCGTCGTGAATTTCTCACCATCCAGGGCGTTGCGCACTACAATCTTATTGCCTTTTATTTTATCCAGGTCAAAGGCGTGCAAAGGCTGCCCCAGCTCATGCAGTACAAAATTGGTGATGTCCACCACGTTGTTAATGGGCCTTACCCCAATGGCGCGCAGGCGGTTCTTCATCCACTCAGGACTTTCGGTTACCTGAATGCCTGTGATTACCAGGCCCGAGTAACGCTTGCAGGCTTCGTTGTTTTCAACAATAACCTGCACCGTGTTCAGGTTGGTGGGATCCGGCAAATTTTGCAGGCCAGCCAATTTTATCTCAAAGTCTTTTCCTTCCAGCAGTGAAATCACTTTGTCAGGAATCTCCGCATGCGTATTCATCAGCGCCACCAGGTCTCTGGCCACGCCCAGGTGCGAGGCGGCATCGCTCCGGTTGGGCGTCAACCCTATTTCCAGAATGGTGTCGCTCTCCAGCTTGAAATAATCAGCCGCGGCCATACCGGCCGGCGTATCGCCGGGCAGCACCATAATGCCGGCATGGCTTTTACCAAGGCCTATTTCGTCTTCGGCGCAAATCATGCCTTCGCTGGCCGCACCGCGTATTTTCGATTTTTTAATTTCAAACGGCTCGCCCTCCGTAGGGTATAATTTAGCACCAATGGTGGCCACTATCACTTTTTGTCCTGCTGCCACATTGGGCGCACCGCATACAATCGAGAGCGGCTCGCCGCTTCCAATATCCACCTTAGTAAGGCTCAGCCGGTCGGCATCAGGGTGTTTGCCGCATTCCAGCACATGCCCAACCACCAGGCCTTTTAATCCTCCCTTCACGCTTTCGGACGTTTCGGTGCCTTCCACTTCGAGGCCCGAGGCCGTGAGCAGGTCGGCAATGGCTGCCGCCGGAATATCTTTATTAATAAGGGTTTTAAGCCAGTTAACTGAAATTTTCATACCTAAAATTAAGAGACTAAAGATAAAGAATTATTATGAAATGCTTAAATAACAGGCAAATGAAACCATTATTGATTATCGAAACACTCAATTATCTTCAGAGGTAAAAAACTAAGAGACTAGTCTTTTAAAAAGATCCTTTTTCGGTGGATAATCTGAGTCGATAAAGTAATTTCTGCCTTTCCAATTTTAACCCTTTTAAATTCCTCAACCAAGCAAGCCAACCTAAACTTTCTTCCTACTTTGAGGGCATAAAGCTCATCGGGAGGAAAATAAAACTCACGGCTGGACCGGGTTGCAGGGTGTAGGAATGGAAGGTATTCCGTTGAATCGTCCGGAAATATATACACAAAAAGAGCGTTATTGGAAATACTGCTAAAGTCTCCGGTAGAAAAACGCAGACCTTTAGATTTCCAGCAGGTGTCGGGCAGTCCATCAAATGTGGGGTAATAGGGGTATTTAGGTTTATAAAAACAATCAAATCCTCCAACATGGTTGGCAGAGTCGCCGCTGCTATGAATGAAGGCGCTGTCTTGCTTATTTACATAATATGTACCTCGATATGTAGCCTTTGGGCCGTATTTTAAAGGATTATTGTTGACGGTTATTTTACCGATATATACAGTGTCCCCGTAAACCTGGTTAAAGGCAAAGCCTGCCGCAACAAGACTGTCAATAGTAACAGTGCCATGATCATATGTTTCTCTGATGGCGAACGTAAAATAACCCGAAAAATCCTTATCAGGGAATATAGGTATAGACATGCTGCCGGAAATAGGAGGATCTGCTTTTTTACAACCAAAAAGCAGTAAAATGAAAAATATAACAGATGTTATTTTAATTTTTAGAGGCTTTGATTTATAACTAATCATAAAGGTTATAAAAATGATACTGCTTTTGTCCGGCAGATAAATTTAACGCATTATTTATGAATACAACATTACTTTTTAAACCGGAAGGCCGGTTTACGCCGTTTCATGGGATAGGTGCGGTTGGGCGTAATGTTATTGAATAAAAGCGCCACCACAAATAAGATCAAAACGCCCGATAATACCGGTGAGATCACATACACATACCCCAGCGCCCTTATTTTTTCACTGCCAATGTTGGCAATCAAAGCCGTGGCACCACCCGGCGGGTGCAGGGTTTTGGTGATCTGCATCAGAACGATCGATAGAGCCACGGCCAACGCGGCTGCCAGCCAGGTTTCGGTGGGAATGAGCTGGTGCACGGTAACACCCGTGATGGCGCACACCAGGTGGCCGCCGATAAGGTTGCGGGGCTGCGCCAGCGGGCTGTTAATAATGCCGTAAATAAGAACGGACGAGGCACCGAAAGAGCCGATCAAAAACAGGTTGTCGCTTAACACCAGGTAGCGGCTGTTGAGAAAACCAACCAGCCCAATGCCGCAAAAAGCGCCCAAAAACGTGATGATGTGCTCGCGGGTGTCAATCAGCGTTTCGCGGTACAACACGTATTTTACCTTCCTGTAATTTCTTTTTAGTTTCTCAATGGGCATATCTTTGATTTATGTGCAGCACGCTTACCCCGCACGGCTTATTTTTTTTGTCCCCGCAAAAATACTCTAAGCGCATTTATTTTTAAAGAAATATCGGGCGATTTTTTTTCGTGCTCTTCGGCTCCGCTTTTAAACACCGATATAATGTCGTGGTACGACAAAATGCCGCTCACGCGGTTGCTGGTTTTCGAAATAACGGGCAGCACATCAATGTTCTCTTTAGCCATGGTTTCGATGGCAAAGCGAAGCGAATTGCCTGGCCGCACGTAAATTTCGCTGCGCCGGATCAGCGAGCCGATTAACTGGCTGGGCAAATGATGCTGGCTGAACAGGCTGGAGGAGCTTAAAATGCCTTTGTAATTGCCGGCAGTGTCGGTAATAATGTAATAATTGCTCTGGTAATTAGGCTCCTGTTGCAGCCAGTTTCTTACCTCTTCAATGGTATTTTCTGCACCGATAATAACCCCTTCGTTGCTTACGGCCTGTTCCACCGTTGTTTTTTCAAGCAGGTCGGCTTCATATGACTGTGGCGTTTTAACGCCCCGGCGTGCAATTTTTTCTGTCATAATGGTATTTTCCATAATAAAATAAGAGATAAAATAGGCCGCGGTACACGAGGCCAGCAGGGGCAGCAAAGCATTTACCTGGCCGGTGGTTTCGAGCGCAAAAACAATGGAGGTGAGAAAAGCACGCGAAGCGCCGGCAAACATAGCCGACATGCCTATTAATGCCGCCATTGGAATACTGATGCCTGTGCCGGGAAAATAGAGGAGCAGCGCATGGCCCAGCAGGGCGCCGGTAGCACCGCCAATGGTTAATAAAGGAGCTAGGGTGCCGCCCGATGTGCCGCTGCCCAGCGAAATGGCCCAGGAAACAAATTTGAGAAGGCACAGCGAAAGCACTGCCTGGATGGGCAATGTATTTGAAAGCACATCCGTAATATTTGTGTAACCAACGCCCAGCGTGCGCGGATTAAAATACCCGATCACACCCACAGCCAATCCACCCATGGCCGGCCATAGGGTCCAGTGCACCGGCAGGCGCTCAAACCCGTCTTCTATCCAATAAACAATTTTTGTAACCAGCACCGACAGCAACCCGATCACAACGCCTAAAAAACTGTAAACGATAAGCGCCGTATTGGAAGGAACAGAAAGCGCAATGGGGATGGAAAAAACAAAGCCCTCTTCAAACAGCAGGTGGTGGCCGGCGGCACCGGTAATGCAGGACAGCGCCACCGGAATAAACGAGCGGGGAGAGAATTCGAACAGCAGCAGCTCGATGGCTAAAAAAATAGCAGCGATGGGGCTGCCAAAAATAGCCGACATGCCGGCCGTGGCACCAGCAGCCA
This sequence comes from Bacteroidia bacterium, assembly GCA_044221905.1. Lineage (GTDB taxonomy): Bacteria > Bacteroidota > Bacteroidia > B-17B0 > Aurantibacillaceae > Aurantibacillus. The sequence goes on from JBGAOE010000006.1 coordinate 295,932, forward strand.
GCAGAATTTTGCGCTCGTTGTGTGTTATTTTAAGCAGCTGCCCAAACGTGGAGCCCAGGGCACCGCCGGTGGCAATAATGGGGCCTTCGGCGCCAAAGGGGCCGCCCGTACCAATAGAAATGGCCGCCGACAATGGCTTTAAATACGTAATGGCAGGTTTTATCCGGCTTTGGTTGGTTAGTATCTGCTCCATGGCCTCGGGGATGCCATGGCCGCGAATGGCCTTTGATCCGTAATAAGCCATAAGCCCCACAATAAGCCCGCCAATAGCAGGCACAACAATAACCCAAATTCCATAAGCATTATTTGCAGGGCTTGAAGGCATTACAGACAGCTGCCCGAAAAAAGCGAGGTTGGTGAAAAAATCAATCAGGTAAACCAGCGCTTTTGCAATAAAGCTTACGCATACCGCCACCAGCACCGACAGGCAGGCAATGGTGAGCAGGCGCTTTTGATTATAATTTTTTTTTGGCGAAAAGTTTTCAGCTTCCAGAGCCGGGTTTAATGAAACCGAAACGGGAATGCCGTTGTTTAATACGTTGTTTTTTCTCATGGGTAAAAATGATCAGATTAAAAGAAATAGAATAATCAAATTACCTGCCACGGCACAAAATGCGCGGCAAGCTTATACGAGGGACTGGTAGGGAACGCGGGGAGGTCCTCTTTTACCGGGAGTGTAACTGAAGTAAAAATAAAATGGCTGTTTCGCGGCTAAGAGGCGGACGCTATGGGATGTAAAAAATTGACGGAAGGTGTGTTTCGTCAAATGGGGAACAAGCACCTCGGTGCCTTTGGGCTTATGCTGTAATTTAAATGTGTGTTTGTGCTGCCTGTTGGCGCTCAGTTGCTTTTTTGCTGTTTTTACTTCGTAGCCCTTCGCTTTGGCAGCACCTGTTATTACGGGTGTAACAAGTATTGCCCTGCCTGCAAAAACAAACAGGCTCAGGAATAAAAGAAAACAAATATTTCGTAGCGTGGCCGGCATCAAAATTCGGGGTGTAATGAGTTCAAAAGTAGAGAAATATAAGCTTAAACTCCAAACATCCTTAATGTAAAAGATACAGAAGATAAATGCATAAAAAATGGGTTGCCGAAGCAACCCATTGCATGTATCTGTAAGCAGTGCGCGGTAATTTTAGTGGCTGCTGATGGCGCCCTGGCTCGCCCTTTCCAGCTGGGTAAGGGCTTCCACCTGCTTGCTCAGCGCCATGGCTTCCTGCTCCTCGGCATTGCCCATGGTGCCCAGTTTTGAGGCCAGGTTGGGCTGGGCGTTGGCTTCTTCCCGCATTTCCTTGGCCAGGCGCATAATTTTTTCCGAGTCAAAGATCAGGTTTTTGGTATACACCGGCACATTGTCTTCGCCGGTTTTATTTACATAACCTTTAATGGCTGTTTTGTTCTGGTTAAATTTATAATTGCTGATGCGGGCCGAAAGCTCGGAAGCGGCAATTTGCACCATTTGCGATTGTTTGTCGAGATTGCTGGCTTCTGAAAGAAGCAGCTTTTTCACCGACTCGTTTTTGCCTTTCGAATCGTTCCTCACTTTTTGAGCCATGGTAACGAGCTCTTCCGATTTTTTTTGCAGTTGGTTGAGGGAGTCGGTATGCGCTTTCATATCAAAGGTGGCAGCGCTTGTTTTTTCTGCTTTTTCAGCAGTGCCGGCAGGCCGGGGAGTAATGGTCACTGATTTTTTTTCTTCGGCAGGTTTCTTTTTATCCAGTTCGCTCAGGATCTGCTTATCCTGGGCAAAGGTTTTATGGCAGGTTCCAAAAAGTGAAAGAAGCAATAAAAGGGTAAAGTTTGTTTTCATTGGTACATTTTTTAGATAAAACTTTCTGTTGCAACAAAATTGGTTTATTAGTTGCTTAGTTGTACGGTGGATAACCACAAAGGTTATTGAATTTCGACTAACACCTTATAAACAAAGGCTCAAACACCGTTAAACACTTGTGATTATCTTTTGAGTGCCCATGAAACCCGCTTAAACAGGGAGTTTCAGGCGTTATGCCCTAAATGATTTAGTTCCTCTTAACATCTGTTAACATTTTAGAAAATACCAATCGGGAAAACTTAAACTGCGTGATGTACGTAGTGTAAGAAATTATTACAAAATCCTCTCTTTTCAAAAAAGTAACAAAGTAAGATGGTGTGCAGCAAATCCTGCCGAGACAATGACCGTGCATCAGCTTTGTCTGCACCCATCAAAAAATGGTCCCTAAAATCAGCCGCTTATTGATTTTTATTCTCTTCTCCCTTATCTTTCATTTTGTTCCGCTCCACCATGCCATCCAGCAATTGCAGGCCCAGCAGCCCGCTGATAGGGCCGTTGCTGCCATCGCTGCCGGCAATCAGTATTTCGGGGATCACTTTTATTTTTTCCTTGCCAATGGCTTCGGTTACTTTCAGCTTGGTAAAGTTATCGCCACCCATGGCGCTCACCGAAAGTTTGTACGCCTCTGCGTTTGATTTACCAATCGCCAGGATTTTTTCGGCTTCCGCGTTACCGGTCACCGATATTTTTTCGGCTTCGGCGCTGGCCAGGGCTTTAATTTTTTCGGCTTCGGCATTGGCAGTTACCTTGGTGCGCTCGGCTTCTGCACCAGCAATTATTTTTAAGCGATCGGCTTCTGCCACCGAAGCAATTTTCACCCCGCTGGCCTCACCCGTTGCTTTTTTTACAGCTGCATCGGCAATACGCTCGGCAATCAACACCCCCTGGTCGGCTTTTACAATTTCTTTCTGCATGTCGGCCACGGCTGTTTCTTTCTCAAGTGTTTGCCGGGTGATCTCTGCACGTTTTTGTGTTTCAAACGTAGTGTTCTGCTCTTCGGCAATTTTACGGTCGGTGAGTGTTTTCATCAGGCTTTCCGGCGGCACAATATCGCCTATCAGCGTGTCCACACCGTTTACGTTGTATTGATCGAGCACTTCGCTGATGCGTTTTTTGGCGGCGTCCTGCCGCTCTTTGCGCGAGCTCAAAAAAGCGATCACATCGCTGTCCTGGGCCGAGTTGCGGAAGTAGTTGCCAATGGTAGGCTCCAGCACCTGGCCTACGAGGTTGATCATATTTCCAAAACGTGCAATTACTTTTGGCGCTTCGGTGGTAGGTATGTGAATGATCTGCGATACATCAAGATTAAAAGGGAAGCCATCGCGGCTGCGCACGGTAATGGTAGAAAGATGTTTATCCAGTTGATGCGCCTCGCTGCGCGCATTGGCCCAGTTGAGCACCAGGTTGGTAGTGGGCACCAGTTCCACGCGCATAATATAAGTGTTTATAGGATACTTGCCGGGGCCCAGCGGTTCGGCCCACACGCCTTTTTCGCCGCGGCTCACAATGTTGCCGTGCTTAAATTCGGCCCCGCTCAGGTCTTTGCCTTCGGTGCCCACATAGGAAATTACCACACCCACCGATCCGATCGGGATCTCGGTCATTTTTATCTGTTCTACTACCGCAAACCAGGGGTTGAGGTAATACGAGCCGGCCAGGATCACCTGCGGCTGCAAGCCTTTATTACCGCCGTTGGAAAGAAATGCATCGCCGTCCTGGAAATTATTGTGTTTCTCCACATTTTTACCGGCAATGTTGCCTTCCTCTATCTGCGAACCGTCGAGCGTAGTAACAACACCTACCATGTTTTCATTCACGGTAAACATATCCACAGTAAAAATCTCAAACAAAAAAGTGTTGATGCGATAAGTGCCTGCTGTAATGTAAGCGCTCTGGCGGCCTTTGCTGCCGCCATTATTTAAAAAAGCCACTGCGTCCTGAAAACCGTCGCACTCCACCTTGCGGGCCAGAATGTGGCCGGTGGCCAGCTCTTTCCCGTCTTTGGCCACCAGCAGACCTATTTTGCCCTGCGGAATAACAGTGAGCGATTGTAGGGTGATCTCAAACTGCCAGATCCATTTCCAGAAATAAATGCCGGGAGCCAGCGTTTGCGCCTGGAAACCCGCTTCGCCCTGCACCGCAATGATACGGCCCGGGGGCAGCTCGGCTTTGCCAAACAACACAAATTTTTTGGTTACCAGGCCAATCTTGTCTTCAGGAATAATAATGATGCCAAACAGCCTGAATACCAGCTTGTAAAAAATAAGCAAAAGCACGGGGATAAGGATCCACCAGAATTTTGAAATGATTTCCATGGGGTTGAATGTATTTTTAGGTAAATGTATTTGTTTGGCAGCCGGGTAAGGGTCAATCTTATAAACAATTGTTAGGGCTTTTTAACAGGCAGGCGTAAACAACCAGCGGTAATACCGGTAAATTTGTGTATCTAATCCACCTATTTTTGGTTATATAAAAATCAGTATGCGCAAACTCCTTTTTTTTATCCCGCTTTTTGCGGCTTCGTTTTCTTTTTATGCCCAGGATGATGATGACAAAGGGCCCGGCAAGCTTTGTAACGAGATCTCTGATAAAAAAGCACTGTCGTATTACGAAAAAGGCAGAGACAAAAAGAAATACAAAAAGCCCGAACGTCTTGAGTATTTATCGAAAGCCCTGCAGCTGGAGCCCGAATTTGCAGAAGCCAACCTGGCGGTGGGTCTCGAAATTGTGGTGCGCTGCAAGCTCGAAAGCCAGCCGTTTACACCGGCCGTCCCTTTCTTTTTAAAAGCCATTGCTTCTTGTCCACAAGTGCACAGCGAACCATATTATTATATTGGTTTTGATTATTATGAGCAGGTAAAAAACGATTCGGCAGTGAAGTACCTCAAAAAATTTGTTGATTTTAAGGACGACGACGATAAAAAATTTGCAAAGGATTATAACGAGGAAATTGCCCAGGCCAAGGAAATGCTCAAATCCATAAAAAAAGAAAGCAGCCTGAAAAAAGGCGTGCAGTTCGATCCCAGGGTGGTGCGCGGGGTATCTACCGAGCGCGACGAGTACCTGGCTTATATTTCGCCGGATGATAAGAGCTGCTACTTTGTGCGCCGTGTGGCAGTGATGGATAAGAACAAAGTTTATGCCAGCGATAAGGAAAAAGAAATGTTTATGGTGGCTGAGCGCGATAAAACAGGCACTTTTAATACGGGCGAAGCCATGATGTATCCCTTCAACGCCAGCGATGATAACCAGGGCGGCTGCACCATTTCCATCGACAACAAGCACCTGTATTTTGCCATGATGCGGCAGGAAGGCGGCGATCAGCCCAATTGCGATCTTTATGTAAGCGATGAGCAAAACGGTGAATGGAGCCCCCTTCGCAAATTAAGCCCCAATGTAAACCATCCGGTGTATTGGGACAGCCAGCCCACCATTGCCGCCGATGGCCTGACGCTTTATTTTGCCAGCGACCGCCCGGGCGGCTATGGTGGAATAGACCTTTATGTGACCTATAAAAATCCGCAAACCGGCCAGTGGGGCGCTCCGCAAAACCTGGGACCGAAAATAAACACAAAGGGCAACGAAAAAACACCGTTTATACACAGCGACAGCGAAACCCTGTATTTCAGCAGCGACTTTCATTACGGTTTTGGTGGTTACGACATTTTTTACGTGCGCAAAAACGATAAAGGCGAATGGGAAGAGCCGGAGAACATTGGTTCGCCCATAAACGGCGCAACAGACGATACGGGCTTTTTTGTGAGTAAGGATACCCGCTCGGGATATTTTTTCAGCTTCGACGATCCTAAGATCAGGGGCAAGGGCGTGGGGCGTTACGACCTGTATATGTTTGAGCTGTACAAAGAGGCCCGGCCGCAGGAAGTGGCCTTTATTACCGGCGATGTAAAAGACAACGAGGGCAACCAGGTGTTTCACGCCGAAATAGAAATTCAGAACACCCGCACCAAGCAGGTTACCCATGCTGTGGTGGATAGCAGCAACGGCAGCTATATGGCCGCTATCAGCCTGAAGAAAAAAGACGAGTACCTGATCACTGTAAAAAAGGATAACTATGCATTCAGTTCAAAAGTGGTGGCCACCAAAGAATTGCCCGCCAGTGCGCCACCCAAAAAAATAGACCTGGAGGTGATAGAAGCCAAGGCAGGAAAAAGTTTTGTGATAAACAACATTTTTTATAACACCAACAGTGCGGAGCTGAAACCCGAAAGCCGCATTGTGATTGAAGGCTTTGCACAGTACCTTAAATTAAACCCGGGCATAAAGGTGGAGATCCAGGGTCATACCGATAACGTGGGTAACCCCAAAGACAATGAAGCCCTGAGTAACAACCGTGCCTTTTCGGTGAAAGCGGTGCTCGAGGAGCTGGGTATCAGCGGTAAGCGCATCACGGCCAAAGGTTTTGGCCAGTCGCAGCCCATTGCTGATAATAAAACCGAGGAAGGCCGGGCAAAAAACCGGCGCACCGAATTTATGATCCTGGAGAAATAATTAACTTCCGAAAACTTGTTAAACAAAAGGCGATCCTGGTGGTCGCTTTTTTTATTTGAGTTTATCGTTTTAGTTATGTTAAACGTATGGGTTTAATTAAAAAGCGTTTTTTTCAATGGGTTTGTGGCTGCATAAAATCCTGTTAACTAGTGTAAAATTGACTAAGTAGTTTTACGGATTGACAAGGGGCTGATGCGGTATTTAACTTAGCACCCTGCTTCACCCTGAGCATGTACGGATGATCACCAGCGCTGGGCATCACGGCATAACGATGACACAGGCCTGAGTAGTGCCAGATTCAATTGGCAGTAAATTAAGTAAATATAGTTAAGGCATTTTTGTTGCATGCGCAAGCTTGCCTCAGTGTGTATTTAGTTGATGATAGCAAGGCAGTTTGAATTTTGTATACTACCGAAGCAGGCTTTAAAACAAAAGCGGACTAATCCGAACAAACGCTTAAAACAAAAGTAGGAACCGTAAAATCTTAACATCATGAAAACAAAATCAATCTTCACAGCTTTTTTAGCCTTTGCAGGCAGTGCCTATGCGCAATGGGACAATGCAACAGGGGCTAATTCAACACTCAGCGATATTGGTATCGGAACAGTTCCTGTCGAAAAGTTGCATATTGCTACCAGTGTTTCCAATCGAGGTTTAAGAATCAGTCAAACATTTAATGGAGGCTGCAGGCTGCTTTTAAATAATCAATCGGCTGGCGGACGTGATTGGGCGCTTTATTCGCTCGGCAATGGAAATGCACAGGGAGCAGGACATTTTCTAATATACGAGGAGTCATCTGCGGCTAACCGCTTGTTTATTCAAAGTCAAACGGGAAACGTAGGTATTGGCACCGTAGTACCGGCGAATAATAAACTTCTTGTTGTCGGGTCAAACAGTGCCATTCGCGGAGAAGCGTCAGGAACCGGTGCCGCTGTGGGTATAAGCGGAACAGCCGGAGGCCCTACCAATAATCGCGGTGGATTTTTCCAGGCTACCGCATCGCCGGGAGCAGCCAGCCATGCCGTTTATGCAGAGATCAACAATCCCAATGGCGGAGGTGTTAACTATGGAATTTATGCAAGTGTGTTTGGAAACTCAACCGGGGGCATAGGGCCTAACTATGCCGGATTTTTTAATGGCGACGTGGTTACCACATCCGCAGGTTATTATTTTTCAGACAAACGAATGAAAAAAGACATCGTTGGAATTAATAACTCATTAACGCTGATCAGCAAGCTGAATCCTGTCACTTATCTTTTCAGAATAGAAGAAAATCCGGGAATTGTTTTGCCTGCCGAAAAACAGTATGGCTTTATTGCGCAGGAAGTTCAGCAGCTGATCCCCGAATTCACCAAAGCAGTGATTCATCCTGCCAAGCTGGACGAGATGGGAAAGGAAATAATTCCAGCCAAAGAAGCGCTGGGTCTGAATTACAATGGGTTTATAGCCCTGCTCACAAAAGGCATGCAGGAGCAGCAGCAGCAAATTGAAAAACTGCAGCAGCAGGTGGAGTACCTAACTCAAAACTCGTCGGCTGCCACCGGTATTAATACCACAGGGCATGCAGAGCCCGGCTTTACCTTATCGCAAAACCGGCCCAATCCGTTCAGCCACGAAGCGGTAATAGAATATGCCATTCCTTCGGGCATATCCAATGCCTATATTGCCGTGTACGACCTGGCAGGAAAACAAATGGCGAGCTTCCCTATTGATCAGAAAGAGCGGGCAGCCATCACCATCACTTCCGAAAAGCTGGCGGCCGGTGTTTATATCTATTCCATTATTGCCGATGGCAGGCTGAGTGCCTCAAAACGCCTGGTAGTAGCCGAAAAATAACGAGATAAGATGTGTAGTTTATTTTTTTCGGGACGTATGTTTTCAGCCACATAACCGGTTTGTGGTTGTTAACGCAAAGCAACCGGAGAAATTAAAAACAAAAAGGCGAACCGTTTTGGTTCGCCTTTTTTATTGAATTGTGTTGTATAGTGTAATTCAAACCGTCAGGGCTGTTGCTTTGCAGTCAAGAGCCCAAAGGTTTTATTGAAATAACGTTAATCGAAATACTCTTTCATGCGGTCAAAAAATCCTTTTTCCTTTTTGTTGGGATTAGGCTCAAAATTTTTCGACTCTTTCATTTGCTCCAGCATTTTTTTCTCTTCGGGGCTTAAATGCGTAGGCGTATAAACGCTTATTTCCACCAGCAGATCGCCGCGGCCATAAGAGTTCACATCGGGCAGGCCTTTGCCTTTTAAACGCAGCACCTTGCCGCTTTGTGTGCCGGGCTCTATTTTAATTTTTGCTTTTGCATCAATGGTTGGTATTTCCACCGTGGTGCCCAGCGCTGCATCGGGAAAGCCAATGTTGAGGTAATAGATGAGGTGATTGCCTTCGCGCTTCAGCTGCTTGTGCTCTTCCTCTTCAATCACAATCAATAAATCGCCGTTAATGCCGCCGCGCGGGGCGGCATTGCCTTTGCCGCTCATGCTCAGCTGCATGCCTTCGGCCACACCGGCCGGTATGTTCATGGTAATAATTTCCTCTTCCCTTACAATGCCATCGCCATGGCAGGTGTTGCATTTGTCTTTCACAATGCGGCCTTCGCCACCACAGGCAGTGCAGGTGGTTTGGGTTTGCATGGCGCCCAAAATAGTTTGCTGCACGCGGGTAATGGCGCCGCTGCCGTTGCACATGCGGCAGGTTTCGTATTGCCCGTTTTTAGCGCCGCTGCCACTGCAGGTTTTGCAGCTTACGTGTTTGTTCACTTTTATTTTTTTCTCAACGCCGTGGGCTATTTCCTGCAGGGTGAGCTTTACTTTTACGCGCAGGTTGGTGCCGCGCATTACGCGCCGGCCGCTGCCCCTTGCGCCGCCAAAACCAAAAGCGCCGCCAAAAATATCGCCAAACTGGCTGAAAATGTCATCCATGTTCATGCCGCCCGGGTGCCCGCCGTGAGCACCGCCTACGCCGGCATGGCCAAACTGGTTGTAGCGCTGGCGCTTTTCAGGGTCGCTCAGCACTTCGTATGCTTCGGCAGCCTCTTTAAAATGCTCCTCGGCCTGCTTATCGTCCGGGTTTTTATCCGGGTGGTATTTTATTGCCAGCTTACGGTAAGCCTTTTTTATCTCCTCGTCGTTTGCATTTTTTGCAACGCCAAGTATTTCATAAAAATCTCTTTTTGCCATTTTATACTTTTGATACGGGAGCTTTACTCTGTTTTATTTTTTGAATAATGAAGCGGGTTCAGCTTCATTATTGTGCTATGACCACTTTTGCAAAACGAATCACCTTATCGCCCAGCTTATAGCCCTTTTCCACTTCGTCAATCACCTTGCCCTTTTGCTCATCGCTGGTGGCCGGTATGTGTGTAATGGCTTCCATCACATCGGGATCAAAGGCCAGGCCTATGCTTTCAAAAGAGGTAAGCCCTTTTTGCTGCACGTTATTTTTAAGCTTGTTAAAAATCAGCTGAATGCCTTCTTTGATCACAGCCGCATCATCGGTGTTTTCGTTGGCTTTTATGGCGCGCTCCAGGTCGTCAATCACCGGTAAAATGCTTTTAAACACATCTTCGCCGGCGGTTTTTATGATCTCCGATTTTTCTTTCAACGTGCGTTTCCTGTAATTATCAAATTCAGAATAAAGGCGCAGGTATTTATCGTTAAGGTCTTTCAGCTGCGCTTCCGCATCGGTGGTGCTTCCCGAAACGGTGTTTTCGTCAGTATTTTCGGCCTTAATGTCAGTTTCATTGCCGCCGGTTTCTTTCTCTAGGTGCTCTTCGGGGGTGTTATTTTCGTGATTTTGCATGATTTTCAGGCAGTTTAACAGTTTTCTTCATACCGTTAAAGCAATTATTCTGCCATACATTTTTAGCGATAATTTGTCAGTTCTATGAGATCAGGAACTCCACCCGCCGGTTCTGGCGGTGTTCTTCTTCCGTGCATTTTGCAGGGTCGCAGGGTTTGCTGGGAGCACTTTTGCCTTTGGGAATACCCTTAATGCGCGAGGCGGCTATGCCCTTTTTCTGAAAGTAATTTTTTATTAGCTGCATCTGCCGGGTGGTTACATCCATGGCCGTGCTCTCGCTCTGCCGCGTATCAGTGTGGGTTTTAAATTCCACGCTCAGGGTTTTGTTTTTTAAAAGAATATCGGCCAGGGCATTCAGGTCCTGCTCATCTTTAGGGCTTAGCTGAAACATGCCGGTGCTGGTGAACTCGAGGTTGCTCACCAGGTTCATTTGCTCATTGGGCGTTACAGCCAGCTTGGCATCCAGCAGGCGGTAAACCATCTTGTAGGGAATATAAAACTCGCAGGAGTTGCCGCTCACAAAGCCATTCATCAAAAAATCGCCGTTGGCGCCGTAAAGCGCAATCGGGTCCGCAGGATCCATCTCGCTTTGATCGGCAATTTTTAAAACCAGGTCCTGGTTCAGTTTTATATAGCTGAAATTAAAACGGCCGTTGGAAGAGCAGGCGGCACTGCTGATGGAGTCGCCGTAAATGGTGTACAGCGAAAGTTTTCCCGACTTCAGCACTTCATCGCGGTTCAGCGATTTGGCGAGCAGGCCCGTCAGATCTTTTTTTACCGGCTGAAACACTTTTCTTTCGGCAAGGATCGTTTCCAGCTCTTTCATCTTTGGATTAATGGCTACTATAATCCCGTTCTCATCAATCAGTAGGTCGCGCGGGGCAGCGGTTACATTGTATTTTTTGCAAACGTCTTCCGTATAATCCTTTACAAGGCCATTGGTAAATACGGTCAGCGAGTCGGTCCACAGCATTTCCTTCCAGATCATCTTATCGGTTTTTACCGCTATGGCCACCACTTCAAAATTATCGGCGGTTTTAAACATGTTGTTCCTGTACCGCTCGGCAATGCTTTTCAGCTGGCGCGTGGCCATGCGCGAAGCGGCATCGCCGTTCCAAAAATGCACAAGCACAAGCCGCTTCATGTATGGAAAAGCAAAGCTGCGCATGCTGTTGTCTTTCAGGCTCAGGGCAAAAGCCGGGGCTTTGTCGCCGGTGTTCAGCTGCAGGCTGTCGTTCTGCGAAAGCAGCTGCGCCGCGCACAGCATAAAGATCAGGGCAAGTTTGTACATCAGTGGGTGGCTAGTTTATCAAGGGCAGCGGTAAGGGTTTCGCCCCTCAGGTTTTTATCAATAATAATGCCGTTCTCGTTTATTAAAAAATTGGTGGGAATGCCCGTTACGCCATAGCGTGCGGCAGCTTCGTTGTTCCAGCCCTTCAGGTCGCTCACATGGTATTCCCAGCTCAGGCTGTCTTTTTCAATGGCCCGTTTCCAGGCGCCCATGTCCATGTCGAGCGATACGCTGTAAACGGTAAAGTCTTTTCCGTTTTTAAGTTTTTTTTGCCGGTACTGCCTGTAGGCTTTTACAACGTTGGGATTTTCGAACCGGCAGGGGCCGCACCAGCTGGCCCAAAAATCAATAAGCACCACCTGGCCTCTGAGCGATGAAAGAGGCACTACAATGCCCGATGGGTTCTTAAGAGAGATCTCAGGGGCCGTATTTCCAAGATTCAGGCCCACAGGCGCTCCGGGGCTTGCAGCAGGGCTGCCGGCAGGTGCGCTGGCCAACGATCCGCTGGCGCTGGCCGAGGCTTGTTCTTTTTTACTTCTGCATGAAACAACGAGGCAGGTAACCGAAAGCAGGATTATACCGGGGAGCAGCTTCATTCCTTCCTGTGTATTTGTGCCCCAATGGCGTTCAGGCGGGTATCAATGTGCTGGTAGCCGCGGTCTATCTGGTTAATGTTAAAGATCACGCTTTTGCCTTTGGCGCTCATGGCTGCAATCAGCAGGGCCACGCCGGCGCGTATATCGGGGCTGGCCATTTGTATGGCACGCAGCTGCACCTTGCGGTCAAGGCCCATTACATTGGCGCGGTGCGGATCGCAGAGAATGATCTTGGCGCCCATGTCTATCAGCTTATCCACAAAAAACAGGCGGCTCTCAAACATTTTCTGGTGAATGAGCACATTGCCTCTTGCCTGTATGGCCGTTACCAGCGCAATGCTGATAAGGTCGGGCGTAAAGCCGGGCCAGATGGCATCGCTGATGGTAAGTATTGAGCCATCAATAAACGTGTCAATTTCGTAATGCTCCTGTTCGGGAATAAAAATATCGTCGCCGCGGCGCTCCATTTGTATGCCCAGGCGGCCAAAAATAGTGGGAATAATGCCCAGGTTGTCGTAGCTCACATCCTTAATGGTGATCTCCGATTGGGTAACGGCCGCCATGCCGATAAACGAGCCTATTTCGATCATGTCGGGCAGCAGGCGGTGCGTAGTGCCTTTCAGGCTTTTTACGCCTTCTATCGTAAGCAGGTTGGAGCCTACGCCGCTTATTTTAGCGCCCATGCGGTTCAGCATGTTGCACAGCTGCTGCAGGTAGGGCTCGCAGGCGGCGTTATAAATGGTGGTGATGCCATCTGCCAGCGCGGCGGCCATCACAATGTTGGCGGTGCCGGTTACCGAGGCTTCGTCCAGCAGCATATAAGCGCCTTTCAGCTGCTTGCCTTCCACTTCAAAAATCTCGTTGTCGCTGTGGTAATTAAATTTGGCGCCCAGCGCTTCAAAGCCCATAAAGTGGGTATCCACACGCCTTCTGCCAATTTTATCGCCGCCGGGTTTGGGCATATAAGCCTTGCCAAACCTCGTCAGCATGGGGCCCACAATCATCATGCTGCCCCGCAGGCTGCCGCCTTTTTTCTTAAACTCAGGCGATACCAGGTAATCCACATTTACATTGTTGGCCTGGAACGTATATTCTTCAGCGCCTGTTTTTTCAATTTTTACACCCAGGTCTGCCAGCAGCTCTATCAGTTTAATAATATCCACAATGTGCGGCACATTGCTTATGGTTACCTTTTCGCTGGTAAGCAATACGGCGCAAATAACCTGCAATGCCTCGTTCTTCGCGCCCTGGGGAATAATATTGCCTTTTAGCTTATTGCCGCCATGTACTTCAAAAATTGCCATAAATGGGTTTAAAATTTTCGGTTGTTCTTATGTTTGTGGTGGTTGTTTTTGTGCTTATTGTTTTTGTGAAAAAACTTTTTGTTGTTGTTGTTGTTTCCTCTCAGCTCCTGGTGCGAGCTCAGCGTGGCGGTGCTGTCCAGCTTTAATTCGCCGCCCGAAAGGTCCGACAGGTTTTTGAAGATCACATCGTCGGTGATGTTATCCTTATTCCAGTTGTAATACGATTTTTTAAGGTGATTGGCTATCTGCCGGGTCAGTTCGGTGCGCTCAGCGCCATCGGGCAGCTCTCTTGCTTTTTTTATAATCTCTTCAATGGTTTTTCCGTAGTGTTTATAACGGATGCGGCCTTTCGGGTAATCCAGCAGTTTTGGCTTCTCGTTTAGCTGCTCGGCGTTGGGAATGGGGTAAGGGCTGTCTACATCCAGCTTAAACTGCGAAATAATAAACATATGGTCCCACAGCTTGTGGTTAAAGTCGGCCACATCGCGCAGGGGCGGATTAAGCTGGCCCATTACCTGTATAATGGCGCGGGCGCATAAGTTGCGTTCGGCGCGGTCTTCAATTGTGCAGCAGTATTCGATCATGCCCTGTATGTTTCTGCCATACTCGGGGATGATCAATCGGTCTAATTGTGTGTTATATTCCATGTTCTTCAAAGGCTAAATATAATTAAAATCGTTTCTCGGTTAAATTTAATTTTTAAGGGGGGTTATAGGGCTGTTGCTGGCAGATTGTGGCTTTTAGCGCAATATAGCCGGTAGTTTTTTCGATGAATTTTTGGAATTGGCATCCCGGGTAGCTTGATTTAAGGCTTAAATTCAGTCGGGGCGCTTCATTTATTTCCTGGCCTTGTGTTGATGTTCAAACACTTGTTTAGCAGGCACATGCTCCAAAGTTAAGGCTATTTATTGAATACACCGTTGAAATGGCAGGTTAAAAAAATAAAAAAATTCATTAAAAAATTTGTTGGAACGGAAAAGACTGTGTACATTTGCGTCCCGTTTTTTGAGAGAGTAGTTGAAGGTGAGTTAAGGAGGAGTGGATTGGTAAAAATATTTTTTCAGAAAAATGAAAAAAATATTTGGAGGATAAGAAAAGGATTAGTACTTTTGCAGCCCCCAAACGAACAGAAAAAGAGTGGAAGGAAAAAAAGGGGGATACGTT
>JBGAOE010000007.1:0-304088 GCA_044221905.1 Bacteroidia bacterium
CCACCACCTATGTGCTTACCGGCACCAATGCCAGCGGCTGCAGCAAGTCGGTAAATGTGGTGCAGTTTATTTCTACCTGTATCGGCATTAATGAGCTGAGCGGCAACCTGGCCGAATGGATGAGCCTGTACCCCAACCCGAATAACGGTGAGTTTACAATTAAAGCCCAGGCGGCTTTAAATGTGACCGTTGTGAACGAATTGGGCCAGGTGGTAAAGTCCTTTAAAATAAGCGAGGCCGAAAATACCGTAAACATGAGCAACCTGAGCAATGGTATTTATATGATTGTGGTTGAAAAAGACGGAAACACCGGCACTATGAAGATGGTGGTGAACAGATAAAAGAGAAAACGTTCAGAGATTAGAAAAATACAAATCCCGCGAGCTTGGCTCGCGGGATTTTTTTAGCTTTATCGTTTGTAAAAAAATTTGCCATGACCATTGGAGACATAACTGCCGTGCTGGAAAAATTTGCCCCGCTCGATTACCAAGAAGACTATGACAATTGCGGACTGCTGACCGGTCATAAAAACACCCATGTTACCGCTGCGCTGCTAACGCTCGATTGCACCGAAGATATTGTGGAAGAGGCCATACAACTTGGCTGCAACCTGGTTATTGCCCACCATCCCATTATTTTTTCGGGCCTCAAAAAAATAAACGGTAATACTTATGTAGAGCGCACCCTGATAAAAGCCATTAAGAACGACATTGCCATTTACGCCTGCCACACCAACCTTGATAATGTGATGCAGGGCGTAAACCATAAAATAGCCGCGAAGCTGGGGCTTAAAAACATGCAGATACTGGCACCAAAGCCCGGTCTGCTTAAAAAACTGGTCACTTTTGTACCGGCCTCGCACCACAATGCAGTAATGCAGGCCCTGTTTGCGGCAGGCGCAGGCCATATAGGCAATTACGACAGCTGCAGCTTTAACCTGGAGGGCACCGGCACATTCAGGGGAAATGAAAATACCCGGCCGTTTGCCGGCACAGCCGGAGAGCTTAGCCGCGAACCCGAGATCCGCCTTGAAACGGTTTTTAGCCTGGGTGACGAAACCAAGGTTGTGCAGGCCTTGCTGGCCGCGCACCCTTACGAGGAAGCAGCTTACGATATTTATGCGCTTCAGAATAAGCACCCGCAGGCAGGCAGCGGCATGGTGGGTGAGCTGGAAAAAGAGATGACGGAAACCGATTTTTTAAATCTTGTTAAAAAAACATTGAAGGCAGGCAGCATAAAACACACAAAAAAACTTCAAAAACCCATTAAAAAAGTGGCGCTTTGCGGTGGCAGCGGGCGGTTTTTATTAAAAAATGCCATCCGGAGCGGCGCCGATGCTTATATTACTGCCGATTTTAAGTACCACGAGTTTTTTGATGCCGACGGGCAATTATTGCTAATAGACCCGGGACACTTTGAAACAGAGCAGTTTACGCCCGAAATTTTTTATGACATAATTCAGAAAAAATTTCCTAAATTTGCAATCCATTTATCGAAAGTGAACACCAACCCGGTAAATTATTTTTAACACATGAGCGCAAAAATTAAAGAAAAAGTAGATGCTTCGGTGGAAGGAAAATTAAAAAACCTTTACCAGCTTCAGTTGATCGACAGCAAAATTGATCGTTTACGCACCATCCGCGGCGAATTACCGCTGGAAGTAAGCGACCTGGAGGATACAGTGGCAGGGCTTGAAACACGCTTGACCAACGTAACTGAAGAAGTGGCAGAGCTTGAGAACTCATTGAACGAAAAGAAACAGGCCATTAAGGATTTTCAGGCCAACATTAAAAAATACGAGGCACAGCAAGGCAAAGTGCGCAATAACCGCGAGTACGATGCCATTACCAAGGAAGTGGAATTCCAGAACCTGGAAATACAGCTGGCCGAAAAACGTATTAAGGAAGCGAAAGCAAGCATCACCATTAAAGGAGAGCTGCTCGAAAAAAGCAAAGTAGAATTTGAAGAGCGCAGCAAAGACCTGAAGGCAAAAAGAAGCGAGCTGGACGAGATCATTGCTGAAACCGAGAAGGACGAAAAAGAGCTATTAAAGGAAAGCGAAAAAGCTTCATCCAATATTGAGGACCGCTTGCTGAATGCCTACAAGCGCATCCGCAAAAACTCGCGCAATGGCCTGGCTGTTGTAGCAGTAGAGCGCGATGCCTGCGGCGGTTGTTATAATAAAATTCCACCGCAGCGTCAGCTGGATATCCGCTTAAACAAAAAGATCATTGTTTGCGAACATTGCGGCCGTATCCTGGTGGACGGTATGCTTATTCCTGATGCAGGCCTTGAGGCATAAAATATTTTTTAATTTTCTTTTGAATAATTAAAAATATCGTTTACATTTGCACACCAAAAAAATCAATCACGATAAAACGCTGATTGACGAAAATGGGAGCTTAGCTCAGCTGGTTCAGAGCATCCCGACTAACGCCGGGAGGGTCAAATCGAAGTTGAAATAAGTTTGTTCTTTAAAAATATTGGGAGTTTAACTCAGCTGGTTCAGAGCATCCCGACTAACATCGGGAGGGTCAAATCGAAGTTGAGATAAGTTTATTCTTTAAAAAATATTGGGAGCTTAGCTCAGCTGGTTCAGAGCATCCCGACTAACGTCGGGAGGGTCAAATCGAAGTTGAAATAAGTTTGTTTTTTTAAAAATATTGGGAGCTTAGCTCAGCTGGTTCAGAGCACCTGCCTTACAAGCAGGGGGTCAATGGTTCGAACCCATTAGTTCCCACAAAACCCTCGCAACACTGCGGGGGTTTTTTGTTTTGTATATGTTCCATGTTTACATATTGTTTTCATCAACACTCAACAAATATTACATTGGATCAACCGGTGATATCCTGGAAGAACGTATACGAAAGCACAATACCAATCACAAAGGGTTTACAGGAGGCATTGGCGACTGGGAGCTAAAATTTTCTGAAATCTATCCTGCTAAATCAGAGGCCCTGGCGCGCGAAAAACAGATCAAAGCCTGGAAGAGCCGAAAATTGATCGAAAAACTTATTCAACAGCAACTCGCGCTACAAATCGTTTCCTAACCTCAAGGCTTCGTAACGGCTAAGTATAATTTAGCCACCTAATTCCGTATAAATACCTAAGTATTTTTACCGATTGACAAAAAGAGCTTTTGTAGATACTTTCGTTTTGTTCTTTAATGGATTTAGATTTTTAAATTATGAATGCAATGGTGCCCTGAAAAAGCACCGTTAACGATTTAAACTGCAGTCCTGATCGTAAGTTCTTTTCAGGCAGTTTGTGTGGTAAGCCCCGGCTTTAAAAGGCCGGGGTTTATTTTTTAAAGTTACGGTCGTTGCACAATTATTTTTTGACTGAGCTTATATCCCTTTGTTGTAACCAGGTAATAAACACCTTCTGCCAGATCAGGCACAGAGGCCTGGTAGTTATTCTCTTCATTTACCTTAATCAGGGCAATTTCCTGGCCCAGCGCATTTATAAGCCTGAATGCGGCCGGTTCGTTTGTTTTAATGGTAAAGCTGCCACTGTTGGGGTTGGGATACACTTGCAGGGAATGCGTTTCTCCCCCAAATTCTTCGATGCCTGTGCAGGCGCTCACCGTAACTGTGATGGCAGCACTTGCGTTACAAAGGCCATTGCTGGCTATCAGGTTGTAAACAGAGCTAATGCCCGGCGAAACCACCAGTACGGTGGCATTAGACGATCCCAGCGGAAGCCATGAATAGGTTTGAGCACCACTCACCGTAATGGTGGCACTATGACCGATACAGATTGCGGCAGGGCTGGCGGCAATGCTCAGCTGAGGCACAGCAATCACCGAAAGCGTGGAAGTAGCGCTGTTGGTGCAGGAGTTCGCAGCTGTACCAACTACGGTATAAGTGCCCGCATTTTGAAGCGATGTGGACTGGAACATAACGTTTGCAACGTTTGATGTAAAGCCCGAAGGCCCGCTCCAGTTATAGCCGGTTGCGCCAAAAGCACCCAGTATTGAAGACTGACCTTCGCAAACCGTAGCACCCGTAGCCGAAACAGTTGGCAAAGACCGGGCCAATACATACACGGTTGTTGTACCGATGCATGGATTTACGTTGGTGCCTGCAACCGTATATATGCCCGAGCCGCTTACATTCGGTATCACCACGCTTGCTCCCAACGCACTAAAGCCCGAGGGACCCGTCCAGGTGAAGGAAGAAGCCCCGCCGGCCGTAACGGTGGCAGCAGCTCCCATACAAAGCGTTGCCCCGGTTGCCGAAATGTTGGGTGACGAAAGCACTGAAACCGATATAACCGATGTTGTGGAAGGACAATTTCCCGTAATGCCCGAAGCCGTTAGCGTATAGTTGCCGCTTTGAATAAACTGAGCCGGAGAGATGGTCGGGTTTTGCAAATTGCTGGTGAAAGAATTAGGGCCTGTCCAAAGGTAAACGGCATTAGCGACACCGCTGTTGAGCTGAATAACACCCTGCTGGCATACAGGGCTGTTGCTGGTAGGATTAATAACCGGCTGCGGATTAACCAACACAGTGGCTGTGGCAGCCGCCGTGCAGGTTCCCAAAGCGGTAATCACCGTATAAACGCCTGAAGCGGCGGCAGATACATTGGAAAGAGAATTGGTGGGGCTGCTGCTGTTAAAGCCATTGGGGCCCACCCATTGATAAGTGCCGCCACCCGTGGCATCCAGCTGCAGGGTATTGGTTTCACAAACCGGACTGTTGGAAATAATAACAGGCTGCGGCAATGGATTAACCACCACAGGTAACGTGGCTTGTTTTATACAATTGTTGGTATAAGTAATGCTAAGCGTGTAATTTCCCGAATAAGCCGTGGTGGCATTGGGCACAAGCGGATTGGTAACCGAGCCAACAAAGCTGTTTGGGCCCGCCCAGTTATAAAACATGCCCCCGCCGGTGCTGGTAAGCGACAGGGTGCGGCCGGCACAAATGGGCGAATTGCTGCCAACGGTAGGCGTTGGCGAAGGGAACACCGTAACATTATACGGCGCTATCATTTTACACCCGCTTGCAGTGCTAATGGTTAATGTATAAACGCCGGATTGGGTAGAGGAGGTTGCAGCAAAGCTCAGATTCTGAGCCGCGCTGGCATAACTGTTTGGCCCCTGCCAGTTGTAAGAATAGGTGGCATTAGTAAGAGTAG
Organism: Bacteroidia bacterium; assembly: GCA_044221905.1. GTDB lineage: Bacteria > Bacteroidota > Bacteroidia > B-17B0 > Aurantibacillaceae > Aurantibacillus. The sequence continues at coordinate 5,143 of JBGAOE010000007.1, forward strand.
GCGCAACAAATAATGGCAGCTCTTCACATAAGGTAACATTCACAGCATTTAATGGAACGGTGTTAGACATCGTTACCTGGGTGGTTTGTGTGTTGGCACAACCTGCCGAGGTTCTGTAATCCAGCGTATAAACTACGGTAGACAGGGTCTGGCTGACTACGATCACGGTGTTGGCGTTGGATACATTCAGGAAGGCCGCAGGGCTCCATGAAAAAGTGCTGGTGGTTGGGCTCCCTGCAACAAGCGCCACATTATCACCCACGCAAATAGTGGTGGGACTTGTCAGCGAAATTGTAGCGGCAGGTGCTGTTACGGCAACAGTGGCAGTGCCCGTGCCGCATTTGTAAAGATTGTCGCGGGTGGTAATGGTGTATGTGTAATTACCCAGGTTGGCCGAGCTGGCGGTTGTGGTGGCATTTCCAGTGCTTTGAAAAGATGCCGAAGGTGACGCCCAGGTATATGTGTATGTGCTGCCCATACCACTAACGGTATTGGTAGTTACGGTAACATTCAGCGGGCACACATTTGTGGTGGGAGTGAGCACATTTACAGTCAGCGGGATAGGCGTGATGGAAATAGTGGCGCTCCCCGCTGCGCAGTTATTAAAAGCACTCACTGTATGCACACCGGCGCTCAATACGGTGGCCAGCGTGGAGGTAAGGCCGGTGCCTAGGCCTGTCCAGCTGTATGTATTAGTGCCGCTGCCGCCCGTAGCCACCACCGAGGCCATGCTGCCGCACACAGGGTTGGAGGTGGCCGTAAGTGTCATGGGATCGGGAGTGATTAACAGCGTGGTGGTGCCAGCCGCACAATTATTTTTAACAATAACAGTATGCACGCCGGCACTCAATGCTCTAGGAGTATTTGTATTGAGGTTGGTGCCGGTGCCTGACCAGGTATAACTGTTGGCGCCGCTGCCGCCTGTTACCGCCACCGAAGCAGAAGCCCCGCAGGTAGGAATGGAAACGGCATTCAACGTCATTGGCCCCGGTGTAATTAAAATGGTGGTGCTTCCTGCAGCACAGTTATTTCTAACCGCAACCGTGTGCACCCCCGGCGCTAAAGCAGTGGCCACAGCGCTGGTAAGGTTGTTGCCGGCCGGCGACCAGCTATAGGTATTGGCGCCGCTGCCTCCGGTAGCCACTACGGTTGCGTTGCCGCCACAGGTAGGATTAGAGGTGGCCGTTAAGGTCATCGGGTCGGGGGTAATGAGAATGGTTTCGGTGCCGGTGGCCGCACAGTCGTTGGTAACGGTAACGGTGTGCACACCCGCGCTTAATGCAATTGCCACGCTGCTGGTCAGGTTGCTGCCCGCACCTGTCCAGTTATAGGTGGTGGTGCCGTTGCTTCCGGCCACATTAATGGTGGCCGTAGCGCCGCAGGTAGGGCTTGCCACCGGTGTTAAAGTAAGTGTGGTAGGCGTGATGGTAAACACCGCGCTGCCGCTGAAACATCCGTTGGTGGTGCTTACCGTATGCACCCCGGCGGTTAACAGAGCTGCCACAGAACCTGTTTGGGTTGGCCCGGTCCAGGTATAGGTAAACGGCCCCGGGGCACCAATGGCGCTCACAGATGCCGAGCGGCTGCAGCCCGGATCAATAACGGGCGTAAGAGTTAATGTAACTGGCGCTATCACAATGGTGCTTCCCACCGCACAATCTGTTCTGGCCGTAATGGTGTGCACGCCCGCACTCAGGCCGGTTGCCACCGACGCAGTGCTGGCACTGCCGCTCCAGGTATAAGAATAGGTGGAGCTGCTGCCGGTAACCATTACTGTAGCAGTGGAAGGACAGCCCGGATCAACGGTAGGCGTTAGCGTAAGCAAGGTGGGAATTACCTGCAGCGTGGCGGTGTTGCCGCTCACGCAGGTGTTGTTATAATCCGTTACCGTAATTGCATAAATATTCGGGCTTAACCCTATCTCCACAGAGCCGGTTGCAACAATGGCCGACTGGCCGGAAATAGTCCAGGCATAAGAATAATTGCCGCTGCCGCCGCTCACATTTACCGAAGCTGTGGCCAGGCAGGTTGGATTGGTAACCGCCGATACGGTAAGCGTAACAGGGCCCGATGGCGTGGAAGAACAGGTTAAGCAACCGCTTTGATAATACGCACCGGCCATCATCATGCCCGCGCAATCGGTTCCCGAATCAAAGCCATAACTGATAGATGTTTGTCCCGCCAGGAGCGGTGCGCCAGGGTCGCTCACAAAATCCCAAACCTGGTCGGTGCCGGATGGTTTTATGTAATTAGCGCTGTTTGTGAAGGTGCTATTGAACCAGATGTCGGTGTTGTTCATCTGCTCCAGGTCGTTCAGGATCATAAAATGAGACGTGAGCGTGGGCGTGCCGCAGATGTTGAAGCCGCCTATGCTGCTCTGGCCGCCGCCACCTAAGCCTGCCGCACGCACGTTGCTGCCATCGGCAATCACAATGTTGCCGGTATAGTTCTGGCTCGGATCTCTGTAAATAATAAACAGCGTGGCGCCATTCGCATCGGTGGTGCCTGGCCACAGGGCCGCTGCCGTAGGAATGCCGGAGATGGTATAATTGCCGCTGCCCGAAATAAGCGCGGTTACATCAGCCCTGTAATTATAAGTATTGCCGGTTCCCCAGCAGGCCGATACATCCTGGCCAATGATGGTCATGGGAAAAACGGAGCCCGTACCGGCCGGATTGATAAGCGTGGCGCTGATACTCCCGCCAGTGCCCTGGGTACCTACATATAAAAACGCTTTTACAATGGGGGCGCAGGCCGGAATGTTGCTTATGGTAAAAGCAGCTGGCTGCGGCACCCCCGGCAGCGAAACCGTGGTAAACGATCTTTGGCTCAGCTGCAGGCTCGACTGCTCGTAATTAAGTCCGCAGGCGCTCATGGTATAGCTGGTGGCAATGCCCGCATTGGCGTTTGAAACGCTTACAGAGCCGCTGTTTTTTAAACCGCCGGGCTGGGACAATACAATTAGCTGAAGGGCGCAAAAAAGCGCAAGGAGATTAAGTTTTAGGTTCACGATGCGGTAAAAAATTTCTAGCTAAAATTAAGAAAAAAAACGGTTTAATCGCACGCAAGGCCCGTCTTTGTTAAAACTTCCCTTTTTATTTCCCCTTAAAACCGTATCTTTGCCGCTAAACCAGAACAATTAAATGAAAGACATATTTGAAAAGATCAAGGCCAATCTTGGCCCTATTGGAGAGCATGCCAAAGAATCGCACGGCTACTTTACTTTTCCGAAGCTGGAGGGAGACATTAATCCTCACATGAATTTTCGTGGTAAAAAGCTGCTTAACTGGAGCCTGAACAACTACCTGGGCCTGGCCAATCACCCCGAAGTGCGCCAGGCAGATGCCGACGGCGCCCAGCGTTTTGGCCTTGCAGCGCCCATGGGAGCCCGCATGATGAGCGGCAATACCGATTATCACGAACAGCTTGAAAAAGGCCTTTCCAAACTGGTTCAAAAAGAAGATACCATTCTTTGCAATTTCGGCTACCAGGCCATGGTGAGCGCCATCGACGCCATTGTGGACCGCCACGATGTAATTGTATACGATGCCGAAAGCCACGCCTGTATTCTTGACGGGGTAAGGCTGCACATGGGCAAGCGCTATGTTTTTAAGCACAACGACATTGCCGACTGCGAAAAGCAGCTGGAGCGCGCCAAAAAACTGATAGAAGAGAACGGCAACAAAGGCGCCATTCTGGTGATTACCGAAGGTGTGTTTGGCATGCGCGGCGACCAGGGCAAGCTAAAAGAAATTACAGACCTGAAAAAGAAATACAACTTTCGCCTGTTTGTTGACGATGCGCACGGCATTGGCACTATGGGCGCCACTGGCGGCGGCACCGGCGAAGCACAGGGCTGCCAGGACGGGGTGGACATTTATTTTGGCACCTTTGCCAAATCGTTTGCGCTCATTGGCGGCTTTATCAGCTCTTCCAAAGAAATTATCACTTACCTGCGCTACAACATGCGTTCGCAGATTTTTGCCAAATCGTTGCCCCTGCCTCTGGTACTGGGCCTTCTCAAGCGCCTGGAGCTGCTGAACAAACACCCTGAATACCGCACTAAATTATGGGAAGTGGCCAACGCCCTGCAAAAAGGCCTGGTGGAAGCCGGCTTTAACATTGGCGACACCAATACCATGGTAACACCGGTGTATATGAACGGCTCTATTCCCGAGGCTACCAACATGGTGATTGACCTGCGCGAAAATTTCGGCGTTTTCTGCTCAATGGTGGTTTACCCGGTTATTCCAAAAGGCATGATCATCCTGCGCCTTATTCCTACCGCGGTGCATACCATGGAAGACGTGAAATACACCATTGAATCGTTTGCCAAAATAAAAGACAAGCTCTACGGGGGCGAATATGCCGCCGAGAAGATCCGCGAAGGCTTTTCGCAAGCGTTATAAAATCAAACTACTGATCCCGGGCCATTTTGACCCGGGATTTTTTTTAGCAAATGATCCTTGCTATCCTGTCGTTTCGAATGCATCGGTGTTATACATCTGGCGTAAGAAATTTGTTCTTCGTCCGGACCGAGATTTCTCCCATGGTAGAAATGACTGCTCTTTCATTTGAAGCTTATTTCAGGACTTCTGCGATGTCGTAGCCCCATAATTAAACGCTCTGTCATAAAGGTTTTAACAATGCGGCGTTAACTAATGCCTCCTGCCCTGCATTGGATTATTTACATTATTCCGTTAAATTTACAATCCTAACTCTACTACACACTTATATGAAAAAAGCTTATGTGTTCCCGGGCCAGGGATCCCAGTTTCCGGGTATGGGAAAAGACCTTTACGAATCAAATCCGCAGGCGAAGCAGCTTTTTGAACAAGCCAACGACATTTTAGGCTTCCGCATCAGCGATACGCTTTTTTCAGGCACCGAAGAAGAGCTTAAAAAAACCAAAATTACCCAGCCGGCCGTGTTTTTGCACTCGGTAATACTGGCTGCCACGCTGGGCGAAAGCTTTCAGCCCGATATGGTAGCCGGCCACTCGCTGGGCGAATTTTCGGCCCTGGTGGCCAATAAAACCCTCACCTTTGAAGATGCCCTGAAGCTGGTATACAAACGTGCCATGGCCATGCAAAAGGCCTGCGAATTAAACCCGGGCACCATGGCAGCTATTTTAAACCTCGACGATAAAATTGTAGAAGACATTTGCGCTGAAATCACTGCCGGCGGTAACACCGTGGTGGCAGCCAATTATAACTGCCCTGGCCAGCTGGTTATTTCGGGCAGCCTGGATGGCATTAACATTGCCTGCGAAAAATTAAAGGCAGCCCGTGCCAAGCGTGCCCTGGTGCTGCCGGTGGGCGGTGCTTTTCACTCCCCGCTAATGGAGCCGGCCCGCGTGGAGCTGGAAGCCGCCATTAACACCACTCTCTTTAGCAATCCCATTTGTCCTGTTTATCAAAACGTAAGCGCCAGCGCGGTTTCCAATCCCGAAGAGATTAAAAAGAACCTGATTGCGCAGCTTACCGCACCGGTAAAATGGACGCAAAGCGTGCAGCACATGGTGAGCGACGGCGCCACCCAATTTATAGAAGCCGGGCCGGGAAAAGTATTGCAGGGCCTTGTTAAAAAAATCAGCGCCTCTGCAGAAGCTGTAAGCGCTTAAATCAATGCGTATGAAAAAACTGATCCTGATACTCGCCGTTATGGCTGCATGGCAGACCAGGGCACAATTTTTTAAAGGCGTGGGCATATTTGGCGCGCTCACACAATCGGCGCACTACTACGAAAACACCACGCAGGATCAAAAGCTCGACACCCCTTTTGTATTCAGCCGTTTTTACCCGCCAAGCCATGTCTCCAAAGAATTTTTCAACTGGGGCGCCGGCATTTTTCTCGAGTTTTCGCGGCTGGATAACATCCGCTGGCAAACCGAACTGGAATACACCCACAAAGGCGCCAAAGAGCGCGAGCTGCTGAATGCCTTTACCGGCGAGCGTTCCTCGGGTTTCGGGGTAAACAAATATACCTACATCCAGTGGAACAATTACCTCAAATTTTACAATCCCATCGGCCTTTCATCGCACTGGTATGCCATGGCGGGGGTGCGGCTCGAATACCTGTTCAAAAGCAGCGCCAGCGTGTTTACACCCGTGAGCAGCGATTTTCCAAAATTCTGGTTCAGCGGCGATGTGGCCCTGGGCTACGAATTCCCTTTATTTAAAAAGATCAGCGCCTTTGTGGAATATCACTGGAACCCGGATGTAATACGCCACAAACACGATAATATAAAAGTGCGCAACAGAACCTTTGAGCTTCGCGTGGGCCTGGTGTACCGAAAAAAACGCAGGAGCGTGGACGATTGCAATGCCCCGCGCTATAACGGACCGGCCTATTAATAAAAACTGAAACTATGGTAATGACAAAAGACGTTTTGTTCTCGCTCACCAAAGGTGCTTACGCTCCCCAGGAAGAAATGCTGGAAGTGGCCCGTAAAAAAGGCAAGCTATACATTGGCATTCCAAAAGAGATCGCCTTTCAGGAAAACCGCGTGGCGCTGGTGCCCGATGCCGTAGCCCTGCTGGTAAACAACGGGCACCGCATTGTGATAGAGGCCGGCGCCGGTAAGGCTGCCAGCTTTGACGACACCGATTACAGCGAGGCAGGGGCAGAAATTGTTTACAGCGCCAACGACGTTTATAAGGCCGACATTATTTTTAAAATTGCTCCCCCCACCCTCGAGGAAATTGAGCTGATGCAGCCCAAACAAAGTTTGTTCAGCGCCTTGCAGCTCAGCGTGCAGCCGCAGGATTTCTTAAAAAAGCTCATCTCAAAAAAATTAAACTGCGTGGCCTTCGACCTCATCCTTGACGAGGCCGGTATTTTCCCCGTAATACGGGCCATGGGCGAAATTGCCGGCGGCACCAGCATCCTTATTGCGGCCGAGCTGCTCAGCAACGTGAATAACGGTGTGGGCGCCATACTGGGTGGCATCAGCGGCATCTCACCCACCGAAGTGGTGATCATTGGCGCCGGCACCGTGGGCGAATTTGCTGCCCGCGCAGCCATAGGCCTAGGCGCTACCGTGAAGATATTTGATAACTCTACCTCACGCCTGCGCCGCCTGCAAAATCAGCTGGGCACGCGCGTGTTTACCTCGGTAATTGTACCCAAGGTGCTCGAAAAGCATTTGCGCAGCGCCGATGTGGCCATTGGCGCCCTGCGCGCCAGCCAGGGCCGTACGCCTTGCGTGGTAACGGAAAACATGGTAAGCGAAATGAAAACCGGCTCGGTGATTATTGATGTTAGCATTGACCAGGGCGGCGTGTTCGAAACCTCTGAAGTAACCAACCACACCAAGCCGGTGTTCCGCAAGCATGGGGTGATCCACTACTGTGTGCCCAACATCAACAGCCGCGTGGCGCGTACTGCCTCTTATGCGTTGAGCAACATCTTCTCACAGATTATTTTAAACATGGGCGATGAAGGCGGCTTTGAAAGCGTTGTGCGCAAGGACGGCGGCCTGCGAAACGGCGTGTATATCTACAACGGTATTTTAACCAACCAGTACCTGGGCGAAGCGTTTAACCTGCCCTTTAAGGACATTAACCTGCTGATGGCAGCGATATAAGCTACAGTCAGGATTCTTCTGTTTTCAAGTACAAAATTTTTGTTCCCGAAATAGAAAGGAGATACATTGATAATGGTACAAGCAAGAAAACGAATTCTACTAATTATACTATTCAGCTTCGCCCTAGCCTTGTTCTCTTGCTCAAACCAACAGTAACTGTGACTCTATCCGCGGACTATTACTGATACTCCAGCCAAATTCAAAAATAGCCCAGAGGATCTCATGAGCTTTTTCAGGCAAAACATCCAGCCAGTAGTTGAAGACTGCTATAAGAACGAAAGCAGATTGATTTCCAAACTAAAAATGCAATTGACGATTGACAATAAGGAAAAAGTGATTGCAGCATATGTTGTGTATCCGGATTTACCAAAAAGCTGCAGAACACCCATCCAAAACGAATTTTTAAAAATGGATGATTGGATACCCGCAAAACAAAACAGCTTGAATGTTTGCTCAAGAGTGATTTTGCCAATAGGTTGTATTAAATGGCAGTAAGAATTTTCTATCATTCGATTTACAGAAACTCTTAAACACCTATTATTTTCCTAGCAGCTGTTTTCTGCTCATGATATCAATTAAACGCAGGCCGGTGGCAGGCAAAAATTTACTGAAGAGTTTAAACAGCATCACATTCGAACCAGGTGCATATTCGGTTTTGCCTCTTTCAATACTCTTGATGATGTTGGCTGCAAAAACGGCTGGATTCAGAAGCTTACCGGTATTGTTCAGCTGCCTGGGCATGGCCGTATCAACCGCCGGCGGTAATATTTCGATCACGGTAAAGCGCGTGTTTTTTAACTGCCGGCGCAGCGATTGGGTAAATACCCGCAAACCCGCTTTGGAGGCGGCATACAGCGGCAATACAGGAATGGGGAACAAGGCAATTTCTGAAGTGATGTTGACGATGAGATTTTCATTGGAACGGTCGGCCTGCCGGATAAAGGCCTGGGTTACAGCTACGGCGCCAGATAAGTTTGTATTTACCTTCTCAAAAATTTCGTTGGACGACAGGCTTTTGATGCTAAGGTCCCACAGCTCCACCACACCGGCATTGTTAATCACTGCATCAAACACTGTTTCTTTTTGTCTCCATCTTTCAAACATGGCATCGATGGAAACAGGATCCGACACGTCCATCGTTTCGTAAAGAATTACTTTATTCTTTTCGGTCACGGCTTTCAGCTTTTCTTCGCTCCTGCCACAAATTACTACCTTGTTGTGCACCGCCAGCTGTAGCGCCAGCGCTTCGCCAATGCCGGAACCACCGCCGGTGATTAAAATTGTTTTGCCTTTCATCATCGTTTGTATAAGATTGTTGTTGCAAATGTAGACTCAAAGCTATACTTTTGAAAGTAGTTACCATAAAGTATACTAATATACAAAAGGTTACTTTCAAGATTTTCAGCATATTAAAATTAAAAACCAATCAAAAATTTATAAAAATGCTATCCCCTAACATCACTCCTTTTCCAACCCTAAGCACCGAACGTTTGGTGCTAAGACCGCTTGAAAGGGCTGATGCCGGCGATATTTATGCGCACCGGGCAGACGAGCAGGTAAACAAATACCTGGATGGCTTTCGGCATACTTCCATAGAGGAAACACTGGCATTTATACAAAGGGTACAAAACGAAGTGGCGGCCAACAAAACTATTTTATGGGTGCTTACATTAAAAGGCAACAACACGTTTATGGGAACGATCTGCCTGTGGAATATATTAAAAGAGGAATATAAAGCAGAAATAGGTTATACCATGTGTACCCACCATCATGGCAAAGGCTATATGGCGGAAGCCATGGCAGCCATTATCAATTTTGCTTTCCGTAAAACAGATTTACGGATAATAGAAGCTTTTACGCACAAGAACAATGCCCGCTCCATCAGCCTGCTGCTTAAACACAATTTTAAGCAAGGCCCGCTTCAATCCGTACCAGGCAAAAACAACCGGGTTGTTTTTCACCTCGCAAAGGAAAGTATGAAACCTTAATGATTTTAAAAATACAAACACCCTTTCATGGAAGCATGCAACAATAACATAGAAGACCTGCAATTTATTTTGCAGGTACTTGGTGGTAAATGGAAGTTACACATACTTACCACCCTTTATTACGGTAAAAAACGCTTTAAGGAGCTGGAGCGGGAAGTAACGGGCATATCGCCCAAAATGCTGATCAAGGAATTAAAAGACCTGGAAAAGATCGGCATCCTTAACCGGCAAACATTTAACACGGTACCCATTACCGTGGAGTACAGCTTAACAAAAGAAGGCTTAACTTTGAAACCGATACTGGAGCAGATGAAACAATGGTCGGTGAATTTTAAAAAGAAACTAAAAAGCAAAAACTGATACTTATGAAACTCTTAAAACTTTCCTTCACAATTACTATTTGTTTCCTTCTGCTTTCGGCCAAAGAAAAACCAGCCGATGCCTACCAATGCCTGCCCTGCGGGCTCGACTGTGATAAAGAGATATACGACCATCCCGGCATTTGCGAAAAATGCAAGATGGTGCTGGTAAAATCCTCAACCATTACTTTTACCAACACAGAGCCAGCCACGGTTTGTAATTACCTGAAACAGCACCCTGGTGCCTTATTGCTGGATGTAAGAACGGTTGAGGAATTTACGGGCAAAGCCACGCCGGATTTCGGCACTCTTAAAAATGCCATCAACATTCCCATACAGGAGCTTGAAAAACGGATGGGGGAGCTGGATAATTATAAAACCCGGGAAGTCCTTGTATTTTGCTCGCACAGCCACCGCAGCCCGCAAGCCGCCTACCTGTTAACCCAACATGGATTTAAGCACGTAGTTAACCTTTCGGGCGGGATGAGCGTGGTGAACGATGATGCGTGTAAAGCCAGGTAGTGCCGGCAGCCTGATTTTACAACACCAGCTTAAAATGCTTGTCAGTGGCCAGTAATACCACACCCGCAATACAGCCAAACAAAGCCGAATAAAAATGCTGATATTCGTGGTGCGCAAAGTGCACCATGAGCGCCCCCACCGCACAGAGGAACAGTAAAATCACCGAAGCATTTTTTGCCGGGTGATACCAAAGCCCGGCAATGAGCGCTATTAATCCCGCCAGTTCAAGGTAGCCGATAAATTGCGTCCATGTGTCGTTAAACCCCAAACTGGTCATACTGTCAACCATACTTTTTTTACGAAACACTTTAAACAGGCTGGCATAACCGAATAAATACACATAATACGCGTAAGCCGCCCAATGAATAACTTTAACTATCATAATTTGTTTTTATTTTTCTACAAAGTTATGTTGTACTTTTATTGCTGAACAGTACTTATCAAATTGTATGGTACTAACAAAAAAGTAAGAAATGAGAAAAGAGAGCTCTACCAACACCCTCAACAAAAAACAGCTGGAAGCCGAATGCGGTATGGCGTACACTATTTCAGTGGTTAGCGGGCGATGGAAATTAAGCATTCTTGGTTTTTTACTAAGCGACAAGCGCCTGCGGTACAGCGCCCTGAAGCGGAAAATGCCGGGCATTTCGGAGCGCATGCTCATTGCCCAGTTAAAAGAGCTGGAAACAGACGGACTGATAACCCGCATCGCATACCCCGAAGTGCCGCCGCGTGTGGAATACGAGCTTAGTAAAAAAGGCCTGTCACTTAAAAAAATACTTCTTCAAATGGCCGACTGGGGCGAGCTGCACAGTGCAAACACGAGGTAAATCATCCGGTAAAAACTTAAACCATATGCCTATGAAATTTGAGCTTGAAAAATCCATTAATGTTCTGGGGCGAACACCATCGGTGCTCGACAGCCTGCTGCGTGACATTCCGCAGGAATGGGCCATGAATAACGAAGGCGAAAACACATTCAGCCCCTACGACGTGCTGGGGCACCTGATACATGGCGAGAAAAGCGATTGGAAAAACCGCATGGAAATTATCCTGTCGGACAAAGCCGACAAAACCTTTGCCCCATACGACCGCTTTGCGCAGTTTACCGAAAGCAAAGGCAAAACGCTCCATCAGCTGCTGGACGAGTTTAAAACACTGCGCCGGCAAAATATGGAGCTGCTTAAATCAAAAAAGCTGAATGAGAACGATCTTGCCAAAACGGGCATTCATCCCACCTTTGGCACCGTAACCCTGAAGCACCTTTTGGCTACCTGGACGGTGCACGACCTGAGCCATACCGCTCAAATCACAAGGGTAATGTGCAAACAGTACAAGGAGGAAGTTGGCCCCTGGATCAATTACCTGCCAATATTAACACGGTAAGCAAAACGATTTTAACCGCAACACGCCATGATCTTAAAACCCGAGGAAGGAACCACCATCTATTTTTACAAAACGAAAATGGTTTTTAAAACCACGCTGGCGCAAAGCGGCGGCCAGTATTCCACCATCCTGATGACACACATTCCCCATGTAGGGCCCGCGTTGCACCTTCATCCCAACGGGCCCGAAACATTTTTTGTGGTGGAGGGCGAGTATACCTTTACATTAAACGACAACATTATTGAGGCCAAAAAAGGCGACTTTGTGCTGATACCTGCCAACGCCCCGCATAAATACACCTCGGGCCCCAAGGGCGGCCAGCTGTTGGTAAACACGCCACCCGATGTGGAAACCTATTTTTTGCACATTGCCCAAAAGCTGCTGCAAGGCGAGGTGCCGCGCGACTATGAATTTGAATTTGCCAGGCAGCACGGGCAAACGTTTTTGGACAGCAGCGGACACTGGGGTCATAAATAAAAATGTTGGTGCATGTCCCTCGTGTTATAAATTTTGTACATTTAATTTATGATGATCCCCGCCATTAAAACACTTACCGAAAAAAAACTGGTTGGCAAGCGCCTGAGCATGAGCTATGCCGATAACAAAACGGGCGAGCTTTGGAGAAGCTTTATGCCGGTGCACAAAAGCATTTCCAATACAACCGGCCCTGAGCGCTATTCGCTGCAGGTGTACGATACAGCGCCTTATGAAAAAGAATTTACTGCAGCCACTCCCTTCGAAAAATGGGCCGCCATGTCGGTAGCCGATTTCAACAACATTCCCGAAGGTATGGAAGCCTTTACGCTTGCCGGTGGGCTTTATGCAGTGTTTTTTTACAAAGGCCCGATGAGCGACGGGCCAAAAGTGTTTCAATACATTTACGGCACCTGGCTTCCTTCTTCCGGTTATGTGCCTGACAATCGGCCGCAGTTTGAAGTGCTGGGCGATAAGTACAGCAACACCGCACCCGATTCGGAAGAGGAGATCTGGATTCCCATAAAGCCAAAAAATTAAATGACCCGATCGGCGTCATGGTCGCAGTTGAAAAAAATATCCGGGTTTGCCCCAAAGGCCACCGCTACTACAAAAGCAGCGATTGCCCTACCTGCCCTGTGTGCGAAGAGGCGCGCAAGCCAAAAGATAATTTTCTTTCCTTACTCTCAGCGCCGGCACGCCGCGCCCTCGAAAACGCAGGCATTAAAACCCTTTCGCAGCTGGCCAGGCACAGCGAGGCCGATGTGATGAAACTGCACGGCATGGGCCCTGCCTCTCTCCCCCGCTTGCGGCAGGCGCTGAAGGATGCCGGACTGACATTTAAAACATAACTTTACGCATGGTTAATATAAAAACACTACGTCGCATGGCTTTGAGCCTTCCAAACGCCAACGAGCAGCCACATTTTGAGAAGCCATCCTTTCGCATCGGCACAAAAATTTTTGCCAGCTACGATGAAAAGAACAAACGCGCCTGCATTAAACTATCGGAGATTGATCAGAATGTGTTTTGCCTTATTCCCGGCCAGCTTTTTTACGCGGTGCCCAATGCCTGGGGCAAGCAGGGCTGGACTTTTGTAGACACTGCGCGGATAGACGAAGACACTATGCTGGACGCTCTTAAAACAGCCCACGCCACCGTAAGCGCCAAAAAGCCTGCTGTGAAAAAAAGTAAAAAATAAAAGGATTGGTTACAGTTAAAAGTTGACTGTCAGGTGGAGCGGAACTTGTTCCGAGCTTGCCTCGGGAGTCGAGACCCTAAACTATCGGATGTACTTCCCGGCTTCGCCTGAAGTGGCAACTTATTCTAATAATTCAACTTTAACAGAACAAAAATAAATTACTGCTATAAAAGCCAGAAGCTATCTCAACACTTATTTTGCTGTCACCCTGAACTTCCCGAGGTTATCGCCCGGAACAAGTGTTTCAGGGTCTGTCTTCAGCAAAATCAATCTTCAAAACAATTTCTAATAAGCGTAATCTGCCAGGTATTCAAAGGCGGAAGTCAGCTTACCGTTTCTTGTAATACTGGCGCGCTCAATGATTCCTTCTGGATCTTCTCCAAACAAAAACGGCAGCACGCGCTCTGACAGGTCTTTTCCGAAATCGTCGCTGGCATCACGCGGAAGTTCGCAGGGCAGATTATCCACCGCCATAATACAGATGGTGTCCTTGGTAAAAGGCAGATCTTCCTTGCCGGTAACAATGTTGTAGCCGTAAAACGGCTGCGCAATGGTGCTGGCGCGCAGCGTGGTAGGCACCGAGCCGTCAATGTCGCAGGTAATATCGGCTATCACCGACACATGGAAGTCCTTGGCTTTCATATCCTCCACCGTAAACATTTTGGGCGACCGCGGATCCCAGTAATGGGCCGAAATATACAGATCGGTCACTTTTGTAAAGGCGCCGAATTTGGACACAAAGTGTTCAGGATGCCTGAAAAAATCGTTCAGGTCGAAGTTGTGATCGTCGGGCCGTTCCACATAATCGCGCGGGTTGAGCTGGCAGTAAACCGGCTCACGGAAAGAGGCCATTAAAAACTCCTCGGGGGTTACTTTGCGAATGCGCAGAGCGCTGAGGGTTTCGATAACCCCATTGGCTACGCGGCCGCCGCCGGTAAGCGCTATTTTAATATTGGGCAGCTTCACACGCCGTAATTCTTCCTCCATTTCGGCACGGTCGCGGCAGAGGTGTGCCGGGTCGAGGCGAAACAGATCGTATTTAAGCCCGTAACCAAGAATACCGTTATATGCCCCCACTACGCCGGCATAGCGGCCAAAGCCAATGATGCGATTGTGGTTCTTATCGGTCAGCGTTTCATAATCGATCATCTGTATCTTTTTTTCGATGATCGCTTTCATCAGCTTTTGATTATGCGGCTGCTTTTTAATGGTGTGCGAAAAGAAAAAGTATTTTTTGCCGGGAATGATCTTATCTGCCGGCACTTCCTTCACACCCATCAGGATGTCGCAGTCTTCCAGGTTTTCCTGCAGGGTTACGCCAAAGGAGGTGTATTCATCGTCTGAATAACACCGGATCTTACTGGGCTGAACAACAATCTCAACATTGGGGTACTTACGGGTTAGTTCAGAACAGATCAGGGGTGTTAACGGAACGCGCTTATCGGGTGGACTCTTTTCCTCGCGCAGCACTCCTATTTTAAATTTTTTCATAATAAAGTGTAATTTTACAAAGATAACATTTATGCCATTTTTAAAACCCCTCCTGATCCTTATTTTTTTTGTGCTCAGCATGGGTGGTTATTCGCAGAAACCAACGGTATTAACGCAAAAGCTGCCGCCTGCCGCCTTGCGCGAAGATGCCCGGCTGTTTTGCAATGTGGCGCTGGCCATGCACCCTGCCATTGGCATTTATAAGCCAAAGAGTTTTTATGAGCAGCTTTTTGCACAATACACCAATTCCTTAACCGATAGTTTGACCGAGCGCGACTTTCGCCTGAAAACCAAGTTGGTGGCCGAAGAGCTGCGCTGCGGGCACACCGAGGTGATTTATTCGCGAAAATACTACAAGGCCATGAACCGGCAAAAGCTCAACTATTCACCCTATGTGTTTATTCCCATAAAAAACAAAGTGTATGTGCTGGCCAACCTCGATAAAAAAACAGACAGCACGCTGAAAAAAGGCGCCGAAATAAAATCCATCAACGGCATTGCCGTGGACTCGATGATCCGCCACTGCCGCCGTTTTATCAGCGCCGACGGGTATAATCAAACCTCCAAGGATCATTACCTGCAGCTGGCCTTCAATTCCTATTACCTGTCGCTGTTTGGCAGGCCCGATACATTCAGCGTAACGTACCTGGATGGCGCGGTTACCCGGCAGCTGAAATACAGGGCCATTCAACCCAAAACGCTCCCTCCTATTCCGCTGGGGCCACGCAACGACAGCCTGTTTGTAAAATACAAGCGGGCCGGTATGAAGTACCGCTACCTGGATACCGGGCACAAAGCGCTGCTGCTGAAGCTGGACCGTTTTTCGCGCAAGCGCAGCGACAAGGCTTACCGCAAAATATTCAGGCGGCTGCAAAAAAACAACACCGAGACCCTGGTGCTTGACCTGCGCAACAATGGCGGCGGCAGCCTCGAAAATGCCTACCGCTTGCTGAGCTACCTGGTGGACACTGCAAAAACACAAACCCTGCGCACTGCCATAAAAAAATACCCCTATAAAAAATACACACACGGCAATGTGTTTTTTAAGCTCACGCGTTTTGCCTTTACCATCATTGGAAAAAAAGTAAGCCGCAACGACACCGATAATTTTATTTACACCATCAAGCCCCGCAAAAAAAATCATTTCGGGCGTCAGGTTATTGTGCTTATCAATGGCGGATCGTTTTCGGCATCGTGCCTGGTAGCGGCTTATTTAAAAGATCATGGCCGCGCCTTTTTTATCGGGGAGGAAACCGGCGGCGCCGTGGAAGGATGCAATGCAGGCATTACTCCTTATTACCGCCTGCCCCACACCGGCATAAAGATCAGGATGCCGGCTTTTCGCATAGTGCACGATGTAAGCCCTGCCATTACGGGCCACGGCATTTTGCCGGACTACCCGGTTGAGTACACCATAAAAGACATCCTGGCCAAACGCGACCTGGAGCTTGAAAAAGCCCTGGCGCTGATTAAAGACCGTAAATACTAGAGATTATCCCAAAAACACTTCGAAGCCATGCTGATCCCAAAGCTTTCTGATCAGTATCTCCAAACCGTCTAATTTTGCCGAAGAACAGACCCTGAAACAAGTTCAGGGTGACAGCAAAATGAGTGTTTGAGATAACTTCTAAAGATCAAACCGTGTTCAGGCGGCTCCGTTCACAAATCCGGAAACTCAGTACACAAAACGGCCGCATAAACAAAGCCCTATTGCGCTAAATTTGGTATACTGATGAAAAAAGTTCCAAATCAATTGACCGAATATAGGGGTGCAATGCGTTTTATTGTGTTTACGGCAATCTGCATCCTGACTGCTGTGCTTACCACACGGGCGCAGCAGCCGGTATTCTGGAAAGAATACGGCACAAGTTCTTTTCCATACAACCAGGGTTATGGCTTAAAAACAACCAGCGACAGCGGAGTGGTTACCTGCGGCTATTCCGACCCTGGCCTGGCCATTGTTTCTATCGAGGCCACCATCACCAAATTCAGCCAGGGTGGCAATGTTCAATGGGATAAGCGTTATACAGGCATCAACATAGCCCTGGAGGCCAGCGACATTGAACTGGTAACGGGCGGCTACCTGGCGGGCGGCAGCACCTATAGCCCTTCTACGGCCCCAGGGAATCCATCCCTGCTCAGAACCGACATTGCCGGGAATGTGCTGTGGAGCAATATATATGATTACGCCATTCCGTTTGATCATGCGATAAAAGATGTAGCCACATTTCCTAACGGCGACATTGTGTTTAGCAGCAGCTCTAACGAGATGCTGACCCCTACCTATGCCTTTGTAACCAAAACCGATGCAGCGGGCAATGTCATCTGGGCGAGACGGATCTTTCCGGGCAGCTCCGCCAATGTAACCAGCCGGCAGGTAAAAATAACGGCCGCGGGTGATATACTGGCCACCGGCAGCTATTTTAACCCGGCTTATACCGGCCACGTAAATTATGTGATCAAGCTTGACCCGGCGGGAAACACAATTTGGTTTAAGGAGTATGTGCTTTCGGCTTACACCAGTTACGGTGTTGAGGCCACACAAGGATTTTTTGAAACACCTGCCGGCGAAATCATTGTTCCGTTTTGGATCATTTCCGGTGGAATCAGCTTTCCCGCCGATCCGCCTCCCGGCCGCGAAGGCCCCTATATGCTAAAGCTGGACGCCACCGGCAATGTAAAGTTCTGCAAAGATTATGGCCGGTGGTTTTCAGGTTCGATGGGCACCAAGTACCTGGCCGGCAACAACACCCTTACTTACTTTATGGGTAACATTGATACGGCTATCAGTAATTTTAACCAGGGTTTATTTTTTACGGTGGACAGCATTGGCCGCGTATTAACGGCCAGGGCCTATAACAACCCGGCCTGGCTGGCCGGCTATAGCGGTGATGGCGGAGGCTCCAATGCATTTGACAGCACGGTAACCGGAGGCTTTATTTCTTACAGCGAAGTGGACATCTCCGGCGGGCAGGCTTATCACACTTCCCTGATAGCGCTTGACGGCCTCGGGTATTCCGGCGGCTGCTTTGAATCGCCCACCTGTGTGGAACCACGCTGCGTGCCTGTACAGGCCAATAACATTTCGGGGGTGGTGAGCTTAACGCCGGCTGTTTCCTCTCCTACCCTCACCGTGCTTACCGGCCTTACACAAACTGTTGTGTGTGCCGGCACATCCACACTCAGCAAAGCTGCTGTCAATCAAACATTGGCGGCTGTTTTTCCAACTATTGAAAAAAACCTGGTACTGCCCGATACCATCGTACTGCCCGCCTGCAATGCCATTGACACCGTGTTTGTAAGCTATCCGGCCTGCAAGGGCATTGACAGTGTTTCATGGTCTACCGGATCCACCAATCAAACCTCCATTGCCGTTACTACACCCGGTATTTACTGGGTAGCGGCTTTTGACTGTGCGGTAAATGCCCCGGTAATGATTGATACATTTGTGGTGGTAAGCTCCGCCAGCGCCTATTTTACCAGCACCATTAACCCTGTTATTTGCCATGGGCAAACCTATACCTTGTCATCGGGGCTTACCGCTACCGTATCGGGTATCTATCAGGATACCCTGGTGAGCGGCCTCGGCTGCGATACCATACGCACGGTGAACCTGAATGTGATCCCCGGCTTTTCGGTTAATGTGTTGTCTTCACATACACTCACCTGTGTTCACCTCACCAGCACGCTTTCTGCTTCGTCAAGCGTGGCGGGCCTTACCTACACCTGGCTGCCGGGAGGAAGCAACTCCACCTCGCTTTCGGTAAATGCGCCCGGTATATATACGCTCACCAGCAGCAACAATCCCATGCTGCTATGTATGTCGGTGGCAACGGTGGCGGTGGGACAAAACACCACTGCGCCCACATTCACTGCTTCGCCGCCGGCCTTGCTTACCTGCACCAATCTTAGCACCACGCTGCAGGTTATTCCTAACCCTGCGGGCTCCGGCATACAATGGACGGGTGGCCCTGCAGGCGCCAGCTACACGGTGTCGCTGCCGGGCACTTACACGGTGGTGATCACCGATCCCGGCAATGGCTGTAACACCGAAGGAACAGTAACGGCCTCAGAGCTTACTACCTTTAGCCTCAACCTCTCTAAAAAAGACCTTTGTTTTGGCAGCACTGTGAGCCAGGCTACTGCGGCTGTATCAGGCGGGCTCGGCCCTTACAGCTACCTGTGGTCGGGCAGTCAAACCGGCGCTGTTGCAACAGGTTTGGGGCCAGGCACGCACACGGTGCTGGTTACCGACCTGGGCACGGGCTGTGTTAAAACAAATACCGTGCTTATTGCCCAATTGTCGGAAGTTACCACCACCATTGGTGTTTCGCCGGCCATGGTTTGCCAGGGCGATAAAGTGGCCCTAACGGCCACTTCCAACGTATCGCCTGCCTTGCTCACTTACCTGTGGAGCACGGGTGCTTCCTCCAACCCCGCCACGGCAGTTTTAACTGCAAGCTCGGTGATATCGCTTACCGTAACCGACGGGAACAATTGCCCCAACACGGCCAGCATGGCCGTAAATGTATACCCGCTGCCGGCAGTGAGTTTTACCGCTTCCGTTTTAAAAGGCTGCGAGCCACTGTGCGTCACCTTTTCCACTTCCAGCCCTGCCCTGAGTTATTTTTGGGAGTTTGGAGACAACAGCAACAGCCCGGCCCTCGATCCGAAAAAATGTTTTAAGGCTGGCGAATATTATGTTTACCTGCACGTAAAAGACGCAAACGGTTGTGGCAATGCGCTGATGAAACCCGGTTATATCCGTGTATATCCTCAACCCCAGGCGATATTTTATGCCACGCCCAACCCGGCATCCATACTTGAGCCTACCGTACACTTCGTTAACAATTCGGTAAATGCCAACCTGTATTTATGGGACTTTGGCGAATTAAAGCATACCTCCGCAAAAACAAATCCGTTGTACGTGTATCAAAGCCCGGGAAACTACCTGGTAACCCTGGTGGCCCGGAATAATTTTGACTGCGCCGACACTGCTTTTATGCGCGTGATTGTTGAGGATGATTTCACCATTTATATTCCCAATACCTTTACACCAAACGCCGACGATTTAAACGATACCTGGGGGCCTCACGGCGCAGGCATCAGCAATACCGATTATGAGCTGACGGTGTTTGACCGCTGGGGCGAACAGATTTTCAGATCGACGGCGTTTGCACAGCGATGGGATGGGACCTATAAAGGAGAAATGGTGAAAGACGGCACCTACATTTACCGGCTGCAGGTGCGCTCCGAAGTGCAAAGCAAGCTGTACCGTTTCAAAGGGCACGTAAATGTAATGAAATAAAGCCCGGCAGACCTGAGCACCGGCGGGCAAACAAAATTTATACTATCTTTATACTGCCCGGGTGTATGCCGAATGCCATCAAAAAAATCTCTCCTTTGGCAGCATGATTGTTCCTTTCTAAATATCAAAACAGATTTGCCGGAGCTTAAAAAATTTAAAAGCGGATTGCACAAATGCCTCGCTCAATAAGATTTATAAGAAAACTGAGCGATAAGTGCCGCTTCCCTGCCTTATTCCTGCTTTGCCTTGTTTTATTGCCCGCCGGCGCCTTGCCGCAAAGCGCCCACATTAAGCCCTTATCCGCAGCCGAGTGGCTTAAGAAAGGAGTGGCCGGTAAGGAAAAAGACGATTTCAGCGCTGCCATGGCAAATTTTTTTACCGCCCTGAAACTGGCTGAAAAAGAAAAAGATTCAGCCACCATTTTTAAAGCTTTGTTTTGCATTGGGGAAGTGCACTCAAAAATGGACTACCAGGCGCGCGCGCTCGGGTACATGAAAAGAGCCCTTGCCATTGCCGAGCAAATGAAAGACAGCCGCAGGATGACCCGGGCCTTTAACGGCCTGGGCATTATATATACCGCTCAAAAAAAATACGACAGTGCTGTATACAGCTTTAAGCACCTTATAAAAATTGCCTCACAAACCAATGATACAGAACACCTGCTGATGGCTTACAACAACATGGGCAGTATTTGCATTGATGCGCACGACTATCAGGAAGCAAAATTGTTTTATCACAAAGCACTGCATATATGGCAAAAAAACGGCGACAGCAGCTATATTGTGCCCTGCCTGCAAAACCTGGGTGAAGCCTGCTATAAGCTAAACCAGCTCGATTCTGCGCTTTATTTTTTCAACCAGGCATCGCAAATGCCCACCTATCTCACACCCGATTTTAAGCAGTCGCAGGATAAGTGGCTGGCGCAGATTTACGAAAAAAAGGGCGACTACAAAGCGGCTTATCAAAACCTGAGCGAGCATCTGCAGGGACTTAACTCTATTTTCACCCTGCAGTCGAGCCGCATTGTAAATGAGCTGGAATCAAAATACCAGCTCGAAAAAAAACAGCGTGAAATTGCCCTTCTTAATTTTGAAAAAAAGCAAAAAGAGGCGGCATTGCGTGAAAAAGAAGAAAAAATAGAATACAGGAATATGTTGCTGCTGCTTTCAATCGCCATTCTGCTTCTTATACTGGTGCTGTTTTACCTGCTGTTCAAACAATTTAAATCGAGAGAATACATAAACGCGGTGCTGGTAAAAAAGAACACCAGCATTGAAGAGCAAAAGCAGCAGCTGGAATCGTCGCTGAAATACACCCAGCAGCTGCAGGCAGCCCTGCAGCACGATCTGAATTATTACATGCAGGCCACTTACAAAAAGCAAATGAGCCCGCATTTTATTTTTAACTCTCTCAATTCGGTTCAGCGCTTTATTCTGCAAAACGATAAAATGTCGGCCAATAATTATCTGGCAGATTTTTCGCAGCTCATGCGGCGGGTGCTCGAAAACTCGCAGAAAGAGCTGGTAACGGTAAAAGAAGAGCTTGAAACCCTGCAGCTTTACATTAATCTCGAGCAAAAACGATTTCATCAGAAGTTTGATTACAGGCTAAATGTGGATGAAAGCATCCGCAAAAATCTTTATGCCATTCCGCCGTTTATTTTGCAGCCGTACGTTGAAAATGCCATTTGGCATGGGCTGCTGCATAAAAACAGCAAAGGCGTGTTGCAACTGAAGCTCGAAGAAGAGGATGGTTTTATTGCGTGCAGTATTATTGATAACGGCATAGGCAGGGCAGCTGCCGGAAAAAGAAAAACAGAAAACAGCAGCCACGAATCGTTGGGCACCAAAATCACCGAAAAAAGAATACAGGCCATTAACTATTTAAATAACACCCGCCTTTCGGTAAGTGTTACCGATTTAACGGATGCAAACGGGAACCCCGCCGGTACAGCTGTTATTATCCGCTTCCCCATCACTACCCTGTTTAATACCACCACTACAGATCACACACATGATAAAAGCCATATTGATTGACGACGAGCCGGATGCCGTGATAGCGCTTGACCTGGCACTCAGGGAATATTGCCCCGACGTGGAGGTAACCGGCAAAGCCTTATCGGCGCAGGAAGGTATTGAGCTGATCCGGTCCAAAAATCCGGACCTGGTATTTCTCGACATCCAAATGCCTCATATCAGCGGCATTGAGCTGCTCGAAAGCTTTGGTGAAGAAAGGAACTTCCACGTGGTGTTTGTAACCGCATTCGATCAGTTTGCCATTCGTGCCTTTCGCCTGAGCGCCACCGATTACCTGCTCAAGCCCATCAACATTAACGAATTAAAACTGGCGGTAAAAAAGATCCGTGAAAAAACAGGTCAGAAGGAAAACCTTCGGCTTAGAGCAAAAAACATAAGAGCGGCCTTATCGGGCAAAATAATAATACCGGTAATGCACGGCTACGAGTTTATAGAGGTGGATGATATTGTAAGGATACAGGCCGATGGCAGTTATTCTGTCATTTATTTTCTTGAAAAAAAACCGCAGGTGGTTTCAAAAAACCTCAAAGAATTTCAATATGCCCTGGAGGCCGGCAGCTTTTTGCGGATTCATAAATCGCACCTGGTGAACCTGAAATATATTGTGGAATGCACCCTGGTTAAAAACGGGGGTTTTCTTAAAATGCGCGACGGTTCGCAGGTAGAGATCTCGCGCACTCACAAAGCAAGCCTGGCAGCCACATTTGGGCCGCAATCGGGATATCTTAAATAAAATTTTCAGTCAGCAACAGCCATTTTTCTCCTGAGTTCTTCGCCCCTGGATTTTACAACCAACTCGTAAACACCGGCTTTTAGTTCCTGTACCGGCATTACATAATCGGTCAGATCGGCCTTTAAAATTCTTTTCACCAGCTTGCCGTCGATCGTATACAAATAAAGATCCGCCTCCCCAAGATCAGAGCTGAGCCGGATAAAGTCCGAAGCCGGGTTAGGGAACAAATGCAGGTGATGATCATTAATGCCTGATTTGGCAATGCCGGTTGCCTGACAGGATAGTGCAAGATTATTATACCCCCGTTGTTTGGCCTGGCAGCGCAGCTCGTTCAGGGCCAGCTTATCGCTGCCGCTCCCATTCCAGCTGCGAAGACCCAGCGTGCGCAAAAATTCGAGAAAAGCAGGGCTCGACCCGCCGTAGTAGCCGGCAATAACGCTTACCTGGGCCGGGTCCAAATCGTGCAGCCAGGTAAAATCAATCATGCGGATGTTAGCGGCATACGTATCCCAGCTTAAAAACGTTTGGGTGATAAACTGTGCCTGCAGAGCATCGGAGCTGATGCAAAGCGGACCCGAAGGATAACCATATTGATAAAAACAGATGGGTTTGGAGGGATAAAGCCCAACCAGGGTTGCAAAATCAACGGGTACCGTAGATACAGGTTTTACGGTAAAACCAGCAGTTAAGGGATAATAAGACACCCCGATATAATCACTGTTTGCATTTAATACCTGTACATAAGCATTGTAATTCACCAGGCCGCCAAAGGTAATTTCGGTGGCCACTTTTAAACCCGGCCACAGGGCTTTGGCGTGGGCCGACACGGCGTTGTAAAATGTGGTGTAATCGCCCCACAGCGCTGCATTGCTTCCAATATACACATCGTGCTCAGAGCCTATTACCAGCGAAGACAAGGTAATGTTTGGAATATGATTTTTTACGCTGTCCAGCAGGCGGTTAAACCGGTTGATCATCACCGTGCTGCTGAAAGAGGCGGAAGTAAGATCCGAAGGCACCACCAGGTTATTGGTGTGAATAGGTGTGAGCGTAAGATCGAGCGGCATATTGGCCAGCGGGTAATACAGGTTGGCAATATCCAGCATCGTAAAATTAAAAGTGCCAGGCGAGGTTTCTATGGCCGTCCAGTTTTGGTAAATGCCCGTTTGTTGCATGCCCAGCGCGGCCCCGGTGGTAAAGCACGAATCGTAATTGTAGCTGCTGCTGTTTTGCGGAAAAGTGCTCACATCCACCGCTATTTTATTATTGGCGGGTGTTATTTGCGCCAGTGCGTTTAAAACCGGCAATGCCATAACGGTTATGAATAGCTTTTTCATGTGTGGTAAATTTGTATTTTAAAAATACGGATTATTTACCAAGAGCCAGGATAAAAGATGAAAGACTGAGTCAATTCAACATTTAAAATTCAATATTCCAAACTGGAGTTCTTATTAAAAATTAAACACTAACCACTAAAAACT
Organism: Bacteroidia bacterium; assembly: GCA_044221905.1. Classification (GTDB taxonomy): domain Bacteria; phylum Bacteroidota; class Bacteroidia; order B-17B0; family Aurantibacillaceae; genus Aurantibacillus. The sequence goes on from JBGAOE010000007.1 coordinate 29,710, forward strand.
ACCTTTTTACCTGGCTGCTTAAGTAAATATCGTACACAAACAGCGGTACGGACCACGACACCCAGAAAAGGCCCGGGCTCACTTCGGCAAAGCTGCCCAGCCCCGCTATAAAAGGCAGCTTCAGCAGCAGGGCCGACATCACAAAGGCCAGGGTCACCATGTAACTTCGCACCATCCACTCTTTGTGCAGCTTAAATTTTTTCTGCCGGGCGGTACGGTAGGCCATGGCCGTAGATGCCAGCCACACGCTTGCCCAAACCAGCGCCGAAAAGGCATAGCTAAGACCCACTTCATAAGCCGTAGTGCACGAGAGTACCAGCGCGCACACACCGCTTATGCCCACCGCTATTACATATGCCTTGCCAAGCAGGCGGTGCAGCTTCAGGTTCCGGTTCCTGAACTGTTCCCACAACTGGAATGGGCCGGTGAGCAGGGTAACCGACCCTCCGGTAATATGAACGATCAGAAGCCATTTCAGGTTGAAGTATTTGCCCAGGTCTTCGCGGGTTAATTTAAAAAAATGCAGGGCGTTTGCAATAAAATAAAGAGAAGCGCTCAGTATGAGCAGGCCCAAAAGCAGGGTAAGCATCTGCGGTTTAGTTTTTTTAACGGAAGGAATGTTTGATGTGTTCATGCCACAAAAATCCAGGTTTTACAAGGCCTACGCAATAACCGAATAAAACTTCGGGCACCGAAAAATTATTCGGTATGGGTGTTTCACCGAAAAACCGGGCTTAAAAAAATTATTTTTGTATAAAAACAAAGCTATGTACGAACGTAAAATTGCCGAAGACCTGGATTGCGGCATTGTGATTGCCATGAAAGTGTTTGGCGCCAAATGGAAACCCTGCATCATTGATGCCATTGGCCGCGGCATTAGCCGGCCCAGCGAAATTCACCGCAGCATTGGCACTGCCACACCAAGGGTGATAGAGATGCAGCTAAGCGAGCTCGAGCATTTTGGCGTGGTGGCGCGGCAGGTATATGCCGGCTTTCCGCTTCGGAGCGATTATACGCTGACACCGCTGGGCAAAAGCATTTTACCCATTCTGGCCATGCTCGATCAATGGGGACTCAAAAACATGGCCCTGGTAAAAGAAAAGCTGGGGCAGGTGCACACAATTGCCGCGGCAAATGCCTGTATTACTGCTGAAGTATGAGAACAAAAAACAAGTGAAAGCCCTGTTTAAAGCGGCTCCATGGAGTTCACCATCGCATACAGCTCTTTTTCGGAGGTGGAGTTAAGCAGGTTCATATTTTCCTGCCAGGCGTAGATGATATAAAAGTGATCCTCCACTTTTGCAAAATAGCGGATCACTTCGTAAGATTTGGCGTTTGTTTTGGTATCGGTAAAGCTGGAATGTTTGCGTTCGAACGAAAAACTCTTATTCTTGGTTTTGTCATACTTTTGCACATCTTCAAAACGCAGGTAACCGATCATATTTCGCTTTGCCGAATCGAGGCCCGAAACGGTGCTAGGATAGACCAGCACATTCATTTTTCCTTCTTTATTCTGTCGCGTAAACAGTGCACCCGAACAATGGCACAGGTTGTTGCCGGCATCCTCCCAGGGAGTGATTCCACCAAATTCCTGGGCTATCCAGCCCTGCGGCAGAGTGTATTTCAGCTTTAAGGTTTTTGACTTAACGGTTTCCTGGCCAAAGCCTGGCAGGCTAACAGCAAGACAGAGAAGGAGAATCAGCTTTTTCATAGGATCGGTTTTTTAGTTAAATATAAATAAAAAAACAAACCCGGGGTTTTATTTTTGCTATCTTTACCACGTTCTTTCATGTATGGGGCCGACCGGTTTTGACAGTGAGCGCATTAAGTAAGTAAGCATGTAGAGCGTTGTAAGAAGAGCTCTTAAAACAGAACTTTCAAAACTTTTATTTGGCGAAGATAACTCTTACGCTATGGCTGCTTAATCTAGGATCAAGCAACCTTTGCCTTCCGGGGAGCTAAGCTGCTCCGCGCCCCGGGCCAGGCATCATAAATGTGCAGTTTGTTTTACCCACGTTGCTAAGTAAAACAATATAAGCAACTAAGCTAAAAGTTGGTTTGATATAGCGCCTGCTTTTAGCCTACAATCAAGCTGTAGCTAAACATGTAGAAGGCTTATTTATTCCTTATTTGGACGAGAGTTCGAATCTCTCCGGCTCCACAGAACAAAAAACCCCTTGAAAGTCCTTCTTTCAAGGGGTTTTGAATTTATAGTGATCTGAAAAATGAGGTTGGAGTACGGAAGTGGAGTACTGAAATTGATCAGTTATTTAAAAACTATTTATGATCCTTCTTTCCAAAAACTGAGAAATTTTGTTTTGCTTCGTCCCTGGTTACTTGTTTATCATAATAGTGCTTATTCGTCATAGAGATGGATTTATGGTTAGTAAGAGCCGTCGAAGCTACTCCGAATTCTATTAGGGCGCTGGTCATAAATGTTTTCCGCAAATTCCTGAACGTAATTTTTTTACCGGTGTTTAACTGAGCATAATAATGAGAGAACGATTTACTTAGAATATCCGAGATGTTTGATCTTCTTAGATTTTCGTCCGGTGCCAGAATATATTTATCTGTTCTTTTATATTTTTCATACCCCATTTCAACAAGCAAATCTCCCAATTCTTTTGTGATCGCAAAATATTTATAGATTCGATCTTCGTTTTTCGTCCGGTTACGGTTGGCACTATCAATTTTATGGTCGATAGTTTTAATAGTATCAAATTGACCGTTTTCTGTTACTGAAATATCTGTCCATTTTAACTCCACAACATCTTCGCTTCTACCTCCAGTATAAAGACCCAAACGATAGCCAAACTTTAACCAGGATTTATAGAGAGTCTTTTTTTTCGGATTTTTTCTACTGCTGATGACTTGTAATTTTACGCCATTTTCCGGAGTGACAATCTCCAGCAATCTAATGAACTCATTTTCCCGTATGGAGGTTACTTTTGGAGTTACAATCATATCCGGCACCCCCAAAAATGGGTTTTGATACTCCAATCTGAATTTATTGATAATATGGGTGGTAAATGCACTAAGTAACCCCATATTATTGTTATAAGTCTTATTAGAATAACCCAGAGTTTCGAGAAAATAGTCATGTACAAACCCGATCATATCGTCGTTCACATCTGTAAACTTTAATATTCTACAACTAATTCCATTAGTTTCCAGTGCAATTTTATATTGCTCAAACAAAAAGTCAAACTTTGCGATGTACTTTGGATCCCTTTCCTTTTGTTTATGCTTCGGTACATCTACATTGTTTAAAAATCCCATGTAGTAGGCAAAACATTCTATTAACCGGACAGGTATAGCAGTTGCCTTTTTTATCGGAATATTTTGAAAGCTATTTTCTTTAAGTTCCTCTTTATAAGCGTAGAATAATTGAAGTGCTTTATTAAATTCCTGAGTTGCGAGAACTTTTGGTTTTACGCCATAAGTTGTGCCGGGGACATGAATTCTTGCTCTATAAACGAGATTCCCACATTTACATTTCACATTTCTATCAGATGAATATTGTCTCTTACAGCTATTGCAATAAAGAAATAGCCCTTTGGGTCTGTCCTTTTTAGGCAGCTTTAGTTTTTCGATCGGTTTCATACTTCGACAAATATTTTAATACTATATCATTTGTTGGTTTATAAACTTTAGTATTCTCATCCGGTACAATATGAGATTTGTGTAATGACAGGATATTCCCTTCAGCATATAAATGATACATCTCTTCCCAACCTTCTCCATATTTCGCTTTTAGATCGTTAATAAAAGGACGCTCAATTGCTTCCCTGAAATTGGGTTCAAAAACAAACTCCATTTTTCCTTGATGAACAATTAAAACGCCGTTCTTCTTACACCATTTGCGGATTGATCTTAAATCAGTGTACCCCAAAAATTCATGTAGTTTGGTTATCATTATTTGTTTCAATTCCTGCACTTTACAAATATAACTAATTGATTATCAATATTTTAATAAATTTTAATTTTCAATGCCCTGGTAAATACCAGGGCATTGAAGAATTATTAATCCTCATCTTCGTCCTCATCATCGTCATCCTCATCATCGTCTTCACTGTCAAAGTCTTCGATGAGTTCCAGAATTTCCATCATGGTATTCCGCTGTTTTGCATTGTAGGAAAATGCAACCGTGATGCGCTCGTTTTCGGTGCCTACAATGTGATTAGCGATGTCTGCTTTTTCGATTAAGTCCGCTACTTCTGTCATCAGCTCGTAGGGAACGTTTATTTCCATATCTCTCATGGTGTTTGGTTTTTGTTTCTTATCTATTTGTTTATTTAATTTTTGATTTTTGGATGGGTTTATCCATGCGTCCGGAGAACGGTTTTTGATAGTGCTCTTGTTTGGTTTCATGTTATGCGGCTTTTTTGTTTTCTTCGTTGGTATTCGGCTGCGTTTTGTTTTTTTCCGTTTCAGTTTTTGGAAGAACAAATATTCCAGCCGGGCTTGTAAAGTCCATTTCCGTGATGTGCATTGGTGTGGTACACGGCAGCAACATTTCCCGAATGGCCAAGAGCCGGGCTTTGGTACCGGGGCGGAATTGTATTTTTATTTTGGCGGTTCGGCTTTCCAACATGCCATCGAGCTGCATGGCATAGTGTTCGATCAGATCAGAGAAGGGATAGTCCAGCGGTACCTTGCGAAATATTTCGCTTCGTGCCAGCTGATCAAAGGCTAATGCGAGCGCCGAGACCATTTCGCCATCCACTGCCGTGGTTTGAGAGAAGTTGAGCAGGCACTCCAGCAAGCAACGTAGCCGCCGGTTGGTCCAGCTGACGCAACGCGAACTCACCATATCCCAATGTTGCAAGGGGCTTCTGAAAATCAGGCCTCCTTGCATGCTGGCATAGATGGTTTCTGTCTGCCCGATAAATTTAGAATCCGTCCATTGAAAATCTCCTTTACCTTGCTTTGATTCGGATAGCTCAGATGCTGGTATTATTGTTGTTTGCCCTTGATCGTCCTTTTCTTCTGAAGGAGGATTAACATTGTTGCCTTGAATTGCGATTGTTTTGGGTGTTTCGGCATTGGCTTCTTCTGCCATGTCTTCGTCTGCCAGTTCTACCGCTTCCAGTTTATCGGGCACAGCTTGGTCATCTGCAAGATCATCTTCTAAATCATCGTCGTCATCGCCGCCGTATAGGTAATCGTAATCATCTTCGTCGTCATCCTCATCGTCCTTCCCGCCAAGACCTCGCCGCCAGGCTGTTATATCCCTGATTTCGTCCTCATCGTCCTGTTCTTCATCGTCCCGATTTTCAACGGAGCCAGCCTCATTTTTTGAGTACCTGGGAACAAGTATGTAGTTGAAGGCATAGGAAAGTTCATCCGTGCTGCTTTTGTTGTCGGAAGGGGTATGTTTTTTCAGGTACTGATAAGGCTGCGGCATACAATATTCTTTCTCCGTACCATACCCATTCAGGTTTGAGCTGTTTGCCTGTTCCCGTTGTAGCGGTGGCTGTTCCATTTTGAACGCCGTGTTGTGATGTTCAGCATTGGTTTTCAATTGGGACAGGTCTGCTACCCGTACCTTAATCAAGCCGTTGCGTTTAATGTAGGCCATCTGGCGGCAGGTTTCCGAACAGTATTTTTTGCTGGCGCGTTGGCCTTCAAAAGGTTTTCCGCAATGCTCACAGTGCTTTTCCATAATTCTTTTTTTTAATAATCGTCTTCCACATCATCATCCATACAGAGTGTATTATCCGTAATGATACCTTTCATGTAGTTGCAGTAATCGTTTAGGATCGCCTCCAAATTTTCCTGCACCTGCTCTGCGTGAGGAGTTTTTTGGTAGTCCACCGTCAGGAAGAGGCTGTTTTCTTTTTCTTTTATCCCGGTAATGTTGTAGGACACCTTGTTACGAAACAGAATCCTCAGAATATCCATGAGAATGTCCTGTGGGATTTTGTATTTCCGGTTGTTGGCTATGTTTTCCATGTTGCTGTTGTTTAGTCGATATAAAGGGTGTTTGAACGGTTGCCCGGTTTTTTGGGCCTGCGCCAGGCAGGGATGTTTTCGTCACCGAGGTAATAGTCTTCTTCGTCCTTCTGGGTAAGAAGCCTGCGATGCCGGCCTGTCCTACCATTTAAATCTTCGTCGTCGTCTTCCAGGTCGTCCACAGATTCTCTTAACCGCTCGTTCTCTTTTTCCAGCTGGGAGATGCGCCTGCGCTGCCGGTTGTTTTGATATAGCAGGTAGCCGATGCCGCCTAACGCTGCCAGAATGCCTACCGGGCCGAGGATGATTTTTCGGAGAGTATCCGCCAGTTTGCTTTCGCCAGCTATGCTTTGCACTATGGCACCAAGTCCATTTGTTACATTGGCAGGATCAGCGCTTTGCTTTTGCTCCTGCTTCGCTTTTTCAGGGTTGATTTTATCGTCTTTCATAATTGTGCTTTTTATGGCCTTTTAAAACAGGCCCATATAACAAAGTTCGGAAGGTTAAAAGCGGATCCGCCCCAAGTGGGGGTTGGGTAGGAGTAGATTTTTACGTGAACTAATGTTAACGTCGCTTTTATGGTATAGGCAAAAGAGCAACTTAGTCTTGATGCTTACTCCTGTAATTTCACGTCAGCAGTTGACGTGAGCTTCACGCCAAGCTGGCGTAAACTTGATGTTAATTCACATCAGTTGATGGAGGGAAGTTGGAGGATTTTCCAAGTGTGTAGCCCGATACGGCTGCAAAGTAGGTAGTATAGCATAAGTCTAACGTGAAGTTCACGCCAATAGCGTGAACTTCACGTTAACTTGATGCCAGGTGTGATGTAATGTTTACGGCAGCCTTATGTGAGCTTAACGGTTCTTACGTTTGTTTTCTACCAGGTCGGTAGCATATTGTTCGTAAGCTGCGCGGATTTTGCCAAATACGGGCGGGTTATAGCCATTTTTTGACTTGTGAATGCTGGCCGAATGGTTGCTTTGCCAGTTGTTGCCCAGCTCAACACCAAATGCCTCGGCCATGCTTTCTACGATCTTGGTGATTTCGCCCTTGCCGTGGTTTAGCAGGCCCGCTTTATGTAAGCCATACACGAGCTGGACAAATTCATTTTTGTTGTCTTTTTCACCCGTCCATCGCAATTCCAAAGCACCGAGCGATTGCGGTTTGCTTTCGGCCAAAAATGAGCCGATTTCCGGCTGCATTTCTGTTAAGGCAAAGTACACTGCAAAGAAGGATAAAAGAGTGCTGTACGCACTGGGAAATGCGTTTACAATGGCCTTATCGTCGTTGGAGAATGGTATATATTCTACCTCGTCGCGGGGGCCCGGCGCCGGTGCAATTTTTAATCCTTCAGGGTGTTTATCATTAATTAATTCCAATATATCTTCCAAACCTAATCCTGAGTTATACAGGGTTTGAAATTCATTTGAAATGGCCTTATGGATCTCTATACCCGCAGAATAAGCAAACAGAATTTCATTTACTTGTTTTACGCAACTTGACAATATCACCGGTTTATTCCTAGCATTATCTAGCTTTGCAATAATAAATTCTCTAACCGTTTTCCTGTAACTGCCTTTCAGGTTTTCAAATGACTGCTCAATATTCATATCTGTGAGTGAGGATTATTTTGAATAAAGCAAAGGTATAGATATTCTTATTTCGTCTATATAATCACCTGTTGTCGGAGTAACGTAATTTCAGTTAATATTTAATTAAGGATTAAGCGGGAGCCGCAGAAATTCCAAAATTCCCAGCAAGTTTTCATGCGTGAAGGGCTTTTCGATGATAAGGTCCCTGTTTCCATCAACTTCTATTTTGCCATCATTTAACCAAACGGAAATAAGTAAGTCGCCCAAATAGGGATGATTTTGCATCGTTTTGGAGTAAAAACAATCGTACTCTTTTTCCGCCTCATCCTCATCTTCCGGCTTATATTCTGCAAAGCCCAGGGCTTCTAAAAATTCTTTGTCCTGCGGAGAAACGGGCTTTTTCATAACTACGGATTCAAATACCGAAAAGTACTAACTATTTTCTAAATCTACTACACCACCAAATTGCTAGCCTGCCTCAACTTTGTATCGAGACTAAATCCAATTAATTGCTAGGCTGGTCTTATCGGGAACTTATCAATTTTTTTTCCTTGATATAATTTACCAATTCCGATGTCTTATGGATTCCAGTTTTCAACATAATATTTTTCATGTGGAAATTCACCGTTTCAGTTTTGACCTCTAAAACCTCTGCGGCTTCTCTTCGAGAAGTTCCTTTACAGATTAAACGCAAAACCTTCAGTTCAGCAGTTGAAAAAGCAATCTTTTGATTTTGTTTTTTAATACTTGAATGCTGAATTTCGTTCGCAAGGATTTTTGCCACCCTCGAATCTGAATAAATTCCATTCTGATGTACCTCAAAAATAGCTTTGACTACAGTTTCTATTGGGTCGCCTTTCGGTAAGAAGGCTTTAACACCCAACTTAAAGCACTCTACTATGTAATCCTTTTCAAAAAAACCGCTCAATACAATGACCTGTATCTTTGGGTATCTTTTATTTATCTTTTCAAGAACCTCGCGGCCAGTAATTATAGGCATTTCAAGGTCAAGTAAGATTATATCCGGCCTTGTCACTTTCAACTCATCCAATAACTCCTTTCCGTTACTGACTTCAAATGCAAGGTGGATGTTTTTATAAGCCTTTAATAAGGCAACTAATCCTTGCCTTAACAGCGAGTGGTCATCCGCAATACCAATATTAATTAATTCCTTCATTTTTAAAAGGCACGGCTAATTTAATGTATGAAACTTCCAATTCAAACGAATATTCTAATATCGCATTTAAGAGTAATGCGTTACTACGCAGACTTTTTAATCCTATTCCCCTACCGGATTCCGTTAACCGCTCTATTTCCGCATTTGTAATTTGTTTTCCATTGTGGACAAATTCTAAAGTAAAATTCTGATTCATATCTAGCAAAGAAACTGTCAATAATGTAAAATTTGAGTGCTTGACTAAATTATTAAGTATCTCAAGCGTCATTTCATAAATTATCAATTGTTCGCCGCTGGAAAAGGGTATCAGGTCAGCGTAATTCGCTTTATTCGCGAAGATGGCCGTTAATCCTTCACTATCATTGATTTTTTTTACTACCGATTCTACAGACTTTAACAGGCCAAACGTTGTAAATAGCTTCGGAACCATGTCGTGAGAAATTTCCCTAACTCTTGTGCTCAGGGATTCAAAAGATTCAAGCTCCGCCTTTAATTTCTCAACGGATGCACCCGCATCCTCTAACTCAATAATATGGCCGCTTAAACTTCTCGAAGTAAAGGAGATCATAGACACAATTTCATTATGCAGTTTTTCTGATACTTTTAATTTTAAATTTTCCTTCGCTTCTGCAACGGCCTTAAAAAGATCTATTTGTTTTTGCTGTTCAATCATTCGTATTTTCCTTTCCTTTTCAAGAATCCTGCGCTTGAAGATGGAAGCCAGGATGACCATTAGCAATACAAGAAATACCAATGCTAACGAGCCTACACCAATGATTATACCTATATCGCTTTCTTTTTCCATATACCAACCGAAAATAACAGATTACAGATAAAATTAAAAACCTGGTGCAGACCATACAAGTAGTAAGAAAGGGGTTCGCCGCATCGGTCAATAAAGGCACTGCCTTTGAAAACCAAAATAGCCGCCACGAAATAAATCAGAAATGACAGATTTATCCAATAGAAGTAGTGTTCTCCCAAACGTACATTGTTTTCGTCCGAAAATATTTTAATGAAGTAACTACCTGAAATTATGGTTATCAATCCTGCTTCAAATGCACTCACAATTTCATCGCTCCTATAGATGCCGCCTTTTGCGATAAAAACATAGTAAGCGACTATTAAAAAAATCAGGTAAGCCATTGCCAGACAAGCCCTGGCGAATGGCTTGTTGTACATCTTATAATAAATAAAGCTAATGGCCCCGGATTCAAGGATAGTAAAACTATTCACAATCACATTGGTCATTTGCTCGTACCGAAAGAGAAAAAAACTGACCAGATCAGCCGCGAGACAAAAAACGAGGAAAATAAACAAAGTTCTCAACGGAGTGTTGAGGACCTTAAATTTCAATAGCGATACCACTATTGGGGCAAATACGCTGCTCGCCGAAATGATGCAAACGAGGTTATAAACTTCGCTTGCCGACATTAAGAGTTTAGAGGATTGGCAACACCGGAATAAGGTGGGCTTTTAAAAGATCGGTCGCCAAGTACGCCATTAGAAATGTCGTTTCCATTAGCATAAACCCCCGACAACACTAGTTCCTTTTCGCCGGAGGCGTTTAGGGCGTAATAAACCCTTATTCCCACGCAATCTTGTTGCGCCAGTATATCGTTAAGAATTTTTTTCCCAAAGTAGTGGCCTAAAATTGGGTTGCTTCCGGAAGGTTGCGCATTCCTGTAGTTCTTTGTTAAAGCCGCAGCTTCCGTTAAAGTAATGGTCTGGTCTTCATTGCCTGTAAACATTTCTTTTGGGTTTTAAGATTATGCACTAATATAAATCTTAAAACCCAAATATTAAAAGTAGAACCCTACTAGTATTGACTACTAGGTAATTACAAAAATCTTCCTGTGCAAATTCGTAAAATAATAGTTAAAAAACTATCCTTTTTAGTAGTACTTTAAACGTTGTCAAGCATTCCCTGTTTCATAGCGTATTGTGCTAACAAAACTGTATTCTTACAATCGGTCTTTTCAAATAATTCTCTTTTATAGTGCCGGACAGTATCCTTACTTACGTTTAATCTTTCCGCGACTTGCTCCTCCGTATAACCTTTGCATAATTCCCGCAGCACTTCAATCTGCCTTTCTGTAAATTTCTCGTTCTCTATAATATAGTAAAGCTTTTTTCCACTTTTAAGCTGATCCAAAACATCCCTAGATACCACCTCATTAAAATAAAAGCCGTCATCGTAAACTCTACGTATGGCCTTGACAATTTCCATAGGGTCGCCATCTTTTCTCAGGTAGGCCGCAGCGCCGTTAATAATTACACTTGCTACATAAAATGACTGATATTCACTGCTAAGAATAATTGTCTTGATACCCGGATATTCTTTCGCAAATATTTTTAAAACTTCATGCCCATTTAAGAATGGCATTCTCAAATCTAGTATAACAATATCGGGCTGCCTTTGCCTTACAAGATCAATTAACACTCTTCCATTTTCAGCTGCTCCGATTACATTCAAATTATTTTCAAGCAGCAAACTGGCCAGGGCATTTCTAAACAACTGGTGATCTTCCGCTATCATTACTTTAATTTTTTCCATGATTTTATACGTCAGTGATCTGTTTTCCGTGAGTATTTATTATATCGAAATTATAAATTATTCTTTATACAAAAACTACCACAAAGGGTAGGCCGCCTTAATTTGAATCAAATTATTTTTACGATAGCTAATCAGATGGATTAAAAAATGAAACTAGGGGAATTGAAAGAATGGTACAGCCGCTATAAGGATTTTTGGCCACAATGGAAAGACTATAAGAATAATGGTCTAAGTACGCGAGATATTATTGCGATCGAAATATTTAGAAATAACAATTTTAAAATTAACACCTCGATGTTAGAAAGGTTTTATGAAAGAAAACATATTTCTGAACACCTGATCGAGCCACTTATTATAAAATTGGCAGATAATTACACGACCTACAAAGAGTGGGTATCACAATGGTTCCAGTTGTCGCTAGTTAAACACGCAAGTTCCTATGGCATATTAAAGTTTTTTGAACTGCCCATCGACTACCTACCACTTCGTGAACGTGAAAAGAAATCATTGAAATTATTCAACTGCCAAACTATCAGGGAAATGATAGAAAAATACGATGAGATAGATTATATAAACGACCCTGTTTTCACAAGCATTCTTAAATGTAAAAATTTAATGATTAATGCCCCTAATAAGGAGATGTTTGTTTTAGACGAAGTTTTATTCGGGGGCGCAAAAATTTAAAAAGTTCGGTAAACCGCCCTATTTAAACAAATTATTAAGTTTTCACATATTGTATAAAAAATACCGTTATAATAAAAATTTGATATCCAAACTTTCCAAATCACCAAAAAGACTTTTACATCTTCATTAATAACTTAAAACCAATCCACATCATGAAAACAGATAGCCCATAGCATTCGCAACATGTGATAATTTATTCCATTAGATGGAGTATTTAAAAAAATAAATCCACTTTTTTAATAAACAGTAACAACATGAAAAAATCATTTAAACTGATTCAAGCTTTGTTTGTTCTCTTTTATAGTCTGAATGCGGTAGGCCAGTACACCCTGACTTCAGGCGGTTCCTTTTTTAAGGCTGCCGACCGCTTTGGAACCGATCTGCCTTTAGAGAACCTTAAGCTAACAACGAATCGGCCGCCAGGAGGCAGCGGCAATACGTTGGCATCTGCGCCGTACTTAGGATGCAGTGCCGGCTATTTCGATCTTTATTTTGAGGCAGGCAGTTACTTTGACCAAAATGCACAGGCAGCAAACGTGCTATGCCAAGTATTTCGGGACATTTCTGCATTTTTGCCCTCACCCTTGTCAGCGCCGTCTAATACAGTACGAATTAACATCTATTGCGGGAATACACCTACAAACATGCCAAGCGCCCTAGGGACTGCTTCGGGGGTCTATGTATTTCCGTGGTTTCCGGTTAACCCCAATCAAACTATTTTGGACAATCAGATTTATAAATCCATTATCTCCGGAGTAAATCCTTATTCAAGCCTTACGATCGGTTATTTAGCAAATGCAACCGACTTCTATCATGGCTATGTAAAGGCCAATCCATCACCGACAACGGGTTCGTGGAATTTAAGTTTAACGAGCTCTACCATTACCAGTAGCCAATTCGATTTTTACTCAATAATGCTTCATGAAGTTACGCATGCGCTGGGATTCGCTTCGTTAATTGGCTCGAATGGCGCTTCTATCCTGCCAGCTGGCAACAATTATTTCTCCCGCTACGACCAATTCCTAAAAAGTTACACCGGAGCCTCACTGATTGGCAGTTCGACACCATCCTGCAACACTACCAATTTAACCTATCAGGGATTCGTCAATTATGTCAATCCGGGCGCATGTCTTAGTACGACGAATTCAGGAATAACGACTTGTTCAGCCGCCGCTCAATACAGCAGTTCTAACGTGAATGTTAAAGTTTACACGCCTAATTGTTTTGAAGTCGGCAGCAGCCTGAGCCACTTTGAAGATATGTGTTCTATTCCTGCTGGTTTTACAACGGTGTGTACAGCCACACCTGCCTTGTCTAACAACAACCTTTACTACGTTATGTCAGATGCAAACAGCCTGGGAAATTGTTATGTGAAGCGATATTTAAAACCAGAAGAACGCTTTGTATTGTGTGACATCGGCTATTCGGTAGCCGCAACCTATCCTTCCACGGTGGCTGGCGCTTCTTATACTTATGCAGCAGGAGCTTGTAATGCGAATACGCCTGTGTGGGCCGATAACGATGGTTTTGCAAATGGGGCTTATACCTTTACCACTACCGGTACAACTTTGAATATACCAATCACTACCAGCATTATTACAAATGATTCACCAAACACGACAACTATTTCCTGCGTAGAGGCGATGACTGGCAATGGCACTGCTTCCATTGTGAGTGGCAGTTTATCGGTGACAATAACCTCCGGTACGGGGCTGGTTTTAGTAAGGTACATTCCCAAAAACGCTTCGGGACAAGTCGGATGGCCAGCCTATGTGTTTGTTTATTTCACGACGAACGGCTGTACAAGCACCAATCCATGTAATCTTGTTCAAAACCCGAGTTTTGAATCTGTCGGCGGCGGCGCAGGATGTGGACTTTCGGGTACTGGTGCCGGAATTGGAAGCATCGATTGTTGGGACCAATATAGCTTTACCGGTTCCTGGATGTACGGTCGCACGTGCAGTGCGCCTTGGGCATTAGGCTCGAATAGTAATCCAACCATTGAGAGCTTTAACGGCGCACCAAACAACCATGTAATTAACCTGTATTGCGGGCCAAATGGTGCCACGCCCTTTTCTGGCGCTATGAAAAACAACTTAACTGTTGCAATGGTGCCAACGCAAACCTACCAGGTGTCATTCTGGGCGATGAACTCCCCGTCTTTCAATTACTCGCTGAATGCTAATGATCCTGCGGTCGTCACGATCGCTTCCATGCCCAATTTTAATGTGCCTTACGCGACTTCTTTTCCCAATACTTTAAATATTATCGCTGAGTTTACTATTAATCCAAGTGCGGCATGGTCATTAATAACCCAAACGTTCGTTTTTGCTCCAACCCCTTCTGTGAATCACGATGTGTTAATTATAGGTTTAAATCCGGTCAAAACGAATAGTTTGGCCACTATTCCCAACATTAACAAGTATTGTTTCATTGACGAGCTTGGCCTTACAACTACACCGGCTGCCACGTTTGTGATTCCAACAACTACGGTTTGCGGGCCGCCAACTTATACAAATCTGGCGCAATTCGCTTCGCCTATACCTGGTACATTTACAGGATCGGGTGTTTCGGCTATAACAACAACTGCCGGAACCAGATATGTTTTTACAGGAAGTTCATTGGCTCCAGGAAACTACTACCCGGTCGCTTTTAACTACACAACTGGCGGCTGTTCCAATACAATTTACCAAACAATACCGGTTCCCGGTATTAAAACCTCCAATTGTAGCGATGGCTATACCCTCAACGCGGTTGGTTTTGGTCCAGGAACAACCTATACCTGGATGCCTGGAAGCACAAATGCCAGCACGTTAATCGTTACGCCTACCACCACTACCACTTACTCCTTGTCGATGAGCAACGGCACCTGCCAGTTAACTTACACAGTTTCCCTTTCGCCTTGCTGCCCGATGAATGCTCCAAATCAATACACAAGCAGTGTGATTTCCAATACAGTGAGTGGCACGATCACTTTTACTAATAACATTACGGTTCCAACCGGCTCGACGGTTACTATGCTTGGTGCGGATCTGATGTTCGGGCCTGGGGTCAATATCACTGTCAATAACGGCGGTTACCTAAAAATATTAGGTTCCCATCTTTATTCCTGTGGAAGTGTCATATGGAACGGGATTATAGTGAATGACGGCGGTAGGGTCTTAGCGGACGCGCATCCAACAACGGACTATTCGAGTTTAATAGAGGATGCTGTAACGGCTATTGATATTAGTAATCATGCCACCTCGACTTATACGGACGTGTTAGTGATTAAAAAGACGGTTTTTAACAGGAATTATGTGGGGATTAATATTTCTAGCTATACCCGGACCTTGGCAACCTATCCTTTTTCTATTTCAAAGACTGTCTTTACCAGCCGGTCGTATAGTTCTTCTGCTACTCAATGGATACAGAATGGCACATTGCGGGCTTCCACGGCAACAACGTTAACATCTTCGCCTTATTTGATGGCTGGTGGTAGCGTTTCAAACATTAAGATTCCATTTAACAACCAGCCTTCTCAGGTTGGGGTTAAGCTGAGCGATGTTGGGCTAACTTCCGGAAGTACCTTTTATAATGTTCAGGTTGGAAACACCTCCTCCAGTGAGTACAATATCTTCGATGCGCACCGTAGTGGGGTTTTTTCCACCAACAGTAACCTGGTGGCCAACAATGACATTTTCCAAAACACTCAATTCACTGTTAACGTAACCGGTGCAGGCGCTGGTATCTATCACGAAGCGACAACGAACATGAATACCAAGCTGGATTTAACACCTGCTACTTCGTTTGTGCCGGTCTATTTTTACGATTGCCATAAAGGAGTTGAAGGAAAAAATGTGTATCGGTTTAACATGGAAAAGGCTAAATTTTCCAGCAGTCAAACTGCTACTAATTCAGCTTACGCCCAGGGTAATACAGGAGTACTGCTCACTACCAACCGCTTCCAGTATTACATAAAAGATAACGTGTTTACCAACATTAATAACTGTATTAATATTCCAGTAGCTCCAGGTCCGACAACCCTGATAGCTGCAAGCTGCTCAATTTGTGTGCCGTATGGAATTTATGCAGCCAATATATCGGTAGTCAATAACACGTTTACGCCCGGTTCTGTTACGGGCAACTATCTGGGTAAAGCGATAAACATAACAGCGCCAAATTTGTCACCTTTAACCATAGCACCGAGTGGCAATGTAAGCCCTTATGTTATTGGAGCGACAATACAAGGGAACAAGCTGGATAAGGTTTACCGTGGCATCTATGTAAGCGGATTGACGAAATATCAGGCTTCTGCACTTAGTAATACGATTACTATAACACCAGACAACAATAACGTTTCTAATTCGGGCCAGCATGGTATTCACCTGGATGGAATGACAGGATC
Organism: Bacteroidia bacterium; assembly: GCA_044221905.1. Lineage (GTDB taxonomy): Bacteria > Bacteroidota > Bacteroidia > B-17B0 > Aurantibacillaceae > Aurantibacillus. The sequence goes on from JBGAOE010000007.1 coordinate 46,062, forward strand.
GGTAAACGGTTACGGAAAAAGTATAATAACTGGTAATGATGTGAGTGGCTTTGGTACTGGTGCATTGACAAATACTCTGATCAGCCTGGTATATTGCGCTGATAATAGCGGCGTAGTTACTCCAAGTGTCACCTGTAACGAGCTTTATGATGCATTCAATGGGTTTACGTTCTATAGTGTTAATAAAGGAACCCAATGGAATGCAAATAACATGAAGAACCTGCAACGCGGTATGCTTTTAACCGATAACGGTGAAATTGGTCAACAAGGTACTTCCAGCATTGGTATGGGAAATAATTGGAACGGCACGTGGACAGCTGGAACTAATTTTGGAATTTATACTTATACTTCAATAGCGGCATCTTCACAGTTATATGTAACAAGTGGAAGTACAAGTTACCCTCCTAATCTTTCAGGGAGCCCAAATCAGTTCTCTTATTTTACAGGTGGGGTAAATACCACAACAGTCTTTAATAATTTTAATTGCAGTGTGCCTAACGCTGTAGTAGTTCAACCTTCGATTCCGAACAGCGGCAACTACGGAACAGCGGACGAATATTACATTGCGCAAACAGCTTTATACCGTTACCTGGACATTAACGATAGTATAAAGGATGCCTCAGCCACTTTAAAGCCCTGGTACAATGCCCGGGCTGGTAGCAGCTTTGATAAATTTGCACAGGCGGAGCGGAAGTTCATTGTTGGTGATCTGACAGCGGCCAGGACACTTTACACCGCTATTACCCCAACCAATAATATAGAAACCAACTATAAAACCTACTACGGCTTGTATTATACCTATGCCAACAACAGTTTTGCACCTACCAACGGTACAGATGAATCCAATTTAAGGGCGTTGGCTAACGGATGCCCTAGTAAGGACGGGGCTTGTGTGTACCAAGCCAGGGCTTTGTACAATGCTGTATTCGGCATAGCTGCCAACTACCCTGTATGCAGTACCAGCGGGGCAAGGATGGCGGATCTTAATTTTAACGCTTCGGAACCTAAAGCCCCTTGGAGCATTAATCTTTACCCTAATCCGGCCACGCATCAGCTAAGTATCACCAGCAGCCATGCAGATGAAACCTTAGAGGTAAGCATTAAAGATTTGAGCGGAAGGGTAATGCTAAATAAAGCCTTAAAACTGAACGGTTTTATTGCTACCTTAGAGTTAGGGTTAATAAACGGTACCTATTTGGTAACCGTTACGAACAATCAGCACGAGCAAACTACTAAAAAACTGATCGTTGACAAGTAAACAAAATATCTCCCTGAAACAGCAATGGCAAATAATCCTGCCATTGCTGTTCTTTTGCTATTCCTTTAAAGCGCAACAGGTAGCTAATGTCATAGCTAATGGCAGTTTTGATGGGAAAGTTTTCCCAAAACTAACAAAAGTTAGCAATGAAAATAGTAAATTGATTATTGTAGAGCGGTAATATAAATCCCCTTACAAAACGCCTGCTATTCTTCAAAAGCGATTATATTAAGCCTTTACTACAATTCATAGCAATCTCTTGCTATTTTGGTACGTAATTTTGCACCAATAATTTTGGCTTGCAAATTCTAATTTGTTAATAAGTCTAATTCTTATTAAAAAAATATAAGTAACTGTCTGTTAATTTTGAGTTTTATTACTATGATTTGTAGAAATGGCTAATGAACGAATTACAGAAGAGCTTGTGCGAAGCCATTTTAAGGCTGATCCCTTATATAATATAATAAAACTCGAGGAGCAAAAATCTCTAAATAAAAGAGTAAGTGACTTATTACAATCAGCATCAAAAAATGCGAAAGGTAACATTGGAAGACCAGAATTTGTTATTTCATTTCCAACACAAAACTCTGATTATTTAATTGTTATCGAGTGCAAGGGAGAAGTAACAAAACACGAGAGTATATCACTCGACAAACCGAAAGACTTTGCCGTCGACGGTGTTCTCCATTACTGCAAAACTTTAGCACAGGATTTCGATACTATTGGTATAGCAGTTAGCGGCCAAAACGCGAGTGAACTAAAGGTCTCCACCTTCAAGTGGCAAAAAGGGCAAAAAAAGTATAATGACCTAAAAGAAAAAAAACTCCTCTCCATTAATGACTATATTAGGCTATTCGACAATGAATCATTTGCGGATAATATAAAAAATATAGATATTATTCAAAAGGCGGTCTATTTAAACGAGGAATTTCACTCATACTCTATTACCGAAAATAGCAGATGTACAATTGTAAGCGCAATTTTATTAGGTTTGCTTGACAACACTTTTAAGCAAAGTTACACCACTTATTCATCAAGCCAAGACTTAGCTTGGGGTCTAGTCGAATCGCTAAAACGAGTTTTAAAAAAACATAAAATTAGGAACCAAGATTCGGTTCTTGGTGAATTTCAAAAAATTACAAATGAACCCCTCTTTAAACAAAAGAAAATAAAAAGAGGTAAGGATGAATTTTTGACAATTCAATTAATAAAGGACTTCATTAATTATATTTACAAAAACATCTACCCTCTCATTAAGATGGATGACGCTGGGATAGATGTCCTTGGTAAATTCTATACTGAATTTATTCGATATGCAGGTAGTTCTCAAAAACAAGGGCTTGTTTTAACGCCATATCATGTAACAGATTTATTTTGTGATTTAGCTAATATATCAGAAGATTCGATAGTCTATGACCCATGCTGCGGTTCTGGTGGATTTCTAATAGCTGCCATGAAGCGAATGCTGCTACTCGCTGGAGCAGATAATAACAAGAAAAAAAGCATCCGATCGACCCAATTAGTTGGAATTGAACGAAGACCGGACATGTTCACGTATGCTTGTTCAAACATGATGTTTCGCGGAGATGGCAAATCAAATATTTATAATGGTGATTGCTTCAACTTTGAGAAGAAAATCATTAGTTCTCATGAACCAACGGTCGCTTTTTTAAACCCACCATATGATGTTGGAAACGCAGGTCAAATGGAATTTATCGAGCACAGCTTAAGAACTGTTTCTAAACACAAAGGCATCGTAGTCGCAATAGTGCAAATGAGCTGTGCTATAAAAAATGAAAAAGATCTTATTGCTATAAAAGAAAGACTTCTTGCAAAACATAGGCTGTTAGCTGTAATATCAATGCCTGACGATTTATTTTCTCCTGTTGGCGTTATTACGTGTATAATGGTTTGGCAGTCTAATACACCTAATAAAGACCATGAAACATGGTTTGGTTATCTAAAAGATGACGGTTATGAAAAGCGGAAGCATAAAGGAAGGATTGACGTTAAAAAGAAATGGGATGCAATAAAAGTAAATTTCTTAAAAGCATATTATAATTCAAAAGAGGTCTCGGGGCTATCTATAAAGCAAAGTGTTACAGCACAAGATGAATGGTGTGCTGAGGCATATATGGAAACAGACTATTCACTCTTAAATGAGGACGCTTTTATTCACAATATCAAAAAATACCTTCTCTTTAAGCAACTTAACGAGATTTAGTTAGTGGAAACAACTCTAAATAAGATATTTGATATTTTACCAGGAAACAGCCTAGATTTAAGCATTCTTGAAGAATTAAAACCGAAAAGTGGAGGTGGTACAAATTATGTTTCAAGAACTAGAGAAAACAATGGGATTTCGGCTTACGTTAAGGTTTTACCTGATGTCCAACCGTTTGAAGCAGGGTTAATAACTGTCGCTGGGAGCGGCAATTCTGTTCTGGAATCTTTTATTCAACCGGAACCATTTTATACAGGGTACCATGTATTTATTTTAAAACCAAAAAAGCCCCTAAGTGATCTGGAAAAGTTGTTTTATTGCTACTGTATAAGACAAAATCAATATAAATATAATTACGGGAGACAAGCTAATAGTACTTTGAAAAATTTGAAGGTGCCAGAAAGCATTCCTTCAGCTTTTTCTAGCATCCCACTAGGCAACCTTATTAATCTTACCAAAAAATCGGTTCTTGAAACGAAACTTTTACTTGAAACTAGGAAATGGAAACCTTTTAAGTTTGGAGGAAAAAATGGCATATTTATTATTAAAAATGGTTTTTACAACAAAAAACCTGAAAGAATAGAAAAAGGTAAAATACCTTTTATTGGCGCAACTGAATATAATAATGGCGTCACTGAATGGTACTCAATAAGTGATATTGAAACTGCAACTAAAACTGGTGATGGTAATCAGCATGACCTTTCAAAAAAGCTATTTGAGGGTAATTGTATTACTGTTTCTAATAACGGCTCAGTTGGATATGCGTTTTATCAAAGAAATGAGTTTACATGCAGCCATGATGTCAATGTCCTCTATTTAAAAGATAGATCATTTAATGAGTACATTGCTCTATTTATTTGTACTCTAATTGAGCTGGATCGCTATAGATGGGCTTATGGAAGAAAGTGGCGACCAACAAGGATGCCTGAATCAATAATAAAACTACCAGTTAAATCCGATGGGCTCCCAGATTGGGATTTTATGGAAAATTATATCAAAACACTCCCTTTTTCGCAGGATTTGCATTAAGAGGCTTACTCTTGCAGTTTAGGTAAAATCATAACAAGTAACCGTCATTATCAATACATAGTTTGGGTATATTGTCCGTGAAGTTTACGCTAAAACATGGGGTAGATTGTCTTTTTAAGCTCGACAAGAATTTTCATGCCCTCTAGGTCAAAGTTCGATATTTTGTCATCCGGGGTCACCTTAGAGGGCCCAAGTGCAAATTTTACATCAAGCCAAACAAAATCAACATAAAACGGAAAAACTTGGGCACTACAATAACTCGTGCTCCTGTAGCTGCTAAAATGACGTCTATATGTCTTGTTAAGGCCAGAACATCTGATTATCCAAAAAGCAACAGCGATACTAATTCGGAGTACGGAAATGTAGTTCTGAAATGTGTTAAAATGTCCTAACTTGTATCTTTTTGAATCTCTGAAAGTCTCATAAACACTGGAAACAGTTGTGGCCCCGGAGAGTTCGAATCTCTCCGGCTCCACGGATAAATACAAAATACCCGCCTTTGGCGGGTATTTTTGTTTTAGCTGCAAGCGTTCAAAGTTTTACTTTGATAAGCGCAGCAGATAAAACAAAAACCGCTTGCATGACAAGCGGTTTTGCATTGTGACTCAGGGAAAGGAGAAATCATTGCGCAGCAATAATCTCTCCGGCTCCACAATGAATGCAAAAGGACTCGCCCGAAGGGCGGGTCTTTTTTGTTTACGCCCAAGCGTTGAAAGCTGATTTAACAGACCGCAGGATTACAAATCCTGCGGAGCGGGGGGTCTCTTTAGATTACTTTATTTTGAATTGTACTTTCTCCGCCAACTATTCCAGATCTTACTTCCTGATTTTATACTCGGCTTTGTGGCATTCATCTAATGAGTATAAATGAAAATGCGAAATTTTGTCTACTCCGGCCAATTAAGTCTACATTTTATTCCGTTTGTATTACTAATTGGTATTATTTTCATTGATTCAAAGTCAATTCGCCAAGCCTGCACTACTTTGTCAGCGAATTCAGAGGCCTCATCTGTTCGCGTAACTAATGCAATTATATTAGGGTCGAGAGTTGTATCCTGTTGGCAATAAAAATAAACAATGGATTCATTTTCCTCTATTTTGTCGATAGTTATATTATCAATAATTTGATGTTTCGAGGCCTGATCAACTGGGTCTCTATGGGTAACATCTTCAAATGTCAAAATATGTCTAATGCTATCTGATAGATGCATAATGGCATACTCATTATCAAATGACTTATATTTAGGAAGTAACTCGCCTCCAATTACTTTGTAATTTTTAAATTGAGGAACTTCGCTAATATCTTTATAAATAATCCCCCGAAGAGGATTTTGGTAACTTCTAAAGTAATTACAACTTGTTATAGAAATTGTAAGAAAAAGCCCTGCCAATATAGTAATTCGTTTCTTCATAAAATTGTACTTTTCTGATTTCAATTATTTGATCATTTCTGTTGTCTTATCAATACAAAACTATATAAAAATTGTCCAAAGCAACAAGTAATATTAAAAATCAATTAATAAGCTCTCAATCCAGCCAAAATTTGTAGTTCCTTAACAATCGAGTTCGAAAATCCGTCGGTGGAGTCCACAATGAATGCAAAAAGACTCACCCGAAGGGTGGGTCTTTTTTGTTTTGTTCCGAAGTGTCGAAAGCCTTGCTTTCGTAAACGAAGGAATAAAACAAAAAACTCCAGCGTCAGCTGGAGACTTTTGCATTTTGACTTTCGGTTAGCAGGGATACGATGATGCCAGTTAGCATAGGTTATTTCTTCCTTCCAGTAGCCCCGCCACTGCCAGACAATTAAGTTTGACTGTTGAAGCGTCCTCAATTAATCCTCCGCGCTTATTGTTTTAATTTTGGCACCTAGCAAATTATGTCCGGCGCTTGTTAATCGTTTAAATCTCTCCTGTTTTTTTAGTCTACGTTTGCTTCAGCCTGTTTTTTTGATAAATCCAGGATTTAATCCAACATAACCTTAAAAACAAAATCATGAAAAAAACTGTAATTAATCCGAGGAATAAAATTTTTCCTCTATTAGGAGTTTTGATACTTAGTTTCCTGAGTTACCGGGCCCAAACTTGCCGCACTCCAACTATAAGTCCGGCTTTTAAAACATCCAATGGGAATTGTAACAGTTGTACAACTTACAATGACTATGTTCCTTTAAATTCCGATTCGATTCTTTATGTAAGATTAAACTTCCACTATTTAATGGTTAGTCCCAATACCCCTGGTTTCTATAAAAATGCTACCATTAACGAGGCTTTGGCCACGGTTGGTTATGTAAATAGCCTATGTTTTGACAGTTTGCATAAAAATTCCTTGCGCCCCGGCACTCCAACACCTTACATTAAACGTCCAAAAATAAAATTTGTACTCAGCGGTTTCTCGAAAACCTATGATAGTGCTGCGTATTTTTCAACTGGTGTCCAGAATTTTGCACCTTTGGCATCTTACATAAATTCTCCGGATGCCATTGACATTGTTTTTAAGGGAGATTCCAATCCCAACGACGTATATGGGGAAGCCCAGGCTATTCCGGGAAAAGCCATTAAAATGAGCGTAGGCGGTGCAAATCCATTAGACACTAATTATATATGGTGGAAAGGGATGGAACTATTCGGACATGAGCTCGGCCATGCATTAGGCTTATTCCATACAGATGAATACTGGCATACTTGTTATGATGACTTCTTTTTTGAAACTCCTGGTGCTTTTAACGGAGGAGATGGTCAATGCAATCCAAGTACGGATTCTACTCATTCCAACAATCTTATGGGCAGCACGAATTACACTTGCAGATATCATATTAGTCCAAGACAATTGGCATTCTGCCATTTCAATTTAAGGAATACGTTCTTGTTTAATACACTAACACCTTCCAGCCAACAAATTGTAAGAAACACACTACCCAACGCGGATATTAATATTACCAGCAATGAAACATGGACCACTGATCGATTTATGAAAGGAAACATTACAGTTAAGGCGGGTAAAACCTTAACCATAAAATGCACTGTTGGTATGACGCACGGTGCAAAAATAATTGTTGAAAAAACCGCGTTATTATTTGTTGATGGAGGAACTATAACAAACCTTTCCGGCAGAACTTGGGATGGGATCTATGTGTGGGGTGATCCAAACCTTGGGCAAACGATTAGCTCTGGCATGCCTGTGTATCAGGGTATGGCTAAGTTCATGAACGGAGCCACAATAAGCCACGCTTATATTGGTGTAAGAAATCATAACAGCGCTAATTATGAGTATGGTGGAATCATTATAGCGTCCAATTCAAATTTTCTGGATAATTACTGCGATGTACAGTTTATTGGTTCTAATACTGGAAATCTAATCAGTGCCAGTAAATTCTATAATTGCCTCTTCAAAATAAATGGTTTAATTGGTGATAACCTTCATCCTTTGTATCACGCTAATATGGTAAAGTCAGTGGGTGTGAGATTTTATGGCTGCAACTTTGAATTTGCAGCTCAGAGTGTTTATCCCCATAGCCAAGGAAAAGGAATTTACAGCGTGAATTCCAATTTCATCGTTGACAAAAATGGCGCCTCTCCCACTGTATTTAAAGGGTTAGGATATGGCATTCATGTTAATAATTACAATCCTTTAAGAATACCAAGCGTTTCAAACTGCGAATTTATAGACAATGTAGGCTATGGGGCTTATTTTATGAATACAAAGGGCCTCATTTTCCAAGGTAACCTTGTCAGCAATCCCGGTTATATCGTACCGTGGTGCGGTGTATATCTCAATAATTGCAAAGATTATACCATCAAGAACAATACATTTCGTGAAAATTTAGCTTATAGTTATAAAAGCTCTCCAGGGCTTGAAATTCATAATAGCACAGCTGGTTCGCACCAGGTATATAAGAATTCTTTCTCTAATTTATCTATAGGTATCAACGCCATGGGGGATAATAGCGGGCTTACCAACACGATAGACGGATTAAAGATGAATTGCAATGATTTTACTCAAACCTCCAATCAATACGATATTGCTTTGGATTTAGGTGCCGGCAGCGTGGCTCCTTCTGTAATGACCAAACAGGGAGAAACCAATCTGCCTTTGATGACCTCTGCAAATGTTGTAAGAAATATGTACAAGGCAACATGCGTTAGCTCAAATCAAAACAAATGGTACATCCATTCTTCAAGCAATAAAGCCATTGCGCACGGTTGCAATGCAACCTCAAGCAATGGTGAAAGCACAAAACCAACTCCCCAGCCAAATTGCAGTCGCACGATAATTAACATTGCAACAATTCCAGCTGCACTGAATTATAATACAGCTTGTCCCTTGTACCCAAGTTCAAGCGGCGGGAATGGTAATAATTACTCTCAAAAACTCTCAAACATGAATGATTATTTAACTTCACTCGGAAACAGTAATCATTTTGAGCGCCAGGCTACAGTAGCCTCAAAGCTGAACTTATTTTTGACAGATACAATTAACCACATGGATAGTGTTATTACTGTTCTTCAAAATAACCAGGGCAATATGCATGACGCCGATATTCAAACAGTGTTTGCTTATATAGCCATTGGGAATTATTCTGAGGCCAGCACCAAAAAAAATGCTCTGGGCACCGGAAAGGCTGATTGGAAAGATTTACTTACAGAAGTGATTGCATTAGAGCAGGATACTCAGGGAATTTACAAGCTGAATTCAAATCCTACAACACGTAATTTTTTTATTAACCGGGCTGCTTCCACAAAAGATGGAAACTATATAGCAATGGCCTTATTAAAGGCCGCCTGCGATAGTAATTATACAGAGCCTCATAATTATCCGGTTGGAAGTGGGTTCAGGATGATGCAAGAGGAAATTCCGGAAGGATCTGAACCGGATATTACTGCAAACAAAACAGACATTGAACTCTTTCCTAATCCTACGCAGACAGGCGTTACGATACGTTTTGATTCCCAAGACAACAGTCCGGCCAGAATTGAGATCAGAGATTTGCTTGGGAAACTACTTTATACTAATATTATTTACAGCAGTAATAGCAATCATTATGTAGCTATGAATGAGTTCGACAGTGGCGTGTACGTGGTAACAATTACTCAAAACAAAAATTTGATCTACAAAACAAAAGTAATTAAGAAGAACTAATCATAACATCAATAAGCGGATAAGGCATTCTTATCCACTTATGCTATATGTTGCTTAATTTATCCGGACTTTAATTTTGTTAAAATTCCGCCAAATGTGGCTTTAATCCGGACAAATCCGCAAATATTTGCCCATGGCATTTGAGAATTGGCCTGTGGAATCCACAAATGAATGTAAAAAGACTTGCCTTCGGCAAGTCTTTTTTTATTTTGACTTTTGCTTTATGAGACCATTGCATGGCAATAATCTCCTGAAAAATCAAAACCCTCTTTCATAAACGATGTTTTATCCGGATTTGTAATCCGTACGAAGGACGACAGTCGTTTTAAATGAAGATTTTAACACATTATTCTTATATTTGTTTGTATAAGGCTACTCCACCACTGCATTTATTTAATGTCCTTTACAAAAGGACGATTCTTTTGAACTTTAATTTATTAAACAATTAAGTATGAAAAAACATCTCTTATTTCTTCTGCTCGCTTTTTTTGCTTTTCCCTTATTATCTCAAAATAATGCGGAAATAAAACCAAGGCTGTCTCCGCTTACTAAAAAATTCCTTCACGATCTTTCGCTTTCAAAAAAAAGTGATAAAGCGCCCCGGGGATACCTGTACAAAAAACGCAGCGACGGTAAGCTATGCGTAAGCGCACTTATTAAAGTGGCCGATCCAGCATCGGTTCAACAGAAGCTTACTGCCATTGATGCCAAAGTTGGAACAAAAGCCGGAAATATCTGGACAGTGCAGGTACCCTATGATAAGGTGGTTAATTTTTGCCAGATAACAGGCATCGCCTACATACAACTGGATGAGCCCGTGCGGGCAAACCTTGATTTTGCCCGCAGAACAACACGCGTTGATTCCGTTCACCAGGGAATTAACCTGCCCATGCCATACAGTGGCAAAAATGTGGTGGTGGGCATTATTGATTTTGGTTTTGATTACAACCACCCTACATTTTATGACACGCTCCATGCAGGTTACCGGATAAAAAGAGTATGGGAGCTAAATGGCTCGGGCACGCCTCCTGCAGGATACACCTATGGCAACGAAATTACGGATACGCTTTTAATAAAAGCCCAGGGAACTGATAATACAAGGCAAACACATGGCACCTGGGTGGCCGGCATGGCCGCAGGTTCGGGTTATGGCGGTAATCCCACAAACCGGCGCTTTAGAGGAATGGCCTATGAAGCAGAGCTTGTGCTGGTAGGCGTAAGGCGCGATTCTATTGAACAGGACTGGCTGGAAGGAAGTTTTTCTGATTTTATTGACGGCATCAACTATATTTATACATATGCTGCTTCGGTTGGGAAACCCTGCGCAGTTAATGTAAGCTGGGGCTCACAATCGGGGCCGCACGATGGCAGCACCTTGTTTAACCTGGCGTGTAATAACCTTACCGGGCCAGGCAAAATACTTGTGATGAGCGCAGGTAATGAAGGGCAGGAAAAAATACATTTATCAAAAACATTTACACCATCAGACACTTTACTAAACACTTTTCTGACTTTCACCCCAACGCCATATAAAAGAACCTGGGTGGACGTGTGGGGCGATCCGGGTGAAACATTCTGCGGAAAAATCACTCTCTTTAATGGAAACACGGTGGGCAATACAAGTAATTTTAAATGTATTGATGACGCGATACACGACACTGTTCTTATAAGTTCCAATGGCCTGGACACCTGTTTTGTTCAATTCATCACCTCCTCTGCCGAGTCGAACGGGAAACCGCGGATGACCATTGATGTGTATAATAAAACATCCAACGACGTTAACGTTACCCTTAAGGGAACTAACGGAACGATCCACACCTGGAATGAGTACTACTATTATGGCTATACACACCAGTATCAAAGCGCCTTTAGCAGCCTCTCAAAGCCGTGGGCAACCACGGGAGATGCCATTTCCACGGTAAGCGACATGGGGGCCGGAGATTCTGTTTTATTGGTGGGCGCTTATGCATCAAAAGTCAGTTTCCAGGACATAACCGGCAGCAACTGGTCTTATTCGGGATATGTGCAAGCCGGCAACCTGGTTCCTTTTTCGAGCCGGGGCCCGATGATTGACGGAAGGATAAAACCGGACATTACGGCACCAGGGCTTACCATTGCCACTTCTGTAAGCTCTTACGATACCACCTATACGGCAATTAATTCCAATAAATCGTTAACGAGGTCCTCGTATTTGGACCCGGTATTGAATAAAAAATTCTATTATTCGGAATTCAGCGGCACATCGGCATCCGCACCTGCCGCTACAGGAATTGTAGCCTTGCTGCTTCAGGCCAAACCTACCCTGGGGCCAAAAGAAGTGCATGACCTAATTGCCCAAACGGCTATTAAAGACGGATTTACCGGCGTTTTGCCCGCTTCAGGAAATAACAACTGGGGGCATGGAAAAATAAATGCCTATGCTGCTATGAAAAGCCTATTGGGAAATGCAACAGGTATATACAGCTATGCCGGTGAAAAACTGGAGTGTGAATTATTTCCGAATCCCAACAATGGCTTATTCACTATCCGGTATGACAGTGATAAAAATCACGATCTCAATTTTGAAGTGTACAACATGATCGGTGACCTGGTTCAGGCAGATAGCTGGAAAGCGGTTAGCGGCTCTAATCTGCGTCCTGTTGATTTAACAAGTATGCCCGGAGGCGTTTATCTGTTGAAAGTTTCATCTGCTGAGGGCTTTGTAAGCATCAAAACAATCAAGCAGTGAGCCGGTTTTATGCCAGTTCTCTGTAGTTCGCAATAAATACAAAGATCCTGCCGGGGCAGGGTCTTTGTAGTTTGCTTAAGGCTCTTGGAAACCGGCGGCGTCTAATTCTCCCGGTCCACCGTCAATCTGCGAGCCTGTAAATATATTCTTCAATTTCGGCCTGCCGGGCATTGGCAAACCCTCTGTCCGTTCCGGTTTTTACAAAACCGCATTTTTCCAATACTTTCTGCGAGCCGTAATTGTCAAAGGCAACGCGTCCGTAAATCGGCCTGGCACGTTCGATTTTCAAAAAATGGTTAAGCGCCTCGGTGGCAATCCCCTGTCCCCAAAATTTCCGGTCAATCCAATAAGTAATTTCCGCATCGCCTTTCATCATAAATTTTGCGATGCTTCCAGCAATTTCACCATCCACCGTTATTGTCTGCATGTTTATGGTTGGGTCCGTTAAAAATTTTGCATACTTTTCAAGGTATGCCGCTTTGTCGTTTGGATCTTTGGCTGTGAAGGCCGCCAAATAATTTGCCTCCTGGTTGAGCTGAAATCGAAAAAACGCATGTAAATCGGCTTGTTCGGTTTTAGTTAATTGAATGCTTTTGTTTGTCATATTGGATGATTATAAAGTTATTAAAGCGACTTTATTTAACAAATGATCTTTGGAAAACAGGATGATACAACTATCATCCGCAAACGAGGTGCCATGGCGGTATAAAGGCGACAATGATAATGGCTGAATGCGAAGAAAAAGACGGAAAGGATTTCAGGTTTAATTTCCTTCAAAATACAGATCTATCTCTGTCAGTAATCGTTTTTTTTCTTCCTGCCATTTGTGTTAGTATGATTTGTAATAGAATTACTCTTAAACAAATCAACCTTTAAATTAGCAAATGGAAAGTAATTTGATAAATTCTCCAGTTCGAATAAACTCCTCCCCGAAGTTAATTCTGTATATTTCATAATCATTTTAAACTCGGTTTCCCTCGGATTTGAGCTTTCCGCAAAATAAATATACAGGTCTTCAACACAGGACAATAGTTTTATCCAATATCCGCCTTTGTGCGGGCCTTTTTGACCAACTTTATGCCTATAAAATTGCTTTACTCTTTTGTGAAGCGGATTTGTTTCAGAGCTGGATTCTCCAATGTAAAGTATATTTTCATCCTTATTCCAAAACCTGGAAAGATACTCCTTCACTTGTACAACATCTGTTACCTTTTTTCCGTCAACAGATAACTCGGGAGCTTCTATCAACCACAAAGCAAACGTTTCGCCTGAAATATTAAATTCCGGATTATTTCCATTCGGGTTTTCAGGGTCAGATGAAGTTGATATAACATACACGCCATTAAAATCCGCATCCAGTTTTTCATTCCACCGATAGGGTTTGGAATAATTTAACCCCATTTCCCTGAAAAGTTGATCTACTGATACCGGCATGTTTGTTTTAAAGTAAATTGATTTACGCCCAAAGCAAGTCCGGCGCACAAAATAGGCGCATTCTCTTTATTTCTCTTGCTGCCTTGTTCCATTGTTTTATTTATTCTTAAATGTAATGTTCGTAAATAATGTGGGATTCTTAAACAAAAGTGCACCAAACTGTTCACTAATTATCGTGTTTGGGCGTTGCCGCGAAGTTCAGCCTCTAAATTATTTTTCAGCTTCACTCGCGGCCCGGGCTTTCGCTGCAAGTCCTCGCCCCAATAACTATGGGTGCTGCGGGCTTTCCGCTCTATCCCTAACGCAAAACGGCAAAAATCATTCAGGATGATATCAGCGGTTATTAATCCCAACATTATTCTGATACATCATATTCTTGATTATACGTTTGTATTTGCCGTGCTATTTATACAAATCTACTAAAAACAACCTGGTTAAAATAAATGAGGTGCTCAGGTACACAATACGTTGAGCATATTCCAAAAAAAACGATATTTGTGCCATTATTAAGCATCGGGGTGCTTTAGGGAATGATAAATTATAAATATTGAATGATAAATTATACTACCAGATAATTTAAAATTCAAAATTTAAAATTCAAAATTTCTTTAGGCTGAGATTATACCCGGAAACTTGAACTGGATAATACCAGCGTAAGAAATGCAGCAAGTATTCACTCATATATTATTATTTCACCCGGCCATCGTTTCATTGCCCAATGAAGTGGTGGCTTTTTTATTTTACACAACATGACCAACGAGCTAACCAAACCAGACCTACGAAACTGGCAGAACCGCCGGGAGTGGTTTTTTAACCGCGAGCACACCGATACCTACGAGCAATGGTACGAAGGGCGCTACAAGCGTGCCGAAGTGTGGCAGAAAAAAGTGATGCAACAGCTGGTAAGCAGCGATCCACGCATCAAAACCCTGCTCGAATTCGGCTGCGGCACCACACGCTTTACCCGCTGGTGGCACGAAGCTGGCATTGAGGCCACGGGCGGCGATATTTCGCCCTTTATGCTGGGGCAGGCCATCCATTTATTTAAGGGCGACCTGGTAATGGCCGACTCGCATTTTATGCCGTTTAAGGATCATACCTTTGACGCGCTGGCGTTTATTACCACGTTTGAATATTACAAAGACCCTGTGCAGGTGATCCGCGAAGCGGCGCGCGTAGGCAAATACGGCATTGTGATGGGCATGATGAACCGCAACACGCCCCGTTTCTTCAGGAGGCGCATTCAGCAAGCCTTTGGCAAAAATCCGTTTTACGTAACCGCCACGTTTTACACACCGCAAACCCTCATCAAAATTATTGAAAAAGCGCTGCACGATCGCGACTATAGCATCGAATGGACCTGCACGGGTTTGCCCAAATGGTTCCCGGTGCAGCAATGGAGCCTGCCTTACGGCGATTTTTTTGGCCTGCACATAAAATTTAATGACGTGGCATGAGCAAAGCAGGAAAAATAAGCCAGACCGATTTTGAAACGTTTTTTGCAGGCAGGCTGGGCTACCCGCGGCAGGAAATAATTGCAGGCCCCGGGTTTGGCGTGGATGTATCGGTGATAGACCTGCAGAACAATCAGGCCATGATGCTCACCAGCGATCCTTTATCCCTTATTCCATCATTGGGCCTGCAGGAATCGGCCTGGCTTTCGGTGCACCTGATGGCCAACGACATGGCCACCACCGGCTTTGCGCCCATGTACGGGCAGTTTGTATTAAACCTGCCGGTATCCTTGAGCGAAGATGATTTTAAAACCTACTGGAATTATATTCATCAATTTTGCAGCGATTTAAAAGTGGCCGTTACCGGCGGGCATACCGGCAGCATCGAAGGGCAAAACTCCACCATTGCCGGCGGGGGCACGTTTGTATCCATCGGAGAAAAAAATAAAGTGCTCACCTCCAGCCTTGCCCGAAGCGGCGATGTGATCCTGGTGACCAAACAATGCGCCATGTCGTCGGCCGCCATCCTGGCCATGAGTTTTCCAAAAACCGTACAGGCAAAATTGGGTGTTGAAATTTACAGGGATGCCTGTGATTTATTTTACAGGACTTCTTCTTTGCCTGAAGCACTGATTGCCTCGCGGTTTAATGAAGATGAAAAAGTAGTATCGGCCATGCACGATGTGACCGAAGGCGGTGTGCTGGGCGCCGTTTATGAAATGGCCACGGCCTCGGGCAACGGGGTGCTGATCACCGACAGCCAGCTACCGGTGCAGGCCACAGAACGGGAAATCTGCCGCCTGTTCCACCTCGATCCGCGTTACTGCATTGGCGCCGGAGCCATGCTGATGGCTGTGAAAAAAGAATTTAAAGATGCGGTGATACAGGCGCTGACTGAAAAGAACATCCCCTGCACGGCCATTGGGGAGCTGGTGGACGCCGCACAAGGAATGAGTATTATTAATCCTCAGGGTGAAATTCATCCGCTTACCTACCAGCAAAAAGATCCTTATTGGGCCGCTTTTTTTACCGCCTTAAAAAACAACTGGAACTGATGAACATTACCGGGGGAATATACGTAATTGCCGATGCAGGGCTTGAAAAAAAGGTGCTGCTGGAGAAATTAACCCAGGCGCTGGAGGGAGGCATCCACGTGATACAACTATACAACACTAAAAATGCATCAGCGCAGCTTTACCACACGATAAACGAAGTATGCGCCCTGAGCCATCAGTACCAGGTGCCTGTTCTGGTGCATAATCATTGGGAGCTTTTGGAAGAGACTACATTGGACGGTGTACATTTTGATGCGATACCCCAAAACCTGGAGGAAATAGAGAAGAAGGCTGGTAGAAAATTTATAAAAGGCGTTACCTGCTCCAACAATCTGCAGGTGATTGAAGATGCCAGCCATCATGGCTTTGATTACATTTCCTTTTGCTCCTTATTCCCCAGCCGTTCGGCTGGCGTTTGCGAACTGGTTTCGTTTGAAACCATTAAAAAAGCACGCAGCATCAGCCAGCTTCCGTTTTTTGCCGCAGGCGGTATCCACCTCGACACCATGCCCCAATTAAAAGAATTGCCGTTGAATGGCGTTGCCGTTATTTCGGGCATTATGGCATCCGATAACATTGCGGCCAGCGTAAAAAACTACCAACACCAACTCGATAAAATAATGCACCATGAGAATTGAAACCATCCACAAGCTGTGCTGCCCTTTTGATAAAAAAGACCTGGCTCTCAAAATTATTACCCGCGATCTGCAAGACCGGGTGATTGAAGGTGTTTTAACCTGCAGCCACTGCAACCGCTATTATCCTATTGTGTGCGGTGTGCCCATTATGTCGCCCGACGAGTACCGCGAAAAGCAGCTGGAAGCACCGTTGGTGAAAAAGTGGAAGCCTGAATTGCTGGCCGATGAAAAGGGATCGTTTAAGCTGCCGCCGGCGGAATAATTTTTACCCGGTATTCTGGTTCAATCACTAACAACGTTATTAAACACAGGTTTATTGTTGAGTGCAAGTCCGTAAAATCCATTTAGTGCTTAGGGCATGCTGAAAACAAATTCAAACCCAACCACATTGCAGATTGTTGCGTATTGAACTATAAACCTTTTTATGACCAGATACTTTTTTAAGGGCAAGCCGCTATTTATTTTACTGATCGTGAATTTTAGCATGTGCGCCCAGGATTTTGCTTGGGTAAAACCATTTGGGAACACTAACTGTTCCATAAACGCAAATGCCAGCTGCACCGATCTGCAAGGCAATATTTATACACAGGGCACTTTTACCGGAACCGTTGATTTTGATCCGGGTGTTGGTACATATACATTAAACGCTTCCAGCTGGAAAAATTATGTTACCAAACTTGATTCGTCGGGCAATTTTGTATGGGCAAAATCGTTGCCGGCCACGGGAAACGAACCGGCAGATATTGCAGCAGACAAGCAGGGTAATGTCTATCTGTTCAGTCATTTTGGGGGTACGCAGGACATGGATCCTGGTCCTGGAACATATACGCTTTACAGCCTTTCAATGGCCTCATATATTCTTAAACTAGATCCTAACGGCAGCTTTGTGTGGGCCCGTCAATTTACCGGTGGTTTTGTTTGTTGGGGCCAGTCTATTACCGTAGACAACAATAAAAATGTTTACACCACCGGTTCCATTTATGGCAACAACATTGATTTTGATCCGGATACCACCACTTATTTTCTTTCGTGTAATTATAGCAATGGGCCAGGTGGTACCGGCACCATGCCTAACTATACATTTTTTACCTGTAAGCTCGATTCCATGGGCAAATTTGTTTACGCCCAAAAATCAGGCGCTTCCTATGGCATGGTCGCGGTAAATTCGGCCAACGATGCGATCACCACTTCTTGGATCAATGGTGCCCATGGCAATCCTGACAGACTTGCCATCACCCGCCATGGAAATAACGGCGGCACTGCTTGGTCTAAAACGATAAACGGAGGCATTTCCAATTACTCACATTGTGTAGACAGGTACGATAATATATACATTGCCTGCGCATTTGGCGGAACTATCAATGTTAATCCTAATGGGCAATACAACCTGGGCAGTACAGCGCAAGCGCCACTGTTTATTCTGAAGCTAAACAGTAGCGGTAATTTTGTTTGGGCACGAAAACTGGATCTGAACGTTAATTACAGCTTCTCCTCCCCGAGCGGAAATTGCTACCGGAATATAGCAGTCGATAGTACCGGAAATGTATATTTAGCTGGCTCCTTCAGCGGTTCCGCTTATTTTAATCCTATTGGGGGCGGCGGTTATTTAAATGCCTCACCGCGAAGCGGGTTT
Organism: Bacteroidia bacterium; assembly: GCA_044221905.1. Lineage (GTDB taxonomy): Bacteria > Bacteroidota > Bacteroidia > B-17B0 > Aurantibacillaceae > Aurantibacillus. Next base: position 64,651 of record JBGAOE010000007.1, read on the forward strand.
ATTTTAAGTTTGGACTCCTCGGGAAACTATAACTGGGTAAAGCAGGTGGGTCAGAATTCGAATTCGGTGATTCACAGTTTAACTCTTGATCGGTTCGGAAACTTATACACCACCGGTTTTTTTTCGGGATCCGTTGATTTTGATCCGGGCTGGGGCTTATACAACCTGGCTTCCATGGGTGCCGCCGATGTTTTCGTGCACAAGCTGGGGCGCCGGCAATTGGTGGTAAGCACAAACGAATTAACGGCCGGAAATAGCCTGCTTCATGTTTTTCCAAACCCGGCTGGCGCGCAGGTACACGTGCAGGCTGTTGCAGGCAGGGCTACTGCACACTGCAGGCTTTTGAACATAAACGGAGCATTGCTAAAGGAAATAAGCGCGAACAGCAACGAAGTTTTAACAATCGACCTATCAGAGCAGGCCAAAGGTGTTTATATGATAGAGTTGATAAGCGATAAGGAGATAAGCCGCACTAAGCTTATAAAGGAATAAACGCACCTATGCGGTTTTAAGCGCAATAACTTTCACCGTCAAAAACCGATATTAACCGCAGAATTATTTTTTGGCACAAACGGAACTGAACGAACTCCAACCCGGGAGTTCTTGTGTGAACCAAAAGGCGCAGGCAGCTCCTTGACTTTTAAACCCCATGCGGGTACATAAACCCGGTTTCCACCTCAATGGTTTTTACCGGCCTTACTTCAATACTTGCCGAAGGCATGTATTCAAACTCAGGATTGTCTTTGGCAATTTTAACCGCCTCTTCGAGGTTGTTGGCCAGAATATGATAGTAGCCAACCTGCACTTCGGCGCCGGAAACAATGTTTGTTTCGTACCATTTGTTGCCCGCTCTTTTTATCACTACTCCGTCTCTCACCAGTGGCTGGGCAGCTATCAGCTGGTTACGGCCTTTTAACAGGCTGATGTAAACCTCGCATTTTTTAATAAACGTCCGATGCTCTTCTTTGGTGAGAGATTTTTTTGCATCCCTGGCATTCCTGATGTAAAACATAAATTCTTTCATCATTTCCGGGTTTTGTGTGAATAAATAAGATGCTTACCATAAAGTTAATAAAAATTACCGAGAATAACCAGCGCCGTTAAAGTACGGTGCACCGTAATTGTGCGGCCCGTTAGGATGGGCAATTTAAGGGCCATCTGTGTGGCTAAACCGTTCTCCGTTGAAATTTCCACCAGGCTTTGGCCGGAGAGAAATCGGGCGTACGGATGACATTGGTTCCGCAGTGAATACCTCCTTCATTTACATGATAGAACCAGGAATCGACCCAATCAACGGTAATTCCCATTGATTCCATCATAATCTGCGTGTATGCTTCAAAAACATCCACCTTATTTTCAGGAATCTCAATTTTCTGCCATCCGTTTATCAGCGCTCCATTCGGTAAAAACTTGCCGGGATTCGCCCGGCGGATCTTTTGCTTAATTTCATCCAGGCTTGTTTCCTGCGGAAAACCATCCTGGAATTCCTTTGCCAGCCAGCCAAGATCCATGGCAGTGGCGTATATACCTGTAAGCAGCACCCCAAAATTTACAGTCGAATTATATTGATCTATCTCCTTAAACGCCCAATGAAAAGTTTTGTGCAGATTTTTGCGGCGGAGAAACTGAGGAGTGAGGAAGGCTGAAAAAGATGGTCCCATTACATTTCGCAGCACGGTGATGACATCTTCAACCGACATACGGGGCCCATAAGGCCGCGGCATCAATATGCGATCGCCCAGCGTTTGATAGTTTACCAGGTCGGGTGTAAAAGCAATAGTGGACGCTTTTCCCTGAGGAAAAGTATCAAAGATCACCGGTAACTCTATGAGCTTTGATCCGGGAAATGCGTCAAGCAAGGCTACCTTCACCTTCTCCATTTTCTTTATTACTTCCTCGTTGGAAGGCCAGCTGAAGGCCGCCAGCTCCCTGACACTGATCTTTGCATTGTAAAAATGCATGACAGCTTCGCGCTTGGGGGAATAGGGCCGGAAGGAGGTGCTAAACGAAGCGTAATGCGAGCTCATGCGTGTGTACAAATCAGGCGGCATAACTACGATTCCATCTTCACTCATATAGTTTTGCAACCAATGTTTGCCGCGCAACAAATGCGTTACCGGATGCGGCTCTGCCTGCCTGGGCTCCGTCCAATTACCCGGCGCTGTATACAGGCGATCGATAATATCTTTTTCTTGCTGTTTTGCAGGAATCCCTGGCCGCCGTTCATTAAGAAGGGTTATTTCCTCAAGCAATCGATAGGCTTTTGCAGGCGATGCCACTACTGTTGAAAAACCGTTACCGGATCCTGCGCCGGAGGCAAAATTTACAATCTCGTCCACGTGCCCGACTTTCAGCCAGGTTGTATCAATTTGCACCACCGGCTGTACTTTTTGAAGGGCCAAAAAGGAAACCAAATCCACATCCATAACGCTGCCATTGGGTGTGGTGTAGTTTCCAATTAAAATTTTTCCGAATGGAGCGCCCGGCAGCGGCGGGGAAACTTCTATATTGCCACCATAATTATGTGAGCTATGGATTTGCCTGAGCCGCTTTTCGAGCTCATCAATCGTGCTTAGCTTCAAGTCAAGTAAAAGACCGCCGATATAAGTCACCCGCACGTGCTCACTATCGGTTAAGGCTATTTGCTGCAACACCCGCTTTGCCTTTTCTTGAATGTGCTCTCTGTTAAGTTTATGTGCGTTTACCTTATCAGGGTCCAAAGGTCTTTTATTTTTTTCTTCGGTTTCTGCCTGAATTAAGATGCTGACTGCTTTTTCTTTAAGTGCCGGTAAACCTTTTACTATCATGGAGAGTTTATCGTCGCGGTGATGTTTGAACTTTTTTTCATAAAGAGCCGGATCAACATAAGAGATGATCTTAAGAATGGCCCTGTGCAACGAAATTGCCTTTTGGAATGCGATCTGAAGTACTGCAGAACCATAAATATCGGCATTGATGATTCCCATAGATGTTTCAACAGGAAAGCTCCGGTCCCAGAAATCCTGAAATAGCCCGATACCGGAAGAAGGAAAATGCATTCTGACAAAATCAGGCAAACCACCTGCAGCGGCCAATAATTGGCCATTTACTCTCAGCCGCGGCAAATGCAGCATTACTTTCATGTTTGCTGTTGCACTCTGGCAGTATGCGATCTGGAACTGGTCCTGAAGCCAGCTGTCTCTCAGGTGAACCGAATTCGGAACACTTACAAACCGGGTGCCCGGAATCCGCCCTTGAAGACTGAACACATCCTTATAGGAAGGCGTATTGTCCCAGCTGTTCTCCTCACCATTATCTATGGTGTCACACATATACAAACGTTCCGCCGGTGCATGGTCGCCCAGTAGAATGAGCGGTGAAACCGACAATGTGCCCACCTCATTTTCTATAAAAACCCCCGTTTGTGCATCCAGCACCTCCAAGGATAGCTGAATCACCTCCGGATCGGCCCCGGAACTATGTACCGGCAATGTAGGGCTCGAATTTAATGTGAGTGCTTCTACAAAAAGTTTTAGCACCTGGCCGTGAAATACCAGCTCATATTCATAAAAGCCATTTCTAAGGTTGTCGTTTAACGGACGTCTTGCATCGTCATATATCCTTATTTTTTGACGAAAATACTCCTCCAGCTTCAGGATCACTTTGTAGGCGCTTGTAAGCACGTGGGGCTCGGCCATAACTACCAGCGATATAAGATCATCGTCTGAGCCCAGTTTCGGATTCCTGTCAATATCTAAAACCACCGGCTGACCCACACTTATTTTAGCAGCAAGAGTTCCCGTTTCCGCATCCAGGTTGGGAGTAAGTGTAACTCCGGTGCCCGTATTGCGGCTTGCATGATCGGAACTGCCAACAACCCCATCGTTATTGTAATCGGCATAAAGGTGAAAAAGGGGCATACGAAAAGATCAGGATATTTTGTTCCGGAGATCAATAAAATTACCTGTCATCCGATCGCGGATATTAGGAATTTCTTCCAGGTCCTGCAATACAATGAGCGAAGTGGGCACCGTAACTTCCCATGGCTGCGCACCTTCGGGATAAACTACGCCATTGTCAAGCTTACCAAGTTTTTCAGAAATCTCATCCACCAGCGGCACATACAATTTATCGCCGATGATGGGCACATCATTCCCTTCCCAGATCACACCCGTTTGAGAGAACAGGGCCAGCGCTCTTTCAAAACCGGGTCTTACAGGCACCTGTACACGCGCAGCGCCGGCTTTTAAAAATGCTGCAAAATCCGTATCGGGATCGGTGATGTGTAAGGCAGATGCCCAACGGGCATGCCTGCCCCAAAAATAAGGATAGAACACATAAGTCATGTTCTGCCATTCAAAGGCATTTTCAAAAAAGCGAATAAGCGCACCAGTGGAGCAAATCTTTGTCAGATCCATGATGGGCTCGGGGTAAGGTACAAACGAATTAAAATTGAAATAAGGCAGGTTGAGCAATACCATATCAACCAGTTTTTTAAGCTCCTCCTTCTCAATCCGCCGGTTCTCATCCGGATTTCTGCCCAGTATTTTAACACCCTCCTGTATGGCTTTTTGCTCCAGCCTGGCATCGTAAGCTGCCTTTTGATCCAGATACGCCTGCACTATAGCATCATACATGGCCACCTGCCACTTTGCAACCGCTTCGGCCGTGAGCTGACAAAAAATATCGCAGCTGGCGGTAAAATTGCTGGCACCGCGTACCTGGCAGTTCATCGAAAGCTCGCCCCGGTAGCGGCGGGGAAGCGTGAGATAGCGTATTCCCAGAATGTTAGACGACATACCTGCGAGTGTTACGGAAAGCAGCCGCTCATCATCGCCGGGACCGAAAATAGCGGCCGATTGTATAATCACTGCGTAAGCTTCGTAACCCGCCGGAACAGGCAAGATAGCCGACCGGTTAAAATTTTGCACCTCTTTTCCCTCCTGCTTTTCGGAATAAGATTTAACGATAAAAGAAGAAGGCAGCTCAGGCGCACCGGTTACGTTGTATAAGCTGATGTACTCGGTATAATTAGCTCTGTTAAGGTGCGCAGGTGTGAGCGGAGCGCCATTATACATAGGCGGTTCCGGCTTAATAAGCGTTGATTCAACCGGTGGGTTTTCGACCATTGCATACAAGAAGAAGGCAGCTGGCTCAGGAATAACAAATTCGTACATCATTCGTTGGCCGTAATTAAGGATCTGGGCATCGTACACTTTATTGAGCCAGCGGTAAATGCCGCGCAGGTGGCCTTTTGAAGGATCGGAGTTGTCGATTTTGTGCTTGTTGATCTCCTCGGTTTGTTCGAGCACACGCCGCCGGGTCTGCTCCCTCACGCGATTGGTAATTTTTTCAGAAGATTTTTCTGTTACTTCACGCGAATAAGACTGACTTTTCTTTTGTGTTTCGTTCACAGAATAAGTTACACCCGCATTGAGGCTTGAACTGAAACTGATCACAGGCCCATAGCTGCCGCTCACCTGAAGGCCGGCCTCCAGGTGCGAATCCTGCTGGATGATCTTTTGTGCCTCATTTTGCATTTCATTCCGTTCGGCGCTTTGCAGGTTTCGTTCCTTTTCGGTTTCGGTTTCCGTTTCAGATTCCGTAATATCTTCACGCAAAGAAAGGCGGCGGTGCTCCCGTTCGCGCGTTTCACCCGAAAGTGCATTCTCAACATGGGCAAATTCGGCCAGCTCATAGGCCTTCAATTTTTGTTGTACAATCAGCAAGTCGCCAATACCCGACTGATACGAGCAGTTCTTTAAAAACAGATCCTGGAGCACTACCTTATCGGCAGCACCTTTGTCGCCCAGCGTTTCGTTAAACTGATTTCTGTCGATATAGGTGCCCCCCACAGCAATCATTTTATTATAATTGAGATTTGACCTTGTATTGGCAGAAAGGTAGCCGATCTCTTCTTCAATATCCGCAATGAGGGCTATGGGATTAATAGTGTCACGATCTACTTTAAATTCATCCAGCACAGCCTGCGTGCTTTTACTCAGACTTTTTACCGCACTGCGCGATAACAGGAACTGCTGCAAAGCAGGGTTCGTATCCGCCGAAGCCGGCTTGACATTACCACCCGTCTTAGCGGAATTGCTTTGAGCGGCGGCAGATTGCTCTTTATGATTCGCTTCTGCACTCATTTCAGGGATATACCTGAACTGTTCGTGCGTGGCCATTCTTGAAAGTTCACGGTGAGCTGCTTCCAACCGCTGTAGTTTTTGCCCTGTCTTGCTGTCCTCATCCCGCAACGGGCCTGTTTTGACTGAAACCGCCGGAAGTTTGCTATCTCTGGACTCTGTGGCCGATCGAATAACCGGGAACAGTACAGTAGAAGCTGAAAAATAATCGTTAATAATTTGATCTTCTTTTAATACCAACTGCCTGTTCTCAATTATCGCCAGGGTATATAAAAGCTTGATGGCACTTATCTTTTTTTCCTTGTTTGTTACCGGAGTGTTTGATAAAATACATGCCAGCACTGAATCCCTCAAATCATTGAACAGTGTAAGGAAATTATTGTTATTAACTATTTTTACAAGGTCCATACCTGCAACTGCTTCCATTCTCTTTATAAAATCACTTTCCGAAAAAGTTAAAGTCCCGTTGCCAAGTACCCACCTCATCATGGATTCCACCGGAAATTTGGTGTCCGCAAAATTATCGAGGTAGCTGAAGTTTTTTTCCGCTAAAAAATTTTTAGCAAGCGTTGCAATCTGTGTTTTGGTAGCGCCACCGGCCATAGTGCTGAGCACCGAGGCATGAAAAGCTGTTGGTAAAACGCTGTAAACGGGCAGCATGGTGGTAGTTGCAGCAGTTAGTTTTGCTGGCCTCACCGCAAGAAATTTGAAGATGGTTTCGGTAGACATAGGCTGGGTTTTATGTATATAAGTAAAAATAATCATCCGCCTTGTAGAGGTGATTGACTGCGTAAAAATGTTAATAAAAGATTAACAAAAGAGCCGTAAAAAATACGGAATACCGGACTTTTAGAACATAAAAACACAAATCAAAACCCGCACTCATTTTTGAAGCAATGTTTAAAAATCCATTCGGGCAGTTTAACTGTAGTGGTTGCTCTAAAAAATAAAAAGCTGCGCCGTTCCAAAAGCTTTGGAACCAGCTTCTCTGAATCGTTTGGTTTTATTGCATCACCGGTGCAGCAATTCTATCGCGGCTCATAAACCAAAGCTGTGCAGGTTACTGCTTATGAAGGTAAAACTCTTCCGCTATAAGGTTTAGGTAAACAAGTGGTTAACTCGGGTTTAACCTTATGCCACTTACACAAAAAAAACAGCCATTTAATTGAAATACAACAGGCTGGCATGGTATGTGATTCCAACGGCGCAATCAATTCTAAAAAACCAAAACAATGAAACAACAATTATTTACAATGGCCTGTGCACTGATTTTACAGACAGGTGCAAATGCACAAACACTCACGCTGGTTACCGGCAAGCGGCTCTATGATCACCACAGCTCTACCCTTTCGGGCAGCTATTATGGGTATTACAATGTTAACTCACAATCAGGCTACGATTTTGTGAACCATGTTAATGTTCCTTCAGGCTCCGCAGCTCTGGCATCAGACCGCGATATGGTGGAACACAACGGCCCGTTTGGAAACACCGCCACCACCAGCAGTTTTGGTTTTGGCTTTACCGACAGCGTATCCAATATCGGAAGCTTTAATTACGCGGGCAATAACCTCACCCGGTTTTATCTGAATTCGAGTGTAAGCTTTACTGCCTTAAACACAGTAAGCGACCTGGTAAATGCCTACAACCCGGCACAGGCCCGGGCGCTGGATGCACAGGTGGTGGCAGGGAATGTATATATTATTAATGTGCGCAATACCAACCTGTATGCCGCCATGCTTATTAAAAATGTTTCCAACCTTAGCCAATCGCAGCTGGTAGCGCTTATCAACCAGCAGCCGGTTACCGCCGATGTGTATTTTGAATTTGACTATAAATATGGCACGCTGGTAGCTACCGGCATTGACAGATCGCAGGGAGAGCCGCTAAGCAGCTCCTTCAATTGTTACCCCAACCCCGTGAGCCATGAGCTTTTTATTTCGGGCGGTAGCAGCTTAAAAAATTACAGGGTATTGAGTATCACAGGGGCCGTTGCAGCAGAAGGCTCAACCCCTGCTCTCGCAGGGCAATTCATTGATGTAAGCCGTTTTGATAAGGGCATCTATTTTTTAGAATTATGGGATGATGAGGGAGAATTTCAGCGCGCCCGGTTCGTTAAAGAATAGTCCTCTCGCGTCCTATTCATATTTGCGTTGGGAACTTTTCAACCTGAATCGATAATTATCGGCTTGTGAAGGCTCCTGAACTTTTCAGAGTCTGAAACTTTGGAAAGGTGCTTTAAATTCAATTTTTCTTCCATATACCGATCTTCACTTAAACCTTTGGGCTTGCGAAATAAATCGAAAATCCCAAAGGTTTTACTGCTCAATAAAATTTTATTTATCTAAAAATCAACAAAATACACCTAACTTTGAAAAATCTGTTGCAAAACTTAACACTGTTAATTAATTTTGAATCCGATTAGCAGATAAAGAATCATGGGCATTGCTGAACGCAAAGAAAAACAAAAGGCCGAACTCCGGCAGCTGATCCTGGAAGCCTCTGTAAAATTATTTTCGGAGCAGGGCTACCAGGGATTTTCGATGCGCAAGATTGCCGACATGATCCAGTACAGCCCCACCACGGTATACTTGTACTTTAAAGACAAAAACGAGATCCTTTACGAACTGCATGAGCTCGGCTTCGAGAAATTCGGGATCATGAACCAGAATCTTTTTGACATTAACAACCCTCTGCTGCGCCTTCACAAAATGGGCGAGAATTATATTCGTTTTGGCCTTGAGAACCCAGAGTATTACGATCTGATGTTCCTGATTCCCGCCCCGATGGAGTTTATTAAAAATAAAGAGGAGTGGAAATGCGGGGAGGATGCACTCAACCAGCTAAAAAATATATTGCAGGAATGTGTGGACAAAAAACTGATCAAACCCGGCGACATCAACACAATGGCCATGGCCATCTGGGGCATGGTGCACGGCCTGGTGTCCCTCTCCATCCGCCAGCGGTTTGATAAGCTGGTGGATGAAAAAGACGTGATCCCCACCATGTACAAATCGCTGAACTGGCTGGTAAATGTGATTGACAACAATACCTAAAAAAAATTTACCCAAAAACTTAACAATGTTAATTATGATTACACTATTAATTAAAAATCAAAAATTACTTGGGCTCCTGCTGTTGGCGGGCATCCGGGTAGCGGGCCAGGCCCAGGCGCCGTTAGACACGTATGTGGAGACCGGCCTTAAAAATAACCTGGTGCTGCAGCAAAAAAACATCAGCCTCGAAAAAGCTTTGTATGACTTAAAAACGGCCAACAGTCTTTTTCTCCCCTCCATCAACCTGAAAGGCGATTACCAGTCGGGCCAGGGTGGACGCTCTATCGCCCTGCCGCTGGGCGACCTGATGAACCCTGTGTACGGCACACTGAACCAGTTGACGGCAAGCAATGCTTTTCCGCAGATAAACAATGCCGAAGTATACTTTTTTCCGCAGAATTTTTATGATGTAAAGGCCAGAACCAGCATGCCCCTGATAAACAGCGACCTGGTGTATAACCGCAACATTCAGAAGCAGCAGGTTGTGCTGCAGGAATACGATGTGGAGATTTACAGGCAGGAACTTTCCAAAAACATCCGCGTGGCTTATTACAATTACCTGGGAGCCGCCAAATCGGTGCAGGTGTACGAAAGCGCCCTGCTACTGGCCCTCGAGGCCAAACGCATAAACGAAAGCCTGGTAAGCAACGGCAAATCCGTAAAAGCTTATGTATTACGGTCGGAAAGTGAGATTGAAAATTTAGGTGCGCGAAAAACAACCGCTCAACAGCAGGCGCGCAATGCACAGCTGTACTTTAATTTTTTGATCAACGCCGAGGCCGGCCAGAGCATTGACACCGCCGGTGCAGCATTGCTTAACGACGAAAAGATACGCCAGTACCTGGCCAATGAGGCAAGCACCGGCAACCGCACCGAACTGAAAGCCGTGGCACAATCGGCCTTAGTGTACGAAACCATGTTAAAAATGAACAAAGGCTACTGGTATCCGCGCCTGAGCGCATTTCTCGACCTGGGTTCGCAGGCCAGCGACTGGAAGTTTAACAACAAAACCCGCTATTACTTTGTGGGGGTTCAATTAGATATTCCTGTGTTTTCTGGCGGCAAAAACGTGTATAAAATCAAACAATCCAAACTTGACCTGCAAAACCAGCAGCTGAACACCCAGTATATAAACAAACAGCTGGCCATGGCGGCCGGCGTGTCAAAAAACAACCTGCAAAGCGCTTATGAAAATTATGTATCGGGCAAAAAACAGGTGGAAGCCGCACAGGCTTATCAAAAGCTGGTAGACCGCGGCTACCAGGAAGGAATGAACACTTTTATTGAAACCATTGACGCCCGCAACCAGTTTACCGCTGCCTCGCTTCAGTTCATTATCAGCAAATACCAGCTGATGGGTGCCCTGGCAACATACGAACGCGAAATTTCAAAATAATCAACCACAAAAATCAATACCATGAAAACCAGCTTATACATTATTCAACTTGGCATTATGGCCGCTGTGCTGAGCAGCTGCGGCAAAAAGGAAGAGGCCTCCGCGGTACCCGCCGCCGGCGAAACCATTTCGGTAAAAACAATACCCCTGCAAACGTCTACACTCACCAGCCGCATTTATGCTTCGGGCCAGCTCACCACCGACGACGAAACACTTTTATCGTTTAAAACCGGCGGCGTGATCAAAAAAATATATGTGAAAGAAGGTGATAAGATCTCTGCCGGTCAGCTGCTGGCAAGCCTCGATCTCACCGAAATAGCAGCCCAGGTAAGCCAGGCGCAGATCGCATTTGACAAAGCAGCCCGCGATCACAAGCGTGCCGAAAATTTGTACAAAGACAGCGTGGCTACCCTTGAGCAGCTGCAAAATGCAAAATCGGGCCTGGAGCTGGCACAGCAACAATTGGGCGCAGCCCGTTTTAATTTACAATACTCCGAAATAAGAGCGGCACACAGCGGCGTAGTGGTAAACAAGCTGGCCAACGAAGGCCAGATTGCAGGCCCCGGCACACCGGTGCTGCAGGTGAGCAGCAAAGGCCAGGCCGACTGGATTTTACGCGTAGCCGTAAGCGACCGCGAGTGGGCACAGGTAAACATTAACGATAAAGCCATGGTGAAACTGGAATCGATCGGGAAAACGGCCGAGGGAGTTGTATCTGCAAAAGCTGAAAATGCCGACCCGATGACCGGCTCTTTTAGCCTGGACATTCAACTGAAAAATGCCCGCGGCTTAAATGCCGCCTCGGGCCTGTTTGGCAAGGCCGAGCTGTTTGCCTCACAAACCAACAGCGGCTGGCAGATTCCGTACGATGCCCTGCTGGACGGCAACGCCGGTGAAGGTTTTGTTTTTGTAACCAACGATCATAAAACGGCGCTGAAAGTGCCGGTAAAAATTGCCGGCATACAAAAAAATACAGTCCTCATTTCATCCGGCCTGGCAGGCTACGGTGCGCTTATTGTTTCAGGCAGCGCCTATCTTACCGATAAATCGGCGATCCGGACAGGCAATCATTAACTCCTAAACCGCAAGCATCATGAAAATATCAGAATACTCGGTTAAAAATTACCAGTTCACGCTGGTGATCTTTATTATGGCCATTGTGGTGGGCATTACCACCCTGTTTAACATGCCGCGCTCCGAAGACCCGGAGATAAAGGCGCCACAATTCCCGATCATTATTGTATATCCCGGCACTTCGCCCCAGGACATGGAAGACCTGGTGGTGGAGCCCATTGAGAAAAAAATATCGGAGCTGGAAGATATTAAACGCATTAAAACCACCATTAACGATGGCGTGGCGGTAATTAACGTGGAATACAAATACGAAAGCAGCGTAACGGAAAAATACCAGGAAATAGTGCGCGAGGTAAACGGCATGCGCGGCGAATTGCCGCCAGACATTTTGAGCATTGACATTAAAAAAGTGTCGCCCACCGATGTAAATGTATTGCAGCTCGCGCTGGTATCTGAAAACGCATCGCGCGCGCAACTGAAAAAACGCGCCGAGGACCTGCAGGATGCGCTTGAAAAATTAATTCCGCTGCAAAAAGTAGAGATCAGCGGATTGCCCGAGGAAATTGTGCGCATTGACCTGAAGCTGGATCAGCTGGCACAGATGCACATACCGATAAATGCGGTTATTGGCAGCATACAAAGCGAAATTGCCAATATACCCGGAGGCAGCATACTGGCCGGCAACAAATCGTTCAACATCAAAACCAGCGGCAATTATAAATCCGCAGCTGAAATAGAAAAAACGATTGTATACAGCGTGGGTGGTAAAAACGTGAGCCTGAAAGACGTGGCCGATGTGCACCCGGACTATGAGGAAGCCAAGCATATTACACGTATTAACGGCCACCGCTGCGTGCTGGTAAATGCCGCACAAAAGCCAGGCTTTAATATTTCGCAAACACAAAAGCTTTATCTACCGGTAATTGCAAACTTTAAGAAAACGCTGCCTGCCAATATCGAACTGGCAGATCATTTTGACCAGGCCGAAAATGTGAACACCCGCCTGGGCGGCCTGGGCATGGACTTTGTGATAGCCATTTTGCTGGTGGCCATTACCCTGTTGCCATTGGGCGGCCGGGCGGCCATGGTGGTTATGATCTCAATTCCGCTATCACTGGCCATTGGCCTTGTAATGCTTAACCTGCTGGGCTATAACATGAACCAGCTGAGCATTGTTGGCCTGGTGGTGGCGCTTGGCTTGCTGGTAGACGACAGCATTGTGGTGGTGGAGAATATTGAACGCTGGCTGCGCGAAGGATTTTCGAAAAGGGATGCTGCGCTGAAAGCTACCAAACAAATAGGCCTGGCGGTTGTAGGCTGTACCGCCACACTCATCATTGCTTTTATGCCACTGGTATTTTTACCCGAAGGCGCCGGCGATTTTATCCGCAGCCTGCCCATGGCGGTAATCTGCTGCGTGCTGGCGTCGATGGTAGTTTCGCTTACCATCATCCCGTTTCTTTCGAGCCGTATTTTAAAACAGCACGAAGGACACAGCAGCGGTAATTTATTTTTAAGAGCTTTGCAAGGCGGTATCCAGAAAATTTACGGTCCTTTTTTAGACCGGGCGCTCAAACATCCCATTATCACCATCCTTATTGCCCTGGGTATTTTTATAGGCTCGCTGCAGCTCATGCCTGTTATTGGCTTCAGCCTGTTTCCGGCATCCGAAAAGCCGCAGTTTATGGTAAATGTAAACATGCCGCTGCAAACCAATATTTACACTACAGATAGCGTGGCACGCGAAGTGGAAAAAGTGCTGAGCGGCTATAAAGAGATCCGGTACTTTACCACCAACGTTGGCAAAGGCAACCCGCGCATTTATTATAACGTAATTCCCGAAAACGAGCGCAGCGATTTTGCACAGCTGTTTGTACAGCTCGATCCGCATACGAGTCCCGCCAAAAAACTGGAACTGATCGAAAAACTGAGAGCTTCTTTTGCGGGATTTACCGGGGCTAAAATAGAAGTGAAAAACTTTGAGCAGGGTCCGCCCATTGTGGCGCCGGTGGAAGTGAGACTGGAAGGTGACAACCTGGATTCGCTGCGGCAGGTGGCACAGCGCGTGGAAACGCTGCTGAAAAAAACTCCCGGCACTATGTATGTGAACAACCCGGTGATCAACCTTAAATCAGACATTAAGGTGGAAATAGACAAGGAAAAAGCCAACAGTCTCGGCATTCCGGTGGTAAATGTGGACCGCATGGTACGCCTGGCCATTGCCGGATTAAATTTGGGCAATTTTTCGGACGACAACAGCAATGATTTTGACATTGTGCTCACCGCCCCAAAACAGGAAAGGGCCACCATGGACATTTTCAACAACCTGTATGTAAATAACAACCAGGGCCTGGCCGTGCCTTTATCTCAGGTGGCCAGCCTGAGACTGGAAGCCTCACCGCTTACCATTAACCACTACAATAAAATACGCACCGTATCGGTAAGCGCCTTTGTGCAAAAAGGTTTTTTAACCGATAATGTGATCAACGATGTGATTAAACAAATGGACCAGTATAAATTACCGGAAGGCTACAGCTATAAAATGGGCGGGGAGTTTGAATCGCGGCAGGAATCTTTCGGCGGATTTGGCACCATCATTATTGTGACCGTGTTTTTATTCATTGCCATCCTGATCCTTGAATTTAAAACCTTTAAAAGCACGCTCATTGTATTATCGGTAATTCCACTGGGCATGGTGGGAGCCTTGTCAGCGCTATGGATCACCGGCAACTCGCTTTCGTTTGTTGCCATTATCGGCTTAATTGCACTGGCGGGCATTGAAGTTAAAAACTCCATTTTGCTGGTGGATTTTACCAACCAGCTGCGCCGCGAAGGACGTCCGCTGGAGCAGGCCATCCGTGAGGCCGGCGAGATCCGGTTTTTACCCATTATTTTGACCTCGCTCACAGCCATCGGCGGCTTAATGCCGGTAGCCGTTTCCACCAACCCGCTTATCTCGCCGCTGGCCATTGTGCTTATTGGCGGGCTCATCAGTTCCACTTTGTTGTCGCGCATTGTTACACCTGTTGTTTACAAGCTGCTGCCTCCAAAAATTGAAGCAGAAACGGCAGTTGCATAAGCGCTTTAATATTATAAGGCCGGCGGAATACCTCCGCCGGCTTTTTGTTGCCCCCAACTCACCGATTAAACGCTTTCTTTGGCCGCATTTATTTCAATATGCGCTCCCCGTCTCCTAATTTTACTATAACCCAAAAATCCCACCACGTGTCCGTTTATTCATCTGTTTTTTACAAAGCGCAGCAGCGCAGCACCGAACAGGCAAGCGCTCAAAAACCATTCGCCACATTAAGCAACCGGCAGGTGCCGTTGCCTATGCAAAATGCTTTTGGCGGCCTGTTGCATCTCAACGATGTTTTTCTGGCGCCGCAGCAGGAGATCGTTTATATTACCAGCGATGTTTCGCACCAGGTGATACTGCCCATAGCCGGCGGCCTTGACTACAACAATGCCCTGGGGCAGGATGTGCGGGTGAATGCCGAAGAGGTGCTGTTTTTGCGCGAGCCCAACGAGCTGTTCCGCATCCGGAATCCCTACCAGGATCAAAACACCAATTACCTGCACTTCAGCCTTAAAAAAAACACGCCGGGCCTTGCTGCCAGCACCAGCCATCCTATGTGTTTCACCGAGTTCAACCGGTCGGTTTCGCTGCAGCTCGAGCGGCTTGATACGCAGTATTATGCCTGCGCCGGCATTTATAAGGGCCGTACCAAAAGCAGCTATGTTTTAAAGAACCCAAACAACGGTGTGTTTGCCTACGTCATCAACGGCGCCTTTGAGCTTGAAGAGCGGCTGATGGAATACCGCGATGGGCTGGCGCTTTGGAACGTTGAAGAAATTACGTTTGAAGCCCTTTCGGAATTTGCCATACTGCTTTTGCTGGAAGTGCCCCTGGAAGATTTTACAAACCAATAAATTAAATAATTATGGAACGCCTGGATTTTTTGAAAAAAGGCATGGGTTTTATGGGCATGGCCCTGATAGCACCTTCGCTGTTTGCTGACAAAGAAGATTCGGCTGCCTGCACGGTTACCAATTCTGAAACCGCCGGGCCTTTTCCTACCATTAATCCCGCCAGCCTGGTACTCTCCAACATTGTGGGCGACCGCACCGGCATTCCTTTTACCATCAACATTACCGTAAAAAACATTAACAATGCCTGCAATGCAGCGCAAGGCGTTATTGTAGACATCTGGCACTGCGACAAGGACGGCTATTATTCTGAATACGGCGGCACGGGCATGCAGCAGGTGGATTACACCAACAATGATTTTTTGCGGGGCAGGCAAACCACAGATGCCAACGGGCTGGTGAGCTTCACCTCCATTTTCCCCGGCTGGTATCAGGGGCGGGCCACACACATCCACGTTCATATTTACACAGCCAGCGGCACCTCGCTGCTCATTACACAAATAGCATTTCCTGAAGGAGCCGGCAGCGTGGTGAGCACGGTAAACGCCGCCACAGCTTACGGCTATACCAAAGGCATGACGGGTTATACATATAATGCCAACGACACTGTTTTTTCTGACGGTACCAGCAACGAGATGGGCACCGTTACCGGCAGCGTGGCGCTGGGTTATACGCTCAGCTGGGACACTTATGTATCCGCACCGGTGTCTACCGGCATCAGTGCCATAAGTGCCGAAAGCCAGTTTCAGCTGCGGCAAAACTACCCTAACCCCGGCGGCAATGCTACAAAAATACCCGTGGCGCTGCGCGTGCCTTCTGATGTAAAAGTAAGCCTGCTTGGCATTGACGGTAAAGAATTAAAAAAACTTACCGTTGGCCACCTGGATGCCGGCGAGCAGGTGATTGACCTCGATCTTTCAGATCTTGCGGCGGGGCGTTACATATACAGTGTGAAAGTGAATAATGCTTCAGGTACGTTCAGGCAATCGAAGGTGCTTATAAAAAACTAAAAAGGCGCGCACTCATCTTACACCCACGTAGCAGCCTTTTTTGGAAATGCCGGTACCACACACCGGTATTTTTTATTTTACTGACACGGCACCGGTAAACAAAGCCAAATTTTCATAGCTTTGGAAAGTGAAGTCCCTTTTACTTTTCCTGTTACTTGGCTGTTGCATGTTTACCTGCCCTGCACAAACACCCGAATTGGATTCGCTGTGGAATATTTACAAACGCACACCCCTTCCCGAGGTGAATGCACAAAGTCTTCGTTTTCACGACACGGTTTTTTTAAGCAAAGACTGGCATGTGTGCCACAAAAGCAGGGCCAGGTATTACCGCCTGGTGTATCCTCTGGGTGGATTTTACATCGCAAGGGATTTTTACAAAAGCGGGCACCTGCAAATGGAAGCGCTCTGCAGTTCTTTTGATCCGCAGGTAAACCATGGCAAATGTGTTTATTATTACCGCAACGGCAACCGGGAAAGCCGGGGGCAGTACCTCAACGACACGGCCTGCGGCCAGTGGTGGTATTGGAGAAAACAGGGACCGGACTCGACACTGAAGGATTTTGATGCCTTACATGAAAAATTGTTTGACAGCATCAGCTGGAAACCGCAAAACCAGTCCTCACTCATTATCGTTAATCTTAATTACCGCTACAAGCTTAATAAGGGCATTCTTAATTCGGGCCATGGCTTTGGCGTGGAGCTCGGATTTAATTTCGGCTACCTGTTCTCGCAAAAGCTGTTGCTGGCGGTATTTGCCGGCAGGGCCACAAAAGACCTGCTTTACAACACGCGCTACAGCAGAGGATATGCCAGCGATTACACTAATTCGTTCAGAGGTAATGAGTTTAAAGGAAACGATTCGGTGGTGCTGCATCATGTGGCTGGGCTCATAAACAACCGCGGCGGCGCCTTTCACGATGTGGCCATGTATTACGGCATTATGCTGCGTTTGCCCATGTGGTATGCGCCCGTTATAAAAATTTACCGGGGTTCCATCAGCACCTCGTTCAAAGCCTCTTCGTCCGAAGCCCTCGAGCTGCAGCCCGCAGTGCCCACCGAAAAAAAATACGACCACGATTATTATGACTTTACGCGAAATATAGACCTGGGTGTGGAAGTATTTTTATACAACGGCCGGTCGCACGTGCGCGAATACGACCCTATATACCGCCGTGTTTCCCGTAAAAAAAAGCTGCGCTGGAACGTCAACATGTTGGGCCTGAGCGTGTATGCCGAATTTATAAATGCCCGAAAAACGAAACTGTATTACTCAAACGGCTATCACAACGTAAATCACCAGTTCAGCGAATTTATGAGCGAGGCTTTTATGCAAAAGTACCAGCGCGAATATAACATCGGCCTTCGCCTGTCGTGGGGTATTTTTTAGGCCGAAGGTACCTGCTTGTTATACTTATTGCGGTATTCGATGGGTGTAAGGCCGGTGATCTTTTTAAACACGTCGCGAAAGGCCTTGGTATCGGTATAACCTACGTCGTACATCACTTCGTTAATATTTTTGCGGCTCGATTCAAAACTGCGCTTGGCCGCTTCTATCTTCACCCGCTGTATATATTCCACCACGGTGTTGTTGGTGGCTTTTTTGAAGCGGCGCTCAAAGCTGCGGCGACCAATGGCAAACATATCGGCCAGCTCGTCCACCGTCATTTTGTTTTGATAGTTGGCTTCAATATGCTCCTGCGCTTTTTTTATCTCCTCGTCATCGTGCTCTTTCTGCCCCTGGAACATCATAAAGGCCGACTGGTTATCTCGGTCGATATCGATGGCAAAATATTTAGAAGCGAGGATGGCCGTATCCCGGTCCGTGTATTTTTCAACCAGGTACAAAAGCAGGTTCCAGTAAGAATTGGCACCCCCGCTCGAATAAATACGCTGCTCCTCGGTAATAATGCTTCCGTCTACCAGCTCCACATCAGGAAACATGCTCCTGAACTCGTTGGCAAAGCCCCAGTGGGTAGAGCATTTTTTATCCTTTAAAAGACCGGTGGAGGCCAGCAGAAACGCACCTACACACAGCGACGCCACTTCGGCTCCTTCCTGGTATTGCTGTACAATCCAGGGGATGAGCTCACGGTTTGCATCCACAGCCCGTTTCATATCGCCGCTCAGCGCGGGTATAAAAATCAGGTCGGTTTTTTTCACGTCTTCCAGCAGCTCATCGGTATGCACCGAAAATAAACTGTTTTCGAGCCTTACCTCTTTTTTTGCACCCACCACTTTTACTCTAAAAAGAGGCGGCTTGCCGGTAGATTGCAAAAACTCATTCACCGCGTTAAACATATAGCGGGGATCGGCAATTGCCTCTACAATGGCCGTTTCAGGAGCCAGGATGGATACATGTTTCATACAACAAATATAAAGAATGGAGCTGTCGCAAACAACCCCTTAATCAGCCGTTTTCACACCCCGCCTTTTACCGGGTATCGCAGTAAGTTTGTAAAGCAATTAGTATGAACCTTTAATCCTGCAACATGGAAAAACAAACCATCGCTCTTAAGGAGCTGAAAAAAAATATAGAGCACACCTTTAGCGAACTGTGCACCACACTTGCTGCTTTCAGCAATGAGCAGATAAACACCGTGCCCTTTGAAGGCAGCTGGACGGCCGGCCAGGTGGCAGAACATATTATTATTGCGGTGGGTGGTGCGCCGCAGGTATGCCAGGGCGAAACGCAGATTTCGCTGAGGGCCGAAGACGATAAAATAGAACCCCTGAGAGCATTTTTTCTTGACTTTACACAAAAATACACTTCACCCGATTTTGCACTGCCCACCGGCACGCGCCACGACAAGGCCGAGATACTGGCCGCAATAAAACACATTGAAAAAGAGTTTGAAAACGCTGCCAATACACTCGATCTCACGCTTACCTGCCTGTCGTTCGAGCTGCCGGGTTTTGGCCATTTAACCTGTTTTGAATGGCTTGACTTTGGGCTGACACACGCCCAGCGTCATATACGCCAGCTAAAAAATATTTTTAAGCACTTAAACGCCGGTAACTGATATGGCACAGATTAACTCATACCTCACCTTCGACGGTAACTGCCGCGAAGCCATGAATTTTTACAAAGAATGCCTGGGCGGCGAGCTTACCCTGCAAACCATCGGCGAGTCGCCTCTCTCTGAAAAAATGCCCCCACCTATGCAGGCCTGTATTTTGCATGCCACCCTCGTTAGAGAAAACATGGTGCTGATGGCCACCGACATGGTTGGCGAAAATGGCCTGGTGAAGGGCAACTCCGTATCGATGGTGCTTAACTGCAGCAGCGAAAAAGAGGTGCGCACCAGCTACGAAAAGCTGGCGGCAGGTGGAAAGGCCACACACCCGCTCGAGCTTACATTTTGGGGCGCCTTGTTTGGCGACCTTACCGACAGGTATGGCAACAACTGGCTGCTGCATTTTGACAAAACCGAGGTGGAGAAAAAAACAAAAAAATAAACCAAACATGAGAACAGCAGCGCCCTGTGTGGAAGTGTTTAAAACCAACGTAAACGAACCCTATGAGTCGTACCTGGTGCTTCAGCAGCTTCTGGCGCGCTTTCCCAAAAGGCAGATCAATTTTGACCTTGAGGACTGCGACCGGATTCTGCGCCTGGAGGGCGATGAGATCGTAAACGAAACGGTGATCGGCATTGTGAACGCTTGCGGTTATGCCTGCGAGGTGCTCGACTAAATCACTTTCACGATCCCTGCAGCATCTGCATAGGTACGAGTTTTTAAAAATGAACGGTTGGCAACAAATTTTGAGCCAATGGCCTTATTATTGGTTTTGAGTAAAGATGTAATTTTACATCTAAAACCAACTAAATCTATGAAAACACTGACAACTATTTTTGCCAGCCTTGCATTTACCTGCCAATTGGCCATGGCGCAAACATTTACCTTAAAAAGCAACAGCGTGGGGGGCCAGGCCACGCAAAAAGAATTTGCAAACAGTTTTGGCTGCCACGGTGAGAACATTTCGCCCCAGCTCTCGTGGGAAAATGCCCCGGCCGGCACACAGTGCTTTGCTGTAACTATTTATGATAAGGATGCACCCACCGGCAGCGGCTTCTGGCACTGGGTAATTTTTAACATACCCGGCGATGTAAAAGAATTAAAAGCCGGCGCCGGCACTCTTTCAAAAAACCTGGCGCCAAAAGATGCCATACAAAGCAACAACGATGGCGGCATGGCTGGCTACATGGGGCCCTGCCCTCCTCCGGGTGCGCCGCACCAGTACCTGGTTACCGTGTATGCTTTAAAGGAAAAACTCAGCCTCGACAAAAATGCCACGCCACCCTATGTGGGCTATATGCTTAATGCCGGCTCGCTTGGCAGGGCTTCGCTTGTGTTTTACGGGCAGCAGTAAGCCTTACGTCAAAAGATACAATTCAAAAAACCCAGGTCGAAAGCAATCTTTTATAAGCCTTCAAAAAAACAGATTCCTTCGGGCCTGGGTTTATTTATTAAAGCCCTCAGAATGACAGACACTTTTAGTTACTGTCAATCGCTACTACCCTCACGAATGTCATTGCGAGGTATAAAGTGATTTACCACTGGCCGATGCAATCTTTGAACAAATGCCAAGAGGTACAAGTTATTCGGTTGCCAATTCCATAATGAGTTATATTCATAATGACAAAATAAATACCTTAGCATAAAAAGTACCAGAGTATGCTAACTACCAAAAGGCTCATTTTAAGAAACGTTGAAAAGAAAGACCTGGAAGCCGTGCACGCGCTGCACAGCCTGCCCCAAACCGACCGCTATAATACGCTGGGGATACCGGAGAATGTGGATATTACACGCGACATTCTTACCGGCTGGATTGACGACAACAAGGCATCTGCGCGACAGAACTATTTTTTGACGGTAGAACTGAACAGCACACAACAATTTATTGGCATGATTGCGCTTAAATTAAATAAGCCAAAATACTGCAGCGCCGAGATCTGGTACAAATTCCATGTAGAACACTGGGGAAAAGGCTATGCTACCGAAGCGGTAAAAGCCTTGCTGGATTTCGGGTTTCATCAGCTCGGGCTGCATCGCATAGAAGCCGGCTGCGCCGTAGACAATGCCGGCTCGGTAAGAGTGCTCGAAAAGGCGGGCTTTTTGCGCGAAGGAATAAAACGGCAGGTGCTGCCCCTAAAAAGCGGCTGGAGCGATGGGTATGAATACGGGATTTTAAGCGACGACCCACGGCCATGATTTTAATTGAAACGGCAGAGCCCACAGAAACACAAAAGCAAAACATGTTATTGCTGTGGAACAGCGAATATCCTGAAAAACTCAGGTATCAAAGCACCGAAGACTTTGAAGCATACCTGTCGGAATTGAAGCAGCCTCATCACATTTTTATGGAAACAGGCACCGGGCAGCTGGCCGGCTGGGGTTTTGCCTTTGAGCGCCATACCCAAACCTGGTTGGCATTGCTGATTGCTGCATCCTTTCAGCACAAGGGATATGGCACCCGGCTGCTGACCCAACTACAGCAACGCTACCAGCAGATCAATGGCTGGGTGATCGATCATGCGCTGGATAAAAAGGCTAATGGCGAAGCGTATGTATCGCCCCTGCCCTTTTACCTCCGGCAAGGTTTTGTGGTACAACCGGCCACGCGGCTCGAAAACGACAAAATCTCGGCCGTAAAGATCACCTGGGCAAAAGACCCCCTTTAAACTACTATGTTTTGTAGCAGGCCACCTGGCCGATAAGCCTTATCTTTGCAGGTATACAGCATGTTTGCCATTGTAGACATAGAAACCTGCGGCGGAAGGTTTGAATTTCGCAAGGGAAGGATCATTGATATTTGCATTGTGGTGCACGATGGCCTTACAGTGATCGATAAATTTTCAACCCTTATCAATCCTGAATGTCACATCAGTCCCTACTTTACCAACCTTTCGGGCATTACCAACGACATGGTGAGGGATGCACCCAAGTTTCACGAAGTAGCCAAACAAATTATTGAATACACCGAAGGACACATTTTTGTGGCGCACAATGTGGGCTTTGATTATAATTTTATCCGCGACGAATTTAACGCCCTCGGTTATAAATACCGCCGCGATACACTTTGCACCATCCGGTTGAGCCGTAAATTACTGCCCAAGCGCATTTCGTACAGCCTGGGCAATTTGTGCGCCTCGCTGGGCATCGAAAACGAGGCGCGCCACCGTGCCGAAGGGGATGCGGTGGCCACTTCAAAATTATTTGACCTGCTGCTGCGCCTCAAAAACGACGATCCGCGCTACCGCAACCAGGGGGTGGAAGCCCTGATGACCCGGCGGATTGATAAGATCAAACAATACATACTGAACAAGCTGCCCGAAGCCTGCGGCGTGTATTATTTTTTGAATAAGGAAAAACAGATCATCTACGTGGGCAAAAGCACCAACATGTATAACCGTGCCATTGGCCATTTTAGGGCCGATACCCCCAAGGCTAAAAAAATGCTGAACGATTTGTACAACGTGGATTTTGTGGAAACCGGCAGTGAGCTGATAGCCCTGCTGCTGGAAGCGGAGGAAATAAAAAAACACAAGCCTCAATACAACATTCGCCGTAAAAACCCTGAGTTTACACATTGTATTGATACTTTTACCGATGAGCAGGGCGTTATTAATTTTAAAATTGTACCCAGCGAAGAATCCGAAAATGCACTGCTGCAGTTTAATACTTACCTCACGGCCCGCGAAAGGCTGGATGGCTGGATTGATGAATACCAATTGTGCCTGAGTCACTGTGGCCTTACGCAAAAAAACAGCTCCTGCTTTAATCACCAGATAAAACAATGCCGGGGTATATGCTGCGGCGATGAAGAAAAGGAGCCTTATAATGCGCGGGCGGCTAAAATACTATCGGCACACAGCTTTGCCAGCCCCCATTTTGTAATTATCGACCAGGGGCGAACTACTGAAGAGCGCTCGCTGATACTAATAGAAGATAACCGTTACCGTGGTTACGGCTACCTGGATCAATACAGCCAGGTGAGCCCTGATAACATTAAGGATTTTATAAAAGAAGCGGTTTATTACCCGGATAGCAACGACCTGGTGCGCAGCTGGATGAAAAACAAATACCGCTTAAAAACTATGGAGCTGCCACAGCAGCAAACTTTCGAAGATTTTTAATCGTTCTTTTATTTTTCTACCGCCTTATTCTTATCGGCTACCAGCTGTTCCTCTTCACTGGTTTGTATATGCTCGGCGCCCCGGGCAGGTTCAATGTCCTTAGCATAAAACGTGGTGAACTGCTTGGTAAACTCCGCGCCAAAAAAAACGATCATGCAGGAGTAAGACACCCACAGCATCAAAAGCACAATAGATCCGGCAGCGCCATAAGCTGAACCCGGATGCGCCTTGCCAAAATAAACACCCAACCCGAATTTGCCGGCCGTAAACAACAGGGCCGTGACCACCGCGCCAATCCACACATTGCGCCAGCGGATCCTGGCATCGGGCAATATTTTAAACATCAGCGCAAACAAAACGCTGGTTACCCCCAGCGAAAGCACCACATTGATGAGCCTGAAAACGAACAACATCACATCAGGCAGGTGCATTTTAATCCAGGCGCCAAAGGCCTCAAGGGCTGTGGTTATAATTAGGGATATCAGCAGCAAAAACCCGATGGATAAAATAAGACCGAACGAGAACAACCGGTCGCGAAGGGTTTTGATCCACATTTTTTTAGTGGTGTCCATTTTTACTTCCCATATCTGGTTGAGCGACACCTGCAGCTGGGTAAATACGCCGGTGGCACCGAGAATAAGCGTTATCACACCGATGATGGTGGCCAGCACCGAGCTTTTATGTGTGCTTACGTTGGCAATCATATCCTCTACCTGCTTAGCCGTTTCGGGCCCGATGGCCGCACCGATCTGCTGCGAAATTTCGCCCTGCACCGCTTCGCGGCCGAATATAAAACCCGCACAGGTAATAATAATTACCAGCAGCGCCGGGATAGAAAAAATGGCATAATACGCAATGATGGCGCTTTGACGGAAAGGATCGGCTGCATACCAGGCCTTGGCCGTGTTTTTGGTAATGGCCCAAATGTTTTTAAGAGCATATTTGCGATGACTGTGCATGGTAAAAGATTTGAAAAAAACATTCAAACCGCATGCACAATTTCAAATAGCGTTAAAAAAGGGATTATGGCTTGCTGCCGGAAAAAACAAAGCTATGTATGTGGAATTATTTTCCCTGAGCCGCCACCTTATTTTTTATCTTCCTTTACATCTTTTTCCTGCATCACGGTGGGTGTTTCGTGCTTCGAATCGCCGGCGCTGTATTGTGGAAGTTTCAGCCCGCCCCACTCATAGGTTTTTGGCAGGTCGTCGCCCATCAAAAAGCCCCAGGGCTCCAGCGACTCAATGCGGTCAAAAATTACCTTAAGAATGGCAATGAGCGGAATAGCTAGGAACATGCCAGCCACACCACCCAGGGCACCGCCGATAATAATGGCCACAATGGAAACAAAAGCGTTTATTTTCACCTTAGAACTCACGATCATGGGCACCAGCAGGTTGTTATCGAGCAGCTGCACCACGGCATTAACGGTTACCACTCCAAAAATCACCGATATTTCGGCCGAAGTGGTGAGCGTGGCCAGGATGCTGAGACCGCCAGCTATCAGGATGCCGATGTAAGGGATCATGTTGAGGACGCCGGTAATAACGCCCAGCAGCACCGGGTATTTAACACCAACAATCATAAGGCCAATGCTGGTTAGCGTGGCCACAATGGCCACCTCTATCAGCAAACCCACCAGGTAGCTTTGTATGGCCAGCTTTATCTGCGAAAGCACATCGCGCAGCTTAAACTGGTGCTCGGGCTTAAACAGCTTGGAGAGGAATTTGAGAAAAAGATTGCGGTACAGCAAAAATAAAAAGGTATACAGGGGCACCAGCACAAAGTTGAGCAGCACATCGGTAAAGGAGCTCATGGTGCTGCCAATGATCTCGGTGCCCGGCAGCGAGTTTTTACCGGCCTGCTGTATGTATTTTTCCTGCTCGCGGTAGCTGATGTTAAAGCTTTGTTTGATCCAGTGCCGGATGTTGTGATAATGCACATCGAGATTGGCTTTTATATTGTCCCAATCGCTGGCAATATCGCCCACTTTCCACGACACAAAAAAGATAATGCCTGCAATAACCAGCACAAAAAGCGCCACAGTTATAATTACAGCTATTACATGGGGAAAGCGCAGCTTAAGGTTTAAAAAACAAACCACTGGCCGCAGCAAAATGGCAAACAGCAGTGCCATTAAAATGGGTATAAGGATGCCATGCGCCACATATAAAAATGCCGTGATGATGGTAAGGCTTAATAAAATAAACGCCAGCCTGGCGTAATATGGAAATTTTAATTCGCGGTTCATTCCGGTTGTTTTTCTGTTTTGGTTAAAAACTCACGCAGTTTTTTCAAAATGGCTTCACGCACAGGTTCGGCATGCTCGCTTACCTGGCCAGCCACAAACGACTGCAGAACGGTGCCCAGTATTTTTTTGATTGGATTTTTAGTGGCGCCGGTCACCGCTTTTTTTGCCAGCAAACCGGCCGCCAGGCCGATACCCGTATCGAGCAGCCCGTGCTTAAGGTGGGGTGAGTTAAACAGATCCTTGATGCCGGTTTTAATTAAATTGCCCGGCTTTAAAAATTCAACCGCCCGGCCTACCTCCTGTTTTAAGGCATCCTCCTGCAGGCGCCGCTTGTCTTCCAGCAAGGCAATTTTTTGTTTCAGCGCTATTGTGTTGTCAATTAGTTCCATAACGGCTACTCCAGTATTTTTTTGATAAAGGCATTGGCGATGCGGCGCTTGATGGATTTGTGAAGCACATAATGTATGAACAGCGCCAAAAGCAGGTAAAACCCCGCCACTATTAAAAAGCCGTAATACGTTTGGCCGGTAAGTGCGCCCAGCCAGAAAGAAAGCGCCATGTTGGCGCAAAAAGCAAAAAGCAGCAAAAGGATAATTACCGCTACCCGCGGAACAGTTGTAGATACAAGATCAGAAGCCTTATCCAGCGCTTTCAGCTTTGCGAGCTCAAGGGTGGTATTGGTGTAGTCTTTTGCTTTTTCGTAAAGGGCTTCGGGAGAAAACGGCTGCTCTTCCATGTGGGTTTAAAATTTTTGGGTTAAAACGCATTGCACCAGCCAATCAGGATGTTGCCTGGCCTTCGGTTCCGGGATCGTCTGCCACCGTTTCGTCAAACGCCGCTTTCAGGTCTTCGGCCAGATCTTTAACGCCTTTTACCAGTTTTTTGCGCGTTTCGCTGCCTTTTTCAGGCGCCAGCAAAATTCCCAGCGCCGCGCCAACCGCTGCACCCAGCAGCACGGCACCAATTAATTTCCCGGTATCGTTCGAATTGCTCATGAATTTTAATTTAAATGAAAGTTACGGTTTACCCGTGCTTTAAAAGTAAGTTTTATTTTGGTGAGTTGCTAATATACTGTTGCGCCACCCCATATAAAAAACTACCAAAAAATCCCTGTATCACCGGGAGTTTTTGGTAGTTTAAAAAGAGACATTATCCGGATTAAACCGGCTTTTTGCCTTGTATGAGGCGCAGCAACACGGCCACAACCGCAATTACCAGCAAAATGTGAATGATGCCGCCGGCATGATAGCCTAAAAATCCTACTGCCCAGATAATTACCAGGATGACTGCAATGGTGTAAAGTATGTTTCCCATAGTTTTTGTTTTTAATTGTTATTAGTTGTTATTACTTGTTGTTTAATTTTAATAAAACCGGAAACCCACCGTTCCCTGTATCCATACGTTTTTATAACGCGGTGTAAACGATGAGCCGTCGCCACGGTTGGCTCTTAAATCCCAGCCGGCCCGGCCCGATAACACCAGGTGGCGGATATTTATGTCAAACCCGATGGTGCCGCCCACAATGTTTTTTCGAATGTTATCGTTCCTAAACTCCTCGCTTTGCTCCACGCTATTGGTGCCTGAGGTAAAACGATCGGTTTGTTTGATAAGGTACGAATACTGGATGCCGCCCACCAATGTAAAAAAGCGGAACGGCTTTAACTGCAGCTGGATGGGCACATCCAGAAAATTGCTGGTTCGCTCCAACACGTAACTGCCGCCTGGCGTGGCACCGGTTGATTTAAATCCCTTTTGTGAAAACAGTATTTCGGGCTGAATGCCAATGAAACCGCCCAGTGGAATCGCCAGGTAAACGCCGCCTGCAAAGCCGGTTTTAGAATCGGCTACAAAATCATAACCCTCTGCATCGTAAACATTGGCGCGGTTAACCCCGGCGCGAATGCCCGGCACCAGCATACGTTTGGCCTCGCGCGAGCTTTTCGCTTCTTTATCATCTCTGTCGTTATCGGTATTGTCCTGCGCCTGGCCAGCCAGTGGCACAAGCAGGCAAAGCATCGCTAAAAAAAATATCCGTGGTTTCATGATGTGGAATACTGTTATTGGCACAATGTGCAAATCGTGTACCACGGCTTACGAAAAAAAGGGACTTAATAATATTAAAGAGCCCGGGGATATTATGAGGAATAAATTGCCCACAACATTCAGGACACTTCATTATTTTACGTTTATCGCCCTATGGCATCTTATTTAATACGTGGTAACATGGATTTTACGCAACAGTTTTTAAAAATAAATGTCAATGGTATCGACCTGAGTTACACCGACTCCGGCACCGGAGCAACACCGCTTATTTTTATCCACCCTTTCCCGTTTCATCAACAGGTATGGCAAGCCCAGGTGGCGGCACTCAGCGGCGTGGCCCGCGTAATCACATACGATAACAGGGGGTTTGGGCAGTCGGGTACCAGTAAGGAGGAAGCAGCCATCGATCATTATGCCGACGACCTCATAGGGCTGATAAAAGCGCTGGGTATTACAAAAGCCATTGTTTGCGGGCTCTCTATGGGCGGTTACATTGCGTTAAATGCCATGCAGCGCCACCCGGGTTATTTTAAAGCCCTTGTTTTATGCGACACACAATGCCTGGCCGACTCACCCGAAAATAAAGAGAAACGATACAAAACCATCCGCGAAATTGAAGCAAGCGGCCTGGAGCCTTTTGCAAAAGCATTTGTGAAAACAGCTTTTACCAGTGCCACCCAACAAACCAATACCGCATTGGTTGAACAGGCCGAAGGCATGATCCTCGAAAACCCGCCGCAGGGAATAATTGCCGCGCTAACCGCCATGGCCGGCCGCCGCGAAACCTGCTCGGCCCTGAAACGCATTTCTGTTCCCACCCTGGTGCTTTGCGGCAAAGAAGATGCGCTTACACCGGTTTCGCTGTCGGAATATTTATTCAACACCATACCCGGCGCCATGCTGAAAGAGATCGAAAAAGCCGGCCACCTCTCCAATCTCGAACAAGCCGAAATTTTTAATAACACACTGCGCGATTTTGTGCGCGAATGGAATTAATCCATTCACCCCACCCCAATTACAACCGGATTGTTTATTTTTGGGAATAATGTTATTTGTTATGGCCCCACAAAATTATCATCACCACACCCGTTATTACACGCCGCATCATTTTGTGTTTTACCCTCTTGTTTTTGTTCTGTCGCTGTTATGCCTCTTCGGATTTTTCGCATACCCGGCGCAGCGCCTGCTTTGGCTGGTAGCCCTGGGCATTGTGCTCATGCTCTGTTTTCTTTCACTGATGCTGCGGCAGCACTATGCCCTGATGATACAGAACCGGGTTGTAAAACTGGAGCTGCGCTTCAGGTATTATGCTATTACAGGCCGGCGTTTTGAGCCAATGGAAACACAGTTAAGCGACGCACAGGTGTATGCCCTGCGGTTTGCACCCGATGAAGAATTGCCCGGCCTGGCCGAACGCGCCGTAAAAGAACACCTAGCACCCGATGCCATTAAACAGGCCATTAAGCATTGGAGGCCCGATCACATGCGGGTGTAACTCATAAAAAAAGCCCCTTAAACGGGGCTTTTTTTTTTGAACCCTAATGCTTAAAAAATAGTGGTTGCACTGTTGGTCCATTTAATGCTGCCGGTAGGCACACAGGCCGGTATGGCCCAGTTGGTAAACTGGTTGGTGGAGCTTACCGAGCCAAGCAGGTTGCCAAGCCAGAAAGCCGACACTTTAATATCGCAGCCGGCCGTGCAGCTGCTCAGGCAGGCAAAAGCAGCAGGCGGCACCACATAAGTGGCACCCGTGCTTAGCACTATGGGCCCAAACGAGGCACAGGGCACTCCGCCGCACAGCAGGGTGTATTTAATGGTAAGATCGCAGGCCGAATTGTTAATGATTGAATACGGTCCCCCACAAGGTATGCCCGGCGCCATTTTCTTCAATTCAGGATCGGTGTGTTTGGCAGGTGCCGCGCCGGTAAACGAAGGCAATAAAAAACAGGCCAGTGCAAGCAGCATAACGGCCCCAATGCCGGTAATCAGTTTTGTTTTCATAGGTTATTGAATTTTTAAAAGGTTTATACCTGCGCAAGATAAACCCTCAATAAGCGCTTGTCAATCGGTAAAATTACCTAGGCTCTTTATGCAATTTTGCTGGCCTGATTTATTTTATTTATGTACTTTGTGATACGAATTCCTACACGGGTTCTGAATAACGATTCATGATTAAAAAGCTTTCCATCATTATACCGGCTTATAACGAAGGGCCCACCATTCACCTCATTCTCGATAAAATAAAAGAAGTAAGCCTTGTTGGCGGCATAGGCAAAGAGATTATTATCATAAACGACTGCTCGACCGATAATACAGAGCAGGCCATAAAAGAATACATTGCCGCAACGGGCAACACCGAAATACATTATTACAAGCACGATGTGAACAAGGGCAAGGGAGCGGCGCTGCATACCGGCATCTCCAAAGCCACCGGCGAATACCTCATCATCCAGGATGCCGACCTTGAGTACGATCCGCAGGAATACAACGATATGCTGAAGCCCGTAATAAAGGGTTCGGCCGATGTGGTATACGGCTCGCGCTTTGCCGGCGCCAACCCGCATCGCATTCTTTTTTTCTGGCACACAGTGGGCAATAAGTTTCTTACCCTGCTATCCAACATGTTTACCAATCTGAATCTTACGGATATGGAAACCTGCTATAAGCTTTTTAATACAAAAATTATCCAGGCGCTGCCACTGCGCGAAAAACGCTTTGGCTTTGAGCCCGAAGTAACAGCTAAAATAGCACGCGTGCCCCGCATCCGCATTTACGAAATTGGCATTTCGTATTATGGCCGCACGTATGAGGATGGTAAAAAAATCGGCTGGAAAGACGGGTTCAGGGCCATTTACTGCATTTTTAAATACGGCCTGCTTAAAATAAATTAAGCCATTCATCCATTTTTCTGCTGCTCCCTGATCAGTTTTTTCAGGATCACTATCTGCCCCAGGTGGTAGTGCATGTGCTCCACAATGCCGTGCAGATTTCTGTAATAGCTGCCGTATTTTTCGTCTTCAAAATTTTCAAACAGCCGGCTTTCCGGCAGCTGCTCTATCAGCTGCGCAGTTTGCTCAGCTTCGGCCAGGGCCCTTTGCACTAATTGCTCCCAGTCGCGGGGCGAATGAATGGGCGGATGATCGAAACTGTATTTATCCTTGGCATCGAGCGGCCCGCCCTGCAGCACTTTAAGCACGGCACTCACAAAATAATTAACATGGTAGGTAAGCGCAACAATGGTGTTAAACGGCTCTATTTTTACAGTAGCCTCCTGCCAGTTCACATCAGCCAGCGTATCCTTCAGGTTTACCATGGTCCAGTTGCCGCCAACGTGAATGTCTCTTACCTGTTTGGCTATATATCCCGTTAAATTCATACCGCAGCCCAAATATATAAAATTATTGTATGGGCCTGAGGCCATGTTATGCAGCGGCCGTAGACCACGGCAACCGGTGCGTGTTCTTCCTTTATTAATCGTATCTTTGCACCGCCCTAAGGCATCTATGAATTATTCCAAAACACTTTCCAATTTTAACATCAGCGGGCTCAATGCCATGCAGCAGGCAATGGCCGATGCGTTTGCGAAACCAGGCGATCTTATCCTTATTTCTCCCACCGGTTCGGGAAAAACCCTGGCTTTTTTGCTGCCGCTGCTAAACATGCTGCAGGCTGAGCGCCGCGATGTGCAGGCGCTGATAATAGTGCCCTCGCGCGAGCTTGCGCAGCAGATTGAGCAGGTGTTCAAACAAATGGCCACCGGCTTTAAAATAAGCTGCTGTTATGGCGGGCATTCGGTACAAACAGAACGCAACAATCTTTTGGAGTCGCCTGCTGTGTTGGTGGGCACTCCCGGGCGTATTGCACACCATCTTCGCAAGCAAACGTTATCCTTAGCCACCTGCAGCTGCCTGGTGCTCGACGAGTTTGACAAATCGCTGGAAGCAGGCTTCGAGGATGAAATGTCCTTTATCATCAAAAGCGCAAAACGGCTTCAAAAGCGTGTTCTTACCTCGGCCACGGCCTTACAGGATATTCCGGGCTTTGCCGGTGTAACGCAACCGCTGGCGCTGGATTTTTCACTTGGTGAAAAACAGGGTAGCGGCACGCTGCAGGTAAAATCGGTTCGCGTTGCCGGCGACGATAAGCTGGAAGCCCTGCTGCTGTTGCTGGGCAAAACCGGCACGGGCTCTGCCATCGTATTCTGCAATCACCGCGACGCCGTTGCCAGGATCTCTGAACAGCTGGTAAGGCTTAAAGTGGCCCATGGCTTTTACCACGGAGGGCTTGAACAGCCTGAGCGCGAAAAAACACTGATCAGGCTGCGCAATGGCAGCATCCGCCTGCTCATCAGCACCGACCTGGCCGCACGCGGGCTCGATATTCCTGAAATAGATTCGGTGATCCATTACCAGCTGCCGGCAACGCCGGATGTGATGATTCACCGCAACGGCCGCACCGCCAGAATGAATGCCAGCGGCACCGCTTATTTTTTACTGGATAAAGACGAGTACCTTCCACCTTTTCTTGAAATCGTTCCGGAGGAAATGGCCCTTCCTTCCAAAATGATTTTGCCGCCGCCGGTTGCGTGGAAAACCCTGTATATTTCGGCCGGAAAAAAAGACAAGGTTAATAAAATGGACATTGTAGGCATGCTGCTGCAAAAAGGCGGGCTTAAAAAAGAGGAGCTCGGCAAAATAGAAGTGCTGGACCATTCGGCCTATGCTGCCATAAAGAGCGACAAGATTGCCAAAGTGCTGAGCCTGGTGCGCGAGGAAAAAATAAAGAATAAAAAGGTAAAAATTGAAATCGCCTCCTGAGGCGTTTCTCTTTTAAATTACTCCAGCCTGACCATGCAACGCACATCTTTTTCGCTCAGGTAGCATTCCACGCAATATCCCTGCGGATCGAGGCCCGGGTGCTTCAGCAGCTTCTGAAAGGCGCGCTCTATGCTGGTCACATCCTTTGCAAAATCCATTACCGTTTTGGCAATATACTTTCCCTTTTTAATGATCATGGTTTTGCAGCCATACTGCTCTGCCTCGCCGGCATAGGTTTCCTCGGTGCCAGCCTTGTATACAATCACGTCCCCCTCGGGCCGCGAAACACCAAAATAGGCCCTGCCGGCAGAAAAAGGAACCATGGCGTGCAGTTTTTCATGTGCAGGCAACACCCCTTCGGGAAAAGAGCTCGCTTCGATGTAAAAAATTTTTATGTCCCGTTCCAATACAATTGTTTCCATAGGTATTTTTTGTTTTTAATGATTACAAATCTAATACCACCAAGCCGGCCTGAAGAGAATGAAAACGACAATAAAGCGGGGTGCTTGCGAAATTATTTATGAACTTACTATGGTCTGTAGCAAAACAACGCCTTTGTACTCTTTAATTTTGACGCATGAAACTGGTATTAAAGCTCCCGAAGGAGAAGCCCCCTTTTATAGGCGTATTGCTGGCCGAAACCCATAACCAGGCTTACCCCGAACGTTTGAACGAAGACCTGATCAACGAGCACAAATATGCCGATTACCGGCTTGCGCTG
This sequence comes from Bacteroidia bacterium, assembly GCA_044221905.1. Lineage (GTDB taxonomy): Bacteria > Bacteroidota > Bacteroidia > B-17B0 > Aurantibacillaceae > Aurantibacillus. The sequence continues at coordinate 98,207 of JBGAOE010000007.1, forward strand.
GAGTTTGAAGACAACCTCCTGAACCTGGCCCTGCTGGCTGAAGGCAGCGGCATAGCCCGCTATTACAAAGCGCTTGAGTTTGAGGCGCCCGCCCTGGCCAGCTGGATTTATGTGACCCGCCAGGCCCGGCAATTTAATTTTGGGCATGTGCGCCTGGAGCGTGGCCGCGAAACCATTGTAAAAACCTGGGGAAAGAAGCTGAATTTTGTTTTAACGATACAAAGCTATTCTGTAAAAGCCCCCTTTTGATTTTTTTCTTTGCCGGCTTTAATTGTTAAAACCACTATAAACTACCAGCTACCTTCTACACATTCAAATAGCCGTTCCCAATTTTTTTAAAACAGGGGTGCCTGCGCGTGATTAATTTTGAATAAACAAAACCTAATTTACGCATGAACCGCTTTCTTACACTTTCGTTAAAAAAGGCATTGCCCTTACTTATAACAGCACTGGCAATACCGGCCGCGGCACAATCGCCGCTTAAAACCCCGCCATCGGGCGGCAATAAAAAAGCCATGGTGGCCGAGCAAATTGGCATAACCGAGGTAACTATTCATTACGACCGGCCGGGTGTAAAAGGCCGCGAAGGAAAAATATACGGCACGCCCATTGTGCACGAGGGGTTTATTGACAAAACTCCCGAATACGGCACCAGCACGGCAGCACCCTGGCGGGCCGGCGCCAACGAGAATACCACCATCGAATTTTCGACACCCGTAAAAGTTGACGGCAAAGAATTACCGGCCGGCACTTATGGTTTTTTTGTGGCTTACGGGCCGCAGGAGTGCACGGTTATTTTTTCGAAAGACTCAAAAAGCTGGGGGAATTATTTTTACGATCAAAACCACGATGCCCTGCGCATAAAAGTAAAACCCGTTGCGCTTGATAAAAGTGTGGAATGGCTGAAGTATGAATTTATAAACCAAACGGACAGCTCGGCCGTTATTGCCCTGCAATGGGAAAAACTCATGATTCCCTTTAAAGTGGAGGTGGACCTGATCAACACACAACTGGCCGATTTTCGCGAAGAATTAAAAGGGGATAAAGGGTTTGACGTAGACAGCTGGGTGCAGGCCTCCTCGTTTTGCCTGCAATACCACACTAACATGCCCGAAGGGCTTGGCTGGGCCAAACTGGCCGTAACCTATCAAAAAGATTTTAATACGCTGAGCAACCTTTCTCGTTTTTACACCGAGCTGAAATATTATGTGCGGGCCGATTCGATATCGAAGGAAGCCATGGAGATGGGCAACATGCAGGAGGTGCACCTGTATGGCCGCCAGTTGTTGGCTTCCAAACACGCTGTAAAAGCCATGGAGGTGTTCCAGTTCAATGCAAAAAAGCATCCAAAAGAATTTACCACACACGTTGGCCTTGCCAGGGGTTACTCGGCCACGGGCGATTATAAGAACGCACTGGTGAACGCCAGGGCTGCCCTGCCGCTGGCACCCAACGAGCCCAACCGGCAGGCCGTAGCCGATATGATAAAGAAGCTCGAAAACGACAAGGACATTAATTAGCATGAAACGCCTTACACTTTTTTGTTTTATACTTTTTCAATATACCGGCTTTGCGTTGCAGCCTCCCCGAAAGGCATTAATGGGCCTGCTGCTCTCGCCGGTAAAAGAAGGGCTGCGCATTGACTCGGTAATGCCCAACTCAACAGCCGCCGCGCTTAAACTAAAAAAGAACGATGTACTGCGCGTGTTTAACGATGCGCCAATAAACAGCCTGGATGCCTATTATCAACTGGCCTCGCAGGTACGCACCGACGAGCCGGTGAAACTGGAGCTGGTGCGCAACGATAAAAAAATTTTGGTGAGCGGCAAAGGCGTGATACGCCCTTACGAAATTTCTGACATTGCCGATGTATCTTACGATTGGGTAAAATTCAGGCAGGGTTATTTGCGTACTATTACCCGCAGGCCAAAAGGAAAAACCAATGTCCCCTGCATTTTGCTGATTCCTGGTTACGGCTGCGGCAGCATTGAGAATTACAGCAACAGCTATAACGGACGGCTGATGAACGAATGGCTGAAAAACGGCTATGCCGTGGTGACCATCGAAAAATCAGGCCTGGGCGACAGCTATAACTGTGCCCCCTGCTCGGAAGCCGACCTGGCCACCGACATTGAGAGCTTTGACGCCGGCTACAGTTATATGGAGCAGCTGCCTTTTGCCGATAAAACCAAGTTGTTTATCTGGGGCCACTCGCTGGGCGGCATGGTAGCACCTGAGATAGCCCACCGGCACTCGCCCCGGGGAGTAATGGTATTTGGCACCGTGTTCAGGCCATGGAGCGAATTTTTGCTGGAAATGCACCGCGTGCAAAAACCATTGCTGGAAGGCATGAGCTATGAAAAAACCGAGGAGTTTACGCGCCTGATCCAAAAAGTGTATTTCGAATTTTTTGTACTGAAACGAAGCCGCGAACAATTGTATGAGAACCCCGCCTACAGGGATATTGTGGCCGGCGAACTGGAATACAAGGCAGGCAGTAACAACATGTGGGGCAGGCACTGGCGCTTCTGGCAGCAGATAGATTCGCTGGACCTTGCCAAAACCTGGTCGGAGCTAAATTGCCCGGTGCTTGTAATTAACGGGGGTACCGATTACGAGCAGTGCGCGCCCATTGAACCCCTGCTGATCGAAAAAACAGTGAACGCCGCGCACCCCAATTATGCCACCCGGCTGCAGATTGCCGACCTCGATCATTTTATGATGAAGAGCAACAGTTACGAAGAAGCTGCCAAGAATTTTAAAGAGCAGCAATACACCAAGGGTAATTTTAACCGGCGCATTGCCGAAGAAACCATCGGCTGGCTGAATAAAAACATTCAATAATTACTTATTCAAAACCAAGCATATGAAAACCATCCGCAACTCCATCCTTGGCCTGTGCCTGCCATTTTTTGCCGCTGCCTCGCTGCCGCCCGATAAGGCGCTGGTGCTGGAAGGCGTGCATGTGATCCCGATGAACAAAGAGCAGGTGCTGAAAGACCAGACGGTGATTATTGAGAACGGAAAAATAAAACACATGGGCGCCCGCGGCAAAACAAAAATACCGGGTGGCGCTACGGTGATACAGGCCAGCGGCAAATACCTGCTGCCCGGTTTTTTTGACATGCACGCGCATTTTTTTTACGAACAGGGCGAGCATGCAAACACCTGCAGGGAAGAGCTGAATGTGATGCTGGCCAACGGGCTTACCACCGTGCGCATAGAGTGCGGCGATTCGGTTTACCTGGATGCGCGGCAAAAAGTGAAGGAGCTGCAATGGAGCGGGCCCGAGCTGATGGTGTCGAGCCCACAGTTTGTGGGTAGCTGGCCCTGGCCGGGCAAGGTGTTTGCCGAAATCTGCAAAACGCCTGCCGAAGCGGAAGCTGCTGTGATCCGCTGTAAAAAAACGGGATATGATGAAATTAAGATCACCTTTATGGTGAAGCGCGATGTGTACGATGCCATTATTAAAACCGCCAAAGCGCAAAACATAAAAGTGACCGGCCACGTGGGCCCCCTTGTAAAACTGCCCGCAGCACTGGCTGCCAAACAACAGATTGAGCACATGGATGAATTTATAGACATGCTGCTGCCGGATACTTCCTATAACCACGGGCAATCGGTGTCAGACATGAACATCTGGCGGAAAAACGCCTGGAATACCGTGCCCTACCTGGATGAAAGCAAAATTCCGGCACTGGTGAGCCAGGTAAAGCAGGCAGGCATCTACGTAACACCCACCAATTATTTTTTCTTTTCCTCTTTTGCCGATAGTATGGGCAAGGAACAATACATGCAGCGGCCCGATTTTGCCTATATTCCTTCCAAAATAAAAGAAGAGCGCTGGCAAATAAGGGATCATTACTGGAAAAAAGCCCCATCGGCCGATAAGCGCAAAAAATACATAGACGTGCGAAAAAAAATGACTAAGGAGCTGTGGCAGGCTGGCGTACCTTTGATGGCCGGCTCCGATTCGCCCGAATGGTTTTTGGTGCAGGGCTTTTCGATACACGACGAGTTGGAAACGTTTGCCAAAGCCGGCCTGAGCAACTATGCGGCTCTTGAAACGGTAACCAAAAATCCGGCCGCTTATGCCGGCCTCATCGCTAAAAAAGGCACTGTGGAAACCGGTAAGCAGGCCGACCTGGTATTGCTGGATGAAAATCCGCTCGAAAACATAGGCAACACCCGTCGTATTTATGCCGTTATTATTAACGGCAAATTGTACGACCGAGGCCAGCTGGATGCACTCTTAAGTGACGCCAAAGCGGTGCTTCAGAAATAAAATCGGGTGATGACCTGTAAGACTTACCCGTTTTTTCATCCCCAGGCCTTGTTTTTATCTTTTCTTTTCGCAAAAAACGGGCGGTAAACCGTCCACTTTCAGATGTCCATTCTATCCCGGAAAAAAAATTCCGGGATTTTTTTATTTATCCCTGATTCTCAAAATACCCATGGATAAAGGGTTACAGCATAATACGCCACTGCGGGGAAACCAGCAAAAAAAACATAAATCTTACATGCGTACTCTTTGCGCCCAAATGCGAAAAAAAAAGGCCTCTTCTCTACCGAACTTTACATCAACAAACAACATCAAATAAATTACTACAACTAAAAACAAGAAATCATGAAAAAGCCAAACTTCCCCTTCATCCTCATCATCATCAGCATCCTTTATTTAAGCATTCCCTGCTTTGGCGGTGAAAAAGACAGCCTTTACTGCATCGAAATAGACGGTAAGGTGCTCATCCCTAAAAACGACAATTCTAAAACATACAAAATAGAGCTGCTTTGCCACAACGACCTGGTAGATTCGGGCCTGGTGGTAGACAACGAATCCTTTCTTTTAAAAGTTAAGAAAAACTCATGGTACACCATCCGTATTATTAAAGAAGGTTATTTTCCCATGGTAGTGAGTATTGACACCCGCCTGCCGGAGTATAACACCAGCAACCACCGGTTTCACTTTGACACCGAATTGATCGTAGAAAACTACAGCAGCATACAGGATCAGGATGCTATTGATTTTCCGATCGCTATTGTTTCTTTTAACCCCAGCAACGACATGTTTATGCCGGTAAAAGAATACAGCAAAAATATTAAAAGCTCGCTCTTTGAAGAGCAGCCACAGCTCAAAAACACATATGTGAGTGTAACCAGCAGAAAATAATTTTTTTCATGATGATAGTTTGTTTTAAGGTTTATTTGGTTTATTAGATCGTCCCGCACAAACAAAGAGAATCCCCGGCCCTGCAAGGCCGGGGATTTTTGATGAATAACCGCCAACGATCAGGGAATTGCCGTTTCGGTTAAAAAATTTTACCTGTTGCTTTGTTTCTATCCGTATAGGGCCATGGCAGCATTCAGGCATTAGAAGCTTTAGTTTTGTCGAACATTTATCGCCAATCGGCGATAAGGGCACAAATAAAACTCGCTCAGCCAACACAGGGCCTCACTAAAAAGTTGTTTTCGCCGCATGTTTAAAGCCGCGCTATTGTTACCTTAGAGTAAGAAAGACAGCCGCCCGCTGTTTTTACCGTTCTGAATAATAACCTAATTTTTAAAGCCATGAAAGCACCCACACTTTCTTTGAGTAAGCTTCTACTCATCGGCCTAATGATCTACGCAGGAAATTTATTCTCCCAGCTTCTTCTGGCTCCCTCGTCGACCGTTTTTTGCCACCAGGCATACAGCTCTGTTCATCTAACGCTTCGCTCGGGCTCAGCCCCCTACTCCATTGCCGTGCAGGCGGCCAATTGCCCCGCCTCTTACACCGCTCAAAGCCAGGGGGCCGCGCTTACACTCACATTCAGCTGCGCGGGCGTTTACACCGTTTCGGTAACCGATGCTTCTCAAACTGCATTGGGATCGGCCACCCATACGGTTTCTGTGGCCAACACCCTGCCGGTAAACATTTATACCAGCACTAAACACGATACATTGTGTTATGGCAACAGCCTTCGTTTATATGCGTTGCTTGGCAGCGGAGAAGCTGCCTCATTGCCGGTGAGCTGGAGCACCGGCGAAACCGCCAGTTCCATCCTTATCTCGCCCGGGCACACGGGCGTGTATTCATACACTGCCCACTATGGCCCACAAGCTGACCGCAACTGCAGCGCCACCGGCAGTAAAACCATCAGCGTGGCCAGCTGTTTTCATTCCATATCGCCTTACGGGCTTCATAATGCCGATGTAAGCGTATTTCCCAACCCGGCCTCAGAAAAGATTTATTTCAGCTCCTGGTCGGAGGTAAATACGGTAAAGATTTACAGCGGCACGGGGCAATTAACCGCCAGCCTGGTGAAACCGCCCTTAGACAACGGTATCGACATCCGAAACCTGGCCAGCGGCCTTTATTTCCTTCAAATTGAAAACGATCCGAAACAATACAAGTTCCAGGTGGTGAAACAGTAAGTCAAAAGGGATTTAATTCAAAAGTCAAAAGGATCCAATTCAAAAGAAGGACATCAGAGATTATTTTCCTTTTTGATCCGCTCCAGTAAAAATTCAAGCCCGTTCAGCTTAATTTCGTAAAGGGTTGAAAGCAGCATACCGGTTTTGCCGGGCGGAAAGCCTTCGCGCTGAAACCACTCGAGGTAAGACACCGGCAGGCGATAATACACTGTGCCTTTGTATTTGCCGAAAGGCATGGGTTTGCTCACCAGCTCCAGCAATAGGTTGGGATCGGGCCCGGTTATCATAATGCAATTTCCTCCAGGTCATTCGCGTAATCCTGCTGCAGGTCTTCGTGCAGCGCACTTACCAGGGTATTTATTTTTTTCAGCTGCTGCTCGTAAAGGTTTATCAGGATCTGGCTTTTGCGAAATGGAATGCCAGATTGTTTGAGCTTAAGGCAAAAATAAATATAAAGCTCGGCAGAGGCGCTGTTGGTGTTTATGTAGCGGCTGTAGCGCGAAATACCGCGCAGGATCTTTCGCAGGCTTTTTTTTGCATAATACAAATTGCTTTGCCGGCCCAGCTCTGCAAACTGCCCATCCACCTCGGCTTTTATCTCCTGTATAAATGTATCTTTATTTTGCGCCCTGAAGAGAAGGTAATCGAGATACTCCTTGTTTTCTTTTTTATAGCGGGCCAGTGCCACACATAAATCAGCCAGCTCAGCTGCCTGTAACAGCTGAAGTTCTTTTCTTACCTCGCCCAGCGGAGCGCTTTTCATACACGTGAAATTGTATTTTCGAAACTATTACTTATCCCGCTTCTTCAGCCATTCGGTAACGGCCGGCGCCAGCTCTTTCTGCGACTTGCTGCCCACAAACACGCCAATGTGCCCGCCTTTGAATTTATACAGCTCCTTATCGCCGCTGCCCACATAATCGTTCAACGGAATGGTAGCTGCCGGCGGCACCAGGTGATCCTGCTCGGCATAAATATTAAGCAAGGGAGCCACCAGGTTTTTCAGGTTCACTTTTTTTCCGCCCACTTCCAATTCGCCTTTTATGAGCTTATTCTGCTGGTAAAGGTCTTTCATAAACTGCCTGAAACACTCGCCGGTCTGGTCCGGGCTTTCGCTGATCCATTTTTCCATGCGCAAAAAATTCAGCAGCTTGTCCTTATCGTCCAGGCTGCCGGTGAGCGATTGCTGCTTTTGCACCTTCATCATAGGTTTCAGCATATCAAAGCCCTGGTTCAAAAATTCGCCGGGCACCAGGCCGTGGTTGCCGTCCACCAGCTTGTCAAAATCCATATCCCTGCTCCAGCGAAACAGCAGGCCGTCGTTGGTACTGAAATCGATGGGCGTTACATGCGTTACCAGGTTTTTTACCTTGTTGGGAAACAGCGAGGAATAGATCACGCTGAGCGTACCACCCTGGCAAATGCTCAGGATGTTTATTTTTTCCATCCGGTGTTTCTTCCGGATATAATCCACACAATTATTGATATACCCGTTCACATAGTCATCCATACTGATAAACTGGTCGCCCTTGCCGGGATAGCCCCAGTCAATCAGGTATACATCCAGCCCGGCATCGAGCAGGTTTTTTATGTAGCTGCGGTCGGGCTGCAGATCCAGCATTTTATACGTGTTTACAAGCGCATACACAATAAGCACTGGGGTTTTATAGCTGGCGTCGCTTTCGCGGTCGTAGCGGTACAGCACCAGCTTGTCTTCTTTATAAACCGCCGTTTTTGGCGTGGTGGCAATGTCAACATCGTGTATCTGCTTTAAGGTATCGTAGCCTTTCATCAGCTTCATGCTCATGTCGGTCATTTCTTTAATCACGTTTGTTTCCATGGTTTCAAAAATCAGGTTAAATATAATTATTGGTTTTGTTTTATTTTAACGTCACCTCATCGGCGCCATTGGTAAGAAAAAATTCAATTTTTAAGTTATCGATAAAAGCTGCGCTCTTACGATCAGGATTCCAGAAATATACTTTTAATTCATCTCCCGGCTTTACGGCCTTTGGCACATCCATGCCAAACTCTTTATACTCCCATCGGTTGTGCCGCAGGTTATCCCTATTCATGTAAAAAGGCACATAGGCCACGCTGCTGTCGTGTCGCATAAATGTAAAAATAAAATGGATGTTGCTGATCTCTTCGGTGGCATAAAGCCAGAATGCGGCCTTCACTTTTTTAAAGCCTTCCTTTTCAATAAAGTCGGGCACTGCAGCGCTCTGGTTACCCGCATATTCTTCCTGCGCATTTAATACCGCCGCCTTGCCGCCTTCAAATTTTTGCTTGTTGCTTATGTTATTGCCGCTTTGCTGCTCAAAATCCTGGAAATGTTCCTCCACGCTTATAACTGTTCGTGGATTGACGGGAAAAATATTGACCTGGCGCATCGTAAAAAAATACTTGGCATAGTATTTAAAATAGGTGTAATTGCTGTCGATAATTCCGTTACGCAGCTGGTAAGCTTTTAGCTGAAAAAAGGGCACGCATAACAAAGTCATTGCCAGCACCGGGCGATGCAGCCTTTTACCGCTCAGGTTCATCAGCACATGGCCCAGCAATAAGGCCAGAATTACCGAACTGTCCACCACAGCGCGGGCCACAATGTTCCAGTACCACCAAAAGCTGTAAAGCAGGATGATGCACAGCACAGGGGCCAGCAAAAAAACAAGGCGGGGCTGTTTGAACACCAGCAGCAAAGCGCACAGGCATAACAGCAGCAGCGGTGTATACCACAACATGCCGTACTGAAAGCCAAAAAAATTATCGCCGATATGGCTCCAGTCGTTAAAATAAAATTTTTCGCCAATGTAAGTGTTTATCAAAAACGTGTGGGTTTGCGTGTAAATGATGTTCAGGCTGTATGCACCCACCAACAGCATCAGCAGCAGTAAAAACAGCAGCCTGAATTTATTTTCCTGTTTCATAGAAAAATCTTTTAACGAGAACGGCTTATAAAAGTAAAACAGGCTCAGCAGCAACACACCGTTTAACGGGCGGATGCTCAGTACCACCAGGCAAAAGAGTGCTGTTAGTAAGAAATAAAACAGCCGCGCCGCCGGCCGGTTAAAAAACAAATACGCGCTATAGCAGGCCAGGCTTAAAAAACAAAAGGAATAGGCGTGCGAATAGCAGCCATTAAAAACGGTGTAAGTAAACAAATTGCTGCCAAAAAAAATAAGCAAAGGCACCAGCGCGGGAATAAGCCTATTATTAAAAACCAGCTGCAGCAGGCGGCGGCAAAAATACAGGCCGAGCAATGCATAAAAAACCGATGCCAAACCAATAGCCAGCTGGTAAGGCAGCGAAAAACCATCGGCCGGGCAGCCAAACAGCTTAGCGGCAGCATGGCCCGCTAAAAAAAATGGCAGCTGCAGCAGCGATTGGCCCGGGTAATATTTATTGATCTCTTTGCTGCCATAAGGCACCATAAAATTCTGGTGCGGGTATTCAAACAAACGGTTGTTGTAATGCTTATTAAAAACGGTGTCAAACCAGCCGAAGGACAATTGGGTGTCGTGATAAATGAATTGAGCCGGCAGGTAAGAGTAATAGCCCAGCCCATCGGCCGCAATAATGCGATAGGCAGGAGCATTTAAGGGCCGGAAACTGAAAAAGCAAATGAGTGTAGCTGCGCCAAGCGCTATAAACCAAAGGTTCTTTTTAAGGAAAAACAGCATCCGGTTAAATTAGTAAATAAAAAAGCCGTCCGCAAAACACAAAATCGGACGGCCCTTTCGGTCTTAACTATATATAAGAACTATTTTTTGCGGCCTTTTCCGCTTTTATCGTCTTCAAACAATTCCACGCTGGCGGCATTTTGCATGGCCAGTTTGGTTTGCAGCTCTTTTACCTGCTTTTTCAGCTCATAAATGGTTTTTTGCATGTCTTCCACTTCGCTTTTAAACACCATGGGGAAATTGGCAAAAGAGCTTTCGAATTGTTTTTCAAAATGTTTTTTTACATCCATGCTCAGGTTCAGCGCTTCGCCTTTGGCTTTGCTGAATTCTTCGCTGGCAAATAACTCGGTGAACAGTTTTTCGTTTACCTTGATCCACTCGTTATACATTTCCTCTGCGCTTGGCAGCTGTGTATAGGCTTGCGGGTTGCTGTACTTTTCAGAGTATTGTTTAATGATATTCTCAACACTGGCTTTGGCAGTAGTTTGCAGGTGGGCCTGCAGCTCGGCCTGTTTAATGCTGTATTCGGCAATTTTATCCATCAGGGTAATTACCTCTTCGGCGTTTTCTTTCTCCTTGCCAGGGTTTACCATTTTCATCAATGGCTCAAAGGTTTTGCCAAACACGTTGTGCACCTGGCCGTAAAAATCTTTCAGGCTGCCGGCAGCGCCACCATTAAACATATTCGGAAATTCCTTGCCCATGTTTTGAAGCTGCTCGTAGTACTCTTTTCCTAAATTATTCTGGCTGGCAAAAAAATCCTGCAGCTGCTTAATGCCATTGTCATACACATCCTTAATAGACGAATGGTTGTAAAAACCGCCGAACAGTTGTTTGGCCAGCTCGTTGTAGCTTTCGGCGCTGAATTGATTTTTAAACGCATCAGCGCTGAACTGTCCTTTTTGAATGGCATTGATCATGGGCTGAAAAAACTCCTGCATTTTGGCATACACCTGGTTGCCCTGCATAAAGTTGCTGAACACATCCTTGTTAAAAGCCCCGTTCATGTTTTTAGACATGGCATCGTAGGAGCTGTTGAGGGTATTTAACCACGAATTGTAAATGTTTGTAAAAGCGGTGTTGGACTGACCGAAGTTAGACATATAGTCTTGTGCCGGCTTGCCAAAGTTTTGATAGCTGTTATTAATGCTTTGCGAAAAATCGGCCATTTGTTTGGCATACGTCGCTTGCTGGTTGAACCAGTTTTTGAAAAACTCTTGCGGGTTGCTTTCGTTTTGATTGAATAAATGCGCCGACGATTGCTTCAGCAGGCTCATTTGCTTATCCATTAACTCTTTGTATAATGCCTGCCCCTCATGAGCCAGGTTACCGCTTGCCATAGATGCCTGCATTTTTTTTGCAGAATCCATCCAATTGTTCACAAAATTGGTTTGTGTTTCAACCATTGCGTCGAAAATAGGGTTTGATGTTTTCATGTGCATTATTTTAATGTTAAGTAACTGTTATTCATTAAATTACATGTAATTAACTGAAATTCAGTTTTTTACATGTGGTTTTTGGAATCGGATGCAAATATCGGAATTTTACCGCACAAAATGCAAGTTATAAGCGTTAAATTAATGTTAAAACATAAGAAAGCCCGTGTCTGAACGATTTAGAAAACAGGCTCAAACTATTTGTAACTTAGCCGTTTTGAACCAGCAGCAGCATACCCGGTTTGTAAAAGCGGAGGCCAAACGCCTGGGCTTTGATTTTTGCGGCATTTCAAAAGCCGGTTTTTTGGAAGAGGAGGCGCCACGGCTCGAAAAATGGCTGGCCGCCAATAAGCATGGCGAGATGAAGTATATGGAAAACTACTTCGATAAGCGCCTCGATCCGCGCCTGCTGGTGGACGGTGCCAAATCGGTGATCTCGCTGCTGTATAATTATTACCCCAAGCAACAGCAAACCAACACCGCGCCAAAAATAAGCAAGTATGCCTATGGCCACGATTATCACGAGGTGATCAAAAACAAGCTGCACGAATTTTTGGCGGCATTAAAAGAAACCATCGGCGATATTAACGGCCGCGCATTTGTTGACAGCGCCCCGGTAATGGATAAGGCCTGGGCGGCCAAAAGCGGGCTGGGCTGGATAGGTAAAAACAGCAACCTCATCAATAAACAAAACGGCTCCTTCTTTTTTATTGCCGAATTGATCGTAGATGTGGCCTTTGATTACGACGGGCCCATGCCCGACTACTGCGGCACCTGCACGCGCTGCGTCGACGCCTGCCCTACCAGCGCCATTGTAGAGCCTTTTGTGGTGGACGGCAGCAAATGCATCAGTTATCTTACCATCGAATTAAAGGACAGCATTCCCGACAGCTTTAAAAATAAAATGGACGGCTGGGCCTTTGGCTGCGACGTGTGCCAGGACGTATGCCCCTGGAACCGATTCAGCGTGCCGCACCAAGAGCCGCTTTTTAACGACACACGCAACCTGATGAACTTTAGCGAGGCCGAATGGCATGATATGACCGAGGAAACATTTAACATGGTATTTAAGCATTCGGCGGTAAAACGCACCAAGTACAAGGGATTGAAACGGAATTTGAAATTCATTAAGACCTGAATTTATGATGCAGGATTTAAATGACATAAGAATCAACAAAAGATTAAAGACCTAGTATCAAATAAGTTATTTACGCTCATTCCAATAAACCGTCATTCCGAGGGCTTGATATATAACATACCCAGGCCCCAAGCAATCTGCCGCTTAACGGTTTATATTATCCTGTTAGCTTTTGAATTTTGCCTGAATGCTTTTGACTTAAAACAAAAAAACCGTAACCCCTATTGGCAGCTGGGATTACGGTTGGGGGGCACATGAAAATCAATTAGATGCTATCTCAAAAATACTCCGATGCCATGCTGAACTCGTTTCAGCATCTCTTGATCACCTAATTTTGCTGAGGGACAGACCCTGAAACAAGTTCAGGGTGACCGCAAAATTAGTTTTTGAGATAGCTTCTAGTCTTTATTGTCTGAATCTTTCTCGTCATTCACCTCCACATTTTGCTCGGGTGTTTTAATACGGATCCCGTGATCGTCAATCTTAATTTCGGTTTCGCTGCCTTTTACATGAATGCCCTCATCATTAATGGTGATCTTATCGGTTTTGATCCCCCTGTAGCGATGGTGCGAACCATCTGCATTCTCAAGATTCTCACAATCGATACACTCCAGGCCTTTAGCCGTCATTTTCCAGCGGCGGTTCACCATGTCACCGTCCCAGGTGTTGCTGGTGTTTTCCACATCATTGAGCAAGTGTTTCACGCTGCTGTCAAAGAAAATCACTTTGCCTTTTGGCAGCTTTAATTTAACGCTGAGCTCCTGGGCACCGAAGTGTGAATCGGCTGGTGTTATAAATACCGGATCAAACACCAGCTCGTTGCTGTTTTGATGATACGTGTATTGTATGGCTTTTGCATTTTCGTTTGCTTCCTTTTTGGTGGCACCTTTGGCAATGCGGCTTATCACCATTTCCACGCTGTCGTTAGGGCTTTCCACCACGCTTAAGCGCGCCCGCCCGATTACGCTGAGCGCTTTGCCCGATTCGGCCAGAAAATAATCGTCGTTTCTGCGGTTCAGGTGGTTTTCGATCTCGTCCTCGTTGTCAAACTTCATGGCTTTCAGGGCCTCCAGCGAAGGGTTAAGCTTTATTACAATGGTGTCGCCGGTGTTGCTCAGCTCAAGGGTTTCTTTTACCCGCGAGCTCTCGCTGTAATTGCCAAGGGTGTTGGCTGTTACATAAATGCCCAGTGCCAGGCCGGCAAGCCATAAAATGCCCAGGCTCAGGTTAAGCCAGCGGTTGCTGTAGCTAATTCTGAACAGCAGCTTTATGCCGGTGTAAATAAGCATCAGAACAGGAATGCCCACTACAAGTATAAAGGCCAGCACGCCAAGGGCGTAATCTGCGGGCGATTCAAACACCACGCGTTTCCAGTTGGACAGGTCAAACCCGTTATCGCCATCGGCAATGGATAAGCCCAGTGGCGAAACAACCAGGCCTATCAGCATAGCGCCGCCAATAAACAGCAGCACCAAACCAATTAAGCGGGCAATGATGTTAAAGATCAGCCTCAAGCCGCTCGACAGGTTGCTGCGCACGCTTTCGGCGTAGCCGCCGCTTTTAAAATCGCGGCCGTATTTATCGAACCGGTTTTTTACGTCTTCGGCCTCTTCTTTAAACGATTTAAAAATAGTGTTTACATTGGCCGGCTCGCCGCGCATGGCAAACTTATCGGCGGTGGTTTTGGCCTGTGGAATCACCAGCCATAAAATAATATAAACCCAAATGCTGATGCCGCCAAAGAAAATAAGCAGGAACATGGCCAGGCGCACCCACACGGTGTCTATGTCGAAGTAGGCTGCCAGGCCGCTGCACACACCACCAATGGCTTTTTCATCGGGGTTACGGAACAGGCGGCGCTTCACCTTTTCGTGGGTGTATTGCTGCGAGGGCTCTTCTTCGCCAGCGCCTTTGTTGCTGCCCGAGGCGGGCTCTGCACCAAATTCTTCGGGCTTGCCCATAATATCCATCACGTGCTCTACGTCGGCCATCAGAATCACCTGTTTTACGGCATTGATCCTGGATTGCAGCAGCTCGGCAATACGGGCTTCGATGTCGCTCATAATTTCGTTGCCGCCATCGGTTTTGCTGAAGTAGCCTTTAATGGTCGACAAATACTTGCTTAAACTATCATACGCATCTTCCTCAATGTGAAAAATAATGCCGCTTATGTTTATTGTTACTGTCTTGTTCATTTTACTTTTTTTTAAACCTTTATAATTTTTTACCCAGTTCAATTGTTTTGTTCACCGCGTCTACCAGCTCCTGCCACGACAGCTGAAGCTCTTTTAAGTATTGCTCGCCTATTTCGGTAAGCTTGTAGTATTTGCGCGGAGGGCCGCTGGTGCTTTCCTCCCAGCGGTAGCCCAGCAGGCCGGTGTTTTTGAGCCGCGTAAGCAGCGGGTACAGCGTTCCTTCAACCACTACCAGCTTTGTATCCTTAAGCTTGTCAATAATTTCGGTTGGATAAGCATCGCCCTGCGACAGGATAGAAAGGATGCAGAGTTCCAGAACACCTTTTCGCATTTGCGACTGCGCCCCCGCCCGCTCCATACCGCCCTGTGTTTTTTCGGTATTCTCTGAATTTATCATGTATGTTATTATGTTTGGTTCTGAATTTGATGAATTTGTAACGACTAGAGGGTTTTAAAGTTCAGCACTACGCTGTGCACCACATCCTGTTTTAATTTTGGCAGGCATAATTTATAAAATTGTTTTTCCACTTCATGTTTCAGGCTCTCGTCCTGTGTTTTTGCAAGCACAAAGTTTACGTTGCCTTTTTCGTTGGTGGTAAAAAGCACCTCTACACTATTGTTGGTAACAGTCTTTACCTCGCTGTGATTAACCAGTATCTGCGGAAATTTAAAGTATTCGCGGATGGTTTTTTTGGATTCGACCGAAGCCGGGCTTGGCGAAGGCAAAGTAGTGGCCGATAGGGCAAACAGGCTTGAATAAACCAGCACGGTGAAAAGTACGATGCGGGTAAATATGCCGCGTTTTTCATTTTGTTTTTCTGATGTTGAATGTGTTGTTTTCATTTTTCTTAATTTTTAAACCTTTTAGACCTTTTATTTTTTTAGTAGTTGGTTACAATAGCTATTATGTGATACAAATATACGTTCACTGAAAGGTACTTTGCAATACATAGTACTAATTTTTTCATCGGAACCTCGTAAGTTATTGATTTTCAATAGTAAAATTTTTGGTCCAATCCTCAAAATTTAGATATCTTTGTCTGAAATTTTAAAATTAGATGCACAATTGGTCCGCGGATCTAACCGCTTTGCTTTCCTTAAACGGAATTATTGGCTTGCTTACCCTGTCTGTTTTAGAGATTATATTAGGTATAGACAATATTATTTTTATTTCCATTGCCGTTAATAAGCTCCCCTTGCCGCAGCAAAAAAGGGCCCGAACCATCGGCCTGCTGCTGGCTTTGCTGGTACGCTCCATATTACTGCTATTTGTAGGCTGGATTGCCGGCTTAAAGGAAGCCCTTTTCCACATCGGAGTTTACGGCGTGAGCGGCAAAGGCATCATCCTGGTGGGCGGAGGATTGTTTTTGCTGATCAAAACCTGGCAGGAGATCATGGAAAAAATTTATACCGACGAGGATGAGATTGAGCGCACCAGCGGCGGCAAAAACACTTTTAACGCCATCATCCTTCAGATCATCATCATCGATTTTATTTTCAGCTTCGACAGCATACTGGCTGCCGTGGGGGTAAGCGGCATTGTGCTGATCATGATCAGCGCCGTGATTATCAGCATGCTGCTGATGATCTTTTTCAGCGGCCTGGTAGCCGAGTTCATCAATAAAAACCAGGGCATTAAAATGGTGGCCCTCACCTTTTTACTGGCTATCGGCGGTGTGCTGTTTGCCGATGGGTTGCTGGACTGCTATAACTTTAGCGTACCCGAAGAAAAACACCTGGAAGTGAACAAAAACTATGCTTATGTGGCCCTGGCCTTTGCCATGCTGGTGGAAGCCTTTAATATGAAAGAGCGCAAGGTAAAACGCAAAAAGGATCTGGAGCTTTAGACCTCTTCTGCCTGCCCCTCTTCAATGGGGGCTCTGGGCAATTCGGCCTTTTCGGCCAGGTAGTTTTTATACAGCACCGAGTTAAAAATGTAAATCACCATAAAAAATGGAAACCCGTTTAAGAAGTAATGTCCCTGCCTGAACAGGTTTAGCAGGATCATTACCAGGATGGCATTGCTGATAAGCCAGTGATACGTATCGTCAACAGGGTTTCGCTTTACATAGTACTTTATAATCACAAATAAAAAAATAAGCACGCCAAAAATCCCCGTTTCAGAAATAAGGCGCAGCAGCATGGAATTGGCATCGGCACTGTTGGAGCTAAAGCCGTAAACCTTAATATCCTTGGCAATCGAAAATTTTTCGAAAGCTACCGGGTGCGAGCCCACCCCGGTTCCAAACACAAAGTTGGTTTTAAAGTTTTCGAGGGCCACGTGATAATTGTTATAAAGGATAAAAGAAGAGCCGTGCGTTTTGCCCAGCCTGAACTCACCCCCCGAAAACAGAACAATTAACCCGTCCAGCCGGTCGCGAAAGTCGATCACATTTTTATACAGCACGTTAAAAAGGATGATGATGACCGGCACCACCACCACTACGTAGCGCAGCATTCCAAAATTAATGGCCAGGAAAAGCACCGATAAAAAAATGCCGGTTTGCCCCAGGCTGGAAAACGAAAGCAGATAAACCACAATGATGACGATACTTTGAAAACGGCTGATGCCATAGGTTTCGCGGCGGAAAAGATTATACAGGGATACAAAAAAAGCCGCCGACAATACGGCCCCCAGATAGGTAGGCTCGGCAAAAACCGAATTAACCCGGATACCGAAAAGCCCGCCCGGCGATAAGCCCCATTTATTAAAAACCCAGCGGTAATTATAGCCGGGGCCAAAGCCGATTTTAAACGAAATAAACTGAACAATGCCAATCAGCGCTGCAATATAACAACCTACGAGGTACCAGCGAAAGAGCTTCTCAACATCGTAATTAAAATCGAGCACAATGTAGTAGTAGAAAAAATAAGACATAAAAAGGCCCAGGTACACCTTAAAAAAGAGATTGGTGGTATTATTGCCAAAAAAAACATTGAAAATACCGGTGACCAGCAGGGTGAAAAAGATAAAGAACAGGTTGCCGTTAAATCCGTAACGAATGATGAAGCCGGGCAGCAGCAAAATAAAAATAATGTAGCCCAC
Source organism: Bacteroidia bacterium (assembly GCA_044221905.1). Classification (GTDB taxonomy): domain Bacteria; phylum Bacteroidota; class Bacteroidia; order B-17B0; family Aurantibacillaceae; genus Aurantibacillus. The sequence continues at coordinate 116,119 of JBGAOE010000007.1, forward strand.
GTAAAACTCAAAAGGCTCCTTAAAAAAAACGTAGGAGTTAATAAAAATTGAGAGATAAATGAATAGGATTACCAGCGGACTGTGCTGTTTAACCTGTGTTGCATTTATCTGATGGCTGAGCATACGGTTTTTGTTTGAAAAATAACGGCTGCCACGCCGGGCACGCAGCAAAACAATTGCCGGTGCATATGAGCGGCCGGGACACAAAAATAACAGTATTTTCGGCTTACAGGCAGGTTTCTGAAAGAAAAGACCAAACATTAACAATCGCAAAAACGGCCCAACAAATCTGTGGGCAATACAGAAATTAATTTTAACTTTGGGCTGAAAATTTTAGTTTATAAACCCTTGCGCGTAACAGCGAATTATTAAAACATGAATATTGCAATAATTGGCTTCGGTTACTGGGGTCCGAATCTGGTAAGAAATTTTAACGCGGTTAATGAATGTACGGTAAAATACGTTTGCGACGCCCGGCCCGAAAGGCTGCAGCTGGTTGCCAAACAATACCCGGCCGTAACCACCACCGGTAATTTTGAGGAGGTGCTGAATGATGCCGGCGTAGATGCGCTGGTAATTGCCACCCCCGTGTTCACCCATTTTGCACTGGCCAAAAAAGCCCTCGAAAAGGGAAAGCACGTGCTGATCGAAAAGCCCATGACCTCCACATCGGCCGAGGCACTGGAGCTACAGGCCATTGCCAAAAAAATGAACCGGCTGCTGATGGTGGACCACACCTTTTTATACACCGGAGCCGTTCAAAAAATGAAACAGCTCATTACCTCAGGCCAGATCGGGAACATAAAATACTTTGATTCCACCCGCATTAACCTGGGCCTGTTTCAGCCCGACATTAACGTATTGTGGGACCTGGCGCCGCACGACATCTCCATTTTAAATTACCTGATAGACGAAGTGCCGTATAGCGTAAACGCCACCGGCACCTCACACACGCACAATGGCATTGAAAACATTGCCTACCTGACCGTGAATTACAAATCGGGATTTATTGCGCATTTTAACTGCTCGTGGACCTCACCGGTAAAGATCCGCACCATGCTGATTGGCGGCGATCAAAAAATGCTGGTGTTTAACGACCTGGAGCCGACCGAAAAAATACGGATATACGATACCGGCTATGCGCATAAAACCGACGAGGAAAAAATGCGGGTGCTGGTGGACTACCGCACCGGCGATATTTTTATTCCGAAAGTGGACTCGAAGGAAGCCCTGTTTGGCATGGCTTCCGATTTTGTAAATTCCATTAAGGAAAATAAAAAACCGGTTTCCGATTTTGAGTCGGGTCTCAGTGTGATCCGTATCCTCGAAGCCTCGCAGCAATCGATCAAACAAAACGGCAAAGAAATTATACTAAACTGATATGGAGCTTCTGAATGTTGACGAACCCCGCAAATCGCTGGTAAACGTAAAGGTGGGCCAGGGTGTGCGCATTTTTAATTTTGTGAATGCCTATGGCTGCTCTATTGATGACAACAGCAAGGTAGGCGCTTTTGTAGAGATACAAAAGGGGGCCAGCATTGGCAAAAACTGTAAGATCTCGAGCCACACCTTTATCTGCGAGGGCGTGCACATCGAAGACAATGTGTTTGTGGGCCACGGGGTGATGTTTACCAACGATCTTTTTCCCCGCGCCACCAATCCCGACGGATCGCCCCAAACCGATGCCGACTGGAAGCTGGTAGAAACATTTGTAAAAAAAGGCGCTTCCATTGGCAGTAATGCCACCATTATCTGCGGTGTAACCATTGGCGAAAATGCGCTCATTGGCGCCGGCGCCGTAGTTACCAAAGATGTGCCGGCAAATACTATTGTGGCCGGCAATCCTGCCAAAGTTTTAAAGCAATTGCAATCATAAGTATTAACGTATAACGCATTATGTCAAAAAAAATTCCTTGCCTCGATTTAAAAGGTCAGCACCAGCAGATAAAAAAAGAAGTGTTTGAATTGTTTGAGAAAGTGTATGAAAACACGGCGTTTTCCGGGGGGCCTTTTGTTGAAGAATTTGAAAAGGCTTTTTCGGCCTATACCGGCACCAAGCATACCGTTGGGGTAAACAATGGCACTTCTGCCCTGCACCTGGCTATGCTGGCGCTGGGCATTGGCCAGGGCGATGAGGTGATCATCCCTGCCAATACATTTATTGCTACCGCCTGGGGCGTTTCGTATGTTGGCGCCACGCCGGTGTTTGTGGATTGCGACGCCAATAATTGGGAAATTGATCCTGCAAAAATTGAAAAGGCCATCACTCCAAAAACAAAAGCCATTATCGGCGTGCATTTATACGGCATGCCCTTTGATATTGATGCCGTAGCTGCCATTGCTAAAAAGCACAAGCTGTTTCTGGTGGAGGATGCTGCCCAGGCGCAGGGCGCCCGCTATAAGGGCAAAACCGTTGGAGGCTTTGGCGAAATGGCCTGCTTTAGCTTTTACCCTGGCAAAAACCTGGGCGCCTGCGGCGAAGCGGGAGGCATTACCACTAATAACGACGAGTACCAAAAGCACCTGCAAAGCCTGCGTAACCACGGCAGCGTGGTGCGTTATTACCACGATGAGATCGGGTTCAATATGCGCATGGGCGGCCTCGAAGGCGCCTCATTGAGCGTAAAGGTAAAATACCTGGAGGGCTGGAACAATCGCCGCCGCGAAATTGCCACCATGTACCGCAATGGCATTAAAAATCCTAAAGTAAAAATGCAGCAGCAGCCTGAGTGGGCCGACTCGATCTATCACCTGTTTGTAATTACCTGTAACGAAAAAGACGCACTGGTAAAGCACCTTACCGATAACGATATTAACCCCGGCTTTCATTACCCTGTGCCCTGCCATTTGCAAAAAGCGTATGTGCATTTGGGATACAAGCCCGGCGATTTCCCCAACTCGGAATACCTGGCGGCACATTGTATTTCGCTGCCTATGTTTGCCGAACTAAGCAACGAGGAAGTTGAAAAAGTGATTGAGACCATAAACCGTTTTTAAAAAGTACAGATGCAGGATCTTTTAATTTTTCCCTTTAATGGCAACGGGCTGGAAGCTTTGAGCTGCCTGGGGAAAAATTTTAATTTTCTTGGATTTATTGACGACACGCCCGAGAAACAGGGGAAGCATGTGCTTGGCTTTACTGTATATGGTCGCAAGGCATTGCAGGATTTTCCAAATGCAAAGGTGCTGGCCGTACCTGGAAGCCCTTCCAGCTTTTTAGCGCGCAAAACAATTATTGAAGGTCTTGGAATTGATGCCTCGCGTTATGCTACGGTCGTTCACCCGGGCGCCAGCGTATCGCCCTTTGCAAAAGTGGGCAGCAACACGCTGTTGATGAGCGGTGTAACGCTTACCAGCAATTGTGTGATTGGCGATCATGTATGCATATTACCCAACAGCGTTGTGCACCACGATTCATCGGTGAGCGATTACAGCCTGGTGGGCTCCAACGTAACCATTGCCGGCAATACGTCGGTAGGCGCTAATTGTTACATCGGCAGTGGCACCAGCATCATCAACGGCATCAGCATTGGCGAAAAATCACTGATAGGTATGGGCACCAATGTGATCCGTTCGTTACCCCCTTCATCCAAATCCGTGGGCAATCCGGCCAGGTCATTATGAGCGGCAGGATATCCATAATCATTCCTTTTCTCAACGAAGAAGAAAATATTTCGTTCTTAACCGAAAGTCTGTCTGCTTTTTTTGCCGAAAAAAAAACGTACCGCGCCGAAGTTATTTTTGTGAACGACGGATCCACCGACAATTCCCTGGCGCTGCTGAAATCAGCAAACCACCAAAACTACGATTGTAAGATCATTTCCCTTTCCAAAAATTTTGGCTCGCACGCGGCGTTGCGCGCCGGCATCAGGCACGCCACCGGGCAGCACATCTGTTTTATGTATGCCGATCTGCAGGACCCGCTGATGCTGATAGACCGGTTGTACGAAAAAAGCGCGCAGGGTTGCGATGTTTGCTGGGCCACCCGCGAATCGACCGAAAATGGGGGTTTTGAGCGCCTGTTTTCAAGAAGCTATTCTTTTTTAATGAAAAAATATGCCATCGCCACTTATCCTGATAAAGGCTTTGACATTGTGATGTTTAACACCAAGGTGCAGGAGTGCCTTAACAGTAATATTGAAAGCAACTCATCTGTGTTTTTACAGATATTGACCCTTGGCTTTTCGCAAAGCACTATTCTATATAAAAAGGAGGCGCGTAAAAAAGGTAAATCCAAATGGACCATCAGCAAAAAAATAAAGCTGCTGGTTGATTCCTTTATTGCGTTTTCGTATGCGCCCATTCGCTTTGTAACACTTACCGGCATTTTTCTTTTTGTGGCGGGGCTGTTGTGGACCGCCTACATCATCATTCGCAAGCTGGTGTTCAACGACCTTGAAAGCGGCTGGCCGGCACTGGTATCCATACTCACCATCGGCTTTGGCATTACCAACATTTCGCTGGGCATTATTGCCGAGTATTTGTGGCGTACGCTCGACAGTGCCAGGAAACGGCCAGTATTTATTATCAACGATATTTTTGAGATCAAACGCCATGACACCAATTAATATTTTAGTAACCGGCGGAGCCGGCTTTATAGGCTCGCATTTAACCGACAAGCTGCTGGCGCTGGGCCACCATGTAACCGTGCTCGATAACCTGGTAAACGGCAAGGAGCATAACATAGAGCAGGCAAAAGCGCTGGGTAATTTTAAATTTGTAAAAGGCGACATCCTGGACAAAAACGCCTGCGATGCGGTAACCCAAAACACAGATGTGGTGTACCACCTGGCCTGCCTTGGTGTAAGGCACTCGCTGCACAGTCCTTTTGAAAACCACCGTGTTAATGCCGAAGGGTCGCTGAACATGCTGGAAGCCGCCCTGAAAAATAAGGTAAAGCGTTTTTTCTACATTTCCACCTCCGAAATTTATGGCGACATTAAACAATTTCCGATAGATGAGAACGGCGTGCCGTTCCCAAAAACCGTTTACGGCGCCAGCAAGCTGGCCGGCGAAAATTACGCCTACTCCTATTACAAATGTTTTGGCATGGATGCCACGGTGCTTCGCATTTTTAACAACTACGGCCCGCGCGCCCATTACGAAGGCGATGCAGGAGAAGTGATCCCGCGCAGCATTGTGAACTTGTTATACGGCAAAGCCCCGGTAATTTTTGGCGATGGCAGCATTACCCGCGATTTTTTTTACGTAAAGGATACCGCCGCAGCGTTGGCAGGACTGCTTGATATTAAAGGCCTGCAGGGAGAAATCATCAACATTGGCACCGGCGAGGAAATAACGATGAAACACCTGCTTGAAAAAGTGATTGAGCTGGTGAAACCCGACATGAAGATCGATTACCTGCCCGATCGTCCGGCCGATGTGCCAAGGCTTTGGGTCAATCCAGCCAAATTCCGGAAGATCACCGGTTTTGAACCGGCCTATACGTTTGAGCAGGGTTTAAAAGAAACCGTGAGCTATTACAAAGAATTGGCCGTCGGAAAAAACCTGGTGAACGAAATCGCCGTTAAAAACTGGGAGAAATCATGAAGCGATCTTAATTTGCTTCATGATTAATTGAAGCTAAAGATTCTCTCACCATAAAATAGTAAATATGAAAATACCTGTTGCAAAACCATACCTGGGCAAGGAAGAGGCGCAGAATGCCTATGATACCATTTTAACCAACTGGGTTACGCAAGGCCCCAGGGTGCAGGAGTTTGAAGAAAAATTTGCGGCGTATACCGGTGCAAAATATGCGGTGGCACTTTCCAATTGCACCACCGCCCTGCACCTGGCCATGATTGTAGCAGGCGTTAAAGCGGGCGATGAGGTGATCTGTCCTTCAATGAGCTATATTGCCACCGCCAATTCGATTGTATACGTAGGCGCCACACCCGTGTTTGCAGAAGTGGATCCTCAAACGTATAACATAGAGGTGCGTCACGCCGAAAAACTGATCACGCCGAAAACAAAGGCCATTCTTATTGTGCACCAGATCGGCCTGCCGGCCGATATCGACGCCTTTAAGGCCCTTTGCAAAAAACACAGCCTGCAGCTGATAGAAGATGCCGCCTGTGCTGCCGGCTCAGCGTATAAAGGCAATAAGATCGGGTCGCACTCCGACCTGGTTTGTTTTTCTTTCCATCCCCGCAAGGTAATTACCACAGGTGATGGAGGAATGATCACTACCAATAATGAAGAGTATTATAACCGCCTGAAGTTATTACGCCAGCACGGCATGTCGGTAAACGACCGTGTGCGCCACAACTCCACCAAAGTGATCATCGAAGACCACCTGGAAGTGGGCTACAATTACCGCCTCACCGATATACAGGCCGCTGTAGGGATTAAGCAGCTGGAGCGGCTTGACTGGATTATTGAGGAGCGCCGTAAAATAGCGCATCGTTACCAGGAAGCATTTAAGGAAATAGATGTAGTGAATTTGCCGGTGGAGCCCGAAGGATATTTTACCAACTGGCAATCGTATGTATTGTATTTAAAGCCCGGCTGCCCCATCGGCCGTAACGAGCTGATGCAACAGCTGCTGGATATGGGCATTTCAACACGCCGGGGGGTAATGACTACCCACCGCGAAAGCGCCTATAAAAACCATAAATTGGCAGCGCCGCTTCCTGTTTCAGAAAACGCAAGCGACAACAGCATTGTACTGCCACTTTACGTACCCATGAGCGACGAAGAGGTTGAAACAGTGATTTCCGCTTTTAAATCCATACTACAGCCGGCATGATCCGCGCTTTTATTTTAAAGCACCGTTTTGCAATTGGTTGGATAGGTATAGCCTTTGCCATCAAAGGCCTGCTGTTTATTATTTTTGCCTGGCTTTTTCATCAAAACTGGCCGCAGGATAAAATTATCAATCACTTGTTTATTGCCTCCAACGATACCAACGGCTATTACCATCCGGTGGAGTCGTTTATAGACACCGGCGTATACAATTCGTTTTGCCGCATGCCTGGCTTATTACCGGTTTACGCTCCGCTTTATTTTTTGTTTGGCAGCCTCTGGGGCAAAACACTGGTTATTCTCCTGCAGTTTATGGTAAGCACCATTTCTGTTTACCTTCTGGCTCAAACAGCGGTGTTTGTATTTAAAAACCAAAGGCTGTTTTATTATACCTTTTTCTTATATGCCATCAGCACCTTTGTTTCCAACTGGGATCATTACGGCTTGTCCGACAGCTTTGGAGTTTCGTTCCTTGTGTATGCCATCTATTTCTGCGCCCGCTACAGGCACAGCGGCTTAATGCGGTATATTTTCCTCGGCGGGCTGTTTATGGCCTGGTCTGTGTTTTTCAGGCCGGTTCATGGCATTGTTATTCCTGTTTTAATATTGCTTTACGCCGGCAACTTAAGGCAATGGAAACAAAGCCTGCGCGCGGCCCTTGCATTTTGTCTTCCGCTGGTGGCGTGTCTTTTGTTGTGGACATTGAGCACCTACAAAAAATACCATAAGCTGGTAATATTACAGGGCTCCATGAGCGAGTGCTTCAGTTCACTGAGTCCTGAGCTGCTGGCCATTCGCGGCCTTATCATCGGCTGGGGCGGCGATTATCAGCCCTGGTCAAAAGGCTCGGAGGCCGAGTGGTTTTTTGGCCCTGCAGAAGGTGAAAAAAAAGCAATCCACGAAAATTTTTTAACAAGCGGGTACAATTACGATTCGCTGTTGGTGCTAAGAAGCAGCTACAGGGCATTTGAAGCCGACACGGCCGGTGAAGCGCAAAAAAGAAAGCTGGGTTTGGATATTAAAGAAAGAGCAGCCCGATTTTTAGCTGCTTATAAAGCCGAACACGGCTTTTCTTATGCCGTTGGCAACCGCTTCAGGATCCTGAGGCAGCTGTTGCTGCCAAAACGGCTCGATGATTTTCCTACGCCGGCTCTGAGCCACATGAGTTTTTTTCACAAGGCCCTGAAAGGGTTTTATTTTTTAGCTTTCTTATGCGTTTCCGTTATAGGCACGCTCAGCTGCCTATACCAGCTGTGCAAGCGAAATTATTTTTCGCTCATTCCGCTCACCCTGGTGCTTTTAATAGGAGGCGCACTGGGGTATGTGGAGCAGCGTTACCTGGCGCCGGCCTTCCCCTACCTGGTTATGCTCGCTGCCCTTGCGGTGCTTGAGCTTAGCGGCAGGTTAAAATCAATACGTAATAGAAGAGGATAATTTTTTGCTGGGTTTTTCAACCAGGCGGTACATAAGCCAGGAGCCGGCTATGGTTACCAGCACGCCACCCGTAATCACCAGCAGCTTGCCGGCCGGATGCGCCACATGGTGCGAAAGCACATTGATAAACGTGGCGCCAATAACAGGGTGGATGAGATATAAAGAATAAGATATCTTTCCGAAAAAATTTCCCACCCGGCTTTCAACGGCAGGGTAATGCATAATCATAACTACCGCCAATGCAATAAAAGCTACCTCGCCGGGCGTATATAGGTATAGGGCAAATAAAAAAGTGATGCCGCTTACCAAATAGTATTCCAAGCTTTTTATTTTACCCGCTTTTATTAAGAAAATGAGTATGCCCAGCAAAAATACCGGGAGCCAGCAGGGAAGAAAACTGTGCCCATCGATAAAGCCCGCCGTAAGGAAAATTACGTAGCTCAGCAATCTGCCCGGCAAGCCCCATTTTGTAAGCGGAATAAACATCAGCGCAACAAACAGGTAGTATTGAAACTCAACAGCCAATGTCCAATAAACCTGGTTAATCCATTCGTATTTTTCGAAAAAAGGGATCAGGTATCCAAAGTGGAGAGCCACGCGCGTAACCGTAATTTCCTGCAAACCGGCCGATGGCCCCAGCAGCCTGCTGCGAAGCAATAAAATAGCAATGGCTATGCCAAGCGATACAAGGTAGGGCGGCTCGAGCCGTGCCAGGCGCTTGAGCAAAAACGAGAAAAAATTCTTTAAGCGGTAACCAGCCCGGTACATGGCCCAGGGAATCACAAAACCCGAAATAACAAAAAACAGCTGCACGCCGTATTTGCCAAACGAAAACACGGTAAGGATCCACTCCGTATTAATATACCCGGTGGTGGTGCATACAAAATGATACAGGCAAACCGATAAGGCCGCAAAAGCCCTGAGGCTGTCGAGCACCGGAATGTGTGATGAGTTTTTATCAGTCATAATTAATTACCTAGCTTACGAGCAAATGCTTAAGCACACGGTTAAACCCCGGGATCCGAAAAAAATACAGGTTATACAATTTAGAAATGCCGAAGAATTGTTTCTTTATTCCACCCGCTTCGGTTACAAGGGGATGGGCAAGCAGTTTTTTTTCAAGAATCCCGAACTCCGAAGCCGAGATCTCTTTCCGCTTAAAATGATACAGCACCTGGAAATATGTTTGATAAATGGTGCCGCGCAAATAACGCCTTAGAGAAACAGGAACCATGCCACTCAGCTTATCACAGTACCTTATTGCCGAATCGACCCAACGGTTCAGAAAAGAAAAGAAATTAAAATTTTTGCGCGACTCATCAATCCGGTAATAACAATCGGGTTCGCCGGGCAGCAGGCGGTAATTCACTTTTGCGCTCAGCAGCGCACGGGTATTGAGCTCCACATCCTGCAGGCGCTGAAACGATTCATCAAACCCCTTCAGCTCCAGTATAAACTCCCGCTTCCACAAAGGCTGCAAAATAGACCAGGGAAGGTTGTGCTGCAAAAAATCCTCCAGCGGCTGTTTGGAAAGAGGCATCCATCCGGAACCGGCATCGCCGGGTTTTGAATAAAACACTCCCATTGAAAAAACAAGGAGATTGGCCAGGGGATGCTTAAGCGCCGCTTCAACACGCCGCTGCAGGCAATCAGGGCTTAACAGGTCGTCGGCATCCAAAAAAACAAGGTACCTGCCTTGTGCCAGCTGCAGGCCGTGGTTCCTGCAAAAATTTCCACCTTTGTTCTCACCGTTCCTTACAAGGCGTATACGGCTATCGGAAAGAAACGGCCGTATCACTTCAACAGATCCATCGGTGGAAGCATCGTCGATGATGAGAAGCTCCCAGCCGGCGTAACTCTGGTTGGTTACCGAAACGATGGTTTCGCCAATGAAAGCCGCCTTGTTGTAGCTGGCCACGATCACCGAAACCAAAGGCCCCGCCGCTATTTGTGGTTCTGATACCAAAGCGCCAGGTTGAGCACGTTCCAGAATTCCTTTAATTTTTTGGGCGACTCCAGCTGTTTAATATAACCATCCAGAAAAATTCCGGTGTCCTTATTAAACTCAAAAATAACGTCCATATGCTCTTTCTTCCGTTCCGGATTTTTAAAGAGCTCGCTCAAAGGCACGGTAAAACTGTCTTTGGCCCTGTAAACAATCTCGTGCGGCAACACGTCCTCAAATGCTTTTTTAAGCAAATACTTTTCTGTTTTTTGTTTTACCTTAAGGGCTGCAGGAATGCGCAAGGTAAAATCGATGAGGTTTACATCCAGAAAAGGATGGCGGCCTTCTATGGAAGCTGCCATCATCATCCTGTCAAGGCGCGCCAGCAGCTGATCGGGCAGGCGGTGCTGCAAGTCATTCACTGTCATCCATTCAAACGTATCGTAGGGCTTGGTGAACGAAAAATGCGAATATAGCTCCTGGATTGGTATCAGGGAGTTATAGCCGCCTATTTTACCCATAAACTCACGGCTCAGTATTCTGTGCTTTTCGGCTTCGGTTCTCAGCTCCGTGCCGCTCCAAAACGTGGGCCAGTTGTTTTTTAGCTTGTAAGCCCAGGTTTGGTAATGTGGGCGTTTGCTTCTGAATATGGAATTACGGTGCAGGTAGGCAATTATATTGGCCAGTCGTGGGTTTTTGCGGAATATTTTTTCAAATTCATAAATGAGGCGCCAGTGCTGGTAACCTATAAACAGCTCGTCGCTGCCTTCGCCTCCCAGCAATACCTTAATCCCATCTTTATTTGCCTGCTTCGAGATAAAATAAATAGGGATATTGGCTGGGTCGGCAATAGGCTCATCCTGCAGGTAGGCCATTTCGGGCAGGAAGTCAAAAAAATCCCTTTCGCTTACCGCCAGCTCGTTGTATTCGGCTTTAAAAAACGACGCTACATTGCGCGCATATTCAAATTCGTTTTTATAAAGATTACTGTTCTCAAAACCAACGGTGTAAGTTTTCACAGGACCCCGGCTGTGCTTGTTCATCAGGGCCAGGTTAATGCTGCTGTCCAAACCGCCGCTCAGCAGCATTCCAACTTCCACGTCCGTGGCCATCCGTGTGCGCGTGGCTTCGTCCAGCAGATCGTGAATGCCGGTGATGATCTCCCTTTCGCTCAGCGTGAGCCTGGGCTTGGTGTTAACAGCACTCCAGTAGCGCCGAACCTCAATTTTTTCGCCCGGCTTAAATAAAAGGTAATGCGCGGCCGGTATTTTTTTAATGTGCTTAAAAATGGTGTTGGGGGCCGGCACATTGGTGTAAGTTAAATAGTCGTATATGGCAAACTCATCCAGTTGGCGGGCAATGCTGCGGTTGGTAACAATGGCATTGAGCTCGCTGGCAAAATAAAACGTTTTGTCGTGAATGGTGTAATACAGCGGCCTTACCCCCATCCGGTCTCTTGCTATAAATACGTTGTTTTCTTTCGTGTCCCAAAGGCAAAAGGCCCAGGTACCGTTAAATTTCTCAAGGCACCCGGTGCCCCAGCGATCGTAGGCATTTAAGATCACCTCCGTGTCCGAGTGGTCTGTTTTAAACCGATAGCCCAGCGATTCGAGCTCGCGGCGAAGCTCCACGTGATTGTAAATCTGCCCGTTGAAAACGATCCAGTATCGCTGTCCTGCATCACACATAGGCTGCGAAGCTTCCCTGCTCAGATCGGTGATAGACAAGCGCCGGTGGCCCAGGCCAACATTTTGCAAATGCTCCTGGCGAATCACTGAAGAATTTTTATCATCGCCCGGCAGATTCCCTGTTCCTCCATCGTTTGAAATGAGGTATCCACCGCCATCCGGTCCCCGCTTGTTCATTTCCATGGTCATTTGAACAAGCTGGTTGTAATTGATCTTATCGTTATTTAAGCTGAAAATTCCGGATATACCACACATACGTGAGAAAATTAGAGTTCGGAACGGCCTGTTGAATTATACCTCATGATAAAAAATTTTGTGCCTTCCGTTTTAAAAAATAAGTTACAGTCAATCATCAAAGGTGTGGGTTTCCTTTTTATTCAGTGACTTCGGTTAAAAATTTTCCGGTAACCGCATCAAATGTAAAACGGCTGATGTCGGCCAGCGGCATTGAAAAACCATTGCGGCTGCTTTCAACAATAATCCTGCGAAGATCGTCAGGTTCCTGCAGGTGATAGCCGAATCCTTCGCGCACGGTTTTATCGGATACAAAGCCTTGCGGGCCAACATAAAGATAAGGCTTGTTATACGGCAAAAATTCGTAGTACTTGCTGGTTACATAATTTTTATTGTGCTCTGCAAGAAGGATCAGGATAAAATCGGCACTGGCAATTTCTTCAAATATCTTCTCGCCTATTGATTTATGAAACGTAACACAATCGGCGTTCTCCGAAAAAAGAGACTGCTTATCGGATTCGCCGGTGTAAAAATACACCTCCAGCTGTTTTTCGCTGAACTGCTGCCTGAGCCGGGTAATAGCTGCGTTAAAAAGTTCGAGGTGATGGTCAATGCCCAGGTAGAGTGTGCCGCCATAAACAATTTTGATTTTATCGTGTCTGGCACTGGCCGTTGTTTCAATTTTATCGTCAGGATCAAAGGCATGCGGAAGCTCAATGAATTTGGCCAGTTGCGAACTGCTGCCGGTATAGGTGTCTTTTATTTCACCGAGCAAAAAAGAATTAGGCGCGGTAACCACATCCACGTGTTCAAACACAAGGTTCTGCTTTTTAAGCTCAGCAGCTTTCTGAGCTGGTGATAAATTTTGCATCCCATAGTTCTGTGCATTGATCCAGGGATCTCTGTAATCGGCCACAATGCGAACGCGGGGGAATTTGTTTTTGAGGCGCGCTGCATAATACACCAGGTTAAATGGCGCACCGGTTACAAAAATTGTATCAATGGCATTTTTCCGGATGACCTCACCGGCCAGCTTTGCAAAACATTTTTCGATGCCAATGGCCCGGTCGAAAATAGTGCCCCTGAAAAACCGGGAAAGTAACAAACGGGCCACCCGGATTCTTACAAACTTAAAGGGAGACTCATAATTATTGAGCCAACGCACCAGCAGGTGGCTTTTGAGATAATACATATGCATACTCTCAAATTCGCGCTCCGATATCCAGGACAGCTTTTGAGAAGGTTTTTCCATTTGGCTGGTGATCACCGAAATCTGGTGACCGGCCTTCAGCAGGCTTTTGGCAATTTTAGCCCAGCGCCTGCCTCCTATCGCATTGTGCGGTGGAAAATCCCAGCAAATGACCAATATGTTGTTTTTCTTTTTCAATTAAATTGGTTCAGGCAGTCTGCCATATATTTCATTTGTTCCTCTGAAAGCTCTGGGAACATAGGTAATGACAATATCCGCGCCGTTTCTGACGAAGCCACCGGAAAGTCGGAAGCCTGGTAGCCATAACTGCTGTAGGCCTTCAGCAAAGGCAGTGGCATAGGGTAATGCACAGCTGTTTCAATGCCTTTTTCGGCCAGGTATTTTTTCAGTGCATCGCGTTTTGCATGCCTGATTACGTAAAGGTGAAACACGTGGCTTGCATTGCCGTTAGCCGCCGGCAAATGAAATTTATTCCTGTCCACAAGGCTGCTGAGGCGGGCGGCGTGTTGCATGCGCAGCGTATTCCACTGGCTCAGGTGCGGCAGTTTTGCCGAAAGTATGGCAGCGTGCAGCCCATCCATGCGTGAGTTGCGGCCCTCCATCACATGGTTATGCTTTTCCAGTTGTCCATGATTGGCAATCATGCGGCATTTAGCGGCAATTGCCTCATCATTGGTGGCAATAGCACCGGCATCGCCATAAGCGCCAAGATTTTTGCCCGGGTAAAAGCTAAATGAGGCAGCATGCCCAAAAGTTCCCACCATTTTACCATTAAATGTTGCTTCGTGCGACTGCGCGCAATCTTCAATAACAACGAGGTTATGTTTTTCAGCCATCCTCATCACTGTTTCCATATCCACGGCATGGCCATAAAGATGAACCGGTATGATGGCTTTGGTTTTGGACGTAATTTTCTGTTCCAGCTGATTAAGATTTATCAGCAGGGTTTCTTTTTCAACATCAACAAACACGGGTTTGGCGCCTACCCTGCCTACTGCTTCGGAGGTGGAGATCCACGACAGTGCGGGCACAATTATTTCGTCGCCGGGCTTTATGCCAAAGGCTTCAAGCAGAATTTCAATGGAGTCGGTACCGTTGGCACAGCTCACCACGTATTTTAAACCCAGGAATTGGGAAAATTCTTTTTCAAACTTTTGTGTGTATTTATTGGATGAGCCTCCGATAAAAGCGGTATCGGCAATAACAGCTGCGATAGCTGCATCAATTTCGGGTTTCAGGTTTTTGTATTGAGCCTTCAGGTCAACAAAAGGTATATTCATACTGTTATAGATTTTTTATTTTTTTTGCCGGGTTACCTGCGTAAACCCCGGGCTCTGTAATATTTTTTGTAACCACCGCTCCGGCGCCGATCACTACTTTGTCGCAAATGTTCACCGGCAAAATAGTGGCGTTGGACCCTATGGAAACATGGTTGCCAATGCGGGTGCTCTTCCATAGCTCTTTGTTGCCACGGGCAGGCCCGCCACCCGAAAACAGATCGTTGATAAACATAACGCCATGTCCGATAAAACAATCGTTGCCAATGGTTACCAGCTCACAGATAAATGTGTGCGATTGTATTTTACAATTTTCGCCTATCTGAACATCCTTCTGGATTTCAACAAAAGGGCCAATAAACGTGTTGCTGCCAATAGCACATCCGTAAATATTTACGGGTTCCACTATTTTAACGTCTTTTCCAAAGCTCACGTTTTTTATGCCTGACTGGAAAAGAATCGGTGAATTTTCTGTGATCATCTCAGTGAATTATACATTTTTTCAATGGCATCCACGCAGCGCATGCCTTCAAATCCTTCCACGGCATCCACGGCGCCATCCTTGTGTTTTAATGTTTCGATAATGGTTTTCACCACTTTATCGTGATTAGAGCTGGTTCCCTGGTATTTGCCATAGGCATTGGGCTTATCGGTAAACTCTATTCCTTCCTGCAACGGATAGCCGCGCACATCCCAAAACTCTATCTTATTAAGGTATTGCCCGCCTATCTTAATAGTGCCATGCTCGCCAACAATGGTAATGCTTCCTTCGTAATTCTTATTGTATACACAGGTGGTCCAGTTAAGACTGCCCAGCGCACCCGAAGAGAACTTGAGCACTGCATTCCCCGAATCTTCGGTTTCAATATTGTGGTTCTGCGTTTCCATAAAGGCTTTCACCTCCACCACATCGCCGCACCACCACACCAGCAGGTCAATAAAGTGGCTGGCCTGTGTAAACAAGGCACCACCCTCTTCGCTCTTTTTGCCCCGCCATGGCGACTCATCATAATATCCCTGGTAGCGGTTCCATAAAATATCGCACTTAATCATAAATATCTTGCCAAGCATGCCTTTATCAATGGCATCCTTTGCGAGCTTAACCGGCACATTATGCCGGTTTTGTTTCACCACCCACAGCTTCATGTTGTTTTTCCGGGCAGCATCGTTCATGGCATGGCAATCGGCCATGGTAAGCGCCATGGGCTTTTCAACCAGCACATTAAACTTGCGGTTCAGCGCCTCAATGGCCATTGGTGCATGAAGCGCGTGCGGAGTCACCACATTGATCACATCGGCTTCAATTTCTGAAAGCATTTTTTCGTACGATGTGTAGTACGGAAAGTTCTGATACAACAGCGACTGCTCGATGCATTTTTTTTCATCCACATCGCAAATGGCCACAATTTCGGCCTCCGGCTCGGCGTCAAGCACGGCAATATGCCGCTTGCCAATGCTGCCGCAGCCTACAATGGCAAATTTGATCTTATTCATATACTCTTGAATTAAATTTAAAAATGAGTTTTTTTCCCAAGGAGATACCCGGCTGCTCGATGCCTGAAAACGTGAGCTGCGAAACCGCCATCGACAGAACCATTGAAACTAAAAAAGCAATTGCCAAAAGGGCAACGGGAGGCAAATATGAGCTTAGCCAGATATTCAGGTAAGAGCTGAGCGCCACAGCAAATAAAAAGTGAAGCACATAAACAGAAAATGAAAGCTGCCCTGTTTTTTGCAGCCATTTGGAATTGAGCGCCGCTGCATTTTTTACCAGGTAAAATAAAAATACAAACGAAAGGGCTGCAAAAAATGAAGGCAGGGTCACATCGTTTATGTTCAGTAATTTAAGCCCAATTATAAAACCAGTAGCCAGTACAAAACCCAGCAACGACAACAGGAGCGAAGGCTGGCGGGCACCGGCCCTGCTATTATAAAAAAACAGGGAGATGCCGGTGGCAAAAACCGGCAGCTGGTTAAGCACCGAGCAATAATAAAATTCGAAATTGTGAGCCGACAATGGGGGAAATACGTGCGGTAAAACGCGGAAGAAGAGCGAAATAACAATGGCTGCCAGCGGCGGAAGTATTAAAAAATAAACCGGTTTTTTTATTTTGAAGTAAGCGCGGAACAGCAGCGGAAACAGCAGGTAAAAAGCCATTTCGGTGCCTATGGACCACCCACCCAGCACCAGCGCGCTGAAGGTTTGAGGAAACAGCCCGTGGGTAAACGTAAGGTTTGCAGCCACTGTTTTTGTGTTATAATCCAGGTGAGGCAGGTGCGTTTGAAAGCCAAGCTGGTATTTACAGAGAAACAAAATAAAATAAAGCGCCATGCCAAAATAATAAAGGGGCATGATACGAAAGTAGCGGCGTATAAAATAATTGAGCTGCGGGCGGGCTTCATCCGATCGCCGGCTCATAGAAAGAGAAAGCGTATATGCCGACATCACAAAAAAAAGCTGAACGCCATACTTGCCATGATAGCCCAGCTCTTCGAGCAAGGGTGGAAGCCCTGTAATGCTCTCGGCGGTATGGTTAAACACCACCATAATGATGGCAATGGCCCTCAAACTATCAATATACCCAAGCTTGTTCAATTAAAAACGGCTATGATCTGAAAAACAATTTCGAAAATATGATCTGCCAGCGGATGGCCTGCGCGTGTTTTTTATCGCGCTGTGCTTTCCATAGCAGAAACTGGTCGTATTTAAAGTATGCGTGTTTTTTTGCAATGTATTCCTTCTGGTCAAGCACTTTTTCCCTGCTTCTCAGCGAATCGTGACTGGCGTCTTTTTGTTCCACCAGCAATTTGCCCACATAGCTCACGAGCATCCGGTAGGCGGCATCGGCCGGCTTAAGATCCGACATGGTGGCATTGCCCTGCAGGTAAAAGTGAGTAAAATAAGACTGGGTGGTATAGCTGCCGTAATTAACAATATCGGTAGAGGCAACCCGCAGGTAGCGTTCCGGCGTTAAGTGTACGGTCATATACGACAGCACAGAAGCCGCAATCATATGCGAGCCCATCATGCCAATGGCAAACACGGCGTTATTGAGAATATAATTGTATTCGTACAAGATAGGGTTGGGAAACCGCTCGATGCGCTTATCCAATACCCAGCCTGGAAAAGAAAAACGATCCTTATCGCCGATAACACAAAATACAATGTCTTCGGTCATGTATTTTTTCAGCTCGGTAAACAGGCCGATCACATGTTTTGCCTGTTTGTTGCCGTCCCAGCTCCGGTCAAATCCTTTGCGGTAATTAAATACAATAAATTTTTTGCCAGGGTGAGGATTGCCTCCGGTTCCAAAAAAATTGAAAAAAGAAAGCAGCTTCTCTTTTTTATCAAATTTCTTAAATGCCTCCAGCACAGCAAAATCAACATTTTTGTAATGTCCCCGCACAAGCTCTATCACATTTTTGAGGCTGTACAGCTTTTGCACCTCGCCAAAGCTCAGGTCGAGGTGAATGGTGCTGAACCTGCCGGTTGGCAAAAACTCTTTTACATAACCAAATGAAAGCACCACCAGGTCATGCGTTTCGGCATAACTCTCATAAAAATCGAGAATGTTGAGAAACTTAACAAAAGAGTGACCAAAGCAGTGATCGAGGAGGTTAATGACAATACAGCTTTCTTTTGGGTTATTTTTAAACTCGGCCTTTATTTTATTTTCCGGCAACAGGTTGCCCGGGCTTATCTTAGCGTACAACGGCTCGCTGTACCACGACACTGCCCCCGAGTGTATTTTTTTGGAAGCAGTTTCAAACTCAAAGGCGTAAGCCACAGCATCGTCCGACGGTAAAAGCCGGCAGGTATCAACGCCATTGACTGTTGTTTCGAGCACCGGGTAATAGGTATAATAATTTACACCTTTCAGCTCTTCGGGCGATAAAAAATCGGAAAAACACAGTGTTGTCATGGTTTCCTGGTATTAAAACAAAGTAAAATAAAAATCATTGTCATATCACTTTCTGCCAATAATCATTTTTATCAGCCTGGTAAACGGCTTTAGCGCATTAAAAAAAGCGCGGTTATACTTATAATGTTTTTTCAGGTACGAATCGTATTCCAGGTGATCCTTCGCCGGCAGCTTCATCAGGCTTTCAAATTCCTGTTCGCTGAGGCCCAGTTTCTTCAATACAAAAGCATAATCGTCTTTCAGCATCTGCGGATCATATGCCGGCTTCTGCATTTCGGTAAGCGCCTCGGCACGGGTCATCTGGCCCGAACAGATTAAAACAGAATAGTGGAACTTGCGTTTATCGATATGAAATTTAACCGGTAGGATATAGGCCTGGTAAAAACGGGTGAAAACTGATTCAAAGTGCTTGCCGCCATAATCGCGCCAGCCCAGCTTTTCGGTGATCAGCTTTTTTACCTCATTTTTATTGTATGGCATGTAATCCAAAATGCCAAGCCATTTGAGCTTGTACACCACATTCATATAGTACCGCTTATAAAACGAAAGGCGTGGATACGTTTTTAACTTTTGCCGGCCAAATTTTTGATGAATGGATAATATGTTCAGCTGGTCGAATTTTTCGTGTGTCCACCCTTTGGGCAGCCTTCCGCCTTCGGTTTCCACATTGCCGCCATGAAGAATGTACTTTATCCCTCTTTTGAATGCCTGGTTGTGCAGGGTGGCAAATATGGCAAAATCGTTCAACAGCTCTATATCCACTACCGAAGCTTTTAAGAAAGCAAGCTGCAGGTCTTTGATCTCTTCCCAGTTCACCACATGCGTATACAGGTCTATGCCCAGCTTATTAAGCGTAGAAGTGATATTTTCCACCGCCAGTTCTGAATTCCAGCCGTAATCCAAATGCACCGCCAGTGGGTTGAGGCCCTGTTGTTTTACAAAGTAAGCCACATAGGTGCTGTCCACTCCCCCGCTCACGCCTATCACGCAATCATAGTTTTTGCCCTTTCCTTCCCTTTTTATATTCTCAACAATTTGATTCAGCTGCTTTGCGCGCCCGGCTTCGTCAGGAACAACACGGCTTTTTAGCTTGTCGTAGTCGCTGCAATAGCTGCACACTCCCTTGTCGTCAAAAACAATGTCCTTATCATCGCCGGAGTCTAAAATGCATTGCGTGCACTGCTGGTAGTTTGCTTCCTTCATTTATCCAGTTCGTTAAGCTTATACTTGTATTTTTCAAAGTCTTCGTAAAAATGCCTTTCGCCCATTGTATTGGCTGCCCCGCCCGCTCCCATATCCATCGGGTTTTGGTTTTTGAGGATCAGCTGAGATATTCCCTCATTTATAAATGTATCTATGTAATCTCTGCATTTTTCAATCAGGAGCGAAAAATTCCGGCAATCGTATTTGGTGGCATCGTAAAGCGTGGTGGAGTAGCCGGACACATGCCAGCTGCATTTGCTCAGCAGGTATTCCGTATTCACATACATCATCCTTACATTTTCGAGCCCGTTCAATAAGGCATAATCGGCAGGCTTTTCGGCTGGATGGATCTTCACCACGATCTTAACCCCGCTTCCCCTTTTATACAAATCGGCCGAAAGCCATTGAATGTATTCCACAAAATAATCGTGTAAAAATGTTTGCGTGGTTACAAGAATTATTTTATTCCCCTCTGCAAAATCATCCAGTTCCTTTTTTTGCAGGGCAGATACATTCCGGTTCAACTCCTGGTAAACACCCAGCACTTCTACCTGCCCGGGACCAAATTCAAAGCCGCGGCTCAGCACATCCGACCAGTATTGGCCATAGGTAAAGAGCCGGTCGGGGAAGAGGGCCTTTGGAGCGATCTTGCGCACCGCTTCCGGAAAAACATAAAACACATCCTCGGGCGCAATAAGCCCATGCTGCAGCTCCACTACTTTTATATTTTTGCGCCGCAGCGCCAGTATAAATCCTTCGCGCTGGTAATGCTCTTCAAACAAAGCGAATTTAGCCTGCGTCTCTTTCAGTACAAATCTCCAAAACCGGTATTCATCAAAAAATTTATTAATGGCTACGCGTATATTAAAAAGTTCGTCCGGCGTAAATACGTTTAACTTTTCAATGGCGGTATATGTGCGCTTCAACGCTGCAATCTGTGGCTTTTCATCACGCGAGTAGCTGTTAAACAGCGTTGACATAAACAGCTCATTGATGGTGATCCCCTTTTCGAGCCCGCGTTTGGCCTCGTAAATAACCCCGCAGTTCTCGGGGCCCAGGTGGCGCTTTATTTTATTAAAGTAAAACGAAACCTTATCGCCTTTTTCGTCTTCGGCGGCCCGGCCATTGTCAAATAAAAAATAAGGCAGTTTCAGGGCCGGTGCAATCCCGGCCGCTTCTTTCCGCGCCCGCCTTATCGCCGAAAAATACTTTATGCGCTTGGCAAAAAACAGCAGGCTCACAACCCCATGCGGCTTAAAAACAGCCTGGTTGCCAATGCCTCTTGACTTGTAGTCCACTTTTAATCCATCCAGCACCACTTTCAGGAGGTTATACTCCTCGCAATCCAGCACCGAAAGGTCTTTTATACGGGCGTAAAAATTCTGCTTAAAGTCTGAAAACGTTTCTCCCATTCTACTTCTTTTCTGCCGCTACAAGTATTCCGTTATGAATAAGGTCCTGCACATCTTTGGAAAAAACTGTAACCGGCCTGTTTCTAAGATCCGCAACATCTATCAGGTCATGGCTGCCATCGGCGTATGTAAGCAGATGCATCCGGTTATGCACTGCCTCGCGGCTCTCTACCGGGTTTACCGACGAAGGGTAAAGCCCCCGTTTGCCCAGCTGGGGTTCGCAATAAGGAATGGTGTTTATGTAAACATCATTGAGCTCCAGCGTTTTTACAAATTCAAAATAAGTGTCAATGGTTTTTTCAATAGCCGCAAAGGAAATAAACTCCTTATTGTCCAAAGAGGTGTGATACTCCTTATAGCGTTGATACATGCTGCGTGTAAGAGATCCTACGGGCAAATTAAAGCCTGGCGAACAATACTGGCGCTCATCGCTTCCGCCAACGCTGAATGGGATAATTTCGTATGGATTTTCCTGAAATTTCAGAACATGCTCAGCCACCCTGTCGGCCAGCGAGTGTATGCGCTTTGAGCGTTTGTATACAAAAGCGCCATCGTCGCCGCAACAGGTTAGCACGTATCCGGCCTCGAGCTTTTTCTTTAAATGCTCACCATTTTTATGCAGGTAAGCAATTACGCCAATGGTTTCGGGTGCAAACAAAAACCGGTAGGTATACTTCCTGGCAGGCAGCGAAGCTATTTTTTTATACAGAAAAGCCTGAACCAGGGGGCCCGACAGTTCATTATTGGCCATGCTGGGATGGCACAGGTAGGTTGAAAATAAAATTTCGCGATCGGTCTCGCCTTTCAGCACCGCCTCGCCATAAGTAAGGCCGCCTGGTTGCAACGTACTGTCAATAAGCACGGTGTACTCTCCTTCTTTAGACAATTTTAAAAAATCGTTGTAGCTCAGGCAAAAGCCCCAGGTTTCCTTATAGTAGGAAGTGATGTAAGGAATGGCCGAAGGCAGCTCGGGCACGTAATGCAGATGCGGCAGCAGCTCGCCGTAGCTTACCTTCGTATTTACAGGCACCGAATAGTTTACCACATGCAGGTTGTTCACTTCAAAGTCGCAGATTTTTTTTCCGCTCGGATCGATGATGTAAGCCTGGCGGATATTCCATTCCTTCGGCACGGTCCAGTCAAACAGCTGCGTACCGGTGGGCACCTCGGTTAATTCAAGCGGCACCAGCTCCTGCACAATTTTTAGCGACGCGCGCAGTCCATTGCCGGTTATACTCCGGCATATAGGCCAAAGCCTGTCAAAATACGATTCGATCTCTTTCTGGTCCATCAGTTTTTAATTCCGAATTTTTGTTCCAGCAAAAGGGCATTAAAAAATTTAACCCCTTTTGCATTCAGGTGATTCATGTCTTTAAAATAGGTATGATCAAGATCGTACGAATAAGTATAATCGTAAAAAGCTATTTTTTCAGCCTCACATATTTGCGACACCCGCCTGTGAAACTCCAGATAATCCCCATTGCTCTTATGCGGCCGGGGCAAGGGATGGCTCACCAGGCTAAGCTCTATGCCCCTGCTTTTGCAAAAGGCAATAATCTCTTTTAACACACCAAACTGATGTTCTGTGTATTTTCGAACCGGCTCCGGTATAAATCCCTGCACCGGCATCTCCTCATCGGAAGCTTCGTATCCGCGGCCACTGTATCCCGGACTTTCATACATGGATGCATTTTTGATCCGCATGAGCCTATACAGCATGTTGTTTACGATGTGAATATCCTGCTTGAGCCCGAACAATTTCCAGGCAAGGTTGGGATCGGGGCTGCTCTGCATTAAAATAAGCTGCGACTCATCGGTGGATGCCACAAAAGAGGCCGGGTAAACATCCAGGATCACTTTTTTGAACTTGCTGCCATAGTGCTGCAAAAGAACATTGGAGCATTTAAGCTCCTGGCCCGAGCTGCCGGCATTAAACACAGATATTTTATGTTTGGCAAACAACGCAGGGTCGTATCCACGGTAAGCGTGCGAGCTGCCCAGCACAAGATAGGTAGCCGTATCGGCCGGCAGTGCGTCCAGCTCTCCGGTCATGTACAGTCCCTGCCCGCCTTTAAGCACAATAGACGCATTTAGATATGCCCAAAGCGGCCGCCCTTTGATGGCCAGGTTGGATAAGGCGAAAGCCAGGAGCATAAACATTACCGCCAGCACAAAAAAGTTTAAGCCTATTTTCCGGATAATGCTCATTAAAACTGGAAATAGATAAAATTGATTTTTCCCCAAAAGCCGATAAGGCAAATACAGGAAATAAGAAACGACATTAATAACGCATATTTAAATCGGTAGCTGGCAAACGAGCTCCGCACCAGCGTGGTCACCTGCCGGTCTAAGCCAAGAAAAAGCAGGCAGATACAAAGCCATAAAATGATCCTGAGCCCGCCGTTGTCTTTGATATATAACAGGGTTGAGCCGATATCCGGCAGGTGCACCAGCATGTTTTTGATCATGCCGTTGGCTTGCGAAAAGCCCGGCGCACGGAAGTAGATCCAGCAAAGCAGCACCAGGTTGAAGATAAGCGCCCGTTTAACCCAACGCAGCACGAGGGCCGTTTTAGGTTCGGCCTGCTTTGGAAAGAAGGCATTTTGAATTCCCACAAACAACCCGTGCAGGCCGCCCCAGCAAATAAAATTCCAGTTGGCACCGTGCCACAAGCCGCTTATCATAAATACAAAAAACTGGTTAATAATGGTGCGTTTTTTTGAGATGCGGTTGCCACCCAGGGGAAAATACAAATAATCGCGAAACCAGGTGGAAAGCGAGATATGCCAGCGGGCCCAAAAATCCTTAATGGAGGTGGCCAGATAAGGCAGGTTAAAATTCTCCATCAGGTCGTAGCCCAGGGTTTTGGCGGTGCCCCTTGCAATGTCCGAATATCCCGAAAAATCGCAGTAAATCTGAATGGTAAAGAAAAAGGCGCCGAGATATACTGTTAAGCCATGCTGGTTTTGCCAGTTATTAAAAACATTATCGGCATAAACCGCCACATTATCCGCAATCACCACTTTTTTAAACATGCCCCAGGTCATTAAGCGCAGCCCGTAAAAAATATTGTTCCAGCTAAATTTTTTCTCCTGGTGTATTTGCGGGATAATATTCTGAGGCCGCTCAATGGGGCCCGCCACCAGCTGGGGGTAAAACAGAACGTAAAGCGAATAAATGGCAAAATCCTTTTCGGCTTTTACATTGCCGCGGTAAACCTCTATTACATAGCTCAGGCTCTGAAACGTATGGAATGAAAGCCCAATAGGCAATAGTACCGACCAGTAGCTGAGCTGCACAGAACTGCCCGTGAGAGAGGCCAGCGCATTAAAATTACCGATAAAAAAATTATAGTATTTAAAAACAAACAGCAGCAGGCAGGTGCTCACAACACTTACTACCAGCCAGGTTTTTTTGCGGCGCTGCGTTACGGCTCTCTCAATAAAAATACCAGCGCCGTAATCAATTACAATGGCAAGAAAAAGAATGGCGATGTACTCCGGCACAAAGAACATGTAAAAGAAACAGCTGGCCAGAAGCAGCCAGAAGATCTTCATCCGGAATCCCAGCAGGTAATAAATGACTGTTACCAGCGGAAAAAAAAGAAAAATGAATTCGAAGGAATTGAACAGCATGCCTTAGCTAAACATGTTCCATTTTAATACCTCATCTTCTTTAATGGCCCTGAGCGATTTTTTACCGATCAGGTCGTTATAAAATTTGGCGCTGATGCCATGGGCTGGCCGTTTCCAGGTCAGGTCGGCCGCTTCTATCACCTTGCCTTCGGGAATGTCTTTTAAGGCTACCAGGCTGCGGCGGGCATTTTTGCGGGCCGGCTCTTCGGCCGCCAGCGCCTCCAATTTAAACGAGCCAAGCAGTTTTTCGGTGAAGGCCCAGCGACGCCAGAATTCTTTTAGGTCGTGTTTATCCATCGCATGGTAATGATCGTTACCCGGCAGTGTTTTATCGTGTGTAAAATGTTTTTCGATAACGGCCGCGCCAAGCAACACCGATGAGTGCACCACTTCCATTTCCTGAGGCAGCGTGTGATCGCTGTAACCTGGTACATGGTGCGGAAATTGTTTCCGCAGATCCCAGATCATGCCCAGATTGGCATTTTCATTGGGGGTGGGATAATTCAATACGCAGTGCATAAGGCAAAGCTTGTTGCCGTGTTTTTCAATAATATCAACGGCCTCCTGCACCTCCCACAGGTGAGAGGCACCCGTAGAAAGAATAATGGGTTTGCCAAACGAGCATTGCAGCTCAATAAAATT
Source organism: Bacteroidia bacterium (assembly GCA_044221905.1). Lineage (GTDB taxonomy): Bacteria > Bacteroidota > Bacteroidia > B-17B0 > Aurantibacillaceae > Aurantibacillus. The sequence goes on from JBGAOE010000007.1 coordinate 141,469, forward strand.
AAAATTGGTGATATCCGACGAGGAGATCTTAAATACCGGCATCAGGTCGTTCAAAAACCGGGCGCTTTCCGCATCAAAAGGCGTGCTCATAAATTCGATGCCCGCTTTGTCGCAATGCTTTTTTAATTCCTCGTATTCTTTTTTCCAGAATTTATCGTATTTCTTAAAGAGCTCGTGCTGGCTGCGCGTTGGCTCTTTGGTGATGTCCCAATAATAAGGACTGTCTTTGCTGGCAATGGTGTCGGCCCTGTAAGTTTGAAACTTGATGGCGTGAGCGCCGCCCTCAGCCGCCTCGTCAATCAGGCGCTTGGCCAGCTCCATCGAGCCTTCGTGGTTCACACCGGCTTCGGCAATTACGTAAGGTTTTGTAATGACTGCCGGATTATAATTGTTTAAAAAATCAACTAATTTCATATTTAACGGTTTGTTGCGATTATAATTTTTAAGACTACCAGGCTGTCCATCCGCCTTCCACCAGCATGTTGTTGCCGGTAACATAGCTCGACGCGTCGCTTAATAAATACACTAGCGCCGGTGCCACTTCGTGATTGTAGCTCATGCGCTGCAGGGGGCTGAAGTTAGCAAAGTTTTTCTCGAACTGCTCTTCGTGGTTGTTCCATACGCCGTGCGGGGTGATCATGTTTACCCGCACGCCTTTGGCCGCCCAGTAGGAGGCCAGGTATTGCGACAGCGCATCGACACCGCCTTTGCTGGCCGAGTATGCGGCCGGGCAGCCCATTTTGGTGCCTTTGTATAAATTCTGGTTGGGTGCCACCACGCTGTAAGTAGAAGGAATGTTTACAATGGCGCCACTGCCTTTTTCGGCCATGTACGAACCAATTACCTGGCAAAGTAAAAAAGTGCCCTTCAGGTTTACTTCCACCACTTTGTCCCAGTTCTCTTCGCTTACGCTTTCAAACGGTTCAAAAATAAGGTGCGATTTGTTCTGATGGCCGGTCACCAGGCCATCTATCCTGCCAAAAGCAGCAATTACAGCCTCCTTCAGTTTTAACACCGAATCCTTGTTTTCTACTTCCACCTCTATCCCCAGGCATTTTACACCATTTCTTTGTTCAAGCTCCTGGGCAAATGCCTCCGGTTTAGCCATCTTAATATCTGCCGCCACCACGTGCCCGCCAAATTGGGCCACCGCCTCACAAAAGGCACGGCCAATCAAGCCACAGGCACCTGAAATAACAATTACTTTTCCCTTCAGATCAAATTTTTCCTTAAAGTTGATCTCTGCCGGGTTGGTTGTTCTCAATACGTTCATTTTAAATATATTTTCTGAATACAGGTTTTATCGGTTCGCCCACCAGGTATTTTTCGTACCCTTCGTTCAGGCCTTTTTTATACACGTTGCAGGCCGCATCCATCGCTTCCAGTATCTGCTTTACATCATCCACGCTGTGCGAAAAATGAGGGCAAAAAATACCTTGAAAAAGGATGCCATGGCGGATGAGCTCCTGGTGAAACAGGGTTCTCAGTCCAAAGGAATTATTCCCTTCATTATCAAAATAACCCAGCGAAGCGTGCCAGTTAAACTGCAGGTTTTTGATGGAATGGCTTAAGCCATGGCTTTCAAAAAGTTTTTTAGAGCCATCGATAAATTTCTGGCCCAGCGCCTGGTTGTGCCCAATCACGTCGTGTTTCTTAAATTCATCTAGCGTGGCCAGCGCTGCGGCAATACTGCTGGTTTCGCCGCCATGCGTGGTGCTGATAAGAAACAGTTTTTCAGCACCTGTTTTTCGGATGCCACCCAGCTCCATAACTTCCTTTTTGCCGGTTAAGCAGCAAAACGAAAAGCCATTGGCAATACCTTTACCCCAGGTAGCCATGTCGGGCACCACGTTGTATTTTTTCATTGAGCCAGGAAAAGCAGTCCGGTACCCGGTGATCATCTCATCCATGATCCAGAGGGCGCCATGCTTATGCGTGAGCTCAATGGCATCTTTAAGAAAATTTTCCGGCAGCACATTCATTTTTTCGGGCTCCGAAATAATGCAGGCAATCTGGCCTGGATATTTTTCAAATAATTCTTTCAGCGATTGGAGGTCATCGGCTTTAAAGGAAACAGTAAGATTACTGATATCGCTTGGAATGCCGTTTTTCACATCGGTGTTTCCGATAAACCAATCATCGTAAGAGTAAAAAGGATGCTCGGCGGGCCTTGCCACCAGTTTCCTGCCGGTATAAGCCCTGGCCAGCTTAACAGCTGCTGTGGTAACCACCGAACCGTTTTTTGCAAATTTGATCATATCGTGGCCCGGCATGTTGGCCAGAAATTTTTCGGAAATTTCCATTTCAAGCACCGAGGGGCGCGAAAAACCATTGCCTTTTTTCAGCTCCTGGGTTACGCGTTCTACCACCGGTTCGTAGGCATGGCCCAGGCTTACCGCCGCCAGGCCACTCAGGCATTCAATATACTCGTTGCCATCTACATCCCATACTCGGCTGCCTTTGCCATGGGTAATGGCGGCCGGCGATAAAAGCGGAAACTGGTCGTCGCCACGGCTGTAGGTATGAGCACCGCCAGGTATCAGATCATGAATCTTATTCCGATACTCATCTGATTTGGAGAAATTGGTAATCTCTTTCATGTTATGTTTAATTTTCCCGCAGATCGCGCTGATCTGCGCAGATTGATTGATTTATTACATATTGTTTCCAGTAGATAACGCTGATCTGCCGGAATTAAATATTCTTATCGTTTTGTATCGATTTGTAATACCCCGAATTAATCACACTGTCTTTGTTCAGTTCCAGTATCTCGGGCTTTTCTTTCAGCAACTGCAATACATCCTCCATGGTAAAATCTGCAATAGATTCAAACGCATTAAAAATAGCTTCAGCCACTTTAAAATCGTTTTCAGAATCTACCGAAAGTTTGTAATGGTAATTGTTGCTATATTTTTTCCAGCCACAGCTAAACTTGCCGGAGTTTTTGACATAAGGCGTCACATGCTCACGCTCCGACAACAGCTTGGCTTCGTGCCAGGCAGTTTCAAGGGCTTTGAATGAAAACACTTCCACGTCAAAGCCATCCTCCAGGAAATCCGGCTCATGGTTGCTGTTCGAAAAATAATCCTTGCCCGAAGCAAGGTATTCACCGATCACAAAATCAATCACTCGGTAATGATGCAACGGACAATCGGAGGTAACCCGCACCACGGCAGCGGGATTATATTTTTTTGCAGCCTGGTAATAACGGTCCAGCACATCCCAGTCGCTGCCACGCGAACACGCAATGTTTTTTTCGCGGCAAAAGGCGGCAATGGCATCGTCCTCAGAATTGGTGGTTGTGGCAATCACCACCTGATTCACCATCTGTGAAGGTTTGATGCGCATTTGCTGAAGCTCCAGGAGAGAATGACCCTTTATCTCTTTCAGAACTTTGCCCGGTAAGCGTGTAGAGCCCATGCGGGCCTGTATGATCAGAACAATCATCCGAAATTGTATTTGGGTTTCACCGTTTCGCGCCACTGCTGCTCGTTAAGCGAATACACAATAGAATCCACGTAAGCGTTTTTGTTAAACACGCGCTCTTTTAAAACGGCCTCTTTTTCAAAGCCCATTTTTTGAAGCACAAAGCGGCTTTTTAAGTTGATGCTTTCCACATAAGTAAATGTTTTGCGCAGCTGCATATGATCAAAAGCAATACCCAGCCCTATCAGGCAGCACGACAGGCCGGCATCTTTGCCCCACCATTCTTTTTCGCCGATAAAATAGCCAAAATCAAATGTTTTATTGGGCTTGCTGATGTTGTAAATGCTGAAATTACCGATATGCGCATTATCGGCCGTAAATACCCCATATAAAAAACGGGCCTCGGAAGCATTACAGGAACGGACAAACTCTTTCAGCGATTCAACACTGTGCGTATCGTACTTTAGGGCCAGAAACTCGTTCACTTCCGGATCGGTTACCCAGCCCAGGTATTTTTCGCTCACTTCGTCCACATTTAGCTGCCGCAGGTAAAACCCTCGCCCTTCGTATTTTTTTATTGCCTCAGACATTGCCTGTTTTTTCGCGCACTTTTAATTCTACCAGCTTAAAGTTCATCAGCTCCATAATATCCTCTTCAGACAGTTCGATGCCAAAAGCCTCTTCCAGCGCCACCGCCAGGTTCAGGTGCCGGAGCGAATCCCAGGCTTCAATCGTATCGGGCGAAGCGTCTTCGGCAATGGCAGAAGCGTCTGTTTCAAACACAATGGCCATTACGTTTTTAATTTTTTCCTGTAGTTCGTTCATGTTCTTGTTGGGTTTCTATAATAATGTGATCGTATTTCTTTTGTGAGAATTTTTCCGGGACCAGTGCGTAGGTTTTAGTGCCGTCCTTCTCCTGAACCAGCTCAAAGCCTGCCTTTTGCCAGAAATTTTCGGTTTGCGCATTCTTTTTTGTTTTGATGTAGCTGGCCGTTAAGCGCTCAGGCCGGTGCTGCTCAATGATCCTGGCCAGGCAAAAATCAATAAACGCCATCTCTATGTCGCGGCCCAAAATACGGCAGCTGAGCAAAAAGGTGTCAATCTCAACCACATTATTGTTTACCCTGTAAATCAGCATGCCGGTAAGTCCCATGTCGCCGTACTTATCTTTTACGGCAAATTGTATCACCGAAGCATCGGCTTGCGATTGAAAGCGGCGAATCTCCTCTTCCGAATAGCGCCGGGTGGTAAGATTAAACTGATTTGTTTTTTGCGTGAGCTGTGCCAGCCTGGGCACCGAAGGCGCGTGGTCAATGCCCAGGGTCACCACAATCTGCAGCGAATGCAGGTAATCCCTTATATCGGTAAAATTTTTCTGCGAATGCTTGCGCAGCGATTCGGCCTGGTACAGCACGTTTCGTTTTTTGTCCTCTTCGCTCACAATCAGCGTGTCAAAAAGCCCTTCGCGCAGTAAAATGTCAGGGTACTGGTATAGTTTCTCAGGTACCTGCATCACCTCCACCATGGGCAGGTTTTCCTTCACCAGGTTACATTCCATCGGGTTGTCGTCCACAAACACAAAATAATCCAGCCCTATATTCAGCTCTTCCGACAGCTGCATGATGTTTTGCACCTTATTGTCCCAGTTTATTTTCCAGGCAGCCAGGTGTGTGCGTTTAATAAGTGATTCAGGATGTTTGTCAAGAACTTCAAAAACATCTTCCTCGTTGTTTTTACTGCATAGGGCAATAATCACCCCACGCTGGTGCAACTGCAGAACGGTGGCCTGAAAATCATAAAATATATTGCCCGGCGAGCTGGCTTTGCCGAGCTTGATGCCATCCAGGCCATCTTCGCCAATAATGCCTTTCCACAGGGTATTGTCGCAATCGAGCACCAGCACTTTTTTATTTTTGGCCATAAGCGCTTTTGCCACCTTGCTCACTTCGCGGCCATATGCTTCAAAAAAATCGTTCTTAAAATACATTTTTGAGGAGTAGCCAAAGCGGTAATCCATGCTCCGCTCTTCACCCAGTTGGCGAACCATCCTGTTAAAGTCAACATTAAACACGCGCGACGGATGGTTGGCGGAGTATGACCGGATAAACGCATTAAGCTCCTCAACGCATTGTGTATAAGTAACGCCGGTATTCGAAATGCCCCACTCTTCGTAATAGGGCAGCAAAAATGTGTTGGTAACAACCAGCGCTGTGCTGTTTTTAAGAAGGCCGTCGATGATAAGAGAGAACTCTTCTTTAATAGCGGCCACATTCACTGCGAAGCGGGCATTTGCATCCAGGTACTCGTGCAGGGTAAGGCTCAATACAATTACCTGCGGCGCGGCCTGGTAAATTGCCGAAGCAGGATCGATGGCCTCCTGTACCATGTTGTTATAAGCTCCTATGGTAATATGCGGCCTGATTTTTGCGCGCAGCAGATGATAGCTCAAATACGGCTGAAGATTTTCAGCCGTGTGATTCCGCAGAATGCTTACCCTGAGCGTTTGATCCAGCTCAGGATTGGCGTTTTCCTTTTTTACGTATTCAAGTATTTTAAGAAATTCCATGTATGCTCCTTTTCAATCAGTGCATGGCTTTGCCACCACCCACCAGTAAATTTTCGCCGGTAATAAACGCAGCGTCACTGCTGGCCAAAAAACAAACGGCGTTGGCCACATCGTCGGTGGTAGAAAGGCGGCGAAGCGGCGTTTGCGCAGCCTGCATCAGGCGCTGCTTTTCAGGAATACCAGCAACCATTTGCGTTTCGGTCATGCCGGGCGACACCATATTGACCCGGATACCCAGGGGGCCGGCTTCGAGTGCGTAACTTTTTGTGAAACTATTGAGCGCTGTTTTGGCAACCGTATAAGCGGCCCATTTGGCCGGCGGCACCGCCAGCGAAACCACGCTGCCAATATTAACGATAACGCCCTGCTTATTAGGCTCCATTAATTTAATGCCCTCGTTGCAGCAAAGCACCGCCGATTTCAGCTGGCCTTCCAACTGCATTTGATAATCGCTCCAGGCTGTTTCGGTGATTTTCTTTTCTATAATTTTGGGCGAAGCATTGTTTACCAGCACCGTGAGCCCGCCAAAACGCTTTTGTATAAAATCAAACAGCAAAGCCACCTCTTTTTCGCTGGTTACGTCTGCTTTAAAAATCACCGCCTCGCCGCCTTTGCTGTTTATTTCGCGGGCCGTGTTTTCGGCACCTGCCTCATCACTCCTGTAATTTACAATTATTTTGTATCCGTCGGCCGCCAGTTTTTTGCAAACAGCTGCTCCAATGCCGCGTGACGAGCCGGTTACCAAGGCCACTTTTTCCTTACTTTCGGCGTTCACCAGCTCTGCCGGCTTCTCTTTTATTTCCAGCAATTTTACCTGACCTTCGCCGGTAAGCACTTTTTGCCCGTACTGGTTCAGGATCTCCGTTTTCAGCGTAAGCAATCTTTCGCGCGGGGCCAGCTTTATAATTTCCGCCTTTATCAACAGCTCGTCGTTTAAGCGCACGGGCAGCAAAAACTGAAGGTTTTGCGATACCCACAGCGCTCCTTCGCCCGGAATGTGCTTGCCCACCATGGTTGAAATAAACGAAGCGCTGAGCATGCCGTGTGTTACAATGCCCTTAAATGTGCTTTGCTCGGCAAACTCCTTGTTCACATGCAAAGGATTATCATCACCGGTAATCTCTACAAATTTTTTTACAACGTCTTCGGTAATGCGCTGGCTGAACTGCGCTGTTTGCCCTATAAAAAAATCCTCAATATTTTTCATTTTTTCTTCTTAGGCTGGTGCTTGCTTTTTAATTTTTCCTGGAATGCTTTCATTTTTCCCGAGTCCTTGGTAAGGTTGTTATCGTGCATCCGGTAGCGGTATAAGGGAAGAATAACGTTATAAATGGAATGCTTTTTCATAAAGCGTATCCTGAGATCTTCTTCCTCGCGCGCGTGAAAACTTTCGTCGTATAAGCCAATGTCTATCAGCAGGTCCTTGCGGAACATAATGCCGCAGGCTATGGGTTTTGTTTCGGCATTTACGTGCTCCAGGTGGTTGCCACGCTCATCTACCAGGTAATAATCCACAGATATGGCATCGAGCGAATTATTTTCGGTAAGGAATGTTTTCTGAATCAGCAGCAGGTCGCGCTGTATGTAATCATCGGCATCCAAAAAAACAACAAACTGGCCCAGGGCTTTTTTAACCCCAAAGTTTCGGGCGGCAGATAGCCCGCAGTTTTTTTCGAGGTTAAATATGCGGGTCTCGTTCTTGTAATTATCAATAATCTTGCGCGTGTTATCCGTACTGCAATCGTTTATCACAATCACCTCGTACTGGCTTTTGGGGATCGATTGATCGAGGCAGCTGCGAATGGCCCGCTCGATATACCTGTCGTAATTATATGCCGTAATAATAATTGAAACCATAATTATGCCATTACCTGTTCATATACCTGTTTTAATTTTACAATTTCGTTCTCCTCACAAAACTGCTTTGAATTCCGGTCGTTATCTTCCTTTATGCGGTTAATCTCATCTGCACTCAATGCCTTTAGCGTTTTCGCAAGATCTGTGCCGGTATAGCCCTCGCAAATAACCCCGGTGCGGTGCTCCCGGGTAAAAAGCTGTATTTCGCTGAGCGGCCCAAAAGCCGTGGCCACCCTGGCTTGTATGTATTGAAAATACTTGTTGGGCAAAGCATTGTCGTTATTAAAATTTGCAGAAGCCATCAGGTGCACTCCAATGTCGAAACGGTTAATGAATTTAGCCACGTCGTTCAGTGGAACGGCTTTATGAAGTGTTATGCGCTTTCTTGCGGCCGAAGCTTCCACCAGGCCTTTCAATTCGGGCGTAACATTGGTGATCAGAAGGTTGAGCTGATACTGCTCCGGCAGCTCATCCATGGCTTTGATCACCTCGTTCACATTCCTGTTTGGACCATACATGCCTGAATACACCAGGTTGATGTTTTCAGGATTTGTTTTAACAGGCTTAAGATCCAGGTAGGGCGGCGTGTTATAAATAACTGCAAAGGGCCGGTTATAATCTTTTTCGTAGCGCCGGGCTATGTTGGCGCCAACCGTAATGCAGCCATTTGTTCTTTTGATGTAGCGCCTGTACAGGTAATTCACCAGCGGCTTGTTGTATTGCACCCAGAATTTTCTTTCCGCATATTCCTCGGCGTGATATTCGTGCGCATCGTACAGCACTTTTGATTTTTTACGGGCAATTGCCGCGGCAAGCGGCAGGGTGTTCAGATCATTGGCAATGATCAGATCGACGCTTCCGCTGCCATACAGGCGCAGCAGGTCGTATATGCGCCGTATATTCCAGTATCTTAAAAAATAAAAGCTTCTGAATAATTTAAATCTTAAAAAATTGCTTACCCTAAGCGGTATAAAGAACAACACCTTCAACACCATATTTCTTACAGCCAGGTTGTTAAAGTGATCCCAAAAGCTGTATTCGGTTATTTTAATGAATTTTTTTTCGTGCCCTATCGGTAAAACACCCGCCGTTATTATTTCATACTCGTCTTTCAGGGCTTCAAAATGTTTCATAACCCGGGGGTCGCCGGCCAGGTTGGTATAACATATCAGGAGGCAGGTTTTTTTCATGCCACCGGGCGTTTTATCAACCTAAAGCGGTAAAAAAACTGGAACAGCACCAGCATGCTCATTTTTTCGAACAGCTTCATTTTAAAAGGCGAATCGGTTTCCTGCCCGTAAGCCTCGTGGGGCACTTCTTTTAAAGCCAGCAGCGCTTCAAACTCCGCCATGGTGAAACCAAATTTTTTGCACACATACTCCTTATCGTCCTGTTGCAGCTGCAATGGATACGGCTCTTCCTTCATCTGCTCCTGGGCCTGTTCGCGCGTAATTTCACCATTCAGAATCAGGTTAGACAGGTGCGCCTTGCGCTTATCGATATTAAATTTTTTAGGCAGGATATATCCCTGGTAAAACCGCGTCCAGATAGATTCGTAGTGTTTTCCGCCATAGTCCTGCCAGTCCAGCTCGCTCATCAGGCGCTTCTTTACTTCCTGTTTTTTATAATTGAGGTGATTGAGCAGGGCCACCAGGTTAATCTGGTAATAATTACGGTAAATGTGGTAGCGGTAAAAGCCCAGGTAAGGGAATTTGTTCAGCGTTTTTGGATTGCCGTGCTTTTTAATGATGTTCCTGAAATTAACCGCATCAAATTTCCGCTCGTAGCTCCAGTCGCGCGGCAAAACGCCTTCGGTGGCCAGGTTATAGCCCGAAAGAATGGTTTTGATCTTGAATTTTTTGGCAATATCGAACAGCACTGCAAAAATGAGCATATCGGTAGGCACTTCCAGATCCAGCACCGAGGCTTTGATATATGCCTTTTGCGCATCTTTAAAAATTTCCCAGTCCACTACGTAAGTGTATAAATCAAAGCCCAGCTTGCCGACAATGTTCTCAATGTTCTTCACTGCCATTTCGCTGTTCCATCCATTGTCAAAATGCACCACCAAAGGGCGCAACCCCTGCTCTTTTGCCACAATGGCAAGGTAAGAGCTGTCTACCCCGCCGCTCAGGCCCAGTATGCAATCGTATTTATTGCCCTCGCCCAGTTTTTTGATCTTGGCAATCTCGTTATCGAAGCGCTGTTTTTTTACGTCATCCGCTACATACAATACCTGCTTGGCGTCGTGGTTAAATTTATGACAGAAGTTACACACTCCCTCCTTATCAAACTCAATCAATTTGGAGGTGGTATCAAGAATGCATTGCGAACAAACCGTTTGTTTCATGTCAGCTTTTCAGAGTAATAAATAACCATTTAATATATTCCACATTTGGGCGGCCTCAGCATTGCTAAGCCGCTCGCCTGCCTTTTGTTTTCGATCCACAAAATCCGCAATCGCGGCGGCATTCCAGTATGGCGCGCTTTTAAATTTTTGGGAATGAATAGAGTCGTTCAGCAGCTCTTTCAGTTCGTTGCTAAACCAATGGCCCAGCGGCGCGCCCAGGCCTATTTTGAGCGTACGCGTACGGATCGACTCGGGCATTTTATTTTTCATTGCATCGCGCAAAATACGCTTGGTATAGCCATGGCCGATTTTTGATTTGGTAGGCAGCGAAAACAGGTAGCTCACAATGCGGTAATCCATAAACGGCATACGGATCTCAATGCCGTTAAACATGGCACCGCGGTCAAAGTCACGCAGGTTGTAAGGAATATCCGTTAAGTGAAAATCAAGCGCCAGCTCCAGGTCGTCGCGCTTCATGCCCGCAAAATTATAAGGCCTGTCTGAAAGGGATTTTAGGCGCATGTTGCCCGTATGATTAAACCAAGCAGAAGATCTGAGCTCATCGTTAAACAAGGCGGGTGCGGGTTTTAAGCTCCGCTTGATAGTTTTGAGCAATTTAATGGCCGGGTTCTGCTGCTGCAGGCGTTTTTCAAAATCGCCAATCAGTTTTCCGCGTTTGATCATAGCTTCTTTTTCGGCCGGCCTGTCGTGTTCAAAAATGGTATTTAAATATGTGCCTAAAATATCTTCAGCGTACTCCCCATCGCTCTGCGCCACCGCCTGGTAATAAACTTCTTTTATTGAGTTAACGTAGCCAAACAAAAGCTCGTCGGCCCCGTGCCCATCCATAGACACCACAATGCCGTTGTTGTGCATGGCCTTATAAATATCCGACACTACAGTAATCGGCGTGTTGGTGATGGCATCCATCTGCCTGGTGTAGCGGATCACATCATCCACCAGGTTTTTATAATCGGGCGGTACATACACCGGGGGCACGCCAATGTAATTGATCACTTCGTCAGCGTATTTTTTCTCATCCACCGGCGTATCTGGAAAAATGCCGACAAATGCCTTTTGCCAGTTGCTGCCAATCCGTTCCTTATCACCGCTTTGCGACATCAGGTGATGAAGCATGCAATACACCGAAGAGGAATCCATGCCGCCGCTCAAGGCCGATGCAATGGGCACATCGCTTCGCATGCGCAGTTTGCAGGCATCCTTAAAGAGCTCGTAAAACTGCTCTACCTGCTCTTCGTACTTGAGCGGAGTTTTAACCAGGTTTTCATAAGTATGCCACCAGCGTTGCTGTTTAATTTGCCCGGTGTGCACGTTCAGTTTTATAAAATGGCCTGGCAGCAGTTGAAAAATATTTTCGTAAATGCTGTGGCCCATGGCCTCTACTGTAGCCATATCCTGCATGGCATACATAAAATTACCGGCATGTATCTGGTGCCTATGGCCGCTAAGGTGTTTAAAAGCTACCGTTTCGGAGGCAAAGGCAAACTGTTTGCCGGCCGAAAAAGTATAGTGCAGCGGCTTTACGCCAAAGCGGTCGCGGCACAGCAGCAATGTTTTTTCAGCACCATCCCAGATGCCGATGGCCCACATGCCGTTGAATTTTTTAAAGCACGCGTTGCCCCACTGGCGGAATGCCGCAAGGATAATTTCGGTGTCGGTGCCTGTTTTAAATGTAAAGCCAAGTCCTTCCAGCTCCCGGCGAATCTCGATAAAGTTATACACTTCGCCGTTGTAGGTGATGCAATAACGCTTATCGCTGCTATACATAGGCTGCTTGCCGGCCTCGCTCAGGTCGAGAATGGAAAGCCTGCGGTGGCCGAGCGCAACATGGTCCTGCTCCAGCAGCTCATAGCCTGCCCCATCCGGCCCGCGATGATACATGCTGTCGGTAAACGCCTTTATTTCGTTGTGCGCCACCACGCCATTAAACCGCCATATGCCTGCTATGCCACACATAATTTAATAATTAACCCATGTTTGATCCATGATCATAAAGCCATCGTTGGGATGCGGCAGTATGCCAGTGCCAAAATAATCTGCTTTTTCAACGGTAAATCCCACCACATCCTTAATCCAGTACTGATCGATGTTATTGATGGAAATGAAAGCGTTCAGCTTATAGCTCCCTTCGTTAAGCATTAATTTGGGAACAGTGCATTTAACGCTTCCACTTTTTGGAAACGTATTTTTGTATCCATTTACGCAAATATTGGTAAGATCGGCAACACATTCGCCGGTAATACTCACAATGGCAAATGCAATCGTAAAATTTGCAATATTTTCAAACCCCTTTGAATTGTACCTGGCAACAACATTAAACTCCGATCCTATTTCAAAATTGTTTTTCACTTCGCCTTGCCGGTCTTCAAACCAGAGTTGTTCGATCCATGAATTTATTTTAACGATTGGCTTCAGATCACGATCGGGAAAAACAACGGACTCCATTTTTACCATTCCCTGGTAATAATTGATCACATTTGCCACCGAATCTATTTTCTCAATCCTGCCCTGGTTCAAAAGAATACCCTTAGTGCACAGCTCTTTAATGCTGGCCATATTATGGCTCACAAACAACACGGTTCTTCCCTGCCCACTTACATCCTTCATTTTGCCAATGCACTTGTTCTGGAATTCGGCATCGCCCACCGCCAGCACCTCATCCACAATCAGTATCTCGGGCTCCAGGTGAGCCGCCACGGCAAAGCCAAGGCGTACCAGCATGCCCGATGAATAACGTTTTACAGGCGTATCCAGGTATTTGGCAATGCCGCTGAAATCAACAATCTCGTCGAGCTTGCTTTTTATCTCGGGCTTGGTCATGCCCAAAATGGCGCCGTTTAAAAAAATATTCTCGCGCCCGCTCAGGTCCTGGTGAAAACCGGTGCCCACTTCGAGCAGGGCGGCAATCCTACCCTTTACTTTTACCTCGCCGGTGGTAGGCGTTGTTACCTGCGAGAGAATTTTCAGAAGCGTTGATTTGCCGGCACCGTTTTTGCCAATAATACCAAGCACTTCGCCCTGCTTCACCTCAAAGTTAATATCCCTGAGCGACCATACATAGTCGCTGCCGCCTGCCTGGCTTCGGTCGTTTACATCCCCTATTTTTAAATAAGGGTCTTCCTTGCCTCTTAGTTTAGCCCAAAACCGGTTCAAATCATGAGAAATGGTTCCGGTGCCCAGTTGTCCCAGTCTGTACTGCTTGGATATATTTTCAACTTTTAATACGGTGCTGCTCATAGTAACTGGCTATACGGTATCCATAAATGATTTTTCGACACGGTGAAATACGATCAGCCCGAACACAAGTAATACAAATGTGAAGGCCAGGCTGTAAGAGAGGTAAAACCAGCTGAACTCACCAACACCTAAAAATGCATACTTAAAAGCTTCGATAATGCTGGTAACCGGGTTAGCCACAATCAGCCACTTGTATTTTTCGGGCACGGTGGATAAGGGATAAACAATGGGGGAGGCATACATCATCAGCTGAACGCCAAACACCACCAAAAATTTCAGATCGCGGTACTTGGTGGTCATCGAAGAAATAATAATGCCAAAGGCCAGTCCCAAAAATCCCATAACGATGATAAGAAAAGGCACCAGCCAGAGGGTGCTGTTGGGATGCAGGTTTTGGGCCCCGCGCAGCAGGTAAAACCCCCACACGGCAATAAATAATAAAAACTGCACGCCGAGCTTGATCAGGTTGGAAACCACAATGGACAGCGGCACGATCATGCGCGGAAAATACACCTTGCCAAAAATATTGGCATTGGCGCTAAAGGTCTCCGAGGTTTTGGTAAGTGTATCTGAAAAATAGTTCCAAAGCGTTACGCCGCACATGTAAAATAAAATCTGCGGCAGGCCATCGGTGGAGATTTTAGCCAGGTTGCCAAAAATTACAGTAAAGGTAAGCGAAGTGATAACCGGTTGGATAAAGAACCAGAGCGGCCCCAGGATGGTTTGTTTATACAGCGCCACAAAATCGCGGCGCACAAACAGCAGCAGCAGGTCTTTATAGCGGAATATTTCGCGCAGGCGCAAATCGTACCACTTGGAGTGGGGTTTAACAACTAAGTCCCAATGTTCGCGTTCGCTCATAAATTATTCGATGATTACCTGGTTGCGGTTAGGAAAATTAATAAGCACGCCCATGCCCTTTTTGCTGTAAACCGCCATGCTGCCTATGGCAGCGGCATTCACATTTACGTCGTACAGTACTTTTTTAAGATGATCAATGCTGCCGCAGCCGCCGCAGGCTATTAGCGGCACATCCACTGCATTTAACACCTGCGCGGTTGTTTCGTAATCATATCCTTCCCAAGTGCCATCATTATCGGCGCTGTACAGCATCAGCTCGCCCACGCCAACCTCACCCGCCAGGTACCGGGCATAATCGGTGAGCGACAGCTTTATTTTATTGCCGAGATACGAAAAGGGCGCTTTTGTACCAAACATGGGTTTTTTAAAATCAATACAACCCACCACTGCCTGGGCGCCGTAATGATCAATCACTTTTTTTATAACAGCTGTATCTTCCTGTATGAGGGAGTTGACAACCACTTTCTCTACGCCGATCTTATACAGCGTTGCAAAATCCTCATAGGTTTTTACGCCGCCGCCGTAGGCAAAAGGCATAAATGCCTCGCCGGCCATGTCGGCAATTTTATCAAAGTTGGGCCTGCGTTTTTGTTTCGAGGCGTTAATATCTATCAGGATAAGCTCGTCCACCTCCTTGTCATTATATATCTTAATGGCATTGATAGGGTCGCCGATATAGGACGGGTTTTTGAACTTAACGGTTTTCACCAGGCCGCTTCCGTCGTAAAGCAAACAGGGTATGATGCGTTTGAGAGCCAAGGAGCTATAATTTTGAATGTTGAATTTTAAATTTTGAATTAACCTTATAGTTTCGCAAAATTCTCAAGCACCTTCATGCCAAACTTCAGGCTTTTTTCCGGATGGAACTGGGCGCCGAATATATTGTCTTTATTCACCATGCAGGTAAAGTCCGACCCGAAGTTGCAGGTAGCCAGCGATTGTTTTTCATCAAAACAGGTTACATAATACGAGTGCACAAAATAAAAACGGCTTTTACTGTCGGTTTCAATCAGCGGGTTAGGCCGCTGCACCTTAATATAATTCCAGCCCATGTGCGGCACTTTCAGCTTCAGTTCGGCCGGCGGGTTAAATTTTTTTGTCTCGGCATCAATCCAGCCAAGCCCGGCTTTTTGGCCCTCTTCGCTTTTTTGTGTGAGCATTTGCATGCCAAGGCATATGCCCAAAACAGGCACTTTTTCTGCCAGCACTTTTTTATTGAGCATGGGTATCAGACCCGATTTTTCGAGATTGCCCATGCCTCCGTCAAAAGCGCCCACGCCGGGCAGCAGTATTTTCGACGCTTTTGCCAGCGTCTCCTCCTGGCCAGAAACAACCGCCTCTTTTACACCGATTTTTTTAAACATGTTCAGCACCGAGGCCAGGTTGCCAATGCCATAATCCACTATTACAATCATGCTACGATACGCTTAATAATAATTCGCCGGGAAGCTTTACCCGAATACACTGGCCAATGCTTTCCAGCAGCACTTCTATCTGCTTTTGCTCCGATCCGTCCACCACATAACCTTCAATCCCCTTCAGCACGCCCGAGCTTATTTTTACCCGTTCGCCCTCTTTGTATTCTTTTTTGATGCCGCCCGCCTCAAGCTGGTAGCCAAGGCTTACGAGCTGCTTCAGGCGGTCTATTTCAATATCCCTTACCAGCGCTATTTTTCCCTCGCTTTTCACAAAGCTCACCACGCCACGGGTTTGAAGCACCGTATCGGTTTGCGAAGGGTTGATGTTTACAAACACATAGCCGTTCAGCAACGGCAGCTCCACCATTTTTTTACGGTCGCTCCACTGCCGCATGGTTTTCACGAGCGGCACATAACTCTCTATCTTTTTCGACACCAGAATTTCTGCCACTTTTTTTTCGGTGCGGGAGCTTACGTATATGGCGTGCCAGGACATTTTGGGAATGATGAATGTTGAATGATAAATTTTAAATGATCTAGTTCAACATTTATACTCTAAAATTTATAATTTCCTCATGGCTTCGCCTCCTCAGTCACAGCCGAGTTTTGGAATGATAAATGTTAAATTTTAAATTAATAAACTAGCTTGGGGTAATTTATCATTCAAAATTTATAATTTATAATTTCTCTCTTACTTGCTCCAGATCAGCAACGGGTGCATGCCCGGCTCCTTAATTTTAGCCAGGTCAAACTCGTTTACCCCGTAATGCACGTACCGGATCTTCTTATCAATTTTTTTCTCCGCTTTTTCTATCTGCTCTATCAAAAATGTTTTGTTCAGATTGTCGCCCACCAGCACCAGGTCAATAATTCCCGTGTCCTGCCCCTGTGCCATTTTTCCCACCAGGTATACCTTGTCCAGGTCGCCAATGCGCTGCAACACGTAATCCACCACATATTCAAGCCCCACTATTTTCATAATAATGCGGTTAATATCCTTAAACAGGGGGTGTTTGGTGTTTACAGTAAACAGCTTTTTGTTGCCTTCGGCAAACGACTCCAGAAAACCGGCTTTTTCAAAACGGTTCAGTTCAATACGTATGGCGTTGGTGGATTCTCCAAATTCGTCTTCCAGATTGCGTAAATAAGCTGTGTTTTTGCTGTTCAAAAAGAATTTCAGCAAAAGCTTGATCCTGGTTTTGGACGATATGAGGGTTTCAATCATAATTTGAGTAATAAAAGTACTCAATTATTATGCAAATATATGCACTTTAAGATAAAAAACAAGTAGTTTCCGCAATTCGTTTGCGGCCTTTTTTACCCGCCAAAAGCCTATTTATAGCCTTTACCGTAGCCATAGCCGTAACCATAACCGTAGCCATAGCTATAACCATAGCCCTGGTAATAGTACTTGCGTTTGGCGCGCGATACGCCGTTGAGCAGCAGGAGCACATTTTTGAGCTTATTGGCCTCTATGACGTTTTCAATAAAGCTGATCACCTTTTTATTGCTGGTGCGGGTATTTAATACAAATATTGAAGCATCCACGTGCTGGATAAGGTACAGGGAATCAGAAAGCAGGCCGGCGGGCGGGGTATCCACAATTACATAATCAAATTCGGCCTTGGCGCGATCGAGTATTTCCTTCATTTTTACCGACAGTACAAACTCCGATGGATTGGGCGGAATGGGGCCTGCATAAATACAAAACAAATTATTGATATGGGTTGCCGACACTATTTCCTCGTAAGTGCTTTGCCCGGTAATGCAGGTGGTAATGCCTTTTGTTTGCGGCGCCAGGCCAAAACGTTTATACACGCGGGGCTTGTGAAGGTCAAGCTCTATCAATACCGTGCGTTTGCCGCTTTTGGCCAGTATGGCCGCCAGGTTAGAGCTGGTAAAGGTTTTACCCTCGCCCGGTAAAAACGAGGTAACCAGGTAGGTTTTGGCATTTACATCAATATTGGCATACTGCAGGTTGGTTCTGAAATTGCGGAATGCTTCCGAAATAAGCGCCGTGGGCGTTTGCTCCACAATAATGCCTTCGCTTTCAGCATCCTTTACAAAGGGCAGCACTCCTATCAGCGGCAGGTCCGTAAGCTCCTTCAGGTGATCGGCTGTTTTTATTTTAGAATAAAACACCGCCCTGATCACCACAATAAGAATAGAGGCCAGCAAGCCGAATGAAAGAAACTGTTTTTGTTTGGCCGGCTTGTCGGGCGAGTCAATGCCAACATTGCGGGGTGCCTCAATGATCTTAACATCGGGCACAATACTGGCGCGTGCAATTTTGGTGTTGGCTTTTTTCTCAAGCAAAAAGTTGTAGAGCTGCTCGTTTACCGCACTCTTGCGCTGAATGTTAAGAATTTCGCGCTGCTTGCGGGGAATGAGCTTGGCCTCATTGATATAGTTCAGTATCTCCTTGTTCAGGTTATCAATTTGTTTGCTGGTAGCCGTGCGCGTATTATTAATGTAAATAAGCAGGTCCTGCTTTATTTTTTTAATGGTCGATTTCAGCTCGGTGATCAGCGGGTTGTTTTCCTTAGCCACACTGTAGGTTTTGTTCAACTCAATCTGCTTGGAATATAATTCGGTTACTGCCTGGTTCATGAAGCCCGTTTTTTCAACCACCATAATATTGGGGGGTAAAAACTGGGGGTCCTTGTCTTCCACAATGTATTTTTCAAGATCGTTCAACGCATCAATTTGCAGCTGCAGCATTGATTTTTGACCGTCGTAGGTACCTATTTTAGCTAAAAAATCGCCCTGCTCCCACTCCAGGTCTATGATCTCTTTCTTCTCCTTGTAGTTCTGCATCGTATCCTCTATGCTTTTAAGCGAATACGAGATCTGATCAAGCTGTATATCGATGTAATTGATGGTGCGCTCGTTGAGCTCAAATTTGGTTTTGAGCTTTCCGGCGGCATAAGCGCTGTTCAGCGTATCCAGTATCAGCACCCCCCTTTCGGGCAGCACGTCGGTAAGCGATACCTTCAGCACGTTGGTGTAATCAGGATTTTCGACCGTAAGATTGCCCTGGAGGCTCGAGATCCAGTAATCCTTGCTGTGAATGGAAAACTGGTAAAAGATCTCCTTGAGGTCTTTCAGCTTCTCGGGCGAAAAATTCTCGTTGCGGCTTACCAAAAGCACCAGCTTGGGATCAATAAGCGGCTTGTCAAACTTGCCCTGTTTTACTTCCCGCGCTCCGTCGGTCTCAAAAGTGATCTCGTAATTGTCAAA
This sequence comes from Bacteroidia bacterium, assembly GCA_044221905.1. Lineage (GTDB taxonomy): Bacteria > Bacteroidota > Bacteroidia > B-17B0 > Aurantibacillaceae > Aurantibacillus. The sequence continues at coordinate 160,445 of JBGAOE010000007.1, forward strand.
ATCAACAATCCTGAAGTCGAACATCCGTTCGTAATGCTCGTCGTTAATGGAGCTGACATGAATGGTGAAGGGGATGCCGCTAAACTGCTCGGTTTTCCTCACTTTGCCAACAATAAAATAGGAAACCTGGATCCGGTCGAGCAGCTTGCGTACCACCTGCTCCGAAAGGTCATACGATTTAATGATCCGCTGCTCGTTCACATTATCCACGTAAGAACCGCTCATGCTGTAAAAATTGGCATCGTTCAATACGTTGTTCTGGTAATAGCTGTCGTTTACCTTAAGTAAAAACTCGGTGGAAACCCGGTAAATGCTGGTGAGGCGGTAAACATAAAAGGTGCCCAAAGCGTAAAAAACAGGCAGGATCACCAGGGGGATCCACCAGTTGTATTTGAGTACGCGAATTAAAACATTGAGATCTTTTTGGGAGACAATCGTCTGTTTTTTAAGGGTTGGGGAGTTATTTATAAAGTTGGATGGCACAATAATTTAACAGTTAACAAATATAAAGTTTTATGCTGATTTTGTTTAATTTAATTTTATTTATACCTTTATGGTCTCAACATGAAAAATTTTAAATACGCCGTTGTTATTGTTCTTGTTGCCTGCGGTAACTCTGTGTTGCTTGCTGCACCTCCGCCGCCGCCAACCGGGGGCCCTGTTTGCTGGCCGCCGCCTTGTATCCCTGCCGATAACGGTGTTATTTTCCTTATTGTTGCAGGTGCCCTTTTGGGCGCTAAAAAAATAATAGACCTGCGCCGGAAAAGCAGCGCTATCTAATCCGGACACACCATGAAGGCTTTGATGAAAGAAAACGCCTTTGTCCGATTCATTGTCACTTCCGCTTTACTTTACGGGCTTCTTTACCTCATTTACCAGTTCGTGGTAAAACGGTATACCTATTACGACCAGAATTTTATCAGCAGCATTGTTTGGGTTACCGACCTTGTATTAAAAGGCCTTGGGTACAAAACCTTTTACACCATTAACACGCACGACTTCCAGGTGGTGGGCATCGACGGATCCAACGGCGTTTGGGTGGGCTCCAACTGCAATGCCATTACGCTTTTTACCCTGTTTTCGGTGTTTATTATTGCCTACCCTGGCCACCAAAAAAGCAAGCTTTGGTTTATTCCCGTTGGCATTGTTGCCATTCATATTTTAAACCTCGTTCGCGTTATTTCCCTCACACTCATTGCCTACTACTGGCCCCAAAGCCTCAGCTTTAACCATACCTACACCTTTACTTTTTTGGTGTATGCCTTTATTTTCCTGCTGTGGGTGATATGGGTACAAAAATTCTCACTTAAATCCACCGGCGGCCGCTCATGAAAATCCGGTGGCTGCTTTGTTTTTTATTTCTCTTTTGGCTGCTGGGCTATATAAGGGAGTTTTTTTTTGTGAACCTCAACAACATTATGTATGAAAAGTACTATGGGCACACTACCCTGCCCGTTCCGCTCTCCATGCGGTTTTTCACCCGCTTTTCGTACGAGGTTCTGTATTATTCCAAATACGCTTACACCCTTTTATCGGTGCTGCTTTTTTTTGGCCTGAGCTATGCTGCCGTAAAACAATTAAGCGCTCAAAAAAAATTAAGCCGCTTTCTTATTTATTCTTACCTGATTTTATTATTTTTAGCCGGCGTTTCGATGGTTTACGGCTACTTTATCAATAACCGCCTGCAGGACGATGAATATACGCTGAGCAGGTGGCTGTTGGGAATCATGCAGTCCCCCATCCTATGCCTGATTTTATTGGCTTCAGAAAAATTATATAATAAATCCTTCCGATCATGATCAAACGAGACACCACCGTTTTTAAATTAATTAAAGAAGAGCAGCACCGTCAAACCACCGGCATTGAGCTGATTGCCAGCGAAAATTATGTGAGCAACCAGGTGATGCAGGCCATGGGCAGCGTGCTTACCAATAAATACGCCGAAGGCCTGCCCTTTAAGCGCTACTATGGCGGGTGCGAGGTGGTTGATAAAATTGAGCAGCTGGCCATTGACCGCGCCAAGGAGCTGTTTGGCGCCGAATGGGTGAACGTTCAGCCGCACTCGGGCGCTCAGGCCAATGCCGCTGTAATGCTGGCCTGCCTGAAGCCCGGCGATACCATCCTGGGTTTTGACCTGTCGCACGGCGGGCACTTAACGCACGGTTCGCCGGTAAGCTACTCGGGCAAGCTTTACCGCGCCACTTTTTACGGTGTGGAGCGCGAAACCGGGCGTATTGATTTTGATAAGATCGGTGAAATTGCACAACGCGAAAAGCCAAAAATGATCATTTGCGGTGCCAGCGCTTATTCGCGCGATTGGGATTATGCCAAGCTGCGCAAAATTGCCGACTCGGTGGGCGCCATTCTGCTGGCCGATATTTCTCACCCCAGCGGCTTGATTGCCCGCGGCATTTTAAGCGACCCGCTGCCGCACTGCCACATTGTAACCACCACCACCCACAAAACACTGCGCGGTCCGCGCGGTGGTATGATTATGATGGGCAAGGATTTTGAAAACCCGTTTGGTGAAAAAACCCCGAAAGGCGAAATAAAAATGATGAGCAACCTGCTGGACATGGCCGTTTTCCCGGGCATACAAGGCGGCCCGCTGGAGCACGTAATTGCCGCCAAAGCGGTGGCCTACGCCGAAGCACTTTCCGACGAGTACATGCATTACTGCGTGCAACTGGTTAAAAATTCGCAGGCCATGGCCAAAGCTTTTAAAGATTTGGGATACAACATTGTGTCGGGCGGCACCGATAATCACATGTTTTTGATAGACCTGCGCAATAAAAACCTTACCGGTAAAGAGGCACTTGCAGCGCTGGAGCAGGTAAACATCACCGTAAATAAAAACATGGTGCCTTTTGACGACAAATCGGCCTTTGTGACTTCGGGCATCCGTATTGGCTCACCAGCCATTACCACCCGCGGGCTTAAGGAAAAAGACTGCGCAAAGATTGTGGAGCTGATTGACGCCGTGCTTAAAAACAAAGACAACGCCAAAGAGCTGGCAAAGATCAAAAAGAAAGTGAATACCATGATGGCAAAGTATCCGCTTTTTCAATCATAAACGTATTCTATAAACGCAATCCATAAAAAACTCCCGCAACACCGCCGGGAGTTTTTAATTTAGTGCAAAAGCAATGACAGCTCCCGGAAAAAAATTTATTGTGCTGCTGGTCTGCCTTCTGAACCTGTTTGTTTTAAACGGGCAAACAGCGGAAGTGGATCTTTTAAAAACAATAAACCGCGGTAGCATGCCGGCCTGGGACAGCGGTATGAAAGGGCTTTCGGCCTCCACCTATCCTGTTGCGGCTATCAGCCCTTTTGCCATTTGGACCCACGGTTATTTAAAAAAAGATAAAGAGCTGATGCGCAGCGGTTGCAAAAGTGCCATTGCCCTTTGCCTGGCCATGGGCATCAGCACCGGATTAAAGTATGGCATCCAGCGCGAAAGGCCCTATGCCCGTTATCCGGCCGATATTACCGCCCGCGATCATTCAGAAACATATTCCTTTCCCAGCGGGCACAGCACCGCAGCTTTTGCCACTGCCACAGCGCTGAGCTTCACTTACAAAAAATGGTACATAGCCGTGCCTGCTTATGCGTATGCCGGCTTTGTGGGTTATTCGCGCATGCGCCTGGGCATGCACTACCCGGGCGATGTACTGGGCAGTATGGCCATTGGCATTGGCAGCGGCTGGCTTACCTGGCAGCTCGATAAATGGATGCGAAGAAAAAGATCATCCTAAAAACTCCTCGATAGTGCTGTAAATAAACGCCAGCTGCTCTTTGCTGATCACATAGGGTGGAATGAGGTAAAAAATATTTCCCAGCGGCCGTAATAAAATACCCCTTTCCAGGAAAAAGCCCGCTATTGGCTCCGCAGCATTATTCAGATAATGGGTGCGGTCAGATGTGTTCAGTTCAAACGCAATAATAGTGCCCAGCGTTCTCACCGCTTTAAGAGCAGCATGCGATTGGATTTTTTTCATAAAATCCATGTGCATCGTTTCAATCATTTCTATCCGGTGCCAGGTATCGGCTTGTTCCATCAGGTCCATGCTGGCCAGCGCCGCGCTGCAGGCTGTTGGGTTGGCTGTATAACTATGCCCGTGAAAAAATGTTTTGGTTTTGTCGGCATCCAGAAACGCCTCGTAAATAAAAGCACTGCAGCTGGTAACTCCCAATGGCATGTAGCCTCCGGTAAGGCCTTTGCTCAGACATAAAATATCGGGCTTGTACTGAAGGTGATCGCTGGCAAAAAATTTACCGGTGCGGCCAAAGCCGGTCATCACCTCATCGGCAATGGTGATGATATTATTTTTCCGGCACAGGGCCATGAGCTCATCCAGCAATGCGGCATCATACATCAGCATGCCCGAAGCGCCCTGTACCAGCGGCTCAAAAATAAATCCCGCCACGGCACCTGAATTCACAAGCTGCAGGAATTGGTGTTTAACTTTTTCTATGTTTTGTAAAGTAGGCACCGGAAGATGCACTACCTCAAACAGCAGGTTTTCAAACGCATTATTAAACACATTGCGGGCGCCCACGCTCATGCCGCCAAACGTATCGCCATGATAGGCATTTTCGAAGGCAATAAACGTTTTTTTTTGCTTGCCCTGGTTGTGCCAGTACTGCAGGGCCATTTTTAACGCCACTTCTACCGCAGTGGAACCATTGTCGGAATAAAAAATGCGCGACTGGTTTTCAGGGAGATGTTTTAACAGACGCTCGGCCAGGGCAACGGCGGTAACGTGGGTAAAATCAGAAAAAATAGAGTGCTCCAATTGAAACAGCTGCTCGCTTACCTTTTTAGAAATGTACGGATGGCAGTGGCCGTGCAGGTTTACCCACCAGCTCGAAATAGCGTCGATAAACTTATTCCCCTGCTCGTCAAAAAAACAAACACCTTCGCCTTTTACAATATTTATGGGTGGCCGGGCAGTAAGCTGGTGTGTGAAAGGATGCCACACAAAGGCCTGATCTTTTTCTACAATATTCACTTAAAATAAATTTACAGGGATGTTTTTTGAAAGCTGCAGTACGCTTTCTTTATTTACTGTGGTTACATCCGGCAGCTCGGCCAGCAAAGGAATATCCGCATAATTAAGAATGGCTGTTTTTACCAGCGGATCGAAGGTGCCATTGAGCACAAGGCCCCTGATCTTAAAATTATTCCGCAGCAGGTAATCGATGCTCAACAAGGAGTGATTGATGCAGCCCAGGTAATTGCGGCATACCAGAATCACTTCGCATTCAAGCCTTTTTGCCAGGTCAATTACAAAAAACTTATCGTTTAGGGGAACCAGCAACCCACCGGCACCTTCTATCACCAGGTATTCGTTGCCTGAAGCTGGAAGACGGATAGTTTGCTCATCAATAACGGCTTTTTCTAAAGCCGCCGCCAGGTGCGGCGATGCAGGTGTTTTAAAACAGTAGGCTTCGTTAAAACACACCGACCGCGAATTGGAAAGCAAGTGTTGAATGGTATTTTTGTCGCTGCTCTCCAGCGGGCCTGTTTGCACCGGTTTCCAGTAGTCTGCGGTTAATGCCTCGGTTAATACCGCCGATACCAGAGTTTTACCCACATCGGTGCCAATACCGGTTACAAAATAACGTTTCATTTGCTAAAGTCGAGCAGCACGGGCAGCAGCTGGTCTATTTCCTGCCGCGTATTATAGGAGTGGATGCAGAAACGGATGCGTTCCGTACCGGCTTTTACTGTTGGGCTTTTTACAGCGCGGGCGTGAATGTTGCGCTGCTCCAGCTCACGCTCCAGCTTATCGGCTTTGGCATTATCGCCCAGCACCAGGCTGTGAATAGCGCTCTGGCTTTTGATCATATTTTTAATGCCCGATGTTTTTGAATAGAAATAAGAAATGTTGTCCTGCAAGCGCTCCTTGTTATCGGTTTCTATCAACAGCTGGTAAGCGTGCAAAATGGCATCCACGCACGAATTGGGAAGCGCTGTGGTATAAATAAAGGGGCGCGAAAAATTAATAAGATAATTTCTCAGGATTTCGCTGCCCACCACCACCGCGCCGTGGCAGCCCATGGCTTTGCCATAGGTGTAAATGCGGGCAAAACATTTGTTTTCGATGCCAAGCGCACTGCAAAGGCCGCGGCCCTGGTTGCCAAACACGCCAATGGCATGCGCCTCATCCACAATTAAAAACGCCGTCTCCATGGTTTTGATCAGCTCGGTAATTTCGAGCAGCGGCGCCAGGTCGCCATCCATCGAATAAACGCTTTCCACCACAATAAAAATATTTTTAAAATTGGTATGGTGGCGCTGTATCAGGTCTTTCAACGCGTTAACATCGTTGTGTTTGAATTTATAGTGCGTGGCATTTCCCAAACGGATTCCATCGTGAATAGAGGCATGCACCAGCTCGTCGTAAAGGATCAGGTCTTCTTTTTGCGGAACGCATGACAATAGGCCGAGGTTGGCATTGTAGCCGGAATTGAAGATGAGCGCGCTTTTGGCGTGGTGAAACATCGCAATCTGCTTTTCAGCCTCCTCTGTAAACTGTGTATTGCCGCTGATGAGCCGTGAGCCGCTGGAGCCGTAATGCGCCGAGGTGTAGCTGGTAGTCTGCAGCTTATATTTGAGCAAGCCTGTTTTCGAAAAACCCAGGTAATCGTTGCTGCAAAAATCAATTTCGGGAAAATGGATGGCCAGCCGGCGCAACATACCTTTTTGCTGGCGCTCTGTAAGCGCCTTAAGCAGGTGAGAAGGTATGTTCCTGTCAGACATCGCTAGTGGTGTAGTTCTTCTTCAACCGGCCTGTCCGCAAAGGCTCTCTTCGGGCTCAGGCCAAGGATCTTAAACATCTCCATATCCTCGTTGTATTTTGGGTTGGGAGTGGTCAATAATTTATCGCCCGCAAAAATAGAGTTGGCGCCCGCCATAAAACACAGGGCCTGTCCTTCCATGCTCATGCTTAAGCGGCCGGCGCTTAAGCGCACAGCAGTTTTAGGCAGCACAATACGGGTGGTGGCAATCATGCGCACCATGTCCCAAATGGGCACCGGCGGCTGATCGGCCAGGGGCGTACCCTCCACAGCCACCAGGGCGTTAATGGGTACGCTTTCGGGCTGCGGCCTCAGGATGCTTAACGTGTGCAGCATGCCAATGCGGTCTTCGGCGCTTTCGCCCATGCCTATAATACCGCCCGAGCAAACCGTAAGTCCGGCTTTGCGGATGTTGTGGATGGTATTTAAGCGGTCGTCGTAAGTGCGGGTGGAAATAATGCTGTTGTAATTTTCTTCGGAGGTATCGATGTTGTGATTGTAGGCATACAACCCGGCATCGGCCAGCTTGCGGGCCTGCTCTTCGGTAACCATGCCCAGCGTGGCGCACACTTCAAGGCCCTTGCTGTTAATAACCTTCACCATATCCAGCACCTTCTCAAAGTCGCGGTTATCGCGCACCTCGCGCCAGGCAGCGCCCAGGCACATGCGGCTGGCGCCGCCGGCTTTTGCATTATCGGCACAAGTGCTTACCTCGTCCACCCCCATCAGCTTATGCACCTTCACTTCGGTGTGATAGCGGGCCGCCTGCGGGCAATAAGCGCAGTCCTCGGGGCATCCCCCGGTTTTGATAGAAAGCAGCGAGCTTACCTGCACTTCGCCCACCTTATGGTGTTGCTTGTGCACTTCGGCGGCTTTTGAAATAAGTTCAAGTAAAGGCGTATTGTATATGTCAAGAATTTCTTCTTTAGTCCAGTTATAAATCATAAAAGCAAAAGTAAGAATATAAAATGTAAAGTAAAATCTTAAAGTTGCACCCGCCGGTTCAGCTCACAATCTTCCCGTCGCGCATTAACAGTATTCTGTCGGCCATTTTCGCCAGCTCGGTATTGTGTGTAACAATCACAAACGTTTGATCAAAATTATCGCGCAGGGTGAAAAACAATTTATGCAGCTCCTCGGCATTGGCGCTGTCGAGATTACCGCTGGGTTCATCGGCAAACACCACGCTGGGCTTATTGATCAGCGCCCGGGCCACTGCCACGCGCTGCTGCTCACCACCGCTCAGCTCAGAGGGCTTATGATGGATGCGGTGCTGCAAACCAAACAGTTCGAGCAGCTCTTCTGCTCTTTTTTCGGCTTCTTTTTTAGAGGTGCGTGCAATAAGAGCCGGAATACAAACATTTTCAATGGCGGTAAATTCGGGCAGCAGCTGGTGGAACTGGAATACAAAACCGATGTTCCGGTTACGGAAAGCCGCCAGCTTTTTATCGCTGAGAGCAGAAAGCTCTTCGTTGTTGATGCTCACCGTTCCCTGTGTGGGCCGGTCGAGTGTGCCTAAAATGGTAAGCAGGGTGGTTTTACCGGCTCCCGAAGAGCCTACAATGGAAACAATTTCTCCCTTCCGGATCTCGAGATCAACCCCCTTCAGGATCTCGAGTGAGTTGAATTTTTTATAAATATTTTTTGCAACGATCATTTGATTTTAAGCCAGGTACAGGTAACACAATATGGAAATGATGAGGATGCCGGCAATATCAAGCACAATGCCCACGCGCAGCATATCGCGCATCTGTATTTCGCGGGTGCCGAATACAATCGTGTTGGCGGCGGTGGCTACCGGAAGCATAAAACCCATCGAAGCCGCAAAGGTGGCAGGCATCATGATCAAAAGCGGAGGCACATCCAGGTCTTTTTGCAGGGCAATCATTACCGGTATGGCCAGCTGTATGCTGGCAATATTGGAGGCAAACTCGCTGATGATGGTAATGATCACACAAATACCCAGGATGATGAGCAGGGGCGAAACGCCCTTAAGCACCCCCAGGCTGGTAGCCAGCCAGCTGCTGAGGCCCGTTATTTCAAAACCGTAGGCCAGCGCAAAGCCCGAGCCGAACATTAAAATAATATCGTAGCGCAGTTTTTTAGCATCGTCCCACACCAGCAGCGCCTCTCCCCTGTTTTTGCGCGAAGGAATGAGAAACAGCAGAACCGCCGCCAGCAGCGCCACAAAAGCATCGTCTACATACTTTGGCACAATAAAAATACGGTTCCAGCCTTTAAATACATAGGAACCAAAATCAATATCGGCCCGCGTAAACCACATCAAGATGCAGGCGATGAAAATACCGAACACCCATTTTTCTTCCCACGAAAATTTACCCAGCGATTGGTACGCGGTTTTAAAAAAAGATTTATCGATGTTGAGCGTCACCTTTTTCCTCAAAAAATAAATATTGAGCGTGGCAAACGTGAACAGTAAAAACAAAAAAGAGATGGGATAACCGATGGCGCTCCATTTTAAAAAATTAAGGTCGGTATTTTCGGGAAAAGCCTGCTTATAGGCTTTAAAAAAATACATGTTGGGTGGTGTGCCCACCGGTGTGGCCAGCCCGCCAATAGTAGCGGCAAAGGCCAGGCCCAGCAGCAGTGCAGCGGCAAAATTACCCGCGTTTTTTTCGATATAATGCTTGGTTTCCTGAATCAGGGCAAACACGGCGCCAAACAACATCATGGTAGTGGCCGTATTGCTGATCCAGTTGCTGACCAGATAAGTGGAGAGCATTACGCCGAACAGAACGGTGGATGGCCTGGTGCCCACCACCGAAAGGATCTTCAATGCAATGCGCTTGTGCAAATCCCATTTTTCGATGGCAAAGGCCAGCATAAAACCGCCGATGAATAAAAATACAATGCTGTCGGTATATTGCTGCGACACGCTTTTGCAATCGCTGATGCCCAACACTGGCAGCATGAGCACAGGAATAAGGGCGGTTACGGCAAGGCTCACCGACTCGGTAAACCACCAGGTGCACATCCAAACGGCAATACCCGCCATCAGCGTGGTTTGGCGGTTGTTGGGGTCCAGGTCGGCAAAAAGCCACACCAATACGGCCAGCAAAGGACCCAGCGCCTGAAAAACGTATCGTTTGTTGCCTTCCATTTGGTCGCCAAAAACAGTTAAGACGCAATGAAGGTAATTTAAAATATCATTATCCTTCAATAATTTGTTAATTTTGTTTTGTTATGTCAAAAATGCTTAACGTCTTGCAAAACTCATGGCATTTTGTGTCAAAAAAGATCTGGCACATTCGCCTTGATAAAGTGGATAAAAAGCAGGCGCCGCTCATCCGGCAGCTGCGTATTTTATCGCTGGCAGTGCGCGGCTTCCACGAAGATAATTGCCTTACCAAAGCCACGGCGCTCACCTTTTACACCCTGTTTTCCATTGTGCCCGTGCTAGCACTTGGCTTTGCCATTTCCACCGGTTTTGGCTACGAAAAAGATCTCCAGGAGCTGCTTTCAAAAAACTATCCCGAGTATAAAGACCTGCTGGATAACGCTTTTGTATCTGCCGATTCGCTGCTGGCCCGTACGCAGGGCGGCCTTATTGCCGGCGTGGGCACCGTGCTGTTATTATGGAGTGTTTTAAAATTACTGGTAAGCATCGAAGCCAGCTTTAACGACATTTGGGAAATAAAAAAGGGCCGCAGCTGGGTGCGCAAGGTTACCGATTACCTCACCGTGATGATGATCGGTCCTATTTTCCTGATCGTAGCCGGGGGGCTTACTGTGGCCATTCAAACAAAGATAGGCAGCATACACCTGCTGGGTGTTGTTGGAACATTTTTAGTGAAGCTGCTGGCCTATGCCCTGGTAGCCAGCCTGTTCACCTTCATTTATATTGTGCTGCCCAATACCCGCGTCAGCTTTAAGTCGGCCGCCAGCGCAGCAGTCGTCACTACCGTTTTGTTTGAGCTCCTGCAATGGGCTTATCTTAAATTCCAGATCGGCGCCAGCCAGATGAATGCCATTTACGGGGGCTTTGCGGCGCTGCCTTTGTTTTTTATCTGGGTGCAGTACAGCTGGTATGTGGTGCTGTTTGGCGCTGAAATAGCATTTGCGGGGCAAAACGTGGATAATTACGAGCTTGAAAATGAAATTTCGACCCTGAGCGTGCGCTATAAAAAAGTGATCTCGCTGATGATCGCCAACCTGGTGGCCCGCGAATTTTATAAAGGCGAACGGGCGCTCACGGCCGTTCAGATCGCTCACCAGCTCGATCTGCCGGCCAAGCTGGCGCGCAATATCCTGAATGATTTTACCGCCGCCGGCATACTGGTGGAGGTAAGGCCGGAGCCCAACAAGGATGTGGTTTACCAGCCGGGTGTTACCGAAAGCCGGTTTACCGTAAAATACCTGATGGATGCCATGGAGAAGCATGGTGTGAACAGCCTTCCGATCAACGATACGATGGAGCTCATCCACATTAATGAACTGATGCGGGAAATGGATAAATCGCTCGATAATGATTTGGGGAACACCCTGGTACGCGATATTGTAAAGTAGCTTGAAAAAATCCCTTGGTATATTTTTCTTCCTGGTATTTTGTTGTGCCCAAAAAATATGTGCACAGCAAAAAGACACTGTGGTGGTGATAAAAGACAGTGCCAGTGTAAGGGCCGACAGCATTAGAGCATCTAAAGCTGCGCGCAAAAAGCTGTACTCGCGGCCGCGCCGCGCCGCTTTACTGAGTGCCGTGCTGCCGGGTTTGGGTCAGGCCTATAATCACAAATACTGGAAGATACCAGTTATTTATGCCGGCATGGGCGCCTTTGGCTATTTGTTTATTGCCAACAATAAAGAGTATAACTATTACCGAAAAAACCTGGTGGCTGTTTACGATGACGACGCCAGCACCATTAACACCAGCGGTTACAGCGGCGAGCAGCTGCAGCTGCTCAAAGTGCAGTACCGAAAAAACAGGGATTTTGGCATCATCGGCATGAGTCTGATCTACATTTTTAATATTATCGATGCCAATGTGGACGGGCATTTAAAAACCTTTGATGTAAGCGACGACCTGAGCATTCACATCGATCCATGGCAAGCCACTTACCGCAACGGATTGGGGGTTCAAACCGTAACGGGTCTTTCGCTTAAATTAAATTTTAATTAACAGCTATTATGAACATTGCATTATTCGGCTATGGTAAAATGGGGAAAGAAATTGAAGCCATTGCCCTGAAGAGGGGGCACACCGTGGTATTGAAAATTAACCGAAACAACCGGGCGGCTTTAACCGCGGCCGATCTCAAACAGGCTGACGTGGCCATCGAATTCAGCACGCCCGATACTGTTATCGACAACATTGCTGCCTGCCTCGGCGCTTCGCTTCCGGTGGTGGTTGGCACAACCGGCTGGAACGAACAGCTGGAAGCCATTAAAAAAAATGTGCAGCAGCAAAACGGCAGCCTCTTTTATGCCTCCAACTTCAGCCTGGGTGTGAACCTGTTTTTTAAAGTAAACAGCTACCTGGCAGCGCTTATGAATAAATATGAGGATTACGATGTGAGCATGGAAGAAATTCACCATGTGCACAAACTCGATAAGCCCAGCGGAACCGCCATTACACTGGCCAACCAGGTGATTGAAAACATAGACCGCAAAACAGCCTGGAGCATCGAAGAAAAAAATGCCGGCACCCTGTTTATTAAAGATGTGCGCGAAGGCGAGGTACCGGGTACTCACATTATCAAATACAGCTCTGAGATCGACGACATTGAGATTATGCACAAGGCCCATAACCGCAAAGGCTTTGCCCTGGGCGCGGTGGTTGCCGCCGAGTTTTTGAAAGATAAGAAAGGCGTTTATACTATGACCGATCTTATTTAGTTTTTAATGTTTAGTTCTTAGTGTTTAGTAAAAGATGCCCGGCAACACCTATTAAAAACTAAACACTAAAAACTTTATTAGGTTTAGTTCTTAGTATTTAATAAAACATTCCAGGCAACACCTATTAAAAACTAAACACTAATAACTAAAAACTTCTATGTTTCATTGGATCAAAATATTTGAAAGTCAATCCGAGTTTGAGAATTACACACAGCTTGGCACCTTTCTTACCTTTGACCTGAAGGGAGAAAAAATTTGTGTAACCCGTACAGCCAAAGGAGCGTACGCCGTTCAGGATAAATGCCCGCACAACGGCGCCAGCCTCAGCAAGGGATTTTGCAGCCCCGCCAATGAGATCATTTGCCCCCTCCACCGTTATTCATTTGACCTTGAAAGCGGCAAGGCTACATCGGGCGGAGCTTTTGCCCTGAAAACATATCCAATCGAAATAAAAAAAGATGGCGGTGTGTATGTGGGCATAAAAGCGAAATGGTGGGAAATGTAACGCTAATTCAAAATTTAAAATTCAAAAGTTGAGTTAGATTCCTTGAGGAAAGAACACTGCTATCAAAACTTTCAAATAATTATCCTTTGAATTTTCAGCCTTAAATCACTGTCCCCTGAGTGATTTTTCTACTATGCAGTCTAACATCTGGTAGAAAAATTGTATCGAAGGGTGAATCTTTAATTTTGAATTTATCTCACCAGATCCATCCGCGTAAACACCCGCACAGGGTATAAGGCAGCCAGAAAGCCGATCAGCATAATGAGGCCGAAGATCCAGGCAAAGTCCATCGCCTGCAGCTCAATGGGGTAATACGGGATAATAAACTCATTGCCGAATTTAACCAGGTGAAACTCCATTTGCAGCCAGCATACACCAAGGCCCAGCAAAAGCCCGATAATAGCACCAATGCCGCTTATTAAAAAACCTTCGCGCATAAAAATGTTGCGGATAAGGGTAATGCTGGCACCCATGCTGTACAATGTTTTAATGTCCTTGCGCTTTTCGATGATAAGCATGGTAAGTGCGCCAATGATATTGAACGTGGCTATTACGAGTATAAAGGCAAGAATAATAAACGTGGCCAGCTTTTCAGTTTCAAGCGATCGAAACAGGGTATCGTTTAACTGGTAGCGGTTTTTTACCACGAAGGCAGGTCCAAGTTTTTGCTGTAATTCGCGCTGCACTTCCTTTTCCTTGCCTTTGGCACAAAGAATTTCGAGAGCGCTTATTTTGTCGGGCGAATCGAATAATTTTTTGGCGGTGGCCAGGTTTACAAATACGTATTGAAAATCAAATTCATCGTTCAGCGAAAAAATACCGGTGGGGATGCAATGCACCTGGTTCATGTTATCCATGGGATTAATCGCCGACGCTTTGCCCCTCACAGGGCTGAACAGGCTGAGCTCGTTCACAAACACATTGGGATTGATCTGCAGCTGGCTGGCAATGCCGCGGCCAAGCAACACGTACGCTTCGCTCGAATCGTTCAGCATGTATTTCCCTTCCACAATAGAAGAATCTATCCTGGTAATACGGTTAAAGCTGGCATCGATCCCTTTTACCGATACCAGGCTTTGACGTTCGCCATTTTTGATCAGCGCCTTATCGCCCAGGGTTTGCGAAATGGTTATCACCCCATCCACCTGCCGGATGGAATCCAGCAAACCGGAGCCTGCCGAAAAATATTTGCCCTGCGCCAGAGTGATCTTAAGATCGGGCTCAAACACGTTGTAAAGATTGGCCACGGTGCCGGTCAAGCCATTGAGGGCTGAAAGGATCACAATGAGGGCACCGGTGGTTACCGCAATGGCAATGATGCTGATCCAGCTGATAATGTTAATGGCATTATTTGATTTTTTTGAAATTAAATAACGCCGTGCTATGTAAAACGAAAAATCCAGCGCTTACTTTTTTAGAAGTTCCTCTATTTTCATCGCGTAATCCAGCGAATCGTCAATAAAGAAGCTCAGCTCGGGCACAATGCGCAGCTGCTTGCCCACAATAATGCCCAGGCGCTTGCGGATAAGGTGGTTCTGGTCTTCAATGAGCTTAAACACGGTTTTTTTTTCCTTGCCCATAATGCTCACATATACCTTTGCCGAGCTCAGGTCGGGGCTTACCCTCACAGTGGTAACGGTAATAAAGCCTCCGCCGAACAGCGAGCGGGCTTCGCTCCGGAAGATCTCGGCCAGTTCTTTGGCCAGTAATTTGTTTACTTTTTGCTGCCTGAGGCTTTCCATACAACAAATGTAGTGAGATTTTTGTAGTATATTCGCTTATTCTAATGAAAAAGCTGTTTTCAGTTTTAAAATACACCCGCGGCTATAAAGCTTACACCGCGCTGAACATTACTTTTAACATTTTATTTGCCGTCCTTTCCGCTTCCACCCTCGCGCTTATTGCCCCTTTTCTCGATCTTATTTTTAAAAATAACGATGCCAGCCTGCTGAGCATTCTGTCTGGCGGCGCACCTGAGTTTTCGCTCAGTTCCAGCTATTTCCAGGGCATTTCCAATTATTACCTGGCTACGCTTATTGTTACCATGGGCAAAACCAAAGCGCTGGTATACATTTGCCTCGCCGTGTTTGTACTCACTTTTTTTAAAAATGTTTGCCGCTACTTTGCCATGTATTTTATAGCGCCCATACGCAACGGCGTGGTGCGCGACCTGCGCAACCGCATGCATAAAAAAGCACTGGAGCTGCCCCTGAGCTATTACAGCGAAGAAAAGAAGGGAGACCTGATGAGCCGCATGACCACCGATGTGCAGGAGATCGAATGGAGCATTATGCAAACGCTGGAGATGATCTTCCGCGAGCCGCTCACCATTATTATCCTGGTTGGGCTGATGGTTTTGATCAGCGGCGCCCTCACGCTTTACATTTTGTTATTGCTGCCGGTTGCCGCCTTGTTTATTGCATTGCTTGGAAAACGGCTGAAACACACCTCGCGCAAAACCAAGGAAACCCTGGGTCAGCTCATCAGCATTATTGAAGAGAGCCTGGGAGGTCTTAAAGTGATCAAAGCATTCACCGCCGAGCGCACGGTGCAGAAAAAATTCGAAACTACCAATCAAACGTTTTATCAGCAGTCGGTAAGTGTTTACCGGCAAACCGACCTGGGCTCACCGCTTTCAGAAACCATTGTGATGGGTATTTTAATGCTCATCCTGTTTATCGGCGGCAAAATGGTGTTTGCCGAGGAGCTGTCGGCAGCCTTGTTCATTACCTACTTCGGGCTGGCCTCACAGTTGATTCCACCCATTAAGCAGATCACCACTTCTTACAACAACATTCAAAAAGGCGTTGCCAGCGAAGAGCGCATCAATAAAATACTGCATGCCGACAACCTGATTTTTGACAGCGCCCATGCCAAAGAGCTGGTAACGTTTGATACCGCCATTGAATATAAAAACCTGTGGTTTGCCTATCATAAAAAAGGCGACCTGGGTTACGTGCTGAAAGACATTAACCTGAAGATTGAAAAAGGCAAAACCATTGCCCTGGTAGGCCAGAGCGGCAGCGGCAAAACCACGCTGGCCGACATGCTGTGCCGTTTTTACGAAAGCGATAAAGGCGTGCTGGCCATTGATGGCACCGACATCAAGCACCTGAAGCTGGAAAGCCTGCGCCGGCACATTGGGGTGGTGACACAGGAAAGCGTATTGTTTAACGACAGCGTTTACAACAACATTGCCTTTGGCATGCCGGGTATGAGCCACGAAGAAATTGTAAAGGCGGCTAAAATTGCCAATGCCCATGAATTTATTTCACAGCTCAGCAATGGCTACGATACGCTCATTGGCGACCGAGGCGGCAAGCTGAGCGGCGGGCAGCGCCAGCGCCTGAGCATAGCCCGGGCCGTATTAAAAAATCCTTCCATTCTCATTCTTGACGAAGCTACTTCGGCGCTCGATACCGAGAGCGAAAAGCTGGTGCAGGAAGCCCTGGCCAACCTGATGAAAAACAGAACCAGCGTGGTGATTGCACATCGCTTATCCACCATTGCCAATGCCGACGAAATTATTGTGATGAACAACGGCGAAATTATAGAGCGTGGTAATCATGCCCAGTTGTTGGCATTAAACGGCACTTATAAAAAACTTTGCGACATGCAAAGCTTTAAATAATCCCTACTCACAGCGGTCTCTGCAGAACATGCGTTACCCAAGGTTCAAATATTTACCTTCTCTTTTAATACTGCTGCTGGCAATCGTGCCTGTTTTTTCGCAGAACGACAGCCTGTCGAAAAAGCAGTTGTCTTTTGATTTTGGCATTACCCGCGGGCAAAACATCAACCTGTGGCCCCTGTTCAAAAAATATAAAAGCGAAGAGCGCCGCGAGCTTCAGATTCTTTTTCCCCTTTATTCACAAAAGAAAAATTATGCCAAGCATACCCGTCATTTCCGGCTCCTGCCCTTTGTTATCAGCGACAGCAGTGTGCATGGCCGCGACTGGCGCTTTTTATCGCTGTACTACCCCACGCTGCTGCATGTGCATCGGCAGCATGATTCAGCCGGCATAAAACGCTCGTTCAGCTTCCTCGAACTGGCACCACACATCTCTTTCCTTGGTTTTAGCCGTTCGCCCGGTGGACTGGTGTTAGAAAACAATCTCTTTTTCTTTATCTGGTACCGCAAAGATGCGCTGGAAGGAAAAACAAAATTTGTCGTCTTCCCGGCCTATTGGCAATTTGATAATCAAAAAAGGAGTACACGTTTGCTTTTCCCGCTCTGGCTTAAAACAAGCACAGCCAGCAGCCGTTACCTCAACATTGCTTTTTTATATAACCACAAGCGCAGCCCAACCCTTCGTAAAAACATCCTGTTTCCGCTGTGGTGGCACAAAACGAGCTATGCCAATGGCGATACCACGCGCCGGTACCTGTTATTACCCCTTTATTGGAGCAAAGCCAATGCGCTGCAAAGCCGGCAGCTGCTTTTTCCACTGATGTACCGCTCAAAAAACGAGCACTATCGTTCGTTTACCTTGTTCCCTTTCTTCTCAGCCGGCAGCAGTTCAGATGCGGCCACGCACCACCTGGTTGTTACACCGCTGTTCTGGCACACGCAATTGCCGTTTCATACCACCCATGTGTTTTTTCCGCTTTACTGGCACCTGAAAAAGTATGGGCAGAACGATACCACAAAAAGAGTGGTGCTATTCCCACTGTACTGGTCGAAACGAAACCGCGAAATAAACAATAAAGTGTTTTTTCCGTTGGTTTACAGTTTTAATAACCCGCAGCGGCACTCTCTTACGGTTTTTCCAATCTTCTCAGAAGGCCATCGCAAAGATTCCGGCAGCTGGCGCATGATCAGCCCGTTTTACTGGCATTTTGAAACGCCGCGCTCGGTAAAAAATGTTTTGTTTCCGCTTTACTGGAATACGGATTATTACACCAAACGCGACACCATTCACAAAGAAGTGTTCTTTCCGCTGTATTGGTCAAACCAACGCAAAAATGAAAGCCGCACGGTACTGTTTCCATTATACTGGCACACACAAACGCCCGATAAGGACAATCATGTTATCTTCCCGTTTATTTACCACTTAAAAAACAGGTATTATCAATCCTTCACCGCGTTTCCTCTTTACTCGTCGGGTGCCGCCACCGATTCAAGCAGCCATCACCGGGTTGTGGCCTTATTGTACTGGCACATTCAAACTAACCATGGGCTCACCGACGCCTTTTTGCCCATCCTGTGGCGCAGCACGCGCTATAAGCGCAACGATACCATAATCCGAAAAGGCATCGCCGGTTTATACTGGACCGTTAAAAGCAAAGAAAAAAACAACCGCATACTCTTTCCATTTGTTTACAGCATTAAAAATAAAAACCGTCAATCGCTCACCATCTTCCCATTATTCTCGTACGGCCACTGGCACGACTCAAGCCGCCGGCACATTGGCATTACGCCGCTGTTCTGGCGGTTTAAAGAGAAGGGCCGCGTTACCAACACCTTTTTCCCGCTTTACTGGCATGTAAAAAACACACGATTTTACGACACCTCGCAATACCACGTGCTGTTTCCGCTTTTATGGATCGTTGACACCAAACACAAGCACAACCGGGTGCTTTTTCCGTTTGTTTTTCATATTCATAACCAGTATAAAAACACCTTCACTTTTTTTCCGCTCTTTTCATTTGGTCAGCGGTACAAAACCAAACTTCAGCCCGAGCAGAATCATTTGGTGATCACTCCGCTTTTCTGGCACAGCAGAAGCAGTGCAGCGGTAAAGAATACCCTGTTTCCGCTTTACTGGCAAAGAACCTGGTACGGTAAAGAAGACACCCTGCATCGGCATGTTTTTTTTCCGCTTTACTGGCATAAAAAAACTGCCACAGAACGCTCCACTATTCTTCTGCCATTGGTATACCACTTCAGGGATACTTTAAAAAGCTCATTCACCATTTTTCCGCTTGTCTCATACCGTCACGCCTACGATGGCTCAAAAAGCCACCTGGTGGTAACGCCATTGTTTTGGCGCTACCGCTCACCACAGCGTTCAGGCACCATATTTTTTCCGCTTTACTGGGAAAAGAAAAAATTTGAGAGAGAAGATACCACGCTGCGCCGGGTGTTTTTCCCGCTTTACTGGTCGTACCACAACAAAGAGAAAAGCAGGTTTTTATTCATCCCCTTTATATTCCGTCAAAAAAACACAGCTTACCGATCGTTCACCTTTTTCCCCTTGTTCTCTGCTGGTCACGCCACACATGGCGCGAAACGACACCTGCTGATCACACCTTTGTTCGGAAGGTTGAGCAGCGAAAAACAGACACATACGTTTTTATTCCCGCTGTTCGACAGCCATCGCAGCACAAACGAAAAACGATTCTCGCTGCTGCTTTTTTTATTTACGCATACCAGCCGGCTCAATTATTCTAAAACAAACCTGCTGTGGCCCATTTACCAGCAGGTAAGGGATAGCAGCCGCCACAAGCTCCGGGTAGCGCCGCTGCTTTGGTATGCAAAAACCGACAGCTCAAACATGCTGGCATTTATTCCGCTGTTTTATTCGCACAAAAGCCAGAAAAAAAACACCTTTATACTGAGCGTCTTTTTGTATAAGCGCGACAGGGTGTACAACGTATCGGTTGCCAACAGCTTTTTATGGCGCCTCTATTATCATAAAAATTACAGCAACGGCGATTTTGAGCGGCGTTTTCTTCACCTGGTGGCAGCCAATGTAAAGGTGGAAGGACACCGCGAAAAAAGTGTTCTTCCTTTTTTCCACACCATTAAGGAGGCTGATGGCAGCTGGTCTGTTTCGTACTTCTTTGGATTTTATAATCACTTCAGGGAGTATAAGCCGCAGATAAGCGATTTTTACGAGGAAGAGCGCATTTTTTGGTTTATCCGCCTGCGGTCTAATTACCGGCAGCTGAAAAGCGAAGGAAAAGACGGATTTATCCGGCATAAGCGCCGGCATCGCCAACAAACAAAGCCATAAGGGCAAGCCATCTTAATTAACCGCAGGCTATGAATAAAAACTGCCCGGCGCTGCATTTAGCCCTTTTCAAATACGCTAACTTCATTGCACATGAGCGGCCAGCTTTACATAGTGCCCACGCCCATTGGCAACCTCGAGGACATCACGCTTCGCGCCATCAGCGTGCTTAAGGCTGCCGATCTTATTCTGGCAGAAGACACCCGCACTTCTTCTTTTCTTTTAAAGCACCTTGAGATTTCGAAGCCCCTGCGCTCCTATCACCAGCACAACGAGCACAAGATTGTAGAGGAGCTTATCCGCGACCTGGCCGCCGGAAAAAACATTGCACTTATTTCCGACGCAGGCACCCCCGGTATTTCAGATCCCGGCTTTTTGCTCGTTCGCCAGGCGCTGGCCCAAAATTTGCCTGTAAGCACTTTGCCCGGTGCCACGGCGTTTGTGCCGGCTCTTGTAAACAGCGGCCTGCCATGCCACGCCTTTAGCTTTTACGGTTTTTTGCCGCAAAAAAAAGGGCGGCAAACCCGCCTAAAATTATTGGCGGAAGAAGAAAAAACATTTGTGCTTTACGAATCGCCGTTCAGGCTGGTAAAGCTGCTGGAAGAGCTCAAAACACATTTGGGCGGCGAAAGAAAAGCGGCCGTAAGCCGCGAGCTGACCAAGCTGTTTGAAGAAACCAAACGTGGTTCGCTGAACGAGCTGATTGCGTTTTACAACTCAAAGCCGGTGAAGGGTGAGATTGTGGTAGTGGTGGCCGGCAACAAACACAGCGAAACAGAAGACAACGATGAGTAAGCTTCAGAATATAGGCGCACCGCCAGGCACCATGTTTTACAATGGCGAGGAAACCGACCGCAAGGTAAAGATCACGCTCATTGCCTTTAACGAAAGTGAATTCCTGGAAGAGGAGTTTTATACAATTGAGGATTGCATGAAGCACATCCGGCCCGACCGTATTAAGTGGATCAATGTGGAGGGTGTGCACGATACCGTGCTGGTAGGAAAAATAGGGCAGCTGTACGACATTCACCCGCTGAGCCAGGAAGACATTGTGCACGTTGACCAGCGGCCCAAGTTCGAGGAGTTTGAGAACTACATCATTGCCATTATGAAAATGATCCTTTACGAGGAGGAAGTGTATGCCGAACAGCTTTCGATTCTTATGTTTAAGGACACCGTGATTTCTTTCCAGGAACCTGGTGGCGGCGATGCGTTTGATGTGATCCGCACCCGGCTGCGCCAGTGCAAGGGCCGCGTGCGCCGGCTGGGCGCCGATTACCTGTTTTACGCCTTAATGGACGCCGTGGTGGATTATTATTTTATTGCCATCGAAAAAATA
Source organism: Bacteroidia bacterium (assembly GCA_044221905.1). Taxonomy (GTDB): domain Bacteria; phylum Bacteroidota; class Bacteroidia; order B-17B0; family Aurantibacillaceae; genus Aurantibacillus. The sequence continues at coordinate 181,902 of JBGAOE010000007.1, forward strand.
GGCGATAAAATTGAAAAGGTGGAGGAGGAAATTATTAACGAACCCAAGCAAAAATCGCTGCTGGACCTGTATAACTTAAAACGGGAGGTGATTTTTTTAAGAAAAAAAGTGTGGCCCGTGCGTGATATGATCAGCAACCTGCTGCGCTCCGAATCGGAATTCATTACGCCCAACACCGAACTGTTTTTCCGTGATTTACAGGACCACAGCTCGCGGATAATTGATGCCGTGGAAACCTACCGCGATCTGCTGGCCGGTATTATGGATATTTACCTGAGCACAAACTCCAACAAGATGAATGAAGTGATGAAGGTGCTCACCATTATGTCGAGCATATTTATACCGGTAACGTTTATTGCCGGGGTGTACGGGATGAACTTTGACTATATGCCCGAATTAAGATCGCCTTATGGCTACGCGCTTACCTGGGGAGTAATGTTAAGCGTAATGGTGGGAATGATCTTTTATTTTAAAAAGAAAAAATGGATTTAACGGAAAGGCTGTTAACAGAATTAGATTAATTCTACAGCATCCGGATATTTTGCTTTCCAGTTCTTTAAGCTTTCTTTGGTTCTTACAGTAATAACAGTTCTGTTGTCAATACGCAGTTTTACTAAATAGGTGGTGCCTTTTACTTCCTGTTTCCTGACTTTTTGTGTTGCTTTCATAATTGCTTTAATTGTTGTTTATGAGTACTAAATTCCTATACAAATAAAGACAATTAGCGGCTTAACTAACGTTAAAATAAGCCAATTAACCTTTTTTTGAGGTGAATTAAAAAGAAAAACGCCCCGCTTTCGGGAGGCGTTTTTCATATCGTGTTAATAAGCTGTTGAATTGTTACTTTACCTGGTTAATAACCGCGGTAAAAGCTTCAGGATGGTTCATGGCCAGATCGGCCAACACCTTACGGTTTAATTTTAAGCCTTTTGCATTGAGCTTACCCATAAATTCAGAATAGCTCATGCCGTGCTCTCTTACACCGGCGTTAATACGCTGGATCCACAGGCCGCGCATGGTGCGCTTTTTGTTTTTACGATCGCGGTATGCGTAGGTTAAACCTTTTTCGAGGGTGTTTTTGGCGATGGTCCAAACGTTACCCCTTGCACCCCAATAACCTTTGGTAAGGTTGAGGATTTTTTTTCTGCGTGCCCTGCTGGCTACGTGATTGACTGAACGTGGCATTTTTTTGTTTTTTGTTTTATGATAAAGCGATTTTGATCTGCTTTATCACGGTTTTGGGTTTTAGTGCTCCTGTTACAGAGGCTTGTTACTAAAAGCCGGGTTAAACATTGTTTTTAATTAACCGATCTCGATAATTTTAAAAGAAATTAGATTCCCAGCATGAATTTAACATTCGGGGTATCGGCATCGCTTACAAGGCCACTTTTGGTTAAACCGCGTTTACGGTCTTTTTCCTTTTTGGTAAGGATATGGCGTTTGTAGGCATGCTTCCTTTTAATTTTACCGCTTCCAGTAAGGCTAAAACGCTTTTTAGCGCTGGAATTAGTTTTTTGTTTTGGCATGTCTCTTGTTTTTAAGGATGGCAAAGATAGGGATTTATTCGGTACAGGCAAACAAAAGTGCTAAAATTGAGTCAAAAATCGGCAATTTAGCTCCTTGTATCGCTTCTTTGCGCCTCCTTTTGAATTTTCCTCAACTATTCAGCTGCTCCCACAGCATGTCCTTAAGCTGCTGCAGGTTTTTTTGGCTGGCCGATGAAAAGAAAATAAACGGCACTTTGTTTTTTCCCTTCAGTCGCTTATTCAGGTCTTTGCGCATTTCTTCCTCCAGCTCGTCGTCCATCATATCGGCCTTGCTGATGCCCAGGATGCGTTTTTTATCCAGCAGCTCGGGGTTGTATTCTTTTAATTCATTGATCAGGATCTTGTATTCCTCCACGATGTCCTTGCTATCGCAGGGCACCAAAAAAAGCAAGGTGGAGTTGCGCTCAATGTGGCGTAAAAAGCGTAAGCCAATGCCTTTGCCTTCGTGCGCTCCTTCAATAATACCGGGGATATCGGCCATTACAAAGCTTTTAAAATCACGGTGGTTCACAATGCCCAGGTTGGGCACCAGCGTGGTAAATGGGTAGTTGGCTATTTCGGGCTTGGCCGCGCTAACCACCGAAAGCAGCGTAGATTTGCCGGCGTTCGGAAAACCCACCAGGCCCACATCGGCCAGCACTTTGAGCTCAAGCACCTTCCACTCCACCCTTCCCTCTTCGCCGGGCTGGGCAAAACGAGGATTTTGCAGTGTGCTGGTTTTAAAGTTCGCATTGCCCAGGCCGCCTCTGCCGCCCGGCACCAATACAATTTCCTGCCCGTCTTCTGTAATTTCGGCTTCTATCTCGTCGGTTTCCGCATCCCGGGCCACCGTGCCAAGCGGCACATCCAGGTACTCATCCTTACCCTGCTTGCCCGAACTGTTAGAGCTGGAGCCACCGGTGCCCGGCTCGGCAATAATGTGTTTGCGGTATTTTAAATGGATAAGGGTCCAGAATTGTTTGTTGCCCCTCAAAATCACATGCCCTCCGCGCCCGCCATTACCGCCATCAGGTCCGCCAAAAGCCGTTAGCTTATCGCGGTGAAAATGAACCGATCCTGCCCCGCCTTTCCCGCTCCGGCAACAAATCCTCACATAGTCAACAAAATTATTATCCATGATACCAAAATAAAAAGCCCGGCGCCTGGTGCACCGGGCTTATTCTTAAATTTATTTGATTAACGGCGCTTTTTGGCGCTTACTTTCTTTTTAGCTTTCGAAGTAACCGCTGCTTTTTTTACAGCTTTCTTAACCGGCATTTTTTTGATTGCTTTCTTAGGCGCTGCCTTCTTTGCCAATGCTTTCTTTTTAGCAACCGCCTTTTTAGGCGCTAATTTTTTAGCGGCTGTTTTCTTTTTTGGTGCCGCTTTTTTTGCGGACGCTTTTTTAGCCACCGGTTTTTTTGCAGCTTTTTTTACTGTCTTTTTAGGAGCTGGCTTTTTTGCGGCTTTACTGGCCGGTTTTGGGCGTGGCTCTTTCTTTTTTGATTTTGCAACCGCTTTTACTTTTTTTACCGGGGTTGTTTTTTTAGCAGCGGGTTTTTGTTTAGGCGCCGCCATCGGTTTTTTTGCCTGAGGTTTTGCATAGCGCGCCTCCTCTTCTTCCTCGGCTTCCGAACGTTTAATGGCATCTATTTCCAGCAGCAGCTCAGGCTCAATATCACGCGCCACATCAAAATCCTGTATGGTCAGGTCCAGGTGCTCCAGGTCGCTTTCGAGCGCGGTAAGGTCCATCTCTGCGTTTAAAAAGGTGATCCGGTCCACCAGTGCCTTAAAAATTTCGTCGATGGTGCCAATGCCGTAAATAGAATGGAATTTGCCTTGCTCGCTGTAATAGTTTTTGAGCGGCAGTGTTTTGTTGTTGTACTCGTCAATACGGCGGCGGATCACATCCTCGTTCCTGTCGTCGGGCCGGCCGCTGGCCTGGCCTCTGAGCAGCAGGCGTTTGAGCAGCTCATCATCATCCACTTCCAGCGCCAGCATGCCGCTGATGCCGGTGCCCTTTTTCTGGAGCAGATCGTCCAGCGCCACTGCCTGTGCTGCGGTGCGCGGAAACCCGTCAAAAATAAAACCTTTGGCACTGGCGTTTTCATCCAGCTTCGATTCGATCATGCCAATCACAATATCATCGCCCACCAGCTCGCCACGATCCATAATTTCTTTGGCTTTTTTGCCCAGGGCGGTACCCCTTGCAATTTCTGAGCGCAGGATATCGCCGGTGCTCAGGTGCACCAAACCATACTTATTAATGAGATTTTCGGACTGCGTGCCTTTGCCCGCGCCGGGAGGGCCAAACAAAACGATATTCAACATTTTTTCCATAATTTACTTTTTCCTTTTACTCTAAAATATATACCTCTTTTAAATTTCTACCCTGCCCGTTATAATCCAAACCGTAACCTACCACAAAATCATTTTGTATGGGAATACCCACATAATGGATCTCGTGTTTTTTTTTATACGCAGCCGGTTTCATCAACGCCGTGGCTATTTTTATCTGCTTTACTTTTTTTCGGTGCAGCAGGTCTATAATCCTGTCAATGGTAGTGCCGGTGTCCACAATATCTTCAACCACCACCACGGTGCGATTGCTCAGGTCTTCGGTTAAGCCGATCAGTTCCGTTACCTCACCGCTGCTACTGGCGCCCAGGTAGCTGGCCACTTTTATAAACGAAATTTCGCAGGCAATGCTGATTTCTTTCAGCAGGTCGGAGGCAAACATAAAAGCACCGTTGAGCACCACTAAAAAAACAGGCCATTCATTTTTAAGGTCGTTGTTTATCTGCGCCGCCACCTGTTTCACAGCCTGCTCTATTTTTTGCTGCGAAATGTAGGGTCTGAAACGCTTATCGTTAATCGTAATGACCTGGCTCATAAAATTGTGAAACAAATATAACAGTTTTATTTATGCCTGCTAAAATTAAACTGTTTTGAGAAAGCCCTGACGCTACGCAAACAGCGCAGGCTTAAGTGCACATAACCGTTTTAAAATTGTATCTTTGGCGCCGTGACAGAAACAGGCATTGATATTGAAGCGGCTGCCCGGCTGCTGCGCCAGGGCAGGCTGGTGGCTATTCCCACCGAAACCGTATATGGTCTGGCGGCCAACGCTCTGGATGAAAAAGCCGTGCTTTCGGTGTTTGAGGCTAAGGAAAGACCTTTTTTCGATCCCCTTATTGTACACATTCCTTCGCTGGAAGCAGCTTCCCGGTATGCCTCCTTTCACGACGAGCGCCTGATGAAGCTGGCCTCTGAATTCTGGCCCGGCCCCCTTACCCTGCTTTTGCCCAAAAACGAGCTGGTGCCGGGCATTGTTACTTCAGGCCTCAGCCAGGTGGGCCTTCGCGTGCCTGCTCACCCCATGGCGTTGCACCTGCTGCTGCATCTCGATTTTCCGCTGGCGGCGCCAAGCGCCAATCCTTTTGGTTATGTAAGCCCCACCGAGCCCGGGCACGTAAAAAAACAACTTGGCAATAAAATAGATTATATCCTCGATGGCGGCCCCTGCACGGTTGGCCTCGAATCTACCATTGCCGGCATCGAAAACAACCGCCTTTGTGTGTACCGCCTGGGCGGACTGGCTATTGAGGCGATTGAAAAAGTGGCCGGCCCCGTGGCACTGCGCCTTAATAATTCAAGCAACCCACAGGCGCCGGGGCAATTGAAAAGCCATTATGCTCCTAAAAAGCCCCTGCTTATTGGTTCTATCGATGAGCTGCTGCGGCTGCATCCTTCCAAAAAAGCAGCCATTATTTGTTTTGGAGATAAAAATTATCCGGATGATCATCACCTGGTGCTCAACCTTTCAAAACAAGGGCGACTGGATGAAGCCGCACTGAACCTCTTTCGTTTTTTAAGACTGGCCGACGAAAGCGACGCCGATCTTGTTTTTTGCGAAATGCTGCCCCAGCAGGGACTTGGCCTGGCGATGAACGACCGGCTGAAACGAGCGGCGGCTCATTAAGAAACATTCTACTGTTGTTTGCAATGCCTTAATTATATTCGTAAATATGGATGATAACACTGAAAGCTCTAAAAGACAGAGACGGATTTCCATCATTACCTGTGTAATCGTCAGTCCGGTTATATTTTTTCTTTTTTACTCATGGCATTGGCTTGCTGGTGCTTCAATTGCTTTAATGAGCAATGCCATAATTGTTAATTTTACTTACAGACACTCTACCAACCAGGAAAAAATCCGGTTATGGATAAGGGCAAGTTCCATTACGTTTCTTTTGGTCTTAGGCTTATATCTGTTAATTGGTGGAATTTATTTTCTGGCTTTGCTTTTTGGAAAGAAAATGGGTGGCTAGCTGATAAATTTCAATACTCCACATTAGCGCCTTCCGCATTTTAGCTCTCTGCAGGCACTCAGGCCATTTTTAAAATACCAACTAATAAAGCACCAGCTTTTTTACCACCATGCCTTTACCCGAACGAATGCAAAGTGTGTAAACTCCCGCTGTATATTCCACCAGGTCAAGCGTTATCCCTATCCCATGCACTTGTTTTTCAACCAGTATTTTTCCTTCTGCATCTGTCAGGCTTACATAATAATCATCAACACCCGAAAGGCTTATATCCAGTTGCCGATACACTGGGTTCAGAAAACAATTCAGCTCAAAGCCAGGTTTATTCTCTTTTAGCGCCAGCAGAGCCAAAGGTTTGTACCAAATGGGCGACGTAACGATCCATTGCCCGTCGGCCTGCCTTATTTCGGCAAAGTAGTAATATTCTTTTCCAACCTGCAAAGCATCGTCTGAATAAACAGCGGTATTATTGCTCAAAGAATTATAAACCACATTAGCCAGCGAGCCTGAATGATCGTTGATGCCTTTCCAGATCTTAATGCTATCGGCCTGCTCTCCGTCGGGATCGGTATGCGTTACATATAATACCGGGTAGGTGCTGCCGGTAAGCACCGAGCCCATCATGGCCGTATCCAGCTTAAATTCAACGCGGGCATTGCCATCATCGCTGCCATAAAAATGCATGCGCTGCATGGCTGCCATTAAATTATTTTTAGTGAGCGACGGCGCCAGCACCACCAGGCGCCCGCCATTGCTGCGGCCAAAATTAGTGTAGTGGTTATCGTGATCATAACCAATGCCCAGGTGGTATCCAACGGCCAGCAGCTGCCGGTAATAGGCAAAATAATTGCCCTGCGAATAGTCGTTATAATCATCAGCGGTGCTAAAGGCCAGGCCGCTGCGCAATGGCATGCCCACAATGGCACTGTCATACGCCGGGTTATACGGCGCATAAGCCAGTGCGGTACTTACCAAACCGCTAGTGGTATAATCGCTAAAGCCCGGGTGCGCCAGGTAGCAAAAGGCATTGGGATTGTTTTTCACCTTGCGAAACAGGCTGTCGTAGTCGCTTTTGCCGTTATACAGATTGTAGTTGCCGGGCTCCCAGCCGATGAGCTGGTTAAATCCATAAATAACCACATGCCCGTTGAAGTTGGAAGAAACCCCATACTCCATGCCAAACAGTGCCACAAAATTGCCATCCTGGTTAGCAGCACCGGCCATGTTAAGGCCCAGCTGGTAGCTGGGCAGGGTAAAGCCCGGGTTATTATTATTGGAATAATGGTTGTGCTCTGAAATGCCCAGAAAATCAAAATCCTGGCTCAGCTTGGCATATGTATAGGCCCCATCGGGTTTTGAAACACCGGAGCTCAAGGAGTCCTTGCTGCCATCGCTTAACCCGGTATGTGCATGCAGGTTGCCGAAGTAATAATTATACGGTTGCGAAACGGAGGCCAGGAAAAAATGACTGAGTAAAAAAATCAATACCGGGCGCATGGCCAAATATAACATTCGGCTCTGTTCTTCAAAATACGCGTTTTACGCAAACAATAAATTCGCTGAAAAGAGAAGCAGGTTTGGAATTAAGTTTTATAAATGAGTGCCACCGCATAAGCATTTACACCTTCGCCGCGGCCCACATAGCCCAGTTTTTCGTTGGTAGTGGCCTTAATGGAAATATCATTGGCCGTTACCCCCAAAATGGGAGCCAGTACCTGCTGCATGGCGGTAATGTGGGGGTTTATTTTAGGGGCCTCAAGGCTTAATGTAGCGTCTACATTACCCACGGCATAATTATTTTTTTTAAGCAGGGCCACCACTTCCTTTAAAAGCCGTTTACTGTCGGCTCCTTTGTAATTAGGATCGGTATTGGGAAAATGAAAGCCAATGTCTCTTAAGTTAGCCGCACCCAGCAAGGCATCGCAGATGGCATGCAATAAAACATCCGCATCGCTGTGGCCCACACAGCCTTTATCAAACTGCAGCTTAATACCTCCGAGCCAAAGCTCGCGGCCTTCGCCCAGCGGATGCACATCGTAACCAAAGCCAACCCGGATGTTTATCATTATCTCTTTTTCTTTTTAACCCCAGGGTTATTTCAGGTAACACTCGGTAGTGGACGTAGACAGGCTTTTGCAGTGCTTTTTGGCCTTGTTTTTTGTAGCTTCAATCTGGCCGGCTTCGTACACACCGTTTGCGTTTTTACATTCGCAGGTCCTGTTTTTTTTACAGGCTGCAAACAAAAGACCGCTCATTAAAACTATTCCAAGTAATTGTTTTTTCATGCTTCAATTGCTTTAACACCCGGTAATGACCCCTGCTCGATGTACTCCAGCAGCGCCCCGCCGCCGGTGCTCACATAACTTACCTGGTCTGCCAGGTTGTATTTGTTGATCGCGGCCACGCTGTCGCCACCGCCGATAAGAGTGTAGGCGCCTTTTTTGGTGGCCTCCACAATGTCAAAAGCAGCCTGCTTGGTACCTTTTTCAAAGCTGCTCATTTCAAACACGCCCATGGGCCCGTTCCATAAAATGGTTTTTGAGCTTTTAATAATATCGCCAAACTCGCGGCTGGTGCGGTCGCCAATATCGAGGCCCATCCAACCGTCGGGAATCTGATCAATGGCCGATTCTTTTTTACCGGCGTCGTTGGCAAAATTATCGGCAATGATCGCATCGGTGGGAATGCACAGGTTAATGCCTTTTGCTTTGGCTTCCAGCATCAGCTCTTTGGCAATGTCCAGGCGGTCGTCTTCGCACAGCGATTTGCCGATATGGCCGCCCATGGCTTTTACAAAGGTAAAGGCCATGCCGCCGCCGATCAAAATGGTATCGGCTTTATTCATGAGCTGTTTTATGATCAGGATTTTGTCGCTCACTTTGGCTCCGCCCACAATGGCGGTAAAGGGTTTTTGCGTTTGGTTAAGCACCTTGTTAATGCTGGCTACCTCGCCGGCCATGACGTATCCAAAACATTTGTCGGCAGGCTCAAAAAACTTGGCCATTACTGCGGTGGAAGCATGCGCGCGGTGTGCGGTGCCAAAGGCATCGTTTACATACACATTGCCATGGCGGCTTAACTTTTGTGCAAAGCTTTCATCTCCTTTTTCTTCCTCCTTATAAAAGCGCAGGTTTTCGAGCAATAACACTTCGCCGTTTTTAAGAGCAGCCGATTTGGCAAAGGCTTCATCGCTGATACAATCAGATACAAACAAAACAGGCGTTCCCAGCTGTTTGCTTACTTCGGCAACAATGTGCTTTAGCGAATACTTATCAGTAGGCCCTTCTTTTGGGCGACCCAGGTGGCTCATCAGCACAATGCTACCGCCGTCTTTCAGTATTTTTTTAAGGGTTGGGATAGCGGCGCGAATGCGGGTGCTGTCGGTCACTTCAAATTGTTCGTTCAGGGGCACGTTAAAATCAACACGGATAACGGCACGTTTATTTAAAAAATTAATGGAGTCAACTGTTTTCATTCTATACAAAAATAAAATTTTGCTGGTGTTTATGTTTATACTGAAGCTATTTTTTTTAAACTTTTTTCGAAGGCAGCTATTGTTGCATCAAGATCCTCGTAGCTGTGCGCCTCGCTCACGAAGCCTACCTCGTAGCCGCTGGGCCCAAGGTACACGCCGTTTTCGAGCAGGCTGTGATACAGCGTTTTAAACTGCTGCATACTCTCCGGGTCGATCTGCTCGGCGTTTACAATGGCAGGCTTATCGGTAAATGCCAGCCAGAAGATAGATCCCATCTGAATGAGCTTAAAGTGTTTTACCGTGTTCACTTTATTAATGCCCGCCACCAGGTAAGCCGTTTTTTTCTCCAGCTCTTCGTAAAAGCCTGGCTTGAGGCATTCTGTAAGTTGTGCCATACCGGCGCTCATGGCCACGGGGTTGCCGCTCAGCGTGCCTGCCTGGTACACCGCGCCCTCGGGCGAAATGCAGGACATGATTTCTGCGCTGGCGCCATAAGCGCCAACCGGGAAACCACCGCCAATGATTTTACCATACGTGATAATGTCGGGCTGAATGTCGTAAAGGCCCGCCACACCGCAAAAGCCAAGCCTGAAGCCGCTGATGACCTCGTCGAAAATAAGCAGGCTTTTATTGGCCGTGCAGATCTCTCTCAAAAAACCGAGAAACTCACTGCCCTGCAGCAGCAGGCCATTGTTGGCCGGCACGGGTTCAATAATGATACAGGCAATGTCGTTTTTATATTGCGCAAAGGCCTGCTCCACGGCATCCCGGTTATTGAGCGGCACGGTAATCGTTTCGTTTACAAAACTTGCCGGCACCCCGGCGCTGCTCGAGTTGCCAAAGGTAACCAGGCCGCTGCCCGCTTTTACCAGCAGCGAATCGGCGTGCCCATGGTAGCAGCCTTCAAACTTTAATATTTTATTGCGTTTGGTAAAGCCCCGCGCCAAACGTATGGCGCTCATTACCGCCTCGGTGCCGCTGCTTACAAAGCGCAGCTTTTGAATGTACTTATTGTTGGAAAGAATGAGCTCTGCCAGCTGATTTTCGAGCCGCGTGGGCGCTCCAAAAGAGGTACCCTTGCTCATGGTTTGGCTTACCGCACTCAGCACTTTATCGCTGGCATGGCCCAATATCAAAGGCCCCCAGCTGCAGCAATAATCAATGTATTCATTCCCGTCGGCATCCCAAATGCGGGAGCCCTTGCCCCTGTCTATAAAAAGCGGATCGCCGCCAACGCTGCGGAAGGCGCGCACCGGCGAGTTTACCCCACCGGGAAAATAGGTTTTTGCCTGTTCAAAAAGCCTTGCAGATGTAGTTGTGTTCATACCTGAAAAGATGGCAAAATTAGGGAATTTAATGGTACCGGCTTTTTTAATTTTAACACGGTTCTAAACTGCTGCCGCCGCAAAAATTGTTAAACACCGCAGAAGGAAAAATTTTCATATACTTGTGGCGTGATAATTGGTACTATTTAATTCAAAAAACACAACCACTCCCATGAAAAAACTGACATTATCCCTTTTGGTTCTCAGCTCTTTGTTCTTTCTGTCGTTTACCGGCGACGGTGATAAAATTCCTGCCGCCACCTTAAAAAAACTCGACGGCAGCAAAATCAGCTCCACGGCTTTTGCAAACGAGGGCAAACCCATGATCATCAGCTTTTGGGCCACCTGGTGCAAACCCTGCATTGCCGAGCTGAATGCCGTGCACGAAAACTATGCCGAGTGGACCAAGGAAACCGGCGTAAAGCTGATTGCCGTGAGTATTGACGATGCCCGCAGCGTGGCCAAAGTGGCGCCGTATGTAAAAACCAAAGGCTGGGAGTACGAGGTATATACCGACGAGAACCAGGATTTTAAACGCGCCATGAACGTAAACAACCCGCCCCAAACCTTTTTAATTGACGGCAAAGGCAATATTGTGTGGACACACACCGGCTATTCGGAAGGTGATGAAGAAAAGCTGTTTGAAAATGTAAAAAAGCTGGTGAACGGCCAGCCGCTCAACCATTAATAAACCCTTGTTAATCTTTTGCTTTTACAGCAAAAATTGTCTTAATTTACCGAATGTTAAATAATTATAATAAAAGTAGCTTAGCGGCTACTTTTTTATTGGCGGCCGGCCTGAGTTGCTTTAAAGTAACCGCGCAAAACGAGCCCAGCTCGGTTCACGGAAATTTCCAGATCGACGCCCAGTATTACAATGCCGACAGTTTGATCGGCGCGCCTGAAGTGCCTTCAAAAATGCTTTCCAATGCGTTTGGCAATATTAACTACACCAAAGGAAAATTTTCTGCAGGTGTGCGTTATGAAGCGTATAACAATGTAATGCAGGGTTTTGATTCGCGTTACAAAGGCCAGGGCATCACCAACCGCTTTGCGCGTTACCAGGACCAGATCCTGGATATTACCATCGGTAACATTTACGAACAGTTTGGCAGCGGCTTATTATTTCGCACTTATTATGAGCCGGGCCTTTTATACGACAATTCGCTGGATGGGATCCGCGTGATCTCCAACCCTTATAAGGGCTTAACCTTTAAGGGCCTGGTGGGCAAGCAGCGTTCGTTTTTCACCACCGGGCCGGGCATTGTGCGTGGCTTTGACGGTGAGCTGAACATTAACGAAGCGCTGGATTCTTTATTGAGAAACGTAAAAACCAAAGTGATTTTGGGCGGCAGCTTTGTGAGCAAATTTCAAACCGATCAGGACCCCGATTTTAAGCTTCCTGAAAATGTGGGCGCTTATGGCGGGCGTATCAATATTATTCATGAGGGTTTTAACTTTTATGGCGAATACGCTATGAAAGAAAACGATCCCAGCTTTGACAACCAGGCCACCGTTGGACCAAAAGTGTATAACAACTACAAAACCGGCGAAGCGCTTTTTATTTCCACTTCCTATGCCACCAAGGGGTTTTCATTTTTACTGCAATTAAAACGTGTGGATAACATGAGCTTTCGCAGCGACCGCGATGCCACGCTGCAAAACCTGCTGATCAATTACCTGCCGGCCACCACCAAACAACACACATACCTGATGCCGGCTTACAGTCCTTATGCCACACAGCCAAAGGGCGAAGTGGGCGGCCAGGCCGAGGTTCAGTATAAATTCCAGAAAGGAACTTTGCTGGGCGGCAAATACGGCATGGATCTTACGGTAAATTATTCGGTTGTAAACGGTCTCAAACAGGTTAACGTAAGCGACAGCACCGGCGCTTCCACGCTTTATAAAACCGATTACGGGCAAACCGGCAACGAGTATTACCACGATTTTTATGTAGAGGTCAGCAAAAAATTCAACAAACAATGGAAAGCCAACTTTATGTACGCCAACCAGTTTTATGACAAGAACATTGTGCAGTTTGGCTCGCCCAATGCAGGCTACAAAAATATTTTGTCAAATATTGGCGTAGTTGATATTACTTATAAATACAAAACCGGCTCGGCCATTCGCCTGGAAGGACAAATTAACGTGCGCGATGACAAAGATACCCTCAACCTGGGCAGCTGGGTAACGGGCCTGGTGGAATGGACGCCCACCACACACTTTTTTGTGGCTGTGCTTGACCAGTATAATTACGGCAACCCGGTGGAAAAGTTAAAGCTGCATTATTTTCTGGCTACGGCCGGTTATACCAGCGGGCCTCACCGCATTGCCATCAGCTATGGCAAGCAGCGGGCCGGTATTTTCTGCGTGGGCGGCGTGTGCCGTACGGTACCGGCTTCCAATGGTTTTGCTATTTCAATTACCAGCAGTTTTTAGTACCTTTATAGGTGTGCCGATTGATTAATTTAAACATACGTTGTACATGAAAAAAATTGTTCTGTTAATACCTGCCATTTTAATTTGGGTGGCGGCTTGCGACAAAGTAAAAGATCCGATTGAAAAGCGAAACACGGTTACCGGCAAAAATTTTATCACCAAATCCAATAAAAGCGTAAGCGGGTTTTATAAAGTGCTGCTGGAAGATTATACAGGAGCCACGTGTGGCAACTGTCCTAAAGCGGCGCACGTGGCCGATACCCTGGCGCTGCAATACGGCAGTAAAATTGTGGTAGTGGCAGTGCACGCCGGCAACTATGCTGTTCCTGAGCAGCCGCACTATCCCGAGTATTACGGCACTGCTGCCGGCGAAGTCTGGTTCCAGAATCCACCGGTGGGTTTTGGCTTTTTTACGGCAGGCAATCCCAATGGTATGATCAACCGCAGGGTGTATCCCGGCAACCCCCTCATCCAGGCTTATACGAAATGGAAATCCACGGTGCCTTATGCCTTGCTTAACGATGCTTTCAGGGTTAAGCTAGATGTTACAACCAATTACGATCCCAATGTGCGGGCGCTGAACACCGATGTAAAAGCCACTTTCTTATCTGATTATCCCAACGACATAAAACTTTCGGCCCTGTTGCTGGAAGACGATATACACGGGCATCAGAAAGATTACCGGTATTTTCCCGACCTGGACACCGCTTATGTGTTTGACCACATGATGAGGGCCACGCTGAAAGATACCTGGGGCGATCACCTGGCCACCGGGCCTGTTTACCTGGACGATTCCGCCAAGGTTTCTTTTAAAGGCTTTCCGGTAGATGCCAAATTTAACGATCAGAAGCTTTCGGTGGTGGTATTTGCTTACGATGCCCAAAGCCTTGAAGTGCTACAGGTAGAGAAAGTGAAGATCCGTTAATTGTCATCCACAATTTAAATTATAAAAAAAAGAGCGCTGAATTCAGCGCTCTTTTTCTTTATTCTTATTTGATCAATACTGCTCTTTGTCGTTCGGAAAATCGCTGTTCTTCACGTCGGTAATGTATTGCTTAAACGCGTTGCCCATGGTTTCGTAAAGGTTTAAATAACGCCGCAAAAAACGAGGGCTGAATTCAAAATTCATTCCCAGCATGTCGTGCGTTACCAGCACCTGCCCGTCAACACCGGCACCGGCGCCAATTCCGATCACCGGAATGGTAAGATTTTCGGCCACTTTAGCCGCCAGCGCCGCCGGTATTTTTTCGAGCACAATGGCAAAGCAGCCGTATTGCTCCAGCAGCCGGGCATCTTCCAAAAGGCGGTCGGCTTCATCCTCTTTTTTAGCTCTTACGGCATAGGTGCCAAATTTGTAAATGCTTTGCGGGGTAAGGCCCAGGTGCCCCATTACCGGGATGCCGGCCGTAAGAATGCGCTCAATACTCTCCTTTATCTCGCGGCCGCCTTCCATTTTTACTGCGTGCGCACCGCTTTCCTTCATGATGCGGATGGACGACATCAGGGCTTCCTTGGAATTGGCCTGGTACGAGCCGAATGGAAGGTCGGCCACCACCAGTGCGCGCTCCACGGCTCTTACCACGCTGGAGGCGTGATAGATCATCTGGTCGAGCGTAATGGGCAGGGTGGTTTCGTGTCCCGCCATCACGTTGCTGGCGCTGTCGCCAATCAGTATCACATCTATGCCCGAGCCATCGATTATTTTTGCCATGGTATAATCGTAGGCTGTAAGCATGGCTATTTTTTCGCCCCGTTTTTTCATTTCAAGCAACACATTGGTGGTTACTTTTTTTATTTCTTTATGAACTGACATGCGCCGGAATTAGACTGTAAAGTTAAAAAAAAACCCAACCGGTTGGGTTGGGCTATGAGTTCGGTTTGGTTGTGGGTTAGTAAGCAGAAAAACCCTGCCTGTCGGTGATCTTATGCTCGATGAGCAGGCCAACACAGGCAGCATCGCTTGATTTGTGTTTATCTTTTTCGGTGGCGCCTTTTGGCACCATTACTTCAATGATCAGCTGGCGGGTGCTCACGCTTTGAAATTCGAACACCTGTGTGTCTTCTGCTGCGGTGTTATCGAACAGAAGCTCGTTGGTGCGCGAATCGAAAATTTTATAGCTTACTTTATCACCCAGCACTGTTTCGCAGCAAACAGATATCCTGTAATCCATTCCTTTATAGATCACGCAGCGCAGCTTTGAAACCATGCCCTGGTTAAACAGGCCGCTTTTGCTTTGCGCATTATATTGCCAGTTCCCGGCCCTGCTGCCTTCCAGCACACAGTATTTCTTGTGAAATTGTCCGCATACGCTGGCCTGCGCATTCAGCATCGTGGTAAATACAGCAACTGATAATATGGTTAAGACGTATTTCATGATTGTATAAAGTATTATTTAGTTAATGTATAAGAGTTACGGATCGCTTTGATTTTGTCAACTATTACTTTGTAAACATCGGCTGTAATTACCAGTTGCTTGCCGCCAACAAGCGTTGCAGCTTTATTGTCTTTTGTTTTTAACGGCTGTGCGTCTTTTTCAGTTATTTTATTGAATTCTACCAGCAGGCCTTCAAAATCGGTTTTAACGGCTGCTACATTGGCGTCGGCTTCGTGTTTTTTCAGGAATTCGATCAGGTTTTCGAGGGTGTATTTTTGATCGGCCAGGCGCTCAATAACCGGGCTTTTTTCCTCGTATTTAGCCAGGTTGGTGGCAATATAAATGCTCTCGAGCCAGCCGCCGGCAACCACCAGCGCCAGGGTTGGACCCTGCTTGCTGTCTTCCAGCGCTTCAAACGACGAGAAATAAACATCATCGGTAATCACCGCCAGCGAGTCTGACGAACCAATGTTGTTTTCCAGGCGCTTTAACACTTCGGGCTTAATGGCTGTGGAAACGCCAATTTGATCGCCCATGGTTTTAACCGTTTTAAAATACTTAAGCGACTCCGATCCTATTTCAAAAATGCTGCAGTAGCTAAGGTCGCAGCTGTAAATACCGAAGTTAAGCGCTTTTAATTTGTTGTCGGTATAGTTTTTCTCGTTCGAAGGGGGGTTCAGGAACGAAACATCTTTGGTTTTTCCTCCAACCATTTTAATGAATGTCAGCATTTCTCCCGGAGAGGGTACCTGGAAAAATGTTTCGGAAACAGGCCCTGTTTTAGGCTCTTCTGTTTTTACAGAATCAGTGGTTTCCGCATCATCGGTTGCTTTGTCGCCATCACCGCAGTTGGTGAATGTAAAGGCGGTAAATGCAGACAGGAATAGTAGAGTTGATTTATTCATTTTTTAAAGATATAATTTTTTAGTTAGCTTTTAATAATTTATTTACTAAAGTGGCAGCTTCGTGAAACTCTATCGCCGAATAAACTTTTAAGCCCGACTCATCTATCAGTTTTTTGGCCAGCTCGGCATTGGTGCCCTGCAGGCGCACAATAATAGGCACCTGTATGGTTCCCATGTTTTTATAAGCGTCTACAATACCCTGCGCCACACGGTCGCAGCGCACAATGCCGCCAAAAATATTTACCAAAATGGCTTTTACGTTTGCGTCTTTTAAAATAATGCGGAATGCTTTTTCAACGCGCTCAGCATTGGCAGTGCCGCCCACATCCAAAAAGTTGGCCGGCTCGCCGCCGCTCAGCTTAATAATGTCCATGGTGGCCATGGCCAGACCGGCGCCGTTTACCATGCAGCCTACGTTGCCATCCAGCTTCACATAGTTGAGCTCGGCGTTACGGGCTTCCACATCGGTAGGGTCCTCTTCGGTAATGTCGCGCATGGCGGCATAATCCGGGTGACGGAACAGGCCGTTATCATCAAAGCTAACTTTGCTGTCCACCGCAATGATCTTGTCGTCACTGGTTTTCAGCACCGGGTTGATCTCGAACAGTGAGGCATCAATATTTTCATAGGCTTTGTAAAGCGCGGTTACAAACTTCACCATTTCCTTAAAAGCATTGCCGCTCAGGCCCAGGTTAAAGGCTATTTTACGGGCCTGGAATGCCTGGATGCCCACGCGCGGGTCAACTTCTTCCTTCCATATTTTTTCAGGGGTATGCTCGGCTACGTGCTCAATGTCCATACCGCCCTCGGTGCTGTAAATAATGGTGTTGCGGCCCTTGGCGCGGTCAAGCAGCACGCTCATGTAAAATTCCTTGGTTGGCGTTGCTCCGGGATAGTATACATCCTGGGCAATCAGCACTTTATTCACCAGCTTGCCGGTAGCGCTGGTTTGCGGGGTTATCAGGTGCATGCCTATGATCTGCGAGGCCTTTTCCTTCACTTCGTCCAGGTTTTTGGCCAGCTTTACGCCGCCCCCTTTGCCACGCCCGCCGGCATGGATCTGGGCTTTTACAACCACCCAGTCGCTGTTATATTTTGCTTTCAGTTCTTTTGCCGCTTCAACTGCCTGCTCGGGGGTTTCGGCAACAATGCCTTCCTGTACCGCCACTCCGTAGCTTTTTAAAATGCTCTTACCTTGATACTCGTGAATGTTCATATATAGTTATAATCGCTTCAAATTTAAGGTTTTATTTGTAATTGAAAAATTTGAGAAAAAATAAAAAACCCGCCTTGTTTAGGCGGGTTTTAGTCAGGTGCAGTTTTGCGGCTTTCCCTTACCGGTAAAGGCTTACGGTGCCTTTGGTATCGTAACTTTGTCCGTCCAGCCCTTTGGCTTTGATGGTGTAAAAATACGTACCATCGGGCACTTCTTTACCGCCCTGGTTCTTGCCATCCCAGGCAATGTTGCCGGTGTTGCTGGTCAGCTCATAGATCTTGTTGCCCCAGCGGTCAAAGATCTGCGCGGTGATCTCGGTCAGGTTGGCCGTTTTTACAAAGAATAAATCGTTGCTGTTGTCGCCGTTGGGTGTAAATACATTCGGCACTTCCAGTTTGGAGGGGATATCCACAAAGATAACCGCATGGGCCGTATCGCGGCAGGCGCCTTTGGAGGCAAACATGGTGATTGTGTAATGCCCGGGAGCATTATACAACGCCGAGGTGCTCAGGTTGGTGGTAGTGGTGCGGGTAGTGCCGTTGCCAAAGCTCCACACCGAAGTAATGCTGTTGCTGTTCAGGCTCGAGCTCGAATTGTTGGTAAAGTTCACCGTCATCGGTGCAAAACCGCTGGTTTGATCGGGAACAATGCTGGCGATGAGCTCACCGTTAACTACGGTAACCACAGTTTGCGTGGTACACTGGTTGGTATTGGTGGTTACAATCAGCTTGTAAACACCCGGTCCGTCAGTAGTAAGGGTAAGGGTATTGGCACCCGAAATGTTTGGCACGGGCTGTGGCGTGGTCCATAAAGCCGTTACCTGGCTCGAGCTTAAGCCCACCACAGTAGCGGTTAATTTTGCGCCACCTGTGGTAGCCGATCCGCAATCCAAAGGAACTACCGAAGCCGTGCTGATCACCGGATATATCCTGGCATCGTAAACCGTAGTGGTAGCTACGGCAATACAGCCGTTGTTGAGGTCTTTCACCGTCATGGTATAAGTGCCGGGGGTAAAGGCCATGTAGCTGGTGCTGTTTAATAACTGTTGCTGTGGCGGCGGGCCATCCCATTGCAGGGCCTGGAAGCCAAACTGAACCGGGAAGCCGGGAAGCATGTTGTGCGTGCTGTTGTTACTTAAGCTCACGCTGGCATTGCCACAGGTAAGCGATGGCTGCGTAGCGGCAATGGCACCCAATGGCGGACGCATGTTCTGGTAAATGGTTACTACCGTATTGCTGAAACATTTGTTGATGTTGTCCTGCACGGTTAAGGTATAGTTATTGGCCACGCTGTTGGTAAGCGCTGCCGTGGTGGTGTTTACCGTAATGCTGGCACTTGGTACGTTACCAGGGCCTGAGCCGTTGTTAAAGCCCCAGTTGTAGTTCACCGAAACATTGCTGCTGCTGCCCACCAGTACTACCGATGGTGTGTTACAGGTGAGGGTTAAGATCGGAGCCGATGCAGCAATGGTTGGCGCAAACGTGTTTTGAGTGATAGATACCGGAATGCGTGACTCGCAGCCGTTGCCATCATCACGCACAACCACGGTGTATGTGCCAGGAGCATTTACCGAGTAAATGGTGGTGGCATTGGTGGTATAGCTTGGTGCCGAAAAACCTGGGAAGAGAATCGTGAAGCTTACCACACCGCCTGCTGTGGGCGTTGTCTGTGCATTCACAATCTTAATATCCGTGGTGGAGGTAGAACCGCAACCAATGCTGAACTGCTGGGTGCTGGATAAGCTGAATACCGGGAAGCTCAGGCCAGGTGCAATTACTTCCACTGTTTTGGTAGTGCTGCAACCGTTAATGTTATTTACAAGCACAAAGGTATTTGTTCCGTTTGGTCCGTTGATGGATGGATTAAAAATAGAGGTTTGTCCCCCGCTGCTCACTGGGTTGGCAGCGCCCGGCGCATACCATATGTGCGTTACGTTGGTGGTAGGGCTAACAGCTATACCGGTGGCCGTGGCTACCGAGTTGTTAGTACAGTTAATCACCTGTGTTAACGGCGTAACGCTCGAGGTTGGAGGGGTTATATCTTTGTATACTGTAAACGTGTGTATCGATACACAGCCCGATGCAGGGTTGGTGCCCGTCACCGTCCAGTTGCCTACCCCAAACTGATCGTAGCCGGTAGTGCTGCCGGTTTTAGGCGCTATAATGCCGTTATTCCAGTTGTAGGTATAACCAGGCTCGGAAGCCGTGATGGTAATGGTGGGCTGGGCACAGGTAACCGTATAGTTCGACCCCGCAGGACTCAGGCTGAATATGGATGGAGCAGGAACCGGGTTGATGGTAAAGGTGGCCTGCGTGGTGCAGCCGCCATCGGCTGTGAGTACCGCTGTATACGTGCCGGCATTAATAGTTACAGTGCCGCCACCCGCTGCCGTTTGCGAAAACTGGCCGGATTAAAGCTTGGGTTAAGATCAAAACCGTTTACAGTGCTGGTACAGCTGGTTTGAGTAGACGTAGGAGCGGCCGACGGCTGTGAGTTAACGGTAACCGTTGAAACCGCCGTTTGTGTAATAACACCACTGCTTGGCGAACCGCCGCTTATAAATAATGTATAATCCGTGGTGGCCAATGGGCTCACCACAAACGAGCCGGTGGTATTAGTGGCGCCCCCGGGCTGAATCGAATAAGTTGGGTTAGTAAGGCTCGATGAGTTGGTGGCTACCAGTGTGGTGGAATTACCAGCGCAAATAGCAGCATTGTTGGTAAGCAGCGAACAGTTGGTATTGCCCGTACCACCGGTTTGGGTAAAAATAATGTTTTGCTGAACGTTGGCAAAGTTGGTAATCAGCACCATGTAATACTGGCCGGTAATACCATTGGTAATATTCAGCGTTTCAGTAGGACTGCCTGAATAACTGCAATCTACCGAGAAAGTGGCGGTTAAGCTGTTGCAGATGCCGGCCAGGGTATTAAAAGGGCCCCAGCAGATAAAATCCACGTCCTGGCCCACGCCGGTGCCAATTTGCCCCTGGATCAGGATATCCAGCGAGCCCGAAGCGCCAATCTGCAGGTAATACCAGGCAGGGTTAGGCTCTGAGCCCAGGCAGCCGTAATCGGGGCCGTTTTCGGCAGTAGCTGCCGGTGTAGAGGTGGTAGCAGGAAACGTAATGCCTGAAACCCCGCCCGCACAAAAGGGCAGCGCACTCGCGCAGCTGGTTTGGGCATTCGAATAAAATGCCGCCAGCAGTAAAAGAAAGAGTAATGTTTTTTTCATAATCGTTTTAGGTATCTTAAACACAAAGATACAAATACCTTACCACATTCTGTTAAACGACACAAAAAAACCCGCCGGAAAAGGCGGGTTTAAGATCATTGGAGAAAGGCCTGTATGGCTTACCGGTAAAGGCTTACGGTGCCTTTGGTATCGTAACTTTGTCCATCCAGCCCTTTGGCTTTGATGGTGTAAAAATACGTACCATCGGGCACTTCTTTACCGCCCTGGTTCTTTCCATCCCAGGCAATGTTGCCGGTGTTGCTGGTCAGCTCATAGATCTTGTTGCCCCAGCGGTCAAAGATCTGCGCGGTGATCTCGGTCAGGTTGGCCGTTTTTACAAAGAACAAATCGTTGCTGTTGTCGCCGTTGGGTGTAAATACATTCGGCACTTCCAGCTTGGAGGGGATATCCACAAAGATAACCGCATGGGCCGTATCGCGGCAGGCGCCTTTGGAGGCAAACATGGTGATTGTGTAATGCCCGGGAGCATTATACAACGCCGAGGTGCTCAGGTTGGTGGTAGTGGTGCGGGTAGTACCGTTGCCAAAGCTCCACACCGAAGTAATGCTGTTGCTGCTCAGGCTCGAGCTCGATTTATTTGTAAAGTTCACCGTCATCGGTGCAAAGCCGCTCACCTGGTCAGGCACAAAATCAGCCGTAAGTTCTCCGGGCACCACTTTTACTTTTTGAAGCGTGCTGCAGTTATTAGAGTTGGTAGTTACCACAAGCCGGTAATCGCCTACTCCATCGGTAGTCAACGTAAGCGTATTAATCCCCGATATATTTGGAGGAGGCTGCGGCGTAGTCCATAAAGCCGTTACCTGGCTCGAGCTTAAGCCCACCACCATGGCCGCGAGCTTGGCTCCACCGGAGGTGGATGATCCGCAATCGAGCGGAACCAATGTGGGAGTGTTGATGACCGGGTATACACGGGCATCGTAAATAGTGGTGGTAGCCACGGCAATGCAGCCGTTGTTGAGGTCTTTCACCGTCATGGTATAAGTGCCGGGGGTAAAGGCCATGTAGCTGGTGCTGTTTAATAACTGTTGCTGTGGCGGCGGGCCATCCCATTGCAGGGCCTGGAAGCCAAACTGAACCGGGAAGCCGGGAAGCATGTTGTGCGTGCTGTTGTTACTTAAGCTCACGCTGGCATTGCCACAGGTAAGCGATGGCTGCGTAGCGGCAATGGCACCCAATGGCGGACGCATGTTCTGGTAAATGGTTACTACCGTATTGCTGAAACATTTGTTGATGTTGTCCTGCACGGTTAAGGTATAGTTATTGGCCACGCTGTTGGTAAGCGCTGCCGTGGTGGTGTTTACCGTAATGCTGGCACTTGGTACGTTACCAGGGCCTGAGCCGTTGTTAAAGCCCCAGTTGTAGTTCACCGAAACATTGCTGCTGCCACCAGTACTACCGATGGTGTGTTACAGGTGAGGGTTAAGATCGGAGCCGATGCAGCAATGGTTGGCGCAAACGTGTTTTGAGTGATAGATACCGGAATGCGTGACTCGCAGCCGTTGCCATCATCACGCACAACCACGGTGTATGTGCCAGGAGCATTTACCGAGTAAATGGTGGTGGCATTGGTGGTATAGCTTGGTGCCGAAAAACCTGGGAAGAGAATCGTGAAGCTTACCACACCGCCTGCTGTGGGCGTTGTCTGTGCATTCACAATCTTAATATCCGTGGTGGAGGTAGAACCACAACCAATGCTGAACTGCTGGGTGCTGGATAAGCTGAATACCGGGAAGCTCAGGCCAGGTGCAATTACTTCCACTGTTTTGGTAGTGCTGCAACCGTTAATGTTATTTACAAGCACAAAGGTATTTGTTCCGTTTGGTCCGTTGATGGATGGATTAAAAATAGAGGTTTGTCCCCCGCTGCTCACTGGTTGGCAGCGCCCGGCGCATACCATATGTGCGTTACGTTGGTGGTAGGGCTAACAGCTATACCGGTGGCCGTGGCTACCGAGTTGTTAGTACAGTTAATCACCTGTGTTAACGGCGTAACGCTCGAGGTTGGAGGGGTTATATCTTTGTATACTGTAAACGTGTGTATCGATACACAGCCCGATGCAGGGTTGGTGCCCGTCACCGTCCAGTTGCCTACCCCAAACTGATCGTAGCCGGTAGTGCTGCCGGTTTTAGGCGCTATAATGCCGTTATTCCAGTTGTAGGTATAACCAGGCTCGGAAGCCGTGATGGTAATGGTGGGCTGGGCACAGGTAACCGTATAGTTCGACCCCGCAGGACTCAGGCTGAATATGGATGGAGCAGGAACCGGGTTGATGGTAAAGGTGGCCTGCGTGGTGCAGCCGCCATCGGCTGTGAGTACCGCTGTATACGTGCCGGCATTAATAGTTACAGTGCCGCCACCCGCTGCCGTTTGCGAAAAACTGTTGAGACCGTTAGGTGTGCTACCCACCCAGCTTACCGTGTAACTGGGAACCGGGCTGGCCGGATTAAAGCTTGGGTTAAGATCAAAACCGTTTACAGTGCTGGTACAGCTGGTTTGAGTGGACGTAGGAGCGACCGACGGCTGTGAGTTAACGGTGATATTGGTAGTGCTGGTTTGTGTTACCTGCTGGCTTTGCGAATTGGTGCCGGTATTTTGAATTGTGTAAGTGGTGGTTACTGAAGGGGTCACTACAAAGGAGCCTGTTGAATTTGTTAACCCTTGTGGCAGCAGTGTAAACGAAGAACCGGTTAAAGGAATGAATCCTACAGGGGTAACGGTTACGGTATTGCCGGCGCAGATAGCCGCATTAAAACCGCAGCTTAAGCCGGCTGTACCGGTGCTGGTAAACGAAACCGCTGTATTTACGCCGCTGTAATTAGAGATCAGGATCAGGTATTGCTGGCCCACGGTTACAGGAATGGATGGCTGATAATTGGTAGTGTCGCCTCCCGGAGGGATAGGCCCCATACCAGTGCCGCCTACGTTGGTGCCATTCCAGTTGCACGATACCGGCGGCTGCGTATTATTAAAAATATTGGCGCAGGTAGTTGGCGTGTAAAGCCACATGGCCCAGTCATAAAGTCCTGCCTGTGGATTAGTGCTTCCATTGGCTCCAAAACAAAAGCCCAGGTTGCCCGATGAGCTTACCGTTAGCAGCAGCCACTGCGGACCAGGGCCATTTGTAAGCAAACAACCGCTGTTTGCAGCTGAAGTGGGGTTAAGGGCATTGCCCATTTGTGGGTTGGTACTGGGGTTGCTCACATTTAAGCCACCGGTTAAACCCACGCCGTTAATCCCCTGGAACATAAAACTTGGATTACTGCAAATGTTTTGTGCATTGTTGCAGTCGTTTACGGTTTGTGATTGCATGCCAAATGCAAAACACAGCAGTGTAATTAAAAAATATAACTGTTTCATAAAATTACCGGGTTATAAGCTGGTGAATAGAATTGAATACGGCCGATGAGGGAAGGTCTTTATATACCTCGTTGCCATTCGTGTCGAATACGGCATTTTTAACCGGATAGGCCGATAGCTCTGCGCTCAGCTCCTCCAGCTTGAAAGGAATGGATTTAACAATGCCGTCTTTGGTAAGTGTAATAACCGCTTCGCTCAGCAGGTTTTCTTTATTAACTGTTACCACAACCAGCCCTTTCAGACCGCCTTTTAAGCGGGCTGCCTGGTAAACATCACAGGCCTTTTCAAAGCCCTTATTTACTTCACGGCTTTCCTGGTCGTTTACCGACCATACATTTACAGCAACAAGCTTTTGATTAAGATTGATCTCTGGGTGTGATTGCCCAATAAGGGTTTTAAGCTTAAAATATAACCCGGCTTGTGCATTTAATTGGATAGCACAAACCATCACCGAGATGGTAAGGAGGAGTTTGTTCATAACATAAAGTATCTACACAAATATAACAAATACCTTACCAGATACTGTTAATACACAAAAAAACCCGCCTTTAGAGGCGGGTTTTATGTTAAAAATTAAGGTCTTCTTTGTTTTAGCGGTAAAGGCTTACAGTTCCTTTGGTGTCGTAGCTCTGTCCATCTTTGCCGGTGGCTTTAATGGTGTAAAAATACGTGCCATCCGGAACTTCCTTGCCGGCCTGGTTCTTGCCATCCCAGGCAATGTTGCCCGTTTCGCTGGTCAGCTCATATATCTTATTACCCCAGCGGTCAAAGATCTGCGCCGTGATGTTGGTAAGATTGGCTGTTTTTAAGAAGAACAGGTCATTGCTGTTATCACCGTTGGGTGTAAACACGTTCGGCACTTCCAGCTTAGAGGGCACATCTACAAAAATAACCGTGCGCACTGTATCGCGGCAGGTGCCTTTAGAGGCAAACATGGTTACCGTATACGTGCCGGGAGCATTATACAATGCCGAGGTGCTCAGGTTGGTGGTAGTGGTGCGGGTGGTGCCGTTGCCAAAGCTCCACACCGAAGTAATGCTGTTGCTGTTCAGGCTCGAGCTGGAGCTATTGGTAAAGTTTACCGTCATCGGCGCAAAGCCAGTGGTTTGATCGGCGGCAATGGCAGCGGTAAGCTCACCGTTTACCACTGTTACAAAGGCTCTGCTCGTACATTGGTTGGTTAAAGTTGTTACCGTCAGCTTGTACTCCCCTGTTCCATCGGTGGTAAGGGTAAGTGTATTGGCACCCTTAATGTTTGGCGGAGGCTGTGGCGTGGTCCACTGGGCATTTACCTGGCTGGCCGATAAGCCCACTACCGTAGCCGTTACTTTAGCACCGCCGGTATTTGCGGCGCCGCAGTCCAGAGGAACTACCGAAGGCGTGTTGATCACCGGGTATATCCTGGCATCGTAAACCGTAGTGGTGGCCACGGCAATACAGCCGTTGTTCAGGTCTTTCACCGTCATGGTATAAGTGCCGGGGGTAAAGGCCATGTAGCTGGTGCTGTTTAATAACTGCTGCTGTGGCGGCGGACCATCCCATTGCAGGGCCTGGAAGCCCAGGTTAACCGGGAAGCCGGGAAGCATGTTGTGCGTACTGTTGTTACTTAAGCTCACGCTGGCATTGCTACAGGTAAGTGATGGCTGCGAGGATGCTATAGCTCCAAGAGGCGGACGCATGTTCTGGTAAATGGTTACCACCGTATTGCTGAAACATTTGTTGATGTTGTCCTGCACGGTTAAGGTATAGTTATTGGCCACGCTGTTGGTAAGGGCCGCCGAGGTGGTGTTTACCGCCACGCTGAAGCTGGGCACGTTACCCGGGCCTGAGCCATTGTTAAAGCCCCAGTTGTAATTCACAGAAACATTGGTGCTGGTGCCGGTAAGCACCACTGAAGGAGTATTACAGGTAAGTGTTACCGTAGGTACCGAGTAAGAAATATTAGGAGTAAAGGTATTCTGAATAATCGATACCGGAATGCGTGACTCGCAGCCGTTGCCATCGTCTTTTACAATTACTGTGTAAGTGCCGGGGGCATTTACCGAGTAAATGGTGGTGGCATTGGTGGTATAGCTTGGTGCCGAAAAACCAGGGAAAAGAACCGTGAAGCTTACTACCCCACCTGCAGTGGGCGTGGTTTGTGCATTCACAATCTTAATATCCGTGGTGGAGGTAGAGCCGCAACCAATGCTGAACTGCTGGGTGCTGGATAAGCTGAATACCGGGAAGCTCAGGCCCGGAGCAATTACTTCCACTGTTTTAGTAGTGCTGCAACCGTTAATGTTATTTACAAGCACAAAGGTATTTGTTCCGTTTGATCCGTTAATACCCAAAGAGAAGATGGAAGTTTGACCACCTGTGCTTACCGGCGTACCTGGTGCGCCCGGCGAAAACCACATGTGCGTAACATTGGTGGTAGGGCTGAGAGCTGTGCCGGTTGCTGTAGCCACGGCAGTGGTGCTGCAGGTAATGTTCTGGCTGATCGGGTTTACGGTAGAGGTAGGCGCGGTTTTATCGAAAAAGATCACCGTGGTGGCGGTGGCCATACAATTTGTTACCGGATCTGTTACCGTTAGCGTAATCAGCGTGCTGGCCGCGGTTACGCTGATGGTCTGCGCGCTATTGGTAAAACTGTTGCTGGTCCAGTTATACGTAAGCGAACCATACGTATAGGTACTGTTGGCAGTAAGCACAATGGTTGGTGTAAGGCAGGTAACGCTGGGCGAGCCCGTTACATTTACCAGTGTAACCGTAGGCACCGGCGGCACAGGATTAATGTTTACCGTTGTTGATGCCACACAGCCCAACGGATCGGTTGCTGTAATGGTAACTACAATTACACTGGCAGGCACTGAATAAGTGGCGCTTCCCGAACTCTGTGAGGTAGTGGTGGAGATTGGTAACGGAGAAAAAGTGATGATTGGATTCAACGAAGCTGAACCTGCCGCCGTATATCCCACCACTGCCGAAGTACCGCCGCAAACAGCCTGGGTAGCCGATGCCAGTACCAGCGGAGCCGGTGTAATGGTTACAGTTACCACACGGTCAATGGGATTGCAGGAACCCGGAGGATTCATGGTGAGTGTAAAATCGTTTGAAATAGAGGTGGTATAACACTGATTGCTGTTGGATGGCACGTTGTAAGGCGCCGTGACGCCGGGACCTGCCCATGAATAAGGCCCGAGGCCCGGAGGGGCACAAATGGTGGCGCTGGTGGCGCCGCAGGTAGGCAATGTTACACTTGGAGTGCCGGCAGGGAAAGGATTGTTATTTCCTAAAATGGTCATTGGCGCGCATTTGGCGTCAAAGTAGGCATAAGCACCATGCCCGCCAAAGATACATTCCACTACAACCACATCAAGGGTTACCTGGTTGCCGATGTATTGCGTAAGATCGATGGCCGAAGCAGCCCAGTTATGATACACCCAATTGGTGTTGGTAGGCGCAGCCACAAAGGTAGGAGAACCCGGTGCAGGCGTATACTGGCACAAAGCGCCGGGAACGGCTACCGATATCTGCGGGCAGGTTAATACGTTGGATTGGTTGGTGGTGGTATTTGTTACTGTGATGCGGATGTTAAAACCCGGCTGGTCGCAGCAATCGTGAGAACCATCTTCAATCACCGGGAAATAGGCGTATTGAAAGAGCGCATTGTTTGGCGTTACAATAAATGATTTGCTGAGCTTAACAGCCCTTGAGCCCGGAGGGCTATCATCGTTGAGCTTGATAAAGCTGTTGCCCGAAGGGCTTGCGGCAGAGCCTGCATCAAAATAAGAGGAAACCATGATGTTCGTTTTGGCATCCAGAACAGGAGCGGCATAAACCGTGTAATTGGCATTGCCATTCAGCTGAGGAGGGTTGCAGCTGTTGGCATTGGTGCCCGATTGAGCGGTCCAGCCCTGAACGGCGCCCGGAGCGCTGATTTGCGTGGTGGCCAGCTCAAAGTCTTCGTTGTTGCAGGCGCCCAGCATGGATGCAGAGCGGCCGGCAATGATGGGGCTTTGATAAAGGGTATGCGGCTGCACGGGAGCAGGCTGAATATTGTATTTCTGGTTAATATATGAACGTTTTGCACGGTACATAAATACTTTGTATTCTTTTCCGAAGCAGGCGTTCGAAAGAGCCGCAGCAGAAGCCGCAGTTTCATCAAAACCAGCGGTTGAATCGCTGGCGAACACATAGTTCATCATAGTTTCTACCTGCCCCTTGCTTTTGTAAGCAAATGCAACTAATAAAGTAAAAAGAGTAATGAGAATTCTACTTTTTTGTTTCATATTTTTTAAATTTAGCTGGTAAATATAAACAATTTAATTTTATTTAACAACATTTGCTTAAATGTTAATTTACATCTAAACCGCGAATTTCCCGTTACCCTCCAAACGCAATGGCAGCAAGGGTTTTAAATAAAAAAAGCCCGCTTTAAAAAGCGGGCTTTTTTAAAATTAAACTAACTTAAAGGTTCTTACCTGTAAAGGCTTACAGTTCCTTTTGTGTCGTAGCTCTGTCCATCTTTGCCGGTGGCTTTAATGGTGTAAAAATACGTGCCATCCGGAACTTCCTTGCCGGCCTGGTTCTTGCCATCCCAGGCAATGTTGCCCGTTTCGCTGGTCAGCTCATATATCTTATTACCCCAGCGGTCAAAGATCTGCGCCGTGATGTTGGTAAGATTGGCTGTTTTTAAGAAGAACAGGTCATTGCTGTTATCACCGTTGGGTGTAAACACGTTCGGCACTTCCAGCTTAGAGGGCACATCTACAAAAATAACCGTGCGCACTGTATCGCGGCAGGTGCCTTTAGAGGCAAACATGGTTACCGTATACGTGCCGGGAGCATTATACAATGCCGAGGTGCTCAGGTTGGTGGTAGTGGTGCGGGTGGTGCCGTTGCCAAAGCTCCACACCGAAGTAATGCTGTTGCTGTTCAGGCTCGAGCTGGAGCTATTGGTAAAGTTTACCGTCATCGGCGCAAAGCCAGTGGTTTGATCGGCGGCAATGGCAGCGGTAAGCTCACCGTTTACCACTGTTACAAAGGCTCTGCTCGTACATTGGTTGGTTAAAGTTGTTACCGTCAGCTTGTACTCCCCTGTTCCATCGGTGGTAAGGGTAAGTGTATTGGCACCCTTAATGTTTGGCGGAGGCTGTGGCGTGGTCCACTGGGCATTTACCTGGCTGGCCGATAAGCCCACTACCGTAGCCGTTACTTTAGCACCGCCGGTATTTGCGGCGCCGCAGTCCAGAGGAACTACCGAAGGCGTGTTGATCACCGGATATATCCTGGCATCGTAAACCGTAGTGGTGGCCACGGCAATACAGCCGTTGTTCAGGTCTTTCACCGTCATGGTATAAGTGCCGGGGGTAAAGGCCATGTAGCTGGTGCTGTTTAATAACTGCTGCTGTGGCGGCGGACCATCCCATTGCAGGGCCTGGAAGCCGAACTGGATTGGGAAACCGGGAAGCATGTTGTGCGTGCTGTTGTTACTTAAGTTCACGCTGGCATTGCTACAGGTAAGTGATGGCTGCGAGGATGCTATAGCTCCAAGAGGCGGACGCATGTTCTGGTAAATGGTTACCACCGTATTGCTGAAACATTTGTTGATGTTGTCCTGCACGGTTAAGGTATAGTTATTGGCCACGCTGTTGGTAAGGGCCGCCGAGGTGGTGTTTACCGCCACGCTGAAGCTGGGCACATTCCCCGGGCCTGAGCCATTGTTAAAGCCCCAGTTGTAATTCACAGAAACATTGGTGCTGGTGCCGGTAAGCACCACCGAAGGAGTATTACAGGTAAGTGTTACCGTAGGTACCGAATAAGAAATATTTGGCGCAAACGTGTTCTGGATAATGGAAATCGGTACGTGTGTTTCGCAGCCGTTGGCATCATCCCTTACAATGGCAGTGTATGTGCCGGGCGCATTCACCGAATAAACACTTACGGGAGAAGTGGTGTAACTGCCTGAGAAGCCCGGGAACAGAACGGTATATGAAACTACACCGGCAGAAGGCGTGGTTTGCGCACCTAAAATCTTAATATCGGTGGTGGCCGTAGAGCCGCAACCAATGCTAAACTGCTGGGTGCTGGCTAAGCTAAAGGTAGGATAAGTTCCGCCGGTTGAAATAACCGCCACAGTTTTTGAAACGCTACAGCCATTAATATTGTTGGTAAGAACAAAGGTGCTGATAGAGCCTGTTGGTGCCGGTCCGGGAGGAGGGCTGAAAATAGAGGTCTGCCCGCCGCTGCTTATCGGTGGTGTTCCGGGGGTTGCCGATATCCAGGTATGGGTTACGTTGGTGGTTGGACTAATAGCCACACCGGTACAGGTGGCTACTACCCCTACACCACAGCCAATCGTCTGGCTCACCGGGTTCACGCTCGATGTAGGTATTGTTTTATCAAAGAAAATAGAGGTAGTGGCGGTGGCCATACAATTTGTTACCGGGTCTGTTACCGTTAGCGTAATCAGCGTGCTGGCCGCGGTTACGCTGATGGATTGGGTTGTGTTGGTAAAGCTGTTGCTGGTCCAGTTATAATTGAGCGAGCCAAAGGTATAAGTACTGTTGGCTGTAAGCACAATGGTTGGTGTAAGGCAGGTAACGCTGGGTGAGCCTGTTACATTTACCAGTGTAACCGTAGGCACCGGCGGCACCGGGTTGATATTTACGGTAGTGGAAACAAGGCAATTTAACGGGTCGGCGGCAGTTATTGTAACTACACCTGTGCCGGCCGGGAATACCGCAGTGCCTAAGTTAACCGCAGAAGTACTGGTTGAAACGGGCGTTGGAGAAAAGGTGATGGTTGGATTCACCGATGCGGATCCTGCAGCGGTCCAGGTAACAGAGGCCGTAGTGCTGCCGCACACTGCCTGTATGGCCGTGGCCAGGATGTAAGGCGCAGGTGTAATGGTTACCGTAACCACTCTTTCAATTGGGTTACATCCTCCGGGAGGGCTCATCGTAAGCGTAAAATCTGCCGAAATATTTGTGGTAAAACATTGGTTACTGTTCAGCGGCGTATTATACGGTGCATTCAGGCCGGGGCCGGTCCAGGTATAAGGTCCTACGCCCGGTGGCGCACAAACGCTGGCGCTGGTAAGGCCGCAGGTGGGTAATGTAATGCTTGGCGTGCCGGCAGGAAAAGGATTGTTATTTCCCATAATGGTCATTGGTGCGCATTTGGCATCAAAATAGGCATAACCGCCGTGGCCTCCCTGGTTACAGTCAACCACCACCACTTCGAGGGTTACCTGATCGCCAATGTATGGCGTAAGGTCAATTACCGAAGCGGCCCATGGGTGATACGACCAGCCGGCTCCGCCTGGTGCAGGCACAAAGGTAGGTGAACCCGCAGGCGGTGTAAACTGGCACAGTGCCGATGGCACGGCAATGGAAATTTGAGGGCAGGCCAATACCGAAGAAGTGGCAGTGGTGGTATTGGTAATGGTTACGTGAATATTAAAGCCGGCCTGCTCGCAGCAAAGGTGGCCGCCGTCTTCAATCACAGGCAGGTAAGCATACTGGAAAAAGGCATTGCTTGGCGTTACAATAAACGACTTGGTAAGTTTCGATGCTTTGGCCCCAGCCTGGTCGTCGTTCATACGAATAAAGCAGTTACCGGCCGGTGTGGCATTGGTACCGGCATCAAAGTAAGAGGATACCTGGCCTATGCGCGTATCCACAGTAGGTGCAACAAACACGGTATAGTTGGCGTTTCCTGTAATTTGCGGCGGATTGCAACTGTTGTTGTTGGTGCCCGATTGGGCCAGCCAGCCCTGAACCGGGCCAGGTGCTACAATCTGTGCGCCAGCCAATTCAAAATCCTCGTTATTGCAGGCGCCAACCATGGCCACCCTGTTTTGCACAACCTGGTTTTGATACAGCGTTACCGGAATGGCCGGCTCGGACTTAAGATTGTATTTTTGTTTTATAAAGTCGCGCTTGGCGCGGTACATAAATACTTTGTACTCTTTTCCAAAGCAATTATCGGCAAGGGCAGCCACAGAAGCCGCCTGCTCATCAAACCCGTTCACTGAGTCAGCTGAGAAAACATAGTTCATCATGGTTTGAACCTGGGCACTTCCTTTATTTGCAAAAAGCACAAATAAGGCAAACAGCAGCGCCAGATTTTTGATTCTTCTTTTCATCGTTTTCAAATTTTTAAGTTCGCCTGATGAAAAACAAACATTGTGCCAAAAACCCAAAAACTGTTAATTAAGAAGGTGTAACATTCTGCCGCAATACGGCAAACCACAACTGATTGCCAGGCACATACAGCTTTACAATCTACCTCGTTCAGGAAGTGCGCCAGCACATTAATCATGGCCTGCTGGCTGTATCTAATTGCCCTGTTCCACTTTTACCGGCGCTTTAATCTTATTGCTATGTCTAAGGTTTTAATTGGCCTGCGGCCAATTTTTTAATTTTAAATTTAAACCTATCTTTGAATTTTAACATTAAACTATGCAGTTATTACAAGACAAAGTAGCCCTGGTAACGGGTGCAACAAGAGGAATTGGCCGGGGAATCGTATTAAGCTTCGCCAAAAACGGAGCCAATGTGGCTTTTACGTATGTGAGCTCCGATGAGAAAGCGCGGGCCCTCGAGGCCGAGCTGGCCGCATTTGGCGTAAAAGCCAAAGGTTATAAAAGCGATGCCGCCGATTTTAAGGCAGCCGAAGAACTCATCAACTCTGTTGTAACCGACTTTGGAACTGTGGATGTTCTTGTAAACAACGCCGGTATCACGCGCGACACGCTTTTGATGCGCATGAGCGAGCAGCAATGGGATGAAGTGATCAACGCCAACTTAAAATCAGTGTTTAACCTTACCAAAGCTGTGCAGCGCCCCATGCTGAAGGCAAAAAAAGGCTCCATCATCAATATGAGCTCGGTGGTGGGCGTAAAAGGCAATGCTGGCCAGGCCAACTATTCGGCCTCAAAAGCCGGCATTATTGGCTTTACCAAATCGGTAGCGCTCGAGCTGGGCTCGCGCAATATCCGCAGCAACGCCATTGCCCCGGGCTTTATTGAAACCGAAATGACCGGCGCGCTCGATGAAAAAGTGATCCAGCAATGGCGCGACGGCATTCCGTTGAAGCGCGGCGGCAGCCCCGAGGATGTGGCCAACCTGGCTCTTTTCCTGGCCAGCGACATGAGCGCATACATCACCGGGCAATGCATCAGCGTGTGCGGCGGCATGCTTACCTAAGCGGCAGCAGGCGGTTAAAATTCATCTGATCCCTTTTTCATTTGTTCTCAAAGATCATAGTTAACAGCGAGTGGTATTATTTCCTTCTCGGTCTTTTGCCGGGGCTGGCCCTCTCGCTGTGGCTTTATTACCGGAATAAAAAAAACACCGAGGCACCAAAAAAAGCACTCATTGCCATGAGCGTATTCCGTTTTGCGAGCATCAGCCTAGTGGTGTTTTTATTGCTGGCTGTTTTTTTAAAGCGCATACAAAACGAAACGCAAAATCCCATCATACTGCTGGCCATCGACAACTCCTCGTCGATGACAGCCGGGGCCAACAGCGCTTCCGTAAAAACAGCGCTCCTTAAAAACATCGACGCGTTTAAAGAAAAAATCGTCGAAAAGTTTGCCGTTAAAACCATTCTTTTTGGCGAAGCCAGCAGCGCTTCGCAAACGCAGCCCACCTTCACCGAAAAAGAGACCGACATTGAAAACCTGTTGAGCGACCTGGATAACAATTACTCCAATCAAAACACAGGCGCCCTGGTGCTGGTGAGCGACGGCATTTACAACCGCGGCGCCAACCCGGTGTATACGGCCGAAAAGCTCACCTATCCCATTTACACCGTAGCCATGGGCGATACCAGCGAGCTGAAGGATGCCGCCATTCAAAAAATAAACCACAACCAGGTGGCTTATCTCGGAAATAATTTCCCCGTGGAAGTGATTGTGCAGGCAAAAAAATACAGCGGCAAGGAGCTTACCGTTACCCTTAGCCGCAACGGCTCCGAAAAAGCAAAGCAGCTTGTAAAAATAAACAACGATGATGCAACGGCCACCTGCAGCTTTACTTTGCAGGCCGAGCAGGCAGGCCTGGTGAAATACACCGTTAAGCTATTAACGCCCGACACCGAAAAAAACACTTCCAACAACACGCAGTCGTTCATTATGGAGGTGATTGATAACCGCGAAAAAATATTGCTGCTGGCCAATGCGCCGCATCCCGATGTGGCCGCTATAAAAGACATAATCACCGGCAGTACGGCCTACGAGCTGGAATACAGCCTGAGCACCGAATTTAAAAAACCGGTGAAGCCCTATAGCCTTGTTATTATCGAAGGCACAGCCCCCAACCAGGCTCTTATACTGAACGAGTGCAGGAACAACGGCGTGCCTTTCTGGATCATTAACTCGGTCGAAAATTTACCCGGCCTTCGTATTACAGGTTCTATTAACCGGTTTAACGATGCCGAACCCTTTGTCGATCCATCTTTTGGCTTGTTTACGGTAAGCGATGAGCTTAAAAAATTTATGAAGGACCTTCCGGCAGTAAAAACCGTATTTGGTAATTACACACTGAACAATAATGCCAGCGCGCTCATTAACCAGCGCATTGGCCTGGTAGAAACTGAAAATCCCCTGTTTTTATTTACAGAGCAAAATGGCCTGAAAGCCGCCGTATTTGCCGGCGACGGGCTTTGGAAATGGAAGATGCGCGATTTCGAAGAGCACGGCAATCACAATCTTTTCCAGGAGCTGGTAAGCAAAACCATCCAGTATCTTTCGGTAAAAAGCGATAAGAGTTTTTTCAGGATTACCTCCCCTAAAATTGTAAACGAGAACGAGGCGGTGCAGCTTGGCGCCGAAGTATATAACAAAAGCTACGAGCCGGTTACCGAGCCCGATGTAACACTGGAACTAAGCAATGCCGAGCGTAAAACATTTAATTACACCTTCAGTAAAACCGATAATGCGTATAAGCTGAACATTGGCAGCCTGCCGCCGGGCGAATACAGCTACAAAGCGCATGTGAAATACAACAACGAGCTGTTTGTGAAACAAGGCATTATTATGGTAAAAGAAGTGGTGGCCGAAAAAATAAACACAGTGGCCAATCATGCATTGCTATACCAGCTGGCCAACCGCAGCAATGGCCAGCTCACGTACCCGGGCGAGCTCGATAAATTAGCGGATCTTATCTTAAAGAACGAAACCATAAAGCCCATCACTTATTCGCAAACCAGCACCTCGCTGCTTATTGAATTAAAGTGGCTGTTTGGGATTATTTTGGCTTTAATGGCCGTTGAATGGTTTTTCAGGAAACGTTTTTTATCTATTTAACATTAACATATCTTCACTGAACGGTACCTAAAATATGGTAGATAAAAAACCAGTTGCCGCCTTAATTTTTAGCATTGCATGGATGATGCAGAGCTGCAGTTTACCTCAGTTAAATAAAGAAGCGCCAGCGGTGAACGAAGTAAAAGCACATGCAAAATTCAGGATCAGCCTGCCCGAAAACCACAGCACAGGCGCTTTGTGGCAGCTCGATCAAAATTACGACCGCTCTGTTGTTGAAGAGTTAAATGCCGTGTGGCATGGAAATGAAAAAGGAATTGATTTTAATTTTAAAACGCTGAGCGCCGGGCAAACCACGCTAAATCTTACGCTCAGAAAGTATAAGGATACGTTAAATGTTAAAAGTTTTGTTGTTAGAATTCCGGACAATTAACTTTTGATAGTGAAACAATTTGCTTATTTTTACGTTTGAGTAAATAAATCCTAACAACACACACCTCTAATGAGCAACCAAAACGTGATTCGGTTTAACAACGCGAATCGTCAATTTTACACCGAATTAAAAAAACGGGTTGACACCTATTTCAAAGAAAATCAGATCAGCAAAAACGGAAACTTTAGCCTTTATGCTAAAACTGTGGTGATGTTTGCCGCTTACGTTATTCCCTACCTACTTCTTGTATTTAACGTGTTTGACAGCAAACTCGTTTGGTTTTTGTTAACCGTGCTCATGGGCATGTCGATGGCCGGCATAGGCCTTTGCGTAATGCACGATGCCAACCACGGCAGCTACAGCAAAAATGTAACGCTAAACCGGATCCTGGGCTATATTTCCATTAACCTGCTGGGCGGGCACTCCCTTAACTGGCGGATACAGCACAACGTGATCCATCACACCTACACCAATATTCATGAGCACGACGAGGATATTGCGCCATTGGGTTTTCTGCGCTTTGAGCCGCATGCCGAGAAAAAAGGCATTCACAAGCTTCAGTTTTTATATGCCTGGTTTTTTTATGGTATGATGACCCTGATGTGGAGCACCACCAAAGATTTTATGCAGCTGATCCGCTACAGCAAAAGGGGCCTGCTTAAAGGAGCAAACACCACTTTTGGCATTGAGCTGACCATGATCATCGTTTCTAAAATAGTGTACTATGGCTATATGCTGCTGCCTTATTTCTTGATTAAAGACATGACGTTTTTAAACTGGCTTTGCGGATTCATTGTGCTGCATTATGTGGCAGGATTTATACTGGCCATTATTTTTCAGCCGGCACACGTGATGGAGGAAACCGAGTTTCCGCTGCCAAACGAAGATGGAAGCCTTGAGAATCACTGGGCGGAGCACCAGCTGAGAACCACCATGAATTTTGCCACCGGCGATCCTGTATTTTCATGGCTGGTAGGCGGGCTCAATCACCAGGTAGAGCATCACCTTTTCCCCACTATTTGCCACGTACATTATCCAAAAATTTCGAAGATCGTTGAAAAAACCGCCCGCGAGTTTAACCTGCCTTACAAAGCCCAGAAAACATTTATGGGCGCCTTGTGGAAGCACGAAGTAATGCTTTGGAAACTGGGCAGGGTTTAATACGCTGGAACATAATTATTAAAAACGCTTTGGCATGCCAAAGCGTTTTTTTTATGATCTATTTCTGCAATACATTTTTTTGTGCCTTGTCCACAGGCTCCCTGTACCTGCACAACCATTCGATGGCTTCGGCCTCGCTTGTAAAAAGCCGGCTAGGAAAATAGGGCTTGTGGATTTTGATAAAAAAATTACCGATGAGGCGTGTAGAGAGCGAGCTGACCATAATGGCCATGGCGGCAATGCGGTCGGCTATTTCCTTACCTGCATAAAAATCCCTTACCTCTTTCGAAAACTGGGTGTAGTTGCGCGAATCGGCCAGTACGGGGGTCTTATGGTAATTAACCATTTCGGCCGCCCGGGCAAAATCGTAGCGGGCATCCTCAAGGGTTATTTCATCCACGGCCTTTGATTCCACCTTCAAAATCCCCAACTCCGCATCCAGGGTAATCACAGATGTTTTGGTTTCGCGCTTTATCATACTGTAAAGATGTTAATTATTTGAAAAACCACATTCTGCAATACACCGCATCAGAACAGTATCGGAATAATGCTGGAACTAAGGGCCACAAATATCTAAAAACTGTTGTTTTTGCGTTAAGGATAGGGCCTTTGGCCCCTGGGGTGCCATCTTTTATTATAAAAAGCCCAACATATCCACAAATATTCCTAAAAAGCTGCATAGCCCTATAAAACAGCCATGCTTAAAACGCAAAAAAAAACGGGCTCAGGCTTATTCTTTTACAAGCCTGAAGGTTTTAATGGTATTGCCCGAAACATCGCGGATACTCAGCAGGTATAAGCCTTTGGCAACACCCTCCATAGCAATGGCTTCTTCACCCGGCGCAACGCGTTGGCTAATTATTAAACGGCCGCTGGCGTCAAAAATACCGGCAATGGTTTCCACTCCCAGGTTGTTTTTAATCACCACCTTTTCGCTTACCGGGTTAGGATAAATGCTCAGCCCGGCGGCGGCTATACTTTGTTGGGATAAGCCGGTACAGGCCGATACGATCAGGCTCAGGTTGCTGCTGGCGCTGCAGCCATTGGGATCCTGGTAGGTGTAAGCCACTGCAAAAGTGCCCACGCCGGCTGCCGAAGCACTAAATGTATTGCCGGTAACATTGCTGCCGCTATAGCTGCCTCCTGCGGGGCTGCCCACCAGCGTAACAGGAGGTCCGCCGCTACATATTACATTGGCCGGAACCGAAAGAGAAACAGCAGGGAGCGGCAATACCGAAGCCGTTACCGCTACAGCCGGACTGCCGCAATTTTCTTTGGTAACCTCCCAGTTATAAAACCAGTAATAAAAATTAGGACCCGCACTCGACCCGGTAATATCTACGCAGCCACCAACAGAATATGGAAAGGTAACTCCCGTGTTACTCCGGTACAAATTGGATGAGGAGGTGCTGCTTAAGCCAAGCTGGTAGCCGGTGCCGGGACCCAGGATATAATTAAGGGTCACCGTATTGTTGCCCTGGGCCAATACCGTAGTGGTAGAGGCCAGCACATTGGTAAACATATCGCGCAGCTCGATGACGTAAGTGGTAGGATTGGGCAGCTGGGCCTTTACCACCACCGAATTAAGCGTGCTGTTTTGCAGCACGTCAAACTCAAGGTACTGCGAGCTGTTATTAAGATACCCGCCGCCGGTAAACGCTGTTTTGCCGCCAAATGCCGGCGCATTGGTTACCGTGTTCACCACATAATAGGTAGTGGTGGTGCTGATGGTGGGCGATGTAAAATTAGGGCCAGTGCCCAAAGGTGTTGTGGAAAACGGAGAGGCATACCAGTTTAGCTGCGCATTGCCCGAAGCCCCCAGCTGAACGGTGCCCGTGCCGCAGGTGGAGCCGCCGGTGGTACCCGGCATGCCGGGAGCGTTGACCACTATGTATGCCGTTTTGGTGATGCTGTCGGTGGCATTAAGGCATCCTGTGGCTTTCAGCTTTACAGTATATGTGCCATTGTTTGCATAAATATGCATGGGGTTTGTAACCGTGGCAGTGCTGCCATCGCCAAAATCCCACACATAGGTGATACCCGCTGAAGTGGTATTGTTAAAATTAACAGTGGCCGGCAACGCACAAAAGTTTGTAATATTTGACTGGAAGTTTGGAGCAATATTGGCACTGTTATAAGCAGGCCCCACACCTACCGCATACCAGGCATTGGCCGTTTGCTGCACCTGGTTAGAGCAATCGCCGAATAAATCTTTGGCTGCTTGTATGGCCCCCAGCCGGGCATCGGCATAGGTAGTATTGGGTGTAAAGTAAACCGTAAGGGCGCGGTAAGCAATTTTTTCGGCGTCAACATGGCCAATGCCGCTTACGTTATAGGCGTTGCCAATATCGTTGGTGCCGCTGCCACCGTTAACCAGCAGGTAAAACCAGTAAATGCAGGGTCCCGCGTTGGTATGCGGCTCGCCCAAAAAATCCCAGTTGGTTCCCTGGTAAGTATCCGGGTCGCCCATTGAAGCGGGATTCGACATGTTGCGGATGCCGCTGCCAAAAGGGCTGATGTCCTGGCCCATAATCCAGTTCCAGTTAGTGGGGCGCGCAAAGCGTTCTATGCTGGTGCCAAATATATCGGCAAAACCCTCGTTCAGCGCATCGCACTCATCGGCGCCGCTGCCTCCAAGGTTGGCGGTGTTATTTACCAGTCCATGAGTGATTTCGTGCCCGCAAATGTCGAGCGCTGTAAAAATAGTGAAGGAGGTGCCATTGCCGTCGCCATAGGTCATGCGCAGCCCATCCCAAAATGCGTTGTTGAAATTGTTGCTGTAGTGCACATAGCTCAGCAGCTTAAAACCCATATTGTCAATGCTGTTCCTGTTAAAAGTAACGTTGTAATAATCGTAAGTGCTCTCGGCGCCCCAGTGCGCATCGGTGGCTCCCTGGTTCGAGTTTATTACAGTCCAGCTGGTGCTGGCATTTGTAAAATCGGCAATCGGCGGACCGTAGTTCATGGTGTTGTTAAGGTTATAGGTTTCAATACCATTGCCACGGCCGGTTTCGCGTAAACGGTACGCAGTGGATGTTTGGTCGCAGGTAATGGTTTGTGTGCCGCTGTATTTGGTGGCTGCAGTGCCCGGCACATCCACCGTGCAGATCAGGTTTTGCTCGCCAAGTATTTTACCGCTGGCGGCATCCACAAACACATGGGCGCGATACAGGGGCTCCTCGGCATAAATGGTAAACTGATAAGCCCGGTACAGCTTGCCTTCTTTTTCGAAAAGCACTTTGATGCCGGTAGGATAATATGTAAAATCAGGCTGTTTCAGCACTTCGCGCATGTGCATTTCGTCCGACCGGTTTTCCCACTTGTATTTTTTGGCATTTACTTTTTTAAGAGCGTATTGCAGCGCCTTTTTTTCGGTGAGAATTTCCTGGTTCACAGGCGCGGCATACGGTTTCAGATCGCCATTGAGCGAAACCAACAGCCCTTTCCGGCAATGCGCCACAATTGTTTTGTTATAAACAGGCGTGCCGTTTTGCTGCACACTATAACGCGTATGGCTAAAGCCCAGCTCATCTTTTTCGGCTTTCAAAACCGATACTTTGTTGGTGGTACCATCAAACAGCACGGTGTTAATGAACTGTTCCACTTCCGCTTCAGCCACGGCAGGTGTTTCGTTAAGCTTAATCAGGCACAATTGTTTTTGCTTGTTGTAGGCAACTTCTTTTGCATAAGGCTGCAGTTTTGAATTTACCTGGGCCAAAAAGCCACCGGCAATCATACACCATACAACGGCAAGACTGGTTTTTTTCATTGGGTTGATTTAATTACTCCAAGATAGCGAATTATTGCCAAACCTGAACAAATACTTAACCCGGAGTTACATAATTGTTAAAAACAGGACCAGGTGCTTAAACCGCGGGATATCAGGCCAATTCCATGTCGTGGCGGTGCAGACCGGGACCATAAAAATCGGGCGTAACGGCTGTTACTGTAAATCCCATTTGCTCAAAAAAACCTGAGGAATGCTGCGTGGTATCCAATAAAATTTTAACACCGGCATGCTCGCGACGAATGATATCGATCCTGTATTCGAGCAGCCGGCGGCCCAGGCCTTTTTTATGAAGGCTGTTGTGCACCATGCCCCAAACCATGGTGGCTTCTTCCTTACCGGCAGGAATATAAAATCCACCGCAGGCCAGCACCTGGTGATCCTGCTCGAGCACATAAAATTTTTCAACCCGGTTGCTGGCATACGCAATCTCCTGCCTGTCTTTTGCGTTCAGCCAATTGTCGAGCGCTGCCCGTTCGGAGGGATCAAAAAACCCGGGCGTGTTGCTTTCGAAAACAGAAACACAGGCCGCACGGTCGGTTGCAGCATAGTCGCGTATAATTATTGACATATCATATTACAATAGAATGTTGTTCTGTGCGGCATAAACCGGCGGAATTTCCATTTCGTCCAGCATTTCGCGCAGATCGATCTCGATGGTGCGGCTGATGTTGGTAATAGGCACATCGTTGGCGCTGCCTTCAAAGGGGTTTTCGGTAGATTCGCCAATGCGCTCCATCAGGTAAAACACCCAACCCACCACCAGCGCGGTAGGTACTGTAAACCAGATAAACCATTCGCCCAGCTGGTCGGTAAACTTGCTGAACTCCTGCAGAATGCCAAAGGGCAAAATAGCCACAAACAAGCGGATGAACATTTGATTGATGGTGGCAAACTGCCGCGGGTACGGAAAATTTTTGATCCGCTCTGAGCGGCCCTGGTGGTCGTATAAGCTTGTCAGCAGGCGCTCCAGCTCAATAAAATCAAGGTCAGACAAGCTGTTGTTTTCCTTCAGCGCCTTTAAATGTTTTGATTGCAAGGCCAGAATGTGTGTGGCCCTGTTTTTTTTACCAAGCACATAAGCCAGCTCTTCGGCACTCAAAAATTTTGCAAGCTCCTGCTCAAGCGGTATTTCTTTTTCGGCCACTTTGTATAATCGTGCGTACTCTGTATTGCTTTTCAGCTGCATATTTTCCCAGGCCCTTGGTTCGCGCATCTGGTATCGCAATGCGGTAAGCCAGGCCAGGTGGCGGTAAACAAGCGCTTTCACCTCCGCTCCACCCGGTTTTACAGTATCTCTTGCCAAAATACCCCATGCCCTGCTGCTGTTAATAATAGAGCCCCATATTTGCCGGGCTTCCCACAGGCGGTTGTAGGTTTGCGTGTTTTTAAAACCCACTACAAAAGCAGCGGCCGTACCTACCAGGGCTATGGCCACCCAGGGGATGACCAGCCACCGGATCTCAAAAAAATAATACAGTGCGGTAGGTATGATAGCCACTACGGCAAAAAGATAAATGTCGCGGCGGGTCCAGTATATAACCTCTTTCAGCGTAAATCGTCGGCCTGCATGCATAAGGCAATGGGATTTTTAATTAACCACTAAATATAAACAGTTAAGCCTTGCGGCGCAAGAACCCGCCAAATAAAAAAACCGGCCATTTTACGGGCCGGTTTTTACACACAAAGCAGTAACCTCACTGCTTTTCTATAACGTACGTTACCATGCTGTTCACAGCTGTATCAAAGCTGGCATCGCCGTTAATATAAGGATCCCAATAAAGCTTGCAGGCATCCACACTGTGCCTGAACTCCGGGAATTTTTCCTGAAATTTCATCTGTACATAATACGGTTCAAATTTTTGCCATTTGAGCTTGTATTGTTTTTCCATCACAACCCCCGTGGTATAAAAAATAACATTGTGCCACAGTGCCAGATTTTTTTTTACATTTTTATTTTTTGCGGCAACGGCAATATGTTCCATCAGCTTATCCACCAAAAAATGTGAGGTTTCGTGAAACACCACTTCTGCCGCCAGTTCCGCCTGGTTGCCTTTGTGCTGCGACGAAAAAACAACGTGGCAATACGAATCGTTATAGCTGTAAGCCCCGGCCCAGGTGGCGTAGCAGGTAAGGTCAATCCGAACGCGGCCCTCGGGCAGCCGGGTTTTGTAGATACGCTCCAACTCCGGCACCACCGCTGTTTCCATAGCGGCAATGCCTGCTTTGTGGGCATTGAGCCAGGCCTTGTTGGTGGAGTCAATGGCAAACCAGTAAAGCTTTACAAACGTGGGCTGAAAGGCGTGCACTGCATTAAGAGCCTCCAGCTGCCAGTTGGCTTTCAGTTTCTGCCGCTGGTTTTCGCTGGCCAGGTAATCGCCCAGGTTGCGCATCAGGCTGTCAAACAGCAGATCCTTGCTAAGCAGCGAGTCTTTATAAAAACGGATGACTTTGCTGAGCATTGTTTTCTCAACATCCGACAGGGTGTTCCATTTATCTTTAAATGCAACAGGCCCCAGCGAGTCGTTGCTGATTTTGCCGAATTTGCAGCCAAGAGCCTTGCCGTATAAAAACAGGTGGGCATTTAGCGGCATGCTGCTTTGAAATGTGTAATATTTGCTGCTGTAAAGTTCTGACCGTTTTGCCCGGGCAGTTTGGCCAAACAAAAGCAGTAGTAAGGCCAGCGCAGCAATGCGTGGTTTCATGATACAAAAATTTTAAATTCAATAAATCAGAAAAAAACCTCCTTTTGTTATTACGTGCAAAAGGAGGTTTTATTGTATTAATAGTCAAGGTTGCCGTAATCCAGCTTTTTACGCTGAATGGCTAAAAGCAGTCGCAGGATGAGGATCATGAACGGTATGTACATCACCATTTTTGGCAGGTCAAAGTGATTGAGGATGATGATGGACTTGCGTTTTAAGCGCTCAGAGATAAGGTACATCGAAGGAATGAGCAGCAGCGTGAGCACGGTGGCAAACAATAAGCCAAAGATCATGGTCCAGCTCAGCGGCCCCCAGAACACCACGCTGTCGCCGCCAAAGAAGATGTGCGGGTTGAGCTCGGAGAACAGGGTTTCGAAGTTGATATTTAACCCCACCGCCAGCGGAATAAGACCCAGGATAGCGGCAATGGCCGTTAAAATTACAGGAGTCATCCGGGTGCGGCCGGCCTCAAGCGTTGCATCATACAGGCTCATGCCACCCTCCCGCGCAAACTCGGCAAACTCCACAAGCAGGATCCCGTTTCGGACCACGATACCGCCCAGCGCAATAATACCCACGCCGGTCATAATGATACTCATGTCCATTTTAAACGTTGCCACACCAATC
The DNA here is from genome assembly GCA_044221905.1 of Bacteroidia bacterium. Taxonomy (GTDB): domain Bacteria; phylum Bacteroidota; class Bacteroidia; order B-17B0; family Aurantibacillaceae; genus Aurantibacillus. The sequence goes on from JBGAOE010000007.1 coordinate 226,070, forward strand.
AATACACCGATGATACTGAACAGGATCTCGGAAAGAATGATGAGCGGCTTGCCCAATGAATTGAAGAGACCTACCAGCACCAGCAACATCAGCATAATGGCAATACCAAAGGCATTGCCTAAGAACGCAGAGGTTTCGGCCTGGTCTTCGGCCTGACCGCCAAACTTGACATTTACACCTGAACTGGGCTGAAAATCAGCCATTACTTTCATAACATTACCTGCTACCTCGTTCGGATTATATCCTTCTTTTACATCGCCCGAAATGGTAATAATGCGTGTATTGTTTTTACGCTTAATACCTGCGTAGGTATAATCGTAACGGATATTGCATACAGCCGAAATAGGCACACTGCGCACCACACCACCCATGTTCATATCACGGTAGGTAAGCTTAATGTTACGGATCGTTTCTATATCATTCCGCTGGTCATATTTTAAGCGCAGCTGCACCGGGTATTCGTCATCCACGTCGCGGAATTTGGTAGCTTCCAAACCATACACCGCACTGCGGATCTCCATAGCCAGCTGCTGTGTTGAAAGGCCTTCGCGCTCTGCACGCTCACGATCAATGTCAAACACAATTTCAGGCTTATTACTTACGAAGTCAGATTTCAGGTTATCCACACCCGCCACTTTTTTCTTATCAATAAATTTTTTGAACTCGTCAGCGTTTTTAACCAGGGCATCAAAATCATCGCCGGTTATTTCCACAGTAATAGGTTTTGCCTGCGGCGGACCATTCTGCTCTTTGTTCACGGTAACTTCAACACCCGGCAACTCCCAGTTCAGGCCCTGCAGTTTCCTCAGGTAATCGCTGGTGGATTTGCCGTGGCGTTTTTCGAATTCTACAAAGTTGATCGCAATTTTGCCTTTGTTCGGATAAGAGTTCTGATCGCCGTCGCGCGGATCGGTAACACCAATAGTTACGTTAGAGATCATGGATTCGATCACAGGATCGTTTTGTTCCACAACGGTGTATACTTTTTTCTCTACCTTACGCATCACAGCATTCGTTATAGAAGGGTCTGTGCCTTCGGGCAACTTCACATATACATAAATGTTATTCGGGTCGCCCTGAGGGAAAAACACAACTTTGGGGCCGCGAATACCGAAAAAAACAAAGGAGAATACAAAGAGCAGCAATACATAGGCAAGCGGCCTCCATGGCTTGCGCAGGCACCATTGCAAGGCCTTTGTATAACCTCTTACAAAGCTTGGCCAAACTTTAAACTGCCAGGCTTCTATTACTTTGTATAACCATAAGCGGTGCAGCACTAAAAAGAGTGCAAGGAAAATAATAAAGTTGCCGATACCAGGATGGCCTCCCATGTAGCTGAACAATGTCAGCGCGGCATACAGGATCAGCTGCATCCTCGCTTTTTTATTGATCTTACCATAATTGCTATGCTCCTCTTCGTGTGATTTCATAAAATCCACCGCAAATACCGGATTGATAACATAGGCCACCAATAACGAGGCTACCAGCGAGATGATGAGCGTAATGGGAAGAAAGTACATGAACTTACCAATGATGCCCGTCCAGAATGCCAAAGGGATAAAAGGAGCCAGCGTAGTGATTGTGCCGGTAAGCACCGGCAGGAACACCTCACCCGCCGCCATTTTTGCGGCTGTTTTAATATCGCGCTTGCCGTTATCAAATAAGCGGTGCGTGTTTTCAATCACCACAATGGCATCATCCACCACTATACCCAGTGCAAGCAGGAAGGCGAAGAGCACAATCATGTTGAACGAGAAACCGATGGCAGGCATAACCAAAAAGGCAATGAACATAGACAAAGGCACGGACAGGGCCACGAACAAGGCATTGGTAACACCCATAAAGAACATCAATACGATAGTTACCAGCACAAAGCCGATGATGATGGTATTGATCAGATCCTGCAGCGTTACTTTTGTTTTTGCACTCTGATCACCGCTCACAGTCACTTCCAAGCCAGCCGGCAGGTCGTGTTTTTTCATTTCCACAATCGTTTTCTGGATCTTGTCCGCCGCATCGATCAGGTTCTCACCCGAACGTTTGATAATATTCAGAGTGATCACATTTTTTCCCTTCGTGCTTGAGTAGCTTTCTTTTTCTTTAAAGCCGTCTTTTATCTCGGCAATATCTTTCAAAAACAACTTAGCACCGGATTGCGACGTGATAATAATATTCTCGATCTCTTTCGGGTCTTTGTATTCGCCTTTGATGCTCAGCGTGGGTTTCATGCCGTTCAGCGGCACGTTACCGCCTGTGATGGAAAGGTTTTCAGAGGCAATGGCGCGGCCAATATCATTAAACGTTAGCTGCGCTGCCTGCATTTTATATGCGTCGATATTCACCTGGATCTCGCGGTCCAAAGCACCAACAATTTTCACTTCGTTGATCTCTTTCAGGCCTTCGATCTTGTCCTGAATATCCTCCGCATATTTTTTCAGCTGCTTCAGGTCGTAATTACCGGCCACGTTGATGTACATGATCGGAATTTCGGAGAATGCGATCTCCTTGATCATGGGCTCCTTGGTAAGCGTAGCCGGCATATCGGCACGGGCCTCATCCACAGCGTCTTTTACCTTTTGTTTGGCAATATCCACTTTTACGTTGGTGTGAAACTCAACAATAATCACCGATACGTCCTGCAGCGAGGTACTGTTAAATTTTTTGATCCCGGAAATGGACTTCAAACGCTTTTCGATCGGCTTCGTGATGGTATTTTCGATATTAGTGGGAGAGTTGCCACCGTTGATAGTGTTAATATAAATAGTAGGCACCGTAATATCGGGAAAGTTCTCCTTTGGCAAAGAGTTGTAGGTTTTAATACCCATAACGGCGATAAAAATGGTGATCAGGTAGACCGTCATTTTATTGTTTACCGCCCAACTCGAAAGTTTAAATTCTTTTACTTTATCTAACATGTCTTTATGTTTTTATATTAAACCTTAGTGTGTTTAATAATGATTATTGTTGTTTCGAGGTCACTGCGCTGCCGTCGTTCACCAGGTCGTAACCTTCGGTAATAACCATATCTCCTTCTTTGAGCCCGCTTGAAACTTCGGCCATACCACTGTATTCGTGGCCAAGCACTACCGGCTTCATAACGGCTTTTCCTTTTTCATCCACCATCACAAAGCTTCCGTCGGGCGATTTCTGAACATATTTAACAGGCACTACCAGCATTGGTTTTGCTGACATGTAATCGTTGATTTTTAACTTAGCCACCGTGTTGGGGTGATACTCTTTTTTATTGTCCAAAAGCACCTCAACGGCAAATGTGCGGGTTACTGCATTAATACCACGTGAAGCGTAATGAATTTTGGAAGTAATCGAATCGTTCATGTCAGGAAAAAGGATCAGTACCTCGTTACCATTTTTCACACGGGCGGCGTAACTCTCGGCAACCTCGGCCTTTACCTTCATGTTTGAGAAGTTTACCACGTTAACCACACCATTGCCCGGGGCCACAGCCTGGCCAAGTTTCAGGTTCACAAAATCCACAGTGCCGTCGATAGGTGAAATGATCCTGCTCATGCGTAATTGCTCCTGCACTGCAGAGAGTTTTTTCTCAAGGCTTTCTTTATTTGTTTTAGCTTGCAGGAACTGGATCTCGGTGCCGATTTTCTGACCCCACAGGTTCTCTTGCTTTGCATATACCTGCTTGGCAAGGTCGAGGTTGGTTTGCAGATCAGACATTTGCTGCAAAATAGCACGCGCATCTGTTTCAGCCAGCACCTGGTCTTTCGATACATGATCGCCCACCTTTACATTAATTCTGGTAATAGTGCCGGGCATTTCGGTTGACAGTGAAACGCTTTCATCGGCATCCACACGCCCCTGAACCTCGATATAGGTTTTAAACGGCTTTGGCACCAAAGCCATGGTAACCACTTCAGTTGGCTTTTGCTGGTTGGTGGTGTCGGTCTTCGCCACTTCCTCTTCCAGGGTGGCAATTTTTGTATCCAGCGCGGCTTTTTCCTTTTTCAGTTTTTCAAGCTCCGCTTTTTTATCGTTGGTAGGCGCGCCGCCGCCACAGGCCACCATGATCATTGTTAGCGCAACAATTAAAATAGAATGTTTGCTCATAATCGTATTTGTTATCGGGTTATAATATTGGTTACTCTTGGATTTCATTGTTTTATATTTAATGTGTTAATGTTTTCGTCTTAATTATTTCGCTAAAGTTCCAATGGCTTTCTGGTAATCAATTTTTGCAACCACCATGTCGTATACGGCATTCAGGTAATTGGTCTGCGCTTCCTTTAAGGTGGTTTCGGCAGTCACCACTTCAATATTGCTGCCCACGCCGCCGGTGTATTTTTTCTGTGCCACATCGTACACGTGCTGTGCCAGCTCCATGTTCTTTTTCTGCACCTGCACGCTCAGGTAGCCATTATTATAGGCCACGCTGGCCGAATTGGCTTCGAGCTCGGCAGCCAGCTGCACATTGCGGATGGTATTCAGGTTTTTGGCAGAGGTGATTTTGGCCTGCTGAATTTTATAGTGGCGCTGTAAGCCGTCAAAAATAGTGAGGTTAAGAGTAACACCCACCAGGGCTATTTTAAACCATTTGTTGGTAGGATCGCCATTGCCGCCGCTTAACAGGTCGAACTCATTGCGCTGCTTGTTGAACTGGTAAGAACCATAAGCGGCCAGGGTTGGCAGGTAGCCCCATTTAAGGCGTTTCACATCCACATCGTATAATTTTTGCTGAGCCTGCAGCAACTGATAATCCGGTCTTTGAGTAACATCTGCTTTGGCGCTTAATTCCTGGTACGTTTCGTTGGTGTTAAGGCTGTCGGTCAGCACTATCGGATCGCTGATATTATATCCCATCTGGAATTTTAACAGCACTTGCGAAAGACCGATCAGCTTAATGGTTTTCTCCCTTTCGGTTACCAGGTTATTGTATTGCACTTCCAGGCGCTCCACATCTATCAGCTCCACCAGGCCCTGTGCATTGTACGCTTTGGTATCGTCAAAGGTCTTTTTAAGGCGGGCCATGTTGGCATCCAGCAGCTTAATGCGCTCGTTATTAATTACCACGGTGTAATATGCTTTTGATACCTGGGCCACCAGGTCGGCCTTGCTGCGGATAACGCTTATCCTCGACAGGTTCATAAATTCCTTGGAGGCTTTTAATCCAAAAATATAATCGCTGCTGAAAATAAGCTGCGAGGCGCTAAGGCCGGCAGTGGCATTGTATTTGGTACCAAACTTTACCGGGATGTAGGTTCCGGGCTGGCCCACAAAATCGCCGGGTATCAGGGAAGTGGGAATGGAAAGATAATCTTTCACATCAATGCTGCCGCTTATTTGCGGCAAACCCAGGCCGGTCACTTCCTTGCGTTTGTATTCTGCACCCTTTAGGTCAAGCTCAGAATTTAAGTAATTGGGACTGTGTTTCAGCGAGTACTCAATGGCCTGCTGCAGGCTGTAGTTGCCGTTTGCAGGTTCCTGCGCGCGTGTGTGATACACGATCATGGTTAATACCAGAATAAGCGCATATTTACTAACGTGTTTCATAGGTATGGTTTTTATTCTTCTTCTTTAATTTTTTTATAGTTATTAATTAATTTGTGGCCCTTAATGGTGCAAATACCATAAACAAACAGGTCCAGCATGAGCTCATGGGTTTTTACAAAACTTATTTTTTCATACGAGAAATAGTTGCCGAACATCAGCATATCAATTTGCGCCATCCGGTACTTGGTGGCAAACTGCGGATCAATGTCAGGCCGGTATATGCCCATTTCAACGCCCTTGCGTATATTTTTAAGAATGGATACGGCGGCGCACTCCTCTTTAAACCGCTGAAAGCGCTTAAACGACTGCGGGTAAAATTTTTGCAGGTCGAGAAAAAAAAGCGGGTTAATGTTCTGCATCATCTCGCGCATTTTGAGCGAAATGAGCATGATCTCGTGAATGGGGTCTTTGGCGGTTTCGGATACAGTGTTGAAAATATTCTCCTGCACCAGAATCTCGGTGTCGCAAAGCTGGGTTACCAGGTCGTCTTTTTCCTTATAAAACTGATAGATCGTTTTTTTAGACATGCCCAGCTCCCGCGCTATATCATCCATTGTCACATGCTTGATCCCGTATTTAAAGAACAGCTCCAGCGAGGTTTTTAATATTTTTTCTTGTGGTTCCATTTCAAATCGGGTACAAAACTACGGAAACTTTTATTGTTCTGCAAGTTTCCAATAAAAAAAATAAATTTGCATATTTACAGGCGGATGGCAGAGCCAAAAAATAGCTTCAGGAACCGGTTGGGTGCGTTTTTAACAAGCAAGTACCGCCTTATCTTATTGAATAACACCACGTTCGGCGAAAAATTCTCGATCCGGCTCTCCCCCATTACCCTTATTATAGGCGTATCGGCCATTACTATTATAATGACCACCCTGGTGATCAGCCTGGTGGCTTTTACCCCCCTGCGCGAATACATACCCGGCTATGGCGATGTAACCGAGCGCAAACAGATACTGGCCCTCAACCTGAAAGCCGATTCGCTGGAACAGACCCTCGACACCCGCGATGAGTACATGAACAATGTGCTGAATGTGTTGAATGAAAAGGTGGATTCAAAAACCGAAAAGCCTAAAAAAGACTCAGCCGTTAAGTACGATAAGCTAAATACCAACCCCAGCACGTCCGACATCGAATTCAGAAACCAGTACGAGCAAAACAAAGGCAACTCCATTGCCGGTTCGGGCAGCAAGCTTAAATACAGCGGCCTGAGCGACCTGGTATTTTTTACGCCCGTGGCAGGCATTGTTACCACTTCGTTCAACCTCAGCGACGATCACTTTGGCGTGGATATTGTGACCAAAGCCGACGAGAGCATTAAAACCACGCTGGACGGGGCCATTATATTTACCGGCTTTTCGGCCCAGGATGGCAACGTGATTCATGTGCAGCACAGCAACAACCTCATCAGCATTTACAAACACTGCTCGGTGCTGATGAAAGAAACCGGCGAACGGGTAAAATCGGGCGAGGCCATTGCCGTGGTGGGCAATTCGGGCGAGCGCAGCAAAGGCCCGCACCTGCATTTTGAGCTGTGGTACAACGGCGCTCCTATTAATCCGCAGGAGTTTATTGCTTTTTAATTAGTGCAGGAAGCAGGAGACAAGACACAGGGACATAAGACTAAAAACCAGTCATAACAAGTATCTATCAACTTTACACTTTCAACTCTCAACTTTTCTAAAATACGCTTGTGAAATAAACAAGGTATTAAACACGGCAAAGAAGCTCAGTCCTGCCTGCGTTTCGAGCGTATCCTCAAGCAGAAACGACACGATGGCCAGCACAAAAAACGGGCCGTACAATACATGCAGCACTTTTCTTAAGCGCACAAGCGGGTAAATAATACTTATCAATAACACCAGCAGCCCCATCATGCCCAGGGCCACCATTACCGTAAGAAACTGGTTATGCGGCCGCTTATACCATTCCCTGTCCAGCGGCGAGTCGGATGCGTCGTAAACTTTGTTCAGCTCCGGCTGCACATCGCCGGTTCCCACACCTGTTAAAGGATTTTTCCTGATCAGGTCAACAGCCGCCTCCCAAAAATAAAGGCGCATGGTAAGGGAGTGTCCGTTTACATTGCGCTTGTTCATAAAGTCGTCGTATTCGCACACCAGCTCATATACCCGCTTGTGCAAAAAGTTCCAATGCGGGTAGCGGCAGTTGCAGATGTTTTTACGAATGTTGAGCTTATCTTCCTCACTCAGCTTCGAAATGCCCACCGAATCTTTATTGAGCCCTCTGCTGGCAAGATAGCGCAGCAGCACCACATAGCGGTTAATATTATGCTGGCGCGGCGGGTAGTCAAAGCTGTCTTCGGGAAACCTGCGCTTCCATTCGTTCTTCAGCTCATCCAGCTGTATATTGATAAATACATAATTGCCGTTTTCTTTTTGCCCCTTCCCCCTGTCAACAAAATGATTGTAAGGTCTGCCTGAAAAGCTTCGCTCCATCTGCATGTTATTTGGCGTGGCATTAATATCCAGCTGCGTTTGCGAAACGCTGCCAATGTAATTGATCACAAACACCATACAAGCCAAAAACAGGCCCAGCGAAACGATCTTGAACACCAGCCGCTGCTTGTACACCAACACACAAACCGTTAGGAACAGCAAAATAAAAAAATTAACCAGGCCCGAGGCCAGGCCCAGCACATACATGATGAGTAAAAAATAAGCTCCCAAAGCCAGCATGACGGTTTTTTGCAGCAGCTTTTTTGCGCTGCAGGCAAAGTACACACAAACCGAAACGGCCATGTTAAGGTAAAGGCCCAGGCGAATATGGCTCATAAACCGGGAGGCGTCGCGCCCTACTTCATTATGATGCAGCACAAAGCTGTAGATAAGGCACCAGGCGGTGTTTGCAAACGAGCCCGCCAAAAAACAATACAGCAAACCGTTGAACTCCTTAGCCGAAAGCGGCCGGGTGCTGAAAAAAATAAGCGGCAAAAACATCAGCGGAATTTTGGTACGCACGTCATTCCACCCGGCTTGCAGATCCTGCGTATACAACAAGCCAACCACATGTATCAGAAACACCGAGCTGCTGATCCAAAACAGGCTGTTTGACCGCAGCCATTGCCATTTGCGCCTGAAATCGAGCTCCAGCAGCCAGTTTCCCAGCAAAATAAACTGGGGCACACTGGTAGGCACCGTGCCCACCATCATGCCGAAAGCCAGGGCCAGTGCACCAAATAAAAAAAGATACCTATGGATTTTTTGTGAAAACAAACCGCTTTTAAATAAACGAAAAATTTGAGAATTAATTATATAATGCAGCCACGAATTGCACGAATTACACTAAAGTTTTCAGAAGCATTGTATTCTGTATTTTGTACATATGTTCTGACTAACTAAAATAAGCAGTCATTCCGAGGGCTTGACCAAATATACCAAAGCACGAAGGAATCTGCCTTTTAACAGCTTCTAAAAGACTGCTTTGGCCTGTATTATATTTCATAAAGCCTCGCAGTGACAATCCGGATGATAATAGTTGGCACGAGAGGTGAATTAGTACCTTTCGTGAAATTAGCGGCTAAAAAAAATCCTGTCCGCACGGGGACAGGATTCGGGAGGCCACTTTAAAACAAATCGTTATCAGTTTCCAAAATCGGAAAGGAATTTGATGCGCATCACGCGGATCTCTTCTTCGGTGTATTCGTTTTCGCCCAGCTGGCGCTGCGCTTCGGCCACACTATCCGTTTTGCTTTCCTTAAAATAATCCATTATCTCATCCTGCTTTTCCTCATCCATAATATCATCAATGTAATAATTGATGTTAACCCGGGTGCCGGATTCTACAATGGTTTCAATTTCGGTGAGCAGCTGCGGCAGGCTGATGCTTTTGCTGCGGGCCATGTCGTTGAGGCTGATCTTACGGTCGATATTCTGAATGATGTATACTTTAAGACCCGACTTATTGACCACCGATTTGATGACCATGTCCACGGGGCGTTCAATATCATTATCCTCTACGTGTTTTTTGATCAGGTCAATAAAGGGCTTGCCGTACTTGGCAGCTTTGCCCGAGCCTACCCCGCTTATTTTCACCATTTCTTCCATGGTAATAGGGTATTGAATAGACATTTCCTCGAGCGAGGGCTCCTGGAAAATAACATAAGGCGGCAGGCCTTTGGCTTTGGCGGTTTTTTTCACCAGGTCTTTCAGCAGCGAAAACAGCACCTCATCGGCCGCGCTGCCACCGCTTTTGCCATTTACGAGGGTATCGTCGTCGCCTCCATCCTTATCGCTGTTATTATAATCGTGGTCGCGGGTAAACTTAATGCTTACCGGCTTTTTCAAAAAGGCGCGGCCCTTGTCTGTTACCTTTAAGAGACCATAGTTTTCAATATCTTTTGAAAGATAGCCATTTACAATAGCCTGGCGCAATACCGCCTGCCAGAATTTATCGTCTTTATCGTGGTCAACCCCGCGGCCCCAGGTTTCGAGCGTATTGTGCTTGTAGGTTTTGGCGGTAGCGGTCAGGGTGCCCATCAGTACATTGATCGCGTCTTTGATCTTGTGTTTTTCCTTTATTTCCAGCACGGATTCAATCACCAGCTCTAGGTCATCTTTGGCCTCAAAGCTTTGTTTCGGGTGGCGGCAGTTGTCGCACATGCCGTTGCACTCTGCGGCATCAAACTCTTCGCCAAAATAATGCAGTATGAATTTGCGGCGGCAGCTGCTGGTTTCGGCAAACGAAGCCGTTTCAGACAGCATTTGTTTGCCAATTTCCTGCTCGGCCACCGGCTTGTCCTTCATAAATTTCTCAAGCTTTATAATATCGTCGTAGCTGTAAAAGGTTACGCAATTGCCCTCACCCCCGTCGCGGCCCGCCCGCCCGGTTTCCTGGTAATAGCCTTCCAGCGATTTGGGAATGTCGTGGTGGATCACAAAGCGCACATCGGGCTTGTCAATGCCCATTCCAAAGGCAATAGTAGCCACAATCACGTTCAGGTCTTCCATTAAAAAGCCGTCCTGGGTTTTGGCGCGCTCTTTGGCATCGAGCCCGGCATGATAAGGCGCGGCTTTTATGCCGTTCACTTTCAGCGCTTCGGCTATTTCCTCCACTTTTTTACGGCTCAGGCAATACACGATGCCGCTTTTGCCCGAGTTTTGCTTCACATATTTAATAATTTCCTTAATAACGTTTTGTTTGGAACGTACTTCGTAATATAAATTAGACCGGTTAAAAGACGATTTAAACACATTGGCAGCCATCATGCCCAGGTTTTTCTGAATATCCTGCTGCACTTTTGGGGTAGCCGTTGCGGTAAGGGCCATTACGGGCACATTGCCCACGGCATCAATAATGGGGCGCAGGCGGCGGTATTCGGGCCTGAAATCGTGCCCCCATTCCGAAATACAGTGGGCCTCGTCAATGGCAAAGAAGGAGATCTTGAATTCTTTGAAAAAATTAATATTTTCCTCCTTGGTTAAGGTTTCGGGGGCTATATAAAGCAATTTGGTTTTACCCGAGATCACATCTTTTTTTACCTGGGCAATATCGCTTTTATTGAGCGATGAATTTAAAAAGTGGGCAATACCGGTTTCGTGGCTAAAACCCCTTATGGCATCCACCTGGTTTTTCATTAAGGCTATAAGAGGCGATACCACAATTGCGGTACCCTCGTTTAAAATAGCCGGCAACTGGTAACATAAACTTTTGCCCCCGCCGGTGGGCATTATTACAAAAGTATCCTTGCCGCTGAGCAGGCTTTTGATGATTTGTTCCTGGTTTCCCTTAAACCCGTCAAAACCAAAGAAGTTCTTTAGGGTTTCTAAAATTTCGCTTGTTTCTACCTCGGCAATCATGCGTTTGACTGATTAAAATGTATGTTTGGTTGAGTGAGTAGAATTCTGGTTGAGTGAATTCTATTCTAAAGATATATAATTTTATTTGGATGCAACAAGTTTTTTTGAAGAATTGTGTGCAAAATTTGCCTAAATCTTACATTTTGTCGCTTAAGGGCTGTGCTATAAATTGGGACTCATTTTGGGATAAAAGCGAATGAGAATGATGCTGAAAACGAGCGAAAAAAGAGTGGAAAAATAAAACCCAAAGCCTATCTGACTGATAGACAGACTAAAAAGGATCTTTGCAAAAAATACTGCCAGGTAAAGCTCTACCCCCCACCGCTTTAAATACCAAAGGCCAACACAGGCTATGAAGTTGATAGCCACCAATATACCGTAAAGAGCCGGCATAAAGGTACCCAGCTTTTTAATTTGCGGCGAAAATACCTGCGGAAAGGTGAACACCACCGACAGGTAACCAAGGATACAGATAATGGATATAATGCGAGGACGTTTCATTTAGTGTTTAGTTCTTAGTGCTAAGTTCTTAGTAATAGGGTAGCTTTTGTTTTGGTCGTGAATATTGTGTCTTATATCTTGAATCCTGCCTTTTGAGTTCTGTTATTTGAGTTAACGCTCTTTCGTCCTGAATCTTGTGTCTTGAATCTTGCTTTTTGAATTTTGAATCTTAAACTTTGAATCTTGAATTAATTAGACCGTATCGCCTCCACCGGGTCGAGCTGCGAGGCAGCATAGGCCGGAATAAAGCCGCTGATGATACCGATAAGCACCGAAATGGTAAACCCAAGGATAATGTTGGTACCGCTCAGGTAAATGTCCATATCTACCGCCTGCTTGCCTAAAAGGGTGATAAGGTAGGTGATGATCAGCCCAAAAAAACCGCCCAGGCTGCTTAGTAATACACTTTCGCCCAAAAATTGCACCAAAATAAACATGTTGCGGGCGCCCAGGCTTTTTTGAATGCCAATGAGGTTGGTACGCTCCCGCACCGACACAAACATAATGTTGGCAATGCCAAAACCGCCCACTAAAATCGAAAAGCCGCCAATGATCCAGCCGGCCAGGCCTATTACGCCAAACAGCTCGTCGAACCCACGGCTGATGAGGCTGGTTTCGTTAAGCGCAAAATTGGGCTCGGCCATTGGCTTCAGGCGGCGAATGCCGCGCAACGCCCCCGTGAGCTCATCCATCATTTCGGCATTGCTGATGTTGGGCTTGGCTTTTACATAAATGGTGGGGTCCGAATTTTCTGAACGCACCTCCATCAGGTACCGCGCAAAATTAAATGGAATTACCACCTGGTAATCAAAACTAAAGCCCAAAAGGCTTTCGCCCTCCTTTTTAATAACACCTATTACCTGGGCTTTATAACCTGCAATTTTTATCTGCTTACCAATGGCATCTTCGTTGGGAAACAGGCCCCGCGCTATTTCAGCACCTATTAACGCCACGCGGTAGCCTGCATCGGTCTCATTCTGCGTGAAGTAGCGGCCACTTTCCAGCTCAAAATTCTTGATCCGGTAAAAATCGTGCGAAATACCGGCCACCACCGCATTTTGTACGCTGTTGGATTTGTACTTGATGGTTTTGCGGGCGCCCAGCCGGTAGGCAATGGCCTCGGTGGTGCGGCAGCGCTTTTGCAGCTCATCCAGCTCGTAGTACTGCGGCGTGGGCCGGTTAATGTACTTCCACCAGGGGTAATCGCCGCCAAACAGCCAGGGCCATTTTTGCACATACACCACGTTGTTGCCCAGGCTCTGAATGCTACCACGGATATTGCTTTCAAGACTGTCTACAATGGTAAACACCAGTATAATGGCAAAAATGCCAATGGTAATGCCCAGCAGGCTCAAAAACGAGCGCAGCTTATTGGCCACCAGCGATTGCCAGGCAAACAAAAGGCTTTCCTTAAAGAGCAGCAAAAACATTCCTATAAAGTTACACCTAAAAAGGTAACCGGGAATGTGTTTTGTTACAGGCGGTTTATTTTATGTGTTGCAGCGTTGGTTACCCTTAGGGCACGATGGTAAAATCCTGCACCAGTACCTGCGCCTGTTTTGAAAAATTAAAGCGCTTGCCCGAAAAAATAACCGGTACTTCGTTGGATAGGTTTATTAATAACAGGGCCTGGTTGCCGGTAGCCAAACCGCTGAGCTTTGAGGCGGGTATATTAATGGTATTGTTGCCACCCTTTAGCAGAAAGGGAAAAGTGGCCGAACCGCTCGTACCGGGCGCAATGAGTAAAAATGAGCCCGAGGTGGTGTTGGCGCAATCGATGTTAAGCGTGAGCCCGGCGCTTTTGCTAAGCTGGGTGGGAAGCGCAGCAAGGGCTGCACTGGCCGGGTTGGCTATTGCGCTCACACTGGTTGTAAAATCCGGAATGCCGTTGGCGCCTTTTACCTGCCATTGCTGCGCCGAGAGTGTAACGGTAGCCGAAGGGAGATAACATTTGAGCGAGTTTTGAAACTCAAGTCCAACGCCATCGAAAGAAACAGAATCCACCTCCACAGAGCTCATCGTATCGATGCTGGTTACGGATTTGTTGCTAAAATAAGCCTGAAAGCTTGATGAAACATACGTGTTTCCTCCTACCACGTTTGTGTAATTTGAGACAGACAAAATACCCGAATAACCACTGGGTATAACAGGTGTTGAAGGCGTTTCGGGGTCGGACGATTTTTTCTTGTCTTTTTTACAGGCCGTTACAACAAGCAGGCTTAAGACAGCCGCGATAAACAAAAAACGTTTCATAATAAGGGGTTAAGTAGTTTGCCCTAAATTAATCCAAATTTTTCCGCCATTGTTAAAGAGCACCTTATTTTTACCGGCGAAACCATGCCAGATATTAATTAAAATAAGCCATGCACTCATTTTATTGTTTACCGGAAGATTTTTCTTTTTCAAGGTGCGCCAGGTAGGCCTCGTGTTTTTTGCGCTGGCGCTTGCGCATCAGGTATATGACGCTCGAAAGGATAAAAAATCCAAAGAAAAAAAGCGCGCTGTCGTTGTCTTTGGTGACAAGGAAAAAAATAACGCAGAGCATGCCCAGTATGGCGCCGGTAAGCCACAGGCGCTCTAAAAAAATAAAGGTGGCGGTTTGTGTTTTAGGGTTCATCGTTTTTTAGTTGCAGGGTTCCGGTAATTTGTTTGAGCTCGTATTTTGTAAAATCCTGGTTACTCTCCATGCCTTTGCCACGTATTACTTCGGTGGCCGTGGTTATTTTCACATACGCATCGGTATAAATGCGCTTTTGCTTTTCGTCCCAAATAAGTTTTTCGGTTTCCAGCTTTTCGCCTTTTTTATTCACCACCTCCACGGCATAACGCGCTTCCATGCGTTCCGACTGGTCGAAGCGCACCCCATAATTGGCCCGCAGGGTGGTGGATATTTTTTCCTCCTCGTCAAAAAAAGTGACAAATACGCCTTTAGGCAAAATGGTAAAGGGCTCGCTCACATTTTTATCAAACAGAAGCATGCGGTTGGCCTTAAGCATTATCTTCAGCTGCGCGCTGTCGGTATACAGCATGGTTACACTGTCGCCCACCTGCGAGGGGCTTTTTTTGTTGCCGGGCAAGGCCATCACATCCTTTAAATCGTTGGTGCATGCCATCAGCTGCAGCATTGTCAGAAAACCAGCGATTATGGACCCGCTTTTGCTCATGTATTTAATCCAACATGTATTTCTGGAACCATCGGTCGGAGAAGGTGAACCCGACCGTAAACTTCATATAATTTTCCTTAATCAGGTTGTTGTTGGCAGAGCCCATCTGTCCCACCTGCACGCTCAGGTTAATCATAGACGACATGCGGCCAAGCCCTACAGGCAGCCCCAGGCCGGCAGTAAGCGCGTAGTTGGTCAGCAGGGTGTTTTTAAGCTCAATGTATCCTGTTTGATACGATACGCCAAAGCGGTAATTGATGCGACGAATAAACGCGCCTGAGCCTGCCGCATATTTTTCGGGTACAAAATTTACACCGGCAGCCACGCGGTAATTATTTTTTAAGCTGCTGGTGCTTCCCAGGTAGCGAAAGCCGCTCCAGTTAGTAATGGCAAAGTCGGCCACAGCATTAATGCGCTCGCCTTTTTTAAAGCCAATGCCAAAACCCTGTTCCAATGGCAGCTTAATGCTGCTTTCCTGGTTGAGTTTATACAATACGGTGTCGCGCACAATTTCCTGTCCCGAGCCATTTAAAATATAATTATACACCATGGTGTTGTAGCTGGCGCTCAGGGCATTGTTCAGGGTCATAAAATAACCAAAGGTGATCTTCACCTTTTCATTCATGGCGCGCCGTTTTACCTGGTGCCGCGCCTGTATGCTGTCGAGCACGTGCTGCAGCATGGTGCCGGTATACAGGCCCGAGGCTTTAATGCTGTCCATCAGGGCACGGGTTTTCAAGCGCTCCGTTTTTTTGATCTTTGCCCGGGTGCTGTCAAACGTTACAGCTGTTTGAATGCCGAAATTACCGGTAAAATCGCCCAGCGTGAGGTTGCGCTCGCGGAAGGTGTTGTTATACAGCAGCGAATTGGGATATACCACGCGGGTGGTGTTTGACAGGCTTCCAAAAATATAATTGACGTTTGCCCCTATCGAAAAATCGCTCAGCAGCTGATTGCCTATACTGGCAAATTTATAATTATTGCCGCGCAGGGTTCTGAGCGAATCGGGCACAAATAAATTCCTTTTCCTGAATTTGGTCATGCGTTTAATAAAAGGCATCACGCCGTAACCGATAAAAGCCTTGTTTAAGCCGCCGGTGCCGCTGTACTGGTAATTAATAGCGCCAATGCCTGTTTCATCGGCATTGTTTTTAAGGTCATACCCCACATTGCTGTAAGGCATAATGCCCAAACAGGCGCCGCCATTGCCGCGAATGGGAAAGCCCAGCGCCCCGTAAGAAAAATTGGTGGACCATTTGGTGAGCGAACCGTTGCTGCCGCTAAACTGCGAATACACGCCGCCGGCGCCCACTTCGAGGGTGCTGAACTTAATGCGTGAATAGGCCGCCGGATTGCCGGCGTTTATAAACATGGCCGAAATGTTGCGCGTTTCGCCCGAATCGGGCATCAGCGCAATGTAAGCGCCGCCCACGCCAACATTGTGGGCAAAAGTGGGCTGGTTCAACTCGCCCAACCCGTAGCGCGAATAAGGACTGAAAGTATTGTTCTGGCTAAAGCCGCCAAAGCACAACAGGCAGCTGAACAAAATGAGGATGTATGGTTTACGATTCAATATTAAAATTTAAAATGGCGTTGAGGCCGGTAAGCAAAATATTTGGGTTGGTAAAGAAACGATTTTTAAGTTGTTTGCACAAGTAAGCCGAGTCGCCGCCGGTAAGCACCACCTGCAGGTTTGGATAAATTTCAGAATAATACCCGATCATGCTTTCCACCTCGGCAGCCGAGCCGATCAGGGCGCCGCTCAGCAGCGATTCGCGCGAGCTGCGGCCAATGAGCTGGTGGTAATCGCGGTTCATTTCCACGGCAGGCAAAGCATGTGTATAATCGTGCATGGCTTTTAGCCGCATGGGAATGCCCGGCGAAATGGCGCCGCCCAGGTATTCGTTGGCGCTGTTCACAAAGTTGTATTTAATGCAGGTGCCGGCATCAATGGTAAGCACATGCCGGTTGGGAAAAAGGGTGTATGCGCCCACAGCGGCGGCTATGCGGTCGGAGCCCAGCGTGAGCGCACTCTGGTAAAGGTTTTTGAGGGGTGTGGGTGTATTGGCGGCAAACACAAGGGTATAAAACTGTTGCGACAAAGCATTAGACGCATTGAGGTGCGCATTTGTTACAGAACCGATGATGCAGTTTTTAATGGAAGAGAAGGAAGGAATGGCCGCCAGCAGCTCTTTTTCGGTGTCAAAAAACTGGGTTTGGGCCAGGTGTGTGCCGTCAAATACACCGGCTTTAATGCGGGTATTGCCAAAATCCAATACCAAATTCATGGCCCGAAGATAGACGAATAACCCGAGGCGGGATTTTATATTAAGATTTTTTTAGAAATATTTTGCAGGATGGAGAAAAACCGTATTTTTGCAGCCTCTTAAACCTATTTCCTCCCGGAAAAGCGGTTTAAGGTGTGTCGGTGCCTTAGCTCAGTCGGTAGAGCAACAGACTGAAAATCTGTGTGTCCCTGGTTCGATTCCTGGAGGCACCACCATAAAGCAGAAAGCCCCTTTCGTGAAATATCGGAGGGGGCTTTCGCTTTATGGTGGTGTGAAGCGTAGTTTACGCAGTAAACTTCTGCTTCATTCCATAATTATTCTTGTTATTTTTGAGAATGCCACTTCCATATTGTGTTTACATATTGTGTTTACATATTGTTTAGTCATAGAGATTTTCTGCTATACATCGGCTTTTCCAAAAATGTAGAAGCAAGAATTAAAAAACACAACTCTGGAGGTAATATCAGCACCGCTAACAGGCTTCCTCTTGAACTCATTTTCTGTGAATTCTACCTATTTGAAGAAGATGCAAGGAAAAGAGAAATGTATTTTAAAACGACAATGGGAAAGAAAGCAATAAAATTGATGTTAAAGAATACGTTAGAAAAATTGGGCCATAAAGGTACTCTTAAACCGTTGAATATTGTTGAGGATTCTATTCCCGATAAAATCTAATCAGGTTCATAATAGTTCGACATCTGGTTCGACTATTTCCAGGAATTCAAATATTTTGATCAAGTCTTGCACTTCAAATTTCGACAATTGATCCATTGGCACCACCGAAGCAGAAAAATCCCCTTTCGATTTATTTCGGGAGGGGATTTTCATTTTTTTGGAGCTACATAATACAGTTCCAACTATTACTCTTTTATTATTTTAAAACTTTTCGATTTTTCAGCATTCCTTAGTTTCACAATATAAATCCCATTTGCTAGATCCTCTAAATTAATTTGACTATGGAGCGGCAGTCATCTTTAAAATAAACCCCCTGCCGTGTATGTTTTCTATTTCAATGACAAAGGCCGGGTCTTTTTTCAGATGGTTCCTCAGTTTTGTGATAAACACATTCATGCTTTGTGCGGCAAAATAGCTGTCGTTTCCCCAAATGCTGTTTAAAGCCTCGGTTCTTCCCAGCACGCTGTTTTTGTTTTCGCACAATAATTTCAGCAATTCAGCTTCTTTGGGGCTGAGCTTAAATGCCGTTTCATTCAGCCTGAGTTTCCTGCTTAAAAATTCAAATGTAAAACTGCCAACCTGGAACACCGTTGTACCTTGCGGTTCTTCTTTCCTGAAATAATTACTGAGCTTGACCAGCAATATTTCGGGGTCAAAAGGCTTTACCAGGTAATCCACCGCCCCCAGGCGCAGTCCCTTCAAAATGTCTTCGCGCATTCCTTTTGCGGTAAGGTAAATAAAAGGCACCGGCCGTGCATTTTTTAAATTTTCGGCCAATTCAAATCCATGCATCTCGGGCATCATCACATCAAAAATGCACAGGTCAAACTGTTCCTTTCCAAGCACATCAAGTGCTTTCCGGCCATTGTTGCAGTGATGCGCCTCGAAGCCATTCGCGTTTAAAAAGCTTTTCAACACCATGCCAAAGTTGAGATCATCCTCCGCTATCAGTATTTTTTTCCGGACCATTAATTGGATTTAGATATGGGTAATCTTATTTTAAACGTGCTTCCAATGCCTGGTTTGCTTTCCACCAGTATTTCGCCGCCGTGCATGGAAATGATGGCCTGCGCATAACTTAAGCCCAGTCCGAAGCCTCTTACCGTGTGCAGGTTTCCATGGTTTACCCTGTAAAACTGTTCAAAGATTCGCTTCAGTTCTTTGTTGGAAAGACCAATGCCCTTGTCGGATACCGAGATAACCACAAAACCGGCATCAACGGCAGTGCCGATATCGATCTTTACATTTGAACCTGAAAATTTGATGGCGTTGTCCACAACGTTATTCAGGGCATTGTACAAAAGAAAAGCATCTCCGCGAATAAGGGGCAGCGACAGATCGGGATTTAAGGTGAGTGCGCCACCGGAAGATTGCACGCGCAGGGCAAACGCATTTGTAATTTCATGCAAAAGCTCATTTATCATCACGTCATGAGTGTTCAATTCAAATGCTTTTTTCTGGGCTACCGAGGCGGTAAGCATTTTTTCAACATAGCCATCCATGCGTTTGTTCTCATCGCGTATTATTTTTGTAAAGGTCTTAATAGCGCCAGCGTTTTTTATTGTTTCTTCGTTTTCGATGTTGGCCACTGCAAAGGCGATTGTAGCAATTGGGGTTTTAAACTCGTGCGTCATGTTATTGATAAAATTATTTTTCAGTGCGTTGAGCGCCTTCTGCTTTTCAATGATCTTAACCGCAAAATAAAGTCCCGAAGCAGCCAGCAAGCTTAATACAAAAGCCACTACAAGTTCCAGCGCCATGGTTTTGAGAATCTGGAAACGCTGGTTAAAAAAACCCACATAAATAACCAGTTCTTCAAAGGGCTCATAAGGTTTCGCCTTTTCTGCCAGCAAAACAGTGTCTGCTGTATTCCTGGTTTTTATCCAGCCCGGGTATCCTGCTGCTTTTATCCCGTAAAAATAATCAAAGGCCACCCCTTGCAGCCTGATGTTGGCAGCCAGCAGCGAATCGAAACCGTACGCCTCGAGCACATGCGCGGTTTGCGGCCGCACCTTGCTTTGCTGCACGGTTCTGAACACAACGGTTTCGTAAGTGTCTGGCTTTTTTAAAGTGTTTGCAGCAACCTGTTGCCGGAGCACTTTTGCCTGCTGCCGTCTCAAATTGATAATTACCGAATCGGGCGAGGCCAAATTAACAGATTGATTGGGAGCAAACACAAACACCTGCGAAGAATCTTCATTCCAGCTGATCTCTTCCTGCCATTTGGGGTGGCGTATGTTGGTTGTAAAAGAGCTTCGCTGTGCCACAGTTTCGAGGCTTGCCGTAAGCGCCTGCTGCACTCTGCTGTAAAGCTCCTTCTGCTCAAACGCATACTGGCCTTTTATCCATAAAAAAAGCAGGGCCACGAGGCAGATACCCGTTAATGCGATAAAAAAATAAATAAAGCGTGCCAAGGCGTGCAGGTGAATGATAAAGTTAATTCATTTTGATCAAACCCGTCTTCCAAATCGCCGCCAGACTCAAAACTTTAAGATTTCGTTAAGACTTATTAAGCTATCGTTTATAAGAGCTACTTACGAAAAGCATCAACTTTGACATTAAAATTGTTATGCGCATGAAAAAAATTATTTGTCTTATGTTAATAGCCCGCTGCTTAAGCGCGCAAACCTACGCCTGGAGCAACCTGCCGGGAGCACCTTACAACGGCTCAAAACAGGATGGCATTTCGTTCATCCATCCCGATACCGGCTGGGTAGTAAACGGTTCGGGCAAAATATACCGAACCACCAATGGCGGCAGTAACTGGCAGCTTCAGCACAATTCGCCGGGTACGTATTTCAGGGCCGTGGCATTTATGAACAGCCAGGTTGGCTTTGCGGGCAACGTAGGCACCAATTATTATCCCGGTGTTACAGACACAAACCCGCTTTACAAAACCATTAACGGTGGCGTTACCTGGAGCTCTGTGACAGCATCTGTCAGCGGCACTATGCCTACGGGAATCTGCGCCATACAGGTGGTGGATGCAAATACCATTTACGCTGCCGGAAGAGTGGGCGGCCCGGCCGTACTGCTTAAAAGCACTGACGGCGGCAATACCTGGACCGGCAGCACGCTGCCGGCGCCCTGCAAAATGATCCTTGATCTGCGCTTTTTTTCGGCCGACACCGGTTATGTGTTTGCGGGCAATAACACAAATGTTCCTTCCTCCAACGCGCTTATTATGCGTACTGTGGACGGGGGCAATACCTGGTCAGCCGTTTATACATCCACCCGCCCTTATGAAATGATCTGGAAAACATTTTTCCCATCGCGCAACACCGGTTATGCCACCATTTTGAGTTACGACATGAGCTCTGCACAGCGCTATGTGACTAAAACCACCGACGGCGGCCTTACCTGGACCGAACTGCCATTGGTGAATACAACCGTAAAAGAATTTGGCATTGGGTTTATAAACGACAGCACGGGCTGGGTAGGTGGCGAATCAACCGGCTACCAAACACTTGATGGCGGCCTGAGCTGGACACCCAAAAACATTGGCCAATACGCCAACAAAATAGTGGTGACAAACGGGCCGGGCAGCGTCAACACTTGCTACGCGGTGGGGCTAAACGTTTTTAAACTCACAACAGGCTCTGTGCCCACGGCTATTGCCAGCGTGCGGGATAACAATGCACAGGATCTTATGGTTTACCCCAACCCTGCAAAAGCAGGAAGTTATGTGGGCCTGTCGGTAGATAAAACAAAATCCGAAATTGTTAAATGTGAGCTCATCGATTCAGGATCGAAAGCAATGGCCATTGTATTTGACACTTTTTATAAAGGCACCCGCGAAGGGCCTTTTACAATTAAATTGCCGGAGGTGGAGCCTGGCCTGTATATGTTAAAATTTACCATGAAAGATGGAAAAACCGTGAGCCAGAAAATAGCAGTGGAAAAAAAAGATTGATGCTGCCCCTCGAATCCGTCGCCACACAAATGGCAGCAAGCCCCTTGCCGGTTTTTATACGGCAGGGGGTTTTTGTTTGTTAACAATGTAAAGCTGAGATTAAAAGCCGCCGGCCTCATTTCATATTTAAAATTTCTTGTTAAATTTGATTGCGGCCCACGATCTGCAGGTGTATAGAGCATCATAAAACTTCTTAAAAATAGCCCAGTACCTGAACCTTTATGTGCTTTCTGATGTATACCGGGTAATTGGCTTCATTAGGCTATTCCTGTTGGATTTACGGCGTTGCCATACGTTCTGATTTTTTTTTGTTTTTTTACCACGTAACATGAATATACCACACCCGCGTTTTTTATTCCTGAGTTTTTGCCTGGCGGTTTTATTAGCCGGCTTATACTCCTGCAATAAATTAAAAATAAATCCTGTCAGGAGTCTGACTCATAAAGACGAGTCTTCATCGTCTGCCAGGCTCACCCCATTGCCTCCGTTCAGAGGTGTTTATATCGACAAGTTTTTAAGCATCCTGGGGCGGCAATCGGGCGAGGATTCGTTGCTCGACTGGTGTGTGAACCACGATTTAAATGCCATAAGCTTATACAATGCCGCTACCGTTGTTGGCTCGAGCAGCTCTGCCGCACAGCTCAACAGCTTTATTGCCAAGGCAAAAGCCTCGCCCTACAACATGCAGGTGGCGCTGGTTGCCACCAACCAAACCATCTCGGCAAATGAATACACGCTTTATTATAAGCTATACGCCAATAAATTTAATGCCATTACCACCGAATACGAATTCTGGAACAGCGGCAAGTCCTATACTGTTTTCAAAAACCATTTAAAGTACCTGGAAGCCATCCGCGATTCGACCGGAGGGGTGCTTGAACGGCAGGTATACGTGAGCCAGTTTGAGGATGCCGCCGGTTTGGTAACCGATGAGCCCACCATAGTGCAACGCATGGTAAAAAGCTCTGATAAAATATTCCTGGTAAATTATACCAACAATTCCTACAATTTATCTTCAACCACCCTCAACAAGTTAAAAAAACTGGCCAGTGCCGCAAAGACATTAAATAAAACAATCAACATTGTGGTTCTTTTTAATGTAAATACCGGCTCGTCCGATCCGAGCATCTTTGATTACGTTTCGGTAACGGGCAGCAATCATCCCTTTATTGATGCTTATGATGAATTTGAAGCCGATTATAGCCTGGCTGTTTTTCCATATAAGTCATACATAAACCTGATCGGGTTCCAGATATACAGGCACTCTGCCGCTTTCCAGGCCCGCCCCGCTATTTACTAACAGCCGGCCACCCACCTTACGAGCATTGTAACGGTTGATTAATACGGGTTTTACAATTATATTTACCGGCACGAAACGGTTTTGCCCGGTGCAGATACATTTCATATTAAACAAACATATAGCTCACCGATGAGTTACCCAGAAAAAAAAGAACTCGGGTTTGAACGTTTTATTTTTTTCAGCGATGCCATTGTAGCCATTGCCATTACCTTGCTGGCTTTAGAGTTAAAGCTGGAGGTGCCGCCGGAGCATCACATTACTTTTAAAGACCTGGCGGAGCCCTGGGAAACATACCTGGCCTTTATACTTTCTTTTGTGAACATTGCCGGGTTTTGGCGCGCCCACCACAATTCCTTTAATTACATCCGGAAAATCGATCAGCGGATGCTTGTGCTCAATTTAAGCTGGCTGTTTTTTATTATTACACTACCATTCACCACATCGCTCATCAGTGCGCACTTTAGCGATACGCCCGCCATGTTTTTATACTGCTCAAACATTTTTATGCTGTCGGTATTTCAAAACCTGCTGTGGGACTACGCCGTGTGGGACAAAAACAATTTTGTGGAAAAATCAGAGGTGGACGGGGAAACCATTCGCCGCATGAAAGTGATGTTCAATCTCGACATGCTGAACGGCATCGTTTCTATCATCGTTTCCTTTTTTGCGCCGGCCATTGCCTTTGTATTGCTATTCTTTAAAATTCCGCTTTTTGTTTTTGCATCGTTTTACATTGCCTCTCAAAAAAGAAAGCAGCCAGGCGGTCATAAAAAAACTAACCGGCGCAATTGAGCCGGGTATACCATCCTGTATTTTATAAATAAGAAGCCATGACTATTAAAACACCTCAGGAATTAAAAGACGGCGATTTATGCATGGTAACCGAAGGCACACACAAAGGAAAATCGGGCACCGTAAGAGACATAAAAACCAGTAAAACGGGACATATTACCATTACCGTGGTTCAAAAAACCGGGGAGCGGTTTAAGACCCTTGCTAAAAATGTAGCCGTTCAAAAACCCAACGCCTGAAAAATTTTGTCCGGCATCTAATCGCTGTATTCTGGGCTTCCTTCAAAATCTGTGGCGATGGCATGGATTTGTATGCATCACGCGGGCTTTTAGTTTCCAAATCATGAACATCAAACGCATCTTCGGTTCCATCCTCACCATACTTGGCATTATAGGATTAATTTATTGCGCCATACTGTTTGTTAATACCAACGGCGGCAAGCGCGACATAAAAGCGCTGGTGGTTTACAGTGTGCTCGGCACATTGTTTTTTGCAGCCGGTATCGGGCTAATCCGTACAACAAAAGACGAATCTTGATTCCTGTTCCTGCCCGGATTGGCCATCATTCGTCTCTTACAGTCCATTTATACCGGCGAAATATGATGAAAGCATGGAAAAAATTCCGCAAAATGGCCATCTGGATTTATTGGCCACAGGCACGGGGATTGTGTGCAAAGAAAAAAAACCATTTATGAAAAAATTAATATTAGTGCTCATTGCCTGTTTGGGCACAAGCCCAATTTGGGCGCAGCACCCCGAAATTTCGGACCAGGACAAACAATTTGCCGAGGCGGCCCTTGATGCCGACCTTATGGAGTTAAAGCTAAGCGAAATGGCTGTTAACAA
The DNA here is from genome assembly GCA_044221905.1 of Bacteroidia bacterium. Classification (GTDB taxonomy): domain Bacteria; phylum Bacteroidota; class Bacteroidia; order B-17B0; family Aurantibacillaceae; genus Aurantibacillus. Next base: position 250,888 of record JBGAOE010000007.1, read on the forward strand.
AGGGTTTTCGCCGGAGGTGAAAGAGCTGGCGCAGCACATGATTGAAGACCACAAAAAAGCGGATGCCCTGCTCAAAGAGATGGCGGTGGCAAAATCCATCCCCATGTCGACCAAGCTGGATGATGCGCAGCAAAAAGAATACGATAAGCTTTCGGACAAGGCAGGCGAAGACTTTGACAAGAGCTACACCGACTACATGGTTTCACATCATAAAAAAACCATCGACCTGTATGAAAAAGAAACCAAAAAAGGCGAAAATACCGAGCTCCGCGCTTTTGCCACCAATACCCTTCCAACACTAAATCATCACCGCAACCTGTCGCAGGACCTCTGCAGCAAGCTGAAAAAGAAATAGAAGTGTAAAATGTCAAAAAATTCCCGGTGACTACACTTCGCCGGGAATTTTTTGTGTGTTATTTTTACTGCATGTCCCATCCGGTCGCTTCACCCATCAACACCTATCTTTTTGTTTGGAACTCCATCAAATGGCCCTGGCCTGAAATTGGGGAACGAAGCCGGCAATTAAAACGCGGCGAAAAAGTGAGCGAGGACTGGAGCTGTGCCAGCCATAAAAAAGTAAAAAAGGGCGATCGCGCCTTTTTATCGCTGGCCGGCGCGGAGCCCCGCGGGCTGTTTGCCTCGGGCTATGTGGGCTCCGATCCATTCATTGGCCGCAACCACCGGGGAAAAGAAAATTACCGCGTGATCATTGATTTTGATGTGTTGCTGGATCCTGCCAAGGAGCCTGTTCTTACACTCGATATCCTTAACATAGGCCGGTTGGAAAAACAAAGCTGGACGCCTCAGGCGAGCGGCATCTCTGTTAAACCCGAGCTGGTTAACGAGCTGGAACTGCTGTGGCAGGACTTTCTGCAAGGCGGAGCCGCCATTTAATCCCGGTGCCTCAACCCTGCTCCGGCAAGATCTTTTAGAAGCTATCGTTTTTGAATGTGCAGCTTATCCGGATTGCGAACATACAACAAGCGGGTAATGGCTGTGCTGTCAAATTCCACATACTGCATGCTGTCGAGCTCACCGGTTGAGCGGCGAAAGATAAGTGCCGCTGGATAGCCGTTGATATACGCAGGGCGGTGCTCCAGGTCGTTTACCTGGTATTCCGGAATTTTTGCCAGGCCAGTGAGGAACCTCAATACTTTTTCGAGCCCGAACAAAGGCTTAAGCGCGGCCGCACGCTTACCGCCACCGTCGTTAAACAATTCAATATCATGGCGCAGCAGGCGGTTCAGCGCATCCAGGTTCTGGCTCCCGAGGGCATGCAGAAAAGCTTCTGTAAGCGCTTTCTGTTTTTCAGGATCCACTGAACGATTGGTGTTGCGCCCCAGCTTTTGGTGTGCGCGGTGCAGCAGCTGCCGGCAATTTTCGGGCGAAAGCCCGGTGAGCTCCGCAATAGCACTGTATTCTTCCGAAAAACTTTCTCTCAGAATAAACACGGCCCGCTCGGCCGGGTTAAGCCGTTCCAGCAGAAAAAGCAGACCATATTCTATGGTTGGCACCGGATCTGGTTCGAGGCTGATGTAAGGCTCGGGCAGCCATTGCCCTTTGTAGCTTTCGCGCTGCACTTTAAGCTCATTCAGGCGATTGATGCTGCGGTTAACCACCATGCGCCCCAGGTAGGCCTTTGGCTCTTTCACATCTTTCACCGTGATCCATTTCTCGTACACATCCTGAACAATATCTTCCGTTTCCTCGATGGCACCCAGCATGTTATAGCCAATACCAAACAGGTAAGGGCGAAGATCAAGGATTTCTGCCGTAAGCTCCATAAGCAGGTTAAAGATAAAGGATAAAAGGCAAAAGATGAAAGACAGAAGATGACAGATACAAGACACAAGACGTAAACTGCAAGTGATGATTTAAAACAGTTAGTGTTTGCTGTTTCTTTTGGCCAGGTCGCAAAACATATCGGAGTGAATGTTGAGCCCTATATTTCCGATGTTGTAATAAAACTCGGTGGCGGTAATCCATACAATCTCGCAGAGCTCGCGTTCGCTGTAATGCAAGGCCAGCCTGTTAAACATCTCCTGGTCCATTTTCCGGTCGCGGGCCAGTAAGGTCACAAAATCGAGCAGCACTTTTTCCTTCTCCGAAAAAGCTGCGCTTGACTGATAGCTGCCAAGGTCATCAAACTTGGCCTGGTTCATAGAAGCCATAATGGTTTTTGAGCGGCCAATGTCGATGCAAAACCAGCAGATATTTATTTCGGCTACCTTTTGCCGCACAAGCATTACTGTTTCAGCGGGCAGCTGCAGCTTTTCATCCAGCTGGCCTATTTTGCCGGAGAATGCGCCAAAGGCCATTGGCATGCGGGCAGCCGTTACTTTTACCGGTGTCATTACCTTGCCGAATTTTTTGCGGGAATAGAAATAAACAAATTTCATAAATAAGCTCTGTGGCTTTTCGATGGGCGCAAGAAAGGGTGTATCCATAATAATTGATTTTATTATAAAGACCAGCCATCTCGCTGTTTGTGACAAGAAACTGAAAAAAAAATGCACTCCTTAAAAAAACAAGGTATCCACCTATCTTTCAGGCTATTAAGAAAACTGAACTGAAAAGGGAATGTGTGGCGCTAGTAAGTCATCTTGCCATCAAAAAAAGCCTGTATTAATCTATAACAATTTTTCGCGCAGCAACAGGCTGTTGCGCAATGTTTTTAAATGTTACAAAATATAGCCCCTTTGGCAGGTCGTATATTTTTATATCCTTTTCTTTTTCGGCAACAGGCAATTGCCGGATGATTTTGCCCGACACATCGGTAACCAGCAGCTCATTAATACAGGCATCCGTGTTTACCCAGCTTGCCATTACTGTTCCACCAGCCGGATTTGGAAATACCTGCAGAAAAACAGGCGTTAAGGCAGATTCCTTTATTCCTACGGGGCTGGTCATCACATAGGTTTTAAAAACAAAGTCGCGGTCGGGCGAAAAATAATTCATCACATAAGGATTGATAAAGCCCAGCCGCCCTCCGGCATAAGTGCCGGGATATTCGCCCTGCATATAAAAAGGATCCGGAACGCCGGTCCCGGGCACAAAACGAAAGGTATAGGGTTGACCGGAAAACACCGGCACCGACACCGCAAAATTAGCCCAGCAGGGAGCGCCCGCGCAGGGAATCGTTACGGGAGTTACCTGCAGCAAGCCGCCCGTGGTATCGGTTCCTGTATAGATCCTCACCCACCCGGTTGCATTTAAACTGTCCACAAAAACCATTTCAATGTTGGTAAGAGTGCCCGTAATGCCTGCCGTAAACGATTGAAACAGGCCATAGCCTCTCAGGGTTCGGGCGTTTACCGGGCCATTGTTATTTAGGTGGCTTTGATCCAGCACTTGCGATTTAAGACTATGGAATATGCCGGCAAGAAAAATAAACAATAAAGCTATGCTAAATGCGCCAGGCTTTTTCATAAGACAGTTGAATTTATTTGAAGGTAATTGAATTTTGTCACACTTTTACGATCCACTCCTGCTGCCTTATCCTTTAAATTAAATACCGCTGAATACTGTTAAACAGCAGGTCCGGTCTCATTTATCGGTAATAAAAAGGCTGATGTAGCTGGGGGTGTTGTATTGGATCTGATGCAGGGTGAGGCTGGAAGCGAGCATGTTGTTAACGCCCGGCAGGTTAAGAATCTCCGTAGCATACTTTTCTTCTTCTTTTTCGTACCTCAGCTGGTTGCCGGTAATTCTGTAGCCGCTTTGCGCGTTTACCGATTGGGGAAGCATACGAACGCGTGTTTGATAACGTGCCGGCAGCTTTTGATCGATCAGGCTCTTAAGCGCATTTGCTTTTCCACGGGTATCGGCATCAGCGGTTTCTACATAAAAAATATCGAGCCTTACCTTGCCGGTGGCCGGTGGCGTTTCGATGGTTTGCTGCTCTGCCTGGTATTTACTTTCTTCCTGCAGCAGCTTTTTTGTTTGCTGCTTAATGGACGTATCGATAACGGCAGATTTTTGAAGGAGCTCCAGCAAATTGTCGCGATACAGAGGAAAATCGGCCAGCATGTCGGTAACCATTGTTTTTACCACATTTTGCTCGTTCAGGCTGATGCTGGTGGAGGAAGCCCGCCTTACCTCCTCAAAAATTTTCATCTTCAGGTTGTTATCAAATTCCTTTTTCAGTATATCGGTTTTCAGCTCGGTTTGTTTGTTCTCAAGCTCCTTGGTACGCTCTGCCAGGTTTTGGTTCTTTACCGAAAACACCAGGCTCACAACCAACGAAACTCCTGCCACCAAGGGTGAGAGCCATCTTGTATGAATAACTTCGGCCAGGGTGCTGTTTTCTTTATTCATAGTTAAGTGTTTTTAATGTTTTTTATAATCAGAAACTTTTAAGTTGTACAAGGGAATATCCACAACAATGGAAATATGGTCGCGCCAGGTGATGGGCCTAAAGCTACCGGAGCCGGATTCGATCTGCCCGCTTTTATACAGCCAGGGCACATATTGCCTGCCATAAAATACCGATATGGGTGTTTTGGGAATGTCGAATCCAATTTGCAGGCCGGGCGCAACAATATCGGCCAGCTTTATTCTAAAATCGGCCGGCAGCGCGGCATTATTTCCCTTCAGCATATAAAAATTCACCAGCGCGCCCACATCGATAATTTGCGCACTGAGCGTTACACTGCCCCACCCCGGCAGTATGCCACGACTGAAAGAAAGCCCCACCGGAGCATATAAGCCAAATGTTTTGTTTGAGAAGGAGCGCGTCACAGTGTCCAGCTTATTTGCCATTCTTACGGTATCCAGCACTTTTGTGTATGCCCATCCCCAATACGCCCCTACATAAGCATTAGCGGTAATGCTCCATTTCGAATAACGTTTCACCGCCGAGCTGCCAACCGGCAGCACAGATGCTTCAATGGCGTTTTTCACCTCTTCGGATGATTTGGCAGTGGCCACCGTTGAAATGAGTGTGCCATACTTTATGAAGGATTTGGCCACCCTTTTTTCCAGCACCGGGGTTTTGGTGTTATTCAGCAGTTGCACCGCGTCGTACACAGCGGCCGAGTATCGTTTCACAGAGATATGATAGGCCATATCCACCGCTGGTGTCACATACATTTCAATCCCATCGTAAGCAGCAGCAATGTCGGTTCCGGTAACTTCGTTTAGCAGCGTGCTGTGCGCAATGGGCCTGAGCGCCGCTGCAAATGTTGTATAATAATCATACAGCGCCTGCGGATCGGCCACTGACGCCTGCTCCATGGCCGTTATCATTTTTCTGACAGCGCTGTTTGCCGATTGAAATGCTGCACTGGCGTTCTTTAACAGCTCTTTCACCTGGGGCTTATATTTCTCGAACTCGCTGTTGGTTTTATAAATACCAATCAGCACATCGCCCAGTGTTGTATCTCTTTTAGCCCGGTTTTTAAACGTAACCACCACCTTATCTTTTGGCTCAGCGGTTTTTTCGAGGGCAAGCAGCAGGCCCAAGTATGCCTTAAGCGCTTTTTCGCTGCTCAACAGCGCCTGCAGCTCTTTTTGATTGATCCATAACTGCCGGGGTTCTTTGCTGATAAGACTGTGTGAAATAAGCTCGCTCAAATCAATGGCCGAGCAGATGTTGTAATCAGCCACAAACCCCCTGCTGTCAGCAAAGGTTTTTATCTGGTCCAGCTCTTTGGATTCTTTAAGAGCTGTGAGAAGCTCGGCAGGATTGGTGGCCGATACGGCTTCTTTTACTGTAAACATGCCCAGCGCTATCCATTTTCCATGCCGGGTGTCAAAAAACGCTTTCAGGGTATCCATCCTGTCTTCGCAGGCCTTTTTGCTCTTACTGCCGGCAATGGCGCCGCAGCTCGCCTTATTTAAGTTTTTTAGCTGATACTGATTTTCGGGCAGGTTCTCCATATCGGTTTCAAACGCTTCTTTTAATACCTGGATCAGCGACGCGTACGAATAGCTTTCTATCGTATTCAGAAAGCTGCATGTTTTTGGAAACAGGGTTGAAAGTTCGGGATAAGCGTTTACCTGTTCTTTCATTTTCCTGAAAAAAGCCTCGCTCAGCTCCTCCCTGGTTCGCTCAGCCAGAAACCTGGCCAGCCCTGCGGCAAAATAGGTTACATCGGCCCCGCCCGCCGAAGACAAGCCACTTAAAAATCCCCCCTGTATGTTTACACTTATCAGCTCTTTCAGGTATGGGTTGGTGGCTATGTTTGCATCGGTAACACCGTAAGCCTTCAATATCTCCGCTTTTTTCTGCGGAATGGTTTTGGCATCTGCCAGGGCCATTGCATCGTAATAAATATAACCGGCCACATATTTATCCTCCGCCTGCGGCGAAACGGTTGCACTGCCACCTGCCCCCGGCTGCACCGGCTCAGCGGCAAAAACAAGTGCAAAAGCCTCTTTATCCAGCACCAGCCTGATCCTGGCAGCATCAACAAGAAAATCTCCAGGGTTGGTTTTTTTATTTTTTTGAATAATGTATGTAAATGTTTTATCCGGGTTGGCTAGCAGGTCGCCCTTCCCAAACTCGAGCCTGGCAGCCAGTGTTTGATTGCCGGCGTCTGCCACCGAAATTGTTTTTCCCAGAAATGTTTTGGCAAATGTGATGGAAAGCGGCAGGCTCAGGTTAACCGTGTCCCCGCTTTTTATCCTGGCTTTGTTATCGGGCCCGTGGTCAAATTCCAGTTTCGATCCATCCGCAAAAGCACACAGGCATGCCACCTGCAATACAAAACATAATGTTATTTTCATATCATAAAATTTTAAAGTTATACGCGTTAAGTGTGTCTTCGAGCGGAAGCACAAAGCTGAACCGGGTATTGCCCCCCAACAGCATTCCGATAAGCTTTTCAGATTCTTTGTGATAAACGCAACCGCCCGAATCACCGCCGGTGGAAACAGGAGCGGAAGTGGCAGGATCGTTGGTGGTGCCAATCAGAATGATATTCCTTACCAGCTGCGGGCCATTGTAATAATTAACCTCAAATGAAACATTAAAATCAAGCACATAGGCTTCCTGTATTTTATTGCCACGCGCAGCCAGTGCAACATTTGGGACGGAGGTTCTCAAATCGTCGTTACTGAGCTTATAGAAACCCGCTTTGAATGAGATATAATTTTGCAGCAGGTTGCCATTAGCCGGCAGCTCAACAATGGCCAGATCCTGGTTGTATCGCATTTGCTGAAAAAACAGTTTTCCGAAAGCTTTGCCGTTTAAAAGAACGCTGCGGCGATTGGCCGGACCCAGTATGCCGCCATAATCAAAAAAATCGCCATAGGTAAACACATGGCCCGAAGTTACCAGGCCTTTAAAGGCCGGGTTAACGGTCGAATCCACCAGGCAGCAGATCGAACCCAGATAGTTGGGCGTATTGGAATCGCTCAATTCGTCGGTAGCCTGGCCCAAATGCGGAACAGCCGGCCCTGCACCCGGAATGACCTGCGTTTTGATCTTAACTTCCCGGCCATTTACAGTATCGCTCAGCTCGGCAGGAATCAAAGCAGCATCACTGTCCTTCAAATAAACAGCCAGCACATCCTGCCCTTCTTTATTAACCGTGGCACTTACGGATACTATATTCGGGTATTTGGATTTGAGCCAGCTCATCTTTTCATGTTCAAAGTGCCTGGCAATTTGCGCTCCCGTGGAAGTGGACCGGTCTCCCTCTTTTTCACGCGATGCTTTGTTCTCGAAATACGCCTGCGTGGCTTTGGCCCCGAACAAAAACGCAATAATAGCCACCCAATTTTCATCCAGGCCAATTTCCGATAAATTATTTTTTCCCCATCCCACCTTTAGCAGCAGCATGCACATAACATTTACCAGCATAAACACCACAATTCGCATAGTGCTGGTTTCTCCCTGGCCGGTTTGCAGCATCTGCGGAAACGCAAACGAAACGCCGAGCATAATGGTAAAAAAGGCGATGGATATTCCGTAAGGTGTAGGCGCGTCGTCGAGTTCCATCCACGCCGCATATTTGATTACGCCGCTGGGCAAAAGAAACGAAGCCATGTAGACAAGCCCAAGCAGTATGAGCGTAAAACCTGCCAGCTGAACATAGGTAAGCCGGCCTTCATTTTTCTGGATGAGATCGCGCTTAAACAGCGCACTCATTTTTTTTCCTGTTTTCTTTGCCATACTTTGTTTTATCAGTTGTTTTACGGCAAGTGTTTTTCACCGCTTATTGCGTGCGCAGCACTATTGGCTTCCGGCCATTGCGCATAAAGAAAAAGGTAACAGAAAAAACACGCGCACTCCTGCGGCTAAAAATATACATTTTGGAATACAAAAACAGGGCGGTAAACCGCCCGTTTTTAAGAATTATTTTTTGCTGTTTTTCTTTGCGGCAGATCGTGCCGGCGCCGACAGATAATAATGCCACAGGATCATGCTGGCGATGGTACGGTAAGGTTGCCACCCGGCAGCAATTTTTAAAATCTTTTCGCGCGGTGCATCTTTTGGTAATTTTTTTATCCGCTTCAAGGCGTTTACGGCCGCCAAATCGCCCAGCGGAAAAATATCGGCGCTTTGCAAAACAAACATCTGGTATACATCCACCGTCCAGTTGCCAATGCCTTTTAAAGCTGTGAGCTTTTTACGTATCTCATCATCGGGCAAAAGCGGCAGTGTTTCCAGGTCAATGCCGCCGTTCAGCAATTCGCCGGCAAGATGGCGGGCATAGCCCGTTTTTTGACGGCTGAAATAACAGGCTTTTAATTCGGCATCGCTCAGTTCCATAATTTTTTGCGGCGTTATTTCGCCCGTTCTTTCACGCAGCTTGTTTAAGGCTGCCAGGGCCGATGCCAGCGATACCTGCTGCTCGAGAATAATATGCACCAACGTTTCAAACGTATTGGCCCGTGTCCACATAGGCGGATAGCCGTGTGCCTTTATGACAGCCCCAAGATCTTTATCCCGGGCCGCCAGCTCGTCGCAGATAGCATGGAAAGTATGTGTGGTGAAACGCATGAATAAAAAATTCAAAACTCAAAATTCAAAATTTAAAAGTAATACGCAAACAATAAACCATCACAAAACGTGAACATGTGTTTTTTTTAACTGAAAAAAATTCCATCTTTACATACCATGAAACTCAAAGCGCTGATTGTTGATGATGAGTTGCACGCCCGGGAAAATTTAAAATACCTGCTGCAAAACTACTGCCCCGAAATTGAGGTGGCAGGCATGGCCGGCGACGAAAAAACCGCACGCACGCTGGTAACGAGTATTTTGCCCCAGGTGCTTTTTTTAGACATTTGCATGCCTTCGGGCACCGAAGGTTTTGACTTTCTCGACTCGCTACCCGATAAAAAATTCCAGGTGGTATTTGTAACCGCTTTTAAAGAATACGCCATACGGGCATTAAACGCCAATGCCATTCATTATATTATGAAACCGGTAGACGTGGATGATCTTAAAAACGCCGTTAAAAAGCTCATCAGCACCAACCAGCTGTTTACCGAAAACCACGAACAGCTGCTCAACTACATCAAGTCGCTCGAAAACCTTTCGCGCTCCACCTTACCGGCCGCAGGCATTTCGCGCATCACCATCAACCATGCCCGGGGCTTCAAAATTGTTGACCCCGGCGAGTTTATGTACCTGGAAGGCGAGGGCAACTACACCTCCATTGTTTTTGTAGACGGCACCAGGTATGTAGACACCAAAGCCATTGGCGTGTATGAGGATATACTGGACCGGCAGCATTTTTTCAGGATCCACAAATCGCATATTGTAAATGTGCTTTACGTAAAAGAATTTTTAAACGAAAACGGCGGGCATTACGTGGTAATGAAAAACAACACCCGCCTGGCCATCTCACGCTTAAGGGTGCCGCAGTTTTTAGAGCTTTTTAAACCGGGCAAAAAAGGCTAGAAACTATTTCAAAAACACTCCAAGGTTATGCTGATTACTTAATTTTGCCCCATCCTTAACTCCCCAAAGCCATCGCCCGGGACAAGTGTTTCAGGGCCTGTTCTCCAGTAATTTTTTTTGAGATGGCTCCTGGTTTCATTTTAATAAACACTCCCCGCATTTTATACAATGATACCCGCATTTTGCATGAATGCGACAAGCTGCGCCTTCTTACTATTCTGCTGGCTTAATTCCGTTTCTTAAAAGTTTTTTAATACCTTTAAAACCATTGTATGAGGGCTTTCCCGATCAAATTACGTTTTTTATTGCTGCTGCTGTGCCTTTGGGAAATAATGCCCGCCCAGCATTACAATTTTATAAATTACTCCACCGAGTCGGGCCTTGCCCAATCGCAGATACGCACCATGGTGCAGGATAAGAACGGCTACTTGTGGCTGGGTACGCTGGGCGGCCTTTCGAAATACGACGGCAAAAAGTTTGTGAATTATTCGATCCAGAACGGGCTCATCGACAACCTCATTTTTTCGCTGCTCAACGATAAATCCATAGGCCTTTGGATTGGCACTACGGGCGGCATCAATTATTTTGACGGAGAAAAATTTAAATCGTATCCGTTTAAGGGCGACATGGCCGAAAACATGGTGAATGCCATAGCGCAGGAGGCCAACGGCACCCTGTGGCTGGCCACCGACGGCTCGGGCGTATGCCGCTTCCGGAATAATAAGTTTGAATACTTTACCGAAGAAAACGGCCTTGTGGATAACTACGTGCGCACGGTGTGCATCGACGATAAGGGACTTATCTGGCTCGGCACCAAAAACGGCATCTGCTTTTACGACGGCAAAACGTTTAAAAAAATAGACGCTGCTGTTGACCAGCCACACAACGTGAGTCATATTTTTATGGACCGCCATAAAAAATTATGGTTCAGCACCTTTGGCGAAGGGGTATATAATTACAGCGGCGGCACGTTTACAAATTACCGCGAAAGCAGCGGCCTGCCCAGCGACTGGATCCGATCTGCCATCGAAGATTCAGAAGGCAACATCTGGTTTGCATCGCGCTTCGGGCTTTCTAAGTTTGATGGAAAAACCTTTACACGCTTTACCGAGGCAGAAGGCCTGCCCGTGGATAACACCAACGTGGTGTTTGAAGATAAGGAACGCAACATCTGGATTGGCAGTGACGGAAAAGGTCTTTGTAAATTTGTGGGCGAATCGTTCACCTACCTTACCACCAACGATTCGCTGAGCGGCAACATTGTGCTGTCGGTGCTGGAAGACAAGGACCAGAACCTCTGGTTTTCTACATTCGGCAAAGGCATTACCAAAAAAGAGGGCGGCAGAGCCATTGTGTATACCACCACCGAAGGGTTAAACAACAACAACGTGTGGGGCAGCCTGCGCGACCGGGATAACAACCTCTGGTTCTGCACTTCGGAAGGCGTGAGCAAATTTGATGGCAGACGGTTCGAAAATTATGGCGTGGAGGACGGGCTCGCTGCCCGCATCGTTTTCTGCATCTGCCAGGATAAGGCCGGAAATCTCTGGTTTGGTACCATCCAGGGGGTTTCGGTGTTTGATGGAAAAGGATTTAAAAGTTATGTATACGGCAGCGATAATATTGGCAAAGATGTAACCAGCATTGTGGAAGACAAGAGCGGGCGCCTGTGGTTTGCCACTAAAAACGGGCTGTATATGCGCGAAAACGGGCGCTTTACCCGCTACACCACAGCCGATGGCCTGTGCAACAACACCATTATTTCGCTGGCGCTGGGCAAGGATAACAACCTGTGGATCGGCACCAAGGCCGGCATTAATTACTACGATGGCAAAAGTTTTTCGAAATTTTTTATCGACGATGTGTTCAACTCCAACTACATCAGCTTTTTGGTGATGGACAAAAAAGAATCGCTGTGGATTGGCACCAACAGCGGCATTTTTGTGCTCGATGCAAGGGAATACGTGCGCTCCAAAAAAACCAGGTTCAGGCATTACACCATTTTTGACGGGCTGCCGGGCATGGAATGCAACCAGAATGCCGTGTTTACCGATCACCTGGGCAAAATATGGATGGGCACCACCGAGGGGGTGATCCGCTTCGACCCCGATGTGAAGGATTTCAGGACGGACAGCCTTGAACCCATCACACACATTTCGGGGGTGCGCCTGTTTTTAAAAGACACCAACTGGACGCGGATGACCAAGAACATTGACCCCGCCACCCTGCTGCCCAAAGAGCTGAGGGTGAATTACCAAACCACCCACTTTACCTTTGATTATATTGGCATCAAGCTCAGCGACCCTTCTTCGGTGCGTTACAAATACATGCTCGAGGGTTTTGATGAATACTGGTCGTCGGCCACCGATGCTACCTTTGCCACCTATTCCAACCTGCCCAGCGGTAAATATACCTTTAAGGTAATAGCCGGCGATGTGATGGGCAACTGGAATAAAATACCGGCCACGTTCAGCTTCGAGATCCTGCCGCCCTTCTGGACCCGCTGGTGGTTTGTGCTGCTTTGCGTATTGGCGGGCCTCTTCATTCTTTGGGCGGCTTACCGGGTAAGGGTAAACGAGATCCGCAAAAAGCATCAAACCCAGCAGCTGGAGTACAAATCAAAGCTCATGCTGCTGGAGCATCAAAGCTTAAACTCCAGCATGAACCGACATTTTATTTTTAACGCGCTCAACTCTATTCAGTACTACATGAACAAGGAGGATAAAATGTCGGCACACAAATACCTGTCGCGTTTTGCCAAGCTCATCCGCATGAACCTGGACAGTTCGATGAGCGACCTGGTGCCAGTATCCGAAGAAATAAGCCGCCTGGAACTTTACCTGCAAATTGAGCTCATGCGTTTTGAAGACAAATTTCAATACACCATCACCGTGGCCGAGGATGTGGATGTAGAATCCATCGAAATTCCGCCTATGCTGCTGCAGCCTTATGTAGAAAACAGTATTTTACACGGTATTTTACCTTCCGATAAAAAGGGCCATATCGACATTCGGGTGGAGCAGGACAAGGACCAGAACATCGTTTTCAGCATACAGGACAATGGTATTGGCATCGCCGAAAGTAATGCCCGCAAGCTTTCTAAAAAAGACCCCCATGTATCGCGGGGCACTGCCATTACCGCCCAAAGGATCCAATTATTGGGCGCCACCAATAATATTAACATTTCCATAAACGGTCCGTATGATGTAAAAGGCCCCCAAAATGAGGTTTTAGGGGCCCGGGTGGAGCTGATTATACATTAAATGTTAAAATTTTGGCTATGAACAAGTTATTGTGTATCTTTATTCCAAGTTTAAGGAGGTTTCTATGAAAATCTTAAAAATATTGTTTATTCTTTTGGTTCCGGCAATGGGTATTGTTGGTTGTAAAAAGTCTGAATTAAAGCCGGCAAGTCCTGCTACAGCTTCTGCAACACCTGCAGATAATGATAACGCCAATGCCCGCGTGGTAGATATGACTACTATGGATGAAGGCAAAAACGGCGGTAACACTACTAATATAGTAGGTACCAGCGATGATGACCGCGACGGGGGTGACAAGAAAAAGAAGCCTATCGTAAAATAATTCAGTTAGAAAATACTCAAGCCCCTTTTTAAGGGGCTTTTTTATTGCCTTTATTTTTCCTATCCCATACGGGCAAATACTATTATGACACTTTTAGTGAACCGGCATTCTTGTTTCCGGTTAAACCGACGTCCCGTGATAAGGTATGCGTTTCTGTTATTAAAAAAAGGAACGCATTCTGCAAATTGTTGCATTGCCTACATATATTCGCAAAACGCTATAAGAAGACAGAAGAATTTATTTCACTTTTAACCCATCTCTGTACCTGGCCGGCGATTGATAATGCCATTTTTTAAAGGCGCGGATAAATGCCGCCGGTTCAGAAAAATTAAGCATGGCCGAAATATCGGTTACCGACAACTGCCGGTGTCTTATTAACAAATCGCTGATTTCTTTTTTCAGATTGTCCGTCAGCCTGCGGTACGTTATTCCTTCCTGCTCCAGTCTTCGCTGCAAAGCGCGCACATTCATACTCAGCGCCCGGGCCATATTTTCCTGGCCCGGCAGCTGCGGCCCGGCCATGTTCAGCATCATTATTTTTACCTTATTCTGAAAAGAACGCCTGGGGCTCATTCGCCCAATCATCGACAGGTATTGCGGCACCAGCAGTCCAAAACCAAGGCTGGTAAAATCCCTGTTTGCCTGTTTTAAAACCGACTGATGGAACACCACTTCAAACGCTTTCCCTTTTTTCCATTTGCCGGAATAATTTTTATCGCAATACGGGGAGGTGATCCTTATCAGCGCCGCCTCACCGGCCAGCAAAACAATTTCGCGGGCCACCACCGTTAAGGTGGTTTCTAAAATAATGCGCGAAACGATCTCCGAACCGGCATCGAGCGTTAGGCTGATCGTGTGCCGGCGGTTGCTTATAAGGTTTAATGTTTTTATCCGGGGAAAGGTATTGCTTAAATACGACTGGCAATAATAAATGGCTTCCTCCATGGTGGCGGTTTTTAAAGAAATCCTGTATATCACGCCCATGGTGTTCAGATTAAGCTGCTCGCCCACCCGCAGGCCCAGGTAATCATCGGCCAGCGCCTGGTAAATATCCGCCACGGTTCGATAAATTATTTTTTCGTCAATCAATGCCTCGGATAAATTCTCATCTGCCGGAAGTTGTTTTCGGAAGGCCAGCGCAGCCTTCTCCGGCACACTTCTCAGCGACGCATAGTCCAGGAAACTCTTTAAGTGAATGCCCAATATATTCATTGTCGTAAAATATCAATTACGTGGTGTTATACAAAGGTACCTTTACACGGAATTAAAAAAAATAATATGAGGGCTTATCACATAAATGAATTTAAAAGTATTGCTGGGATTGTGCTACAGGAGCATAAAACACCAACACCCCGTGGCAATGAAGTGCTGATTAAAGTAAAGTCGGTTTCTTTAAACCGGAGAGATTGGTATATTTTGCAGCAAACGTATCCCCTGCCTGCTTTGCAGGGCATTATTCCGGCGAGCGATGGGGCCGGCGAAGTGATTGCGGCCGGCGAACAAGTAAAAAATTTCAGACCCGGCGACCGGGTGGCAGCCAATTATTTTGCCAGGTGGCGCGATGGGCGAATGGGAATGGATGTGGTGGACCAGCTGGGCTGCACGCTGGATGGCATGCTGGCGGAGCTGGTGATATTACCGGAAGAGTGCCTGGTACCTATTCCCGGCCATCTTTCGTGGGAGGAAGCCGCCACCCTGCCATGCTCGGGTGTTACCGCCTGGAATGCCCTGAAGGGAATAGCACCCGGCCAAACCGTGCTTACCATTGGCAGCGGCGGCGTGGCGCTTTTTGCCATACAGTTTGCAAAGCTGGCAGGTGTGCAGGTGATTGCACTGACCTCACATTCTGAAAAAACAGACCAATTACTAAACCTGGGGGCCAGCCACGTTATTGATTATAAAGCCACCCCTGACTGGCACAAAACAGTGAGGGAGCTTACCGGCGGCAGAGGCGTGGACCGCGTGGTGGAAACCGGCGGAAGCGATACCATGGAACAATCGGTTCTCTCCACAACAATGGGTGGCGACATTATTTTTCTGAGCCCATCGGCTACTCTTTACACCGATAGGAAAACCGATGCGAATAAGATACTGGTGCCTGCCTTTGTAAATTTAGTCACCATCCGCCCGCAATTTGTAGGCAGCCGGCTCGATTTTGAAACGATGAATGCCGCCATCGCACAGCACCGTTTAAAGCCCGTGATCGACCGGTCTTTTACCTTTGAAGAAACAGCGGCTGCTTACAACTACCTCATTACCGGCAAACAGTTTGGGAAAATTATTATTAACCTGTAAACACTTTATTATTATCCACTATTATTCGCAAAACTTTATGAGCAACACTAAAAATACCACTGTATTAATGGAGCGCTTTAATGCCGCCTTCCAACAGCACAACCCTTCTCTGTTAAAAGATATTATTGCCCCCGACTGCAGGATGGAAAGCATCCAGGGTCCATTGGGTGTTATGTATACCGGCTACGATGCCTGCCTTGCCTTTTGGACGGAGCTGGCCACAAATACAGAGACACATTTCGACCTGGAAGAGGTGATCGTGAACGATAACCGCGCCATCATTAAATGGTGCTATCATTGGGGCGAAGGCGAGCACGCCTGTGTGCGCGGTGTTAACCTGATGCGGGCAGAGAACGGAAAAATTATTGAAGCGCTGGGGTATGCAAAAACCATACCGGCTACAGGGCTTGATGATTAAGTGTTTTTGTTAATCGGCAATCATTAGCTTGCCGGCGGCAATTGTGTTCTCATCCAGCCATACCTGGTAAAAGTACGGGCCGGCAGGCAGATCATCACGTTCCATCACTATTCTAGTATCTGCCCTGCCGGCAACAGACTTTACCTGCCTGCCATACACATCATAAAGATTGAGCACCGCCTGCTGAAAGGAGGTATTGAATTGTATGACCGCAGAATTATGCAAGGGGTTCGGATAAATAAATCCCACTGCTTTTTCACCGGCCCTGGCGCGCGGCAATGCTGTAGCAGGCGTGGTTTGGCCAATCACAATTTGTGTATTGGGTGTGGCCTCGTAAGCATAATCCTTAATGGTAAAGCTTGTGTGATCGGCCGGCATGGTGGTACGGGCCCAGCCATAATGAAACACACCATTGATCGTGAAACGGAAACCAAAGCACTTATCGCTGCCACCGTACCAGGCGGTGTTGAGCACACCAAAACTATTCTGCCCCCAGCTGGCCAGGCCGGGCTTAATGGTGTCGCCGAGGGCAAACACTTTGGGCCTCCCATTCATGTCAAGCAGCACCTGGTCGTTGCCGGTGTTTGATTGCAGCTCCACATCCTCATTGCCCGGCCCTGGGTTAAAATGACGCAGCTCAAACTCATACGGCCCCGTGTTGTCAAGATTAATAAAGTAAGAAAGTGTTTGTTGGGTTAACGATGCAGACACCGTGCTGTCGGGCACCACATCGGTGTAAACCACCTGCGCCGGATAACTGCCCTGAAAAAAACCTGCCAGTAAAAACACAAGCAGGGTGATGATCTCGTTTTTTTTCATGTTTTATATTTAGATAACTATCTAAATTAAACCATTTGCGTTTTAATGAAGCACGCTTCACACAACAGATAATGGGCCTCACTCAAAAAATCAGCGGCTTATATCCTTTACATTTCCTTTACAAATACCGGATTCGCCGGTCATCTGTATGCTGAAAGCATTTAGCATGTCAATGTACAACATACAATGTACACTGTATGCGTTAGGGATAGAGCGGAAAGCCCGCAGCCCCGATAATTACCGGGGCGAGGACTTGCAGCGATAGCCCGGCCGCGGGTGAAGCTGAAAAATAATTTGGAGGCTGAACCCCGCGGCAACGCCCAAACAATACAACCATTGAAATAGTTTGCTGCCAGGAAACAAATTGACCCGAAATTCAATTGTAACATAAGACACTGTTTTCGGATTTTAACCCGGTTCTCCAAAATTAAAACCCCTCTCTGTTTTCAGAAAGGGGTTGAATTAGGATTTAAAACAAGAAACAGACTTTATTATTGAGCGCTGAAGAAAAAGCTGCGCAACTCGTTCGTCCATATCTCAGGCACTTCCATGGCGGCAAAGTGCCCGCCTTTAGCGGCTTTATTAAAGTGCGTTACATTCACCATGCGATCGGCCCATTCTTTTGGCATGGGCGCCTCGGCCGGGAATACGGTTACACCGGAAGGAACAGATACGCGCTGACCTGATTTAAGCCCGCCCGACCAGGCGGCACGCCCATCTTCGTTATAGGTGCGCACCGAGCTGTTGATGGTTTGTGTTACCCAATAGATCATGATGTTGGTAAGCAGCTCGTCTTTAGAAAAACTGTTTTCAATATTACCGCTATTATCGCCCCAGCTGTTAAATTTTTCAACAATCCACGAGGCCAGGCCTACCGGCGAATCGTTTAATCCATAACCAAGAGTTTGCGGCTTGGTAGATTGAATCATGTTAAAGGCACCTTCGGTAAAAAACCAATGCTGTATAAATTTTCCGAACTCCTGCTCGGGCTGCGACATGGCAGACCAGTCTTCCTGCCCGTTAGGATAACCCACATCGGTAAGATGAATGGCCGATACTGCCTGCGGAAACTGGTTGGCAACAGACTTGGTAATGGTGCTGCCCATATCGCCGCCGGCTGCTAAAAATGTTTTGTAGCCCAGCACGTCCATCATTAGTTTTGCAAACAATTCTGCTGTTTTATCGGAGCTTACGGCTACACGGTCCGAAAAACCAAAGCCGGGAATAGAGGGTATGATCACGTCAAACGATTGTTCTGCATTAGCGCCATGGCCGGCAGGATCGGTGAGCATGGGAATGGCTTTATAAAACCTGTAAAAACAATCGGGCCAGCCATGGGTAAGCAACAGCGGCTTTGGGTTTTTGCCTTTGCCTTTTACATAAATAAAGTGAATGTTAATGCCATCGATATTGGCTTTGAACTGTGGAAATTTGTTGAGTTCTGCTTCCTGTTTACGCCAGTCGTAGTTTTTTTGCCAGTAGGTTACCAGCTCGCGCAGGTAAGCCGGGTTGGTGCCATAGCTCCAGTCGGTGGCGGGCTCATCGGTCCAGCGGGTTTGTGCCAGGCGGTTTTGCAGATCGGTTAATACGTTTTGTTGCACGTCGATTTTGAAGGGAGTTACATTTTTCATAGTGTTGGTTTTTTGATTGTTGGTTTGTGAATTGCTGTTAATGGAAAGGCCCGCAATAAAGAGGGCGGCTAAGATGTTGGCTGACTTTTTCATATTAGTTTGTTTTGATAAGTCAAAGGTAGGCCGGCTTAACAGCAAAAGCCCTGGCGCAATTTCGGTAAAAATGGTAGTTTTTTCCGGTATTGTAATCATCCGGAAGCGGAATGGCCAAAAAGACCCCCTTTAAAGCCTGCGGTAGGCCAGCGGCGTAAGGTTTTCCTGCTTTTTAAAGGCTTTAGTAAAATACGAGGTATCTTCGTAGCCCAGCCAGTGGCAGATTTCCTGCACCGTCATGCTGGTTTGCCTGAGCAGGCTTTTGGCTTCCAGAAAAATATGCTCGTCGATAAGCGCTTTGGTGGTTTTGCCGGTTTCGTTCACCAGTACTTCGCTCAGGTATTTAGGGCTAATGTGCAGCTGGCCGGCGTAAAAGCTCACCTCTTTGTTTTGCAAAAAATGTTTGGAGAGCAGGCTTTTAAAATTGCCAACAATCCGCTCGGCGGCCGATGATTGGATTTTACCGCCGCGCAGCTTGTGGTAGCGGGTTACCAGCATCAGCATGGAATGAATAATGCCGGCCACTACATCTTCATCGCTTTTAAACTGCCGCAGCACATCAAACAACGCTTTGAGCTGTGCCACATCTTCGGGCGCAAGGTCGATCACATGATTGCCGCCCGGCAAAAAAAACGGAAGTGCTTTTAGCGCCGAACTTTTTAAGGTGTTTTTAAATAACTCTTCTGTAAAATAAACCGTGTCGTGCCGGGTATTGTAGTCGCCCTTCCACTGGCACACAATACCGGGGCCAATGGTAATGAGGCTTCCGGGCCGCACCGTATATTCGTTGCTGCCGATGCGGAAAGGGCCACCGTTTAAATAATTAAGGCCAATGGCATAAGTAAAGGCCCTGATGGGAAACGTGGCCTCCGAATTCTCATGAATCTCCTGGTCGGCTAAAAAATATGGCACCGTCATGCTGTGCGCATGCTTTTCTTTCAGGTATTGGTATACATTAAATTTTCCAAGATCCTGCTTACGTGCCATGGCACGAATATACTATAAAATTGCACGTTAAAGCAGGGCATATCAAATAAGCGGCGCGAAATTATCCGGCACTTTTTCCAAAAACCGATGGCCGGTTCCGCGCATAGCGTTTTTTGTAATCCAGCGGGCTAAGAGCGGTCATTTTCAAAAACAGATCGCGAAAGGTTTTCATATCCGAATAACCCACCTCGTACATCACCTCGTGTATGGTTTTGCGGCCCTTTTCAATTTCCTTTTTGGCCGCCTCAATTTTTATGCGCTGTATGTATTCGGCAATAGAGTTTTTGGTGGCTTTTTTAAAACGCCGCTCCAGCGTGCGGCGCACAATAGAAAAATCGACGGCCATTTTCTCAATGCTGAATTTTTCGCGGTAGTTGTTTTCAATGTATAGCTGTATTTTTTTTACCAGCTGGTCGCCGTGTTCCTTTTGGCCTTTAAACATCACAAACGAGGCCTGGCTGCTGCGCTCAATATCCAGTAAAAAATATTTGGTGGCTGCTATTACCAGGTAACGGTCGGTATACTTTTCGAGCAGGTACAGCAGCAAATTCCAGTACGATGTGCCGCCCCCGCTCGAAAAAATGCCGTTTTGCTCAGTAATAATGGTATCGTCCACCAATTCCACATCGGGGTAATAAACGGCAAATTCGTTGGCATACATCCAGTGCGACGAGCATTTTTTGCCATTAAGCAGCCCTGTGGCAGCAATAATAAATGCGCCTACGCAAAAGCTTGCTATTTCGGTGCCTTTTTTATATTCGCCCAGCAGCCACGGAAAATAATGCCGGTTGAGCTGCGTAGCCCTCAATACATCGCCGCTTACGGCCGGTACAATAATCAGGTCACAATGGCCTGCTTCCTTTATTGTTTTATCGGCATGGATGCAAATGCTTCCTCCTTCGAGCTGCACCTGTTTGGTAAAGCCCACCAGCTGCACATCAAACAGCTTTTTCCTTCCTTCCTTTCGCAGGTATTCATTGGCAAATTCAAACAGGCGCCGCGCATCCGAAATGCTGGCCGTTACCGCATGCTCGGGAATAATGATGAAAATCCGTTTCATACCTCAAAAGTAAAAGATAGAGGTGTCGCAAACAACCCCTCATAATGTCGCCACACCAATAACCCCGGTGGCGATTTGGCAATACCTTTGCCTTAACAAACTGCAACAAACTATGAAAAAATTAGACCCCTACCTTAATTTTAACGGGAACACCGAAGAAGTATTTATATTCTACCGTTCGGTGTTTGGCGGAACTTTTACAACGCTGATGCGCTTTGGCGATATGCCAGGCAGCGAAAAAATGCCGGAAGCCGATAAAACTAAAATTATGCACGTGGCCCTGCCGGTGGGCCAAAGTGTACTGATGGGAACCGATGCGCTGGATTCGATGAACCAGAAAGTGAGCAGCGGCGATAATATTCACATCAGCATTTCGCTCGACGAGGAGACGGAAACACGGCACTTATTCGATGCCCTGTCGGCCGACGGGCAAATCATAATGCCATTGGGCAAAGAAGACTGGGGCCAGCTGTTTGGCATGTGCCGTGATAAATACGGCATTCAATGGATGATTAATTATAACGATTCAAAAAAAAGCAAGTGATGAAAACATGGCAAACAGAAATGAAATGGGGCCTGGTGCATTGCGGCATGACGATTGCCTGGGCCCTGCTTGGAAAAATGATGGGCTTTCACGCCGAAAAGATCGCTTACAACCTGGTGTTTAACACTTTGAGCATCGTTCCTTCGTTTATCATCTACCTGCTGGCCCTGCGCGAAAAAAGGAAAAAGGCTTTTCAGGGCCTTATGTCTTACCGGCAGGGACTGGCTTCGGGCATGCTGCTAACGGTATTCATCACGGCACTGGGCCCTCTTACACCGCTGATCACCATCGGTCTTATTTCGCCCGACCTGTTTATCAACCTAACGCGGTTTACCGTTCAATCGGGCATGATGAGCGAAGCGGAGGCTGCAAAACAATTCAATATGGGCGCCTTTGCCTTGCAGGGATTGCTGGCGGCGCCGGTGTTCGGCCTGTTGTTTTCACTCATTGCAGCGGCTATCGGGCATAAAAAAGCAAACAATAAGGCGATTATTGCCGGGAAAAGCTGAGCTATACCGTGTTATCCTTTGGTTAAATTTTAAAAATCACCTGTCATGGCAAAAAAACAAACCTTCGACACCGTGGAAGCATACCTGGGCAGCTTTCCAAACCACGTTCAAAAAATTTTACGGCAGGTGCAGGCCACCATTCAAAAAGCGGTGCCCGGGGCTGAAGAGCAGATCAGCTACCAGATGCCCGCTTTTAAATACCACGGCTGGATCTTTTATTATTCGGCTTATACCCATCATTATTCCCTCTCGTGCCCGCCACCTTTCACCGTATTTGATGCCTTTAAAAAAGAGCTGGCACCTTACACAGTATCCAAAAGCGCTGTTCAATTTCCCTATGACCGGCCGGTGCCGGCAAAGCTCATCAGCGCCATGGCAGCCTACAGGGCCAAGGCCAACGCAGAAAAAGCGTCAAAAACAAAAAAGGGCTGAGGAGAGCGGACTTCCTGTTTCTTATTGCCAAATAATTCTCTATCTTGGGTGACTTACCCACACAGTTAATCCCATCCCGGTGAGATCGAGATTTTTTTATTTCCTGCTACTGCTATATGGTGCCTCCATATGCGGCGCACCTCTGCAGGCACAGGATCCAAAAGCCGACTCGCTGAACCACGCCCTTTTGCTGGCAAAACACGACACTGTAAAAATTAAACTGCAGTATCTCAGGGGAATGCATCTGCACATTGATCGCACTTCTTATTGGGACAGCCTGCTGGCAAATTCTCGCCGGCTTAACCTGCCAGTGTTTACCTGCCGGGCACTGGGGCGGCTTTGCCGCTGTTATTGGATGCAAAACAACCATCCGCTGGCATTTAAGCTGATGGATGACGCCATGAGCGTTGCAGACAAAAGGGGATTAAAACAGGAAATGATCCTGTTGCTGAAATCACAAAAAACTTTTTACACCGGCAATGGGAAAAAGCTTCTTGATGTATGCTACAAAGGCCTGCAGCTGGCCGAAGAGATAGATGATCAGAGGTCGGTGATTGATTTCTACTCCAGTATTGGGGTTCATTACCTTTTTGTGGGCGAAGCAAAAAAAGCCCTGCAAATGCACTTCAAATGCCTGGCCATCTCAAAAAAAATACATTACAACATAGGCATTGTAGGCGCACTCATCGATATTGGAAGCGACTACCATGCCTTAAAGGATTTTGAGAAAAAAAGAGCCTGTTTTTTTAAGTGCAAGCCTTACCTTCCGGAGTTTGACGGCACCTATTACGGTGTTTGTATTTGCACGGCAGTGGCAGGCGCTTACGGAGAGCTGAAGCACTTTGATTCGGCACACAAATACAGCTACAAAGGTTACCTCATTGCCCGGAAAATACACGACAAGGTAGGCATGGCCAGCTCGCTCGTGGTGGTATCGGGCACACTGTATGATTATGGCCGGCTTGAAGAGGCCGAAAAATACTGCCTGGAAGCACTTACGCTTGCCAGGGAAACCAAATTTGTGACCCAGCTGCCCGACCTTTACCTGATTTTACGCGGCATCCACATAAAGCAGCACGATTACAAAAAGGCCCTTGAAGATTATGAATTACACGTGAGAGCCCGGGATAGCCTTGTAAACGAAAAAAACCGGAAGGATGCCATTGGAAAAGAATTTTCGTACAACTACGAAAAAAAGGAAACCGAGAACAAGCTGCTGGCCAAAGAGAACCTTATTCAACAATTGCAGCTGCGCCAGCACAAATCGGTTTTAACGGGTGTGGGCATCGGGCTTTTTTTTATTCTTATCATCAGCTATTTGCTGTTACGGCAAAGCCGCATAAAAACAACCCAGCAAAGCCTGCAGCTGGAGCAAAAGCTCATGCGCTCGCAAATGAATCCGCATTTTATCTTTAACTCCCTTAATTCCATTCAGCAATTTATTGTAAGCGGGCAAAACGAAAAGGCCGAGCTTTATTTATCAAAATTTTCAAAGCTGGTAAGGGAGCTCCTGGAAAGCAATATGGTTGAAAACATAAGTATACAGGACGAAGCTGCTATTCTACAGAATTATATTGAAATGGAGGCCTTGCGGTTCAGGAACACCTTCACCTTCTCAGTCACCATCGGTGAAAAAATAATTAAGGAGCATCAGCGCATCCCTCACATGATGATACAGCCCTTTGTTGAAAATGCGATCTGGCACGGGCTGCTGCCCAAAGAAAACAACCGCCACCTGCAGGTTTTGTTTGAAGCCGATACGCCCAAAACCGTGTGTTGCATTATAGATGACAACGGTGTGGGCAGGGCCGCCAGCATAAAAAAAGAAACTACGTTTAAAAAGAAATCGCTGGCGCTTGGTTTTATAAAACACCGCATTGAGCTGCTCCGAAAAACGCTGAAGGTAAACTGCAGCGTAAATATTATTGACAAAACCAGTGAAACCGGGCTGCCCACAGGCACCCGGGTGATTATTGTATTACCGCTTATGAAATAAACCATGCTAAGAGCTATTGTAATTGACGATGAAGAGGCCGGTATTGAAATGCTGCAGATGCTGGCACAGCGTAATGCCGGCCTGATCCGCATTGTAGCCAGCACTTGCAAGCCCGAGGAAGGCATTTCGCTGATAGAAGATTATATGCCGGATGTGGTATTTCTGGACATCAGCATGCCCGCCATGAGCGGATTTGAGCTGTTGTCGAAGCTGAGCTTCCGGGGCTTTAAGCTGATCTTTACCACCGCTCATAAAAATTTTGCGCTGGAAGCCATTAAAAACAAGGCTTATGATTACCTGCTAAAACCCATTGACACCAACGATTTTAAAAAATGCGTGGAAGAGCTTTATAAGGAGCGTTATGCCGATGCAGCAATCCCAAAGAGCAATGCCCTGGTGGAAGTGCAGGTAAAAGACGGCATTATTTACATCCGGCAAAAAGAGATCAGCCGCCTGGAAGCCTCGCGCAGCTACACCGAATTTTACCTGGACGGCGGACAAAAACACGTTGCCTCAAAAAGCCTGCGCGAATTTGAATTAAAGCTCGACCCGGCCATATTTTACCGCTGCCACAAATCGCATGTCATAAACCTGCACAAAGTGCAAAAGTTTATCAACCACGAAGGTTTTTACGTGCTGATGAACGACGGCAGCATGGTGAGCGTGTCGAGACAGAACAAGGATGAGCTGCTGGAGCTGCTGAAGGCGATCTGATGCTTTTTATTTTGTAACTTTGCAGTTACTGTTCTCTCAATGCACATTTTAGTAAAACATTTTGAAACTCCCCTGGGCGCCATGTGTGCTGGCGCTACAGAACATGGCATATGCTTTGTTGAATTTATCGACCGCATAAAACTGGATAAGGAGCTGACCCGGCTGAGCCAGGATCTGAATGCCAGCCAGCAACCGGGTGAAAACGAACATTTGCTGCTGCTGGAAAAAGAAATTGCCGAATACTTTGATAAAAAAAGAACCGGCTTTACAGTCCCTCTGCATTTAACGGGCACTGAATTTCAAAAATCGGTATGGCACTCGCTGCTCGAAATTCCTTATGGAAAAACCCTTTCGTATAAGCAGCAGGCTCTCCGCCTGGGCCATCTTCCGGCCATCCGCGCCGTAGCCGCCACCAACGGGCAAAACAAACATGCCATCGTGATTCCCTGCCACCGCGTAATAGGAAGCAATGGCAACCTTACCGGCTATGCCGGTGGCCTCAATAAAAAGAAATGGCTGCTTGATTTTGAAATGGACAAAGCTACGCTGGCACCCGAGTTGCCTTTTGATTAGCGCAGATATTCTTTTTTAAACTTACAGGTAAAGTGATAAGCGCCGTTGCTGACATCAACAAAGTATAATCCCTTCTCCAACGTGCAACCCTTATCCAATAAGCGAATAAAGACCATACTTCAAAAAAACGATTGCATAATTGGTTATCTTTGCAGTATGCAATCGCAGGTTTACCCCAACCACCTTACAATACATGCTGCTTTACAAACCTATTTTGCCAAGTATCATTTTGCCGATGGCGGTTATAACGACGCTTATTTTAAAATAAAATTAGGCCCTGTCTTTATCCCTTTGCCTAATACAAAAGCACGCGTGGCCGCCGTCAAGTTTCACGATATACATCACATTTTAACCGAATACCCTGCTACCTGGAAAGGCGAGGTGCAGATTGCCGCCTGGGAGCTGGCCGCCGGGTGCGGACGTTTTTTTGCGGCCTGGTTTCTCAATTTCGGATCGCTGGGCATTGGCCTGCTGCTATATCCTAAAACACTTTTTAAGGCATTTATGATGGGGCGGCATGTTAAAACCAACCTGTATAACGGCTATGCGTATAACGAATCGTTGTTAAGCAAAACTGTAGGAGAAATGCGGCATGAGCTGAACATAGGTTACGCGAAAAAAAATAGTATGGTTGATCTTACTCATTTCTTCCTGTGGATCTTATTGCTGCTGGTGATAGTGGCCGCCGAAGTATGGCTATTGTGCCTGATAATCCCAGTGTGTTTGCGTTAATGATCCAGGAAGTGATCTCGGGAGCGGTAACCTGCGCGGGTGATATTGCCGCAGCAACCAGGCCGCTAAAAAGAAGGAGTTGGAAGAAGGGAAGATAGAAAAGACAGAAACAAGAGATACGACTTAATACAAGGTACAACATACAGTGCACAGCTTATAACCAACGCAACAACTAATAATCGCCCAACGTACTTAATTAATTATCTCTCCATTGCCGTCCTCTAATTTTTTCCGGAATTTTTGAAGTTCTTCAGGTCCTGGTCTTACCCAATCTGTTGCTTCTCCCACAATTTTTAAAGGTGCTTCGGAGCGGTAAGAGCGGGTAGGATTGCCCGGAAACTTCTTATCCGTAAGATTCGGGTCATTCTCATAGTTTCCGGTTGGCTCCACAACATACACTCTTTCTTTTTCGTTGCCTTTCGCCAATGCAGCGGCAAGGCCTGCTCCATTAACAAGCGCAGTAAAATAAATATGATTCATTTTAAACTCCGACTTGTAATTAGAATTGCCACCTGCCGTGAGCAAATCCCCAATCTGCAAATCGGCTTTCGTGCCGTGATAAAAAGGACCTTTGTCAAAAGGATTGTACTTGTATGACGTTGCCAAGTCCAAATTTTCCTTTGCTTTTTCAGGGTTATTCAAGTCTTCGTAACATTGCGCTATGTTTGAATAAAGCGAGGGAAAAGCACTTTTAACGGAGTTGTCATTTACTTTAAGCGCATAGGTCAATGTTGTTTCAAGCCATCTTAATTTGTCAAAAACTGTTTTCTGCTGCCGGGCCACATAATGCGCTGCCAGAAATTTTTCAAAATCATTTGTTGCTTCGTTCCAGGCTTGAAGAAACAGCTTGCCTGCTTCTTCTGAGTTTCCTTGTTCTTCCAATGCCATGCCTTGAAGGCAGAGCTTAACAATTTTGTTGAAGGGCGAAAATTCCATTACTTAATTATTTTTATTTTGTCAGTTTAATATTTAATTATAAATCTGTTTGTTATTGCTCTTGGTTTCGGCCATGCACTGGCCGCTAACGCCTGGCCTAGAGGCCAGCAGTTAATGAACAAGAGCTTACAAACCCTTCCTTCCCTTTTTATCTCCCATCACATCCTTATAGATCTCGTCAAAATCTTTAGCCTTATGCTGGGGCCACAGGGCCGAGAATTTTATTTCCACATTTTTTAAAAGCTGTATGCAAAGCTCTTTATCGTCTTCGGCCAAATCGTTCACGAGCATCTGTGCATTTTTACGAATTCGGCCAAAGCTTTGCTCTATGGTTTTTTCGCCTTTGGCGGTAAGCTCCAGGCGCTTCGAGCGTTTATCTTCCTTGTCATTCACCTCGCGAATGAGGCCGCGCTTTTTCATGCGGTTAAGCATATCGGTGCCACTCGATAATTCGAACAGGTTGGCATAAATGGTTTCTGTTTTTTTAGGGCTTCCCTCCTGCCTAATGGTGAGCAGCAGGCCGAATTCCTCTATCTGGTTGAGCCCCGTGCCTTCAAGGGCTTTATTAGCATAGGCCATGTTCAGCTTATTAATGCGGCCAATGATTTTGAGCAGCAGGCCATCGTTAATAGGAGGCACCACGCCGCCCACCAGCACACCCTTCTCGGTGCCTTCGCGGCGCTGGGCCAGGTAATAGCGGCAAAAATCCTCCAGGTTTCCGTCGGGATGCTTTTGCTCAAACCAGGCCCATTCGTTTACCAATGCAACTGTCTTATTCATAAGTAGTTAGTTCGATTTCGAAGCAAATATATAAAAATTGCTTCGTTTTTTTGCATTATACATCGATATCGAAGTATATTTGTAAAATAAATTACGATAACGTATTAAATAAATTTGTTATTAAACATGGAAACAACACTTAAAAAACCAACGCTTTATTGGATCGCCAAAGGCTTTATCAGCTTTTTTATGCTGTTCAGCGCCTACTACTCTTATTCACATGCACAGGATCTCAGGACCCTGGGCTTTCCCGATTATTTTCGCCTTGAGCTGGTGACCGCCAAGTTGCTGGGTGCCATTTTGCTGCTCATTCCCCAAATGCCGGGCCGCGTAAAAGAATGGATCTATGCCGGCTTTATCATCTGCATGATTTCGGCCTTTATTGCACACGTTTGCAGCCACGATGCGGCTTCCAAAATCATTTTTGTAGGCATCGATTTTCTGATTGTAATTACCTGTATGCGTTATGTAAGCCGGGTAGATGCATTGAATCACAAAACAATTTTATAACTCATCACAAAAACATCTGAAGTATGGATATGATCGTTTACAAAACAGCGCTGGTGGTTCACATAGCCGGCATTGCCACCATGGCCGGCGCCACGGTGATTGATTTTTCGAATTTTAACCGGTTTTGGAAAACCCTGCCAAAAAACAGGCCGGCAGCTCTCACCCAGGCCGATAACCTTTATCGCCTGCAGGCATTTATGGGCATTGGCATGGGGCTTATCATTCTTTCGGGAGTGGGCATGATGGCCTACCTGCACCAGGTATGGGGCCAGCAGGTATGGTTCCGCCTTAAAATGGGCATTTTACTGCTCATCATCATTAATGGCCTGGCCATACGCCGCCGCCTCGGCAACAAATTAAAAAAATTATTGGCCGGCCATGCGCCCGATGCCGAGCTGCTGCCGCTGCAAAGCCGGGTGCGCCTGGTGCACCTGATTCAGCTCCTGCTCTTTATTATCGTTTTTACCCTCAGTGTGTTTAAGTTTAATTAAGGCCATGAAAAAAATCGTTCTGCTTACCGGCTTCGCCTGGTTATCCGCTTTTGTGCTGTACCGCTGCTCCACAAGCGTTACCGAACGCGCGGCACCAGCGCCTGTTGCTGTTGCAACACCCGGCAACAGCCTGGGCAAAAAGCTGTTTGATGAAAAATGTGCGCTATGCCACGGGAAAGATGGCACAGCAGGCATTGGCGGCGCTGCTAACCTGCAAACGAGCACACTCGACAGTCTTTCGGTGATAAAAATGATCCTTCAGGGAAAAGATGCCATGCCCCCTTTTAAAGACCAGCTTGGCACCGGCGAAATAGAACACATTGCCAGCTATGCCCGCAGCCTTCGTCAATAAAAAGGATGACAGGCTTGTTGTTCAACGCCTGCGCTTTATCCTGCACCTGCCGCTTATGATGCACGTGTGTGTGTTTCGCCTGCTTTTTAAATTACACCGTCAAAAATTTATCCGATTTATGTTATGAAAGATCATCTGAATAAAAAAAATTACAAGCTGGCTGTATTGGGCGCCAATGGCGGCACCGGCCGGCAGGTGGTAGAGCAGGCGCTGGAACAGGGGCACCGCGTTACCGCCATTTTACGAAGTCCCGAAAAGCTGAACATCACCCATGCAAACCTTACCCGTGTAAAAGGCGATGTGCTGCAACCGGAAGCGCTGGCGAATTTATTGGAAGGCAAAGACGCCGTGATCTCGGCCATTGGTCTCACCTCTTTTAAAAACACCGTTTTGTTTTCGGAAGGAGCAAAAAATACATTGGCAGCCATGGAAAAAGCCGGCGTTTCGCGCGCGTTTTTTATCTCTGCCTCGGGCCTCGAAATAAATCCAAGCCATTCAATTATGGTAAGGTTTGCCACGCGTTTTATCCTGCAGCTCCTTTTAAAAAACATGTACGCCGATGTATGGCGCATGGAAGCTATTGTAAAAAAGAGTGGGCTCAACTGGACCATTATGCGCCCCCCGCGCCTTACCGATAAAGGTTTAACCGGCCGCTACCGTTTTTCCATCAACCGCTTTCTTGATAATGGCTTAACCATTTCGCGGGCCGACCTGGCGCATTACATGCTTAGCGCCGTGGCAAGTGAAGAAACATTCCGGAAGACGGTGGAAGTGGCGTATTAAACGATGTTATAAAAACCACACTGCCTGGTGGACCTTTTAAACTGGCTTATACCGCCTGAGCGCTTCCACTTTGTTTCAGCTTAAGGCGTTTGTGGTAAAAATAATACGAGCCAAATGCCAGGCTAAAAGGCAGCAGCATAAACACCAGGGCTGCATGGGCCATGCCAGCTCCTATTTGCGAGTAAACAGCACCAATCAGGTCAAACACCAAGCCGGCATAAGCCCATTCCTTTATGCGCGGATAACCCGGAATAAGGATGGCAATAACACCCAGCAATTTAGCCACACCGATAAACGGCGTAAAATAAAGCGGGTAACCCAGGCTGGTCATAAAGGTAACCGCCTCGGGCGCATTTAAAATATCGGGAATAGCCGAAAAGAGCATCAACGCGGCAAACAAGCCGGTAAAGATCCAATAGAGCACATTTGTTTTTTTCATGATATTGGGTTTTATTGGTTACTATTAAAGATCGTGATTTAAACTTTAAAAATAAAGCGTCGCCATTTTAAAAAGGTTTTAAGCCGTTGGTAAAAACGGAATAAAAGCAACTTTATAGTTAAGCCCGGTAGTGGTTCCAACGGTTACGTCCAGGGTAACTCCCGTTATTTTACCGGCCATGTACGAACTTAAAAACACCGCTGCGTTGGCAATATCCTCCATCATGGGCAGCCGTTTCAGCATCGTATCTTCTTCGAGCTTGCGGATAAAATGTTCCACTTCTTCTCCCCCCTGCTGGCGGGCTTCGCGAAAGGGCCGCGAATCGGGCGAGCCCGCTGAGCGAATGCCAACCACGCGTACGCCATAAGGCCCAAGCTCGGTGGCCAGGTTGCGCGAAAACCCCTCTATGGCGCAGCAGGCTGGGCCAAAGCCACCCACCAGCGGGTAAGCAAGCACCGCCGGTGTAGAGCTAAGCGAAAGAATAACACCTGAGCCTTGTTTTGCCATCCTTCGCCCGGCGGCGGTAGCTGTTAAAAACTGTGTTTGCATGGCAACATCTATGGGCCGTATAAAATCAGCCAGGCTCATGTTGATCAGCGAAACATTTTGTGTATCCTGAACGTTGATCCCATTAAACGAAATATCTATGGCTCCCGTTTTTTTAACCACGCTGTCAAGATGTTCCTCTATGGCATTTTCGTCCAGGGCATCCACCTGTGCGGCTTCGGCCTGGCCGCCTGCTTTTATCACCTCATCGGCAATTGTTTTTACCTTATCGTACGTGCGGCCTGTCATAAACACTCTCGCTCCTTGTTTTGCAAAGGCTTTTGCTGTTTCTCCGGCCAGCGAATCGGCCACGCCGTAAATAACCGCTGTTTTATTTTTTAAAAGCATGTTTGTTTAATTTAATACCCTCAAAATTACAGTGCGCAGAAACACCTCAGCAAGGTATAATCCGTCATTATAAAGGGGCTTTTGCGGCGGCACGGCCTTTCCTAAAACAAAACCGCCCGGGCAGCAGCTTTGGCTTTACAGATTAATAGTTAATTTCGGCCTACAAATATTGTCCTTTGCATTGGCTTTCAAATATCCGTTTCTTTCTGCCCGGCTTATTTTTATTTGTGAGGTTATTCAGCAGCGGGCAGCACATCACGCCTTATCATGGCCCCTTTACCCAGCCTCCCGGCAATAAAAACCTGCTGTTTTACCTGCACCGCACCATTGATGCCGACCCTGTGGTGTACGAGATCAACTATAAGCCGGATGGCAGCGTGGACCGGCACAAACCGGTAAAAATTTACTGGATCAACAGCAGCAGCAAAAAAACGGCGCCGCTCACCTTTGCACAAAATAAATTTGCCTACGGCATTGAAAGCGAGGAGACAAAGGAACACGGCGCCGAATTTAAGATCAACCTGGTTTCTTATAAAAAAATACACATGTATTTAAAAAAGGATGCCGGCGATGGCACTTACCGGGTGCATGTAAGTATTAACGGACAGCCGGGCATTTTAACAGGCATCCTGGTAAATATCACAGGCGGCACATACCTTAAACCACGGGTATCTTACATTGAGCTCACCGGCAGGCACCAGCAAAGCGGGCAAACCATTACCGAAAAAATAGAAACCGGTAAATAAGCCGCCGCTAATTGCATCAACTCACACAAATGTTTGATCCGTATTATTTTATTATTAGAGTAATTCGTGAAATTCGTGGCGCTCCTTTCCATAAGTATTACCTTTGGTTATTACCGTGGCCAAAGAAATTACCGAACAGCATTTTATCGACTTCTGGGAAAAATTACCGGAACATGAGCGCCTGATCGTAGATGTGCTACGGCAAATCGTTATTGAAAACCTGCCCGCCACCTGTCGCGAAAAATTTGCCTACCGGGTGCCGTTTTATTACGGCAAAAAAAGGATCTGCTGCATTTGGCCCGGCTCAGTACCCCGCGGTGGCTTTAGCAGCGGTGTACTGCTTGGCTTTATACAGGGCTACAAACTAAAAAACCTACGGGGTTATATTACCAACGGTACCAACAAGCAGGTGTATTACCGCATCATCCATTCGGTAGATGAGATCGACGAAAAAATAATTGTCCTGCTGCTGAAAGAAGCGCTGGAAATTGATGCCGGAAAATAAATTTACGCGTGTCGCAAACCACCTGTAACAATGTCGTGTTCTTACCGCGCCCGGCCTTAAAAGTTACTGTACCTTGGGTTTTATCAAAACAATAGTATGAAAAAGCTAAAATTGCAGGTTCAGGTATCTGTTGACGGATATATGGCCGATGCCAGCGGAAACACAGACTGGATGCTATGGAACTGGGGTGCCGACTGGAGCTGGGACGGGGAGCTGCAGGATTATTTTACCGGGCTTAAATCTTCGGTGGATACCGTGCTGCTGAGCCGTCGCATGGCCGAAGAAGGATTTATCGGCCACTGGGCCGCCATCTCTCAAAACAAAAACAATCCCCTGCATCGTATGGCGGCGTATATCAACAACGCGCACAAGGTTGTTTTCAGCCATAAGCTTAGCGATGCACACTGGCCCAACAGCAGCCTGGCCCGGGGCAACCTGGTTTCTGCGGTAACCAAATTAAAGCAGCAGCCGGGTAAGGATATTATTGCCTATGGCGGCGCTTCGTTTGCGGCGGCGCTAATAGAAGCCAACCTGGTGGATGAGTACTACCTGTTTATTAACCCTGTATTGCTGGGCGCAGGTCTGCCGCTTTTCGACTCACCCGGCCGGCGCAGGCCATTGCGCCTGCAAAAAAGCCTTGGGTTTAACAGCGGCATGTGCGTTTTACAGTACACAAAAGGCGATTAACCGCCAACTGATTGCCGGACAAAACCCAACACTTATAAACCCAGAGCATCATTCTGCAAACTACTCACCTCCTCCTGCAAAACTGCTCTGAAAAACCGCTGGCAAAGCCCTATTTTGCGAAAAACACACACGTATGGGCATGCGCTATCACATTAAGGCCGACAAGCACACCAGTTGCGAGGGCCGTTTTCCGGATGAGCTTTCTTTCTTTTTTGAGCAAATTGGCGGATATGGAGAAAAAAGCGAAGTGGCACAGGTTGCCGAGGTATTGAACATAAATCTTTCTGCTTTTCAACAATACGATCATGGCACCGAGGATGTTGACAACTCGCTGCAGCTCTGGAAGGAGATCGGGCCTTTCACCGAACTGGTAATCAATTTCCTGGCCAGGTTAGAGGCCAGTCCGGGTTATTACACGCAGGTAAAGCACAACGCCCAGCTTAAGCAACAAAATGAGCAGCTGTTCACCATGGGCTTCAGTGATAATAATAAATTCCTGGAGCTGATCGAGGAGTTTGAATCACAACCCGATTATGGCTACCCGAGCGACTACGGTTATTTAAGCAGCGGCCGGATTCTGAAAGACCTGCGCGACCTGAAAAATCTGCTGCAATGTTTTCGCAAAAACGGGGCTTCAAAAATTAAGCTCTACTATATGTAGCGGGCACACTGGTGCATATGAAAACCATTCATCGTTTACTTATTGCAATTATTTGCTTGCTGCAGGCCTCATGCGGCCCTAACACGCACGAAGCGATCAAAAGCCGCAAATGGAAATATGTGGAGGGAGAAATGCTGGCCCGGCAGGAAGTACTGGCCTTTGGCAGCATGTTTGGACTAAGGGGCGATACCATTTATGTTTTTGATTCGCCGCAGGCGGTTATTTCCGATATGTTTAATTCGCGCGCAGGTAATATTGGCCTGGTGATACAATCGCTGCAAAGCCGCAAAAGCGGCACTTATTACGATGCGGGCGATGTACAAGCCTCCGACACGATTGAACAAACGCGGGTTACTTCGGTTATCCCCACAAAATAGGATACAACCTAGAAATTGTTTCAAAAACCGCGTCGGTCATGCTGAACTTGTTTCAGCATCTCGCAAAACTTAAGTGAAATAGATTTTTATGTGTTAACCAGTTTCAACGAAATATTTTCATAGAGCAGCTTAAAACATTGCCCTCAATTTGTTTCTTTTAACACAAGCAATTTTAGCATTTTATTTTTTGGCGTTGCCTGCGGCCCGGGCTATCGCTGCAAGTCCTCGCCCCAGTAACTATCGGAGCTGCGGGCTTTCCGCTCTATCCCTAACGCAAAAGGGCAATCTTATATACTTTTCTATTTGAGGAGTAAAACTCCCTACCTATCGGCCCGGAACAGGTGTTTCAGAATTTTAATAAAAGCGACACAAAGATGTTACAATTTTGTCTCAGTCCTGAATACCTGGGGCGTTTTGCCGGTCCAGCGCTTAAAGGCCCTTAAAAAGGCACTTTGCTCATTATAGCCCAAAATATTGGCAATGTCTTTTACAGGGTAATTGCCGTTTGAAAGGTAATTAACCGCCAGGGTTTTCTTCGCTTTTTCTGAGATCTGCTGGTAGCTGGTGCCTTCTTCCTTTAACCTTCGCTGCAGGTTTCTGAGGCTGATGTTGAAATTGGCCGCCACTGCCTGCTGCGAAAACGAATTTAAATACGAATTGGTAAGCAGGTAATTATATACCTTATGCTGCCAGGCGCCCGGCTCTTCGGTGCCTGCCAGCAGGTGCCTCATTT
The DNA here is from genome assembly GCA_044221905.1 of Bacteroidia bacterium. Taxonomy (GTDB): domain Bacteria; phylum Bacteroidota; class Bacteroidia; order B-17B0; family Aurantibacillaceae; genus Aurantibacillus. The sequence continues at coordinate 286,026 of JBGAOE010000007.1, forward strand.
TTTGAAGCAAAAGGTCCTGCAGCTCGTAATTGGCCGATAACACCGGCAAATCGAGATAACTTAACGGAAATTCGAGCGAAAGCTGCTCCGCCCGTCCGATCTTGGGGCAGCGAAACACACGGGTATATTCATAAGGCTCGGCGGTATGATACGGTAACTGCACCGACAAGGGATTTATTTTTTCGAGCAGCAGCCCGTCCATTTCATGTATCATAAACACCATCAGGTAATCGGCCATGTGGCGGTATGTGTAAGGCCACTGGCCGGCCTTTTTTTGATTTACGATCAGGTGAACCGAAAACGTTTTTTTGTGATGCTCCAGGCGCATCTGGAACATGTCGGTAATAAGATGGGTGAGCGCACCGGCATTGGCCACCGCCTGCCCCACCGTGGCGCTGGTTTGCACAATCTGCCCTATCACACCCAGCGCAGCCAGCTGCATCGATTCGCCAAAGTGCAGGCCAAACAAAGGATCGTGCGACAGGTGCGCCGCATTTTTCCACAATTCATTCATCTGCATCGGGGTAACAGGATAGTCTGTTTTACCGGACAATTTTTTAAGATCAATACCAGCTGCCAGGCACAGCGCCTTTATATCCACATCGCGCTTTACACAATAAGCCAGTAAGGCCTGCACAAATTTTTTCTGAAAATCTTCCATATAATCTTCAGCAAAAATATAAAATTGCAGGGCATTGGTTTTTAGCTGGCGTAAAATGACGGGCTATTGGCGCCAAAAGGTAATATTCCTGCGGAGCCGCCTATATAACTTTGTAACATAATTTTAAAACAAACCATTATGCTAAACATCAAAACAACACTGCTCGTAAACGGGCTCAGCTCAGGAGCAACAGGCATCGGCCTTGTTATTTTTGCCAAACCCATTGCCGCATTGTTTTCCGTATCGTATCCCATAGTATTTACCGAAGTGGGTATTTTTCTCATTACCTTTGCAGCGCTGGTGCTCGTTACCGGCTTAAGAAAATCAACAAATGCCAACGCTGTAAAGCTGATCACCCTGCTGGACACTCTTTGGGTGGTAGGCAGTATCGTTGCCGTTATCGAGCTGTTCCAGGTGATCTCAACGGCAGGCATCCTGCTGATACTTGCCGTAGCAGCCTGGGTGGGAGTTATGGCCCTGCTGCAGCGAAGCGGGCTCAAACAGCTTGCGTGAGCGTTTTTAATGCATTGCTTAACCCTGATCAGCTGCCTGTGCGGCTGATTTTTTATATGTACATTCAGGGTTTTAACAACCGATGGCAGCAGTTTTTATAGGAAACGCTTAAACAGAACCGGTTATTATTTTACGTAACTTGGTATAAACTCTTAACAAATACGTTATGCCATCCAACAGCTCCAGCCGCATTGAGCACGACTTTATCGGCCAAAAAGAAATTCCGGGAAATGTATATTACGGTGTACAAACCCTGCGCGCCCTCGAAAATTTTAATATCACCGGTCTTTCGGTGCACAGCGAGCCGTTATTTATACAGGCTTTTGGTTTTGTAAAAAAGGCCGCAGCCATGGCCAACCGCGACTGCGGCATACTGGAGCCGCGGCTGGCAGAAGCCATTGTATATGCCTGCGACCGCTTGATTGCCGGCGAATACAACGATCAGTTTGTAACCGATATGATCCAGGGCGGGGCCGGCACCTCTATGAACATGAATGCCAATGAGGTAATTGCCAACATTGGCCTGGAATACCTGGGGCATAAAAAGGGTGAATACGATTACCTGCACCCCAATAACCATGTTAACTGCTCGCAGTCTACCAACGACACCTATCCCACGGCTTTAAGGCTGGCGCTTTATCAGAAAATAAGCACCTACATCCATTCCATTCAGCAGCTGCAGCATGCCTTTGCCGAAAAAGGCCGTGAGTTTCATAACATTTTAAAAATGGGCCGCACCCAGCTGCAGGATGCCGTGCCCATGCGCCTGGGACAGGAGTTTCAGGGCTTTGCCAGCACCATCGAGCAGGACATTGTGCGCCTTACCGAAGCCCAGGCCCTGCTCACCATTTGCAACATGGGAGGCACCGCCATAGGCACCATGATCAATACACCGCAAAACTATCCGCAAATGGTTACCGATTACCTGGCCCAGCTCAGCGGCATTCCGGTTAAGCTCTCGGGCGACCTGATCGACGCCAGCTCCGACACAGGCGATTACGTGCAGGTATCGGGCACGCTGAAACGCAGCGTTATCAAAATCTCGAAGATCTGCAACGATCTGCGCCTGCTTTCGTCGGGGCCGCGCTGCGGGCTCAACGAAATAAACCTGCCGCCCATGCAGCCCGGCTCTTCTATTATGCCGGGCAAGGTAAATCCTGTAATACCGGAGGTGGTAAACCAAACCGCTTTTTATGTGATAGGCGCCGATGTTACCATTACCATGGCTGCCGAAGCCGGCCAGCTGCAGTTAAATGTAATGGAGCCGGTCATCGGCTTCAGCCTGTTTACCTCGCTCGAATACATGAGCCGTGCCATAGATACGCTGGTGAGCAAATGTGTGAACGGTATTACGGCCAATGAAAAAGTGTGCTACAATTTTGTAATGAACAGTATCGGAATCGTGACGGCATTAAATCCTATTCTTGGCTACGAAACCTGCTCAGCAATTACCCGCGAAGCCCTGGAAACCGGCAAATCGGTGCATGCCATTGTGGTGGAAGAGCGCCGGCTCGTTAGCCAGGCCAAGTGGGATGAAGTGTATTCGTTTGAGAACATGATTAACCCCACGCTTATTACAAAATAATTCGCCACTGATCTCACGAATTACAGCAAGAAGGACATCTCGTAATAAAATAATAAGAATCGGAATTTGTGTAAATTGATGTAATCAGTGGCTGCTTATATCACGATTTTTACAGCTTGCAACAGGGCGCGGGCAACGTTTTGCTTTTGCTGATATTTTGCGTTAACTTTAGGTTATGCTTCGTAATTTTTTTTTAGGAGCGCTGGCCTGCAGTGCCGCCGCCCTCTTTGCACAGGCGCCTTCCACCGCCTACGCCATTGATGCCTACCCGCTTGGCGGAAAAGACCAGCTCGAACAGGTATTGGAAACCCAGCTAACCCTGCCCAAAACGCTGGTTACCTCCCATTTTGAAGCGGAACCCGTGGCGTATTTTGATGTGGATTCGGCCGGAAGAGCCGTAAACATAAAAATAGAAAAGGCCAGCAACAATGCCCTGCGCAACGAAATGAAGCGCATTTTTGGCTTTTTGCGCTTTGCAAAAACCCAAAATGCATATGGCGATCCGTATGTATTGAATTTTAAATTAAGCGGCGACAAGTACAATCATTATTTTAAGCAAAGCAACAAGCTCAGCTTTAAAAAACCTCTGCCGGCCGATAGCAGCTATGCCATTTATTCAAAAGCCGACCGCTCGCCCGAATATTATAAAAACGGCGAGGAAGGCCTGGCCGCGCTGATCATCTCTGAAATGGAATACCCAAGGCTGGCCATCGAAAAATCGGTGGAAGGCACAGTGGTGATCGAATTTGTGGTGGAAACAAACGGATACATTACTGGCATTACCGTAAAAAAACCGCTGGGGGCGGGCTGCACCGAAGAAGCCCTGCGGGTGATCAAAAAAACGCGCTGGCAGCCGGCTACGCTCAACGGCAAATATGTGCGCTACAAAACCAATTATCCCATCACATTCAGTCTTCGCAATGTTAACCACGATAATTCTTCCTCCTCCATCGGACAATAGAAAATTTAGTGATTAGTGGCTAGTGGTTACTTCGACTTCGCTCAGCAATCAGAACCTTTTAACATCGGGTTTCAGCGGCTCATTGAAAGGAAAATTTGAAAAGATATCTGAACAATTCGGTACTGATTTTGTACTAATTCAAAATTTATCATTCAAAATTCCTTAAAGCTGCGTCTTCTTTTTTTCGCATCAGGGCCGCGTCCTTTTTCGATTTATCCTTATACCCGCACAGGTGCAACACACCGTGTATTATCACCCGTTTTAATTCGGTATCAAAATCAACTTTAAATTTGGCTGCGTTATCTTTCACACGCTCAATGCTGATAAGAATATCACCGCTCACTGTTTTTTCTTCGCAATAGTCAAAAGTAATGATATCGGTAAGCGTGTGGTGATTTAAAAATTGGATGTTTTCTTTTAAAAGCGCATCATCCGTCATAAACATAAAATGAATAACACCCTGCTTTTTTTTCTCCGATTCAATAATACGTTTAATCCAGGTGCGCAGCCCGGCTTTATCCTTTAATCGAAAATCTATGTCTTGGTTTTGAAACGAAACGGCCATGTTACAGGTTAACTGTGTCTTTTATAATAGCAGGCAGCTCGCCCCGGTTGCGGCTTCGTAGCAGGGCTTCCACCCCGTTCAGCGAATTCCTGAATTCTTCAAAGCCCGAATGAAATTTTTTCTGCTGATCGTAGCCGGCCTCCATCAGTTTTGTGGCTTCATTTTTTTCAAACGCCAGCGCCCCGGTAAGAACCTCCGGTTCCGCTGAGCGTTGCTTAATGTCTTCCGATAATTTAGCCAGCTGCGAATTGATCAAAGCTGCACGGGCAAGCAGCGCACGCCTGTTAGCCGAAAAATGACTGACACAATTGCCCCCTGCATAAAAATGCTGAAGGTTATCCGCTTCGGTTTTTTCGATGGTATCGGTAAGATGCTGTTTTATAAATTGCCGGTAGTCGTTAAACCTGGCCACTGCTTTTTGCAGCACAATGGTATCCACCTGTTGCAGCTCGCGCACCATTGCGTTGATGGCGCCGCTTAAGCTGTCAATTGTTTTTGCCTGCCGGTTGTATGCACCGGCCTTGCCGCAGGACTGCAAAAAAAGCAGCACTGCCAACAAGGCTATGTGATACACCACCCGCATCAATCAATCATTTCAAATCCGCAATACGGCGCCAGGGCTTTAGGGATTCTGATCCCTTTTTCGGTTTGGTTATTTTCGAGCAGGGCGGCTACAATGCGCGGCAGGGCCAGCGCACTGCCATTAAGGCTGTGTGCCAGCTGGGTTTTGCCCTTTTCATCGCGGTAGCGGCATTTCATGCGGTTGGTCTGAAAGGTTTCGAAGTTACTTACGCTGCTCACCTCCAGCCAGCGTTGCTGCGCCGCACTCCACACTTCAAAGTCGTAGGTGAGTGCGCTGCCAAAGGTCATATCACCACCGCACAGGCGCAAAATACGATACGGCAGCTCCAGGTCGCTAAGCAATCCGGCTACATGCGCCAGCATTTCTTCCTGCACCTCGTAGCTTTTTGTAGGATGGGCTATCTGTACAATTTCCACCTTATCAAATTGGTGCAGGCGGTTCAGGCCGCGCACATCCTTGCCGTAGCTTCCCGCTTCGCGCCGAAAACAAGGAGTGTAGCCGCAGTTTTTGATCGGCAGCTCGTTTTCTTTTAAAATCACGTCACGGTAAATATTGGTAACCGGCACTTCGGCCGTTGGGATTAAATACAGGTCGTCCAGCCCTATGTGGTACATCTGCCCTTCCTTATCGGGCAGCTGGCCGGTGCCGTAGCCGCTGTCGCGGTTCACCACTATGGGTGGCTGCACCTCAATATAATCCTTGGCGGTGGCCCTATCTAAAAAGAAATTAATGAGCGCGCGCTGCAGGCGTGCTCCTTTGCCTTTATAAACAGGAAAGCCCGCGCCGCTTAATTTTACGCCCAGCTCAAAATCAATAATATCGTATTTGGCGGTCAGCTCCCAGTGCGGCTGTGCAGTGGCAGGCAATGCAGGTTTAACGCCATGCTCCGATACCACCACGTTGTCTTCGGCGGCCTTGCCATGCGGCACTTTATCGCTCGGCAGGTTAGGAACCGTTACCAACAGGCCGTGGATTTCCGTTTCGATAGCTTTTAGCTGCTCGTCCAGCTGCTTTTCGGTGTTTTTTAATTCGGCGGTTTTTGCCTTCATGGCTTCTGCCTCCTCTTTTTTGCCGGCTTTCATCAGGTCGCCTATCTGGCGGGCCAGGGCATTGGCCTCGGCTTTCAGGTCGTCGCCCTGTTTTTGAGAGGCTTTGCGCTTGTTATCAAGATCAATGATGGCATTAATTACCGTTTCGGCATTGTTAAAATGTTTTATTCCCAGTCGTTTTATAACATCTTCCTTATGGTCGCGGATGTACGTAAGTTGCAGCATAAAATTATTTAGTGATTATGAATTTATTGGTAATGATTTGTTCGTTTATTTTTAAAGTCATCAGGTAATTGCCTTCTTTCAGCCCGCTTACATCCACCTGTTTTTTATATTCGCCGGCGGGCTCTTTCCGGCTTCTTTCACGCAGCACGGTTCTTCCGCTCATGTCTGTCACCGAAATTCCTATTTCTGCTTCCGACAGCAGGTTGTAATTTAAATGAAGGGTTTCGGAGGCAGGGTTCGGGAACATAGAAAGCTCCATTTGCGCGCTGATTTCTTTAACGCCCACGGTTTGCGAAAAATTCACAAACCAAAGCACCGAATAGGTATGCTGGTTATAATGCGCCGAATCGCGCGATAAAATCGTGCTGTCCGTAACGGTAAACCAAAGCGAATTGTTGCCCGGCGTTAACGATACATTGCCCATCATCAGCGAATCAACATTTGATGCTACCAGGTTGCCATTCAGCTCCCAGCTGCTCTTCAGCGTATTGGGGTTAGGCTTTACCAGCGTTATTTTAAACCACTGCGCCGGCGCAGTGTAGGTTACAGGTACATTGTTGGCCGGGCTATAGTCATCAATAGGGTTGGTGAGGGCGTGTATCCGCTCAATAATGGTTTGTTTGCATACCGAGCAGAATGGCGCATTCAAAAATTGCATTTTGCAGTTTTGATGCGGGCGAAACCAGCCGTCGCCCGGCGGTGTGTTATCATAAGGATAGGCATTAATGGAATTGGACCCCACCCAGGGCGACCACTTAATGGTAGACGTATTGTTGTTCGCGGTCATGTTGGGCTTTTCAGCAGCATACGAAGCGCCTGCCCAGTATTCATCGGCCAGGCCGGCAAACGAATGACCCATCTCGTGTACAACAATTTCGGGCGATGAAGGGTGAATGGACGATACGGCATAACCGCCGCCCGCACCGCCATATTCGGTAGAGTTGCCCAGAATGATGGCCTGGTCGTATGCAGGAAAACCTGCAGCCAGCACCGAGTATACTGCCGCCGGGTCCATCGAATAGATCAGCCGGTGCACCCCGTAGTTGTCAAAGCGCGTATCAAAGTTATTGGTAACGTTCAGCGTGGGCGAGGCCGGCTCCGTAACATCGGTGGCAACACCCAAATGGGTAATCCCGCTTTGTGGCGAAGGGCATTTGATCGCAAATACATTGAAATAATTTTTGTAATACACAAAGGGCGTGGTGTTGAGCAGATAATAGGAAGCGCTGGTAGCATTGGCAATAAACTGTGTCATTTGCGCGGTGGTATACCCGTCGCCCATAAACACCAGGTTGATGCGCTTATTGATAGGGCCCGACTTGAGCAGGGTATCTACACCTGTAATTACCTGGCCTGCGGTATGCAGGCCTAATGCGCAAAGTATCAGTAAAAATTTATTTTTCATGCTTTAAAATAATAGGCGCCCCCTCTTTATAATTTACTGTTTCACGAATCACCACCTCTTTGTAATCATCAAAATACGGCACACGCAAAACAGTTTCCCCTTGTGGTAAAGATATTAATTTTGACTCTATTTGCCCAGATTCCGAATACAAATCAAATCGCTTATACAGCGGATGCTCCGTAACGGCCAGCACAGTTTGTTTGTTTTTATACACGATGGTTACCTTCAAAAAGTTGGGCTCCCTTGCTTTTGCTTCATCTACCAGGTACCTGATTTTGGTATCCACAACATTTACAGATTTGACGGCGGCTGCGCTGGTATGACGAACCGTATCCCTGCTCATGCTCAGGGTAAAGAATGCGGTTTGTTCCTTCACTTGGCCGGGTTCTTTTTTTATGCGGCGGGCCTTGCAGCCTGGCATGCACAAACAGCATACAATAATTATTATTGCTGCAAAGATGTTATTTCGGATAATCCAGGCCGGCATTTTATTGGGGTAAAAACAGAAAAAGCCCGCCGTTTAGCAACGGTGGGCTTTTCTTTATCAAAGGTTTTATTTGTTATGCTCCAACAGGAACAACAGAAACATAAGATCTGTCGTCTCTTTTCTTTTTGAACACCACCTTGCCGTCAACCAGGGCGTAAAGCGTATGGTCTTTGCCCATGCCCACACCTTCGCCGGCATTGTGCTTGGTACCGCGCTGACGAACAATGATATTGCCTGCGATGCAGGTTTGCCCACCAAAAATTTTAACGCCTAAACGTTTACTGTGCGATTCGCGGCCGTTGTCTGACGAACCCGCGCCTTTTTTATGTGCCATTTTTAATTAAATTTTGAATGTTAAATTTTAAATTTTGAATGACTGCTAATTTATAATTCAGCATTTATCATTCAACATTTCCCGATTAGTCTTCTTTCTTCTTTGTTGTTTTTTTGGCAGCAGCTTTTTTAGGAGCGGCAGCTTTTTTAGCAGGCGCCTTTTTAGCCGGAGCTTTTTTAGCAGCTGCTTTCGTTTCTTTCACTTCTTCAGTGCTTTCAACAGCTGGTTTTGATTTTACAGAGGTCCACACCTTGCGCTCGGCTTTTAATTCTTCTTTTAAAGAATCGCCTTTGGCCAGCACACCCTGGATCAGGATCTGGGTTAAGCTTTGACGGTGGTTGTTCCATTTCTGGTAACCTTTGCGACGTTTTTTCTTGAAAACGATCACTTTATCGCCTTTTAAGTGGCCGATAACGGTGGCTGCTACTTTTGCGCCATCCACGGTAGGGTTTCCAACTGAGATTTTGCCGCCGTTTTCCAACAGGAGAACTTTGTCAAACTCAATTTTGTCGCCCTCATTAGCCTGTAGGCGGTGAACGTAAAGCTTATTGCCACGTTCCACTTTCATTTGTTGCCCGGCTATTTCTACAATTGCGTACATTTTTTGACTTTTAAATTGTTAATAAAATCCCTAAAAAGGGATGCAAATATACTGAATTACCCCTAATCCGCAAATTTTTAGCGGCGATTGATCAAATAAACGCTTAAAATAATGGCGGCAATGCTTAATAACTGGGGTAAATTAACATTTTCGCCATCAAAAAGGCCCCAGCCAATGGCCACAATGGGAATGAGGTAGGTGCAGCTGCTGGCAAATACGGCCCCTGAGCTACGGATGAGCATGTTGTATAAAATTACCGACACGGCCGTGCCCACCACCGCTAAAATACACACGTAACCCAGCGAAGGCAAAGCCTGTGGGTTTTGGGTAAAATGGGTGGTAAATTCGGTAAAACCAAACAGGTATGCCAGGGCTATAGGCCCGGTAAAACAAAAGGCCCACACCGTGGCCGTTACCGAATTAAGGCCGGTAAGGTATTTGCGCACGCTGTTTACACTGATGGCATAAAACAAACAAGCCACCACCAGTAGCAACCCGTATTGAAAATTCTGGAACATGTTTTGCCCGCTTTCGAACCACAGCAGGCACACGGCCGATATAAAGCCCACAATAATGCCCGTTACCTGCTGGCTGGTAGGCTTTATTTTGAGCCATACCAGGCCCACCAGGATGGTGAACAGGGGTGTGAGCGAATTGAGCATGCCCGCCAGGCTGCTGCTGATATAGAGTTCGGCCTTGGTAAACATAAAAGCCGGCAGCAGGTTGCCGAATACACCCATTAAAATAAGGCCCTTGGCATGTTTTTTAAGGTCGATCCTGTAATGTTTGATAAGAAAAGGCACCAAAAACAAAAAGGCAATGGAAATGCGCAGGGCCGCCACCTCGTCGCTGCTGTAGGCATCGAGCCCGCGTTTCATGAGTATGAACGAGCTGCCCCATACAATGGAAAGAGCGATTAAAATAACCCACGCAAGGGAAGTTGGTTTCATACCGGGCGCAAAATTAATGCTTTACCAAATTGGTTTATGAGAAGTTATGAGAAAACTGGGCCTTACTTTTTGTCCCGAAGAAAGTTCGGGACATGCTTTGTCAGGAAATTGCCGGTTCGAGCGAAGTCGAGAACTTTCCGTATCGGAGCACTTCACATCTCCACGCCGCTCGATGTGGCACTCAAATTAGTTTTGAGACAGTTTCTAATTCTCAGCGTCAAACAAACACCTTCTCCCCATGCAGCGCAATGTGTTTTTCGCCCCACTGGTAAAGCACCTCCAGCACCGGTTTCAGGGTAATGCCGTAGTCTGTTAAGCTATACTCCACCTGGCCCGAGCTTTCATCGCGGGCAATGAGGTGATGATACAACAGGCCCTTTAGGCTTTCTGCCAGCATTTTATCGCTGATCTCCGGGATGGCTTTTTTAATTTCGGCAAAGCGTTTTTTACTGCCAAACAGCTCCGCAATAATCAGCAGTTTCCAGCGGCCGCCCAGCACATCGGCCGAGCAGCCTATGCCGCAAAAATTAAGCTGGCTGCCGTCTTTCATTTCAATGAGGCGGGGGTAAGTGGAGCGATGTTGTTTTTTAAGCATGATTTTACTTACTAAAATGTTAGTGAAATGGTATGGTTTTGTGACCTAACTTTGCCATACAAAATTAATAAAATGAAAAAGATCGCAATCATTGGTGCCACCGGCATGCTGGGCCAGCCTGTTACCAAAGCGTTTATCGAAGCCGGTTTTGAAGTGAGCTTGCTGGTGCGCCACCCCGAAAAAGCGCGGCAGTTGTTTGGGCCGGCTCCGCAACTGGTAACCGGCGATGTACAGGACACCAACAGCATCAGAAAATTTTTGCAAGGGCAGGACGCCTTATACCTGAACCTTTCGGTGGCACAGGCCAGCAGCGAAAAAGATTTTCAGCCCGAACGCGAAGGTTTGGAAAACATTTTGAAGGCCGCCAAATCCTCGTCCATCAAGCGAATTGGCTACCTATCATCGCTGGTGCATTTATACCAGGGGCAAAATGGGTTTAATTGGTGGGCCTTTGCACTCAAGAAAAAAGCGGTGGCCGATATTAAAGCTTCGGGGCTTACCTACTCTATCTTTTATCCCTCCACGTTTATGGAGTCGCTTGACAAGGGCGGCTACCGGCAAGGGAACAGCATTGCGCTGGCGGGCACTTCCCGGCACAAAATGTTTTTTATTTCAGGCAGCGATTATGCCCGGCAGGTGGTAAAAGCCTTTGAGCGTAACCAGGGCAACCAGGAATATACCATACAGGGACCGGAAGGATATACCGCCGATGAAGCGGCAAAACTGTTTGTGAGTAATTATAAAAAAGCAAAACTAAAGGTGCAGAAAGCGCCATTGGGATTACTGCGGTGTATTGGCCTGTTTGTGAACAAGCTGAACTATGGCGCCAACATTGTGGATGCCTTAAACAACTATCCCGAAAAATTTGAATCGGAAAAAACCTGGCAGGAGCTGGGGCAGCCGCAAACCCGGGTGATTGATTATGCGAAAAATGCGTGATTAATCTGTCAGGGTTCTTTAAGAAACTGTTTCCCTCTGTATCCGGTGGCAGCGTGGCTGCTGTATTTTAATTTCAGGAATCTGCGCCAGGGCCTGGAGCGATAGCCCGGCGCGGCAGGGTATTAGTGCCGCAGCAGGGTGTAGGCTTTTGCGACAGCAAAAGACCCCGCACCTGCCTTTTTTTTGTGGCACTTATACCGTGCAAGCCGGCTAAAGCGAAAGGCCCGGGAGGCGCCCGAATATAATTTTAAAACAGCTTCCAAATTCTGCAGCAACAAAGCATGTTCTGTTTCCTCCGGCTTTGTTACATACGGCCGCTTGGTCCAAAAATGCCGCATTCCAGGGCTTCAGCAAAAAAATCCTCTATCTGCCAAAAACGCCCCCGTAAAAAACGCAGCGCTTACAGTATCTTTAACGCATGGATAAGGTATCAAAACAATTTTACCACCTGTTGCAACAGCTTAACATGACTATTACTTCACAAATATTAAAAGATGACAGGCAAACTTAAAACCCACCTTCAGGCTATTGCCCCCTTTAACGAACAGGACCTTGAGCAAATAGCCGTTTTTTTTAAACCAAGGCTGGTAAAGAAAAAAGACACGTTGTTGCATGCCGGCCAGGTGTGCCGGGAATTTTATTATGTATGCTCCGGCAGTATCCGCACCTTTTACATCGATAAAAAAGGGCATGAAAAAACAAGATATGTGATGCTCGACAACCAGATAGGAACAACCTTAGCAAGCTTTATTTCACAAAAAGCTTCGATCGAGTGTATAGAAGCGCTGGAAGATACCGAGTTGCTGGCCATTGGTTACCAGGATTTTTACCGCCTGCTTGGTGAAATGGATGCCTGGAAAATTTTTTACCAGAAGATTCTTGAAAGGGCCTACTCGTTTCAGAACAGGAAAATTGAACTACTGGTAACGCTCACTGCCAAGCAGCGCTACGAGCAGCAGCTGATGGAAAATCCGGCATTCATCCAACGCCTGTCCAATAAAGTGCTGGCCTCCTATCTCGACATTCGTGAAGAAACATTGAGCCGGCTCAAATCGCGATAGTGCGATTTTGACCTGGATCAATGCGAATGATTTTTTTGCAGCGCATGTTTGCGGTTCGGAAACAATCATTTAAAAACGAATGAAGATAAAAAAAACAATTACGATCGGGGCAAACAGCAAACACCCTTTAACAGTAAGCCGGTTGGGGTATGGCACCATGCGCTTAACCGGCGATTTTGTTTGGGGCGAACCCAAAAAGAGGACCGAAGCATTGCAGATATTAAAAGCGGCCATTAGCCACCGGATAAATTTTTTGGATACGGCTGATTTTTATGGGCCGGATGTGACGAACAGGCTCATTGCCGAGGCATTATACCCCTACCCTGAAGACCTGGTGATATGCACTAAAGTAGGAACGGCCCGAACGGCAGATAAAGGCTGGATTCCCTTTAACACTCCTGAAAATTTAAGGGCCAGCATCGAAAACAACCTGAGAATTTTAAAAATTGACCAGGTTCAATTGGTGCACTTACGGGTAATGCCTGCTTCTGAGGTGCCCTTTAAAGAATCGCTGCAGGCCATGTTTGAACTGCAAAAGGAGGGAAAAATTCTGCATCTGGGTTTGAGCAATGCCAGCCCTGACGAATTGAATACAGCCCTGGACGCGGGCCCCATTGCAAGCGTAGAAAATGCCTTTAGCTACGGGCAGCGCACCTCGTTTAAATTTCACAACCAGCAGTACCGTGGCATGCAGGAAGTAATGGCGATATGTACAGAACATGAGATACCGATGATCCCATTCTGGTCGTTGCAAAACTCTTTGCCAAAACAGGATGCCAAAATTCTGGCAATGGCCAAAAAACACCGCGCAACGCCGGCGCAAATAAACCTGGCCTGGCTGTTGCATTACAACCACCTGTTGTTGCCCATTCCCGGCACAGCGCAGCTCCAGCATTTTGATGAAAACAGGCAAGCCCTTGATATTGCCCTGACGGAGGAGGATATGATTTTTTTGGGATGAGCCGCGAGGGGCACCCTTTCCAAAAGTTGCCGGCAAATCCGTACCTTAGCGCCGCAATGATAGAAATTGGTAAAACAAACACCCTGCAGGTGCTCCGCGAAACCGAAGTGGGCTTGTATGTGGGAGAGAAAAACGGAGACGAAGCGCTGGTGCCTGTATCGCTGTTGCGAACCAAACACCCGGTGGGCAGCAGCATGGATGTATTTGTGTATACCGATGCCGAAAACCGCCTGGTGGCATCGCCAGCCAGGCCTTATGCCGAAGTAAACAGCTTTGCCTACCTGCGGGTAACCGATGTGCAGGAGTTTGGCGCTTTTATGGATTGGGGGCTTGAGAAAGACCTGTTTGTGCCCTACAGCCAGCAAAAAGTAAAGATGGAGATGGACGGCTTTTACGTGGTGTACGTTTACATCGACGATAAAACCAACCGCCTGGTGGGCTCAAGCCGCATCGAAAATTTTACCTCCAATGAGCACATGACCCTGGAACCTGCGCAGGAAGTGGATTTACTGGTTTACGAGGAGTCGCCCCTTGGCTTTAGCTGCATTATTAACAACGCGCACCGGGGCCTTATTTACCACAACGATATTTACCAGGAAGTGTTTGTAGGCGATGAGCTAAAAGGCTACGTAAAAAACATAAGGCCCGATAAGCTGATTGACCTGAGCTTCCAGAAAAGCGGGTTTAAGAACGTGCTCGACTCTACCGATGTGGTGATGGAAGCGCTTGAAAAAAACAATGGATTTTTAAACCTGCACGATAAAAGCAGCCCCGAAGACATTTCGATACGCCTGAGCATGAGCAAGGCCACCTTTAAAAAAGCCATCGGCATTTTATACCGCCAGCGCCGGGTGCTTATAAAGCCCGACGGCGTATACCTGGTAAAGGAGGGCGAAACCGAAAAGACGGCCGATAAGAGCTAAGTCAAAAAAAATTACGCTTCCGTAAAACCATTTATAAACAGGCCCGGCTGGGCCATGTGGGTGGAATTACGTAATTTTACATTTACAAAAACCATATACATAACATGAAAATTGCAGTAGTAGGCGCCACCGGCCTGGTGGGCACAAAAATGCTGGAAGTACTGGCAGAAAGGAACTTTCCCGTTACAGAACTCATCCCTGTAGCTTCCGAAAAATCGGTTGGCAAGCAGCTGGAGTTTAAGGGGCGAAAGTACACGATCTGCTCTATGGAAGCCGCCATTGCTGCAAAGCCGCAGATAGCCCTGTTTTCGGCCGGCGGCAGCACCTCCACCGAATGGGCGCCGAAGTTTGCGGCCAATGATATTACGGTGATCGACAACTCATCGGCCTGGCGCATGGACCCTGCCAAAAAGCTGGTGGTGCCCGAAGTAAACGCCGCCGTGCTGGGCAAAAACGATAAGATTATTGCCAACCCCAACTGCTCTACCATTCAAATGGTGGTGGTGTTAAACCCGCTGCATAAAAAATACGGCATTCGGCGCGTGGTGGTATCTACCTACCAAAGTGTAACCGGCACCGGCGTAAAAGCGGTGAACCAGCTCATGAACGAGCGCAACACCGGCAGCAGCAACGAAATGGCCTATGCTTATAAAATTGATATGAATGCCATTCCTCAAATAGATGTTTTTTTGGACAACGGCTACACCAAGGAAGAAATGAAAATGGTGAACGAAACCAGGAAAATTATGGGCGATGACGGCATCCGGCTTACCTCTACCACGGTGCGCATACCTGTAATGGGCGGCCACAGCGAAAGCGTAAACATCGAATTTGAAAATGAGTTTGACGTGAAGGATGTAGCAAAGCTGCTTTCTGAAACACCCGGAGTGATTGTGCAGGATGATATTAAAAACCAGGTATACCCTATGCCTATGCATGCGCACAACAAAGACGAGGTGTTTGTGGGCCGCATTCGCCGCGATGAGTCGCAGCCAAAAACCATCAACATGTGGATAGTGGCCGATAACCTGCGCAAGGGCGCCGCCACTAATGCCGTACAAATAGCCGAATACCTGGTGGCCCATAAGCTGGTGGAAGCGCCGGTGACAACCCTGAGCCACTGATAGCCACGAATTTCACAAATAGCTGCTCCAGGTCTTGCATCTTGTGTCTTGTATCTTGCGTCTTTTTGTATCTTTCAAAATTTTGAATTTTAAACTTTGCATTGTAACTTGGTGGTATGATAACACGCCCCTTCAACTTCAAAAAATGGATCGACGAGAACCGTCATTTGCTTAAGCCGCCTGTAAATAACAAGGTGGTGTATAAGGACACCGAATTTACCGTGATGGTGGTGGGTGGGCCCAATTCCCGCAAGGATTACCATTACAACGAAAGCGAGGAGTTTTTTTACCAGCTGGAAGGCGATATTGTAGTGCAGATACAGGAAAACGGCAAGGCCGTGGAAGTGCCGATTAAGGAAGGCGATATTTTTTTACTGCCGCCCACTGTGCCGCACAACCCCAAGCGCGGGCCCAATACCATTGGGCTTGTGATGGAAAGAAGGCGCCGTGCAGACGAAAAAGACGGCCTGCTTTGGTTTTGCGAAAAATGCAATGCCAAGCTGCACGAAGCTTATTTTCACCTGCAGGATATTCAAACACAATTTCAAACAGAGTTTAAAAAGTTTTACGAAAACAAAGACCTGCGCACCTGCAAAAGCTGCGGCACGGTAATGGAACCGCCGCCGGTGATTGCCTGATCTTAATTGATTCCTGTTTTCCCTTGGTGTTGCTGAAAAAATTTGAATTCAACGCGAAACATCTTTTTCAGAGGCTTTTAACTTCTTTTCAACCCGGTTCCTTTTCCGGCACCTGAATTATAAATTGCCGTAGTCTGCTTTACTAAAGCGTTTTAATTAACTAAGTTTAAGAAAAGCCCCCTTATGTTTTGAGTAAAGCTATGGTTTTAATGATTTAAGGATTATCTTTTTAATGTTTTTAGGCTTAACTTTATTATACCAAATTCTTCACATTTATCTGGCTCAATGAGGGTAAACATTAAACCATTTCTGATTATTTTTTTCCTGATCTTATCAGCAGGTTTATTCTCCCAGGTAAACTCTCTTGAAATAAGCGCCGAAAGGGAAAAGAAATTCACTCCTTACATGTATGCCCGGCACGGGGGCCCTGAGGGTGTGGCTGAATTTAAAAAAAGCCATAAACATGAGTACCTGAAGGAGCTTTGGTATTACTCCGCTTCCTTTTATGTAAAACATAATTATATGGCCACCGGTGTGAGCCTGGATGAATCCATTATCGACATCAGCCGTTTTGAAACCTCACGAAAGGAAAACGAAGAAGCGATTGTAGTGCTGCCGGGATTCAAAGATGTGCTGGTGCTGCTACCGGCCAAAAACCTGATTTATAGCCCTGAAAAATGAAACGAAGCAACCACATACTTTTTTTGGCTTTATCTGCATGTATCTTGTTTTGCATTCAGGGTCACTCCCAATCAAATAATGCTGCACCTTATTGCCTTGGCAATTACTCAAGCGGTAACTGCAACCAGGGCGGCCCTTCCAACACTCCCGGCAATTCAATAAACGATTTTATTGACAATTTTGTTACTTCCGGCGCCACTTCCAACATTTCCAACATCGGCTCGGGCTGCAACAACCTGCCTAACAATTATGCCAACTACGCCTGCACGCAAATTATGATTGTAAACCCGGGCCAGGTAATTACCTGTACATTGCAATCGGGCATTATTTACGCCCAGGGCTTTGCCATATTTATCGATTGGAACCAGAACAATATTTTTGACATGCCTACCGAGCAGGTAGCGGCATCGCCCGGTGTGCCGCCTGCAGCCACACCTATTGTGCTTACCTTTACCATTCCGCCCACCCAGGGCCCTGGTGCTTACCGCCTGCGGGTGCGCTGCTCGTTTTCGATGGCCGGAACCACCATTGACCCCTGCGCCAATTATACCTACGGCGAAACCGAAGATTATTCAATATTCATTCCGAGTGTTACCAACCCTACGCCGCCCGGTATTATTACCGGCACAGCTACCGGCAACTCCCCCGTTTGCGAGGGCTCTTCCTTTAACCTGAACATTGTTAC
Source organism: Bacteroidia bacterium (assembly GCA_044221905.1). Lineage (GTDB taxonomy): Bacteria > Bacteroidota > Bacteroidia > B-17B0 > Aurantibacillaceae > Aurantibacillus. Next base: position 303,552 of record JBGAOE010000007.1, read on the forward strand.
CACTCCCACCATTGTTACCACCTACACCTGGAACGGGCCCGGCAGCTATAGCACCACCGTGCAAAACCCAACGGTTACCGGCGCTACGCCTACCATGAGCGGCACTTATTCAGTAACCGTTTCCAATGGGCAATGCCCTATTACTGAAACCGTGCAGGTGGTAGTGGTTCCTATACCCGTTTACGCGGTCGTTCCTCCTACGAGTACGGTGTGTCAGAACGGGTCTTTCATTGTATCGGTGGCTATTCCTAATGCCCAGGCGTATAACTACCAGTGGAGCGGGCCACCGGGCTTAACCTTTACCTCTCCCAACGGTTCAGGGAGCTTTGTGGGCACAGCGCCCATCTCCACCCAAACGGCCCTGCTGGTGTACACGGTGGTGGTAACCCCCACGGTTCTCAACTGCCCGCAGCCCACCACGCTGTCGGTGCTTATCAACAATCCTCCCACACCCACGCTTACCATGCCGCAGCCTATGTGCAGCACCCTGGCCGTAGCGGCCATTACGGTGAACCCTCCGGGAGGCACCTTCTTTGG
>JBGAOE010000001.1:0-1762539 GCA_044221905.1 Bacteroidia bacterium
ACATTGTACAATGTACAGTCCCGACTTATGACAAGCGACTAACGACTATCTTTAAACTTTCCAAACTTGTAACTCCTTAACTTTTGAACTGGATGGAAAAGGGAAGGGAGGATCTCGTGACTAACGACTATTCTTTCAACTTTCAACTCTTAATTTTCAACTTTCTTGGTATCTTTGCGCTTAAATTTCGCAACACCTTATGAGTAAAACCATTCAACAGCTGAATATAGGATTGTTAGGCGGCGGCCAGTTGGGCAGAATGCTGATCCAGAATGCCATTAACCTCAACCTGTCCATTTCGGTTCTTGATCCCGATAAAAACGCACCCTGCCGGCACCTGGTAAAAAAATTCACAACCGGCAGCCTTACCGATTATGATACGGTGTATGACTTTGGAAAAGACAAAGACCTGATTACCATTGAAATTGAGAACGTAAACATTGATGCGCTGAAAGCCCTGGAGAAAGAGGGCAAAAAAGTGTTTCCTCAGCCGCACATTATTGAAATGATACAGGACAAAGGATCGCAAAAAATGTTTTACCAGCGCAACAACATTCCCAGCCCCGATTTTTTTCTGGTGGAAAACAAATCGCAGATCCAGAAATACGCCGATTATTTTCCGTTTTTTCAAAAGCTGCGGCGCGGGGGCTACGATGGCAAAGGCGTGAGCAAGCTCGTAAACCCGCATCACCTCGACAAGGCTTTTGATGCACCCAGCGTTTTGGAGCGACTGGTTGATTTTGAAAAAGAGCTGGCGGTAATTGTTGCCCGCAGCGAAAGCGGCGAAATCAAATGTTTTCCGGTGGTGGAATGCGAATTTAACCCCGAGGCCAACCTGGTTGAATTTTTATTCAGCCCGGCCAACATTAAAAAAAGCATTGAAAAGGAAGCTGTGCAGCTGGCGGCCACGGTGGCCGAAAAGCTGGGCATAGTGGGCCTGCTGGCGGTGGAATTATTTCTGACCAAAGACGGCAAAGTGCTGGTGAACGAAATTGCGCCGCGGCCGCACAACAGCGGGCACCATACCATTGAGGCCAACATCACCTCTCAGTTTGAGCAGCATTTGCGGGCCATCCTCAACCTGCCCCTGGGCGATACCGCCATTACCAAAGCGGGGGTGATGGTAAACCTGCTGGGTGATTTTGGCTACGATGGCGAGGCAAAATACATGGGCCTGGAAGATGTGCTTAAATTCAGCGGCGTATATATTCACCTCTACGGCAAAGCCACCACCAAGCCATTCCGCAAAATGGGCCATGCCACCATTGTGGACGATGATATTTTAAAAGCCAAGCAAAAAGCCCGCATGGTAAAGAACACTTTGAAAATAATTGCCTAAGCGTTATTTTCGGTTATGGAAAAACGCGAGTGCCCCGAATGCGGCGAGCCCATCAAAGGCCGCACCGATAAAAAATTCTGCAGCGATCTTTGCCGTAACTCCTACAACAACAAGATCAACAGCGACAGCAACAATTATGTGAGGAACATTAATAACGCGCTGCGCCGTAACCGCAGGATACTGGAAGAAAACCTGCATGGCGACACTACAAAAATTTCAAAACAAAAATTAGCCGACAAGGGTTTTAATTTTGGATTTTATACCAACCAGGTAACTACCCGCAACAACCACAGCTATTTTTATTGCTACGATTACGGTTACCTATACCTCGAAAACGACCAGGTACTGATTGTAAGGAAAAAGTTTGAAAATTAACGCCGGAGGGATATTACTATTGATTAGCCGCTTTTATTTGTTTTTCAAGATCCACCAGGTCTTTGAATTTGGAAAACCGGATGCCGCTTTTGTTCTTTCTTAATTGCTGGCCTAAATCCAGCACAAGCTCAAGAGGCTCGGTTTCCTCACCGGGCTTATCCCAGTCAAAATCTGTTCCGGTTAAAAACCCATCGTTATTCAATTCCACGCACCAGGTTTCCATAAAATCTGCCAGCGGCACTTCTATCACCCGGCAATCTGCCCAGCTGTTTTTAATGCAGGCTTCGGCCATTGCCTGTTCCGACCAGAAAAAGACCAGTTGAACGGGCTCTCCCTCCTCGTCTTCGAGTTCGGCGGAGTCTGACGTGGCAAAGCCATCATCCGACTCCAGGGCGTATACCAGCTGCGTAGCGCACACCCGCTTTACAAACTGATCGTAATCCGATTTTACAGAGATGTTTTTTTGACGTACCATTATTTACCTTAAATGAAAAAATCTGAATTTAGGCGCCTGCTTCTTCGTTCACATAAAACAGCTTGTAGTATTTTAGGCCACGCTCATCATCGTAGCCGCGTTCCACGTAATCGTGCCGCGAATGAATGTAAATGTGAAAGTTCTTGTCCAGCTTCACCACGCTGCGCATGTACTTCTGGTTCTTTTTCACCGCCGTGTCCGACACTTCAAACTCATCAATGGCAGTCAGGTCCATCCGCCGGTTAAAGTCGCTGCGGTAATCGTTAAAGGCATTAATTACCTCGGGCTGCACCAGCACTTCCTTTTCAAAGTCCTTTAAATTAAAATTGTCTTTCTCCTTAAAGTACGAAGCGCTTTTATTCAGCATCATCATCTGGTCTTCTTTTTTCACATTGTTGGCTTCGGTAAGCACCTCCTCGCAAAAGCCGCGCGAGGCGTCCATAAAGTTTTTGGTGTGATAATAGGCGTTGGGCTTAATCGTGGCGTTTAAAAAATCCTCTTCCCAGTACAGGGCGCACTCGGCCACTTTGTTGTTGGTATCAATAATGCTCAGCTTGTAGCCGTTCTTTTTATCGGTGTTAAACACCAGGCAGCCCTTGTCCAGCTTGTTGATGTTGATGCCATTATCGCAGTCCACATCAAACTCATCCACGTGCTGGTACACTTTTAAATAGGTTTCTTTATTCTCCGTTTTAAAAAGGCCTATCGCATCGCACAGCTCACCGTCTACCATCGCATCTTTAAAATAACACACGTAAAATTCGCCGCCTTTTATTTTAGGATGCATGCTTTGGTTATACAAATGGGTTGCCATCTGTTTCGACCGCTCAACAAACTCCTTGCGCGCACCAAAAAGGTCTTCGCAGGCATTGGCCACGCTGGCCAGCGACACATCCACCTTGCCTTTAAACTGGTGATAAATATCGGTTTTAAACGGCGCCAGAAAATAGCGCAGCATGGTTTCTTTTATAAAATCATCTTTAAACTCCAGCGTTTTTTCACCGCAGGTGAGCTCCTCGCCCAAACCTTTGTTGCCAACAAAATGGATCGTAAAATGTGTTAATTGTGCGCGCGAAAAATCTATCATACCATGTTTATTTAATGGCCCTAAATATAGGCCATGCGGCCCAATTGCTTTTAACAATATTTAAACAAGTTTTAAAGCCAGGCGGTCGAAATATGTGATGAGCGAATTAGTATTTTCTAATTAAAAAATTAAATTTGTAGGTATGCAAAAACATGTTTATAACGTCACTAAAAAAACCTTGCTGGTTTTTAGTGTCCTGGCCTTATCCTCCTTCGCTTTTATTAAATACGTATTTGACAAAAACGACGTTATTTTTGAGCTGCTTTTTGGCAGCCTTAACCAGAACCATTACTCTCCCCTGAAGCTCGACGACGCATTTAGCGAGAAAGCGTTTGAGCTATACCTCAACGATCTTGATTTTAATAAGAAGCTGCTGCTGCAGAGCGATGTGGACGAGCTTGGCAAGTACCGCCGCGATATTGACGACGAGATCACCAACCAGCGTCATGATTTTTACCAGAAATCGCTCGACATTATTAATAAGCGCATAAAGGAAAAAGCAGGCTGGAGCCGGGAGATTCTTTCAAAACCACTGGATTACAGCGTGGATGAGGAATACGAAACTGACGCCAAAAAGACTGTGTATGCAAAAAACGAACAGGAGCTTAGAAAAGAATGGGAAAAGATGCTGAAATACGATGTGCTGTTCCGCCTGGACGACATGCTGCTGAAGCAGGAAAAAGCCAAGGAGAAGAATGACACCAGCGTTAAAATAAGAAGCTTTGACAGCCTGGAAGCTGACGCCCGCCGCAAAACGCTCAAAGCGCACGAAGACTGGTTTAAGCGCCTCAACAAAATTCCGGCCCGCGAGCGCTTTTCGCAGTTTGCCAATGCCATTACCGGCGTGTACGACCCGCACACCGAGTACTTTGCCCCTAAGGAAAAGAAAAAATTCGACCAGATGATGACCGGCCAGTTTGAAGGCATTGGCGCGCGCCTGCAGCAAAAGGACGGTATTTTGCAGGTGAGCGAAATCATTGTGGGCAGCCCCAGCTATAAGCAGGGCGAGCTGAAGCAGGGCGACGATATTTTAAAAGTGGCGCAGGGCGCTGCCGAGCCGGTGGACGTAACCAACATGGATATTGACGAGGCCATAGACCTGATAAAAGGAAAAAAGGGAACAGAAGTGCGCTTAACGGTAAAGAAAACCGACAACAGCATTAAGGTAATCCCTATTATCCGCGACATTGTGGAAATAGAAGAGACTTTTGCCAAAAGCGCCGTGCTCGATAACAGTAAAAATAAGATGGGATATATTTACCTGCCTTCGTTTTACACCAACTTTAACGGCACCGGCACCCGCCGCTGCGCCGGCGATGTAAGAAAAGAAATTGAAAAGCTTAAGAAGCAGAATGTAAAAGGTATTATACTGGATGTGCGCGATAACGGCGGCGGCTCGCTGCAGGAAGTGGTGGAAATGGCCGGCCTGTTTTTTCAGCGCGGACCCGTGGTGCAGGTAAAAGGCAAAACGGCCCAGAGTGTGCTGGAGGATAAAAACCCCGATATTGCCTGGGACGGCCCGCTGGCCATTATGATCAACCACAACAGCGCCAGTGCCAGCGAAATTCTGGCGGCCGCCATACAGGATTACAAGCGCGGGGTTATTATTGGCACACCCAGCTTCGGCAAGGGCACAGTGCAATCGTTCATCGACCTGGACAACCTGCTGCTGCCGCAATTTGACACCATTAAGCCGGTGGGCCAAGTAAAGATCACCCAGCAGAAATTTTACCGGATCAATGGTGGCGCCACCCAGTTAAAAGGTGTTACCCCGGATATTGTGTTGCCAGATCCGTACGAATTTATTGACCTTGGAGAGAAGGAGCTGGACAATCCTATGCCCTGGGACGAGATCAGCAAAGCCGATTATAAGGAGTTTACCAATATTAACTACGCGGGCCTCCTCAAAAAAAGCAAGGCCAGGGTGAGCAAAGCCACACAGTTTGCTTTGATTGAGCAACAGGCCAAAGAGGTTAAGCTGAAAAGAGAAGACACCAAATACAGCCTGAAGCTGGAAAATTTCAGGACCGAGAAAAAACAGCTGCGCGACCAGAATAAAAAATACGAAGACCTGCGCAAGGAGATAAAAGGCTTTAACGCGATGATACTGGACGAGGATAAAAATCGTATTGGCGCCAATGATACCGCCCGCCTAGGCCGCGAAAACCGCTGGGCTAAAAATGTGGCCAAAGACCTTTACGTGAATGAAGCCAGCAATGTACTCAACGATCTGAACCCTTAATAAAAAGAAAAGACTCCATAAAAAAAGAGACTCAAATGAGTCTCTTTTTTATTTTACAGTCTTGAATAGACGACCTATCTCAAAACTAATTTTGCTGCCACCCTGAGCCGATAGCTATCAGCTAGTTTCAGGGTCTGCTCCACAACAAAATAGCCTAGAAGTGTTTTTGAGATAGCTTTTTATACTGCTACATGCGCTCCGGAACTTCAATTCCAAGAAGATTCATAGCGTTGGCTACCACCTGCGCACAGGTTTTTGAAAGCTGAAGCCTGAAACGGCGCGTATTCTCATTTTCTTCTTTAAGAATGCTGAGCTCGTGATAAAACCGGTTATAAAGCTTCACCAGCTCGTAGGTATAGTTGGCTACCAGCGCAGGGCTATAGGTATTTCCTGCCTCGGCCACCGTTGCTTCAAAATCGTAGATCCATTTAATGATCTCTTTTTCAAGACCATTGAGTGAAAGACTTTGTGGTTCAAAACCCAGGTTGCCATCCGATTTGCGAAGCACCGATTTAATGCGGGCGTGCGTGTATTGAATAAAAGGCCCGGTGTGCCCGTTAAAATCAATGCTCTCTTTGGGGTCAAACAGCATTTTCTTTTTGGGATCCACTTTCAGGATAAAATATTTTAAAGCGCCAAGGCTTACGGTGTGATATAAATTCTCAAGCTCCTCAGCGCTAAAATCCTCCACCTTGCCCAGCTCCTTTGTGGTGGCTTCGGCCGTATTGTACATTTCCTGCAGCAGCTCATCGGCATCCACCACCGTACCCTCGCGGCTTTTCATTTTTCCTTCGGGCAGCTCCACCATGCCATAGCTCAGGTGGTAACATTCTTTGGCCCAATCATAACCCAGCTTTTCAAGTGTTTTAAACAACACTTTAAAGTGGTAGTCCTGCTCATTTCCCACCGTATAAATTAACTGCTGCAACTCCGGAAATTCCTTAAAACGCTCAATGGCCGTACCCAGGTCCTGGGTAATGTACACGCTGGTGCCATCGCTGCGCAATACAATTTTTTCATCCAACCCTTCTTTGCTCAGGTCGATGGCCACGCTGCCGTTTTCTTTTTTATAGAACACCTTTTTTTGAAGCCCCTCCTCCACTATTTCCTTACCCAGCAAATACGTGTTGCTTTCGTAATAGGTTTTATCAAAACCAACGCCCAGGTTTTTATAGGTAATAGCAAAGCCATCGTACACCCAGCCATTCATCATCTTCCAAAGGTTTACCACTTCGGCATCACCGGCCTCCCATTTGCGCAGCATTTCCTGCGCTTCCAGCATCAGCGGCGATTGTTTTTCTGCCTCCTCTTTGGTTTTGCCCTGGGTTATCAGTGCCTCAATGTGCTTTTTATTGGCCTTGTCAAACTCCACATAATATTTACCCACCAGGTGATCACCTTTTGTTTTGGCGCTTTGCGGGGTTTCGCCATTACCAAACTTTTGCCAGGCCAGCATGCTTTTGCAAATGTGTATGCCCCTATCGTTCACCAGGTTGGCTTTTACCACGTTGTGGCCATTGGCTTCGAGCAGCCGCGCCACCGAATAGCCCAGCAAAATATTGCGCAGGTGGCCCAGGTGCAGGGGCTTATTGGTGTTGGGGGATGAATATTCCACCATCACCGTTCTGCCCGAGCTGTTGGCCGCTTTATAGCCGATCTGTGCTGAATTTTTTACGGCGTTAAAGTAGTCCAGCCAAAAGCCTTCGCTTAACGAAATATTTAAAAAGCCTTTTACCACATTAAAGCCGGCCACCTGTGCATTGTGCGTCATCAGGTAGTCGCCCAGCTCTTTACCCAGCTGCTCGGGAGAGCGCCTGGCTTCCTTCACAAACGGAAAGGTAACCAGGGTGAAATCGCCCTCAAACTCCTTGCGTGTTTTTTGAAAGCCAAGAGGTTGAGCCGGCAGGGAATAAAGCTCCTGCAGTCCTTTTATAATGGTATCGGATAAAATAGCTTCAGCGTGAATCATGCGGCAAAAGTACACATAAAATAAAAAAGCCAATTCAAAACTGAATTGGCCTCCTTAAATATTTTCAGAACCGGCTTATAGCTTGTCAACGTCTACAATCGGGTTGTTATTGATCTTAACGGCTGCAAACCCGGCTTTTTTAAAGGCGCCCGAAAACCAGGCTTTGTTTTTAGATGCTTTGAGCACAAGGGTAAATGCCTGGTAATCACCGGTAACCTTGCCCAGGGCCACTGTTTCAACAGCAGGATCTTTTTGCAGCGATGCTACCATTTTATCAAGCTCTTCTTTGGTGCCCACTTTATACACTTCAAAATTAAAAATGGTACCTGTCGAAAAGAACTTATCCAGGTCGGTGGCCGCCGGGTTTTTAAACACGATGGTTTTAACCGGGATATCGCTGTAGGCGGCAACAATGCCGGTGCCGGCCATTAATGAGCTTGAATGAAAGGTAAATGCCGCAAGGGCCAGTGAAAGGGATAAGATTTTAACGATTTTCATTTCCAATGATTTTGTTTGATCAAATTTATTCAAAAATAATGCCAAATACAATCCGCTCCTTCAATTTATTTGCGCTTTCGCTCAAAAAACGCTTTCAGAAGGCGGCCGCTTTCATCGGCCAGAACGCCGGCCAGCACTTCTGTTTTTGGGTGTAAAATACCTGCATAGCTGCCAAAGCCGCGTTTGGGATCGGCTGCACCAAATACAATGCGGCCCACCTGGCTCCAGGCCAGGGCCCCGGCGCACATCACACATGGCTCGAGGGTTACATACAACACGCAGTCGGTAAGATATTTACCCCCCAGGGCGTTGGCCGCTGCAGTAATGGCCTGCATTTCGGCGTGCGCGGTAACATCGTTGAGGCGCTCGGTAAGATTGTGCGCCCGGGCAATAATACGGTTATTGGCCACTACCACCGCGCCCACAGGCACCTCGTCGGCATTAAAGGCTTTCTGCGCCTCTTTAAGGGCTTCGCCCATAAAATAATCGTGGCTATACAAGGGCGCTATTGACACGTACAGCTAAGGCTTGGTGCGGTGATGCTGATGTCGTTGATCTTTGTAATGGTATCGCAGTCATACATCACCAGTTTATAGTTATACTGGCTGGCAAACTCTTTTTTAGGCTCAATAAAATATTCGCCGCAGGGCTCTTTGCGCGGCGAACTCACATCGTAATTCACCTCAAAGTGCCTGAGCTCAATTTTTAACAGGGCTTCGTTTTTGCGCAGGCATTTTAACTTGCATTGCGCCTTGTCCGAAAGCTCAAAATGCTGAAACACCAGTTCCTGCATCTTCATGTGATTAGGCGTAGTGCAGCTGCGGGTGCCAAACATGGCATACACAATCAGCAGGCCCAGCCCAAAACCAAAGCCATAAAATTTAAGTCTCTGTAAAAATTTCATGCGGCAAAGGTAATGGTATCCGGGGATTTTGAATTATAAATTTTGAATTTTAAATGGGCTTAGGCAACAAAGAAATACAGGATCTCTGGCTGTTTTGGCTTTATTTATCCAACCACAGCTTAAAATCATTCACCCGTTCCCTGCTTACCACGGCAGCCTCATCGCCCAGGTGCGGCGCACTTATTTTCAAGCGGCTGTTCAGGTAAGGACTCACTTTTTGCACTGAATTAATATGGATGAGCGCCTTGCGGTTAATGCGAAAAAAAGATTCGGGTGCTACCAGCGCTTCCAGCTGATCAAGCGTATAATCCACCGGGTAGCGTTTTCCGGCAGCGGTTACCAAAAGTGCAATGCCGTCTTCTGCAATAAAAAGCGCCACATCGTCGGTTTTTACCGAGGCAATGGTATCACCCATTTTCACCATAAAGCGCCCTTTGTATTGTTTGTTCATGGCCTGGTAGGCCGTGGTAATATTTTCCAACATACGCACCTGCTGGCCCTGGCTCAGCTTTTTAAATTTTTCGAGTGCTTCTTTCAGCTCGGTAATACCAACGGGTTTTAACAGGTAATCGATACTGTTCACTTTAAAGGCCTTGATCGCATACTCATCGTAAGCAGTCGTAAAAATAACCGGGATCTCGAGCGCAATTTTCGAAAAAATATCAAAGCTAAGGCCATCGGCCAGGTGTATGTCTAAAAAAAGAAGGTCGGCGCTAAGGCCCGAGTGAAAAGCTTCTACGCTTTTTTTCACCGAATCGAAGGTAGCCACGATGTGAACCGTGGGATCGATGCGTTTTAAAAGAGTGGACAGGTGTTCTGCCGACAGTTTTTCGTCTTCAACAATGATAGCGTTCATGCGGAAACAAGCAGAGGAATTTTTACAATAAAATAAGCATTATCCTGTATCACTTCAATGGGCTTATCGGTAAAATAAGTGTAACGGGCCTTGATGTTTTGCAGGCCGGTTTTACTGCCGGGCTCGCCGGTGCCGGTGCGCAGCTGCAGGTTGTTGCGCACCACCAGGTAATCGTCTTTCACGCGCACCTTTACGGTTAGGGGCTGATCGGACGATACCTCGTTGTGCTTAATAGCGTTTTCGATCAGCAGCTGCAGCGACATAGGCGGCAGTACATAGCGCAGGTGCGAATCGGGAATGCGCACATCAAAAATAATACTGGTGTCAAATCGGATCTGGAGCAGGTAGGTATAAGAGCGGATAAAGGTAAGTTCGCTTTCGAGCGTTACCAGCTCGCTGCCCCTGTTATCAAGCACATAGCGGTAAACCTTCGACAGCTGGTTAATGAAATCAACAGCCTTATCCTGATCCTTATACACCAGCGAGGACAGCACGCTCATGTTGTTGAACAGGAAGTGTGGATTTACCTGGTCCTTAAGGTTTTGCAGTTGGGCCTGCAGGCTTTCAGCCTTGTATTTCTCCACCTCAACCAGCGAACGCTTCCAATGACCGAAGAACTGCGCGCCCACCTCGATGGACAGCAAAATGATAGATACCAGCACGCCTACAATCACCGAGCTTCTCATAAACTGGTGTTTGGACTGAAAGGGCAGCTCGCAGATAAACAGGTTAAAAGCGATCATCGATAAAAAAATAGTAACCGCACTGTAAACGATGCTTACCGGTAAATGCACCATTAAGCGCCTCATCGGCTTTTGCATCCACGGAAATTTACGGTTCATCCAGGCATCGATCAGCAAATTGCCTTCCCACACAATAATGGTGATAACGACCGAGGCCATGATGCCATAAAAAAAGCCATGATCGGGTTTTGTTCTGGGCTGATGCTGCACCAGCGATTCAAGCAAAAACGAAATGGCAATCCCTACCAGGATCATGTAAATAAACCGTGTTTTGCCTTTTTTCATGTTTATAAATGTAGAGGATTTGAACAACAATCCCCATTATTTTTTAGATCCATTTTTAACCCCCGCGTCACCCTGAGCTTTCCGAAACAAGCCGATAGCTATCGGCTTGTTTCGGGGCATCGCGCAGGATTTAAAATTTTGCAGCGAAAGAAATAACGTGTTTAATTAATCCTGTTGTTGCTTGCTTTACAGCTCTTTTAAAACTGTATTTTATAAATAAAGTTAGGGAAGAAGCCGATCTGGTAAGCCGTATTAACCGTGTTTGTAACCGGATTGTAGCGCTGCGCAAACACGTTTTTATTATTGGTTACGTTCTGAATATCGAGCGACCAAGATTGTGATAGCTTAACGTGCCTGCTGTTGAGCGTATAGCCCACTTTTATATCCAGCCTGAAAAAATCGGGATTGCGCAATGTATAGGCATAATCGTCGCCCATTAACACCTGTTCGTGGCGCAGCTGCGAAGCCGGCAGATCTACCGGTGTATAATAGCGGCCGCCGGCCTGCGTGGCTTTAATACCCAGCGAAATCACATTGCGCTTATCCTTCCCCACCTTAATATCCTTGCCGCCCAGCACGTTGTATACAAACTTGTTGTTAAAGGCGGTATTGCGCTCTACGCCATCGCTGCCTTTATACTTTGATTCGTATACACTTCCGGTAAGCAACACATAATAACCCTGGGTAAAGAATTTTTCGATGGTCAGCTCGGCGCCGTAATTAGTGCCGGTACCGCCGTTCTTTAAATGCGCCTGGTCGTTAAAGGCAAAGCTGGCGCCGGAATTAAGCATTGAGTAGCTGCTTGCAAAGGTTGTTACCGGCACATTTGAAAGAAGCTGGTAATATACTTCTGTTTTTACGCGCCAGTCTTTCAAAGGCAGCACATCGTAGCCAATCACAAAATGCTGGCTGCTGGTAAAGCCAAGGTTTTTGTTGGTTTGCACATAACCACCACCCGGCAGCGGGGTGCGGTAAAAATAAGCGTCAATGGGTTGCATCTGGCTGTGCAGGCCATACCCAGCACTCAGGGTATGCTTTTCGCCCAGCTGGTATTTGAGGCCTACGCGCGGCTCAATGGAGGTGGCATCGTTTAGCGTTAACCATTGCCCGTGCAGGCCGGCATTGAGTGTAAGCTGTTCGGTGAACCTGTATTTTACCTGGGCGTAGGCCTGGTGCAGCAGGGTGTAATCGCTAAAATCCCAGTACTGGTTCCAGTTTGAGAGCGAATCGCGCTCGCGGGCATTTAAGGTAAGACCAATGGCCTCAGAAATAATGCCGGTTTTTAAAAACAGGCGCGGGCTTATTTTAGAGTTAAACGACGTATTCACCGAATAATGCACCTGGTTGGTTTTATTTTCGATATTCCTCTCCAATGGCTTGATGTCGGTGGCCACATTGTCTTCCAAAAAATTAGAGCCATTGTATGTGCCGCCAATAATGGTATTTACATAAGAACGTTCGCCTATTTTAATAAAATGTTTTAAGCCCGCCAGGCCAATGGCGCTGGTAAAATAGCTGTCTTTGGTGGGATTGGCAAACAGGTCGGAGGCATCGATCTTGTTATGCAAAAACTCAATTTTGCTCACGGCGCCAAGGCCAAACAGGGTAAAGCGTCCGAATTTTGTGAGTCCACCGTTAATTTTAAAGGAAAGATCCTGGTAGAAAGGTGTGGCGGTGGTGCCTATGGGAATGCCTATTTTTTGGGCCACGCCGGTAAAAGAATAGCGGTACGCGAACAAGTATGAAGAACCCTTTTCCTTGTTGATGGGGCCTTCGGTCATGGCTTCCACCCCGGTTAAGGCTCCCAGCTGCAAGGTGTGTTCGCGTTTTTCGGAGTTACCGGTTCTGAATCCGAGGTCAAACACACCGGCATTGGCATTGCCATACTCAGCCGGGAAAGCGGAGGTGAAAAAATCGGAATTTTTTATCACGTTGGTGTTGATGGCACTTACCGGGCCGCCGGTAGTACCCACCGTTGAAAAGTGGTTGGGATTAGGTATGTTCAGTCCCTCAATGCGCCACAAAACGCCGGTGGGCGAATTGCCGCGGATCACAATATCATTCCGGGAATCGTCGGGCGAGCTTACCCCCGCAAAATTAGCCGCGAGTCGCGAGGGATCGGAGCGGCCGCCGGCATAGCGGTTCACTTCCTCCATCGAAAAAGAGCGGCCGCTTACCGACACCATTTCGTTGGCCGTTTCGTTCTTTTTAGTGCCCGATACGGTGATCTCTTCCAGCGCACTCACATTCTCCTCCATGCCAATTTCGAGCACCGTTTCCTTACCGGCCGTAACTACCACATTGGGCATCACAATTTCTTTATAGCCCACGTAAGTGATCTTAAGATCGTAGCGTCCGCTTTGCACGTTCTCGAGCCTGAAGCGGCCCTCCATATCGCTGGTGGTACCTTTAACCGGGTTTAACCCGAGGATAACAATGTTGGCACCTGGAATAAACGACTGCGCCTGCTTATCCATCACCGTGCCGCGAATAACCTGCGCGGGGCTTTGGGCAAAACCAGTTATATGAAGAACCAGGACCAGGGCCGTGATCAGATAATAATTGATTGTTTTCATAGTTTTTTTGAATTTACGGTACAATATTAGGCAGGTTTGTAGCGTACCGAAAGTGAAAACCGATGAGCTGTAAAAACGGGTGGTTGAATTGTAAAAACCAGCCGGCGATAAAAAGTTTCTTTTTATACCTGCGATAGAAGGACGCTGTAAACAATTTCAGAATGGCTGGCTGAATAGCTGCAGCGGCCGTTTTTGATGATGAGCACCTGCGGCGACTCGTGCTGCACATGGTAGCGGCCGGCAATTTCGTTTGACACGCTGCGGTAGCGCAGCAGGTCGAGATAATAGGGCTTTAATTGCCCGGCATCAGCCTCCTGCCAGCTGCGTTCGAGCCGTGCCAGGGCCATAGTGCTGATGCTGCAGCGGGTGCTGTGTTTCAGGATAAGCACAGGGTGGTGTTCCGATTCTTTGTCGATCAAATCCAGCTGATCGGGGCTTTCAAGTAAATTCCAGTTCATAGTTTATACGGGCAGGTATATATCAAACGTAGCGCCTGCACCGGGCTGAGCGCTGGCCGTGATATGACCGTGGTGGTTTTCGACAATTTTTTTGCATATGGCCAGGCCAATGCCCGTGCCACTGTAATTGCTTCTGTCATTCAGCCGCTGAAAGATCACAAAAATCTGTTCGGCATGTGCGGGCGAAAAGCCGATGCCATTGTCGCTGAATGTAAGATGCAGGTATTTGTGATCGGCCATTAAACCTGGTAACTGCGTGGGGGAGCTTAAAACCTTTGCCTTGATACGGATAACCGGCTGCTGCTCCGAAAATTTAAGCGCGTTGCTCACCAGGTTATAAAACAACTGGTTGATCTGCACCGGGATGGCCTGGATCACCGGCAAAACGTCACTTTCAATCACGGCATTTTTTTGCTCGATCAGTATTTCAAAATCATTTTTTACATTTTGAAGCACCTCGTTCAGGTCGGTTCGCATAAAGCGCTCGTCGGTTTTAGACAGCCGCGAATAGTTAAGCAGGTCGTTGATGAGATTGGACATGCGCCTGGCCGCCGAATTTATTTTTTCGAGGTAACGCGCCGATTGGGCATTCACCTCCATGGATGTGGTGAGCATCTCCGAAAAGGTTTGGATCTTGCGCAGCGGCTCCTGTAAATCGTGGCTCGACACGTATGCAAACTGCTCCAGCTCTTCGTTGGTTTTTATCAGCTGCTCATTTGCATCCAGCAAATCGGCAGTGCGCTCCTCCACCCTGTTCTCCAGCTCCTTTTTAGCATCTCGCTGCTCGTGAATATCCACCGAGGTGCCTATAAAGCCCAGAAAAGCCCCTTCGCTGTCGTAGCGGGGTACGGCGTGATCCTGCACCCAGCGGTATTTCCCGTCTTTGCGCTTTATTCTGAGCTCCTTGCTGTAAACATTGCGGTGTATATATGCCTGCTTAAACGCCGCCGAGGTGGTATTCAGGTCGTCGGGGTGCACAGCCGCCACCCAGCCGTTGCCCAATCCATCCTGCACCGAAATGCCGGTAAAATCACTCCAGCATTTATTTAAAAAAATCGCATCGCGGTCCAGGTTGGTCATCCAGATCATAACGGGCGCTGTATCGGCTACAATACGAAAACGCGTTTCGCTCTCCCTTAATTTTTCCTCAAATAAAATCCGGTCGTGAATATCCATACAACCGCCAATGTATCCTTCAAAGTTTCCTTCGGGTGTAAACCGTGGAATGCCCCTGTCCGAAACCCAGCGGTACTCGCCATCATAGCGTTTCAAACGGTATTCCATATAAAACTCCTCGTGGCGGTCAAACATAGTGGCATAAATCTCCAGGCAGCGCTTCATGTCGTGCGGGTGCACCCCTTCGGCCCAGCCGTTGCCCAGCTCCTGTTCGAGCCGCCGCCCCGTAAACTGCAGCCAGGCCGTATTAAAATAATTGCATAATTTATCGGTGCCTGCCATCCAGATGAGCACAGGCGCGCTGTCGGCCACCGTTTTAAAGCGCTTTTCGCTTTCCTCGATCCGCTGCTTGTAAAACATATCGCGCGTTATATCCTGTATGGTACCTATCATTTTGGCAGGCTTGCCGGCTTCGTCGTAAAACACTTTGCCTTTGGCCTCAATCCAGTGAAGGCTTTCATCGGGCCAGATGATGCGCATCTGGTAATGCAGCACACCCGTTTCAAACGCCACTTTAAAAGCATTTTCGCGCGCGGGCAGATCGGCCGCATACAAGCGCTTCACCAGTTCGTGGTACGCGGGCCTGGTATCGGCGGCATAGCCCATTATTTCGAGGTAGCGGTCCGAATAGGTAAGCTCATACGTTTGCAGGTTCAGCTCCCAGGTACCCAGACCGCTGGCCTCAAGCACAATTTTAAGACGCTCTTCGTTTTCGGCAATCATGCGTTCGGCCGCTTTTTGAACGGTAACATCGCGAGCTATTTTAGAAGCGCCGACAATAATTCCCTGGCTGTCCTTTATGGGTGAAATGGTGAGCGAAATATCGATCAGCTGCTTATCCTTGGTAAGCCGCTTGGTTTCAAAATGCTCTACCCGCTCGCCTTTTTTAAGGCGCTTAATAATTTCGGTTTCCTCGTCCAACCGGTCGGGCGGTATCAGCTTCAAAATTGGCTGGCCTATCATTTCGCTGGCAGTATAGCCAAAAATGCGGCGCGCCGAATCGTTCCAGCTTACCACAATACCATCCAGCCGCTTGCTGATAATGGCATCGTCTGACGATTCTACAATGGCTGCCAGCCTGGTGAAATTCTCCTCGGCCGCTTTCTGCGCGGTTACATCCATAACGGTGCCCAGCATGCGCAAAGGCTTTCCGGCCTCATCAAAAACCACTTTGCCGTGAGTTTCTATCCAGCATACGGTATTATCCGGCCGGGTGATGCGCGCCTGGTAATCGTACCGGCCAACCTGCAGAGCCCTGGCAAAAGCCGGCTCCACAATAGCCTGCCGGTCGCCGGCATTTATCTGCGCACGGAATTCGGCATGCGAGAGCTGAACCGATGGCTGGTGCCCAAAAATAACTGCCATTCGCGGCGAATGCACCAGGGTGTTATCTTCCAGGTTCAGATCCCAAATGCCCTGCTGCGAGCCTTCTATCACCAGCTGCAGGCGGTCAGCGGCGTCTTTTATTTTTTGGCGCGCTTCCACTTTTTCGGTCACGTCTATCACTACAGCCGATATGCCGGTAACAGCACCTGCTTCGAAAAGAGGCTCGCATACAAAATCAAAATAATAATTATGCACGGTATTGTGGTGCTGCAGTGAGGCCGGCATTTCGATGGTGGTGAAACGCTTGCCGTTTAAATACACATAGTCCAGTATTTCTTTAAAGCCCTGCTGGCCGGCCTCGGGCACCACTTCGAACACGGGTCTGCCCATAACCTGGTTAGCGGTTTTGCCCCAAAAGGCAAGCATGTGAGGGTTGGCAATTTCAACCAGGTAGGTAGGTCCGCTGAACAGGCACATGGCCACAGGGGCCTGGAGAATAATGTTGTTGAGCTTATCGTGGTTCTGTTCCAATGGATGTAGTGCGCATTAACTTATTGTAACGCCTGGCCAAAAACTGTTCAGGCGTGCTTTTCAAAAAACTCAGACAGCATCCGGCTGAACGACCTGACGCTGGAAGGCTTGGTAATAAAAGCGGCAGCGCCCAGCTGCTGGGTTTCACTTATATCCTGCGGCCGGGCCGAGGTGGAAACAATGATCACCGGCACATGCTTAAGAAACGGCCGGCTCTTTATTTCTTCCAGGCATTGCTTGCCATTCATGCCCGGCATGTTCAGATCCAGGAAAATATAATCGGGCGCTGCGCCTGGATTATCATCCAGGTGACGGAGACCGGACAGGGCATTGTTTGCCGTGCTGCAATTAATTTTTTGCCCGCTGTCGTTGAGCGCTATTATAAAAATCTCCTGATCGTCTTGATCGTCATCTATCAACAGGCAGGTTTTTGTCTGGCTCATACAATATGGGAGATTTAATCTCAAATGTAAGGCTTTAATCGGTAAAAATCCAAATTTAGACCTTATCAATACCCCGTTGCGTCTCGTTTTTAGAACATTTAATGATTTGCTCCAAATTCTGTGCCGGGCGCTAAAATAATTTAGCCGCGCCCCGGATCGCCGCTTAATAAATAGAACACATAAGCAGGGGAAGCCTCGCTTTAAGGGATAGGTGTTACTTAGCCCTTTTTTCGAGCAATTCGTTCACTTTTTTAAGCAGCTCGTATTTTTCCTTCAGGTGATCGTAGTCGGCTTTTAGCTGCTGGTACTCTTTGAGCGGCACATATTTTTGATTGGGCCTTTCGTATTTCACATGAGGGTCGGCAATGATTTTGTTGGTGGATTCAGGCAGCTTGTAGTATTCAAAAAAATCGTAGTTGAGGGCAGCGGATAATTTACGCAGTATTTCGGCATCAATACTCTTGCGCTTATAAATCCCATAAATGTTCTGCTTTGAGGTATCAATCAGCTTACCAAGCTCTGTAGGACCTATCCGGAGCTGCTTTGCTCTCAATTTTACCTTTTCTCCAATATTCACTGCCATAAGTACAAAGGTTAATAAGAAAATGTGCGTATGATTCAACCAATTGTACTTTTAAATTTTACTTTTGTATGTTTATTATTTACATAAATAAATCAAAAAACATGCCTTTACGGACAAAAGCCCTAAAAACTGCGCTGAACGAGCTAAAATTAAGGGTAAGCCCTTATCTTGAATTTTGGGAGGAGTGGATCGGCACCGATGCCTGCTTTTTAGAGAAACAGGAAATTACGATTATCGCCATTCAGCTGAAGAAAGGTTTTTCTGCTTCGCTGTTTGAGCGCAGCCGGTATTACAACCAGCCTGAGCAATTACAAAAGCTAAGCCATAAGCTGAGGAGCCGCTACAGCCATTTCCAGGAATGGGTGATCTGTAAATTTTTTGGTGTTTTACTGTACATGGGCAAAGCCTATGGAACCGACCTGTTTTTTGATACACCCATACACGCGTTGCAACTACCTCAGCCCGCCAGGGCCGTTTTGCTCCGTTTCAACATCAGATACCTGCAGCAGCTGGCGTTTGCCTTTAAGCCCAACGATTTTAAGCGTGCCGCCGTTTATGCCAATGTGCTTTGCTTTTTGCGGCTTTATTAATAACGGGCACGCCCAGAGCCTCCATCGGCGTTTTCAACCCGGCTTCCTCTACGCCATCCGTGGCCAGTATGGCCACTTTTTTTTCCTTCCAGTTTTTCATCGCATTCATTTTTATGAATTTATGAAAAGCTGGTGCTACAAAAGGTGGAGTAATTTTTAATCAAGGGTAAAGTAAAACGTAGAGCCCTCGTTTACCTTTGAGCTGGCCCATACCCTGCCGCCATGTTTTTTTATGATCTTTTCCACGGTGGCCAGGCCTATGCCGCTGCCCTCAAACTCGCGGTGGCTGTGCAGGCGCTGAAACACACCAAACAGCCTGTCGTAATAATTCATATCAAAACCGGCGCCGTTATCCTTTACGTAATAACTTATTTTCTGATCTTTTCTTTCGGAGCCAATTTCAATAAAAGCCTGCTTTTTTTTGCCGGTGTATTTTACAGCGTTCGAAATAAGGTTTTGCCACACCTGCCGCATCAGCGCACTATCGGCCGAAACCGGGGGCAGCTCTTTAATGGATATCTGTATTTCGCGGTCTTTTTCATGCTCTTTCAGATCGTTGCAAATTTCGGGTACCAGGTCGGCCATGCTAACCTGGGTTTTTTCGAGCTCGCTTTTTCCCATTTTAAAAAACGAGAGCAGGCTGTTGATGAGCTGGCTCATGCCCTGTGCGTTTTCGAGCACCCTGCTTGTGAGTCTCCGGGCTTCGTCGCTCAGCTCCACTGCATGGTCTTCCACCAGCATTTCCATATACCCGTTTATGGCCCGCAGCGGTGCGCGCAAGTCATGCGACACGGAATAGGAGAACGATTCGAGCTCTTTGTTCATCTCTTCCAATTCAACGGTGCGCTGTTTTACCCGCTGCTCCATTTCCGCATACACTTTTATATTTTCCATGGTTACCGCCGTAACGTCAGCCAGGGCCTGCAGGGCGGCTACTTCCTCCTTGTCGGGCACATGGTGGCTTGCCCAATAAGTGCCAATGGCCCCAATGGGATCGATGGTGCGTATGGGCACCATAACAAGACTTTGTACGAACGTAGGCCGGTATATGGATTCGGGAATGCGGGGATCGGAATAAATGTCTTCGATAATCACCTGCTCTTTGTGCTTCATGGCGTAGCCGCTTATGCAGATCTCCATGGGGAAGCGGCCTCCTTTAAATAAAGGGGCAATCCCATCTTCATCGGCGTAATAGCAAAAATCGCCTTCCCGCAATACAAAGGTGGCGCCATCGGCATCGGCTATCTCGCGCGAAACGGTTTTCACGATCTTCATAACAGTATCCAGGTCGCGCGCCAGCGACAGTTCCTGCACGGCTCTTATGAGGGGGGCAAATTTGGAGGTGTGTGGTGCTTTTTCCATTGTGTGTGGTTGTGTGGTTTAAAGCTGTATTCCTACCAGGAGAATATCGTCGGTTTGCTCAAGCGGCCCCTGCCAGTTCTCGAGCCACTTTATGAGCAGCTGCTCCTGCTCGGCAATGCCAAACGACAGCGTGTATTTCAGCAGCTTGATCAGGTTTCGCGTCATCATGCGCTTTTTGTTTTTTCCGCCAAACTGATCGGCATAGCCATCGGTATACATATAAATAATATCGCCCGGCCGGTATGAAATGAGGTGGGTGGTAAACTCCAGGTTGGAATCGGTATAAAGCCCGCCTATGCCATGTTTGTTGCCTTTAACGAGCTCGTATTCCATTTTGCGGAAATAAAGCAGGTGGCGGTTGGCGCCCGAAAACTCTATCAGCTGCTTTTGTGTATCTATCACACAAAGCGCCATATCCATGCCGTCGCCCTGCTGGTTCTCCTTCACATCCTGCTTCAGCGCCCGGCGCAGGCCCTTGTTCATTTTATTCAATATCTGGTCGGGCTGTGTGATGCCTTTTACGTTCACAATTTCGTTCAGCAGGCCAAAACCCACCATCGACATGAGTGCGCCCGGCACCCCATGCCCCGTGCAATCTGCCACCGCCAGCAGTAGCTTATTGTCTTTCTGAGAAAACCAGTAAAAATCGCCGCTCACTATATCCTTTGCACGATAAATCACAAACGAGTGTGCAAACGAGCCGGTAAGAATCTCCTTTTCAGGCAGCATAGCCTCCTGTATCAGCTTGGCATAGGTAATGCTGTCCTTTACGCTGTTATTATACTCTTCAATTTCCTGGTAAGCCACCTGCAGTTCGCGGTGCAGCGATTCAATGATCTTTTTCTCGCGGTTGGCATCGTTTTTCGAAAAAATAGTGCGAATGGAGGAAGGCAGCCGGATAAGGCTGCTTTTTAGAATATAATCGTCCACCCCCGCTTTCATACATTCCACCGCAAACTCTTCCGACACCTCGCCGGTTACCAGTATAAAGGGAATGTCGGGCCGGTAATCCCGCGAGATGCGGAGCGCTTCGATGGAATTAAAACTGGGCAGCGAGTGGTCCGAAAGAATCACATCTGGCTTAAAGCTGTACAGCTGTGCCAAAAACTCTTCCTTTGTATCCACCAGTCGGAGCTCGTGTTCCATTTCGGCTTTGTTGAGCGCCCGCACCAAAAGTTCAGCGTCAGACAGGTTATCTTCCAACAGCAGTATTTTAAGTTGTTTTTGCATATATGGGTTCTGCGGAGGTAACAACTATGTAACTATTTTTTAACTTAAAACAATTCCGCCATTATACTTATACTTTTTTTTATGCGGGCGGGTTCCGTTCGCACCTAAATTTTTAAGTAATATCTTAACGGGTTTTGCCGTAACTTTGTTAAACAATCAGCAATAATGAGCGTTTCGTTGTTAAACTATATTCTGTTGGCACTGCTGGCCATAGCCTGCAGTTGTGGTTTTTACCTGTGGTTTAAATTAAAAAGTACGGTAAACCGTAACAATCAATTGCAGGCCGATCACAAAGCGCTGGAGAGCAAGGTAAGCCAGATAGAGCTGGAAAGTCTCAATTACAAGATCAATCCGCACCTGTTCAAAAACATTTTAAACTCCATTCAGTCTCACGCATATCAAACTTATTTTTCGCTGGATAAGCTCAGCAATGTGCTCGACTACATTTTGTATGAGACCGGCAAGCCCTTTGTAAGCGTAAAAGAAGAGCTTGAGTTCGCAAAAAATCTTATCGAGATCAACAAGCTGAAGCTGAGCCCCCTGTTTGACATTACCGTAAAATACAAAGTAGACGAGCAGCACCCGCTTTACGAGCAGCCATTGCTGATGTCTATGATCTCGGCCGACCTGATTGAGAATGCTTTTAAGCATGCCGATATGCAAAGCAGCGATGCGTTTATAAGCATAACCTTTGAGCTGAAGGACGGTTTTTTTGCGCTGACAGTGGCCAATAAAAAAAGTGCAAAGGCACCCCTGCATAAAGACCACAGCGGGCTGGGAAGGCAAAGCCTGCAAAAGCGGCTCGGTATTGTTTATAAGGACTGCCATAGCCTGCAACAATTTGAAGAAAACCAGGTTTTTATTTCACACTTAAAACTGAATTTGCTTGACTACAAAGCTAAAGTGCTTGCTGCTGGATGATGAGCTGGCTGCCCTGAGCTACACCAGGCTGCTGTGCGAGCAGATGCCCGGCGTGGAAGTGGTAAAAGCCTTTAACGACCCGCTTAAATTTATGGAGGCGGCCGGCACTCTCGATTTTAATACCTGCGTGCTCGACATACAAATGCCCGGCCTGAACGGGCTGGATGTGGCGGCACAACTAAAAAGCAAGATCATTATTTTTACCACCGCGCACAAGGAATTTGCCGCTGAGGCGTTTGACCTCAATGCGGTGGATTACATCCGCAAACCGCTGGAGAAAGAGCGGTTCGAGCTGGCCATGCACAAAGCCATGGCACGTTTTGAAAACGGGCGCCTGCCCGAGAGCACACAGCATATATGGAATACGGACAAGGGCAAAACCCCGCTGGCGTTTGACGACATGCTTTACATTGCCGCTTCGGAAACCGACAGCCGCGATAAAACGGTGCTGATGAAAAACGGCAGCCGGCTAACCATTAAAAACATGCGTTTTGAAAAATTGCTTGGCACATTGCCTGCCGCTAAATTTTGCCGCATCAATAAAAAAGAGATCATTGCCCTGCACGCGGTTACACATTTTGACGCCAGCCACATCAGTACCGGCATTGTACTTAAAAACACGCCTGCCGTGTTTTACCTGAGCAGTGTTTACCGCAGCCTCTTTCTTCAAAAAATGAAAGTGCTGCAAGCCTGAAAGCTTGTTACAATTTTAAGGCATTTTATTACATATTTTTTACGCAGCTGCTGCACGGCATCTTAAAAGCCGGTATTTTTGCCGCTAAGTTATGCAACAGCTCAAAAACGTTTTTTTTTACATTGTCACCATCGGCGGCTTTTTGGGCCTGATGTATTTTATTGTAAAACAAGGCCAACCGCTGGAAGCGGATAAGGCAATAGCAATCAATCCCGGGGGGTCTTCAAACAGCCTTGCCGGAATGACAGAAAACCTGAAGCACAACATCACGCACCCGCTTGGTATTTTGCTGCTGCAGATCATCACCATTATCCTTACGGCCCGTATTTTCGGCTTTCTTTTTAAAAAGATCGGGCAGCCCACCGTTATTGGCGAGATCATTGCCGGTATTTTCCTGGGGCCCTCGTTTATGGGCCTGTTCTTTCCTGAGTTCTCGCTTTTCCTGTTCCCAAAATCATCGCTGCCAAACCTGCAGTTCATCAGCCAGATCGGCCTCATCCTGTTTATGTTTATTGTGGGCATGGAGCTCGACCTGAAGGTGCTGAAAAACAAAGCGCACGAAGCCGTTATCATCAGTCATGCCAGCATCATTTTTCCCTTTGCACTGGGCATGGGGCTGGCCTACTATACTTACCAGAAGTTTGCACCGGTGCAGGTCAATTTTCTTTCATACTCCCTGTTCATCGGCATTTCGCTCAGCATTACGGCCTTTCCTGTGCTGGCAAGGATTGTGCAGGAGCGGCAGCTTACCAAAACAAAGCTGGGCGCCATTTCCATCACCTGTGCGGCCGCCGATGACATTACGGCCTGGTGCATCCTGGCAGTGGTTATTGCCGTGGTGAAAGCCGGCTCGCTGATAAGCGCCATGTACATCATCCTGCTGGCCATTGCCTATGTGTTTTTAATGCTTAAGCTGGTAAGGCCCTTTTTAAAACGCCTGGGCGATATTTATGCCGACCACGATACCTTAAGCAAGCCGGTGGTAGCCATCTTTTTTGTTACGCTTCTTATTTCAGCTTATGTCACCGAGGTGATTGGCATCCATGCTCTTTTCGGTGCGTTTATGGCGGGCGTTATCATGCCGCAGAACCTGAGCTTTCGCAACATTTTTATCGAAAAGGTGGAAGACGTGTCGCTGGTGCTGCTGCTGCCTTTGTTTTTTGTATTCACCGGTTTGCGCACACAAATAGGACTGCTCAACGACGCTTACCTGTGGCAGATCTGCGCGCTGGTGGTTGGCCTGGCGGTAACCGGCAAGTTTATCGGCAGCGCGCTGGCCGCTAAGTTTGTGGGCCAGTCGTGGAAAGAAAGCCTGTCGATTGGCGCACTGATGAACACCCGGGGCCTGATGGAACTGATAGTGCTGAACATCGGCTTTGACCTTGGCATCCTTACCCCCGCCGTGTTTGCCATGATGGTGATCATGGCCCTGGTGACCACCTTTATGACCGGCCCTGCACTGGATCTGATCAATTTCCTGTTCAGGCCAAAAAAACAAGGCAAATCTTCGCCGGTTATCGACAGCTACCGCAAGTACAGGATCCTGTTTGCCTTTGGCGATTCGGAGCGCGGTAAAAGCATGCTGCGCCTCATTCACAGCCTGGCCGGCAAAAGCATGAGCAACAGTGTGATCTGCGCCATGCACCTGGAACCGAGCAACGAGCTGCACCAATACAACATACACGAGGTGGAGCGGGAAAGCTTTTTACCTGTGAAACGCGAAGCCCGAAAACTGAACATCGACATCAAAACATCGTTTAAGCCCACGCTCGATTTTGAGAAAGAGATCATTGAAAGCGCCAACCAGGGTGATTATGACCTGCTGATTGTAGGCATGGGCCGCTCTATTTACGAAGGCAGCTTTTTGGGCCGGCTGCTGGGTATTACCACCCGCATCATCAATCCAGAAAAACTTTACAAATCCATTACCGGCAAAGAAAACATCATCGAAAGTAATGGCTTTAATGATCGTACAAATGCCATCCTGCGCTCGGTAAAAACCGAGCTGGGCATATTTGCCGACAAGGGCCTGAAAAAAACAGAAGACGTAACCCTGCTCATTCTGAGCGAAGAGGATAAATTTTTAGTGCCATACATTCAAAAAATGATCGTTAACAACGGGTCGCGTATTTCGGTGATCGATTACCACGAAAAAATAAAGAACCGCTCCGATTTTAAAGAGACCTTCAGGGCCACCGAACAGTCGGCTCCCGGGCTTTTAGCGCTTTACGGGCAAAGCAGGCTCACCGAAACATTTTTACAAAGCCAGGACCTGCTGCTCATCAGCCTGCAGGGCTGGAAACAGGTGATGGAGCAGGAGCCCGACTGGCTCTTCCACATACCATCGCTGCTCATTCTCAGGCCGCAATTAAGGTAATTTTAACAGTTTTGGACCCCTATCCGGCAAAAAACGGAAGTACCACGTAGGGGTATGTTTCTTTCCGGTTGTCTTAGCATTAAAATCTGCTATCAGGAAAATACGGATTAAATGGTTAATACAATTTGACCGGTAATGGTTCGTAGTTTGGTTTAAAATGTATCTTTGCTGAAATTTTCAGAAAAGTGCAGCCACACGAGCAATCATACTGGCCGTTGATCAGCCGGGGAGATAAGTCTGCTTTTGAACAGGTGTTCAGAGCTTACTACCAGCCGCTGTGCAACTATGCCGTTCCCCTGATAAAAGATGTGGATGAAGCCGAAGAAGTGGTGCAAAACGTATTTTTTAATATCTGGAATAAGCGCGGTGAGCTCGAAGTGACCTCACTGAAATCGTACCTGTACCGCGCGGTGCGCAACGACTGCCTGAACAAGCTCAAGCATGGTAAAATAAAGGCAGTGTATGCCGAAGATTATAAAAAAACGGCCAATTCAACGTTCGACGATGCTTCAAAAACCTTGCAGGCCAAGGAGCTGAACAGGCACATACAGGAAGCCATTGGCGCCCTGCCCGAGCAGTGCGGCATTGTTTTCAGAATGAGCCGCTTTGAAAATCTGAAATACAGCGAAATAAGCGAGCAGCTGGGCATTTCGGTAAAAACCGTGGAGAACCATATGGGCAAGGCATTGAAAGTGCTGCGCCAACGGTTGAAGGATTATTTACCCATACTGCTATACCTCTTAGGCACCTATTAAAAAATAATGGAAAACGCGTTTGAACATATGGATGAGCTGATAGCCAAGTACCTGGCCGGGGAATGCCGGCCGGATGAGGCGGCGCAGATCGATGCCTGGAGAAAAGCCGCCGGAGAGAACGACGCTTATTTTATGCAAAGCAGGCACCTGGTGGAGATGGTGAGCTTTAACGTAAATACGGATGCCGCCTGGAATGCCCTTAACCAACGGATTTCGGCAAACAATAACGAAGCTGTAATAATACCCCTGCACCGCCGGCCGGTGTTTGTTCGTGCCGCCGCCGCTGTTTTATTTCTTGCCGTTCTGGGTGTTGTTATTTCTTCGCTGCTGAGCACCACAGCACCCCTGGTGCTGGTAGCCTCTGCCACACCGGTGCAGCAGGCCCTGCCCGATGGCAGCCAGGTGCGCCTGAACCCACACACCGAGTTGAGCTATGAAGCCGGCAAACACGGCGAGCGCAAAGTGGTATTGAAGGGAGAAGCATTTTTTGAAGTGGTGCACGACGCCAAAAAACCTTTTGTAGTGAGTGTTAATGAAGTGATGATCCGCGATATCGGCACAGCCTTTAATGTAAAGGCAACTCCCGGCGATAACGTGGTGGAAGTGGAAGTGGAAAGCGGCGAGGTGCAGTTTTACTCGGAAGTTAACCAGGGCCTTGTTTTAAGGCAGGGCGAAAAAGCCATTTACAACCTGGGCAGCAAACAGTTTATAAAAGCAAACATCACTGCCGCCGAAACCAAAACAGAAACAAAAAAATTACCAGACCCTGTTACCGGCAATACCAGTTCCTCGCTCAAAACCAACCAGCTGAGCTTTAAGGGGACTCCACTGAGGGTCATTATTGCACAAATTAATTCCATTTACAGCAGCGAGATACGGCTGGCCGACGAAACTCTGGGCGATGAGCGCATGTCGGTGGCATTTGACGATCAAAGCCTCAATACCGTAGTTGGCATTATCACCGAAACCTTTGATCTCGAATCTGAGCGCAAGGGAGACTCCATCATACTGAAGCGAAAAAGTCAGCCTTAAGCAGCGCTATGGCAAAGTTTATTTTACGGATAGGTATTTTGCTTGCCTGGTGTACGCCTGTTTTTGCAGAGGTGCCGGCACTTGAACGCGAGGTGAACCTCACGTTCAGCAACGAGCGCCTGAGCGCCGCGCTCGAAAAAATACAGGAGCAAACCGGCCTCGTTTTTTCCTATCCCACTTCCATCCTCAGCAACATGCCGCCTGTATCGCTAGAGCTCAGGCAAAAAACCGTGCGCGAAGCACTGGCCTTAATGCTGCCAAACACCATTGAGTTTAAAGCGCGCAATAATTACATTATCCTTAAAGAAAAAAGCTCCGAAAAAGAATCGAAAAAAACAGAGCTGAGCGGTTATGTGTATGATAAAAGCACGGATAAAAAACTGGCCAATGTAACGCTTTACGATAAAAATACGCTGCAATCGGTAACCACCAACGAATACGGCTACTACTCCATTACCCTGCCAAAGGAAGATCAGTGCCTTACCGTAAACAAAGAGAATTACCGCGACACCTGCGTATCGCTCACTTATTTAAAAGAAGGGCCTTTAACCAACATTACCATCGATCCGGTGAACGACCGCGACTCGGTTGACTGGCGGCAGCGCATCCGCGATTTCAGCCAGTCTACCAACGAGCTGTTCAGGCGCTTTAAAGGTTATATCAACACCATTAACGTAAAGGACACGCTTACGCGCAATTTCCAGGTATCGCTCATCCCCTTTGTGGGCACCAACGCCCTGCTTTCGGGCAACGTATATAACAAATTCTCCCTCAATGCCTTTGGCGGTTATTCAAGAGGTACGCGGCTGCTGGAGATTGGCGGTTTTTTTAACGTAGACCGCGAAAAAGTGACCGGCGCACAAGTGGCTGGCTTTTTCAACGTAGTGGGCGATTCGGTGAAAGGCGCACAGGTGGCAGGTTTCTTTAACGTTACCGGCCGCCACATCAGCGGTTTTCAGGCAGCAGGATTTTTGAACACCAACTTCGGCAATGTAAAAGGCGTGCAAATAGGCGGCATGGCCAATCTTAACCACAAGGGGCTTAGCGGTGTGGCCGTGGCCGGATTTGTAAATGCCAACCGCTTTTCGGTAAAAGGCGTGCAGATTGCAGGCATGCTCAACATTACGGCCGATACGCTGGAAGGCTCATCGGTAGCAGGTTTTATGAACCTGAACTGGTACAGCAAAAAATCGGTGGAAGTGGCCGGCCTGATGAACAGCACGCGTTTTGGAAACCGCAACATACAAATTGCCGGCTTAATGAATAACACCGCCAAGGGCAGCACCAATCTGCAGGTGGCAGGTCTTCTCAACAGGGCCCATTATCTCACCGGCGTGCAGGTTGGCTTTATCAATTATTCAGACTCGGCAAGCGGCATACCTTTTGGCTTTTTAAGCTTTGTACGGAAAGGCATGCACCAGCTGGAAGTTTCGGCCGACGAAGTGTTTTACACCAACATCACTTTGCGCACGGGCGTTACCAAATTTCACAATGTATTATCGGTAGGCGTGCGGCCCGGCAGCGACCGGCCTTTGTGGCATTTTGGCTACGGCGGGGGCACTTCCATTAAGCTTAAAAACAAACTCAGGGCCGATATCAATGCTAGCGCACATCACGTAAGCAGCGGCCGGTTTTATTTTGCCACCAGCGAGCTCTACCGTTTTTACGCCGGGCTTGAATACAAACTGGGCAATAAAGTTGCCATCGCCGCAGGCCCTACTTTTAACCTTTACTGGAGCGATGCCTTGCTGGCGGATTACGCCGACACTTACAGCAAAATAGCGCCTTATTATACGTTTAACAAAAACCTGCCTAACGACTTTAACCTGAAAGGCTGGTACGGCGCGCGCATTGCCCTGCGCTTCTTTTAAAAAAGTACATGCTGAACCTGGTTCAGCCTCTCGAAAATTAATTTAGTATGAGATTGTGAGATTCTGAAACACCTGCCAGTGATATTACTTGGGCGTTGCCCGCGGCCATGAGCAGTTTTAGTGTTTAACAAATCCCCATTACCCTGAGTGATTTTCCGGTGTATTATCGAAGCTGCGGGCTTTCCGCTCTATCCTTAACGCGAATGGCGATGCTCATACACAATGCTGCGTGAGGGATTGAGGCATTGTTTGAGCTCTTTTTTATGTGCCCTAGCAGGCACATAAAAAAAGCGAGTGGCGAAAGCCCGGCCCGAAGGGACACGCCCTTATTATACAAAGTATTTTATTTGAGTGGTCCATATGGGCTTTGATCTCGAGCAGAAATAACACCTACTTTCTATTCCACTATAATTTAATCGTTCTCTGCACCTACTAGGGGTATTACTTTTTTGCATTGTCTTAATGGCATACTAACAAACCATAAAACAATGAGCATATCAAAATTATTTATAGCCGCCCTGATTTTACACGCCGGAAGCTATGCCGCACAGACCGAAGAAACGAAAGAGGAAAAAGAAAGGCCTTTTCAGCTCACACTGGTAACGCCGCTTGGCACCAACGGCATGGAAGCGCATAAAATAGTGAACAACGTTTCCATTAATTTATTTGCCGGCGTGTCGCGAGGGGTGAATGGCGCCGAGTTTGGCGGGTTTGGAAACGTGGCATTAAAACATGTGAGAGGCACTCAAATGGCGGGGTTCACAAACGTAGCCCTGGGCAATGTAACCGGCGCCCAGTTTGCAGGCTACGTAAATTATTCGGGCGGTAATTATAAAGGCGCCGCTTTTGCCGGTTTTTGCAATGTAAACAAAGGCGCGCTAAAGGGCGGGCAGTTTGCCGGGTTTGCCAATGTAAACCTGGACACTTTGCAGGGCGGTCAGCTGGCGGGTTTTTGCAATTACAACCATAAAAATGCAAAAGGCCTGCAGGGGGCTGCGTTTGCAAATGTTACGCGGGGCAACCTGAAAGGCGCACAAATAGCGGGCTTTGCCAATGTGACCACAGGTAATGTAAACGGCCTGCAAGGCGCCGGCTTTGCCAATGTAACCAAAGGCGATCACAAAGGCGCGCAGCTTTCGGGCTTTGCCAATGTGGCTACCGGCAATGTAAACGGCCTGCAGGCCTCCGGCTTTTTTAACTACGCAAAAAAAGTGAAAGGCGCACAACTGGGCATTATCAATATATCCGATACGGTAGATGGCGCCACCATTGGTTTTTTGAACATTGTAAAAAAAGGGCTGCACCAGGTGGAATTGTCGGCCGATGAGCTGTTTTACGGCAACGTGGGCGTGCGCACCGGCACTTACAAATTTTACAACATCTTCAGCGCCGGTGCCTCACCCAAATCGGGCAACCTGCTGTGGCATATCAGCTATGGCGTGGGCACCTCTGTTAAAGTAAACGACCGCATGCGCTCCGATATCACCTTATCGGCACAACACGTAAGCAACGGGCTTTTTTATTTTGGCACCAGCGAGCTGTATAAAGTATATGTAGGCATGGAGTATAAGCTAGCCGATAAATGTTACATAGCCGCGGGCCCTACCTTTAACCTGTATTTTGGCGACACCATTTTGAAAGATTACGACAGCAAATACAGCAAAGTGGCCCCCTACTCGATGCTGAACGAAACTAATTCGGACGGGTTTAACTTCAGGGGCTGGCTCGGGGCTAAAGTGGCCATCCGTTTCCTGTAAAAACGCTGGGGGGGGGGTAATGGCCGCTTAAATTGTCTTTATTATAAACCATATGAAAACAATCATTTTTCTCATCCTGGCCATACTGGTGTTTGCCGCTTCGAGGCAAGCCATCAGGGAACTGAACAAAGATTAAAGAATATATGAAAGCCATTAAAAACATAACTGTATTTTTATTCCTGTTATCGACCCAGGCCGGCCAAGCCCAGGTAAGACACATGGCCATGATAACGGCCGAATATCCAAGCAAAACAATTGCCGCGCCCGCAGCCGGTAGCAGTGATAACGCATTAAAAAGAAGCGTTTTATCAACCATGCAGCCCGCTCAATACATATATGCGTTTGCAACGGCAACAAAAAATACAGCAAATGAAAAAAACCTGATGGGAAAGCTAATGCGCTCCAGCCTCAGGATCTCGTTCCAGCTTAAATCGTTTAAGGTAAACATTAGCTATTTGTAATAAAATAAAATTAAAACTAGGGGTTACCCAACCAGCAATTGTCATAATAATATAAAACAAAAAACACTATCATGAAACCGCTTCAATTCATCGCCATCGTTATCTTATCCGGTCTTCTTTCCGTATCATGCCGCAAAGGCAGCATGTGGGGCATTCGCGGCGAGGGCAGCAACGTAGTAGAAACCCGGTATGCCAAAGATTTTAACGCCATCAACCTGTCTATCGATGCCGATATCAGCTATGCGCAGGATTCGTTGTACAAGCTGGAAGTGATTGGACAGAGAAACATACTGGTGGTGCTTGAAACCAAGGTGGAAGGCAATAACCTGACGGTGGACTTTAAGCGCAATGTGTGGGACCATAATAAAATAAAGCTCGTTATTCACTCTCCCAACCTCAATAAAGTATACATCAACGGAAGCGGCAATGTGGACATTACCTCGCCCATAACCGGTGCCAGCCTTGAACTTAAAATAGGAGGCAGCGGTAACATATCGGTGCCATCGGTAAGCGTGCAAAACATGAGCGCAAAAATAAGCGGCACGGGCGACATTCGCATCAATGGCGGCACCTGTATCAATGAGTACCTGAATGTAAGCGGCAACGGCAATATCACCTCCGATTTTTTAGTGGCGAAGCACGGAGACGCCAAAATAACCGGCTCGGGCGACATCAGCATTCACAGCACTGAATCGCTGAGCGTAAAAATAAGCGGCAACGGCAATGTAAAGTACAAAGGTGCGCCGACCATATACAGCGACATTGACGGAAACGGCAAGCTCATCCACATCGATTAAACTCAAACCTGCTGCTGGTTTTCTTTTCTCTCCTGAAGCAGCGCTGATCTAAAAACCATTTTATTATAAAAACTAAAGCCGAAAAAACGGTTAACAGAAACATCATGCCCAAACTTAAAATTATGAAAACAAACAAAAAATTAATGAGCCTGCTGCTTGCTATTTTTATCGGTGGCAATGGCATTGTTGCACAAACGCTTTATCAAACGGTGCGCGGCACGTTGGTGGATAAGGTTTCGCAAAGCCCGCTGCCGGGCGCCGTGGTGCAGCTGCTCAATTCTGATCCCGTAATTGTTGCCACCACCAATGAGAACGGCGCTTTTAAGCTCAACAGTGTGCCGGTGGGCAAACAAAGCATTAAAATAACCTTTATCGGCTATAAAGATGTGGTGCAATCCAACATCGTGGTGAATTCGGGCAAGGAAGTAGTGCTTAACCTGAACATGGAGGAGAACGTGATACAGGGGGAAGAAGTGGTGGTAAGCGCCAGGCTTGAGAAGAACAAGCCGCTGAACGACATGTCGGCCGTAAGCACCCGCGCCTTTTCGGTGGAAGAAACTCAAAAATTTGCCGCCGCCGTAAACGACCCTGCCCGTATGGCCACTTCCTTCGCGGGGGTAGTTCAAAGCAGCGACGGCAACAATAACATTTCCATCCGCGGCAACTCGCCCAACGGGCTGCTATGGCGCATGGAAGGCGTAGAAATTCCAAACCCCAATCACTTTTCCAATGTGGGCACTTCCGGTGGCGGCATCTCCATACTAAGCGCGCAGCTGCTCACCAATTCCGATTTTTCGACCGGCGCTTTTGCAGCAGAGTATGGCAATGCCTTATCGGGCGTATTTGACCTGAGGTTAAGAAAAGGGAACAACGAAAAAAGGGAATACACCATACAAACCGGTATCCTGGGCCTGGATGCCAGCACCGAAGGGCCTTTCAGAAAAGGCAAGGACGGCTCCTACGTGGTTAATTACCGCTACTCAACGCTTGACCTGCTGAGCAAAATAGGTGTGCCCATTTTTGGCGATGCCTCTCTGACTTACCAGGATCTTACCTTCAATACATCGATGCCTACAAAAAAATTCGGCACCTTTGGCCTGTTTGGTTTTGGTGGCCTGAGCTCGCAAAGAATGACCGCAAAAAAAGACTCCGCCAAATGGAAAACCGACGACCTGGCCCAAATGAGCTCTAAATTTTTTGCCAACACCGGTGCTCTTGGCCTTACCCATACCCAATTGCTCAAAAACCAATCGTACATTAAAACTGCGCTGGTAATGTCGGGCACACAAAACGGCGATGTAGAAGGCAAGCTGAATTACAATTACGATCACGTACAGCAATTCGAGCAAACCTTTAACCAGAATAAGATCACCCTATCCTCGGCTTACACGCAAAAAATAAATGCCCGCAGCAGCATCCGCACCGGTTTTATACTTAACCAGCTGAGCTATAACCTCAATCAAAAAGATAAAGAAGATACCACCGTGCTGATAGAGCGGATTGATGTAAAAGGCAGCACGCAAAGCGCGCAGGTGTTTTTTCAATGGAATTACAAGATCACCGACAGGCTTACCTCTAATGTGGGAATGCACTACTATCAGCTGATGCTCAACAACTCCAACTCGCTGGAGCCAAGGGCCTCGCTCAAATACGAATTAACGCCCAAACAGAACCTCAGCTTTGGCTACGGCATGCACAGCCAGATACAGCCCATTGGGGTTTACTTTTCCAAAAAACAGCAGCTGGATGGCAGCAGCATACAGCCCAATAAAAACCTGGGGCTGAGCAAAGCCCACCACCTGGTGCTTGGCTACGATTGGAACATCACTTCCTACTCGCACATTAAAACCGAAGTGTATTACCAGCACCTGTTCAATATACCCATCAGCATGGATAAAACCGATCCCTACTCCATCGTGAACGCTACAGATGGTTATAACACCAACCCGCTTGAGAATAAGGGCCTGGGCAGGAATTACGGGCTTGAGCTCACCTACGAGCGCTTTTTATACAAAAACCTGTACTACCTGCTGTCAGCTTCGGTGTATGATTCAAAATACAAAGCATCCAACGACAAGTGGTATAATACCCGCTTCAACACCAATTACGCCACCAGCCTCACCATTGGCAAAGAGTGGGCGCTTAATGGAAAAGGCAAGAACCGGGTGCTGGGCGTTAACATTAAATCGGTGTTTGTAGGCGGCATGCGTTATTCACCGGTTGATCTTCCGGCATCCATCGCGGCCGGCGACACCAAATTTTCGAAAGAGCGCGTGTTTGAAGACAAAAACCCCGACTACTATCGCCTGGATACACGCATCAGCCTGAAACGCAATTATAAAAAGATGACCACCACCCTGGCCTTTGACATACAAAACGCCACCAACCGCCGTAACATTGGCGGGCAGTATTTTGATACCAAAACCAACACTGTGAAATACTGGTACCAGGCTTCGCTGATTCCTATCCTGAGCTATAAACTTGAATTTTAAACCTATCCATGATCATGGCCCTGAGGCGATTTCTTTTAAAACTGTATTTCAGGATCCTGCGAAGAAAATTTTAAAATATCTTTGCGGGATGAAAAAAACAGCCGCCGACAAAAAGATAATCAGTTACAGTCACAAAGAAAGCAGCGTCTCTGGCGATGCTTTCTTTGAGATAAGGGAATCAAAAGGCCCGGTGGCGCAGCGAAAGGTTAATTTTTTTGTGCCTCACCGCAAGGATTATTACCTGCTGGTATTTGTGCGCAAGGGCAATAGCCGGCACTGGATAGACCTGACACCTTATACCCTGAAACCCGATACGTTTTACTTCAGCGTTCCGCAGCAGGTGCATCTTAAAGAAAAATCAACGCCGCTGGATGGAATTTTACTCTCGTTTACCGAAGAATTTTTGCAGCTGGAAACTAACCGTGCCTTAAAAGAGCTGCCCGTGATAAAAAACACCTATAACGAGCACGAGCTGAAGCTGAGCAAAAAAGACGTGGCATTTATTGAAGAACTGCTTTTAAAAATGCTGGATGAGTATGCTGCCAGCGCCGACTGGAAAAACGGCATGCTGCAATCGTACCTGAATGTGCTGCTTATTTATACGAGCCGCCTTTACACGCAGCAGTTCCAAAAGCTCAACGCCTCGCCCGACCGGCAGCTGCTGAACAGGTTTAAATCGCTGATTGAAGCGCATTACACCAGCTCGCACCTGGTGGTGCAATACGCAGGCCTGCTCCACCTCACCCCCGGCCACCTGAACGATGTGGTAAAAAAACAAAGCGGCAAAACAGCCATTGCGCACATTCACGAACGCATTGTGATGGAGGCCAAACGGCGTCTGTTTCACACCAGCCTGTCGGCCAAAGAAATAGCCTATGAGCTGGGCTTTGAAGATGCCGCTTATTTTAACCGTTTTTTTAAGAAACATACCAACACCACTCCCAGCGCTTTCAGAAGCAGCGCCCTTAAAAAGTACAATTAGAACCTGTGCCTGTGCAATGGAGTTTTTTTGAGCCCCTTGTAACTTTGCTCCATATATCTACATATGGATCAAACAGAAAAAAACAAACAGGCCGTGCTGCGGTTCAATCACGAATTTATAGCGCAGGCCAACCTCGACACATTTAAAGAACTTGTGGCTGGCGATTTTATCAATCACACCGCCGCTCACAATGTAACCAAAGGGCCCGATGGCTTGCTGGCATTTGTGCAGCAATTTCATCAGTCCTTTTCAAATCTCCGCATCGAAGTGCTGCACCAGCTGGCCGAAGGCGATGCAGTGGCCACCCGAAAAATAATACACGGCACGCACAGCGGCCCTTTTATGGGTGTGAGCGCCACCGGCAAAACCTTCGGGCTTGATGTGATGGATTTTGTGAGGCTGGAGAACGGGCAATACAAAGAGCACTGGGGTATGCGCGATCTGCAGGGCCTTGCAGAACAATTAGCAGAGAACGTATGAAAAAAGCATTGATTACCGGTGCCAACAAAGGCCTGGGGTTTGAAACAGCACGGCACCTGCTGCAGCAGGGGTATTACGTATACCTTGGCTGCCGCAACAAACAACATGGGGAAGATGCCTTAAAAAAACTGAGCGAACAGGGGCTTACACAGGCAGAGGTGCTGGAGCTTGATGTAACCAGCGCCGCCAGCGTGAAAAGCGCCCGTAAAAAAACAGCTGCCCTGGATGTGCTCGTTAATAATGCCGGCATTTTGGGCAAGCTGCCTTCAGCGGGTAATCCGGTTACTGTTGATGATGTAAAACAGGTGTTTGAAACCAATTTTTTCGGTGCCATACGGGTTACCGAAGCATTTATAGATCTGATCAAACAAGCCCTGCAGGGAAGAATTGTAAATGTAACCAGCGATCTCGGCTCCCTAACCCTTCACAACGATCCTTCGTGGGAATATTACCCGTACAAAGGCCTTGCCTATGGGCCATCGAAAACCGCGCTGAACGCTTACACGCTGGCCCTGGCTTTTCAGCTAAAAGACACGCCGGTAAAAGTGAATTGTGTAACACCGGGGCACACCGCCACCGATTTTAATAATTACAGAGGCCACAAAAAACCTGAAGACAGCTGCAAAATTATTACATACTATGCCACGCTGGATGAAACAGGGCCGAGCGGTAAATTTTTTGGTGAGAATGGAGAGCTACCCTGGTGAACTCAAAAGTTACAAGTTCTAAAGTTTGAAGGTTACGGGAATGAACACATGTAAAATGGAAGCGAGAACCAGGAACAAGGCTTAGGACTGGTCAATAAATCACTCCGTGCGGCAGAACTTGGAATAATAAACCCTGAATAACCACACGCTCAACTTGGAAACCTTCAACTATTTAACTTTCTAACTAAAAAAACGGAAGAAAAACAGATCTAACCATGAAATTCTTAGTATTATTCAGGGAGCCGGATGGCAGAAAAGACTTACACAGCGAAGCCGAAACGAAAAAGCACGCTAAAAACTGGGCTGAATGGCTCTCCACCCATGGTAAAGCCGGAAACCTGGCCGGAGGCAGCAGCCTGAGCCTGGAGGGTATGCTGGTAATAGGATGCGACGCCATCGTACACAACGGTATTCATCGTTACGGAGAGGAGATTGTGGGCGGCTTTTTATTATTAACCGCCAAAAACCTGGAAGAAGCTACAGACATTACCCGCTCCTGCCCCATTTATGAATTTGGAGGATATGCCGAGGTACGGGCGTTTATGGAACAGGCGGGTTCTTAGCTGTGCTATCCTGTTCCTGATGCTGCATGTATAACGAGAGGTATTCCTTATTATCAGGCGCCAGAGTGCAGGCACGGGCCAGGTCGTTCATGGCGTCTTCATTACGCTCAATGTCAAACAGCATTCTGGCCCGCCGGTAATAAAGAACCGGGTTGTTGGGCTCAGTAGTAAGCTGCAGCCCAATACTATCCAATTTAGCGATCCAGCTGTCTATCACCTCTTTTTCAATAGTGGCAGGCACCCTATTTTGACAACATTTTTTTACCATAAACAGGTCCTTCATGGCTTTTTCGGTTTCACCCAGCTCCTTATAAGCATAGCAGCGGTTCAGGTTAAATTTATACTCAAAGGTTTTGCACAGCTCTATGGCCTTTGTAAAATCCTGAACCGCCTCTTTAAAACGACCCAGGTAATAATAGGAGGTGCCCCGGTTGCTGTAAATTTCGTATTTATCGGGACGGATGGCAATGGCCCTGTCGCAGTATATAATGGCCGAATCGTAACTGGCACGCTCAAATAGCAGTTCGCCTTTCTGAAACTGGAAGAGGTAAAAGGAAGGACACTCGTTGGCACCGGCGGTCAGGAAGGACTCTTTGCCCTTGTACACCGGCAGGCGCCACCAGGCTTTAAAAAACAACAGGCAAAAAATAATTCCAAGCGCGTATTTAAAATACGCGGATGAATAATTAAACCTGAGCTGCGTAAAAAACAGCAGCAAGCCAACCATAGAGGTATAGATGCGATGCTCGTAGTGCTCGGTAGCGCTGAACAAAACGGGAATAATAAGCATTGTAAAAAACAGGAGCAAACCCAGGCCTGCCATTTTTTTATCGGCCACCCCCCGTTTAAACAAAAGAAAAAGAAGTGTGGCCAGCGCCAGTATGCCCGGTATGAGCGATGCCTGGGCCAGCGTGGGCATTACCGAAAGCTGCAAAGGGTAAAAGGCTTTGCCCAGGTACAGCAACATGGCCGGAACGCTGTTTTTGATCATTGCCATCGATATTAAAGAGCCCGGTGCCAAGGACTGACCGGTTACCGCCCCACGCACAACCACCAGGCCCACGGCAAGCACCAGCCATGCCAAAATAAAATAAATAAATTTTTTATCTGTAGATCGTTTATAATATCCATAAAACGCTGCAAACATAAGCGGCAACAAAACGGCACTTTCTTTGGTTAAAAGCGCTGCCATAAAAAACAATACGTGCGCAATGCCC
Source organism: Bacteroidia bacterium (assembly GCA_044221905.1). Taxonomy (GTDB): domain Bacteria; phylum Bacteroidota; class Bacteroidia; order B-17B0; family Aurantibacillaceae; genus Aurantibacillus. Next base: position 38,155 of record JBGAOE010000001.1, read on the forward strand.
TGTTGTGGCCTGGCATAATGAAGATACCGTACAAGACTATTGAGCGACAACAAGGTAAAAACACATAGCAGAATATCGTTACGGCCTGGCACCCAGGCCACGGCGTGAATCAAAACCGGGTGAACCGAAAAAATAAGCGCCGCAAAAAATGCGGTTTTTTGCGGAACGGTATTGAGGCACAAAAAGCGGTACAACAAATACACGGCCAGTAAGTGCAGTACAAGGTTTGTAAGGTGATAGGCCGGCGGCGAAAGCCTGCCAATGGCATAATCATAAAAAAACGACACAAGAAGCAGCGGCCGGTAGTATAATCCTGCCACACCTTTTGTAAACGCATCCTTAAAAGCCTGGCTTCCGTGCAGCAGATCTGCATTTTTTACAATCATCCACTGCTCGTCCATCATGGTAAAATCAAACCAGATGCTTTTAAAATATAGAATGGCGGCCGGTAATAAAAGAGCAACAATGGTTTTAAGCCTACTCTCAAAAAAACTGCCCGAAGCGAGTGCCATACGTACTGATATTGGTTAGAGCTGATAGCAAGCCGATAGGGCTAAGCCAATTTTATGACCATACCTGGCCTGCGTACCTGCTAAAAAGCTAAACTCATACATGGGGAAAGCCTGCAGTTTTATTTTTTTGAGCGTGGCGTCCACACCAAAGCCCAGCTGAAACGAACAGTCGAGTTGCTCCGAGGGGCCATCCAGCCGCAAGTGATCTTCAAACGAATAACTGGATTTAACGCCCTTATAGTCGCTTGTATACGTATATTTTTGTTTCAAAAATACACGGGGCGCAGCGCCAATCGTTAAAAGCGGGGCAACCTTCCGGCTGCTGAAACGCATATCGGCCCTTACAGGCACCTCCAGATAAATTTGCCGGACCTTGTTTACAGATTTCATTTCATAGATGGGGTTTCCCTTCCAGTCGGTAACCTGCTGGGTTTCCGTATTTTTTGCCGTCATTACATCCAACAGCAGGCCGGTTGACAGGCCCAGCCGTTTGTTCAACTTTATTTTAAGATCAAGGCCCGCTTTGAAAGGCACCTGGCGCATATTTTTACTGTAATAAGGCATTGGATAATGCTCCGTATTCTGAACTGTAAAATGGTAGGTCGAAATATTAAGCCCCAGCCAAACTTTTCCATCCCCCTCCTCCTGGGCAATGCACCTGGTAAGTATAAAAAATCCGGCGAGGCATGCAATATATTTTATTGGTTTCATGATGAAATTGAACAGTTTATTTCAAATTTACATTTTTTTTGTGCTTATTAAATAGTGTAAACGCGCGTATAGCAACAATTGGACTCTTACAGAGCCTGCCAACGCCTAATTCCACTGATCGATTTACCAGAGCTGAAACGCCAGTTGTAAAGAGTTCAGGCATGTCTAGCGGATTATTTCGCCCGGTTGCAAAAAATAAGAAGGTTTTTAAGCCTAGCATTGGCCAAACAGCCAAAAAACGCAAGATTATGTCCTAGTCAGCAATCCATTATTTGTCTTCCGCCATGCTGATGCCACCACTGCTGTTGAGCGTAATGGTCCATTTGTGCTTTCCTTTGCCTTTGATGCTGCCACCGCCTTGCAATACCTGGCCATTGGCGGCGCTGCCGCTTATGGTAAAATTGCCTGTATTAATGCTTTGATAGCCCGAGGTCTGGCCGGGGGTCACAGTGCCCAGCCGGGCATTGCCGGCCACTATGTTGGTGAGCGTTGAATTATAGTTGTTTCTGAATCGCACTGTATGGTTTTCTTTTAAGCAGGCCGAAAATGTAAAGGCAATTACGGGAATGATGAGAAGAAAAATAAGTTTTTTCATGGGTTAGGGTTTTAAGCAATAAAATTATAAAAAAAATAATATGCTCCAACGTTTACTTAACCGCGTTTTCTTTTTTCCATTTGCGCAGGCGCAGTCTTGCATTTTGCCAGGGCGAGGATGTGTTGAGCTGGATCATGCGCCCCAGGGTGTACCGCTCATACCAGGGCGCCCCGTAAAGCTGCCGGTTGGTTTTTTGGTTTACCAGGGCAACAAGTGCAGCAAGGGTTTTATCATATTGCACTGCCAGCTCTTCAAAGCTTTTGGAAGCGTGATCGGAATAAAACTTTTGTGCTAAAAGGCCCAACTCGTTCCACTTATAACCTGTTTCAGGAAAATCAACCGTTGCGTTGTTTTCTTTTAGCTTATCCCATTTCAATACCAGCTCGCCCCAGCCTATCAAATAGGCCAGCAGATCGCACACGCTCATCAGGCTCCCTTTGGCATGGCCCGGCATGTTTTTCTTCCGCGCTAAAGAAACAGGAATGGCGCCGAACTCCTGTTTCAGCAACAGCGATGTGGTTTCCAGCGCTTTTAATAACTCCTGTTTGTTTTGAGGTATGGGCATCTTGCAGCAGCTAAAATACAGAATTTGTCAAAATCAGAAATTCCAGCTCTGATATCCTTTATAATCCGTATCCTATACCGTTGAAAGCGTGTCAGCCTGAGCTTGTCGAAGGATGTTCGGCAAGCCTACCATATCATGGTTCGGCAAGTCGATAGCTATCGACTCAGCATAATGGAAACCATGAGTGAAGTCAAAAATTCAACCGTAAAGCATAACAGTTTTTTTATTAAAAAAGGTGTCGTTACTTTTACAACTCCCACCACTTCGTGTCAGGCACTGCGCTACCCAATATCAAAGGCTCGCCGATCATGGGTGTGGTTACCGGTATATTTAACGCTTTAGCTTTTCTCAACACACGGTTAATAGGTTCATCCCAGGCGTGCATGGCCAGGGTAAATTTGCCCCAATGCACCGGCAACAGCAGCCCGGCATTAAGATCCGCCGCCGCCTGCACCGTATCTTCAGGCATCATATGAATGTGAGGCCACGCGCTGTTGTATTGTCCCGATTCCAGAATGGCCAGATCAAAAGGACCATATTTTTCACCAATGGTTTTAAAATGTGTATCGTAGCCCGAATCACCACCCAGGAAAAGATTATGATGTTTTGTTTTCAAAATAAAACCTGACCATAACGACTGCCCGCGCTTAAGACCTCGACCGGAAAAATGCCGGCCCGGTGCAGCCGTCATCGAAAAGTCCTTATCTGTATAGGTTTCCCACCAGTCCAACTCGGTAATGGCGCCGGGTTTAAAGCCCCAGTGCTCGAGGTGTGAGCCCACACCCAATGAGCATACCACATGCTTTGCTTTATTTCTCAGCTGTTTCACGGTTTTATAATCCAGGTGGTCGTAATGATCGTGCGTTAGCAACAAAATATCAATGGCCGGTAAATCTTCCACCGAGTATACATCTGCACCTTTAAAGGCTTTTACCATAAACGACATGGGCGCTGCATTGCCGCTAAAAACAGGGTCTACCAAAACAATACGGCCGCTTATTTTAAGCAGGTACGAAGAGTGGCCAAACCAGATCAATTGCGGCTGCTCATTATTCAGCGTTTTTAAATTGGTTTTAACAGAGGGTAATATTGCCTGTGGTTTTACATTGGCCGGCTTATTTAAAAAATCACGCAGGGTTTTAAAAAAGGAAGCATCCTCGGCCATGGCATTGGTTTTTGACAGGTTTTGAAAAGAGCCGTTCCTGTAGTTGGACGATGCCTGTATCCTTTTAAGACGCTCACCGCGCGGTAGCTTACCATAAATGCTTAGTGACATAAACTTTTACTTTTTTGAGCTTTTTTATACTTAATATAAATGTATGGTTTTTAAATCGAAAGATTTTACCATTTGTTTGTCAGGATGTTTACTTCTCGGTGCAGACACTCAGAGCGCCGATGATAGAAGGATTAGATTACATGGAGTTGCCCTGAGCTTGGTAAACAAATTGTATGCAGGTAAAGTTTACGTTATTAATGCAGGTAACACTAACAAAAGACAGGCATCCATCACAAAAATACCGGTAAATTGCACGCTTAAATCCACGGTATGACAGAATCAAACGACATGGAAACCAGGCAGGAAATTATCCAGGTGCTGCTTGCAATTGGCTTTATAGCTTTACTTCTCTTTACCTGGACCGCTGTTAAATAAGGAGTTTTTCTGGTTTGATGTTACACAGGCCGCTCTAAAATAAGCTTAGCTGAATATCATTGGCCCGGTAATTAAAATCGTGGCAGTTAAATTCAAAGCGGCTGGTTTCTTTCATAAAGCGTGCTTTGGATACAGAAAAAAGCTGCATGATGGATTCGGCGATCTTGCCTTCGCCGCGCATGCGCACGCCAAAGCGGCTGTCGTTTACATTCCCGCCGTGGCAATCCTGTATCTGGTGCCACACTTTATCGGCCCGGTCGGGATAGTTTTTATACAGCCAGTCTTTAAACAGCTCTTCGTTAGGCCCGTTGAGCCGCACAATGGTAATGCCCGCCGTGCGTGCGCCTGCCGCTGCAGCCCGTTCAATCACACCGGGTATCTCGTGATTATTAATTCCCGGCACAATGGGCGCCACCATCACGCCGCAGGGAATTTTGTACTTGGATAAGGTTTCGAGCACGCCAAAGCGCCCATTGTATGTAGCCGTACGGGGCTCCAGGATCTGCCTCGTTTTTTCGTTGGTACCGGTAATGGAAACCATCACATGCACCAGGTTGTGTTCCGCCAGCTGCGCCAGTATGTCAATATCGCGCTTAATGAGCGTGTTTTTGGTGATAATGGCTACAGGATGCTTATATTTTAGGCAGGTAAGTAAAATACGTCGGGTGATCTCCATCTCCCGCTCAACGGGCTGATAGCAGTCTGTATTGCCCGACAGCATGATCGGCTTTGGTTTCCACCGCTTGCTGCTAAAATGTTTTTCAAGCACTTCGATGCAGTTTTTTTTAACGATGATCTTGCGCTCAAAATCCAGGCCGGCGCTATAGCCCCAGTATTCGTGCGTGGGCCGGGCGTAGCAGTAAATACAGCCGTGCTCACAGCCCTGGTAAGGATTCATGGAGTAGCCCAGGCCGATATCGGTGCTCTCTACCTTGTTAATAATGGTTTTTGGAAAGGTGTAAATGATCTCGGTTTTTTCTTTTTGCAGAAACTCCTCGTCGATCCCCTCCACATGCTCCTGCACATAGCGGTTTTGCAGGTATTTATTGGCCGTGTTGATTTGAGCGCCACGGCCGCGCATATAATCAGTGGCTGTAGTATCGAGCGTGCTTTCCATTGCACTAATTTAGACACAAAAAGTAGCAATTGATTGCTATTATTTGTAGTAAATCGTCGGTAATCCCTTATTTTAACTCGCACTCAATCTTACCATAAGCCGATGGAGGGGTGTTATAGCTTTTACACCATTTTTCAGCTCTTTTTTTGGTCAGCTTTTTTTCCTCGTAAACTAACGCTTCTACCGAGCCAGGATTATATCTCTTACAAAAGCAGGTATATTCCTTGCCGCAGGCCGCAAACACGGATGTAATCGCAAACAGGGTGAGTTTTGCAGGTAACTTTTTCATGCAGCAGCAAATAACAAAAAAAAAAAACAGGCCCGAAACAATTATCGGTTATATTTAAATTATCAAATTAACACCCCGCAATCTACTGTAAACTATGAAAAGCAGCGCTATTATCCACCGTATCGTTCCCAATATTTATTCAAACGATCCTGAAAAAAGCAAGTCTTTTTATGTTGACTTTCTGGAAATGGAGCTGGTAATGGACATGGGCTGGATTTTGACTTTTGCCTCCGCAACCAGCCCAACGGCGCAAATAAGTGTTTTAAAATACGATAAGAAAGGCGAACCCGATAACAGTACTGTATTTTTATCAATGGAAGTATCAGATGTGGACAGCTTGTATGAAAAAGCAAAAAAACAAAACCACGAGATTGTGTATCCCATTACGAATGAGCCCTGGGGCGTGAGGCGCTTTTTTGTGAAAGAGCCCAATGGTGCCACGATCAATTTGCTGATGCATGTATAATTAAGCAGGCGTTTTAATCACATAAATTTCCACTTCCTCACGCAATCCGCTGTCGAGCAGGTTGTTCATGCCCCACAAAAAAACAGAGTCAATCAACCGGCGCAACGACACGCCTCTATCCGTTAAGGCATAAAACACTTCCTGCGGGTGCCGGCTCACCTTCACCTCCCGACTTAGCAGGCCCTGCTCTTCCAGCTCACGGAGCTGCTCGGTGAGTATTTTTTTACTAATACGCGGCATTTTTTTCCGAAGCAGGCCAAAGCGGTTAATGTTGTGTTCAACCAGGTAAAGTATAATCGGTTTCCACTTGCCGCTAATGAGTTCAAGCGTTTTGCTAACCGGGCAGAAATGCGCGTCGTATCCATTCATAATGCAGATTTAAAAGAGTTTAACAAAAATAACCGCTGGTTACCATCCGGTAACTACTTGTTGCCAGGGTTGTGCCGCGATAACTTTGCCCATAAAATTAACAGAATTATGAATAACTTAATGCAACACGAACAAACAAAAGCAAACACTTACAGCCATTTGATTATGATTCTTACCTCGCTGCACCATTTGTATGGCAGTATTATTTATAAAACGCCCTGGCGGTCACACGTTTTATTTTTAAGCGTCCCCGTAATTTTTTTGGTTTTTATCCTGAATCGCGCACTACGAAAAAAATCGCGTTCTTATTTATTCTGGGCTAACTGGACGATTATCCTACTGGCTTCCATTTTATTTATAGGTAGCTACGAAGGGCTATACAATCACGTGCTCAAAAACATACTTTTCTTTTCAGGATTAAATACACAGTGCCTTCAGCGCATCTTTCCACCGGGCATGTACGAAATGCCCAACGATGTTATTTTTGAAGTAACAGGTGTTGCGCAGGGCCTGCTGGCAATAGTGTTGATACGGCATTTTACGAAGCTCACAAAGGCTGCCATCAACAAAATAATTCCCGATGCAACCATCGATAATTAACCAACGACACTTCCATTTTCAGAACGGGTAACCAATGGCAATGTTCAATACCAGGTTTTGCCGGCGCCACCCGCGCTGCCCGAAGTTAACCTGGCGCAGCACCCAGCCCTTGTTTTCGGCCAGGTAAGGCTTTCGCAGGGGCATGCCCAGGTCGAAACGAAGAATAAAAAAGCTCAGATCGACCCGCAGGCCAAAGCCCGTACCCACGGCCAGCTGTTTGTAAAAGCTATCCCGGTTAAATTCACCACCCGGCAACGCATCGTTTTTACGCATCAGCCATACATTGCCGGCATCCACAAACAGGGCGCCTTTAAGCACGCTCACAATGGTAAAGCGGTATTCGATGTTTCCTTCCAGTTTTATATCGCCCGACTTGTCGAGAAATGTTTTTCCAAAAAGACTATCGGGTGTTTGATAAGTGCCCGGCCCCACCGTGCGTGGCAAAAAAGCACGTATGCTGTTGGACCCGCCGCTGAAAAATTGTTTTACATAAGGCATGGTGCTTGAATTGCCATAAGGCATGCCCACCCCGGCAATGATGCGCGTGGCAATTTTGCTGTTTTTATTAATAATGAAATAATACCGGCCGTCGGTAGAAAATTTCGAATACTGCGAATACTTGTAGCCAAACAGCAGAAAGGGATCGGCGTCGCCGGGCCGGCGCTGATAAATAAGGCTTTGCACCAGCGAGAGCATGTTGCCCGAAACATCCACCATGCCGTTAAAATAATACTGGTGCCGCCGCACCGAGCCTACCAGCGAGTTGTAGGTAAAAGCATAATTGCCCCCAATGGTAAATTGCTCCTCGAAGCTTTTTTTAAGAAAGGGATTATCGCTCAGCAGCGCATCAAACGCGCCGGTGGTGCGCGTAAGCCGCGCAAAGTTAATGGCCAGCGGATTAAAGGCATGCTCTTTTTGCCGGGTCTCCTTCCAGGTATAGCCATACGAAAAATTAATGGCGTTCATGCTGAAATACAGCACGCGGTTAAGGGTGCGAAAACCCAGGTCGAACTTGGTGCGGGGTACAAACACGCTCGATACATTGCGAATAGCAACAGGCGCTACAAATTTTTGAAGGTAAAGCTGCGTATTGGCTCCCAGTTCGTACGAATTAAATCCCTTTTGCACGCCGGTAAACTGGGTTTCAAAATTACCGTTCAGATTAAACAAAAACAGCTCGGCACCACGGAGCAGGTTCCTGTTTTTAAGACTGAGCGTAAGCGCCGGCCCGGTGTAATTGTTCGATTTGGTAACTGCTTCCACCTCCACCTGCAGCGAGCGTTTTGGCAGCGGCGCCATGCGAATGTACGCATCCAGCCGGCCCTGTCCGTTTATTACCGTATCATTAAAGCGAATGTTCACCACACGAAACACTCCCATTCCCATTAGCCGGCTCAGCGTGATATTATAATTTTTACGGCTGTATACATCGCCGGGGCGTATAAATACCGAACGCAAAAGAGCGTTGGCGTGAAAATTACTGTCGTTGTCGATATAATAAAACCCGTCTGCCCGCAGCGTATCATTCCCGGCTTTGCTGCTATCGCGGGCAGCACCCGACGGAAAAACATATACCTTGTTGATATAATACCGGCGGGTGGCCCGTTCGGGCACATCGCTCTTCACCTGCAGCTTCAGCGCCACCAATTTATCGCCAAGCGTGCTGTCTGCCTTAAACAGCAGGTAATCGGCATTAAAATAATAAAAGCCTTCGTTCTTCAAATAGGCATCTATCCGCATCCGTTCCGCTTTCACCTGGTCGAGGCTGTACTGCGCCCCTTCTTTCAGAATACTTTCCGGCTGCGATTCCTTAATTTTGAGCGTAAGCTGATCGGCACTGTCCGGAAAAATTATTCTTTTAATGGTATACGGCCGGCTTACAGTAACGCTGTAGCTTACCGTGACTTTTTTATGTTTTGAGTTCACCGTATACTTTGACTCTGCATCAAAGTATCCAAGGTTATTCAAGCGGTTCACCATAATATCGGATATGGCCGGTGGCGTTTGCGGGTTGTAAAACACAGGTGGCTCACCGGCTTTATTCTTCAGCCATTTTCTAAAGCCCTTGCGGGCATCAGCACCGGCTTTATAATAAAACCATAATTTAAAGCGGATACCGGCAATGGTTTGATTGGGCTTAGGACGGAGGATCTCCTCCATCTCTTTTTTTATAGCCTTTTTATTCACCCTGTCGGCAGAGCTTACGTGAACGGTGGCACCGGTATAAAGCTCTTCGCCGGGCTTCAAATACTTTACCACCCTGCAGCTGCTCAGCAATAATAACGCTACAAAAAGATACAGGTATGGTTTCATTTTCGCCATTGGGTGTTATTCTTTTTAACCGGTTTTGAAATAAGCTCTTTCAGCGTATTGTAATTGCGGGTATAAATAAGACCCAGGCCGGTTTTGGTGAGCTCGCCTTCTATAGGGTTTTCGTACTGGTTTTCCCTAAAGGCCTTGAGCTTATACCGGCCGTCGTTTGTGAGCTTATAATCAATGCTTATATTTCCGGCCACATCGCTGGCGTTGTTCTGCTGTGCCCGCTCGCCTTCCAGCTCCACGTTGCCGCCCACCCGCACGGTTATTTTATCGTTGAGGATCTGCCGCGATACGCTTACCTGGAGCTGTGTGCGGCCCTGCTCCTGCCCGGTGGAATAATCCTCAAAAGAATTTACGCCCAGATCGAGATCCACAAAATTCACATATTTATCAGAGAGCGTGCTGAGCTGCTGGGTTAATACCTTGCTGGCGCTCGAGCGGGAGGCCGAAGAAAAGCCGCCGCCGTCGCTGCCATTATCCAACGGGTTATTGCCAATAAACCGCCGGAGCGTTAATAAAGCAAATACCTGCTTGTTCAGCTCGGTCTCATCCTCGCGCAGCTGCGCCAGCTTGCTGTTAATGGTTCCGTTAAGCGCCCCGCGGTCGCCGGGAGCCAGCTGAATATCAAAGCTGATATCGGGCGAAGAGATAAAACCGGTCATTTTAAGATATACATTAAATGTGAGCAGGTTACGGTATTTGTTACGCTCCAGCTCACTCATGGCCGAAGCCTCATCCTGCACCAGGTCAATGGGAGAAGTTTTGATCGTGTACACCGCTTTCAGATCCACATAAGCATCCATCACATCGCCCGACCAGCTGACAGAGCTTCCTTTTTCAATTCTGAAATTGCGCTTCACCACATTGCTGATGCCCAGGTGGTAGCCTCCATCATTAATACGATATTTACCTGTGAGCGTTGTTTTACCACTGCGGTCAAGGTTAAAATCAAGCGTACCGCCGCCAGTCACGTAAAGCGAATCGCCGCTTTCCTGGTCCACCAGCATTTTGAGCTGCACTGTTCTGTCAAAGCTTATGTTTGCGTTCAACTCAATACCGGTCATGCCCGATAGCCCTCGAATAGAATCATTAAGCCGCATCATAATGGTGGTATCGCGGCGCAGGCTGTCGGTAAACTCCACAATCCCTTTGCTCTCGTTTTTTGTCACCAGGTTCTCCGGCCTCACATAAGTAATAAACGAGCCTTGGTTGATGCGGGCCTTCACGTCAAGCGCCGGTGCCTTAAGAGGGCCCCGCAGCCGGATGTCGCTGTCGAGAAACACCCGGCCATAATACAATGGATTGTCGCGCCGGTCGGTATTAAGCGCCAGAAAATTATCGGTTCTCACCTGCAGATCGGCGGTGATGCGGCTCAGATCGTGAATGTCCATAAAACCGTTCACCGTGGCTTTGTTGGTGAGCGAATCAAACACCGCCAGCTCGTTCAAGCGGATTTTTTGCCCGGTAACGGCTATTCTCCCTTCGTGAATAAGCAGGTACGAATCCAGTATCCGGGGCCGGAAAGCCGCCTTGTGAAGGTCCAGAGCGCCACTAACATTTGGTTTAGCCGTACTTCCCTTTATGCTCAAGGTGCCATCCAGCCAGCCCGACATGCGCGACACCTGCCCAAATGTAAAGGGCTCAATGGCGGCCATCTCCAGGCGGTTTATATTCAGCACAAAGTCTATGCTACTGTTTTGTCCGGCAGTATAGAAACCGTTAACATTTATTTCATTGCCGCTTCCATCAATGGCCAGGCTCATCCGGTATTTTTGCGCAGCTTCAAAATTATCGGCTTTTAATTTTACAGTGCCAATGGGCGCTCCCTTAAACGACAGGTTGCTGATCACAAGATCGGAGCTAAAAGCCGTGGCATTGCTGCGTTTTTCAAAAGTGATGCTTCCGTCTGTTTTTCCCCTGAGCAGCTCATTGTTGTTTTCGAGGATCTTGGAAACCGTAGCCAGCTCAAAATTGTGAAAACGCAGCTCAAGCGGTGCCTGCGGCGCTTTTTGCGCGCTGTTTATGGTGATATTTGCATTGCCTCCGTTAATCGCCAGTGCGCTCACATACATCCCCTGTTTAGAGAAAACAAGCGCATTGGCCGGGTCAATCTGCCAGGACTCTGCATTAAAAACAAGCTCCGGGTTAAAATGCAGGGCATAGCTTTTCCCCTCCAGGCTCTTAACAGAGCCACCAATGGCCAGAAGCCGGGTGCTATCGTCCTTGTTTGTGTTTAGCTGGAAGCTCAGTGTGTTATTCTTAAGCTCCCCCGTCAGCGAAAGGTTTTCTGTTTTCAGGCTTTTATTCGAAAGCTCGGTAATATACAGCCCGCAGGTCAGCTTTTCCTTGTCTGAATTTACTTCCAGCCTCAGGCTATCCATTTTAATCCCATTGTATTTTACTTCAGGCACACTGGCCGTTACAAGCAGTTTCTGGCTCCTGCTGTTGTAAGAGCCTTTGAGCGTGGCAGGCGTTATCCGTTCCAGCCGGGGAATAACATTTGCCGAAAGCATGGAAGGGTCGGTAAGCGCCAGGTCGAAAGTAAAATCCTGTTCCGCAGTTTGGCTTTGCCGGCTGCTGTCCGGCAAACGGAAGTAGCTGTTGAGCTGCCGCATGAATGTAGCCGGCAGCCTGGCAAGGTTAACATTACCTTTTACATTTGCTTTCATAATTTCTGAACGGATGCTGATCTCAGAAACGCTGTCTTTTTGTTCAGAAACAATCACCAACGAATCGAGCCGGTATTTTTTATTGTTTCGCAATAAAACCAGATTGGCAATTTTTGCCGTACCGGTTATGTTCTTCCGGCTGCTATCCTGTAAATTAGATACTACAGTTGCGCTCAGCCTCACATCTTCTTCTGTTACATGCAACGCCTTCAGATCGGCGCCATGGAGCTGCAGCGTAAACGTTCCGGCCGGATAGCGGGGATCGAGATTAACATTGCCATCAAAAACAAAAGACAGGTTGGGGTCTGAAGCACTGATGCTGCCATTAAACAAACGTTTTACCAGCCGGCCCGACAACATGATATTCCGATAGTCATAGCTTTTCAACCAGGCTTTTTCGACACTGAGCTTTACACTGGCATCCATACTGGTATCCATGCCACTTCCATCCACTACGGCTCTTACTGTTACAGGCCCCAGCGTGGCAGGCTGCTTCAGAAGCTTGCCCAGGTCAAAATCCCTGGTATCGAGTTGTGCGTGGTACGGCTGTAAACGATTGCCCACAGACGGCTGCATTTTAACTACGGCCCGCGCATCACCAAAAGAGGTGCTGGCAAACAATTCTGCATCAAAATTTTTAATATAGCCCGTAAAGGAGCCCTTCAGGCTGAATTGCTCCGGCAACTGAACAGCCCCCGGGATCAACGAATCCGGGATCCAGCTGTAAACCCCGGTACGCGATCCCGATACCCGGATATCAGAAAGCCGCACATACATTTGCCGGGGGCTCAATACGTGATCGATGTTGCCATTCAGTTTCACCAGGGTTTGGCCGTCTGATACCTCAAAACCGGAAATACGCAAGGCATCCAGTTTTCCCTGCACCATTCCATTTAGGTGAGCAAGGCTTTGGCTGTGCTTTGCCAGGTAAACCGAATTAAAAACACCCGGTGCAAAAAAAGCAATGTCATTGGCCGCAATTGTTGTTTGATCCAGCCTGGCGTCCACCAGCAGATCGCCCAGCGGTTTCACAATGCTGTCTATCGAACGAAAGCCCACGCCCAATCGTCCGTAAACGGCGCTTTGGGGAGTTTCCAGCTCAAGACACGATGCCAGTATGTGTACCGTGTCATAAACAAACTCTCCTTTCAGCTTTTTTAATACAAACCCGCTCTTTTCCGTAAGGCTCATATGGTTAACCTCCCCGTTGATCCTGTAAGGGTTAACTTCAACATCACGGGCTCCGGCAGTTATTTGTTTCACCAGCAGGTGTGCGTAATCCATCCCGGCTGTTGCCTCCGGCTGCCGCTCATCGCTGTATCCAAACAGGTTATTTTCCAGGTCCAGCTTTTTCACCCGCACGTTCCAGCCGGCAGGTTTTGTGATCAAGCCGGTATCCTTCGCTGCTTTACGAATGGTTGCATGCTGCGTATACACAAAGCTGCTATGTTGCAATAATACTTTATCAACATCAAAGCTTTGTTTCAGCAGATCCATCGCCTTCACTTGTAAATCCAGGAGACCAATGTCGGCCTTCATGTTCATGCCGGCTATTTTGTTCTGGTATATGGCGCTTACGTGTTGCAGATCAATATCCGAAACCCTCAGCTGGAACTTGTTTGTACCAGAAGCTGCAGTATCCTTAACAAGCCCCTCGAACTGCACCAGCGAAAAAAAGGCCGAGTCCAGCTTCACATTCCCCACATCGATCTGGTGATGCGCAAGGTCAAAGTGCTGAATGGAGGTATTTAAATTTCCAAGGCGTAAAACAACATCCATACCCAGCGACTGGTCGTAATAGGTGGCATAAATCTTACTAAGATCGATTTGTTTCAGGGAGAGCTGCCAGCCGGCGGATGAATCGGCCACGGCGGCTTTATTCTTTTTACCACTGTTAAACGTGCGGATAAGGTAATCGAAGTTAAAGCCCGATGCATTGCGGTGAATATGTGCAGTAAGGGTTTTAAAAACCACACGGCTCAGCTCAACCCTCTTCGAAAAAAGCGCTCTTATATTGATACCCGCCTGCATACCGGCGCAGTAAAACAATGTATCGGCTTTTGTACCCGGAATAAACAGCTCTTCCAGTTCGACGTGGCCGCTAAGGCTTATTGATATTTTTTTAAGCGATATCTTTGCACCGCTTTTTTGGTTCGCATAATTTACGGCTTTATGAGCCAGGTAGGTTTGCACCCGGGGAATCTGCAGAGCAGCAAAGGAAATAATAAGCAGGATAACAGGCAAAAGCAGAAGCCATAACAGCAGCTTTAAAAAAATAATTCTTAAACGGCGGTGGGTTTTCACCTGTGTATGTTGCTCAGCAGTCAAGCCTTTAAACGGTTTGCCGGGATCCGGTCTCCCGACCTTATATATAAAACTTTGTGCTAGAAAACGTTATAAAACGGGGGTAGAAACGGGCAAGATCTGAATAGGTTTGGAGTATCCTTTTGCAGTTAAACCTGAATCCTTAAACTAAGTTGTTTCTTCGAGCCAAACCTGCCCCTACTTGGCTCGGGAGTCGAGACGTGTAGCCGATAGTTTAGGGCTCGACTCCCGAAGCGAGTTCGGAACAAGTCCGCTCGACCTGCCACTCAACATTAACTGTAATAAGTCTGCTCAGCGCGCTTCACTTTCTTTGAGCGAATGACCGGCAGCGCCACCCGAAACCCAGTCAATAGCGCGTTTTAGCTGCTCATGCGTATAGGTCCTGAATTCGCCTGGCACCACCGCACTGAAAATAGCGGTAAAATATTTTATAGCTGTTGAATCGGTAACAATGGCCGCTCTTTTCCACTTGCACAAATGTTTAAGTCCCATAATGGCGTCTTTAAACCAGGCCCCGATCGTAAAATTTTTGATGGAAGTGTTTAACACCAGCAGATAGTTCAGTTGTCCCATTTTTTCCACATGTTTTTGTACGCAAGGAATCACCACTTCGTCAAAATCCTTTTGGGTCACTTCCCACGAAGCCCTGAATCCCACCATGTTTGGCGGCAGGTCAATAATCTGGTATATCATAATGCTTTTCACCGGGGTTTTCAAACCGCATGCCACCCGGTTTAAAAACACCGATTATTTCTTTTCAGGCTCTTTCTTAATATTCTTCCTGGCCTTTTGGGCGGGCATGATCTTACCGTTCTTATCAAACCAAATGGTTTCAGCGTTGCGGTTGGTATAATACAAGGCTTTTGCCCCATCCTGTTCATCGGTGAGCCATACCTGGTAAGTTTCGCCGGGATATTTCTCAGAATAATAGTCGCCGATAGACGATGGATAGTGTGCATTATCCACCTCATTTTCGGTGCGCACTACGTTCCCATTCTTATCATACACCACAATGCGTCCGAGCTTCGATTGCGGATCCACATAGCTGGCGCGGTAGTTTTGGCCATCCATGCGCCAGGCAGGCGTGGCGTTGGGATTTTGAGACGTAAAATTCTGTACGGCCACTGCGGGCACCTGTTTAGGGTCGAGGCTCACATCCTCACCCTGCTTTTCGGGAATTTGCGAATAAGCCGTGCGGCAGCAAACAAACAACAGGAATATCAATAATCGTATCATGGCTTTGGTTTTTATATTCCTATAGTTTGCCAAACTGTGTGCCAATGTTTTACATTTCGGTTTTAATGCATTTTTATCTACCAATAATTACAACTATTTTTAAATACAGCTGTTATTAACCGCGTGCTTTTACAATTTACAAACAAGGGTATTTATTGCCGGCAGGCCGATGTGTACATCGATCCATGGAAACCTGTCAATAAGGCCATTATCACTCACGCCCACTCAGACCATGCCCGTTGGGGAAGCAAGGAATACCTGGCCCACCGTGATTCTGAATTTATTCTCAGGCACCGGCTGGGTGCTATTTCGCTGCAAACACTTAATTACAATGAACCTGTTAGTATTAACGGTGTGCGCATCAGCCTGCATCCGGCGGGGCACATTATAGGCTCGGCACAGGTGCGGCTCGAGCACCAGGGCGAAATATGGGTGGTATCGGGCGATTACAAAGTAAAAGCCGACGGATATACCGTTCCGTTTGAACCTGTAAAATGCCAGCATTTTATTACCGAATCCACGTTCGGCATGCCTGTTTATAATTTTCCTGAGGCAGCAGAAGTGAACGCACAGCTCAACCGCTGGGTGGCTCACAATGCCGGCCAGGGTTTTAACTCCGTAATTATTGGATACGCACTGGGCAAAGCCCAGCGCCTTTTAAAAGGCCTGCAAACCGATTTGCCGGTTTTATTGCACAGCACCATTTATAATACCAATGCGGCACTGGGTTTCGACAATTCGCCTTACATCTGCTTTGATCCCGGTTTTAAAAAAGACCAGCTGAATCCGGGTGTAGTGCTGGCCACCTCTATGGCGTTGGGTACACCTTGGCTTCGACGGTTTGAACCATACCGCCTGGCCATATGCAGCGGTTGGATGCAGCTGCGTGGTGCGCGCCGGCGCAACAATGCCGATGCGGGTTTTGCCATGAGCGACCATGCCGACTGGCAGGGGCTGAACGATGCCGTAATAGCTACCGGTGCCGAGAACATTTATGTAACGCATGGCTATAAAACCGTTTATGCCCGGTGGCTGCGCGAACGCTATGGCCTAAATGCCGTAGAAGTGGAAACCCTTTTTGAAGGCGAGGCCAGCGAAATAGAGCGCAGCACAGGAACAGAAGAGGAGGCAGCCTCATGAAGGCCTTTACCATTCTTTATACAGAGCTGGACAGCACCACTAAAACCAACGAAAAGATCGGGGCGATGGCTACGTACTTTAATCAAAGTAACGCCAGCAACGCCCTGTGGACCATTGCGCTGCTCACAGGCCGGCGGCCCAAAAGGCCCATCCGCACCGGCGAACTGAGGGAGTGGGCTACCGGGCTGGCTGGTATTCCGGCGTGGCTCTTCGAAGAATCGTACAGCGTGGTGGGCGACCTGGCAGAAACCATCAGTCTTTTAATTCCAAACGATGAAAGTGTTTCGGAAAAAGAATTGGATACGGTGATGCGCGAAATTGTGGAGCTGCCCGCCAAACCGGATGAAGAAAAAAAAGCGTGGCTATATGCTTATTGGAAAAGCATGACCCGTGAAGAATTGTTTGTATTCAACAAACTTATTACCGGCAGCTTCCGTGTAGGCGTATCGCAGCAACTGGTGTTTAAAGCGCTGGCCAAAGCATATGGCCTGGATGAGCGTGTGGTGGCCCATCGCTTAATGGGAAACTGGACACCGGTTACAAACACCCTCGAAGATCTGCTGCTGAACGATACTGGCAGCTCGGACCATTCAAAGCCCTACCCGTTTTACCTGGCCTACCAGCTGGACATTCCTTTTTCCGACATGGGACCCGTGGGCGATTGGGTGATTGAACGCAAATACGATGGCATTCGCGGGCAGCTGATTGTACGGAATGGCGAGTTAAATATCTGGAGCCGTGGCGAAGAGCTGATGACCGAAAAGTTTATCGAGTTCCAGCCATTGAAGAATTTATTACCTGACGGCATGGTTGTGGATGGCGAGGTGCTTCCTTTCCGCGACGGGAAGATCCTGTCGTTTAACGACATGCAAAAGCGGATAGGACGCAAAAATATTTCGAAAAAAATATTGCAGGAGGTGCCTTTGTGCCTGATGTGTTACGACCTGCTTGAATACAAGGGTGAAGACATTCGTATGAGGCCGCTGCACGAACGGAGGAAGCTGCTGGAGAAATTGATAAGCGATCATCCGCAGGAAATACTGAAGCTGTCGCCTGTATTAACGGCAGAGCGATGGGAAGAACTGGAAGAGCTGAGAAACGAATCGCGGCAGCTGGGTTGCGAAGGCCTGATGCTGAAACACCGCGACAGTGTTTACGAAACCGGGCGACGGCGGGGCAAATGGTGGAAATGGAAGGTTGACCCCTATACGGTGGATGCGGTGCTTATCTACGCACAGGCGGGTCACGGCAGGCGGGCCAACCTGTATACCGATTATACCTTTGCCGTGTGGGATAAAGGCGAGCTGGTGCCATTTGCCAAAGCCTACAGCGGGCTCACCGACAATGAGATACTGGAAGTGGACAGCTGGATCAAAAAAAACACGCTCGAAAAATTTGGCCCGGTAAGAAGCGTAAAAGCCGAATTGGTGTTTGAGCTGGCGTTTGAAGGTATTAATGCCTCACCACGTCATAAAAGCGGCATTGCCCTTCGGTTCCCACGCATTCTACGCTGGCGAAAAGACAAGAAGAAAGAGGAAATCAATACGAAGGAGGATCTGATGCAACTCATTCACTCAATTTAGACAGGGTACGTTGTACAATGTACATTGTACCTTGCACATTATGATAATAGTCAATTCAACATTTAGCATTTAAAATTCAACATTTCCCTCATGAGCATCGCTTCCCAATGGTTCAAACAAAAAGGCTGGAAACCCTTTCCTTTTCAGAAGGAGGTTTGGAATGCCATTGCCCAGGGGAAAAGCGGCCTTCTGAATTCGCCCACCGGCAGCGGCAAAACTTATGCCCTATGGTTTGGCGTGCTCGAGCAGTATTATAAAACCAATCCTCCTAAACGAAAGCCAAAAGACACCGGCCTGCATTGTTTATGGGTCACTCCCCTGCGGGCCCTATCCAAAGAGATCCTGCTCTCTACCCAGCGGGTTTCGAAAGACCTTGGCCTTAATTACCAGGTAGCCTTGCGCACCGGCGACACCAGCCCTGCTGAAAGAGCCAGGCAGCTGAAAAAATCGCCTCATGCATTGGTAACCACGCCCGAAAGCATACAGGTGATACTGGCTACTAAAGACTATGATAAATTTTTCAAAGGCCTTGAATTTGTGATTGTCGACGAATGGCACGAGCTGATGGGCAGCAAGCGCGGCGTGCAAACCGAGCTGGCCTTATCGCGCTTAAAAGCCATTAATCCAAATTTAAAAGTGTGGGGTATTTCGGCCACCATTGGCAATATGGAAGAAGCGCGAAGCATACTGCTCGGCAACAACCCTCAGGCCGTTACTATCAAATCAGGCCTCGATAAAAAATTAAAGATCGAAACGCTTTTTCCCGATGTGGTGGAAAAATACTCCTGGGCCGGACACCTGGGCATTCAGCTGCTGCCTAAAATTGTGCCGGTCATAAACAGCAACACCACCACGCTGATTTTTGTGAACGTACGCTCGCAGGCCGAAATATGGTATCAGCGCCTGCTTGAAGAAGCGCCGCACCTGGCCGGGCACATTGCTTTACACCACGGCTCATTGAGCGACTCCACCCGTAAATGGGTGGAAGACAGCCTGCACGATGGCAGGCTCAAGGCCGTTATCTGCACATCCAGCCTCGACCTGGGGGTTGATTTTCAAACGGTGGATGCCGTGATTCAGATCGGATCGGCAAAGGGCATCGCCCGGTTTTTACAGCGGGCAGGCCGCAGCGGCCATCACCCGGGAGCTCTCAGTAAAATTTATTTTGCCCCTACCAATTCGCTCGAAATTATTGAGGGAAGTGCCATCAAATATGCCATTCATGAGCAGATGATGGAAAACCGTATCCCATACATTCGCTCCTTTGATGTGCTGATCCAATACCTGGTAACACTGGCCGTGTCAAACGGTTTCTACGCCGAGCAGGTATTTGCCGAGATCAAAAGCACCCATTGTTACCAAAGCCTTGCTCCCGAAGAATTTAACTGGTGCCTCGATTTTATCACCACCGGCGGCTCGTCGCTGAAAGCGTATGATGAGTTTCATAAAGTGGTGGTTGAAGATAATGTTTATAAAGTGACCGATCGGGCCATTGCCATGCGCCACCGCCTGAGCATAGGCAGCATTGTGAGCGATGCCATGCTGAAGGTAAAACTCATGAGCGGCAAAAACCTGGGCGTGGTGGAAGAATATTTTTTATCGCGCCTGCAGCCCGGCGACGTATTTTGGTTCAGCGGCCGCAACCTGGAACTGGTAACGATCAAAGACATGGAAGCCCGCACGCGGATAAGCAAACAAAAAAACGGGAAAGTGCCTTCGTGGCTGGGCGGGCGGCTGCCCTTATCGGGCCAGCTGTCGCAAAGCATCCGCCGGCAGCTCGACGATTATGTGCACAACCGGCGTACGGCCGAAGAGCTGAAGCAGCTGGCTCCCCTGCTCGATCTGCAGGCTCGCGTATCGCACCTGCCCGGTAAAGACGAACTGCTGATAGAACAGTTTAAAACCCGCGACGGCTATCATTTATTTGTTTATCCTTTCGAAGGCCGTTTGGTGCACGAAGGGATGGCGGCCATTTTAGCACATCGCATCGGTTTATTGCAGCGCTTCACATTTTCCATTGCCATGAACGATTACGGCTTTGAGCTGCTGAGCGACAAGGAGGTGGACATTGAAACGGTGCTGGACAATAACTTGTTTTCGCCGGATTTTTTATACGAGGATGCTTTAAAAAGTATGAATGCCACCGAAATGGCCAACCGTAAGTTTCGCGACATTGCCACCATTGCAGGCCTTATTTTTACGGGCTACCCGGGCAAACCAAAAAAAACGAGCCACCTGCAGGCGTCTTCCCAATTGTTTTTTAAGGTGTTTAACGATTACGATAAAAACAACCTGCTCCTGCGTCAGGCGTTTGACGAGGTGCTGGATTTTCAGCTGGAGATCACACGCATGCAAAGCGCCTTTGCACGCATAGCCTCTCAAAAAACAGTGGTAACGCATCCCGAAAAGCCTACACCCTTTTCTTTCCCTATCTTGGTGGACAGTTTGCGAGAGCGCTTTAGCAACGAAGACATGCAGACCCGTATTGACAAGATCCTAAAAACGCTGCAATCATGAACCCTTTGCACTATGAGTTGACACTGGAAGGTGAGCCCTTTTACCTGCTGCCTCAAAAGGCGGCATACAGGCCGCAACACGAACAGCTGATACTGAGCGACCTGCACCTGGGCAAAACCTCTCACTTCCGCCGGCAGGGCATTGCCATGCCACAGCAAAGCAAGCTCAGAGACCTTGACCTGTTGAATTACCTGCTCAACGTTTGGAAACCGAAAACCGTGCTTATTTTAGGCGACCTGTTTCACAGCGATTATAACAGGGAGTGGCTTTGGTTCAAAGCCTTGCTGCACGAACATGCCGAAAAGAGGTTTATTCTGGTGGAAGGCAATCACGACATCCTGGATGAAAAAAATTACAGGATCGGCAACCTGGCAAAAACGGAAATTTTTGAAGAATCACAGTTTATTTTTTCACACCACCCGCTCCAGGATCCGGTAAAATTAAATTTTTGCGGGCACCTGCACCCCGGGCTCAGGATCTATGGTGCTGCCCGGCAAACCGAAAAGCTGCCTTGTTTTTATCTTAACCGCCCGCATTTTATACTGCCGGCTTTTGGAAGCCTGACCGGGCTTTATATGATGGAAAAAAAGGAGCAGGCTACCTGTTTCCTGGTAACTGAAACGAGGGTAATAGCATATTGACAATTACTTTTTGCTTGATCAAAAAGTAACAAAAAATCAAGGCTGCATAGAATTCAGCTAAAATCTACGGCCGCTTTGAGCCGGCTCTTTGATCATAATCTTTCGCTTAAATTATTCAAAAGCGAAAGATTAGCAAAGAGCCTCGCACCAGCCACTCAAGTCATGCAATAATCTACCAAATGCTCATGTCCTGACTTTCGCATGCATCAAAGCGTCCTTGA
Source organism: Bacteroidia bacterium (assembly GCA_044221905.1). Classification (GTDB taxonomy): domain Bacteria; phylum Bacteroidota; class Bacteroidia; order B-17B0; family Aurantibacillaceae; genus Aurantibacillus. Next base: position 59,681 of record JBGAOE010000001.1, read on the forward strand.
TTTAAATGCTGAATTCTATGTGGCCATAAAAAACGGCCACAAGGGCCGTTCTTCGTAAACATAAACCAAAAACAAAATCAGTGCTGATGCTGCAGCTGCACGTTAACGCGCTTGTCAAAGCCATCTTTTATTTTTTTAATGGCCCGGTTGGCTTTGGCCTCTGCCATTTTTTCTTTTTTAATAAGCCATTTTGGTCCCATTATTTTATTCATCAGCTTGTCAAACGGCATGTACACCGTTAAGCTCAGCAAGCCTTTGAGCTTCATCGAAAAATTGTGTGCCAGCTTGCGGTAGCTTACAGAAAAGCCGCCATCCACGTAGGTAATAAAGTGCCAGTAACCGCTGGGCATATATACCGAGTCACCATGTTCCAGCATGCACTCGTATGTTTCAATATAACGGAGGCCGGGATATTTGTCATAATCGGGGTTATCAAGATCAACCAGCGAGTGTGTGTTGTAGGGCAGCTTGTACAGCAGGTCGGAATATTGCGGAGGCACCAGCACCACTTTTTTACGGCCGTAAAACTGTGTCAGTATTACGTTAGACATGTCCATGTCCTGGTGGATCCTTACCTTAATGCCCTGGGCGCCAAAAAACATAAAGCCCACGCGGCCCAATATGCCATGAAACATATCGGGACACGGAAAATCTTTACGAAGCTGCGGCCGCTCTTTAAACATATTGAACAGGAACATACGCAACGAAGTGGGTTTGTTCTCCACAATCGTGTCCACATAATCCGCAAAACGCATCTTCAGATCGGGGGTGGTAAAAGCAGAGGCACTGTTTTTATTGCTGTTGTCAAATACATCCACCATCACGTCGCCGCACACATTTTTAATATAATCGATGGTCCATTTGTTGCCTGCCGCATGCTTATCTGCCAGGCCCTTTATCACCACAGGCCTTTGTGGATTAAAGTATTTATCCTTGAAATCTTTTTTGCTGATGCCATTTACTACGTCAATGCTTTTGGTTTTCATAAAGGTTGCTTTAGTAGTTATATTTTAATTCTTATATGTAAATGTTATACCACAGGCCAGCGTATATCCGTGTTTTAATAACCGGTACTTTCCATCCATATTAATTTGCTGATCCAACGGAAAGAGCCTTTTTTTAATAAGACAACCTGTAGAATATTTTCCCCTAGTCATAAAAAAGATTTAATGAATAATGGAAGGATGATCCGTTTAACCCAAAATTACGACCGTTTTTTGGGAGGATAATGTTAAAAACTACTAAAACAAAGAGATGATCGGTTGCGATCAAAGCATAAAGTGCACAAAAAACACGACGAATGACTGACAGGATAGCATCAACTATCTAAAGTCGAGGATGGGTGCATTTTGGGTTTCCACCCTGCCATCGAGCAGGTTAATGATACGCGAGCCGTAGGCCGCATTCTTCTCGGAATGAGTTACCTGGATGATGGTAACCCCCTCCTGCTTATTGAGTTGCGAAAACAGCTGCATTACATCCTCCCCATGCTTGGAGTTTAAATTGCCGGTTGGTTCATCGGCCAGCAATAATTTGGGTTTGGTGATCAGCGCCCGGGCAATGCCCACCAGCTGCTGCTGCCCACCCGACAGTTGATTGGGAAAAAGATCTTTTTTACCCACCATCTGAAAACGGTCGAGCATATCGGCCACCATCGATTTGCGGTCGTGGATCTTCACATTTTTGTAAATAAGCGGCGTTTCAATGTTTTCGTACACCGTTAGCTCATCAATAAGATGGTAAGCCTGGAACACAAACGACACATCGCGCTTGGCCAGGAAATTTTTTTGCTTATCGCGCAGCTGGTGCACTGCCTCGCCCATAAAATAATATTCGCCCTCGTTCATGGCATCCAGCATGCCTATTACATTCAGCAGGGTAGATTTGCCTGAGCCCGAAGGGCCCATGATGGAAATAAATTCACCCTGGCCCACGTTCAGGTTAATGTCTCTCAGCAAAAATATTTTGTTGGAACCCTGGTTTACCCATTTGTAGATGTTTTTTAGTTGTATCATAACTATATAGCTTATTGTATTATCTTTTCGTAAACAAAAATTTGTTCTTTATTTTCTGATCACCACTTATTTATTCTGACCTTAAACTTTTTACAGGGTTGGCAATAGCCGCCATAAAGGCCTTATAGCCTACCGAGAGCCAGGCCACCATTACCGAGGCAAGAAGGGCAATGGTAAATACCGGCCATCCAATGTGCACGCGGTTGGCAAAATTTTCGAGCCAGCTGTTCATGAAATACCAGGCCAGCGGTGCTGAAATAACAAAGGCAATCATAATAAGCAGAGTAAACTCTTTTGAAAACAAAAGCACAATGCTGCGGATGCCAGCCCCCAGCACTTTGCGAATGCCCACCTCCTTGGTGCGCTGTACGGCCATAAATGACACCAAACCATAAAGCCCCAGGCAGGAAATAAAAATGGCAAGCGTGGCAAAAATTTTATACAGCAGGGTCAGCTGCTCTTCCTGCTCATAAAAACGGGCAATGTTCTCCTCCATAAAAGAGGCGTCGTAAACATAATCTGGAAAGTGTTTGTCCCATAGCTTTTGAATGGCTGCCTGTGTGGATTGTAAATCAGTGGCATGCAGCTTTACCGAAACAAGGCTAAAACGGGTTTTGCGCGATGCCAGCATCAACGGGTTAATTGCATCGCGCAGCGAATTGGTTTTAAAATCCTTTACTACGCCTGCAATGCTGCGCCACCGGTTACGGCCGGTGCGAATATCCTTTCCTATGGCATCCTGCGGGTTTTTAATATTCAGCTTTCTGAGCAGCGTTTCGTTTACCACCACCTGGCCACTGGTATCATTGGCCTGGTAAGGCCCGCCGGCTGCAAATTTCAGGTCAAAGGTCTTAAAATAATCCGCATCGCCGTACTTGAGGTAAAGAGTAAAGTTTTCATCGGGTTTATGGTCGTAGGCAAAATTGGTTCCCGAATTACTGTCAGAAGAGGGCACATCGCTGCAAAGGGCCACATTTTTTACACCGGGCAATTGCAGCAAACTTTCCTTAAAGGCCTCGTGCCTGGCCACAACAGCACTGTCGGAAGAGCTGCCAAGCACCAGCACGGCCTCCTTATTAAAGCCGAGATCGGCAGTGCGGATAAAATTCATCTGACTAACCGCCACCACAGTGCCGATAATAAGGGCCTGCGAGATTACAAACTGGGTAATAACCAGGCCGCGGCGCAGCGAAATACCGCCGACAGTGGCCAGGTTGAATTTATTTTTCAGCGCCAGCACGGGCTGAAATCCTGATAAGACCAGCGCCGGGTAAAACCCTGAAAATAAGGTAACGGTTGCCACCGTAATTAATATAAACAGGCTGTTAGGAAGTGTGAGTAAATACAGCTCTTCCTGGATAGAAGCCACGTATTTAATATAGGGCAGCGAAAACCAGGTAAGCCCAAGCGCTGCTATTACAGATACGAGTACGATGAGCGCTGTTTCGCTCATTATTTGAAAAAACAGCTGGTGACGGTTGCTGCCCAGCACTTTCCGGATGCCCACCTCCTTGGAGCGGGTAACCGATTGCGCCGTGGAAAGATTGATAAAATTGATGCAGGCCATTACCACAATAAAAAAACCGATCATGGACAGTGTAATTAAAATAGGATAGCTGGTAACATGATCACCAAAGCCCGGCAGGTCGGGATCGAAATGAATGGCCTTGAGGGGCTGTAATAAATTGCTGCGCTTATTCACGCCGCCGTCGCTAAAATAATGGTCGTTGTTATAGTATTTATTGGCAAGCCCGGCAAGCTGCCGGTTTACCTGCGCCGCCGAAACAGAAGGCGGCAACAGCATAAAAACCTGGAAGTTGCTGGTAATACTGCCCCAATCGGTGGTATACCCATAATACCGGTTCTTTTTAATCGTGATAAACGATCCTGCAATAGTTATCGGAAAATCGGTATTGGCAGGAAGGTCTTCCAGGATAGCGCCCACTTTCATGTCCATGGCATTTTCCAGTCTTATTGAGCGCCCGATAGCGTGTTGCCAGCTGCCAAAATATTTGTTTGCCACACTCCTGCTAAGCACTACACTGTTTGGCTGCCCCAATACTGCCGGGCTGCCGGCCAGCCAGGTTGCCGGGAAGATGTCGAAAAACTGCGGATCGCAAAAAAACATGCCGCTGCCCTCCATAAATTTATTCTGAACAGTGCCTGCTTTACTTTGCACAGCTACCTGCGCGCCAAACGCAGCATATAATACGCCGGTTTTAATTTGAGGAAAATCGATGCGCAGCGCCTCGAGCGCGGGGTAAGGAACACCGGGGGTGTAGCTTATCCCTTCCGGTCCCTTGTCTTCGGTATTAACCCGGTAAATATTAGCATAGGCCGGTTGCGAGGTGTTGTAGCTAAGCTCGTAGCGCACCACCATAAAAATAATAAGGCAGGCAGCCATGCCGGTGGCAAGGCCCAGTATGTTGATCAAGGCATACCCCTTGCGTCGTTTTAAATTCCTGAACGCTATTTTAAAATAATTTCTAAGCATATTTAGTGACTATGGTGGCTTTTTTATTTAAAACATATTTTGGTAACACTGTTCATTTTCTCATTCCGTTCTTAAGCTTTTTACCGGGTTGGCCAATGCCGCTTTTATGGCCTGAAAGGATACAGTGGCCAGGGCAATGATAAGGGCCACGCCCCCCGATACCGGGAAAACCCACCAGGGAATGTGAATGCGGAAAGCAAAACCCTCGAGCCAGCGGTGCATGGCATACCAACCTATGGGTGCTGCAATAACAAAGGCTAGCCCAACCAATTTCAGAAAATCCATCGAAAGCAGGGCGGCAATGCCGGTAACACCGGCGCCCAACACCTTACGGATACCGATCTCTTTTACCCGCTGCGACACCGAAAATGAAATGAGTCCGAACAGGCCCAAACAGGCAATAAAAATAGTGAGCAGCGATAAATACTGGAACAGCCGGTTGGTGCGTGCCTCACCGTCGTAAAGCGCCGAAATATTGTCGTCAATAAACTTATAATCCACCGGGTGTATTTTGTCATAACCCGACCAGATGTTACAGACACTTTTTACAAGGGCTTCTTTATCCCGCCCCTGGATGCGTACCAGCAAATAGCCCAGGTTATAGGCCTGCGAGGGGTTTTCGTCGCAGATAAAAAGAATGGGATCCACTGCGGCTTTAAGAGAAGTGGTATGAATATCTTTTACCACCCCAATCACCTTTCCGTCACGCTGGCGGCGCCCACCGCCCCAAATGATCTTTTTGCCAAGGCTGTTTTTCCACCCGAAGCTTTGAACAGCCGATTCATTGACAACAAACGCCTCGCGGGGATCGAGGGCATGGCTGCGCGCAAACAAACGCCCTTCTTTTACCCGAATCTGCATCAGGTCAAAATAATCCCAGTCCACCCAAATGGGCTCCAGCGGAATTTCGTTAATAACCCCGGCAGTGGCTGCTTCCACCCTGGTTATTTTCCGGTCGGGCGCATCACCCGGTAAGGTGGAGGTTTGCGAAACACCAGTCACACCGGGCAACCGCAGGATATCGTTTTTTATGGCTTTGTAATTAAAGCCTGTTACCGTATCCTGGAAACGGATGGCCATGACATTGCTTTTATTAAACCCGGGGTCGTGGTCGAGCATATAGTTTACCTGGGAGCGCACCACCAGTGTGGCTGTAATTAAAACAATGGATATAGTGAACTGAGCCGTTACCAGCACCTTGCGAAGGGTAATCCCTTTTTCGCCGCGGGTGGTGTTACTTTTCAACGCCGCTACAGGGTTAAACGCGGTGAGATAAAACGCCGGGTAAATTCCCGCCAATAATACAATGCTGGTAAAAAGAAGCATCAGGAAAAAAATGTTGCCCGAAGTGTAAACATCCTTCACCGAAAAATGCAGGTTGGCCAGGTAATTAAACGCCGGTAAAAATATAAGCGCTATTACCTGCGACAACACCAATGAAAAAAAGGCAACCAAAGCCGATTCAAACACAAACTGCCCGATCAGTTTTTTGCGGCCGGCGCCAATCACTTTGCGCACGCCGATCTCTTTCATGCGCAGCTTGCCCTGCGCAGTGGCCAGGTTAATATAATTGATACAGGCAATGAGCAGGAGAAAAAGGGCAATAACCGAAAAAATGTACACGTAGGAAGCGTTTCCTTTCACCGCTGAATCAAACAGCCGGTCAGAATGCAGGTGAATGTTGGCAAGAGGCTCAAGGTGCATGATAATGGAAGCTTTTACGTTCTTATACTGATCGGCATACTTATCATACAGGTGTGTGATCTTTTTTTCAAAAGCAGCCGGGTCGGTGTTTTCTTTGAGCTGCAGGTATACAAACGATCCGGCATTGTGCCAGCTGTTGATACCCTGTGCTCCAAAAAGAGCCACCAGCGTTTTATAGGAAACCAGCGAAGTAAATACCAGGTGGCTGCCGGTAGGCACATCTTCAAACACCCCTGTTACTTTGTAGGCCGCAAAGGTACCGTCGCTGTTATCGTATTCCAGCACCTTGCCAATAGGGTTTTCATTGCCAAAATATTTCCGGGCCATGCTTTGGTTAATCACCAGCGTGTTGGGTTCGTTCAGCACGGTGTTTTTATCGCCCATCACCAACTTATAATCAAACACGTTAAAAAAAGTGGAATCGGCCACAAAAATATTTTCCTCGTAAAATTTCTTGCCCTGGTATTTTACAAGCAGCCGGCCACTGTATGGCGAAACAGAGGTATAATTAACAACATCCGGAAAATCTTTTTTTAACGTGCTGCCGGCTACCGGGGCAGCCACAGCCAGGTGATCGAGCTTGTCGGGAAACTGGTAGTCGAATACCAGTCGGTAAATGCTTTTGGTATTGCGGTGGAAATGATCAAACGACAGCTCATGGTGAACAAACATGTAAATAAGCATGCAGGCGGCAATACCAACCGCCAAACCCGTGATATTAATAATGGCGTTGGCCCTGTGCCTCAGGATGCTTCGCAGCGCGGTTTTAAAATATAGCTTAAACATGACCGTTAATTTTAAACTCGTTGTACCTGTTTATTCGGTGCGCAAACTCTTTATGGGGTTAGTGGTGGCGGCCCTGAGTGTTTGTGAGCTTACCGACAGCAGGGCTATTGCCAGCGAAACCACCCCCGATAACACAAACACCCACCATGAAATGTTGATATGGTAAGCATAATCGCGCAGCCACAACAGCATGCAGTACCAGGCCAGGGGCCAGGCCAGCAGGTTGGCAATCAGCACCAGTTTCACAAAATCTTTCGACAGAAGGCCTACGATATTCATCACCGATGCTCCCAGCACTTTTCGAACACCTATTTCCTTTACACGCGTTTCTGCCGAATACGATGCCAGCCCCAGTAACCCGAGGCAGGCAATAAAAATAGCCAGGCCACCCAGTATGCCAACCACTTTGCTCACCTTTTCATCGTTGCTGTATAATTTTGCGAAATGATCGTCGAGAAACACATAATCGTATGGAAAGCTCTTGATGGTGGACTCATAGGTTTTTTTCACAAAATCCATGGCTTCACCAATATGTCGGCTATCTATCTTCACCGATACGTCGTGAAAGCCGCGGGTTCTGAAATTGATGAGGCACAAGGTTTCTATTTTGGTGTGCAGCGAGTTAAAATTAAAGTCACCAACCACGCCCACAATTTTTAAAGGGTTGCTTGGATCTTCGGAAAAGCTGTTGCCGATAAGCGTTTCGTAGGAGGCGCCGGGATGATCCTTTAACAGCTCCCTGGCCAGCGATTCGTTGACAATCACTTCCTTGTTGTTCCCTTCTTCGGTAAAATCTTTACCGGCCAGTACTTTTATACCGTACAGCGAAATAAAATCTTCATCCACCATTACGTGCGATGAAACAAGCTCCCGGGCCGGACCAACACCTTTGAAAATAAACCCGGTTTGGTGCAGGTTATTGCCAAGGCTTTGCGAGGAACCGCTCACGGCTTTTACCAGCGGACCGGCTTCCAGGGCTGTTTTTAAGCGCTGGTAACCCTTGTAGGCGCCGGAAATGATCATTACCTGGTCTTTATTAAAACCGGGATCCTTATGCCGCATATAATTCAGCTGGCGGATAACAAACACCGTGGCGATGATCAGGAAAGCGGCGCAGGCAAACTGAACCACCACCAGCACATTTCGCGTAAAACTTTTGCTTTTGGTGCCGGTAACAGCTCCTTTTAAAGCCTTTACAGGCATAAATGCCGAAAGATGGAACGCAGGGTAAACACCCGAAAGCAGGCCAACCAGGCAAGTTCCAACAATAAGAAGCAGGATCAGCAGCGGCTGCCCGAAAAAAGAAAACTGCAGGTGATGGCCGCTTAGCTCACATACAAAAGGCAGGCACAGCTTTACCAGGAAAACGGCAAAAGTCATAGCAATAAAGGATACAAGCAGCGATTCGCACATAAACTGCAACACCAGCTGCGGGCGACCGGCGCCAATGGTTTTGCGAACGCCCACTTCTTTGCCGCGGCGCGTGGCCCGGGCGGTGGAAAGATTGATAAAATTAACACAGCCTATTACCAGCACAATAAGCGCTATGATGAGAAAAACAGCAGTGAAAGAGCTGTCGAATTTTTTAAAATTATTATAATCGTGCGTAATCTCCTGCGAGGTGCCATGCACTTCCGTTAAAGGTTGCAGAAACAGCTTGTACGCTTTTTGCTGCTCCGGGCCCATGTATTTTTTCAGGTAAGCCGGAAACCTCGATTCCAGTTTTTCAGCATCGGTGTTTTTGGCCAGCTCCAGATAAGTTACCACCCAGTTACCACCCCAGCTGTTGGCGGTATTTGAAGTGTCATTGGGATTTACAATGGTACTGAACGAATAAAGGCCGTTAAACTGCAAGTGTGAATTTTCAGGCACATTTTCTATAATACCGGTTACAGTAAAATGCAGGGTGTCTCTCATGTTGTGCGTTGACACCGATTTTCCCATGGGCTCCTCGTTTCCGAACAGCTTTTTGGCGCTTTCGCGGGTAAGCACCACGCTGTTGGGCTCCTTCAAAGCGGTTTTCGGGTCTCCTTTCAAAACCTTGAAATCAAATATGTCAAAAAAGGAAGCGTCGGCCCAGAAGATATTATCAAAAAACAGCTTTTGTTCCTTATAAACCAGTCCTGCCATTTCAAAAGAGTTGAGCCTGACGTAATTTTTTATTTCCGGAAACTCGTTCATTAATGTGGGACCCATGGGATACATGGATAATGCCACTTTTTGCGGCGCCGTCATTCCTTCGGGGCTTTGCACCTCGTTGAGGCGATAAATATTTTTATCGTGCATCGTATCAAAGCTTTGCTCGTATTGCACAAACAGCAGAATAACGATGCAAACAGCCATACCTATCGCCAGGCCGGAAATATTAATAATTGAAAAAGCTTTGTTTTTCAGAAGATTGCGGTAAGCCAGCTTTATGTAGTTGATGATCATTTTGTTTCTTTATTAGTCTTTGGTCGTTAGTCTTTAGTCATTAGTCGCAGTATATTCTCCATCAATCATCAATCATCAATCAATCAACAATCCCCCTTATCACTCCTCACCCCTATTCGGTTCTCAAATTTTTAACCGGGTTGGATAAAGCGGCCTTCACCGTATTAATAGCTATGGTTAGCAGCGCCAGCAACGTAATAAGCAACAGCGCACCCGCAAACACATACCAGCTCATTTCGATATGATAGGCAAAGCTCTCGAGCCAGGCGCGCACGGCATACCATGCCACAGGCACAGCCACCAAAAATGCGAGCAGCACCAGCAGTATAAAATTTTCGGAGATCGTGGCAGAAACCTGTAATACGCCGGCTCCCAGCACCTTCCGTATGCCGATCTCCTTCACCCGCTTTTGCACCGAAAGCATGGTTAGGCCAAACAGCCCGGTACAGGAAATAAAAATGGCAAAAACCGCAGCAAAGGTTATAATGCTTTTCCACCGTTCCACAGGCTCATAAGCCTTCAGGTTGTCTTCCGCAGCAAAACTGTAAGTAAAAGGATAATACGGCCTTAACCGGTGGCAAATGGCTTCTGCCGATTTTAAGACACCTGCTGTTTTACCCGGCTCAATGCGCAAAAGAAACCGGCCAAAAGGCAGGCTTGGCTCCACCGAAAACAATTGCGGCATGATCTTTCGGTTCAGCGATTCAAAATGGTAATCGCGGATCATTCCAACCACAAACAGCTTCCGGCTCCGGCCGTTCAAAAAATCAACCGTTTTGCCGATGGGCGAGCCTGCCCACCCAGCAGCCTTTGCAAACGACTCGTTAACAATAACCGAGTTGGTGGAATCGGCCGGAAAATCATCTGAAAAACCACGGCCGGACAATAAAGGGACCTGGAGGGCGGCAAAATAATTTTTGTCAACATGCTCGTACTTAACATCAATATCTTTATGGTTGGCCTGGCTGGTGGTGACCCAGTCGCCCTGCATACGCGGCGCAACCACTGTAACACCGGGTATCTTCGAAAATTCGTTTCTAAACACTTCCATCAGCTGCTTATCGCGTCCCTTGCCCGTGCTTACGATCAAAAGGTTATCCGGGTTATAACCAAGGTCCTTATGCATAAAAAACTCAAACTGGCAATAAATAAACAGGGTTCCTGTAATCAGAAAGGTGGCCACGGCAAACTGAATAATGATAAGGCCCTTGGATAGATAATTTTTGGCGGTGAAGCGATGCCGGTTGTAGAGGGTTTGCACCGGGTCGAACTTTGAAAGAACAAGGGCCGGGTAAAATCCCGAAGCCAGAACGGTGATAACGAACAACAGCGCAAAGCTTAAAATAAGCGGCGTATCAGCCAGGTAGGAGAGTCTGAGCTGCTTATTGGCCATGGTGTTAAACACCGGCAACGCCAGCTGGGCAATAGCCAGTGCCACAACAAAGGCTGCCAGGCACACAACAAACGATTCGCCCAGGAACTGCTGTATGAGCTGTTTCCGGGCCCCGCCCACCACCTTGCGGATGCCTATTTCCTTGCGCCTGTGCAACGACTGGGCGACCATCAGGTTTACAAAATTGATGCAGGCTATCAACAATATAAAAGCGGCAATGGCCATCAGCACATAGGAGTACAAGGGATCGCTCCGCCCGGGGCTGTTTTCTATGTGCGTATTCAGGTGCATGCTTAAAAAAGGCTGAATGCCCCATACAAATGTGTCTTCCAGGCCGTTCTTGCGCTCCTCGGCCACTTTGGCCTTTGCCTGATAAACAGCTTCCATTTTCTTTTCAACAGCGGCTATGTCGGCATTTGGCCGCAACGTAAAAAACGTGGGAAACGAAAGCATGAACCAGCCGTCGAATTCCTGTTTGAACCGGCCGGTGAACGACATCAGCATTTTAAACTTAATACTCGAATTTTCGGGCGATGATTTGGCAATACCGGTCACCACAAAAGGCTCCATCTTATTATCCACGTCCACTTCCAGAATTTTGCCCACCGCATTCGCAGTGCCAAAATATTTAAGAGCGGTTTCTTCGGTAAGCACCATGGCATTTGGCCCCGATAAAACGGTGGCCGGATTGCCTACCAGCAAGGGAAAAGAAAACACAGAAAAAAAGTTGGTATCAACCGTCACTGCCGTTTCTTCAAACACATCGGCACCATTTTTTACGGTCACCTGGTTATCGGACACCCGTACAAACTCTTTTATTTCGGGAATGGACGCTTTAAACTCCGGCCCCTGGGGAATACCGCCAATGCCATAAGTGGTGGTGCTCCGCTCTTTGCTGATGATTTTGCAGGTAAGCTGGTAAAGCTCGTTCTTTTTTTCGTGAAAACGGTCGTAGCTGATCTCATCTTTGGTAAACAAAAAAATAAGCATACACACTGCCAAGCCAATGGCAAGACCCGATATGTTGATGAGCGAGAGCGTTTTATTGCGCCACAAATTCCGGCAGGTAACAAGAAGATAATTTTTGAGCATTTTTTCTAATTTAGTCGTGAGTCTTTAGTCGGGCATCATGGATTGTACATTGTAGGCTGTATTTTGTATTAAGACTAAGTCATCAGTCCCTGGTCATTAGTCCTGGCCCTTGGTTCCTGCCTCTCTTTGATTCCTCCCTTTTCCATTTCCCATCTTACATTTTCATTATCGCTATTCTGTCCTTAAACTTTTAATCGGGTTAGCCGTGGCCGCTTTCACGGCCTGAAAACACACGGTTGCAAAAGCTACCAGCAAAGCTGCCACCCCCGCAGCAATAAACATTCCCCAGCCTATTTCGGTACGGTAAGCAAAATCCTCCAGCCAGGTGTGGATCGCATACCAGGCCACCGGCGTGGCAATAACCACCGATATGGCCACCAGCTTTAAAAAATCGCCCGACAGCAGGCGCACAATACCGCTTACACTCGAGCCCAGCACTTTGCGGATGCCGATTTCGCGAAAACGCTGCCGGATGGTGAAGGAAGCCAGGCCAAACAGTCCCAGGCAAGCCACCAGCACCGACAAAAAGGTGAACGCGCTGAGAATGGACCGCATGTTTTGTTCGGAGCGATACAAGCTGTTAAAATCTTCATCGGCAAACGCATAGGTAAAAGGACTTTCCGTAGCCACCGATTTCCACACCCGCTCAATGTCATTCATGGTTTGAGCAAGGTTATCTGACTTTAAGCGCATGGTAATGGTGCTATACCACATCGGAAAAATATGAATGAGCAATGGGGCAATGTTGCTGCGAAGCGAAGCATAGTTAAAATCCTTTACCACGCCAATTACCTGGCCTCTTTTATCATAAGCCCACTCAATTTTTTTGCCGATGGCGTCCTTCGGACTCTTCCATCCAAAGGCCTTTACTGCTGCCTCGTTGATGATAAAGCTTTCATTAATATCGTTTGGAAAATTCTTTGAAAAATCGCGGCCTGCTAAAAGACCCACCTGGTAAGTTTTTAAAAAATTCTCGTCCGCCGAAAACACATTGCAGGAAGTAACCTCGTTTTGAGGCGTTCCTTCGGGCACCAGTGTAATGTTGGCCATCCCCTTAAAGCTAAAGCTGTTGATGCTGGCCGATGTAACCTTTGGATTTTTAGCCAGCTCTTTCAAAATCACATCGATCTTGCGCAAATCGCCGCCTTTCAGGTCAAGGCTCACTACCTGCTCTTTGTTGAGGCCAATATTCCGGTTCTGGATAAAGTTCATCTGCTTCAGGATCATGCTGGTGCTTACGATCAATACCACAGCAATGGAGTACTGAAACACCACCAGGCCTTTACGGAACAGGATGTCGACAAAACCATGGCTTATTTTGTTTTTTAACGACTTAATGGGCGTGAAGGAAGACATGAGCAAAGCGGGGTACAGGCCGGCCAAAAATCCTACGGTGACAATGATGCCAAGATAGATCCACAGGGTGTTGAGTGTAAACGAGAGCGGCATTCCGATAAACGAGTTAAATATGGGAATGGCAACTAAAAGCAGCAGCACCGAAAACAGGCTGGCAATGATCGCAAACAAAAACGATTCGCCCAAAAACTGGGTGATTAGCTGCACGCGCCTGGCCCCTATCACTTTGCGGAGACCAATTTCTTTGGACCGGTTAATAGAGCGGGCTGTTGAAAGATTGATAAAGTTGCAGCAGGCAATGAGCAGGATGAGCAGCGCCGCACCCGAGAAGATATACACGTAAAGAATATCGCTGTTGGTGCTTCCCTTAAACTCACCGGTAAGGTGCGATTTCAGATGAATGTCGCTCACCGGCTGCATGCGTATGTTCATCCACATACCGCTGTTTTTGCGGATATCCGCCATCTCCTTCTGGATCATGGCATTCATTTTAGGTTCAAAGGTTTTGTAGTCTGATTTTTCCGATAACAGAACGTACGAGTACGAATTGCAGTTGAACCAGTTCTTCTCATTTCCTTCGGTCCAACCCGGATTATTCTTATTCAGATCGCCCATAGTGGTGCGCGACACCAGGCAGTCGAAGTTAAAATGCGAATTAGTGGGAACATCTTTCATAATCCCGGTTACCATCAGGCTGATAGTGTCCGACAGCTTCATCATTTTGCCATAAGCTGCGGCATCGCCAAAATATTTTTTAGCCGAGCTTTCGGTAAGCACAATGGAGTATGGTGCCGTCAGTGCCTTAGCGGGATCGCCAGACAGCATGGGAAACGTAAACATGGTGAGCAGCGATGAATCGGCGATGAGAATACGGGTGTCGTAAAACTTAGTGTTGTTGTACGACAAGATGCGGCGCGAAGCATTGAGCCGGGCAAACTGCTTCACCTCCGGAAAATTGTCGTGCAGGCGCTGCGTGGTGATGGGAGAAGTCTGCACAAACCGGTCTGTTTTTTTAGGATCGTGACCTTCGGTGGTGAGCCGGAAGAGGTGCTGTGAATTTATGTTATACGTATCGTAACTAAGCTCGTATTGCACGTATAAAAAAATAAGCACGCAGCAGCTCACTCCAATAGCCAGCCCTATAATGTTGATGAGCGAATACAGTTTGTTTCGGAGCAGGTTGCGCCAGGCGGTTTTTATGTAATTTCTAAACATATTTATTTAGTCGTTAGTCATTAGTCGTTAGTCCCGGATTGTACATTGTACCATGTATTCTGTATTAAATCTAAGTCGTCTTAACTCTTGCTTCCTGCCGTCTTGTGTCCTGTATCTTTTGTCTTTCATCCTGCCTCTCTGTAAGTCCCTTTTTTCCATGTTCCCTTTTCCATTTTATCAAGGACCGAAGGCGGCGGCCCTAAAACCAGTCTCTTTTGCAGCTAAGGCTGGGTTCGGGCAGCAACCTTTTAAGTACCGGTCTCTTCACCAAATAATTCATTATATCAGGATGTTTTCTGTTACGCTCTGTCCGTCGAGCATGCGAATAACGCGGTGGCTGAAACGTGCATCGTGCTCAGAGTGGGTTACCATCACAATGGTGGTGCCCTGCTCATTCAGGTCGCTCAGCAGGCGCATCACTTCATTGCCGTTGATCGAATCCAGGTTACCGGTGGGCTCATCGGCCAGTATCAGCTTGGGGTTATTCACCAATGCCCTGGCCACTGCCACACGCTGCTGCTGCCCACCCGAAAGCTGCTGTGGAAAGTGGTTTTTTCGGTGCATGATCTGCATTTTATCCAACACGGCCTCTACACGTTTTTTACGTTCGGTAGCCTTTTCGCCTATGTAAATCAGCGGCAGCTCTACGTTTTCAAACACGGTGAGCTCGTCAATCAGGTTAAAACTTTGGAACACAAACCCAATGTTGCGCTTGCGCAGCTCGGCACGCTGGCGCTCCTTAAAATGGGTCACATCCGTGCCGTTAAAAATAAATGTACCGCCGTCGGCATCGTCAAGCAATCCAAGAATGTTGAGCAGTGTGGATTTACCGCAGCCCGATGGGCCCATTACCGCCACAAATTCGCCCTGCTTCACTTCAATCGATAATTTGTTGAGCGCCACGGTTTCAATTTCTTCCGTACGGTACATTTTTTCGAGGTTGGTAATTTTGATCATGGGTTTGTTTTTAATGTGTTGATTTTTCAGTTATTCTTTTTTTAATACAATTTCATCCGTTTTTCCATAATTCTCATATCCCGAGGTAATCACCTTATCGCCCGGCTCCAGTCCTCCCAGCACCTCGTAATATTCAGGGTTCTGGCGGCCCAGCTGTATTTCGGTTTTAAACGCGGTGTTACCCGATTGCGCCAGTTTAAAGATCCAGTTGCCCCCGGTTTCCTGGTAAAACCCACCTTTGGGCAGCAGTATGGCCTGGGTCTCATCGCTCAGCGCCAGTCGCACCTGCAGGGTTTGCCCGCGACGAATGCCATCGGGCACCTTGCCGTCAAACCCCATGTCTACCTGAAATTTGCCATTGCTTACCTGCGTGTACACTTTTTTGATCTTTAGCTTATAGGTGCTGGTGGAAATGCTGAACTCGCCGGTAAGGTCTGTAAAAATGCGTGAGATATAGTGCTCGTCAATATCCGCACGGGCTTTAAAAGCATTGGTCACATCCACCTGGCCCAGGCGCTGGCCTTTGTTTTTCGACTGCCCAATTTCGGCGTCCAGCGAGGTCAGCTGTCCATCGGCTGGCGCTTTTACCACTAGGTCCTCCACCTTTTTACGCATCAGCTGCAACGTATTGTTCAGCCTTGCGTATGACTCCTGCATTTGCTTAAGCTCCTGCCCTATGGAGATCGAATCCTGGCGCAGTGTGGCCAGTGTCAGCTTCTTGCGCTTCACCTGGTAGTTGTAGTTGTTTTCACTCGACTTAAATTCCTGCAGCGCAATGGCCGAATTTTCAAACAGCGATTTATTCATCGTATATACGCGCTCGGCTTCCATCACATCGCGCTCCACATCGGCCAGCTGATTCAGCATTCGGATGGTGTTTTGCGTGGAATTGTTGCGTGTGTTCTGCATTTGGGTAAACACCTGGAACACGGCTGTTTCCTGGTTGGCCAGGCTAAGCTCCAGGTCGGTATTCACCAGTTTTAAAATGGGCTGGCCTTTTTTTACCATGGCGCCGTCTTCCGCCAGCAGCTCCTCCACCTGTCCGCCCTCGGTGGCATCCAGGTAAATGGTGGTAATGGGCATCACTACGCCGTTAACCGGTATAAACTCACGGAACGAGCCTTTGGTGACTTCACTCACGGTAAGGTGCTCTGAGTTGACATTGAGCTTGCTTTTGTTGGCAGTAAAGGCAATCGAAATAACAAACACCAGGAACAGGAGGATGCCCGTTGCAATTAAAATGTTTTTTTTAGAAAATCTCTTTTTTTCAATAACTCTGTCCATACCGGGGTTTATTACAAAAATACTTTTGCACGGCTTGAATGCCAAATAACGTGCCGCAAATAAAAGCCCTGTTTATAAGACTTCCAGGGCCTTACGCGGTTTTTGTGTGTCCGCTTTTAATACAGCAAGTGTCCGGTTTTGATACACTTTTTCAGCCCCTTATAAATTGCCGCCAACGCTTGTATTTGCCGCAATAATTCAGGTAATTTGCCAGTTACAACCCGGCCCGGTTATTAATCCAGGGTTATCCTAAATATATGAAGTTAAAACAGGCCAATATACTGGTGGTGGATGACGACCCGGATGTGTTAACGGCAGTGATGCTGTTGCTGAAAACCGAGGTGCACGAGGTAACCACCGAACGGAATCCTGAAAACATACGGGCTCTGCTGGCTAAAAAAAAATACGACCTGGTGCTGCTGGATATGAATTTTACCAGCTCGGTCAATACCGGCAACGAAGGATTTTTCTGGCTCAAAAAAATAAAAGAGCTGGCTCCAACCACTTCTGTTATTATGATCACAGCATATGGTGGTGTGGATATTGCCGTACGTTCGCTGAAAGAAGGCGCTGACGATTTTATTGTAAAACCCTGGCACAACGAAAAGCTTATTTCGGCCATTACCGAATTGCTGGCAGCCAAAGGCGAAAAAGGACCGGCCAGCCAGGCCTCTCTTAAAATCAGCGCCGTTATTGGCTCAGAGCTCATCGGCGAATCGCCGGCGATGATCGACATTTTCCGTAAAATAGAAAAAATTGCCTCCACCGAGGCCAACATTTTAATACTGGGCGAAAACGGAACCGGCAAAGACCTGGTGGCCAAGGCACTCCACCAGAATTCGCAGCGCGCAAAAAAACCGTATATAAAAGTAGACATTGGCTCGCTCACCGAATCGCTTTTTGAAAGCGAATTATTCGGGCACAAAAAAGGCGCCTTTACCGATGCAAAGAACGACCGTGTTGGTTTTTTTGAATCGGCCAGCGGCGGTACATTGTTTTTGGATGAGATCGGCAACATTAACCTGCCGCAGCAGGCCAAACTTTTATCGGTGCTGCAAAACCGGCAGGTGATCCGGCTGGGCAGCAGCACACCCGAACCTATTGACATCAGGCTTATTTGCGCCACCAACCTGCCCTTGCAGGAGCTGGCCAACGAGAACCGCTTTCGTAAAGACCTGGTTTACCGCATCAATACCATCGAGATCATTATTCCGCCCCTGCGCAAGCGCGACGACGATGTGGTTTTACTGGCCAGGCATTTTGCGCGCATTTATTCCGAAAAATACATGAAGCCGGCGGTGACCTTTGATAAAAGCGCGGTTGAAAAGCTGAAGGGTTATCCCTTTCCGGGCAATGTGCGTGAATTGCAGTACACCATCGAGCGGGCACTCATCATGGCCGACAAGGAGGTGCTGCAGGCAGGTGATCTTATTTTCTCGCCCATCGAATCTGCCTCTCCGGGGCCTGTGGGCGCCGATGAGTCAAAACTGAGCGCAGTGGAGCGAAACACCATCCTTCGCGTGATAGAAAAACACAACGGCAACATTACCAAGGCGGCCAAAGAGCTGGGCATAACCCGCACCGCACTTTACCGGCGGCTGGATAAATATGATATTTAGAAACAGTAATACAAAAGTGGTGGTTCGGCTGCTGTTGCTGGCCATTAGCACCGGGCTCCTGGTGTACGCATTCAACCGGCAGGTGCGTGTATTGAACCTGGTGATGCCGGTGATGCTTTTTTTCCAGTTTATCGACCTGTTCCGGTTTTACGCCCGCATTAAAAGAGAGGTGGAAGAATTTGCCGAATCGGCCCATTACCGCGATTTTTCGCGGCGCTACGACACCAAGCACGCACCACTGGAACTGGGCCCGCTGCGAAAAGGCTTCAACGAAATTAACGATACCTTCCGCACCATCAGCAAGGAAAAAGAAACGCAGTACATTTACCTGCAAAAGATCCTTGAGATGGTGGATACGGCCATTCTCTCTTACGACATCGGGAATTCGGAAATAGGCTGGATCAACGATGCCTTTAAAAACCTGTTGGGCATTCCCTATCTAAAAACCATTCATTCGCTCGAAAAAAAATATCCCGAATTACACAAAGCCATTTTGCCGCTTCGTTCGCACGAAAGCAAAGTGGTGGTGGTGAACCGCGAGCAGGGCTCGTTTAAGCTGCTGGTGAGTGCCACGGGCTTTCAAACCGACGGCCGGGTATTTAAGGTGATTGCGTTTCAAAACATCAACGAGGTGCTGGACGAGAACGAATCCATAGCCTGGCAAAAGCTGCTGAACGTGATGACGCACGAGATCATGAATTCCATTGCCCCTATTTCGTCGCTGGCCGATACGCTCAACAACCGCCTGCAGCAAACCACCGAACGCACTGCCGGTAATGAGCCTTTGTACGACGACATGAAGCTGGGCATTGACACCATTCGCCGGCGCAGCGAAGGCCTGCTTAAATTTGCAGAAACCTACCGCAATCTCAACAAAATTACCCAGCTCAATCTTACCACGGTATATGTGCGCAGCCTCTTCGAAAACCTGCAGCGCCTGATGCTGCCTACCCTGGAGCAAAAAAACATTGAGCTGGAAATTATTTTAAAAGACACCGGGCTGGATTTAACCATCGACACCGGCCTGATGGAGCAGGTATTGATCAACCTCCTGGTAAACGCCATGGAAGCGGTGAAAGACACCGCGGCGCCAAAAATAATATTATCCGCCGAGGAAAACGAGCATCAGAAAGTACAGATCAAAATTGCCGACAATGGCACGGGCATTTCGCCCGAGCAGCTCGATAAAATATTCATCCCCTTTTACACCTCGCGCAAAAACGGCACGGGCATCGGCCTGAGCCTGTGCAAGCAGATCATGACCATGCACAAAGGCACCATTCGTGTGCAATCGGCCGAGGGCAAGGGCACCGTGTTTGTACTGGGATTTTGATTGAAACGCACAATGCATCTTATACCCTGTGCGTTGTTGGTTTCAACATTGCTTCGGCATTTAAACGGATACGAAGCGTTTATCAGGGCCATAACAATTGTGATTTATTCCGTCACAATCCATCCTGTCTGCTGTTTCTTGTTCCTGAGTTTGGAAATTCCTCTCTGCACTTTGCGGCTTTCATCTTGAATCCAAAACAAAAAACGGGCCCCTTCCGGGAACCCGCCTTTCACTATAACTTCTTAAAGATGCTGGTTAGTGCAACACTACTATTTTTGACTTAAATGAGGAGGCGCCGGTACGGGCTTCCACCATATAAATTCCGTTTTCAAGATTGGCTGTATTGATGTTTATCTGCTGTTGGCCGGGCTGCAATTGTTTTTCAAAAGGCAGGCTCATGGCCTTGCCACTCAGGTCAAATACACTTACTGTCACCGTTTCATCTTTCCTGAGCGAAAAATTAAGCAGGGCTTCGTTCTCCGCCGGGTTTGGAAACAGGCTTACAAAAGACATCACATTTTCTTGTGAGAGAATAGCAGTGGCGGGCCCCTGCCAGTTGGTAATTTTATTGGCACCCTTTAAGCCATAGGTAATTACATGGCTCAGGTTGCTGGTGGCAATGGCCACGCCGTTAGCGCTGGGGCAGGTTTGGCCAAAATCGTTGTCGTTGCACAAGGCAATGGTGCTGTCGTTAAGAATGGCCAGGCCTTCGGCTTTGTCCAACACAGTCGGCCAGCCATTGGTCAACAGGTCCATAAACAGCGTTTTGCTTACCGGCACAATGTTGTTTGCAGCCAGGTTGGAGGTCGTAGCCAGCGCTTCGAGGGTTTGGCCGCTGTAAGTGGCGGCAGTAATAGCCGTAGCGCCGCTGATGTTTATTTTATAAATTTTCTTGATGTCGGACGTGCCGCGTGCAGCAGCTTCTATTACCAAAAACTCGTTGTTGTTAATAGCTGCCATATCACCGAATTTCCAGTCTCTTAAGCGGATCTGGTTAGCGCCGCTGGCGCCTATGATGCCATCGTTCAGGTAGGCAAGCATGCGGGTGGTGTTGGTTGCCGGGTCCAGCTCCAGCATGCGGTGCACCTGGGTGTTTTCGCCGGTGCTGGTGTTTGGAAATAAAAGGGGGCTTTGGATAATGGCATACACCTTACCGTTAGGCGCAATGGTGAGGCACTCGAAGCCACGGTTGTTTTTGCGGTACTTAAATACGGTGTCAATGGCCACATCTTCGGGCTGTGCATTGGGCAGGTTGCCATAAGGCGTATAGCGTTTTTGCACCACACCGTTCGCATCCAGTTTCCAGATAGTGGGTCCGCCTTCTTCCGAGATCCAGAAATTACCGTTCTGATCTACCGCCAGGCCTTCCGAATCGATGCCCCAGACATCTTTGGCTGCAGTGTTGGCCGCAAAGTTAGCACAGTTCGACACGGTGTTGGTGGAGATCACTTCCAGCGTGGTGCTGCCCAGGCCCGCCGGGTTCACCAGCCCGGTAGCGGTGGAACCGTTAGGACGTTTCATGGTGATGGTTTGAAGGATCTGCACCGAGTCGCCGTTTATTTTTATACGGTGTATTTTTGGCGCATACGTCGGGAAAGCAAACATTTTGTCGTAGGTAGGTGCGCAGCCAACGGTGCCTACCGGTGTGGCGCTCGCATTGGCACTGGCGCAATCCACGTTCACGCCCCTGTCTGAAATGGTCCAGAACTCCTGGCCGTTGGTGCCGGGAATATACGTTAAGGCCGAAAAGCCGGCTTCGCGGAAATTGAGATTCTGAAACACGCCTATGGGTGCCGATGTGTTGTTTTTGTAATCCTGAATAAGACTGATCTGCGCAGAGAGCTGCGAGGTGCAAAGTGCCAGGGCGCCCCAGCCAATGAGTGTTTTTGTAAGATTTCTTTTCATGTAATTGTATTTTATCGAACAAAAGTAGAACCCCATTTTTACATCGGGGTTTAGTTTAAATTACCAAATGGTTAAGGCAATGTAACATGGGTGCCAAATCAAAAAAGCCATCCGGAATAACTGGACGGCTTTTATTTCTAACTTCCTGATTCTAATTTCTTACTTCTGTTTGTCAGGGTTTGTTTTAAGCCCCCAAATCTCCACATGGGCCTTTTTATCTTTGGCATTGGCCAGCGTTTTATAGGTAAACACTATTTTTTTCAGGCTGCGCTCGCCGCCGTTCAGGTTAATGGTGCGGCTTTCGCCCGGCGATTTAATGGGATAACCGATCTTTACGTTCTGCGAATCGCCGCTTTCGTAAAAAATTTCCACATCAATCAGGTCAATCGGTGCGTCGGTAACTTTAAATTTCAACTCGGCAAAACGGTCTGCAATCAGCACCATTACCTCGTCGCGGTCTTTGGTAAAATCAACGGTGGTTTCGCCTATTTTGTGCCAGCCAGTTTTATCGCTCACCACCATGGCCGGTTTTTGTGCCATTGCTGCACCATAGCATCCCGCCACGGCCAGTAAAATTAAAAGTGCTACTTTTTTCATAAGGTTTTTGTTTTTGATTATGCAAAACCACAAAAACTGATGCCACCGCCTCGAGGCCGGCACTTGTATTAAAACAAGCTGATTGTTGAATTGTAGTAAATAACAGAATTTATAGCTGTGGAAAAAAATCCATACTATTTAGCAGTTAGTCGCTGGTCATAAGTCTCTAGTCTTTTTACTTCTGACTTCTGACTTCTGACTTCTGACTTCTGACTTCTGACTTCTGACTTCTGACTTCTGACTTCTGACTTCTGACTTCTGACTTCTGACTTCTGACTTCTGACTTCTGACTTCTGACTTCTGACTTCTGACTTTTGACTTTTGACTTTGAATTAATCCAGCCCGGTAATCCCGTTTTTGATGGCATATTTTACAAGCCCTACCACCGAGCTGGCCTGTGTTTTTTTATAAATGCTCTGCCGGTGAAAATCAATGGTGGCCTGGCTTAGGTTCAGGTGGTCGGCGATCTGTTTGTTTGATTTTTCGTCGCACACCAGCTTCAGCACATCTATTTCGCGGGCCGAAAGCGAAAGCTGCTTAAGCAGCGGGGCTATTTCCTGGCCGCTTTCTTTCATGGTAGTGGACACGATGATTTTTGACACCGAAGCGGTAAAAAAATAACCCTCCGTATAAACCCTGTTAATAGCGAGTAAAATATCGTCAATATCGCAGCTTTTGGGAAGATAGGCGCAGGCCCCGTTTAAGATCAGCTGCGAAATGTAATAATCCTCGTTGTGCATGCTTAAAATAATGGGCTTTACATTGGGAAACCGGCGCTTAAGCTTGTCAATCAGCTCCAGGCCGTTCATCACCGGCATTTCTATATCGGTTACCACTATATCAGGCGCATCTGCTTCCACCAGCTTTAACAGCTCCAGGCCATTGCCCGCCTGCCCGGTTATCTTCATGTTGGGCTCCCCATTAATGATGGCTGCGTATGCCTGCCGGGCCGAATTGTGGTCTTCCGCAAGCATGATATGTATTTTTTTTACTCCCAAAATGCAGCAATAATCAGACTTCTGGTGTAAACTTAAGTTTTTTTACGCTAAAAACCTATGCCGGCACTCAGGTAAAAAACTATGTGAAGACATAGGTGCATTTGTCATACCAAGTGGGTAATTTTGAATAGGACATTAAAAACACCCACTCCTGCGTGGAGTTTCACCACAATGCTTCCGTATATGGAAAAATCTTTACTTCAGCATACTGTTAATTTTAAGGAAATTATAGAGGCGCTGCCCATGCTTTTTTTAATTGTAAAGCCCGATGCGCCCGACTTTACGATCCTTGACGCCAACCGTATGTTCCTGAAAGCGGGTAACCTGCTACGGCAGGAGATCCTGAACCGCCCGGTGTTTGAGATCATTCATGCCACCGACGACGGACGCATCGCCGTTGAGCATTTAAAACAATCGCTTGAAAAAGTGATCCTCACAAAAAAATCAGATAAGCTCCCTGTTCAGATGTTTAACATACAAAATGCTGAAAGCGGTGTTTTTGAAGAGCGCTACTGGTTGCCAAAAAACACGCCGGTGCTGAACGAAGCCGGAAACATAGAGTACATTGTGCACTATGTGGAAGATGTGACCGAAACGGTGCTTTCGGAAAAACGGAGCAAAGCGGAAGCCAGGGCGGCTGCCAAAGAGATCGACAAAAAATCAAAACTGATCGAGGAAAACAGCGCACGCATCGACAATATTCTGAATGTGCTGGTAAAGTACACTGCCATGGAATTTACCGAAAAGGTGCCGCTGAGCAGGCATAAGGACCGGCTGGATGCTGTGGCCGACGGCCTGAATAAGCTGGGTACCGAATTGCGGACACACATTGAAAAACTGTCGCGCTCAAACCACGAGCTGGAAACGGTGAATAAAGAGCTGGATGCTTTCTCCTACTCGGTGTCGCACGACCTGAGGGCCCCGCTGCGCGCGGTAGACGGGTATTCGCGTATGATCCTGGAGGATTACGGCGAAAAGCTTGACAATGAAGGCAAACGCTGCGTTTACACCATTATTAACAACGCCATCCGCATGGGTGCGCTGATTGACGATCTCCTGGCTTTTTCGCGCCTGGGCAAACAACAGCCCACCAAAGTGTTTATTAACATGAGCTCTGTTACCGACAGCGTGGTTAACGAGCTGCAAGGCCGGTATTCCACAGGACGTAAAATCCACATAACTGTGCACCCTTTGAAACCTGCCGAAGCAGACAGCAGTATGATAAGACAGGTGATGAGCAACCTGGTGTCGAACGCTATAAAATACTCGCAAAAAAAGGAAAAACCGGTGATAGAAATCGGTTGCACCGAAGATCCTGAAAAACAACGCGTGGTTTATTATGTAAGAGACAACGGCGCAGGGTTTGATATGAAGTATTACAGCAAGCTATTCGGCGTTTTTCAGCGCCTGCACAACAAGCATGAGTTTGAAGGCACGGGTGTGGGTTTGGCTTTGGTTGACCGCATTGTAAAAAAACACGGCGGCGAGGTGTGGGGCGAAGGAAAAAACGATGAAGGCGCTGTATTTTATTTTTCGTTACCAGATACTGTTACAACATAATCCATAATGATCCCAACAATGCACGATATAGAGCTCCTTTTAGTGGAAGACAGCACCGAAGATGCGCACCTGGTGATGCGCGCCCTTAAAAAAAGCAACATGGGCAGCAAGATCATGCATTTGCAGGATGGTGCAGAGGCGCTCGATTTTATTTTTGCCAAGGGGGCTTATACCGGCCGACAGGTGGCAGACCGGCCGAGGCTCATTTTGCTCGATCTGAAAATGCCGCGGGTAGATGGCTTGCAGGTGCTCAGGGCCATAAAAGACGACAGCCGCACGCGCTCCATCCCGGTGGTGATCATGACCTCTTCGCGCGAAGACAAAGACGTGCTGGAGAGCTACTCGCTGGGCGTAAACAGCTACGTGGTGAAGCCCGTTTCTTTCGAAAACTTTTCGAAAGCGGTTACCGAACTCGGAACTTATTGGCTGACGGTGAATCAGCCGCCTAAATGAATGAGAAACTAAAAATTGTTACAATGGAAAAGCCTTTAAGAATACTTCATGTGGAGGACAATGAAGCGGATGCAGGCCTCGTAAAGCGTGCATTAAAAAACGGCGGGCTGGATGCTGTGGTGAAGCTCATTGAATCAAAAAATGAATTTGAATCGGCGCTGGCCGATTTTAAGCCGGAGGTGATCCTCTCCGATCATTCGCTGCCCCAATTTAACTCTATGGACGCCCTTGAAATATACAAAGCGAATAACTGCACCGTGCCATTCATCCTGATCACCGGCTCAGTGTCTGAAGAATTTGCGGTAAAAAGCATTAAAGAAGGCGCCGACGACTATATTCTCAAAAGCAGCCTCATTCGCCTGCCCAATGCCATACGCCACGCCCTTAAAACCAAAAAAACGGAAGTAGAAAAACAAAAGGCCATGCAGCTGCTGGTCGAAAGCAATAAAGAGCTGAACACATTTATTTATAAGGCAGCCCACGACCTGCGCGGCCCCCTCTGCTCCATTATGGGCCTGGCCAACGTGGCCACCATGGAGGAGGAAAAAGCCAACCTGCCCGATTATATCAAAAAAATATCCGAAAGCACCAAAAAGCTCGATGCAGTATTGCTTTCGCTGATAGAGGCCATGTCGATCCGCGATGCGAAAC
This sequence comes from Bacteroidia bacterium, assembly GCA_044221905.1. Classification (GTDB taxonomy): domain Bacteria; phylum Bacteroidota; class Bacteroidia; order B-17B0; family Aurantibacillaceae; genus Aurantibacillus. The sequence continues at coordinate 85,526 of JBGAOE010000001.1, forward strand.
CAGCCATAAAAGAGATCGATTTTAAGCGGATGATCGCCAAAATACTGGACAGGAATAAAACGTCCGAGGGCTTTAACCGCATACGCTTTAAAACCAACCTTTCGGTTGAAAAAGGTTTTTATTCCGACCCGAAGATCCTGGGCTCCATTTTACAAAACCTGATCGAAAATTCTGTAAAATACCACAAGGTGGCCATTGATGATCCTTATGTGAGCATTAATATTTTTCACGGCGATATGGGCGTCACCATTGAGGTGGAAGACAACGGCTCCGGAATTGACGCACAAGTGCAGGATCAGGTGTTTGATATGTATTTCCGAGGCAATCAAAGCTCCATTGGCTCTGGACTTGGATTATACATTGTAAAAAACGGCGTTGAAAAGCTGGGCGGCACCATTGAGCTGAACAGCACCCTGAAGCTTGGCTCGAAGTTTACCATACATCTGCCTTCGGATTTACTGCTCATGTAATCCAAACTTCAACACCAAACCCATGACCATTACCGAAGCCGTTATTGCCGGCCTTGCCACTATTTTTTCAGCTGTAATCACTTTATTGCTGAAGGAGTACTTTATCCGAAAGAAAGAGAGGTACGAAAAACTGGGCAGCCGGTTAAAAGAAGCCGTGCACGGAAAATGGAAGGGGAGCTACGAGCAGATGCTGGAGGGCAGTCACCGGACCATTGACTTAACCATTGAATTAAAAGTAACCACACACGGCACTATCGTTGGCAAGGCAAAAGTTCCCTATAAAAACGAATTGTTTGAAATGAATATCACAGGAGGTTTTTATTCCGACAGCTTCCTGAAAATGGATTACGAAAATTCCGAAAGAGCCATCCTGCAGTTTGGCGCATTTGTTTTTAAGCTGTCGGACGACTCTAGGAAACTAACCGGCTGCTTTGTAGGATACGGCCAGGTGAGCGGCGCCATTATCAGCGGAAACGCCACATTAAAAAAAATCTGAGTCGGTATTTTTTAAATTTTTAAGCCCATAATACACACATCGTCCGTTTGCGGCCGCTGCCCTTTCCAGTCTTCAAACGCATCCTCGAGGTAAGCGCGCTGAAGCGACATGGGCATTTCGGAAGCATTGCCCAGCAGCTCGCGAAAGCGCCTGTAATTGAATTTCTTATCCTTTTCGCCACCAAACTGATCCGGATAGCCATCCGAAAACATATAAATCGTATCGCCCGCCTGCAGGTCAAAAATCTGCGACTCATAATTTTTAGTTACAGCTGAGCCTGAGCCAATGGACTGTTTGGTTGGCTTTAACACAAACAGCTGCGTGCTGCTTTCTGCTTTCCGGAAAATATAGATGGAATTGTTGGCACCCGCATAATGCAGCTTGTTATGCCTGTAATCAATGGCAATAATGGCCAGGTCCATCCCATCACTGATGCGGTTGCGGGCTTTCGACGACTGGTTGAGCGTGGCCGTGATATTTTTATTCAGGTAATCCAGCACATCGCCTGTGTTATTCACAAATTTTTCGGTGAGCGATTGTTTTAAAAAACTGCTGGCCACAATGCTCAAAAATGCACCGGGCACCCCATGCCCCGTACAATCGGCCACCGCGGCCAGCGACAGCGTGCGCGATTTTTCGCCGCCGGTTTCCACCCTGGCAGCCCAGTAAAAATCGCCGCTCACAATATCCTTTGGCCGGTAAAAAATAAAATAGTTCTCATCAAACAGCTCCCCCAGCGTTTCATCGGGTGGCAGCAGCGAATCCTGGATCCTGCGGGCATAACTGATGCTGTCCATAATATCCTTATTCTTATTCTCGAGCTCTACCTTTATTTTTTCCGCGGCCTCCTTTTCGCGCTGGAGCAGAAAAGTTTTCTGCTTCACCTTTATCCTGAGCAGGCGCTGAGAACGCTGCAGGCTTTGGGTGCGCCAGATAATGATCACATACGTTACTGATACGATGCTGAGAAGGAGGAAAACATAAAACCACACTTTTTTCCACACCGGCACCCGGATCGTGAATGTGAAGGTATCCGGAACCCGGGTCCATACGCCTTCGCTGTTGCAGGCATGCACTTCAAACGTATAATTTCCATCGCTCAGGTTGGGATAATCCACAAACCGCTGATCGGTGATGTGCCAAACCGAATCGATGCCCAGCAATCTGTAACGGTAGCGGATCTTTTCGGGATTGGTGAGCGAAATGGCCAGGAAGCTGATGTGCACCGAATAGTAGCCATATTTTACCTCTACAGCCTGGCCCGCTGGATACAGCTCTTCGTTCATCTTTACATTTTGTATGGCCAGGCGGGGCTCGGCGGCGCTTTTTCTGCCGATCTCCGCATTATACTGCACCAGGCCCTCAGCGGTACCAAACCACAGGTTGCCATTATTGTCCTTACATGCAGCATTCAGGTTGTTTTCGGTAAACAACAGGCCTTCGGCAACCGATATGGCATGGAAATTTTTATCGGCCGGCCCTTTCATGCTCAGGCCGTTTTTGTGCATCACCCATACGGCATTGTTATCGTCCACCAAAATTCCATAACAATAATCGGACGAGAGCCCGGCCTTTACCCTGAAATTAACGGTGCCGGACTCATCGTGCCTGAATATGCCATCGCCTTCGGTGGCAATCCATATAGCGCCGGTTTTATCGCCGGTTACCGCGTTAATATTAAACGAGTTTAACCCGTTGATATTTTTGAGCACCGTTACTTTGCCGTTGGCAATATAATAAGGCGGCGCGCCGTGCGACGACACCCACAAGCGGTGCCTGTTATCGTAAAACACATTTATAAGGCTATTATGCAAAAGGCCGTCGGTGGTGGTGTAAAACTGTATATTGGATGACTGCAGGTCGTAAATAAGAATCCCCTCGTTGGTGGCGGCCACCAGCTCACCGTTGTTTTCAATAATAGCGTTAACGGCGGTAAGCGACAGGCGATGCCTTTCTGAAAAATGAACAAATTTGCGCGTCAGTGTATCAAACGTATAAATGCCGCTGTTGGCAGTGCCTATCCACAGCATACCTTTACCATCCTGGTATAAGGCTGTTATTTCTTCACCTACAAAACCATTGCTGCCGTTGTATCGAACCCTGGAATAGGTTTCGGGATTAAAAAAGCTGAGGCCGTTTTTGTGCCCCATCCAGATGTCTCCCTTTTTATCCACAATTACTTTTTTTATGTCAGGATCGCTGATCCCATCCCTGTCGCTGTAAAACGAAAACCGCTCAACCGGTTTTTCCATAAGGCCGCCGCCAAAGCTGCCAAACCACATGTTGCCTTCAAAATCTTCAAAAACAGATTGTATGTAGGTGTTTTTAAGTCCATTGCTTTTATCGATCTTAAAAATGGAATGGTTCATTTTTTCAACCGGACCATTAAATACAATTTTCCGCAAGCCTTCGCCAAAAAGGCTCACCCAAAGATTATCCGACCGGTCGTTGTAAATACAGGCAATGTTATTCTTTTCCGATTGCAGCTCGGGCTGCAGGTGCGCAAAAATGCTGAAACAATCGCCCGTTTGTTTGATGCCGTAAATGCCTTCGCCTTCCACGCTGAGCCAAAACAGCGACGGCGATTCATGAACGGCCACCGCCTGCTTTACATTTTTGCCCACCAGCTCGCGCAGGTTGCATATCACTTCCGGAACCCTGGATGAAACATCCAGCAGCAGCAAGCCGTTGTCGGTTCCTACCAGCAAGCGGCCTTCGCGGTTAAATAAAATGGTGCTGGCATTCAGCGCCTCGGGGCATTTTACAGGTTTAACACCAAACACGCTGTCGGCTTTGAACAAGCCTCCGCCCAGCGTGGCGATCCATACATTCCGTTGCTTGTCTTCGGCAAAGCCCGTTACCTTCGCCTTTTCTATCTCCTCGTTCTTCAACGCATTAAAGGTTCCGTTTTTAAGATACGAAGCTCCGTTCTGAAGATGCCCGGCCCAGCAATTGCCGCGCGAATCAATAAAATGACCGGTAATGATATTGCCCGCCACCTGCCGCTGGGTAAAATTGGTGAACTTATTTCCGTCAAACAGGCTGAGACCCTCGCCGGTGGAAAGGTACAGGTGGCCATCGCCCGACTGCGAAATGGAATATATGTAAGACTGCGGCAGCCCTTGCTCCTCGGCATACATCCTGAAATGGTATGTTTGCGAAATGGCGCCAATGCCGCACAAACAAAAAATAAACAGCAGCTGTATTCTCATATTACTCATCCTCGGCTTTAAGCCCTATTTTATACGCGAATTTTGGCACCCCCCCGATGGGAGTGGTGAAAAAGGGCATCAGCTCGCCGTATTGATTGGAAATAACCACTACAATGTTATTGTTCTTCAGGTCTTTTTGCTTGATAAACTGAATGTCGAGCGAGGTATTGATCTCCTCCCTCGATATTTTATGTGTGTTTTCGAGCCATGCCCCGCTGCTGTTGGGCTTGCTGATATCGCCGCGCTTGGCCACCGACACCATCCGGATGAGACCATCATTGTCAAAATCAAAAATTTTCACCTTTACAGCCGTCACGCCAGGTCCCACAAAGGGGTACAGGTGCGATACCGCTCCCTTATTATCCATAAGCCTGAATGTGTACTCATAGGCAAATGTGTTTCCTCCTTCCACCGGCTTGTTTTCATCGGCGCTGGCCGACAGGAAGAGCTTGTAAAGGTTGCCGTCGTCGCCCTCGGTGCCTTCAATCACAATTTTAAAAATACGGCCGCCGAATTCAGGCTGCAGCTCGCCTTCCACCGGGTTAAAAGGACCCAGGGTATACCACTGACCATCGTAATTTTTTTCGTTGCTGAATGTTTTGGTGCTCAGTAAAAAACCGCTTTTATAGTCGCCAACCGGATCCTGGTTTTTGGCCGCAGTGCTGGAATGTGCGCCAGCACCGCCATACACCGAAAATTTGCACTTGCTGTCAAAGGGGCCATGGTTCTCGTCAATGCTCCCCCCCACTTCAGGGTCAAAAATGCGTATATAAAAAGGCTTTTTATAACTGTCGGGTATGGCAAAGAAAAAGATCTGTACAAAATCATCGTCTCCCCACTCTTTGTCTGACCCTTTGCTAAAAGTACATACATAGGGAATTTTTTCGTCGGGCGAGGGCGTTTGCTGTGCTTTTGCAAAAAAGCCGGAAAAGCTGCAAAGAAGAAATAAAATATAACACTGTTTGCTCCGCATAAATTTTTTAACCGTTATCTTTTACAACAATCGTTTTTTCGAGTTTAAACTTTTCAATTTTCAGTGTTTTTGTGTTCCTTGCAGTTACGCCAAGTTCCAGCGTATAGGTTCCCTCTTTTTTATAATTATGCTTCACCCGCTTGCCACGGTTGTAAGTGCCATCACCAAAAGCCCAAAAGAAGCCCAGCAGCTCGTGATCCTTTAAATAACTTTTAGAAGCGTCCAGTATCATTTCATCATCTGTTGCGGCCATATCACTTCCGGTAATATACAGTCCCGGAGGGTCTTCAACAGTAAGGGTATAGGTCGCATGGTTATAAAAGAGCTCGCCCGAATTTTTTTCGATAATATTGAGTTTTACCGGATAGCTGCCGGGCTTGGAAAAACAATACCGGCATTTTTCGGCCCTTATTTTATGCCCGTCCCCAAAATCCCACTCATAGCTCCAGCTTACCGAGTCGGTTGACTGGTAGGCGTTTTCCTCGAAAAACGAATAGCAGAATTTTGTTTTCATTACCGGCGTTGTCGCCTTGTGAAAATCCGGGTAAGGCGATCCGAAATAAAAAATATCGTCGCCGGTGGCGGCATTTCGGTTGCTCGAAAAGTACCCCGTTTGCTCAGCCGAATCCAGCCATATTCCAAAGTCGTCAAAAGCGGTGTTGATGGGTGCGTCCAGCAGCCGGGCCTTTTCGGTTAAAGAATCTTTTAGCTGGAAGCTGTAAATATCAAGTCCGCCTTTACCGGCAGCGCGCCTGCTTGAAAAATACAGCGTAGAGCCAACGCTTATAAATGGAAACAGTTCATTTTCTGCGCTGTTTATTTTTGGCCCGAAGTTGACAGGAGGCGTCCAGCCATTGTTTTTAAAAGTGGTGTAATAAAGGTCCGTGCCGCCGTATCCGCCGGGCATGTCAGAGCAAAACACCATGATGGCATTATCCTTCGAAAATACGGGGTGGCAGTTGGAATAGTTACCGCTGCAAAACGGCGCCGCTTCGGGTGCCGCCCAGGATTCACCGCTTTTTGTGGATGTATAGATCTGGAGACGCAGTGCTGTGCGCTTGTCTTCTGTGCTATGAGTTGCATTTCCCGAAAAATAAATGGTGTTGCCATCGGCGCTTAGCGTAAAAGGTCCTTCGTTTAATTTGCTGTTGATGGTGGTTGAAAAAGGCCGTGCTTTTCCAAAATGAAGCGAGTCTATTTTTTTTGCATAAAACAGATCCGTCAGCTCGGTGTTTGTTTCGTTCGTGTACGAAACACCCAGCCGGGCCGGCCGGCCGGAAGCAAACAAAAGGGTGTTATTGAGCAGCAGAGGGCTGTAATCCGATTTATCTGAATTAACCGAAAGCCGCGTCACTTTAATTTTGCACGAATCTTCCGGCAAAAAAACAGGCAGGGAATCCTGCCCCTGTGAATAAGCAAGCCCTGTTAGCAATAACAGTGCAGCGGTATATTTTAATGTGGCTTTACGCATTAAAAATACCGGGCGCTTGAAACATTTACTTTATAATTGAATAAATACCGGAGCATGACCTCGTGGCTGCCGGTGGAATAATTACGCAGCCGGCTAAACGTATAATCATAAGCATAGCCGGCCCTGAGCTGATCGGTCACCTTCAGGTCCATGTACGCCATGGCGGCGCCATTAACCGTATAGCCCAGTCCCAGCCCAATGATATTTTGCCAGTAGCAGGTAGCTGACAGGTTAACGTCCACGGGAGAGTGCAAAATGTACTTCAGCAGCACCGAAGGTTTTATTCTGAAATTATCTGCCAGCGGCAATACGCAACCCGAGGTAAAAACGGCAGTTTCATAAGGCATCTGGCTTTTGTTGATCAGCGAAGGCACTGAAAGGCCGGTGTAAAAGCTGCCTGTGTGATAATACATGCCAAAACCTGCCTGGGGCAGGATTTTTCTTTCTGCAGCTGCCGGAAAAGAAGGATCGCGAAGCTGGGTGGTGCGCACCTGGCCCCAATTGGCCTGGTAAATATCGAGCCCGCCCGACAAGCCCAGCGAAAGAGCGCCTACACCGAGCGAAAACCTGTATGCATAAACAAAGCTGGCCCTGGCATGTTCGCTCACACCAAATTTATCATCCATTGCCACTGCGCCGAGGCTGATCTTTTTGTTTCGCATCGGGCTGTGCGCGCTGAAGGTAATGGTGGTGGGCGATCCATCAAGCCCCAGCCATTGCTTGCGGTAAAGCGCCGTAAGATTCAGCGCGTCGTTACTTCCGGCGTATGCAGGATTAAGCAGTAAGCCGTTAAACATATACTGGCTGTAATTGCCGTTATGCTGGGCCGGTACTGCCAGGCTAAGGCATAAAAACAAAACGATATATATTTTTAATTTCATTTGGTTGTTTTAATAATGATGTAACCGCTGTAGTCCATTGTGGCCGATATTTTTAACGTGAAATAATAGGTATCATCGGCCAGGGGCTCGTTATGCTGATTCGTTCCTGTCCATTCATTTTTGTAAGAGGTATTGTGATACACTACTGCTCCCCAGCGGTTAAACACCGAAAAATCGGCATGCGCGTAATAATCCAGGCCAGGTATCACGTAAGTGTCATTAATATTATCATTGTTGGGCGAAAATCCCGTGGGGATTTTTAACGGTTCAAGATAAATAATAATATCATCTGTTTTCACAGGGCAAACGCCGTTTTCAACCGTCCATCGAAATACATTGTTACCTGTGGAAAGGGATTCGGCCAGCGCTGTTGCTTTTGCAGCATCGCTGATGGTGGCATCGCCCTGCAAAACCTGCCAGTGGCCGGCACCAACAGAAGGCTGCTGTGCGCTAAGCCTGGCAACAGGGGTTTCCACCTGCTGGTCTATTCCCGCAAAGGCCTGATCAGGCTCCATGTCCCGTTTTATTGTCACCTCCGATTCCGAGTCGGCACAGATCCCGTTCTTAACCGTCCATCGTAGGGTCACCGCGTTGGTATCGGGCAGGTTCATCCGGGTATTGTTCAGCAGGGTATCCTGTATCTGGGCATTGCCTTCCACAATGCTCCAGCTGCCCGTGCCCACCAATGGTGCATTAGAAGACAGGGTAACGGTTGCGGCACACACGCGCTGGTTAGTGCCGGCCAGCGCTGCAGATGGCGGGGTGTTGGTTTTTACAATCACCGTGTCGTAAGAAGGTGCGCAGCTGCCGTTTGATATTTTCCATACAAAAACGTTGTCGCCCGTGCCAAGGGAGGTAACGGGCGTTGAAAAAAGCAATCCGTTTGCAATGTTACCCGTTCCGGAAAGCAGGTTCCACTGCCCTGTTCCATGCACAGGATCGTTTGCCATTAGTATAAACGAAGCACCGCAAATAAGTGTATCGCTACCGGCCATGGCCGCATCAGGATTAAGATCGCGGGTAATTGTCACGGTATCAACCGAAGGGGCGCAACTTCCGTTTATCACCGTCCAGGCAAATTTATTCTGGCCGCTGCTCAAAGCTGTTACCGGCGTTGTTGGCTGCAATGGCTGTGCCAACTGGCCGCTCCCTTGCACGAGGCTCCACGAACCGGTTCCCACTGCGGGCGTATTGGCTGATAACGACGCGCTTGCTGCACAAATAGCCGCATTGTTCCCGGCAGAAGCGATGGTAGGCAAAGCATCCACCTGTACGCCGGTGGTGGCAGAACTAATTGGGCAAATGCCATTGCCGGTTTCCCATTTTAATACCAGCATACCAGGTAAAATATTCATAATAGCGCTGACTGGTGAAGTGGGTGTTGCAATGGTTGCACCGCCCGATAAAACAGACCAGCTGCCGGTGCCAATGGCAGGCGCATTTGCTCCTAATACAACCGACGGCGTGCTCACACAAAGTGTTTGAGAAGGGCCGGCAACAGCCGCGTCGGGCAGCGCATCGGTTTGAACGGTTTTGGTGGACGTTAAGGGTGCACATACGCCGTTGCTGATCGTCCATGCAAACAAGGTTAATCCAGGCACAAAACCGGTGGCCGTAGTTGTTGGAGAGGAAGGATTGGCAATAACAGCGCTGCCGTTTTGCACCGTCCACAAGCCGATTCCTGTCAGCGGCAAATTTCCGGAAAGGGTTGCCGTGGGCGAAGCCACGCAAAGCGTTTGATTGCTGCCCGCAACAGGCGTGGTGGGCACAGCATCCACGCGAATAGCAACAGTGGCGCTGCTGGCCGGGCAAACCCCATTGCTGATGGTCCATTGCAGTATGTTTGTTCCGGTGCTAAGCGAAGTAACCAGGCTGCCTGGCTGTGAAGGTGATGAAATAACCCCGCTGCCCGAGAGGCCGGACCATGAGCCGGTGCCTACGGTTGGCGCATTGCCGCTCAATACTGCGCTGGGTGAGCTGGCGCAAAGGGTTTGCCCGGATCCCGCACTGGCTATGGCAGGCATTTGATCTACCTGTATGGTTTTGGTGGAAGTTAAGGGAGCGCACACACCATTTGTAATTGTCCAGCCCAGCACATTTATTCCTGGGCTTAGGCTGGTAACAGCTGTTAGCGGAAGCGATGGCGAAGCAAAAATCCCTCCCCCGTTTTGCACGCTCCACGATCCTGTTCCCACGGCAGGTATGTTTGCCGCCAGGTTGGTGCTGGCCGAATTGACACAAAGGGTTTGATTGGCGCCGGCAATGGGCGTGGTGGGTAAGTCATCCACCTGTATGGTTAGGGTTGAGCTGCTGGACGGGCAAATGCCGTTGCCGATGGTCCATCCCAGTATATTAATTCCCTGGCCAAGGCTTGTAACCGCTGTAGTGGCAAGTGCAGGCGAAATAATGCTGCCGCTGCCTGCAATTAACGACCAGCTACCCACCCCTACAGCCGGCACGTTTGCATTTAAAACTGCTGTGGGTGAGCTGATACAAAGTGTTTGAGCGCCGCCGGCCAAAGCAGCATCCGGCAGCTGGTCCGCCTGGATGGTTTGAGTGGCGCTAAGGGCTGTGCATACGCCGTTGCTGATGGTCCATACAAAAACATTTATTCCCGTGGCAAGTCCTGTGGCAGTGGTTGTAGCAGAAGCGGGGGCTGAAATAAGCACGCCGCCGGTTGGCGTTGTCCAAACGCCCGTGCCTACCAATGGAGAATTTGCAGCCAGCACTGCTGTGAGCGAAGATGCGCATACGGTTTGGTTGTTGCTAACAAGCGGTGCACTGGGCACAGCGTCTGCCTGAATTGCTACAGAAGCGCTGCTGGCAGGGCAAAGCCCGTTAGTAATGGTCCATTGAAACACATTTATGCCTGTGCCAAGCGAGCTGACAGAACTGCCCGGCTGCACAGACGATGCAACCAAGCCATTTCCGGACAAGATTGCCCAGGAGCCAAACCCCACAATAGGTACATTTCCATTTAAATCTACGCTGACCGTACTGACGCAAACCGTTTGATTGGATCCTGCGCTGGCTGGCGTGGGCATATGATCTACCTGTATGGTTTTGGTGGAGGTTAAGGGTGCGCACACGCCATTGCTGATGGTCCAGGCCAATACATTGATGCCCGCGCTTAAGCCGGCAACAACTGTTACAGGCTGGGCTGGCGCCGCAATTACCGCTCCCCCGCTCTGCACGGTCCACAGGCCGGCTCCAACAGCCGGTAAATTGGCTGCAAGATTTGCGGAGGGCGAATTAATGCATAAGGTTTGGTTAGTGCCGGCCACAGGGGCAGAAGGCAAATTATCCACCTGTATCATCACCGTTGAACTGCTTGGCGCGCAAACACCATTGCTGATCGTCCATTTCAGGACGTTTGTTCCGGGGCCAAGAGCTGTAACAGCGCTTGTGGCCAGCCCCGGCGAAACAAGGCTGCCGCTGCCGGCAATCACCGACCAGCTGCCGGTGCCTACCGTGGGTATATTGGCGCTCATTACCGTGGTGGGCGAGCTCGCGCACAGTGTTTGAGCTGAGCCTGCCGCAGATAGGGCAGGCAATGCATTTACCGTTATTAAAATGGTATTGCTGCTGGAGGCATTGGTGCAGGCAGTGCCTGCCGAAACCCGGCGGCGATAGTATGTGTCGGTTGTAAGTGTTGCCGGCGCATAAACCTGGTTGGTATAGGTGCCGAACGCATGATTCCAGCTTTGGCTGTTGGTGCTTTGCTCCCACGCATAAACCATCACCCCGGTTGGCGCTGAGCCTGTAAGCAGCGCCGGAGTTGCCGATACACAAACCGTTTGTGAGGAAGCAATGGTATTATTGCCCACCGCTTCACAGCCTGTTTTGGCAATAAAAATATTTTCGCCGTTGCCGCTGGAGAGTGTAGTGGTTCCAAATACGGTGGCATTGGCATGCTGGCCCGCCACGTAAACAGCGCCGGTGGTAGAGCTTGCCAGGCCATAAGGCACATCGGCGTTGTTAGCCCCGGCCTTGCTGGCCCATAAAAAATTACCGGCCGGCGAATAGGCGCTGATCAGGATATCCTCGTTGCCCGAAGTGGAAAAAGACGGTCCGGCAGTAAAGGTAATTCCTGAATTAAAATACCCTGCCACAATAATATTGCCAGATGCGTCGAGGTCGGCTTCGTAACCTGCCTCATCGCCGCTGCCGGTGCAGGTTTGAGCCGACAGCCACTGGAACGTGCCTGTGCTTTTTGAGAGCTTGGCCACAAACATATCTCTGTTGCCCGAGCTGGTTTTGGTAAACAGCGGCACGCCAATGGGAAAATTAACCGTGCCCATAAACGTGCCTGTAATATAAAGATCGGTGTTGTCCTGTGTGATCCCATTGCCGGTATCGTTGCTGCCCACCGAGCCGGCACCGCTTGCCCAGGCCAGCGTGCCGGTGCTTTGCGTAAATGCAGCCACAAAAATAGAGGAGTTGTTGTTGCTTGCCACCAATAGCTGTTGCGCAAACGTGCCGTTGGCATTATAAAGGTCCATATCTTTTTCATAGGTACCGATAAAATACACATTGTTATTATCTGCCACCACGTCGTATCCATAATCGTCTTTTTGACTGGTGCCTGATATGGCCCATTGCACCACACCTGCAGCATCGTACTTCACACCATAAAATTCAGAAAAACCCTGGCCGGCAGCAATCGTTTTTGTAACAACGCTGGGGCTGGCCGAGTTAAAAGTAACAGAGCCAAAACAATTACCGGTAATATAAATCCCGTTGGCATCGGCAAAAATGCGCCACACATCTTCCATAAGCAGGTTGCCGAATTTTGCAGCCCACAAAAAATTTCCAAGGCCATCGTATTTGGCCAGAAAACCGTCCTGGAAACCCGCACCGCCAGAAGGGCTCAGCGTGTAGGTGTTTGCCGATGGATCAAAATCACAAATACCCCTGAAATAACCGGCCACGTAAACATTGCCTGAAGGATCGGCAGCCACGCTTTTAATTTCCTCAACGTTGCTACCCCCTATTTTAAGCGCCCACAGCACATTGCCCTGCGGATCGTATTTTGCCAGGAAGCCATCGCTTTGCCCGTAAGACGAAGATAAGGACAGGCCATATGCTGAATTGAGATTGCCGTTGAAGGTTCCGGCGGTGTAAATGTTTCCTGAAGAAGGATCCCAGCTTACATCCCAGGCCTTTTCGTTTTGCGCTGAATTGGCTTCCTTAGCCCATTGCCACGCTGGAGCCTGCGCAAGAAGCTGCCTGCCCACACATATAAGTAGTATGAAAAACCAAAGTAGTTTTGACCTCATGCACTGGCACAATAAAATGCTAAATCAGAACCGGACATTGTTTATTAACAAATTTTATTCCTGTGGTGAATAAATTTATGTTAATATAATATTAATTGCTTTCATCAAAAAGCATATTTCGCCGTAATAAACAGGCACTTTAGGAGGTTTACCGCAAAAAATCCATGAATACGATAATATAAGACATAAATGTCCAAAATAGCCGGTCCAAAAAAAAACCAACGTGCCGGCAAATTGTATAATTTTCGCTCATTACCGATTAATTTTTAATGGAGTATTCCTGTCCCGGTCAAAATAACGTGGAATTTTATCCACAAGCTATTCACTATATACGTTATAAAACTGGTATTAAAATTTAGGGAGCTTCAATAACCTGTATTTCCTTTTCACACATGACTAAGGATGTGTTTTGCCTTTTGATAGATGATGATCCCGATGACCGGGATATTTTTTTAATGGCTATTGAACGCCTTGATATTTCGCTTGAGCTTGATTATGCCGACAACGGGCCCGATGGCTTAAAAAAACTCAACGCTTACAGCGTGCGCCTGCCCGATTATATTTTCCTGGATATGAACATGCAGATAATGAACGGGAAAGAATGCCTTATTGAGATCAAAAAAATTGCAAAGGTGGCCGAGGTGCCGGTTATTATTTATTCAACCAGCTTAAACGAAACCATCATCTACGAAACCCTTGAGCTGGGCGCTTTTGATCACATTCAAAAACCCACCGAGCTCGATACGCTGGGCCGTTACCTCAGGCGCATTTTCCAGATCGAAGAACACGCCTGAGCGGTTGCCACAGGGTTAGCAAGATCCGGATCAGATCATTTTCCCATGTCGTCAATACAATGCTGCATGAGCTCGTTCAGCGCAGCCGGATTTTCGATCATCGGGAAGTGCGACGTGCCGGGCATGTGCAGCAGCTTATATCCGTGCGTGGCATATTGCCTGAGCGGCTCTTCGTTGGCAGGCATATAATCCACGCTGATAACGTATAGCTTATGCTCCAGCTTCGGCAACAGCTCCTTCTCGGTTTTGGAAAAGTTAAAAAACTCAGGCATGATCTGCTGGCCCATTGGCTCATAGGCTTTTTTAAAATCGGCCACTGCCCGATCGGCCACCGCCGGCGGGGTTTGCGGCGTGGCAAGCGCCATGCGCACATATTGTTCGTTTGTTTTCACAAAATCAGCTTTTAACTGTCCAAGAATACCGTTTACCTGCTCTTCGGGAAGCGGCGTGGCTGCATTCTTAAAAAAATCAACCGCAATAAATCCTTTATAAAGCCCAGGTTGAGAGGTGAGTGCCACCAGGCCAATATCGGCACCAAGCGAGTGACCCACCAGGATCACGTTCTTAAGCTCCAGCTCTTGCACCAGGTAATTCACATCGTCGGCAAAACCTTTAATTGTCCACGATTGGCGCTCCTTACCCGAAAGCCCGTGCCCGGGCAAATCGAGCGTTACCACCCGGTAGCGGTTTTTAAAATGATCCACCTGCGCTTTCCAGTAGGTTTGATCGATGTAAGAACCGTGCACCAGCAGCAACGTGGTATCGCCGGTTCCTGAAACCTGATAATTAATAACTGCGCCATCGCGCTTTAATTCTTTATTCGCCTTGTTCCCCGGCGAGCAGGAGTTTAAATTTATCATAACGGCATACATTAAAAGGGTGAATAACACAGTGTTTTTTTTCATGGTTTTATTTTTAGGGTTAATTTTTTTCCATTTGATCTCACTTTGCGTCGAGCAGTTTCCTGTTCTTTGCGCGCTCGTCCTTAAATTTATTCCGGGGGCTGTTATTGTCCAGGTCGTTTATCCTTTCATATGCTTCCAGCATCTTGTCAGGGAAATCACCTTTGTAGTTAATGCGGTATTGCGAAAAGCCGTTGAACGGAACGGTGTCTTTTATAGATTTAAAACGCACCTGGCTTTGCACTCCTTTTTCCTGAAAGAACGACATAAAAAAATCGTGGCGGGCCCGGTTCAATGCTTTTAACTTTTTAGACACTTCGCCACTGCCTATTACCCGGCTGCATTTTTCCTGTACGGTGTGCAGGCGCTGTCCTCCGTTGCGGTTCAAATAGGCCACGAAGGCAGGATCCTTCACCGCGATCTTTTCAATGCGTGCTGAATCCTTTTCACTCAGGTCAGCAGCTTTTAATTTGTTCAGCAAAAGGTAGTGTTTTTTTTTAGCTTCAAAAAATAAAATGTATTCCCTTTCCCTATCTCCATACAACTCGGGGCTTACCTGTATCACTGCCTCCGGGTGCTCTCTCAGGAAATCGACCGTTTGTTCGATAAATTTTTCCTGTGGAGGATTAAGTTTATTGCTGCGCATCACCCATTTAAGCGTAAGCGATTTTTCAATCTCGTTCTCCACATTCTTTACCTCAACCCGGTAAGGTGTTGTCACGGGTTTTACAAAAATATTCCGGAGGATGTCAAGAATCACATCCCTGTATTTAAAGTTCGGGTCCTTAAGGTTACCTTTTATCGGAATTTCATAATCGATCACATTGCCGCGCTCACGCACCAAAAACATAAATAAGCGCATCGGCAGCCAGCGCGCCCCGTTGCGCCGCTGCTTGTTGTTCACCCGCGGATCAATGATCACCAGGTGATTATTGCAGTTTATAACGCCGTCCATCACCGTGGCGTGGCCTGTAAACTCCAGTATGCCGCGATCGAGCGGAAAGGAGGTGTAGGTTACAAAATAGGGGTTAAACATGGCAAGCGGTATTTGCCGAAGCTTGTAATTAAACGTAAAATCAGAGCTGTCTTTTGGATTAATGCTCAGGTTCAGTGCAAAATTGCCATATGGCTTAATCCCGGTGCGCAGGTTCAGGTTCACCCATTTATCGCCCCGCTCAATAGAATCGGCAGTAACCGTAAGCGGCGACACGGCGGCGGCAAATTTTTCGTTAAGGCTGTAATCGTTATAGCGGATATTGGCCCGGTATATGCCCAATCGCTTTACCTGGTAATCGCTTTTAAAAAAATTCTTGGCCAGGGCAGCCACGTAGTTCCCGATCTTAAAAAGAATATTCACTTTTCCCGCGTCTTCGCCACTTTGCTTTGCCTTTTCTCCTTTTTTACCAAACATGTCCTGCAGGTTATCCAGGCTATCGTAGCGCTCGTATTTAAAATAAGGCTCGAGAACAAAAACCGAATCAAAAAAATATTTTTTATTCTGAGGGCTCAGCTGCACAATATCCACTGCCAGCTTTTTAAAGGCCAGGTAATCCTCTTTTTCATTTTTTCCAAAATGAAAGTCGTTAATGGCCACCGGCCCTTTGGCAAACAGGTTTTGCGTGGCTTTAAAATTACCGGCGGCTTCCAGGTCGGCATCAAGGTTGCCCCGCACGTGGCCATAATTGGCAATATCGTTTACGTATTGCTCGAGAATGGAAATATCGAACTTCCGGATAATATCCGTGAGCCTGAAATTGAGCGAAGCCGTATTCATATCAAAAGTGCCTTTCATGCTTCCGCCGCTGCCAATGCCCGAAACAAAAGAATAGCGAAACGCCAGCGTATCCGAGTTCCAGCGTTTGCCGGGTGTTTCAATATTTACCTGCTTTATAAAATAGCTTACGCCCATCGATCTTTCGGCATAATAAAACGTGCCGTTTTTAATGGACATGTTCAGGGCATTAAAATGCGCCGGTTCCTTGGGTTCGCGCGGCATGGTATCTTTTGCCGAAAATTTGCGCACCATGTCGTCAAAATTAAATTCCTTTTTACTTTGCACAACCCTGATTACCGGCTCGTTGAGTGTCAGCGAGCTGATCTCGTACATTTTTGAGAACAGCTTCCATACTTCAAAATTAACCGAAAGCGATTTGGCTGAAAAAAAAACGGTATCGGCGCCGGCCTCGTAAACCGCCGGATTTTTAAGATAAATAAAGCCCGTAAAGGGGTTTACATAAGCCCGGTCCAGCGTAATTTCGCGACCGGTAATGGAGGTGTCGTATTTTTGAATGGCCCAGCGGGCAATAGGCGAAATAAAAGCAATAACCAGCGCTACAAAAACAATTAAGGGGACAAAAATCCAGAAGACTATTTTTTTTAAGCGGCTGTTTAAAAATCTCATACGTTCAATTAAAAAGGTTTTAACCCTTTACTGAACGAATCATACCTAAGCCACAAGGATCAAATCGCTTCCAAACTGGGTGGTAATTTCCTCTGCCGGGCCAGGCGGTGGGGCGTAAAATCCACAACCTGCTTTTACAGGGAGTTATTGAGTGCCCTGCATTCTTTTTCAAGCACTCCGCTGATAAACCCGGGAGGCTTGTCCCATTTTTTTATACCGGTGTCCTTCAGCAGCGGATAGGCCGAGCTGAACCCTCCTATTTCGCCGCTGGTAATACCTGCCACTACGGTGCTTATTTTTACATGCCTGATCATATATGCGCACATGATGCAGGGTTCATGGGTGGTGTATAAAATGCTTCCTGAAAGGTCCTGCGTCATAAGCAGGCGTGAGGCCCGCCTGATGGCTTCCATTTCGGCATGGAACGTAATGTCATAATTGGATTTTCCGCCTTCCACGCCCTTGCCAATAATTTCGTTGTTGCGCACCAATAAAGCGCCCACCGGGCTATCGCCACGCGCTTTGGCTTTTTGGGCCAGCTCTATGCAAATGCGCATAAATGCGTCGTGAGGATTTGTATTTGCAGGTTCCATGTTTCGTTTTTTTATCGGGGTTCTTGCTCCGCCTCCTGAGTGATTTCTCAGTTAGTTGTTAGTCTTTCCTCTTGTATCTTGTATCATTTAAAATCTGTCATCTGTCATTATTGGTACGCACCCACGGCGGATAGATCCTGACCTTTTTGGATGTTTGCAGGTACACGGTGTAATGCATTTTATAATTATTGCCTTCGCGGGCGCTGGCCGTTTTAAGCCATTCCTCATTGTAATAATAAAATTCAAAGCTGAAGGTTTTAAAGCCGGTGCTATCCATCAACAGGGTTTTAACAAACGTTTTTCCCGGCTGCAAAGGCACCAGCTGCACCTGGCTTCCGGCCGGCTCGTACGACATGCTGTATGATACATAGCGGGTTTGACCCGGGCCGGGATTTACATAATACGAAACAAAAAGCCCGGTCGTGTCAAAATAAACCGGTTTTGAATTTAAATTTTTGATCCTATAACTAAAATAATCTTTGCCTTTGTTATTCTTATGTATAAACGCCGATATGTTTAAGTGATCGACGCTGGTATCGCGTTTGGCAATTATTTTTTTCCCGGCTGAAGTTTTTTTCTGTCCCCACAAAAAGGAGGAGAACATAACGGATACAAGTATTAAAATGACAGGTTTCATACAAATTGCGCGTAAATAGGCATGACTGATTACACCGCTAAACTATTCTACCATGAATGTACAAATGTTCTGTGCAAAATTCAAGTCATTAGTCGCCGGTCTATAGCCATTGGTCGTAAGTCGTTGGGCCGCTTTTAAATTTTGACTTCTGATTTTGCCTTTAATTATTGTTTCTTAAACCGGTTGATCCAACGTGTGTTTTGATAAAGGGTAGAGCGGCTGATGCGGCTTTCGGGATTACGGGTTACCTCTTTGAGATAGCTTTTAATAGTGGCATACACCTGTTCGGGCATTTGCTGGCTGATGGTAATGCGCCGGATCACCGTAAGCGGGATGTCAATTTCAAAAAAATCACTTTTATCCTCCGATTCGGCAATAATGCGGTACTCTTCTTCGCAGCGGTAAGGCCAGCGTTTGGTAAAGGGCATTTTGTCAACATCAATCACCGCATTCTTCTTTTCGATATCGGGCAGCTTGCGGTACTCTACCCTGCCGTGATGCAAACCCGCTATAGGATTTAAAACGGCAAACAGCTTTTGCGGATCGAATTCTATCACACAACCGCTGGGGCCGTTAGAGTATGTTTTCCAATGGTGCACTGTTTCATCGTCGCACGAAAAACAAAGGGCAAACAGGTTTTTGATGCCCTTTCGTTTTTTATATTCGAAAATCACCTCCGAATCGTTTTTATCTTCCCACAGCTTCGGGTCGAGCAGCACCAGCTTTTTGCGTTGCAGCAAATCCAGCAAAATAGGCAGGCTGGTAAAGCGGTTTAGTTTGGTAATGGGTTTGGAGCGCATAGCTAAGTGCAATGTTGAATGTTAAATTTTAAATGTTGAGTTAGTCGATAGTCATTAGTCAAAAGTCCATTTTCCATAAGTTAAAAAGTTACAAGTTCAAATTTATCAAGCTCTGCTATCGATCATTCGCCTTGTCACCCTGAGTGATTTTCCGCCTGCAATTATATCCTCTTGCGGAAAATTGTATCGAAGGGAGTTCCTGGCTCACGGTCGTGTCTTTTATCTTGCATCCTTCATCTTATACCTCTTTCCATCCTGAAATTAAGAAAAGTGTCAAACAATTAAAAATCATATCCTTCCATCAACAATCTTCATAAACAATCGTCAATCAACAATCATCAATCAACAATCCATCCCCTACTCGTGCCGTTCATCCGTCACCACTTCCAGGCGCGCCATTTTTTCCACTTCAAGGCTTGGCACACCGTATTCTTCGGTCACTTTTCCCAGTATCAGGTAAGCGCCCCAGCCTTTGAAGGGATATTGCCGCAACACCGGCGGAAAATTGACCGTATCAAAAAAATTGCCCTGCACATCGGTAAAGGTACCAAAAGCCATGTGTTCGCCCTGGGCTGTGCGCAGTTGTTTATGCGCAATGTAGTTGCCCACCATACGAATGGTTTTACCCACATAACTCATGAGGTCTGCAGCGCCGCAATCGCCCCGGAAACTGGTTTTTAAAAGGTCAAACTCTGTCAGGGTTACCGGAAACTCCAGCAGCTCCAATTCGTCGTAAGCGTCTTCTATTTTGCTGGCCGTTAGTTTGGGCAGGCTCCAGTTCACAGCCGGTTCGGCAAACATACTCTCCGGCAGGTCTTTGCGTTTCAGTTCCCCGGCACTGTATAGCATGTGCGCTTCCCAAAGCAGCTCGCGCTTGTCGCGCCCGGTAAACCTCAGCGCATCAATACGAATCAGAATGATCAGCTGCTCGAGCGATGCGCGGGTTCTCAGCTTAAAATTTTCGAGCGAGCGGTATTCCCCGTTCTGCTCCCGCTCGCCGGGGATGCGCCGGGCCAGATCTTCGTTAAGCGATTTAATGTGTATAAAGCCCAGAAAAACATCACGGCCGGATAAGGTGGTGGTATAATCGCTGTGGTTTACACAGGGCAGTTGAATATTACCGCCCAGGCGCCGCGCTTCGTTTACATACACCTTGGTTTTATAAAAGCCGCCAAAATTATTGATCACCGCCACCATAAATTCAAGCGGGTAATGTGTTTTTAAATAAAGGCTCTGGTAACTCTCAACGGCGTAGCTGGCCGAATGCCCCTTGGCAAAGCTGAAGCCCCCAAAGTAATCTATTTGCCGCCACACTTCCTCCGAAATATGTTCCGGGTAGCCCTGCCGGCGGCAATGCGCGTCGTACCGCGCCTTCACTTCGGCCAGCCTTTTATTGTTGCGCCCCTTGCCGCTCATCATGCGCCGCAGCACATCGGCATCGGCCAGGTCAAGCCCCCCGAAATGATGCGCCACTTTCAGCACATCTTCCTGGTACACCATCACACCATGCGTTTCTTTCAGCTGCTCTTCTAAAATGGGATGTTCGTAGCTAAAGCTGTTTGGAAAGCGCGTGCGGTGAATGTAAGCCTTCATCATACCGCTTTTGGCAACACCCGGGCGGATGATGGAGCTGGCAGCCACCAGGGTAATGTAATCGCTGCAGTTAAGCTTTTTTATAAGCGCGCGCATGGCCGGACTTTCAATATAAAAACAGCCAATGGTATCGCCCCGCAGCAGCTTATCGTTGGTAACACTGTCTTTTTTAAATGTTTGCACCTCATGTATGTCTATATCCATTCCCCGGTTCTTCAAAATCAGGTCGCGCGTTTCCTTAATATGCCCCAGGCCGCGCTGGCTCAGAATGTCCAGTTTTTCAAAACCGATCTCTTCGGCAATATGCATATCGAACTGCGAGGTGGGATAGCCTTTGGGTGGCAGGTCCAGCGCGGTGTAGCAGGTAAGCGGCTCCTCCGAGATAAGAATGCCGCCGGCATGAATGCTGCGAATGCTGGGATAATTGGCAATCACCTCGTAATGCGCCAAAATCTCCTTGCATATCTGCGAGCTGTTGAGCGGCGATTCAGGATATTTTACCAGCCGGTCAATCTCATCCTTGGGCAAACCATACACCTTGCCCATCTCGCGAATGATGGAGCGATCCTGGAAGGTGACACTGGCGCCCAGCAGGGCCACCCGCTGCCCGGTGCCGTACTTGTTAAACATATACTCATACACTTTATCGCGGTCTTTCCACGAATAGTCAATGTCAAAATCGGGCGGCGAGTTGCGCTTGGGATTTAAAAAGCGCTCAAAATAAAGATCCAGCTCAATGGGACATACATCGGTGATTTTGAGGCAGTAAGCCACCACGCTGTTGGCACCGCTGCCCCTGCCATAGTGGTGGTAGCCGTGGCTGTTCGAAAAATGGGTCATGTCCCAGGTGATGAGAAAATAGGCGCTGAACCTGAGCCGGTCTATGATTTCGAGCTCGTTGCGCAGGCGCTGCAGGGCATGGCGGTTATTGGCGCCGTACCGTTCGGCAAAACCCAGCAGGGCCATTTTTTCGAGCAGCAGCAGGTCTTCGGCAGCGCTGCCGGTAAACGTTTTTTTATTTTTGGGCTCCTTAAAGTCAAAACAAAAATTACAGTCGTTTGCCAGCCGCTGCGTGTTTTGAATGATGTGCGGAAAATGCTCAAAATAAGCCAGCCATTTTTCGCGCGGCATCAGGTACTCGTCAATGCCTGCCATTTGGTGCGGCTGCAGCTGCGAAAGCAACAGGTTGAGATCAATGGCCCGAAGCTTTTTATGCACGGCATAACCTTTTTTATTGCTGTAAGAAGAGCTTTGCAGCAGCACGTATTTTTTCTGAAGCTCTTTTTTCTCCACCAGTAATTTATTCAGGTCTCTCAGTCTTATGCCAATGTATTCGTTGTCCTTCAGCGTGGTCCGTTTTTTATCGTAAGGATAAATAACATAACAGTCGCTGAAGTCATTTTTTTCCGAATCATAGGGCCTGCCTTCCATGTTAAAAAAGGTAAGCGCCTCGTTTACCTGTCTAAACCCGTCGGTATTGCGGGCAATGGCTACAAACAAGAGTTCGTCGCCGTTGCGGAATTCGGCGCCGGCCATAGGTTTAATGCCATGCTCGCCGCACAGCTTCACAAATTTTAAAACACCGGTGGTGTTATTAATATCGGTGAGGGCCAGGGCATCATAACCGAATTTTACGGCTTCGGCAACCAGCTCCTCCACCGGCAAAATGCCGTAGCGCAAACTGTAATAGGAATGGGCGTTCAGGATCATGGCTGCATGCGTTTCTGCTTGGCCGCTTCCTTCTCATCCCTCCGCTCTTTTTCGCGGGCCAGTTTTTCGCTGCGCAGTTCGCCGCAGGCAGGCATAATCAGATCGCTGCCAAAGCGCAGGCGGATCTTATCCATGGCCGAATACAGGTTGATGCGCTCTTCGGTGTCTTCAAACAAATTTATCTGGTTAAAGCCCGACACCAGGTTGCTGAACTTGATGCCGATTAAGCGGATAAGCACCCGGCGCGAATAATTTTTGGCAAACAGCTCCAGTATTTTTTGCAGCAGCACATGATCGGAAGCCGTATACGGAATGCTGGCCTGGAAGGTATGCGTTTGAAAATCGGAGTATTTAAGCTTGAGTGTTACGCAGCCGGTTACTTTTTTCATGCCGCGCAGATCAAAGGCCAGTGCATGGGCCATGCCGATGAGCTCTTTTTTAAGCATCACAATGTCGGTTGTATCCTTGTCAAAGGTGGTTTCGGTGCTCATGCTCTTTTGCTCGGTATAAGGCTCCAGCGGGTTGTTGTCGATGCCCTGGGCCTTGCGCCAGATAGAGCCACCGTTTTCGCCCAGCACCTTTTGCATCATCAACAGCGGCATGCTCTGGATGGTTTCGATTTTTTCGATGCCCATCTTGCGCAAAATGGGATAGGTTTTATTGCCAATGCCCGGTATTTTTTTGATGGACAGCGGCGCCAGGAATGTTTTTTCGTTGCCAGCCAGCACCTGCAGTTCGCCGGCAGGCTTTGATTCGCCGGTGGCCACCTTCGACACGGTTTTGTTTTGGGAAAGACCGAACGAAATGGGCAGGCCGGTTTCGCGTATGATGGTTTGCCGCAGATCCTTGGTCCAGAGCATTTCGTTCTTCACATATTTTTCCATGCCCGTAATGTCGATATAATGCTCGTCGATACTGGCTTTTTCGAACAGGGGCGCCTGGCTGTCAATAATCTCCGTTACCACGTTAGAGTATTTGGAATACATGTCCATATCGCCCTTTACAAAAATGGCATGCGGGCATAGCTGCCGCGCCATTTTGGAGGGCATGGCCGAGTGCACGCCAAATTGCCTGGCTTCATAGCTGCACGAGGCCACCACGCCACGGTCGGAAGTGCCGCCGATGATCACAGGCTTTCCTTGCAGTGAGCTGTCTTCCAGCCGTTCTACCGACACAAAAAAGCTGTCGAGATCCATGTGTATGATTGAGCGATCCATCTCTTATTAGTGTTTAGTGCTTAATTTTTAATGTTTAGTAGTCATTAGCCGGTGGCCATTAGTCATGGGCTATTTCCATCTTCCCTTTTACATTTTCTATTGGTTAAAAAATTACAAGTTCAAAAGTTATAAAGTTTTGCTACTGGTTGTTAGGGTAAAGCCTTCGATATAACATCGCTTTTTTGAATTTTGAATTTTGATTTATTCAAAGTTACCCCAAATAATAGCCGGACTTTGCTACGGTTTATAGCATTATTGCTTTTCCTGCGAGGAAATTTTTCCACACACGCCCAATCCGCAAACCGTGTAAGTGATGGCACTGGTTTTAAACCGGATAAAAGAAAAACAGCCATGAAAACACTTTTATTTTTTTGCTTATGCCTGGCCGGGCAGCTTGTTGCGCAAACCACCACGGTGGCGCCAACGGGTGTAAAGCTTACTCCGGGGGTGCAGCCCCCTTCGGTGGTGCTCAGCCGGTTTGCGGCGGGCTACCCTAACATTAACCCGGTGTGGACCCTGAACGAGGATATTTACAGCGCCGAATACCGGGTGGAAGACACCAACATGGGCCGCATGGTGAATTACGACCGCGAGGGCAACCTGCTGAGCATAGACAATGAGCTGCACAACGACGCTTACCCGGCAAGCATTGGCAAATACTACATTAAAAAATACCCGCATGAAAAGTATGCCATTTGGCTGCACGAAGAGGCGGCCGGCGGTAAAAGCTACTTTGCACCGCGGGCCGAGGGCCGTGTGTGGTTTGACGCCGGCGGCAAACCTGTAGATAATACAAAAACGGTGAAAAAGAAAAGCAGAAAAAAAGTGACGTAAGTCGGCGCCTAACTATCACGGTCGTGCAGCTTTTGTTTTTTGAGCAGGCGATTCACCGTAGCGGCAAGGCGGTTTATTTTGGTTTCTATTTTTTTTGCCGAGTACACCCATTGTATGTACAGCTTTTGCTCGTTTTCAGAAAGGCGTTGAAAAAAATGCAGTGCCGCGGGCTCTTCCTGCAGGCATAGCAGCATTTCGGCAGGCACTTCCAGCGGTTCGTTATCCGCATACAGGATCACGCGTATATAATCGCCCGCTTCTTTTTTTATTTTTTTACGGATCTCGGCCTTCACCGGTAAAAACATGCCGCCGCCCTTGATGGGCATGAGGTGGTATTTGTTTATCTGAACGCCGTCTATCGTTCCCTTTACTTTTACAAAGCCAAAATGCGAGGCCGTATTTTTAGGAAGCCGGGCAATGCGCGCAAAGGTCCATCCGCCTTTACCGGGATACTTTTCGAGAAGGTAATTTTTATCAACGAGCGCTTTTTCCACGGCGGGCCGGTTTCTTTTTAGTTGCGGTTGCCAGGGGGTTAAACGCAAGGCAAAGATGGATCCATTGGTCAAACGCTTTTTTTGTACGCATGCCCTCCTCTCCTACAAATACATAACCTTTCATTGACCGGCCGGTGAAATCCATAGAGCGGCAGCCGTTTTTTTCAAGGGCGGCGGCTTCCTGTTCGGCGCCAATGCGGCACATCATGTCGTCCTTTAACACACCCACACACATTTTGCCGTCAACCATAAAACACACGCCGCCAAACATCTGCTTTTCTTCCACCCCGGGGGCGTTCACCAGCGCTTCGCGAATGCGGTCGGCCAATTGTTCGTTGTAAGCCATATTTAAATATACCTGTTTTGATCTACATCCCAAAAAAGCAAAAGCCGGCACAAGGCCGGCTGCAAATTGCTTATTTCCTGGAGTGAAATGCCACCCGGTTTCCCTCGGTATCTAAAAAGTGAGCCATAAAACCGTTTTGGCCAATGGCTGTTTTTGGCATCAGTATTTTTCCGCCCGCTTTTTCAACCCGCGCTAAGGGAACGTTCAGGTCTTCGCCCCCATTAAGATACACCACGCTGCCCTTGCCCGAAGGCTCATAACCATCGCCCTGCACAATGGCGCCGCCTACGGCCTCGGGCACCGTGCCGGGAAAAAAACCATACTTAATGCCCTGCGGGTTATCCATTACATGAATATCGCCACCCATTACGGCTGAATAAAAGCCGCAGGCTCTGTTAAAATTTTTTGCTGGAATTTCGAACCAGTTGATCACATTTGCCATGTTTTTGTTTTAAGTTAATAATTAAATCGATGCCGGCAAAGGTAGTCCGGGCAGCTTTTTTTACAAGATAATTATTATAAAAAACGTAGCAGTCTAAAATTAAAAATATCCACAGTATATGTTTATTTTATATTAATTAAATAACTTTAAAATATAAATAAAACGTAGCATTCAAATGAATAAAAAAGGGCAATTGTTTTACCTGGTTCAATCCATGAGCCCGTCAGAAAAACGGTATTTTAAATTATACACCGGCAGCGCACAGGCCAATTACCAGCGCCTGTTTAATTTTATTGAGAAACAACACGAGCCTGACGATGCCGCTATCCGGAAGCACTTTAAAAACGAGCCCTTTACCAGGCAGCTCCACGTAGCCAAAATTTATTTATCCGACCTTATTCTTGAAGCGCTGCGCAATTACCATAATGACACAACCGTTTACAGCAGCATTCTTAATTTGCTGCGCGACACCGAGCTGCTGTTTACCAAAGAGTTATACGACCTTTGCCGGCAAAAGCTGGATAAGGCCGGGCAGCTGGCACTGGCCTATGAAAAAGACACCCTGTTGCTGGAAGTGCAGGCCTGGAGAAGAAAGCTGATGCTGGCTGCCAGCCCCGGCAATGCGCAGGAGCTGCAGAGGATCGACGCGCAGGAAAAAACATCGCTGGCCAACCTGGGCGACCTGAATTATTTGTGGGAGCAAACCCACGCTGTTTTCAGGCGGTACCAGGATAAGAATTTTATGCAGGAACTGGAGCTTAAAAATCCTGCCACGCTCCAATCAAAAACCTTGCTGCAGCACGTAAAATACCTGTCTTATTTTATGACCGGCCAGCCGGCCCTGGCCGAAAAAGCGGTGGCAAGACTGGTGGATACGATAGAGCAGATGCCGGCACGTATCACCGACGATCCTTCGCCTTACATTACCGCCATCAGCAATTTAATAAGCATACTTATTGGGCAGCAGCGCTGGCACGAGATTGACGGCCTGCTGGCCAAAATGCGCAAAGCGCCCGCGCTTTACCGGCTAAACCACTCCAGCCGGTTTACACAACGCCTGTGGCTGCGCATTTTTAACCTTGAGCTGGAAGTGTACCGCGATACAGGACAGATGACGAAAGCCCTGCCCCTGATTAAGGAAATAGAGCGCTTTTTGCAGGCCCGCCGCACAGAAGAAATACCCGACAATTACAGGATCATGCTATACTACCAGATTGCCGCCATTTATTTTTCAAAGGGCAGCTTTTCGCCGGCGCTTAAATGGATCAACCACCTGCTGAATCATAATTTTGGCGATACACGCACCGAGCTTCAATGTTATGCCCGCCTGGTAAACCTGCTGATTCATTTTGAGCTGAACAATATTATTGTGCTTCGCTATTCGATTGACAGCGCGCGGCGCTTTTTTAAAAAGAAAAAATTTAATACGCCGTTTGCGCAGGAGGTGTTAAGGCTTGCCACCCAGCTAAGCCACGCACCGGCCGGAAAATACCCTATTATTTTTGAGCAGGCCCATGCGCGGCTGTTTAAGAAAAACAGCGTAAATCATCTAAAAGACCTGGATTATATAGACCTGAAAACCTGGTTTAAAAGCAAGGGACTGCCGGCTGCATGAGCGCCTTTTTTTACCGCTACTTATTTAAACCCGCTATAAGATTAATGGTAAGGGCTACCACAAAAGTGTTGAGCGCAAAGGCAATAAGCCCGTGCACAAACACCAGGCGCCGTATTTTGCGCGAGGTTACCTGCACATCGGATACCTGGAAGGTGGAGCCGATGACAAAGGAAAAATATGCAAAATCAAGATAATCAGGCTCCAGCGATCCGGGAAATTCAAGGCCCTGGGCCGTGTTCATATCGCTGTCCACCGCATCGTCGTAATACATGTGCGCGTAATGAAACGTAAAAATGGTGTGCACCATGATCCACGACAACAGCATGCCCGCAATGGCCACCGGTATAAACAAAAGCTGGCGCGAAGCATCCCCGTTGCCGGAAATCATGAGCAGCAGCACGGTAAACAGGCTTGCGAACGACGATACCAGCACCATGGCAAATACAAACACTTTGCTGCCATCATCCAGCCGGGCCGCTTTTTTGATGCCGTGTATGGAGCGCGTAAACAATACAACCCAGCTGATAAGGTTATACGAAAGGGCAAACACGATCCAGGTAAGCATGGCGGTCATTAAAGGATTTAAATGATGCTTCACAATTAGCCCTAAAAAAATAAGAGAAAGACCCAGGCTCACAAACAGCCGGTGAAGCGGGTGCATGCGCTGTAAAACGGATTCTTCTTTTTTAGCCTTGCGCTGGGTCATGACGTTTGTCAAAGATAGATGAAAAGTTGAAAGTTTAGAGTTGAAAGAAGCCGTTAATCTCAACCTGTACATTGTACCCTGTATTTTGTATCGAGACTAAGTGAATAGTTGTTGTCTTGTGTCTTGACATATGCTTCTGCCTCATCTTTTATCTTTCATTCAGCGTCTTTTGAATTTTGAATTGTCATCACCGGCTCGCCGTTTTCTCTCTGCTCACACGCGGTTTCACTCCCCTGGTGCGGCGGTTGGTCACAAAGCCGTTTTTTTTGGCCGGCACTATTTTATGCCGGCTCCGGTATTTACCGGTTGAACCATCCACCGTTTTTACAGACGAAGGCTCCACCCTCGGATTTTTTGGTGTGCGCATGGGATTTTGATAAAGCCGCTGCACAAAATTAGTGGTGGGCGTACCGGGGCTGGTAGGATAAGTGGTGTTGGGCACCGCCGGCGATACATTGGTTGGATTTACAGGATTGGTGCCCGTGCTGCTGGGCACGGTAACGCTGTAATTGTTAATCTGGTTGGGTTGCCCGGCAGGGTTGGTACCGTTATACTGTGTATTGGGCTGGCCGGGGGCAGCAGTTGCACTGTTAACACTGCCGCTGGTGTACGAACCCACAGGATCCTGCGCCCGGCCGGCTAAAACAGTGAGCAGGCTTATAAAAAAAACAATCGGTTTCATGGTTCATTCAATTAAAAGGTATAATCTTAAATATCAACTTCCATACCCGGTTTGCCGCCAATATAACAGCACTTTCTACGTAATGTGCGCATTTTTTTCCTCGCAGCCCCTCTGAAATTAACCGGCCACGGTTAATGCCAAAATTGCCTCAGCACTTTTTTTGACCGCTAAAAGGATTAAATTTGTTATTACAATTACTTAACAACATGAGTAATCTCTCTTTCCAGGAACAACAGCGCCTGAATGCGCTCAAAAAATACAATGTACTGGATACGCTGCCTGAAGAAGAGCTGAACCAGCTGGTAAAATTTGCTGCCGATATTTGTGGTACGCCCATTGCCCTCATTAGCCTGATTGATGAAGAGCGGCAGTGGTTTAAAGCCAATACCGGACTGAATGCCACCGAAACGCCCCGCAACGTATCGTTTTGCCAGCACGCCATTGCCGGCGATAATACCGAAGTGTATGAGGTAAGCAATGCGCTTAACGACGAAAAATTTGTAAACAACCCCTATGTTACCGGCGATCCCAACATCCGTTTTTATGCCGGAGCGCCACTGGTAAGCCCCGAGGGGCATAAGCTGGGCACCCTGTGTGTGATTGACACCACGCCGAAAACACTTAACCCGCAGCAAAAACAAGTGCTCAAAACACTTTCGGGCTTTGTGATCAGCCATTTTGAACTGCGCAAAGCCAAACGCGATGCAGAAATAAGCCGCGACACCTATATGAAACTGATTGAAGAAGCCGGCGACCTTATTTACACCTGCACCATCGATGGAAAATTCAGCTTCATCAGCCAGGCGGTGAAAAAATTAATGGGTTACCATGCCGCTGAGCTCATCGGGCAATTATTTACAAGCGTAATACCGGCCGACTGGCAAAAAAAAGTGCTTGACTTTTACAACGCGCAGCTAAAAAACAAATCACATAAAACCACTTTCGAATTTCCCATTATTACAAAAAGCGGCGAGCAGCGCTGGGTGGAACAAACCGTGGTCCTTTTGCAAGGAGACGGCGAGATACACGGTTTTCAGGGCATTGTGAGAGATGTGCACGAGCGCAAGCTGGCTGCTCAAAAACTGGCCGAAGCCACCAATAAGTTTACAAAAATATTTCACTCCAGCCCCGTAGCCATGAGCCTGGCATTGATCAATCCCAATCAGTTTGTGGAGGTAAATGCCAGCTTTACCGCTCTTACCGGCTACAACCCCGAAAATATTATTGGGAAAAATGCAGCCGAGGCGGGCATTATGCTGCCGCGCGACCGCGAAAAAATAGCTGCCGAGTTCAGGAAATACGGGTTTTTACGCAACGTAGAAATTCCGATTTTTAATAAAGGAGGCAGTAAAATAAAACACATCCTGCTTTCGGCCGAAATTATTGAAATGGATCAGCAGCGTTTTGCCTTAAATGTGTACTACGACATCAGCAAGCGCAAAAAATACGAAACCGAGCTGTATAATGCCAAAGCCATGCTTACCGAAGCCATGAGCATTGGCAGGCTCGGGAGCTTTGAAAACGATTTGCGAAACAATACCGTGAGCTGGTCGGAGGAAATTTACACCATGATGGAAATGCCCACCGGCTCAAAACCGCTTAACCCGGAAGAATACATTAAGGCCATTCATCCCGACGACCGGGAGCGTATTCTTGAACGCATTCATATTACCTCGCAAACCAAGCTGCCCGACGTAACCATTAATCGTTTTATTACCGCCAAAGGCAATGTAAAATGGATAGAAACACGGGTAATTCCGCTGCTGGGGCAGAATGGCGAAATACAGCTGTACCGGGGCACCATGCAGGACATTACCGACCGCAAGGTGCTGGAGCTGGAGCTGATAAAAGCCAAGGAGCTGGCCGAGCAGTCATCGGTGGCCAAAGAACAATTTTTGGCCAACATGAGTCATGAAATAAGAACGCCCATTAACGGTGTGATAGGCTTTACCGGCTTGCTGGCCAAAACCAGGCTGAACGCAGAACAGAAAGAATTTGTACACGCCATCGACACGTCCGGCAAAAATCTGTTGGCCGTTATCAATAACATTCTCGACTATTCAAAAATAGATGCCGGCATGATGGACCTCGAGCAGATTTCGCTGAGCGTACACGGCATTTTCAGCTCCCTGGCCATTTTATTCAGCCAGCGCGCCAGCGAGAAAAAGCTGAAGCTTGTTTTTAGCGATGCACCCGATATACCCGAGGTGGTAACGGGCGATCCGGCGCGCCTCACGCAAATTCTCACCAACCTGGTGGGCAATGCGCTTAAGTTTACCGAAAAAGGAAGCATTACGGTAAAAGCCGCCCTGGCAAAAAAAGACAAAGAGCAGGTGGCAATAAAATTTTCGGTGCAGGATACCGGCATTGGCATTTCAAAAGAAAAGCTGCCGCTGGTGTTTGAGCGCTTTAACCAGGGCAGCAACGACACCAACCGCAAATATGGGGGCACCGGCCTGGGTTTGAGCATCGTAAAAAAACTGGTGGAGCTGCAGGGAGGAAACATCGAGGTAAAAAGCACCATTGGCAAAGGCGCCTCGTTTGAATTTACCATTCCCTACAAACCGGCGCAAGCGGTGATAATACCCCGTGCCGCCGGCAAAAAAAACACCCGGCAACATGCGGCCGTAAAAGAGCTAAACATACTGGTGGTGGAAGACAATGCCATGAACCAGAAACTGGCCACGCACGTGCTTACCGGCTTTGGCTTTACAAGCGACATTGCCGAAAACGGGAAAATTGCGGTGGCCAAATTAAAAAAAGGCCGCTACGACCTCGTGATCATGGACATGCAGATGCCGGTAATGGATGGTTACGAAGCCACCACCATCATCCGCACAAAATTAAATAGCAATATTCCCATTATTGCCATGACGGCGCATGCCCTCAGCTCTGAACGCGAAAAATGCCTGCGGCTGGGCATGAACGATTATATTTCGAAACCTTTTAAACCCAACGAGCTGCTGGAAGCCATACAAAATCTTTTTGCCGGAAAAAAGGAAACAGAGCCGGCACCGGCACAAAAAAAGAAAACAGCAACAAGAACAAAAAAACTGATCCGGCTTTCAGAGCTCGAAAAAATATCGGGCAATAACAAAGCGTTTATGCTTGAGCTGCTGCAGCTTTTTTTAACCGAAGCGCCAAAAGACCTGGCAACCATTGCCAGTGCCATTGAGCAGGGAGAGCTGAAAGTTGTGAACAGTGTGGCGCATAAGCTCAAATCGTCGGTGGCGCTGCTGGGCCTCGAAAAAACAGCTGCCCGGCTGCTGCAGGAAATAGAGCTCGAAGCGGGGGCAAACGGCAGCCTGCCGGTTATCAAACGCCTGTTTAAAAAAGCAGACGCCATTTGCCGGCAGGCGCTCGAAGAAACAAAACAAGAGATCACACACCTTCAACGTTAAACAACCATGTCAAACAACCTCAAATTTCCACAGCTTGTTTTTATTGTAGAAGATAATGTGATGTATGCCAAAACGCTGCAGATCTTTTTAAAAACCCGCTTTCCTGCCACCGAAACAGAGCTGTTTACCGAAGGAGAAACCATGCTGGAGAAGCTTTACAAAAAACCCGATTTTATCATTATGGATTATTACCTGGATAGCAGCAGGCGCGATGCCGCCAACGGGCTTACCATGATCGGAGAAATAAAAGCGCGTGATCCAAAGGCGCAGATTTTTATCCTTAGCTCGCAGCAGGACATTAACGTGGCCCTGGCTGTTAAAGAGGCAGGATGCCTGTACCTGGTAAAAAACAGCGATACGTTTACGAACCTGGAAGAGCTGATTGTTAAAACTCTTTAGTTGTAAGTCATTTGTCGACAGTCATTAGTCGCTGGTTGTTAGTTTAGGATTGTACATTGCATACTGTATTTTGTATCAAGACTAAGCCGATAGCCTGGTTATTTTGAGTTTCGTATTCGTCTGTCGCCCTGAGCGATTTCTTCACCTTACAAGCAAAACTCTGGTGAAGAAATTGTATCGAAGGGAGCTTCCTGGCTCTCGTCTTTAATCCTTCATCTTTTATCACCTCTCTTGAATCTCCCGTTTTCCCTTTTCCATCTTACATTTTACCTGAGTTAGAAAGTTACAAGTTCAAAAGTTGCAAAGTTCTGCTATCAGTCCGCGATTGTACATGTATGTTGTGCTTTGTATTAAGTCAAAATCGCTAGCCGTAAGTTCTTGGCCTTGTCTCCTGGTTCTTGCTACCATCTTTATCTTTCATCACCTCTCCTGAATCTCGAACTAACTAAATCATTATAGATTACGCGTTCAAAGGCTACAGAATCCTTACCATACAAGCTTTTGGGAGGAAAAGTTCGGTAAACCGCCCTATTGCAGTTTAAAGGACTATTCGTCTTATTTAGTTTGCTTTTGCTTAAATAATAATTACTTTTAATTTATAGTTTCCGTTTACTCTTAACTGTTTTCGTGCTTACCCAATCATGGAAGAAAAAATTGAGATCATCATCACCGACGACAAGGTTAAATACCGTCACCTCATCCGCGAAATGCTGGATGGCTTTCCCGTAACTGTGCTTGCAGAAGCAGAGAACGGGCAAGAGCTGCTGGCCCTTCTGAGAAAAAAAAATCCCGATATTGTGCTGCTTGACCTGGAAATGCCGGTGATGGATGGAAACAAAACGCTGGATGCCCTTCGCGAACAATATCCAGCCCAAAAAGTCATTATCCTAAGCTCCTACTACGAAGGGGTTTTGATCGAAAACTACATAGAGCGCGGCGCCAAAGGATACATTCCAAAAGACGAGCTGGAGCCGCACCTGCTTATGAATGCGCTCAGCAAAATAAAAGCAGGCGGTGTGTTTGTATTCGAAAAGCAGGCATTTAAGCAGAAATTCACCACCCGCCAAAAAGAAATAATGCCCCTGATGTTTGAAGGCCTTACCAATGCCGAAATTGCCGACGAGATCAGCATTTCCAAACGGGCGGTTGAAAAACAGCGGCATAAAATTTACCAGAAAACCGGTGTTGAAAAAGTGATTGATTTTTATAAATACGCGTTCAGCAAGGGGCTGCAGTTCTTAGGTAGGCACCACTAACCACCTTTACTGAAAGATACCCGTTTCAGGCTTTTGGTATCAACAGTCCACCACCGTTCCATCCAATCACTGCTTAAACAGATTGCTGTGTAATAACAAACCGGCCGGATGATTGTTGGTTGCCCACATCTGCTTCTTGAATCCCACCAGATAAAAAACAAGCCGTGGCCCGGATACATTATTTACTAACTTAGTAATGGAACTAAATTAGTATCATATGAGAACTGCATTACTTACTTTGCTTGTGGCCGTTGCTGGCTTACAAATTCACAGAGCACAGAATTTTCAATGGGCCAGGTCGGTGCAAAGCCCTGGCGAGGACATTAGTTCTGCCATTGGCACAGATGCTGCAGGCAATGTGTACACTGCCGGACGTTTTGAAGGAATCGCCGATTTTGATCCAGGCCCCGGCACCTATACCCTGGCGGCTTCCACCTCCAATATTTTTGTCAGCAAACTCGACCTCAATGGCAATTTTGTGTGGGCGGCTAATTTCGAATGTGTGGTTCCCGGGCCTTCCGGCTGCGGCGACAATGGTGCAGAACACCTGGCCGTAGATGCCGCCGGCAATGTTTACATTACCGGTTATTTTTGCTGGGGCATCGATTTCGATCCGGGACCGGGCACTTTTTTGCTCAGCTGCACTACGGGCTTTGATAATTTTTTGGTGAAACTCAATAGCAACGGAAGCCTGGCCTGGGCAAAGGCTTTCGGAAACACGTTTTCAGGCAAGCGCATCGAGCCCCGCTCCCTGGCATTGGATGCTGCACAAAATTTGTATATAGGTGGCGACTTTAAAGACACCGTTGACTTTGATCTTGGCCCTGCAACATATACGCTGGCAACTCCCGTTCCCGTGAACGGGTATGAACGCGACGGCTTTGTGCTAAAGCTGGACGGGGCTGGTAATTTTATCTGGGCTAAACAAATCGGAAGCAGCATGCCGGCCGGAAATTCTGTTGCCCATATCGCCACAGATGGCTCGGGCAATGTTTTATATACGGGTTATGCCGGAGGCATGTTCACAGATTTGGATCCGGGGCCTGGTACCTACACCTATTGCTGCGGATCATTTTTGAGCAAGCTGGATGCTAATGGAAATTTCCTTTGGGCGAAGCCTGCAGTAGGACGCCCGAAAACGGATGCCTCTAAGAATATTTACCTGGCCGGCTTAGCCGGACCCTCAACTGACTTTGATCCCGGGCCAGCTACCTATACACTGGCCTCTCATGGGTTAAGCGATATTTCCGTTTGTAAGCTCGATTCGAATGGCAATTTTCTTTGGGCAAAGATGATGGGCGGCCCGGATTACGAAAGGTTGAATGGTGCGGCCGTTGATATGGCCTCCGGCATTTATATCATTGGCGATTTTGTAGACACCCTGGACATGGATCCGGGACTCGGCACCTATACCCTTGCTTCGGTAAATGGTGCGTTTGATGTTTTTATTGCCCGGCTCGATGCCTCCGGCAACTTTGGCGGGGCCATACAACTGGGCGGCGTAGGCTATGATGTTGGTAACGGCATTGCCTGCCACACAGGCAACGTATATTCTACAGGCCAGTTTTCCGACATGGTTGATTTTGATCCTTCACCGGGCAGCTATAACCTTACTGCAGCCCCTTCCGGCTGGCGCGATATTTTTGTGCATAAAATGGGAACGCTTGTAGGGCTCAGCGAACAGCAACCGGGGAGCCTGCTGTCGCTTTATCCAAATCCCACCAACGGCCGGATCAGCTGCCGTATGCAAAATAATGCTTTGGGAAATTATGTAATAACCGATGTTACCGGTCAGGAAGTTCAAAAAGGAAATATCGGCAACACATCACCTGTTATCGATCTGGCAGCCCAGGCCAGTGGTTTGTATTTTATAACCATAAAAACCGATAAGCAGCAATGGACGCAAAAAATTGTTTTGGATAAATAATCATTGCTTCCTGCAGTTCCGCGATCGCATGTTAAGGAAAAAAATAATGTCTTTTACGAAATGGTAACCGTATTGTACAAAGGCCGCTTCAAAATAAAACCCGCCACTCCATTCTGAGCGGGGGTTTATTAATAATCCAGTGATGAAACTAACTTTAAAACTAAACCTTGAGCCTGGATTAATTTTTTACAAATTTTGCGCGGTGGCGCTTACCGGCATGGCTGCGTGTTTCAATAAAATAAGCGCCTTCAGCCAGGTCGGCCACCTCAAGCCTCAGCTGTATAACTTGCGTTACCCGGCTTACTTTTACCAGGCAGCCTAACACAGAGTAAACCGCTGCTTCATCTACCGGCTCCGGCGCTAAAATGGTTATGGCGTCGCTACCCGGGTTGGGAAAAACCAACAGCCCGTTCCGGGCAGGCGACTCTTCGGTTAGTGCTGTTGCAACGGCAGGCTTCAATGTATAAAATCCCATTTTGCCAATGGATCCAATGGTTGGAATATAACGGGTGGTAACAACCGGCATGCTGTCGCGAAGTAAATCGAGATTATTAATGGGTGTATAACCGGCCAGTATAGCTGGCGATCCATAACCGATCCAGGAAGAAGCCGTTTTTAGATAAAGGCCGCAATCGGTGCAAAACTCGCTGCCAATTACATTGGCATACATTTTATTTTGCGCCGTAAATGCAAGCTCCACCTGCGTAATATCCGTGCTCTGCGGGTCCCAGCTGGTGGTAACCGGGGCCAGCACCGGACCAAATGTGTACAATTTAGGGCCGGCCGATATCAGAAGCTGGTTAAGCTTGTCGATATAAATTTTAAAACTGCCGGCCAACAGGCTGGCGTTAGCGGGGCTTACATTTGTCCACGTAGCCCCTGTATCGGCGCTCATGATAAATTTATTGGCAAGGCTCATGGTTTGGAGCGAAACATAGATATTGCCCACATAATCAGACACAGCGTTGTTTACAAAAATCGCATTCATTCCCATGGCCTGCAGCTTGTTTTGGTCGAGGATCTTTTGCCAGGTGCTTCCATTATTTTTGCTCAGGTAAATCCGAAGACTGTCAAACGATTGCCTTGCAAATAAAAAACCGTTTTTGCCCGCGGTGAGGTTTTCGAAAAAATGCTGCCCGTTGTTATTGTAAGGTAAAACACCGGGATTGCTTACAGACTGCCAGGTAAGGCCTGAGTCTGCGGAGCGATAAAGATCGCGGATACTGCCCGTAAAAATATAATTATTGGGTGTTGTTTCCAGGAACAGGGTGGATGTTCCGCCGGTGAAGCTGGTAACGGCGCCGTAAAAGCTGTGTGACCACTGAAGCGAGTCGAGGTTTTTCATCCGGGATAGGATGTGGTTGTAAAACTTACTGGAAAAAATATTGTTTTTCGATACCACAAACTTATCGTACTGCGTGGGCAGCACATCCATAAAACCATTGCTCTTGAGCTGCCAGGCATAAGCCGGCGAAAGCCCGTAATTAACGCCCGTAAGGTTTTGGGCGCCATAGGCCACGGCATTGGCACTGCTGTGCTCCTCCCCTTCCCAAACCGGGTCGACCGATAATAAAGTCAGGCTGTTGGTGGCCAGGCTCAGCTTTTCAAGCCCGCTGGAAGTGGACATCAACAGGCTGTTTGACTGCTGGGCAAAATTAAATGCGTGAAACGAGCTGCGCACAAGGGTTTGCAAGGCGGTCCAACTCGTAAGATTGGTGCTTGTATAAACAACGTAGGTATTGGCTGCAGTTCTTACAACGGCATAATAATTGCCAACATTGTCTTTCTCCACAAAAAAAACCTGGCCGCCGCTAAAGGCCAGGTATGTCCAGCTTACACCTTTATTAACCGTAACCTGCAGGCCATTGCTGCTGCCCACTATCCAGCGGCCGGCCTCTGCCAGCAGATCGTTGGCAATGCCGTTGCTTAATACGGGGCCCAACCAGCTGTTGCCATTGTTGAGTGAGTAAAAATAACGCTGCGCACCAGGGCTCCCAAAAACTCCATCGCCTGCCACCACTACGGTATCGTCTATAGAGCTAATGGCGCTTACACCCTCGTGTGTGGCGCTCACCGTGCTGGTGGATAAAAATTCCTGCCCCCAGCTGGCGCCATAGTTAGAGGTGTAGCTAAGGCCATTGAGCTCGGTGCCTATAAACAAACGGTTGGTGCTTTTATTTAAATGAAACGCCAGCGGACCTGTCAGAAAAGAAAGAAACGGCGGATAGGCGAACGGCTGCCAGGTATTGCCGCTGTTGGTAGAATAATAAACAAAGGCATCGTCTGTGAGTGCATACAGGGTGCCGGCCGGCGAAACCTCGAGCTGCTTTACAGTGATACCTTTGCTCTTGTGTGATAGCTTTTCCCAGGTATATGCCTGGCAAAGCCCTGCCAGCGGCAGCAGCACCCCAAGCATTACCAGGATTGGTATTATTCTTTTCATAGTTGCGGATTTAAAAATTAAGCGGTAATATGGTATACGATTTTTCAAATACATCGTGTTCCAACAAAGTTAGGCCAAATTCCACTAGGAGGAGAAAGGATTACATCAACCGTTTTTTTTGCTTGACGAGTTGCACATTCGCCACAATAATAAAACGATAGATTTGCAATGGTAATGAACGTGTTCAAATTTATTCTCAAGTACCGGGTGCTTCACGTGCTCTTCTGGATACTCAAGCTCCAGTTGCTGGTGCATGAGCTGCAGTCGCACAAAAAAACAACGAGCGTGCTGATTTATTACGATGCGCTCATTGCTGTTTTTTTCCAGGCGCTGTGCGTATACCTGACTATTTACCTGCTGGTGCCACGCTTTTTTACCCGCAAAAAATACCTGCTGTTCACCGTTACCCTTTTGTCGGTCATACTTGCCACCGCCTGGGCCGATGTATGGCTGCAGGGCCATTACATGAAATGGTTTTTTAATCCGGATCATCATCCCCGCTATCTTATCAGCTTCATCGGCCACAGCATCGACAGTCTTATAATAAGCCTTGTGTTCACGCTGATAGTGCTCATTCAGTATTACTATCGCCGCGAGCAAAAAAACAAGCTGTTGGAAAAAGAGAAGCTGGAGACCGAGCTTAATTTTTTAAAAGCCCAGGTTAACCCGCACTTTTTATTCAATGCCCTCAACAGCATTTACGTACTGATGGAAGACGATAAGCAGCTGGCAAAATCCACGCTGCTCAAATTCTCTGCCCTGCTCCGCTATCAGCTATACGACTGCAGCGTAGAGCTTACCACCGTGGAGGACGAAATAAATTTTATACGAGATTATGTGGATATTGAGAAGATCCGAAACACCAACAACCTGGATGTGAAACTGGTATTACCGGCAGCGGTGCCCTATAAGCTGATAGCCCCGCTCCTGCTGATCACCTTTGTCGAAAACGCCTTCAAGCATGTATCACATTTTACCGGCCAGACCAACAGCATTCGTATTGAAATTGTTGTCAGCGGCAATTTTCTGTCGCTGCAAGTAAAAAACTCGTACCAGGAGGACATAAGCCCGGTGCCGGAAAGCGGCATAGGTCTTAAAAACGTAAAGCGCCGGCTGGAGCTGCTTTATCCTTCGCAACACAACCTGAGAGTGACCCAGGCAAATAATTTTTTCAACGTTAATTTAATCCTCACGCTTCATGAAACTTAACTGTATCATTATCGACGATGAGCCGCTGGCTAGGAAAGGCATCGAAAATTACATCCACCAGGTAGATGGCCTAAACCTTGTTCAAAGCTTTTCGAGCCCGCTGGAAGCCGAAAGCAGCCTCACACACCAGGTTGACCTCATGTTTTTGGATCTGAGGATGCCTAAAATATCGGGCATCAGTTTTTTACGCTCACTGCCCAACCCTCCGGTAACTATTATTACCACTGCATTTCCCAATTATGCGCTCGAAAGTTACGAGCTCAATGTAATGGATTACCTGGTAAAGCCTATACCTTTTGAGCGTTTTCTGAAAGCAGTAAACAAGGCCAGGGATTACCTGGCGCTGCAGGAAAAAGCAACCAGCGGGAAACCTGAAGAGAACTATTTTTTTATTAAGCACGAGCACAAATATGAAAAAATCCTGTTTGATGAGCTGCTGTTTATAGAAGCATTGCAGAACTATGTGATACTGCATACCACGCGGCGAAAATACACCAGCTACCTCACGTTTAAGAGCGCCAGCGATTTTCTGCCTAAAAACAGGTTCGTAAAAGTTCACAAATCCTACATGGTGGCCATTGATAAAATTGACCACATTGACGGGCTGGACATTAAAATAGGCAGTGCTGTTATTCACATGAGCCGGGGCAATAAGGACGAAATACTGAACGCCATTTTTAAGAACCGCCTGCTGAAGCGGGAATGATAAACCGATAGTTAATGGTCCTGAACCGGTAAGGCAGTTGAGCATCCTCTCCTGCATAGGCAACCCCAATGCGCGGGCCAGTAAGAATATCATTTTCTTTTATGCCGACATGGTCATCCTGCAGCCATATCTCTTTTCCTGTGAGCGGCACATGGTTATGGATCAGGTCTATCCCCAAAGCCTGTGTTACTTTACCAGGGCCTATGCACAAATTATCGGGCCGGTAATTATTGGGATTTACACCACGCCGCCTTACCATTTCCTCGATACACCTGATAGGATAAATAGCCCGCACCAAAACAGCATGCGGAATATTTTTTGCATTTGTTACAATATTAAAAAGCCGGTGGATGCCATAGCACAGGTACACATAACTAACGCCACCCTGGCTGTACATAACTTCCGTTCTGTTTGTTCTCCTGTTACCATAAGCGTGCGACGCTTTATCCGTAACGCCCGCATAAGCCTCTGTTTCCGTAATAATACCACAGGTAAGCTTATTGTTTATGCACGTGCAAAGTGTTTTGCCAATCAGGTTTCTGGCAACAAATACAACATCGGCATTTAAGTAATAAGAATCTTTGAGCATAGGCATCATTCCCGGCTTTAAAAATAACATTTCCCCCGATTTGTTTGGAATGAGGGATACCTTACATAAAGTACATTCCAAACAGTTAATCTAATTGGATTTAACAACACATGCTTCAGGTGTATAGCTTTTGACAATTTACACAAAAAAACTGCGGCGCTTTTTAACACCTGTGTATTTTTTAATGATAGACAGATTACAGTGCAAACAGGTTTTCTTCGTATGCGCCAGCCAATGTTTATATGCCTTCGTCGATAATATTTGCCCAGTCACGAAATGTTGCATCCTCCCAAAGCGTTTTCCATACCTTTTCTTTAGTGGCATTTATGCTGATTGTGAATTGATTTTTTTTCATGTTCATACCCTATTGCATTAAAAATTGTTTTGAGTTACGTGCAATAATCAGGCCTTACAAGGCTTTGCCTGGAACCGGTTAAACATTTGAGCGTTAACGCGTAAAAAAACACCCAAAAGACTCTTCTCTCTTCCTGTTTTAGCTTTCCGTTCGCATATTAATTCTAATTTAGTGCCCCAAACCAACCATGGATTTTTTACACAGCATATTCGGTCCTGATCTTTACAAAGCATTTTTTACCATTCTTAGCATTATTTTTGTTGAAGGTCTTTTGTCGGTAGATAATGCGGCAGTGCTGGCCACCTTAGTGATGCCTTTACCCGAAAAACAAAGGGCAAAAGCGCTGCGCATAGGATTGGTTTTCGCTTATATTTTCAGGGGAGCTGCACTTTTACTGGCAGGGTATTTATTGCGGATTGATTGGGTAAAACTTGTGGGTGGTGGCTACCTGTTATTTCTGGCGTTAAAATTCTTTTACGAAAAGGCTGTTAAGCACAAAGGTATTATGGACGAGGCTGCCGAAGAAGTGAAAGAACACGCCCCATCTAAAAAACGCCTGTTTGGCTTAAACCAATTCTGGTCAACCGTTATCATGGTGGAGGCCATGGACCTTGTTTTTTCGTTGGACAATGTTTTGGCGGCGGGGGCATTTTCACAAAACCTGTATATTGTTTGTACTGGTGTTTTCATTGGCATTATTACCATGCGCATCGTGGCCGTTTATTTTGTAAAACTGATGGCGCGTTTTCCGTTTCTCGATTTTGCGGCATTTACCGTTATCGCCATGCTGGGCGTAAAATTAATTTTCGAATATTTCTATCCCGAAAGCCATACCCCCGGGCATACTCCGCCCTCCTTTCTCAAAGCATATGGATTTTCAGTAGGAACGATAGCGGTGTTTGTGATTCCTATCCTCACCTCCATATTGTTCAATTTCCCGAAAAACAACAAGGAAAAGATTTAAATTACTGTGAGCTTCAGCAATAGATCCCTTCTCTTCAGGGCTACCACAAGCGAAAGGCTTTGTTAATCAGATTGCCAGAAAAAAAATAAAGGCCACTCAGATTTTGAGTGGCCTTTCTGCTTTGTGGTAGCCCGTACGGGACTATACCGCAAAATCCAACAAAATCTAATTTTCTACTCTGTTAGTCTGCAACCTCATATATAAAGGCATATACAGAGGCATCAAAAAAAGGTAGCCCATTAAGGGCTACTAGGAAAAGTCAAATTTCGTATGTAAATTCGTATGTAAATCCACTTTTACATACGAACATGCCTACAGCCAATTTTTTTCTTGAAAAACGGATCGACAAGGTATCCGGCGAGCTGATTACCCACAATGTGCCCATTTACCTGGATTTTAGCTTTAACGGCAAACGAATGCAGCATTTTACAGGTTTCAGGATAGATGCTGACAGATGGGACGATGGAATTGAGAAAACAAAGGAGGGCATTCCCAGCAGAAAGAGGCTGCATCCGGGTAAAGCTAAACGGAACACTGCCAACAGCTCTGAAATAAACGCCGGCCTCACTGCCCTATCCAACCAGTTAAACGACATTTGCGAGTCTGCCAGGGCGCTTAAAATACCTCTCACGGTAGAATACCTCCGAAATGAGCTTAAAAACGATCCTACCAAAAAGCGAAGCGCCAATATTTTTGACGCGTTTACTATTTACATTGAGGAAAAGAAGAACAGCGATGCTGAGAATACCATTAAAAAGTACACCAGCACACTGAACCACCTCAAGGAATTTTGCGGCAAACGCAGCAACATTGACTTTTTAGATCTCAATCTCTCCTTTTTGGAGCGTTTTAAGTCATACCTGGTCAAGGATGCCAAACATACCCATAACACTGTTGTAAAATACTGCAAGTCCATTAAAGCCTTCGCAAAATGGGCAGACGAACGGGGATATAACCCCAGCCCCGATTATATCAAGTTTAAAATAGATGGTGAAAAGGAACCTGCAATCATTTACCTGAACTGGCAGGAGCTCATGCACCTTTATAACCTTAAGATCGAAAGCGAGCCGTTAAAGCAGGTGCGGGATGTGTTCTGCTTTGGCTGTTTCACCGGCCAAAGGTTTAGCGACATTGCCAATTTAAAGCCGGAGCATATTGTAGACGGAATCTGGATTAACGCCCCTATTAAGTCCCATACCGCTAAACCTTTGTACATTCCCCTAAATAACTATGCTACCAGCATTATAGCTAAATACGTCAATCTACCAACAGGTAAAGCCCTGCCTGTGATCTCTAACCAGAAAATGAACGACTACCTGAAGGAGTTGGGGGAATTGGCTGAGTTCTTTAATCCGGTAACCACTTATCGGTTTCTCGGTGGAAAAAGGATAGAAAAGACCGAACAAAAATGGG
This sequence comes from Bacteroidia bacterium, assembly GCA_044221905.1. GTDB lineage: Bacteria > Bacteroidota > Bacteroidia > B-17B0 > Aurantibacillaceae > Aurantibacillus. The sequence continues at coordinate 128,736 of JBGAOE010000001.1, forward strand.
AAGTACTTACGACCCATATCATGCGGAAAACATTTGTAACCAATGCTCTTTCCCTGGGCATGCAAACCGCCACTATTAAAGAATTTACCGGCCACAAATCGGAAAAGGACTTTAACCGGTATCTGGCCGTTATTACCGAGGATAAGATCAAAGCCATGAATATGTTTGATAAAGCTGGGGATAGTGCAACGACAGGTCAAAAATCAAAGAAGAAAAAATCATCTTAAAAACCTTGACAATTCCAATACCACATTCTTATGCAATTGTTTTAGCTTCATAGTGTTTAATTTTATGGCTTAGAGATATGCGAAATGCAGGCAGCTCTGAAATCACCACAAAGTTGGTCAATATTTCTTCGAATTGGTTTACTTGCATTAAAAGCACTATTATAAAGCACAGTTGCTTCAGAATCATTAGTATCAATGTCGACCAACAATTTCATGGTTAACCTCTCAAGTTTATCAATTTCTCTGGCATAAACATCAAATGCCTTGAAAAAACTTTCATCTTCAATATATAGTTCTGCTTTATGCTCTGCTAGAGTAAGAGCGAGTTCGTACTTTTCGATTTCGTCTTCAGCTTCCTCAAGCTTTTCTTCACCATACTCTACTGAGCCAATTAAATGCTGGTCGATTGTCTCAAAATATAAATGCACAGCTTCGTAGAGCTTTATTACAGCCTCTTTCTTGTCATTATATAGAGTTTGTTTGATCGTGTTATTAAACGACAGCTCTACTTTTAAATGCTCAATTTCTTTCGTAAAATCAAGTTTTACAGATTCGACTTTCTTAGTAATTTCCTCAATATCCCTTTTGGTAACGGCGCTTTTTGCCGACTCGGAGAAGTAAGATTTATAAAAGGTAATCCCAAACGTAGCTATTAGGATCAATAGAATAATAATGAATTGATATTGCGCCATACTATTCGCTGTTCTATACAGTCAGGACAACCGCTTCGATCACTCTAAATTCAACCGTACATTTGTAGTCACATTCTACCTCAACTGTCTGGGCAAGGATGCTATACTTCTCGAATTCATCATCCATATCACAATCACAAACGCAGTCGCCATCTACAATAGCTGAATGACTGGTAGTAAATCCACCTTCTACGTTTTCGAATAAATGTGCTTCAAACACGACAAATCTATTTGCAGCATCTTTGAATCTCAATACTACTGTAATCCTTTCCTTTACCGGTTCAGCAGATTCAATGCCAGAAAGTTTTATCCTAACAATATCATGGGGGCCGATAAAAAGATCCTCATCATGTACTTTCAGTACTGCGGGCCGTGTAGCAGAAAATGTTAATGGTACCCTGGCTTTGAATTTTTCTATCTTTTCCATTGGTAAAATAAATATGGTTACCTAAAGGTAATATAGAAAACCTCCTTTAAAATGGGAAGAAATGCACAATATTAGCCCCCTGTTAATATCAATCCCAAGGGTTTATTTTACTAACTACATACTCAAAATTAGCGTATCTACACTTTTTTTTGTATCTTTTCGTTACTACTGTATGGAAATCAGGACAGCTTTAATTGATACCATCTTAAAGCGCTTTTATGCGGATCTAGCCAAAAGCATTAGCCCATTGGGTAAAACGGAGGACAAGGCCTATTTCTGTGAAAAACTCAGTGAGCTGGCAATTGAAATGTATAACGATCCTCAATTTGATGAGGATAAATTCTTACTGGAAACACTATATCCAAGATTAAAATCGAAGCTGGCTACGTTCGATCAATCAAACTTGTTGCTCTATTTTCAAACCGGCGAGGACCAACAGGGGGAATTGCTAAATATCCTTGGGATTACAGCTGAACCATTAAACGCCGACGAGTTACAAGAATTATTTATTTACTATGTAAATACTCTTTCAGTTATCCCAAAACGCCTGTATTTAAATAATAAGGACGATAATGAGCTGGCAGACGAGATGGCCCAGGAAAAAATACTGGACGATGCCAAAGAACAACTCAAGATTAAAATGCCGAATTTTAACCGTGCCAGGCAAACACTGATATTTTATTATCTGTTAAAAGGAAATAAGGTACAAAAAGACACGCACAGCGTGGCAGCCATGGCCCGTTTCATTCATAATTCTCTGGGAATCCCCTACTCTAAAATTGATAATTCGGAGTTTTATGATAAACTGAAGTCTGCGCCCCTGTTTAAAAAAGAATCGTTACTCTTAAAAGACCTGGAATATGTGAAGGAGCAATTTCTGAGCATTGAGGCGCCAGAGTTAGCGAGGTTAGTAGAGGAAGATATTGCAGCTGTCAATAAGGCCCTAAAATGGAAATAGCAATTAGAATATGAAAAATAAAGAGATTTTGGGCCGCCTTATACTTTGGCAGTATGCTCTTGACAATACTCATGCTTTACTCCTTTTTTCTCAAAGAGCGATCCAGGGCTCGAAACAAGAAAGTCAAAAGAAAGAAGCACAGCAATTTGTTAAGGACCACGCAAAATTTGAAGTTGAAAATCCAGAAAAAGGAATTGCGGATTTTTTAGCTTCATATCCAAGACCATTTCCGACAATTGAGGAATGCATCGTTTTAAATCAAGCCTCTATTGAACTTGCAATAACATACTTCTGCCAGATATTAAAACCCGGCAATTCTCATGAAGATAATATATCATCCAACAGTAAGCTCTTTGTAGAAACACATTTAACAAAGTTAAAGGACATGGCCTTTAAAACGGAAGGCGAAAAAATACTATTCGATTCCATTCGTGAGAAGCTGGAAGTAGTCCGAGATAAAATGCTTAGCCATGCTGATGGTAGCGCATATATGATTGATTATTCTGGCAAACATCCTAACGGGGGGCCAAAGAAATTATGGAGCCAAATACCCTTAGAACAATTGCAAGTTATGTGTGCCCAATTAAGTAAAGCCCTTGATTCGTACATGGAAAGCTTCCGCCAATAGCTTCCTTCAGGCCATTTCAACCATCTAATTCCTTAAAATCCCTCAATCGGGGTAAACATCGGGGGGACTTTGCTCCAGCCTTTCTTAGGAACTTTGTAGTATAAAACTGCAAAGACCGTGAAAAAACTGATTATAGAACACATTAGCCTCGATGACCTGAGGGATCTGATTGAGGAAGCCTTTCAAAGAGTAATAAGCGCAAGCAAGTCGGAAGACGAGTTCCTGACGATCCAGGAAGCCAGCGCCTATACCAAAATACCCCTTACTACTATTTACGATTACACCAGCGGCAAAAAAATCCCCTTCCATAAAAAGGGGAAGAAGCTGCTTTTTGTAAAACAGGAATTAAGCCAATGGCTTAAAACCAACCAAAAGCAGGAAGGAGGTGGGTCATGAGTTAAGCAAAAGTAAAACCGGAAAAACCCGAAGACCCGCCGGGAAATGCTGGCCAGAACTAAAAAAAAGAAAAATGCAATCCGAAATAAAACCGCTGTTTACTCTCACCATTGGAGAGTTTATGGCGCTAACAAAAAAGTTAGTGGAAGATACACTAAAGGAAAAAGCCCAGAATGAGGTTACTCCCAATAAAGACGATGATGACACGGCTGTTTATAGCATCAGCCAGCTCATGGAGTTTTTGCACTGCAGCAAAGCAAGCGTACACAACTATAAAAAGCTGGGTATGCCCTTTTACCGCATCGGGAGAAAGATCCTGTTTAAGAAAAACGAGGTGCTGAGCTTTATGAAGGGGCTTAAAAACAAGATGAAACGCCGCTAACACCCACATGCAGCAAGCTACGGGGCAGGGCTGAAAGCGATGACCTGCCCCACACTTGCGAAAAAACCGCTTGAAGACTGATCAGGAGGAATTAAACCAGGATCGTGAGGAATTGGAATTAACCTTTTATCTCCGGGATTATTAGGGGATCATCCACTATCCCCGGGATAATATGGGGATAATAGTGGGATTACCCAATAAACCCGATTTTAATTGCGGGGTGATTGAAATATACTGCGGGATAACGGTGGGAGGATTAAAAGCAATGACGGGAAGATTAAAAAATGGGTTGTACTAATTAAAAACATTAACCGTACACTACAAAAACATCAAAAAAACAAGATCATGGAAGAAAGTAATTATTACGAGGACAAGAAAAACCGGCAATTCCTCGATAATACAGCCGAAAAAAACAAAACTTCGGATAAACCAAGGCCGGCAGCCAAACAGAAAGAAGAAACCCAAAACGAAAACCTTAGCAGAACAGCCAAAGAAGTAGGTACCGATGTGGTTGCCGGGATGTTAGGCGGTGGATTAGGCGCTACCATATTGGGCCGCTACTCATTTTTTGCCGGTTTACTCGTATCAGGCTTTGGGCATTATACCAAAAACAAGTATGTAGCCAGGCTGGGCTTAGGCATCATGGCATCCAGCTCTATGAGCGCAGCCCATGGGGTCAAACAAGATCCTAAAGCCGGGGTGCTCAGCAACATTCAGGAGCGCGTAAAAGCCTTTGGCCAGGAGCTTCAGCGAAAATTACTCCTGGATAAACTGCTGGCTGGTAAAAAGCAGAACGAAACCAAGGCAGAAGATCACCTGAACGGTGCCACGCTGCAAAACGAGATCGTTAATATTCCTCCTGCGCAGGCTTTTGAAGTGAAAGCTGAGCTGGATCGGAAAACAACTGCATCCAAACAAACTTTACAGAACAATCCTGTATTTGAAGAAAATAAAGAGATCGAAAATCCTATCGGTAAAACTTGGAATAAAGACATCAAAGACGATCTAACTGATATTACCGACCGCCTTTACTAGCACTTAAAACAAAAAGCCATGAAAGAGATAAAGGAATATAACGGCACTAATATTCAAAGGCTGAAACGGTGGATGGCAGATGCCATTTCCCAGGGGCAACGCAAATATTTTGAAACGCTGGTGGATGGGATCAGGGTCATTCATAAAACCAATAAGCTGGATGATTTTGACTTGTACCTCAAATGGATAGACGAACATACCCAAAGCATGCGGGTTTTGGTTTATAACACCAAAAACTCACACCGCTCCCAAGTATTTGAATTTCGCACCGACAAATACCTGGACGGGATTTCGGATAAGCTCTACCCTACCCGCACACCCCGCCTGAGCGAGGAAGAAATAAACCTAAGGGTACAGCAAACGCTTGAGGAAAAGCAGAAAAAACAAGCATTTGCCGAAATACAAAAGCAAAACCGTGAGTTAACCCGTCGGTTGGAGGACGCAGAGGCCTACATCCGAAAGCTGGAAGCTCAAACCGAAGATAATAAATCCGAAGGCGATTTTGATCTAAATGGACTTCTTAGCAAAGCGGCATTATTTGTAGGTAATAACCCGGAGCTGAAAGATAAATTAGGCGGGCTCGATGGGCTTTTTGTGAACAATAAGCAAAAAACTGACCTAGATAGCGAAACCTCTTCTGAGTTCACAGCTACTTTCAGAAAGAAACCTTCTAAAGAAGTTATGGAGCCTGCACCCAAACAAGCAGAAACAGAAATTAAATTAGACAATGACGATACGTTGTGCCTAAGAATTCCTTCTTCCGGCCTAGACGATCAAAATTGCAGGCAATTATACGACCTGGCTTACTTCTTATCACAAAATCCAGCGTACATCAGTGTAGTACATGGCTTAATGAAAAACGAGGAATCAAACTTAAAGGAGTAATAACTCGCTTATATAAACAAGATGCCACAACCGCTCTCAAAAACCAGGTTCACTAGGTAGGTTACCCCCCCCATGCCCCGCATGCGGTAAATGCTGCTTTCCCCTTCGGGCAACGTCTTCCATCTTGCTATAGTAGTTTCTGTTTAAGATGTGGTAGATCTTGGTGGGCAATTCATAGTGTTTTAATAGCTTTAGCAGCCAACGGTAGGTACCTTCATAGCTCTTGTTTAAAAGCTTAACTTTGGATTCGGAATAAGGCTTGATCTTAAGATATTAGCAATCTGGCCGATCCACAAAAGGGTTTGTCGGCTCATTTAACCAGGGCTATGAAGTACAGGCGTATTATTGGTGTGAAACAAAATGGGCAGAACGGTTATTTGTTTTCTTTACCGAAAGAAGAAGAATAGTAAATCATTTCATGGAAAAGAAATATATAGAAGATACCGCAGCGTATTTAAATCAGGAAAAAAGGAAAAGAATACTCTTTGAATTATATGGCAATGCCTACCGAACGCTCCGAAGCGTCTATAAGTTCAAGCATTTTGATGAGTACATCCGGCAGTTAGCTTCAGACAAGCAAGAGGATAAACAGGAAATTTACTGGAACGGTGCATATTATGAGAACCTGATCGATTATGTAAAAATTTGCATCGCTTTTGAAACGTACAACAAAGCTGTGTTGGTAGAAAATGGATTTATCGTCCATAAAATAAAAAAGAATGCAGGAAATTCTGCAATGTTCAACCTTCAGCAAGATGGCCAACCGGTAATGCTCACAGACTATTTAAACTGTTCCAAAGAAGAATATAGCAGAAGTAAAGATGCTTACTATTTGTCTGGCTTTAGAGATAGCTTTGAAACTATAAATTATTCTACCACGCTAAACGAAAATTATCAAAAGATCATACAGTTAGACGTGAATCTGCTTAACAACCTGGCAGAACTTAATCAAAAAAGAAATCGACTGCATTTCTTCACTGATTTTAAAAGCGGTTTTGGCGTGAGGAGTTATATTGAGAAATGGCAGTTTATAAAAGAAAAGTCAATAGAAACATTAGAAGCGAAAGTTAAACCTTAGATTTATGTCTGACGTTAAATTCAAATATTACCATGGCACCCGGGCCATGTTTCTGGAATCCATACGAAAACATGGTTTAGGCGGAGTTAATCCGAATATTGATTTTAAAAATCTGGACGTGTTAAAATATCTTGCTCAAGTCGCTGAGCAAAATTTACGGTCGGTGCCTTACTATGAAAAAATAAGAGATACTACACTTGCTATGGCAGGTCAAACAAAAATGGAGTTAAAAGATGAAAATGGCGAAGCCATGCTCTTAAATTACAAACACGATGTTATGTATGTTGCTCATAGCAGAATGCGTGCAGCTATTTACGCCTGCTTAAACAAATATGGAAGCGAAATTATTGAAAAGTGCCTGATATTGATCGACTTATTCAAACAGCAGGGAGTAGCCTATTGTATTCCGGAAGAGATCAACCAGTTTAAAATAGAAAGTCTGATGGGAATTGAATCCAAACCCATCATAATTGAAGTACTTAACCTGGAAGATGAATTCTTAGCAGAAGAAACGGGCCAGTTTAAAAATATTCTCAAAATGATCCGGGCAAAATGGCCAACATTATCAGAAAAACAAAGATTTGAGTTTTCTCAATTTGTAAATTTCAGAGTTCTGAAGGTTATCGAACCTGCCAATCTGAAATTCTATGAAATGGATTATGAAGGCCACCCCAGAACTGGCAATTTTGAGTTTACATTAAGCCCAATTTAGCTTATTACCTAAACAATATCCCTACACCACCCTCGTCCATCAGCGCCTCAATGGTTTTAAGTCCTTTTTCGCCGATGCCTCGGGTCAGCCTTAGTTTTTCTTTGCCGGCTCTATAAACTTCGTACATATATTGGTAGCCCTGGGTGCGCAGTTTGTTGGCTAAGTAAACAGGCAGGTTAGCCGCTTTAATGTCCTGACTAAGAAACGCTACCATTTTGCTAATATCGCCCAGCACGCAGTAATCTATTTGCTTGAGCACATCGTTAAACATTTCAATCTTTAACCCAAACATATTTATTAAGGCTTTTCCATAGCCAACAGTAAATCGTTTCCCATCTATTTCATAGTCAAAATCCTGGAAGCCGTTTTTAAACGCTTCCAGCTCCAGCGGACTTAGGAAGTGTGCCATAATGCGCTGAAACTCTGCATGAGTAAGCAATTTACTCAACCGGCTGTTTTCAAAAGGATTTTCTTGTTTTTCCATAATACTGATTTTTGAGATTTGCTACCTCCGTCCACCAGGTTTAGGAAAAAATAAGCTGCGCGACCATGCGCATCCTGCCGCGCAGCTTTTGCTTAAGTACTAGAATAAATGTCCGCAGCCATGCCGGGTAAACAGCTCATCAAGTGTTTGTATGGATTTTGGGCCAAGCTTAGTATGCTTTTCAAAATATAACCGCCCCAACGCTTTAAGGCGCAGCATGTTGTGGCAGTCCATCTCGCACAGGAAGTTTCTTAAATAGTCCGGCAGGCTCATTACCTCGCGCGGATCTTCAAAGGCTTCCCTGGCTTCTTTTGGCACACCTACGGCATGAGTTTCCACCACCTGCCGGTTGCGCACGATGCTGATGCGCTCTTTCAGGCCATTCAGCAGCTCTTTGCTGGCAAAGGCGTTAAAGTAAACATGCTGGTTGTCGATGAAAAAGAAAAATGGCCCCTGGTAATGGGCGGCTGCGGCCTCCAGTGGGCTAATGATTTGGGCGATGAGCCGCTTTTCTGTGGCGCCGAGTTCTGAATAAAAGGCGCTGCCTTGCCCGAATGTTTCATTGCTATTCATGTTGCTGATTTTTGAGATTAGCTACCTCCGTCCATCAGCAAATGAGTTGTTGCAACTATTTCAAAGATAATAAAATTTTCTGTTTTTCAATTCGTGTATAAAAATGTAAATTTAATTAGCTTTTCATAATGATTCCCAAAAGACATGCTCGCTCCGAATACACCTATATATCTCGAAACCTCCGCAGTCAATTATCTGGCTGACAGATACACGTGGGCAGATGGAAAGGCTACAAAAGTATACCATAAAATAAAGGACACCCGATTTTACGTTTCACCAGTAACCATTTGGGAGATTTTACTCACAAATAATGAAGAAAGAAAAGAAAGCCTAATTCATTATCTACAGAATATCGGTTATGAAAAGTTACTTAATTCGCCAAGTGAGTTCATTATCAATTACCTTTTAGCGGGGTGCCCAATAGTGGAGAAGCATTATGACTTCCATTCCAAAATAGATATAGCAGCCACCTGGTTGGACATATGCGAACATACAAATAAAACATTTGTTTATGATAGAGAGGATTTAAAAGAAAGATCAACCGTATTTTTAAACGTTATAAAGCTTGTAAGTAAAAAGATTGAAAGCATTGGATTAATTACATCCGAAAATCAAAACCAATTAGAAGATCAGATCTGGCTCGATAGCATGCTGAGAAGGCTTAAAGGAGTTGATTTTGAAGAGATGGATGATAAAGCGAAAAAAACATTACGGATTAGCTTACTATTAGTATTCTACATTTTATGTGCAGGAATGGAAATGGATAGTACTTATATTAAAAAATTTTGGGATAGAATTGGGATAAATGATGCGCATAAGCGACTGGACTATATTCTGAAAAACCATGAAGCATTAATTTATCGAGGACCAGTGGTAGTACCTGCACAAATGGCATTGGTCCAACTGGAAAAAGGGGGTAAAAGTACTCGTGGAATCTTTTGGGATATGCTTCATTCCATGTATTTGATATATACGCGTGTTTTCTTAACTAATGATGAGCATTTCAGAAAGCTGAGAGAAAGCCATGATCATATAATTTTTAAAAGAGTTGCGCACCTCGACGAGGTCAATTGGTTTACAGCAAGAGTAATGGACATTGATGAGGAAAAAATAATTAAATAAACATGCCATACGATCATTACATAACTTGCATTGACAGGAACGGTCAGGAAGTCATATTCAGATATGAGTTGGCAGAGTCTGAAGAACATGATAAACAAAAGTGGATCTTTAGGGTATTGCCAGAGAATTTACAAGCGGCCGATTGGTTTGAGTTTGGCATAACCATGATTAACGACAATACTGGTAAAATAACAGTGATGAATAATCGGGGAATAGAACAATATAGCGCTAAAGGCATTCCAGAAAAATTAATTGAAGTAGCTTCGGAAGTTTTAAATATAGAGATATCTTCCAGTTCAAATAATCCACAACGTAAAACTTTTGATACAGAATGGAGAACCCCGGCAGCTACAAAAGTTTGGCAAAGACTTGTAGAACAAGGACGGGCAATTTATTCGCAGGATGATGATACCTTTTTATTCCAGCCCAATTAAGTAAAGCTCTATAATAGCAATTATTATTGGGCCAAACTCCTAATCTTCTCCTTACAAATCCTTTCGGTCATTTCGCGTAGCAGTTGCACGCGCCCAGCCAGCCATTCCAGATCTTGTCTGGTAATGCTGTATTCTGCTTTATACCGGGCATCCACATAGGCTTTGCGCAGCAGGGTGAAGCGGGTCATTTCCTGCAGATCGCCTTTTGGAAATACCTTTACAAATTCTATGTCAAAGGCTTTAGCCATGGTACCCAAAATCTCAATATCGTGCGTTTTTGGCTTATAGCCGATAAATACGAGCTGCACGGCACCGTAATAGCGCTCGGTGGCTTGATGTAATGAAAAAGCAGCTTCTTTTAAATCTCCTTCGCCAAAAGAGAAATTAAACTGTTTATAAAAATTATTAGCGCTTGTAAACCACTGATCAAAATCAGCCTGTGCTATGCGCTGGCGTTCTTGAGGGCTTAAATCACGTTTTTCCGCCAGTTGATAGCGGCTGGTATTAAACAGTTCTATGCCCTCGCGCTTAATATCCGCAAAAAAGTAATTACCCTCGCTCAACGCTTCGTTTACGAACTTAATACCGTGAAAGATGGGATGCACCGGTGTGGAAAGTTTAAGGTCATTCAGTTTGTCGCCCAGGGCAAAAATAAAGCTGTCGGCATTGGCCTTTTTATCGTCGCTCAGAACTATGAGCAGATCATAATCTGATTTATACGAGTAAGTACGACCATTTTCGGTGTATTGATCCTCCACCCAATTGCCACGGGCGTATGATCCAAACAAGATGATCATTTCAATCTCCCCATACCTCGGCACCAGGGCCGCTTTTATGGCCTGTAATTCGGCTTGCTTGTCGTTTGGGAGGTGGGAGAGGTCGGTTTTCATAGTTTAGTAAGGCGAAGATAACGAAAAACTGTGGCAGGGCTATAGGTATTGATTATAAAGGTGTTAACAGAGAAATTAACAGTTTTGCCTTACTCAAATAATAATTTCAGAAAGTAGTCATCCAGGGTTCCTTTAGTTTCATGTGGTTTTCCGTTATTTATTTTATGTTTTCTATAAAAAACATCCAGTTCAGGTGTGTCATCTAGCTTCTTAAAAATTTTCCTGAGTAAATTATCGCAATTCTCTGAAATGGTTTTTAATTTATTATGTTCTTTTTCTTTAATAGCCGAGCCATGTAATACCTGTGATCTTACATTATAGATGTGTTTTACTTTGGTATAAATATCATTTCTTGTTTCTAAATCATTTCCTATTAAAAGTGCAGCTCTTTCGGCAGTTTTATGACTTAGTTCTTTAGTATCAGTTGTAAATAAACATTCAAGAGCGGTACAATAAAGGCTAATTTTTATCGCCAGATCATTTGTACCCCTTGCCATTTGAACAAACAGGCCGGCTAATGAAATTTTTTGTTCTGAAGAGCTTATCTGCGTCTGTTTTTGTTCTCGGTCCTTAAAGTCTTCTGTTATTCTATATTCATCATAGCTAATAAGGCTTTCTATCTCATCGAGTTCAAAATGAGTCGAATTTTTCTCTCCAAAGCAATTTGTGGCAAAATTTGTAATGAGGTTGCTGTGCATGAATTTTGCACTTGATCGATGACCAGGAATAATGATTACTTCTGATTGAGGCTTAAATGGATAATATAAAAACCCCATTTGAAGATTAATAGCATTGTCCTTTATTCGCCATAAATCATATAAAATCACCTTGCAGTGATTTAAGAAGTTGCAAAGCAAATCATCGGCATTATTATCATCCGCTACAACATCTATGATTTTATAAAAAATTGGTGCCTGAAATAAGAAATTATATTCGATGGTACCAATGAATGCTTCAGTATGCTCTCTTATCAGTTTGCTTTTAAAATCATTATCCGTAGTAATTTTTATGTCGAAAGGCAGTTTAATGCCCTCGCCGCTTATATCGTCAACAGATAGGTTATATATTGCACAAAAAACTAGTGTTTGCATAGCTAAATTTATTAAAACGTAATATCGGTAATTTATGAGTTTGAGGCAATACCCCTTTAATCGATAAAAAAGGGCGGTAAACCGGCCTTTTTTTCTTGTCGCAATTACCTACTTTGCACACATAAATTAATAATTATGCATTTAATTCCATTCAAAGGCAAATCTAATTCAGGAGCCTACAAGCTGAATTTACTTTTTAATGAAGGTAAAATTTATATTATGGATAATCACCTGGCTGCAAGCTGGTGTTGGCTTCAAAAAATAGATTACTCAAAACAATATAATCTACTTCATATTGATAGGCATTATGACCTTTTGAACAGCCAAACTGATTGGTGGGTTGAAGAAATGGGGCGGCAAAACATTAACATAAGAGATAATTCAATTGAAGAAATTCTTTCGTTAACATATAATCATGCAGATATGCCAACAAGAGATCGATTCCCCGTTTTCCGTTGGGACAATTATATTACTATTCTAAATAGATTATACCCAAATTTATTAAGCGCATGCTTGTTCGCTACCCAAAATGATGGAGATATTATTGATGAATTAGAGATTTCCGAAGTAACCCCTTGGGATCTGCAAGAAAATCTATCATACTGGTTAACGGAAGGAAGCAATGGCAATAAATGGATTGTGAACTTAGATATTGATTACTTTTTTTGTGATAACAATGATAAATATTTTCAGCTATTTGATGATGCATTTGTTAAACGAATTGCCGAAGAAATTAAGGCTTCGCTGAAAAATGTGGAGGTGCTGACAATAGCTCTTAGTCCTGAACTATGTGGGGGATGGGATGAAGCGGAAAGAATTGCTAAAATTTTTATTGACAAGTTAAAGATCCAATGGCCATATTAATTAACTTCACCTACTCTATAGAGGTTTATGGAAGAAGGAGCGTTTTCAAGTTATGAGAGAGAAACTCCAATAGTAAAGCTGGTTTATGACACATACGTTAATAACGTAAAGGATAGTCTGGATAAACATTACTTTCCCGGTTTCCCACCTTGTAGTAAATGGCGGTGTTTTAGCGATTACTCTTTTGATGCTAATAAACCTAATGACATTATAACATTTACACTCCTGCCGCATGTGATGGATATGCAACAATTGGCCGATGTTATAAAGCGCTTGGCGCCAAAAGAAATTAAAAAAACGAAACTCGTAAATTCTGATTTCCTAGAGTTTATAAAACACATGCCCTTTGTAACGTTTAGCTTTGTCATTCAAAATCACAAGCACCTTTTTTATGCAGATAGGGATTCTTTGAAGGAATCGATGCTGTACACGATGAAACACCAATTAAACGAAAGCATTCCCAGATGGACTGCTTTACGGCCACATCTTGCCGATTATCATGCAGATATTGCTGGAAAAATTAAACAGGTAATTAATTTAATCGAAAACGACAAAAAGATCAGGATATTAAAAAACCTGTTTTTAACTACATCAATCGGGAGTGTTATCTGTACCCAATTTGCAAATCGCACAAATGCAGAAATCGTGGGCTGGTTTCCTGATCGGGATGAAATTCACGACGTTGCCGATAATTTCGCCGGAAACCTGTTTTCGATTCAATTTGCCGAACATCTGGAAAATCCTGACTGTAAGTTTGTAATTGCACCATCGGGCAGCAAAGACGAAGAGTGGTATGGTGAATTAATTAAAATTCCCGATTACATCACCGGCGCATTAGCCGACTATAATTTTAAGACAAACGAAATTTCTCACGATAAATTTGAACCGATTATCAAGAAGTTAATAGTTGATAACGACAAGGATTTATTTGTTTTTCGGTTGACCTTCACAGAAGATTCAAAAATTGAATGTACAAGAGTCAATTTTCAAAGCAAAACTGAATCTGTATAAAAATTTTGCCAATTGAAATTATAATCGTAATATTGCGATATAACTAAAATGGGAACTACCAAAACAGAAGAATTTACTGTAAAGCAAAACAAAATTGCCAAATACATGAAAGCGCTGGGGCATCCGGCACGTATTGCTATTTTAGAAGTGCTGATAAAGAAACAAGCCTGCATTTGTGGCGACATTGTAGATGAGCTGCCACTCTCGCAAAGCACCGTATCGCAGCACCTGAAGGAGCTCAAGGAAGCCGGTTTGATTAAAGGCGATATTGAAGGTACAAAGGTGTGCTACTGTATTGATGAAAAGGAATGGGAGGTGGCTAAAACCTACATTACAAACCTCCTGAACTCCAACGTTAAAACTACCTGCTGCTAATGACCATTGAGCCATTGCAACATACCCATTACGCTGACGTAAGCCGCATTTACCTTGAGGGTATAGCTACCGGCCAGGCTACGTTTGAAACAGAAGCACCATCGTGGGAAAAATGGGATAACGGACACACGCAGCACAGCAGATTTGTTGCGGTAGAGAACGGTGAAGTATTAGGCTGGGCAGCCCTATCTCCAGCATCGGGCAGATGTGTTTACGCCGGAGTAGCAGAAGTGAGTGTTTATATTGGGACCAATCACCGTGGAAAAGGTGTTGGTGCAATATTAATGGAACACCTGATAAAGAGTAGCGAAGAAAACGAAATATGGACTTTGCAGGCAGGGATATTTCCTGAGAACGAGGCAAGCCTTGCTCTACATGAGAAAAATGGGTTCAGGCTGTTTGGCAGGAGGGAAAAGATCGGCAAAATGAAAGACACCTGGAGGGATACGGTATTGTTGGAGCGCCGGAGCAGGATCGTAGGCATTAACTAAAAAAATTTGCAAATAAATATCGGTATATAACGATAATGAAGCAGATGAAACATCGCTTCATTAATTTAAAAAAGAAACGACTATGAAACTATCACAATTAAAACAGCAGCTTAGCGGCATCAATGAACTCAACTTTGAGTTGCCGGATGGAACAATAGTTCCTCAACACTTTCACGTAACCGAAGTAGGACAGATCAACAAACACTTTATTGATTGTGGCGGCACCGTGCGCCACGAAAAGACCGTAAACTTTCAGTTATGGGAAGCCGGGGATTTTGACCATCGCTTAGCGCCACAAAAGCTAAACAGCATTATTGCCCTCTCTGAAAAGGTGCTGGGCATTGAGGATGGGGAAATTGAAGTGGAATATCAAAGCACTACCATTGGCAAGTATGGCTTGGATTTTAACGGCAAAAACTTCCTGCTTACTACCAAACAAACCGCCTGTTTAGCCAACGACAAATGCGGGGTTGACGAAGGAAAACAAAAAGTGCGCCTATCGGATTTACAAACTAAAAACAGCGCCTGTTGCACACCGGGCGGTGGCTGCTGCTAATATGAATAACCTGGTTAAATATAAAAAGGCAATCATTATCACCTCCTCGGTGGTTATTTTACAGCTGTTGTTTGGCTTCGACCCTAAGTTTTGCATTATTAATATTATTTGGTTGTTTGTATGAATGTGTTGGTATTGTGTACGGGCAATAGCTGCCGCAGCCAGATAGCAGAAGGTTATTTAAGGCATTTTGCCGGCAATAAGGCAACGGTTTATAGCGCGGGTGTGGAAACCCACGGAGTAAACCCCAAAGCCGTTGCAGTAATGAAGGAAGATGGCATTGATATTTCCGGCCACACCTCAAACAATGTGGACGAATACAGCCACATTGCTTTTGATTATGTGATAACGGTGTGCGATAATGCTAAAGAGCGCTGCCCGTTCTTTCCTACCCAGGCTAAAAGGCTGCATCAGAACTTTCCAGATCCTGCCAAAGCTGCCGGAACCGATGAGCAGGTAATAAACGAGTTTCGCCGGGTGCGGAATATGATTAAGGCCTATTGCAAACAATTCACAGAGCAGTATTTATGAAAGCGAAACAATCTATTTGGACCTCAATTACCGGCGGCTTAACGTCTGCCGCGCCTGTGTTGCTTTCCTGTTGCAAAAGCGGGGCTTGTATCGGTGTTTGCGCTTCGCCCGTTGCCTCGCTATTCGGTGTTTCCTCAGCTACCCTTGCAAGTTCGCCCTGGGTAATTGCTTTGGAGCCATTGCTGATCGCCCTTAGTGCAGTATCGTTTACCATATCGTATTATGCGCTATATGTGCTACCAAAGCAGGCGTGCAACACGGGCAATACCTGCGATTGTGCGCCAACTGATAAAGAAAAGCGCCGGAACAAGATCAATAAGGCGGTGTTTTGGTTGGGTTTGTTGCTGAGTATCGGTTTCTTGGGCTATTTTGAATACAACAAGTTTCAGGCCAATGCTGGTGGCGAATGTTCTACCACAGAATGCGCACCGGGGTCCTGTGATAGTGCTGAGGAAGAGAGCTGCACGAAGTCCTGTGATTCTACATCGGCCGCTTGTTGTGAGGAAAACGATAACGTTACATCTTCGCAATCAACAATAACCTGCCCGAAATGCGGGCATAAAAAATTAGAAACATTGCCCACAGATGTTTGCCAGCTTTCTTATACCTGCGATGTGTGCGGTGTTGTTTTGCATCCGAAAAACGGCGACTGTTGCGTGTTTTGTACGTACGGCGACCATAAATGTCCATCAAAACAAACTTCGGCTACGGAGGGCGAAAATGATGAGCCTGTAAGCTGTAAACTCACAAGCCCTGAACTCCAAAAACGGAAAGAAACGGTCTTAGCGAGCCTCAAAAGGCAGATTATTGAAAAGAAAGAACTACCCAACGGCTATGCCTTTAAATTTGCCGGAACCAACGAGGTGGTTGATAAACTAACAGAGTTTTTTAAAACCGAGCGGGCTTGTTGCAGCTTTTTTAGCTTTGGCCTGTCTATTAGTGGCAATGGAAAAGAAGCCTGGCTGAACCTGACGGGCCCTGAAGGAACTAAAGAAATGATAACTACAGAGCTCGGCCTATAAATGCAATTGCATTGCATTCAAATTTTTCTATTTTTGAGAAAACTATGAAAACCAGGTATTCTATCCTCATTGCATTCTTGCTGTTTGCCTTTGCAGGCTTTTCGCAGCAGGCTAGCGAAAAGCGTGTGCAAACCGCTGTTATAAAAACCAAGATTTACTGCGACCATTGCAAAATTTGCGAAAGCTGCGGCGGGCGCATCTTAAAGCAGTTGTATAATGAGGACGGTATTAAAACCACCGAGGTGGACGCAAAAACCAATACCATTAAAGTAGTTTACGACACCAAAAAGATCAGCGTGGAGAAAATCAGGACGTTAATCTCCCAGCTTGGCTTTGATGCCGATAACGTGCCAGCCGACCCTAAAGCCGTGGCCAAGCTGGATGATTGCTGCCAAAAACCATCCTAAATTTTTTTTGTAAATTTGTATCGCTTGAAAAAGACGCTTTACATACTGTTTATGGTTTACTTTATTACCCTGGTGGCTATGCCCTGTGGGGATAGGGACGACTGTAACGACCTAAAGAAAAGCGAGCTTTGCCAAACGGAACACAACGAGCATAACGACGAAGACCACGAAGATGAAGCCTGCACCCCGTTTTGTGTTTGCTCCTGCTGCGCGGCTCACTTTGTAGCTCACGACTTCCAGGCGTCAATGAGCCATACTCACATCATTAACACCATTTATACCTTTCATAAAGATGCAGAGCTTACCTCTGCCATTATTCCTGTTTGGCAGCCGCCAAAGATAGTTTGTTGATTTCCGGGGGTGTGGTATGCCCGCACCCATAGCTATTCATCTTTCAACAAACATTTATGAGATCAATTATTTTAATTGCTTTAATGGCGTGTTTTTATGCGCCATTGAAATCGCAAAACGCCTTAAACATTCTGATGCGTAATGCCGAGGACAAAGAACCGCTGATTGGCGCCACAGCGGTATTAGCCGGCACACCTAACGGCGCAGCAGCCGATGTAAATGGCTTTATCAGCCTTAAAAGCATCCCCGATGGCAGGCAGGCCATTACTTTTTCCATGATCGGCTTCCAGGAACGTACTGACACCATTAATTTACCTTATAGCGACACCCTTTACGTGAACCTGCAGCCCGAGGGCGACGAGCTGGAGGAAGTAACGATCTCGTCCACCCGCAGTTCCCGCAGCATAAACGACATACCTACGCGCGTAGAGTTTATAGGCGGGGAAGAGCTGGACGAAAAGGCCAACATGAAGCCAGGCGATATTCGCATGGCGCTGAGCGAAAGCACGGGCATCCAAACACAGCAGACTTCGGCCACATCTGCCAATTCATCAATCCGTATTCAGGGCCTCGACGGGCGCTATACCCAGATCCTGAAGGATGGTTTTCCGTTATACTCAGGATATTCAGGTGGCCTTGGCTTGCTGCAAACCCCGCCGTTGGACCTGAAGCAGATCGAGGTAATAAAAGGCTCGGCATCCACGCTCTATGGTGGCGGCGCCATTTCGGGGCTAGTTAACCTTATTTCCAAAACCCCGAGCAAAGACCGTGAGCTGCGTTTCCTGGTAAATGGCACCTCTGCCGGTGGGCTGGACTTGAGTGGCTTTTATGGCAAACAGCTGAATAAAAAAGTGGGGCTTACTTTATTCGCCGCCAGTAACAGCAATGCCGCTTATGATCCTGCGGGTATTGACTTTTCTGCCATTCCTAAATTTTCCCGCTACACGATCAATCCAAAGCTGTTTATCAATTTTACGGATAGAACAAACCTGGTTGTTGGCTTAAATACAGGCATTGAAAACCGCATAGGTGGAGATATGCACTACATTAAGGGAAGAAAAGATAGCGTTCATAGTTATTTTGAGGAAAACGATACGCGCCGCCTAAGCACACAACTGGCTTTTGAGCATCGCTTTGGCAAATGCAGCCATTTTACGGTTAAGAACAGCTACAACACGTTCAACCGCATTATTAAGGTGCCAAACTATGCGTTTAACGGCACGCAGAACGCCACTTTCAGCGAGATCAACTACGCTAACCACGGTGAGCGAACAGAATGGATTGCCGGTATTAACCTTTGGACAGATCAATTTGCCGAACAAAAGCAGGATACTACACCACTACGCAATTATAATCAAATCACGTACGGTGCATTCGTTCAAAATACTTTCCGCGCCTTTACCTGGATGAGTATCGAAAGCGGTGTACGGGTGGATTATGTGCAGGATTATGAGCCGGTTGTTTTGCCCCGCGCATCACTGCTATTTAAGATCAACCGTAAATTAACGTCGCGGGTTGGCGGTGGCTTTGGCTACAAAGCGCCTACCATTTTTACGGAGGAAAGTGAGCGCATCCAGTATCAAAACGTGCGGCCGATCAATACCACAAACATCCTCGAAAAAAGCTACGGAGTAAATGCGGACGTGAATTATCGCACCGTTTTTGGAGAGAAAGTAACTTTCAGCATTAACCAGCTGTTCTTTTACACTTACCTGGATAATCCTTTAACGCTTACTTCGGTTGGCACTGGCCTTTACCAGCTTCAAAACATACCAGGGCATCTTGATAGCAAAGGCACAGAAACCAATGTTAAAATCGGGTATGAAGACTTTAAGCTGTTCCTGGGTTATACTTACACAGATACAAAGGTGCGCAACGGCGGGCAATCACATACCAAAACCCTGACGCCGCGCGACAAGATAAACGCTGTACTATTTTATGAGGCCGATGAAAAATGGAAGATAGGGCTGGAAGGCTATTACTTCAGCCCCCAAAAGCTGGGCGATGGCACTACCGGCCGCGATTACTGGCTCTGTGGCTTTATGGCCGAACGGCTTTGGAAACGAATGTCCGTTTACATCAATTTTGAGAACATCCTGAATGTGCGGCAGACGCGCTTTGAAACGATCTACACTGGTTCGGTTACCAACCCTGTTTTCAGGGATATTTATGCGCCGCTGGATGGCTTTGTGGTGAATGGTGGAATTAAAATAAAACTGTAAGCCATGGCAAAAGATTTTGAAACCACGCTTAAAGATAAAGGCATCCGGCCAACCGCCATGCGCATTTTGGTGCTTAAATACCTTTCGGAACAAAAGCATACCGTAAGCCTTAATGATATTGAGGCCGGCATGAGCCATACAGACAGGATCACGCTTTATCGTACCCTAAAAACCTTCCAGGAAAACGGCATCGTTCATCAGGTAGACGATGGCAGCGGCGCAGCTAAATATGGCCTGTGCTTTGACGATTGTGAAACTAGCTGCCACCACGATCTGCATATTCACTTTTACTGCACAACCTGTAAGGAAACCTATTGCCTGCCAAAAACCCATGTGCCGGACGTAACGCTACCCACAAAATTCCACCTGGAGGAGATCAACCTGATGGCAAAAGGCACCTGCGAAAAATGCAATTTGATTGCAAGATAAGGATAGTAATTTTATAATGTAAAAAATTATGACAGCAACAGAATTAGAAACAAAACGGCTTTATAACATTGCCTTTTACCAGGTGCTTTTCTTGGTTGGCTATAATGCCGCCGAAGGTATTATATCAAGTATTCTTGGTTTTAAGGAAGAAAGTTTAACGCTCTTCGGCTTTGGGATTGACAGCTTTATTGAAGTGATCTCAGGGCTGGGCATATTGCAAATGATTACGCGCATACGGCTTAATCCCACCAGCGACCGCAGCAAATATGAGCGCACGGCTTTACGCATTACCGGCTTTGCCTTTTACGCCCTGGTAGTGGGGCTAACGGTAACGGCTACCTACAACCTGGTTACAAGCCATAAACCGGAAGCCACTTTTTTCGGGGCGATCATTTCCACTATATCCATTATTATTATGGGCTTGTTTATCCGCTATCAAAGCCGGGTGGGTAAAGCCCTGAACTCGGCAGCAATTTTGGCAGATGTCCAATGCACTAAGGTCTGCATTTACATGTCGGTTGTATTGTTATTGGGAAGTATCATTTACCATTTAACCGGCATTGCCTATGTGGATAGCATTGCTGCGTTCGGACTGGCCTTTTTATCCTTCAGGGAAGGCAGGGAATGTTTTGAGAAGGCTAAGAGTAACAAGCACTGTAATTGTGATTAACCATGAAACTGCATGTTAAAATACCATCTGGGCTGAAGACTCATTTTGAGTACGAACTACGATTAGCGAAAGAAACCTTTGCTCCGGGGCATTTGCCGGTGTCGTGGCGGCATTTGGAGCGGGCGCACATTCTCGGGCAGGCATGGCCGGTAGAGCATACAAAATCGCACTGGCGCATGATGGGTTTTGCTTTCAAGATCAAAAACGGAAAGGAGATTTTGGGACAGATCCCGCGCCTGATCGTGGGCGG
This sequence comes from Bacteroidia bacterium, assembly GCA_044221905.1. GTDB lineage: Bacteria > Bacteroidota > Bacteroidia > B-17B0 > Aurantibacillaceae > Aurantibacillus. The sequence continues at coordinate 149,929 of JBGAOE010000001.1, forward strand.
CTTAAAGTCCTTCGTGGGGGAAATACCTGTTGGCAATACAGGCGGAGCAAACGTTCCGCCACTCAAACCGATGGAAATTCCGGACGATCTCCTACAAATTCTTAAAAAATATCAGTCATGATCGATAACAACAAAAACAGATTGGCTATAGCCTTTGTGGTTATCTTTACCCTAACTCCATTGAGCGCCTAAAGGCGGTAAGTTATATGTCGAAACCAGAGCTACGAAGCAGGTCTATGAACTGGGCAACATCACCCTCGTGACCTCCAACGGCGCTAAGCGTTATAAGGTAACCATCCCTGGTGCGGTTCATGCTACTTAAGACCTTTAGTGTCGGGTCATTACTTATTTTAAGGTATTGATCCTTTTGGTCATTAGCTATTGTAAAGCTTATATCATTCATGTTTTTACCCGTATAAATGTGTTGCGGGTTGTAGTATAAATATCCTAAATTTTAGAGCTAAAATCAACAGCCATTTCTGAACTTTTAGTATTTTGAATCAAAGAATTAATAAATCAATTTTAAAAAAAACATCTTATGCCAGCAGCATTTTTAACCAGCTTAACTGAAGCTGAATTTAAGGACTTCCTGAAACAAGCATTAAAAGAGATTTTAGCAGAACAAACTATTAATACCCAACCCGCTTTACCGGAAATTCTAGATATAAAACAAGCGGCTGACTTTTTGAAATTAAAAGTCACCACTCTATATGAGAAAACATCTCAAAAGGATGTTCCACATTTTAAGAAGGGAAATAGATTATATTTCAATAGAGTTGACTTAACCGAGTGGCTTAACAGTGGTAGGATAAAAACAAAGAAAGAAATCGAAGGGCAGGCAATTGATTATCTTATGACTCGCAAACCCAAGAAGGGACAATGAATTGCTGGTTTTCGTATGTAATCTCGTATGTAAAAATTAAAAAAGCCTCGCATCTGTCTGATAGCGAGGCTTTTGCCTTTGGTCTGTGTAGCCCGTACGGGAATCGAACCCGTGTTTCATCCGTGAAAGGGACGTGTCCTAACCCCTAGACGAACGGGCCTTGTCTTTTACTTCTTAAGGAGAAGCCCAAATAACAATTTGGAGGTGCAAAATTAATAATTTATTTATTATTATCAAAAAAAAATTGAAAATATATTGGCTTTTTCACCTCGCTTTTGCCGGTCTAAAACACCGAATAAAGCAGCCGCCCCATTAAAAAATAAATGGTAATGCCAATAATGTCGTTGAGGGTGGTTACAAAAGGCCCGGTGGCCAGCGCCGGGTTTATTTTAAAGCGGTTCATGGTAAGCGGCACAAAAGTTCCCAAAAACGAGGCGCACAAAATTACCGTGAGCAGCGCCATGCTTACCGTGGTTGCCAGTTTCCAGTCTTCAATTAAAAACGAATAGCCCAAAATAAGGGTGGAGCAAATGAGGCCATTTACAAGCCCCACGCTGAGCTCCTTCAGCAGCTTGGGCGTAATATTGCCCGTTATCAGCGTATTGTTTGCCAGGCCCTGCACAATAATGGAGCTGCTTTGCACGCCCACATTGCCACCCATGGCCCCAATGAGCGGTATAAAATAAGCCATTTCGGGGTGGATCTTGATCTGCTCTTCGTAAGTGCCAATGATGCGCGAGCCTATAATACCACCGCACATGCCCACTAGCAGCCATGGTATGCGCGCGCGCGCCGAGCGCCAGAGCCTGTCGTTGCTGTCCACATCGTCAGAGATACCGCTCATGCGCTGCATATTTTCCTCGGCGGTTTCGCGGATCACATCCACCACATCGTCAATGGTGATACGGCCTACCAGCCGGTCCAGCTGATCTACCACGGGCAGTACCACCAGGTCATACTTCTGCATAATTTCCGATACTTCTTCGCTGGTAGCGCTGGTTTTTACCGCCCGCACATCGGGCTCAAAAATCTCTTCCACCCTGGCCAGCGGGTGCGAAATAATCAGCTTTTTAAGCGACAGCATGCCAATCAGCCGCTCTTTTTCATCCACCACGTACACGGCGTACATCACATCCACATTATGCGCCTGGTAGCGGATCTCTTCAATACAGGCGGTAACCGTTTCAAACGCATACACGCTCACCAGCTCTTTGGCCATCAGCGAGCCGGCCGTACCTTCCTCATAATTAATAAGCTCGGCAATGTCGCTTGCCTGCTCAATGTTTTCGATGTGCGAAAGCACTTCCTCCTGGATATCCTCGGGCAGCTCCGCAATCACATCGGCTGCGTCATCGCTGTCCATGTTGTCCAGCTGTTCGGCAATTTCCTTGCTGCTAAAGGTGCGTAGCAGGTCTTCCCGCTTATCATCATCCAGTTCAAGCAGTACATCGGGCGCCACATCGTCATCCAGCAGCTCGTAAATATAAGCGGCCTCCTCGAGGTTAAGCTGGTTAATGATAATGGCAATATCCTGCGGGTACAGCTCATGCAGCTGCTCTTTGAGAAAAGCGGCGTTCTTTTCCTCGATCGCTTCTTTTAAGCGCTCCAGTAATTCGGCTGTTAATTCAAACTGCATGATCGTGTTCCGACAACCGTCGGGTGTGCAAAAGTAAGCATTAAAGCTTTAGGCTAAGCAGCCCTGAGCTCTTTTAAGGCTAATTTAATACGGCTCATAATGGCGGGTGGCTGCGGGTATTGGTTCAATTCGCCAAGCGTTATTAAAAGCTCCTGCCTCAGCTCGGCATAATGCCGGCAGATATTGGCAGCGCAGGTAATGGCAAAAGCCCGTATGGCGGGCGGATGTGTTTCGCTTTTTATAAAACGGAAGCAGCTATCCACCAAAGGACCCTGGTACTTTTCCGGAATATCTGTTTCCTGTAACATGCGCAGGATGTTGCGCTGAATGGCCGGGTGATGGCCGGGCTCGTTGAGCTTTTGGAGCAGCTGCCCATAATAGGGTTTTACCAGCGCCGGCTCGGCAATGCACACATAGCTCAGGGGCCAGCCAGCCCGCTGCGCCAGGCGGTAATCACCCTTCATAAAAAGCGCAAGCAGCTCTTTAAAACGCACTTTATCGTTACCAACGTATTTTACAATGGCCTGTGTCAGCGTTTTGCTGTGTTCATTTTCGAGTGCTTCTTGCAGATTCATTGTAATACGAATGGCTGTGCAGATAGCAGCGTTAATTTATATAGTTTCTTTCACCAAAGATGGTGCTGCCTATCCGTAGCATATTACTACCAGCAGCCAGCGCCAGCCGGTAATCGCCGCTCATGCCACAGCTTAGGTACTGCATGGCCACACCAGGCAGCTGCACCTGTTTTAGCCTGTTAAAAAGCGCTGCCAGCGTTTCAAACTCTGCACGCACCTGCTGTTCGTTATCCGTGTTACTGGCCATGCCCATCAGGCCGCTGATGTGTATATTCTTTAGCTCTGCCGTAATGCCTGAATCCAGAAGACTGTTCAGCTCCGTTTCATCAAAGCCAAATTTGGTTTCCTCCTTTGCAATATACACCTGCAGCAGGCAGCGCACAATGCGGTTGTTTTTGACCGCCTGTTTGTTTATTTCCTTCAGCAGCTTCAGGCTGTCCACGCCATGAATGAGGTGTACAAAAGGCACCATGTATTTTATTTTGTTGCTTTGCAAATGCCCGATAAAATGCCAGCGTATGTCTTTTGGGAGCTGCTCATATTTTTCGGTGAGCTCCTGCACATAATTTTCGCCAAAATCGCGCTGCCCAACGCCGTATGCTTCAAGAATCATGTCGTTTGGCTTTGTTTTGGAAACGGCTATCAGCGTAACTCCCGCCGGGAGTGTGTTTCTGAGGTCTATAAGATTTTTGGCTACCGGCATATTCTTATGAAAAGTGATCGTGTGTTAAGATACCGCTTCTTCGTCAAAGCTATAAATAACCAGGCCGCTGCGCATCTTAGGCTCTACCCAGGTTGATTTTGGCGGCATAATGTTATTGGTGTCGGCTATCCATTTTAAATGATCCATCGTAACCGGGTACAGGCCAAAAGCCACTTCCGACTTCCCTTCGTCCACACTCTTTTTTAAGGCTTCCGGACCTTTTATTCCCGGTATAAAACCAATGCGCTTGTCGGTTTTAAGATCGTGGATCCCAAACAGCGGTGCCAATATATGCTCTGTCAAAATAGAGGCGTCCAGGCTTCCCACCGGGTCGGCGCTGTTATACGTGCCGGGCTTAGCCGTTAGCAAATACCATTTGCCGTCAATATACATGCTCATCTGGTGCCGTGCCTGTGGCCTGAAAATTTCGCCGCTCACCGGCTTCACTTCAAATTTAAGCGCCAGCTCGCGCAGCAGCTCCGTTGCCGTAAGATTATTCAGGTCTTTTACAATGCGGTTGTAGTCGTATATTTTTAATTGTGTTTCCGAAAAAAAAACGCCCAGGTAATAATTAAAGGCCTCCTTGCCGGTGTAATTTTTCATTTTGCGGCGTTTTATATTGCCCAGCAGTGCCGATGAGGCAGACCGGTGATGCCCGTCGGCAATATAAATAGCAGGGATGGCATCAAAGTGCGAGCAGATAATGTTTACCTGCTTGCTATCGTTTACCACCCACAGGGTGTGCTGCACCCGGTCGGTAGTGGTAAAATCATAATCCGGCCGTGTTTGGGCCACAGTGTTCAGCAGGGTGTCTATATCCTTATCGTTGGGGTAGCAAAACAGCACCGGCTCGGCATTGAACTCGCACACCTCGAGGTAATCTTTCAGCTTTTCTTCGCGCTGGGTAATGGTTTGCTCATGAATTTTAATCACCCCGCTCATATAATCGTCAATGCTGGTGCAGGCAATAATGCCCAGGTATTCGTGATCGTTTTTTATCTGCCGGTAAACATAATAAGCCGGCTTTTCGTCGCGCTTAAACACCTTTTCCTTTACAAAAGATTTGAATTTCTTTTTGATCTTGGATAAGCGCTCCTTTGAGCCCGGCCGTGTGCGCCTGCCATCGTCAAAATCGGGATTGATCACATGCAGAAAAGTATAGGGATTGCCCGCCAGCTTATCTTTAAGATCGGCCGGCGAATAACCGTCAACGCTCCGCGACGCCACCAGGTGAACCTTATCGTTAGCCGGCCGGAGGGCCTTAAATGGAAGGACTGTTGCCATTTGTTAGTGATGAGTGCTTAGTTATTAATTTTTAATAAAGGCATTGTTGCTAGTCAGAAGTTGCCGGTCTTTTATCTTTAGTCATATGTCTTGCTTCCTGGCTCCTGCTTCACCGCGCTTGAAGCTTACAATTACTTCAAGGAATCAATCAGCTTCTCCGCCAGTTCCACGCCAATACGCTCCTGCGCCTCGTTGGTGGCAGCGCCAATGTGCGGGGTAAGCGATATTTTCGGGTTTTTTAAAATACCCACCGATGGGCGCGGCTCGTTCTCAAACACATCCAGCCCGGCATGTGCAATTTTACCGCTGTTAAGCCCTTCCAGCAGATCGTCCTCATTGATCACCCCGCCGCGGGCCGTATTAATCAGCACCACCCCGTTCTTCATCGATGCAATTTCATGGCGCGAAATAAGCTTGCCGCCAGGCACGTGAAAGGTGATGAAATCGGCATTCTGGATCACTTTGTCCATACCCACCGTTTTTACAGGCACTGGTATTTTTTTATCAACGCCGGCAATCTCAAGGTCTATGATGGTTTCAGATACGAATGGATCGAAGGCCAGCACTTTCATGCCCAGGCCCAGTGCCATTTTTGCCACGGTTTGCCCTATTCTGCCAAAGCCAACAATACCCATGGTTTTGCCGCCCAGCTCTATGCCTTTCGAATATTTTTTCTTCAGCTCTTCAAAGCGGTCTTCGCCGCTCACGGGCATCTGGCGGTTACTGTCGTACAAAAAGCGCACCGAGTTAAACAAGTGTGCAAACACCAGCTCGGCCACCGAATTGCTGGAGGCGGCCGGTGTGTTAATTACCTGCAGGCCTTTAGACCGTGCATAATCCACATCAATATTATCCATACCCACACCGCCGCGGCCTATCACTTTCAGGCCCGGGCAGGCGTCTATCACATCCTTGCGCACTTTGGTGGCGCTGCGCACGGTCAGTGCCACATATCCCTTATCATTAATTTCCTTTGCCAGATTTTCCTGAGCTACTTTTTCGGTGATAACCGTAAAACCGGCCTTTTCCAATAATTCTTTTCCAACGGCATCAATGCCATCGTTCGCTAAAATTTTTTTGCTCATAGATGATTCTGATTTTAAAAATAAAAGCTTAAAATTAAGTAATAATTGAACAAATAAAAGCGGCTGTGAAAAATTTGTCTTCACGGTTGCTGCAACACAAAATAGCCGGAATAAGCCTTAAAAGCTGGTTAAAAAACGGTATTACACCCTAAATACCGGCACTCATAATAATTACACTCCTGGTAAGCTTCATTTTTTCATAGCTTTTTTTAAGGTGCCATTTAAAAATCAGGTTCAGGGCGCCTCCCGGGCCTTTCGCTTTAGCCGGCTTGCACAGTATAAGTGCCGCAAAAGAATCGTACGCGCGGGGTCTTTTGCTATCGCAAAAGCCGCCGCCGCACCGCGGCACTAATACCTTGCCGCGCCGGGCTGCCGCTTCAGTCCCTGGCGCAATTCCGCAAACACAGACTGCAGTTTCGCGGCGGCTGATTCAAATTTGAACAGCTTCTTAAAATTTGATGCCCACCGTGGCACCAAGCATGCTGGTGTTGTAGTTGAGGGTGGCCCGGGTATCGAGCGTGTTAAACAAGTAATAATCTTCGGTGCTGAAGGTGCGCGACCACACCACATCCAGGTACCATTTGCCCTTGCCGCGCAACCCTACGCCAAGGCTGGCTGTGTGCCGCACAAAGCGGCCGCTGAATACATCGCCAAAAGGGCTGCCCTGCATGATGTAACCGGCCCGCACCATCACCGGCCGTATGTTTACCTCGCCGCCCACGCGCACATTGTGACCCTGGCTGTATTTATTTTTGATGGCGTTGTTTACCCCTGCAAAATCAGATACATTGGTGCTGCTCAGCTGCGCACGGCGGTAGTTGATCATTTCGTAATCAATGCCGATCACCGCAATTTTATTGATAATAAATGCCGTATTCAATCCCAGGTGCGACGGCGTTACGAGTTTGTATTCAAAATAACCGTTGTCCACTTTAGAAGGATACCGGGCGCTGTAAGGTGCGTTTTTCTTTTGGTCGAAGCTGGTGCTTAACTCGTTATAATACGTGTCGTTCATGTTATAAACGGTGGGGGTATGATAATAAAATCCCAGCCGCCAGGCATCGTTCATGCGCACCACGCCGCCGATTTTAAAATTAAGGCCGCTGCCGCTGGTTTTAAAATACTCGGTGTAGGTAAGGCTGTTAAAAGCGCCTATGTGCAGGTAGTCTGCATTCAGGTATGGCAGGCCGTCCACAAAAGTGCTGGTGTAAGTGCTATCGGGGTTAAACGCAATGCGGATGCTGTCCTTATCATCACTTTCGGCATGCGTGGTGGTAGAGGTATATTCTATCCGGGGCACCCCAATGCTGGCTCCTATATAAAATTTGTCCTTATACGAATAGGCATACGAAAAATTGAGCTCGTTCACTTTGCCCGATGTTACCAGGTCGCGGGTTTGCCTTACCGTTCTTTTAGGATCGAGCAGCGATATAAAATGACCGTTTACCGAATCGAGCAAATAGGTGTTATAGGCCAATCCTTCATAAGCATAATTAAGATCGTTTTTATTGTTATGCTGGTTGGCCAGGTTCAGCATGTCTTTGGCAATAGAGCTGGAGTTGGTGTAACCCGACATGCGGGTGGAGCCTGAAAAATTCTGCAGCTGCGAATTGGTAAACGCAATTACATGACGGTTTTCGGGATCTTTGGTGGCATTCCAGGCATAAGCAATGGCAAAGTTGTTAAACGCAAAATTGGCATTGGTGAGCGAGCTGCTGGTGTTGTAAACAGAACCCGTATTATCTGTAAGCCTTAACGAGCCGGAATAAGAGATCTCGCCACGCCGGATAAGGCCCAGGCCGCCAGGATTATAGGCTGCACAGCTGGGATCGGCGCCTATAGCGCCAAATGCACCCCCCATCGATAAAAAGCGCGAGCTGCCGCCTGTGCCTAACCGTGAGTAACGAATCGCATCAATATCGTTTTGTGAAACAGAATGCGCTGCCAGGAAAAATAAAAAAGATAGGACTGTAAAACGGTGCATAAAAAATCTGTTAACGCGGCCTGCTGTTGCCGCCGCCACCGCCGTTGCGCGGGCTGGACGATCCGCCGCCCGAGTTGCCTGAGTTGCTGCCGCCACTGTTCCAGTTGCCGCCTGAATTGCCGGTGTTGCGCTCGGTATTGGTAGGGCTTTGGTTGGTGTTTACCGATTGTTCGCGAAGCACACGCGACGAGCCGCCGCGCGGATTGCCGGAGCCATTGCTGCCCGGGTTGTTATTATTGTAATTCACATTCCCGTCGCGGCCGGTATACTGGCCGTTTTGCCCGCTGTTATAAGTGCGGGGCTGCGCAGTTTGCGAGCCATTGTTATCGTACCCGCTGTTATAATCCGTATTCCGCACGTTACGCGCAGTTTCGGTAAAGCGCGGGGTGCTTTGCTGCTTTTCGCTCATTGAGCGGAAAAAGCTGCTGCGCGCGCCCTCATCGTCGGAAGACAGCATGCCTGCCGTGGTTCTGTTGCCGCTATTGCCGCCGCCATTGTTACCACGCGGTCCTGACGACACCAGGCCATAGCCGCTGTTGGTATCATAGCTATTGTAATAACCCCAGCCATTGTAACCGGAGTTGTAAAGTCCGTTGTAATACCCGTTCATGTAGCCGTTATAATAACTGCTGTAAAAGGGATCGTAACTGTATCCAAAGCTGTAGGGGCTTGAATAACCATAAGGGCTGTAGCAATACGGGCTGTAATTGAACGGACTGCCGTAATAATTATTATTATAGAACCCCGAATAGCCCGAGCTGTAACCAATACCCAGGCTCAGGCCCGACGAAATGCCCGAGCTGTAGTAGCCAAACTGCGTGGAGGGCATCCAGTTGTAAGAGCTGTAAATGCTGGAGCCAAACATAGCAGGATTTTGGTTATACGTGTAATAATTGGTGTAACGGCTGTCGTAATAACCTGCGCCGGGCAACGGATCGTTGAAGCGCTGAATGCGCGAGGCGTACTTGTAATCGTAATAATCGTCGGCATCCGCTTTCGGATCCTGGTAATAAGGGTTGGCATCGTCTTTGGCTTTTTGCGCCAGGCGGGCCTGCTCCTGCTTCTCACGCTCCTCGGCATCTTTTTTGGCTTTTTCGGCCGCAGCTATCTGGGCCAGGCGGCGCTCCTCCGAGGGGCTGGTATACACATCGTCGCTGAATGAACTTACCTGCGAGGTTTTGCAGGCGCTGAAAAACACCAGCGCCAAGCCTGAAAGTATGATCGTTTTTTTCATTGTAATCCTTGCAAAAAGATGAATAAGTAGCGGAGATTTTGAGTAAATTTACAAAATTTCGATCTTAAGTTTTTAATTTTATATTTATTTATCTTTTGGCGCGGATCAGCAGATCCGTTGCCTGTTTAACAGAGTTTATGAGCAAAGTTATTACCTCACAAAAGCAGGATTACAGTAAGTGGTATAACGACATTGTGGTGGAAGCCGACCTGGCCGATCACAGTGCCGTAAGGGGCTGCATGGTGATTAAACCCCACGGTTACGCCATTTGGGAAAAAATGCAGGCCGCCCTCGACAAAATGTTTAAAGACACCGGCCACGTAAATGCATACTTTCCTTTATTTATCCCCAAAAGCTTGTTTGAGGCCGAAGAAAAAAATGCCGAAGGTTTTGCCAAGGAATGTGCCGTTGTGACGCATTACCGCTTAAAAACCGACCCGGCCAATAAAGGAAAACTGATTGTTGATCCGGAAGCAAAACTGGAGGAAGAGCTGATTGTGCGTCCCACCAGCGAAGCCATTATCTGGAACACTTACAAAGGCTGGATACAAAGCTACCGCGACCTGCCTTTGCTGATTAACCAATGGGCCAATGTGGTGCGCTGGGAAATGCGCACGCGGCTGTTTTTGCGCACCGCCGAATTTTTGTGGCAGGAAGGGCACACCGCGCATGCCACGCAGCAGGAAGCCATTGAGGAAGCAGAACGGATGCTGCACGTATATGCTGATTTTACCGAAAACTGGATGGCAGTGCCCGTTATTAAAGGCTTAAAAACGGCCAACGAACGTTTTGCCGGCGCCGACGAAACGTATTGCATTGAAGCCCTGATGCAGGATGGCAAAGCATTGCAGGCCGGCACCTCGCACTTTTTAGGACAAAATTTTGCTAAAGCCTTTGACGTGAAATTTGCTAATAAGGAAGGTAAGCTCGACCACGTATGGGCCACCAGCTGGGGCGTGAGCACCCGCCTGATGGGTGCCCTGATTATGAGCCACAGCGACGACAAGGGCCTGGTGATTCCTCCTAAGCTGGCACCTACTCAGGTAGTAATTGTACCCATTCATAAAACCGAAGAGGGCCTGCAAAAAATTACAGAGTATGTGAACCAGCTGAAAAAGAAACTGCAGGACCGGAACATTACCGTAAAATTTGACGACCGCGACACGCAGCGCCCTGGCTGGAAATTTGCCGAATATGAGCTGAAAGGGATACCTGTGCGTGTGGCCATTGGCGAGCGCGACCTGAGCAGCGGCACCATCGAAATTGCCCGGCGCGATTTGCTCACCAAGGAAGTGGTGAGTATGGACCAGGCAGAGGAGTACATCAGCAAGCTGCTCACCGATATTCAGACTACCCTGTACGAGCGGGCACTGGCCCGTACCAATGCCATGACTTATACCGTGAATTCCTATGAGGAGTTTAAAAAAACACTGGACGAAAAGCCGGGCTTTATTCTGGCGCACTGGGACGGCACGCCTGAAACCGAAGAAAAAATAAAAGAAGAAACAAAGGCCACTATCCGCTGCATTCCTTTAAACAATACAAAGGAGAGCGGCGCATGCATATACAGCGGTAAACCAAGCACCCAGCGGGTTTTATTTGCAAGGGCTTATTAAAAACAAAAACATGAACGAGCATACAGAAAAGCAAAAGCAGGCCATCATGAAGCTGCTTTCCGAAAAATCAGTCATGAAGCAGGATGTGTATTCAAACACCATCAGTGTGTTTAATGAGCTGAAAGAAATTCTGAAGGAAAAAGCGGATGAGTTGTCGGAAGAAATACTGAAAATAGACAAGCGCATCAACATCTATTCCAAGGACATCAGCCTGCAAGCCATACAGCTGAAGGTAGCCGGCGATATCCTCGATTTCCAGATGCACTCCAACGTGTTTGAATTTGACCGCTCGCACCCCATGTTTAAAACCGGTTACATAAAACATACCGAGCTTAACTCGTACTGCGGCATCATCAGCATTTACAACTTTCTGGCTGACTCTTACAAATACAATCGCCTGAATGACCTGGGCTACCTCATTGCCCGCATTTTTATTAACCGCGAAAAACGCTTTTTCGTAGAAACGCGCACGCAGATCGGTTACAAATACCATGCTTTCAGCGAACAGCCTATTGCCAAGAAGGACCTGGTGGATATTATCAACGAGCTCATCATTTATTCGGTTACCTTCGACCTGCTCACTCCTCCGTTCGAATCGGTGCGGCAGGTAAGTGTGATGGAAATGCAGGAAAAATCGAGCAGCGCTGCATTGCGCACCGGCAAGCGCCTGGGTTATGTAGGCTCTAAAGGCAGCCCAAGCCAGGTTGACGACGAAATAAATCTTTAACAACAACTATGCGTATTCCCTCAACGTCGCTTAAAACCATAGCAGGGCTGGTTCAGGCAAAATTTATTGGTGATGAGAACCACCCGATAACAGGTTTTAACGAGATACACCGTGTGAGCCCGGGCGACGTGGTGTTTGTGGACCATCCCAAGTATTACGATAAAGCGCTGAACAGCGAAGCTTCCACCATTATCATTAACAAGGAGGTGGCTTGTCCCGCCGGAAAGGCGCTTATCATCCATCCCGAGCCGTTTACGGCCTTTAACACGCTTACCCAACATTTCTATCCAAAAACGCATCCGTCAAAAAACATCAGCGACAGCGCGGTTATTGGAAAAAACACAACCATTATGCCGGGCTGCTTTGTTGGTGAAAACGTAAGCATCGGCAACAATTGCGTGCTGCATCCCAACGTGATTATTTATAACAATTGCACCATTGGCGATGATGTGACCATACATGCCAACACAACCATTGGCAGCGATGCATTTTACCTGAAAAAACGAACCGCAAAATTTGAGCCGCTGTACTCCTGCGGCATCGTGCAGATAGAAAACGATGTGATTATTGGCGCCAACTGCACTATTGACCGGGGCGTAACAGCCGTTACCAAAATTGGCAGGGGCACCGTGCTCGATAACCAGGTGCACGTGGGCCACGATGTGCTGATTGGCGAAACCTGTTTATTTGCCGCCCAGGTAGGCATTGCGGGCGCCTGCACTATCGGCAACAATGTTACGGTATGGGGCCAGGTAGGCATAAGCAGCGGGCTGGTGATTGAGGATGGCGCTACCATACTGGCTCAGAGCGGCCTGGGTGAGAATATACCCGAAGGCAAAACTTATTTTGGCACGCCGGCGGGCGAGGCGAAAGACAAAATGCGCGAAATATTTGCCACTAAGCAACTTCCCGATCTGATCAATAAGCTGTACGAAAAATAGCCACTAATTACACGAATTACACTAACCAACGTATAACAAAACGTATTGTTTAGTTAGAAATTAGTGCCATTCTTGGCTAAAGCTTTAACTGGCAGCGCTCATCCTTCAATAATGTGTGTTCGGTATTCTCCAGCAGGCTCAGGCGCGCGTTCTGCATTTCTTTTTTATAAGTGGCTTTCAGCTCTTTTCGCTTAATAGCTTCTAAAAAACGTTTTACATCTTCCTTCGTTTCCAGTATCAAGCCGGGCACTTTGGTGGGCTTGCCGCTTTCATCTTTGGCCACCATGGTAAAGTAAGAAGTGTTGGTATGTTTTACCGTGCCCAGGCGAAAATTTTCGGCAATTACTTTAATGCCCACCACCAGCGAGCTTTGCCCCACATAATTAACGGAAGCATACATATTCACCATTTCGCCCACCTCCACCGGCTCCAGGAACTCCACATTCTCTACCGCCACGGTAACGCAGTAATTGCTGGCGTGTTTGGAGGCGCAGGCATAGGCCACTTTATCCATAAGCGATAGGAGCATGCCGCCGTGGATTTTACCGCCAAAATTGGCATAGGCAGGCACCATTAGCTCGTTGAGCGTGGTGCGCGAATAATTAACGGGTCGGAAATTTTCATCCATATCTTAAAAATTATATCTGGCTTTTTTTTTAAATGCCAAAGGTGAACAAAAGTCAGTGTATCAGAAAAAACTTACGAGCACGGGTTTTGAATATATTTTTTTTGAGTGAACCAAATATTTCCGGCTTCCTGCTGCTACAAATACTTTTCTAAAAACAGTAACGTTGATCGTTGCCTCTATGCTATTTTGCATCAAATCCCCGATTTCGCCACTACTAATTTCTATTCTGGCCTGACTGCCTCCCTTCGTAAAAATTTGCCGGTCAATTGTTTGGTAATGATTTCTGGCCAGTGAAAAGATTACCGAATCAGCATTACTGATGTTTGTCAGCAGAAGGTCAACACCTTCCGAACGTTTAATTTCGTGCGGAAGTAAGCTGGTATCGGCAAAAGCTGGACTACCCGAATGGTACTCGAAACTAAATTTTTGGGCAGCCTGGCTACCTGATGCTGCGATTGTAAATGCAGGAAGGGAGATCAGCATTTGGGTGGTATCTGAGTAAAACCAGGTATCAAAAACTGAAGGTACCTTACGTAAAGTAATGCCATTAATACTAACAGTCCCAACATCCTGATATTTTCTTCCACCGGCAGAGTTCATAGGTACATCATAAAAACGCGCCTGTACCGGGCGTCGGTAATTGTTTGCCGTATTTGCACCTGCGGTCGAATATTCCTCAAAATAAACCTCGCCGTAGGTAATAGATATGTCCGATGTTGGCGCTACCGGCACTGACTCCTGATCACCGGGATCGGAACCCCTATCCTTCTTTTTACAGCACACAAGGCTTAAAAAAAGTGGAAACATAATAAACAGAAAATTTGCTGTTTTCATAATACCAAGATAGCAGTTTATGCTTAAGATAGAAAATTGCTCATTAAATTCAAAACAGCTTACTATGAGTAAAAAATGGCTTCGGGAGTCGACGAAAACGAGGTCGCCATTCACGAATTTATCAATCACATACCGAACGATCACAACAAAAACGAACCGCCCGAAGATGTTTGGCCTAAAAATGGCCAATCGGATAAAACACCTGAAAAACAGATTCGAACAACTACCAATTACTCCGGGCAATCACAAAAAAGTACGGTAAACCGCCGTTCTTTTTTGTGGGTGATTTTGCTAGCTTTGATTAAGCACTCGTATGCACTGACCTCTTACAGGAGGTGATTAGTGTTGGATGTGTATAACACGTAAAACAATATAAAAAATTCGATCATGGCTGATGAAAGAAGCATTGAGCTGACCATCTTTAACGAAACCGGTTTAACCTTAAGGTTGCAGACTGAGTATCTGGAACCATCTCATGGCAAATGGGGTACACGCCCGGCAAAAACCATCGAGTCGGGAGGGCAGATGACCTGCAAATCATTTAATTCGCATGTTTTTCACGGTTACAGTGGAAACTTTTTTTACGAATCAGAAAATGGCGAACTTAATATGCTCATTAATTTCAAAAAGCCGTACAGCACCGATAAAACTACTGTGGAAGTACAATTCAGCGGCGAATACAGTGGAAGGTTTGGCGCCCATTTTATATACAAAAAGCTACAGGAGCATCACTCAAAAGCAATAATCAAGCTTATTAATGCAGAAGCAAAACATGCCATAAAACCAGATAATATTGAAGGAATATTTAACAAGTTGGACAAAAATTCAAAAGGATATATTCAATACAATGGATCAGGGCGCACAGGCACTCCCTTCAAGTCGCACTCACAAGGTTATGTCAATACCGGAGACTATTCAATTGTAAGCTATAATCAGGCTGACGATACAAGGGGAGTTTTAAATATCTATGGAGAGGGCTTAAAGGAATACATAACCTCTTATGAGATCCCGGTTGACAACATGAACCATCCGGGCGGATGCCAAGGAATCGGCAATTTTATGGTTTTAGGGCTTCAGAGCTCAGACTATGAGAAAAATAAAATCTGCTTTTTTAATATTTTTAACGTGCATTTGCTGAGTGTTGGCGAAAACAGTCATATTACCATGCTTCCCTTAACCATGGACATAACCGGCAGTCAGAAATGCGATTCGGTAGGCATTACCGATTTACTTCCGAATGAACATGGCGAATTTCAATACCTGTTGTGTGCATCCGGTGGCGGCAAGGCGGGGATATACCTATCCAACTATACCAAATTGGGATTAATTGACCCCGACCTAGAATTTAATCAAATTACTACTTTGAGCAAGATTAGTTATTCTAATATTCAATTGCTGACACAATCCGATGGCACCGTGTATTTGATAGCGTTTAACTCAAAAAGCCGCGGGCTTAGTTACGACGATTATATTATTTTATACAAATTTTCGGGAAATTTTGATGAGAACCTGAGCATAGAAAAAATCAAAGAAAAGCATATTTATACCAATGGACCTAGCATTGCTTGGGAAAATCCACATTGCAGGTATGGTGCTGGCATTTATATTAAAGACAAGAAAACCATTGCCTATTTTGTTACTAATTGGCAATCTGCCGAATCTTTTGTTTTGGACACTTTCGGAAACAAAGACGCTTAACATCAAAACAAAAACATCATTTCTTATTATTCATGATCTTGTAATTTCTCTCACCGCTTTCTTTTTTGTCGTATATTTTATTAGCTTTGATTCTATTGTTTTTTATACATCACACATGTTCCTGGTATCGCTTTCATATAAAAAACCGATTGAAGAGGTGTTAAAACACCTGGAAGAGCACAATGCGTTTTTGAACCGTTTGGACGCAGAAAAGAAATTGGTTTTTTCGGCACGCAAAAACCCCAGAACAGGAGGCATTATTCTTTTGCGCAACCTGCTCAAGAACGAGGCTGAACAGATCATCACACAAGACCCGTTTTACAGGCATCAGATTGCCGACTATGAAATAACAGAAATTATTCCAAGAATATGCGCCGCCCCATTTGATGTTTTTATAGAAAAAGAATCCTAATTCATAACCAGCTAAAACCACAGCCATGAATTCTGACGTGAAAACCTACCACCAGGCACAAACAAAAGAAGACCAACAGATCTGCGATTTGCTTTACAGCGAAATTACCCGCTGCCTGCCGGAGGCAGAAAATAAAGTGTGGCACCGCCACCCCGTTTGGTTTTTGGATGGGAATCCCATTGTTGGTTACAGCAAACTAAAAAGCTGCATCCGTTTGTTGTTTTGGAGCGGCCAGTCGTTTGAAGAAGAGGGACTGCTGCCCGAAGGAACCTTTAAAGCGGCCGAAGCCCGTTATACCGATGCAAGCCAGGTAAACAAAAAAGATCTGGAACGCTGGCTCAAACAATCAAAAAAAATACAGTGGGATTATAAAAACCTGGTTAAGCGCAAAGGCCGGCTCGAACGGCTGAAGTAGAACGATGTACAATGTATCAGAATAATGCAGGAATTTTTATAATAAAATCACCCAGTGGCCTTAGGCTGTATAGATAGGTGAATATGGGTTTTAAAACTCCTGCGTGTCATCCTTCGATACAATTTTTCCTTTGAAAATAAGGCGGAAAAATCACTCAGGATGACATCAATGGCCATTAATTCCAAATAATCTTTTTTTTACCAAAAAATATCACCAAACTATTTTACCGTTCCTGTTATTTGGGCGTTGCCCCATAAAGCAGAGCTCACCTTGGGTTATCATTTGTTCGCTCGCTTTATGAGGCCCGGGCTATCGCTGCAAGTCCTCGCCCTGGTAACTATCAGAGCTGGGGGCTTTCCGCTCTATCCCTAACGCAAAACGGCATTTTTCATAAACTCTTCTGCTTGAAGGCCGGAGCTTTCAATAGTTATCGAGTAGTATAGGTACTGATACAAACCTAAAGGTTATCGACTCAGCACAAGTACATTTTTTCCATTGAAAACAGGTCGGAGAATCACACAGGATGACACGATCAGTTATTAGTTCTGATAGTCTTCGGATACATCACATTATAAAATAAAAACACTCTTCTCCTCCGGCCGAAAACCTGCCACATTCTACTTCTTTTTGGGTAGCGCCATCGCAAATGTTTGGTAATTCAAATTACGCAAACTCAGGTATTGTTTAGAATCAATCTAAATAACATTTTTGCCAGCGATTTTAATTTATATAACACACCCATGAATTTGAAAACTACACTTGGCCTATCGTTGTTATTTGCCACCGCTACGCTACTGGCGCAAAACGCCAGCCTTTCGGGAAGCATAAAAACAGCCGAAGGCGCACCCGCCGAATTTGTAAATGTTGGCCTTAAAGGAATCAGCAAAGGGGCCACCGCCGATAAAAACGGAAACTATCTGATCAAAAACATTAATCCCGGCACATACACCGTAATGGCAACGTTTGTTGGCATGGGCACCAAAGAGCAGGTGGTGGAGCTGGCTTCGGGCAATAACAAAACGCTTGATTTTGTGCTGGAAGAAAACGCGCAGCAGTTGGAAGAGATCATTGTTTCATCGGGCATCAACAAATACAATGCAACCACGCCTTCCTCTTCCTTAAGGCTTAATGCGCCATTGATAGAAGTGCCGCAAAACATACAAATGGTAACCAAAGATATGCTGAAGGATCAGCAGGTGATCAGCATGAGCGATGGCCTGATCCGCAATGTGAGCGGCGCCGTAAGAAACGAGCACTGGGGCGACCTGTATGCCAACTTAAGCTACCGCGGCTCGCAGATTCAGGCATTCCGCAACGGGTTTAACGTGGTGAGTTCCTTTTGGGGACCGCTTACGGAAGACATGAGCTTTGTGGATCACATTGAATTTGTAAAAGGCCCGGCCGGCTTTATGCTCGCCAACGGCGACCCCAGTGGCTTATACAATGTAGTTACCAAAAAGCCCACGGGGCAGAGCAAAGTCGAGGTATCCTTTACGCTGGGCAGTTTTAACCTTTACCGGAGCGCGCTGGACCTGGACGGGAAGTTAAGCCAGAACGGGAAGTTGCTTTACCGCCTCAACCTGGCCGCACAAAATAAAAAATCGCACCGCGCCAACGAGTTCAACAACCGCTACACCATTGCCCCGGTTATCTCTTATCAATTGGATGATAAAACAAAACTGACGCTGGAATATAATTACCAGCGCGCCAATATGAGCGATGTGGGCTCCTTTTATGTATACTCGGGCAAAGGTTTTGCCACGCTGCCGCGCGATTTTACCACCCTGTCGCCCGGCATGCCAGCCACTAATATAAATGACCACAGCGCCTACCTGAACCTGGAGCATAAGTTTAACAACAGCTGGAAAATAACCGGACAACTATCACGCTTTTATTATTACCAGATGGGCACCTCTATGTGGCCAAACAGTGTGGATTCAAGCGGTAAGATGATCCGCTCCATCGGCAGCTGGGAAGCAAAAAGCACCATGGCTTTGGGCCAGGTATTTTTAAACGGCGAGGTAATGACCGGCGCTGTGCGCCACCGCATATTAGCCGGGCTGGATGTGGCCAATAAGGAATACTTTGCCGACTGGGGGCAGAGCCATGCACTGGATTCCGTTGGCGCCGAATTTAACGTAAACGATCCGTATTACGGAACACCTGTGAACGGTTATCCACACTTTAATTATTCAACACCGCTCGAACAGCGCGCCCAGGAAATTGGCGGCACCCTCAGCCAGCAATACGCTTCGGCTTATGTGCAGGATGAGCTGGGCTTTTTTGAGAACAAGCTGCGCCTCTCGCTGGCCGGACGCTATACTAACGTGAGCCAGGCCGAATGGGGCGGCAAACCAAAAAAAGCAGAGAAATTTTCACCACGCGCAGGGTTGAGCGGATCGTTAAATAAAAGCACTGCATTATACGCGCTTTACGATCAGGCTTTTGTTCCGCAAAGCGGCAAGCTGGCCAACGGTAACAGTGTAAAACCCATTACGGGCAGCAACATCGAAGTGGGTATTAAAAAAGACTGGATGGACGGGAAATGGAACACCAGCCTGTCGGTATACCAGATCGTAAAGAACAACGAGCTGACGGCCGATCCCAACAGCCCGCCGGCAGCAGGACTTAGCATTGTAATGGGTCAAAAAGTGTCAAAGGGTTTTGAGCTGGATATTAAGGGCCGCATTGCAAAAGGATTAAATGTAACCGCCAATTATGCCTACACCGATTCAAGGATCACAAAACTGGCCGAAGGCATTACCGATCAAAAAGTGGGGGATGTGGTGCCTGGCTATGCGCAACATGTGGCCAATGCCTGGATCAATTACCAGCTGCAAAACGGTTCCTTAAAAGGTTTTGGCCTGTCTGCAGGTGGCACCTTTATGTCGGGCCGCAACACCTATTCCGATAAATCACCGAATTCAAAAGAGGTGCTCCCTGACTACATAAAGATAGATGGCGGTCTGTTTTACGAAAAGGATAATTTTAAAATCACCGGTAATGTATTTAATATCCTGGACGAATATCTGTACAGCGGCTCTTATTACAAATGGCTAAACGCGTATTACTGGCAAACCGAGCCAGGCCGGAATTTCCGACTGTCGGTAACTTACAAGTTTTAATATGGCCTTTAAATACGTTATTGGAAAACTGCACCTTTGGCTCGGATTCACCTCCGGGCTTTTGGTTTTTATTATTGCTCTTACGGGCTGCATTTATGCTTTCCAGGAAGAGATCAGCAACCTCACACAGCCCTATCGTTTTGTAGCAGCGCAACCCAAACCGTTTTTACCACCCTCGCGCATAAAAACAATTGCCGAAAAGGAATTACCCGGCAAAACAGTGCATGCCATCCAGTACCAGGGCGCACAGCGGGCCGCCAAGGCTATTTTTTACAGCAACACCGACGATTATTATTATTTTGTTTATGTTGACCCCTACACTGGTAGGGTGCTTAAGGTAAAAAACGAGAACCGAGATTTTTTCCGGTTTATCATCAACGGGCACTTTTACCTGTGGCTGCCTCCGGCCGTTGGCCAGCCCATAGTGGCCTGGGCTACGCTTGTATTTTTTATCATGATCATTACCGGGCTCATACTCTGGTGGCCAAAAAGCAAAAGCGCGCGTAAGCAGCGCTTTACTATTAAAAGTAACACCCGCTGGCGCCGCAAAAATTATGACCTGCACAACGTGTTGGGATTTTACGCGTTCTGCATTGCGGTGATATTTGCCGTTACCGGCCTGGTATGGGGTTTTGAATGGTTCAGGGATTCGTATTATGCACTTAGCACGGGTGGTAAAAAGTTTCCGGAGTACAAAGAGCCTGTATCTGTAAAAAAACAAATGCAAGACTCTTTACCGGGCATTGACCGGGTATGGCTGCTCATGAAAAAAGAATACCCGGCTTATGCAGGCATAGAAGTGCATGTGCCTGAGGATTCGGTAACCTGCATTGCCGCCAACGCCAATCCCGACCCGGACACTTACTGGCAAACCGACTACCGGTATTTTGATCAATACAGTCTAAAGGAGCTTTCTGTTAACCACCTCTGGGGCCGGTTTGGCAACAACTCGGGGGGCGATAAGCTGATGAAAATGAATTACGATTTGCACGTGGGCAGCATACTGGGCCTGCCTGGAAAGATACTGGCTTTTTCTGCCAGCCTTATCATCGCATCGCTTCCCATCACGGGGTTTTTGATCTGGTGGGGAAGGAGGAATAAAAAGTGAAAGCAATAAAAAAATGAGAAAACAGGAATAGTAACTTCAGGTAGCAGTCTTTAGTTCTTAGTGTTTAGTTTTTAATAGACAATAGTCATTAATCGCGAGTCTTAAGTCCGACCTCAAACGATCTGTCACCTAAGTGGTTTTTCGCCGGTGTTAATCAATAGCGAAAAAATTGTACCAAAAGGTGGATTTTAAATTTTGAATTAAAGCTCCATTACCCTTACTTTTGGCTTTCTGAACAAAGAGCGCCTTAAAATATTTATTGTTGGTCCCGCCTACCCTTTACGTGGGGGCCCGGCGCAGTTTAACGAAAACCTGTGTGCCGAGCTGATAAAAGCCGGGCACGATGCGCAGATTATTTCGTACTCGCTGCAATACCCCAATTTTTTGTTTCCGGGCTCCAGCCAGTTCGAAACAAGCGGCGAAGCCCCCAAAGGCATTCGTATTCATACGCTCATCAACACCATCAATCCTTTTAACTGGCTGCGCGTAGCGCGTTTTATCAGGAAACAAAAGCCTGATTTTATTTTGTTCAGGTACTGGCTTCCTTTTTTTGGTCCAAGCCTGGGCACCATTGGCCGGCTGGTAAAATCAAAAACCAAAGTACTGGCGTTAACCGACAACATCATCCCACACGAAAAACGGGCCGGCGACACCCCTTTTACACGCTATTTTGTAAACAGCTGCCACGGCTTTATTGCCATGAGCAAAACAGTGCTGAGCGATATCTCGAAATTTTCGGACAATACACACAAAGCCTACTCGCCCCACCCCATGTACGAAACCTACGGTCCGGCCGTGAGCATGCGCGAAGCAAGAGCAAAGCTGGGCCTTAGCGCTGACGATAAGATTGTTTTGTTTTTCGGGCTCATTCGCCATTACAAAGGTTTGGATATTTTGCTGGAAGCCATGGCACACCCGGCTGTAAAACATCAAAACATAAAGCTATTGATTGCCGGTGAGTTTTATGAGGACAAAACGCCTTACGTTGACCTGATAAAACAAAAGGGACTTGAGGACCAGGTAATACTGCACGACAAATTTATTGCCAACGAAGCCGTGCGCTACTATTTCTGCGCCAGCAACCTGGTGGCCCAAACCTATCGCAATGCCACCAACAGCGGGGTCACCATGGTGGGTTACTTTTATGAAAAGCCTATGCTGGTAACCAATGTAGGGGGCCTTGCCGAAATTGTTCCAAATGGTAAATGCGGTTATGTGGCAGAGCTTTCTGTGCCTGAAATTTCTGAAAAGCTGCTGGAATATTTTACCAAGGAAAAAGAAGCGGAGTTTACCGCCCAGGTGAGACTCGAAAAAAAGAAATACGAGTGGCCGGCGTTTATGAATGCATTATTACAGCTGTATCGGTCTGTTTAATAGTCATCATGAATTGAATCTCCTGGCAGGATTCCTCTTCATGTGGATCAGCTTATAAATAACAATTACTTTTTCCTCTACCTTGTAAATAATTAAAAAGGGGAACCGATTAAACGGCACACTCCTAAACTCTTTAAACTGTATCTGGTAAATAAAAGGCCTTTCTTCAAGATGCTTCATGGTGCTTTCCCAATCATCAAGGAATCTGGCTCCAAAACCATGCTGTCTTTCTTCGTAATAAGTAAAAACCACTTCCAATTCCCGGCAAACATCCTCGGGAATAAGCACCGGGAATCTCATTTCTTGTGATTCTTCAGAATTTTCTTCTTCACCTGGTCAATGGTATATGTTTTAGTTTTGCCGCTTTTGTAGGCTGCTTCCCGTTCTTCGATAATAGCGATATCATCCTTGCTTAAATGATAGCTGCCTTGCTGAATAGTATTATTCAAAAGAACGTATACTGCCTCAAGCACCCGATTGTCATCGATTGTTTCAATCAGTTTTTTGATTTCTTTTTTTAAAGTGGCAGATGTCATATTATTTAGCTTAAAGCTAAATTTAGTCATTTTTCTCTGCCTTTATGGGCGTTTCGGCCCTCTTCAGCTTGCGGTTATTAACACTTGTTAATTCATTGTAACAGGTGTTAATAGATTTTAGGACAGGTTATTTCCTTCAAAAACCCTTAAAATCAGGGGTTTATTAGTAAAAAGTTAATTACTTGATTTTTTGTTGATAACCGCGTTTTACGGGCTGCGCAAGCCTTTGTATTTTAGTGAGTACGGTTTAACCACTGGTATCGCAGCAACTCAGGGAGCTGCGCTTAACTTAATCTTCATAAATGGCATTACAGGTCAACGTTAACGATATCCTTTCACAGCTTTACCATCACCGCGGCGTGGTGGAATTTTTGTTCGCCAACCGCGACAACATTACCGTAAACGAGCTCCTGGCGCGTGAAGACTTGTCTCAGGAGCAGTTCCAGAAATTAAAATCGCTGGACCTGGTGTATGAATACGAGAGCATTGTGAGCCTGAACGACGCCGTGGTAGCCATGTTTGAAGATTTTATGGAGATCGGCGAAGTAACACCGGGCTTTATCAACGATTACCTGAACGAGCTCAACCGCCACATCCGCTTTTACCAGGAGGCGCGCGAAATGCGATTCCTCCGCAGCATCAAAAAATACCTCAAGCGCATCAACGCCGCGCTCACCCGCGAGATCATCAAGCTGCAAAAAAATGTGGATGATACCTACAAGAACGAGAGCAATTACCGCATCAAGCTGCAAAAACTTGAGGATTACCGCGAAAAGCGCGACACCATCATCGAGTTCATCAAAAAAACCGGCGATGTGGTGGAAGAAACCCGCTCGCTGTTCAGCCTTACCAACGACACTGAGCTGTATGGCATTGTAAACTCGCTGAAAGCCAGCCTGATCGAGAACCTTGACTACCTGATCGAAATACAGACCGACATTACGGACTTCATCAACAAGATCCAGTTCCAGCTCGATGTTTACAAAAAAGCACAGCGCCTCAAAGAGATCAAGGATCACGGCTCTTTGTACTTCAAATCCAATTTCAGGGAAATCGTTTCCAACATCAACACCCTGCGGCACAACGGGCACAAAACGCCCAAAACCAAAATTGCCATCGACTTTTTATTTACCGATGATGGGCACGTGCTGTGCAAGCGCATTGCCGAAAAGTATAAGCTCACACGCCTGATGGTGCGCGGCCTGGCCGATAAAATGGCCGGCAACTTTAAGGACAAAGGGCTTGAGCAGCAGATAAAGCTGGATACGGAAAAATTGGTGGAGCGTTTTTTGGTGCAAAACAAACTAAACCTGTTTGAGTACCTGATGGATTACAAGTTTCCCAAAGCCATTGGCACCGTGAGCTTCGAAGACCGCCTCTCGCTGTTTGTTGAAATTGCCATGGAATACCAAAACAGCCTCGACTTTAAATACCGCCTGCAGTATTACGACTACGAAGACGCCGCCAAAAACAAAAAGCGCCTGGGTTACACCCTGATACTGCCCGCTAAGGAAAAAGTGAAGAAGGAGAAAGTCAAAAACTAGAACAATGTACATTGTACGATGACAGTAAACACGAAATAAAAAACAGATAACCCGAATAGATATGTTAGCAGAAGATTTTAACCTACCCAAACAAACCCACGATATTTTTGCGGTAATGGCGCGCGGAAATTTTATTTCAAGCAATGGCACCCGCGATGGGATGAACCGTTTGTACGATATCATCAACAATCCCGAGAATTTTGACCGGCTGCAGGCTTACTTCAATATCATCCGCTACAACATTGAGCGGGGCAATAACTTTTTTTACTTTTCAAAACTGCACGAGCCCAACAGCGAGCTGGAGAAAAAGCTCGAGCGTTTTGAGCGTTACATCGACATTGTGGACCTGCTGGCCAGCATGGATAATAAAATTACCATCGGCAGCCGTTTCAGGCCGGGCGAAATTGCCGAAGAGTGCAACGCCAACGTGCGCCTGAAGCAAAAACTGCAAAAAATACCGCTTTACCGTTCAGAAACACTGCATAACAAAGTGCGCGAGATCTGCGACCTGATGAGCCGTGACTCTTTTTTAGAGCTGGAAGACGAAAAAACCGAATCGTATAAAGTGCTTGATTCTTACTCGTACCTGCTGGATGTAATTAATTCAGTGGCCATTTACGAAGACGGAGGAAATACCGATGATGCGCAGGGGTTGATTTATAATTAAAACGTTGGATAAAAGATTAAAGGCAGGAAGCAAGAGACAGGACGACTCAGAGACGGGTGACTTGTAACTAACAACTCGGTCCTGATACAAAATACATCATACAATATACAACTCCGGACTTACGACCGGAGACTAACGACTAAAGACTAAACATTAAAAATTAAGAACTGACAAGGGATGGAAAACAGCAGAATATTAAACAGGATTGTTGAAATAAATATTGCCAACGTGAAGTATGCAGACATTGAGCTGAGCGGCAACACCTGCTTTGTGGGAACCAATAACTTCGGAAAAACCTCGCTGCAGCGCGCCATACTGTTTTTTTACAGCGCCAACAGCCGCGGGCTCGGCATTTCGGCTTCGCAAAAGCCTTTTGAGGAGCACTATTTCCGCTACGAAAATTCGTTTTTGATTTATGAGATTGCCACCGAAGAAAAGCCTTTTTTTGTGATTGTATACCGGCACAACAAGCTGGTGTTCCGTTTTGTGGATGCGGCTTATAATCCTGATTTTTTCTTCACGGCCAACGATGAGGCCATGAAGATCAAAGAGATCATTAACAACCTCGAAAAGCGCGGCATTTACATTTCTAACCAGATCGACACCTTTGAGCGTTACCGCAATATCATTTTCGGAACCGAAACCGACAAGCAACTTTCGAAATTTCACCTGCTGAAAGGGAACGAAAAATACCAGAACATTCCAAAATCCATCACCAACGTATTCCTGTCTTCAAAAAGCAGCATCGATTCGCGGTTTATCAAGGATTTTATTGCCAACTCACTGACAACCGAAAGCAGCTCCATCAAACTGGAGCAGGTAGAGCGGCAGCTGCGCCAGTTCAACGAAAAATATTCGGACATTGAGACCTACCTTAAAAAGGAATCGCAGCAGCTGATTGAGCTGATTGATAAAAAATACGACCAGGTGCACATGCTTAAGGGCGCGCAAATGGAAATGGCCGACAAGCTGGGCAGCAGCCTGCGTTTTGCCGAAACACAGAACGAAGCCATCCGCGAAGCCTCCAAGAAAAAGGAAGTGGAGCTGGAACAGCTTACCAATGAGTTTGAGGAGAACAAAGACCAGATTGAATCAAAACAAAACGATATCCGCGAAGAAATAGGGTATTACGACCGTACCATCCGCGAGGCGAATAAAAAATTAAAGGAATACAAGGAAAAGAACATTGAAGAGGCGGTTGAAAAAAATGCTGAGCGCGAAAAGCTGCAGGTGGAGCTTAACATTGCCCGCCGCGAATACGAAAGCCTTACTTCCAATGTGGCCAGCATTGAGCTGAAATACACCTCGCTGATAGAGCAATTGCGCAACGATAAAACAGGTTACATCAATAAGATCAACTCGCGCACCAGCGAGATCTTTAACCACTACAACGAGCTGCAACTGCTGCAAAAAAACGAATACAACAAGCGCGATGCTGAACTGAAACAAAAACGCGAAGAAGGCCTGAGCGATGTAAATGCAGAGGTTACCACCAAACAAATTGAATTTAACGAGCTTAAAAGCGAGGAAAAGGTAATTCGCAACACCCGCTTTTACGAACAGGAAATAAAAGGACTTGAAAACGAACTGGCCGAGCTGCGCGCCGTAAGCTATAAAAACAAAAGCGAGCGGGCCATCAAGCAAAACATGGTTACCACCATTCAGCGCGAATGGGAAGCCCTGGAAACAAAGTTGAAGAGCTCGCTGAGCAACCGGGTAAACCAAACCAACAACGAGATCATCCGCATCAAAAACGAGATCAAGGAAATTGAAGGCAAGCTCAACGTGCAGCACGATGCCTTTTACGGCTTCCTCGAAAAAAACGTAAAAAACTGGCACCAAACCATTGGCAAGGTGGTGAACGAAAAATTATTGTTCCGCACCGACATTACCCCCGAAATTAAGCAGGAAACGGCCGATACGCTTTATGGCATCAGCCTGAATCTTGAATCGGTGGAAGTGGTTTCCAAATCCATTGAAGAATATCAATTTGAAAAGAACGAGCGCCTGGCCCAGATCCGCGATCTGGAAGAATCGCTGAATGCTTTTCAAACCGCCAACAACGAAGAAAAAATGCTGGCCGCCGATAAATTCGGAAAACAATTGGGCGAGCTGAAAGAGGATGTAAAAGTGCTCTCCTACTCGCTTGAGCTGGCCGATAAGCGCGAGCACAAGCTGGGCAGCGAGCTGGAAGAATGGAGCAGCCGGGCTGGTAAGGAAGTGGAGGAATCGCTGACCGGCAATCGCCAGCGCCTCAACATTATAGAGGAAGAACTCTCGATCCTGAACAAAAAGAAAAACCTTTTGCTCAATGACTTTAATCAGCAACTCGAAAAGCTGAAAGCTTATAATGATGAGCGCCTGGCCGAGTTGAAAGAAAGACAGGAAACCGAAATTTCGGAGCTGGAAGTGGAAAAGAAAAATCAGGTAAAAGAGTTTGAGAATAAGGAAGAAGAGCTGGCAAAGGAAAAAGAAACCAATTTTAAAAGCAAAGGGGTTGATGCCAAACAGCTTAAAAATGTGGAGGGCCGCATGAAAGAGCTTCAGGAAGCGCTCAAGGACATTGAGCAATACGCACAGATCATCAGCGATTACCTGAAGGACAAGCGCGAGATCTTTGATAAGCTTCCCGACATGATCCAGAAAAAAGAGGAGTTTGTGAAAAGCAACAACGACCTGGGCGCGCAGCTGGAAGAAGCCGGCCGCAAATACCACATGAAGCGCATGGAGCTGAATAAGCAGAAGCGCGCCTTTGATGAGGAGCTGATCGACTTCAACAACGGTATCAACTTTTACAGCAACAACTTCCGCGAAACACCGGTGTATGCCAAATACTCCGATATTATTGAGCGGGCCGAGCCAAAGCGCACCAATTACAACATTATGGACCTGTGCACCCAGCTGCTCAAGAACGATTCGCACTTTAACGAGGAGTACGGCGCCTTTCAGCGTTATGTGAACGAGTTTGCCGGCAAGTTCAGGATCGACAACCACTTTAACTTTGTGATCCGCAACGACGCCTCGCAGGGCGAGTACGAACGTTTTGCGCAAAACCTGCGCTCGTTCATCAACGAAAACAAAATAGAGCTGTCTATTGCCGAAACCGCCACACAAATTGGGCTGGTAACCGACAGCATTGCCACCAAGGTAAAAGAGCTGAGCGGGCAAAAAGATAAGATCCAGCACATTATCGGCCTGATAGCAGAAGACTTTAAGAAAGCGGAATTTGAGGAAAGCAAGCTGATCGAGTTTATCAAGATCCGCCTGGAAGAATCGGACAACAAAGTGTACAGGCTTTTGAAGCGCATCCAGGAATTTCGTGAAGAGAACGGCCTGGTGTATAACGAAGGCTTGTTTAACACCGACTTTGCCACCGGCCAGAAACGCGAAATCAGCGGGCGTGCCGTGAAGCTGCTGGAGCAGCTGCGCAATGCCATTAAAGAGCAGGAACAGGAAGAAATTCGCCTGCAGGACCTGTTCGAGCTGAAATTCAACATCAAGGAAGGGATGAACGAAACCGGCTGGACGCATAAGATCGACAGCATTGGCAGCACCGGCACCGACATCCTGGTGAAGGCCATTATTTATATTACACTCCTCCACGTATTTATCAAGGAATCGAGCCACCGCAGCAGCAAAGACTTTAAAGTGCATTGCATCATCGACGAGGTGGGCCAGATTTCGGCACACTACCTGCGTGAGCTGCTGCGCTTTGCCAAAAACCGGAATATTATGATGATCAACGGTCTGCCTAACAAATCGGGCCTCGAGAGCCATTATAAGTACACCTACCAGTTCCGCCGCGAGGAGAACAATGTGCGTATCTTCCCGAGCATTGTAACCGAAGTGGAAGCTTAAGTGCGTTTTAATTATGAAGTATTTCTTAATTTGTATTTTGTTGTCAGCATTTACTTCCTGCATAAAAGATGTTACCTGCGAATGTAAAACAGCCAATGGAACAGTTTTTTTGACCGAGGAAAAGAAAACATACAGCAAAAAGGACAGAAAAAAATATGAAAGCAGCTGCAAGGAAAAATATCCAAATGCCATACAATACGGCTACAGTTGCAGTATAAAATAAGTTTTAGCTAAATTAATATCATAATAAACAAAAGCTGAAAATTCAACCAGATATAGAATTTATAATACAAAAGGCCGCCGTTTCCAGGCGGTCTTTTTGTTTATACTACTTTTTTTTACGAATTTTAAATAAACCCTGTATTGCCACTACTGATGAAAAAACTACTCCTCTTCCCTGCCCTGGGACTTTGCCTGTTGTTTAGCCAGGGCTGCAAGAAAAAAAACAAGGATCCTGAACCTGAGCCGGTGGCCACACCCTCTGTGCCCTCTACGCCAACCACCACTACTGATCCTTACACTTACAGCGCCGACCTGCAAAGCGCGAAAGACATGGCAAAAGCGTTTTACATGGTGGCGGACATTGAGATGACCTGCGCCTTTTTGGGCGAGCAGCAGTTGGCCAATCATTTTTATGCTCCAATCCCTTCTACCAGTAATACGGTAAGTGTGGTACATGATGCACAGAGCAAATACATGTTCATTAGCTACTCTAACACACCCTGCCGCGATGGAAAAATGAGAGACGGAACTCTTATGATCAATTACAGCGCAAGCAACCCCAATGCGGCCCTGTACCGGCAGTTTGGCTACCAGGCCAAAATCAGCTTTGCCAATTATGTGGTGGATGGCTGGAAAGTGGAAGCGTTGAATACGGTAACGGTTGAGAACAGGTTGTTGGCGCCTAACTTTAACCCGGCTCAAACCAACCTGGCCTGGTCCATCAGTGGAAAATTGAAGCTGACCAACGTGTTAGACACCAGTAAAAAAATAATCTGGGATGGCATCCTTACCAAAGTGCTTATCAACACTGGCAATCCCAATGTGTTTAACACTGCCAAACAACCGGTTATCAGCTGGAACCTGGCCAAAGTGAATTACGTTGGCAAAATAACCGGCAGCCTGCCCGGCAACATCCCCTACTCGTTTACCTGCGACAGCATTGCACAGCCTCAGCGCGATTTTAACTGCGCGTTTGTTCCATTGGGGTCGAGCGATGTAACGGAGTTTCATCCCTTCACCCTGGGCAAGGCCTTGTTTAAGTTCTCTAACGTTCATCCCCGCACCCTGGTGTTTGGCCCCACTGCCGCTTGCGACAACGAAGGCAGTATTTTTTTCAGTAACGAAACGCATGCTGTAACCTTTGATTTTTAAAGGAATTATGAAAAAAGAATACTGGGATGTTACCGATGAGCAGGTAATGGAAAAAACAGGAAAAAAAATTACCGGCTGGGTAACGATTCTGGATAAGTTTAAAGCCAGCGAAAAAAAATCGAACGAGGTGGTTGCCTACCTTCAAAAAGAATTTGATGTAGCCCGTTATTGGGCCCGCACGCTTACCACTTATTACCTCAAAAATTCAGGACAGAAATAATTCAAAGGTTTTTATCGCAGAACTTACTTCCCTATGATCTTTTTGCGATGGTCCATGCCCCATTGCATGAGCGCTTCAATAACCTTATGCAGCGATTGTCCGTGAGGTGTTACGGCATACTCCACCACGGGCGGAAAAGCATCGTATACCGTACGCTTTACCAGCTGGTTCAGCTCCAGGTGTTTTAACTCCTTCGACAGCATTTTATCGGTGATGCCGTTTACCTCGCGGGCAATTTGCCTGAAACGCTTTGGACCGAACGACACGGCAATGAGGATGGGTAATTTCCAGCGGCCCTGCAACACTTCCAGCGCATCCTGAACGTTCAGGATGCGGCGGTTGCATTCCTCCGGCTCGTGTTTCTTTTTAATCGATGCAGTTGAAGCCTCCATTACTATATTGCGGGATAGTGCTATCCCTGGGGATATTACTATCAAATTTATAGCAAAAATAGGTAGGTTTGTGCTCTTATAAAAACAAATTATGAAAAAGAATAAAATCATTTATTGGATCAGCACCGGGCTCATCAGCCTGATGATGCTGTTCAGCGCTTACAGTTACCTTACCAACCCGCAGGTTGACATCGGGTTTAAGCACCTGGGCTTTCCTGCTTATTTCAGGGTGGAGTTAGCTATTGCAAAACTGCTGGCAGCCATTGTTATTATTTTGCCCGCCATACCGGTGAGGATAAAAGAGTGGGCTTACGCCGGGCTGGCCTTTGCTTTTGTTTCGGCCTCTATTGCACACGGTGCAAGCGGCGACGGTGCGGGGCACGTAATTCCACCGCTTGTGTTTTTAGGGGTGCTTATTCTCTCAAACACCTGCCTGCATAAGCTGAGGAACGCCAGCGTCAGTGTTCAGCCCGCTCAATAAAAGGCGGTTTTTACATTTTTTAAAGTTTATCGGTTTTATTTTTAAATACCTTCGGGTAAAATAAAAACGACTTTATGAAACGCTTACTCACTTTTGCACTTGTGCTTTGTTCTGCCGCCACTGCTTTCAGCCAGGCTATTGTATGGAAAAAAGAACAGCTCATGCCCACCCAGGAACTGGCCGATAAGATCCGCGCCAACGCCAAAGACAAACCCATTATCTTTAACGTGGGCCCGATGGAACAGATCAAATCAGCGCAAAAGGTGGGATTGGGCACCAGCATCAGCGGCGTGGAAAAAATGAAATCGACCCTGAGCATGGAGAATAAGAACAGAACCATTGTGGTATACTGCGGCTGCTGCTCATATGCCAATTGCCCCAACATCAAACCGGCTTATGATGCGCTTGTTTCTGCCGGATTTAAAAATGCTAAGGTGCTCGAATTGCCCGAAGGTATTAAGCCCGACTGGGTAGCCAAAGGATACCCGATGGAAGAATAACGAAAACCCTTGTAAATTAAAAAGCCGCCCGGTAAGTTTTACCGGGCGGTTTTATTTTGTTGGCAAAATCCAACGACCGCAAAAATTTTCTGGTCATTTATTTTTACCTTAACCTCTTTTTAACCCTAGTAAATATCATGAAAGCCGAAGACATTGCACTTGCCCGCTTACAAAGCCAGCAGCTGGTAAACACCCCTTTTAAAACGGCCCGCGAAGTGGTTGGTCACATGGGCGGCATGCAGGCCCAGGATTATGCCATGGCCAAATGGGGCATTGGCATCCGCATGAAAAACGGCACCGAGCAGGCTGTGGACGACGCCATTGATAAAGGAGAAATTTTAAGAACGCATGCCCTGCGCCCCACCTGGCATTTTGTACCCGCCGAAGATATTTACTGGATGATTGAGCTGAGCAAGCCCAGGATCAGGACCCAAATGCGCTCACGGCATAAAGAGCTTGGCCTTACAGAAGCGGTGTTAAAAAAAAGCAACCGCACTCTTTTAAAAGCAGTGGAGAGCGGCAGCCATTTAACCCGCGAAGAGCTGGTGGCCGAGCTGGAAGCGATTAAGCTTGTGAACAGCGAAAACCGGGCCGCTCACCTGCTCTTTTGCGCCGAGCTGGATGGCATTCTTTGCAGCGGTGCTTCGCGCAAAGGCAAGCGCACCTACGCCCTGCTCGAAAGCCGCGTACCAAAAAAGAAAACGCTTACCCGCGAAGAAGCGCTGGCCAAACTGGCGGGGACCTATTTTAACAGCCGCGGCCCCGCTACCCTGGCCGATTTTACCTGGTGGTCGGGTTTAACCACCACCGATGCAAAAAAAGCTCTTGAAATGATAAAAAAAGACCTGTCGGAAGAAGTGATCGATTCTGTCAGTTATTGGATCAGCCGCTCATTTAAGCCCACCAAACAAAAAGAAAACCTGGTGCACCTGCTGCCGGCTTTCGACGAATTTGTGATTAGCTATAAAGACCGCACTGCATCCATTAAAACGCATCTTCAAAAAAGAACCTTTTCAAACAACGGCATATTCTGGCCAACCATTATGGTAAACGGAAAAGTGCTGGGGCTCTGGAAACGCAGCATTAAAAAAGAATCGGTAATGCTGGAAACCGACCTGTTTGAAAAACCCAAACAAAGCATAAAAACACTTCTTAAACAACCCGCCGAAGCTTTTGGCGATTTCCTGGGCAAAAAACCGGAATTTCTTTAACCCTTGAACCACCGGCTTTTGTTATTTTTACAAAACCTACCAAGCGGTATCTTTTATGAAAAAATCGGAAGAAACGCGCCTTCTTATCCTTCAAAAGGCTTTTGACCTGGTGTATGCCAATGGTTACCAGGCTACCAGCATCGACGATATTATAGCCACCACCAAAGTGACCAAGGGTGCTTTTTTTTATCATTTTAAAACCAAAGACGAGATGGGCCTGGCGTTGATCACCGAGGTGATGCAGCCCGTGGTGAAAGAGGAATTTGTGTCCTCCCTAAAAAGCTCTCACGACCCTGTAAAGGATATTTACAAAACGGTAAAGCACCTTTTGCTCGAAAACCCGCGGCTGATTGTAAAATACGGCTGCCCGGTGGGCAACCTGGTGCAGGAGATGGCGCCCCTGAGCCCGGTTTTTTCGAAAGCGCTGGGCCGGCTGGTAAAACAATGGCAGCAGGTTATTGAGGCCGGCATCATCCTGGGAAAAAAGTCGGGCGCCGTGCGCAGGGATGTGAAGCCTGAACAGGTGGCCAGCCTGGTGATGTCGGGTTACTGGGGCATCCGTCATTTTGGCAAACTTTACGGCAACAACAGCTGTTATAAGCCTTACTTAAAAGAGCTCAAAAATTACCTGGAAAGCCTGCGCTGATTTTTTTGACAAAAAACATACCAGTTAGTATGTTTTTTCATACATTTGCATCACACAAAAAATCATGCAGGTTGTTTTTATCGCCCTACACTCCCTATTCCGCTGGCTGGTGCTGGCAAGCTTGTTATATGCCATTTTTAGAGCCTACAAAGGTTATAGGTCCGGTGCGGTTTTCGGCCGGGCCGATA
The DNA here is from genome assembly GCA_044221905.1 of Bacteroidia bacterium. GTDB lineage: Bacteria > Bacteroidota > Bacteroidia > B-17B0 > Aurantibacillaceae > Aurantibacillus. Next base: position 183,808 of record JBGAOE010000001.1, read on the forward strand.
ACTCCATAAGGCACTGGACCGCCACCATTGCCCACATTCAGCTCATCATCGGCTTTACCGTTTATCTGAAAAGCCCTGTGGTTAAATTTTTCTTTTCAAACATGCGGGTGGCCTCGGCGCACACCGAAACGCTTTTTTTCGGGGCGCTGCATATTCTGCTGATGCTGGCTGCCATTACGCTTATCACCATGGGCTCGGCCATGGCGAAGCGAAAAACAGCTGACCGCGAAAAATTCAAAACCATGCTGTTGTGGTTCTCCCTGGCCCTGTTTATTATTTTCCTGGCCATTCCATGGCCTTTTTCACCCCTGGCCCAAAGGCCCTATTTAAGAAGCTTTTAATTATGACACATCTTTTAAAAACAAAAACCGGCCGCCTGCGCCTGCTGGCCCTGCTCGAAGGCATTTCGCTGCTGGCGCTTGTGTTTGTAGCAGTGCCTGCCAAGCACCTATTCCATAATCCCACGCTGGTGAGGGCCATTGGCCCCGTACACGGCATGCTGTTTTTGCTGTTTATTGTTAATACCCTGAGCGTTGGCATAGAGCAACGGTGGAAGTTTAAAGAAATCACCTGGAAAGTGCTGCTGGCCTGCATGATTCCTTTTGGCACCTTTTACATCGACCGTAAAATATTGCGCCACCTTCAGCCGGTTTAAAGCCTTTTATAACAGCATTTGTTATTTCAACCGGCGCAGCGTACTTTAGGTGTATGACCGATTTTAAACTAAGGCCATGGCACATCAGCGACCTGGACCACCTGGTGAAGTTTGCCAACAACAATAATATTGCAAAATACATGACCAACCAGTTTCCGCATCCCTATGCGCCTGAAAATGGGAAAGTGTTTATTTCCTTTGCCACCGGCGAAACACCCGAACGGCTGCTGGCCATTGATGTAAACGGCGTGGCCGTTGGCGGCATTGGCATTCACCCGCAGCAGGACATACAGTTAAAAAACGCCGAGCTGGGTTATTGGTTGGCCGAACCCTATTGGAACAAAGGCATTATGAACAGGGCAATAAAACAGATGATAAGCTACGCGTTTGAAAATTTTGAGATCGAGCGCATTTTTGCCCGGCCGTTTGGCACCAACCTGGCCTCGCAAAAAGTGCTTGAGAAAGCCGGTTTTGTACTGGAGGCACGTTTCGAAAAAACACTTTTTAAAAATGGCGAATACCTGGATGAGCTGGTATATGCCGTGAGGCGCAACAGGAAGTAAACGCTTAGCTACCAGCTTCCACCAGAACCGCCGCCGCCTGAACGGCCGCCGCCAAAGCCGCCCCAGCCACCAGAACCGCCGCCACTGCCCCAGCTGCTGCCGCCGCCAAAACCACCGCCTCCAAATCCGCCAAAGCCGCTGCCCCAGTAAGTGCGCCCACGGCGCGAAAACGTGGTGCCACCACCGCCCCCGCCAAATATTCCTTTAATAATAAGAAAGATAATCACGGCAATAATGATCAGTATGATCTGGCTTTTTGATACACCACGCTTGCGGCTGTGCCGGGTGTAATCCTTCACGCTGATTTCGCCTTTGGCCAGCTGCATCAGCCGGTCGGTGGTTTTATCAAGGGCCTCAAAATTTTCGCCGCGCTTCAAATGCGGGTATAATTCCTCGTCGCGGATGCGCTTGGTGGCCAGATCGGGAATGGCGCCTTCAAGCCCGTAACCAATGGCAATAAAATCGTGCCCACCCTTATCGGCATTTAACTGAAGCAGTATCACAATGCCGTTATTTTTATCTGCCTTGCCCACACCCCATTCATTCAGCAACGTGGTGGCATAATGTGCCGGCTCATCACCGCTGAGGTCGTCAACAATCACTACGCAGATCTGGTTGGAGGTTTCGTTGCTGAATTGTTCCAGCTTTTCTTCCAACCGGGCCGCCTCGCTCCGGGAAAGGAAATCGGCGTGGTTTTGAGACAGGTTATTATAAAGGTGCGGAGGATCGGGCCGGGCGGGTATTTGAGAAAAACCGGCAGATACCAGGAGAAGCAATTGTATGAGGATGATTAATCTGCGCATGGTTAATAAGAAATGGAATTGCTCAATTCGTTGGTATCGTTGCTGCTTCTCGGAAAAAATTTTCCCAGCTGCTCGCCGCAGGATACAATACACGCAGCAAGGGCCTGTGCTTTTCTTTCGGCTTTAAACTGGCCGATCATGTCGCTCACCAGCTTTTCCCAAAAAGCATTGCCAAGCTTCTGATGAATGCCTTCATCGCCCACCACCGCCACTTTGCGGCTGCGCGCGGCAATATAAATAAGCACGCCATTGCGCGCTCCGGTTTGGTGCATGTTTAATTTACCAAACACCCTGGCAGCACGTTTTAATTCGCTGCCAAAACAATAATTTTCGATATGCACGCGGATCTCGCCCGATGTTTTCAGTTCGGCCTCGGCAATGGCATTTATCACCAGCTGCTGTTCCTGCTCGTTAAAGAATTTTTTTGCGCCCGGCATGTTCTAAAATTCTACTTTAGGCGCTTTTTCAGCGCCGGCCTCTGCTTCAAAATACGGCAGGGGGCCCATGCCACCGGCCAGCAGGTTGCCCGGAAAAAACTGAATGGCTTTATTATAATCGCGCGAAAGCTCGTTGTAACGCATACGTTCGGTGGCGATCCGGTTTTCGGTACCCTCCAGTGTTACGCGAAGGTCGGCAAACGCCTGGTTGGCCCTTAAATTGGGATAATTTTCGGAAACCACCAGCAGGCGCGATAAGGCGCCGCTCAGCTCGCCTTGTGCCGCTTTGTATTTTTGAATGGAATTCTCATCCAGCTTATCGGGGTCAATGGTCATTTGAGTGGCTTTGGCACGTGCGTTTACCACGCCTTCCAGCGTGCTTTTTTCAAAATTAGCTTCGCCTTTTACGGTGGCCACTATGTTGGGAACCAGGTCGGAGCGGCGCTGATACTGGCTCTCTACCTGCTGCCACTGGGCTTTTGCATTTTCGCGCAACCCTACAAAGCTATTACGTTTATTGCAGGCCCAAACGCCGCCAAATAAAACGATAACACCAAAAACAATAACTGTAATTAATCCTTTACTCATAGTTAATTAAATTTCAGGTAAAGGTACGTGTAAATGTTTAGCCAAAAAAACCGGTTACCTTACTTTTTAGCCTTTAATGTAATTACCGCCCGGCACAATATTTACTTATATTTAGAAGGCAAATGGCCTTAACGATGTATGAGAACCTACCAGCAGGCAGATGAAATAAAGCTGATATACAGCGGCCGGAATTACTTTGAGGTGCTTGAGCAGCTTATTGATGAAAGCCGGGAGGTGATACACCTTCAAACCTATATTTTTGAATACGACGAAACGGGCCGGCGCATTATTGCTGCTTTAAAGCGGGCAGCGGAGCGGCAGGTGCAGGTGTTTGTACTGATTGACGCTTACGGCTCGTACCCCGTTTCGCGCCATCTTAAAGAGGCAATGCGCCAGGCCGGAATCCGCTTCCGCCTGTTCTCTCCCCTTCTTTCTTCCGAAAGTATTTACATTGGCCGGCGCCTGCACCACAAAATAGTGGTGGTTGATAAACGTGCGGCATTAACCGGCGGCATCAACATTGCCAACAAATACAGCGGCAGCGGCGATTTGGAGGCATGGCTCGATTATGGCGTTCTTACCAGGGGTGCGGTGTGTGAGTACCTGCACCTGGTGTGCGGGGAATTTTACCACCGGAAAAGAATTCCGACGCTGAGACGCTGGGAAAAACAAAGCAAGCCCACGCAAAGCACCGATCCGGAACGCCGCGTGCGCTTCAGGCGCAACGACTGGATAAAACGAAAAAACGACATCCACAAAAGCTATGCCGAGGCTCTGATCAGCGCCGAAAAATCGATCGTGATCGTAGCCAGCTATTTTTTACCGGGACGCACATTCCGCCGCCTGCTGCGCGAAGCCTCTGAAAGAGGCGTGGAAATAAAGATCCTTTTGGCAGGCAAATCCGACATTGCGTCGCTGCGGCTGGCCGAACGCTATATGTATGATTTTTACCTGCGCTATAACATTCACATTTACGAATGGACCAACTCGGTTATGCACGGCAAAGCCATGATTGTTGATGCTAACTGGGCCACCATCGGCTCTTACAACCTCAATTTTCTGAGCCATTACATCAGCATTGAGCTGAACACCGATACCCGTGACCCGGCCTTTATCCATAATTTTTCAGATCACCTGGCCGGCGTGATCGGCAACTGTTGCCAGGCGGTTGAGCTGCAATCGGCCTCAAACATAAGCTTTGCCGGCCGGGCGCTGATGTGGATCACCTATAATTTTTACAGGATGCTGATGAGCCTTATGATGGCCGGAAGAAAATACAGGAAACGACAAAAACGATAACATGGATTCATTAACACATACCGTTTTAGGCGCCTGCCTCGGCGAAATGATCGCAGGCCGGCAGTTGGGAAAAAAAGCCATGCTGGCTGGCATTATTGTAAATAACCTTCCCGATGCCGACGTAGCCATGCAGCTGTTCAGCAGCCCGGCGGAAGGCCTGCTGCTTCACCGCGGCATTACCCACTCCGTTTTGATGTGCGCCATTCTTTCGGGAGTGTTTGCCTGGCTGTTTTATTTCCTTTTCAAAAAGCAGGGCCTCACCAGGCAGCAATCTCTTTTACTGGCAGCCAGCGGATTGTTCCTCCATATTTTTCTCGATTCGCTCACCTCTTATGGCACCGGCTGGTTTGAGCCCTTCAGCCATGCGCGGATAAGCTTTAATGTGCTGTTTATCCTCGACCCTTTTTTATTGCTGCCGCTTCTGGTTTCGGCCATTGCGCTGCTTGCTTTGAAAACGAAATCACCTAAACGAATAGCCTGGGCCAAAGGCGCACTGAGCGTGGCACTGGTATATTTACTGATTACCGTTGCCATCAAAATTTATATCGATCGCACGGTTCGCAAAGACCTGGCAGCAAGAAACATTCCGCACAGCGATTACATGACCTCGCCGGCTCCGCTCAATAACCTGCTGTGGTATGTGGTGGCAAAAAATAACGACAGAAATTATGTGGGTTATTATTCGGTGTTTGACAAAGTGCCCCGGGTGGATTATGAAACCGTGCCCCGCCACGATTCGCTGCTGACGCGCTACAGAAATTCGCCCGAAGTGCAGCGGCTTATCTTATTTTCGAAGGGTTATTATTGCGTTAATTACGAGGACAGCAACCTGGTGTTCAGCGATATCCGCTTTGGCCAGGCCGGCGGCTGGTATATGAACAACACGCCTTTTGTATTCAGGTTCAACATTGTTGGCCGTAACAGTGCCGCGCACCTGCAGCAATCGCGTTTTAAGGCATTTGAAGGGGGCGCCATTGCAGGGCTTGTAAAGCGGATTGGCGGAAATAAAAGCAAATAATTTTTTAAATTTGATCATCCACTATAAAAAACCAGATGCTATGCGACCGTTCATTGTTTTTTTTCTTGTAATCAGCTGCCGGGTTTTTTCACAAACCAATGCTATCGGCAGCAATTGGCGTACTGTGCAAAAAGACACGGTGATCATCGGTACGCTGGTGGATATCTGCCATACTGTCGGAAAAAAATCAGATATTCCGCGGCTGGCCGATTACCTGATTGTAAAAACCGGGCCTTCCGATTCGGTATACGTGGCAAGGCCTGTTACGTTTAATGTAAACACCGGAAAAATTGGCGAGAAAGTCACTTATCCTGTAACGCCCTGGCTAAACAACTATCTGTTCACTAAATGCCGGCTCAATAAAAACAACCTTATTGTAACCATTCAAAAATAACGGCTTAGACGGTCCGGCAAGGGTCTTCCGGTTTTTAGTCAAACGACTGCGCCGATTTTTTGGAAAGCTCTACCATGAGCTGGTATTGCTCCGGCGAAAGATCGTTGTAATAATAATTCACCGGATTCACTTTCTCTCCATTTTTTATTACTTCGTAATGCACGTGCGGCGCGGTGCTTAACCCGGTGCTGCCCACGTAGCCAATCAGCTGTCCGCGGGCAATTTTCTGGCCGGCCCTCGCAACAATTTTGCTCATGTGCCCATACAGGGTCTGGTAGCCAAACCCGTGATTAATCACCACGTGATTGCCATAACCCTGGGCCATGTTATCGGCCCGTTCTATCGTTCCATCACCGGTGGCATAAATAGGCGTGCCCTGTTCGGCCGCAAAATCCATGCCGGGGTGAAACTCCTGTGTTTTATAAATAGGATGTGTGCGCCAGCCAAAGCCGCTGGTTACCACATGCGCCAGGTCTCTCTGGTTAATAGGCATCACAGCCGGTATGGAGGCCATCAGCTTCTCTTTGTTCTTCACCAGCCGCACTACCTCGTCAAACGATTTGGACTGCACATAAAGCTGCTTGCTAATACGATCCATCCGATCGGTGGCCGATTTTAAAAGCTCTGAGTTCTGGTAGCTGTCAAACGCCGAATATTTGTTGCTGCCTCCCGATCCGCCATAACGCATGGCTTTGGGCAGCGGCTCACTTTCAAAAATGGTCCTGTAAATATTATCGTCGCGGTCTTCCAGGTCCTGCAGCACCAGCTCGGCCTGCGACATTTTCTTTTCCAGCAGCTCGTATTGCAGCTTCAGGGCTTCAATTTCGCGGTTTTTCTTTTTTTCGGAAGGCGAAGGCAGCAATTCACGCGACACAAGGATTGTAATGGTTGCAAACACCAGGCCGGTGGCCAGGTACGACAATACATGCCAAAACCGCTCCTTAAAAGTGACACGCACTTTTTCGTAGGTAAGCGATTTGGTGTTGAACCGGTATTTTACTTTCGACATGTTTTTTTACAAACCATAAATATAACTATTTAGGCAAAAAAAGGAAAGTGCCGGTGGTCTTAAAAACGACATACGGGGCTTATTTCCCGATCAAAACCGCTCTTCCAAGCAGAAAATTATTGTTTTAAAAAACCCTGCGGTTTAGTATCTTCGCATTCATTTTAAAACCTTATGGACTCCAGCAAAGTACGCCAGACATTTTTAGATTTTTTTCAGAGCAAAGGCCACCAGATTGTGCCCAGCGCACCCATGGTGGTAAAGGGCGATCCTACGCTGATGTTCAATAACAGCGGTATGGCACCGTTTAAGGATATTTTCCTGGGCAACTCGCCCATCAAATACCCGCGTGTGGCCGATACGCAAAAATGCCTGCGCGTGAGCGGCAAGCACAACGACCTGGAAGAAGTGGGCGTTGACACTTACCACCACACCATGTTTGAAATGCTGGGCAACTGGAGCTTTGGCGATTATTTTAAAAAGGAAGCCATTTCGTGGGCCTGGGAGCTGCTTACCGAAGTATATAAAATTGATAAGGACCGCCTGTACGTAACCGTATTTGAAGGCAGCAAGGAGGATAACCTGGCGTTTGACCAGGAAGCCTATGATACCTGGAAACAATTTGTGCGCAAAGACCGGATATTGAACGGCAATAAAAAAGACAACTTTTGGGAAATGGGCGACATGGGCCCCTGCGGGCCCTGCACCGAAATACATTACGACGGCCGCACCGACGAGGAGCGCAAAAAAGTGGATGGCGCCACGCTGGTAAACAGCGATAATGCCGAAGTCATCGAGATCTGGAACAACGTGTTTATGGAGTTTGAGCGCCGGGCCGACGGCTCGCTGGTGAAACTGCCCAAGCAGCACGTGGATACTGGCATGGGCTTTGAGCGCCTGGTGCGGGTGCTCCAGCACAAACACAGCAACTACGATACGGATGTGTTTTCGCCCCTCATTCATAAAATAGAGGAACTGAGCGGCCTGCGCTACAAGCCAAACGAAGAGGAGAAGCACAAGCGCCAGCACCTCATCAACATTGCCATGCGCGTTATTGCCGATCACATCCGCACTATTTCCTTCAGCATTGCCGACGGGCAGCTGCCCGGCAACACCGGCGCCGCTTACGTGATCCGCCGCATCCTGCGCCGCGCGGTAAGGTACGGATACCAGACGCTCAACTTAAAAGAGCCGTTTATGTACCGCATTGTACCTACCCTTGCACACCAGATGGGAGGCGCTTTTCCAGAGCTCAACAGCCAGAAGATCCTCATCGAAAAAGTGATCCGCGAGGAGGAAATTTCTTTTTACAAAACGCTGGAGGTGGGCCTTAAGCGCATTGACCAGGTGTGTATTGACACCACGGCCGCCGGCAAAAAGGTGATTGACGGAAAAATAGTGTTTGAGCTGTACGATACGTTTGGGTTTCCGGTGGATCTTACCTCGCTGATTGCAAGAGGTTACGACCTGAGCATTGACGAGCAGGGCTTTGAGCATTACCTCGGCGAGCAAAAGAACCGTTCGCGGGCTGCAACCGCCATTGACACCGACGACTGGATGTATGTGGAGAAAAACAAAAGCGCCGCCGAGAACCAGGAAAAAGAAACAGAATTTATCGGTTACAACGAGTTTGAGTGCGAAGCTTCCATTATCCGCTACCGGAAAGTGAAAGCAAAAAATAAAGAGCAATACCACATTGTGCTGAACAAAACGCCGTTTTATGCCGAAAGCGGCGGCCAGGTGGGCGATACAGGCGTGCTCGAAAACGTGAATGAAACCGTGGCAATTACCGATACAAAAAAAGAGAACGGTGTGATCATTCATTATTGCGATAAGCTGCCACAAAATATATCGGCCGTATTTACTGCCAGGATAGACCGCGAAAAACGCGGGCTCACCACCAACAATCATACGGCCACTCACCTGCTCCACGCCGCACTGCGCCAGGTGCTGGGCCCACACGTAGAGCAAAAGGGAAGCCTTGTGAACGACGAATACCTGCGTTTTGACTTTTCGCATTTTGCTAAAATAACCGACGCTGAAATACAGCAGATTGAAAAATTGGTGAATACCAAAATTCGCGAAAACATAGGCGGAAAAACCGAGCTGATGGCCATTGAGGACGCAAAGAAAACCGGCGCCATGGCTTTGTTTGGCGAAAAATACGGCGACGTGGTGCGGGTGGTTACTTTCGACAAGCATTTTTCGGTGGAGCTCTGCGGCGGATGCCATGTGCGGTCTACCGGGCAGATCGGCTATTTCAAGATCATCAGCGAAGGCGCAGTAGCAGCCGGTATTCGCCGGGTGGAGGCCATTACCTCAGTGAAGGCCGAAGAGTTTTTTGACGAACAAACCCGCGTGATCAACGAAGTGAGATCTCTTTTAAAAAGCCCTAAAGACCTGCTGAAAAGCGTGGCGGGGCTGGTGGAGGAGAATCATGAGCTTCACCGGCAGGTTCAGTTTTTTTATAAGGAAAAAGCACAGCTGATCAAAAAAGAGATTGCAGGCCGTATTGAAAAACGCGGCGATGTGAATTTCATAGCCTGCAGCATTTCGTTAGACAATGCCGAGGAAATAAAGAACATGCTGTTTGAGCTTAAAAACGAGGTGCCATCTCTTTTCTGCGTGATTGGTGCCCAGATAAGCGGCAAGCCCAGCATTTCGGTAATTATCAGCGACAATCTGGTAAAGGAAAAGAACCTCAACGCCGGCGCCATCGTGCGGGAGCTGGCCAAAGAAATAAACGGCGGCGGCGGCGGCCAGCCTTTTTATGCCCAGGCAGGCGGCAGCAAGCCCGAAGGCCTGCCACAGGCCATCGAAAAAGCAAAAACGCTGATTTAATTTTTAAACACCATAAAAAAACCCATTCTTTTCAGAATGGGTTTTTAATTTTTACAGACAAATTTTATTTTTTTGCTTTCAGGTAAAGTTCGTTTACCTTATTCCAGTTGATGACGTTAAAAAACGCGTTGATGTAGTCAGGACGACGGTTCTGGTAGTTTAAGTAATACGCATGTTCCCACACATCCATGCCCAGGATGGGTGTGCCCTTGCAGCCCGCATCAGCAATATCCATCAGCGGGTTATCCTGGTTAGGGGTTGAGCAAACGGCCAGCTTGCCGTCTTTTACACACAGCCAGGCCCAGCCGCTGCCAAAGCGTGTGGCACCTGCCTGGGCAAAATCTGTTTTAAATTTTTCGAAGCCGCCCAACTCCGCCTCAATGGCCTTGCCCACCTCGTTGGTTGGAACGCCACCTGCGTTTGGCGCCATTACCTCCCAAAAAAGAGAATGGTTGTAATGGCCACCGCCATTATTACGCACCGCTGCCGGGTATTTTGAAATATTTTTTACAATGTCTTCAATGCTTAGCTTCTCTGCATCGGTGCCGGCAATGGCATTGTTCAGGTTAGTGATATATGCCTGATGGTGTTTTCCATGGTGGATCTCCATTGTTTTGGCATCAATATGTGGCTCTAAGGCATTAAGAGCATAATTCAGTTTAGGTAGTTCAAAAGCCATGATTGTTTATTTTAAAAGTTAGGAGCTACAAATTTAGCATTAATGTTTTGCCGGCAATAAAAAAGCCCCCGGAAATGCGGGGGCTTTTAAAGAATTTTAGATTTTGTGTTATTGCTTCACAATCTTCACAACTTCTGCAGCGTTATCGCATTTAACTTTAGCATAGTAAATGCCATTTGCCAGATCAGCAATGTTGATGCTGATGTTATCGTTAGCGCTGGTGTATGAAGCGATCTTGCGTCCGGTTACATCCATCAGCTCAACGGTTTTTACGAGCCCGTTTTTCAGGTCAACGTTAAATGAAGCATTGGCCGGGTTTGGATAAACGTTTAAGCCGTTTAAAGAGCTGTACTCTTTCAAGCCGGTGCAAACAGCCACTGATTGGGTAACAACCACTGTTTTAGCGCAGCCATTCAGATCGGTGCCGGTAAGGGTATAGTTAGTGGTAATGGCAGGCGACACATTGATTGGTGTTCCCTGAACATACAGGTTGCTGGCCACCCATTGGTAGCTGTTGGCACCTGTGCCAATAAGCGTTACGTTATCGCCGGCGCAGCTTACAGCAGTGCCGTTAATACCCGATACGTTTGGCATTGGGTTAACATTAACAACCACTACAGCCGAACCGCCGCAGTTAAACGAGTTGCTGCCATTTACAGAATACGTGAACATACCCGATGTTGTAGGCGTAATGGTAACCATGTTGCCGGTTACGGGACCGCCCGCCACATTCCAGGTATAGCTGCTGGCGCCAAGGGCAATCAGGTTTACCGAGCTGCCTTCGCACACATTGGTGTTGGTAGCAATGGCCGCAACATCAGGGCTTGGGTTTACCTTGATGAATTTGGTGGCAGAAGCCGTACAGTTGGTAATGCTGTTGGTGCCGGTAGCCATGTAAGTGATGTTGGCAGTAGGGTAATCGGTATAGGTTGCTGTTGACGGGCCGTTGGTCCATGTATACGTGTCGGCGCCGCTGGCGGTCAGGTTCACCGGCTGGCCGGCGCAAATAGTGCCTGAGTTAGCGCCAATGGCTAATGTAGGCGTGTTTAAGTTACATGGAACAGTGATCGAAAGATCGTCCCACGACAGGTAGTAGCCGCAGCAGTTACCGTTACTTTGACCTTTAATAGCCATGTAATAGATGCCCGAGGTAGGCACGGTAAAGGTATTGTTCAGCTGCTTGTAGTTAGGGCTGGCAGCATATGTTTTGCTGGCCACGCTTACCAAACCGGTGGTAGATTGGCTGGTGCCAATCAGCATTTCGAGGTTAAAGGTGTTATAACCGTAATACTCGGTGGTGTACCACATAGAGGCAGAATAAGTTACACCTGCATTCAGCTGCACGCCATTGGTATAAAAATAGTTAGTGCCACCCGGAGAGTAGTAAAACGATGCAAATTTATCGCCGGTGCGCGGCACGCGGTTTTGTGTATTTGCTGTTACATAGGTTTGGCAGGTAACCGTGTTTGACATTGCCCACGAGCAGTTTGGAAGGTCATTGTTGTTTACCAGGCCTTCAAACCCTTCAAAGTATGGAACGCTGTTGGTGGTGGTGCCTGCAACCTGAACCGTTACAGCCGAAGAAGTATAGCTGATCGGCGAGTTGGCGCAGGTAACCACGATGCGGTAGTAAGTGGGAATTGTGATGCTGGTGGATGACAGCGCGGTGGCGGTGGCATTGGTGATAGCGGTAAACGGACCAACGCTGGACGAGGTAGCCGATTGCCACTGGTACGAAATACCGGTGTTGGTGTAGCTGTTTTGCAGCGACAGGTTAGTGAAACCGTTAGGGCATACCATAGAGTATGAAGACAATACGGTGTTGGCCGAAGGTGTGCCGTTGCATGGCGGCGGGGGATCCCACTCGTATACCTGGCCATTGTTCGGGATAAGGGTTGAACTGAAGTTCACCTTATCTGTATTGGCCGTACCGGCTATTGACGTTGACCAGATATTCGGAGAGGTAACGTTGCGGTTAAGGTAGTCGGCATTTGAATTGCCGCGGATACCCACCTCGGCAGTATTTGCCGCGGTAACCGTATACGAACCGTACACCACCTGAATGATGTTGGTGGTTTCCATCAGCCTGATCTGGAAAGTGATGCTTTCGGTGCCTACCGTGGCGGCAAACCTCCTGAAGCCTTGCCATTGCACAATGGTGGTGCGGCTTGGAGCAGAACCCTGCGTTTCGATGCGGATCGAGCTTCCGGTTTGTCCTTGTAAGTCCCTCGAGAAACCTGCAACGCGGTGTTGTTTCAGGGCCGGTGTGGTACAGGCCGCCGAAATGCCGTTGTATTGCGATCCGCCGGTAGTAATGTCCACTGCCGGCGTGCTGCTCGATTGGCCAAAAGCGATCCAGCCATTGGTGTTTAAAGCAAGCCTGTCAAAGGTATTACCATTAAACACAAAGTTAAACCCGAGAGGAAATCCGGCGCCGGTGTAATTGTACCCGCCAAGTGGAGCGGTAGCGTCAACATACCATAAGTCATCATCGGAGGTTGAACCGATAACGGTACCGCCGGTGGCTGCATTAAAGGTGCCTGCAAACTGGGTAAATGAATAAGCATTTACCTGCGCTGTTGCCGACAGGCCTGAAAGGACCGCAGCAGCAGCAAGTAGTGTTTTGTAGATCTTTTTCATGTGTGATTGATTAGTTAATTGCTAATTACTTTATAATCAAATTTAATTAAAAGATGATTAAATAGTTAACAAAATTTAATGTTTTCACCGCAAAATCATTCAAATACACCTAATTAGTTGTTTTTAAGTCGTTTAAATTTTCGCTAAACTATTTCGATTTAGAATTTTAACAATATAAAAAAATACGCCCCCGGAAAATCCGGGGGCGTATTTATAATTAAAGAAGGTCGAAAATTAGGGGCTTCTCCCTAAAAATTATTGTTTTACAATTTTGATCACTTCTACAGCGCCTTCGCTCTTGATCTTTGCATAATAAATACCATTGGCAAAGCCATTGATGTTTATTTGCAGGATGTCTTCCGCGCCTTTGGCCGAAAGAACTGTTCTTCCCGTTACATCCAGCATTTCAACGGTTTTTAACTGACCGTTTTTAAGCGAGATCTCAAACGAGCCGTTGTTAGGGTTAGGGTAAACATTCAGGCCGTTCAATGCGCTGAATTCTTTTAAGCCGGTGCAGGTAGCCACGTTTTGCACCACGTTAACGGTTAACGAGCAGCCATTGGCGTCGGTACCGGTAAGGGTATAAGTGGTGGTGGTGGTAGGCGAAACAGTGATAGGTGTTCCCTGCACATACAGGTTGCTGGCTGTCCATTGGTAGTTCACAGCGCCTGTACCAATCAGGTTCACATTGTCGCCGGCACAGCTTACAGAAGTGCCGTTAATACCTGCCACGCTTGGCAGTGCATTTACATTGAGGGTAACCAAAGCCTGTGCGCTGCAGCCAGAAGCATTGGCACCAATCACCGAATAGGTTGCCGGGCCTGCCACGGTAGGCGTAATGGTAATCATGTTTCCGTTTAAAGGATTGCCGGGCACATTCCAGGTATAGTTGGTTGCACCTACTGCAAACATGTTTACAGGGCTGTTTTCGCACACATTGGTGGCGCTGGCCACTGCCGAAACCTGTGGGGTTGGATTTACCTTAATGAATTTAGAAGCTGTGGCGGTACAGTTGGTGATGCTGTTGGTACCTACAGCCACATACGTGATGTTTGCATTCGGAAAATCGGTGTAAGTGGATGCGGCCGGGCCATTGGTCCAGGTATAAGTGTCGGCTCCGTTAGCGGTAAGGTTTACCGGCTGGCCTGCACAGATAGTGCCTGAGTTGGCGGTAATGGCTACAGAAGGCGTGTTCAGGTTACATGGAATGGTAACCGAAAGATCATCCCACGACAGGTAGGCGCCGCAACAGTTGGTGTTGCTTACCACTTTGATGGCTATATAATAAAGACCCGAGGTAGGCACGGTAAAGGTATTGTCAAGCAGCTTGTAGCTTGGACTGGCAGCATAGTTAAGAGTGGCTATGTTTACCAAACCGGTGGTTGATTGGTTTGGTCCTACCATCATGGCTAAATCAAAGTTATAATAGCCGTTATATTCGGTGGTAAAGAACATGGCTGCCGAATACGTTACGCCTGCATACAGCTGTATACCGTTGGTGTAAACATAATTGGTGCCGGCCGGCGAGTAATAAAACGAAGCAAACTTGTTTCCGGTGCGCGGCACACGGTTCTGGGTATTGGAGTTGGTATAGGTAAGCACCTGGGTGCCTAAGCTTGGTGCCAGCCACGAACAGTTTGGAAGCTGGTTGTTGAATACAATCCCTTCAAATCCTTCGTAGTATGGTACAGTGTTGGTAGTGGTGCTTGCCACGTTAATGCCGATAGCGGTAGAGGTTACAGTTGAGTTGCTGCTGAGGCAGGTAGCCACCAGCTGGTACCATGCCAGGCCGGTAACGTTGGTGGCGGTGTAAGCCGAGCCATTGCCGTTAGGGGCCGGAGTGTACGGACCTACGTTTGATAAAGTCGCTACGTTCCAGGTATAGGTAATGCCTGAAACCGTGTAGGTGTTTTGCAGGCTCAGGTTAGAGGAGCCGCCTAGGCATGGTGCAAGAATATTGGCTGTGGCTGTGCCGGCCACCAGGTTTCCGCTGCATTGCGGTGGAGTCCAGCGGTAAGTGAGGCCAAGGGTTGGTGCAACGGCTGCAGCAAAATAGCAGCTTGAAGAATTGGCTGTACCCGGCGTGCTGGCACCATAAGAACCGCTGCTTTGGATGTCGCGGAGGTTGTAATCGGCCGATGAGCTGCCCGAAAGACCAATCTGGTGCGAGCTGGTGGTGCTGTTGGCAGTGCCGCATTTGCCGTAAACCACCTCGATAATGTTGGTGGTTTCATACAGCTTTACCTGTGCATTAAAATAATCGTTATAACCGGCAGAGGTGAGGTTATAGCGGCCGGCCTTGCGCCATTGGATAGTAAACACGCGGTTTGGAGCCGTGCCACTGGTAAGGTAGCTGATCTGGCCGGTGGTGGTCACATCGGTGTTACCGCTCGAGGTGGCGTTAGCCGAAATGGTCATGTCGGTAACACCCACTGCTGTAACGGTGGAGTTGGAAGGAAAATTACCGCTACTCACCAGGTCGCCTACTTCAAAGTAGTTGGCCGAGGCCGTGTTGGTAAAAGCCACCACGTTGGTGCCGCTGGTTGTGGCGCAGGCATGAGTAGGCCCCATTTTCAGATCGCGCGCCCAAAAGGCAACGGCGTTCACAATGCCGTTTGCAACAGGAGCGTAATCGCTGAACTGAGTGTTAGGTCCCATGGCAATCCAACCGTTAACATTTAAGTTAAGCATGGTGTAGGCCACGTTGTTGTAATTAAAGGTAAATCCAATAGGAACATTACCGTAAAGGTTGTCGTCCTCGTTGGCACTTGCCAGTACCGTAGCACCGGCAGAAGTGTATGGAATCGGAGTGTACACACCGCTCTGCTGAGAGAACGTGTACAATGTTGCTACCTGTGCTGATGCAGAAAGGCCTAAAAGAGACAATCCTGCAACCAACACATTTTTGAGGTAAGGTTTTTTCATTTTGATTGGTTTAAGGTTATTAAAATTGAAAGTTTTGCAATCAAAGTTAAAAAAAAACATGCCGGCCTAACGTTAAAATTAAATGCTTTTAAGAATTATTTTTAATAAAAAAAGCAGCAGGAATAAGGCTTCCAGCTGCTCTTGCATTTTGTTAATTAACTCGCGGTTAACTATTAAGGCTTCTCAATTGACTATTAAACCTTTTCAATGGAATACTTGCGCATAAACTCCATGGCAACTTCCACCATGTCGGAACTGCCTAAAAACAAGGGAGTGCGCTGGTGAAGCTCTTTGATAGGAACTTCCATAATTCGTTTTAAGCCTGTAGACGCTTTGCCTCCGGCCTGCTCCACAATAAATGCCAATGGGTTGCATTCGTACAGCAGGCGCAGCTTTCCGTTGGGCGACTTGGTGGTGGTTGGATAGATATAAATGCCACCATTAATCAGGTTGCGGTGAATGTCTGCAACGCCTGAGCCAATGTAGCGTGATGAATACGGGCGGCTGGTAGCCTTGTCTTCTTCCTGGCAGTACTTGATATATTTTTTTACACCATCCGGAAAATGCAAATAGTTGCCTTCGTTAATGGAATATACATTTCCTTTTTCGGGCGTCTTCATGTTGGGATGCGACAGGCAAAACTCGCCAATGCTAGGATCGAGTGTAAATCCGTTTACGCCTTTGCCGGTAGTGTACACCAGCATGCAGCTTGAGCCGTAAATAATATAACCTGCCGCCACCTGCTCGGTGCCGCGCTGCATAAAGTCTTCGAGGGTGCCGGGGCCGCTCAGGCTGGTGCGGCGGTAAATTGAAAATATAGTTCCGATGGAAACGTTCACATCAATGTTTGAAGAGCCGTCAAGCGGATCCATGGCCACTACATATTTTGCGTTTTTAGAAATTTCGGTGTCAATGGGTATGATCTCATCGTTCTCTTCGCTGGCAATGGCGCAGCATTCGCCGCCCGCTTTCAGAGCCGAAATAAATTGCTCGTTGGCATATACATCGAGTTTTTTCACACGCTCACCCTGCACATTTGTTTCGCCGGTTTCGCCTAAAATTTCAACCAGGCCGGCTTTGGTCACTTCCCGGTTCACTATTTTAGCTGCAATGCCAATATCTCTCAACAGCCTTGATAGTTCGCCCTTTGCATAGGGAAAATCGGATTGTTTTTCAATAATAAACTGGCCCAGCGTTGTTACGTTCATGATCTGTAATTTTTTTAAAATATTAATATTACCCAAAAGTAGGGATTTTAACTTTAAGCCGTTAAATTTTGTGATTTGATGTTAAGCCGAAAAATCTTCGCTTAAGAACTCGCGCCAGTCGGTAAGATTGGCGATAACCTGGAGCTGGCGGTATTGATAGTGAAATTTTTCTTCTTCGGTTTGTGCGTTTAAAATACCGATGCGGTATTTATCAAAATTAGAAACCGCAAATTTCTCCTCTGCTGTGAGTTTTACGCCGCTGAACTCTTTGTCACGCAGGTCGTTGATACTAACAACCAGACCGGTAGATTTTTTATTAAGCAGTTTTGAAATAAAATCGTTTTTTAATTCCACATCGTAAAAATAGTTTTTATGCCTCCTCCTCAAAATATATTTTTATTATAATACTAACATGATTTTGTTAATTGTGATTACTTTTAATAAAACGTTGCCACTCAATGATAAAAAAACTGCTACTGCTTGCCATTATTGCCGGTGGCTGCAGCTTGCACGGGCCAGGGCTTTCGCGCCATGAAAAAGGCTGGGCCCTGCTGCATCCCATTGCTGCATTAAAGGTAAAGCGCATTGCCAGTCGCGCAGCGCCTGTTTATAAAGGCATGCTGGCCTCGAACGAGCTCGACCCTTACGCCAACGGGGGCCGGCTCGACGCCTTCCGCCACGTGTTTTACATGGCCGCCTTTGCGCAGCAGGTGCCTGCAAAAAAGCTGCGCCGGCTGGGCCGGGCGCACGAAAAAGGCAATTACCGCCAGTTTTTGCGCGCACAGCACGAAGAGGGCGAGGTGCCCGACAGCCTGAGCTCAGTGATGGATCTGCAGAACAACGAGCTGGGCCTGAGGCTGGGCAAAGAAAATAAATCGCTGGAGCTGCAGCAGCTCAGGGATAAGGCCGTAACGGCCATTAAACAGGGCGAAGCTGTGATCATGAAAAGAAACCGCAAGGGCGAATACATGGATTGCGAAGGCCGTGTGCTGAAACTTTCTAAAACCATACAGCAATGGAACCTTCCCAAATGCCTGGTGCCTTCGGACTATGTTTATAAAGATTGAATCTGCTCGTATACCAGCTTGCAGTTAATCCATTCGGCATCAAACTGCGACTGGTATTTTTTGTAAAACTCAATAGCACCCTCGTTCCATTCCAGCACCTGCCATTCCATACGCCTTACCTGCTCATGCTTAGCCAGCTTCAGTACTTCATTAAACAGCAGGCCGCCGTATCCATTGCGGCGCTCGCTTTCGGTCACAATAATGTCCTCTAAAAAAAGGCACTTGCCTTTCCAGGTGGAATATTTATAATAATATACGGCAATGCCCACGATGCGGCTGCCTTTTTCGAGCACAAAAAAGCCAAAGATCTTTTCCTTGCCGAAACCCCAGCGCAGCATTTCATCATGGCTCACCTGCACCTCACCGGGTGCCTTTTCAAAACAGGCCAGCTCTTTTATCAGCTCCAGCGCCTGCACAATGTCTTCTTCCTTTCCTTTTCGGATAATTACTTCCATAAATAATCAACAGGTTTGTTCAAAGCGGCGTTTCATCTCCCCACTGCTGCTCTGGATTTGAAAACCGCTTTTTTAAAATCACTTTTTGCAGCTCGCGCTTAATAATCAATTCGGCCAGCACCTCTTCAAAATCAAGACCGGGATGCTCCGCTCCATATTTTTTTAGTTGTATTTCGCTGATATCGATGCGGTACAGCAACCCGGGAAGCTGCGAGGAATTGCGCAAAGGTGCGATCAGCGCCATTACCTCGGCTTTCAAAAGATCGAACCGCGAAGGCAGATCGTTGCCAGGCAAGCGGCTAAGACCCGCTCCTTCAAAATCTTTCTGCAGCTGCTTTTTAAACAGCATAAAAAGATCTTCCTTCAGCAGCCAGGTATTCGCATCTAGCTCTTCCACCCTTTCAGCAACAGGCGATCAACCGGAACTTTATTCACGATGTGCGACTCTACAATCTCCTGCACATCTTCTTTTTTTACCCCTACATAAAACAGGCCTTCGGGGTAAATAGCCACCGTTGGGCCAAAATCGCAGATACCCAGGCAGCCGCTTTTATTGGCGCGGGTTTTTAAATTCACATCCAGGTTTTTGAGCTGCTTTTTAAATTCGGCCACCAGCTCCAGGCCGTGCGCTTCGCCGCAGCTCAGCTTTTCGGTGCCGGTGCGCTGGTTGGTGCAAATAAAAATATGAACGTCGTATATCATAAACTTTTATATATTTAGGTTGTTTCAATCGTAAGGTGTTATGGCAAAGATATTAATTACCGGCGGAAGTGGCCTTATTGGCAAGGCTGTTTCTGAGCTGCTGCTTAAAAAACAGCATCAGCTGGTATGGCTGAGCCGCCAGGCAGGAGAATGGAACGGCATTAAAAAATACAAATGGGACATTGACGGTTCTTATGTGGATGAACGGGCTTTTGAAGGTGTGGAGCATGTGATTCACCTGGCCGGCTCGGGCATTGCCGATAAGCGCTGGACGACCCGTTACAAGCAGGAAATTATTGACTCGCGCACCAAAAGCAGCGCCCTGCTGTTTCGCAGCATTACCCAAAGTCACTGCCCGGTGAAAGTGCTGGCCGGTGCCAGTGCCGTTGGCTATTACGGCGCCCGGCAAAGCCCGCATATATTTACCGAAACCGATTTTGCAGGCACCGATTTTTTAGCCAATGTTTGCCGGCGCTGGGAACAAAGTTATACGCCTTTTGCGGGAGCGGGCATACGCACCGTGATTTTAAGAGCGGGTATGGTGCTGAGCGCACACGGCGGCCTGTATAAAAAACTGCAGGCACCTTTTCGGCTTGGCCTGGGTGCGGGATTTGGCAGCGGCAAACAATATGTTCCGTGGATTCATATTAACGATATGGCCGCTGCTTATGTGCATGCGCTGCTCAACCCAAACGTCAGCGGAATTTATAATGCCACGGCGCCTGAGCTGGTTACCAACAGCGGGTTTTCGACGCAGCTGGCTCAAAGCTTTGGCAAACCCTTATTTTTGCCCCGTGTGCCCAAAGGCCTGCTCAGCCTGGTGTTGGGCGAAAGCGCCGCAGCCCTTACGGAGGGCCTGAAGATCAGCGATCGGAAAATGATTGAAAGTGGCTTTAAGTTTGAATTCGATACACTGTCACTGGCTTTTGACCAGCTGCGCGCTTAATAAATCCATTTTATTTCTTTTACATCGGCTTCTCTCATTCTGCCGTCTTTTTCACGCAGCATCAGCAGGCCTGTTTCGCTCACGCCAGCCACCATCAGGCTTTTGGCACCATCTGTGGTTTCAAAATAAAGCCAGGTATCCAGGCCAAAAAAATGACTGAGGTAATTTTCCTGCACCCAATCAAACTTATTGTTCTTTAACGCCATGTAATACTTTTCCGTATGGCGGCAAAGCACCTCAAGCACGCGGCTTACATCATACGTTTTGCCGGTGAGCAGCCGCAGCGATGTGGCCGCAATGCCACTGGCAAACTGCTGTTGGTTTACATTAATGCCCACGCCGGCCACACACCAGCTCAGCCGGTCGTTTTGGAGAGCGCTTTCTATCAAAATGCCTGTGATCTTGCGCCCGTTCACCAGTATATCGTTGGGCCATTTTATTTTAATGTCAAATTGGCTACTGTCCAAAATTTCGGCCAAGGTGTCATAACTTGCAAGGGCCATGATCTGGTACAAAAAAAATTGTTTTTGCGCGTGCAAAAATGTAGGCCTTAAAACAACAGAGGCCGTTAAATTGCTGGCAGGCTCTGCGTTCCATACGCTTCCCCTCTGCCCTCTTCCGTGTGTTTGATGGGCTGTGTGCACAACGCTTCCCTCGGGCAGGTTAACGTTCTTTAACAAGTCAATGGCATAAGAATTGGTGCTGTTTATTTCAGGTAAAAAAATTATGTTTCTGCCAATAAATAATGTGTCCATTAAGCCAAATACGTTAAATTTGTTGTTTAGTGTAAACCTAAATAAAATAAATTAAAAGCTAAGCAATAAAATCCCTCTATGGCCAAAATTCCGGTTAAAAAAAATGCCGTTAAAAAAAGCAGCAAGCCTGCCGCAAAAAAAACATCCGCAGCAGGCAGAAAAAAAACAGCCTCTTCTAAAAGCGCTTCTACAAAAAAAACGGCAGCAAAAAAACCAATCACCGATAAGGAACGTGAGTTTCGCGAGGCAAATTTAATTGCCAACCTCGAAAAGAAGAAAAAAACACCGGCCGGCAAGCGCCCTAAAAAATCCTCTTCACCCAAGCAAACTTCCAGCCTGCTGGATGCCGTGGTGGATGGCATGCAGGAAAGAAAAGCCAAAAACATTGTAATTCTTAATTTAAGTGAAATTGAGAACCGCGTGACCGATTACTTTGTTATTTGCGATGCAGACAGCAACACCCACGTAAACTCGATAGCCGACAGTGTGGAAGACACCGTAATAAAACACACCGGCGAAAAAGCATATCACAGCGAGGGAAGGCAAAACGGCGAATGGATACTGATCGATTATATAAACATAGTTGCCCATATTTTTTTAAGGGATGCGCGCGAGCATTATAACGTAGAGGGCTTGTGGGGCGATGCGCAGATAACCCGGATTGACGACTAACCAAACGACTATTACTTTTAAGACTTAAGATGAGCGAAGAACAACAACAAAACACGAACCCGGTCAATAACCAGTCCTCTTCACCCGAGGAGGAGCGCAAGAAGCAGTTTGAGCGGATGAAGGAAAAATTCAGCCGCCAGAACTCTTCCTTTGGCGGAGGAAATAAAAACGGCGGAGGCAATAATTTTTACTGGATTTACGGCGTAGTGGTGGCAGTGCTGCTTTTTATCATATTTTACGGCAATGGCTTTACACCCAAGCTGCAGGAAGTGAGCCAGGGCGAATTTTATAACAGCATGCTGGCTAAGGGCGATGTAACGGAAGTGGTGATTGTAAATAAATCGATTGCCCGCATCTCCATTAACCCCGACAGCCTGGCCATTTGCAACCGCTACAAAAACCCTAAAGACGGGCGCGCTTATTTTTCTGACAGGAATTACAAGGGGCCGCATTTTTTCATCACCGTTCCTTCCATTGATAACCTTATGCAGGGTATGGAAAAAGTGCAGAACGATGCCGGGATACCAAAGAACAAGCAGATTTTTGCGCGCAGCACCGAAGAAACCAACTGGCTCAGCGATCAGCTGCCCTGGATGCTGCCTATCCTGATCATGATCGTGATCTGGATCATTATGATGCGCCGCATGGGCGGAGCCGGTGGCAGCGGCGGGCCCGGCCAGATTTTTAACATTGGCAAATCAAAAGCCACGCTGTTTGATAAGGACACGCACGTGAACACCACCTTTAGCGATGTGGCAGGCCTTGACGGCGCTAAAATGGAGGTGATGGAAATTGTGGATTTTTTAAAGAACCCGAAAAAGTACACCGACCTGGGCGCAAAAATACCGAAAGGCGCTTTGCTGGTAGGCCCTCCGGGCACCGGTAAAACCCTGCTTGCAAAAGCCGTGGCAGGCGAAGCCAAGGTGCCGTTCTTTTCGCTGAGCGGGTCTGACTTTGTGGAAATGTTTGTGGGCGTGGGTGCCTCGCGTGTGCGCGACCTCTTCAGGCAGGCCAAGGAAAAAGCGCCTTGTATTATTTTTATTGATGAGATTGATGCCATTGGCCGTGCCCGTGGCAAAAGCGCATCGGCCGGCGCCAACGACGAGCGTGAGAATACGCTGAACCAGCTGCTTACCGAAATGGACGGCTTTGGGACCAACAGCGGCGTCATTATACTGGCTGCCACCAACCGTGCCGATATTCTTGACCGGGCGCTGATGCGCGCCGGCCGCTTCGACCGGCAAATTTATGTGGACATGCCCGACCTGAACGAGCGCAAGGAAATTTTCCAGGTGCATTTGCGGAAAATAAAAATTGACGAAAGCGTGAACATTGATTTCCTGGCCAAACAAACCCCGGGATTTAGCGGCGCCGACATTGCCAATATTTGTAACGAGGCAGCCCTTATTGCCGCCCGCTCCAATAAAAAAGCGGTTCAAAAACAGGACTTCCTGGACGCTGTTGACCGTATTATTGCCGGGCTTGAGAAAAAGAACAAGATCATTACCCCGCAGGAAAAGCGCGTGATTGCCTTTCACGAAGCCGGCCATGCTACGGTGAGCTGGATGCTGGAGCACGCCAGCCCGCTGGTAAAAGTAACCATTGTGCCGCGTGGCAAATCGCTGGGTGCTGCCTGGTATTTGCCCGAAGAACGGCAGATTACCACCACCGAGCAAATTATGGACGAAATGTGCGCAGCACTGGGCGGCCGGGCGGCCGAAGAAATTATTTTTGGCAAAATAAGCACCGGTGCGCTGAGCGATCTCGAAAAAATAACCAAGCAAGCCTACGCCTGCGTGGTGTATTACGGCCTTAACGATAAAATAGGCAACATCAGTTATTACGACAGCTCAGGACAAAGCGAATACTCGTTTGGAAAACCATACAGCGAAAACACTGCTAAAACCATTGACGAGGAGGTGAAGAAAATGACCGACATTGCTTATGCCAAAACCAAGCAGATCTTATTGAGCAATAAGGAAAAACTGACCTTACTCGCTGAAAAACTGCTCGAAAAAGAAGTGATCTTTAAGGAAGACCTGGAGGAAATTTTTGGGAAACGCCCGTTTGACAAGCCCGAGGAGGTGATCCTCCCAAAGGCGGAGATCTCCTGATCCCAATAACTACAATGCATTACACGATAAAAGCATGGCCCGAAAGCCATGCTTTTTTTATTTACTTTCTCAAAATCCGGCGCTAAATTAAAGCATCATTTCACCGCACATTTTAACAAAGTATTTTGTCAAACCATTCTTTGAATGATTGAATATATGCCTTTGCTTATTAAAGCAAATCCAAAACGAACCAAAAATTAATTAACTTGAAGGGTCCTCATCGCTTTTATTACAATTAAATTAATATTCAGGTTACTTATTCATAAACCGAAACAAAATTTATTAATGAAAAAACAACTACAACATTGCTTCCTTGTTCTTTCAATTCTTTTTGCAAGCAGCTGCTTGGCTCAAAACGAGGCCACCAAATGGTACTTTGGCAACATGGCCGGCCTCGATTTTATGACGAGCCCGCCCACCATCATCAATACCAACGCAATGATAGCCAGCAATGCCTGCGCCAGTATTGCCGACGCTGCTGGAAACATGCTGTTTTACACGGATGGCACCACAGTTTGGGATCAGACGAACAGCATAATGGCCAATGGTACCGGCCTTTTTGGCAATCAATGGTCAACCCAGTCGAGTGTTATTGTAAAACAACCCGGCAGCTCCACTATTTATTACATATTTACCACCGGCAACTGGACTGGCAATGGTTTTAATTATTCGATTGTGGATATGAGCCTGGCCGCAGGTATGGGGTCGGTGACTACAAAAAATACCAACCTGATCGTAAATAATTACAGTGAAAAAATAACTGCCGTAAAACACTGCAATGGTGTAGATACCTGGGTAATAACGCGCTCTGGATTTAACAACTCGGGCACAACGCCTGTTTCGGTAGATTTTTGTGCCTTCCTGGTTACTTCTGCCGGGGTTAACACGGTGCCGGTAATATCGCCAGCCAACAATCCCTGGGCGGGCATACCCGGTTCGTGGACATACAGTGATTATGGCTGTATGAAAGCCTCGCCCAATGGCCGTAAGCTGGGGCTTGGCTTATACAACTGGTGGGGCACTACGCCGCTCGCTAATACTTATGGGTACGAAATTTATGATTTTAATGGCTCAACCGGAGTGGTTTCCAATTCTCTGGGACTTAATCCCTGGACCAATACCATTACTAATAACAACTACAGCTACGGGGTTGAATTTTCGGCCGACGGCACCAAATTTTACGGCGCCTCGCCCTGGAATAACGGAACTCTAAATTATAACGGCACCATTTTGCAATGGGATTTGTGTGCAGGTTCTCCAACGGCGGTTGCCGCTTCGCAATATACTGTTGCTACCAATAATCTTATGGTCAATAACTGGTTCGGAAGCCTGCAGCTGGCGCCCGATGGTAAAATTTATTGCACCCGCTGGGGCCAAACCGCCCTGGATGTGATCAATAATCCCAACCTGGCGGGAGCGGCCTGTAACTATGTTCCCCTCGGTCAATCCACGGGTACTAAAACAAATACCTATAGCCTCCCTAATTTTGTAAGCAGCTATATACCCGCCACACAAACTCTTACGCCTTTTACGTTTACGGTTAACCCGGCGCTTAACTGCCTTACTGCCACATTTACAGCCCCGCCTACTGTTCCCATCAGTTGCCCGGCTTCGGGCTACAGCGTTACCGGCTGGACCTGGATATTTGGCGATCCGGCATCTGGCGCGGCAAACACCTCTACTCTGGCCAATCCCCTTCATAACTATCCCATTCCAGGAACTTACAACGTAAAGCTGGCCTATAATTATGCCTGCGGTGCCGATACAGTAATGCTGCCTGTTACCATTATTGGTGCCAGCCTCACTATCAACACGGCATCCATCACCTGCGCCAGCCTGGGTTCGGCTACGGTAATAGCTACGGGCGGTATTGGGCCCTATTCGTACACATGGATGCCAACGGCGCAAAGCAGCTCGGTAGCCACGGGGCTTAACCCCGGCAGTTATTCCATAACGGTGGTGGATAACGGGGGCAACTGCACCTTTACTGCTACCACTGCTTTTTCATCCCTAGTTCCGTTTACGGGCCTGGTTTCCAACAGCAGCAGCATTGCCTGCAACGGTGTGGGGTCAGGCACGGCCAATATTGTCACCACCGGTGGATCGGGCAACCAGACCTATTTGTGGACAGACGGGGTAAACACACAAACCACCGCTGTGGCCGTAGGCCTGGGGGCAGGCATACACACGGTAACGGTGATCGATGCACTAACGTTTTGCACAGTGACGCAATTTTTTATGATCACACAGCCTCCGGCTCTTAACCCCGTGATCACAGCCAGCTCGCCCACTACCTGCGCCGGCACTTCCATCTCCTTCACCGCCTCCAACTCGGGCGGTATACCCGGGCCGGGCCCCGGCTATACTTATACCTGGACCGGCGGGCCGGCTACGAATACTTACACTGCCACGCAAACCCTGGCGGGCAATTACGTTTATACAGTAAACAGCCGCGATGGAAATAACTGCCTTTCCACCCAAACCGTGTTGGCCGGTTACATCGTTAACCCGGTGCTCACGGTGCCGCATGTATCCATTTGTCCGCTCGAAACAGGAACGCTCACCGCTTCGGGAGCCACCTCCTATACCTGGAACAGCACCGGCCCGGTGAGCAATACCTTTACCGCAAGCCCTGTTGCCAGCACAGAGTACACCGTGGTGGGCTCTGCAGCCGGCTGTACCTCCACCCCGGTAACAGCCAGCATTGTAATTAAGCCTTTACCATCGCCCACTATTACCAGCAATAGCCCTGTGTGCAACGGGCAATCGCTTACCCTGAGCGGCAGCGGCGGGGTCACCTATACCTGGAGCAGTGCCGCAGGCTTTACCTCCACACTTCAAAATCCGGTTATTAACCCGGCCATACCCGGCAACAGCGGCGCGTATTCGCTAACCTTAACAGCGGCCAACAGCTGCACGGCCTCCGCCACCACCACACTCACCGTACATCCTACGCCAACCGTAAGCGCCGGTGCCAGCACTGTATGCGTTTTCCAAACACTGAGCCTTACGGCCAATTCCTTTGCAGGCTCCACGTATACCTGGGCCGGCCCTGCCGGCTATGCCTCCACCAATCAAAATCCCACCATTACCAATGCAAGCCTTGGGATGACCGGACCTTACACCGTAACCGCCAGCAGCCCACAGGGATGTACCAATACTGCCATAACGAGTGCCTCGGTGGTGGCCATGCCAGTGCCTGTAATTACCGTTAACCAAACCGCCATGTGCGCGGGCTCGCTCCTTACCTTAAGCGGTAGCGGCGGCCAGGCATACAGCTGGGCAGGCCCCAGCGGATTTTTCAGCAACACCCAAAACACATCGGTACCTTTTATAAGCGCAGCGGGCGATGGCATTTATACCCTATCGGTAACCACCGGCCCATGCGTGATCAGCACCTCGCAATCCATTACGGTGTATCCTCTTCCCAACCCGGCGGCCAGCAGCCTGCCGGTATGCGAAAACGCTACCCTGCAATTTACTGCCACGGGCGGCCCGGGCAATCAAAATCAATATGCCTTTTTATGGAGCGGGCCTCAGAGCTTTACCAGCACAACGCAAAACCCGGTGATAAGCCCGGTAACCTACTCGGCCACCGGTACATATAGCTTAATGGTAACCAATGTAAACACCACCTGCCAGATGTCTGTAACCACGCAGGCCATTGTGCTGATAAATCCTGTTATTGCAGCTACCAGCGCCACCGTATGCAGGGGCCAGAAAGCAACACTTACAGCCAGTGGCGCTCAAACCTATACCTGGAGCGGACCACAGGGTTACAGCTCAACGTCGGCATTTGCAATTATTAACGCTGCAAACAATATAACGCCCGATGCCTATAACGTAATTGGCACTGCCGCCAATTCATGCACCAGCACGGGTAATGCCATTCTATCCACTGTGGGACTGCCCGTACCTACGCTAACAGTAACACCAAAGGCCTGCATCAATTCCATCATCAGCCTCGAAGGCGGCGGCGGCAGCTCCTATCAATGGGTAGGCCCGCGCGATTTTTACTCAACCCAGCAAAACGCCACCGTTACAGCTTTTAACATGGAGTATGCCGGCATTTATTCGCTCACCGTTACCAACAGCTTTGGCTGCGTTAATTCCACCACCGCCAGCGTGGCGCTCGACCCTTTGCCTACCGGTGTTCTTATCAATAACCTGGGTAATACGTGTGTTCCTTTTTGCGCCGATTTCAGCCTGCAGCTCAAAAGCTCCTCACCGCTTGCCAGCACCGTATGGCAGGTGGGAGGTCTTACGTTCAACACTCCATCTTTCCGTTACTGCGTTCCCGCCGCGGGCAATTATCCTGTAACCGGCACCTTTACCGATGCCCTGGGATGCTCTAATACCAGCACCTTTGAGATTAACGCCTATCCTTTGCCAGTGGCCGATTTTGTTTATGCGCCCGAAAATCCTACCGAAGCGCTTGACCAGGTACAATTCACCAATACCTCGGCGGGTGTGGCCCTTAATAAATACAACTGGTATTTTATTGAAAACGGCGGCTATACCACAGATACCCGCCATGCCGCCCGCATATTTGAGAATGCCGGCACGTTCCCCGTAAGCATGGTGGTTAAAAACATATGGGGCTGCGCCGATACCGTGGTAAAAACCATCACCATTGAGCCCGACTTTAATATTTTTGTGCCTACCACCTTTACGCCGAATGAGGATAACAAAAACGATCTTTTTATGGCAAAAGGCACGGGTGTGGCTACCTACCTTTTAAATGTATACGACCGCTGGGGCGAGAAATTATTTACGACCACCGATATTGCAGTAGGCTGGGATGGATTTTTTAAAGGGCAGGAGTGCAAGTCGGATGTATACATCTGGAAACTCAGCGCCACTGATAAACAAGGTCGTTCAAAATCGATGAATGGTTTTGTGACACTGTACCGCTAATAAAAAACCAGGATCGTAAAAACGATCCTGGCCTATTATTTTTTAGCAAAACAATTTTATTTTTTTCGGGGGCTGATGAGCATCAGCATTTTTTTACCTTCCAGCACAGGCAGCTGTTCGGCTTTGCCCCATTCTTCCAACTCATTGGCAAAGCGCAGCAGCAATATTTCGCCCTGAACTTTGAACACAATTTCGCGGCCGCGGAAAAACACAAATGCTTTTACCTTGCAGCCTTCCTGCAGAAATTTAATGGCGTGATTTTTCTTGAAATTAAAGTCATGATCATCGGTATGCGGCCCGAAACGGATGTCCTTTACCACAATTTTAGCCGCTTTGGCTTTTATTTCCTTGGCTTTTTTCTTTTGCTCGTAAAGGAATTTACCGTAATCCACGATTTTACAAACCGGTGGATCTACGTTGGGCGCAATTTCCACCAGGTCGAGCCCCTTTTCTTTTGCCATTTCAATGGCTTTTGAAATCGGGTAAACACCGGCTTCAATGTCGTCGCCCACAACGCGTACCTGTTGCGCTGTGATACGGCCGTTAACTCGGTGCAGTTCTTCTTTTACTCCGGGACGTTTGAATCCGGCTTTCAGGCCCCTTGGCTGCTTAAATACCGGTTTTTGATCTCCCCCTTGAGTTGTAGACGGGGGGGGAATGTTTGGTTTCTTTTGGTTGATAGTTCCTCCGCTTTTAGTTATAAATTATTACAAATTTAAGAATTTAATTTCTGATTGAAATCATTTTCAATGATTTGGTGGATATGCCTGGCAAAGTCGCCGGTTGAAAACACCCCGATATCCCCTTTTCCATGCTCCCTTACGGCCACTTTTCCTTCGGCCTCCTCTTTTTCGCCCACCACCAGCATAAACGGCACTTTTTTCATTTCATTATCCCTGATCTTTTTGCCTATCTTTTCGTTCCGGTCGTCTACAAAGCCGCGCAGCTCATGTCCTTGCAAGGCATTCAGAACATTCTGGGCATAATCATTGTATTTTTCGCTGATGGGCAGCACGGCAAACTGATCGGGGGTGAGCCAGAGCGGAAAATTACCCGCACAGTGCTCGATAAGCACGGCAATAAACCGCTCGAGGCTGCCAAACGGCGCACGGTGTATCATCACCGGGCGGTGCTTCTGGTTGTCAGAGCCTGTATATTCCAGCTCAAAGCGCTCAGGCAGGTTGTAATCCACCTGAATGGTGCCCAGCTGCCATTTACGACCCAGTGCATCCTTCACCATAAAATCAAGCTTAGGCCCGTAAAACGCCGCCTCGCCCAGCTCTGTCACTGTTCTAAGTCCTTTTTCAGCGGCCGATTCAATAATGGCCTGCTCTGCCAGGTGCCAGTTTTCTTCAGTGCCTATGTATTTCTGCTTGTCCTCAGGGTCGCGCAGCGAAATCTGGGCGGTATAGTCCTTAAAATCGAGCGCTGAAAATACCTGCAGCACCAGGTCAATCACTTTGCAAAACTCCTCCTTCACCTGGTCGGGGCGCACAAACAAGTGCGCATCGTCCTGGGTAAAGCCACGCACGCGGGTTAAGCCGTGCAGCTCTCCCTTTTGCTCGTAGCGGTACACAGTGCCAAACTCGGCAAAACGCACCGGCAAATCTTTGTATGATTTTGGCGATGATTTGTAAATCTCACAGTGGTGCGGGCAGTTCATGGGTTTCAGAAAAAACTCCTCGCCTTCGTGCGGGGTTTGTATGGGCTGAAACGAGTCTTTACCATATTTTTCGTAATGGCCCGAGCAGATATAAAGATCCTTTAAGGCAATGTGCGGCGTAACCACCGGCAGGTAGCCCGCTTTCAGCTGCGCCTTTTGCATAAAACTGATGAGCCGCTCACGCAGCATGGCGCCTTTGGGCAGCCACAGCGGCAGGCCCATGCCCACCTTTTCTGAAAAGGTAAACAGCTCCAGCTCTTTGCCCAGCTTGCGATGGTCGCGCTTTTTTGCCTCTTCCAGCAATACCAGGTATTCCTTCAGCTCCTTATCTTTTGGAAACGTAATACCATAAATACGGGTGAGCATTTTGTTTTTCTCATCGCCTTTCCAGTAAGCGCCGGCTACGTTAAGCACCTTGGCGGCTTTAATAAAGCCGGTGCTTGGTATGTGCGGTCCACGGCACAAGTCGGTGAAACCGCCCTGCGTGTAAAGGGTAATATTGCCGTCGTCGAGCCGTTCCAGCAGATCGAGCTTATATTCATCGCCCTTTTCCTTAAAATAGGCCACCGCATCTGCCTTCGAAATTTCTTTCCTTACATATACGTTGTTTTGTTTGGCCAACTCCAGCATTTTCTGCTCAATCTTTTCAAAGTCGGCCGGTGTAAGGGTTTGGCCATTCAGGTCCACATCGTAATAAAAACCGTTTTCGAGCGGCGGACCCACCCAGAATTTAATGCCTGGATAAAGCGACTCCAGGGCCTCGGCCATTAAATGCGCCGAGGAGTGCCACATGGTTTCTTTTCCAAGGGCGTCGTTCCATGTTAATAAGATGAGAGAAGCATCGTTGTGAATAGGGCGTGTGGCGTCCCACACCTCGCCGTTTACTTTGGCGGCTAATACGTTACGCGCAAGTCCTTCGCTGATGCTTTGCGCAATTTGCAGTGAGGTTGTTCCTTTTTCATATTCACGAACTGAACCATCGGGGAGAGATATTTTGATCATTGTTTTTTGGTTTACCTGCCAACAACGCAGGTTTAATTTTCGAAGCTAAAGATAATTCATTTTTTGATTGTGCGGCTAATCCGGGCCATATTTTTACGCACTAATAGCTGTTATGTAAACATATATTAACACAGTGCAAAAAATAAGCATCAAAAGCCGGCGTTTGACAGCATGATTAAATTATTATTTTTACCTTTTCAAACTTATGGGAAATTACATTTTTTTAGCGCTGGTTCTGATTTCATTTTTTGGCCTGAGCAAATTATTTACAAAGGCAGGCATTGAAAGCTGGAAGGCATTTATACCCTTTTATAATTTTTATGTGCTGGCCAAACTGCTTGAAAAACCCTGGTGGTGGTGCCTTATTATGATTGTGCCCGGTGTAAACATTCTTATGTACGGCGTTTACGGCTTTAACGTGGCCAGGGCCTTTAACA
Organism: Bacteroidia bacterium; assembly: GCA_044221905.1. Lineage (GTDB taxonomy): Bacteria > Bacteroidota > Bacteroidia > B-17B0 > Aurantibacillaceae > Aurantibacillus. The sequence continues at coordinate 215,594 of JBGAOE010000001.1, forward strand.
AGCCCAGCAACCAGGACCTGATCTTTGCCTCGGTGCTGCCTTATATCTTTTTTGTAAAAATAGGATTTGACGACACGGCTAAATTTGTTGGCCTAAGCAAATTTAAAATAGAGCCCAGCCGCATTATCAAAAACTGGATAGACCCCATTATTTTTGCCGTGATCGCCGCTTCCATCATCCGCGGTTATTTTATCGAGGCATTCACCATTCCCACCTCGTCGCTCGAAAAATCGCTGATGGTGGGCGACTTTTTGTTTGTGAACAAGTTTGCCTACGGGCCAAAAATTCCACAAACGCCGCTTTCCTTTCCATTTGCACACCACACGCTGCCGCTCAGCGATACCAAAAAATCGTACCTGGAATGGATTAAACTTCCTTATTTCCGTCTGCCGGGTTTTGGCCCTGTAAAAAATAACCAGATAGTGGTTTTTAATTATCCCGATGGCGATACGGTGTTCCTTAACTTCCCCGACCGCAGCTATTACCAGCTCATTCGCGATCTGGCCGAAGATATGAAAGCCGACCGTTACCAATCCGATTCGGGCAGCAGTAACAGTATGTATTTACAAGTGGCGCGCAATTACCTGTCGAACCCGAACAACGACCTGCAGGGACGGAAAGTGGGGCACATAGCCGCCCGCCCGGTGGACAAGCGCGAGCATTATGTAAAACGCTGTGTCGGTATTGCCGGCGACAAGCTGTCGGTGATTGACGGAGACATATACATTAACGACCAGAAACAGCAGATGCCCGAACATGCCCAACATTATTATTATGTAAAAGCAACCGAAAAAGTGTTTGGTGAAATTATAAAAGGGCCCACGCCGCAACAGCCAGAACTGTATACCTTATCCAACTACAAATTGCTTGACGAACTTGATATTTACGCCGATGAGGCGGTGCGCGAAAACCTGCAAACACATGGCGACACAACGATTTATTTTTTGAACATGCCACCTTCCACCGTAGAAAAGGTGAAAAAACTTCCGGGTGTTGTCTCCGTAACAAAATACATTCAGCCAAAAAACCAGTACGATTCGCGCATTTTCCCGCATAACACGGCTTATTTATGGAACAACGATAATTTTGGCCCGCTGCTCATTCCCAAAAAAGGCATGACCCTGCCTATTGACACGCATAACCTGTGCCTGTACGAAAAAGTACTGAATACTTATGACGACGGCATTCACCAGGTAACCAAACAGGGTGCACAGGTGCTGTACGACGGGCAACCCATTACCAGCTACACCTTTAAGCAGGATTATTATTTTATGGTGGGCGATAACCGGCACAACAGCGCCGACAGCCGCAGCTGGGGCATGGTACCTTTCGACCACATTGTGGGCTCTCCCTTTTTTGTATGGTTCAGCATGAAGTATCCTGACAAAAACCTGGTATCCGGAAAATCTGTAATGGGTTCTTTGTTCAAAAACAGCACCGATGGAAAGTTCCGCTGGGAGCGCTTTTTATGCTACGTGGAGAATGGCACGCTGCATTCGATAAAAATTCCTTTCTTGCTGGTAATACTTGGCATCTGGGGTTTTAGCAAATGGAACTCGCGGCGTAAACTGAAAAACCATAAAGCATCAGCCAGCTAAAAAATATACCGGGCATAGCCTTAAAAACCAAGTGGTTTGTCGGCGCGCTGCTGGCCCTTTTTGTGTTTGTGATTCTAAAAGTGTTTGTGCTCGATATTAAAGCCGTGAGCGGCAAAGATATGCGCGCCACTTACGAATACGGCGATGTGGTGGTTATAAAAAAAGCGTTTAACCGGTATAGCACCAACGATATCCTGTATTTTAAATACCCGCTTAAAGACTCAGTGCAAAAAAAATCGTTTTTTACGCAACGCCTCATCGGCTTGCCGGGCGACAGCGTTTTGCTGAGCAACAAGCTGCTTTTTATTAACGGTGTGCAGATACAGGACACCGCTACGCTTAAAAATAATTACTTTATTGCCACCCACGGAAAAAAACTGGACAGCCTTTTTACGCTAACTTATCACCTGCACGAGGGCGGGCAGATCTCGAACAAATTTGATTACAGTTACTCGCTCACCAAAACACAAAGCCTGTTGCTGGCGGCCGACAGCCTGATAAAAAAAGTGGAGCTGAAGGGCGAAAAGCCCGGGAATTTTGATGAAACGTGTTTCCCCTACTCCAATGCCTACAAATGGAACATGGATTACTACGGCAGTATTTATATTCCAAAAAAGAACGACACGCTCCGGCTCGACAGCGTGAACATTGCGCTGTACCAATTGCTGATACAGGAATATGAAAAAAACACACTGGAAATAAAACACGATAGCATTTTGATAAATGGTGTACAAAGCCCCTACTACGTGGTGCAACAAAACTATTATTTTGTACTGGGCGATAACCGCGATAACGCTAACGACTCACGCATATGGGGCTTTTTGCCCGAAAGCTGCATTGTGGGCAAAGTGATTGGCCGGATAAAAAAAGGAAAAGGATGACGGCCCTGTTTACCACCGCTTACTGGCCCAACCTGCATTACTGCAGCCATGCATTCAGGCATCCTGCTGTTTTAATTGAACAGCACGAAAACTATCAGAAACAAAGTTACCGCAACCGCTGCCTGATCTTAAGCGCTAACGGGCCGTTGCTGCTTTCCATACCGGTGCATAAGCGCGGCCCAAAAGAGCTGGTAAAAGACATTACCATCAGCTACCAGGAGGGGTGGCCGGTGAGGCATTGGCGGGCCATTACCAGCGCTTATAAAAATTCGCCCTATTTTGATTTTTTTGAAGACGAGCTGCGGCCTTTTTATTTCAGCCGGTTTGAGCACTTATTGCATTATAACAGCGAGCAATTGCGGTTTATTTTTAAAGCGCTGAAACTAAAAAATGAAATAAGCCTCACGCAAACGTTTGAAAAAGAGACCGGAGAGGTTACAGATCTTCGTTATTTAACCGATACCAAAATTGATTTCAGGACCGATAAAACTTTAAAAATAACGCTGGAGAAGCCATATTACCAGACTTTCGAAAACAAATTCCCCTTCCATCCCAACCTCAGCGTGCTCGACCTGCTGTTTAACACCGGGCTGCAAACGCTGGCCTATTTAAAATAATCAGCGCTTCAGGGTATATTCAAATAAGGTTTTATTGCCGCTCCTGTCCTCAGCCGCCAGCTTAAAATCAAGATTGCCTTCCGGTGTCAGCTCATCAAAAAAATACGTCAGCAGGTTGTTTTTTGCATCGTATTCCGCCAGCGCCCATACCCCGTTCACAAATAAGCTGTACCGGCTAATACCGCTCATGTTGTCGCGTACTACGAACGAAAAAATGCTGAATTTTTTTACCCGTTTTATTTTTTTAGGGCCCAGCTGTGTTTTGATGTTGGGTGCCAGGGTATCGGCCATTAGCCGGAATGTGCCAAAATTATAGGCCGAACAAAATAACGAATCGCGCTCAGCCAGGGGCACATAATAGGCAGGGCCATTGTGCAGCACCAGCTTGTCCTTATGCATTAAAAATTTTGAAGGTATTTTTAAGGCCATAAAAAAGGGAGCATTGAGGTTTGCTGATGCCGGCACAACGGTAAAGCTGCCGCTTGTTTCAAGTGCATTGCGAACGCTTACTGCATAGGAACGATAAAGCGCGCGGGCAGGAATAAATAACCGGAGTCCGTTAGCCGTCCACGACGCATCGCTGCCGCAGCTGATTGTTTTGCCCTGAGCCGTACGAACAGGTGGCGCTGCGCCCGGCAGGTTTTTTATATAAAACTGCAAGGTGTTGTTATTACCCTGCTCATCGCTCACCATCATGCGAAGATGGTGGCAGCCGGTATCTGTTACTGTGATTATGCCTTTGTTAAGGCAGTTGCTGTAAATAGAAGCCGGATAAAGCGTCGGCAAAAAACATTTCTGGAATTTTATTTTGTGAATGGTTTCCGAAAATTCGTTTACGTAGCGCTGGTCATCGAAAGAAATATTGTGAAGGGTATGTGTATAAATAAGCTGGCTATCGAGATACAGCCGGGCCGAAAAGGGCACATTGGGATTGCCGCGGTGCACAAAGCGGTCTAATCCTGAAAAAGCGAAGCCAATTGCCTGGTGATGCAACAGCACCGTATCTTTTTTAATAAAAAGGCTGTCGCGCTTATTTTCCACTTTTATGATTTTGAGCACAGCGGGAGCCATGGTATCGGCCAGGTTATAAAAGGCAATGTGATCCACCATGGGTTTTATGGTGTCTTTGATCGCATAAATCTCCAGGGGGTTCAAAGGCACTTCGGTGGTGGCGTCCCTGAGCTCAAAGTGCAGGTGCGGTCCCGAAGAATTGCCGCTGTTGCCCGAATAACCGATGAGCTCACCTTTTTTTACCCGAAGCTCGTCTTTTTTTGGAAAAAACTCCACTTCGTAACTTTGTTTGGCATACTGCTCGTTTTTAACCGCCGCTGCCAGTGCGCCCGCATACGTGGTTAGATGCGCGTAGAGGCTGAGCTTATTACGATCGTGTGTAATGTATAGGGCTTTCCCATACCCACCAGAGCTTACTTTGATGCGTGACACATAACCATCGGCCACTGCATAAACGGGAAAATTTATTTTTCCCCCGGTCGAAAAATCGAGTCCCATGTGAAAATGGTTGGGACGCAGCTCGCCGTAATTGCCGGTTAACACGTGCGGCGTATCCATGGGCCAGGCAAAAAACGGGGTGGTCTGAGAAAAGCTGAAACTGAAAAGGAAGCAGAAAATAGATATAACCGTTTTTTTAATCACTCATTAATTTTTTTTCATCCACCAGGTTATACAAACAAAAGAAAAAAGTGAAGAACAGAACTCCGGCCGAGGTTTGCAGCATGCTTTCCACCAAAAAATTAAGCGTAATGACGAGCGAGAAGATAAACAGGAGAAAATGCTTTTTTAAAATGGCCTTCACCAGCTGGCCAAAGGTGATCAGCAGCAGCAGTGTCATTCCAAGAATGCCGAGGCCTATAAACGTTTGAAAAAACTGGTTGTGCGCATTCAGGCGATGGTCCAGGGCTCCCGTCATTCCCTGCTGCTTGTAGGCGCTGTAAAGCTCATCGTTTACATCGCCCACACCGGTTCCGAATAAAAAATTGGCTTTGATCAGCTTTGCCGCTTCCTGCCAGATCAGGATCCTCACAGCCGTGCTTTCGGAAGAGGTTTTATCAATATGACTGGTAACGGAGCTGAGTGAGCTCAGCCGGCCAAAGGAGTCGGGAAAAAGTTTTACCGCCACTAAAACTGAAATAACAAGCCCCGCCACAATCAACATTATTTTTTTTGCATTGAGCCAGCATTTCCACTTATACAGAAACAATAACGGCACACAAATAAAAAAACTGATAATACCCAGCTTGGAGGAGCACAGGAAAATGGCGATTATAAACACGGCTACAAAAAAATAAGAGCTGATGAGCACGCTTTTTTGCGCCCGGAACCATTTATTGTAAAACAGCACCACAATAATGATGCACATAACCAGGTACATCGAAAAATAGGAAGCATGAATAAGATCGGAAAACAGGGTGTAGAAAAAATACTCGGGCTGGCCGTTGACCGAATAATAAAAAGCCCGCACAATAAGATAAATACAGGCAAAAAAACAGCCCGATACAAACGATACCACGCAGCGCTTTAAGATAGCAACGGGCCACTCAAAACAAAACAACAGGTAAGGGAAAAATAAAAACGCCAGCTTCACCTCCACGCTGAACCAGGCCTCCTTCCTGTCTACCGAAACAAGCGCGCTCAGAGCGGTGAGCACAAAAAACAGGTAAAGCAAATGCAGGTTATTGTTTTTAAGCCCCGCTTTGAGCTTTTGCCGGCTCAGGTTAAAAAACGATACCAGGATCCACAGGGCAATCAGCCATGGAAGCCGCTTGGGCCCAAAAGGCATGCAAAAGCAGAAAAGAACGGGAAAAAAATAAAACAGCTTCTGCCTGAATGTTAATTCCATGCCTGTGTAGTTGAAGTTAAAGATAGCGCTTATCAAAAAAAGCGCGCTGTTAAATTACATAAATTACCAACAGGGCACTCCTTTATAACTCTAGCAACTGCCGGTAAAATTGCCCGGCAATAATTTCACGGTTAAAAAATGTATTTACAAAGCTGCGGCCGTTTTTACCAAGCTCCCGGCAAAGCTCCGGATTTTGCACCAGCTGGCCTATTGCCCCTGTCAGGCTTTGGGCTTCGCCAGGCTCAAAATAAACGCCGCATTTTCCTTTTTCGATAAACAGCTCCCGGGCCTCGCCATCCACTCCCAGCAATAACGGAACCTCCATGGCCAGGTTCTCAAAAATTTTGGAAGGTATGGCGCCTAAAAAAAGATCGAGCCGGCGCAACGGAATGATGGCCGCATTTACCGATTTTAAAATAGCGGGCATTTCTTTTTTTGTAACGGCGTTCATAAAATAAACATTTGCCAGCCGTTTTTGTTCTTTTAATTGCAACAGGCGGTCCTTTTCGGGGCCGCTGCCAATTAGTACAAATTTAACGTGCGGCCGGTCGCTAAATTGTTCGGCGGCCTGCAATATAATTTCAAGTCCCTGGGCTATGCCTATGATACCGGCATACGCCATAATAAAATCGCTGCTTTCGAAGCCATGGGCGTTTCGCCAGCCGCTATCCCCTACCCGTTGCGGATCGTAATAATTCAGGTCGACCCCATTGGGCAGCCAGTAAGTTTTTACCTGCGGAAAACGGTTATTTATATTTTTGCAGATGCCCTGCGTTTGCCCCGTTACCAGCGCCGCACGATTATACAGCTTAGCCTCGAGATTATACGCCAGCTTTAGCAGGCGCCGGTTAGTTACTACGCCCAGCTTTTCAGCACTTTCGGGCCATAGGTCGCTCACATTAAAAATAAGCCGGGCTTTTTTGCGGCGGGCTAAAAACCGGGCGCTGTAACCCAAAAACAATGGCGGCGACTCGCACAATAAAAAATCAAAGCGGCCCAGGCGCTTATTGCCGGTGAATGCGCTCGACATCACAAATGAAAAATAATTGCGCAGGCGGGCTACCACCGATTTTTTTTTGGAAACATAAATAGCGCTGCGGTGCACCGGTATGCCTTCTATTTCCTCGTAATGATATTTTTTGCCGGCGTACCCCGCATAAATTTCCATTTGCGGATAGTTGGGCATAGCCGTTAACACGGTGATTTCAACTCCAAGCTTCTGCAGGCGTATTGCCAGCTCAAACAGCCTGTTTTGAGGAGCTCCAACTTCGGGCGGAAAATACTGTGTTAAGATCAACAGCTTCACAGGCTCTATTTTTAATTTTTAACGGCATCGTAAAACGCCTTGTGTATTTTTCCGCGAATGCCCAGCTTGGCCAGCTTATTCTCGTCGGCACTGGGATACACGCGGTTGCTCAGGAAAACCACAATCAATTTGTTTTTAGGATCGGCCCAGGCAAAGGTTCCCGTAAACCCGCTGTGGCCAAAACTATCGGCGCTGCAATCGGCAATAACGGGACTGTCTTTTTTAAGATCTGCTTCGGGTTTTTCGAAACAAAGGCCGCGACGGTTATCGGGACAAAAATGGCAGGACGTGAAATCCTTCACCACATTGCTGTCCAGGATCTGAACATCATCCCACCGCCCCTTGTTTAAATAAAGCTGCATCACCCGGGCCAGATCGGCAGCATTGCCAAACAGGCCGGCATGGCCGGCTACACCACCCAGCAACGCCGCCCCGGGATCGTGCACGTACCCCTGTATTACCTGTTTTCTGAATTTGGTGTCGTTTTCGGTGGGTGCAATCTGGGTTACCGAAAAATAGTTGAGCGGCAAATACGTGAGGCTCACGCCTATTTGACTATAAATATTTTTTACATAATCGTTCAGGCTCTGGTGCGACTGCTTTTCAATGATCTGCTGCATAAAATAATAACCCACATCGCTGTAAAGGTATTTGCCCGGAGGATCCATCCTGGCTGCGACAATGCGCCTGTAAATCGTGTCACGGAAGCTTTTTTTGGCATACAGGTTTTTAGCCACGGGCACCGGGAAGGCTGCCGATGCGTGCGGGCTGTAATATCCTTTTTTGTATTCGTCTTTTTTGGTAAGGGTGCGCAGGTAAAAGGGAATCCAGGCCGGCAAGCCAGCCTGGTGTGAAAGAATGTCCTCAATCACCAGGTTTTCTTTATCAGAGCCTTTTAAATACGGCAGGTAATAACCCAGTGTTTTGGTGTAATCAAACTTTTGTTCCGATTCAAGCTTCATCAATGCCAGTGATGAAGAGGCTATTTTGGTAATGCTGGCCAGGTCGTAAATAGTGCCATTGTCAACCGGCTTTGCATCATCGTCGTAGGTATAGCTGCCAAACGATTTCTGGTAAACAATCCTGCCATCCTGCATGGCCACAATCTGGCAGCCCGGATACGCTTTTTCCTGTATGCCCCACAGGGCAATGCTGTCTACCGCATTAAATCTTTTTTTTTTGCGCTCCTCTGCCAGCGCACGCTCCATCGAAAGCTCCGATGCTTCCATTACCAGGCCGCTTTCGCTTTTAAAATGCAGGGTGCTTACCGGCAGCCGGCCATCGGCGCGGCTAAAGCCCAACAATACGTTGGCCGAGGCCCTGAGCAGTGAGGGAAGATATTCATACGCCAGCACCACCGATTTGAAATTATCAAGAGTGTTTATTTTATTAAGCAGGTAAGGGTTGCTGAATAACACCAGCACCGTAGGCTTTAGCCGGGCAATCGAGTCCATCAGCCTCAGGCTTTGCGTGCCGGCGCCATAATTGTTGTCTGCTTTCAGCGTGGTACCGTTCAGCTGCACCACCACCACATCGGCGCCATTAATTTTTTTAAAAGCCGAATCAATTTCAGCGGCTTTGGCGGTGTGCTTTAATCCCACATGCATTACGCGCGTATAATCTTTAAACACCGAAAACAGGTCGTTCTTCTCCTCAACACCAAGCGATACCTCTACAATTTTTAGGTTATCGTTCAGCTTTAAGGGCAGCATGCCTTGCTCGTTTTTTAATACGGTAATGGCCGCCTGGGCCAGCCTGTCATTCAGCCGGGCGCTTTCGGGCGTATTAATTTCCCGGTAAAGGTGGCGCGTTACAATTTCCTGCTTGGCATTTAAACCGCACCAGTATTTGGCCTGCAATATTTTTTTGCAGCGCATGTCAATATCCTGCTGGCTGATCTTTCCTTCCTTAATGGCTTTATTGATCTCTTCAATGGCTTTTGGCACGTTTTCGCTAAACAGCAGCATATCATTGCCGGCTATGAGGGCTTTTACATCCAGTAAGCCCGGGCCAAAAAATTTAGAGGCTCCTTTCATATTCAGGGCATCGGTAAATATCAGTCCCTTAAAGCCCATTTTATTTTTCAGCAGGTCGGTAACCACCCGGGGCGAAAGGGTTGAAGGAAGATTGGGCGTTGTGTCGAGGCTGGGGATACTTAGGTGAGCCACCATAATGCTGGCCAGGCCCTTATCAAATAAATAGCGGAAAGGATAAAGCTCCAGCGAGTCAAGCCTTTCTGCCGAATGGCTCATAAAAGGCAGTGTTTTGTGCGAGTCGCTTTCGGTATCGCCGTGCCCCGGAAAATGCTTGCCATTTGCCATCACGTGCTCATCCTGCATGCCCTGCATATACATAAAAGCCTTGTGCGCCACTTTGTATTTATTCTCGCCAAAGCTGCGCATGCCAATCACCGGGTTAAGGGGATTGTTGTTTACATCGGCCACCGGTGCAAAATTCACATGAAGCCCTATGCGCTTGCATTCGCGGGCTATCTGGCGCCCCATATCATAAATCAATGAGTCGTTGCGAATGGCGCCCAGGGTCATTTGTTTGGGGTATTTAGGCGTGCTGTCCAACCGCATGGCCAGGCCCCATTCCCCATCAATACTGTACAGCAGCGGTGTTTTGGCAATACTTTGGTAATAATTGGCCAGCTTGCCCTGCCGCACCGGCCCGCCCTGCATCCAGATAAGGCCGCCGATGCGGTAATTTACAACCAGGTCGCGGATCTCGCGGGCATGCTTCAGGTCGCGGTTGCTGTAAGCAGCCACCATAAACAACTGCCCCAACCGTTCGGCCGGGCTCAGCGCGTTAAACACCGAATCCACCCACCTGTTTTGCAAGGTAATAAACTCGGGCTCGGTTCTTACCCTTGGCGGGCTGAATGAAGCCACGGCAAACAGCAATAGCGATATATAAACAACAAAAGACCTGTTCATTCGCATAAAAGTACCTTTAATCGAAGGATACCTAACGATACGATAAACAATGTTTTTAACAGGAATGTTTTGATTCTTTTTGTCTTATTAGGATAATAGCGCCGGGCAACAGACTTTATTAATTCTCTTTACCTTAGCGCTGGCATAAAAAACCGCAAAAATGAAGCTTTACATAAAAAATATGGTGTGCAGCCGCTGCAAAATGATGGTGGAGCAGGAGCTGAAAACAGCGGGGTTTACACCCGCTTATGTGGAGCTGGGCGAAGCGGAGCTGCGCAACAACCCTGGCAAAGATGAGCTTGAGACATTAAACAAAAGACTGAAAAACCTGGGCTTTGAACTGATTGACGATAAAAAAGCCAGGATCATTGAAAAAATAAAGAATCACATTGTAGAGCTGGTGCATCATTCCGAACATTCGCTTAAGATCAACCTGTCGCACTACCTGGCCGATAAGCTGCATTACGATTACACCTACCTGAGCAATTTGTTTTCGGAAGTGGAGGCCACCACCATCGAAAAATATTTTATTGCCCAGCGCATTGAAAGGGTAAAAGAGCTGCTGGTATACAACGAGCTTTCGCTTTCAGAAATTGCCGACGCCCTGGGTTATAGCAGCGTGGCTTATCTTTCGAGCCAGTTTAAAAAAGTTACAGGCCTTACGCCCACGTTTTACAAATCGCTGAAAGAGCGCAAGCGTAAAAACATAGAGGAACTGTAAAAGTTATAAATCATCTCTAAAATTACGTAACGCCCTTGCCGGCCACACGAAATAACTTTGTAGTACCAAACTACACCAGTTATGACACATACTTATCGCCTATCGGGCATTACCTGCAGCGGCTGCGGGGCCGATGTAAAAGGAAGGCTGCTGATGCTCAGCGGCCTCACCGCCGCCGAAGTTTCTGAAAAAGAAAATACAGTTACCATTACCATGGAGTCGCACATTCCGCTGGCCAGGCTGCAGCAGGCGCTGGGCGGCGAAAGTTCAAAATACAGGATTTCGGCCCTGCATCACAGCGAAAGCGCCGAACAGGCCAAAAGCTGGGCAGCCACCTACAGGCCTATACTGCTCATTTTTGCATTCATCACAATTGTATCGGTTCTCACGGCTTACAATCCGCAGGGCTTTAACCGGATGCAGGCCATGGGATCGTTCATGGCCGGTTTTTTTCTTGTTTTTTCGTTTTTCAAGCTGCTCAGCCTCTCTGCATTTGCCGGCAGCTATGCCATGTACGATGTGATTGCCACCCGGCTTAGAGGCTGGGGCTACGTATACCCCTTTTTAGAGCTGGGCCTTGGGCTGGGTTATGTGATAATGCCCCAAAATATGGTTTTAAACCTGGTAGCCCTGATATTAATGGCAATAGGCAGCGTGGGCGTGCTTAAAAGCGTTTTGAGCGGGCACCGTATTCAATGTGCCTGCCTGGGTGCGGTGTTTAACCTGCCCATGAGCGTGGTTACCGTGATCGAAAACACAGCGATGATGGCCATGTCGGCACTGATGCTGCTCAGCGTTTGACCTTTGTGGGACACATCCATAAAAAAAATCCCCTCCTGAATTCGGTGAGGGGATTTTTCCGCTTTAACACTAAAGCTTAACACTATTTTGGCCTTGTGGGCCCACTAACTGTATATATAACGCTGACCGGGAGCCAGAGGTTGGGTGAAAAAATATTTTTTTTATTGGTACGAAACCGCTATTACCGCTTCACCGTCGGTAATGTTTACCGGGCCGGCGGAGCTGGTTAAGCTGCAGTTAAAGCGGATCAAAAGTTTCCGGGTGCGGTCGTTGCGCTCGTTGGTTTTATATTCCTCCACCGAAACGATCTCAAACTTGCTGTCCTGCGGCTGTGGCAGGCTGCTGGAAGAGTACGTGTTTCCGTTTTGATCGGTTACCAGCACGGTAATGGCCGATAACGCGGCCGTATTAGGCACGGGTGCCAGGCTTCCTTTAAAATTCGACTCGCAGGAGTTGTCGCCGTTTATCTGAAAATAACTGGTGCAGCTGGCACCGGTGGCGTCGGTAAGGGTTAGACGGGTGGTACTGTTTTGCTGCTGGAATGCGTGATCGGGGTTGGGTGACGTGGAGGTTGCCCCGTCACCAAATTCCCATAAGTAGTTATAGGGCGGTTTGCCGCTTGGGCTGTCAACCGAAAAATAAAATTTGCCGGATTGGTAAGAGGCACTGATATTGGCCTGAACGGGATTACCGGCTTTAAAAATGCTCTTATGCGATGTGATGCAGCCCTGGGGATCATTGGTGTATAAAACCACGGTATAGGTTTTATCCGCCTCCAGCTGTTTGGAAGTGTTTGCGTTGTAATAAACCGTTCCGTCGCTAAAATGCCACTCGTACTGCGTGCCTATTGAAATAGTGCGCGGCTTGAAGCTGCCGGTGTAATAACGCGGTGCATTGCTGCCGTCGTTAAAATTATGCTTGCCCAGCGCCAGGCCGCTGTCTACATTTATTCCCGTATAAACGGTCGAAAATTTAGCGTCGTTGATAAGAACGGAAAGCGCATACCCGCAGTTGGCCGTGCACGAAGCCTGCCTGAGCTCGGCTTTGTATACAAATACGTTGTTGGCATCGCGGTAGTGCGAAGCGCTCATGTAATAATCGTTGATACCGGCATCTATTCTCACCGGCACGCCGTTTACATTGCCCTTAAAATAAAATACGGGCGAACTTTCCTCCTCCTTGGGTGGCAGATCTTTCTTTTTGCAGGAGTTCAGAATAAGTGCAATTGCAAGAAAGCTGTATAGCGTGGTCCTTTTCATAGTTACTTGTCAAATAGGGTGTATTGCAGGCCCAATCTTAATCCCAAAGCCCGTTCATTATTGGTTGCCGCCAGGTTGCTGAATATATCGGAAACACCGCAAATAACCTCTGCATTCAGGCAAAGGCGCTTGCCCGCCTGGGTTTTATAAAAAGCGCTCAGCATAATATTATTGGTGTTTACGCCATGGTACACACCGCTGTTTTTGGTTTTAACCGCAGCTACGTTATCAGAGGTGCCGTAAGTTTCAACCTGGTTGCGGGCGTTTACCAGCATGGCCATGTTTACTCCAAGGCCCAGCTGGTTTTGTGCATTCAGCTGGTAGCCCAGCTTAACAGGCACAGCCGCATACAACAGCGAGGTGGTGGTTATAACGGTAAACGTGCTGGCTGAGCCAAAGCCATATTCGGTTTTTACATTGGTGTAAAAAGGCTTGCTGATGTGGCCAATGTTATAAGCCTGCAAACCGGCGCCAATGCTTATTTTTTTAGAGAGGTACACGCCGTAGTTAATGCCTGCAAACCAGTTAAACCCCTTCCCGTCTTTTCCCCCCTTTACATCCCAGCCAGCTAAATAGGCTGCGCCGGCTTCCACATTCATAAAATGGGTTTTGAATTTTTTCTGATGATAGTAGTCATCGTCATAATCTTTGATGGTATAAAAAGGCACCGGCATAAGCTCATGGGCAACAGCGGGTATGCCTGTGTAAACAGGGCTCAGGGGCTCATAAGCCATCGCTTCGGCGGCAGGAACCTGGGCTGGTGTTTCCTGTGGATCCACTGCAGCATCGTTGGTTGCCTGAACATTGCTTATAACCCTGTTGTTGTTTTCAACAGGTGTTACCTGAATGACAGGCGCTGTATTTTGCAAGGGATTGGCTGTTATGTTTTCATTCGTTTTTCCATCAGCAGCAGGCAGCTCGCCAACGGTTGCATTTTCCTGTGCAGGTGTTTGCAAGGTTGTTTCTTTATTGTCGGCACGCACAATCAATGCTTCGCTTTTTGCAGGGCTTGCTGCTGTAGCCGTATGAGTGGCTGCTTCGGGCACTGAGTGATTCTTTGAAACGGAAGCTCTGGTACGGGCCGTTGCCGGATCGGCCGTTGCAGCCGGGGCCGATTTAATGATCTGGTAGTACGAAGCCTCATCGGCAGTAAGGTTGCGGTCTTCGGCCTTTACCGGCGCTTTAGCAGCTGCTATTTTTTTATCGGCAATGGCCGTGTTGCTTAGCGGCAAAATAAACCAGGCCAGCGTGCCAAGGCCCAAAACCAGCAGCGCCAGCAAATACACCCGGCTAAGGCTCTTGGCGCCCACGGCAGTTCTTTCTGCATCTAGCATGCCACGGGCCTTCTCCCAGTTCTTCTCATCAAAGGGGAAGCCGGCCTCTTCAGCCTTCTGCTTTATGATCCTGTCAAATTCTTCTTCAAAACTCATGGCACTATATCCGGGTTAATATATTACTTTCTATTTGTTCTTTCAGTTTCTGGCGGGCGGCATTCAGGTGCCACTTCGAAGTGCCTTCGCTGATGTTCAGCATCTCGCTGATCTCTTTGTGCGAGTATCCGTCTATCACAAACAGGTTAAACACCTTGCGTGTGGCCTCCGGCAGCTTGTCTATCTCCTGGTAAATCTGGCTGATGCTGAACTTGCCCAGCGCCTCGTTCACTTCCGAAAAATCTGTTGAATCAAAATAATTTTCAACGTAGGAAATCTTTTCTTTTTCACGCTTGTTCTTCCTGTATTCGTCAATGAGCGTATTTACCATAATGCGCCTGATCCAGGCTTTAAATGGAATTTCAGGCTTATAGCTGCCAATGTTCCTGAGTATTTTCAGGTAGCCGATATTCAGTATTTCCGAAGCAGTATCCCTGTCTTTTGAATACCGGATGCAAATGCTCATTAAATAACTATACGAGAGTTTATACAATTCATATTCAGCCTTACGGTCCTGCTTGATACACAATGCAATCAGTTTTGGCTGAATATTCATAAGCGCTGTTAGCTCTTTATTGTTAATACGAATAAAGATAATGAAAAGTTGGGTCACTTCCTAGAAGTAACCAACTTAAAACCAGCAACTTAACTAAAAGAGTTTAGTTTTTGAAGAATTTAAGCAGGGTGCTCAGCTTTTCCTTAAGCTCGGTTCTCACGATGATCTTATCCAGAAAACCGTGCTCCAGCAAAAATTCGGCGGTTTGAAAGCCTTTGGGAAGGTCTTTGCCGATGGTTTCTTTTACCACGCGCGGGCCGGCAAAGCCAATCAGCGCGCCGGGCTCGGCCACGTTCAAATCGCCCAGCATGGCATAGCTGGCGCTTACGCCACCCGTGGTAGGGTCGGTAAGCAGCGAGATATAAGGAATTTTTTGCTGGGCCAGCTGGGTGAGCTTCGCCGAAGTTTTGGCCATTTGCATCAGCGAAAAGGCCGCCTCCATCATACGCGCCCCACCGCTTTTTGAAATGATCAGCAGGGGCGATTTGGTTTTAAGGCAAAAGTCGATAGACTTCGAAATTTTTTCACCTACCACACTCCCCATGCTGCCGCCAATAAAATTGAAGTCCATGCAGCACACCACCAGGTCTTGTCCGTTTACCTGGCCGTAAGCACTGCGCAGGGCGTCCTTAAGGCCTGTTTTACGAATGGTGTCGGTTAAGCGGTCGGTGTATTTTTTAGTGTCTGAAAAGTGAAGCGGATCGCCGCTCACCAGGTTCTCGTGCAGCTCGGTAAACTGGTTGTTATCAAAAATGATCTCAAAATACTCTTTGCTGCCAATGCGCTCGTGGTGGCCGCATTCAGAACACACATATTTATTGGCCGCATGATCCTGCGCGGTATGAATCTTTTTGCACGAAGGGCACTTGTACCACAATCCTTCCGGGGTTTCTTTCTTCTCTTTTGTAGAAGTGGTAATGCCTTCTTTTAATCGTTTGAACCAACCCATTTTGAATGTTGAATTATGAATTATGAATTATAAATTAAATTGTGTTGGATGAAATTTAACATTCAACATTTAAAATTTAAAATTGCTATGCGATCGTTATTGCCTTGTCCAGGTATACATCCTGAATGGCATTGAGCAGGCCCACGCCTTCTTTTATCGGTTTTTGAAAAGCCTTGCGGCCGCTGATGAGACCCTGCCCACCGGCGCGCTTATTGATCACGGCTGTGGTAACGGCCTCGGCCAGGTCGCTGGCGCCTTTGCTTTCGCCACCGCTGTTAATAAGACCCATGCGGCCCATGTAGCAGTTGGCCACCTGGTAGCGGCACAGGTCAATCGGATGATCGGTGCTAAGCTCGGAATATACTTTGGCGTGTGTTTTACCAAAGTTAATGGCGGTATAGCCGCCGTTTTTGTCGGAAAGTTTTTGTTTGATGATATCGGCCTGGATGGTTACGCCCAGGTGATTGGCCTGCGATGAAAGATCGGCTGCGGTGTGATAATCCACGCCGTCTTTTTTAAAGCCGTTGTTGCGCGTGTAGCACCACAAAATAGTGGCCATGCCCAGCTCGTGTGCACGCTCAAAAGCCTGCGCCACTTCCACTATCTGGCGCGACGATTCGGGCGAGCCAAAATAAATGGTGGCGCCCACTGCAGTAGCGCCCATGTTCCAGGCTTCTTCCACAGAGCCAAACATGATCTGGTCAAATTTATTGGGATAGGTTAAGAACTCGTTGTGATTGATCTTAACAATAAAAGGAATTTTGTGAGCGTATTTGCGGGCCACAGAGGCCAGCACGCCGTAAGTGGAAGCCACAGCGTTACAGCCGCCTTCAATCGCCAGCTTTACAATGTTCTCGCTGTCGAAATAGATGGGGTTTGGCGCAAAGCTTGCGCCGGCGCTGTGCTCAATGCCCTGGTCAACCGGCAATATGCTCATGTAGCCGGTGCCGGCCAGGCGACCGGTGCTGTAAAGCTGCTGCAGGCTTCTTAATACCTGCGGGTTGCGGTTGGAGGGAGAAAATATGCGGTCCACAAAATCGTTTCCCGGTAAATGCAGGTGTTCTTTGGTAATGGTTTTGCAGGTATGACCCAATAGGCTGTCTGCGTTAGCGCCCAGTAATTCTGAAATTTTAGCTGACATTTAGTTAGTGTTAATTTAAGGGGAACAAATATAATAAAAAAACCCCGCCGGGGCAGGGTTTTTTTGAGTGAAAAACAAAAATTATTCGTTAACCATAATCATTTTGAAAGGCACATTAATAATGGCCTGATAGTCTTCTCCGGCTTCCAGCATGTCCTCATCATCTTCCTCATAGTGCCAGTTAATGGTTACTGCGCTACCGCCCTTGTTAATGCCCTCAAGCTTTTTAAACACATCCAGAATGCATTTAGATGAAGAGGTATTAAAGTATTCGAGCTGCACATTTACGGTGGTAACCGCTTTTGCCGCCGTAGCATATTTATCCAACGCATCTACCAAAGGTTTATAGAATTCAATTGAGTTTTCTGGAATTGAACGGCCTTTTACTTCTAGTACGCCACCATTTAAATCAAAATTGATGCTTGGTGTTTTTGGTGTGCCTTCGATAGTATATTTTTCCATAATTATTTTAATTTTGATTTGATACTTTGATTTTAAGTGTAAAGAAAGAAACTTTATTGTCAATTTCCAAAAAATTATATTCTAATTTTTCACCCGTTTTGCGGGCAATGTCTATCATTCCTAACCCGCCGCCGCCCTTGAGCGACATTTCTCCGTTATTTAAAACTTTTTTGTAATATTCCTTCAGCTCTTCCTTGCTTAACGCATTCACTTCGTCGAGCCGGTTTTTTAATCCGTTAATGTTTTCTTTTAAAATATAATTGCCGGTGATGATCGAATAGCTGCCCTGCATTTTGCCGATCATAAAAATAGCCGATCTTACACGTTCGCTATCGGCTTCGGCCACTTCATCCAGATGGTGATACAAATTCTGCAGGCACTCCACCAGCACGTTGTACACCTTTTTTTTCATCTTAGGCTCCTCCTGCATATTCTCCATTTTATTTTCCATGATCTGGAGAATAGAGGTAAGCAGATCGGATGTGATTTCGCCTTTGAACGAGAGCAAAATATTATTCTGCTCCATTTTGTCGTATATGTCAAAAACATCCACTATAGCCAAGCCTTACAATTTATTAGAGTGTAAAAATAAACTATTTTAGTTTAAATGCAACTGTGTTGTTGTTTACCGTAAAAGAGGCGTCCTCGTCGCATCCTCCATTGGGAGCAGGTGCAATGCTGTAGCCAAAATCGATGGTGCGTGTGGCAAAATCTTTTGGCGTAAGGCTCATCACGCCACTCGAAATATATTCGCAGGAGGCTATTTTAACCAGCGGCGAGCCCACGGGAATGTCAACCGTAAAATCGCGGCCTGTGCGGTTGGTGCCCGAGGCGGTGCCGTATATGTATGTAACCGCCGAGGTGCCGCTGCCGTTTAGCCCGCGCGGATACACGGTAATGGTGCGGTTAAGGCTGTATTTGATCGTCCAGGGATTAAAAATACTGCCTTTGCACAGGCCGTTGGTTAAGGTAATATTAAAAGTGGTGTAAAGCGTGTTGGATGCTACGGTTGTTACTACCATGCTGTCGCATGAGTAGGTAACGGTTCCTGCCTTGTAGTTCAGCAGCTTGATGATCATTTTGGATCCCGCGTTCCTGATTCTGCCGGTTAAACGAACCCATAACGAACCAGTTCTGAAACGGCCGTCGGCCAAGGTTCTGGCACAGGCCGCATTGGAAATATTCATGGTGTAGGTTGCATCAGAAATATGACCTGGCAATCCCCACAGCGTATCTCCGCTAATTTGGGTAAGCGTATCACACAATGCCATCGTTCTGTTTTGAGCACCGGTTCCTTTGGTATTAATTGCGTGGCTGTTGGTTGCCGGCACAATGGCCATATACTCCTGGTCGGCCACGGCGTTATCTACCGCCGACTGGGTTTCGTTATCCACCTCGGTGGTTTCGTTTTTATGACAGCCGGTAAAAGTTACAAGGGCCGTAAAAGAGAGGCCAAGGATGATTCGTAAAGGGTTTTTCATTTACAAAAACTAAACAGTTTAGGCAAATATACTAAATTAATTTAAATCTCAATCCCAACAATCAATACGTCATCCACCTGCTCGTGATTTTGCCGCCAGGTCTGGAAGTGATCGTAAAGAATTCGCCGCTGCTCCTCGGCGGGGTATAAATGAATGTTGGCCAGCAGGTCGTGAAAACGTTTCACCATGAATTTTTTTCCCTTTTCGCCGCCAAACTGATCTGCGTAACCATCAGAGAACATATAGGCCATTGAGGCCATTTTGATGTCGACCAGGTGCGTGGTAAACACACGGTCGGCTTCGAGCTGTGCGCCGCCTACCGGGAATTTATTGCCATCAAATTTGGTAAAATTTCCATTGGCATCAATCAGCACCAGCGGCCGGTTAGCACCCGCCCACTTCACTTCACGCAGGGTGTCATTAATGGTAATGATGGATACATCCATGCCATCGTTGGTGTTGATCTCGTTGCGCCCCTGGCGCAGCGATTGCTGAATGCCTTTGTGCAGGTTGTTCAATATCTCTGCAGGATCCACAATGCCCTTTTCAATCACAATCTGGTGCAGCAGGTTATGCCCGATCATGCTCATAAAGGCGCCCGGCACGCCATGTCCTGTACAATCCACCACGGCAAAAATTTTAGTGCCCGTTTTTTCTGCAAACCAGTAAAAATCGCCGCTTACAATATCCTTTGGCTGATAAAGAATAAATACCTTATTGAGCTTTTTAAAGATGTGCTCTTTGGATGGTAAGATCGCCTCCTGGATACGCTTGGCATACTCAATGCTGCTGGTGATGTCGCGGTTCTTTTCTTCCAGCTCCTTGGTGCGCTCGGCCACTTTGTTTTCCAACAGCTTGTTTTCTTTCTTAATGGCTTTGGTGCGGTACTGCGTATAGCCATAAATACCGCCCGCGCCCACCACAATCACCAGCAGGTAAAACCACTTGGTTTTCCAGAAGGGCGGCACCACCGTAATGCTTATCTCGTAAACTTTCTCATTCCAGATCCCATCGCTGTTGGCAGCTTTTACCTTAAACACATAATCGCCGCCGGGTAAGCCGCTGTACGAAACATAACGTATGCTGGTTGGGGCCGACCAGTCATCGTCATACCCTTCGAGCTTATAGCGGAATTTGTTTTTGGAAGGATCGGTATAATCCAAAGCCGCCAGCTCGAACTGGAAAAAATTCTCGGACCACGAGAGCTCCAGATGTTTTTTATAGGTGATCAGCGAATCTGTTTCAACCGGGTTGCCCCCGCGGGTGTAGCCAATGATATAAGCGCTGGGGGCGTGCAGGTTATCTTTGATGGCCGAAGGGCGAAAAGCGTTAAACCCTTTGGAACCGCCAAAATACATATAACCCGATTTGCCAACAAAAGCCGCTCCCATGTTATATTCGGTATTCACCAGGCCATCTTTAATGCCATAATTCTTAAAGGTGATCTCTTTTTCGTTTTGCAAAGGGTTAAAGCGAATGATGCCTCCGTTGGAACTCATCCAGAAATTATGAAGGCTGTCTTCGAGGATGGAATATAAATACGTATTAGACAGCCCATCCTTCTCATAAAAATTATAGAACGAGCCATTGGGCATCAGCTTGCTCAAACCGGTGGCTGTAGCGGCCCAAATATTACCGGTTTTATCCTCATTTACACTAAAAATAATGTTGGAGGCTACCTGGCCGTGCTTACCCTTGTTGCTGTATACTTTTTCAACCGGCAGTTTCCCGTTGCGGTCAAAACCTTTCATTTTTACCAGGCCGCCATCGTAGGTGCCCAGCCATACATTTTTTTTTGAATCTAAAAAAATGCTGTTGATGCTGGGATTGGGCAAGCCATCCTTCACGCCAAAATTAGTTACCTCAAAAGTCGCCAGGTCTATTTTAAAGAGGCCATCTCCCACCGAACCTGCATACAGGGCCCCATTGTGGATCTTTAAGCACACAATAGTGCCACCAAACTTATTGCTTAAAAAATTCTGAGACTTGCGGGAGGTTTTATCGTAGCGAAAAATGCCGCCTCCCCAGGTGCCTATCCAAATAATGTTGTCGCTTTCCTCTGCAATAGATAACACCGTGTTCGATCCCAATATGTTTGCATAACTGATGGCCTGACCTGTTTGCAAATCGAGGCTGTGCATGGCTTTAACACTTCCCAGCAGCACCGATCCTCTTTTTTCCTCATAAAAGGAATAAATATTATTATACTCTGTTTCGTAATTCAGCGTAGAGTTAGGGAATTTGAGCGATTGGAAAAAAGAAACGTTAACCCCACCTAGGTCGGTAGCTACCCAGAAGTTACTTTCATTATCCAGAAAAATAGCAATGCAGGCATTTGAATTGAGCGAAAATGAGTTCTCCTGCTTCGAATATACGTTGACCTCTTCGCTGATCATGTTGTACACAATCACACCAAAACGGGTGGCGGCATATATTTTATTGTTTTTAATGACAAAGTTGCGCACACTGTTTGATGCCTCCTCCTGCTTTGCAAAGGAGATTTTTTTCTCGATTTCAAAATCGCGTGCATCCACCTTAAAAATACCGAAACCAAAAGTGCCCAGGTACAGCTTATTGCCGTACTGCCCAATGTGTGTGATGGATTGCAGCTCTTCGGGTGCTACTTTAAACAGGTCGGGCATTACAAACTGCACGGGGCTGAGCCGGTTGTTTTGCAAACGCCATAAGCCCTTGCCCATGGTGCCGATGTAAATGATGCCGTTCACTTTTTCAATGCAGCTCACGTTCATTTTTTCGGCGCCCTTAAAAAAGGGATTCTTAATGGTTTTGCTCGACAGGTTTACCACAAACAGTCCTTCTTCGGTGCCCACCAGGGCATTGGCCGAATCCTGCTGGAAAATCACGTTAACCTTGGCATTCAGCCTGCCATCCACATTTTGCAGGCGCGAAAACTTTTCGGTGTAGGGATTAAAAAAATTCAGTCCCTCACGTGTGCCCACCAAAATAAGGTCTTTGCGCATTTGCGCCAGGGTGGTGATCTCGGAGTTGGAAAGAGAGTTCTCGTCAGTGGGGTCGTTCTTAAAGATCTTGATATGATCGGTGTATCCGTTGTACTTGTTTACGCCATCCTGGCTGCCAAACCACATAAAGCCCAGGTCATCCTGAATGATGGAAGTGATGTAATTGGTGCTGAGCCCGTCTTCGCTGGTGATATGCTTAAACCGGAGCTGTTGCGAGAAAATAGAATGCATGGACAACACGCCTGCCCAGAGAATTATTTTTTTAAGCATGTTCAAAACAAGTGCCTGTTACAATTATTTTATAAACATACGAAAAACTATATTTACCACCAAAATGTGCGGAATTGCGCAGCCTGGTTTTTTGCTGGTGAAAAATGCCCTGTATACCTTGTAAATACTGGATATTTTTAAATCCGGCCGAAACGCCAAAAACGGCTTGCGCAAGCACAGATCACCATTATGCAACCACCAAATGCCAAAAGTACTCCGCATCATTAACCGGTTTAACCTGGGCGGCATCACTTACAATGTTTCCTACCTGAGCCGTTATTTGCCAGCCGGGTACGATACATTTTTAATAGGCGGGCCCGAAGAAAAGGGCGAGGAAAGCTCGCTTTACATCCCGCAATCACTGGGCCTGCAACCGGTGCTGGTGGAAGAAATGCGGCGCAGCATCAATCCCCTGGCCGATTATTTTGCCTACCGTAAAATAAAGCGCCTGATCAAAGAATTTAAGCCCGACATCGTACATACGCATGCCAGCAAGGCCGGGGCTGTGGGCCGCCTGGCCGCAGCCAGCTGCAAGGTGCCGGTAATTGTGCATACCTTTCACGGCCATGTGTTTCACGGCTATTTTTCGCCGTTGAAAACAGCCGTTGTTAAATTCATAGAGCGTTACCTGGCGCGCAAAAGCACCGCCATTGTGGCCATCAGCCACCTGCAAAAAAAAGAGCTGGCCGAAACACACCGCATTTGCGCCGCTGAAAAAGTAAGCGTGATTCCGCTTGGCTTTGACCTTGACCGATTTACAAAAAACCGGGAGGAGAATCGCCGTCAGTTTAGAAACCGTTATGGTATAAAAGAGCACGAACTCGCCATTGGCATTATCGGCCGGCTGGCGCCCATTAAAAACCACCGACTGTTTATCGATGCCATTGAATTTGTGCTGCGCTCATCCGATAAAAAAATCAAAGCGCTGATTATCGGCGATGGCGACATAAAGCAGGAGCTGACCGGTTATATTGAGCAGAAGCAGCTGCGCTGGACGCATAGCACCAACGATGACGCTACATTTATTTTCACCAGCTGGATCAAAGAGGTGGACACCGCACTGCCGGGGCTTGATATTGTAGCCCTGAGCTCAATGAACGAAGGCACGCCGGTGAGCCTGATCGAGGCGCAGGCGGCTGGCAAATTAATTGTGAGCACCAATGTGGGAGGCATACAGGACATCCTGGATCCGGCCTGCGGAACGCTTTCTGAGCCGGAAGATTCCGCCGCTTATAAAAACAACCTGCTGAATGCCGTTGTGAATTTTGACACGCTTTCGAAAAAAGCGGAGCTGGCCGGCGGCAATGTGTTTAAAAAATTCGGCTACCAAAGGCTCTGCAGCGACATGGACGCCCTGTATCAAAAATTATTACACGCATCACATAAAAAATAATATGGAATTAGGCATAAGTATGTTTGGCGACCTGGGGCTGAACGAAGCTACAGGCAAACGCCAGCCCCCGCAGCAACGCATTGGCGAGCTGATGAAGGAAATTGAACTGGCCGACGCGGTGGGCCTTGATGCATTTGGCATTGGCGAGCACCACCGGCCAGATTATGCCGTGTCGAGCCCCGAAATTATTCTGGCTGCAGCGGCCACTATTACCAAAAACATTAAGCTGGGCAGCGCGGTTACAGTGCTGAGCTCGGCCGACCCGGTAAAGGTGTACCAGAATTTTGCCACGGTTGACCTCCTCTCTAACGGCAGGGCTGAGATCACCGCGGGCAGGGGCAGCTTTATTGAATCGTTTCCTTTGTTTGGTTACGATCTTAAAGATTACAGTGCCCTGTTTGAAGAAAAGCTCGATCTGCTTTTGAAGATCAATGCCAGCTCCACCATTAGCTGGAAAGGGAGCTTCCGGCCGGAGTTGAAAGAGCAACAGGTATTGCCGCGTGCCGCGCACGATCAGCTACCGGTGTGGATCGCCGTGGGTGGCACACCCGAATCGGTGCAGCGGGCGGCACGCCTGGGCCTGCCTATGGTGATCGCTAT
Organism: Bacteroidia bacterium; assembly: GCA_044221905.1. Lineage (GTDB taxonomy): Bacteria > Bacteroidota > Bacteroidia > B-17B0 > Aurantibacillaceae > Aurantibacillus. Next base: position 239,836 of record JBGAOE010000001.1, read on the forward strand.
TTTAGGTGGCGATCCGCAGCAGTTCAGCGCCTATTACCAATACTACCGCGAAGAATACCTGCGCAGCGGACACAATTTGGCCAACATGCAGCTGGGTGTGCATGTGCACGCCTTCACCGGCGAAAACGACCAGGCGGCTGCCGATACGTACTTTCCTTATTACTCTGCCCAAATGCGGCGCATTGGCGCCGAGCGCGGCTGGCCACCTTATAGCAGGGCACAGTACGATGCAGGCCGCAGCAAAGGCGGGGCCTTGTTTGTGGGCGACGTGAATGCCACTGTGGATAAAATACTGCACGTGCACGAACTCTTTGGCCTTACCCGATTTATGGCGCATGTGGATGTGGGCGGCCCTCCGCACAAAGCGCTGATGCATTCCATTGAGCTGTTTGGCACCAAAGTGGCGCCGGCTGTGAGGAAAGCGTTGGGGAAATAACTTCGATTTCCTGGTTTTTTATTTCGGGTTTATTGTTTCCATCATTTGCGTCTTGCGTCTTGCGTCTTGCGTCTTGCGTCTTGCGTCTTGCGTCTTGCGTCTTGCGTCTTAGAATATTATCACAACCCACACACGCTCCAAAAACATCCTGATTTTTTAAACACCCTTCTGTTGGTTAACTATTCTCAGAATGCTACATTCTGTAGCAGGCTTCAGCTGACGGAAGCTGTAATTTTAAAGCCCTAATTTTAGTGTATGCACGAACCTCAACCTGTTGATGAAGCCCTTCTGAAAAAATTATCGCTGGCCACGCAGCTGGTGGGTAAAACCGTAATGATCAAAAACATGCCTGAAAGTGAGTGCCAGGCTATCGTTACCAATGCCATTATTTTCCCGTTTTCGGATTTTTACCGGACCCAATTCCTGAATTATTATAAGCAGCACCATCAAAATGCCGTTAAAGCACTTAAAGAACTGCTGAAACAGTTTGCCTACACCCCCGATTACCGGCTGGACATCGGCTATATGCTCAGCACCTCGCCTACCCTTGGCCTCAGTATTATAAAACACCGCAACGATTTTGTGGTGGTAAACGATCTGGCCGTGAACCGGCAGGAGATCTACCAATCAATGCCTGAACACCAGCAGGAAAAAAAGGAAGAATAAATTGTAAGTGGGAAGATGGAAGGATGGAAAAGGGAGGCTGACGAAAGACAAAAGATGAAGGATACAGAAAGGGGCAGGAAACAGGAAGCAAGACTAACGACCAGCGACTGATGACTAACGACCAGACGTTGAAGCCTGAATTTATTCCACCACCATTTCAAAAGGCAGGCGCGTTTGAACGCCCTTTATTGAAATCAGGTTCTTTAATTGTTTGATGTATGTATAGGACTCACCCAGGCTATTTTTCATAATGCGGGCTTCTATTTCCTTGTTGCCCAATAACGCATCAAAAGGGCTTTTTTGCTTTGGCAATTCCACCAGCCTGTATTCTTTAAGGCCGGTTTTTTTAGCGGCATAAGCCAGCGCATCGTTAATGCCCCCCAGCTCATCCACCAGGTTTATTTTTAAGGCATCGGCGCCGGTCCATACCCTGCCCTGCCCAATGCTGTCTACCTGCGCCTGCGGCATGCGGCGTCCATCGGCTACGCGTTGGGTAAAGGTGTTATACACGCGCTCCACGCTGTTCTGAATAAAGTCGTACTCATATTTGGTGATGGGGCGCAGGCCGGTGCCTATATCGCTGTATTTATTGGTATTTACGGTGTCAACCGTAATGCCTAGTTTTTCCTCGAGCGCTTTTTGCACATTGGGAATAATGCCAAACACACCGATGGAACCGGTAATGGTGTTGGGCTGCGCAAAAATGCGGTCGGCTGCACAGCTAATGTAATAGCCACCGCTGGCTGCCAGATCGCCCATGCTTACCACCAGCGGCTTGGCTTTTTTGGCCAGCAGCACTTCGCGCCATATCACATCACTGGCCAGCGCACTGCCGCCCGGCGAGTTAACACGCAGCACAATGGCCTTTATTTTTTTATCGGTACGGGCATCGCGGATGGCTTTTACCAGCCGCTCGCTTCCCACCTGTTCGTCATCGCCTTCGCCGCCCGTAATCACACCGTTAGCATATATCACCGCAATTTTATTGCTGGCGGCTTTCTCGTCGGTTTTTTCCTTCAGCTCGTACTTATTCAATTCCACAAACCTTAGCTTTTCATCTTCCTTCAACCCGGTTTTTTTTCTTAGCTCGGCCAGCACCTCGTCTTCATAGCTCACAGCGTCCACCAGCTTGCCCACAGCATCGCCCGGATAACGGATCTGCAAGGTATTGGCCAGGCTGTTCAGCTCATCGCTGCTGGTGCGCCGGCTTTTAGAAATGCCTGAAAGCATGGTGCCCCAGATGCTGTTTAAAAACGTTTCGGACTGGAAGCGGTTGGCCTCGCTCATTTTTTCAAGAAAATAAGGCTCCACCGCACTTTTGAATTTGCCATGGCGAAACACCTGCACATCCACGTCGAGCTTTTCAAACACTTTTTTAAAGAAAAAGAGGTGCATGCTCAGGCCCTTCCAGTCAATGTCGCCCTGGGGGTTTAAAATAATTTTGCTGGAGGCCGATGCCAGGTAATATTCTTTTTGGCCCAGGTTTTCGGAATAGCTGTAAACAAACTTGCCCGAGCGCTTAAAATCCTCGAGGCTGTTGCGCAGTTCTTCCAGCGAAGCAAAGCCTGCTTCAAGATTTTTAAATACCAGGTAAATTCCCTTAATGTTCTTGTCGGTTTTGGCCTGCTCAATTTTTTTGAGCATGTTGTTCAAGCCCAGGCCATCATCGTCTCCCAAAAACGACAAATTGCCCAGTCCTTTAAACGGGTTCTCGGCTTGCCGTTCCTGCAGCGGACCGTCGAGCTCCATCTTTAAAACAGAGTTGGGCTTTACCATGGAGGTTTCCTCCTTATCCTGCTTAAATGTATTGTCGATGCTTGTTTTTATTATTCCTACAATAACCACTACCCCCAAAACCGTTGCCAATATCAGTCCCAAAATCGATCCAAAAAAAGCTCCAAAAAATTGTTTCATAATTATATCCTTCTGTGTTTAATTCCAGCGCCGCTTCCTGTTTCGTTTATCTGCTGCTGAACGAAACGGGCAGTATTGCTATATTTGTATTTTGGGTAAATTTAAACATATATACTGATTTGAAACAGGAAGAAAGTATGAACAGGGCTTTTTTGAGTTTGGGCGGAAACCTTGGCAATCGCACGGAAAACCTCAATACGGCGCTGAGCCTTATAAAAAGCCGCGGCGGAAAAATCATCAAAACATCGCTCACTTACGAAACCGAGGCATGGGGCAGCAGCTCTCAAAAAAAATACCTGAACCGGGTGATAGAGCTGGAAACTCCGCTGAAGGCGGAAAAGCTGATTAAAGAAACACTGAAGATTGAAAAAGAGCTGGGACGAAAAAGAAGCGGCAACCGCAATGCCGACCGGGCGATTGACATAGACCTGCTTTTTTTTAACGACAATGTGATCAGCAGCCCGCAGCTGCAGGTGCCGCATCCCCGGTTGCATTTAAGAAAATTTGTATTGATTCCGCTGTGCGACATCGATAAAAAGCTGGTGCACCCGGTGCTAAAAAAAACGGCCGCGGCCTTATTAAAAGAATGCAACGATACGCTTGAGGTAATCTCCTACCCTGCGAAACCGCACTATATCTGCATTGAAGGTAACATTGGCTCGGGTAAAACCACCCTGGCCAAAGCGCTGGTTAAAAAGTTCGGCGCCGTTTACTTGCCTGAACTGGTGGAAGGCAATGCCATGCTGCCTTTGTTTTATGCCGATCCTAAGCTTTACGCATTTCCGGTGGAGTACAGCTTTTTGATAAGCCGTTTTCAGCAGCTGGTTGAATGCTTTAAGCAGCCGGAGGCAATGGTGGTAAGCGATTTCAGCTTTTACAAATGCCTTTGGTTTGCCAGGGTAAACCTGCCTGGCAAAGAATACCGCCTGTTTAAAAAACATTTTGATGCGCTGCTGGCCCAGCTGCCCGAACCTGATTTGCTGGTGTACCTGGAGACAGGGATGAAAAATTTAAAGCAAAACATCAAAAAAAGAGGACGCGGGTACGAGCAAAAAATTGCCGGCAAATACCTCTCTGCGGTTGACCAAGCCTACCGCAAAGGTTTGCAGCAGCTGTCAATTCCCAGGCTCTCCATTTCCATAAACCGGTATCACCCTGCGCTGGAGCGGCAATCGATAAAAACCATTGAAAAGTACCTGAAAGAAAATTTTGGCTAACAGGAGCAAAAATCCTACTTTTAGTCTGCTTAGAATGGGAAACCTGCGCGCATTATTATTTTTTCTGCTTTTACCTGTACATTTCTACAGCCAAATTACCATCATCGGGCACAACCGGCTGAATAACGAGCCCATTAAAAACACGCTGCTATTGGTGAAAGAAAATGGCGTTGTTACTAAAACCATAAGCACTAAGGCCAGCAGCGATTTTTTGATAAAGCTCGATTTTGGCAAAAACTACCGTATTTATTTTCAAAATCCCAAAAGCCCTGTTACCTACCTCGAAGTGCTGGCGGGCAATGTGCCCGAAGACCGCTACATGTACAAAATGGTGCACGAGCTCAACATCCCTTTTTTTGACAGGAACGACGATGATATTGACACCACTGTTTTTAAAGATCCTTTTCAGCGCATTGTTTTTGACGGCAACACAAAAATGATCGATGATTCGGCTTACAACACCTCGTTCAGGAGCCGGGTGCTGAAAGTGCACGAACAGCCCGAAAAACGAACGGTTCGGGCCATGCCGGCGCCGGCAACCCTGGTGGGGAAAATTGTACTGGACAATGATCACCGGCTAATGGTAAGCAACAAAAACATTGTTCTTTTAAACAAAAAAGGCCAGGCGATCCGCTCCACCTTTACCAACCGCTTTGGCTATTTTGTATTTACCGGCATCAACACTTCCGACATTGGGCGGTTGAAACTGGAAGTAAGGGAACCTGATGCCGCCGCCAACGAATTTGTGCTGCTCAATTCGCGCCACGATATAATTGCCAGCGCCAGGGTTGAAAATGCCACGCGTTACTGGGAACTGGCACCTGCCAGCATCGAAAGCCTTATTGACAATAATTACACTATCAATATGGGCGGCAAGCTGGTGGTATCCTCGGCCAAACAAAAGCGGTTTTTTGCCAACAAGCCGGTTTACCTGTGCAACCGCTTTAATACCGTACTCAAAAAAACAACTACCAACTTGTTCGGCACTTTTGTGTTTGAAGACCTAAAGCCAGACAACAACTATTATGTGAGCGTGGACAAGTTTGAGCTGGCGCCCGGCGAGCGCGTGGATGTGCTGAACAAGGATGAAAAATTCATTACCTCGCTCGATACGGTGGTGGGCGGAAAAGCTTCCACCAAAATAAACTCGGGCTACAATAAAAAATTCAACGACCTGTCGCTCAACGATGCCGAAATGACCATGAGCGTGAAGGCCACCATTTATGGCGATAACACCAACAATCCCATTGGCAAGCTCAAGGTAATTATGCTTAACGATGCCTATCAGGTGATTGACAGCGCCATTACCGACGATTTTGGCGCCTTTAAGTTTAAGTACCTGCCGTTTTTAAAGCGCTTCTACCTGAGCGCAGAAAACAACGAGAACATGCTGGATGTATTTAAGAACATCCTCATTTACAACAAAGATTATAACCTGATAAAAATAATGACCCACGAAAAAGGCACTCGGTTTTCGTACAAGCCTGTAAGCGCCGAAATTTTCAGGCTGCGCGAAGTAGAGCTGGAAGACCCCTGGCTGGAATTTATGGGCAACAAAAAAACAAACCCGGTTAAAAAAATTATTATTGAAAACATTTTATTTGAAAGCGGCGGCTACATCATAAAGCCAAAAGCCAGGGAAATACTGGACAAAGTGGTGGTAGTGCTGCAAACCAATAAAAAGCTTAAAATAGAGATAGGCGCGCACACCGACAGCAAAGGCAGTGAAGCGGAGAACCTGAAACTAAGCGAGCAACGGGCAAAAAGCGTTCTTAATTACATCACTGCTGCCGGCATCGATCCTAAACGTGTTATCTGCAAAGGCTACGGCGAGTCGAAACTGCTGAACGACTGCAGCGATGAAAAAAACTGCAGCGAAGAGGAGCACGCCCGCAACCGCCGGATTGAATTTACGATTATAGAAGAATAAGCATCCATGAAAACCACCGAACTGAGTTTTAAAGTAACTGTTGACGAGAATAACCTGCCCGTGCAAATAAGCTGGGAGGCGCCCGACGCGGGCGAGAAAAGCGAATGCAAAAGCGCTATGATAGCCCTTTGGGATGCCAAGGAAAACAACACCCTGCGGATTGACCTTTGGACTAAAGACATGACGGTGGATGAGATGAAAAAATTCTATCACCAGAATATCATGACCTTAACGGATACCTACATCCGCGCCACCGGCGATACAAAAACGGCCGGGCTTATAAAAGGCATTATGGATGATATTGGCAAAAGCACAGGCGTGCTGAAATAAAGCCACTAATTACACGAATTGCACAAATTCCTGTCTCCTTTATCGGGAAGGCATCAGCACAGCGATTAACCGGCCGGCTCAAAAAAGCTAAAGTTAACGTTGCCGTATTTGCGCCGCTGGATAAACCCCTGCAATGTTTCAAGATTTGTGCGGGGTCCGTGCTCAATGATAAGCAGGCCACCGGACTTTAGCAGCGCACGCTCCGTTACCAGGCGGTGTATCTCGGCAATATTGACCAGGTCGTAAGGCGGATCGGCAAAGATAAGATCAAAGGTTTGCCCGCATTGTTTTAAAAACTCAAACACATCGGCTTTCACCGCATGAATATTAAATTGAAGCGCGGTGCTGGCCGATCTTAAAAAACCCACGCATTTAAAATTCTGATCAACCGCTGTGATGAGCCCGCTGCCGCGCGATGCAAACTCCAGCGAGATATGGCCGGTGCCGCTGAACAGGTCTAGCACGGATGTTTCATCAAAATTAATCCTGTTGCCCAGTATATTAAACAGGCCTTCTTTGGCAAAATCGGTGGTTGGTCTTACCGGCAGGCCTGCCGGCACTTTTATAATCCTGCCTTTGTGAGTGCCGCCTATAATTCGCATAAGTGCTGGTTAAGAAGTGTAAAGTAATAATGCTGCGGCATCCTGATCAAATCGCCCGTTAATTGCACCAACGGATCGGACACACAAAGTTCAACCTGCTTTACGTAGCGGCGCAGGCTTTTCAGCAGCTCATCGCCGGGCGGCATTTGCCCAGCCAGCGATAAGCGGAGCAGCAAGGGATCGAGTCCAAACTGCTCGATGGCAAATAAAAGGTAATACAGGATATCTTCGTTGGTGGTGTATGTAAACACGTTGTAAAACACCAGCTCCTGGTGTTGCCGGATGGCTATTTCAAGGCTTGTATCGTGCAGCTGTACAAACACCTGGCTGTTTAGCAGCGAGTGCTGGCTATAAAAAAGCCCGGCGCTTACAGCACCCGCGTGCCGTATCGAAGCATTGGCAAATGTTTTTTCGAGGTAGCCCAGCAGCTCATGCTCTACGGTGTATAAAAAACGTATGCCCTTTATAGTATGCTTAAGGGCCGTTCGCACTACGGCTCCTCCGTTTGTAAATTTCAACAGTGCTTTCGGATCGTGGCTGCCATAGGCCTCGGGCACCAGTGCAAACTGCTGGTTGAGCAAGGCAATGTTCACTTTTTCAAACTTTTTGCGGTGTAAAAAAAAATTCTGTATTAAAAAAGAGATCTTTCCCGCATCCTGGCTTGCCTCAGCATCGGTGCCATTCAGCTTTACGCTGCATATCTCCACCACGGTTTTAAAGCCGTTGGCAAATGTAGCGTACATAAAGGTACCCCCTCCTATTACAACAGAAAGAGACATGGGAGCGTTGGGCGCTACCGGCTGGCCGTAGAGACTGGTTACTGTATAGGCATCGCTTAACATTTGCAAAACAAATCTACTATAATCTTAAAACAAAAAATATTTTTTTAGTACGATTAAACCTTTATGAAAAAGCCCTGTCAAAGCTTATAAATACTAAAACCACCACTCATGAAAAAAAGAAATACCACCATAGGCCTGGCACTGCTTCTCACCGGCCTGCTGGCTTTAAGCGCATGCCGCAAAAAGGAGAAGGAAACGGAAACGCCGCAAACGGATGTGGAGCAGGCCACTACCAACGATAATAACCTTGCCGAAACCATTGACAACGACATTGAAACAATGGGAGGCCAGGTATCTGAAAACGGATCGCTGACCACTTTCAGAAGCCAGGGAAACCAGGCACTGAGCGGCGAAGACCTGAAGCTGGCCGCCACCTGCGCTACGGTAACAGGCATTGGCTCGCAAACCGTAACCGTTGATTTTGGCGCGGGCTGTACAGGCCTCGATGGCCGTATCCGCAGCGGCAAGCTTATCTTCAATTTTTCGGCCTCCACCCCTTCCACCGCTGTTTATTACCGCAACCCCGGCTTTAGCATGACCATTACATCACAAAATTACGCAGTGGACGGTTACCAGGTAAACATTGTCAATAAAACCATTACCAATACCACACCGGCCAGCATTCCTTACGGGCCAAACCCTGGCACCAATCTTACCTGGTCGGTTTCGGCCAACGTGTCCATTATCAAGCCAAATAATGCCGGCACTATTTCCTGGAGCTGCAGCCGCACCAAAGAATTGCTCAACACCAGCAGCGCCGCCTGTTACCAGGGCCAATCAACCGCCATTAACTGGCAGCAGGCACAGGTGCAGTTAAATGGCACATCGAGCGGGGTGAATGCCAACGGCGAAAACTTTTCGGCCACTGCCACCAACCTGGTGCGTTATTTTACCTGCACTCCCGATCCATTGCGCCCGCACAGGCACCCGTTTATCAGCGGCACCATTGCCTATAACCCCGGCAACCGGCCTCAGCGCCTGATCAATTTTGGCAGTGTAAGCTCCTGCGATTTTAATGCCACGCTCACCATTGGCAATCAAACGTTCAATATTATCCTGCCTTAATACGTGTTAAAGCCATTTTAAAAACCGTTGTTACACCAACAACGGTTTTTTTATTTTTCAGCACTCAAATAAGTAATATTTCAGAATAATGTGGGATTTTTATAATAAAGGATGTCACCAATTTATTTCACCATTCGTATTATTTGGGCGTTGCCCCATAAAGCAGAGCTCACCTCGGGTTATCATTTGTTCGCTCGCTTTATGAGGCCCGGGCTATCCCTGCAAGTCCTCGCCCCGATAACCATCGGAGCTGCGGGCTTTTAATATAAACCACATAGGCCATAGTTATATGAATAGTTAACCTGTACACAACCGATTTGACGCCAGGACTTCAAATGTATATGCACTGGTACCATTTTCCGTTGAAAAGAGGGCGGAAAAATCACTCAGAACGACACGAGCGATTATTCATTCCAACGTTATTCTGATATATCATCTTTAACTATGTTTGAACAGTGAACATATTTTAGAAAAAAAGAATTTCACGTTTGTTACCTTTGGGGAACATGCTCAAACAAAAAGCCATCGAAGCACTTGCACAGCTTATTCCCGGTTATTTGCCCTTTAGGCCCACGCACGACCAGGCAACGGCCATCGAAAAAATAGCTTCCTTTATTTTTGACACCGACGAGCGCGGTGTGTTTATTTTAAGAGGTTATGCCGGCACAGGCAAAACCAACCTCATTTCGGCGGTAACCAAGGCTTTGCCCTCGGTAAAATGGCGCAGCGTGCTGCTGGCGCCAACCGGCCGCGCAGCCAAGGTTTTGAGCGGCTATTCGCAGCGCTCCGCCCACACCATTCATAAAAAAATATTTAAAAAGGAAATGGGCGCCAACGGCACGGTGTATTTTTCGCTGGCCGAAAACCTGCACCGCAACACGCTGTTTATTGTTGACGAGGCCTCGATGATCGGTGCCGACCAGGGCGGCGAAAGCCTGTTTAACAGCCTGCTCGAAAACCTGTTTGAATACGTTTACAGCGGCGACAACTGCAAGCTTATTTTAATTGGCGATACGGCCCAGTTGCCGCCGGTGGGCAGCGAAGAAAGCCCGGCCCTGGATGAAAAATACCTGGGAGCCGCTTTTCACCTCAACATTCGCTTTTTTGAGCTCAGGGAAGTTGCCAGGCAGCGGCTGGAGAGCGGAATTTTGCTGAATGCCACCCGGCTGCGGCAAAGCATGGAGCAGGGTTTTGAGGGTGTTCCGGGCATTGTGTGCACCGCCGATGTGGTGCGGCTGAGCGGCGAGGACCTGGAAGATACGCTGAACCGCAGCATCTCGGATTATGGGGAGGAAAATACGGTCATCATCACCCGCAGCAATAAGCGGGCCAACCTCTTTAACCAGAGCTTCCGCAACCGCATCAAGCTTTACGAGGAAGACCTGTGCACCGGCGACCGGATGATGGTGGTAAAGAACAATTACTTTTGGCTGCCCGAAAATAACGGTGAAGCCGGTTTTATTGCCAATGGCGATATGGCCGAGATCGTTAAAATTGTTCGCCGCGAAAGCCTTTATAATTTCAACTTCTGCGATTGCCTGGTGCGGTTTCCCGACTACCCCAATTTGCCCGAGCAGGCCGTAAAAATCATAACGGACTGCTTGTTTACAGACAACCCGGCGCTGAGCGGTGATGAGCAAAAGGCCCTGTTTGATGCCGTAATGGAAGACATGAACGATGAGCCCACAAAAGGCATACGCATGGCTTACCTCAGAAAAAGCCCTTATTACAATGCCCTGCAGGTTAAATTCAGCTATGCCGTTACCTGCCATAAATCGCAGGGCGGGCAATGGCCGGTGGTGTTTATCGACCAGGGCTACCTGAAAGAGGAGAACATCAACCAGGGCTTTATGCGCTGGCTGTACACCGCATTGACCCGGGCCACCGAAAAGGTGTACCTTATCAACTTTAACGACACCTTTTTTGCGTAAAATCCATTCCGCTATTAACCGTTAGGTATTGATTACTCGGTCAAATTTATTTTTTAGTTTGCCTAAAAAACAGTATTTTTATTCGCATTTTGGTATAAAATGAGAAAACTTTACGCCCTCTTCGTACTCTGTTCTATTGCCAGTAGCTCTGTGGCCCAGAAGTATTCGCGACCAAGCGAATGGACCAAGTACCGGAAAGAAGTTTTTGTTACCCTTGGCTCTGCCAATTTCCTGGGCGACCTGGGCGGTTCGGCCAACGACGGCAAACATAACAGCCCGGCCGACCTGAATGTGTCGCAAACACGCACGGCTTTTGGCATTGGCGGGCGTTATAAAATAAAACGCTGGATGAACGTGGCCGGCAAATTCAACTACCTGATTGTAAGGGGCGACGATGCAAAAACCGATAATATTTACCGCCACAACCGCAACTTAAACTTTAAATCCAATATTTTTGAGCTTACCGCCAGGGCCGAGTTTGGCTACCAAACCAGCAAAACGGGCGGTAACCGCTACGGTATAAAAAAGAACTACAGCACGGCTGCAAAGATCTTTACCCACAATTTTTTCGGCTTTATCGGCATAGGCGCCTTTTATTATAATCCCAAAGGCAAAACCGCCCAGGGCGACTACGTGAAGCTTCGCCCGCTGCATACCGAAGGCCAGGGTTTGGCAGGCGGGCCCAAACAATACTCTAATTTCAGCATCTGTATCCCAATAGGCGTTTTTTATAAGCTCAATATCAATAAAAAATGGTCGGTGGGCGCAGAACTTTCGTGGCGCAAAACCTTTACCGATTACATTGACGATGTTGGCTCCAACTATTACGATCCGCAGCTGCTTGCAGCGGCGTATGGCCCTAAATCGGCCCAAATGGCCGACCCAAGCCTGGGCGTTATTGACGGTGCCAGCAAACCGGCCGCCGATGGCACCCCGGCTGTACGCGGCGACAAGCAAAAAGATTCCTACATGAGCTTTGAAATAACCGTTGGTTATATCTTCAAACAAAAACGCAAATCGGCCCGCTTAAGGAGTAAATTCTAAAAGCGCTCCTCTTTTCCCTGTATTTATTGGTACTGCCTGAACGCTTTATTTACGCTTTTCTAATACACCATTACCTTTTCTGATTTAACTTTTGGGCTGGCTTCTTTTGTGCGTAGTGCCACAAGGCCAGGTTTAAAACATTCCAGAATTCTTTTAACCGGGCCGGGGCTTCGAGCTGCTTTATATAAGCATCCGTAAATATTCCGGTATCCTTATTAAAGCCGGCAATCAGAGCAATGTATTCTTTTTTGCGTCCCACATGCCTGAACAGCTCATTCATGGGCACCGAAAAGCTGTCTTTTGAGCGGTGCACAATTTCGCGTGGCAGGCTGTTTTGAAACGCTTTTTTGAGGAGGTATTTTTCGGTTTTGTGTTTTACTTTTAAATGCGGGGGGATCCTGAGCGCAAACTCAACCAGGTCCACATCCAGGAAAGGGTGCCGGCCCTCAATAGATGCCGTCATCATCATCCGGTCAAGCCTGGCCAACAGCTGATCGGGCAAGCGGTGCTGCAGATCGCTCACTGTCATCCAGTCGAAAGTGCGGTAGGGCCGCGCCAGCGTTAAGTGGTTGTACAGCTTTTGTAAAGGCGCAAACGAATTGTAATTGCCCACTTTATCTAAAAATGCCGGACTTAATATTTTATGCTTGTCGGCTTCGGTGCGCAGCTCGGTGCCGCCCCAAAAGGTGGGCCAGTTGTTTTTAAGCTTATAAGCCCAGTTCAGGTAATGGGGGCGCCGGCCTTTAAAAATAGAGCGCTGATGAATACCTGCAATAAAGCCGGCCAGGTTAGGCTTATTCAAAAACATTTTTTCAAACTCGTATATAAGCCGCCAATGCTCGTAACCGATAAACAGCTCATCGCTGCCTTCGCCGCCCAGCATTACTTTAACCTGGTGCTCGGAGGCGTGCTTTGAAATAAAATGAATGGGCGTGATGGCCGGGTCGGCAATGGGCTCATCCTGCAAATGGGCCAGTTGCGGCAAAAAATCAAAAAAATCTTTTTCAGTCACCACCAGCTCATGGTGGTCGGCTTTAAACAAGGTGGCCACTTTTTTGGCGTGGTCAAACTCATTTTTATATTCATTTTTATTTTCGAAGCCCACGGTAAAGGTTTTCACCGGCCGGTGGCTGTGCTGACTCATGCAGGCCAGGTTAATGCTGCTGTCGAGCCCGCCGCTCAGCAGCAGGCCAATGCCCACGTCGGCCTGCATGCGTGATGCCACCGCTTTGTCGAGCCGGGTCCTGATGCCATCAATAATATCGTCTTCGCCCAGGCTCAGCTCCGGCTCAATGCTTACAGGGCTCCAATACTGGCGCAGCCTGATTTTTTCGCCGGGCTTAAAAAATAAATAATGAGCCGCCGGCACTTTTTCAATATTCTGAAAAATGGTGCGCGGAGCGGGAACATGGGTGTAGGTGAGGTAATCGTAAATAGCGCAGGCATCGAGCTCGCGGCCAATGCTGCCGTTTGCAATGAGGGCATTGAGCTCGCTGGCAAAATAAAAGGTATTGTTGTGCACCGTATAATAAAAAGGCCGCGCGCCCATCCTGTCGCGGGCAATAAACACGGTATTCTCCACCGAGTCCCAGAGGCAAAACGACCAGGTGCCGTTCAGCTCGGCCAGGCAGTCAACACCCCAGCGGCTATAAGCATTGAGCACCACTTCCGTATCGGAATGATCCGTTTTAAAACGATGGCCCAGGGCTGTGAGTTTTTTCCTAAGCTCCAAATGATTATAGATCTGCCCGTTAAAAACGATCCAATACCTTTCGGCCACATCGCACATGGGCTGCGAAGCCCCGGTGCCCAGATCGGTGATGGACAAACGGCGGTGGCCAAAGCCAATGTGCTGCACATGCTCCAGTTCAGTGATTTTTGCAGGCCGCTGGTTAAAGGCATGGCTAAAGAAACAATCGTTGGTGATAAGATAGCCCTCGTGATCGGGGCCCCTTTTTTCCATTTGGGTGGTCATCACCACCAGCTCCTCATAGTCTATTTTTTCGTTGTTTAAGCTTATTATTCCTGAAATGCCACACATACATTACTGTTTTTCAAATGCCTGATCCTTGATTGAATTTTCCTTAAAAACAGGCTGCATAAAAACATAAGGTGTTTTGGATGCTACCCGTTAAAAAAGACTTTTAGCGGATGGAATGGCTTTAATGATATACGTAATACTCCGGAAACCTGGTTTTACAGGTACTTGTTTTTTAAACCGGCGCAATAAATTAAAGCCCGCTCGAATCAGGCGGCAGGCGGGCCTCTTTTGAAACAATAGCTGGCGCAGGCGGTGGAAACACGGCCGGAAGTGGCTTTAAGCACATGCGGCGCATAACTGAAAAACTGGTCAAAGTCCGGAATCTCTATCAGCAAAAATAACTGCTTAAGGCCTTTTGGCTTTTTTTTCCGCTTCTTTACAGGAGCATTTTTTTGCCCGCTGCTGTAAGATAAATGATGGTTGTCGGCAATTTTTATGACTGTTTGCTTTGAAGCATGGCTTCTCTTTGGGGGAGGGTTGCTTACCTGGAAGCAGGCAATCAGCTTCAGGGTACAAATAGCAAAAAACAGTGTCAGTAATCTGAAACGCATCGTGGGGGTAATTCAAAAATACTGATTTTTTTATTCCGACAATGAGAGAGTATTCAACAGGTCATTGTTTTTAACGATTTAGGTGATTCTGCCACAGCCTTTTAACCGCATATAAACCACAACTATTAAAAAGCCGGGGATCATTGCAAAAAAAAGCCTGCCGGGTATGGGGCAGGCTTTTTTTATTAAAAACGGCTGTTGATCACATTCTTGCCAAGTCGAGCTCATAACTGTAGCCAAACTTACGCAGCATTTCGAGGTGCGACATAAATGCTTTGCCAAGGCTGGGCGTTATCAGGTAAGGCACTCCAAACTCTTTAGCGGTTTCTTCCACTATTTTCGAAATTTCGGGGTAATGCACGTGGCAAATGTTGGGAAACAGGTGATGTTCCACCTGGTAATTGAGCCCACCCACGTACCAGGAAAGCAGTTTGTTGTCGGGTGCAAAGTTCACGGTGGTGCGCATTTGGTGCATGGCCCACTCATTTTCTATAATATTGGCATCGTTGGGGAGCGGAAAATCGGCCTCTTCCACAGAGTGGGCCAGCTGAAACACAATGCCCAGCAAAAGTCCGCCAATGGCGTGCATTAATAAAAAGCCGCCAATGATAAGACCGGCCGAATTACCCGTTACCACAATGGGAATAATAACCATATAGGCAAAGAAAAACAACTTTAACAATGCCATTTTAACCAATGCTTTTGCGCTTTCGGCTTTAGAAAGCCTGGTAGTGCCTTCTTTCTGGTAACGGAAAAATTGCTGAAAGTCTTTAACAGTGGCCCAATAAAGGGTAATGAGTGAGTAAAAGAAAAACGCATACAGCAGCTGGAACCGGTGCACTTTTTTCACTTCCGAGTGCGGGCAAAGACGCAGGATCAGCTTATCGGCAATATCGTCGTCGTGGCCATGCACATTGGTATATGTATGGTGGAGCACATTGTGCTGAACCTTCCAGTTGGAAACAATGCCCCCGATGAGGTTTAAAGTATAGCCCAACAGGGTGTTTACCCGGCTATTTTTAGAGTAAGCCCCGTGGTTGGCATCGTGCATTACCGACATGCCAATGCCGGCAAAAGCAAAGCCCATAAGGGTATAAAGCAGCATAATGGCCCATGGCTTAAGCACCAGGATATTTACAATAAGCACAGGGATAATAAAAGAAAGTATCAAAACAACCGTTTTAACGATCATTTTACGGTTTGCAAACCGTGTGATGTTGTTTTCTTTAAAATAGCCGTTTACGCGTTTTTGCAGTGTAGGAAAAAAAGTTGTTTTGTCCTTCGGCATAAAACGTGGGTAGGTTTTCTGCGCTGTAAATTCCATATTTAGTTGATTTGTTGTCGAACAAAAATATAAAAAATCCTAAATTTCAGGATTTTTTAACGTTTAGATTTAAACAATTGATTTTTAATTAGTTGAATCAAACAAAACACCCTGTTCGGCATAGGCTGAAATGCTTTTAGATGCAGGGCCGGCCGTAACCGGACAAATGTGAAAAAGTTCGGTTTCCACTTCGCGGGAGGCCACCGTTACCCGCACGCCTTCTGCCCGGCTGGCAAAAAGCTCTTTTACCAAAAGGGGGTCGTTATTATCTCTGGAAAGATGCGACAGTAAAACATGGCCCAGGTAGGGCGCCCGGTGGTTTAAAAACAAGTGCAGCGCCTGGGTATTGGATAAATGGCCCTGCCCCCCGCGGATGCGTTTTTTGAGGTACCAGGGGTAGGCCCCGGTCTCCAGCATGGTTTCGTCGTAATTGGCCTCTAAAAAAACGGCGTGGCATTGCTTAAAATGGTTGATCACCTGCTCGCATACCTGCCCAATATCGGTAAGCACCCCTATGGTTACACCGTGACCCGATACCAGGAAGCTGTGCGGATCGGCACAATCGTGCTGCTTGCTGAATGGCCTGATGCTAAGATCCCTGATGGTTATTTCTTCGCCGTGCCTGAACGGGCGCACCAGGTCTTCCTCCAGCTGCAAGCCGCTGTGCTGGCGGGTGGCCCCCGTAATATAAACCGGCAGCCTGTATTTTTTAGAAAGCACCCGCAGGCCTTTGATATGATCGGTATGCTCGTGCGTGATAAAAACAGCCCGCACCTTATTGGGGCTTAGCCCCAGCCGGGCCATGCGCCGCTCCACCTCGCGGCAGGAGATGCCCACATCCACCAGCACGGCATCGGTTTGGCTGGCAATGTAATAACAATTGCCATTACTGCCTGAGTTAAGAGAAGCAATGTAAAGCGACATGAATAACAAAGAAAAGAAAAAATAACGGGGACCGGTAACCGGATTTCCAGATTTTAAGAACAAACGGTTTTACCCCAACCTGTATTTTGTTTTTTTAACGTGGTGGGAAAAAAGTCTACAACTTGCCAACAGGCTTACCCGCATGTTTCACTGGCATTCCTTTTTCAAATACTTAATTAAAAACTACGGTTATGTGTTTCAATTTAAAAGAATATAATTTGCTGCAAATACATCAAAAGGCCGTGGTGGTGTGCCGCCAGTCTACCCTGCTGGACCTGGAGCTGGAGGAAGACATTATTTATACGCTCTACGGCTACTCCAGCTATTACATAGAAGTGCAGGTGGATAACATCACCAAAAAGTTGATAAACATTGTGGCTTTCAGCGGCGGCGACCGGCTGGACAAGTACATTGATAACATTGGCTTATCGGAACTGGCCTAGGCTTTACAATTATTAACTGCAAAAAATTCCACAGCATAAAAAAGCCGGGCGTATTTACGGGAATAAAAAACGATCGTTAAACTAATTTAAAACCATTACTCATGAAAAAATCAATTCTGATAATTGCCTTTGTGGCTGCCTTATACGGGCTGCAGGCACAAACACCGCCGGGCATGCCCGACAGTGCGCGGGTGGGCCGAAAACCCGGCAACAACACCGATTCGGTGCGCAACGGCTACGAAATATACCAGGGTGGCAAAGGCCGTAAAAGCAAATCGATGGGCGATACGCTGGCACCGCGCCAGGGAAGGCCGCATGATGGAACTCAAAAATCCGGCAATACCAAAACCGTTAAGAGCCAGCCGAAATATCCAAGGTAATAGAAATATTGCAATTTGAATTAGACTGTATTCGTGGGGACATTCGGCTCTGGTCATAAGTCCGCAAATTGTATTCTGTACAATGCATCCAGTATCAAGACTTAAACCGGTAGTTGCTGTGATCCTTTATCCAGCGTGTTGATTCTGGATTGTACATTATGATGTATCAGAATAATGTTGGAATTAATAGCCACTGCTACCATGCTACGTGATTTTTGCCGTTTTGCGTTAGGGATAGAGCGAAAAGCCCGCAGCTCCGATATTTACTGGGGCAAGGACTTGCAGCGAAAGCCCGAGCCTCATAAAGCGAGCGAACAAATGATAACCCAAGGTGAGCTCTGCTTTATGGGGCAACGCCCAAATAATACAGTTGGAAAAACAGTTTAATACCCTTTTTATTATAAAAATCCCACATTATCCGCGAACATTAAATTGTACATTGCAGGCTGTATCCTGTATTAAGACTAAACAGACAGTCGTCGTAGAAAGCTTCATTCCGTTTCCAGCATTCTCTCTTTCATCCTTAGCATTATTTCAGTCTTCTTTTTTAATCTTTTGTCTTTCAACAGTCTCCCTTTTCCATTCTTCCATTTTCCATCTTCCTTCTTACATTTTTGACTTGTAACTTAATCCTTGCCACCCTGCATTTTTCTGTTTAAAAAATCGAGGCCCTGCCTGAAAGCATATTTATAAAAATCAACCGCTTTTTTTGCGCCTGTTTTCGCATATATTTTCTGCCGCTGCTTTTCCACGCCCCATTCGGTAATGCCAATTTCGCGGGCTATTTCCTTGTTGGTGAGGCCGTCGCAAATCAGTGGAATCATTTCGATCTGGCGGGGGGTGTATTTCTGGCGCTCCATGGCAGGCCTGTAAATGTAGGTTCCCGAATTTTTCACCTCCCGTATGGCTGTTACCAAAAGGTCAATGGTCATCAGGTCTTTCGGAATATAGCCTCTCACGCCCCGCGCCACATAGTCGTCTATGAGCTCCTCGTCGTAGTGCATGCTCAGGATAATCACCTTGGCATTGGGATAATCTTTGGGAATAAACTGCATGGCATGATTTCCGTCCATCACGGGCATGCGCAGATCCAACAGTATGATATCGGGGCTGGTGCTCTTCAGAAGCTCCAGCAGCTGCTGTCCGTTATGGGCTTCGCCAATGCACAAAATATTGTGGGGTACGAGGTCCTGGATCAATCTTCTTCGCCATAGGTCGTTGTCGTCGGCAAAGATAATTTTTATAGATTCTTTCATAAGCGCTTAATCTATCACTTTAAAATTACCTAAAATTAAACGCAATAAAAAATACGGTATACCGTACTTCTAAATCGTTATTGTTAAAAGTACGGATTGCCGCACTTGACGTACGGTGGTTTAGTGCTTACCTTGCTCCCGAATTCCTAAATTGTAAACTATGAAAACCAGGAATATGGATTCCGTTATTGACGGCCCCGCCGTTGTTCCCCAAAAATCCGAAACCAGAACTGTAAAGAAAAAACAAAACGCCGACCTGAACATGCTTTTATCCCTGCTTCAGGGGCGCTCTGCAAAAATATCAGTGCCTATTTTTGACGGGCTGCAGATGCTGAATACCGAAGACATTGTGAAATGCGTGGCGCATGAAAGCTATACCGAAATTGTGCTTACCTGCGGCTCAAAATACCTGGTATCGCGTATTTTGAAAGAATACGAAAACATGCTTTCGGGTCTTAATTTTTTCAGGATCCATCATTCGTGCCTGATTAACCTGCGCCATGTAAAAAAATACATCAAAGGCGAGGGAGGTTATGTGCTGATGAGCGATGGGCAATGCTGCGAGGTATCGCGCCGAAAAAAAACCAGCCTGCTCGACCGCCTCTCCATTGTTCAGCTCTGAGCACCGGCTCTTAAGCCTTAACGCCTTTTATTTGAGCAATCCAGCCAGTTATTGGTTAACCGTTGCTTTAGGATTAAGCCCATGTTTTTTTTGTTAGTGTAAACCTTAAAACCCTGCTTTATGAAAACAATGATCTCCTTTTTGTGCCTGTTGCTGACCCTGATAACAAAGGCACAGTTTAATAACACGTATGACGTAAATATGAATGCAGATTACCTGGAACCTACATTCTGCATTATGACCAGCGACATGGGGTCGGCCTCCCTTTCGTACGGGCTGGATGCCCCTTCAACACCACGTACCGATTACCTTATCCTTACCAAGCATGATGCTGCCGGCAACGTGATGTTCAACAAACGCCTCGATCCGCCGGCCACACCCACCGATGGATTTATAGAAGCCAAAGCCCTTCTTGAAACCCCCGACCTGGGTATTTTAATTGCCGGCTATATGTATGACATGAGCAACACTTACATGCAGCCGATCCTTTACAAGGTGGATGTGAACGGCAACCTGCTGTGGACACAGATTTATTATGTAAATACCACCTACATTATTGGCGCGCAGTTCAATAAAATTTCGCTGGCGCGCGTGGACGACGATAAGGACGAGAACTATTTTATAGTGGCGGCCGGCAACTCTGACGCAAACCCGGCAAACAATGTGGCCACCAACGTTATAAAAGTGGATGCGAACGGAAACATGCTCTGGTCTAAAAAATATTACGATGTAAACCCCAACCCTTACACCACGCTACGTGAGTTTCCGGGCGACATTGCGTTTTCGAAAGCCGATAAAATGTATATGATCACCGGCTGGAGACAGCAGTGGATCACATTCCAGGAAGACAGAATGTTCTTTTTTGGCATTGACCGGGATGGTAACATGATGACCAATTTTAAATCCATTACCGCCCAGGGCTACCCGTTTAACCAGGACATGGTTTGGGATCCGTTTAAAAAAGTGTTTGCCGTTACGTTCACCCATGGCAACTCGGGTTACATACCGGGCATAGCCTCGGGCATAGGCCTGGTAACCATCGACGCCGGGCTGAACATTTACCTACGCTATTTTTACTGGCACAAGGATGGGCTTGAAAACTACGGGCGCTCTATTTCCATCGATGCCAACGGTAATTATATTATCGGCTGCTTTATTTACGACCAGACCCTTGGCCGGCGCAACCCGGCCTGGCTTAAAGTAAATGCCGGCGGCCAGCCGCTTTCATTTAAGCGTTACAACATTCTTGACGATGTTATTTTCGGCCATCACTGCAATGCCATTAACCCCGGCACCGGCGACCAGGAATATGTGCTGATAGCGGAACACAACAACGACCTGCGCGTGATACGCACCGATATGAACGGCGACGCCTGCGGTTCGGTTAAATACAAGCCCCTGGCCAAAGAATTTTTACCAAAAGAAAAAGTGTATAAGTACGACTTTAAACAAAGCGGCAATTACAGGGCATATACGGCTGTTGAAATATCCATTGCCCCCAATTACCGCCTGTGCAGCCCGCCCGGCACCAGCTACCGCACAAGGCAAAACGGCAGCGTTTCCATCAGCGAAAACAACGCTGAAACGGGCCTGCAGTTATATCCCACTGTGCTTTCGGCCAGCGACGCCCGCCTGAACCTGGTGAATAATTACGAAACGGAGCTGACAATGCAAATAAGGAACATTGCCGGACAGCTTGTTTTAAGCCTTCCGGTGATGCAGGGCAACAACACCCTATCGCTCAGCGAAAACACCACATTGGCCGAAGGAGTTTACCTGGCAACTATTTCTGATGCCAATGGCATTTTAATGGCAAGCAAAAAACTGCTTGTCACCAAATAATTTTTTTCCTGGAACTTGTAACAAAAAAAGCCTCCTGCCACGCGGGAGGCTTTTTTATATGAGGTATCAGAATAATATTAGATTATAATGGCTGGTGTTACCCCTCGCGAACAGGATGGATTGTTTCGATTTATCATCCGTTGTTCATTTAATGGTTCATGATTGCACTGTCTTTTGCATTGCGGTAGGTTTCGCTGTCGTTTGAAAAAAAATCATCCACATCCTGCTTAAACTTATCCCATTCGGCATCCACAGTTTTCTCCAACCGGTTCAGGCGTTCTTCCAGTGTTTTGCGACGGCCTTCCTTTCTTTCTATTTCAGCATCGTATTCCTTTTGTTTTTTTACGTTGCGCTCGGCTTTTCTCTGGGCGCGCTGCGCCTCAATATCCGCTCTCATTTCATCTATCCTGTTCCTAATCCTGTTGCGGTACACTTCCATTTCGGCCCTGATGTCGCGCCCGGTGCTTTTTAAGCTATCGGCTATCGCATCGGCCGTGGTAGACGGCGTTGCATAATTTTCCAGGCCCGGCCCGCTTTTGTTATCATTACAGCCCTGAAGTGCAATTACCAGAACCGTTAGTGAAGTGAAAAATATTTTTCTCATAATGCTTTATTGTAGCGTAAAAAAAATAGCTTCCTCAATACGAGGAAGCTTTATTTAAATATTCTGTTACCAGGTCAGGTCGTCGCGGTTGGCAGCATAGCTGCCATAATTTTGCCGGTTTCTTCCGTAAACGGTATGGCTGTTATCATTCCATCCATGGTTGTACCCGCTATCGCTGCTGCCCCGGGGATAAGGCCGGTAATTACCCCTGTTGTAGTCAGAGTGGTCATACCCACTGCTGTATCCACGGTCGCGCTGCTTGAGCCGCCTCATGTTATCGCGTGTATCGTCGCGATCGGTTACCTGGTGCCATGCGCTGCGAAGGCGGTCGCCCATACGGCCAAAAAAGCCACGGTCGTCATCATAGCGGTTGTAATAACCCTGGTCGTTATACTCAGAGGCATAATTACGCCCATCTCCACCCGACCATTCATTTTCACCCTGCCGGCGGTTGCCATAACTGGCATAACCACGATCGTTCTCCTGGTTGTAGCGGCTATAATACCCTGGCTCTTCGCTGTCCCAGTTTTTAGTGTGGCTGCTGTAAGAGCTCCTGCGCCGGTTATTATAATTCCGGTAGTCGCTTCCATACCCGTCAGAATTGTTTTCGTAATTGCCGCGGCCGTAATTACCCTCGTAGTTGCTGTAACGATTGGCCTCGCTTCGGTTAGCATTGCGATCCCCGTCGTAGTCGTAATCGTAATTGCCATAATTATTATATGCGTGATTATCATCAGCGCGGCTGCGGTATTTGCTGTCGGCGTAGGCCCATGCCCTGTCGCTATCGCCGCCCCGGTTGTACCGGTAATTGTTGTTCGATCGCATTGTTTAAATTTTTAAGGTTAATGAATAAAAACAGGTTGCCTGCCGCAGCAGGCATACCGGGAGAAATTGCAAGAAAAACCGGTGCCAGCGGGCCGGTTATTTTTACTTCACAAAACCGTGAAGCTGTTTGAATAAGAAATATACTGCGTGGAAAAGAATCGTCACAATTTATTTACATGCGATGTTATTGCTGCGTAAAATACCCAGGTAATTTTACGGATTGACAAACGCAGGTTGAATAGAGTAGCTTAGCTGCGATCTAAAAACCTTAATCATCATGAAAACAACAATCAGAAAAACCGCTGTGCTTGCAACTGTTTTGTTTGCCTGCATCCTGTCAACGGCTTTTATTGGCGCCCGCCATACGCCAAAAAAGGAATTAAAGAAAGCTCCGCCCTCTATTTCGTGCACGGGGCCTTATGCCATTACCAATAATTCGTCGTGTACCCTCCAGGTTCGTTACACCCTGATGTGCGGTACCACGCCCTGCTTTACATCGGGCATGATCACACTCATCCCGAGCAGCACTCACAATGTGCCTCCGGGCGCTTTCAGCTGCCTTAGCACCTGTTCGGGCGGCTGCGACATACGGGTAGATGTGTTTTACAACACTTCGCTGTTGGGATCGGTAAATTCCACACACCCTACGAGCCGGTGGCTAAAGCCAGGCTGTGTGCCTTCGGGCAGCATTGTATGGACTACCACTAACACCACCATTTCATAAAAAATTATCAGCCGGCAGCAGAAACTCTCCGGAAAAAATATACATCTATAAACCCAATCAGCTATGAAACATTTTAAACTAATGCTGGCCATGTGTGCGCTGGCAACGGCCGCTGAGGCCCAACCACTCACCGGCCAGAGCTATTACGGTCACAATGGCATCAATGCCATCTTATCATCGGGCACTTATGTAAATGCCAACGCCGGCTTTATTATGGGCGGCTACCTGCCATCGTCTTCGGGCACCCAGCCTAATTTTTTGGTGGATAAAGTGGATCCCAACGGCTCCTTTGTTTCGGGCACCGGCTTCTCTAACCAATACACCCTGTTTGATGCCGGAACTACCTGCACCGCCAGCTGCTTAAACATGGAAACAAAATGTTACGGCGTATCGGTCATTGAAAATGCCAACAGCAGCTGCAGCAACATGGCCTATGCACTCTCAGGCCTTTTTGATGCGGGAATTTTATTTGCCACGCTGGATAATACAGGAGCCGTCATAAGCAGCGCCTTGTACACCATTCCTGCCGGCGCCGTGCCTTATTACAGGCCTTTAATAACACGCGCCGCCAGCGGCGATTTTTATCTGGCCGGGTCTTATTTTTTGACCAACCGCGACTATATGTACGCCATGAAGGTGAGCCCCAACGGCAATGTGTCGTGGTCGTTTGCGTTCGACCTTACCACTGCCAGCACCACGCTTCAGGCACGGGGCATTGTAGAAGACCGGTATCCGGGCTTTGACGAGCTGGCCATTGCCGGCACGTTTGGCGGGGCAGTGAGCACCGATGGCTTTTTGATGACGCTAAACGGCAGCACCGGCGCGCCTATTATCCGGCAGGCGCTTGCTTCGGGGCAAACCGTTAACGACAACGTTTCGTCTATTGCGCTGGCGGCCGCTAACGGTGGGTATATTTTAGGAGGCAGCACCTTGATGACGCCCGGCCCAAACCGCGCCTGGATGATGCGACTGAATGCAAACGCCACCTTTAACTGGAGCTCGCGCCTTCAGCCAAGCACCAACATAAACGCAGGCGAGGTGATTGGCGTGGCAGAAAGATTCAGCACCGCCTACAACGCTTATGAATATTACGGTCTCACTGTTTCCACCGGCACACCCGGCGGTATGCTGGTGTTAAAGCTCAATCAAACCGGCAACCTTTTTTCGCAGCCCGGAAACACGAACAATGAATTTGTTTATAACGATGGCAGCGGCAATATTGCCTTGCCGGCCAGCATCAGCCAGCTCGACGCCGGCACCGGAGGCAACAACACAGGCATACACGTATTTGGCACCACTCAAAACAGCCCGGCCCGTTTTTTCCTCGACCAGGCCTGCTTTAACGGGGCTACCGGAAGCTGCCTCAGCACCAGCCAGCAAAACTTAACTGTTATAAAAACAAAGGTTACTGGCCCATTGACAACCTATACGTTTAGCCCCACTGTTAATAACGGTCCGGCCAAATGCAGCAATTATTTTATAAAAAGAAGCGTGCTCAGCTACACGCCCACTCAACCCTGCTCTATGACCTCAATGCCTGCTGCTCCATATACAGGAAGCAACAACCGGCAAATAGCCCCGGGTGCAAGCGGCAATAATACAACTGGCAATATTTTATCGGTATATCCCAACCCGGTGAACAATAGCACCGAAATAATTTATACCAGCGAGGGCGGGGAAGTAACCATTACCATAAGCGATGTACTTGGCAAACAAATTAAAACGCTTGAAACAGGTTATAAAGATGCCGGTGAAAATACCCTGCAGGTGGATATGAATAGCCTGAATCTTCAAACAGGCGTTTATTTTATTACCGTAACCACAAACGGCACCAGCAACCAGCAAAAAATAATTTACAACAGGCCTTAATCGGGCTTTACCAAAAAGGAAAAGGGCTGCCATGGGGCAGCCTTTTTTATTTAATAGCTGTTTCATTATGCTGGAAATCCATCATCCTGAGCGGATAGTCCCCGGGCTCACCATAACAGATAAGACGCAAGGGTAAAAAAAACTTGCTTAGGATGAAATTTCCCCGTCTTCGTACCTGGCGGCGTAAAACGAGGCAATGAGCGCCACAATAATACTGGCCCCGCCGCCTTCGAAAATAACGATAATGGATGGAATAAGCTTACCGGGCTGGCCTGTATTGGTTACAAAAAAACCAGTGAGATAAGGATCGGAAAAGGAGTAGATCAAAAGAAAAGCACCAAAGAGCAAAAAAGAAAATGCACCGGTGAACAGAATGGTGAAAAAAGCCTGCAGAAAAGGAACATACCCGTGATTCCGGCTAATCCAACGCCTGATTTGCCAAATAGAGATGATGGCGAATATGAGATAATCGGCCATGCGCAAACCCCAAATGTGAAGCAGATTGAGGTATTTAAACGCCAGCAGGCTGATGATGTAAGCCAGGCAATTAATCGCCGCAAATACAAAAATGTTTTTTTTTGCCTGGGCAATAGATATTTTAGCCGCTTTTAACATACGTGATTGAATGTTAAAGCTTAAGAAAATACAATGCCTGCCGGCAACAGTTTACACCCAACCGGTAATCACCACCCATAACAGTGAGCCACCGGCCGGGGTAAACCTATGCGGAAGCCTGTTCAGAACATGAACGCCAGATCGCGAACAATGGTCAGCTCATACTCTTTAAGCTCCACAGCATTTGCCGCCTCATTTACGCGGCGGGCAATTTTTTTCACAACTGCATTTCGCCAGGGCAGATAGTTGAGTGTACGGATCATAAACAGCTGCATCTTTATTTTCCACTGCTTAGCCGGCACCATGTGTTTTACATTATCGGCTCCCAGTTTCTGGTTTTTGCTGACAAACACTTTCATCTGCCGGCTGTAAGCCTTAAAGGCCTTTTTGTAGTCGCCGCCTGTTTCTTTTAACTCGCCTGCCAGAATGTAAGCGCCTACCAGGGCCAGGCTGGTACCCTGGCCCGATGCCGCAGAGGGCGAATAGCCTGCGTCGCCAAGCAAGGCCACCCGGCCTTTGTACCATGCGGGCATTACCACCTGGCTTATGCTGTCAAAATAAAAATCGGGCGCCGACTTCATGCCTTCCAGAATTTCAGCACTGTACCAGCCATTATTTCCAAAGGTATCGCGTAAAAATGCCTGTTGCGCTGCCACCGAACGCCTGTGCCCCGCCTGGCCGGAAGGAAAAACAAAAAGCGCTTTGGCATCATCGCTGCCGGATGTGTGATACACGTTAATAACTTTACCCGGCATGGCATAGATGAGCTCGGTGCGATCCAGTTTCAAAAAATTGGGTATTGTAAAAACAGAAAGATGATGGCCCAGGTGTTTCAGGTATTGAGACTCATCGCCAAAAACCAGCTTCCGCACATTGGAATGTATGCCATCGGCCCCAATTACCAGGTCGAACAGCCTGGCCGGTGTGTGTCTGAACGTAACCAAAAGGCTGTCTCCTTCTTCTGATATGGAGGTGATGGACTCATCAAAAATATACTCCACATCGCTGCGGGTTGATTCGTACAGGATTTCGGAAAGCTCACCCCGCATGATCTCTACATCGTCCTCAGTCCCGAAGCCAAATATTTCTGAATCGAGCCCGGCTGCCACCTTGTTTTTTTTATTCACAAACAAGGCGCCCTTCCTGTTAGTGTGCTTTTCTTTTACCTGCGGGTAAAGCCCCATTTTT
Source organism: Bacteroidia bacterium (assembly GCA_044221905.1). GTDB lineage: Bacteria > Bacteroidota > Bacteroidia > B-17B0 > Aurantibacillaceae > Aurantibacillus. The sequence continues at coordinate 267,021 of JBGAOE010000001.1, forward strand.
TTTACCACCTCCATAGCGGCGCCGCGAATATCTATTTTATACCCACCCCCGCGCAATGCCGGCGAGCGCTCGAGCACCGTTACATAAAAGCCATAATGACTGAGCCAGTAGGCAAGCGCCGGACCGGCAATGCCGGCGCCGGAGATCAGTATGTGTTTATTTTCCATTGCTGCTGTTTTTTTTCCAAAGATGGTGCTTCGGGCAGCAGATGGCAAGACCAATTAGGCCGTTGACAAACAGCAGTCGGTGAATGGTAAACAGAAGCCGGTGAATTAATTCAGCTTTGTTTTAAGGCAGGCGCCCACAAAGGAGGATCATACTTTGCGAAGCGTATATTTGCGGTAGGTGGGCTCGGTATGCAGCTCAAAGCCGTTGTTTTGATAAACCGGCTCGCCGTCTTTGGTGGCGTGCAGCTCAAAACAATAAACCCCTTTTTGCCGCGCCGAATCGATAAGCAGGTTGAGCAGGGTATTGCTGATGCCCTTGCGCCGGTGCGAAGGAATGGTATACATATTTAAAATATATCCCACGCGGCCCGACGGGTTTTTGAAATTGCCGGGCTGGCTGCGCAGCACCACACCGCCAACGCTTACCACCTGCTGGTTTTCTTTTGCCAGCCAGCCAATATAAGCGCCCGCCGCAAGGGCTTCTTTAAAATAAGCTTCGAGGCTTTTGCGCAGCTCGTCAACATGGCCCGGAGGCTGCGCGCCTAGCAGCTCGGAAAGAAAAGCGATGCGGGTGCTCACCAGTGCTTCCACATCAGGAAGGCTTGCCTGGACAAAGGAAATGCGGTGATCGGTAGGCTCTGATTCTTTCATGGAATTTCAAAATTTAATTGGCAGTCAACATTAAATTATACGAAAGATACGGCTTTAACAATTTGATTACAAGCTCTTGCACCGGATTTAAAACCCGCTTCCATCCGCAGCGCGTGGTACCGTCCGAAACACCCACATCCACTGCATTCCGGCAGCTTTATCTAATGCTGCAACACTGCCGTTTTTATGCAAAAAAAGTGTTGTTTGCACCAACTCAAAATGGAAGCATTTTTAGTATTTACCACCTTTTATATAAAAAAGACGAAAGTTAATTTTGGCCTACAATGACCGGAACCACACGACGGAGCATTTTTTTTAATAAAAAACTTAAATGCAATATAATTTAATATATGTCTATACGCGTTTTACTGGTTGAGGACCATGACATTGTACGACAGGGACTAAAAGCACTGCTAGCCCCCGAACCAGAAATAGAACTGATTGGCGAGACCGGCGATACTCCGGAAATTTTTTCAAAGATAAATGAATGCCGGCCCGACATTGTGCTGATGGATCTGGGCACGCCGGTGGCAACCGGGCTTGAGCATGCCCGGCGCATTAAGCAGGAATACCCGCAGGTAAAAGTGCTGATCCTCTGCCTGCCCGATTACGAGAGCTACCTGGTGGATCTGCTCAGCGCCGGCGCCGACGGGTATGTGCTGAAAAACTCTTCGCGCGGAGAACTTGTGTTTGCCATAAAAAAGATCATAAATGGCGGCATTTATACGGGAACCGAGTTCACGCTGGGACTGCTGGCCAAATACAAAGCTTTATCGGGCAACAATCATCAAAAAAGGGAAACAAGCATTACCGAGCGGGAAATGGATGTGCTGAACCTTATTGCCCAGGGCCGCACCAATACCGAAATAGCCCGGCAGCTGTTCACCAGCGTGCGTACCATTGAAACACGCCGTAAAAACCTGCTTGAAAAAACAGGCACCTCCAATACAGCCACACTCATGCGGTTTGCGTTGCTGAACGGCCTTATCCAATAACAGCTGCTGCAGAAGACTTAACGCTCTTCTGTGCCTGTAAGAAATTTCACAAAATTAAAATCATCGTACTCCCGGATCACCGTGCCTGAATCCGTTTTGATCACCTTCAGCATTTTTTGCACCCTTTCTCCAACCGGTATCACCAGCATCCCCCCGGGCTTCAACTCTTCCAGCAGCAGCGGCGGAATGCCTGAGGCGCCTGCCGTTACAATCACCTTGTCAAACGGTGCCTGCTCCTGCAGACCTTCGCTCCCATCCTTAAAAAATAAATGAATGCCTGCATACCCCAGGTGCAACAGACGGGCCCTGGCTTTGAGATGCAGCAGCTGCCGGCGCTCCACGCTGTACACATCGGCTCCCATTTCAAACAGCACTGCCGATTGATACCCCGAGCCTGTGCCAATTTCCAGCACTTTATCCTGAGGTTTTATTTCGAGAAGCTGCGTTTGATAGGCCACGGTGTAAGGCTGCGAAATGGCTTGCCCCTGGCCTATAGCGATGGCTTTATCCTCATAAGCTTCGGCCGGGCTCACCGGCGGATCAATAAATAAATGCCGCGGCACGCGGGCTATGGCGTTCAGCACCGCCGGCTGCGCAATGCCTTTGTGCCTGATCTTTTCCACCAGGGCAAGCCTCAATTGCCGGTGATGCAATGTATCCTCTTCCATTTTTCATCCTTTCTCCTTTCACAAAGGTACACCAGCAATATGCCCCCTTGTTTTTTAATTAAATAATTTGTGCATTCACTCATCGCCAATGTTAAAGCGGCTGCGTAATATTCGCATCGCTCTTTTTGTGATGCGGTGCCGAAGCCGAAACAATGGCCAGCCCCAGCATGCCCGCTCCAAGCAGCAAGGCCCAGTAAAAATAATAGTGGTTAACCGTGAAAGCAAAAGAGCAAACCAGCAAAAACAGCCCGCTGATTGCATCGAGCCAGCGGTTAAGGCTTACAGGCAGAAGCCGGATAAGGCCCGCTTCGTAATTGGTGAAAAGGCTGTAACTGATTATAAAAAAACCGGTGGCGCTGAAAACCCAGGTATCTTTTTCGCCGGCATAATACAGGGTGATCCACGGAATGAGGAGCGTGATGCCCAGGCCGTAATCAATAAAGCCGTGAAGGCGTGTGCGTATCAGGTTCATGAGAGCCGGGTTTTAATGCGCCCGTACCGCGGAGCGGGCAAATACTGTGCCGGCCAACAGCGCCGAAAAATTCAGGCCGTCAAAACATTTTAACGTAATAATACGTAGCTGCCACTGCGCAACACACCTGTTTATGTTAAATATGCCTACTTGTTGGAGATTAAAGGTATATTTGGATATCTTTTGAGAACGTTGTCGTTAATCAGATTGTAGTTTATTTCCCACAATTAGGTTTTTTCCAATCTTTTTGAAGGCTGGCACAGCATCCAACAATGCTCTGTGGTTACCCAAAGCCTTTACACCTAAACTATTTTATGAGACAGCTGAAGATCAATAAAACCATTACCAACCGTGAAAGTGCGTCGCTCGACAGGTATCTTACCGAAATAGGGAAAGAAACACTTATTACCGCCGAGGAAGAAACCGAACTGGCTAAAAAAATAAGAGAAGGCGATGAAAAAGCGCTGGAAAAACTGACAGTGGCCAATCTCCGTTTTGTTGTATCGGTAGCCAAACAATACCAGAACCAGGGCTTAAGTCTTCCTGACCTCATTAACGAGGGCAATATGGGGCTGATTAAAGCAGCCAAGCGGTTTGACGAAACGCGCGGTTTCAAATTTATCTCTTATGCCGTTTGGTGGATCAGGCAATCGGTGATGCAGGCTGTGGCCGAGCAATCGCGTATGATCCGGCTGCCTCTGAACAAAGTGGGAGCGGTAAGCAAAATAAAAAAAATGCAGGCCTTCCTCGAGCAGGAACTGGAGCGGGAGCCCACCAACGGCGAACTGGCTGAAGCGCTCACGCTTTCAGAATACGATATTTCAGTGACCATTCAGGCCTCGTCGAGGCATATATCTACCGATACGGCAATTTTTGGAGATGAAATGAAGATCACCGACCTGCTGCCTGACGAAGCGGCGCTTCAGCCCGACGCCTTTTTAATAGCCGGCTCAAGAAGCATTGAGATCCAGCGAGCGCTAAGCACCCTTGGAACCAAGGAAAGAGATATTGTTACCCTGTTTTATGGCATTGGAAAAAACCGGCCTTATACACTCGAAGAAATAGGCCATAAATATGAGCTCACCCGCGAAAGGGTGCGCCAGATCAAAGAAAAAGCCATCCGCCACTTAAAACAGGCCTCGCGGAACAAAAATCTTAAAGCCTTTCTTTAAGTGTGCAGGCCGGTAGCCGATACCGGTGAAGTCCCCTGAAAATTCCACTAAACATTTATTTTATAACCATGCAGCAAATACGCTTCATCAGTGAAAACAAAAACGGCGCCCTGTTTTTTGCCGCCTTAAGGCAGCGGGTTGACAGCCATTTTAAGGAAAATAAAATCCAAAAGCAGTGTAACCGGAAAATGGTTATAAAAACGGTGGTACTGCTCAGCGCCTATCTTTTGCCTTTTGCAGCCATACTCACCGGCAGTTTGATGCCTTCTGCCACGTTGTTTTTATGGGTGCTTATGGGACTGGCATTAGCAGGTATAGGCATGAGCGTGATGCACGATGCTAACCACGGAGCCTATTCGCGCAGCCATAAAACCAATTACTGGCTGGGCCATACGCTGAACCTGCTGGGAGCATCAGTATTTAACTGGAAACTGCAGCACAACCTGCTGCATCATACCTACACCAACGTGGTGCATTTAGACGATGACATTGATGACAAGCTGGTGATGCGCTTTTCGCCGCACACCCGTGCAAAATGGTACCAGCAGTTCCAGTTCCTGTATGCGTTTTTATTCTACGGCATACTCACCCTGTATTGGGTGGCCTTTAAAGATTTTGTGCAGTTTTATAAATACTCGGCCGAAGGCGTTAACAGCGGGTGCAAGCGCAGCAACAGACGTGTTCTTTTTAAAATAATTGTGTGCAAGCTGCTTTATTTTTTTGTTTTCCTGGCATACCCGCTGGCCCTGCTTAAATTGCCTGCAGGGCCTTATCTGGGCGGTTTTTTTATCATGCACTTTGTGGCCGGCATTGTGCTTACCGTTATTTTTCAGCTGGCACATACCGTAGAAGGCACCAGCCATCCCCTGCCCAATGAGCTGGGCGATATTGAAAATAACTGGGCCGTGCACCAGCTCAACACCACCGTTAATTTTTCACAGAACAACAAATGGCTCTCCTGGTATATCGGCGGGCTTAATTTCCAGATAGAGCATCACCTGTTTCCTCATATCTGCCATGTGCATTATCCTGCCATTGCCCCCATTGTAAAACAAACTGCCAACGAATACGGTATTCCTTATCTTGAGAACGAAACGTTTTGGAAAGCGCTGCGCGCCCATATTGGCGCTTTAAAAACACTGGGCCGGCTGCCCCTGGCCAGCGAGGCCATCTCCTAATTTTTTACCACGCCCAGCTGCCTCATCAGGCTGAGCTCATCGGTTACGCGCCAGTGCTCGGTAATTTTACCATCCACAATCTTTTCGATATTGATCTGGTTCACTTCCACATGCCTGCCGGTAGGTGCCATACCAAACAAGGTGTCGGTTTGTGTGCCGCTCATAATTACCCTTGCCACCACCCGGTCTTTTGTGGTTATCACATCCTTAATTTCGTAATGCAGATCAGGGAAGCCTTTTCGAATGGCCAATATAATAGGCTTTAACCCTTCGGGGCCTTTGGGCGGGTTGGGCGTGGAAGGCGTATGGTTAATATAATCGGGGCTCAACAGCTCATCGAGCACCTCTACCCTGCCGGCGTTCCATGCCTTGTTAAAATACGTTTCAATAATCGCCTTGTTCTTTTCTTCGGCAATTTTATCATTGATTTGCGGCTTTGGCTGGTTGCTGCATGAAACCAACAGTGCAGCTATAGCTAACAGATATATGTTCTTCATCGTATGTTTTGTTTTTTCAGAATAATATTATCGAGCGAATATTTACCGCTGCCATGAATAAGCGCTGCCAGCGACAGGCCGATGATGAGCAGGTGATATTCAAATCCCTCGCCTTTTTGATTGCCAAACCAGTTCATAAAAAACCCATGCTGAAGGTGTTCGGTGAAAATGATGCCGATGAATAAACTAATTGTGGCAATGGCCCAAAGCTTTGAAGCAAAGCCCAGGATAAAAGAAAGGGCGCCTAAAAACTCGATGAGGATCACCAGTAAGCCTATGAGCCAGGGCAGGTGCAGCACACCGGTAAAAAAACCCATTTCGTTGCTGAAGCCGGGGCCGCCAAACCAGCCGAATGTTTTTTGAGCGCCGTGCGGAAACAGGATCAGGCCAAGGGTTAAGCGGATCACGAGGCCGGTCCAGTCGTTGCTGTTACTGAATAGTTTTTCTTTCATAAAAATTAAATTATTTACAGGCACAAAATTAGCCCGGTGCCATTTCAAAAAAATTAAAGTAGTTGAATAAATACGGGTGGCCTGGTTTCCCGCGCCGGCTTTTCACATTCTTTAATTTTTCTGGATTTTGAATTCAGGCCCGCCAGATTATTTCGGGCCAATAGCCTTATCAAAAAGCCCTGGTAACAAGAGCGCTAGCCTTTGCTCAGCTTTTTCCGGAGCATGCTCAAAAACACGGGGGTAATGCCCAGGTAGGTGGCCACCTGTTTTTGAGGAATACGTTGCTCGAATGCAGGATATCGCTTAATAAAATTCAGGTAGCGTTGTTCGGCCGGCAGTGTCAGGTTTTCATGAATGCGCTGCTGATGGGCAATAAGTGCATTCTGAAAAACGATCCTGAAAAAACGCTCAAACTTGGGCACTCGCTCATACAGCAGGTCCAGGTTATCTTTGGCAATCTGTAAAATTTCGGTGTCCTCCAGCGCGTCGATAAAATACCCGGCCGGCTTTTGCGCCAGCAGGCTGTAAAGATCGGCCACCCACCAGCCCTCTATACCAAACAACAGCACGTGCTCAACACCTTCTTCGTTAATGGTATACACCCTTAAACAGCCTTTTATCACAAAATTTTCGGTGGCACAAACCTCGCCCTGCCTCAACAGAAACTCTTTCCGCTTTAGTTTTTTAACCTGCAGCAGCGACAGCAGAAATTCAGTTTCCGCTTTATCAAGCTTGATGTGGCGCGAAATATTTTTAAGCAGTGGCTCTGCATTCATGGCGGGGATCGGAACTTTTACTTCCTTTCAAATATACATTTAATTTGCCGGCGCCGCATGGCGCATAATTTTCCTAATTTTAAGGCATGGAAATTTTCTTAAGCTGTTTTTCAGCCGGCTCCTGCTTCCTTTTAAGCTTCTTACTTTTTTTTCATCCCTACCGGCAAAACCCCAAAGCCAATAAATGGCTGAGCCTGTATATTTTTGCAATGGGCACAGCCTTTATCCGCTTTTACCTGCAGGAAACTGAAACGGGCCCTATTAACCGGCTGGTGCAGGACTGGATCAACTGCCTGCAGTTTTTGCTGTCGCCGTTTATTTATTTCAGCGTGCTGTTTTTTGTAAGTCCAACCAAAAAATTCTCTCCCGTGGATGCCCTGCACTTTTTATCTTTTATAATTTTCACGTGCATCTATAACCTGCAGCTGGTTATTTATGGACACATCAGCTTTGTTTATTCCGATGGGTTGGCGCTGCTGGTAAACGCCGGCTCGTATTTTTTGCCCTTCCAGTTTTTATGCTACATCCTGCTGTCTTATGCCAGGCTGCTAAAGCATAAAAACAACCTTTTACTGATCACCTCCACCACAAAAGGCATCGATCTTGGCTGGCTGAGGAATTTCCTTCTTATTTTATTGCTGATGACCCTGTTCTGGATCAATAGCCTGTTTATGAGGATACCAGTGTTTATGTTGATGATGCCGCTTACATACACCGTTTCGGTGTTTGTTGGCGCTTATTACGCCATTGGGCAAAAAACCATTTTTGCCCAAAGCCCGGCGGAGCTTCGCGAAATTTCTGACATTATAGACCTGCCTAAAAAAGAGCCGGCCAAAGCCCGGCGCATTTCCCAAAACCAGGCCAACAGCTCGTACCAGCACCTGAAACAGCTGATGGAAAACGAGCGGTTGTATTTAAACAGCGAGCTGAGCCTGGCAGATGTGGCAGCCAAATTAGGCATCAGCATTCACGATACGTCTTATTTAATAAACGAGCTGAGCGGAACAAATTTTTACAATTTTGTGAATCGGTACCGGGTAGAGGAAGCAAAAAAACTGCTGAGCTCTGCCCGGAAAAAAGAATTTAATATTTTAGGCATTGCCTTTGAAGCGGGTTTTAATTCAAAAACCGCCTTTAACACCGCTTTTAAAAAATGGACCGGCGTTTCGCCCTCGCAGTATATTAGCGAGCAAAAAAGCGAAGCGTAAAGAACATCTATCTCCGGCAAAACGGCCCGTCTTTATCCGTTCGCTTTAATTTACTGGCTATCAAGCCACTAAACTTACTGCAAGCCTGTTCGTTTGGATAATTGCGAACATAATGGCCACACCACAGCTGTACTTTTGCATCCAAAATTTTGTATGCTCTCCCAACTATTGTTCAAAAGCGCTGCGCTCCTGGTTATTTTTTCCTGCACCCTTAAGGCCCAATCGCCTCCTGAAACTAAAACAGAAGGTATGGTTTTGCACGCCTCGCTGATAGGCGCCATAAAATATCCCGGCCTTAACATGGGGGCCGATTACCTGCTCCTGACTAAAAACATTGATAAGCAAAAAAAGCGGGGCCGGCATAAGCGGATCACCAAAAACAGGTTTATGACTGCCAACCTTGGCTTTTATTATCACGGGGGATACAACACCAATACCTTTTTGCTGCTGGGCTACCAGCTGCAGCGCTGCAACGCCAGGGGCTGGCAATGGCAGTTTGAGCCCCGGCTGGGGCTGAGCCGCACCTTCATCAACGTGCCGGTATACGAGGTAGATGACCAGGGAAACGTAAGCACACGGCGCTTTGCGGGCGATTTTTACCTGGCGCCCGCTCTTTCGGGCGGCGTAGGAAAAGATTTTTCGGTAAAACATACCGGCAGCCCCCTTGCCGTATTTATAAAGGCCACCCTGTACACCAACTATCCCTACAACAATTTTATATATGGCCGGGTAATGTTTGAAGCCGGTCTGTATTATAAGCTGCACACGCTTATGCCCCACGCTGTTACCGTAAAAAACAAAACAAAATGAAATACGCACTTATTGCTTTTATAAGCGTTTTTTTGGCCGGCTGCCAAAAAAAACACAAACAGCCATCGGGCATGGTGAAAGACCATTTTTATTTAAAAAACGGCGACTCCAAAATGCAGGTATATGTGGAGGGCAACATAACTGCTAAAAAGATGGTGATAACGCTGCATGGCGGACCGGGCGACGGCTCGCTGTACTTAAACATCGGCGAGGCCAACCACGTTGCCGAAAAAGAATTTGCCATCGCCTACTGGGATCAGCGGCTGGCCGGTTCCTCGCAGGGCAACATACAATCCACCGATTTAAACGCTTATACGGACGATCTTAAAAAACTGGTTTACCTGCTGCGGCATCTTTATGGCAGCGATCTTAAAATTTATTTGCTGGCGCACAGCTGGGGTGGGCTGATAGCGCCAAAATTCCTGGAAGAGCCGGGCAATCAGGCCCTGGTTGACGGCTGGATACAGGTGGACGGGGCGCACGATTACCCGCTTAACGACTCGCTTACCCGGGCCGGCCTTATTGAATTTGGCAAGCAGGAAATAGCACTGGGCAACAACACAGGCAAATGGAGCGAGATCGTAAACTATTGCGAATCGCACGACTCTAAAAACAACCGCCGGGTGGCGCGCAAAATAAACGGCTATGCCAATGAAACCAATTCGCTCATCGGCAATGTGAACCCCGAAACACCCTCGGTGAAAGACCGCCTGCTTTATTTTACAAAAGAATACAATTATCCCCAAACCACTTTTTTGGTAAACGGGCTTTATAACAATCTGGTTGGCCCCGTTGAAGACAATGCTTACCGGGAGCGCGTTTCAGAAAATTTAGCTGCCATACATACGCCAGCTTTATTGCTTTGGGGCAAGTATGATTTTGTTTGCCCTACCGGGTTAATGAGCCACCTTGCCGGCAAAATTTCGAGCGCGGATGTAACGCAGAAAGTATTTCAGAACAGCGGGCACAGCCCTATGTTTAATGAGCCTATCAACTTCTGGACCACTGTTACACTATGGGTAAACGCCCATTAAACACATGAAGCTGCCCGGTTAATGCTGTGTGAATTAAACGCGGTATTAATCGATTCAGGTCTAAATTCACCGACGATACCCTGGCTTTGAAAAACTCTAACTATTAAGCATTTTTACACGCTGCAACAGGTTAATTTATTCATTCAAAGCACGAGCCGGCACTTTTAAATGACTAACGGTTTACTGTATTCCGGACAGTATGCTTAAGGCTGTCAACACCTGTCGGTTTTGTACAATCTGCTATGTAACCCATACATTAACTTTGGTGTAAACAAGAAAAATAAATTATACCATACGTTATGAAAAAACCAATCCATTTGAAACGCATGCTTCTGGCGGCTGCTGTTTGCTGTTTTGTGCTTGCCATGCCATCCTGCAAAAAAAAGAATAAAACAACGCCCGAGCCCGCGCCCGAAGAAGCGCCAGCTCCCACGTTAATGCGGCCTGACGCCAATAATACCGGCTACCCTAATTATATTGTATTAAAATCCTGGACCGGGCAAGGCGCCAATAACAGCAGCAACCTGGTGATTGACGGGTATGAGCTGCCGGTTCCATCATCGGGCTATTATACGTTTTCGGGCAGCAAGGTTACCTTCCGCAATTGCAAAATTAACGGGGGCATTGTGTTTGCGGGCGACAGCATCAAAATTGACCATTGCGAAGTAATTGGCGGCATTTCCCTGTCGGGCAGCGCCGGTGCCGAAATCACCTACAACAACATCCATCATTCGCTTGACGACGGCATTCACATCACCTCCGACAACGGGCGGGTAAGCAATGTGCTGGTGGCCCATAACTATATTCACACCTTTACCCCTGCCTGCCAGGCGCATGCCGATGGCATACAGGTACGCGGCGTGGATAAGCTCACTATCTATAACAACGTGGTGGACATGGGCCCCTGGGTACAGGTTTGCAACCTGGACGCGCTGAACTCTGCTGTTTTTTTACAGGATGCCAACGGGGGCAACAACCATGTAACCATAGATCACAACTTTTTAAACGGCGCCGGTTACGTTTTATACATTGGAGTGGGGCCTTACACAAAAATCATTCATAACCGCTTTGGCCGTGCCGAAAAATTCGGAATCATCAATAACACTTCCAATCCCGGCGATATTACAGATCGCAGCGGAAACGCGCGCGATGATAACAATGAAGCTGTAAATCTGTAAAGGAAGATTCCTGGTTTCAGCAGGGTCATTGCAGAAACAACAAAATGAAAGCCTTCGGGATTTTCGGCCGTCTTGGCTGAAAATCCGAAGGTTTTCTCATGATACCTATTCATTTTTCACCGCAAAAGTTCGCTAAACCGTCCTTTTTTGGCCCAATTTTGCTTATTTTAAAGGGCACTCTGAAAATAATTTGCGGGAAAAAGGCTGTTAAAACCATTTGTATCCGCCTTTTTGTATCTTGTCTTAGCATTAAGGCCGGCAGCTTTTTTTCATATGAATATAAATACTCCATCACACAGCATTTTATTCCAGGAAAAACTGAAGCGCTGGAGCAGATACCTGGCTTATGCCGTAATTGGCATTGGCTTGCTGGTGTTATCGGGCTGGCAGTTTGATATTGATTTTTTTAAACGCCCTATTCCCTGGCTGGCGGCTATGAATCCCACCAGCGCCGTACTTTTTGTTTTATCCGGCCTTGCTTTTCTGAGCCTTTCGCCGGGCAAAGCTCCTCAAAAAATGAAACCTGCCGGCTACCTGCTTGCAGCTTTGGTATTTGTAAGCGCCTTTGTGAAGATGCTGGATGTGTTTACGAATTTTAAAACAGGCGTTGATCTTTTTATTTTTTCTGAGGCCATCGGGCGTGACTTTAACAATAAGTTTTCGGGCACCATGGCCCCTATCACCGCTTTTTCTTTTTTACTCATTGCGGCGGCGCTCTTTCTTCTGCATACCGGAGGTGATAAAAAAATAACGCCGGTGCAGGTCATCTCGCTGGCTTTGGCGCTGGTTTCGCTGCTCTCTATACTGGGTTGTATTTATAACGTGCAGCCATTTTATATGAAGCTGGTTTACATTCCTATGGCAATACACACGGCCATCGGTTTTTTGCTGATGTCGCTGGCCTTTTTATTCTCACACCCCACCAAGGGGTTTATGAAGCAGCTCACTGGGCATTTATCCGGCAGCCAGGCCGCCCGTTTTCTTATACCGGCCGCCATTCTCATTCCCATGGCGCTGGGCTACCTGCGCCTGTTGGGGCATTGGGCCCATGCCTTTTCAACCGAGTTTGGCGTAGCTATTCTTGTGCTGAGTATTATTATTGTATTTGTCATGCTCATCTGGTTTAATGCCAATTCGCTGAATAAAAAGGACGTCCTGAGAATAGAGGCCGAAACAAAATTAAACACCTACATGCGCCAGTTAGAGGAGAGCGAGGAAAAATTCCATAAGGCTTTTGAAGTGAGCGCCGCCGGCATGAGCATTACCCGTCTTTCAGATTCGCGCTACCTGGAGGTGAACGATGCCTTTGTACAAATGACCGGCTTTTCTAAAAAGGAGCTCATAAATCATACCTCCACCGAGCTTGGAATAGTGACCAATATTGACCGGCGTGAAGAAGTGCTTCAGGAGATCCGGAAAAACGGTTACGCCAAACAATTTGAAATGACCATCCGTCACAAAAACGGGGGCATCCTCGAAATACTGGCTTCGGTGGAAACCATTACCCTGAACGGTGAAAAATATGCGCTCAATATCATTTTTGACATCACCAACCGAAAAAATGCCGAGATGCAGCTGGAAGCGGTGAACAAAGAGCTGGAAGCTTTTTCTTACTCCATCTCGCACGATTTAAGAGCACCCCTGCGGGCTATTGACGGTTACGCAAAAATGCTGGAGGAAGACTACCAGGAACTTTTAAACCGCGAGGGGAAAGAGTTTATTGAGGTGATCCAGTACAACGCAAAAAAAATGAGCTTCCTTATCGACGATCTGCTGGCATTTTCGCGCCTGGGCCGCAAAACCATTTACAAGGCCGAGCTGGATATGAACGAGCTGGTGACCGGTGTTATTGCCGATTTAGGGCGTGCCACCCCGCATCACGCGGAAATAAGCGTGCAGAGCCTTCACCCCGTAAAAGGCGATTCCTCCATGATCAAGCAGGTGTTCACCAACCTGCTGTCCAACGCTATTAAATACTCGTCGAAAAAACAAAATCCTGTCATCGGCATTCGCGCCGAACAAAAGGGCGACGAGGTGTTGTTTGAAGTGACGGATAATGGCGAGGGATTTGATATGGCTTATGTGGATAAATTGTTTGGCGTATTTCAGCGGCTGCACAGCGACGAGGAATTTGAAGGAACCGGCGTGGGCCTGGCCATTGTGCAGCGCATTGTAAACAAACACGGCGGCAGGGTATGGGCCCGGGGCGAACTGGGCAAAGGCAGCACCTTTAGCTTTACATTACCTCTTACTTAAACTGACTTATTGATTATGCAAAACACGGCCATAGAAATAGTACTGGTAGAAGACAATCCTCACGATGCTCAGCTCACCATTCGCGCGCTGAGAAAAATAGTGAATAACATTGTGCATCTCCAAAACGGGCAGGAAGCGCTTGATTTTATGTTTGGCACTGGCAATTACACGGGCAGCAACTAAAAACAAATGCGGCTACCAAAGGAATACCGGTGGTAATACTTACTTCCTCCAAAGATGATCCTAACATTAAAAAATGCTACGAACTGGGTGCCAACAGCTACATTGTGAAGCCGGTAGGCTTCGACAATTTTACGGACGCCGTTAACGAGCTAGGCTTTTACTGGCTCATTCTGAATCAGCCGCCGCGTTAATCATGCCGATGGCGATTGTAAAACCTGCTTCTTTGCCGGCCGTATTTTCTTTGAGGCCCATGCTAGTTAACAGGATTTTCTGCTCATCCGCCGGCTCCAGATAAGTTCAAAGATATATAAAAGGATTTAGCCATCTTTCGGGAGCCAGTCCCAGCAAATAACTTTTTCCAATGCACATTGTGTATTACCCGTTTTGTGCTGTGGCATTGTGTAAGCTTTAAGGAATTACATTTGCCAATAAACCAATTAATGAGTAAATTAACTTATTATTTTAAGGCCCTACCTGCCCACATCAAACCCTTAGCCGATCGTATCAGGCTGGTGCTACCCATAAACCCGGAATGAAGAGTCTACTATGAGATTACGTTTGCTTACACTTCTGTTTTTACCGTTTTGGGCACTTTCCCAAACCTCACCGGCGGGGGTGCTTACCTCTGCAGCCTGCAAAATATGGATCGATGCAGGAGATATGAATGCCGACGGCAATTACGGCAACAATCCATCGGTAAATACCGCTGTAACCACCTGGAATGATAAAAGCGGCAATGCCAACGATTTAACACAGGCCACCGCTTCTGCCAAACCCACCTACACCACCCTGGGCGGCTTTAGCTGCGTTAAATTCGATAACAGCGGTGCCAACGTTAATTACCTTGCGGCTGCCACACAAACCATGCTTACGCCGGGCACCATGTATTTTGTATTGTATATGACCGATGTTGGCGATGGCGCTAACTGTTTGTTTGACCGCACTTCGGCCGGCAATACCTCGTTGCGCTTTGCGCAATGGAATGGAACGAACCTGCTGGGCTATACCAAATATTCTACCGCCGATTACAACTCCACCATTTCTTCGAGCTACAGCACTAACCTGGTGGTGTCGTTTTTAAAAACAGCGGCGTCAGACAATGTCACGGTGGCCCAAAACAATTCCAGCGCAACCGTTACAGTAGGTTCTGCCAATCCCGGCTTGCCATTGTATACACTTGGCAAAAACAGCACCAGCGATGGCATGAACGGTTTTATTATGGAAGCGATTGCCTATAACGTGGATCTTAATTTCGCGCAAAAAAACATTGTAGATAATTATTTATCCGCCAAATACGGCGGTATTTCCATCATCTCCGATAAATATGCGGGTGATACGCCGGCCAACGGCAACTATGACTTTGAGGTGGGCGGGCTTGGCACCGAATCGTCGGGCAGCAATAACTCCGCATCATCATCCGTTACCGGCGGCCTGGAAGTAATTCAGGCCACGGCCATGGAGAACGGCGAATACCTTATTTACGGGCACCCAACAGGCGCCAATGCGCCAAACACATCCGACGTGGGGGGCTTAAGCGGCGGGGCAAATAAAAGGCGCTGGGACAGGATCTGGTATTTTGACTGGACACATGTGGGTGGCACAACCGAAACCGTTAACCTCACCTTTGATTTAAGCGATGGCGGCATGGGCGGCACACCGTCGGCACCACTCAGCAATTACCAGTTATTATACCGGTCAGGCCTGTCGGGAAGCTGGACCGAGGTAATGAGCGCCAGCAGCTTAGCGGGCGACAGGATCACGTTTAACGGGCTGGCGTGGAACACACAGGGCGACGGGTATTACACCATTGGCACTTCCAATAATGCAGCCAGTCCTTTACCGGTAGAGCTCATCCGGTTTAAAGCCGAAGCCTGCAATGGCCAGGTGTGCTTAAACTGGGCAACCGCCAGCGAAAAAAACACAGATTATTTTTTAATTGAAAAAAGCGGCGATGCCCAATACTGGATTCAGCTGGCAAAAATAAAGGCCGCCGGAAACAGTGTGAGCCGGCTTGATTACGAGGTGATTGATCAAAATGCTGATGCAGCAGGCGCTTATTACCGCTTAACTATGGCTGACCTGGATGGGGCAACCAGCCAGGCGCCCATCCAGTTTATTTCGTTTGAAAAAAACGGGGCAGCTATAAATGTTTTTCCCAATCCTTCCGAAGGAATTTTTACCGTTACGTCTGCAAACTACCGCCTGCATGAGCTGGGGTGCGAATTATTGAACACCAACGGAGAATTAGTTAAAGTTAAGCCGCGTATTATATCGGATCATAAAATGACCCTTGATTTGAGCGATTTGCCGGGGGGTGTTTATATTTTAAACATTAGCTCCTCTAACGGCAAGCTCGCCACAGCGAAACTGGTGCTTAAATAAATTAAGAAAAAAAAACAGTTCTATTCTTTTGCCGCTCAGTCATTTTGCGTGGCGTACGCCAAGCCAGTTGAAACGGAGAGACCTCTTATGCCTGTGCCCTTGAAAATGACTCTCGGCGAATCATTTTGAATGTGTTGATCGTTTTATTTCACAGGCACCACCGCCACTGCCTCCATCTCCAATAAAAAATCGGGATTGGCCAGGCCGGCCACAAAAACGCCGGTGATCAGCGGCGGGTTCTTCATCTTACTCATTGGCCCCTGAAAGGCTTTCAATGCTTTTTCGGCCGGCTGCCCCTGCAACAGGTATACATTCCACTTGATAATGTTTTCAAAAGAACCGCCGCCGGCTTTTACCGCCGTTTCGAGGTTCTGCAGCACCTGTTTGGCCTGCGCCTCTATATCGCCTTTGCCCACTACATTGCCATCCTTATCCACGGCATTCTGCCCGCCGATATAAATGGTTTTGTGGTTTCCTTCAATAACAGCTACCTGCGAGTAAGCAGGGTTTTTGTGCAGGCCATCAGGACTCAGCAATTCAATGTTGTTGGTAGTCATAGGTTGTTGGTTTTGCTCGCTATTGCCGCAGCTTAAAAGAAATAACAAAGCCCCGGCGGTAATACTGATAAATGTTTTCATCCTCTTTTTGTAACCACCAGGCAAATTATATGCCAGTGCATCTCATATAACATATCTCAGTTATTTCAGAATCACTATCTTGACATCATCCGGCTGAAGGATCCCTCAACTGTCAATTGCCCCGCGATCCAGCCTTAAAATTTTTGCAAAAAAGCATATAATATTAAAAAAATCAGAAATTACACGAAATTCACCCTGTTTATCAAGCCATTACCCAAAATGTCCTGTAAAAGCCATTTAATTTTGACCTTACCCAACCCCGGGCGGTTGAGAAATGTTTATTAATGAAAGCCTTTATGTAACCCTATGGAGATCCGGCAGGAATTGATCGAACGCTGCAAGAAAGGCGATAGGAAGGCTGAAAATGAATTATACAGGATTTTGTATGGCTTCCTCATGAGTATTTGCAGAAGGTATATCCGCCAGGATGAAAAAGCGCGTGAAATGCTCAACATCGGCTTTTGCCGGGTGCTTATCAATATCAGCAAATATCAGCCGCTGACCCCTTTCCAGTACTGGGCCAGGAAAATTATGGTGAATGTGCTGATCAACGAACATAGGAAAGAAAAACTTCATTATGGCAACCACAATTATGTTGAAACATACCATGAGGACGAAAAGTACTCAGAAATTAACAATGCGCTTGAAAAGTTTGATGTGGGCCGCATAGCGATGTATATTGAAAAATTACCGGCGGCCACGCGCCAGGTGTTCAATCTCTTTATTATTGATGGTTATACGCATAAAGAAATATCCGACCTGCTCGGCATTTCTGAAGGCACCTCAAAATGGCATCTTAACGCCTCAAGGGAAAAACTGAAGAAAATGCTCTCGGAAAAAAAAATTAAACTGGAAATTTAAAATGAAACAGGAAGATAAACTGAGAAACACTTTGCGCGAGTATTACGACAACCAGTACGAACCCTTTGAAGAAAGTGACTGGGAACATGCGAGCGCTTACCTCCATACTGTGCGGCGCAAGCGCAAAGCCAGGCGCCTGGCATTTATTATTATACCCGTATTTTCTGCATTATTTATTTCACTGTTTTATTTTACAAAATCAGCCGCTAATGATACAGCCAAGGGCTTATCGCTTTCAGCCCAACGGTCAGAACCTGTACCGGCTCCCCCCCCTGTCATTACCGGGGCTCCTATATTGCCAACATTAAAAACCGCGGCCGGCTTTAATTCAAACAGAAAAACAGAACAAACGTTATTAACCATAAATTCAAAGCCGGAAAACGTCGGAACTCTCCGGGTGTTGCCTCGCGGCTTACCTCCTGTCAAAGTGCCGCAAATTTCAGAACCCGCCACCACCGCCGGACCTGAATGGAAATCGTTTGTACAAAACGATACAGCGGGCAAAGTCATGTTAGCCGGTAACAATCCTGTTGCAACAACAGCCAACCCCGCCGGGGGCACTGTTTCTGACAACGATGAACGGGCGGCGCCTGAAAATTTAAAAGAAGAACCCAACATCGTTTCCACTTCGGCTAAAACCCCGGCTCAAAATCAGGATTCGTCCATTAACGTATCGTTGCCTGCCGAAACTCAACTTTCATTATCGGATAACAAACCTCAATCCTCTTTAGCCGACAGCATCAAAATTAACCGCCAGGAAGAAAACATATCTGCTAAGACTGCCAATAATTCTGCTCCTGTATTACGTACAGATACACCTGTTACGATGCAGGATGTTGCCGCAGACACGCTGCCTGATTTACTGATACATACACGGCAGGCCGGCAAAGGGATTTTTTACGAAGCGGGTGCGGCCTGGTTTTACGGCTGGAAAGGTCCTGAGAAAAGAGATGCCCGCTGCTTTTCGCCCATTCCAGGGATCAATTATATGAGCCGGCTTACCACACGTTATTCGCTTTCCTTTGGGCTGCAATATTTTCAGCTAAGCCATCTTTCCAACAGCAGTAAAACCTCGCGCGTATCAACGTATGTATACGGCGAGCAAAGCCGGGTCACTGTTATTACCCCTTCGGCCGCACATTACCTGGCAATGCCCCTGCGCGTGCATTATTATGCCGGTGGCCGTAATAGCTTTGGCGCCGGACTTAACCTGGCTTACCTCCTCAACGTTGATGCAATGGTAACAAGTTATGACGAACGACCGGGACTCAGTGAAAATTATAAAACTGTAAAACTAAGCGGATACACCGAGGGCTTTTCGTGGTTCGACAGCCAGCTGGCCTTTTTTTACAGGAGAAGCATCGGCCGCTCGTTCGGGCTGCAGGCCGAGGTTTTTATGGGGCTTACCGATATAAAGCAGGACCGGTTTTTTGGCTTTAGCCATAAGGAGCTGAATTCGGGAGCCAAGTTGTCGTTTGTTTATTTTGCATTCAGAAAAAACAGGAAATAATGAAAACAAATATTCTATGGCTACTTAGCGCCTGTATCCTGCTTACAGCATGCCAGAAAAGAAAATACCCCGATGAAAGCGTTCAGCTGGAACAACAGGCTATTTATTTCAACGGTTATATTGATAACGAGGCCTTGAGCCTGAAAATCGGCGACGATGGCTACTATTGTTATTCTTCTTACAAGCAGCGTGCCGATAGCATTTATATGTTTGAAGGTACGCTGAAGAAAGTGGACTGCAACCCCTGCCCTCTTTCTTTACAGGTGCAACTATTCGATTTCCGGCAGCGTGCGCCTGGCTCAGTCATACCCCCTGACTCATCTTTTCGCAGTGGCAGCCGCGGCTTTGTTCCGGGTATGTCAATCCCAAACACTATCCGGTTCGTATCGCTTTCCAACAAAGAAGTGTCCTCTCTGAAATGGGACCTGAGCAACGGCGTTTCCTCGCAAGATTCTATTCTAAATTATGAATTCGGGCAGCCAGGCCCTCAAACCGTATCGCTTACCGTGCGTACAAAAGGCAATTGCGAAAGCATGGTGGTGAACCGTATTTTTATTGGTGGCGAAAGCGGCTTGTTTGCCAGCAGCATTACGGCAAATCTCATACAAAATAACAACTCGCAATTCAGTGCCGCAATTATTGGCGGTAAAGCGCCGTTCCGCTACACCTGGAATTTTGGAGACGGAATCACCAGCCAGCTCCCGGCCCCATCTCATAACTATCAATGGGCGGGCAGCTACCCGGTTAAATTACGGGTTGAGGACGCAGAAAATCATATGTGTGAATCCAATTACATTCATATTGCCGGAAATGACATGTCGTCGTGCACTGCCAACATGCTGCTTTTTCACACAGGCAGCAGGCGGGCTTTTTTGAATGGCGTAAAAATCCAGTGGACCGACAGGGGGAATACAGCTTTAAGATCCGACAGCATTGCCCAGCCGGCCGCAAGCTATTTTGAAATTATAAACTCACAAGCCTTTAAGCCAAACGAACGGGGCGAGGCAGGGCGGTTGCTGACACTAAGGTTCAACGTGCTGCTCTCTGACGGAAGCCGGAAAGTTTGGTGTAAAAGCGAAAACACAGCTATCGCCGTAACTTATAAATAACATAACACCCAACCTTCATCACATCGCGCTTGTTTTTAAACATAAGAACTTTAAACTAAACGAATCATGAAAACAATTATCAGAAACGCCGCCTTCCTGATCCTGGCAATAACAGCTACGCATGTAAAGGCTCAAACCATGAGCATCTGCGCCGGCAGCAGCACAGTGGTAATGGCAGTAAACAGCCAGGGCCTGTCCAATCCTTCTTACTCTATCAATCCGGGTGGCACTACTTCTTCCACGGCTGCATTTACGGTATCGCCTGCCTCTGCGGTTACTTATACATTGTATGTAACCGGCACCAACAGCAATTCGGCAGTTGTAAGCACCAGCAATACCGTAACCGTTCAGGTAAACAGCGCACCGGTTGCGAGTATCAGTCCGGCCAGCCAGTCTATCGCCTGCGGTGCCGGGGTTGTAGCCACTGCCACCAGCATCGCACTGTCACCAACAGCCAATGTAACGCACAACTGGTATTCTCCCGCCTCGCCCAATCCGTTTACCGACAATGGACAGACATCTGTTTACCCCATGAGTCTTATTTCGGGAACCCTCACCACCTTTACCTGCGTGGTGGTGGATAATATTACCGGCTGCAGCACCACTCAAACAACGGAGGTGATCTCCAGCGGTGGCGGCTATCCTTCTTTTACTTTGGCAAGCACTCAAAATTTCAGCATTGGCTGCAACACTGCCTCGCTGACCAACATTATGATTACTAACGCGCAAACAACACCTTTGCCTGGCGGCGCTTTATCTTACACAGTGCTTTACCCGGGCTATGGCGGTGCCACCCCTTATACTACCGGGCCCATCAGCGTATACACCGTTAATATGCCCGGAACGTATACTGTAATTGTAAGGGATAATTCCAATAGCTGCGAAACACTGCTACCTGTATCCATCACACAAAACACCAGCTCGCCTGTTATTAACCTGTCAGCATTTCAAAACACACTTTCGTGCTTCAATCCCACTGTGCTTCTGCAGGCTGTGCTCAATCCAGCAGTGCAATACAACTGGCTGCCAGCTGCGGTGCAGGCAAACAGCATCATCGTTACTTCCAATGCTGCCGCCCCCACTCAAAGCATCGTAACCACGCTTACTTTAATTGCAACCAACAACGGAAATGCCTGCCAGTCAAGCACCACCATCCCTGTTTACCAGAACATTTATCCTCCAAATGCCCTTATTGCAGCATCTTCCTCGGTCATCTGCCAGGATACTGTTTTGCTCACCAGCACAAGTACCTCCGGTATTCCAAATAACCCGCTTCCCTCAGGCGTATTTGCACAGTTGTGGCAAGGGCCTTTTCCTCAGCCCGCTGGCAGCACAAGTGCTTTTTATAAAGCGTACACCGCCGGCACCTATACAATGACTGTTATAGACTCAAGCAACGGCTGTACCAATACAGCAACCTGCAATATTACCATGGGGCCCAATGCTGCATTTGTGCATACAATCACAGGCGCACAGGCTGTTTTTAACAACGTTTCCACCAATACATCAACCAATACCACTTATTTTTGGAACTTTGGCGATGGCACCTCTTCCACGGTGCAGAATCCTGTGCACACCTATCTTAACGGCGGGCCGCATTTAGTGAAGTTAGTGGTGTCAGACCCCACAGCAGCCTGTATTGACAGTGTTATTCAGGCAGTCACTGTGTCGGGGGTTCCCTGCACGGCCAATTCCAATTTCTCAATGGTGCCAACCGCCACTGCCCAGGTTTGGGATGCAATTCCGGATTACCCATGGAACATTGTTACCGCCAGCTGGGATTGGGGTGATGGTTCGGTTTCCAATACACTTTACACCTCACACCAGTATGCCTCGGCAGGCCTGTACAACATTTGCCTGTCTGTTACGGTTTCGTGCGTGGCCAGCTCGTCGTCGTGCACTACATATAGCGTATACCGCACCTCGCAGGCATCTCTCGTTGCAGAGGTTCACGTTGTTGCGCCCACTGCTGTGCCGGCGGGTTTGGCTATATTAACCACTGGTGAACAAGCCTGGAGTATTGCTCCCAACCCAAACACAGGAGAATTTAAGCTGGACCTGGGTTATATTAAATCCGGATCGGTACGCGTTACCATCAGCGATCTTACCGGGCGGGAGGTGTATCATCGATCGCTGGATTCTGATTCCACTTCTCAGTCTGTTCAGGCAGCCAATCTTCCGCAGGGCATGTACCTCGTTACCATCACAGCCGGGGGGTTGAGCATGACAAAACGAATGATGGTTGAACACTAGACCTTTTATCTGTTTTTTAAAGGCAGAAGATTCCATCTTCTGCCTTTTTTATTTGGCACCCGCCACCGTATAAATTTACCTGCAGCTGTGCTGGATTTAATAATAAAAAATGTAGCCCCGGGTGGCCACAGGCTGTACAAGGGATAAAGGAGGTGTTTTAAAACTCTGCTCCCATAAGTTTCTGGTAAAAATAAAACGGCAGGACGTTCTGCCGTTTTATCTTTACAGTGCTATCAAGGCACGGAATCAGGATATTTTTACTGAACTTTTGTGCAGAGAATTTCGTCAGTTATGTCATTCCAGCAAACAGTCACCCAATTGTATCCACCAAAACCGTTCATTATACGACTTGTTCTGCAACAGACAACCCCAATACAGGATTTTTGATCCACCGGGTCAGCACAGGGGTTATTGTCAATAAAGTCTTGCGCCATCGCGCGCGTAGTAGCTGCCTGATCCATCATTGGCGTCCAGAGCGGGCTGTTTGGATTTATGAGCAGCTGCTGCCCTAAGCCCACCGCTGGATATGGAACAACGGACTGTGGAGGGCATTGCGCTTTTATACTGCCTGCAGATAGCAGCAGAACAAATACCAACAGTTTACAAACCCCCAATGCAACAGGGCTAATTTTCTTTTTTACGATCATTCTGATCACAGATAATGTTTTGTTTTTCATTTTAAGAGTGCTTCTATTACTACTCGTGGCATCATGCAGGCTTTTCGTTTCCGCCCGTTAAACTATAATAACGTCATTCATATTTTAACTATTATACCTTATACAATAAGTTAATAGTTCAAGTCGGTGAAGTAACACCGATGGATGAAATGGTTTTATAACTGGGTAATTCCATTAGTATTTGGTGAGCA
Source organism: Bacteroidia bacterium (assembly GCA_044221905.1). GTDB lineage: Bacteria > Bacteroidota > Bacteroidia > B-17B0 > Aurantibacillaceae > Aurantibacillus. The sequence goes on from JBGAOE010000001.1 coordinate 290,339, forward strand.
TCATCTAGTACGGGATTTAAATATTGATGTACAGCACTTCAGCAATGGCATTACCTGCTCAGCTGCCGTGCCTTAAACACTGGCAAACCACCTGGCTGATTAAAAATCAGTCAGGCCAGCGGCTTTGTAACTGCACCTCCCGCAAAGCATTCAAAAACCGTTTATTTCTTACATACGCAAACTCTGTTGCATCCCGCAAAAAAAAGGGCCTGAAAAACGTCCTAATTTTGTATTGAATTAATAACAGGCATCCCCGTTTAAACCACTGCGATGAAAACAATAATAAACAACACAAAAAAAAGATCCCTGAGAGATTCGAACATTCTTAAGCTTATTATCATTTTACTGTTTATTGCCGGCAGCGTATGGTCGGCTCCTGCTGGAAAGCCCGTGCATAAAGTGAGCGATTCGCTGGTTTGCCTTCTGATCCAGGGAAAGATTACCATTTACGGTGAAAGCACCGACAATGAATGCATTGTTGAATTGATTGATGAGAACGGTAATATTGATACGCTTGTGCTAAAAGACAACAAGCTAAAATTCAGATTTATGCTGGAGAGAAACTCAACCTATGCCATAAGGGTTTCTAAAAAAGGATACATGAGCAAATACGTAAGCGTTAACACTGAAATTAACGATGAAAACGACGTTATTCACCGTTTTGTATTTGAAACACCCCTGCTCAAAAAAGAAGCTTCGGTGCATCTTAACCCGGATGCTACCGATCTGCCAATTGCTATCATTCATTTTGACAGCAAAAAGAACTGTTTTAATTACGATAAGGAATATACGGCTAATGTAAAAAAACAACTGCGCAAGGGCAGATCGCTCGATAAAAAGAAAATGCTGATAAGCACCCACTCAAAAAATCTGGCTTCAGCTTATACGAACTAGTGCGCCTGTTTTATTTTTCGGGCGCCCAGGCGGGCTTTCCGTTCCAAGTCCTCGCCGCAGCCTTCCGTTTTTCCCGGTTATGCGGCTGTGGGCTTTTCACTGCAATCCCTGGCGCATAACGCCATGGCCTGCTGTTTTTAAAACCTACTTTTTAACCCTGCCCTGCTCTGTGTCAGATCCGCTGCCTGTATGCTTGGGTTTATTATTTGTCATTTTTCCAAAACGATACGAAAACGTGATGGAAGCCACACGCGTGTCTCGCGGCCCAAACCAGTTGGCATCGGTAAGGTACAAATTATTTATCCTGCCTCTTATGCGGTTAGTGTATAACACGTCGCTGAGGCTGAACTTCAAACTTCCCTTATCGGCAAGTACCTTTTTCTGAAGCCCAACGGTCATATGTCCAAAGTCTCCAAACGAAAATTGCGAGTCAATAAAATTGGTAATATACTCACCGCTCAGCTCAGCGCTCCACCCCTTTTTAAGGATAAAAGAATTATTTGCGTTTATGTACCAGTAGGTTCCTTTCGCATTAAGCGTTTCGGTATAGAGCTTGCTTTTATACTCCGCATACTGCGCTTCTGTGTAAATAGTCGTCGTCAGCCATTTTTTCACGGGCAGGCTTGCTTCCAGCGACAAATTATACTGAACGCTGGACCCGATATTTCCGGGGCGGCTATAATAAATGCCATTGTTTATTTCTATCGTTTCCTGGATCTGGTTCATTGTATTATTATACGAGAAAGTGGTTGTAAAAAAACTCTTATAACTGTAAGCCAGCGAGAGATTATGCGCAAACGTCGGTCTCAGGTATGGGTTTCCTTCATAAAACGTGTATTTATCGAGGGGGCGGATAAAAGGATTCAAATCCTGGTAAAATGGCCTGTTAATGCGTCTTCCAAATGAAAAAGTCAATACATGATCAGAGGCCGTATCTAATTTATAAGACCAGAAAAGCGTTGGAAATAAACTGTTGTACATACGGTTAAATTCTGAGGCCGGCTTCAGTGTATTACCCAGTTGCCTTCCATCAAGGCTTGTGGCCTCAAAGCGAAGTCCCGCCTGCAGATCCATACGCTTAAAGCCCTTTGCATAATTTACATAAGCCGCATTAATCATTTCGTCATACTTAAAGTGATTGCTGAGATTGTAATTATTCTGTGTAACATTATCCTGCGTAATGGTGTAAACAGCATCGTTATCCGTTTGCGTATAGCTTGTTTTTAAGCCGGCATCAAATTTTGCATTTTTTTTAAGGGGATGTGTGTAATCCAGTTTAAAAGCGTAAATATTAATTTCTGAAGGAAGTTTCCCATTTTGCTCATCTTTATAGGTATTTGTCCCATCCGGCAGGTAAACATCATTTTTATAGGACTGATCAATAATTGTAGAATAGGCCACATAATCCAGGTCGGCCGTAAGCATTTTGCCGGTAGAATCAAACGTGTGCCTGAAATTCAGGTTTAAGCTCCCATTTTTAAAATCGGTTGTTTCATCATTATCGGCAATCACCAAACTGTTCAGCGATCCATCCCCATTTATAAAACTTGCTTTGTTAAACGAACTTACATGCGTGGCATCCAACATGCCTCTCGAAGAAATACCCAGCGTGGTTTTGTCGCTCAGGTAGTAATCCAGTCCCAAGCGCGCGTTAAAAGACTGGCTGGAAGGTTTTATATAGGTATTCTGATCGAAGATCGATTTAACCGTGCCGTCATCATTTTTATATTTCCGCTGAATGGTAAGGTCATGGAATCCGTTAAAGAGTCCATAACTCAGGTTGGAGAAAACCGAGATTTTTTTGCTGGTATAATTCAAGCCAAGATTTTCGTTCGATCTTGGATAGCGCCCCTGTGCGTAGTTCGCACTCACGTTTCCGTTAAAACCCTTTAGCTTATTCTTCTTTGTTTTTATATTGATGATTCCGGCATTACCGGCAGCTTCATAATGTGCCGGGGGATTCGTCATAATTTCAATGTGTTTGACAGATGCCGCCGGAAGGGATTTTAAAAAACTCTCTAAAGAGGTTCCGCTTAAATATGTGGGCTTGTCGTCGATCAATACCATAACACCGCCCTTCCCTTTTAACTTTATATTACCATTTTCATCCACCATAATTCCCGGAGACTTAGAGAGCACATCCATGGCATTGCCCCCTGCATTTGAGATAAGAGCTTCCGGGTTAATAATTGTTCTGTCGATTTTTCTTTCCACAAACGGAATTCTGGTGGTCACATTTACTTCCTGCAGGTTCTTTGCTTCCGCCACCAGCTGAATGGGCAATAAATTTAAAACAGAGTCGTTCGCAGTTATATAGTAAGCAGGGCTGGTATAATTTTTAAACCCGGGTTGATTAATTACAATTTTAAATGAATCGGGCTCAAGCATGTAAAATTCAAAGCGTCCGTCGGCTTCGGAAAACACTGTTTTAATGAGGCTGAGATCGCCCGCTTTCAATAAGGATACGATCGCTCCGTCAGAAGGCTTTTTATCCTGGTCCTGCACAATGCCTTTAATGCGGCCAGAAGGTCTGACCTGGGACTTTCCGGCAGCAGACACTAAAAAAAACAGGATTATAAAAGCGTAGTTTGTCCTTTTCATAAAGTAAGGATAATAATTTATCGCGTATAAAAAGCTGATATTTTATATGTGGTAATTATTACGTGTTTGTGCTTAAAAAAAGGTATCAGCGGTTCTATGTGCAGATTTTTAAACCTCAATTGTATTGGAAACAAAAGTTGATTTGCCCGTTTAGGTCCCGCGGATCCTAACTCAAAGCCGAACTCAAAAAACAAAAGCTGCTCGCAGACGGGCCGCATTTTGCATTTAAAGCACGCAGCTTATAATACTCCGGTATAATACAATTAATTTTCAGGCACCAAAGAGCGCTGGCGTCTGCGCTGAAGGGTTGGTAAAAATTCGAGCGGCTCTATGTAATAGGGGTTTTTGTGAATTTTTCCGTTCATGATCACGTGCGAATGCGTGGAAAGTACATCTGCGAGAACGCGGCCGCTAAAGCGGCTGATGTCGTACATGCAAACCAGTGAGCATGAATGTTTTGGCGTTAAAAGATTTAACCGGGCCTCGTATTCGATGAGCTCGTCTGTTCCCCGCAGATTTTTGAGCGCCCATACCATTTCGCCACAAGCCCTTACACTGCTGTAACCTTCGCTGTTTGATTCAAGTAATGCGTCTTCAAGGAGCTTCAGCATTTTTTCGGCGGCAAAGCTTCCTCCCCTAAGGTAAGTGTCTTCCGAAGCCAATACGCTGAGTTGTCCATTGGCAAGTTTCTCCTCCACCAAAACTCCGGCGTTTGCCAATCGTTCACAATGCTCCTGATGGCAAGCACCCTCAAGAATGTTAATCACCTTTTCATTTTCACCAAGCCCCTCCAGTATATATGGCAAAATGACATTATACTGTTCTTCCCGCGAATCAAAAAAGGCGCAAATATGGATTGGGGCATGAAGCACTTCGCCACAAATGGTAAGAGGTTGTTGTTCATTCATTTGATAAATGTACCAAAACTATCTTATTCTTTTGGATTTTGATTACAACCTATAAAATTGAGACCCTCTCAACATCCCTAAAGGGGAAGATTTGCGATTTTAAATCCGCAAAAAAGCAAAGGCCGCTCCATTCGAGCAGTCTTTTGCATTTAATTGCCTTTTGCCTCGCCATTATTGTTTAATGATCTTAATGCTCGCCTGTTTGGCACCGGCCCTTACTTTTATAAAATAAATGCCATTGGCCATCTCTTTCATCGACAGCTGTGTGCTGCCGGGTGTTAGGGGCTGCGACCGGATCATCTTACCGGTGGAGGTCACAATTATCAGATCTGCTGGCTCTACTGCTTCTATCACAAATTCGCCGTTGTTGGGGTTAGGATACACCCATGCCAGGCCAACGGCCATGTTCGGCTGCGAAGCAATGCCCGTGCACGCGTCAACGGTTATTTCAACTGTTGCGGAATTTACACAGCCTTTATTGCTTGTGCCCTGTAAAACATAAATGGTGGTTACGCTGGGGCTAACTGAAACGGTGGCCGTGTTATCGCCGGTGCTCCATGTGTAGGTATCGGCAGTGCCGCCGGTTAATACAACATTTGCGCCGGAACCTTCGCAGATAGATGATACAGACGCCGTTGCCGTAATAACCGGGAGCGGGTTAACGCTTACCGTAAGTATTGCCGCATTGGCCGATACACAGCCTGCCAGGCTGGCGCCGGTAACCGAATAGCTGGTGGTTACGGTTGGCGAAACGGATGAGACATTGGCAACCGCATTTACGCTATACGTGTCGGCGCCGGTTGCAGAAATTGTAAACGTTTCGCCGGTGCAGATCTCACCGCTGGTAACAGCTACCACAGGCAGCGGATCAACCGAAACCAGGGCTACAACGGTATTGGAGGCCGGGCAGTTGCCAGGGCCCGTGCCCGTAATGGTATATGAATCTGTAGTAAGCGGCGTTACGGTAAAGCTTCCTCCGGTAATGGTATAGGTGCCGCCGGCTGCACCGGATGGGATGAGCGTAGCTGTTTGCCCGCTGCAAATGCTTGGACTATTCACGCTTAAGGTAGGGGTTATATTTACCGATACGATTGCTACCGCGCTGTTGGCGGCCGGGCAGAAATTATTGCTGGTGCCCGTAAGCGTATAGCTGGTGGTTATATTCGGAGAAACAATATAACTTCCACCGGTAATGGTATAGGTGCCCCCTGTAGCACCCGCTGGTACAAGGGTGGCTGTTTCGCCCGAACAAATGGTGGCGCTGTTAATGCTCAGCGTAGGGCTTGGGTTTACACTTACGGTTATTACAATGCCGCTCGTTAAGTTGCAGCCATTGGCGTCAGTGCCCTCCACAGTATAATCGGTAGTAACCAGGGGGCTTACCGTAAGCGTGCTGCTGCCGTTGAGGCTATACGTTGTGGCATTGCCCACCGGCACAAAGGTATACGTTTGGCCGCTGCAAATGCTGGTATTGCTTACTGCAACGGTTGGCAAAGGTGCTACACTTACAGAAGCCATCGCAAACGTGGCAGACAAACAACCGGCTAAGCTGGTGCCCGTAATAGAATAGTTGGTGTCGCTCAAAGGCGATACCGTAAAACTGCCGCCGGTGATTGTGTAGGTATCGGCCCCTGTTGGAACAATGGTTGCCGAACTGCCGGAGCAGATGGTGTAATTATTGACGCTAATTGTTGGCAGAGGCGCCACATTTATGCTATAGGTTTGTGTTTTTACACAGAGGTTGGCGTCGGTAACCTCAACCGTGTAATTATTGCCGGGTGCGGGATTTACAACATACACATTGCCGGCTGGTCCGCTTGTCCAGCTATAGCTAATGGCACCGGTTCCTCCGGCAGCAGTGGCGGCAAGGGTAGCCTGGTCGCCTGCGCATACGCTCGCAGAGCTGGCAGTAACCGTTACATCCAGTGCGGCAGGCTGGTTGATGGTTATAGAATAAGTGCTGCTGCAATTATTGGCATCGGTAACAGTGGCGGTATAAGCGCCGGCGGTAACACCGGTAATTACCGACGCAGTGGCGCCGGTGCTCCATAAATAGGCATAAGCACCGGTGCCGCCCGAAGCCGTAATGGTGGCGCTGCCATTACTGTCGCCGTTGCAGGTTACATCAGCTACAGCAGAGGAAGCAATAAGGGCCGATGGCTCTGTGATGGTAACCGGTTCAATATTTGTGCAGCTGTTGGCATCCGTTACGGTGGCGAAATAAGCGCCCGCTGCAATGCCTGTAACCACCGACGTGGTGGCGCCGCTGCTCCATAAATACGTATAAGCACCGGTACCGCCTGAAGCCGTAATAGTGGCGCTGCCCGTACCACCGTTGCATAACGCATCGATAACAGACGAGGAAATAACAAGAGCCGAAGGTTCAGTGACAATGGCCGATACAGTGCTGGTACAGCTATTGGCATCGGTCACCGTAGCGGTGTAAATGCCGGCGGTAATACCGGTAATCACAGATGCAGTGGCGCCGCTGCTCCATAAATAGGCATAAGTGCCGGTACCACCCGTTGCCGTAATGGTGGCGCTGCCGGTGCCACCGCCGTTGCACAGAATGTTGGCAACAAGGGTGGAGGCAGTAAGTGCGGAAGGCTCTGTAATAATAGCAGATGTGGTGTTGGTGCAGCTGTTGGCATCGGTTACAGTGGCTGTATATACCCCGGCCGCAACGCCGCTGATAAACGAAGTCGTAGCGCCGGTGCTCCATAAATAGGTGTAAGCACCAGTGCCACCCGATGCCGTAACAGTAGCGCTGCCGGTGCCGCCATTGCAGGCTGCATTGGCCACAGCAGTAGCGGTAATAAGTACGGGCGGCTGCGTAACAGTTATTGCTTTAATGTCGGAGCAGCTATTGGCATCGGTTACGGTGGCGGTATAAACACCGGCCATAACGCCGCTGATAAACGAAGTAGCCGCGCCGTTGCTCCATAAATAGGTATAAGCACCCGTGCCGCCCGAGGCCGTAATAGTGGCGCCGCCAGTGCTGCCACCATTGCAGGCTATATTGGTAACGGCAGTTGTAGTTATTAATGCCGCCGGCTGCGTAATTGTTACTGCTTTTATTCCGGTACAACTGTTGGCATCGGTTACGGTGGCGGTATAAACACCGGCTAAAACGCTGATCACCGAAGTGGTGGCGCCGCTGCTCCATAAATAGGTGTAAACACCGGTGCCACCCGTTGCCGTAATAGTAGCACTGCCCGTGGCGCCGTTGCAGAGGGCATTGGTAACAGCCGTTGCAGTAACAAGCGCTGATGGCTGGGTAACAGTTATGGTTTTAGTGCTCTTGCAGTTATTAGCATCGGTTACAGTTGCGGTATAAACACCGGCTACAACACCGTTGATAATTGCTGCAGTGGCACCGTTGCTCCATAAATAAGTATAAGCGCCCGCACCGCCCGAAGCAGTGATGGTTGCACTGCCATTACTGCCACCGTTGCAGGCTACATTTGTGAGAGCTGTAGTGGTTATAAGCGCCGGGGGCTGAGCAATGGTTATGGCTTTATTGCTGGTGCAGCTATTCGCATCAGTTACAGTAATGGTATAAACACCTGCTGCAATGCCGGTAATAACGGATGTTGTGGCACCGCTGCTCCACAAGTAAGCATAAGCACCCGTGCCTCCTGAAGCTGTTATGGTGGCACTTCCAGTGCTACCGCCGTTGCAGGCTACATTGGTCACCGCAGTGGTGGTCGCCAGGGCCGACGGCTGAGTAATCGTTATCGCTTTAATACTGGTACAGTTGTTGGCATCCGTTACTGTAGCGGTATAAACTCCGGCTACAAGGCCGCTAACGGCCGAAGTGGCAGCGCCATTGCTCCATAAATAGGTATAAGCACCCGTACCACCCGAAGCAGTAATAGTGGCACTGCCATTATTACCCCCGTTACAGGCTATATTGGTTACAGCAGTGCTGGTCACCAGGGCCGCTGGTTGAGTAATTGTTATCGCTTTCACACTGGTGCAGCTGTTAGCATCTGTTACCGTAGCGGTATAGGCCCCGGCTAAAACGCTGATCACCGACGTAGTGGCACCGCTGCTCCACAAATAGGCATAAGCGCCCGTACCGCCCGAAGCTGTTATAGTGGCGCTGCCGTTACCGCCGTTGCAAGCCGCATTGGTAACAGCCGTGGCAGTAACAAGTGCCGATGGTTGGGTGATGGTGACGGCTTTAATGCTGGTGCAGCTGTTGGCATCGGTTACTGTAGCCGTATACACTCCGGCCAGAAGGCCGCTGATGGCCGAAGTGCTTGCACCATTGCTCCATAAATAAGAATAGCCCCCCGCACCGCCCGAAGCCGTGATGGTTGCGCTGCCATTACTGCCGCTGTTACAGGCTATATTGGTTACAGCCGTTGTGGTTACCAGGGCCGATGGCTGGGTAATAATTAACGATTTAGTGCTTTTACAGTTATTCGCATCGGTTACCGTAGCAGTATAAACGCCCGCCATCAAACCTGTGATGGCTGAAGTGGTGGCCCCATTGCTCCACAGATAGGTATAAGAGCCGGCACCACCCGAAGCCGAAATAGCCCCAACGCCGTTGCTACCGCCGTTACAGGCCACGTTCGTGACAGCTGTAGTGGTGACAAGGGCCGATGGCTGGGTAATAGTTACCGATTTAGTGCTGGTGCAACTGTTGGCATCGGTTACCGTAGCCGTATAGACTCCAGCCAAACCAGTAATTGCCGGAGTAGTGGCACCGCTGTTCCATAAATAGGTATAAGCGCCCGTACCGCCCGAAGCCGTAATAGTAGCGCTGCCGGTACCCCCGTTGCAAGCCGCATTGGTAAAAGCCGTAGTAGTAACAAGTGCCGATGGTTGGGTGATGGTGACTGCTTTAATGCTGGTGCAGCTGTTGGCATCGGTTACTGTAGCCGTATACACCCCCGCCAGAAGGCCGCTGATGGCCGAAGTGCTTGCACCATTGCTCCACAAATAAGAATACCCCCCCGCACCGCCCGAAGCCGTGATGGTTGCGCTGCCGTTGCTGCCGCCGTTGCAAATTACATTCGTAAGAGCGGTGGTGGTAACAAGCGCCGATGGCTGGGTAATAATTACCGATTTGGAGGCTTTGCAATTATTCGCATCGGTCACGGTAGCAGTATAAACGCCCGCCATCAGGCCGGTGATAACCGAAGTGGCGGCACCGTTGCTCCACAAATAGGTATAACCGCCGGCACCACCCGAAGCCGAAATAGCTCCAACGCCATTGCTGCCGCCATTACAGGCCACATTGGTGAGGGCCGTGGAGGTGATAAGTGCCGTGGGCTGCGTAATGGTAAATGTTTTGCTGCTGGTTGAACCGCAATTGTTGGTGGCAGATACTGTATAATTACCGGCCGATAAGCCACTCGCTACCGTACCTGTGCCCCCGCTCGGGAGCCAGCTATATGTAAACGTGGTGCCCCCGCTGGCCGACAGCGTGGCGCTGCCCGTGCTGCCGCCGTTGCATAATACATTTGTGGCATTAACAGTAAGTGTGGGGCTAATACACGCCGGGGTGGCTGTTCCCACGGTTATTTCCTCAAAAAAGAGAATCGTATTGCAGGTAGTGCTGTTAGGTGCCAGAGTAATATTGTCTACATCATTAAAGGCCACGTTATTTGTAAATGTAACCACAGTGGTGTTGGTAATGCCTGTGCCGGCTGGCGTGGTGGCATTGAGTGTGGCGCCCGGAACCGCCACACCGTTTTTATATCCCACAAAGGTCATGGGCTTGCTCACCCAGCTGCTGGTGCTCACCCCCCACACCAGGTTGTTGAGGGCAAACTCGCTCCCGTCGTCAGCCCCGAATGTGAGCTGTGTAACGGTTCCAAAACCCGCCAGGTATTGAATGCGCCCATCGCCACCGGTAGTGCTGGTCCAGTTAAAACCACAGTTGCTGGTTGTCTGGATCGAAAACAACCAACCGGAAAGGGTGGTCGTCTTCGTAACAACACAGGCCGTATTAGGCTGAAGCGGCGTAGTAGTGCTTGTGAAAAAAGTGGTAGTGCCGTTAACCGGCTGCGCCATCAGTGCAGTACCTAGCAGTACACACAGGGCAAGAATAGCGTAGATTTTTTTCATAGTCAAAAGTAAATAGAGTTATTCAAAAACACGTACGTATAAATACGGATAGTAAGCGTTAAAAAAATCAGACCAGTATCTATCGGCAACCAGGTATTTTTCTCCCCATCCGAAAAGAAAATTTAATTTGCCTGTAATAAAAAACTCAAAGACTAAGGTGCAGTCAATAAGTGAACAGCGCGCCTCCGTTGATAAAAACGATTTCACAGCTGCATATGATTGGGGGAGTCCGGGTTGTCACCTATAAAATTTGATGCCAGGAAATAAATTAATACAACTGTTGTAAGTACGGTTTACCGGACTTTTTGATATTGTTGTTTTGCGGAGGTCAACGCATTTAATTTTTTTTCCGAAATAGATTTTTATAAACTTTATGCGGGAAATTTTGTGTTTAAATATAGCCTTGAGCGAAAACACTCTGAGCTCACCAATCCGCTTTTATTTTTGATACTAAACTGCCGTACCATTCTTATGACTTACAATAAATAAACTCAGCCATAAAACAAAAGTAAGCCAGCGGTTTCTGCTAAAAATTCAAACCAAGTATTCAGAAAAAAAAGTATCTTATTACTCAAAATTTTCACCTATGAAATTACTGCTTCGCTTGTTTTTGATTGGCATTCCCGTAATACTGCTGCTAAACGTGGTGCGAGCCAATTTTTTATTTTACTTCTTCACCTGAAAGCAGGCTTTCGGCTCGCTGCAAAATAAAAAACCCTTCAGCAAAGTTGAAGGGTTTTCGTTGGTAGCGGGAGATGGACTAACTCACGCCGTTCGCTGATCCAGGTAAGCGCTGGAACTTAACAGAATTAGCCTCGTTTTGCAGTTGTGGATTAGCTCGCTGTCGCTCGCTGATCCTGGATGAGGGCTGGAACTCAATTAAACCAGCCCGCTAACGCGGGACTTGTTTTTTTATTTTTCGCCCTTCGCTCAAGCAAGCTTGGCTCGTGCTTAAAATAAAAAAACCGCCAGCTTTGCTGGCGGTTTAATTGGTAGCGGGAGATGGATTCGAACCAACGACCTTTGGGTTATGAGCCCAACGAGCTACCCCTGCTCTATCCCGCACTATATCTTGACTAATTAAGCTTACAGTAGTATTTAAGGGGTCCTTAAATTGGTGTGCAAATATACCATTAGTTTTGGTAACAAACAAATAACTTATTAACAATGGCGAAAGTTGATTTTAGCACGCCTCTCGTAGAACGCGCATTTGTTTGTCCTGCCAGCATTTATAAGGCATTACGAGTATACCCGTAGTGCCGCATCGCCGGAATTACAAAAAAACCAGGAAAAAAATTTGCGAAACCGAAAAGTTGCACTTATATTTGCAACCGAATAGTTTCTTAACTAAACCATAAACCCCATGAGACGAGACGTTTTTCAGGCCATTGCCGATCCCACCCGACGTGCCATTTTAACCCTCATTGCCCTGCAGGCCATGACACCCAATGCCATTGCCGAGCATTTTGACAGCACCCGGCAGGCCGTATCCAAACACCTTAAAATACTGACCGAGTGCGAGCTGGTGAAACCCAAACAGCAGGGCCGCGAAATTTATTACCAGCTCGAAATAAACCGGATGAAGGAAATAGACAAATGGCTGGAACAGTTCCGTAAGATCTGGGAAACACGCTTCAATCAACTAGACGATTTATTATCAACCATAAAAAAACAAACAAAAAAATGAGAGCCAATCTGCAATTCGATTTTCTTGTCGACAAAGAAAAAAACAGCATCACCATCCGCCGCGAGTTTAATGCCGGCCGCCAGCTGGTGTGGGACGCCTACACCAAAAGCGAGCTGCTGGACCAATGGTTTGCGCCTAAGCCATTAACCACCAAAACCAAACACATGGATTTTAGGGAAGGCGGCTACTGGCATTATGCTATGGTAGAGCCCAACGGAACCGAGTACTGGGGCCGCACCGATTATACTAAAATTAATCCCATTAATAACTACAAAGCCCTGGATGGATTTTCGGATGCCACCGGAGCCATTAATGCCGAGCTGCCCCGCGCTGTATGGGAAGTGAGCTTCACCGATTTTAACGAGAATGTCATTGTACAAACCGTTGTTACCTATAAATCGCTGGCCGACCTGGAAACCGTGATCCAAATGGGGCTGAAGGAAGGCATGCTGTCTACCCTCGAAAAGCTGGAAGAGCTCTTAATAAAACTCACCAAATAATATACGCTATGAAAAAGAAAATCATGTTTATTTTATGCCTGCTGTTCGGGCTGATGTTTATAAACGCCGGGCTCGACAAGTTTTTTCACTACATGCCCATGCCTGAAGATGTGCCCGAAAAAATGATGAAAGCCTTTGGCGCGTTTACCGAAATTGGCTGGCTCATGCCGCTGGTGGGTTTTGCCGAGGTGCTGGGAGGTGTTCTCTTTATCATTCCCAAAACAAGGGCATTGGGTGCTCTCGTTATTCTGCCGGTGTTGGTGGGGATACTGCTGACCAATAGTTTTGCAGCGCCTTCGGGATTGCCCATCGTTTTTATCCTGCTGGCTATTTGTGTTTGGGTTATTTATGAGAACCGCCAAAAATATTTGCCAATCATAAAATAACAGCATATAAAATGAAACCGTTACCTTCAAAAGTCGATGCCTATATTGCAGAATCGGAAGATTTTGCAAAGCCAATTTTAAACCGGTGGCGAAAGCTCATAAACAAAGCCTGTCCCGGAGTAACAGAATCCATCAAATGGGGAATTCCACACTACGATTATAAGGGCGATTTTATGTGTGTGATGGCAGCTTATAAGAATCATTGCTCCTTCAGTTTTTTGAAAGCAGATCTGATGGATGATGCGAGGCTGAAAGGGAGTTCGGCTTTAAAACCTGTTCAGAGATTTTTAGGAAAAGTAACCAGCGTGGCCGGCTTACCAACCGATAAAGACTTTACCGGGCTTTTGAACATGGCCATGGCTTTGAACGAAAAAGGGGTGAAAGCAGCTGCAAGAAAAACAAATAAGCCAAATCCAAAAGTGCTTGAAACACCGGATTATTTTTCAGAAAAGCTGGCAAACATCCCAAAGGCAAAAGAAATATTCGAAAGCAAATCGGCTTCTTTCCGCAAAGATTATCTTGTTTGGATAATGGATGCTAAAACAGATGCCACGCGGCAAAAGCGAATGGAAGAAGCCCTGGAATGGATTGCAGAAGGCAAAAGCAGGTTTTGGAAATACGAAAAATAATCAGAGAAACTTGAAATCAACCGACGAATAAAAAAAGGCCGTTCCCATCAGAACGGCCTTTGTTTTTTTAGCTGATGCGGATCTTTACGCCCAGCCAGAGGGTCGGTAGCGTAAGGGCCGCTAATGTATACGTATACCAAAGCGGTGCTTTTTCACGCAACTGGGGATCGGTGGTGGCCAGCAGGGTAAGAATTACCGCCGCCACTCCCAGAACCACAGCGTGCACCATGGGTTTAGAAGGCGACAACCGCGCCAACAAGTAGCCCGAAAGAACTGCGTAAACCGACCGGTAAAACAATACCAGCAGGATCAGTCCCCTGTCGTGCAAGCCCTGCGCCGGCGGTGGCAGCAATCCAATCGACTCCAGTAAAAAATCGGTAAGCACCGAAAGCAGCGCGCAAACCATAAAGGCCAATAATACCACGCCGATACTTTTAAAAATAGTTTTTGTTTTCATAAGCAATGCCATTAAAGTGATGCCTGGATGAGCTGCTCGATATTGAACTTGCGCATTTCCATAAAAGCCTGCGCGGCTTTCTGCGCTTTTTTAGGATCGCTCATGATCTTACCCAGCACCGTTGGGATCACCTGCCACGAAACGCCGAACCTGTCCTTCAGCCAGCCGCACATGCTTTCTGCCCCGCCTTCGGTGAGGCGGTTCCAGTAATAATCAATCTCTTCCTGGTTCTCGCAATATATCGTAAATGAAATGCCTTCGCTGAAGGCAAAATTGTGCGGCGGCACACTGTCCATAGCCATAAACTTTTGCCCGTTCATAGCAAACTGCGCATGCTTTATGGTTCCTTCGCGATTGGCGCCTTCGTTCTTTCCATATTTAAGAATACCATCTTCTTTATAATCCTTAAAAATACCCGAGTAATGTTTCAGCGCCTCCTCTGCCCTGCCATACTGTGCAGCGCTAAACGAAAAGCAGGGAGTGATGGTTTGCCCCACATCGGAAATTTTGCCCAAAGCCAGCTGCCACGAAATACCGAATTTATCCTGCACCCAGCCATACTTTTCACCCCATGGATACTTGTCAAGCGGCATCAAAACCGTTCCGCCTTTTTCAAACTCTTTCCACAAGGCCGTAATTTCAGCCTCGGTTTGGCAGATGTAATAAAACGAAATGGATGGATTAGGTTGGTACTGCGGCCCGCCATTGAGGCAAATAAATTTTTGCCCACTGGCCTCAAACTCAGTAACAATGGGCGATTCGGAGGTGATGCGCGCATCTTTAAAATTTTTGCAGTAAAACTCTGCGGCTTGCCTGGCTGTTCCGTCGAACCAAAAGCAGGGAGTGATCAGTTTTTTCATGTTGTATTTCTTTAAATATTAACTGGTACAAAGTAAGTGCCCCTCCTTCCGGCAAGCTAGAACAGAAACGACAAAATTATTTCTTATCCAGGGGAAGGCCGTACTTCAGGTATTCCTGCGGCGTTAAATCAATAAATTCTTTAAACGACCTGGCAAAATGGCTTTGATCGGCATACCCATGCTCATACGCCACATCGGCCAGCTTGTTAAACTGCTGGCCGCGCAGCTGCTGAAAGGCCGCCTGGAAGACACAGAAGCGCCTGAACTGGTTGGCGCTGACGCCCACATGTTTTTTAAACAGGCGTTGCAGGGTGCGTGTGGTCACATGCAGCTTACCGGGCAATTCTGAAAAGGGCTCCTCTTCGGGTGCATTCAGCATCCAGTCAACAGCGCCCTGCACGATGTCGCACAACGGGCCGTTTTTAGCAATAAGGCCAAGAACAAAAGCATCCAGCATGCCTATTTTTTCGATCACGCTTTTTGCCGCTGCCAGCTTCTTACCCAGCGTGGCTGTGTGCTTATAATCCGGCTCCGCCAGGCTGAGCCGGCAATCCTTTAATTCCTGCGCGGTAAGACCAAACAGCGCGCTGGCTACAAAAGGCCTGAAAAAATAAGCGATCCATCCCTGGCCCGAATGCAGGTTGCTGATGTGTGTGCCGGTCAGATTTCCGAAAAGCAGGAGCTGTGAAGCACCGCCGGCATTGCCCGGAATCTCATTAACCCTGTATAAAAGAGTGGACGTACCGTAGGGAATAACCGGCAGCTGGTCACCATCCGAAAGATCCTCGATGCTGAGGATTGTTCTTACGTATTTTACAATGCCGGTTCCCGGGTTATGGTACTGGTGTTTCATGCAATATCCTAAACTAATACCAAGTTAAAGTTTTTCTCCGTCTTTTTAAATGAATGGAGCTCCTGTAAAAAATTAAAGGTAAATTTGCAGCTAACAATTATGACCAGCGCCACACCCCATAAATCAGGCTTTGTAAACATCATCGGTTGCCCCAATGTAGGCAAATCAACGCTTATGAATGCCCTGGTGGGCGAGCGCCTGAGCATTATTACCTCCAAAGCGCAAACCACGCGCCACCGTATTATGGGCATCGTAAGCGGCGAGGATTACCAGATCGTGTTCAGCGACACGCCCGGCATTATCAAGCCCCTGTATAAGCTGCAGGAAAAAATGATGCAGTTTGTAATCACCGCTTTTACCGACGCGGATCTGTTTTTACTGATCACCGATGTGTTCGAAGACATCAAGCTGGAAGAATCGTACCTCGAAAAACTGCAGAACACCACTACACCCATCTTACTTCTTATAAATAAAATAGATGTAGCCACACAGCAGCAGCTCGAAGAAAAGCTGACCTACTGGAAGGAAAAGCTGCCGCGGGCCGAGATCGTTGCTATTTCTGCCCTGCAGAAGTTTAACCTCGACCGCATCATGAGCCGCATTATTGAATTGCTGCCTCAATCTGATGCCTTTTATGGCAAGGATGAATTTACCGATAAATCGGAGCGTTTTTTTGTTACCGAAATTATCCGCGAAAAAATATTGCTTAACTACAAAAAAGAAATTCCATATAGCGTAGAAGCCGTAGTCAACTCTTTTAAAGAGGAAGAAACCATTATCCGCATACAGGCCGATATTCTGGTGGAGCGCGAAAGCCAGAAGGGCATTATTATTGGCGATAAAGGCGCGGCTTTAAAACGGGTGGGAACAGATGCGCGCAAAGAAATGGAAGCTTTTTTTAAAAAGAAGATCTTTTTAGAGCTGTTTGTGAAAGTGGATAAAGACTGGCGCAACAACGACCGACGGTTGAAGCAATTTGGGTATTGAGAATCATTGTATTCTGTACAAGGTACTTAGTACACCGTGATGAATCAAGATCTTATCGAATTTTATTCCGAAACATCAGCATCTCTGTTTTGCAGTCATTCTGAACTTGTTTCAGAATCTGTTCTCCTGCAAAACTGAGATGCTGCGAGACGCTGAAACAAGTTCAGCGTGACTTTGGCTATTTTTTCTTTGCAGCTTTCTTAGGAGCAGCCTTTTTATTGGCAGCCTTTTTTATGGCTGTTTTCTTAGCCGGCGCTTTTGCAGCAATCTTTTTTACTACCGCTTCTTTTTTGCCAGCAGCTTTTTTAGCCGGTGCTTTTTTGCCTTTGTCAAATGCATTGGGCACCTGGTCGGTGATCATTTTCTTTACCTCGTCCAGCGATAACACCGCCAGCTCTTCAGGAGCAAACTTACCGCCTTCGGCGCGCGTGAGCTTCAGCATTTGTTTGCCAAAGCGGATAAACGGCCCCCAACGGCCATTTTCAATGGCTATTTTTTCGGCTTCCCATTTCTGGATAAAACGGTTCGATTCTTTTTCGAGCTTTTTGCTCACCAGCTCGTCAATATCGCGCTGGCTCAGGTTATCAAAATTATACGCGCGCGGCACATTGATATAAAGATCGCCGTATTTAATAAAAGGGCCAAAACGGCCTTTGCCTTTGGTAACCGGCTGGCCTTCAAAATAACCAATGGGTGCGTTGGCGGCTTCTTTTTCTTTAATTAATTCAATGGCCCGCCCCATATCCACTTTCAGCGGATCTTCGCTACGCGGAATGGAAATATAATCGTCGCCAAATTTTACATAAGGCCCAAAACGGCCGATGCCAATAATAACCTCTTTGCCTTTGTGCTCGCCCAGGTTCATGGGCAGCTTAAACAGGTCCAAGGCGTCTTCCAGCGTAATGGTTTCAATGCTTTGCTCTTTGCGCAGGCTTGCAAACACGGCCTTTTCGCCGGTTTCCTCGTTGTTCTCGCCTATCTGTGCCAGGGGCCCAAAGCGGCCTATCCTAACGATTACGGGCTTGCCGGTTTTGGGATCGTTGCCCAGCGCCCGCTCGCCGCTGGCACGCTCGCTGTTGTCAATGGTTTTTTCAACGGTTTTATGAAAAGGCTTATAAAAATCCTTCAGCATATCCGTCCACTCAATTTTACCCTCGGCAATCTCGTCAAACTCCTCCTCTACCCGTGCCGTAAAATTAAAATCAAGAATATCGGGGAAATACTGGATCAGGAAATCGTTTACCACCATTCCGATATCGGTAGGGAACAGCTTTGCTTTTTCGGCTCCGGTATTTTCGGTTTTAATGTCTTTTTTGATCTTGCTGTCTTCCAATGACAGCATCACATAATTGCGCTGAGTGCCTTCGCGGTCGGTTTTTTCCACGTAGTTGCGCTTTTGCACCGTGCTGATGGTGGGTGCATAGGTACTCGGGCGGCCAATGCCCAGCTCCTCGAGCTTTTTCACCAGGCTGGCCTCGGTGTAACGCGCCGGGTGGTGGGTAAAACGTTCGGTGGCCGTAATTTCCTTTACCTGCAGCTTATCGCCCTGGTTCATGGGTGGCAGCATGGATGAGTTTTCCTCGTCGTTCTCATCATCCGTGCCTTCAATATACACTTTCAAAAAACCATCAAATTTCAACACTTCGCCCTGTGCTACAAACTGCTCGGCGGTGGTGCTGATGCCAATTTTAGCGGTTGTTTTTTCAAGCTCCGCATCGGCCATCTGGCTGGCAATGGTGCGTTTCCAGATAAGCTCATACAGGCGCTGCTCGTTACGCTCCCCGGCAATTTCAGAGTTCTGGATGTAAGTGGGGCGAATGGCCTCGTGTGCTTCCTGCGCGCCTTTGCTTTTGGTTTTGTATTGGCGCGGATGATGGTATTTGGCTCCGTAATTGTTTGTGATGGCCTCCTTTGCCTGGCCCATAGCGGTTTCCGACAGGTTTACCGAATCGGTACGCATGTAGGTGATCTTACCGGCTTCGTAAAGCCGCTGCGCCACCACCATGGTTTGCGATACGCTAAAGCCCAGCTTGCGCGCGGCCTCCTGCTGCAGGGTGGATGTGGTGAACGGCGCACTCGGGCTGCGCTTGGCCGGCTTGGTTTCTATACTATTAATAGTATAAATGGCGCTTCTGCATTTTTCGAGAAATGCATTGGCCTCGGCTTCGGTTTTAAAACGGTTGTCGAGCTCGGCTTTTAAAATGCCTTTGCCCACTATAAATAAGGCAGCCACTTTATAGGCCGATGTGGATTTAAAGCCCTGAATCTCGCGCTCGCGCTCTACAATAAGGCGCACCGCCACCGATTGCACGCGGCCGGCCGAAAGGCTCGGACGTACCTTACGCCACAAAATGGGCGACAGCTCAAAACCCACCAGGCGATCGAGAATACGGCGCGCCTGCTGCGCATTTACCAGGTTAATGTCTATTTCGCGGGGGTTTTGTATGGCCTTTTCAATGGCCGGCTTGGTAATTTCGTGAAACACAATGCGGCGGGTTCTCTTTTTTTCGAGGCCCAGCGTTTCGTATAAATGCCAGCTAATAGCCTCTCCCTCACGGTCCTCATCGGATGCCAGCCAAACCATGTCGGCTCCCTTGCTCAGTTTTTTTAGCTCAGAAATAACCCGCTCTTTATCAGGTTGCACTTCGTATGTGGG
The DNA here is from genome assembly GCA_044221905.1 of Bacteroidia bacterium. Lineage (GTDB taxonomy): Bacteria > Bacteroidota > Bacteroidia > B-17B0 > Aurantibacillaceae > Aurantibacillus. The sequence goes on from JBGAOE010000001.1 coordinate 309,841, forward strand.
AGTAAAATTGTTCTCAACGTCAATGCCGTATCCCTTTTTCACAAGATCGCGCACGTGTCCAAAGCTCGATCGCACCGTAAAATCCTTTCCTAAAAATCCCTCAATCGTTTTTGCTTTGGCTGGTGACTCGACAATTACTAAATTTTTACCCATGTTACTTATAAAGAAGTGTTTGATAGTGAGCTGTATTCAAAAAAAATTCCGAATAAAGTTTGCAAAGAAAAAAAATAAATAAGACAACTTCCAAATTAAATCGGTTCAATTACCCATTTCTTTTAAAGAACAGGGCCTTAATTTTGTTAAAAATATGTCAAATTGTCATTAATTACCTAATTTTGCGGCTTAATCCATCTCAAAATAAGTACCGCTAATATATTAATGGAGCACGAAAATAAAATTATAGAGGAAGCAAAACAGGGTGAGGCCATGATGCTGGAACCCAAAAATCCCACCGGCAAAAAGCTCTTTTTAGAAAGTTATGGCTGCCAGATGAACTTTAGCGACAGCGAGATTGTGGCTTCCATTTTAATGGATAAGGGTTTTAGCACCACCAAAAATTTTGAGGAGGCCGACGCTATCTTTTTAAACACCTGCGCCATTCGCGAAAATGCCGAGCTGCGCGTGCGCAACCGCCTGAACGATTTTAAGCGGGTGAAGCAAAAAAACCCGAAAGTGGTGGTGGGTGTGCTGGGTTGCATGGCCGAGCGCTTAAAATCGCAGTTCCTCGAGCAGGAAAAGCTGGTGGACATTGTGGTGGGCCCCGATGCTTACCGCGACCTGCCCAACCTGATTGAAGAAGCCGAAGAAGGCCGCAAGGCCATTAACGTCATATTAAGCAAGGAAGAAACTTATGCCGACCTTACCCCGGTGCGCCTGGGCAGCAACGGCGTTACCGCCTACATCAGCATTATGCGGGGCTGCGACAACATGTGCAGCTTTTGCGTGGTGCCTTTTACCCGTGGGCGCGAGCGCAGCCGCGACCCTGAAAGCATTGTGAAAGAAGCACACGACCTGTTTGCGCAGGGATACAAGGAAGTAACCCTGCTGGGTCAGAACGTAGACAGCTACCTGTGGACCGGCGGCGGCCTGAAAAAAGAAAACCTTACAACGGAGCAAAAAGCACTGGCCACCACCTTTGCACAGCTGCTCGAAAAAGTGGCGCTGGTAAATCCCGACCTGCGCGTGCGTTTCTCAACCTCGCATCCAAAAGACATGACGGATGATGTGCTGGAAATGATGGCCCGGTACGAAAATATTTGTAAATACATTCACCTGCCGGTGCAAAGCGGCAACAGCCGCATACTGGATATGATGAACCGCGGCTATACCCGCGAATGGTACCTTGGGCGGATGGCGGCTATTAAGCGCATTATACCCGACTGCGGCATCAGCACCGATATTATCACCGGCTTTTGCAGCGAAACCGAAGAAGAGCACCAGGAAACCATGAGCCTGATGAAGGAAGTGCAATATGACTACGCATATATGTTCTCATACAGCGAGCGCCCAAAAACCCTGGCCGAGCGCAAGTACAAGGACGATGTGCCGGAAGACGTAAAAAAACGCCGCCTTACCGAAATTGTAAACCTGCAGCGCGAGAACAGCGGCATTAAAACCGCGCTGGGCGTAGGCAAAATGCACCGCGTACTGGTGGAAGGTTTTTCCAAAAAATCGGACGACATGCTGATGGGCCGCAACAGCCAGAACTTTGTGGTGGTATTCCCGAAAGGACATTATAAAAAAGGAGATTATGTAAACGTGAGAGCAACGCATTGTACTACGAGTACGTTGATTGGGGAAGTATTGGGTAGCTAAAAGAGACAGGAGGCAGGAAGCAAGACGGCAAGACCAATCCTGGAAATCGGGCTAAGAAAGTTAAACATTATGCAAAAACATAATTTTAAAAAACTAGTGATTTGGCAAGAGGCTATGGAATTGTGTGATTTGATTTATTGCTACACCGAAACATTGCCCAATAAGGAAAAATATAATTTAATCACTCAACTGGAAAAATGTAGCGTGTCCATTCCTTCAAATATAGCGGAAGGATCTGGAAAAAGAACAAATCTTCATTTTGCAGAATTTCTGACTACGTCTCTTTCTTCGGGTTATGAAATTGAAACGCAACTTCTGATCTGCAAAAAAAGAAAGTATGGAAAAGAAAGTGAGCTTGATCTGTTATTGAGTTTTGTTAATTCATTACAATCAAAGATTTTCAATTTCAGAGAAAAAATAATTAACGAAAAATAAAACAGGTGCCAGTCCTGACTCGTGCTGTCCTGGCTCTTGGTTCTTAAACGATGAATACTCAGGATCTAAAACAAAAATTCGGCATCATAGGAAATAACCTCCTGCTGGAGCGCGCGGTGGATATTGCGAGGCAGGTGGCCCCTACCGATCTGAACGTATTAATAAACGGCGAAAGCGGCACAGGTAAAGAAGTGTTTCCGCAGATCATTCACCAGAACAGCGCCCGCAAGCACGGCCCTTATATTGCCGTGAACTGCGGCGCCATACCCGAAGGCACGATGGACAGCGAGCTGTTTGGGCACGAAAAAGGCGCTTTTACCGGCGCCACCGAATCGCGCAAAGGCTATTTTGAAGTGGCCAACGGGGGCACTATTTTTCTGGACGAGGTGGGCGAATTGCCTTTGGCTACACAGGCCCGCCTGCTCAGGATCCTGGAAACCGGCGAATACATCCGCGTGGGCAGCAGCAAGGTACAAAAAACAGATGTGCGCGTAGTGGCCGCCACCAACATTAATTTTTACCAGGCGCTTGAAAAAGAAAAATTCAGAACCGACCTGTATTACCGCTTAAACACCGTTCCCATTTATTTGCCGCCCTTGCGCGAGCGCAAAGAAGACACACATTTGCTTTTCCGCAAATTTGCCAACGATTTTGCCGCCAAATACCGCATGCCGGTAATACGGCTTAGCGCCGATGCCGAGCAGGTACTGGTTAACTATTACTGGCCTGGCAATATCCGCCAGCTGAAGAACATTACCGAGCAGATCTCTATTATTGAAAAGAACCGCGAGGTGAACGCCGATACCATGCTGAAATACCTGCCGCAATACAATTCCAACAATGTGCCCACCGTGCGCCAGGATAGCTATGCGGGCAGCAGCAATGCCGGCTTTGACAACGACCGCGAAATTATTTTTAAAGTGCTGCGCGATACCAGGGCCGAGATCAACGACCTGAAAAAAATTGTGTACGACCTGGTGTCGGCTACCTCGGGTAAGCCGGCCGGCGAAAATGTGCAGATCATGAACCGGGTGTATAATGATAATACCGCGCAAACGGGGCTCACTATTCATACACCGGTAATTCAGAACAACAACAATGCGCCGCAGGTGATTGAAGTGGAAGAAACACTGTCGCTGCAGGAAAAGGAAATTGACATGATCAAAAAAGCCCTGCGCAAGCACAAGGGCAAGCGCAAAAATGCCGCCCGGGAACTGGGCATCAGCGAGCGCACGCTCTATCGTAAAATTAACGAGTACGCCATTGAGGAATAAATGAAACGGAATGTTCTTATATTATGGATGGGGCTTTGGGCTATAGTGGCCTGTAAGCCGCACGTTTCGTTAAGCGGGGCAAGCATTCCGCCCGAGGCCAAAACCATCAGCGTAGGCTTTTTCACCAACAACACCAGCCTGGGTGCGCCCAGTCTTTCGCAGCGCTTTACCGAAAAGCTGCGCGATGTGGTGTCGCAGCAAACCAACCTGGCCCTGCAAAAACAAAACGGCGACCTGCAGTTTGAAGGTTACATTGCCGATTACAACGTAGCCCCGGTGGCCATTCAAAGCAATGACCAGGCGGGTATGAACCGGCTCACCATTTCGGTGAACGTAAAATTTTCGAATAAATTTGAGCCCGCCAAAAGCTTCGAGCAAACCTTTACGCGCTTTGCCGACCTGCCTTCCTCTCAAAACATTTCGAGCAACGAGCCCACCCTGGTGCAGGAAATTTACAGGCAGATAACCGAAGATATTTTTAACCGCGCTTTTAATAACTGGTAATGCAGGCCGCCGATATTATAAAGTACATAGAGGATCCGCAGCTGTTGAACGAACAGAGCGTGAGCCAGCTGCAAAAGCTGGTGAGCGATTTTCCATATTTTCAGCCGGCACATCTGCTGCTGAGCATGGCCGCAAAAAAATGGGACGCCTCGGTATACCAGCAAACACTTAAAAAAACCGCTATTGTGGCGCCCAACCGCGCACATTTGTTTGAACTGATTCATAACCTGGATGTGGCGGCAGAACGAAGACCGGTTGCAACACCTGCTGCCGAAACGGAAGCAGGGCAAAAAGAAAAAGAGCAGCCGGCACCGGCCACACAACAGGAAGAGACAAAACACGAGCTGGATATTTTGAAAGCGGCCGAGCTTACTGCCGAAACAAATGTTCAAACCCCCGAAACAGCAGTTGAAGAGAAGCAAACCGCGCCGGAAGAGCAGCTGGAAAAAGAAATTGAAAAAAGCGTGGTGAACTCGTTTGTGGAAAAGGAAATCCTTAAAACACCCGAGCTGCATAAACCGCAAACCCGGCCCGAGCCCGAAAGCTTTGTGGAGTGGCTGGCCCTTCTTAAAAAGAACAACGGGCAGCCCAACCAGGACCTGGGCGAAAAGCCAAAAACACGCCTCAGGCCCGAAACCAAAAAAACCGAAAAAACCGAAAAACCGGTTGAAAAGACCGAAAACTCTGAAACCGGCACCCCTGATTTGCGCAAGGAAAAACAAAAGGCCATCATTGATAAGATCATTGAGAACAATCCGGGCATCATCCGCAGCAAAGAGGACCAGAAGTTTTTTAACGCCGAAATAAAGGCCCGCGAAAGCCTTTTGGAAAGCGAACACCTGGTAACCGAGACCCTGGCCCGTATTTACGCACTGCAAGGCAGTGTAAATAAGGCAGTTAGAGCTTATGAGATATTAAGTTTGAAATTTCCGCAAAAAAGTGCTTACTTTGCAACCCTGATTCAAAAATTGAAAAACAACCAATAAAAAACCATACAATGCTCTTATCTGTTATAGTTATTATCGTGTGCGTGCTGCTGATCCTGGTGATCCTGGTACAAAATTCAAAAGGCGGTGGCATCCAGAGCCAGTTTGGTGCTGCCACCCAGATTATGGGTGTGAAACGCGGCACTGAGTTTATCGAAAAAGCTACCTGGGGATTGGCCATTGCGCTTATTCTGCTGAGTGTGATCATGTCTCCAAAAAGCGGCAACGTTATTTCGCCCGAAGACAGCAAATCGGTGGCAAAGGAAAAAGCCCAAACGGCTGTAGCACCGGCGCAACGCCCTCAGGCCCAGCCAGCCGCTCCGGTGGCACAGCCGCAGCAACCGGCCGAACAGCCTAAATAGTACAACACATCATTTTATATATTAAACCATCCGTCGAAAGCCGGGTGGTTTTTTGTTTGTGAATACTCCTTAAAATCTAGCGGCTCTGCGCCGCAAACGGCATGTTTTTAATACCTTTACGCAAAATTTAATTATGCAGATCTTCAAGTTTGGAGGCGCTTCGGTGAAGGACGCCGATTCTGTAAAAAATGTTTCGGCCATCTTAAAAAAATTTGCAACCGGGCCCACGGTGGTGGTTATTTCGGCCATGGGCAAAGTCACCAACCAGCTCGAAAGCCTTGTGAATGCTTATTTTCATAAGGAAGGAGATGTTGCCGCCATATTAAATTCGATAAAGCAATACCACCTCGACATTGCGCACCAGCTATTTGCAAGCAGCAATGCACCGGTGTTTAACGAGCTGGAGAACGTGTTTGTGGAGCTCCTGTGGGCACTGGAGGAAGAACCCTCCTTTTCTTACGGGCATCATTACGACCAGGTGGTGTCGCAGGGCGAGGTGTTATCCACCAAAATTATTTCGGCTTACCTGCATGAGCATGGCATTGCCAATAAGTGGGTGGACGCCCGCGGGCTGATTCAAACCGACAATTCGTACCGCGAAGGAAAAGTGGATTACGCGCTCAGCGAAACCCTGGTGCAAACCCAGCTGCTGCCAATGCTCAACGTAAATCCGCTGGTAGTTACCCAGGGCTTTATCGGCGGCACCTCAGAAAACTACACCACCACGCTGGGCCGCGAGGGCAGCGATTATACCGCCGCTTTGCTGGCTTATTTCACCAACGCGCAGCAGGTGGTTATCTGGAAAGATGTGCCCGGTGTGCTGAACGCCGACCCTAAATTTTTTAAGAACACCAAAAAGATCGATGAGCTCACCTATCACGACGCTATTGAGCTGACGTACTTCGGTGTGTCGGTCATTCACCCAAAAACCATCAAGCCGCTGCAAAATAAAAACATACCGCTTTACGTAAAATCCTTTATAAAGCCCGATGACAGCGGCACGGTGATCCGCGACAGCGACAAGCGCAACCACGTTACCTCCTATATCTTTAAAGACAGCCAGATCCTGCTTTCCATTCAGCCGAAAGATTTCAGCTTTATTGCCGAAGAGAACCTGAGCACCATTTTTAACCTGTTTTCAAAACACGGCGTGCACATCAATATGATGCAGAACTCCGCCATCAGCTTCAGCGTGTGCGCCGACGATGATAAGTATAAGATTCCGGGCCTGATTGAAGAGCTGCAATCGGATTTTAAAGTGCTGTACAATGAGCATGTGCAGCTGATGACCATCCGCAATTACGACCAGGAAACCATTGCGAAGCTGAGCGCCGATAAAATTATTTTAATAGAGCAGCGCAGCCGCCATACGCACCAGATGGTGATGAAGGAAAACGAATAGTATTGGAACCACCAAGCAGGACGACATGAATCAAGACTGTTAAAACGTTAATATCTTCAGTTGAATTGTTGGAATTACAGCGAATGCGTCTTGCCTCCTGCCATCATGGCTCCTGGTTCCTTCTGACTTAACCTTTAAAATAAACCACCTTCTTGGTTTCAAAAAACTCTTCTTCAAAATAGTCTTTCAGATCGTAGAACCTGGCGCGGTCGTACAATTTGCCGAATTCCTCTTTCAGATCGCCGCCCTTTAAATACAGGATACCGTTTGGCAGCTCATTAAACTGCTGTGGAAGGAATTTATGCCTCACCCAGTTGTAAAACACCGGAAATTCAGTTACAGCGCGGCTCACCACAAAATGAAATTTCTGGTCTACCTCCTCTGCCCTTTTCTGAATGGCTCTTACGTTTTTCAGCGCCAGGGCGTCGGCTATTTCCTGCACCACTTTAATTTTTTTGCCAATGCTGTCCACCAGCAAAAATTCACTTTCGGGAAAGAGGATGGCCAGTGGAATACCTGGAAAGCCACCGCCGGTGCCCACATCCATAATACGGGTGCCTTCCTTAAAGCGCATCACTTTGGCAATGCCCAGCGAGTGGAGCACATGCCGCTCATACAGCAGGTCAATGTCCTTGCGTGAGATCACATTTACCCGCTCGTTCCAGAGCTGGTACAGCTCCTGTAACTGGCCAAATTGAGCAAGCTGCTCAGGGTTTAGTTCTGCAAAATATTTTTGAATGATGGTAACCAAGGCCTGCTTACATTTTTCCCTGGTTGTTCTTGAGGGCGTTATACAGCAGGTCGCGGGCCCTGAAAAGCTGCGCCTTAATGGTGCCAATGGGCAGGTTCAGCTTTTTGGAGATTTCCTCGTGGCTCATTTCCTGGAAGTAAAAAAGCTCGATCATCTCTTTGTATTTAGGCTTGAGGCTGTCTACCAGCACGCGCACCGATTCGTTTTTTTGCTTACGGATAAAATTTTCTTCCGGGTCGAGGCCGCTGGCCTTAATGTTAGCGGAGTGATCGCCGCTTTCAGAGTTTTCGGTCTTGTTATCGAGCGAAATGGAATACTTCTGTTTTTTTTTGCGGATAAAATCAATGGCATTATTGCTGGCTATTTTAAACAGCCAGGTGCTAAATGCAAAGTCAGGACTGTATTGATGCAGCTTTTTAAACGCCCGGCCAAAGGCTTCAATGGTAAGATCCTCTGCGTCGTCTTTATTGTTGCACATTTTCAGCATCATAAAGAACACGCTTTCGCGGTAACGCTGGAGCAATTCAGCATAGGCCTTCTGGTCGCCTTTTTCAAGGGCCAGCTGCACCAGCTTATAATCGTATACAGCCTTGGTGGTTAGCTTTTGCTCGTTATCTTCTAGTTCGTCCACTTATTTGGCTTGTAAAAGAGTTTAGTTAAGTGAAAGATAGGGTAAATAAATAAAAGAATCAACTCATATACAAAACTTCCTGCCAGCAGATCGCGCTCATTGAGCCTGCGGCTGGCCTTGTTCAGAATAAGCACCTGAGCAATGATCTTTAAACACAGCACAATGGGGATAAGCAGCAGCGTGTTGATCGAAAATGCCAGGCCGGCCAGCGAGAGATAAAAGTAATACTGCGAAAAATAAGCAAAGGCAATTTTTGATTTGGTGCCGGCCGAATAAAGGGGTGCAGTGGTAAGGTGCCGGGCTTTTTGAATGCGCCACTGCCTGAGGTTTCGTTTGGCTCTTGAAACGGTAACGGCTTCCTTGCTGATGCACACATTTGTATTAGAAGCGCTCCCTGCCTGGTTTACAAACAAATCATCATCGCCCGAATTAACGTGGTAGTGCCTCGAAAAGCCTTTCTCTTTAAAAAAAAGACTGTTGGTATATGCCAGGTTGCGCCCCACGCCCATATAGGGCTTGTTTTTCGCTGCTGCCGAAAGGTATTGCACGGCAATAATAAACGCATCAAACCGGATAAGCTTGTTTAATAAGCCCTTGCGTTTTTCGTAAGCGCCGTAACCCAGCACAATTTCTTTTTGCTCCGAAAAACCGGCAGCCATTTCCCTGAGCCATTGGTCGGAGGCAGGGTAACAATCGGCATCGGTAAACACCAGCCGGTTGTGCCTGGCCGCTTTAATGCCCACCAGCACCGCAAATTTTTTGCCGTGCTTGTAGTAAGGATCTTCCTTGATATTGGCCTTGCGCAGGTTGGGGAAAATTTTGGCAAACTCGTCAATTACATTCTCCGTATTGTCAAAGCTGCAGTCGTTTACCACAATCACTTCAAAGTCCGGATAATCCTGCGTCATCACTTTGGGCAAAAACTCCGTCAGGTTATCGTCTTCGTTGCGGGCACAGATAATCACCGATACAGGCTGAAGATCGGTACCGGCGGGAAAACGCACGTTTTTAAAAATGGATACAGGAAGATAATTGAGGATATAGTGTAAAAGAATGAGAATAAAGCCAAGTGCCGCCAGAATGCTGAGTAACTCGGGTAACCCAAGGGTGTGGAATTGAGGGAAGAGCATAGTTGCAAAGGTACCCAGCGCTTTAGTTACAAAATAGGATATATTTGCATTTATTAAACAAAATAATTAACAATGCAGGGCTCTTTACAGGCGGTGATCTTTGATATGGACGGTGTGCTGATTGACAGCGAACCTTTGTGGCGCAAAGCCATGATTAAAGGATTTACCGGGGCCGGAATGCCGTTTACCGAGGCCGATTGCCGCAAAACCATGGGTATTCGCATTGGCGAGGTGGTTACTTACTGGCTCAGCCATTACGGTGTTGGTCACATCCATCCGCCGGTGCTTGAGCAGGCCATTGTGGCGCACCTGCTGGAGCTTATTGCAGCCGAAGGCACCATGCTGCCGGGCATTGCAGAAATACTGGCGCTTTGCCACGAAAAAGGACTGAAAACAGGCCTGGCCACTTCGTCTTCCAACCAGCTGATGCAGGCCGTTTTAAAAAAGCTGGAGCTCGAAACCACTTTTCACGCAATGGTTTCGGCCGAGCTGATGCCATACGGTAAACCGCACCCGCTGGTGTTTTTAACCTGTGCCGGGCAGCTACAGGTAGCCCCTGCCAATTGCCTGGTGATAGAGGATTCGCTAAACGGCGTGATTGCCGCCAAAGCCGCACAAATGACCGTGATTGCCGTGCCGGAGCCCGGGCACCAGAAACGCGAAAAGTTTATTGTGGCCGATTACTGTATTGATACCATGCCCGGAGCTTTAGCATTATTTAAAACCTTATTGGGATAAGGTACCGGCTCCAAATTAGAAACCACTTCGTAAATAATATTACCTTTGCAGGCATTGAAATTCTCGTTGCTTCATACCGATACGCAATCGCGCGCGCGGGCCGGATTGCTGGAAACCGGGCACGGACCTATTGAAACGCCCATTTTTATGCCCGTTGGCACGGCCGGAACCGTAAAAGGCGTGCACCAGCGCGAACTAAAGGAAGACATTGCTTCACAGATCATTTTAGGCAACACTTACCATTTATACCTCCGCCCCGGTTTAGAGGTACTTGAAAACGCGGGCGGCCTGCATAAATTTAACGGCTGGGATAAGCCCATACTTACCGATAGCGGAGGCTACCAGATCTTTTCCCTTTCGGCGCAGCGCAAGCTGAAGGAGGAAGGCGCCACGTTTAAAAGCCACATCGACGGCAGCACACACTTTTTTTCGCCCGAAAGCGTGATGGACATACAACGCACCATTGGTGCAGATATCATCATGGCGTTTGACGAATGCACCCCTTACCCCTGCGATCTTAAATATGCCAAAAACTCGCTGGCCCTTACTCACCGCTGGCTCGACCGCTGCATAGATCGGTTTAACACAACCGAACCAAAATATGGTTATAACCAGGTCCTATTCCCCATTGTGCAGGGCAGTACCTATAAGGACCTTCGCATTCAATCGGCCGAATACATTGCATCTAAAAACTGCGTGGGCAATGCCATTGGCGGCCTGAGCGTGGGCGAACCGGCCGAGGAAATGTATGCCATGACGGAGGTGGTAACCAACATTTTGCCTAAAGACAAGCCGCGCTACCTGATGGGCGTAGGCACACCGGCCAATATCCTCGAAAGCATCGCCCTGGGCATTGACATGTTTGACTGCGTGATGCCAACGCGCAATGCCCGGCACGGGCTGCTGTTCACTCAAAATGGCATCATCAATATTAAAAACGAAAAATGGAAGAACGATTTTTCGCCGCTCGATGAACAGGGCATTACCTTTGCCGACCGGCACTACACCAAGGCTTATTTGCGGCATTTGCTGGTGTGCAACGAGCTGCTGGCTGCGCAGATTGCCAGCGTGCACAACCTGGGCTTTTATCTGTGGCTGGTAAAAGAAGCCCGCAAACGCATTCTCGACGGCACCTTTATTGAATGGAAAAACAAAATGGTAAAACAGGTAGCACAACGCTTATAAGCAAGGCATGTTTTTAAAAAAACTAGATAGATACATCATCGGCAAATTTTTAAGCACGTTTTTCTTTTCCATAACGTTGATCCTGCTCATTTTTATTGTGTTCGACATCAAGGAAAAGATCCAGACCTTCACTTCCGAGCACATTCCGCTCAAAGAGATCATCTTTGATTATTACGTGATGTTCATTCCTCATTACGGCAACCTCTTCAGCCCTTTGTTCACCTTTATTGCCGTGATCTTTTTCACATCAAAAATGGCGCAGCAAACCGAGTTTATTGCTATTTTGAGCAGCGGTGCCAGTTTTCGCCGCATCATGCGGCCATATGTGATCAGCGCCGGCTTTTTAGCCATGTTATCGCTCATTCTCAATCACTTTTTCTTACCGCTCGCCATCCGCCGCGAAACAGCTTTTGTGGATAAGTGGATCAACGACGGCTATAATACCGAAGAGCAGAACATTCATAAGCGCATTGGCCCCAACCGCCTGCTTTATATGAATAACTACGATAATAAAATAAACACTGCCTTTAAGGTAAGTATTGAAGATGTGGTGCATAACAAACAAACTTATTTTTTGAGCGCCGATAATATGAAGTGGGATACGCTTGCCCACGAGTGGCTGCTGACCAATGTGCGCGAGCGTAAGATAATTGTGCAGGACCGGCTGGATACGCTTAAGAATCAGAAACCCGTATTTAAGGAAACCGTTGTGTATTATCCCACAAAAAAATTAAAGCTGGCTTTTTCGCCTGAGGATATGAAGCGCTACGAAAGTAAAATTGAGGTAATGCCTTATTTTGAGCTGAAGGAATATATTATCAACGAAAGAAGAAAGGGCTCTAACCGGATTGAGTTTTTTGAAGTGGAGCAATACAAGCGCACGTCGTTCCCCTTTGCCACGTTTATCCTTACCATTATCGGCGTGTGCGTGTCATCGCGCAAGGTGCGGGGCGGCGTAGGGCTGCAGATTGCCCTGGGCCTGCTGCTTAGCTGCATCTACATCATGCTGATGTATGTTTTTACCACCATTGCCACCACAGGCTCTGCACCTCCGCTGCTGGCAGTATGGACGCCTAACATCGTGTTCTCCTTTGTAGCCATTTACTTTTACCGCACCGCACAAAAATGAACCTGCTCGTCCAAAAATTCAAAGCCGCCTATACGCCGCTGCAGCAATTGCTCATCCTTGGTTTTTTGCTGAGGCTGGTAGCAGTTATTTTCAGCAAAGGGTTTGGCTGGCACGACGATCATTTTTTGATCGTAGAAGCCGCGCAAAGCTGGGCCGACGGGTATGACTACAATTACTGGCTGCCCTCGCCCAACGATCCCAGCCGTGTGCCGCAGGGCCACCCCCTGTTTTACGTGGGGCTGCATTATTATCTTTTTAAATTTCTGCAGCTCATCGGCATGGCCGGCCCGCAGGCAAAAATGTTGGTGGTACGTCTCCTGCACGCCTTATGGTCGCTGTTGGTTATCAAGTACGGCTACAAAATTGCCGAACAGTATGGCAATAAAAAAACAGCCTGGTACACCGGCCTGTTTTTGACGTTTTATTGGTTTATGCCGTTTATGAGCGTGCGCAACCTGGTAGAGTATGTGTGCGTGCCGCCCATGCTGATGGCCATTTATTATCTGAAAAAAGATGCGGTCGCTAAAAATTTTATGGTTGCCGGCATCTGGCTTGGGTTTGCGTTTGCAGTGCGTTTCCAGGCGGTGTTTATTGTTGCCGGTATCGGGCTCGCCTTGCTGATGGGGCGCACACCGTTAAAACATCTCGTTTTGTTTGCCCTGTCGTTTGCCGCTGTGCTTTTGGTAACCGAAGGCCTGGTGGATTACCTGATCTGGAAAAAGCCCTTTGCCGAATTTATGGCGTATGTGCAGTACAACCTGGATAATGCCACGGCGTATGGCACCGACAACTGGCACATGTATTTCGATCTCATCTTCGGCCTGCTTATTCCCCCGCTTAGCTTTTTGCTGTTTGCCGGTTATTTTGTAACCTGGAAGAAGATGCCGCTCATTTTCTGGCCGGTGCTTTTTTTCCTGGCGTTTCACACATATTTCCCAAACAAGCAGGAGCGCTTTATTATGACTATTTTGCCGCTTATGATTATTTCGGGCACTGTGGGCATGTTTATGCTGCATGAAAAATACCGCGAAAAGATAAAACCAGGCTTGTTTAAATTTTCAAAAGTGTTTGTGATCAGCCTCAACCTGCTGCTGCTGCCCATTCTTACCACCTCTTACAGCAAGCGCCACCGCGTGGAAGCCATGAGCTATCTGTACAACAAACACGACTCGCGCAACTTTTTTGTGGAAGACAGCAACAAGGAAAATGATTTTTTAATGCCGCCCCTGTTTTATTACGGCAAATGGATCTCCGTGTACGGCATCAACAAAACGCGTAATGCCGACAGCGCCCTGGCGTATTATAAAACATTGCCGCCGCAGATGAAACCCGGCTATGTAGTATTCTGGCAGGCCGAGCACATCGAGGCGCGGGTCGATTCACTGAAAAAACGATTTCCCACGCTGAGTTATGAAGCCACTGTCGAGCCCAGCCTGATTGATAAAACCTTGTTCTTTCTGAACCCGCTGAACGACAATCAAACGGCGTTTATTTACCGGTTAAAATAGGTTAATTGGATTCTGGCCAAACCTCCAGGATTTCTGGGGCATTGCAGCTAAAACCCGGAGATTTTACAGAATTACGGGGTTATTAACCATAAAAACAAAGCACCTCTTTTGGAGGTGCTTTACTGAATGGTTTTTGCTGCAACGCGGATATTTTTATTTTTTCTGTGCCGCCATCGATTCATCCCAGCGATGCTGAATTTCTTCGTAGTTCAGATCCTCAATATGGGTGGAAATGATCCATTGATGACCAAAAGGATCTTTCAATGTGCCCGACCGGTCGCCATAAATCTGGTCTTTCACATCCATGCCTCCCTCTATCGCAGCACCTTCATTCAAAGCCTGCTTAAACACCCTATCCACATCCTCCACGTAAAGGCAAACCGATACCGGGGAACCACCAAGCGTTTTGGGACTTTTATTACCCCATTCGGGCATTTCTTCGGCCACCAATACACGCGAATTTCCTATCTGCAGCTCGGCATGGCCGATCTTGTTGTCGGGCGTGGTAATGCGACCGATTTCTTTTGCACCAAACGCTTTTTTATAAAATTCAAGCGCTTTATGCGCCTCTTTAACGGTTAAATAGGCAACCACGCTATGGAAACCTTCAGGAATTGCTTTTACATTTTTCATGGCTTTATTTTTTAAAGTTAACAACTGAACGCATAAGTAAAACTTATGCCAGTGCACCTTGCCATGATGATGCTTATTTGAAAAGCACTTAATTCACCACAATTTTTTTATGAACGGCACTTTTTTCGCTCACCAATGTTACTATGTAAATACCGGGCAAAAGCACAGAAGCATCTATTTCTTTATTACCGGTAATTACAACCTGCTGGCCGGAAAGATCTGAAACCCTTATTTCTTTAACCGGCAGTTGCGATTCTACATTTAGTTTGCCGGTATGGCTTACCGGGTTAGGATAAATGCTCAGCTGCCACAACAAGCCATTTTCTGCAATAGCCGTATTGTTATTTTCATAAATCACGCCCACGGCGTCCAGGTCGAAACCGCCGGAGGGAAAAGCCGTAGGCCATGGATCGTTTACCTTGCGGCCATAGCTGTCGTACGTGGCATAAGGCTTGTTGAGCGAACCCACCACGTCTATTATTTTAATGTGCGTAACGGCATTGATGTTTAAATTGGCCTTGCCGGCCAGCTCCTGCAGGTCGAAGGGTGTGCCATAGCCCCCGCGGTATTTGCCGGCGAGGTTGTTTATTTTAGTGGCATCTGTTGGGCCAAAGCTGGCGGTTTGGGTAATGGTGTCGGTTAAGGAATGTGCCGGAAAACGGAAAAAATTAATGCCGTCGCTGCTTACTTCCACAAAAGCCAGCTCCAGAAAACTGTCATCAAATCCATTTTCAAACACGGCAAAATCTGCCCCCGGTCCGTTCATTACCGGCTTATTAAAGGTGCACACGGCCGAGCCGCCATCGCCCAGGCTCACCACACCGTTTGTTTGCGCCTTAGCCGTGGCCATCGAGCTGTCGCCCACGGTTGTAAACCCTAACGAAGTGTTTGAAATATCCTGGTAGCCACGCACTACCTGGCAACCGGTGGCCCAGCCAATAAAAGCAGTGCTGTCCTTATGCATGGCGGTGGTGCCCGCCTGCCCTACCGGTGGCGCATATTGCGCCTTTAACAAGGAGCTTGCAAGCAGCAGCGGCAAAATAAAAGCAGGATTAATTTTCGTTTTCATAATTCATAGGTTTGTTATGGTGATGCGTTAAGTAATATTCGTATTTGAGCTCCTGCAGGCAGGCATTGCACACGCAGTCGAGAAAGCGGGCGGCAATAAACGCCTGTTCTTCTTTTGAAACAGCAATGCGCGAGCACTCGCAGCTGCCAATGTTATTGGGCTTGCAGATAAAACCGGTACCGCAGCGTGAGCAGGGGATTGGCTGGTATTTAATATGCTCGTTTTGCATCAAAAAACAATACAAGGCACAACCTGGGGAATAAAACAGATGATACACAGTGTGCACCGCTCACTCTTTTTCCCGAGAGTTGTGATGTTAGGCATTGACGGCAGGTCTCCTGACTTCCTTTTGTTTTAACGCCTTCCCGTATCGGCTGAGCCGGTACAGTGGCTTTGAGTTAAAACGCCTCAAAGGTTTACAGTTGCGGGCACAGTCGCGGCATTTCACCGCTGTTCCCTTTTAATCCCGGACGATTTTATTTAATAGCCCGTGAACCGCAATACAAAGCAAATATATGAATTTAAATCTGTTTTCAACACTTAAAACAGTTGCCGCCGCCAAACACCACTTATAAAAACAATCTGTTTAAAAAGGATCGGTTTGTGTACATTTAATTTTTGTAAGGATCCTTATCATTTATTAAGCAGTTAATTGATATGAAAAAAAACAAAGCTTTAAGGCACACCATTATTTACGCAACGCTGCTGTTCTTGTTTCTTCCAGCCTTAATACCGGCGCAAGCGCCGGCACAACCTCCAAATCTAAGCGAAAAAGAAATAAAGGTGTTGATCGACAGCCTGAGCCATGTACTGAGCCGCTATTACATTTATCCCGATAAAGCCAAATTAATGGCCAGCGGCTTAAAAAAGAAATTAAGCACCGGAGCTTATAAGCAGGTAAAAGATGTGCGCGAGCTGGACATGCTGCTTAACCGGCATTTGCAGGAGTTGCACAAGGATGGGCACCTGGGGCTGCGCTACGACCCCTTTATGGCCAAACGCCTTGAAACGCCCGCCACCGAAAGCCAGCAGCGGCACGAGCAGGAGGAACAGCTGAACATGGCGCGCGAAAGCAATTTTGCTTTTACAAAAACCGAGATCCTGACCGGTAATATCGGTTATGTAAGATGCGACGGGTTTTACCCTTTTGTATCGGAAGCCAAGCCTACGTTAGACGCCGCCTTTCGTTTTGTGAGCCATTGCCGGGCCCTGATCATTGATATGCGTTATAACGGTGGCGGATCACCAAACATGGTGCTTCAAACACAGAGTTATTTTTTTGACCAACCCGCCCACCTCAACGATATTATATACCGCACGGGCGACACGCTGAAACGTTTTTCCAACCCTAGCAGCACTGAATTTAAGTTAAACATGCCTGTGTATGTATTAACCAGCCGGCGCACGTTTTCAGGCGGCGAGGATTTTGCCTACGGATTACAACATGCCGGCCGCGCTATTACAGTGGGCGACACTACCGGCGGAGGCGCTCACCCAACGGAGGGTTTCAGCATAGGCCAGGGTTTTATAGCCAACATTCCTTTTGCACGTGCGCCCGAAGGTGCCGACTGGGAAGGCATTGGCGTGCGGCCGGACATTGCCGTGCCTTCTGATGAAGCTTTAACCAAAGCCCAGCTTAAAATATGGACTGACCTGCTAAACAAAGCAAACGATGGGCTCGAAAAAATGAAGGTTCTCTGGCAGATGAATGCTTTGAAAGCCGCTGAGCCAAAAAAGATTGCAGATACCACTGTGCTTAGAAAATACGCCGGGCTTTACGGGGGCGCACTTGATTTTTATGTAAAAAACAGCCACTTGCTTTGCCGGAACGGTGAGTTGGGAAACCGGGTGTTTGAGCTGGAGCCAATTGAAGACGACCTGTTTGTGCTGGATGAGAATGTGCAGGTGCTATTTGTAAAAGACAGCACCGGCACTTATGCAAAGCTGAACATGCGCTGGAAGAATGGCTTTATAAGCGACAAATGGAAAGAAGGCTTTGGTCCGGCACCAAAAAAAACGATCACACTACCCGAAACCCTGCTGGAAAAATACGCGGGTGTTTACCTGTTTGAAGACAAGTTTGCAAGCATTGTCAAAAAAGAGGACACCTACTATTACTACTCCACCGGTGTTTATGCAAAAATGTATTTTACCACCGAGAAAGACTTTTTTAATACCGAGTTTTCGTCTGAAAAACAATTTGAAAGTAATGCCGCCGGCGAGATTACCGGCTTTGCCCGGAAAGTGAACGGCACAAAATTCGGAAGCGCTGTAAGAATAAGAAACATAGATACCTTAATGGCTTCTGCGGATCTTATAAACAGCATTGGCTGGCATTTGCTCGAAAGCAAAAAATATGCAGAAGCTGCCCGGTATTTAAAAAGAGGATTGCAGCTGTATCCCGGCGATCTTGGATTGCAAGCCAACCTGGCCCATGCCTGTTTGTTTAACAACGATTATAAAACCGCTGCAGGTAGCTATAAAAAGAACTTAAATACAACCATTGGCCCCGGTTACACGTGGATAGACATGATGCAAAAGGATTTTGAGTTTTTTAAGATCAATAAATTTCCCCAGGCGCCCATGGATAAGATTGACCACGAGCTGGGCTTAAATGCCCTTATTGCAAAGTCAAAAGAGGAACAGGAAAAACGGATACGCGACTGGACGATAACCCGCAAGCGGGCCGGAACCGGAAAAGCGCCGGAACCCGCTGTTTTAAAACAATACCAGGGTTTGTACGAAGGCGGGCTTGATTTTTATATGGAAGAAAATCATTTGCTTTGCCGGAATGCCGAAAGAGGAAATACCCTTTTTGATTTGAAACATATTGAAAAAGACCTTTTTCAGCTGGATGAAAATGTACAGGTGGAATTTGTGAAGAACACCGCCGGCATTTACTCAAAAATTAAAATGCATTGGTCGGATGGCAGTGTAAGTGAAAAGAAAAAGATGTGATTTATTTAAGGTTATTCGAAATTTAGTTACAACAATATTATTTTTTCACCAGCTTCAGTGGTGCGTAGCGCATATCGCTGGTCCTCGCTGTATAAAATCCATCCGGCAGGTCCGCTATATTTATTTTGCCCAATGCTTTCACCCGTTTCACCATCTTTCCTTCCGCGCTGTAAAATAAAATATCCATTGGCTCATCCGGCATTAAACCGCTCACACTTATTGTTTCGCCGGCCGGATTAGGGCTAAGTGACCAAGAGAGCTGATACCCGTTTTGCGAAGCATTCATTCCGGTGGCCACATAACGTTTTTTCGGCATAAACCAGGGGTCGCAATCATATACATCTGTTGTGTCGGCCAGGCCGGTTTTGCCATACACCACCACAAACGACAGATCGCCCCACTGTGTCAGCGTAGGCTCACCAATGCCAAAAACGGTTCCGGATCCACCTGTAACGGGCCCCGGCTCTATTATCACCTGTTTGGGCCCCCAGCTGTCCCAGTTATTGGCAACCAACTGTTTTGATTTATAAATACCCCTTACACCATTGGTATTGTTGGCACAAAAATACACCCACCAGTCGGTTCCGTCGTTCCACAAGTGCGGCTGCACGTCGTAGGGTGCCTGGTCGTTAAGCACATTCGTTATCAAAACCGGGGGCTGCCAGGTATAACCATTATCCATACTTAGTGAGTAATACATGTAACGCGATCGGTCGAACAACAGCACCAGCGTTGAATCGTTAATACGCTCAATGTGCGGATTGTCTTCCTGCGCCGGTGTGCTCAGAATAGGAACTGCCGTTACAGTTGCAGGATTTACCGGCACATGACGCATAAGCATAATGTCGGTGCTTTGCGTACCAGGACCATCCTTGGTAAACACAAACACATCAAACGTATCGGGATTTAACAACACGCCGTGCGCTCCGCCCTCGAACGAAAATGGAGTTTGAAGATTGGAGCTGCTCCAGGGATTGAGCGGCTGCACGGTGGTAGCACGCGAGGCGATGGTGATATCGCTGTGCATGTAATTGGCACATCCGAAAATATTGGTTACTGTATCAATGCCCAGCAGCGGCCCGCGGTAATAAGGGTCAAAATTAAAACAGGCCGGATTCGCCTGAAGATCAATGATCCATGACAATGCATCCAGGGGCAGATATGTGCTGTAAATATGCAGTCCGTCGCGGGTCATAAACAGGCCGTCTTCCCAGCCGCTTACATGGATGGGCTGAATGTAAGGCGTGTTATACGTGGAATCGTAAACAATAAACGTAGCATTGCTTTTTATGGCCGGCCAGTTGGGCTGGGCCTGCATATACATCGAAAAAAAAGCAATGCAGACTGATACTAAAATTTTGATCCGGCTCATGATTTTTCTGAGACTAAACTACTTATATTCCATAAACTATCCAATAGTTTTCGGCTGCGCAAATTGTTCGTATTCTCTTTGAATGACGAAGCTTCTGACCAATTTTATCAAGAATTTGATTTTATATCCCTTGAAATAAAATAAGTGGCCAGGTCGGTTGACGTAAAACCTGTGAAACCTGCCTGCCGCAGCATTGTTACCAATTGCCCGCGGTGATAGGTGGCATGATTAATAAAGTGAGGAAATGTTTGCCAGAATGCCATCCGGCCTTCGCCACCTTTCGGATATTTAAAAGTAATTGGTTGCTGGTAATTTTCTTCAGGAAATGTCTCCATAAAATTTTTCAGATCCACGGATGCCTTTTTCCAGATGCCGATCAATTCATTTTTTGTACCCTTAAACCCGGCGGATAAATAAGCAGGATCGGGAACATTTGTCCAAAAATCGATCCAGATTTTTTTAGCGCTTACCATATGAAGCACCGTTTGTTTGATGCTGCTGAAACTGCTCACAACAGGCTGCTCCCATTGTCTGTCGTCAATTTGATCGAGCCATTCCATAATAATATTATCCGTCCAGATATTGTAATCCGCCAGGGCTTTAAGATACTCCTTGCTTATTGTTTGGTGTTTTACCGCTGATGCTTCCATTTTCTCTTTCGTTTTATTTAACGCAAAGGTAGATTTCAGCAAACGACCGGATTATGGCTGATCATTCAAAAGCTGTTGGGAAACAACCATTTTTTGCTGTTGATACTGTTTAGGACTTATGCCATAAACCTGTTTGAACGATTGCGAGAAGCTGGAATGGTTCTCATACCCCACTTTGTAATACACCTCGCCCGGGTTTTCATTTTGCAACAACAACGATGAAGCCAGCTCCATTTTTCTTTGTAAAAAATACTGGCTCGGCGTAGCCTTGTAGAGTTTTACAAATCTTCGTTTAAATGTGGATACGCTCGTATGGCACAAAAAAGCAAATTCTTCAAGTGTAAGGTTGCCAGTGATATTTTGTTCTACGGCTCTTTGTATCTCAAAATCTGAATATTCCTGCTGATTTTTTAAGTGAAACGACAAAACGGATTGCGGGTATTTTTCAAGAAGATGAAGCATTAACTCTTCAAATTTTAAGGTAACCATCTGCTCCGAAGCAGGGTACGACTGCTGCATGATTTTCAGAGAAGCGATGTAGTTTATAATAAATTCATCCTTTTCAAGCACAATAAAAGGCTCCTTAAGCTTATTAACACGTATTGAAAGCTTATCAAGCACGGAAGCGTATTTAATAAAAAAAACCGCCAGGACCGAGTTATCAAACATAAACATGGTACTGCGGTAGTAATGGTCGGTTGATAGTTTTTCGGTCATTAAGCAATTGCCCGATGAAAGCAGAACAAGCTGTTTACTTGTGATTGTTGTTGAGCCATTGGCATAATACACCTTTTTTTCGCCGCTTTCCAACAGATTAATAAGATTTTGCTGAAGAACTATTTTATTTTTTACTACCTGCTTATCCGAAGTATAACTATGCAGGCTGACAGCGCTGTTAATTTGTTTGGGTGTGGTATTGGGAATGCCCGTCATTATTTCATGCTCTGGTACAAAGGTAATGAATTAACGACATCCCTACACTCTCCTGTTATCTCACTATTAAACGGTGATTTTTGAGTATTGAATCATTCGAACAACCAGGCCGTAAGGTCTTTATTATAATTAAAGTAGGTCGCAGGCGGCAAATGACCAGCATTGTAAATAAACAAGGGCACGTGCATCTCATATTCCGAACCATGCGTGCGGTAATTGTCCGGCAGGCTTTCTTCTTCCTTATTTTCGAGGTTGCCAAACACGGTGAGCGAGTCGGCAAACACCAGCAGGTTACCAATGCGCTCCGGCATCAGGTGATACTTTTCAGCAGCTTCCTTCCGGGTCATAACGTCTTTCACGCCTTTGATCTCAAGCAGCGCTTTTTTCACGGCCGGCTCATCTTTTATGCTGTTTAAATAAATAAACGAGGTGCCGCCAAAACCGCGGTGATGTTTCAGGTACTTATCGCGCTCGGCACTGATCGCTATTTTGAGTGATACATTTTTTTTGATCAGTGTGTTTTCAATGTCCACGCAGCGGCTTTTATGGCTCACATCATGATCAGCGGTAATCAGCACCATAGCATCCGGTGCCGCTTCTGCAATCTGGCGGATATAATCATCCATACGCCTCAGGTGCTTGAGCGAATTACTGTCTTCGGGCGCCCACATGTGCATGGGATAATCGGTGGTGTGTATGTACAGGCAGCGAATGTCTTTTTGCTCTTTTAAAACCGAAAGCGCAGCATTCATGGTCCAGTAATTTGCATCCGGACTATAAATACTGGCCGGCTGGCCCAAGCGCTTTATCCAGCTGCTGTCAGCCGTTTCGGGCGACAGGGCAATATCGGCGCCCTTTGAGAGCAGGCCTATACTTTTTTTCTTGCTGCTAAACAGCGCCGACTTTATATTGTATTTTTTCAATTTTTCAAACAGCGTAGGCGACAGCAATAGTTCTTTGCTCTCCATATATTCCTCCTGCCCGTGCTCGTCCAGAAACGAGTTGCCGGTAATGCCATTCTTATCGGGAAAAGTGCCGCAGCAAATAGAGGCATTGTTGGCATTGGTTACGGTGGGCATCAGGGCATTTACGGGCTTAAAAAAACCCTTGGCGGCCATCTGTTTCAGGTAAGGCATGGGTGCATTTTTATAGTAACTCATGCCAAAGCCATCAAACATAATTACTACCAGCCGTTTTTGCGACAGCAATACTTTCAGGTCGGTTTGTGCGGTTAATGTAAAGCCGCAGCCAATCAGCCACAACAAGGGAAGGATGGTCTTTTTCATGGCACGAATTTAAATGCTGAAATAAAAAGAGCCGGTATGAAAGCGCAAAACATTACAATAACATAACCTTGTTTTAAAATTGCGGGATGGGCAGAAATAAAGGCAGCCATAATTATTTTGGAATAAAAATGTATCTTTAAAGCTCAACCTATGGACTTAAACACCTACCTCCTGTTTATTGTTGCCAGCATTGCGCTGTGCATTGCACCGGGCCCCGATATGATTTTTATACTGGGCCGCACCCTGGCGCAGGGTCGGAAAGCCGGCATCATGGCGGCTATTGGTATCAACGTGGGGGGCTATGTGCACCTGTTTGCAGCAGCCCTTGGGCTTTCGGCCATACTGGCCGCGTCGGCGCTGGCTTTTACCATTGTGAAGTGGGCCGGTGCGGCGTATCTTATTTATATTGGCATACAAGTGCTGCGCAGCAAGCAGGGGGCCCTGGTTATTAATAACGACGGCGCTCCGGCACAAAAGTACGGCCGCATTTTCTGGCAGGGCTTTTTGAGCGATGTGCTTAATCCCAAAGTGGCCATTTTTTTCCTTGCCTTCCTGCCGCAGTTCGTAAACCTTCACAACGGACACTATACAGCACAGATCCTCTTACTGGGCCTTACCACCAATGTAATTGCCATTATCATCAATTTACTGATCGTTTATTTTGCGAGCCTGCTTACCGGCAGGCTTCGGAAAAATCAGAAAATAACCGCCTGGCTCAATCGTATCATGGGACTGATCTTTATATCGCTGGGGTTAAAGCTGGCGCAGGAAAAATTGTAATACCGCTTAAATGAAAACAATTTATTTTTTAATAACATCCGCACTTGTGGTTATACTGAGCATTGGTAAAGCCAAAGCACAAACCGTTTATATTACCGAAACAGGTAAAAAATACCACTCCAAAAACTGCAGCATTGTAAAAACAGGCAAAAAGGGTATTTTGTTGAAAGACGCAAAATTAAAGGGCTACGAACCCTGCAAAAGCTGCAAGGCCGATGAGATGGCAGTCCTTGAGGAAAAGAAAAAACCGGCTGGTAAAAAATAATCGCCGGTCAATCTGCAGGTTATTCGTTAATCCACCCCGCCAGCGTTAATACGTCTTCGGCTTCCACGCCGGCCCATTTACCCGTTGGTGCATTCCATACAGCAAGGCCCTGCTGGTAACTTTCGCTGCCTACAGTTATTTCTTTTACCAGGGCGGCAATGTTATTGTCGGCTTTAAAATTGGCTGGCCTGAAATGAAATCTGCCCACTTCCTTATTGTTCAGTTTCACGCAGCGCCCCTGGGCACCGGCATTACATTCCATACTAAAGCCATGGCTGGGTTTTGTAAAATCCAACACAGTGGCTGTAGATGCCTTAAGATCGACAAACACCTGTTGCTGATCAAATTGTAAAAGCAAGCCGTCATCGGGCAGCCTGCTGTATACGGCTGGTTGACCCGCACCCACAGCCAGCTGCACTTTTGCAATTATTTTTTTTGCGCCGGGGCGCTTCAGGCTTATTTTATAAAAACACAGCTCGGCGTTTTCTTTATTAAAATGCGCATATGCTAAATTCTCCTCATCCAGCCACCAGAGCGGCGGATCCGGCACGTGACGCTCGCCGGTTTTTAGCTGCCCGTAGCCGGCATCGTCGCACAGCAGCACTTTGGGTTTTCCCTGCGGGTAATAATACAGTTTAAAAGGTGTTGCGGTTTTATCAAATTCCACATCGGCGCCAGGTTTGGCTTTAAACAGCAGGTCTTTTACCTCGGCGTATTGCCCGCTTTTAAAATCATATACCGAATAAAATTTACCCTTAAAAATATCGTTGGTGTAAAACACGGCACTGTCGTTACTGCAACGCACCAGCGCCGCGCGCCCATCAAAAAGGACCTTTTTTTCCTTCAGGTCAATAATATTGCCGATGCCGGTGATGAGGTAGCGGTCCTTATAAATGGTATTGTTTCCGGCATCCGTACGGATGTAATCCTTTCCGTCTTTCCTGCCCGTCACACTCATCAGCTCATCGCGCCCGGTAAAGCTGCCGTTTAAAAAATGATAGGAATAAATAAGCTGCTTAAACTGCGAGCCCCCGGCCGGATCCACATGCACAACAATGAGGCTTTGTTTTACATCGCCCTGGCCATAGGTAGCCGAAAAATAAAAACAAAGGCAAACAATGAGGGTAAAAAATCTCATGGCTGATGTATTTACGTTTTATTTAGCGTCCGAAAGGTTCTTGAAAAAATCGAAGAACAACCTGACTCCCACACCGGTGCCGCCTTTGGGCTTGTAATTTTCTTTTGCATTTAAAAACGCCGGGCCTGCAATATCGAGGTGATAGTATGGATACTCCGTAAATTTAGCAAGAAACTTGCCGGCCGTAATGGCACCGCCCAGGGCGCTGCCTATGTTTTTCTGGTCGGCCACGTCGCTTTTCATCTGCTCATCGTACTCGTCCCAAAACGGGAACTCAACAATGCGCTCGTGCACATTAAAACCGCTTTTATACAGCTGCTCTTTTTGTGCCGGGGTGGCAGTACCCATGCCCACTATGCCATAGGTGCCAATGGCTGCCATAGCGGCTCCGGTAAGCGTGGCAATGTCTATCACCATCTCAGGGGCATAACGTTTTGCATAGTGCAGCGCATCGGCCAGTATCATGCGGCCTTCGGCGTCCGAGTTCAGCATCTCCACAGTGCTGCCGTCCATCATGGTAATAATATCGCCGGGGGCAAAGGCATTAAAGCCTGGCCGGTTATCGGTGGCCGGCACCAAGGCAATCACGTGCACATTAAGCTTTGACCGGGCTATGGCATAAAGAGCCGCACCTACAGCCGCTCCGCCGGCCATATCGCATTTCATCAGGTCCATGCTGTTGGTGGTAGGCTTCAGGCTCAGGCCCCCCGTGTCGTATACCACGCCTTTACCAACCAAAATATACGGTTTTTTATTTTTAGGATTTTTGGGCTTGTACTCCATCACCGTAAAAGTGGGCTCATCCACACTTCCGGCATTTACCGCCAGCAGACCTCCCATTTTTAATTGTTTAATGCGGGCTTTATTAAACACTTCTACCTTAAAGCCGGCTTTTTTGCCCATATCCTTAAACGCATTGGCCAGGCCGGTGGCGTTGAGAACATTCACAGGCTCATTTACCAGGTCGCGGGCCAGGCGGGTGGCTTCGCACACCTGGTTGAGCTCGTTAACGGCTGCTGCGCTTACAGGGGTATTGGCAATGATCACCGATTCGAGCGTGTTTTTATTTTTTTTACCGCCGGGCTTGTGTTTTATGAACTGGTAACTGCCCAGGGCTATGCCTTCGGCCGCCGGCAGCGAAAGCTGCGGCAGCTTGGTTTGATTGTAGATAAACAATTCCTTTCCTTTGTGGGCATTCACCGCATCGGCCACCCCGGCGCCATGGCGGCGCAGCAGCTCATCCTGGCTGTTTTTATCCCTGCTTTTATCAATTACCAGTACCGAAATATATTTACCGATATAATTATACGTGAGCGTTTTTTTTCCCGGCTGTTTCAGCTGGGCCACAATATAATCGTTCACCTTATCGGGCAGATTAAATTCATTGACAAAATTTTCGGTGATCACCAGGATGTTGGACGATTCGGTAACCTTTTGCTTTAAAAGGATGGCAGCCATAATTGAGAGATAAAAAGTGTGTGAGCGAAGATACAAAAACAGGCCCGAAATAAAAATCAACAGCCGCCTTTGCGCAGGTTGCTCTTAAAATATTTTTTTCGTGGTTTATATAATCGCCCGCGGCATTGCGGGTTTAACCTCAATGCCTTACATTTGAAAAATGAACCTGCTGTTGGTTTTTTTTGGGGGCGGTTTGGGCTGCGTGCTGCGTTACCTCATCGGCCTGGGTTTTATGCGCACAGCGCTCACCCTGCCCTGGAGCACCTTTGTGTCTAACCTTACCGCCTGCGCGGTGTTTGCGCTCACACTCTGGCTCGGTGCTGCCAAAGGGGCGCTGGCTCCCGGTTTGCGCTTACTGTTGCTTACCGGTTTTTGCGGGGGCTTAAGCACATTTTCCAGCTTTGGCTACGAAACATTTTTGCTGCTCAAACAAGGCCTGTTGTTCTATGCAGTTTTAAACATTTTATTCAATACCGCATTCTGCATCCTGATTTTTTATATTTTTAAATACTGAGCATCCATCGCTCTATAAAAATATGGATTTTAACAAGCGCAAAGACCTGGTCTTTATCATCCTGGCCGGTTTTTTTATCACCAACGCCATTGTGGCCGAGCTCATAGGGGGCAAACTGGTTCAGTTTTTCGGAGGATTATTCATACAAAGCGTAGGCATCATTTTATGGCCGGTGGTGTTTATTTTAACCGATCTTATTAACGAGCATTACGGCAAAGCGGGCGTAAGAAAACTTACATACATTACCGCCGGGCTTATCACTTACACCTTTATTCTCATTTCCATAGGCCTTCGCATTCCAGCGGTGCCGGGCCCTGTGGACGATAAAAACTTCAGCACCGTATTCGGGCAAAGCCAGTGGATCATTGTGGGCAGCATTTTGGCGTTTTTTATTTCACAGTTGGTGGATGTGTATGTGTTTTGGATTTTTCGCAACCGCACCGGCAAGCGCCTCATCTGGCTGCGCTCTACGGGCAGCACACTGGTGAGCCAGCTGATAGACACCTTTGTGGTGCAGTTTGTGGCTTTTGTATTACCGGGCAGCTGGACCTATGCACAGTTTCTCGAAAACGCCAGCTGGGGTTATGTATTTAAGATGCTCATTGCCGTTTGTCTTATTCCTTTTATCTATCTCGGGCATTTTGCCATCGACCGGTTTTTGAATGCCGACAAGGTAAAGGAAGCAGAGGCCTGATGTTTAATTATTGTAACTGCACTTAAATCCGGATGATCACTTACACTCTCTTGGGAATTATTATCGCCTTTTCGCTGTACTGTTTCAACAACCGGGCAGCCATGGGCAAATACCTGTTTCACCCCTACTCCATTTATCACCACAACGAGCATTACCGTTTTCTTACACATGCCTTTATTCACGGCGATTTTATGCACCTGGCTTTTAACTGCCTGGCGCTTTACAGCTTCGGCCCTGTGCTCGAAGACGGATATTTCCCGCATCTGTTTGGCGAGAAGCTGGGCAAAGTGTATTACCTGCTGCTGTTTACCGGCGGCATTTACGCGGCCTCGTTCACCGAATATTTCAGGAACAGGAACAACAAAAGCTATTCGTCGCTGGGCGCCAGCGGTGCCATTTCGGCCATCATCTTCTGTTACATTATGGTAAGTCCCGTAAGCAGCATTTACCTGTTCTTTTTCCCCATGCAGGGCTGGATCGCCGGTGCCCTGCTGCTGGGCGTAAGCTACTACCTCATTCGCCGTAAAAGAACCACCGACTATTCCGACAACATCAGCCACGAATCGCACTTCTGGGGGGCCTTATTCGGCGTGGCATTTATACTGGTGCTCAAGCCCGCTATTATGAAGGCCTTCATTCACCAGATAGCAGATGCCCTGGCCCGCCTGTAAATTAAAAATGCCTTCTCAATACGGGAAGGCATTCTTGTTTAAATTGCATCAGGAATTTATTTATCCAGGATTTTTTTAATGTCTGGCTTAAAATAGAGGTTCGATTTCAGGATCTTGCCGTCTTCCCTGAAAATAGGGTTGCCATTCTCATCCAGCTTGCTCATGTTGCTGCGGTGAATCTCGTCATACACCTCTTCAATTTTATGCTGCAGCCCGTGCTTTAAAATAGTGCCGAATAAAATATACAGCTGGTCGCCCAGTGCATCTGCTATTTCTACAATATCGCCGTTTTTACAGGCTTCCAGGTATTCTTCGTTCTCTTCTTTTATCAGGTTATAACGCAGCGTGTAGTCTTTTTCAGCAATCAGCTTTACCTCGCCGGCATTGCCTATCTTAAACACATTGTGAAACTCCTCCACCGATTTTATTTTTTCGTGCAGCTTGCTCATGCCTGTCATTATTTTTTGATGGTGCGTTGTTTGTACTCGTTATTGAGCTCCTCAATGATCTCGCCGGTAATTTCGAGGCTGGTATTGCCCAGCAGCACGCTTGGCACGGCATCGCTGTAAGATAAGATGTAATCAAAGCGGCCCTTGTTCCATTTAAGCAGGAAATTTTTTACATTTTTCTGAAACGCAGTGTTTTTTTCACCGATGTCAACGGTCAGGTTCTCCATCTGCAGCTGCTTGTTTTGCGCTTCTTTTTCAATGGCCAGTATTTTTTTCTCCTTCATTTGCAGCTCACCGGGCGAGGCCAGGCCGGCTTTGGCCGAGGTCTGGTAGTCTTCCATCTCTTTCTGGTACTGCATGTTCAGGTTCTCGAGGCTGGCTTCAATGGCGTTGCGGCGTTTTTTGGCATCATTCACCATATCGCTGATCTCAAGGCTTTTTTCGTTAAGCTCGTCAATATTAATATAAGCAATTTTGCCAGTGGGTGTGTTTCCCACCTGCGGCAGCGTTTTAGCAGGTTTCTCAACTTCCGTGCCGGCTGCAGGCTCTTTATCCGTCTCAACAACATTGCCGGCAGCACCGGTAGAAGAAAATACTTTGAAAAACAGGAAGGCCACCGCCACAACCAAAATGGCATTAATGCCAATTAACACTTTATTCATTCTTAATCTTAAACTTTACACAAATATAGAACTACCTTATGGTTTGTACAATAGTTTTTGCTTGGGTACAATTTGTAATTGTAAATCTTTAACACCAGTGCCGGTTAAATAAAGCAAATGAGCATGCACGCTGCTAAACACCCTCCTGCCCGGAAACGCGGAGGCTTGCAGCTCGTGCTGGCTCCAGGCGTCAAAATTTACAGATACTGTTCCGTTCTTCGATTCGCAGAAATGCTGCAGGTACAGCGGCAGCTGAGCTTTTGCCGAAGGTGATATGGTAATAATTGCAGTGTTGTTATTGCCGCTCCTGAAATTCCACGAAAGATAATCGGGCCAGCGGTTAACGGTATTAAAAAAGGGCATTACCAGGAACAAGGCTGCCACAGCATAAAACAAAGGCATTTTAAATAAAAACGTAGGGCTGAAATAACGCTGCTTGGTTTTGCCCGAAAACAGCAGCAGCAGCATGGCCATAAACGACAGGTTGCCGAACCACAAAGCGTAATCGCCGTTTTTTACCGAAGGGAATAAAAAAATGAGCAACAGCAGGTGCACGCAAAGCGCCAGTGAAATAGCAATGTAGCGCAGGGGCGAAATGGTAAATCCCAAACCGATGAGCATAAAGATATAAGGCGAAATATGGCCCACTTTTTTAAAGAACATAAATTGCCGCTCGCTCATCATAAGCCGCAGGGGCGAGATAAGATCCTCAAAAACGGTATGTACAAAGCGGCTGTTGAGCTGGCTGATGCCGCTGAAAAAATACACCGAGGCAAAAATGAGCTGCAGAATGATAAAGATAGAAGTGAATTTATTCGGAGCGTCCACCCTGCCGTTGTAAAAAATAAACACGGCCAGCAGGCTGTTGTATAGGAAAAACCATGGCTGCAGGCGGTTAACATCCAACAGGGCAAGGCATATATTGAGCGCCAGCGCAATAAAAATAAAAACGCGCTGCCCTTTTAAAAAAAGAGAGGCCAGCAGGCACAGCACGCTCAAAATAGTGAACACACAGTCAAACGGCGGCTGCACCACGTTTTGATGAACGAGCGGCGCATAAGGAAACGTACGGTAACCGCCCCACAGGTGGGGGCTGAGCACGATGGAGACAACCAGC
Organism: Bacteroidia bacterium; assembly: GCA_044221905.1. GTDB lineage: Bacteria > Bacteroidota > Bacteroidia > B-17B0 > Aurantibacillaceae > Aurantibacillus. The sequence continues at coordinate 340,340 of JBGAOE010000001.1, forward strand.
GAAAAAATAAGCACCACGCGCAAAATAACCATGCGCTGCGGAATGGATAATTTAAGGCCATCCATCATAAGCTTTTGATGCGCCCACCGGCGTGAAAATATTTTTTGTAATACGCTTCTTCCATGCTGTTGATAATAACTCCTTTGCTGGTACTGGCATGCACAAACAGCTTGTTTTTAAGGTAAACACCCACGTGTGATATGGAAGCCCCGCTTATTTTAAAAAAAATCAGGTCTCCTTCTTTTGCCTCCTCCAGCGTTACTTTATCACATTCCTTATACATATCGGCCGCCGAGCGCGACAGCCTGAGATTATACACTTTGTCGCACAGCAGGCTGGTAAAGCAGCTGCAATCCACCCCGGTTTTCTGGCAGCCGCCATACTTGTAAGGCGCACCATACCAATCGCTGATGAACGACAGCAGCTTGCTTTCGCGGATCTCTTTTTCAGAAACACCCAGCTTTTGTTTTAGTGCCGCCATGCCCAATGCTGCAGGCTCTGCAGCAGGCTCGCTGATTTTTTCAGGCTGTTTTACTGCCACCTGTTTTTTGACCCTGCCTTTTGAAACAGCCGTTTTTTTGTGCCGGCAGGCACCGGCAAACAGCAGCAGGCATAGGGCCACAGCGGGCAGATAAAAGCGGGCAGTCATTGGTATTATAAATTTAAGGCTTACAGGCGCCTGACTTTAGGGCCCGCCGCCTCAATTTTATACATAGGGCTGTTAATATTGCCTCACCGTGGGTTTTTGGGTCAAAATTTCTTAATTTTAGACCTTTAACAACCCCTAATGGAAGACCTGACGACAAAAGCCACCACTGTGAAGACAAAAATACCGACCGATGTTTTAAAAAAAGCTTTTGAACTGATGTGCACCGCCAAAAGCATGTCGGAATTATACGAAGCCAACAAAGAAATTACCGCCAAATATGTACACGCCACCAGCCGGGGGCACGAGGCCATACAAATAGCGCTTGGCCTGCAGCTGCTGCCGCAGGATTTTCTGAGCGCCTATTACCGCGACGACAGTATTTTACTGGCCATAGGCATGCAGCCGTTTGAGCTGATGCTGCAATTGCTGGCCAAGCGCAACGATCCCTTTTCGGGCGGGCGCACGTATTATTCGCACCCCAGCCTGCGCCGCGATGACATGCCGAAGATCCCGCACCAGTCGAGCGCCACGGGCATGCAGGCCATACCCACCACGGGCGTGGCCATGGGGCTTCAATACCTCGAAAAAAACGGCATGGCCGTTGATCATCAAGGACTGAACCCGGTAGCCGTATGCTCGCTGGGCGATGCCAGCTGCACCGAAGGCGAGGTGTCGGAAGCTTTCCAGATGGCAGTGCTTAAACAATTGCCCATACTTTATTTTATACAGGACAACGAGTGGGACATCAGCGCCCACGCGCGCGAATTCCGCTCGCAGGACATTACTGAATTTGCCAAAGGTTTTAAAGGCCTTGAAACACGCACCATTGACGGCACCGACTTTATTGCCAGCTATAACACGGTAAAAGAGTGCCTTGATATTATACGCGCCGAGCGCCGGCCCATGCTGGTACACGCCAAGGTGCCCCTGCTTAACCACCACACCAGCGGGGTGAGAAAAGAATGGTACCGCGATGACCTGCTGGAGGCCGAAAAGCGAGATCCGCTGCCGCGCCTGCGCAACCAATTAATTATTGCCGGGCTGGATGCGCTGGAAATAAAAACCACCGAGGAAAAAGCCCGGCAGCTGGTGGAGGCCGATTATCAAAAGGCCCTGGCGGAAGAAGACCCGCAGCCGGAAGACCTGTTTAAGCACGAATTTGCACCAACGCCGGTAACGGAAGAGAAGGGACAAAGAAGCCCGGGCGGCAAGCAGCCAACCGTTATGGTAGACAGTGCGCTGTTTGCCATCCGCGAGCTCATGAGCAAGCACCCCGAATGCCTTTTATACGGGCAGGATGTGGGGGCCCGCCTGGGCGGCGTATTTAGGGAAGCCGCCACGCTGGCGCAGCAGTTTGGCGATCACCGCGTGTTTAACACTCCCATCCAGGAGGCCTTTATTGTAGGCTCCACCGTGGGCATGAGCGCAGTAGGATTAAAACCCATTGTGGAAGTGCAGTTTGCCGATTATATCTGGCCGGGCCTGAACCAGCTGTTTACCGAAGTAAGCCGCAGCTGTTACCTGTCGAACGGCAAATGGCCGGTGAGCATGATTTTGCGAGTACCCATTGGTGCCTATGGCAGCGGCGGCCCTTACCATTCCAGCAGCGTGGAAAGTGTGCTGGCCAACATCAGGGGCATAAAGATCGCTTACCCAAGCACCGGCGCCGACCTGAAAGGCCTGATGAAAGCCGCCTATTACGATCCCAATCCCGTGGTGATGCTGGAGCACAAAGGCTTGTACTGGAGCAAGATCAAGGGCACCGAAGATGCAAAAACCATTGAGCCCGATGAGGACTATATTATTCCATTTGGCAAGGCCCGGCTTGTAACGGAAGCTGAGGAAAGCCACCTGCAAAAAGGAAACACCATCAGCATTATTACTTACGGCATGGGTGTGTACTGGGCAAAAGCCGCCGCCAAAAAATTTGCAGGCCAGGTTGAGATCATCGACCTGCGCACACTCTTCCCTGTGGATGAAGCTGCCATATTTGAGAGCGCGCGCAAGCACGGCAAAATAATGGTGTTAACTGAAGAGCCGGTGTTTAACGGCTTTGCACAAAGCATTGCGTCGCGCATCGGCCAAAATTGTTTCCGGCAGCTCGATGCGCCGGTGCAGGTGGTTGGCGCCGAAAACCTGCCTGCCATCCCACTCAACTCCACCCTCGAAAAAACCATGCTGCCCAATACAGAAAAGGTTGAAAAAGCCATTGAGGATTTATTGAATTATTAAAAAGCTATTTCCAAAATTATAAACCCCCAGGTCTTTGCAGCTATGTGCGATGAGATCCTGGGGGTTTAGACATTCGAGATCCTGATTGCATCTGGGCGTTGAGACCTTGAATAGTTGATCAGAAGTTATCTCAAAAAATTATTTTACAGTCACCCTGAATTTATTTCAGGCTCTCGCAATTTTTTGGAAGAGTTTTACGAGATGCTGAAACAAGTTCAGCATAACCCAAGAATGTGATCCTGAAATCTTTTGTAATAAGTATGGCGGGCTGGTAGACATTCATAGTTAACTTCTAGACTTGAAATGAATTCTATCTACCCAATTACAACTGCGATAATTTGGTAACCGTATACAGGTAAATTTCCACGCGGCGGTTTTTGCGGCTTTTCCATTTATTCTCCACCGGGTTATCGCTGCCAAAACCCTCGCTAACCACGTTATCGCTTTTCACCCCTTTGCTTACCAGGTATTTTTTCACACTGGCTGCCCTGGCCAGCGAAAGTGGGTCATTAACGGCATCGCCGCCCTGCTTATCGGTATAGCCGGCTATAAAAAATTTGTATTGCGGGTAATTGATCATCCACTCGGCCACTTCGTTCAGCTCAGGATAAAACTGTGGAGTAATTTCCGCGCTGCCGGTGGCAAACTGTACATTCATCAGCTCCATGTAATCCATACCCAGCATAATGGCATCGAGGTTCGACCTGGGCGACAGATAGGGTGTTACGCTCACCTCCGAAACATAATAGTAAGCTTTGTGAGAATCGTTCTGGTAATCGTTCACCAGTTTTTGCACCCTGAAATCCTCATCCCTGAAACAGCCGATGGTGAGGTATTTTTCACCTCCGGCGGCAATATAGGCGCCCGATAAGGTAACCCAGTTCACAGAGTCGGTGATGACCTTATGTGTGATAAACTGCGGTGTTTGTGAAAGGAAGGTATTGTTGGCCTGTTTTACTTTTTGAGTGGTGATGAGCGCTCCCAGGCAGGATACAGCGCGGCCGCTTTTATCGGCCAGGTTTACGCGAAACGACACCTCGTAAGTAATGCCTGCCACCATGGGCTCGCGGAATTCGGCCTGCAGGTATTCGGTGTAGCGCTTATAACCATCGTTCATCCTCAACTCATCCACCCATATGTCGTTTTCACGCGGAAAACCGCCGGTGGAATCAAAATAATTGCCATCGTCATAAAAAGCCGCAATGCCGGCATAGTTCTGCCCGTCGGCCGAAGGTTGGTAGCCCATATAATTAAACGGTATGGCGTTGGGGGTTGTTTTTTTATGCTTATTTTTATCAAACAGGTCCGCCGTGCCGTCATTGGCATTGCTCCAGGCGTTTGCCTGCACCAGCTGGCCATAACCGCTTTTTATACATTTGCCTTCTAAGGTTGAATTGCTCACCAGATTTTGAGCTCCGGCACTTTGCCCGGCGGCCCAAAAGCAAACCAGTGTCCATAACCGGATTTGCCTCACTTGTTTTCTCAGTTCCATGATCATAATTTTTTAAGTTTGTATTTATTACCTTTAATTTTAAAAACCGGTGCCAACCGTTATGTTCTAAAATTTTAGTTTAAGCCAATACCGCACATTGATACCAAATTTTAGGTACTGCGGGCAATAAACGAGATTTTTTTCCCCGCGCTGAGTAAAAAAATTCCCGGTCTCAGCGGTTTAAAAATTTAAAAGCAGTAAAACCGCCCTTTATATTATGGCATGATTTTTGGATACTATTAGGCATCTATTTACTCAATATATAGGGAGGCGATAGAATTTACAGAAAAAAAATAATGCGTTTGTGTGAGCACCTATTTTTTTGAAACAAGTAAATTCCATCCCTCCTTTTTTTATTGTTTTTACCGCATTTTCCCGGCTTTTATGAATTGCTCATGGCATAGCCTTTGACGGACTGATGTTAACAACATCATTCAATCAAAAACGCTATGAAAAAATCATTTACACTTTATTTGATACTGCTGGTTACTGCAGGTTTGCTGGCATCCTGCAGCTCTGCCTTTATTACAAAGCGCCGTTATACCCGCGGCTATTATGTGGAGCGCCACCAGCACGCACCAGTTGCCAAACGCCCTGAAGCCCAAAAGACCGAGGAGCAAAAAAATATTTCAACGGTATACGTATTGCCGCAAATTAAAACGGGTGAAGCGCCGGGCGAAAAAACGAATATGTTCGAAGGCCCTGATAAAAAACCGCTGGCCGGCGCAGCCCGCCTCAAAAAAAATCCAACGGCCCGGCCCGCCCCACAAGAGTCATTACACGCGCTTATCCCGGGACTCTCGGTAAAAAAGCCTATAAAATCAGTGCAGGCAGCCATTGAGCTGGCCAAGCCCACAGCCGACAGCGGCGACGATGCCCTGAGCCTGTTCTGGATCGTGATCGTTGTTATTCTGATCTTATGGCTGCTGGGCCTTATCAGTGGCGGCTGGGGGCTTGGAGGCCTTATTAACCTGCTGCTGGTTATTGCCCTGGTTCTGTTAATTCTTTGGCTGCTGAGAGTGCTGTAAAATCCGTAATTAACTAAACCGTTGTAAAACAAGGTGGCATTGCGGGAACATGCAGAGCGGGTTCGTTTGGCCCCTAAGCAACGTTAATTTTACTTCATTTCTAAAAAATAAATACCTACCTTAGCCTTGCTCAACACTAAACTTAATCTGTTTTTATTATGAAAAAGATTTTACTAGTTTGTTTTCTCATAACCGGATTGTGTGCCTTTTCGCAGAAAAAAGGAAAAGAAAAGGAAAAACCTGTTGTTAATGCCGACGATATTCTGGGAGTATGGGCTTCGAACATGGAAAAAGGCCATGTGGAAATTACCCGCGACGGTGATAAATACCATGGTAAGATTGTGTGGCTGAAAGTACCCACTTACCCGGATGGAACGCCCAAACTCGATAAATACAATCCCGATAAAACCAAGCGCACCGATCCGCTTATTGGCTTATACCCTTTAAAAGACCTGGTTTTTGTAAAAGACCATTGGGAAAACGGCACCATCTATGACCCCGAAAGCGGCAAAACCTACAGCTGCCGCATTACCCTCAAGGAGGGAAAGTTAGACCTGCGCGGCTACATCGGCTTGTCGCAGATAGGCCGCACACAAACCTGGACAAAAGTGAGCAGCAACGAAACCACCAATAATTAGCACAATATCATTGCAAAAAATAAAAATAAAAAACCTGCTATGCTGATAGCAGGTTTTTTTTTGCCATGTTCACTATTTTTGAGATAGCGAAACCGGCATTACTTATGCGCCTTTGTTTTAAGACCGGCGGTTTCCTTTTTGTTTTTTTCCGACTCAGACTGGTGTGTTTGAGTGCTGTGCGACGGTGCGGCTTTTTTAATCCGCTCCCTGGCGTCGTCCCTTCCCATTTGCTTTTTCATAGTTCTGTTTTTTAATGGTTAGTATCTGCTAAACGATGGCAAACGACAAGCCAGTGGCACTGGTGCATTTTATGCTGTTTTTGTGGAGACCTCTGTGCAAATCGCCGTTTAATTTCAGCATCTTGCGCAATTGTGCTTAAATCCTACATTTGTTCTGTTAAATACCATTAACATGAAAAAATTAATATTTGCACCGGTGCTTTGTTTTTTACTGGCTGCCTGCACCGGTAAGGCGCCTCAAACCGACACATTAAAGAACCAGGACAAACGGTTTGAAAATTACAGCGCCTGGTTTGTGGAAGAGCTCTGGAAAATGTATCCCGTATGGGGCAGCGGTGTGGGTTACCATAAATACGACAGCCTGCTGTTTGTGCCCGATGCGGCGCAGCGCGAAAAAGAGCTGGCGTTTATACGCGCCGGGCTCGATTCTCTGAAAAAAATAGATCCCGGCCTGCTTTCCGATCAGAATAAAACAGACCTGTATATTTTGCGCGACTACCTGGAAGCAGAGGTCTGGAATATAAACGAGCTCAGGACCTGGGAGTGGAATCCCTCTTCTTATAATGTTTGTGGCATTTTTGCCGAAATGCTGGCCAATAATTATGATTCGCTGGATACGCGGCTGCGGCATTTTTCGCTGCGGATGAAAAACATTCCGGCTTACTACAACGCAGCAAAACAAAACATAAAAAATCCAACCCGCGAACATACCGAAATGGCTGTTTCGCAAAACCTGGGCGGGCTTTCGGCCTTTGAGCTGGAGCTGCAGGACGCCATCAAAAAATCGCATTTGAATACCAGTGAGATCAAACAGCTGACCGAAGGAGCCGCACGGTCGGTGGCTGCCATAAAGGACTATGCCGCCTGGTTAAAACAATTAAAAAACGACCAGCCCCGCAGCTTCCGGCTGGGCAGGGACCTGTATTTTAAAAAATTTAATTCCGAGATCCAATCGGGCTACAGCGCTGATAAGATCTATGAAAAAGCCCTGGCCCATAAAAAAGAGCTGCACAAAAATATGTTTGCGCTGACCCAGCAATTATGGCCGGCTTACATGAAAGGCAAAGCCATGCCGGAAGATCCGCTTGCCGCTATTAAGCAGATGATCGACGTTTTATCGGTGCATCACGTACAGCCTGACTCATTTCAAAGCGCCATCGAACAGCAGATACCAAAGCTGGTGGCGTTTATAAAACAAAAGAACCTGATCTACATCGATCCTTCGAAACCCCTGGTGGTACGCAAAGAACCGGCATACATGGCCGGGCTGGCGGGTGCTTCCATTTCATCGCCGGGGCCTTATGATAAAAACGGCAACACCTATTACAACGTGGGCAGCCTGAGCGGTTGGGACAAACAGCGCGCCGAAAGCTACCTGCGCGAGTACAACCATTACATTTTGCAAATCCTGAACATACACGAGGCCATTCCGGGCCACTATACCCAGCTGGTTTACTCCAACCAGTCACCGAGCCTTATCAAGGCCATACTGGGCAATGGCGCCATGGTGGAAGGCTGGGCCGTGTATACCGAGCGCATGATGCTCGAAAACGGCTACAGCGCGCCGGCCGGATCGGCAGAGGCCCCGCCCGAAATGTGGCTGATGTACTATAAATGGAACCTGCGCAGCACCTGCAACACCCTGCTGGATTACGGCGTGCATGTAAACAGCATGAGCCGCGAAGAAGCCATGAACCTTCTGGTAAATGAAGCTTTTCAGCAGCAGGCCGAAGCGGAAGGAAAATGGCACCGCGTATGCGTATCGCAGGTGCAGCTCTGCTCCTACTTTACCGGCTACACCGAAATTTATGATTTCAGGGAAGAGCTGAAGAAAAAAACGGGAGCTCAATTTAACTTAAAGCAATTCCACGAAAAATTTCTAAGCTATGGCAGCGCCCCGGTGAAGTATATCCGCGAGCTGATGCTGGCCGAAGCTGCACACAAGCCGGAAGGAGAAAGTCGGTAATGCTATTCTTCCGCCTTTCAGAAATGACACCTTTTGTGCAATTAGTAAAAATTACCCAAGCGGGTTACGCCTGCAATTTACGCAGCCCGATAAAAGCAAACATCACACTGGCAAGAGTTAAAACGGCACCCATCATAAACGGCGCGCCCGGAAAATAAACCGGCGCTGCGCTGGATGTAAAATAGGCAAACAGGCCGGTCATTAATATAGGCCCTATAATGGAGGTAACGCTGATGAGGCTGGTAAGCGCACCCTGCAGCTCGCCCTGCTCGTTGGGCGGCACCTGGCCCGACATGATGCCCTGTATGGCTGGGCCTGCAATGCCTCCAAAGGCATAAGGCACCATAAATGCAAACATCATCCAGCCCTGGTTGGCCAGCGAAAACAGGATAAACCCAACAATATATAGGCTCAGCCCCACATACACGGCTTTGTACTGGCCAAGAATTTTCATAGCAGGCCTGATGAGGCCGCCTTGCACCATGGCAATGGATAAGCCTACAAAGGCAATGGAATATCCCACCCATTGCTCGTTCCAGTGAAAACGCTCAATGGTAAAAAACGTCCAGGTGGATTGTGCGGCATGCCCTGCAATGTAAATAAGCATGGTAGCTATAATGAGACCCAGCGCCGAAGGGTATTTTTTGAGCTGCAGCAAGGAACCCAGCGGGTTGGCGCGTTTCCAGTCAAAAGCCCGGCGATGCTCGGGCGTGAGCGATTCGGGCAATACAAAATAGCCATACAGCCAGTTGAGCAGCGACAGAACGGCGGCCACCAGGAATGGCACACGCACGCCAAACACGCTGAACAGGCTGCCAAGCAGCGGCCCAATGATAAAGCCAAGGCCAAAAGCTGCGCCGATCATTCCAAAATTCTGGGCCCTCTTTTCGGGGCTGCTGATATCAGCAATGTAGGCCGAAGCGGTGGTGAAGCTGGCACCGCAAACGCCAGCGATGATGCGGCCTACAAACAGCCAGAACATGGAGGGCGCCATGAAAAGAAAAAGATAATCAATACCCAGGCCCAGCAGCGAGATAAGGATGACCGGCCTCCGGCCATAGCGGTCGCTTAAGCCGCCCAGGATGGGAGCACATACAAACTGCATGATGGCGTAGGCAAAGGTAAGCCAGCCCCCGTAAGTGGCAGCCCCGCTCACGCTGGCGCCGGTAAGATCCTGGATAAGCGTAGGCACTACCGGGATAATGATGCCCAGGCCCGTACAATCAATAAGGAGCGTGATAAAAATAAAGAGCATGGCTTTTTTGTTTTCCATAACGATATCTGTTTTATTGTTTTACTTTTTTTGTTTTGATGTAAAAATTCTGATCGGGCAAAAAGGCAGAGTTCTTGTAGACTATTGTTTGCCAGCCTTCGGCGGGTTTTAGCCAAAGTGTTTGTGCCGTATTGAGTTTAAGCGGCATGTTAAAGCCGGGCACACAATTGGTCCAGCGGTAGTGCAGCCTGTTTTTTACCAGCCGGTATTCAAGCACAGGTATTTGTACGGTTCTCAGGTACTGGTCAAGTATTTTATGCAGATCCAGCTTCAGGTAGTCGCACATAAAAGCCTCTACTTGCTGCGTGGTAACGGTTTGATGCCAGAATGTTTTATTGATGCTGCGCAGGAATTCCTTCCAAAGACTGTCGTTGTTCACTATCTGCCGGATGGTATGCAGCATATTGGCCGCTTTATAATACATGTCGCCCGATCCGTCGCGGTTCACGTTGTAATCGCCAATCACCGGCCCATCGTTTTGCACCGCCTTGCGGGTGCCAACCACGTATTCTCCGCCCGCTTTTTTTCCATACAGGTACTCTACGTATAAATTCTCGGCATAGGCCGTAAACCCCTCGTGTATCCAGTTATCGGCCACATCGCGTGCAGTGATGCTGTTGGCAAACCACTCGTGGCCCGACTCGTGTATGATAATAAAATCCCACTTAAGACCCCAGCCCGTCAACGAAAGATCCTGGCCCTTGTATCCATTCTGGTATTTATTGCCATAAGCTATGGCGCTCTGGTGCTCCATGCCCAAAAAAGGCGCCTCCACCAGCTTGTAGCCGTCTTCGTAAAACGGATATTTGCCAAACCAGTCTTCGAAGCAGCGCAGCATGGGCTTTACCTGGGTAAATTGCTGGCGTGCTTTTGCAAGGTTTTCCTCCAATACCCAAAAATCCAGGTCAAGCTTTCCTCCCAGCCCGTTGAGCGTATCTTTAAAATTAACGTACCTGCCAATGTATGGAACGATGTTGTAATTATTAATGGGGTTTACCACCGCCCAGTGCCAGGTAACCGTGCCGTTGTTATTGGCTGTTTGCGAGCGTAGGCGCCCGTTTGATACACACACCAGCTCCTTTGCAGCCGTAATGTGCATGCTGGCGCTGTCCACCTCGTCGTACTGGTGATCTTTATTGGGGAACCACACACTGGCCGACATGCCCTGGCAGGCAATCGCAATCCAGGGATTGCCGTTCCCATCCTTTTCCCATATCACACCCCCATCCCAGGGTGGCAGCTTGGCCCGGTGCGGCTGGCCGTGAAAGTACACAAACATCTCAGCGGTTTGGCCAACGGTTTGCTCAACCGGCACCTCCACAAAAAAAGCATTGCCATCGCGCCGCCAGGTGCATGTTTTTCCATCCATCAGCACACTGTCGGGCTGCATGGGCTCAATCAGGTCGAGCTGCAGCACCCGGTAGGGCTCCAGCACCCGGTAAGTTATTTTATTGCAACCGCTAATACTGCTGTCGGCGGCACTAAACGCTGCATGCAGCTCGTAATGAACCAGGTCCCACCAGGCGCGCGCGCGGGTTATCGAACCTTTCAGCGTATCGGCATGCGTGTAGGTAACAGGCTGCGCAAAGCCAATAACCCTACTCAACAGGCAAACCGCCAGTGCACATCGTTTCAACAAAAAAGCGACTTTCATTATTCGCCTAAAAATACAAGGATTTTTAGATTTGCGGTAAAAAAAGGTTTGGACCGTAAATTCCATATAAAAATCCTGTTTTATCGGTAAAATGAGATTAAACTTCTATTAAGCTATCACGTCAAAAGGATAGTTAACACATTTGTAACATTAAAAGCAAGCGGCCGGGAGGAGTATAGTTTTTTTCTTCATAATTTTACTATCACTCCTTTCCGGCTTTTTTTTTGAAACCACACTATGGAAAAACGCATCTTACTACTGGCAGATGCCGCCTCTCCGCACACTGAGAAATGGGCAAGCGCCCTTGCCGATGAGGGTTACCTTGTGGGCCTCTTCAGCCTTAATAAAACAAGCGCCACCTGGCTCCCTGAAAATAAAAACATAGTGCTGCTGTATGAGCCGCCGGTAGCGCCAGGCAAAAACAAGCTCACCTACCTGCTGGCCTTGCCCACCTTGTGGCGTATCTTAAGAAGCTTCAGGCCACACCTGATACATGCCCATTATGCTTCCAGCTATGGCCTGTTAGCGGCGCTCAGCGGTTTCAGGCCGTTTGTGGTATCGGCCTGGGGATCCGACGTGTTTGATTTTCCACGCCAGTCGGTGTTTCATAAATACATTTTAAAATTTAACCTGAGCCGCGCAAACCGTATTCTAGCCACCAGCTATGCCTTGAAAGGCGAGTTGTGGAAATACACCAAACGCGAAGTGGAAGTGATTCCGTTTGGAGTGGACACCGAAGCTTTTTTTCCGGCAGAGGTAAAAGACAAAGCCGATGAAGTGATCAATATCGGAACCATTAAATCGCTGGAGGATATTTACGGCATTGAAACCATACTTGAAGCCGCGCGTCACATCAAAAACACATTGCCTTCGGTTCCGTTCAGGCTTTTTTTAATCGGTGGCGGCAATCGCCAGGCGTTTTATAAGGAAATGGCCGAAAACTTCGGACTTAAAAACGAGGTTGTTTTTACGGGCAAAATACCTTTTAAGGAAGTGCCTTACTATCACAACCTGCTCGACATTTTTTTAAACGTAAGCATTGTTGACGAAAGTTTCGGCGTATCGGTGATAGAGGCCATGGCCTGCCAAAAGCCGGTGATCGTAAGCAGAGCGCCGGGCCTGATTGAAATTGTGATGGATAAAAGCCTGGGCCTTTTGATTGAAAAGGGAAACAGCGGGCAGCTGGCCGACGCTATTATACAGCTGCTGTTTTCGCCCGACATACGGCGCAGCATGGGCAAAGCCGCCCGGCAGCACGTGGTGTCGCATTATGATTTTAAGAGCTGCCTCCTGCAAATGACGCTGCTTTATAAATCGTTTTTAGACCAGAAAGAAAGCGGGCTGCCTTACCCGGTAAATTACAGCCAACAGGTTGGTCGCATGCGCTCACCACGCGGCAAAAAAGAAGACCTGGCTCCCCGTCGGTAAAAACCCGCTAAACATCTATTTATAGCCTGCAAACACTGGGCCTTTTGCAAAATTAACCGCATATTTACACATGTCCGCTTCTATCCGAAACAAACCTTACTACAGGGGAGCCGTGCATTTGATCATATGGCTGCTGCTGCTGCTGGTACCTTTTTTGCTGGCCAACAACGAGTCGTTTGATTTTGCGAGGCTCTTAAAATTCACCTGGGTGCCCATGATATGGTACGCCATTATTTTTTATTCAAATTTTTTTTACTTTATAGATACTTTTTTGTTCAGGAAAAAACTGGTGCACTTTGTGGTGGTCAACCTGGGCATCATCATTTTGTTTACCTGGCTCAATTTCGAGTTCCGCGAAATGATCAACCTGCTGACGGACTTTAGGCCCCTGCCTGGCCAGCCGCCAAAACAGTACTACATTTATAAGGATTTTATTGCCATGATGATCCCTGCCATTATTTCCTTTGCCGCTAAAACCACCGAGCGATGGACCAAAACAGAGGACGAAAAAAAAGAGCGTGAAAAAGAAATGCTCAACTCTGAGCTGCTGCATTTAAAATACCAGCTGCAGCCGCATTTTTTCTTTAACTCGCTCAACACGGTATATGCACTGATTGAGCGTTCGCCGGCCCTGGCACAGGAAACGGTTTATAACCTGTCGAAGCTGATGCGTTACCTGCTGTACGACACCGATGCCGGCAAAGTAAAACTGAGCGATGAGATCGGCTTTATATCACAGTACATTAACCTGATGAAGCTGCGCATTTCTGATAAAACCGTTGTAAAAACACATTTTCCCGAGCTGGCCGATAATTATGTGATCACCCCGCTGCTCTTTATTTCGCTCATCGAAAATGCGTTTAAGCATGGGATCTCCGCCACGCAGGTATCCGAAATATCGTTCAGCCTGGCGGCCGATAAAAACAAGCTCACCTTTATTGCCCAGAATTTTAACTTTCCTAAAGGCGAAAAAGATAAGAGCGGCTCGGGCATTGGCCTTGCCAATCTCAAAAAACGGCTTGAGCTCACCTACCCCGGCAAGCATAAGTTTGGCACCAGGGTGGAAGGCCCCCTGTTTATCGCCACGCTTGAAATTTACACCGATTAACCGTACTTTTAATTAGCCATGCTCCCTTACGCCATGCGAAAAATAAGCTGCCTTATTATTGATGATGAACCCTTTGCGCTTGACCTGGTGGAAAGCTATGTAAAAAAAACACCTTTTCTGGAGCTTAAAGGCAAATGCCTCAATGCTTTTGAGGCCATGCAAATTGTGGGTTCTGAAAAAATAGAGCTTATTTTTTTAGACATACAGATGCCGGACATGAACGGCGTGGAGTTCAGCAAAACCCTTTCGCCCGAAGTGAAGATCATTTTCACCACCGCCTTTAAGGATTATGCCTTTGAGGGGTTTAAGGTGAATGCAGTGGATTATCTTTTAAAGCCGTTTAACTACCAGGAATTTTTGAAAGCGGCCAATAAAGCCATGCAATGGCTCGGCATAAATAACAGCAGCAACGTTGAGGAGCGACCCGAAAACAATTACAAAGCCAATTTCATTTTTGTAAAATCAGAGTACAGGCAGGTGAAAATAAATCTTGACGATGTGTTTTATTTTGAAGGACTGAAGGATTATATTAAAATATGGCTGAGCTCGCAACCCAAGCCGGTGCTCACGCTCATGAGCCTTAAAATGCTGGAGCAGGAGCTGCCGCCCGACCGGTTTATGCGCGTGCACCGCTCGTTTATTATTGCGCTCGACAAAATTGAATCGGTTGAGCGCAGCCAGATCATCATCAACAAAGAGCGCATTACCGTGGCCGATCAATACAAAAGCAGGTTTCAATCGTTTGTCGAAAATAAATCGCTGAATTAATGACGGCGATATTTTTATGCCATTCTTCGTCAGAGTTCTTCGGATCTTCTATTTGCCCGGCCGGCTGCCTGGCGAATCTTTAATTTTGACCAACCGGCTCATGCGTTTCAATACCCGTTATATATTTGTATTTTTCTGCCTGTTGGCCTGTTGCCAAACATGGGCGCAGGTAAAGGTTTCGGGTAATGTTACCGATAAAGCCGGCGGTGCATTGCCGGGAGCCACCATAAAAGTAACCGATAAGGATTCTGTTTTTATTACCGGTGTGATCACCGATGCCGATGGAAATTTTACGCTCAGCCTCGCGCCCGATAAAGCTTACATTCTGCGCTTTATTTACCTGGGTTATGCCGATCGCTTTAAGCCCGTACCGGTTACCAATCAGCCCGTCGATCTCGGAAAAATAACGCTGCGGGAAGAAAGCCGGCTGCTGAAGGAAGTGGAGGTAAAAACCACGCAGACACGCGGTGAGCAAAAAGGCGATACCACCGCCTTTAACGCTGGCGCGTATAAAACCAACCCCGATGCCACCGCCGAAGACCTGGTGAAAAAAATGCCGGGCGTAACTTCCGATAACAATGGCATAAAAGTTAACGGCGAAAACGTACAGAAGATTCTGGTGGATGGCAAGCCGTTTTTTGGCGACGACCCCAGTGCCGCTTTAAAAAATCTGCCGGCCGATATTATTGATAAAGTAGAGGTGTTTGACAAATTGAGTGACCAGGCGCAATTCACCGGCTTTAACGACGGCGACCAGCAAAAAACCATTAACCTGGTAACCAAAAAAGGTAAGAACACCGGGCAGTTTGGCAAGGTGTACGGAGGCTACGGAACCGACGACCGGTATAATGCAGGAGCCGCTCTTAACAGCTTTAAAAACAAGCAGCGCATCAGCCTGCTGCTGCTCTCCAACAACATTAACCAGCAAAACTTCAGTCTTGCAGATATTACAGGTGCCATGGGCAGCAGCGCTTCGGCACAAAGCAGCGGCGGGGGCCGTAACAATGCCTCCTCGGCCCTGCTGACGGCGCCGCAAAACGGCATTACCGCCACTCAATCGGCGGGGCTTAATTATTCGGATGAATGGAGCAAAAAAATGCTGGTATCGGGCAGCTATTTTTTTAATTACACCGATAACAAAAACCACTCGGACACGCGGCGCAATTACTTTACAGATAATAAGCTGGTGAACAAGCAGATAAACGATAACCAAACCTTTAACCAGAACCACCGCTTTAACTTTCGTTTTGAATACAACATCGATTCGGCCAACAAGCTCACCATTGTGCCCAGCCTGAGTTACCAGGACAACCGGGCCAACAGCACGCTGATTGGCAGTAACACCATTTTCGACAATATCAACTTAAAAAGCACCAACACCCGGTCGGGAATTTCGAATGGCGGCTATGACTTCTCGAACTCCGTTTTATACCAGCATAAATTTCATAAGGCTGGCCGCACCATTTCGCTGAACCTGGGCACACAACTTTCTGAAAGAAATAATAACGGCGACTATAATTCGCAAAACCTGGAAGGCGACTCTACCTTTACTGAGCTAAACCAGCGATACAGCACTTACGGCAACACAAAAAAACTGTCGGGCAGCCTGACCTATACCGAGCCGCTGAGCAAATACGGCCAGCTTCAGGTAAGTTATAATCCCTCATATACCGAGAGCCGCTCCGATAAAAAAACGAACGATTATGATCCCTACAGCACAGCTTACGATGATTTTAACTCTTCGCTCTCCAACAAATACAACAACATGTACATGACCCAGCGCGGGGGCCTGAGCTATAAGTACCGCAAAGACAAATTAAATCTGAGCTTTGGTGCCGATGCGCAGCAGGCCGACCTTAGCGGGCACCAGACTTTTCCGGTGGCCTTTAACATAAACCAGTCTTTTCAAAATATTTTACCAAACGCCATGCTGAATTACCGCTTCAGCAAAACAAAAAACCTGCGGGTGTATTACCGCACTTCCACCAATATTCCGGGCATGGCGCAGCTGCAAAACGTGATCGACATTTCTAATCCCCTGCAGGTAAAGGCGGGCAACCCGGCACTGAAACAAACCTTTGAGAATAACCTCAGCGTTCGGCTGGGTGGTTTCAACCCACAAACCTCGCGCAATGCCATGCTGTTTATTAACGGCAATTACACCGATAACTACATCAGCAACGCTACCTCCATTTTACAAAACGATTCGGTAATACAGGATTACCTGGTGCGCGGCGGCAGCCAGCTTACGCGGCCGGTGAACCTGAACGGGTATTATTACCTGCGCGGTTTTTTTGTTTATGGGTTTCCGGTAACTGCCATCAAAAGCAACCTCAACATCAACGGGGGGCTTACCTACAATCACACGCCCAGCCTTATTAACGGCAGGCTCAATTACTCAAACAGCTACAGCAGCAGCGGCGGCGTTTTTATAGGCAGCAACGTGAGCGAAAAGCTTGATTTTTCGCTGGGTTATACCGGCAATTATACCACGGTGAACAATTCTGTTCAAAAACAGTCGGACAACAGCTACTTTAGCCACACCGCCACGCTGAAGCTGAACTGGATCTTTTACAAGGGTTTTGTATTTAACACCGAGCTCAATCAAACGCTTTACAACGGCCTTACACAAAGTTTTAACCAGCAGTATTACCTGTGGAATGCTTACATCGGTTATAAATTCCTGAAAAATCAGGCCCTGGAAGCCAAGGTATCTGTATTTGACATTCTGAACCAGAACCGCAGCATTGGCCGCAACATTACCGGGCAGTACACCGAAGATTATAACACCACCGTGCTGAAGCGCTACGCCATGTTTACGCTTACTTATACGCTTAAAAATTTTAAAAACGGCTCACCTCCCAAACAGGATGACGTGTTGATGCCCGGCCGCTCTTTTGGCCCTGGGCCGGGTAATGGTATGCCTCCCCCACCACCCGGCGGCGGTGGACAATAAAATTTAACCGGCAGATTACCAGCCTTTTATCTTACTTTCAGAAAAAAAAGTCAAAAAAAATTTGACCCTCCCCTTACGTCATCCCCTAGCTTTGCATTAAAATTGATCCATGGAAAAATTTTCGGTGAACCGGCTGGCAAAAATGGCGAATGTGAGTGTGCGCACACTGCATTACTATGATGAGATCGGCCTGCTGAAGCCCTCGCTTCGTTCGGAATCGAATTACCGCTATTACGGCAGGGAGGAGCTTCTCCGGCTGCAGCAGATCCTGCTGTACAGGGAGCTGGACCTTTCTCTCTCAAAAATAGCGGAGATCCTCGACGAAGAAAACTTTGATCCGGCCGCGGCGCTGAAAGAGCATCACCGCGAGCTGAAAAAACGAAGGACCAGGCTGGACGAGCTAATGCTAACGGTTGAAAAAACAATTCAACAATTAAAAACAAACAACACTATGAACTACGAAGAATTATACAAAGGCTTCAGCAAAGAACAAGCCGAAGCTTATCAGAAAGAAGCCCTGGACCGCTGGGGCGATAAAGTAACCCAATCGCACGGACGCCTGATGGCCATGAGCAAAAAAGACTGGGAATTGCTGAAACAAAGGGGCGAGAACATTGCGCGTGAGCTGGCAAATCACCTGCACCTGCCGCCCGACGAAAAACGGGTGCAGCAGCTGGTGCAGCAGCACTACGAGCTCATGAGCCTTCATTTTGAAGTAACACCCGAAATTTACAGCAACATGGGCAACATGTATGTGGAAGACGCGCGGTTTAAAGCTTACTACGATAAATACGACGAGAAGCTGGCCCCGTTTTTACGCGATGCGATACAGGTGTTTTGTAAAAATAAATAAGCAGAAGTTTAAGATTTAAAATTCAAGATTCAATATATCAGAAGTACCGCGACTGATTTTGAATCTTGAATTTATTTAAGGTCTTGCTATTTTTCGTTGGAAGATCTCCATTCAAAATGTCATCCTCCGATACAATTTTCTTCCCTTTGCTATTTATTTGAAGGAAGAAAACCACTCAGGATGACATTTGTATCTGCTTCTGACATAGCATTAAAGAAACATGACACATCGAAGAGGCGTTCCTTGTTCTTTTGAATTTTAAATTTTGAACTTTGAATTTATTACCCTTGCCTTCCCGCCAGCAGGAACATCACGGCCATGCGTACTGCTACGCCGTTTTCTACCTGGTCTAAAATAATGGATTGTTTGCTGTCGGCCACATCGCTGGTAATTTCAACCCCGCGGTTAATAGGGCCCGGGTGCATTACAATTATTTTTTTCGACAGGCTGTCGAGCAGCTCTTTGTCGAGGCCGTAGAGCATGGTGTATTCACGTATGGAAGGAAAATATTTAATGTCCTGGCGCTCCAGTTGGATGCGCAGCATGTTGGCCACATCGCACCAGGCCAGGGCTTTTTTTAGATCAGGCTCCACCTCTACCCCCAGCGAAGTAATGTATTTGGGAATGAGCGTGAGCGGGCCGCACACTTTTACAAGCGCGCCTAGCTTTTGCAGGCAAAAAATGTTGGAGAGCGCCACGCGCGAATGCAGGATGTCACCTACAATCACCACTTTTTTGCCTTTAAGGCTGCCCAGCTTTTCCTGCATCGAAAAGGCGTCGAGCAACGCTTGCGTAGGATGTTCGTGCGCCCCATCGCCGGCATTGATAATGCGGGCGTTTACTTTTTTGGAAAGAAATATGGCGCTGCCGGGGCTCGAATGCCGCATCACGATCATGTCCACTTTCATGGCCAGGATGTTGTTAACGGTATCCACCAGCGTTTCGCCTTTTTTAACCGATGAGTTGGACGCCGAAAAATTAACCACATCTGCGCTCAGGCGCTTTTGTGCCAGTTCAAACGAAAGACGCGTGCGGGTGGAATTTTCGAAAAAAAGATTGGCTACAGTAATGTCGCGCAGCGAGGGAACTTTTTTAATGGGGCGGTTAATTACTTCTTTGAAATTCTGAGCGGTGCTTAAAATAAGGTCAATGTCGTTTTTGGTGAGGTTTTTTATGCCGAGTAAATGGTTAACGCTTAAGTTGCTCATTATTTTTTTGAAATCCCTTGTTTCAAAAGCTAAAAGTAGCTTTTATATTTTAATTTTTGCATTTATTTCTCAACCGGTTATTAAGAGGAAACTATAACCGGCCGGGTAAAATCATTTCAGATAACGCTCCCGCAGCACAGTCAGGTGATGCAACACATGCCCGGCCATGGTAAAGCCAATAGCGTTTACCGTAGCCCTGCCCAGCGCCATTTCGCCGGCAGCGCCAAGCACCGATGCCGGGAACGCGCGAAACATGATAATGTTGGCCTGGCTCACCGCATCATATTCCTCGGCAATGTCGGCCAGCGAGCGTAAATGTGCGTTGCTGTTATCGGCATACACATTTTCATCAAAGGAAGGCAGCTTTTGCGCCTCACCGCGGGCAAAGCTCATGGCACGGTAAGCAAACACGCGCTCAGTATCCACGCAGTGTAAAAACACCTGTTTCACCGTCCATTTTCCTTCGGCATAGGCATGCTCCTCCAGGCCGGCCGGAATATTTTTTAAAGCCGCCAGCATTTCTTTACGGGCCGCCAGCAAAGCGTCTACCACATTATCCTGCTGCACAAGCCGGATGTAATTGCTGTAATACGCCGGGTGATCTGTTGAAGCTGGTTTCATGAGTTATTTATTCAAAAGGGTTACTTTATCTTTTCCTTCGCTTTCTTTCCACTCCACTTTCACGTTCTGTGTCTCTATCGAATCGATGGTGATGCCCACATACTTGGCTTGTATGGGTACGTGCCGGGCAAAGCGCCTGTCAACCAGCACCAGCAGCTCCACATCGTTGGGTCGGCCAAAAGCCTGCATGGCATCGAGGCCTGCGCGGATGGTGCGCCCGGTAAAGAGCACATCGTCCACCAGCACCACGTTTTTATCTTCAATAATAAAATCAATGCTGGTACGGTTGGGGATCAGCTCCTTTTTCCTGAAATCGTCGCGGTGAAAGGTAATGTCCAGGTCGCCGCAATGGATGTTTTTGGTTTTTAAAATGCTTTGCAGCTCTTTGTGTATGCGCCGCGCCAGGTAAATGCCGCGGGGCTGCAGGCCAATAATCACCGTGTTGCTGAAATTGTTATGCACTTCTATCAGCTGATGGCACAGGCGCTTAATAGTGACATCGAACCGGGTTTTTTCTAATAAGATTTTTGGTTGCACGTTTCCGGGTTTAAGCGGTTTAAAGATAATGTATTTCCGCTCAAGTATAAAATAGCCGTGTATATAGTTTTACAGCATCAGGCACAGCCCACTACCGGCTTTCACCATCCTTGCTTTTACTGTCAAGAATAATGGTTACCGGGCCGTCGTTTACCAGCTCCACCTGCATGTTGGCGCCAAAGCTGCCCGTGGCACAGGCTTTACCCAATAACTTGGCCGCCTCGGCAATAAACGCCTCATACAGCGGGATGGCCTTTTCGGGCCGAGCAGCCCGTATAAACGAGGGCCGGTTGCCTTTTTGCACCGAAGCGTGGAGCGTAAACTGGCTCACAATTAACAGGCTGCCGCTTACCTGGCGGATATCCAGGTTCATTTTTCCTTCTTCATCAGCAAATACGCGCATGCCAATCACTTTGGCTGCCAGCCAGCTGATATCCTCCTGCCCATCGCTTTCCTCAATGCCCAGCAGCGCCAAAAAGCCGGCATTTATTTCCGAATGCAAAACACCATCAATGCTTACCGAGGCCCGTTTGACCCGCTGCAACACTATGCGCATATTTTTTTATCTTTAACTGATTAAATGTATGAATTATACTATGAAAAATTTAACGCTTGCCCTGTTATTTTTATCGCTGCTGGCCTGTAAAAAAAAGGAGGACGCAAAAACGGAGGAGCCTGCTCCCGTTACTCCCGTAAACAATTGCCCTACCTGTAATTTTCCCGACAGCGTGTGGAACAGCAGCGAAGCAGGCCCAAAGCTGATTTTTAAATTTAAATTCGACAGCACCCAGGCGCGCCTCAATAATTTTGGCGCTCCTTCGGTTATTGCTGTAGGCAATGCGGCACAATCGCCGCGCTTTAATGGTATGAGCGCACATTATCTTGAGCTGGCTTCAGACGACATAACACAGCTTGGAAAAGGCGAAGTGCTTTACCGGGCCGAAGAAACTTCCTGTGGCGGAAACAACGCCATTGTATTTTGCAAATCGGTGGTGTGCAAGGATGGCGACGTGTTTTTTTCAATTCCTTTTTCAAAAATAAAAGCGGGCAATTACAAATGGCTGCGGGTGTCGCTGGCTTATCAGAACTACGATGTAAAAATAAAAACCAACTCCACCGGGCAGATCAACGGCACGCTGGCGTCATTTGTGGGCTTTAACACCTACGTATCCAAATACAAAATGAAAAGCGCCGTAATGACCCCTACCCTTAGCGGCGGGCCGGGCAATAAGCCGCAGGGCTACTGGGGGTTTTACACCAGCGTGTTTAACACCGACGTAAAAACCGAAGGCCAGGCGCCACAAACCACGGTGGTAAATCCCAACCCCAGCTCTCCGATCCCTAATGGAAGCTGCGTGGTTACCGGCGAGTTTTTTAACATGGGCGGCAATGCCACGCAACCACTTACCATTACCGGCAGCGAAAGCCAGGACAGGATCATTACCGTATCGCTCTCCACCAACAAAAGCTTTGAATGGAAGGAAGTAAATGTGGACGGCCTGTTTCAACCCGACATTGGTGAATCGGTGGTTGACATGGGCTTAAGGGGCATGATCCCGAAGTATTGATTTATTGAATCGCTGGCCTTGCAAAAGCTACGGTTGATTTTGATTTATAAACCTCAACATGGGCCTGGTTAACCAACTTATTGAAATTATTTCGGCCCCCTCTATTTTGGGACTAAAACCAACGGGGGTAGAGCAGCTGGCTCAGAGCCTGCTGGATAGAGGCCTGAAAGACATGCTGCACTCCACGCTTCCCGTGCATACCGTACCAACCCATAATCAATATTACAATACCAAACGGGATGCAGAAACCAAATGCCTTAACACGGAACAGATCGTCGCTTTTTCGAAGAAGCTTATCGAAGCCGTTTCGAAAAGTATTGATAAAAATTATTTTCCAATAGTGCTGGGTGGCGATTGCAGCATTTTAACCGGCATTTTACCGGTGTTAAAAGCCAGGGGCAATTATGGCCTGGTTTTTTTGGATGCTCACGCCGATTTTTATGCGCCTGAACAATCGCTTACCGGCGAAGTGGCAGATATGGACCTGGCCATTGTAACGGGCCGCGGCCACCTGGCATTAACCAATATCAACGGCCTTAAACCTTATGTGGAGGACAGGCATGTGATTCATATCGGACAAAGAGACTGGGAGGAAACAAAAAAGTACGGCTCGGAGGACATCCGGAATACCGGTATACGCTGTTTCAGTTTTAAAGAAATAGAAGAACAGGGCATCCAACAGATAATAGTTGATGCTGTGGCACAACTTAAAAAAGGCGATACGGAAGGATACTGGCTTCACTTTGATACCGATGTTTTATCGGACGATATTAACCCCGCTGTAGATTACCGCCTGCCCGGAGGCATGAGTTATTTGCAGGTCGAACACCTGATCAGGAATTTATTGGATACCGGTAGAATTTGTGGCTTAAGCATTACCATTTTTAATCCCAGGCTGGATCGGAATGGAACCATTGCCGAACAAATTGTTCAATGCCTCGGCAGGGTGTTTGCCGGTTAAATTATGCCAATACCGTTTATCCGTGATATCCGGCAATTTTTTTGGCGCAAAACAAAGTACAATTTCCTACCTTTACCTTTACTTGTCATGCAGCTTGCTAAAGAAATAACCACTCCCGGCCGTTTCAAAAATATAGTATTAGCTATTGGCCTGTTATTAAGTGTTTTTGCTTCTTCCGTTCATGCCAGCACCTCTTACCGGCCACTGCAACACATCCGGCAAAGTGAAACAGTTTTTCAGCCCCCGGCCGGAATATGGCGCACCGTTAGCTTTAAACATGCCTGCACCCGGTTTTACACACTACAGCCGGTGGTTCTTTTATTCAACAGGCAAAGCCTGTTTCGGTTTGATGCGCTGGTGCTCCTGCAGCTGAATGCATCTTCCGCTCAAGCCTATTTTATTTTTAATCCCGGCTTTTGCCTTTCGCACAGGATTCTTCCGGCTTCACCCGACAACGATCGCCTGCCTACTTTCCTGGTATAATCCCCACCCCGCTATTGTATTTAATTATTAATTCCGCAGCCGCTTGCTGAGCGGCTGCAAAACCTATTTTGTATGCAGCGTTTTAAAAAAGCACTCCGGCTGCTGAGCCTGGCTTTGCTCCTGAGCCTGGCCTCGCTAGGTGTAACCTTAGGCGGAGGAGTGCCGGTTCTTTCAAATAAAAGAAAAGAAGATCGTAACGAAGTAAAGATTGAACTTGTGGAAACAAGAGAAAAACATCCAAAACCGGAAGAGCGTAACCATGAGGACCAGTTGAACAAAAGCTAATATTGAGTTCAAACACTATGATTCTCGCTTAGCAGTTTCCCCCAATCGTTGAGCTGCCAAAGTATACTTAGGAGTTTTTGCCCTGTTTCGGTAAGCGAATACTCAACCCGCGGAGGTAATTCGTTAAACGATTGTTTGGTCAAAATTCCGTCATTTACCATTTCGGTTAATTGCTGGTTAAGCACACGTCTGTCTACAGTAACAATGCCTCTTAAAAACTCGCTTGGGCGTTTTTTACCCTCTTGCATTTGCCACACAATAGGTATTTTCCATTTTCCGCTGATGGAATTTACCGCCTTTTCCAATGGGCAAATTTTATTCTTTATGTTTTTTTCCTTTATCATAATGTTGACTTTTTTATGCCTATGGGTTAAAAATATGCGCTATTGTGGCTTTCATTCCAATTTCTGATTTTTGAAAACAATCAAAGATAAGAACAGAAATCATGAAAAAAACCATCAATAACAGCCCGCCTCCGGCAAAAAGAAAAGGTGCTACATCCATCCGAGATATTCCCGCTGACATTCTGCTGCAACTCAACCAGGGAGAAATTGAAACCGCCAATTTAATGGAATGGCTGGCCGTTGACCAGGAGCTCCTGCTTAAAAATGTTTTGAGACAAACCGGCAGGATGAAGTACCTGGATCCCATTATCACCAGCCTGTATACACTCAAAAAACAAAGTGCCTCTGCCCTCAGCGAAGCCATAGGAGCAGGGCTTCTGGCACATGCCACCAAACATAAGGATACAGAATTTTTGCTGCAGCTGCCTGCCCATGCCTCTGACCTTGTGCGGTGTTGGGCAGCCTACACGGTTGGTAAAAACCAACAGCTACCCCTTGTGCAACTATTTCAAAACATCCGGCCTTTTGCGGCCGACGGACACTTTGGCGTAAGGGAAATTGCCTGGCTGGCCGTCAGGCCACGCATTGCAAAGCACCTGGGCGAAAGTTTAAAAAATCTTATTACCTGGACAAAAAGCACAGATGAAAATGTGAGACGCTTTGCCAGCGAAGCCACAAGACCCCGCGGCGTTTGGTGTGCACATATTGAAGCTCTGAAACAAAACCCGGAATTGGGATTGCCAGTTTTAGAGCCGTTAAAATCAGACAAGGCAAAGTATGTACAGGATAGTGTTGGAAACTGGCTGAACGATGCCAGCAAAACCCAACCGCAATTTGTAATGGATATTTGTAATAACTGGCGCGAAACCAGCCCGACAAAAGAAACTGCCTATATCATCAAAAAAGCGATGCGCACCATCGAAAAATAAAATACGGGCAATAGCACTGTGACGTTGTTTTTCTGAACCTCAAAAAACTCAGGCTTTTTGCTTGAATTTGTTGATAGCGTTGATGGTAAACTCGCTCAGCACCAGCTTGCCGCTCATGCCGGCACGCTCTATCAGCAGCTGATCCCAGTTTTCGGTGCCTTCCCACATTATTTTTTTAAGCATGGCCATGGCCTCGGGATTGCTGGCAGCAAGCTTTGCAGCCAGAGTCTCAATGCCCTTGTCCATATCGGCCGCAGTGGCAAACAACTCGGCATACATGCCTTTTTCTTTGGCCCACTGCGCGCTCAGCCATTCAGTGGCATTAATGGTTAATTGCGTAAAGGCCGAGGTGCCTACCTTGCGCTCAACGGCGGGCCCCACCACAAAGGGGCCAATGCCTACTGCCAGCTCGCTAAGCTTCACGGCTGCGGCTTCGGTGGCAAACGTATAATCGGCGCTGCAGGCAATGCCTACACCGCCACCCACTGCTTTGCCCTGCACACGGGCAATGATAAATTTAGGTGCTTTTCGCATGGCATTAATTACCATGGCAAAACCCGAAAAAAATGTTTTACCGGTTTCCAAGTCCTTTATCGAAATGAGCTCATCAAAGCTGGCGCCGGCACAAAATGCCTTGTCTCCTTCGCTTTTCAGCACAATCACTTTTACAGCCTCGTCTTTTCCCAGCTTTTCAATTTCGGCGGCTAAGCCGCGCAGCTGCGTACCGGGCATAGAATTGCTCTGCGGATGAAAAAAAGTGATCGTTCCGATCCCGTTATTAATCTCTGATTTTACGAAAGAATCCATGGTAATACCAATTTTGAATGTTGAATGTTGAATTTTAAATGAGCTGCGTTAATCATTCAACATTTAAAATTTATAATTTAAAATTTCTTTATACCAGCATCGTCACCGGGTTCTCAATAAAGGTTTTGAGGGTTTGTAAAAAAGCGGCGCCGGTTGCTCCGTCCACCGTGCGGTGATCGCAGGCCAGGCTCAGCATCATAGTGTTGCCGGGCACCACCATGTTGTTTTTTACCACCGGCACCTGGCGAATGGCCCCCACCGAAAGGATGCAGGAAGCCGGGGCATTAATGATGGAGGTAAACGATTCGATGCCAAACATGCCCAGGTTGGATACCGTAAAGGTATTGCCTTCCATTTGAGCGGGCTGCAGCTTTTTATCGCGGGCGAGCTTGCTCAGCTCCTTGGCTTCGGCACCAATCTGCGACAGCGATTTTTGATCGGCAAATTTAATTACCGGCACCAGCAGGCCATCTTCAACCGCCACGGCCATGCCTACGTGAATGTGATCGTAGGTGCGCACCTTATCGCCCAGCCAGCTGGTATTTACCTGCGGATGACGGCGCAGCGCCACGGCACAAGCCTTTATTACCAGGTCGTTGAACGAAATTTTAGTATCGGGTACATTGTTGATGGCATTGCGCGAGGCAATGGCATTGTCCATGTCCACTTCAATATTTAAATAAAACACCGGCGTGGCAGTAGTTACTTCCACCAGGCGGCGGGCAATGGCCTTGCGCATTTGCGAGGCAGGCTCGTCGTGGTACGACTCTTTGCCTAAGGCCACGGCAGCAGTTGTTTTTGAAGCTCCCGGCTTTTGCTGCGACGGGGTAAAGCTTTCAATGTCTTTTTTGGTAATGCGCCCATTATCCCCGCTACCGTTTACCTGCGAAATATCGATGCCTTTTTCTTTTGCAAGCGCCTTGGCCAGCGGTGAGGCTTTTATCCTTCCATCGCTGCTCTGTGTTTCAGATTTTATCGTTTCGGGTTGCGCGTTGGCCTGCTCCTGTTTTTGAACGGCCGGTGCCTCTTTCTTTGCAGGCTCTTCCTGGCTCTTAGCGCCACCGCCTTCCGGCAGGTTCGCCAGCACGGCTTTTACGTCCTCATCGCCTTTGCCCAAAACAGCCAATACACTATCTACCGGGGCGGCCTTGCCTTCTTCCACACCGATGTGTATCAACACACCATCCTGGAACGATTCAAACTCCATAGTGGCCTTATCGGTTTCAATATCGGCCAGCAATTCGCCAGACTTTACCTTATCGCCCACTTTCTTGTGCCATTTGGAAACCACGCCCTCGGTCATGGTATCGCTCAGTTTTGGCATACGCACCACCTGTACGGTAGAGGGCAGATCGGCTTTTTTTGCAGCAGGCTTTTCCTCTTTATTTTTATCGGCAGCCGGTTGAGCATCCTGTTTCTTGTTATCCTGGCTCTTGGCGCCTCCGCCATTTACGAGCCCTGAAATATCTTCTCCTTCTTTTCCCAAAACAGCAATTATCGAATCAACAGGCACCGCCTGCTTTTCCTGAACGCCGATGTAGAGCAGCACCCCATCCTGGAACGATTCGAACTCCATAGTGGCCTTATCGGTTTCAATATCAGCCAGCAATTCGCCAGACTTTACCTTATCGCCCACTTTCTTGTGCCATTTGGCAATCACACCCTCGGTCATGGTATCGCTTAATTTGGGCATTTTTACTACTTCAGCCATATATTTTGAAATGTTGAATGTTAAATTATAAATGTTGAATTATTTAGAAACAACCGTTTCCGAACTCGTCTTAATTATTTTGGTTATGATGTTTATGATGTCTTCTATTTCTTTTAATTCTTTACTCAAATCTATATCAATCAGGTTTGCTTTTTTTATTACACGGAGCCAGAATCGTGTTTCCCTCGCTTCTTTTGATGCGATAGCCATCTTGGCTATAAAATCCTTTTTCGATTGAGCGGCTTGCGCCTCTTCTACGTTTGCACCTATGCTTCCCGACGATCTGAATAATTGATTGCCAATTTGGAATTCCTTTTCCTGTTTTAACCGCTTGTAAAGAATGGCTATACTTACCGCAAACTCAAAAGTTTTCTCAACAATTAAATTAGGCTTTTGGCTCATTCCAATAATTCAAAATTCAAAATTTACAATTTAAAATTTTATTTAAAACCCATCCATAATATAAGGGTAGTTTCCTTCCGCGTAAACATCCTTATAAAGCTCTTCCGGGTTTGGGAACGGGCTTTCTTCGGCAAACTGCACCGACTCGTCAACAATGGCTTTCACATTGCTCTCAATCGCTTCAATGCCTGCGTCGTCTATCCACTTATTGCTCACCAGCAGGTTCAGCACTTTGGTAATAGGGTCCTGCTCCTGGTATTCCTTTACTTCCTCTTTGGTGCGGTAAGTTTGGGCGTCGCTCATACTATGGCCTTTGTAGCGGTAGGTTTTCATTTCCAGAAAAGTGGGGCCATCGCCCCGGCGCGCGCGCGCTACAGCTTCCTCCACCGCCTCGTGCACGGCTTCCACCGAAAGGCCGTCAACCGGCTTGCTCGGCATATCGTAAGCCAGCCCCAGCTTCCACAGGTCGTGCACATTGCTGGTGCGCTCCACCGAGGTGCCCATGGCATAGCGGTTATTTTCAACAATAAATATCACCGGCAGCTTCCACAGCATGGCCATGTTAAAAGCTTCGTGCAAAGCGCCCTGGCGCACGGCGCCATCGCCCATCGAGCACACGCACACGTTGTCGGTGCCGGCGTATTTTTCGGCAAAGGCAATGCCGGCGCCCAGCGGCACCTGGCCGCCTACAATACCATGGCCGCCTAAAAAATTATGCTCTTTGCTAAAAATGTGCATGCTGCCGCCTTTGCCCTTGCTGCAGCCCGTGATTTTGGCATACATTTCGGCCATTACATATTTGGGGTGCAGGCCCAGGCCAATGGGGTGCGCATGGTCGCGGTAGGCGGTAATATGTTTATCCTCTTTGCGCGTGGCGCTCACAGTGCCGGCCACAATGGCCTCCTGACCGATATAGAGGTGACAAAAGCCTTTGATTTTTTGCTGAACGTAAAGCTGCCCTGTTTTCTCCTCAAATTTGCGCATGAGAAGCATGGATTCGTACCATTTCAGATACTGCTCTTTGGTGAATTTTGTTTTCTTATCTGCTGCTGTTTTAGCCATTGCCATTGATTCGGATTTAAAGTCACAAAAATAACAGAAAAAAGGAATATAAGCAGCTTTCGGCCGTGTACTTTTGTTTGTTTATTTTTACAAAAAACAGTGTTTTTATGCTCCTGGACTATGTGCCTTATCTGCTGCAGTTTGTACATCCGTTCGGCGTTTCGTCGAACACCCGAAAAGAGACGCTGAGCATTTTTATACGGCTTACCACTGATGACTGCACCGGCTATGGCGAAGCCTGCCTGCCGGCATACCTGGGCGAAAGCGCCGAAGACACACTTGCATTTTTTGAAAGGGCAAAACCGCTGTTGCGCGCCTTACATGCCCCGCTGGCAGTGCCCGATATTTTGCAGCAAACAGACCGGCTTTTGCCCGGATGCAATGCTGCCAAAGCGGCCATTGACATAGCGCTGAACGATCTGGCCGGCCGGCTGGCAAAAAAAACATATTATCACCTGGCTGGCATTGGCAAAAGCGAAGCGGCAACCACCTCTTTTACCATTGGCATTGATACGCCCGATAAGCTGGAGCAAAAGATAAAAGAGGCTGCTGATTTTTCCATCCTGAAAATAAAAGCCGGAACGCCCGACGATAAGCAGCTGATTGGCCTGGTGAGAAAATACACGGATAAGCCTTTGTACGTGGATGTAAACCAGGGATGGACCGATAAGCACCACGCGCTGGAAATGATACACTGGCTAAAGGACCGGAATGTGATACTCGTTGAACAGCCCATGCCCAAGGAGATGAAGACCGACATGCAATGGGTAACCGCACGGAGCCCGCTGCCCACCATGGCCGACGAAAGCGTAAAGCGGCTGGCTGATCTGCAGCAGCTCAATGGTGCGTTTTTGGGCGTCAACATCAAGCTGATGAAATGCACCGGCCTGAACGAAGCTCTGAAAATGATTGAATTTTGCCGGAAAGAAGGTCTTAAAATTTTATTGGGCTGTATGGCCGAGAGCTCGTGCGGCACCAGCGCCATGGCCCAATTGATGGGCTTTGCCGATTATATTGACCTGGATGCGCCCCTGCTTTATAAAAACGATCCGTTTAAAGGAGTTGATTATCGAAGCGGAAAAGTATATTTAAACGATGAGCCCGGCATTGGTGTTACACTCACTGCACCGCCGCTTTTTGCCTAAGCCGGCTTGTTTTTTTCGAGTGCCGCCACTATTTGCCTGAGCATGGCGGGAGCAATGAAACGATGAAACGGGCGCACGGGTAAAAAATAAAGTCTGCCAAGCCAGTTATTGTGATGCACGGTGGTAGTCATAATCAACTGTTGCTGCACACGGTCGAGCAACAAGGAAATCCTGAAATTAAGATGCTTATCGTCCTCACCCAAAATCACTTCATCTGCTGTGGCATCAAACACTTTAAATAATCCAAGCTGTTCGCCCGGCAGGCAGGCAAAGGCGGCCAGCTGTTGCTCCCTGTTCTGTGTATCCGGCACTTTAAGCCCCATCATACGCACCACCCTGTTTCTGAAAGCATAAAGTGTTTCCACCCAGGCCGGAGCGCTCATAAAAAAGGCACGCCCGGCTTCCTGTGCGGTAATTGTATTGCGGTTCAGGCGGGCGCTGAAACTATCCGCATAATGATAATGTGCAGGGCCGGTGTAAAGCAGCGAGGCTTTTGGAAAAACCGTTTTACGAACTGTCATAAAAAAACTCTAAGGCGTAGCAAAGATAATGGATTAAGACGTGAGAAGGTTAACAGTACAGGAAACAAGAGTCAGGATGCATGAGAGTTGAATGTTTTATAGTTGAAACTATTAAGCTTGGTCTTAATCAAAATACATTGTACAATGTAATGTTCGCAAAAAATGTGGGATTTTTAAATAAAAGTGTGCCAAGCTAAATAATAACAGAACTTTATAACTTTTGAACTTGTAACTTTTTAACTACTGGAAAATGGAGAGGGTTAAAAGAGACAGGAAGTACAGAACCAGGACACATGATAAAAGATTAAAGACGAAAGAGGAGATAAGAACCAGGAGGCAGGAAGCAAGAGCCAGGACTAAAAACCAGCGCCGTTATTACGAGGGCTTTTTGATATAACCCCGGCCCGAAGTAATCTGGCGCATGCGGATTCAAAATGCGGGATCGAGAGCCCAAACTAACGACTTATGACTATCGCTTAGCGACTATTCACCCTGCCATATCTGTTACAATACAAACCCAACCACTTATCAAATAAATCAATCCAGCACCAACCTGGTGCCCGCTTGTTTCGTAACTTAGCATATAAACCAATGCCTACATTAAACCTTAAATAATGCATATGAAAAAACTTCTACTCTTTACAACCGCACTTATATTTACCGCTGGCGTGTTTGCCCAAACCTGGTGCCCGCCGGGTGCCAAATGGCATTTTAAGCGGGGCATGCCCAATTCAAACCCGGGCATTGATGGCGTAATGGCGCTTGTATATACCGGCGACAGTGTTGTGCTTGGCATTAACTGCAAAAAGCTGGTGGCTACCTTTACCGGCAAAACCGGTGGTTCGGGCTCACCGGTCGTCACTCAAAACTTTAATACCTATCTCACGCATTCCAGCAACAATGTTATTTTTTTGTATAACAGCGCCAACAATGTATTTGACACCGTTGTGGATTTTAATGCCAACATTGGAAACATGTGGCGCCGGCCCGGGCCCAATGCCCAGGCGGGGGGCTGCAATGCGCGCCGTATGTTTATAGTAACTGATACAGGGCACGTGCAGGTTAACAATTTTAATCTTAAATCCATAACCGTTACCTATACCAGCACCATCAACTACGGCCAGGGCCCCATTTCCATCCTGCGGCAATACGATTTCACAGAGCGGCTGCTGTTTACCTATGCCGGATACGAATCCATTTACAACCTGTTTCCCACTTCCTGCGAGGTGGATGGCCTCATTGCCGAGCTGCCCAATACCTGGCTGAGATGTTACGAAGACGATACCTTCCCCCTTTATAACAAGGGGAATGTTGGCTGCAGCTCGCTCACCGGCATTAAAACCCTGCAGGCAAATGCCGGCCATATAACCATGTACCCCAACCCTGCCAGCGACTATATAACTGTAGAATGGCCGGAGACCCAACATTATGAGCTCAGGCTGAGCGATCTTCTGGGCCGGCCTTTGCCAATAAACATTATTGAAAACGCATCTGCAACACGGATCGACCTCGGCTCGCTGAATGCCGGTATTTATTTTATACAGGTTTACCAAAACGGACAAGCAATGGCCATTGAAAAAGTGATAAAACAGTAAACATTACCCTTAGTCAAAAAAAAAATCTCAAACCATTGGCTCCTTATCTATTAATTAATTTAAACACTGTATCATGAAAAACTTTACTTCGCTTATTCTATTCCTGCTTCTTGGCTCAGGCCTCACCGCACAAAATTGGTGCCCACCGGGGGCCACCTGGTATCACCGGATGTATATTCCCTATAATGGACACGTTAAATTACAGGTAACGGGCACAGTTTCCATTAATAATATTACCTGTTTTAATATGAATGGTGTATTTACAGGGCAAACCCAACAGCCAAATGGCCCTGTCACCTCGATGAACCTTTACAGCCTTAATACATATGAAAGCAACGGGGTAATACACATTTATAATACCAGCACGCAGCTATTCGATACTATTGCCAATTTCAACGCCAGCATTGGCGACAAGTGGTTAAAACTTGAGCTTCCACCGGGCAATTGCCAGCCATCCAACCGGGTAGCATTAACGGTAATAGATACAGGACATGTGATTATTAATGGTATTTCGTTAAAAACTCTCAGCCTTTCCGTTCCATGGGGTTCATCCAGCTACACACATGTAGCTGTCGAGCGCATATCATCTACCACCGGCTTTTTGGCTCCCTACATTTCCTGCTTATTGGATAGCCCGGGTTATGGCGATTTTGTGTGTTACAGCGACAATAATTTCCCCACCTATAACCCTACCTCCGATGTTTGCGCCTACATTCCTACCGGCATCACAAAAAACAGCGCCGATGGCAGTTACCTGAACGCCTACCCTAACCCTATTAACAATCAGCTTACAATAGAGCTGCCGGATGCGGCGGAGTGCGAGATATTTCTTGCCGACCTGCTGGGCAATACATGGCCGCTTAAAACATCTACTATTGGCAGCTCTAAATTACAAGCAGATCTCCATGCATTTCACCCCGGCGTATATTTTATGAGCGTCTACCACAATGGCGGGCTGGCCGGTGTGGAAAAGATCGTCAAAGAATAGTCTCGCCTGCAGCACATACGTTAAAAAGAAGCTCCCGGCAAAATTTTGGCCGGGGCTTTCTTATTGCCAAATAATCTTATTTTTGTACCTCCTTACAAATTATGGTTTTTAGCGGCATCACCTTTCTTGTATACTTTCTCCCTTTATTTTTGCTGCTTTACCATTTAGCGCCAAATAAATTTAAAAACGCCGTTATTTTGGTGGCTAGCATTTATTTTTACAGCTGGGGCGGGCCTAAATTTATTTTTGTCATCCTGGGCACCACCTTTCTCGATTTTTTCCTGGTAAATGCCATGCACAACCAGAAAACCCGGACAGCCAGGCGCAGGTTCCTGGTATTGTCGCTGCTGCTTAACGTGGGGCTGCTGTTTTATTTTAAGTACTGCAATTTTTTTATTCAAAACATCAACGCCCTGTTTGGTGCCGATGTCAAATGGCTGAAGGTAGCGCTGCCCATCGGTATTTCGTTTTACACATTCGAGAGCCTTACTTACGTGGTGGACGTTTACCGCGGTATTCATAAGCCGCTGAAAAATTTCTGGCACTATCAAACCTACATTCTTTTGTTTCCCAAGCTCATTGCCGGACCCATTGTTCGCTACCACGACATTGCCGACCAGATCACCAGCCGCGAAAAAAATTACACGCCCGATGTAAAGCTCAGCGGCCTGCTGATTTTTTGCCTCGGGCTGGCCAAAAAGGTAATTGTGGCCAATACCCTGGGCATGCAGGCCGACGCCGTGTTTAAGCTCGGCAGCGGGCAGGTGGACACTGCCACCGCCTGGGTGGGCACGCTGGCTTACACGTTCCAGATCTATTTCGACTTTAGCGGCTACAGCGATATGGCCATCGGGCTGGGCAAGATCATGGGCTTCCGCCTTCCCGAAAATTTCAACAATCCTTACACGTCGGGCAGCATCACCGAATTTTGGCGGCGCTGGCACATTACGCTTGGCACCTGGATGAAAAATTACCTTTACATTCCGCTGGGAGGCAACCAGGTATCAACAACAAAACTCTACCGCAACCTCTTTGTTGTGTTCCTGCTTTCGGGCCTCTGGCATGGCGCCAGTTGGAATTTTGTGCTCTGGGGCGCCTATCATGGCCTGTTCCTCGTGCTCGAGCGCCTGTTTTTAGGCAAGGTGTATCAAAAACTCGGCCGGTTTATTTCTGTGCCCATCACTTTTATCATCGTGGCCACGGGCTGGGTACTGTTCCGCAACGAAAACCTGGATTATGGCCTGCATGTGATCAAACAGCTGTACAGCTTCCACTTTTTTGATGCGCGGTTCACCATTAACAACGATTTTGTGTGTATGGCCATTGTGGCCGGCATTTTGTCGTTTTTTGCCATTACGGCTTATACCAAAACCTTGCAGAATAAATTGTATGGCGAGCAATTTTCGGCCGGCGGCCGATGGCTGGCCGTTGTGGGCTGCGTTGCCCTGTTTTATGCGTCGCTGAGCTATATTGCGGCGCTTGATTTTAATCCCTTTATTTATTTCAGGTTTTAATGGCAGGCAAACAAAAAACATATTCGATACACAGCGTGGTTATTTTTATAGCCATTGCCTGGCCAGCAGTTAGCGCCTACCTGAAGTACAGCAAACGCGACGGGCCCAACGATGTTACTTACAACAAGCCCAACCTGGCGGGCCTGGTTATCAGCGATGAAAAGCCGAAGTTAAGTGCGGCCAGCTGGTTTGACGGCAGCTACCAGGCTGAAACCGACGATTACAATAACGATCACTGGGCCTTTAAGGAAAAAATGGTGAGGCTCAACAACCAGTTTTATTATAAGGCCTTTAACCAGATCCGCGTGAATAATTTTGTGATCGGTAAAGAAAATTACCTGTTCAGCGAAAGCTACATTTTTTCAGCCTTTGGCGACGATCTGCTGAAGGAGGAAAAAGTGACCAGCCTGCTGCAAAAAGCAAAAGTGGTGCAGGACACCCTTCACAAAAAGGGAATAGACCTGCTGCTGGTTTACGCTCCCGGCAAAGGTGCTTATTGCAGGGAGTTTGTGGAAGATAAATACGTGCACCCGGTTAAAAACACCAATCACCGTTTATTTGCCGCTAACAGCCAACAACTTGGGCTTAATTACCTGGACCTGTACACCGAGTTTGAGAACATGAAAAGCAGTACGCCTTACCCGCTGTTCCCAAAATTTGGTCACCACTGGAGCTATTACGGCGAGTGCATTGCCGTGCAAAAGATCATAAAAAAAATCGAAACGCTTCATCACTGCGACATGCCCGATTTAACCTGGAGCAACGTGGAGCTGGTGGATAGCGCCCGCAGCCGCGATGCCGATGTGCTTAACAGCATGAACCTGTATAACAACCCGGCGCAGAACATGCGGCTGGCCTACCCCGACATACAATTTGAAGCAGACAGCCTGAAGAACACTACCCGGGTGCTCACTATTTCTGACAGCTACTGGTATGGCCCTGTATATATGGGCATTGGCCAGCAAAGCTTTGCCGGAGGGCAGTTCTGGTATTATTACAACAAGGTGATCCCATCGCCACGGCCCGGCGAAAAAGTGGAGGTATGGGAGCTTGACCTGAAAAAAGAAGTGGAGAGCAACCAGGTGATCATGCTGCTGTACTCTGATGGTAACCTGCCCGGCTTTGGCAACAAATTTATTGAAGATGCGTATGAGCTCTATACCTCGCCAACCACATATTATGCCCGTGCCGAAAAAAACAGGCTGGTGCAGCAATACGCCAAGCAGATCCGCGAAACACCTGGGCTGCTGAAAAGATCTACGCAAAAAAGCAACGACCTTCAGATAGCGCTTGACAGCGCCATACGACTGGACGCCATGAAAATGGGCGGACTGATAAAATAATACGAAACAAAACAACCTGGTACATGAAACATAAAATACTTTACGCCTTACTGCTGGCGGCTTTGACGGGCCGGGCCGATGAGGGCATGTGGATGCCGCAGCTGATTGATGCGCTGAACTTTAAGGATATGAAAAAGAACGGCTTTAAACTTACAGCCGAGCAGATTTACAGCATTAACAAGGCCAGCATGAAAGATGCCGTGATGATCTTTGGCGGGGGCTGCACAGCTGAGGCAATTTCGGATAAAGGCCTGATCCTTACCAACCACCACTGTGGTTATTCGTCCATTGCCGGGTTAAGCACCGTTGAAAAAGATTATTTAAAGAACGGGTATTTTGCCATGAACCGGAACGAGGAAATTTCCTGCAAAAACCTGACGGTTACATTTATCAAACGCATTGAAGATGTAACCAAAAAAGTGCTGGAGGATGTAAAAGCCGGTTACTCTGACGTGCAGAAAGACTCTGTAATTCAGGCCCGCATAAAAAGCCTGGAGAAGGAGACAAAAAAAGATTCGCACTACGACGTGTTTGTGCGCCCGTTTTTTTATGGCAATGAATATTACCTGTTTGTTACCGAAACCTTTAAAGACGTTCGCCTGGTAGGCACACCGCCCGAAAGCATTGGCAAATTTGGCGGCGAAACTGATAACTGGGTGTGGCCGCGGCACAATGCCGATTTCAGCATGTTTCGCATTTATGCCAACAGCGAAAATAAACCGGCAGAATACAGCACAGACAATGTGCCTTATAAGCCGGCCTACTCTTTCCCTATTTCCACCAAAGGAGTTGAGAAAGGTGATTTTACCATGGTGTATGGTTTTCCGGGGCGCACCCAGGAGTACTTAACTTCGTACGCCGTAGATCTTCTGGTAAACCAGCAGGATCCGCTGCGTGTGAAGCTGCGCGGCATCCGCCTGGGGATAATGGAAACCGACATGAAGAAAAACGACACCGTGCGCCTCATGTATGCCAATCGCTATGCCGGTGTAGCCAACTATTACAAAAAATGGAGCGGCGAAATGCTCGGCCTGCAGAAATCGGACGCGGTGTCCAAAAAGAAAAAATTTGAGGAAGATTTTTTGAAGCTGCTAACCGACCCCGCTAAAAAAGAAAGTTACGGCAATCTGCTGAAGCAATTTAAAAAAACGTACGACGATTATGCGCCGCTTAGCCGCCAGTACGATTACTTTGCCGAGTGCCTGTGGGGTATTGACGGGCTGCGCATGGCCAACGGCTATGCTCCCATATTTGCCGAGCTTAAAAAGAAGCTGGCTGGCAAAGAAAATAAATTCAACACCTTGTTTAACGACACCAAGCCCGCCATTCCGTTTAAAAACTACAGCAAAGAGCTGGATAAAAAGCTGTGCCGGGCCATGCTGGAATCTTATCTCAGCAACGTGGACCGCTCGCTGATGCCGCGTTACCTCGACTCGCTGTTTACCTCGCATTACGGCAATGTGGATAAGCTGACCGATTTTTTGTACAGCAACTCCAGCTTTGTGGATAATGAAAAAACAAAAGCCATGCTGGCCGACTTTGAGCAGAACTGGGCGGTGTATGAACGCGACCCCATGTATGTGCTGGCCACTTCCATTTTCAATCACTACCAAAAAGCGGTGATTCCGCAGGTGAATTATTACGAGCGCCAGATCAACGAGCTGCAGAAAGAATATGTAAAAGGGCTGAAAGAAACCATTAAGGACAAAAAATTCTACCCCGACGCCAATGGCACCATGCGCGTGTCGTTTGGCAAAGTGGCCGATTATAAAGGCAAGGATGCCATCAGCTACCTGCACTACACTACTATGGACGGCATTGTTGAAAAGAACCAGACGGGAGAAGAGGATTTTTATGTGAAGCCGCGCCTGATAGAATTATATAACAAAAAAGATTTTGGCCCCTATGCCGATAAAAACGGCAAGCTGCGCGTGGCTTTTACCGGCAGCAACCACACCACCGGCGGCAACAGCGGCAGCCCGGTGCTGAACGCCAAAGGCGAGCTCATAGGCACCAATTTTGACCGCAACTGGGAAGGCACTATGAGCGACGTGATGTACAACGGCGCTTTTTGCCGCAACATTATTTTAGATGTGCGCTACACCCTCTGGATTATTGATAAATATGCCGGTGCAGGCTATTTATTAAGTGAAATGAAGCTGGTAAAGTAAATTACCCGCGGCGCGTACTTAAATCAGGCTTTCTTTTTTGGTTGTTTATTGGCCAGGCAGTTTCTTTTTGTTTCGTAAATTAAGCCTGGCCGCTTCATAAGCATCCAATAACTATTAACCAGGAAAAAAATGAAAAATTTATTGCTCCTTCTTGCCGCAGCAACGATCTGTTTTTCGGGCAAGGCACAGTATTGCCTGCCGGGCAACCGATTTTCAGAAACGCCGGTGTTTAGCACTGTTACTCCCTCTCAAATAAAAGTGGACTCCAACGTTAAGTTTGCCAGCAAGGTGCGCGACTGGATGGGCAATCTCGTAAACCTGAAGCTGGATATCACCTATCCCAGGCTCAACATCGATCCACTGCCCAGGCGGCCAATGGTGTTACTGATTTTTGGTGGGGGATTTACCGGCGGCAACAGGCGCAGCATGAAAAAGTACTGCGATGAATTTGCGCAGCGCGGGTATGTAGCCGTTACCATCGATTACCGGCTTGGTCAGGATGAGACCACGCCCTGCACCGATCCGGTAACCGGCGCAGCCGATCCCCTTTCTCACGAAAAAGCCATATACAGGGCCGTGCAGGATGCCCGCTCAGCATTGCGGTTTTTGGTTCATAACAGCGCTGCTTATCGCATCGACACGAATTGGATTTTTGCCGGAGGCTACAGTGCAGGAGCCGTTATTGCCAATGCTGTTGTGTATAATTCGGCTGCCGAATTTGCTGCCAATTATCCCACTATTGTAAATGCCCTGGGGGGAATTGATTCTTCTGGAAATAAATTTACCAATTCGTTCAGCATAAAAGGCATATTTAATAACTGGGGAGGCGTGGGCTCTAATTTTTACGACGATGCTGAAGCCGTTCCCACGGTTGCATTCCATGGCCACCTCGACAATGTGGTGCCGGCCGATTCAGCGCTCGAAAATGCCACCTGCAGTATGCAGAATTATTATATCTATGGCTCCGAATGGCTTTACCGGCGGTTTACTTCGCGGCCTGTGCCTATTTGTGCGGATGTTACCATCAACCCCTCCGGTGGTCACGGCGTTTACCAGAATGGCGTGGGTCTTATGAGCCGCATTGGCCGAGCCTCCTGTTTTTTTAAGAGCCTGTTTTGTAACTCGTGCACCACCTACTCCGCCCTGGCGCTGGCAAATGCCGATTGCTCGCCCCATATGGCTGATGATAGCACCGCAAACAGGCAGATGAATTTCGCCGGCCCGGAAAATATAGCTGCTACAGCCACTGCACTGGATCGTTTAGTGCCTTATCCCAACCCCTTTATCAATAAGATAGGCATTAATAATCTGACTGGTGGCGAAAATTTTGAGCTCAATAATCTGCTTGGAGAAACCCTGTACAGCGGCAATAATATAGTTGCTGAGGATTTTAGCGGATTGGCAGCGGGTACCTATGTGCTAAAAATAAGTTGCCAGGGCGCTACAA
The DNA here is from genome assembly GCA_044221905.1 of Bacteroidia bacterium. GTDB lineage: Bacteria > Bacteroidota > Bacteroidia > B-17B0 > Aurantibacillaceae > Aurantibacillus. The sequence continues at coordinate 380,266 of JBGAOE010000001.1, forward strand.
GGGTCTTTAAAATTGCCAAATGGTAAAACAGGTTGAAATAGCAATTGCCTACTCCAGTACAATTTCCATACCGCGCATGGCAGCGGCACCGCCGGTGGTCATCGAATATACACCACCGCTTGCGCTGTCGCTTTGAATGATGAGCTCCAGGATGTCGCGGCTTTTGCGCAGCTTCTGGTCAAACTTAAAATAACCGTTATTATCCGTCACCACCGTATAGGCTTTTATGTGGGGGCTCTTTCCATCGTCGGTGCAGCGCAGGCTCACTACCAGGTTAGCCATGGCTACATGGTGTTTTGAATATACCTTGCCATCGTAAGTAACCTGTTTACCGCAGGAAAATAACAAGGGCAGCAGGCACAGCAGTAAATAATTTTTCGGTACTGTCATGGTTTTATTTTTTTAAATATAGTAAGGCCGGGCAGGTTTTATTTTATAATAAAGATATAATTTTATTCGACTTGGGCAACATTTTCTTACTTATATGCCTGACCTAAATCCATACAGCCAAGGGCTTACTGCAGCAGTTGCTTCAGCTCATGAAGGGGTATGTGATCGCCCAGGTGGCGGCCATAGTACGCTTCTTTAACTATTCCGTTTTCGTCAATTACAAAATCGGCGCCAATGCGGCTCATGCTGCCATCCTGTTTTATTTTTTGCTTAAACATTTTTTTGCCGGGTTTCATTTTTTTCATGGCGCCTTTAAACATGCCTTTAAATAACTTGCCTGTGCTTTTTTCAACATCGTATAACCGGTAAAGATCCTGTGTGGGATTTGGAATGAGCGTGGCATAAAAATGTTCACCCTCCGTATACATTTTCAGGTTAGCGGCCGTGCTTTCGTAAACCGCCAATATTACGGTATTGTGTGCTTTAAAATAAGCCGAATCGGCCTGCAGTTCATGAAATCGGAAGTTGCACACGGGGCAACCCACGTTGCGGTAAAAAGTAAGGATCACTTTTTTGCCACGGTAATCCTTTAATTGAATCAACTGGCCGTTTAAATCTGTTGCGGCGAATGAAGGAGCCGCTTGGGTGGTTTTAATTTTCATACTAACTGGTTTTTCTTTTGGTTTTGGTTTTGAAACAACAGTGCCCGTTATCAGGCCCAGGGCAGCAATCAGCAACAGCTGCTTGCCGATACCGGCTTTTTTTTCCATAGCTTGTTTTGTTTAGTTTCTTGTTTATTTCAATAAGCGTCTATTATCACCCATAAAAAAAATAAAATATTGCGGGTGATAATAGACCATCGCCGGTATTCATAAGAAAACAAAACATGACATTTGCAGAGAGCAGCGACAAGCATTTTATTCCAGATATTCTGAAAGGCGCACCGGCGCAAAGCCATGCCTGGCTGGCGTTTGATAAAAGCGTAGGCGAAACCGAATCTGTGATCCCAGCCAAATATAAAGAGCTGATGGCCATTGCTGTGGCCTTAACCACCCAATGCCCTTACTGCCTGGAGCGGCACACCGAAAAGGCAAAAAAACTGGGAGCCACCAAAGAAGAAATTGCCGAAGCCATTATGATCGCGGCAGCCTTACGCTCGGGCGCAGCCATGGGATATGGCCTGCTGGCCATGAAATTATTTGACGCAGCCGGCAGTTAAGCCTTACGTTTCAACAGCTCTTCGCGCTGCCGTTCGCGCCTTATCTGCTGCAGGCATTTGTATTGCTGGTTAGCCGCAGTGTGCCTGTTTTTCCAGCCCATTCGGCTCATCACCGCATCCATGGGCATTTTATAAAAGAAAAACGCTTTTATCACCAGCTGGCAGTGCCTGGTAATGGCAGTAACCCAGCGGCCCAGGCCTTGTATCCGGTCTTCTCTTTCGCCGTCGGCGGCAGGTGCATCTGTTTGCAGCAACTCAAGGTTGCCTAATGGCACAAACCGGTTATCTCTTATTTTCTTTAACCAAATGTTTTTGGCAATGGCGTATAAATAAGTTTTCAGACTGGCATGCAGTGCAAATTCCGGGTCATCGACCTTTTTTAAAAGCACCAGCATCGTTTCCTGAAAAACATCCTCGGCATCATGCTGGCTGCCCTTGTTTTTAAGCACAAAAAAAGTGACATATGGAAAATACGAGCCATACAGGAATTTAAAAGCTTCCTGATCGCCGGCTTTCAGCCGCAAAAGCAGCTCTTTATCTGGTATTTGTTTCATCTTACAGGTTGGTGTGCTTTTAATACCATTTTTAACAACTTATCACCCAAGTTAATCGTCTTTCGTCGAGAGCCGTTGGTCGCTAGTGCTGAATGTAGATTGTACAATGCAATGTTCGCAAAAAATGTGGGATTTTTAAATAAAGGTGTGCCAAACTGTTCACCAATTACAGCGTTTGGGCGTTGCCGCGAGGTTCAGCCTTCAAGTTATTTTTTAGCTTCACTCGCGGCCCGGGCTTTCGCTCCAAGTCCTCGCCCCGGTAACTATCGGGGCTGCGGGCTTTACGCTCTATCCCTCGTATGTTTGCAATTCATTAAATTTATTAGAGATAGTGAAGAGAACGGGAGACAAGTTCAATCCCTGGGTAATCATTACGATATACCGTGCGTTAGAAAGAGTGCCCCGTTCTCTTTGCTTTGTTAAAACTGGACAGTACTTAGGGAATTTGTTAGCGCAAATATCCCGCGTAAAAGCACGAGAAAAGTTAAAAACAAAGCCTTCACTATACACTTACTAAACCCAAAAGTATGAAAACAATTAAACAAGTTATCGGAATCGATGTCTCAAAAGACACTTTTCATGTTTGCTTTGGCAGTATTGATGAAGCCCAATGTGTTAAAGTAATGAAGCAAACCTCTTTTACAAACAATGAAAAAGGGTTTAAACAGCTATTAAGCTGGAAACAAAAGAACTTAAACCCCAATATTGCTTTGTGGTATGTAATAATGGAAGCAACAGGGGTTTATTATGAAAATCTGGCCTATTTTCTCTCAGCAAAAGCAGAACAGGTATCGGTTCTTCTTCCTAACAAATCAAAGAACTTTGCAAAAAGTCTTGATATTAAGACTAAAACAGATAAGGTAGATGCGGCTATACTTAGCCGGATTGGCTTAGAAAGAGTTTTACCCATCTGGAAAATTCCTACCGTTTTAATGAAACAAGTAAAATCGCTCTGCCGGGAGTATAAAAGCCTGAAAACCAGCGGCTCAAAGATCAAAGCGCGCTTACATGCTTATAAACATAGCTATAAGCCTGAAAAAGGCACAATAACCCGTTTAAAGCAGCAACTGGCCTTGATAGAAAAGCAAATTTTAATCGTTGAAAAAGAGATCCGATCCTATATCAGCAAGGATGAGGCGCTACAAAAGCGAATCGATAATATTCAGAAAGTGAAGGGATTAAGCCTGATCACCATCATTACTGTGATTGCAGAAACAAATGGTTTTGCCTCCATCACAAATGCCAAACAACTCACAAGCTACTCAGGGCTCGATATAACGATGAACCAGAGTGGAAAATTCTATGGAAAAACAAGAATATCCAAAAAGGGGAATAGCCATATAAGATCAGCTTTATATTTACCCGCAATGAGTGCGATACGTTCAAATATGAGATTGAAACAATTTTACCAGAATATTATGCAAAAACACACCTGTGGAAAGGTGGGAATAATAGCCGTGGCTAGAAAAATGCTAATCCTGATTTATACCCTGTGGAAAAATGACGTCGTTTACAACCCAATGTTAAATGTCCAAAAAAATGTATAAAACTTTTGATTTTAAACACAGTACCTAACGCAAAACCGCAAAAATCACGCAGCATAATACCAGTGCTTATTAATTCCAACATTATTCTGATACATCATAGTGTACAATGTATTTTTAATCAGCATGCGCCAGATTACTTCGGGCCCGGTTATATCAAAAAGCCCCCGTAATGACGGCGCTGGTTTTTAGTCCCGTACACTGTACTTTGTATTAAGACTAAAACCGATCGTTATGAGTCGTAAGTCGTTAGTCATAGTCGTAACTCTCGTGTCTTGTATCTTGTGCCTTGTTTTTTAATCCCTACTCCCTTTTATCAGCAGCGAGCTTCGGATGGACTGCTCCTTTAAATGCAAAAACTGTTTCCGCTCCTCATCTTTTGTAAAAGCTTCAAAATCGGCTTCCGTATCAAATTCCACCAAATGCAACTCGTAAGGCGGCTCTATATTGTTATCTATCACGCTGGCTCCATCCGACCTCAGGCGCAACAACAAACGGCCCTTGTATTTCGAAATAATGGGAATAACCAGCTCTTCGAACCGGTGAAATACTGTTTCCTGTCCTTTTACAACATAAATCAGTTGAGTAATGATAAGAGTCATAAGAGTTTTTGGTGCTTAGTGCTTAATAAGTCGTAGGCTATTAGTCCTGGATTGTACATTGTACGCTGTATTTTGTAGTAAAACTAATCTGCTGTCCCCGTCTTAAGTCTTGATTCCTGGCTCCTGATTCTTGGCTCTTTTGAATTTTCACTTTTAAATTTCCTTAAAGCTCCACCATCAAATTACACCCCCTCACATCGCTGTTATCATAGCGGCCCATCAATTCAAGAGTACCATATTCTGTAAAACGGCCCAGGTCTTTGGTGGCAATAAACGCGCAGGAATGCTGGTTGGCCAGGTCAATCACGTTGATACCTCCGGTTTTATGATCCTTTCTTATTTTTAAAGGATCATCCACCTCGCGCACCACGCATTGCATCCAGGGCGGCATGCTAAAGGTGCCGTCGCCCCGGCTGTAACCCTGGCTCAGCAGTTCGGTCATGCCATATTCGCTGTGAACACTGCTTATCTTAAATCCCCGGCGCAGGTAGGCATGCAGCTCCGGCTTCAGCAGCTCTTTGCGCGTGCCCTTCATGCCCCCGGTTTCCATTACTGTAAAATTATCGTTCAGGGCAATCCCTTTGTCGCAAAGATCCATCAGGGCATATGATACGCCAATCAGCAGCGTTTTTTGACCGTTTTGGTTCAGCAGCTTTATTTTATCCTGCAGCTCATCTATATTATCCAGGAAAAAGCCGCTGTCAACATGCCCCGAGCGCTGAATGAGCTCGTTGCACATATACACCAGCGAGGAGCCGCCGCGCTGCAGGTAATTGGGCAGCAGGGCCAGGAAGCAGTAATCCTGCGGCTTCCCGTAAAACAGCTCAAAACACGCCAAAAAACTGGCCTCGTACCAGCTGATGTCGTTTACAAAATGAGCAGAGGGCGTTTGAGACGTAGTGCTGCTGCTGGTAAATTTTACGGTACCCTCTTGTAAGGGCGAAGACACTACCTGCTGTGATTTAAAAAATTCGATGGGCAAAAAGGGGATCTGTTCGAGGGTGCTAACCTTTGTGGGGCTCAGGCCCAAAAGATCCGTCCACTGCCGGTACACAACGTTATTGTTGTACTGAAACCGGAAGGTTTGAAGGGCAAAGCCCTCAAAAGCCTCCTGGGTAATGGGGCCTGAAAATATGTTTTCTTTTTTTAACACGCGATGCAGGCCGTTAGCCCATTTTTTCGTAAATTTATGTATTGATTTTTGATTGATGCGCTACCTTTTGATGATATTTTTTTCAGGCATTATCGCCAGTGCCTGTGTTAAAAAAACCTCCAAAGATCCCATTCCCGAAATAGAGTATAAGGACTTTAAGATGCTTAACCACATTGGCAGCGATTCTGCCGTATTTACCATCGGGTATAAGGATTGGGACGGCGACCTGTTCCGCAACAGCAATTCCGACGGGCCTAACCTGGTGCTCTCTACCTACACTTATAAAAGCGATTCGGGCAAGTTTATTTTCGACCATGCCTTTTCGTATGCCATAACCCAGCCTGCCGATGGTTATTACAAAGGAAAATCCATCCAGGGCGATATTTACGTGCCCGTAAGCGAATTCCGCTCCAAGCCAACGGATAAGATTGTAAAATTCGAGATCTTTATGGTGGACATGAAGGACAATAAATCCAACGTGGTTACAACGCCCCAGTTTACACTTAATTAGTTTTTAGTGTTTAATGCTTAATTCTTAATAAGTCGTAAGTCACTGGTCGTTGGTCATTAGTCCTGGCTCATGGTTCTCGATCCTGTGTTTTGAATCCGCATGCGCCAGATTACTTCGGGCCCCGGTTATATCAAAAAGCCCTCCTGATAACGGCGCTGGTTTTTAGTAGCGGACATTTGTACACCGTATTTTGTACTCTGTCGTAGGTTCGGTATTTCCATTTTCCATCTTCCCTTTTCCATTTTCCCTTTTTCCATCTTCCCTTTTCCATTAGTTAGAGAGTTACAAGTTAAAAAGTTTCAAAAGCTTTGCTATTATTTAGTCGTAAGTCGTTGGTCATTAGTCCTGGCTCATGGTTCTCGATCCTGTGTTTTGAATCCGCATGCGCCAGATTACTTCGGGCCCCGGTTATATCAAAAAGCCCTCGTAATAACGGCGCTGGTTTTTAGTCCCGGACATTTGTACACTTTTTAGTCCTGGCTCTTGCCTCCTGCCTCCTGGTTCTTATCTCCTCTTTCGTCTTTTGTCTTTAATCTTTTATCATGTATCCTGGCTCTTGCCTCCTGCTTTCCTTGAATCTCTCCGTTTGCCATTACATCTTTCATCTCTTCTGAATTTTCAATTCAACATTTAAAATTCAACATTTATCATTTCCTAAATACTTCCGCCATCTTCTCCGCAATGATCCTGCTCATTTTATAATTGCTTTCGTGGGTCCAGCCGGCAATGTGAGGGCTTAAGATCACTTTATCCGAATTTACCAGGTATTTAAACGGTTCGGGCAGCGTGTTTTGCTCTATCTGCTCAAACGATACACTTTCATATTCCAGCACATCGAGGCAGGCTCCCTTTACCCTGCCCGATTCCAGCGCTGCCACCAGGTCGCCGGTGCGCAGGCATTTTCCACGGGCAGTGTTTACCAGGTAAATATTCTTTTTAAATTTTGAGATAAAATCTCCGTTCACTATGTATTCCGTTTCGGCGGTAAGCGGCAGGTGCAGGCTCAGTATGTCGCATTCATCAAACAGCTGCTGCAGTGTGGCTTCGGTTACATGCGGCGCACCAAAGCCGGTTTTATATTTATCATACGCCAGCACGCGGCAATCAAAGCCCTGCAGCTTTTTTGCAAAGCTGCTCCCCATGTGGCCATAACCGATAATGCCCACCGTTTTGCCCGCAATTTCATGCCCCCGGTTTTCGGCCCGCAGCCAAATGCCGCTGCGCACTTCAGCATCGGCTTTTTTTAACTGGTTCAGCAGCATCAGCAGCATGCCCAGGGCGTGCTCGCCCACCGCGTCGCGGTTGCCCTCGGGCGCGCTCAGGCAGGTAATGTTTTTAGACCGTGCATACGGCACATCAATATTTTCCATACCCGCCCCTACACGGCCAATGCAGCGCAACTGCGGGCACGCGTCTATAATGTTTTTTGTGATCTTAAACCGGCTGCGGATCACCAGGGCATCGTAACCGGGCAAAAGGGCCATCAGCTCAGGCGCGGGCTTATCCCACAGCAGATCGCACTGGTGGCCCGCGGCCATCAGGGTTTCGTGAAGCACCGGGTGGTTGGAATCGGCAAACAAAATGCGCATATTTTCTTTATAGAATTTTTAATACAAAAACCAAGGATCAAATTTCGCAAATGTTTAATTAATTGAAAATGAAAGCGGTTAAACAATTAACAATTACCTAACACAAGTGCTGTTTAAAATTGAACTTTATTATTATGAACACGGCCATTTACGTAAATAGCCTGCTATGAAGGGGTTAAGCCATTTAAATAATATTTATACACAAGTTATGAATACGGGGCCTGAGGTCGTAAATTTAAGATGGAACTTTTTTTGCACTTTTGCCCTCCCCATGAATCAAGACAATCAAAATAAAACCCGCAAACGTATATTAAGCCCTTCTTCTAATCCCAATGAAATTGGAAAGCTGCCGCCACAGGCGGTGGAGCTGGAGGAGGCCGTGCTGGGTGCCATGTTGCTGGAGCGCGAGGCCCTGAGCACCGTAATTGACATTTTAAGCCCCGAAGCATTTTATAAAGAGCAGAACGGCCGCGTGTTTGGCGCTATGATAGCCCTGTTTAACCGCTCAGAGCCGGTGGATATTTTAACCGTAACGCAGGAGCTGAAACGCACCGGCGAATTGGAGATAGTGGGCGGCGCCTATTATGTATCGGCGCTTACCAACCGCATTGCCTCTTCGGCCAACATCGAATTCCATGCCCGCATTGTGGCGCAAAAATACCTGCAGCGCGAGCTTATTCGCCTGAGCACCGAAACCATCAAGGTGGCTTATGAAGACAGCACCGACGTGTTTGAACTGCTGGACGAGACCACCAAAAATATTTTCGAGATCCTTGACTCGAACGTGCGCAAGCAGCACGATAAAATGAGCACGCTCATTGCAAAAGCCATCACCGAAATTGAAACCGCTGCTAACCAGAAAGACGGCCTGCTGGGCGTACCCAGCGGCTTTACCAGCCTCGACCGTATTACCGGTGGCTGGCAAAAGTCCGATCTCATGATCCTGGCAGCGCGGCCAGGTATGGGCAAAACGGCCTTTGTGGTAACCATGGCCAAAAATGCGGCGGTGGAATTCAACAAGCCGGTGGCTATTTTCAGCTTAGAGATGAGCAGCCTGCAGCTGGTAAAACGGTTGATCTCCAGCGAAACAGAAATTGCACAGGACAAGATCTTAAAAGGCAACCTCGACAACCACGAATTTGTGCAGCTGAACGAACGCATTAAAAAGCTGGCCGTAGCGCCGCTGTTTATCGACGATACCCCGGCCCTCTCCATTTTTGAGCTGCGTGCCAAGGCCCGCCGTTTAAAAGAAAACCAAAAGGTGGAGCTGATCATTATTGACTACCTGCAGCTGATGAGCGGCGGCCCCGACAGCAAAGGCAACCGCGAGCAGGAAATCAGCAACATTTCGCGCGGGTTGAAAAGCCTTGCCAAGGAGCTCGAGATCCCCATCATTGCCCTGTCGCAGCTGAGCCGGCAGGTGGAAAACCGCCCGGGCGGCAGCAAGCGCCCGCAGCTGAGCGACTTACGCGAGTCAGGCGCCATTGAGCAGGATGCCGACATGGTAATGTTTATTTACCGTCCGGAATACTACGGCCTGGAAGTGGACGAGAACAACGAACCCACCCGTGGCCGCGGCGAGGTGATCATTGCCAAAAACAGGCACGGCGCGCTGGAAACGGTGAAGCTTCGCTTTATTGGCCAGTATGCCAAGTTTGCCGACCTGGATTATATGGAAGGACAGGACATTGTGTACGGCCAGAACACACCGGGCCCGCTGCAGCAAAACAACGACTTTTTAAGCAGCGGCGGCGGCACCAAAACCGTGGCCTCCAAAAACTGGGACAAGGTGGATGATACCGGCAGCAGCGACATTATTAAACGCAACGACATTGAGGATTTTAACGAGCCTCCGTTTTAAAGTATTTTTAATTGCAAGTATAACAAGCAAAATACTTGCAGTTAAATTATTTCCTTTTAAACAAAATGTTTTCCCTTTTGCTTTATTAGGGCGTTGCCGCGAGTTTCAGCCTCTAAGTTGTTCCAGCTTCACCCGCGGCCCGGGCTATCGCTGCAAGTCCTCGCCCCGGCAATCAGTGGGGCTGCGGGCTCATATCTTCGTATCTTGGTATAAACAACCAGGCCGCGTAAGAAAATCTAGTCGGGCTAGACACACTAAAGGTGATGTTGACGGAAAGGCAGTCTCTACGCGGTTTTTTTCTAGAGTTTGAACAGTACCTAAAGAAATCACCTTGATTATCTTGTATTTATGAGCAAAAACGTTGGAAAATATCTGGATAAAACCTAAAACCATGAATAGCAATTTATTAAAGTATTCCATTGGCATCGATATCTCGAAGGATAAGTTCGATGCCTGCCTGATCAGTCTGGACATTCATCTCCAGATTAAGGTCCGGGCAACACACAAATTTACAAACACCCCCGCCGGGTTTAAGGATCTATCTTACTGGATCAATAACTCATGCAAGGAGAAAGCTTCTGTTGAAATACTTATGGAGGCTACCGGAGTCTATCACGAAAGACTGGCGATTTATTTAACCGAAGAAAAAAGAACTGTTTTTATTGTGTTGCCAAATAAATCCCAGAAATATCTTCAGTCTCTGGGCCTTAAGTCAAAAAATGATGCAATAGATGCAAAAGGCCTGGCCATCATGTGCACACATGGCCAGTTTACGGCCTGGAAGCCTATTTCAAAATATTTTTATGAACTAAGGCTCTTGACTCGCCATTATCAAAGCACACAAGAGGCCAAGCTATCGGTTACAAACCAGCTTCATGCTCTAAAGCACAGCGGGTATTCCAATACTGAAATAATCAAGCATCTGGAAGAAACCGTTGCCGTATTTGATAAACAGCTAAAAGAGTTTAAAAGGCTTATTGCGCACCAGATCCACAGTGATGAGGAGATAAAGAGAAAAGTAATAGGCATATGCAAGATAAAAGGGTTAGACACCTTAAGCGTAGCTACTATACTGGCAGAAACAAACGGCTTTGAGTTGATCAATAATATTCGCCAATTAGTAAGCTATGCCGGCTACGATGTGATTGAAAACCAATCCGGAAAACACCTCGGAAGGACTAAAATATCGAAGAAGGGTAACAGCCGCATACGAAGAATACTGCATATGCCGGCTCTTGTGGCTGTAAAATACAAAGAGTCTGGTTTACTTGGACTATATGAAAGAGTCTATAACCGCACAAAATTTAAAATGAAAGGCTACGTAGCTGTGCAGCGAAAATTATTAGAATTAGTTTACACGCTTTGGAAAAAGGATGAAGAATACAATCCTGGCAAAATAAGTAGTGCTACCGAAGTAGCACTACACTAGATAAGCAGTCAGATAAATCCAGCTACTTTCTTTCATAGATCAAATTTAACAAAAAACTTTTGGTTTTTAAGACAGTACCTTTCCGCTCTATCCCTAACGCAAAAAACACAATATAATTCTTCCTGGCTTTTGTATTAAAAAGAAGTCTACAGCTTTCAACAGATGCAATACGCCATCATAAACGGAGTGAGGAGAACGGCAGAGCCTAAGCTAAAAGCCGTTTGCGGCCACTGCCAGGGCGTGGTGCAGGCCAAGTGTGGCAGCCAGGTGGTTTGGCACTGGGCGCACATAGCCGCCGAAAGCTGCGACAGCTGGTATGAGCCCGAAACGCAGTGGCATCGTGATTGGAAAGCGCATTTTGGCCAGGAGTGTTCTGAGATATCTATTATAAAAGAAGACATACGGCACATTGCCGATGTGCTTACCAAAAACAACCTGGTGATCGAATTTCAGAACTCGCCCATTTCTGCTGAAACCATTCGCGAGCGGGAAGTGTTTTACGACAAAATGATATGGGTGATAAATGGCAAAGAATTTAAAGACAACTTTCACACCGAGGATAAGGAATTTGCAGAAAAATGGATGCCGGCGCATCAAACAGAATACGATATTTACCTTTCGCCGAAGCGGCCAAAAGCCACGGTATTGCAAATAAAAGAGACCCAGATCAAACAGCCCGGCGTTGGGGATATACTCCTTTCGCTTAAATTCATACACCATTCCAAAAACGAGGCGTATTATTACGACCTCACGGATCTATATGACCAAAAGGCCATTGTAGACCGGCTCCGTGCCAAAATTTTAAAACTTTACCGCGAAAACCGGCCGGTCGAAAAACTAAAAGCCATTATTTACCAATGGGGCCGCCCACGCAAATCGTGGGCCGAAGCGCAAAAGCCGGTGTTTATTGATTTTAATGAGGACTACCTGGTTTGGATAAAAAGTAATTTGGGAAATAGAACCGGTGAAGGGCTGAAAGTATCTAAAAAAGATTTTTTAGCAAAGTATGCGGGGTGATGAAAAATGATTGATTGAGGATTACAAATCCAAACAAAACCATGTTGACCGAAGGATTACAAATCCTTCGGAGCGGGGCTGATTAATACAAGTTATTGCCATATTTTTAATTTATCCTCCGCTCAGCGGCCAGGAGATGTAGTGGATTAATTCCCTCAATCCGGCAACCTAATGATAAACTCCGTGCCCTGGCGCAGCTGGCTTTTTACCTGTATGGTACCGTTCATGGCTTCCACCTGTGTTTTAACCATAAACAGGCCAAGGCCTTTGCCGCTTATTTCGAGGTGAAAACGCTGGTACATGCCAAACACTTTATCGCCGTATTGCTCAAGGTCCATGCCAATGCCGTTATCTGTAAAACGTAATTCCACCTGTTTTTCCAGGCGGCGCGCCGTAATTTTAATGACAGGGGGTACCTTTGGCTTGCGGTATTTCACGGCATTGCCGATAAGATTTATGAAAACACTGTAAACGTAACTTTTTAAGGCACAAACGGTACTGATCTGAAAGTCGGTTTCAATAACGGCTCCTTCCTGCTCCAGGGTACCCGCAATGCTGCGGCGTATGTCCTCCAGCAGCTTGTCCAGGCGAATGTCCTCGCGGTTTAAGCCCACCACCGAGCGCACTTCCAGGATCTTATTCAGATCGTTGATGACCGTGTCGAGCTGGCCCACTGCCATCAGCATATACTCCTGGCTGCGCTTGCGGTCGGACTGGCTGAGCGGGCCCTTCAAAATATTGGAGAGACCCAGTATCTGGGCAATGGGTGCGCGGATGTTGTGCGACACCACGTATGTAAACTGTTCGAGGTTTTTGATATAACGCACCAGGTCCGACATCATAAATTCCCGCTCACGCTCCACCTTGCGCCGCTCCGTTACATCGCGTGCATGGCAGGCCGTTCCAACAACCTGGCTGCCATGCCGGATCGGATAAAAAGAAATCTCAGATACATTTTCAAGCGGCCGCTCCGTCACTTCCAGCGCCGTAAACGATTCGCCCAAAAAGGCACGGTCATACAATTCCTTAAACCAGGCTTGCTGCTGTTGCGACAGGCCGGCCGAAAATACGCCGTCGCCCGGGCTCAGCTCTTTGCCCGAAAGTAACTTAACGCTTGCAAAAAATGGCCGGTTAAACGTAATGAGATTATAGCTGGTATCAATGCTCCACATTAAATCGTGCGTGTTATTGATCAGCGCGGCTAAATTACGCGCATCAAATTCTTTTTGCCCTTCCAGGTTTTTACGTTCGGTGATGTTCATAAAATTAGAAACCAGTGCCTGAACACTCGGCTCATCCAGCAGATTGGTAAGGGTTCCTTCGCACCAGATCCAGCGCCCGGCTTTGTGCAGCACCCGGTATTGAAACTGAAAAAATGAGCCCGGCGACTGAAGAATGCTGTTGCGCTGCAGGCTTAATGCCGCCCGGTCGTCGGGGTGAAAAAAATCGAAGGAAAATTTTCCGAGTATTTCGTCTTCGGCATACCCAAAGGTTAAAAGCACCGAAGGGCTTACATACGTAAACAGCCCCCTGGCATCGGTAAGCGCTTTCATATCTTTGCTCTTTTCCAATAAGGCCCTAAAGCGTCGCTCATTTGCCAGCACCAGGTCCTGGGTGCGCTGATGCATCACGGCCCTTTCAAAATTTTCCAAGGCAAAGCTGATATCGCCGGCCGCCTCTTCCAGCAAAGCAATCTCGCGCGCATCAAACCAGTCGGGCTGCTGCGAGGTGAGATTGAAGGTGCCGGTCATTTTTCCAAAAACGCGGATCGGAAAGCTAACGGTGGATTGAATGGTGAGCGCTGCAAATTCCTGGTGAAGGGGCGCCAGTTTGGGATCTTCCAGAATACGGTTATTTACCGCGTGCCTGCCGCTGCGAACAGCAAGGGCAATGGGCGTGTCGCAAAACACTGGGTCGCTGTAATGACGTCCCTCGTTGCGCTTTATTGCTTCTATCGCCTTTGCCTCGCCGCTTATGCCTTCAATCCTTCCATTACCATGGTCATCCAGCATTTCAAGCCACGCGATCTGAAAAGCACCGATACCGGTGGCAATGTCGCACACTTTAGCTAACAGAACCTGCCGGTCATTCACATGCACAATGCTTTGATTAATGGCGCTGGTAAAGGCATACAAGCGGTTTACCCTCATCACTTCCTCAGCCCCCTTTTTGCGTTCCGAAATATCGACAGACAATATAAAAATGCCCTCGGGCACGGGCTGCATCCTAAGCTCAAAAAACCGCTTTGTACCATTCGGAAATGTAAACTCGCTCTCCAGCTGCTGTATTTCGCGCTGATCCATACAGCGTTTTAGTGCGGCATACAAGGGTGACTGCTCAACGCCCGGGTACAATTCCATAACGGTGTGGCCAACCATGGCTTCTTTTGAATAGGTACTGTATTTTATTAAAGCATCGTTTACATAAATGTAGCGCCAGTTAAAATCAATGATCTGCACGCCCTCCATCATGTTTGCCAGCGTATCGCTAAACCGTTTTTCTCTGACCTTCAGCTCTTCTTCATCCGCCATGCGCTGGCTTACATCCCTCATGTTCACCACAATGGCGGCCACATCGGGGTCGTGCAGCAGGCTGGTAAAGGTGCCCTCCAGCCAAACGTAATGTCCCTCTTTATGCAATATCCGATAGCTTGCCGGAATCACCAATCCCGGGTTCCCCTTCATTTGGCCGATATATCCACGTATCCGCTCCCGGTCCTCGGGATGAATCTGTTCCACGTTATCCAGCAGTTTGCGCTCCTCGTCGGTAAAACCGGTGATTTTTGCTGCCGAAGGAGACCTGTAAAGTGACTTTGCCCCGGCATCGAGCATCACAATAAGATCCTGGCTGTTCTCCACCAGGGCCTGGAATGTCTTATCCTGCGCGGCAATAAATGCTTCCTGCTTTAAACGTTTTTTATACTGCCTGTTCAGGTTAACTGTTACATAAACAAACAATAAGCTTGCCGAAATAAAAAAAATAAATGTCTGGCTCTGGATGCTTAATGTATGTAAGCGCATCTCCTGGTAAGCCTTACTGAAAAAAACACAGGTGAGTATAAAAAGAGAAATGGCTATACCATATAGGATAACATTTTTCTTCATACAAGATTGGGGGTTACTTTAGCTAAAGATAATTATTATTTGAAGCATTTTCAACCGGACAAGCCGGCTTAAAAGGGAGCAGGAAGGGCGGTAAACCGTCCTTTTTTACCTGAAACCCGTTTCTATTCCCTTGCATTTTTAAAATTCCAAGCATCCATCTATTTTACCGGGCTACAAAAAGACGCGGCTCTGTTACTTTCTCAAAATTTTCTCCATGGCTTTTCCTTTTGCCAGCTCATCCACCAGCTTATCCAGGTAGCGGACTTTTTGCACCAGCTTGTCTTCGATTTCCTCCACCCGGTATCCGCAAATAACACCTGTAATTTTCGAGGTATTTGAATTTAATTTTGGCGCTTGTGCAAAAAAGGCTTCAAAATCGTTTTTCTTATCGATTTGCTGCTGAAGGCTTTGCTGGTCGTATCCCGTCAGCCAAAAGATAACGGCATCCACTTCGGCTTTTGTGCGCCCTTTTTTTTCTGCCTTTTGAATGTATAAGGGATAAACACTTGAAAACAACATTCTATATATTCTTGTATTATCCATTTCGCTGCAATGAGTACCAAAGCTAGTTTTTTGTTTCAATTTAAAAAAATCTGCTATATACAATACTTAAAAAGGCGCCCGGTTTTACCGAAGCGCCTTTCCATTGGTGGGTGTTGCAAAATAAGCTTCTTTTTATTCCTTTATCAACGACGAAAACACGCCCAGGGCGCAGCCCTCCAGGCCGTCCTGGAAATTGAGGCACAAACAATAGGTGCCGCTTGATTTGCATTCGAACTCCAGCTCGTTGTAAAACTTCTTCAGGTAGTTGTTATACGTGGAGCCCAGCATAAATTCGCATTTTTCGTTATTGTAAATAGTTAAAACAGGCTGCCCTTCATATTCATCGTTGCGTATGGTGTAAAACTTATACCTCACATCGCGGTTAAGGGTGATCATTATTTTTTTAGATTCGATCGGATCTTTTTTTCCCTTCTTTTTCAGGTACACCGGAAAATCCTGGATGAGGGTAAACTTCTTAAGCCGGTCAACGGCTTCCGAACGCATCGAATCCTTGGTGCAATCGCCTTTTTTAAAGCCGGTGGTGATCATAAATAACAATACAACTATCACAATGGGTCTATAACGCTTTTGAGTCATAACAATCGGTTTCATGGTAAAAATTTTAGAAATTAAAAATGATTATTTATTCAGCCTTACGATTCGATCATAAACAGTGCGTTGCGGAGCACGGTAATTTCCTTTGCGATCAGCTCCAGGTCTTTGGGCGTAATGGTTACCACCGATTCAGAATTATCGCTGATCACCAGCTCGCCGTTCACCTCTTTCATCTCGGGCTCTTTGTACACATAGGAGATCGTTACCTTGGCATAAGCGCTCTTCAGGCCTTCCAGCCGGCGCTTAAGGTCCTGGTAATAGGTAATGTTGTCAATTTTATTAAGAATGGCATAAATATTGTCGATCACAATTTTTTGCTCGCCAATGCGCTTGTTAATTTCCTCCGAAGGGCTTTCCTTCGAGATCCGGCTGAACATGTGCAATCCTTCTATCCACGAGCCTATCAGCATAAGCACGCTTAGGTCGCCCCTGTTCTGCGAGCGCAGATATTCGTCAATCTGCTTAAAGTTTTGTGTGGAAAGCGAAATAAGCGAATCCACATTGCTTGTATTTTTGGCGAGCTTCGAAAGCGTGCTGAAATCCAGGAACTGATTCACCTTCAGCTCTTTTGAAAGCATGTGTACGCTTTCGAGGTACGACACCACGTAAAGCACCTTGTTGTTCAGGTTCAGGTAGCCAAGGTCCACACCGTAGCCGCCCAGCGCGATGGCCTGCGCATACTTATCGGGGTAAGCCGATGCATTGTCGGTTGGAATAAGAAGCGTTTTATCAAACCCTCCCTTTGAACGGGTAATGAGGTTGGCCATTTCGATGGGCGAAGGCAGGGTCCGGATCATATCGTCCAAAACCTCGCGCGATATTTTGATGCTTTGCGCGGTATCTGCCGTATTGAGCAGATCGGCCTCTTTTTTTGCGTCCGGCGATCCGCCGCAGGCCGCAAGAATAAGCCCTGCGGCTACAATAGTAATTTGTTTTTTCATAATTAGCGATTTAATGGTTATTGTTTTTTAGCGGGTAAACTCATAGGTATGCGGCCCAGAACCGCAAACAGTTTTTTAAACAGGTTCAGGTACAGAATAAGAAACAGGAGCAGGTTCATACACCAGATCACGATAAGGTTAAACACAAACGTGCTTACCGGCAGGCCAAATAAGTATTTGGTGGCCGTGAGAAAATGCGCATCAAAGCTGCCGATTTTACTGTTGGCCGGTGGGTTCAGGTAAATGGGGTCAATGATCTGGATCAGCTGCCCGTCGATCTCAACAATCTTGTCTTTTTCGAAAGAAGCCGTTACAATTTCATCGAGCCGTGTATTAAAATAACGCAGCTTACCGGTGCTGTAATTTTTCATCCCACCCTGGTCTTTGATCTGAACCGACAGAAATTGTTCTTTTTTACGGGTGATGGTGTTATAGTGCTCGTTATAAAATGCACTGAGCTCCTCCAGATAATCCAGCACACCGGGGCCATCGCTCACATCGGGCACTGGCTTATCAAAACCCAGCTCCTTCGACTCTTTGTGATCTTTGGCCAGCTCCGAAGCAATCAGCGCCGTGGTTTCCTTTTTAGCTCCCGGCCCCTCGCTGTTGCGGCGGCCCACCAGCTCCTCGAGCTTGGGAATAAAATAAGCCAGCTTGTAGTTAAATTTACTCTCCAGCCGGTCGTATATAAATTTATCGCGGTTATACCCGTTATTAATGTACATATCGGTAACAATGCCTTCGTAAGCCCAGCGCGAAATCATTGCGTTGGCAATGGCAGGCACCCTGTAGCCGCCGCCAAACCAGCTGTTCAGCTTGGAGTAGCTGAACATGGCACCACCCAGTATTAATTGGGGGATAATGATGAGCGGAATAATGATATAAATGGTAACCGGGCTGTTAAAAGTTGACGAAAGAATAAGCCCGAGAATATTCGAAAAGCAGAACACTGAAAAAAGCACCAGGAAAAGCCCGGCAAAGCCCACCCGTATTTCGAGCACCATGTTGCCAATAAGCACAAACAGCAGCGCCTGAATGAGCGAAATGGAGAAAAGGATAATTACCTTGGAAAGCAGGTACGAAAAGCGGTTGAGATGCAGCAGCTTTTCGCGCTTCAGTATCTTCTCGTCCTTATAGATCTCCTCGGCGCTGATGGTTAAGCCCACCAGCAGCGCCGCAATAATAGACATAAAGAAATAGGCCGGTATGTTATAATTATGCGAATAAACATAACCGTGCGATTTGGTTTTATCCACATAGCGGATGATGAGGCTCAGGAAAAGCACCAGCACCGGCACCTCAATGGCATTGATGAGGATATATTGTTTATTGCCAAGCTTCGAATGCAGGTCGCGCAAAAAGAAATAAAGTGTTTGTTTCAGTTTGCCGGGCACACGCAGCGTAGTTTTTATTTTTTCGCTGATTTGGGCCACAGGGTTGCTGTTAAAAAATTTTTGCCGGTACAGTTCGTAAAACTGCTTTGGCTCAAAGCGCCGCTTCTGCGTGTAGTTTCCGTACTCGTCAATCTCTTTCAGTTCAATGAGGTTAAAAACAATTTCGGGATTCACGCTTCCGCAGCTGGCGCACTCTGCCAGCTCGCTGTTTACCTGGTGGGTGGTTTTTTTAAAATGAACCACGCTTTCAATGGGATTGCCGTAATAGGCGGCATAACCGCCTTTGTCCAGGATAAACAGCCTGTCAAACATTTTAAAAATGTCGGACGATGGCTGGTGGATCACCACAAAAATGAGCTGGCCTTTGAAGGTGAGCTCCTTGAGCAGGTCCATCACATTTTCCGAATCGCGCGACGACAGGCCGGAAGTGGGCTCATCCAGAAAGATGATGTGCGGCTGCCGCAGCAGCTCAAGCGCTATGTTTAGCCGCTTGCGCTGGCCCCCGCTTATTTTTTTGTTGAGCGCATTGCCCACTTTAATATGTTTGATCTCCTCCAGGCCCAGCGACATGAGGGTTTTATCGATCTTCTCAACAATTTCGGGCTCGCTGTGATTGCCAAAACACAGCCTGGCATTGTAATACAAATTCTGGTACACGGTCAGGTCCTCTATCAGTAGGTCGTCCTGCGGCACATAACCAATTACCCCGTTCAGGTCGCGGTTGTTTATGTCCACCGGCATATCGTTAATAAAAATGCTGCCGTTGCTGGGCTTATCCTGACCCGAAAGCAGGGTGAGCAGGGTGGTTTTGCCCGAGCCGCTGGCTCCCATAATGCCCACCAGGCTGCCCGAGCGCTCCTCTATTCTAAGCTCGTGCAGGGCCACCGTGCCGTTTGGAAATACGTGCTCGGTAATATGGGCCTTAAACGAAAAGTCCTCGTTCGACTTTTCATTGTTGAACAGGGAAATAATATTGGAATAATAGATGGTGCTTTGCGGCAAGCGCAGCGTGCTGCCCTGTGGGAATAAATAAATGGTTTCGGGCTGCATCACCAAGCCATTGAGGTAAAGCTCGGCCTGCCCGTGGTATTTAAGAATCACAATGCCAATGCTGCGGATGTATATCAGCTTGCAGGTGTCGTTATAATTCTGAAAGCCGATGTAGTGCCGGCATTGCTGCTCTTTTTCATTTTGCGCAGGGCCAATGATGATCTGCTCGGGCGAAACCGTTTGCTGGTCCTGGAACACAAACCCACGGATTTCGGCAAACTCGGCCTTTTCAATTTTAAACACCTCGGCCACGGTCTCCACTATCTGGTTGCGGTTTTGAGAATGCTCGGTGTCGTTCTTAAAAAATTCGAGCAGGCGAATGAGCACAATTACCTTTTGCCGCTGCACCAGCGTTTTGTTGATTTTTTTGCAGATGGCCAGCGTGCGCACCGAATCTTTCATCGAGGTGCGGTTTTTATCCTTTTCGTCGGCCACCGCACTTTCGGGCTTGCTTTCGCTCAAAAAAGCGTTATAAATGGCAAGGTACTCCTTCACCCGCTCGGCGCTTATCTGCGACGACAGGAAATTGAAAACATAGGATTCGTGATTGGCAATAAGCACGCCATCCTGCCGGGCAAGAATGGCAAACAGCTGCATCAGGGCTTTTAATATCTCTTCGCTCATAACTTAATTTTTTTAGTTTCCAGCACATGGAATTTTGAGGGTTCGTGGAACAGGCTGCGCAGGTATTCGCCGAATTCTTTCATTTCTTCCTCCTGTTTTTCGTAGTACCAGTGAAAATCAACATGCCTGCTCCCGTTCAGTATTGCATTGAGCTGCCTTACAAATGTTACCAGGAACCTGGCGGTGTAGGCATTAAAATAGTTGAAGCGCAAAAACACCTTGAGGCGCTTTTTACCGGAGCGGCTAAAGAGCTGCATCCAGTCGAGTATAGGCTCAAAGTAAGTGGTGAACGAAATGGGCACCGCTGCGCCCGAAATAATGATGATGCACTTTTCGGGATCGAGGATGATTTTCGGGCTGTTGTTAAGTCCGTTCACCTCTACCCGCTGCAAGGGGTCAAATTTTTTAATGGCCGTTTTCAGCCTCCGGAACGACGGCAGCCCATCGCTCAGTTTCTGGTACCATTCCTGGTTCAGAATATTGATCTCGCGGGTCGAAACCGTGTTGGCGTCCATCGAATTGGAGCGCCCGTACTCATAGGTGCGGCACAAGAACAGGTCGTAATCCTCAAAAAACTTGAGGTACAGCAGCTCATTGGGCCGCTGATGCTTAAAATACACGTGAACACCTTTTGATTTGATGAGCTGGTTGGAATTTTCGGGCGACAGGTACACCGCCTCCCGGGTATCGGTATAAGGCTTGTCCATAGCAAAAAACTGTGCCAGGGCTTCATAGGCCGCGTCGCCAATTTTCATGTCGCGCGCCACGCTCCGCAGCTCCGGCTCCATATCGGGCGCCACACGTTTGCGCTTCAGGTCAAAACACTCGTTAAACAGCACCGTAAAAAGACACAGGCGGGTGTAGCGGTCCATTTTGCCGGCCAGCTTCCGCTCCATATCCAACGCGCTGTCCATTTTGCCAAACGACGGAATGCGCATTACCTCGCTCAACAGGAGCAGTTTCCGCAACTCGGCGTTAATGGCAAAGGAATCCCCTAATTTTAATCCGGCCCAGTCTGTCCCATCGCTCAGCGGCTTCCTGAGGCCGGATAGCATGTCTTTTACATCTATCAAGGCGCAGTTTTTTTAAATATTAATAAGCAATAAAGCTGAAGGGGATCTCTACGAGGTCTTTATACTCTTCCCCGGCCTCCAGCATGTCGTCGTCGGCCTTGTTGTAATGCCACTCCACCACAATGCCCGACGCTGCCAGTTCCTCGAGCTTCATCAAAATATCGAGAATGATCTTTGAGGAAGCCGTATTAAAATACTCCAGCTTAAAGCGGAATACGGTTTGCGGCTTAAGGCTGGAAGAAGCATTTTCGAGCCAGTCGAATACCGGCTTATAAAATGAGGTAACGTCCTCCGGCAGCGATCGGCCTGAAATGACAAACTCATTGCTTTCGGGGTTAAAAAGAACTTCCGGTGTGTCGTCGGTTCCGCTGATTTTTAATTCAAGTGTATCCATGGGTGTTATGTTGTTTTAATTGCTGTTGCTTATTTTGGTGTATAAAACAAAAAAAGAATATGTGTCGTTGATGGGATAAAACCGGTAATCGAGCTTGTTGCCCGATTTACGGGCCATGTCAATAAACCCCAGGCCCGCCCCGCCCACATCGCTGATCACGCTTTTAAGCCTGGCCTCCTTATAATACTCTTTCAGCTCGTCTTTATTCAGGCTGTTGATCTTATCGATCTTGGCCTCCACGATGCCTATCTTATCATTGGCAATCAGGTTGCCGGTTGACATGTTGTAATGATCGTTGCCCGCTCCAACCATCAGAAAGGGATTGTGCTCTGTCACCTCCGTTTTCAGCTGGTGTTTGCAGATGTTTTGCAGACCCTCCACCATAATGTTGAACAGCTTTTTGCGCAGCCCTTCATCCACACTGTCCTGTATGAGCTTTTTCTCGGTCATCGACACCATTGATTTGATGATCTCCTGGTCGAACAAACCCTGGTAAATGATAATAAGGCGGTTGTCAAGCATCAGCCTGAACATGTTGTATATGTTGATCTGGTTCTCCATTTATTGCCTGGTGTTTAAAAAAATGATCTTAAAAGACAGGAACGTATTTCCATCCTCGAGCGCCACCCTGTCGTACTGTATCTTTTCGCGTGTGCGTTTCGACAGGTCGAGCAGGCTCAGCAGCAGGTGGTTTTGCTGCATTTCTTTTTTTGCCAGCTCAGCATACAGCTTTTCTTTCAGGTCGGGTGCCGACATGGCGTTTACCTGGTTTACGGCATCAATGATGGGATCCACAACGGTGCTGTCGAACACGCTGCCCAGGTACACAGAATACTCCTCGTCTTTTTTACCTATTAAAAACAGGCTGTTGTACAACGAGGGCTCCCTGTCGTCGGAGCGGCAGATGTTTTGCGCGCACTCCACCATAAAGTGAAAAATACGCTTGCGGATGGATTCGTTGATATCCAGCGTGGCAAGCCGGTTGTCGGTAACCCGGATCATGGACTTGAGAAAATCCTGGGTCAGGTTTCCCATAATGGAAACCATAAACTGGTGAGCGGACATTTGCTCGTGGATGCGTTTTGAAAGCTCGATGTACATGTTAAAATTTTATGCCTATGATTAATATATCGTCCACCTGTTTGTGCTCTCCTTTCCACTCCAGGTGCAAGCGGTGCAGCTTCTCCTTCATTTCATCCATATTGCCGCTGTAATTTTCCTCTATAAATGTTTTCATGTACTTGCTCATCAGTTTTTTTCCTTCGCTGCCGCCAATCTGGTCGGGAAAACCGTCGGTGAACAAAAACACTGTGTCGCCGGGCTGAAGTTCCAGCGGACTGTCGGTGAATTTATTAAGCCCCTTGTAGTGCATGCCGCCTATCGGAAACTTATCGCCACTGAGCGACTCCACCAACCCGCTGCGGTAAAGAAACATGGGCCGGTGCGCCCCGCTGTATAGCAGGCTGCGATTCTCAAGGTCGATGCGGGCAATGCCAATGTCCATGCCATCGTTCGAGTTGCTGTTTTCCACATTTTGTTTAAGCGTTTGCACCACGGCGTGATGAAGGCGGTACAGTATCTCCGAAGGCAGCTTCACCTGGCTGTCGTTAGTGATATCATTCAGCAGCAGGTTGCCAATCATCGACATCATGGCGCCGGGCACGCCGTGGCCGGTGCAATCGGCAGCGGCCACGTAAAGGCACCCGTCTTTTTTCAGCATCCATGGAAAATCGCCGCTGATCAGGTCTTTGGGCAGGTACAGTATAAAACTTTCGGGCAGGCTGCTCCGCAGGTCGTTCTCCGAAGGATTAATGGCCAGCTGTATCCGGCGCGAATAGTTAATGCTTTCGGTGATGCGCTTATTCTGGTTCTCAACCACCACTTTGGTGCGGTTCAGCTCGCCAATGGTGTCGGTAAGCTTTTTTTTTAGCTCACGCTCGCGCCAGGTGGCTGCAATCAGGTGGTTGTTGGTGGCTTCCAGCTCCTCGCACTGTATCCTGGCCATCTGCAGCTTCTGCTCCAGCTCTGCTTTCCCGGCACGCTCGGCCTCAAGCTCATCCAGAATTTTCTGGTATTTATCATCGGTATCCATCATCGCGTCGTTTTCAGGCAGGTAGGCGGTTTATTTCACTTTTTTGTAAATCCTTGTGGTGGCGTCGTATAACGCAAAAAGCTCTTTGCTGCTTTCGGGAAGCATGTCGTAATACCCGATCACAAAAAAGCCCTCGTCTTCAAGCGCATCGTAAAACATGCGTAGCACTTTCATTTTCAGCTTTTCATCAAAATAGATCATCACGTTGCGGCAGAATATCAGGTTGAATTTGCGGTGCATGGTGTCCTGCACCAGGTTATGGATGGCAAACGTCACATGGCTTTTCAGCTCATCCTTCACCGAAATGGTGTTCTCGCCAATGGTGAGGTAGCGGTTGGCATCGCCTTTGGGCGAATAACTCAGGTACGACTCTGTGTACTTTTTATTCAGCATTTTATTGTAGGTGCCCTGCTTGGCCGCGGTGAGTGCACTGGTGCTCAGGTCGGTGGCATAGGCCCTGCTTTTTGAAAGCAGCAGCGATTCCTTGAGCACAATGGCCATGGTATAAATCTCCTCGCCTGTAGAGCAGCCGGCATGCCAGATGCTTATCGCCGGGGCGGCTTTCAGCTTTTCGAGCACATCGGTTCTTATTTTCAGCCACACTTCGGGGTTGCGAAACAATTCGGTGAGGTTCACCAAAAGGTCATCGATGTATTTTACAAGAAATTCCTTGTCGCGCAGTATTTTTGCCCAAAGGCCCACCAGTGAGCCCAGGTCGTTTTTGGCAATGAGGCGGGCAAAGCCGCGTTTCAGCGATTTGGTTTCATAACTGGTGAAGTCGATGCCAAACCTGGTTTTGATGGCGGTGGTAAGGGAGTTCAACTCCTCGTCGCTTATTTCCACGCGCTGCGATATGTCGTTTGAAGGTGCTGCCAAAGTGTATAGGACGTTTAAAGTGTGTGACAATAATTTAGTGGGTGCCGGATATGGCAGCCGTATGTTTTTTAATGCTTTCGGCAAAGGAGCCATCAAACAACCAGATAAACTGCGGGCTGAAATCGAGGCTTTCGGACACAAAATGTGTGTTGAAGCTCACAATAAACATGTCGTGCTCGAGCTTTTCTTTTATATACTGGTTCACCTGGCCGGCGCTCATTTTTTTTAAATGCGGCACACCGCCGTATACCTTGTGCTTAAGGATGTTTGAGAACTGGGTGATGACCGAGGCCGAGATGATGTTATCCACCTCCAGCAAAATGCCGTCGCTCATTTCGGCCATAATATCCGGGTTGTTCCTGATTTCGGGCGGCAGCGCCGTGCTCCGGAGCTTGTTGGCCTCCTCCTCGCTGAAGATGAGGCAGCAAACGCCTTTTAGCTCGCCAATTACCTCGGTAAGCAGCAGCTGAATGTTTTCGCCGGTTTTGGTGGTAAAATCAGCCGGGCTGGGCGGCGTGTTAAAGCTATAGCCCATTTCATCCAGCTCAATTTTTTCCTTCATAAAAAACGAAAGCGATTCAGCCGCCTTCAGCAGTCCTTTATTTACAATCTCTCTTGCTACGGCAAGCTCGCGTTCTGTAATGTTTTCCATATTAAATCTCTATTTTGGCTGTTGCTTTTTCTTTGAATAAGTTTTTGAGGATACCGGCCACATCCAGCACCAGGCATACATTGCCATCGCCCAGAATAGTGGCCCCGCTGAACATGTGAATGTGCTGCACCGGTTTTTCAAGCGCCTTTTCAACAATTTCCTTCTGCTGCATGAGCTTATCAACCACCAGGCCCACCAGGTGTTTGTTATACGACACAATCACCACATCCAGCTTCCTGCCGTCGGGCAGCTGATCAAACGTTTTATGAAAGCCGCCTTCTTCCTGCAGGCTGCCCGGCTTAAACAGGTCGTTCAGAAAAATGATGGAGATGGTTTTGCCCAGGTATTTGGAGATAAGCCCGTTGCTGATCTTGTGAATGTCTTTTCTTTCCAGCGATATCACCGCTTCCGTATGGGTAAGCGCAAGTGCAAAGGTTTGGCCGTTGAGTTCAAAAAGCAATGCGCCTTTCACCGCCATCGACGAAGGCAGCGACAGGGTGAACGTGGAACCCCTGCCCAGTTCGGTTTCAATGGTTACTTTGCCGCCGATGGATTCCACCGAGCGCTTCACCACATCCATGCCCACGCCCCTGCCCGACACCTCGGTGATCTTTTCGGCATTGGAAAATCCGGGCTCAAACAGGCACATCATAATTTCGTCGGCACTGGCCACTTTTGCATACTCGGCCGACAGGATGCCTTTTTCAACCGCCTTGCGCCGGATACTTTCAATATCAATCCCGTTGCCGTCGTCGTGCACTTCAATGTACACGGTATCTTTTTCATTTATGGCACGCAGCGTTACTTTGCCGGTTTCGGGCTTGCCCCGCTCCAGCCGCTTTTGCGGGCTTTCGATGCCATGGCTCACCGAATTTCTTACCAGGTGCACCAGCGAATCGCTCATGATGCGGAGAATGTTGCGGTCTATTTCTATTTCGGTGCCCTCCAGCACCAGGTCTACTTTTTTATTTTCGATTACTGCCACATCGCGCAAAATGCGGTGAAATTTATTGAACAGGAAACCGATCTGAACCAGCCGCACATCCATAATGCCATACTGCAGGTCGGAAGTGATGCGGTGCAGGCGTGCCAGGTCCGACGATTGGTAGCCCCTGTCGGTATTCAGCGCCGTGAGTGTGTCTTTTTCGATGATCAGCTCGCCGATAATGTTCAGAAGCGCATCGAGCTTGCGTACGGGCACCTGCACCACGTCGGACAAAACGATCTTCTGCTCCACATTGTCGTCTTCGCTTTCCTCCGCTTCACTAACGGCTTCGGCTGTTTCAACAGGTATATCCGCCGGTGTTTGTGTTTCCGGCCCGGCCTCCGGCGCGCTGCTCACAGCATCAAATTCCTGCCCGTCTTTTTCATTTTTGCTGCGCGTGTTTTTAAGGATCACCTCCAGCTTGGTTTTAATCCCTTTGTATTTTATATCCTCGCCGGTGTTGAGCGCATTAATGAGCTGGCCCAGCACGTCGTTGGCCTTAAAAAGGCTGTTAAAAATAATAGAGTCCAGCGTGAGGCGGGCCGATTTCACCTCGTTGAAAACATCCTCCATCACGTGGCTGAGCTCAGCAATTTTTCCAAAACCCATGCCCATGGCATTGCCCTTAAGCGTATGCGTAATCCTGAAGATGGCATCAACCGCCGATTTGTTATGAATATCCTTTTCAAGCTCCGTGAAGAGATTGTTCAGCTCCTCGTAGCTCTCCTGCGCTTCGGCCAGGAATATTTCCTTATATTCTTTTTCCTTGCTCATAAAAAATCGGTTAAGACAAACAACTCACAATAAAACTGCCTATTTCGTGGAGCGGCACCACCTGGCGCACGCACCCATCCTCAACGGCGGCTCGGGGCATTCCATACACCACGCAGGTTTCCTCGCTCTGCGCAATGGTGTAGCCGCCCGAATCATAAATAGCCCTCATCCCCTCCGAGCCATCCTTGCCCATACCGGTCAGTATTACGCCTATGCAGCGGTTACCGTATACCTGCGCCACCGACTGCATCAGCCCCGTCACCGATGGAAAATTGAAATCGCGGTAACGCTGCTGGGTGTAGTCTATTACCACCCGCCCCTCTTCCCGCTTCACCACAATGTTTCTGCTGCCGGGTGCAATCAGTATTTTTCCGGGCTCCACCACATCGTCCTTGCGCGCCAGGGTTACCGAAAGAGGTGTCAGCGCATCGAGGCGGCTGGCAAAGGAGGGAACAAAATTGGAGGGCATGTGCTGTGCAATGAGCACGGGAATCACCAGGTTGCCCGGCAGGTTTGTAATTACCTTTTCAACAGCGGTGGGTCCGCCGGTGGAAGATCCTATCACAATCACATCGTAGTTAAGCTGGTCAACAAACGAGTGCGGGTTGGTATTTTTGACTTCGTGTATCTTTACCTTTCCGGGCAGGCTCACCTGCGCCGCCTCCTTCACCTTTTGTATCAAAGGCTCTCCCACTTCGCGTATGTTTGCGGTGTTGTTGGCAGGTTTATTCAGGTAATCGATGGCGCCCAGCGAAAGGGCTTCCATAATGGGAGTCATATCGGTGTTGCCAAGGGCGCTGAGTATAATGATGGGTGTGGGCCGGAGCTCCATTATTTTACGAACCCCGTATATGCCGTCGTACTCACCCATAGTCATGTCAAGCAGCACCACATCGGGCTTGTGCGCTTCGCACATCTGCGCCGCATCCCGCCCGTCTTTGGCCTGTGCAACCACTGTAATTTCGCTGTCGGCTTCCAGGATATCCTTTATCAGCACGCGCATAAACACAGAGTCGTCGGCCACCAACACACGAATAGTTTTGCTCAATCCCACCGGTGTCCTTGCTTAAGAAGTCATCACTTTATTAATAGTGGCCACCAGGCTGTCGGTGGTGAATGGCTTTACAATGTAATCGGATGCGCCAAGGCTCATGCCCTCCTGTATCACCGACTCCTGGCCCACGGCGCTGATCATCACCACCCGTGAAGCGATGCCTTCATCCTGCTTCAGCACTTTTAAAATATCGGTGCCAATCATGTCGGGCAGGATGTTATCCAGCGTGATCAGGTCGGGCTTCAGGTCCAGCGCCATGTCAATTGCAGATTCGCCGTTGCCGGCCTGGCCCACAATTTCATAGCCTGCGTTTTTCAGCGCATCATTAATCATGGTGCGCATGTAAAGTGAATCGTCTACGATTAAAACTCGTTTGCTCATGTTTGTTTTTTAGTTATTGTTTTATAATTATGTCCCGGGCGTTTTCGGCCTCAATCAGCTTGATCATGTCAATCAGGATGATCATCCGCTCTCCCGATTTTACAACGCCTATCACGCTGTTTGTATCCAGCGAGGTGTACTGCACAAAGTTGGAGGCTGTGTCAATATCCGACACGTTGATCGAAAGCGTATTGGGCACTTCTTTTACCAGCACGCCCACTTTGTATTCCTCGCTTTCAACCACCAGCGTGTAGTTGGAAGTGCCTGAATTATCGGTTACTGCAGCCTGGGTCAGCCCAAATTTTTGCTCAAGGTCCATAATGGCAATGATGCTGCCGCGGATATTGGCCACTCCTTTAATATGATCGGACGTTTGCGGCATTCTGGCAATGCGCGGGGTTAATACCACCTCCTTGATCTGGTCTATCGACAGGCCATACTCTTCGCTGCCCAGCTTAAAGATGATGAGCTGCATTCGCTCCGAATGCTCGCGTTTCTGAACCTCCTTTACGGCCTCGCGCTTTACATCTTCCAGGGTATATTCGGTTGAACTCATGCTCGTGATGTTTAGAGTGACTATTTAAGTTTGAATTTCGAAATGCCATCCTGCAGCTGGTTGGCCACATTGGCCAGATCCTTGCTGGTGGCGGTTACTTCGTTCATGCCCTGGCTCAGCTCTTTGCCCGAGCTGGCAATCTGCTCGGTGCCCGATGCGGTTTCTTCCGCCACCACCACTATTTTTTCGATGTTCTTTACAGTGGAGTTAATCGAGTCTTTTTGCGCCGAAGTGGCATCCACAATTTCTTTCGAAAGCTCAAGAGTTTCGGTGCTTGTTTTTTCAATGTTCTGAAACACGGCCTCGGCTTCCTTCGATGCCACGTTGCCGCTCTTAACGCTCACCTCCATGGTTTCGATCGATTTGCCTGCCGACGATACATCCTTCTGCACCTCGCGGATCACCTTTTCAATATCGATGGCCGATTTGCGCGAGCCTTCGGCCAGCTTGCGGATCTCTTCGGCCACCACCGCAAAACCGCGGCCGGCCTCACCTGCACGGGCTGCCTCAATAGCTGCATTCAACGCCAGCAGATTGGTTTGCGAGGCAATGTCGGTGATCACGCTCAGCGTGCTGGCAATTTCTTCGGAGCGCTGCGCAAGCACGTTGATGGAGCTGGATGTTGTGGATGCCGAATTCAGGATCTCGCTCATGTTGTCCACCACCCGGCGAATGGTGGTAAGCCCGTCGCTGGCGCTCTTCTGGCCGCGCTCGGCCGCTGTGTTAATCACTTCCGCCTTGCGGCCCATTTCATTGGCCGATTTAAGCACGCCGTCGATAAGCTTGCTCGACTCATCGGTTTGCTGCGCCTGCTGCTGAGCGCCCTCTGCCATTTGCTGCGTGGCCGATGCCACTTCCTGCGTAGTGTTTTTCATCTGCTCTCCTTTGGTAAGCAGCTCCTCTGCCGAAGAGGCCACCAGGTTAGCGATCTGCGAAATATTGCCCAATAATGAGTTCAGGTTATTGAGTGCGGCGTTCAGGGCGTCGCCCATCACCCTCAGGTCGCCCTTCGAATCAATAGAATAACGCTGTGTCAGATCGCCGGCTGCGAGTGCGCTCACCACGCGGTTCACCTCGTTGGCCGAACGCTCGGTTTCCATCACCGCGGCTTTTTGAGCAGTGATGTCCGTGGCTATTTTTATCACCTTCACCACTTTTCCTTCGTCGTTCTTTACAGGCGTGTAAGCGGCCTGTATCCATATTTCCCGGCCATCGCGGGTTACCCGCTTAAACTGCCCGTCTTGTGTAAAACCGCTGGCCAAGTCGTCCCAAAACTGGCGGTATTCCGCCGAGCGTTTGTAATCGGCATCCACAAACATTGAGTGGTGCGCTCCGATAATGTCTCTAGCAGTGCCATATCCCAGCGCTTTTACAAAATTATCGTTCGCATCCTGGATGTTTCCTTTCGGATCAAACTCAATCTCGGCAAAGGAGGCATCAACCGTGGCTTTTAATCCTTCAGCGTTTAAGGCCGCTATTTTCTGGCGGGTAATGTCGGTGGCTATTTTTATTACCTTAATTACTTTGCCCGCACTGTCTTTTACGGGCGAATACACCGCCTGCAGCCAGATCTCCGCACCCGACTTCTTTACCCTTTTAAACTGATCGTTGTTTTCCCTGCCATTGGCCAGGTCAATCCAAAAGCGGCTGTACTCGGGACTGGCAGCGTATGTTTTATCCACAAACTGGCTGTGGTGCTTGCCCTTTACCTCGCTCAGGGCATACTCCATCGTTTTCAAAAAATTATCGTTGGCATTCAGCACATTGCCGGAAGGATCAAACTCAATAAATGCAAACGAATTATCGATGGCGGTGGTAAGCCCTTTCATTTCGGCGCTGGCGCGCGACATTTCTTCCTGCGTGGCCGACATTTCCTCCATCTGCTGACGGATCTCCTCTTCCTGGGCCTTCAGCTCTTCTGCAGCCTGCTTGGCCTCCTCGCGCATCATTACCTGCTGTGTAACATCGGTAGCAATTTTCACCACTTTAAGAATCCGTCCCATCTCGTCCTTTACAGGCGAGTACACCGCCTGCAGCCACAATTCGCGGCCGGCGCTGTTCAGGCGCCTGAATTCGCCGGTTTGCACCTTGCCCTGCCGCAGGTCTTCCCAAAATTTTATATAGTCAGCCGTGGAGGCATAGGCGGCATCCACAAACATACGGTGGTGCTTGCCTTTCACATCGCTCAGCGAATAGCCCATTGTTTTCAGAAAATTTTCGTTGGCTTCTGCGATCAGCCCGTTTGTATCAAACTCAATAAAAGCGTAAGACGCGTCAATAGCATCAATAATGCCTTTCATTCGCTGGTTCTCGAGGGTGGACTCCGTGATGTCGTAACGGATGCCGATGTATTTTTCGGGCTTACCGTTTTCGCCCATAATCGGCGTAAAAATTCCGTCAACATAATAGGGCGTGCCGTCTTTCCGCTTGTTCTTCACTTTTCCCCTAAAAATTTTGCCCCGGCCAATCGTAGCCCACATTTCCTTAAAAAGCTCCTTGGGCATATCGGGGTGGCGCACAATATTCTGGTTGGCGCCAATCAGCTCCTCACGCGAGTATTGCGACACTTCGCAGTGCTTGTCATTGGCATAGGTGATATAACCTTTCAGGTCAACCTCCGATACGATGCAGGCCTGATCAACCGACAGCATCCGTGCCTCCACCTCGCGAAGCGCCTGCTGCTTTTCCTTTTCGAGCTGCACAATGGCCGCTTTCAAAAGAGCCACATCATTTGTCTGAAGCAGGCTTTCATTTACTGCGCTTTGGTCATCAGGCAAATTCCTGTTATCGTCCGGTTTTTTCATGTTATTTCCTAAAGCCATGGTATTATTGTTTTATTGGTTTATACTTTCTTGGTTAATTAAATTTTTATGATCGCTGAGCATCGCCAGCAGCTCGCGCGCAATATTCACATAGTCTTTGGCGCTGCCCGAAGCGGGCGCATAATCAATAACGCTGAGCCCGAACGAAGGCGCTTCGGCAGCCTTTACGTTATTGCGCACACGGTTGTTGAACACATTCACCTGGTAGTGGTCCCGTACATACTCCAGCACTTCTTCCGACAGTTTCCTGCTTTCGTTTACAATCACCCCCAATACGCCAATAACCTGCAGCCCCGGGTTGGATGATTCCTTTATACGGCGAATCTCCTCGAGTATCTGATCGAGGCCCTGTATCGAAAGGATCTCGAACACCATGGGAACGATAACACCGTGCGCTGCATTAAAGGCATTGGTGGTATAGAGCGAAAGCGCGGGCGCGCAATCCAGCAATATAAAATCGTATTGCGTGGCAACCTGTGCCAGGGCGTGCTTTAATAGCAGGCTGTTGTTGCGTGCAGCTTCCAGCTTTGCCAGGTCGCGGTAAAGGCGCCCGTCGGCAGGCAGCACATGAAGCGCACCTGCTTCGCAGGCCACCTCTTCAAAAGGCCTGGTGCCCAGCATAAACTCACCCACATGGCCAGGCTCACCCGAAACACCCAGCGAATAACTCAGGTTGCCCTGCGGGTCAAGGTCTACCAGCAATACTTTTTTGCCGGCATTGCTCAGCGCGCTGCCAAGGTTAACCACCGTGGTGGTTTTACCTGTTCCGCCTTTATGATTGGCAAGGGCTATTACGGTTGCATTCATGCATCACAAACTAAACCAATAGCCGCTGCAAACGAAATAGAGTAAAACGCCAAAAAGTGTTTTAGAAAAACCCTTAACAGCATGAAAAAAATTTAATGGAAAACCCTTAGGGGAATCAATAAAAATTCAGAATAAAAAACAAGTTGCACGCAGCTATTAATTGTTCTTAACTCTCATCCATAAAGGGATCCAGGGGAAAACGGTTCGGCTTTATTTGGCCGTATTTTTTACCGAAGCAGACCCTTCAAAATACCCGTGCATATTTTTCCATCAAACAGCGGCATAACAATTAGTATTTACTTTTGTGCCATGGGAACAATTGCCAGCAAAACAGAAAACTGGAATTTTGCACCGCTGTTTGACAGCCTGCTCAAAAAATACCGGCTCGATCTTTCGAGCTACGCCACAGCTTCGCTCGACCGAAGGCTGGAACGTTTTTTATCTCTTTACGAATTCAACAGTGCCGAAGCGCTTACCGAACGGCTGCTGGGCGACGCTTCTTTTTTCGATCATTTTGTAAAAGAGATCACCGTAAACACCACCGAAATGTTCAGAGACCCGGCCTGCTGGCAGGCGCTCAGAAACACTGTATTGCCGGTGCTGAACGAATTGCCCACCATCCGTATCTGGCATGCCGGCTGCTCGTCGGGCGAGGAGGTGTACTCAATGGCCATTATGCTCCGGGAAGAAGGCCTGTACGAAAAAGCGCGGCTGGTGGCCACCGACCTCAACAAAGAGGTGATTGCCACCGCAGCGGCAGGGTGCTACTCTTTAAAATCGATGCCCTTAAACGCCGATAATTATCTTAAAGCTGGCGGAAAAGCCAGTCTTGCGGATTATTATAAAACTGAAGGTCATCAGGCTGTGATGGACCCCACGCTGCTTTCGCACGTAAGGTTTCTTAAGCACGACCTCTCTACGGGCGCAGCGTTTTCGAAGTTTGACCTGATCCTGTGCCGCAATGTGATCATTTATTTTAACAAAGAACTGCAGGAGAAAGTGTTTTCTCTTTTTTCGCAAAGCCTGTTTAAGCGCGGGGTTCTGGTGATAGGCAAAAAAGAAACACTGAACTACTTCAGCGGGTACCGCGCTTTTGCCGAATTTAACGCAACAGAAAAAATATACCGCCTGGTGTAATGGAACAGGGTTTAAAATCCGTCACTCAGCGGGCCGTTGTTATTGGCGGGTCGGCGGGCAGCATTCCGGTGCTTGGCAGCATTGTGGCGGCCATTCCTCCCTCCTTTCCCCTGCCGCTTATCATATGCGTGCACCGCATGAAAACCGTGGCCGAAGGCATTTGCGAGGTATTGCAGATCAACGCCCGCTGCCCGGTAAGCGAGCCCGATGATAAAGCGCCGGTGCTGCCGGGGCACATTTACATAGCCCCTTCCAACTACCACCTGCTGGTTTCTCCCGATCAATCGTTCAGTCTTTCCACCGAAGAGCCTGTAAATTATTCGCGCCCGGCCATCGATCTTACATTTTTTTCTGCGGCAAAAGTGTATCAAAGCGGCCTGACGGGTATTTTGCTCACCGGCGCAAACAAAGACGGAGCGCAGGGTTTAAAAGAGGTGAAACGCCGCGGCGGTTTTACCATTGTGCAGGACCCCGCAGAGTGCCAAGCCCCATTTATGCCCCAGGCCGCCATGGCCCTGCATGCCGTAAACCGCGTCATGCCGCTTGAGCAGATCATCCGCTTTTTGCTTGCACTGTAATAAATGCCAACCAAGCGGAAAAATAAGAAGCGCGCAAACCGCAAAATTTAATTTGCCGGTACACCCGCCACAGGTGTTTATAAAATCCATTTAGGTCGTCAGGATTTTTTTTCTACATTTAGCGCATGGTTCGTGTTTTTTTAGTTGACGATCACCAGATTGTAAAGCAGGGCATCCGATCGTTGCTTGAAAGGGAAAGGGGTTATACCATTGTAGGAGAGGCTGTAACGGCCGAAGACCTGCTTGCCAAGGTTGGTAAGCTGAGCATTGACCTGGTGATCTCTGACATTACCCTCGATGGCATTAACGGCATTGAGCTGACCCGTAAAATAAAAAAAGCCACCAACGGTACCGTGAAAGTACTGATTGTAAGCATGCACGCCGATAACTATCACATCAGCCAGTGCTTTGAAGCGGGCGCCAATGGTTACCTGCTTAAGGATTTTGCCGAGAACGAGCTTTACACGGCCATCAGCTGCATTATGAATGACGAAATTTACACCAGCAAAACCATTTCGAGCATTTTGGCGGCAAATTACATTAACCGCGAATTTGCCGGCAAAAGCAGCACAAACAGCAAGATCGAAATCACCAAGCGCGAAAAAGAAGTGATTGAGCTCATCAGCGCCGGCCTTAGCAATAAACAAATCGCTGAAAAGATCAACCTCAGCATCAGCACCGTGGATGCGCACCGCTACAACATCCTGAAAAAGCTCGATGTGCGCAACACGGCCGAAATGATCATGAAAGCTCTAAAGTTGAAGATCATCAGCGTAAAATAAAACGCTTTTCCACCTGTATTTTTCATCAACCTCTGCCGCGGCCTTCTTTGGCCGGCAGGCACGTTGCCGTGCATCTTCCTCCCTAAATAATTCCATACGAAACGTCCTTTAACTAAAATTGCGGTGAAATAAGAATTATGCCGGTGACTAAGGTAAAAACCTGATTAAAATCATGTTTTTATCTTAACATAAATCAGGTTGCGGTTGCGGGAAAGTGCGTAATTTTTTACTGCAAAATTTTGCGATATGGACGATCGAATTGCAGAGGAGCAATTTTGCCGATTGGCACTGAAATATTACCACACCGATCCCGCCCAGGTAAGCGACACCGGGCTGGCCAGTGATTTCCTGGCGCTTTCGGGCGCCGAATATGTGCTGCTTAATTTTACCCATCAGCCGGGCAACTACCTTAAAACCGCTGCTGTGGCCGGCAACAGCCGGTTAATCCGCAAAATTGAAAAAACACTCGGTTTTCAGCTCGCTGGAAAAATGTGGGGGCCATTTGCATGGCGGCTGGCCAAAAGCGGCAAACCGGCAGCAGTACAAATTTCGGCGTATGAACGGCTGCCCGGTGTAAAGCCAAATGAGCTGGCGCTGCTGGAAAAAGAGCTGGGCCCGCGCAACACATACAGGCTCGATCTTGTAAAACACGGCCGGTGGATCGGCACCCTGCTGTTTATCATGCCCGGCGGCAAATCCATTGAGCACCCCAATTGCCTTGAGTTACTGGCCCACCAGGTTGCACACCTCATTAGCTTCCAGGAAGCCGGGTATTTGCCGGGTGCTTCGGGTTTAAATATGCCGGTAACGCTTCAGCAAAGCCTTAAAAAAATTGCAGGCGCCTGGGCATGGGAAGTGAGCATTCCGGCAAACGATGAGCTTATTGCCATCGCAAAACTTACGGCGGTTTGGCACAGCGAGCCTCCCGGAGGCAGACCAGCTGCGGGCCTGTCGCGGCAAAACCAGCTTACCCTGCTGCGGGCCGTTAAAACTGCGGCCGAAAACCGCGAGAGCTATGAGCTTGAATTTATGGTAACGGCTCCCGACGGGCATAAGCGTTACGTACGATCGGTAGGCTATGCGCAGCAACATGGTGACACCATTACGGTAAGCGGCGTGAACCACGACGTAACCGAGCAGTATAGCCAAAAAAAGGAGCAAAAACAAACCGCCAGCCAGCTGCAGCAGTTCCAGAACGCCATTAACAATGCCAGCATTATTTCGAGGAGCAACATAAACGGTGTAATTACCTTTGCCAACGAAAATTTTCTGAAAGTAAGCGGTTACAGCGCCAAAGAGATTATTGGCAAAAACGACGCCCTGCTCAATTCGGGTTTTCATCCGGCAGAATTCTGGACCAACTTCTGGCAGCACATCCGGGCCGGGCTTATCTGGAAGGGCGAGATCAGGAATAAAACAAAGAGCGGTGGCTTTTACTGGGTGGACACAACGGTGATACCGTTGTATAACACCGAAGGCGAGATTATGGAGTACCTGGCCATACGCCATGATATTACAGAAAAGAAAAAAAAGGAGCAGGAAATACTTGTTATAAAAAACCGCATCAGCGATATCCTGAACTCGATCGACGATGTGCTTTGGTTTGTGGACCTGAGCGCGGATGAATATTATTATGGCGATAATGCGGTAAAAATGTTTGGCTATACCAGCGATGAGTTTATGCAGGATAAAGATTTGTGGTGGAAGATCATTCATCCCGAAGACATGGAGTCCGTGGTTGAAAAATACAACCGGCTGACAGGCACTGGCGGGCAGGCTGAGTTCGAATACCGCGCCATCCGTAAGGACGATGTTGAAATTATTGTATACGCACGCATTAAAACCGAAAAAAACGAAAAGGGACTGTTTGTGAAGATATTGGGCGTATTTTCGGACATCACAGGACTGCGCAACACCGAGTGGCGGCTCAACAGGGCCCAGTCTATTGCGCGGCTGGGCAGCTGGGAGTTTGATCTGCGCTCAAACGAAGCCAGCTGGTCAAAACAAAACTACAAGCTGTTTGAGCTCGCGGGCACTCCGCGCGAAAACCTGCAGGAAGCCTTTATGGCCCGGGTGTTGCAGGGCGATAAGGAAAAGCTGGCCGCGGCCATAGAGATGGCGGTGGCCGAAGGAGGTCGCTTTGAATGCGAGTACAGGGTGCGCACAGGAGGAAATGCCATAAAATATATTTATTCCACCGGCGAGTGTGTTAAAAACGATCGCGATGAAGTGATCATTCTCCGCGGCACCTCGCAGGACATTACCGAACGTAAAAAGGTAGAGAAAAAACTGGCCTACCAGCGCAAGCAGATACGCGAAATCACCGAAGCGGTGAACCAAAGCGCCATGGTGGCCAGGATGGATGCAAACGGCAACATTTTGTTTGCCAATTTTCTTTTTTGTAAAAAATCGGGATACCGCGAAGAGGAGCTTGTTGGCAAAAATCACAACATTCTTAGCTCAGGCTTACATTCCAGGGCTTTCTGGCAGGAATTCTGGAGCACCATCAGCGCCGGAAAAATATGGAAGGGTGAGATCAGGAACCTTGACCGCAACGGCGAGGATTTTTGGGTGTATACCGTTGTCAATCCGATCGTGAATGAAAAAGGCGGCGTGGAGCAATACCTTTCCATTTGTTACGACATCACCGAGCGAAAACACACCGAGCTGGAGCTGGACAATGTGAAGCAGCAGATGGACGGTGTGGTGAACAACGTAGACAGCGCCCTGTGGTCAACCGATATGAAAGGAAACTACCTGTACCTTAACAAGGCTTTTGAGCGACTGGCCGGTTATAAGCTCGAAGAAGTTCAAAAAGATAAAAACTTCTGGAAGCGTTTGTTCTCGGAAAAAACCCTTGGCGAAATAAAGGCCGATTACGCCGAGCTGTACACCAGCGAATCGATTGAGCGCAACTACGAAATGGTGAACCGCTATGGCGAGCGAAAGTGGCTGATGATACGAAGCAAGCTGGTGCGCAACAGCAGCGGCATCCCCATCCGGCTCGATTCCATATCCACCGACATGATGCGCAAGCTGGCCGATGAGCTGAACATAAAACAAGCCAAACAAAAGCTCGACAGTATTTTTAATGAAATGGAAGACGTAGTATGGTCGATGAGCCTGCCCGGCAGCGAGTTGTTGTTTGTTACACCATCGGTGGCGCAATTGTTTGGCCTTAGCCACGAAGAGATACAAAACGGGCAGGTGACCTGGGAAAAACTGGTGTTTGGAACCAATAACGGTTTTCTGCAGCAGGTGAACTACCCCGGCTACGGAGGCCCATGGAGCTACGACGAGGAACACGAGGCGCATTGCACCGACGGGCAGATAAAGTGGGTCCGCAGCCGCGGCAAGATCATTCGCAACGAGTACGGCCGTCCCATACGCGTGGATGGCTATATTTCCGACATCAGCCAGAAAAAAGCCGACGAGCTCAAGATCCGTAACCAGACCGAATTCCAGAAGCTGATGGCCGATATCTCGGCCAACCTGGTAAAGGCAACACTCACCGATATGGATACGGTGATCAATAACTGCCTCGAGCAGTTCGGAAAATTTATGGGCGTGGAACGCTGCTTTCTCATCCAGATCAGCGAGAACAACACGCTTTCAAACACGCACGACTGGCGCAGGCCCTACATACCCGACACACGCAATCGAATACAGAACGTACCTTTTTCGCATTTTTCGTGGGTGGCCGGCCAGATTGCCAGCCAGCAATTATTTGTTTTGCCCGACGCAAGCATGGTGCCCAACGATGCCGTGAACGAGAAAAAGGAATGGGAGATCCAGAACATCCGCTCACTGCTTTTTATACGGCTCGATCACAACAACACGCCATTTGGCATGTTTGGCGTAACCACCAATACATTCCGTATGGACTTCAACGAGGACCAGCTGTCGAAAATAAAAGTGGTGGCCAACGTTATTTCGGATGCCATTTCCAAAAGCAATTTCGAAGCCGGCTACATCCGCGCCCGCGACCATGCTGAATCGGCCAACAGGGCCAAAACCGAATTCCTGGCCAACATCAGCCACGAGATCCGCACGCCCATGAATGCGATCCTGGGTTTTGCCGACCTGATGAAAGGCAAAACGCTGTCGGCCAAGCACGAAAAATACCTCGAGGGCATCCTTGCCGGCGGCAAAAGCCTTTTATCCCTCATCAACGATATTCTTGACCTGTCTAAAATTGAGGCCGGCAAAATGGATATACACCTTAGCCCGCTCAGCCTTGAAGAAATGATGCGCGACCTGTACAACATCTTTGTGCAGCGGGCGGCCGCTAAAAACCTGCGCCTGGGCTATTTCATAGAGCCCGGAACACCGGCGGGCATTGTGACCGACGAGGTGCGGCTGCGCCAGATACTGTTCAACCTCATAGGCAATGCGCTTAAATTTACCGATAAGGGAAGCGTATTTGTGCGCATAACCACCCTGCCCAACAGCGATGGCACTTTGAGGCTCATGATAGAAGTAACCGATACGGGCATCGGTATCCCTAAAAACCAGCGCGAGATTATTTTTGAGCCATTTCGCCAGATGGATGGGCAAAATGCTGGCCGCTATGGCGGAACCGGACTTGGGCTTGCCATTACCAAGCGCCTTGCCAATATGATGCAAGGCACCATTACGGTTGACAGCCAGGTAGGAAAAGGAACCAGTGTTTCGGTGGTGTTTACACGGGTTGAAATATCAGACAACAATGTTCCGCGCAGAATAGAAGAAGAGGAAACGCCACCTAATTTTATGGCTCAAACCATTTTGCTGGTGGAAGACGCCGCATCCAACCGCGAGGTGATGAAAGGCTTTCTGGAAGACACCAACCTGGAGGTGGTGGAGGCGGCAAACGGCGAGGAGGCGCTGCGGCTGCTTGATACTTTAAACCCTCACCTGATACTGATGGATAGGATGATGCCCGTGATGGACGGCCATGAAACCACGCGCCGCATACGGGCGCGCCCCGAATTGAGCGACACCCCGGTGATTATGCTTACTGCTGCGGCATTAACGCAACCGGAGCCGTCACAGAAACTGCTGTACA
This sequence comes from Bacteroidia bacterium, assembly GCA_044221905.1. Classification (GTDB taxonomy): domain Bacteria; phylum Bacteroidota; class Bacteroidia; order B-17B0; family Aurantibacillaceae; genus Aurantibacillus. The sequence goes on from JBGAOE010000001.1 coordinate 420,416, forward strand.
ACGAATACCTTTACAAACCACTCAGCCGGCACGGGCTCATGAGCCTGCTTAAGCGCTACCTGGCCTGGCAGCCCCACAGCGAGGCGGCGCTGCAGGAAAAAAATCCGGAGCAGGGATCAGCCATGGCCCTGTGGCTAAGCAAAACCGAAAAGGAGCTGTTTGCCGCACGCTGGAAGGAAGTGGCCGAATGGATGAGCATTGACGACATCGGCAATTTTGCCCGCGAGCTGGTGATATACGGAAACCAGCACAGCGCCGCACACCTGGAGGTTTATGGCCGGCAGCTTTATGAACACACCGCAAACTTTGAAGTAAATGAAATGAGCAGGCTATTCAACACTTTCCGCCTGGCACTTGAAAATGCAGAACATTAATCCCACAGACACAAAAAAAACAACCCTGTTGTTGATACACAACAATCCTGCCGTGGTAAAACAGCTGGGCAGCTTCCTGCAATCGGGCGGCTTGCAGGTATTATTTGCGCCCTCCGTTCTGGCGGCACAAAAAATCATCACCGCCAAATCCCCTGAGCTGATTGTTCTGAGCGATGACCTGCCGGACGTTTCGCTTTTTTATAATTTCTACCGGCATGAATATCTTTCCATTCCGGTGCTTTTACTCGGCAGCATTTCGCAGCCGTACCTTCCCCATCCGTTGAGCACTATTGCCAACGCCAGTATTTTGCAGGAGCCGGTGAATGAGGCGGAGCTGCTGCTCCGTATCGGCGAGCTGCTCGAACGTTCGGCCCTTCGCAGAAACCAGGCGGTGATGGACGGTGTGATCGACGCCGAGCTGGCCCCGATTCTTGAATCTTTAAAATCCTACCGCTTAAATAAAAACAACAGCGATCACGAATTGTCGGGCATTATTGCCGGGTTGGAACAGCTGCTCGGCGATTTAAACATTTACCGCGCAGCTGCGCAGGCACAATACCTGAAAACGGATGCAGCGGGACGCCCGCTGGTGCTTTTGGTGGAAGACCATGCGCTTAACCGGGATTATGTTTCGCACCTGCTGCACGAAGCGGGCTACCGGGTATCCGCAGCGGCCAGCGGTGCTGAGGCGATCCGGCTGGCAGAAACAGCAGATCCCGGCCTGGTGATACTGGACATGACCCTGCCTGACAGCTCGGGTTACGATGTATACCAGCGGCTGCGGGAGCTCCATCCCGGCGTACCCGTAATTGTTCTGTCGGGCCATCCAAAAAGTGCGATCGTGGAAGAGCATGCAGACGCCGCTTTCGACGATTATTTGCAAAAACCAGTGGAAGCCACTATGCTCCTGGAACGGGTGGCTTCATGGCTCAAACCCGGCTTGCCGGCAGCCTCACCCCTTCCCAAAACAACATTGCCTTTTAAGCATTCGGCCGGGCAGTTCCATTCGTGGCTGGCCGAATTCAAAACTCAGCTGACTGAACTGGAAAATAACATCCGCTTGTTGCTGACCGGGCAAATTGCGCAGCTCAACAGGAAAGCGCTTCATGCCATCCTCAATTACTCGGTGTATTTTGCCAACGATGCCTTTAAGCAATTGCTGCGCAGGCTGGCAGAAAATGAGAGCAACCACGAGCTGCTCAATCTTTGCCTCAGCGAAATTACAGCCCTCGATGCTTATTACCGCAAATTGGAACAATCGCTGTAAGCTCTTATGGCCGGGTGGCCCACAGGCATTCGGAACCCACGTGTTTTAAAACGCTTCTCATTTTAGAAAGCCAATATTTTTTAACGCAGATGGTATAAAATGCTTATTTTTACACTCCTTAAAAAAGGAAACGTGTCCGAGTGGTTGAAGGAGCAAGCCTGGAAAGTTTGTATACGGGAAACCGTATCGCGAGTTCGAATCTCGCCGTTTCCGCAGAGCAAATAAAGCCCATTTATTTTAAATAAATGGGCTTTGTTAGTAGTTATTGAGCCTTATTGACTTTTATTGAATGATTTTTCGGTTCGAATCACATTTAAGTGAAGGGTAAATACAAGCCACCGTTCTACGTTTTACTTGCTTATTATTCTTGTGGATCACTGGCTTTCTTTTTCTTTAGTTGGCGAGTTACGCTTAACGCTAATAACCGATTATAAGACTCTTTAGAAACCAAAGGAACAGCGCGCCTCACCGGCAATAAAGAATGACTAAGTCTTAATCCGAAAGCCCACTTCTCATTTAATTTGCAGCCAATACCTCCGTTGAATGAAAGTTCGCTTCTCCTAAATGGATATTTAAATACTAGGTCGGGCGACAAATTACCATATAAATGTTCTTCACAATTAATCAGATATCCCAAACCCGGACCAAATTCAAAATAAATATTCTTATTATGATATTGAAAAAGGACAGGAATTTCAAAATAATGGAGGTTGACCTGATGTGGACTCTGCTTTCTAAATTGTGTATCACCGATTCCTTTATCTAACAGTAAAAGTTCCGTTTGAGCCATCCATTTTTTGTTCATTTTTAGCTGGAACCATAATCCTGCTAAAAAGTCGCCGGCAGGACTACTGTTAGTAAGATCTCCGGCGAGCGTATGATACAAATACCCCAGCTTAAGCCCAGCGCGATAAGGTGACTTGTAGTTATGCTGAGCGCATAGCCAAACACAATTAAAAACAGCTATTATAACAAGATTTTTTTTCAATGTGTTAATAACGTAATTATCTTAAAAAAATTGCACGCAACTAAATTTTAAAAAGTAGCGCAGGTTGTTTCTTTACCGGATGTTATTCATTCGGTCTTAACCTGCAGAGTAGGACGTGCGGAAGTAAGACAATCTCAAAAAATTCCGTATCTTTGTAATTACAAAAGCATCCTTCCTTCATGTAAAACCAGTTTCTTTCAGCACATTAAAGACCGTAGTTCTTCTCTGAATTACGCATTCATTCATCTTTAAAGAAAGAAAATCATGCTTGTTTTACAGGATATATCCTATATACATCCCAACAAAAACCTGTTGTTTACCAATGTTCAGCTTACGGTTGGCCATCATCAGAAAATAGCTCTTACCGGCAATAACGGCAGCGGAAAATCAACGCTGCTTAAAATAATTGCAAAAGAGCTGCAACCCCTTAGCGGGCAAATACAGCTTGACACCGAACCGTATTATGTGCCGCAAATTTACGGGCAATACAATCATCTTACCATTGCGCAGGCATTGCAGGTAAACGACAGGCTGAACGCCCTGAAAGCCATATTGAGCGGCGATGCCACCGAAAAAAATTACTCCGTGCTTAACGACGACTGGGCCATTGAAGCGCGCTGCCAGGAAGCGCTAAGCCATTGGCAATTGACCGGACTAGACCTTTCGCAAAAAATGGAAACGCTCAGCGGCGGGCAAAAGGCAAAGGTATTGCTGGCCGGCATTGCCATTCGTCAACCCGGGTTGATGCTGCTGGATGAGCCCAGCAATCATTTAGACACTTTGGGAAGAGAAGCCCTGTATAGCTTCATTCAATCCTACCGGGGTGCCGCCATTGTAGTGAGCCACGACCGGAAATTACTGAACCTTCTGGATCCGGTATGCGAATTGAGCCACAAGGGCATTACCATTTATGGTGGTAATTACGATTTTTACGCCGGCCAGAAACAACTTGAAAATGAAGGCCGGAAACAACAGATACATAGCACCGAAAAAGCCCTGCACAAAGCCAGGGAAAAAGAGCGCGAAACACTGGAACGCCAGCAAAAACTGGATGCCCGCGGAAAGAAGAAACAGGAGAAAGCCGGCATTGCCCGCATTATGATGAACACGCTGAAGAATAAGGCCGAAAACAGCACGGCTAAGCTCAGAAGCGTACACACCGAAAAAACCGGCGCCATTTTATCAGAGCTGAAAGAACTTCGGAACGCCCTGCCGGGCATAGATAAGATGAAGCTTGGCTTTTGCAATACCGACATGCACCCTGGAAAGACATTGTTTTCGGCCAGCGGCCTTAATTATGGTTATAACCAATCATGGCTTTGGAAACAGCCGCTCCACCTGCACCTTGGCAGCGGGGAGCGCATGGCCCTGAAGGGATCGAACGGATCGGGCAAAACCACGCTGATCAAACTGTTATTAGGACAGCTGCAGCCGATGATGGGCAGCATTTACCGCGCCAAAGGCCGGTGGCTGTATGCAGACCAGGACTATTCGCTGATTGACCCGCAACTGAGTGTTTATGAGCTGGCCCGGAGTTTTAATACCGCGGCATTGGAGGAGCATGAAATTAAAATAAAGCTCAGTCGTTTTTTGTTTACCCAGGAAGATTGGAACAAATCCTGCAGCGCCCTGAGCGGCGGCGAAAGAATGCGCCTGATGCTTTGCTGCCTGACCATCTTCCCTCAGCCGCCCGATGTGTTGATATTGGACGAGCCTACTAACAATCTCGATCTTCAGAACATAGAAATATTGGAAGCAGCACTTCAGACATACAGGGGTTTATTGATCGTAGTGTCGCACGACGAAATCTTTTTGCAAAAACTGCATATCACGCGAACCCTGCATGTTTAAGAATCGGTTGCATTGAACTTAGACTTTTTGAATTAATTGGATTGTACATCGTACACTGTATTTTGTATTAAGACTAGGTTGATAGTCATTCGTCACAAGTCGTGAGTCATTAGTCGCTGGTCGTAAGTTCAGCGTTCTTATTCTCAGTCTTGTCTTGAATCTTGTGCCTTGACTCCTGCCTCCTGGTTCTTATCTCCTTCTTTCGTCTTTATCCTTACTCTTTTATCATGTGTCCTGATTCTTGCTTCCTGCTTCTTTTGATTCTCTCCCTTTTCCCATTTTCCATAACTTCTCACTTCTTAAATCAGACTTCTTAAATCCGTTCTTTAACAATCTTTTGCCCCTAAAACTTGTTTTTACGCGCAGGTTACTGTACTTTCGTGGCCGCAAATGATAAAGGTACCCTTCAAATATCTTCTATCGCTCTGCATTCTCCTTGTAGGTGGATCGGCACAGCTGTCCGCCCATTTTCATAAAAGGACAGATAATCTTCGTTTTCCTGCAAAATATGTTAACCGGGTTGAAATTGCCCGCCTGGCTAACGCTGCGCAACACAGTGGCTGCCTGGTAACCACGCATGCCTTATTCAGCACGGCTACACAGGATCCCCAGCTGATCGAGCCGCTTTTTGAGGACCAGGAAGACGACGATCTGAGCTCTTTCAGGAAACACTTAAAAAACAATCATTACGTTACTTCCATTTTATTTGCCCGGGCAGCCGGGTATTTTTTTAGTGCCAACGCCAAAAACGCCCACTCTCAACAGGAGCCTTTTTGTTCGTTGCCACAGCGTTACCTGGCCTTCCAGGTATTCCGCATCTGATCAGGCACCGGTAGGGAATCTCAACTCCCTTTTGCCAGCAATACAGTGCTTCAAGGCATTCATGGCAACTCCCCACAAATGAATGCGCCCGCTGGTAGTTCAGCTACCCTCGTTCAGGCACCCTGAAAAAAGTCCGATAATAATTAAAATAACTATGAATAAAATTCTAATGCTCGTAAGCGCCTGCGTTTTTTTATGCTGCGCCGGCTGCGAGTCAAACCACGAGGAAAAAGAAGAGGAAACAAGGTTTTTAGTGACCAGCCCTCTGAAAAAAGACACCGTTATTATGCGGGAGTATGTGTGCCAGATCCGCTCCATACAGCATATTGAATTAAGAGCCCTGGAAAGAGGCTACCTGCAGGAGATTTTTGTGGACGAAGGCCAGTCTGTAAAAAAGGGCCAGATGATGTTTCGCATCATGCCCCTGGTATACCAGGCGGAGATGCAAAAAGCACAGGCCGAAGCCGATTTTGCTGAGATCGAATACCTGAACACAAAACGGCTGGCCGACAGCAATGTGGTATCAAAAAATGAACTGGCGCTGGGCAAGGCCAAACTGAATAAAGCAAAAGCCGAGCTCTCGCTGGCGCAAACCCATTTGCAGTTTACCGAGATCAAAGCTCCTTTTGACGGGATTATGGACCACTTTCAGGTAAGGCTGGGAAGCCTGGTGGATGAAGGCGACCTGCTTACCACCCTTTCCGACAACAGCGAGATGTGGGTGTACTTTAACGTGCCGGAAGCAGAATACCTGAACTACAAGGCCAATTCAAAAACCGAAAACCTTGAAAATGTGAGCCTGATGATGGCCAATAACGAGCTGTTTGCTCACACCGGCACGGTGAAAACCATTGAGGCCGATTTTAATAACGAAACAGGCAACATTGCCTTCAGGGCCACCTTCCCGAATCCCGAAGGGCTTCTGCGGCATGGCGAAACCGGCAACATCCAAATGACGCTGCCGCTTCGCCGTGCGCTCATTATCCCGCAAAAAGCCACGTTTGAGGTGCTTGAAAAAAGGTATGTGTTTGTGGTGGGTAAGGACAACGTGGTGAAACAGCGCGAGATTACCGTGGCCAGCGAGTTGCCTGATATTTACATTATTAAGGACGGGCTCAATGAAAACGAGCGGATAGTGCTGGAAGGGATCCGTAAAGTAAAAGACGGCGATAAGATCACTTATGAATACGAGGACCCAAAAGCAGTACTTCCTAAATTAAAAATATATGTGGAGTAATTAATTGAAAGATGAGAGTTTAGAGTTGAAAGTTTAATACAGTCACTCCGTTCAGTTTTTTCTCCGCCGCTTCATGTGTCGAAGAAAATTGCTCTGAGTGATCAAACTAAAAATAAAAAATATGTTTAGTAAATTCATTAAAAGACCGGTGCTCGCCATCGTTATCTCGCTTGTTATTTTATTTATGGGCGGACTGGCGATCAAAACATTGCCTACGTCGCAATTCCCCGAAGTGGCACCGCCGGTGGTAATGGTAAGCGCATCTTACCCCGGTGCCAGCGCCAAATCGCTGGCCGAATCCGTGATCATTCCCCTGGAGCAATCCATAAACGGCGCCTGGGGCATGCGCTACATGACCTCCGATGCCACCAGCGCCGGCGAAGCCAACATACAGGTAATTTTTGAGCCCGGCACCGATATTAACCAGGCGCTGGTGCAGGTTTCAAACCGCGTTCAGCAGGTAACCAACCGGCTGCCAATACTGGTGCAGCGCGAAGGGGTGATCATCACGCCGGTGATTCCGAGCATGCTCATGTATGTGAACCTTTACAGCAAGGACAAAAATGCCAACATGAAATTTTTGTTCAACTATGCCGGCGTTAACATGGTGCCCGAGCTGCAGCGTATTAACGGCATTGGCCAGGTGCGCATTTTGGGCAGCCGCCAGTATGCCATGCGCGTGTGGCTCAACCCCGACAGGATGCGGGCCTATAAAGTTTCGCCGGACGAGGTAATGGATGCGCTGGCCGATCAAAGCATCATTGGCAAGCCGGGCCGCATAGGCCGGGGCGACAGCAAGCAAGCCGAAGCGCTTGAATATGTATTGGCCTACTCCGACCGGTTTAACGACCCCAAACAATACGAGAATGTGATCGTAAAAGCCAACCCCAATGGAGAGCTCCTGCGCCTGAAGGATATTGCCAAGGTGGTGCTGGGCAGCGAGTATTACGATATTTATTCGAACATGAACGGTCATCCCTCGGCCGCCATGGTGATCAAACAAACCTATGGCAGCAATGCCAGCGCGGTGATAGAAAAAGTAAAGGAAAAGCTGGAAGAGCTTAAAAAAACATTTCCGCCCGGCATGGATTATGAGATCAGCTACGACGTGTCCAACTTCCTGGATGCCTCGATCGAGAACGTGATCGATACGCTGAGAGATGCATTCATCCTGGTGGCGCTGGTGGTGTTTATTTTCCTTGGCGACTGGCGCTCAACCCTCATCCCTACCCTGGCGGTTCCCATATCGCTGATAGGGGCCTTTGTGTGCATACAAATGTTTGGGCTCACAATCAACATGATTACCTTGTTTGCCCTCGTACTGGCCATCGGTATTGTCGTCGACGATGCCATTGTGGTGGTGGAGGCCGTGCACGCCAAAATGGAAGAAGAACATCTGTCGCCCTATAACGCGGTGCGAAAAGTGATCGGCGAGATCAGCGGCGCGGTAATTGCCATTACCCTGCTCATGGTATCAGTGTTTGTTCCCGTATCGTTTATGACAGGCCCTGTGGGTACGTTTTACCGGCAGTTTTCCATTACCATGGCCTCTTCCATTGTGCTTTCGGGCGTGGTGGCGCTTACGGTTACACCCGTGCTCTGTGCCATGATCTTAAAGAACACGCACGGCAAACCCCGTAAAAAAACCTGGATGAACCGGTTTATCGACGCCTTTAACCGCTGGTTCGAAAAACTGACCGGAAAATATGTGTGGCTGCTGAAGCTCATTGCCCACCGCCGCCTGGTAACGTTCGGCTTGTTTGCCGTATTTTCCATTGGCATATTCTTAATAAGCAACAACCTGCCTTCGGGTTTTATTCCAAGCGAAGACCAGGGCATGCTTTACGCCATTATTCAAACACCGCCGGGCTCTACGCTCGAAAGAACCAACGACCTGTCGAACCAGCTGGTAAGCATTATTCAAAAAGTGGAGGGCGTACAGTCCGTTTCATCCATAGCGGGTTACGAAGTGCTCACCGAAGGAAGGGGATCCAATGCCGGAACCTGCCTGATCAACCTGAAGCCCTGGTCGAAACGCAAACATACCGTGAATGAAATTATTTACGAGCTCGAAGAAAAAGCCAAAGAAATTCCCGGCGCTACCATCGAATTCTTCGATCCACCGGCAGTGCCCGGCTTTGGCGCGGCAGGCGGGTTTGCCCTGCAGCTGCTGGATAAGACCAACAGCGGCGATTACAACCAGCTTGAGAAAGTGAAGAACGATTTTATGCGCGACCTGGGCAAACGCAAGGAAATTACCGGTTTGTTCACGTTTTTCAGCGCCAACTATCCGCAATACGAGATTGAGATAGACAACGAGCTGGCCATGCAAAAAGGAGTTACCATTGGCAACGCCATGAATACGCTTTCTATTTTTGTGGGAAGCACCTATGAGCTGGGCTTTATCAAATACCAGCGCTTCTTCAAAGTGTTTGTGCAGGCGGCGCCTGAATTCAGAAGGCTGCCAACAGACATCATGAACCTGTATGTAAAAAACAACCGCGATGAGATGGTGCCTTTCTCAGCCTTTATGAGAATTAAAAAGCGCCAGGGCGCCAACGAGATTAACCGCTACAACATGTATAACACTGCCGCCATACGCGGTGGGCCTGCAAAAGGCTATAGCAGCGGCGAAGCTATTAAGGCCGTACAGGAAGTGGCCGCCAAAACATTGCCACATGGTTTCGATATAGACTGGGCAGCGCTCTCTTATGATGAAACGCGGCGCGGCAACGAGGCCATCTATATCTTCATCATCGTACTGGTGTTTGTTTATTTTGTTCTTGCCGCGCAGTACGAAAGTTTCATCATTCCGCTGGCCGTGGTGTTTTCATTGCCAGCCGGGGTATTCGGCTCGTTCCTGCTTATTAAGGGCATGGGCCTGGCCAATGATATTTATGCCCAGGTGGGCCTGGTGATGCTTGTAGGATTACTGGGCAAAAACGCCGTGCTGATTGTGGAGTTTGCCGTGCAAAAGCAGCGGCAGGGTGCCACGGTGCTTGAAGCCGCTATTGAAGGCGCCAAAGTGCGCTTTCGCCCCATCTTAATGACCTCGTTTGCTTTTATTGCGGGATTGATACCGCTTGTTTTTGCACACGGTGCCGGCGCACTCGGCAACCGCACCATCGGCTCGTCATCGCTGGGGGGTATGCTATTCGGTACCATTTTTGGGGTGATCATAGTGCCGGGCCTGTATTATATTTTTGGCAGCCTGGCCGAGGGCCGGAAGCTGATCAAAAACGAAGACGAAAAATCGCTGACCGAAGACTTGGTGCATCAAATAGACAATTTCCCACAATCTGAAGAAAATGAAGACCATGCGTAAAACCAAAATAGTTAAACTCACAGGAATCAGCATCGTTTTTCTGGTTACCTCCTGCGCACTGCCTTCCTACCTCAAAAGAACCGAGAACAAAACAACGCCGGTGAGCTATAACAGCTCAACAGACAGTGTGAATACGGCAACGGTGAAATGGAAGGATTTTTTCACCGATCCTTACCTGGCCGGGCTTATTGACACCGCTCTTAAAAACAACCAGGAGCTCAACGTGATGCTGCAGGAAATTAATGTGGCCAAAACCGAAGTAAGGGCCCGGAAGGGCCAGTACCTGCCGTTTCTAAACATCGAAGGCGGTGCGGGCGTTGAAAAGTCAGGAAGATATACCCGCGACGGTGCCGTGGATGCAAACACGGATATCAAGCCCGGGAAACCGATTCCCGATCCCCTGCCCAATTTTATGATAGCTGCCACCGCTTCATGGGAAGTGGACATCTGGAAAAAACTGCGCAACGCTAAAAAATCGGCGGTGTACCGCTACCTCTCTACCACCGAAGGAAAAAACTTTATGGTTACCAACCTTGTTTCTGAAATTGCCACTTCGTATTACGAATTAATGGCACTGGACAACCAGCTCGAGATTTTGCAAAAGAACATCGAAATTCAGCAAAATGCACTGGGAATGGTAAAGCTGGAAAAGGAGGCGGCCAAGGTAACAGAGTTGGCCGTTCGTAAATTTGAAGCAGAGGTGTTTAAAAACCAAAGCCGGCAATACAGCATCCTGCAAAAAATTATAGAAACCGAAAACAGGATCAATTTTCTGGTGGGCAGATTTCCGCAGCCGGTGCTGCGCAATTCACAAGGCTTTACCAGCCTGGCGGTTGATACCATCCATGCAGGCATTCCATCACAGCTGTTGCAAAACAGGCCCGACATTAAACAGGCCGAGCTGGAGCTGGCTGCTGCCAAGCTGGATGTAAAAGCGGCAAAAGCCAATTTTTATCCTTCCCTCAACATCACTGCCGGCATCGGTTACAGGGCCTTTAATCCCAGCTTTTTAATTCAAACGCCCGAGTCCATGCTTTACTCGGTGGCCGGACAGCTGGTGGCCCCGCTTATTAACCGCAATGCCATAAAAGCCTATTACTATTCGGCCAGCGCCAAGCAGGTGCAGAATGTTTACAATTACGAGCGCACTATTCTGAAGGCTTATATTGAGGTGGCCAACCAGGTATCAAACATCAGCAACCTCAAAAAAAGCTACGATCTGAAAGCCAGGCAGGTGCAGGCACTCACAGAATCCATCGCCATTTCCACCGGACTTTTTAAATCGGCGCGGGCCGATTATATGGAAGTGCTGCTTACGCAGCGCGACGCCCTGGACTCAAGATTTGAGCTGATTGAAACTAAAATGCAGCAAATGAATGCCAGGGTGAATATTTACCGGGCATTGGGCGGTGGCTGGAAATAAATCCGGCGGGCTTTAACAGAGAATACGGCATAATTTACACGATGCCTTATGCTGCCTGGCAGCGGGCCGGTTACCAGATGGGGGGGTAGCCGGCCTTTTTTATGTGGTGTAATAATTAAGTATCTTTAAACATGAGTAAAAGAAACCTCTTTTTAAGCGGCTTATTATGCGGTTTAATGATTTACTCCACCGCGCCCGCACAAATTCTGAAACCCGGCTTTGACAAAGCCGAATATACCGAAACCTTAAAGATCAATTATAAAGCGCACATTGCACTTCATAAATGGACGGAGCAAACGGCAATGCCCGATCCGTTGGATTACCGGTTTGTTTACCGCTCGCCCGTGGTAGCGTTTGATAACATCTGGGATTTATGGGTGCACAAAAACAAGCCACTGGCGCTCATTGCCGTTCAGGGCAGCATACAAACCGATGCAAGCTTTCTGGCCAACCTGTATGCCGCCATGATCCCCGCAAAAGGCGAGCTGCAGCTGGGCAAAGATTTTACGTTCAAATACAAGCTCTCCGGAAATCCCAATGCAGCGGTGCATGTAGGCTGGTTTGTGGCCATGGCGTTCTTATCCGAAAGCATTGTACATAAAATCGATTCCTGCTACAAAGCCGGCATCAAAGATTTTATCTTAACCGGCCATAGCCAGGGCGGCGGCATTACGTTTCTTTTAACCTCGTACTTACAAAGCCTGAAAAACGAGGGGCGCCTGCCGGCCGACATGCGATTTAAAACTTATTGCAGTGCGGGCCCCAAACCCGGCAACCTGTTTTATGCTTATGATTATGAAAAAATGACCGAAGGCGGCTGGGCATATAATGTAGTGAATACGGCCGATTGGGTGCCGGATGTGCCTTTTACAGTGCAAACCGTAGCTGACTTTACGCCGGTCAATCCTTTTCACGGTGCCAAAGCCATAATCAAAAAACAAAAATTTCCGAAAAACCTGGCACTGAAACATGTATATAACAAAATGAGCCGGCCCAGCGAAAAAGCCCGGAAAAATTACCAGAAGTACCTTGGGAAAATGGTGTCGCGGGCGGTAAAAAAACAGATTCCCGGTTTTGCAAAACCGGATTATTACAACAGCAATTATTATGTAAGAACAGGAAGCACCATTGTGTTGTACGCCGATGAAGAATACTTTAAAACATACAGCAACGATCCTAAAAACCCCAACATCTGGCTCCATCATTTGCCCAAGCCTTATTTGTATCTGGTGGAAAAGCTTTAGGAACAACGAGAGTGGGAGATTGTTAATTGATGATCGATGATTGATAATTGATGATTGTTGATTGTTGATCGAAGTCTTTTTAATTTTGAATTTTAAATTTTGAATTCACAGTAAAGACCGCAAGAATCGGGTAGTTTTGGCTTTTTTACTGCTTTACCTTTGTGATGTAAAAACAACATTGCCATGAAAACACAGGAACTGACCAATTACGACCGCATTGCGCGGGCCATTGATTACATAAAGGCCAACTTTAAGGAACAGCCGGGCCTGGAAACCATTGCCGAAAACATACACATGAGCCCCTTTCATTTTCAGAAACTTTTTTCGGAATGGGCCGGCGTAAGCCCGAAAAAATTTCTGCAATACATCAGCCTGGGCTATGCTAAAAATTTATTAAAAGAGCAGCAGGCCAGCCTGTTCGACGTTGCTAACGAAACGGGATTATCAGGCACCAGCCGGCTGCACGACCTGTTTGTAAACATAGAAGGCATGACCCCCGGCGAGTATAAAAATGGCGGTGCAAACCTTTCGATCAACTACAGCTTTGCCGAAAGCCCCTTTGGCAACATACTGGTGGCCTCCACAGCCAAAGGTATTTGCTACATTGCTTTTGCCGATGATGAGAAAAAGTCGCTGGCCGATTTGAAAAATAAATTTCCCAATGCCAGCTATCACCAGGTAGTAGACCTGCTGCAGCAAAACGCACTGCATATTTTTAAGGACGACTGGAGCAGGCTCGATAAAATTAAGCTGCATCTCAAAGGCAGCGATTTCCAGCTGAAGGTGTGGGAAACCCTGCTTAAAATTCCGGGCGGCAAACTGTCAACCTACGGTGATATTGCACGCCAGCTTAATAATCCTTCTGCTTCGCGGGCGGTGGGCAGCGCCGTGGGCGATAACCCGGTGGCCTTCCTGATTCCCTGCCACCGCGTCATCCAATCGACCGGCGCACTGGGGGGCTACATGTGGGGGAATACCCGCAAAACCGCTATCATAGGCTGGGAAGCCGCAAAAACAAACCCGGGAGAATAAGCAGATGGAAGAGATGAGAAAAAAACTGGAGGCTTTTGACTGGGCCGCCACGGGTGAAGATTTGCATACCAAAGGTTATTCAGTAATAAACAGCCTTCTAAGCCCCGCACAATGCAAACAGCTAATAGATGATTATCAAAAGGACGAACTGTATCGCAAAACCATCACCATGGAGCGCTACCGCTTCGGCCAGGGAGAGTATAAGTACTTCAATTATCCGCTCCCCTCTCTCATCCAGCAGTTGCGCGAATACATCTATACAAAGCTGGCCCCGGTGGCCAATGGCTGGATGAAAGCGCTGGACCTGCCGGTGGTGTATCCCACCAGCCTGACTATTTTACACGAGCAGTGCGCACAGCATAACCAGGTAAAGCCTACGGTGCTTATTTTAAAATATGGGCCGGGCGGGCACAATACCCTGCACCAGGATTTATATGGCGCATTATTCTTCCCCCTTCAAATGGTGCTGTTTTTAAACGATCCCGAAAAAGATTACAGCGGCGGTGAGTTTGTGCTTACACAACAAACGCCGCGGGCACAATCCAAAGCCATTGTATTAACCCCGGGCCTGGGCGACGCGCTTATTTTTACCACCAATTTCAGGCCGGTAAAAGGCAGCCGGGGATATTACCGCGCCAATATGAAGCATGGCGTAAGCGAGCTGCACAGCGGCCAGCGACACACGCTGGGAATTATTTTTCACGATGCGTTAACATAACATGTGGCGGCACCGCGATATTCACAAAACTCAGCTATTTTTGCTGCTGAAACAACAACGCGTTTTAATGGCGGGCAATAGCCGGTTAAAAATATACGGTACGCTGCATTGCCGGTCGGGAAAGCGCATGCTCGCCGCCAACCGTGTGTTTTTTGTTTCTGAACAGGAAGCCCTGGAGGCAGGCTACCGGCCCTGCGGACATTGTATGAAAGAACGTTACTTAATCTGGAAAAAACAGGATGGATCTGTTTAGCACACATCATCGGGAAAATCTGCTGCCTCACAGCGGCGAAGTGATCTATTTCGGAAATATTATGCCTCTTGCCGAGGCCAATCGTTATTTTGATCTTTTGCTAAGCACCATTGCCTGGAAACACGATGAGGCCGTTGTGATGGGCAAACATTTTATTACACCGCGTAAAGTGGCCTGGTATGCCGACAAGGCTTTCTCCTACGCTTACTCCGGCACCACCAAAACAGCCCTGCTGTGGACGCCGGGCCTGCTGGAGCTAAAACAGCGCGTGGAAGAAATAACAGGCAACAGCTTTAACTCCTGCCTGCTTAACCTGTATCACACTGGCAGCGAAGGCATGGCCTGGCACAGCGACGATGAAAAATCGCTGGGTAAAAACACTACCATTGCTTCGCTGAGCTTTGGCGCCGAGCGAAAATTTGCATTTAAACACAAAATAACCAAAGAAACCCGCTCGCTGGTGCTGGCGCACGGCAGCCTGCTGGTGATGCAGGGCACCACGCAAAGCAACTGGCTGCATCGTCTTCCGCCTACGGTGGTTATAAAAAGGCCTAGGATCAATTTAACCTTCCGCACGATTGTGGATCAATCCTGAAATAAAATTCAAAATTTCAGATTCAAAATTCAAAAGAGCCAGGAAGCGCCCTTCGATACAATTTTCCGCAATGGAATATAATTGTAAGCGGAAAATCACTCAGGGTGACAAGGCGAATGACCAATAGTTGAACTTGATAACTTTTGAACTTGTAACTTTCTAAACTTATGGAAAATGTAAGATGGAAAAAGGGAAAATGGGAGAAATCAAAGAGAGACAGGAAGCAAGAGCCAGGGTTAACGACCAAAGACTCACGACTTATTAAAAATTAAGCACTGAACATTAAAAACTTATTACTCTGCCATCGGCGCCACGCTCTTAATTTTATTGAGCGCTTCAATACGGTTGCGCACGTGCAGCTTGGCATAAATATGATACACATGCGTGCGCACGGTGTTAACGCTTACAAAAAGCCGGTCGGCTATTTCCTTATTGCCATAGCCGTCGGCCAGCAGGCCCAGTATTTCGTTTTCCTTATTGGTGAGCTCGGCATATTTTAATTTATCGCGCTGATCGCTTCTGAAAGAACCTACCACCTTACGGGCAATAGCACTGCTCATGGGGGCACCACCGTTAAGCAATTCCTTTATGGCGTCAATCAGCGTTTCGCCTGCAGCCTTTTTTAAAATATATCCGCTGGCGCCGGCTTTAAGGGCATCAAAAATTTTACCGTTATCCTCAAACACGGTGCACATCATAATCAGCGTATCGGGGTACAGCTCTTTTATCAACCGGGTGCATTCTATACCATCCATGCCGGGCAAACCAATGTCCATCAGCGCCAGGCTAACGGGTAGCTTCTTAAAAAGCGCCAGGGCCTCTTCGCCGCTTTTGCAACCCGTGCAATGAAAACCGGGATGTGTGTTTATCATAAATGCAATGCCGTTTCGGATCTCATCGTGATCCTCTGTAACACAAATTTCGATGGGGTTAAGGCTGTTCATAGCTTGGGGTTATTGGTACAATTACTTTTATACGGCTGCCTTTACCAACCGGCAAAAATTCAACCAGGCCACCGCTTTCTTTCACGCGCCGGTGAATGTTGCGCAATCCGTTGCCCGATTGTGCCTGCGCCGGGTCAAAGCCTATGCCGTCGTCCTGGTAATCGATACACAGGCGGAGAGACGGAAGCAGATCCAGTGAAAGCATAATAGTGGCCGCCTTCGAGTGTTTCACCGCGTTTTGCAGTATTTCTTTTATCACCAGAAAAACATTGCCCGTCAGCTCGTCCCTGAGCGGGTAATTGAGCTGGGCATTGTTGCCTACCTGGATGATAATTCCCATGCCCGTATTTTCTTTCAGAGAGTTGATATAGCTGCGGATATGCGCCATTAAATTTTTCAGTGTATAATCTTTCGCGTTGAGCGCCCACACCACTTCGTTCATTTTGGTGATCACCTGGCTCGATGAATCGCGGATCTTTTCCGCCAGCTTCAGCGATTCCTCCTTATCGGCCACCAAGCTGTGTTTTAACAGCTGCGAAAGAATGGCAATGCCGGTAAGCTCTGCACCCAGGTCGTCGTGTATATCGGCGGCAATTCTTCTGCGCTCGTGATCCACTGCCTGTTTTCGTTGCAAGGCCAGCACCCGTGCCAGCATTCTTCTGTCGATAAAAATTTTAACCGTAAGCGAAAGTATTGCAACCAATGTAACAATAAGCATAAGGGCCAGCCAAAATGGCCGTTGAGCATCGGCCAGTGCAAGCTTAGCATATGCCGGGCTGTTTGCTAAACAAACCGGAAAAAAACATGGTGCAAAAAATCCTTTCCGTTTTAACCTGTCTGGCTGTTCAGGCGAAGTTCCTAAAGTGCCGGGCAAAGCCGTAGTCACCGTTTCCGTAAGTAAAAGCATAGGCCAGAGTTGTCGCTCTAAATATACTATCATCAACACGGATAAACAAAGCATATTCAATCCACAATTTTTGAAACTGCGTAACACACTTAGTTTTTATACGCGTTTTTACGGATTAGCTTTTCGCGTAAGATTAACAGTTAAACAGGAGCTATGATCCTTTGATTCGATCAGAAGTCACCGCTTCAATGCATAGGTGCTCTATTAATTCCATATAACTGTCCGGGTGTATGTTTGAGCAAAAGGTAAATGCCTGCTGTTTTTGTTGATTCACAAACACCGAAGAAGCAGACCCGGCCGTTCCACCGTTTATCTTAATAATAAAATCATGTTTGTCCGAATCGACCATCAGCCATCCTAAGCAGGTGTTCACATCCGGCCTGGCAGGAAATCTATTTTCGATCTGCATTTTTACTGAGCCATCGTCCGTGTTCAGCATTTTCTTCGAGAATTTCGCCAGGTCTTCGGCCGTTGATATCATTCCCAGACTGCCATCAAAAATTCCACCATCCCAGCACCTCGTGGGATTCCCCTTCCTGTCAAGTCCAACCCTTAGCTGGGTTGAAATATTTTTTTTATCAAACACCGAATTATTCATTGCCAGGGGATGAAATATTTTTTCCGATACAATTTTAGGGAATGGTTTATTTTCAATCTTGGAAATAATATAGCCCAGCAATGCAAAACCCAGGTTGGAATAGCTGGCTTTTGCCCCGGGAGCCGATTCCAGAATTAAGCCTTCGCTCAAATAGTTGATCAACGCTTCCTCCTTATAGTTACTGAAGGGATTTTCTTTGATAAAATCCACTCTGTTGTCGTATCCCTGAGGCATTCTGGGAAGTCCGGAGGTATGTAACGCCAATTGTTTAAACGTAATGGGCGGGCTTCCCAACAATTTGAAGCGAAGAAACGGTTCAATCCGGTCGTCGAGCTTCATTTTTAAATCGGTCACCATTTGGGCAAGAACATTTCCTGTTACTGCTTTTGTTACCGAGCCGATTTCGAAAGCAGCGGTTTTATTATCAATGTATTTAATTCCGGAGCTTTCTCTTTTTAAGCCGGTAAAATTTGTTCCAACGGCACTGGTAAAAGAAATGGAGATTTCTGTTGCAATCGGTAAATCCCTAAGAATCGTTTCAATTTTTTTAATAAAGGAATTAGTCATACAAAAACCTGAACTGCTTTGCCAGGGCAGATCAAAAGTAAAACAAAAAAGCCCCGCCAGGCAGCAGGGCTTTTAAAATTTATTCAAAAATCTTTTATGGGAACACTACCCCATGGTATTTCGTAGCATCCAGCTGCGGAATTTTAGAGCCGTATTGCGCGTTGATGGACTTGATAAATTCGTTGGCCAGCATGGCATTGCCCAGTGGGGTCAGGTGTATGCCATCCAGCGAAAAGGCTCCCCCGCTTACAAAAGTGGTGGTAATATTTATACCATTGTAAGCAATGCCTTTTTTACAGGCAGCCATAAATGCATTCACATCCACAAACGCCATGCCTTTGGCGTCGGCTACCGATTTTAATTTATTGTTGAATGCAGCCGTGCCGTTTTGTATTTTGGCGATCTCTGTTGATGACAGCACATATTTGCCTGCCAGCGGCTTTACCGAGCCCCAGCCGGCGCATTTTAAAGAATCCTGCGGCGTTGACAGTAAAATGAGTTCGTCGGGCTTTATTTTTCTAACACCGCCCGGCACCGCAGGATCGCTGATGATAAAAGGATTATTACCCACCGAAAATGTAATGCCCAGCGGCGAATAAGCCGCCGTTAAAGCAGCCGCCTTACTGGCGTCAAGCACCAAACCGTTGTAAGGAATGGTGGTGAAATACGGCAGGTTCGTAATATCGGGCACATTGCCTATAACTCCCTTGGCGCCGTTAGCACTCATTGCGCCAACAATCCCATCGATGCTGGCGTTGAATACGGGTGGCGCGGTCACCGAATCGGAGGTACCGCCGGTAAGCGCATAAGAAAGCGCATCGTTATTGCCGATAAACAACGAAAAGAAAGTGGCGTTTTGCGCTACAGCGTCGCCCAGGATGGAGTTGCTGGCCGCATTAGAGGTCATGCGCCCAAACAGCGGGTTGGCTGTACCATAGCCTGCATAAGGCACATGGAAGGATTTGGCACCGGGAACACCCATGTTATTAAACGGCCCCTGGGCCGAAATATTAGTGGTAAGAATGCTGATGTCGCCAAAGGCTGCTGCTGGTTTGGGCGATAAAGAGGTTATGCCCATACAATCGGTTTTATACCCCAGCACCAGTTTGGCATTGGCCGAAGAGCCAACCCCCACCGATGCCGGTGGCGTTAAGGGCTGCCTGAACTCGCCACCCCCGATGAGCTTAAATTGTGTGGCCAGCAGGTTGGGATAAGAAACCAGCTGCCCGTCGTAGTACAGCGCAGCATCAGAAAAACCGGAGGTAATGGAGTTACCGATAGCCACATATTTGCTTACATCCAGGCTGCCTTTATCTGCCGAAGGGGCGTCGAGCTTGGGTTTACAGGCTGCCAGCATAAAAACGGAAAGAGTAGCGACAGCGGATTTATAAAGTATATTTTGCATGGCGGTTTAGTTAAAAGTTATAAAATAATGATAAGCCAGGTACACACACGTTGGTTTTGTAAGTGCCGCTCAGGCCGGTTTCCTTATTGGTATTCTCTCGCTTAAAGGATGTAAAGAGGAAGGAGGCGTTTGCCCCAAAGTGTTTTGTGATGGTATACCCTATGCCAATGGTGTAGTTAATGCGGTTGGCATCGGGTGTTTCAGGCGTCACATACCCGTCCTGTACCGGGCTCATGCCATAAGCAATGCCCAGGCGGGCCGCCAGGCTGCTGGTAATCTTATATTGTCCGCCAAAGCGGAATGCAAGGGTATTTTCATATCGCCTGGCCGATCGTGTATCGAGCAGCGAGGTGGTGTTGGTTTTATAATCAAAGGCCAGCGTATCGTATGCTTTCCAGCCCACATAGTTTACATCGAGCGCAAGGGCCAGCTTATCGTTGGGCATAAACGCCAGGCCAAGGGTAAGCACCTGCGGCAGAGGCAGCTCTGCCTTGAATTTTCCATTGGGAAAATTGGATTGCAGTGAAGCGGGTACATTGAATTTAGCATCTCCCTCATCCACATTCATGGTTACCTGCGAGCGGTATGACACGCCCACTGAAAATTTTTCGACGGGCTTAAAATAAATCCCGGCATTAAAGCCATAGCCATTGGCTGTGCCGTTGAGTTCGGCGTGGCCGTATTGCCCGCTGCCATCCACCACAGGTATGTCTTTTTGAAGATTTACCTTGCCGGTGGCATAAACAAAACCAGCGCCAATGCCTATTTTATCGGTTATTTTATAGCTTACCGTAGGCTGCATAAAAATAGACTGCAGCTGCAGGCGCGTCAGCGCAAAACGTCCCATCCAGCCATCCTTCCACTCCACCGTGCTGCCAAAAGGCGTATATACCGCCAGCCCCAGTTTCAACCGGCTGCTGTCCTTAAGCTGAAAAGCGCCGTATACCGCAAAAGGATAACTTACCGGCGAGTTGGTTTCTGCTTTTTGGTTGGTGTTCTTATCCAGGAAAGTGCCTTTGGAAATGGTAGGGCTCACACCGGCGTTAATACTGTTACCTTCAAGAAACGACGCCCCGCCGGGGTTAAAAAACAAAATAGCGGCATCCTGCACATAGCCTGTGCCGGCACCGCCCATTGCTGTTTGCACCTGGCCCTGCAGGTTTACCTGGTAGCCCTGCGCTTTAATTATAAAAGGCGAAGCAGCCAGCAGGATCGCAACTAACTTTTTGGGATGTTTCATATATTTGGTTTTGTGGTTTTAAAACTATTCATTGCTTTTTGTAGCCTCAGCCTTGTACCAGGTTTGGGTGCGGCCAATCAGCGTTATGCCCAGGTATCCTCTTAAGTCCAGCCGCCCGTCGCGGTACTTCACGTAACAACTGTAGGTTTTCCCGTTCTCAGGATCGTAAATGGTACCGTCTGTCCACTCGCCGCGCTTAAACACAAAGCCCTTCAGCAGGTTAAGGCCAAGCAGTGGCACGGTGCGTTGTGTCTTATCCGGGTTGTTTTTATCCACTTTGGGCTTTCCCTGGTCATCCAGCGGGGCCCTAAGCCATATAATTTTCCCGTTATACACATTGCCCTCCTTATAAATCTTTACAATGGCTTTTCCACTGGCCGTCATCCAGGAGCCCGTTATGGCATCAGGGTCGGTGGTTTGCCCAAAAGCCCCTGTTATTATAAGAACAGAAAGAAATAAAAAGATCGTTTTTTTCATAATGCAGCTTCTGTTTGTGAATAAAATACCTGTTATTTCAAATATAAAAACTATACAAAAAAGTATGCTTGACAAATAGCAGGAAACAACTTGACATAGATCAAGATTCCTGGTAAGACGGTACTTTTGAGGGATGATACAACAACATCAAAAAGAACGGCGAACATTTGAGCTGCCAACACTTTTTTTACAGATTATGCGATAAACAATCTGCCCTTAATTTTACGTGGGTCGTTGTAATTAATTATTAGAAAGGTAAGGAATTTTTTAAGAAAAACAAATTATTATGCCGTTGCTGGTTTTGCAAATTCCAGGTTCCGGATATAAATTTCGTTGGTGGCCGTGGCACAAAGCTCTCCCTGTGCATCAAAAATATCGATGGGATAGGCTTTTACAAACTTGCCTTCGGTGCTTAATGTGCGCACCGCTTCATCAATCATAGCGGGTGATATAAGCAACTGAAAGTGCAGGTTGCTGCGCCCCGGCTTCAGGTATTGGATTTGCGCGCTTTTGAGCCATACCGTTATCTTAAAGTTACGGTGCTGCATAATCTGGCCAAACAGCAGGGCGTAAAACGGATCGGTGGCCGAAAAAATAGTGCCGCCAAAAATAGAGCTGCCCAGGTTGGTGGTAAACAGGCTGCGGTTGATCTTCACTTCGATGCCGGTAAACCCCTTGTATACTTTTTTTACCCAGATGCGCTGAAACAGCATGGGCGGGTAAAGCCGCATCATCCATTTCAGGGAGTTTTCGCTCATCTTCATGCCCTTGTAGCTGCAGGTTTAACTTTGTTTTACAAACTGGTTGCGCAGGCGGCTCAGCGTTTCGGGGGTGATGCCCAGGTAAGAGGAAAGATAAATGGCCGGCACACGGTTAACCAGCTTGGGGTGCGTTTTTAAAAACTCATGGTAGCGCTCCTGCGCCGGGTAAGTGGAACGGTTTACCTTTTTAATGCGCTCGAGCGCTTTTACAAAATAATGCTCAATGATTTTTCTTACCAGGCGTTCAAACCTGGGAATCTCGTCGTAAAACCGGTTCAGGTCGTCATAGCTCAGAATAAACACCTGGCTGTCTTCCAGCGCCTCTATATTGATGCCCGACTGCTCCTGTGCCAAAAAAGCCTTGGCATCACCAAACCAGTTATTCTCAGCAATCAGGTCGATGGTTTGCTCGCCGCCGTTATCGTCAAATGTGTAATAACGAAACAGGCCCTCGTTCACATAAAACATCATGTTGGCATTATCGCCCTCGTTCAGCAGGTTCTTCTTCTTTTTAACATAGCGCACTTTCAACGCGGCGGTTAGCTTCGCAATACCTTCTTCCGAAAGAGGCTCGTTTTTCTGAATGCTGTTTATTAAGGTATCAAACATAATTGAGTCGCTAGGAGAAAGTCATTAGTCGTTAGTCTCGATAGAAGTTTTTAATGTTTAGTTTTTAATAGGCTTGTATCTTGTATTCTGTATTCTGTATTCTATATTCTGTATTTTGCCTCCTGTTGTCTTTAATCTTTTGTCTTATATCTTATATCTTGTATCTTTCAACTTTAAACATTCAACCGATTTCACACTTTACTCTTCACAAATTTCCAGGCCTTTATCTGCCAGTTGATCAGCCCGGTGCAAATGTGATTATGGTCGGTATCATACACCTCCACTTTAAACTCATGAAAAATGGCTTCCTGGGTTTGCAGCGGTATTTCAAACTGCTGCCGCACTTCGTCGGGACTTAATTTAAACACCACCTGCACATTTTTTTTTGCCTGGTAGTGGTAGGTCATGTGAATGTTTTTAAGAATAATGCGGTACTCTTTGGGCGATAGGTGCAGCAGCAGGCTTAAGCCGGAAGCGTACTCACACAAGGTGGCCAGCAGGCAGGCGTGTATGCCTTTGATGTGGTTGCGGTTGGAAGTTTTATTCGCCGCCCCGATCGTTAGCTCATGCTCTCCGATCTTTAAAATTTTAAGGCCGTGAGGCTTATTAAATGGCACAGTGCGCAGCAGCATCTTATTAAGAAGCCACAAATAAAAAGCAGAATGTTTTGCTTTTTGCACCAGTGCATTTAATTCCTTCATATTTAAAACAGGGCCATTACGGCATCTATGTATTTTTGCTGAGCCTCTTCTTTTGCCATGCCTTTTTTCGCCGTCCAGGCATTATATTTAGCGGCGGCTACAAAGTCAAACATGGCGGGTTTCTCGGTGTTCACATCGCCAATGGTGGCTTGTTTGTTAAGAGCATACAGCTCCAGCATCTTTTCGTTGGATGGTTTTTCGGGAAGCTCCATCACCTTTTTTTTAGCTTCTTCAAATTTTTCTTCAAGTGCAGTCATAGGCGCATTACTTTTATTGGTTTCTGTTTTTTTCTCCGGCACGGGGTCCAGCACAAAATCAGGACTTTTGGGAATGTGCATAAATGCGTCGGCCCATTTTTCGGGCAATGCTGCCAGCTTGCGGGCTTTCATATCTATCCAGGCACCATCCACATTTATCACGGCCGCCTGTATGCCGTCGCCCCGGTAAACTTCCTGCCGAAACGACCACCGGGCGCCGTCGCGCCGGCAACGGCTCATGGCACAGGTTACCTTCAGCGTATCGTTGGCCCTCACTTCGCGCATGTAGATCAGCTCTTCGCGGAATAAAATGGGGCCGATGTGAAGTTCTTCGAACACATGCGCGCTAAAGCCCAGTTTTTCCAGCAGTTCCAGCCTGGCCTGCGCCGCAAAATCGGCATAGGCCGAATGCCGCAGGTGCATATTGGCATCTATCTGCGACCACATTACCCGGCCTTCAAAAAAAACATTCTCCATGCGAATAAGTACAGGCTTAGAAGCAGTATTTGTTTTCCTGGATCAGCTTTTGAGCCACCAGCTGGCGGGCTGCTTTGGCATTAAAGGCTTCCTGCTTGGTATAACGCTTCAGGCCAATCAGCATCATGCGCAGCTCATCGCCTTCGCCAAAGCTGTTCAGTGCTTCCTTGCCAGCCACCCAAATTTTATCGCAGGCCGAATTAATGTAAGAGCGCATCATGGCCAGCTGTTCTTTGCAGGCATCTTCACCCTTCATGCTCACCAGCTTCTCAACACGCAGCATCACCGATTCGGCTACGTAGGTTTCAATGGCCATGTCGGCAATGTTCATAATAATTTCCTGCTCTTTGCTCATGGTGGCCATCAGCTTTTGAACCGCGCCACCGGCTACCAGCAGGATGGCTTTTTTAAAGTTGCCAACCAGCTTTTTCTCGTAAGCAAACAAAGTATCGTCCGGCTCGCTGAACTCCGGAATGCCCACCAGCTCTGCCGCCACTTTCTGCGCAGGGCCCATCAGGTCTAGCTCGCCTTTCATGGCGCGCTTCAAAATCATGTCCACAATCAGCAGGCGGTTAATCTCATTGGTGCCCTCAAAAATACGGTTGATGCGGGCATCGCGGTATATACGGTCCATAGGTGCCTCGGCGCTGTAGCCCATACCCCCATAAATCTGCACACCTTCGTCGGCCACATAATCCAAAGTTTCGGAGCCATGCACTTTTAAGATCGCTGCTTCCACTGCAAATTGCTCAATTCCCTTCAGCTTGGCCTTGCCTTCTTCCATACCTCCCTCTATCAGGGCGTGAATGGCATCTTCAATATTTTGCGACGCACGGTAAGTGGCGCTTTCGGAAGCAAACACTTTTATGGCCTGCTCGGCCAGCTTGTAACGGATGGCCCCGTATTTTGAAATGGGACGCTCAAACTGGATACGCTCGTTGGCATACTGCACCGCCGTGCTGATGGTGCGTTTGGAGCCGCCAATGGCAGCGCCCGCCAGCTTAATACGGCCTATGTTTAAAATATTTACGGCAATCTTAAATCCGTTCTCACGTTCCGACAGCAGGTTTTCCACCGGCACTTTGCAGTCGTTAAAAAACACCTGGCGCGTAGAGCTGCCTTTGATGCCCATTTTGTGCTCTTCGGGATTGAGCGAAATACCACCAAACGCTTTTTCTACAATAAAGGCAGACAGGTTTTTATCATCGTCGATTTTTGCAAACACTGTAAAAATATCGGCAAAGCCCCCGTTGGTGATCCACATTTTTTGTCCGTTCAGGATATAGTGTTTTCCATCGGCCGACAACTTGGCGCTGGTTTTGCCGCTGTTGGCATCCGATCCGCTTCCGGGCTCGGTAAGACAATAGCAGGCTTTCCACTCGCCCGTGGCAAGCTTGGGAATGTATTTCTTTTTCTGCGCATCGTTGCCGTAGTATAAAATAGGCAGCGTGCCTATGCCCGTGTGAGCCGATAAGGCCACTGCCGCCGAAAAGCCGGCACCCAGCACTTCGGTGGTGAGCATGGAGGTAACAAAATCAAAGCCGAGTCCACCCAGGTCTTCTGGCACTGAAACCCCCAGCAGGCCCAGGTTGCCCGCTTTTTCAAGAATAAACTGCATCAGGCCCTCTTCCTGTTTGTCAATACGGTCAATCACCGGCAATACTTCCTGGTCGATAAAATCGTCGCAGGTTTTTTTCATCATCAGCTGTTCCTCGGTCCATTGTTCAGGAATAAAAATATCCTGGGCGCCGGTTTCTTTAATAATAAACTCACCGCCTTTTGTTTTTGTTGCTGCCATATTTTTCTATGTTTAAAATATTATTGTTTTGGGATTTTTATAAAAGCTCAAACACGCCTGCGGCGCCTTGCCCGGTACCAACACACATGGTTACCACGCCGTATTTTTCCTTGCGGCGGCGCATTTCGCCAAGCAGTTGCACCGTAAGCTTGGCACCGCTGCAACCCAGCGGGTGGCCGAGTGAGATCGCACCGCCGTTTACATTCATTGCGTCGGGATTAAGGCCAAGCTCACGGATAATAGCCAGCGATTGCGAGGCAAACGCTTCGTTCAATTCAAACAGGCCAATGTCTTTGGTTTTAAGCCCGGCTTTTTCAAGCGCCTTTGGAATAGCAGCTATCGGGCCAATGCCCATGATACGCGGAGGAACCCCTGCCGTGGCATGCGATACCAGGCGCGCGATGGGCGTGAGCTTATGCTCTTTCAAAAAACGCTCACTTACCACCAACACAAACGCTGCGCCGTCGCTGGTTTGCGACGAGTTACCTGCCGTAACGCTACCGCCGTTGGCAAACACCGGCTTTAATTTCGCAAGAGCTTCTATGGATGTATCTGCTCTTGGTCCTTCATCGGTATCCACCACCAGCTCTTTTGTTTTTTTCTTCATGTTCTCGTCCACAAACGTTTGTGTTACCTTAATGGGAACGATCTCATCCTTAAACTTTCCGGCTTTAATGGCTGCAATGGCTTTTTGGTGCGACTGGTAGGAAAATGCATCCTGGTCCTCGCGCGACACTTTGTATTCTTTCGCTACAGCTTCAGCCGTTAAGCCCATGTTCCAATACCAGTCGGCATGCTCTTTGGCAACCTTAGGATTGGGCACTACCCGCCAGCCCCCCATGGGGATGAGGCTCATACTTTCACTGCCACCGGCAATAATGCAATCGGAAAGCCCGGCATGAATCTTGGCTGCGGCAATGGCAATGGTTTCGAGGCCCGAGGCGCAATAGCGGTTCACTGTCATGGCCGACACCCTATCGGTATTGAGCGACATGAGGGAGATAAAGCGTGCCACATTAAGCCCCTGCTCCGATTCGGGCATGGCGTTGCCCACAATCAGATCGTCTACCCTTGTGTGATCGATCTGCGGAAAAGCCGCCATCAGATGTTTGATCACTGCAGACCCAAGATCATCGGGGCGCATAAAGCGGAACGCCCCTCTTGGCGCTTTGCCTACGGCGCTTCTATAACCTGCTACGATGTATGCTTCCATATTTTTCGATTATTTGATTGTATGCTGTACAATGTACATTGTACAACGTCAAACTTAGTTTATAATGTATTAATTAGTTTGTCAGCTTATACACATCCACTGCTAGTTCTATAGAATCCTGCCATATCTTTAATTCTTTAAACTTATGCATGCAGTTCTTTAATTATTTTAGTTTACAGCTTCGTCAATGTACAAAATACATTGTACAATGTACTTGTATTTTAATTCCTCAACACTTTCCCCCCATTAATAATACTGTGTAACCGCTCCAGTGTTTTCCGCTCGGTGCAGAGCGCTACAAAGGCTTCCCGCTCAAGGTCCAGCAGATACTGCTCGCTCACGCGCGTAGGTTCCGACAGGTCGCCGCCGGCCAGCACATAGCCCAGCTTTTCAGAGATCTTCAGATCGTGCTCGCTCATGTAGTTGCCGCTAAACATAGAGTTGGCACCCACATATACCAAGCCCAGCGCCTGGTTGCCCAACACGCGGATATCTTTACGTTTGGCCGGTTGTGTGTATCCGGCATTTGCCAGCTGCAGGCAGGCGGCTTTGGCTTCGGCCAGCTGCCGGCTGCGCGACATCACCATCCGGTCTATTCCCTTACGGAAAATACCCAGATCAAATGCCTCGTGTGCTGATGTGGAAACTTTTGCCTGGCCAATGGTCAGGAATTTATCACGGAAGGTATTTAATTCAATATCACCTTCGTGCAGCGCATCCGCCAGGCGTACGGCAAATTCTTTGGTGCCGCCGCCGCCCGGAATAACACCCACGCCAAATTCAACCAGGCCCACATACGTTTCGGCATGTGCCACCACCATGTCGGCATGCAGGCACAGCTCACAGCCACCACCCAGGGTTAAGTTATGAGGTGCTACTACTACTGGGATAGACGAATAACGCATGCGCATGGTGGTATTCTGGAACGCCCTTACCGCCATATTCAGCTCGTCCCACTCCTGCTCTGCCGCCATCATAAAAATCATACCCACGTTTGCGCCCGCCGAAAAGTTAGCGCCTTCGTTGCTGATCACCACGCCCCGGTATTCTTTTTCGGCAATGTCAATGGCTTTGTTAAGGCCTTGCAGTACTTCGCCGCCAATGGTGTTCATCTTGGTGTGAAACTCCACGTTTAAAATACCATCGCCAATATCGGTGATAGTTACGCCGCTGTTCTTCCACACGGTTTTTGCAGCGCGAATCACATCCAGCGAAATAAACGCATCGGCACCCGGTATGGGCTTATACGATTTGGAAGCTACGTCGTAAAACAAACGCTTGCCGTTTTCTATTTTATAAAAACTGGTGTGGCCGGCCGCTGCCATATCGCTCACCCACTTATTGGGCGGCAGCTTCATTTGCGCCATCAGGTCCAGCGATTCTTTCAGGCCAATGGCATCCCAGTATTCAAACGGGCCCAGGTCCCAGCCAAAGCCGGCTTTCATGGCATCGTCAATGCGGTACAGCTCGTCCGAAATTTCGGGAATGCGGTTAGACACGTATTGGAATAATCCTGCAAAGGTAGCCCTGTAAAAATCGCCGGCCTTGTCCTTGCCGCTCACCAGTACCTTTACGCGGTCTTTTAAATTATCAATGGGTTTGGTTTGCTCCAGCGTGGCAAACTTTACTTTTTGCTGGGGCCTATATTCCATCGTTTTAAGATCCAGGGCCATTATTTCGGATTTGCCATCCTTGCCTTTCACTTTTTTATAAAAGCCCTGCCCGGTTTTATCACCCAGCCATTTGTTTTCCACCATTTTTTTAAGATACTCGGGCAATACAAACAGAGAGTTGGCCTCGTCGTTAGGCAACCCCTGCTTCAGGCCATTGGCAACATTCACCAGCGTATCAAGGCCCACCACATCGCCGGTGCGAAAGGTGGCCGATTTAGGTCGACCCAATACCGGGCCGGTTAATTTATCCACTTCCTCTACGGTGAGGCCCATTTTTTCGACCAGGTGAAACAGGGCCATAATGCCATAAACACCCACCCGGTTAGCAATAAAAGCTGGCGTATCTTTACACAATACAGTGGTTTTTCCGAGAAACTGCTCACCATATTCCATTAAAAAGGAAATCACTTCAGGCTTGGTATGTGGTGTAGGAATGATCTCCAGCAGTTTTAAATAGCGCGGTGGATTAAAGAAGTGCGTACCGCAGAAATTATCTTTAAAATCTTCGCTGCGCCCTTCGGTAAGCAAATGAATGGGAATGCCCGATGTGTTGGAAGTGATGAGGGTTGCCGGCTTGCGGAATTTTTCCACCTGCTCGTACACTTTTTGTTTGATGCCAAGATTTTCAACCACCACTTCAATCACCCAGTCACAACCCCCAATTTTTTGCATGTCATCGTCAAAATTACCGGTGCTGATGCGCGCTGCAAATTCTTTTTTATAAATGGGCGAAGGATTTGATTTTAAAGCAAAGCCCAGGGCATCGTTTACAATACGGTTGCGCACGGCCTTGCTTTCGGTGGTAAGGCCTTTGGCTTTTTCAGCATCGTTAGCCTCTTTTGGCACAATGTCAAGCAGCAATACCTCGCAGCCAATGTTGGCAAAGTGGCAGGCAATACGGCTTCCCATAACCCCCGAGCCGAGTACAGCAACCTTCTGGATAATTCTTTTCATGCGCAATTGGTTTTATTGTTTGATTAATTTATTTCTTTCTTCTGCCAGCTCGGTGATTTCATCAATCACTTTAAAAAAATCGGCAATGCGTTCCTTACCAATTTTTATCTCGAGCAAATGGTTAAAATTCCGCACCGTATTTTTAGCCAGCTCTTTCTGCCCCTTGCCACTTTCGGTGAGAATGATCTTCATGCGCCGGCCATCTTTTTTATCGGGCACACGCTTGATGAATTTCTTTTTTTCGAGCGAATGAATGGTGCGCGACAGCGAAGTGCTTTCCATGCCTAATTGAGGCGCAATGTCAGAAGCATAAGAGCCCTCGTGGCTGTCCACGTTCAGTAAAAAATGCGCCATGGCAATGGTGGCATCGTGCAGCGAAGCCTCTGCATTATACATACGGCTCACCACCTGCCAGGCAGTTTTTAATTTGGAATCAACTGTTTCTGTATGTTTTTTGCTCATAGCCTCTCACAAATATAGTTACAAAATGCTATGCATGCATAATATTTTTGTTAAATAATCAAAGGGCCGAGCTGTAAATTTTATCGTACGCTGCCTTATAGTTGGACAGGATAATTTTACGCTTCATCGAAAGTTTAGGCGTCATTTCTCCGTTCTCGATGCTCCATTCTTTTGGCAGAAGCTCAAATTTTTTGATCTGCTCATAATGCGCCAGAAGCTGGTTCACGGCATCCACCTCGCGGCGGATACGGTTGATCACCGCATCTTTTTTGATTATTTCGCTGTTGGTGGTAAACATAATGTTGTGGCGGGCACACCATTCTTTTAAGAACACGAAGGACGGCACGATGAACGCCGCCGGGAATTTTTCGTTTTCGCCAACCACCATGGCCTGCTCAATGAAACGGCTTTCGCGCAATTTATTCTCGATTACCTGCGGGGTAATGTACTTGCCACCCGAGGTTTTAAACATTTCCTTTTTACGGTCGGTGATCTTTAAAAAACGGCCGTCTTCCAGCTTGCCAATATCGCCTGTATGGAACCAGCCCTCTTCGTCAATGGCTTCACGCGTTAGCTCGGGCTGGTTGTAATAGCCCATCATCACGTTGGGGCCTTTTACACAGATCTCGCCATCTTCGGCAAACTTAAGCTGCACATTAAAAATAACGGGACCCACCGTGCCTATCTTCGTTTTCTCGCTGTCGTAATTATTTACCGCAATTACGGGCGAGGTTTCTGTGAGGCCGTAGCCTTCGAGCACCCTGATTTGCGCGGCGTGAAATATTTTAGCCAGCCTTGGCTGAAGCGCCGAGCCGCCCGATACAATGCCCACAATATTGCCGCCCAGGGCCTCGCGCCATTTGCTGAAAATAAGCTTATTGGCCAGCCGCAGCTCAAACTCGTACCAGGCGCCATTCTTGCCATGCTGCTCGTAGCGCAGGCCCAGGTTAAGGGCCCAGAAGAACAGCACTTTTTTAATGCCCTTAAGCTTAGAACCGGTGGTAACAATGCGCTCATATACTTTTTCGAGCAGGCGCGGCACAGTTACAAATATGTGCGGCTTTACCTCCCGCAGGTTTTCGCCAATGGTATCGAGGTTTTCGGCATAATAGATAGATACGTTGCGGTTGGTGTATAAATAAGACAGCATGCGCTCGTACACGTGGTTGAGCGGCAAAAAGCTGAGGGCCCGCCAGTTGGTGCCAAAGGGGCAAAGGTCTTTGGTGCCTTCGATGTTGCTGATAAAGTTGCGGTGCGAAAGCATCACGCCTTTGGGATTGCCGGTGGTGCCCGATGTATAAATAAGAGTGGCCAGGTCGGTAGGCTTGATCGATCCCTTGATTTCTTCCAGCTTTTTTTCGTTCTGATTTTTTTTGCCGAGCTCCACCAGGTCCTTCATCGAGCGTACGCCCGCTACAGGGTCAAACGAGAATATTTCCACCACCGACGAATTTTCGGTGCATGGCTTCACTTTTTGATAAAGCGCCTCGTTGGCCACAAAAAAATACTTGATATTGGCCTCGCCGATGATGTGCTTCAGATCGCGATCGCTGATGGTGGGATAAAGGGGTGTGTTGATACTGCCGGTTTGCAGGCAGGCATAATCCACAAAATTCCATTCAGGCCGGTTGTTGGCAATGAGCCCTATTTTATCACCCGGCTTTATTCCCATGTGAATAAAGGCATAACTTAAAAAATTCACAGTATCAATGTATTCCTGCGTACTGTATTTGCGCCAGGCGCCGTTTTCCTTTGCGGCTAAAGCATCTTCTTTTAATGGCAGCTGTTTCAGGTTGTGAAGCAGGTCAAACAAGCGAAAATCTTCCATGGTTTTATGTTTTTAAGTGAGTTTATTCTTTCATCAATTCCCGTCTAAAAAGTATTATGCACGCATAAAAATAACGTATATTTGTATGAATTCAAAATAAAATCCCATGAATTTTAACCATAAATTAAATTCTTTGCTGAATATTGAATTTCCGGTGATCATGGCGCCCATGTTTTTGGTAAGCAACATGGAAATGATGAAAGCGGGCATGCGGGCGGGCATTATGGCCACGTTTCCCACCCTCAATTTCAGAAAAGAGGGCGAGCTGGAGGCGATGCTCGACGAGCTGAATGCATACCGCCGGCAATTTCCCAAAGGGAGCTATGGGGTGAATATCATCGTGCAACGCTCAAACCCCTTATCGGCCAAACATTTAAAGATCTGCATTGCCAAACAGGTTCCCTTTTTTATCACCTCGCTTGGCAATCCCAAAGAAGTGATAGAACAGGCGCATGCCTACGGCGCCAAAGTGTTTTGCGACGTTACCAATATTGTCCATGCCAAAAAATGCGACGAGGTGGGCTGCGACGGGTTTATTGCCGTGGGCCAGGGCGCCGGCGGGCACGCAGGCCCAAATCCGCTGCAGGTTTTAATTCCCAGCCTGGCCGCCCGTTTTCCTAACCGGCCGGTGATTGCCGCAGGGGGCATTACCAGCGGCGCCGGCCTGCTTTCGGTGCAGGTGTTGGGCGCCAGCGGTGCCTCCATTGGCACCCGGTTTATTACCAGCACCGAAGCCACCGTAACCGATGCGTATAAAAATGCCATACTGAATGCGGGCATGGACGACATTGTGATGACCAGCCGGCTGTCGGGCACACCCGCCACTATTATTAACACACCCGAAGCGCAGCGCATGGGCTATAGCCAGTCGTGGTGGGAAAAATGGCTGAGCAACAACTCCCGAACCAAAAAATGGTTTAAGCTGCTGGTGCAGGTGCGCGGCATGAAAAAACTCGAAAAATCCATCCTTCCCAACAATTACCAGCGCCTGTGGTGCGCCGGTAAATCGTCTGAGCTCATTACCGGCATTGGCACCTGCGAAGAGATCATAGCGGAAATAAAGCATGGATACCGGCAGAGCATAGAGCAGATCTGCGCCAACACTTGATATTAAGTCAAACTTTACTATATTTATCGTATTGACATTTTATAACCCACCAGGCGCTTATGCACCCTTCAGATAAAAATGTTCCGGACTTTGGCTGCTATGTGGCCCTGGGTGATTCCATCACCGCCGGCTATGCCGATGGCGCCTTGTATTGCGAGGGACAAAAAAACTCATACGCCAACATTTTGGCTACCCAGCTGAAACTGCCGGGCGGCTTTCGGCAGCCACTGATGGATGCTTCGTCCGTGGGCGTTGACCTGCAGGGCGATGCGCGCATGGTGCTTGAGCACGATCGCCGGCACCCCGAACAGCTGATTGTGAAGCGCATGGCACCGCAGGGTGATACAGGCGCTTTTGGTCAAAACCGGTTTTCTTCAGAGGGGCCTTATCACAATCTTGGCATACCCGGTGCAAAAAGCGTCACGCTTCTTTTTGAAGGGTATGGCAACGCGGTTAACGGGGCGGGCAATTACAATCCTTTTTTTACCCGCATGGCCTCGCAGCCTGCCAATGTTTCGGCACTTACGGAGGCTTTAAATATGCGCCCTACATTTTTTTCGCTGTTTATCGGCAATAACGATGCCCTTGCCTTTGCCCTTTCTGGCGCCACGGCCGACGCCATTACCCCACCCGAAGGTCCGGCGGGAAAAGGTTTTGAAGGAAGCCTGGAAGCCATTATCGGCGCATTAACCGCCACCGGTGCCAAAGGTATTGTTGCCAGCCTGCCCTCGTTATTCAGCATTCCGTATTTTACAAGCATTCCTTTTAACGGCTTATTGTTAACGGCAGAACAGGCGGCACAGCTTAACGGGCAATGGCCGGGCTTTGCCTTTACGGCCGGGCGAAACCCGTTTGTGGTTAGCGATCGCGGGCAGTTACGGCCAGCGGCCGACGGAGAGCTTATTTTATTTGACCTGGTGCTTGAACCCGACCGGAACGATTACCTGCAGGCAAAAAAAGCCATTCCAAAAAAATACACGCTCACCGCCTCCGAAGCCCACACTGTTGAGCAGGCCATAGCGGCTTACAACAGCATTATTAAGCGGCTGGCAAGCAAACACGGGCTTGGCTTTGCCGATATTCACAGCCAGGTAAAATCAGCGCGCACCGACCGGCGCTATAACCCTGCCACCCTGGCTGTTGAATACCATCGTCACGGCGTATTCTCGCTCGACGGCCTGCACCCCAACGCCTTTGGACAGGCTCTGCTGGCCAACGAATTTATTAAAACCATTAACCGCACCTTTGGCTGCGCCATTCCAACGGTTGAAAGCCGGCGCTTTAAAGGCATCGTTTTTCCCTGATGTAATTAACAGCGGATTCTTCGTTATAAAATTATTTTTCTGCCGCAACCAATGCCCGCTGGTATTAGTTTTAATCAAGGAAATGTTTAACTTAGTATAACGGAGTTCCTGGTGGGCTCTAATAAGCGTATGACTTGTTTTTATTACACACCCAAGTACTGAAAATTATGGAAAACGCAGCCGAAACACCTTTCTCTTCGCGCAAAAAGAACAAGCTGCCCAAAACGCCGTTCCTCAACATTGCCGTGTCTTTATCGGGTGGGGGCTTCCGGGCCACGGCCTTTCACCTGGGTTCACTCTCTTATTTATCCACCAAAAACTGGGAGGGCACCAACCTGCTCGAACGGGTGCGCATTCTTTCCACCATATCGGCCGGCAGCTTTGTGGGTGTAAAATATATTACTACACTGAAAAGGGGCGGCACCATTCGCGATTGCTACCACAGCCTTTATAATTTTATGTCGCGCTACGACCTGGTGTCCGAATCCCTTCAATTTCTTTCCGACGATGCCAGCTGGAAATCGGGCATTCACCGAAGCCTCATCAACTCCTTTGCATTTACTTACCACAAGGAGTTTGAATCGGGCACCTTTGGCATGCTTTGGGATGAGAGCGTTCCCATCCACGTAAAGGAGATCTGCTTCAGCGCCACCGAATTTAATTTTGCCCTTCCCTTCCGTTTTCAAAAAACCGAAAAAACACGCATGAAGGTGGGCGGCATCCGCGATGAACACATTGGCAACGAAAAGATTTATGTGCCCATTGAAGTGGCCAAAGAGATCCGGCTGGCGGATATCATTGCTGCATCCTCCTGTTTTCCCTTCGGCTTTGAGCCGCTCAATTTTCCTGATGATTTTATTTACCCGGGCTGTGATAAGCTGAAAAGCGATTCGTTATTACCAAAGTATACGTTTGACGGTGATAAGATCGAGTATCCAGTGGCGCTGATGGACGGCTCGATTGACGACAACCAGGGCATTGATGCCGTGATTATGGCGGAAGAGCGGATGCAGCATTACCCTGAAAATCTGAAGCACCTTTGCTCGCCCGACGATAAAACCGTGGACCTGTATATTATTTCGGATGTATCGCCACCCAATGCCGAACAGTACACACACCCCAAAGCAGATAAGGCCAAATGGCTGGGCCGCCTTAATTTTGAAGCCACGCGCAACTTTGGCATTACCAGCGCGGTGCTGGGCTGCCTATGTATTGCCTACGCTTTTTTTGCCGACAGTAAGATTACTGTTATGTTCCTGTCGATGTTTGGCACGCTGGCCGGATTAACGGCGCTTATCCTGCTTATTTTTTCGAAAGGGCTTACCGGCCTCACGCGTAAAATGGGCGTGCCCGAATTTGTGGTGAAACGGCTGCTGCATTTTGACCGTCTCAAATTTGCCACCCTGTATGGCATGATCATGAGCCGCCGCGAATCGGGCATGAAGCTGGTGACGAATGTTTTTTTAAAGCAGATGAAGTGGTTCAGCTTTGAGCGCATTTTTGGCGACAGCCTGTGGCGGCCAAGGGTGGTGCTTAATGCCGCCCGCAAGCTCACCGCACCCGAAGTGCAAAAGCGGCGCGAAAAGTATTTTTATTTCAGCACCGATCTGTTGGAGCCCGGCGAGGAGATCATGCATGTGGCAGCAAAAGCCAACAGCATGAAAACCACCTTATGGTTTACCACCGAAGAATTACAGGGCGACAAAAACATGCTGGACACGCTGATTGCCTGCGGGCAGTTTACCATGTGTTTTAACCTGCTGGAATACATCGAAAAAACGCTGAAGCGCGCCAAATACAAAAGCGATTACGATGCTTACGATCCTTTGATCAAAGAAAGCATTGACCATTTACAAACCGAATTATTGAAAGACTGGAAACGTTTTAAGGAAGATCCGTATTGGATGGTGAATGAATGGAATCATGCAATGGCGAATGAAAAAAAATAAAATTACGACAGCTAAAAACCGGATAATGTTATTTTTATTTGTATAGCTTTAGGTGCAAAAAATTTGATGTCATTCAATAGATAATATTAAATAATATCAAGCATTTTTAACCACGCACGAATACATATTCCCATTGTTATAAGCTGATCTCACCTCTCCCATTTTTTCAATGGAAGAAAAACCTGCTTCTAAAACAATTTGTTTAAGCTTATTAAAGGGTACCGGATACGGCACCCATTGGTTGGGCACTTCTGTATCGTATTCTATAAGAATCATCTCACCCTGTCCGTTCAGGTGTTTTTTTATTTTGTGCAGGAAAGGAATTTTGTCTTTTACATAATGAAGGGCGTTAGCGATCAACACGCCATCCAGCGATGGCAGGTTTAACGAATCTTTTTCAAAGTCAGCCCGCCGAAAAGTAATTTTTACCTCGCTGTACATCCCGGTCAGCGTTTGAGCATTCCTGTCAACCGCAAATATTTGGCTGCTGGCAGGAAGCAAGGTTGCCAAAGCTCTGGTAAACACACCGCTGCCACAGCCCAGGTCGGCCCATATAACAGGCTTTTGAAGCTTTGTAAATGCTTTTTTAATTAAATCACCGGCGTTTTCTGTCGTCATCGTTGTATTGCCAGATCACTCTTTCATGATCTTTTCAGAAAAGATATCTTTTCCATTTTCCATCACCATCAAGTAGTATACTCCTGCTGCCAGATGTTCTATACCAATGGTAGCATTTTCTGAATGAAGCTGTTGCGATAAAACCAGCTGGCCTAAATTATTGTAAAGGAATAATTCTGCGGGCCTGTTCACGGCCCCCTGGCAGATCACAAATTCACCTGCATTCGGGTTGGGATAGATCCGGATGGCGCCCGCCGGGGCCGCAGCGCTATTAAGCGCCGTGCAAAGATCCACCGTTAGCATAACCGTTGCACTACCGGTGCAGGTATTGGCAGCAGCGCCTGTTACTGTATAAATTGTAGTAACAGCTGGCGATGCGGTGAAGCTGGCGCTGTTTACACCCGGGGCCCAGGTATAAGTGCTGGCCCCGTCTGCACTCACAAGGGCTGTTGCCCCTGCGCAGATAATGTTGGGACTTACCGAAGCCGACAAAACAGGCAGCGCGCCAACAACCACCGTACTGATGGCTGTGGCTTTACAGCTGGTTGTGGTGTTGGTACCGGTAACCGTGTAATTAGTGCTTGCCGCCGGCGACACCTGCGGACTGCCCGATGAATACTGGTAGGTATTGGCACCGCCCCCCGCCAGGGTAAACGTTTGCCCTGCACAAATGCTGCCGCTATTAACGGTTACCACCGGAAAAACAGTATTAACAACCACCGTGCTTACAGCCGTATTGGAAGAAACACAGCCCGCCGCACTTGTTCCGGTAATGGAATAAGAAGTAGTGATGCCTGGGCTCACATTATAAGAGCCGCCGGTAATAGTATAGGTAAAAGCACCGCCCGGTTGAATAGAGTATGAATTGCCAATGCAGATAAAGCCGCTGTTAACAAGAATAGTAGGCCTGGGGTTAACCAGGATGGTGCTTTGAACAGTATTGGATGCGGCGCAGCCTACCGAGCTTGTACCGGTGATAGAATAAGTAGTAGTGGTATTGGGGCTCACCGTAAACGATCCCCCGCTGATGGAATAGGAAAATGCTCCCAACGGATTGATCACAAAGGCATCGCCGGCACATACCGTACCGTTGGATACGGTGAGAACCGGATTGGGCTCAACAGTAAAGCCAACCATTGTTCCTCCGGCCGAGGGGCAGTCGTTGGTAGTGGCATAATAAGCATACGTGCCTGCTGCGAGTGTTGGGGTAACCACAGATGTGCCGGTATTTATTACAGTGGTAGAAGTAGGAGAAGCATACCAGTTAACCGTGCCTGAAGCAACGGCAGTTAAGGTTGCTGCCTGTCCGGCACAGAGTGTAGCGTTAGAAACAGGGGTGGCATTAACCGGGGCCGTGGCGGCACCGCAGTCAAAAAACTTAGCCAGCATGCCGTATGTGGTTGAGCCGCCGCCAAAGGCCTGGTGCGCCCCGGTTGTGGCAATTCCCGATGAAGAGGCTGCGTGGCCGGCCATGTAAATATTTCCCGTAGCATCT
This sequence comes from Bacteroidia bacterium, assembly GCA_044221905.1. GTDB lineage: Bacteria > Bacteroidota > Bacteroidia > B-17B0 > Aurantibacillaceae > Aurantibacillus. The sequence continues at coordinate 458,890 of JBGAOE010000001.1, forward strand.
GCCACGCAGGAATAAGCATAATCAAAATCAGTACCTCCGTAATAAGTGCCCCAGTCTCTTGCGCCACTGGCGGTAAATTTGGATAAGAATCCATCAGACCCATTGCTTACGGTAGAGGCATTCAGCGTTTGATGGCTTGCAGCCGTGGCTAAAACACTGCCGGCCGATTGTGTAACCCCGCATACAACAACGTCTCCAAGCACGATGCTACAGCCATTCACCTCATCATTCTGTGCACCGCCATAATAGGTGCCCCATTGCCTTACACCACTGCTGTTAAATTTCACCAGGAAACCGTCCGCAACACCACCTGCATAAGCCGTTTGATGTGCTGCCGCTGTAGCAATCAGGCTGCTGGTAGGTGAGGTGGTGTTACCGCCCAGGTAAACATTTCCGCTGGCATCCACAGCACAAGTCCTCCCCTCGTCTATCCCTGTTCCTCCATAATACGTACCCCATTGCCGTACGCCGTTTCCATCAAACTTGGCCAGGTAGGCATCGTTGGAGCCGCCGCTGGAAGACGGTTGGTGGCTCCCGGGCGTAGCAACGGCAGTGGAGCTTCCAAATGCCTCCAGGCCGGCCAGGTAAACAAACCCATTTGCATCTACCGCACACGACTGGGCACCGGCGCCGTAATAAGTACCCCAAATGCGGTTGCCATTGGTATCGAACCTTGCAAGGAATCCACGGTTAGCGGCGGTTTGATGCGCCCCTGGCGTAGCCAGCGCTGTTCCTGTAGCTGGGGCCGATTTGCCAGCCAGGTAAACATCGCCGTTCGAAGCAGTGGTGCAGCCATAAGCCCTTTCATCGGCCGGCCCGCCATAAAACGTTCCCCATTGTCGCACCCCGGCCGAATTGAATTTTATCAGGAACCCGTCGTACGTGCCGCTACCATAGCTGGTTTGAAATGCACCGGGTGTAGCAATATCCGTGAATGGAAGCGTGAAGTTTAAAAATCCACACATAAATACATTGCCGCTGCCGTCGGTGCTGCAGCTTTGGCTAATTTCGGTGCCGCTGCCGCCGTAATAGGTGCCCCACTGCCGCACCCCGCTGCTGTTAAATTTAACAAGATAAGCATCTCCACCGGTGCCTGCATAAGTGGTTTGGTGGGCGCCCGTTGTGGCAATAACCGTACCGGCAGAACTTGATGTCCAGCCGCTCAAAAAAACATTGCCGGTAGAATCAATGCAGGTACCGTATCCAAACTCGCCGCCACCGCCGCCATAATACGTACCCCAGGTTCGTACCACAGGGTCGATAATAAGCGAAAAGGCAGGGTTGTATTTTTCTATTTCAAAGCTCACTACATTGCCGGTAATAACCCATTTGGACGAAAGTATTTTACCATTTTGAAATGCCACCGGCGCCTTTTCGATAATAGCGCCAAAAGGTGTTTCCAGTCTCAGGTCGCCGTTTTTCAGCAAGGCAATTCCCGTGGTGCCATTCACCTGAAGCCTGATCTGTTTATAGCTGGTATGCGGTGCTACTATATAATCGTATTCCAGCTCGCCGTTCTTCTCATAATAGTTAAGGTCTATCCCTTTGTAAATACCTTTATAGCTAACTTCTGAAAAGCTTTTTACGTGATGCACACCGGTGGGACAGCCTGGCAGGTAATAATTATTATAACCCGTCAAAGGCAAACCCGTTTGCACCTCATGCGTTTTATCTGCACCCAGCCAGGTAAGATCGAGGCGGTAGACCGAGAACTGAGACGGGATCTTTACGGTTTCATTTGTTCTGCCCGTTTCCACTTCTTTCCATTTGTCTGCGCGGCTCAGCTGGTAGCTTACACCATCCCGCCGCAAGTGATAAACCATGCCATGTGTGCTCCCGCTAAAAAGAACATCGGGCCGTGCCTGATTAAATTGATCGCTCACCTGCCCCTTATTTTCGGTAAAAATTACCGGAGCCTCTTTTTTTAATTTAGCAGCGGCCGCATTATTAGCCGCCAATAAAGAATTAACAACAAGAACGATAGAACAGGCTAAGGAAAAACGTTTCATACAATGGTTTTGAGAATTATTAGTTCCATAAAATTAATTAAAAACTCAGCATAATGGATGGCTGCGCAAACAATTTTAAAAGTCGGCTTATTCGTCAATACGTGCACTTAGCCAGTAACTGATCCAGTTCTTTCAGATGTTTTTGAGCTTGTATTTCATCCCATCCAAACAGGTTGGCCATTTGAGTCGTCAGCACTCCTTTCCACTGCCTCACCGCTTCAACATCAAAATACAACATGGCTGTTCGCCGGATAAAAAAGTCTGCCGGCGTACAGCATAATTCAAAGTCAATCGCATAAAGTAATTGAGCATATAACACAAGCGGCAAACTGCCTGAATAGTTTTCTTTTCGGAGCTGTGTTACTGTTTCAAGAATACGATCTGCATTTATGCCATAGCGGTTAATGAGAAGTCTGGCCTCCTCTGCAATAACTCCCGCCTTTTCTGCGGCATGCATTTTATCCCGCACAAACCGGGCAAAGGCTTCATTATTTTTTACTCTGTCGTTGGCCAGCAAAATTTTTGCAGTGCTACTGGCAGGCAAGGCCCTGCCCTGCTCTTTATAACGCCTGGCAATGGCATCCACTACCCGCTGCGCCATTTTGCGATAGCCTGTAAGCTTGCCCCCGGCAATGGTAATAAGGCCCGAAGGCCACACAAACAATTCGTCTTTGCGCGAGATCTCCGAAGGACCTTTGCCGGGTTTATTGATCAAAGGCCGTAAACCCGCCCAGCCCGATTCAATATCTTTTTCCTGAACCTGGTTAGCCGGGAAGCAGGCATTGACACAGCGTAGCAAATAAGCTTTGTCTTCCGGTGTAATTTCCGGTTCGGTTTTTTCTTCTTTATAAAATGTATCCGTGGTGCCGATGTATGTTTTTCCATCCCTCGGAATTACAAACAACATGCGCTTATCATAAGTATCCATATAAAGCGATTGCCGCACCGGCAATTTTTTGTGATCCACCACCAGGTGCACACCTTTGGTGATGTTGAGCTTGCCGGCTTGTTTGTCATCATCCATCCGGTCAATGTCGTCCACCCAGGGCCCGGCGGCATTTACCACACAAGTGGCAGATACCGTACCTGTATCACCGCTCAATACATCCACAAAAGAAACACCGCTTACCATTTTATTCTCATACTCAAAACCAACTGCCTTTATGTAGTTAACACACACGGCTCCGCGGGCCACGGCTTCCTTCATAATCTCCACCGTTAAGCGCGCATCATCCGTACGGTATTCGTAAAACACCACAGCACCCAGCAAATTTTTAGTTTCCAGCAGAGGCTCTGCACGATGCGCTGCCGAAGCATCAAGGGCTTTGTGTTTTTCTTCGCTTTTTACACCGGCCAGTTTTTCGTACAGCCACATGCCCAGGCGTGTGGAGAGCTTTCCAAACGAGCCGGTTTTGGTAATGGGCAGAAGCATGGGCTCGGGATGTGTGAGGTGCGGCGCCAGGCGATGAATGATCTCACGTTCTTTACCTACTTCAGCCACCAGCTTAAACTCCATTTGTTTGAGATAACGCAGGCCGCCATGAATGAGCTTGGTGGATCGGCCCGAGGTGCCGGCGGCAAAATCCTGCATGTCGATAAGGGCCACGCGCAGACCGCGTGCCGTTGCATCGAGCGCAATCCCTGCACCGGTAATACCGCCACCGATCACCAGCAGGTCAAAAGCCGTGTTTTGGAGCTGCTGCCTGAGTGCGGTCCTGTTTTTTGATGAAAAAGTATTCAATGTATTACGCGTTATTAATGATCATTGTTTTTTATGGCTGAGGGGCAGTGCACGGTCCGGATAATCGGTGATAATACCATCCACGCCCAACGTCAGCATCCGTTCCAGGTCTCCGGGCTCGTTCACCGTCCAGGGGATGAACCGCAATCCCAGGTTATGCACCGCCTTCACCAGGCTTCGATTTACCAGTGCAAAATCGGGGCTGTAGGCATCGGGTAAAAATCCAAGGTTCTGCAGCTGTTGCAAAAGCGGTACATCCTCCTCCACCAGCAGACCAAGCGATACGGGAATATTCCGCTGTTTTATTTCTTTTAAAACAGCTATGTCAAACGATTGCAGGTGCACCTGCTGAAACAGCTGTGCTTTTTTTACTTCGCGGTGCACCAGCTCCACAAATTCGACAGGCCCGGGATTGAACATGCCAACCGGCGATTCTGTTTTTATCTCGATGTTATAAAGCACCGGCGGTCGCTGCAGTTTTTTTATAAGAAGCTGCATTTCCGCAATTACCTCGCTCAAAAGTGGTTTGCGTTCGGGCAGGGTCTTTTGCAAGGGATATTCCGGGTTGCCCAGGCTGCCGCAATCGTACCTGGCAATCTCGGCATAATTCATTTTATACAGATTGTGTTTTTCGCGATCGCCGGTTACCCGAAATCCACCGGGTGCCGTGCAAAATACCGGATTCATCCACGCTTCGTGCGAAACTACCACCTGGCCATCGGCGGAGATCACCACATCCATTTCAAGGGCATCAACCCCCAGCCTGAGTGCTTCGGTAAAAGCGGTAATGGTATTTTCGGGGTAAAGGCCACGCGCTCCGCGGTGACCGTGAATTTGAACGGGCGGCAATGCAGGGTTATAGATACCGTGGTTCATTGGTTTGCCTTTACACAAATTTAGCGGAATATTCGGCATTTGGAATTTTTAAGTATCCCCGGCATCCCTCCGCTAAATCCAAGCTTTTATCCTTGAGCGCTCCCCGATGGGCGTGGCCGGTTTGACCACAAATTAAAATTACCGCCTAAGTTACAGTGTTAATGTTTATTACTTCGGTTAGGTTAATTTGTAAATATTTTATTGCGGTTTCACTCACCGGTTCTATTGCTCTGTAACAGAACTTCTGTTGGTGCCAGCTGCTGCTAACAGAAGCAATCCATGAAAATTAATTGAACCGGGTTGGATAACGAAGTGTTCAGGATTTTGCCCAATGTAAAGAAATAAACAGTTTAATCTTCTTACAGCCATAACATTCAATTAATGAAGAGCCTACTTTAAATCTTCAATTTTGTAGCTTACTATTAACAAGCGCTGTTTAATAATATGTCAACAATAAGCATTTACAAAAATATTCTACTCTTTCTTTTTTTGATAGGGCTAAGCCCTTTTGCGGCTTTAAGCTCCCAAAACGGCCTTGAAACTATTATCGTTGAAAAATATTACGTATCGGATGCAAACGATACAGCTGCATCACACGTGAGCGGCCATTTGCCCGTTGGCTCTGTTACCTACAGAATTTACCTGGACCTGCTGCCCGGCTACAGGTTTTATGCGGCTTACGGTATGCCAGGCCATGAGCTGAAAATACAAACCACCACCTCTTTTTTTAATAACGAGCACATCGGCAATCAGGTTCCGAATGTGATACCACGTCATAGCCTGAAACGGAATACCGTGATGCTCGACTCCTGGCTGTCGGCCGGCGCCGCCGGCGAAGATTATTTCGGCATTTTAAAGGAACAGGACGATTCGCTGGAAACGATTGCACACGAAGGAAATTTTTTACAGGCAAACCATAAATCAGCGGGAATACCGATCAAAAACCGCGATGGGCTGGTGAGCGGCAATGTTCCTCGCCCCGCCTTTTTCGGAATAGATTCGGCCGCCATGGTTTTTTTTAATAAAACAAAAGGCTCTGTATTTGCCACCCGGAATGGCGCCTGGGGCTGCCTGGGCGGTGCCGTAGGGGCCGACTCGCTAACCACCAACCGGGTGCTGATAGCGCAGCTGACCACCGACGGCGAGCTGTCGTTTGAGCTGAATTTACAAATAGGCAAGGCCAACGACATTCCCACCCACTATGTGGCCAGGAATGCTGTAGACCAGGAAATGACACTGCCCTGCCTTATTTATAACAGCAGGGCCGGCAAACTAACGGCTTCAAAAAATAATAAACCCGCAACAAAAAAAAACAAACCATAAATAATCAATCACTTAAACACAACACTTCATGAAAAAAATTACCTTATTTTTTGCGCTGATGGCAGCGGTTTCCTTTTCTAAGGCCCAGGGCCTGGATGGAATTATTGTAGAAAAATATTACTTGTCAGACGCGGCCGATGCTGCCAATGCCACCAATAACGGTGCCGCATCGCCTTTAAACGTGGGATCGGTAACATACAGGGTATTTGTGGATATGGCCCCGGGCTATAAGTTTGTTCAAATGTTTGGAAACCAGGATGCGCTTGGAAACGTGCTGCACCCATTGATCTTTAAAACCACTACCAATTTTTATAACGACCCCAACAACGGGCAGATTTTCCCACAAAGCAACAGCCTTAACAACACTAAAAAAAACACTACCCTTATTGATTCATGGCTCTCGGTTGGCGGCGTTTGCGCTGCAAAAATGGGCGTGCCTAAAAACGAAGACACCGATGGCTCTATCGGCAACACGCAAGGTATTTTAGCCAACAATGCGGGTGGCGCATACGCCCCTCCAATTAATGGCAGCGGAGCACAGGATGGCTTAGCTACCGGCTCGCCGCTCACCCCAAATGCATTGGGCCTTGGCAATTCAACCGATGTATTTGATCAAACCCCCGGCGGCACGTTTTCAGTAACCAACGGCGCTATTGCCGGTTTGGGCGGCGTGGTAGGCACTACCACCACCAACGCCGTACTTATTGGCCAGTTTACAACCGATGGTGTATTCAGCTTTTCACTCAACGTTCAGATCTCCAACACGGTGACCAATGTAGCCGAAGTGTACGTGCCCAGCAACCCATCAGCAAGCGAAACGGCCGTTCCGGCACTTGGTTACTCGTCAGCCGGCACCGGCACTGCCACCGGCCTGCAGGTAATTAACGCCACCGGCGACCAAACCCTGCTTTCGGTTTATCCAAACCCAACCAAAGGCATGTTCACCATCAGCGCTATAAACGTAAAAGAAAATGCCGCCAACGCCTATTCAGTGTATGATGCCACCGGCAAGCTGGTGCTCAGCAAAAGCTTTGAAAAAGCATCCGGCAATATTGCTGAAAGCATTGATATGACAGGATTTTACAGCGGACTTTACTTTGTGAACATAAACCTGAACGGAACCGTAAGCACCCGTAAAGTTGTTAAAGAATAAGCGGACTGATGAAAAAAGCCCACGTTTTAGCAGTTCTTCTTTTTGTTTCGACTTCATTTACCATTGCCCAGGGTATTGTGCGTGGCAAGATCAGCGATGAAAGCGGCGAATCCCTTATTGGGGTCACCGTCAGCTTAAAATCAAATAAAGCCATAGGTGCGCTCACCGATCTTGACGGCAATTATTCCATCAGGATACCGGATGACAATCCGCAAACGCTGATTGTGTCGTATGTAAGCTACAAAACAGCCGAGCTGGCCATTCCGGCCCTGACTAAAAACCAGGTGTATGTAAAAAACCATATCCTGCTTTCGAGCCAAACCGAGCTGCAGGAAGTGGATGTGGTAGCCAAACAGGTAAAAGCCAACGAGTATTTTATGGAAAACATAAAAAAGAACTCGGCCACCAGCATTGATTACATATCGAGCGAAACAATGAAAAAAACCGGCGATGCCAACGTGGTGGCAGCCGTGGCAAGGGTATCGGGCGTTTCTACCAGCGGCGGGCTTATCACCGTGCGTGGCATTGGCGACCGTTACGTAAAAACAACATTAAACGGATCGAGGATTCCCACCCTCGATCCGCTTACAAACAACATCAAGCTGGACCTTTTCCCGGCCAGCCTGGTGGATAATGTGATCATCACTAAAACCGCCAGCCCCGATCTGCCGGGCGACTGGTCGGGCGCCTATCTTTCAGTCGAAACAAAAGATTATCCCGACAAATTGACTGTTAATGTAGAAACGCAGGTAGGCTACAATGCCCAAACCACTTTTAAGGATTTTATCAGCTCCGACCGCAGCTCAACCGACTGGCTGGGTTATGATAAAGGGCTGAGGAACAGGAGCCACGATGGCGTTTTGAATAACCCCGTATTGAACCCTACTTCTTATGAGGAAATGGTAGCTCTTGGCTTGGGTGGATATTATGGCGCCATGGGGGTAACCGGCTGGCAGGACGGGAGTACCGACGGAACCACTTATTTTAAGCTGGGCCTGGTGCAGCTGGGTTTGCTGGCACCCGCCCTTATTAACAATACGGCGGCTTACAATGCAGCCCTTGCCACCTATGTAAAAGACTATAAACCAAAAGCCTTTTCAAAACTTTACCCCGATGGAACCGATTATAACAATGGCTTTAAAAACAACTGGAATACATTAAAACGAAAAGCGCCGCTCAATTTTTCACAGAGCTTCAGCGTGGGCGATCAAACCACGTTATTTAAAAGATCGCTGGGATACTTATTCGGTTTCCGGTACGGCAGCTCGGTAAGGTACGATCCCAACGGAATCTCGCAACGTAAAGGCGCCGAAGAGCTCGATTATCCCTGGGAGGTTCAGGACAACGCGTTTATAAGCCGGCAAACAAATGGCTGGAGCGCCTTGCTGCACCTGGCTTATAAATTCAATGGCAACAACAGCCTTTCGTTTTTGTTTATGCCTAACCTCACCGGCACCAACGATGTGGCTAATTACGTCACCAAGCCCGATACCAGCCGGCAGCAGGAAAGCCGGAACAGCAACCAGCAGTTTTACGAACAGCGCAAGCAGTTAATTTACCAGGTAAAATCCGAACATTTTATTTCCGGTCCGAAAATCAAGATCGATTTTAACGCCTCTTACACAAAAGCCAACAGCATAGCACCCGATTTTAAAATAATTGAATACGCTTACCAGCGCGATAACTCAACCGGCGAGATCACCAACATCCTGTTTGGTCCCACGGTTGGCAACGGCGTGAGCAGATTTTACAGGTATTTGTCCGATAATCTTTTCGATTCGCGGCTCTCGGCCGAGCTTCCCATCAGTAAATCCACCGCTGCCGGCACGCGCAAACTGAAATTTGGCGGCGCCTACCAGCAAAACGACCGTTCCACCCGCATTTACGATTATTACCTTCAATACGGTAACAGCAACATACCTGCTGTTTTTACATCGGAGGCGGATATCAACAATTACCTTGACCCATCGAGCTTTGTATTGACCAACAGCAGTGTAAACCTTATTTATACCCGCGAAGTGCTGCCCAGGAATTTTACGACCGGAAAAAGCACTGTTAAGGCGGCTTTTGTGATGGTCGATTATTCTTTTATCCCACTCATCCGCTTTTCGGGTGGTGTAAGAATAGAGCAAGCCAGCATTTTTGCCGATGCCACCGAGTTTCATAACCTGGGTTATGAAAAGAACGACATACGCCGCGCAAACGCAGATGGGTTTCCTTTTGTAAACCCGGCAAACATTAATGAAACCAATTTTTTACCAAGCGCCAACCTGATCTTTAAGCTGAAAGAGAACAAGGTTAACCAGATGAACTTTCGCTTAAATTACAGCCAGACAGTGGCACGCCCGAGCATGCGCGAGCTGAACGATGCGGCTATTTACGATTACGAGTTCAGAACTTTACTGTATGGCAATTCAGATCTTAAAACCGTTCATATAAAAAATTACGACTTCCGCTTTGAATCGTATTTTAAAAATGGCGACAATGTTTCCTTAAGCGTATTTTATAAGGATTTTAAAAACCACATTGAAATGGGCTTTGGCACCTCGGGCCTCACCTGGGATAACATCGACAAATCATCGGTAAGAGGCATTGAGCTGGAAGGAAAAAAATCGCTCACAAAACATTTTGAATTAAGGGCAAACGTCACCTTTGTAAACTCCAACTCACAATTTATCCGCAAGGCAACCAGCATTGTAGATGGCTTTAAAATAGCCGTGCCGGTTGATACCGTAAACCGCCCCATGTTTGGCCAGGCACCCTACCTGGTAAACGGCATCCTGGCTTATACTGCCGACAGCCTGGGCTTAACTGCCACGCTAAGCTACAATGTGCAGGGCCCGCGCCTGGTTATTACCGGCATTATAAAAGGCCGGCCCGATGTATATGAAATGCCGCGGCACACGCTCGATTTTAAAGTGAGTAAAACGCTGGGCAAACATTTCAGCACCAGCATTACCGTAAGAGATATTTTGAATGCACCGGTGAGGAGAACCTATAAAATACCGGGGCAGCCCAATGCCGACTACGACAAATTCAGGTACGGCACCAACTATTTACTGAGCGTGGCCTACAAGTTTTAAAACAACATTAAAATGAAATACAACTTATACTTTCTCTTCCTGTTTTTCCTTTTTACATCGGGTGCCGGGCATGCACAGATCGAAAAGGTGATCGTGGAAACCTATTACATTTCCGACAAATTTGACTCCACCGACACCGACGGTGGCAATAAGCTGGACACAGGATCGGTGACCTACCGGATTTACGTAGACCTTAAGCCCGGAAACAAGCTGATTGAAATTTATGGAGACGCCTACCATCGCCTCAGGTTTTCGAGTACAAAGCCGTTTTTTAATAACGTAGACGGCGAAACATTTCCCAAAGATTTAAAAAAAGGAACATACTCTTCAAACACCGTGGGAGTGGATACATGGCTCACACTGGGGCAAGCCGCCAAAACTCTCACCGGTACTACTTATTTTGGGATCTTAAAACCGCAGGATACCGACGGATCGTTTGTGGGTGGCGCCAATAATGATGGTGGAAGCGCTGCTATAAGCAATGGTTTGCTTTCCAACACCGTTAGCGCCATGGGCCTTCCGCTTACGGTTGCCGATGGCATTGGTACCATGACACCCATACCAACCAATTGGAGCCATTATGGCATAAAAGATTTTTCTTCCGGCATTGACACCACCATTTTTGGTTCGGTTAAGCTAAAAAACGAATTTGTAAGCAATTACGCCTTTCTCAAATGTTCGGGTGTAACCGGCGTGATTCCCGACAGCAACCAGGTGTTGGTGGCACAGCTCACCACGCGCGGCCAGCTTGAGTTCGAGTTGAATCTCACCGTGTTGCTGGATGGCATTGGCGACACGGTGCGTTATGTGGCCAACGACGACACCTTGCTGACAGTGAAAAAGGAAAAGAAAAACAGCTTTTTAAAATATCCTTTTCCACCGCCGGACTGCGGCTGCAAAGATCCAAACTACATTGAGTACAACGCCAATTTTGAATGTGCCAGTGCCGATTCCTGCAAACACCCCATTGTATTTGGTTGCGGCGATACCATGGCGTGCAATTTTGATCCCAATGTAAACTTTTCAATCCCGTCGTTATGCTGTTACCCGGGCTCCTGTGCCGGGCGCGACATTACCGTGGTTTGCCCGTCCATATACGAATCTGCGTTCAGCTGCGAAATACATCCTAATCCCGCCCAAAGCACGCTTTACCTGAACGTGATCAGCGGTACAAAGCAATCCATTTCTTACACCGTTTACAACTATTTTGGCACACAGGTAGTAACCCAAAGCCTTGGTGCCAGTCAGCGCATTCTTAATCAGGAAATAGACCTTTCTGAATTAAACAACGGGCTTTACCTTATCAGGATCAACATAGGGAACGAGGTGGTGAACAAACAATTTTTCAAAAATTAAATCCGGCGCATTACATGAATTACACTCAATATAAAAGCTCTTTGGTTTTGTGCATATTTTTGACTCTGACGGCTGTCCTTATTTACAGCTGCGGTAAAAAGAGCAAAAAGGAAAAAACACCCGAAACAGGCACCGTGACCGATGTGAACGGAAATGTATACGGGACCGTGAAAATAGGCAGCCAGTGGTGGATGAGCGAAAATTTAAAGGTTCGCTCCTATAACGACAGCACCGCTATTACCGAGGTAAAAGTAACGGACCTCGACAGCATTTGGGCCGGAAAAAACACGGGCGCTTTTTGCAGCGCCGATGGCCGGTTTGGGTTGTTATACAACTGGCATGCGCTTAATGGCAGTAAAAAAATTGCACCCGCGGGCTGGCACATTCCAACCGACGAGGAATGGAAAATATTAGAAATAGAATTGGGCATGAGCCAGGCAGAAACCGATAAAACAAGCTGGCGCGGCGAAAAAGAGAGTTACAAGGTAATTACCAAATCTTCGCAGGGCTGGCCGGCCAAATCGCCCGTTTTTGGAACCAATGAAAGTGGCTTTTCTGCACTTCCGGGTGGCTGCAGGCTTTTTAACGGCGCTTTTGGAGAAGTGTTGCAAACAGGCTACTGGTGGACAGCGACCGAAAAAAATACCGGTGCTGCCTGGTACCGCAACATTTCATCTTACCGCACTACCATTTTCAGGTATTATGTCGACAAAAATTATGGGCTGGCCATACGCTGTGTAAAAGATTAAACACATTAAAATGAAAAAGACTGTATCCTTATTCGCATTGTTTTTTATAACACTCACCGCTTTGAGCCAGCCAGGAGATTCGATTCGCTATGGAAAGCTGGGCTTTGGGATTTCGTTCTCACCAGACTATAGCTACAGGACTTTAAAAACCGGCGCTGCAGACAGCTGGATGAAAGATGTTTACGACACCCTCGAAACAGCCAAATACAGCTATACAGCAGGGTTTAACATCACTTACCACATCCATAAAAACTTAGTGCTGGGTTCAGGCCTGCTTTTTGCCGACAAAGGTGAAAAAACAAAAAAGTACGAAGCAATTGAAAGTAACAATTTCAACAACCACTATTATTACCTGGATGTGCCGGTTAAAGCCAGCTATTATTTATTACATAAAAAAATAAACCTCTTTCTAAGCGCCGGCCTTTCGGCAAACATTTATTTAAACAGCCATACCACCTCAAAGGCGAACAATTCGGATCAGAAAAAACAATTTGTTACCAGCAGGGATATTTCACGCCTGAACCTCGCAGCAACCGCAGGGTTTGGCATAGACTGCCCGCTTACCGATCGCTGGTATTTTAAGCTCGAGCCCTGCTACAGGCGTTCTCTTAGCCCCATTGCCAATACACCCATAAAAAAATACCTGTATTCGTTTGGCCTCAGTTTTGGCTTTTTCTGTCATCTTTAGTGATAACATCCGGTGTTGTTTGCTTCCCGGCAAACTCCGTCACACGCTAACCAATGGTTCCGGTTTTTCAAGGCTTGCTCTTTCTGAAATTTTATTCCTTTGATTGATGAGACGCAGCGACATCGGAGCGACCTAAAAATGAAACGTTCAATGCGCTGCATACGTCTTACAATAGTTTGATAGAACGCCGGCACGCCACACATAAACCAGCCAGGAAGCTTCTTATACATCTCAGCGCAATTACTCCTGAATTTTTTTTCGTATTTCATTTTCTGCAATTCGACCGTCGAAAAAAGAAACTAGTGATTGAATTTTATGCGCGATTTTAAAATTGGTTAACAATGTAAAACGAAGCGCCTGCTCTGTAGTTAACGAATGTTAAGCCGCTCGGCAATCCTTCAATACTGGCTGAAAGCCTTTATTTCCAACAAATACAGCAAAATAAAAAAATCAGGCGCGGTAATTTACATTTTCAATGTAAAGTTTGTGACTCGAAAAAATTCAAAATTCAATCAAAAGTCAAGTTAATTAGTTCAAATCAAAACTTAATCTAAGATTTTGATAATGGCTAATATTTGCTTCGAGCAAGTTACCCAATCTATATTTGAGGCCTCGTTATTTCTCTCATATTTTCTAAGGCTATTGATAAACCAAATACAAACCAAAAACAACCAAAAACAAAACAAAATGAAAACAAAAAAACAAATGTCAAAATTAGTTGCCGGTGCTGCTATTGCACTTGCTTCTGTTTCGCCAAGCTTTGGCCAGTCTAACCTGGGCGCAGGCTGCGGATGTCCTCCTGTTGCCTCACGTCAAACTGTAACTGTTTCAACCCTTCCTGGTTTTGTTGCCGTTTCGGGCACCACTGGTGGAGAGCTGACTCAGGGCGGCAATTTTACCTGCGACAAAACATATATCCTCGACCAAAAAATTTATGTTCCTTCAGGTCAGATCCTGGTAATTCAACCAGGCACCATCATCAAAGGCAAACAAGCGCCCCTGGTAGCCGGTGTTCCTGATCCTGCCCAAGCTACTGCCCTGGTTATTGAAAGAGGTGGCAAAATCATCGCTTCAGGCTCGGCAGAATGCCCGATCGTATTTACCAACGAATTTGATCCAATGGATGGCACTTACTCGTTTGCCGTTGCTACCAACCAAAAATGGGGTGGCGTGGTAATTTTAGGAAAAGCCACCAATAACCTGAGCCTTGCTGCTAACGGTCCTTTCGTTGCCGGTTCAGGTAACGGTAAGCTGGCTGTTGCTGATGGTTTAGGAACCATCGAAGGTTTCTCATCTTCAAACGTACAAGACCGTTTTGGTGTAAACACTTCTGCCACTTCAGTGCCAGGCGAATTATCGAGCCAGTCTTTTGACGATAACGATAACTCAGGTATCCTGAAATATGTTTCAATCCGTCATGCTGGCGCTATCCTGAGCGTAGGTTCTGAGATCAACGGTTTAACCTTAGGATCAGTTGGTCGCGGCACAACCATTGAGCGCGTTGAAATTCTTGACTGCGCTGATGACAACATCGAATTTTTTGGCGGCACAGTAAACGTAAAATACATCACTACCCTGTTCGGCAACGACGATATGTTTGACTACGATTTAGGCTGGTCAGGCAAAGCTCAATTCCTGTTTGGCATGAAAGGCGACAACTCCACTTATGGCCTTGACGCTGATAACGGTTTTGAAGCTGATTCAGACGACAACAAATCAAACAACAACCCACGCTCAACCCCTGTAATGTACAATGTTACCCTGATCGGCAATGCTAAAACCACTATCACTTCTGACAACAGCTCGATTGCTGCTATCAACGCAAAAGAATTAGCCGGCGGTGAGATCTACAATTCAGTTTTCGCTAACTGGAAAAACGGTTTAAACCTGATCCAGGCTTTAGGCACACGTACTGGTGCTTCTGAGTCATACCACAACTGGTCAGCTACAAACGGAAACGGTTCACAAATCCTGAAAGTGAAATGCAACACTTTTGTTGGTGTTACCAATCCTTTAACCATTGGCAGCTCAGTTGCCGCTGTTACCACTAACGACAACACCCAGTTCACCACTACCGACCTGAACGTAATCGTTGTTGGCAACACCCTGCCAGGTTTCGATTATAGCTTTACCGGTAACCCTGCCACCAACGCTATCACTGTGAAAAACGACGTGGTTCCAAATCCTGCCCTGAGTGTTACTGGTTGCCCGGTTGCTCCTTCTACCGGCTTCTTCGTTAACGCTCCATACCGTGGCGCTTTCGCTTCATCCGGCGACAACTGGCTGTCTACCTGGACTTACTCAGCTTTCCTGGGCAGCACAAAAGGCATCCAATTTTGCCCTACCGATATCAACAAAGACGGTACTACTGACGTAAACGACTTTTTGATCTTTGCTCCGGCTTTCGGAACCAATTGCAACTAATTTGAAATAAATTATCAATAGCGGTCTGAACATTACCAGCGGATTTAAAAGCGATAAGAAAGATACATGCCTAAGCTAACCTATAAAAGCCTGTTCTTTCCAATGATATGCATCATACATTAAATTCAGAGGTTTTGTTCAGACAACTGTTGGTAAACTCAAACAAATAAATCAAATAAAAAATATATACAAACTAAAAAATGAAAACAACAAAAAAAATACTGTTTGGCTTAGGTGTGGCCTTACTGGGTAATTTTGCGGCCAATGCACAGGGTCTGCAAAATATCTATGTAGAAAAATACTACAAAACCGACGCAAACGACGCGGCAAACGCTCTTGCCCAAGGTTCATCTTCACCGTTAAACGCAGGTAACGTTGTTTACCGCGTATACGTACAAATGGCGCCAAACTACAAATTCGTTCAGATGTTTGGTAATGCCAACCACGATTGGAAAATCAACACATCCACTGTATTCTTCAACGATCCTAACAACGGTTCGGCTGTAGGCCCACAAGGCACCAGCTTAACCAACACCAAAAAGAACACAGTACTGATCGACTCATGGTTAACAACTGCCGGTGTTTGCGCCGGTAAAGTGGGTATTCCTAAAAACGAAGATACCGACGGTTCTATTGGTAACACTCAAGGTATCCTTGCCAACAACCCGGGCGGCGCTTATGGCCTTCCTATTAACGGTGTTGGTGCACAAGACGGTTTAACTGCAGGTTCACCTATCGTTCCTACAGCTCTAGGTCTTAACAACCAGGACGCTATTTTTGATCAAACCCCAGGTGGTTCATTCCTGGTAAACGGCGGTTCTATCGCTGCTTTGGGTGGTGCCGTTGGTACCGGTACTGCTAACTCGGTTCTGATCGGTCAATTTACTACCGACGGTGTTTTCGGTTTCGAATTCAACGTTCAGGTATTAAACTCAGTTACCGGCGTGGCTGAAATTTACGTAGCTAAAAACCCACAACCAGGCGAGACAGTTTTCGCGGGTTTAACTTTAGCTCCTCCAACCTGTAACATCACTTCACCTGTAAACGGTGCTAACTTTGTTACCGGCAGCTTAGTGAACATTGGCGCTAACGCCACTGCCAGCGGCACTATCACACAGGTTCAATTCTTTGTTGATGGTACTTCTGTAGGCACTGATCTTTCATCTCCTTTTACCGCCACTTACACTGCTGCTAACGGTTCGCACACTATCAACGCTATTGCTACTGATAACACTGGTGCTACCGCTACTTCTACCAACGTAGTGATCTCAGTTGCTGCCAATCAGGTTCCTGTTGTTACCGTTGCTGCTCCATTAGGCGCTGTTACCGGCGATATCGTTACCTTTACTGCCACTGCCAACGATCCTGACGGAACTGTAGCTTCAGTATCATTCTCGGTTGACAACGTTGCTATCGGCACCGTAGCTTCTTCTCCATACACTTATACCTGGACTGCTGCTTTTGGTTCACATAACGTAAAAGCAAGCGCTACTGATAACTTAGGTGCTGTTGGTGTTTCTGCTCCTGTATCATTCAACGTGGTTAACAACATTCCTCCTTCAGTTACCATCACTTCTCCATTGCCTTCAGCTGCTTTTACTGCTCCACAAGTAGTTACCATCACTGCCAATGCTTCTGACGCTGACGGCACTGTAACTCAGGTTGAGTTCTTCGTAAACAACGTATCTATCGGTGTTGTTACTTCTGCTCCTTACACTTACACCTGGACCAGCGTTATCGGCAACGCCGCTATCACTGTAAAAGCTACAGACAACAAAGGTGCTATCACTACTTCATCAGCCCTGAACCTGTCTATCGCTAACCCAAATGCTCTTCCTTACGCTATCGGTGCAGTTAAGCAAAAATGTACCCAATCTACTTTCTGCTTACCTATCTCAGCTGCCACTACTTACACTGCTGATAACGTAATCGGTTATGACATCGTATTAAACTACGATCAAAACAAAGTTACACCTACCGGCAACATCACTGTAAACAATGCAATGGTTACTCCTAGCATCGTTAGCACTGCCAACACTTTCACCAACGGCGTTATGAATATCTCTGTATACTTCAACACCAACGCTCCTGGCAATGCTGAATTTACCGGCAACGGCGAAATCATCTGCGTAGAGTTCAACAAAAACGGCAGCTTCAACCCGGTTGATACCGCTAACTTCTCAGTTTCTTCACTGCAAGAAAGCTACGCTACCGGTGTAACTCCTAAACTGACTTCAGCTGCTGACTACACTACTTACAAAGACACTATGTTCAATGCATCTTTGAAGTTCTGGTTAAACAACGGCCCGGTTGCTTACAACGCTGGTAACCCTAACGACTACCTGATCACTAATGTATACGGTAGCTCACCTTCATGCGTAACCAACACCATGGCTGCTCCGGTTCAACCTAACCTGAACGGTGACTTCACTTACAACATCCTGAACGGCAGCTCAATCTCTATCGACCGCGACGTTCTTCCTGCTACCATCGTTCAACCGGTAATCAACGGTTTTGACTTCGCTTTAGTGCGTCAATTACTGTTAAACACTGCTACTTTTGTACCAACTGTTTACCAGGCTGTTGCTGCTGATGTTAACTTAGACGGTGTGATCTCTGCCGGCGACGCTTCACAAATCAACCAACGCGCCACTAACGCTATTCCTGAGTTTAAACAAGCCTGGAACTACAACGCTGCAGGTAGCAACACACTGGGTGTAAACTCTAAAGACTACGTATTTATCGATTCACTGCGTATCCAAAACAACCCTGCTTACGCTATCTCTTCTACTTTCCCACTCGATAACTTAGTGGGTTACTCAAAATCACGCGTACCGGTTACTCCTTTCTGCTTACCTGTAACTGTACAAAACCTGGCTATCTGCCCTGCTATTACACACGAAACTTACAAAGCTGTAATGGTTGGTGACGTTAACGGTAACTCAGCTACTGTAGCTGGTACTTTACAACTGCGTCCTAATGGCGATAAAGTTGTATTTGACCTGTCGAAAAGCATCGTAAAAGGAACCTCTGTTGAAGTTCCTGTATCATTTGTTTCTTCACGCCAGCTGATCGCAGTTGACTTTGCTACCAAATTCGACGCGTCTATCTCTTACAACACCATGGTAAACTATCCATCTTCTACCGAAGCTTTCGCTTACTTTAACCCTAACGACAAAACTTTAAGGTTTACGTCTGCTAACCTTTCAGGTTACGATGCTAACCAGCCAGTTGCTTACATCCGTTTTGAAACTACCAACGGTGTGATTGAAGCTGACCAGTTAAACTCTTTAGAAGGTTATTTGAATGGTGATCAGGTAGCTGTTGAAGTATTGGACCGCACTACCGGTATCCACTCGCAATCTGCTAACAGCGCGGTAAACGTTTATCCTAACCCAACCAGCGGTATCCTGAACATCACTTCTGCTACCGATGCTAAAGTTGAGTTAACCGACATCAGCGGCAAAGAAGTACTGTTACAAACTACTGTTTCTGCCAGCAAAAACCAACAAATCAATGTTTCAAACTTAAACAACGGTGTTTACATCCTGAAAGTTTCAAGCAACGATTCAGTTGTTATCAAAAAAGTGGTTCTGAACAAATAATCAGAGTCATCTGAATAAACCGAAAAGAGCCTTAGTAATACTAAGGCTCTTTTTTTTCTCCTAAAAATCGATAATGAAACAAACACTCAAAAACTTAAACTATGAAAACCAACATTTCAACCCGGATTTTTACCGTGCTGCTGGCCTTACCACAAGCTTTCAACCGTAAAGGATAACACAACATTTTAT
This sequence comes from Bacteroidia bacterium, assembly GCA_044221905.1. Classification (GTDB taxonomy): domain Bacteria; phylum Bacteroidota; class Bacteroidia; order B-17B0; family Aurantibacillaceae; genus Aurantibacillus. Next base: position 478,086 of record JBGAOE010000001.1, read on the forward strand.
TACAACCCATTCCTTTAAAGCTCAGGCTCTTCTTCGGGAGAGCTTTTTTGTGGAAACCCTGTTTGCCGCACTGGCCAAAGGCCATGGCTTCAAAGTTAAATTTAACATTAAGTCCGGTGCAAATCCTTAATCATATGGTAACCTACCGGTAGACTTGATTTTTACACATGCCTCTATCTTTGGCAGACTTTGGCAAAAGGTAAACACTAAAAAATTTAAAGGCGGTAATGAAGGCTAAAATAGTTCTGTTTTTTTTAATCTTTCTCGGAAGCTCTCACTTGTTATTTTCAAACGAACCGCAACCGGTTCCCAGCTCCACACCTCCGCTTTTAAGCAAACTTATCATCAACGGCAACGATTCCATTCTCTTTGATCTGGCCAATGCCACCATTACTGCCACTTATCTCGATTTGCCGGTATACGCTACGTCCGACGATTTTATCATAGCGGTTGACTATGCGCTTCGGTTTAATACGGCCAAGCTCACGTACTCCAGCAATATTGACATGACCACTGATCCCACGTTCCAGTTTTTTGCCTATTACAACCAAAGTGATCTTACCCTGCGCTTTACCTCCAGCTCTTTGCAAAATGTGGTAATGGGCGCGCCCATAGTAAAGATCCGGTTTACGCTCACCTCGCCCTGTGTACCGATTACCGATGCCGACTTTACTTATTACGAAGCTTACCTCAACGGTGACTTTTGCTCCTATGGCATGAAAAATGCCGGCACCGTAATTTCAAATCCCATACCGGTGGCCAATTTTAATCATGGCCCTGGCTGTTTAAATTCAAACACACCCTTTACCGATATTTCCACCATTGCGGGAGGGAGCATTACCGGCTGGCAATGGAATTTCAGCAACGGCAGCAGCGCCACGCAGCAAAATCCCTCATCGGCCTATACCACCACCGGCACCGCGGCTGCTACACTGATCGTTACATCATCGCTCGGATGCATGGATACCGTTGTAAAAACATTTACTGTAAACGAAACACCAACATCCAGCTTCAGCTATTCATTTGACTGTATTAAGGATTCGGTTTTATTTACCAACACATCCGCCATTCCTTCGGGCTCCATCACTTCGTCGCTGTGGGATTTTGGCGACCTTGGCAGCAGTACGCTCAGCAACCCGGCGCACCACTATAATGCCAGCGGCATTTACACCGTAAGCCTGGTGTCTACTTCCAATTTCTCATGTTCTGCCACCGGTACCCTAGCAGTAAACCTGACCAACAAAGTAAACGCCATCTTTACCTTCACTTCGGGCAATAACTGCCTTGGCTCTGCCACCAGCTTTACCGACGGATCAACGTATACCAACCCCATTACCGGCTGGAGCTGGGACTTTGGCGATGGTGGCACCAGCACGCAGCAAAACCCCAGCCATACCTACACCGCATCGGGCACCTACTCCATTACCCTTACCAGCACCAGCACCGACGGCTGTAAAGGTACTATTACAAAAACCGTTACGATCAACGCCCTGCCAAACATTCAGTTTACAGCCAGCACCGTCACCGCCTGTGCCAATGCCGCGGTGAGCTTCACCGATCTTTCCACGGCAGCCCCCGGCTCCACTTATCTTTGGCATTTTGGCGATGGCAACACTTCCGCTGCGCAAAACCCTTCTTATTCCTACACGGCCGGCGGCTCTTATTCGGTGAAGCTGGTGGTACAAACGCCGGGAGGTTGCACGGACTCGCTCACCAAACCATCTTACATAACGGTGAACGACTCACCGGTGGCGGGTTTCTCGCTCTCAGGCACCTGCGTGATGAGCAATATCCGTTTTACAGATAACAGCAGCATTGCCACCGGCTCCGTTGTTTCGTGGAGCTGGGATTTTGGCGACTCACACACCAGCACCCTGCAAAATCCCAATAACACTTACTCGGTAACCGGCAGCTACACCGTGAGCCTGACAAGCACCAGCGACCTGGGCTGTAGTGGCAGCACCACACAAACCATTATTATCAGCAACAAGCCCACTGCTAATTTTGCCTATACCACCGGCACGCTCGATTGCTCGGGCCAAAGCCTGGTGTTCAGCAATCTTTCTACGCCGGCCAGCGGCCCAACTTATTTCTGGAGCTTTGGCGACGGCGGCTCCTCGGTGCTGCAAAACCCGGTGCATACTTTTTCGGCCAACGGCTTTTATGGCATCAAGCTGGTGGTTGCCAACCCCGGTGGCTGTGCCGACTCGCTGATCAAACCTTATAATCCATTATTGCCAACCCCGGCCACCGCCCTGTTTAAAGACACTGTAGTTTCAAACGCCGTGGTTTCGTTTTCAAACCAATCCACCAACTCCATCAAAGTAGCATGGGATTTTGGCGATGGTCAAACTTCGGTTATCGACAACCCCATTCATACCTTCCCGAATATAGGCACCTATAAAGTTTGCCTCACGGCTTATAACACCCTGAGCTGTACCAGCAGTTATTGCCGCGACATTAACGTAGTATTGTCGAGCATTGTGGCTGTTCCCTCAAGCTTTACGCCTAACCAGGACGATGTGAACGATGTGCTGAAAGTGAGAGGAGGGCCGCTAGTGGAAATGGAATTTAAGATCTTTAACGAGTGGGGCAACCTGCTGTTCACATCCCCCGCGCAAAACATTGGCTGGGACGGGAGCTTTAACGGGGAGCCACAGCCTGTTGGCGTATACGAATATGTGCTGAAAGGAAAAACAGCCGAAAATAAACGCATAAACCTTTACGGCGTGATTAACCTCACCAGATAATTTTAATTAATGAAAACGCGCGTATACATATTAATCGCCTCTTTTTTTATTCTGACCGCAGGTTTGGCGCAGGACTATCATTTTTCGCAAATCGATGCCAATCCCTCTTTTATAAATCCGGCTTTAACCGGCGAACGCCTGGGCGATTACAAAGGCGTTCAGTTCAACGCCAGCTACCGCGATCAGACCGGGCAGTATACCAAAGGTGCCAACGCATTCAGAAGCGCTGCCCTTACCATTGATGAGCCTGTTGGCCCAAAATTTTCGCTGGCACAATATGTGTTTAATAACAAAGCTGCCACAGGTTCGTTTAACACGTTTGGCGCCATGCTTACCGGGGCTTACAAATTAATTGATCAAACGGCCGATAACGAAGGCAACCATAATTTATCGGTAGGCGTGCAGGTGGGCGTGCTCAACAAAAGTATTTATCCCGAAAATTTCACTTACGATGCTCAATACTCATTTAATTCGACCGATGGTTTTGACAGGAACCTGCCTTCAGGCGAAACGTTTGTAAGACAAAGCTACTACGAGCTGAACGTGAATTTTGGCGTTTATTACCGGGCTACTTCGCGCAATAAAAAAGTTTCGGGCTTTGGAGGATTTGCCATTCATAACCTCACCGAACCCAACGAATCTTACCTGGGCGGCTTCAGCCCGCTGCCACTGAGATATGTGCTGCATGGCGGCGTCATGTATAAAGCCACCAAACAGCTTACCATGATGCCCCAGGTGCTGTATATGAACCAGGCAAAGGCCAGTGAGCTTAACCTGAGCCTTCTGATGTATTACAAAATGGAAGGCAGTGCGTACGAGCCGATGTATGGCTTTGGATTGAGAAATAAAAACGCTATCATTTTTCAACTGGGCATTAAATGCAAAGGCCTGGTGTTCAGAATCAGCTATGATATTATCACCAACAGCTCTTTAAAAGAGCACAGGAATAAAGGGCTTGAGTTTTCGCTGGTAAGCACTTTAAAAAAGAGGATAAAAAACAAACCGCAGGCTACTGAGCCGGTGGTTGTTGGTCCTCCACAAGCCCCTTTGTTCAGATAGCTTTTAGATTAATATTTCTTTTGAAAATATTTCCGCAAAAACCTTTAAGGTTTTTGACAGCATCAATCGGTCAAACCTTAAAGGTTTTATACAGCACTTTTACTTGCTTTTAAACGAATAGCTGGTTTGATAGGTAATACGCTGGTCGGCACTATTGTAATAGTTGGTGCCAGCCGCTTCCATTTTTATCTCTTTATTTTTTAATCCTATCAGCTTATAGGTAAATTCAGACGACATGCAGTTGAACAGGTGATCGTTGGGGCCGTCGCCCGAAACGTTGCTGATCTTTAGCGTAACACATTCCTTATTTTTATACTGCCCCACCCCCGAGGTAAAATTCCAGCTGCCGCTGCCTGTAAGCAGTTGACGGGTAGTGCCGGTAATAGTTTCAGTAAAAGTAAACTTACCGTCTTTTTTAAACGAGAGTGTTAAGGCGTACTTACCGGTATAAATAGTGGGCGGGCCCGAGGTTTCTGTTTCATTCAGGGTAAGCGCACCTTTTTCGAATTTAAAATAATCGTTTATCACCGGCTTGCCGGGCTGGTAATACGTAAAGACGGCCGCGCCGCTGGTCATTTCCCAATCGCCAGCCAGGCGTTGCTTGCGTGTTAAGAAAGAAAAAAACGGGTCATCCTTTCCTTTTTTACACGAGGAAATAATAAATGTAATAAACAGCAGTGCCGGAATAATTTTAACGATTTTCATGTGGGTTTTGTTTTTGTGGTTTGTTTTTAAAACGCGCAAATGTATTCTACAAAAGCATAAGTTGCTGCCGCGCTTTGTAAAATATGCATATAACTTTACAAGCGGCTGGCCGGCCCGAGCCGGTGAAACTTAACTCCGTTTGATAAACAAATGCCCATATAACCGGTTAATTTTTAACCAAAAAGCCGGCAATTTTAATGTAAAAGGCCTCTTTGTTGGCTATTACAGTCCATCTATCTACGTAAAATGCGCAGTTTTATAGCCCGATTCACAAAATTTTGCGGATTTATTATTTTCTTTTATATTTGAGTCAATCTTAAAAAACGACAATTATTTTTATTACATAATCCGGCTAACCCATCTCTCCTGCAGTTCGTTTAAGTTTAATTTAAATTTTACTGGATTTTTAAACAAAAGCGGCCTTATGGAAAAGCGGTGAACTGATTTTGAAAACAAAAGATATAAATACTGCCGGGTCATCCCCTTTTTACCGGTGGTGTTTCTTAGTTAATAAAAAAGGGAACAATAAAAAATAAAACAATGGAAAAAGGTACAGTTAAGTTTTTCAATCAGGCAAAAGGCTTTGGCTTCATTAAAGTTGAAGGATCCGGCAAAGAAGTGTTCGTTCACGTATCGGGCATTAAAGAAGAGATCCGCGAAAATGACCAGGTAGTTTTTGAAATTCAGGACGGTAAAAAAGGCTTAAACGCCGTTAATGTAAAATTAGCTTAGTCCAAAGCTGATCAGTAATGCGATTCCTAAACCTGCTATAATTTATATACTACTTTAGCCTAAACACCTGAAGTATAAATTTTAAAAGAATAAGATCACATTCACCGCTTACTAAAACAAAACCCGGCTTATGGCCGGGTTTTTTATTTGTTGTGTAATCGATCAGTGCGCTTAAACTGTCATGATCTCTTTTTCTTTTTGCTCTACGTGCTTATCTATCTTCGTTACGTTATTATCCGTGAGCGTTTGTATCTTCGTTTCCGCTGCTTTGGCTTCGTCTTCCGGCAGGCCGTCCTTTTGCAGTTTTTTAATCTGTTCGTTAGCGTCTTTCCTCAGGTTGCGGATCCCCACCTTTGCGTCTTCGCCAAATCCTTTTGCGGTTTTGCTTAATTGCTTGCGGCGCTCTTCGGTAAGCGGCGGCACCATAATGCGAATAAGCACACCGTCGTTTTGCGGATTAAAGCCCAGGTTGGCCGCCTGTATGGCTTTTTCTATCGGTGTGAGCATGCTTTTTTCCCAGGGCTGGATCAGCAGCGTGCGCGCATCCTGCGTGGTAACGCTGGCCGTGTTGCTCAGCGGCACCTTGCTGCCGTAATACTCCACCAAAATGTTTTCGAGCATGGTGGGGCTTGCTTTGCCGGCCCTTACTTTCTGAAGCTCCGTCTCGAGGTGGTTAATGGTTTTATCCATCGAGCTTTGCGTATTGTCTATGATTGTTTTAACATCACTCATACTATTGTTTTTTCAAATATACTTTTAAATTTATAATCCGCTCAGGCGTTTACTTTTACGGCAAACAGCTCCACCAGTTTTTTCACCACAAAATCAATTTCTTCTTTTGTATTGTATTTGCTGAAGCTGAAGCGCACCGAGGGCCGCTGCATATCAATCCCCAGGCCTCTCAGCACATGGCTTCCCTGGTCGCTGCCGCTGCTGCAGGCGCTGCCGCCGCTGGCAGCAATGCCCGAAATATCAAGATTGAACAAGATCATTTCCGCATCTGGATGGCTGGGAAAACGGCAGTTGAGCACCGTGTAAAGCGCTTTGTCTGCGCCGGTTTCGCCATTAAATTCAACACCAGGAATGTTGGCCTGCAATTGCCCGCGCATATAATCCTTCAGCCCCATAATGTGCTGCTGGTGCTGCTCCATTTCGCTGAAGCAGATCTCCAGCGCTTTGGCCAGGCCCACAATGCCAGCCACGTTTTCGGTGCCGCCGCGCATGTTGCGCTCCTGCGCACCGCCGTGGATGAAGGGTGAAATTTTGTGCGACTGGTTGATATAAATAAAGCCAACGCCTTTGGGGCCGTGAAATTTATGCGCCGCGCAGGTAACAAAATGCACATTGATGTCTTTCAGGTTCATGGCATAATGCCCCATGGTTTGCACGGTATCGCTGTGAAACACGGCATCGTATTTTTTGCACAGCTCACCCACCTGTTTCAGGGGCAGCAGGGTGCCTATTTCGTTATTGGCATGCATAAGCGACACCAGGCTGCGTGGGTTATTCTGCAGCAGCGTCTCCAGGTCGGCCAGGTCTACATTGCCGCACGAGTCGATCTTTACCCAGCTGGCTTTTATTTTGCCGGCTTTCTCAAGCACCTTAATGGTGTGCTCCACCGCATGGTGCTCGATGTGGCTCGAGATCACGTGGGTGATCCCATATTTTTCGATGGACTGAACAATGGCCATGTTATCGGCTTCGGTGCCGCCCGACGTGAAAAAGATCTCAGCAGGGGTTACATTCAGCAGCCGGGCCACTGTTTTGCGCGCGCCTTCAATGGCCGAGCGTGTTTTTCTGCCAAACGCGTGAATGGAAGACGGGTTTCCAAAATCCTCGAGCAGCAAAGGCATCATGGCTTTTAAAACTTCTTCATCCAGCCGCGTGGTGGCGGCATTATCCAGGTAAACTTTCATGGTTTTTCCTTTCCTTTTTTGTTAAGCGTTCTCAGATCACTAATTTTTGATGATCTCTTTAATGTCTGAAATGATCTTTTTAGCAAGGCTCTCGGCGGTGGTGGCCGTCTGGCTCTCGCTGTATATGCGGATAATGGGCTCGGTATTGCTTTTGCGCAGGTGCACCCATTCCTTGTCAAATTCAATTTTCACACCGTCAACAGTGTTCACCGGCTGCTTGCTGTATTTATCCCTAATATCGGCCAGCACTTTGTCTACATTGATCTGCGGCGTGAGCTCAATTTTATTTTTAGAAATAAAATAACCGGGATACGATTTACGCAGCATGGAAACCGATTTGCCGTATTTGGCCAGGTGGGTTAAAAAAATGGCAATCCCCACCAGGGCATCGCGGCCATAGTGCAGCTCGGGAAGAATGATGCCCCCGTTGCCTTCGCCCCCAATGATGGCTTTGGCGTCTTTCATCATGTTCACCACGTTTACTTCGCCCACCGCCGAGGCCATGTATTTGCCGCCCTGCTGCTCGGTGATATCGCGCAGCGCGCGGGTGCTCGACAGGTTGCTAACCGTGTTCCCTTTTTTATGGTGCTTCAGCACATAGTCGGCCACAGCCACCAGGGTATATTCTTCGCCAAACATTTCGCCGTCTTCGCACACAAAGGCCAGGCGGTCCACATCGGGATCAACACTGATGCCCAGGTGCGCCTTGTGTTTTAATACCGCGCTGCTCAGGTCTGAAAGATGCTCGGGCAGCGGCTCGGGATTATGGGCAAAATTGCCGGTGGGCTCGCCATGAATGATGACGCTGTTTTTTATGCCGAGCTTTTCGAGCAGGGCCGGTACGGCAATGCCGCCGCTTGAATTAATGGCATCCACCACTATCGAGAAGTTAGCTTTTTTAATGGCTTTTACATCCACATAAGGCAGCTCCAGTATTTTTTGAATGTGCACCTGCAAAAAATCCTTATTCACACTAAGCTTGCCCAGCTTGTTCACTTCGGCATACACAAAATCCGAAGCCTGTGCCAGTTTTAAGATCTCCTGCCCGGTTTGCTCGCTGATAAATTCGCCTTTTTCATTCAGAAGCTTCAGGGCATTCCACTGGCGGGGGTTGTGGCTGGCGGTTAAAATAATTCCGCCCTGCGCTTTCAGCTCGGTTACAGCCATTTCAACCGTAGGCGTCGTGCTCAGCTCCAGGTCAATCACATCAATGCCCAAACCAATAAGGGTGCTGCTTACAATGCCCGATACCATCTGGCCGCTCAGGCGCGCATCGCGCCCTATTACCACGGTTACTTTTTTAGCCGCTCCGGCCTGGCGCAACACCCAGGTGCCGTAAGCCGACGCATATTTAACAATATCAAGAGGCGTTAATCCATCATCGGGTTTACCGCCAATGGTTCCTCTTATTCCTGAAATACTTTTTATTAGGGTCATAATTTTTAGAGGATGTAAAGATAACTAAACTGTGAGGATTTAGTGGCATGATAAATTAACAAAATTGTTGATTTTTTATGCAAAACGATGTTTTTGCCCGGATTTTTATTACGATTTTTAACAAAAATATCCGCGTGTGGGTTTTAAAAACAGTTTCATCCTTCTGATCTTATTTTTTTGCAATGGCAGGGCTTTTGCCGCCATTCCGCCCACAAACAGCCCTGGTATCGAAGCATTTATTTTTGAATCGGCCGACACCGTGTTTGTTGTTGCCGGCGATCACACCGTTATTGATGAGGGCAGTCGCCCCAGCCCCCTGTTGCAGCTGCTGAGAGCCCGCCAAAAAAAGAACAAAAAAGTGGTGGCAGCCCTGCTGGCTTTTCCTTTTCCGTTTGGCATAGTGGGCCTGCACCGTATTTACCTGGGCTGTGCGCCCTATGTACCGGTAGCCTACATTGGCACCCTGGGCGGCGTGTTTGGCGTATTGCCCTTTATCGATTTTTGCGTATTGCTGCTCGATAAAGACATTGACCGGTACATCAACAACAAAAAAATATTTATGTGGGTAAATTAAGCCCTTATTATGTGTGGGATTGCAGGCATAGTGCTAAAAGAAAATAACGGGATCGGTGCCGGCGAAAAAGCGATCCGCATGAGCAACGCGCTCAGCCATCGGGGGCCCGACGGCGAAGGCTTTATGATGGCCGCCGAAAAGAGCACCACACCGTATTTTAACACGCTTAAAACAAATTACAGCCGGCCCGACCTGGACTATATTCCGCAAATGCCGCTGCCACAGGCGTCCGACGCCTTCCTGGCGTTTGCCCACCGCCGCCTGGCCATTATCGATCTTAAGGAAACAGGCCACCAGCCCATGTGTTCGGCCAATAAAACCCTTTGGATCACATATAACGGCGAGATCTATAATTACATCGAGCTGCGGCAGGAGCTCAAACAGCTGGGCCACAGCTTCATTTCCGAATCGGACACCGAGGTGATACTGAAAGCCTATGAACAGTGGGGAACCGATTGCGTATCGCGCTTTAACGGCATGTGGGCATTTTGTATCTACGATGCCACCCGGCAGCTTTGTTTTGCCTCGCGCGACCGCTTTGGTGTAAAGCCTTTTTATTACATAAACAACAATTACTTTTTTGCATTTGCCAGCGAGCAAAAAGCGCTGGTAAAAGCCGGCCTGGCATCGGCAGCCATAAACCGCGAAGCCCTGCACCATTACCTGGTAAACGGCCTGCTTGAAAACAAAACAAGCAATTTTTTTGAAGACATCACAGAGCTTTGGCCCGGCACCAACCTTGTATATTCATTAACGGCAAAGCAGATCAGCCTCACCCCGTATTACCGCCTGGGCGATCACATACATTTAAAAAACGATGCGCTGAGCGAAAAAGAGCTCATTGCACAAATTGAGCAGGCGTTTGAAAACTCGGTGCGGCTGAGGCTGCGCAGCGATGTGGAAGTGGGCACCTGCCTGAGCGGCGGGGTCGACAGCAGCGCACTGGCCGTTACCATTGCCACCATCACCGGCCAGCCGCTGTATTGTTTTACCTCTGTGTTTAAAGGCCAGGCATTTAATGAAGAGCGCTTTGCCGATGTTGTTGCAAATAAGATCAACGCACGGTATTTTAAAACCGAACCCACCTTTGAAGGGTTTATACAGGAGGCAGACGACCTTATTTATTCGCAGGATGTTCCCATTTGGGACACCAGCACCTACGCTCAGTACAAAGTGATGGAGCTGGCAAAAAAAAACAATATAAAAGTAGTGCTCGACGGGCAGGGAGCCGACGAACTGTTTGGCGGCTACCACCATCACTTTGCCGCCAAGTGGAACCACCTGCTGGCTCACGGGCAATGGTGGCAAGCCATGCAGGAAATACGCCAGAGTAAAAAAACCATTGCTGCCCCGCTTTTATTTTACATAAAAGAGCGTATCAAGCACCAGCGTAATTTCGGCCTAAAGCACACAGCGCTTTTATTAAAGCCCGAATTTATAAGCAGCGGCCAGGTTATCAATCCGTATAGTTATGTAAAAGATGTAAACAGCCAGCTCATCAGCGATATTTATGAAACGCGGCTCAAATCGTTTTTAAAATGCGAAGACCGGTGCGGCATGTGGCACGGTGTAGAGAGCCGCACCCCGTTCAGCGACGACATCGGGCTCATTAACCTGCTTTTTTCGTTTGACGGGAATAAAAAAATACAGAAGGGAATTTCGAAATACCTGCTGCGCGAGGCCTTAAAACACAAGCTGCCGGGGGAAATATACAGCCGCTACGACAAAAGGGGCTTTGAAACACCCATGCAGCAATGGATGCAGCAGCTGCGGCCGCAATTATTAAAATCCATCAAAGAGGCGGGCTTTGATTTTGTGAGCGAAAAAAACCTCGAAAAAACAGATCCGCAAAACAGCTTTCACAACAAGCTGCTGTTTAAACTGTTTGTGCTCAGCCGCTGGCGCAGGCTGTTTCAGTAACCGGAAATTTACCCTAAGGCACTTTTATAATTTTTTTAGTAACCATGGCAGGCACCACCACGCCCAGCGCTTCGTTGGAAAAAGCGAAATAATTAAGCGGCGGAGCCAGCGACAAGGGATCGTACAGGTAATTGTCAGGCGTGGTGAGCCGGTTCAGGTAGCCGCCGGTAACGTGATCGATATTATACACCTCCAGCTTTACCAGGTCGTTTGGTTTCAACGGGGCGTTTTTAATTACATCTATTACCGAATGGCCGGTGCTATCTGCAAAAACAACAAACGGCGCCAGGAATTTCAGCTTAGGATTGACATTTGTGAATCTCTCGTTATAAGTCTGCCATACCGTATCGGCATTGGCGTTAATGTCGCCCACATACAGCTGCATCAATATAAAATTAACGGGTGAAAAATCTTCGATGCGCGCAGTTAGGGTGTACCTCTCATCGTTTTGCCGGTTCAGGCTGAGCGATTTAATTGGCATTTCACCGCCGGTAATCACTTCGTAAGAATAAAGCTTCGACTGATAAGTGCAGCTGAAACGGTACGGCATGTTAGGCATTAAGCTCTGCTGACTGGTATAAACCCCGTTGCCTGCATTTGTAAATGCATAGGTGCCAAAAGGATATTCCATTTTTACAATCGCATCCAGATTTGTGCCGCCAGGCCCTGCCTCATAATTTTCGCTCAGCCCCACGGTGATGGAATGGGTGGTGGCCTGGTTGGTAACGATGCCAAAAACAACCACATATTCCCTGGCCTGGTTTTTTATTTTCAGCTTTACCTTTTTGTCGCAGGAAAACAAAGGCAGTAAAAAAAGAGATAGCTTCAGCAGGTGTTTCATCGTGTCAAAATTTGAAGTTATAACTTACAGAAGGCATTACCGGGAACAAGGCATGGCCGGTGATGTCTTTGCCGTCAATGGAATAATAGGCCGGGTTAAATTGATTATAAACATTAATGATGGAAAACACCCAGGTGGATATGATTTTTCTGCTTCCGGATTCGGGCTGGTAAATGGCCGACAGGTCGAGGCGATGATAGGCAGGCGTGCGCTCCTTATTTCTTTCGGTAACAAGTGCGTAGTAGCTTCCGTTTAAGCTGTAGTAGGAATCGGGAAACGAAAAAGCCCGCCCGCTTTTAAAATTAAATGCGGCGCACAGGTCCCATTTTTTATTCAGCTGAAAAACACCTCCCAGCGAAAGTACATGGCGGTTATCAAGACTCGAAGGATAAGCCTTGCCCTTATTAAGGGTTTTAATCGTATACATGGTTTTTGACAGTGTGTAATTCACCCAGCCCGTAAGGCGGCCCTCCGTTTTATTCATGCCAAGCTCTGCCCCGTAAGAAGTGGCGGTTCCCACCTCAAGCAGCGATTCAATATTGATCAGCGAGGTATTTGTAAAGTAGTCGTTGCCGTATAGCTGCGCGCCGTCTCTGAAATCGCTCACGTGGTCAATATGTTTATAATACCCTTCCAGCGAATACATTATTTTTTTGCTCTTTACAAAATACCCGGCCGAGTACTGGTTTATCACCTGGGGCTGCAGCACCGAAGAGGAGGGCAGCCACACCTGGGCAATGCTGAACAGCGAGCCGCCCTGAAACTGCTGCTGGAACTGGTTAATATGATCGTAGCCCAGCCGGATGGAATGGCGGCTGCCCAAAAACCATTGCAGGCTCAGCCGCGGCTCCACCGCGTTAAAGGTCACCGGCTTTATTTCCATGCTGTCCATGTTCATTGTTTTTTCACTGAAATAAAACACCTTTCCATTTGTATTGTCCCTGAACCAGGGTAGTCTTACCCCAGCCTGCACCAGCAACGTATGGCGCACGGTCCATTTCATATCCGCAAATGCACTGGCTTCAAAAGCCTTCCGCTTCAGCGTATAATCTATCGTACTGTCTTTCCCATTCCATTTTTGAAACAACACAAAAGGCGAATACACCTGGTTATTGGCATAAACGCCAGCATTGAGCGCTATGGCCGGCTGCGGAAAATAGGACATCACAAACTTAGCAATGTAATTTTCAACAAACTGGCTGCTCGAGGCGCGCCTGCTTCCATCGTCGCTTACAATGCCATTGCCCACCCTGAATTTTGAATATACCAGCGAGGTGTTCGAAAACATTTTCCCCGAATAAATATGGTTGTGCCTGAGCGAAAAAGTGGTGTTTTCCCACTGCGTCACACTGGTGTCGCGCTTAAAATAATCTTTGCCGTGGTAGGCCGAAACATAAATGCGGTCGCGCGCGCCGAAATTATCACTCACTTTAAAATTCAGATCATAAAAGCCGCTTTTTAAAACAAAGTCGCTTAAAACAGATTTTCGTCCGGCTAAAAAAAAACTGCCGCCGTCTTTCTTTAGCGGCCCTTCCAGGTAAAGCCGGGCACTGAGCAGGCCTATGCCGCCGCCGGCATGAAACGCCTGGTTATTCCCGTCTTTTGCCCGCACATCGAGCACCGAGGAGGAGCCTGCCTGGTAAGCAGCAGGCATGCTGCTTTTGTAAAACCCGGCCGATTTAATCATATCGGTATTAAATGCCGAAACAGCCCCCATTAAATGGGTGGGATTATACACCGGCGCATCGTCGAGCAGCACCAGGTTTTGGCTCAGGCTGCCGCCGCGCACCGAATAGCCCGGCGCCACCTCGCCAGGGGTTTGTATGCCAGGCAGGGTTTGCAATGCCCGCATCACATCCGGCTCGCCAAAAGGCACGGGCATTTTACTTACACGGCTCATGTCCAGCTTTTCAGTCCTGGTTGCCTCGTCTACTGCATCTGCACCGCTTTCTCCTGTTTGTATCTCCACCTCTTCAAGGGTTACCTGTGCCGGCACGGTTATGTTCAACACCGTATCGGCCCTGAGATCGAACGTTGCAATCTTTTTCTCTCCGGTAAGAACCGACACGTAAAGCTCATACCTGTTCTGCGGCAGCGAGAGCGAATAAAATCCATACGCATTGGCAGAAGCGCCGGCAAAAGGGTCTTTCACAAATACCGAAGCGCCAATAAGCACTTCGCCCGAAAGCGCATCTTTAATAAATCCACTGATGGTGGCTGTTTTTTTTTTTTGAAAAATAACAATGTAGCCGCCTATGCAACGGTATTCCAGGTGGGTGTTTTTAAGCAAATAGATAAGCACAGCGCTCAGCGGCTTATTGTTAAAGCTGCCCGTCACCGGGTGCTTTATGGCTTCGAGGTCATTGGCATTGTATGTAAAAAAAACATGGTAGGTGGTTTCTATTTTATGAATGCAGCTCTTCAGGGTTTCGCCTTTAAAGCTGATGGAGAGCAAAACCGTATCGGGCGCCGCTTTTTTTTGCGCCAGGCCCGGCCCGTATAGCAGCAGCAAAAAAAACAGGTATAGCCCTTTCGTTTTCATACTTACCTGAACAAAACCTTCCCCCCTTTGTGAATAACCTGTGTGCCGCAAATCAGCTGTATGGCCTGCTCAATTTCTTCAACCGAGTTATTGCTAAAATGTGCGGTGATTTTACAGGCCAGGCTGTCGCTGCCGCTGTATTCAAAGCGGTTTTTGTAATAGGTGTTAAGGCTTTTCACCAGCTCGGGCAGGGTGGTGCGTTCAAATGTAAACTCACCCGTTTTCCAGGCCAGGTAATTGGCAGCAGCTGTTTTTATATCCGATACCTTTTTTTGAGTGGCAAAAGCGGTTTCGTTTTTTTTAAGCACCACTGCCGATGAGCCCGCCGAAAGGCGCACCAGGCCGGTTTTTACCGACACGCGGGTAATGCGGCTGCCGGCTTCTACATTAAACGAAGTGCCCAAAACTGTTACCGAACCCTGCGTGGTGCTGATTGTAAACGGGTGATCCGGATCTTTGGTTACTTCAAAAAACGCTTCTCCGCTCAGGCTCAGCTGCCGTATGCCATTATTGGAGCTGTAATTTATTTTAGCGTGCTGGTTTAACCACACATGCGAGCTGTCGGGCAGTATTATTTCGCGTGGAAGCGCGGTATTATTTTCAAAAGCCATTGCGGCCGCGTCCGCGGTTGATTTAACGGGCCATAACACAGCCATGCCTATCAATAATAAAATAGCTGCGGCAATGCCATATTTAAGCCATGAGCCGCGCACCGCAAGGGTAGCTGGCCGTTTCTGAAGCGTTTCGCGGGCTACCCGCGCCCAGGCGGTATCGGGATCGAAGCGCCGGCCCGAGGGCTTATAGGGCTCAGACCAGGCTTTTTTCAGCGCCTCATACTCCTGCGCGTGGTTCGCCCGCCAGCTTTCCACATTTTTTTCCTCCGCTGCGGTAGCATGCCCCATAAAGTGCTTCAGCAATATTTCATCCATCTTATCCATAACTTATATGCAGGCTTTGGTATATAACAGTCGTTTCATTTTTAAAAACCACTACTCTATTATAAAATAAATAATCAGCATCCAAAAAAACTCGTACTCCCTGAGGGTGCTCCTTAATTGCCTGAAGGCACGCGCCATCTGGTTTTCAACCGTTTTTTCCGAAATGCTCATTTTTAGGGCAATTTCCCGGTAAGAAAGCTTGTTTATTTTGCTCAGCACAAACACCTCTTTGGTTTTTGGCGGAAGCTGATCAATAGCCAATTGAATGGCCTGCTGCAGGTCCACTTCCGGGCCGGCTTCCGTTTCATGGAAAGGTTTGGAAGCAGAAGACTGTGCAGTGGCATTCACATAATTGCGATGCACCGTTTGTTTTCGCATATGATCGATGCACTTGTATTTAATGGCCCGCACCAGGTAGCGCTCTGTTTTTAACGCAACAATTCCTTCGGTGTGCTTTTTCCAGAAGTCAATAAACACTTCCTGTACAATATCCTCGGCGCCGGCTTCATCTTTTATGATGCTGCAGGCATAATTACAAAAAGATTCGTATTTGGCGTAAAACAGTTCTTTAAACTCTTTTTCGGTCATATTAACCATTTAATGTCGCTTGCCTGAAAAAATAAAATAAGTGCGCCGCGTTTAAGCCAGGTGTGATTATTAATACCGGTTGCCCTTTAAAACAGTTTTCCTGTTTTCAGCATAATACCAGGCTGTATCAGGCCTCCGGGCACCCCTGGAATTACAGAGCATTACGATAAGGAAGCAATCCGCGGAAATACAAAAATAAATAATTTCCGCTACGGTTGGCAATCGCCAAAAAATAAAGCTGCTTTAATTGAAACAGGCAAAATATTTTTCATCCGGGGGTAATAGGGGTTTTTCGTTTTTAACCGACTTATTCAAAAAGCGCAACACATTTATTCATGGAAGATTCGGTCGGAAAAAAAATCAGGGAGCTGCGGCTCTTCTATGGTTTAGAGGTATATGCGTTTGCCTTCAGGTGCAAGGTATCGCCGGCATCCATCTATAAGCTGGAGGGTGATAAAACGCTCCGGCCCCATTTTAACACCATCCGAAAAATTGCAGCTGCTTATAATGTGCCGGTAGGATGGCTGATGCCCGATCTGTTTGAAAAGCAGGCGCGTATGCCCTTCACAAAACCCTGGAAGGAAACCATAACCGGAGACTATTGGAAAAAAGAAACCTTTGACGAGATGAAAGCCAAAAGCGAAATGCTGCGAAAGGAAATTGAACAATTATGGATCATGATCGATCACTTCACTAAAGACGAAAAACCGAATTTACGTAAGGTAAGAGGCACGGGGTAGATTGGGTGATTGATGATTGATGATTCATGATGGATAATTGGTGAAGGATGATGCGTAACTGGGGAATTGATAATAAAAGCGTTGAATTAAATTTAACACAACATACCTATGAAAAAACAACTATTGACCTTGGGATTAATATCCATAGGGGCCTGCCTGTGGGCACAATCCCCGGGCCAGAAACAGCCGGTTTGCGGCACACGTGTTCCTTCAAAACAATGGGACGCATGGTTTAACACCCATGTTGACACCTATAAAGCCGGCCTGGCCAGCGGTAAAACACAGGCAACCAATTATACCATACCGGTAATTGTGCACGTTATTCATGGCAGCGAATCTGCAGGCACATTTCCCAATCTTTCGCAGGCACAAATCAACTCGCAGATTGCCGTTTTAAACCAGGATTATTCAGGCAGCAGCTTTAATGTAGGAAATCTGGCTTCAACAGGTTTTTCGCTGGTGGGTGCTGCCAATTGTAATATTACTTTTTGCCTGGCTACCAGAGATACTGCCGGCGCATTGCTGCCGGAACCGGGCATTGACCGGATCAATTATGTGACAAAAGGCTGGGCCGATCCCGCATCCATAAACAATCCGATGGATTTTTTAATGTTGATGGATACCGTTATTAAACCCGCTACCATTTGGAATGTTAACCGCTACCTGAACATCTGGGTATCTGACTGTAATTTTGGTATGCTGGGCTATGCTACATTTCCGGCCGGCGCTGGTCTTACCGGCTTGGCCTTGCCGGGCACCGACCTGGGTACCGGCAGCAACGATGGTGTATACTGCTCCGCCCGTTCATTTGGCAATATAGGCACCCAGCTGCCCTCGTTCGACCTGGGGCACACCGCCACGCACGAAATAGGCCACTGGCTGGGTCTGCGCCACATATGGGGCGATACGCTGTGCGGAAACGATTATTGCAATGACACACCTGTGCAACAACAACCCAGTTTTGGCTGCCCAAATTATCCCACCACCTCTTGTTCCAATTTTCCATACGGCGATATGTTTATGAATTTTATGAATTATGCAGAACATCCCTGCATGTATCTGTTCACGCCCGACCAGGCCCTGCGCATGCAAACCGCCCTGCAAAACGGCACTTACCGCAGCCAGCTCAATGCCAGCTCGGCCACGTTATGCAGCATTGCCGCACCCGCAGCTGCTTTTTCAATGCCAGCCAACAGCTGTGCAGACACCCTCATCAAAACTCAAAACCAAACCTATGGCAATCCTTCGCCAGGTTATGTGTGGTCGGCCACACCAACTGCCGGTGTTGTATTCGTGCCTAACAATAGCAGCGCCAACCCAAAAATAAAATTCAATATCCCGGGAACATATTCCGTAACCCTGGCAGCAGCCAACTCTGCCGGCAGCACGTCATTAACCAGCGTCATCACCATCAGCAACTGTGCGCTGGATGTAGGTATTGCCGAGACACCGGATCTGAAAACACACATCCATTTCTCTCCCAATCCTACCACGGGTGTAATTAACATCAGCACCAGCTTTAGCCAGGGACAAAACCTGGCAGTAAGCGTATACAACTGCCTTGGGCAGCTTGTTGCTGAGTCAAAATACCAACAGGCCACACAAAGCTCTTTTCATCTCGACCTGAGTGCTTATTCAAACGGGGTGTACCTGCTTACATTTAGTAATGGACACAGCCGGCTGGCCGAGCGGCTGGTACTAAGCAGGTAGCTGACTTGAAACGGATGGTTGAATGATTGCTGTTGGAATAACTGATAATTAAATTAAACTTAAACATACCGGATATGAAAAAACACTTCTTAACCCTAGCATTTATGCAGGCGGCAGCATGCCTGTGGGCGCAAACTGCCATAGAGCACAAACACAGCTGCGGCACGCCTGTTCCATCGCAACAATGGGACGCCTGGTTTAACAGCAATGTGGAAGATTATAAAACAAGCCTTGCCACAGGTAAAACGCAGGCCGTTAATTACACCATTCCTGTTATTGTACACATTATTCATGGAGGCCAACCCGTGGGTACATTTCCCAATATTTCGCAGACACAGGTTAATTCGCAATTCACCGTGCTGAACCAGGATTTTTCGGCCAGCAACGTAAACGTGGCTAACCTGGCCTCCACCGGTTTTTCGCTGGTGGGTGCGGCCAACTGCAGCATCACGTTTTGCCCTGCCACCAGGGATACCAACGGTAACCTGCTGCCGGAACCCGGCATTGACCGCGTCAATTACGTAACCAAAGGCTGGTCCGATCCGGCGGCACAAAACAATCCCTTCTATTTTAAATCATATGTGGATAGCCTAATTAAACCTGCCACTATCTGGAACACCACACGCTACCTCAATATTTGGGTAAGCGATTGTACCTGCGGCCTGGTAAGCAATGCCACGTTTCCGGGTGGCAGTGGTTTAAGCGGCTTACTGAGCAACGATATAGGCAATTCAACAAACGATGGCATTTATTGCACGGTAAGAGCATTTGGCAACACAGGCAACCTGTTAGTGGGATTTGACCAGGGGCACCTGATGACACACGAGGCAGGGCACTGGCTGGGGCTGAGGCATATTTGGGGCGACACCCCGTGTGGCAACGATTATTGCAATGATACGCCAACCCAGGCTGCGCCCCCCAACCCCATCTGTCCCTCCTATCCCAACATTACCTGTTCCAACGGCCCCTACGGCGACATGATCATGAACTTTATGAATAACGTGGAAGCTAATTGCATGTATATGTTTACACCCGACCAGAGAACCCGTATGCAAACTGCCCTGCAAAACGGCACCTACCGGAGCCTGCTCAACGCCAGCTCGGCCAGCCTGTGCAGCATGAGTGCACCTGTGGCCGCTTTTTCGATACCGGCCACCGGCTGCAAAGACTCTCTAATTATTGCACAGAACCAAACCGGCGGCAACCCCCTGCCCTCTTATGCATGGTCGGCCCTGCCTTCAGCAGGGGTTGTGTTCAGTCCAAACAACACAAGCGCCAATCCCACCATTAAATTTAATGCGCCGGGAACATACTCTGTAACACTGGTAGCCACCAACGCAGCAGGCACCAGTTCCTTAAGCGGCACTATCAGCATCAGCAACTGCGCCCTTGCCCTGGGGCTCACAGGGCCGCAGGATTTAAAAGTGCATATCCGCTTTTCGCCAAATCCTTCCAGGGGTATCGTTAACATCAGCACAAGCTTTGCCAGGGCACAGAATCTCAGCATCAGCCTGCACAATTGCCTTGGTCAGCTGGTTGCCGAATCCAAACATCAGCAGGCTGCACAAGGCACATTCGATCTTGATTTAAATGATTATCCCAACGGAGTGTATCTGCTTACGTTTAGCAACGGGCAAACGCGCCTGGTTGAACGGCTGATCCTGAACCGATAAACAGGGATTGACACAAACAGATCGGGCGAAACCGGTTTTTCATTTGCCGGTTTAAACGGCCGGCTTTTATGCAAGGAAGGCCGGCCGGCCCTGTTTATTCAGGCCTGATCGGTTTCAAAAAATTTATTTTCCAACTACCTTAAATTCGGTGCGGCGGTTCATGGCTTTGTTTTCGGGTGTGGTGTTAGGCACTTTGGGCTTGGTATCGCCATAACCTTTAAAACTCAGCCGGCCGGCACCAATTTTACCGGTGGTTACCAGGTACTCGTAAACCGCTTTGGCACGATTGGCCGATAAGGTAAGATTGGCTTTTTTATCGCCGCTGTTATCGGTATGGCCACCCAGCTCTATTTTCAGAGCAGGATTTTTGGTGAGAAATGCGGTGAGCTTATCCAGCTCGGCACGGCTTTCAGGCTTCAGGTCCCATTTGTTCACGTCAAAAAACACATTCTTCAATTCCACCACACTGCCGGTATCAATAGGTTCCAGCGGAATGTCAAGGCGGTAAGGCTTGTTAAAATCGGCTTCCTTATCTTTCAGGCTAAAGTTATCACTGTAAAAAAGATAGCTCTCTTTGTTCACATTTACCAGGTAATTTTTATTGGCGGTAAGCGTCACTAAAAACTCGCCGTTTTTTTGGGAGTACGAGCGGGTAACCAATTGCTGGGTTTGCAGGTCTATCAGCTCAAAATTGGCTTCCAGCGGCTCTTTGGTTCTGGCGTTGTATACTTTTCCTTTCACGTAAGTGATCTTTTCCGGGCGGATCTCCTGTGGCAGTTCAAACTGGTAAAGGTCAAGCCCTCCAAAGCCGCCTTTGCGGTCGCTTGCAAAAAAAGCCAGCTTCCCAGCCGGGTCCACCAGCAAGCTGTTATCGTCGCTAAACGTGTTGATCGGGTATCCCAGGTTAATGGCGTCGCCCCATTCTCCGTTTGGCTGCCGCTTGCTCATATAAATATCCAGGCCGCCCATGCCGGGATGCCCGTTGCTGCCAAAATACAAAGTCTGGTTATCGGGGTGAATAAAAACCGACTCCTCGTTCTCCGGCGTATTGATCTTATCCGAAAGCCTCACCGGCTCTGTGAATTTTCCATCCACAATAGTGCTCACGTAAATATCTGGATTACGGATAGCACCGCGCCCCACAATGCCCCGGATAAAATACAGCGACTTACCATCGCTGCTGAAACTGGGCTGCGTTTCCCAGTTGCCAGTATTTATAGGCGGGCCCAGGTTTACGGGTCTCGACCAGCGGCCATTTGTCTTTTGCGAGAAAAAAATATCGCAGCTGCCGTGGCCCTTTCGGTCGGGGGTTCCGTAGTCGCCGGTCACTTCCATACACGATGCAAAGAACATATAAGTGCCATCGGCCGACAGGCTCGGCGCTCCTTCGTTTCCGATGGTATTTACCCCGTTAACCGGTTCGGCAGGTTGCCATTCGCCATTGTTGCGGGTGCTCATGTAAAAGTCTTCCTGCGGGCCCCGGCCTGGTGTTTCGGGATACTCGATCTGACGCGTAAATAAAAACTGGCGGCCATCCACACTCTCCGAAGCAAAATATTCATTCATTCCTGTATTGATGGCCTCACCCATATTTACCGGGTTAAAAGGCTTGGGATGTTTTATGGCTTCGGCGCCAAAAGTGGCGTTGGCCAATAGTTTCTGTGCATTTTCTTTGGTGTTTGGATTGATGCGCTCCAGTTTTAAAAAGATCTCCAGGTTGTTTTTGGCTTCCTGGTACTGACCCAGCGCCAGCTGCGACGCGCTTAAAAAATAAAAGCTGTTCGGAAAAAATTTAGGATTGATCTCAATGCCTTTTTTAAAGTAAGTCACGGCTTCTTCGTGCCGGCCGGTTACCTGGTAAAGATTAGCCAGGCCCAGGGCCGCTTCCACAAAATTTTTATCTTCCTCCAGCGCTTTTAAAAAGCTTTTTTCAGCCTGCGCATCCTGCTTCATTTCAAAGGCTTTGCGGCCCTCCTCCAGGTGACGGATGGCTTTTTTACTGGTGCTTGTATATTGCCCCGGGGGCATTCCCTGTGGGAATAAAACTCCCGGCAAGAACAAACAACAAACAAAAATTATTCCTGTGATCCGCTTCATGCATTGATTGCTTAAATTTTTTATGAAATGTGATTATTCTTTATACCCCAGCCAGGCTTTTAAAGTGGCAGCCTGCTTTTCGTTCACATCCGGCATCAGCGCCAGCTGGTTCTTTTTAACCGTGCGCAGCTTGCGGGCGGTGGCGGTAAGGGTTTTCACCTTATACTTGCCTTTTTTGCGCTTCGGCCGGTACACTTCAACGGTTACCTTGTCGCCTTCCTTCACGGTTTTATAATAATCGGACACAATATCGCGGGCCATTTCAATTTTAAGCTCCTGGCCATTCAGCTTATTCAGCTCATCGCCCTTTTTGTATCCCAGGGCCTTGCCAAAATCATCCATCCCATCGGTGCTTTCCACAAACAGGCGGCGGGTTTCTTCGTTATAATTCAGCTCCATGCCGCCAAAGGTAAACTCGTTGCTCACCTTCTCCTTCACAAATTCAATGCCTATGCGTTTTAATACATCGGCCATCGGCAGCGGCGTGGTGCCGCCCACATGTTTTCTTAAAAACGCACCGATTTCGGGATAAGTGAATTTTTCAATATCGTTAAACAGGTCGGCATCGTTAAACGACTTGGTTTTACCGTATTTGGTGGCCAGGTCTTTCATCAGGTTTTGCGTTCCGTATTTACCGTCGCTGTAATCGCGCAGCAAAATATCCAAGCACATGCCTATCACCGCACCTTTTTCATACACATTGCCGTATTGTGTGTGTATTTTTTCTTCCAGCACGTGCTTACTCATGTAAGTAAAGCTCATGGTGTCGTTAAAATTCTCCACGCTGTTTTCATATTTTCCCATCATCACGTTCAGCACCTGGTCAATGTTTATCAATCCTCCTTTGGCCTGTGCATGGTGCGCGGCATATTCGGTCATGCCTTCATACAGCCACAGGTGCTCGCTCATTTTTGGGTTATTAAAATCAAAATCGCCTATTTCCTTGGCATGAATATTCAACGGGGTTACGATGTGAAAAAATTCGTGGGCGGCCACATCACGCAGCTGCTGCTGCAGGTCAAGGCTATCGAGCTCGGGCATTACGTAAAACGAGGAATAAGAATGCTCCAGGGCTCCGCTGGCACCCGATTGGGTGGGCCGGTCGATAAAATAAAACAGGAAAGCGTATTTGCTTACGGGCAGCTCACCGCCCAGGTAATCGCTCTGAGCATGCAGCAGCTCCTGCAGGGTAGCCGAAATAAAATTGGCCGTAATTTTTTTGTTGGGCGAATAACACGCCACCAGCACTTTGGTATTGCCTACCATTACGGTTGCCGTATCGGGTTTAAAATACATGATGGGCCCATCCACCAGGTCGTGGTAATCAAATACGCTGATCACGTCTTTTGATTCGCCCAGGCGGATATTGGATAGTCCCGTGGATGGATAAAAGCCTTTGGGCTTTTGAAACTCAAGCACAAAATTGCGGTTGGTAAGGCCTTTTATATACCCGAACATGCTGTGCGTGTTGATGGAAAAATTTTTGCCATCCTCAAAATTGGTGCCGCCCGGCTCAAAGATGATCTTGTCTTTGGTATCCGGCAGTTCCGTCTTGTCCCAGGTATCGTCTACATCGTATGTAATTTTATCTATTTGCGGCGCGGGCGACAGCTTATAAGTGTTTACATCGGTTTTTGTAACGGTAATGGTTGCCCCGTTTTTGCCGCTTACTTTAAAATTGGAAATAAATCGGCCAAAGTCATACACCTCGTAGGTGCCCGGAACCATGGCCGGAAAAGCAAACTCTATTTCGTTTTGGCTAACCTCAGGAATGGTGAGCTGCACTGCCACCTTATCGTTGGTCACTTTGGTAAGATCAACCGAATAGTGGTAATCGTTATCGGCACCTGCACTAAGGGCTAGCCCGGCAAATAAGCCTAAAAAACCAGATTTCATACGCTTTTATTTTATTATTAATTTAAAGTTTTTCCAACGGTACCTCCACCAGAAGATCATAAAGGAAACCAGTGCCATGCAAAACCACAGCACAATTTCCGAGCGGGGATCGCCGCTTTTGGTTTCAAAAACAGAATAGGTTCTTAATACAGAACCTGGTACGCTGATGAGAATGCTGCTGATAAAATTGTTGGCGAAGTGGATGCCAAAGGCCAGCTCGAGGCCCTCGTCGAGTAAGGTAAGACAGCCCATAAACAGGGCAAAGACCACGTAATACACCAGCATAATGGCCCAGCCGTATTCGCGCACCTCGGGATTGCTCATGTGCACCGCGCCAAAAAACAGGGAGGTGATGAGCACCGGCACAAACCCGTTTTTAAACACCTGCGAAAGCCCCTGCACCAGGTAGCCGCGAAAAACGGCCTCCTCAACACCGGTTTGAATGGGCATAAACACCAGCATTAAAACCGTTGAAATTAAAAAGCCCGGCAGGTTAAAATCAATTTTAAATTCTTCGGGCTGGATGGCATACGAAACCAATACGGTAATAACAAGAAGTGCGCCCCACACGGCAAAGGCAAACCAGAAGCGGCGGAAGCGGAATTTTTCATAGCCGCTTAAAATGCTGGTAATGGTTTTTTTATGCAGTTTCAAAATGCACAGCAAAAAACCAACGGCCGTAACCACAAAAATACCCAGCAGGGCGGCCAAAACCAGGTTTTTATCCACCTGCATGTACTCGTAATTAAACAGCTTGTTCGGATCGCGCGTCAGCGCCTCCAGGTCCACTCCGTTTTGTTTGGCCTTCACTACAATTGGGGCGGCTGTTAGCAGCGGTGCTATGGCATAACACACAAAAGTGATAAAAAGAGTGGCCATGTACATCCACCAGTCGTTAAAACCCGAAACATAACCTGAATTCAAAAATAAATTATTAAACGGCAGTTCTTTTTGTGATTGCTCCTTCCGGGCCGTGTCCTCCATTTGCGCGAAAATTCGTGTTATTTTAATACTTTTGAGTTCTTAAAAGTATTTAATTTTTACGCAAAACGCAATTGCGCACAGTTAAAAAGAATGAAATACGCTCATCCTCAAAACACAACAAAACATACCGGTAATTTGCCTTTTATCACGTGCATCTGTGCATGGTTTGTATGCCTGCTGTTCCTGGCTGCGTGCGGTGTAAAAAAAGATCCGCCTCCTGTTACCGAAGCCGAATTGGGTGAAGCTCTTTTTTTTGATCCCCTGTTGTCGCGCGACAGCTCGCTGAGCTGCGCCGGCTGCCACAAGCCGCAATATGCCTTTGCCGACAACGTGGCATTGAGCAAAGGCGTTCGCAACCGCCTGGGCCATCGAAACACGCCCAGCACCATGAACCAGGGCGACCGCAATTTTTATTTCTGGGACGGGCGGGCAGAAAGTCTCGAAGAGCAGGCCCTGGGGCCTATTGAAAATCATGTGGAAATGGATATGCCGCTAAGCCTCATCATTGGCCGGCTCAACGCCAGTGCACAGTACCGGCAGGCATTTTGGAATGTATACGGCAAAGCACCTTCCAAAGAATTGCTGGCAGCTGCCATAGCGGCTTACGAACGCACGCTGGAAACAGGCAAAAGCGCATTTGATAAATACATAAAGGAAGACGACACACTGCTCTTCAGCGCCGGCGCCCGGCGCGGACTGGATATTTTTAACGGCAAAGGCCGCTGCTTTGACTGCCACTTTGGTGTTGATTTTACCGGCAACGACCGCTTTAAGAACATTGGCTTATACAATGGCAAAACGCTTAACGATGCGGGACGGTTTTCCATAAGCCATCAGGCAAAAGATCTGGGCGCCTTTAAAGTGCCCGGCCTGCGCAACATTGCGCAAACAGCGCCCTACATGCACAACGGCATGTTTAAAACGCTGCGCCAGGTGATTGATTATTACGACACACCCGATCGTTTTATAAGCAACGCTATTAACCGCGACAGCCTGTTAAGCAGGCCATTGGGCTTAAGCGAAAACGAAAAAAGGGATCTCGAAAGTTTTTTGCTGAGCCTGAGCGACGAGCGTTTCTTAAGAAAAAATCATTGATGTAAGTCGCCACCATTGCACCAATGGTCACCAAACAGTTTTATTTTTGCTTAGTGAGATTCGTGTAATTAGTGGCTAGAATACCTTGTATAATACCGGTTTGCTGGGACTGGCGTCATTCTCAAACGGTGCAATCTGTATGTTTAAAATATAGGTGCCGTCAAACACTTCGTTGGGCACATAAATAAATTCAGTGATGGTTTTGTGCAGCTGCGCATCGGCCGGGTAATTCCAAAATGCGTGGTGTGCTTCCAGCTTTCCGCCGTCCACTTCCTTGTCCACGCTGGGCATATCAATCAGCAGGTGCATCACACCCCGCTCGTTCAAAAGTTCAATGGCTTCCTTTAAAATATACGGTGGGTTGGTGTTGCTGTAATTGGTGGTGAGTTTTGTTAGGCTGTTGCTCAGGGTCCTTATTACCAGGGCTTCGGGCTTAACCCCTTCTGGTATCAGCGTTTCAAGCTGCCCACGGGTAATCACAAAGTCGCCGTTATCCAATTGCACCGGCAGCACGGTCACCACTTCGGCCACAAACATAAACCGGTTAAGGCTTTTGTTGATGGTATAAAACTCTTTGCTGATATGGCCCACGCATTCGGTGTGGGTGCCGTTACCGTGCGGGTTAAAGCTAATGTTCCTGAAATTCACGCTTCCCCCCTTGTTTACATCACCCACCCATTCGCCCATTACCACCGGCTCCAGCTTCATAGGGCTTACATACCAGGCGCTGGCGCAGTTCCGGCTGTCGGTTAAAGGAATGGAAATATCGATCGGCTTAAAAAGATCGATCTTGAATTCCCGGCCCAGGTGAAAAATGGTGGCAATCATAATGTAATAATTAAATGGCTACAGGCGCTTTAATGTGTGGATGCGGGTCGTAATTCAGCAGCTCAAAGTCCTCAAAAGTAAAGTCAAAAATAGAGGTTACTGCAGGGTTGATCTTCATGATAGGCAGCGTTCGCGGCGTGCGGGTTAATTGCAGCCGGGCCTGTTCAATATGATTGGAATACAAATGCGCGTCGCCCAGGGTGTGCACAAAATCGCCGGGCTGCAAACCGCATACCTGCGCCACCATCATGGTGAGCAGCGCATATGAAGCAATGTTAAAGGGCACCCCCAGAAAAATATCGGCGCTGCGCTGGTAAAGCTGGCAGCTCAATTTTCCATCGGCCACGTAAAACTGAAAAAAGGCATGGCAGGGCGGCAGTTTCATTTGATTAATATCAGCCACATTCCAGGCGCTTACAATGAGCCGGCGCGAGTCGGGATTTTTTTTGATCATTTCTATCACCTGGCTGATCTGGTCGATGTGCCCGCCGCCGGGCGTTGGCCAGCTGCGCCATTGGTAGCCGTACACGGGGCCCAGGTTACCGTTGGCATCGGCCCATTCGTCCCAAATGCTCACGCCGTGGTCTTTTAGGTATTTAATGTTGGTATCGCCTTTTAAAAACCACAGCAGCTCGTGGATAATGCTTTTGGTGTGCAGCTTTTTGGTGGTCAGCAGCGGGAAGCCCTGTTGCAGATCAAAGCGCATCTGGTAGCCGAATACGCTGATGGTGCCGGTGCCGGTACGGTCGGTTTTGGTAGCCCCGCTGTCCAGCACGTGCTGCATAAGGTCGTGGTATTGCTTCATAAGGTATGGTGTTTTCTGCCGGATTAAAAATAAAAATCCTCCTGTTAAAACAACAGGAGGACTTATAAAAAGTTTTAAGAAACCTTGCTTATTTCAGCAGCGTCACATGACCTATGTATTCCTTCCGGCCTTCGCCATTGGCGCCAATGATCCTTACCTTATAGATGTACACGCCTTCCATCGGCGATTGGCCTTTAATGGTGCCATCCCAGCCTTTGTTCACGTCTTTGGTAAAGTAAATGGAATGGCCCCAGCGGTCAAACACCTCCAGGTTAAAGCTTTCTATTCTAAAGCCCAGGCCTTTTACCTGGAACAGGTCGTTGATACCGTCGTTATTGGGCGTAAATGAATTAGGAATAAACACATTCAGCTCATCCTTCATCTCTACAAATTTAACGGTGGTGTCCACGCAGCCAAAATCAGTGGTGGAAATCAGCATTACCGGGTATTTACCCGCATCTTCGTATTTGCGCTGCGGGTTTTTTACCGAAGAGGTATCGTAACCCTGCACACCGGTTCCGCTGAACATCCAGCTATAGAATAAAATGTTGCCCGATTTAGGCACGGCGTTAAAGGTCAGCAGGTTATCATTGGTGGTTGGCAGATCCGGTGTCCAGTATATATCGGCCCTGGCTTTGGGATGCACTTTAATAGAGGTAGGATAGTCGTACACACCAATACAGCCGTTGGTGCCTTCCGACAACACTCTTAAATTATATTCGCCGGGAACGTTCAAACAGTAATAAAAACTATCGGCCTGCACTTTAAGCACCCCGCCAAAGTCATAGGTGGTAATGGCCGACTGGTTGCCGGTTCGTGAGTCGTAGAAAATACACAGCGGCTCGCAGCCCTCTGTTTTACTAAGCCTTAGATCGGGCATGGGCGGTTGTTTTACGTTGATGGTAAACGAATGCTGAACAGTGTGGGTTGGGCAGGTGATATCGCGCGCCAGCACATTGTATACGGTGGTGCCAAGCGGTTGGCCGGTAACGATGCTGCCGGTAGGCGCGTTCAGGTAAGTGGAAGGGAACCAGTCGTAAGAGTAGTTCTGGCTGCCTCCTGTAGCAGCCACCTCCAGTAAAATGGTGTCGCCGCGGCAAACGCTGCGTCCTTCGGGCTGCATAGTTAATGTAATGGGGCCAAGCACTACCAGGTCAACCGAGCGGCTGCTGACGCAGGGCCCAGGTGCGGCAACACTTAATACATAAGTGCCGGCCTGGTCGGGTGTAAGCGAGGGGAACACCAGGTTTTGAGTGTTGGATACAAAAGAAGTATTGCCGCTGGTGCTCGTCCACGAATAGCTGATGGCGCCCGGAGGTCCGTTAACGGTCAGCGAGCTTTCCGAGCAGGATTTAAGGTATGCCGGCAGGGTAAACTGCATGTAAGGATTAACCGACACATTGGTGGTGCTGCTGTTTACACAGGTAATACCGCTGTTGGTAAAGGTGGTGGTTACCGTGTAAATGCCGGAAGCAGAGGGCTGCGCATAGTACAGCACCGTGTTTCCGCTGGCAGGGTTGGCGGTAAATGAATTAGGGCCTGCCCACGAATAGGTAACAGCGCCAATAGCATTGGCCGAAAGCACAATGTTGGAGTTGCCCGGGTAGCAGCCAGGGCCTGAGTTGGAGATGGAAATGGAATTAACCGGAACTACCGTCATTTGCGTATAGTTGCTCACCGCGCAGGTACGGGTGCCCTGCGTATACACGAGGGTTAGCGAATAGGTGCCCGAGTGCATGGCCTGCACATTGGTAACGGTAACTATTGCCAGCGTAGACGAGAAACCGCTTCCTGCCGGGCCCGTCCACGAATAAGAGGTTGCGCCCGCCGGGAAAGCCACCAGGTTGGCATTGTCGTATTGGCAGATCACGCTGGGCACGAGGGGCGTAGGCACCGGTGCAGGAACCACCTGCAGATTGGTTAATGCCGAAATCGGACAATTTACCGATCCGTTCGAAAAAACAACGTTTACGGCGTACACACCGGCATTGGCCGTTGACAGGTTGGTAAGGGTCGGGTTTTGCGCCGCGCTGCTAAAGCCATTGGGACCGGTCCACGAATACCCGGTGTTGGGAACGCCAACTGCCGAAGCCGTTAGCACCACGCTGCCCGCTTCACATTCGGTATAGCTGACTACGGTAGTGATCGAATGGGTTTGCACCACGTTAACCTGTACCGTAGCTGTTCTTGGGCAGGTAACGGTGTTAAAGTTGATGAATGAATTTACAGTATAGAGGCCACCGTTAACCAGCTGGGCATTGGGAATGGTTGTGTTTCCTAAAGCCGCCCCCACAGTTGCCGTGTAGCCATTGGGGCCGGTCCAGGTATAGCTGGTGGCCGAAGGCAAACTGGCCGTCAGGTTCAGGTTGGCATTCATACAAATATTAAGGGTGGGGCCGGATACCGTAATAAACGCCGTGAACTGGCTCGGGCTCACATTTACCTGAAGCGTTTGGCTGGCGATGCAACCGGTGGGCAACGCCGCCGTTACCGTATAAACACCATTGTTGTTCGGAGAGCTAAGTCCCGTCGTTCCTCCCGGTACCACCAGGGGAGCATTTGTAGAGGTGAGGGGCGATCCGAGTCCTGGCCCCACAATGGTAAAGGTGCCCTGGTTAGGCGTTAACGTAACGGTGGCATAATCTCCATAACAGTAGTTTGTTGCGTGCGCTACCGACAAGGTGGCCGTAGGGTTCACGTTTAAGGTAAAATTCTGTGTAGCGGTAATGGGTTGTCCATACACGTTGGTGCCCGATGCCAGTACCGTATACACAATAGCAGCGGTGGCAGGCGGCGTGGTAGGAATGGAAGCCACGGTAAAATTAGGGCTGGTTTGGGTTAAAGAGCCTGTGGGCGACACCAGCGTATATGTTACAGCCGATGCTCCTACCCAGGTGGCAGTGGCCACAGCGGTTTGGCCCGGGCAGGCGGTTGGACTTGAAATAGTAAGGGGGTTGCACGACACACCGGCGGTGCCGGTATTGGAAAAGGAAATACAGGTGTTAACACCGGCGCCGTTGGAAACCAGCAGCAGGTATTGCTCGCCGGCCAGAACGTTGATGCAGGGCTGGAAGTTGCAGGCCGAGGCAAAAGGCGGCGGCGTGCCCATGCCGGTGCCACCCGCAGCTACACAGTTGTAATTACAGGCTACAGGAGGCAGGGTGTTGTTAAAAATGTCGTTGCAGGTAGTGGCGTTATACGGCCACAGAATCCAGTGCAAAAAAGAGTTTTGCGGGCAGGCAGAGCCCGCAGCACCAAACGAAAAGCCAAGGCAGCCCGAAGAGGTGACGTTAATGAGCATCCATTCGGGGTTGGGTGCATTGGTAAGCTGGCAGCCGTTGTTTATCCCCTGCGGGTTCGCGGGCGGGTTGCTGATAGTAAGAGTTGGAACCAGGCCAAAACCCGATGTGGAAGTGAAAGTATAGGTTGGATTGCTGCAAATAGCCTGTGCATTATTACACGCAACAGTGCCCTGCGCATAAAAAGATGCGCTGCAAAAAAACAAAGCGATCGCAAACAGGATGGTATTTAAATTTTTTCTCATGCTAGCGTGTAATAAGTTGGTTATATGAATTAAAAATGGCAGAGGCAGTGAGGTTCTCATAAATTTTAGCGGTGGTATTGTCATACACCACGTTGCTGCCGGCGTTTACCTGGCTTAAAAAGGCATAGTCGCTTTTTTGTATGGTAATGGCGTGCTCAATCCCGTCCTTATGAAAAAGAATCGATCCGGTAGTGTTATCATCGGCATTGCAGCTGATAATAATAGCTCCTTTGCCCCCGTTCTTTAATTTGGCCCCATGGTAAATGTGCGTTACCCGGTCAAACTCCTTATTGGCGGCGCGGCTGGTTGCATCGGCCGATGACCATACATGAAAGGCAATGATCCTGTCGGTGGTATTGACCGCAGGAAGCTTTTCTGAAATAATGGAAAGCAGCTGGTTATAAGTGGGCGCCTGGGCTTTTAAGCCAAAATTTAAAATCAGGAAGCCGAAGAAAAGGTATAAGGCCGGTTTTTTCATTTACAAACTAATACTGTTACGAATTTAACGATATTAGTTAAATTTCACCTTGTTTTTCAATAATTAAATGGTTTGTTTTACTCAGTAAAAACAAGGGAAACCCTACGGCGTTATTTGATCAGCGTTACATGGCCCGTATATTCCTTGCGGCCTTCGCCATTGGCACCCACCACGCGTATTTTGTAAATATAAACACCGTCGGGCGATAGCTGGCCTTTTACGCTGCCATCCCAGCCTTTGGTAATATCGGTGGTGGAATACACCAGCTTGCCCCAGCGGTCAAACAAATCCATGCTAAAGCCTTCCAGCTTCAGGCCAATGCCTTTTATGTTGAATATGTCGTTAATGCCATCGGCATTGGGCGTAAACGAATTGGGAATGTAAACGGCAAATTCGTCGCGGATCTCCAGTATTTTCACTACCGTATCCACACATCCCTTGTCGGTTTGCGATATCAGCATCACAGGGTATTTGCCAACGTTTTCAAAAACCCGTTCCGGGTTAAGTATATCGGTGGTGTCGTATCCCGAAACGCCTGTGCCGGTAAACATCCAATCGTGCGAAACAACCGGGCCGTATTTAAAGGAAGGGCTGAACCGCACCTGGTTTTCGGTGGTGGTGGGCACCGGCGGGTTCCACGAGATACTGCTGTGCGGCCTGGGATAAACCACCAGGGGCACAGGGTGCTCGTAAAGGCCGTTGCAGCCGTTTTTACCGCGGGTTTGTATTTTCAGAGTATAAGAGCCAGGTTCGGTGAGGCAATACATAAAGCTGTCCTGCTGCATTTGCTCGAAGCCGCCAAAATCATAAGTGGTAATGGCCGATACGCCCTTGGTGCGCGTGTTGAAAAACAGGCACAGCGGTTCGCAGCCCTCTGTTTTATCGAGCCTCAGGTCGGGCAGCGGGGGCTGGTTTACCTGTATGGTAAATGGATAGGTAATGGTGTGAAGCGGGCAAAGGATATCGTAAGCCTGCACGTTATAAATGGTGGTTCCAAGCGGTTTGGCTGTTAAAATGCTACCGGTGAGAGCGCTCAGGTATTGCTGCGGGCTCCAGTTGTAGGCAAAATTCTCGCTTCCGCCTGCAGCACCCACCAGCAGCTGTATCTCATCACCCCGGCAAACTACGCGGCTTTCGGGCGTGAGCGAAAAGCTAATGGGTTCCAGCACGTCCACCAGCACCTGCCTGCCACTCACACAATCGCCAAGCGATACGCTCAGCGTGTACACCGCCGAGTTGCTGGGTTGGGCCGAAGGGATCAACAGATCCTTGGTATTTATATTGTAGCCGCCGTTGCCACCATACCAGGTATAAGATGTAGCACCGGCAGGACCGGTAATTTGCAGCGAATCGCCATAACACACCTGCTTGTATGCATCAATGGTAAAGCCCAGTGTGGGGTTTACATTCAGCTGCAGCGTATTGCTGTTGCGGCAGGTAATGGTGCCACCCGTAAACGAGGCGGTAACAGTATAAACGCCCGTGGCGCTCAGTGTAGGATAAAATAAGGGAACGCTTCCCGAAGGACCGGCCGTAAACGAATTGGGCCCCGCCCACGAATAGGAAATTGCCTGGCTGGCATTGGCCTGCAGCACCGTGCTGTTGGGCTGGCAAACATTAATGGTAGGGGTTACAACCACGGGGTTCACCGTTATTACGTTTATCTGGCTCGAACCCACCGAAGAGCAGGTTTTAGTGCCAAGGCTGAAAAAGGCGGTGGAATAATACAAGCCGCTATGGGTGGGCTGCACGTTGGGTACCACGGGGGTTTGCACTGTGCTGGTAAAGCCTGCTGGTCCGGTCCAGCTGTAAGACCCGGCGCCGGTGGCGTTGGCCGAAAGATTGGCATTGGTGTTCTGGCACACATCAAACGGCGTAAACATAATCACCGGCGGCGTAGCCACCACCGATACTGTTGTAACGTTCTGACTGGTGCACACCAGGGTTCCGGTGGTAAAATAAGCGGTAACGGAATATATGCCCGCAGAGGCCGGCACCACATTGCTGAGGGTAGGGTTTTGCAGGGTGCTGGTAAAAGCAGGCCCCACCCATGAGTAGCTGTTGGCGGCAGTGGCCGCAGCGGTAAGGTTGATGTTTGCACCCTCGCATTGTGTAAAGCTGGGCGTGGTGTTTACCTGGTTTACGGGGGTTACGCTCATCTGGCTCGATCCGGTGGAAGAGCAGGTTTGCGTACCCGCAACGCCAAAAAAGGCGGTAACATTATACACGCCGGCATTGGCCGGCTGAATGTTGGAGAGCAAAGGCGACTGCGCGTTGCTGGTAAAGCTGGCGGGCCCGGTCCAGTTGTAGGACAAGGCTCCCGGTGCATTGGCCGAAATGTTGGCATTGCTGAACTGGCAGGCATTAAACGGCTGGAACATATTTACCGGCGGTGTGGCCACCACCGATACAATGGATGCGGCCTGGCTTGTGCAATTAAGCGTGCCGATGGTAAAATAAGCCGTTACCGTATAAACACCGGCAGCCTGGGGCAAAACACCCGTAAGCACCGGGTTTTGCAGGCCGCTGGTAAAGCCCGGGCCATTCCACGAATAACTGTTGGCGGCCGTGGCCGACGATACGAGATTGACATTGGAGCCCTGGCACTGGGTAAACCCTGGCGTGGCTGTTACCTGGTTTACCGGCACCACCGTAAGGTCAACCGTAGCCGTTACAGGACAGGAGACGACCGGGTTGGGCGTTGGCATGGTGTTGGCGCTGGTTACGGTATAAATGCCGGAGTTAACCAGCTGCAGGTTGGTGATAGTGACACTGGAAGCTGTTGAGGTAAACCCTCCCGGACCCGACCAGGCGTAGGCAGTGGCCGTTGGCAGCGAAGCCGTAAGTGTGCCGGTGCTGTTTTGGCACACGGTGCCCGAACTGCTTACCGTAATGGGCGTGTTGGGGGCAACCAGCAGCGAAAAGGTGGTGGTGGCACTTATGAGCGCGTTGGCAGAATCGAGCCCTTGGGCAAATACTGTGTATATCTGTGTAGCAGGAGCCGATACCGTAAAGCTTGGATTGGTTTGAACCACGTTGCCAGGCATAAGTGTAAAAGAGGTATTCGTAAAATTAGACCAGGTACCTGTTGACACAGCGGGCTGATTGGGGCATGAATACACAGATGGAAAAACCAGGGGGCTGCAGGTTAAACCTGCCGTACCGTTGTTGGCAATACTCACCGTGGTAGTTACAGCGCTGAAGTTCGACAGCAGGATCAGGAACTGCTGGCCGGCTACCACGGGAATAGACGGCTGAAAATTACAGGGCGAAGGCGTTGCTCCGGCCACAGCCGGTGGTGGAGGTCCCATGCCGGTACCGCCTATGCTGGAGCAATTCCAGTTACAGGATACGGGCGCTTGTATGTTATTAAAAATGTCGTTGCAGGTATTGGGGTTATAGGCCCACATGGCCCAGTCGTAAAGCCCCACTTGCGGGAAGGCGCTGCCGGCGGCACCAAATACAAAGCCCAGGTTGCCTGTGCTGCTAACAGTAAGCATTAGCCATTGCGGACCGGGCCCGCTTGTAAGCAAGCATCCCGAATTGGCCGGTGCCGTAGCGCTGGCGCCATTGCCCATTTGCGGGTTGGTAGAAGGGTTGCTGATATTAAGCCCGGGTGTAAGCCCGTTGTTTACAGAGGCATTAAAAGTAAAACTCGGGTTGGTGCATATATTCTGCGGCGCATTGCAGGCAGCTACGTTTTGTGAATACGTGTAGTTCGAACACGTCAACACAAGTAACACAACGGCAGCTATTTTAAAAAATTTATTCATAAATACTTATTGATCGTTTTTTATGCGCAACAAATTATATGCCGGGCTGCACTTAGTTAAGGTAATGAAAAGGCAACAATAGGCTTCTTTTACGGAGGCTATTTTTTTAACAACATTTTTTTGAAAAAGGTAAGCAAACCCGGTAAGCGCACCCAAGGCGCTTTTTGAGGAAAACACTTCCGTAAAAATGAAAGGAAACATTAAAACCTTAAGTGACATTTTTTTTGCTTGAAGCTCATTATCAAGTGCAAATAGCCTGAAATAAAGCTTGTTCCCACAAATTTAGCCATAAAGCCCTCACTTCTGTATTTCTTCCCTAAACCAAAGGCGGTGTTTACTCAGGCAGTAAGTATTAATTCACAAAAAATTTAAAACCCGGGCCGCATTTAACCCTCTTAACTCTTACCCGCAGTATGGATCAGGACAGCTAAACCAGCAGCCCAGGCAAGGTTAATTCGGTGTTGAATTATTTATCATCGCAAAAATTTAAGCAAAAAGGTTGTGCATATTTTTGTATCTTTCAATCCTCAATAAACAAACAGATTTTATGAAGGGAATTATATTGGCCGGAGGTTCCGGAACCCGCCTGCACCCGCTCACTCTGGCTATGAGCAAGCAAATGATGCCGGTTTATGACAAGCCGATGATCTACTACCCGCTTTCGGTTCTTATGGTAGCCGGCATCAGCGAAATACTGATCATATCCACGCCTCAGGACCTGCCTAACTTTGAGCGCCTGCTGGGCGATGGCAAAAACATTGGCTGTAAATTTACCTATGCCGTTCAGGAAGTGCCTAACGGGCTGGCGCAGGCTTTTGTAATCGGCGAAAAATTTATCGGCAAGGATAAGGTGGCCCTCATTTTGGGCGATAATATTTTTTATGGCGTGGGGCTCGGCCGAACCCTTCGGCAGATCAACAATCCCGACGGAGGCGTGGTATTTGCGTATCACGTTACAGACCCTGAACGTTATGGCGTGGTAGAGTTTGATAAAGATAACAACGTGCTTTCCATTGAGGAAAAGCCAAAAGAGCCCAAATCCAATTTTGCAGTGCCGGGCCTTTACTTTTATGATAACGAGGTGGTGCAAATAGCCAAGCAGCTGAAGCCCAGCCCACGCGGCGAATACGAGATCACCGATGTGAACAAGGAATATCTTAAGCGCGGCAAATTAAAAGTGTCTATTATGGATCGCGGCACCGCCTGGCTCGATACCGGCACCTTTCCATCGCTGATGCAGGCCGGGCAGTTTGTACAGGTAATTGAAGAGCGCCAGGGCCTTAAAATAGGGTGTATTGAGGAGGTAGCCTTTAACATGGGCTACATTAACCGCGAGCAGCTGATTGAAGTGGCCAAACCGCTCACCAAAAGCGGCTATGGCAATTATTTACTCGAACTGGCAAAGAACAGCTAAGCCCCGGTGAAAAACTATAAACATCTGCTCGATCTTTTTTTAGATCATTTAAACGACTATGCCTCCACTCTTAAAACCGGCATTCCAAAAGAGCTGTATGCACCCGAAGAATATATGCTTTCGCTGGGCGGCAAACGGCTCAGGCCTTTGCTGGCCCTGGTTGCCTGCGATTTGTTTGATAAAGATCCCCGCCTGGCGTTAAACTCTGCGCTGGCGGTGGAGCTGTTCCACAATTTTTCGCTGGTGCACGACGACATACTTGACGCCGCGCCCCTGCGCAGGAACAAGGCCACCGTACACACCAAATGGAATACCAATATTGCCATCCTGAGCGGCGATATGATACTGGTAAAGAGCTTTAAGGCCCTCGAAAATTATCCGCCGTCCGAATTTAAGCCGCTGGTACAATTGTTTAATAAAACCGCTATACAAGTGTGCGAAGGCCAACAGCTGGATATGAATTTTGAAGAAACGCAGCAGGTAAGCGTGAGCGACTACCTGGAAATGATTACCGGCAAAACAGCGGTGCTGCTGGGCTGCAGTCTTCAAATGGGAGCCATCAATGCCGGCGCAGGCAACGAAGACCAGGAGCATATTTACGGCTTTGGCAAGCACCTGGGCATTGCCTTTCAGCTGATGGATGACCTGCTGGACGCTTTTGCCGAAGACAGCGAAAAATTTGGCAAGCAGCCGGGAGGCGATATTATCACCAACAAAAAAACATTTTTACTGCTTAAAGCGCTGGAGCTTGCCTCTGAAAAACAAAAAAAAGAAATTACACGCCTGCTTACGCTTAACGCAGCCAACGCAGAAAAAAAGGTGAGCGCCATGCTGGATATATACCGCCAGCTGGGTGTAAAAAAACACTGCGAAGAGGAAGCCGACAGGCACACACAGCTTGCCATCAGCTTTTTGGGTCGTACGGGAGGCAGTGATCAAAAAAAAGAAAGCCTGCGGGCCTTTGCGGTGGATCTTCTTCAACGACAGGTATGACAGAGCTGCAGAACTATAAACATTCCACACCCGTCCAAATACGCTTCAGCGATATTGACCGGCTGAACCATGTGAACAATGCCTGTTATCTTACCTATTTTGAAACCGCGCGCGTAAATTATTTCCGCCAGCTGTTTAATACACAGATAGACTGGAACAGGAATGGCTTTGTGATTGCCCGCACCGAAACGGACCACCTCACTCCCATATACCTGAACGATGAAGTGGTTTGTTTTACACGCGTAGCCCGGCTGGGCCAAAAAAGCATGATGCTTAAAAGCGCCCTTGCCAAACGCCAGGGCGAAACATGGCTTGTTTGTGCCCGGGGCACCGCCATACTAGTGGCCATGGATTATACCACCCGGCTAAGTATCCCCGTGCCGCAGCTCTGGCGGCAGCTCATCCACCAGTTTGAAGGCCCAAACTTTAAAGACTAGCTTCGAATTTTAAATAAGTTGCCGGTCGCAGGCCGTCAGTTCTATCTTGGATACTGCATCAAGCATTTCGTCTTTTATCTTGCGTCTTGCCTCCTGCGTCTTTTGAATTTTACTTCAGCTCCTTCATATTAACGGATTGAATTTGCTGATCGCCCACAAAATAAATACGATTTCCCATCACCACCGGCTTATCGGCCAGGTTAAACACAAATAAAAGGTCAAAATTGCTGCTCACGATCAGCGATTTATTTTCGCTGGCAAGAATAAGCTTGTCCGCCGTTTTCTTTTCGAGCCGGTATATTTCGTTAAAGTGGCACTCATAAGTAAGCGTGTTTTTATCCATGCCGTAAATTTTATTGTTATCGGCTTTAAAGTAGATGAGGTTATCGTTTATAAAATTCAGCGCCACATAAAATCCTTCCTTCTCAAGGTAATACCTGCTGCCGTCAATAAACTCGCCAAAACTGCCATATTTGGGCACATCCAGCATCATCAGCGTATCCACTTTATCTTTGCCCTCCTGCACGCGCAGCACGGCATTTTTCCCCGCAAAAATCAGCGCTTCCCTGCGAATGGTGAAATCCACCAGGTTTTCGATAGGGCTCAGGTCGCACTGGCTTTTTATTTTGCCGCTTTGTGCATCAATATTTAAAACAAAAGGTTTTCCATAAATCACATAGCTGTCGGCATAGCGTGCCAGGCCAAAGTTGATCAGCACCAGCGCGTCACCCCGCTTGTCGAGATACATTTTCGAAACCGGGAAGCTGTCAAGCGCCGTTTCCCAAAGCAGCCTGCCATCGGCGGCCACCGCAATTATTTTTTCTTTGCTGGCAAAATAAACCGTGCCGTTGCCGGCCAGGATGTTGGATGAAAGCTCTGTCACGCTGTTTTCGCCGGCCGATGTTTTTATACTTTTGCTCACTTTGCGGATTGCCGGATTGTTGTTGGCCAGCGAATGGGTGAGCGGCTGGGTTACTTTTACCGAAGTGATAAGCGGGTAATGCCAGCGCAGGCCGCTGCACGGCTCTATGGCATACAGGCCGCCCGCAGCCACCAGCAGCAGCGAGTCCTGCCAGGGTTTTACATCCACCCAGTTCTCGTTGCGCGGAATATTGGCGCTCCAGTGCACCGCACCATCCGAAAGGCTCACGCAGTTCACCGTTTCACTTTCCGCATCGTTATACAAAAAACCTTTGTTTAACTGCGGCATGGCATACAGCAGCCTTGGTTGCTTCAGCTCTTCAAAGCCATGCAGCTTATTATAGCGGGTAGTTCGTACATCGTTTGAAAAATACAAGGCGCCCCCCCACTGATTCAGCTCGTAATAATTGGATTCAAAAAGCCAGTCGGCCGAATCGGCCGCCATATCAAACGCGCCTATAAATCCTTTGCTGGTGTACTGTGTTCCTGCATCGGTTTTCTGGCGGGTCGAAAAAAAGAACCGGCCCGAAAGGCTGTCGGCGCCATAGTTATAAAGCGGGTAAGCAAAATTGTAGGTTTTGGCAACGATGGTGTTAACGCTGATGGCCGATAAGCCAATAGATGCGGTGCCGGTGGTGATCCGCTTTACAGGCTGCTGCGCCGTTAAGAACTTGCAGATCAGAACAAAGACAGCTATGTAGAGGGGTTTCATAACAAGCCGGAAAGCTAAACCTTTACACCGATAACCAGCACGTCGTCCACTTGCTCCTGCTCTCCCTGCCAGTCCAGCAGGATCTCATCCAGCTTTTGTTTTTGCTGGCTCACCGGCAGATCAGAGATCTGGGTGAGCAGCTTGCGGAAATTGCCGATCATGAATTTTTTTCCCTTAGGGCCGCCAAACTGGTCGGCGTAACCATCGCTGAAGATATAGATCTGGTCGCCCTTGCGCAGCTGAATGGTGTGGTTGTCAAAATTGGTTTTTTCGCCAATGAACAGGCCAATCGGAAATTTGTTGGCATCGTGCTGTATCAGCTCTCCATCCCTTACAATATACAGCGGGTTAAACGCTGCGGCATACTGCAGCTCAAGGGTATCGTAATTAATGGTGCACAGGGTCATGTCCATGCCATCCTTGGCCTGTTTGCCCGAATCATCCACCCGCAGTGTGCTCACCACGCCTTCGCGCAGGCGGTCCAGTATTTCCGACGGTCGAACCACCGACGAGTGATTGATAATATCCTTAAGAATGTTATGTCCCACCAGGCTCATAAACGCGCCGGGTACCCCGTGGCCGGTGCAATCCACGGCGGCAAAATAAGTGAGGTTATTTTTGCGCTCTATCCAGTAAAAATCGCCGCTTACAATATCCTTTGGCTTATACAGCACAAACGAGTTTGGCAGCACTTCGTTAATCAGGTTGTTAGGCGGCAAAATCGCCTCCTGTATCCGCTTGGCGTAGTGAATACTGTCGGTTACCTGCTTGTACAGAATTTCAAGCTCCTCGTTCTTGTTCTCAATCTCCGATTTTTGGCGCACCACCTCTTCGGTGCGCTCAATCACCTTTTGCTCCAGCACCCGCTCGTTCTCTGCCAGGTCGTCGCGCATCTTCAACAGGGCGTGGCCCAGCGAATCACCGTCGCTTAACGGCTTATACGTGGCATTAAAATTACCCGCACCCGTTTCGTTAGCAAAATCGGTGGTGCGGTGCATGGATTGGATGAGCTCGTTCAGCGCATTTCCCATTTCACCCACCTCGTCGTTGCGTGCTTTAATCCGCTCGGTGGGTAAAATGCCAAGGCCCATCGACAGCAGCATTTTCTTAAGCTTTTGAATGGGTTTGGTGATGGAGCGGGTAGTGAACAATGCAATGAGGATACCGCCCAGCACCAGCGCAATGCCTAGGGTTTGCACAATGTTCGACAGGAAATCGAACGAGCTGAACATTTCATTCGTGGTGTCCTCGGCAGATTTCTGGCGGGAAGCAATGATCTTTACCAGGCTTTTGTAAATGAGCTTAATGTCGGTTTCAGACTGTTCGTAAGGAATGCGGGCCATCAGGTAAATGCTGGCATCCTCGTATGCGTCGGCCGTGTTGAGCTGGTTAATGATTTCGTTCTTATAAACGCTGAACAGGGTTTCGATGCTGGTAAAAATGCTGTAAATCTGCTTTTGCTCGTCGGCAGGCCAGTCTTGCGAAAGTTTTAAAAGCGAGGCTTTCTTTTTGGGGTAATCGCTGTCGATCAGGTTTTTAAGCTCCTCGCGAAACTCAATGTCATTGAAGCTTTTATTAAAAAACCATTTTGAAATACCCGTGTGCGAGCGCTGCAGCAGCAGGTTCAGCTCTTTCAGCTCGGCCACGCTGGGCGTTACCTGTCCCACCACCGTTTCGGTGCGCTTTTTACTGTCGGCAAGCGTAATAATGGTGAGGATAAAGGCAAAGGTGGTTAACAGTATAAAGAGAGCAAAGCCTAAGCCAATACGGCGTCCTATGGTGAATTTAAATTTCATCTCAGCCTCCTCCTTATTGTACTTGAATACCAAGTTCTAAACATTTTTGTTTGAATTCCTCAGATTTTTTGGTTTCAAACAACATCCTGTAGATATAGTAGAGAGCTTCAACTGCTTTAGCGTTCTTATTGTCGTTTTTATAAACTTTAAAAATAAACTGCTCGGCCTGTTTTGCCAGTTTAACAATGCTTTCCTGCACCACTTCCACCTGCGAGATATCAATGTCGTAGGTCATGGATTTGCTCAGGTTTACCGCCTGGTTGTAGTACATAAGCCCCAGGTTGATATTGCCGGCCGGATTATCGGGCTGCATCTCCAGCACTTTTAAAAGCGACACTTTAGCAGTGCTTTGCGCTTTCAGGTTGGTGTTGTCGTTGATGAAGATATCTGAGAACACGCTGCCCACAGCCAGGTAATATTC
The DNA here is from genome assembly GCA_044221905.1 of Bacteroidia bacterium. Taxonomy (GTDB): domain Bacteria; phylum Bacteroidota; class Bacteroidia; order B-17B0; family Aurantibacillaceae; genus Aurantibacillus. The sequence continues at coordinate 520,405 of JBGAOE010000001.1, forward strand.
AATGTCTTTGGCCGTCATATTGGCCGTAGGATCGCCCAGCACATACACTTCCTTAAATTTATTGTAGGCTTTTAAGCTGCGCGCATCGTCGGTCGAATCCTGCAGAAGCGTTTTAGCCAGGTTGTAGTAGCCTGAGGCAATGGTGGTGATCAGTTTTTTGTTATTGTTCGTATAGTCCTCATCCGGTTTCAGTTTCATGGAGCGTTTGAGGGATGAGATAACCGTATCGCGCAGGCTGGAGTTAAGCTTAAGGCGTTCGGCGCGTTTGTATTTTTCGAAGTAGATAAAGGCACGGGTGGTCCAGGCAATGTAATCGTTTTTAGTGTCAGGATGTTTGATCACGCTGTCAATGGCAAGTATTGCGTTGTCGGCATCTTTGGCATTAAGCAGTTGTTGAGCTCTGTTAAGCTTATCCATCTGCGCAAAAACGCCTACGTTCGCGAGCAGGAGGATGCCCGGAAGTAAGATTTTTAATATATTGCGCCACTTGCTCATTTTCATTCAATATTAAAATTAGTCAATGTTTATTGCCAGTGCTTTAAAGTCATCATTTGTTTTTAAACCTGCTTTCACAGCGTTGTTTTTACTATATTCAAATTTTAATTTGTTATCAATTGCCACAAAGTTGATGCTCGCGCCAAGCTTGCATCCGTTAGGGCCTTCCGATATCATAAGCGTGCCCTTGTTTTTGTTCTTACCCACTACATCGCCCACCGCTTTCGAAACATCGGGCGAGAGATAAACCATATTGGCATTAATGGCCGGATCGAAGGCCATGGTGTTTTTGATCTCAATGTCCTGGTTGCCCACCTTCTTTTTGCTGGCCAGGTTTTTTAATTCCGCTATCAGGTTGTCGTTTTTGCCAACTACATAAATCACAAAATCGCCCACCTTTTTATTGTCGGTCCATTCAAAGTAACGCGTAAAGTTGTATAAGAATACAGCCTTGATCTTGGAATTGGTGTCAAACGTGGAGGGCTGCTGGAACCGGAAGGATATCAGACAAAAAAGAAGTACTAAATATTTAAACGACTTGTGCAGACTTATTGAAAAGTGAGTATAATACCGTTAATCGTACAAAGATAATATTTGATTTTAAATGTCAAATTAATTGTTTATTTATAATTTAGCGCAGTAAAACCAGCAGCTTGATTTTTGACGAAAAATACAAAAATTATTCTGATAATGAACTAATTAACTCTTTTTCAAAATCCGGCGAAAGTATTTTCGTCGGCATTCTTTACGAGCGTTACGGCCACCTGGTGCTGGGCTTGTGCATTAAGTACCTGAAAAACAAAAACGAAGCGCAGGACGCCGCCATACAGGTGTTTACCAACCTGATGAGCGACCTGAAAAAACACAAAATAACCTATTTTAAAAGCTGGCTGTACGTTTACAGCAAAAACTTTTGCCTGATGGAGCTGCGCAAGCGGCAAAGCGCCTTAAAAAAGGAGCTGGAGCTGAAAGAAAACATACACCTGGTTATGGATTTTTCGGATCCGAAGCATCTTGAAGAAAAGGAAAAGCAGATCAGTATGATGGAAACCGCCATGGAAATGCTTAACGACGGCCAGAAAACCTGCATCCGCCTGTTTTACCTGCAAAATAAGTCGTACGGCGAAATTGTGGAAATGACCGGCTTCAGCAACAACGATGTGAAGAGTTATATACAGAACGGCAAGCGTAATTTGAAACTGAAATTAGAAGCTTTAATGAATGAGCAGGCAGGAACATAACAAAGACACACGGCTGAAAGAGCTGCTGGATAAAGCAAAACAGCAGCCCGAGGACGACTTCGAGAAGGAGGCGCTGGAAGGCTTTGCCATGCTCGGGCACGAGCAGGAAGCCTTTGACCTGAAAGCCGCCCTTGATCAGCGCATGCAGGAAGAGGTGCTGGCCGGCAAAAAAAGCACATCGCCCGGCTATTGGTTTGCCGCGGCCGGCATGCTGCTGGCAGTTGGCCTCAGCGCTTATTTTCTGCTTATGAACGACCCGGCCAAAAAGGAAAGGAATAACGAGCTGGTGATCACCGAGTTTAAGGCAGCTCCCCCAGAGCTGCCCCAGGCCGAAAAAAGCGCGGAGCCCGCCCTCTCAGTGCCCCCTGCCCGCCCCCTGGCCCTCGCCCAACAAAAGGTAAACCGCAGCATACAGCCCGCAGGCCCTGGCGCCGCACAAAACGCCGGCGCCTCTGCACGCATCAGCCAAAGCCAACAAATGGCTGACAGCATTGCTTTTGATGCACTTGCTTCGAACCAGGAAATAACACTGCCCGTAACCGTTAGCGATGAAAACGCCGATGTTGACAAAGGCCGCAAGGACGATAACGCTGCTGCAAAAACAGAAACTTACAACTGGGCTGCCACCGATAAAAAAGAGCAGGCCGAAAGCGAAGAAAAAAACGAGCCGGCCAAAACAAAATCGCGCGCAAAAAAGGAAAAAGATCGTAAAACAGTGGCGGCAACCCCGGCCTACGCTTATAACAGCGCACCAAAAGAAGCTGCAGCGGCTGAGGAAAACGAAAAAAGCAGCATGGGCAACTGCTATTATGAAGGCGGCGATGCGGTGCTGTACAAAGAGCTGAGCCAGCGCCTGGTCGAAAAAAAGCTCGACTTACATTTTAAGGCCAAAGTTTTTGTTAACGCCCTCGGCAGAATAAGCAAAGTGGAGTTTACTGAAAAAAATAAACTAAGCCCGGAGGAGCAAAACGAGATCACCTACGTGATCCAGTCGCTCGATAAATTCAGATTCCGCCAGCGGCCTTCAAAGGAAGAGCTGTGCGAGTACCCGTTGGCCCGTTAAAATTATTTTTTACGCTGTTCAAACATCCACTTCCAGAGCGCCGGGCTGCCATAGGCTGCATCGCGGCAATCGTGGGGGGCACCGGCCACTTCGGTATATTTGGGTTTTCCGCCGCCGGCCTTCATTGTTTCTATCATCAGCCGGGTATACCGTACATCATTGATCTTATCGGCGCTGCCATGAAAAGCCCATAGCGGAATATCCACAATTTGTTTTGCTCTTGCCGTATCGCCTACCGAAGCAATGGGCACACCGCAGGCAAAAAGATCGGGTGCGCGCATCAGCAGATCAAACGTGCCCTCCCCGCCCAGCGAATAACCGGTTAAATAAATCCGGCTGGCATCAACCCGCCGGCTTTTAACCAGGCTGCGAATAAGCGCCAGGGTGTGTTTTGCAGCCGCAGAAGGCACTTGGGTGCCGGCCAGGCTTTGCGGAAAACCCGGGAACAGGGCCCAGGCATCGGTGGCCGGGCATTGCGGCACCAATACATAGCAGGGGTATTGCGCCCGGCGCAGCGAATCGGTGAAGGCCGGGTGCAGTTTTTTCACAGGCGCCTCGTTGTCCCTTCCTCTTCCACCCGAACCGTGCAGGTATATTAAAAGGGGATACGTTTGCCCTTCCGTTAGGCGATCGGGCGCTAAAAGCCGGTAAGGTAGCGTATCGCCATCTGACGAAACAAAGGCGCCCTTTTCGAAGAAAATGGTGATTTTGCCAAAGTAAAAATCATACACGCATTTCGAAAGCCGGGCTATCAGCTCCCGCGTGGCCTCATACGTTTCGGCCGATTGGGTAACCAGCACCGAAAGCGCCAGGTGGCCACCATCGGGCATGGTAATGATGCCCACATCGTTGCAGGCAATCAGCGTATCGCCGCGCCGCGAGCCCGTACCGGTTTTGTGCGCCACCGCCGTTTCGGCAGGCAGCATGCCTTTTATGCGTGCAGGATCGTTTTGCGAATCGATCATCAGCCGCATTAAAAACCGGTGGCTGGAATCGGATAAGATTTTCTTTTGGTAAAATTTTTCCAGAATCATGCACAGTGTCATGGGCCGGCTCCAGTTTTCGTACTGCGCAGGCTCACTTCGGTGCATCTCCTGCTCTGTGGCCCTTATCTCAATATCTTTAAATCCAAGCCGGTGAATATAATCGTTTACCGGCGCAGTGCCTTTCATCATCTTAAATAAAAGATCGCAGGCAATATTATCGCTTTTCGACACCGAATAATCCAGCAGCTGGGCAAGGCTCAGGTCTACGTTGCCTTCGGGATACTTGATTTTCATCGGGCTCCAGGTGTCGTCCAGCAAATCGTTTTTATGAAGGCGGTAAGTTTGGCTAAGTGATAACTGGCCCTTATCAACGGCCTCGAGCACCGCCAGCGCCAGTGGAAATTTGTAAACGCTCTGCATCGGGTAATGCCGGCTATTATTAAGAGTCAGCGTATCGCCCTTTTCTATATGCCGCAGGGCAAGGCCAACCTTGGCCTTATACTGCGAAACAATCAGCAACAATTGTTTCCTAAGCTCCCCGTTGTTCTTTTGGGGAACACCGGCAGCATGGCAATTGCTGAACAATAGTAGTAAGGCAGTTGCGCCGCCGGTTAGCCGGTTAAAAACATATAACGGAAATTTCAGGGTGGGCATGGCAACGAATTTTACTTCGTCAGTTCCTTAAACACATCTTCCATTTTTTGCTCCTCCTTGTTCAGGGTAAGCACGCTCAGCTGGTTGGCCACGGCAAAATTAAAGATCTCTTTGCGTACATCCTCTGCAGCCGCCGACGAAAGCTGCCAGCTGTTATTTTGCAGGGGCACCACCCGGTCAATACCCGGAATGGCTTTTAAAAGCGCTTCCGTTACCGGCTTGTCAAACTCCACAGTGATCAGCTGGATGGTGGTGTTCTTCTGTAAGTTCCTGGTTTCGTCGTTCGCCACAATCTCGCCTTTGTTAATGATGATCACCTTATCGCAAATGGCTTCCACCTCCTGCATAATGTGTGTGCTCAGCATCACCGTTTTTTGCCGGCCCAGCGATTTGATCAGCTGGCGGATCTCCTCGAGCTGATTGGGATCGAGGCCGGTGGTAGGCTCGTCCATAATCAGCACTTTGGGATCGTGGATCATGGCCTGCGCAATGCCCACGCGCTGGCGGTAACCTTTGCTCAGCGCGCCTATTTTTTTATTTTGCTCTACCTGCAGGCCGGTTATCTCAATCATTTCGGCCACCCGTTTTTTGATGGGTTTTATTTTATGAATGCCCCCCACAAATTCCAAAAACTCTTTCACATACATATCCAGGTACAGGGGGTTGTGCTCGGGCAGGTAGCCTATTTGTTTTCTTACCTCCAGGCTCTGGCTGTTCACATCAAAGCCGCACACGGACGCCTGGCCGCTGCTGGGCGGTATGTAGCAGGTTAATATTTTCATCATGGTGCTTTTCCCTGCGCCGTTTGGCCCAAGAAAACCAACAATCTCGCTGCTGCCCACTTCAAACGACACATTGTTGAGCGCTTTTTGCGCGCCATATAATTTGCTAATGTTGCTAACCCGGATAGACATAGGCTTTACGGCTTTATTTCTTCACCTTCAGGAATCCTGAATACGTTGGTTTCCACCCAGCCTTTGCCCCAGTTTTCTTTTTCCTCGCTGGTCCATATCTCCGGGTAAAAGATCCGCTTTTGAAAACGCGGCGGCAGGTATTTTTGCCAGTTGGTGCCGCCGGTAGCGGGCACATCGCCTTCGTTTTGCTGCAAATAGCGCACGGCGCTTTTGTAATGCACCAGCGGCCAGTTAATGTTTACATTCACATCCAGCTGCTTCAGCGCATTAATCACCTTAAGGCTTTTGCGCTCCTCTTCCTTAAGCCCCAGGTATTTTTGCCACACGTTGGTTTGTTTATACTCGTTGGCCAGTTGAATAAATTTTTTGGCGTATTTCTGTTCAAACTGCTTAAGGGTAAGCGTTTTTTTACCGGTTTCCAGCTCAGTGGCTCCTTTGTTCCAGTATATATAATTAAACAGCTCTTCCACCGGCGCATTTTTGCCGGCATACTGCGGCCTTATTTCCTTATCCACCAGGTTAATAAAATCGGTGCTGCAAATTTCTATCATGCGGTACTGTGCGCTTTGAAAGCCGCTGGCTGGCAACAGGGCCATGCGGTAGCGCAAAAACTGCTCCTTCTCCATGCCGTTGATCATGATCTCGAAAGACTTTGTCAATGCTTCAAAATAACGGTTCACGCGGTTGAGGCGCTCTACAAAAAAATTCGCATCAAGTTCCGATCTCCAACCTTCATCTTTCCCATTGGGCAATACGTTGCGGCCGTTGTTGGCAATCTGCTCCAATTCGTGCAGGCAAAGCTTAAAATACAATTCGGTGATCTGGTGGTACATAATAAAGATCAGCTCATCGGGATAATCCGTTTTTGGATTCTGAAGGGTCAGCAGAGTCTCTACCTGTGTGTAATCCCAGTAAGTGAGATAGTTCGACAGCAGCAGTCCTTCCAGGTAACCGTTCAGGTCCTGGCCCATCTGCGCATATTTGTCCTCGAGCAGCTTTATTTTTTCAAGTACGTTATTTTCCATAATTAGTAAGCGTTTAAAATAGTGTCGGCCGGCTTGCTTTTGTCATATAAAAGCGGGCAAGCAGGCAGGTTCAAAAATACAAATTATTATCTGTTAATGCCTCTTTTAGATAGCGCCTTTTGATACGCGGCTGCATACCGGCAGTGCTGGTCGTAGTTCACCGAAAAATCAGAATAGCCGTTCAGCTCGGGCTTTGCGCAAAAGTACATATACTTATGTTTTACATAGTTAAGCGTGGCATCAATGGCCTGAGGGTATACCAGCGACACCGGTCCTGGCGGAAGTCCCTTGTAGCGGTAAGTATTATACGGCGAACGGGTTTCCTTATCCGAATCCCAGAAGCGCTGCGCATTAAACTGCTTGTTGGCAAAGCGCAGGGTGGGATCGGCCTGCAATGGCATATTTACATGCAGGCGGTTAATGTAAACGCCGGCGATGCGCGCCTGCTCGCTTTGTATGCTGCTTTCGCCCTGCACAATAGAGGCAAGAATGATGATCTCTGCCACCGAAAAGCCGGTTTTCTTTGCCTGGCTGATCCGTGCTGTGTTCCATAAGCCATCAAACCTTGCCTTCAGCAAATCAAACAGCTCAGCGGCATCAATGGCCCAGCTCACTTCGTACACGCCCGGCACAATGGCAGCAAAAGCCTTATCGCGATCGAGCCCAAAGCGCTCCTGCAGCTTTGCTTCATCGTTCAGCTCTTCCTCCAGCTCGGTTCCGCTCAGCTCCAGCTTATCATCCGTATAGGTCACAAACTCATCCAGGTCGTGGATCTGCGAATTATATGTCAGCTTTATTTTTTCCTGCTTGTTGTATTTTATCAGGTTAATGATCTGGCGCATGTTCATGCCATTGGTGATGCGGTATTTGCCGGGGTGTATGTTTTTATCCAGCTCCATTTTTCTGGCCAGCCACTCAAACGATTCCGGATCGTCGATGATCTCTTCGGCGTTAATGTCGGCAATCACGTCTTCAAACGCATCGTTGCGCTCAATAAAAATAAAGGTGTAATTTTTGTTCTTTAAATGAATGGAGCCGGCAAAAAATTTCCGGTACGCATAAAAGCCAGCCGCTCCGGCAATACAAAGAATCACGAGCCATATAACAAAGCCACTTTTTTTCTTTTTTGCCATATTATATACCCATCTGGCGCAGCACCGCTTTTGCTTTTAAATTTTGTGGATTTTTGCTGATAATCCTGTTGAGATATTTTTTTGCCGATTCTCTGTCGCCCATATACATATAATAACCGGCCAAATTTAATAAAAGAGGCTCATTATCGGGGTCCAGTTTTTGAGCATTGGTATAAATTTTTAAGGCCTGAGCCGGAAAACCCTGCACCAGCTTAAGATAGCCCAGGTTGGAATAAGCCTGCACATAATTGGGGTTTTCGCTTAAGATAAACGTAAACTGGGCAATGGCTTCCTCTGTTTTTTCTGTTCCCGCCAGGGCCGTGCCATACTTGTTCCTGAAATCGAGGTGATAAGGTGCCAGCTCAACCGCGCGTTTAAACCAACGCACCGAGCCGGGAATTTGGCCGCTGTTGTAATATGCTTCGCCTACCCGGTAGCAAGTCCAGGCATCCTGGTTATCATAGCTCTGGTGCACAAACGCAGAGTCGAAGCAGCGCTGCTCATTTAATTGCCGCAGCACAAACAACATTTTGCCGTAGTTCTCCTTCACAAAATACAGCTGCAGCAGGGCGTGGCAGTTTTTACGCAGGTCTTTTTTATTACCCAGCAGCCACTCTGCCGAGTCGAGGTACTGCGGCTTTTGCTCAAATTTATCGTATTGGTTCAGGTAGGCTTTGGCGCGGGTAAGCGCATCGGGATTTTTCTCGTTAATGGAAAACAGGCCCGCAAAAGTTTTGATTTTACCCTTCTCGGTTTCGGTGATGGGTTTCCGGATATAATGGTCGTGCACCGATACATGTGGAATATCAATGGAGCCCGATACCGGCATGTGGCAGCTTACGCAATTAGAAACCGGATTGGTCTGCAGTCCGCAGTTCGCTTTTTTCAGTTCGGTGAGCCTTTTTTTATCAAGCAGCTTCTGGTTATGGCAATTGTTGCAGGCATCGTTAAACACATTTTTATTGGTTTCGCGCACGCTCACATGCGGATTGTGGCAGGTTACACAGGTCATGGCCCCTTTGTAAGGCCGCAGCACATCCTTGCTGCCTGCCTGCTGGTACGATTGTATAAAACACTGGCTCTGCTTTAAGCGGTCGGCATGCGAGGCCATGATAAATTCATCGTCGGCGTTGCTATACTTAGGCAAGAACACCGAAATAACGTCGCTCAGTTTTTTACCGGGCCTGAAGTCGTAAAACGATTTTCCTTCTTTCAACACGGCATTGCCCTGCAAATGGCAGCGCTGGCACACATCAAACTGGGCATCAATAGGCAGCTTGGCTGGGTTCACAATACTATAGTCAATGTATTTAGCCGTATCCACCTTACTCCCGTTTTGGCGCTGGGCCACATGTATGCTGCCAGGCCCGTGGCAGCGCTCGCAGTCAATACCTGTTGGAACGGCGGTATACTTATTTTCCGATCCCATTACCAGGCCGGGATAACCGTTGTGGCAGCTCATGCACTCCAGGCCTATCTTGCGCGAAAAATGCGTATTCATACCGTTTTCAAACCCCGGCGGCAGGGCCCATTTTTTTTTCTGGGTGTAAAAAGTCATGGGCATTTGATGCACGTAGCCGTTCACCAGCTGCAGGTGCGAGTTGGTGTGTTGTCCGGAGCCTATGATAAAGCTCACGCGCTCGGTGCGCACAAACTCGGTGTCTTTTTTATGCAAGCGGTACTCCTTCATATAAAGACTATCGTGCGCCCAAAAAGCATGGTAACTCATGCCGCTGGAGTCGTCATACACCGTGGCTTCCGGAAAGATGCCCGACGATTTGGTTCGCGTGGCCAAATCGATGGATTTGCCCATGCCGGTTTTAATAAACGTATTGTAAATGCCCTGGTGGCAAAGCCGGCAGGTGTTCATGCCTACGTAGCGCGCCGTGTCGGAATGATTAAGATACACAAGGCTGTCCTTTTTTTGAGCCGGTGGCGGTGGCAAAGCCGGATCACCGCAAAAGTTAAGCCCTGCACAGATGGCAATGGTACATAAAAGAACTATGATTTTTTTCAGGCGCATTTGTGATCGTCAGAAATAACACTTTAAGGCTTTGCGCCCAAACTACCCCTTGGTATTAATAAATTGCAAAAACCATACATCTTCATACGATCCGGGGCCGGTTTTGTTCCAGCATTTTTTTAAGCCGCTTTTTTCAAAGCCTGCTTTTTCAAACAAGGCCAGGCTGGCTTCGTTTGAACAGTTTACATGCACAAACAACTGCTTAAGAAACAATACCGAAAAACAGTAGTGTTTTACCAGCTCCACGCATTCAAAGGCGGCGCCGTTTTTACGAAAGGCAGTGTGAATATAAATGCCCAGGCCGCAGCGCCCATGCTGGGGGTCAAATTCAAACAGGTCGATAATGCCGATGGTTTGCCCGCTGGTATTGTCGCAGGCCATTAACCGCAGCTGGCGGCTGGTGTAAATGTCGTGGTGGGCTGCCGTCACAAATTCTTCGAGAATAAATTTGCTGAAAGGGATCTGCGTAAAGCTTACCGGCCACAGGTTGGTGTCGTTTTCCCACTCGTACAGCAGGTTGGCGTCAGAGGGCTCCAAAGCCCTTACAGAAACACTATTTCCCTTTAAGAACATAATTTTTTAGGCTAACATCAATCGTTGTAAAACGGCATTCTTTCTTTTTTGATCCGTTCGTTCAGCAATTCGGCTGTATAAAACGGCAGTGCTATACAATTGCCGTCGGGTGTAAAATTACATGCCGATGCATACTCCAGGTAGCCGCTGCCGTTGAGCCGCTCTATAAAATCAAATAAAAGCTCCTCCTTTTTTATTTTCACCGCAAAAAACTCCTGGAAAAATTCTTTTACGGGTGAAAGGCAGGTGGCTTCGTCCTGTTTCACGCTGGGAAAACTGCCGATCATTTCCTGGAGCACCGCCAGGCGGTAATCATCGCTAAACACAGGATGCCCCGTTACTTTTATAAAAACACATTCTATTTTTTTCTGGATGGCAGTTTTATAAACGGCCTCAAACGGAACATTCCGCTCCTGACCTTTTACGGTAAGCGAATTGTAGTTGCCGTTAATCATAAGCCCTATGTGCGGCGGCACGCGGTGCGCATGCAGCAGCGCCAGCCAGGTGCCAGCCAGGCAGCTTTTCAGATCAAAAGGCCGCGTGTTAATTGTGATATGCACCGAATCGCCGATCATTACAAAAGGTCATAAGTCCCTTTGAAAACAAGCTCCGCTGGTCCTTTAAGCCAAATATTATAAAAATTTTTCTCCAGCACTTTTTCAAACGTAACATCCAGCTCGCCGCCCCGGGTTTTAATACGACAGTTGTTCTTGCTGTTTGCAATGCCTTTCAGCGCAGCCACCAGCGCAGCCGCGGTTACCCCTGTTCCACACGAAAAAGTCTCATCCTCCACCCCGCGCTCATAGGTGCGCACAAATAAAACATCGTCCTGCTTTTCAATAAAGTTTACGTTGGTGCCTTCCGCAGCAAAGCGCTCGCTGTTCCTGATGCGCCTGCCCTCGCTCACCACGTCGTATTGCTCTATGTTGTTTACAAATTTCACGTAATGCGGTGAGCCGGTGTTTAAGTAAAAATAATCGCCGCCCGTTTCCACTTCCTTCACATCCTGCATCTTCAGCGAAATAATGCCGTAATTGCCCAGCAGCGCTTCGTGCGGCCCATCCACGGCAAGAAAATGCGCCTTATCGGTAATAAGGCCCAGGTGCTTGGCAAATGCGGTGATGCAGCGCCCGCCGTTGCCGCACATGCTGCTCGGGTTGCCGTCGCTGTTGTAATACACCATTTTAAAATCAAAACCCGGCTCCGCTTCCAGCAGCATCAGGCCATCGGCCCCAATGCCAAAGCGGCGATGGCATAAGCGGGCCACCTGTCCGTTTTCAAGGCTTAGCAAGGCAGTGCGGTTATCGATCAAAATAAAATCGTTACCCGTGCCCTGGTATTTGTAAAAATCAACTTGCATGAATGCGCTTAGTTTATTTTTGCCAGCAGGTCAGAGTCTATCACCCTCTCCAGCTGCTTAAAATCGCCTCCGTAATACAGCTTATATACCTGGTCGGAAGCTTTCAAATAAAAGGAATTATCGAGCTGGTAAAGCAGCACGTTGCTGTAATCGATAAACCCGTACAACATGATTTTGTTTTTGGAAAAACGGTAGCCCTTTGAATTGAGCGGGGTTTTCCAGAATTCAACAAAATAAAGGTCCGATGTTCTTTCTTCCACATTGGCAAGTTTTGCCGCCAGCGTATCTGATGAAAAATTGTCACCAATGCGGATCACTTTAATATTTTTAACTGACAATAATTCATCAGTGGCAATGTTCAGCCGCGAGTCCTGGCGGATCAGGCTATCCACTTCCGAGTAATTAATTTTAGGGCTTTTGCCCAGGTTAATTTTAAAGCGCTCGCGGTCGTTCTTCTTTTCTGTTTTTTCTGTCTCCACGGTTTTCACCGGCTGCTCAATCACCGTAATCTGTTCTTTGGCGGCATCTTTCAGCTTATTAAACACATCGGTAATTTTAAAGGCAAAAAATGCAAGGCCAATCACCAGTCCAATAGATACTCCAAAAATAAAGGTTGGTATTTTCCGCTTGAGGCGCATGCGATTACAAAGGTAAATGTAATCAATTTTTCCGGGCCGGTTAAGGTTTGTTAAAAAGAAACTGACAATGTAACAACTGCACTAAATTTGTGTTAGTCAGTAAACAAAAATCTTAAAACAACCATTATGAAAAAACTAATTTCAACCGTTTTCGTAGCTTGTTTAGGTGGATTTGCAGCTTTGACAGGCGCACACTATTATTATGGCAATGCAGGCAATGAGCAGAGCCAGGTAACACATCCCGACCTTCGCACAAATTATACCCTAACAAACTATACAGGTAGCCATGCCGGCAATTTTGCCGATTTTACCAATGCCGCCGAAAAATCCGTTCACGCCGTGGTGCACATCCGCAACACCAGCTCGCAGGTAAATAATCTTTCGTACGATCCGTTTGCCGAGCTGCTGTTTGGCCCGCAAAAGCGCCAGCAGAACTTTACGCAGGAAAGCACCGGCAGCGGTGTCATCATCAGTGCAGATGGCTATATTGTTACCAACAACCACGTAATATCAGGTGCCGATAAAATATTGGTAACGCTCAACGACCGCCGCGAATACGAGGCCGAGCTGGTGGGTGCCGATGCCAGCACCGATGTGGCGCTGCTTAAGATCAAAGAAACAGGACTTACCTTTTTAAATTACGGCAACAGCGATGCGGTGCGCATTGGCGAATGGGTGCTGGCCGTGGGCAACCCTTTTAACCTCAACAGTACCGTAACCGCCGGCATCATCAGCGCCAAAGGCCGCAATAACATTCTCGACGTGAGCAAACGTCCCATTGAATCCTTTATACAAACCGATGCAGCGGTAAACCCCGGCAACAGCGGTGGCGCTTTGGTTAACACCGAAGGCGAGCTGGTGGGCATCAACACCGCCATTGCCTCCAACAATGGCGCTTACCAAGGTTATTCGTTTGCCGTGCCGGTAAACATCGTTAAAAAAATAGTGAGCGACATGGTGGAGTTTGGCACTGTGCAGCGCGCTTACATTGGCGTAAGCATCCAGGACATTAACTCGCGCTTTGCCGCCGAAAAAAACATCAAACAGCTTACCGGTGTTTATGTAAACGGGGTAAATGCAGGCGGCAGCGCCCAGGAAGCAGGCATACAGGAGGGCGATGTGATTACCAAAGTGCAGGACATTTCGGTGGGCAGCGTGAGCGAGCTGCAGGAACAGATCAGCCGCTACCGCCCCGGCGATAAGGTAAATGTGCTGCTTTACAGGAATAACCGCGAAATGACCATACCGGTAACCTTAAAAACTTTCGACAACACCACCAAGCTGATTAAAAAAAGTGAAGTGGTAAAAGCTTCCATCGCTTCATTGGGCGCCGAATTTCAGGAAGTGGAGCTGAACGACCTTGCCAAGCTGAGGCTTGAAAACGGCGTGCGCATCAGCAAGCTCAGCCCCGGAAAACTTTCGCAGGTTGGCATTCAGCAGGGATTCATTATTACCAGCATCGATAAAAAACGCATCGGTTCGGCCGAAGACATAAAAGCCATGCTCGAAAACAAAACCGGCAATGTTACCATCGAAGGGTTTTATCCCAATGGTGTAAGGGCCTACTACAGTTTTGTTTTATAAGCAAAAAACAATCTTAAATAAAAAAGCGGGCCTAACCAGTCCGCTTTTTTTTGTTGCCGCATATTCCATTTGTATCAGGAATAGAGCGGAAAGGCCCCAAAGCTCCCAATAATTCTTGGGGAGGACTTGCAACGATAGCAATGGCCATAGGTAATGCTCAAAAAATGTAAATAATAAAGCATTTGTTTTTACTAAATACTTTTTCCATAAGTGCGTGCCCCTTCGGGTCGGGCTTTCGCCGCTCGCTTTTTTTATGGCCTTGGCAGGCCTATAAAAAAGAGCTCAAACAATGGCTCAATCCCTCACGCAGCAAAGTATCTGAAAATTGCTGTTTTGCGTTAGGAATAGAGCTGCAAGGACAACGCCTAAACAAGATAAATGTCACTTCGGGCGAAACTTGTCCCGAGCCTGCTTCGGCAGTCGAGAAATGTAGTCGAAATTTTTAAGGTCCCGATTCCGCTCGGCCTGACAGTCACAAAAATTTAAAATTATTCGTTTAACTTCGTGTCATGCAAAAATTTCTCTTTGTGTGCCTGGGCAACATTTGCCGCTCACCCGTAGCAGAAGGCATTATGCTGCATCTTAAAAAGCAGCACGGCCTGGCGCTCGAAATAGATTCGGCCGGTACGGCGGGGTATCACATTGGCGAGGCGCCCGATGCCCGCACCGTTGCCAATGCAAAAAAGAACGGGGTGGATCTTTCCTCATTAAGGGCCCGCCAATTCAGCACATCTGATTTTGAAAGCTTTGATGTGATTTACGTGATGGATAAAAACAATTTGAAAAACGTGCTGAACATGGCTAACACAGAGGCACAGCGCCAAAAAGTAAAACTGCTGCTGGGCCATGAGGAAGTGCCCGACCCTTATTACGGCACCGAAAAAGATTTTGAGGAGGTATTTCACCTGGTATACAATGCCTGCAACGATCTGCGACTGCAGCTGCCTCAAACATCTGCTTAACCCTTCCAATCTTCGGTAAAAAACCACAGTTTGGCAGTTCACCGAAAAATCTTTACTACCATTTCACTACCTTTGCCGGCGCAACTATGAAACGCTTTATTGCACTGGCCATATTCTTCAGCAGCATCTGCATCTGCCATGCACAGGAGATCAGTGTTTTAAAAAAACACCGCATCGATTCGCTCACCCGCAAGCTGATAGCCGACTCGATGCATACCTACCGCTTTAAAACACTGCGGCCCTATGGCAACATCGATAACCGCAACTCGTTTTACCGGCCCTCTAATTTCACCGGTTTTCAGCTGGGCGTAATTGTAAACGAGTATCACACCTTTGGTATCGGTTTTTACCGGCTCAACCAGGCGCGTCGGGCGGGTGCCACGGTAAATGCAGGCTACAACCTCAGGGCCCTGAGCTACAACACCGTGTTTTACGAGTACCTGTTATTTAACAAGCGCTTTTACGAGGTGGATCTTCCCTTTGAGCTTGGCTACGGCTCTTACCGCGCGCGCTATTCCGATACGCTTCACCCAAAATACAACCATATTATAGCACCGTCTTTTTTACCGCTGAGCGCAGGCGTAAAATTTATTGCCAAGCCTGTGCGGTGGATCGGCTTATCGCTGATGGCAGGTTACCGCTACTTTATTGAAACGGGCAAAGAACGGGTGCTTGATTTTAATAACTTCTTTTATCCCGTGGGTGTGTGGGTGGATTTGCGGCAGGTGTACCGCGACATCAAATACTTTGGCGTGCAGAAAAAAAGGTATCGCCGCGCCGTAAACAATGTGCTGATGAACGGGTAAGCCCCTTTGCCCAAACTTAACAGGCGGGTTTAAAAAAAAGAGTATCTTTGCCCTTCAAAATTTAAACACCATGTCACAATCAATCGCTAACAAAGGGCCCGTTTCCAACTTTATTGATCATCACTACAAGCACTTTAATGCTGCCGCCTTGATGGATGCTGCAAAAGGCTATGAAACACACCTTACCGAAGGCGGAAAAATGATGGTAACCCTGGCCGGTGCTATGAGCACTGCCGAGCTTGGAAAATCACTGGCAGAAATGATCCGCCAGGGGAAAATTGACATTATCTCCTGCACCGGTGCTAACCTGGAAGAGGATATAATGAACCTGGTGGCGCACAGCCACTACAAGCGCGTGCCTAATTACCGCGACCTGTCACCCAAAGAAGAATGGGAGCTGCTCGAAAACCATTATAACCGCGTAACCGACACCTGCATTCCCGAAGAAGAAGCGTTCCGCCGCCTGCAAAAACACATTCATAAAATATGGAAAGATGCCGATACGGCCGGCGAGCGTTATTTTCCGCACGAGTTTATGTATAAGATATTGCTGAGCGGCGAATTAAAACAGTACTACGAAATTGATCCGAAAAACAGCTGGATGCTGGCCGCGGCCGAGCGCAACCTGCCCATTGTGGTGCCGGGCTGGGAAGACAGCACCATGGGAAATATTTTTGCCTCATACGTAATTAAAAAAGAAATAAAAGCCAGTACCATGAAAAGT
The DNA here is from genome assembly GCA_044221905.1 of Bacteroidia bacterium. Lineage (GTDB taxonomy): Bacteria > Bacteroidota > Bacteroidia > B-17B0 > Aurantibacillaceae > Aurantibacillus. Next base: position 536,586 of record JBGAOE010000001.1, read on the forward strand.
GGTATTGAATACATGGCCTGGCTGGCCGACTGGTATGTGAAGAACAGCGAAGGCAAAGGCGTTGGCTTTTTCCAGATTGGCGGCGGTATTGCCGGCGATTTCCCGATTTGTGTAGTGCCCATGCTGTACCAGGATATGGAGATGGAAAACATTCCGTTCTGGAACTACTTTTGCCAGATCTCTGATTCCACTACTTCATACGGATCTTACTCCGGCGCTGTGCCCAACGAAAAAATTACCTGGGGCAAGCTGGATATTACCACCCCTAAATTTATCGTAGAAAGTGATGCTACCATTGTGGCCCCGCTCATCTTTGCCTGGCTACTGGGCTGGTAACCATTAAAAAACATCTTTGAAAAAAGCGGGCTTTGGTCCGCTTTTTTTAATTTTACACATGGATATTTTTATGCAACAACTTCCTGACTTTACCATTCAATCTACCGGCACTGCCTCTGTAATAGCAAGGCAGCATGGCTTAAACAGCTTTGGCCAGGCAGTACAATTTATATGGCAATTACCTTATGGCCGCAATACCGATAAAACAAAGCACACCAGCCTGTTTGCTGATGGCTGCGGCACCTGCAGCACCAAGCACGCATTCTTAAAACAGCTGGCCATTGACCACCATGCCGACGGTATAACACTGGTAATTGGGCTTATTCGCATGAACGGCAGCAACACACCTGCGGTAGCCGGGCGGCTAAAAACAAACGGGCTGGAATACATACCCGAAGCCCACTGTTATTTAAAAATTGAGGGGCAGGTGCTGGATGCCACCTGGCCGCATGTAAAGCAACCCACTTTTGAAAACGACCTGCTGGAAGAACAGGAAATAAACCCTGACCAGATTACGGATTATAAAGTAAGCTATCAGCGGCATTACCTTGCGGGCTGGCTCAAAGCCAATCCACAGCTCAACATGAGCCTTGAGCAGCTGTGGAGCATTCGCGAAGGCTGCATCCGCGATCTTTCGAACAATTAAATGGGTTTATTACATTTGTTCTCATTATCACCTTTTAAATTATGAAAGAACAGGAACAGCTGTACCTTGAAATTGGGAAAAAAATAAAAAGTGCGGAGCAAAGCCAGCTCTTTGGCAAGCCCTGTTTTAAGGTAAACAGCAAGGCGTTTATCTGCTTTTTTAAAAACTGCATGGTGTTTAAGCTCGAAGGCAAACAGCACAAAGAGGCGCTGGCATTGGACGGCGCAGAGCTCTTTGACCCATCCGGCAAAAAACGCCCCATGAAAGAATGGGTGCAGGTGCCTTTTGATTATTCTGACAAATGGGGCAAATACGCCAAAGCGGCATTTGATTACGTGAGCGAAAACGCTTAAGCCGTGAACCCGCTTTTAGAATATATTCAACACATCACCCCTTTTTCTGAACAAAGCTGGCAGCGCTTGCAGCCAGTGATAACACCGCGGTCATTTCGCAAAAACGATTTCCTGCTGGAAGTCGGAACCATTTCTTCGTGTATCTATTTTATTGAAGGCGGCTATTGCCGTTCGTTTTATACCAGAAACGGCAATGAGATAAATACCGGTTTTTATTTTGAGAACAACTTTGTCACCAACACAAAAAGCCTTATTAAAAATCTCCCTTCCGAATATGCCATACAGGCCTGCGAGCCGCTCAGTACTATTCGTTTTGACAAAATTAAAATGCTGGAAGCCTATCAAAGCTCGCACGAGATCGAATCGCTGGGCCGTAAGCTGCTGGAAGGCATGGTGGCAGATCAGGAAGAACACGCCAACCTGTTCAGGCTGCTAAGTCCGGCCGAACGCTACGATCACGTAGCCAGAACGCAACCGGCCTTGCTGCAGCGTGTATCGCTAACCCAACTGTCCTCTTATCTGGGGGTGAGTCGTGAAACACTGAGCCGGATCAGGGGCCGCGGTATAAAAAAATAATTTTGTGACGATCATCACAGCCTGTTGTGGAACTAAGGTTGCAATTTTGTCAAAAAAAAATCATGCAACACATTAAACAACTTATCCCGCATTTTATTGAGCAGATCTGGAATCAGCAGCAATTCGAAAACCTGGATAACTTCCTTCATCCACTCTACCGCGATCATTCCCTGCCAGAGTCGCTTACACCGGATGCCGAAGGCCTTAAAAAATGGATCAGCGCTACCAGCGCTTCGTTTCGACATTATACCACTATTGAAGAAAGTGTTGGCGAAGAAAATAAGATCATGCTCAAGATCCGGATGCGCTTTAAGCACATTGGCGTCTGGCGCGGCATAGAAGCCACCGGGCTTGAAATAAGCGCAGTGGGCTACCGTTTTTACACGGTCAAAGATGGAAAGATTGCAGAGCATTGGGGCCTGGTAGACGGGCAGGCGATTGAGAATCAATTGCGCAATGCCTCACACGGTTGCAAGGTGGCAGAATAAATAATTGTTGTTAAACCAGCATTAAATAATTAAAACGCGAACCCTAAGTTGTAAATCCATACCTCTGTTAACTAAAAAACAAAGGATGTAAAACTGTTTATAAAAAAGGATCGGTTACTTTGCGAAGCGTTATGAAACCCTGACAGGATAAGGCGCTGGAAACATCGCACAATTTTTGAACGCACAAAATTACTCAATTAAAATTTCATTCGCTATTGCAGGTTGTTAATTAACATCTCTGCCGGCGCTCACTCAACGGCTTGTGAAATAAAAAATAATTTCTCTAATTTTATTCTATGCAAACGAAACGCGTTGTGCAATAAACCGGCACTTCCCAAAAATATCCTTGGCGGAATTGGGAAAGCCTCTAAAACCAAACGCCATGAAAACAGCAGGATATTCGGCCACATCGCTGGCGAAGAAGCTCGGTATCAAAGCAGGTTTCACAATTAAGCTGGTAAAGCCACCCGATTATTATTTTGAGCTGTTTACCGATTTGCCGGACGAAATAGACATTGAACAGGATCGCAACACCGGCAAAGATTTTATTCACCTGTTTGCAAAAGATGCTTCGGACGTAGGACCTGGGATAAAGGACCTGAAGCGTGAAATGAAACAGAACGGAATGATATGGGTAAGCTGGCCGAAAAAATCATCGCACGTGCAAACCAATATTACCGAAGACCTGGTGCGCGATAAAGCGCTTAAAAATGGATTGGTGGATATAAAAGTGTGCGCGGTAGACGATACCTGGTCGGGCCTGAAGCTGGTGATACCGGTGAAGAACCGTAAGTAGTGATGCGTAAAAAGTGATTAGTGAGGAATTCAAAATTTAAGATTAAAAAAACGGCTTGATGAAAATCAGGGCTTGAATTCTTAATTATAAAAATAAAATAAGGAGAAAAAATCCAGTAGTATGAATAACGGGTTTAACACTAATCACTCCCTCTCTCTCAACTTTAAACTCTCAACCAATCACTATACGTGTAAAGCCGCTTTCTTGGCCAGCAGCTGGTCGTTATCTTCAACGTTATCGTCGTCTTTTATACAGCAATCCACAGGGCAAACGGCAGCGCACTGCGGCTCATCGTGAAAGCCAACGCATTCGGTGCACTTGTCGCTCACAATAAAATATATGTCCATGCTCTTGGGGGTTTGCGGCTCGCCGGCATCCACCGTCAGCCCGCTGTTGTGCCCCTTAAAGGTTCCTTTCACACCTGTTCCGTCAGCAAAGCGCCATTCGGCACCGCCCTCGTAAATAGCGGTATTAGGGCATTCCGGTTCACATGCACCACAATTAATACATTCGTCTGTGATCTTAATTGCCATTTTTTTACTTAGTTTTGTTTTCCTGAATAGTCTGCAAATATACGACCAAATTTTATGACTTTAAAACAAAGAATTGCCGCTTTTGTTGAGCTGGGTTCCTTTATAAAACGCCATGCCGAAGGACCCCGCAAAGAGGCTGAAATGCAGCTGCACCAAGGGCTTGACCAGTTGATGGAGGCCGCCTTTGTTTACAACGGCTGGTTTATTCCAAAATTTGTTAAGGAAGCCATTGCCAACCTCGGCATTTTTTTGAACGAAAAAGACCTGGCTGCCTTTACCGCCGGTCCGCAGCCCAAAGAGCAAAAAACAGTGGCCATTATCTGCGCCGGCAATATTCCCCTGGTATGCTTTCACGATGTGCTTTGCGTGCTGCTAAGCGGGCACAAAGCCCTGATCAAGCCTTCATCGGACGACAATGTGCTTTTGCCTTTTTTTTTAAAGCTGCTTTGCCACTACGAGCCTGCCTTTGAGGCTCAAATCCTCTTTGCGGCCGGCAAGCTCAGCGGGTTTGATGCCGTAATAGCCACCGGCAGCGATAATACCGCCAGCCACCTGCATTACTATTTTGGGAAATATCCAAACATCATCCGCAAAAACAGGACCTCCCTGGCTATTCTGAAAGGCCATGAGGACGCTGCTACGCTAAAGCAGCTGGGCCACGACATATTTGATTATTTTGGCCTGGGCTGCCGCAATGTGAGCAAACTGTTGGTGCCGGCCGGCTATTCGTTCGATCTTTTTTTTGAATCGATCGTTGATTTTGGCTTTGTGGTGGAAAATAAAAAATACGGCAACAACTACGATTATCACCGCGCTATTTACCTGCTCGAATCGATGCCGTTTCTGGATAATAATTTTGTGATGCTCCGCGAAAGCGCCGATCTGCATTCGCCGGTGGGTGTTTTGCATTACCAGCGCTATACCGGCGAACAGGAAATAACCGACTATTTGAAGCTAAACAAGGATAAACTGCAGTGCATTGTCGGCGAAGGCCATACCCCCTTTGGTTATTCACAGCAGCCTGTTATTACTGATTTTGCCGATGGTATCAATACATTGGATTTTTTAGTAAATTTATAGTGTCTTTCAAAGCCTATGCGCAACTTTTTAAAGTTTACATGTGTTGCTTTTATTTCACTTTGCGCGAAAGCCCAGGTTCCAACTGCTACTATCCTCAGTTCTTCCGGCAATTTATGCACCGACGTGCCCAGCTTTTTTGCTGCCAAAAATGCCAACTCGCCCACCACCTTTACCTGGTCGTGGTCGTTGGGCAAAGGCGCTTCTTTTGTAACCGATAACCACGACTCTTCGGTGGTTTGCCTGTTTACCCAACCGGGCATATTTGTGCTTAACCTTACGGTGGCCAACGGCACCTTATCCTCCGTTAGCTCCAAAACGCTCAGCGTTACGCGCTCGGCCGTTGCCTCTTTTAACGCCAGCCTCACCACCGCCGGTTTTCCGGCCGAGCTGTCGCTGACCAACTATTCCAGCAACAGCCTGAAAAATTACTGGCTGTACAGCAACAGCGCTCAAAAAGATTCGGCCAATTACCTCCTTAAGCCATACGGCGCTTCGGGCAGCTATACCGTTACGCTGGTGGCCTTAGGCAAACTCGGCTGCAACGATACGCTCTCTTATGCCTTCCGTGTTTCCGATTCATCGGGTGTTACCCTCCCCAATATTTTTTCACCCAATAACGACGAGGTGAACGATGTGTTCAGACCCATTACCCGCGGCATATCTTCGTTAAAAGCCTGGGTGTATAACCGCTATGGTGCACTCATCGCCAGCTGGGACCGTGTTAACGGATCGTGGGACGGCCACACCACCAGCGGGCTTGAATGTATGGCCGGCGAATACTTTATCATTGTGCAGGCCACGGGCTTCGATGGCAAATCGTACAAGCTCAAAAGCACCATCACCTTAGTCAGGTAAATTATTTTAACGGTAAGCAACATATCGTTCAATTACAGTAACCAGCAGTATTTTAAGGGTGTCCGAAATGTGTCGCTCCGTCTCGACGCCGGACAGATTCTGGGCATTGTAGGCAAAAGCGGCAGCGGTAAAACCACCCTCATCAAGTGTATTTATGGCCTGGAAGACCTTGCCGGCGGCGAGATCCTTCTGGAAGGCAGCCGGGTGCTGGGCCCTTCGTACAACCTCATGCCGGGCCACGAAGACATGAAGCTGGTGAGCCAGGATTTTTATGTGCTGGATAACCACACCGTTGAGGAAAATATTTTTGACAAGCTGATCGGTTATCCCAACGAAGCCAAGCAAAAGCGCGCCGCCAAAATTATGAAGCTGCTGGAGCTGGGCCATTTAAAAAATACGCGGGCCAGGTTCCTCTCCAGCGGGCAAAAGCAGCGGGTGGCCATTGCCAGGGCTTTTGCAGTAATTCCTAAATTACTCTTGCTGGATGAACCCTTCAGCAACCTGGACAAGCTGCTTACTGAAAAACTGTTTGCCTTTATTATGGAAGAGGTGCGCCGCCACAAAACAGCGGTGATACTGATTACACATATGGCCGAAGAAGCGCTCAAATATGCTGATGCCATTGCCGTGATGGACGATGGAAAAATTGTGCAGGCCGGCGAAAAGTGGGAGGTGTATTATAAACCTTCAACCCGGAGACTGGCAGGGCTTTTGGGCGATTTTAACCTGTTGAGGCGCGAAGACCTGGAGGGGAAACGAAATGCAAAAGAAAACTCTCGCATTTTTTTAAGGCCCGATAAATTGATCCTAAGCGCTGCAAAAACACCGGCCGATATTTACCTCGAGGTCATCAACTGCGTATATAACGGCAAATGCTACGAAGTATTGGGCGAAACAAAACTTGGTTACCCTGTGATGGTTTACAGCGGCAAGGCGCTAACCGTTGGCAAACAATTCGGCTTCAGTATCCGGCAATAAATCGCTGCCGGAAATTCTCAAAAATTACAAAAACCAGTGTTATGAAGGCTTATTCACACCCGGCTTTGGCCCATGGTGCCGGCCTTTAAAACCCGACCCACCTTTTGAGGATTTGCCGCCGGAAGGTTTACCCTTGCCGGAAGGTTTGCCTTTTGGAAAAGCCCGTTTATTCGCTTCGGGATTGTATTCGGGCCCGTCGCCTAATTCAGCCGGCAAAGGCATTTTGGTTACCTCCCTGCCCATCAGCGCTTCTATGCGTGAAAATTTTTGCTGATCGCGCTGGTTGATAAAGGTAATGGCCACGCCGGCTTTCGATGCCCGCGCGGTACGGCCAATGCGATGGATATAATCTTCGGGATCGGGCGGTGCATCGTAATTAACCACCAGGCTAATACCTTCCACATCAATGCCCCTTGATAAAATATCGGTGCCAATCAGTATGCGTAAGCGCTTACCTTTAAAATCGCGCATAATTTCCTCCCGTTCGGCCTGCTCCAGGTCAGAGTGAAACGCTTTGAGCGAAGGCTCGGTGCGCCGGAAATTTTTTTCGAGAAGCTTTACATTGTCTTTGGTGGAAGAAAAAATGATCACCGACTGGTAATCTTCATTTTTTAAAATGCCTTTCAGCAGGGCTTCCTTTTGGTTGTCGTACACCACGTAGGCCTGCTGCACAATGCCTTCGGCGGGCTTGCTGATGGCAATGTTGATCTGTTCGGGGTTGTTGCTGATCTGGTTGGCCAGCTGCCGCATTTTGGGCGGCATAGTGGCCGAAAATAAAATGGTTTGACGTTTTTTGGGCAGGTAGTTGATAATAGCCTGTATGTCGTCAAAAAAGCCCATGTCCAGCATGCGGTCTGCCTCATCGAGCACCAGGTGCTGCAGGTGCTCAAAATTGATGTCGCCGTTTTGCAGCAGCGCCATCAGCCGGCCGGGAGTGGCGCACACAATATCAGCGCCTTCGCGCAGGGCGTGTTTCTGTTTCTCCCAGGTAATACCATCGTTGCCGCCGTAAATTGCAATGGAGCCTACGCCGCAAAAATAGCCCATACCATCTATCTGCTGGTCTATCTGCAGCACCAGCTCGCGGGTGGGTGCAATAATGAGGGTATTTAAATGCCGGGTGGGCGCATGCAGAATATGATTGATAATGGGCAGCAGGTAAGCGGCGGTTTTGCCGGTACCTGTTTGAGCACAGGCAATAAGGTCTTTATTATCTGAAATAACCGGTATGGCTTGCTGCTGAATGGGGGTGGGTGTTTTGTAACCCATGCTGTAAAGTCCTTCCATCAGGGAAGGATCAAACTTAAAATCGTCGAACGTCAAAAGAAAAGAATGTTATTGTTAATATAAGTATCTAAAGTTAGGCTTTTATAGCGACAATAAAGCAAAGTACCTTAATTTTTAGGCTAATTTAATCTTCGTGGTCAATAAGCCCGCTAAGCTCCTTTTTACGGCCTGCCCGGTAAAATCCGCCGCCAATGCCAACCAGCACAAGCAGCGAGCCTATCCATGAAATGGTATTGCCGGTTTTATACACGGCCGGCTCAAATTTAAATTCCAGCCTGTGTTTTCCTGCCGGAATTTCCATGCCCCGCAACAAATAATTCACGCAGGTATGTGCCGTTAACGCTCCATCAAGGTATGCATTCCATCCCTTGGGATAATAGATCTCAGAAAATACCGCAAACTCAGGCGCAAAGGTTTCCGTTTCATACACCAGGTGGTTGGGCTTGTATTGCTTCAGCTCTATCCTGCCCTGTCCATCATAATTTTCTTTTGCCGCGGCGGGCTTGTTTTTTTGCTGAACCAGGGCTTCCGTTTTGGTATCCAGGCTGTCCAGGCCGGTTATTTCCGCATCGGCGCTGCTCACCGTTTTTATTCTTTTTACCAGCCAGGCGTTGCCATTGGCCTGAGGGTTTTTAATAGCCACCGGCTCTTCGCGGGTGGGTAAAATAATGTAACGGGTGTTAAGCATGTTCAGCACCGGGAAACCGCTCATAAACAGGCGAAGCGCCGAATCGCTGCCTGACCCGGCATTGATGCCGGTTGAAAAGCGGTTAATTTCAGGGAAAAGCTGGAAGCTGATGAGCTCATCGTATTTTTTCAGCTTGGCGCCGTGATATCCGCCCAGCGACTTGTGGTAATAAGAGGTGGTTGCATCCTGGAAAGGCATCACTGTTAAATTCAGCACCCGGTAATCCAGCGCTGGATCTGCCAGAATCTCGTCATCGGCCGCGGTTTTCTGCTGGGGGGCTTCAAACCGGGCTTTTGGCGTAAAGCTGTTTTTGTTTAAGTAACGCATGGCCACCGGCCACATATCGGCCAGTACGCACACAGCCAGCAAACCAACTGTTACCGGGGCTTTTAGCTTTTTAGCAAGAAATAAAAACAGTGCCACAGCTGCCAGCGCTATAAACATAAACGAACGAAGAGCATCGGCTTTAAAAATAGCTTTGCGGGCAATAGCCAGATTGCTCAGTATTTGCGGCATGGCGCCGGCTATCTGCTCGTCGGTGGCGCCGCTTCGCTTATAAGCTGCCGCCAGCTCGTTTTCTTCGCTGGGCGGCGAAAATGTATTTATAAGCTCTGGTGCTGCAAAACCCAGCAGGCAAAAGCCGCCCACTACAATGAGCGAAAAAACAAACACCTGCCGGAGCGAATAATTTTTTTTCAGCAATGCAAGCTTTACCGGCTCGTTCTGCCGGGCCAGTTTTATAAATTTATCCACTGCCAGCACCGCCAGCAGGGGAATGGTAAACTCGGCAATCACCAGGATCATGGATACCGCGCGGAATTTATTGTACCCCGGCAGGTAATCCATAAACAGGCTGCTTGGACCCATAAAGTACTTGCCCCAGCTGAGCATCATCGAAAAAAGCGTGCCGATAATCAGCGGCCACTTAAGCGGGTGGTCGATCAAAAACAAACCCATGAATGCCAGCAGCACAACAATGGCGCCTATATACACCGGGCCGGCCGTAGAATCCTGCACGCCGAAATAAGCCGAGCTTTGGCCTATCTGCTCCTTCAGCTCCGGATCCACCTGTTTCAGCGCATCCTTATCGGCCATACCAATGGGCATACCCGACGAGCCGCCCTTATAATTCGGGATCAAAAATGTAAACACCTCGCTTATGCCATAGCTGTATTGCGTGGCATACGTTTTATCGAGGCCCGATGTGGCATTGCCCTTGTTGGACTGGCCGCTGGCATCGATGGTCAGTTCGGTTTTGCCTCGGGTGGTGTAATTGCCATACTCGTAAGTGGCCAGCAGGTTGCCGGCATTGGGCAATACGGCCACACCGGTGGCAAGTAAAAAAAGGCCTAAGCCCTTAAAAAACATCGGCAGCTGCTTTTGCCGGAAGGCCCGGATAAAATAAGTTACAAACACCAGGGTAAACAGCAGGTAGCCGTAATAAGAGATCTGTACGTGGTTGGCATTCAGCTCCAGCGCGCTGAACAGCAGGGTAAGCGCAAAGCCCAAACCATACTTGCCGCGCAGCAGTAATAAAATGCCACCCAATACCGGTGCCAGGTAGCCAATGGCGTTTGATTTTGAATTATGCCCCACATCAAGAATAATAAAAAAGTAAGATGAAAAGCCATAGGCCAGCGCTCCGAAGATGGCCAGCCAGGGCTTCAGGTCAAGGCAAAGCAGCAAAATAAAAAAACCCATAAACCCCATAAAAATATAACCGCTTGGATGCGGCAGGAATAAATGAAACACCTTGTCTATGTAATGCATCCAATTGCCCGGATACCATGGCGAAACCTGGTAGGCCGGCATACCGGCAAACATCGAGTTGGTCCACAGGGCCTCGCTGTGCTCTGTTTTACGAAAATCCTGCACCTCTTTGCTCATGCCCTTGTATTGAATAATATCCGACTGGTTAAGCACCTTATCCTTAAACATGGGAGCAAATTGTATGCAGGTGATAAGGGCAAAAAGAATTACGGCTGCTAAATAGAGGGTGTATTTTTTTACAGGCATAGTGGATGTGCTTTGATCGTTTCGAAGATACATTTATTTTATACTTCCCGCTTTGCTTCCTGTGCTTTAAAATTTTAGTTATCTTAAAAGCTTTTTAATGACGCCACACGAATCACTGATCCGCGATATTATACAATGGGATGTTAAATCCTGGGCGCGCGCGCTGGCATACTGGGAAAAAAACCTGGGTGCGGTGGATACGCTGAACGGGCTGGAGCTGGGCGGTCGCGAGGGCGGGCTGAGCTTGTGGCTGGCGCTGAAAGGAGTGAATATGATCTGTTCTGATCTTGAGAATACGAGCAACACGGCCATGCCCCTGCACAAAAAACACGGGGTAACGCACCTGGTGCGTTATGAAGATATTGATGCCACCAGCATTCCGTATGAAAATTATTTTGACCTTATTGTTTTTAAATCCATTTTAGGCGGTGTGGGGCGCAAAGATAACACGCAGGCCCGGCAGCAGCTGTTTAACCAGGTATACAAAGCTCTTAAGCCCGGCGGCCGGCTGCTGTTTGCCGAAAACCTGGCCGCCTCGCCCATGCACCAAAAATTCAGGGAGCGGTTTACCGGCTGGGGATATTACTGGCATTATGCATCGGCAAACGAGCTCAAACAGTACCTCAGCCCTTTTTCAACCGTTGATTTTCACACCACCGGTTTTCTGGCCACGCTGGGGCGAAACGAAAACCAAAAAAGATTGCTGGCGCTGGCCGATCAATGGCTGTTTAATTACACCACGCCTGCTTCCTGGAAATACATTGCCTACGGCACAGCGGTGAAATAATTACCACTTGCCGAAAACTAAAAAAGGAGCGCGCGGCTCCTTTTTTAAGTATTGTTACAAAAAATTATTTTGCATAGCCGGTGGCGCGCACCTCGCGAATCACCGTTACCTTTACCTGGCCCGGATAGGTCATTTCGGTTTGTATGCGCTGCGATATTTCAAACGCCAGCTCCTCGGCCCTTGCATCGGTTACCTTATCGCTCGATACGATCACGCGCACCTCGCGGCCGGCTTGAATGGCATAAGTTTTTTCAACGCCGTCGTAGCTCAATGCCAGTGCTTCGAGGTCTTTTAAGCGTTTCATATACTGCTCGGCAATTTCGCGGCGGGCACCCGGGCGGGCGCCGCTGATGGCATCGCACACCTGGATGATGGGCGAATACAGCGTGGTCATTTCAATCTCATCGTGGTGAGCGCCAATGGCATTAATCACCTCAGGTTTCTCTTTGTATTTTTCGGCCAGTTTCATGCCCAGCAGGGCGTGCGGCAATTCAGGCTCATCATCGGGCACCTTGCCAATGTCGTGCAATAAGCCGGCACGTTTGGCCACTTTAGGGTTAAGACCCATTTCACTGGCCATAATGCCGCACAGGTTAGCCACCTCGCGGCTGTGCTGCAGCAAGTTTTGCCCGTAAGACGAGCGGTATTTCATACGGCCCACCATGCGGATCAGCTCCGGGTGAAGACCATGAATGCCCAAATCGATGCAGGTGCGCTTGCCGGTTTCAATAATTTCCTCTTCCAGCATTTTGCGGGTTTTTTCAACCACTTCCTCAATGCGGGCCGGGTGAATGCGCCCGTCGGTAACCAGCTGGTGCAGGGCCAGGCGGCAAATTTCACGGCGTATGGAGTCGAAGCAGCTCAACGTAATGGCATCGGGTGTATCGTCCACAATAATCTCAACGCCGGTGGCGGCTTCCAGGGCGCGAATGTTGCGTCCCTCGCGGCCAATGATACGGCCTTTGGTCTCATCCCCTTCAATGTGAAATACCGAAATAGAGTTTTCGATGGCGGTTTCGGTGGCCACGCGCTGTATGGTTTGCAGCACAATTTTTTTAGCTTCCTTGTTGGCGGTCAGCTTGGCCTCTTCCATAATATCCTTAATGTATACCATGGATTGGGTTTTGGCCTCGGCCTTAATGGACTCCACCAGCTGCGCCTTGGCATCCTCGGCCTTTAAGCCGCTGATCTTCTCCAGCATTTCCACCTGCTTGCGATGGCTTTTTTCCACATCTTCCAGGCGGTGCTTGTACAGTTCAATATGCTGATTAGCCTGGTTCTTGGCATTTTCCAGCTCCTTATCCTTGCGGTTCAGGTCTTCGTTCTTTTTGCTCAGCTCGGCTTCCTTTTGCTTGATGCGTATTTCGGACTGGGCCACCTGCGCATTTTTTTCCTGAACACCTTTATCGTGCTCCGATTTAAGCTGCAGAAATTTTTCCTTGGCCTGTAATATTTTTTCCTGTTTAATGGCCTCAGATTTTACCTGGGCCTCTTTGATCATGTTTTCTCTCTCTTTGCTCGCACTGGCATTCAGCTTGCTGCCTGCTATTAAAAATCCGGCTACTACACCGGCTATCAGAGCGCCTGCAATAAAAATAATTGTTAATATATCCATTTCACTTTTCTTTTTTCATTCCCGCTGCCGGGGAACTGGGGTTAATAAAAAACGCACAAACTTTAATTCCGGAATGTCCGGGCCTTAAAATTTGTGCGTGGTAACAATGCTGTTAAATTTACAGCTCGTTAATATCGTTAACGTTTTGAAGATGAATTCTTAACATCTCCTCCACGTCGGCAAACAGCGTTTTTAAGTTACTTAACTCCTTCTCTGCAGTGTGGGCCTGCTTGTAGAGTTGTGACACCAGTTGAAGCATCACCATTCCCATCACATCCTTCTTATCTTTAATCGCATAGTTCCGTTCGAACTCCGCAATTTTTGTATTTATCAGATTAACAGCCTCTTTAATATTTTGTTCGTCGTCAGCGTTAATTTTTAGGGGGAAAACACTTCCCGCAATTTCTACTTTTATGCTGACTTCGCTCATTTAAAGAGGGCGTTAATATTAAGCACTTAATAACGCTATGCACTTATCAATTTCACGCACCAAATCGTTTATTTGTTTTTTCATGTGCTGCCGTTCGCCGGCCTCACCTGAATTGTTGGCTAAAATAACATTCTTTCTGTGATTATTCAAACCTGTAACGTCAATCCGCTCGCTTTCAACCTGTTGCGATATAGCTCCCACCACATCGTTCATTTTTAACAATTGGCCGGCCATCTGTTCTTTCTCATCCAAAAGGGCCAGGCGCTGGTCGTTCAGTGCATCTATCTGCTTAAAGAGGCGGTCAATAAATGCATCCTGCTCTTCGGTATTACCTGCATTTTTCAGGTTCTGTATTTCTGCTTCGTAGCCGGTTAACTTATGGTTCAGGTCCACAATATTTTCATTCAGGCCGGTAATCACTTCTTTTAACGAATTAATTTCCGACATCAGGCTGTTCTTTTCCTGGTTCAGCTGGTCGTAATTGTGCTGCAAAACCCCCAGGGCTTCATCGGCATTCGACGAACCTGCGAGCTGCTCTTCCAGCTTAGCCACCTCCAGCTTCACCAAAATCAGCTCCTGGTTAAGGGCTGCATTGTTGGCTTCCAGGTTGGTGATTTGGAAATTCTTTTCGGCAAGGGTTTCTTTAAAGTCCTCGGTTTTTCCGGCGCTAAGCGCCTTCAATTCTTCCAGCTCGGTTTTTAACAGCCCCAGCTCTGCCTCGTATGCCTCCACTTTATCCTGAGCCAGGTCTATCTCGTTGATAATGTTTGTATTCTCAACCAGTAATTTCTGGTATTCAGTATCCTTTTCCTCCATCGCCAGCTGCGTTTCCTCCTGCTGCGAATTTACGCGGGCGTTAAGCTCGTCTATCTGCAGCGAAGCCTGGCGGAGCTCCTCTGTTTTTAACTCGTAAGACAGCTCGGTTTCGCTTAAATTGTTGGTGGTAGACTCCAGCAACAGGCCAAGGTTTTTCAGCTCCTCGCTCATACCGTCTATTTGCCCGGTGAGCTCGTTTACCTGATCGCTGTTCGAAAGCAGAGCATTTTGCCTGTAAGATTCATACTCGGCACTCAGCTCGGTAAAGCGCTGTCCCTCGTTTTTTAATTGCAGCTGAAAATTACTGAGCTGCAGCGAGAGATGTTCTATATCGGAATTTTGCGAGTCGATGTGGATTACCAGCTCGCGGATCTTTTCCTTAAAATGATCGTTTTCGAGCTGCACCTTGCTCAGCTCTTCATTAAGGCGCGAGTTTTGCGCGGTTGAATGAATAAGCGTATTGGAAAGGCGCGCCTCGTATTTATCGGCCAGGTTGGCGATCTGCGATACGTAATTTAAATTTTTTTGGTTGATGGTTTGTTCGTACGAAGCCCTCAGCTCATCAATATGACTTTGAAAAGAAAGCGACATGCATTCGTAATTGGCCGCTGAAAGGCCTTTGAGCTCTTCGATCTTGAGCTCGTAATTGGCAATGATGCTCAGCTCGCGGTTGGCGGCTTCCTGCTTCACACTTTTGAGCAGCTGCGTATGGTCGGCCTCTATCTGCTGGCGCTGGCTGCCAAGCTCAGCGTTTAATTCTGCGATCCTGGCTTCGTATTTGCCGGCAATTTCCGACATGTTTAGGCTAAAGCCGCTTTCCAGCTGCTGAACCGTGTTGTTATGTGCTGTACGCAGCGTTTCCAGCTCTTCCTGGCCCGAGCTGCCAATTTGCGACAGGCGGGCTTCATACCCGTTTCTAAGCTCTGTTAGCTGCAACTCGAACGTGTTTTTAAGCGCCATCACCTCCTCTTCGTGGTTAAGGGTAAGGCTTTGTTCCTTATCCACCAGGGCAATCGAAAGCTCGGAAAGGCGGTTCTCAAATTCCTCGCGAATGCCGCTCTCCTTATAATGAGTATTGGTTTTGAGCTCGCTGAGCTGTGCGGTATATTCCTGTTTTACACGCTCCAGCTCCGAAGCGGCCTCGCTGCGAATGTTATCGAGCTTCAGCTCGTAATCGGCGGCTATCGCGTTCAGGTCGTTCTTCAGGCTTTGAATCTCGGTCAGGCGGGCATCTATTTCCGCCTGCTTGGCATCGAGCTGCTCTTTAATAGAGCCGCGCAGCTCTTTAAAGGAGGTGAGCTCACTTTTGTAATTGGTGTTATCGCGCTCCATCACCACCAGTTTGGTGTTAAGCACATCAATGGTTACCTGCAAGCGCTTACAGTCTTCATCCCTCATAATCAGCTGGTTGCGATAGTCGCTCAGCGAGCGTTTCAGCTCATTGAATTCCTTGCGCAATACCACATCGTTATCTAAAACTTGCTGTAACTCGGTTTTAAGGCTTTCTACATTCATTTAGTAGCTAATTTAGTTTCATAAAAATAGCCAAGTAAACTGTGGGCTGCGCGGCGCCGGCTTCCTATCATTAAACAGGTGCCTGTTAATTAAGACACACGTTATTAAACGCACATTGTTAATTACACAACAGCTGCATAGCCCGTAAATACAGGATTTTTTGTTATCAGAAGAACAAAGCCCCTCTCTTTTTCAAAATCACGTGCCGGGTTTTCAACTCCCGGAAACGGTGTTTTTTCAATTTGTGAAACAGTGGTTTTTGGAAATTGCAATTAAAAATATTTACAAATTACTCACATTTAATTCACAATTGATTTCTTAAACTTCCGCACACCCGTCATGAGATACATTTTGATTTTGCGCATAATACTCAGAAAATAACAGCTCAAGCACTTGCCAGGCACAGATCAGCCATAGATATCCTGTACTTTAAGCGTATTTAAGGCATATTTAGAGCGTACATGAAAGCGTAAACAGCCTGTTTGGCCAAAGGTTTTGTTCACTCCATTTTTATTTAATTTTAACAGCATTTTTCTATTCAAAAACGGAACTTTTTTGCCTAATTCTCGTTTAATACAGTAACAGGCCAAAAACCTGGACTTTTTTTTGTACTTTTACACTCTTAATCCAACAACACAGCATGAGGCAGCTAAAGATTACCAAATCCATTACTAACCGCGAGAGCGCATCCCTTGACAAATACCTCCAGGAGATTGGCCGCGAAGAGCTTATTACGGCCGAAGAGGAAGTGATATTGGCTAAAAAAATAAAAGATGGTGATCAACGGGCCCTTGAAAAGCTGACACGCGCTAACCTGCGCTTTGTGGTGTCTGTGGCAAAACAATACCAAAACCAGGGCCTGAGCCTGCCCGATCTTATCAACGAAGGCAACCTGGGCCTGATTAAAGCTGCCCGCCGTTTTGATGAGACCCGCGGTTTTAAATTCATTTCTTACGCTGTATGGTGGATCCGCCAGAGCATTTTGCAGGCATTGGCTGAGCAAAGCCGTATTGTGCGCCTGCCATTGAACCAGGTTGGATCATTAAACAAGATAAACAAGGCTTACAGCAAGCTGGAGCAGCAATACGAGCGCGAGCCGAGCGCCGAAGAGCTGGCCGATGTGCTGGACCTGCCTATTGATAAAGTGAGCGACACTATGAAAGTGAGCGGCCGCCACGTGAGCATGGATGCGCCTTTTGCCAATGGCGAAGAAAGCAGCCTGCTGGATGTGCTGGTGAATATTGATTCGCCCAAAGCCGATACAGGCCTGATGAACGAATCGCTGAGCAAGGAAATAGACCGCGCCCTGAGCACACTCACCGAGCGCGAACGCGATGTGGTGAAGCTGTTTTTTGGCATCGGCCTTAACCATGGCTTAACGCTGGAAGAAATAGGCGACAAATTTGACCTGACCCGCGAACGCGTGCGCCAGATCAAGGAAAAAGCCATTCGCCGCCTGCGCCACAGCAGCCGCAGCAAATTACTGCAGCAATATCTTGGCTAATTCTTATAGGCCATTCAATCATTCTTAGCCCCGGTTCGCCCGGGGTTTTTTGTTGCCTCATGGCCAAAAGCCCTGCAGTTGCTATTGGAAATTAGTATTTGCCATTTGTAGGGCAGGCCGCGCCATATGCAAAAGAGCTTACAGGCCTGCGCAAATTTTTGCTACTTTTATATGGCCTGTTAAGCGCCAGCCCCATGCCATTGTTTACATGCACACCCAACTCTTACGCTCATAAAAGTGTATATACTTTTACCGTTCCAGTCATGCATGTTTTAAAGCGCGCCCGGTTGTTTTTGCTGATAATGCTGTTCCTGTTCACCCGCCAGCGGTTGCAGGCGCAAGGTGCGGGGCCTTGCCAGATCTCTCTTCTTTTCGACAATTTTAATCCTGCCGTTTACCTTCCCTCCAGCAATATGTATTACAGCGGCGCCAATGGCGGCTATACCTGGGAGTGCTGGTTCAGGCTGACGCAATCGCTTAATGCAACCGATTTTCGACCCCTTATCAATGCTGTTGATGGTGTGGTGTTTGAAGACATGTACCTGGGCTTTGGCTGGAACGGCGGTTTTTTTAACGAGCCAGGCACCAACCTGGTATTTAAAGTAGACGGCCCCAGCAGTACCGTGCCCAGCGGCCCCAACTGCGCCTATGCCCCACCCGGCGGATTTCTTGCCAATGTATGGTACCATGCGGCCGGTGTGATGAATTACAACACCCAGCTGGCTACCCTTTATGTAAACGGCGTGCCGGTTGATACCAAAACAATTACCACGCCCCCCATTACCCGCGTTATTCCCACCGAGCTTTCGTTTAACTGGAACAATACGCCCATGCCCCTTTATGGCAATATGGATGAGGTGCGCATCTGGACCCGGCCGCTTAGCGCCACAGAGATTCTGACCAATTACAACCAATGCCTGGCTGGCACCGAGGCCAACCTGTTTGTGTATTACAACTGCAATCAACCCGGCGGCAACTGGGTGGATGATGCCACCCCCAACAACAACAACGGGACCTTTGCAACAAACGCTAATTTTCAGGTAAGCAATGCACCGGTAACCGGCACAGCCTGCAGCATTCAATCGTCCACCGTTAATCTTATTGCCACCGATACCATCATCTGCCCCGGCCAATCGGTAACATTAACCGCCATTGGCATTCCGGGCTGGAGCTATACCTGGACGCCCAACACCTGGAGTATACCATCCAACACGGGGGTGGTCAATCCCAGCTCTACTACCACTTATTCGGTTTGGGGAAGCTCCGGCTGGTGCCTGCCCTACCTGGATACGATTACAATTTATGTAGATCCCGCTGTTGTAGCAGCGCCACTTGACCCTGTTATTTGTGTGGGCGAAACCACCACGCTAACGGCTACCGGGGCCGCCACCTACACCTGGAGCACCGGTGCCAACACCAGCTCTATCATTGTAAGCCCGCCGGTTACAACGGGTTATACCGTAACCGGAACCAGCATCAATAACTGTGTGAGCCAGGCCACCATGATGGTGACCGTGAGTCCGCCAGCCACTGTTACAGCCGCAAGCAGCAGTTCAACAATATGCAGCGGCGGCACGGCTACCTTAACGGCTTCTGGCGCCCTCAGCTATACCTGGAACACCGGCGCCAATGCCAGCGCTATTGTCGTCAGCCCTCTGTCTACCACCACCTTTAGCGTGTATGGGGGGCCGTGTGGCACAGGTACACCCGCCCTGGTTACTGTTTCGGTAACCCCGTCGCCAATCATCAATGCTATGGCCAGCAGCTCTGCCGTGTGTGTGGGTTCTACCAATACGCTTATTGCCACCGGCGCCCAAAGCTATACCTGGAGCAACAGCGCCACCAGCAATTCCATTATCGTGAGCCCGCCATTTACAATTAGCTATACTGTTGCCGGCACGGCCAACAGCTGCACCAGCCAGGCGGTGGTAATTGCCAGCGTGGTGGCAGGGCCTGCGCTTGCGGTTTCGGGTGCCAGCATCTGCATTGGCGGATCGGCTACACTTACCAGCAGCGGCGGCAGCAGCTATTTATGGAATGGCCCTGCGGGCTATACTGCCACCACTGCTAATGCGGTGATACCGGTAGTAACGGCCGCCTCGGCCGGCATTTACACCGTTACTGCCACCAATGGTGGACTATGCTCTGCCACTACAACCGTGGAGCTGATCGGTTTTCCCTACATCCTGCCCGTGGCATCCATCAGCGCAACACCCAGGGCCTGTCTCAATGCGCCGGTTGAGCTTAAAGGCTCAGGTGGTGTAAGCTATGCCTGGACCGGTCCGAACAATTTTTTCTCCAACCAGCCAAGCACAGGCTTTATTGCCATCAGCCAGGCCATGAGCGGCATTTACACCTTAAACATAACCAACAGTAACAATTGCGCCGGCTCAGGCACCGTGCTTATTAATATATACCCAGTTCCTTCTGCCACCCTGGTGGCCAATAATAATCGTCAATGCGTGCCCTTATGCTCTTCGTTTTCGCTTTCGGTTGCGCCCGGCAATGCACCATTTATCAGCACCAGTTATAACATCCCCGGCTTATTCAGCTCGGATACGGCTTTCAGCTATTGTTTTCAGCAGGCCGGCACACAGGCCGTTCGGGTGTTGTTTACCGATACAAACGGTTGCGCCAATACCTCAACCGTTATGATCACCGCTTATCCAAAACCCGAAGCCGATTTTGAATTTGCACCGCGCATACCGCTCGAAGGGGTGGAACCGGTTTATTTTACCAATACCTCCACAGGCGATAACCTGGTGCGCTACGACTGGTTTTTTACCGATAAAAACGGCGGCACCAGCCATAAGCCAAACGCATCGTATGTATACGAAAACGCTGGCGCTTACCCCGTGGTGCTGGTGGTAAGCAATAACTGGGGCTGTGCCGACACGGTGATAAAAGTGGTAAAAGTGGAAAACGATTTCGCGATTTATGTGCCCAATGCCTTTAGTCCGAACGGGGATGGATTGAACGATGTGTTTCAACCAAAAGGTGTAGGCATTACCGGCTATCGCCTCGAAGTGTTTGACCGCTGGGGCGAAAAGCTTTTTGAAAGCAGCGACTTTTTTGCCGGATGGGATGGGATGTATAAAGGAAAAGCCTGCAAGCAGGATTCTTACCAGTGGAAAATTGCCGTTACCGATGCTTCGGGTAAAAACAAACAACTGCAGGGGCATGTAACTCTTATCAATTAGCGGCTGCTCAAACAACGTTTCGCACTTAAACTAATACCGCTAATCAAAACATAATTGCCTCATAAAATATTTTTCTCGTTTATCTTTATACCGGATTGTTCTGTAGGAAAACATATACATTGTTTGTGAGATACAAATGCGTTGAGAATTAATGAAAAAGCTATTTTTTATCACCTGCTTTTTATTGCTTTTTTTTAACGGCCTGTTAGCGCAGCCGGGCAGAAATGGAGCCTTAACCGTTTCTTCCCCTTCCACGGTTGTAAATAAATACTGGCCTGTATCCGCCGATATTGCAGCCGGTGCTGCCACAGTAAGCTTAGCCATGGGAAGCAACACGGTTAGCAATTTATGCCCGGGCGACCTTATTATGGTGTACCAGGCACAGGGCGCCAGTATGAACACCGTTAACTTATCGGGCTACGGTGCGGTAAGTGCATATAACAGCGCCGGACTTTATGAATTTAATTATGTTCAGAGTGTAAGCGGCAATGTGATTAGCACTCAGCTTTCCTTTACTAATTCTTATGTTGCGGCAGGGCGGGTGCAGGTAATAAAAGTTCCACAGTATACCACGCTCACCATCAACAGTGGCGCCAGGGTGGTGGCAAAAGAATGGAAAGATACCACAATTGGCTCAGGCACTTATCGTTTTGGGGGGCTGGTGGTTGTACACGCGCTCAACATCATTAATAACGGTACCATTACCGCCAGGGGTGCAGGCTTCAGGGGTGGTGTACAACCGACCAACAGTCTTGCAAATCAGGGCATTACGAGCTATGTGGCCTCCTCTATTTCGGATGGGGGAGAAAAAGGAGAAGGCATTTCGGGTTTTAAGGTTGATTACGACGTAAACGGCGGCAGATACGCGCGCGGTGCACCCGCCAATGGCGGTGGCGGTGGCAATGCGCATAATTCGGGCGGAGGCGGAGGCGCTAACGGCGATAATGGCAACACATGGGACGGTACAGGAGTTATGATCGTGGATGCTTTTAATCCTTTAACTGCCTGGGCGCTCGATCCGGATTATATTGCTAATGGCAATACGCTCACCAATTCATCGGGCGGCGGCAGGGGCGGTTACTCGTGGGGATTCGTCAATTCAAATGCTACGGTATCGGGCCCAGGAAATTTTGTTTGGGGCGGCGATAGCAGGAGCAATGTGGGCGGCTTGGGCGGACGCCCTCTTACCAATATCAACGCTGAAACACGCATTTATTTTGGCGGTGGCGGCGGCGCGGGCAATGCAAACAACAACGCTTCCAAAGCCGGTGGCGATGGAGGAGGCATTGTGTACCTGGTTGCCACAGGAGGCATTACCGGCTCCGGCCTGATTCAGTCGGTTGGGGTGAGGGGCGGCAGTACGTTTACTTGCAGCTGCGACGGTGCTTCGGGCGGCGGCGCCGGCGGAAGCATTGTTGTAAAAACACCGGGCCTTGCACTTACTCAAACGCTCAACGCTTCTGGCGGCGATGGCGGCGATCAGCTGTTCATCTATCCTATTTTTGGCAATGTTTACGCCAGCACACCCGATGAGAGCGATGGCCCCGGCGGCGGCGGCGGTGGAGGTTTTACGGCCATATCAAGCGGTGCAAATGTTCCGATAGTTACCGGCGGTATTAACGGGCAATCGCTTTCACCAGCAGTTACCGAAATGCCATTTAACGGTGCCACCAAAGGTGCGACTGGTCAAACCGGAACAGTTTCAACGGCGTTTATTTCGTTCACACCCATTTACACGGTTACCAGCAATGCTCCGGTATGTGCCGGCAGCGCGCTGCAATTTACAAGTTCACCGGCTACTTTCTATACCTGGTCAGGCCCGGCAGGATTCAGCTCGAGCATACAAAATCCAACCATCGTTCCCACTACCACTCTTATGTCGGGCACTTATTCGGTATTTCTTGATTTTGCAACCTGCGCCGCACCAATGACACAAACCATAAACATTGTTATCAATCCATTACCGGTAATAAGTGTTAGCTCTGTTAGCATATGTCCTGGCACGGTGGCCACGCTTACCTCTTCGGGCGCTCAAACTTATACCTGGAATCCAGGAAATATAACGGGATCTACATATACCGCCACGCCTGCAGGCGTTATAACGGTTACCATAACAGGCTCTGCGAACAGCTGCACAGACAGCACCACCGCAACCATCAGCATACACCCCTTACCGTCTTTTTCGTTCAACGCGGCATCCATTACCTGCGCCGGTCTTGGCTCTGCCACCATCAGCCCAGGAAACGCCCCGGGCCCCTTTTCCTATACCTGGATGCCTACCGCGCAAACCACCTCTGTTGCCAATAATCTTCATCCCGGCACTTATACATTATCCATATCAGACGCCAACACCGGATGCACATTTACTTCCACCACCACCTTTAGCCCATTGGTAGCTTTTAACGGCACTGTATCCGCCACTGCAAGCCTCCCTTGCAATGGAATAAGCAGCGGTACGGCCGTCATCGCTTTATCCGGCGGTTCGGGCGCGCAAAGCTATACCTGGAGTAACCCTGCCGGCGTACAAACAAGCTCTGTCGCTTCATTATTGCCGGCCGGAATTCATACAGTGGTTGTTACCGACTCGCTGACTTATTGCACCGTTACAGAAACATTCCAGATCAACCAGCCTTTACCAATAACGGTTAGCGTAACCGCTTCGGCATCACTGGCATGTATTAACAACAGCATTACATTAAGCGCCAATTCTTGGGGCGGTGCAGCCGGCTATAGTTATGGCTGGGCAGGAGGGCCGGCATCGGCCGTTTGCCTTGTAAGTCAAAATACCGGCGGCAGCTATGTCTACACGGTAAATGTTACTGATGCAAATAACTGTGTGGCGTCGGCCAGCATTGCACTGGAGTTTATCAATCCACCCGTTCTCAACATCAATAGTCCGGGTGTTTGCCCGGGCGCCGACGGCACCTTTTCCGTTTCGGGTGCAACCAGCTATACCTGGTACCCCGGGCTAACGAATGGCGCTACGCTTACAACAAGCCCACCCGCCACCGCCGCCTATACAGTGGTGGGCGAAACACTTGGATGCCAAAGCAGCACCACCGCGGTTATGACTATTTATTTACCGCCCGGTGCCAGTATCAGCGGCTCCAATATTGCCTGCGAGGGAACACCCATCAGCCTGAACGCCGGTGGCAGCGGCAGCTATGCCTGGAACACTCCGGGCGGCGCGTCGGTAAGCGGAACAAACCTCACACTGCCAGCGGCAGTTATAAATGATGGCGGAGTTTATTCGCTGCTGGTAACCTCGGCAAACAGTTGTACCTCGTCGGCATCCATACAGGTAACCGTACTGCCAAAACCCGTTCTATCGGCTTCAGGAGCCAGTGTGTGCGCCGGAGGAAACGCTACGCTGAACGCATCGGGAGGAGTGAGCTATTCTTGGGCCGGACCAAACGGTTATAATGTGTTTGTGCCGTCGCCTGTTATTACGAATGTCACCAGCTCTCAGGGCGGCGTTTATTCGCTGCTGGGATGGGGCGTCAATACCTGTATGAACAGCCAAACCGTCATGTTATCCGTTCTGCCCTATTCGCTGCCGAATACTGCGGTGAGCGGTTCGGGCAATGTATGCCTCAACTCCAACCTAAAACTGACCGGAAGCGGCGGCGTAAGTTATACATGGACCGGCCCTGGAAATTTAAATTTAAATGGCCCGCAACTGAATTTTATGGTAACAGACCCCGCCGCTGGCGGCATTTACACCTTAAGTGTGAAGAATGAAAGTAATTGCGCGGCCAGCACCACCGTGGCCGTTACGGTGCATCCACTGCCCAGGGGAATGATCAGCAGCAGCAACAATAAACAATGCGTACCGCTTTGTTCGGATTTTACCTTTGTTGAGGGAGCCAATACTGCGCCGGTGGTTAAAACCTGGTTTTTGATACCCAACCAGTATGCGAGCGATGCTGATTTTACCTATTGCATTCCGCAAGCCGGTAACCATAAGGTTCAGGTAACATTTACCGATACAAACGGTTGCGCCAATACCTCAACCGTTATGATCACCGCTTATCCAAAACCCGAAGCCGATTTTGAATTTGCACCGCGCATACCGCTCGAAGGGGTGGAACCGGTTTATTTTACCAATACCTCCACAGGCGATAACCTGGTGCGCTACGACTGGTTTTTTACCGATAAAAACGGCGGCACCAGCCATAAGCCAAACGCATCGTATGTATACGAAAACGCTGGCGCTTACCCCGTGGTGCTGGTGGTAAGCAATAACTGGGGCTGTGCCGACACGGTGATAAAAGTGGTAAAAGTGGGAAACGACTTCGCGATTTATGTGCCAAATGCCTTTAGTCCGAACGGGGATGGATTGAACGATGTGTTTCAACCAAAAGGTGTAGGCATTACCGGCTATCGCCTCGAAGTGTTTGACCGCTGGGGCGAAAAGCTTTTTGAAAGCAGCGACTTTTTTGCCGGATGGGATGGAATGTATAAAGGAAAAGCCTGCAAGCAGGATTCTTACCAGTGGAAAATTGCCGTTACCGATGCTTCGGGTAAAAACAAACAGCTGCAGGGATACGTGAACATCATCTATTAATTGCCTTGCGGCAAAAAATCAGAGTGCTTTCAAAGATTAATGAGTTTTAAAAACTCTTCTTTTTTGTGTTTGGAAATGGGAATGGATTTTTCGTTTTTCATCACCGCATATCCTCCGTTTTCGCGTATATACCTGGTAACATAGTTCATGTTAATGATAAACGAATTGTGTATGCGTATAAAATGAGATTCGCTTTTACACAGCTGCAGCTCATAATCTTTCAGGGCTTTGTTCACCAGGGTGGTTTTGCCGTTTAGCAGGGTAATTATCGAATTATTGGAGCTGGCCTCAACATATAACACATCCTGCACCAGTATATAATCAATGCTGTTGCGGGTGGGCAATACCAGCCGCGACACCCGGTTTTCATAAATATCCTTTAAAATTGTGAGCGCATCGGGTTTTTGATTTGTTTCCAGCAGGTTAGCTCTTACTTTTTCAACGGCCGCGTTCAG
The DNA here is from genome assembly GCA_044221905.1 of Bacteroidia bacterium. Taxonomy (GTDB): domain Bacteria; phylum Bacteroidota; class Bacteroidia; order B-17B0; family Aurantibacillaceae; genus Aurantibacillus. Next base: position 562,107 of record JBGAOE010000001.1, read on the forward strand.
ATCTTTTTCGTGAATGGGCTTGAGCAGGTAGTCGGTGGCGCTTTCCTTAATGGCTTTTAACCCATATTGCTGGTGAGCCGTGGTAAAGATAAGATGAAAGCTCCTGAAATCGAGCTGGCTAAGCACTTCAAAGCCATTGAGGCCAGGCATGTCGATATCCAGAAACACAATATCGGGCCGGTAATTGTTGATCAGGGTGATGCCATCAAAACCGCTGGTGGTGGATGCCACCACCTTCACATCGGTTACAAATTTTTGCACCAGCAGCTCCAGGCTTCTGACACCGTGCAACTCATCGTCAATTATTACAGCATACATCATATCAGTTCATTATAGGGATAATAATTTTAATGGTGGTGCCAAGGCTTTGTGCATTTTCGTTTTCCTTGTCGATAATGGTAAACCCATATTTGGTGCCCATGGCCTTGCCCAAAAGCTCGAGCCGCTGCCGGATCAGCTCCATGGCCAGCGATCTTTTTTTAATAGGGCTCCTGAGCAGGCCGGCTGCCTTGCGGCCAATGCCATTGTCGTCTATCACGCACTGGATCGATTTTTCGCCGTGACCCAAAAAGTGAATGCTGATGGCCCTTTCGTTTTCTTTAGGCAGCAGTCCGTGCCAGATGGCATTTTCAACAAAAGGCTGAATAAGCATAAAAGGGATAAAACAATGCTCTGGATTAAGTATATCAGATTCCAGCCTGTATTCAAACGAATGCCCGAAACGCAATTTTTCTATCTCAATGTACCCTTCCAGGATATCGATCTCTTCGCTCAGCGAAATGGTCTCGGCTACGCTCCCTTCAAGAATCTTGCGCAGCAGCTTCGAAAATTTTGCCAGGTAGAGGTGCGCGGCCGGCGTGTTTTCGTCTAAAATAAAATGCTGCAGGGTGTTTAACGAGTTAAACATAAAGTGCGGGTTCATTTGCGTGCGAATGGCTTTGGTTTCAAGCTCCACCAGGCGCGAGTTTATTTTGTGCTGCTCCCGCTCTTTTTCAAGCTTTTTTCGATAGCGCAGTATCACAAAGCCCACGGCCATTAACCCAAGCGCAAGCGCTGCCAGCGTACGGTAAAACCAACTGGCATACACCTGCTCTTTATCAGGATTGGGGGCATTGTACAGCTCCGCCACTTCGGCCGCCGACAGCACCCGGTCGTATATATAGATATCATCCAGGACACCGCTCAGGCTGCGCATATTTTTTTTGTTGGCGGTGCTTCCTAATATCACCGAATCGGTGGCCAGGTAGCAGGTTCTGAAATTTTTAGCCATTGGTCGCCCTTCGTTCTGCATCACACCGTTGATATAAAACCACATGAACTGATCGTTGAACGACAATACGATATGATACCAGCGAAGAAGCGAACCTGTGTCGGCGGCATTGATATTAGTGCTGATGACTGAATCGCAGGTGGAGCCAACCGCGAATTTTCGAACGCTGTACTCATATCCTATAAAATACCCTTCAAAAAAATCGTCGCCCCCATGGCTTTTGGTAAGAATAAGAGGATTAAAAGATACGCCGCGGCCATGGTACGAAACTTCATCGAGATATACCCAAAATGATATAGTAATGCTGGCAGGTTTTAACAAAGGATTAGTGCCCAGGTTAAGATAACTATTGTAATTACCTGGCAAACCGGCTGCCGAACGGGGATTTCCAAAACGGTCGGTGACGAGCGATACCCCGGGTGCCTTAACCGGCAGGTTTCTGATCTCCTCACGGATTGTGCCATCGTTAAAGGTATACCGCACGAGCGGCCCGGAGCTTACCTGCGATTTAAGAAGCGAAACAATACAAAGGAACACAAGGGTATAAAGCCGGCGGCGCATGGGTTTACAAATATGAAAATTTTAAGAAACATTTAACGCATATTTAGGCTTAACGCATTTAATTTTCGACAAGAGAAAACCAGCCACTTATAGAGCCGAACCGCATTTTTACAATATTTCGGGATTTATGCCTGAATAACCCGCATTTTTTTTGGAATAATGAGCTCCCATAACGACCGGATACTGAAGTTATCACAAAAATACTCCCATGCCATGCTGAACTCGTTTCAGCATGGCATGATTACTTAATTTTGATGAGGAACAGACCCTGAAACACTTGTCCCGATCTTGCCTCGGGAAGTTCAGGGTGACAGCAAAATTAATTTCTCAGATAGTTTCTAATAAAAAACGTTTTACCATGATAATTTTCAGGAGTTTTATAGCTTTGCAGGCACGTATGGTTATCATAAAGCGGATTATCGCCATCCTCCTCTCCGTTTTGCTTGGGCTTGTTTTTATGTATTCGGGCTACAGCAAGCTGCTGCCGGTGATCGAAACATTTGAATTTAGCTTTGTGAGCATCGGCGTTGCCAACTGGTATACCGCACCGGTGTTTGCACGGGTGCTCATTGGCCTCGAATTTTTTCTGGGGCTGCTGCTTGTTTTAAACTACAACCTCAAAAAATTTACGATTCCCTTTACCGCCGGGCTGCTGCTTTTTTTTATCATTTACCTGTGCATACAGTATTTTACCGAGGGCAATCACGGCAACTGCGGTTGTTTTGGCGAGCATCTTAAAATGACGCCCCTGCAGGCCATCGTAAAAAACATAGTGATGCTAGCACTCTGCGCCCTGGTTTATTTTTTATACAGCGGCTGGAAAATCAGGCTCAACGCGCTTGTTACCAGCCTGGCCCTGGTTACGGCGCTGTTGCTTCCCTTTATTTTAAATCCCATTGATTATGCCTATACCTCCAATAACCTGGACGAAAAGGTAAACTACCCGCTTGAGCTCGACCTGCTGTATCAGCCCGAAGACACTTCCAAGGTGGAGGTGCCGGGGGTAGATCTTAGAAAAGGCAGGCACGTGCTGGCGTTTATGAGCCTTACCTGCCCGCACTGCCGCATTGCCGCCAAAAAATTCAGGCTTATTAAAAAAAATAATCCCGCGCTGCCCGTGTATTTTATTCTGAATGGTGAAAAAGCGCGGTATAAAGATTTTATTGACGATACCAAAGCCGATAACATCCCTTTCAGTTATTGCCTTGGCAAATCGTTCGTTCAGCTGGCTTCCACCAGCCTGCCGCGCATTTATTACCTGGACAATGGCAGGGTGGTAAAAAAGGTGGATTATTTTGAGCTGAACCAGTACGCCATCGAAGATTGGATTGCCACCGGGCGCCCTTGACCGGTTTTAAGCGAATCGTTTCCATCTTTTACTTACACATTCGATTATTATTTTTATTTTACAGGTCAAAACTCTGTATAATGAAACGCGCTTTATCCCTGTTATTCATTTTATCGGTTTCGCTGCCAGCCTTTTCGCAAAAAGGAAAAACTATTCATGACGAGAACTTTAAGCCCGACAGCCTGCCGCGCATTTTGCTGAACGAGATCAACCGCTTCAGGATCAGCAAAGGCCTGGACAGTGTGCAGATGAGCGAAATGCTTCAATTTTCGGGCGAGCTGAGCGCCGACAAGATGGCCTCATCGGGCAATGATAAGGTGGAGAAAAAAACCACCCTGCGAAATCTTAAAAAGGCGGGCGCCACCAAGCGGGGCGAAGAAGTTACCATGAAAGCGCCCATCAGTAAAGGCAAAGAGTACTATAAAACCGAGGATGTGGCCAAAACCATCTACAATCGCTGGGAGAACAACCCCAAGAACCTGCCGGTGCTTTTAAATCCAAAATATACCCTGGTGGGTATTTCGTGCATGATAGACGAGGAGGGTAAGAAAGTATATGCCAGTGCCATATTTGGCGGCTATGATATTATCAATGGCGGGGTGATGTATAAGGACCAGCTGAGCGTGCCGTTTAACACCAAATCAAAAAGCCTGAAGCTCCCCGAGCTCAGAACCTGCAAAACCTGCGACCGCTGGCGCAATTACGACCTGCTGCAAAAAGGACTTTACGTATCGGGCGACAAGATCTTTTTAAAGTACCAGAATGCGCGCGACCTGAGGCGCATTATCAAAAAGAAAAAAGACGGGCTGGCGGTGGACATTGTGCAGCGCAGCCAATACATTAATGCTGATTACAATATTGTGGACAACAACTCGCTTAACAAGGGAGTGATGAGCAAAGTGGTGTACCGGGACAAATTTTTTAAAAAGAACCTGCTGCTGGGCCGCGATAAAAAGGCCAACCGCAAGGTGAAAGGGATCGAGATCCAGATCGGGAAATTTGACCAGAACATCAGCGGGCCTTACGAGCTGAACCTGATTGTGGTGCAGGATGGCAAAGTATGCAAAACCATTACCCGGGGCTATATGGAGAGCGGTGCCATCGAAAGCAGCACGCCCATTGGCCTGCTGCCCTGGCCAAACAGCCGTAACCTGAAGCCGCCTTTTGAGCCCCGCTCCGAAAGCTCGATCATAAATTTCACCATTCCCTTTGCTAAAAATAAATCGGAGTTTAAAAAAGAAGACATTCAGCCCTTTATCAATGCCCTCAACGAGCCTGATTTTATTATTGACGGCTTGTACATTTATGCCTACTCATCCATTGAAGGCGACTCGGTAACCAACGCTAAACTACAGCGCAAGCGGGCCGAAAGTGTGGTAAAGGTGCTGCAAAGCGGGCAAAAAAACAAGATTACGCCCAGCATACAAACCAAAGACAGCTGGGACCTGTTTATGCTTGAGAACGACGACGGCAAATACGCCGACCTGGTAAACATGGGCAAACACAAGGCCATTGCCAAAATAAACAGTGATAAAAAGCTGGAAGAAGAGTTGGAGCCCATATTGGCCAAAGAACGTTTTGCCCAAATGGTAATGGATATTACCTACGATGTAAGCGGCGATAAAGAACAGAAATTCTCTACCGTAACCTTTGGCCGGGCCCTCAAAGCGGGCAATCAAACGCAAGCGTACAAGATTATGGATTTTATGAGTCGCCGCGTTACCGAAGGGCGTTACCCGGCTGCTATTTTCGACAGCCTTAAAATGGAGGAAACCATGCAAACCATTGGCCTGGCAAACAACCGTGTATATTATAAATACCAGGTAGGCAATTTGGTGGATGAAGACGATGAGGCAACGTTTGAGCGCTTGCTGAAGCTCGATCCGGCCAATCCCATATTGCAATACAACAAAGTGTTTTGCCAGCTGAAACTGGACAGCAATGCCGGTAATACCGAACACCAGGCCCAGGTGCAGCAAACCATTGACGGCCTGTATGGAAAGCTGGACAGCAACTATGTAAACGGCTTAAACATCGAATGGCAGTTTATGGTGATGGAGTCGCTTGATACACTTGAGAATGCCGAGGCGCAGATCGATGCCTGCATTGCCCGCATCAAATCGTTTTATAAAATTAAGGAGGCCAGCTGGCAGAATGCGCTGAAGCTTTCTTACGTATTTAGCCGGGCCAAGGATTATAAATATGCCGCTACCTTGCTCGAGCCCTACCTGAATACGCGCTATGTAAACGAAAACCTGGTGTTTATGTACGTGAGCCTGGCCAGCCGTGTGCAGGAAAAATACTACTCGCGCACCTTTGCCCGGGCTATGGAAATTGCGAAGAATAAAAACCCGCAGCGCTATTGCAAGCTGTTTGGGGAGCCGTTTATGACCTTCCAGGTGCTTGAAAACCCTGAGGTAAAAAAGGTATACCAAACCAGCTGCCAGAATTAGAGCGCCGGCTACGAAGGTTGAAGAAAGCCTTAGCCAAACTGTTTCACGTCCTGCTCCGAGATCTCTTTGCCGCCCAGGATCACCAGGCGCTCGATCACATTTCTGAATTGCCGGATATTGCCCGGCCAGGAGCGTTCCTGCAGGTGTTTAATGGCCGCAGGTGAAATTGTTTTTTTGCCGCTGCCCATCTCCTCGCAAATGAGCTGTAAAAAATAATCGGCCAGCAAGGGAATGTCATCTTTGCGCTCGTCGAGCGAAGGCACATGAATGGGAATAACATTGAGACGGTGAAACAAATCCTGCCTGAAATTTTCCTTTTCTATTTCCTTCTCCAGGTTTTTATTGGTAGCGGCCACTATCCGCACATTCACTTTTATTTCCTTGTCGCCTCCCACCCGCGTTATTTTATTCTCCTGCAAAGCGCGCAACACCTTGGCCTGTGCGCTCAGGCTCATATCGCCAATCTCATCCAAAAAAAGCGTTCCTCCTTCGGCCAGCTCAAATTTACCCTTGCGCTGCGCTACGGCACTCGTAAACGACCCCTTCTCGTGCCCAAACAGCTCGCTTTCGATCAGCTCCGAGGGAATGGCGGCACAATTCACTTCTATCAGCGGGCCGGCCGCGCGGTTGCTTTTTTCGTGCAGCCATTTGGCCACCAGCTCCTTGCCGCTGCCGTTGCTGCCCGTTATCAGCACCTTAGCGTCGGTAGGCGCCACCTTTTCAATAATTTCCTTTATCGCATCAATGGCTTTTGAATTCCCGATCATGTCGGCGCTTTTGGTGATCTTCCGTTTCAGGGTTTTGGTTTCGGTTACCAGCTCCCCTTTTTCCAGCGCATTTCTCACGGCCACCAAAAGACGATTCAGGTCAATGGGTTTTGCCAGGTAGTCATAAGCACCGTTTTTTACCGCATCCACGGCTGTTTCAATGGTGCCATGTCCGCTCATGATGATCACCGCGCTGCTCACCTGGCTTTCTATCAGCTTTTGCAGCAGTTCCGTTCCGTCCAGCTTTGGCATTTTAATATCGCTCAGCACAATATCATAATTATTTTTCAGGGCCATCGTTAAGCCGCTTTGTCCATCCTCGGCCTCTTCCACCTGGTGCTTTTCAAATTCCAGTATCTCGCGAATGGAGCGGCGGATCGCCTTTTCGTCATCTATTACCAGTATTTTTGCCATAATGCTTACAGTGTTTAATGTTTAGTGCTTAGTTTTTAATAAGCGTTAATCTAAATTTTAAATGTTGATTTTGAATGATTTATTCGTCTTGTTATTTGCCATTCTGGCTCTTGTATCTTTTATCCTTTATCTTTCATCCGCCTCTTTAGGTGAGTCGTTGGTCATTGGTCGTTAGTCTTGCTTCCTGCCTCTTTTGAATCTTAAATCTTGAATTAAATATTCTTCCCGATAAAATCAACCAGCGCTCCTTCCTTCAGCGAATAAATAGAAACACGCAGGCGATTGAGCTCAAATTGTTCCAGTACAAAATCAACGAGCAGGCACGAAATCACAATCATATCAAACCGCATGGGCACCAGGCCTTTTATTTGTTTTCGCTGCTCCAGCGTAGAGCGTTTCACCAGGTCCGAAATGCGGGTATAACGGTCCATATCGATCTCGTATTCTGTTTTGCTGTCAGTAAGCGCTTCGCCTCCCAGCTCGCCGTTGATCATTTCCACCAGCGAATCAAAAGCGCCCGAAGAGCCGATCAGCTCCACCGGTGGGCATTCCTTCACGATCTCAAATAAAGGCTTCAGCTGCTCTTCAAGATAATTGTAAATGGCCGCCACTTCGGCACCCGACACCGGATCGGAAGGGCAGAATTTTTCGAGCAGGCGGGCCGCGCCCACGCGAAAGCTCATTTTCCAGATCATTCCCTTGTTGCTTGCCAGTATAAATTCAGTGCTGCCACCTCCTATGTCCATAATCAGCGATATCTGCCCGCTTAATTTCACGGCTTCGCGCGTGCCCAGGTAAATAAGCTCGGCTTCCCGCTCGCCGTCTATTACCGTCACGTTAATTCCAAACCTATTTTTTATTTCATTTACAAACTCTACGCCGTTGGCCGCATCACGAATGGCCGAAGTGGCAAAGGCCAGCACCTGGTCTGCCTTGTATTGGCTGGTAAAGCCTGTTAATGTTTCAATCGCTTCAATGCCTCGCTGAAAGGGCGCCGGGGCAATAAACCCCTTATTGATGGCACCCTCACCCAGTTTTACGGGAATGCGTGTGTTAAACAGTTTGCTGTAATGCCGGGTCGGACTTAATTCTATGATAATTAAATTAAACGTATTGGTGCCGCAATCAATAACTGCTAATCTCATAAAGGCTTTTTATAAGTACCATAAAACTGCTTTGTTTTACCTGTTAAATATAACGAAACTAGCCAATATTCTTAATAAGTTTACTCATAATCAAAAAATGAAATAGGTGTTTAAATGAGCAAACGTGTTAGAACGCTGAGGCAGCAGCCAACTTTGATTTCAACCGTTTTATTGTACAGGCGCCGTATTACCAGCGCTTGCCTGTTTACAAAGCTTTCACTATATTTATATACATTTAATTTTTGCCGTTCATGAAAAAAGTGCTGCTGCCATTTTTACTTTGTTTTCACATTAGCTTATTCACCGGTCAAACCATTTACCCGGATTATATGGATGGCCGGCTGTATGTAAAAATGAACAGCGGCCTGCTGGGCCAGGCCATAAGCGCAAATCCCCGCAATATTCCGGTGAGCAAGCTGGAGTGCCTGGGCAAGCTGGCGTCGAAATACGGAATTACAAAGGCCAGCAGGCCTTTTTACCAGGCCAGCGACGATCCTACTTTGCCGTATGTGATTAAAATTGAGTTTTTAAAAGCGGCCGATGTAAATGCACTTATAAAAGACCTGGAGATGGTCCGCGGCGTGGGGTATGCTGAAAAAGTGCCTTTGATGAAAACTGATGTGCTGCCTAACGATCCGGTTTTTCCGGCACAGCTCACGCAAATTAATGCCGCCAACGCCTGGGGCGTGTTTAACGGCAACTCAAACATTACTGTGGCCATTGTTGACAACGCGGTGATGTGGACACACCAGGACCTGGTGGCCAATACATACACCAATACCGGTGAAATTGCCGGCAACGCCATTGACGATGACCAGAACGGGTATATTGACGATGTGAATGGCTGGGATGTGGCCGATAACGACAATAATGCAATTCCCACCAATACCCTTATGGATCACGGCACGCACTGCGCAGGCATTGCAGGCGCCAGAACGGATAACGCTTCCGGTATTGCCTCCATTGGCTGGAACATAAAGATCATTCCTGTAAAAGCAACCGCCAATGGCAGCTCCACTACAAGCATTGACGACGGCTACGCCGGCATTATTTATGCCGCTAAAGCCAAAGCGCGCATTATCTCATGCTCCTGGGGCGGTTCGGGCTTTTCGAGCACAGAGCAAAACGTAATTAACTACGCCTGGATAAAAGGCTGCCTGATTATTGCAGCGGCCGGCAATAACAGCACCACCACACCTAACTATCCGGGCGCCTATGCCAATGTGTACTGCGTGGCTTCGGTGGGCAGCACCGAGGCCAAATCCGGCTTTTCGAATTTTGGCAGTTGGGTGGACATTGCGGCCCCGGGCGAAAGCATATACAGCACGCTGCCGAGCGCCACCACCGGCACCTTCGGCTATAAATCAGGCACTTCAATGGCCACGCCGCTGGTGGCAGGCCTGGCAGGGCTTATGTTATCCAACTGCCCGTTTATGACACAAAGCGACGTGATCAATTGCATCTCATCCACCGCCGTTAATATTTACACAGTTTCGGCCAATGCCACCTACTCCACGGGGCTTCAGCTGGGCGCCGGCCGCATCGAGGCCTTCCTGGCCATGAACTGCGCCACGGGTTTTTTAACCATTCCGCCCGTTGCCAACTTTTTTGCTTTTCCGCTCAACACCTGCCCCAACACGCCCATTACTTTTTACGACAGCTCGCTTTACCTGCCCACCAGCAGGAGCTGGACTTTCCAGGGCGGAACACCGGCCACTTCCACTTCCTTAAATCCGGTGGTGCAATGGACCACGCCCGGCACCTATTCGGTGGCACTTACCGTTTCAAACACCAATGGCACCAACACCGCTACCAAAATCTCTTACGTAACAGTAGCTGGTCCTATTGCCCTGCCGTTTAGCGAAGGCTTTGAAAACCCGGTGTTTTTGCCTGCTGGCTGGAGCCCTAACAACATTTATTCTGACAATGCTTTCTGGGCGCGCACCACGGCAACGGGGGCCTATGGCACCAGCACCGCCTGTGCGCTGTTTGATAATTATAACTTTGATGCCACCGGCGGACGGGACGAGATGCGATCGCCCAAATACGATTTCAGCAATGTGGCTACTGCCCAGCTGAATTTTGATGTGGCCTACGCCAGGTACAATGCCTCTTATTCCGACAGCCTGGAAGTAAAGGTATCTACCAATTGCGGGCTTACCTGGAGCAGCATTTACCTGAAAGGGGGCACCACCCTGGCCACAGCGCCCGATCTTACGGCCTATACGTTTACTCCCGGCACCACGCAGTGGCGCACTGAAAGCATTAACATAAGCACGCTTACTGCCGGGCAAGGCAATGTGATGTTTAGTTTCATCAACCGCGGACATTACGGGCAGCCTATTTATCTTGATAATATTAACCTGAGCTTCCCCTCGCCGAACGTGAGCATGCAGGTATCGTCGCCACCCTATTGCGAAGGCGGCAGCTTAACGTTTACCAATACATCTGTTGCCGCACCCGGTTATACCTGGAGTTTTCCGGGTGGCTCGCCGGTCAGCTCAAGCGCTCAGAATCCAACCGTTACTTACCCGGTATCCGGCAGTTATAATGCCTACCTTATTGGGGCCAACGGCACTTCTACCGCCGTGGCCAGTTTAAATTTCAGTATAACGGCAGGCCCGTCCATCTCTATCAATTCACCAAGCATTTGCCAGGGCAGCCCGGTAACCCTCCTGGCCAGCGGCGCCAGTAATTATACCTGGACCTCAGGCCCAAACACCAATACATTTTCTGTTGCCCCGTCAGTAACAACGGTTTACACAGTTACAGGAAACAGCGGTATGTGCGATGCCATAAAAACCGTTACGGTTTATGTAACCCCCCCACCTACTATCACCGTTAACTCACCCACCATTTGCAGCGGCGCTACGGCCATAATAACGCCCACAGGCGGCGCCACTTATATATGGCTTACTCCTCCTGTAACGCTAACGGCCGCTGTGCTGGCCATTGCCCCGGCCGTTACTACTGTATACTCTTACACCGCTGTCAGCGGTGCCTGCTCAATCCCCCAAACGGTTACCGTAACGGTTAATGCACAACCTACGTTAAGCATCAATAGCGCCAGCATTTGCCAGGGCAGCAGCGCCACGCTTTCAGTGTCGGGCGCCACCAGCTATTCCTGGAATACAGGTGCAGCAGGCAATACGCTGCCTGTAACCCCAGCGGCTACAACGGCTTACACCGTTACGGGAACCACACTCGGTTGCAGCGCTACGGCTACCGCATCTGTTTTTGTTGAAAATCAGCCAACTGTTTCTATTGCGGCCGCGCAAACAACCATGTGCAGTGGCATGTCGCTCACACTCACGGCCAGCGGAGCAAGCTCTTACAGCTGGTCCGGCGGCGCTACCACCAATAGCCTGGTGGTCACACCATCCGTTTCCACTTTCTATACGGTGTACGGTACAAATACGCTTTGTACAGGCTCCACCAATATTGCCATTACAGTAATGGCACCTCCGCCCCTGCTTGTTTCGGCAATTCCTGTTTCGGTATGCCAGGGCAACAGCGCTACACTTACCGCCAGCGGCAGCTACTCCAGCTTTGTTTGGGCCGGGCCCAATGGCACGCTTAGCTCAACGGTGGTTAACCCTTTGCTTAACACCACTTATACCGTAACTGCTTATGGCAACGCCGGGTGCAATACCAGCAGCATGGTATCGCTGCCGGTTAATGCAAACCCAACCCCCACCTTACTGGCCATTATTGATGCCAGCTGCAGCACCTGCCCCAGCGGCGGGGCAACGGTAACGCCTTCGGGCGGAACAGCGCCCTACAATTATACCTGGACCCCTTCGGGCGGAAACCAGAACACTATTAACGGCCTGCTACCGGGCTGCTATACGGTAACCATTGCCGACCTCAATAGCTGCAGAACACAAACAGTAGCGTGTATCAGCACTACAGTATTTACTTCCTTAAATAAAAACGCTGCGGGCACCACGCTGCATATTTATCCCAACCCGGCCCAACACCTTGTAAACATCGAGCATACAGGCAGAAATTTTGATTGTAAACTGTTCGACAACCTGGGCCGGATGGTACTGCAAACACAGCATCATACGGATAATGCAATACTTGACGTGAGCACACTGTCTAAAGGCGTTTATCTACTGGAGGTAACATCCGGCAATAACGGCATTTGGAAAAAACTATTGATAGAGTGATCGGTGGTAAGCGATGAAAATTTCGTGATAAGTGAGCCTCTTTTCGATTTGAAATTTTGAATTACTTATAGCTCCATCCTTGCCATAGGCACGCCATTCAGTCCGGCAAATTCCTTTTTAAGAAATTTATAATAAGCCGTTATTCCTATCATGGCTGCGTTGTCGGTGCAATATTCAAATTTTGGAATAAACGTTTCAATGCCCAGTTGGGCTTCCAGTGCTTTGATGCTGGCCCTCAGCCCGCTGTTGGCCGAAACGCCACCGGCTATGGCCAGCTGCCTGATGCCGGTTTCATCCAGAACTGCACGCACGTTTTTTAAAAGCACTTTTATTAAATGCGCCTGGTACGAAGCGCAGATATCGTTTAAATTATTTTGCACAAAGTCAGGCTCTTTTTGAACGCTGTTCTGGATAAAGTAAAGGAATGAGGTTTTGATGCCGCTAAAGCTGTAATCAAAACCGGGCACCTTTGTTTCGGCAAATTTAAAGCGGCCGGCATCTCCTTCTTTGGCATACCGGTCTATCAACGGGCCGCCGGGATATGGAAGCCCGAGTATTTTAGCGGCTTTGTCAAATGCTTCTCCCACCGCATCATCGGTGGTTTGGCCCAGCAATTCAAACTCCAGGTGGCTGCGTACTTTTACAAGCTGCGTATGGCCCCCGCTTACCGTGAGGCATAAAAACGGAAACCCGGGTGTTTGCTGCCGTTCATCGTCCTTAATAAAATGCGCCAGAATATGGCCCTGCATGTGATTAACTTCAATGAGCGGTATTTGCAGCGCCAGCGATAACGATTTGGCAAACGACACCCCTACCAGCAAACTGCCCATCAGCCCCGGCCCGAGCGTTACAGCAATAGCACTCAGCTGCTTCAACTCCACACCGGCTGTTTTAAGGGCGGCATCCACCACCGGCACAATATTTTTCTGGTGATCGCGGCTGGCCAGCTCGGGCACCACACCACCATACCGCTCATGTATTTTCTGGCCGGCTGTTACATTGGCCAGCACCGTATCATTTCGCAGCACCGAGCATGACGTGTCGTCGCAGCTGCTTTCTATTGCTAATATGTACGTGTTTAAATTTTGCATTTTTTACAGACTCCAGGCCTCTTTTTTCCGTTATCTTTATAGCTGGCACCCTTATGCTGCGCAAAATTACAAGAATATTCCTTAAAACGCTGGGCGTTCTCTTCCTGTCGCTTATTTTTATAGGAGTGGCCTTGTATTTTGGCTTTCAAACCTACAGCTTTCAAACCTGGCTGGCCCGCCGCGCCAGCAGTTACCTAAGCTCTGAGCTCAACAACACAGTACAGGTAAATGCCGTAAAGCTCGAGTTTTTTTCAAAAGCACAACTCACGGGCGTTATTATTCTCGACCGGCACAGGGATACTATCCTGCACGGCGACCTGCTGGTGAACATCAAAAAATTTGATTACGAGCATCAAAAGATCGACCTGGGAAAGATCACCCTCAGAAACGTTACCTCTAAACTTATAAAATACAAGGGCGATAGCACCTTCAACTACCAGTTCCTGGTGGATTATTTTGACTCCGGTAAAAAAGACACCGTAAAAAAACAAGGTTGGGATGTTAGCTTTGGCGATGTGATCCTAGATAATGTAGCTTTTGTTTACCGCAAAGAAAAGTACGTGGAACCCGTAACACAGAACATCAACTTTGACGATATCTGGCTCAAGCACACTTCCGGTAAAATTTCGGGGTTTAAGATCGACGGCGACACCATTCGCGCTACGGTAAGCAACCTGCGCACGCGCGAACAAAGCGGTTTTGAGCTTATGAGCCTGAGCACCAAAGCCTCTGTGAGCGAAAAACGGCTGCTGTGTAAAGACCTTTATGTGCGAACACCGGGCAGCTGGATCAGGGGCCATATCGATTTCAAAAGTGCTTCGTGGGACGATTATTCGGACTTTGTAAACAAGGTAAAAATGGACTGCAGCATTACCGACAGTTCTTACGTAAACTCCGACGACATTGCCAGTTTTGCCAAAGAGCTGAACGGCCTCAAAAAAACGGCGCAATTGTCGGGCAAGGTAACGGGCCTGGTAAACGACATGACCCTTACCGCTTTTAATTTCGGCTATGGCAATCATACCCGGTTTAAGGGCAACCTGAGCATCAGCGGCCTGCCCGAAGTGGATGCCTGCTACCTGCACTTTGATGCCAAAGAGCTGGCCACCAATTACACCGACCTGGCGCGTATTCCCGATTATCCTTTCACCGGAAACAAAAAACTGGATCTGCCCGTTGAATTAAAACGCCTTGGCACTATTTCTTATAAAGGCAAGTTTGATGGTTTTATAACCGACTTTACCACTTACGGAACATTTAACACCGGCCTGGGCCGCCTGGTAACACAGCTTAGCATAAAGCTGGGCAAAAAAACAGACGACATTACCTATCACGGAAAAATCCGCAGCGAAAATTTTGCTCTTGGCACCCTTATCGGACTTGGGCAAAATGATTTGAATGCATTAACGTTGAACAGCGAAATTAAAGGCAAAGGGGTAAGCATCCAAAAGCTGGATGCCGTGTTTGAAGGCCAGATCCTCAACATTGGCTATAACGGCTACAACTATAAAAACATAAAGCTGGATGGCGAGATCCGCAACAAGCTGTTTAAGGGCATGCTGGTATGTAAAGATCCCAACGCCGATTTTGACTTTAACGGCACAGTGGACTTTAAAAACAAAGTGCCGCAGATGGATTTTATATCCACCATCAACAATTTAAAGCTCAGCGAGCTGAAACTGCTGAGCAATAAGGACAGTGGCAACATCTCGTCGCAGGTGTTCATCAACATCAGCGGCGACAACATTGATAACCTGAGCGGGCAGATTAACTTTGACAACACCATTTACAAAACAAAAGCAAAAACATTCAACCTGAGCTCGTTCAACATTGAAATGGACCAGGCCAATGCCGATAAAAAAATAAAGCTCACCACAGCTTATCTCAATGCGGGCATTAAAGGGCACTACCAGCTTTCTAACCTAAAGCCGGCTGTAGAGGTGCTGCTCTATAATTATTACCCCACCTTTTTCAAAAAACCGGTGAAGCCCAAAAAATACGATGAGGAGCTTAGCTTCAAAGTGCGGGTCAAAAAATTCAACACCATCAACGAGCTGTTTCTGCCTTCGGTGATGCTAAGCCCCAACACCACGCTTGAAGGTAATTTTAACGCCGCCGAAAACAAGCTGAACATGCAGGCCAGCTCATCCAAGGTAAATTACGGTGCCGTGCAAATCAGCGACCTGGGCTTTATCCTGAACGAGAACAACAATACGGTGCTGGGCGAAGTTTCCGGCAAAATGCTCAGCATCAGCGACACTACGATTCTCGAAAACTTTAACCTGGCGGCCACCTCGGTGGATAAGGATTCTAAATTTTCGTTTGACTGGGATAACCTGAAAAGTCCGGCCAATAAAGGAGAAATTAAAGGCCAGGTGTTTTTCAACAACTCTTCGCTGTCCGTTACTTACGATAAGCTGTCGGTAACGGTCAAAGACAGTACCTGGACTCTTGGCTCTTCCAGCACCATGCAGATTGATAAGCTGGGAAGCATTATCATTAACCCGCTTGAGGTGGTGAATAAACAGCAAAGCATAAAAATTGCCGGCACCTTGTCTGAGCAGCCCGGCGACAGCCTGCTTATCAATACCAACCGGGTAGTGCTGGAGCAGTTTAACGGATTGCTTCGCCTGATCAAGCTGAGGCTGGACGGCGTGCTGGATGGCAACCTGACCTTATCTAACGCCAACAAAAATTTTGCATTCAGGGGCGATCTGCATTTAGCGCATTTAAAGATCAACGACAACGTGGTGGGCGAAATGCACGTGAACACCGCCTACAATGCGGGCGAAAAATACATTTCCATGGAAGGTTTTACGTCGCTGGGCATACAGGACGAATCGGGCAACCAGGTAAAAAACATTTCCTTTAAGGGCAATTATTATCTCGACAAGCGGGCCGAATCCATTGATGTGGACTTTGCCGCCCGGCCGGCCAATCTTAAGCTGCTCAATCCGTTTCTGACAGATATACTCACCATTAAAAACGCTTTTGTGAACGGCGAGGGCAAAGTGCACGGCACACCCGACAATGTAAAGATCGACGGAAAGTTCAAGCTCTTTAACAGCGAGGTAAAAGTGGACTACACCAACGTTACGTACAATGTAACGGGCGAGATTGAAGTGTTTCCCGACCAGATCCGCTTCACCGATCTGCTGCTGCGCGAAAAAGGCACCAAATCGGCCCCGCAGGGTACGGTGAACGGCAACATCTTCCACTCCAATTTCAGCAGGATACAGCTGGATTACGATATTACCTACCGCAACATGCTGGTGCTTAACACCACCGAAAAAGAGAACAAAACCTATTACGGAAAAATGTACGGCAGCGGCAATGTGGGTATATACGGTTTCACCAATAATCTTTACATGAAAATTGTGGATACCACCACCCGCAATTCTAAATTTTATCTGCCGCTCGATGGTCCTGCCGAAATAGACGACAACGAGCTGATTCATTTTGTGAAAAAGGATACGTCGAAGATTAAGAAAAAAGCCGACATCAGCGGTTTTAATCTTGAAATGGCGCTCAACGTAACGCCCGATGCCCAGGCCAGGATCATCCTCGACAAAACCACCGGCGACATGCTTACCGTGCAGGGCCAGGGCGATCTGACCCTGAAGGTGAACACGCTGGGCAAGTTCGAAATGTTTGGCGATTACATTCTTACCAACGGCGATTATTTGTTTACGCTTGAAAATGTGATCAACAAAAAATTTGAAATTGATGCGGGCAGCAGCATTTCGTGGAGCGGCAACCCGCTGAATGCAGAAATTGACGTGGTGACCAGCTACCGGCAGCGCGCTTCGGTGGCCCCGTTGCTGAACGACACCACCGGCCTTTACAAGGGCCGTTTCCCGGTAGATTGCAAGCTGAAGATCTCGGGTAAATTATTTTCGCCCAACATTAATTTTGCCATTGATTTTCCAAACATCGACGCCACGGCCAAGGCGCGTATTGACAATGTGCTGAGCGACGAAACCGAACTGAACCGTCAGGTGTTCTCGTTCCTGCTTTTCCGCAGCTTTGTTACTCCGCAGATATATAATGCCAACGGAGGGGGCGGTGTTACCGCCGGCAGTGCGGCCGCGTCTACGGGCAGCGAAATGCTGAGCAACCGGGTGAGTGAATTTTTAAACTCTTATTTTGGCCACCTCACCGGCATCAACGATTTGCAGCTGGGGCTCAACTACAGGCCCGGAAACCAGAACAACAACGAGGCGGTGGATCTTGCCCTGAGCAAGCAGTTCCTTAACAATAAAATTTCGGTGGACGGTAATTTTGGCGTAAACAACAACCAGGCAAAAAATTCAAACGGGCTCATCGGCGATGTAAACATCGACTACAAGCTGTCGACCGACGGGCGCTACCGCTTAAAAGGCTTTAACCGAAGCAACGATAACACCCAGATCACCACGGCCGGCGGCCCTTTTACGCAGGGCGTAGGTGTGTTTTACCGCGAAGAGTTCGAAACCTTCGATCAGCTGTTTAAACGCTACATGGCCCGCTTTAAAAAGAAGAAGCCTGAAACAAAGCCGCAGGATAAGTCCTAAGGCAGATTATTTCAAATTTTAGAATGACTTTTATTCACGTTTTTGCCCCGCTCAGTTGCAGGTTATCGGCATTGATCTTAATGCCGCGGTAAATAATTATCATCGAAATGATCATGATCACGTGCGCAATGTCCTTGTAGTTGAACCACTCGTCGAACGAAAATTTGAGCGAGTGCACGAGGATGGAAAAAAATGAAATGACAATGCCCAGGGCTATCACGCCGCTGCCACGGTCGTTTTTGCGATAGGCCAGGTAGTGCACCGCCAGCGCATAAATAAGCACAATGCCGGCGTGGATCTTGATCAGTAAAAATTTATTGCTCAAAAATGTGATCACCAGTAAAATGCCAATCCAGGTCATCACCAAACCAATCACTGCCTTGTTGCTCACCTGGTGGCGGCCAATATTAAAATAGGTATAGGAGCCCCTGAAACAAAAATAAATGGAAACGAGGCTGAGCATATTGGAAATAAAAAACACCGTATTAAAAAAACCGGCGCCCAGCTGGTAGTGCACCGCATGTGCTGCAGCGCCAAAACAGCCGCTGATGCCAAGTATCAGGATAAACCAGGCCATTTGCCTCGGGTAATGGTGCCGGTAAGAGATCAGCTTCCTGAAACAATACAGCGAGATAAGGAACATAATGCCATTGGTGAGAATCACCATCGGCTCAAACACCTGCCAGCCAAAAATCCGTAAATAGGTATAATCAAAATTCATGTTGGGAGCGTAAAACTACAATTTCTTTTTAATTCGGATCAAAAATAAAATCCGGTTCCGTTTTATGGAATAAATTTTTATGCCAATGCCGGCTTAAATGATAAACGGGTGGCTGAATGGATATCAGGAGGCGCTTTCCTCCCCCTCTTCCTTTTTAAAAATGCCGGTGAGCTTGCCGGTAAGCTGCTTCACCTTTTCATACTTCTGCTCGATGGAAGACGTGCTGAGATCGCTGTTGCCAATATCCTGCAAGGCTTTTGGCATTTCGGGATAAAATAATACGAAGCTGGTGAACTCGCTGTTCTTATGCATTTTTTTTGGCATTTCCTCCACATGAAAATCGAAGCTCACGGTTTGTTTGCGTGCACTCAAAAATACAAAGAGATCGTCTTCGCGGCTGGGGTTGTTTTGCTCAAAATCCTCGAAGGAAGAAACCGCTGTGTATTTATAAAATGCCTGGCGCCGGTCGCCGATGCAGGTGGCAAAGGCATTGATGGTATTTTCACGGCCAAATACCATGGCATTGCGTCCCAGCTGTTTCAGCAGGTAATTTATTTTGGTGGACGAGCGGGCAAAGCCGTTCTCGAGCTCAGCATTGGGTGTAAGCACCACCACCAAACGTTGAAAGGTGCTGAGCGGCTGCAGTATTTTAGAAATGATAATGGCCTGCCGCGATTTAATGAGCAGGTTGCCGGCAATATTGCCAAACATAATGTTGGAGCTGGACTGGTGCGGCTTGTAGGTGATAAGAATATCGGAGATATTATATGCCCTTGCAGTTCTTACAATGCCATCCACAATGCTCAGATCCACTTTTTTAAGCACTTCCACCTTCTGATCGCCGCTGGCAATCTGTTCGGTAATGCCCTCTATCACCTTGCGGATCAGGTTGATCTTTTCATCGGCATCGGCATTGTCCTCCACAATCGAAAGCGGGTAAATGGGCTCGGCAGAATTCTCATCCTTAATCAGCAGGGTCAGATCAATCAGTCTCTGAACATTGTCGGGATTGCTGACCGGTATCAGGATGCGCTCGATCTTATCGGCGCTTTTGCGCACCACCTCTTTTTCCTGGATGGCTATTTTTCGCGCCGCCCGCTCGCTCACAAACGAGCTTACCAGGCAGGAGATAAGGATAAGGATGATGGTGCCGTTGATCACGTTCTGGTCGAACAGGCCGATATCAAAACCCACTTTGATAACCGCCAGTGTGGCTGCAGCATGCGATACGCTTAGCCCGAAAATAATATTGCGCTCGTATTTGGTGTATTTATATACCAGGCTGGTGAGCCAGGCAGCCAGGTATTTTGTTACAAGGCCCACCACACACAAAACACCGGCAAATACCAATGCGCTGGTGCCGTTGAAAAAAAGCCGCAGGTCAACCAGCATGCCGGCACTGATAAGAAAAAAGGGAATAAACAGCGTATTGCCGATGAAAATAATACGGTTCATTAAAATGCTGGTGTGCGGAATAACGCGGTTAAGGCCCAAACCAGCCAGAAACGCGCCGATAATGGGCTCTACGCCGGCCAGTTCGCTCAAAAAACCGGAAGTGAACACCATAGCGAGCACAAAAATATAATGCGAGCTGGCCTGCGCTTCGATGTTTCTAAAAAACCAGCGGCTTACCCTTGGCAGCAAATAAAGCGTTGAAAAAACCAGCAGGCCCAGCGAAAGGCTCACGCGGAACCAGAAAGCGGGATTTATTTCGCCGGTTACCATATTGGTGATAATGCCCAGTAAAATAAGCACCGCCGAATCGGTAATGATAGTGCCGCCAAACGTAACCTGCACGGCCCTGTTTTTTACAATGCCCATGTTACTCACAATGGGATAGCTCAGCAGCGTGTGGGTGCTGAACATGCTGGCCAGCAGCACCGACGACCAGGTGGAAAAGTGGAACACATACACGCATACCACGTAACCGATGGTGATGGGAATAAGAAAGGTGAGCGCGCCAAACACCATGCTTTTATTGCGGTTATGCTTAAACTCGTGCATGTCTATCTCCAGGCCCGCCAGGAACATGATGTAGAGCAAGCCGGTTTTTGAAAGCAGCTCAAAGCTGTTGGTGGATTCGATGATGTGCAGCGAGTTGGGACCAATGATCACACCGGCCAAAATAAGCCCGATAATACCGGGAATGCGGAAGCGTTTGAACAGGAGCGGCGAAAAAAGGATGATCAGCAGCGTAAGCGCCAGGATCAGTACAGGATTTTTAAGCGGCAGGTACTGATTCAGAAAGTGATTCAGTTCAAAAAGATAGGTTTGGAATGAGCTCATAAATTAAAGCAGATCACTTTTCCGCATCAAGAAAATATCTGTTGCGCGTGCCTTTAAAGAGGCGGTACAACGAAGGAACCCGGAGGTTATAACGGATGCCGGCGCTGAAACAAACGTCAACAATGTTAAGCCCGGAGCGGCCATCCGAAAATCCGACACGCATTTTGCTGGTGCCAAATAAAATAATGGGATTAATCGAATACTCCATGCCCACTCCCATGTTCAGTCCCATCCAGCGGGTCACCACTTCGTTGTTCTGCTTGTATTTTTCGGTAAGGTTCTGGTAGTCGGCCAGGCCGGTAAAATAACCTTTAAAAATATTAAGGCTCAGCCCGGCCATCGGATAAAAGCTGAGATGGCTTTTTGAGCGCCATAAAATGTGCAGGTTGGCTTCGATGGTGCTGGCATGAATATTATACCAGGTGGGTGCAATATCGGTTTTGTTGTAACGGGTATATTCCGTGCTCAGGCGCAGGGTGCGCGAGAGATCGTACATGAGGTAGCCGCTGAAGCCCTGTATTTTTGTATTGTCGAGCGTGTTGCGCTGCAAAAACACGGCACTGTTGGTATACCCCGCACCAAAAGAAAAATTGGTTTTGGATGGATGGGTTTTAACCGGCTTAATAACCCTCACCTGCCGCTGGGCATTTGCCCGAAAGGTGCATAAGGTAACAAGGCACAGGTATAGAAGCAAACGCCACATATACACAAAGATAAAATAATTTCAGAGCATCGGCCAGCCATCCGACAAAATTTGTTAAGTTAAAACACCAAATCAGAAAACAATGTTTAATTTAACAGGATGAAAACCGGGTTAAAACTCCTTCTCTTGTCGCTCATCCTCGTTTTTACGGGTACAAAAGCACAAAACACGGCCACCAAACCGGCAGCCAAAACAAACACATTCCTGATCCAGTTTTCGGGTTTTGTGGTGGACCAGGACAGCTTTAGCGCCATTCCCTACGTATCCATTATTATAAAAGGCACCCAGCGCGGCACCACCAGCAACTGGAACGGTTTTTTCAGCCTTGTGTTAAGCCCGGGCGACGAGCTCGAGTTCAGCTCGCTCACCCACCAAACCCGCAGCTTTAAAATACCCGACACCCTGCGCGAAAAATATTATTTTGCCGTACAGGTGCTCACCCACGACACCATTCAGCTGCAGGCTGTAGACGTTTACCCCTGGCCCAGCAAAGAGGATTTTAAACGCGCCTTTTTGGCCCTTAATTTAAATGAAACCGATGCCGACCGCGCGGCGCGTAACCTGGAAAGCGAAACAAACACTTACCTGGAAAGAACCACCCCGGCCAGCTCCACCGAAAATTACAAATACGTGATGCAGGCATACTACACCAAGCTATACACCATGGGCCAGCAGCCAAGCATCAGCCTGCTTAACCCGGTGGCCTGGGCCTCGTTTATCGATGCGCTTCGAAAGGGTAAGCTGAGCAATAACCAGAAAAAGAAGAAAAATTAACGGGCGTTGCGCTTGGCCCGCTTCAATTGCCGCTTATAGTCCCTGCGCTGCTTCCGCACTTCACGTTTTTCACTGCGGCTCATCCGTACGCTGGGCTTATCTTTATTTTTCTTTTTAAGGTAGGGGTTATATGCGTCCCGTTTCTTGTTCCAGCGGCGCCACAGGCGCTTGCGCTCTTTTTTGTGATTAAACATGCCGTCGGTTTGCCCAACTGCTGCAGGCGCTGTGCAGATAAACAGGATAAGGACCAGGTAGCGGATAATTTTCATGGTAAACAAATAACGCGTATTATTCATTTAATTACAGGTTAGCTGTAAAAATATTTTTAACCGTTTTATTAAAACTATTGGATTCAAAATTTACCATTCAAAATTCAAAGCCAAATACTATAGTTCTTCTGCACTTAGATCTTGAGTCTTGCATCCTGCCTCTTTGAATCTTGAATTTTACTCAATAGAACTCTGTATCAACACCTCCCTGTATTTTTCGAGGATGGTGGATTTAGAGATAAACCCTTTATAAATGCCATCAAACACCACGGGTATGTTCCACAAATGTGATTCATCAAACAGCTTCATGGCCGAGCGGATATCATCTTTTTCGGTGATCAGGTAGGTCGGGCGCCGCATCAGCTCTTTTACGGTTATCTTATCATACAGTTCCTGCTTAAACATCACCTCCCGTATATCATCAATGGTTATAAGGCCTTTTAATGTTGCATTCTTATCCACCACCGGAAAAATATTGCGTTTTGATAAGGCAATGTATTCCACCAGTCCTTTCAGGTTGGCCTCAAAAGGCACTTCCGAAAAATCGCTTTCCACAAAATCAGACAGGTTAATGTTGCTCAGCAAATACGAATCGGTGTTGGTGGTCACAATTTTTTCTTTATCCGAAAGTTTCATCATATCAATGCTCAGCGGCATAAACGATTTGGATACCGCATAGCTCAGCGCCGATACGATCATGAGCGGTATAATGAGCTCATAGCCCCCGGTGATTTCGGCAATTAAAAAAATACCGGTGAGCGGGGCATGAAAAATACCGCTCAAAATGCCGGCCATGGCCACCAGTGTAAAATTACTGATGGGCAGCTTCATAATACCCAGTTCGGTGATTACGCTTGAAAATAAAAAACCCATAAAAGCGCCTACAAACAGCGAAGGGGCAAAGTTGCCGCCGTTGCCCCCGCTGCCCACCGTGAAACCGGTGGCCACCGGTTTTAAAAGTATTACCAGCAGCAGCAAAACATACAACACGGGCTTTGAAATATGCTGCAGCGGCAGGATGGAATTTTTAAACACCAGCTCCGGTGTAATATTGGAAAGCAGCTTGATGTTCAGGTACCCCTCGCCAAACAAGGGCGGAATAAAAAGGATCATCACAAACAATCCTGCACCTCCCACCAGCAGTTTAATGAGCTTGTTATTTTTAAAGCGTTTAAAATAATGCTCGGTGGCCATAAACACTTTGGCATAATAATACGAGCACAGGCCGCCCAGTACGCCTAAAAGAAGGTAAAAGGGAAGATTTTTATAATTAAAGGGCTCCTGCAGGCTGAAGTGAAGCAGCACATCTTCTTTTAAAATTATTTTTGAGCACAGGGCCCCGGCCGCTGCCGAAATAAGAATGGGAATAAACGCCGAAATATTGGCCTCCACCAGCAACACCTCAAGCGCAAACAAAACACCTGCAATGGGCGTGTTAAAAGCACCGGCTATGCCAGCCGCCACACCACAGGCAAGCAGCAGCGTGCGTTCCTTATAGCTGAGCTTATACGTGCGCCCAAAGTTGGACCCTATGGCGGCGCCGGTGGTAACAATGGGCGATTCAAGGCCGGCAGACCCGCCGAAACCAACGGTGAGCGCACTGCTCACCAGGTGGCTGTATGTTTGATCCTTAGGCAGTATGCTCGATTTTTTGGCAATGGAATGTAAAATATTGGCAATGCCTTTGCCCAGCTTATTGCCGTTGAGATAATGAACGAACAGCACACAAAGCGCAATGCCCAGAGTGGGAAAAAGCGCCACGTACAATTGCTCGCCGGCCGACAGAAACCCGATGTTTTTCAGAAAAAAATGCACGATCAGCTTAAGCAGCACAGCCAGTAAGCCGGCTGTGAGGCCAATGAGAATAGCCGCAAAGATCACAAACTGTTTCGGATTCAGGCGATGCTGTATCCAGATAACCAGCCGGTTTGAACGGAATATAAAACTAAACAGTGTTTTCAATCTAAACCATTAACTATCAATTTTGATACCCGCTCCGGCAAAAAACAAACCGTTGCGCAAAACGGGCACCTTACGAAAATAAACATTTTAATTTTTACGATAAGCCCTGCTTGTGAATCGATAACCTGTAGGGGGCTTTATACCTCATAATAAGAATTCATGGCATTACCGCTTTGCGATAGTCCGGCCGCGGCCGAAACTGAAAAATAGTTTGGAGGCTAAACTTTGCGGCAACGCCCGAACAATACAACCGGTGAACTCAGGGGGTGACATCCTTCATATAAATATTCCAAAAGTACCCCGAATTTATTATTTATGCCCGGCCCTTATTTTGTAAATAAAAAAGCAGGAAGCCTGCAAGACCCGCCAGCAAAGAAGCCAGAAGGATCATCATTTTTGAGGATTGTACCAGCAGATCGCCCGTAAATGCCAGGTGCGTGATAAACACCGACATGGTAAAGCCTATGCCGGCCAACACACTCATGCTGAAAAGACTGTAAGGCGATACGCCTTCCGGAAGCTTCGCCATACCGAACCTAATCAGAATCCAAACTGCAAGCAGGATTCCCAGCGGCTTGCCAACCAGCAAGCCTAAGCCAATGCCCGCACCGTGAGCGCTGAATAAGCCATTTATAAATTCCAGTTTTAGCCAAATGGCTGTATTGGCCAGTGTAAATAAGGGCAATATTAAAAATGCCACAGGTATATGTAAAAAAGATTGCAGCCGGTACGAAGGCGAGCGCTCGCCCCCATTGCCAAAGGGGCAGGCAAAAGCCAGCATTACGCCCGAAATGGTGGGGTGAATGCCCGATCGCATCATCAGGTACCATAATACCACGCCCAGTAACAGGTAGGGAAACAGGCTCATTACTTTTAACCGGTTTAGCAGCAGCAATACCCCAAATAGCCCTAACGAAGCACACAAAAACCCGGTGTGAATGCCCTTGCCATAAAACAATGCAATAATAAGTATCGACCCGAGATCGTCGATAATAGCAATGGCCGTTAACATCACTTTTATCGCAGGCGGCACCTTATTACCGCACAGCGATAAAATACCCAGCGCAAAAGCAATATCGGTGCCCATGGGAATGCCAAAGCCATTTAACGTGGGCCGGTTATAATTAAAACAGGTAAAGATAAGCGCTGGCACCAGCATGCCGCCAATAGCGCCGCCCAAAGGCAGAACGGCCTTTTTTAAAGGATGCAGTTCGCCAACATAAAGCTCACGCTCTATTTCAAGGCCCACCAATAAAAAAAACACTGTCATCAGGCCGTCGTTGATCCACTGTTCGGCCGTTAACCCAAAGTTGGTGAATGGAATGGTAATTACCGAGTGCCAGGCCTGCGCATAATCCGGTCCAAACGACAGGTTGGAGAGCAATAAAGATAAAGCCGTACAGGCCACCAGCACCAGCCCCGAGTTTTTTTCGCTGTGAACAAATTTTTTAAACAGGTGGCTGAATGACTGCTCCAACATGCTGTTACAATTAAAACCAAATATTTATATGATACGGTTCAGGTAAAACAAAAGCGTTTGATAACTTCTTTCAAAATCGTCCTTATAAGCGGTAGTGTTATATTCCACCGGGCTTTTGTTGGCAATGGTATTAAACGTGGCTATTACCAGGTCCAGGTCTTTCTGGTCGAGCTTTTCGAGAAATAATTTCCGGTTGTTCTCCAGCAGGTTGTAGATGCGCAGGGCCGAGCGGTGCGTGCGGTCGCTGCCCAGCTCTCTTATTTCCTCAATCAGTTGTTTAATGCGTTCCATGGTTCTGAAAATAGGGCATCCCCTACTCCTTTATAAATTTAATGCAGTTTTGCGGTTCTTGTTTTAATCTGATAAAATAAAGGCCATTGACCAGGCCGGATAAGGCTATGCGGGCCGGTAAAAAGGAGGCATACTCGGCCACCAGCGCGCCGGTTGAATTAAACAGCTGCAATTCTTTTTTACCGGTGGCGGCGGCATCTGTCCATACCAGCAGGCTTTCTGAAGCAGGGTTGGGATATGCCCGGAGTGCATTTGTTTGAAAAACATTTGCATGGATGCCCGCCGTGGCTATTCGCGTTAGCTCTATGATGTCGGTGAAAGGCGGTTGACCGGACACGGAAAGTGTGGCGCTGACTGACGATACAATGCCTGAACCGACAGTGGAAAGAGAGTCGGGCACCACCACCCTGTAAACCTTATACAGGTATGCATTGCCGGCTGCAAGGTTTGTAATGGCAAGCTGGTATCCATGCGCCGCTGAAGCATGATCTGAAATTAATATACGCAGGCTGTCGCCCGTTTGCGACCTGCCGGCTATAATGGTTTTTCCCAGGCGATCGCCGCCATTGCTTTGCAGGCGGTAAGGCGTTGCATTGAGCCGGTTCACGGCATCCATGGTTCTGCCGGCGTACCGATAGCTGCCGGTCTGCTCATCAAACAAGCCAAACAAATATTCATCCGTGCGGTACCAAAATACTTTGTCGGGCCCGTTATCCTGCCAGTAGCTCATGGCCGAAGCTGCTTGCGATGAAATGTAGGAGCTATTGTGCCATACACTCAGCTGGCTGATATTGCCCGAATACATCAAAGGATTCCATTCTGTCACATAGGTTTTAACCAACGGCAGGTTGTGTGCCGCCAGTATAGTTTTTGCTAATGAATCGGCATACTTAAAATGGTATGGATTGGCATTATAATACAGGTGATACGAAAAAAAATCGAGCGGAAGGTTTTCAATATTCACAGAGTCGAGAAAGGTGTTGAGAAAAGGGCTGCTGAACAAGCTGGCCAGTGCCGGGCCGCCTACCAGCAGGCTGTTGTCGTATTGTTTTAATTTCCTTGAAACCGTGCGGTACAGCTTTACAAAGTCATTGGCAGTGCCATTCCAAAAACCGCTGCCATCCGGCTCGTTCCATATCTCCCACTCTTTAATATTATAATTAAACCCGTTGAGCCAGCCCTGGTTATAGTGTTTGGCTATCTGCACACACACATCGGCCCATTTATCGGTGTTAAAAGGAGGGTAATTATGTATGGGAGGCAGTTCAAAGCTTTCGCCCAGCCTGAACAGCACCTGCCCGCCCGCATTTACAATTCCGGCAATCACCGAGTCGGAAGCAGCAAAGGAATATGCTGTGGGATCGGTGGCGCTTTTGGATGTGTCGGGAAAGATGGTCGAAATATCGCAGGCGCCGTAATAATCGTGCGTGCGCACATACCGTATACCGGTCTGTTGAAAGTTTGTTGTTAAATCGGCGGTGGTAGTCAGCTTTACTGGCCCGGTGTTAGTGCCCTGGAGATTTTTCAGCAGCCCGCTATTCGAAACCGCATTCACCGTAAAGGCCGACCAGGTGGTATCCGTTACGGTGTTTAACGATACATCGTCAAAATAAGCGCTGCCCCTGGTGCCCGAAAGAATCAGGAACAGAATGAGGTTGGTATTGCTGCCGGCCGGAACGGTAAAGCGCGACTGGAAACGCTGCCAGCCGGTGGTGCCATTTACCGGCATCAGGCCGTATTCATAATTCACTGTCGAGTCGCCAAAGTTGAGATACGGGTATGCGATGCCCTTTACCGAATCGGTTCTTACAGAATACTCCAGCAAATAATGCTGCAGGGGAATAACACTAAACGATTGCAGTGCGCCGTTGGAAATTACCGAAGCATTGTTAACGGTAAGAGCAAGGCAACCTGACCCGGAATAAGGATTGGTGCTTGTTACCGTTTCGGTTGAAAACGCGCTGTTGGTCGAAAAAGGCACCCAGCCCATAAGCCCGTTCTCGAAGCCGGGGTTAACCACCATGTTTTGAGCAGTACCCCTGCCAATCCCTGCCAGCAGCGACAGTATCAAAACTATTCTTTTTATAGCTGCATGCATCGTTTAAAAGGTAAGTCTCATTTTCTAAGCGTTTTCTTCCTGTAAATGTATCATTAATATCATATCTTTTAACGCTTAGTTCCGCAGTACAGCTCCTCACAATATTAGGTGCGCTTTAATAAACGCACGGGCTTGCTGTTGGGTAAGCACGCTAAAATTCCTGTAGCGGTAATGCACATCAATAATTTCTTCTGCGGCATCTTTCACCAGCACCTTATTCTCCCACTGGTTCAAATCAGCAATAACTTTGGCCAGGCAATCTTTTTTATAGGCAATCTGGCCCAGCACATGCACCAGCGTATTTCTCACCCTGGCGGTGGTATCGTGCTGCAGCTCTTTTAAAAGCGGCAGTATATCCTGCGGGTGCGTTCTTCCGCGCAGTTCAATGCCGTGGCAAATCTCGCGGCGTATTTCCTTGTCGGGATGATGCAGGTATTGCCTGGCCCAGCCCAGCACAGGCCGGGGATTTTTCTCTCCCATTTTTTTTACGGAACCAATCACTGCATTTCGCACAGAATGGTGCTTATCAAAAAGCCCCTGGTTAAAAAACCGTTCTACAATGGCAAAGTCATGCATCCCAATCTCACCGGCAGCGTTCACAGTGGTTTGCCTCACTTTAAATTCGATGTGCGTAAAAAAAACGTCCAGCCGCTGCAGGATCTTTTTTTGCAAGCCGGTATTGTTTTTATAAATGCGGCCAATGGCCAGGTAGGCGCTTTTGCGGATGTAGGTGTCTTCATCCGAAAAATAGGCAAGGCTTAATGCTGTATTATCGCCCTGCAATTCCTCCAGCAAATCACGGCGGATCAGCTCCACCTGTTTTACCCGCTGCTCTTTGGTAAGATCGTAAAAGGCCATTCTGCAATTTGTTGATTGTATTATTTAACCCAATGTTAAACACCAACAAAGCTGGTATAATTTTTGTATTTTAGTTATAAATATAATAAACATCCGAGCCCGGTTTTTCCATAGCCTGTGGATAATTTTAACGGCGTTTATCCCCGCATTTTTTTTTGCCGGCAGTATCAACAGCGGCACCGGTGTACCCTCATACCTCAATTATGTACAAAACAAAGGCCAGTGGCCGGCCAATGTGCTTTACCGTTCGGAGTTCAGGGGGGGCACTGTTTTTTTGGAGCAAGCGGCCTTTACCTTTCTCTTTTACCCGGCTGAGGGAGTAAACAAACACCATGCACATACCGAAAAAAATGCGGTCTTTCATGCCCTGCGCATGGATTTTGAAGGAGCGCTGCCGGATCACAAAATAACACAGGAAGGCCGCCAGCCGTTTTATCACAACTATTACCTGGGCAAAGACCCCACAAAATGGGCCCCGCAGGTGCCGCTGTTTAAGATCATCACACACACAAACATGTATCCCGGCATTGATGTGAAAGTGCACAGCACCGGCAACAATGTGCGCTATGATTTTATAGTGCAGCCGGGCGCCGATCCCAGCCTCATCGCATTAAAATTTACGGGGCAAAACCGCTTACTGCTACGCAACGGCAAGCTGCTGCTGTTAACCGCTGTGGGCGAAATTGAGCAAACAGCACCTTACACTTACCAAGTAAAAAACGGTACCGCAACCGGGGTGGCCTGCCATTATGTGTTAATCGAAAATAAACTGAAAATTAAAATAGACGCACCTTATGATAAAGCCCTGCCCCTGGTTATCGATCCGGCCATTATCTTTTCTACCTTTACCGGCTCAAGTTCCGACAATTGGGGCATGAGCGCCAGCTACGACCAGCAGGGCAATGCTTACACGGCCGGCATTTCTTTTGGGCCGGGTTATCCCATCACCCTGGGCGCTTTTCAAGCCAGCTTTGCCGGTCAGGCCGGCGATTTTGATATTTCGCTCAGCAAATTCAATGCTTCCGGCAACTCTCTTATTTATTCCACTTACCTGGGCGGCCCGCAGTTTGATTCACCTCAAAGCATCACGGTAGACAACAGCAACTGTTTGATTGTTTTGGGCCGCAGTTACTCCAACAACTTTCCGATGGTAAGCGGCTGTTATAATACGGCTAAGAACGGCTCGGTGGATATTGTGGTTGTCAAGTTCGATCCCAACGGTGCTTCGCTGCTGGGATCCACTTTTATAGGCGGCTCAAAAAACGACGGGGTAAATATTACCGATGATGAGGGAATCCGTTTTTCGTTAAAGCGAAACTACAGCGATGATGCACGCGGCGCGGTGCACGTGGATGAAAACGATAATATATATGTGGCGTCGTGCACCTCTTCGCCCGACTTTCCGGTAACACCAGGCTGCTTTCAGGCGGCCAATGCCGGTGGGCAGGATGGCTGCGTATTTAAGCTCAACCCGCTTTTAAATACCCTTCTTTTCAGTACTTATCTGGGCGGCAGCGCCAACGATGCGGTTTACAACCTTGCTATTGATAAGCAGGACCAGCTGTATGTAACCGGAGGCACCGAAAGCAGCGACTTTCCGGTGACACCGGGTGCGCTGCACACCAGCTACCAGGGCAATACGGATGGATTTATCACGCATTTTTCTTTTTCGGGCAGTACGCTCCTCCAGTCGAGCTATATTGGAACACCGGCCTACGACCAGTCTTACTTTGTGCAAACCGATAAGTCAGACAATGTGTATCTGTTCGGCCAATCGGCCGGCAGTTATCCTGTTACAACAGGCACTTATTTTAACAACAACAGCGGGCAGTTCCTTCACAAGCTCAACCTTACATTAAACAACACTGTTTTTTCAACGGCGTTTGGCTCCGGGCGGGGCACACCCGATATTGTGCCTTCGGCGTTTCTGGTAGACAATTGCGAGAACATTTATGTTTCGGGCTGGGGCGGGCCTTTGGCCTACAACATTAACTACAACGACCCCAACAGCTCCACCACCGGCATGCCGGTTACGCTAAATGCATTTCAGGCCGGCACCGACGGCAGCGATTTTTATTTTGCCGCGTTTAAAAAAAACGCGCAGATGCTGAAATACGCCACCTTTTTTGGCGGGGCCACCACCCTGGAGCATGTGGATGGAGGCACCAGCTGTTTTGACAAAACGGGCATGTGCTATCAGGCCATTTGCGGCGGTTGTGGTGGCAAGCAGGATATGCCCACTACACCCGGCGTGTGGTCGGGCAGCAATAACTCCGGCAACTGCAACAATGCACTGGTAAAATTTCAGGTAGATTTGCTGAGCACCTTGGCCCTGGCAAACGCGAGCCAGTTTATAAAAACAGGCTGTGCCCCTTTCACCGTTAATTTTCTGAACAACAGCTCCAATGCCATCAGCTATTTCTGGAGCTTTGGCGATGGTGCTACCTCTAACCAAATCGCACCTGCGCATACATTTACCACACCGGGTGTATATAAAGTAATGTTGATTGCCACCGACTCGAGCACCTGCAACCAGGTGGACACGGACTATGTAAAAATTACGGTGCTTCCGCCCAACCCGGCAGTGCCGCAACTCAACCCGGCTAAAATATGCAGGGGCACGGCCATTTCATTAAGCATTAATTATCCCACGCCCTGCTCTTACACCTGGGCCCCTAACTATGCCATATCTGGTATTTATTCATCAAATCCTGTGGTGGCTCCGCTGGTAAGCACTATTTACACGCTAACTCTAAATGACACACTGTGCGGCAATGGTGTGTCAACACGAACGGTGCTGGTGGATGTAAAAACAAATACCAGCGCCATTGTTTCTTCGCCCCCCAATGCCTGTGTATTTAACACACTGGTGCTTTCCACCAATCCGGCCTGCCTGAGTTATACCTGGGGTTCGGGCCAAACCACACCCACGGTGCAATGTCTTATCCCCGGATTGTATAGCATACAAACGGTGGATAGCAATGGTTGTAAAGGCAGTGACAGTATTTACATTTACAAATCGATCCCCGTCTCTTCTTCCTTCAACACATTGTGCGGCGGCCAAAATGTGCAGCTCTCATCCGTGTTTGGCAGCTACCGGTATCAATGGATTCCGGCAGCCGGTCTTTCCAGCGACACCATTTACAACCCGGTGGCCAGCCCCATGGCTACCACCATTTATACGCTCACCCTCACCAACGGTTATTGTAAAAGCAGCGCCAGCCACACCGTATTTATAAAGCCCGCACCCAATGCCAAAATCAGCTCTAACCGCACCGATTTTTGCACGGCCGATACCATCCGCTTGAGCACCGATCCCTCCTACCCCTCCTACCTATGGAATACGGGCGACACAGGTCCGGTCATTAAAACACTAGTATCGGGCCTGTACAGCGTAACCATTGCCGATACAAACGGTTGTACGGGATTTGACAGCCTGCGGATTATTATTTATCCGCCATTAGTCGTAATTCCTTCTTTTAATGCACTTTGTTATGGCCAAAGTCTTCAGTTATTTGCACCAGCCGGCAGCTATAGTTATAAATGGTTTCCAACGGCCACTCTGTCGGGTGCTACTGTTTACAATCCCATCGTTCAACCACTTGTGTCCACCATTTATACGCTTGTTATTTCCAACGGCCCCTGTGCGGCTTTGGTGCTTCATACCGTAGTTGTAAATCCCACACCCTCTCTCGAGCTAAGCCCTCTTCACAGCGAGCTGCTGCCAGGCGAAAACGTGCAGCTGCATGCCCGGGCCGATACGGTTTGCACCTGGTACCCAAACAGTAACCTGAGTTGTTTTCGTTGCAATACGCCGCTGGCCGGCCCCGAAAATTCAACCACTTATTATTGCTACGTGGTTAACCGCTATGGCTGCAGCAATACAAAAACCCTTACGGTGGATGTGACACCAACGTTCTATGTTCCCAACACGTTTACACCAAACGGTGATGGGCTGAACGATGTGTTCAGGCCTGCTTTTACCGGGTATAAAGAATTAAATATAATGATCTTCGATCGCTGGGGAGAGCTCCTGTATACCGGCAGCAGCCCCGAAAGCGGCTGGAACGGCTCATACAAAGGCCAGGAGGCCGAGCAGGGCCAGTATGTTTACAAAATAAAAGCGGTAGATTACCAGAACCGGAAAATTGAAAAAACAGGGCCTGTTATTTTGCTCAGGTAATTAATCCTGTGGTAAAAAATCGCAAAACCAAAATCCGCGGGTCATCACCTCTTCGTGCCTGCTGTCATCCAGCTTTACATCGAGAGGTTTATAAACATGCTCTCCCTTTGTGATGGCGATTTCTTTTTTAAACAGCGGCCCGCCATAGCAAAACGTGTGGTACTCGCCATTTTCGCCGCAGGCATCCACCTGCGCCGGCAGCTCTTTCAAAAAACCGGAGTCTATCTCTCTTCCCAGCCAGGCTTCAGTCAGGTAACCATCGTTTACGCAACAAATACGTGTTTTAAACTTTCGGTTTATAAAGTCCTGCACCAGCTCTCGGGTATTTATTTGCCATAATGGAAAAACGGCCTGCAGACCCACTTTAGCCAGGTTCTGCTCGCGATAAGCCCTCAGATCTTCCAGAAAAATATCGCCAAAAATCACGTGGCTTATTCCTTCCTTTTTGGCTTTCAAAAGCACGGCTTCCATGTTGCGCTCATACTCGCTGTTACTGCCTTCGCTCACCCTTACTTTTAAAAGGGGCAGGCCTATGGAAGCTGCCTGCTGGTCCAGCAACACTTCGCGGGTGCCGTGCATCGACACGCGCTTGTATTCGTCGTTTACGGTGGTAAGCAGGTAACATACCTCCAGCTCACCCTGACTTAGCACTTTGTGCAGGCAATAAGCCGAATCTTTGCCTCCGCTCCAGCAAAATATAGCCTTTGGCCTGGTCATAAATTTTTAAATGATAATACGGTCAGCGCACTACCTTGTCAAAGGTAATCCAGTTTTTGTGCGCCAGCAAACCCGAATCGAGCGTAAGGCTTTTTTCGCTCATTAACAGCAGTAGCATATTTTCCTTAAGGTAGCCGTACATAAACGCATAATGAAATTTATCGTGGCAGTTTTTCATCACCATCTCAAAAAAGCCATTGCGCACGCTTACCTGGTAGCCACATTTGTTTCCCGAAAAGCCATTGGCCCAGTTTACGCAGTTGCATTCAAACTCATCGGGTTTAATAAGCAAAAGGCGCATGTCGCAATCCTGTTTATTTTCATGGCGTTCGCTGGTCCACCATTGGTCAACAATCTTTTCCTTAAAAAAAGTACCGCTGCCCGATTGAGCCTGTGCGCGCAGGCCCCATAGGATAACAATAAAAAAAAAGACTTTTGACTTCATGCTTCAATTGCCGGGGGTTAATGACTAACCCGCCTCAAAATACTAAGATTTTAAATAGAGCAATGCAAAAGAAAAGAAGTATTTAGTGAAGAGCCGGGAAGAATGATTTGAGTGGGCAGGATAGTTAGTGGGCCCGGTTCCCGGATTGGGTAAAATAATACCCGTTTAGAGGTTAAAAGCAGCGAATTTATCCCTTGCTTTCAAAAATGGCTTTCAGCAGGTCTTTATAAGCCCAGTACATATCGTTTACCTGGGTCTCAAAAAACTGCATTAATTCCGATTTGCCGCTGTTGGCCTGTAGTGGAGCCTGTTGCGCATCGTTGTTGGGGTTAATGGTTGCGTCCATAGCTGGTTAATTTTTTCTTAACCATAAAACGCAAACTTCGTGCCAAAAATTGTGCAGGTTTTTATTTATCGGACAAAGAGCCGCTCGTCAAATACAAACTGCTCGGTTTTCTGGATCTTTATTCTATTAAAATCGCGGTGACGGGGGTTGA
This sequence comes from Bacteroidia bacterium, assembly GCA_044221905.1. Classification (GTDB taxonomy): domain Bacteria; phylum Bacteroidota; class Bacteroidia; order B-17B0; family Aurantibacillaceae; genus Aurantibacillus. The sequence goes on from JBGAOE010000001.1 coordinate 597,165, forward strand.
TCAGGAAATTATACTCGTCCTGCACCACTACTGAGGGCACCTGCATAAGGAGGAATTTGTTTTCGGACACAAATTTATCGCCAAGCAGTTGGGTGGAATTGGGATGCGGAAAGGAGCGCCAGTCGGCAGGCAGCCTGCTCAGCTCCGGCTTCAGGATCCGGATGTTATCCGGAATTTCAATAATGGCAAGGGTATAATCGTCGGGCACATTGCCCAGCGGGGTATGCACCGCTATTTCGGTGGTGCACAGCGCTCTTGAATTGCCGGTGTAAACCATGGGCGTGCCTTTGCTGTTCCAGCGTCCGCCGCTTTTTTCGGCGCCCTTGCCCGAAAGATCCCTGCTGTACTTTAATTTAGCCAGGCGAAAAACGATCATGCGAGTATGCCGTGTTCGATGCGGGTCAGCTCATCTTTGATCATTTCTATGCCAAACGAATTATCGAGCAGCTCTTTGGGTTTTATTTTTCCCAGGGCCACGTTATCGGTGTCGAGCCAGCTGTTAAAGCGCTGTTTATCGCCAAACACCTCGGTGCCGAATTTGAAGAGCAGGGTAAGCTGCAAAATTTTTTCGGAGTGGATATTGCCGAACGTTGTTTTTTCTTTTTTGTAGCGCTGCATGGTGCGATCGGAGAGGTGCAGAAAATTAGACCACTCGCTCAGATTGAAGGGGCTTCGGCTTACCAGGCTGGTAAAGCTCGAAAATTTTATTCCCTGGCGCACCATTTCAATGAGGCTGTAAATATCGCGATCATCGATGGAGGAGAAGGAAATTTGCTTATCAAGAATATCGAGCGCTTTTGACATCTGAAATTAATTTAAAACAAAGATATGAATTTTGTCTTAATTTTTACGACAAATGTCTGTTAAATAGATAAAAAAAGCCCCTGCGTATTTTGCAGAGGCTAAAATCCTAGTTCAGCTTTTCAAGCAGATACTGGCCGGTATGCCCTTTTTTGGCCCGGGCCAGGTCGTCGGGTGTGCCTTCAAACACCACGCTGCCGCCTTTTTCGCCGCCTTCAGGCCCAATATCAATGATCCAGTCGGCACATTTAATCACGTCCAGGTTGTGCTCTATTACTACAATGGAATGTCCTTTCTTTAACAGGGCATCGAACGATTTAAGCAACTTGGCCACATCGTGAAAATGCAGGCCGGTGGTGGGCTCATCAAACACAAACAGGGTAGGCGATGTGTTGTTAATGGCAATAAGAAAGCTGGCCAGCTTAATGCGTTGCGCCTCGCCCCCGCTCAGGGTGCTGCTGCTCTGGCCCAGCTGCACATAGCCCAGTCCTACATCCTGCAAAGGCTGCAGCTTTTCAAGTATTTTTTTACAGGTTTTATTGGTTTCATCCTTCGCAAAAAAGGCCACGGCATCGTCCACGGTCATATCCAGCACATCTGAAATGGATTTACCTTTATACAGCACCTCCAGTGTTTCGGCCTTATAACGTTTGCCCTTGCAGGTTTCGCACTGCAGCTGTATATCGGCCATAAACTGCATTTCTACCGTAATTTCGCCCTCACCCTGGCAAACCTCGCAGCGCCCACCCTCCACGTTGAAGCTAAAATAACCGGGCTTATAATTGCGGGTTTTGGCCAGGCCCTGCTCGGCAAAAAGATTACGCACTTCGTCAAACGCCTTTACATAAGTCACCGGGTTGCTGCGCGTTGATTTTCCAATGGGGTTCTGATCCACAAACTCAAGCTGCTTTACCTGCTTGAGGCTTCCTCCTATTAAATGGTCGGCTTTTGTATTTTCAAAATACCCGTCGAGGTAGCGCTGCAGGTAAGGAATAAGCCCCCGGCGCACCAGGGTTGATTTGCCCGAGCCGCTCACCCCCGTTACGCAGGTAAGCACCCCCAGCGGAAATTTTACTGAAATGTTTTTCAGGTTATTTTCATTCAGGTTTTTCACCTCTATGTATTCCTTCCATTTGCGGCGGTTCACCGGCACCGGAATTTCGATGTGCCCGTTTAAGTACTGCGAGGTATAACCTTTTTTATTTTTAAGCAGTTCGCTGTGGCTGCCCTGGAACACCAGATGCCCGCCATTGGTGCCGGCTTCGGGCCCAATGTCAATCAACTCATCGGCCTGTCGCATAATTTCCTCGTCGTGCTCCACAATAATTACCGTATTGCCCTGCTGTTGCAACGAGCGCAACACCTTCACCAGGCGGTCGGTATCACGCGGATGCAGGCCAATGCTTGGCTCATCCAGAATATACAGGCTGCCCACCAGTGTGCTGCCCAGCTGCGTGGCCAGGTTAATGCGCTGGCTTTCACCACCGCTCAGCGTGTTGGCTACCCGGTTCAGGGTCAGGTAACCAAGCCCCACATCCATCAGGTATTGCAGGCGGTTGGTAATTTCGGTGAGCAAGCGCTTGGCCACAGCCGCATCGTGCTCATCCAGCTTAATCGTTTTGAAAAACGGCAGCAAATCGCTCACGGGCGTTAACACCAGATCGTTAATGCATTTGCCATTCACTTTCACATAATTGGCGTCTTTGCGCAGGCGCGTGCCATGGCAGTCGGGGCACACCGTTTTGCCACGGTAGCGTGCCAGCATCACGCGGTACTGGATCTTATAGGTTTCGCGCTCCAGCATCTTAAAAAAATCGTTCAACCCTTCAAAATGCTGGTTGCCGGTCCACAGCAGCTCGTAATCTTTTTTAGAAAGCTCGGCCAGCGGCTTATGAACCGGGAAATTGAACTTATGCGCATTCTTCAGCAGCTGGTTCTTATAAGCGCTCATCACCTCTCCATTCCAGCAGGCTATGGCATTGTCGTAAACCGAAAGGCTTTTATTGGGGATCACCAGGTTGGGATCGATGCCGATAACACTGCCAAAGCCCTCACAGGTTTTGCAGGCACCTATCGGGTTGTTGAACGTAAAAAAATTAACGGTGGGCTCTTCAAAAGTGATCCCATCCAGCTCAAATAAATTGCTGAAGGCGTATTTCTCGTACACGCCGCTTTCTTTCTCCACCCAAAGCAGGCACTCGCCGCTGCCTTCAAAAAACGAGGTTTGCACGCTGTCGCCGGCGCGATTTATAAAATCTTCATCATCGGGCTGCGTCACCAGCCGGTCAATGAGCAAAAACACTTCCGCATTTTTCTTCACACCTTTAAAATCTATTTCGCTGATCCTCTGTACCTGGCCATTAACAATGGCCCTCGAAAAACCCTGCTGCGAAAGGAGATCGAGCTGCTTCTGAAAATTGCGGTCTTTCGCTTCATTTACTTTTGAAAGGAGCAGCACTTTAGATTCGGCCGGCAACCCGTTTATAAAATTAACCACATCGGTTACGGTGTGGCGTTTTACCGGCTTGCCGCTCACGGGGCTGTATGTTTTGCCTATGCGGGCAAACAGCAGCTTAAAATAATCGTATATCTCGGTAATGGTGCCTACCGTGCTGCGCGGGTTGCGCGAAATCACCTTTTGCTCGATGGCAATGGCCGGCGAAATACCTTTGATGTAATCTACCTGTGGCTTTTCTAACCGGCCCAAAAACTGGCGGGCGTACGCCGAAAGGCTTTCCACGTAGCGGCGCTGGCCCTCGGCGTATAAGGTATCGAACGCCAGCGACGATTTGCCGGAACCCGAAAGTCCGGTAATGACCACCATTTTGTTGCGGGGTATGGCCACATCCACATTTTTGAGATTGTGCTGGCGGGCACCTTTAATAACAATAAATTCTTTTGGGTTTAGTTTTGAAATATCGGTTGAGCTCATTTAATTTTTTTGGTGTGTTGGCAGGGAAATGTGTTAACAATAAAAAACGAAAATAGTTTAGCTTTCTTCCATCAGTTTTTTCAGGTGTTCGCGGGTCGACGGATCTTTCCAGTTGATGTACCCGGTCTCTTGTTTTACTACGCGCTGGCTGGCATTGAGCAGGTACGAAACCGGAATGGAGTTGATACCGATGGCGGGGAAAGAACGGTCCATTTTAAGGAACAGGAAGGGATAGCCCGTGTGGCTGGCAAAGGCCTGCACTTTTTCAAAAGGCTCATCGCTGATCACCACAATGTTCACATCCTTCATATCTTCCTGCTTCACCGAGTTGATGTCTTTTAATTCTGTTAAGCAATTGCCGCACCACGAGGCGCCAAAGCACAGCACGGTTTTAGTGCCTTTCAATTGCGAAAAATTAACGGGTTTGCCCGCCATATCCACCAGGCCAATGGTATTAAAATTCACCGGCGGCGGCACCTGGTACTTGCGGTAAAAATAAAATCCAAAAAATCCGGCAACAACAATCAGTAACAAAAACAACCATTTTTTTTCCATAATTAATTAAAACCAGCCGGTTAATTCATTTACAAACTTTAGCATTTAAAGTTTAAAAATACGAATAGATTTGCATGCGGGATGCTCGAACTGATCAAGAAAATACTTAAAATACTGTTAAAGTCAGCAGGAATTCTCATCGTCTTATCCATCGTCTCCGTGATCCTGTTTCGCTGGGTGCCGGTACCTATCACCCCGCTGATGCTGATCCGCTGCGTGGAACAAAAAAGCGACGGCAAAAAAATGACGCTGAAGCACGATTGGGTAAGCATGGACGAAATTTCGCCCAAGCTGCAGCTGGCAGTGGTGTGCAGCGAAGACCAGAATTACCTGAAACATTACGGCTTTGACTGGGGCGCTATCGAAAAAGCGATGAAAGCCAACGAAGCCGGTAAAAAATTACGCGGGGGCAGCACCATTTCGCAGCAAACTGCCAAAAACGTATTCCTCTGGCCCGGGCGAAGTTACATTCGCAAAGGCCTCGAAGCCTATTTTACGTTACTGATAGAGACTTTCTGGAGCAAGGAGCGCATTATGGAAGTGTACCTCAATAGCATTGAAATGGGCGACGGTGTTTACGGCGCCGAAGCCGCGGCCCGGCACTGGTTTAAAAAACCGGCCAAAAGCCTTAGCAAGGACGAATGCGCCGCCATTGCCTCTGTACTGCCCAATCCCCGCAAATACAGCGCCAATCCGCCCGGCGGCTACATTATAAAACGCAAGGCCTGGATCAAACAGCAAATGAGCTACTGGGGCAACCAGCTGGATTACGATAAATATGAAGACGAAGAGGTTGCGAATTCCAAGCAAACCTCTTCAAAAAAGAAAAAACAATGAAACGCCTTTATATACTCACCTTGTTTTTGCTGATGGTGTTAAGCTGCGGCACCATGGGCACAGCCGGCGAGCCGGGCAGCTTAAAACTGTCGCCTATAAAAGTGATTGCCGCAAAACTAACCCGTTCGGAACAGCTGGTGGCTTATAAATTAGACACTCTCTTTACCCGCCTGTATAAGCAGGGCGCATTTAACGGCAGCGTGCTGGTGGCTAAGGCCGGCCGAGTGCTCTTCAAAAAATCGCTGGGCATTCTCGATAAGTCCACCAATCATGCGCTCACCGATTCTTCCATGTTCCAGCTGGCATCGGTATCAAAAGTGATCACCGCCACGGCGGTGCTGATGCTGCACGAGCGGGAGCAGCTGGACATCAACAAATCGTTTAAGGATTACTTTCCCGATTTTCCTTACGAGGGCGTGAGCGTTAAAGAGCTGCTCAATCACCGCTCGGGCCTGCCCAATTATATTTATGCGCTCAATACCGAAATTTACCAGCCAAATTACCAGATGAGCAATGCCGACATGTATCATTACCTGGTGGCTAAAAATCCCAAGCCTTATTTAAAGCCCGACTGCCGCTTTAATTACTGCAACACCAATTATGCGCTGCTGGCCCTGCTGGTCGAAAAAATTTCGGGGAAGCCGTACGAGCGGTTTTTGAAAGAAGAATTATTTGCGCCATTGGGCATGAAAAACACGGCCACCATTAAAGACATTAAGCTGGACGGCGCCAACGTTACCCGGCCTTATGACCAGCGCTGGCGCTCGGTTGAGTTTGATGCCAGCGATTACGTGCTGGGCGACAAAAGCATTTATTCCACGCCTTATGATTTGTTTTTATTCAGCGAGGCCCTATACCAAAACCGCATTATAAAGCCCGAAACCCAGCAGCTGGCTTACACCGCCTTTAGCCGCGAAAAAAAACTGAGCAACTACGGCTATGGCTGGCGCCTTAAAAATTTTAAAGATCCCGTTAAAAAAGAAGTGTATCACAATGGCTGGTGGCATGGCTACCGCTCGTCGTTTCACCGGCGCCTCAGCGATACCCTTACGGTGGTTATTCTCAGCAACCAGTTAAATTATTCGGCTTATCAAACCAACCGCGTGTACCAGATCCTTGATAGCACAGGCCCGGGGGCGGCTGCCGAGGAGGAAGACGAATAAGTGCCTGCCGCTTTGGAATTTAAATTTTATTATATGTATTTTTGCCGGCTATGCTCACTCTCTATTTAAAAGAAATAAGAAGTTTTCTGAGCTCCCTCATCGGGTACATTGCCATCGGCGTGTTTATTTCCCTTATCGGCATTTTTTTGTGGATCATTCCATCCGATGGCGGGGGATCCAACATTCTCGACAATGGCTTTGCCAACATCGATCCTTTGTTCTCGATTGCTCCATGGGTGTACCTGTTCCTTATTCCGGCCATTACCATGCGCTCTTTTTCGGAAGAAAAAAAAACCGGCACACTCGAGCTGCTGCTTACCCGCCCGCTTACCGACCTGCAAATAGTGCTTGCCAAATATCTTGCCGGTTTCACGCTGGTAATGGTATCTATTTTGCCTACCCTTGTATATTATTACAGTGTGCATGTGCTGGGCCTGCCAAAAGGCAATATTGACACCGGCGGCATGTGGGGCTCTTACATCGGCCTTTTATTTTTGGGCGCAGGCTTTGTGGCCATCGGCATTTTTGCCTCCTCCATCGCCGAAAACCAGGTTATCGCTTTTATCATTGCCCTGCTGCTTTGTTTTTTCTGCTACATTGGCTTTGAATACATTGCGCAAAGCGGGTTGTTTGGCAAATACGACGTTCTGTTCAAACGCATGGGCATTAACGATCATTATGTGAGCATGAGCCGCGGCGTGATCGATACCCGAGACATCCTCTATTTTTTAAGCGTAATCACCCTGTTTAACCTGTTAACCAGATTAGTTTTAGAAAGCAGAAAATGGTAACAGAAAAAAATAAAACCAAGGCCCCGGGTAACAAGCGCAAAAACATTGTTTCGCTGCTCATCCTGTCCGCCATTGTTATTCTTATTAATATTATCGGCTCCGGCTTTTTCGAGCGGTTTGACCTTACTTCCGAAAAACGGTACACGCTGGCCGAATCCACCAGGAGCTTATTAAAAGACCTGGACGAAGAAGTGTATATAAAGGTATACCTGCAGGGCGATTTTAATCCCAGCTTTGCGCGTTTAAAAAGTGAAGCGCGCGAAATTCTGGATGAATTCAGGGCTTATTCCAACAACCACATTCAATACGAGTTTATTACCCCCGGCGATGGAACAACCCCCGAAGAAACGGTGAACCTGGAAAGACAGCTGTATGAAAAAGGGATTGTACCCGAAGATGTGACCGTGCGCGGGAAAGACAAAACCACGCAAACCCGCATCTGGCCGGGCGCCATCATCAGCTTCCGCGGCAAAGAAACCGCCTGGCAGATCTTTAAGCGCCAGGATAACATTAATGCCGAAGAAAGCATTAATAACAGTGTGGAAGAACTGGAGTACGGCCTCATCAACAGCATTCGCAAGCTGCAGCGCGATAAAAAACCTGAGGTTACCTTTATACAGGGGCACGGCGAAATTGACACCCTGCACCAGTATCGCTTTATGCAAGCCCTGTCGGAATACTACAGCGTAAACCAAACGGCTGTTCTGGGAAAATTAAAAAGCCTCGAAGGAAGCGATGCCATTGTGATCAGCCAGCCCGACAGCGCCTTCAGCGACAAGGATAAATTTATTATTGACCAATACATTATGAACGGCGGCAAGGTGCTTTGGCTCATCGACCCGCTGGACGTAAACCGTGATTCGCTGCGCACAGGCTTTACCCTTGGCCTTAACCGCCCGCTCAACATCGAGGACATGCTGTTTAAATATGGTGTGCGCCTTAACCCAATTTTGGTGCAGGATCTGCAATGCGCCAGCATCGGCATCAATACCGGTTACATAAGAGGCCAGGCGCCAAAAGTGGAATTTTTCCGCTGGCCCTACTCGCCCGTGGTATTGCCCGATCTCAACCATCCCATCGTAAAAAACCTTGATTACATCAAGTTTGATTTTTTAAGCACGCTCGATACGATTGCCTCCGCCAAAGGCATCAAAAAAACCATCCTGCTTAAAACATCCAAGTATACCAAAACCCAACCGGCGCCGGTGCGTGTGTCGTTAAGCATGGTCCGGTATCCGCCGCGCGAAGCGCAATTTATTAACTCTTACCAGCCCATTGCCTGCCTGCTCGAAGGCGAGTTCAGCAGCTTTGTAGAATACCGCCTGCCCGACCGTTTGCTCAGCGACAGTGCCTTTAAGTACCTGGACAAAGGCAAAAAAACAAAAATGATTGTGGTGGCCGATGGCGATGTGGCGCGGAACGACTATATATACAGCAGCGGCGAAATTATGCCGCTGGGCTACGACCGCGCCAGCAAACAAACCTTTGCCAACCAAACGTTTTTGCTTAACTGTGTAAATTACCTGCTGGACGAGGAAGGCATGCTGCAGCTGCGCGCGCGCGAAGTAAAATTGCGATTGCTCGACGTAAAAAAGATTAACCAGCACCGCAGCAAATGGCAAATGATAAATGTGCTGGTGCCGTTAATGTTTGTAATTGTTTTTGCGGTGGTGCAATTTTACGTGCGCCGGAAAAAATATTCCCACAAATAAATTTCTTTCCCCGAAAAATTCTGGTATTGTTTTAAGAAAGGCTGAAATTGGTTTCCAGCAGCTGATTTTTTACGGCAAACATCACAATGCCCGCCGTGTTATTCACACCCAGCTTCGACATGATGTTTTTGCGGTGGGTATTTACAGTATGTGTACTCAGCTTCAGCTTATCGGCAATCAATTTGTTGGATAAACCTTCGGCAATGCCGCGGATGATATCAATTTCACGCTCCGTTACGGGAACACCATCGCAGCCCAGCGATTTGATGAATGAATTGGTGGGTACGATTTCAGATGCGGCGGTAAGAAAAGAAATGATCTTTCCGCACACAAATTTTTCGCCTTTTATGGTGGAATTGATCGCTTCCAGGATCTCGATCCGGTCGCAATCTTTTAATAAGAAACTGGTAACCTCGCTTTCGAGCACATTGTTCAGGTCTTTTTTAGCCAGCAGTTCGGTGATCACCAGGAACTTGGTGCGCACATATTTTTTGGCCATCGCTTGCAGCTCGGTGCTGCTCATGCCCAGCGAAACAAAGTCAACGATCAGCAGGTTGGGTTTTGAAAGCTGAAGCTGATGCATCAGGTCTTCCTTATCGCCACAAACAGAGGGCACCAGGTCAAAACCTTTCAACTCGCCCACAAGAAGTTCCAGTCCAACACGCGACAGGAAGTTCTTATCTGCTATCAATACCTTGATCATACTGCAAAGATAAAGAACAATGCGGATATTCTTGTTAAATTTTCACTTTTTTACCATCAATGGCCAGCTCGCAATGTTCAAAAACTGCCGATGCTTCGTGAATAAATTCTTCGAGATTGCCATAACGCGCCGAAAAATGCCCCAGCAACAATCGCTTTGCACCGGCTGCCTTTGCAATTTCGGCAGCCTGGCGGGCGGTGGTATGATAGGTTTTTGCGGCCCGCTCGGCTTTGTCTTCCAAAAAAGTGCTTTCGTGGTACAGCAGATCCACGTTTTTTACAAAATCAACGGTTTGTTTATTTTGTATGGTATCGCTGCAATAAGCATAACTTCTGGGCAGCGGCGGATCGAGCGTGGCCTCCGAATTTTTAATGAGCTCGCCGGCCTGGCTGACCACATCCATTCCTTTTTTAAGCTTTAAAATGTCGGCCACCGAAATGTTGAGGCGCTCAAGCCTGTATTTATCAATTTTTCGATCGAGCGGCTTTTCGCAAAATAAAAAACCGGTGCAAAAAATGCGGTGTTTTAAGGGGAACGAATACACCATCACTTTTTCATCTTCAAAAATAAGATTCTTGCCCTTGTTTTCTGTAAAGTGCCAGTTAATGGTGTAATTGAGCTGCGTTTCCGAAACCTGGTTCAGCAGATCCATCACCTGCTTCAGCTCCTTAGGGGCGTAAATGTTAAGCGTTTGCTTACGGCCCAGCAGGTGCATACTGCTAAGCAGGCCTGGCAGACCAAAAAAATGGTCGCCGTGCAGGTGCGAAATAAAAATATGATCGATGGACTGGAATTTGGCCTTGTAACGGCGCAGCTGGATTTGTGTGGCCTCTCCGCAGTCAATTAAAAAAAACCGCTCGGCAATATTCAAAAGCTGGGCGCTGGAGTTCCTTTCGGAGGTGGGGCTTGCAGATGAAGACCCCAGGATCAGGAGCTCAAACGGTTGGCGGTTCATGAAAGCGGTGATACATTTATTTAAATTAAAAAAATGTGCATGGTTTAAATTAAGCACTTTACGCAAAAGTAAAAGAATCTGGTTTAATTCGTTTATTTAATTTGGATAAAGCGCCCGGTTTAACTACTTTTGCTCCCCAAATTAAAAAAAATGGCAGGTAATATAACTTTTACAATGATCAAGCCCGATGCCGTTGCAGCCAACAACATCGGTCCGATCTTAGCAATGATTAATAAAGCAGGTTTTAAAATTTTAGCGATGAAATATATGCGCCTTACCCAGGAGCAGGCGGGGCAGTTTTACGCTGTTCATAAAGAGCGCCCTTTTTATGGCGAGCTTACTGCTTATATGAGCGAAGGCCCCATTGTTGCGGCTATCCTGAGCAAAACCAACGCCGTGGCCGATTACCGCCAGCTGATAGGCGCCACCGATCCTACAAAGGCTGAAGAGGGCACCATTCGCAAGCTGTTTGCAAAATCTATTGCCGCTAATGCCGTGCATGGCAGCGACAGCGACGAGAATGCCTCTATAGAGTCGGATTTCTTTTTCTCGCAGCTCGAAAGATTCTAAAAAATTATACCCATCCAATTAAAAAAGAACCTACCCAAACCCTGAGGTAGGTTTTTTTGATTTTACCATAAATAACTTAAAAGTAACCAGTTTTAAAAAAAAGTTGTCTTTTTGTAAAAAAGAAGCCAACTTCATTTTGTTTTTAGAAGAAAATTGAACATTTTTGTTAAAATTTACAAATATTATTAACCACTATACGGGATGATGAAATACAGGTCACAAAAATTAGCAAAAGCCCTCGGATTAATTGTTTTTAGCGGGTTAAGCGGCCTTTCGATCGCTCAAACCTTTAATTGGTCGCAGGCCGGCCCGGTATATAACGCCGGAAGGTCGCGTAACCTGGTTGTTGACAAGCGCGATGCCACGTTTAACACGTTATATACGGGAAGCGCCTCCAGTGGTGTGTATAAAAGCACTGATGGCGGGGCTAACTGGGCTCCTATCAGTAAGCTTGACAATCCCCGCAATATCAGTTACATGGCCCAGGCTATTGATAACATTATTTATGTGAGCACTGGCGAGGGCTTTTTAAGGTCGGGTCAGAAGCTGAAAGCACAAACCGGCACTGGCTTATACAAAATTAACGGCACCAACGATACGCTGGGCCTCGACCCTGTAGCCTCTAGCACAATGGTGGGCACCGTTATTAACCGCATTGCCTGCCACCCTACCAAAGCCAATGTAATAGCCCTGGCTACCAACAATGGCATTATGCTTTCAAACGATAACGGCGTCAACTTTGTTTTGGCAAGCGGCATTACTACCGGAACCAATATTTCGGGACAGGATGTGAAGTTTGACGGCAACGGTATCCTTTACTGCTCTGTGGGTAACGAAACTTCAGGCACCGCACCAACAAAGATCTATAAATCAAGCGGCGATGCCAGCAACCTGAGTGTTAGCTTCAATACCATTACACCCACTCACCCTGTAATCAATGCCAGCGATTACGGACGTATAGAGCTGGCTGTTGCACCTTCCAACAATAATGTTATTTATGCTTCTGTAGCCGGTAAGGCCAACAGCCCGGTAGGCACCAGCTCGGCCCTCAACGGCCTGTTTGTAACCTACGATGGCGGAAGCACCTGGGGCCTTGTGCTGCAGGGTTCTCCACAGCTGAATCCTTTAAGCAATGGCGCCAATGTTTCGTCGGGCGATTATGCACACGTAGTGGTTGTAAATCCCACTAATCCTAACGAAATTTTTATTGGCGGCTATAAATTCTACCTTTTTTCACGTACCGGTGGCACCGATGCCAATCCTATCGGCGCCTGGGTAAACATCGGCAGCTCATCGCCGGCTTTCCTCAATACACCTTATTACCTGCACGAAAACATACATGACATTAAAATAGTGGGCACATCCAACGCCAATGTCAAATTTTATTTTGTAACCGATGCCGGTATCTATCGCTCAACCGATATGGCTAATGCCACCATCTTTGTTGGCGCTTCTTTTCAGCCGTTTTACCAGGGTCTTGTTACCGGTCAGTTTAACTCCGTGAGCATCGAAAGTTTTCCAAGCTCTAACAGCGCCACGGTAGCCTCGGGTGGATTTGTATCTGCCAACGATGGTTTCATCGGCGGTACCGGTGGCAACGGTCTTACTTACTTCAGCGGTAAATACCCGCTGGCTGCACAGGAAACCAACTACCTGTCGGGCGAGGTTTATGGCGTGGAATATTCCAAGATCCTTTCCAATGCTGCTTTTGTAACTGTGGGTAAGGATAATAACGGTACGCTTTACAGGTCGTCCGACATCCGCACCTCATCACCTGCCGCCCTGAGCGTAAATTCATACTCCGGCACACTTTCGCAGATAACGCCCATTCCATCCACCTTTCTGAACAATGCCTCCAATAACTCAGGAACTCCCTTTAAGCTCTGGGAAAATTACGGGCAGCTATCCACTGCAACTCCCGATTCATTGATCTTCTATAACGATTCAAGCCGCGTGATCACAAGTATTGTAGGAGGTGTTCAGGCACTCACCACTCAAACCACCTTTACCTTCTTGCCGGGCAGGCCCAATAAATTTGCATTAATCGACAGTATTGCCATCAGAACAGGCACTGTTGTTTACGATCTCAATGCCACCAAAGTTCCTACGCCTTTTAGCGCCAGCGATAAAAAAGATATTTTTATCAAGCTGCCCAATAACTATGCCACACCAACCGCCACCACTATTGTGCCCATTGGGCAGGTTGTAGGGCCGGCGAGTGCTGCAGGTGTTACCCTCAATGCAACAAACGGGCTTGATAATATTTCCGTTACATTCAGTGCGCCTCCGTTTGCGAACAAAACATCCACTTCCAGCTCGGTTGATTATGCCGTGTACTATAAAGTGTTTGCCACTATTTTTTACAAATACAAAGCCAACGACACTATTACGATTAACGACAACAGTATTTCAACCAAGCCGCAGCGCTATTCATTCACCTTATCAAAACCGCTTCGCTGGGCTTACTCTGGGGTAAATAACTCTAAACCTTACTCTGATCCGACCAATCCGCCACAAAAAATTGCCACCCGTATATCTGCAAGGTTGGCTATGGTGTATAGCGGCGGGCCTCCTTCAACCGGAAGTCAAACTGCAGCGATTGTGGTTTCCAAATCACCGCTCAACCTTAATGACCCGCTCAGCTTTGTTCGCGTGAGCTGCCATGGCGCTCCCACTACCGATGCCAACGGCCAGCCTACCAACTCAGTAGTAACTGTAAACGGCAAGCCCATTCTGCTTGAATGGAGTAAAAGCGGCAGCGAACTTTATTATGCCACCGATGATAATAAACTGTACCGGGTGTCTAATCTATACACCATCATGGATAACACGCCAAGCAGCTACTCTGGTAAGCTGAGCACCGATATTTTTAAATACAACTCGGCATTGCCTTCCTCGCCGCTTGTTTCCACCACCCTTAACCCTTCATCGCCATACCGTACCACGCTGCTGGGCTCGTTTACACGCCCTATCACAAGCATCAGCGTTGCCAAAGGCGATACAACAATGGTGCTTACCTTCAGCAATACCGTGTCTGATTCGGTGGTAATGTACAGCGCCGGAAACATCCGCAAAAAAGATTTCTCCAACCTTGTTTTTGCCACTAAAAAAGGTGATCAGAATGTGGATAATCTTGCCAACCTTACCGTATATTGCTCGATGATAGAAAAAGACGATGGCAAACAGGTGTTTGTAGGTACCGATAAAGGGATGTATTACACCGGCGATATTTCGGCCAATCCACCGGTTTGGAAAAACATCAATAACAAACAGCTGCCTATTGTGCAGGTGTTTGATATCAAGCAGCAAACACTTGGCCAGTGGGAGAGTTATAACTCAGGCCAGATTTATGTAGCCACAAACGGCCGCGGCGTATGGACCAATAAAAAATACCTGAACCCATACATTGTATCGGTGAATGAGATGGAAAAACCAAAAGTGGATAATAACCACCTGTCTATTTACCCGAACCCAACCAACGGCAATGTGTACATCAGCTTTAACAGCCTGGGCGAAACAGCTTCGGTGCAGGTGCTCGACATTAATGGCCGCATTGTGAAAAGCGAGCCGCTGGGCAAGCTGTACCAGGGTGAAGCCACTTATATTATGTCTACAACAGAGCTGAGCGAAGGCATTTACATTGTAAATGTAACCAGCGACGCTTCTGTGAAACGTGTAGCCAAATTAATTGTGACCAAATAATTGATTGATTTTTTATTAAAAAGCTGCCGTACCAGGCAGCTTTTTTTTTGATATTAAACCAAACCCATGAAAACCACCGAAGCGGATTCGTACTACAACAACCTTGAGAAAATGAGCGTTGCCGAGCTACTTGGCAATATGAACAAGGAAGACAAAACAGTGCCTATGGCCGTGGAAAAAGCAATACCACAAATTGAAAGCCTGGTGAACCAGGTAGTGGAAAAGCTAAAAACCGGCGGCAGGTTATTTTACCTGGGTGCGGGTACCAGCGGTAGGCTGGGCATAGTGGATGCCAGCGAGTGTCCGCCCACTTATGGCATCGATCATGGGGTGGTAATAGGGCTGATAGCCGGTGGCGATGAAGCCATACGCAAAGCAGTAGAATTTGCCGAAGACGATCTTAACCAGGGGTGGGAGGACCTGGCCAGCTATTCCATATCGGATAAGGACGTGGTGATAGGCATTGCTGCATCGGGCTCAACCCCTTATGTGGTGGGAGCCCTGCAACGTTGTAACGAACGGGGCATTATAACCGGGTGCATTACCTGCAATGCAGGCAGCGAAGTGGCCCAGGTGGCCCGTTTTCCGGTAGAAATTGTGGTGGGCCCCGAGTTTGTAACCGGTTCCACGCGCATGAAAAGCGGTACGGCGCAAAAGCTGGCGCTCAACATGATCTCCACCTCGGCCATGATTAAGCTGGGACGGGTAAAAGGAAATAAAATGGTGGATATGCAGCTGAGCAATAACAAGCTCGTAGACCGTGGCACCAAAATGCTGATGAAAAACACGGGCATACAGAACTACGAAGAAGCCAAAGCCTTATTGTTAAAATATGGCACCGTGCGCAAAGCCACCGAAGCCTATCAGAAATAAAATAAGTACCTTTATTAGCCCCAATTGCAAGCCGCGTGATACCTAAAGCCACCGTTGATAAAATAATTGATGCCGCCCGGGTGGAAGAAGTGATCGGCGAATTTATCACGCTAAAAAAACGGGGCACCAACCTGCTCGGGCTTTGTCCTTTTCACGGCGAAAAAACGCCTTCATTTACCGTATCGGCCGTTAAAGGCATCTACAAGTGTTTTGGCTGTGGCAAAGCAGGCAACTCTGTTAACTTCATCATGGAGCATTTGCAGCTTACATACCCCGAAGCGTTAAAGTGGCTGGCCCGCAAATATGGCATTGAGGTAGTGGAGCGCGAAATTACGCCCGAGGAGCGGGAAGCGCAGACCGAACGCGAAAGCATGATCATTGTAATGCAGTATGCGCAACGCTATTTGAGCGACATAATGAAGCAAAGCGATGAGGGAAAATCCATAGGCCTGGGTTATTTTCGTGAGCGGGCCCTGCGCGACGATATTATCGAAAAATTTCAGTTAGGATACAGCCCCGAAGAGCGGCATGCCTTTACCAATGCCGCACTAAAGGCCGGCTACCAGGCCAAGTACCTGGTAAAAACCGGTATGAGCATTTTGAGCAACCGTTATGTGGAAGGAGCCGAGATCACGGCCAACGACCTGTTTGACCGCTATGCGGGGCGCGTGATGTTTCCCATACAGGACGATGGCGGACGCATTGTGGCCTTTGGCGGACGTACGCTGAGCAACGATAAAAAAACAGCCAAGTACATTAACAGTCCCGAAACCGACATCTATAACAAGAGTAAGGTGCTGTATGGCCTGTGGCTGGGTAAAAAAGCCATACAGCAAAACGATTGCTGCTACCTGGTGGAAGGGTATATGGATGTGATCGCCATGCACCAGGCTGGTATTGAAAATGTAGTGGCTTCGAGCGGCACTTCGCTTACCGTGGAGCAGGTAAAATCCATCCATCGTTTTACCAGCAACATTGTGGTGCTTTATGATGGCGACGAAGCCGGGCAAAAGGCCAGCAACAGGGCCATACCCTTGATACTTGAGGAAGGCATGAACGTGAAGTTGCTGATGTTTCCCGATAATGACGACCCTGATTCGTTTAGCAGAAAAGTAACGGCCGAAGAATTTAAAAACTACCTGCAAAACAACACACAGGACTTTTTATACTTTAAGGCAAAAAAATTAAGTGCAGAAAGCAGGCACGATCCTATAAAACGCGCCGGGGTTATTAAGGACATTGTTGATAGCATTGCCCTCATCCCCGATAATATTATCCGCAGCGTTTACATTAAGGAATGTGCCACCATTATGGAGATTGAGGAGAGCATTCTGCAGCAGGAAGTGAACAAGCTGCGGCGGAAAGGCGCTTCAAAACAAAAAAATGACGAGCGCCCTGCCGAAGAAGCTGCCCCTGAAGATACGCTTTCTGCCGGGTTTACCGACACGCCTGAAAAGGAGCTGCTGAGCTTTGATTCGGAAGAAAAAGAGCTGCTGCGCATTATGCTCACACATGGTAAAGTGCTGATCGAAATTGACGCGGAGAACGAGGACAAGGAGGCACATAATCTTGAGATCACGCTGGCTGAATATATTTTATTTGAGCTGTGGCGCGACGAGATCAGCTTTGAAAATCCTATTCACCAAACCGTGCTGGACGAATACGTTCAGGAAATCTCCAACCAGCGGCTGCCGGATATTCAGCATTTTTTGATGTCGCAAAACCCCATTATCAGCAGCTTCGTAGTAAACCACGTTATCAGCAATTACGAGCTAAGCAAAAAGTGGGATCATTTTGGCGTATATGTAAGCCAGGAGATCAGCAACATTAAAAAAGGCACCCAGCATTTGCTGTTCAGCCTCAAGGAAAAAAAACTCAATGCTTATATCCACGAAAAGCAGGAGCTTTTAAAAGGCGCTACAGAAGAGGAAACCGAAGGCATTATGAAAGAGATCATGCACCTGAGTGTTCTGAAAAGCAGGGTAAATAAGCTGCTTGGCCGTATTGTGGTAAAATAAATCCTTTCACAGTCATTTCGACCGAAGGGAGAAATCTTCTTAACTTATTAAGAGCAGATTTCTCCGGCCAGTAGTATCTTTCCGATGCTGTCGAAATGACACTTTACTGTAGGATGATATTACCGATCGCTGATTAATCGACAATCATCAATCATCAATACTTCACTCCCAGGTTATAAAACGTAAAGCTCCACATATCGGCAAATTCGTCAATCTGCTTTGATGTAGGTTTTCCAACACCGTGGCCGGCATTTACATCTACGCGTATCAGCACCGGATTGTCTCCCTTGCTTTTTTCCTGCAGCGTGGCCGCAAATTTAAACGAATGCGCCGGCACCACCCGATCATCGTGATCGCCGGTTAAAACCAGCGTAGCGGGATATTTGGCCACTTTTACATTGTGCAGGGGCGAGTATTTATACAGGCATTCAAACTCCCCCTTATTATCACTGCAGCCGTAATCAAAAGTCCAGGCCCTGCCAATGGTAAACAGGTGAAAACGCAGCATATCCAGCACACCCACCATGGGCAGCGCTACTTTGCAAATATCGGGGCGCTGGGTCATTACCGCGCCAATTAATAAACCGCCGTTGCTGCGGCCATGAATGGCTATTTTTTTGTAGGAGGTAAATTTTTTAGCCACCAAAAAATCGCAGGCCGCAATAAAATCATCAAACACGTTTTGCTTTTTGCATTTGGTGCCGGCCAGGTGCCAGTCTTCGCCGTACTCCCCTCCACCCCTCAAACTGGGCACACAGTAAATGCCGCCCGCTTCCAGAAATACGGCACGGTCTATCCTGAACTCGGGCGCAATGGAAATATTAAAACCTCCGTATCCATACACAAAGCAGGGTGTTTCGCTGTTCATACTCATGCCTTTTTTATGAGTAATAAACATAGGGATCTTTGCGCCGTCTTTGCTCTGGAAAAACAGTTGCTCGGTAATATAGCTGTCCGATTCAAATTTGCAATCGGGTTTAAAAAACGGCTTACTGTCCCAGTTTTTGGCATCCAGGTAAAACGTTTGTTCGGGCGCATTAAACTGCACCACGCTGTAAAACGCAAAGTTGTAGGTTTTATCCGAATTAAAAGCATTGATCTTACAAATGCCCGGCAGGCGGATCTCTTTTTCAAATTTACCATCCAGCGTATAACACATCAGCTTAGAGCTTACATCCTGCAAATAGTTGGCCACAATTTTATTGTTGCAAAGCCTTACGTCTTCCATCAGGTCGCTGGTTTCGGGCAAAACGGTTTTCCAGCTGGCGGCATCCGGCGCATCGAGCGTAAACGATACCAGCTTATAGCGCGGCGCCTGTGCATTGGTATGCATGTAAAATGTTTTGCCAATATTGTCGATCACCGCATTCTCATAATCAAAATTATCGCAAACGGCTACAAACTGCGAGCGCGAATTGCTAAGGTCCTTCATCACCAGCTTTTGACCACTGGTGCTTTTGCTGATGCCAATGAACAGGTAATTCTCATCATCGGTAACCTGCGCGCCAAAATTATAGTCGGGATTGTTTTTGTCGTCAAACACCAGCACATCTTTTTCCTGGCCGGTGCCAAGCTTATGAAAATACACTTTATGAAACTGGTTGCTTTGCGACAGCGCACTGCCGGTGGGCTCGTCGTAGCGGCTGTAATAAATGCCGTCGCCCTTCCAGCTGATGTTACTGAATTTTACCCATTTAAGCACATCGGGCAGATCTTTTTTTCCGGAAATGTCTTTAAAATGGATCTCCACCCAGTCGCTGCCTGCAGTTGAAACGCCATAGGCCAGGGTTTTGGCATTTTTGGAAACAGCGGCGCCGCTCAGCGAAACGGTGCCGTCGGTGGATAGGGTATTGGGGTCGAGCAGCACCTCACCGGCATCCTGCAGCGTTTTTTTTATGTACAGTACATTCTGATTCTGCAGTCCGTTATTTTTATAGCAAAAATAAAAACTGCCTTTTTTAAAGGGCGCCGATTGTTTGTTGTAATTCCACAGCTCGGTGAGCCGGGTTTTTATTTTTTCACGGTAATCAATTTTAGCAAGAAATTTTTCGGTGGTTAAATTTTCCTGCTTCACCCAATTTTCGGTTTTCATGCTGCGGTCATCCTCCAGCCAGCGGTACGGATCCTTCACTTTTACGCCAAAATAGTCGTCCTCCACACTTTGTTTTTCGGTAAGTGGATAATTTTGCTTATTTTGTGCTGTGAAATGGCTGCCTGCAAAAAGAAGAGCAGACAGCAAAGCGGTTGTTTTTTTCATAGAGAAAAACACTTGTGAATATAAAAGTAAGCAAAATTAATAAGGGCCAAAAGCCATCATTGTTTTGTAAAGGCATGATCGTTACCTTACTCCATAAAATGCCGGTACTACCTGTAAATTTGCGCGTCGTAGCGTTTTGCCTGCTGTTTTGGCCTGCAGTTAATTCTGTGGCGCAGCCGCCGGTATTCAGGATGCAGAATTACATTGAAACCTATTCGGAAGAAGCCATTTCGCAAATGCTGCAATATAAAATTCCCGCCAGCGTTACTCTGGCCCAGGCTATTTTTGAAAGCCGGAGCGGCAACAGCGAGCTGGCACAGAAATCAAACAACCACTTTGGCATAAAGTGTCACCTCGAGTGGGGGGGCGATACCGTGTTAAAACACGACGATACGCTGAACGAGTGCTTTCGCAAATACCGCTGCGTGGAAGACTCGTATACAGACCACAGCATGTTCCTGGTATCCCGCGCGCGTTATTCTTCTTTGTTTGAGCTGCCCCTGCAGGATTATAAGGCCTGGTGCTATGGCTTAAAAGCGGCCGGTTATGCCACTTACCCCAGTTACGCCGAAGACCTCATCACCATTATTGAACAGACCCGCCTGTACGAACTCGACGGCCACCAAAACCTTGAGCCGGTAAACGTGCTTGAACACAAAAATCATGAGCCCTGGCCCGGTCCGCCACCTCCCACTCACTGTTCGCTGCTTGATTTTTGCCTGCCTGGCCTGCTATGGACCGATGAGAGGGATATTCTCATACAAAGCCTTGAATTGCTGATAGAAGGCCAGGCGGAGGAAGAATGCGGGGTTGCCGATAAATAAACTATTTTCCCGGCCTACCATGTTTTTATTTCAAAACCAGGCCCAAAGTGGCTTATAAATATTAATTTTATAGCCTAAATTTTCATTTATGGAATTCAGAACAGAAACAGACACCATGGGCGAAGTAAAAGTGCCTGCCCATGTATATTGGGGCGCACAAACCGAACGGAGCCGTAATAATTTTAAAATAGGGCCCGAAGCCAGCATGCCAAAGGAAGTAATTTATGCTTTTGGCTATTTAAAAAAAGCCGCCGCGCTGGCCAATTTTGAGCTGGGCGTGCTCAGCAAAGAAAAATGTGAGTTGATTTCAAAAGCCTGCGACGAGATTGTTGCCGGCAAGCTTGATGAACAGTTTCCACTAGTGATATGGCAAACCGGCTCGGGCACTCAAAGCAATATGAATGCCAACGAGGTAATTGCATACCGTGCTCATGTAATGAGCGGCGGCAAATTAACCGACGAGAAAAAAATACTGCATCCCAACGACGATGTAAACAAATCACAATCCAGCAACGATACCTACCCTACCGCCATGCACATTGCGGCTTACAAGCAGGTGGTGGATATTACCATTCCTGGCCTGGAAAAACTGCGCCAGAGCCTGCACAAAAAAGCCGAGGCGTTTAAAACTATTATCAAAACCGGCCGCACCCATTTTATGGACGCCACTCCTCTTTCACTCGGGCAGGAGTTTAGCGGCTATGTGCAGCAAATCGACATGAGCATCCGCGCGCTGAAAAACGCACTGGAAGCAGTAAAGGAACTGGCGCTGGGCGGTACGGCTGTAGGCACCGGATTAAACACACCAAAAGGGTATGACGTGCTGGTGGCTAAAAAAATTGCTGAGCTTACTAAATTGCCTTTTGTAACAGCACCTAATAAATTTGAGGCCCTGGCCGCACACGATGCCATGGTGGAGCTTAGCGGCGCATTAAAACGCACGGCCGTAGCTCTTATGAAAATTGCCAACGATGTGCGCATCCTTTCATCAGGTCCGCGCTGTGGCATTGGCGAAATCATTATTCCCGACAATGAGCCGGGCTCATCCATTATGCCGGGCAAAGTAAATCCCACCCAACCCGAAGCCATGACCATGGTATGCGCCCAGGTAATGGGCAATGATGTGGCGGTGTCCATTGGAGGCTCTATGGGCCATTTTGAGCTCAATGTGTTTAAACCGGTTATTGCAGCCAACGTACTGCAATCGGCCCGCCTCATTGGCGATGCCTGCGTAAGCTTTACCGAAAAATGCGCCGACGGCATTGAGCCGAACCTGCCGGTAATTAAGCAGCACCTCGAAAATTCGCTGATGCTCGTAACGGCATTAAACACGCACATAGGCTATGAGAAAGCGGCTAAAATCGCTAAAACCGCTCACAAGGGCAATAAAACCCTGCGTGAGGCCGCTATTGAACTGGGGTATGTTACCAACGAACAATTCGATCAATGGGTAAAACCCGAGGATATGATCGGCAGCTTAAAATAACAGATCTCATCCATTTATACAGAAGCCCTTTCAGTACTGAAAGGGCTTTTTTATTTGTCAATCAGCTCGCATATTCGCTTCTACAAAACATAGCAAGGTCTTATCACCCTTATAATTACTTTCATCTTCATAAACTTGATATCGCATTTTGCGACATCAAAAAACCGAAAGAAAATGGCAAAGAAAAATGTTGAATTGATGGTCCCTGATGAAATGCTTATGAAAAAGATTTATTTTATCCGTGGACAAAAAGTGATGCTGGACCGTGATTTATCGGGCCTTTACAAGGTTGAAACACGAAGGTTAAATGAGCAGGTAAAAAGAAATTTGAAGCGGTTTCCTCCCGACTTTATGTTTCAGCTTACTGTACGAGAATTTGAAAACTTGATGTCGCAAAATGCGATATCAAGTTGGGGAGGTACCCGAAAAATGCCATATGTGTTTACCGAGCACGGGGTGCTGATGTTATCCAGCGTTTTAAACAGCGATAAAGCCATTGCTGTCAACATCCGCATCATGCGCGTGTTTAGCCAAATTCGCCGTATGCTTATTGATAATACCGAGCTACGGCTTGCCATTGAAGAGCTCAGAAAAAAGACCGATAATAATTCAAAAAACATAGAACTGGTTTTTCAGTACCTGGATGAGTTGATTGAAAAAAAGCCCAGGCCGGTGCCTCGCAAAAAAATCGGTTATAAAATTCCTTTGCGCAAAAAATAACGGTCAATATCGCCTAGTGGCAGCAAATGCAGCCGCAAAGGCAGTTCTTTCCTTCGCTATCTGTGCCACAGGTGCAGGTATTGCAGGTGCAGGCTTTGGCGGAGCAATAAATGTGAAATGTTGTTTCCATGGGTTATACTTTTTGTTTTAACTAAGCCGCTTCACAAAGCGAAGCGGCTTATTGATTTAGCAATTGCAGGCTGGCTCACAGTTGCAGGTGGTGCAATTGCAACCCGATGTTTTATTACCCGATCCACAATTACAATTCACACAGGTGCACACCACGCAGGTGCATCCCTGATTTTCTTTAGCGGCTTGGGCCGCATTGGCTGTTGTTTTCATATTACTTATTGTTTGTTTTAACGATACAAAGTTATCGCCTCAGCTTCTCAGGCATGTTACACTATTTTTGGAAAGAGTTATACAATTTTGGGATCCGACCATATCACAGGCATCTTTGTTAAAAATCAATCGTATCTGTTTGATTTTATTATAATTTCAATTCTGTGCCATTCCTTTTTTCAACCTTCTATAAACCATAGCAATACTTTATAAACTGCCTGGCTATTTTTATACTAAAAATGGTTACTATGTTGAAAGAAGAACTCGAACTGCTTGTTCCCGATGAACTGATCTCTGAGCACATTTACCTGATCCGCGGCCAAAAGGTGATGATAGACCGTGATCTTGCCAGGCTTTATGGCGTTGAAACCAAAGCGCTGAACCAGGCAGTAAAACGAAATCCCGAACGCTTTCCCGAAGACTTTATGTTTGAACTGAGCTCTGAAGAAGCCGCGGCTTTAAGGTCACAAAATGTTACCTTAAAGCGGGGTCAGCACTCCAAATACCTGCCGGCCGCTTTTACCGAACAGGGCGTAGCCATGCTGTCGAGTGTTTTAAAGAGCAAACGGGCCATTAAGGTTAATATCCAAATCGTGCGCCTTTTTACCCGTTTACGCAAAACGGTGATGGACAATACAGAATTAAAGATGGAGGTTGACCAGATAAAACAAAAGCTGGACACACACAACCAGCATATTGAGCTGGTATTTCGTTTTCTGGACGAGCTGGTTGAAAAAAAAGAATCCGGCCCGCAAAGGAGCCGGATTGGGTTTGTACAGGAAATTAAATAATTGCCCTCAATTACAAGATCTCTTTCATCACTTCCTTCTCTATCCAGTCGCCATGCTCCCTGATCAGGTTAATAAGCTCATCTACCGCCGTTTCGCTGGTAACATTTTTCTTTACCACTTCTTTGCCCTTGTACAGGCTAATTTTGCCGGGCCCTGTACCCACGTAACCGTAATCGGCGTCGGCCATTTCGCCTGGGCCGTTTACAATACAGCCCATGATGCCAATTTTTATGCCTTTTAAATGATCGGTGCGCTCGCGGATCTTCTGCGTGGTTTCCTGCAGATCAAAGAGGGTGCGCCCACAGCTGGGGCAACTAATGTATTCTGTTTTGCTGATGCGTGTGCGCGTAGCCTGTAAAATGCCAAAAGCCGTAGAGTTGCACACACGGGTGCTCACACAGTCTTTTTGCTGAAGCAAGATGCCATCGCCAAAGCCGTCGAGCAATAAGCCGCCCAGGTCGGTGCTGCTATATAACTGAAACTCCTCTTCGGTAAGATTTTCGTAATCGCATTTTATAATAAACGGCAGTGTACAGCTCTGCATTTTCAGGTCAATGGCCATGCGCCTCAGCTCAGGCATAGCATGCACATTATCCGAATCCAGCACCAGGCACACATTTTTCTCACCTTTTATTTTTTCGATAAAATCACCCGTGAGTGTATCACTATTTACTAAAACAAAATTAAGTTCCGGTGATTTTTTGATGGCATTAAAATAATCCTCTCCTTTAAACATAGGATAGCTGCGTGCCTGGTTACTTGTAGAAAGCCAGGTGGAGGCATGATAGACCAAACCCAGGGTGCCGGGTATTTCAAAGTCGATTTTTTTATCGCCTAAAAAAATGTAATCCACAGCCAGGTCCGTCAGGTTCCATTTATCCAAAGGCACCGAATAATTGTATCCCACACCAAACAGGCTGGCAGCGGTAATCTCCGCCTTATCACTATAATCGGCCACTACACGCGGTACATTGTGATTACCGATATTAATTACTTCTTGTGTTGGGTTGCGGTTATAATCGTAAGGATTATATGGCAGCTCACCATCTATTTCGCGAATAGCCCTGTGATCCTTTCTACTTTTATAACGATCGGCCAATACACGCGCTACCGGAATTTCGTATTCAGGCTCCTCGGTTAACGATACACGAATGGTATCGCCCAGGCCATCCTCCAGCAAGGTGCCAATACCAACGGCAGATTTAATACGGCCGTCCTCACCATCGCCGGCCTCGGTAACGCCCAGATGCAGCGGATAAGCCCTGTTGGTTTCTATCATTTTAGCCACCAGCAGCCTGTAGGCCTGCACCATTACCTGCGTATTGCTGGCCTTCATTGAAATAACGATGTTGTAAAAATCATTGTCTTCGCAAATACGTAAAAACTCAAAGGCGCTTTCCACCATGCCCAGCGGCGTATCGCCATAGCGGCTCAAAATACGATCGCTCAGCGAGCCATGGTTGGTGCCTATGCGCATGGCGGTGCCATACTCCTTGCAGATCTTCACCAACGGCGTAAAACGGGTGCGGATACGCTCCAGCTCGGCTTCATAGGCTGCATCGGTATAATCAATGGTTTCAAATTTTTTCTTATCGGCATAGTTTCCGGGGTTTACCCTCACTTTTTCAATCACGCGCGCCGCAAACTCTGCCGCGTTGGGCGTAAAGTGAATGTCAGCGCAAATGGGAGTGTTATACCCTTTGGCTTTTAGCCCCTGGCGGATCAATTCCAGGTTTTTAGCTTCGTTAAGGCTTGGGGCGGTAATACGCACCAGCTCGCAGCCAGCCTCAATCATTCGGATACTTTGGGCAATGGTGCCTTCGGTATCCATAGTATCGGTGGTGGTCATGCTTTGCAGGCGAATGGGATTGTGACCACCTATCTTCAGATCGCCAACAGCTACTTCACGCGTTAAAAAACGGGAATAGCGGGTTAAACTATTGGCATATTTTTTAGGAAAATCCATGACACGAATAAAGTGTAAAAATACGAAAAAGAAACAGGCTTCGTGGCTTATTTAAACGTTTTGGCAATACGCCTGGCAACAGGCTGTCACAGGCGGCGACCACTTTTCGCATTGTTTAACAATCTCTCCCGTTTCCAAAGACCCTATAGGCTCCCCAACACATACATAAAAGGTCACCAGCCAGCTTTTCCGTTAGTTCACCTCTAATTCGTCTGTAAACACATACGCCTGTCCGCCTTTGCCTTCGTGCCATTCGGGCAAGGTGCCAAAATTTTCGGCCACAATTTTAAAATAACGGGCTTTTACCGGCTTTGTTAGCTGTTTCCCAAAACGGTGCAATTGCACGGTGTAATCGTCTGCTTTTACAGGGTTCTCAATAGTACCCACCAGGGTAAAATTTTTATTATCCAACGAGGTGTAAAAATTAACCCGGCGTGGCAAAACAATCCAGGAGCGCGTATCCTGCAGGCAGTTGAGTGATACGTGGCGGATCTCCTTATTTTCCTTCAGATCAGCCACACATTCAAAATTTTGTCCTTGCACACCAATCCAATCGCCCTTGCGCCAATCCACACTGCCCATAATGCCATCGGTGAGCGAGGCAGGGCCTTCGGCAGCATATTGTGCATCAGGCTTTGAAATCAGCCCAATGAGATAATTGTATTTTTGCTTATAACATATGGCTTCTGTAATTCCACTGCTATCGGTATCCGAATAAAACCGGGCTTTTACCACACCGCTTTCTGTTATTTTAAAAGGATCCGTATACCGGGTGGATGTGCGAAGAGGCTCCGAGCCATCGCGTGTATAGGTACAAAAACCGGCCGATGAGCCCAGCCGCTGAATGTTTATTTCTGTTCTATCTGTAAATACACGTGATGACGCCTGGATTAAAGGCGCCGGAAGAATGACAGCGCTGCTTTGTACTGAAGAGGGCGTGTTAGCGCGCTGACCATAGTCCGGGTCGGCAGCCTTACCGGATAAAAAAACAAGCTCCGCTCCGCTTTTTATAAAATTATGGGTAACGAATGATGATGCGTGGTTTTGTCCATTCAATTGCACCGCGGATACATTATTTAAACCGGCACCCTCAGAAATTATCGAAACTGTTTTTCCATTTTCAAGGTTAATCTTCGCCGATGCAAAAAGCGGCGCACTTAAAATATATTGCGGCTGGCCGGGACAAACGGGGTACATGCCCATAGCACTGAACACATACCAGGCGCTCATTTGGCCGCAATCCTCATTACCAATCAATCCGTCAGGACGGTTGGTATAAAATTCATTGCAGATCTGCCTTACACGGGCAACGGCTTTTTGCGGCTTTCCTACATAATTATATAAATACGCCATGTGGTGGCTGGGCTCGTTGCCATGCGCATATTGGCCAATAAGCCCCGCCACATCGGCCTGGTCGCGCCCTTTGTTTTGCTCTTTCGTGGTAAACAGCTCATCGAGCTTTTTTTCAAATTGTTGTGGTCCTCCGTGTAATTTTATCAAGCCGTTTACGTCGTGTGGCACATAAAACGAGTATTGCCAGCTGTTACCTTCTGTAAAATGATTGTTTATTTCAGCCGGGTAAAAAGGCTGCAGCCAGTAACCGTTTTTTCGTGGCCGCATCAGGCCGGTGGAAGGATCAAAAATATGCTGGTACGCCAGGGCGCGTTTTTCGAATACGGCAGCTTCATTGTGTTTGCCCAAAAAATTAGCAGTTTGCGCAATACACCAGTTATCGTAGCCGTATTCGAGCGTTTTACTCACACTTTCACTCTCATCATCCACTTGCAAAAATCCTTTTTTATTGAATTGGGGAATGCTCCAGGCCGTATAGTTGGAAGCAGCCTTCATGGCTTCGTAAGCCAGCTGCCGGTCAAAACCGTCAATACCTTTTATCATAGCATCGGCAATAACCGAAACAGAATGAAATGCGATCATACAATCGGTTTCGTTACCCGAAAGCTCCCACATGGGCAGGCGCCCCGACTGCTTATACTGGGTAAGGAACGAATTAATAAAATCGCTTGTGCGCTTAGGTTCAAGAATGGTGAACAATGGATTCAGGGCCCGGTAGGTATCCCAAAGCGAAAACACCGTGTAATTGGTAAAGCTTTTGGCGGCATGCACCTGTCCGTCGCGGCCACGGTATTGCCCATCCACGTCCATATAAAGCGATGGGTGTATAAAACAATGGTACAGAGCCGTGTAAAATACAGCCAGTTTTTCTTTGTTTGTTTCTTTTACCTCAATTTTACCAAGCTGCTGTTCCCAAGCCTTTTCAGCTTCCTGCCGGTAGGCATCAAAGTTCCAGTGCGGGGCTTCTGTTTCCAGATTTTTCAGCGCGCCCTCTTCACTTACTGCCGAAATAGCAACCTTTACAATCAGGCCCCTGCTTTCATCCAGCTCGAATTGAAAAAAAGCGCCCTCCGGTTTTTCAGTTGAAATTAGAACCGGCTTCAATTGCCCATTCCCCGCATAACTCATTTTTTTAAACGGTTTTGAAAACCGCATGGCAAAATACACCTGTTGGTCTTTTGCCCAGGCGGAGCTAAACCGGCATCCCGAAACCGTAACACTATCTCTCACAGAAAGGCTCCTATAAAGCGTTTTATCGCGGTGCTTCAGATCGAGCAACAGGCCCGCAGCTGCTTGCGGGTATACGTAGCGGTGAATGCCGGTACGGAGTGTGGCAGTGAGCTGAGTTTTAATCTTATGTTTAGAAAGCAGCACCTCATAAAAACCCGGGCTTGCTTTTTCGGTGTTGTGAGAAAATCCAGAGGCATATCCCCTATTATCCATTGTTGGAGAACCGGTGATGGGCATCAGCAGGATATCGCCCCAATCGCTGCAGCCTGTTCCGCTCAGGTGGGTGTGCGAAAATCCATAAATAACACTGTCTGAATAATGATAGCCACTGCTGCCGTCCCAGCTGTTATCGGCCCGGGTATCGGGGCTTAGCTGCACCATGCCAAAGGGCAATACCGCGCCGGGAAACGTGTGTCCATGGCCGCCGGTGCCAATAAAAGGATTTACGTAAGAACTATAATTAATTTGCCCCTTGAGGATAGCAGGAACAAGAAAGAATAATAATAGCAATGTTGCAAAAAAGCGGGCGATCATTGCATGAAAATACAAATTATTGTATTAATTAGTTGCGGTATTAGAATTGAAGATATCGGCTTTTTCTTGCCCGCAAACCCTAAACAACCTGATCGAGAATACGTCGCATGGCCCTGATCTCCTCTGCATCGGGCAAATTGGCCATGCCCAGGGCTGCGCTGTGATACTCCTGGCAGCCCGATTGCAGCAGGGTTAAAATATTATGCGCACGCACGCCACCTCCGGCAATAATCCCGATCTGTTTCCCGAACAGCTTTTGCAAAATGCTTAATTCCGGCAAACCGGTCAGGGCCGTAGCGGCATGGCCTGAGCTCAACACCCTGCTGATGCCTAAATTACAAAGCTCGCGGAGCGCCTGCTTCATATCGTGGCATTCATCAACTGCCCGGTGAAAAGTAACAGGCATGGGCTGCGACAGGGCAACCAACTCGGAACAAAGTGTTTTATCGATCTTGTGATTATTGGTCAGCGCGCCAAACACCACTCCATTTGCGCCGGCCGATTTACAAAATTCGATGCTTTTTTTCATCTGTTCTGCCTCCTGCAGCGAATAAACAAAGTCTCCGGCACGGGGCCTTATCATCACATGCAATGGAATATACAGCTGTTTCCGGGCCTGGATGATCCATTCTTCAGGAGGTGTAATTCCTCCAGCGCTGTAATCCTCACAAAGCTCCACCCTGTCGGCGCCGGAGCTTTGGGCGATGAGCGCCGATTCTACACTAAAGCAGGCTATTTCCAATAATTTACGGTTCACAACAAACTTTTAGCATCCATCAGCTTGTTCTGGATGGTAGAAGAATACACGGCATAATTAAATCCCTTTTGCAAACAAAAAGCCCCGTGTTCACCTTTTTTATTAATGGCAATAAATCCTATCTGTATTTCGCTTAAAGGTTTGTTGCGCTTTTTAGCGCTGAGAAGGATGCGCTCTACCGCCTTTTTGCAGGCTTCTTCGGGGCTGTAACCCTGGCGCATTAATTCCACCACCGCATGCGATCCGGCAATGCGGATCACCTCCTCGCCATGGCCGGTGGCTGTAGCAGCCCCCACTTCATTGTCAACATACAAGCCCGCGCCTATGATCGGCGAATCGCCCACGCGGCCATGCAGCTTAAAGGCCATGCCGCTGGTGGTGCAGGCTCCCGAAAGGTTGCCGT
Source organism: Bacteroidia bacterium (assembly GCA_044221905.1). Taxonomy (GTDB): domain Bacteria; phylum Bacteroidota; class Bacteroidia; order B-17B0; family Aurantibacillaceae; genus Aurantibacillus. The sequence continues at coordinate 627,440 of JBGAOE010000001.1, forward strand.
TTTTATCCATGGCCACCATGCCGATGGTATCGTGGTTTTCGATATTAACCTGGGGTTTGTATTCTGATTTTTTAAGCCACTCCTTCCACTCTGCCTCCGATTCGGGCGTAAGCAGCTTTTCTTTTTTAAAACCCTGGCTTAAGGCAAACTGTAAGGCGCCATCGCCCACCAGCATTACGTGCGGTGTTTTTTCCATCACTGCGCGCGCCACTGATATTGGATGAACAATATGCTCCAGGCAGGCCACCGAGCCAATGTTCATGTTCTCATCCATGATGCAGGCATCCAGTGTTACGCGTCCATCCCTGTCGGGCCGGCCCCCAAGGCCTACGCTTCGTTCAGCCGGGTCGGCCTCCGGAATTTTCACTCCTGCCTCCACCGCGTCAAGGGCTTTGCCGCCCCTATTCAGTACCTCCCAGGCTGCAGCATTGGCCGGCACTCCAAAATTCCAGGTAGAAATCACAAGTGGGCCTGCTCCTGGTGAACCTGCGTTAAAATATTCTGCAGCTTTGCTTTTTTGAAGCGCCAGCGCTGAAGCAGCAAATGCCGAAAATTTCAAAAATTTGCGTCGTGTAGTCATGTTCTGTTTTGCTAATGTGAGCCGGCCAGGCCTTGCCCCAGGGCAATACCCTGTTTTTTGAGCAGTTTTTGTACGCGCCAGCCGTAATAAACAAGGTAAGTAAAACACAGCACTCCCACAACATAGCTGGCTTTAATGCCTATTAACTCAGGGCCCGCCAGCCAGCCCTGGAACCAGCTTACCAAACCGCCACCCATAATCATCATAATCAGGTAGCTGGAGCCCTGGTTGGTGTATTTGCCCAAACCGGCAATGGCCAATGTAAAAATGCAGGGCCACATGGTAGAGCAAAACAGCCCCACGCTGATAAAGGCATAAACGCTGGTATGGCCCGATGTGAGCATGCCCACCAGCAAAGCCGCAATACCGCAGCACGAAAAGATAAGCAACTGCACGGCGGGATTTCCTTTGCTAAGCATATCGCCGGCAATAAGAATAAGGATCACAAACGCATAAGGATAAAAAACCGTGAGATCGGTATTGGCAATGGCATTGACCAGCAGAAAAACACCAAAGGCCAGGTATGGCATAACGATGCGAAGTAATAACCGCTTTGTACCGCTTACATCAAACGCACCGGCTGAGCTGGCCCAGCGCCCAATCATCAGGCTGGCCCAGAACAAAGACACATATGGTGCGGCGCCGCTGGTTGGAATTTGAATATACTGGCGCATGTACTCCGGCAAATTGGAAGCCGTTGATACCTCAACCCCTACGTATAAAAAAATAGCGATCATGCCTAAAACCAGCTGTGGAAATTTCAGAGCGCCTTTTGCGGCAGCCGGCTGTTCACCGGCTTTGTTGCTTTCTTCGGCAAATACCTGGTTGGGCAGTGAAGAGTATTTAGAAATAAGCGCCACTATTAAAAACGCTGCACCCAGCACCAGGTAAGGAAATTTTACAGACCCAATGTCATCCAGCCGGTGATTGCCGCTTACTCCTCCAAAAATAGCGTAACTTACCACCAGCGGGCCGATGGTGGTGCCTATATTATTAACGCCGCCGGCCAGGCTCAGCCGCTGCGAGGCGCGGGCCGGATCCCCCATCACAATGGCCAGCGGATTGGCAGCGGTTTGCTGAAGCGAAAAGCCCAGGGCCACTATAAAGAGGCCCGTGATCATTAAATTAAAAGACACCAGTTGTGCAGCAGGATAAAACAGCAGGGTACCCACCGCCGAAATGCACAGGCCAAGCGCAATGCCGTTTTTATAGCCCAGCATGTTCAGAATATCGCGCTTGCATAATTTTGAGATAAGGATATAGCCGATAGAACCTACCGTGTACGCCACGTAAAAGGCCACCGAAATAAGCTGGCTCTGCCATTGCTCCAGGTTTAATTTTTCTTTAAACACCGGGATAAGAATATCATTGCTGGCGGCTACAAAGCCCCAGAAAAAAAACACGGAAAGGATGGTTACCAGGGCCGATCGGTTTGATTGCATACAGAATAAAATTAATTTTTACCTAATATAAGGATTGGTCTTAACAGCAGGTGTTTGAAAGCGGAAAGTTGTTAACGGCAGTTTATTAATTTGTTTAAATTTGCTGCGTAAAACCCGATTATGCAGCTACTACACCCTACACACTTTGCCGACTACGAACTGATTGACTGTGGTGATTTTGAAAAACTGGAGCGTTTTGGAAAACACATTACCATACGCCCCGAACCACAGGCGGTGTGGGCCAAAGTGCTCAGCAACAGCGAATGGGAAAAACAGGCGCACGTGCGTTTTGTGCCCCGCTCGTCGAGCAGCGGCGATTGGAAAAAGCTGAAACAAATGCCCGACCAGTGGGAAATAGGCTATGTGTTAAAAGGCCAGGGTGCAACCGCCGATACCATCACCTTCAGGCTGGGGCTTACCTCGTTTAAGCATGTGGGTATTTTTCCTGAACAGGCGGTGAACTGGGATAAGATTTATACCTTTTTGCGCAACTGCCCGAAAGCAAAATTTCTGAACCTGTTTGCTTATACCGGTGGCGCATCTCTGGCGGCTAAAGCTGCCGGTGCCGATGTAACGCATGTTGACAGCATTAAGCAGGTGGTTACCTGGGCCAATGAGAACATGCAGAAATCGAAGCTGGATAATATCCGCTGGCTGGTGGACGATGCACTTAAATTTGTAAAAAAAGAAATCCGCCGGGGCAATCTGTACCAGGGCATTATTCTGGATCCGCCGGCCTTTGGCCATGGGCCCAACGGCGAAAAATGGAAGCTCGAAGACAATATTAAAGAAATGATGGAAAGTGTGCTTCAGCTGGTAGATCCGAAAAAACACCTGTTGATACTGAATGCTTACTCACTTGGCTTTTCGGCGCTGGTACCCGAAAACCTGCTCACGCCTTTTGCAAAAAAACACAAGTCAGAATTGCAGATCGGTGAATTGTACTTGCCCGCTAAAAGCGGTGTGAAATTACCCTTGGGCGTTTGGGGCAGCGTTAAGAAAGAGGAATGATGATTGATGATTAGAAGTAAAAACACAAGATACAAGACAAAAGATTAAAGATTAAAGACAGGATACTTGATTCATAAAGAGCATGAAGCAAGAGGCAGGACGACAAGAAGCAAGACAAAAGACTAAAGACGAACTGTGACAAGATGTAGAGCCAAGAGTTGAAGAGAAAAACAAAAAAACCTTCGATGCTTCGACCGAGCAGCACCGGTACAATTTTTCCACAAGAGAATACTACTACAAGCGGAAAATCACTCAGGGTGACAGGAACAAGAAGTAAGAGGTAAGAATCAAAATTAACGGCTAAAGGCTTAATACAAAGTACAACATACAATGTACAATTCGTGACTTACGACCGGCGACTAATGACGAACGACTAATTCTATTAAAAACTAAGCACTAAACACTAAAAACTTTTTACCATGTACAAACAACACTTATTACAGAACCTGCAGCGCGAAATTTTTTTATTAAAGCAATTGGCTCCGTTTATCGAAGAGCGCGACCTGGATTACAGGCCCGTTGAAAAAATGCGCAGCACGCACGAACTGATGCAGTACCTGTCGGGCATTGGCGCCACCATGCTGCGCTGGTTTGTGATCAACGATCTTACACCTGATGAATGGGTTAAAATAAGGGCCTACCGCAAAACAGTGACGCGCGAAAATTTTAAGGAGCGGCTGGACGAGCAAATGGAAGACATTATCAAATACATGGATATGATCAGCGAGGAAGACCTGGATAAAAAAGAGGTGGAGCTACCCTCCAAGGAAAAAATGGTGCTTGGCACTGCCATAATCAATGCCCCCATTAAATGGCTTGCCTCGTACAGGATGCAGCTGTTCACCTATCTTAAAATGAATGGCCGGCACGAGATCAGCACTCGCGAAGCTTGGACAGTGATGGAATAAAAGCCGCGTACTGCTGACATTTTACCTGAATTGTTAACTCCCCGATCTTGTGCCGGATTTTGTTTATATTCGTCATAGATCACAACACTTCATATTTAAAATGCACAGCATGAAAAATTTTTTTACGCTTTTAGTTTTACTCTTTGTTTTTAGCAGCGATGTTTTCGCACAATTTACTTACACCTATACCGGCAAGCCCAGGTTCGAGATAGCGACACGGCGGCATTACACCACCAGCCTGGGTGCCGACAGTGCCGCGCCGCTGGGAATTATCAACATTGAGCTGTTTCCAAACATTGCGCCAAGGCACACCCGAAATTTCGACAGCCTGGTGAGCACCGACTTTTACGACAGCACCGCGTTTCACCGTGTTATTCCCGGTTTTGTGATCCAGGGCGGCGACCCTAATTCGCGCAGCGGGCCACCCAGCAGCTGGGGCAGTGGCCAGCCCGGCCAGCCAACCGTAATGGCGGAATTCAGTGCGGCCAAACACCTGCGCGGCATTATGTCGGCAGCGCGGCTTCCCAACAACATCAACAGCGCCACCTCTCAGTTCTTTATCTGTGTGGCTGCCGCCGCCAACCTCAACGGCCAATATTCTGTTCACGGCCGCGTTACATCGGGCATGAGCGTGGTAGATACTATTGTGAACGAGCCCAGGAACCTGACGACTAACAGGCCATTTAAAAAGATAGACATGTTTGTGACTTACATTGGCTCTAACGATACAGTACCCAATCCGCCGGCCATGATCTCGCCGGCCGATCAATTTCCCTGCGTGGATACGGCGTCTCCACTTTTTCTGAAATGGGCCGCCCAAAACGATGGCATTATTTATCACGCCGAACTATCCACCGATCCCACATTTACTGCTTCCGTCGATTCATTAAACACGGCCAACCTTACCTGGCTGGTAAGCAACCTGGCCGGTAACACCACGTATTACTGGCGTGTAAAAACCAACAATGGCGGTCACTTCAGCGCTTACTCGCCGGTGCGTACGTTTTATACTACCTGCACCTTTACCAGCTTAAAGCCAACGGTGCCTAACAGGCAACAAGGCGTATTTCCCAACCCCAGTCACAACAAATTCACTTTTACCGGGTTTAACAAAGGCAATACGCTTGAAGTGTTTGATGTGAGCGGAAAACTGATACAACACGCCGTGCTGAAAGAAAACGACATTACCATTGACCTGGAAGGCCATGAAAAAGGCATATATGCTTATCGTGTAATAGCTGGTGAGGAAGAGTTGTATAAAGGCAAGCTGATTTTACGGTAAGGATGACCGCCACGAATTTCACGAATAGCACTAATCTCGTTTAGTTTCTGCTTGGTGTAAATTTGTGGAATTGGCGGCTCATGACTGAGACTAATTCTCCATCCGGATCTTTTCGATCATCAGGTGTTTTTTGAATTTATGCACCAGCTCCGCCATGTGTTTTTCACGCTCTTCCAATTCTGCAAAATCAAGATCGGAAGCTTCTACCACCGGCTTTAGCTTGGCCAGGTTGCCGCGCATTTGCTCCAGTGCGGCCTGTGCTTGCTCCAGCCCGGGTGCGCCCGCGCCACCATTATTTATTTTTTGCTCGAGGTTTTGTAAAAAATGCTCCACGTAAGGGATCATGTCCCAGGGGTTGTTGGGCGCATTCCATACAAACGTAATGTTGCAGCGGCGGCATTTGTATTTATTGCTTTTCCAGCCCTGTTCATTTGTTTCGGTGCCGGTTACCTTCAGCATTTCGTTGCTCTGGCAGGAAGGGCATTTGGCATTATCCTTCACCAGCTCTTGCAGCTGATCGCGCTCGGCCAGCACCGTGTGGCGGTTTTTGGCATGCAGGTACAATTGCTCCGTCAGCTTGTCGCAGGTATCCAGCATTTGGCGGTAATCATCTTCCAGCCGGTTTTCGATGATCAGGATTTCGGCCCGCTTTTTAAAATAGTTCACCAGCTTTACCAGCTCGCGTTCTTCGGGTTTTAACTGTTGGTCCATGCTTAGGTTCTTATCTCAAATATAGTCAATACGGCTACCAAAAGAAAATGCCGGGCATTTATGCAATACCCGGCATTTAATTAAATCTTTATCCTGTTTTAGCCGGCAGCTTTGGCATTGGCTGCTTTCTTTTTCAAAAGCTCGCTGATGCGGTATACCAGGTAAAGACACAGGAAAATAAATCCCAGCATCACGTAGCCTAAAATATCAAAGTGCTGAAGCGGGCTGTGCTTGGTGGGCTGCACTACCACAAAACCGGCAAAGATAGCTGCCAGACCGCCGGCCATTTGTTGCAGCGAGGAGTTTATGCTCATGTAAGCGCCGCGGTCGTACATTTCGGGAACGGCCGAGCCAAGCGCGGTGGCAGGCACCATGCGGCTCATAATACCCATAAACAGGATCATGTTTACGATAATTACTACCCAGATAGGCGATGGCGGCAGGTTGGTGTAAACAACCACCATTACCGCGGCAATCAACGAACCCACTGCAAACAGCTTAAACTTATCGATCTTATCGCTGAGCTTCCCAATAATAGGCATGATGATGATTGAAGAAAGGCCTGTGAATGTAAAAATAATATACAGATCTTCCTGTGCGATCTTCACGTTGTTCACAATAAAGGCGCTGGTAAAGGGCATCAGCATAAAACCACCCATAGAGAGCATGGCAGTGGCAAAAAAGCCGATGCGGTAGTCGCGCTTTTTAACCGTATGCCATAAGTGCTGCAGGGCATTTTTATCGCTTTGCAGTTTTAAGTGCTCGGTAAGAGGTTTCAACTTCACGATGGTTAATATGCCAATGGCTGTGGACAGGATTACCAGCATAAAAAATGTGGAGTGCCATCCCCAGAGATTGGCCAGAATAAGCCCGATGGGAATACCCAGGATCTGGCTGGCTGCAAAGGCCATTTGCACATAACCCATTACGCGGCCGCGTTGCTGCAGGGTAAACAGGTCGGTAACAATGGCCATAGAAATAGAGCCGATCACGCCACCGAAAATGCCAGTTACCACGCGCGCTGCAAACAGCGTTTCGTAGCTGTTGGCCAGGCCGCACAAAAGGGTACCAAGCACAAAGCCTGCATAAAAGAACATCAGCAGTTTTTTGCGATCGAATTTATCGGCAAAACCGGCAGCCAGGATACCTGAAATACCGGCGCTGATAGCATAAGCCGATACCACAGAGCCAAACTGCTTAGTGCTCATGTTCAGTTTTTTCATCAAAATATCACCCAGCGGTGAAAGGATCATGAAATCGAGAATAATAGTGAATTGTAAAAGGGCCATCAGCACGATCACAAATACCTGGTACTTGCTGAATGACGGTGCGGGGGCTTGCTCCTTGGGCTTTCCGTTTGCCTCGGGAGGGTTAAGAGTTTTGCTTGTAGATTGTTGTTCCATTAATTTCTTAGGTTTTAAATTGTTACTGTAATTCCTGGCATTGATAGCCAATTTTGTTAATTTGTTTTATGATCTCTTCTGCGCAGGGCTCATACGAAACGATCCTGAGCACGCGATCTATGTCATCCATATCCACATTCCAATCCTCCACGGTGTTGTAGCCGGTAAAAACCTCCGCCACTTTCAGCTTATCCGCTTCGGTATTGATGTTGGTTCTGAAGACGAGAATATGCGTCAAATTTTCAGTCATGATCATCATGGTTTAACTATTTATTTGTTATTAATCCGGTCGCAGGGCTTTTACCACCATCTTAAGCGCCTGCTTTAACTTGGCGTCGGTTATTTTAAATGTTTCCGACATGATTTTGCGTTCCTGTAAATGGAACTTCATGAGAGCAAAAAACGGGCCGTATGCAATGGACCAAAACAGCTCGGGCTCCATTTTTTTCACCTCTCCCCGCGCAATCGCATTGTGTGCAAACCTCATCATATTTTCTCTGAACTCATTCATGTTCACGCTTTTATGGTTGATGAGATGCGAATTGCGAAAGTGCTCGAAGAAATGAAAATAATGAGGCTTTTCAAGGATAAAGGACATCCGGTTCTTCCACTGCCGCCACAAACCTTCCTCCAGCGACAGTTCAGGGTCAAAGTTACGAAGCGCCCTTTCTGCAAAGGCTTTTTGAGCTTCGTTAAACAGCTGGTGTACCAGGTCCTCCCTGTTTTTGTAGTAAATGTAAATGGTAGCGGGTGATACGCCCGCCGCTTTCGCCAGTTTTTGCATGCTCAACCCATCAAAACCCTCGCGAACAATCATTTCCATTGCTTTTTCACGGATAGCCGCTTCCTTATTTTCGTCTCTTACTCTCATTTGCGGGTACAAATATAAATGAATGTTCATTCACTTTAAAATTTTTCTGAAATTTTTTCTTTAAATGGTTTTAGAAATAATTTGATACTGTGGCTGCTACGGCTTACAGTACTTGTTACATCTTGTTTTAAGTAATCAAGTCACCCTGAACTTGTTTCAGGGTCCCGCCATCATATCGGAATTAAAATTTAGAGATGCTGAAACGAGTTCAGCATGACCTCACAATTAGGTCTTGAAAAAATAAAGGCCAGACAATTGAATACTAACCTAGAAACAAAAATCAGGAAAGCATACTTCGACGTAGCTCAGCACAGGGTACAATTTCTTCAGTGCCATGTTCAACGAGCAAGAAATCACTCAGCGTGAAAGTAAGTAATGATTGGTAACAGAACTTTTGAACTTGTAACTTTCTAACTAAATGGAAAATGCAAGATGGAAAAAGGGAACATGGAAGATTCAGAAGAGGTATGAAGCAAGAATCAAGACTTACGGCCAGAGCGATCGATTTAGTATTAATACAAAATACAGTGTACACTATACAATTCAGACTAACGAATTAAAAGATATAGCCCCAACTCAGAGCTTTTTAAACTCGAACTTCGGGAAACCCTTGATCCCCGAAGCATCGTAAAAATCGACAAAGTGCAGCTTGTAATAAAAGCCCTTGCTGTCGCAGATCAGGTACACCTGCTTATCGTTTACGGTATACAAATTGGTTTTCAGGCTAAAACTTTTCCAGTCAAAACCAATCGCATCGCGCCGGGCGCTGAATTTAGCTGCGGCCGTATCGTTAATACCCACCTCGGTAAAAGGTTTACTGTTAATCAGGGCCACGCGCGTGCCTGCCTTGGTTAAAACACCCGTAACCTGGTAATATTGGAGTGGATTCAAAAAAAGATGCGTGTACTGCGTGAAACAAAGATCGAAGCCGTTTTTTACAGGCTCAACAGGCACCTGCCTGCCTCCTGAAAACGAAAAACACATAAAATTATAATTACCGTCTTTTAAAACCACAGCGCTGCTGGCTTGCGCGGCAGCAAGGGGCGCATACTCCAGCGTATACTGGGATGCATTGTTTGACATGATCTTAAATTTATAATACCCCTGGTGCAGCCCCATTTCATTATATCCCAGGCTAAGCACATACACCTTGTGATCAGGCTGCCAGTTGCCAACCGCCGTACTATCCATATTGCCGCTGGGGGCGTCGGCCAGGCCGCTAACACCCATGCCGCTGGTATCGCTCACCTGCTGCAGTGAAGTGTGGCTGGTTTTATACACACGCATGCTTTTAGCTCCGTTTAAAAATACGTGGTAGCCATCGGCCGAAGCTTCAAAAGCCAGGTCCCAGTCGGTTTTTAAATTGGTGGAAACAATCCGGTTGTCGGCCAGCGAAAACCAGATCTGGTTCCTGTAGTCAGAACCCATGCCCACCTGGCTTGTGATCACATCGCCGCGATCGTAAGGCTTAACCGGCAGCTCCTTTTTTTCGCAGGAGCATACAATAAGAATAAGGATAAATGCCGATGCTAATTTCATGTTTTGCTGAGATTAAAAGAAAGTTTTACAAAATAGTTGCGCCCGGTAGACATAGGCACCGACGAAGCCGATGCGCTGTGTGCTCCGCTGGCCGCAACAGATGACGTGATATTGGTAACATTAAACACGTTTTTGCACCCCAGCGTAAGCTGCACGCGCTCACCCCAGAAAGGCTTGCCAGCGGTAACGTCCATGGTGTTGTAATCGTTGATAAATGTTTGCGCCACACTTCCATCGGCAGCCAGGGCATAGCCCGGCAGGCGACCAGTGTACTTATAAAATACCGACAGGCTGATCTTAGGCCCCAGGAATTTATAAGTAACGTTGGCAAGCACCTCGGGGCTGTAATTAAATTCAGGAACACTGTTATTTTCAGAAAGCTGGTTGTAACGCCCGGTGTAGTTAAACCCCGTTTGCAAAAACAAACGCTTAAAATTAAGGCTGTTGCTGAACTGAACGCCTGTTGTTTTATAGCGGCCAATGTTTACATACGAGTACTCGGTGCCAGTAACCTGCGCCAGGGTAATGAGGTTGAAAATACTGTTGTAAAACCCGCTGACATCAAACCTCAGGCGGCAGGTTTTCATATCGCGGTTATAATTATACGAAAGCGAGAAGTTATCTGATTGTTCGGCCCGCAGATCTTTGTTGCCGATAATATTGTGGTTGATATCCACAAACAAAAAATACATTTCCTTAATGGAAGGGGCCCTGAACCCCCTGGCATAACTGGCCCTAAGAGTATGGTGGCCGGTGAGCGACCATTTGATGTTTAACGAGGGAATTACCGGGGTTTTGTAAACCGTATTATAAGAATACCGGATGCCGGGCTTTAACACAAGATCGGGCAAAGGCTTGTATTCGCTGGTAACAAAGGCGGCATAATCGCCCATGTATTGCAGCTGCTTATCAATACGCTTTCCCAGCGCCGATTCGTAATTCACATCATAACCCAGCTCATAATTATGCTTTGCCGCAGGGCGGGCGTAAATAAAGGAGGCGCGGCTCATGAGCAGGGTAAAGCTGCTGGTATCCTGGTCCGATGGACCGGTTGGAGTTTCATTCAGGGTGGTAAGGTCCTTGTACACCGTTTTTTTAACCCGGTTGTAATAATTATAAGCCGTCAGGGCATTCAGGTTCCAGCAATCGGAAAGGGCTCCTTTTAAAAACAGGCTGTTATCCAACCGGCGGGTTTTATAATAATCGTCAAAAGTGCTTTCGCCATACGGCGCCCGCGGATAGCCCCGGTTAATTATTGTTTCGCTGAAGCCCGCACTTTTTATCCCCGCATCCAGCCTTCTGAAACGGTACTGGTATGCTGCGCTGGCAAAATATTGCTCCTTGGGCTTCCACTGCTGGTAGCGCAGGCTATCGGCCAGGCGCGATTGCGGCAGCGAAAAAGGATCTTCGTTGCTGCGCCAGCCGTCAAAAAAATTGCGCCCGCCGCTCAACTGCAAATTATGCCTGCCGCGCGAAAGCCCTGCATCAGCGGTAAGGTTATATGTGCCAATGCTTTCGTAATAAGTGGTAATGCCGCCGCTATACGATTTGGTTTGTGTTTTTTTAGTAATAATATTAATGGTACCTGCCAGGGCGTTGGTACCATACTGCACCGAAAGAGGGCCTTCTACCAGCTCAATGCGCTCCACGTTGTTCATATTTACCTGCGACAGGTCGATGTTGCCATTCAGGCGACCAATCAGCGGTACGCCATCCACCAGTATTTTTACATTTTCGCCGCTGATGCCCTGCAGGCTCATGCCGGCTCCCAAAATATTGTCCTGTTGCAGGCGCACATTCATCTGGTTGGTAAGCACGTCGCGCAGGTTCACCGCCCCCATTTGCTGGATCTTTTCCTTATCGATCACTTTTATTTTTTGCACGGCATGCTCGGCCGTGGTAGGCTCGTATTGCGCGGTAATCACCACCTCGTTCAGGTTCACATGCGATGGCGCCAGGTAAACCGTTTTTAAGTTGCGGATGCCGGCCCCAGAAAGTTTCTGGTGGTATTTTTCAAACCCAAAACACTGCAGGGTAAGGTTGTAAATAACCGTATCGTTAAAGCTTTTTGACAGGGCAATAATTCCTTCATCATTGCCGGTTTGCCCGTAATTAAAACGCTCGTTGCTGATGAGCATAGATACAAAAGGGATTCTCAGCGAATCCTTGGCAGAAAGCACCTGTATCTGCTGGGCCTGCAGCCCACCGCAGCAAAGGGCAAAAAATAATGCAATCTTCCTCACTCTCTTACCAGTTTAATATCTTCCAGCAGCTGATCCACCTCCTCGTTAAAAGTGGCTTCGCCAATAAGGCTGTTCAGCTTTAAAAGCTCTATATAATTAAGCACCATCCTGGCATTGTTGCAAAAAATATCCAGCGAGTAACGTTTCTGCTTTTCAAAGCCATCGCAATCCAGCGCATTTTTGATACCATTCAGCTGGCGGCAGAATTGCTCAAAATGAAAGGGCTCAAACGTAACGGTCATGGTGCCAAACGCCAGCTGGTAATGCCGGCAGCTTTGGCACAATATCAGGTAACCATCTTCGTTGTGCGCCAAAATATCGTAATTACACATGCTGCGGTTTGTTGTTTTTTAAGCCTGAATAATCGGTTGTTTTTTAACAAGCAGGTATTTAAAACGGCTTGCATAAAAAGCAATAAGCAAAAGATTCATGAACAGGAAAAAGCCGGTCTCCACATTCTCGTCGGGCCGGTTATCCATAAAAGCATGAAAGCAAAAAATATTAATGGTAACCGGTAACAGCACCAGCAAACCCAGGAGCCGTGTAAGCGGCAGCAAAATCAGCAGGCCCGCCACTACCTGGAAAACGCCCACCATTTTTAAAAAACCGCTTGTTTTCAGGGCCTTTATTCCCATTTTAAAGGTTACCGGTCTTTCGAACCTGTTTTCTTCAAACGCCTTCAAAAACTCCGAATGATCGACCTTGGCCGGAGGGGGCTTGGGGATGATTTTTTTTACGCCGGCATAAATAAAAAAAATGCCTAAGGCCAGTGAAAAAATAAAATGACTGAACCGCAGCACATTTTTAAGGATTGTGGATGAGTACGCAGGTTCAGTCATTATTTCTCAGTAATAAATTAAGCGGCTTTTATATAGGCTTCAATAATTTTTTTAATATCAGGTATGGCCGAGCCCTGGGCATAGTTTTTTTCGCTCACTTTATTGCCCAGCTCGAACAGGCTTTCGTACAGCCTCTTATTGTCTACCTTGGCAGCCAGTTTCAGGGCAGGCGTTTTATCGTATACCTCGTTCCAGGCTTTGCGCACATCGGCCCAGTATTGTTTTTGTTTTTCCCACCATTTGGTGGCCGGCGTGCTGTTGTAGCTGCCACGGGTAAAACGCTCCATGCCTTTTTCCCAGCAAATGGTTTTATCCATGCCGCCGTTTCTCAATACTTTTTCATTGTCCTGCTCCAGCATCCAGCCGTCGGGCAGTATTTCCATTCTGCTGTGGCGCTTCATCACGTTGTAATCGTTGCGCACGGTGTATTCGCGGCGCGGCAGGGGCGCATCGTTCGATCCCTCCCAATAGTGCTTGCCGTTTACATGCACCCAGGTGCCATAACTTTCGTAGCGCGGGCTATCGTCTACCTGGTACACTTTCTGTGTCCAGGTACCTTTGGCCTGCTCGGCCGTTAAGGTTTCCTTCACCCATTCGTTATCCTTGTAGTATTTATACACCTCGCGGTTCTCGTACACCCAGTCCTGACGCCAGTGTTTGATAATGATGCTGTCGTTTACGATCAGCAGGTGCTGCAGCACAATTTTAGAAGGACTCTCTTCCGCTAAAAACACATACTCAATGCCCCACTCATTATAACGCGGGTAATATTTATAGCCTGAGTCGCTGGCAAAAGTCTCGGCAAAATTAAACGACACTTTGTAAATGCCGGCCATGCTTTTGATCATTGCTCTGTCCTGCTCCATTTTGTTTTCAACGGCGGCTGTAACCGGCTTGGCCTTGGGCTGTGCACCTGGTTGTGCTGCGGCTGCAGCGCTTAAAGCCAGGGTTGCAATTACTGCTAAATGTTTCATCTTCATTTGTTTTATTTTAATTTGTTGGCCTGGGCCCGGATCGTTATGAAAAAATCACAAAAATTTTTGATCCGGGTCCGGCCATATCTTATTGTTTTATCAGTTTTTGTATGGTAGTGTAAGAGCCGGCGCGTAAACCAATCATGTATACACCGCTGTTCAGCCCGGCTGTGTTAAGGCTATACTGGTTCAGGCCATTTTCTACACGCATCGTTTGCGAAGAAAGAAGCTTGCCGGTAAGATCAGAAACGGTTACTTCTACCTCGCCGCTTTGGCCGGCCGACGTGAATAACAGGTTAACGCTGCTGCCCGATGATGGATTTGGGTAAACCACTACACCGCTCAGGGTTTCGCCTTTAACATTGGCAATAGCCGTTGGCGATAATTTTTCTTTAGAGAAAATAAAATTGCCGTTAGATGAGCCGCCAAAACCTGTAGGACGCACTTTCCAGAGGTTGCCTGGCTTGTCGAATACAAAATATACGGTATCGCTTACAACCGACCACTGGCCGGTTGAAATGTTCACGCTTTTCCAGTCGTGGCCAATAGTAGTAATGTTATCGCTTGGATTGGCAGGCCATGTATAATAAGTGGCCGGATTAGGAACATTGTTCATTTGTGCAATGGAAACACCCTTGTTGGCCATAATACCTACCACCGGGTAAGCACTTGGAACAAACGCTGTATAACGGCCAAACACCAGGTCCCAGTTATTTGAAACCGGTTCGCGGTCAAGTGCAGCATTGGCGGTCATATCAAAATAAGCAAAGTTTTTGCCGGCGTAAGCCGACTTGGCGATGCTGGCTGTTTGCGAAGAGGTGCCGTTAATGTTGGCGTATTCAAAATTATAAACGCCGCCGGCCAGGTTCACAATTTTTAATTTCTTGTATGAAGTAGCCGAAAGTTTTACCACATAGCAGCTGTCGCCGTTTACAAAATGTGTGTTTATGTCATAAATTCCCCAGCCCAGGTCGTACGGATTGGATGGATTGGCACTGCGGTTAAGAGCACCGATGTTCCATGTGGAATCGCTGTTGTAAAGCATAGGCCAGCCGCTGATGCCGGTAGTGTCGATAGAGCCGTAGTTATTGATGCTGTACGGTGCTTTGTAAACCGCAAAGTTTGGTTTTTGGGTGTTGGCCAGTATGGCCGAGCTATAACCGGTAGCTTCAAACGCAATATCCCAGTTATCTTTTGGTTGAGTTCCCTGCTCGTCGTTTTGCAGGCTGTAAAATTTGTGATTTGCATAACCGCTTCCTACCGAAACGGTATCGATAACTACCTGTGAATTAACGTTTCGGGTCGCTATGGTTAATAAGCCCAATGCCAGTAATTGTTTTCTCATGATATCCTTGTTTAGAATGATTTTAAATAATATTTTGCAAAGATTCTGAATAATGGATCTCAAAACAATACACAAATGAGAGTAATTTTATTACCAACTATTGGCGATTACAACTACCTAAAAATAGGTAGAGGCTTTTAAATCACTGCGTCAGTCCGGTTCTGGCGGCATACATGGCCAGCTCCACCGTATTATTAATTCCCAGCTTGGAATAAATATTGCGCTTATGCGTTACAATGGTATGATAGCTCAGATTCATAATCAGCGCTATTTCTTTGGGTCGCTTACCGCTTGCCAGCTGGCGGATGACCTCGCCCTCGCGCTCTGAAATGCTGCCCGTCATACAATGCTCCTGCGTGTTTATTTCTTTTTCGAGCAATACATCAATAATTTGCCCGCAAAAATATTTGTCGCCCCGGTTGCAGGCACTGATAGCGTCGGTGATCTCCTGCTCGTCACAATCTTTGAGCAAATAATTTTTAATGCCCAGGTTGATGATCCGGCGGATTTCATCTGCCGATTTTTCATGCGAGATCACCAAAATGCCGAGCGCAGGATAATCGTTTCTCACCTTTTCGATCGTTTCTGTTGAAAAACAACTTTTAAAGCCATGCTCAATGATCAGCACATCGGCTTCGTGCCCGCTTAACACCGGCCAAAGTTCTTTTGTTTCGGAGATCTGCGCTACATACTCAAACTGCGCCTGCTCATCCACCAGCAAACGCAGGCCTTTGCGAAAAATAAAGGAGGTGTCGGCAATGATGACGCGTATGGGGTTTGTTTTTTTCAAAGAAGTGTCCTTTTCCTAAAAAAATTGCTGTTTCAAATTTATAGCAAATAGCAGGTATGCGCGATACCCAAAAAACGGTATGCGCCAGCAGGACAATAAATCCATAAAAACAGAAATAAGCAGCAAAACTTACTAAATCAACCCATCAAAACAGTTAAATAATCTATTAATTCTTGCATTATAGATTTTTATACTATAATTTTGTCGCAATAAAGAAAATTAATCTAGCAACCAATCGTTTTACAATTATGTTACCCGGTTTCAGCATTGAGTATGCCAGCGAGCAACACCTTGTATTTGCAAAGCAGATCTGCGAAGAAATGGCTTCTTCGGCCAGGGTGCGCGGCACCGGAATTTCGAAGCGCAAGCCCGAACAGATTATGCAGAAGATTCTGGATAAAAAAGCGGTGATCGCCATATCGGAAGCAGGTGAATGGGCAGGCTTTTGTTACATAGAGGCCTGGGAAAACAACCGCTTTGTTTCCAACTCGGGACTGATTGTAGCGCCCCGATTCAGGCAATCGGGCTTAGGCAGGGCCATCAAAAGGAAAATATTCGAACTGTCGCGCCAGCGGTTTCCCAATGCGCGCATATTTGGCTTAACCACCGGCGCGGCCGTTATGAAAATCAATTCAGAGCTTGGTTATGAACCGGCAGTATATTCGGAGATCCCTCATGACGAAAAATTCTGGGAAGGCTGCAAAAGCTGCGTCAATTACCCCATCCTGCTGAGCAAAAACAAAAAAAACTGTCTGTGCACGGCCATGGTATTCGATCCCGTTTCACCTAAAACACAAAATCAGGTCTCATTACCACTTATAAAAGCAATACCATGACAAATACAAACGCAGTGCTGGCCTTCAGCGGCGGCCTCGACACATCGTTCTGCACCGTTTACCTTTCGAAAGTAAAAAAACTTGACGTACATGCCGTAACCGTAAATACCGGCGGCTTTAGCAAAGAGGAGCTGAGGCGAATGGAAGAACGGGCGCTGGAGCTTGGTGCCAAAAGATTTACCTGCCTGGACGAAACCGACAGTTATTACCAGCACTGCATCAAGTACCTGGTATTTGGCAATGTTTTAAAAAACAACACCTACCCGCTTTCGGTAAGCGCCGAACGCATTAGCCAGGCCACAGCCATTGCGCGTTTTGCCGAAGCACAGGGCGCAGCTTTTATTGCCCATGGCAGCACCGGCGCGGGCAACGACCAGGTACGCTTTGACATGATCTTTAATAGCCTGGTGCCGCACATAACCTTGCTTACGCCCATCCGCGACCTGAAACTGACACGCGAAGAGGAGCTTGCTTTTTTGAAAGAGCATGGTGTGCAAATGGATTTCAGCAAAGCCGATTATTCCATCAACAAAGGCCTGTGGGGCACCTCAGTGGGTGGCCGCGAAACGCTTACCTCGTCGGACTACCTGCCTGAAAGCGCCTTTCCGTCGCAGTTAGATAAACAACAGCCTGAATCTCTCTGCCTTCATTTTATAAAGGGCGAGCTGCGCGGCGTGAATGAGCTGGAATTCGGCAACCCGGTTCAGGCCATCCAGTATCTGCAGGCAATGGCCGCGCCGTTTGCCATTGGCCGCGACATACACGTGGGCGATACCATCATCGGCATCAAGGGCCGTGTTGGCTTTGAAGCCGCAGCACCTATGATCATTCTTAAGGCGCATCATATGCTCGAAAAACACGTGCTCACCAAATGGCAGCTGTTTATAAAAGACCAGCTGGCTGCCTGGTATGGCAATGCATTGCACGAGGGGCAGTTTTTGGATCCGGTGATGCGCAACATCGAGTTTTTTTTTAGCGGCACCCAGCAGCAGGTAAGCGGCAAAGTGTTTGTAACGCTTCACCCCTATCGCTTTGTGGTAACGGGCATCGAGTCACCACACGACCTGATGTCACCAAAATTTGGAAGCTATGGCGAAATGAACCGCAGCTGGACAGGGGAAGATGTGAAAGGTTTCTCAAAGATCTTTGGCAACGGCGTATCCATTTACCATCAAATAAACGCCACAGGCGAAGTAACACTATGAAACGGATACACGCAGGAATTGCAGGCGGTGCCGGCTATACCGGTGGTGAGCTCATTCGCCTTTTGTTAAACCATCCGCAGGTTGACATTGCTTTTGTGCAAAGCAAAAGCCAGGCAGGCAATTTTATTTACGAAGTGCACCGCGATCTTTTAGGCGATACGGATCTGCAGTTTTCCGACTCGGTGAAAGAAGCAGATGTTCTGTTTCTTTGCCTGGCGCACGGCGAATCCAAAAAATTCCTGAAGGAAAACTCGATTGCCGCATCAACCCGGATTATTGACCTGAGCCAGGATTTTCGCCTTAAACCATTAAATATCCATAACGGCCGAACGTTCAGTTACGGGCTGCCGGAATGGAACAAAGCAACCATTGAGGCGGGCCATCACGTTGCTAATCCCGGTTGTTTTGCCACTTGCATTCAGCTGGCCTTATTGCCGCTGGCAGCGCAGCAGTTGCTTGGTCATGCCGTTCACATTTCGGCTACTACGGGCTCTACCGGCGCAGGCCAGGCATTAAGCCCCACCAATTCGTTCAACTGGCGACAAAACAATCTTTCGGCCTACAAAGTATTTGAGCACCAGCACCTGCATGAGATACGCCAAAACATTTTGCAATTACAACCCAATTTTGAACAGTCGCTTTATTTTATTCCGCAGCGCGGCAATTTTACCCGTGGTATTTTTGCAACACTGCATACGACCTGCCATCTGGCATTCGAAGAAATTGAAGCGCTTTACCGTCAGGCGTACGGGCATTCGCCTTTTGTGCATCTGAGCCAAAGTGGCATTGATCTGAAGCAGGTGGTAAACACCAACAAATGTTTTATCGCGCTCGAAAAGCATGGCTCCCAGCTGGTAATTACCGCTGCTATTGACAATTTGTTGAAAGGTGCTTCTGGCCAGGCCGTACAAAACATGAACCTGCTGTTTGGGATAAACGAGAGCAGCGGCTTAAGATTAAAAGCAAGCGCATTTTAAAAATCAATCCTTATGAATTTATTCGATGTATATCCCCTGTTCAACATTAGCCCGGTAAGAGCCTCGGGCAGCTATGTGTGGGACGAAAAAGGCGAACGATATCTTGATTTTTACGGCGGGCACGCTGTTATTTCCATCGGGCACAGCCATCCTGTGTATGTTGAGAAAATAAGCGCCCAGCTTCAACGCATCGGCTTTTACTCCAACTCGGTAAAAATTCCATTGCAACAGGAGCTTGCAAAAAAACTGGGCGAACAATCGGGTTACGACAGCTACAATTTTTTTATGTGCAATTCGGGTGCCGAAGCCAATGAGAACGCCATAAAGCTAGCCTCTTTTTACACTGGCAAAAAAAAGATAGTTGCTTTCAAAAAATCGTTTCACGGTCGTACCTCAGCTACAGTGGCCGCCACCGACGATAAAAGTATTGTGGCGCCTGTAAACGAAACAGAGAATGTGATCTTTTGCGAATTGGGTAATGCCGCGCAACTACGCGGTATCTTCGAACAAGACCCGGTGGCCGCCGTTATTATTGAGGGCATACAGGGCGTTGGCGGAGTTCGTGTTCCCGACGGTTTATTCATGGAAGAAATAAGCCGGCTCTGTAACGACAATAATGCCTTGCTGATCTGCGACGAGATCCAGTCGGGTTACGGCCGGAGCGGAAAATTTTTTGCGCACCAGCACAGTCCAGTATGTGCCGATATTATTACAGTGGCCAAAGGCATGGGCAATGGCTTTCCGGTGGCAGGTGTGCTAATACACCCCAGGCTGCCCGCCAAAAAGGGAATGCTTGGCACCACCTTTGGCGGCAATTACCTAGCCTGCGCCGCTGCCATAGCCGTGCTGGATGTAATGAAATACGAACAGCTGGTAGAAAACGCCCGACAAATGGGCAACTATCTCCTGCAGGCTCTTGTGGAGCTACCCGGCATAAAAGAAGTAAGGGGCCGGGGTTTGATGATCGGCGTGGAACTACACACACCCTGCCAGGAAACCCGGAACGCGCTCTTGCACGAGCATAAAATTTTTACCGGCGCCTCTTCCGATAAAAACACATTAAGAATTATGCCGGCCCTTACCGTTACAAAACCCGAAGCCGACCAGTTTTTATATGCATTTAAACAGGTCCTTCAAAAGCATGTTGTTCAATCAGCCACTCCCTTTTAACCTACACGCATCATGAAACATTTTACCGGCGTAAAGGATGCCAGCCATGTGGAAGCACTTTTAAAACAAGCGCTCCATCTAAAACAGGATCCGCTTAAGCACCATTTTCTTGGCAAAAACAAAACCCTGGGCCTCATCTTTTTGAACCCCAGCCTGCGCACCCGCATGAGCACACAAAAAGCAGCAGCCAACCTGGGAATGAACGTGACAATCATAAACGCCAGCCAGGACAGCTGGAGCTGGGAGTTTGAGGACGGGGCCGTTATGAACAGCACAAAAACAGAACATATTAAAGATGCAGCAGCGGTTATTGGCAGTTACTGTGATTATGTTGGCATTCGCTGTTTTCCATCGCTTACCAGTCGTGAGGATGATTATAGCGAAAAAGTACTCGGCCAGTTTATCAACCATGGTGGTGTTCCCATTATCTCGCTGGAATCGGCCACACGCCACCCGTTGCAAAGCCTGGCAGACCTTATTACCATCCGTGAAAACTGGCAGCTGCCCCGCAAACCAAAAGTGGTATTGAGCTGGGCGCCTCATGTAAAACCGCTGCCGCAGGCGGTGGCCAACTCCTTCAGCGAATGGATGTGCTATGCCGACGTAGATTTTACCATTGCCCACCCGCCCGGTTATGAGCTGGATAAAACATTTACAGAAGGAGCGAACATTACACATAAACAGGAGGAGGCGATTGCCGACGCGGATTTTATATATGTAAAAAACTGGTCGTCGTACCACGATTATGGGAGAATACTTCCGGTAGAAAATAACTGGATGCTGACAGAAGAGAAACTCGCTGCATCACCCGCAAAGATCATGCACTGCCTGCCGGTGCGGCGTAATGTGGAGCTGGGTGATAATTTGCTTGACGGCAGCCGGTCGTTGGTATTGCAGCAGGCACAGAACCGTGTGTATGCCGCTCAAACTGTACTAAAGAAATTATTAGACCAGGATCTTACTTTTAAAAACCAGGCATTGAATGAAAGACAAACTATACATTATTAAGATTGGCGGCAACGTTATTAACTCTGCCGGTACGCTCAGCCGTTTTTTGACCGACTTTGCCCTGATAAAAGAAAAGAAATTATTGGTGCACGGTGGTGGAAAACTGCTGGAGGAGCTGGCCGCCAAACTGGGCGTTACGCAACAGGTGCACGAAGGCCGCCGGGTAACCAGCGCAGAAACCATGAGGCTGGCCACCATGGTGTATGCCGGTTTCATCAACAAACAGGTAGTGGCAAAATTAAACGCACTGCAGGTGCCAGCCATCGGGCTTTCGGGGGCCGATGCAAATTGCGTGAGCGCTACCAAGCGCCCGCCGGTTCCGGTTGATTATGGCTATGCAGGCGACGTAACATACAAGCACGTTAACACGGCTTTCATTAACCTGCTTCTGGAGCAGAGGCTCACACCGGTGTTTTGCTCAGTTACCCATAATGGGCAGGGCCAGCTGCTAAACACCAATGCCGACACCATGGCAGCAGAGCTGGCCAAAAGCCTGGCACATCAATACGATGTGCGCCTGCATTTCTGCTTCGAAAAAAAGGGGGTTCTCAAAGATCCGGAAAACGAGGCAAGCCTTATCGCAACAATATCGCGGCGTGAATACGAGCTTCTTGTGCAACAAAACGTAATTTCGAACGGCATGCTTCCAAAAATGAGCAATGCTTTCGAAGCGCTGGCGCATGGCGTAAAACATGTTGCCATCGGGCACTCCGATCAATTATTAAACGCCATCCATCAACAACCTCATGCCGGCACCTACCTTGTTGCATAAACATATCAGCACGCATTATCTGCATGCCTCCGGCATCAGGCTATTGAAGCAGCTTATTTCCATTCCTTCCATCAGCCGTGAGGAGGACAAAAGCGCCACTGCCATCGCTATGTTCCTCGCAACACATGGCATCCCGGTGCAACGCCGGTGCAACAATGTGTGGGCCATGAATAAACATTACGATCCTGCTTTGCCCACCGTGCTTCTTAATTCGCATCACGATACCGTGAAACCCAATGCAGGCTACACGCTGAATCCGTTTGAAGCCATTGAGCGCGAAGGAAAACTGTTCGGCTTGGGGAGCAACGACGCCGGCGGTGCGCTGGTGGGGCTTATTATGGCGTTTATTTATTTTTACAATAAGCGGCCGCTGAAATACAACCTGGTGTTGGCTGCCACCGCGGAGGAAGAGATCTCAGGAAAAAACGGCATCGAACTTGTCTTTGACGAACTGGGACCAGTTGCTGCCGCTGTTGTGGGAGAACCTACCGGCATGAACCTGGCTGTAACCGAAAAGGGCTTGCTGGTGATTGATTGTGTGGCACATGGCACAGCGGGACATGCCGCGCATCCCAATGTAAACAATGCCATTTACAATGCCATGGACGCAGTTGAGTGGTTTAAAACATTTCGCTTTCCAAAAAAATCGGATACGCTGGGAGAAGTGAGCATGGCTGTAACCATAATAAAAGCAGGAAACCAGCACAACCTGGTTCCCGATCGCTGCGAGTTTACGGTTGACATTCGCTCCAACGATGCCTACACACACGAAGAGATTCTGGCTCTGATCCGGCAACACATTAACTGCGAGGTAACTCCGCGATCCCTTCGGCTCCGTGCATCTGCCATTGATATAAGCCACCCCCTTGTGCAAGCGGCCAACAGGCCGGGCAAAATCATTTACGGTTCGCCCACCATTTCTGACCGCGCCCTCATCAAATGTCCTTCCCTTAAAATCGGCCCGGGTGATTCTAAGCGATCGCACAGCAGCGATGAATTTATTTTTATACACGAAATAAAAGAGGGAATTGACGGTTACATACAGCTGCTTTCCAATTTACTGCAACATGACTAAAACACTCTGGCAAAAAGAAAATCCTGCAAACTCAGGGTTTGCAGAAACCGTAAACAGTTTTACGGTGGGGCGCGACCGTGAATTTGACGGGCAGCTGGCCGAATTTGATGTGCTTGGCTCGCTGGCGCATGCACACATGCTGAAGCATACCGGCCTGATCAACGACGCAGACCATGCCGCACTGGAACAAGGGCTTAACCAGATATTAGAAGATATACAAAAAGGCGTCTTTGAGATCGACGAAGGTGTGGAGGATATTCATTCGCAGATAGAATTGCTGCTTACTGAAAAAACAGGAGAAGCGGGCAAAAAAATACACACGGCCCGTTCGCGCAACGACCAGGTGCTGGTAGATATGAAGCTGTACCTGCGCCACCAGGTTAAAACCATTGCCGGTGAAGTAAAGCTGCTGTTTGACCGCCTGCTCCATTTGAGTGAAACACACAAAACGGCACTGCTACCGGGATACACACACCTGCAACTGGCCATGCCTTCGTCGTTCGGGCTTTGGTTTGCCGCTTATGCCGAGTCGCTCAGCGACGATCTTGAGTTGCTGGTGGCTGCCTACAGGCAATGCAATAAAAATCCGCTTGGCTCAGGAGCCGGTTATGGCTCCTCCTTTCCCATTAATCGCTCGCTTACCACCAGCCTGCTCGAATTTGACAGCATGAACCACAACGTGGTGTATGCGCAGATGACACGGGGCAAAACAGAAAAAACGACTGCCATGGCCATGGCTTCTGTAGGCGCCACACTGGCCCGGCTGGCATACGATTGCTGCCTGTACCTGAACCAGAACTTTGGTTTTATTGCATTTCCTGATGCGTTAACCACTGGCAGCAGCATTATGCCACATAAAAAAAATCCCGATGTGTTTGAGCTGATCCGTGCCAGGTGCAATCGTATACAGGCGCTGCCCAACGAACTCACTCTATTAACCGCTAACCTGCCTTCGGGCTACCACCGCGATCTGCAACTAACCAAGGAAATACTTTTCCCGGGCATCGCCGATCTGAAAGACTGTATCCGGATGACGGCATTTATGCTGGAGCATATAGAAGTAAAGAGCGGCTTGCTGGAAGGAGAGATGTATGATGCACTGTTTAGCGTAGAAGAGGTAAACCGGCTGGTATTGGAAGGTGTGCCATTCAGGGAAGCGTATCGCAAAACAGGGGTACAGATCGCAAACGGGACCTTTAAACCTGTGCGGCAGCTGGCACATACGCATGAAGGCAGTATGGGCAATCTTTGCAACGAGGCCATCCGCGGACAATTTTACCAGCGCTTAAATGAAATTCTTGGGTAAGCTATGGAATTTTGTAGGCCGTTACCTTTTTCACCTCGTTCAGCACAATGCTGCTGTGGTACTGGCCAATGTTTGGAATATTGGAAATCACGTTCACCACAAAATCGTTGTAGGCCGAAATGTCGGCCGCGACTATTTTAAGCATATAGTCGTAAGTGCCCGAAATGCTTATTACCTCAATAATTTCAGGCACGCGCGACACTGTTTTTTCAAAATCGAGAAGCGCTTTTTTGGATTGCTCCTTAAGCACAATATTACAATATACCAGCAGGTTAAGCCCTACTTTTTTGCGATCGATCAACGCCACGTAGCCGGTAATCACTTTGCTCTCCTCCAGGTAGCGGATACGCTCATACGTAGGCGTGGTTGACAAACCGATCTTATCGGCAATATCTTTTACGGCAATGGTTGAGTTTTGCTGAAGAATACTGAGGATCTCCTTATCAAGCTTATCGAGCGATTGTTCCATAAATGGGTTAAAGTTTTTCTTTCACAAATAAAAAGATAGCCACCCAAATAAGGCCTTTTACCAGGAAAAAAATAAAACCTGCGATGCCAAGCCGTTTGAGGTATGTTTTTATTTTAGATGTACCTGCCATTGTACAAAAAATAATTTCAAAGGTACTTAAAGATTAAGTGATGTGAAAACATTAATTTTGATTATTGCAGATAAAACCAACCTGTTTGCAACTCCTAACCGATGAACCCTGACAAAAAAATTCCCAGCCTGTACGAATGGGCCGGCGGAATGGCCACTTTTGAAAAGCTGACAGAGGTGTTTTATAAAAAAGTGCTGAAAGATGCCTTGCTGGAACCCGTGTTTAAGCACATGGCTCCCACCCACCAGGTGCATGTGGCGCATTTTATTGCCGAGGTGTTTGGCGGGCCCGGTGCCTATTCGCAGGAAGGCGGCAGCCACTTTAAAATGATCCAGAAGCATTTTTCAAAACATTTAACCGAGGCGCATCGCCAGCGCTGGGTGGCCCTGCTGCTGCAATCGGCCGATGAAATTGAGCTGCCCGCCGATCCTGAATTTCGTTCGGCTTTTATGGCCTATATCGAATGGGGTACGCGGATTGCAGTGCTTAATTCAAATGCCGAAAATATAAGCCTAAACCCGCAGGAACCTATGCCCAAATGGGGTTGGGGCGAAACGGGCGGTCCCTATGTTCCCGAATAAATCATTTTTATTTTTTTACGATGAAAGAAACCGAACGCATTATTGAGCTGTTTGCCGACCTGTATGACGGCCAACCCTGGATAGCCGTAAATATTACCGACAATTTAAAGAACCTGAGCGCAGAGAAAGCGGCGCGCAAACTAACACCCCGCCACAATTCCATTTGGGAAATTGTGAACCACCTGGTTGCCTGGCGCGACAATGCGCTGCAGCGGGTGCAGGGCGTGGCTATGAAAACGCCGGCCGATAATTATTTTAAGCCGGTGGCCGATACCTCTGAGGCCGCCTGGCAGGAAACCTTGCAGGCTCTTAAAACCTCGCAGGAGCAATGGGTAGCGTTTTTACGCAATTTTGACGAAACCGATTTTGAGAAAAAGTATAAGCCAAACAGCCTTTCGTATTATAAACACATTCACGGCATTATTCAGCACGATGCTTATCATCTGGGGCAAATAGTGCTGCTGGCAAAAGATTAAACCAACTTTTCTGCGTGAGGGATTGAGCCATTGTCTGAGCTCTTTTTTATAGGCCAGTTAAGGCTATAAAAAAAGCGAGTGGCGAAAGCCCGACGCCATAAAGCGAGCGAACAAATAATAACAGCCAGGCGAGCGCTGCTTTATGGGGGCATGCCCTCATAAAAAAGTATTTATTAAAAACAAAATACTTTACTATTTGTATTATTTGGGTGCTGACTGTGGCCCTGCAAGTCCTAGCTCCGATAGTTATCGGCTCAAGCAACAAGTTCTGATCACAATACAAGAAACAAAACGTCCTTAAAAAGACTTATTTTCGAGCTTGTTGATAAGGCTGCGCAGCGTGGGTGGAAAAGGAACTTTCTGATTGCTGTTAAAATCAAACATCACCATCACATCGTGCGCCTCTGCCGCCACTTCACCGGTATCGCTCAGCAGGCGGTGGTGAAAGCCAAAGCTGGTGGTTTTAATAAACTCGGCAGTGGTAACAATTGTTACCTGGCCCGGGTAAAACAAAGGCTGTTTAAATTCGCAATTTACCGAAGCCAGCATGGGGCCGATATTGGTTTGGAGGTGCGTGGCAGTTATTCCTACTTTATCCCAATAATTAACCCTGGCCGATTGTATGTATTTAAAAAAGCTAACGTTATTGACGTGCTTAAAATAGTCCAGTTCGCTCCAGTCAATGCGCAAGGTATGTTTTAAAGGAAATATAAGTTCAGCCATGGGTTAAGTAAAAAGACTCCTAAAAATACAGTTATATTTTATAAGCCAGGCTTTTTATGAGCTCTGCGGAGTCTTTTTAATTTTTTTGCCTATGCTTCCGCTTGCCTGCGCAGTTGCATGACCGCCATAAAGGTGAGCAATGCCGAAAGTAAGCTGAACGAAGCTGCAAAGGCGAAAAAATAGCGAAGCTCTATAATGCCCCACAACAGAAGGCTGGCCGAGAGCATCCACAGCAGTACAGTTACAAATTTATTGGGTGCGGCGCTCCCCGCCATCCAAAGCAGCAGGGCAAAAAACACCAGGGTGATGGTGGCGGCGTAGCCGTAGCCTTCGTAATAATCGCCCATGCTTTTACTGGCACCCATAAATGGAAAAGCTTTGCTGTTCATCCTGTCAATCACGGCCTGCTTTTCCGGATCATCGGCATGGCGCCAGCCGCTGTGGCCAATGGTATGCCCCAGCACATGCAGAAACATGATTACCGAGGCAATGCGCAATAATAATTTTGATTTCATGGCTTTTGATTTTTGTGTGATAATACCGCCGGGAATGGCCCGGCAGCAGATTTGATTTACTTATTGGAGTGCAGCCCCACGGTATTTCCCTCGGTGTCGCTAAAAAAAGCCATGTAGCCGGTTTCTTCGTTAATACATGTTTTTGGCATAATAATTTTACCGCCCATGCCTTCTATGCGGTTCAATACAAGCTGCAGGTCGGGGTTGGCATTCAGGTAAATAAATGCGCCGCCGGCCGAGGGTTGGTGCATAGGGCTTTGCACCAGGGCACCTCCCACTTTGCCACTCATACCGTCTCCTGGAAACATGGCCATTTTCATGCCCATCATTTCCATGTGCTGCATGCGGATGTTAAATATTTTTTCGTAGAATGTAGCTGCCCGGCTAATGTCGGTTACCGGGATCTCGAACCAATTCAGGGCATTGGTGGCCTCGCTCATTGTTGCGCTCATGGTATGTTGGTTTTAAAAAGTGAACAAATTAAAAAACTCTTTGGCGCAGTAAATAGTAAAAAAGGGAAATGCTTAAAAATTCTTTCCGAAATCGTTGTTGAGCCGGGCAAATTTTGCGGGTGTATAACCTGTGTAGCGCTTAAATTCTTTTATAAAGTGGGTTTGATCGTAGTATTGCTCAAAAATATCCTGCTTATTAAAACCAGAAGGGCTGCCGCCCGACCAGTATTTGTAATACCGCTGAAAGCGGAAAATGGTGGAAAGCGTTTTTGGCGAAATGCCAACGTATTGCTTAAACAGCATATCGAGGTAGCGTTTAGAATAGCCGGTCTTTTTTTCAAGCTCTTTTAATTCCACCATACCGTGCATGGATGAGATAAGCCCAACCGAATAATCCATCACCTGGTGCTTGCGGTTTTGCCGGCGAAGCTGCTCCAGCAAAAATTCCTGGATGCGCGCCACTTTTTGCATGGGCACTTCCACGTTCATTATTTTTTGCTGTAGCTCATAACCCAGGCGGCCGTATAGCTCATCAAACGTAAGCAGCGTATTGGCCAGCTGGCTCATGGGTGCATCTAAAAATTTGTAGCCACCGGCGGTAGTCAGCTCTACACCTATTGACCCAGAGGCGCCGGTAGGAGCGCCAAGAGTGACCGGTACATCGCGCACACCGATAAAACAGATGCTGTTTTCTTTACACACCGTGGTGGCACGGTGATCGGTGGTGCTCAGTACGCTTTTATAGGGAATGATGATCTTTGGCTTACCGTTGGGCGCTATCAGCGTGCCGTGGGCCGCCAGGCCGTTAACACTTTCGAACAGCCACAGCTGCGAAACGTAGGCTTTCAGCTCTTCACGCGGTTCTATAAACGTAAGCTTCACTCCCGGTTTATTTAAATGTCCTCCGCTTTTATCTGCTCCAGGTCCACGCCCAGCTTTGCAAATTCCTTTTCTCCTTTTGCAGTAATATGAAAGTGCTTATCGCTGAGCTTTTGTTTGGCGATCCAGCCTTTGTGTATAAACTGTTCCAACAAGAGCTGGCCCAGCTTTCCGCCCAGGTGCGTATAGCAGGTTTTGGCAGGCTTTAGTGCGGTTTCTTTTTTCTTTGCCATAATATGAATTAAGCGACAATTAATATCCGCATTCAAAATCGCTTTTGCAAATCCCGGTATTTTCAGCCGGTGTTTTTGTTTTTAAATTTTGTAATCGCCTTGCGCACTGCCATTTTATCGGCTTCGGTGCGGGCAAGCGCCAGCGCGGTTTCCAAATGTTGCAGGCCTGTATTTATATTTACATACCTGTAAAGATATCCCAGCAAAAAATGATAAGGCTGATGCCCAACCAGGCCGAGCTTTTCGGCCTCTTCAATAGCGCCCACGTCCGTGCGGGCTTTCGAAAAGGCGTAGGTTCTGTTAAGCGCCGCCATGGGCGAGTATTCGATCAACAACAGCTTGTTGTAAAGCTGCAGCACCTGTTCCCATTTTGCGGGTGTATCGGTTTTTTCGCTGTGCAGCTCGGCTATGGCCGCTTCAATGTGGTATTTTGATATTTCAGTACCGGTGGCAGCCGCATTCAGGTAATAGCGGCCGCGGGCAATCAGCTCGTGGTTCCACAGGCTGGTATCCTGATCTTCGTAAAGCACCCGCTCCCCATTGCCGTCGGTGCGGGCATCAAAACGCGAAGCATGAAAGCACATAAGGGCCAGCAACGCCCGCACAGCGGGCGTGTTGGTAAGCTCGTATTCCAGCAGCAGGTAGTTCAGGCGCATGGCCTCCAGGCAAAGGTCTTTGCGAAGCGGCGTATTTTTTGACTGCGAATAATACCCTTCGTTAAATAAAAGGTACAAGGTGGTGAGCACGGCGTCCAGCCGGCTGCTCAGCTCGCCCGAAGCGGGCATGGCTATTTGCACACCGGCCTCGCGCAGCTTTTCCTTGGCGCGGGCCAGGCGCTTGTATATGGTTTCTTTATTACTCAAAAAGGCATCGGCAATTTCTTCGGCGCCGAAGCCGCACAGGATGCTGAGCGCCAGTCCTATCTGTGCTTCGGCCTTAATGACCGGATGGCATACCGCAAAGATCATTTGCAGCTGGCTGTCGCCTATATTCTTTCCCGAAAGGTCAATGTCGGGCTCGTAAGCTGTTTGTCCGCGGCTTTTGAGCTCGGCAACAATTTTCTGCTGAAAAATAACATGGCGCTTTAAATAATCTTTTGTTTTATTTTTTGCCACAGCATACAGCCAGGCCACAGGATTTTGCGGCAAGCCGTTTATGCCCCAGGTTTCTGCCGCCAGCAAAAAAGTTTCGCTGGCAATATCTTCTGCCGTTTCAATATGCTCTATACCAAAGGTTTTGCAAAGCACCGCCACAATTTTACGATACTCCGTTCTGAACAAATGTGGTATAAGCGTATCCCCTGCAGGCATGGTAATAAAGAATCCCGGCACTCAAACCGGGATCTTTTTTTTTATTTCATATCGGCCGGGATGACACCCCTGACCTCTACATTCCCGCCAAATTTTAATATCGGGCAACCTTTGGCCAGGGCTATGGCTTCTTCCAGCGATGCAGTTCTCACCACAATAAACCCTGTGATCATTTCCTTGATCTCGGCATAAGGCCCATCGGTTATTATATTGTTTGGCCTCAGGGTTTTACCCTCCCAGCCCAGGCGGCTGCCCTGGTTGGCGATTTTATTCTGCGCAGCCATGCTGCCCATCCAATCCTGCCATTGTTTCACAATTTCCTGCATTTTTTCAGGCCCCAGCTGCATGGCCGGATTTTCGGCATTGCGAAAAATCATTGCAAATTCATTCATGTTTTCTTGTTTTTAATTGGTTAATACAGCTTCATATCGATTGGGCTACACAAAAGTGGACAAAACCGGTGGATTTTTTTTTAGCTCCTAAAAATCTTAAAATAAAAGCAGGAAAACAACAGTAAGCACAGCCAAAAACCTGGTTTTAAGGTCTTTCTACCGCATAATGCATAAGTATTACCGGGTCGTATATTTTGGTGCGCACCAGGCTAAGACCCACCTTATTGTTTATGCTGTCAAAAAGCGGCAGGCCCTTGCCTAAAATTACAGGGTTAATAGCAACAATGTATTCATCAATCAGGCCGGCTTTCATAAACGAATGCGCCAGCGTGGGGCTTCCAAGCATCAGTATGTTTTTACCTGGTTGTTGTTTGAGCTGCTTTATTTCTTCAGCTTCGTTGCCAGGCACAATGCGCGTGTTTTGCCAGTTGGTTTTTTGCAATGTTTTGGAAAACACCAGCTTGGTGGCATTATTGGCCCATTGAGCATGCTCAACATCGTGTTTGGTAGCGCCCGGCTGTTCGGCGGCGGTTGGCCAGTAGCTCTCCATCATGCCATAAGTAACGCGGCCGTAAATGGCGGTATCGGCATTTGCAGTAATATGGTTTACGTCGTCAAACAATCCTTCGGGCAGTTTGATCCAGTCCATTTCTCCGTTTGGCCCTCCCACAAACCCGTCGAGGGAGGCGTGCACTAATAAAATCACTTTTCTCATGATATTTAAATTTTTAATGTTTCGTTTTTTGAGCCTGCTGATCCCGGGCAGCGGCGGCGGTACAAAGTTGCTGCAAAAAAACGGCGTGCCGGGGGTGATAACCCGTCAATGAGCGAGGCATTTTACGACACATAAAAACAATATCTTTATAACATGAAACACATCTCCATACTTATACCCCTGGGCAACAGCAGCCTGGTGAATATAGAAGGAAGCTACCAGATCCTTTCGGAAGTGAATAAAATACAGGCCGAAACAGGCCAGCCGCCACTCTTCAATATACAGCTGGTAGGCCTGAGCCACGAAACGCCGCAAAGCAATGGCTTATTTACCATTAAGCCCGATGCGCTGATCGGAGATATAAAAAAAACCGATCTTATTATCATTCCTTCGCTGCACGGCGATCAAAAAGCCGTGGCCGAGCTTAACCGCAATTTTACGCCATGGATTGTAGAGCAGCACCATCGCGGTGCCGAAGTGGCCAGCCTGTGCATTGGCGCTTTTTTCCTGGCCACCACCGGTCTTCTGGATGGTAAAAAATGTTCCACACACTGGGGCTATGCCAACCAGTTCAGAACCATGTTCCCTCACATTGAGCTGCACGACGATAAGATAATGACCGAGGAAAAAGGCATTTACACCAGCGGCGGGGCTTATTCTTACCTCAACCTGATGGTGTATATCATCGAAAAATATGTGGGACGGCACATGGCCATTTTAATTGCCAAGGGCTTTGCCATTGATATCGACCGGCAGAGCCAGTCGCCCTTTATTATTTTCCAGGGGCAGAAAGCGCACAACGACGAGCAAATAAAATACGCACAGGAATTTATTGAATGTAATTACCAGGAAAAAATAAAAACCGAGGAGCTGGCCGATCGCTTTGCCATGGGCGTGCGCAGCTTTGAGCGACGCTTTAAAAAAGCCACCGACAACACGGTGCTCGAATACGTGCAGCGCGTAAAGGTGGAAGCCGCCAAGCGCAGCTTTGAAACCAGCCGTAAAAACATTAACGAGGTAATGTATGATGTGGGGTATACCGATAACAAAACCTTTCGCAGTATTTTTAAGAAAATAACCGGCCTTACCCCTGCCGATTACCGCAATAAGTATAATAAGCTATTGGTGGCGGCATAAACGGGGATTCAAAATTCAAGATTTAAACTCAAAGGTTGTTGTCTGATTGCTGGATGACCCCGATGAGATATTCAGCACCGATGCTTCGGCTCCATATGGCTGCGCTCTTTTGAATTTTGAGTTTTGAATTATTAATTACTTCTTAATAATATTCAACCCTTCCCAGCTCATGCCTTCATCGTTAAACACCTGGTCTTTCATATCCTTTTTAGGATTAAAACGTTTGGCAGCCGGGATTTGCTTCGCGCTTTCCACATCGGTTTTAGTCACGGTAAACACGCCTTCTATTTCAAACACAGAATGCTCATCTTTACGAAACCAGTGTTTGTTTATCAACTCCACATTTACATTAAACTGTATGTTTTTAGGATACCATTTTCCTTTGATCTGCTGAAACTCGAGGTTTTTTTCATAGCTGGGATTTTCGATCCCCAGGCCATAAAGGAACAACACGGGCTTAAGCAATACCGGGATCACAAAATCGCCTTTGCTTTCCAGCTTTACAATGGCCAGGCTGGCGGCGTCAAGGTAAATACGCCCCGTGGCGCGCACATGATCCACTTTTCCCCTGGTCTCAAAATCAATCACCATCAGCTCTTTATTGTTATAGGTGGTTGATTTGGCAAAGCTGTAGTTATATGATTTTAACTTCAGCGTATCCAGGCTGCCTTCGGCCTTCCGGTTCAACGCTGCGCTTCCAAGAATATTCTCGGGGCCTCCAAAAGAAGAGGTAAGATCTATTTCCACGTTATCATCCTGTTTTTTGCCTGTCTTTTTTGCTTTGGCCGCTTTTTTCTCCCGCTCCGCTTTTCTAAACGCCACTTCGCTCAGGTTTTCGGCCCGCCTGAAAAGCATCAGCTGGCTGGGATTGCGAACGGTATCCTGAAAATTGGTGTAATAGGTCCTGAAAATTCCTTCATCGCATTTGATCACATTTTTATTTTCAATGGCTTTTTCGCGGTAATAGGCATCGGTGCCAAAGGGCTGCCTCGGATAATTTTCCTTCACCTTGCGCATGGCCAGGCGTATGTACTCTTCGGGCTTGAGCGGCCTCACCACTACCTCCTGCAGCTCCACCGCATTTTGTTGCAGCCTGATGGAAAGCGGCCCGCTGATGCTGCTTAAGGCAATCTGCTGGGGCTTGTAGCCAAAGTAGCCAATTACCAGGGTATCCAGCGCTGCATCGGCTGGCACATAAAAATCAAACTTGCCCTCGTCGTTGGTTACTGTGCCTATGAGCTGTTTTTTTAGCGCCACGGTGGTAAAGGGCAAGGGTTCGCGGGTAGCGGCGTCGGTTACAACGCCCGAAATAACGTGCTGCTCCTGCGCCGTTAGCAGCGTGCCTGCAAATACAAAATAAAAAAACGTTAACAGCTTGCGTAAATATGCCATACAGTGGGTTATTTCAAATAATATTATTTCAAATATAAGTTAAAAACATATTGCCGGTAAATAAAGTGTTAGCCGGCCAAAATACTGTAAAAACGGCTTTTAAGCAGCTGTTTTGAAAAAAGCGCTATCTTTAAAAAATGAAAAGAAACCCACACTTTTTCGCCCTGCTTATCATAAGCAGCTGTTTTGCCGCCTGCAAAAAAGTGGAGCCACAGGATCGCCTTAAAATTATAAAAGAAGATGTATACACGCCGCCAGGATATAACGGAGCGGTGTATCATAAAAAAACAACCGTGGCCACCTTCAACGGCATGCTCCCTTACAACCTGGCTATTAACGATATTGTGATAGACAGTACGAACCGAAGCAATGCATTTATTATCGGCACTTTTTTGGGCACGGGCAATGTTTCCTCTCCGGGTGTTATCTATTTTAACTCAACCAGCAATTCCTTTTCCCAATACGGTTCTTATTTTGACCTGTCTACAAATGTAAAAACGCTTTACCAGGCCCCCGATGGCAAGCATTACCTGGGCGGGCGCCTGTCTGAAGTGGCAAATTCAACAAATTACACCTGCTACATTGGCAGTAAAGCAACAACCAAATCAAAGCTCACACCGCTTGCAGCGGTGAATAACAATGTAAACAGCATTAAAGCAGAACCGCAGGGCGGTTTTTATTTTTCGGGCGATTTTGATCAGCTTAACTCTGCAAGCTGCGCACCTGTACTCTATTACAATTTAGCGTCTGTCAGCAGTTTTGGGTTGCCAGCCGGCACTTCGGCACCATACACCCGTTGTTTTTCTAAATTCAAGGCCGGGATGTATTTGAGCGGTTACGGCGTGGGTGGAAATTTTGCTTATTGCAACAGTAATTCCAGCAGCTGGAGTTTTTATGTGAGCGATGGATTAAATACCCAGCTTGAAAAAATGCTGATGTTTAAGAATAAATTGTATGGCGTGGGCTACAATCTTTACAGCAATGCCATTGCCAGCAGATCGCTCACACCGGTGGTTGAATTTGATGGCGTTAACTCATGGCTGCCGGTGGGGGTTAACAGCCCGCCCCCCGGGTGTTGGGATATTGATGTATATAACAACACTCTTTATGTGTGTGGTTACGGTTTTATCTATTACCTCGATAATGCCGATAATACCTGGAAATCTGCCCTTGACGGCTCGATATCTCCCGGCACCCTCACCAAAATAAAATTTATAAACGGCAAGCTGTATGCTGTGGAGGATAATTATACCCTGCTGCTGTTTGAGCACTAAACATTTACCCGCTCTTTAAAACAAATAACCCACGCTCAGGTAAAAGCTCACAATATCGTGCCCCCGCAGGCGCCAGTAAATCACTTCCTTGGCGTTATTTGCCGGCGTCGAAACATAATCGGGCTTTAACAGGTAAAAGAAGCTCACCCCCCTGTTCACCACCAGGCGGTCAAAATAAATCCGGTTCATACCAAAGCTGCAGCCAAAACCCACACTGTTTTGCCCATAATGCACTTTTTTTGTGTCGAAAGTAAAAACCGTGGATGGCAACCCGGTGTTTTCCGGCTCGCTGGTAAGCGTGGGCCGGGTAAACGAGCTCACCATCTGGCAATAGCTGAAGTTTAATTTAAAATATTTGCCAAACGGCGCCAGGGCTCTTTTGCCGTAAAAAATAAGCGAGCCGCCGATGTAATGGCCAAATATATTCTGCTGCACATTATCAAAGGTGATAAGGCGGCTGGTGTTGCTTGCCTTGTCAGATACCCGCTGCGAAAGCGTAATATAATCCTTGGTGGCTACAAAGGTATAGTTAAGCGAGAACGAAAATTTGCGCCCCATTACCCGCTCAAAAATAAGATTGTGCGTGACGTTAAACGGGATAAAAGCACTTTCTTCCGACTGCAAATAGCTGCTGGCCGCACCGCTGTACACCTTGTTGTTAAACGTGGGCCGCCTCAGCGCCGGCGAAATATTAGCCTGGTAGGAAACAATGGTTTTTTTGCCCTGGTAGCCGGGCACCACCTGTGCCTGCAGCGCAGAGCCTAAAAAAATAAACACGATAACCAGAAGCTTGTGCATGTGTGTGTGGATTGTTTTTTTCATAAAAGCCGCTTGCTTAGTGTTTATATTTAGGCGCCTGCTTTATGCTCAGCATGGTATCATACACAAAGGCATTTAAAAAATCGTGCGTGTCCGACATGCGCAGCGCTACCGTGTGGTAAAACTGCATTTTGTTGGCGGCCAGGTCGAATAACACCGATACGTAATAGGTTTTTTCCTCCTTGCGCAACAGGTAGGGTATGGTAAAAACAGCGGGGTAGATGAGCAGGGTTCCCAGCACCGCCAGGCCCAGGTTCTCTTTTTTTATCTTCACATTAATTACCCCGCTCCACAACACATAGCGTGTGTTGTATTTTTCCTTAAGCCTTGCCGTGGCATCGTTGTTAAGCACCAGCGTATTGGGGTTAAAGTCATGGTTCAGAAATTCCGTCATCCAGTCGTTCAACAGCGTATAATCGTTATACCGCTCCATTTCGTCTTTTTTAATGGTGCGTGAGTCAATATAATCAAAGTCGAGCCCGGCAAGGCCAGCGTTATGCTTCAGTATGTTTCCATAGCTGGCCAGTTTCTCGTCCGAGGCAAAATAACGGATTCCGCCACCACCCCGCTCGCTCAGCTTCATATAAAACGGGTCGAGGATCACAATCCTGTCAACACCAAGCCCGCCCTTGTTTTTCTCCGGCTTTCGCCACTCCATTTTTCTTTTTTCGCGCACGCGGTCCTGAACATCCACCGCTTTTTTATACCTGGCCACAAAAGCAGTGTCTTTAAAAAAGTCGGCAAAGGCATATTGATCAAAATACAGTTCGAGCTTTGCTGCAGCCACACTGTCGCTGTTTAACAGCACCTTTGATGTTTCATTCTGGGTTTCAATGCGCTTGGTTTTGCTGTCGGCCTCGGTGTCATCCATATCGGCCAGCGAGGTAAACTTTTTTGCCGGTGGTGCGGCGGCCGAATCTTTTGACACAGGCTGGGGCTTCAGACTGTTTGCATATTGCCGCCGTGTAAGACGGTTAAAATAAGCCAATCCCGTTTCGTTATTCACTGCCATTAATATAAACAGAGAGTCGCACAGGCGATTCACGCTCACATCCTTCCCGTTCAGCTCTTTTCTCAGCTTCCAGTTGTAATTGAGCGCCAGCACCGAACTTTGCAGGGCATTGAGCTTGTTAAACAAATGGTACACCTGCTGCGAGTTGCCTTCCTTGGATGAATAATCCAGGTCAATGTTATCGCCCTTCGAGTTATCCACCAGGTCAAGGGTCAGCACGTTATGATACTCGCTTACTTTTGGCGCTTTTAATGCAGCAATTTCAAACAAGGCTTTGCCCAGGGTTGTTTTGAGATAAATATTTTCGGGGTATTTTTTCATGAGCATGTAACAGTTGTACACGCAGCGGGCATAATCCCTGTTCAGCAGGCCCAGGCGGCACGATTCGAAACGCGCCAGCTCGCGCACGCGGTAAAACTCGTTCTGGTCCACCAGAAATTTTTCGCGCCCCTCGTCACTAAATTCCCCAAGCTCTTTTCCCACCGCCTCTTTTCTTTTTTTGATATTGGGGTGGGAGCTTTTTTCGTCGTCATAATCTTCATCTTTTTTGATGGGGGCAATCTCTTTCAAAAAAAGATTGTTGGCAAACACCAGGTTCGAATCCTCAAAAAAGGTTTTGTTGAATACGATCTCATCAAAAGGCAGGTAAGAGTATTTTAAAACATTAAAGGCACCAACAATGCCTTTGTAGGTATAATGGCTGCTTTTGTAGTACTTCACACCCTGCACATCGGCTTCCAGCTCGGCATCCTGGCTGTATTTGTAGTCTTCCATGTCTACATTGGTGGTGTATCTGCCACGGCGCGTGGCCTGGTGCACATAATTTTCGATGGAGTGCTTTTTAATAAAGTGCGACGCCTCGTGGCATAAAATAAAGGCCAGCTGGGCCTCGTTGTCGAGCTGCGCCACCAGGCCCGTGTTTACGAGGATGATGCCATTGTCGAAACAATAAGCATTCACCACCTCGCTCTTCACCACGTAAATCCGTATCTGCTTTCTTATTTCAGGTAAGTCCTTAAATGCTTTGTCGGCCACGCGGTTCACAAAAACCGAAACAGGATCGTTAAACAGCAGGCGACCCGAACGAAGCAACCGGTCCTGGTGAAAATTGGACGAGAGATAAAATTTCCTTTTCTCGCTTCGGTTTTTCACGCCACGGGTATTGTCCAGGCTCTGCAAATCCTGGCTGGCTTTTTCAGAAGCTGAGCGTGTGTAAATTTCGGGCAGCTGGCCCGAAGAGGTTAAAGGCGTATAATTTTGCTTAAACTCGGGGATCTGCGCCAGCAGCGAGCAAAAGAAAAAAATACCGATGAAGGTGAGTGTGGGTTTTAACATGGCGTGGGTTTGTTCTGTTATAAAGGCATTCTTAAGATTTTCTATTTTAATGCCCCCGGCTAAAAAATCTCATCATAACATTATTTCATTTTCTGGTACAGGAATGTTCGTGCCGCGTTGTACCGCAGGGTCAGCTCCAGCCCGCCTCTTAGGCCCGAGGCCTTTGAAAGCGGCGAAATATTAAGATCATAGCTTAGGCCCACGGCATATTGCTCTTCCCATTCCAGCAGCGCGTATATAATGGCGGCATCCTGGTTGCGGTAATAGGCGCCAAGGCCATAGCTGGTGCGTTTTAAATAACCGGTGTACTTGGTGTCGTTGCTGGTGTAGTATTTTACCATCACACCGGCAATCACTTCCGTGGCAGTGTGCTGCAATTGCAATAAATACGAAGGGGCAATGGCTATGCCTGTATTTTGAATGCTGATGTGAAAATCACCGTGCGATACATATTTAAATGGAATGGCGTCTTTGCCGTTTACTAGGTATTTTTGTTTTGGCTGCAGCAGGTGATAGGCCGAAAAACCGATGCGGGCCGCCACATGTTTATGGTCGCGGATCCTTCGCTCTTCATCGTCGTAGGTCCACAGCAGGCCTGCCGCTGCATCCATGTAGCTGAAATTCTGCTGGCCGAAAGCTTCGTTGGAGTTGAGGCCGGGATCATAGCCGCTGCCTGAATACTGGTTGGGGAAAATAAATTTGCTGTTATCCAGCCGCCGCTGGCTGTAACTGCCCTGAACCCCCAGCGACAAATTGCTTTTGGAGCCCGTGCGCAAAAAATAGGCAATGGAAAGGTTAGCCTGCGACAAGCTTAAATTAGCGTCGCCCATCTTATCCTTGTAAACCGAAATGCCCGCGCCGAACCTGCCAGCCTTCGTTTCGGCTGTTTTCGAGCCAAATTCTCCGTCGCGCTGCCCACCCAGCGAGGGGCTGCGCATTTCGAACGAAGCACCGTATGTTTTATAAGGTGTTGATACGCTTTTCCACTGGTTTTTATAGTTTAACGATGCCCGCAATCCGCTTGCCCCGGTTAAGGCCGGGTTAAGCAACGACGGGTTTTCGCTAAACTGCGAAAAGTGAATATCCTGGCTGCTGCCACGCAGTGCATAGGCGGCTGTACAAATGAAGATCAATACATAGCGTTTCATCCGTTCCATCAGCGTATAATTGTAATATTACCTCTTTTCATCATTTGCGGAATCAGGTCGTAGGTAGCCGTTATGGCATAGGTATAAACGCCTGCGTTTAAAAACTCGCCGTTATATTTGCCATCCCAGCAAAAATCAGGCTTGTCAGACTGGTAAACCTTTGTACCCCAGCGGTCAAAGATGAGCACTTCAAATTTTTTGTGGCACTGGTCCCAGCCCTGCAGGCAAAATTTATCGTTGTTGCCATCCCCATCCGGCGTAAAGGCGTTGGGCAGCGAAAAATCACCTTCGTTCTTGCATATTACGGTTACGTTCACGCATCCGGCATCAATGCATAAATCGGAGGTAACAC
Source organism: Bacteroidia bacterium (assembly GCA_044221905.1). GTDB lineage: Bacteria > Bacteroidota > Bacteroidia > B-17B0 > Aurantibacillaceae > Aurantibacillus. The sequence goes on from JBGAOE010000001.1 coordinate 667,071, forward strand.
AATATTGCATGCTTTCGGGCGGCGAAACATGCGGTGTGTCGCACACCGTACAGTCTATAAACAGGTTAGGGCTCCAGCTGTAATAAGTGCCTCCGCTGGCGGTGAGCCCCACCGTTTCGCCTTTCAGCATAATTATTTCGGGCACCAGCTGCACGGTGCTCGACTGGCCTACTGTAAGCGTAGCCACGTAGCTGGTTGCAAGCGTGCAGCCTATTGCCGGAACATTATAACTGATATAATACTCCGACGGGGCAATGTTTGTAAAATCAACATAACCCGTAGTATCATTAAGAGCCAGCACAGCGCCGGCCAGAACCGAAAAGCTGCCCCCCGCCGTAAAGCCCGGTACCAGGCTGGGCGTAGCGCCGGCATCTTTTGTGCACAGCGGAAACTGATAGGAAAATTTGGTGATGGGTGTAAACGAAGGCGATACCTGCACCTGGGCAACGGTGGTGGCGGTGCAGCCCGACCGGTTGCCCGTAAGCGTATAATTAGTCGAAACGGTGGGGCTCACCACAATCACCGATCCGCTTAATGGTCCCGGAAGCCAGGTATAGTTGACCCCGCCTGTATTTGGCAAAGCGTTGGCGGTAAGGGTGGCATTTTTGCCGGCACAAAGGGTGAGGTTGCTAACACTTAAGCTCAGCGAGTTTACGGTAATGGTTTTAATGGGCGATGAACCCGTACAGCCCTGTGCATTGGATACCGTAACCTGGTAAGTGCTGGTGAAGGCAGGTGCCTGAACGATGGAATACGAGGTGGCCCCGGTACTCCACACAGGGTTGCTGCCGGTGCCAATGCCAAGGGTAACCGATGCACCGGCACAAATGGAGTTGCTGCTGGAGCCGATCACGGGCGTAGGACTGGTAACCACCGATATGACGCTGCTGGTTGTATTCCGGCAGCCATTCGCGTCGAGAACGGTTAACGTAAGCGTTTGGCCAGCGTATGGCGGAAATAAATTAACGAAGTAGTTGGTCGATCCCGACGGAAACCAGGTATAGGTAAGGCCAGTGGATGGATTGGCGATAGCCGTAAGCGGCGGCGGCGCCGAAGAGCAAACTGTAAGATTGCTGATGCTGATAGGCGTGAGCGAATGAATGGTTATAACAGTGATGATCGGACAGCCGGAAGGGCAGCCGGAATAAGCGATGGTATAAGTGCCCGGAGCCGAGGCGCCTGGATTGATCTGCCCTGTGCTGCTGGTAAGATCGAGACCAGGAGCGGAGCTAAAAAAACCTCCCGGAGGAAAGCCCATCGAAAAGTTGGGCGACAACATGGGGGTATTGAGGCAAATGGGCGAAGCATATGAAAATGACTGGGCCCGGACCGAAAGGCTGAGTGTGGCAAACAGCACCAAAAAGGCGAGCAGCCGGCCCGGGGAAAATTGTTGCGGGTTCATGTGGTGTTAAATCAGCAAATTTTAAATGATTTTGATAACCAGTAAATATAATCAATTTATTAAAAAGCCGCGCAATTTCTACCTCTGCCGGGCTATATTTTGTAACTTGAACGCCAAATAACAGCCTGGTATGCACGTTCTCATTATTGGCAAAGTTTGGCCCGAGCCCGCTTCGTCGGCAGCCGGAAGCCGCATGCTACAACTTATGGCGGGTTTTCGCCGCAAAGGCTGGCAGGTATCCTTTGCCAGCGCAGCCAATCGTTCTGAATTTACATATGACCTGGCCTTGTTCGATGTTCACGCGTGCAGCATTGAATTAAACAGGGCCAGCTTCGATCATTTTGTAAAGCAATTGCAGCCCAACATTGTGCTGTTTGACCGCTTTACCACCGAAGAGCAGTTTGGCTGGCGGGTGGCCGAACAATGCCCGCAGGCCATGCGGGTGCTGGATACCGAAGACCTCCATTGCCTGCGCGCAGCCCGGCACCAGGCGCTTAAGGAAAAAAGAGAGTTTGCCCCGGGCGATCTGCTGAATGACATTGCCCGGCGCGAACTGGCCAGCATTTACCGCTGCGACCTGTCGCTGATTATTTCCTTGCACGAGCTCGAATTACTGAGCAGTTTTTTTAAAGTATCCCCTGCCCTGCTGCACTACACACCTTTTTTAAATGAGGCCGTTACCGAGGAGCAAATAAAAACGCTGCCCGCTTACAGTGCCCGTAAAAATTTTATAAGCATCGGTAATTTTTTGCACGCCCCCAACTGGGACGCCGTGCTGTTTTTAAAACAGGCTGTCTGGCCGTTGATTCGCCGGCAGCTGGCCGGCACTGCAATGGAAGTATATGGCGCCTACCCTTCGCACAAAGTGTTTCAGCTGCACAATCCTGCCGAAGGTTTTTTAATAAAAGGCCGTGCAGAAGATGTTGAACAGGTAATGACCCGGGCGAGGGTATGCCTGGCTCCGCTTAGGTTTGGCGCCGGGCTCAAAGGCAAGCTGCTGGATGCCATGCGTTATGGCACCCCCAGCGTTACAACGGCCATAGGCGCCGAAGGCATGCACCAGCAGTTAAGCTGGAGTGGTATGATTGAAGAGACCCCGGAAAGATTTGCCGAAGCTGCCATCAGGCTTTATGAAGATGAAGAAATATGGCATCAGGCACAAGTGCAGGGATTTAAACTGCACAACCAACTTTTTGAAAAAACAGAACATACAACACATCTTATAAACGCCGCAGAACGCATTTATAATTCACTGGACGCACACCGGCTTGAAAATTTTACCGGGTTTATGCTCATGCACCAATCGCTGGCGGCTACAAAATACATGGCCCTTTGGATCGAAGCCAAAAATAAAACAATTCAGCCTTAACTATACAAGGCTTCAGGCCGCCTGGCGGTGCATCGCCCGTTTTGGCAAATGTCTCACCTCTTCTTCCTGTTTTAAATACTGGCGGATCGTTTCAAAAATAGACCTGGCATCGCTCAGCTTATTATCGAAAATAACTTTTTGACGGTGCGTAAAACTAGCCGCCAGGCATTCGTTAAAAAGCCAGCTGATGCCTTCAAGGGCCTCCATTTGTCTTTCGAGCTTTTTTACCGGCTGCAACAAGGCCATTAATTCCCTGTTATAGGCCAGAAATTGTACAAAGGCATAAGCCCCGCCGTTTTTGTTTTCATAAGAAATGCCTTCTATCCGTTTCAGGTGGCCTTCAATGTGCAACAATGTATTCATAATATTTATTTTTTAAATAAAATTACTATGTACGATAGCATTTTGAAGCTACAATTTGTAGTATTAACATAAAAAACAGTTAATTCCTGTTTACTATTCCGGTAAAACGAGTTCCGCTCCATCAAGTGGCAAGCTCCAAAGCTCTCCCTTCTGCGTGGCAGGTACCAATATTCTATGAGCAGATTTGTCCAGGTAAAAATCGGCCGGACCACCAAAGGGGATGGTCTCCGTTTTATGCACGGCCCCCGTGTGCAGGTTAATTTTAACCAATATGCCTTCCGGTTTTGAAAGGCTTCGCCAATCGCTCAACAGCAGGTGATCTCTGTCCAACAGGGCTATGCCGTCGAAAAAGCCGGTGGCATTCGTAAGTCGCTTATATACGGGTTTGCCATTGCGCCAATGCACGCAACCCAGTTCGCCCTCCCCTTTTGGCGCCGTAAAAGAGCCCAAACCGCACACATACAGGCAATTTTGCACAGCATCGTAACACAGGCCATTGGCCCCCTTTATATGCGGTATCTCCAATACCGTTATGTATTGTTTATTGCCGGTACCAACTTCAAATACCCTGCCCTGGTCGGTAGCCGACACAAATAAGGTACTGTCGTTTTTAACGGCTATGTCGTTAAGCAGCTGCACACCCAGCGAAGAAAAGCTAATAACCGAAACAATATTGCCCGATTGGGCCTCAATGCCCAGCAGGCACTCCAGGTCGGCCACATACAACAGCTGTTTTACCGCCACCAGGCCTTTGGGTGCATGCAGCGGCTGGCGGCACATATTGACCTTAAGCAGCGCACCTTCGGCCGAAAATTGACGGATGGCCCCGTCGCCATCCCGGGCCAGGGGATCGAGCACTTTTCCAATATTGCTGACATAAATGTACCTGCCGGCGCGAACGACGCTTTCGGGGTGGTGCAGGCCTGAGTCCAGCAGCGATTGCGCCGGAGCCGTAAATAGAGCCAGGCAGGAAAGAAGCGTAAAAAGCAAGCGGTGGGTGGATAGAGATTTCATAGACTTTTTTTACCTGTAAAGTTCAGGCATTACCGTTTCTTTGCGTACCACAAAAAGCTCAACCGATAACAATTTCAGATCAGAAAGCAAAACGGCTAAGCAGAGTTATGTGTATGGCATTACTTTATTTCGCTGCATGTAACGGGCGGGTGTTTCTCCAAATTGCAGTTTAAAAAGACGAATGAAATACGAAACATTATCGTAGCCGCAGGCATAAGCTACCTCCGCCACCGTTTTTTGACCAGTTACCAGCAAGGCCCCCGCCTGCTCAAGCCTTTGCCGGTTGATCCACTGCCGCGGCGGCATACCAAAGCGGGTTTTAAATTCGCGCTTAAACGCGGGCAAACTTCTGGCCGAAAGCAAGGCCAGATCGGGAATAGTAACATCACGAAACAGGTGCTCACGCACCACATACTCCATATCGGGTGGCGCCATGCCCGCCAGGTTTTTTATAAATGCCGAAAATGCATGAGGCCTGGCCGAAGCATTGAGCAATAAAAAAAGCTCCTGCAATTTTATATCCAGCAGATATTGAAGACTGTTCAGATTTGAATCAAAATAATAAAGGTATTGCGCAATAAAGCTGTTCAGCAAATCATTTGATCGAAAAAGAAAATAAGACTGGCTGTTTTTTTCAGTGACCGGCGCCGGAAGCGACTGGGCCTGTTTTACAAAAAAGATATCGGGTATAAAAATAAGCAGTGCTTCAAAACGTCCATCCTGCGGTACGTATTCCGACATCGCATAAATACCCCGCTTCAGCAGCACGGGCGTATTGATACCTATTCGCTGCGTGTTGCCGGACTGGTGAATTAATTTTTCGCCGCTTCGTACGAACAGCAAGGTGTGCGAAGTCAAAAACACGTCTTTCTTTCCAGCCGATTTATCGAGAACAAATGCGGCATAGGGCACATTGTTAAAGGCAATGGCCTGGTGCTTATAGCCTGGTATGGTTTCGGGATAACGTATAAACATATTTTCGATTCTTAAGGCTCAACAGTAGCCATGTGTTTTTGTTTGGACTGCAGCATGGATGGGGGAATCACGCAGAGGATTTCTTCTTTTAACTGCTCCAATACTTTTTTACGTGGAAAATGGCTATGCACCAGCAGGCTGATCTCTCGCACCGGTTTGGGATTGGCAAACTCACGGATATTTTTGCGCTGCGCGGCTTTCAGGCCCATTTCGGCCAGGCGGGGAATGATGGTAATCCCCTGGTCGCGGTCCACCAGGTTAATCAAGGTTTCGATGCTGCCCGCTTCGTAATTGAGCCCGTCTCCTTCCTTTCGCTTAAGCTCGCACAGGTTAAACACCTGGTTGCGCAGGCAATGGCCTTCTTCCAGCAGCCACAGGTGATTCACATTTATTTCGCGGGGCAGCAGGTATTTTTTTTTGGGCAGCTTTTCATTTTTGGAGGCATATACAAAAAACTCCTCGTAAAACAGCGGAATTTCAAGCAGGTGTTTCTCATGCACGGGTGTGGCGCAAAGGGCCATATCCAGCTCGCCGGTGTGCAGCTTCGCAACAATCTCGTCGGTAATCATTTCTTTTATATACAGGTGCAGGGCCGGGTGCTTTTGATGAAAAGATTTGAGAAAAAGCGGTAGCAGGTAAGGCGCCAGCGTGGGAATAATGCCCATCCTGATCTCACCGCTTAAGCCTCCCTTTAATTCGGCGGTGTATTCCTTCAAATGCGTTACCTGGCTCAGCACCAGCTTTGCGCGGCGGATCACCTCCTCACCTTCCCTGGTGGGCACTACAGGATGCTGGTTCCGGTCAAACAGTTTTACGCCCAGCTCCTCCTCCAGCTTTTGGATCATCATGCTCAGCGTAGGCTGGGTAACAAACGTTTTTTCGGCCGCTTTGGCAAAATGCCGGTACCTGTCCACGGCAATAATATATTCCAGTTGTTGCAGATTCATAGACAATATCTATGTAAAGATAAAAAATATCAATTTGATTTATGCATAAAGATTAAAGAGTTTTGTGTCGTTATTTAGTCGTAAGTCATTAGAAGATATCTCAAAAACTAATTTTGCTGTTACCCTGAACTTGTTTCAGGATCTGTTCCTAAGCAAAATTAAGTGATCAAGAGATGCTAAAACGAGTTCAGCATGAACTTGAAGGGTTTTTGAGATAGCTTCTAGCCGAAAGTCATTGATCACAAGTTGTCAGTCCTTAATTATTATCATTATAAAACAATAGCCATGGAAAAGAAAAAACTCACCACCGCCTCGGGAAAACCCTACACCGAGAACGAGAACAGCATGAGCGTGGGCCCGCGGGGTCCGCTGCTGCTCCAGGATTTTATCCTGCACGAAAAAATGGCCCATTTTAACCGCGAGCGCATCCCCGAGCGGGTGGTTCATGCCAAGGGCACGGGTGCTTTTGGCACCTTTACGGTAACACACGACATCAGCAGTTACACCAAAGCCAAACTTTTTAATAAGATTGGTAAAGAAACAAAACTGTTTTTGCGCTTCAGCACCGTGGGCGGTGAAAAAGGCAGCGCCGATACCGAGCGCGACCCGCGCGGTTTTGCCATTAAATTTTACACCGAAGACGGTAACTGGGACCTGGTGGGCAACAATACCCCCATATTTTTTATCAAAGACCCGAAAAAATTCAGCGATTTTATTCACACGCAGAAGCGCGACCCGCGCAGCAATACCAAAAGCCCTACCATGATGTGGGACTTCTGGAGCCTGAACCCCGAAAGCCTGCACCAGGTGATGATTTTGATGAGCGACCGTGGAACACCTTATGGATACCGGCATATGGATGGCTTTGGCAGTCATACCTTTTCGATGATCAATGCCAAAAATGAAACGGTGTGGGTTAAATTCCATTTTAAAAGCCTGCAAGGCATTAAAAATTTTACCAGTGCTGATGCCACTGAAATGAAAGGCAAAGACCCCGATTTTGCGCAGCGCGACCTGGTGGAAGCCATTGACCGGAAAGAGTTTCCGAAATGGGCGCTGAAAATACAGGTGATGACCACCAGGCAGGCCGAACAGTTTCCATTTAACCCTTTTGACCTGACAAAGGTGTGGCCGCACGCCGATTTTCCATTGATCGATGTGGGTGTGCTGGAACTGAACCAGGTGCCAAAAAATTACTTTGCCGATGTGGAGCAATCGGCATTTGCACCGGCACACGTGGTAGACGGCATTGGCTATTCGCCCGACAAAATGCTGCAGGGCCGGCTGCTTTCATACCCCGATGCGCACCGTTACCGGCTGGGAGCAAATTACGAGCAGATACCGGTAAACAAATGCCCGTATATGGTTGCCAATTACGAGCGCGACGGCCTGATGGCGGTGAACGGAAACGGCGAGGATACGCCCAATTATTTCCCCAACAGCTTCGACAATATTCATGTGGATGAAGCTTATAAGGAGCCGGCCATGCCCTTGCAGGGCAGCGTAGCCGATTGGTTTGACCGGAACGGCCCGGGCGATAACGACCATTACACCCAGCCAGGCATACTATTTAATAAAGTAATGAACGATTACGACCGCCACAACCTGGTGGCAAACATTGTGGATGCCATGAGCGGTATTGGCGGCGAAAAAAAGGACCTGATCGTGCACCGGCAGCTTTGCCACTTTTTCAGGGCCGATGTAAAGCTGGGCATGGCCATCGCCAAAGGCTTGAATGTGGATGTGGATAAAGTGATGAGCGAAATGAAACATGAAGCAAGAAGCTAAAAAAGTAAGAATTTAGAAGTTAGATTTAAGAAGTAGGGGCAGTTCATGTATATTTCTCAACTTTAACATTCTAACGTTTTAATAAGCTCTAAGTCCAATTTATAACTTTTAATTCTAATTTCTCACTTCTTAAATCTAACTTCTATGAAACGTACAGCACAGGCACACTGGCAAGGCACCCTTAAGGAAGGGAAAGGCAGTTTAAGCACGCAAAGCGGCATTTTATCAAACACCAATTACAGCTTTAAAACGCGGTTTGAAGAGGGTGAAAAGGGCACCAATCCCGAAGAGCTTCTGGCAGCAGCACATGCAGGCTGCTTTACCATGGCCGTAGGCTCCGCCTTAACTCAAAAAGGCTTAAACCCTGCTTCGCTTCACACGGAAGCGATTGTGAATATGGAGGGCTTAACCATTACCGGCATACACCTGGTGATAAAAGGCTCGGTGCCGGGCATCAGCGCCGATGAATTTAAAGCCGTTACTAAAGACGCAGAAAAAAACTGCATTATTTCCAGGGCACTGAGCGTGCCCATCACTTCGGAAGCGGAATTTATTTAGCCAGATTTTCTAAATTCAAAAGCGCATTCTGTAAAGGATGCGCTTTTTTATTATCGCCACTAAGAGCGCGGCTGCGTCCTCATCTCTCGATACAAGGCTCCGTTACTTGTCCGGCTTCATCTCCTCCTGCTTCTTTTACAGCTATTTTATAAGAGCGCTGTACCACCATTACCGGGCGTTCGGTGGCTTCAGGCTCTGCCTGTTGAGGCTGCAGTTTTTTTTCAGGGAGTTTTTTTTGACGGACCGCTCTGGCAGGAATTACCTGTTGCTGCACCACTGTTTCTTCCTTTACGAGGCGCATGGTGTCTATGCGATGGATTGTTTTAAGCGGCACCATTTTTTTGACAGAAGCAGCCTTAGGCGAAAACCCTTGCTTTGCTACAAAGCCCAATGCACCCATCGTCACCAGGCTCACAGCCACCACTTTGGCACCGGCCAGCTGCTGAACAAGCGGCAGTCCTAATTTTTTAATGGCCAGCAGCTTTGTCCGTACCGCTGCAAAACCACTGCCGCCCGCAAGCGTGAGTGGTAAAAAGTTTTTTTGCGTTTTGCCGAGCAGCTCTTTTTTTAATTCGCTCACCGACTGCGCATGCTTATCTTCTTTTTTTGTATCAAAATCAAGGGGCTTGAGAATATAACCCGCCGCTCCAAGCTGTTGGGTAGCCACAATATCGTACTCTTCGGCCGAGGTGGTCATCACAAAAATCTTGATGTTTTTAAGACTGTAATAATTTTTAATGATGCCCATAAATTCGAGCCCGCTCATTTTGGGCATGTTCAGGTCCAGCAAAATAATATCGGGCAGCACCTTCGCACCCAAAGAGGAATTACCGTTCAGGATGGCTAGCGCATCCACTCCATTATGAGCCACATGCAAATCATAAGGTACTTTGAGCTTGTTTAGTGCCCGCTTAACACTGGTTACGTCCAAATAATCGTCCTCTACCAGCAGGATCGTTTTTTCTTTCATTGTAAGTTTTTTAGTTCCACGTTGTGTTATTCTAATTTTTAATTCATTCGTCGGGTTCCCTTTGTTTGGGCCAGGTAAATGCAAACTCCGTTCCTTTGCCTGGTGTTGAGCGAAGCGCAACAGTGCCTTTCTGTTCTTCCACAATTTTTTTCACTATGGCCAGGCCCACACCAGTACTTTCAAAGGCATCACGCTCCTGCAGGGTCTGAAAAATGGTGAATATTTTTTCGAAATACTCCTCCTGGATGCCAATGCCATTATCTGCCACAACAAACCGGTAAAAGCTGCCTTCATCTGCAGCGCGAATGCTTATTTTGCCGGGGCGCTTGTCGTTATATTTCACTGCGTTGCTGATCAGGTTCGAGAACACCTGTTCGATCTGCAGCCGGTTGGTGTTAAGCAGGGGCATCTGCGTTTCCATTGCCACAATAAAGCCTTCGGGAACCAGCAGCTCGCACAGTTCGTGAACCAGAAGACCCACATCCACTGTTTCGGAACCTTTGCGGGTTTTACCCACCCTGGCGTAATCCAGCAAACCGTTGATCATGTTTTCAAGCCGGCGGGTGCGGCCTTTAATGAGCTCCAGGTTTTCCTGCACCTCCACCACAATGGTGCCGCCGTGGTCTTCCTCCATCCAGCTGATCACGTTGTCAATACCCCGCAGCGGGGCCTTTAAATCGTGCGACACCACATAGGCAAACTGGTCCAGCTCCTTATTCTTTTTTGTAAGCTCCTTAAAATTTTTGTTCAGCTTGCGCGACATCGTATTCAGCGACTCCGAAAGCTGCCTGAGCTCATCGTTCCGCCGATCGTCGATCAGCCTGAAATTACCCTGCGAAATATCTTCGGCAAGGTGCACCATTTTTGAAATGCGGCCCGTGATGATTCGAATGATGTAAAAGCTGGTGGCCAGGGCCAGGCCAATGGAAAACACCATCAGCGCCAGACTTATCCGCTGTGTATTCGCAATAGACCTTTGCAAATTGACTCTGCGCTGCCGGCGTACGCCGTATTCGTAATTATCAAAGGCCTGGAATTTCTGGCGGATCTCGTCGTTCAGCTTTTTCCCAACTTCCCGGCGCAGCTTTTTCTCAAACAGCTCTTCGTAGCGCTTAGCCGCTGCCGGCGACGGATCCTGCCGGGCAGAAATAAGCATGTTGGCATACTGTACCCATTGATTGTGCAGCATGCGGATGGAATCGAGCCGCCGGGTTTGGCCAGGCGACGACAGCAGGGCATACTGGCTTTTTACCAGCGACGGCACGTGGCGCAACCCATCGTAATAAGGTTTCAAAAAGCTTTCCTGCCCGCTGAGCAGGTAGCCGCGGTAACCGCTCTGCATGTCGATCATAATTTTATGCAGCAGGTTCGAATTACGGATCACGATCTCGGAGTTGTTGATATAATCTGTATTGCGGATCACCTCTTTTGAAAACTGCCTGTTAACAAAAAATCCAACAATAAAGATGAGGATAAGGATGCTGAACCCTGAAAATAACTTTAACCGTATGGTCATTTACACTCCTTTCACAAAACAAATTCACGCTTCGGTTACCAAGCGTTAGTTAGCGGGTTATTAATTTTCTGTATGCACCAGACTGGGCTCATAAGTGTGCACCGGCAGGCTCACCACAAACACGGTGCCTTCGTTTACCACGCTGCGGGCGCTGATATAACCCTGGTGCTCCTCTACAATTTTTTTGCAGATGGCCAGGCCAATGCCGGTGCCCGGATAGTCAGGGCCTACGTGCAGGCGCGTAAACATGGTGAAGATCTGTTCGGCATATTGCTGCTCGAAGCCAATGCCATTGTCCTGCACATGAATGCGCCAGTATTTTTTCACCGCCAGCGGATCGTTCGATTTTATCGAGGTATCCATTTTTGTAGTGATGGTGATCACCGGGTCCACTTCCTTTTGCGAATACTTCAGCGAATTGCTGATCAGGTTCTGGAACAGCGATTTGATCAGGTTGGGATGCACGTGCAGCTTGGGAAGCTTTTCCTTAATGATCCTGGCTTTCTTTTCCTGGATGCGGTGATCCATTTCTGCGATCACTTCATCCAGCAGGCTGCCAATATCGGAATACACCAGCGAATCGCGCGTAACCTCTATTTTGGTGAAGGCCAGTATATCGGCAATGAGCGTTTGCATGCGCGCGCAGGCCGATTGCATTTTGCTGATATAAGTTTTCCCCTCCTCGCCAATAGTGCCGCCAAATTTTTCGGTGATGCGGTCGCTGAAGATCCTGATCTTGCGGATGGGCTCCTGCAGGTCGTGCGAAGCCATAAAGGCAAACCGGTCGAGCTCTTTGTTGGTGGATTCCAGTTGGCTGATGTTCTCGAGCAGCTGCCGGTTAAGCTCTTTTACTTTTTCCTCGGAAGCAATGCGGTCCTTGATCTCGATCTCGAGATTGCGGTTGGCAGCCACGAGCTTTTGCTCCTGTGCCATCAGCAAGTGATTTTTGCGGTACAGCTCGGCAAACACCATCACCTTGGCCCTGATCAGGTCGGGTTGTATGGGTTTGTAAATATAATCCACCGCCCCGGCGCGGTAGCCTTTAAACAGGTTCTCATCGCCATAGCTATGCGCGGTGATAAAAATAATGGGAATGTGCTTCAGCTTTTCGCGCTGATAAATGAGCGAGGCTGTGTCAAAACCGTTCATATCGGGCATTTCCACATCCATCAGGATGAGGGTAAAGTCAAAATCCTTGAGCAGGATCTTGAGCGCCTCTTTACCGGAATTGGCGCGTATAATTTTATATCCCTCCTGCCAAAGGATGCTTTCGAGCGAAAGAAGATTGTTTTCCTTATCATCTACGAGCAAAATTTTAACCCTCGGCGGCTTCTCTGTCAACTCCATAGGCACACTCTTTTTTATTTATGGAACCAGATCCGCATCATCGATAATAACTGATCCATTTTTAACGGTTTGGTAATATAATCCGAAGCGCCCGCTTCCAGGCACTTCTGGCGGTCGCCCTTCATGGCCTTGGCAGTTACGGCAATAATGGGCAGCAAATTATTTTTATGCTCGCGGCGTATTTTCTGCATGGTTTCATATCCGTCCATTTCAGGCATCATAATATCCATCAGCACCATTTCAATGTTATTGGCGGGGTCGCCCACAATGTCAATAGCCTCTTTGCCGCTTTCGGCTGTTACCACGTTGATGTTGTAACGTTCAAACACGGTGGTGATGGCAAACAGGTTTCTCACATCGTCATCCACCACCAGCACTTTTTTGCCCGACAGGGTATCGTTCTTCATCCGGATGTTTTCCATCAGGCGGCGCTTTTCAGGCGACAGCGTGGCGTAATTGATGTGCAGGTACATCATGGTTTCCTCCAGCAGCCTGTCGAGCGAATTCACGCCTTTAAGCACAATGCTGCTGGCCATTTTATTAATCGCCGCCAGTTCGTTCTTGGTAAAATCCTTGGCCGAATATATAATAGCCGGTACCAGCGAGTTGGCGCCCGAATTGATCTTGCCTAAAATATCCATGCCAGGAATATCGGGCAGGGTATAATCTACAATAATAGTGTCGTACATATTGTTTTCGAGCAGCTCCAGCGCCTTTTTCCCGTTATTGGCAATGCTTACGTTGATATTATCGCCGGCCAGCACTTTTACAATCTCCGACGATTCCAGCTCATTATCCTCAATGATCAGCAGCTCACGTGTGGTTTTGTTGCCAAAGTTCACCACATCGGCAAACAGCTCGTCAAGCTGATTATTGTTAAGAGGTTTGAGCAGGAAACTGCGCGCACCGCGTTTTAGCGCCAGCAGTTTGTTTTCTTCGCCCGAAATCAGGTGAATGGGTACATGCCGGAAGTTCAGATCGTTTTTGAGCAGATCCAGCACCTTCCAGCCGCTGGTGTCCGGCAGTTTCACATCCAGCGTAATGGCAATGGGGCTGTAGCGTGCTGCAAAATTAAATATATCCACATAGCTGGTGGCGATTACCACTTTCAGGTTTTCCTGGTGCGCCCGGTCAATCATAATTTTGCCAAACCGCATGTCGTCCTCAATCACCAGCAGCACCTTATCGGTGGGCAATATTTTGTTGCGGTCGTCACCGGTTTCATTGATCATTTCATCCACACGGTCCATCTTTTTAAATTCGATGCCGTCTTCTTTTATGCGCAGCGAATTAAAGATCTCATCAATGCTTTTCTGCTCATCCTTCAAGGCGGTATAGTTTTCTACGGCACCGCTGTTTTCGGTCACAACGTCCATCGGCAAAAAGAGGGTAAACGAGCTGCCTCTGCCCACTTCGCTTTCGAGCTCAATGGTGCCGCCCAACAGTTCGGCCAGGCCGCGGCTGATGGAAAGACCCAGCCCCGTGCCACCGTACTTGCGGCTGGTAGAGCCTTCGGCCTGCTGAAAGGCTTCAAAAATAATGGTTTGCTTGTCCTGCGGAATGCCTATGCCCGAATCAATAATGGAGAACGCCACTACCTTGCTGGCCTTGTCGAGCGCCAGGTTACCCGCTTTCCAGCTTTTCCGCGCTTCAAAAATACGCAGTTTGATCTCGCCTTTTTCGGTGAATTTAAACGAGTTCGAAAGCAGGTTTTTCAGGATCTGGTTCAGGCGCTGCGAATCGGTATCCAGCTCCTCGGGCAGGTTAGGGTCTATTTCTATTCTGAACTTAAGATTTTTGGCCTCAGATAACGGCTTAAACGTGGTTTCCACAAACGACGAGATTTCTGAGAAGCGGATTTTTGAGATATTGGCGGTGATAAAGCCCGACTCGATTTTCGAAAGATCGAGAATGTCGTTGATCAGCTGCAATAAGTCGTCGCCGCAGGAGTGAATGGTTTTAGCATAACGCGTTTGTTTTTCGTTCAGGTTGCCCTCTGCATTTTCGTATAACTGCTGTGCCAGAATGAGCAGGCTGTTCAGCGGTGTGCGCAGCTCGTGGCTCATGTTGGCCAAAAACTCCGATTTGTACTTAGAGGTAAGCGTAAGCTGCTCGGCTTTTTCTTCGAGCGAGCGGCGGGCCTCCTCCACTTCTTTGTTCTTGGCTTCCACTTCGTTTTTTTGTTTTACCAGCAGCAGCGCTTTGTCCTGAAGCTCATCGTTTGTTCTGCGGAGCTCTTCCTGCTGTATTTTGAGCTCGCCAGCCAGCGATTGCGACTGGGCCAGCAGCTCCTCGGTGCGGGTATTGGTTTCGATGGTGTTCACCACAATACCGATACTTTCCGTTAACTGGTTCAAAAAGTCGAGATGCGTGGCGCTGAAGGTTTCCAGCGAGCCCAGTTCGATCACCGCCTTTACATTGTTTTCGAACAACACCGGCAACACAATAAGATTGGCAGGTTTGGCCTTACCAAGGCCCGAAGTAATTTTTACATAATCGCTTGGTATGTTGGAGAGAATGATCCGCTCTTTCTCAAAAGCACATTGTCCTACCAGACCTTCGCCAATGGCAAATTCTTTGGGGATGTTTTTATCAGATTTGGCGTAAGAGCCAAACAATTTCAGCCTGGGAATGGCTTCTTCTGAAGAAAGAATGTAGAACGCGCCATAATGCGCGGTTACCACCTGCGCCAGCTCCGAAAGAATACGCGCCGCCACGGTTTGCAGATCGCGCTGGCCCTGCAACATTTGTGTGAATTTGGCCAGGTTCGATTTCAGCCAGTCCTGCTCCTGGTTCAACAAGGTTGTTTCGCGCAGGTTGGTGATCATCTGGTTAATGGTATCTTTCAACTCTTCCACTTCGCCTTTTGCATCCACACGGATATTGCGCGTTAAATCGCCCTTGGTTACCGCCGACGCCACTTCCGAAATGGAGCGCACCTGTGTGGTTAAGTTCTCTGCCAGCTGGTTCACGTTTTCGGTCAGTGTTTTCCAGATACCCGAAGCACCGGGCACATTGGCCTGTCCGCCCAGGCGGCCTTCAACACCCACCTCGCGGGCCACGTTGGTTACCTGGTCGGCAAACACCGCCAGGGTTTCAATCATTTCGTTAATGGTATCGGTAAGCTGCGCCACTTCGCCTTTGGCATTGATGGATAATTTCTGGCGAAGGTTGCCGGTGGCCACCGAGGTTACCACTTTGGCAATGCCGCGCACCTGGCTGGTAAGGTTGGTAGCCATAATATTCACCGAATCGGTCAAATCTTTCCAGGTACCGGCCACACCGGCCACATAGGCCTGCCCGCCCAGCTTGCCATCGGTACCCACTTCGCGCGCCACGCGGGTTACCTCCGATGCAAAGGCGCGTAATTGATCCACCATTTTATTGATGGTGTTTTTTAAATCAAATATTTCGCCCTTTACGTCAACCGTAATTGTTTTTGATAAATCGCCGCTGGCCACCGCCTTGGTTACTTCGGCAATGTTGCGCACCTGCGAGGTGAGGTTACCCGTCATCTGGTTCACCGAGTCGGTGAGGTCTTTCCAGGTACCGGCCACACCGGGCACAAAGGCCTGGCCGCCCAGCTTGCCATCGGTGCCCACCTCGCGGGCCACGCGGGTTACCTCCGAAGCAAAGCCGCGCAGCTGGTCCACCATGGTATTTAATGTTTCTTTCAACTGGAGGATCTCGCCGCGCACATCCACCGTAATTTTTTTAGATAAGTCGCCGTTGGCCACCGCAATGGCCACATCGGCAATGTTACGTACCTGTGCCGTTAAGTTACCGGCCATTTGATTCACCGAATCGGTGAGGTCTTTCCAGGTACCGGCCACACCGGGCACATGGGCCTGACCGCCCAATTTACCTTCGGTGCCCACCTCGCGCGCCACACGGGTCACTTCCGAGGCAAAACCGCGCAGCTGGTCCACCATGGTGTTGATCGTATTTTTTAATTCGAGAATTTCACCTTTCACATCCACCGCAATTTTGCGTGATAAATCGCCGTTGGCCACCGCGGTGGTTACCTCGGCAATGTTGCGCACCTGCGAGGTAAGATTGGACGCCATTTTATTTACCGAATCCGTTAAATCTTTCCAGGTACCACCCACACCGGGCACATCGGCCTGGCCCCCCAGCTGCCCTTCGGAACCCACTTCGCGTGCCACGCGCGTTACTTCCGAGCCAAAGGAGTTGAGCTGATCCACCATCGTATTGATGGTATTTTTTAATTCAAGGATTTCGCCCTTTACATCCACGGTGATCTTACGCGATAAATCGCCTTTGGCCACCGCCGTGGTTACTTCGGCAATGTTGCGCACCTGTGCGGTGAGGTTCGATCCCATCTGGTTCACCGAATCGGTCAGATCTTTCCAGATGCCATCCACACCCTCTACCGTGGCCTGCCCGCCCAGCTTGCCTTCTGAGCCCACTTCGCGCGCCACGCGCGTTACTTCGGAGCCAAAGGAATTGAGCTGATCCACCATGGTATTGATGGTATTTTTTAATTCAAGGATTTCGCCTTTTACATCCACGGTAATTTTACGCGACAAATCGCCTTTGGCCACCGCCGTAGTTACTTCGGCAATGTTGCGCACCTGGCCGGTTAAGTTTGAGGCCATCTGGTTCACCGAATCGGTCAGGTCTTTCCAGATCCCATCCACACCCTCTACCGTAGCCTGCCCGCCCAGTTTGCCTTCCGAGCCCACTTCGCGCGCCACGCGCGTTACTTCGGAGCCAAAGGAGTTGAGCTGATCCACCATGGTATTGATGGTATTTTTTAATTCAAGAATTTCACCCTTCACATCCACGGTGATTTTGCGCGACAAATCGCCTTTGGCAACCGCGTTGGTCACCTCCGCAATATTACGCACCTGGCCGGTAAGGTTGCCCGCCATTTGATTCACCGAATCGGTTAAGTCTTTCCACGTGCCACCCACACCTGATACGGTGGCCTGCCCGCCCAGCTTGCCTTCGGTACCTACCTCCAGCGCTACGCGTGTTACCTCCGATGCAAAAGAGTTGAGCTGATCCACCATGGTATTGATGGTATTTTTTAATTCGAGAATTTCGCCCTTCACGTCCACTGTAATTTTGCGCGATAAATCGCCGCGCGCTACGGCCGTGGTTACCTCGGCAATGTTGCGCACCTGGCCGGTGAGGTTCGATCCCATCTGGTTCACCGAATCGGTGAGGTCTTTCCAGATGCCATCCACGCCCTCTACCGTAGCCTGGCCTCCCAGCTTCCCTTCAGAGCCCACTTCGCGCGCCACGCGCGTTACTTCGGAACCAAAGGAGTTGAGCTGATCCACCATCGTATTGATGGTTTTTTTCAATTCAAGAATTTCACCTTTTACATCCACTGTAATTTTGCGCGACAAGTCGCCTTTGGCCACCGCGGTGGTTACTTCGGCAATGTTGCGCACCTGGCCGGTTAAGTTAGAGGCCATTTGATTTACAGAGTCTGTTAAATCTTTCCAAACGCCGGCCACACCTTTTACCTGCGCCTGGCCGCCCAGCTTGCCTTCCGAGCCTACTTCACGCGCCACGCGCGTTACTTCGGATGAAAAGGAATTTAGCTGATCCACCATCGTATTGATGGTTTTTTTCAATTCAAGGATTTCGCCTTTTACGTCCACCGTGATCTTGCGTGACAAATCGCCGTTGGCCACCGCCGTGGTTACTTCGGCAATGTTGCGCACCTGGCCGGTAAGGTTGCCGGCCATTTGATTCACCGAATCGGTTAAGTCTTTCCAGGTGCCGGCCACGCCTTTTACCTGCGCCTGGCCGCCCAGCTTGCCTTCGGTGCCTACTTCCAGCGCCACACGCGTTACTTCGGATGAGAAAGAGTTGAGCTGATCCACCATGGTGTTGATGGTATTTTTTAATTCAAGGATCTCGCCCTTTACATCCACGGTAATTTTTTTAGACAAGTCGCCTTTGGCCACCGCGGTGGTTACATCGGCAATGTTACGCACCTGCGCGGTCAGGTTCCCGGCCATCTGGTTCACAGAGTCGGTAAGGTCTTTCCACACGCCATCCACGCCTTTTACCTTTGCCTGGCCACCCAGCTTACCTTCTGAGCCCACCTCGCGCGCCACACGTGTTACTTCCATGGTAAACAGGTTCAGCTGCTTTACCATGTCGTTCACTTCCTTTGCAATCCGCGCAAACTCGCCCTGCAGCAGGTGGTCGCTTATTTCAATCGGAATTTGCTGAGACAGGTTTCCTTTGGCCACCGCCGAGATTACCCGGTCAATTTCGCGAATCGGGTAAGCCAGGTCGGAGATCAGCGCATTCAGCGCGTCCACGCCGGTATTCCAGTCGCCATGAACACCCATCAGCACGATGCGCTGATTCAGCTTTCCTTCCTTGCCAATGCTGCGCTGCGCTTTAATAAATTCCTGGGTTAATTTTTTATTGATGGTAATGATGTCGTTGAGCGTATCACAAATCTTACCCTCAATGCCTGTTTTATCAATGGGCATGCGCACACCGAAATTGCCGTTACGCACCTCGGTGAGCGTATCGAGCAGCTCCGCCAGGTTAATTCCATCCGGTATGGAACGGGCCAGTTTTTTTTCGGGCAACGGTGGTTTTGCTTTTCCGTTTTTCGCCGGGGTTATTTTTTTTCTGCCGTTTTTAGCAGTCGAATTCGTCAGATTTTCCTCTACGGGGTTTTCTGATAATTCTGCACTTGACAGGTTATTTTCCATGACACTTGAGGGTATTGATTATAGAAAAAAAATACAGTTCTTAATCAAATGTAATTATTTGTATAGGCATTATTTGGCTGAGTGAATAACTAAAATTAATGAGGATTATTTTCCACAAAATGGGCAATAATAAAACCGGATGCCAATAACTGAAAGCGCAATTCACAAGGTATTTACCACATGTTAAACACCTTTCAACCACCCTATTAACAGCAAATGGCAAATCAATTTTCCTGACTAAAATTAACTGTACACATTAAACCGGCCTGCAATTTTGATGCAAGCAGATTGTAATTTTATAAACGGTATGAAAGCATATGCTATAGCTATTCACGGAGGTGCCGGCACCATTTTGCGCTCGGTCATGAACCCTGAAAAAGAACGTCAATACAAACAATCCCTGGCAACAGCCATTGCAGCGGGTGAAAAAGTGCTTCAAAGCGGCGGAAGCAGCTTGA
The DNA here is from genome assembly GCA_044221905.1 of Bacteroidia bacterium. GTDB lineage: Bacteria > Bacteroidota > Bacteroidia > B-17B0 > Aurantibacillaceae > Aurantibacillus. Next base: position 686,491 of record JBGAOE010000001.1, read on the forward strand.
ATGCCGTTGAAGCTGCCATTCGGCTGCTGGAAGACGAGCCGTTGTTTAATGCCGGCCGCGGCTCGGTGTTTACGCACGAAGGAAAAAACGAAATGGACGCTTCGCTTATGGATGGACACAGCGGGGCGGCCGGCGCTGTAGCAGGTGTAAAGCATGTTAAGAATCCCATCAGCCTGGCCCGTTGCGTAATGGAACGTTCGGAGCATGTATTACTCTCGGGCTCCGGCGCCACGGAATTTGCAAAAAAAATGAACCTGGAATTGATGCCGGACGATTATTTTTTTGTGCAGGCGCGTTATGACCAGCTGCAGGAAGCAATTAAAGGCAACAAGGTAATGCTGGATCATACCGAAAGTAAAATAAAACCGGATGAGAAAAAATTCGGCACTGTCGGAGCCGTTGCCATTGACACCCATGGAAACCTGGCAGCAGGCACCAGCACGGGGGGCATGACCAATAAGCAGCACGGCCGCGTGGGCGATACGCCGCTGATCGGCGCAGGCACGTATGCCAACAACAATACCTGCGCGGTTTCGTGCACCGGCCACGGGGAGTTTTTTATCCGTTCGGTGGTGGCCTATGATGTTTCTTGCCTGATGGAATACAAAGGTTTTTCGCTGAAAGAAGCCTGCGATACCGTGGTAAAACAAAAGCTGGTGAAGCTGGGCGGCGAAGGGGGCCTAATAGCCATCGATAAGCATGGTAACATTGTGCTGAGCTTTAACTCCGAGGGCATGTACAGAGCTTCGGTAAAAGCCGGAGAAAAAATATACACGGGTATTTATAACGATTAGCGGCTGCTTTTTCAAGCGCGGCCCCGCTCAATCTTCTGCAATGGGCTCGCGGTGCTGCAGCGTAAGGGTTTTGGCTTTAAGATCAAAATGATCGCCAAATGCCATCACGTGCACAGTTAAATTTTCGATGGATACCGGCTCGCCCATTTGCACATCAAAAATATTGGTGCGGCGCATGTTGGTGCCATCCACCAAAATAACGAGGCCCGATCCAATAGCCTCCATATCGTTGCCACCGGTAATTAACAGCCCGGTGTCTTCGCCCAGGCCTATGCCCAGGTTAATAGGGTTGCTGGCGCAGGCATACAGAAGGCGGCCGATGCGGCCACGCTGCACAAAGTGCGTATCGATAATTACGTTATTAATAAAACCAAGGCCGCCCGTAATTTTCACTTCCCCTTTCAGCAGCGCTTCGGAGCTGCTGCCCTGGTAAATCATATTATTAGAGCTTGCCGCCGCGCCGGCAGAAGTGCCTGAAATAATAAAATGCTCCTTTTCATAACGTTCGAGCAATAAATGGTGAAAGGCCGTGCCGCCAAAAATAGACGTGAGCCGCAGCTGGTCACCGCCGGTAAAGATCACCACATCGGCGTTGCGCAGGCGCTCGATGTTTTGCGCGGAGTTGGCCTCCTCGCGGCTTCTTACATCCAAAACGCCGGTATCCAGCATATTTAATTGTGCAAAGGCCCGTGCATACTCCTGCCCTACTTCCTGTGGGATATTGCTGGCCGTGGTAATGATCTCGATGCGCGAAAGGTTGCCTTTCAGCGACTCGGTGCTGATGCGCTTAAGAATACCCTTTTCAAAGAATTTCAGTTGATTGGGCAGATCGTTCGGGTTATTGGCAAAGCTGCCTTTGTCAACCGAACCGCCTATGATGATTAATTTACCTTTGGGTACGCTCATGCTTTGCTGGTGGCTTATAAAACTACCGTAATTACCTATCAAAGTTAGCAGAAAACAAGCTCACTTATTATCTTATTTTAAACACAACCCTGTTTAAAGCAGATGCTAAGCCCTGATTAAAAATTCATGCCAGGCAGGCTTAGTTTTTTTCACGGGCTATCACGATAAAAACCGGAAAGTGATCGCTGTAGCCACCGGCATATACCGAGCCATTATACGTGCGCCAGGGGTATCCCTTAAAATTACCGGAGGCAACTTTTAAAAAATCCTTATTAAATACCCTTACTGTGTAATACTTCCAGGTTTTGTAATCACCGGGTATCCACTGGTTGTTCAGCAACAGCTGGTCAAACAGGTTCCAGCTGTCTTTAAAAGCCAGGGTACCGTTGCCCTGTTTATACAAATTTTCCATGGGGTTGTAATAGAGTTTTTCTTTTGCCTGCAATATATCGGCATAGGTGCCAATGTTTTTTTTCACACAATCGTTCACCGGGTCGTCGTTCAGATCGCCCATAACGATCACTTTTGCCTTTGGGTTGTGCGTGGTGATACTGTCGGCAATATGGCGGGCCAGCGTAGCGGCGGCATTCCGGTTAGGCCGGCTGGCTTTTTCGCCACCCCGGCGCGAAGGCCAATGATTTACCAATATGCTCACCGGCTCATTCAGCAAGAGCCCGCTTATTACCAGAATATCGCGCGTTTTATGCGTTGAATCGGTAACCAGCTTTACGCGGTATGAAATGGCTTTTGAAACTTTAAAATAATTGGGGTTATAAACAAACGATGGATCAACCCCGCGGGCATCGGGGCCTTCTATGTGTATCACCTGGTAATGCCGCTGCTTCAGCACTGGAGCATTTACAAGGTCTTCCACAACTTTACGGTTTTCCACTTCGCATAAGCCCAAAATGGCCAGCCCGTCGGGCGTGGCATCGGTGGCCATCTGGCTGATGACTTCCGCTAAGCGTTCGATTTTTTTCCGGTAACGCTCACCCGTCCAGCGGTTATTGCCATCGGGTGTAAAATCCTCATCGTTCTTCCAGCGATCGTTCAACGTATCATATAAATTTTCAACATTCCAAAAACCAATGGCGGCAATGAAATAGTTTTTTTCTTTGGCGAGCGTTTGAGCCAAGCCACCTGTTGCAAAAAATAATACAAGAGTAAAAAACAAAATTGATTTAGGTTGCATCATTTGCCTGTTTATGGCGTAAATGTAAGCGTTAGCGCGCACAATTATTTGATACATTTTTTTGAGACTGGTTGCGTAAAACACGTAGCGCCTGGAGTTTTTTTTAGCATAGTTTTATCGCCGAACTTAAAAAAGGATGGCCCACACATACCACACCTCTTTAAATTCATAATGACAACACACACTCTTGCTGCCCTTTGCTGCTTTAGTTTCGCAGCATGGTCGCAAACAGACTCCTCAGGCGTTTCGGCAGGCGGCGATACGCTGCACCCGGCTTACAACATACCGGCTTTCAGCACCAGCGGTTCTTCTGTCGAATCGGGGGTGGAACAGCAGGATGTTTCCCCGCTTTTGCAATCCGGTCGTGATGTGTTTAGCCAATTTGCGGGTATACAGTTTGGCGCGGCGCGTTATCATGCAAGAGGCTATAAAGCCGAAAACCAGCAACTGCTGCTGAACGGAATGCCACTCCATAATCCTGAAAACGGATCGGCTCCCTGGAGCAGCGTGGGTGGGTTAAACGATGTGATGCGATATCCTGAAACACGGACCGGCATAGCAGCAAGCCGCAGCGGGTTTGCGGGAGCAGGCGGTTATTCATTGCTCGATACAAAAGCCTCCTCCTTAAAAAAGGGAACGCGCATTTCTTATGCCAATACCAATCGAAGCTATGGCAACCGGGTAATGGCATCCTATTTTACAGGCCTGCTCAAAAACAACTGGGCCTTTGCTTTCTCTGCCTCCACCAGGCAGGGCAACGCGGTGTATATTCCGGGAACATTTTTTCATGCCAATTCATTTTATGTTTCAGCCGATAAAAAATTGTTCGACAAGCATCTTATCAGCTGGTGTGGCATATACACGCCAACGGAGCAGGGTTTGTCGGCCGCAGAGCCTTTGGAAGCTTACCGGCTTGCGGGCAACAACTACTACAACAGCCTGTGGGGCTACCAGCATGGTAAGGCGCGCAACTCTGCCATAAGCCAAACACGGCGCCCGATACTGATGTTAACGCATACCTATCAGCCGAACGAAGCTACCCGACTGAGCAACTCATTGCTTTTCACATTCGGCAAATCATCCGTATCGGCGCTTAACTGGAACAACTCGCCACAGCCGCGGCCCGATTACTATTATTATTTGCCCAGCTATTATTACACCAAAGGCGATATGGCAGGCGGCGATGCATTGAGCCGGCAGTGGAACAACGATATTGATACGCGCCAGGTTAACTGGGACCGGATGATTGCCATGAACCAGGCCAACTTATACAGCCTGCCCGGGCAGGGCATGAATACACATGAGACAAGGGCGCGCTATATTGTAGAGATGAGAATGGAAGACATCATAAATCTCAGCGCCAATACCGTTTATAACAGGCAGGTTAAACAATTGCACCTAAGTATGGGAGCCAATGGAAGCGTGTATAAAAATCACAAATACAAACAGGTGGCCGATCTTTTGGGGGCCACGTACTGGCTCGATTACGACCAGTTTGCACAAAACATGGGCACCGATCCTTTGGTGCAGCAAAATAACCTTGAACAGCCTGACAAAAAAATTTACACCGGCGATAAATTCGGGTACGATTATTTTATTTACACCACCCGCGCAGAAGCCTGGGCACAGGCAGAGTACAATTTAAGGAGAGTGGATGTTTATGCCGCCATGGATCTTTCGGGCTGCACCATTCACCGTCAAAGTAATATGGCCAATGGTAAATTTCCAACAACAAGCAAAGGCACAAGCCCCAGGATCAATTTTATGAACTATGGCTTCAAATCGGGGCTTATCTATAAACTATCGGGCCGACAATTTGTAGCGGCCAACGGCATGCTAATGACCAGGCCGCCCGAAACCAATAATTTATTTGTATCGCAAACTGTAAGAAACAACCTGGTGCCACACATTGCCAGCGAGCAGCTGCTTTCTGGTGATTTAAGCTACCTGGTAAAAAGTCCCGGCTTTAAGCTCCGGCTCACGTATTATTACACGCAAATCAATAACCAGCTATGGCTGCGCCGGTATTGGAATGAGCAATACAATACCAACGTCAATTATTTTATGTCGGGCGTAAATGAAAATCACCAGGGGCTGGAACTGGGCGTTGAAAAGGAATTTTTGCTTGAGCACCAGGTTCAGGCCGCTTTCAGCTATGGACGTTATGTATACTCCAACCGGCCTACCGCGCAGGCCTGGCAGGATAATAACAGTACGCAGATCTTTTCTGAAAGAACGGTTTATTTAAAAAACTACCGCCTGGGCGGCTCGCCGCAGCTGGCCGCGGGCCTTGGTTACAATTTCAGATCGGCCCGGCGGTGGTTTGCCGGGCTGTACCTCAATTATTTTGGAAGCATTTATGTGGAGCCTAACCCCGACCGGCGAACCGCCGAAGGAGTGGCCCGCTACCTGGACGATGAAACCGAACAGGTAAACAGGATCGTGAAGCAGCAACAGCTGCCGGATTATTACGTACTCAATCTCTCGGCCGGAAAATCGCTCCGTATCAAAAAACGATACACGTTTAATATCAACCTGGGAATTAACAACCTGCTCAATAACCGGCAGATCATTACCAGCGGCTATGAGCAGCTACGCTGGGACGAGTCAAACATTGACCGCTTTGCCAATAAATATGTGTTTATGACTGGCGCCACTTATTCACTGCTTTTTAATTTAAGTTTTTGATAATCCACACCGCTATGAAAAAAACAATCCGTTGCTTCCTGATACTCACGGTCCTTACGGGCTGCAAAAAAGATTATGATCTTCCGCCGGTAAAACATGCGCAGGACGGATCACGCATAAGCATTGCAGAAATTAAGAAGAGATTTTTGCCCGATGCCGTTTATCGTTTTTCGGGCGATACCAACCTGTATTGCGTGGTAACCGCCGATGAAACAAGCGGCAATTTATATAAGGATGTATACATCCGCGACGCCACCGGGGCGCTGCACGTGAAGCTCACGTCTTCCGGCGGGCTGGCAGTGGGCGACAGCATCCGCATCAACCTGAGCAATGTGATATTGAACCATTATGCCAACCTGGTGCAGTTGGATTCGGTGGATGTTTCGAAAAATGTGGTAAAACTGGCAAGCGGAACAGATCCGCAGCCGGAAACCGTCACCATCCACCAGATTATGGCTAATACTTCTACTGGCAATCTGTTACAATCAAAACTGGTAAGGATCAACAACGTGGAATTTTTAAAACCGTTCCAAAACCAGCCTTATGCGAATATTGCCACCAAAGCTTCAGTGCAGTATACTTTACAGGATTGCGAAGGAAACAACATTACCCTCCGCACCAGTGGCTATGCCTCATTTGCCGGGCAAACCACACCCGGCGGCAATGGCAGCATAGTGGCCATTATAAGTCAGTATTACACCAACATTCAGCTGCTGATACGTGGCACCGCCGATGTGAACATGAGTGGCAGCTTATGTGCGCCTGTTACCCAAACAACTTCGCCGGGCCAGACCTATCTTTCGAAAAATTTTGACGACAACAGCGTGATCAGCGGAGGATGGACGGTACAGCAGGCACTGGGCAGCATTAACTGGAGCACTTCCACCAAGGGCGGAGCGCCCAATCCTTATTGCCAGATCTCGAACTATGCAGCGAGCGTAAACACCGCCTGCGAAACCTGGCTTATTTCTCCTGCCCTGGCCATAGCATCGGCCACCAATCCGGTTCTCACATTTAAAAATGCTTACAGCTACAATGGGCCACCGCTTGGCTTGTATGTTTCCACCAACTATACCGGTGGCCTGCCATCCACTGCCACCTGGACCCAGGTGCCTTTTGCCGCTTCCACAGGCAGCTTTGTGTTTGCCGGCTCGGGCAACATTTTGTTGGGCGAATACAAAACAAATACCACGCGGATGGCCTTTAAATATACGGGCACCAACAGCTCGGGTTCAACCTGGGAGCTGGATGACATTGTGGTGAAGGAGAATTAAATGCCCCGGAATAACAGTCATTTATAAAATATGTAAATTTGATGTAACCCGGCTGCCCTTGTTATGAACTCTACGGCAGACCTATGTATGGAAAGTCAAACATTATTTTTGTGCCTGTCAGCAGCGTTGAGCTTAAAATAAAAACCATTCACATGCGGCCATTCATTCAAGTGGCTGGTATCCCCGCAGAAAGAACGCCAATAGTTAAGGATGCGTTTTTGAATACCCTCGTGGCGCAGGAGGCTTTTCTCAGGAAACTGGCCTATAAAAACACCACTATAAAAACCGACGCGTCTTTTTTTGACGATTCAGATATGAAGCATGACTATTATTTAGTGGTTGTTTACGACGCCATCTCCAACACCCCCCTGCTTTCTTCACGGTATTATTTCGACACCCCTTTTATTGCCAAATGCCTGCAGGGTGACAATGCTTCGAAAACTGTGCTTGTGCATAAGGGTAAAGAATTCGATCTTGAGGGGTATGACATGGGCCGTATTTTTTTAGCCGACAGGCTTTCGGGCAACATTGGCAGCTCCATATACCGCTATTACCGAACGCATATTTTTTCGCTGTATTATTCCGAAATTGTTGCTGCCAACAAAAACTGCAGCCTTCTTTTGATGGTGAGAGAAGAAAAATATAACAAGCAGCTTGCCAAATACCTTCGTATGGGCTTTGATACTATTGGCACTGCCTTGCATAAAGGCAAGCAACACCATATTATTTTACGCGATTTAAATAATGCTTAGCCAGGATGGAAAAAGTAAAAGCATTCTTAAAACTGGTGCGGTGGTTTCACGAGGTGGTGGTGGTTCTGCCTTTTCTGGGACTTTACCTCATTATTAATTATTATGTACAGCAAGGCCATGTTAACTGCACGCTCTCAGGCTTTAACTTTGCCCTTCTTTGTTTTTGTGTGCAGCTGCTCATAGCCGCAGGCTGCGTGTTAAACGATATTGCCGACAGGCATATTGACAAGATAAACAAGCCAAACACCCATGTGGTTAACAGGGTCATTTCATTAAAGCAGGCAGTGGTTATTTTTCTGGTGCTCACATGTATGATCCTGGCCTTGTCGGCTTACATCAGCAGGCATGTTTTTTCCGAATGGGGATTTATCAGTTCCGCAGTTTATCTTCTCTCATTATCTTACAATCTTTACTTCAAAAGATCGCCTTTGCTGGGCAATATCCTGATGGCATTGCTTACGGCCTTTATTCCCCTGGTTCTTTTCTTTTTTGCCAGGGGCTGCATCGAAGCCCTGCACAATTCAAAAATAAATCTGCTGATCTGTTTATATGCGGCACTGCCTTTTTTCATCATCGTGCCGCGCGAGCTGAGCCTTGACATTTCGGACATGGAAGGTGACAGGGCATGTGGCTGCAAAACGCTTCCCATACTGATCGGGGCAAAAAAATCGAAGCTGGTTGTAATCGCTTTTCTGGTATCCATTATTTGCTTATCAATTCCCCTGGCTATAAAATTCAGCTATCTTTCTTTTTCGCTTGGCACTATTGATTTATTGCTGCTTGTTTATATGCACAGGCTTAGAAACACCGAAGCCCGCATTGATTACATCCGGATAGGCCGGTTTCTTTGGTTCATTATGATCCTTGGGCTTGTTTTATTTACGATCGCAACGGTGGTTTAAGCCAATGGATTTTGCTGTTTTTGACAGCTGCTTTTACCATTGGGTCATTTCGAACCGACTTACCGAAAATAGAACCAGGCGGTGAGAAATCTCTGCCGGATGTAATCGATTGCAAAAGAACAGATTTCTCAAGCCAGCGGTACTTCCTCGATGCTTTCGAAATGACTATCCTGTATGATTCATAAAAAACGCCGGCTGATCATCAGCGCGGCGTTTTTTTAATTAGACACTTATTATTTTATAATCCCTGCCCGTGGCAGTTCTTGTATTTTTTTCCGCTGCCGCATGGGCATGGATCGTTGCGGCCTATTTTGGTTTCCACGCGAATAGGCTGTGGCTTTGGTTTTTGCTGAGCGTTCTGCTCTTCCACCACATTTTCATCGCGGCTTTCGGTAAGACGCTCCTTTTTTTGCGGCTTGGGCTGATCCTGTGTAAAGCGCGCCTGCTGCGGGGCATTGTTACTTTCGCTTGGCAGCCCAGCTTTCATTAAAAAGGAGATCACTTCCTTATTGCTTTTCAGGATCATGTCCTTAAAGAGGTTAAACGATTCCAGCTTATAAATTACCAGCGGATCTTTTTGTTCGAGTGATGCATTTTGCACCGCTTGTTTCAGGTCGTCCAATTCGCGCAGGTGCTCTTTCCACGAATCGTCTATCATGGCAAGCACCACCGCTTTTTCGAAGCCCAGCAGCAGCTCACGACCCTTGGTTTCGTAAGCTTTCTTAAGGTTTGCAATTACCTGCACACCGCGGATGCCATCGGTAAACGGCGTAACGATGTTTTCAAAATTATTGTTCGGGTTGGTGTACACGTCGCGCACCACCGGAAATGCCTGCTCGCTCATAAGGCGGGCACGCTCGAGGTAATGCTGCTGTGCGGCATCAAACAGCTGCTGCGCCAGGTCATCTTCCTTGCCGCTGTTAAACTGCTGCTCGTTAAACGGAGGCTCTACCCCAAAGTTTTTGAAGCACTCAAGCGTAAAACCTTCATAGTCTTTTTGCCCCTGGTATTCTTCAATAATGCTCGAAGCCACCTCGTAGATCATGTTGGCAATGTCGATGCTCAGCTTATCGCCATACAGCGCATTTCTCCTGCGCTTATAAATCACTTCGCGCTGCGCGTTCATCACATCATCGTATTCGATGAGGCGCTTACGGATGCCGAAGTTGTTTTCCTCCACTTTTTTCTGCGCGCGCTCAATGCTTTTGGTGATCATGCTGTGCTGGATCACTTCGCCTTCTTTAAGACCCATGCGGTCCATCAGCGAAGCAATGCGCTCACTGCCGAACAAGCGCATGAGGCTGTCCTCTAGGCTGGCAAAAAACTGCGAGCTTCCGGGGTCGCCCTGGCGGCCGGCGCGGCCGCGCAACTGGCGGTCAACCCGCCTGCTCTCGTGGCGCTCGGTGCCTATAATGGCCAAACCGCCGGCTTCTTTTACACCCGGCCCCAGCTTGATGTCGGTACCACGGCCCGCCATGTTGGTGGCTATGGTAACGGTTCCTGCAATGCCGGCCTCAGCCACAATGTCGGCCTCTTTGGCGTGCAGCTTCGCGTTCAGTACGTTGTGCTTAATGCTGCGCAGCTTCAGCATCCTGCTCAGCAATTCCGAAATTTCTACGGTAGTGGTGCCAATCAGCACCGGGCGGCCTGCGGCCACCAGCTTCACTACCTCTTCAATAACCGCGTTGTATTTTTCGCGCTTGGTTTTATACACCAGGTCCTGCTCGTCTTTACGGGTAATGGGGCGGTTGGTGGGAATCTCCACCACATCGAGCTTATAAATATCCCAGAATTCCTGCGCCTCGGTGGTGGCCGTACCGGTCATACCGGCCAGCTTGTTGTACATCCTGAAATAATTTTGCAGGGTAATGGTGGCGTAGGTTTGCGTAGCGGCCTCAATCTTCACGTTCTCCTTGGCTTCAATGGCCTGGTGCAGCCCATCGCTGTAGCGGCGCCCTTCCATAATACGGCCGGTTTGCTCGTCCACAATCTTTACCTGCCCACCCTCAATAACATATTCGGTGTCTTTTTCAAACACGGTGTAGGCTTTTAACAGCTGGTTTACCGTGTGAATGCGCTCGCTTTTAATGCTGAACTCACGCATCACCACATCCTTGGCCTGCACTTTTTCTTTAGGATCCTTGATGTTGCGCTCAATTTCGGCCACCTCGTCGCCCACGTTCGGAATTACAAAGAATTTAGGGTCGTCGCTGTTGCCGGTCAAAAAGTCGATGCCTTTTTCGGTGAGCTCTACGTGGTTGTTTTTTTCATCAATGGTAAAATACAGCTCCACGTCTATTTTGTGCATTTCCTTGTTCTGGTCCTGCATGTAATGGTTCTCTGTTTTTTGCAGCAAGGCTCTTACCCCCTGCTCGCTCAAAAATTTAATGAGCGCCGAGTTTTTTGGCAAGCCGCGATATGCGCGCAGCAAGGGGATCCCGGCTTCTTTTTCCTTGTTTTCGCCTACCAGCTTTTTAGCATCGGTAATGCACATTTGTATGTACTGCTTTTGAACACTCACCAGCTTTTCAATGCGCGGCTTGTATTCCATAAACTCGTGCTTATCGCCCTGCGGGGTGGGGCCGCTGATGATCAGCGGGGTACGGGCGTCGTCGATCAGCACCGAATCCACCTCATCCACAATGGCAAAGTTATGGCGGCGCTGCACCAGCTCATCCACGCTGCGGGCCATGTTGTCGCGCAGGTAGTCAAAGCCAAACTCGTTGTTGGTGCCATAGGTAATATCGCAATGGTAAGCCGCGCGGCGGTCGTCGGTATTGGGCTCGTGCTTGTCAATGCAATCCACGCTCAGGCCGTGAAACTGGAACAACGGTGCGTTCCACTCGCTGTCGCGCTTGGCCAGGTAGTTGTTTACAGTAACCACGTGCACCCCGCGGCCACCCAGGGCATTTAAGAAAATAGGCAGGGTAGACACCAGGGTTTTACCTTCACCGGTGGCCATTTCGGCAATTTTGCCCTGGTGCAGCACCATACCACCAATCAGCTGCACGTTGTAGTGCACCATGTCCCAGGTAATTTCGTTGCCGGCAGCCAGCCATTTGTTGTGGTAAACGGCTTTATCGCCTCTGATCTCCACATTTTTCTGTTTTTTGGCCAGGTTCCGGTCAAAATCGGTGGCATCCACTTCCAGCTCTGGGTTTTCCTTAAAGCGGCGGGCGGTTTCCTTTAAAATGGCAAAAGCCTGGGGAAGCAGCTCTGTAAGGGCTTCCTCCAGTTTTTTGGTAATTTCTTTCTCGATTTCGTCAATTTCCTTGTAAAGCTCCTCTTTCTGGTTTACATCCATCTCGGGATTGCTTTCGATGCGGCCCCTGATCTCCGAAATTTTATTGTTTTCGGCGGTAATGGCTTCCTGCGCCGAGGCTTTGAGGCCGGCCGATTTCTGGCGCAGCTCGTTATTGGAAATGGATTGGAATGTATTGAAAAGGGCGTTTATTTCTTCAACTTTCGACTCAAGGCTCTTAATATCTTTCTCACTTTTAGTTCCAAGTAATTTTTTAAGGAAATCAAACATAATGTATAAAAATTTTAGCCAATAAAGGTAATAATATTTAGAGATACCGAGGGGGTTAATTTTGAATTGTTAACAGAGCGGTTCGATAGCGTCGCCGTAAAATTTAACCATTAAATAATGCCCTGCCAGGGCATTTAACCCTTAAGAACAGTACCGGAAGCAGGTTTTTGGCTCCCTCAATTTATTCATCTTAAAATTGGGAAATCTAGGGTAATATTATATATTTGCACCCTTAATTAAAAAAAGTAAGTAGAAATTCTCAAGATTATGCAAAACAAAGGTGCTATTAAGATATTTGCAATTTTACTGGCTTTGGCCTGTATTTTTTACCTGTCTTTCACATGGGTGACCCAAAGCGTGGAAAGCGATGCAAAGGAATATGCCTCTACCGTAGCCGCCTCGGCTAAAACAGAGAAGGCGGCAGCCGAGTATGCCAAGGGCGACCCATCGAAGAAACAAAATTACATTGATTCCATAAAGGGGTACCTGACCGACCGCTACCTGGATTCGATGAAAAAACAATCGGTGTACGATATTTTTATTGCCGAATACACCTACGAAGAGTGTAAAAAGAACGAGATCAACCTGGGTCTTGACTTGCGTGGTGGTATGAACGTAACGCTGGAAGTGTCGGTGATGGACATCATCAAAAACCTGAGCAACAACAGCACCGATATTGCCTTTAACACCGCCCTTACCGAAACCCAGAAAAACCTGGGCGTGAACAATAACGACGATTTTGTAACCCTGTTTGAAAAAACCTACAAAAAAGTGGCGCCAAACGGTCGCCTGGCGCCGTTGTTCCAGTCTATCCAGAACAAAAAGCTTAACTACAATGCTTCTAACGAAGAGGTGATCCAGTTTATCCAGGACAATGTGAACGAAGCCATTGGCAACGCCGAAAAAACATTCCGCAGCCGTATCGACCGCTTTGGTGTAACGCAGCCTAATATTCAGAAACTGGAAGCCAGGGGCCGCATTTTAGTGGAACTGCCCGGTGTTAAAAACAAAGAGCGCGTGCGCGAGCTGTTGCAAGGTACGGCCAACCTGGAGTTCTGGGAAACTTATGAGAACGCCGAAATTGCCAGCCTGATGGACAAGGCCAATGGAGTTATAGCAACTTACCTGGCTAATCAAAACAATAAAACCGACAGCATTCCTGCAACCGACAGCGCTGCTGTGGCCGAGCCCGGCGTGAGCGGTACGCCAACTGCTGCTGCAACTGCCACCACCACTACTGTAGCGGCTAAAGCCGACAGTGCAAAAAAAGACAGCGGTTCCGTTGCCACTAAATCCATTAATCCGAACGATACGGCAATTGCCAATTTTAAAAAACGCACGCCTTTATATACCTTCTTTCAAAATGCCTTTCCTATTGTACCTTTAAAAGGCCGTATTACTGTTGACGAAAAAGGCAATCCAAAAACTTATGCCGAAGGCCCTTGCATTGGTATTGCCACTTCAAAAGCCGACACTGCCCTCATCAACAAATACCTGGGTATTGCCAAATCTAAAAACGTGTTCCCATCCAAGCTGAAATTTATGTGGGGCGCCAAAGAGGTAGAACAAAAAAATTCAGACGGTAAAGTGGTGGCCACCTATTTTGAGCTGTATGCCATCAAACAAACCGACAGCAAAGGTAAAGCTGCCCTGAGCGGCGATATCATTACCGATGCCCGTAAGGATTACGACCAGCGCTCGGGCGGTGTGCCATTGATTAGCATGAGCATGAACACCGAAGCTGCTGCCAAATGGAAAACCATTACCGGCGCCAACAAAGGCAAAAGCATTGCCGTGGTAATGGATAACATGGTATACTCTGCCCCACGTGTGAACTCTGAAATTGCAGGCGGACAATCGCAGATTACCGGTAATTTTACCGATGCTGAGGCCGATGCGCTTGCTGCGATCTTAAGCGCCGGTAAGTTACCTGCCCCGGCCCGCATCGTGGAAGAGAACTTCGTAGGTCCGTCACTGGGCCAGGAGGCTATTGACAGCGGCTTGCTGAGCTTTGTGATCGCCCTTTTGGTGATCCTGGTGTTTATGGCCATTTATTATAACAAATCGGGTATTGTGGCCAATGTGGCGCTAATTGCCAACATGTTCTTTATTATGGGGATACTTACCTCGCTGGGCGCGGTGCTAACACTGCCGGGCATTGCAGGTATCGTATTAACCATTGGTCTGGCGGTGGATGCCAACATCCTTATCTTTGAGCGCGTGCGCGAAGAGCTGGCGCTTGGCAAAAGCACCTCGCAAGCTATTAAAGAAGGCTTTAAGCATGCGATGTCTTCCATCATCGACTCCAACGTAACCCTGGCCATTCTGGCGGTTATTCTTTACGTGTTTGGCTCGGGTCCTGTACAGGGCTTTGCCACTACCCTGTTCATCGGTATCTGTACTTCCCTGTTCTCTGCCATCCTCATCACTCGTGTAATTTTTGAATGGATGCTGGAGCGCAAAATGGAAATTCCGTTCGATAATAACTTTACGCGCAACGCTTTCAAAAACATTCACATCGACTTTGTGGGCAAACGTAAAGTTTATTATGCAATCTCAACCGTCATCATTGTTCTGGGCGTGGTATTCTACTTTAAAGAAGGCGGCCTTAACCTGGGTGTTGACTTTAAAGGTGGCCGCACATACCAGGTTCGCTTTGAAAAGGACATGAACACGGAAGATGTGAAAAAAGCGCTGGCCCCGGTATTTAACGGTGCACCGGAAGTAAAAACCATTGGCGGCAGCAGCCAGGCCAAAATCACCACCACTTACCGCGTTACCGACAACAACCCAAATGCCGATAAGGAAGTGGAAGAAGCCCTGAACAAAGGCTTAAGCACTTTGAATACACAGTACACCATCATTCAAACCCAAAAAGTGGGACCAACCATTGCCACCGACATCGTTTACGGAGCTTATGGCGCCATCCTCTTCTCTTGTTTGATGATGTTCCTATACATTGTGATCCGTTTCCGCAAGTGGCAGTATGGTTTGGGCTCTGTAGTGGCCCTCTTCCACGACGTGCTGGTGGTGTTATCGTTCTATACCATCATTCACGGCCTCTTCCCAAAACTGCTCAACCTCGAGATCGGTCAGGATTTTATTGCGGCCATCTTAACCGTAATGGGTTATACCATGACAGAAACCGTGGTAGTGTTTGACCGGATCCGTGAGAAGCTGACCGAAAGCAACAAATCTGACGTGTATGGCGAAGAACGGAACAAGCTCATCAACTTTGCTTTGAACAGCACCCTGAGCCGTACCATTCTTACCTCGTTAACCGTATTCTTCGTACTGTTGGTGATCTTCATCTTCGGTGGCGAAGGCATCCGCGGCTTTATCTTTGCCTTATTAATTGGTCGTATCATCGGTACCTACTCATCGTTATGTATCTCTACACCAATTGTGGTTGACTTCGACAAGAAAAAATAATATTCTGAATTAAAAAAAGCCTTCGTCCCTATAACTATTTGGACGAAGGCTTTTTAATTTATTTACATCTTATATCTATGAACAAACCCTGGCTTGGCTATGCCTCTTCCATCTTTTTCTTACTGGCAGGTGTTTTAATGATCGCCGGCGATAAAATGTTACTGGGTATCTTATTTATTGTGCTTGCCATTGCCGGCGCAGCGCTGAGGATTTACATGAATAAAAAACCAGGCAAGGATGGCTAAGCAAACAAACCGTTTCATTTAAGAGCTTTGGATTTTATCAGCTCATCCAGCTGCTTAAAAATCTCAACCAGGCCTTTTTCCATTCCGCTTTCCAGCATGGCATCCCGGTCTTTGGCCGAAAAGCACACATCGTGAATGGTAAGCCTGGTACGGTTTCCTGGCAATTCCTCAAAATACATGGCTTCCATCACCACGTGCCCCCTTTCGGGCAGCTCCATAAACTCCGAAGTATAAATCATCCGCTCGGGAGCCGCCAACTCATGAATAACTCCGTTAAACGTGCATAGGGTTTTGCCGCTGCCATCCTTATTACACCAGCTGTAATTGCCGCCCGTTTTGTAGTTATGATAGTTAAAGTGCATGGTGTTGCCAAACGGTGCAAAAAATTTCACCAGGGTATCAGGGTCGGTAAATGCCTTAAACACCCGTTCGCGCGCGGCATTAAACTCGCGTGTAATAAATAATTCCTGTTTGCCGGGTTCGGCCACCAGGTTTGTCTGGTCATTACTTGTTGTCATCATAGTTTATTTTTTAGTTGTTTAATAAATCGTCCAACCGGTTAAAGCGGTCGTCCCACAATTTGTAAAATGGCCTGAGCCACTCGGCTACTTCTTTCATTTTTTTTGGATTAAACTGGTAAAATATTTCCCGGCCGCTTTGCTTCTGCTTAAGAAGCTGGCACTCGGTAAGAATCTGGATGTGCTTTGAAATGGTTTGCCGGGTGGAGTTAAACTGCTCGGCAATAGCCCCCGGGGTCATGGCTTGCAGAGCAACTAAGGTTAGAATGGCCCTGCGCGTAGGATCGGCAATGGCCTGAAAAACATCTCTTCTCGTTTCCATAATTATGCAGTTAAGTGACTGCAAATATATGTGCAGTTATTTAGCTGCGCAAATTATTTAACATCTTTTTTTTTAAACCGGAAAGCGATCCTTAAGCCACAAAAAAAAGCCCTGTCTCCTTTAAGAGACAGGGCTTTATCATAAAGAAGAACAATTACTCTAAAATGATCTTGTAGTTTGCCGAGCCTTGCTTGGTTTTCACTATCACAAAGTATACGCCCTTGGCGTAGTGCGACAGGTCGATGTTTTCAGAAGTATTCTCAGTTGAAATACCGGTAACAACCTGGCCAACAGAATTGGTGATCATGATCATTTTCTGACCTTCAAATTCGAATTTAGCGGTAAACACACCTGTGGTAGGATTAGGGAAGATGCTGAGGCCGCTGCCAAGGCTGTTGGTTTTAATACCGGTGCAGCTGTTTAAGAGCACCAGCACGGTGGCTTTGTTTGAACAGCCATTGTTATCACTGCCTGTTACTGTGTAAATAGTAACAACTGTTGGGCTTACCGTTACCGAAGCGCTGTTAGGGCTGCCGGGGATGCTGGTGCCAAGCGGAGTCCAACTGTAGTTAACTGCACCCGTAGCCGACAGCTCAACTGTTTCATCCTTACAAATGGTTACCTGGGTGGCCGTAGGCACAATAACCGGCAGTGCGTTGGTAACAAGCGTTACCGTGGCCGTGTTTTTGCAGCCCAGTGCATCTGTACCTGTAACGGTATAAGATACATTAGCGGTTGGAGTGATTGAAACGTTTGTATTTGAACTCACAGCACCTGTGCTGCTCACCCATGCATAACTAACACTGCCGGCGGCAGTAAAGGTTACAGGTGTTTTTACACACACGGTTGGCGAAGCGGGAGCAATGGTTACAACCGGCAGCGGATTGGTAACAACAACTGCAGTTTGTGAGCCAATACAGCCGGTTGCGGCATCCTGGCCCAGCACGGTATAAACAGTGCTGCTGGCAGGGTTTACAACTATTGTATCGCCCACAGCGTTGTTGTTGCTCCAGGTATAGGTTGAAGCTCCTGTTGCCGTAAACTGCACCGGTGCCAGAGAACATACGGTGGATGAAGAAGCTGCAATGCTAACGGTAGGCAGCGGGTTGGCCAGCACAATAAACTGGCCATCGGCCACGCAGCCGTTTGCACCGGTGCCGCTTACCACATAGCTGGTGGCCACGGTAGTGCCCAGCACAGCAGTAGAGCCGGTTACCGCGCTATTGTTGTTCCAGGTGTAAGTAACGGCACCAGTAGCCGTAAAGGTGGTTGGTACCGACGAACATACGGTGGTGAACGAAGGAGTAACGGAAACAACCGGCAATGTTTTGGTGGTAACCGCTACAGTGCCTGTAGTTGAGCAACCCAGTGCATTACTTACCAGTACGGTATAAACCGTGTTGCTGGTTGGGAAAACAGTGTTGGTGGCTCCATTCTGCCCGTTGGCGATCCAGAAATAAGAGCTGCCGCCGGATGCAGTAAACGTAAGCGAGCTTTGCTCACATACGGTTGGTGAGGTTGGCGAAATGCTTACAACCGGCAGCGAGTTGGTAACAACCCCCACAGTGCCACTCGAAATACAGTTATTGGCGCTGGCTGCCACCACGGTGTAAATTCCCGAGGCTGCAGGTGTAAAGCTTGGGTTGGCCGATACCACTGTACCGTTCCAGGTATAAGTGGCAGCCCCGGCTGCGGCAAAGCTTACCGGCGAGAGGGCGCACACGGTGGCAGTAACCGGCGTAAGCGTTAATACCGGTAAGGCATAAATACCAAGGTTTACTGTTTTAGTGGTAATACAGCCGGCGGCATTAGAGCCCGTTACGGTATAAACTGTGGCTACGGCCGGCGATACGGCAAGGGTATTGGTAAACGGACCGCTGGCACCCCAGGTATAAGAGCTGGCGCCGGTAGCGGTAAATGTGGCCGGCGACGAAACACACACAGCAGTGGCTGTTTGGGCTATTGCAATAACCGGTACGGTGTTGGTGCTGATGGCGAAGCTCGCCGTGGAGCTACATCCAAGGCTTGTAGTGCCTATTACCGAATAGTTGGTGGCAGTGGTTGGAGACACCACTACAGAAGTAGTAAGTGCCGATGTATTCCACGAATAGGTATCGGCACCGCTCGCTGTAAGTGTAGTGGCAATACCAGGGCAAATTAATGCGTTGCCGGCAATAGCCACAGATGGTGTAGGATTTACCGTAACCTCAAGCACTGCGCTGTTTGAGCAGGTACCTGAAGAGCCGATCACCGTGTAAGTTGTATTTACCAAAGGACTTGGGGTGATGGTGGTGGTGGTTTCGGTGGTGCTCCAATCATAAGTTACACCGCCGCTGGCCACCAGGTTAGCGGCCTGCCCCACACAAATGGTAGAGGTACCTGAAATGCTGATGCTCAGTGAAGCAGCTACGGAAACCGACTGGCTGGCAGTAGACACACAGCCATTGGCGCCGGTGCCGCTTACCACGTACACCGTATTTGAAGTAGGCGAATCAACAATGGTGGTGGCAGTAGAGCCGGTATTCCAACTGTAGGACACAACTCCAATACCATTAACCGTTAAGTTTGCATTTTGCCCGGTGCAAATACCCGATGATCCGACGATGGACACTGTAGGACTTGGATTTACAGTAATGTTCCTGATAACAGGCGCGCTCACACAGCCGGTGGTATTGGTTCCCACCACGGTATAAGAGGTGTTGGCCGATTGCGTAGGAGTGATTACCGCAGCAGTGACTCCATTGCTCCAGCTATAAGTGTCGGCGCCGGATGCCGTTAAGGTAGCCTGCACGTTAGAACATACTGTAGGCGATGCCGATACCACGTTAACTGTAGGGTTAACGGCATAAAGCAAATTAAAGGTAACAGGCACTGAGCATACGTTGGTGCCGATTAAGGTATAAGTTGTATTAGCCGCAGGCGTTACTGCAATGCTGGAAGTGGTAGCACCCGTGCTCCAGGCATACGTTAAAGCGCCGCTGGCCGTAAGCGTGGCAGAGTTGCCCTGGCATACCAGGCTGGAGGTTGACACAACACTCGGGCTTGGCGGAGCAACCACGGTAAGCGTGGCCTCGTTCGAAATATTAGCAATTGGCCCGCTGGCGCAGGATGCTTGCAGAACTACATAATAAACACCTGGCGCAAATGGCGTGAGCGGCGAGAAATAGGTAGGGCTGCTGGTGCCGGTGCCGGTGGTAATGTTAGTGTATGGCCCGCCGGCAGTGGCAGAGCTCTTCCATTGGTAGGTGGTGCCCACACCGGTGCTTACACCATTAGGTGTGGCTAATACGGTTTGCGTGGTGCACATGGTGGCAGCGGTGGTGGATAAGGTACCGCCCACAGCCGAAGTGCAGGTGCCGGTGGCTGTGAATTCATCGGCGCCAATATCCGGCGTAATAGCCCTTGCCTGGTTATCGATATCGATGGTTACTGCAGGCAATGATAAGCCGGTGTTATCCAGGCCCGCATTGCTTACCGCAGTGGTTACAAGGTGCAAATCGGTGCCGGAGGTAAATTGCGGCTGGAAATTAAGCGAGTGCAGGTTCTGGCCAAAGCCAAACGCGTTTTGTAAGGCCTGCAGGTTAGCCACGCCGCTGCTCAGATAAGCAAGGGTTTGCACATTGCCTGTTCCACCCACATAATAATCGTTATAATCCATGCTTGTGAAATTAGATGCCGTGGCACCGGAGTAGATGGCATACACAATATCTGTGGCGAAAGTGGAATTATCATACGTGTTTGAAAGCACGTTATTCCTAATCGTAATATTTCCGGTAGCGCTCGAGGTCACATAAATGGGCGCCGAGCTGGTAGCCCCGCTCGCCGAAGCATACCCGGGATGTGATCCGTAAAGGCTGATGGAGTTATTATCAATGGTAATACCGCCGGTATTGCCTTCGATGGCGATACCTATTGGCCAGTAAATAGCGCTAACGTCTACGTAACAGTAAATATTTGAAATAAAGTTATTTCTCATCTGTATGTTGCTGGCAGCGCTGAAGCTGTTGAGCATAACGCCGCGCGCGCCATAACCGCTGGTGCTGCTGTTCACAATGGAATTAAAGTTGTTGTTATTAATGGTTCCATTAATGGCATTAACGCCTGAGTAAACAGCCGCAATGGCGTTGGTACCCGATGAGGAAGCCGACGAGGTCAGGTTCATCACCGTGTTTTGTGATACCGCATAACCGTTTATGCCGTTATTCAGGTTCATACCATAAATACCGGAGCTGGAGGTGCTGATGTTCTGAATAACATTGGCCGTAACCGAAAGGTTAACAGCGCCTGCCACAACCAGACCGCTGCCACCCAGGTTGGTGGTGGCCGAAACTGCCGGTCCGAACGTGTTATTGGCAATTACCCAGTTATCCATGCCCCCGGCCGATATGCTGCCCGAGCCTGCGGCAAGGATACCGTTGTAAGAAGTCAGGAAGGTATTGCCCGAAATAGTGATGTTGTCATTGTCCATACCGGCGGTAGTGGTTGGCAAAACACCGTCAATACCGGCAATCACACCGTTTGAAGAGGAAGCGCTGATACCGTTTATGGCCAGGTTTTTAATAACAATATATTTGTTACCTGCTGTAAGGGTGTTGTTTGAGCTGGCCAGCCAGATGTTGGCTACAGCTGCCGATCCCGAGGAGTTATTTACCGAAATGGAGCTTCCGCCCGAGTTAACACCGTCCATCGTAATGTACTGCGCATCGAGGAATTTAATGATCGACGACAGGGATGCAATGGTAGGGGTAATAACCACCGATACGCCAGCAGCCGGCACTATTGATAACGAATTGGTGGAACTGGCCTGCGGGTTGTTTTTAAAGGCAACAGGGAATGTTTCTGCCGTAGAATACAAAGCATCTGTGAGCGAAAAAGTAACCGGGCCCGAGAGGCAATAAGTATTATAAGCTGTTGCAGCTGCGGTAAGGCTTGTAAATGTTCCGGCTGCGCCTACGGTATAAACACCGCTCAGGGTATTGATCGGATAGGTGCTTGCATTGGTGGGCGGCACGGTTACGTTGTTCACATCGGTGCCGGCAAAACCGGTATTGGGCGATGCCATCAGGTTAGGCGTAAGTGCCGCATCCTGTGCCACTAAAAAGTGAGAAACAACATCGGTTACCACCACGGAGTATGAAATCGTAAAGGTCCAAACACCATTGGTAACTGAGCCGCTGGTAAGCGTACCCGGTGTGCTGCTGTATGAGCCGCCGTTTATTTTATAATAAAGCCTTGGCGCAAGCGCACCCGAGCCTACGCCCGAAATATCGCTGATGGCAGCAGTAAACGTACGACCGGTTAAGATACAAGGCGGGGTGGTAAAGCCCGAAGAGCTCACACCCGGAGGCGTGATGTCATTTAAAACATAATTGCCTTCCCAGGCGCCTATGTCAGGCGTTGAAGCATTACGGGTATTGCTGGCGTAGTCGCCGGTAATACCGCTCACCGGCTGGCCTGCCGATTCTATCTGCGTAGGCACAGAGATGTTAATGTTGAGAAAGTTGGCATTGGCGCCGGCAGTGGAAACAAAGGTCGGGTTTTCTGTAATGGCCTGCGCATCGCGGCTGGCTACAAAGGTTTTGTAGGCCGCCAGGGTTTGCACCGCGTTGGTGCCATCATTAAAGATCTGGTTAGTGGCGCCCGGTGTTCCGGCATAAAACAGGTTATTGTTAGAGGTGCTGCCATAGCTGGTGAGCGTGGTGGAGCTTCTGCGGTAAGCCACGGTAGTGCCTGTTCCGGCAGCAGTGGATGTATTTACAAAAATATTGTTCCTCATTGTTACCACGGGCGTGGAAGATACCTGAACGGCGGTAGAGCCAAAGTTGGTTCCGCTGCTGCTTCCGTTTATGTAAACCGTGTTATAATACAGGTTGTGAGCGGTGCCGCCGGTGATGTTGATGCCCCTTAACGGGTTAACGGCCGAAGCCAAAGGCGTTCTCAGATCGCCGATAATGTTATTGTAAACATTGGTGGGGTTACCGGCCGAAATGGTGATACCGTTTACCGAGCCGCCGCTGTTATTCGATTGCAGATCATAGATCTTGTTCGAATAAATGTTGTTGTTTTGGGCTGAAGCACAGGAAATGCCTGTAACTGCCGAGCCGGCCACCGTTGAGAAACTGCCGATGGTATTGTTATTTACATTAAGCAGCGATACCGAACCGGCCGCAATGGTAATGCCAACAATTGCACCGCCGCTGGTGGTTGAATTGAGGCCGGTGATCACATTGGATGAAATGGCCGATAAGGTTCCCGCGTTGGAGGATCCGAAAGAGATACCGGTAATAGCCGCTGCACCGGTAATGTTGGAAATAAGGTTGGAGGAAATAAAAGTGTTGCTTCCGCTGTAGTTTACGCTCATGGCAGTAACCCCATTGGTGCCGCAGGTCCAGTTGCTAAACACGTTGTTGGATATGTTTTTGGAAGGGCTGCCGCCGTCGGTATTGCTCCAGCCGGCCATGGTAGTGGCGCCGGTAAGCGTAATATTCGAAAAGTTGTTATTAGTGTGCGTTTCAAGAGACCCGCCCACCGAGGAGGCATTGGTTGTAAAAAGCGTTACTGTGCCGCCCGCGCCGGTTTTGCTGAAGCTGGTAACAATAGAGTTGCCGCTTACGATTTGCAACCCGTTTGCCGGAAGGCTTACGTTGTTGTAAATAAATACCACATCGCTGGTGGTATTGAGCACCAGGCTTGTAAACGTGTTATTATTGATAGTTTGGTTTAAGGTAGCAGCGCTATTGTAAATAAGGTAGTTGATGTTCGACGCAGCTACACCGTAGTTAATGCCCTGTATGTTGTTGTTATTCATAAACAATACAGCACCCGAGCCGCCACCGGTGTTATTGATGCAATAAAAAGAGCTCGACATGGCTCCTGTGAAGCTAAACGTGGCGATGCTGTTGTTATTGATGGTAATGTTGGAAGTTACACCGCCTGTATTCGATACCTGGTAAACAGAGCCGGAAGTAGCGCTGGTTGAATTGCCGGTAAGCGTATTGCTGCTAAGGCTAAGGCTTGCCGATGATGCGGAGTTAACAATGCCTGTAAATGCACCGCTGGTAGATGTGGCATAGCTGCAATTGGCAACCAGGTTATTATTAATGGTAATGGCGTTGCCGGCGGCGGTAGCGCCCGCAGCATTTTCAATAGCCGTAACAGCGTGAGTGGTTCCCCCGCCTTTTACGGTTACCGTGTTGTTATTAATAGTGGTATTGGCGCTGGTGGCCGTATTGGTGTAAATACCTTTTAAAACCTGCGCATGGTTAACACCGCTGCCGTTATTGCTGTTAATGACGTTATAGCTCACATTCAGGTTGTACTGGTTGTGAGTATGAATACCCATGGCTGCGCTGGTGGTTCCACCGCCGCCAAAGTTAAGAATGCTGTTACCGTTTGAAGTGGAGGCTCCGCCGATGTCATTTCCCGTGTCGGCCAGCGAAAAGGGCGATGAAGCCGAAAAACCGGTCATGGCAATACCAATATTACAATTCTGTATGGTGTTTGAATAGAATTTGTTATTGGAATTGGCGCCAGAAGCCGCCGTAATGGTAACCGCCGTGGTATGCGTGGCAGGTGAAGCATTCACCACATCAATACCGCGCGACCCGTCGAGCGCCGGAAAAGCGCCCGCCGCATTGTTGATGCGGTTCAGCGTAATACTGCAGTTTTTTATCGTATTGTTCTGGCAGCCATCGGTGGCGCTGGCTTTAAAAAAGCCGTAGCCAAACTCCATGGTGGCCGGGTTAGCGCCATTATTATCAATAATGTCTATCCCGTCGATGGTTACATAGTCGGTGCCTACAAAGCGCCACACCCCATCCTGGATATTGGAAGTGGGAGTTCCCACGCCACCGGCATAAGCCGACACCAGCGGATTGGCACCGGCGCCGCTTTTTTGAAAAGTAATGGTGTTGGCACCCGAAGCGCCGGTGATGGCATTAAGGGTGTAGCCGCCAACAGGCGATGTTTCGGTATACCCGGCCGCCACGTCTATAGTAACAGGGCCGCTGACACCATTTGAATTTAAGTCTGTAATTGCCGCCGCTATGCTCGCATAGCTGCCCGGCACGGAATAAGATCCCGAGAGCGGGGTCTGGGATCTTAGCCCCGTTGCTAACAATGTCAGCAACATTGTTAATCTTCCGATTTTCTGATACTTGTTTTTCATTTGTGTGAGTTTTTAAATGGTTCTAGTAAGTACAGTGTAATTAACCTTTAACAGTTAAAACACCAAAATAAACTAATTAAATTAATCCGGCAAGTTTTTCAACTCGAAATTGTTAATTAAACCTTTGTTTTTCTTAATTTACCTGCATTTCAGGTCCATTCACCGATTTTTTTCCTTGGTAAAAAAAGAGGCGTTCTTAAAACAATTTTATTAATAATTAAATTAACTGTATACCGGTTAATTTTTTCCGGGCTTTTTTCGCTCGTTGAAATGGATCATTCGCTCATTGTAAACACTACTGTATAAGAGCTTTAAATCTTAAAGAATACTTAACCCGTGCTTAACAAAAAACATGGTAATACTCAAAAGGCTTAGAATAGATAGAGCTGTTGCAGTTAAAAACTGACGGTCAGGCGGAGGGTTAAAATCCAACTTTTAATCGTAACAAAACAGAATGGATTGTCCCGAGCTACGGATCCCGAAAGCTTTCAGGACAGCATAGCCCAGGATATTCTGAGATAAGAGCGAGTTGGAAAGAAGTATGAACGCAGGCTTAAAAGGTACGGTGCTCCACTTTATTGAGCTCTTCCGTTGAAAGCGACCTGAAATAATCGTAGGTGATCTTCAGGCCTTCGGCACGGCTTACTTTCGGCTCCCAGCCCAAAATGGCTTTGGCCTTGGTAATATCCGGGCGGCGTTGTTTGGGATCATCCTTAGGCAGGGGCTGTGAAATAAGCTTTTGTTTGGCCCCGGTAAGCTTCAGTATTTCCTCGCCAAATTCGCGGATGGTAATTTCGCTGGGATTGCCAACGTTTACCGGCAGGTGGTAATCGCTCATCAGCAAGCGGTAAATGCCTTCCACCAGGTCGTTAACAAAACAAAAGCTGCGGGTTTGCGAGCCGTCGCCAAACATGGTCAGGTCTTCGCCTCTTAAGGCCTGGCCAATAAAGGCAGGCAGCACCCGGCCGTCGTTAAGGCGCATGCGGGGGCCATAAGTATTAAAAATGCGCACGATCCGCGTTTCCACACCGTGCGTGTCGTGATACGCCATGGTAAGGGCCTCCATAAAGCGCTTGGCCTCGTCGTAACAGCCGCGGGGGCCAACGGGGTTCACATTGCCCCAGTATTCTTCCGGCTGCGGGTGAACGTGCGGGTCGCCATACACTTCGCTGGTGGAGGCCACCAGCACGCGGGCGTTTTTAACACGCGCCAGGCCCAGCACATTGTGCGTGCCCAGCGAGGATACCTTTAAGGTTTGAATGGGAATTTTTAAATAATCGATCGGGCTGGCGGGCGAGGCAAAATGCAGAATGTAATCGAGGTGACCCGGCACATGAATAAACTTGCTCACATCGTGGTGATAAAACTCAAACTGCTCGAGCTTAAACAGGTGTTCAATATTTTTCAGATCGCCGGTAATCAGGTTATCCATGGCTACCACGCGCATTCCTTCCTTTATAAAGCGGTCGCACAAATGCGAGCCCAAAAATCCGGCAGCCCCGGTAATCAATACTCTTTTTTGCATATTGCTTATTTTGTTTTTACGCCAATACAATAATAATCAAAACCCAGCTTTTTCATGTCCTTATGATCAAACACATTGCGGCCGTCAAAAATCAGTTTGTTATTGAGGCGCTTCGTAATCTCTTCAAAATCGGGCGAGCGAAACTCCGGCCATTCAGTAACAATAAGCAGGGCATCGGCATTGTTGAGCGTGCTGTACATATCGGTGGAATAAGAAATGGCATCGCCTAAAATCCGCTGGGTTTCGTGCATGGCCACAGGGTCGTAAGCCACCACACTGGCTCCGGCTTTCAATAACTTTTCAATAATCACCAGGCTGGGTGCCTCGCGCATATCATCGGTCTTTGGCTTAAACGAAAGGCCCCAGAAAGCAAAGGTTTTTCCCTTGAGCGCGTTATTAAAATGCGTGCGTATTTTATTGAAGAGCACTTCTTTCTGTGCCTCATTCACATCTTCCACCGCATTTAATATCCGCATATGATAATTGTTTTCCTTGGCGGTTTTTATCAATGCCTTTACATCTTTTGGAAAACAGCTCCCGCCGTATCCTACACCGGCGTAAATAAATTTAGGGCCAATGCGTGTATCGCTGCCAATGCCGCGGCGCACCATGTTTACATCGGCACCCATAATTTCGCACAGGTTGGCCACGTCGTTCATAAAGCTGATCTTGGTGGCCAGCATGGCATTAGCGGCGTACTTGGTCATTTCAGCGCTTGGAATGTCCATAAAAATGATCGGGTGCCCGTTCATCAAAAACGGCTTGTACAGCCGGGTCATAATCTCCTCGGCCTCTTTGCGATCGGTGCCCACCACAATGCGGTCGGGTTTCATAAAATCTTCGATGGCCGCACCTTCCTTTAAAAACTCGGGATTAGACGCCACGTAAAAATCGAGGGCTGCACCGCGCTTGTCCAATTCTGTTTGCACGGCTTTGCGCACTTTTTCGGCAGTAGTTACCGGCACGGTTGATTTGGTAACCACCACTAAGGGCTTTTGCATGTGCTGCCCAATATCGGCAGCTACGCCCAATACGTATTTAAGATCGGCCGAGCCGTCTTCATCGGGCGGTGTGCCCACGGCAATAAACGCCACTTCGGTATCGGCAATGCTCTCCTTTAGAGAGGTGGAAAAATGAAGGCGCTTTTTCTGGGAATTGCGCAGCACCATTTCCTCCAGGCCGGGCTCATAAATAGGCAGAATGCCTTTTTTGAGGTTGTCTATTTTTTTCTGGTCGATGTCAACGCAAGTTACATCCATACCCACTTCGGCAAAACAAGTGCCTGTAACCAGGCCCACATAACCGGTGCCAATAACTGTAATTTTCATACTTTATTTAATTCAGCGCAAAACTGATAAATGATTAAGGAATAAATGTACCGCGTTTTATTTGATTAAATCCAGTACCGCATTGGTGATAAACTGCAGCGTGTCCTCCTCCAGCTCGGTGTGCATCGGCAATGAGAGCACGCAGTCGCATAAGGTTTCGGTAACCGGAAAATCGCCCGCCTTAAAGCGGTCGCTTGCAAATGCATTTTGCATGTGCAGCGGAATGGGGTAATACACCATGGCCGGAATGCCACGCTCGGCAAGCTGCTCACGCAGCCTGGCCCTGTCCACACCATTCAGCTTTAGGGTGTATTGGTGAAACACGTGTGTTGAATTTTTAGCGCGCACCGGTGTTGTTAATTTAGCGTGGCCTTCAAAAGCCTTGTCATAAAAAGCCGCAGCCTGATTCCGGGCGGCCGCATACTCATCGAGGTGTTTTAATTTGGCCTTGAGCACCACTGCCTGAATGGTGTCGAGGCGCGAATTAACACCCACCACGTCGTGCTTATACAACATGCTCTGGCCGTGGTGCGACACCATGCGCAGCTTTTTAGCCAGCTCATCGTCGTTGGTGTACATGGCTCCGCCGTCGCCATAGCAGCCCAGGTTTTTGCTCGGGAAAAAGGAAGTGCAGCCAACAGTGCCAATCGTGCCTGCCTTTGCTTTTCTTCCGTCAGCAAACGTATAATCTGCGCCAATGGCCTGCGCCACATCTTCGATCACATACAGGCTGTGTTTTTTGGCAAGCGCCATTAAGCGCTCCATATCGGCACACTGGCCAAACAGGTGCACCGGCACAATGGCTTTTGTTTTTGGAGTGATGTTGCGCTCTACGGCAGCCACATCAATATTAAATGTATCAGGGTCCACATCCACCAGCACCGGGGTAAGGCCCAGCAGGCCTATTACTTCGGCAGTGGCTACGTAGGTAAAGCTGGCGGTAATCACCTCATCACCGGGTTTCAGGCCAAGGGCCATCATGGCTATTTGCAGTGCATCGGTGCCGTTGGCGCAGGGGATCACATGTTTTACGTTCAGGTAAGCTTCCAGGTCGGCCTGGAATTCTTTTACCGCAGGGCCGTTGATAAATGCCGTTGAATTAATCACCTGCTGAATGCCGGCATCCACTTCCTCTTTTATCTTTTCGTACTGGCCTTTCAGGTCCACCATCTGTATTTTTCGGGTCGAGATCATGTTTGTATTTTGAATGAGCGAAGTTAATAATAATTTAAGCACCAGTTATGGAAAAAAAGGATCGAAGGCCTGGCTGAACCAGCCCGGTAATGAGCAGGGCTTGTAAGTGGCCTTGTCCACACAAACCAGTGTTACCTTACCTGTATTTAAAAGCTCGCCGGCCGAATTGTAGCATTCGTAATCAAACGGCAGCCGTATGCCCGAGGGCTTCGTTTTTAATGACGTAACAATGGTAAGCTCATCGTCGTAAAACGCAGGCTTTTTATAGTGAATGGTAAAATCCACCACGGGCAATAAAATGCCCCTTGCCTCCACCTCCTTATAACTAAAGCCCAAAAGTCGCATGGCCTCTACCCTGCCCACTTCGTAATACTGTGCATAGATGCCATAATAGGCATAACCCATCTGGTCTGTCTCGCCATACCGAACCCTTATCCTGGTTTCTGCTTTAATCATATAACTTATTATTTGCACAAATTTAAACAGTTTATAAAATTTAAGCCCTAAATTTATTCATCACTTATACTTAGATGAGGCCAGGGCTCTTATATGCATTGCCGGTTTTGCTGCTGATAGCCTGCAACCGGCACTACCAGACGCAAAAGCAGGAGTTTGAGCATTATGCTTTAAAAGAAAAAAACGAAAGCCCGGCCATTGGCTCAACGCTGGCCGCCTATAAAAAACGGGTGGATGCCGAAACGGACAGGATTATTGCCACAACAGGCAGCGCACTCACAAGAAACAACGAACAAAGCGAGCTCGGCAACTTTGTGTGCGATGCGCTAAAGTATGCCAGCGACAGCATTTTAAAAAACGGCGAAACGCCTTTGATTATTGTGAACCGAGGGAGCCTGCGCATAAACCTGCCAAAAGGCGATATTAAGGTGGGCACTGTTTTTGAGCTGATGCCCTTCGAAAATGAAATGACTGTATTGTATATCAGCGGCCGGAAACTGCCTGGTTTTATTCCCTTGTTTGAAGAAAAAAAACATTCCTACGCCGGCGCAGCCATAAAGCTGATGAATAACACGGTGACTTCTTTTTTAATAAACGGGCAGGCGATTGATCCTTTAAAAACCTATTGTATTATTACGAGCGATTACCTGGCCAACGGAGGCGATAATTTTGTTTTTTTGCAGAACCCGGTAAGCCGGAAAGCCACCGGCCTGAAGGTACGCGACGCTATTATACTTTATTGCGAACACCTGCAGCGGCAGGGAAAAACAATTATGCCATACAGCGATGAGCGGCTCGAAATTTCAAAATAGGCGCGATTTTATTAAGTATGCGCTTGGTGCGGCAGCCGGTGTTTATGGCTTAAGCGGCCGGGCGCAGGATGAGCTGCTGCATCACAAAGGCTTTACGCAGCTCACTATTCTTTACACCAACGATCAGCACAGCCGCATAGAGCCTTTTCCGGCCAATGATGCCCGGCATGGGGGCGAGGGCGGTTTTGCCCGAAGAGCAGCATTAATAGAAACCATACGGCAGCAACAACACAATGTGCTGCTGCTCGACGCGGGCGATATATTCCAGGGCACGCCTTATTTTAACTATTATCACGGCGAGGTGGAGTATAAGCTTATGAGCCTGATGAGATACGACGCCACCACATTTGGCAATCACGATTTTGACCTTGGCTGCCAGAATATACTGGAACAGATGCCACATGCCTCATTTGATTTTATAAACTGCAATTACAATTTTGACAGTACGGAACTTTGGCGGAATAAAAAAATTTTTCCGTATAAAATTTACAAAAAAGGTCACCTCAAAATTGGTGTTTTGGGAGTGGGTATTGAGCTCGAAAACCTGGTGGATAAAAAATATGTTGGCGCAATAATTTACAACGATCCGGTTGCAAGTGCAAACAACATTGCATCGGTTTTAAAGCACGATGAAAAATGCGATTATGTAATTTGCTTGTCGCATCTCGGATATAATTACGACTCCAATAAAATTTCCGACATGGCTCTCGCGCAACAATCGAGCGGCATAGATCTCATTATTGGCGGGCATACCCACACATTTCTCGATCAGCCGGCATCGATAAAAAACAAAGACGGGAATGAAGTGCACATCACGCAAATGGGTTGGGCAGGCATCTGGCTCGGTAAAATAAATGTATGCTTTTCAGAGTATAACAAAAAAATTTTACAAAACAACACCCCCCATAAAATTTAAAAGGGCCTAACTAAAAAAATAACTAAAATCCAAATCCGGCCTCTAAATTTTCAGGAACTTTTTTTTAGGTTTTTTTGTTGCAAACACAAATAATCCCATTATATTTACAAACACGTTTAGGTTAACTCGTTATAACAACAAAATATTTAAAACTTTTTTATTCAACATGATGAAAGAAAAAACTGCAGAGCAAGTTTGGAATGGTTGCCTCGAGATAGTAAAAGATAATGTTAGCCCTCAGAATTTTAAAACATGGTTTGAACCAATTAAGCCTATAAAAATTAACAATAACGTATTAACCATCCAGGTTCCTTCACAATTTTTTTACGAATGGATAGAAGAGCATTACATCACCTTAATTAAAAAAGTAATCAGAAAAGAGCTTGGCCCTGATGGCAGGCTGGAATATAACATCATTATGGACAATGCTTCCGGAAAAACGGAAACACCCATTACCTTTAAACTGCCTAACATCAACACCAACTTAAAAAACCCTTCGGTATCAATGCCTATTGATATCGGTTCCAATCCCATTAAAAATCCTTTTGTAATTCCGGGTCTTAAAAAAGTGCAGGTAGAGTCGCAGCTCAACCCTAACTACAGCTTCGAGAATTTTGTGGAGGGCGATTGCAACCGCCTGTCGCGCAGCGCAGGGTATGCGGTGGCACAAAAGCCGGGCGGCAACGCCTTTAACCCCTTATTATTATACGGCGGTGTAGGTTTGGGCAAAACGCACTTAGCGCAGGCCATTGGCATTGAAGTAAAAAAGAACTATCCCAACAAAACTGTACTGTATGTTCAGTCCGAAAAATTCATTACCCAGTT
This sequence comes from Bacteroidia bacterium, assembly GCA_044221905.1. Taxonomy (GTDB): domain Bacteria; phylum Bacteroidota; class Bacteroidia; order B-17B0; family Aurantibacillaceae; genus Aurantibacillus. The sequence continues at coordinate 718,271 of JBGAOE010000001.1, forward strand.
CATCGAATCCATCAAGAACAATAATCAAAACGATTTTGTTCACTTCTACCAGATGATCGATGTGCTGATCATTGACGACGTACAGTATTTTGCAGGCAAGGAAAAAACGCAGGATGTGTTCTTTCACATTTTCAATCACCTGCACCAGCTGGGCAAGCAGATCATCCTTACGGCCGATCGCGCACCGGTAGACATACAAGGCATTGAGCAGCGCCTGTTGTCGCGCTTTAAATGGGGCCTGAGCGCCGACCTGCAGCCTCCGGGGCTCGAAACCCGCATTGCCATTCTCGATAAAAAGGTATATAACGAAGGCATTCAGCTGCCACGGGAAGTGAACGAATATCTGGCTTACAGCATTACCTCCAACGTGCGCGAGCTCGAAGGCGCCCTGATCTCGTTGCTGGCGCAATCGAGCCTGAACAAAAAAACCATTACGCTCGACCTGGCCAAAACCATGATCGACAAATTTGTAAAAAGCACAGCCCGCGAGGTTTCTATCGATTATATCCAGAAAGTGGTGTGTGATTACTTTGACCTGGCCATTGACACCATGAAATCAAAAACGCGCAAGCGCGAAGTGGTGCAGGCCCGCCAGATAGCCATGTATTTTGCCAAGAGCATGACCAAGTCATCGCTGGCTACGATTGGCATGCATTGCGGCGGTAAAGACCATGCCACTGTGCTGCACGCCTGCCGCACTGTAAACAACCTGATGGATACCGATAAGCGTTTTAAAGCCTATATTGAGGAGCTTGAAAAAAAGATTAGCATTACCAACTAACTGATAAACAATTAATCGTTTTAGAAAAACCCCGGAGCCAGGCTGCCGGGGTTTTTTATTAGCAGGCCGTTTATCCCAACATCTTGCTGTGTAAGTCTTTCAGCCCTTCCAAATAAATACCGTCGGCAGTAAATCCGCCGCCGATCAATGTCCGTATCTTGTTAAACAACAACAGCGCTAAAGATCTCAGCGTTTGGTTTTTGAAAAGTGTGTTTAAAATTTTCTTTGTATAAACCGAAATTCTGACCTAGCTTTAGTGCTTTAAAATACAGACATGAAGAACGTTACGGTGATTGGGAGTGGTACGATGGGCAACGGGATAGCGCACGCGTTTGCACAGTGCGGCTACAGTGTTAGCCTGGTTGATATAAATGAAAACGCCCTCCAGAAAGCAATTGCTACCATTGATAAGAACCTGGAACGACAAGTGCAAAAAGGCAGCATCAGCGCCGAACAAAAAGCCGCCGCCTTAAAAAACATTACCACCCATACCGATCTTTCCAAAGCCGCTGCTGCTACCGACCTGGTAGTGGAAGCCGCTATTGAAAACGTAGAGCTAAAGCTGAAGCTGTTTAAGCAGCTGGATGAGATCTGCCCCCCGGCGGCCATACTGGCTAGCAACACCTCTTCCATTTCCATCACACAGATTGCTGCTGCTACCAGGCGGCCCGAAAAAGTGATCGGCATGCACTTTATGAACCCGGTGCCGGTAATGAAGCTGGTGGAAGTAATCCGCGGCTACAGCACCAGCGACGAGACCTGTGAGCTAATTATGGAAACCTCGAAAAAGCTGAACAAAATACCGGTGGAAGTAAACGACTCGCCGGGCTTTGTGGCCAATAAAATATTGATCCCGATGATTAACGAGGCCATTATTACCCTGAGCGAGGGAGTGGCCAGCGTAGAAGACATTGACACCGTTATGAAGCTGGGCATGGCGCACCCTATGGGCCCCCTGCAGCTGGCCGATTTTATCGGGCTTGACGTGTGCCTGAATATTTTGCGCGTGCTGCAAAACGGCTTCGGCAATCCTAAATACGCGCCGAGCCCGCTGCTGATAAACATGGTGGCTGCCGGCCACCTGGGCGTAAAAACAGGCAAGGGATTTTATGACTACAGCAACGGCCAGAAAGAGCTGATCCCAGCTGAGCGTTTCAGGAAAAAAACGGCTATCACCACTTAAAAAATTTCAAAATTTATTTTTGAGTTCCCACTACTTAAACATATTGCCCATTGAGTTTCCCAACATTCCCAGCGCGGGACTCTATTATTTTAACACAAAAAGCGGCCTTCGTTACGAAGTAAGGTTCGGCAGGTTGCAGGATAACATCCTTCATGCCAACATTGTATTTGGCGTGGTGAACGATGAGTTTGAAGGCGAGGAATACATTACCACCAACCGCGGCGAAGTATACCAGGTGATGAACACCATTGTGGAGATCGTAAAAAACTACATGAAAGAGCATCCGAAGGTAAACGTGTATGAATTTAACGCCGTGGGCCGCGACGATGAGGATGAAAATGTGGAGAATGCCCGCATGATGCTTTACAAGCGGTTTTTGCCGCGCATTTTCGAAAGCGGCTGGAAGTTTAAGATCGACGGTAATTTTGCGCTGGTGACCCGGCAGTAGCTCTTACGGTATTCTGCCGCAGGCAATAAACCCTGTCTTTTTGCGTTATAACTACAACAAATTTCGCAGCATGACCACAGCAGCAATTTATTCGCACAAAAACAGCGGGCAGCTTTTAAAAACCGTTTCCTGCAGCATCTTAGTAATCTTCTTCCTGTTTTTTATCGACGAAGGCGCTTATAACTTTGAATGGATGAAAGCCCCCGGCAATTGGGTTGCTTTTTTTATTTACTTCAGCGGCTTTACACTGGGTCAGTACCTTACCTACTCGCTGATACTTGGGCGTTACCAGCGCAAAAACAAATTAACGCTCACCAATGTGATCGGCATTCCGCTTGGCTTTTGTTTGATCCTGTTGTTTTTTGTGCTTACCAAAGTGCTTCCGGCTTAAAAGCACATTACCTATAATCCCAGCCAGGTTTTGGCGCTCAGTCCCAATACCTTTTCCTTTTCATCATCCTTTAACGGCGCAGTGCGCACCAGTTCGCCGGGTACAGCCTCACCCAGCGGAAAAGGATAATCGCTGCCCTGCATCACCTTATCGGCCCCCACAAGATCAATAACATACTGCAGCATTTTATGATCGCACACATGGCTGTCTACCCAAAACTTACCCAGGTATTCTTTTGGGTTTACGGGATTATCGATAGCCACCAGGTCGGGGCGGCACTCCCAGCCATGCTCAATGCGGCTAATGGTAGGTAAAAAAGAGCCGCCCCCGTGTGCAAAACACACTTTTAGCTTTTTATATTTTTCGAACACGCCGCCAAAGATCATGCTGCAGATGGCACGGCTTATTTCGGCCGGCATGCCCACCAGCCACGGCAGCCAGTACTTGCCCATGTGCTCCTGCCCCATCATTTGCCATGGGTGAATTAAAACAGCGGCGTTAAGACTTTCACAGGCCGCAAAAAATTCGTCAAACTGCGGCTCGCTCAGGTTAAGGTTGTTTACATTACTCCCAATCTGCACGCCCTTGTAGCCGTTCTGCATGCAGCGCTCCAGCTCTTTCACCGCCAGCGCCGTATCCTGCATGGGCACGGTGGCCAGGCCAATAAATTTGCCGGGGTGTTTGTTTACCGTAGCGGCAATGTCGTCGTTTAAAAATTTGCTTAGCTCCAGGCAGTCGGCCGCTTTGGCCCAGTAGCTAAACATAACAGGAATGGTGCATATTACCTGCATATCGGCCTTGTGCTCCTCCATTTCGCGAAGGCGTACATCGGCATCCCAGCAATTGGCCAGTATTTCACGAAAGCGCTTGCTGCCCTGCATCATCCAGGCCTTACCAGGTTCGTGATGCTGAAGCGTAATAAATTCGCCATAGCCGAATTTCTTCGAAAAATCAGGCAGTTCCTTTGGGATGATGTGAGTGTGCGTATCGATTGTAAACATAAAACTGATAAGAGGTGTGCAATGAGGTCAGGAATTGGCTTTTCGCTGTGCAAAAATGATAATGTCTTTTTTGGTGCCCCAATGGTAACCCAGGTGAAACGGCAGCTTGCCCACATTGGCGCTGTCTTTTTTAAAGGCTTCCTGCAGCGGTTTTTGCAGGCTCAGGTAAGGGAAGTCGCTTACGGGCTTTGTGTACTGGCCATACAGCTTAATGTCAAATTTATTTTCCTTATCAATGTAGCTGTAAGGTATGCCTGTATCGTCCTGCACCAGGGCAATGGAGTTGCGCAGGATGAGGCTGCGCATGTTGCTCATAAAATTGGCATGCAGCAGATAAGACGCGCTTTTGATATAGGTGATGCAATTTTGCGTGCGCTCGTTTATAAATTTATAAAACACGGTGGTATCGTTAAATAACTTATCGCTCACGTCGTATTTAAAATAATACACGCTTTTTTCCCGGCCATCCTGCACAAATTTTATCATCACGCCAAAGGGCTTGCGTTCCTCGCTTTTAAAGTCATAATCCACCACGCTGATGCTATCCTGCTCGTAACGCACCAGGTACTTCACATCCAGCAGGTCGTTGCCCGATTTTTGGATGAAGAAGGAAAGAACGGGCAGTAAGCCGTTCACTTTTTGCGACTGAAAATCGTTGAGCATTTTTTTGGTGATGAAATAGCTCTTATCAAAAATGTCGCCCAGCGATTGCTTAAAATCGCCCGCGTAATCGGCAGCCTCGCCTTTTTTAAAATTGCCCAGGTCAGGCAGCTTGCCCACCGGCTCAAGGCCAAGCATGATATAGGTATCCGCTTCAGGAAAGAAAGCATTGGCTGTAAGATAATCGGGCCCGCTGAATGGATAAAACACCACTTTGGCTTCGGCATTGGGTTTTGCAAATTCTTTGCGGCCCCACTCTTTCATGGCGTTTAGCCTGTTTCTTTCGAGCCTGGCCCAGCTGCTGTCGATAAACCGGGCGTGGCGCGCCCAGGCCACCGTATCAAACAGGTAATTCAGGTTATTGGCCCTACCAGCCTGGCCACCCAGCACCGCAGTAACATTGTGATAATAATTATCGGTGTTAAATTGTTTTGCGGCGGCGGCTAACGAATCGGCAGCCCGTTTTACTGCTGCCAGCGAATCAACCGGCGGCGCGGTTTTACTTTTTTCGGGAGCGGCTCCGGGCTGGCAGGCTGTTAAAAACAAACAGGCAAAAGCGCCTGTAAGGCTTAGGCAGGGTTTTATCATGGGCTCAAAAGTACTAAAATTCAACTACATGGTGTGGGCTCCGGGGCATTTTTGGGCATAAAAAAAAGCGGGAAAAACCCGCTTTCTGGTTAAAAATAAAATTGTTTGGTTAAACGCCAAGGCCGGCAAACCATTTCTGAAAAAGCTCGCCAACAATGGGCATCGGCTTTTCTTCGCCGTTGGCGGCGGCTATCAGTCCCATGATCCAAAGCACCAGCAGGCCAACGCGCAGCAGCCACAAAATACCCCAGCCTAAAAAAGGGATCATGATTAAAGGCAACGTTAATATGCCCACCGCCAGCGCCATGATCATGAGCCCCAGCATTTGCCGCAGGTGGTAAGCGCCCAGGCGGGTTTTGTTGCTGCCGTGCATAATAAGTGCCACAATCCAGCCAATAAGGGTAAAATAACTTACAAGGGCAACTGTTTTTCCATTGTCCTGCGCAGCCACCGGCTGAGGGTTGTTTGTGTTCTCCATGATGTATAAATTTTACGGTTAAATTTTAAGCTGTCGTTTACTCCAGATCCCCGTCTCTCAAGTCAATTAATTTTGCCCGGATGGTTTTGAGCTTTTCAATCACTTCGGCATTGGCCGTTGTGTTTGGCTTAGCGCTGCCTTTGTGCCTGAGCTGCTCTTTGGCGCCATTAATGGTAAAACCCTGGTGTTTCACCAGGTCCACAATCTGCCGGATGTATTCAATATCCTTTTTAGTGAACGCCCTGTTGCCTTTTTTGTTCTTAGTGGGTTTTAATACATCAAATTCCTTTTCCCAGAAACGGAGCGTACTGGCATTCAGATCGAACAGTTCAGAAACTTCGCTGATGGAATAATACAGCTTCTCTGTTTCTTCTTTTTCGTTTATAGCCATAGGTAAAATTTTAAATGAATTTAGGCCTTTTTAAAAGTAGGGGTATTTGCGGTAAAATCAAGGCTGAGTTTTCAACAGACAATTAAGATAGAACCGCCACGAATGACACCAATAACAAGCATGGTACATACATTTCAGGTTATGATGTTTGTGAATAATGTTGATATTTTTATATAAAGAATATCATCAAGCTATTTCGTCATCCATATTATTTGGGCGTTGCCCCATAAAGCAGAGCTCACCCTGGGTTATTACTTGTTCGCTCGCTTTATGAGGCCCGGGCTATCGCTGCAAGTCCTCGCCCCGTTAATTATCGGTGCTGCGGGCTTTCCGTTCTATCCCTAACGCAAAACCACAATTTTCAGAGACCCGAGCGGCTATTTCCAACATTATTCTGATACACCATATTTCAGATTAATTAGTGGCTAATAATACAGATAATAAAACCTCAGCCCTTTATTGCTGAACTGCAGCGCCGGTGCCGGAAATTTAAGAATGTTGATCACCGAAAAAAGTCCTTTTAAAAACTTTGAGCGGGTGCGAATGCGTGTCAGGTCCACATCCAGGCTCAGGTAAAAACGCCTCTCCCGCTCAATTTTGAGTACCTGCCCCTGCCCGTTTTGCACCACAAAATTATTGCCGAAAGCGCCCAGCATGCCATAGGCGCTATACCCGCCGGCAATGCTCAGCCATTTGGGAAATCGGGTGCCCCTGCGCATAAATGCCGATGGGTTGATGCTCAGCCAGAGGGTTTGCGCATTATAATCCTTTAGCACCTGCGTGTAGGGCGTTTTGCCCAATAAGGAAGGATTGTATTTGGCCAGGCCGCTTTGTGCATACGAAAATTTAAGCTGAATGCGCTGCTCGTTCCAACATGCCTTTTGCAGCATAGCCGTTGAAGCACCCAGCCCGTTTGCCAGCTCATCGCCCCACGAAAAGCCCCAGCCGCTGCTGAAGCCATCCATTACTTCAATGGCCGTCATATAACCAAACCCAATGGTACCACCCAGCAGCTGTTTCTTTTTGGGATAGCCCGCCCATTCAAAGGCTTCCATCATGAGCCGGCCGGTTTGGTAGGTAGTAAAAAAGTGCCCTGCTTTATCCATTTGCAGCCATTCCTCATTATCATTAAAAAAATGAAATCCTCCCGAACTGTACTCGCTATACCATGCCTGGTTAAGGTATACCAGCGAGCCTATGGTAAGCACGGCGCCTGATGAAAACAATACCGCACGACGTGGTTTATAATCAGTAGGGCTTAACGAATCGTGCTGCGCAAAAACGATATTTGCCAGCAACAGGCAATAGCATACAAAAACAGAACATCGTTTTGGCATTTTGCCAAAGGTAATAAAAATAACCGCGGCCAGGTTTGAACGTAAACCTGCCTTCATCGCCCGATCATTCTCAAAAAAAGCGTTTCAATTAAAAGTCATTATAATCCATCAGGTCTTTCAGCGACTCGAGGTTGTTGTCCGACCGGCGCTTTTTAGGCGTAAGCGGAATCTGTGCATTACCATTTTCGTCCATGGTGCTGTTCAGGTTAATGGCGTCGTAAATGTTTTTATTGTTGAAATAACTTTTTGTTTTGCCAAACTTAATCACACAGCCCAGGTTAAGGTAAAGCGATGGATTGGCCTTTTCGGAATAAAAATAAGTGCGGTAAGGCTGTCGCGGCCTGTTTTTATTGGCCCGCTCTGAGTAAAAAGTAATGTTGTTGCGCGTGCTGGCACCCAGGGCTATGTATAACCCAAAATTCTTTCCGAACCTGAAATCGAACCGGAAGCCGGTATTGATCTCATAGCGCGTAAAACTGAAGGTGGCGTCCTGCTTCCGGAAATACAGCGAATCGTGGTTGGAAAAATTATACATGCCCCCTTGCGCCCTTGAATAAACGCTGAACAGGAAGCGGGAACTCACCGGCACATTGAGGCTGATATAACGCGGAAACTGGATGCTGAAATTGGTTTTATCGAGCCGCCCAAAACGCACCCCAATAAAGGGCCAGTAAAAACGGTTGCCCCATAAAAACGATTTGGTAACACCCAGGCGCACATTAAAGCGATCGCTCACATTGTGGCTGTATATGAGCGTGCTGGCCAGCCGGAAATAACCTTTTGAATCGAAGCTTACATCTTTGGTAACAAAGGGCGCGGCATCGATAAACCAAACACCTTTTTTGCCGGTATTAAATATGTAACGGATCCCCACTCCCAGCTTCACCAGCTTATGATCGCTGATACCTGAAAAAGCTGGCCTGAGCACGGTGTAATTACCCGTGAGCAGGATGTGCGAGTTTTTGATCACCGTCGTATCGCTGTTATCATCAATGGTGATTAATGGTGTGCAGAATGAAAGATCGAACTGCCTCACGCCATATGTTTTTAAGCGCCGGCTGATATAATCCTGAGTGTCCTTCAGGTTTTTCTCAGGCTTGCGGTAGGCATCCAGCGTAATAACCGTGTTAAAGTAATGTTTGGGCGTTTTAGCTCCCGTAGCCTCATACGAAGTTTGCGATTGCGCACCGCCGTTAAATAAAAAAAGAGCGCCAGCCAGCAGCAGCGCTTTATAATTATAAGCTGTGTTTTTCAATCCGTCGTTTTTTCTTTAAGGCTGTTGATCATTTCCCGCCTGAATTCCTCTTCGGCCACCCGCAGGCGCACATAGCGCTTCGCCCCGATGATGTTTTTTATCTTTTCGCCGTATTGTTTGTGCACATCCGCTTCGGCCTGTTTAGAGGCCATATCCAGCTGGTAAAGCTCTTCGGCATCGGCATCGCTGATGGGCTCTGTTTTTTTCCGGTAACTCTGCCTCAGGTTTTTGCGAATGGCTTTTACCTTGTCGTTATACTCGTTATATACCGGCCAGAATTTGTCGGACTCCGTTCCGCTCAGTTCCAGTTTTTTGGTGATAAAGGCTGTGCGCAGCAGCTCCACTTTGTCCCTGTCGCCCTGCGACAACGACGCCAGCGGCAACATGCCAATCAAAAAAACAAGCGTTATTTTTATCAGTGCATTCATGTCAAATCTCGTCCATCAGCAGTTCATCTTCGGCGCTGTCGTTCACGTTACCCGGGTCTTTTTTTTCAGGCAATTGCGTGGACCCCGTGTTTAATTTTTCCTCCAGTTTTTGGGAGTTAACCAGTTCCAGCAATTCTTCCGAATCAAGGTTCTCCAGATTTTTACTTTTCAGCAGGTCGTTTTTATCCACGCAGGCAATGGTGCCGCAATCTTTTACCTCAACAGGCTTTATTGATACTGTATAAATCCAGAATCCCAAAGCCATTACTAACAGGGCAGCTGCAGCCACCCATGCTCTGCGCACGAAGCTGATCACCCGAGCCGGCCGTTTTTTTACTGCCAGCTGGCGATGAAGCCGGTCTGCACTTTCTGAAAAATAATTTTCGGTAACGGCAAATGTATTTTGTTTTGTACCCAAGTCCGGCTGCAGTTCTTTATCACTCATGCGTGCAAGTTCTTTTGCCGCAATCGTTTCCATGTATCCATCGGGCATTTTAAACGGAAACTGCTTTGGCAGGGCCGATAAGGCCGGACAGTTCAGCAGCTCCAGTCTTTGTTCGCAATTATTAAAATAATCCGTGGGAATAATAAAGCCAGGCCGGCGGGCCAGGTTGAGCAGCGCCGGAAATTGCCGGTGCTCTTCGAGCCAGGCCATTTTATGCAGCAGTTGACCGGCCGACTCACTAAAATAGCCGTCGGGCAGGCTAAAACTGTTTGGCTGCCGGTTAAACTCCGTATTTTCTTTTTCCTGGCTCACAATACTGTTTGATGCTGTTCTGTTTACAAAGTTTAAGTGTTTACCAATAACTCCTCAATTTTTTTTGCAGCAATGTGGTAGCTGGCTTTCAGCGCCCCCACCGAGGTTTCCAGTATTTCCGACATCTGCTCGTAAGGCATCTCGTCGTAATACCGCATGTTAAACACCAACCGCTGCTTTTCGGGCAGCGTTAAAATGGCCTGCTGCAGTTTGAGCTGAATTTCGTCGCCTGTAAAATAATGATCGCTTTCCAGGTTTTTGCTCAATTCATACTCAATGGGGTGTATAGACGCTGTTTGTTTTTTCTGCTTCTGGCGCAGCAGGCTCAGCGCTTCGTTGGTGGCAATGCGGTAAAGCCAGGTATACAGCTGGCTTTCGGCCTTAAAGTTTTCGAGGCCTTTCCACACTTTTATAAACGTGTTTTGCAGCACATCGTCACTGTCGTCGTGATCGATCACTATTTTACGGATGTGCCAGTACAGCCGCTGCTGGTATTTATTGATAAGATGGCTTAGCGCGCTGTTGCGGGTAGCCTCGTTGCCAAATAATTCCAGTATGGTGCTGTCTTCAACCTGCGCCAAAATTTATACTTTAAGGGTTTGACGTAAAAATAAAGTAAAAGTTTAATTTTGGGTCAAAATTTATGGAGCTGCTGGATAAAATACGCAAATACGAAAACCTGCACATCGTGTTCTGGCTGGTTAAAGATAGCTGCTGGATGCTGGAATTGAAATGGCTGGGCGCCATAATGATGGTGCCTACCCTGTTCCTGGCCGTTTTCCTGGTGTTTAAAACGGCCCGCTCCACCGACGTGTTTATAAACCTGGCCATTTTTTTCTGGATTGTGGCCAACAGCTATTGGATGATGATGGAGTTTTTTAACAATAACCACTATAAAAACCTGGCCGCCATTCCTTTTGGCCTGGGATTCATCATGGTAGGCATTTTTTATATAAAAAGCTACCGGCTCAAAAGACTGTCCGCATAAAACCCGGGATCCGGATTTAAAACAGCCGTTTATTCTTCCCGCAGCACCTTTCGTGTATAGCTGGCACCTTCAGTTTCCAGGTTTATAAAGTAAACGCCAGGGGGCTGGTTGTGTAAGGATAGCTGCCTCACATGCTCTCCGGGCTGCAGGTCTTTTATGTCAGCCGTCTCCAGGGTCCGGCCCAGCACATCGCTCAATGTAATTTTTACGCTTTGCGAAGTAAGCAGTGAGAACGACACGCTGCATTCGCCCTTCGCCGGATTTGGAAATAACTTCAGTGCTTCCAGCGCTTCACTGGTATTGATGCGCAACGAGGTTGGGGCGCTGATATTAATATTATCGATATATACATTGTTGGCGCCGGCAATCGTATCGCGCGTGTATTCAAATTTGAAGTTGGCATAGGTAGCCGCGCTGATCGATGAAAGGCTGATGGCTTCGGTGCGCCATTCGCTCGGGCCCGATGGCACAAAATCGCTCATGTTGTTGCTGGTGGTTACGAGCAGCTGGCCGCTTTTGCTATATATCTGCGTCCAGGTGTTGCCGCAGTCAACAGAGGCATATACCTTCAGCGTGTTCACATGGTTGGTGGTCATTTCGGCGGCAGCCAGCTTAAACGTAAGCACAGGGCCTGCCACACCCGAAATATTTACCGCCGGGCCAATCATTGCCGTCACCGTTTTCCGGGTATTGTTATCCTTATCGAGCTTGGCGCAGAAAATGCCGCTGTAAAAGGCATCCGGCGAGCGGGTCCAGTTGGCGCTGCCATTAGAGCTTATAAAGGTCCAGTCGTTATTTACCTGCGCCAGGTTTTCAAAACCCTCGCTCCAGTTGCCGGTGTATTGTGCCGTATTGTTGGTTACAGTAATAATATTGCTTTTGGTAACCGGGGCCGAACTGCCCGCTGAGTTGGACGAGGAATAAGTAACCGAATAAACACCCGGACTGGCGTAGGTAACCACCGGTGCCGAAAAGGTGGAAGTGGCAGGACTGCCGCCCGGAAATGACCAGCTGTAAGCCGTGGGAGGAGCATTCCACGAGGCATCGGTAAAGGTAACCGGTGTGCCCGCACAGGTTTTGGCCCGGTTATATTTAAAATCGGCTATTGGCACACAGGGAACCGTTGGATTGATCACCCCGGTGGAAAGCAGGTTGGCATTGCTCCACAAATTATCGCGCGACGAAATGTTGCTTTGCAAAGTGTTTTGCATACGCTGGCACTGGCCGGTGGTAAACATGCGGCAGCAGTACGAATAATCCATGTAGTTCTGAAAATTTTCGCTCACACCCGGGGTGCAGGTTTGGTATTGCGAAGGAATGGCTGGATTAGGGCAGCTCAGGTAACCGATGGTGGGCGGCGTATCGCTTACAAAATCATCGCCTGTGCAGTCTACTCCCGCTCCGTTGCCGGCGCCAAACACGTGGAAAAGCCCCAGCCAGTGGCCCACTTCGTGCGTAAGCACACGCGACAGGAAATTAGAGCTGGTGCCGATGGATCCAAAATAATTATTGAGCACCACAATGGCGTCCAACGGATCGCCGGGACCAAAGGTGCCGGGAAAAAACGTATAACCTGCCGCGCCAAAACCACTGCTCAGGCTGATGGTTCTTACAATGTAAACATTCATGTAACGCGTAGGGTCCCAGGTGTATGAATAAATGGTGGGCGAAGTATCGGCCCAGTCGGTATCGGCATCGTAGTAGTGTACGATGCCATTGGTGCAGTTGCCGGCGGGGTCTTTGGTGGCCAGCACAAAACGGATGCTGGCCGAATCGGCCAGGTTTTTAAACACCGGGATAATATCGGTGGTGTCGGGATTTTGTTTTGCAAAGTCACGGTTCAATATCCGCATGCCATCAATCACCTGCGCATCCGAAATATTTTCAGGACCACCCTGGTGCAGAATGTGAAATACCACCGGGATTATATAATTGGTGCCTACTGCGCGCCGCTGACCCGAAACTGCTTTATTCAAAACATCCAGGTTATTCTTCAGATATGGCCTTTTTTCATAAAGTGTTTTCATCACGGCATCGGTGCCGCAATGCAGTTTTTCCTGTGCCGCTGCGCTCAAAGCAAAAACAGCAAGGGCAATCGTAATAATGTGTTTCATGAACCGGGTTTAATTGGGTTATTTCTCTATTAATAATTTATGTGTGTGGGTCACACCATCCAGCTCTGTTTTGAGCAGGTAAATGCCGGCTGCATGATTTTTCAGTGAAATGGAATGAAGCTGGCTGCCGGGCGTTACCTCTTTTTCAACCAGTGTTTCCAGGGTTCTGCCCAGCAGATCGGATAAAGTAACGGTTACTTTTTGGGCCACGGGCGCGTTGTACAACAGGCTCAGCTCGCCGTGCGAGGGGTTTGGAAACACACTGAGCCCGGATTGTTCCGGCGTATTTTGAAGAATGCCGGTGACACTCGAAATATTAATGTTATCGATATACAGGTTGGCGGCAGGCGCCACGGTATCGCGCACGTATTCAAATTTAAAAATTACCGAGGTGTTGGGCTGCAGCGATGAAAGGCTGATGTATTCGCTGCGCCACTCTGCCAGGCCCGACGGAATAAAATCGGGATTCATCACCGCACTGGTAATCAGCTGGGCGCTTGATTTGCCATACAGCTGCACCCAGGTATTTCCGCAGTCAACCGAGGCATGCACTTTCAGCATGTTCACATGATTGGGTGCCGCTTCGGCCGCTGCCACTTTAAAGCCCAATACAGGGCTGGCAACTGCCGAGATGTTCACGGCAGGGCTTATCAGGGCGCTTCTCACTTTGCGCGTATTATTTTTCCGCGGCAGCATGGCCGAAAAAGATCCGGCGTAGGAAGCCATATTGCTGCGTTCCCACAGGCCGCTGCCGCTGGTGCTCAACACTGTCCAGTCGCTGCTAAAGATACCGGGATTCTCAAACCCGTCGCTCCAATTGGTGATATAGGAAGCGGTGCCGTTTGTAACGGTAATAATATTGCTTTTGGTAACGGCCGGCGCTGTGCCGGCAGAGTTGGCCGAGCTGTAAGTAACAGAATAAATGCCGGGATTGGCATAAGTAACCACCGGCGCCGAAAAGGTGGAGGTGGAAGGTGTTCCGCCGGGGAAGGACCAGTTATAGGTAGCAGCCGTTCCGCCCCACGAGGCATCGTTGAAGGCAACGGCGTTGCCCGCGCAGATCTTAAAACGATCGTATTTAAAATCGGCATTGGGTGCGCAAATGGCTCCGGGGTTTGTAACACCGGTTGAAAGCAGGTTGGCCGGTGTCCACAGGTTATCGCGGCCCGCGGTATTGGTTTGCATGGTGCTTTGCATGCGCAGGCACTGGTCCTTGGTAAACATGCGGCAGCAATACGAGTAGTCCATATAATTCTGGAAATTTTCGCTCACGCCCGGCGTGCAGGTTTGATAGGTAGAAGGGATGAGCGGATTGGGACAGGTAACGTAGCCAATGGTGGGTGGCGTGTCGTTTATAAAATCATCGTCGGTGCAATCAATGCCAGCGGTTTGCATCATACCAAAAACATGCGCCAGACCGAGCCAATGACCTGTTTCGTGCGTAAGCACCCGCGAGAGGAACGAGGAGCTGGTGCCAATGGAGCCAATGTAGTTGTGCAGCACCACAATGGCATCGGCGGGGAAGCCGGCTGTGAAGGTTCCCGGATAATAGGTATACCCCACTGCCGGAAAACCATTACCCAGCGTAATGCTGCGCACCACATAAACATTCAGGTAGCGGGTGGGATCCCAGGTATACCCATACAAGGTTGCCGACTGGTCGTTCCAGTCGGCATCTGTGTCGTAGTAATGCACAATGCCATTGGTGCAGTTGCCATTGGGATCGAGCGTAGCCAGGGCAAACTGTATCTTCGAGGAGTCTGCCAGGTTTTTAAACTCCGGTATGATCTCAACGGTATCCGGGTTCTGGCGCGCAAAATCCCTGTTGAGGATCCGCACTGCATCTTTCACCTGTTCGTCGAGTATGTTTTCGGGCCCACCCTGGTGCAACACATGAAATACCATGGGAATTACATACGTGGCCGAGCTGCTGCTGGTTTTACGTTGGCTCTGCGCCTGCAGCTGCTGGTTTCGCTGAAGCATGGCTTTTTTTAAGGCAGGGTTGCTGTCGTACATTTTTTTCATGGCCTGGTCGGTGCCGCAGTGGAACTCCTGGGCAGCGCCTGCCATAACAGTTAATACAAAACAAAATGTAAATAAGTATTTCATGGTTGTTATTTTTTTCGGGCACTTATAAATACATTGGCCCGATGGGGTTACTCAAAACTAAGTTAATGAAAAATGACCCTGAAAAAACAACGGCCTTTTATATCTGGTGCAAAAAGTTGTACAAATGCATCACACCGTGGCCATCTGCTTTTATACCGGTGCGAAATGCCTGCCTGAGTTATTGAACCGTTTATCATTCCAGGTTCATCGCATCCATGGCGTTTTCGGTTCCCACCTGGCCGCCGTGCCTGTTAAAGAGTGGGTAAAAGCAACAAAAAATTGAAAAAACGGCCTAAAAACCTTAGCTTTATGGCTCAATTTTTTTCATGCAATGCTAGAAAACAAACCCTACCAGTCCAAGCATAAAATACGTATTGTAACAGCCGCCGCCCTGTTCGATGGGCACGATGCTGCCATCAACATCATGCGCCGTATTATTCAAAGCAGCGGCGCCGAGGTGATACACCTGGGGCACGACCGCAGCGCCCAGGAAGTGGTGAACTGCGCCATACAGGAAGATGCCAACGCCATAGCCGTAACCAGCTACCAGGGCGGACACGTGGAGTACTTTAAATACATGTACGACCTGCTGAAAGAAAAAAACTGCACCCACATTAAGCTGTTTGGCGGCGGTGGCGGGGTAATTCTGCCCTCAGAAATTGAAGAGCTGCATGCCTATGGCATCACGCGTATCTATTCGCCCGATGACGGACGTGCCCTTGGCCTGCAAGGCATGATCAACGACCTGTTGCGCCAGTGCGACTTTCCTACCGGCATTAACCTGAACGGGGAGGTGAGCAAATTTTCCGAAAAAGATTTTAAATCCATTGCCCGCGTTATTTCGGCGGCAGAAAATTTTAATGAGGAGAATACCCAACTTCTCAACGATATCAAAACAAAGGCCACTACGGCCACTACGCCCGTGCTGGGCATTACCGGCACCGGCGGGGCAGGCAAATCGAGCCTGGTGGATGAGCTGGTGCGCCGCTTCCTCATCGATTTCCGTGACAAACAAATTGCGATCATTTCGGTAGACCCCTCCAAGCGCAAAACCGGCGGGGCGCTGCTGGGCGACCGTATTCGCATGAACGCCATTAACAACAGCAGGGTGTATATGCGCTCGTTGGCCACCCGCCAAAGCAACCTGGCCCTGAGCAAATACGTGCAGGATGCCGTAAACATCTGCAAGGCCGCCAATTTTGATCTTATTATTTTAGAAACATCAGGCATTGGCCAAAGCGACACTGAAATTATTGAGCACTCAAATATGAGTTTGTATGTGATGACGCCCGAATACGGAGCGGCCACCCAGCTCGAAAAGATAGACATGCTCGACTTTGCCGATATTATTGCGTTGAATAAATTTGACAAGCGCGGGGCGCTGGATGCCATCCGCGACATAAAAAAACAATACAAGCGCAACCATAACCTGTGGGACATTGTGGATGAGGACATCCCGGTGTTTGGCACCATTGCTTCGCAGTTCAACGATCCTGGCATGAACCGTCTTTACCGGGCGGTGATGGATAAGCTGGTAGAAAAAACAGGCAATAACAACCTGAAATCCAGCTTTATGGTAACGGAAGAAATGAGCGAAAAGATCTACATCATTCCACCGGCCAAAACCCGTTACCTCAGCGAAATTTCCGAAAACAACCGCGGCTACGACCGCCGCGCCGCACAGCAAAGCGAAGTGGCGCAGAAGCTATACGGCATTCACAAAACCATGGCCACGCTGGCCGAATCGACCATTGACGACAAAGACCGGATCATAAAGGGATTGCAGGAGGCTTTTGAAAAAACCAAGCTGGATCTTGACCCGCATAACTTAAAGCTGATAGAAAACTGGGATACCAAGAAAAAACTGTTCAGCGATGAGTTTTATGAATTTAAAGTGCGCGATAAAGTATTAAAGATCAAAACACATTACGAATCGTTATCGCACACCCAGGTGCCAAAAATTGCCTCGCCAAAATACACGGCCTGGGGCGATATTCTGAGCTGGAACCTGCAGGAAAACTACCCCGGTGACTTTCCTTATACCGCGGGCATCTACCCGTTTAAGCGCGAGGGCGAAGACCCCACCCGCATGTTTGCGGGCGAAGGCGGGCCTGAGCGTACCAACAAGCGTTTTCACTATGTAAGCAAAGGCCTGCCGGCGGCGCGCCTCAGCACCGCGTTTGACAGCGTAACCCTTTATGGCAACGACCCCGACTACCGCCCCGATATTTACGGCAAGATAGGCAACAGCGGTGTGAGCATCTGCTGCCTGGATGATGCTAAAAAATTGTACAGCGGCTTTAACCTGGCCGATCCGAAAACATCGGTTTCTATGACCATTAACGGGCCGGCGCCCACCATTGCGGCCTTTTTTATGAATGCCGCCATAGATCAGCAATGCGAGTTATATATTAAAGAGCATCAACTGGAAGCTGAAGTGGAGAAAAAAATAGAAGCCATTTACAAGGCCAAAGGCACCAAACGCCCCCGGTACCAGGGCGAGCTGCCCGATGGCAACAACGGCCTGGGCTTAATGCTGCTGGGCGTTACCGGCGATCAGGTGCTGCCCAAAGAGGTGTATGAAAAAATAAAAGTGCAAACCCTGTCGCAGGTGCGCGGCACCGTGCAGGCCGATATACTTAAGGAAGACCAGGCGCAAAACACCTGTATTTTCAGCACCGAGTTCAGCCTGCGCGTAATGGGCGATGTGCAGCAGTATTTTATCGACAACAAAGTGCGTAACTTTTACTCGGTAAGCATCAGCGGGTACCACATCGCCGAAGCAGGCGCCAATCCTATTTCTCAGCTGGCCTTTACACTGGCCAACGGGTTTACCTTTGTAGAATACTACCTGAGCCGTGGCATGCACATTGATGATTTTGCTCCCAACCTTTCATTCTTCTTCAGCAATGGCATTGACCCCGAATACAGTGTGATTGGCCGTGTGAGCCGCAGGATCTGGTCGAAGGCCATGAAATACCGTTATGGTGGCAACGAGCGCAGCCAGATGCTGAAATACCACATTCAAACGTCGGGCCGTTCGCTGCACGCGCAGGAAATTGATTTTAACGACATTCGCACCACGCTGCAGGCGCTTTATGCCATTTACGACAACTGCAACTCGCTGCATACAAACGCTTACGACGAAGCCATCACCACACCCACCGAAGAATCGGTACGCAGGGCCATGGCCATCCAGCTCATCATTAACCGCGAGCTGGGCCTGGCCAAAAACGAAAACCCGCTGCAAGGCTCGTTTATTATTGAAGAGCTTACTGACCTGGTGGAAGAAGCCGTGCTTTCTGAATTCGATCGCATTTCGGAGCGCGGGGGCGTGCTGGGCGCCATGGAAACCATGTACCAGCGCGGGCAGATACAGGAAGAGAGCCTGTATTACGAAACCCTTAAGCATACCGGCGAATATCCCATCATTGGGGTAAACACCTTCCTGTCGAGCAAAGGCAGCCCCACCATTATCCCCAAAGAGGTGATCCGTTCCACCACCGAGGAAAAGGAATACCAGATCAGCATGCTGGGCGAGCTGCACGCATCACACAAGAATAAGTATGATGAAATGGTGCATGCACTGCAACACGCCGCCATTCAAAACCGAAATATTTTTAAGGAGCTGATGGAGGCTGTAAAATACATGTCGCTGGGCCAGATCACCAAAGCCTTGTTTGAAGTGGGCGGGCAGTACCGCCGGAACATGTAACTTTTAATTAAAAGTTAACCTGCTTCTTATTTTATAATAAAAATTTAATCCACAAGCGGTTGGTGGTGTGATTTGGTTTGCTAAATTTGTTCATACCACGTATAGCATTTTACCACACTTTGAAATCATCTTCCTACTTAATCATTTTTATTTTTGTGGTTTTTACTGGATTGTCCTCTGATGTATTGGCACAGGGGCGCGGCCAGAACAAAAACAAAATTATCCGCAAGCTGCAGCGCGTAGTATGGACCGTGGGCGGCGGCTTTGTGGTGGTTGACGACGACGGCAGGGCGTTTGAGGGCCTGTTTGATGTGAAAGACACCTGGAACATGCTCCCCTTCCCTACCCAGGCAAAAGTGGAAGGCTACATCAATTACGGCGTAAGCGCCGAATTATCCTACACTTACATGCGCCTGAAAGAAGGCATGCCGCTGGGCAATGATAAATTTTTACGGCCTTCCACCGTTTCTCTTTTTGCCATTGATCTTAATGCCAAATACGATCTCAACGAGCTGATCGGCGAAACGCGGGCCTTCAGCCCTTACGGCATTGGCGGCTTAGGCTACACCAAACGATCGCTGGCCGAGCGCAAAAGCGCCATTACAGCCAACATAGGCCTTGGCTTTAACCTGTGGATCCATCGCGGCGTGGGCCTGAATGTGCAAAGCATTGCCAAATTCGCCTTAAACAAGGCATCCTCCAGAAATTACCTGGCACATAGCATCGGTATTATTTATCGCTTTAACATGCTCAGGGGCTACATAACGCCCAACAGGCTCGGACACCGGCACAGGTATTAGCCCGCGCACAACGGCTTTTAAAATTCCACCGCTCATAAAAAGTACGATCAACGATTGTATAAACACGTCTAAAACCTTTTTTGAGGGTACATAAAAATGTTTATCTTTGCTGTTAAGCTAATCTTAACAAATACCGATATATTTTGAAAAAAGCTTTATTTAACCTTCTTTTCCTTTCATGCATTTTGCAAATGTCGGCCCAGGGACCTGCCCAGCACCGGAGTAAATTCTTGCGCAAGATTCAGAAAATGGTTTGGACCGCCGGCATTAGCGGCGTGGTGATTGACGATGATGGCCGGCCGTTTAAAAAATTGTTTGATGTAAAGGACGGTTGGAGCCTTGTTCCTTTTCCCAGCCGCTTAACCCTTGAAGGATACCTGGAAAAAGGCTGGAGCGTTGAGGGAGGCTTTACTTACTCTAAATTAAAAAAAGGCAAGGTGGGTGGCAGCGATGATCGGCCACGCCCTTTTGATGCCAGCCTGTTTGCGTTTGACGCCTGCGTGAAATACGACCTGAATGAAGTGATTGGCGACACTAAGGCTTTCAGCCCTTATGCCATTGCCGGCCTTGGCTACACCTACCGCGCATTACCGTCTATTAAAAACGTAAGCAAAAGCGGCATTATGGCTGACATTGGCCTGGGCTTTACCATATGGTTTTACAAAGGTTTTGGTTTTAATGCGCAAAGCATGGCCAAATTTGCTATTAATCCAAAATCATCCAATTATTTAATGCATTCAATAGGCATTGTATACCGTTTTAACCTGATAACCGGTTATAAAACCCCGGGTCGTTTAGGCCACCGGTATAACCTGTTCAGGAATTAATCTTAATCCCATTAAAATAAAAATCCCCTTTGTCATCATACAAAGGGGATTTTTTATTGCCTGTAAATTTTGCGGCACCTTTCACGAGCTTGCCTCCATTCTCATGGTAAGCCGG
This sequence comes from Bacteroidia bacterium, assembly GCA_044221905.1. Taxonomy (GTDB): domain Bacteria; phylum Bacteroidota; class Bacteroidia; order B-17B0; family Aurantibacillaceae; genus Aurantibacillus. Next base: position 738,637 of record JBGAOE010000001.1, read on the forward strand.
CAGCTATGAGCTCGTCTAACCATCCTTCGCCAAGCTAAGGATGACAAGCTTTCAACCGCAAAGCATTACAGGTTACAATTCAACTTTTAATTGTAACAAGGCTATTACAATTAAGAAAATGTTTCGCTATAAGGAAAATCTTCAATCTGCGCGGTGCCGGCTAAAGATCAGGCGCCAGAACGATTTCTTTTTCTCCTGGCCATAGCCGTAACCTCCGTAACCGTAGCCATAACCGTAACCATAGCCATAACCGTAGCCGCGTTTGTAATCCGAGCCGTTAATAAGAACGGCCATGTTAGGCAGGCGCTTTTCGCGGTTCAGCGTTTCAGCAATGCGCAGCAAGCGTTTGTCGAGATAATTGGCGCGTGCCACAAACACGGTGCAATCGGCATAGTCGCTCAAAAGCAGGGTATCGGCCACAAGCCCCACTGGCGCCGTATCCACAATTATATATTCATAGCGCGGCTTCACCGTTTCAAACAGCTCTTTCACGCGGTGCTGCATCAGCAGCTCGGCAGGATTGGGAGGAATGGGACCCGAAGGCAAAATGTCGAAGCCCGTAAAATTTGGCGCGGGAAAAATGATCTCTTCCAGCAACACGCCTTCGCTGGCCAGGTAATTGGTCAGGCCTTTTCTTTCCGCCAGGTCAAGGTATGCCAGTATTTTAGGAGCCCGCAGGTCGGTGCCTATGAGCAGCACCTTTTTGCCCGACAGGGCAAAGGAAGCCGCCAGGTTTAAGGCGATGTACGATTTGCCCTCTTTGCCAATGGTAGAGGTTACAAATACGGTTTTGCTCTGCTCTTTGCGGTTGGAGGTAATAAACTCGAGGTTGGTGCGCAGCAGCCTGAATGCTTCGGCAATGTTTGAGCGGTTGTTGGTGGTAACCACCAGGTGCTCTTTGGCTTTTGACTGTGGAATATCTCCCAGGAAAGGGATCTTCACCTTATCCACATCTTTTTTGCCATGCACCTTGGTATCCAGCAAATCAAGAATGTATAAAATAATAATGGGAACAATAAGACCTATTAAAAACGAGGTAAGATAAATGATCTGCTTTTTGGGTGCCACCATTTCGCCGGTGCTGTAAGCGTGATCGATGATTTTGGCATTAGCCACCGTAACGGCCAGCGCAATGTTTGTTTCTTCGCGCTTTTGCAGCAGGTATAAATACAGCGCCTCTTTAATCTGCTGCTGGCGCTGTATGGTGCGGTACTCGCGCTCGTACTTGGGCACCGTGCCAATGCGCGAATTGATCTCGTTTTCTTTTCTTGCTATTTCGCGCACTTTTATTTGCAGGGTGTTTTGCAGGTTCACCAGGCTTTCGCGGATCGATGTGCGGATGCCAAGGATCTGGCTGTTCAGGTTTTCCACCACGGGGTTTTTTTCGCCGGCATTCCTTAAAAGGCGGTTGCGCTCAAGCACCAGCTTATTGTAATCGTTAATCTGAACCGACAGTGCCGCATCGCTCAGGCCTATGTTGGCAGGAATAAGGTCACCGGGGCTATCATGCTTTTTAATGAAGTCGTTCATAAACTCGGCAATGCGCAACTGGGTGGTCACGTCCAGCTGGTTCATCTCGCTGGCGCTGCCGGTTTGTAAAAAAAGCTTGGCCTCCGATTCCACATCGGTAAGCTTGTAGCGCACTTTAAAATCCTCGGCCTGTCCTTCCACGTCCGACAGCTCGCCGGTAATGTACTTGATGCGCTCGTTGATAAAATCGGCGGTATTGCGGCTCACCTGGTTTTTATCGGCAACAGCATCGAGGTTATGCTGCTTGATAAGATTGTCAACAATGGCTACGGCCTTGGCCGGCACAGGATCGCGCAGGCTGATGGTGATGGCGTTGGAGGTTTTGTTCACCGGCTCAATTTTAATGGAGGCCAGGTACCGGTTCACCACCTCATCCACCGGCGACAGCACGATCCTGAAATCGTTGTCGAGGTAAGTATCTGCAAAAAAACGGGTGGTGGCAAAAACCAGGGTGCCAAAAGGGGTTTTAATGGCCTGGCCAAAATTGTAATCGCCCAGCACCTCACCGTTATCGCCATTTTTTAAGGTGAATTTATCTTTGGAATGCGGCAGCACAATCCAGTTGCCATACACCTTGTTGTTTTTGGAAGAGTCGGAAGCAACAAAGTTTGCAAGTATGGGCGTGTCAAAAAAGCGTTCGTGCTCAATGGGCCGCCCAAAGGAATAATAGGAGATATCGAGCTTCAGCTCATCTACCACGCGGGTCATCAGCGAGCGTGATTTCAGGATCTCGATCTCGTTATCGATATTTTTCCCGTTCTTGAGAATGCCAAGGTCTTCAAAGGCCGAAAGCTCGTCTGAAATGCTGCCGCCTTTCTTATCGTCCTTAATCAGTATGCTGGCATTAACCTCATATACCGGGGCCTGGTAGCGCAGGTAAACAAAGCCCAGGAAAAGGCTCACAAAAATACTCAGTAAAAACCATTTCCAGTTGTAGAGGTAAGTGATCAGCACATCCTTTAAGCTGTTCTCCTGGGTTTCTTCAACAGAAAAATTATATTGTTCTAATTCCATTTTAAATCGTTAGCGGGTAAACAACACGGCCATGGTAACGAACAGCGACACTACGGACACGATAAGGCTTACGTTGGCGGTATTTACAACCGATGAGTTGATCTTTGCCCGGTTGGGCTCCACGTACACCACATCGTTTTGCGTTAAATAATATGCAGGCGACGAGAATAACTCCTTGGAAGTAAGGTCAACCCTGATCTCGGTTTTTTTGCCATCCGTTTCGCGGATCACCAGCACGTTTTTTCTTACGCCGGTGATGAGCAGGTCGCCGGCTATGCCCAGTGCTTCGGGCAGCGAAATGCGCTCGTTGGGAATGGTGAAGGTGCCCGGGTTGCGCACCTCGCCCAGCACGGTAACCTTGTAATTTAAAATGCGCAGCAATAGGGTTGGATTTTTTACATACCCCGCCAGTCCTTTCTTAAGCGTATCAATGGCGGCGCTGCGGGTTAAGCCCGCCAGCTTTAACCGGCCTATCACCGGGAAATCGATATAACCATCAGCATTTACAAGGTAGCCCGGCGGGGTGGGCGCCCCCTGTGCATAGCCGCCTACGTTTTGGTTTTGTGCCGTTACCGGTATATTAAAAGGCCGCACTGCATCCTGGTCTATATCCATTACCGTAATGGACAGTATGTCGTCGCTCTTGATCACAGGATTGTAGCTCTTGCTAAGGGCCTCGGCACCCGAGTTCCCCTGAAAATAAATAAGTTTTTTCTTATTGGTGCAGGAGCTGAAAACAATACCCGTTATAAAAAGCAATGCAAAAAACCTGGAAACAGATGTTAACATAAGGGGAATTGGCTGTTTTATAGGGTGTTAAAGATAGATATTTAAGTCGAAAACCGCCATTATTTATTGCTTAAATAAAGAAGGCGGTTTTTAAAGAAAAAAGGATGAATGGGGAATTAAAGGGCAATTTGAGAAAAACCGTGGCGCCCTGCCCCGCTGCTCAGGCGCTGCGCTTGTGCTTAAAAATAATGTTGAACAGCGCTTTGAAGAAGTAAAAGGTATCGGTAGTGTAAGGATGTTTTATTTTTTCAAGCAGGTATTCGCGCTCAGCCTGCAGCACGGCTTCCACGTTCGATTTGCGGTCGAGCGCCACATAGGGCGGAATACAGCCTGGCTTTTGCGTTAGGCGCATTTCCTGCAGGTCGGGCGGAATGTCTTTAAAATACCGGGTGCTTATCGGTCTTACGCCCACCAGCTTAAGCTCTCCCTTTAATACATTGATGAGCTGCGGCAGCTCATCGAGCCAGTAGCGCCGCAAAAACTTGCCCCATGGCGTGAGCCTGAAATCGTTGGCGGGCTTGCCGCTTTCGGCATAGCCATGCACCTTCAGTATATAGTCCTGCAGGTATTCGGCGTAGGGGTGCATGGTGCGGAACTTGTACACTTTAATGATCTTGCCGTTTTTGCCCAGCCTTGGCATTTTATAAAGCGGGCCGTAGCTGGGATTCATATTAAAAGCGGGCTCCTTTATCTTGCGGGTGGCCACATACATCAGGCCGTTGAAGCTGCTGTAATCCATAATCTCAAACCCGCAGCTGGCAAGCCGGCCAAGGGTCTCTGCCTTCGAAAGCAGGCGGTTGCGGCCCCTTGTAAGCAAAAAGTACACTTTTTTGAGCAAGGGCAGCTTAGGAAAAACCCGCAGAAAAATGAACTCAAAAACAAAATAAATATTTCGGATAACCGGGATACGGCCTATTTTTTTGCGGTGACGGCGGGCCGAAAATGTTTCAAAACAGCAGATAAAAACCCCGCCGTGATCGAGCCGTGTGTTAATGGCCTCAAAAAATTTATTGATAAACCGAATGTCGTTTACCTTACTGAGGTTTATAACCGTGTTGATCTCGTTTTTATAATTAAGAATGTTGAAGATATTGGTAGTGGAGACTACCAGCGTATCATCGGCTTCCACATCGGCAAACTTCGAGAAAAACGAATAGGCTTTAGAGCCTGATCGTTCAATGATCAGGTTCCTCATGGCTAAAATTCCTTTTTCTGCTGTAAAAATCATTACGTGGTTGGGCTCTGTACTGCAAAAAACATACCAGAATGCTTAAATACCAGTGCAAGCTTATGATACTATACGCTTTTTTAGATATAAACGTTGGCTTTACCCCCATTTCTTGATATAAGATTGGCATTAAAGCTATTTATTTATATAAAGCTTAGGCATAGCATTAATTGCAGTAACTATTTCTTTAAAATCAACCCCAACAATTTCGAGGTACCAGCGCAGGGTTTCGTAGCGCACCTGGTTTTCGTGGTTTATCCGGGCCAGGGCCTCCTGTCGGGTAATCATACCCTCGCGCACCTGGTTGCTGCGAAAGGTGTCGTTTTCCGTAAAGCCGGCAACCGTATAGTAAATGTAGTTATAAAAACTGGCGGTGCCATCGCCAATGCGCCAGGTCGAATCGGTGTCGATCGATTTTTCCCAATGGTATTCGTTCTCGATAAGCGCCTCCACCTCCCGCTCGTCCCAGCGATGATAGTCGAACAGGTGGAAGTAATCTTTCTTTTCAGACAGGTACCGGGCCGAAAAAGAGCCCAGGCTGTCGAACACCGACTGGTTAAGATAGCGGGGATTTTGCAGGATGGTTTTTCCCACAAAGCCAAACAGCTTGAGCTGCCTGAGCAGGCTGAGCGAGTAAATGGTTTTTTTATCAAACTGCGGCTCAACACCTGCAAAACCCGTTTTAAAGTTTGTATTCTCCAGGTTGTTGATGCCCCAAATGTTGAGATCAATGCCGGTTTGTTTTTTTACCTGGTTGCAGTAGTAAAAAAAATACTTGTCGCCGGCCATAAACAGCGGAATCATGCCCAGGCTGGGCCTGTGTACCCAGGCCTGGATGTTTTTACGGATGTTTTCGCGCTTCCATTTCAGGTCGGCCGACACCACTATGTTTTCGACCCCCAGCTTGCCGCACACGCGGGCAATGTTTCTCCTGGCCAGGTCGGTCACCATGCCCCAATCGTAAGTAAAGGCAATGGGATTGAGGCCCAGCTCTTTTTTCACCACGTGCAGCGTATAGGTGCTGTCGCGGCCGCCGCTAAAGGGCACAATGCAATCGGGCCGGCCATCGGCACGCCGGTAAGGGGCCACCAGCTTTCTTAAAGCATCAAAATCGAGGCTGCGGCTTTGCGGCTTGTATTTTTTACAGTAATTGCATTCTCCTTTTTCGTCAAACTCAATGAATGGAAACGTTTCGGGCAAAATACAGGTGGTGCAGCGCTTCAGCTTATCAATGCCTGCCGAATTATTTTCAAGCAGATCGTACAGGTGCTGTTCCTTTTTCCGATCAATAAAATCCATCGGGTCAATCACCACTTCCCTGTCAAAATCCCCTTTCAGGTTTACCGACACTACGGGATAACACACATGCGCGGGGGGCGTATAATTTCCACGATAAGGCTGGCCCTGAGTAAAACCGGTTATTTCAAACGACACCGTGTTCAACAGCATGCCTTCAAACGCTTTTATGTGATGAATTCTGGCACCGTTGAAAGATGTTTTTTCGGTCAGCATTTTCAAAAAATACTCTTCGGAGGCAAACACCAAAAAATCCTTTTCGAGTATGTAATACAGCGAACCGTTGTTGGTAAACAGCGCCAGCTCGTGCAAATCATCGAACAACAACGCACAGGAAGCGGTGCCCTCCGTTTGACCGAGCGCCCGGCCAATGGCGTCGGGCAATTTGCCATGGGCACGCTCCTTTTTTATAAGGCTGAAGAGCACTTCGGTGTCAATGTCGTACTCACGTTTTAAATCCGGATTAGCCGCCCAAAGGGCCTTGTTATTCACAACAATGCCGTTGTGAATGCCAACAATCCCGTCTTTTACCACCGGCTGGTTATTAATTGCCTTAAGCTGCGAACCGTTAGTAACAAGCCGTGCATGACCGATGGCCTGGAAGGGCTGCCCCTTGCCGTAAAGCGAAACCGCCTCTTCGAGGCTGCTTAGGTACTCTTTTGTTTTGAGCAGCCTGGTAACGGGGATATCGCCTTTTACGAGGCTGAACTCCTTTTTTAAATTATTTTTAAACACGATGCCCGAAGAGTCCATGCCACGAACAATGGAGATTTCGGCGATCTTTTCGAGCGTGTTTTTTATAAACGCAGGTGGATAATTTGTGCTTTCCTTAATTACTATTCCAAAAATGCCGCACATTATTTATTAAGATAGGTTGATGTGATATTAAAGTCTTTTTTCCGCAGAATTACACGGTTAAACAGTGTAACAGGTATGAGTTTGAAAAGGATGGACAGGATCATGCGGGTATGGGGCCAAAACAATCGCCGGGGCTCCTGTATGATTCTGAAGGGCGTGGCCAGTCCCAGCTTTTTGATCCAGGCCGGGCTTTGCCGGGTGTAGCCCGAATACACATCAATCATGCCGCCGCATGGGATAATGATCCTGGCATTCAGCGCATCCCTGTATTTAAATGCAAATTTTTCCTTTATGGGCGTAGAGATGCCGATAAGAAGCACGTCGGGCGCCTGCGCGCTGATGGCCGATACAATGCCCGGCTCATCGGGTTCTTTAAAGTAGCCATTAATACCCGGCAGCAAGCGAAGGCCAGGGTATTTTTTCTGAAGATTGGCTCCGGCGGCCTGGTTGATCTTTTCTTTGGCACCAAACAGTAGCACCTTAAGGCCATGCCGGCTGGCGTAGTCGAGCGTAAAGTTTGAAATATTGGGAATAGAGATGACCGTTTTGAGCCTGAACCCGCTGAGGCGGCAATACCAGTTAAACTGCGTGCCGTCGCACACCATCAGGTCAAAGCTGTTTATCATGGCATAAAGTTCGGGATAAGTTTTAAAAAGCGTGATATATCCCAACGAATGGCCAAACAACACAATGTTCTTCCTTTCACGAATGGTTTCCGTAAAAAGCGCCTCCACTTGCTGCAGGCTGAAGTTGCTTACTTTTAAGCCGTAAACGTTGTAGTTTTCGATCATTTTTTAATCCCGTACCAGCCGTTGCTCAGGCCCGCATTGCCCATCAGCAGCTTTAACACGCGCCAAGAGGTATTGGTGATGCTATAATCTTCCGCTATTTTAGAGTAGGTTTTATTCTCCTTAAATTCATGGATCACGAGCTCCACCGAGTCGAGCACGGCCTGCGGATCGAGCCCCGACAGGATGATCGTGCCGGCGTCCTGCGCTTCGGGCCGCTCCATCGATTGGCGCAGCGAAATGGCCGGAAAGCTGAGCATGGAAGACTCTTCGCTGATAGTCCCCGAATCGGAAACCGTGCACAGGGCATTCATTTGCAGGTGCACGTAATCCAGAAAACCAAAAGGTTTCATAAAGTTCACCAGCGGGTTCATGGTTACATCTGTAATCTCTTCCAGCCGCTTGCGGGTGCGCGGATGCGTTGAAACAATCACCGGCACCAGATAATGTTCGGCCAGGCGGTTAAGCACCTGCATGATCTTTTTCAGGTTGCCCGGATTATCCACATTTTCTTCGCGGTGCACCGAAACAACGAAATAGTTGTGCGCCTTAATGCCCATGGTTTCAAGGGCGCCCGATTTTTTAATCTTGGGCATGTAATAATCCAGCACCTCTTTCATTGGACTGCCGGTAAGGTAAATACGCCGGTGGGAAATGCCCTCCGACAATAAGTGGCGCCGCGCATGCTCGGTGTACACCAGATTAAAATCAGAAATATGATCCACAATGCGGCGGTTGGTTTCTTCGGGCACGTTAAAGTCAAAGCAGCGGTTGCCAGCCTCCATGTGGAAGATAGGAATGTGCAGGCGCTTGGCCATATAAGCTGCCAGGCAGGAGTTGGTGTCGCCCAGCACCAGAAAAGCGTCGGGTTTCTCCTGTCTCAGCACCTCTTCTGTTTTGCGCATAATATCGCCCACCACGGCGCCCAGCGACGAAGTGTCCACATTCAGAAAGTGATCGGGTTTCCTGAGCTCCAGCTCGTCGAAAAACACCTGGTTGAGCTCGTAATCGTAGTTTTGCCCGGTGTGCACAATCACATGGTCCAGGTGCCTGTCGAGCAAGGCCAGTAACCGCGACAAACGGATGATTTCGGGCCGCGTGCCTACGATGGTCATTACTTTTAGTTTTGCCTTCATAATTTTATGCAATATTAAACTGTTACAAAAAAAGTGTCCGGGTCATTCGGGTCGTAAAATTCGTTGATCCAGAATACGGTGTACAGTTCTTCCTGGCCAATGTTTTTGATATTGTGCGTGTGCCACACCGGCATATCTACAAACGAAGGGAAATCACCATCCAGCTCAAACGACATCACCTCATCCGTTCCTATCCTCCTGAGCTCGATCAGGGCTTTGCCCTTTATCACCGCAAAACGCTCGGCCTTGCGGGTGTGAAAGTGATTGCCGCGCGTAATGCCGGGAACCGTTGTTGAAAACGACACCTGTCCGCCACTGCCAAGCTTTACAGTTTCCACAAATGTGCCGCGGGCATCGGTGTTTTTTACAAGATGGAATGGAAAAAAGGTTTTATGGTTGATGTAACACAAAAACGTAATAAACAAGTTCTTCTCAAAAACGTTGTCGAGGTTAGGAACAACGCCTTTTTCGAAATAATTCTGCCTGTATTCCATCAGCTTTTGAAGCAGCGCCGAAACCCGGACAGTGGCGGTGTGCGCCACTGCCGTACCGGTAATTCCTTTATTATTTCTTATGGCTCCAATAAACGCGTGCACCAGCTCCGCCACGTAAATGAGCTTCACTTCCCCGTCCACTTCTATTTTAGGCGTTTCGTTGTGTGTAAGCTGGTGGCAAAAGGTGGCCACCACCGAGTTATAATACGGATGGCCAAAGGGGCCAAACACATTGGGTATAATGAGGCCTGTGAATGAGGCGCCATGGCGGGCTGCCCACTGCTCAAACAGCTTACGCCCCTCGCGCTTCGATTTGCCATAGGGATTGTCTCGCTCCTCCTGCGAAGAGGATGAAAAAAGCACGTGCGGGGTGGCGTTTGCTGTTTCCATGGCCGCCACCAGTTTTTTAACGAGGGCAATGTTGGTGTCGTAAATCAACTGCGGATCGTTATGCCGGTTCATCGCAGCCAGGTGAACGATCACATCGCAGCCCGATACAAATTTTTCGAGCGCCGGGGCATTGTCAAAAAAATCTTTTTCAAACGGCACACAGGTAAACTCCGATGATAAAAGGGATAAGGTATTGTAGAGGTGATACCCTATAAATCCTTTCTGTCCCGTAATTCCAATTCTGATCATAAATGTAATTTAATTATAATGTCCAGGTATTTGCTTCGAAACGATACGTGTCGCTTGCCGACTCATCAAGCGCAAGGTCGGAAAACACAAGCAGGATGGAGCCCGGTTCCAGCGCCCTGAAACCGTTGGCATATCCGGGCATTACTTTTAACACCGCCGGTGAGGAAGCTTCGAGTGTTTGCCGGTTTACTATGTCGGCTTCGGCCGAGGCTCCCCAGCTGCCGGGTTTTACCCAGCCAACTAAAAAGGAACCCTTTGCCGCAAAAAAATACTTGGTTTCCACTTTGTGCCCCTGCCAGGCTCTTGTTACAGAGATGTTGGGATGCGTAATGGCGTAAAAACGTTTAACGCCTTGCAGGTTAAAATCGTTTACAAAGCTCATCAGCCCCCTTTCGTCCGAATGATTATTGCCTTTGATCAGCATGTGCGCATTCACCGGTTAATGTCATCACGGATCATATCGAGCTTCAGCAGCAGCTGCTTGGTGCCTTCAACATCAAGACGCTTTGTATTGTGTGAGTGGTACTCTTCTATTTTAGACACGTCTTCCACCCCTTCCGAAAAATAACTTTCGTAGTTCAGGTCGCGGGTATCGGCAGGTATCCTGTAATAATTGCCCATGTCTTCGGCCTTCACCATGTCTTCGCGGTTCACCAGCGTTTCGTATAATTTTTCGCCGTGGCGCGTGCCAATGATCCTGATCCCATTATTGGCCTTATACAGCTCAAGCATGGCCTTGGCCAGGGTTTCGATGGTGGCTGCCGGCGCTTTCTGTACAAAAATATCGCCGGGGCGGCCATGTTCAAACGCGTATAGCACCAGGTCTACCGCGTCTTCCAGCGTCATCATAAAGCGGGTCATGTTGGGATCGGTAATGGTAAGCGGCTGGCCGCTTCTGATCTGCTCTACAAACAACGGAATAACCGAGCCACGCGAGGCCATCACATTGCCATAACGCGTGCCGCAAAAAACCGTTTTAGCGGCGTCGAGCGTGCGTGATTTAGCCACCATCACCTTTTCCATCAGGGCTTTGCTCATGCCCATGGCGTTAATGGGATAAGCCGCTTTATCGGTACTTAGCACCACCACATTTTTCACATTATATTTTTCGGCGGCACTCAGCACATTTTCGGTGCCTATAATATTGGTTTTAACCGCTTCCATGGGGAAAAACTCGCAGGAAGGAACCTGCTTCAGCGCGGCGGCATGAAAAATATAGTCCACTCCCTTCACCACATTGTCCACCGCGTGTATATCCCTCACGTCGCCAATGTAAAATTTTACCTTTTCGTTTTTCAGCTTTTTCCGCATGTCGTCCTGTTTCTTTTCGTCGCGGCTAAAGATCCTGATCTCCGAAAAATTATCCGTAGCCAGGAAACGGTTCAGCACCGTGTAACCGAATGAACCGGTGCCACCGGTAATGAGCAGTTTTTTTGTGTTATCTATCATAGTCTTATTTTAAATCCGTTACTGTTTGGTTAAAAACGCCGAGCATGTTTTTTTCAAATGTTTCAAGCGTAAAACGTTCGGCATAAATGGCCTGGCCGGCTTTGCCAAAGGCTCTGGCTTTGCCGGGATCATCCGCCAGCTGTGCCATGTATTGCTGCAGCATGTGCTTATCGTTTTTTTTGTACACATACCCCGATACGCCGTGCGCTATTATTTCGGGCAGCGCTCCTTCATCGGTGGCAATCACCGGCAGGGCAAACTGCATGGCCTCAATGGCCACCAGGCCAAAGGCATCGTTCCGGGTAGGAAACACAAAGGCATCGGCCTGCTGAAAGCAGGCATGTTTTTCGCTGCCGTACCGGGGCCCGTGGTAAAACACACAATCGCTCAGATCCAGCGCGCTAATGGCATTCCTCAGTTCATTTTTTCTTATGTCGCCCTCGTGGCCAACCATGTCCAGCCTCAGCCTGTATCCCTGGGCTTTTAGCTGCCGCATGGCCAGCAGCAGGTCGTGCACCCCCTTGCTTTTAAGAAGATTGGAGAGGAACAGGAAACGAAAAGGAGTTCCGGCCGGCGGCTGTTCACGAAGGTCAGGCTCCACCCGCGCAATACCATTGTTCACCACAAAAACCTTACGCGGACGCAAAAATGCCAGGTCTTTTTTCTGGTTTTCGGAAAGCACCACCAGGTATTGTTTGTTGCAGCCCAGCTTATACAATATTGAAAACAGCCGGTTCCTTTGCACCTGCTCCATAAATCCCTTGCCATGCAGGTGAAGGATGAATTTTTTTCCAAAAAGCCTTCCCATCATAATAAACACCAGGTCGCGGCAATACGTGGGGCCGGTAACCGAAGGCTGAAAATAAACAACACGCGGCCGCTTTAATACAAGCGCAGCTGCCAGCCTGAAAAATGTTTTAATAAACACTGCCAGCTTGGCAAAACGAAAACGGCCAAGCTCGTGTACGCTGCGGGCATAACTGATGCTTATTTTATGAATGCTGAACGAGCGGTCAATAAAAGAGCTGTTGTATACAATGCTGTTCATAAACGTGGCGCCGGTAAGCGGTGGCGGCATTTTGAGCAGGAATAAGAGCTTGCTGTTCATTTAACCAAAATAGTGCCCGGCCATGAGCTTTGAGAAGTGCCTTTTTGTTTTAAAGAAAAGATAAAGAAAGCTGTTGAACGGAATGTTATGCAGCTTACGGTACCTTAACGAGTTGTTTTTTACCAGCAGATCTTCCTTTTGCGAATTAATACTTGCTTCACTGTTTTTTACCTGCCTTTTGATGGTTTTGGCAGAGGAATGGTAACGAAAACAGGCCAGGATCTCCTTGATATGCACCACCTTTTTGTTCAGCAATATGCGCGACCAGTATTCGGAATCCATGGCATAATGCAGCGTGTTTACAAACCACTCGGTGTGCGTGGGCTTAAAGGTTAGCTCCCGCTTCCAGTAAATGGCATTGGAGGGAATAACTTTTCCAAACCCATTAAAGATGCCCGACAGGTAATTGAACGGCAGGTACTTCACTTTTTTAATTTCCTCGTCGCGCTCGTTAATGATCACAATATCGCCAAATACTGCATCCATATTCTTATCGGCGGCAAAAGCACTCCTTATTTTATTGAATGCGCCCGGTGCAAAGGCATCGTCAGAATTGAGCCAGCAAATCACATCGCCCGTGCAATTCTCAAGCGCTTTGTTCAGCGCGGCCGACTGCCCCTGGTTGGACTGGGTGATGAGCCTGATTTTGCCGGGATGCCGGAGCGTGTGTTTTGTAATTATTTCCACCGAATCGTCTTTCGATCCGTCATCCACAATGATGTGCTCAAAATTCTGGTAATCCTGGCCTAGGCTGCTTTCTATCATCCTGTCGAGAAACCTTGCGTAATTATAGTTGGGGGTAATAACCGAGATCTTCATCTGTTGTGTTCTGTGTGCTTGTTTAAAGGTGAGAGCTCCGGCCTTATGTGAGATCCTGGCGCTTTTCCGTTGTATCGCGCCACCATTTTTTGCACAGAAACTTTTTTTGTGATAAGATCATAGCCTGCATATACCATGGTGAGGTAAATAACCTGGTAAAACGGGTTTTGCCCCATGCCAATGGCCATGATGGATAAAAAGAAAAACAGGGGATAAAGGCGGTTCACTTTTTTTTTCTCCCCGTTCATCAGCTTGTAATACCGGTTCAGAAATTTAATCATAAGATACATGTAAAAAAACCAGAGCAGGAGCCCATACCTGGAGGCCAGACCCACAATGCCCAGGTAGCTGTTGCTGTAGCCAATCTCGCGCTCCTCTTCGTTCAGATAGCGCACGTCGTTATAAATGCCGCGGCCGGTCAGGGGGTTATCCTTTATGATATCAAGGTCAATGCGTGCGCCTAAAAATCGTCCTTTCCTGGCCGGATTTTTTTCGGATCGGTACACGTTCATCTCATCGGTGTAAGACTTATTTACCTTATCAAACATAAACGGCAGCTCTTTTACCACGTATATGCCCAACAGCACCATCACCGGCAGCAGCAGCACGGCAATGATCTTGCTTTTCATATTTATGGCGGCAAACAGCATAAAAATGATCAGGGCGGCATATCCCGCGGTGGATGCCGTGGTAATAATGGTGAACATAAGCACCAGGTTGGTTTTTTTAAACAGCCTGAAGTCGGTGATATTGTTAAGGTACAGGGCAGGGATCAAAAAGGTGCAGAACAGGCCGCCTTCTGCTGTAAAGCCCGAGTTTTTGATAAAGCCAAAAGCCGACCGGCTCATCTCCACATTATACAAGATCACACTTTCATTGCTTCCCGGGTCGAGCCTTAATGCACGTGAAAACGACTGGAGGAGCGTGCCAAAACCCGGCCAGACATTGATGGTGATCCAGAACACAAGAGAAATAACAGAGGTGTAATAAATGATCTTTACAAAGTATTGAAAATAAGCCAGGCCAATGGTGCGGTAAGCAAAGTACGAGATCAGAAAAATAAGAAAGATGCCGCCGAAATTATACAGGTTAAATGTTTGAAATATAAGCGCCTGCCCGATACCGATAAAAAGCAGCAGCACCACAATGCTGAAAAACAGGCCGTCGAGCCGGCCAAGGCTTCGCATGTAGTAATGCGCCGCCAGCAGAGCAAAAATCACATTAAAAATACTGTATGTGGCAAACGTAACATTGGTAAGCGCAATCGAAAAAATAGCGAGAAGGAACCGGATATCACTGCCGCCTTTTTTAAGCACGCTGTAAAAGCCGGTTATAACTGTTAAACAATGCTGTGCCATATGCCTGCATATCGCACATTTCTTTCGCTGTTTGGTAACCCTGCGCGCCCAAATCGTTCCGCAGCGCGGCGTCACCGATGAGCTGCAATATGGCCGCTGCAAGCGCTTCCGTATCGTTGGGCTTCACCAAAAAGCCGTTTACGGCATTCCTGATATAAAATTCCGATTCGCCGGTGGCAATCACTGGTTTTTTAAGCGCCATGGCTTCTATCACATCGCGCCCCCAGGGATTTCCCGACAGGTCGGGCCTTACATACACGTCCAACTGTGCCATTTCGCGCAAAGGCTCAAATGTAAAAGGAATCAATGCCAGGTTAGTGATCCCCAGCCGGCGGATCAGGCCACCCACTTCTTTTTTATAACCCCTGCTTAAAAACCGCTTGACGATGGCGCGCAGCGATATTTCTCTGCCCGGGTAACCAATAATGCGGAATTCGACGTTCGGGTTTTTTAAACGTTCGTTTACAAGCCGGATGGCGCGTATAAAAAACAGGTGCCCTTTGATGGGTAAAAAATTGGCGCACATGCCCACAACCAGCTTGTTTGTTTTATTTGCCGTTCGCAATAACCGGTCGGTTGATTCAAAATTATGCGGGTTGGGCAATACCATTGTTTTTGCAGACGCCTCAAAAAACCGCAGCTCGTTGGGCGAAATGGCAATGATTTTATCGGCATAGGCGGCTGTGGTTTCGAGGATGTAGGCATCCACCGGGTTTGATTTTCCGTGCGGAAGCATTTCGCGAAGGTGCACCACTATTTTGCAGCCGGTTTTTTGTTTTATTGTTTTTAAAATGTGTGAAAACACGCTGGAATTGATGTGCAAAACATCGATACGCTCTTTATTAATAAAATCAATGAGCTCACCGGGCTCATAGGCCAGGTTTTGCCTGAATTCCGGAAGAGGGATCGTTCCTTCTGAATAGCTGTAAACCGAAGGGATGTCGATTTCGCGCAGCTGTTTTGAAAATACAAACTCGCTGCTCAATACCTTGTTCAGGCGCTTGTTTTTTTTTACAAACGTGTATACTTCGGCTTTGCCATCAAGCGCCTGTTGCATAATATGCAGGCTTTTGGTGGCACCGCCATACCCAAACCCATGCTGCAAAAACAAAACCCGCATCATTTAAATATCATCCTGTAAAGCCGGCCCAGGCGGTGCCTGCGTTTGGCAAATGAGCGATAGGACCAGTGGGGCCTCGGCCTGGCCTGCATAATCGCTGCAAACTCGCCGCCGGTGAGGTTCAGTTTTTTTAAAAAATAATTCAGGTTTTGCTCATAGGCTTCCTGCCCCAGCAGGGGCTTTTCGAGTTCGGCCAGCGCTTCTTCGCGCGTCATTTGCCCCGAGCAGATGAGGCTCGAGCAGTGGGCCCGGCGCTTATCCACGTTAAATTTGCGGGGCAAAATCACATCCTGGTAAAATTT
The DNA here is from genome assembly GCA_044221905.1 of Bacteroidia bacterium. Lineage (GTDB taxonomy): Bacteria > Bacteroidota > Bacteroidia > B-17B0 > Aurantibacillaceae > Aurantibacillus. The sequence goes on from JBGAOE010000001.1 coordinate 754,565, forward strand.
AGTGAACAGCGATTCGTCGTGTTTATTGCCGTAGTTTTTCCAGTGCAGTTCTGTTTCGAGTGTTTTCAGGGCTTCCTTTTTGTTGTACTCCAGGTAATTTAAAATGGGGATCAGCTTCATCTGGTTCCTGCCAAAGGTGAGGTACTGGTAAAAGCTGATGAATTTGAACGTTTTTAATTTTAAGCCAGCTCCTTCCTTCCTGTAAATGTCTTTTATATTAAGGCTGTCCATTTTGTAAGGATAAAGCCACGAGGCCGGCATTACCGATTCGGACTGGAAATTATAGCCCGATAAAAAGTATTTGATACCGTATTTTTTGCTGATGCGGTAAAGGGTTTCGCCAATGGCGTGGTCGGTGAGCAGCTCCACATCAATCACCGAAGCTTTTAAAAAGGCGGTCTGCAGGGCTTTAAATTCCTCCCAGTTGATCACGTGCGTGTACAGATCGATTTTAAGCGTATCCACAATATTCTGGATGTTCTTAACGGCCAGCTCCGAATTCCAGCCGTTATCCAGGTGCACCGCCAGGGGCCTGAGCCCAAGCCGTTTTACCACCACCCAGGCCAGGTACGAGCTGTCCACTCCCCCGCTCAGGCCTATCAGGCAATCGTACTTTTTATTCGTTCCATAATTTTTTATATCGCTTACCAATGCCTCCAGCTTTTGCCGCTTCGCACCGGGCGCAATAAAAATCTCTTTGTTTAAGCGTTTGATCGCCTCCGTGCAGTGGTGGCACACCCCGTTGGCGTCAAACACAATGTCGGGGTCAGTGGTGTCCATCACGCATTGCGCGCATATCTGGTAGTTCTGCATCACTCTATAATTTGTAGTACTTCTGCCAGCCGCGACTGGCTCGAAAAGTTGCTGAAGGCAATTGTTTTGTTTTTTTCCGATGCCGTTTTTTCCTCCCTGTAATGTTGCAGCACATGGCTGAGTGAAGAAGCCAGGCTATCGAAATTCACTTTTGAATAATGAAATCCCAGGTCGTCCCAGTAGGTATAGGGCAGCCAATCGGCCACCAGCATCACATTGCCGGTAGCCAGGTATTCTACCAGCGAACCCGACGCCTGGTCGCTGATCTGCATATTGATCACAATATCCGAATCGGCGCGCATTTGTGCCACTTCCACTTCGGGCAGTTTTTTTTCGTAAAAAACCGCCTTCAGCTTTAAATCGGCCAGAAGCGATTTTATCTCCTGCAGGTAGCCCGCTTCGGCGGCATAAGTAACAGGAAAAACAAGCTCTGTGCCCGGGTGCCCTTTCACCACCTCGGCAATGGTACGGATAATTTTTAAATGCTGCTGCCCTTCAGCGCCGTTGTAGCCAATAGTTATTTTTACAGGAGGCTCCTTTCTGTCCTGCACCAGGTGCGGATGTTCGAGCAGCCGGTCCACGATGTCGAGGCCAAAATGATTGACGGTAAATTTATTGGTGTATTTATTATAATGTTTTGTAAGGTCGCGCGCCATGCCCGCATTGGTAAACACCAGCTTGCTGCTGGCGTCCAGCAACTTCCGGTTCAGGCTCAGCTCGCGGGCCGAGGCCCTGTAAAAATCAGAGCCTGCATAAATAATTACGATCTTATTTGTTTTTTGTTTGAGCAACGCGGTGAACTGATTTAAAAAACTGCTGTGATAAAATACAATAATGGCATGGTAATGAGCCAGCTGCTTTAATTGTTTTTTGAACGCACGGTTAAAAAACAGGCTGTGCTGGATGATGCTGATACTATTGAGCGGGCCCCGCAAGCCGGTTTTTTTAAAATAAACATGCTGCTGTTTGCTTTTATAATTAAACAGCCGGTGGCCGTTATAATCAAGAATGTCGGTATCGTAACCATGTTTGTTATAAATGCCCGGCAGCTTATCAGAAAAAGGCCACATGCCCTGGTAGTTGGTAACGAGAAGTATTTTTTTTTTGCCGCTCACAAACCCATTTTAACCGCCGAGCGATTGCTGTAATTTCTTTTTTTAGCGATGGCGCTGATCCACCGGATAAACAAGAGAATGAGAAGAATATTGGTCATGGCATAAACGGTCATGGCGCTTTCAATTCCCTGGCCCGCCTTACCACAAATGTAAAACACCAGAATGGGTATGGTGGCCGTGAGCACCGAAAAATAAAAGAATTGCTTTTGTTTTTTTAAGATAAGCGGAATAAAGCCCAGGGGTGAGGCTACAAAGCTAAGTAGCAGCCAGGCAATGAGGATCTTCGAAAATTTACCGGCCTCCACCCAGCTTGGGCCAAATACCAGGCTGAAGATAGTTTCGCCCCACAGAAAGATAAGAACGGCAAACGGCAAACCGATAGAAAAAAGCAGCAGGGTGGTTTTTTTGGAAATGGGATACACATCGCCGGTTTGATGGTAAGTTGTACTGGCTTTTTGAAAAAACACCTGGCCCACAGAGTTACCGATGATTTGCAGCGGTCGCATTAAAATGTGCTTGGCAAAGGAAAAAGAGCCCAGCGCCGCTGCGCCAAAAAATGAGGAAAGAATCCAGATGAGCCCGCTCTCTCTGAACCCATCCAAAAGGCCCTGCGGCATGTTGTATGCCGGAAAGTCGCGGTGCTCCCTGGCTGAAGTTAACATAGCCGGCCACGAAATGTGAACAAACAAAGGTCTGTCGTTACGCAGGGTTTGCACCAGCAGCAATAAAAAGCTGGCTGCCTGCCCGATAAAAAGGCTCAGGATAAGCCCTTTGCTTTTAAAGCCGATAAAACCAAAATAAACTGTGGCGGCGGTGGTTATAATGGTCATGATGATGCGATTGGAGGCCAGGCGCTTATAACGGCCTTTGCGGTTGTTCCACACCGTAAGCGTTTGGTAAAAGCCGCTGAAAAGAATGGTGAAGGGCGCTAAAAACAGCCAGAGACCTAAATCTTTATTTCCCAGCCACCCGGCAATATAACCCTTTAGAAACAAAAAGGCGATAAATGAGACCAGCGCCACCGAAGCGGTGATGAGCAGGGCCACACAGCCTGTATTAATGGCCTGGCTGTCTTCCTTATCGATCATCAGCGCCGAATCGTACATACCGGTGGCTATGATGGTGAGGATAACCGTAACGGAAGTGTAGGCAGCCACCAGAGCATAATCCTGCGGCTCATAAATGCGCGATACCACCGGTGCAAACAGCACGGGGATTACCTGCGACAGCACAGTGCCGGTGGCCAGCATGGCTATCCCTTTGCTGAACTCGCTTTTCCTGAGCCGGTGTAAAAGACCTGAGATTTTTTTCATGTAAATGGCTGCCGGAAATTCTTCCTCAGCCCATGTAGTATTTTTTTATTTCGTCCCAGCTGCCCACATCTTTCCACGATTTTTCGCTCACCGGAAATACCCCGATGTTGCCGTTGCGCTTCTTTATGTTTTCGATCAGCTCGGTAATGTGAAATAAACCTTCGCCCGGAATCTCATTCAGCAAATGCGGCTCTAAAATATACATGCCGCTGTTTATCTTAAAGGTTAGCTCCGGTTTTTCTATCAGGCTCAGCAGCTGGCCGTTATCGCCGCTTTCAACCGTGCCGTAAGGAATGGCGTAGCTTTTGAGAGCCGCCACAATGGTGATTTCGTTTTTATGCTCGTAATGGTAATCCAGTATCCCTGCATAATCCTCTTCAATTAAAATATCGCAGTTGTTGATGAAAAAGGTTTGATGGATCCTGCCCTTAAGCAGCGAGAGGCTGCCGGCGGTGCCCATAGGCTTATCTTCCTTAAAATATTCGAGCTGGTACGGAAGCCCCTGGCTTTTTAGATAAAATTCAATCAGCTCCGATTTATAATTCACCGAAAGGTAAAAACGGCTGCACCCATGCTTTGCAAAGCGGTCAAAAATCTCTTCGAGCATCGTTTTATCGCCAAGCGGTATCAGGGGCTTGGGCAGCACATTGGTTAAGGGCCTGAGGCGCGTGCCATAGCCGCCGGCCATTACCACCACCGGCAAGTTAAAGGTGTTTAAGGGCTGCGTTTTTTTGTCCTGGAAAACATCTTCCCAGAAATAAATGTCGGAGATACGCCCTTCAGCAGTTACCACCGGGCAAAATTCCATACGGAATTCCAGCATCATTTTTTTGATGTCGTCAAAACTTTCTCCTGGCTTGCCCACGCGGATGTTTTTACGGAGGATGTTTTCGATGGGCTCTTCCAGCGGCTTATTTTTGATAATGGCTCGCTGGATGTCGCCAATGCTTAACAGGCCCCTGAAGAGGTCTTTTTCAACTATGATCAACAGCTTTTTATCCAAAGCGTCCATCTTCTTTAAGGCATCCAGCAAACTTTTGCCAGGCTCAATATTCCGGTTCCTGTAATCCATATGCTGTTATTTTATCAGCGGTTTTGCCGGCACACCCACAACCGTTGTATTGTCTTCAACCGGTTTGTTCACCAGGCTGGCAGCGCCCACTACGGCATTATTGCCAATGCTGGTGTATTGAAGAAGGGTGGCATTGGTGCCCACCAGGTTATTATTGCCTGCCCTTACCCCGCCCGAAATATTGGCGCCGGGGTTAAACACATTGCAATTGCCAATCACCGCATCGTGGCCCACGGTGCAGGCCAGGTTAAACACGTTGAATGAACCAATGATTATGTCGGTAGTAAAATTAACACCTGAAGAAATAATATTGCCTTTGCCCAGCCGGATATTTGGCCAGTCGGCCACCACGCCGGGATGAATGAGGTTGGGAAAATCAAAACTGCCGAACTGTTGCGTGAGCCGGGCAATGAGCTTTGGATCGCCCACCCCAATAGCAAGCAAGCTGCTCTTGGCCCCGTTTAACTGCGCATCTGTTATGACCGGGTAATCTGTGTTACCAACGCGGATAGGCGGCAGAGGCTCGCGGTTTACGAACGCCCGGATGGTATAGCCGCCAATTTGCCGGATAAGAAAATGCACTTCTTTTGCAAAGCCCCCGGCACCCAAAATATAAATGTCTTTCATCATGCGGCAGATATAACGCTGCTGGGAATATTCACCAGCCGCTCCTCTATAAATTCACTTACTTCCAGCCCGTCGTGCTGGCAGTGGCTAAACATGGGAAGCCGGCTCATAAGGCGCCACACGGGCCGCGTCATCACGCCATTGTTATTGGTGGCTTCCAAAAAGGCATCGCGCCCGGCGGGGCTGTTTAACAGAATGCAGTTGAGCCAATAGTTGGCCCTGGTATCGTTCGGTTCCTTTATAAATGTAATGTTTGCCTGGCCGGCAAAGTGGCGCTCATACACCCCGGCCAGCTTTCTTTTTTTATCCACAAAATCACTCAGCTGCTCCAGCTGGGCGCAGGCCATAGCGGCATTGAGGTTGGGCATACGATAATTGTACCCGATATGGTCATGCACAAATTCCCAGGCGTGTGGCACTTTGGCCTGTGTGGTGAGGTGTTTGGCGCGTTTGGCAATTGCCTCATCGTTGGTTACAATGGCCCCGCCACCCCCGCAGGTAATGGTTTTGTTGCCGTTAAAGCTAAAGGTGCCCATTAATCCGATGCTGCCGGTGTGTTTTCCCTTGCAGCAGCTGCCAATAGATTCGGCGGCGTCTTCGATCAACGCAATGTTCCATTGCCGGCACACTTCCATCAGCTCATCTACCCTGCAGGGAAAGCCAAAGGTGTGCATGGGCACGCAGGCTTTGATGCGGCGGCCCGAATTTTTATTATAGCAAAAGCCGTCGGCTCTTTTTTCGGCCACGCGCTCTAAAAATGCGCTGAGCTTTTGAGGCGACATGCCCAGGGTATCCCGGTCTACATCAATAAACACAGCCTGCGCGCCAATGTATGAAATGGCATTGGCCGTGGCGATAAAGGTAAGCGCCTGTGTCAGCACCTCATCGTTGGTTTTCACATCGGCCAGCAGCAGCGCCATGTGAAGTGCTGCCGTACCGTTTACCAGCGCCACTGCATATTTTACGCCGGTGGTTTCGGCCATCATTTTTTCGAAGCGGTTCACATATTCACCTACCGACGATACAAACGTGGAATCAATGGCATCCATCACGTAGCTACGCTCGTTGCCTGTAAACACAGGCTCGTGCAACGGAATAAACAGTTTGCCGGGATACAGCGTTTTAATCAGCTCGATGGTGGATTTAAATTCGGTCATTACATTTTAGCGTCCAGGTATTTCCCGGTTTCTTTATGTCCAAAGCCGGGAATCATATCGTTGAACAGGGCAAGCAATTGCTGCTTGCTCCAGCTCTTGTTTTTTTTAAGCCGGTCAATGGCCTCCGAAAAAGCGTTCAGCTTTTCATCCTCCACCAGCAATTGGTTTTTAATAATGCCCAGGCTTTCAAAACGCTGCAGGTCGAGCGTTTCTTTTTCGGTAAAAAATTCTTCAATGTCCTTTTCGCCGGTAGTATCGCTGGCAGCAAACAGGCAGGGCCATTTTTTTTGACCGGGAAGCGTTTCAGCCAGTTTTCTGGCCTCCTCCTCGTTGCTGCACAGGTAAGGCTCGTAGCCCAGGTTGTGCAGATATTTTACGGCAATGTCGGCAAACGACACCAGGTGCAGCTTCTCGCTCAGCTTCGGGAAAAAGATATCCCTGTTATCGCCCAGCAGGCACGACATGAGGCAAAGCTCGCCCGACTCCTGCGGTGTAATAAAATAGCGACGTATATCGTTGGGCGCCACCAGTGGCTGCTGTTTCTGAATGCGCTGGTTAAAGCCGTGCAGCAGCGATCCGTCGGAAAAGGCTACATTGGCAAACCGCGCGGTGGATATCGGGATCTGTACGCTGAGGCGCATCAAAAACATTTCCATGATCCTTTTAGAAGCGCCCATCATGTTTACCGGGTTAGCAGCCTTGTCGGTCGACACGCAGAAATATTTTTTTGATCCGGTTTCTATCGCCTGTTGCACCGTTTTTCCGGTATTGAATACATTTACGTCAACCATGCGCATCAGCGTAAAGGGATCTTTTTCGCTGCGCACGTGTTTGAGTGCTGAAAGATTTAATACATAATCATACCGGCCGTCGGCTTTTATAAACGCTTCGTATTCCAGGGAGCCAATATCAAGCGCAAAGGTTTGAAAATCGCCTCCAATATAGCCGTACGAGCTCCGGATGTCGCGCACCAGCTCCACCAGGTTATTTTCGCTGATATCCACCACATGCAGCTTTTTAGGCTGCCGCCTGAAAATTTCTTTGGTAACGGCCTGGCCGATAGAGCCTGCGCCGCCAAGCACCAGGAACGACGAAGCGGAAACCATCTCCCTCAGGCGGATCTCATTCGCGTCGATATCTTTTGTGAACAAAGGAGTTGTGCGGCCTATCAGTTGTAATACATTCATCGTGCTTTGTAATGTTGCAGCGCTTAATTCAATGCAGCATCCAGCTGCAAAAGGGTCCATATAAAATTGCCGTTGTCTTTTTTTCCGGAGCGGTTATCGGCAATGATCCGGGCCAGTGTGCTGCGGTCGAGCAGATGGCTCACCCGCTGCAGATTTTCTCCGAGCAGGGGTGCAAACTCTTTTTCCTTAAACCACTCCCGCAGCGGAATGGCAAAGCCTTTTTTGGGAGCCGACTGTATGGTCGCTGGCAGCCTGCGGCCGATGGTTTTTTTAAGAATACTTTTCAGCTCCCAGCCCTGCAGCTTCACATCCTTATGCACCGCGGCCATAAATTCAACCAGGCGGTAATCCAAAAAGGGCAGCCGGGTTTCAATAGAGTTAGCCATGCTCATCCGGTCCACTTTCACCAGGTAATCGTTGGGCAGCTGATGGTGATAGTGCACATACATCAGCTTATAAAAATCATCTTTAAAGCGGCAGGCAGCCATGAGCGATTCAAAATAACGTTCAACCGGGATAACGCCTTGAATGCCGGCGCATAATTTTTTAATATCGCTTAAGCTGGTAAACGCTGCTGTTTCTGCCATACGCGCGGCAAAAGGCAATTGCGCAGCGTGCAGGGCCCGGTGTATTTTCCGCAGCCTGTAGCGAAGGCCGCCTTTAGTGAAGCCAGAAGCCATGCCTACCGAGGCCGCTAGCCCTTTTTGCAGAAAGCGCGGCAGCTTTTTAACAGCGGCCGTTGCTTTCTCCGATTTGTAGGCGTTGTAGCCGCTCAGCGCCTCATCGCCGCCATCGCCGGTAAGCACCATTTTTACCTGCTGCGCTGCGTGGCGCGACACGGCATCGGTTGGAATGGCAGAGGAGTCGCCAAAAGGCTCGTCGGTATGCGCCGCCACATGGCCCAGCAGGGTTTTAAAATTACCCGGTGCCACGGTGCTGCAATGGTGTTCGGTACTAAAGGCTGTGGCCACCTGCTGTGCCAGGTCGCTTTCATCAAACTCTTTATTCTTAAACCCAATGGTAAATGTTTTTACCGGATGCATCGCGTTTTTTGCCATGAGCGATACCACCGCCGACGAATCGAGACCGCCGCTCAGGAAAGCTCCAAAAGACACATCACTTCTCATCCGTATTTTTACAGCATCTTCCAGCAATGTTTCAAATTTGCGGTACACCGCCTCTTTGTCTTTGATCATATCGGCCTCGTTTATCTGCGGAAACTGCCAGTAACAATGCTGCTGCATGCTGTTGTTTTTAACCCGCAGGTAATGTCCCGGCATCAGCTTAAAAATATGTTTGTAAAACGTATCGGGCGCCGGAATGTTGGTAAGCGCCAAATAAATCTCCACCAGCTCGGGGCGTATTTCTTTAGGCACCCCAAAGGCCAGAATGGATTTAATTTCGGAGCCGAATACGAACGTGTTGTTATAGGTGCAATAATGAAGTGGCTTTTCGCCCATGCGGTCGCGCGATAAAAAAAGCTCCTGCCTGTCGTTATCCCACAAGGCAAAGGCCCACATGCCGTTAAATTTACCCTGGCACTCGTATCCCCACTGCTCATAAGATTTCAGGAGCACTTCGGTGTCTGACCCCGTTTTAAATGTATGGCCCAAAGCCACCAGCTCTTCCCTCAGCTCTATGTAATTATAAATCTCGCCGTTAAATACCAGCGCTTTTTTTCCATCGCTGCTGTACATGGGCTGTTGGCCGGCGGCAGGATCAATAATACTCAGGCGCCGGTGCCCAAGAGCCATGTTCTTATAAATGTATTGGCCTTCGCCATCAGGGCCTCGGTAAGCAATACAATCCGTCATTTTTTTCAGGAGCGCGGCATCTGCCTGCTGCTGATCACTAAAATGCATATAACCGGTAATGCCACACATAGCTTAGGCCCGGCCCGGCCTGCCCCCAGTTGGCTCTGTTTTGAGATGATTCCAATACCACTTCACCGCTTCCTGCAAACCCTGTTCGAGCGTGTGAGTGGGCCGGTAGCCAAGCACTGCGCAGGCTTTATCAATAGAGGCCAGCGAGTGCGGGATGTCGCCCGGGCGCTCGGGCCCGTATGTAATGTTAACGGCAGAAATAGCTGGATCGTACTCAGAAAGCAGCTTCTTTAAAAGCCCCGTGAGCAGGTTAAGATCCGTTCTGTCGCCGGCAGCGGTGTTAAACACCTGGCCTTTGGCTAATGGGTTGGTGCTCAGGGCAGCCAGGTGATTCATCTGGATCACATTGTCGATATACGTAAAATCGCGCGAATGGGTGCCATCTCCATTAATCACCGGCGACTCATGGCGCATCAGCTGCATGCAGAATTTGGGAATTGCGGCAGCGTAAGACCCGTTAGGATCCTGGCGGCGGCCAAACACGTTAAAATAACGCAGACCGATGCAATCCATGCCGTAATTAAGTCCAAACACATGCGCATACAGCTCGTTCACCAGCTTGGTAACGGCGTAGGGCGAAAGGGGCTTGCCAATCACTTCCTCCACCTTTGGCAAGGCGGCTGAATCGCCATAAGTGGAAGAGCTGGCTGCATATACCAGGCGTTTTACCCTGGCATCGCGCGCGGCAATGAGCACATTTAAAAATCCGCCGATGTTTATATCGTTGGTGGTTACAGGGTCGTTGAGCGAGCGCGGCACCGAACCCAGCGCCGCCTGCTGCAGCACCAGCTGCACGCCGGCCATGGCCTTGCGGCAATCGTTGGGCTGGCGTATATCGCCCTCCACCAGCGTAAAAGCAGGATTTGTTAAAAAGGGAGCGATGTTTTGGCGGCGGCCCGTTAAAAAATTGTCGAGGCATACCACCTCGTTTCCGTTCTTTAAAAGGTCCTCACACAGGTTAGATCCAATAAACCCTGCCCCGCCGGTTACCAGTACGCGGGTGCGGCTTATTTTTTGGTACAACATTTGTAGAATATCGAAATTGGTATTAATTAAATTTGGGTTGGTCGAAAAAGCGTAAAATTGCTCCACGACGATGTCCCTTCAGTCCCATTTACGGGCCGAAAAAGCGAAATGCGAATTTAACATTTTATTACAAATAGTTAAAGTTATAACCTTTTTGAATATCATTTCTTAATGCTTATTTGGTATTTTAAAGTTTTTAACAAAAACCGGGATGCCCCGGATTTATTAACTTCTCCGCGATTAACTATTAATTCCCGCTTTGTTAAAAGATAGTAGAAATTTAGCTAGTTTTATCGGCATGCTTTCACTCATTTTATTAAGGGGCTTGCCGGGCTCGGGCAAATCGCAGCTGGCCCAGGTGCTGGGCGAAAACAAGTGGCCTCTGTTTTCTGTAGACGATTATTTTACCAATGCAGCCACGGGCGCTTATGAATTTCGTTTTGCCGAAAACCACCTGGCCTACCAGCGCTGCAGCCAGCATACCGAAGCTGCCATGCAGACCCGCAGCGAAAAAATAATAGTGCACAATACCTTTACGCTCGATTGGGAAATAGAGCCCTACTTTAAGCTGGCCGCAAAGCACGGCTACCGGGTGTTTGTTGTTACTGTCGAAAATTATCATGGCAGTAAAAACACGCACGGCGTTGCCGACGAGCAGGTTCAGAAAATGGCTGCCAAATATAAAGTGAAGCTCTTTTAGCACTGCCTGCAGGCCGCTGTTGCAAGCAAAATTTTACTGTATCTTTAACCTCTTTTTGCATTATAACCCCATATGAAAAAATTAGTGTTGTTTTTAATTGCTCTGCCCCTTTTGCCTTTAACCGCGCAAACCACCGATGCCAATGGCAAAAAGCAGGGCTACTGGAAAAAGAAGGATGCCAATGGCAATCATCTGGTGTACGAGGGAGAATTTAAAGACGATAAGCCGGTGGGCAAATTCAAATATTATTATGGCAACGATTCGGTGCGGGCCATTATGCAGTTCAGGCCCGACGGCAAAACGGCTTACGCCCGGCTGTTTCACATGAGCACCGGCAAGCGCATGGCCGAGGGCAAATACATACAGGAGATCAAAGACAGCGTGTGGCTCTACTACGATGAAAGCGGCACCCTGCTTTCGAAAGACAGCTACGTGATGGGCAAAAAAAACGGCATCAGCTACGTGTACCTGCCCGATGGAAAACTGGCCGAGGAGCGCAATTATAAAATGGATGTGCAGCACGGCCCGTTTAAACAATACATTGACGGCAAGAAGCTGCGCGGGCAGGGCAATTACACGAACGGGCAGCTGGATGGGAAAGCTACCTATTATTATCCTAACGGTGTGGAGGTTGCCGCAGGATTTTATAAAAACGGACAAAAAACCGGGCCCTGGATCTATAAAGAAGAAAGCGGCAAGATAAAGGAAAAGGAATGGTATATTGACGGGAAACTGGCTTCGCCCAAGGAGGCAGAGGCCCTGTTTGCAAAAAGCAAAACAAAAGAAGCCGCACCTGCCGCCAAAAACCCGAATAAAAAGAAATAGTCCGTTACACTTTACGGTTTTGAAAGCTTGTCATCCTGAGCCTGGTCGAAGGATGGTCAGGCAAGCCGATCGTTATCGGCTCACCATGACAATGCATGTGATAAAATCAAAAATCCAACCGTAAAGGATACCTAATAAAAAGAACCAGACGCCTGTAATTTTATTTAAAAACCGCGCAGGCAAGTGCCGAAGAGCCAAATAGATTGCTCATGTCAATCGAAGACCAGGTAGAGGTGAGCGACGATTTGGCTTTAAGCTGCCCACTGTCACTAAAGCCTATGTACCTGGAGCCATCCCACACCACGGCCACCAGGTTAGACGAGCCAAAGGTATTGGTCATATCTTCCGACGACCAGGAGCCGCTGAGCGAAGATTTACTCTTTATCTCTCCCAAAGCATTAAAACCGATGTACTTTGAGCCGTTCCACACCACCGACACCACACTGGAGGCGCCAAATGTGCTCTCGTCTTCAGAAGACCAGGAAGCAGTAAGACTGGTTTTGGCTTTTAACTGGCCCGCGGCATTAAAGCCCACATACTTTGAGCCGTTCCAAACCACGGCAACTAAACCCGAAGGGCCAAAGGTATTGCTCATATCTTCGGGTAACCATGGCGAATTGAGTGAGGTCTTGCTTTTGGCCTGACCGGTGGCGTTAAATCCTACGTATTTTAACCCGTCCCATACTACCCCCACCAGCTGCGAGGGGCCAAATATATTGTTCATGTCTTCCAACGACCAGGTGGAAGTGGTGGAAGATTTACTTTTTGCCTGGCCCGAAGCACTAAACCCAATGTATTTGCTAGTGTTTGATATGCCGGTGTTATAGATCGCATACAAGGTAATGTCTTCGTCCATGGTAACTTTATCGCCCGGCCAATAAGACGAGCCACTGCCATCGGGCGCTGTGTTCCATTTTTTAAACGCGTTGCCATGCTTTAAAAGGCTTCCTGTATTGTTTTTTACCGTATGCTTGGCGCCGGCCGGGTAAGAAGTATTATCAACCGGCACACTTCCTGAAGTTTGGCCATTGCCATCATAAGTAATGGTATTGGCATTACTTTCCCATTTGGCATATAACAGTATGTTTGTGCTGACGGTGAGCTCCGAACCCGGCAAAAAACCAGATCCTTTGCCATCTGCAGCAGAATTCCAGCCGGCAAATACGTAACCGTTTTTAACCAGGCTGTCGCTGTTATCCAGCACAAGCGCCTGGGCGCCACCGATGTAAGCAATGCTATCGTGTGGTACGGAGCCATTGCTATGACCATTACCCTTATAGGTAACAGAATACCTGGCATTGGCTCGTAGGGGAATTTTTTTATTCTCCTCTTTTTTGCAGGCAGTTAATAAAATTGTAAGTGATAATAGTAAAGTAAAATATTTCATGTAATGTATGGGTTGGAGTCCAAAATTAATAAAATTGTTTTATACCCGTGTTTATTCAAAATTAACCTTTGTCTTTAAGGTCCCTTGTCTTAAACTGCATATTTATTGCTACTTTTGTAGGCTGCTTTCTTCAGGCAGTTTAATGTTTCAGGCATGAGCAAAAAAGGCAAGGTTCTAGTGGCTATGAGCGGCGGTATCGACAGCAGCGTGACTGCTATGATGCTGCACGAGGAAGGCTACGAGGTGATTGGCATTACCATGAAAACCTGGGATTATGAAAGCTCGGGGGCCGGGAAGCGCGAAACCGGGTGCTGCAGCCTCGACAGCATTAACGATGCCCGCAGTATGGCGGTGTCGTTCGGCTTTCCGCATTACATCCTCGATATCCGCGGGGAGTTTGGAGAGTTTATCATTAACAATTTTGTGGAGGAATACCTGGCCGGGCGCACACCCAACCCCTGTGTACTGTGCAACACGCATATTAAGTGGGATGCCCTGCTGAAGCGCGCCGACATGCTGGACTGCGAATTTATTGCCACGGGCCATTATGCCCGGGTGCGCGAAGAAAACGGCCGACGCCTGGTTTACAAGGGAGTTGACCAAACCAAAGACCAGACCTATGTGCTTTGGGGCCTGGGGCAGGAGAGCCTGCGCCGCACTATGTTTCCGCTGGGAGGCTATAAAAAAACCGAGATCCGCCAGATGGCCAAGGAAGCCGGTTTTATTGACCTGGCCAACAAAAGCGAGAGCTACGACATTTGTTTTGTGCCCGATAACGATTACCGCATGTTTTTAAAACACCGCATGCCCGAACTGGAAAAACAGGTGGAAGGCGGTGATTATTTTTTTAAGGGCAAACACGTGGGCAAGCACCGCGGCTATCCGTTTTATACCGTTGGGCAACGCAAGGGGCTTGACATTGCGTTGGGTGAGCCGGTATTTGTGAAAGAGATCATTCCTGAAACCAATACTGTGATACTGGGCGACAAAGACGATCTTTCGGAAAACCATTTGCAGGTGCGCGACTTTAACCTGATCAAATATGAGCAATTGCCCGAAGACTTTGTGGGTCTTACCAAAATCCGCTATAAAGATGCGGGCACAAATGCCACCATTAACACCATTGGCAATAAGCTGGATGTGATCTTTCACCAGCCTGTAAACGGTGTAGCACCGGGCCAGAGCGCGGTGATCTACGAAGGCGACGACCTGGTGGGCGGCGGTTTTATTGACCGGAAAAAGCTGATTTAGTTTTTAATTCTTAGTTTTTAGTGTTTAATAGTTTGGATCCTGGTCTTTTGCGTGGCATAAGGCTGTCTTGAATCCTGCCGTCTTGCTTTCTGGTTCTTAATTTTTTGTTTATAATTCATTTTTATCAATTATTGCCCCTGCTGTATCTTAGAAGATTATGGCCAAAACCACCGAAGCGAAGGAAACCCCGTTGATGAAGCAGTACAACAGCATTAAGGCCAAATACCCCGATGCTATTTTGTTGTTCCGCGTAGGCGATTTTTATGAAACATTTGGCGAAGATGCGGTAAAAGCTTCCTCGGTGCTTGGCATTACGCTAACCAAGCGGGCCAATGGCTCGGCTTCGCACATCGAGCTGGCCGGCTTTCCGCACCACTCTATCGACTCGTACCTGCCCAAGCTGGTGCGCGCCGGCTATCGCGTGGCCATCTGCGACCAGCTTGAAGACCCTAAAATGGTGAAGGGCATTGTAAAGCGTGGCATTACTGAGTTGGTAACCCCCGGCGTGTGCTTTAACGATAAGATCCTGAACCACCAGCAGAATAATTTCCTGGCCTCTTTGCATCTTGAAAAACAACAGGGCGGCCTGGCGCTGTGCGACGTATCTACCGGCGAATTCCTGGTGGCGCAGGGCTCGCTGGCGTATATCGACAAATTGCTTCAAAACTTTAAGCCCAACGAGCTGTTGTTTGAAAAAAACAAGCGCAGCCAGCTCAGCGATCTGTTTGGCGACCGCTTTTATTCCTTTGGCCTGGATGACTGGGCCTTTACCTACGATTACGGCTACGAAAGCCTTACCAAACATTTTGAAACCAATTCGCTGAAAGGCTTTGGCATTGACGACCAGGAGCTGGCCATACAAGCCTGCGGCGCCATTTTGCATTACCTCAACGAAACCAAGCACGATAAGCTCAAACACATTTCGAAAGTAAGCCGCATTGAAGAAGACCATTACGTGTGGCTGGATAAATTCACCATCCGCAACCTTGAGCTGTATGACACCACCGGCGGCAGCGGCAAGGCGCTGGTGGATGTGATCGATAAAACCGTAAGCCCCATGGGCTCGCGCCTGCTCAAGCGCTGGCTGGCCCTGCCCTTAAAAAACACCGCCGCCATTTACGAGCGGCACGAAGCGGTGGACTATTTTGTGAGTCACGCCGAGCTGCGCCAGGAGCTGGCCGGGTTGCTAAAAGAAATAGGCGACCTGGAGCGGCTGATCTCCAAAGCAGCGGCATTGCGTGTAAGCCCGCGCGAGCTGGTGCATTTAAAGCGCTCGCTGGGTCTTATTTCGGAGATAAAAGAAAAGATTGGCACCTCGCCCAACCCTACCCTGCAAAAAATGGCCGGGCGGCTCGACCCCTGCAATGCCATCTGCGAACGGCTTGAGAAGGAATTAAATCCCGAAGCGCCGGTGAGCGTGTTAAAGGGCAATGTGATCAGCAAAGGCATTCACGCCGAGCTGGACGAGCTGCGGGCCATGGCTTTCAGCGGTAAGGATTACTTATTGCAGATACAGCAGCGTGAAATTGAACGCACGGGCATTACCTCCCTCAAAGTGGCGTTCAACAGCGTGTTTGGCTATTACCTGGAAGTGACGCATGTGCATAAAGACAAAGTGCCGGCTGAATGGATCCGCAAACAAACGCTCACCAACGCCGAGCGTTACATTACGCCCGAATTAAAAACCTACGAGGAGAAAATACTGGGCGCCGAAGAAAAGATTATGGCCATTGAACAGCAGCTGTTTGAACGGCTGGTGCTTGACCTGGGCGAATACATAGCCGCTATACAAACCAATGCCAGCCTGCTTTCAACCCTGGATGTGCTGTGTGGCTTTGCCACGCTGGCCGTTGAAAACAATTATAACCGGCCTGTGTTTAACAACGGCTTTGCGATTGACATTAAAGATGGCCGCCACCCGGTAATTGAAAAACAATTGCCTGCCGGTACCGACTACGTGAGCAACTCGGTGTACCTGGATAACGACAGCACGCAGATTATGATGATCACCGGGCCCAACATGAGCGGTAAATCGGCCCTGCTGCGGCAAACGGCACTGATTGTGCTGATGGCGCAAATAGGCAGTTATGTGCCGGCCGAAGAAGCCAGCCTCAGCATCATTGATAAAATTTTTACGCGCGTGGGCGCCACGGATAACATCAGCTCGGGCGAATCCACTTTTATGGTGGAGATGAACGAAACTGCCAGCATTTTAAATAACCTGAGCGACCGCAGCCTGGTGCTGCTGGATGAGATAGGCCGTGGCACCTCTACCTACGACGGTATTTCCATAGCCTGGAGCATTGCCGAATACATACACAACCAGCCGGTGAACCGCGCCAAAACCCTGTTTGCCACACACTACCACGAGCTGAATGACATGACCAACCTGTTTCCGCGGGTAAAGAATTTTAATGTATCGGTAAAAGAAAGCGGCAATAAAATTATTTTTCTGCGCAAGCTGGCCGAGGGCGGCAGCGAGCATAGCTTTGGGATACACGTGGCCCGCATGGCCGGCATGCCCAATTATGTGATAGAGCGTGCCAATCTTATTTTAAAGAAACTGGAAAAAGAGCACGAGCTGGAACTGGAAGGCACCGAGAGCCTGGTGGTGAATGGCAGCGCCAAAATAAAACAGGCCGGTGGCAGCAGCGAAATGCAGCTGAGCTTCTTTCAGCTGAACGATCCTATTTTGCAGCAGATCAAAGAAGACATCCTTCAAATCGACATCAACACCCTTACGCCGGTAGAAGCCCTGCTGAAACTGAACGAAATAAAAAAGCTGGTGGGCGGGTAAATTGTGTTCTGATCGGTAATATCCATTTTCATCACAGCCCGTCATTTCAAAACGTCGGTGAAATACCACCGGCTTGAGAAACCTTTTTATTATTAAAAATTTTTTATTCGGGACTAAAATCCGAAATTAATTTGTTCCTTTTCTACATTTTAATAGGCGGCAGAGATTTCTCACCACCGGGCTTCATGATAGCTGGCGGTTCGAAATGACTATCCATACTTTTAAAAGACTGCTTCGGCCTGCTGTACAATATCCTGGCCTCGCAATGACATTCCGAAAAGTAATTCCTTACCTCCATACGAAGTCATTCCGAGGGCCTTAAGAATATACCCAGGCCCGAAGGAATCTGTGTCTTAACCGTTTCTAAAATTGCATCCGCCCAACCAGACATTTTTTGCTTTGCAATGCTTCGGCCATGTCTTATTTCATAATCACCACATGCCCGGTTTTTTGAATTTGTTTTTTCTTTGTGCAGTTCAGGGTGTAATCCATCAGCCATACATAAATTCCATCCTCTACCAGCTTACCTTTGTAGGTGCCATCCCATCCCTCTTCAAACGTGCCGGTCTCAAATATTTTCTGGCCCCAGCGGCTGAAGATCTGCAGGTGATAGCCGGTAACGCCCTCCCCTACCGGCTTAAACACATCGTTGAGGCGATCGGCATTGGGTGTGATGGTATTGGGCACATACAGTGCAGAAAAACCTTCAGAGGTGGACACCAGGATGGTGTCGGCCAGCAGGCAATTGCCCAGCGATACCATAACGTGGTAAGGGCCACCGGCGGCGATGCTGATGGTATGCGTTGTTTCACCAGTTGACCAGGTATACGAATCAAACAAGCCTTCCTTCACAGAGAGTGTCACCTTCATGTCCTCACAAAAATCTCCGCGACGGCTAATTTCGGGCCTGGGCGGATTGGAGATATGGATGAGATCGCCCACGCTGCAATAGGCGCTTTTTACCAGCACACTGTAGGTGCCGGCGCTGTTAACGGCAATGGTGGGAGACGTTTGGCCCGTAGACCAGGTATAGCTGCAATTACACGCCGGCTGGAGATCGAGCACCAACGGAACAAACTCATCGCATTTTATCCGGTCGGCGCCCAAGCTGGCTTGCAGCGAATGATCCGTTTCTATCAGCGCAAAGGCTTTGCCGCTGCAATTGCCGGCATCTTTTACTATTACCGAGTAAGGCCCGGGTGCCAGCGCCGACAGCGACGCACCGGTTTCGCCGCCGGGCGACCACAAATAGCTGTAAGGCTGCGAACCGTTGCCAACCGTTACCGAAGCCTGCCCCAGCGCCGTAAAACACGAGGAAGGCACTGTTTTAACCTGAAGTGAAAGACTGAAATTAACCGCCACCGTAACACTGTCTTTAACCAGGCTTCCGTTGCAGGGATGAAGCATGTATGCATAGTAAGTAGTGGTAACCGATGGAGAGGCGATGGGATTTGCAACAGCCGTGCTGCTAAGGCTGGCATGAGGCAGCCAGTAAATAACAGGAGCGCCGGTGGCATTTAACTGCGCTTTTTGCCCGCAGTAAATAGTTGTATTGGGGCCCGCATCGAGCGGTGGAATGAGGGGGCCGGTAACTACAATCACCACACTGTCGGAAGCGAGGTAGGAGCTGCAGGCCGGAATAACGGCATAAGCATAATAGGTGGTGGTAATGGTGGGCGACGCTGTAGGATTAGGCACGGCCGTATGGCTTAAGCTGGCATTTGGCTGCCAGTAAATGTTGGGTGCGCCGGTAGCGTTTAGCTGCACCGATTGCCCACAGGGAATGGTTTGCAAAGGACCTGCATCAATAAAATTATTTACGGCGCCGGTTACATAAACCGTAACACTGTCTTTTACCAGCACAGAGCTGTTGCAAACCTGCACAGTGGCATACGCATAATAAATAACGGTGATGGTGGGCGAAGCCGTGGGATTGGGAATGGCCGTGCTGCTTAAACTGGCATGCGGCAGCCAGTAAATGTTAGGCGCACCGGTGGCGTTTAACTGCACCAATTGCCCGCAGGAGATGGTTTGCGAAGGGCCCGCATCAATGGCGCTGCCCGGCGAACCGGTGACGTACACCACCACACTGTCGGTAGCCTGGTTGGAGGTGCAGGCCTGGATGCCTGCATAAGCATAATAGGTGGTGGTGATGGTGGGTGATGCCGTGGGATTGGGAACAGCCGTGCTGCTTAAGCTGGCATGGGGCAGCCAGTATATATTTGGTGCGCCGGTGGCATTTAGCTGCACCGATTGCCCGCAGGTGATGGTTTGCGAAGGGCCGGCATCGATGCCCACAAACACGCCATCGCCCGGTTGTATTACATAATTGCATGCATCGCCCTGGGCCCCATCTATCATTAAATAATACAGTTGCCCGGGCACTAGCGCGGTGGCGGTAATAATACCCGATGTGGGGGTGCCCGGGAACCAGCAGTTGGAAACAGGCGTAAACGAAAAACAATCGGGGGTTTGATAGATCTGCATTTGTATGCCGAAGTTAGAAGTGCAGCTGTATGACCATACATTTAAGGTAATGCTGGGGCTGATGGCCGTGAACGATAACCACGAATTATTTTCGATGGTGCCACAAAAGGGCCCCGAAGAGATCCACGAGAGGTAGGTATTTTCATCTGCCCCCAATGCATTGGTAAAGGAATATGCGGCAGAGGTGGAGGCGCAATACCCGCCGAGGGTGCACATATACGTGGCGTTCTGGCAAATATCGCCGGCCGCGGGCGATGCGCTGCAGGGCGGCGGATTGTTATCGTTAACGCAGATATTAAATGTGCCGCTGCCTCCGCCGGTTTCGGGCCAGAATCGGATCCAGACCGTGCTTCCGGGAGTTTGCCCGGTAAGCGTGATGCGGGGCATCACACCTCCGCCCACACCCCCTGCCCCATTCATGCTGGAGTTAGAATCGCAGGCAATTACATTCAGGCTGTTGCAGGCCACGCCGCTGTAAACGGCCATGGCCCCATCAGAAACCCCGCCGGTGTCGGTGTCAATAATCAGATTGCCCGAAGCAGGCACTGTAACGGCGAACCAAACATCGGCCCCGCCATAATTGCTGCAGGGCGGAACAGGAACACCCGCGCTGGAAGTGGCCCCAAACGTTGATTGCGTGGTGTAAATACAATTGGCATTTACGCTGAGACTGGTGGCCGAACAGGGATCGTCGTTTAGCTGGGCCAATAATGCTGCCGGCAACAGGAGGAACAAGGCAAAAAAATACAGGCCGTTTTTTTCAAAAGCTGTTCTTTTATGAGGTGGCTCTTTTTGCGTTTTTAAAGCTTTAAAACAAAGTGTGTGGTACTGCATGAGCGGGTGGCTAGTATGATAAAACATACCCTATACGCTTACAAAATTAACACAGGCATAGCCCCCGAAACAAATAAGCGCCTGTTACAAACCTAGGACAAAGCAAGAAACCCTGTTTTTTAATGCACTCATAATCAAAATTTTATGCAAACAAGATTTGTTTTCACCTCTGCCGGCTATGGGCAAAGGCCCAAAAACAGCCTGATTCATATTATAAACGCATTACAAAAAATAACCGTTTGAAAAACCCATAGCGCTATTGTTCAATATGTTTTGTTACAGTTAAAAGTTGATTGTCAGGTCGAGTGGAACCTGTCCTGAGCACTTCTCGACTCCCGAAGCAAGTTCGGGACAAGTTTTGCTCGAAATGACCTTTTAATAAACCAACTTTTAACTGCAACAGCTCTTTTAATATTAAGCACCTGTTTAAATTTAAACCAGCGGCAATGTTACTGCTATACCTGTTAACGGAAACAGCGCCAGGGACTGAAGCGACAGCCCGGCGCGGCAGGGCATTAGTGCCGCAGCGCGGCGGAGGCTTTTGCGATAGAAAAAGACCCCGCACGCGCGGCTATTGGCGGCACTTATACCCTGCAAGCCGGCTAAAGCAAAAGGCCCGGCAGGCGCCCAAATGAGCAATTATTACAATGCCGCCTTATAGGATTATGCAAAACCCCTTAAAAACGGCTTGAAATGAACCTGCCTGTTTTGATGAACGGAACCATACATTGCCAGGCGGAGCCCAAACATTTGCTCTTTTTTTGTATATTTATTAATGGCCGGGGGATTTTGGAAACAGAACCCGTGCCATTTTTGATTACAAATACATATGCCATGAAACAGTTTTTATTTTGCTTAGTGCTAACCCTGTGTTTTAAAACTGCGAGGTGCCAATCTATTAGCCAGGTAACCATTACACCGGCCAACCCCACCGCCGGCGATACCATTTTTGTGATCACCGCCATCACCTATTCGGGCGCCTGCTCTTACGGCCTGGTTTACACTTATACCACCGCCACGGGCAATACCATTACGCTGATGCCCACCTATTGCGGCTATGGCGACAGCACCGCCTGCACCCGCACCGACACGCTGAAGCTGGCACCCTTGCCGGCTGGCAATTATGTGCTGCAGGTAGAATACCACCAGGGCAGCATTTGCCCCATTAGTAATTTTGATGCTACGCTTGGGCAAACAGATACCATGCTGGGTATTGGTAATATAAGCACGCTGCTTACCGAACAACCTGGCCTTAACCGGTTGCTGAAACTTTACCCCAACCCGGCCAAAGAAAGCATAACAGTGGAAATACCCGGAGCCACACCTGAAACAAAGGGTTTTATAAAGGTAAAAAACCTGCTGGGCCAGCTGGTGATGAAACAGGAAGTGGCCGGCCGGGCAACGGTGCTGAACATCGGCCACTTTCCGGCAGGGGTATACCTGCTGGAAGTGGAGCAAGCCTTTACACCCACGGCAAAGCAGCGGCTGGTAGTGGAATGATGATGCGTTTAAAAATACGCGCGGCGGGCTTGCCATGTAATAATAAATAATTAAGTTTACCATATACGCTTAAAGCGCTGCACCTGGCCGTTGGGCCCACAGTAATATGGCAACAGAAGAATATCCGAGAATTTATTTGTACCGGCGCATTGTTCAGGCCAAGCTTTTTATCGATCACAATTATGCCGGCAAAATAAACCTCGACAACATTGCCGACGAAGCTTATTTTTCAAAGTTTCATTTCATCCGGCTTTTTAAGTCCATTTATGGAAGAACACCCCATCAATACCTCAAATACGTTAGGATTGAAAGGGCCCGGGAGCTTTTAAAAAACAACAGCTCCGTTTCGGAAGCCTGCTTTTTAGTGGGTTTTGAAAGCCTTTCGTCTTTCAGCGGGCTTTTTTACAAAATTGCCGGCGAATCGCCTTCCGCCTACTCGGCCCGCCATCAATCCGTTAAAAAGGCCATTGCCGCGGCCCCTTTAAAATTTGTGCCCGGCTGTTATGCTTTTCAGCATGGCTGGGTTGAGAATAGCAATAATGAAGAAATGAATGGATGAATTGTTGCCGAAGTTTGCAGTGCTATTAACACTAAAAACAACAGCAATGATTACAAAAATGAGCATCACCAACATCCACGTCATAGACCAGGACAGCGCCTATGATTTTTACGTAAACAAACTGGGCTTTAAGCTGGTAGACGATATTCCCATGGGGCCCGAAACCCGCTGGCTCACCGTTTCGCCGCCCGAGCAGCCCGACCTGCAGCTTGTTTTATTTCCGGTAACGGTAAGTAAAATGTTTCCCAAAGAAACGGCAGACGCGCTTATTGCCATGATCAAAAAGGGCATTTTTGGCTGCGGGGTGCTTACCTGCAATGATATTTTTGCCACCTACGAAGAGCTCAAGGCCAAAGGCGTTGAATTTATAAAAGCACCCACCAAAGAATTTTACGGCACGGAGGCTTTGTTTAAAGACGACTCGGGCAACTATTTTTCATTGCAGCCAATCAACAATCTGACCAATGAAAACAGTATTTGAGAAACAGGTGCGGGATGAGCTGACAGCGCGGATTGACGCGCTGCACCAACACCTGCCGGCCCAGTGGGGCAAAATGAATGTGTACCAAATGGCGAAGCACAACACCATTTGGAACGAATGGGTATTGGGCCGAAAAAAAACGGCCCAAAAACAAGCCTTTTTAGGAAAAATATTCGGCAAGCTGGCGCTTAAAAACAATACCCGGGATGACCGGCCGATCAGCAAAGGCATGCCAGCCGGCAAATACTTTACAGTAAAAGAAAAAACAGGCGACCTGGACGCAGAAAAAAAATTATGGATCAGCCTGGTGAACGACTATGAAACGTTTTCGAGCAATACATTTTTTCACGATTTTTTTGGCGAGATGACAAAAGAACAAGTAGGCATATTTGCCTATAAACATTCTGACCATCATTTGCGGCAGTTTGGAGTGTAGGTAACAGGCAGATCGGGGGCATCATAAGGCAGCTGATGCCTGCAAGTGCGGGCAGAAGTTTTTCCATACCGGGTGTTTATGGCAAGGCTGAGCCATTAAGAAAAATTTTCATGGGCTTCTCTATTGTTAACACGTGCTTTGTGAGTAATGGCGGGATTGTTGACACATATTGCCGGATAAGCGGAAAAGAGGTAATATTATACAGTAGTTAGCAGCAATTGCAAAACACCACCTGCCAACTCAGTGAAGACTCCATGCAGGAACATGAAAAATCCGAAAGCCGGAAGAACGATAAGCTGAAGATTAAGATTAACTCCGATGATAACCCTTATCCTTCTTCTGAGCTTCAGCAAAAACTGCTTCAGCCCCGCAGGCTGACCTCTTATTTCATTGTATTGATTAACAGAGGCTCTGTCACTTACAAATTAGATTTACAAGACATTACCATTACCGATGGAGACCTGCTTTTTGCAATGCCCAATCAAGTTTTTGTACCGCCCGCTAAAACAGGCAATCTAAACTATTTTAAGATATTATTTGATGAAAACACGCTGGCTTTGCTGCCGCAACGCTTTCCATTTTTGGTTAACCCATTAAACTCACAAACTATACCTTTAGACAATACTGCAAGGGAAAGAGTAAGAAAAGTTTTTGAGATCTTGAATCAACTGCTTCATGCAGAAAAACATTTGACCGACCCGGAAATAACACTCGCCTACTTGAATTTACTCTTATCAGAATTGAACAGCGCTTATTTTAAAAATGAAACAGTTGATATTGTAAACACTAATTTATCAAAGTTTGTTGAGTTCAAATTAATGGTGGAAACACACCTTACCGAGCAACCCTCTATAAATACCATTGCCGAAAAGCTGGCTTTAACTACCAATAGCTTATATCGGCTCGTAAAAGAACATTCAGGCACCTCGCCAAAAGATTTTATCACTAACCGCCTGATGATAGAAGCCCGGCGGAAACTGCGTTACTCTAAGCTTTCTGTGAAAGAATTAGCGTATGAATTAGGATTTAATGACCCTGACTATTTTTCGCGGCTTTTCAAAAAAAGCACGGGACAAAGCGTGAGTGATTTTTTGCACAGTCAGGATTTGTAAGGCAAATAAAACGATTTGTCCATCTCATCTGCTTTTTGGCTCTCTACTTTTGCCTCATTGATTTTAAACTATTAAAAAAATGAAAACAGCATTGGTAACAGGAGCAAACAAGAGCATTGGCTTTGAAGTAACAAAGCAGCTTGCCCAAAAAGGAATTTATGTTTATCTGGGCAGTCGCAATTTAGAAAACGGCACGGAAGCCGTGAACAAATTAAAAACCGAAGGAATAAACAATGTAGAAGCCATTCGGCTTGACGTAACAAATAATGAATCGGTAAAGGAAGCCCGGGCAATAATAGGCAAGAAAACAAAATCGCTGGATATTCTTATCAACAATGCCGGAATTTACGGTGGCTATCCTCAATCGGCATTCGATGCAACGGTAGAGCAGTTCAAAGCAGCATACGATGTCAATGTTTATGGGGTGGTAAGGGTAACACAGGCATTTATAGATCTGATGAAAACATCTTCCGAGCCCCGGGTCGTAAATGTAAGCTCAAGCCAGGGTTCGATTACTTTGCACAGCGACCCTTCTTACAAGTATTACGACTATAAAGGTGTTGTTTATCTTTCTTCAAAAGCAGCCCTGAATATGTACACAGTGGTATTGGCTTACGAACTGAAGGATACCAACTTTAAAGTAAACGCCATTTGCCCGGGGTATACAAAAACAGATTTTAATGGGCATCGCGGACCCGGAACTGTTAAAGATGCCGGAAAGCGAATAATAAAATACGCGCTGATGGATAAAGAGGGCCCGACAGGGAAATTTTTCAGTGAAGAAAACAACCCTGAAACGGGAGATATTCCCTGGTAATATGAAGTGACTCCAATTTATCGCCTGGCGCTTTTTATGTGCCATAACACTAAACTCAGGGGCAGGATCATCAATAAAATTCTGCCCCGTTTTTTATCTTAAACTGCAATAAGATACATTATTCAATTACTGAAACATACGATTTAATGAGTGGATGAAAATACAATCTGTTACTGATAAACTATATTTGCAAACAAACCCTGCTGCATGCTCCTCCTGAGCTTTTATTCCTATGTGTCTTTAAGACCACTTCTATCCTTCACACAACGCATTTATCTAAATAAACCGGCAGCTCAAACACCACGTTGCAACCGGGCGCCGAGTTCAGGCAACAAGACCCTGAAAATTGGAAACGAGGTGATGTGCGAGCCTGATCCATTTAAAATGTTCAAATATATTATATCATGAAAAAGATCCCCCTGGCAGCTTATGCAATTCTCTTTATTATTTTGTATTCACCTTCACTTTCCGCTCAGCAGTTTTTATGGGGTGTAAGCGGCGGTTCTACCGCCGATGCTATTTCCGGTGTTACCGACGATGAGCGGGTGTACGATATAACCACGGATGCTAATGGCAATGTGTACGCACTGTCGGCTATAGCGGCATCCAGCTCTGCCTACCTGGGTCAGACACTGCTCAGCACGTACTCAAGCCCTACGGCTCCCAATACAAATTTATTGATCACCAGCTATTCCTGCAATGGAACTTTACGCTGGAAAAAAATAATAGGCGGTGATGCCAGTTGCGTGGCTCAGTCAATACGCACCGACAATCAGGGCCATGTGTACGTAATGGGCCATGTGTATCCGATACAGTTTACTCTGGGACCACCCCCGGTAAAAATGCACTTTGACGCTGATACTACGCTGCCTTACGATCTTTATAAAAAAATATTTATAGTGCAATACGACACTTCCGGTAATTATAAATGGCTACGCATGCCGCAATCCGATACAACAAGTATCAACACCTTTTACAAAGCTACCAGCTATGATATGGCGGTTGACAATTCAGGCGACCTGAATGCCATTGCTTTTCTTAAAGCAGGCTCCATTGGAAACTCGTCATTGACCGCAGCCACCAGCGGGCTTTATATCCTTAAATATAATTCGCAGGGCACCCTGCTTAGCGCTAATCAGCCGGCCGGCTTTAACATCCCGTCAACAACCTCCGGATATCCGAACGCCGCTTTTGAATCATTCAGAATGGCGCAATCCGCAAACGGAAACTGGATTATTTCCGGCTCACAATCTCCTTTTGCCGGCGTGTTGGGTTTTACGATCGGAGGACAGCTGGTAAACCATCCCGGCTTTGTAGGTTGTTTCAACAGTCAGTGGCAACATCTTTGGCACACCATAGACAGCTGCGATTTTAACCGGTATTTGGAGCACCCGGTAACCGACGCCAATAATAATGTATATATAGGCGGCATAGCCTATGATGGTTATCTCTTGTTTGGAGATACCGTTCAACTTACCACTACCGGAGGCGCGCCATTTGTAGTAAAGCTGAATAGCAATGGCGGCAAAATATGGGGCAGTCACGCCTCATCCATCGCCGTGAATACTGTCAGCTGTCCTGCCAATACCGCGGCACAGTCCATAGCATTAACAACGGGTGGTGACATTGCATTAACCGGCGGCTGTGAAGGATTAAAATGGGGCAACTTACAAATAGGCGGCCAGTGCAATACGCATTATGACACTTACGTAGCGAGGCTAAATGGCAACAGTGGTGTGCCTTTGAAATTGGATACCGTTTTGGGTGGCGGAAACGGCAACTTTATTCCGGGCGGGAATTTTGGCTCAGTGATTGCTGCGGGCAAAAATAATAATGTTTACATTGGCGGGCACATGACCTATGGCCAGGTGGCAGGTGCTTCGGTTATGAACTATATCGGTGGCGTTATGGACTTTTTCATCATCAAACAGGGTTACAATTGCAGTTGCGTTGTGCCAACAGCGCTGTTCACCAACACTGTTACCGGCAAAACCTCGGCATTGAATTACATTGGCACCACAACCGGTGTGGACAGCCTGGTTTGGAATTTTGGAGACGGACAAGTGATCACCACACAAGGGGCCGCTATGAATACAGTCTTAAGCCACAGCTATGCCACTGCAGGAACCTACACCGTTTGTGTCACCGCTTACAGCCCATGCGGCAGTAACCAAACCTGCCAAACCATTCAAGCCGTATCAACCACGGGCATTGCCATGAACCGTCTTCCGGCTGGTGTAAAGGTTTATCCTAACCCTTCAACAGACTATATCATAATTGAAGGCGCTGCCGCTTCAACCGTACAGCTAATCAATATGACCGGGCAACGGGTGATTTTTGAAAAGGTGACAGGAAATTTGCACACCATTTCAACAGAAAATATACCGGCAGGAAATTATATTCTATTATTGGCCGGGCGTGATGGCGGAAACAATCGTGTGGTGATTAGCAAAAACTAATGGCAAAAGTGATTTTCGGAAAGTTGGGATATTAACACGAACGCTAACTCAGGTTTTTGATCATGGCGTAAAGAATCCGAGACAGTTCATCCGAATTTTTTAAATGACTTTCAAATAATTCTTTATCAATTATTCTGATATCGTGAAGTATATCTAGTACGGTCACGTATTCAAAAACTATCCTCCGGCAGCTACAACAGCACAATGCTAAATGAGACTGCTCCCTAATTGATCCCTTACTTAGTTATCAAGTTTATTGGTAAGGATCAGATTTTTACAACCAAGATGAAATGCTTTAGCCTTTTTATAACCTTCAAGATTTTGGAATTCAAACATTCTGCAAATTAAACAGAAACAGAATGAGAATGTAGAAAAATCAGAAGAGAAACACCGCTCTCGTCCTGTTTCTCATTCTGACTTTGTACCCTACACATTGAAACTATCGAATTTAGAAAGTTAAAGGCTTTCATCGAATTGAAACAGTTTTAGACCGTAGGAATTATTAAAGTCAAGATTAAATTCATGCCATCTACGCCTTTTTGTGCCTAGTCGCATTCAAACCATTTCTCGGTAATTGAGTATATTTTAATTGAGTAGTATCGATTTTGAGCCAGATATCATTCTGACGAAGAATAAAATAGAAAGAGAAGGATTGAATTAGATTACCGGAGTACTACGCTTTCCTGATCTTGTTTCTTGAAGAAATTGAAATATTGCTGCCGACCAGTGGAAGTACAAACATCATCGGTACGGTTCCTAACACAAAGGCGGTCATAAATAAGATATCCTTCAACAAATCGCCCGTTGCAACTGCACCGGCTATACCAACGTACACCAATCCACAGGGCAGAAATCCATTCAACAAGCTGACTACAAACAGTGACGATCTCAGCACAGTTTTAATCCAAAGAAAGAAGCTGAATCCCGAATAGGTTCCTTTGAACGTGAAGAATACGGATGTCAAAAGAATTAAGCCTATTGTGATGGATAATCCTTGCTGAAGTCCGGCTAAGGTAAGACTTCGTTATCCTATCAAGATTGTACAGAACAACTAGCATATACTTTAACAAGAGAAGCTTATTATGAACCGGAAGCACCAGGGCAATTGACCCGTACATTCCCACGCAATGAAAGCTCCCAGAAAGCCGATGGCTATGACCGCTATCAGGAATTCTATCAATTGAAATTTATAACGGCTACCTTAAAATAATTCTTGTCACCACTCTTCGGGGCGATCTGAATTTTGTAGCCCCTCTTTACAGATATGAGACCTGGCTTTTCCGATATTAACGCCTGAATTAATGGGTATAATTGATCAGGAACGTTCAGCTATGCGAAAATAAATGGCAACTGATCTATATCATGGTTTAATACCTGATTTCGTCATCCCGATATTTGCTTTGACAGCAGATCTTTGGGACATGAAAGTAGCAGTTTACAGTTCACACGATTTTGAAAAAGAGTACCTCCTGGCCGCGAATGACGGCAGGCATCAGCTGGTATTTGTACAGGAGGCCCTTAGCAAAGAGACCGTAACACTGGCGCAGGGCTGCGAGGCCATTGCCGCCTTCGTAAGCGACGATCTGGGCAGCGAAGTATTACAGGAGCTTGACAGGATGGGTATCCGCTATATTTGCCTGCGTTCCGCTGGGTATAATCACCTGAATCTTTCCGCGGCTAAAAAACTTGATCTTCTCGCAGCACGCGTTCCTGCTTATTCACCAAATTCAGTAGCAGAGCATGCCATAGCACTGATAATGGCCCTGAACCGGCATATTGTGAGGGCCAACATGGCTACGCACCGTCTTGATTTCAGCCTGAATGGCCTCATAGGATTTGATATGAAGGGGAAAACAGTCGGGATCGTCGGTACGGGAAAGATCGGTGCTGTACTTGCATCCATTTTACATGGCTTCGGCTGTAACATTATGGCCTGCGACAAGGTGAGAAACCAGGAGCTGACCGATCGTTTTCATGTGAAGTATTGCAGTCTGGCTGAATTATGCAGATCCAGCGATATCATCAGCCTTCACGTGCCACTGAATCCTGAAACAGAATTCATGATCAATAAAAAGCTCATTGCGCAGATGAAAAGAGGTGTTATGCTCATCAATACAGGGCGCGGCAAGCTGGTAAACACGGCTGATGTGATCGCCACATTAAAAACCGGCCAGATCGGCGCCTTCGGGATGGATGTGTACAGCGACGAAAGTCTTTTCTTTAAGAACCACAGCGGCGAAATTTTGAAAGACGATCTGCTTGCCAGGTTGATGGGCTTTGATAATGTAATCATTACCGGGCACCAGGCTTTTTTAACCCGGGAAGCATTAACCAATATTGCAGCGACCACTATTTACAATCTGGACTGCTTTGAAAAGAATGAGAAATGCCCTAATTTAATTGAGTAATGGAAAGCCTGAAAAGCAGAACAAATACGAAGTGGCTGCTCTGTTGCGGTCCCGTAGCGGCCCTCCTTTTTGTCACTACGTTCAGCATCGAAGGGGCTCTGCGACCGCATTATGAAGCCAGCCGTTATCCTGTCAGTTCCCTTTCCCTGGAGTCACATGGTTATGTACAAGTGCTGAATTTTTTAATATCCGGCCTGCTCTTTATTTTGTTTTCCTTCGGCATCCAAAAACAAATTTTAGTTTTAAAAAGCAGTAAAAAAATAGCCAACCTGGTCATGCTTGCCGGAGCGGGTTTGTCGGGGGCCGGTATTTTCAGTACCGACCCGGTGTTCGGCTACCCGGAATACCTGCCGTTACGGATGGCGCAGTTTACGTTCACCGGTCACATGCATGACCTTGTTTCCCTGCTGGTTTTTATTTGCATTCCATGGGCCTGTTTTGTAGCAAGAAAAAATTTTAAAGAAGCCGGCGACTATTTTATGTCGGCTTACTCGCTTGTTACATCAGTAGTTGTTCTGCTCACATTTATACTGGCAGGTGCCGGGTTCAAACAAGCCCCTTATCTGGTGGAATTTGCCGGTGTGCTTCAGCGGAGCTCCATTATCAGCGGATGCCTCTGGCTGGCCGTGCTGGGAATTTATTTATTAAGAAAAAATTTAAAACGCTCATCCTCCGCTAGCCCATCCCTGCGTGCGAGGGCTATGGCCAGGCGCGGGGCTGATGAAGGGTGAATTCTGTTTTGTTAGACTGGCCTCAAAGTGATTTATCAACTTGAGCTAGCCAGTCTTACAAAACAGAAGAGCGGGCAGACGATCGCCTGGCCTTGACTTTTTGGTTCTTTTGTGTCAAGACAAAAGAACATAAAAAGCTAACAGAATAACGATGAATGCAAGATGAAACTTTTTAAATCACTTCTCGATACGATGCTCCTCACACAAGCCACCGCAGCATCACTCGAAGTGACACACACATAAAAAACAAAACATGAAAATTAAATTCATAGGCGCTACCGAAAGTGTCACTGGCAGCAAATACCTGCTGCTGACAGAAAAAGGAAAGCAGATCCTGCTTGATTGCGGGCTTTACCAGGGCATGGGAAAAGAAACCGATGCGCTGAACCGGCACCTTGGGGTGGACCCTTCCCATATAGAAGCGGTAATCCTTTCCCATGGTCACATAGACCATTGTGGGAACCTGCCAACATTGGTGAAGCAGGGGTTTAACGGCAAAATTTATTGTACGCCGGCAACGCTCGACGTCTGTAGCATTTTGCTGCTGGACAGTGCGCAGATCCACGAGAGTGACGTTATGTTCATTAATAAGCGGCGCAGGAAAATTGGGGAACCGCCTATCAAGCCTCTGTACACGGTGCACGAAGCGGAAAAATGCCTGAAGCACTTTAAAGCAATTCCTTTCAATACTGATTTTTATATTAATGATGAGATCTCTTTTCGTTTTTCGGAGAACGGGCATATTATCGGCAGCGCCGCCGTTAACATTACGGGACATGAGAATGGTAAAACAACCCGGCTCACCTTTACCGGAGACATCGGCAGGTATTCAGATCCATTATTAAAAGCGCCGGCCCTGTTTCCGCAGGCAGATTATATCATCTGTGAATCTACTTATGGCAACAGGCTGCACGAGCCCCTGGGAGATTCCGAGAGCAAGCTGCTGGAGGTGCTTCGGAGCACCTGTATCGGGAACCACGGCAAGCTCATTATCCCCGCCTTCAGCCTCGGTCGCACCCAGGAGATCCTGTTCCTCTTCGATAAGCTGAAGAACAAAGGCGTGTTGCCGGATGTAAATATTTTTGTGGACAGTCCCCTTTCGGCCAAGGCCACCGGCATTGTGAGGAAACATAGGGAGAGTTTTAACGAAGAGCTCCAGGCTTATATTAAAAAAGATCCCGAGCCATTCGGCTTCGAGAACCTGAAATATGTGCAGGATGTGGAGGAGTCAAAAACGATCAACGCGCTGCACGAGCCTTGTGTGATCATCTCCGCTTCGGGGATGGCCGATGCGGGCCGCGTAAAGCACCACATTGCAAACACGGTTGGCAATGCAAAGAACACCATTCTTCTCACCGGCTATTGTGCCCCGAATACCCTTGGCGCAAAGCTCATGCGCGGTGAAAAGCGCGTGCACATCTTCGGCGACTTCTTTGACGTAAAAGCCCGCATCGAAAGCATCTTATCCCTTAGCGCACATGCGGATTACAGCGAGATCCTGAAATACCTGTCCTGCCAGGAAAAAGCCAAGGTCAAAAAGATCTTCCTGGTGCATGGTGAGACGGATGCGAAGGTGGCATTAAAAGAAAAATTGTTGATTGAAGGATATAAGGATGTGAGTATTCCGGTGAAGGGCGAGAGTTATATGTTGGAATAGTCATAAAATGATATCACATAATCTCCGTTATTTTTTCAGCTATTAAAAGCAAATAAGTATCTTCATAAGTATTTAGTGTAAGATTATGACGTTTATTTCAGCAATAAAAGCTTCAGGAGGGATTGTAGTAGCCGCAGACGGTTTGGAGTTGAGACAAGGTGGCACAATACTTTGGCAACATTTTGACGAAATATTAAAAGCAAAGAATATTTCAGAAGATGAAACGACGGAGAAAATTTCACCAGCGGAGCTAAAAGAAAAGTTTAGGCTATACGGTCAAGAAATAGGTAATCGAATAGTTAGCTTTGATATTGCAAAGAAGTTGTTTAAAATAACAGATAACTCTTGCTTACAAATTGCTGGCATGGCTGATTTAAATGGCAAAACAGTTGATGAATTGGTGAAAGAAGCTGTGTCGGTTATCGAGACTGGTGGGAATTTTAGCTACAATAATTGCGAAAATATCATTAAAAAAACTTTTGAAGACAATCTGAAAGCGGATGCAGCCAACAACATGACAACCGAACTAATATATTCGGGCCTAAACGAAGCCACAACATCCTTCGAGTTTTCTCACATAAAGTGGGAAAAGGACTGGGTGAGGGATGGTTCGGGTAGACCCCAAAGAGATGCTGGTGGGAGAGTTATTGAAGATTGGTATTTCAGGAAAATTAACAACCAAACAGCTTGGTTTTGCATCGCAGGCTGGACTAATTATTTGGATGATTTCGATAAAATTAACCACACAGTAAAAACCCCAATTACACTTGAACAGGCCTTTGATTTTTCAAAAAGCCTGATGGATTTAGTTGTAACCGTTGAAAAAATATCGAATAAGATTCCCGGTGTTGGGGGAACGGTAAGATACGGTGTTATAACCGCAACCGGCTTTAAATACATAGATGGTAAAACTGATATATTAAATCTAACATATTAAATTTACATCTGGGTTGGAACAGGCGAACAATAACGACTGGTTAGTTGAATGGGCTGTATGGCAACACCTTGATTCCAAATCTGATCTGGAATTAATACTATTGAAAGGGCATTTAATCCTTGAAAGCATGCTGGATTTAACTTTGGAAAGAAACGATATTTCTGGTTCCGCAAACTTTTCATTTTACAGAAAAGTTGTGGCTATTGAAGGACTTACTGTCAGCGATAATATTAAAAGCAAGTTGTTATTGATGCCCTTAAAAGAAATAAATAAACTTAGGAATAAGGTTGCTCACGAGATTCATTTCAAACTTGAAAATAGCGCTTTTGAAAAATGGGCTAATAGGTTTTAGAGAATTTAGAAGGTGAAAAAATTTCGAAATACACTTTCAGAACAAAAATTGTTCATTCATTTTCAGTTTTATCTCGAAATACGCTTGAGCTAAGATGTCCAAAAGATAATAAGTCGTGACTGACAAACTTTATATTATTGGCAACGGTTTCGACCTACATCATGGTCTAAGGACAAGTTATTTTGATTTTGCTAAATGTTTAAAAGAAAACAACCGCAACTTATACGACACTTTGGAAAACTACATTTCTTACCCAAGTTCGGATAAAGATTTATGGTCAAGATTTGAGGAAAATCTTGCAAATTTAGACGCAGACGAAATCCTGTCAGAACACACCGACACCTTACCGAACTATGTAAGTGACGATTTTAGGGATAGAGACAGGTATGTTTTTCCTGACATTATGGACGAACATCATCAAAAATTAACGACTGGCCTTTTTGAACAGTTTGAAGGATTTATCCAAAAGGTTGAATTCCCGCAAACATCGTTTGAATATAAAATTGAACTGGATAAACAAGCGTCGTTTTTAACGTTCAATTATACTGATACGCTAGAAAGGCTTTATAAGGTCGAACGAAAAAATATAGTTTACCTTCATAATTCAGCTTTTCATGGAAGTGAGGCAATAATTCTAGGGCATGGCATTGATCCGGTAAATTTTGAAGAAAAAAGACCTGAACCGCCTGACGACCTAGATGAGGAAGATTTTGAACGATGGCATGACCAACACAATGACTATGACTATTCATACGACACCGGTAAAGAAAATTTAATGAGATATTTTAAGGACACGTTTAAACCAACAAGTGAAATTATCCAACGGCATAATGCCTTCTTTGAGGGCCTAGGTTCTTTTAAAGAAGTATTTGTGCTTGGGCATTCAATATCATCAGTTGACCTGCCATATTTTAAAAAAATCATCACGTTCGTCAATCAAAATACAAAGTGGTCTGTCTCTTATTATAATACAGAAGAGAAAATCAGACATTTGAATACATTAAAGACAATGGGTTTAGAGGAAAAAAATATAAACCTTTTTGAATTATTGGACATGCAAGAAAATAATAAGCAGTTAAAAATTGATTTTTAACCGACAAATTAAATTGGATACCTATGCCGCCGATGGCAAACCGAATGGTTACTTCTTTTCGTTCTTCCTCCTAAAATATTTTTTAAACGGCCATGATTGCCGCACAGCGATCATGTTCTCATCAAAGCTGGCCGCTCCTTTATTAATTGTTCTGATGCTGGTGTTTAAGTCATGCATCAGGTTGGTATCGTTCAACAGCACACCGGCTGATCCTTCGCCACGCCTGAGCTTTTGGGTGAGATGAGACAGGTTCCCGGTAATGACGCCCGCGGTATCGCTCAGTCTTTCAAATTTGACAATGGTCTGCCTCAGGTCGGTTGAAAGTGCGGTGTCACTGATAAGGGCCGCGATCGTTCCCTTGCCATTCTTCATGCCATTGCTTAGTTCTCTGAGATCACCGGTGACAAGCAGTGCATTATGGCTCATTAGCTTCAGGTTAACAACCGATGATTTTATATTCTCAGCTACAACCGTATCCATCAGCAGGTTCCAGAGGCTGTTCTTACTGCTGATCCGGTCGGTAATGGA
The DNA here is from genome assembly GCA_044221905.1 of Bacteroidia bacterium. Taxonomy (GTDB): domain Bacteria; phylum Bacteroidota; class Bacteroidia; order B-17B0; family Aurantibacillaceae; genus Aurantibacillus. The sequence continues at coordinate 790,109 of JBGAOE010000001.1, forward strand.
GCGCAGGTTGGAAGAGATCACTTTGATGTTCTCATTCGTGGTATTGAGCGTTCTTACCATTTCGTCCATTTCCAGCGGTCGCAGCGTTTGCAGCACGTCGCCGTCCTGCACGCTGCCAGACGGGCTCCCGGAGTTAATGTTCACCAGCTTGTTTCCCATCAGTCCATCGGTTCCGATGCTGGCCAGGGCCTTTTTATTGATAAATTCCTGGATCCTTTTCTCCAGTACCATCGTCACCCTCACCGAAGAATCGCTTTCTATTTCCAGGGATTCTACCGTCCCCACGTCGATGCCGGCAAAGCGGACGTTGTTGCCCTGCATGAGGCCATTGACGTTATAGAATCTCGCGTTTAACCGGAAGGTGGAGCCAAAGAGATTCTGTTTATTTCCTATAAAATAAAAAGCAGCAACAAGCAGCAAGGTGCCGCAGATGACAAAGAGGCCAAGCCTGACATTTCTATACGTTTCTTTTTCCATGTTATTCAAAAAAGGCTTTTATTTTGCTGTCGCCTGATCGTGAAAGTTCTTCCAGGCTTCCCTCCTTGTAACATTTGCCGTCAATGAGCATCACCACTCGGTCGGCAATGATCTTCACACAGCTCAGGTCATGTGAAATAACGATGGAAGAGGTTTGGTATTTCCTGGCAAGATCGCGCATCAGGCAGCTGATCTCTTTACCGGTGATGGGATCAAGGCCGGTGGTAGGCTCGTCGTAAAGGATGATCTCCGGCTTCAGGATCAGCGTCCGCGCCAGGGCGATCCGCTTTTTCATGCCCCCGGACAGCTCCGAGGGGCGCATGTGCAGCGTGTGCGCCAGGCCTACATTTTCAAGCGCCTCCAAAACCAGAGAATCCATCTCCTGGCTTGTGACACGGCCCTTATGCCGTCTCAAAGGAAATTCAAGATTTTCCCTCACGGTCATGGAGTCGTAAAGCGCGTTGCTTTGGAACAGGAATCCGATACGGGCCCTGAGGGCGTCCATCGCATGGTGATCCAGGTCGGCAATATTTTTTCCCAACACTTCGATCCTGCCCTGGTCGGGCTTAATGAGGCCGATGATACACTTGATGAGGACCGATTTGCCGGAGCCGGATTTGCCCAGCACCACCACATTTTCTCCTTTGTGGAGCGTGAGGTTGAAATCAGACAACACGCTGCGGCTGCCAAACCCCTTGCTTAATGCGGTTATGTGGATCACGGGCTCCATCAGGTGAGACTTAAGAGATCGCTGATCTGCACAGCGAGCAGATCGATGATAAATACCAGCAAGGATGAAATAACCACGGCGGAATTGGCAGACTGCCCGACACCCTCGGTTCCCTTGCTGGAGTGATAGCCCTGGTAGCAGCCAATAATGCCGATGGCAAAGCCAAAGAAGAATGTTTTACTGACTGCCGGAATAATGTCTCCGAAAGCCAGCGTGTCGAATACCTGGTTCCAGAATAAATGCCAGCTGACGCTGCCGTGGATATTGGATCCGAGATACCCGCCGTAAAGCGAAATGCCGCTGGCGGTAATGGCCAGCACGGGCACCATGAAGGTGGTTGCCATCGCGCGGGTAACAATGAGGAATTTGAAAGGATTGGTTCCCGACACTTCCATTGCATCGATCTGCTCGGTCACTTTCATGGAGCCGAGTTCTGCGCCAATGCCTGAGCCGATCTTCCCTGCACAGATCAACGCGGTGATCACCGGGGCGATCTCCCGCACCAGCGAAACCGACACCATTTTAGGCAGCCAGGCTTCTGCACCGAATTCCACCAAAGTAGGCCGCGACTGGATGGTAATCACCAGGCCCATGATGAATGCGGTAATGCCCACTAAGCCCAGGGATTTGTAACCCGTATAAAAGCACTGCCTGAGAAATTCCCTGAATTCATAGCGCGGCGTGAAAGCCTCCCTGAAAAAACGCGCAGTGAAACGGGACAGGTTGCCCGTTTCACTTAGGAATTGTATGAGGGAATTGGGTTTCACGCTAAGAGTTATTTGAGATGGGTACTAAGGTGATCCACCAGTTTTGAAGCCCTGTAGGAAGAGTAGATCCCAAACGCGTCTACCACGACGCCTTTTAGTGTTCCATCCAGCGAGGAGATGGCGAAGACGATCGTTTCGTCGGCTGGATCCGTGGGGCCTTCGAAACGGTGTATCTCATCGATCCTGAAGGCGTCGGGCGAAAGCTCCGCAGAGGTAATGTCGCATGTAAGACAATTCTTTTCAGTATTCAGCGACAGGTCTGATGTGTATCCACGCCGGGCGAGATCGTTTACAGCTTCTGTTACAGTATCGTATACCTTTTGAACTGACATTTGCACCGGAATTAAGCGTTGGCTGTGTCCTTCTTTTTGTCCATGAATTTTTCGATCAGGCCGGGCAGCTTTTCAAAAGCGGCTCCCAGGCCTTTGGAAGGACTGGCAGAGATGAATTGGATCTGGTCTTTATGCGTTACCAGAAACCCAACCGGACCCATGCCCATGCCTGCGGCGCCGCCAACGCCAATTCCGGAACCTTCAGCCGCGCCTTTTGCTCCTCCCTTTCCTTCTCCGCTACCGCCGCCAAAGCCTATTCCGAGGGACATTACCGGCACGCAGGTGAACTCCCCAAGTTTGAATTCTTTACCAATGATGGTTTCTGTTTTTGCTTCTGATTTCAGGAACTCGGTTACTTTACCGAGTATGTCATTTAGATTTTCCACGTTGTTTTTGTTTATTGCGCGGTTTCCCGCGCTGATTATTTAATTGAGCCAAACTAGGCCCGACTCATTCGGGCTAAACTGTTTCTTATTTCCACGATGATAATATTCGTTCCGGTGAAGCTGACCTCAATGTCCTTATGACTGTACCAGCGCAGCCAGGCAAAAACGGGATACATCATGCCGTTCAGCCGCATATCCCCCAGGTCGAGCCTTACATAACACTTAGTAAACTCAAAGCTGCGGAATACGCGAAGAAGTTTTTTAAGTGGCGGCATTCTTTTCTTCCACCCGTCGGATACAGATCGCTCTTTTTCGTTGGGTGGATCTTTTTTTCCGGGGTGCAATTCAAGGTTTTTTTTCCAGCCAAACGCCGATAACTCCAATGCAAGCTCATCGCCTATCCTGAGGTCAAGGAAAATAAGGCGGTGGAATCTGAACCTGAAGAGACCTCTCGTGTTGTCTATTTCAAAATAGAACGGCGCGAAGAAGATGTAAGCTGCAAGCGCTAAAACAATTAATAAAAGAACGAGCAGAATCGTCATCGGGTTAAAGATTGGTCTTGCAAAGATGAAACGAACCACCAGCATCCTTTCTGACACAGATCACGTTTGAAGATGATATTGCTCATGATGTTCATTCGTCTCTTCTTATACACACCAGGTCCTTGAAGGTCATCTGTACCGAAACACCCACTCCCCTGATGAACACCTCGCAGCTTGAATAAAGCTGACGCTCCGGTTCAGCGGTAAATCCGTCAATGCTGTAATGATACAGCCGGCTGGTTGCACAGGTGGAATCGGGGTAATGGAAATCAACCCATCCGCTCAAGCCTGAATTCCGGATCGGGGACATATTCAGGTCATATAAATAGATCTCCAGGTAACCTGAGCAGTCTAGCACCTCCATGTTGTAGTAACCGGCGCGTTTTAGCTGCCCGTCGTGCGGCGGCGTATTCCGCACCTGCGCGACAGATGTAACGCTAAGCAACAGAGAAGCCACTAATTTCAGCACACGTATTTTCATAACACAAAGTAAAGCTGCCGGGCTTCTTCCGTAACTGATAAAGATCAGCTGCAAACCGGATTAATCTCATAACAGCCACTCAGATCTCTCGGTAGCTTTGTCCAAAAAAGTTATGGAAACCATTCTCGTTGCAACCGATTTTTCAAAGCCAGCCAATGGCGCTGTGGAATATGCCGCACACCTGGCCAGGTATTTTTCTGCTAAACTGGTGATCGTAAATGCATTTAAAATGCCTTTGCAGGGCTACAACGCGCTTTCTCCCTTAAGTGTGGCTGCCGAGCTCAGGCAGGACTCCGAGAACAAGCTCAACCTGATCAGGAATAATCTTATTGGCCGCAGCTACGATTTTGGCATTGAGACCGGCGCAGAGCTTGGCGATACCGTGACCGTTTTGGAAGACATCGTCAATACCTATTCAGCTGACCTGGTAGTGATGGGTATCACCGGGGAAGGAAGTGTTGTAAAGGAAAAGCTGATCGGCAGCACGGCCATTTCGGCAGCAAGGAAGCTCAGAGTGCCGGTATTGATCGTGCCTGAGAAAGTGGATTATAAAACGATCCGCAGGATCAGTCTTGCCTGCGATCTGGAAAATATAGAAGAAAGCACCCTTTTGTATTCTGCCCGGTCTTTTGCCGGTTTATTTGACGCGGAGCTCGAAATTGTGACCGTACAAAAAAACGTCAATGACATTCAAAAGATGGAAAACGAAAACCACCTTATTATCGAAAAACGCTTGAACACGGTAAAACACAAACAGGTATTTCTGAAAGAAGAGAATGTGGAAATTACCCTGGAATACTACTTCAAATTTCATGACACCGATCTCGTGATCGTCAATCCAAAAAAGCATGGCCTGTTTGAACGTTTGTTCAGCGGAAGTGTGACAAGGCACCTGGCTTTTCATAGTCGTGTGCCTTTGCTCATTATTCGTTAGGATGATTTAATTCTCCGGTTGTTTTAAAAGCACACCACCTGTCACTATAAAAAAGATCCCGATTGTGCCGAGGACCGCATGAAGAAAATTAAACTCCCTGATCATCACTACCTGGATCGTGATCCAACCGGTCAGCAAGAGTCCCTGCATGCCCAGCCGCACAGGGTAATAAGGCCAGCGGCGGATAAGCGCTGCAGCAGTAACCAGGCCCCAAACGCCGTTCACGATGAACAATACGAGACCAGGCAAAAAGAAATTGTCAAAACCGGAATAACGTAATAATTCCAGCGATGTTCCAAGCCGGTGGCCGCTGGGGTCGGCCATAAACAGGTAGCCTGCTGCAAGAGCGTTTACAGCCACTACAAAAAGTAGGACGATGGCTATAATTCTTATATTTTTCATGAAACTCTGGTTATGCGTTTATAGAACCGGATCAGGCCGACCAGGAAAGCAAGGCTGATCACTGTCAAAGTGCTGAACGCGATACGCATTGCAGGATTGTTTTCTTCGAGCATATTCAGTACCAGGATGGTCAGGTTCATTAATACAGAGAAGACCAGGACAGCGGCTGCCATGTGCAGGGCCAGCATTTTTTTCCGGAGCAGCAAAATACCGGTAATTATAAAAAGCGGCAGAAGCAGTGCTATATCCAGCACATGAACAGGGTTGGTCGGGAGCTGCATCTGTGCCAGTTTTGTGGGCAGGCTGCCCGAACGTATTGCCGGACCGATATCTGAAAGCCACAGCAGGTAAAAAGCGACACTGATGAGCAGAAGATAGACCGCCAGGATTTTGATAAGGACATTGGAAGGAAATACGGTGGTGTTTGCTGGAGCTTCGCAGGATCTGGCAAAATATACCAGGCTGTAAACACTTAAACCGAGAACAACGCAGTACTCTATAAAAAATGCGTTGAAATGTACGTCAAAACAGTAGATCATGAACGTGTAGATCAGGTAAAGCATAACACCGGGCCACACCAGGCGGCCTGTAAGGGTGTTTCTCAGCAGAAGCAAAGAGGAGATGACCAAACCCGGTAAAACAAACACCAGATCAACAAGGTCCTGACCCGCACATTGTATACGCCAGGCAGGTGTTTCGTGTTCATACAGACTTCCCGTTAAACCAGCTATGCTGATGGCAAAGAGCAGCGCCGATTGGATAAGCGATAAAACGAATAAGACTCTGCGATTGTATCGTGGCATGGCTTAATCAATTAAAGAAGAAGGGCTTCAACAAACTTGTCAGGCCGATGAGGAAGATGAGAGATAGAACCAGGTAGCGGAATTGCGCTTCACTGAAATAGTTCAGGATCCTTTTCCCGATGAATGTGCCCGCAAAGCTGACAACGAGCAGAATGGCTATAAGATAAAGATCGTGTTTGTGAACGTAACCGTTCGAGATATACACCGCACTCCTGCTCAGATCAACCCCGAGGTCAATTAATGCGGAGGTGGCGATAAATACGCTCTTTTCGATGTTGAAAGCCGCCAGCGTTAGTCCCCGGATAGCTCCTCCCGAGCCAAGAAGACCTGCGGTGAGGCCGGAGAGCGCGCCACCGCTCAGTGAATTGAATAACGTTGGTTTTACCTTCAGGTTTTTGAAAATAAGAAAAACAGCGCTGATAAGGATGAGGAACGCCGCCAGGATAAGCTGAAGAACGTGGCTGTTCATGTAACGTGTCAGCATAGCACCGATCATCACGAAAACAACCGCTGGAATACCTACTGTTACTAAAAGGTGTCTGTCAAAACCGTGACGGAACATGGTGATCTTGGCAATGTTGCTAAACACATGAAAAAGAGCTGTGATACCAAGTACCGAATGAAAGTCGAGAAAATAGCCGGCAATGGGCACAAAGAACAAAGAGGAGCCAAAGCCGCCCACTGTACCTAAAATTTCTGCTACAAGCGATAGAATTGCAAAAATGATGATATTTTCAAGCGATAACATTTTAGTTAGTAGTCTGACTTTGAGAGCTTTTTTAACCAAAGCATCAAAATAAATAGGCAACCGATAGCCGTTAGTATCATAAGCGGTAACCGATAAGGAAAGATAATCTCGTGTGAATAAGCCCCCATCAGGATACCACAACTAAATACCACCAGTTTAAAAAACCAAAGCTCGAGGCCAGACCAGCTGGTTTTAATCTTTAAAAAATTCATCGCACGCTTATTCGTGAATAGCCATTACCGGCACTTTAGCACTAAAAGCCACGCGCTTGGTCACCGATTCGTTAAAAAGATTATAGAAAACGGAGTGTTTGCGGCTGATAATGGTTACCAGGTCTACCTCCTCGTCGCGGCAATACCATTTAATGCCGTCTTCAATGGTTCTGGCTTTTTGCTGCGTCACGTCCTGCTTTGTTTTGTTAATTTTTAAAGACGTGGTTGTGCCCATTGCAATGAGCTCATCAGGGGTGCGTACATGCAATAGTTTTAAGTTGGTCTGGCTCGCTTTCATAAACTTTTCAACTTCCTTAAAGGAAGGCGTGTTCAGCTTTTCAACGTTATCTACCGCCAGTAATAGGGTTTCAAGTCGGTGGTCTCTGTATTTTTCAGGTACAATAATTACCGGTGCACTGATTTTGCCAATGATATTAACACCATGGCTGCCCCAGATGAATTTGGAGATCCTGGTTTTGGCTTCCAGGCCCATAACCACGGCTTCAATGCGGTGGCGCAAGGTAAAAACCTCCAGTTCGTCTTCAAAAGAACCGGCGGCACTAAAAGCGCTGATTTTTAGCGACGGAAAAATGGCCGAAAGTTCTTTAACAAGTTTCTCAGCCGACTGTTCGCTTGTTTTTTTTACCGAGCTGTACGAAATGCCATAAAGGCCCGAATTGGAATGCAACACCGGGGCTTCAAACAGGTTAAAAATAACCAGTTTGCAATTTAACTTTTCGGCTAACAAGCCGGCATACTTACAGGCATTCACTGAAGAGGAAGTAAAGTCGGTTCCGGCGATAATAGTTTTCATCTGATATTTAGTTTAATTGATATAACAAAAATAAAAGGTGTTAAGTAGAGAGGGCCTGACAATTATTGTTTTGAAAGCTGATTATTGTCATGTTTCTACGTGTTGATTTTAAATAGTTTCGGCAGAGTATAGCCGAGCGCATTTTATTTTTCCGAAGAACATGTCTGAAAATATTTCTATTCAAATAAGCGGGTTGTTAGGCCCTGTATTAATAGTGATGTCAACAACGGAATGGATTAATTTTAATATTTGGCGCTCTGTTGACCCAACGGTGGTTTACTTAAACGGGTTAATATTGTTGATTGGCGGCCTGATCATTAGTCGTTATCATAATTTTTGGACTGCGGATTGGACCCTGCTTGTTACCCTGTCAGGTTGGTTGATTTTAATATTAGGTGCTTACCGAATGGTCTTTCCTTCCGGAAAACAGATCACCAAACGAAAAATGGCAAATGTAGTTTTAGCCATGCTTTTCTTTACGGGCGCTTTCTTAACGTTAAAGGCCTATTTTAACCTGTAACAAAATAACCTCGTGGTTAGAAGTTCTGATTTTTAGCGGCACTACACAAAGCCAGGTATCCTGTTGCGTTTTAGTTTGATTCTGCTGCAATTCCGTTGCAAAAACCGGCAACAGCAGCCGGGCGCCAGCCATCGTATACCAACAAAAACCCCGGCCTTGTAGGGCCGGGGTCTCAGCAGGTTAAAGCGGGCAGGTTAATCCACTTTGATCTGTTTTTTAGGAAGCGTTTTTAGTTCATCTTTTTTAGGGATGTGGAGCTGCAGAAGGCCATCGGCATATTTTGCATCAATTTTCTCAGCATTTACAGACTGGGGTAAGGTAAAAGACCGGGAGAAACTGCTGTAGCTAAACTCCTTGCGGGTAAATCGTTTGTTTTCTTCGTTCTTTTCTTCCTTTTTCTCTGCGCTCACGGTAAGCACGTTTTGTTCGACGTCGATTTTAAAATCATTTTTTGAGAAACCCGGGGCCGCAAATTCGATGTCGAACTGCTGTCCGTCTTCTTTAATGTTAACGGCAGGTAACGATTGGCTGAATTCTTTTTCGAACCAGCGGTTGCCGAGAAATTTGTCGTAGTCGAAAAAGTCCGACAATAATGTAGGAAACAAATCCTCTTTTTTTGTTGATTTTACGAGTGACATAGTTTTGGTTTTTATTGGTTTAACGTTATTGAATTACAAAACAAAGGTAGCCTGGTGTTACCTGTGTTTTAATGAGTGGCATCAGGGCCTGGCCTGATCTTTATCAGTCTTGCCGGCTGTGGAAGCGAAGTAACCATTCAGGCTTTCACCCTGCTTGTTTTGGTCTTTCAGGGTCCAATCGCTCGTTACCGTAGTTTCCAGCCATACCTTCCCCGATTTTCGGAACACTTGTACACGCAGGCCATAAACATCGGCAAACCGTTTTTCAAGATCGGCCACGGTCATATTTTCGGTAATGGTTATATTACCTGTTTTATGTTGCGTGCGACATTCGCCCACCGTAATGGAATTATGTCTTATAAATTTGCCGGAATGCCCGCCTTGTGCCTGGTGTGGTTTTGCTAAAAATTCCAGTTTAAGGTAGGGAAATGCTTTGGCAAAAGCTTCCTGTATGGCAAACACTTTGCGGTGGTCGTTGATGGCTATCTTCATGTTATTTTGTTCTATTCGTGAATGGTGAGTAAGGGTACATCGGTGTGGAAAGCCACTTTTTTACTCTTGCTGTGCGAAAACAGGCTTTGAAAAGTGCTCTTCTTTGGAATCATCACAATCAGGCTGGCGTTCTTTTCGGCTACAAAATCCATAATACCATCTAACACATTTACCTGATATTTTGAATGGAAGCTGTGTTGAAAGCCATGCAGTTGCTGCCCCAGTTTGTTTTTTACCTGTGTTTTTGTGTCTATTGTAATAGCTTCGTCCTCTTCAACAATATGCAGCACATAAATGTGCGCATCGTAAATCCTGGCGAGTTCTTTCATGGGGGCCAGCAGGCGCGGATTTTCAAAGCCTTCGTCGTCGCTGGCTAAAACGATGCGCTTTAAATCTCTGAATTTTACGCTTTGTGCAATACTTAACACCGGCGTGTGGGAGTGTCGCATTAAGGTAGTGGTAACGCTGCCTACCAGCCTTTCTTCAAGAAACCCGGCGCCCTGCATGCCCATTACCACAAAGCTCACCGGGTGTGTGTGGCAGTAGTCCTTAATCACGTCCACCGCCAGGCCCATGGTGCATACTAGTTCAATAGACAGGTTGTTGCCAAACACTTCTTCTAAATCCGCCTTTATTTTACCGAGCCGCTCCAGGCCGTCAATTTCCAGTTCATCTGTACCCGGTATCACTACCGGGATCTCTGAGGCCACAACAGGTACATGATAGGCGTGCAATAACACCAGTTTGGCACCGGTAAGGCGCGCCATCTCAGCGCCATAATAAATAGCGTTGAGTGCGGGGGCTGAAAAATCGGTAGGAGCTAGAATTGTTTTCATGATGGTTTAGTTTATAGCAAAATTACCCCGTCGGCAACCTGGCCGGTATGATACCCGTCAGGTTGGAACATGATCCTGCTCAGGTGGCTGCAACTGATTTTTATCAGCTGCCGAACTGACTTTTATCAGCTACCCCTGTGCGGTAAAGTTTCATTTTTGTTATTGGCTCATAAATGCTGAATTTGTTGAAAATGATTACTTTAGACTCAGAAAAACGTTTTAAAATGGAAAGTCTCAATGCCCTTTTTGAGCATGCTACCGAGGGGATCATCATTTCAGATAAAACCGGTACCATTGTAAGGGCCAATCCCAGCGCCGAACGCTTATTTGGTTACGGGCAGGGCGAATTGATGGGGAAAGTGATCGAAGACCTGGTGCCAAGCAAATTCAAAGAGCGCCACGAAAAATACAGGGCCGGCTACAATAAAAATCCACACGCCCGCTCTATGGGCAAGAACATGGACTTGTATGCCCGGCGCAAAGATGATAGTGAATTTCCGGTTGAAATAAGCCTCTCTTACTATAAAAATGGCGAGGAAACCATGGTAATTGCCTTTGTTATAGACATCACGGAACGTAAAAAGCAAGAGGCTAGCATTTTAAAGTTGAACCAGGAGCTCGAGCGAAAAGTAGAGGAGCGCACCAAAGTGCTTCACGAGGCACTGATCGAACTTGAAAACTCGAAAGAACAGTTGAGCCTGGCGCTAGCCTCCGAAAAAGAACTCAACGATATGAAGTCGCGCTTCGTAACCATGGCGTCGCATGAATTCAGAACTCCCTTAAGCACCATCCTGTCTTCCATTTCGTTGGTGAATAAATACGAGCATGGCGAGAATACTGAAAAAGTAGATAAGCACGTGCAACGGATCAAATCGGCGGTGACCAACATGACGCTGATCCTCAACGATTTTCTATCGGCCGAAAAGCTGGAGGAAGGGAAAGTGTTGGTGAGGCTCGAGGAAGGAAACCTGCCGGAGCTAACCGCAACAATTATTAATGAAGTAAATGGTATTCTTAAAGCAGGCCAAAAGATGGATTATGTCCACGAAGGTGCTCCGGAAGCCTGTTTCGACAAGCAGATCATGCGTAATATTTTACTGAATCTGATTTCGAATGCCATAAAATTTTCACCTGAAAACAAACCTGTTAAGATCCGCACAAAAATCAGTAATACGGAAGTAAGCATACAGGTGAGCGATGAAGGAATGGGAATCCCCATGGACGAACAGGAGCACTTGTTCGAGCGGTTTTTCCGCTCCAGGAATGCTACCAACATCCAGGGCACTGGCCTGGGTTTAAATATTGTGGCCAAATACCTGGAGGTGCTGGGCGGAAAAATATCTTTTAAAAGTGAATTGGAAAAAGGCACCACGTTTAATGTGACGGTACCCAACGAAAACCCATCAATACAACATGCATGAAAACCATCCTCGTTATTGAAGACAACAAAGATGTAAGAGAAAATACAGCCGAAATATTGGAGCTGGCTAACTACAAAGTGCTGCAGGCCGAAAACGGCAAGCAGGGCGTTGAGCTGGCACAACATGCCAAACCCCACCTGATCATCTGCGACATTATGATGCCGGTACTGGATGGCTATGGGGTCATTCACCTGCTCAGTAGAAATGCCGAAACTGCAAGTATTCCCTTTATCTTCCTGACCGCAAAAAGCGAGCGTACCGATATACGAAAAGGAATGGAAATGGGCGCCGACGATTACATCAGCAAGCCTTTTGACGATATTGAGCTGCTGAATGCCGTAGAAAGCCGCCTGAAAAAGAGCGAACTGTTGAAAGCCGACTATTCGCAGAACGTGCAGGGCCTCAATAAGTTTTTTGACGAAGTGCAGAAGTTCGACGATCTTAAAAAACTGTCGGCCGACCGCAGAACTAAAACCTACAAAAAGAAAGAGATCATTTTTGGCGAAGAGGCCATCCCCGTTTACCTCTATTTTTTAACCAAGGGCAAGGTAAAAACCTACCGCTCTCACGAATACGGTAAAGAACTGATTACCACCTTATATAAGGAAGGCGATTTTTTTGGCTACCACGCCCTGTTGGAAAACAAGCCTTATTCCGAAACGGCCGAGGCGCTGGAAGATGCGGAAGTATGCCTCATCCCAAAAGAGGATTTTTATGCCCTGCTGCACAGCAATGCCAATGTAATGCGCACGTTTATAAAAATGCTCTCGGGCAACGTGGCCGAAAAGGAGAAACAGCTCATTAACCTGGCCTATAGCTCGGTACGCAAGCGGGTGGCCGAAGCGCTGCTCCACCTCCAGGAGCGATACAGCAAACCGGCTGAGCCCCAATTCAGCATGGCCATTTCGCGCGAAGATTTAGCCAATATGGTGGGCACCGCTACCGAATCATTAATCCGCACGCTGAGCGAGTTCAAAGAAGATAAACTCCTTGAGATTAAAGGCAGCAGCATTACCATTATCAATGCCGAAAAACTAAAACGCCTGAAAGCCTGAGCATGTCACAGAAAAGGGGATATGCGAACATATTTGAGCGGGTGTCGCATGTTTGCACAGAGTTTACCGGATCTACACCTGCCTTTATAGCCGCATTGCTGGTTATTGTAGGCTGGTTATTTACCGGGCCGGTGTTCGGATATTCCGATACCTGGCAGCTGGTGATTAATACCGGCACCACCATCATCACTTTTCTTATGGTGTTTTTAATTCAGAGGGCACAAAATAAAGACTCAAAGGCGTTGCACCTAAAGCTGAATGAATTGATCGCTTCTTTACACGGCCCCAGCAACCGGTTGATTGACGTGGAGGAGTTAACCGAGCAGGAACTGGAAACGCTGGCCAGGTATTACCGAAAGCTGAGTGATATGGCCAAAAAGGAAAAAGACCTTTCGGTCTCTCATTCCATCGAAGAAGCCCGGGAGCTTCACCAGGCAAAATACAAGTAACTTAACCCTTATGTAGGCGGCTAAGCTCGTACCCCTGATCGTTCTGGCGCCTCAGGGTCCAGTCATCGGTAACGGTGGTTTCAAGCCATGTTCGGCCTGACTTGCGGAACACCTGGGCAGATAAGCCAAAGTAATGAGAAAGGAGCTGCTCCAGCTCACCCACCGTCATGTCTTCGTTAATCAATACGTGTCCCTTGGCTTCCTTGCGGTAGACGGCTTTGGCAGAGTCTGCCGGGGATATTAAATCATGTTTGGCGTTGCCTTCCTGCACGTTATGCGCATGTTTAAAGAACTCCAGCTTCAAAAAGGGAAACGCCTTGTTGAAATCTTCCTGCAGCTGTACAAGTTTTGTGTTGGGGTGAATGGTGATCATAAATTGGAACTAATTACTTTAAAAAATAGTCAACGCCGATTTGCCTGTATTGTTCAGGAAGTAGTAATAGGGTCACGAGCAGCATCAGTCTCGGAAAAACGTGTTTCATATCCCACATCGGCTCCAGGTAGCTGAAGGCAATGCTTACAAAAATAAGGTCGAGGCCCAGGGCGTAAAGGGTGTATTGGGTCAAAAATCCAAAAATAAGAAAGAAGCCACCCAAAAACTCCACGTAACTGGTGTAGTATGCCAGGCCGCTTAATAAGGGGCCTGGAATGCGTGCTTGTTGCGATTCTACCTTAAAGGCATCTACCACGCCGCTGATTTTAATTCGGAACAACTTGTCGTAGCCCTGGAACATAAACACGATCCCGGTAAATAAGCGGATCAGTAGTTCAGCAATCGGTAAATTATCGGCCATGATCTTCTTTTTTTTTTCAAAGATCGTTAGGTTTTCAGGCCGCCTGGCTGATATAAATCATACCGCGGCATGATTGTTCTCAACGACGTTCGGTTAAAACCATCGCAATTTTGACAGGGCAAACACTAATACAAATTAATATGAAAACAAAACTTTTTGATCAGCACAGCGAGCACACCGAATGGACCAGCCGGCTGGCTTTTTATAACGATGAGATCCGGATCATGCAAAACCGCCTCGAGGAAATCAGCCGCAAAAACACCGTCAGGGAGGTGCTTATGGAAGTAGAGCATTTTCAGAACCAGTTGCTCATCCAGGCGCGTAACATTCAGGAACTAAACACCAGTATTAAAAACGACGAAACGCGCGTGCAGGAAGCGATACTTAAAAACCCGGTAGCCTCTGATCATCGCCTGGCCGAAGATCACAGCAAAGAACGGGAGGGCTTTGAAAGCTTCGAAAAAAACTTCAACAGTTTGTGGCAGGAGTTTGAGCGCTTTTCAGCCAAACGCATGTAATGGTGTTCTTAAAAATAAATTAATAACATAAACCTAAAAATCATGAAAACAGATTTAGACATTCAGCAAGACGTGATCGCCGAATTATTATGGGAGCCAGGTTTGCGCGTGGCAGAGATTGGCGCATCGGTAAAAAACGGCGTGGTCATCTTATCGGGTATTGTAGATAGCTACTACAAAAAGGTGCTGGCCGAAAAGGCGGCCAAAAAAGTAGCGGGTGTAAAAGCAGTGGCAGAAGAGATACAGGTACGTGTGCCCGGCAGTAAAAAGTATAGCGACCTGGATATTGCCGAGGCCGTATTAAACGCGCTGGAGTGGAACAGCACGGTAGATGAAGAAGCCATTGCCATAAAGGTGGAAAATGGCTGCGTAACGCTGGAAGGAGATGCGGAATGGAATTTTCAGAAAGAATCTGCTCAAAAAGCAGTAGAAAACCTCGTGGGCATCACCTCTATTATCAATAACATCCGCGTTAAAAACAAAGTAACCATGGATGCTCTGCAGGAAAAGATCGGCGAGGCCTTTGTGCGCAGCGCTACGTTAGATGCCGACAAGATCCACATTAAGGTGGAAGGCGATAAGGTAACCCTTTCGGGCACCGTAAGGTCGTTTGCCGAAAAGAAAGATGCCGAGCGCACCGTTTGGTCATCGCCGGGGGTGATGCACGTCATAAACAACCTGGAGGTGAACTCGCAGATTGCGGTGTATTAAACTACAAGCAATTGGTTAATCCATCCCTTCCGGTTTATGCGGAGGGGATTTTTTTTATGATAAAAATCAGGCGCAGGGCTGACTGAACTCATAACAGACCAGCACAACCAAAAGTAATTTTACACCATAAAACCAAACCACCATGACAACACTTGCAAAAACCCACACGAGCTTCAACACCAACACACAAGCCGTTTCCCCGGTTTCGCGTTATAACCGTTTTATTAAAGATCTTGAATTTAGCTACTTTGGCCTTATCGCCGTGGCTATTTTAGTTGGCTCCTGCCTGGGTGGCATCACCACTATGAAGATATTTGAAAACGATGCCCCCTTCTGGCAATTTATGCTGGGCCTGGGCATTAGCATGGCCAACCTGGTGGCCTGCATCTCGCAGGCGCCAACTAAATGGGTGGTCAACCTGTTTGCAGCCAGCCTGCTCATCAACTCGGTTTTGTTAATCATTAATCTAATCTAAAGCAAAACCACACAAGCCCTGACCGCAGCGTTGGGGCTTTCTTTTTTTTACAACTGCCATGGTAAAACAACTCAGCATTTTTTTTGCATTGGCTTTTTTAATTTCCTGGCTCATCTGGCTGCCGCTGTATGCGCCGGCCCTGGGCATCAGGCTTTTTTCGCCCTGGCGCTACCAGCATGCCCTGGGTGCCCTTGGGCCCATGCTGGCCGCCCTGCTTTGCACCTGGCAGTTTAAAGGCACGGCAGGGTTGAGGCAGTTGCTTTCCAAATTTTACAAAGGCAGCTCGGGGTGGCTCTTCCTGGCAGCGCTCGGCGGCCCCTTCATCATGTTATTGTTTGGGTTTGTGATCCTGTATTTCCAAACCGGCACCTGGTGTCAGGTTTCAAAAATTGGACTCACCAAAGAGTTTCCGCAATTTAATGTCTTTACTTTTTTTCTTTACAACCTGGTGTTCTTTGGTGTTGGCGAAGAGGCCGGCTGGCGCGGTTTTGCCCTGCCGCGTTTGCAAAGCCGTTACAACGCGCTTGTTTCAAGCACCGTGCTCACCCTTTTTTGGGCCCTATGGCATTGGCCGTTGTTTCTTTACCGGCCGGGTTATATGAGCATGGATGCCGGGGCCATGGCCGGCTGGTTTTTTAGCCTGCTTACCGGAAGCATTTTGCTCACCTGGCTGTTTAACTCCTCGCGCGGCAGCATTTTAATCTGTGCCATTTTTCACAGCACCATGGATGTGGCCTTTACCTCCGATTTTCTTGACCAAAGGCTTATTGCCATTACTGGTGTTATCGTCACCATATCGGGCCTGTTTGTTCTGCTGCGGTTTAAGCCCCGGCACCTTTCCAACTTGCCAAGAATTAGTATAACCGGCAATTTTTTTACAAACACCTATCGCTGAGCTTAGGCTTTAATTCCATGGCCGTGAGTTTAAAAACATGTTCAACGTGCCTGCCTGGTGCCTGAGATTCCTGGCTTCCATTTTTTGGAATTGTTTCCATTTCAAGGAATTTCTTTAATGCGAAGTTTGTCTAACTGATTGATTTTGAGTTGATTTTAAGCAGGGCATGCTTTTGGTTAAGCTATTTGCAAAACCAAAGAGCATGGAAACTACGTTAAAAGTATACCTGTTAGGCAGCGAGCTTAGCAGTTTGAGGGCCCACAAACAGGAAATGATGCAAACGGAAGGCAGCCGCTTCGCGTTCTGCCTGAACGGCACCATTTCGCTGCATCAGCTTCAACAAATGCCCGATGTCATCTTCCTGCACCAATCGCGCAACAACTTGTTCGGCTTAAAAGAGCTGCGGAAGATCCGGAAGAGCCACCCCGCTACCCACATCATCATGGTGGTTTCGCCCGACCATATTAAAATAGCCCGGCATGCACTCAACTGCGGCGCCCTGGCTTACCTGGTAAAGGGCACCAACGAGGAGCAGCAAATTAAACACATTATGGAGCTAATTGCCGCGCTGCATAAAGAGCCGGCACCCACACTAACAGCCTTGCGCGAACGGCTCTGGAGCCTGCGCAGTGTGGCTTTTTCAAATTTTTCTTTAACGGGAAACCTGTTTCCCAGCCTGGCTAAATAACACAACAGGCAACCAAACAACACTTAACAACACCACACATGAAAACAACAGCACTCTGGATAGGATTTTTGGTTTTGCCCTTCTTATCCTTTAGCCTTATTAAAACCAGCGTGGCCGATGGCAACTGGAGCAGTGCTTCTACCTGGAGCCCCAGCGGCGCGCCTTCGTCTACCGACAAGGTGCACATTTACCACACCGTTACCCTCGACCAGCATTTCACCGCCGGCGATACCGTGTTTGTATACGGGGTACTGAGCTTGAAATCGAATAAGATCCTTACATTAAATCCCGGCACCATGATCCTGGTAAACAATGCCAACTACGATGGCCGCATTGGCAAGGTGGGTGGCGCCGCCGCCATTGTTGGCAATTTTACCTTTCAGAAATGGATCACCCGATGCGATGGCTACTCCACCTACGGTATGCCGTTCACTGTATCGGTTTCAGACCCGGACTGGTATTATTGTAACCAGTGCATGCCTTCCTGGTCAAACCTGTATCAATACGACGAAGCAATGCCCGGTATTCAGGACAATGGCTATTACGACAACCTGGGTGGCACCCTGCAGCGCGGCAAAGGCTTTTTTTACTGGTTTGCCAACTATGCGGGCGGACAAAATTTTCCGCGGCAAATACAGCTCACTGGCGCCATCAGTTTTACCACTGATTTTGATTTTAATATTACCCACACCTCCAGCGGCAGCGCCTTAAACGATGGCTACAACCTGGTGGCCAACCCTTATCCCGGTACTATTGATTGGCTGGATGGGGCCTGGACGAAAACCAACGTATCTGGCAGCATCTACACCTGGAATTCATGCACCGGCTCTTATGCCACCTACGTGGCCGGCGTTGGGGTAAACGGGGGCAGCCGCTACATTTCGTCCATGCAGGGCTTTTGGGTGCAGGCCAATGCCAGCAACCCGGTGCTCAAAGCCGGCAAAGGCGTGCTGGTAGAAGATCAAAAAAGCCTTTTGCGCGCCACCGGCGACTCGGTAGATTATCTATTAAAGCTCGAGCTCGGGGGCGACGAGGTAGCCCTGCACCTCGATCCCGCATCCACCAGCGGTTACGACAGCCTCAGCGATGCACTCAAATTTTTTACGCCGGCTTCCAGGATCTGCACCTCCATTGGGCCCTGGAACAACCAGGAC
Source organism: Bacteroidia bacterium (assembly GCA_044221905.1). GTDB lineage: Bacteria > Bacteroidota > Bacteroidia > B-17B0 > Aurantibacillaceae > Aurantibacillus. The sequence continues at coordinate 808,383 of JBGAOE010000001.1, forward strand.
TACGCCATTAATGCCGTGGCCCCGGCCAGCCAGATCATCCCGGTGCGCATCAAAGGCAGCGGCACTTTAAAGATCTCCGGCCTCAGCAGCTTTTACAACCAGTATGCCATTTATCTGAAAGATGTGGTGAATGGCAGCTACCAGCCCCTCACCGAAAATATGCAATATACTTTTACAGATACCACCCAGGCCAGCTTCCAAACCCGTTTCCGCCTGCACCATGTTAAGCTGGGCGAACAGGCCACCGGCCTGCAACAGCTGCTGGCCGGCATGGCGGAGGTAAGCCGCGTAGACGATCACATCCGCATTCAACTGCCGGATGGCCTGCAGCAGGGCACCACCACCGTAACCCTGGTGGACCTGCAAGGCAGGTTGCTGTACAAAGGTTCTTTTACCGAATCGCAAAGCCAGCTGCCCTGGCCCGGCGTGCCAGTGCTGCTGCAGCTCAGTAATGACAAAGGCAGCCTGGTGAAGAAGGTGTTTTGAGTGGGCGCAAATACCAAGGGGTTATAAAACAAAAAGCCTGATCTGGGATCGGGCTTTTTGGTTTGTTGGACTTTGTTCGAACCTACGCTCGATTACAAATCCGCGCGATCGGGTTAAACTGATTTTTTACGTCCGAACTTTTAATTTTTTGTGCGATAGGAATGCAATTTGAAAAATTGCCCGTTCAAATGTCCACACAGGTGGGGAAGAGATTTTGCAAGCTTATTTGGCGCCACTAGAAACTATTTGCCTTTGAAATAAGCGCCAAATGTGCTTGTGAAAGAATCATGGATCGTACGGACAAGTTAATTAGATACAGATATACCTTTTTTTAATGCTTTTTTTGATAATATTTTATTTTTCTGAGTATATCATTCAATTGAACAATTATATTACCTTCTATTTCCTCATGAATACATAATGATGATATGTCGGATTTAAAAATTCCTTCTGATTCGGAATTTTTTAGATAATTTAAAAATAGCTGAATTCTTTCTTTTCGTAAAATCATTCTTTTGTAGGTATCTAATTCATAGTTTATTGAAAGACTTAACGAATAGATTGTTTCCCAAGTCTCTTCAGAAAAAATTGGCGTATCAAATAATACAGCTTCAACATAATCAAGTTTTTTTAATAGAAAGTCATAGTAATAAGCTCCTGAGAGGTTAATATTTACATTTGAAGCAATCGTGATTTCTGTTTCACCGTTTGCTCCAATTAATTTACCCTTAACTAGTTCATTCAAACTTTTAATAATGTGATTTTCGTTAGCTCCAATAGTAGAGAACGTGGAGATAATTAAACTTACAGGAGTATCCATTGTGCTTTTATCCTTGCCTCTAATTTTTAGAAATTTTAGAATGTATGAACGAAGGAACTGGAGATTCTTTGAATTGTGACCGGAATTTAGAATGTTTAATATTTCAGCCTTATCTTCAATGTAATATTTCCATAATCCTTGAATACAACCTTTAAAGACTTCATGAAAAGGAATATTATTATAAGTCTGATTTAGGATATAATTTTCAATTTGCTTTTCTACCTGTATATGACCTGAGATTAAAAAATTACTTATCAGATTAATTCCCTTTCTGATATTGCCATCTGCTATACATTCTATGAAACGCGCAGGAATTTCCTGTAATAAAGATGAGTGTGCTATTTCAAAAAAGACGCTTAAATCAGATACTTGGAGTTTGAAATTATTTTGTAGCGTTATTTCGGCTTTTTTTCCTTTTAAAATCTCGCCAGCAAATTTTAGCCGCTTAGATAATACTTCTCTGAGCGGTGGTGGATCAATCCAAAATTTTCTTAATTCGTATGCATTAAAAATTGAATCGTTTTTATGCTTTACGAATGTTGTATCTCTAATTGAGATAAAAATATTTGAATTAATTTTTTTTGACAAAGCAATGCCTTCAGATAAAACGCCAACTTCAAGTTTGTCATTTTCAAATAAGTCAATATTATCCATCACTATAACACAAAGGTGATCTTTGGCTATATATTTGTATATTTTTTCTACGTAGGGATAAACATCGTCATAGTCTTTTTTTATAATACTCTGAGCTAAGTCATTAAATTTGCTCTGATCTTGGGCAGATAAGGCAAAAGGACCTCTAGCTAGATTTTCTAATTCTTCTTTATATGCAGGTTTAATAAGATTTTCAAAATCTGTTAAAACATACTCATGTTGATTTAAAGAAAATTTCAATAAACTATCATAGATAAAAGTCCTAGGATCTTCATTTCCCAATTTTTCAAAATCAATGTAGACCCAAAAACACTTTTTTTCTTTTAATAGTTTTTTTGCATGAAGTTTTTGAAAATGCGATAGGTATGTTGATTTACCAGCACCAACTCCACCTATAAGTAGGGTAACGGGCTGATGCGTATTTGCCTCAATTATCCCAACTGTTTTTTTAAGTTCATCGTCTTGACGATCTTTCTTAATCCTTTTTGCAGGCAGAATTACCGTAGGCTTTTTATCCGCTAAATATATTTCTAAAGTGGAATCATACTTTGTTCTTGAATCAGTTTGAACAAAGCAATAGCTTAATTTAGCTTCATCATCTAAAATGGATTCGCCATTTATCGCATTATCAAGGGCTAATGAAATATGATCGGCAATTTTATTTCTGTCAACTCTTGTATTAGAATCTTTAAAAGTATTGGACAGAGTATTAATAACTGATACATCTGGTGAATTATTGAGTTTTTCTAATCCAAATTTTTCTAAATTCTGACAAGCAAGAATGTTAAATAATTCTTCGGCATCAGTAACTACATTAAATGGAAATAGCACTGTAGCATAAACTTCATTTTTGAATGCAGCTTGTGTTCTAGCATATAAGCACCAGCAGTTACCATTGGTTACGACAACTATATCAGCATTTTTCTCTATTGCATATGTTTCAGCTTGTGCAATTGCATCTTTTATTTCCCCGACTCCTAATATTGTTCCCGTTAATTTAAGTTTTTTTCTTTTTGTTGGAGACGGGAAAGTTGAACCTATTTTTTTCGCTTCAATAATAACTACAAAATCACCACATTTTAAAAGATAATCTACATATCCGACTTTTTCACCTAGAGAATATTCTTCAACACTAATTTGTCCGTGTGAGTACTGTAATATTTCTTTAATTACTCTATCTATAAGGTCAAATCGAGTCTGCGCTTCTGAAACTATTGCCAAGTCCTTATTAGCTGCAATATCCTTTATTGCTTCATATTTTTCCGAAATTTCGCCCCAATCTTTAAAGAAGTTAGCCATAAATAAATTTAACTTTACAAATTAATTGTTTTACACAATACTTTTAGGCTACCTTTTATCGATACTCCTCCTCAGAAATAAAAATCAAAAATCCTAGGGTGATTGTGTGAATGACCTGGGTAGAATAAAATACGGAAAAATATTTTAAAACGGCAATTAAAGAGAATCGCAGTTTTCAAATAATATTAAACATAAATTTTTGTATACAGATCGACCATGGAATTAGTTTCAACTGTTCTCCTTAATCATCATAAAAAGTCCGAGGCAGAAAAATCACAAACGGGAAATTTGATTTGGCTGGTGAAGAAAAGCAAAGTCTTAAATAGAATTTGATTGGGATTGTTACTCCCTAGTGGTCGAGTTTATTATTTTGTAGTCTTTTTTCTTTGGATCGTAGATTCGTTGATAAGAGTTAGGATAATCATTACCTAGGTCATGAAATATTTTAATAACGTCGTCAATGTGAAGTTCAAAAAGCCATTGATTCCTGTTTTCATCTGAACAAAATAGAATCGATCTTAAAGTTTTTAAGCCTATTCCATCTTCACTTTCGCAATCAAAATTTGGAGAGAAGATATAGCTATGTATAAGTTGGTTGCAAAGAAAAATTAAGTCAAACTTATCTGCGATGGGCTTATCGAAATCATAAAATTCTCCATATCTATGATTGTTTCTCCAATTTATTTCTATTCCGGTGTTCCGAAATTTTGTCCCTTTGATTTTTTTGGAAACAAGTGCGTTAGTTAGTTTTTTCGCATCTAGAAGTTTGCGGATCATGTAAAAACCGATCATCACTTCTTTTTCGAAAGTTCCGAATTGAGATTCTGTCCACCATTTTTTAGCCTTCTTACGGTTTTCAAGTTTTCTGGACAACTTCACAAGTTCTTTCTTCCAGTAGTAACTTTCAGAAATCATGAGTTAAAATGGGATTTTAATTTTTGCATGACATAGCCAAATTGAAGTTAATTTCGTCTATATTTTTAGATCGAAAAGAATGTTTTTAGATTCAAGTAAAACAACTACAAAGTCAGCGTATGTTGAAGTGTCGTTTATCTCTCTTAATAAATTTGTCAGGAAGTTTATTACGAGTTGCGAATTAGTTGTGTCATCGCCTGCAACTTCGTAATTAATGTAACTCGCAAATTGGGAGAAGCCTGCTCCAGCGTCCTTAACTGCAGCGAGATTGACGTCTTCCCAAATTTTTAAGAGGATATAATTTTCAATTGTCATGGATTGACTTTTTGCCATTAAGTCTCCTGAGAGTTTGAAGTTTTTGATAATATGATTTATAACCGCAGAAACATCACTATGTCTTTTTGCGAAAAATGAATGTTCTACAATTTCGTTAAGTTGGATCTTCAATTTAGAAAAATCGCCTTGATTCTTGTCCTTCGTAGAAATTGATTTTTCGATTTCACCAATTATTTGCTCTCTGTCCATGTTTTTTGTTTTGAATTATTTCGTGTAATATTGCCGCTAACTACTCGCTAAGCCTTATAAACCCAACTGTAAATAGTTATAACCACTTACAAATGGACACCAAATCTAATTAAAATTAATCCACCAAAAAGGCCGGTAAACCGCCCTTTTTAAAAAAGAGCCTTCCTTCCATGCTTAAGGGAAGGGATGGAAAATCTTAAAACAACCTCCTGTGACTTAAACACCCCTTGCAGTGATCTTCAATACGCCTGAAATCGTCGCCGGCCGGTTACCAGCTCTTTAAGCCGCTCCGTTAACCCTTCCATCTTTTGGATCTCATAAGCCTCGACCTTTAGCAGCATGTTGACCTTCTTTTTTGATGTTTTGATCAGTACAGGTTGACAGGCTTACCCACCTGGGCCCAAAGGGCTGATGGGGGCTTTGCCGTAAATTGTTACCGGATTTTGTTTAGTTCCCTTAAAAGCTCATCGTAAGCCAGCTGAAAACCGCGGATATTGATGGGCGAGGAGCCCATGGCCTGGATGGTGAGCTGAAATTGGGTGATTTTGGTGCTGATGGCAAACAGGGCCTCTTTAATTCGGGGAATATTTAGCCCATCCACGGCCTGCAGTTCTTTTAGCTTATCGTCATAGGCTTTAAACAGGGTGTCGGCCATCTCGTGCAGCTGCTTTTTTAGGTCTTCTTGGTGCATTACACCCTTAATTTACCGCTTTTTTTCGGTTAAAGCGGACTAAAGAGCCTGCAGGGCGCCTTGTGCTGTGTAAAGATGAGGCCTGCCGGTGCTTTCGAAAACCCATCTATTTAAAGGCAAACCCTTTCTTTTCTTTCAAAAAATTATCTATTTAAAGACAGACCCTTTCTTTTCTCTCAAAACAGCTCCCTTTTTAAAGGCAAGGCCTGTCTTTTCTTTCAAAAAATTCTTTATTTAAAGATGAACTCTTTCTTTTCTCTGAAAACAGCTCCCTTTTTAAAGGCAAGGCCTGTCTTTTCTTTCAAAAAATTCTTTATTTAAAGACGAACTCTGTCTTTTCTCTGAAAACAGCTCCCTTTTTAAAGGCAGGGTCTGTCTTTTCTTTCAAAAAAATCTTTATTTAAAGACGAACTCTTTCTTTTCTTTCGGAAAAGAGATCTAATGAAAGACGAACCCTTTCTTTTCTCTGAAAACAGCGCCCTTTTTAAAGGCAGGGTCTGTCTTTTCTTTCAAAATTTTTTTTATTTAAAGACGAAGCCTGTCTTTTCTCTGAAAACAGCTCCCTTTTTAAAGGCAAGGTCTGCCTTTGCTTTCAAAAAATTCTTTATTTAAAGACGAACTCTTTCTTTTCTTTCGGAAAAGAGATCTAATGAAAGACGAACCCTGTCTTTTCTCTGAAAACAGCTCCCTTTTTAAGGGCAGGCCCTGCCTTTTCTTTTATAAAGTAATCTCATGAAAGATAAATGCTGTCTTTTCTCAGAAAACAGCTCCTTTTTTAAAGGAAGGCCCTGCCTTTTCTTTTAAAAAAGTAATCTAAGCAAAGACTTGCCCTGCCTGTGCTTATAAAAAAGTATTTATTTAAAGGCCATGCTTCTTTATAGTCAGCACCGGCTGGTATTTGCTTAGCCAGCATGCAACCAAAAAAGCGGAGGCGTTTCCCTGCATTGAGTCGAAACGATTTTTTTATAGATTGGGATTGTTGGTACTAAACCCAAATTTTAAACCGCTATGGCGTTTAAAATCTTATTAAGGGCTTCTGTATCTACCGGTTTTTCTAGATAGTAGTCGTGCGGTATTTCAATTTTGCGCATAAAGGCCTCACCGTCTTTAGAGGCCGAAACAATGATGATAACGGGCAGCTTTTTAGGATAAATTTGCTTAAGCGACAAAATGAGCGAAGGGCCGGTTAAAACAGGCATATTTACATCGCAAATAATCACATCAAAATGGCTGTTTTGGGTTAAAATGCTAATGGCCTTTTGCCCTTCATCGGCGATGGTTACCGTATGGCCTGATTTTAAAAGGTCAAAACTGATCATGTTTTGAAAAAACACATCATCGTCAACTAATAATATATTCATAGCGTGTGGGTTTTTAAGTTAATACGGATAAAAACGTGGGGGCTAATAATAGAAAGTGTTTGTTAATGATATCCAGCAGCATGTCTTTGGTAAGCGGCTTGGTTCGGTATTCGGTAACGCCCTCCTCTGCCTTTGCCATATCCGCCGGATCGTCGGAAGTGGTGAGCATCACAATAATCACATGGCTCTTTAATTCCTGGTCGAGCTTATTGTATTCTGCCAGAAACTCCCAGCCGGTCATACCCGGCATATTAATGTCTAAGAAGATGAGCTCAGGGGGCGCCCCTTTGTCGGGAGTTCTGGATTTTAGATAGGCGATCGCATCCATGCCGTTTTGTTTGACAATAACTGAATTTACAGCGCTGCTTTTTTTGATTTCGCGCTCGTGAAAAAAGTTATCGTCCGGATTATCGTCCACCAGCATTACGCAGTTTAATGTCTTGGTCATAAGATTAAGTTTGAAATTGTAAAAAAGAAGGTTGTGCCCTCGCCAGGCGAGGACTCGATCCAGATCTCCCCGTCATGCAGCTGCACAATTTTTTTGCAGTTGGCCAGCCCAATGCCGTTGCCGGCATATTCCGTTTCGGTGTGTAGGCGCTGAAAAACGTTAAATAATTTGCTAAAATGCTCTTTCGCTATGCCTATGCCATTGTCGCTAATGGCAAACCGCCATTTTTTATCTATTAATTCGCAGGTAATACAAATTTTAGGTGCCGTGTCTTTTTTTCTGAATTTGATGGCGTTGGAGATCAGGTTTTGAAACACCTGCCGCATTTCCACTTCATATAAATTCACCTTGGGTAATTGGCCTATCTCAATGGTGCAGCCGGCATCCTTAATGGCGGTATGCATATCCGCAATCACCTCCTGCACCAGCTTTTGGCAATCGCATAAAATAAGTTTTTTATTAACGCCCAGGCGCGAAAAATCGAGCAGCGATTTAATCAGCGTGCGCATGCGCTGCGTGGCGTTTTTAACCGACTGCAGGTATTTGTGGGCAGTGTCATCCAGCTGGTTTATATAATCTTCTTCAAACACCTGCATGTAGTTGGAAACCGTTCTTAGCGGCTCCTGCAAATCGTGCGAGGCAATGTAGGCAAACTGTTCCAGCTCCTTGTTTTTTATTTCCAGCTCCAGTTGTTTTTGCAGCGTGGCTTCCTGTATCTTTCGTTCCGTAATGTCGATGATGGAGGCCAGCACCAAATGGCCCTCGTCTGTTTCAATAGGGTTTAGGCCAATTTCCACCTGTATCTCCATCCCGTTTTTGCAGCGGGCAAAAAGATCGCGGCCGGCCCCCATGGCGCGCGTTTGTGGCTTTTTAAAGTACGTGTTCCGGTGTTCCGGGTGGTGGTGCTTAAACCGGTCGGGGATCAGCAGTTCCAGTTTTTGCCCGATCAGTTCTTTTCGGTCGTAGCCAAATAACTTTTCCGTTTGCGTATTCACCAGGCTAATGGTGCCTTCCTGGTTCACCAGCACCATGGCGTTGGGCGCAGATTCTACCACCAGCCTAAAGCGCGCCTCGGCCTTTTTGCGCTCGGTAATGTCGATAATCGATGCGAGTACCAGCGTGCCATCTACCGTTACTACCGGGTTCAGGCCTATTTCAATCGGAAATTCGGTATTGTCTTTTCTAAGGGCAAATAGCTCGCGGCCAGCCCCCATCGACCGTACCTCGGGCGCATGAAAGAACATGTTCCTAAAGCCGGGGTGCTTTTCGGCATAGCGGGGGGGTATTAGTTTTTCCACCGTTTGGCCAATCAGTTCTGCTCTTGCATAGCCAAACAGCTTTTCGGTTTGGCTATTGATATAGGCGATCTTGCCCTCCTTATTTACCAGAACAATGGCGTTGGGCGTAGATTCTACAATGAGCTGAAAAGTTAATTCAGAATATGTGACTGCCTTATTTTCCATTTGAAGATTAACATAAAGCGTACAACAAACTTAAATTACAAATGGAGGCAGACGTTTGTAGCTACTGGCAAAAATATAAAAATTTAAATCGAAAAAAAGTACGGTAAACCGCCCTTTTACTGCATGTAAGAAAAACAGGAACTATGTTAAAATAATAATGGCCAATTACACACCTTTGTTCCAGTTTGCAGAATGTTTCCATTATCCGGAAAAAATTGGCGCTTAAGTGAAACTCTTTGAATTGTAAAATGGTAAAACTATCTTAAGATGAATCAGCTTAAACTCTTTATTGTTGAAGACGACGCATTTTTTGGCGAGGTATTAAAACGCCACCTGTCTTTAAACCCCGATTACGAGGTGCACCTTTACACCACGGCAAAGGAATGTCTTGAGCAGATGCACAAAAAGCCGGATATAATAAGTATAGATTATGGGCTGCCCGACATGAATGGCGACGTGCTGCTAAAAAGGATTACCGAGCTTAACAAAACCATTCCGGTAATTGTGATCAGCGGCCAGGAGGATGTGGCCGTGGCGGTAAATTTTCTGAAAGCAGGCGCCAGGGATTATATCGTGAAAGACGATCATGCGAAAGAAGCCTTGTGGAATTCAGTATTAAAGCTACGCGAAACCCTTGACCTGCGTAAGGAAGTAGAGGCGCTGAAAGACCAGCTGGAAAAGAAATACAGCTTCGAGAAAACAATCATTGGGCAAAGCAAGGCGCTGAAAAATATATTCGGCCTGGTTGAAAAGGCCATTCAATCCAACATTAATGTTTCTATTACCGGCGAAACCGGTACGGGAAAGGAAGTAGTGGCCAAAGCCATTCACTATAACAGCGAGCGGAAGAAAAAACCATTTGTAGCCGTTAACATGGCAGCCATACCCACCGAGTTGGTGGAAAGTGAGTTGTTCGGTTATGAAAAAGGCGCCTTTACCGGGGCTGCCAACCGTAAAATTGGCCGGTTCGAAGAGGCCAACGGCGGTACTTTGTTTCTTGACGAAATTGCCGAGCTGGATCTGAGTTTGCAAAGTAAGATCTTAAGGGCCTTGCAGGAGCGCGAAATTGTGAGGGTAGGCGGCAACGAGGCTATAAAATTTAACGCCCGGCTAATTACAGCCACCCACAAAAACCTGGCAGAGGAGGTAAAAAGTGGAAAATTCAGAGAAGATTTGTATTACAGAATTATTGGCCTGCCCATCGATCTGCCGCCGCTAAGGTACCGTGGAAACGATGTACTTATTCTGGCAAAATATTTTGTGGACATGTATGTGAATGAAAACAAACAGCCCCCAATTGTTATTTCATCCTCAGCCAGCGATAAGCTGGTGAATTATAACTTTCCGGGCAACATCAGGGAGTTAAAGTCGGTCATGGACCTGGCCTGCGTCATGTCTGACGGAAAAGAAATTTCAGACAGCGACATCCGCTTCAATTCCCTTAAAGGCAACGACCTTTTTACTGTTGGCGAAAAAACCATGCGCGAGTACACCAACGACATTATTACCTTATTCCTGAAGAAATATAACCTCGATGTGCTGGAGGTGGCCAGAAGACTGGATATCGGGAAATCTACCATTTATAGCCTCATTCAAAAAAAAGAGATACACCTGGATTAGTATATAACTAAAAACATGCGTCAATGAAAACAATGAGTTTGTTGTACGACCAAAGTGGTTTAAAGGCGGAAACCAATCCTGAAGGCCTTGAGCCTGGTAAAAGTCAGTTAGTATTAGGTTTCGGCAGTAAGGAGTTGCTCAGCCAGGGTGAGTTGTTTGCGGGTCTGCGCAAAAAATTTCCGGTGGCCGAAATTGCCCTGTGTTCAACAGCTGGCGAGATTTATGGCGACGAGGTGCTCGACGATACGGTTTCTATTACCGCCATAGAGTTTGAGGCCACACCGTTAACATCTGCCAGCATCGGAATTGATGAATTCGAAACCAGCTACCAGGCCGGGGCGGCCCTGGTTCAAAAGCTGAATCAGCAGGACCTCCGATATGTATTGGTACTTTCTGATGGCGGCAAGGTAAATGGCAGTGAACTGGTAAGGGGCATTGAGAGTGAGGTGCATCACAAAATACCCGTAACCGGCGGCCTGGCCGGCGATGGCCCGCGCTTTCAATCTACCCTGGTGGGCTTAAATGCACCACCGCAGCAGGGCCAGATTATAGCTATCGGTTTTTATGGCGATGCCATTCGCATCAGCCACGGCTCTATGGGCGGGTGGGAAATGTTCGGGCTCGAAAAAACAGTTACCCGCTCCGCGTCTAACGAATTATTTGAGATAGACGGTGTAAATGCGCTGGAGCTTTATAAACAATACCTGGGTAAGTATGCTGACGAGCTGCCCGGCTCGGCGCTACTTTTTCCATTATCGGTTAAACTTGCCGGTGCCGATGAACCGGTTGTGCGCACCATTTTGTCTATCAATGCCGATAAAAATAGCATGGTGTTTGCCGGCGATGTGCCCGAAGGAGCACGGGTACGATTTATGAAAGCAAATTTTGATAAATTGATTGACGCTGCCAGCACCGCCGCCCAGGATGCCCTTACTCCCTTAAAAACGCAGCAACCCAAGCTTGCTTTATTAATAAGCTGTGTGGGGCGCAAGCTCATTTTAGGCAAGCGGGTAGATGAAGAGGTGGAGGCCGTAAAAGAAGCCTTTCCCGATGGTACACAGCTGTCTGGTTTTTATTCGTACGGCGAAATTTCGCCCATGCGCGCCGAAACAAAATGCGAGCTGCACAATCAAACCATGACCATTACAACATTTAACGAAGTGTGACATGGAGCTGAACAGGCTATTGCAAAGACAGGTTAGAAAAAATTTAACGGAGCAGCACCTCGCCGACCCTGATATCCAGGAGTTTTTGAGCGCGGTAAATGATTCGTATCTGTCTTTTGAGCGCGACAAGGAGTTGTTGAACCACGCTTTTAGCATTAGTGAAGGGGAGTATCAGAAATTGTACGAGGATTTGAACCAGTCGTATGAGTTAACGCAGTTATCCATAGACAAGTTAAAAGAAGCCGTCAGGCAGGTGGCCCAGGAGAACGAAATTGAATTTAGCAATCAAAATAACGATCTGCTAACCATAGTGGAATATCTGAATAAACAGATCCTCAAACGAAAGGAAACGGAATCCTCGCTCTCACGCACGCTAAACTTGCTAAAAACCTTGCTCTCTAAGCTCAATTCCGGAATTTTGGTGGAAGACGAGCATAGGAGGATACTATTTACAAATAAGCTTTTTTGCGATATTTTTTCTATCCCGGCCAGCCCAGAGCAGATGATTGGCATAGATTGCTCCGGCTCTGCCGAACAATCTCAGCACCTGTTTAAAAACACAGAAGATTTTATTCCCCGCATCAATCGCATACTGGAGAACAGGTTGCCCGTTTATGCCGATTTGCTTGAGATGGCCGACGGACGAATTCTTGAGCGGGATTACATTCCTATTTTTATTGACAGCGAATACAAAGGGCATTTATGGGAGTATAAAGATGTAACGCAACAGAAAGAGTATGAAAACCGTCTTTTAGATGTTACCACGCTTCAAAATGCCATTTTAAACGGCACGGATTATAGCATCATCTACACCGATACCACAGGCGTAATACAATCATTTAATCGCGGGGCCGAAAATATGTTGGGCTATGCTGCTGCTGAGCTGGTGGGGGTTCATACACCTTCTGTTTTTCACGATGGCTTTGAGGTGGAAATGAAAGCCTTAGAGCTAAGCACGGAATTAAGAGTTGACATACAGCCGGGCTTCGAGGTGTTTGTAACCAAGTGCAGGAGCCAACCAACCGAAACCAACGAATGGACCTATATCAAGAAAAACGGCGATCGTTTAACGGTTATGTTAACCGCTTCGGCCATTCGCAACTCATCCGGCGAAATTATCGGTTATTTAGGTATTGCCCGCGACATTACGGCCCAAAAAAAGGCACAGGAGGCACTGAAGGTAAGCGAGGAGCGTTACCGGAGCATTGTAGAGAAGTCTACCGACGTTATTTACAAAGCGAACAAGGCGGGCTATTTTACGTATGTAAACCCAGTGGCAGAAAGGGTTACAGGATACACGCGTGAGGAGTTGTTGACCAAACGTTACGCAGAACTGGTTAAGGAAGAGAGTCGCGCAGCTGTGGTAGAGTTCTATAAAAATCAATTGTCTGAAAAAAAGAGAACTACGTATTACGAATTTCCGATTATGACCAAGTCGGGTCAGGAGCTTTGGATCGGCCAGAGTGTGCAGCTGTCAGACATAGCTAGAAACGATGTGGAATTTACGGCCCTGGCCATTGATATTACTGAACGTAAAAACTATGAACGGGGAATCTACCTTCAAAACGAAAAGTACCGCAACATTATTACAAATATGAACCTGGGGCTGTTGGAGGTGGATGTTGATGAGCGGGTGCAGTTCGTTAACCAGGGCTTTACTGAACTTTCTGGTTTTGAAAGCCATGAAATACTTGGCAAAAAGGCATCAGATTTATTTGTGTCAGCATCTCACGCAGATCTGGTAAAGGAAAAAACAAGCCAAAGGTCCAAAGGTATTTCGGATATGTACGAAATTTCGGTGACTACCAAGAATGGCGAACAGCGTTGGTGGATGATCAGCGGGGCCCCGAATTACAATGACAAGGGTGAGCTCATTGGGTCCATCGGTATTCACCTCGACGTTACAGAGAAGAAGCAGCTGGAGCTGGCGCTGGAATCTGCACGGCTGAGGGCCGAAGAGTCGTCAAGGGCCAAAGCCTCTTTTCTGGCCAACATGAGCCACGAGATCCGTACCCCCCTGAATGGCATTATTGGCATGATCCGCGAATTGTCGTATGAGGAGTTAAACGCCCGGCAAATGAAGTTTGTAGACAACGCCTCCACGGCCTCACAGCATTTGCTATCGGTGCTAAATAATATCCTCGACATTTCTAAAATAGAGGCTGGTGAGCTCAGCCTCGAAAAACATCATTTCCGCCTAAAAGATACGGTCAAAGATGTTAAGTCGATGATGACCCTGCGCGCCCGGGAAAAAGGTTTGCTGCTTAATCTCGATGCGCACGAAATTAAGTCAGTGACCTATATCGGCGACTCGGCCCGCATCCGGCAAATACTGCTGAACCTGGTTGGCAATTCCATTAAGTTTACCAGTGCGGGCGGTGTTTTTGTAGAGTGTCAGATCATTCAAAAACTCGAAGGGGTTCATACCATCTCTATTTCAGTGGAAGATACCGGAATTGGAATGGATGAGGCCTATCAAAAAAAATTGTTCAATAAATTTTCGCAGGAAGACTCTTCCACCTCGCGAAAGTATGGTGGCACGGGGTTGGGAATGGCCATTACCAACGAAATTGTGCAATTGATGAATGGTAACATCACCGTAAAAAGTAAGAAGGGCGAAGGTACCACCATAAACATTGTCTTTGATCTGCCGGTAGGCGATGACAACCTGTTGAAAGATGAAGACAGCCAACTGGTAGCCAGCGACCTGAGCAAAGTACGTATATTGTTGGTGGAAGACAATGAATTTAATCGCCTGGTAGTCTGCAATACGCTTAACCGCTATAAATGCAGTGTGATGGAGGCCGAAAACGGGCAAGTGGCCCTTGAGCTGCTTTCGAAACATAGTTTCGATATTATCCTGATGGATTTGCAAATGCCGGTAATGGACGGCTTTGAAACAACCCGGGCCATCCGCAACCAACTCGGGCTGGGGTTGCCCATCATCGCGTTAACCGGCAATGCGTTTAAGAGTGAATTGGAGCAGTGCCTGGCCACCGGCATGAACGATTATGTTACCAAACCGTTTGAGGAGGCTAAGCTCATGGGGGTAATTACGAAGACACTTAACCTTTCGCCCGCACCGCCGAAAGAGGTGGAGGTCGAAACTGCCGTTCCCGCAATAAATAACAAATTGTATAATCTCGATAAACTAATCAAGATGGTAGGGGGCGATGTGGGGTATGCGCATAAAATGATCGAGATCTTTATCGGGCAAACGGAAACTGCACTGGTTCAGATAAAAGAAGCTTACGCGGAGAAAGACATGGAAGCCCTCTATCAGGTAACCCATAAAATTAAACCCAGCCTCAGCAGCATGGGCATTGATACCCTCTACGATGCCATTCGAGAGGTGGAACAACAGGCAAAAGAGCGCCTGGATTCCAAAGAGCTGTCAGCAAAGGTAGATCTTTTGCATGCCACGCTTGTGGGAGTGATTGATGCGTTAAAACAGGAAAAGCTCTAACTGTTCAGAACCAGCCATCTTTAATTTTCCTATTTCAAGTAGCCTAGGCACTGGAATTTGCTTCCAGAATCTGGAATTTCAAAAGCCTGCCTCATTTTTAAAGTTCTTAATCTCAATTAGTTGCGCATCCGGCACGCCAATGGCTATCTATCAGCAAAGCATAGATATTATGGAAACAACAACAAAAATATTCCTGGTGGACGACAACCTGTTCAGTCTAAGTCTTTACCAGCAAGGGCTTACAAATTTAGGTTACACAGATGTATCCCTGTTTTACAACGGCACACACTGCGTGGATAATCTGCATCAACGCCCCAACATTGTTTTTCTCGACTACAATATGGACGATTTGTCGGGGCTGCAGGTGCTCGAAAAGATCAGACGCTTTGATCCAAACATTTTCGTTGTAATTGTATCAGCCCAGGAGAATCTCAAATTAGCCGTCAATGTATTAAAGTATGGCGCTTTTGACTACATCGTGAAGGACGATCGTGAAATGGAACAAATGGGCGAAGTCATTGAACGTATCCAGTCCATGAGGGTATCTGCCGGCAAAAACAAACGCACATTGCTTCAAAAATTACTGTTCGTTTTTTAACCATGAAACGCCTCGCAACATATCTCCTGTTGGCAGTAGCCCTAACCTCCTGCAAGACGCAGAACCTGTTCGTGCAGAAACAAAGCGCTTCTCTCAAAGACTCGGTGGATGCTTCGTTCCTTTACGATCCAGGCTATCAGTATGTGATCCGTAAGGACGATAAAATAGCCATCAGCGTTTGGGGGCAGGATGAATTGAGTGTGGGCTCTGTTTACGGCATTTATAACTCTAACGAAGTATACGGAAAATGGCTGCTGGTAGATGCTGATGGTAACATTGAGGCACCGAAGCTAGGCACTACTAACGTTTTGGGAAAAACTATTCCTCAACTTAAGGATACCCTGCGAAAGGCGCTCAAAAAATGGATCGTAAATCCGGTAGTGGATATAAAGGTGCTCAACAAGGAAATTACGCTGTTAGGTGAGGTAAAAACACCTGGGGTACAAAAGGTTGACAAAGATCAGAACAGCCTCGTTGAAATGATCAGCCGCGCGGGCGGCACCGAGTTTTACGCCAACATTAAATTGGTAAAAGTATTGCGCCAGCAGGGGCCTGATGTAAAAGTAATTAATGTGGACCTTACCAGGCCCGATGATTACCTGAATCGCAACATACAGTTGCATCCGGGCGACATCGTGATCGTTCCTTCTAAAAAACACAAAGAATTTGATAAGCGGATCTCTACCATCATTCCGTTTACCACCACCATCAGTGCTGCAGCTATCTTATTGCGTCTATTTTAAAGCCATGGAAGAGAATTTCAGAATATTAAAACCATTTTTTAGAGGCCTTCCCATCATTTTAGCGGTCATGGTCATCAGCGTGATGGTAGCTAAAAAATACCTGGGTTATGTTACGCCCATGTACGAGAGCACGGCCAAGATTAAGCTGGCCGATATTGGCGAAGGCATTCCCAATAGCAACTTATTTAAAAACTTCGACGTGTTTGCTTCGGCCAATAAAATTACGGCAGAAATAGAGGTTTTAAAATCTTCAGACCTGATTGGCAAAACCCTGAAAGGCCTCGATTTTAATACAGAAATTTACCGGGTAGGTGCGGTGCAAAGCGTGGAGTTGTACAACAATTCGCCGATTGCTATCCAAATCAACAGGGCAGGCCCTTCACTGTTCGATACCCGTTTCAAATTGTGCATTATCAATGCCTCAACGTTCGAAATCAAAAATGAAAAAGGTGATCTGCTGGCAAAAGGCACCTTAAACCAACCGGTGGTGTTACAGGGTAGCACCATTACAATTTCAAAAAATGAAAAGGTGATTTCCGAGAAGAAAAACATTCAGATGACCGGCAACTACGAATTCGAATTTTTATCACAGACTAAGCTGCTGGATAAGATCAATAAAAATATTGACATCGTTTCGGTGGATAAAGACGTGCCGGTGATCCGCATTAATCTGAAAAGCAACGTTCCCGACAAAGCCTGCGTTTTTGTAAATAAGCTGGCCGAAATGTATATCTACGACTACATAGAAACGAAATATCTGGCGGCAAACACAACGGTTAAATTCCTAAGTCAGCAAATTGAAGCGGCTGGCTCGAAATTGGCCACGTCCGAAAACCAGATCGAAGATTACCGTGATGCGAACAAGATCGTAAACATTCGGCAGGAAACCGAAACCGACCTACGCCAGATCTCGCAAATGAAAATACAGCTGAGCAACCTCAAAATGAACTTAGAGGCTATTGATGAATTGAACAGGTACATTACGGCAGGTAAAGGCAATTTTCTTACGCTTGCGCCAAATTTTGAGGCTTTTACCGACCTGCTTTCTACGGAAATTGTAAAGAACATCAAAAAATTACAGGCTGAAAAAAGGGACCTGCTCTTAACATACACGGCAGACGATGCAAGGGTGCAGGTGATTGATGCCAAGCTGGAGGATTTGACCAGCTACCTGGTAGAGAGTATTAAAAATACCCGGGCCAATCTCCAGATCAAATACGACCAAATGGCCAATGACATAAAAGAGGCCGAAGCCGTGTTTGTGACCGTGCCCGAGAAGGAAAAAAACATGAACAGCCTCAACCGCGATTTTAATCTGCTGCAAAGCAACTACAATTTTCTGAACGAAAAGCGCATTGAGGCCGAAATTGCACAGGCCGCTAGAATATCGTTCCACCGGGTAATTAGTCCCGCTACGGTGGCCAAAAAGCCAATTTCGCCCAACCGCTCCATCATTGTTGTTTTGGGCGCATTGCTTGGGCTTTTAGGTTCTATTGCGGCAATCTATACCATTCATTTTATGAAAGCGAAGGTCAACGACGTTTACAGCATTGAGCAAAATTCGTCGATTCCGGTAGCGATCAGCACACCGTTTGTAAAAAACGACATTAAAAAACAGTTTGATAAAAACGCACTTCAGCTCATGCTGAAAAACATCCTGGTGAAACAGGTGGTGCTCACCATCACCTCGCGCGCGGCCGGCGAAGGCAAGGGCTTTAACCTGGCCCACCTTTGCCGGTCGGTCGCCAGCCAAAATCAAACGGTTCTTATAGTAGACGCCCAGGGAGACCTTGAGAGCATAATGACCTCGCCCGCCGACTCAACCGGCGTGTTCAACACCCGTTTTGAAAACATCACCTATATTAAGGTGAGGGCAGCAGAATACGACCATTACTCTAATGAGAAGATGAAGGACCTGCTGAACGACCTCAAACGCAGGGCTGATTTTACGGTGATTAATAACGAGTTCTTGTGCGAGGAGCGGCGCGCGCTGCTGTTTATGAGCCTGTCCGATCAAAACCTCATGGTGGTGGATGCGCGTAAAACCCCGCTTAAATGGATCAGTCAGCTCGAGCTGGTAAAATCGGATTTCAATATTCCCAACCTATCGTTCCTGTTAAATAAAATCGGCTACAACCCCAGTGTAATTAAAGAGATAAAAAGCTGGGTTGTGAAAAATATTAAAAGATTAAAAAAATGAAGACATTAAATTCCATTTTTCGCTCCTCAAAATTCAAGGTGCTGGCCGACCAGGGGCTATTCAGCGGCACTAATTTTGTTGTCACTATTGCCCTGGCAAAAATTCTTAGCCCAACAGATTTTGGTCTGTTTTGTTCCATCGTGCTGGCTGCCTACCTGTTTATCAGCATTGGTAATGCCCTCATTTTGCAGCCATTCCAGGTATCTGGCCAAAAACGGCAAAATTCGGTTGCCTATTCCCACTTTTTGTTTTTTTGCCAGCTGGGGTTTTCACTTGTGGTGGTGGCCGGCTCCGGTTTGGCTTGCGGGCTCATGCAGGCATTCCCTTTTTCGCTTTGGGTGGCTGCGCTTTTTATATCGGCACTGCTGATGCACGATTTTGCCCGTAAATTTTACCTGGCTAAAAATGCCCTGCAACAGGTACTTATTATTGATGCTCTGGTAGCCTTAGGCCAAATTGCCACTGTAGCGCTTCCGGTTCAAAACAAAAGCCTCAACACCTTGCTGCTGATACTGGGTTGTTCTTATCTGCCGGCGCTGGCATTCTTTAGTTATCACCTTAAACCTGTATTTCGCACGGCAGGCTATTGGGGTCGGTTTTTCCAGTCGCATAAACGAGAGGGTAAGTGGCTGGGCCTGGTGTCGTTCATTCAATGGGGTTCAGGTAATTTGCTGATCGCATGCGCCGGCCTGTTTATCGGGCTTCAGGCCCTTGGCGCGTTCCGCCTGGTTCAGTCGCTGTTTGGTGTGCTCAATATCCTTTTTCAGGCTTTCGAAAATTATGTGTTACCGGCTGCCAGTCGCCTTCATTCAAAATCTACCACTGAGGCACGAAATTATTTGCGTAAAACCGGCCTGCAAAGCGCCCTGGTAATTGGCTCCGTGCTGCTTGTACTCTTTCTTTTTTCAGATAAAGTAATTGATCTGGCCTCGGCAGGTAAATACAGCGCTTACGGCTATGTGGTAAAGGGAATGTGCTTGCTCTATTTTATAATTTTTGTGGGCTATCCGGTTCGCCTGGGTGTACGCCTGCTGCTCCTCAACAGGTCTTTTTTTACCGGTTACCTGCTCTCATTTTGCTTCAGCGCCGTTTTTTTGAGCGCCCTTCTTCGCCACTGGCAAATCAATGGCATTATCGCAGGGTTGATCGTTAACCAGGTTATCATGACCTCGTTCTGGGTTTTTCAGTTAAACAAACAAAAATTTTACTTATGGAAATAATTCACATAGTATTGGGTAAAGCCAATCCGGACCGTATGAACGGTGTAAACAAAGTGGTATACCAACTGGCCGATAAACAATGGGAACATGGTATGAATGTAAGCGTTTGGGGAATCACTAAAAACCTCTGCCAAAATTATGCTGACCGTGGATTCAAAACCCGGCTGTTTAAAAAAAGTATAAATCCGTTTGGCGTTGATCCCGCCTTAAAACGGGCGCTTTTGTCTAAAAAAGGCAAAGCCGTGTTTCATATTCACGGCGGCTGGGTGCCGGTATTTTCGCAGCTGTCGGCGTTCATGGCCAAAAATAACCTGCCATACGTATTCACCCCTCACGGCGCTTACAATGTAGTGGCCATGCAGCGTAGCGCCTTGCGTAAAAAAATTTATTTTCGGCTATTCGAAAAAACGCTGCTCCAACATGCGGATAAGATCCACTGCATTGGCCAAAGTGAGGTGAGCGGCCTGGGTACTATTTTTTCGACTCGCAAGGCGGTGTTGTTGCCTTACGGCTACCAGGCCGAACAGTTGCCCATTAAAGACGAACCAAGGGGTAACATGATTGTGGGTTTTGTTGGGCGTTTGGATGTGTATACAAAAGGCCTTGACCTGCTGATAGATGCTTTCGACAGGTTCTGTCGATCAGAGCCCGCCACACAATTGTGGATCGTAGGCGATGGTCCGGGCAGGCAAGACCTGGAAAAAAGAATAGCTGCCAAAAATTTGTGCGCTTCCGTTACCTTATTCGGTAGTAAGTTTGGTCCCGAAAAAGATGCGCTTATTAAGCAAATGACGGTGTTTGCCCACCCCTCGCGTAACGAGGGCCTGCCTTCCGCCGTGCTCGAAGCTGCCAATTTCGGTGTGCCCTGCATTGTGTCGCAGGCAACTAATGTGGCACAATATGTAGAGGCCTATCAATCTGGGCTTACTGTGCGCAACAATAATGTGGAAGATATAGTAAATGCCATGTTCGCAATGAGCGTCAAATTCCAGTTAAACGACATGAAACCGATGCGACGGAAAGCGCAGAGCATGGTAGTGGAAGCCTTCGGCTGGGACCGCCTGGTATACCGGTTTAGTGAGCTGTATGCTGCTTAGTGATGAAGATAGAGGAAACGCATACACACGATAAATTTCTGCGCAGCACAGAGCGGATGATGTTCATCGCCCTGTTGCTCATGGTAGCTTGTTTCTTTACCTGGAGCGAGAATGTGGCTATTACCAGGGCCATTAAGGTAGTAGGCCGTATGGGAGTGATGCTTTCGTCGATCTTCATTTACCGGCGTATTATCAGTTATGGTGCCGCCCATTCGCTGCAGTATAAAAACGTCCTGGCCCCGCTGCTTTACATGGCCTACCTGCTTTTGGGCCTTATTTCGTTTACCTGGAGCACCAACCCGGGTTTTAGCGCCTTGCAATGGCTCATGACCATGCAAAGCCTCGTCTTTGCCTATTTTTTCGTTAGGTCCCTCAGTCTGCTGGATATTTATTTTCCCGGCCATAGCGTGCGCTTATACCACATGCTCGGAAATACCGTGTTCATCCTCATCAGCATTTTTACAGTGGGCATGTATGCCGATCCGGATACATTTTTTCGTCTTACCAACGGGGGCGAGGAGGCGCGCCTGGGAGGTTATATTATGAACCCCAACGAACTAGGTATGTTGGCCGGCGTAGGCGTGGCCTGCCTTATTTTTGATATTTACCGCAATAAAAATAAATGGTGGACCATCGTGAAACTCCTGGTCATCTTTTATGCACTGTATATGACCGGTTCTCGCTCATCGCTCATCGGTGCCCTGCTCATCATCTTTTTTCACATCAACCAGTCGCAGAATAAAAAGTTGAAATGGGCCATTATCATCGGCATGCTGGTGATTACCCCCGTGGCGGTGAACAAAATTATTTTTAAGGATGGCGATAGCAGTCGTATGGAAGAAGTGCTGAGTATGACCGGCCGGCTGCCCTTCTGGACTGCGCTTATTAACGAAGGCTTGCCCCGTGAGCCCCTTTTGGGTTTCGGGTTTATGCGCATCGATTACAAAGAATATTTTCAAAGCACCCATACTTACCCCGGTAAAATGACACACAACACGTTTATGCAGGTGCTCATGAACCTGGGTTTTGTGGGGCTCACCATTGTTCTCTTCCAGGTGTTTTTTACACTTAAAGCATTTTCGCGGGAAAAAAAAGAAAAAAAACTGATGCTCTACGGTATTCTCATTCCCATCCTCATCAACTCGTTTACCGAGTTCGGTATTTTTGGCGAGTCCAACTACGGAATTTTGTTTTATCAATTGCTCATATTTTCAGTGTCATTCGGCAAAAAGCCATTTCTGACTTCTTTGGAGAAGCTAAGACTTCAGAAGAAGAGAAAAGACATCGTGTTTTAACCCGGTGCCAGTCTGGTCATAATTAATGGTCTAAAAGGCCGTTTTCCCTTACCTCCCCTGGGTAGCCATGCATCGTGGTTTTTTTCGAATCCAGAGTAATAATTTATGTTTTTTATTTCCAAAGCCCGGCACCCGCGAGTGTGTTAGTGTTAGTTTTTTGCACCCGAATGCCAGATGTTTTTTTATGGCAGATGCGCTGCACGCTGTTAGCTGCGTCGTTACTTGCGCTGCCGCCCGGCCATTAATTTATCCGCCTTTAAGCGGATCATTATTTTTTAAGGTAAGGCCCTTTAAAAGAAATTCCGAATTTTGGAATTTAAATTCTGTTTTTTGGAATTTTTAATTCAACTGTTCCCGTAAATATCAGTGTTTATGGGCTTTTCAGGGTTTGGCACCATTTCAGCAACGGGCTTTCAAAATAGTTATCATGAAAACGTTTGTATTAAAAAAGATACTGATTGCGTGTTTGCTGATTAATTCCGGTTTAGCACTGGCCATTGGCGAACCTTCCACTTACTTTAACATTTTTGTACCGCCAAATAATGATCCGGTACACCGCGACGTGTGCCTTATTGTCACCGCCGTATATGACAGTACCGCCTTTAGCATTGTTGATGATGGAATGGATGGCGACACAGATGACTCGGTAAACGGCATGCTAATGGCCGGCCAGTCGTATATTTTATATATTAAGGACAATGGTATTAACGACGACGCAAAGTACGCATCGGGCGGCACCCTAAAGCAGGATGGGGATTATTTTATCATTACCTCCGGAAAAATAGTGTATGTGTCACAATCAACAGACAGCGACTGGCAACATGATTGGGTGCCCGCCACCAACAAAACCGGCATTGGCCAGAAGTTTATCGTGTATGCGCCTAAAATATCCAGCTCTAATCGCGACCTGAATACCTTTGTGTATGAAGATAGTACGCAGATTACAATTCGTAAGATCTCCGCCGGCCCTACGCTGCAAACCGGTTACACAAATGTAAACGTAAATACGGCCACGATTGTAGTTCAAAAAATGCTCAACCGTGGTCAGGACCTTATTTACTCCGGCACTGAGGGACGGGATATTATGGCCTCTGGCCACACTTACCTGGTGGAGGCAAACAAACCGGTAACACTCCAATACGGGGCATTGTACGGCAACGAGCGCGATGGCGGGGGTTATGTGCCTTCCTCCAACGGCAGTGCCGCAGGTAATGTATTTTATTTCGGGGTGCCTTTTCAATCCGGCACCACCGGCGAACAGGAGATTCGGGTGGTGTCGCTAAATGCTAATAATGTAGTAACGCTCGAGCGCTACAACGCCGGCGTATGGACGTCGGTGAAGACCTGGACGCTGGGGTTGAACGCACCCGGCGACTGGGTAGGAAAAAGTAACGGGAATGTGAACTACGCTACCGTATTTCGTATCAGTTGTTCCGCAGGTAAGCGGGTATCGGTGTTTGAAGCCGATTGGTTAGAAACCGGCAGTATTGGCACTTCCGATATTGGCACCATGTGCAGCTCGCTGGAGGGGGGGAGTTCGGGTCAGGATTTTCTAATTTACCTGGCTCCGCCGGGTAACGAACAAAATGTAAGAAATCCGTTTACAAATACCCTCTTTGGCCAGCAGCTTACGCATGCCTACCTGTTTTCTTTTAACGATACATGCCATGTTACTATAAAAGACGCTTACACCAATGGCGCTGACCTTACCAAGACATTTACGGTGCTGCCTGGCCGCTACGCCGACTGCTACCTTACCGTAGCCGAATGGAAAGGCATCTACAACGGAACCGGCAGTAATTCCGGCCCGGAACGACCTTATGTGCTCATTCAATCGGATAAGCCCATCAGCGTAATGAATACTAATTTTAACGACAATTGGATGATGTATTGCGGCTCTTCGCTGGAGCAGGGATTTACGCAAACGTCTACCTCGTCGGTCAACAGCGCAAGGCCAGGTGACACTGTTACCGTTTCATCTACGCTGGTATTTAATACCAGTCAGAATATTGATAGCGCCACACTGGTGGTGAATGTGGGTAGTGGGGCAGCAGTGCTTAACTCGCAGCTGGCAAACAATAGTTTAAGCACCACCGTAACTGGCATAATTTCACAATCGAATAATAACACGCAAATCACATTTCCGGTTCAGGATTCTCTGAGCCCCTTATATAGTTATGAAATAAAAACCACCCTGGTTCCAAAAGTGATGGACAACAATGGGGCTTTAATGCAAAACAACGCCGTTATCTCGGTTGAAACCCTTATCCAGGGAGATGTGAACGGTATTAACCAGCAATCCTCTTCTACAGAGGGCATTAGTATTCAAAGCGCTAATACCAGCAACCTGATGTTTAACCTTGCCGGATTTAATGCCGATTTAACCAACTCGTGGACCGCTAACATTGTGGATTTAGATAAGGATGGCTACGAAGATGTGTTTGTAACGGACAAAGATACCAATAAAAGCAACCTGTATTATCACAACAACGCTAACGGTACATTCTCAAAAACAAGCCTTGGCGCGCTCACAACCGACCAGGCTATTTCAGTTTGCGCGTCGTGGGCCGATTATGATAACGATGGTGATGTGGATGCATTGCTGGTAAATAATACGCAAAAACCTAATTACCTTTATAAGAATACCAATGGCACATTTTCAAAAGCCCAGAATAGTGGGCTAAACGGCCAGCCGGCCTATTACCATGCCGGCTCCTTTGCCGATTACGACAACGACGGCTGGCTTGACATTTTTGTGAGTAACTACATGCCCACGAAATTTAATGAGCTTTATCACAACAAAGGGGATGGCAGCTACGAACGCATATTAGATGCACCAATGACCAACGAATCATTTATGTCGCTTGGCGCCACCTGGGCCGATTACGATAACGATGGCGATCAGGACCTCTTTGTGCCGAATGGCGAAGGCGCCAATAATTCGTTCTTTAGCAACAACAGCAATGGCACCTTTACCAAACGCACTGATATTGCTATTTGTAACGATGGCGGTAACTCCGTGGGCAGTTGTTGGGGCGACGTTAACAACGATGGCTGGCTGGATTTGTATGTGGCCAATGCCTCAAACGAGAATGACTTTCTTTACCTGAATAATAAAAACGGCGGCTTTACCAAAATAACTAACGGCCCGGTAGTGACGTCTGGCGGCCATTCACACGGCTGCTCGTTCGCAGATATTGATAATGATATGGATCTGGACCTGTACGTCACCAACGACAAAGGGGTGAAGTTTTTGTTTATAAACGACGGCGCAGGCAATTTCACACGCAATACCAACGAAATAATCACGGCAAATTACGCCAACAGCATGGGTAATTATTTTTTTGACGGCGATCGCGATGGCGACCTCGACCTCTTTGTAGCAACCCACAGCGGTCAGAAAAATTATTTTTTCACCAACAATGGCAACAGCTATCACTGGGCCAGCTTTAAGCTGAATGGCAGCATTTCAAACAAAGATGCCATCGGCACGCGCATCAGCATTAAGAGTGGCGGCATTTGGCAAACGCGTGAGGTAAGCAGTCAATCGGGTCTTGGTGGTCAAAGCAGCACCCGGGCACACTTTGGCCTGGCGGCAAATACTACTATTGACACGGTTCGGGTGAACTGGCCCTCGGGTTATGTGCAAACCCTTACCGGGCAGGGTACAAATAATTTTTACACCATTAACGAGCCGGCGGGTGCCACTATGAGTGGGCAGGTATACCACGATGCCAACAATAACTGCACAAAAGACCCCGGCGAAAATGCCTTGGGCCACCTTCGTGTAGCACTTGGAAACGGGTACTTCAGTGTAACAAATAGTCAGGGCTATTATCGCGCATGTGTGCCGGCAGGCAGCTACACGCCCGCTGCGGAGGCGCAGGGCATTTGGCAGGCCGGCTGTGCATCATCCGCTTTTTCAGTCGTAGCGATGTTAACTGTAACGGCAAATGTACCGGTTACCACTACGGTGTCTGGCAGCGATATAAAAGTTAGTATTGGTGTAACTGCCATGCGTAAAGGCTTTAAAAATCAGGTAGTGCTGCACGCCGAAAACCTTGGCAGTACCACAGCTTATAGCGTACCGCTTACGCTTGAGCTCGGTGGTTATATGAAAATCACGGCCGCTAGTCCGGTTTATAATACCCATACAGCATCTGCTTATAACTGGATCTTGGATAGCCTGCCTCCCGGTCAGGGCGTTACTATTTCGATCAAAGATTCCGTATATGCGTCGCGCTCTATCGGCACTAGCTTAACCTTCACGCTCAGTAGCAATTACGCCAACGATCTTAACAATGTCAATAACCGTGAGGTTTACACCACTGAGGTGGTCGGTGCGGTCGATCCCAACGATTTAGTGGTATCGCCGCGGGGTGAAACAGATAGTGGTTATGTAAAGGCTGCTACTGTATTGATCTACAAGGTCCGTTTTCAAAACGTGGGCAATTATCGCGCTTCTCATATTACGGTTAACGATCAACTACCGCAGGGGCTTGATTTAAGCCGGATAGAATTTGTGTCAAGCTCTCACCCGTGTATCGTCAGCTTCGGAAAAAACGGCCTGGTCGAGGCAAGGTTCGAAAACATTGAACTGCCCGATTCAACCGAGAATGAGGCCGAGTCGCACGGTTATTTCTCCTTTTCAATCCCTCTGCAAAAGGGCTTGAATCCCGGCGAAATGATCCTCAACCAGGCGGAAATCTATTTTGACTACGAGGATCCCCTCAAAACCAACAAGGTATTGAACACCCTGGTGTCTGATCCGGTTCACGAAACACTCATGGTATATCCAAATCCGGCTTCTTCGCAGGTGTTCTTAAAGCTGCGCTCCTCGCTAGAACAACACCAGGGGCAAAATACCATACAATCGGTAGCGGTTTTTAATGCATATGGTGGAATAGTTAAAACCCTGCAGGCCTCAAGCGCTACAACCGCAGTAACCCTTGATGGGCTGCAGCAGGGAGTGTACACGCTAATTGTCAGAGATGCAACAGGTCAAACCTTTGTTTCTAAAGTGGTCGTGGCCAGATAAATTCAACCAATAAATCGAAAATTAAGAAGGGGCAGGTATAGCCCCTTTTTTAGTTTTAACGCTTCCTTAATAGGGACTTTCTTTCCAGCTAATGGAATTTCTGAAATAAACATACCCTTTAAGTGATTGATTTTCATCATGTTGAGTTTCTGGCAGGGGAGTTGGATCAGTCAGGTAAATCCGATAAAAATCCAAGGCCATGAAAACACTATTTGAACAAACAGGGTACAGCGTCTCAGAAACCAGGCAGTCCAGCAACAATGTCGAGCTGAAGGTTTTGTATATCAACAACAGCGACGGCTCGCTTCGCTGGATGTGGCCAAGCCGGGTGAAAACCCCCTTGTTCTTAAAATTTTACAATGCGAGCGATTTTCGGTCGAAGCTGATCGCTCTGTTGTTCCGCCTGGTATTCAGGCTTAGGATCCAGGAGTTATTATTCCGTACAAAAAAAATATATGTGTCAAAAATTGCTAATTCGGAGGTTGACTTCGACATGCAAAGCAACTGGGCCTTGTTTACCGGGACTATCGGCCCGAACAATAAAGCTATACTTTACACCCAACAAAACGGTATGGGCAGCTTTATTAAAATAGCTTGTACCCAAAGGTCGCGGGAGTTGTTGGAACGCGAAGCCAATACACTCAATCGTCTCGGAAGCATGGACCTGCAAAATTTTGTAGTGCCCGAGCTGTACAGTTCTTCCCTCGGTCTTCTGCGTCAATTTGAACTTTTGAAAGGGGGCAAGCGCTCGGGAGAATTAACGCCCATTCATCTGAATGCACTCATCGAGCTGAATGAGTTTACCAGCTTTCAAATGCCGCTGGTTGAGAACCGAAGCTGGGAAAATTTAAAACGCGACCTGAAGGAAATGTCGAATAGCCGGGATAACCGATTGCCAAAGGGTATGATTCGCAAACTGGAACGGCTGGTGCAGGAAACCAACGAATATAATAACATCGAAGTATCACTCTGTCATGGCGACTTTACCCCCTGGAACATGTACCGGCAAAGTGACCTGCTGTACATTTACGACTGGGAACTTGCCGACCCGATGCGCCCGCTGGGATTCGACCTCTTCCATTTCATAATTCAACAGGGCATTCTCGTGGAGCGTAAAAGCTGGAAACAGATCTCGGCCGACATTGACCGTCAGGTAAACTCAGTGTCGTTTAATTTGCTGTCGAAATTCAAAAACGTAAGCGTTCAGGAGTATTTAAAAATGTATTTATTATACAATACAGTGTATTACCTTAAACTGTATGCCGCGCAACCGGTTTGGCACTTGCAGGTATATTGGTTGTTTAATACCTGGAACGAGGCATTGAGCCAAGTGCTTTCAGAATCGGTCAGCGCCCGTGAATTGGTGCTCATTGATACGTTCGATTTTCTGATGGATAAGAACTACGCTGCTATTAAGTTTTCAGGTGGTTACCCAGAAAAATTAAGTCAATTCTCGGACGTTGACCTTTGCATTGAAAAGTCGGCAGAAAAGGAGCTGTTCCGTTATCTGAGGTCACACCCGCTTGTACGCCGGATTTACCGTACGAAAAAAACGTTCATGAGCACGCAACAGCTGTTTTTTAGCCGGGGAGAGATGCTTAGTCTTGACCTGATCTGGGAGTTTAAGCGTAAAGGTTTGCAGCTCATGGACAAACAGATGTTCATGGAAAACGCCACGTTGAACGACTTTGGTATGAAAATGCCGGAAGTTTCTGCTAACGCCAGGTATGTTGGCTTGTTTTATGCCAGCAACAAGGCTCCCATTCCGGCTAAATACACCTATTATGAGGAGTTGTTGTCGCATTCCGGCCACGCGCTCGACCGGCACCTCTATCCGTGTTATGTGGATGGTAACGTTAACAAAAAATACCTGCTCAAGTTTATAAAATCTCAACCAGAGAACAGGGGATGGCGAGGCTTCTGCAACCAGTTCAATTATGTGCTCGATGGTGTATTATCTCATTTACACCGCCCGGGCACAGTAATTACCTTTAGCGGCGTAGACGGCGCAGGTAAGTCAACCGTAATTGAGAGCCTTAAATACAGGCTCGAAAAACAGCTTCGGAGGCGCGTGGTGGTGTTGCGCCACCGCCCATCCGTATTGCCCATTTTAAGCGCCTGGAGCAAAGGAAAACAAAAGGCGGAAGCCGATTCCATGCGCAGCCTGCCACGTACCGGTAAAAACAGCAGTTTTATTTCTTCCTTATTCCGGTTCGCCTACTACTACACAGATTATGTGATCGGGCAGTTTCTGGTATACGCGCGCTACGTATCAAGAGGTTACATTGTTATTTACGATCGTTATTACTTCGATTTTATTCACGATAGTAAGCGCAGCAACATTGTGTTGCCAGCTCCTCTTCTTAAAGGAGGCCTGCGCCTGCTGATCAAACCCCGGTTCAACTTTTTCCTCTATGCCGATGCGCAAACCATTCTGGCGAGAAAAAAGGAGCTGGATGAGGCTACTATTAGCTCGTTAACGGCCAGTTACCTGGGTCAATTCAATCAAATGCGCCGGGGATCAGCGGTAACGTATACATCTATCCGAAATACCGACTTGAAACAGACCCTCGATGTGGTTTTTAACACCATCAGTGCCAAAGCCGCTTAAAAAACAATGTTATTCTTAAAACCCACGTTATGAAAACGCTCGTAGAAAAAATAATCCGCCTTCGCAATCCTAATTTTGCGTTCGACCCCGAACTAAATACCCTTGCCCTGTTGCAATTTGTTTCTATTCAGTTATCTGCCGTGTTGCGGGGTTTAAAAATGCTGTTCTTTCTCAAAAACCCTTCGGGTTTGCTGCTTGGTAAACGGGTGCAATTTTTCAATCTGCCACGTATTAGCTGGGGCAAATTCCTGAAGCTGGGCGATCACGTTTACATCAGTGCATTGGGAAAGTACGGGGTGTGTTTTGGTGATAATGTAAGCGTAGGGGCCTATAGCCGCATTGTACTGTCTACCTCGCTTAACCAGCTCGGCAGCTACATTAAAATTGGCAATAATGTAGGCATGGGCGAATTTGCTTACCTCGGCGGGGCCGGAGGGCTCGAAATTGGCGATGATTGCATCATTGGCCAGTACCTGAGCTGCCATCCCGAAAATCACAACTATTCGGATAGCAGCAAGGCGTTCCGCCATCAGGGTGTAACACGCAAAGGCATTAAAATAGGAAAGAACTGCTGGATCGGAAGCAAGGTGACCATTTTGGATGGTGTGGCCATCGGCGATAATTGCGTGATTGCAGCCGGCAGCGTAATTACTAAAAGCATGCCCGCCAATTCAGTAATCGGAGGTGTTCCGGCGAAGGTAATCAAGCCTACCCATAACGTAGCCTACCATCTGAATTAACTAATAACCTTTAGAGTAAACGAGTATGAAAACAATACTGGCCTCAGCATACGCCGTTAATCCGTACAAAGGATCTGAAGATGGCATGGGATGGAATTTTATTTATCAAATAGCCCGCTATAATAAGGTAATTGCCATAACGCGCCGCAACAACCGTCCGCACATCGAAAAATATATGAAAGAGAACCCGGATTATTTGTATGAGAACATACGCTTTGTGTATTTCGACCTGCCTGAATGGGCCAGGTTCTGGAAAAAAGGGGGGCGTGGTGCCATGCTGTATTATTACCTCTGGCAAAGAAATCTACCCTCCTTCATTAAAAGGCAGAACCTGTCATTCGATATCGTTCACAATCTTAATTTTCACAACGACTGGACGCCCAGCTTTTTATGGAAGCTCGGGAAACCTTTTGTATGGGGGCCGGTAGGTCATCATCCTGTCATCCCGTCAAATTATTTAGAGGAATATAAATCTGCTTACGCAATTAAAGAAAAGCTAACCTGGTGGGTAAAACAGTTTTTTTGGAATCTGTCGCCAGCCCTAAAAAAATGTAAACGCCAGGCTGCTCACATCCTTTGCATGAATAAAAGTGTGCCTGGTGTTTTAAATTTAGAAGCTGATAAATACAGCATTGTGCCCTCAGTGGCCACGCAGGACTTTGGGTATGATTTAAGAGGGAAATTTGAAAAATTCACATTCATCGGTGCTGGCAGGCTGGTGCCTCTTAAAGGGTTTGACATGACCTTGCGGGCCTTTTCCTTTTTTTTACGGGGTTTGCCTGCGTCCATGAGGGAGAGGTGCGAGCTCGTAATCGTTGGCAGTGGTCCCGAGGCGGATAATTACAAAAACTTGTGTTCTGAACTGAATATCCAAGGGCAGGTAAAATTCATCAATTGGATCGAGCGGGACGAATTGATGACCATCTTCAAAAAATCCTCTGTCTTTGTATTTCCATCGCACGAAGGCGCAGGAATGGTAGTGGCGGAGGCCTTGTCGTTTGGCTTGCCGGTAATTTGCCTGGACAATTGCGGTCCCGGCGAATTTATTACCGAAAAATGCGGCATTGCCGTGCCTTACGGCGATTACGACCAAACCGTTCGCGAGATATCTGGAGGTATGACACGGCTGTTTAACGATGCGACCCTGCTAAAACAAATGAGCTTAAATGCGAGGCAACGGTTCGAGGCAAAGTTTCGTTGGGATGTGCGAGGCGAGGAATTCAGGAAAGTATATTTAAATGTATAAACCAACATGAGAGTATTTGCCTGCCATTTATTAAATGATTACAGCGGTAGCCCCAAAGTATTGATGCAACTGGTAAAGGCCTGGAGTAGCGCCGGGCTTGAGGTAACCATCGTTACATGCTCCGGTCGCAGAGGTTTTTTATCGGGTTTGCCGGCCGGCTATAAATTTTATTGGTACAACTGGTCGGCCAACCCCTTGCTGCGCCTGATCAATTTCTTAATAAGCCAGCTGTTTCTTTTTGTGACCGTATTGCGCTCCGCAAAACGTAACGACGTGGTGTATGTAAACACCGTTTTGCCTTTTGGTGCCGCCATCGCAGGCAGGTTAAAAGGCTGCCAAGTGTTTTACCACATACACGAAACATCGGTAAAACCTAAGATCCTTAAAGCATTTCTGTTTAAAGTAGTTAAGGTGTGCGCCACCGAAGTGATTTATGTTTCGAGGTACCTGGGCCACCACGAAAAGATGAAGGAGGTTTCCTCACATACACTGTACAATGCCATTGAGCAGTCATTTTTAGATGCGGCGTTGGCGAATCAAAAAACAGAAAGAGAACGCAAACACGTGTTAATGATCAGCTCCCTCAAAGCATATAAAGGGGTTCATGAATTTGTGGCGCTGGCAAAACTTAATCCGCAGTTCAGGTTCAGGCTGGTGGTGAATGCATCGCAGCCCGAGATCAGCGGTTTTTTTGGTCATGAAGAACTACCGGCGAACCTGGCCATTTATCCCACGCAAACCAATACCCATGTATTTTATCATTGGGCAGATATTGTGTTAAACCTTTCCCGGCCGGATGCCTGGGTTGAAACCTTCGGGCTAACCATCCTGGAGGGGATGGCATACAGCCTGCCGGCCATTGTGCCACCTGTTGGGGGGATTACCGAGCTGGTGGAAGAAGGCATAAACGGAACACTTGCCGATAGCC
Source organism: Bacteroidia bacterium (assembly GCA_044221905.1). GTDB lineage: Bacteria > Bacteroidota > Bacteroidia > B-17B0 > Aurantibacillaceae > Aurantibacillus. The sequence goes on from JBGAOE010000001.1 coordinate 841,013, forward strand.
GGGATGTAAATGCGCTTTCCGAAAAGCTGAGAGCTATCCTGAACAACCCGTCTCTTTATCAGCAAATGAGCCGAAACGCGTTCTCGAGGTTGTCCCAATTCAGGGAAGACGTGTTTGCAGCGCGCAGCCTCAAAATCTTAGGGTATACCCAGCCTAACGCTTAGTGGCAAATCGATGGAATATTCTTCCAGATTCTGGAAAAATCACGTCGCTATCCCCTCCAAAACCCTTGTAAACATTGATTTTTTCAATTTGGCACAGTACCTGCTTTTTTTTGGTAACGAGTAAAATTAAGATCATGAAAAAAGTAGCAATTATAGGAACCGTGGGGCTCCCTGCCAATTACGGAGGCTTTGAAACGCTTACCCATCATTTGGTTAAAAACCTGAGCAACCAGTACGATTTTACTGTCTACTGCACGTCAAAAAAGTATCCTAAAGCGCAGCGGTTAAAACACTACCTGGGGGCACGGCTTAAATTTTTACCATTTCATGCGAACGGCATTCAAAGCATTATTTACGACTCAATTTCCATTCTCCATGCCCTGCTGTATGCCGACGTATTACTCGTACTTGGTGTGGCGGGAGCCTGGCTGCTCCCCTTTGTTCGTTTTTTTACCCGCAAAAAAATCATCATTTCCATTGATGGCATTGAGTGGAAACGAGACAAATGGAATCCACTGGCTAAAATGTACCTGTGGTGGGTAGAAAGCCTGGCGGTTAAATATTCGCACATCGACATTTCTGATAACGAATCCATTCAGGATTATACCGCCCTGCGTTATAACAGCCTGAGCCGGGTAATCGAATATGGGGGCGATCATGTCGAACAGGTAGAGTCTACTAACGATGACCATGAAAAGTATTGGTTCTTGCGATTTATTTATGCCATTAAAGTATGCCGCATTGAGCCTGAGAATAATGTTCACCTGATACTCAAAGCATTTGTGGAAGCCAATAAATACCCCATGGTAATCATCGGCAATTGGGATAATAGCGATTATGGCCGGATGCTTAAGAAAGAGTACGGCAATTACGAGAATATAATCTTGCTGGATCCGATCTATGATCAGCGCACCCTTGATTTGCTCCGCGTTAATGCCACGCTTTATGTGCATGGCCACAGCGCAGGCGGCACTAACCCTTCGCTGGTAGAAGCGATGAGCCTGGGCCTCCCGGTGCTTTCATACAACGTGTCCTACAACCGCACTACCACCGAAAACAAGGCGTCGTATTTTAAAAACGAAAAAGACATTGTCGCGTTTATTAAAAATTGGTCGGTCGAGAACCTGAGACAAAATGCAACAGCTATGAAGGAAGTAGCGGCAAGGAGATATAAATGGTCGCTGATTGCCCAAAAATACGGCGCCCTGCTTCAGGAAGTCCTGGTGTCCAAAACCAATAAGTCAGTTTCTTCCAACCTGGAGCACCTTACGGCAAAAGAATTACTTGACTACGGAGTCGCCCACTTTAACTATCAGTATTCGTTTTACGAAAAACATAACAATAAATAAAATCATAACCACTAAATATGATCAAATGAAAACCATTATTCACATACTTTTCTCCGGTATCCTTGCCTATGTATTTATGCTAATACTGGTACCGGTAATAAAAAGAATAGCCTTAACAATTGGCCTCACGGATCAGCCCAACGCGCGCAAACTGCATATCATGCCAGTTCCGCTGGTGGGTGGTATTTCGATTGCCATTACCACTATTTTACTCACCTTTGTAAACACAGTGGAATATGCCGTATCGTCGCAGCTGGGTGCCATTTTCGCCAGCTCGTTGCTTCTATTGGTAACGGGTATTATTGATGACAAATACGACCTTAAGGCTAAGTATAAGCTGTCGATTCAGTTGTTCTGCGCGTTTATCATCGCAGCTTCCGGCACCAGGATCGTGACTTTGTATGGACTTTTTGGCATCCAGGAGATCCCTCCTTTTGTGCAATACGCACTTACCATGCTGGTTATTTGTGGCGTGGTTAATGCATTTAACCTGATGGATGGCATCGATGGGATAGTGGGCTTCCTGGGGCTTTTAGGTCTGGTGATACTGGGTATTTTCTCGTATCTCATTCACCAATATGCTTTGACCCTCATTTCCGTCACCCTGATAGGATCAATGATCGGCTTTTTAAAGTTTAATTTAAATACAGATAAAATATTTATGGGTGACGCAGGATCACTGTTTATTGGTAACATTCTCATTTGCTCCAGCATCTACCTCTTAAACCGTGCGCAGACATTAATTGTTGTAAAGCCTGTATTCTTATATACCACCATCGGGTATTTTTCCCTTCCTGTCCTGGATTCTGTACGAGTTTATTTGGAACGAATGAAAAAAGGCATGTCGCCTTTCAGCGCGGATAAATCACACATACATCACTTGTTTTTGCTGATGGGCTTATCACACAAGCAGATTTCGATGTTAATTACAGCTATAACAATTAGCATTTTACTCGCTACCCTGCTCATAAATGGTTGTGTATCGCTCACCGTTTCAGTTCTCTTCATTGTAACTATGTTTTCGGCCCTGGCTTTCATTTTGAACCTTAACAAAAAAGTGAGAGACTGGACCCTAAAACTGAAGCGTTTGGAAGAATAATGTCGGCCACGTGTCAACAATGGTTCATAATAAATTGTGCTTTGGAAGAGGCCTCTATTTAGACGAAGAAACTTTAGAATTTCTTACAGTTCATTCCCTAAAATAGCTTTTACAGGAGGAGGATTTTTTTAAATTAATTACAAAACTCTTTGGCCTTACCTGGGAAAATCTAACTGAACAAAGCAGCGGAGAAAAGCGGGCATTGACTGTAAAATAAAACGAGGTGGAAGAAGACTTCTACAACATGCAGAAACGCTATGCCATAGGCAAGGTAACTGAGGATATTTACCAGGAATTTGCAGCGGAATTGAAGCATGCCAAAGAGGACGTTCTAAAGAAATTACAGGAATTAGAAAATAGATCATCGAACCCTGAAAAACTGATCCAACACACTTGCTACATGGCTGCAAACCTAGCGCCAGTGTGGGATTCTTGGAATTATTACGACAAGCAGAATTTCCAAAATATTATTTTTCCGCTTGGGTACTATATGATCTGGAAGGTTGAATTTATCGAACTTTTTGGATGATTTTCGGGTAATTAGAATGTTAATGCAAGCTAACTCAGATTTTTGATCATTGCATAGAGAATTCTGGATAGCTCGTTTGCTTTCAGTAAATAGTTTTCGAAAGGCTCTTTTTTAATTACTTCTGTGTCATGAAGCATATCCAGGATAGCTACACATTCAAAAATAGAAGCTCTGGCCGTTGTAAAATAATTTCGCCTACTGGTTTCGAGAATTTTCCTGAGCTTTCAGCAATGTTTAGAACAATACTAAAAGAAGCCCTTCCAAGTTGATCTTTTACGTAACTGTCAAGTTTATTGGTCAGGATTAGTGATTTACAATCAAGGTGAAACACCTTGGCTTTTTTGTAAACTTCTAGATTTTGGAATTCAAACATTCAGCAATTTAATGAGAAACAGAATGAGAATGAAGAAAGCCAGAACTCAAAACTTCGCTCTCGCTCTGTTTTTCGCTCTGGCTTAGTACCCCCAACGGGAGCGAATCCGAATCATTTTTACGGGTAATTGAGCGCATTTTTCTTGAGTAATACCGCAAGGATTTAATATATACTCTGATAGTTAGTGGAATAAGAAAAGCTGATCTGATTCGAATTACCAGGGTAATGGTGTAACCAGCCGTTTGCCGCTAAAATTAATTACCTGGGTTATTTTTTGAACAGTGTTCCATATCTTGGGAAGACTTTGGCTTATTACATTTTATGACTGTCCTTTTCCCAGGGTCATTTTCATGGCAGCATGCAACCTGATTTTGTTTTATTTGTGGACTTATGTATGGAATTCCAAGGTTGAGGCCTCTCACAATTAAAAGCAGCGCCATGATAGTTACCATCACTGGCGTTGCCTTCCTTATCTTGTTTTTTGCAGAAACGGAGATACTGCTTCCTATCAAGGGAAGGGCAAACATCATTGGTGCAGTACCAGCTCCGAATGCAGCCATAAATAAAGTCCCTTTTATGATGTCGCCGGTTGCAACTGCGCCCGCTATGCCTACATAAACCAATCCGCATGGCAGCAATCCATTCAGGAATCCGATCAGGAATAATGAAGATTGAGTGCCTCTTGAGAATAAGCGATTTAAGGACGTCTTAATCCAAAGAAAAAAGCCAATGCCCGAGAAGCTGTTCTTAAAAGTTAAGAATACTGAAAACAATAGAATAATGCCGATGCCAATAGATAAGCCTTGCTGAAGCCCAGCCATTGCAAAACTTTGACCCACAATACCAGCTAATAAGCCAAAGACTGAATAAGCCGTAATTCTGCCCAGATTATAAAGAACAATAAGTGCATACTTTAATGCCGTCGGCTTGTTATGAACGGGCAAGGCTAAAGCGATTGGCCCGCACATGCCTATGCAATGGAAGCTTCCCAAAAAGCCAAGTGATATCGCTGCCAGTAGAAATTCCATTATTTAAGATTGATCGTATTTTCTTTAAAGTAGCTTCTTCCATTACTATTGAAGGCTATTTGCATTTTGTATGCACCTTTTGTAAAGCCGGAACCATTTATAATTTGCTTACCTTCCGCGTCCGGCGTTAATTGAAGAGTCTTATCCTTTGATGAATCGGATGGTTTCAGCAGAATGATCTTGCCTGCGAAATCCGAACTTAGAAGTTCTTTTGGGATCTTAATCAGAATATGCGCTCCCTTTACCTGGTAATCGATCGGCGTTTCAAGATTTGCAGCATTCGAGCTGGCATCTATTTGCTCCTGGAACTTTAATTCCCTCACGTAATAGTCTTTATATTCCAATTCGGTCTTATGCCCGAAACAAGTGAAGACCAAGGTTAATATCAGGGCTACAAAGCCAAGATATAAGACTGTTATTTTAATTCCCCAACTCATGTTATTTAATTTTTAGTTGTTATTAGTTTGTGACCGGACCAAGAAAACTTGTCCTGATCACTTTTATTCTTTTATTATTCGAGTAAATGCCGATCTGGAGTTTGGTTTTACGTGCTTTGATATCTTTTTTATTCAGGTAAACGAAGAACTGTCCGGATGAAACATCTTCTTTTTTTGTAGTCAAGGCTTTCCCCAATACTTCAATCTGTCCGGAAATATTCTCCAGTCTGAGCTCTACCGGGAAGCTATCGCGTGTTTTGTTCACCAGTTTAATAGTATAAAGATTACTGACCTGTCCATTTGGACGTTCCTGGTACAGCATGCCTTTTGCTCTTAATACTGTTGCGTCATAATCTGAGCGAGTTACCAGCAAAGCTACTTCGACACCGATCAGGATGAGTAAAACAGCAGAATAGGCTTTCATGCGGTTCGTGATCGTCAGTTTCTTTTTCTCTGCTATCCCTTTTTCCGAGTCGAAACGAATAAGACCAAGCGGACGTTTCACACTTTCCATTATGTGATCACAGGCGTCAATGCAGGCTGTGCAATTTACACATTCCAGCTGAGTACCGTTGCGGATATCAATGCCTGTTGGACACACTTTCACACATAAGCCACAATCAATGCAATCTCCTTTCAGGATATTGGACTCTTTTGTGAACTTATGTCTGGGCTCACCTCTTACATAATCATAGGCCACCACAATACTGTCTTTATCAAGTAATACACCTTGCATCCTTCCATAAGGACACATGATAATGCATACTTGTTCGCGGAACCAGGAATAGACAAAAAAGAAAACTGTAGTAAAGATTATTAAGCTGATAAATCCGCCCAAATGATTACTAAGAGGTTCGGAAGCAAGCTTCACTATTTCATCGAGTCCGATAACATAAGAAAGAAAGGTATTGGCAATAAGAAATGATAATCCAAAGAAGAAAATATATTTCAATGTGGTTTTTGTGATCTTCTCCTTGTTCCAGGGCATCTTTTTCAATGCTCTTTGATGATTGGCGTCACCAATGATCCAATATTCAATTCTTCTGAACAGCATCTCCATAAAGATGGTTTGTGGACACGCCCAGCCGCAGAATACCCGCCCGAAGATCACTGTAAACAGGGCTATGAAGACAATAAAGATGAGCATACCCAGGCCGAAAATAAAGAAGTCCTGCGGCCAGAAGATCATGCTAAAGAGAATGAACTTGCCCTGGGTAACGTCGAAGAGGAAAAAAGGATCCCCGTTTACTTTTATAAATGGAAGTCCAAAAAATACAACCAGGTAAAGGTAGCTGAGATACTTACGAAGGTCGTAGAGCTTACCTTTTGGCTTGGTCGGATAGATCCATTTTCGTTTTCCTTGTTCATCAACAGTGGCTATGGTATCTCTGAAGCTTTGTTGGTCGGGACCTGAGGACATGATATTAGGGCTTTTGTGCAGTTGTAGAAGAAAGAACCTTGGTTGTGTCAGTTGCAACCATTGTGCTATCTCCGGCAACAGCTTCTTCAGTATACAATTCACCCTGCTTGTCTTTAGGTTTGGGTGGATTGGTTCCTTTCAGCGTGCGGATAAAACTTGTGATCTGGGCAATTTGCACAGGTGAGAAATCATCCTTCCAGGATTTCATTCCCTTGTCCGGCCAACCATATTTAATGGTCTTGAAAATGTCTTTTACACTACCTCCGTGCAGCCAGTAGTCATCGGTCAGGTTAGGCCCAACAGTGCCTTCTCCAAGCTTTCCGTGGCAGGCAGAGCAGTTGGCAATAAACAAATCCTGTCCTGCAGAAAGCTCCGATTTGTCAGTCAGCATTTTTACAGTACTCTCATCCACATTGCTGGCAGAGGTCTTCATATACTCAGCAATCTCGGCTTCTGCCTTCTTAACACTAAGCGTATATTCTTCAGCCTGTAACGGCGAAGTTTTTGTGATATGGTAATTGATCATGTAAATTACTGCAACGAGAATGGTTAGGTAAAATCCATATTTCCACCACGGCGGTAAATTATTATCCAGTTCCCTGATCCCATCGTAATCATGCTCCAGCATGATATCCTCTTCGCGTTCCAGCTCTACTGTGTCATTCAGTTTGTCGAGAATGGTTTTACCTTTTGGTTTTGCTACCGCAGGTTCGCTTACGGTTTTCTTAGAACCTGGGCCCAGGATAGTTTTAAAGGTATTGAAGAGGACTCCGATCACCAGCAGTTCAAGAGCGATCGTAACGATCATGGCATAAAAAGTAAACTGATCAAGGCCACCTATCCTGTCGTCTTTTACTACAGCCTGCACAACTTTTTCTTCTGCGAAGGTTTGCAGACTTAACAGTGAAAAAACTGTGGCTAACCCAAGTGCTTTCGTAGTGTTCGATGCTTTTTCTTCTTTTTCTTTTTTCAGTTTTTCAATATACAGATCCGAGGAAATAAGATTTTTCAAGGCGCTACCTAAGGCCATTACCATAATAGCCAGGATGATGATTATAAGAAGCAGCGTATTAAAAAGCGCATTGGAAAAATAGCTGGTAGTTTTTACGGCAACTTCTTCCGAAGCTTGCGAAACCAGAGGAAGTATTATACTCCCAATAAGGATAACACTCTTTTTGAAATTATCTTTTTTCATAAGTAAGATCGTTTTGGTTAGTGTCTAAGGGAATTTGAGAAACATCCTCAAAATGTTTTGCACCGGCTTTCAGAAGGTAAAGGCTAACAGCCAGAAAAAACAAAAAGAAAATAAGGAAGGAAGCAAGCGGATAAATTCCTATTCCTGTTATGCTTTCTAAATAATTGATGAATTTCATTGTATTTCGCTTTAATAAATTAGTTAACTGCCGAGCTCTTCCTGTTGTTCCTGATCGCCCTGCTGATCTTCACACAGCCCATAACGATAAGATATGTGAGCACCGAAAATGTAACCAGGACCGAGAATTCAACTCCCGTAATATCTTGTATCAACTCTATAACTTTCATAATTCAGATTTCTTTAGTTTGACAATTTTGAAATTTCCTCCTTCGGAGCGGCCTTAATATCTTTACCAAGCTTCTGTAGGTATGCGATCAGCGCAACGATCTCCTTATCAGGCAGGGTTTGAATACCGTCTTTTTTCAAACTCTCTGCAATTCCTTCTGCCTGTTTTTGCATATCTGCAGCAGCGATCTTTTCATACCCTTTCGGATAAGGAACACCAAGCTTCTGCATTGCTTTTATTTTTCCGACTGTAGAAGCCACATCAATTTTGTCGTCAAGCAGCCACGGATATGTTGGCATAATAGAACCAGGCGACATAGAGCTTGGATCGAGCATGTGGTTGTAATGCCAGCTATCGGGGTATTTTCCGCCTAACCTGGCCAGATCCGGACCTGTACGTTTCGATCCCCATTGAAACGGATGATCATACACAAACTCGCCAGCTTTGGAGTATTCACCGTAACGCGCGGTTTCATCTCTGAATGGTCTTACCATCTGGGAGTGGCAGGTATAACAGCCTTCGCGCACATAAATGTCCCGTCCCTGGAGTTCAAGCGGTGTATAAGGTTTTACGCTGGATATGGTAGGGATATTGGATTTTACAAGGAAGGTGGGTATGATCTCAATCACCCCGCCGATCAAGACCACTACCAGGCTAAGGATCATCAGCTGAACTGGTTTACGTTCAATCCACCTGTGCCAGTGATCTTTACTGTGTGCTTTGTAAGCATTTGCCAGGGGAGCTGCCTCAGCCTCCTCGTTTGCTAAGAATGAACCTGCTTTCACTGTTTTGATCAGGTTGTAGCACATCACCAATGCGCCAACAAGGAACAGGGAACCACCAATGGCACGTCCTGCATAATAAGGGAGCATTTTAGTTACGGTATCCATGAACTGCCATTTCAACTGTCCTTCAGGAGTAAATTCTTTCCACATCAGGCTTTGCATGATCCCTGCCCAATAAAGCGGGACTGTGTACAAGATGATGCCGAGTGTGCCTATCCAGAAGTGGAAATTCGCAAGCTTGGGAGAGTATAATTTTGTGCGGAACATTCTTGGGATCAGCCAATAGAGAATACCAAATGTCAGGAAGCCGTTCCACCCCAAAGCTCCCACATGCACGTGTGCTACGGTCCAGTCGGTAAAGTGACTGATCGCATTTACATTCTTAATGGAGAGCATCGGCCCCTCGAATGTTGCCATACCATAAGCGGTGATAGCGACCACCATAAATTTGAGAACAACATCGTCCCTTACTTTATCCCAGGCGCCGCGCAGCGTTAACAAGCCGTTGATCATACCACCCCATGACGGAGCGATCAGCATGACAGAGAAAACAACACCCAGAGATTGCGCCCAATCGGGAACCGCTGTATATAACAAGTGATGCGGGCCAGCCCAGATGTAAATGAAGATGAGCGCCCAGAAGTGAATGATGGAAAGTCTGTAAGAATAAACAGGTCTGTTAGCTGCCTTAGGCAGGAAGTAATACATTAAACCCAAATAAGGAGTTGTAAGAAAAAAGGCAACGGCGTTGTGACCATACCACCATTGCACAAGCGCGTCCTGCACTCCGGCATACCAGGAATAAGATTTCCAGAACGATACAGGAATTTCAATGGAGTTTACAATGTGTAATAACGCTACTGTAATAAATGTGGCAATGTAAAACCAGATGGCAACATACAAATGCCGTTCTCTGCGGCGCAAGATAGTACCGAACATGTTCCAGCCAAATACCACCCACACAAGGGTGATCAGGATGTCAATGGGCCATTCAAGCTCTGCGTATTCTTTACCTGTGGTTTTTCCGAGTAAAAGCGAAACGGCCGCCAGCACAATGATCAACTGCCAGCCCCAGAAATGGATCTTGCCAAGCAGGTCGCTGAACATACGGGCTTTGAGTAAGCGTTGTAATGAATAGTACACGCCCATAAAAATCCCGTTGCCCACAAATGCAAAAATAACCGCATTGGTATGCACCGGTCTTACGCGCCCAAACGTGGTTTGAGCGGTTTCAAAATTAAAAATGGGCCATACCAGCTGAAGGGCTGCAAGTAAGCCGGCCAGCATCCCTACAATGCCCCAAAGCATTGTGGCGTAAGCAAACTGCTTTACAATTTTGTTGTCGTATTGAAATTTTTCGATTTCCATAGCTGCGCTTGTTCTTTATTGGTTATTTTCTTGTTTGATTATATTTATTTGCTCACTTGTTTTATCCCCTTTTAAAGGTGTTTGCGGTTTAGCAAAGCCCAATTCTTCTTTTGGTTTGTCCTCAAAAAGGATTCTTACTGAAGGCGTGTAATCATCGTCGTACTGACCTGTTTTAACAGACCATATAAAGGCGCCTAAAAACCCGAGGGCTACTGTTAAACTTGCTATTAAAAGGATAAGAACTACGCTCATAATCGGATTCAAAGTTATTTAGTGTTAAAGCGACGGGACATGATATATCCCCATAATTGGAACTGATTTAAATCATGTTTTGATTTTTCGTGCCGCAAGCGAACTTAAAACAGTGCTGTAAAGCACAATTGAAACCGAACTTAAAGGCATCAGGATCGCAGCAACAACGGGTGAAAGATCGCCACGTACAGCAAAACTCAATCCAACGATATTGTATAGGATCGAAATGGCAAAGCTGCCGTAAATAATGCTCTTTTCCTTTCTGCAATAATCGATCAGCCTTTTTAGATTAGAAAACTGCCTGCCATCAAGGATAGCATCACAGCCTGGTGAAAAATTATTGATATCATCGCTGATCACGATCCCTACATTGCTTTGCTGCAAAGCTCCTGCATCATTCAGACCGTCGCCGATCATAAGTACCTTTTTCCCGGATGCCTGAAGCCGTTTAATGTAATCCAGCTTGTCCTGCGGATTTTGTTCGAACCGGATGTCCGCGGACCCGAATATAGTTTGCAGGTGTTTCCTCTCCGCATCGTTATCACCGGAGATCACCGAAAGCTTGTACGAAGTTTGAAGCTCGTTAATTAGCTGTTGGAGACCTTTCCTGTAGTTTGTTTTTACATTAAAGTAACCCAGCACCTGCGAGTTTACAGAAACGAAAACGCGCGAACCATCAGCCGCTTGTCCGGATACAAATCCTGTAACGTATTCCTCCGAGCCAAGCTTCACTTCATCAATATCATTTATCAGAGCAGAGCTTCCCTGGCCCTTTCTTTCAATAAAATTCCTGATCCTTAGCTGCTTTTGTATTGGTAAAGTACCAGCAATAGCCTTGCTGAGCGGATGGTTGGATTGTACAGCGAGTGTTCTTACAAGCTGCTGCTCATAGATAGTTAGAGCTCCTGATTCAAAATTAATCTGAGCTTCCGTTTGCATGCTTATTGTGCCGGTTTTATCAAATACAATTGTATCGATGTCGGAAACGCTCTCGAGTACATTCGCGTTTTTCACGAAGAAACGGGCGTTCTTAAGCCTGCCCAGCATATTACCATTTGTAAATGTGGCCGAAAGCAATAATGCGCAAGGACATGCCACAATTAATACTGAGGTGACCGTATGCCATACGTTCGTTGGTTTTGTTATGGACCAGTACACGGCTGTGAGAATCGCAATTGAAAAAAGTATGTAGGTAAAATACCTGCTTAAGCTATGTACAAACGACACCTTCTTTTCAGGTTGTGTTTTTTTAAACACATCGTTATTCCATAACTGCGTTAAATAGCTTTGTGAGATCTCCTTCACCACCTCTATCTCGATGGCGGCTCCCACCTGCTTCCCACCGGCGTATACAAGCTCTCCGATGCCTTTCTCCGAAGGAAGAGATTCACCCGTCACAAAACTGTAGTCAATATTAGCTTTACCCATAAAGAGGATCCCATCGGCGGGAATGATCTCGTGGCTATGGATCCTGATGCGATCACCTTTTTTGATGTCTGAAACAGGGATTTGCTCTTCAAACCCTGTACCACCGAGCCGTGTAACACCTATAGGAAAATAGGAAGTATAATCGCGGTCAAAAGAAAGAGTCTGGTAGGTTTTATCCTGGAAGAAGCGCCCTATCAGCATAAAGAATACGATGCCGCTCATTGAATCAAGATAACCTGCGCCGGTTCCTGAGAGGATCTCAATAATACTCCGGCCAAACGTGATAAGTATTGCCAATGCAATTGGCGCATCAATATTCAGGAATCTTTGGCGGATGCTCTTATATGCGGAAATAAAGAACTCTGAGGCACAATAGAAAAAAACAGGCAGCGACAGCGCCAGGTTTAAATAGCTGAACAGGCCTTTTAACTGCGTTTCTTCGATCTCGCCTGATGAGAAATATTCCGGGAAGCTCAGCAGCATAATGTTCCCAAAACAAAAGCCTGCGATGCCGATCTTATAGATCCTGCTCCGGTCATATTTCTTCAGGTTTTTGCTGTCCATGTCTTTCATGCTGATGTGCGGCTCGTACCCAATGCGGGTAAGAAGCTCTGCCAGCGTTTTAAGACTAAGAAAACTCGTGTCAAATATGATGGTTACTTCTCTTTTCAGGAAGTTAACCGTAGAAGTGAGAACGCCCTTATGTAAGTTGTTCAGATGTTCCAGCAACCAGATGCAGCTGCTACAATGCATCTGCGGCAGGTAGAACGTTATGTGCGCCTGGTTTCCTTCTTTAAAATGGATCAGCTTGTCAGCTATTTCAATATTATCCAGGAATGCGAATTTGCCTTCGCGTACCAGCATTTTCTGGTTGATACCGGGAGACTTTTCAATGTCATAATATTCACACAAACCGTTTTGGTTAATGATCTCATAGACCATTTTGCAGCCGTGACAGCAGAATTTTTTTTCATCAATATGAATATCTCCTGTATCGCAGTCTTCACCGCAATGGTAACAAATCTCAAGAGTTGGCTTGTGTGCGACTGTCTTCTGCATATAATATTATTTTTTCAGGTAGGCCGAATACATCCAAACCTGTTTTTCCTGCGAGCGGATGTAGTCACTCATAAGCGCGTTAGTACCTTCGTCGTTTGCCTCGGATGATAACGACAACAACTCACGCTCAATGGAAATAAGAATACTGAGTGAGCTGATAATATTTTCGACAGCAGTATATCCATCAGAAACCTTTGCACTTTCTTTTATTTTGGATTTAATTTTGTAACCTGAGTAAGTGTGATCAGGCGAATATCCAAGTGTAAGGATCCGTTCAGCTACCTCGTCAATCTTAAGGAGCAGATCGCCGTACAACTCCTCGAACTTCAGGTGAAGTTCAAAGAACTTGTCTCCTTTAATGTTCCAATGAAAGCCTCTTGCATTCTGGTAGAAAATGGAATAGTTAGCCAGAAGTCCGTTCAGCTTCTCAGCCAGCTTTTTGGCCTGTTTCGTATTTAATCCTATCGTGTTTAGATTGCTCATGATTTTTTGTTCAAAGCTACAGCCGGAAAAATCCGTTAAGGATGAGCAAACTCATCCTCTAACATGATAAAAGTCAGTTCGATTCGTTTAAGCTGAACTTATGTTTGTATAAAATCACAGTCATGTATATAGAGCAGATCTACACCAAGTGCCTGGCGGAAGCAACGTATTATATTGAAAGCAATGGATACGCCGCTGTAATTGATCCTTTGAGAGACGTGCAACCTTACCTGGACCTTGCAAAGAAACGAGGTGTAGAGATCATTTATGTTTTTGAAACCCATTTCCATGCGGATTTTGTCAGTGGGCATATCGACCTTTCCGATAAAACGGATGCAATAATTGTATATGGACCAACTACACTTAAAACCGGATATGCGGCTGTGATCGCAAAAGACGGTCAGGTATTCCAGCTTGGAGATGTAAGGATTCAGTTGATTCATACACCCGGACATACGATGGAAAGTTCCTGCTATCTTTTAAAAGATGAATCTGGAAAGCCAACTGCATTATTTACAGGTGACACTTTATTTATCGGGGATGTAGGCAGACCTGACCTCGCCCAGAAAGTGATCAAAGAGCTTACGCCTCAATTGCTGGCGGGTCACTTATTCGATTCACTTAGAAATAAGATCATGCCGCTTCCGGACGACCTGATCGTTTATCCCGGTCACGGAGCAGGAAGTGCCTGTGGTAAGAACATGAGCAAAGAAACTACGGATATACTTGGCCACCAGAAACAAACCAACTATGCTTTGAATCCTACTCTGAGTAAAGAGGAATTTATAGAGCAGGTGCTTACTGGACTTACTCCTCCTCCTGGTTATTTCCCACAGGACGTGCTGCTTAATATCAAGGGATACGAAAGCACAGACAAAGTTATTGAACAAGGTAGCTTGCCACTTTCTCCTAAAGAGTTTGCATACCTGCTCGTGAAAAAGAAAGCGCTGATCATCGATACGCGACCTGCAGAGGTATTCTGTAAAGCCCATCTGCCTGGATCATTGAATATCGGGATAGATGGCAGCTTTGCGGTATGGGCCGGAACACTTATCGAAAAACTTACCCAGCCTCTATTGATTGTGGCAGATGCAGGAAGGGGAAAGGAATCTGTGATCCGGCTGGCAAGGGTTGGCTTTGATAACGTTCTGGGAGTTTTAGAGGGCGGTGTTGAATCCTGGCTCAGTGATTTTAATACCGGCGAGGCTGTCCGGTCTATCAGTGTTGAAGAATTTGCAGAAGCCTACAAGTCAGGAAAAGCGAATGTTCTGGATGTCAGGAAAGACGACGAGTTTAAAAGGGGACATCTGGTTGGAGCCAATAATTTTCCTCTGGATTATATCAATAAGATCAGGCCCAGTCTGGATAAGCACAAAACGTATTATGTCCATTGCGCTGGCGGATACCGGTCTATGACCTTTATTTCGATGCTCAAAATGGAAGGCTATACGAATCTCATTGATATCAAGGGTGGATTCTCAGCTATCAAAGACTCCGGGCTTTTTGAAAAAAATATTATCTCTGAACCGATTCAGGAAAGCGTGGTCAACTAGCTTGCTTTATAACTGATCGAGGTTATGGATACAAATCCTGAGTTATACAATGACCTGTTGTATCTGGCAACACACCTACTTGAAAAGGGCGAAAACGCCCAAAGCATTGAAAGCGCATTATCTGAAAAGACGGATGATATTGTTCTTATAACCGTTGTGATTAAGGAAGCCCGCAATGCTTATTACGCAGAGCTAAGGAAACAAGGATTCAGATTGATACTGATCGGCTGCTTAACCGGTATTAGCGGCTTTCTTATTACCTTCTTAAACTTCAATACAAGTCGCTCGATTGATTTTGCTATGTATGGACTTACTTCAGCAGGATTGCTGATTGTTTTTTTTGGTCTCTTTAAAATACTCGGCTAACAAAGCATTAAGACTAAGATTCTCAATGTCCTTGAACCGTGTCCTGAATTTGCCATAGCAATTTAATGTATTTTACAGCGGTACTGTTTCTTATTCCATCTAACTTGTAAGGCTCGCGGTCTGAAAATGTTATGCCCGCCAGTGTTCTTTTTATGATTTCTCTTAGTTTTTCAAAGTCCTTTTTGTGCTCTGTAGGAATAATTTTTTGATCAATGCGAATGATATTAATCGACTCACTTGCCAAGCGTCTGTTTGCGTCACCCTCATGTACCGCCATATTGTGATTGGCAAGCACCAGAATACTGATAAAATAGTCTTTTTGAGAGGGAGTCAATTCTTGTTCAGAAGTATTGGCCACGTTATTCAAGGTTAATTTTTCCACTCTCTTCAACTCTAATCGTCACCCATTCGTAGTTGCCCCGATCTATTGTACTTGCAATGCTTTTAGCAAGTTTGTTGTTGAACTTCTTTTTACTGTCCATTACAACTACTTCACGGTGAAGTCCCTCAGACATGCCTTTGAATAAAATAAAATCAACCGGATGAAATATACTGTAGGCATCTGCGTGGTTCAGTTTTTTTAGCGTAAAAACCGGGTCGATTTTTCTTATGATCTTGTTCGCTGTTATCCTACCTCGTTCTCTAGCACGTTCACGAATATTGTCCTCCAACTCATCTAGTTTCAGGTGGGTAGTTTCTATTTTAGTCAACCAACACGGCGTATTCTTT
Organism: Bacteroidia bacterium; assembly: GCA_044221905.1. Classification (GTDB taxonomy): domain Bacteria; phylum Bacteroidota; class Bacteroidia; order B-17B0; family Aurantibacillaceae; genus Aurantibacillus. The sequence goes on from JBGAOE010000001.1 coordinate 856,976, forward strand.
TTTCGTAAAAAAACGTTACCATCACTAAGTCTAAAAATCTCCCCTGTATTTGGACATACGCCGTAAATATTTCGATGTGCGGAAAAGAAATTAACTAATTCGGAATTCTTCATTTCAATATGTTTTATATTTTACTTTCTTTTTGTCAACAAGTTCTTTGATTTGTTTCTGACGTGGTAGGAGTTTTGCATTTCCCGTTTTAACGTCTGAAAACAAGATTTTTGAGACCGTTCCATTTTTCGTGAGACCCTCAAAAATGATATAATCTATAGGTTCAGAAATGAAACGGCAGTCGTTTTGTGTGAAAGGGAATGTCTTGAATGCTGGGACGATTTGCTCAATTGCCAAACCAATGTTTACGGCCTTGGCTCCTCTTTCAGGCCGTGTCCGCATATTAACTTTCCTGTCGCGAATTTCCTGCAGCATTTCTTGATATTTGGAATAAGCTCCTTCTGTGAAATCGTCAAGATAAAAAAGTCCAGCGTCTTTCAGCCTAACATCCTCCCCACAACCACAAGGGCACGAAATATAGAAATTACAGTCTTCGAGGGTTTTAATGATTTGTCTGGCTGTATTTTTCATGTGTATGATATTATTTAGTGTGTTTTAGATTATTTCAAATTTGCGAACGGAGTGCAGTCATTATTCTGTCTGCAAAATTCTATAAGCAGCTGTCGTTCGATGTCACCTGGATTTTCTTGCAGAGTCGGTTTCCAGCAAAACACCAATTCAGCATAATGAGATAATTGCCAGATGTAGCGACCGCCATAATGTCCAACGTTTTTGCCTTGCCCAAAATGTAAGTACTGCCGAAGACGCTTGCGAAGGCTTGTGGCTTTACCGATGTAAACCACTTGGACGGCACTAAGCCATTTTTTTGTCAAAATGTCAATAGAAACATTTGGGTCTTTACCCTTAAAGAAACCACCGACGCCTTTCTTCAAAAACGAGGGGTTATTTCCGGGTGATGTCAGCACCAGATAAACTCCCTTAATCTCTGGAATTGAAGATGAGTCCGTCCATAGTTCTGCTGTCTGTTTGAAGCCTAGAAAGCCATTTGCCTTTATGTCGTCAATCTTATTGAAGTCCATGTAAACTGAATCCAATGCTCTTCTAAAACTGCTTATTCAAATTGTGATACTCAATTTTTGCCATATAGGGAAAGTAAGGCAGCGTTTCTATGAGTTCCTTCGCTTTGTGTTCATCAACATTTTGAAAAATTAAGACAGCATCTTTTTTTGAAACTGAAATAAAGAAACTTTCCAAAAGTTGCTCTTCTTTCCATTTGTCAACAAATTCCATTTCCTTTTTCGGCAGCTCGGGAGTGGATTTTATTATTTCTATTCCATTATCCGATAACGCAATTAGAACCAATATTCTGTTCATTTCTTATTTTTTTATTTGTGTTTAAAATAACTTGCAGACAGCAACATAAATATGCGCTTATTCATACAGATTTGCAAGATAAATGGATTTAACTCAATTCATGAAGGATCAGCACTATCAACGGAGGAAGTGTTCCAACCAGGATCAGCCATTTGCCTCTTCCCGATATGCCATGCTTGCCTTTTAGAATAAAAAGGCCGGTAACGCTGATCAGGATCAACATCATAGCAAGCACATCAGAGGCCCACTTCCAGCCGGTGAAACTGTTCTTGTGAAACACATTGGCTTGGTAAAATACCGGCCTTCTTGAAACCTTTTCGTAAATGGCCTCATGATTAGAAAAATTCACATGCAGGGATGCATTATCGTAATAGATCTTCACCTGGTCGTTGGTTGGGCAGTCAAACACCTTGTATTTAGTTTCATTAGCGAGCGCACTCAACTGCAAAATAGTTTCCGGCTTCAGCGTCTTTGTATTGTAAGACCCTGGCACAGAAACTTTTGTTCTGGTGATCACAAAATCCGGGTTCCAGTCATTAACATGGTTCAACGCAATTCCGGAGATGCAATAAATAATAATAAGACTAGAAAAGAAGTACCCCAGGTCGCGATGCGTGACCAGGTTTAGCTTCCTTAACTTTTTGATTCCGGCCTTCATTAATTCAATGTATTTTCGCCGCTAATCCTCGTTTCAAAATCCCGTGTAATCTGAATGATCCATCGCTCAATATTTTCATCTGGAAGCAGAGCGTCCGGCTTGTAAATAACCCTGTTTTTATAATCAGGTATTTTAGCAATGCCGTCACCGATAATTTTTACCTGGAACATTTCATCATGTGCCACCAGTACAGGAATAACCACCGCTTTTTCCTTTTTCCTTAAAACACGGTTAATAGCAGCAGTTGTGGAATCAGGGCTATAATGCGCAATGTGGCCGCACCAGCCAAAAGAGTAACCAGAGATTCCGGCACTGGTTTCTACGTATTTTCCTACGCTGCTTAAAAGCTCCGACCACTCTTTCAGATATGTTCCATCGCCATATGCTAACAGCACAATACCTTCCTTCTCCTTTTCCCGAGAGATAGTCTGAAAGCGTTTCAGGATGTTCTTTTGAAGTATATCCGTAAAATCAAGCAGAGGAGCAATCTGTACCTTAGCTTTTGGCGTATAGCGTTCAATTTTATCTACTTTCAATACTTCCAGCGATTGTGGATCTTCTTTCTGACCGATGATGGTAGGAATATCATCAAAGGAATGAGGGCTTACCGTAAGAAATACCGGAACCATAATTACGTCGGTAAAGCCCTTACTGTCGAGCTCTTTCAACCGGGTGGCAATCGAAGGCTCGGTGTATTCCATAAACACGGTTTGTACTTCCTGAATTTTACCCTGTTTTAAAATCGAATCTTTAACCTGCGCTTCAAGATTTAAAAGTGCGTTGCGCCATGTTTCAGAACGCGAGCCGTGATTAACAAGAAGTACCGCGATCTTTTTCTTTTGTTCATTTGCTTCAGGGTGGCTTGCCTGAGCAGATGTACAGCAGTTAAAAACAGAGAACAGGCAAACAGAGACTAGCAATATCGAGATAATGGATTTAGCTTTTCGATTCATATAAATTTTAGAAAATAGTGAGGCACAAAATTCATATCACCAGGCGCGATCTGCAATACCAAGAAAAGGGTAACAAGCCTATTAATGACAAAAATCATATCCAGCGCTCTTATGCAGAAGTGACTTAAATCAGTATTACCTTTGAGTTAGATCAGCTTACATTTATGTTACCTGGAGTTACTTTGTATCAAAATAACTCAACATGGAACAGCGTAAGTTTTCAGTCAATCCTTCATTAAAAGATATGCGAAAGGATTATGATAAGAGTGTATTGCTCGAACAGGATTGCAGCGAGGATCCTCTTATCCAATTTGAGTTTTGGCTTACTTCCGCAATGGAAAAGGATAGTCAGTACGCAAATGCCATGACACTCTCCACCGTATCAGAATCAGGAATGCCGGATTCACGAACAGTTCTTTTAAGGAACATCAGCTACGGTGGACTTACTTTTTTTACAAATTATAAGAGTGCAAAGGCACAGCAGATCGATTCCAATTCTCAGGCTTGCCTGTTATTCTTTTGGAAAGAGCTTGAACGACAAGTAAAGGTGCAGGGAGAGATCAGGTTTCTGCCCATACAGGAATCTGACGATTACTTCAAATCCCGGCCCTTTGAAAGCCAGGTTGGCGCCTGGTCTTCACAACAGAGCCAGGTGATCGACAGCCGCGAGGCATTGGATGAACGTTATGAAGCCGATCTAAGGAAGTACCAGGGTAAAACAGTTCCACGGCCTGAACATTGGGGCGGCTATGTTTTGTTGCCAAAAGCATTTGAATTCTGGCAAGGCAGGTCGGGCCGCTTACACGACAGGATCAGGTACACCTGGAACCCACAGGCAAATAACTGGAAAAAAGAAAGATTAATGCCTTAAAAACAGAACAACATGTTGGGTGTACTCACAGATAAGCAGGTGGAAAAAATGCTCCACAGGGAAATAATCGGCAGGATCGGCTGTTCATTTGACGGCAAGGTGTATGTTATCCCAATAAACTTTGGCTACGACGGAAAGTGCGTCTACGCCCGTTCAAAGGAAGGCTTGAAAATAAAAGCAATGCGCAAGGATCAAAATGTCTGTTTTGAGGTAGATCGCCTGCAAAAATCGGGAGATTGGGAAAGCGTGATCGTATGGGGCAAATTTGAAGAGTTGAAATCTGTGAAAGAACAGATCAATGCCATGAAGGTCTTTACAAGACAAATAGCTGGCTTTGTCAAAAGTGAGAAGGCGTTTCCCTCTCATGGGATCCCGCGAGGTCCAGGAAAGGAAAATGATCCTTTTAAGGAAATAGTCTTTAAAATTGTCATTACAGAAAAGTCCGGCAGATTCGAGAAAAAATAGCATTTGTCGGGTCATATTTATGTCTTAGTTGAGTATGAAAATAAAATTTATAGGTGCAACAGAAAGCGTTACAGGTAGCAAGCATCTCCTATTAACTGAAAAAGGCAGGCAGATCCTGTTGGACTGTGGTCTGTATCAAGGAATGGGAAAAGCGACGGATGAGCTTAACCGTCATCTTGGTCTTAATCCTTCTAACATTGAAGCGGTGATCCTTTCTCACGGGCACATTGACCACTGCGGAAATTTGCCCAGCCTGGTTAAACAAGGTTTTAACGGAAAAATTTATTGTACGCCGGCCACCTTTGATGTGTGCAGTATTCTATTGCTGGACAGCGCGAACATTCACGAAAGTGATGTGAACTTTATTAATAAGCGCAGGAAAAAGAAAGGTGAGCCACCCATCAAACCTTTATACACGGTACATGATGCTGAAAAATGCCTTAAACACTTTAAAGCGATCCCTTACAATACAAATTTTCATCTTAATGATGAGCTCGCCTTTGAGTTTTCAGAAAACGGACATATTATCGGCAGCGCTGCCGTGAACATTACTGCTAATGAGAGTGGCAGGATAACACGGCTTACATTTACCGGGGATATCGGAAGATATTCTGATCCCCTGCTAAAGCCTCCCGGAACCTTCCCGCAGGCAGACTATATTATCTGCGAATCCACTTACGGCAACCGATTACATGATAAACTGGGTGATTCGGAAAGTAAACTATTGGAAATATTGCGAAGTACCTGTGTCGGGAATCGTGGAAAACTGATTATCCCGGCTTTCAGCCTGGGGCGCACGCAAGAGATCCTGTATTTATTTGACAAACTCAAAAACAAAGGCGTTCTTCCTGAGGTCAACATCTATGTGGATAGTCCTTTATCCGCGAAAGCGACTGAGATCGTACGAAAACACCCGGAAAGCTTTAATGAGGAGCTCAAGGCCTACCTTGAAAAGGACTCCAATCCCTTCGGGTTTGATACGTTGAAATACATACAGGATGTGGAGGAATCCAAAGTCCTGAATGAGCTCCATGAACCCTGCGTGATCATTTCCGCTTCGGGAATGGCGGATGCCGGCCGCGTAAAGCATCACATCGCTAATGCTATCGGCAGTACCAGGAACACTATACTTCTAACCGGATATTGTGCGCCAAATACCTTGGGTGCAAAGCTGATGCAGGGTAATAAACAGGTTCACATCTTTGGCGACTTTTACGATGTAAAGGCTCGTGTGGAAAGTATTTTATCTTTGAGCGCACATGCAGATTATTCTGAGATTATCCGTTTTCTTTCCTGCCAGGATAAAAGCAAGGTAAAAAAGATCTTCCTGGTTCACGGAGACACAGATGCAAAAGTTTCTTTAAAGGAGAAATTACTAGCAGAAAGGTATATGGATGTGAGTATTCCGGTTAAGGGCGAATCTTTTGGACTTGACTAGCAACCAAAAGTAAACCATATCTTTTACTAATCTTTTTCTTTGATTGACGGAATATGTATCTTCAAACTAACGTTACAAAACAAACATGACATTTATATCAGCAATAAAAGCATCAAAGGGAATAGTTGTAGCCGCTGACGGGTTAGAGTTAAGACAAGGCGGTACAATACTTTGGCAACATTTTGATGAAATACTTAAAGCTAAGAGTCTTTCAGAAGATGATACCACAGACAAAATTTCACCTGCGGAGCTAAAAGAAAAGTTTAAAACATATGGTGAGGAAATTGGTAATCGTATAGTAAGCTTTGATGTTGCGAAGAAATTGTTCAAGATAACTAATAACTCCTGTTTGCAAATTGCGGGTATGGCTGATTTAAATAATAAAACAGTAGATGTTCTGGTGGGAGAAGCAGTGTTAGCAATTGAGACGAGCGGAAATTTAAGTTATAGTAATTGTGAAAGTATTATTAAGAAAACCTTTGAAGATAATTTGAGAGCTGATGCAAGCAATAATATGACAACCGAACTAATTTACTCAGGGATAAACGAAGCCACAACATTATTTGAATTTTCTCATATTAAGTGGGAAAAGGATTGGGTTAGAGATGATTCAAACAGACCTCAAAGAGATGCTAGTGGCAATGTTGTCCAAGATTGGTTTTTTAGGAAAGTAAATCATCCTTCTGCATGGTTTTGCATCGCAGGATGGATTAATTATTTAGATGATTTTGACAAAATTAATCACACAATAAAAACACCTATTACATTAGAACATGCATTTGATCTTTCTAAGAATCTTATGGATTTAGTCATAACGGTAGAAAGAATATCGAACAGAATTCCTGGAGTAGGTGGAACTATTAGGTATGGCGTTGTCGCCGCAGGAGGCTTTAAATATATCGATGGTAGAACGGATGTATTAAATATAACTTAACAATATCTAATCAATGTTAGACCAAAAAAAAGACACTAACTGGTTAGTTGAATGGGCTGTGTGGGGACATCTTGATTCTAAAACTGACTTGGAATCAATATTACTGAAAGGACATTTGATACTTGAAAGTATGTTGGACTTAACTTTAGAAAGGAGTGGCATTTCTGGTTATACAAATTTTTCATTTTACAGAAAGGTTGTTGCTATTGAAACACTTGCTGTTAGAGATCAATCAAAAAGACAAATTGTTGTTTATTCCTTAAAAGAAATAAATAAACTTAGGAATAAGGTTGCTCATGAGATCCATTTCAAATTAGAAAATGGCACTTTTGAAAAATGGGCCAGTTATGTTTTAGAGAATTTAAAGGGCGAAAAATTTTCGAAATACACTTTTAGGACAAAAATTGTTCATTCATTTTCTGTTTTGTCGCGAAACACTATTGAATTAGGAGGCTGATTGCTATTCCTCCGGCCTCACACATACAATATCCTTAAACACAGCCCGTATATTGGTTCCCTGACCGCGTATAAAGACTTCACAGCTTGCATAAAGCTGTCTTTCGGGTTCTGCGGTGAATCCGTCCACGCCATAGTGATAGAGCTTAGAGCTTGCGCAGGTTGAATCCGGATAATGAAAATCAACCATGCCGCTAAGGCCATAATTGCGCAAAGGATTCATCTCCATGTCATAGATGTATATTTCCAGGTAACCGGAACAATCCACCACTTCCACGTTATAATATCCTGCACGCTTCAATTGTCCGTTATGCGGTGGATTTTTCCCTTGGGCCAATAGTGCTGAACTCAACAGAATGGAAAGAATGATGGTCCACAGGAGCGATCTCATACTGCAAAGTACGGCAAGGAACTTTTTATGAGTACTGACAAAGATCAGCCCTGATCCAGATTAATCTCATAAGTCCTCTCTGCTTCATCCAGTACATTTACCAAAAAAAGTATGGAAACAATTCTAGTAGCTACAGATTTTTCGAAACCGGCCAATAATGCCGTGGAATATGCCGCTAACCTGGCGCGCTTTTTAAACAGTAAGCTGGTAATTGTGCACGGCTTTTCGCTTCCTTTAGGAGGTTATGACATGGCAGCTCCTATGGTAACTATTTCAGACATCCGGAGAAACGCAGTAGAAAACCTGGAACTTATCAGGGATGAGCTCGTACGCAAAAGTTATGATCCGGGCATTGAAATTTATGCTGAGCTTGGAACTACCATGGACGTGATAAGGGATACAGCAAATAAATGCGGTGCTGAACTGATCGTAATGGGTATGGTGGGAGAAGCAGGAAGAATAAAACAATATATCGGAAGCAACACGTTGCAGGTGGCCAGGGAGCTATCCATACCTTTACTGATTATTTCGGAGCATGTAAATTATAAGCCGGTGCATCACATCTGCCTCGCTGCGGAACTTGATAAAATAGAAGAGTCAACCTTGCTTTATTCAGCAAGGGGCATAGCGAATACTTTTGGAGCAACTCTTGAGATTGTTACTGTTGAAACTGCTGAGAAGCCTAAAGCGCATAGCCCTGAGGTTTACTCATTTATTGAGAGTAGATTGCATAATACGAAGCATAAGCAGGTTTTGATTCATGAAAACGATAAGGCACAGGCTCTGGAATACTATTTCAAATTCCATGAGACAGACCTGGTGATAGTTAATCCGCGAAAGCACAATTTTTTTAAGGAATTGTTTTCAGCCAGTATTACCCGCCACCTTGCCTTTCATGTGAAAGTGCCTTTGCTGGTCATTCATTAGGTAGATCTTTCCCGGGCGACAATACCAAAATGACGGGCTAAAAAGATAAATAGTATCAGGCTGACGAGGCTGAGGGCGGTAAAAATACAGATCAACACAATGCTGTTACCCATAATGACGTTCAGGTAAATGATTGTAAGATCCATTAAAATTGTAAAGAACAGTAAAGGCGCAGATAATAAATACCCCGCTTGCTTTTTGTGCCAGAGCAATATGCCAGTAATGATAAAGAGCGGAAGTATTACCGAAAGGTCGATAACATGAATAGGGTTGGTAGCCAGCCCTGCCTTCAGAATGCTGGAAGGTATAGTATGAGTGCGAATGGCTGGAATGATGTCGGAGAGCCATACGAAATAGAACAAAACTCCCGTGATGCAAAAGTAGATGGCTGTAATTCTAAACGCCAAAGAAGTTCTTTCATCTGAATGATCCGGTTTCCTCACTTCTGCATAAAGGAAAACCAATAGAGAATAAATACACAAGCCCAGGATAAGGCAATACTCGATAAAGAAGGAATTAAACCGGACATTAAAGCAATAAATAACAAAGGTATAGACCAGGTAAAGCATAATTCCCGGCCAGGCCAGCCTCCCGAGGAAATGACCAGTACGCAACAAAAGCGAAGAGATCATCAGGCAGGGAACAATCAGCAACGCGTCAATACTATCCTGCCCGAAGCACTGAATCTGCCACACAGGCTGCTCGCTTCCGTATATATCGCGAGAAATCATACCGGAGACACTCACAAAGAGGATCAGGATGCTTGCGAGGAATGAAAGAATAAAAAGTAGCTTATCTGGATTTTTCATTTGTCAGGAGGTATAGATTAAGGGCCGTATAAGACTCACAATACCAATGAGAAGAATGAGACTCAATACAAAGTATCTGAATTGCGACTCGCTGATGTATTGCAGGATGATCTTGCCGATATATGTTCCCACAAGGCTAACCACCACCAGTATTAAAATCAGGTCCAGATCGGAGCGGTGTATGTAGCCGTTGAAAGTATAAACCACGGTTCTGCTCACATCCACACCCAGGTCGATAATAGCGGAGGTGGCGATAAACGCATTCTTTTCAATATGGAATGCAGCGAGAGTCAGGCCGCGTATTGCACCGCCGGATCCGAACAAGCCGGCGATAAAGCCGGAAAGCGCACCCCCTGAAACTGAATTGAAGGTAGTTGGCCTGAGAGCAATATTCCTGAACAATATAAATAACAGGCTTATAACGATCAGAAAGACAGATAGGCCGAGCTGAAGGATCTCACTATCGAAATATTTACTCAGGAAAGCGCCGGCTGTAACGAAAAGAACAGCGGGTATCCCAACCCTGATCACCAGCTTTTTATCAAAGCCCGATCTGAACATGCCAATTTTGGTGATATTGCTGCACACGTGAAATACCGCAGTTATACCCAGCACGGAATGAAAATCGAGAAAATAGCTGGCAACCGGCACAAAAAACAGGGACGACCCAAAACCACCGACCGTTCCAAGCACTTCAGCAACAAAGGACAATAATGCAAACAGAAGGAGATTCTCCATTTATCCCCAACGTTGTTTCTTAAACCATATAGCAAGCGTATAGGCACTTCCTGCAAAGGCAAGTATCAGCAGAATCCCGCTGATAGTGCCAAAGAACTCAGCAAAATAACTCCCTGCCAGAATCCCGCACAGGAAGACCGTTAATTTGAAGAGCCACAGTTCCTGGTTGGTCCATGTGCTTTTGCGTTGTAAAAAATTCATGATTCGTAAGTTTTAATTATTCGTGTATCGCCATTACAGGCACCCTGGCACTGAAGGCTACTTTTTTTGTAACCGATTCTTTAAACAGGTTATAGAACACCGAATGCTTGCGGCTGATAATCGTTACAAGATCGATCTCGTTATCTCGGCAAAAAAAGCGGATGCCATCTTCAATAGATTTGCTCTTTTCCACTTCAACATCCAGCTTCTGTTTATTAATCTTAATTGCGACAGTCTTTGCCGGATTGATAATTTCGTCGGGGGTGCGTACATGAAGGAGCTTAACCTGTGATTGCAAAGCGCTGGCAAATGCCTCAATGCCTTTTAAGGAGGTTGTCTTCAGCTTGTCGGCGTTATCTACAGCAATTAACATCGTCTCAAGCCTGTGATCCTTGTACTTTTCAGGTACAATGATAGCCGGAGCATTTATCTTTCCGGCAATGTTCACACCATGGCTGCCCCAGATGTATTTGGAAATCCGGTTCTTTGCTTCCAGGCCCATGACCACAGCCCGGATTTGGTGACGTCGTGTAAAGTTTTGCAGCTCTTCTTCAAAGCCACCTGTAGTAGAGAGTATTTCGATCTTAAGGGCTGGAAAGTCTTTTGACAGGCGTTCTACTATTTCAGCGCTGCTTTGTTCGCTTGTTTTTTTCACAGACGCATAGGAAATACCATACAATCCGGAATTGGAGTGCAGGATCGGAGCCTGGAACAGGTTAAAAATTACCAGCTTGCACTGGAGCTTCTGCGCCAGCAAGGCGGCATACTTACATGCGTTTACGGATGAAGGGGTAAAATCGGTGCCCGCAATAATTGTTTTCATAGTTTTATTGATTTAATTTTAGAAATCAGTGCTCATTTTTGTTTATCAGCATTTTACTTAAGGATTCACCCTCGTTATTCTGCTGCTCCAGTGTCCAGCTATCGGTCACCGTGGTTTCAAGCCATATTTTCCCTGACTTGCGGAATACCTGTACGCCCAATCCGTATGCGTCGCTGAATCGCTGTTCCAGTTCCGCTACAGTCATTTGAGGTGTAATGGTCATGTTTCCCTTGTTGTGAACAGTGCGGCATTCTCCCAGGGTTTTGCTGTTGTGCTTAATGAGTTTTTTAGCAGAGCCTCCTCCAACGGTGTGCGGCTTGGCAAAAAATTCCAGTTTCAGGAAAGGAAAAGCGTTATTGAATTCTTCCTGGATCGCGAAGATCTTTCTCTTGTCGTTAATCGTTATTTTCATATGTAGTTTATTATTGTCTTTTAAGGTCATATGGAATTCGCATAAAATTTATTCGTAATCAGCGTAGATAAGGTTAAATTTTATGCCTCATTTCATCTGGAGATTTTTTAAGATTATGAGGCAATGGTTAATAATGGCGCTTTGAGCTGGAAGGCTATTTTGCGGGTTTTTGAGTCTTTAAAAAGCCGTTCCATGAACGAATGTTTGCGTGGGAACATAACTATCATGTCGCTTTTCTTTTCCTTCACGAACCTGTTGATGCCTGCAACCACATCATCACCTTCCAGGAAATAGTAACTGTGTTTTAAAAATTTGATGTTATGTTCAAGCTTTATGCCCTCCGAAGCCTGCATCAGGGTTGGAATGCTGCTTCGGTTTTCCGAAACATGCAGCAGGCAAAGGTGAGATTTAAAAATACCCGCTAACTCCGAAAGCGGCTCAAGCTTTTTCTTAGCAATCGCTTTCTGGTCAACTGCAACAACAATCTGTTTTGGCGCAGTAAATTTAAGATGCTGGTCAACGGTGATAACAGGTATTTGTGAGCTGGCGAGAATATCGGTGGCAGTACTGCCAAACAACCGCCCTTTGATATAGCCCGCGCCTTGCACACCCATTACTACCCAGTTTGGTTGATGAGTCTTAATATAGTTGCTGATGGCTTCGCTCGAAAAGCCGAGCTTGCACACAACGCTGATCTCCATCTTAGGGTATTTCGCTGTAATCTTGGCTCTGAGATCCTTAAGCCGCCTTACGCAGTTCTTTTCTACGTCCCTGATCGTTGGCATTACGACGGGAACGTCCGAAACCATTACCGGTGGGCGGAACGCGTGAAATAAAACGATGTTTGCTTTGAGCTTATGCGCTAGCGCAGCTCCATAATGAACTGCATTTACAGCGGTCTTCGAAAAGTCGGTTGGTATTAATATTGTTTTCATAGTTCAGAAACTTTTTTCAAAACTACTATGGCGGCAATGCTCGCGTCATGAGACAAGTCAGTCTGCGGGCTGATTCTGGTCATAAATCAACAGACCTGACAAAAGTCATATTTTGGGATGATTTGCATCATTCCTGCCCTTATCTGATCTTACGATCTTCGTTGTGCAATCATTCCAAAAAAGGCTGAAAATGACTATTTTAGACCACAAAAAAATCTTTCAAATGGAGAGTCTGAATGCACTTTTTGAACATGCTACCGAGGGAATTATCATTTCGGACCGGTCGGGTAAGATTATTAAGGCCAACCCAAGTTCCGAACGACTTTTTGGCTATGCTAAAGATGAACTACTGGGTCGGGTAATAGAAGATTTGGTTCCAAGAAGATACGCCTCCAGTCATTCAAAGCACCGGGATAACTTTAACGCGCATCCACATGCGCGCTCAATGGGTAAGAACATGGATCTTTATGCCAGGCGTAAAGATGAGACAGAGTTCCCTGTGGAGATCAGTCTTTCATACTACAAACAGGGAGAAGAAACCTATGTGATTGCCTTTATTATTGATATTACGGAACGCAAGCACCACGAAGAAAGTATTATTAAGCTGAACCAGGACCTCGAAAAAAAGGTGGATGAACGAACCAAAGTGCTGCATGAAGCGCTGCTGGAACTGGAAGATTCAAAAGAGAAGCTGAGTCAGTCGTTGGAGGCTGAAAAAGAGCTGAACGATATGAAGTCGCGGTTTGTAACCATGGCATCGCATGAATTCAGGACGCCTTTGAGCACGATTTTGTCATCGGTCGCACTGGTTAATAAATACAACGAAACCAATAACACGGAAAAGATAAGCAAGCATGTTGTAAAAATAAAATCAGCCGTAACCAATATGACCTTGATCCTGAATGATTTTTTATCGGCCGAGAAACTTGAAGAAGGTAAGGTATTGGTTCGGAAAGAAGAGCTTGATGTAAAAGGACTTGCTACCGAGGTCATCTCGGAAGTGAACGGGATCTTAAAGCAGGGACAGAAAGTGGATTTTGTTCACTCAGGCGATTCTTTGGCCTGGCTTGATAAGCAGATGGTGCGTAACATACTGCTTAACCTGATTTCCAATGCCATTAAATTTTCGCCGGAAGATAAGACGATAAACGTCAAGATCCATATCGATAAACAGGCTGTGAAAATTGTGGTTGCCGATCAGGGCATGGGTATCCCCAAGGAGGAGCAGGAGCACTTATTCGGACGTTTTTTCCGGGCTAAAAACGCCACAAACATACAGGGGACAGGATTAGGTCTGAATATCGTAGCTAAGTATCTTGAGACGCTGGACGGTAAAATTACTTTCGAAAGCGAGCTCAATACAGGAACAACATTTTATATAACAATACCAAATATTAAACCGGAACATAGTGATGAAAACAATTCTGATCATTGAAGACAACCAGGACGTAAGAGAGAATACGGCTGAGATCTTAGAGCTCGCCAATTATAACGTTCTGCAGGCCGAGAATGGAAAAATAGGCGTGGAACTGGCACAGAAGACCAAGCCCGATCTTATTATCTGCGATATCATGATGCCGGTATTGGATGGGTACGGTGTAATCCACCTGCTTAATAAGAGCCAGGAAACAGCCAGCATACCATTTATTTTTCTTACGGCTAAGAATGAGCGTATGGATTTCAGAAAGGGAATGGAAATGGGAGCCGATGATTACATCAGCAAGCCGTTTGACGACATCGAGCTTTTGAATGCCATTGAAAGCAGGCTTAAAAAGAATGAGGTGCTTAAGGCTGAATTTTCCAAAAATGTAGAAGGCCTGAATAAGTTTTTTGATGAAGTTCGTAAAGTGGATGATCTGAAGAAATTGTCTACAGATCGCCGGATGAAAGCTTTTAAGAAAAAGGAGACTGTTTTTAGCGAAGGAGGCGACCCTACTTATTTGTATTTCTTGGGAAAAGGTAAAGTGAAGCTTTGCAGATCGCATGAGTATGGTAAGGAATTGATCACCACCTTGTACAAAGAAGGAGATTTTTTTGGCTATACGGCACTACTTGAAGGCGGACCTTATAAAGAAACCGCCGAGGCGATGGAAGATTGTGAGATTTACCTGATCCCTAAGGAGGACTTTCTATCATTGATGTACAACAATATGAGCGTGATGAAAACCTTCGTTAAGATGCTGTCGGATAATATCCAGGAAAAGGAACAGCAATTGGTTAACCTGGCTTATAGCACTGTAAGGAAAAGGGTGGCCGACGCGCTGATGAAGCTGAGGGAGAGGTTTGATAAAAGCGACGACAAGAATTTCAGTATCTCAATTTCCAGGGAAGATCTCGCGAATATGGTTGGTACAGCTACAGAATCACTCATCCGTACGTTAAGTGATTTTAAAAGCGATAACCTAATAGAAATTAAAGGTTCCAATATCACTATTCTTGATCCTGTAAAACTAAAAAAGCTTAAAGCCTGACTCTGGAAAATAGAATGCAGTATAAGAAGAACAAAAGTTGCGGGCTTTTATCCCGTAAACTTTGTAAAATTGCTCAATTCCCGGCCTTCGTCGTTTTGACGTTTTAAAGTCCAGTCATCCGTCATGCTTACCCCCAGCCATGTACTTCCGGATTTGCGAAGCACCTGGGCAGCTATTCCGTATTTTTCAAGAAACAGCGCTTCCAGCAGCGCGACCTTCATATCTTCACTTACCTCTATGCCTTCATCCTTACCTGCTTTAACAGGCTTCAGGGCATAATCATCGCTAACCAGGATATACTTTGAATTACCCATGGGTACTGTATTCCTTTGCCTGAAAAACTCCAGCTTCAGGTAAGGGAAAATAGAATTAAAGTCCTTTTGGATTTGCGATAATTTATTCTCTTTGATAACTAACATATCTGGTCTGCTCTCCTCGTTCTTGTCCGGCCTATTCATTTTCCGGCGCGATGGTTTCTGATCATTTGTCGCTTCTGTTTAACTTCAGCAAGTTATCGGTTTTGAATTTAACCTGATCGATAATTGTTTTTTCCTTGCGCTTGGAATAGGCATTCGCTACATTTTCCATTAGTGCAATGGACCTTTCCAGCAATGCGCTATCGCCCGGTTCAATACTCTCCTCTACAAATTTGCTGAAGCTTTTTGCCGCACCATTCAGTTCCGGGTGGTTGTTCACGTAACTGTCAAATTCAAAATCCACGTAAAAGGCCTGGTTCATGCCGGAGGAATCATGGGTTTTTTCGTGATGCGCCAGTTCTTTCAACACAAACTGGTGCAGGTTATACTTTTCTTCTTCCTGTACAAAGCCGTCGGCTATGGCAATGGCGTATACAAGCCTTCCAAGCTCTTTGTAATACTGTTTTACGTTCTTCATGGCGCTGTTTTATTATTACAAAGTTCGCTTAAAGACCGGGCGCCGGTAATGACATATATCATAAGTTCTTCTGATTGTTATCAGCCGGAGCGCTTGTCGGACAAAATCCAGCCGGGAGCATATTCTGAGGCGAGTTTCTTTTAAAATCACAAAACTGACAAAGATCATGTGCTGAAGCTGACCTACCTCATGAATGGAACTCTAAAGCTGCGGTAACTTTGTATCAACAAAACGAAAAACAAAGACCATGACAACTTTAGCAAAAACCTACAGCCATGTAAACCAGAATGAAAAAGTGCAATCCGCTTCACTGACCGCTAAGTATAATCTTTTCATTAAGAAGCTTGAATTCAGTCACTACGGAATTATTGCGATGGCCATCCTTATAGGAAGCTGTCTTGGAAGCATTACCACCATGAAAGTGTTCGAAAACAATGCTCCTCTGTGGCAGTTCATAGTAAGTCTTGGTTTTACCATGGCTAACCTGGTAACGTGCATTGCCCAGGCTCCTACCAAATGGGTTGTAAACCTGTTTACTGCAAGCCTGCTCGTTAACATCCTGCTTTTAGTGGTCAACCTGATCTGATTTAACCCTTACCCACAATAACCCTTAGACTTCTCGGCAGAGATGATTTAAGGGTTTTTTACTTTATGTTTAAACGGCTTTTTATCTTTTTTACGTTAGCTTATTTTTTTTCATGGCTGACTTGGCTACCACTATATGGACCAGCTTTTGGATTCACATTATTTGCGCCTTTTAAATATCAACACGCATTGGGAGCTTTTGGCCCTTTGGTCGCGGGATTATACGCAAGCTATAGATTTAAAGGACTGAAAGGCTTTGGTTACCTTGTAATAAACTCCATTCTGCCAACAAGTCTTTTATACTTGCTCCTAGCGCTTCTAAGCCCATTTCTATTAGAATTTTTGGCAGCCATCATTTATTATTTCCAAAGTGGTGTTTTCCAGGATCTCTCGAAAATTGCCTTGAGTCGTGAATTTCCCGACAGCGGAATTGCCGCTTTTTTCATTTATAACCTTTTATTTTTTGGGTTCGGTGAAGAAATAGGTTGGCGCGGATTTGCTCTGCCTGAATTACAATCACGCTTCAGTGCATTGGCGTCGAGTGTTATCCTAACTCTATTTTGGGCCGCATGGCATTGGCCTTTATTTCTTTATAGACCTGGATATATGAACATGGACTTTATTGGTGTTGTCGGTTGGATGCTAAGCCTCCTCACTGGCAGCGTGCTGCTTACCTGGATATTTAATTCAACACGTGGAAGCGTCCTTGCCTGTGCAGTATTTCATTCGGCTATCGATGTGGTCTTTACATCTGACTATCTTGATAAAAGCCTTGTAGGGCTCATGGGAATGCTCATCACGCTATGGGGTATTGCAACCATATTTATATTTAAACCAAGAAATTTGTCGCGGAGGGAAAAAGTTTCCGGAGTTGAAGGTGGCTGATTTTTAACTTATCTTTATGCCCTCAAATTAAGCTCAGGTCTTATGTCTGTTTTTCCTCCTTGTCCAAAATGCAATTGTGAGTATACTTATTCAAATGGCTCGCTCATGATTTGTCCTGAATGCTTTAATGAATGGAACCCGGAAGAGGTAACTGAAGAAAAAGAAGTGTCAGTAAAAATTCTCGATGCCAATGGCAATGAGCTGAACGATGGGGATACTGTGATTGTTATAAAGGACCTCCCGGTAAAAGGTGCATCGAAGTCCGTGAAGGCCGGAACAAAAGTAAAGAACATCCGTCTTACCGACGGAGATCACAACATCGATTGTAAGATCGAAGGCTTTGGCGCAATGGGCTTAAAGTCGGAGTTTGTCAGGAAGGCTTAGCGATTACGCTACCGTACTATACATTGCTTTTTCAGGCACATTTTTCCAAAAATGCGCGTCAAAGCACATGCAGATATTCCGCAAATAAGCCATCCCTTTTTCAGTTACCTTGACCTTGCAGAACGTTAGTTCAACAAGACCATCCTGCTGCAGTTCCTCGCAGCGATGAAACCCTTCTGACAATGCAGGAAACTTATATATCTCATTTCCGAGCTTTGTTTCGTAACGGCACATGAGATTAAGGATATGTTTCCGGATCACCAGGTCTTCTTCACTCAGTTTATGGCCTTTAAAGATCGGGAACATGTCTTTTGCCACTGCTTCCTGGTAGGCTTCCACCACTTTTATATTCTGCGCGAAAGCATTCCAGGTATCGCTGATGGCCGATACGCCCAGGCTGATCATGAGCTCCGTATATTTATCCGAATAGCCCATAAAGTTGCGGTGCAGCTTCTTTTCCTTCATGGAGATATATAATGGATCACTTTCTAAAGCAAAGTGGTCCAGGCCTATATCTTCGTAGCCTGCATGTTGAAATAATTCCAGGCCTGTTTCGTAGAGCTGTCTTTTTTCTTCGTCCACCGGCAGATCCTTTTCCGTGAATTTCCTTTGTCCCGGCCGCATCCAGGGCACATGGGCATAGCTATAAAAGGCAATGCGGTCGGGCCTCAGACGAATAACCTGGTTGACCGTATCGATTATCGTATTCAGCTTTTGCAAGGGCAATCCATACACTAAATCGAAGTTTACGGATGTGTAACCAACACGCCGCGCATGGTTCACAACCTGTTCCACTTGTTCATAGGATTGATAACGATTGATCACGTCCTGAACCTCGGGATCAAAATCCTGGATGCCGAAGCTTACCCTGCGAAAGCCCAGATCGTACAGTATCTGTAGATGTTGGAATGTAGTATTGGCCGGATGTCCTTCAAAGCTGAAATCGTGTTCCTCGCAAATATCTGCAGAATTCAAAATCGTAGATAATAAGCGATGTAGATTTTCCGCACTAAAAAAAGTAGGTGTACCGCCTCCCAGGTGAATTTCTTTAATCCTTGGCTTTTCATCAAAAAGATTGAGATAGAGTTTCCATTCTGCAAGCACTGAATTAATATAAGGCTCCTCAACTTTATGGTTCACAGTAATACGCGTATTGCAGGCACAATAAGTACACAGGCTCTCACAAAAAGGCAGGTGAATATATAAACTAATGCCATTAGTTGAATTTGTCCTTGTAAAGCTTGCCTTTACCAATTGTTTCCATTCTTCCTGGTCTGGTGTTTTACTCCAGGCAGGCACTGTGGGGTAGCTTGTGTATCTTGGCGCCGCTACATTGTATTTGCTGATCAGGCTCATGACTCAATACGCTTGTATAAAAGCTCGCTGGATAGCTGGTTGAGGAAATTGTCAAGGATGCCCTGCTTTACATGCGGCATTACGACAATCTTATACCATTTAGGATCTTCATGATTATCAGGTACCAGGCAGAACTTAGTTGCAAGCTCCGGGTTCACGTATTTGCTTTTGAGAGTTACAATATTCAGCTGAGGATGCCTGTAGTATTCTACACCCATATCATCCAAAGCAGAACAGAGCGAAGTGGTTTTATCAAGCAGATGGCTCATTTTCACCGTCCATCCTGTTGAGCCGTGCATGTGAAGGATCATCCAGACACAAATGGCGTTCGCACCGGATCGGCTTCCGCACAAAGTGTAGTCTTTACCCTGAACGTAAGAGGCCTGCTCCGTACAAACAAATGGGATCAGGTCTTTTCGTACCAGGAATATACCGGTTCCGTAAGGAGCCTGGAGCATTTTATGTCCGTCGATGGTTATCGAGCTTACATTGGGATTCTTAAAATTATGCCGGCTATTCTCTTTGGTAAATGGATAAATAAATCCTCCGAAGGCCGCATCGATATGAAGTTTATACTCAACGTTCAGGAGGTTTAAAAGATCGGTGATCTTGTCGATATCATCCACACTGCCAAACATGGTAGTGGATAAATTTACGTTCACTATAAAATATTTGGCACCCAGCTTAATTTCTTCCACGAGTTTTTTCTCTAGGTCGGTAATGTCTGTTTCACGGGTTTGCTGGTTTACCTTAAATACAACCGATTTTATGGAAAGGAGATCGGATGCCTTTGGAAAGGAATAATGACTGTCTTCAGAGTAAAGCAATACAATTTCTTCGGGCTTGGCGTTCCGTTCCTTCATAAAGTAGTTGCGGTAGATCCAGCAGGCCTCGATATTAGCTTCTGTTCCTCCTGAGGCTACATATCCATCGTAGGTTTTTGGCTCGGCTCCAAAAATTTCTTCTGCACAGATCCGGATCAGATCCTTCTCAATTTCCTGGCTTCCTTTAAAAATGGGTTCTTTCTCTCCATCCAGGGTGTGGCAGCCGATATGATTTGGATTGGCAACAAGGGTAGACAGGAACGGCGCATCCTTTAGAAAAGGCGCGTCATCATAAAATACATCCGTATCCAGGTAAGTAGCTGGTATGCCGAGGATATTTTCACTTCTGTAGTTCAGGTTTCTGCCAAGGGCTTCGAATACCCTCTGTTTTATTTTTTGAGTGCTGAGTTTAGGCCAGTTCATATATGTCTTTGTTTTAGTATTCCCAGCAAAGTTCCTCACAAATGGTCTAACTGAAACTGATAAATGTCATGTCAAAACGTGATTGTGATCAATAAGCCAGTGACTTTATACTCAGAACTTTAGAACCTGAAACAGAAAATTCTGAAACTATAAACCTTAACTTTGCTCTATGGCTCTAAACACTAAATTCTGGCTAAGGATCTCGCTCTTAAACCTCTTAATCGTCGCTCTTTTCGGTACTATCATGCGCTACAAGATCGGCTTTGAGTTTCCGTATCTCAATCAAAAGCACCTCCAGCACGGGCACTCGCATTTCGCCTTCATCGGATGGATCACCCACACGCTTTTTGTGCTGATGGCGGGTGCAATTCAAAGAGACAATCCCTTGATAAATACCGGTATATACAGAAAGCTGATCATCTGTAACCTGGTGTGCGCCTATGGTATGCTGATCTCTT
Source organism: Bacteroidia bacterium (assembly GCA_044221905.1). GTDB lineage: Bacteria > Bacteroidota > Bacteroidia > B-17B0 > Aurantibacillaceae > Aurantibacillus. The sequence continues at coordinate 877,653 of JBGAOE010000001.1, forward strand.
TTACCGCACAGGGTTATGGCGCATTCTCCATCTCCTTTTCAACTTTGTCTATTCTTGTTGCCTATACTTTTGCCTTTTTTATGTTCAGGGACCTGAAAAACTTATCCGACCGGCCTTATGCTTCGTGGTTCGTGGCAGGTCTTTGGTTCAACATTATCTCGTCTGTGGGCACGTTCACTTTAGCATTTATGATGGCCAGCCATAATTTTAATCAGAACATACACCTGGCCTCACTCTATTTTTATCTTCATTTCCAATACAACGGTTTTTTCATGTTCGCCTGTATAGGGCTGTTGCTTGCAAGGCTTCATCTGCAAAAGCTGGAATTCGGGCAAAACAAAAAAATCTTCTGGATGTTCTTTCTGTCCTGCATCCCCGCTTATTTTCTTTCCGTGCTTTGGGCTAAGCTGCCACTATGGCTTTTGATCCTGGTGGCGATTTCGGCCGTTGTGCAGCTATGGGCCTGGATAAAACTCGTGATCGCTATTAAAGACAGGCTGAGAATGGATGCCTCACTTTTTAAATCGGGGCGTTACCTGTTTCTTATTATTGTGATCGCCGTAAGCTCCAAATATCTTTTGCAGCTCGGTTCTACCATTCCATCTGTAAGCAAGCTGGCATTTGGTTTCAGGCCTGTCGTGATCGCTTACCTGCACCTGATCCTGCTCGCGATCATCTCTGTTTTTCTCGTTTCTTATGTCTACTACTACAAGTTGATCAAAGTAAACCGCCTTACCACAATTGCACTTTTGATCTTTATTGCGGGAGTTTATCTCAACGAAATTGTTCTGGGCGTTCAGGGTGTAGCATCTTTTTCTTATACAGTTGTGCCCTATGTCAATCAGATCCTGTTCTTTATAGCTGTGCTCATATTTACAGGACTTGTTCTTCTGTTAACTTCACAGAGAAGATTAGAACAGGAAGCTCAGGTTGAATGAGAAATTCCTGCCGAATCTTGGAACTGCGCCAATATCAAGATGTTCCCGGTAATTGGCATTCAGGATATTTTCACAGGCTGCGCCAAGCTGGATAATGCCGGGTTTCACTTTGATATTACGCGAGACTCTGAAATTAAGCAGGTGATAATCCTGCGTGGAGCGGTCGCCGTAATCAGGATTAATCCTGTTTTGCGAAGCGGCATAATCGTATTCTAATTGCAGTTGCATGAGTTTTTTGGTGTACCTGATCGCTTGTTGCACCTTAAGCGGTGGCACCAATGGCAAAGGTGTATTAAAGCAGGTTTGACCATAAACATATTTAACGGAGGCCATGTATGTCAGTGATTCGCTCAGGTAATACTTTGCTGTCAGCTCAGCGCCGCGACTGGTTGCAAAATCAATATTGGTATAGGTTTTTAAGCCCATTGCGCCGATGGTCATCGGGCCGAAACCTGGAATAACATAGGCATATATGTAGTTCTGAGTGTGATGATAGAATAAATTTAACGAGTACTCGGCCTTTTTCATGATCTGCCGGAATAAGAGCTCACACTGGTAGGAATTTTCCGGCTTCAGATCGAGCTTGCCGATATAGTCATATTGATCCTGGCGGTTGAACAGGTAGTAGCCATATCGCTCATTACTGGTGGCAATGCGTTCCCCGTATCCTAAGCTTAGTTGGGTGAAAAGCTTCTCTCCAAAGAACTTGCCGTAACGTAAATTCATATTTTTCAGAACATCCAGTTTTGAAGTCGTAATATCGGTCTTGAATACTTTCCATTGGTTCTCACCTGGTCCGCTGAATGCGTTTTGAGACATAAGATCGACACGCGCGTTAAAGCCAATTTGCTGTTTGAATTTGAGCTTCACCTGGTGCCTGATGGCGATGCCAAGATCCGAGAAAGCATTCTCCGGCAGCGTCTGTAAATACATCAACGGCTCTCCTGCGGGATACATGACCATATCGGCGCGTGTTTCAGCATAGTGATAATCTACCCGCAGGTTCAGGCCCTTCCTGGTAGAAATATTCTCATAAAGTCCAAAAGTTTTGCTCCAGCCGGGCATATCCATGTGCATGGGCACATCACTGCGATGCGTATCATCCATCTGGTGATAAATGGTGTTGTAGTAAATTTTTGCCTCGTTGGCCTCTAATCGTTTGCCTTTAAACAGTAGTTGATGGGTGATAGAGTAGATCTGAGCGTTTGCGGCTCCCACATCCATCGGAAGTGCAGGATAGCCGATGTTCCTGCCCCAGTCGCCCAGGTAATTAAGTTTTACGGATTGCAGGCTATCGATCTTATAACTCATTACTGCGGAAACATTGGATTTGTGGTAGCCGGAATTGCTGATCACCTGGTTTGCACCGGACCGGTAGTTGTCGGCATCACGCAGAGCGCCACTGATCCTGTATGCAAATTTTCCAATGCTTTGCCGCAGCGCTAAAGATGTATTAAATCCATTATTAACCGTAGCATAAGACTGGGCAGCCTGGCCATGCACTCTTTTGCTACACGAGTATTCAGGATCCTTCAGGTTAAAGTTGATCTGTCCACCAATCGTGCTGCCATTTAAGGCGCCGGAGGCGCCATGTGCCAACTGTATGGACTGGAGATTGACCGGCTCAACATAAATGGAAACCGGATCCATCTTATCTGTACAGGCACCGTAAATGCGCATGCCATCGATGGTCAGGTTGGTTTGCCCCGAGCTGTAGTTCCGGATAATAGGCTCAAGGCCGTACGCACCGCGCTTAATAAGGTTCACCCCGTCCATGCGCGCAAGAATATCTTCTGTATTGGCCAGCTTGCTGCTCTTGTGAAAATTGAAAGCCTGATCAGCCGGGTCGCTGCTTTCAAAAATGCACACCTCTTTTAAATCCACTGTTTTCACGCTGTCCTTGGGGGTTTGCTGCCCCCAAAGACAGGCGTGCGTGAAAAGCAGCACGATTATAATCCGCCGGATCATTCGATGGTGATTTCAAAATACTGGTCGCTGCTTACAAGAGTGCCATTCTTATAGAGCTTCAGGGTAATGCGCCACAGACCTGACATGGTGAAGTTCACCTTGCCCTTGTAATGACCCTTGGAAGTTAGTGATGGGTTGACGTTGTTGGGAGAGCCATGACCCATGCTCGGCATGGTAGGTTCTATTTCAATGGTGTAATCGTCAACCGGCATGTACTCCATCATGTTTTTCTTTTTATTGAGCACTACCTCAAAATCGTTAATGCCAACTACGGGCTTTAGCGGATTCACATAGGACAGGAATATACTTGAGTTATTATCCGCAGCCACCACTGTGCTTTTGAACAGGTTTGGCGAGCTTGCTTTTACAGTCACCCCAAGCTTTCCGATTCCCGACTTACCGTTTTTGTGATTGTGAAAACTGAGGTCAAGCCACCATTGGCTTGAAGTTCCGGGCATTGAAAAGATCACTGCCGATTTAAAATAGCCGTTTGTTGTAGTCGTATCTTCTGTGTTTTCCACTGGTGCACTGTGCTGCATGGTGCCCATGTCCATCATGGGAAGAACATCGAAATGGCCGCGGCTTAACTGGCTTCCATCCAGTGAATCAAAAAGCGCAACATAGATCTCATTATAGCCGGTTACAGGTTCCCTGGTGCCGTAAATAACAGCTTTGGCAGCCGATCCGGTAATGAACGTTTCGCCTAGTTTTAAGAGATTGACAGGTGTGGTTTCGGTGGGAACCGGTGTAGTCGTTTCTTCAGGTTTTGTTCCCTTTTTTTTGCAGGATAGCGTGATGAATGGCAGGCTGGCAACAGCCACCAAAATGATAAATCGTTTCATAAAATTTGTTTTGAATGTTAATACTGTAAAAAATAAAATGGTCCGGGAAGGCCGGGACATGAGAGTGCCTTACAGTATAACAGAGGGCGGATGGAAGATGCCTGCAGTTTTGCCTTCAGCTTCTTTCAGGAGATAGGTCGCGCTGGAATCACTGCTGGTTTGTAGCTGTATTTTAAGAATTTGCTTGCGGTGTTGAACGAACGGAGAAATCTCCTCCTGTTCTTTCACAGGATTTTTTACCGGCTCATTTCGCTTATCGTCTTCCTTGAGAAGTTTTTTAAGATGGCATTTGCCGTGACATTTCATTTCAGGCTTTGCCTTGTTTTCACAGTATTTTTGTGTGATCGATTCTTTGTTAACCTGGTAATCCAGGTAAAGAACTATCTTGAACCCGGTTTGAAGTACCAGAGCGACGAGGAGCAGTATGGGAATCAGCCGTGACACAGTGTTTGTTTCCGACCTCAAAATTAGGCCAGACGCAACGCCGGCGATATGACATTAGCAAGGTTTAAAGATGATTTATATCAGGTTACACTAATAAATGTTTTCAGGATTTAATTATAAAAAATCCCCGGTCACACTGAGCGAAGTCGAAGTGCCGGGGATTTTTCAGTTAGAAAGAACCATTACCTGCTAATGCCATGTTAGTTAGGTTATAGCTCAAAATGCAGGTAACGGTTCAGCTTCTTAGTCGAAGCACTAAGCTACGACACAGGTATCGTTATTGCAAAACTTTTCACCAACCGAATCTTCAGATAATTGATGGAAATCAACGGCTCTAACACTTTTTATGAGTTGATCATAACGCTCTTTGCTGATGGCTTCGTAAGGCATTTGTGCGTAAGCTCCTAATTCCAGCTTAGGTAAAAAACTAATAGCCTTCAGATCGTATTTGTAATAGTCTAATACTGTTTTTATCTGGCTGCTCTCTTCCGGCCTGAACGTTACAGTACACGACACCTGGTTATCCGACCAGTATTTTTGCAGGAAGACAGAAAGGGCCACCTGCTCCCAGATACTCACGTCCTTAAGGCTTTTACCTTCGTTATGGACAGGGAATTCTACCACGAAAGAGCTTGGATCTACCACATCATCTTCCACATGCAAGCCTGCTTCTTTAATGGCCGGGATCAAGGCTGACGTTTTCGCAACTCTTACGCGCCGGATGTAATAATCGAACTCCGGGAAGTGACAGCCAGGGTTAACACCGGCCAGCAAACTCACTGTACCGCTGGGTTTCACGCTGGTAGTTTTGATGCTTTTCGGCACACAAAGCCATGAGGAATAGATGTCGTCCCAGGACTGAATATGGTTGTATCCTTCATCCAGCCATGTACGCAATATTTCAAGTGAATATTTATCGATGAAATTAGTGATCCCTGAAACAGAGGTACCGATGCGCCTGTTTCTTTTTTGGACCCTGTTCGTCTCGTGCCATGTCGTATTTACCAGCGTTGCCGTTTTACCAAGCAGGTAGGCGAATTTCAATGTGCGGAGATAATCTTCTTTTGATTCTGCGCGTGAAGGAAATGTTTCCACCAGGCAGCAGAGCTCATAAGATTCCAGTGTTTGCTCACCGCATGGGTTGGTTCCCATGGCTTTCTCATCCTTGTGGTCAGCCGGGTCGCACATGCGTGAAAAGGCTCTGATGTTATCCATGAATACATAACCCGGCTCACCGTTGATAGCCGTTTGCTGCGCAACCTCCGCAAAGTTGGTATTTTGATCCACTGTCACGCTGTTATTTGAAGCCCAGCCCCATTCTGCACGGCGCACCATTGAGCCTTCGTATGTTTCCTTTTCGGAATTCCAGCGGTAGTCTTTCAGTTTCCTGTATTCTGTGTTAGCTACTGATCCCAAGGCGATCTGCGCGGTCCTACGCACATTGCCGGCAACCACGCATTGGCCGATCATGTTCATAATATCCGCAATAGCAGTAATAGTAATGTGCTTTCCATCCAGCTTATCCAACAGCTGCCTGATCTGCTTGTGCAATTTTTCCAATGGCGCCGGACCGGACGATACACCCCCGAACCCTTGAATAGGAACACCGGCAGGCCTGATGAGCTCGTAGCTGAATTTTACACCGCAGGGCTTATTAAAGCCGAAGTGTTTTGCAAAATAGCTGAACAATAACTTTTCTATGCTTGTTACCCAGCCCTCACGTGAATCAGGTATCATATAGAGCTCATCCTGGCTTTCCTGTTTATATACTTCGATTTTTTCAGCGCCTTCCACATCAAAGCCAACGCCGACTCCAACCATGCTCATATCCATCATAAAGGTGAAGGGCTTTACAGCTTCTTCGATGCCTTTACCAATATTGCCGGTTGAAACAAAGGCGCAATTAAACAAGGCTTGTCCGACTTTCTTTTCGTGAATGATCGGCGTACCAAGCGCCCACAACATTCTGCCGGGCGGAAGAAATTTCATCTTAAAGATGCGGTCATACATCTCCTGCGCAGAGCGCTGTCCTTTACGGTTGTTCCAGCCGAGCTCATTGCTTAAGATGTGCTGTTTTTGCAAGGTATATGCGCCTTCAACCACGCGGCGAACAGTTTCGTACCATTGCTCGTTTGTCCCGTCTTCCTTTAAGCGGGAATACGTTCTGTAATAAGTCAGAAGCCCCAGGCCGTTGAAGCCAAAATCCGGGGCAATATCTTTGTACTGCGACACGAAGTCGTCATCCAGTTTAAAATTTAGCATGTTTGTATATTTAAGGGTTAATGGATCAATGCAGCTCGCAGGAGCTCTTGCTATGTTCAGCTTCCATCGCGATCGCTTTCGGGAAAAGGATATTATTCTCCAGATGGATATGCAGGTGCAGATCCTCTTCAAACTCTTTTAACAATGCATAAGTTACCCTGAAGGTATTGCAGGCATCCTGTGGCGGCGTGTAATTGTGACTTAGCTCGGAGATCTTCCTGAAGCGTTCGCCTTCTACGTTGTGTTCTTCCTTCATCATGCTGATAGGGTTCTGAACAGTTCCAAAATGTGGTTCCAGCACTTCATTTTCGCGGGCTGTTGCCATTTTCCGGATGAATGGAAACAGGATCAGTTCTTCTTTTTTCATGTGCGCGGCCAGCATTTGTGCCGACTCATTAAAATTCGCCAGGATCTCCTCCAGCTCAGGATGTGCGTTTCCATGCACCTTAGCTACTTTGGTAAGGTATTGCTGGATAACCGGTGTTTTCTCGGCTACATAGCGGTGATGTTTCTTCTCGATATAATCTGCCAGAAGATCGATGGGCCAGGACTTGTATTCTGTTCTCGAATTTTCCACGAGGGCAGTGATCTCGGCCAGGTCAGTGGTCAGCTGCTGTAGGTTGATTTTCTTTTTTTCGCACACTTCCTGCAAGGTCAAACCTCCTTTGCAGCAAAAGTCGAGCCCATACTTTGAAAATACTTCTGCGGTGCGGTAGTCCTGTGCCACCAGCTCTCCGATAACTTGTTTTCCTGTGATAGTCATGATATATTTTTTAATGTTGTTTTAAAATTTTAAGCAGGTTAAACCTTCATGAATGCTTTGTGACATCTCCTGAAGACTTGTGTTCTGCATCATCGAGATCAGATCGCTTTTGATGTGCTTATACTTATCATGTACAGGACAAGGATGATTGTGAGAGCATGCCTTAAGTCCCAACACACATATTTTGTCGTTGAACTTTCCGTCAATGGCTACCACAACATCCTGCAATCTGATCTTATTTAATTTCTTCTTATCAATCTCAAAGCCTCCCATAGAGCCTTTTACCGAATTAATAATATTACCTTTTACAAGCATCTGTAAAATTTTAGCGGTGTACGCTTCAGGTGATTCTATTTCTGCGGAAATATCCTTCAGGTTGGCGCGGCTTCCATCGAGCGATTGCAAAGCCACATAAATGCTGGCTCTTATTCCGTATTCACATGCTTTTGAAAAGATCATAATTTATTTTTTACAAAATTAAGTATAAAGCGGATAAAAATGTCCGAATTACTTTGAACAAGGGATTGTAAATACTGTTAAAGCTTTTAAATCAATGGTTTGTCGGGGATTTCGAGCCTTATGATTTATATCATGTCGTGTGTGTATTCAAGCGCTTAACTTTGCGGAGCAAAAATCAACAGCATGGCTGAGAAGAAAACACCGGGTAATTCGATGGCTGTAAAAATGGAAGTAGTTTGCCCAAATGACACAAATCCATTAGGTATTCTCCAGGGCGGCAGGCTGGTTCAATGGATGGATCTTGCCTGTGCCATTTGCGCACAAAATCATGCGGGTTTTATCTGCGTTACAGCGTCGATTGACAGCGTCAGTTTTAAAACTCCTGCGCAGAATGGAGACATTATCACGATACAATGTAAGGTAACCAAGGTATTCAGAACATCGATGGAAATTCATGCCGTGGCCTGGAAAAAGAATACGAACATCAAAAGAAATGTGATGATCAACGAAGCCTTTTTTACGTTTGTAGCCATTGACGACGACGGTAGGCCATTAACTATTCCGCCAGTTGCTCCTGTTACAAAAGAAGAAAAAGAAGCATTTAATAATGCTGGTAAAAGGCGGGCCAAACGAATAATAAACGACTATGAAAACGTTACCGGAAAGCATTAGAGGGTTTCTTGAAAAGAACCGTGTTGCGAGCGTCTGTTTTACAAATGAACACAACAGGCCTTATTGCTTTACCAGTTTTTTTATTATTTCAGGTGAGCAGCCAACTCTGGTCTTTAAATCTTCTTATGGAACGGGACACGAAGAGGCGACCCGGATGGAAACTGAAATTGCAGGAACCGTCTTACCGGAAAAGCTGGATTTTCTGAAGATCAAAGGGATTCAGTTTACCGGATGTACATTGAATGAGAACGATATTGATCCCAAGCTGATATCAGAATATTATAATAAATATCCTTTCGGCAGAGTAATGCTTGGCTATATCTGGGCCGTGAAACTTAAAGCGATCAAGTTAACAGACAACACAAGGTTATTCGGGCAGAAAACACATTGGAACGCCGATACTACGACATAACAATCGCCACGAACAACAGGCACAATCCGCACAGATATGATAATACTATTACCTTGAACCCGATAGTGTAATGCTTTTTACCGGAGATCCCGCGTCCCCTTACATATAGCCCCAGCAGCATGCAGGCAATGATCCACAGAACGCCAAACAGATAGTGAGAATAATCTTTCATAACGAAGCGGCTTGATTTTTCCTTGATACAACTCTGCGCCTGGATAACTCGTTTTCGAGGCGTGTTATTTCTTCGATCAGCTGCGGGCCAATGGAAGAGTTCTCTTCGGCTCTGCGGATCAGGTAAGGAATGGCCTTCTTCACTTCACCGTAGGGCAGGTATTTTGAAGAGTTGTAACCCATCGCACCAAGATTAAAGGTAAGATTGTCGCGCATGCCATAGAGCTGGGAAAATTTCACCTTCTTGTAGTGATCTGTAATTGCATAGCGGTTTATACAATCGAGGGCGAGGCGTGTGCTGTATTCATTGTGTGAAGCAATACAAGTGTAAACTCTGTCATGATTCTTTAAGCAAAGTTCCAGCGCTTCATTAAAGGCAAGATCGGTTTGCTCTTTTGTTGGGTATACCGGGCTGATCTTTTTTTCAAGCATGGCGGTTTCTCTCTCTTTTTCAGCGTATGCGCCCCGAACCAGCTTAATTCCCGGGAAATAGTTTTTACTTGATGAATGATCAAGCAGATGACGAAGATACGACAGCCTGTCTGTGAGATACATTTGAAGTGTATTGTAGATGATCGCTTCCTTTTTATTGTATTTCTCCATCATCATTTCCACGATCAGGTCAAAAAGGTCCTGCATATACCTGTCTTCTGCATCGAAATAGATGATCACCTTATTTTCAGCAGCAGCGTAACAGATGGTATCTATCCTTCTCAAAAGTCTTTCGTGCCGGGCATTATCCACAGCATGGCCCTCAAGCAGCGCTACGCTCATTGTTTTGTAGAATTCGGTGTCTTCAAGACTGGTGAATTTTACGCTGACCGCATTACCTGGAGCTTCCTGGCCGAGTTTGTTTATATTGCCGATGATAACCGTTGTGTTTTCAGTGAATGCTTTTTCGCTCTTTTCACCTTCTGCAACATAATCGAGCACAGATCTCACCTTAAATTTTTCCAGCTTCTTAATTGTAGAAAAAGCTTCAGAGATATTTTCTCCGGAGCAAAAAATTTTGAACACGGTGCTTTTGATCAGCGATTTAAGTGGAATGTTGTATTTTAAAATACCGTTCGCGAACTCCGACAGGAGCCTCACGAGAAGAGGGTTCTTTAGCATTTTGAATACATAATAAGTAAAGCGAAGCTCTTTATCCTTTTTATAGCTGAATGCTGTTGGCAGGTTGTTTAAGTTGACTGTGTTAGGCATGGTTTTGTGTTATTTGAATAATTTTTAAATGGGTATTCTTATCTTGTCTTTTGAAAAATTTAAGCTCGCAGATCAGGTATGTTCTCACAAGTCTGAACGCTATTGCGCCTAAGCTGATCATAAGGGCAACCCCGGCAATCACAAATACAATGAACCAGGGATGTAAGCTTTCCATCATTCTGCTGAAAGGCACCTGGTTTTCGCTCATCTGCCAGATAGATTTTTTAATGCCGGCTACATTAAGAGAAAACCAAAAGATCAGCAGGCTTGCCTGTGCTGTCCAAAAATGATATTTCATTCGTTTCAGGTTAAACGAAAGGACGCCGCATTTTTCATTCAGGAATTCGAAGCTTGCAGCCAGGAGGATCATGGTATTGATGCCGATAGTGGTTCCCATAGCATGTGCAACGGTGACATGCGTACCGTGCGTATAAATATTGATCGCAGGAATCGACATCAAAAGAGCCTGGCCGATATTCAGGAACACCCAGATGTCAGCAGCCATCAAAAAGCGATATGGAAAATAATGATAGTGCTTTTGGATGTCCGAAAGACTTTGTTTCCAGGTATAAACGATCCTGATAAAAATGATCCATTCGGTCATGCTTACGCCGTAGCCCAGGTAACGGATATAGCTTTCGGTAGGCAATGTATAAACATGATGCCCCCAATTGAACATCAGGTTAAAAAGGCCGAGAAAGTACATGCCTAACGCCAGCCTGCTTCTGGCGGGTCCAGGAGAATTACTGATGCGTTCCATAAGGAAAAAGGCCGTGCCATAAATAATCTGATTCCAGGAACCAACGAGCGATCCGTTTACTTTCCATTGAATTGTCATATCCGTTATAAAATGCTGGCGGAAATAAGGGATCACCCAAAGGTAGTTTTCGGCGAACGTAAAGAGGAAGAAGACAATACCTGTCATCCACATCCACAAATAGACCGGCCATTCTTTAAGGGATTTGAGGACAATGATAAAATTGATGAGAAAGAGCAGCCAGGCAACAGCGATAGGCAGCGCCCAGACCGGATTAAACTCCCAGTATTCCCTGCCTCCAAAATCCTTCACAAAGTACGATCGCATAATGCCGCAGATAGCAACCAGCCACAAAATCCACTGCAGGAACGCCAGGGGGCGGTTAACAGTATCAGGCTTGAGTAGTTGCAGTCCGCAAAATACACAACCACTGGCACCCAGCAAGATCCAGAATTGAACGGACGATACGTGCATTGGCCGTAACGAGATAAACCCCAGCGTTTCTTTCAGATTACCCGGTAAAATATAGTTGAGGCTTGCCATTACGCCAAACACCAGGCCCAGAAAAAGCATAATCAATGCTGTGAATAAAAAAAGCCTGCCGATATGTAGTGACTTTAAATTCATTTTTTCTCGATCATGCCGGTTGATGTAATTACAAAATTTCGTGGATCAGCAATGCCGCTTCCATCTGTCGATTTCAGAAAAGCGATAAGCTCTTTTTCTTCCTCTTTTGAGAGATCAAAGGAGGGCATCTGCTTTGTTCCGGCATGTAGAAATGCTCTTATAAATAATTCGCCTTTACCCTTCGCCGAGTAGACATTAGTGAGGTCCGGCCCCAGGTATCCCCCAAGACCATAGAGCTGATGACAGCTCTGGCAATTGTATTTTTGCCACACCAAACGGCCAGCCGCGACCGTTTCAGCTTCTGGATTTTTCGAATACCCTGGAATGAGATAAATGCTAAAAGAATAAATAATGAATATAAAACACAAAAAGAAAAAAATATGTTTCGGTTTGAAGCTCATTTCAAATTCATTCTTTTGCTGCGCCGGTAGGAATTAATTCAAGTTCACCCCGAAGGTTCAGCAATTGAAGCTGCATTTCACGTCCGGCTTCTTCCAGTAATTTCAAACAGGGCATCAGGTTCATGTAGTATTCGATACTCTTCATTAAATTCTCTTTGAACGTTGTGAAATAAGAAGATTGTTTTTGCATATTTGCCTTTATCGCATTTTTCACCTCCACTCTTAAGTAATCTACATAGAGCTTTAATTCGTTAACAAACAGGTGAGGCCGCTTAACGGTATTCAGAATATTGTTTCTGCCATAAATGTGATCCACCATTTGCCGGAGGGTGAATACTCCGGAAAAGTAAGCCAGGTTTGGTCCCGGGCAAATAGCCACCGCCTTTAAGCCATGAGAAAGTTTCGTTTTGTTTTTCAGAAGGGCGGAAGTTCCAAGTCCTTCACACAGACAATCTTTTTCCTCTATTTTCCCGATCATCTCTTCAAGATCAGATCCGGCAAAATTCTGTTGCGCTTCCTTTATTTTAAGATTCTGGTATTCGCGTGAAGCAGTACATATAGGCTTCTCTGTGAATTCAGTATTGGTGGAAAGAAATTTTTTATAACAAGGACTGCCGGGACGGTTTTTGTTTATTCTCAATTTCCTTTGTGTTTCGGAACTGCTGTGTCTGAAATTATTAAATGGTACGCCAAGTGGCGATGAGTGACTGAGATAATAATCTTCCGGTTTCGCTGTCGCGAGCTTATCGAGCGTTTCTGTATCAACGCATGTTACTTCGGGTACGAGCAGGAACGGGCTTCCCCATCCTGTTGCATTTAGATTGTAATGTTCCAGAAGGAATTGATTTTCGGCAGCGGTGCCCAGGCCCCCCTGCGCAGTGATCCTTAATGTGGGCTTGTTTGTAAAAGGTTTTGCTTTTGAAGTAAGTGCCAGCGTGCAGAGTGAAAATAATTCGTCGTATAATTCCTGGCGCTTTTCCTTGAATTCTTCTAAAATGGGGCCCAGTAGCATCCCGTTTGTAGCAAAGGCATGACCGCCACAGTTAAGGCCCGATTCAATCCTGAATTCCGAGATCCAAAGTCCTTTTTTTGCCAGGAACTTTCCTTGTATCAGAGCAGAACGGTAGTCGCTCACTTTCAGTATTATTTTCTTTTTTATAGTTCCGTTCTTATCCGGAAAAAAATCAGGAAACTCCTCGCAATAACTATATAATCTCGGATTTAGTCCCGCAGAAAAAATGACGGCAGAACTCAGATTGCTTTTTGCGAAGCCACGCAATGCTGACAGTGCATCAGAGTATTCGGCTGGCAACTGTTCTCCCGATTTAGCATAATTGGTCTTGTCTACCTTGGTCATGATATTAACGTCAATAGCTCCGGGAGTAACTGACGCTCTCAGGTATTCCTCAGTTGCCGCACGCTTTGCTCCTGTTTGTTCCCGTAGCGTGTAATACAATTCCCGGACTTCAGCGTTTTCCGGAAGGAGTTCAAAGTATTTGCACAGATCAGTTCCAGGTCCAAAAGATTGAGCAATAACCGCGTTTGTATTTCTGTCAACTACAAAATTAACGAGGTTCAGATAAGCGGTGATCCGCTTCGCCCGGGAATCTTCTTCCTCTTCAGGAATAGCCGCATAAAATAAATTGTAATTACGGCATAGCACTTCCCGCATTTGTTCGATCAGGTGGTCTTCTATGATTGAGATAACAGATGAGATTCCAAAATGCGCCACCTTTACCGGTGTATCTATTGTAAAACCTAAGCCCATAACCGGGATGTGAAAGGTATGCATTGAGACTGATTTCATAAGCTAAGTATGGGCCAAAGGTAAAAGCTATTTTAAATAGGATAAAATTGTCCGAGATAATAAAAATCAGTTTTTATTATGATTTAAATCATGTACAGATTAAAATCCGGTCTGTTACTTTGTCGTGAAAATCAAAAACAATGACTATGAAACGCACAATAAAAACAATCGTTGCACTTTGCCTAGTGAGCCTGGTGGGCTGTACTCCGGCAACTCCCGAAGCTCAGCAGGCAAATGCGAACACTGAAGCAGAGCCACATTCTGCAGGTCAGTCGGGAGTGGTTGACGAGGTATCCAATCCAAATGTGGTTCAAATTGCGGTAGGAAGTAAAGATCACTCTACTTTAGTAGCTGCTGTAAAAGCAGGTGAGCTGGTTGATGCTTTAAGCAATGCCGGCCCTTTTACGGTATTTGCGCCCACCAATGCAGCTTTTGACAAACTACCTGCCGGTACGGTTGATGGTTTGTTAAAGCCTGAGAAAAAAGATGCATTGATTGATATTCTGCAATACCATGTTTTTGTCGGTGTAATGAAAGCCGAGTCCATGCAGGATGGCCAAACCCTCGGACAGGTAAACGGCGGAAATATTAAAATAACAATACAGGACGGTAAACCAATAATCAATGGCAAGGCTCACATTCTCGCATCGATACCTGCTTCGAACGGGATCATTCACGTGATTGATGAAGTACTGCTACCAGAATAGTAATTGATAATACTTTTTTCAACTGGCTTTATTGGTTTCTAAAGCATAGCGTGTTTCGCTATGCTTTTTTTGTATCAAGGAATGCTGAGTGATAAATCGTAACTTTAAACACCAATTAATCGCGCTATGGAAAGAAAATCACATTATGCTACCGTTTCTGAAGCCATAACAGAGCTGAGAAAAAAAGGATTCACAGTGGACTTTAACCTGCAGGAAAATTGCCTCGTCTGTCACCCGGATAAATTCAGTGTTAATGAATTTGAAATTGTGGATGTGTACAGGTACGAAGGCAATACCGATCCGGCCGATGAAGCTACAGTATACGCCATCGAATCAAAATCCGGGGTGAAAGGAATCCTGGTTGCCGGTTATGGAATATCAGCTGACGCCATGAGCTCCGAGATCTTAAGAAAGCTTAGCAGTCATTGATAAGTTACGAAATCCGAAGGTTCTCTTTGTTTACACATTAATTACCTTTAATATCCGCAGCGTCTGGATCCCGGACGGCATTCTCCATTTAAATATGTCTGATTCCCTGAACCCGATTAGTGCCACGCTGATTGGGGCAAATACCGATATTTTCCGTTTCGCAAGGTCTGCATGTTCAGGAAGTACGATCTGCATCCGGATGGGTTGATTAATGGAATCATTTGTATACTCCACATAGGAGCCGAGGCTGACGATATTTTTCTCAAGCGTTTCATCGCTTACAACTTCCGCCTTTTCTATTTCTTCGCCCAGCGGCTTGGTTTCAGGCGACTTGAATTTTGAGATGAGGCTGCGAAGCACTTTATAAACGGATGCTGAAATAATTGGTTTCATATGTTTTAATTATATAAAAAGTTTGGTTGAACAAGAGGCCAGTTTACTGAATCCCATGAAGGGAGTTAATATTCTGAAGGACTTTCCCCGTGCTGATCCGCACGGGGCCTAATGAACAAAGACCTTATTATTGGAAGAAAAGATGAGCTTATTCACAGAAACCGCCTGAAAACAGGCCTTGTATTTTATTATGTTATTAATATTGCCCATTTTTGTTCCATAAACATAAAGTTAGATTTCCCGGAATCCAAGTTAACTTTTGTTATTGCGATATTAAACTGACTGTGTACCCTAATCTGGCCAAATTAACTGTTTTCCTGTCAAAAACACCCGATCCTTCTGGTCCTTTTGAAGAAATGGCAAAGGCAAATTCAGACATGCGACTTGTTGCAGAACCCCTTATAAAAACTACGCGCATTCCGTTCTCATACACACCTCAGACTAAATGGATCTTCTTTTCCAGTAAAAATGCCATCCGTTATTTTTTCGAACAGGCATCCCCAGTTCCTGAAAGTGTTAAAATCGTTGTGATCAGCGCAGCTTCCGAAGAATATTTGAAAACCCTGGGGAAGCACTGCGACTTTGTCGGCCAGGGCACCGACCTGGTAAAAATAGGAAAGGACTTTGCCGTTGTATTACAAAACGATAGTGTATTGTTTCCACAGGCCATAGATTCTCTGAGAACCATCCAGAAGCAGATCGCTTTCACCAATACACTTTATAATCTCTATACTTATAAGACAATTATCCGGAGCGATATTGACATTCCCTATGCAGATGTGCTGATCTTTACCAGTCCTTCCAACGTGGAAGCTTATCTGCGAAAATACAAGATCGATATCAGGCAGATCGTTATTGCCATGGGTGCAACCACTAAATTCAGGCTCTCCCAGAGTGGCACAAAAGATGTTTTGACACCGGCAACATTTAATGAGCAGGGGCTATTCGATACGCTATGTAAAGCGGTATCTTTGCGCTGATATTCGGAATCCTGCAAAGACATAACACTAACGGATAAAATGATCCAGCGAAAGCACATCCCACTGTGATGGAAGATAAAGCAGTACAGCCAGCAGGACCAGTCGTGGGAATAACAGCTGCATATCCCACATGGGCTTGATCAGGCTGAACGCTCCTGTAACAAGTATCAGGTCGATCCCAAGTAATCCCAGCGCGTATGACTTAAACAAGCCGAGAATGAGCATTGCGCCACAAATTAACTCTGTCAGCGAGGTGAACCATGCGGTAGTGGTAAGAATAAAACCCGGAACCCTGATCGAACCAAGCTCCTGTCTGAAGAAGTCGGTAACGCCGGCAATTTTTACATTAAAAACCTTATCGTAGCCCTGGAAGAAAAACAGGATTCCCAGTATTACTCTTAATACAAAAGTCAATACTGCTTCGTGATTAATTGCAAGTGTTTCCATGATGGTGTTTTAAGATCAATAAATATTATATTTTTAATTCACTTTGTCAATCAATCGTAGACTTTTTTTCGCTCACCTTAATTAAGAGTTAAATCCCGCCAAACCTTACAAAAGTACCCATCACCATCATAGCTATTCCAATAAGGGTAATAGCGATGATATGGACGCCCATTAAAGTTAAAGACTTCGCGCTCAGTTTTGGAATAATAAAGATCCGCGCGTGAATGGCCAGTGCCAGCGTACAAAGCAAAAGCGTAAGTTTTATGGATATTACCTTTTCAATCGATGTTTTAAACGAAAACCAATCTGTGACCTTTATATCGTAATTGTAGGAAAGCATTACTCCGGTGATAACTAACAGGAGAAGCGCGGGCAGGCCTATCTTTTCATAAGATTTTTCAAAACTCGTAATGATGGATGGGTCTTTTTGCTTTAGTGCCCTGGGCATATAACCGATACAAAGCACCAGGTGACCGCCGATCCAGATGGTAGCGGCAAATAAGTGTAATATCAATAACAAATGGTGTTTCATAGCTAAAGGTCTTTGCGCCGGAACCTGCCGAGTGACAGCCGGAAAGGTATGACGATCCAGAGCAGCAAAATCATAAAGGCCGCGATAATGCCCGTTGCGGTTCCGAAAAAATCTTTAAAAATTGCCCCGGTGTAGCCCATCATAGCCGAAACGTCCAGGTGCAGCAGGATCAGGATCCGTGCGAGGTCAATAGGATTGAGCGTGGTTACTGCCACCATCGCTTTTTCAATCGGATAATCGGAGAACTGGAAAAGCAGGAAAAGAACCAGCCCATCAAAAAGCAGTGAAAAGAACAGCCACAGGATAATGGAAATTCCTATCCCTTTGGCCCTGTCCCTGGTGAGAATAGAGCTTAGCAGGGCAATAGAAGTAAAGACCACCGTGATAAGGCAGCCTACGCAGGTCATCATCAATCCCACGCTGTCAGGAGCAAAAATCAATATGGGAACACCAGCACCAATAAGGAAGGATAATACCAATGAAAAGGACAAGCCCAGGAAGAGGCTCCGCCATATTTTTTTGCGTTGGATGGGTTGACTTAACAGCAGCTCAATAAACTCGGAGCTGTTGTAAACATAAATGGTCGAGAAAATGATAGACACCAATGGCACTGTAAGCAAAATCACATTAAGCAGGGTTAACAAGCCTTTGGCGCTGTTATCCTCGAGACTGAATACGCTCCAGGACAGGATAGCCAGCAGCAGCGTATAGATCAGGACGATCTTGTTTTTTAAAATATCCAAAACAATAAATTTCACGATCCTATTCATGGTTCTGGTTTTTTAGGATGTTTGCAATCGCTTTAGAGATCTTCTTCTCATGCGTATGGTCGCGTAATTCCCCGATGGTCTTGTGAAATTTTACATGGCCTTCCTGCATGAAGACAATCTCGCTGATAAGATCATCCAGCTCACTCAATAAGTGTGATGTGATCAGAACCAGCTTTCCTTTTTTTTGCTCCGCAATGATCTTCTCCTTTAATATTTCGGCAGCAAGTGGGTCCAAACCTGCGGTAGGTTCGTCCAGTATTAAAACACCGGGATCGAAAAGAAAGGCAAGTGTAGCGCTCACTTTTTGTGTAGTACCGCCCGAGAGCGTTCTCATGCGCTTGTTGTAAATATCCTTCAGCTTAAATTGACTTAGCAGATCTTCATCCAGCGCAGACTGGTGGTTGCGGATGTTTTTGATCATTTCTATGATCTGACCGACCTTCATATTATCAGGATAGCGGCCTATCTGGGGCATATAACCGATGTGTCTCCGGTAGTTAAAATCGTTATTGATGCGCTGTCCCTCAAATGTAATTTCTCCGGAAGTCGGAAGTACCATGCCAAGAATGCTCTTGATCAGCGTGGTTTTTCCGCAACCGTTTGGGCCAATCAGTGCAATGCATTGACCCTTGTTACAGGTAAGACTCACCTGGTTTAATACCCTGAGCTTTCCAAAATCCTTTGTTATATTGTTTACCTGGATCATAAACGGATGGCCCGCATGAGCGGTGTGTTGTCAATAAAATTATCAGGTGTAAGACTGGGGATCATTTTTTCCGTTCTGTCGAGCAGGCTGACCATAAAGCTTCGAAACAGCAGCATAGCGGGAGGATTGTTCTCTACGATTACCGAGAACAGGCTTAGCGGCCTGTAGGGCACATCGCCAATATTGTTCTTATCAAGATCATATCCTTCGTATTTGTCCCAGTAGTTACCATTAAATGTATTCAGAACCAGGCTGCCATTAGTGCTGATATCAAATGTGTTTCCAATAAAATTATTGGTTTTTATTTCATTGTCCATGCAGCTTGCCTGAATCTTCATTCCCCAGCCATTAGACTGAATTTTGTTTTTCTCGACAATAATACGATTGGTACCTTCCATGTAAATGCCGGTTGTGTTTTTATTAAATGTATTGCCGCGGATATGGCTGTCGGAGATCTCCTTCAGCATCAGGCCGTAGGCAGCATCGCCCCAGTTCTCTTCAAACACATTATCATACATCTTTACCCGTTTCGTGAACATTACGGCTACGCCAGCACCATTGCCGCTGAAAGTATTGTTGATATATGAATCATCGTTTGAGAACATGAAATGAAGTCCGTAGCGGATATTTTTGAACGAGTTATTATTCAGGATGTGAGAATTCGTAACAAACTCGAAATAGATCCCATCGCGGTGACCGGTGACCGTATTGCCTGAAATGATAAGGCTGTCGCTCTTCCAGCAATGAATACCGTTGCCGATCTGCTGTTCTTCCACGCCGTAGGCTTTGATCGTATTGTTTTTTACGATGCAGTGTTTGCCGTACTGGATATAAATACCAAAAAAATTATCTTCCAGTATATTATCGCGTATAGTGACATAATTTCTGTCGTAAACCTTAATAGCACCCGGATCGTCAAGCGTGGCAAAGCCTGAACGTTGTACCTTAAATCCTTTAAACAGTACATGATTGGCCTTAATGGAAACCACTTCATGCTTTTTCTGACCATCCAGAACTGGATAATTCAGGCCGATTACAAAAACGGATTTATCAATAAGGATATTTCCCTCTTTGTAAACCCCTTCATGAACCAATAGGGTATCGCCTGAATTTAGCTTTGCCAGTCCTTCCCTGATCGTTTTACTGGAAAAATGAGCGCCCACATGCACGGTTTTAGCCGGCAGGAGCGAAGCATAAAATAGAAGAAATAGTATATGTGGGAGAAACCGGCGCATTAGTTTTTGATGTCTTCCCAGAGTACAATTTGTGCATCACGGGTCGCAGAAAATTGTTCTGCCGCCTTGTTAGTTCCGAAAGCAGCCAGGTTGCCGCCCATAGGACTGTTTATTTTTTCTCCCTTTACAAATACCGCGTCCTCTACTGAGAGAAATTGATCAGGGTTTTCGAAATTAGCAACAAATAGTTTTGCTACCACGTTGCCCGGGTGCTCCTTGTCGTAGCTTTGCAGGCATGAAATATCGTCGAACTTATACAACCTTCCTTTTGACGTGATGAGCTCTGCCACGAACTTTGCGTCAGCAATCGTCATCTTGCAGTTGTCGCAATTGTCCACATTTAATTTTGCCTGTTCAGGTGTGGTTTCACCGCATCCGGACAGCATAAGTAACGGGAGCAATAACAATGTATTTTTAGCTTTCATTTTTTTTAATTTAAAAATATTTTTTTCTAACAGAAAAGCCCAGAGCATAAGCAAACCGCTCACCACAAAAAGCCATCCGCCAACCGCAGGCACCGAATAGGCTCCGAAATTAAGGAGCTGCTTAAACCCGATAAGGGGTGGCTGATAAGCCATGCCGGGAACAATAATAGCTGCATTCGGATCAAGGTCGTGGCCGTAATCGTATTCCCATCTCCAGAAATCAACCATGGCCACTACCCCAAAAAGAATAAACATCGCCAACAGAATGTAAAGAACACGCTTGCGGGCAGCGAAGGCAGCAACAAGAGAAAAGAGTGCAAAAAAGCCGATCAGGTATGGCAGAACTGTAAATTCGATAAAATCCCCGGTGTGCAGTGTTTTCATGCCAATATAATGGTTCAGGCCGTTGATGATATCCACATTTCCACCAAGCTTATTCGCGTGGATCAGTAAGCGCAGGCCTTCCGGATATTGCGGCGCGTCAAGATCGATGCGCCAGATGGGTACGAAAACAGAAATGCTTAATAAAATTGCAGCCAGAACTAGGAGAGCTGATGAGTTGCGTGAGATCTTTTTATTAGTTGTTTCCATATCGCGGTGTATTAGTTTTCAATGTCCTGTAAAAAAAAAAGGAGCAGAAATCAGTGCTCTGCTCCTATAATATGTTGAACTATTATTTAGAAGCAGTTGCTTCAGTAGCTGTTTTTCCGGTGCTGAAAATGAGCGGAACGTTACTTCCTTTAGGCGATACCCGGATGTAGCCAGACATTTCCTGGTGCAGAGCGCTGCAGAAATCGGTACAATACATCGGGAAGATACCCACTTTTTCAGCTGTCCATTTCAGGGTGGTGGTTTCTCCCGGCATGATCAGTAATTCGGCATTCTGGGCGCCTTTGATCGCAAATCCGTGAGGAACGTCCCAATCCTGTTCCAGGTTGGTTACATGGAAATAAACTTCATCGCCCACTTTAATACCTTCGATGTTATCAGGGGCAAAATGCGAACGGATTGAGGTCATATAAACATGCACAATGTTTCCTTCCCTTACAACTTTCGCCTCTTTTTCGCCTTTGGCTACGTAAGGATGTTTGTTCTCGTCGATCTTGAAGATCTTAACCTGGTTCTTTTTAACCAGGTCGGCAGGTGCTGCCTGGGCATAATGCGGTTCGCCAATAGTAGGAAAGTCGAGGATCATCTGCATTTTGTCGCCGCTGATGTCGAAGATCTGTGCGCTTTGCGCTAATTCCGGGCCTGTTGGCAGATACCTGTCTTTTGTGATCTTGTTGTAAGCAATCAGGTATTTACCAAAAGGCTTTTTACTGTCTCCGCCGGGAATGCAAAGGTGACCTACAGAGTAGTATGTTGGAACCCTGTCCAGAACGGCAAGATCCTTAAGACTCCATTTCACTACTTCAGAAGATACGAAGAAGGTAGTATAGGCATTCCCTTTTCCGTCGAACTCTGTATGCAGAGGGCCAAGACCAGGTTTCTTAACTTCACCGTGAAGCGCGGCTTCATACTTGATCACCGGAATTCCTTCGTACTCACCATCAAATTGTTTGCCTGAAATGGCCTGTTGCATCTTGTCGAAGCTAAATACAGGGATAAGCGCAGCCAGTTTTCCGCTGCCTACAATGTATTCACCGGTCGGGTCCACGTCGCATCCGTGTGGAGATTTAGGGCAAGGCATCATGTAGCAGATATCTTTCAGCTCCTTTGAATCGAGCACGGTAACCTCTGTTCTGATCTCTGAAGTAGCGTTGTGTGTTGTTTCGTCGTAGGAGTTGTGTGCATATTTCACAGGAACCTTTTTGCCCTTGCCGGCTTTGAGATATTCTTCGGCTTTCTTCCAGTTTACCGCCATAATAAAGTCCTTATCTCTTTGTGATGCGTTCACCTCAAGCAGTGTATTAGCCTGCTCCGTATTATAGCAGGAAAAGAAGAACCAGCCGTGTGACTTGCCCTTGCCGGCGTGGCTCAGGTCAAAGTTCACACCCGGACATTCGATCTGGAAAGCAATGTCCATTTTACCGTCTTCCTTACCAACGCTGATAAAGCTCAGGTACCCTTTAAAATTTTGTTTGTAGGTATTAATAGCAACGTCACCATTCGCATTATCCGGCGGAACGCTGAAGCGTGTTCCGGCCACCACATACTCAGTATTCTCTGTGATGAAAGGAGAGGAGTGGTTACCCGCGCTGTTTGGCAATTCAATGATCTCAGCTGTGCGGAAAGTACGGAGATCGATCCTGGCCACGCGAGGGGTATTATTGGCATTGCCAAAAACCCAGCGCCCGTCCACTTCACCATTGGTTTGCGACATTTCGGTGTGATGCAGGTCGTCCCAGGGCACAAAGCCATGCGACGTGTTCAGCATCGGTTTCGTTTCCTCACTGTAACCCCATCCTTTTTCAGGGTCTACGGCAAATACGGGAATAACCCTCAGCAGCCTGCCGCTTGGCAAACCATAGCAGCTCATCTGCCCGCTGAAGCCCCCGCTTACAAAGTTGTAGAATTCATCGTATTTTCCGGGAGCGACATAGGCTTTCGAAGCGGCATCCCCGGTTACTGCCTGTTTGGTGTTTGACGGTTTACATGATTGCAGAGAAGCGGCCACCACTAAACCGGATATCGCAATCGTTGCTATTTTAGTTTTCATATATTGGTTGGTATTAGTTTTATTTCACGCCGTCGTTTTTACGCATGAATTCAAGGATATTCCTTGCTTCAGCGTCTTCCAGGCTTTGGTTCGGCATCCGGACAAGACATAACTCCAGCATGGCTTGTGCTTCAGGATCTTTGTCCAGCATCGGATCCGGGTTGGTTATAAAGTTCATGATCCACTCAGGGTTACGTCTTTTAGTCACATCTTTCCAGCCTGGTCCAACCAGCTTTTCTTCGGTGAACTTGTGGCAGGACGCACATTTTACGTTCGAGATATTTTCGCCGGATGTTGCCCATTCGGCGTTCAGTTCCGGTTTTACATTTACGTTTTCCGCTGTCCATTTTCCTTCGCCCCTGTGAGGGTCGTATTTTTCCGGTTCTGCTACCATGCTTTTAGGTGCTTCTTCCGAAGCATTGCTTTCCTCCTTGGCAGGAGAGCTGCAGGCGGCTAAGATTGCGATAATTGCAGCTGTTGCGAGTGCTGTGATCTTTTTCATAACTGAGGTTTTTATTGGTTAGTGCCGAAATTAAAAAAATCCATTCTTTTTATCAAATCAAAGGTCAAGTTTTTTGTTCCGCTTCAAACTGACCTAAATCATCTTTTAAAGCGATTGTTATCATGTCATTATTTTTTTGTTTTGGAACACGAGATCCACATTGTAGAACACGCCACTGTTAACGGTTCGCGCTATGGCGCCTTTAAGTACAAGCAGTGAAACGTCAATCATATTTCTTAATTCCAGGCTCTGATAGTTTATCTCTATTGTTTCATACGTCTGGTATTTTTTACTCAGGCCTTCTAAAATTTTCAATCCGCTATTAAGCTGTTTATTCGAGGTCGTGATGCCTATACTTTCAGACATCGTGCGTTTAAGCAGCTCAATATCCTTATCCACGCTTTTAGTGCTGATCATATAGCGTGGCTCATCAGGAACCGGGTGTTTCGGATGAGCAATAAGACCTAGTTTTTTTATCGAATCGGTATAGGCTCTGTGAGCAAAAACAAGCGCTTCGAGCAGTGAATTCGATGCAAGACGGTTTGAACCGTGCAACCCTGTATGAGCGCATTCGCCGCAAGCATACAGATTCTCTATACTCGTATTTCCAAACAGGTCGGTATCAATTCCACCGCAGCAATAATGTGCTGAAGGAGCAATCGGGATCATTTTGTATTCCGGGTTTATTCCCATGTTAACACATCTTGTGGCAATCGTCGGGAAGTGCTTTCTGAAATCTTTCTTTGAGATCCTGGTGCAATCAAGAAAAACATGAGGGGTATTATTTTTCCGGATTTCAATATCAATAGCTCTTGACACAACATCCCTTGTAGCAAGATCGCCGCGTTTATCATAGCGCTTCATAAAAGGCATCCCATCGGCAGTTTTTAAAATGGCACCGAGACCTCTTACTGCTTCAGATATCAGAAAATTTGTATGATTACCGGGTTGATACAAAGCAGTGGGATGGAACTGGATAAACTCCATGTTGCTTATTTTCGCACCGGCTCTTGCTGCCATAGCAATGCCGTCGCCGGTAGCTATCTGCGAGTTAGTGGTTTGATTAAAGATCTGGCCTACACCACCTGTTGCCAGTAAGGTAATTTTAGCAAGGATAGTTACGAATTGTCCTCTGGCTTGTAATGCACTGGCGCCATAGCAGACCGCATGGTGAACTTCTCTTCTTTCTTTCCCAAGTTTGTTAGTTGTAATAAGATCTATAACGAATGTATTGTCCAGGATCTTGATATTCTCCTGCTTTCTCACTTCTGCCAGGAGCTTCTTTTCTATCTCAAGGCCTGTAAAATCGCCTTTATGAAAGATCCGGTTACAGGAATGACCTCCTTCACGTGCAAGATCATAAGAATTGAATTTTGTCTTGTCGAAATTAACGCCATAACGGATCAATTCAGCCAGGCGTTTAGGACCTTCCGTAACAACGATTTCAACCACATTTCTGTCGCAAAGACCATCACCGGCCTTCAGAGTATCCTGTACATGTTCTTCAATTGAATCTTCATTTAAATTGCTAACGGCAGCTATTCCTCCCTGAGCGTAGCGCGTATTGGTTTCCTTTGGATGCGATTTGCAAATAATAGTTATGGATTTATGTGGAAGAGTTCTCGCAGTTTTTAAGGCATAAGTAAGTCCTGCGATTCCGGAGCCAATAACGAGAAAGTCGGTTTTCAGGATCATACTTTAATAAGATTATGGTTTGCGGAAAGTTGAAGCATGGCTGTTATAGGCGCTAGGGCCCTTTGACGCAGACTTTCCGTGAGCGTAATTTCAGGAGTTTCGTTCTCAAGACAACGACAGATCTTTTCGAGCGTGATCAGTTTCATGTAGCGGCATTCGCTGCAGGCGCAGCTATTGTTGTCCCGTGCCGGCGCAGGTATGAATTTTTTACCGGGAACAGCTTTGCGCATCTGGTGCAGGATACCCGCTTCCGTTGCAATGATAAATTCACCGGCATGGCTCTTTTTTACATAATCTAGCATAGCCGACGTAGAACCAATAAAGTCCGCAAGCTCCAACACTGGATTTTCTGATTCCGGATGTGCTACGAGTTTTGCAGCCGGATAGAGCTGCATAAGGTTGGACAATTTTTGAAGCGAGAACGCCTCATGGACCTCACAGGCCCCGTTCCACAATACCAGCTCTCTTCCGGTCTTTTTTGCCAGGTAAGCTCCTAAGTTTTTATCCGGTGCAAATAGAATAGGCTTTTCTTTGGGTATAGAGTTGATCACCTGCAAGGCATTAGAGGAAGTACAGATAATATCGCTTAATGCTTTGATCTCTGCGCTGCAATTGATATAGGATACTACAATGTGCCCTGGGTGGTTATCGATAAAACGGCCAAAGTCATTGGGCTGGCATGAGCTGGCTAACGAACAACCTGCATTCAGATCAGGTAAGAGTACCTTTTTTCCGGGATTTATTATTTTGGCTGTCTCTGCCATAAAATGCACCCCGGCAAAAACAATAATATCAGCTTTGGTATTGGCTGCCTGGTCTGATAAGCCAAGACTATCACCAACAAAGTCGGCTACTTCCTGTACTGCAGGCTCCTGGTAATAATGTGCCAGAATTACCGCATTTTTCTGCTGTTTAAGCTGGCGGATCCTGTCGGAAAGAACTGGCGTATCGATGTTAGTTTCAGGCATATTTACGGGACAAAATTAATCGGACAAAAGTGTCCGAGATATGATAATTGTCATTCCTATAAATGACTTTTATCACCTCTCTGCAAATGGATTGCATATAGATTTGCACACATAAAAAAATAACCATGCACCATTACAAAGTAAATCTCAGCTGGACCGGCGACCGCAAAGGAGAAATGTATTCTCCCGAATTAAATTCAAAAATTGATGTGGCAACTCCTCCTGAATTTCCTAAGGGCATTGCGGGTATTTGGTCGCCGGAGCATTTATTTACCGCGGCGGTTAATTCCTGCTTTATGACCACTTTCTTAGCAATAGCCGAGAATTCAAAACTGGAGTACCTTGAGTTTAGCTGCGAAAGCGAAGGTGTTTTAGATATGGTGGACGGCAGATACCTGATGACTGAAATAATTTTACATCCCAAACTGAAGCTGACAAACATCGCAGATAAGGAAAAAGCGGAACGCATTTTTCAAAAGTCTGAAAAAGCATGCCTGATCTCTAATTCCATTAAATCTGCAACGCGATTAGCGGGCGAAATCATCTACTAATTACACCAATCCTATATGAAGCCAATACGATTTACAGGTAAAGACGCGAATGAAAAGGAATTTGTTATCACGCTGAAAAGAAGCGTGAACCATTATTTTAAATCCAATAACCTTTCTACCAAAGCCAATGCGGATATGGTTATTAAATCAATTGCACTTATTTCATTATATATTATTCCTTTTGTGCTTGTATTGTCGGTACCCATGAACGCATGGCTGGGATTACTTTGCGCAGTGGTAATGGGCATTGGTATAGCCGGTGTTGGGATGGGTGTTATGCACGATGCAGCTCATGGCGCTTATTCACGCAGACAATGGGTAAATGATATGTTTGCAGGATCACTGTACTTGCTCGGTAGCAACGTTCTTAACTGGAAGATCCAGCATAATGTGTTGCATCATACCTATACAAACGTTCATGGCCTCGATGAGGACATAGAGCATAAAGGCCCGATAAGGCTTGCGGAAAGAAGCGAGCTGAAAGGAATGCACCGCTACCAGTATCTTTACGCCATTTTCTTTTATGGCCTTATGACACTGGCCATGCTCACAAACGACTTTACACGGCTGAGGAAATACTCAAAAATGGGCTTGCTGCAAACGCAAAATAAAAAGCTTGGTATAGAGTTCTCAAAAATGCTTGCCAGGAAAGTTATTTACCTGTCTGTCATCTTTGGCTTGCCTCTCTGGCTAACGGACTTTAGCTTCTGGCAGATCTTAGTCGGATTTATTGTCATGCACTGGGTAGCGAGCATCATCCTGAGCTTTGTCTTTCAAATGGCACATGTAGTGGAAGGCGCAGAGCAGGACGAAGCAGGACATGATATTGAATCTGACTGGCACGTTCATCAGCTTAAAACCACCAGTGATTTTGCGCGAAATAACCGTTTACTGAGCTGGTACGTGGGTGGGCTGAATTTCCAGATCGAACACCATTTGTTTCCTGGGATCTGCCACATCCACTACAAGCAGCTTGCATTGATCGTTGAACGCACTGCTAAGGCCTATAACATTCCCTATAACCTGAAACCGAGCTTCAGAAGCGCTTTACGGTCTCATATCGTTCGCCTGAAGGAGCTTGGGATCCATGAACACCATTGATATGCGAAAACGTTCCAACTCCCCGAGAATAAGAGTAACCAAAGACTTTACCTTCGATATGGCGCACGCCCTTTACGGCCATAAGGGGCCATGTAAGAATATTCACGGCCATACTTATAAGTTAAGCGTCACTTTGCTCGGGAATGTTACGAATGATTTCGGGAATAGCAGGGATGGAATGGTGGTTGATTTCTCGGCTTTAAAGAAGCTGGTACAAAAAGAAATTGTTTCGGTTTATGATCATGCGCTGGTTTTGAATGCCGATTCGCCTCATGCCGAGTTGAAGGGTCTGAGTGAAAATTTTGAAAAGATTATCTATTTTGAAAATCAGCCTACCTGCGAAAATCTGGTTCTCTATATTGCTGAGAAGCTGAACAGGCTCATTCCAAAAGGTACGATTTTGCATCATGTAAGCCTCCAGGAAACGCCCACTGCAAAGGCAGAATGGTACTACGAAGATAATGCTTAATCTTTAGGCGCTTTTCGTTCCCAGAATTTATCTTCCCAATTGTCTTCCCTTGGTGGATCATCGTGTTTGCTTAATGCCAGCGTAAGTACATCCTCCGGTATAACACGCTGAAGCTCTTTAAAAAGCACGCGCTCTTCAAAACGGATATGTTTTTCCAGTTCCACTTCAATCTGTAAAAGCGATTCAAGAACGTGGGTTTTTTCTTCAAACAGGGACTTCAGTTTTTTGTGATCGGCCATTGCGGTTTCAACAAGGGTACTTTCTTCGCCAAGCAAAGGGAAGACATATTTTTCCTCCAGTTTAAAATGCGGCAGAAGGTGCTCTCTGAAAAAATAGTCGGTGTAAGCCTTTACACGCTGATGATCGACGGCTTTAAGCCCGGTCCGGATCTTCCAGCAGAGCAATAAGCCATAGTGATGGTCGCGGCTCAGATTTTTGAGCGATTCGTTTCTTTTGATGGGTGCGGGATCAGCCATGTTACCAAAGCCCTCCTAAGCTTGCCGGTGCTATGTTTTCTTCGTGAATTTCGGGTGGAATGGACAGCACCGGGATCGATGATTCGTCTACCAGTTCGCGATCATAAGATCTTGATGGTAGGATGGAGCCGGAACCTTCATCAGTCATGGAGATGATCATATCTGCCTTTTTTCGTTTCGCAGCGGTTAGTGTTCTTTTAACGGGCTCGGAAGTTTCAATGATCTCAGAAGTAAATTCAATATCCTCAGACTTTAGCCGGGTTCCAACCTGCTTTAGGATCTTGCTTAGTTTGAAAGCAGCGTCTTTGTCATCGCCGCCAAGCAGGCCAAGCAGGTGAATCTTACCACTAAACAGCTTAGCAACTTGTATAGCAACAAGTACCTTTTGCCGGGTGTGTTCCGAAAGATCGACAGGTAAAAGTATGTTGGAATAGGCCACTCTTTTAGAATCGCTGCGCACAGTCAGTACCGGTATCTCGGCTTTTGAAACCACGCGGTGCGAATTGCTTCCGCTGAATAAGCTGCTTGCCGATTCCGACCCCTGGGTACCCATCACGATCAGGCCGATTTCTTTCTTAAGGGTGGTTCTGGTTATGCTGGAGATGCGGTTTCCCATACCCACCGAAACTTTTACCGGGATATTGAACTCGGCGCGGATCTCGTTTGCTGTGTCCTCTATCAGCTTCCTGTAATTTTGCCTTTCCTCGGCAATAGTTCTCAGCTCCGAAGTGCTGTATCCAATATTCAGAAGCGATTTGGGTCGTTTCACATAAAACAACAACAGTTCGCCGTTGTTCATTTGAGCAAGCATTGCCGCATGGCGGATCGCTCTTTTCGAGGTATTCGAAAAATCGAATGGAACCAGGATCCTTGAAGTATTCAGCTTTATCATGATGTTTGTGTTTTAACTACGCAAATTTCGGAAGCTTTACGCGTTGCAGGCATGATCCCGGTCAATACCAGCTATGATTTACGTCATGTTTGAAAGAAATTAATCTTCACCCAAAGTTTGAGTATATTTGCCTGCTTTTTTTAATCCCTTTTATGGAAATTGAATTCATTCTTTACGTTGCCGACCAGGGCAGAAGCACGGCTTTTTATGAGACCGTCTTAGGCTCAAAACCGGCGTTGAATGTACCAGGCATGACGGAGTTCCTTTTACAGCACAACGTAAAATTAGGACTGATGCCTGAAAAAGGCATAAAGAAGATCCTGCTCGACCAAACACCGGATCCTGCAAACGGCAGAGGAATACCGCGCTGTGAATTATACCTCAGGTTTCCTTTTATTGCCAGTTATGTAGAAAGGGCATTACAGGCCGGGGCTAAAATGGTAAGCAAGGCAGCGGATAGAGATTGGGGCGACAGGGTGTGTTACATGGCTGATCCTGATGGGCACATTATCGCATTTGCACAGGCGATCTAAAATCACCCAAACAAGGTATTGACAAGCGGCCAGCGAAGAATTATTATTACGGTATAATTTTCGCCGACATGAAAAAGAGCAACGCAAATTCAAAGACCAGGAGCTCGATAGCTCAACTAAAGCTTAATTTTCCACTCGACACACTTAATTCCGTCATTCACGCCATTTCAGTGAAACAGGACAGCAATATGACGCGTGTATATTCTGTTATTAAGCCTAGAAAACCTAGTTAAGCTGGAATAGGGATAAACGAAGCAAGCTCTTGTTGAATGTAATTTGGAATGTTTTGTTCTTCAAGGATCTTTAATTTCCTTTTATTATCCTTTAATGGGTTAAAAACCTTCGCTTGAAAATCAGTCAAATTATAATCAGAGATCTCTGAAATAAAATCGTAGAAACATTCCTTTAAGTTTTTTCCGGAAACATTATTTTTTACAGCAACGCGCTCAAGAAAAAAGGAAGAGAAAGGATAATTGTTTATGCAATTCCAGTACTTCATTATCTTGATGATCGAAATTGTCAACCCATTCTTATCGTTGTTTTTTTCGACAAGTTGTTTCTTAAATGAGGTAGGATCGGTCTCAATCCATTTAAGATCCTTGGACGGGGGGCCAGGAATATAAATAGTTTCGTCACCAAAAAAACCGGTTTCAACGTAAGCTGGCACCAGGTCAAATCTTAAATGCGCCAGCTCCACTATTATACTTGGATGGTCAGGAAAAATATCTGATCTGGGGTAAGTCCTTTCTCCAAAGGCTCTCAACTGGTTTAAATATGTCCGCGGCTGAAATTCATTCTTTTTAAAAACAATAAGTATGTCAACGTCTGTGTCCTGGTTAACCTCAGATGGCAACTTGGTTCCTCGATCATAAGATCCAAAAATTTCCACACTGCGGAGTTTGTCTTGAAATACACCCCATATTTTCTGCTTAAGATAGTCAGTAGAAGTTTTTATTGAGTCAATTTCGGCTGCCGGAACTTTGAGACGTTTCTCTAAGTCGATAAAGTATTTATTAATTTCCATTAGTTTAGTGGTAATATATGATTCAACCATCGCATCGCTGCCATATAGTCATCGTCATCCAGCGCCGCTTCCACCTTTTCGGCACTATCTTTTAGCGCATTTATTTTTCTTTCCGCTCCGCTGGAATCTCTATAACTGGATAATTTGTCGATTGCATAGAAAAATCCCTCTTCAATATTGTCGCCTGAAAAATTCATATCAGCAATTTCCTTTTCAAGTTCATATGATTCAATCGGGTAACCAACTTTTGCATTCCAGGCCTTCAGCAAGCGAATGATCCGTTTTACATTGTAATCGTAATCTTTGTTTACTTCCTCCAGATCCTCCGAAAATCCGTGAGGATCAGTCTCCATCCATTCTGTATCTGTTTCAGGAATATACATCACCATATCTCTGGAAAACCAACCTTCGTCCCTTTGAAACGCCGGTACCAGATCATATTTAATGTAATTCAGCTCCAATACTACTGTTGGCGAAGATTTATATGATCTTGAATTCGGAAAATAAGTATCTGTAAATGACAACAAGTGTTTTCTATAGGTCGATGGATTCCATTGGAGTCTTTTATGATTGAAAACGATCATTAAATCTATATCAGACTTTTCGTCGAACTGACGTGGCAGGTTTGTCTTCCTGACATAGGAGCCAAATTCAACGATGTCTATAATATCTGTGCCGAACTCTCGTTTTAATTTGAGCTTAATATTATATAATGAGGCCTCGATCTTAGCTTTTTCAGTACTGTTTTTACTGATATAGTAATCATTGGCCAAATCCTTCAACGTCTTTTCTATTGATGCCATATTAATTAATTCCATATTTAGTTTTCATACTTTCCCATTCCCGCGTCAGCCTTGGGTTGTGCTTTTGAAAGAATTTATCCGGGGTTTCTGGTTGTATCCTACTTAACGTTGTTTCATAGTTCAACCAGTTCCTGTAAATCGAGGATTGGTATTTTAGGGTGCTTTGCTTAAAATCCTGTATTTGAAATGTGGTGATCCAGTTGTCATAGATAGTGCTGGTCTTATTCAGTAAAATCAAATGCTTTATCATATTTCCAAGAACGTTTGCAGAAAACAGAAATTGTAAAATAGACAAAGCCATAGGGACTTTATTAAATCCAAAAAAAGCAAGCACCCAAACTGAGATTAAGACAATTGACGGAAAAAGAACCTTCCTGAGCGTAATCGCCTTTACAAGTGAATACGTGAAAAAGGTATTTTCGAACATGTTGCAGGCAGCCTTATACAGGCCAGCGGCAACATTTTCGTTATTGTAGTAACCTATTGAGTTTTCACTTGCAAAGCGAGACCCGAAAGAATTGTCTAAAAAATCGTCGCGCCTTTTTTGTTCCGATTGAGGGAACAGAATAAAATCAGCGATAATTTCTAAAGTGAAAAACAACAAGATACAAATGATGTTGAGTATACTTAGGCAAGTCTTGCATAATTCGGAATCTGTGTACTTATTTGGAAAAACCGGTAAAAAGGAAAGTATAAAGATTATCCAGAAAATCCAGTTGTTGACTGTACGGACCCTTGCCGTTAGTTTATGGGGATTGTATTGTGGTGAAAATTGAGCCATATTTATTGCTATTAATGTTTAATTTCTTCGTCATTGTGATCGGCTTCCGGACCGTACCATTCGCCTTTTTGTTTCCATACCTCATAAAAGTAGCACCAGCAGGCTGACCAGGACACTATGTAATTGCTAATGGGCTTAGTCGCTGTCCAGGTGAAATTCGCCGGTTTATACAAGCACAGGCAATCAATCGAATGATGATAGTGAGGCGGTTTTTCAACTAAAGGAGGATCGAGCACTTTTACCCGCGGCATCCCGTCAAGCCGGTATTCGATACTTATTTTGTACACCGGCATGGACGGAGATGGTCGCAACGCGCCAATAAAAGTAAGATTGCCTTCCTGGTTGACGCGGTGTTTGAAATGAGGATAATGCAGCCGCATTGAATCTAGCTGTATTAACACTGCATGCGATTTCACTTTGGGAATGTTAGTCCTGTTTCTCACCATAAAATCCGCTTGAAGCAGGAACAGATTTTCCTACCGTGGTTGAGAGTAATCCTCCAGGGCCTATTTTCAGACCACCTTCAGCTAAAGACTTCGCAAAAGCTTTGGCTTCTTCGACGTCTACTGTAGGGAATTCGATTCCAAAAATATCTTTCCAGATCAAAATTGCGTCGCCTTCCTTCCCTTCATCGTACAATTTTTTGGCATCGTTCAATTTAGTCTTCACCTTTTTGATCTTGTTGATTGCCGCAGTATAATCGTCATTGGACTTAAATTTACTAGAGACCAAATAGTTTTCGGCGTTGTTGAACCATAGGCGAATACCCTCTTCGAAGTTTTTTAAGTTGTTGATGAGAAAAATATTTATCGCCGCTTCTTCTATATGGAAGGATGGGATCAGCTTACTGTTCTCCCTGTTCCAATACTTGATAGCTTTTATTACCGGCTTAACACGGTACTTACGGTCCCGGTGAACGTCATCAAGGTTTTTACTTAACTGCTCTGGGTACGAATATGTCCACGATTTTAAATCGTAATTCGGGATTTGATAACCGCCACCAGCGACTTCAAAACTTGGCAAAATGTCAAAGTTTTTGTCGCTCAGAACAATGGTTACACAAGGTCGATCCTGCTTCACTTTACCCTTGTAATCACCCAGGGAATTAAGGTACTCTTTAAACTTGCTCAGTACGGATTGCGGATTTGGGTGATTGCCGTATTCATCTTTCCATTCATCCCAAGTCAGAACGGCGAACAGATCTATGTCGTTTAAAGGTCTGATTATGGTATCACGGTCGTAGGAACCGTTCGTAAAAACCTCTTTCACGTGGAGTTTATTTTCCTTATCTTCAAGGTAGCCGGTTAAGTTGCCGACGGACGCCTTAATGTTGTCCTCCTGCCTGTCGGTGACTGAGATGTTGTCTATTAGTTCATCAATGCATTGTAAAAGTGTCTTCATGCGCTATATTTTAAAATTTGTAGTATAAAATTAATGCTTTTATCTAAAAAGTAAAGTTTAATTAACTATGCAATGTTAAGAATTACCAACTTTTTGTTTGGTATTTCCAACATTTATTTGTAAACTTGCACATGCAGGATTTTAACCGGGAGGAATTCTACATCCAAATCGGGAAACGTATAAAGAAGGAAAGATCCATCTCCGGATTTAAGCAAGAAGAACTTGGTAAGAAAGTAGGCATCAGTCGCGTTTCCATCGTAAATATTGAAAAAGGGAAGCAGATGCCACCGGTACACGTTATTTGGAAGATAGCGGTTGCTTTAGATACAAGTGTTGATAGGCTGTTCCCGGCTGGCACAAATTCTGCACCTCAATCGTTGGAAAAAAATGTAAAATTAATCGGTGACGAAATTAAACAAGATAGTTTAAAGAGTATTTTTAGCCAATTAGACACAAAATCAAATGGATAGATCAGACATTGAAAAGGCCGCGGAGAAACTCATACAGGCGCTGGGCATCAATGAGGCGCCTATTCCCGTGGAAAAAATTGCGGAACATGCCGGTTGCCAGGTAAAGGCTTTTGATGACGATAAAGATGGCGTATCTGGTGTTTTTAGAATGCAGAATAGTGTCCCCGTAATTGGGTTCAATTGCAATCAGTCTGCAGTGCGACAGAGATTTACAATCGCACATGAATTGGGCCATTTTATCTTGCACCATAACGATCCTAACGAGGTGTATGTGGATCATAACACCTATCCTTTGTTTAGAGATCAGAACTCCTCTACCGGAGCGAGTATTGTTGAACAGCAGGCAAACGCTTTTGCAGCAGCTCTACTCATGCCGGAAAATCTGGTGGTTCAGGAAATAAAGAATATCAATTTTGATTTTACTGACGATTCACCAGCTTTGGCCGACCTGGCTACAAAATTCAATGTGAGCACTATGGCTATGTCCATTCGCCTGGTAAACCTGCACCTAGTGCATGGCAATAGTCCAACTAAACGGAAAACAACTCCTTTCAGAGATTCTGACTTTTAACTCCATGTATGAAAACCCAATTACCTGAGAACCTGCCAGAACATAAGAAAGGTGAGCTAACTGCTCTTAAGGAGGCACTGATCCCCAGGTTTGCGGAAATTGAAATGATCATTCTGTTTGGGAGCTACGCCAGGGGCAAATGGGTGGAAGATGTTTACACAGAAAAAGGCACTACCTACGAGTATAAATCAGATTATGATCTGCTTATTATCCTGAGCAAGAACGGCCAGGCAAATAGCGATTCTTTAACCCAATCCATCAGCACCCGGTTAAACGACCTGAAGCTGAAAACACCGGTTCACCCGATCTATCATGGGATGGAATTTGTGAACCATGAGTTGCGCGAAGGCAACTATTTTTTTGGAGACATTAAAAAGGAAGGGATCCTGCTGTTTACCACCAACCGTTATCAGTTAGAAGATAAACGCGACATGAGCCCGGCAGAGATCCAGGCCAAAGCTCAAAAGGACTTTGATAAATGGTTTAGCAGCGCAAATAATTTTTTCAAACTATATACATACGCACTAAAGGATGAGCACTTCAATGAAGCTGCATTCCTTATGCATCAAGCGTCAGAAAGATATTATGGCGCCATTCAATTAGTATTTACAGGATACAAGCCTAAAACGCATAACATTGAAGATCTGGGTAACCTTGCTAAAGCCTGCGATATGGAGTTCAGCAAAGTGTTTCCAATGGCTACTAAACAGGAACGTGATCGTTTTGATCTTTTAAAACGTGCATATGTAGATGCGCGGTATAGCGATGACTATGTGATTTCCAAAGAAGATCTGGATTACCTGAGTGAACGGGTGCAAGTGCTACGAAAAATGACAGAGGAGATTTGCGCAAAGAAGATCGCAGGCTTTACTGCTTAAAAGGTTTATTCTTCTTCAACCGGCTCAAGCAAGTCATAGTCCTTTAACTCATTAAAAACGCTTGATAGTTCGGAATTAAGTTGAGTAATATATTCCTTGCTGACATGGAAATATAGATCCTGCTTATCATCTTCAAGTTCAAAATTAAATTCTCCCTTTTTCAATTCCTTAAGCAGATTATTAAAAACATTCTTGACATTATTGGGATTGTCTTCAGTCAAAATAATGTCTAATCGGTTTTCCCCGACCTGTAGGGCCAGAATTGTATTCTGCTCGCCTCTGATAATAGTTGCTTTATGCTTTTCCATATATTTTTCCCCTTTCTCCGAAGGCTTCTCGGCCGCCCTCTAGTGTTTTCATACTTATATTTTTCCAGTCCAAATGGTCTTTATCTCCCGTAGTGCATACCAGGTTGTTCGAAAATGGATTTCCGGTGTAGGTATAATATCCGTTTAAATCATGTTCTCTGTAGATGGAGTTATAGGGTAAAGTTCTCACGGCTATGTTGGCATCATGAGTAGCTATTACAACCTTTTTCCCAAGTAAAGCGTGTTGCTTTAATACAGGAACAATAACATCATTAATGTAGTCGTTCCCAAGGCTCTTTTCTGGTTCGTCTATGAGGAAGATCTCCTTATCCTTCTTTAGTTCATTGTGTAAAAGTATCATCGAAGACTCTCCGTTTGAGGGCTGGTAAACTTGGTTATTCAGTGTAAAATGCCTGTGAAATAACAAGAGTTCAGAAATACTTGTAATTGTTTCAGCCCCTTCAATAGCATTTAAATCAGCAATCTTTTCAAATAATTCGGTTGAGTAAATATGTTTGGAAACCGTGTCCAATTGCCTTGATACCTCCTTCTGAGGAGTTTTATTCACATTTTTGATCGCTGTGTATTTCCCATCGGTAATATTCCCATTCTGAATTTGAATATTTGTCTGGCAATGCAAATCACCTTTTGTACCTAAACTCCCGATATGCTCCACAATTGGTTCAATCTTTTTTCCAATATTCAGTAATATTTTATTTACAACCCTTTCAATCTTTATTCTATTGCTGGCATACTCATGGAATCCAGTTTTAATAGGCTTTTCCGGTTGGCCGGTTTTTTTTGAAATTTCTGCGAGAAAAACTTTGATTAAGCTATTGAACATTGCTATACTTCTGGCATCTAAAAGTCTTGTTTCTGAAGACTCTTTTAGTTTTTGAAGTATTTTGGTCAGGGTGTCGGTCAATTCCTCCAGCAATTCTGCTCCAATAATCTCACTTAGGTTTTCATTAGCATCCAGATACTCGTTGAATCCGTTGAACTCTTCAAGTATATCCTTAATTTCGTCGAACCTTCTTTCGGAAACAGATTCGTCCAGTTTAACAAAATCCTTTACTTTAATTTTTTGAGAAATCTTGTTTGTTTCCTGGGTTGAAAAGTGTCTTACGTAACTTGATATACTCGTAATGTTCTTTTCTGTAGCTTCCCTAATAGCTCTGAATTCCTCCGCACAATCTTCCAATCCGTGATCACCTACATTAACGACTAAATCAGCCCCTTTTAAATTATATACATCCTTCAAGTGCTGAGAATTGGATTCATAAACATTTGTCTTATGGCCTATTGAATTGTAATATTTGGAGAGTGCCTTTAATATTTCCGTTTTTCCAGTCCCTTTTGAGCCAAAGATGATATTTATATCGTTATATATATCAATGTTAATTAGCTCAGCCGCACTGAAAGGATTTATCTGAAGGCTGTCTTTAGATTTTTTGTTTAAGATTGTATTTATAGTTGCACTGTCCTTTTCCAATAACAAACAAAATTGCTCATAACTTTCTACAGGCAATCTCAGATCAGGGAGGCTTGAAGCGATGTTTATGTAGTCATTCCAATCGTGAATATCCGACCCGTAAATTGAATTATGACCGTGACTAATGTATATACCTGCTGAAATAGAATTTGTTGCTTCTTTCAAAACCCTTCGTTTATCTGGAACTAGTTCAAGAAGCGAATTAACATCTTCATCATGTAGGTTTGGCTTTTTTGTATGATAATGAGCGATATAAATGCTATCCAGATCCTTGAAGTTATCAGACGTTTCTTTTAGCGTTATTGTGAAATTATCGGCAGTTTTATTTTCCAGGAGCTTATTAACTCTTTTATTAAATTCATCAGCATTTTTTGGATTTACTATCACAATAAGGTGAGCCCTTCGTCCACTTTCCAAAACATCAAGTTCAATTCCAGGCCAGATGTGACAAGAATCCGCCATACCCGCCCGAAACTCATTATACTGATCGAAATCAAAATGATTATGATTGGTTATAGCTATAATTCTTACGTTGGTTGATTTTACTATCTCGCAGAACCTGTCTTTATCAACGCTTCTATGCTCTGAGTCACCTGCCTTTGTCTTTTTAGTATGGACATGAATATCTATTTTCATTTTGCGAGTGAGTTATATCAATCAAAACTAATTATTATTAAATTCAAAAAAAGGGCGGTAAACCGCCCTTTTTGCTGTTTTACAGCCATTTTGAGCTTTCCGTTGGCAATATTATGTAATAAACTAAAAAACTAAATCCCCAAAACTGGCTAAATCTCCTCCTAACTTTTGAGGATTTTTACGTTTCACACCGAAAATTAATATATTTGAATCATCTGTTTAATAAGGCATGATCTGCCAGATTGCTAACATCTTAAGATCAACCCTTATGAAAACACAATCGAAGAAACTCGCTAAGGTAAAAGGCCTGGGCGATATTGAAACGCCCGAAAACAATCCTGTTCTACTCCATTTCCTCAGCCCTCTGGAACTCGCAGCCTACAAGCATCAGTTTCGACCGTTTAAGTACAACCTTGATGGCTTAACGCTGGAAATTGAAGTCCATGCAAGTAAACAGCTGTATTGGCATTCAAAACGGCGCATAACCTCTCTCCGTGATCTTTTTCAAAAAAGCAAGCAGAAAATTCTTAAGCAAGATCCCGAGATCTGGCGGTTCTTACATAAACCAATCAAAAACCACAAACTTCCAACGCGGATCTATCATATCTTAAAGGGCAATAACTGTTACAACATGGCCGAAGTGGCACAGAAAGGTGAAAGTGGTTTAAAACGCATGAGGGGGATGGGTAAAACGCACATTACGACTATCATGAATCTGTTCATTGATAACGGCTGCGCGAGTCTTTTTGTGTGATGCGAAAACGGGAGATAAAGGCGGTACTGTTCGCCAGAATAACGCCAGACGAAAAAAACTTAAAACCGGATAGATTTAAGCATAAGCTAGATGGTCTGGAAATATTTTGCAACAGCAAGGGTTATACCGTGTTGTCACGCTGTGGATATATAGCCCTTGCCAACGACGATTATTTTGAACTGGAAGAATTCCTGCGAATGATGAGTAAATCTAATCCGCGGCCAAACATATTACTAATTTGTAGTTGGAAAGAGTTTCCCGATGATTTGATACAATCAGTACAGCTGATCATGAAGTGTCAGAAATTTGGAGTCATGGTACATACCCAGACTGAGCTCTGTGTATCCAACACAAATGAAAAACCATTGGGTTGGGATGAAGATCATTAGAGCTGCAGATATTAAAGGAATTGCAGAATAGGATGGAGAACACGCTCCAGTTCAGTTTTAATGAACGTTAATGGAATAAATACTCCTGAAATAGTCTTTACATAAAGATCCCTGCTTCTTACATCAAAAGATGCCGGCCTTGAAGAGAAAATGTTCTGCTTATGGTACTGCACGAGAATATCACAAAGCTGGTCAAGGCTCATATGCGGATGATCTATCCTATGCTGGAATAATGTAACCTGGTTTTCTGATTTAATGAGTGCGCTATGCTGATTATCCTGTAACAAGCGTTTTACCGGGCTGTTGATGCCTCCTAAATCCATTTGAAAATTTATGAGGGTCGGTTTAAAACTGATGTTGGATCCCATGGTTCTCTCTTGTGAATCATTCCAGATCAACACTTCCTGGTTTGTATTAAGTGGTTTGAAAGTATTTGAAACTATAACAACATGAATGAGATCGAACAGTTTCACCGCACAAACCAGACCTACATTTTCTATTACCTGAATGTTTATAGCATGAAAGATCAGATTCAGCTTGGGTATTTTAGCAAATTTGGAATAAAAGAAGGTTCGAAGTTCTTTCTGAAAATCGTCATTGACATTTGGCTTTTTAGACATGAGATCGCTTAGCAGAGCCTTTGCATGGCTATGGCCTACAAAAGATGGATAAAGACAGCAAATAGTCTCAAAGGCAATCTTCATACATTCAATAATGATCTCATCTCCATTGGCTCCAAAGCCAACCTCTACTGTGCCTCCAATATTTTCATCGACTTCAGGTTCGCTCATCTTGAACTTTGACGGATCATAACCTTTTTTGATCAGCTGCTTTTTGGCTATCTCAAATACTTGGTCTTTTCTGCTGGCATCCACCTTAATTTGTAGAACAGGATCAGTTTCATTTTCTCGAACAGGATAAGTTATAGTGTCGGTAACCCTTGCGGTTGGTATTCCATTTTCAAAAGCAACCGCAGTACGATTTTGTTTATTATCATAGAATATACCCTTAAATGGATTTTGTATATCCCTGTCACGTCCAATATTTAATTGTTTTCGGTATAGGAGAATGGCATTGTTATCTGCAAATGGTTCGTCAATTTCTTTTCCAAATTTTGAATTACAGGAAGTGCAGATGTGCCAGACCTTGATCGCTCCACCAATGGCCGCAGGTATCACATGCTCCTTGTTAAAGGAAGCTTCACTTTTAGTTTCCGAGCAGACAATACACTTTCTTAACTCCATTAAATGAGTAATCATCACATTAAAATTATGAATGTTTACCCGAGTAGAAGGCTACAAATTGTAGTAATTGTGGTTAATTATTAACGAACTCAGAACATTTCGCTTAATTACCCTGGTAATTCTTGTACCTTTAATCGAGTAAATACCATGCCCATACCCAACGTAGCAACGCTTTACCAAAAACTACACAAAGGCGCCGAAGGTGGCCTTGAATTTGAGCGCTTTATAAAGCTCCTTCTGATTGCGGACTATAATCAGCGTGGCGAGAAGATTTTTGCCGAATCCGGCGCATCCGGCGACTATAAATGTGTTGATGCATACACTCCCGGCAGTGATGAATATGTTCCCGGCTTAAATACCTCGTATCAAATCAAGTTTTACCCAAGTAAATTATCAGCCAAACACAAAAAAGAGATCGAGAGCTCAATAAAGAAAGCTCTGGCCGAAAACGAATACATTCATTATTTGGTTATAGTTACACCCGAAGATTTTTTAAAGGAAGATCAAAGCTGGTTTGATGGTTTGCGTGATCAATACAACAAAAAATATTCTATCACAGGCGATTTCGGCTATCTCGGTTATACCTTTGATCTGAGCCACTGGGGTCATAGCCGGATAGTAGAGCTGGCATTACGTTTCGATTCCATAGGCTTTCATTATTTTCCCGAGTTATACCCAGTTGGCGTCGGAAAGTTTAAGCTCGCAAAGGCAGGTATTGATTGCAACATTTGTGACTGGTTGCCCGACGACAGGCATAAGAACCAGTTTAATCAATGGTATCCGTACAGCCGACCGGAATTACCGCCTGATCCTGTTTTTGATTTTCATTTCACAAATAGCAGTCCGGAAATTTTCCTGTTGCAAAAAATTGACATTGAGGTAACTGACATTCAAACCAGTTTAAGCGGCATCCCGGTCGATCACTTTTTAAAGTCACTAGGTACGTTTGAGTATGAGATTGACTTTACCAGGCCAGTAAATACGTTTAATTTAGACGATCCACTGATCTTTGAAGCAGGTAAGCCCATGCGGTTTAAGATCCAGTTGCGCGAATTTAGTAAGAAATGTCCTGGCAACTCGTGTGATATTAAATTTTGGTTCCATTTCGATAATTACTCGCTGCCCAGTAATATATTTCATTTAAGTTTTTAAATTATGGAAGAAGTGGAAGACCCTTTTGCAAATTATCAAAACATTCGGCTAGATGGAAACCCAGATCTTACCTTCGCGCAACGCCTGGAGGCGTTACGCAAGCTGGGTAAAACGGCTAACGAAGAATTTAAACAAAAGTATGCCAATGTAAACTCCTGGTTTGTAGACTATGACCAGGCGTACATTTTGTCATACTGCTTAATGTATTTTCTGATGCACAAAGAAGGCTATGACGAAGAGGCTGTAAAAGGCTCCTACTCATTTGCGCCTCATTATCTTGAAATCCTTCAAGCTTTATCCCTTTCTTCCGAAAGAAATTTCTCTGCAAAACCACTTATGCATGAAGTGGATAAGTTGCGTGCTGACATGAAAGAAATAGGCACGCTCATGCAAACCAGGCTGTTTGATATGCCACAAAACATAGTTACAGAAAAAGAACTAAATGCCTATCGCGTAAGAATGGGGATTAAGAGCCATAGCATTGCCGTCAGGAACTGGGCTTACTTCCATCAAATGGAGGCCGTTACGCAAATGATGGCTGGCAGGGTGCGTGAGGAATTTATGAAGCACTATGGACTTTGCCCGGTGGAACTGATAAAACTATTCTTTGCAATGGTCGATATGGTTATGAAGCGTGTAAACCACCGTATAAAGAATTTTCGCAAAGTATTTGCACACAAGGATTACATTAAACTACAGGAAGAATACCATTTGTTGTTTATGAAAAACAACAACCCCGGTTTGGAGGAGATGGTGAAGATGTGGGAATTAAGTAAAAAGGACATGCAGGCCTTGAGATCTGCGTTATTAGAGCATTCGAACCTTAGTCTCTACGGAATTTTTTCATTCTCTCTGGATGATATGGTACTTCTTTCGGGTAATACTATTGACAAAAATGCACTATTGAAAATAATGGATGCGCTTTCCTATGAGTTTGGAGACCTGAAAGAGCATAATAAAGAGTTTGTGATTCTTGATAATCCTACACATACCAGACCATTTATCAAACTTGATCCAGGAGTTTATTTTACGTCAATGTGGCAAGCTTTGCCTCACCTGAGCATAACATTGTTGGAGCATTTGGTCGAACAAGAAGCCTCACTAAAAGAAAAATATAGCTCTGAGCGCGCCAAATTCCTTGAGGACGAAGTAGAAGTGCTTTTTAAGAAGTCGTTCCCAAATGCAAAGGTGTATCGTGGTAGTAAATGGACAGATGCGACTGGTAAGCAATACGAAAATGACCTGCTTGTTGTAATTGACACTTTTGCTTTGGTGGTTGAAGCCAAGTCGGGCTTGGTAACCCCGTCTGCAAAAAGAGGAGCCCCGGATCGCTTGTTTAGAACAATTAAAGACCTGATCGAAGAACCGTCAGAGCAGGCTCTGCGGTTTATTGAATATTTAAAGGAAAACAGGCGTGAATTAACGTTCCCGTGCAAGGCTGGCAACAATCAAGTGGATGCCCGTAATCTTAATTATTTCATTCCTTTAGGTGTAACGTTTTACCGTTTGGCTTCGGTTGGCGCTAATTTAAAGCCGTTGATAGACGGAGGGATAATAAATAAGCAGATTCACGAGCTGGCTCCTTCCATTAGTTTATCGGACTTAGAAATTGTTTTTGATATTCTACCTACCGAAGCTCAGAAAATCCATTACCTGCAGCGCCGGCGCGAACTGGAAATGCAGGTTGATTACTTTGGTGACGAATTGGATTTACTCGGGTTTTATCTCGACACAGGCTTCGATACAGGAGACATTGAAGGTAAAGGCAGAACAGCTCTTAACCTGGTAATTAAGTCGAAGGATCTTGATCCTTATATTATTGGCACGACGTCCGGAAAGACCGTTCCTAAACCTGAGCTCAAAATGACTACCTGGTGGAAAGACCTATTGAAAACCATCGATAAACGGAAGCCGGAACGATGGCTGGAATTTTCGTATGTGCTGCTTAATATCAATATCGGGAATCAACAACACTTTGAAAAAGGGTATAAAGAATTACTCGGGAAAATCGTAAAAAAAGAAGTTGAACTGGAGCACAACTGGGTAACTTACCGGACAGCCAATCCGCTCCGGCAGTTTGCTGTGGCGGCATACCCGTATGAGACGAAGTATAAGGATGAAAGAAACGGGATTTTTAGTGAGATCATTGCCCAGGCGCTCGATGATAACCCCAATTTAAAAGGAATGGTCATTATTGGAATCAACACGGACAAGGGGCATTACCCATATAGCTGCCTGGCCGGGGATTTGTCAGTAACACTTTTCGATGATCATTTCAAAACCATGTCAACAGTAAGGACGGGAAAAAAACATGGAGGA
Source organism: Bacteroidia bacterium (assembly GCA_044221905.1). Lineage (GTDB taxonomy): Bacteria > Bacteroidota > Bacteroidia > B-17B0 > Aurantibacillaceae > Aurantibacillus. The sequence continues at coordinate 922,071 of JBGAOE010000001.1, forward strand.
TGAATTACCCGGGTAGTTACACATTTCTGTTCAGTGTCGAATAATTGATAAGGGTTCCCAGTCGGTCCTGAAGTCTGCCTCTTAACTCAAGCCTGTATTCTTTCTTAAATACAAGTTTTTCAATTACATGATTTACAAGATCAATCAACAACTGTGTGGTGAGGAGATCATATTCTGCAAGAAGTTCCATGAAATTATAATGGTATCTGTCTCCATTCTCAGATATCATAGTAATCCTATTACCCGAGTAACTGAGATCAGCCTGCATTAAGCGGAAGGTCTTTGACTTTATAACATCGTCGTATTCATAATCCAACGTGTGTGCGGCAGCCAGGTTCCTCAACTTATAAATGCCGAGGCCCTTAAAATTTGATTCTACAGTATTTCGTTGTGGAAAGTTGACAAGCTTGGCAATGGTTTCATACGCGCTCATTTGTAAATAAACGGCATTTAAAGCCCCATAAAGCCGAAGGTAGTGTTCGCCTATGGAAGAATCATCTTTCTTGCCTAATTGATGTTTAAATGCCTCCTGGATGGCATAATCGGCATCAACGAGAAGATCCAGGCTGGCGCGATACCTTTTCCAGTCAATTTCCTGCTGGAATTTCAGGTATTTCTGGTAGTCTCTTTCAAAATTAGCTGATCCTCTGTTTTCGATGCCCGCTATTTCCAGTAACGTGAGTAAAATACCGGCTAGATCCTCCTTATAGGTGGGCTCGGGAGTTTTTGTATGTTTCATATCTCAAAAGAAAACAATGTATAAACTTTTTCGTTTACTGTAAAGGACATCGATTTCATTAGCGCTTTTAGAGTAAAATTTGCCCGCCGCTCCTTAAGAGCAGTTGTAATTTTCTTCTAAGGCCGCTTTTTACAACAGCTATTATAAAGGCTGTTTATTTTCAGGTCCTATAAGACCATGTATTTCTGCAGGCCTTTAAGAGCGTTTGTAATTTTCTCTTAAGGCCGTTTTTACAACAGCTCCTATAGGACAGTTTATTTTTACGGTCTTTAAGAGCATTTATTTCCGCAGGCCTTTAAGAGCGTTTGGAATTTTCCCTTAAGACCTTTTTTACAACAGCTCCTATAGGACAGTTTGTTTTTGAGGTCTTTAAGAGAATTTATTTTCGCATGCCTTTAAGAGCAATTATAATTTTTCCTTAAGACTGTTTTTACAACAGCTCTTATAAAGGCTGTTTATTTTCATGCTTTTTAAAGCCTTTTATTTTTGCAGGCCTTTAAGAGCATTTGTAATTTGCCTTTAAGACCATTTTTACAACAGATCCTATAAGGCAGTTTTATTTTGTAGGTCCTTAAGAGCATTTGTAATTTTCCCTTAAGGACGTTTTTACAACAGTTCCTATAGGACAGTTTGTTTTTAAGGTCTTTAAGAGCATTTATTTTCGCTGGGCTTTAAGAACGTTTGCATTTTTCTCTTAATGCCGTTTTTACAACAGCTATTATAAAGACTGTTTATTTTTCACGCTCTTTAAAGCCTTTTTTTTGAAGACGCTGCAGTTGGGTTGTATTGTTTTCTGACGTGACTAAGACATTATTCTATTTGCCGGAGATCAAACGGTGAAGTTTTGATGTATAACTATACCAATCGGCATATTACCCGGGTAATTGATGACCGTTAGTGGATCAAAATAAAAATTTAACAATTTTTTTTCTGTCCACATAAAAGATTTCTGACTAGCAAAATCTTTCCTTGAATTGTATTAATCCCGTTTTACGGCGAGAGCCTTGATACACTAGCGATTTCAAATTTCAATGAAATGCGTTTTGTAAAAAAGAGATAAAAAAGAAGTAAAACAAAAGTAAAAATTAGTGAAAAGGAAAGTAAAAAATAATGGTCAAATTTTGATCAAATAATGGTCAAGACACAAATCGGAATTTCTTTTTTCAAAATAAACGATATAATTTTACCGCGCTGTAGTCGCAAAGCTATCAGCACGTTCATTAAAAATTCAGTTAATACAGCAGTAAAATGGCCAAGGTTTAAAAACCGAGCTGTTTGGTTAACTGAAGGATTTTGAGCCTGGATGCAGGTAAGATTGTGGAAGTGTGTGGGTTTATTTTAGAGAGTAAACTTCGGCTTATGCCAACGATTATCTGCATACATGTATCCTCACTATGTGTGGCTTCTGTTTAGAAACATCTGTCCGGTAGATACAGAGGAACAAGGTAAGGGACTGGGACTGTTAAGGCAGCGTTTAAAAACGTTGTTTTCGGATCGTAGTTAAACTCCATTTGCCGTTACGCCAATAACGCCTCGCCGTGGGCCTGGCCCCACGGAAGAACCCCAAGAGGGTTTTGACAAAGTACTCATACAGCCTCCGGGGAGAGGTTTGTTTTGTCAGAGCTACTCCTCGTGACCGGTATAGAGCCCGAAAAATGGCCATTTTAATTTATTGTTTAACGTAGAAAACACGTCTATGATTGCTATTCATTACCCCACGGCGTATAAAGCTCTGGATACTTATGTGGATGACTTTAACTCACGAACGAGTCAAAGCAGTCAAAAACTAAAAACAGCCGCCGTGGCCGCCGCAAAAGAGATCATCCGGATCTACGGAGCATCGCTTATTAAAAAACCAGCCAATGAGATCCAGGATCAATTACCGCCATTGCGCACCAACAACAAACAACTCGCCACACTCATCAAGTGTAGTTCGCGCAGCGTTCAGCGGTATATTCTCAAATTGCGTCAGGCAAGCGTGGTAACCGATAAGAAACTTCATGGTTCTAACGCAAATTATGAGCTGTGGATAAACCCACAAATACTGTTAGCAAACGGTGATTTATCGGTTAACTCCCAACAAGAGTTGTTGAAGCTACCCGGGTTAACTAAATCCTTTACGCAGGTAAAACCCTCTTTTTTTGAGCCTGAACGGACAGATCGGCTTCCATCGTATTCTGGAAACTTTATAAATAATATACTAAAGGAAGATGATAATGTTGATTTTTTAGAAAATGATCTTTCTGGAAACACTTCTGGCAACACACGGAAAATTGCCGAAGAAGAAAGTACTTCTGGAAACAAAAGTTCCGCGGCCGGGGGTTCCGCGCCATTGCCTGTTGAAATAAATGAACAAACCCAGGCGAATGAACAGGATTTAAACAGGAATGTTGAATTATTCTGGTTCACCGCTAAAAACCTGCTTTACAAATACACAAGCATTACAGAGCGCCAAGAGCAAACAGCAAAGCGTCTGATCAAAGAACTTTACCTACAAAAAAGTAATCGTGATTCTGATGCTGTCCACCAGATGTATATCCGGAGAATTCAATTAGCTGCGGCCTACGTTCAGAAAGATCCAATAAAACGGTTTATACCACTGCCTTACATCTACTTTAACTCAAGTAATCCAAAAGGTTTTATGGGAACTGAAGAGTGGTACTGGGAAAGCAGAAAGTATAAAGCAGATGTAGACCGAGAGCTATTACTCGAGAAATTGATTCGTCGCTATGTAAATAACGATGATCAGCTCATGTCAAAAAAGCAGCCGCCCATCAAGCTGTACAAAGCCTGCGAAAAAAGACTATCAGCCTACAATGACGAGAATTTGATGAGTCGTTTTTATACAGCAGTACTTAACCATCACAATATTCAACCCTAACCGAGGTAATTATGGAAGATAAAAGACAGAATACATCCATGAAGGAAGAACTTCGCCGCGCACAAAAAGATGTTGCTGCATTAAGTAAAGCCGACGCCTGGAAATCCAATCCTTACGTGAAAGCCGGAATGTATGTAACAGGTGCTATCGTACTGGTTTGGGCATCTCAGCATGTATTCGCAGCATTTGAAGGAGCGATCAGGCAATTTAAAAAGTTAAGAAAAACAATTAAAGAAAATTGAAAACCCACATTATGAAAACAACTGGCATGCATTTTAGTGCCAAAGGTCTGATAAAGGAAACCAAGACCTTGCAAGTAAGTAAAGAAACAAACTATGATCCTGGTAAGGATCTATGCGAGGAAAGACCCAAACCTGAAAGAGGTAATATCGCTTTTGAGCCACCTCCTGAGGATATAGACGAGGAGCCAGTTAAGGCTGTAGAATTAACTATCGAAGCCAGACTCGATAATTTGGAAAAGAAACAGGGTCAAATTCTTGAAATGCTCCAAAAGCTTTGTTCGGGCAAACCAAAGTTTGCCGGTTATCTTACCATTGAGCAAGCTGTGGAAAGGTATGAAACAGATATGAGACATATTCGCCAGCGCATCAGATTATTTAAGCGTGTAAAGAACAGGCCGGTGGAAATGAAGAAGTTCAAGGATGATGAGCTTTATAAGGAAGAAGATCTGACACAAGCACTATTACTGGATTGGAAAGCCGAAATGGAAATTATTGCGAAACGTGATTTCCAGGGTGACTAACCCGGGTAAACAATCATTACACAAGTAATTTTTACCCAGGTAATCTGTATTTACCTGCGTAATATTAATCACAAAACTAATTTGAACATGGAAAAAAGAAATTATCCAATAGAACGAAAACTAGCACCAACCTGGCAATGCCCTGTGTGCGATAAAGTAATGAGCTCAAGAGGTCGATCCGGTCATCTTGAAAAAGTACATGGCAGAGGGAAGCCATTGAAAGAACATGATCCGTTCCCTAAACTACCCAGGGCTCTTGCACAGAAAAGGAGGCCTCTGTCAAGAAATGATGTACGAAACCTGATCGCTAACATAACACGTATAATGATAGAAACAACGCGTACTCCCAATATACTTGAAATCCGAAAAGGACTTTTTTATTGTGAATATCTGATCAGGGAACTGGAGATCAATGCGAATTGCACGATTGAAGAGGCATGGAGAGCTTTTCCAATTGAAAGACATGAAATCGAGTTTTATAAGAGGATGGATGGGAATAATACGAGTAATCAATCAACTAAAGAAGAAACAACAACAGTTGAAAATCCAGATGAAAAGTGAACCCAATGAATCGGGACATCCGAGTGATGAGAACGATAGTAATTTACCCGGCGAAGCCGGAAGCGATAAGCACTTGGACGGGTTTTCCAACGAGGACAAAAAGATGATACAGTTGATGGCTGATATTGTCGTGCAGTCGGTTTTAAACTCGTAGTAAGTTCAAACGTCACTGAATAGAAAATTTATGTATATTGTATTTGAAACACCCACACACTTGATTACCCAGGTGATAGCCTAAAACAGTATGAAGACAGCTTATATGTATATCCGGATCTCCGAAGAAGATCAGTCCAATTTCAGTTTGTCTGGTCAGGAAAAAATGAACAGTGATTATGCTGCTAAACATGGAATACAAATACTCAAGATGTTTGTTGACGATGGTTACTCGGCAAAAAACTTTAACAGGCCTCAATGGAAACAGTTAGAGAAAGAGCTTTCTAAAAATAAAACAAAGATCGACTATCTCATTGTTACCAAATACGATAGACTTATTCGTAATGCTGCAGAAGGTCTGGCCTTTATAGAGAAACTCGAACAGAAATGGAACATCAAGCTCCTTTCCGTTATGGAGAACTTTTTTATTGATCCGCATTCTCCGTTCTTCTTTAAGACTCGTGCTGATCTACTCGTAACAGCAGAGTTTGAGCGACGTGTGATCTCCGATAGGTCTAAGTTCGGAGTATGGTCTGCCAAATGCCAGGGAAGATACATTGGTGTAGCACCAGTTGGATATGACAACGCAAGAGATGATCAGGACAAACCGATAATCAAGATAAATGAAAGTGAAAGTCAGGTAGTGAATCAGATCTACGACGACTTCCTGGAAGATATTCCTTTCCCTGTGATTAAAGAGAGAGCGTTGGCAAAAGGAGTGAACCTCAAAGCACATGATTCACTAACCAGGATTCTTACGAATCACACTTATGCCGGTCTGATTGTAACACCGAATTATAAAGACGAAACTAGTAAGGTGGTCAAAGGAATTCATGAAGGCATTATACCCGAAGAAAAATTCTGGAAAGCCTATTACAAATTACACGAGAAAATGAAGCCACAGGGACCAAAGATCGTTGACGAAAATGTTCCTCTTCGCGGCTTTATAATTTGTCAGGGATGTGGTGGCTTTCATACAGGAGGCAAGTCAAAAGGCAGGTCTAGCCACTACTATTATTACAGGTGTAAAAAGTGTTTAGGCGAGAATTATAGCGCTAATACCGTACATAAAGAAATAACTGAAATACTTAAAGGGCTTTCACTTGGAGACAAGGCTATAAAGGCTTTGCAAATAGATGCAGGCAAGAAGCTGGAAAAGGCCCTAAAAGAGAGGAACGTCCTTGTCAGGAAAGTTAATTCAGAATTTGCGGTTGTAAACGAAAAACTAAGCTCCTTAGAGGAGAAATACATTAGTAATTCCATTTCACAAGCGACCTATGAGAAATGGTATCCTGTGTATTCTTCCGAGGTCAATAAAAAGAAGATAGAATTATCAGAACTACAAAAGGATGGAGGGCAACAACTCGGGTTATATGATAAAATAGCCCCGCACCTGAATGACTTGGGCCTGATCTACAACAAAGCAGACGTTGGGCACAAACAAACCTTTCTAAAGGGCATTTTTTGGGGCGGTTTTACCAAGGAAGAAGTAGGCGGTCGAACCGCTTTATTAAATCCGCTGTTTCAGCCAAACTCCTTGAAAATAGGACATTTGCTGAGAGTAGAAGAAATGAAAAAGCCCGACTTTTCGTCAGGCTTTCCCACTTGTACCCGGAGGATACGATTTATCGAACTTTTTGGATGATTTTCAGGTAGTTAGAATGTTAACGAAAGCCAACAGAGTATTTTAACCAGTAATTTAAAACTTTCGGGTATAACCAAGCCGTATCACCTGGGTCTCATAATAATCGACGCTCATATAATTAAACCCATCTCCTTTTATCTCCCTTCTAATATTCATGGTATTTAACAAGTCTGTCGCATTCAGAAATAATTCACTCTTTCCTTTCTGTATCTTTTTCTTCACTCCTAAATCCACCGAAAACCTTTGGCCTATTCTCCCCTGTGGAATCAGATCAGGTGCAAGATAAATGGCTGTTATTTGGGCATCAATGTCTTTTTTGAAATGAAACGTATTATTGAATTTAGCATTACCGGAGTAGATCTCTTGAGTAGGAGAACTAAAAGTATGAGGTACCGGATAAAGGTTGTTTACTGTGAACGCATCAATTCTGTTGTGATATCCATTTAAATTTAGATTAAAGGAATACCATTTTACGACTTGCTGCGTAAACACCATTTCAAGTCCGGTATTGTAACTTTTATTCACGTTCTGAAAGATGGCATAGATTAATGTACTGCCCGGAATTGTAGTGGATATGCGCGTGATTGTTGCATCTGCCATGCGACGATAAGCAGCTGTATAAAAGTATCCCTTATTCCAGCTGGTTTTGTAGCCCAGTTCAAATGAATTGGTAAACTGAGGCTTCAGAGCCGGATTACCTACCTTGATGATCTCCGCATCATCATATTTTGGAAAAATCCGGATGTCAACTTCGTTGGGACGATCTACCCGGCGGTTATAAAATAGCGAGAGTTTGTTACGGTCGTTAAATTTATACCCGACTCGCAGTGTAGGGAACGGCTGGGTGTAAGAATAACCATCACTTTTGTAAGTGTTATGATTAGGATTCACCTGATATTGCAAATCCACATATTCTACGCGTAATCCGACTTCCGCCTCTACCTTTTTGCTTTCAAATACATAGGTTCCATAAATGGCTGGAATAACCTCCTTATAGGTAGCTGCGCCCCCTGCGTTGATATCAAGTGGAGAATTAAGTCCAGGATAAAACTGCATATTAGTTGGAATATCCCGCTTTCTAAGTTTGAGACCGGTTTCAATACGGCCATATTTCAAGGGTTTGATGTAATCTGCGTTTAAATCAAATACCTGCTCATCGGATAGGAGTTTAAAAGCATCGTGCCCGGTGAAAGTGGGCAGAATATTATCAAAAAAATACTTCTCGTTTTCCCGGTGAAATGTATAATTGAAGCCTAGGTTGAATACACGCCCGGCTTCTTTAAATTTATGCTGGTAAGAGGCAGAGGCCAGCACCGTTGTTTTGAGTTCGTCCTCCAAAAACTGCCATAAGCGCAACCTGTCATCCAGGGTGGAGTTAAAAAAGGGTTCATCCCCGCGATCAATAATTTTTTCGCTTCCGAACAAACCGGAAACGGTAATTTGATCGCGCTCACTCATATTCCAATCGAAGCCAGCCTTTGCATTTGTAAACTGAGTGTTCCTATTTCTCTTTGTTTGCTGACGAATTACAGTCCCATCAGTGTAGTTGCGGGTAACAAATTCGTTTTTATTAAGCGTTTCTGTATAGAGGTAGTCTGACTGGAAAAAAACGTTGATCTTTTTCTTACGGTAGTTAAGTGAAAGTGATGGATTAATTTTTGGTGTTGCCTGATATTGCGGACGAATAGTTGGAAGATTTTCTTTCTTTATCCATAGTGCCCCCAAGCCACCCGCAAGCCCAACCTTGCCATTAAATCCTTCTTGGTGATTCTTTTTCATGATGATGTTAATAATCCCGGCATTTCCGTTAGCATCGTACTTTGATGAAGGGTTATTGATAATCTCTATCTTTTCAATTGTGGAAGCAGGAATATTATCCAGACCGTACTGCGATCCGAAACCAGTGAGTGCTGTTTGTTTCCCATCGACAAGGATCGTAATCTTCTCATTTCCTCTCAGTTGAACCTTTCCATCCTGTACAGTTACACCGGGCAGGTTTTGCATGACCTGCAACACAGAGCCGCCACTTTGGCTTACGTTGTCCTCAACGGAAAAGGTTTTCTTATCCATTTTTCCACTTACTGCATCCTGCTTGGCGGCTACTTCCACTTCCAGAAGCGTTGCAGCGTCTTCTGCTATTTCAATACTACCGAGGTCCAAATATTGAGATAGACTCCCAACATATAGAGGTTGAATTTTTGTTGTGTAGCCAATCAACGAGATAGCAAGAATATAATTTCCCGGTTTAATTCCGGGAATGCTAAACCTACCATCATCATTGCTTATTGTTCCTGCAACAAATACAGAATCTTTCTCAGCTTTTATTAAAATGCTTGCATAGGACAAAGGTGCGTTTGCGCCTTTGTCCTTTAAAAAGCCTGATATGGTGATAAAACTTTCCTGTGCGAAAAAAGAGGAACCACCTAAAAGAAAAAAGATTAATACTATTTTTATCTTATTCATTAATCTTTGTCCTTTTGCGTATCTGCTTCTTCTTTAATGAATTTCCCGGCGCTGTCGAAGATCAAATCTTTGCCTTTGATTTCAGCTTCGTATGTAACAGTTCCTATCGCGTCGGTTATCTTAGTAGCCTCCTTAATTTTTACATCCTTGTAGATTTTAGCAACGTAATCCTTTACGCCTGAAGGTAGCTCGTTCACTTTGATCCCTACTTCAGTTTCAACAAACTGCCCCGTTGCATTAAATACAACTGACTGATCTGCTTCGCCGAGCTCAAACTCAGCTTCAAAGTTAGCAGCTTCTTTTTCCCACCTCACTTCCTTTGCATCTTTGTAGGATTTCTTAAATGATTCTTTTACAACGGTTGGAACTTCGCTTTCCTTGACCCTTTGAGCGCATGCTGCTAAACTGATTATCAGTCCGGTGGCAATTAACATTGGTTTTTTCATAGTGTATTGGTTTTAAATTATACTACAAAGGTTATCAGCGATTTTGAAAAAATTTGGAATTTAAAAAAATACTGAAAAAACATGCTGATTTTCGGTAAAGGTATAAGTGACCCGCCACCCATATTTATCACATATTTCTTTTACGATAGCTAAACCAAGACCTGTGCCGGGATCAGTTGTATTAGCCGAAATAAACCGCTTAAAGAGATTTTCTTGATTAAGCCTGGCTTTGCCTTCATTTGAAACCATAAGGGCCTGCTCGTTTAATGCTACAATAATTTTCGTGTTTTCTATGCCATGTCGCACCGTATTCGAAAGCAAATTGGAAATCAGAACTTCAACAAGGCTTTCATTCGATTTTACGCTTATTCCTTCCTGTACTTTTGTTGAAATGGTACAGTCTTTATCCCCCGCAAAATCAACCAAAATGCCTACGCCCGATCTTACAAGTTCGCTTAAATTGACTCTTTCGCTTTCGTATTTCCTGTTTTCAATTCCTGCGAGCAGTAATAGGTTTTTATTGATTCGGGTTACTCTGGAAATGGAGTTGTCCAATGATTCAATAATTTTACGTTGCCCGATAGTCAAAGAAGCGTCTTGTATGAGTAAATCAATTTTGGATTTAAGGAGTGCCAATGGCGTTTGCAGCTCATGGGATGCATTCTGAGTGAATTCTTTTTGCTCCTTATAAATCCGGATATTGTTACCTATAAGCTTTTCAAGCACACCATTTAATTCTGCGAACTCCTTAATGTCGGTTTCCAAAAAACCAATAGTACCGGCTCTATTAAGGTCAAATTGTTTTAATTTCTCCAAAGTGTCAGAGAAGGGTGCCCAGATCCGCTTTGACAATCGCCTGTTTAGCAAGATAAACCCACTTATAAGTAATAAAACGAATAAGCCTGTTATTACTGAAATCGCAAATACCGTTTCATGCACTTCTTCAACGTTTGTTTCTATAGTAACGCTGTAGGGCTTTCCGTTTAAAGAGATAATTGAAGATAGTCCCCGGAAACGTTCAAGTTCAATTGCTCCCCTATCTGGAATTTCCCTTTCGATAATATAGACACTGTCCTTTCGAAACCCCGATGCTAATGAAATTTGAGAAGCACCCTGAATTTCGTTCCACAGCGCAATTTTCATACTCAGCTCGTCAGGATTATTTCCATCAAAACGCGTCTGGATTTGTTCTTTTAAGAATTCATTGTGATCATCCAATTCATCAATCCAAATGGATTCCACGAGGTAAAAATAGGCGGGAATACTGCAAGCGAGAACCAAACAGGTAAAAACGATAAACGTTTTCAGTGGTTTATTTAACAGCTTAGTCATATCTCCCATTTGTAGCCTGTTCCGTAAACAGTTTTTAGATAGTTATTATACCCTGCTTCCTTCAATTTACGCTTTAGATTTTTGATGTGGGCATATACAAAATCATGGTTATCCAACATATCTGCCATGTCGCCTGATAGATGTTCGGCCAGTGCATTTTTAGAAATAACCCTGTTTTTATTGCCAATGAACAATAATAGTAGCTCAAACTCCTTTTTTGTGAGACTTACGGTCTCACCCTTTACCGAAAGCATTTTTGCAGGTACGTCGATGCGTAGCTCATTCATTGTTAAAATGTCTGAACTGCCAAATTGTTTACGGCGGAGCAAGGAATGAATGCGTGCCGATAATTCGGAAAGATGAAAGGGCTTAGCGAGGTAGTCATCTGCACCCATTTCCAGGCCGGTTACTTTGTCTTCCAAAGAGCCTTTAGCGGATATAATAATAACTCCATCTTGTTTATTTTGTTTCTTAATTTCTTCCAGCACTTTTAAGCCGCTGCCACCCGGAAGCATCAAATCAAGCAGAACACAATCATATTGAAAGGAGGAGATCTTATTCACCGCTTGATCAAAGATTTCAGCAAATTCACAGCGATAGCCTTGCCCTTCCAGGTAATTGGCAATGCTTGAGGCCAGCTCTTTTTCGTCTTCTATAATTAGGATTTTCACGGAAACGAAGATACGGATTGAATTTAGAAGAAACTTTGAAGGAATTTCACTGATTTCCACCCAAAATAAATCCCTCATCAATTGATTTTGCTCAGGATTACATTAAGAAAAAAATGCTACTTTAGGGCATTTATCGAATGAAAAAAGTTCTGGGTGCTTTAATGATAACGATTGTTGTTTCGTGCCAGACACAGGACACTGTGAAGCAAGAATCGCGAGCTACGGAAAAAATCAGTGTTCAAAAACAAGTATACACCCCGCCTGATACCAGTATTCTGCAAAATGACGATTGGGGCCTGGCTGTTAAATATGGAGCCCGGCTTGTTAATAATACGGCCTATTATATCGGGCCTGAGGGGATCGTCAGCAAAAACTTAAACAATAAAATGAACTGTACCAACTGCCATTTAGAAGGAGGTAAAAAGCCATACGGATTGAATTTTTTTGATTCACACCGTACTTATCCCCAATACAGAGCCCGGGAAGATCAGATTCTCACAATGGAGCAACGGGTCAATAACTGTATCGAGCGTCCTCACAGTGGAAATCCCTTACCTTTAAACTCCAAGGAAATGACAGCTATCGTTTCTTATATTAAATGGATTGGCGATGGTTACGATCCAGCGAAACATGAAGGATACGGCTTAAAAAATGTAAAATATGCCGGGTTAACGGCCAATCCTGAAAGAGGAGCCGCCGTTTATGACACCCATTGTAAAAGTTGCCATCAGCCCAACGGTGAAGGTCAAATGAATGCCGAGGGAACAACTTACACGTATCCACCGTTGTGGGGAAAAAAAAGTTATCAAGAAACGTCCAGTATGCACAGGGTAATAAAGGCAGCGAGCTTTATAAAGTTCAATATGCCAAACCTAAAGACAAACTACAATGAGCCCACGCTTACAGATCAGGAAGCGCTGGACGTGGCTGCATTTATTAATGATGGCCGAATTCATACCAGGCCAAAAACTCCTTACAGTTCTTATCCTAACGTTGAAACCAAACCTATCGACTTCTTTCAGGGACCATATCCCGATGCATTTACCGAAGAACAGCATTCCTTTGGACCGTGGGATGAGATTGAAAAGTACTATGTGGATAAAGGACTAAAGATTCACAGATAATGTTAGTGCTTCAACACCCATATCAACTCACGCGAATCTATGTTAGGGATCACTTAATACAGGTAAATCAGATTCTCGTCAGTTTTAATCCCATGTATACCGCAACTAATCCTAGCGCGAAACTAACCAGACTATAGATGCCAAATATAAAATATTGGCGAGATTCCAATAATTTGAAGTTTTCGAAAGCAAATGCTGAAAATGTTGTAAATCCACCACATAGACCGGCAGCTAAAAATGAACGTAATTCAGGAGTGAACCATCGGTATTTTTCTGAAAGGCCGTAAACCAATCCTATGGCTAAACAGCCAATGATGTTTATAAAAAATGTACCGTAAGGAAACGAAGAAGGCAGAACCCGGTGAAAATAGTTTGCAATTAAATATCTTGCGATTCCGCCAGCAAATCCACCAATGCCTATTAAAAATAAAATCCTACTCATAACAATAAATTATTCGTTAAGTAGGAGTTATCAGCACCAGGGCGGTTCCAGGTGAACCCCATCACCTTTATTCAATCAAAAATACGGTTTTCTTTTATTATTGCAAAAATCAAAGCCCGTGGTTTATTTAATGAGCATGCCCTTCTTCCTCTTCACTGTTCTTCATCTTAGATAAAATATCATAAGCGCCTTTTATAACCATCGAACTCTCAGTGTTTATTCCTTTAGGTAGTTGAACTTCAGTGTAGCCCAATTCGCTTACTCCGGTAATCACCTGGATCATCTTAAAATGATGTGTTCCTTTTTCATCTGAAGATACGCTTTCAAAAATATAGTTGTTGCCTTCAAAAGTTACAATAGCCTCATTTGGTAGGGCTGGTACACTTTGAGTTCCCGCTTCTACATAGGCTTTTAGATACATGCCTGGGAGCAGTTGATCGTCTTCCTTATCCAGGTGGCAGTGAATTCTAACCGTTCTATCTTCCTGTATTTCCCTCCCTATTAAATATACTGTGGCAATACGCTCAACGCTTTCGTTTGCCAATGTGAAGCGCACTTTTTGACCTATTTTTAGTTTAGGAACATCTTTTTCAAAAACAGTAAGCTCTGCATGCAGGTGTTCTGTATCTACAATCTTAAACATTACATCTGTTGGATTAACAAACATACCGATATTGACGTTTACCTGGGTTACATAACCACTAATAGGTGCATATAAAGTAATTGTGTTTTGAAAATTACCAGTTTCTATCTGGCTTGTATTAATGCCGAGTAATGATAGTTTAGCCTTGAGACCACCTACTTTTGCCATCATACTTTGATACTGCGTTTTTGACTGCAACAGCGTTTTTTGTGAATTCACGTTTTCCTTCGCCAGCTCTTCCTGCCTTTTATATTCTGCTTCGAGGTATTCTAACTGACTTTTAGTGTCTAGATAATCCTGTTGCAATTGGATATAATCCGCATTTTGCATCACTGCAATTACCTCTCCCTTTTTCACCTTAAGCCCTTGTAACAATTCGGTACTTTTTAATATGCCTCCCATTGGCGCAGAAATACTCACGAGGTTCTGAGGCGGCACATCTAACATACCATTCACTTTGATGGCCCCGCTCAGGGATTTCATTTCTATGTTGCCAAGTCCTACCCCCACAATTTTATATTGTTCATCGGTAAGCTCTACCGTGTTTACTTTCTCATCGTGATGCGTATCTTCTGCCATTTCTTCTTTTATACTTCCGCAAGATGTTAGGAATAGGGTCACCACTAAAACTGCGAGGGCCCTGTATATGATTGATTTTCTCATTTTTCTAATATTATTTATTTTTTCCCATTAAGAATTCGAGTGCTATCACACTCTGATTGTATTGATTTAGTGCCTGTAGATAATTCGCTTTTATAGATAAGGCATTCTTTAAAACCTGTAGATATTCCACGTAACCAATCTCACCGCTTTTAAATCCTTTGTCGGCTTGTTTAATCAATAGATCTGCATTCGGCAAGGCGTTTTGTTCGTAGTAGGCAATTGTGTTTTTATCCTTTAAAAACTCCTGCATGGCCTGATTATATTGACCCTGAATATTTACCTGGTACTGTTCGTAATTGCTTTGCACTACCTGCTGATTTATGCCAGCTGACTTAATGCGCGCAGCTTGAGGAACAAACCACAATGGGATAGAAATACCTACCTGGAAGCCCGTAAACCGCTTTGAAGCGTCAAAGTACTGGTCGGTTCCATTTGTATTTTGATAACCGATCAACGATTGATTAAAATAGCCGATATTAAAGTCCGGAAGGGCTTTGGCGGTCTCCACTTTCTTCTGCTTATAAGTAATATCAATCTGTTGTTTCAAATAGGCTAAAGCAGGATTTTGAGCAATACTCGCACTATCCTGGAGCAGGGCAAGATCAATTTTTACGAGATCTGAATTGCTTATTTCTATTTCGCTTTTAGAATTTGACAGGGCTTGTAACTGTGATTGGTATATACGAATATTGGCGGCGTTCTGTGCAAGCAAATTCCGCACTTCCATAAATTGGGTTTCAGCTGTTGCTTTTTCAAGCAGGGTACTTTCACCCGTTTTTAAACGTAATTCAGACGCTTTAAGAAAGGCGCTGTAAATGCTATCCTGCGTGTTAAGGAGCTTTCGTTCGGCTTGCAAATATTGTAAGTTGTAATAGGCTGCCTTTACCTGGCTGATCAGTTCATTTTGACTTACCTGTAATTTTAATTCGCTCCCTTTTACTAAGGCTGCGTTAAGCTTAGCCTGACTAGAGAACACTGTAGGAAACGGAATACTCTGGTTGATGGTAATATTATTATCTGTATTCAACGAGTTGTATTGGCCGTGCATTAATGAAATATTCGTTTTGCCAATATCCGATGATGTTCTCTTTAAAACCCGGCTGTAGTCAACTTCATAGGTGGCCGCAACAATACCCTTGTTGTTTTTTAAGGCATTGTCAACAATCTGTTGAGCGGTTAATTCGTTGGTTTGAGAATAGCAGAGGGCAGGCAATAAAAAAATTATTAGTGCTAGTCCTTTTGACAAACCAACCTTTTTCTCTCCGATTCTTTCAAACAATAGGTATAAAACAGGTAATACCAATAGAGTTAACAGCGTTGCTGTAACCAAGCCGCCAATAACAACTGTAGCTAGAGGTTTTTGTACTTCTGCTCCTGATCCGTGGGATAAAGCCATTGGTAAAAAACCCAATGAAGCTACGAGCGCTGTCATGATTACGGGACGTAAACGTGTGCTGGTGCCTTTTAAGATGATGTCTTTTAAGTCTGTCATTCCTTCTTTTTTTAAACTATTAAATTCTGCTATCAACACAATTCCATTTAGCACTGCTACACCGAATAAGGCTATAAAGCCCACTCCGGCAGAGATGCTAAATGGCATCCCCCTAATCCATAAAGCGAAAACACCCCCAATCGCAGAAAGCGGAATGGCCGTTAGGATCAATAAACTTTGTTTGAGTGACCTAAACGTAAAATACAATAACATGAAGATTAACAGAAGCGCCACAGGAACTGCAATCGACAGGCGCTGCCTGGCTTCAATCAGGTTCTTAAATGTTCCTCCGTATGTCGGGTAGTAGCCCGGGCTGAATTTAATTTCCTTTTCTACTTTTGCCTGCATTTCTTTTACTACACTTTCCACGTCTCTGCCTCTCACATTAAAACCAACAGTTATTCTTCTTTTGGCGTCATCCCGCTGTATCTGGTTCGGGCTGATCTCAAACTTAACTTCTGCCAACTGTGAGACAGGCACTTGATTTCCATTGGGCGCCACAACAAACAGATCTTTAATGTCTTCAATGCTCTGCCTGTTTTCCTTTTCTAACCGTACTACCAGGTCAAAGCGTTTTTCTCCTTCATAAATCAATCCGGCACTTTCTCCAGCAAAACCTGTTTTAATAACCTGGTTCACATCTTCGATGTTTAAACCAAACTGCGCAATTTTATCCCTGTCGAATTTAATAACGATTTGTTGTTGACCTGTGGCCTGCTCAACATAGAGATCCTGTGCTCCTTCAATAGATTTTGTAAGTTTACCAACCTTTGCTGCATATTGTGTTAAAGCATCCAGACCTTCACCGTATATTTTTATTACAACATCTTGTTTCGCGCCAGTCATCAATTCGTTGAAACGCATTTGAATCGGTTGTTGAAATCCAAATGTTACTCCGGGAATATCTTCTAGTGCTTCTGACATTTTCTCGGCAAGCTCATCACGGTTAGAAGCACTTGTCCATTCTGACTTGTCTTTCAGGATCACCATTAAATCGCAAGCCTCAACCGGCATGGGATCTGTGGGAATTTCGCCCGAACCAATCTTTCCGATCACCTCTTTTACTTCGGGGAATTTCTCTTTCAAAATTTTCGCCGCCCGTAATGCAGCTTCAATGGTTTGTGAAATAGAGCTGCCGGTTAATACTCTTGTTTCTACCGCAAAATCTCCTTCGTCCAATGTTGGAATAAATTCTCCACCCATGTTTAGAAAAACTATTAAGCTAAAGACAAACAACACAAACGCTGATATTATAATTGCTGCTTTTCTTTTGAGCGCCATTAAAAGCATGGGGTTATATATGCGCTGGAAGAATTCCATAAGGCGATCAGAAATTGTACGTTTGTGTATGATGTTTTTATTTAAGAACAATGCAGAAATCATTGGTACATATGTAAGCGAAAGGATAAAGGCTCCAAGTATGGCAAACGAGACTGTTTGCGCCATTGGCCGGAACATTTTGCCCTCTACGCCAACTAAAGCCAGTATTGGCAAATACACGATTAAAATAATGATCTCCCCAAAGGCCGCCGAGTTCCTGATCTTAGATGCCGATTCATAAACCTCGGTGTCCATCTCATTTTGCGTTAATTTTTTATTGCGATTGCGTAACATTAAATGATGAAGGGTTGCTTCCACAATGATTACGGCTCCATCTACAATCAATCCAAAATCAATAGCGCCTAAACTCATTAAATTTCCTGACACGCCAAAGAGGTTCATCAGGGAGATCGCAAAGAGCATGGCTAAAGGAATTACCGACGCCACTACCAGGCCCGCCCTGAAATTACCCAATAATAACACGAGAACGAAGATCACGATCAATGCTCCTTCAGCAAGGTTTTTTGTGACGGTGCCGATAGCATTGTTTACCAATTTTGTTCTGTCTAGGAACGGCTCAATAACCACTCCTTCCGGCAGTGTTTTTTCAATTTGGGTGATCCGCTCTTTTACGTTTGCAATTACTTTAGAAGAATTAGCACCTTTAAGCATCATCACAATCGCGCCTACAACTTCCCCTTCGTTATTTCGGGTCATGGCTCCGTAACGGGTAGCGTTCCCAAAGCCAATTGTTGCCACATTCCTCATAAGAACAGGGATGCCATTAGCATTGGTTTTTATAACGATACGTTCCAGGTCTTCAATAGTGCCAACTAAGCCTTCGCTCCGAATAAAATAAGCATTCGGTTTTTTATCAATATAGGCCCCGCCGGTATTTTGATTGTTTTTTTGCAGCGCAATAAATACTTCACTTATACTGATATTCATGCTGCGAAGCTTTTCAGGATTTAGCGCGATCTCGTACTGTTTTAAATAGCCGCCAAAACTGCTAATATCAGCAACACCTTCAGTTCCCAGCAACTGGCGACGAACGATCCAATCCTGGATAGTGCGCAGTTCCATAGCTGTGTATTTTTTCTCATAGCCTTTTTTGGTATGAATCACGTATTGGTAAATTTCACCCAATCCTGTGGTAAGCGGTGCCAATTCCGGTGTGCCAACACCGGCCGGAATAATGGTTTTGGCTTCGGTCAGTCGCTCGTTTACCTGTTGCCTTGCCCAATACACATCTACGTGCTCTTTAAAGACAATGGTAACTACAGAAAGGCCAAAGCGTGAAAATGACCGCACTTCCTCGATGCCGGGAATGGTTGCCATTGTTTGCTCTACGGGAAACGTTACCAAACGTTCTATTTCCTGCGCAGCTAATGAAGGTGATACGGTGATCACCTGTACCTGGTTGTTTGTGATGTCGGGTACAGCATCAATCGGCAGTCGTGTGGCGCTCCAAACTCCCCATATAACCAGGGCGAGCGTCATCAGGCCGACGATAAGCTTGTTCTTAATACTGAACGAGATTATTTTGTCTAACATTCTGAATCAATTAAAAATGAATAAATACGTATTATCAGGCTGCAAAGCGCGGCAATACATTATAATCGCACGGAAGCGCGATATATGAATTCATTAATTGATCTTGGGTGGTTGCCAGATAGAACAGATATCCTGGCTTTCGATACGATCATCCTCTGAAACGAAAGTAGAAGATGAGAATTGATAGAGGTTATAGTCAGCTATTAAATAGGAAGCCGTAAAGCCTACAGCAGCGGAGTGAATGTTTACGCAGCAATTGTTACAATGTTTAAAAGGCAGGTTGCAATCGTTATCCTCATCGCTATGACCTTTTTCGTGGGCATTGTTTTTATGATGATCAGAATAATGGTTGTGGAGGTAATCCAGGAAATTGCCGGCATCTTTATGTTCGTTCGCATGGTGGTAGAAATGCGTAAAGAGCTTGGGCATCTTCAGCAATTCTTCTGCGAAAGCATTATTACTTACAATTTGTAATAAAAGGAATATGGCGACTACTTTTTTCAGTTTCACAAAGATACGGATTATTGCTTTACCTAAAATCTAGATGAAAACCATAGAAAAATCAAGCAAAACCTTTACTATGAAGGCTTTTTACAGCAATCATCAATTTTTGCCACTGCTTTTGGATCGGCTGGCGTATTGTCGGCATCAAACCCCATCTGGGAAATCAGGCTTCTGATCTTTTCGACGTTTGTTTTTTTCGTGTCGTAAACTACTTTTATGGTATTGGCTTTTGAATCTACTTCCGTATTTTTAATTCCGTCCTCATTATAGAGTTGTTTTAGAATACGACCCCCGCAGCTTTCGCAGATCTTGCAATGATCACAATAGATTTTTGTTTTTATAACCACGGTTTGAACACGTTTATCTTTGGCTTGTTGTGAATAGCCAGTCGCGGCAAATAACAGGAAAGCAATAATAATGGAAAATCTCATTTTCATGGTTTTTAATTCAAATTTAGCAAAATAACGGCGATGGAAACGAAAAAAAAGGGATGTATTTGGGTGAGTCGTATAAAACTAAGACACATCTCTTCTCTATCATTTCCTTATTTATTTCAGGCCACGTCGAGTTAAGCCTAGTTATATAAGTCTAAGAAATCCTACCTTTTTTGAAACTGCAAAACAGGAAATTCTGGGTCGTGCTAAACGGCGTGGGATGATCTTCGGTAATGCACTTTACACGCTCAAACGAAGCCTGGAAAACCCGGTTCATGCTTGCTTCTCCGTATTGCCTTATCTCAAGTCCACTGCATTTCTTCGGCCCATTCTCTGAGAAAGTTCCCATAATGAGCCATCCGCCCGACTTAATTGCATTCGCAGCAAGAGCCGAATAGTTAAGGATCTTATCTCCGGTTGTAAGAAAATGAAAAGCCGCGCGGTCATGCCAGAGGTCATATTTGCTTTGGGGTTTAAATTCCGTAACATCCGATACGATCCATGTTACAAGCTCTGCTTTTTGTCCAAGCCTGGCTTTTGCCCGATTTAAAGATTTCTCAGAAATGTCTAAAACACTGAGATTTGTGTAACCCATTTCTAAAAGGTGATCGGTTAAAAAGCTATCGCCGCCACCTATATCAATAATGGCCGCGTCTTTGGATAAATTAGCTGCTTTAATAAAATCCAACGATGTTTTTGGTGTGGGTTGATACCAGCTTACTTCGGTGAGTTGTTTATTCTGATAAACATTTTCCCAATGATTTTTTTGTTCTGAATTTTCCATCTTATTAAAAGCTCATGATTTTATCGGACGATACCACCCATTCTGTATACTCTTTTAAATTGCTGATCTGCACGCCATCAATTAATTCACTGACACCCCTGGCTTCCATACAGCTCTTGCAGAGTTTGATACTTGCACCTTTTCCAACCAGTTCGGCAACTAGGTCTCCAGCGTTGTACTTTGTAGCGGAAGGCTTTTGATTTTTGACAGCACAGGCAACCGAATCGGAAAACAAGTAAAAGTTAACCTCGCAATCTTTGATCTGTGCCAGGAATTGCAGGCCGGTGCGAAGCCCATTGTAGGAGCGTTCGTTGGTATAAGGCCCTTCGTTTAAAATGATAAGTAACTTCATGGATAAATTGTTTCCACAAAGATGCTCTGGCCTTAGAGCAAATCCTTTAACATATGATAAATAATCACTTGCCTGCCCTGATCCTGCTCAGGCTCACTTGTGTAATGCCAAGATAGGAAGCAATGTGTTTTAGAGGCGCCCTTTTCAGGATGTCAGGAGCCTGTTGGATAAGGTCGTTATAACGTTCTTCGGCTGTATGAAATTGGATTCCTTCGATCCGGTGGACTGTATCAACGTACCTGGCTTCAAATATTTTGCGAAATAGACGTTCAATTTCAGGAAAGGTATCGTAGAGCTTAAACAATTTGGTAGCATTGATGGCAATAAACTCGCTATCCTCCAATACCTGGATGGCTTTACGCGAGGGCTTGCCCGAAAACAGGCTTTCTATTCGTGCAATTATATTATTCTCAAAAGAAAAGCTCTCCGTAATGTCATTCCCGTCTTTGTAATAATAGATACGGGCAAGACCTTTATTGATAAAATAAATGGTTTTGCAGGTATGACCGATGGGTTGCAGATCAGCACCTTTCTTAATTGTAATAATGGATGATACTACGGCAATTTCTTCTTCAGCCTCTTTGGAAAGAGAATTATAACTTTTGAAGTATAAAAATAAAGCGGCAAAATCCATTAGCCTCTAAGATAGTTGAAATTAGAAAACAAAAGAGTTTTTTTAGCCCTGAGAGTTCGTCATTATAGATGAAGCAGGCAAAAGAGAACGTTCTACAAGAAACTACATGAACTTAAAAACAGATTATCGAAGCGGGAAAAGCTCATTCAACACGCCTATTACAGCGCCGCAACCTCGTGCCCGTGTGGGAATCCTAGAATTACTACGGCAAGCAAAACTTCCAAAATATTATTTCCCTCCTTGGAGTGTTATACGATGCGAAAAAAGAGGCATATCGAACCGAAAAGTAATTCGGTGTTCGGCTACGTAACACAATTATCAAGGGATTTAGGAAAAAATAAAAGCCGTTTTCCTCATGATCGCTCAAAGAAAAGCGGCTCTATGTTGGCCCGAGGATATGATTTTTTGGCTGATCTTCAAGCAGTTAAGATGTTAAGAAAACCTATTCAATTAAGTTAACCACATTTAAGCCTAGTTATTTGAAATTTGGATTCTTTCAGCACTTAAAGTTAGAGGAAAAATAACAGAGAATAAATTCTGACTATAACAAGATATTTCATTCCTTTGATTTAGAATATCTATCATTTTTGAATGACGCACAATGAAAAATTTTAATTTTATCATGTCCCCCCGCCTAAACCGACTGATGCTAACCACACACGTTACAGTTTCTGTAGGTTGGTTTGGAGCTGTTACCGTATTTGTCGTTCTGGCAATTGCCGGAATTTCAAGTGCTGATCTTCTACTCGCGCGCGCTTCTTATCTTGCGATGGAATTGATCGGTTGGTTCGTTGTCGTTCCCTTTTGCCTCGCATCTCTAGTTACTGGGATCATTCAGGCTGTTGGCACTAAGTGGGGACTTTTTAAACACTATTGGATTATTGTTAAGCTGATCTTAACTCTTTTTGCTACGGTGGCTTTGTTATTGCACATGAAGCCTATTGGCGAACTTTCGCTTGCAGCTTCTGCCACAGGGGATTTTAAAACCGTACTTCCCGGACTTAAATTACAACTCGTAGCCAATTCGGGAGCCGCATTTCTTCTATTACTCGCTATCATCACAATTTCAGTTTTTAAACCGTGGGGCAAAACAAAAAAGGCTACCTGCGGTAATGTTGTTTCGGTTGAGACAAGATCGAACGATAACAAATCTTTAAAAGTGTATCTGATTATCGCCGTGGCGCTTCTTTTTGTGTTTGTGGTTGTGAAGCATCTACTCGGTGGTATGGGACGTCATTGATCTTTATAAAAAAGCCCTGACCACAGAATGAGGCCAGGGCTATCATGCTTGGGTTAACTCGTAACCTCTTCCGCTTTAAATCCGGCTTTCTCTACCTCTTTCTTTATATCCTCAGCGGTAAGATCGTCAGTTTCTACGGTTAGGGTTTTTTCAGGCGTGTAAATATCCACCTCCCATTTGTTGATTCCCTCTTTGGCATCCAGGAATGGCGTTACTTTTCCCACGCAACCCATACATTTTATGTTTGATTTGAATTTTAGTGTTTTCATAGTTGTAGTTTCCTTATACAAAGTTACTATCACAAGAACCCTAGCGCATTACAGAATTACCGGAAATATGTATATAATTTCTAGCCAAGTTTTTTTAGTCTGAACAGGGCCACAAGCACCGCCAGTAAACTAATAACCGCCGCTGCTATAAACGCAACCTGGATACCACTGTTCATATTTGTTGCGTCTTTCGTAAACGCGGAACTGATAGCTACCACGATAGCAAGACCCAAGGCCGAACCGATCTGGTACGATGTATTAACGATACCCGAAGCCAGGCCCGTTTCTTCCGGTTTAGCTCCCGACATCGAAGTAATGGTGCCGGGGATATATGCCAGGGACATACCAATGGCTCCTAAAATGGAGGCTGGTAGAACGTCCGTTCCAAAACTGCCAGTCTCCGAAACGTTCGAAAAAAGAACCAAAGACCCGGCCAGAAACAATAAGCCCAGAACCAGAGTGCCTTTTACGCCCATTTTAGCGATTATTTTACCTGTTACGCTCGTCATCATCACCATTATGATGATTGTCATAGGCAAAAGCGCTAGGCCGCTTCTAAAGGCAGATAAATGAAGCACTTGCTGCAAATAGATGTTCAGGTAAAACCAAAGGGGAATCCAGGCGGCTGCTAAAAGCATCATTACCAAGTTACCGGTGGATAAATTGGGAATTTTGAACACTGATAATGGTAGCAATGGACTTGAAGCCCTTTTTTGAAGTATGAAAAAGAGTAAGAAAAGAATAATAGAAACTATAAAGAGAGAAATGATCTTAATACTGCCCCAACCTTCTGCTTCAGCCACTACGATAGCATAAACCAGCAGAACCAATGCAATAGTTGCCATTAATGCTCCAAATACATCGAGACGTCCTTTATGCGTATAACCTCTCACGAGATAGGTTCTGCTAACCATCAGGACTATTAAGCCCAAAGGAATATTAATCAGGAACGTCCAATGCCAGGAAAGCCATTCCGTGAGTACCCCGCCTAAAAATACGCCCGCAGAACCGCCCGCCGCCGCGGAAGCACCCCAAAAGCCCAAAGCCTTACCGACTTCTTTAGGATCAGTAAAAATAGTCATGAGTAAGGTTAATGCTGCTGGTGCTATCAGAGCTGATCCTGCACCTTGAAGTGCCCTGCCAATGTTCATAGACATTTCTGACCAGGCTAAACCCGCAAACAAGGAAGCTGCTGTTAAAATGCCGAAACCGACCATAAAGATCTTCCGGGGACCATAGAGATCAGAGAGTTTTCCTCCCAGCAACAAAAGACCGCCGAGAAAAATAACATAGGCGTTGAAGATCCATTGGAGATTTGTGGCTGAGTAGCCAAGGTCTTTTTGAATTGCGGGTAAAGCTACTCCAATAATTGAAGTGTCCATAATTACCATAAACTGCGCGGTGCATAGAACCGCTAATGCCGCCCAACGCCTGGCGTTAGGAATTGCAATGTGAGCTGTTGTTGTTTCCATATAATTTTTTTTGACAAAATTATTTCTGGAAGGCGCCATTTGTTTTATACAATTGCTGCAATGATTTATAAGATTACTCTTTGCTAACCGTTTGTAAGAAATAAAAAAGCCCTGCTGGAAAAGCAGGGCTCGTATTGAAGAAATTGATTAAAGCTTTGAACGTTTTAATCGTAAGCTGTTACCTACAACCGATACGGAGCTAAGTGCCATAGCGGCCCCGGCTATCATAGGGTTGAGTAAAAAACCATTTATCGGATAAAGAATGCCCGCCGCAATAGGGATGCCGATAAGATTATAAATAAACGCCCAGAACAAGTTTTGGCGAATACCATTTACAATCTGCTTGGAAAGGTTTAATGCTTTAGGGATGGAACGCAGGTCGGACGTGATCAAGGTCATTTTTGCAACATCCATTGCAATGTCTGAACCCTTGCCCATCGCTATGCTAATATCAGCCTGTGCCAATGCCTGGCTGTCGTTTATCCCATCGCCAACCATAGCTACAATTTTACCTTGTGCTTGCAAAGATTTTACGAATTCTGATTTTGCCGCTGGCATTACTTCCGCTTTATAATTTGAAATGCCGACCTGTGCAGCAACCGCTTTCGCGGTATGCACGTTATCACCCGTTAGCATATAAACTTCTATTCCCCTCTGTTGCAAAGTGCGGACGGCATCTTTTGAACTCTCCTTAACTTTGTCTGCAATAGCGATCACCGCCAGCACTTCTTTTGCATCTGCAAAATAAATAACCGTCTTTGCTTCGTTTTGCAATTGGGAAACAAACGCCGTTAATTTAGAAGAGACCGAAATTTTCTCCCGGCTTATTAAGCTTTTATTTCCGATAAAAAATGCGCTCTGGTCTTTTATAGCCTTTACTCCCATACCTGTAAGACTTTCAAAGCCGGTAAGTCCTATAAGCGCAACCTTCTCGTTGTCAAGTTTATTAACAACGGCTTGTGCCAGAGGGTGCTCGGAGCGGGATTCAAGGGTAAACAGAATATTTTTTAACTCCTCGCTTTCATTGTCATTCCATACCAGGTCGGTTACTTCCGGTTTTCCTTCTGTAATAGTTCCGGTCTTGTCTAAGATCAGTGCATTCACTTTGTGCCCTATCTCCAGGCTCTCCGCATCTTTGATCAAAATATTATTCTCGGCTCCTTTTCCAACGCCTACCATAATGGCGGTAGGTGTGGCAAGACCCAAAGCGCATGGACAAGCAATTACCAGCACTGTGATTGAATTTAAGAGTGCGTGTGTAAAGGCGTTTTCACCGCCAAATATCATCCAGGAAATAAATGTCAGAACGGCAATCCCGATCACCACAGGCACAAATATACCAGCGATCTTATCAACCAGGCGTTGCACCGGCGCTTTACTCCCTTGCGCCTCCTGTACCATCCTTATGATCTGGGCAAGCAAAGTATCGCTGCCTACCTTTTCCGCTTTAAAATGTAGGCTCCCCTTTTGATTGATCGTTCCGGAAAACACTTTGCTATTTTCCTTTTTTTCAACCGCGACAGGTTCGCCGCTTATCATGCTTTCATCAATAAAAGAAGATCCATCAACAACAATACCATCCACCGCAATCTTTTCACCAGGTCGGACAACTATAATATCATTCACTTGTACTTCATTAACCGGGATTTCGGCTTCGGTACCGTTTTTAAGGACTTTTACAGTTTTCGGCTGCAAACCCATTAGTTTCTTAATGGCTGAAGAAGTATTTGATTTTGCTTTTTCCTCCAGGAGCTTACCAAGTGAAATAAAAACAATGATCACAGAGGCGGCTTCAAAATATACATGGGCATGCAAACCTCTTTGATGCCAAAACTCTGGGTAAATGGTATTAAAAGCGCTGAAAATAAAAGCTATTCCCGTACTCAAGGCAACAAGCGTATCCATATTTGCGGATTTATGTTTCAGCTTTTTCCAGGCACTAATAAAAAAGCCTTTCCCAAAATAAAATACAACCGGCGTGGAAAGGATCATAGAAATCCAATTTGCACCCGGCATATCCATCAGGAACATGCCAAGGATCACTACCGGAAATGTCAGGATCGCTGACCAGATCGTGCGCTTTTTTAACTGGCTATACGCTTGTTCTTTGGCCTCTTGCTGTATTTGGTCTGCATTGTCATCCGATACAACTATATCGTAGCCGATAGTCCTCACGGCGTTTTGAATGCCATTTACGTCTATTTCTTTTTCGTTCCATTCTACAAGGGCGGTTTGGTTGGCGTAATTAACGCTTGCATCTTTAACACCCTTGGTGTGTTTTAGTATGGATTCTACGCTCACGGCACAGGCTGCGCAAGTCATTTCCAGGACCGGGAACGATCTTTTCTTTATATTTTCTGAAGTTTTCATACCTTCTGGTTTATAAGGCAAAGTTACCGGGCCGGAGCGCGGAATCTATTATATAATTCCAGCTTTGTTTTATATTGTTTATCGGGAAGCATGCAAAATACATTCCCCTAATTGAGAAAAAGGTCATGTAAGGTGCAGATCTGAGAATTAAATGGAATCCAGAGGTTTCCGGGGATGACCTACCGGATGATTTTTTTTGAATTCGGACGGGGTAGCCCCGGTGATCTTCTTAAACTGGCTTGATAAGTGCTGAACACTGCTATAGCCAAGTTTATCTGCAATTTCACTCATATTTAGTTCGTCGTAGTACAAGAGCTCTTTCACGCGCTCGATCTTCTGCATGATAATATAATGCTCCAGGGTAATTCCTTCTACAGAAGAAAAAAGAGCACTTAAATAATTGTAATCGTAGCGCAGTTCGTCTGAAAGTACGGACGACCAGTTAAACTTCATATCGACAAAATCGGTGTGATGGATTTTTTTGATAATGAAATTCTTTAATTTCTCGATTAGCTTAACTTTTTTGTCATCAATGATTTCAAAGCCAACAGCGGTAAGATCGTTTGAGATTTTTTCCAGCTTATCGGCTGCCAAATTATCCGGCGGCAGAACGACTTCACCGAGCGAGATTGAAAGTGGTTTTTCGCCGTGTTTTTCAAAAATAGAATTTACAACCATAATGCAGCGGTTACACACCATATTCCGAATAGCTAGTTTCATGCTGTGAATTTAAGAATAAACCTTAAATTCTCTGAAAGCTTCAAACGGCCATTATCGCAAATCTACATCACATGGAATTTTACGCCCTTTTCAAGGAGATTAAAATTCAGAATACTAGGCAATTGCAATTATAAATTATTGATTGTACAAGCCTTGCTGCATTCGTATTAGAACGAACACGTTCTTTTCGATCTTAGTAAAGAAATTAATTGTTATTTTTCTTCTTACCGTGATTCTGAGGGCCACCGTGGCTGTCTATGAACGACTGAAGTTGCTTTATGCTGTCTGCTTGTTTTAATATTTCCTGCGCTTCGGTTTTAGCGGCTGCATCAGATCCTCTATTGATTTCAACCTTAGCCATATCAATCGCTCCCTGGTGATGAGCGATCATCATCTTAGCAAAGTCAAGATCCGGATCAGTTGTATAACCAACCATCATATTATGATGCATCGTTGTCATAATCGCCCTCATTTCGTTCATAAAGGCCATATTATCTGCGCTTTTAACGGGAGCGCCATGCGCGTTAATAAATTGTTCCAACTTCTGAATACTCATCTGATCCATTTCTCGACCCATTTCCGCCTCTTCTCTAATTTCCTTATGTTTGCTATACTTCATAAGTATATCGATCATCTCAATGCCGCCTTTATGGTGCTCTATCATCATTCTGGCAAAATCAAGATCATTGTCCTCGGTCATGGTAACACCCTCCATGTTATCCATCATTTTCATCATTGCCGCGTCATTTTCATCCTTGTATTTTTGAAGGCGTTTTTCTTCCTTTTTACACGAGCCGAATAGAATAAGCCCTAATACGAGTAATGGTAATAAATGTTTCATAGGTTTCTTTTTGTTGTCCAGACCCAAATCGTATACCAACGGATAGGTACAAGAAATGCTTAGTATCGGGAATATTTTTGATAAATATGGGTATTTTGTTTCTTGCATAATTTTAAGATAGATCTGTTATAGAGAAGCACAGGGCTCCCAAACATACAGGTTTCAATAGACTAGTATTCTTTTGCGCAGTTCGCTTTTGCCCTGCTTTAAATGCAAAACATATATGCCCCTTTCCCATCCAGATACATTTAATCTGTATGAACTTCCAGAATATTTGGTAAAAAAAACGGTCTTTCCTGACATATCCAGGACCGTTAAACTGGCCTGTTCGGAATTGTAAGCAATAGATGTTTGAATATAATAAAAGAGATTTGACGGGTCAGGAAGTATTTGGGCAGTGAATAATTGGCTATTTTCAATTAGTGCAGTAAACGGAGCGGGATTTAGAACGATGCTATCGGAATAACTGAAGTCGCCGGAAGTGCTGTGATTGTGATTGGCTGCAAGAAGGCCAAGGTACAGGGTTATCGGGCCTTCATTAACTTGTGGTGCAGTCCATGTAAAAGCCCAGCAATTTGCGTTTAACGAGTCTGCGCCACATGGGGTATGGCTGACATACTTTCTTGGTCCATCAGTGTAAGTCCGGGTTCGTACCGCTTCTGTTAAATTGAAGGAACCGATAGACGTGTTATTACTGTTTTTTAAAGCAAGAGCCGAAAAACCGAACTTTTGCATTCCTGGCTGGCTGATTCTAACAGTTCCTGTATAGGTTTGACCGACGTTATACGAATTGGTACCTAAATCAAAATTCAATTGGGCAGGGCCTGAATTTAAAGTTCCAGGATGACAGCCGTTACAGCCAGTTTCTCCCGGAGCTCCAGTGTGACCGCCAACGAAAGGGGCATCACAGCCTGAAGATGCGTTTTCAGTTGCATTAATAAAAATAATGACACACAAAAGACCTGACACAACTATGAATATACTTTTTCTCAAATCTTTAAGAGGTTTCTAAAATGGACTCGCGTAGTTTGGGTTTGTTACTAAAGTTTCGTCAGTTAACGTCTTTAAAAAATTAATAAGGTCGGCCTTTTCCTGTGAATCCAGCATCAGTCCAGTTCCACGAGTATTTTCAAGTGCAGGATCTATATACGTGGAGGCTTTCAACCCCGTGTTATAATGATCTACTACCTCTTCCAGAGTTTTAAAGCGGCCATCATGCATGTAGGGAGCTGTGAGCGCCACATTTCTTAAGCTAGGAACTTTAAACTTTGCTTTATCGGCGGGATTATTCGTTACCTTTTCACGACCAATGTCTTTAATTTCCGAATCGGTATCTAAGCCGTTATTCATATAATCATCGTTCTCAAAATTAAAACCTGAGTGGCAGTGGGCGCACTCAGCACCCGAGGTAGAAGGGAAGAACTTGTTGTACTCGCCAAAAAACAGTTTTTTCCCTCTTTCTTCGCTATCCGTGAGTGTCGCTGTTTTGGCAAGCGATTTGTCATATTTGGAGCTATTTGAAACAATGGAGTTCATAAATTGCTCTAATGCTAATGAAATCTTTAAGGAAGTTATTTCCTCTGATCCAAAAGCGCGCACGAATTGGTCTTTATACGCCTGGCTATTTGTTAGCTTGGCAATGACTCCAGGAAGTGTTTCGTGCATTTCCAGGCTATCCTGGATAGGTTTAATGGCCTGATCTCTTAAAAGATGGGCTCTACCGTCCCAAAAAAACTCATTTCCGTTCCATGCCATGTTAAAGGATGTCATGGCTTGCCTTTTTCCCCTCAGCTTCAAAACACCTAATGAGAACCTTGCAGTATCCGTAAAAGCAAACTCTTGGATATGACAGCTCGCGCAATTCATTGAACCGTCTTTTGATAACATTTTTTCATAAAACAGCCTTCTGCCTAACAAAACGCCTTGAACGGTTAATTGGTTATCAGCAGCAATAGGTGGCGCAGGAAATGCTCCCAGGTTTATCGCATATGGAGTATTATCGTAAACTGCCGGAACAGCTGGTTCTTCCGGCTCAGGCGTTTTTGCGTCTTTTTTGCAGCTGTAAATAAGCGCGCATATTAAAAGTACAAAGGCGGCAAGGCAGAGCTTTGTTTTCATTATGAGTTTTTAAATTTGGAATTGTTTATGAACTTCGTGTCAGTTAATGCCTTTAAAAAATCAATCAGGTGTTTTTTTTCATTTACACTTAAGTTGAGCGGTTTTATTTTATCGCTTTTATGAGCATTCGCCTTACCACCTGAATTGTAATGTTCGACCACTTCTTCTAATGTTTGTAAGGAGCCATCGTGCATATAGGGGGCAGTTAAAGCGATGTTCCTTAAAGAAGGCACCTTAAATTTTTCAAGGTCTTTATCGTCAAGGGTCAGGCGTTTTCTTCCGATGTCAGCGTACTTCTCGTACAAACCCGTGCTTTCAAAAGCATAGTTAGTAAAATTAAACCCATTGTGGCAGGAAGAGCAGTTTGTTCTATCGCTAAAAAAGAGATCCATACCTTTTTTTTCACTTTCGCTCAGCGCTTTTCTTTCATTATAAGTTTTAAACCGGTCATACCTGCTGCTCCCGCTAATCAGGCTTCTTTCAAAATTAGCCAAGGCCCGTGTTATTACATAATAATCCAGTTCGCGGTTATACGCCTGTTTGCTCAACTCTGCATATTCACG
Organism: Bacteroidia bacterium; assembly: GCA_044221905.1. GTDB lineage: Bacteria > Bacteroidota > Bacteroidia > B-17B0 > Aurantibacillaceae > Aurantibacillus. Next base: position 953,264 of record JBGAOE010000001.1, read on the forward strand.
GTTGTTCTTTAAGCGTTCCGCAATTTCAAGAATGTTAATATTAAACTCGTTATGTTCCTGTATAGGTACCAATACCTGCATTTCGAGGCTCGCAACACCTCCATCACGGGTATAATAGGGATGATAGGCCACATTTCCCAGCGTAGGGGCATTCCTTGTGCCTGGCTTATTTCCTGCACCGGCGCTTAATGCTACATTATCGCTAAAAGCCAGTTCCACTTTATGGCAGGAGCCGCAGCTAATACTATTGTCTATAGACAGGCTTTTATCATAGAATAGTTTTTTACCTAAAAGCCAACGCGTCTTGGTATACTCGTTGTCCTGTGGAAACTGAACTGGCGGGAATCCTTCCGGAACGGAAATGGCGGTATAATCATCAGACCGCAGTATCGAGGCAGAGTTGAAGCAGGCTGTACCAAATACGGCAGTAAGAATGTAAAAAGCAGCTATTTTAAGCCGAACGCTTACAAACATTTTTCTTAAAGAGATACTACCTTTTGGGTCAGCAGTATTTTTTCACCGTCCGTTAAGTTGAGAAAAAAGATGCCTTTGTTATCCAATTTTAGCTCTGTTCCATTAATTTCCTCCAATGCAATGTTCCGAATCAAACGGCCCGTAACATCGGTAACCTGGATATTCCGTGCATTTGACGGTAAATTAGTTGTATTAAAAATAAACAGCCCTGTGGATGATGGATTAGGGTATACAATCACGTTATTGTTGGAGAAAGAATTTTCTTTGATACCTGTACTTGTCGAATTAGTGGCGGCAGAAAAAACAAAGTCTCTAAAGTTGGCAATAATTACAGCAGCCTGGCCTGTAGAACCATGAGAAATCACTCCGCTGGCCACATTGATATTTTTCAAGCCCTCAGCATAATCAGCATTGATCGTAATAACAAGGTCAGAGCCAACCATTAGTGCGCCTGTATTTATTGTTTGGCTGAAGTAATTAGCATTACCCAGGCCATGTAATTCATAGGTGTTATTAAGCGACGATCCGCCATTTCCGCTCATGGCAATAAAAAAATAACCGGATGCCCAACCCCAATGCATAGAAGGACTTTTGGGAGCCAGAGGATGAGAAGCAGGCCATAGGGAAGGGTCTTGATTATTTTGAGGCGTATTTACACCGATGTAAAATTTAATGCCTTCCACATTTGTTACATTCATGCTTCCTAAATCTATCAAGGAGGGATTTGCGGCATCAACCAACGCATATATACCGGTTGCATCGGTAGTTTGCCCGCCATCGTGAATTACAGTGAATTTGGACATGTAGTATTGCATTCTATCCACGTTAAAGCTATTGCCTAAATTATTGGTAGATGCCTGTTGTAGGGCGAAATTTTGGTTAATTAATTTATGGTTGATATTGAGCTTTATGTTTTGTTGCGCATATCCGGTAATGATCGCAAAGAAAATCAGTGTAGAGGTAATTTTGGTTTTCATGTTTACTATAGCTTGATTAATGACAGTACAAGATATGTCTAAAATTCCTGGTATCTTTTACATAATTTTATGATTTTCAGCTAAGTAATCTTAGCTGTCGTTTTTTTTTCGTTACTTTATATCCGTGAAAAATAAACTGGTTTTCATATTTACTATTTACTTTTTGTTTACCTCGATCGGGGTGGTATATGGCACTCATTATTGTGGTAAAAAGGTGTCCAATTCAGTTTGGGGAATTTCCATTTCTAAAGAAGAGGCATGCAATTGTAATAAAAGTAGTACAAGCCATAAAAAGGGATGCTGCAAAACCACATCTCAATGGTTTAAAGCGAAAACAGATAATGCTAAACATTACTCCCAGATTACCTTTAAAAGTCTTGATTTTAGCCAGATTGTTACGTATTTACCAGCCTTGGTACTTCCGGAGCAAGTGTCTGCCTTATGTATAAACAAGCATAATCATTCTCCCCCTTTACCAAAAATCCCTTTGTTTATTTCTTTCCGCGCTATTCTTATTTGATGAATTGATAAGCTAGGCAGGTATGCCTTTACCTGGTTTAATCCTTATCATTTATAATAATAAGAAATGTCTTATTCCATATTCGTAAAGCGATTAGTTTCGCAAAGATGCCGCCAATTAGTTTTTGAGGTTTTTGAAGACTGTGGGCTTAATGCAACCGGATACGGGCCTGGTGGCGAGATCATCCTCGATGCAGAACCACCTGACAGCTCGTATAAAGCGCTAAAAAACAAGCTAAGCAAGCTCGGCTACGGCATAATTGAAGATAGCAGGGCTAAAATTATTGCACGTGTCAAGAGCCTGCTGGAAAATCTTATTAGTGAAGATACCTTCACGATGAAATTGAAGGTTAGCGAGCATTTGGCAGCACAACTGCCTTACGAATACCATTACCTGAGCGGTCTTTTCTCCCAGCTCGAGGGGGTAACAATTGAGCGTTTTCTTATACAGTTGAAAATTGAAAAAATTAAGGAACTCATTGAGCAGGACCAATTAAAGCTGAGTGAAATTTCGTATAAAATTGGCTACAGCAGCCCGGCTCATTTCACAAACCAGTTCAAGAAAATGGAGGGAATAACCCCTTCCGAATACAGGTTAGCTTGCAGGAAGCGGCAAGCGAAGGAATAATGCCGGATGCAGCTTTATATCTAGCCACTGGCCCTGATTTTGCTTCTGTTTTACAATAATATTAATTAAAATTTTAAATAACATGAGAATCAAATCATTTCTGACGTTAAGTCTTGTAATTATGGCGGTTTTTTCAGCCAAATCCTCGAATTTTGAATCTAAAACCGGGGGGCAAAACCTTCCAAACGCAGCAACCGCCACATTTGCGGTTTCAGGTAACTGTGGAATGTGCAAAAAGAGCATTGAAACAGCTGTGAACAAAAAAGGGGTTGCGGCAGGATCCTGGAATGTCGATACGAAGGTGCTTTCGCTCACTTACAATAGTAAAAAAACCACCCCTGAAGAGATCCTGAAGCGTGTTGCCTATGCGGGTTATGATAACCCAAAATTTCTTGCACCCGATGAAGCTTATGCAAAGTTGCATGAATGCTGCCAGTATGAGCGATCTAAATTAGCGGCTAATACGTCAAACGCCCATAATCATGAGGGCTCGGACAATCAATCCGCAAAAGGCCAGCAAACTAAGAATCAACTTGAACCGCTTTATTCAGCATATTTTGCAGTAAAAGACGCACTTGTAAAGGATAATGCGGCGCTCGCTTCTACAAAGGCAAAGGAGCTATTAAACGCTCTGAATGCGGTAAAAATGGAGAGCTTATCAAGCGATGAACATACGGTATTTATGAATCACCTCTCTGACCTTAAAATGGATGCCGGGCATATAAACGAAAGTAAAGACATCGATCATCAGCGCGAGCATTTCGGAAGTCTCTCCAAAAATTTGTATGGAGTAATGAAAAAGATTAAGCCGGATTATACGGTATACCTCGACCATTGCCCTATGTTTAATGATGGCAAAGGGGCCAATTGGATCAGCAAGGAAAGTGCGGTAAAGAACCCCTATTACGGTGCTAAAATGTTAACCTGCGGCAAAGTAGCCGAAGCGCTTAAGTAATTGTAATGAAGCCAACCCTTTCAAAACTTGCGGTCTTTGGACTGCTGGTTACAGCATTTATTCCTTTAGCTAATGCTCAAAAGAGTGTTCGCTACGACCTCTACGTGACTGATACAACCGTCAATTACACGGGCAAGAGCAGGAAAGCTATTGCTATCAACGGTGGTATTCCAGCTCCCACTTTGGAATTTACCGAAGGTGATACCGCAGAAATATACATTCACAATAGGATGCACCATGAAACATCAGTTCACTGGCATGGCCTTATTTTGCCTAATGAGCAGGACGGGGTGCCTTATCTGACCACTGCGCCCACAAAGCCACATTCAACCCACCTGTATAAGTTTCCCATCAAACAAAGCGGAACTTACTGGTACCACTCCCATACCATGCTCCAGGAACAGGTAGGTATGTACGGGGCCTTTATCATTCATAAGAAGAATGAACCTATAACCCCTGAATATACCATGCTTTTAAGTGATTGGAGCGACGAGAACCCCCACCAGATAGAAAGGTCGCTGCATAACGCGACTGATTGGTATGGAATTAAGAAAAAGGCTACACAAAACTACTGGCTGGCCGCTAAGGAAGGCTATCTCAAGACCAAATTCGGGAATGAATGGAAGCGTATGCACGCCATGGATGTGAGCGATGTATATTACGAACGGTTCTTTTTAAACGGCTCTACAGAACAGAATGCAAAATTTAAACCTGGTGAAAAAGTGCGCCTGCGTGTTATCAATGGTAGTGCGTCAACTTATTTCTGGCTGAGTTATGCAGGTGGTAAAATTACCGTGGTGGCTTCGGACGGTGAGGATGTTCAGCCCGTAGAGGTAGATAGGTTGATTGTAGGCGTTTCCGAAACCTACGATATTCTGGTAGAAGTTCCCGAAAATGGCGTGGCTTATGAATTCATCGCTACGTCTGAAGATCGGATCGGCCATGTCTCTTTGTGGATCGGGGAGGGCGTTAAAAAGCTGGCCAACCCTCTGGGAATTTTAAAGTACTTCGAGGGAATGAAAATGATGAACGACATGATGACCTTGGGAGGAGATATGAAAGATATGGGCATGAACATGAGCTTGCAACAAATGGACATGAATGCGGTGATGTACCCTGAAATCGTTGGTAATGGAAAGGCCTCTTCTGAACCCGACCACTCTGCGCATGGCCAGCACGGCAATTCGACATCTGACCTTGTAACCCTTAATTACACGATGCTGAAAGCGCCAAAAAAGACCACATTGCCTGATGCAACCACACGAACCCTACGTTTTGAGTTAACGGGAAACATGAACCGGTATGTTTGGACCATAGACGATAAAACTGTTTCTGAAACAGACAAAATTCTCATAAAAAAAGGTGAGAATACACGGATCATTATGACCAATAATTCTATGATGCGTCACCCGATGCACCTGCATGGGCATTATTTCAGGGTATTGAATGGCCAGGGTGAATATTCTCCGCTAAAAAACGTACTGGACATTATGCCGATGGAAACTGACACCATTGAGTTCCACGATTCCGAAGCGTACGGCGACTGGTTCTTTCATTGCCACATTCTATACCACATGATGAGCGGCATGGGCAGGATCTTTACGTATGAGGATTCGCCCCCCAACCCTCAAATACCCGACCCTAAAAAAGCACTAAGGAAAGTGTACCACGACGACCGGCGCTTTTATTCACAGGCTGAGATAGCCCTGGAGAGCAACGGAAGTGACGGCGAGCTGGCTTTTGCGAACACCCGCTGGTTTGCGCAAACAGAGTGGCGATTGGGACTAAACGAGCGAACAGGCTACGAATCGGAAAGCCACATAGGACGTTACCTGGACAAAAAGCAGTGGTTGATCGCCTACGCCGGCTGGGATTTCCGCTACAGATCTTCAATCGAAACAGAAAGGAATATATTCGGGCAGACAAATACGAAAGATAACAGGGGCGTATTTTGTTTTGGTCTGCAATACATCCTTCCCTGGTTTGTTATGGCCGACTTTAGAGTTGATCATACCGGCAATTTGCGCTTCCAGATTACCCGCGATGATATTCCGCTCACGGCCCGTTTACGGGCATGGGGCACGGTTAACTCCGACCTTGAATACAGTGCAGGTCTCCGTTATATTTTAACAAAATACATTTCCCTTTCCACCCATTACGATAGCGATATGGGCTACGGCGGGGGGCTAACCGTAACTTATTAAATTTGAACGCTTTTTTGTAAATTTGATACGCTTGAAAAAAATCTTCACCATAGCATTTTGTTTGTTTTACCTGGTATCGTCCTGCGGCTTAGCCATCAACTTCCACTATTGTGGTGGAAAACTCAAGGCCATAGGCATAAATCAGTATAAAGAAGAGGCCTGTTGTGGTAAAAAGATGAAAAGCAAAGACTGCTGCCAGAATAAAACTTCTGTAGTTAAGGCTTTTGGAGAGCAGGCATCCAGCACAAATATCACTGTCACTAAAGCATTACCCGATTTTGTAACTGTACTAACAGCAGATCCCTACTTTTATCTAAACCCGGTACGGAAACTGCAATTTGGGCTACGGATCAAAGCCCCACCGGAACCCCCCGGCATGCCAACTTTTCTTAGTACCCGCTCCATCCGTATCTGATTGTATAAAGGAATTTCCCCTTTGGGGGATCGATACACTCTTTTATTAATCTAAAAAAATCATTTTATGAAATACATTAAAAATATTATAGCATTAGCTGCCACTATGGTTTTTACCGCCTGCAGCGTTGATGTTGCTTCTGACGAAAAGAAGCAAGAAGGTTCGGCGCTTGCGAATGCGATCACCACTGAGTTTAAAGTTTGGGGAAATTGCGAAATGTGCGAAGAAACCATAGAAGGAGCATTAAAAGTTCCGGGCGTTTCAACGGCCGACTGGGATACAGAAACCAAACAAATGAAAGTTAGCTATGATTCGGCCCAGATAACGGTTGACGACATTCAGCAGAAAATAGCAGCTACCGGATACGATACCGAAAAGTATAAAGGGAGTGATGAAGCTTATGCAAATTTGCATGAATGCTGCCAGTACGAAAGAAAACCCTGAAGCGGAGAATAATATAAAAACAAACAGGAATTGTATAACGGTTCCTGCCTCCCACGTGCCGAAATTTGTAGTATGAAAATTTTCAAAGTATTATTCTATGTATTAACCAGAATTTTTATAAAAAAGAGCTGTTGCAAATAAATTATTTTAACATGAAAAAGCTGATCATTTTATTGCTAAGTGCAATTTTATCTCACTCGACGTATGCCGGCTTTACGGCGGCGCGAGTTAAAGTTACAGGGGTTACCTGTAGTATGTGTTCCAATTCCGTGCACAAAGCGCTAAGTTCCCTGCCTTTTATCGAGCGCATTGAAGTGGACCTTGAAAACGCAGTGTTTAATCTCAGTTTTAAGCCCGGCCAGGCAGTCTTGATCGACGACATCCGTCGAAAGGTGGAAGGCGCTGGATTCTCAGTGGGAGAATTGGTTGCGGATTTTTCCTTTGATGATCTCAAGATTGCAAATGACTACCACTTTAAGTTTGAGAATAGTGTTTATCATTTCGTTGATGTGAAGAACCAGGTGTTAAGCAAAACAATTTCGCTACGTTTTGTGGACAAGGGCCTGACTTCCGGCAAAGAATATAAAAAATACAGTGCTTTAACCAGTTTGAAATGTATTAAAACCGGCAAGCCGGAAACCTGCTGCCATAATACCGATGCAAGCATTTCACGCATTTATCACGTTACGCTGTGAAAAAGTTCATACCTATCTTTGCCTTTTTAGTGCTGGGGCGCGTGGGTTTAGCTCAGGAGCTATACCCTAACTCTGAACCGGCCAGCATTATTCCAAAAAATGCGCTTGGAGTCAGGCTTATGAACGAGGCGTATTATACCTCCGGTAATCTTAGGGCCTGGAATGGAGCCATGTTCATGTATGGAGTGAGCTCTAAGTTGATGCTGAATGGGATGGTCACAGGATCAAACCATCATGGTGTTAAGCTGCCCGATAACTTTATCCAGGACGGAACTGGCCAGTCGGGTACAATAATGCCTACGTCACCTGCTAAAAACTATAGCTACTTGTTTGAATCGGTGAATCTGGGTTTTAGGTATCGCTTCCTGAATCTGGACGGAGATCACCGACATTTCAGAATGGCTGTTTATGGCAACGGTGTTTATTCAGATAGGCCTCATGACGAGGCAGAAGTAACCCTGATGGGGGATAACAAGGGTGTTGGCGGTGGTATTATCTCTACTGTGCTGATTAAAAAGCTGGCTGTGTCCTTTACGGGAGGTATAATTAGGCCATTTTCTTATAAGGAGGCTTCAGGTTTAGCGTTAAAATACGGGGAAGCGTACAATTATAGCTTATCCTTCGGATACCTTTTATATCCATTCAGGTATAAGAATTTCAATGAAACCAATGTAAACCTCTATGCGGAGTTTATTGGTAAAACCTATAGCCCTATCGTGGTAACCAGGCATGGGGCGGAGGTTGCCTCACATATGCATGAAGGGCTAACCGGCGGTAGTTATATGGAATTAAGGCCTGCCGTGCAGTTCATTGTTAAATCAAACCTCCGGGTAGATTTGGCCACCTCTCTGCCAATCGTCAAAAAGTCTTACATCCGCCAGTATCCACTCTACCAGCTTAATATTCAGTACTACTTCTTTCTTTAAAGACAGGTACTGGCACGCAATTTTGAGGAATTGACTTAAAAACATCATCAAAATGGAAACAACGCATCAACACACTACCCACCCAACGCACAAAGGAAACTATAAAAAACTTCTTTTGATGGCCATCTTATCTTACATAGCAATGTATGTATTAATGTACTCAATGGTAGATTCCTTTCAAAATGTCATCAATAACATTAACCAGGTGTACATGGCGGGTGTTATGGCGGCCCCGATGGTTATAATAGAGTTGATATTAATGAAAGGCATGTACCAAAACCAAAAGCTGAATTTAATTATTGCTGTGGTGAGCATTTTACTCTTCATCCTGTTTTTCTTAGGTATCAGAAAGCAAGCTGCTGTTTCTGATAAACAATTCCTAAAATCCATGATCCCACATCATGCAGCGGCTATTTTAATGGTTAAGGAAACCGAGTTAAAAGACCCCGAACTACAACAACTGGCCAAGGATATCATCTCAGCCCAACAAGAGGAAATTAACTTTATGAAGGCTAAGCTGGAGCAGCTAAACGGAGATTAAAAGGTTATCAAAATTTATCTGTTAAAATCCGGTTTTTAGTACCATTTAATAAGGGTAAAAAACTGTTACCTTTAAATCACCTATGAAAACCGACCTCTCCCACCTGCCAGACGATAAGCAGGCCGAATTACAGGCCATAAAAGCCACGCTGGTGCCCCGGTATGGAGAAATTGAGATGATTATCCTGTTTGGATCATTTGCCCGCGGCAATTGGGTTAGCCACAAATACACTGAAAACGGCCGCACTTACGAATACAAATCAGACTACGATCTGTTGGTGATCCTGAGCGATGATAAAAAAGCCAATGCCGACAGCTTTATTTTTGCTCTGGGTGATAAATTGAATGACCTCAAGCTTTCCACTCCTGTGCATCCCATTTTCCATGGGATTAGTTTTGTGAACAGCGCCCTGGGCGAGGGCAATTACTTTTTTGATGACATTAAGCGGGAAGGAATAGAGCTGTTTAACACCAGTCGCTACCAGCTGGCCGAAAAGCGGGATCTGAGCCCGGCCGAAATAGCCAAAAAGGCCCAGGAGGATTTTGATCAATGGTTCAGCAGCGCTAATGATTTTTTTGATTCCTACCAGACTGATTTTAAAAAGGAAAAATGGAAGGTAGCAGCATTTTTACTCCATCAAGCTACCGAGCGCTATTACGGTGCCGTGCAGCTCGTTTTTACCGGCTACAAGCCAAAAACCCACGACATTGAGATTTTAGGCGGCATGGCCAAAGCCTTTAATATGGAATTTGGCAAGGTATTCCCTAAAGGCGATCTGCAGGAAATGACCCGCTTTACCTTGCTGCGCAAAGCTTATGTAGATGCCCGCTATAAAGCCGAATACAAAATCAGCAAAGAAGATCTGGAATGGTTGGCCGGGCGCGTGCAGCTGCTGCGTGATTTGACGGAAAGGATTTGTAAGGAGAAGATCAGGAGTTTTGTGCGGTTTTAATATTTTCAACCTTTTTACCGCGTTTTTGCGAGTTTAGTACTCTGCTAGCATATAATTGCAGCCCTTTCACTTGCATCTCCGTTTTTCCCTCTACTGATGCTAATTTAATTTGAAAAGAATCAGGTAGGTCCAAGTTATTATTTTTCACAATAATTCCGGTAACATTGGGATTTTTAGTTTTATAAAAAGTTTTGTTATGGCTTATTTTAAAACCGTCCTCGATAAGTGTGTTAATGATCCAATGTGCTTTGTCTTTAAAATCCGTAGGCGCTGAAAAAGTTAGATCGTCCACGAAGGAAGTAAAGGTCAAATTATTAACCCTAGCAAACTCCTGTAGTTTCTTCCCTGTTTTTACAAAAACTAAATTTGCAATTATAGGCGAAGTTGGAGTTCCCTGTGGTAGCTTCCCTTTATACGTTGTAAGCATGGTGAGTTGTCTTGCAACTATGGGTGAAAAGCCGTAGCTCTTAAACATTTCTTTTACTCTGGATTGCCGAATTGAAGGAAAAAAACTTTTCAGGTCTGTTGTAAAGTTATACTTCTTTCCCTGATGCTCCTTCGCGTTTTGAATATTGTCTCGACCGCGAACGCCACCATAGGCATAATCAGGAAGCTGTAAACCTTGCAAAATATTTTGAAGTATTCGAGATTGTATAACTTTTAACCTTCTCAAGGACGGGTTAATAACTCGTTGTTGGACAATACCATTTTTAGTTTTAGGCATTCCATTTTTATCCTTCTTTATTTCAATTTTTTCACGATAAAAGGAATCAATGTTAGCTATAATAAAATCTATCTCGCTACTTTGAACTTTTAAAGTATAAGCTAAATGTTTTTTTGTTAAAATCATTATGCAAAAAATGCAGTAAGCATTGATTTAATAGAAGCTTCTATGTGCTTATACGAAGCACGCTTCTGGGGTGTTATATCACTTTCGTCGAGTGACATGAAAACCAAAACTGGTAAAGGAATCCCAAGATTTTTAGAGATAATTCGCAGAGTAGATAAGTTCGGCTCTTTCACATTATTTTCAATCTGAGAAAGATAAGTTTGAGATATTTCGCACTTTTCAGCCAAAGTATTTTGCTTAATACCTTTCTGAATACGGAAATTTTTTATAGCTGATCCAAGTTCCATAACAATTGGGTTAATTAGGGGTGTCATTCAAAAAAGTTTTTCAGTTTATCTCCTGCAATAAACAGCTTGGATAGAGTTGCAAGGATCTTAATTACAAAATTAAGATCTTGGTAATCCCTAGCTTGCTTAACAAGTACAATGCAAGAATTCAACATTTCAACTTCTTCGTCCGAAAACGAACAACGGTTCTTCAATAGAAGATGCTCGATTCCTTTTTCAAGGTCATCGAGACTTTTGATTATTTTTGTCATTTTTAGTATACGGCATTTATTGCCTGCTACACTTCAATGAAGCCGTAACTAAATCCATAAACGTTGTTCGCTTATAGCACCCCTAATTTATCCTGCTACCAAAAAAAGGGCAGTAAAGATGTCTGAAAAAATGAATTAATAAAACAAATAGAGGCTATAGACTAAACAATGTGGCCGAGGCTTTTTTTGTCAGCTAAACTCCATCTTCCCGACAGAACCACGAAGGGTTGTGTAACTTAATACACTATAGGTTTTGGACCTAGTTATCGATAATCAAAAGTATCAAAGAACTGATGCAAATATAGAGAATTTAAACTGTCGGTTAATAAAATATAGTATTATTTTATTAAATGGTAATAATTGGTGAGTTAAACCGGTATTTGATTGAGTGAATTCTTACCGATTGAATTGGAAATAAAAATCTATATCTTTGAAAAGTTGTAACATCTCATTGCTGATGGACGGAGGTGGCTAATCTCAAAAATCAGCAACATGAATAGCAATGTAACATTCGGGCAAGACAGCGACTTTTACTCAGAGCTCAGCACCTACGAGAAGCAGCTCGTAGCCCAGATCATCAGCCCGCTAGAGGCCGCGGCGGCCCATTACCAGGGGCCGTTTACCTTTATCATCGACAATCAACCCGTTTATTTTAACGCCTATGCCAGCAAAGAGCTGCTGAACGGCCTTAAAGAGCGCATTAGCATCGTGCGCAACCGGCAGGTGGTGGAAGACCACTGCCTGGGAGTGCCAAAAGCCGCCAGGGAGGCCTTTGAAGATCCGCGCGAGGTGATGAGCCTGCCGGCTTATTTAAGAAACCACCTGTGCGGGATAGATTGCCACAACATGCTGCGCATTAAAGCGCTGGGCCGGCAGTATTTTGAAAAGCATACCGACCTTGGCCCAAAATCTATACAAACGCTATCCGAGCTATTTGCCCGGCATGGCTGCGAACATTTATTTAAATGACTGAGCAAGTGCTGTGCGGCACGTTGCACAGCCGCGCAGCTATCTTTTCAGAACCTGGTGGACGGAGGTGGCTAACCTTAAAAATCAGAAGTATGGAAAAACATTTTGGGCCTATTGAAGGTAGTCCTTTAGGCAAATATCTTGACAATTCGGAGTTTCAGCGCATGCTTCGGCACATCCTCAGCCCCCTGGAGCTGGAGGCGTTTAAAAACGATTTCCAGGGCTTTTATTACGAGGTAGATGGCAGAAAAATGACCATCGACCCTGGCTATGGCAAGGCCTTAATAGATATTTGTGAGTTGAAGTTCCACATGTTTTTGGACATGCTTAAACAAATAGATTACTGCATGCTGGGCGACATCAAAAAGGTTGTAGCTTTTCTTGGTCAGGAAATTAAAGCCGTTCAGCTGCCGCCTTATCTATCTAACCGGCTACGCGTCCAGGGCTATAAAATTCTTTATGATCTAACTAAGGTGGGTAAGCAAAAGTTACAACAAACAAAAGGTATTGGGCCGCGAGGTCTGAAAACTCTGGAGACGCTGTTTAAAGAAGGGGGTTGCGAGGTTTTGTTTCGGTAGCGGTACTAATTGGCGGGTGGTTGGTGAGTTTTTTCAACTTTATTCCGATTTTCGGGCATACTGACAATAACGGAACCAATGGTGTTTCTACGCCTTTTAAGAAATATGTATTCTGTAAGAGGTCAAATTTTACGCTTTGCACTGTCCAGGGAAAAATATTCCCGGCCTCAGCTAATAGTGCGGTTGCAAAATGATGAATGTCATCAAAGAGCAATTCCCCGGCTTCATTGTGAATCGGTATTTTGTCTTTTAATTTGAATGCATCCTGAGAATTGTCGCGTATTTTCTGAAAAATTTCCGGTCGTAACCCATTAGGATTAATTTGAAAGGACGTTTCTACAACATGGTGTGTGAAGTTGGTTCGATGCAGGTTTGACAGGCAGTCATTAACGAATACTATTTCATGGCCAGGATTAAAAGGTTTAAACCCTTTGGATAGTACCACCGCATAAACTAAGTCATACAGCCGTACCACACAAACCAGGCCTGTTCCTTCCACATTCTCGATAAGTAGTATATGATGGTTCGGGCCTAATCCTTCTATTGTAGCTAGTTTTTCCCTATAAAACGTGTTTAATGCCGATCCGGTATCTAGTATATTTTTTAACGCTTCGGTCAATTCGCCATTTTTAAGAAAGAGCCGTAGCGTATTTATGTCAGGGTCATTAAATGCATTGGGAAAAAGATAGTGAATGGCTTCATATGCAATTTTTACGCAGCCGAAGATGAAAGTATTGTCATCAACTGTGGTAGAAATTTCCACTATCGCTTTTGATTCGTTTTCTTCCATATGGAGTAGGGTATAATCTCCATTTTCCACGCCTTTTCTTTTTAGATAGTTCCTTATAATTTCATCCGCTTCATGCTTTCTGTCAGCAGGGATCGTAATTTTTCCAGCCGCTCCGTCAGTATCCGGTAAATCATACAACTCGGGTTTTATCAGAGCTTGTGTAACTAGTTTTCCATCTTTATAATCAACCAGGTATTGATTTTTTCCCTCGGAATCCAGGAACTTGCCTTTAAATGGGTTGGGCACAGAGCCTGATGATTGCCGGGTTGACCCAAAAATATTTCTATAATGTAGAATGGCCGCATTCTTTAAGAGCTTGCTATCAATCGTTTTCCCGAGATGCTTGTTACACTCTTCGCAAACTGTGTGTATGATAAACCTGCCTCCAATTGCGGCAGGGATCATGTGCTCCTCATTAAATTGAGAAACTTCCTTGGTTTCAGCGCAAATAATACATACTCTATTTTCCATAATAGCTCACCTTATAATTAGACAATAGACCCCGGCACCTTTGGGGATAAAAACTGAACGGCTTATCAAATTGGGCTACATCCTGGTAGGTATTAGCATTTTTTACCCTCACCAGCGCGCGTTTATACGTAGTAAGAAGTTTTTTTGCATGCTCTTTACCAAGCAAAGAATTGAAAATGACGGATGGTGTTTGTGGAAATTTAAACTCGAACCATTTATTGTCTATTCTGACAACAGTTTTCAGTTCTTTTTTTGACAGAAGCATACCTCCTACGAAAAAACCATTGGGAATGTGCCTTACCGGAACAATGTAGCTTTGGAGCTGCTTTTGATATTGCTTTGAATTGTTTAACGTTTTTAGTTGCAACTCAACATCGCCTTTGATCTTAATACGTGTTTTTTTTCTGGGAAAAGTTGTGATTGGTCGAAAGGTGTTTTTAAGTTGTTCTTCCATTGACGCACTAAATTTTCCTTTCTCAATGTCTTCATAGGAAATAAATCCAACCTTATTTCGATTCTGTAAAGTGAATTGCCTCATGTCAAACGGCTTTAGTATCAGGCTTAGCATTCTTTTACCAGCAATCTCATAAATATGGGTCAAGGCATTCTTTTCAACTTCTACTATGGCAATTTTAGGCTTTGAACTGCCATCACCTATATTTTTAGTGATATGAAAATTTATTTTGGGATTATCTGGATGAAATGAAATAGTTAAGTGAATATCCTTTGGAAGACCTTTAAAGCCAAAGGAAACAAGGTGCTCTCTGATTTGAACCCAAAACAGATCATTGAATGAAAAGGAGTCATAAGGTCTGTCCATAGTTTTGAAGATAATTATAACCATTGGAAATATTCTCGGTAAGCCGGGCGTCTTTCTAACAATATTTTAACCGGAACTCTCAGGCAAGGAAAAACCAAAGTTAAGCTTTTAAAGAAGAGCGATGAGCGTACCCGCCGTTGGCTGCTCAAACCATTAAAACCATCACGAATCACCCACCAGGATCTACCACATAAACAGCAACTATTATCGCAAGATGGAATACGTGGCCCGAAAGCGTGAAAGCGGCATTTACTGCGTGCGATGCATGGGCAAGGAAGGATTAACCTATATTGTAAATCTTTTTTTTTTGAGAATGGTTGCGGAAGCTTGTTTATTTAGCGCTCACCACTGACCAAAAATAGAGAATAAGAAATACAATGGCGGCTGCGACCAACACCTGAAGCACTTCTCGCAGATCAATTTTATTTCCAGGGCCTTCTTCCATTTCAAAATTAGTTCGTAAAGAACTGCAATTTTTTTAGGAGGGAAACTTTCAGGATAAAAATTAACGAAGACTTTACCTTGCGATGGAATTTTATCCACTAGGGTTAGATTCCTCACGTTTCATTAAATCATGTACTGCACTGATGTATGCGGGATTTTGCGACATGAAAAAAGCCAGATCGTATAATTGCTTACAATTTTCGTCGTTTAGCCGGGATGAAGGGATTTTGAGGCAAAGGGTATCTTCATTATCTAACTGGATTTCTGGTTCTGCTTGTTCGGGTTCAGGTTCCACAGCCTCTTTAGACGGTTTTTTTCTGAAAGTAGCAGTGAATTCAGCAGCGGTTTCGCCACTTGGATCGTCTTTTTGCTTGTTGTTCACAAAAAGTCCATCAAGCCCGCCTAATTTATCTTTCAGCTCGGGGTTATTATTAACAAACTGGGCAGCTTTACTCAGAAACCCATCAAGATCAAAATCACCTTCGGGTTTATTCTCCTCTGCTTTGGCTTCTAGTTTTCGGATGTAAGCTTCGGCGTCCTCCAACCGCCGGGTTAAGTCGCGGTTTTGTTTCTGTATATCGGCGAAAGCCTGTTTTTTTTGCTTTTCTTCCAGGCTTTGCTGCACCCGCAGGCTTATTTCTTCTTCGCTCAACCTTGGTTTACGTGTAGGGTAGACCTTATCCGAGCTACCTTCTTCATAGTTGCCGGTGCGGAATTCAAATACCTGGGAGCGGTGCGAGTTTTTGGTATTGTAAACCATTACCCGCATGCTTTGGGTGCTTTCATCCATCCATTTGGCATACAAATCAAACTCATCCAGGTTATTGGTTTTATGAATCACTTTGATGCCATCCACCAATGTTTCAAAATATTTGTTTTGTCCCTGGCTAACGGTGTCTGCCAGCCAGCGTTTCAACCTGAGCAGGTTAGCGCTGTTATATTCTTTTATCTCTTTCATGGGTTCGGTGCATTAGAGGTTAGTACAAATGGTCGGAAACATCAGTTAGATCATCTTTAGTGTCTTTATAGAAAGCTTTAGCGGCGGGGCGTTCAACTTCCTTATTTTCTTCAAATACCGGATTATCCCGTAAAATATTTTTTGGCGCACTAGTATTATTTTCGAGCCGGTCTTTCTCTGCGAAAGCCTGGGGAGGAGGAACATCAATTACCTCGCTTTGTAGTGTAACGCCACTTAGCTTATCTTCTGACGCAGCTTCGTTCTGTTTTTTACCTGGCAGTAGTTTATCCAGCAACAGTTTTCGCTGAAGTTCCTGCCCAAAGGCTTTTACCCGCTCGTGGATGTTATCAACCATGCTGGCTTTGGGGTCTTGCTTAACCCCCTGCGCCATTTTCATGGAGCTGGAGGCCATCATGCCTAACCCTAACCTGGCCACATATTTGTTTTTTGTATAGTGCCCATAGCCAGATACCAATAAACCGGCGAAAAATGAGTAAGAGCCAAATATGGCCGCTCCCAATCCACCGCCTAACATGCCGGCCACTACATCGGTACCCACTTCTTTAGCTGTCCGGTTCAGTTTTTCTTTTGAGGTTTCTTCTTTTTCTTTTGTTTCCGGCTTTTGTTTACCCGAAGTTTTACTTTTTTCGACCGTCTTATCGAGGAATTGCCGGTTTTGCTTGTCCTCGTAATAATTACTTTCTTCCATGATCTTGTTTTTTATAGGTTATTTGTCGTTTTTCGATGTTTTTGTCTTATACGGCTACTGTTTTAAATGAGTACATCCTTTTATTTGATTTCCCCCAGGTTGTTTTTAATTTTCCCCACGGTTATTCTCCAGTCTAGTTCAATCATTCCGCAATTAAAACCGGGGTTATCGGTTAATCCCGCTATTATCCCCATATTATCCCGGGGATAGTGAATGATCCCCTAATAATCTTATACTACAAAGTTCCTAAGAAAGGCTGGATGAAAGTCCCCCCGATGTTTACCCCGGACTAAGGAATATTTAGGAATAGCAGGTTTTTACCCGGTTTCAACCGGCACTATTTTTTTTCCTAGCCCTTACTATCCATACAAGGAGGCTGATTGCTGAAATTACCAGGATAAGCTTACCCTGCCAGGTGAATTCCCCGATCTGAGCCACGGAGTATGCTTCGATTATCAGCGAGGGAATTTTACCTAAAGTACTCGCAACAAAAAATACTGAAGACGAAACTTTTCCTATGGCAGCTGCGAATGTAACAAGTCCTGACGGCACAAACGGGATCAAGCGCAAAGCAAGTATCATTACGAAAGCTTCCTTTCCATTCGAGTCAACTAACCTAAGAACCTTCGGATACTTCGCAAGAGAATTCTGGGAGACTTTTTTAAAACCGTATCTATACAAAAGAAAGGCTATGATCGCACCTACTGCTTCACCTCCAAGCGAGATAAGCGTACCTGGCCAGAAACCGAAGTAGAGGATATTTGCTGCAGTGATGAATACCGAAGGGATTATACCGAGCACAGCTATCACGATACTCACCAGGAAGCTGATAAATATTGCCGCGTAAGGATATTGGCTAAAAATATCGAGAAGATGTTCTCTCATTTCGGTGGGATTCGATGAGAGTTATTTCCATTTAAGCGCCTTGCGAGCTGCGCTAATATCTTCCTCCACCATTCTTGCAAGGTCGGGACATTCTATACTTAGGAATTGCTCTTTCACATATTCCAGGTCTTTTAACAACAGCGCTTCTTTTTTAAACATAGGAGCAGCTTTTAACTTATCGTAAAATTCTGAATTATCTATATTGTTATAAGGAATGCCTAATGTATTATGAATAAAACGGGCCATAGCAGCCACGCTATGGCTTTCCTTATGAACTTTGTTGCTTTTCAATAAATAGTAGAACGTCAGCGTTTGCCTTGCCCTGTTAAAGTTTGGCATCTTGGATTTAAGCTGTTCTTTTGCCTCGCCCAGAATTTTCTCCTGGGCCAGATGGTCTGCCAGGCCTTCATCGTTCTTCTCATTCAAATAAAGGTGCTTAGGCACAACGGCAAGGGCATTTACATAGTATACAAACAGTTCCTGAATTTCATCATCATTTAAGGGTTCGCCGGTGATGCCCAACTGCTCAAAAAGTAATGGCTGGTGATCGCCATTTATTTGGAGATACAAAAGCAGATTAGATTTATTAAAGTCATTAAGATTCGACTTGAACTTTGAATATAAAGCTTTCAATAAAAAGCTTTCTTCGTCGAATTGCGGATCATTGTACAACTCGACGGCTAATTCACTAAACTTTTCGCAGAAATAAGCCTTGTCTTCGGTTTTGCCGAGGGGATTAATGCTTTTAGCCAGATCTGAGTAAAAATGCTTGAGAATGTTGTCAATTAGGGCAATCCGGATTTCCATAGCTTAATAACGAAACAGTACGCTTAAAAGTACAACGTTGAAGATACCGTTCCGTACCAGACTAAATATAGTGAAAAAACAAAAAAATGGGGCTTAAGAGGAGGCTTTGGCAAAAATTAAGGCAAAATTAACTTGCCGGAACCAACCTTTTATTATACATTAGTGTATAATATGAAAAACAGGAACCATGCTGGCATTTAAACTGGAAAACTTCATTGACACCCATAGCCTGGATCGGCTGGCCGATCTGTATGAACTGATCAATGAAAAGCGTCTGACCGTAAAAGACACAGGCATCAATTACCGGATGATCAACCATTGGGACACGATGGGCATCATCCGCTTCGGCCGCAACCATAAGGAGGGCAATCGCAAATTCAGCTTTGCGGATTATATCTGGATCAAAGTAGTGAACGAGCTCCGCTCTTTCGGCGTTAAGTTGCCGATCATTAAGTCGATGGCTCAGGACATCTATGCGCCTATACCGATGAAAGAGATCATGCACAACTTTGCTCAGCATACCGGGGCACTGGCGGCCTATCATGGGAAGGACAAAGCAGAGCTGATGAAATTCATTAAATCCGGCGCTTACCAAACGGTCGACCTGGAAAACACTGCCATGGAGCTGAACTACATGCAGGTGCTAATGATGGAAGCCATTGGGATTAATAACCTGGTCTCACTCATTGTGTTTGAAGACGGGGAGTGGTTCCCTTATATCAAAAGCCAGGAAATGCACTATCCCAAAGAACTGCTGGCCAAAAAAGAAATGCGCTCCCAGGTGCGGATTAGCATCAGCGACATAGTGTACCGGTACATTCTAGAAGATAGCCTTAGGGAATACCGGCAGGCTTTACAGCTCTTTGATGCGCGGGAGACTAAACTCATTAACCTGGTACAGGCCGGCGATTATAAGCAAGTACATGTTTTCTTCAAATCCAAAAATCGGGAGGCCCTAGAGATTAAAAAAAGCAAAACCGCACTAGCAGAACTGGTCAACATCATCCGGGAAAAAGACTACCGCGAATTTATCCTCACCGATAAAAAAGGCAAAGAGGCCCGAATAAAAGCAGAACCGGAAGAAAATCCGGCCTTGCTAAAGGAACGCGAGGATATTTTCGCCAACCTGGACACCATTGTTGCCGAAAGCAAATTGAAGCTTGTAAAATCTAAAAAGTAGGAGGGTGTGATGGCTGACAAGAAAGAACATAAGCGCCTGACCATTGCCGAACTTCGGAATTTTAAAGGCTTTGAGGGCTATACGGATGAACAGGCAGAGGAAACGATCAACACGCTGGAAAAGCTATCCATCCTGTTTTACAAGCTGCACATGAAAAGCGTGGAAACGGGGAGGGTGTTTAAAATCGATCACCAAGAAAATCAAAAGACTTCCAGAACAAAAGCTAAAAAGAATAAAAAAGATGAAAACGGAGAACACAGAGCAAAACCAGACGCTGCTTAAGACGTTTGCCAAGGGCAAAAACGGCGCTGAAATTAAAGCCGGGGTGCAAAACTGCGTGGTTTACACGCGGGTCAGTTCCAAAGAGCAGATGGATACCAACCAGAGCCTGGAATGGCAGAAAAAATACTGCCTCGAATATGCCTTAAAAAATAAGCTTATTGTTAAAGGCGAATTTGGCGGCACCTACGAAAGCGCTAAGAGCGACGAGCGAAAGGAATTTAACCGCATGCTGAAGTTTGTAAAAGCGAGCAAGGAAAAGATCTCCTTTATTCTGGTATATAGCCTGGATCGTTTCAGCCGAACGGGAGATAGCGCCATTTACATAGCCAGCCAGCTAAAAAAGGTAGGGGTAAACATAATTGCCGTAACGCAGCCCATAGATACTAACTCCCATGCCGGCATGCTGCAGCAAAACATTCAGTTCATTTTCAGCAAGTATGACAATGACCTGCGCCGTCAAAAAACCATTGATGGCATGCGTGAAAAACTGCTGCGGGGGGATTGGATTGGCCACGCACCCCGGGGGTATTCGCATGTAAAAGGAGCGGAAAAGCAAACCATCATCATTAATAGCGAAGGGGAATTAATTAAGATGGCTTTTGAATGGAGAGCAAATGGCATTACAAATGATAATATCCTGCTCAGCTTAAAAGACCGTGGGCTGAATCTGCCAAAGCAAACCCTGGCCGACATTTTCAGAAACCCCTTTTATTGCGGCCTGATGTCGCATAACCTGCTCAATGGGGAATTGGCACCGGGTAACCATCCTGCCTTGATTAGCCAGGACTTATTTTTGCGGGCCAACGAAATGAATAAAAAAGATGGCTACAAAACCAATAAAGCCGATGACAATCTGCCCTTAAAGGTGTTTGTACGCGATGCTGAAAGCCGGACACCTTTTACAGGCTACCTGGTTAAAAAGAAAGGCTTGTATTACTATAAAGTGAACAAGATTGGAATTAAGATCAATCGAAGTGCCAAAATGATGCACGAAAAATTTAAAGGTTTTCTCCAAACTTATACCATTGATGCTGCGCATATAGCACCCTTAGAAAAACAGCTGCACTACACCTGGGAAAATCTAACCGAGCAAAGCGGCGGCGAAAAAAGGGCGTTGACGGTTAAACTAAACGAGGTAGAAGAAGACTTCTACAACATGCGGAAACGTTACGCTATTGGTAAGGTAACGGAGGATATTTACCAGGAATTTGCAACGGAACTGAAGCAGGCAAAGGAGGATGTTTTAAAGAAATTGCAAGAACTTGAAAACAGATTATCGAACCCTGAAAAACTGATTCAACATACCTGTCATATGGCTGCAAACCTAGCGCCAGTGTGGGAATCTTGGAATTACTTTGACAAGCAAAACTTCCAAAACATCATTTTTCCGCTTGGGGTACTATATGATGCCAAAAAGGAGGAATATCGAACCGAAAAAGTAAATTCGGTGTTTGGCTACATCGCCCATGTATCGCAGACTTTACTAAAATTAAAAAGCCGTTTTCCTCATGATCACTCAGAGAAAAACGGCTCCGTACTCCCGACCGGAATCGAACCGGTACGGCCGCGAAGCCACAGGATTTTAAGTCCTGCGTGTCTACCTATTCCACCACGGGAGCTCTTTTCCACTGAAGCCTTAGCTTCGGCAAAGATTTTTGGTAGTACTTTCAGATTCGATCCCGTACGGGAATCGAACCCGTGTTTTATTAAAGAACAGAATTTAAAAAACCCTCTCTTTTGGAGAGGGTTTCTTGGAGCGAAAGACGGGTCTCGAACCCGCGACCTTAACCTTGGCAAGGTTACGCTCTACCAACTGAGCTACTTTCGCATTAAGGTGTGCAAATGTACATATTTTTTTGTAACGCAAAAAAAAATATGGAAAAAATTTATGTTTCTTTCCCGGCTTTAGGCCCATGAACCCGTCCGACTTTCTGCCCTGCGGGTTTTTTATCTATCTTAGCCTTTTATGTTAACATTTTTGACCGCAATGGCCCGGCTAACACCCACCCGTAGCCTGCGTTACGGCTTAGTGATCCTTTTATCCGCCGGCGGTTTTTGCGCCGATCTTTATGCTTTTTGGCCTGGATTTATGTCGCCCGACACCATGGACCAGTTTAAACAGGCCCTGCACAACAGTTATTCTACCTGGCACCCGCCCACCATGGCGGCTTTCTGGCGCTTGCTCATGGGTTTTAAAGTGGGGCCCGAGCCCATGCTGGTGTTCCAGCTGTTGCTGCTATGGGGCGCGTTTGCAGTATTGCTCGATATTCTTTTACAGCGGGCCGTGTTTGCGGCGCCCTTGCTGCTATTATTATTCTGCTCGCCCTTTGTTCAAAACATAGCCGGCAATGTGTGGAAAGACCTGCACATGAGCTTCTCGTGGCTGCTGGCTTTTTCGCTGATGCTGCAGGCATATTTAAAAAGTGAGCGGCTAAAGCCTGTAATATCCGCTTTTTGCCTGCTCCTGATCATTTATGGCACCTGGGTGCGCCTCAGCGGCTTTCCGGGCACCGTACCCCTGCTGTATTTCTGGTGGCGGCTTTCAACGGGCGCCCCGTTTGCCCGCCGGCCTTGGGTGGCAGGGCTGGCAGCGCTGCTGCTGTGCCTTGGCATACTGAAACTGGAATCCTTTTTTTCGAAGCAGGTGCTTCATGCAAAAAAAGATCATTTTGAATACAAGCTGATCATGCACGATCTCAGCGGTCTTTCCATCCGTTCAAAAGAGCTGTGTTTCCCTAGCATGATCACACAACACCCCGGCTTTGATTACGATTATATTGTCAGCCATTACAGCGTGGTGTCGTTCGACAATATCTGGTGGAATCCCGACCATAAAAACCTGATGCCCAATCTTACCGAAGAGCAGCACGCAGAGCTTTATTCATTCTGGCTGCGGGCCATCCGCACCCACCCGAAGGAATACCTGCGCATGAAAGCAGAAGGCTCGCTCTATTTTATGCGGATCCGCAACAGCGGCAGCCACTTCATGATTATGTTCCCGCACATTATGCCCAATAATTTTGGCTTTTCTTACCAGCCCAACTGGCTGGGCGAAAAAATCCTCACCGGGGTTGACGTGAGGTTTGAGAAATCGTACATGCGTCCCTGGTTCTGGCTTCTGGTGAATGCCGCTCTGTTCCTGCTGTGCTTTGCACCAAAGCTAAAGCCCCACCGCGAGCTGTTTTTGGTGATAAACGCTTCTGCCTTTTTTTACCTGGCCATACATTTTTTTGTGTATCCCGCCGATACCGATTTCCGTTATTTTTACTGGTACAGCCTCATTTTATCGCTGGCCGCTATCCTGGTTCTAACCGTGCTGCCTGGAAATAAATCCACACTGAAAAAATAAAATTGCCCGGCTCCCGGCCCTTTCTTTATAATTTCAATAATTCAGGTGGGCTGAATCCCTTACCGTTAAAAGGTTTCAGAAGACAGATTTAAAAAAACAAAAATAAATTTGGAAGATTAAAAACAATTGCATTAACTTTGTGCAGGAATTAAAACCACCCGTTGTGCGTTTTAATTTATTAAGAAGTGGCGAGAGAATAGGCTCACAGACCCACTGGCAACCAACTAAAAGTCCCATTAAACCCGGGATTGGAAAACAGGTGCCAACTCCTACTCCGGTGAAAAACGGAGAAAAATAAATTAAAAGAATAAAAAATGAACCGCACAAAATCACTTCAGCAAAAAAAAGAAATCCTCTCCAAAGGTATTAACTCCACCTCCATTTTTTTTATGATGGCTTGTTGTATGTGTTGCTGCTGTTGCAGCTTCATGTGCTAAGCTTATTTTCCTGATTTTATTTTACGGAAAATAGTCCCTGGCACACCGGGGCTAAACGGATGTATTCTGCCTTACCGGAATCCTGCATCCACCTCTTCCCCCATTCCCAAACATTAAAAATTTATTACGCACAAAACAAGCAATTCATTTAAAATGGAAAAAGTCTATATCAGCGAATCGGGACCACAGGTATCAGCAGCTATTTACAGCTTTTGGCGCTATACCACCACAGAGCTCTACAGTCACAAAAACGTAGAGGCCATCATCAATTACAACCTCGAGCTCGGTGTAAACACGTTTGATCACAGCAACCGCTACTCTGACGGAAAGGCGGAGGAGCTCTTCGGAGACATTCTCACCGGCGGCTCGGTAAAACGCGAAAACCTGGTGATCTGCACCAAGGCTGGCATCCGGAAAACAAAAGGCAACCGCGAGTTTTACGACCTCAGCGCCGACTACCTGGTAAACAGCGTGCATACATCACTGAAGCGCCTGCGGACCGATTACATCGATATTTTTTCGCTCGAGCATTACGACCCGCTTTACAGTGTGGAAGAAACCGCGTCGGCATTAACCAAATTGTTGCTGAGTGGCAAGATAAGATACATCGGTGTCTCCAATTTCAATGTGTTTCAGCACCGCCTGCTGGCTTCTTATTTGCCGCAGCCCATTGTTACCAATCACCTCGAGCTGAATTTGCTCCAAACCAGCGCCATTAATGATGGGCGGCTCGACTTTATCCGCGAGCAGTACAGCAAACCCATGGCCTACGCGCCGCTGGCCGGCGGCCGCATTTTGAGCGGCAACGACCGGCAGGCGCTAAAAATAAGGATTGCTCTGGGCAAGATAGCCGAAAAATACGATGGCAATATTGAGCAAACGGCGGTGGCCTGGCTATACAAGCTGGGCGCCCTGCCCATTATTGGCAGCGACGATAAAACGCGCATCAAAAATGCAGCCACCGCCAACACTATAAAATTAACCAACGAAGACTGGTATTATTTGTACCAGGCAGCCAATTAATTATGCAAAGTTTCAGAACAGAATTAGAATACATATACAGCAGCAAAAAAGCGCTGGTTGAAAAAGACATCGTTGATCTTGACGCCAAGATCAGGGCTTTTAAAGACGGTAAGATCCATGAGGAAAAATTCAGGAGCCTGAGGCTGGCGCGCGGTGTTTACGGGCAGCGCCAGCAGGGTGTACAAATGGTGCGCATTAAGCTGCCCTTTGGAAAGCTTAGTGTAAAACAATTATTGCGCATTGCCGGTATCAGCGACGAATATTCGAACGGCAATTTACACCTCACCACCCGGCAGGATATACAAATACACCATGTAAGCCTTGACAGAACCCCCGAGCTTTGGGCCAAGCTCGAGCGCGATGACATTACCCTGCGCGAAGCCTGCGGCAACACCGTGCGCAACATTACCGCTTCGCCCGAAGCTGGCATCGATCCACGCGAGCTGTTTGATGTATCGCCCTACGCACATGCCTTGTTCAGCTACCTGCTGCGCAAGCCTTTTTGCCAGGAAATGGGCCGTAAGATCAAGATCGCTTTTTCGAATAACGACAAAGACAGCGCCCTGACCTATATCCACGACCTGGGCTTTATTCCCAAAACAGAAAACGGGCAGCGGGGCTTTAAAGTGCTGATTGGCGGCGGATTGGGCGCACAGCCGTTTTTGGCCCAAACCGCGTTTGATTTTTTGCACGAAGACCGGCTGATTCCTTTTACTGAAAGCGTGCTGCGTGTGTTTGACAGGCATGGCGAGCGCGCCAGCCGGCACAAAGCGCGCCTCAAATACCTGGTGAATAAATTAGGACTGGCCGGTTTTTTAGAGTTGGTGCAGGCCGAAGAGAACGCACTGTTGGTAAAAGAGTTTAAGATCCATAGCGCCGAAGCGCCGAAGGAAACCACGTTTCGTCATTTTTTGCTGAAAACAAAACCGGCATTGGATGAAAAAAAATATTTGCGCTGGCTCGGCACCAACACGTTCCGCCAAAAGCAGCCGGGTTTATACGGCGTGTACATTCGCGTCCTGCTCGGAAACATTTCCAGTGCAGATGCCCGCAAACTGGCAGAAATAGTAAACACCTTTGCCGATGCCGACGACCTGCGCATAACCATTAACCAGGGTTTTTTGCTGCGGCATGTGGCCGAAGAGGAGCTGGCGTTTCTTTTCGAGCAACTCCACCGCCTTGGCCTGGCCGAGCCCGGCTTTGATTCGGTGGGCGACATTACCGCCTGCCCGGGCACCGATACGTGCAACCTGGCCATTTCGAACAGCACGCACATTTCGGCGGCACTTGAAGAGCTGATCAAACACGAGTACCCGGACCTGATTTATAACCACGACATTAAAATAAAAATAAGCGGCTGCATGAATTCCTGCGGGCAGCATGGCCTTGCACAAATCGGGTTTCACGGCAGCTCGTTTAAAGTGGGCGCCGCCGTAGTGCCGGCCCTGCAGGTACTGCTGGGGGGCGGCACATTGGGAAACGGACAGGGCAGGATCTCTGAAAAAATTATTAAAGTGGCCAGCAGGCGCGGGCCCGATGTGCTGAGGACGCTGCTGAACGATGTTGAAAAACACGCCGGGGCAGATGAGGATTTTAACGCCTACTACGACAGGCAGGGCAAGGATTATTTTTACCAGCTGCTAAAGCCCCTGGCCGACAACAGCACCCTGGGCAACGGCGATTTTATTGACTGGGGGCAAAACGAAAAATTTGCCACTGCCATTGGTGTGGGCGAATGCGCCGGTGTGATGATAGATTTGGTAGCCACCCTGTTTTTTGAAGCAGAAGAAAAGCTGGCCTGGGCTGCAGAAGCGCTGCAGAACAAGAGCTACGGCGACAGTGTTTATTTTAGCTACGCTGCTTTTATCCATGCTGCCAAAGCCTGGCTGCTCGATCAATCGGTGCATGTAAACACACACCACGGCGTTATTGCCGATTTTGACAAGCAGTTTGAAAACGAAAAACACTTTAGCCACAGCGGCACGTTTAAAGAACTGGTGTTGCAAATAAACCGGCAGGAACCCGTGGAAGCCTTTGCAAAAAATTACCTGCAGCAGGCAACACTATTCTTAAAAGAAGTGAACGAATTAAGAAATCATCTCATAAAACATAACGCTTAACGAACGATGAAAACACACCTCTGCAAAATGTACAGCTGTTATTGCTGTTGTTACAGCAACATGCGCTGATTGGCCCGGTTTTGAATTCCGGCAGGCGGGCCAGGCTGATACCGGAGATAAAACCAACCCATTAAAACAAAAACAATGACAACACTTATACATCCAAAATTAAGCCTGGTGGGCGCTGGCCCCGGCCACACAGAGCTGATCACCCTGATGGGGCTGAAAGCGCTGAAAACCGCAAACGTGGTTTTATACGACGCCCTTGTAAACAAAGAGTTTTTAAATTACGCCCCGCCCCATGCTCTTAAGTTATATGTGGGCAAGCGAAAAAACCGGCATGCTTATACGCAGGAGCAGATCAACGCCCTGATTGTAGACATGGCCTTTACACACGGGCACGTGGTGCGCTTAAAAGGGGGCGATCCCTTTGTGTTTGGCCGCGGCCAGGAGGAAGTGGATTATGCCGATGCCTTTAACATCGAAACCGTGGTGGTACCGGGCATTTCCAGCTCTATCGGCATTCCGGCCCTCAACGGCATACCGGTTACCAGCCGCGGAACCAGCGACAGCTTTTGGGTGCTTACCGGCACCACCCAACAAAATGCATTGTCCGACAATATCCGGGTGGCCGCCAAAACAAATGCCACAGTGGTCATCCTGATGGGCCTTTCAAAACTCCTGGAAATCACGCAAGTGTTTTTGCAGGAAAACAAAGGCCACACGCCGGTAGCCATTATTCAAAACGGATCGCTGCCCACACAAAAGGTGGTAACTGGCACCATTGGCACCATTGCCGAAATATCTCAAAAAGCAGAGATACAGGCGCCGGCCATTATCATTATTGGCGAGGTGGTGAAGCATTACCACACTTTTAATCACAACAGCGCAGTTGCTAATTATTTATTCAATTAAAAACATTTATGAACACAAATTACATATTTGCAATTCTTCTGCTGAGCCTGGTCTTCAGATTAAGCGCACAGAACAATCTCATCCAGGTGTCGGGCATCATCCGCGACAAAACCAATAAAGATGTGCTGGCCGGTGCCACCATACAAATAAAGGGAAGCAGCGCCGGCGTGCTGACCGGTGCCGATGGGAAATTTACATTAAAAACGCCTTTAAAATTCCCATTCACCTTGGTTGTTTCTTACCTGGGTTATGAAAAGCAGGAATTTTTGGTGGAAAACGAAAGCCAGAAAATTGATCTGCAGCTAAACCAGCAGGTGCTGCTAGTGAACGAGGTGATCGTTTCCGCCTCCCGCACCGAGGAAAAGATCCTCGAATCGCCGGTGGCCATTGATAAGCTGGACATCATCTCCATTCGCGAAACCCCTTCGCCCACCTTTTTTGATGCGCTCGAAAACGTAAAAGGCGTGCAGATGACTACGGGCAGCCTCACCTTTAAAGTCCCAAACACCCGGGGATTTAACTCACCGAACAATTTCAGGTTTACCCAGCTGGTGGATGGCGTGGACATGCAATCACCCACCCTGGGCATGGCCCTTGGCAATACCATTGGACCCAACGAGCTCGACATTAAAAATGCAGAGATCATTCCCGGCTCCTCCTCCGCCCTGTATGGTGTTAACTCCATCAACGGCCTGTCTAACTCGTTCACCAAAGACCCTTACAATTATAAAGGCGTAAGCGTATACCAGCGCACCGGCATTAATCATGTTGACAACAGAGATCACGGATCGAGTGTTTTATCGGAAACCGCCTTCAGACTGGCAAACACAGCCGGCAAACACAACCGCTGGGGTTATAAGCTCAATGGCAGCTTTTTCCAGGGAATGGACTGGGTGTCGTCTGACCTCACCGATCAGAACCCTTACAATTTAAGCTCTTCCAATCCCAAGTTCCCGCAGTTCGCCAATGGCGGCAGCAATCCTGCCTACGACGGTTATAACAGCTATGGCAACGAAAGCAACAACAACATCCCCGTGAGTATTATCTACCTGGGCAAAACCCAGGTGTTTAACGTGCGGCGCACGGGCTTTAACGAAAAAGACCTGGTAGATCCCACCGTAAAAAACATAAAGCTGGATGGCGCCTTGCATTATAAGCTGAGTGATAAAACGGAGATCAGTTACAAATACCGTTTCGGTCTTATGGATGGCATTTTTCAAAGGGGTAATAAAATACAGCTAAAAAATGCCACGCTTCAAAACCACGCTGTTGAAATAAAAAACGAAGCGCTGGTAGCCCGGGCTTACACATCGATTGAAAACACCGGCGACTCATACAACCTGAAACCGCTGGCCGATAACCTGGACCTGACCTTTAAAAACAACAGCGACTGGGGGAAAATTTACACCACCACCTTACAGGGGCTTGTAAATGCCGGTACCGACCTTGT
This sequence comes from Bacteroidia bacterium, assembly GCA_044221905.1. Taxonomy (GTDB): domain Bacteria; phylum Bacteroidota; class Bacteroidia; order B-17B0; family Aurantibacillaceae; genus Aurantibacillus. The sequence continues at coordinate 982,569 of JBGAOE010000001.1, forward strand.
TACCGCCAACCAGCTGGCGCGCGCCAAAGCCGATGAGGGGCGCTACAGCCCGGGCAGCCAGGAATTTAAAGACGCCAAAAATACCATTACCTCTATCAACAATTGGGATCACGCCTCCCTGATAAAGGATGCCCCCTTAACCGGCGGGGCGGCCCTGATACAGAAAAGCAGGCTTTACCATGCCGATGTGTTATACGATTTTTCAGAATACACCGGCAAGGTTGTTAACGTTTTAGCAGGCATTGATGTCCGCTTAAACCAGGTGGAGCCCGATGGGAATAACTTTGTGGACTTCAGCCGCCCGCTGAATTTAAGGGGCCAGCCCGGCGGGAACGATGTGTATTATGGAAAAGCGGGTGGCTTTGTGCAACTGACAAAAAAATTCTTTCACGACCGCCTGAAGCTGGTTGCCTCGCTGCGCTACGACAAAAATTTTGATTTCGAAGGAAAGATAAATCCCCGGGCTGCGGGAGTGTACACCCTAAAAAAACAGCATCATTTCAGGGTGTCTTATCAAAATGGCTATCGCTTCCCGGCCTTGTTCGAAGCCCTGTCGTTTGTAAACAACGGTGGCGTAAGGCGCGTGGGCGGCCTGGCAAAGGTAAACGAAGGGTTGGGCTTTCTCGAAAACTCGTATACGCAGGCTTCCATCAACGACTTTACCAGCAAGGTAAACGCTGATATTGCCGGCGGGCTGAGCAAATCAAATGCCATTCTTAAAAACAAGCCGGCTTTGGTTGTTGCCAACCTGCCGCAGCTGCAGCCGGAGCGTATCCAGGCTTTTGATGCCGGTTACAAAGCCGTGTTGTTTAACAACACGCTGGTGATTGACTGGGATTTTTATTTTAACATCGAAAACGGATTTTTGGGCCAGGTGGAAGTTTCGGTTCCCACCAAGGGGCCGGTGGGTAGCGACAGTGCCGCATTTGACGCCTACACCCGCTCGCGGCAAACACGTTACCGCGTGTTTACCAATGCCCGCAACACCTATTACAGCTATGGCTCGGCACTGCGCCTGAGCTACAATTTTTATGAAACCTATTCCATTTCCGGCAACATTAATTATAATGAGCTGAAGACGCTGAAAAACAACGATATTTTTATCACGGGCTTTAACACGCCAAAATGGTCGGCCAATGTACAGCTGGGCAACCGCAACCTGTTTAAAAACTTTGGCTTTAACCTGGTGTGGAAGTGGCAGGAAAACTACAAATGGGAAAGCCCGCTGGCCACCGGCAATGTGCCCGCCTTTTACACCTTTGATGCACAGGTTTCGTATCACCTCCCAACCATCCATACCTCTTTAAAGCTGGGGGGCACCAATGTGCTTAATAAGCGCTACGTGCAGTATTCCGCCGGGCCAAGCCTTGGGGCTTTGTATTACCTGAGCCTTACCTATGATCTGCCTTTTAAAACAAAAACCGAAGAAACGAGCTATTGATGCACAGCGACACAAAAAATAATCTCTTTCCTGTATTCCTGAAGCTGGAGCGCTTTCGCGTGCTTATTGTAGGCGGGGGTAAAATTGCGCTTGAAAAAGTAACCGCTATCCTGAGCAACAGTCCGGCTACTCACATCACACTGGTGGCCCCGCTTGTAAACGACAGCATCTGTCATTTTGAGCAAACGCCTAGCAATCTTATCATTCACCGGCGAAATTTCGACAACAACGACCTCGAAAACATAGACCTTGTGATAGTGGCTGTAAACAACAAAAGCATAAGCCTGCTGATAAAAGAGGAAGCAAGCAAACGGGGCATTCTCGCCAACGTGGCCGATACGCCCGAGCAGTGCGACTTTTACCTGGGCTCCATTGTGCAAAAGGGCCAGGTGAAGATTGCCGTTTCCACCAACGGCAAATCACCCACAATGGCCAGGCGCATCCGCGAAACGCTGGAAGATTCGTTTCCCGACAGCATCAACGAAAGTATAGAGAACCTGTCGCAATTACGCCAACATCTGAAGGGAGATTTTACCGAGAAGGTAAAACAGCTCAATACCATTACCGCCGCAATAAGCCGCGATGGCGTTCCTAAAAAAGCGCCGCTGAGCCGGCAACGGATTTGGTTTTATGGCATTACCGCCCCGCTCCTGGTAATTTTGGGCTACCTGTTGGGTTATTTTTTGCCGGCCGGCACCCTGGGCGCTTACGCACAGCATGTTACGCAGAGCATCGATTCTTATTTCCTGCTATACATCCTGGCAGGCTTTACCGCACAAATGATCGACGGGGCCCTGGGCATGGCCTATGGCATTACCGCCACCACTTTCCTGCTTTCGTTCGGCATCACCCCGGCCGCTTCCAGCGCCAGTGTGCATGCTTCCGAAGTGTTTACCAGCGGGGTGTCGGGGCTCATGCATCTGAAATTCAGGAATGTGAACAGCAAATTATTTCGCAGCCTTTTGGTTCCGGGTGTGCTGGGAGCAATACTGGGCGCTTATGTTCTTTCTTCTTTCGAAAACTACAGCTACCTCATCCGCCCGGCGGTTTCAGTATATACGTTCCTGCTGGGTGCGATCATTATTTTTAAAGCGCTGAACAAAGACCAGGTGCGCCGGAAAATAAAGCGGGTTTTTCCATTGGCCTTGGCCGGCGGTTTTCTCGACTCGATTGGCGGTGGCGGCTGGGGCCCTATTGTAGCTTCTACCCTCATTGCCCGTGGGAGGAATCCACGCTATACGGTAGGGTCGGTAAACCTGGCTGAATTTTTTATTGCCCTGTCGAGCTCGCTCACCTTTGTAACGCTTATTGGCCTTACGCACTGGAGCATTATTATAGGCTTGATAACCGGTGGGGCTATGGCTGCACCCATTGCTGCTTATCTGGCCAATAAAATTCCCGCCCGGTTTGTGATGATACTGGTAGGCATCACCGTAATGATCTTAAGCCTGAAACGATTATTTTTTTAAAACAATTATGATAACAACAGATATAGCCATTGTTGGCGCAGGCCCTGTAGCCCTGTTCGCCATATTTGAGGCAGGCCTTTTAAAAATGCGCTGCCATTTAATAGATTACCTGCCGCAAATTGGCGGGCAGCTTTCGGAGATCTATCCTAAAAAGCCTATTTACGACATTCCCGGTTTTCCCAGTGTGCTGGCGCAGGAGCTGGTGGATAACCTGGTAAAACAAGCCGAGCCGTTTGAGCCCGGTTATACACTGGGCGAACGGATAGAAAGCCTTGAGAAAAAAAACGAGGCCGATTTTTTGCTCACCACTAACCTGGGAACACAGATCCGGGCAAAGGTGGTGGTAATAGCCGGTGGCCTGGGCTGCTTCGAACCCCGCAAACCAGAGGCCGAAGGGCTTGAGCGGTTTGAAAACGGCAAAGGGGTTAATTACATGATCCTTGACCCGGAAAAATACCGCAACCAAAAAATGGTGATTGCCGGTGGCGGCGACAGCGCGCTGGACTGGACCATTTTTTTGAGCGAGGTGTGCTCTGAGCTCACCCTGGTGCACCGCAGCGAATCGTTTCGCGGGGCGCCCGACAGCGTGGCAAAAGTGTTTCAACTGGCCGAAGCGGGAAAAATAAAACTGCACCTCAACACGCAGCTGAATTATGTTAGTGGCAACGGCCGGCTGAACAGCGTAGCTGTGACCAATGCCAAAACTAACACACAAACCGTTATTGCCACCGATCATTTAATTCCGTTGTTTGGACTAAGCCCCAAGCTGGGACCTATTGACAGCTGGGGATTGAACATCGATAAAAACGCTATTGCAGTGAACGCCGACGATTATTCCACCAACATTGCCGGTGTATACGCCATTGGAGACATTAACACATACAAAAACAAGCTCAAGCTGATCCTCTGCGGGTTTCACGAAGCCGCACTGATGGCGCACAGCGCTTACAAATACATTTACCCCGGCGTAAAGTACACCATGAAATACACAACGGTGAACGGTGTAAATTCATTTTAGAAACCAAAAAAATGACAGAACTCACAACACTGCACCAACTCACACACGGCCTGCAACCCGCTGCAGCCCTGCATCGCCTTTCGGAAGCTTTTCCCGGGCAGGTGGTTTTTTCAACCAGCTTTGGTTACGAAGACCAGGTGATCACACACCTGATCGCAGAAAACAACCTGCCCATTCGGCTTTTTACACTCGATACGGGAAGGCTGTTCGGCGAAACGTATGCCGTGTATGAAAGCACCCGGCAGCGTTATCAAATTCCCATCTCCGCTTTTTTTCCAAAAACCGAAGCGGTGGAACGGTTGCTGCATGAAAAAGGGCCGAACAGCTTCTATGCCTCCGCCGACAACCGGAAAGAATGCTGCCACATCCGTAAAGTGGAGCCCCTGAAACGCGCGCTGCAGGGAAACAAAGTATGGGTCACCGGTATCCGGGCCCAACAATCGGATGGCCGGAAAAACACGCCGGCATTGGAATGGGACGAAGGCAACCGGATAATTAAATTTCATCCGCTGCTGAGCTGGACGCTGGAAGAAGTGAAACAATACATTGCCGCCAACAACATCCCTTACAATAGCCTGCACGACCGGGGCTTTGTAAGCATAGGCTGCGCGCCCTGCACGCGGGCTGTTAAGCCGGGCGAAGATTTCAGAGCCGGGCGATGGTGGTGGGAAAACAACACCGGGAAAGAATGCGGCCTGCACGAACATAAATAAATAAAACAACAGACACCATGAACCAAACCATAGATTACCTGGACAGCCTCGAAGCAGAAGCTATTTATATATTGCGCGAAACGGCCGGACAATTTGAACGGCCTGCGCTTTTATTCAGCGGCGGCAAAGACAGCATCTGCCTGGTGCACCTGGCGCTGAAAGCTTTCCGGCCCGGGAAACTCCCATTTCCGCTGGTGCACATCGATACCGGGCACAATTTTCCGGAAGCGCTTAAATTCAGGGATGAGCTGGCCCACCGGCTGGGCGAAAAATTAATTGTGCGGCATGTGGAAGACACCATCCGCTCAAAAGGCCTGCCGGATGGGAAAGGCAAATTTCCGAGCCGCAACGGGTTGCAAACTTACACCCTGCTTGACACGATCGGCGAATTTGAGTTTGATGCCTGCATTGGCGGCGCGCGCAGGGATGAAGAAAAGGCCCGGGCCAAAGAGCGCATTTTTTCGGTGCGCGATGAATTTGGACAATGGGACCCTAAAATGCAGCGCCCCGAATTATGGAACATTTATAACGGCAGCATCCACAAAGGCGAAAACGTTCGTGTTTTCCCTATCAGCAACTGGACGGAGCTGGACGTGTGGCACTACATCCGGCGCGAAAACATTGCGCTTCCTTCCATTTATTTCAGCCACTGCCGAGCCTGCATTGTTACCAGCAACGGGCAGCTGATGGCGATAAATGCTTTTGTAAAATCTGACGCTGCGGATACCCTTGTGGAGAAACAGGTGCGCTACCGCACCGTGGGGGATATGACCTGTACGGCTGCCGTGGAAAGCGAAGCGGCAAGTATTGACGACATTATTGCCGAAATAAAACAGGCTAAGATAAGCGAGCGCGGCGCCACGCGCATGGACGACCTGGTGAGCGAAGCCGCCATGGAAGACCGGAAAAAAAACGGGTATTTCTGACCGATAACACACATTAATCTAAATAAAAACATATGGAATTGTTACGATTTTTTACCGCCGGAAATGTGGACGATGGCAAAAGCACGCTCATAGGCCGGCTGTTGTATGACAGTCATTCTGTTTCAACTGATATTATTGAAACGCTTACCCGGCAAAACAAATACAGCGATGGCGCCGGTGAAATTGACCTGGCGCAGCTAACCGACGGACTAAGGGCAGAGCGCGAGCAGGGCATCACCATTGACGTGGCCTATAAATATTTTACCACTGCCAGGCGTAAGTTTATTATTGCCGACACGCCGGGCCACCTGCAATACACCCGCAATATGTTCACCGGTGCCTCCAATGCTCACCTGGCAATTATACTGGTGGATGCCAGACACGGCATTACCGGGCAAACCCGGCGCCACTCCATTCTGTCGTCCATTCTGGGCATTCGTGAGGTGGTGCTGTGCATCAACAAAATGGACCTGGCCAACTACTCGCAACAGCGGTTCGATCAGATCAAAGAAGAATATTTTGATTTCGCCAAACAGATCGGCCTGGAACAGGTAGCGGCCATTCCCACCAATGCCCATGCAGGCGACAACGTGGTGAACAGTTCCGCGAACATGGCCTGGTATAAAGGCCCCACGCTGTTGCATTTTTTAGAGCAGGTAAGCGTTCCGGCCGATGGAGCAGGTGGCCCTGCCCGCTTCCAGGTGCAATACGTCATCCGGCCTCAAACCAAAGCCCTGCCCGACTACAGGGGTTATGCCGGCACGGTGCTCGGGGGTGCTTATCACAAAGGTCAGCGCGTGCAGGTATTGCCCTCGGGTACCGAAACACACATTAAAGCCATTGAAGTAAACCAATTGGAAGTGGAAACAGCTGTTGCCGGAACCCCTGCGGTGCTGCACCTTGAACAGGAGCTGGGCATCAGCCGGGGCAGCAGCATTGTGCCGGCCGGTCAGCTTCCCACGGTTTCGAAGGAAATTACAGCAACCATCTGCTGGATGGAAGCCGCAAAATTTATGCCCGGCCAGGCCCTGGTCCTTCAACACAACAGCTTTAAAACAAAAGCGGTTATAAAAGAGGTAAGCGGTAAAATAGACATTCATACATTTAACGAACTGCCGGGCGATGGCGAAATACAACTAAACGACATTTGCCGCATAAAAATAAAAACCGCCGAGCCCCTGTGTTTTGACGCCTATTCAAAAAACAAACAAAACGGATCTTTTATCCTTATCAGCGGACACACCCACAATACCGTAGCCGCTGGCACCATTCAATCTTAAAAATAAAAAATAGCTATGGCCATTAAAATAACAAGCGACTGTATTAATTGCGGGGCCTGCGAGCCCGAATGCCCTAACAATGCCATTTACGAAGCAAGAGTGGAGTGGCGCTTTTCTGACGGAACGGCGGTGAAAGGAACTTACACCGGGCACAACAGCGGCATTACGACCGATGCAGAGCAGCCGCAACAGCCGTTAAGCGCCGATGTTTATTTTATTGTAAGTGATAAGTGCACCGAGTGCGCCGGCTTTCACGACGAGCCGCAATGTGCCGCCGTATGCCCGGTTGACTGCTGCATAAAAGACGAAAATAACGAGGAAAATAACGAAGCCCTGCTGGCTAAAAAAGAATCGCTGCACGGCGCGGTGTGAAAGCCATAAAAAAAGCCGCCCCCTAATCCATAAAGAAGCGGCTTTGTTTGTTTAGTTAGGTAGCAATGAAAGTATTAAAAACATTACACCCACTTAAAGTTAATACAAAATCTGTTTTGCGCCTAATTTTTAATATTAAATAACATCCTTTTGTAAAAAGGAAAATCGATTTAATCATTTTTTTAACGTTTATACCACCGTGCAACAGGCCCGGGTGCTATACTCCAGCGCATACCCGCTAAAAGTATTGTTAATAGTTAAGTAGTTTGCCGCGCCGTTTGGTTTTGGAATCTCGGGGCAACCTTAAAAAATACCGGAATAAACGCGCAGGCTTTCCTCAATTATTTGCACGGATGCGCCTGCAGTTTTTTGAACCGAAAAAGTATGAACAAGTTCTTAACCGGTTATTCACTCTTATTACTACGGTATTCCGTACTTTTTAAGGCATGCTTAAAAAAAGCAACTGCTGAGGCGGCAGCCGCTTATCGAAAGATGCGCGGCCGACCTCACAAACAAGTCACTGGCCTGAACCCCTTAGTAATCAATGCTTTTGATACGTCACCATGCATACGGTTATTTAACAACCCGGCGGCGTTGATACTTACAAATTTAAATTTTGTCTAAAAGCCGGTTTTTAGTTTCATCAAAATGTTTTAGGTGACATAGATTTGCCATGACACGAAAACTTACCCACACCCACCAAACGAAAACTGAAAACAGATTGTAGAGATTAAAAATAGACGGCATAGGTGAGCAAGAAAATTATTTTATTGACATCAATACGGAACTATGGAAACACGATTGAATTCAGCTAAGCGAAGCCAACACGCCAACTGGTTATTGATAGCAGCAATTTTACTGGGGGTGTGCAGATCCAATGGGCAGGTAACCTTTACCGCCCCGCTTCTGCAGGATACCTACATTAACAGCGCCACCGGCGCCTCCACCCCAACCGCTACCGACATACGTATGTCTGAAGCTGCCACGGCGCTTCGCGGCCTCATCCAGTTCGATCTTTCCTCGATCCCTTACGGATCCACCATTATGTCGGCCAATTTTTCGTTTCTTGTATTTGGCATACCGGTGGCGGTGGCCGACAGGGGCTTCCAGATCCAGTACTGTCCGCAAACCTGGAACGAAAGCACCGTAACCTGGACCACGCAGCCCTGGGCCAACGACAATACCATTACCGATATGCCGCTGGTAATACCGGTTACAGCAGCGCTTACCTCGTTCAACATATCGGTAACCAGCCATGTGCGCTACATGGTAGAGCGCAAGCTCAACTACGGCTGGATGCTTCGCAAAGTAAACGCCAACGGCACCATTACCCTGGCCAGCAACGAGAATGCCTCTGTTTCGTCGCGCCCCAAGCTGGTGGTGCAATACTATCTTCCGGTAAACATAACGGTAAGCACAGTGCCGGCAACTACCGGGTCGGCCAGCGACGGATCGGCAGATATTTCGGTCAGCGGGGGATCGGGCAGCTTTACCTACCAATGGTACGATGCCGCCGGAGCGGCGCTCGTTGCCACGCAAGACATTGCCAGCCGCCCGGCGGGGCTCTACAAGCTTACGGTAACCGATGCCACCACCGCAAGGGTATATACGCAATACGTGGTGATCGGCAACCTGCAGGCCGCTATTACAGTAACCATGCAACCAGATGAAACTTACAGCATGGATGCCAATGTGCTTAATCCTATTATGGCAATTACTCTTCCACCACCTTCGGCCATTCCGTTCCGCAACTATCCGTCGGATGCGGTGGCACGCTCGGGCCAAACAACTTCCAATAATTACAGAAGCCTGATTAAATTCAGCTACCTGGGCCTAGAGGAAAACAACAACATAACGGTTGAAAGCGCCACGCTGAGCTTGTTTGGCGCTACACACGCCAATGGCCCCAATGGTACGAGCTTTAAGATAAGCCGTATTACGCAGCCCTGGTTTGAAGACTGCGTGACCTGGCTCAACCAGCCTGCTGTAACCACCGTGCATGAAAAAACCATCAGTCCGGGCCCTAACAACACCACTCCCAACGTGTTTTGCGACATTACCGACATGGCACAGTTCCATAGCCAGAGCCCCATCCAGCAAAACGGCTATATGCTTAACTGGTTCTCAACCGGCAGCAGCTTTGGCACCAACAATTACGATAATTTCCATTCCTCGGGCTCGGCCACCACGCTCAGTCGGCCTATGCTTACCGTGCGCTTAAGGGTACGCAAAGACTATTGCGAGCTCAAACCCAAGCCCGACGGAAGTATGTATTCGGTATATACCCTGCTGCGCTTTCGTTATACAGAAGATTACAAGGACAGCGACGGACAGCTGAGTTATGCCATATACAAGCTGCAGGACAACAGCGTGGTGCTTACTCAAAGCGGCGTGCCGCTGGCGGTGCAGCCCGGCGACAACCGGTATGTGCTCAATCTCAAAACCGCCGGCCTGCTGCCGGGGGCTTACATGCTCGAAGTAACCAACGAAAAGAAACAATTGTCGTACCTGCGTTTTACCCTTAATTAAACTTTTATGATGAGCCTTAAACGATTTGCCTTACAAACCTTTGTGCTGGCGCTGGTGATCATGCTGTGCTTTGCAGCCCAGGCCTGGCTTTTTACCAAAAAAACCGTGTATGTAGACCTGAACGAGGTATACAACAAATTCAACTATTCGCTGAGCATGCAAAAAAAGGCTGAAAAAACACTTGCCACGCGCAAAAACCTGCTCGACAGCCTCAAGTACCGCATTGAGCTGGAATACCGGCAATTGCAGCAGCAGGAGCTGTTAAAAGACCGCCAGCTGGCCTTACAGAAATTTGAGCTGAACCGCAAGCATTACCTGCAGCAGGCCGAAACTTTTGAAAAAAACAATTCGGAAATGGTGGAACAATATGACAAGCAGATATGGGCCCAGATAAACAAATACATGGTGCAGTACGGCGAGGAAAACGGCGTAGGCATTATTGTGGGAGGCAGTGGCACAGGCAGCGTAATGTATGCCGACAAAGGCCTGGACGTAACCAATGAGGTGATCGCTTACATCAACCTAAAACACAACGGCAATTGAAAACAACATCTCCTATACTCGTTGCCTGCATCCTTACACTGGCCTGGGGCTGTGCGGATGATCGCGCGCAGCTCGACAAAAACACTTACAGCCGGGCCATAAAAAAAGAAAGCAGCCTGGTGGCCGAAAAAACGTTCGGGCCGCTTACCTTCAGACTCCGCTTCAGGCCTATTGACGAGCTCATTGCCCGTGAGGCCGGCATGCGCCTCCTGGACCAACCGCTGTACAGACAGCTTTACAACAAACACAAAGCGCTGCAGTACTATACCTTTACCATTACTTCCGAAAAGGAAAAAGAAATACTGGCGCACAACAATGGCAGCGAAGACAGCTACTACCAGATGCTCGATTACCTGAGCAACAGCATCCAGGAAGATTTTTCGCTTATTGACGGGAACGATACCCTGGCCTGCGTGCTGTGCCACTATGAGCGTAACTACGGGCTCTCTCCCAACAACAGCATCAACCTGGCCTTTGAAAGCAATCACAACGACAGCAGCATTTACAGCACCGATAAAATACTGGCTTATGACGACAAGCTGTTCGACATAGGCCTGGTGCATTTTAAGATCAGCAAAGAAAATTTAAACCACTTACCCGTTTTGTCATATGAAAAATAGAGAGTTGTATAAAAGGGCATTCTGCTTTTTCCTGGTGATCACCCTGGTATCTGAAATTGCATTTCCAACGGCTGCATATGCCCTTACCTCAGGACCTGAACAGCCCGAAACCCAAAGCTTTGAGCCGGTAGGCACCACCGAAATGGTAAACCTTTTTTCAGGCGATTTTAACTACAACATTCCGCTGCTGACGGTGCCGGGCCCCAACGGCGGTTACCCCATTAACCTGGCTTACCACGCCGGAATTACTCCCGACCAGGAGGCCAGCTGGGTGGGCCTTGGCTGGAATCTGAATGTGGGTGCTGTAAGCCGCAACATGCGCGGCCTGCCCGATGACTTTTACGGACAGGACCAGGTAAAAAAAACCATGAGCATAAAACCCAATTGGGTGTTTGGCCTGGATGTGAAACCCAACGTAGAGCTTTTTGGCCTTTACCCACCGGTGGGCGTGCAAATGGGCCTTTACTACAATAACTACAAAGGTCTTGGCTCACGCCTGGGCCTTACCAACCTGGTGGAAATGAAATTTGAGGGGCTGGGCATTTTTGGCAAAACTTATAATGTGGGCCTGGGTGTGTCGCAAATCAATTTCGACAGCCAGGAGGGTATGACGCTGAAGCCCAAATACTCGATAAAGGATGCTGCGAAAGATGCAGAAGGTTCAACACCCGGCACCGAAGAAAAAAAACACGCCACGGCCAGCAAGGCTCCGTTGTTTCCCGGATTAAAAAAATTTAAGGAAGGCCGCGCCAAGCGCATTAAGGATTACAAAAAAGCGCTGGCCGCCCACAGCAGCGGTATTTCTTTTGCCAACCCGAGCTTTTCACCCAAAACCTCGTTTCCTGAAGGCGGCTTTGATGCTTCGCTGTGGGTAAAGTTTGGCGGCGATTTCAGCTGCGTGTTTGCCGATGCTTCGGCCAAAGGTTACTTGTTTTTCCAGCACATCAAAGACAACACGCTGGAATATCCCTCTTACGGCTATCTGCACCTGGGCGAGCGCAACCGCCTGGACGACGAGCTCACTGCGCACCCCACGTATCCGGGCTATGCAGGCGGCAGCACGTCTTACCGCAGGGGCATGGGCCTGATGGATTTTAACCGCTACAACGACAATGCAATTAACAGCGATGCGCCCAACCTGGCAGTGCCCGCACTTACCTTCGACGTGTTTAATGCCACCGGCCAGGGCATCGGCATGGTGTTTCGCCCCCACCGGCGCGATGTGGGCCTGGTATACGACCCCCGCTGCACCTCCGATTTTACCGATGCTAACCTGGGCTTTGAAGTAGGCATAGGCGGCGGCGCACACATCGGGCTCAACCCGGGCATAGCTTACACCAGCGCCTACACCGGCAAATGGAAAGGCCAGTACAACGACTTTGAGCGTACATACGAGTTCACCAATTCTCATTTCAAATCCAACGACCGCAACAACGACGACGGCTCGGCCATCTTCAGGGAGCCGTATTATTTTAAATCCACCGACGATTATTCTTCCTCCGGCAGCGGCGATTCCAAATTCAGGACCGACGAGCTTTTTAATTTCGAAATCACGTCGGTGGGCGACCTGCTCGACCCAAACTCTATCGTACCAACCGTTATGGACGGTGATTTTGACCCGGCCAATTATTCGATACAGGTTTTCCCAAAGATCAAGAACCAGAAAGCCGGCGCAACCACATTGCAGGGTTTGAATCACAATAAGTACACCGAGGACGAGGAAGCGCTGACCTCCAACAGCATCGAATTCAGGACACGCAACGAAATGATAAATACCACCGCCATTAACAGCACGCCGCTGAACGGTAACCTGTACGGGCTCAACCAATTTCCCTACAGCGCCGGCGGGCTGCTGGGCACGCCCATTGATTATAACCTGAGCGCTGATAAGAAGGGCCATCACATTGCCCAGTTCTCGATCGTGAATCCTGATGGCAACACTTATGTATATGGCCTGCCGGTTTACAATATCAAACAAAAGGATGCCGCTTTTTCCACCCCCAACCAAATTGGCAACGCCAAAACCATCGCCTACAACCTCGGCGATGCCTCTACGTCGAATCAATCAGGCAGCGATCGCTTTTTTTATTCGACCGAAACACCGGCCTATGCCAACTCATATATGCTCACGGCTATTTATTCGGCCGATTACATAGATGTGACCAGCAACGGCCCTTCGGACGACGACATGGGTTATTTCGTAAAATTCAACTATTCGCCGCTCACCAAAGAGGCCGGCATAAACCCATCGGGTGCTTATTATAAATGGCGCATTCCATTCAGCGGCGCCATCCGCATGGAAAACTACGAGGATCATGACGGGGATGACAAGGCCGCATACCTCTATGGTGAAAAAGAGATCTATTACCTCAACTCGGTGGAAACCAAATCGCACTTTGCGCTGTTTGACCTGAACGACAACAGCAGCAATCCGCGGCTGGATTCGTACGGCGCCACCTCTGAGAACGACAACAGCACCGCCAACCCCAACCTGTCGCTTCGGCCGCGCTTTCTCCAAAGCATCCGCCTGTTCTCTAAAGGAAATCTTACCACGCCTTTAAAAACCGTGCGTTTTACATACGACTATTCGCTGTGCCCCAATACACCCAACAGCATAGCCAGTACCCATGGCAAGCTAACCCTGCTGAGCGTAGACTTCAGTTATATGAACGACGATGCAGGCACTCTGAGTCCTTATAAATTCACTTACGACCCTGCGCGTAATTTTCCTTATCACGAGATGCTCACCGATCCGTGGGGCACCTACAAGGAAGACAAGTCGGTAACGGGCGCTCTGAATTATTATGCCGAGGATTTCCCTTACACCGACCAGGATAAGACCCTGGCCGATAAATACGCTGCGGCCTGGTGTATGACGGGTATTGCGCTGCCTTCGGGCGCCAACATCCAGGTGCAATATGAGTCAGACGATTACAAGGCCGTACAAAACAAAACTGCTATGCAGCTCCTCGAGATTGTAGGCACAGGATACGACAACGATCCCTCCACCACGTTTCAGAACGCTAATTTTGAGATTGGCCGCCAGGGCGCTTTTGGCGAGCTCCACGACCTTCTGGTGTTTAAGCTCAAGCGGCCTACCAACAACCAAGCCGAGCTAAACAATTATATCACCGGCATTAAAAACACTTACTTCAGGGCCGACCTGAAGCTGAAGAACATGGCCGATAATTCAGGCAACATGGCCTACGATTATGTGGACGGCTACTGCGAAATGGACAAGGATTACGGCGTAAAGCCCATTACCGACCCGGCTTATATTGATGCCAACGGCATGTGGACCCGGGCCTACGTAAAACTTAAATATGTAAAAAGCCTGAAGATCGACATTGCCGACGATGGCAAGCTGCATCCCTTTCGCAAAGCGGCCTTTGAATACATGAAGCTGCGACGGCCCGAGCTTTTTTATCCTGTTAACGGCTCGAGTCCCGATGCGCTTTCGGCCAGCGTGATCTACCAGGTGGTATCGATGTTTACAAGCCTGGGGCAGGCCATCACCGGCTACAACCGCTATTGCAAGCTGGCTGGTTTTTGCAAAAAAATTGCAGACGGAACCACTTCCGAAAACGACGATAAAAAATCATACATCCGCCTCAACAACCCCGACGGATTTAAATACGGCGGCGGGCACCGGGTGGCGCGGATTACCATAGACGACAACTGGAATACCGGAGACCCTAACGGTGTGCATGTTTACGGGCAGCAATACCAATACCTGCTTCCAAACCGCACAAGCTCGGGTGTGGCCGAGTACGAGCCCATGTTTGGCGGCGGCGCCGAAAATCCGCTGAAACTGCCTAACGACGACCACCTGAACGAGCGCACCTTTATTGCCAACCTCAAAGAGCTATACCAGGAAACACCTACCTGCGAAAGTTATTACCCGGCGCCCAACGTAGGTTACTCGCGCGTAATTGTGCGGAGCCTGCCGCGGCTTGATGTGAACGGCAACGAGATCAACTCCCTTTCAGGCGAGGGAATAACGGTAAACGAATTTCACACCGCGTTCGATTTTCCTGTAAAAGAATCGGTAACGAAAGCCGATAATACCGAGTTCAGCCAGTCGGTAACACTGCCATTTATTGGCACCATTAAAATTAAATCGGAAGGCTCGTCGCAGGGCTACAGCATTATCTTAAACGATATGCACGGCAAGCCGAAAGCCGTAAAGGTGTACCCGCACAATGCCGAGCTGTTTGGGCCTGCCATACAGGATCCGGTGCACGAGGTGCAATACAAATACAGCATGAACGGAAGCACCTTTACAAGCAAGGTGCCCGTTTTAAGGACCGACGGCTCCGAAGGCACCTCCGAGTTGGGCATTGACCGGGATTTTGTGATGGACATGGACGAGCAAACGGCTTTTACCATTGACGTAGGCTTTACGCCCAATGTGGAGGTAAATTTCTTTCCGCCGTTCATGTTCCCGAATGTGTTGCTTGATCTTAATTACAACCACAAGAATGTGCGCAAATTTGTGAATGTAAAGGCCATTTACCGCAAAGGCATTTTGCTTGAAACCATGGTAAAAAACGACAAGGCCGTGACCAGCACCAAGAACCTGGTTTTTGACCGCTACTCGGGCCGGCCGTTGCTGACACAGGTAAACAACGAGTTTGACGCACCGGTGTACACTTACGAAACACCGGCTTATTGGAACTATAAAAACATGGGAAGCCGCTCGAAAACCTACCACAGCACCAGCGCGGTATCCATGGCCGGATCAAACGTTACAGTAACTTACCCCGACCACTTTAACCTGGGCGACAAAGTGCGGCTATATAACACCAACAATGCGCTACAGCCTTTTGCTGAGCTGTGGGTGCAAACCAAATCATCAAACGTGCTTACGCTGGTTAACCAGAAAGGGCAGGTATTTTCAGGGCCCGGCACCTACGACGCAATAACGGTGCTGGACCCGATAAAGAAAAATCAGCTGAACGTGAATGCAGGCAAAGTGGTGTCGCTCAGTAATCCGGTAAGCACGCCCAACTCCGCTTTTTTTGCGGCATTCAACAACCTCATACAGGGATTTGACACACCACCAACCGGCCCTGTTGTATTTACATACGCCAATTGCCTCACCGGCCTTAAAACACAGGCCACCCTGGGCAGCTTTACGGCCGGTCAACTTGATTTCAATACCGGCAATTGCAAATTATACATGAAGCTGCCTTCTGTGATCACTGCCACCAACTACATCAACTACCAATACTTTAAATATGGCAACAGCAATGTGATCCACATTCTTGATCCGGCCACCGGCAATTTCCTGACGGCTACCGGCACCTGGATCGACGACGGGGGCTGCGTGCCACAATGCCTGGACGGTGTGCTGCACGCCGAGGCCTATGTATTTAACGACACCTGGACGTACGATTATGCGGATTTTGGGGACCCTTTTTCATTTAACAATGGCAGCAACCGCACCATCAGCTATGCCAACGGCGTGCACCCTTATAAATACGGTGCCAAAGGACAGTGGCGCCTGCAGGAAAAATACCTGTACCAGGTGGAGCGCAAACAAAGCACCCCGCATACCGATATCGCTGCCGACGGCACGTACCGCGTGTTTAACTGGTACAACTGGCAGGCCCCTGGCAATGTAGGTTCCAACAAGGAATGGACGCTGACCAATAAGATTACCAAATACAGTCCGTATGGGTTTGAAGTGGAAAACACCAACCTGTATTCCATCTTCGCCTCGAAACTTTACGGTTACGATAATTCAGCCATTACAGCAGCAGGCACCTATGTTCCGCACGACCAGCTTTCGTTCCAGGGCTTTGAAGAAAAATTCCCCCTTTCACCGCCTTCCATTAAAAGCGGCCACCTTAACCTCAAGTTTGTGAGTGCCAGCCCGATGCAAATTTATAATTATGAAAGCCACACCGGCTCGCGATCGCTTAAAACAGGCGGCCAAAAGCTGCAGGTGGGCGATGTGTGGGCCACCAATGCAGCCAGCACCACCGGCGGAGTGTATCACCTCGTGCCAGCCACCAATTACGTGCTGTCGTTCTGGATCAAGAATACCGTGAACACCAACCTGCCGGGCATTCTCATGCCTTCGGGCTCTACAGTTGTAAGCCCGGTGTCTTACACCAAGGATAAGATCGACGGATGGCAGCGCGCCGAGCTCACCTTTTCGATGACGGCGCAGGCCACGGCCACCAACGTAACGATAGATGCCACCGCCATCAGCGACTTGTACATCGACGACATTCGCATACAACCTTCTAATTCGGCGGTTATCACCTATGTATACAGCCCTGATTACCTGTGGCTGATGGCCGAGCTCGACGAGCAAAACTACGCCACGTTTTACAGCTATGATGAAACCGGCAATCTGGTGCAAGTAAAAAAAGAAACTGCCAAAGGCATTTCAACAGTTATGCATTCACGTAAAAACACAAAACGCACGCCATGAAAAAACACCTGATCCTTGTTTTGATCGCTGGCCTGGGATGCAGCCGCCTGTGGGGCGATGCCATGGACGATCTTCTGAAAATGAGTGCGCTGTATAGCAGCAAGCAGGAGCTGTATATGGAATTTGACCTGGTGTTGAATTACCGGAACCGGACGCCGGCAGTGGAGAAACATCACTGCCTCCTGTCGCAGGATGGCACCCGCGCATATTACCGGGCGCTGAACACCGAATACGTGCGCGATGCCAATTATGCCGTATTTATTGACCATGGTCAAAAGCTGCTGATTGTTGGCGCAGGCACAGGCGAAACCGCGCCCATGACCAACGCCATAAAACAATTTACCGGCGACACCGCCCTGCTCAGAAAGGAATATCAGGTGCGTTATGCACCTAACAGTGCAAACACCGTGATAATGCTGCCCAGGGGGGAAAACAGCGAATTTTCGGAAGTGCACATTACGCTGAACAGCGATTACACCATGAGCAGGATCGTGTACCATTATAAAACAAAATCAGGTGCAAAAGACGTTGGGCTCAGCAGCTACTCCATTACGTACCACAAACAGCACTTCAGGGCCGAAACCTCCTATTTTTCTTCGGCCCGTTATGTGCGCATCGACCAGGACAGGATCGTTCCCAAACAAAACCTGGCATCGTATAAGGTAATAGATAAAAGAATAACACGTAACCACTAAAAAGTTTTTATGATGAAACCTATTCTTTATTTTTTCGTGGCAATGAGCTTGAGCTGCTTTGCGGCCAAGGAAGAGGTTACTGCCTCCTTCCAGTCAAATGTATCAATGGGCCCTAACGTACCGCTGGTAATTGGCAACCAGCTTACCGTGGAGGACAACCTGAATGCCTACATGATCCTGAATCCCGGCTACAGCAGCGTATTTGCAAATAAAAGCAATATGGCCATTGTGCGGCTGCGCTACGACGATCAGCTGAAATATGATCCGGCGTATGCATGGACGCTTACTGTTTCTTACCATACCGAATTTACCGACCTGGCCGGAAATGTGACTTCGAGCCCGATCAGCGGATACAACCTCAGCATCACCTACCTGCAGCATTCGGCACCTGCCAATTACACCGACATTTCCATCAATACGCATACCAATCCCAACAGCTATAAGGTAAAGGTGGTGATCGACAACCTGGCCTTTAAGCCAGGCAGCAGCCCGGTGCAAAACACCATACCTGCCGGGTTTGGTGATATTTATATGGACGTGACCGAAAGCACCGAGCGTTATTATGTGATCACCAATTCGCCACCGGCCATGAACGTACAGAGCGGTTTTTTGATCTCGAATACGCTGGGTGATGCCAGCAAGCGGCTGCCCCTGGCCTGGACCTATGCCACCGGCGCCGAAAGCTACGACCTGGAATGGCTGTTTATTGGCGTGGGCAACAATCACTACACCCCCAGTGCCGGCTATGGCTTTAATTTTAAGAATGCCACCCGCATTAATACCCTGTTCAATCATTATGAAATACCGCTGGCCTACCCGGCAGGTATTGTATTGTACCGCGTGCGGGCTGTTGGCTACGATGTGGTTTCGGGCGACCTGGTGCGCCACGAAGGCCCCTGGAGTTATGTCATGGACCATGGCAATACAGCCGACGACGCGCCATCGATAAACGCCGCTTACCGTTATGACTATGCCGGGCTCGATCCGAACCGTAACTGGCTCTACAACTCTTCCTTTGCGGAGGAGGGCAAGCGGAAGGAGATGATCACTTATGCCGATGAAGCGCTGAAAGACCGCCAGATGACCGCTTATTCAAGCACCGACAACCAGGTGGTGATTACCGAACCGGTATACGATTACGAAGGCCGCATTGCCGCCGACATTGCACCCACACCCACCCTGAGCCAGGGCATGCGCTATTATGCCTTTAACCAGGCATATAATCCCATTGATTTTGATGCGAACACCACCCTGCTCAATCCCAACACTTTTCCCTCCGCCAGCGGAGCGGGTTATTTTTACAGCAGTGCCAACACAAGCCCTCCCGGCATGTACGGCGATTACATTCCCAACGCGCAGGGTTATCCGTACATGCGTACGCGTTATACAACCGACGGTACCACCAGGGTAAGAGCTCAGTCGGCGCTTGGCGCCACACACAGGCCGGGCAACGGACACGAAGTAAACTATATATATGCCAAACCCACGCAGATGGAACTGGACCGTATGTTTGGCAACGAAGTGGGCTGGAGCCGCAACTATGCCAAAACCGGGCAAATTGACGAGAACGGCCAGTCGGAGGTAACCTATTACGACAACCACCAGCGCGTAATAGCCAACTGCCTGGCCGGCAATGCGCCTGCCAACCTGCTCAATGTTGACCATCAGCCCGCCAGTGTGCCGGTAACAGTAAACATGTTGGCCGAAAGCAATGACATTAACACCAGCAAGCAGCTGGTAAGCAGCTCGCTGCTGGGCGTAGTGGCGGCCACCACCTATCATCTGGATTACGACCTGCAGCAAAGCCTGTTTTGCAAACACTGCGACGATTACAGCATTTGCAAAACCTGCCGGTACGATCTTACCATCCGCATTACCGACGAAACCGGCCTGCTGGTGAGTGGCAGCAGCATCACCAACTTTATAAGCAGCCTGCCGCCCGATAACCTGCCCAACCCGATCCACTACACAGATATTGCCCAGGTAAACGTATCGTTTGATGTGGCGTTATTGCCGGGCACTTATTCTATTGACAAAATACTGGAAGTGAACGAAACCTCTGCAGAAAATGCCACTCAGCAATTTATCAATGATCAGCTGCTGGACCCCTCGTGCTTTCAGTACCCGGTTATTAACCCTGCGCCCTGCAATGTGAGCTGCTTTTCGGCTTGCGAAGAACATTACAAGCGCTACGATTATGCCACCGGGGTTGATTATTATGTGGACGATGACGAGCACCCCGTTTCCATCTCACAGGGCACGCTGCTTATTCAGCAATGCGCGCAAAGCTGCGAAGTGCCCAAGCTCGATGAAAAAGCAGGGCAATGCGCCATGCAGTTACTGGCCCTGAAACAGGACATGAGCCCGGGCGGCCAGTATTTCAGCAATACCATGGCGCAGTTTACGGTGGATCCCGTTGCCGGTGTGATCAGCAACCCTGCTTATCCCGCGTTGGAATTCAGTTGGCTCACCACCAACCTGGCTTCTCCGGCACCAGCTATCTTTTCTGCACTGAGCACTATTGCCGGTGTTCCCATCAGTTCGTGGGCCGATGTAAAAGCAAACTTCCAGGAGGCCTTCCTGGATGTGCTGATCAAATACCATCCCGAGTTTTGTGCCTATAATTATTTCTGCAAGGGCAGCATGCTTTGCGGCGGTCAAGGAACCGTTACCCCGGCCGATACCATTAAAATTGCCAGCTCCAACAGCTTTGACTATGCCATTTCGCAGCAAAACCAGGCTTATGCCCTGGCACACGGCAGCTTTAACACACCCGGCGTAACGGTAATTGCCACACACGCTGTGGGCGATTTTTTGAGCGGCAACAGCAGCTATTGCACTTATACGGCCCCCACCAATCCTGCCGACAAGGATCCTTTTATCCGCAATGCCTGCAACGTAAGCCTGCCACGCTGTTCTATGAGCACGCGCAATTATCTTAGCACGCAACTCTCAAACTTTTTGCCACTGGGCACCGGCGGTTATTTTTCGATCTGGTATGTGCTCGACGATCCCGACAACATTCACCTCATTCCGGCAGCAAGTGCAACCACGCCGGCGCAGGCCATTATTGACGTTTTTAAGCAATTACACGGCGATGGCACCATCACCAATCCCGGCCTGTTTGCCAGCACCTCCAAATGGGAGTTTTACCGCGGTATTTATCTTTTTTACAAGCAGCTGTTCATTTATAATTATTACACACAATATGCCTGCCCTTCGCCGTCAACGCTTAACCCGCTGCCACCCATGCCCACCACGCTCAGCATCACACACAGTTCACCCACCATCCATTACCCGGCCAATCCTATTTTTGGCCAAATTATTTCGGGCATGCCAACGGGCATATGCACCCCCATCAACGGTTCTACCGTGATTGCCAGCTCGTTCACCAATATGGCCAACAACCTGGTGGCCGGAACATGCAGCACCAACTGTACTGATGCTGCCGAAGGATGGATGCAGCAACTGGCAGGCTGCGGCCTCACACCCACACAAACCACCAACATACAGTTTTACCTGATAGAAGTTTGTAAAAAAGAGTGCAGCGCCACCAACATTACCGGCAGCAGCGGCTGTACCATTGCCACTAACCCCACCTGCCAGGCAGTAACGGGGCCAGGCGGGGCGCTTTTTTACAATTTTTCGGATGTGATCAATTATTTTACCACAGGAGCATGCACCGTAAACATCATGTATCCGCCCAATACCTCGGAAGCCGGATGCGCCTGTGCCAGCCTGGATGCTTTTGCCCTTGCGCAGGGGCTTAGCACCACCGATGCTACCGGAATTGCCGCGGCGCTAAACACCACCTTCGGTTCTACCTCCTACTCCTCTGCCGATGTGCTTAACTGGAAACTGGTATGCTCACAACCAGGCGCCACCGTGCCCGACCTGACAGCAGTAAACTTTCCGGGTTCACTAAAGTGCAATTATCTTAAATCGGGTTACAACGACGTGGAATGCTCCTGCCAGAAAATAAATGCCTTTATTAACCAGGTTGGCTACGATGCCGCTAATACGGCCGATTACCCGGCCATTGTGGCAGCGATCAATAATTATTTTGCGCTTCCGGCCGGCACGCAGATGAATGTGGCACAGCTTACTGCTGTGCTGAACGATTGCGCCAACAGTGTGGTGCCGTCATTTGACATGAACAATGTACCGGGCATTTTATTATGCCCGGCCCCGGCCAGCAACTCGCCCGAAGACATACTGGAGGCCCAGGAACTGGCTGCCTGCCAGCTGCAAAACCTGCTGGCCGCCACCTCCAATGCAGTGCTGGTTTACCTGGGCATGCAAGCTGCCATGGCCGCCGACTTTAAAAATGATTACAAGCTCTTTTGCCTGAACAGCGCCAAAAACGGTGCTGAAAAATTTGTGCAGCAATACAGCCTCAACGAATACATGGTGACCTTGTATTATTATGACCAGGCTGGCAACCTGGTAAAAACGGTGCCACCCGAAGGATTCCAGGAACTGTCAAGCCCGGCTGAATTTCAGGCGGTAGCAGATTACCGGGCGGGGATCACCTCTACGCCCTACTACCCGGCCCACCGTATGGTAACCCGGTTCCGTTACGACAGTTATGAAAATAAGTTAGACGACGAATCGCCCGACCAGGGACTTGTAAAGTACTGGTACGATGTAAAAGGACGCATTGTGCTGTCGCAAACGGCAAGGCAAAAAAACAATATGCCGGTGGCCGCATACAGCGAAAGCGAATATGACAACCTGAACCGGCCATTGCTTACACGGCAGGTGCAGAACAATACGGCAATTAGCTACGATGATGCCACCAATCCGGCCACGCTCAGCTCGTGGATAGGATCCATTGCCAGCTTTGACCAGATCACGCGTATGTATTACGACGCTGCTGTTCTTCCGCTTAGCTCCAGCCCTTTTGGAAGCGGAGGACAAAAAAACCTGAGGAACCGCGTAAGCCATGTTACCTTTGAGCTGGTGAACGATGGCAGCACCGCCACTTACGAGCATGCCACGCATTACAGTTACGACATGCACGGCATACCGGCCGTGGTGGCACACGAAAACAACTACCGCGACGGCAGCTCGGCCTTGATATTCCCCTCTGCCCAGCGCTACCACACCTCGGAGTACAGCTATGACCTGATCAGCAGCAATGTAAATGAGGTAGTGTATCAGCGTGGTAAAACCGACGCTCTGCACCACCGGTTTGAATACGATGCCAACAACCGCCTTACTAAAGTTAATTCGAGCAACGATGGCCTGATATGGGAAAACGATGCCAGCTACTTTTATTACGCCCATGGCCCGATGGCCCGCAAGGAGCTTGGCGATAAGGATATACAGGGCTGCGATTATGCCTACACCATCCGCAACTGGGTAAAGGGTATGAACAGCTCCATCCTCTCACCGGCCCTCGACATCGGAAAAGACGGACTGAATGCGGTCGGCAACCTCAATGCTCAGTTTGCCATCGATGGTTTTGGCTATACCAATGGTTATTTCAAACAGGATTACACCGCTATAAAACCGGCATTGATGCTGCCTGCCAATTACTTCGAAGCAAATGTATTTTCGAACCCGAACCAGTTTGGCAATTTTCTTTTTGGCACAACACCGCCTCACGATTTTGGCCTGTTTAACGGCAACATCAGCCATTGCGCACAAAACTCGCAAACCGGCACCGGCACTATGGGTACCTGGGGCAAAGCCTACCGTTATGACGCGCGCTACCGGCTCAAGCTGAACGAAACCTTCAGGGACGCTTCGCTGCCGGCCAATAATTTCTGGAGCGCAGTGGCCGTTGCCAACAATACACGTGAAGGTTTTGTTTACGATTTTAACGGCAACCTGGAGACCGCTACGCTTACCGTAAATACCGGCATAATGGACAACCTGCTATACGACTACCTGCTGGATGGCAGCGGCGAAAAAGTGAATAACAAGCTGTACGGCATTCATGATACCGGTGTGCCCGGCGTATCGGCCGAGGATCTTGAGAATCAATCCTCTATTCCGCCTGCCTCTTCATTAAACCCCGATACCGATCCGGCGGTGAACTACGGTTACAGCCAGAACGGCGACCTGCAGCGTGATAAATCAACCGGTATTCAAACCATCACTTACGACGCGCGCGGTAAAATCCGCGAGATCATCCGCGATCCCAGCTTCACGCTTCCGCTGGGCGGCTATCCCAACGATATGGAGTTTTTCTACGATGTATATGGCCGGCGGGTAGTGAAAATAGAAAAACCAAGGATATTGAGCGGCTCTCAAAGCATAGTGGCCCCTGCCATTGAGTGGCGCTACACCGTTTATGCCTACGATGGCAAGGGCGAGGTGACCGCTATTTATACCCTGCGCAGAAATCCATCGGCTGTTATGGAGCTCCGGATCAGCGAACGCTACATATCGGGCCATGGCCGGGTGGCGCAGCTTAACCGTGAGAACCTGATGAACGTAGTTCCGTCAACCAGCCATTTTGAGCGCAACTTAGGCCTTAAAACCATAGAGCTTACCGCTGTTACCGACAACGTAAACACCACCGTTACAGATTACAAAATAAGCGGCGGCACTTCGGGCACTACCGTAAATTTCTACAAACCCGTTGTACTTTCAGCCATCGATTATTTTTCTTATGGCTCGGCCATCCCTATTGCTGCGCGAAATTTTGTGAACCGGCCTTACCGCTACGGTATTAATGCCGGCTCTGAAAAAGACCCCGAGATCATGAACACCAACAACCTCCATACCACCTATTACCGCGAGCTGGATACACGTACCGGTCGCTGGTGGTCGGTAGACCCGGTATTTAGCGCCAACGAAAGCCCTTACGTGATAAACAACGACAATCCCATAAACGTTACAGACCCAATGGGTGATGCCGGCAACCCACTGTACAGCTCAACCACAGCCAATTCAGGTCCTTCGCGGAAATTCATTTTCCGCAAAGACGACGAAGGCGGATGGGTGGCCAGCCTGGGCTTAAAATTCCAGATGAAACACGTCACCACATCCGTCAACTTCTCGCTGCGCAAATATTCGGCAGGCCTGGGTGCCCCCGATGGCGAAACCCAGTACGATTTTGTGGTGAGTCCTGCCGTTACCCTTGGTACAGGAAAAGGGCCGCCCAGCGAGCTGAATTTGTTTAACGGCTACAGCGTTTCGGGCGTTGACGATGAATACGCCTACTCATTGACACTTGGCGCCAACCTGGTGTATAACCGCAACCGGCCGCAGTACGAAAACGCCGTTTCGTTCCGTGTACGCCAGTTTAAAGCCGCCATTTATGAAGACCTGCGTGTGATCTATGAAAACAAAGATCGCTGGTGGACCGGCGGCGGCCATGTAGGCTGGAACACTGCCGGTGGCAAACACAGCGACCTGGGCCTCGTAACCATTGGCACCGATGTATTTACCGGCGACCGCATTCTTAAAAACAAGGATGGAGATACTCCCGGCAGCCGTTACCATACTTATACGGGCAAGGATGGGCGCAAGTACTTTACACAGGCCGATCCCACCCTGGTGAACGGGGTAACCTACCTCGGCTTATCCGGCAAAAAGAAAAAATTCTCGATCTCGGGCAACGTATGGAACCCGATGTGGTCGCAGGACGCCATTCACAAACACATCAGAGATCAGCCGTTTTTTGAATCGAAAGCCGAGTTTGAGTATAAAAAAACCACCTATAAGTTTAAACGATAACAAAAAACCCGCTTCAGTTTTTGAAGCGGGTTTTATTTTAAGACATTATTTTTAGTAAGAGGTTTTTAGCTCCACTCTCCTGTTTTTGGCTTTGCCGGCAGTGGTGGCATTGGTGGCCACCGGCCGTGTTTCGCCATAACCAATGGCGGTAAGGCGCGATTCTTCGATACCCTTTGAGATCAGGTAGTTTTTCACCGTTTCGGTTCTGCGCTGCGACAGGTTAAGATTGTAAGCGTCTTCTCCAACATTATCCGTATGGCCTTCTATGGTAAGATGCACGCCGTCATAACGTTTCAGGATTTCCGCCAGGTCGTCCAGCTGCGAATTAGAGATCAGCTTCAGCTTGTCGCTGTTGGTTTCAAAATAAATTTTGCTGGCAATTAAAGTAATGCGAACAATGTCTTCCTTCGCCATTTCAGGGCAGCCTTTATTGGTAAGGGTTCCTTTGGCGTTCGGGCAAAGGTCCTCTGCATCCGAAACACCGTCGGCATCGGTATCGGGGCAGCCCTTCATGGCCATTACACCAGCCTGGTCGGGGCATCGGTCGTCTTCGTTCACTAAGCCGTCCTTATCACTGTCAACCGTGCAGCCGCCCGCGTCCACTTTATAACCTGTTTTTGTGCCGGGGCATTTATCGTCAATGTCCACCACACCGTCTTTATCGGTATCGGGGCAGCCTTTCATTTCGGCGCTTCCCACGGCATCCGGGCAGCGGTCTTCCTTATCGGCAATACCGTCCAGGTCTTTATCAGGGCAGCCCTTCAATGCTGCCACACCGGCTATATCGCTGCAGGCATCCTGGTAGTCGTACACACCATCACCGTCGCGGTCAAGCGGGCAGCCTTTTGCATCCACGGCCACACCGGCCGGAGTGCCGGGGCACTGATCCTTTTTATCGGAAACACCATCCCGGTCCTCATCCTTCTTTTTACCAAGGCTGAACGTAAGGCCCGCAGTGTGATACAGCAGGATATCATTATCATTGCCGGCATTTATGTAATCAATATTATCCGTGCTGGTATACATAAAGGTTTCCTGCAGCTGCAAAGCCACCACCGGACCCATACGGATGGTGAGACCGGCGCCACCGGTTGGCACAGAAAATTCAAAACGCTCGTGCTTAACGTTATACACCGATTCGTACCAGATGGCACCGGCACCGGCAAAAATATAAGGCCTGAAAATGGTTTGCGGACCTGTGATGTTAAAGCGGAACAGCAGGTGGGCGGTGTTGTGCCGCACTAAAAAGCTGTTGGGCTGATCGAGTGTGGCGGTAGTTGTATGATCGATATACCCCACTTCGCCACGCGTAAAAAGCAACGAAGCATCGAAATGCCGGCCCAGGTAACGCGAAAACGAAAGGCCTCCGAAAGCATAAGCCGCCTGGTTGGTAGAATAAAACGCCTGGCCGCGGTCGCCATAGTATTCAATTAATCCGCCGTGGAGACCGATGTTCCACTTTTTTTCATCCGTTTGGGAATAAGCAGTAGCTATTGTTAAACAATATGTACACGCGAGTAATAACTTTTTCATGGTTTTGTTTTTCAAAAGGATTGATAAAACAATGCCGATGCCTGGCCAAAGTGTTTTTATACAAACCCGCCATCCTTACTTTCCGCATCCACAAAGCGTTTCAAAGTATGACAGCTTCGGATTCAGGCAGTTAAAAACACGCGGGTTCTACTCGCGGCTTTAAAACAGAGTGTAGAAGTAAATGCACAAAACCGGGCGCCTGATGACAGCCGGCTACAATTTTGTGTTGTATTTATTGCGGTAATCGTTGGGTGTCATACCCGTTACGCGCTTAAAAATATCCCTGAATGTTTTCACATCGGTATAACCCACATCGTACATCACTTCCTGTATGGACTTGCGGCCTACTTCGAGCTGCTTTTTTGTGGCTTCGATTTTTACGCGCTGTATGTATTCAATAATGGTGCTGTTTGTGGCCTTTTTAAACCGGCGCTCGAAGGTGCGCCGGCTCACATTTACCTTAGTGGCAATCTGGTCAACCGTAAGCTTTGCGGCGTAATGGCGCTCAATCATTTCCTGCGCCTTCAGCACCGCGTCGTCCTCGTGATTTTTTTGCCCGTTAAAAATAACAAAGGGCGACTGGTCTTTGCGGTCGAGATCAATCACAAAAAATTTGGCGGTATGTATCGCCATCTCGCGGCTGGTGTATTTTTCCACCAGGTAAAGCAGCAGGTTCCAGTAGGCATTATTGCCGCCGCTCGAATACAGGCCTTGCTCGTGCGTGATCACCTTTTCATCCACCAGCTCAATGGAAGGATAATAATACCGGAATTCGTTGGCATACGCCCAATGCGTGGTGCATTGCCTGCCGGTGAGCAGGCCCGAAAAAGCCAGTAAAAAAGCGCCTACACACAAGCTCGCCACTTCGGCTCCTTTTTTATATTGCTCCGAGATCCAGGGAGCGTAGTCGCGGTTCTGGTAAGTGCTCGCTACCGCATCACCTGCCATGGAAGGAATAATAACTAAATTGGTATGTTTTACATCGTCTATTAACCTGTCGGGCCTTATCAAAAACTGGCCATTGTTTAATTTCACCTCGGTGTGAATTCCCACCAGCTGTACCCTGAACAAGGGCGCCTTGCCCGACCGCTCAAGCAGCTCGTTCACGGTGGCAAACAAATAGCTGGTATCGGCAATAGAAGCCATCACAGCGTTCTTCAACGTTAAAATCGAAACATGAATCATGCCTCAAAAATAGCTCAATTTTCTGGCGCAAAAACCCCCTTAACATTGCCGGATTTACACCCCCACAGCAAACCTTATTGCCATTACCTTTACCACAGGTTAATTCAACACGCAAGATTCAACACGCGAAATAAAAATCACCCCGTTTAATTATGACACATTTTAATCCCTATCTCAATTTTAATGGCAACACCGAGGAGGCCATGAATTTTTACCGCAGCGTATTCGGCACAGAATTTACGGCTTTACACCGGTTTAAAGACAGCCCTGGCTTTGAGAAAATGCCAAAACACGAGCAGGACAAGATCATGCACGCGTCGCTTCCGCTTACAAAAAACAATGTGCTGATGGCCACCGATGTGCTGGGATCGATGGGACAAAAGCTCACCATGGGCAATAATTTTTATATCTGCCTGCATACCGAGAGCGAAAAAGAAACGGAAAAATTATTCCTTGGCCTTTCGGCCGGTGGAAAAATTGAGATGCCGCTGAACCAAACCTTTTGGGGCGCCTATTGCGGCATGTGCCGCGATAAGTTTGGCGTGCAGTGGATGATCACTTATCAGAACGGCTAAAAGTACATATCTATAAAAAAATCATAAACAATAAAAACAAACAAAATGGCAAAAGTAAACACCTATCTTAATTTTTCCCGCAACACCGAGGAAGCATTCAATTTTTACAAATCTGTATTTGGCACCAGCATTAACAGCATGATGCGTTTTGGCGATATGCCGCCCATGGAAGGAATGCCACCCATGCCTGAAGCCGACAAAAAGCTGCTGGTGCACATTGAGCTGCCCATACACGGCGGCCACCTGCTGCGCGGCACCGATGCGCCCGAATCGATGGGCTTTAACCTTAACTTTGGGAACAACATGCACATTAACCTGGATACCGACAGCCGCGAGCAAACCCAAAAGCTGTTTAACGCCCTGAGCGCCGGCGGTAAAGTAACCATGGAGCTGCAGGATATGTTTTGGGGCGCCTACTTTGGCAGCTGCACCGATAAATTTGGCGTGCAATGGATGTTTAACTTCGACACCAAAAACAAATAAGCCAATCTGCTTTTTCTAAAAAGGCCCTTCCAAAATCCGGGAGGGCTTTTTTTGCTTCATAAAAAAAGACCTTATTCCTGGCCAAAAGCCTGCTTTACCTGTTGCGTAATTTCTTTCCACACCTGTTTAATATCGGCCCTGCCGCTTTCATTGGTAAATACAAACAAAATAGAATCCTTTTCCTTAAAATTGGCATCTTCAATGTTTAGCTTTAAAAGGCTTTCTTTGATTTTTTTGCGGTTGCCCAGGCGCATGCCCAGAACACCTTTTTGCTGGTAAACAATTACTTTTTCAAGAAACTCCGTTTCGCTCCAGGGGAGCTTATAGTCCTTGTTCCGGAAAAGAAAGAGGCGATCGCTTTCAATGTCTTTCATTTTAAGGCCCGCCGAATTAATTTGTTTTTCATCCTCTTTCAGCTGGCTATAGATTTGCTCAAAATCGCGCTCGCGGATGTGGTGGCCCGAGCACGAAGGTGTGGTGGCAATGTTTTTACGATGCAGGAATTGCACCAGCTCCCGCAACGGCCCATCAACACTCTCTTCAAAATCTTTATTGCGGATAACATTGCGGCGCTGCTGTTTTTTAAAATAATACCACCCCGGGCGCTCGCACGAAAGCAGCCAGGCCCCCGTATGGAACTGGGCATGAGGGATCATTTCGGGAGTAATATTAACTCCGGTAGCTCTCAGCTTCATAGCTGCTTAAAATATTGTATCTCGCGTTCGTGCTTTTTAGCTGCGGGCAGCGATGAAAAAGTGCCCAGGTTTTTACGCCTGTTGGTTTTAGGATCCTTTTTAAGCGAATAGATCCTGTACTGGCCGGATTTGAGTTTGCGTATCATATCCTAACTGTTTTAAATATTGTGCCACCGGCCCTGTGGAATTTTGTGGGCGGCTTTGGGGCATCATTTAAAGATTATTTGTATTTTTGCCATCCACCAGACTCCGTAGCTCAGCTGGTAGAGCAATTGACTCTTAATCAATGGGTCGGGAGTTCGAGCCTCCCCGGGGTCACAAAAAAGAGCGAGAGTGGAGAGCGAAAGCGAAACACGCTTCGCTCTTTTTTTCTTCGCTCCCGCTCTCACACTCATTCTTTTGCCCATATCGATTTTCGAAAATTTGCCAAAACCTTCAACTCTTCTAACTCAGAGTTCGGTATTTTGCCTGCCAGGGTCACATATGTAAAACAGACGTCAAATCGGTGTCTGCTTTTACATTTAGACTGTACAAATTTATAGTTTACTCTTGAGTAGGTTGTAAATTATTCTCAGGCATGTAAAACTTATTTAAAGCTCATTACTTTAATAGGTGAATAACTAAAAAACCCGGTAGGTTTTATTACAAATTCGGAGTATTTCTGTTCGAATTCTTGTCATTAAGGTGCGATCAGCGCTGTCCAAAACACTTCTTCCCTTTCGATCCATAAAAAATTGCCGTCGCGAAGTCTAAAACCACCGTTTATCTGGCTAAAAATAGCCAGATGGAATTTTTTATGGATAAAAGTAAGTACTTCCTCGCCTTCGCTGGGTAATTTCTGTTTCGAGCTCATCCAATTCATTAAAGTTCCGTTTAATAGTTTGTATTGCGAGGTTCTATACATCCTAAAGTTTGGCTTGGAAGCTTCAATTAAACCAGCCAAATCTTTCGTTTCAGAATCGTATTTGTTCGTAGGATAACCGCGCTACCCTCCATTTCAGACCAACTTAAAATAAACAAGTCCGACGTTGCTGCCCATTCTTGTGTTCATGGTAGCTTTAAAACGCAGAAAAAATTTACCGGGTTGTAGTAGAATTAAGTCTAAATTCTGAAGATGATAGGTAAAGATACTAAAAATTCGTCATTTCTCCTACTATCAGCATTTATAGCAGAATTGTAGCTGAAGGCTTTGGTTGATTTATTCGGAAAATGATTAGGTACCGGTTCACCGAAAATAGTTTGCCGTATTTATAATGCTTACCTTAATGGAAATTACCGAAAATCAAGTTGTTGTTTCCTTTTGGTATTATACAAGCCATCACCTTATATGAAATTGTACATCAAATACATGGTGAGCCTGCGCTGCAAAATGATGGTGACAGAGGAGCTGAAGCGGATGGGGCTGCATTATGCTTTAATAGACCTGGGTATGGTGGAAGTTTTGGAGGACATGACACTGAAGCAACGCGATCAGTTTAAATTGAACCTGGCACTTTCCGGCCTTGAACTGCTGGACGATAAAAAAAGTATTCTGATTGAAAAAATAAAAAGTGTGATCGTTGAAATGATCCATTATTCCGAAGAACTTCCTAGGGTAAACTATTCAGAACACATCAGCCAAAAGCTAAATTACGATTATACGTATCTTTCTAATATATTTTCCGAGGTGAAAGGCATTACCATCCAACAGTTCATTATTATCCACAAAATTGAAAGAGTAAAAGAGTTGCTTCTTTACGACGAACTTAATCTAACAGAGATATCACACAAGCTGCATTATAGCAGTGTAGCGCATCTTTCTAATCAGTTCAAAAAGATCACCGGTCTTTCCCCTTCTTTCTACAGGAAATTGAAGCAAAAACGAATCAATACTCTCGAAAATATGTGATTTGTGTAACATTCACCCATTATTATGTAATGCTTTCGGTTGCTAAGCTCTGTATGTTTGTACTTCTACAAATTAAAACAATTACTTATGGACACAAATCAAAACAAAACCTCCGTTCCCTTTAAAATTACTGGAAACTGGGAAGCGCAAACAAAAATGCTTAAATCTAAATTTTTACAATTAACTGATGCCGACCTCAAATTTGAGCAGGGCAAAGAGGATGATTTGCTTAAGCGTGTAGAAACCAGGCTGAACAAAAAACGGGAAGAGGTGATCAACATTATCAATAAGAACGGTTCGGAAACACTTCCCAAATAAGCGCATAACATTAACAAAACACAACCCGTAATAAAAGACAGGCCCTCAACCAACCTGTCTTTTTATTATAATCCTTATTAAAAAGCAGAAAACATAGAATTTTATGGAAAACAAATATAAAGAAGGAGAAACAGTGTACGCAAAAGAATATCCAGAGCTTGAACTGGTGATTCGCCGTTACATCCACAAAATATATTATTGCCGTATAAAAAAAGAGCCAGGCAAAGAATTGGTTTATTTTGAACGCGAACTGATGCCCTCACCTGTTACGCTCTGAGACCATCGTTCAGAAGGCAAGCTGTAAACATTCTTGAATGCTAAAAATCATACATTATGGAACCCGTAAAAAAAAACAACGAAACCCAACTAAACTCAAATCAAAAAAGCGCTGAAAGCCACAAAAAAATTGCCGAACATCTTGAAGTCGCGGCCAAACATCATATCGAAGCCGCCGAACACCATGGAGCCGGCAACCATGAAAAAGCTGCACAAAGTACTGTTGCCGCTCATGGCCAGCTGAACCTTGCAGCAGAAGTCCATCATGAAAACATGAAACGTTATGCGCAGACTAACTGATCACGCGACCATTTCGTAAAAACACCACACTTGTAAAATATTTTGTGCTTATAATTATTTAACCTGAGAACATGAACATCATACCAAGCAAAAATGCCGATGATTTTAAACTGGAAAATCAAAAGGGGATTCACAATCACCACAGGATCGCAGAACACCTTCAAACCGCTGCAAAGTACCATTTAGAGGCCTGTAAACAGCTGGAAGCCGGCAGTCACAGTAAAGCGGCGCAAAGCGTCATTATTGCGCAGGGTTTTGTTCGGCTCGCCACCGAAGGTCAATACAACGATGCAGTCCACCATACTACCTATAATTAACGCTGAAAGCATTGCGGATACGGGCCCGCAATGTTTCGGCACCTGCTTTTATTTTTCCGTTGCATGATGCTTGGCATCCTGGATCTGATAACTCATGGCCTTTGACGAATGGCCAATGGCCAGCAACGCGCACTCATTTGCCTTCACGTGGTCTCCTTCACCGTGGTATCTAGCAGCTTCGTAGTGATACTTAGTGGCAAATGCAAAATGCTCTGCCGCTTTTATATGGTTCTCTATCCCTATTGCATTTTCCCGCGTATCGCTTTTTTCTCGCAATCTGTCTTTTTCTGCATTACTAAAGCCTGCGGACCTGTTTTCTTTTGAGTGTGTCATTTTGTTCGTTATTGATAAGTCAAAGTTATGGTCATTTTGCGGACTACTTGTTACATAACAAAGTGCAGGATTTGCATAATTCACACTTTATGGATTGGCACAATGCCTAAATCACACATTTATAAAAGACTTCCGGCCAGTTGGTAGTCTGAAATCACAAATTAAAAACCATGCGAATAAAGACTGGCATGGAAACCGAAACAAAGATGCCCCTGTTTACATCGTGTGGTTGTTCTATACTAAATACTTTGAGGTATATGCTTTTTTGAAGGCGGCTAGTCATTTCAACTCTTCTCTCTGAATTCGATGTTTGGTCAGCCGGGGTCACAAAACAGAGCGAGTGCGAGGAGCGAAAGTGAAACGTATGAGCTCTGTTTTTTTTATTCTCATAGGTTACAATTTTTTTAATGCGGCTAAAATTTTCAGTTCCTCTCGATCGGAGTTCGATATTTGGTCAGCCGGGGGTCACAAACGTAAAACAGACGTCAATTTGATGTCTGTTTTACGTTTAAAGTAGATCATTAAAAAGAAAGAAACTCCTGTCTCCTAGGATTCAAACAAATAACTCTTTAATCCGGCCAAAACCTGCAGTTCATTAACAATCGGGCTTGAAAATTTGTCGGTGGAGTCTACCAGATCAAATTTAATTAAATCAGAGCAAATTAAGATTTATCAGTTTTCATGACGTTTTATCGGATTTTTAATAGCGGAATCTACGAAAGAGTTTTTTCATTATCTTTCTATAAAACTTTTAAGACAATTGGGAAAAACATGTTTTATAGCGCTATACTTATTGCTTTTTCACAATATTTACGGGCAAAATTCTGAAATTCACGGCAAAGTTATGCAGCTACAAACAAAAGAAATTTTGCCTGGCGCTACAGTTTCTATTCTGCTCGATACGATGAAGATAAGTACAGCCTTTGTTGATATTGATGGAAATTACAAAATTAGGATTAACACACCTGGTACATATACGCTTGTAGCATCCTATGTCCATTTTCAAGAAAAAAAAATATTACAAGTGCAGGCAAATGCAACTAAGGAAATCGATCTCTACATTTCTATTCCGTGTAATAACTCTTATTCCCAGCCCATTAAATGTCCTCTTGGAGAGCATACAGATGGAGTAGTTCCTATAATATATGGACTTCCGAGCAAAAAAATGCTCAGAAAGGAAGCTAAAGGCAAGATATCTTTAGGCGGTTGCATAGAATCATGCCAAAAGTACTATTGTAAAACACATAAAAATGCATTTTAAGTGAGATGTGTAGTCCTACTAAAACTTATAGTCCGTAGTAATCTAGTCTGAAGACTCGTCGCTAAAATCCACCAATAAGTACAAAACCGTTTGCAATGCAAATGGTTTTACATCGACTCTAGGTTAGGACATATTGAATAGGAAGGGGGCCGCAACCTTTCAATTTACAACAAATTCCATGCAAGTTTATCTTAAAAGTAATCCGATTTTATGTAAAATTTACACTAGTTTTACTTATCTGCCACGAACCTGCTAACTCTGCAAGTAATTTTAATTCTTCAAGATTTGAGTTCGATATTGTGTCGGTCGGGGTCACAAAACAGAGCGAGTGTGAAGAGCGAAAGCGATGAGCACTGCTCTGTTTTTCCTCATTCCCGCTCTCATTCTCATAGATTACAGTTTTTTTAATGCTATCAAAATCTTCAACTCTTCTAACTCGGAGTTTGATATTTTGTCAGCCGGGGTCACAAAACAGAGCGAGTGCGAAGAGCGAAAGCGATGAGCACTGCTCTGTTTTTCCTCATTCCCGATCTCATTCCCATAGATTACAGTTTTTTTAATGCTATCAAAATCTTCAACTTTTCTAACTCGGAGTTCGATATTTTGTCAGCCGGGGTCACAAAACAGAGCGAGTGCGAAGAGCGAAAGCGATGAGCACTGCTCTGTTTTTTCCTCATTCCCGCTCTCATTCTCATAGATTACAGTTTTTTTAATGCTATCAAAATCTTCAACTCTTCTAACTCGGAGTTTGATATTTTGTCAGCCGGGATCACAAAACAGAGCGAGTGCGAAGAGCGAAAGCGATGAGCACTGCTCTGTTTTTCCTCATTCCCGCTCTCATTCCCATAGATTACAGTTTTTTTAATGCTATCAAAATCTTCAACTCTTCTAACTCGGAGTTCGATATTTTGTCAGCCGGGATCACAAAACAGAGCGAGTGCGAAGAGCGAAAGCGATGAGCACTGCTCTGTTTTTCCTCATTCCCGCTCTCATTCTCATAGATTACAGTTTTTTTAATGCTATCAAAATCTTCAACTCTTCTAACTCGGAGTTCGATATTCTGTCAGCCGGGGTCACAAAACAGAGCGAGAATGAGAGCGAAAGCGATCAGCACTGCTCTGTTTTTCCTCATTCCCGCTCTCATTCCCATAGATTACAATTTTTTTAATGTTATTAAAATCTTCAACTCTTCTAACTCGTAGTTCGATACTCCGTCAGCCGGTGTCAGAAAAACGTAAAACAAAGCCTTTAGCAGCCTCTAACCAACCACATATAAAAAAACTTGATTTGAATGTAGGATTTGAGCAAAATTTTACTAGCTTTAGTATGATACAATGATAGAGGCGAACCAAGCACAGGTTTTGAAATTTTTAAAGACAATACTAAATAGCCATGAAAACAATAATTTTACTTTGCGCGACAGCATTTTGCTTCAGTATCAAAGCCCAGGTCAATTTTTCGGCTCAGGCGAACGGTTCTACGGTTACTTTTTCTATCACACAAGGAACCGGCTATGAGTTATATTATTTTAACTTTGGCGATGGTACGGGCAGTTATGTTGGATACCCATACAACTATCCTACAGGTCATACTTACTCCGTTTCAGGAAATTATACTGTATGCCTTATCGGTTATCCAATGCCTATGGCACCTAATGACACGATTTGCAAATCCATCAATGTAATAAGCACTGGTATTCAAAACATTAGCCTGGAAGATCAGATCTATTTTTTTCCAAATCCGGTAAAAGATAAATTGAATATGGAATTACCATACTCGAACGCCAAGTTCCAACTGACCGTAACAAATATCCTGGGTAAGTCAGTTTATGGCTTAGATAACATAAATGGCAGACAACCAGCCATTGATCTGAGTTTTTTAACCAGCGGTGTCTATTTTGTAATAATTCAAAACGGTAGCGCACAAAAGATTTTGCGAATCTTAAAAGAATAACACCTGATTGCTCGGTAGTCGACTTTAACACTTGGTTTGTGGGGACTGATAAGGAGGGTGAGTTAAGTTCGCTGATTGTCTTTTCAACGTTGCTAACAACTTCAGTTCTTCTATGTCGGGGAGCGGAGTTTGGTCCTGAAGCGAAATTATAATGTGACTTCTACTTCAGCCCAGAATATTCTGATGTGAATATCAGCTATTTTACACTAAATTTTGGACTGATAGATCTTTCAGGATCATATATAATTTTACTTCTTCTAAATCTGAGTTCGACATTTTATCATATGGGGGTCACAAACGTAAAACAGACATCAAAATTGACGTCTGTTTTACGTTAAAAACTGCTTCAAAGGGCGCTGCAAAAATCGAGTTGACCACGGTATCCAGTTAAATTGAACAGAATAGTTACAAGTTATTCAACAATTATCTTTTTAGTTGTGGTCATACCATTTTCAGTAATTCTTAACTGATACAATCCCTTCGCCACATTTCGCAGGTTAACAGTATATTCCATTTCTTCCGTACTTCCTTCATATACCACTTTACCGAGCAGATCAAAAACCTGTATGTGTTTGGGCCGGGCAGATGCCATGGTTAACACAAAAGAGCCTTGATTTGGATTTGGATAAACATTAAATTCCATAGCTGGTGGCAAAGGTTTTAAACCGCTTTCTTCATCTCCAGATGCAGTATTATCAATACGGTAATTCCCATTGCCTGTTTGATACATGCTCACAAGGTAGCTATTACAATTCGGCGTCGAGAATTTTCTAAAGGCCAGCAGATGATTTTTGCCGCTTTGGTCGGGCTTTAAAAACAAATAACGCAAGCTACCGGCCACCGAATAAGGAGGTTCTCTTAATGGCCAGTCACCAATATAATTAACAGCTTGAGGAATTACACCCCCATTGTGGTTAGACCAGTTCCACTGCGCCTGCCAGGGGGTATTGGTTGTGGCCATATCTTCAGTAGTTGACCAGCCACTGCCTGGCCCGGTAGTGATAAACAACATCTCGGATTTCGCATCACCGTCAAGATTTCCTGCAAGGATCTTATCCGATGATATGATGGGCCCTCCCCAGCCGCCGATTGCTCCGCCACCTGCATAAAACTTTGCATTGGAGTTAAAAGTGGGTGGAGTGGGAAAAACCAGGTTTACCTGAATAATCGCCGCCGGTGCTCCACTGGTCCGGTCAACGCACAAAACCTCATTGTATAGTCCATCGCCATTAAAATCGCCCGAGGTGTATTCGTCACCAGCCATCACAGTCCATAACGCATTGGGCGGTTGCGTATTCAGGAAACTGCCGGAACCAGAGCCAAACCCACCCCCAATGGTAACGAAGCCTCCTGAAGAAGGTCGGAAACTTTTTGCAATCCAGTCACCAGAGTTGGCTGCTTTCACAATAATAACGTCATTTCTAAAACCGTCAAGGTCAAAATCACCAACAATGTACTTATCACTCGATTGTCCGGAATGCGACCAACCCGGGAAAGTATTCTGGTTGCATGAATTATAGTAGTACCAGGTAAAGGTGCTACTCATCGGATCAGCCTTTAAAATGGCAGCGCAGTTCTGATTTACCAGCAACAACTCATTATTATACCCATCCCTGTTAAAGTCGCCTACAATATATTTATTACCGGTGCTGATATACCAGCCGGGCAACAAACCGTTGTTATTGTTATTCCAAAGCGTCGTGTTCCAATCTGTACCATTATAATCAATCACCTTTGCCCACGCCGGAACGCTGGCGCTGGCATTAATATTTTGCACGCAAAGCAACTCGTCCGATCCATCACCGTCATAATCAATAGGGATAAACTGATCGGTGGGGTTCAATGCTGGACTCGAGGCATTGTTGGCACCCCAGCTGCCCAATGTACCACTGCCATTATTGCTCCACGATTTATTCCAGCCTGAGTTAAATGTGGTATTAAAATCTTCCGGCCCCGTTTGTTTTTTATTAAAGTAGAAAATCTTTACATCAAACGAGCCAAAATCGGTGGTAAGCATCTTGTTACAAAAAGGAATAGAATATTTTTTGAGAAGCTTAAAATTATTTTCCGAAACTGAGGGCGTTACGTCCGTTTTGTAGGAATAAGAGTTCACATCCAATACACTTCCATCTTCAAATAAAACGTCCACAAAATTAGCGGTTGACACCCCAGGAATATTTGTAAAATTAAATGTTATATTGTGAAGCGAATAAGGGTTAGGATTACTGGCAATCATTACTGTTTCGGTACCATTGGTAGTAATCATGTAACGTATCCCATGTTCGCCTGTAATATGCGTATTGGCATTCCCGGGCCCACCTGGATTAACCTGGTTATTTGGATGTGCAGCATTCCAATCTGTGAAATCTGTAGCATCAGGAGTAAGAATATTGGCAGGTAAGTACATTTGAACGGCCGGAAGAATTCCATTAGGATCCGTCGCCTGGTCTTTTTTCCGGTACAACACCTGGTAACCATTTGCCGCAGGAGTCCCTTCTACGCTAAAAGGCGCAATCAGGTTCTTATTGGCCAGATACCGAAGTTCTCTGGCCAGTTCGCTCATGTGTTCTTTGTATACCTTGGGAAAATTTGCCCTGTCGAACCTAATTGCCGATGATGCATTAGGGCTTGTTCCACCAGACATTTTTACCTTGTTATTCATGTCCTGGTTATCCGCCGTGTTATACATATCACCAATGGTGTAGAAAACCACACCATCTACACCGTGGATAAGAGCAGTATAGTTCAAAAACCGCTGCCAGTTGGCGTTTGGCCGGTTCATGTTAGAGTGTATGCAGTACTTCTGATACTGATCGCGGCAGCACTCCTGGCTGTTTTCACTCACGACCCGCGAATACCCGGCGTTATGGATGTAATCAATGTTTTTGAATTTGCCCAGGTAATTGGTGTTGCTGCTCCAGTTCAGAAAAAATGAATCACTATCGTAATAAGAGGCCTCGCGGATAATGTCGGCCTTAGTGGTAAGATCTGTATGCGTAAGGTGATCCTCGTGGCTATATATTCCATTAAATGCACAGTGATTAGGCGGTGAGCCTGCTGTTTGCCGATGCAAAGCTATGGTGTAATTATAAGCTGAAATGCCACTATTGTGCGTTGCAATCCCAATAGCAATCGGGTCGTTTAAAAACCACCTGCTTTTAAAATGAGACAATGCGTTAGATAATTGCAGGGGTGGAATTTCAGCCGCAAAGTTCTCCTGATCAAAATATGGGACAGGTTTTGTTATGTCAAAACCCTGGCACCTGCATTTCAAGGGATTGGAAGTTGGATCGCCAATATCACACCACTTGGGTGCTTCGTCGCAGAGATTGCCTTGAACTGTTGCCGGATTTGCCAACCGTGGGTAATAATGAAAATACACCATTTCCGTACCGATTTCCTGCATATATACATTATTTATAAGTAAGGAACCATCGCTTGCATAGGAGGTAGCATTATACAGGCTGTTATACATTTGATCATAATTCAGAAAAACAAAACTATCATCGTTGGTATAAGTTGCCGAGTTATTAAACTGTGTAACACCGTTGTGCACTGGCGGATAATTATAGAAGCCAACTAAGCCGCCCGGCAGAGGTGTGCCTGAATTAGCTGGTGGTGTGGGCCTGAACCACTTATCCGGCCGGCCGGTAAACGACATTTTACGGGTTTGATTAACACCCAGGTTAATGTAATCCCTTATCTGATTATAGGTACAATAAATGTCGGGAAGAGGGAACCAGTTGTTGTTAAATCCATCGGCGCACAGCACATTATAGCTACTTGTGGGGTTACCTGTTACCGGATCATTTGCAGCAGTAACAAGCCTTGTTTGTGGATTGCTAGGAGTTACATAGGTAACCATCGATCCCTGATTCCACATGCTTATCAGAAAGTTGCTCTGTCCAAAAGCAAGTGCCGGTAATAAAAAAGAAAGAAGAAAGAATCGGTTTGTTTTCATGTTTTCGGATATTATTAATAATTGAATATTATAGGCATCTCAGTAACAAATGTAGTCCGACATTTTACCGATCTCCATCCAAATCTGCAGAAACCATACTTCGCTTTACATATGGCTAATTATTTCACACAAAAAAAGTCCACAAATAATCTAAACCATTGTAGAATTCGAAAGCATGCTAATTATTCTAATAAGGAGTGAGGTCTTAAGAACATCTGCAGTCCGTGTTTCATTATTTCCACACTTTACACAGTTTTCTGGTCAGGTAAAGACCCTTTTTTTAGGCATAAAATTAACAAGTGCTTAAAACAATACGTACAGCCAAACTCAATTACGGTTTCGTGTACTGTCGATTAACAAATAAAAAAACAAGAATTATGAAAACGTTAAGCAAATACCTCGTACTGGCAATGCTGTTATCCCCCATTGCGCAATTGCCGCTAAAAGCAGAAGAAACACCCGTTTCCACCACCATTCGTTCTAACCACCTCGAAAAGGATGCCAATGAAAAAGCAACAATGGCGAGGCTTAAGGCCATCCGCGAGCTGGCCAAAACCAACTTAAGCAAAGCCGAAAAGAAAGCCCTGCGGGAAGAAGTAAAAGCCATCAGGGATCAACAAGGCCCGGTTATTTTTATATCTACCGGCGCCGTGATTCTTATTGTTATTTTGCTCATTATTTTGCTGTAGAGCTATAATTTTAAGTTTCAGGTTGATTCAGGGAATTTATTTTTTGAATGAAAGCTGTTGCATGGTTAGCACACCATCACTTCGCTTTTCCAAGTCGCACACTGTTCTTATCTCACAGGCCAGCTTCTATTTTAAAAAAAACCGGATCAACCTGGGCGCAAGCACTTTCATCGACACGTTATGCGTTTGCCCTTTCAGAAATAGCGTTTCCGAATGAGGTACATGTTTTGCAACATTTCTTACGCCATCAGCAAGCCTTTCAGGCGATTTTTCGCCGCCTATCACAAGAACAGGCGAAACGTTTTTAGAAGCAAGGCCCGGGGAAAATGAAAGGTTGCCCATAATATCCAGGTCGTACAAAAGTGTATGTGCTACACGTTTATTTCTTTCCCAGGCTGCATGATGAAAGAGCCGCAATAAAAAAATAAATATTCCCGGCACACGCACTACTTTTTTCAAAAAATACCTGACCGCATTTGTTTTTTCACCCTTTGAAATAAAATGTTCAAGTGTCTTTTTTACTTCTTTCTCCGGCAATTCATCTTGCTTGGAAATGGCGACGTAAGGAGGTTCATACAAAACAATTTTTTTAAATGTTTGCCCTTGATTTACAGCCTGCAAAACAAGCCCGCAGCCCGATGAAAAGCCGCATACAAATGGAGATTCACCGGTTGCTTCCACAAGAGCCGCTAAGTCTTCTATTTCCCGCTCAACAGAATAATGTTGGGTATCAGTGCTTTCACCTCTGCCCCTTCGGTCGTAATCGTAAACTGTGAAGTGGCCGGCGAGAAGTTTTGCGAGCTCCCTTGTATTCCCATGTTGCCTGTAAGCAAATCCACCACAAACAAGGATAAGCGCAGGGCCCTTTCCTGTTTTGTCATAGGCTATTTGTGTTCCATCTTTTGAAGTTACTTTCATTTTACTCAGGTTTGATTGAATGTTTATTTTTCGTTGATGCGATACTCAAAGACCAGGGCATTCGCAAAGTTTGCTGGCTGAACGAATTCAAAGATGATGCCAGGAGGATTGTTGACAGTCACCGATCATTAGCTTGCACCAACATCCCTGTTGTGATTTATAGTGGCATG
Organism: Bacteroidia bacterium; assembly: GCA_044221905.1. Lineage (GTDB taxonomy): Bacteria > Bacteroidota > Bacteroidia > B-17B0 > Aurantibacillaceae > Aurantibacillus. The sequence goes on from JBGAOE010000001.1 coordinate 1,025,167, forward strand.
GCAGAAAAAAACTGAATAAACCGGGTTTCCGTATCTTAATTACCGGCAGCTGTCACTCGCTCCTCAGCAGCGTTACATGCCCCAGGTGGGTTTCGGTTTGCTGGGTCACCACATTTTTAAACGAAATGCGCCAGGCGTAAGCTCCCTGCTGGCAGGGCCTTCCTTTGTAGCTGCCATTCCAGCCTTCTTTGCTGGCTGTGGTCTTAAATATTTTTTCACCCCAGCGGTCAAATATTTCAAATTCATACTCCACCACCCCAATGCTGTACGGCAGAAACACATCGTTGTTCCCGTTGTTATCCGGCGTAAAGGTATTCGGGATCCAGAACCTGAATTCCGGCAGTATTCTTATCACATCAGTGGTTGTATCGGAGCAGCCAAAACGGTCAACTACAACCTGCGTTATTTTATAATCACCAAAGTCGGCATAAGTATGCTGGTTTTGCGGCGATATCGAACCCTGCCCGTCGCCAAAATTAAATACGTTGGTAATGGGGTTGGAGGGAGAGGTGCTGGTAATGTCGATCACCGGCTCAAAAATACTTGTTTCGCGGGGGGTAACGCTAAAAGCAGCAATGGGGCTGGCGGTTACATTTATATTGGTGACAATGGCCACCGATGTGTCGTTGCATAATTCTGTTGTTTCAACCACCAATGTGGCAGCATACGTTCCTGCCGGCGTAAAAAGCTGTATGGGCTCAAAGGCGTTGGACGTTGTTCCGTTGCTGAAGATCCAGGTATAACGCACCGGCAGATCGCTGCTGCTGCCGTTGCTGAAAGCAATGCGTGCCGGGTCGCATAGTCCGTCCAGAAAATTATTGATCTTGGCTTTGGGCCGCCTTATCACACTCACACTGTCGGTAAAAGAATCCCTGCAGGCAAACTGTTGCGCCTTAAGTGTAACCAGGAACAACCCGGTGGATAAAAACTGTATGCCGGTTGGGTCTTTTTGGGTGGATGTGGAGGGCGTGGCCAGCGATGTGAAATTCCAGAGATAGGAGGTTTGCGGCAGGTAAGTGCCTTCGGTTTTAAAATTAAAAGAGTTGTTTTTGAAACACTGCCTGTCGGGTCGCGCAAAATTTATATCCAGCGGCGGGTAAACATATACCGGCTTTTTGAGCGTATCCGAACAAAGCCTGCCGGGATTGGTAATGAGCGTAATGGTATAAATGCCCGTATCGGGATACATGTACGAAGGATTCACCAGGTTGGAGGTATCGTTGGTAAGGCTAGTTACGCCAAAATCCCAGTGGTATACCGGTGAGGCGGAGTTATTGATGCTCTGGTTTGTAAAAGCAATGGTTTGCCCCTGGCATTTCTGCATTTGATCGGCCACCGCGCTTAAAACAGTAACGGTGCAGTTGAGCACGGTAAATTGAAAATCCCTGAAATGTGTGTTGATCAGCACATTGTTCCGGTACTCCTGTACACATACGCCCACCACATACTGGCCAACGGTGTTGGGTGTGCCGGATAGCTGGCCCGTGCCGGGATTAATGGAAAAAGCCGGGTTGCTGGCAATGGGATAGCTGCCGGAATAAGGCGAAACAAATTGCACATTGGTGTAAGGCGGTGGCGAGCCTGCACTGGGACAGCCCGGTGGTGGCGAGACACAGGTAGGAGCGTTTGACACCCCACCGTTAATTGTGGGACAGCAGGCATCCAGGCCTATATAGGGAGCGCACAGTGAATAAACCAGCTGATCGCCATCGGGGTCAACCGCCGAATGATCGAATACAAGATTTACCTTATTGCAGATATAAATAGGCGGGAATTTGCTGAAGCGCGGAGAGCTGTTATTGATGGCGTCTTCAGGACCGGGAATTTTTGTATAATAGGAAGAGCCCTGCGAATCTGAATTGAGAAGATTAACCACACTCGCATTTCGGCAACAGCGCTGGTACACCACCGTGTACCCGCCGGCCTGGGCAGGCAAAGTGATTGTATAGGTGTAAACCCCCTCCTCTATGCAGGTAGTATTGGGCGTTTGAATGCACGGGTTATTAAATGCCGGCGGAACGTTAGTGATAATGGGGGCACCTATGTCGTAAAGCCCCAGCAGGTTAAGCGTGCCGTCGTATATGGTAATATAGGCCGGGCCCACGCCGTTAATGCCGCTTCCGTCGAATGGGGAAGCATTAACAGCATTGCAATCCCTGTAAACCTTCAGCGTAATGCGGTATTGATCGCTGCCCAGGTAATCGTAAAAAATCTCACCGCCCACAATATGAAAGGCCAAAGAGCCAAAGCTCAACAAGAAAAAAAAGAGAACAATGAGATGCTTTTTCACCGGCGAAATCTTGATTTAAGTTGCAAAGAAAAACAGAATTTTTATCATTAGTTTCTTATTTGGGCTAATTCTTCCTTTAAGTGGCTTACCGGTTCGGGTTTTTGGCTTATCACCTTTTCTTATATATAAAATTAGCAAAAACCCCTTGAAAGACAATGCTTTCAAAGGGTCTAAATGATGATGGCTTAGGGGTGTTTATTATTCTTTTACCACCTTCACCTGGTAAGCGCCTTGGTTAAGAAAATAAATACCGGGGCTTAAATGTGCAATGTTGATCTCCGAATTGCCGGCACTGTGTTTTTGAGAGTAAACAAGCTGCCCCTGGCTGTTGCAGATGGAAACAAGACCGCCCGTGCCGCTTTTGAGTGTAAAGCGGCCGCTGGTTGGATTGGGGAATACCAGGGTTGCAAGGTTGGCCTGCAGATTTTCGAGCCCGGTGCAAAGCGAAACACTTTGGGTAAGCATTACCTGCAGGCTGCAGGCTGTAATGCTGCTGGTGCCCGTTACCGTGTACACGGCAGTGGCTGTTGGCGAAACAACGAACGATGCACCGGGTAGCGCACCGGTCCAGCTGTACGTATCGGCGCCGGAAGCAGTAAGGGTAACGGTTTCTCCGGCACAGATCACATTCTGGCTGCTGTTTACAGTAACTCCCGGCAAAGGATTAACACTCACCGATTGAGCGGCGGTGTCAGCACAACCCTGTGCGCTGATGCCCGTGACCGTATAGGCGATGGTTGCACCGGGTGTGGTTACAAGAGTGGCCGAATTAGCCCCGGTGTTCCACGAATAAGAGGCTGCGCCCAAAGCCGTTAGTTGAACCGAATCGCCGGCGCAAACCTTGAGAGGGCCGCCGGTAATTGAAACAGAAGGAAGGGCATACACCGTTGAATTAAAAACCGCTGTGCTGGTGCAGCCTTCGGCGCTGGCACCTAAAAGCGTATACTGAGTTGCACCAATGGGCGGCGGCACCGAAAAAACAGAGGGGGTGGAAACCGAATTTAAAGAGTAATTAGCGGCACCCGAAACGGTAACGCTAACAGAGCTGCCGGCACAAAGCGTTGGGCTCGAAACAACAGCAAAAACCACGGGGAGCGGGTACACGGTAATGCTGCTGGCTGCCAGGGTTAAACAGCCTTCGGCATTCTCTCCTAAAACACTGTAGGTAATATTGGAAAGAGGGTATTCTGTAATTACAGAAGTAGTAACGGCGCCGGAACTCCAGGTGTAACTAAGTGCGCCCGAAACGGTAAGCACTGTGGAATCTCCTTCGCAAATGGCCGCATCGGATACCGCGACTGAAATAGTTGGATTGGGATTGACGCTTACGCTGGTAACCGCCGTGTTAGTGCAGCCCTCAGGGCTCGAAAACGCAACGGTATAATCTGTTGCGATCAGGGGCGACACCGAGATAAAAGCAGCGTTGGAGCCGGTGCTCCACGTATAGCTGCTGGCACCGGAAACGATGATATTTGCCTGGGTGCCTTCGCAGATCGCCGTATTGCCCCCATTAATAGCAACTGTGGGGATTGTATTGACCGTAACAGTTGCCATGGCCGTATTGGTACAACCCAGGGCGCTGGTACCGGTTAATGAATAAACAGAGGTGCCGAGCGGAGATACCGACACGCTTGCCGACTGCGCGCCGGAGTCCCAGGTATAAGTAGCCGCACCCGCTGCCGTGAGTACATTTGTGCCGGTGCCGCAAATAGGCGTATTGCCGGTAATGGTAATGGCAGGAACGGGGTTCACAGAAATTGTGGCTGTTCCATTAATAGTATACATACAGCCGGGAGAGAACGCCATCACACTGTAAACCGCAGTGGCGGCAGGATTAATGGCAAGTGTATGGCCGCTGGTATTTGCCGGCTGCCAGCTGAAAGTAACGGAAGGCATGGACGATGAGGCTGTAAAGGAGACAGCCTCAAGAGGGCAAACAGAAGTGGTGCTTTGGGCAATGGCCAGCACAGGAGCTTGGTCAACCGTGTAGCCTGGCGCAGGGCTAAGCGTGGTTTTTGTCCAGTACCAAAGATCAGGTGTACCATAGTGAATATTGCCAAGTGAGTTGGTGGGAAAGGTGTTTTGTGTGCAGCTGTTGCAATAGCGCATGTCATAATAAGTCAGGTGCTGCCCTATCTGGCTCGAACTTCCGAAGTAGTAGCCATCGCTTGCACCCTGGTAGAGTTCAAGCAGGTATTGTGTTCCCTGGGTAAGCCACACGGGGTTGGCCAGGTTTCCATAACTGTACTGCGCTGCCGGGCCCGATATTTGCTGCTGCACCAGGATGGCCTGGGTGGCAAAGTCAAATAAGGTAACGTAGCGTGTGGTACCGGTTGGCTCGCGTTTTCCAAAGGCCGTTACCAACACATCCTCGTTGGCCGAAAAACGAAAACCGCGCTGGCTGTTTGTTACCCCACCCGCCGTGCCATTGGCTACGCTGTCGGTCGACGAGTTGGGCCCCACAAATACATTGGCAAGATCCGAAACCGCCGTAGCAGAAGCGTTGCCGTAAAACATAAAAAAGGTCTTGGTTTCGCCGGCTGCCAGCGTATCAAGCTTTACCCAGAATACCGTAGCAGCGGTGTTAATTCCCGACTCGATCCAGTAATTATACAGCGTAGACCCGTTGCAGGTTTTTCCGAAGCGAATGTCGGCGCCCGACGTCTGCATTTGAGAGGCCGAAATAAGCGACTGCGTATTAACGGTCACTTTCAGCTGATAGCCGATAGCAGTGCTGGTGGAGCTATTGCTTACCGTAATGGGCTTTATATACGTATAACCCGCCAGTTGCGCAAAAGCGGTGATGCCGCTCAAAAACCCGGGCACGGATAAAAGTAAAAATCTTTTCATGGTTTAAAGGTTTGGAGTTCAACGCCGTAAAAATAAGGATATTTGCAAGATTGCCTCAGTTCTATGAAAATTGCCGTTTTGAGTTAGGGATAAAGCAGAAAGCCTGCAGTCACAATAACTACCGGTGTGAAGACTTGCAGGGCCGCGAGTGAAACTGAAAAATAATATGGAGGCTGAACCTCGCGGCAAGGCCTGAATAATACGATTGGTGAAATAGTTTGATGACATTCTTTCTTATAAAAAAACCAGCATTATTCGCTACCATCTTATGGCTATTCTTATAATTTTGTAATTATACATGTTTAAATTACTTGCTTTATTACCATGATCGACAACGACACCAAACGGCTTTCGCGTCTCACCGCCATTCTTACCCAGCTGCAAACCAAGCGCCTGATCACCGCCACCATGCTGGCCGACAAGTTTAAAGTGAGCATCCGCACCATTTACCGCGATATCCGGGCGCTGGAGCAATCGGGCATACCTGTATTAACCGACGAGGGCAAGGGTTATTATTTAATGGAGGGCTACCGGCTGCCGCCTGTTTCGTTTACCGAAGGCGAAGCCAATGCCATGATCACCGCCGGAAAATTAATTGCCGGCAACAGGGATGCCTCCTTCATCAGCGAATACAAAGCCGCGGTTGACAAGATCAAAGCCGTGCTGCGCCCCGAAATGAAAAAAAACGCTGAGCTGCTGCTTAACCGCATGGCCATTGCCCAAAGCAGCCTGGCCGACGCCGGCACTTCCTACCTTACCAGCCTGCAGCTGGCCTTAACCAATTTTTGCCTAGTTAAAATAGAGTATCAAAAAGAAAAAAGCAGCCAAACCACCCCCCGCGTGGTGGAGCCCTTTGCCGTTTTAAGCTCGCAGGGCAACTGGCTTTTGCTGGCATACTGCCGCCTGCGCAGGGAGTTCAGGCTGTTCCGGCTCGACCGCATTAAGCACCTGCAGGTGCAAACCGACACTTTTGAGCCCCATAAAATGACCCTGCAGGAATACTTTGAACGGCATTAAAAAATTTTTTTTTGACCCCTGACACAGGGCTGTCATTAAGCCATTTTACTTTTGCTTTATAAATCAATTAAAACAAAACAAAAAATGGAAACAACAGTAAAAACAACAGCAACAAACGTACTTCGCGGATTGGCAACCACCAGCTTTTATGCACCGGACCTGGAGCAGGCAAAAAAATGGTACAGTAATTTTTTAGGCATTGAGCCTTATTTTAACGTACCCGGTTACATCGAGTTCCGCATTGGCGACTACCAGCACGAGCTGGGAATCATTGACGCTGCTTATGCTCCCGAAGGAGCTACCGGCAACCCATCTGGTGCCATTGCTTACTGGCATGTAGATGGCCTGCAGGAAACACTGGACCGTCTTATTTCGCTGGGGGCTACCCTTTACCAGCCCATTACCGACCACAGCCAGGGGCAGGGCCGCTTTGTCACCGCTTCGGTGATCGATCCGTTTGGTAACATTTTGGGCATTATGACCAACAAACATTACCTGGACATTTTACAAAAAAATAAATAAGCGCACTATGGAAACCAAAGATGGAAAACAGGCCGTGTATGCCCGCCAGCGGGCCGAATGGCGCAACTGGTTAAACCAAAACAGTCAAACAGAGCAATCTGTTTGGCTGATTCTGTACCACAAAAAAAGTAAAACACAAAGCGTCAACCTGGTGGAAGCTACCGAAGAAGCCCTTTGTTTTGGCTGGATAGACAGCCTTTGCAAAAAACGCGATGCCGAAAGTTATTACCTTACCTTTTCAAAAAGAAATCCTAAAAAAAGCAACTGGAGCAAGCCCAACATAGAGCGGGCCGAACGAATGATCCGGGAAGGCTTGATGACAAAACAGGGACAGCAATTAATTGACCTTGCCAAACAAGCCGGTAAATGGCAAACAATACAAGTATAATTCCCCTTATTATTAATTCTTACTTATTAATTGCCTCAACCAGCTCATGCAAAAAGCCCTGCTGCCCGGGCAGTATCTTTTCAAGCGCTTCGGGTATCGTAAACCATTGCGCCTTATCCACCTCGGGGAAAACTTTCTTTTTCCCCGAGTGCGGAGGCCATTCCAACTCAAAGGTATTGCTGGCCAGTAAGGTCACATCCATCGTTCCCTGCACCGCCCAGGCATGTACCAGCTTGCCGCCTTTTTGCTTCAGAGGGTTCAGCTTTTTAAAATCACCATTCGGCTCCTGCCCGGTCTCCTCTTTAAACTCGCGCCGGGCCGCCAGCAACAGGTCTTCTCCCTCCGCCGGCTCGCCTTTTGGGATCGTCCATGCACCGGCATCTTTTTTAGCCCAGAACGGGCCGCCCGGGTGAACCAACAGCACCAGCAATTCCCGTTTATGCCACTGGTAAAGAAGTATGCCTGCGCTTTGTTTCATATTGCAACCCTGCCGCTAAATTACACAATAAGATCTGCAGTTTAATATCGCACAAACCGTAAAGAGCGAGACTATTACATGCATAATGATAAACCAACACCGAATAGAAATGAATTGACAGGCAGCGCCTCTCAAATGCATATTATGTTTTGATAAAACAGGGGCCGGTTTAGCTTTTAATGATTATTTTTAGTATCCAAATTTCAACCCGTTGTGACCCGATTTTATTTTTCCATTCTCCCCATCTTTTTTATGCTATGCGCCTGCAACAATTCCGGGCATGTGGAAGAAGGCGTAAAAACAGTGCATTTTCCAGGCACCGACATTGTGCAGCAAACCATTACCTATGCCAACGGCAAAAAAAACGGCCCGGTGAAGGAGTATTATAAAAACGGCACCTTAAAGGCCCGTCATTTTTTTGTAAACGACTCGCTGGATGACACATCGGCCACTTACCACGCCAATGGCAGGCTGCAATCGCTGCACGTTTATAAAAACAAATTAAAGCATGGCTGCTGGAAAGAGTATAATAAAGAGGGGCGGCTCTATTCGCAGATCTTCATGAAAAACGGCATGCTCGACAGCACCTCCACCGTTTATACCTATCGCACCGGCCGTGTGGTAACACGCGTTACCTATAAAGACGGGGTAAAAAACGGGCCTGAGGAGCATTTTTACAGCAACGGAAAGCCAAGGAGCATTGCCTACTACGACATGGGGCGGGCCTGCAAAGGCACCGAGGAATGGATGGACAATGGCAAAAAAATAAACAACGATTTTAAAATTCAAATCAGCGAGCACAACGAAGTGCTGATGAATAACACCTTAACTTATGTGATAAGGCTGGAACCGGCGCAAGAGGGTGATGAAGTGTACCAGGTAATGACACCTTGCGAAGGAAATAAAATAGGAAGCGTGATTCCGCTCAAAAAAAAGAACGGCTCCTATATTCTTGAATTCACCGTGGGCAAAGGCGGCTTTGTAATGGAAAATGTAACGCTGGCGGCCTACCGCCAAACCCCGTTTAAAAACACCTACATTAAAACCACCAGCTTTAATGCCTCGGCCAATCACTTTTAATGCAGCTGGCTCAGGCGCACCTGCAGCCCGAAGCTGTCGGGCGCATATTTAATGCCCGTGGTAAGCAGCTGGCGCGTTTTGGCGCGGTCGCCCTTTTTATAATAAACGCTGGCCGCCTCAGAATAAGCCTTCTCAACAAACCGCTCGTTGGGCTTCAGCTCTTTGTTACCATCGCAGAGTTTTTCAAAATCATGTAAATACGCTTCGCCTTTTTTAATATCTTTAAGCACCAGCCTTTGATAAGCAAGCTCCAGCAGGCAGTTGCACTTGATGGAAATATACTGCGTATTCTGGGCTAAAAAGCCAAAGCCTGCATCAAACTGGCCCATTGTTCTTAAAATACCCGAAGGATCATTGCTATCCTCCACCAGCTTTGAAAAATAAGCGAGGATAATATTTTGCAAATTGGCATGCTTGGGATTCACGCGGTAGGCCTCGGCCAGGTGTTTCATTTCATAGTCGCGGCTTTTCAGGTTCACCAGTCCAAGCCGCGCCAGCTCATAATGATAGTCAAAGGCTATTTCGTTTTTAAGGCTGGTATCTTTCAGCCCGCTGTGTATTTTTACGAATGAGGTGTCAAAGCCGGCATAATCAGATTTTTTAATAAGCTGATCGTTCATCACTTTCCCGAAATGCTGTTCCACCAGCTCATTGCTTATTTCCTTATCCGACAGGTTATTAAAGCGGCAAAGCATCACCAGCTCCTGCACCTGCTTGTGGCTGCTGTATTCATTATTACCGGTTTGATACAGCAGTATTGATTTGAGCAGGTATTTATTACGTTCGCTGGGCTCAAGAAAATAAGCTTTTTTTATTTCGCGGCTAGCCTTTTCGTACTCTTTGTTATTGAGATGGTACACCGCATAATTAAAGTACTGCACCCCTGGCATTTTATCCAGATCAAGGCCCGACGAGGCGTAGTAGTATTTATCAAAGAGCTCTTTGCTTCCGCTTTTTTCATATTCCTCACGGCTGATCATTTTGGATTGATACAGATGCCGCGTGAATTTTTCCACATCATTATCGCTTACCTTTATATACCCATGCTCAGGGCTGGTGGTTTCAATAAACAAGCGCTCGCTTTGCGGGTATGCCACCAGGTATACGTGCCCCGGCTCTTCGATGATCTGGAAGGGAATACCGAGCTGTCTGAAAATAATGGCGTAAAGCGATGAGGCCGACACACAGTTGTACTCGCCTTTTTCAAAAATATCCGAAAAGCTGTTTTCCTGCTTATATACTTTTAAAAAACGCTGGTGCACATACTTGTAAATGGCTTTTACCCGTTTGGAATTCGAAAGCCCCTCCGTTTCTTTTTGAAGCACCTCCACGCAGTTGTTTATCTGCTCGTGTGTCCGTTTGGATGAATAGCCCGGGCCATCGGCGTAAGGCATCAGCAGAAGATCGATCACATCCACCCGGTTGCCGGGGCGGCCATAATATCTGAAATTATATTCCTCGGCACTGCCGGTAAAATCAAGATCCGAAAAATACACCAGCGAATCGACAGGCAGCGCATAACCATGCAGCAGCAGGCCACAGCAGGCAAGTGTCAGATAAAAACCTTTGCGCATAAGCAATTTCACGTTAAAATACCGATTCTCCATAACCCCTACAACAACCTGTCATCAGGCAATTCCTCTCGCTTTCTTAATACTCTCATAAGCTTCCTGCACTTTCTGAAATTTTTCTTTGGCGCCTTTCTGGTATTCTTCGCCCATTTGCGCCACTTTATCGGGGTGATAACGAACGGCCATCTGCCGGTAGGCTTTTTTGATCTCTTCCTCGGTGGCCGTGGGCTCAATACCCAGTACGTGATAGTCAGAATTTACGTCGCGGTAAAACATGTTCTTCACACTCTCAAAATCGGCCCGTGGCACCTCCAGCAGGGCGGCAATGCGGCGCAGCACCTCTATTTCCTGGTCGGCCACATGCCCATCGGCTTTGGCAATGCCAAACAAATAGTGCAGCAGCTGAATGCGTACTTCCACCTGTGTGCGCAGCTTAATGTCCTGGCAAATCTGATCGAGCGGAATTTGCGGCGCATCGAGAAAATGTTTCAGCACTTTTAAATGCTCGCTGGTGTATTGCGGGCCGAACTGCTGGGCAAAAAAAGTCTTGATGTATTCCAGCTCCACCTTCAGCGGGCGACCGTCGGCCTTCATCACAGCCGCCGAAAGGGCCATCAGCATAGTGGCAAAATCCTCGTGGCTGCGCCCCGCCTGCTGGCGGTAATAATCAAAAACATCCTCTGCCCGGCCGCCTTTCTGCACGGTCACCTTCATGTTATCGATCATTGAACCGATCACAAAACCCAGAAACGCTCCAAAAACGTTTCTGCCAAATATAAAAAAGCCGGCAATGGCACCAATAAACTTAAACACGTGAAATAGCTTAAAAAATTTAAGTCACAAATATACCAATTGTACGGTGTTTTTAATGGCGTTTGTCATTCAGAATATCAGATGTAAAGATAAAAGATTAAAGAGGTTGGTGTGGAGCAAAGAGTCAAATATTGGCTACCAAAGGCCGAACACATTGTACAATTCAATGTTCGCGGATAATGTGGATTTTTATAATAAAAGTTGTATTAGACTATTTTTCCAGCTGTATTATTTGGGCGTTGCCTGCGGCCCGGGCTTTCGCTGCAAGTCCTCGCCCCGATAATTATTGGGGCTGCGGGCCTTCCGCTCTATCTCTACGCAAAACGGCAAAAATCACTCAGGATGATACCAGTGGTTATTAATTCCAACATTATTCTGTTACATCACATTGTACAACATACAGCGTACAATCAAATGCAAACTGCGTAAGAAATTAATGTCCTCATGAATGCTTCGCCAGGTAATCGGGCAGCATCCGGCCGATAAGATCTGTCCACCCCGCCGAAAAACTTTCGCGGGCAAAATTCGGATCGCCTTTCGGAAAGGTTTCAAGGCCGGTATGTGTTAAAACCAGGCGCGTTTGCGGGCCTTCCTCAAACAGCTCAAAGCTTACTTCCGAATTGCCTTCCATGCCCTCGTAACGCCAGGTGTAGGCAATTTTTTTGTTGGGCACCGCCGCTGTTACCTTGCACAGGTGTTTGTACTGCTTCTCTTCGGTGCCTCCAAAAAAAGTGAACTCAAAACCCACTTCGGGCTTAAACTCAGAAAGGTCAAAATACCATTCTTTCATTTTTTTCTTATCGGTCAGCGCCTGCCAAACTTTTTCAACGGGAGCCTGGTATACCCGCTCAATGATAAATGGTGCCTGTTTCATCTTTTTATTTTTTTTGTTGGTTTGCGTTTTTTAGAGGAAGCTTCCATCGCCAGAAATTTTTCAAGTGCATCCAGCTTCGCCGTCCAAAACACCCGGTAGCGCTCCACCCATTCCGACACCTCGCCAAGCTTTTGTAAACGGCCTTCGCAGTAACGCTCCCTGCCCTGCCGGCGGATGGTAACCAGCCCGCACTCTGTTAGTATTTTAATGTGCCGCGATATGGCCGGGCGGCTCACGTTAAAATTATCGGCCACCGCATTCAGGTTCAGCGACTGGCCGGCAATAAGTCCCAGAATTTCGCGCCGGGTAGGATCGGCAATGGCCTGAAACACATCTCTTCTCATCGTATGGAATTAAAATTACTAAATGTAACTGATTGGTTACAAATTTATATATAACCAATCGGTTACGCAATTTTTTTTATAACTTTGTAAAAAATATGAGTTTCGTAGTGCTTGTGTCTGTATCTGCCGTTAATTGCGAGATACGGCAGACTGTTCAGGCGCCTAAATCGGTTAAGTACCTTCTGAAGCCCCTGAACAATGTCGGGATTCCCCCTTAGCTTGCCGTATTTACACCCTCGTTAACCTGCTTTTATCACCTAATTTTGTATCGGGCAAATCCCCGAGCCAAAATGGTCAATACAAAAAAACCAGTATCTTTAGTTACCAAATAATAAAATCCTTAAAACTATGAAAACAGTAAAACGAATATTAATTGGCATTGTGGCGCTGATCGTATTGGCGCTGATCATTGCCCTTTTTGTAAAGAAAGAATTCAGCGCCGAGGGCGAAGTGGTGATCAACAAATCAAAGCAGGAAGTGTTTGATTACGTAAAGCTGTTACAAAACCAGAACAATTTTAGCGTATGGGCCAAAATAGATCCCGGAATGAAAAAAGAATTCAGGGGGACCGATGGCACCGAGGGCTTTGTATCTGCCTGGGAAAGCAATCACAAGGATGTGGGCCAGGGCGAGCAGGAAATTAAAAAGATAACCGGCAGCGACCGGATAGATTACGAGATCCGCTTTATCAAACCGTTTAAATCCGTGGCACAGTCACATATGACCCTCGAAGCCGCAGGCGATAACCAGACCAAAGTGAAATGGGGCTTTAGCGGCAGCATGGCCTACCCGTTTAACCTGATGCGATTGTTTATGGACATGGAAAAAACGATCAATAACGACCTTCAAACCGGACTTGACAACCTGAAGGGAATTATGGAATCGCAGCCGGCGCCGGTGGCCCAGGCCCAAACCATGTAAAGAGCAACCCTTCGTATTTACTGCTGTGATTGCACTGGCAAAACTGCCTTTATTCACAGCTCATGTCCTTACACCAACAAAAAACAAATAAACCAATCTAAAACCATACGCCTATGAAAACCATTGAATTTATGCATGCATTGCCGGGTGGCTTTGCACGCACGCCGCAAGGCAAACAAAAAAGATCAATCATTGAAAATTTAAATTTGCACTAATCGTATTATTTATGTCTGAAACAAAAACCACATCATCATCCCTTACATTAAAAAAAATAATCAGCGCCGTAAAGCAGTCGCTCAACGGTGAGCAGCAGGATTATACCACCGGCAGCATTCCCAAAGCGGTGTTTCTTCTTGCCATTCCCATGATCCTTGAACTGAGTCTCGAAAGCGTGTTTGCCGTGGTAGACATGTTTTTTGTAAGCAAGCTTGGGCAAAATGCCATTGCCACGGTGGGCCTTACCGAATCGGTGATCACCATCGTGTATTCGGTGGCTATTGGCTTAAGCACAGGCGCCACCGCAGTGGTGGCCCGCCGCATCGGCGAAAAAAATCCCGAAGGTGCCGCAAAAGCCGGCGCACAGTCTCTCATTATTGCCCTGGCCGCCACATTTATATTGAGCCTTGTGGGGCTTCTTTTTGCGGATAATATTCTGGCCATGATGGGCGCCAGCGCAGAAGTGGTAAGAGACGGTGCGGTATTTACCCGTATTATGCTGGGAGGCAGCCTGGCCATTATGCTGCTGTTTCTCATCAACGGTATTTTTCGTGGTGCGGGCGATGCCGCCATGGCCATGAAAAGCCTCTGGATCGCCAGCATTCTCAACATCATTCTTTGCCCGGTGTTTATTCACTTCTGGGGACTAAAAGGCGCGGCCATTGCCACCGTTATCGGCCGCAGTGTTGGGGTGCTGTATCAATGCTACCACCTTTTTAAAGGGAGCGGCATTTTAAAGTTTCATACAGAGTATTTCAGGGTTAACCCCGAGATCATCAAATCGCTGGTTTCTGTGGCATGGCCTGCTACCCTGCAGTTTATTATTGCCAGCGGCAGCTGGATTGTGATGGCGCGGCTGGTGGCCGAAACCGGCGGCACCACAGCTTCGGCCGGATACCAGATCGCCATTCGCAACGTGGTGTTCTTTATTTTACCGGCCTGGGGGCTTAGCAATGCAGCAGCCACGCTGGTAGGGCAAAACCTGGGCGCCAAGCAGCTTCACCGCGCCGAACAAAGCGTATTGCTTACCGCAAAATACAATGCCATTTTTATGTGTTTTGTAATGATCCTTTTCCTGTTCTTCTCCGGCCCTATCATCCGTATTTTCACAAGCGAAGAATCGGTGGTGATATACGGTACACGGTCGCTGCAGATCATCGGCTCTGCCTACATTTTTTATGGCATCGGTATGGTAATGACACAGGCGCTCAACGGTGCCGGCGACACCAAAACACCCACGCTTATTAATTTTGTGTGTTTCTGGCTGTTCCAGATTCCGCTGGCTTATTTCCTGGCCAAAGGACTCGACCTGAAGTCGACGGGCGCCTTTATGGCTATTCCTATTGCAGAAACCCTTATTGCTTTAGTGGCCTGGTACTATTTCAAAAAAGGAAAGTGGAAGGAAGTGCAATTGTAATCGTAAGTTATTAGAAGCTATCTCAAAAATTAATTTTGCTCTCACCCTGAGCTTCCCGAGGCTATCGCTCGGGGTAAGTGTTTCGGGGTCTGTTCCTCAGCAAAATTAGGCGATCAAGAGATGCTGAAACGAGTTCAGCATGATCTTGGAGGGTTTTGAGATAGCTTTTAGTCTTAAGTCGTTAGTCAATATAATGATCTGAAAGCCGGGCAACAGGTGGATATTTTTTACCTTTGCCCGCATATGGCCACCGACTCGCTTATTCAACAGCTTAAGATTATAAACATCAGGGAAGAAACGGCTGAGGCAAAAACGTTTTTCCTGGAACCTCAAAACGGCTGGCAGCCTGAATACAGGGCCGGCCAGTTTCTTACCCTGGTGTTTTATACGCCGCATGGCGAAAAAAGAAGGTCTTATTCCATCGTATCGTCGCCGGCGCTTCATGAGCCCCTGGCCATTATGGTAAAAAAGGTGGACAACGGCGAGTTTTCGCGCCCGCTGGTGTATACTGCCAAAGTTGGCGACGTGGTTTATTGTTCGGGCGTCAGCGGCTTATATACATTGCCCGAAAATACCTGGCCGCCTTATTTTTGTTTTATTGCCGCAGGCAGCGGCGTAGCCCCCTGCTTTGCGCTCATCAAAACCATACTGGCCACCGGCCACCAGCCGGTGGTTTTGTTTTACAGCAGCCGAAACCGGCAGCAGGCTATTTATTACGATCAGTTGCAGGCATTGCAGCAACAGTACCCTCAGCGCCTGCACATCCGTTTCCTGATGAGCGACCATGCCGACATTTATCACAAGCGGCTGAGCAAATGGCTGCTCGAACATTTGTTGGATGAATACCTGAAGGGAAAAGAGCCTGAAACCCTTTTTTATTTGTGTGGACCTTTTGACTATATGCAAACCGCCGAGATCACCCTGCTGACCCGTACCGGGAAATCAAACATTGTTAAGGAAAACTTCAGTTCGCTGCCGCGCCTGGTGCTTCCCACGCCGCCGGATACCAGTATGCACCGGGTAACCATTCATATTAATAAGCGCACGTATCAACTGGATGTGCAGTACCCGAAGTCTATTTTAAAAAGCGCAAAAGAAAAAGGCATTGATTTGCCCTACAGCTGCGAAGCCGGCCGCTGCAGCAGCTGCATTGCCACCTGCACACATGGCAAAATATGGATGGCTTACAACGAAGTGCTGGTTGACCGAGAGGTCGAAAAGGGCCGCGTCCTTACCTGCCAGGGGTTTCCCATAGGCGGCGATGCCGAGATCACTTACGACGAATAACTTGCAGTTTCTTTTTCCAATAACGGCAAGTCAAAAAATTGAGGCGTCGAAAACTGAAAAGGCTGGGTCTTTGCACCTTGCATTCTGTATGTTGCATTCGGCGTAAGTCAGCAGTGGTTTCCTTGTATCATGGCACCTGCTGCAACCTGATTTCCGGCTAACGTTTATATCACTTACGCAAAAGTATACCTGCTCTAAACCCATTAAAACATCGAAGGGGTTTCTTATTTCATTCGCCGGAGTTTCAAAAAATTAAGAAGGCTCAAGTGAGCCTTAAACCTAAGCCAAAGGCCATTTTTAGGCGTTTGCAATAAATAAAACGATTTAATAAGCAATTCGTCCGATTCATCCGTACGGCTTCGCGCATATGTCCGGCCGGATGAAAAAAGTACTATCTTCATTTTTTAAATTCTATGATACTTAAGTCTTCCGGTCTTGTATTTGTATTAGTCATTTTTCTTTCACCCGTTTTAGCGCAACATTCACACCTACGCACGCGGCCCGAAACAGCATTAAAAAAAACACTTCCGCGCACGCTGAATGATTCTGTTCAACTTGGTCTGCAATATGCCAGCGGAGACCAGGAACAGATCATACGCTCAGGCTATTGGGATAGCCTGCTCATAAAAGCTATTAAATTTAAGCTTACCATATTGGAATGCCGGATTCTTAATAAACTGGGTAAAAGCTATATGCGAAACCCTGATTTTAACAAGGCTGTTGAATATTTTACAAAGGCCGCCACGCTGGCCGAAGAAAAGAACTACAAACCGGAGTTGATGGAGATATGCGGCAGCTGGGGACAGTATTACACTTTTCACAGCAATCCAAAAAAAGCTTTGGAGTTTTATTACAAACAACTTAAGCTGGCTGAGGAATTAAATAGCCCTGAGGCAAAGAGCGCTGCTTACATTGGCATTAGCACCCTGTATTTTTTTATGCGTGAGTATCGGAAATCACTTCAAATCGAGCTCACTCTTTTGAAACGGGCAATAAGCGATGGTAATGATCTGCTGGTTGCAGATCTGTTAACGGGCATTGGGAGCAATTATGCACACTTGCATGACAGGGACAATGCTATTAAATATTACATGGAAAGTGCAAAATACGTGGATAAAGTAGGGCCAAAGGCCAAGATTCAAATATATAATTCGGTAGGTTCTGCTTATCAACAACAAGGTCAACTGGATTCCGCGTATAAATTCTATCTGAGATCCTACCAAATTTGTGAATCCATGAAAGAAAGAGGGGGCGGCTTTGTAAGCACCGTATCGTTGCTGTCAAGAATAAACCACATGTTGGGAAATTTAAAAACAGCAGAGAAGCTTGCTTTGGAAGGCCTTAAAGTGGCGAAAACTACAGAGTTTACGGAAGAAATAAGCAGACTTTCATTTACGCTAAAAGAGATTTATCTTGCCAATAACAATTATAAAGACGCTCTTCGGGCTTTTGAAACCCATTTAAAAGCAAGGGATAGCATCTCCAATGAAAAAAACAAGCGAATAGCGTTACAGAAGGAATTTAACTACGCCTTTGAAAAGAAAACAAATGAAAACAAGTTGTTATTGCAGCGAAACCAGATCCAATCGTTGAAACTGCGCCAAAACAACTATTTTCTTTTGGCCATGGGTATAGGCCTGCTGCTCGTATTTATTATTGCCTATTTATTTATCCGGCAAAATAAGATCAAAGCCGAGCAGCAACGCTCATTGCTGGAGCAAAAGTTATTGCGTTCCCAAATGAACCCGCATTTTATTTTTAACTCCCTGCAGTCAATTCAAAATTTCATTCTGAAGCGCAATGAAAAAGAAGCGGTTAAATATTTGAGCTCCTTTGCCGCTGTCACGCGCAATGTGCTTGAAAATTCGAGAATGGAGCTTATTTCCTTAAAAAAGGAGATTGCACTGCTTGAAAACTATCTGCAGCTGCAAAAACTCAGGTTTAAAAACCGCTTCAATTATGAGATCAGGGTGGATGCGGGAATTGACACCGAACACATAACCATTCCGCCCATGCTTTGCCAGCCTTTTATTGAAAATGCGGTGGAGCACGGGTTTCACGATCTTTTGGAAGGCGGAAGAATAACGGTTTCCTACGTTCTGAAAAACGATAAGCTGCTGTTGAAGATCACTGACAATGGAGCCGGAATGAAGAATAGCTATTCTGAAAGCAAGCAGCACCAGTCGCTGGCCCTTGAAATCACCAAAGAACGTGTGGCGCTGATGAACAGGAAGCTGAAAGAAAAGACAGTATTTGTGATCGGTGAGGCTTTTCCATTAAACAGCGAAAGAAAAGGCGTTGAAGTAAATTTTTCGCTTCCTCTGAACTTTAAAATCTAAATACCATGCATAATTCTAAATTACTCTAATTCGCAACCTTATGCTAAAAGTAATAGTAGTTGACGATGAAATGGATGCAAGAGAGGCCTTAAGCCAGCTGCTTGATCTTTACCACCCGGATATGCAGCTCTGCGCCTCTTGTGAGTCAGTTTCATTGGCTCTTGCAGCCATCGAGCAGTACCAGCCAGATATTTTATTGCTCGATATTAAAATAGGAAAGGAAAACGGATTTGATATTTTTAAACATTTCTCTCAACCCAGCTTCAGAGTGGTTTTTATAACAGCTTACCAGGAATATGCAGTGCAGGCGTTTCGCTTTTCAGCGCTGGACTACCTGTTGAAGCCGGTGGATCCAGACCTACTGTCGGAAGCACTAAGGAAAGCTTCTAATGTTATTGACCAGGAGCAGATTTCTGTGAAATTAGATTCTTTTGTTCACAACATGAGAGACGCCTCAAAAGAAACAAAAAAAATAGTTCTCAAAACCGCTGATACCATTCACCTCGTAAACCTTCGCGACATCGTATATTGTGAGGCTAACCGGAGCTATACACACTTTTACTTGGCGGATAAAAGCCGCATTCTGGTATCTACTGCCATGGGCACCTACGAAGATCTCTTTCATAATTATGATTTTTTTCGCATCCACCAGTCTTTTCTCTTAAATCTGCACTACTTTAAGCGTTACGAAAAATCAGATGGTGGCAAGGCTATTTTAAGAGATAACACCTGTTTGCCAGTGGCTACGCGGAAAAAAGATCAGTTCCTGCAACGGCTGTCAAATTTCTAACCTATCACTTTCTTAATCCTTTCTTACAAGCGCTTGTTGTTTCACATCTTGCGATTGGAAAGAAAAATCAAGCACTCGGCAATTCTTTAAATTCAATGGCCCCCAAGAGCCTAGTTTTGGGTTTGTTATAATCTAATCCAATAGTATTTTTTTGCGTTAGTTGGCAATAAAGCTTGCTAATTGAAAACCCATAAACCTAAATGACCAATTTAAATACCGAATAATACCAACCGTATTACAATAGCGGAACAATCCGAACAAACGCTTTAAACAAAAGTAGGAATCAACTAAACTATTAAACTATGAAAACAAAACTAGTTCTTGGCCTTTTAACTTTAACGGGTATCGTAAATGCTCAATGGAGTACTTCCGGGAATGCCGCAGTGTCGGGCCAGTTTTTAGGCACCACTAACGGAACAGATCTGGTAATTAAAACAAACAACAACGAACAAGCAAGAATTACAGGAGGTGGAAATGTGGGGATCGGCACAAACAATCCTTCTCAAAAGCTGGATATCAGGGGAGGACTCATTCATGTCGTTAATTCAAGCGCATTGCCTTATACGTTTATAGGACGGGATGCCAATCCAGGGGTGAATGACTCCTATTTTTACCAGAGAATAACTAATAGTTACCATCTTATTGGTTCCAATAAAAACGGATCGGGTGTTTTGCGCAACCTGGGATTTGCCCTGGGAGGATCTGACTTCGAAACAGACGTTAAGATGACTATCGAACCTTCCGGGGATGTGAACATCAAGGAAAGACTAACCATTGGCAATACCGCTGCAGTGGCCCGTTTAAATCTGGACGGATTAAACACTTCTGGTTTGATCGTGAATAGCAGCAACGGGAATGAGGCCTTGCGGGTATCAAACGGGGCTGGAGCTGCCCGCTTTAGAGTATGGGTGAACTCAGGGGGAGGTGACGACACCAAGACACACATTGCAGGTTCTGCACAGATAGGATTTCCCATGGGCATTGGAATGATGGATAACACGGTTAGATTAAATGTAGATGCCGATAATATTCATGGCGTAAAATTAACAACGAACAACCCTGGCAATAAAATGTTTTTCGTTTCCTATAGCAACAACACCACGTTTGAAGTTCAGGGAGGTGGTAAGACACACATTGGTTTGGGAAGGCCTTTGGCCAGTGGGGTTGCTGCTGGAGCAATGTTATCGGTGGATGGCCTGATCCTCGCAAAAGATGTTCGCGTTGCGATCAGTTCAACTACCCATTGGGCTGATTACGTATTTGAGAAAGACTATAAACTGATGCCTTTGAGTGATGTGGAGAGTTTTGTAATTAAAAACAAGCACCTGCCAGGCGTACCAAGCGAAGCTGAAGTTAAAAAGGAAGGGGTTGACATGACTGAAATGAACATTCAGCTATTGCAGAAGTTGGAAGAACTTTATTTGCATACGATCGAATTACAAAAAAGACTGGATATTCAGTCAAAACAGATAGAAAGCCTGATTGAAAAAAGTAAATAAATCTCCTTTAAAGTCCGATATCATGTCTGAAATTAGCACAACCAATAACTGCGGCCGCTGCTGGCCATTAATAAAATTTTGCAAAAGCTCCTTAATTAAGACTCTGTGCTTTTGCCTCACCTTGTTTTCTCTTGATTTGTATTCAGCTTGCACTAACAATATCATTGGCCCAAAATTCATATTTCTAGACGCTCCTGCTTTCGGCATACCTGGCACAGGTTCTGCTGTGTATTCAATCAATGCAATCGGACCATATATCTGGACTTTGGTAAACGCCAGCCCCAGTAGCGCTGCTTTCCTGGGTCAAAATGGTGGACCAAGCATCGGTGTTGACGTAAATACCTTGCTTCAAAACTGCACTCTCAAATTGAAGGTATCACATAGCAGTGGTTGCGATGAAATAGACATCGTGATATTACCAACCATAAAAATTATACCCGAGATCTATCCATATCAGAATTATGGTGTTCATCTCATAGACAATTGCAATGGCTCGCCTCCAGGATGTACATATACCTATAATTGGAATGTATCACCGGCCTATTGCCTGACGGCTGGATCTAACCCGGCAGCCCCCTCAATCGGCATAACTGTTCCATCCAATCCCTCATTAATCCCTGCGGCCGTAACTGTTAACTGTATCATAGCCTGCTCTCTGGGGTCACCCATCACAAATCAGGCAATGGAGCCGGTAACTTATCCTGTAAAGCTTCATCAGCCCATAATTACAGGGAGTAACTGCTTTGGCTGTCCAAATTGCCCAACAGGTAATTTTGCCCTTTCCTGCCAGAATATTGTTGGCGCTGCTTACTATAACTGGA
This sequence comes from Bacteroidia bacterium, assembly GCA_044221905.1. Taxonomy (GTDB): domain Bacteria; phylum Bacteroidota; class Bacteroidia; order B-17B0; family Aurantibacillaceae; genus Aurantibacillus. The sequence goes on from JBGAOE010000001.1 coordinate 1,046,684, forward strand.
GCTTTGGGTGGAACTCGGGAAGTGTGCAGATCTTGAGCGGACAAGGGACGCAAAACATTGTACTCAGTGCCGGGAATGCAGGCGTTGCCACCCTCCGGGTGCAGGCTCAAACAGCACAAACTAACCCTAATGCAGTCTCTGACTTCAGCCCTTACTTTAATGTTAATATATGCTGTGTTTCCAATCTAAGCTTAAGCACGGCGGTTAACTCTCCGAATACTGAGCAAAAGCAAGCCGCAATACAGATCAATGCCAGTAATACTATCAACAACGGTGCCACTGCTTTATACCACGCGGGCAATGAAGTGTATCTTTCTCCAGGCTTTGAAGCCATCCAGGGCTCTATCTTTCGTGGTTACATTGAAAATTGCACCAACAATTATGGCATGAGGTCTTCCTCAGATGAAGACCTTCCTGAAACCGTGGATGAAGCCTCCATCGATAACCCTTATCCCCAAGCGATGTCAGGTATTGGTTCTTCTGATCTGTATAAAATTACACAATTGCCTGATTATGAAAGGCTGGAAATTTTTCCTAATCCTACAAGTGGAAAGCTCACCATTCGTATCGAGGGTATATCGTCACAGCCACAAAAGATCGAGATACGGAATTCGCTTGGAACAGTAATTAAAACTCTAGACTTCAATGGATCCTCCGAATACGATGTGGATTTCGACGGGCAAAAAGCAGGTATTTACCTCATATCTATCCATTTTATCGAAAAGGTGATCATTAAGCGAATTTCCAAAGAGTAAAACTCTGTATACTCCCTCAAAATAATTAAAGTAAAAAGGAGATCTATCGATCACCTTTTTACTTTTAATTTAATTTTTATGTAACAGTAAAATTTCTCCGGATTTTTATAATTCAACAGAAGAATTCCAGATTCAAAGGGTTGGCTTCCACATTTATTCTTTTTGAATCTTGAATTTTAAATTTTGAATTTACTTATGCATCGACACAGCATCCGTTACATGAATCACGCCGTTGCTCTGATACACATCTTTAGTGGTTACAGTGGCCATGCCACCTTTTTCATCGGTAAGCACCAGCTTGTTGCCTTTCATGGAAGCCCAAAGGATACCGCCGTTAACGGTTTTCAGCTCCGCTTTACCCCCGCCTTTTTCGATCATAGCTGCCAGCTCTTTGGAACCCCATTTACCGGAAACCACGTGATAAGTGAGAATGCCGCTGAGCATGCTTTTATTTTCGGGTTTCAGCAGGTTGTCCACTGTTCCTTTTGGCAGCTTATCAAATGCTGCATTGGTGGGTGCAAACACAGTAAAGGGGCCCGGACCCTGGAGTGTCTCCACCAGGCCGGCCGCTTTTACAGCCGCCACCAGGGTAGTATGGTCTTTGGAATTCATGGCGTTTTCGACAATATTTTTGGATGGATACATGGGAGCGCCGCCCACCGTTACGGTTTTTTCTTTCGACTCCATGTTTTGCGCCGTGGCTGCTTGGCCTAATAAAGCGATGCAAGCCAGCAGTGCCATTTTTGTTACAGTTTTCATATTTTTTTGTTTAATGGTTTGAAGGGATTTACGTAAAGCATCTGCATCCGGATTTAAAAAATGTTTTTTCCGATGGCAGGGTAATAAATTTAACCACACCCCCTGGCATCAACTTTGAAGCGGATTACTACAACGAGTAAAAATCAATGGTAAAACGCGCAATCAGGAATATTTGCGATGGATATTGTGCAAACATTTCCACACCTGCTCATTGCCTGCCATTGCTGATTTTTTTTCCATGAAACAATTAATCCCTAACTGTTAACATTTGTTCTATGAAGCCGTTTTATATTCTTATTGCCGAAGATGACGCTGACGACCTGGAAATGATTTACACCGGTTTTAAAAAATCGGGCGACTATTATAAAATTGAAACCGTAAAAAACGGGGTGGAGCTCGTGGCATACTTAAACGAACACCGCCAGGCCCTGCCCGACATTTTGTTGACCGACCTCAACATGCCAAAAAAGGACGGCTATGAGGCGCTTCGTGAAATTTTTAACGACGCGGATTTTTGCCAGGTGCCGGTATTTGTTTACTCCACTACCATTAACCCGCTGTATGTAGAGCGCTGCCGCAGTATGGGTGTGGTGGATTTTTTTATAAAACCGGTGAAGCTCGAAGAGATTGAAGCCCTTCCTGCTCATATTGCCGCTGTGCTTGAAAAAAGCGTTCCGGTTGCCGTACGGCAGCGGTCATAAGTTCTTTTGCCGGAGCCCTGTTATTGTTGCTCATTATCAATCGCATCAGCGCCCTGCCCATCACCATTGCCTTTATTCCGTTCAGCCTTTTCCTGGTTGGCATCTTATTTCCCAATACCACGGCCCTGGCCCTGCGCCCCTTTTTAAAAAATGCTGGCATGGCCGCGGCCCTTTCGGGCTTTTTTCAAATGGCAGCAAGCGCCATGAGCGCATCGGGCGTAAGCTGGTTCTATAACGGCACGGCGCTGACCATGGCCGCCATTATCGCCATTGGAGCCACCCTGCAGCTGGTATGCCTGTGCATTTTATTTTTTTCCGGCCAAAGGCAATGGCAGCAAGCCTTGTGAGCGAAGTGTGCTAAATGTTATTAATTTTTACGGTTCGCAATCGTTTCTAAAGTATCTTTGCAGCAGCAATCATAAAAAAATTTCTATTTATGAGCGAGCAAACATCCGGCAGCCCCACTTCGGTAAAAACCAAAGCGCTTGCCCAGGAAACGGTTTACGCCATTTTATTCTCTATCAGTTTTGCGCATTTACTCAACGACCTGCTGCAGTCTGTTATTCCGGCCACTTATCCGCTTGTAAAACAAAATTACCGGCTCACATTTTCGCAAATCGGCTGGATCACGTTCACCTTTCAGCTAACGGCTTCTATCCTGCAGCCGTTTGTGGGCAATTATACCGACCGTAATCCCCGGCCTTATTCGTTTGCCATTGGCATGGGCTTTAGCTTAACCGGCATTGTGCTGCTAGCCTTTGCCAGCGGCTTTGCCTCGGTATTGCTGGCAGTGGGCTGCGTAGGCATTGGCTCCTCTATTTTCCATCCCGAAGCATCCAAAGTGGCCTATTACGCCTCGGGCGGAAAACGCGGCCTTGCACAGTCCATTTTTCAGTTGGGCGGCAATTCGGGCAGCGCCATTGGCCCTTTGCTGGTAGCGCTTATTGTAATTCCCAGCGGGCAGCATTTTATTTTATGGTTTACGTTGGCAGCCCTGGCAGGCATGCTGGTGCTAATACGCGTGGGCAACTGGTACAAAGGCCATTTGTTTTTGCGGGCAAAAGGCAAATTTGCCGCCGAAGAAATAAGACAGCCGCTTTCAAAAGCCACCGTTGTAAGTTCCATTGTTATTCTGCTGATACTGATCTTTTCTAAATACTTTTACCTCACCAGCATTACCAGCTATTTCACCTTTTATCTCATCGATAAATTTCATCTGTCGGTTCAGCAATCGCAGTTCCATTTATTTTTATTTCTCATTTCGGTGGCAGGCGGCACCTTTATCGGCGGGCCGCTGGGCGACCGTTTCGGCCGTAAGATCATCATCTGGGTGTCCATCCTTGGCATTGCACCGTTCACGCTGCTATTGCCCCACGTTAACCTGTTTTGGACCAGCATTTTTTCGGTGCTCATTGGCTTTATTCTGGCCTCGGCCTTTTCAGCCATCCTGGTTTATGCCCAGGAGCTGCTTCCGGGCAAAGTGGGTATGATTTCGGGCCTCTTTTTCGGCTTTGCCTTTGGCATCGCCGGCATTGGCTCTGCATTGCTGGGGCACCTGGCCGATCGCACCAGCATTGAATATGTGTTTAAGATCTGTGCCTATCTGCCTTTGCTGGGCGTTATTACCGGCTTTTTACCCAACCTAAAAAAGAAAAAAACATGAGCGGTGAAAATTATAACGAAAATTTTATGCAGCGCGCAGTAGAGTTGTCGGAAACGGCCTACAAAAGCGGGAAGGGATTGCCCATAGGCTGTGTGATTGTAAAAAACAACGTCATCATCGGCGAAGGGCACAACGAAATATTTTTGAGGAACAACCCCACCGCGCATGCCGAAATGGTGGCCATTGAAAATGCGTGTAAAAACGAAAACACGCTGCAGCTCCAGGACTGCGAGCTGTACACCAGCCTTGAACCCTGCCCGATGTGTTTTGGAGCCATTTACTGGGCCGGGCTTAAGGCCGTTTATTTTGCCGGCACCAATCGCGATGCGGTAAAAGCAGGCTTTGCCGATGCACAGATTGGCGACGAGTTTTTAAAGCCTGCCCATGAGCGAAAAATTCCCATACTGCACAAAGAGCACAGCCCGGCTATAAAAGTTTTGAGCGACTGGAAAAAACTGAACCCGGACATGTCGCAGATCTGAATCTTACCTTTTATTTTATGCCCAAAACCACGCTCAGCCTGCAACACCAATCCAACAAAAGCTTTGAGCTGGTGTATGGCAGCCTGTTGGATTTCCGGGAATTCGGCAAGCTGCATCCCTGTATGAAAACGGTGGAAATAACGGCAACTGCCGCCGATCATACCACTTATTTTATTAAAGAAGAGTTGTTTCTTTTTGGGCTGCTTAAAATAAAGCCCCGGTACAGCGCCCAGGTGTTTGAAGTGGAAAAAAATAAGTGCATTCAATACACCTCGCAGGTAAAAAAAAACATTCCTTTATCCATCCGGTTCACCTTTTCCGAGATCAATGGCGGAAGCATTGCGGTGCACGAAAACATAGAGCTGGTTTGCAACCGGCTGGTGGGTGCCGTGTTTATTGATATTTTAAGAAAAGCGCACCGCCGGGTGTTCGAAAACCTGGCAGCCCTGCCCTAGTTTTTGCCGGTTGTTTGTTCAAACACGGCGGCCACAATGTCTTTTTCCTGCTGATCAAACCTCAATCCCCGCCGCTCAAATACGCGCTCGGCTGTTTCATTCAGCTTATCGAGGCGATAGGTTTCAAAGCCGTCGGCACCACCCCAGCTAAAGCTCGGAATGTGCGTGGGTGGAAAACCACCCCCATAAATATTGGCGCCAACGCCCACCACCGTACCGGTATTAAACATGGTGTTGATGCCCGATTTGGAATGATCGCCCATGATAAGGCCGCAAAACTGCAGGCCGGTATCCACCGGCTTGTTTTGTGCATAATTAAAGAGCTTTACATTGGCATAATTGTTTTTAAGGTTGCTGTTGTTGGTATCGGCGCCCAGGTTGCACCATTCGCCAATCACCGAGTTGCCCATAAACCCATCGTGCCCTTTGTTGGAATAACCGATAATAACACTGTTGCTCACTTCGCCTCCCACTTTGCTGTGAGGCCCAATGGTAGTGGGGCCGTAAACTTTGGCGCTCAGCTTCAACGCGCTGTGTTCGCACAGGGCCAGCGGCCCGCGCACTACCGATCCTTCCATAATTTCCGCATCCTTGCCGATGTATATAGGCCCTGCGCTCACATTCAAAATACAGGCTTCGGCGCTGGCGCCTTCTTCCATAAATACCCGGGTTCTGTCGCCAATAACGATTACCGAGGCGCTCAGCGCCTGCGATGCTCTTCCTTTGGTGATGAGCTCAAAATCCTGCTGAAGGGCTTCGCCGTTTTTACGGAAGATGTCCCACACCTGCTGAACGGCAAAAATATCGCCAGCAAATTCCGTTTTCTCAAATCCGGCCGGATGCTCCAGGTCCTTCGCTAAACCATAAAAGGCCAGCAGCTCCTCTGCTTTATACAGGGCTTGCCCGGTTTGCAATTTTTTCACCGCCTCCAACAGCGCTGCCGAGGGGCAAAGCTTGCCATTAATAAACAACGCAGGAGCCGTGTGCAGCACAGGATACTTTTTCGAAAGATACTCCTGCGTGTGCGTGCCGGTTTTAACCGACAGTATTTTTTCCCATTTTTCGCGAATGGTCAGAATGCCGATCCTGATTTCGCAAACCGGCCGGGTGAAGGTTAATGGCAAAAGATTATTCCGCGTTAACGCTTCATCAAATAAAACAACGTTCATTACTTACAGTTTAGGGGATTCGGTGATCTTAAATTCGGTACGTCGGTTCACCTTGTGCTCGTCGTCGGTGCATGGCACACCATTGGCACATTTGTTCAGCAGCTTGGTTTCACCCAAACCAACGGCCTTCATCCGTTTTTTTTCAATGCCCTTGGCCGCAATATAATCCACGGCGGTTTGGGCGCGCTTACGCGAAAGCTCGAGGTTGAATGCATCGCTCGACCGCGAATCGGTGTGCGACATGATGTCTATCATTAGCTTTGGATTGGAAGCAAGCACCGATGCCACCTTGTCGAGAATTTTTTGTCCGGCAGCATCCGGCTTATAATCGCCCGAGGCATACAAAATACTTTCCACAATGGTCAGCGGGGCGTCGCCCGTTTTTCCCTTCATATCAAGGGCCTGCAGCCAGGGATCGTCCACAATAAACTCACCCATGGCATATTTATCAGGTTCTACGATCTTAAAGTTGAATTTACCGTTAATGATATCCAGCACCTTAAATATTTTGCCTTTGTTGTCGGCAATATAAATGCGCTTTGTGCCGGTAAGGGCCGGGTCGTTCTCATCGGTTTCAAACAGGTAGCTTTTATCGGCATCCAGGTTCTTGAAATTAAAGCGGCCGTTCTCGCTGGTGGTCCAGTCGTAAATTTTGTTGGTGCCTTCCTCGCGGATATGGATCTTCGCATTTACAATGGCTTTTTTGTTTTCGTCGTACATATAGCCATACACATTCATCAGCAGCTCGGCGTCTTCCACGTCCATTTCCTGCAGCAGCGCTTTATCCGAATGCAGGATTTTGAAGTTGAACTTGTCTTTGCCAACAATAAAGCTGCGCAGCTCTTTGCCGTTTTTATTGGTTAAAAATACGCGGGTGCCGGGCGTCAGGCTCACATCCCCTTCTTCCACCGAAATAATATAATTCTGGTCGCCGGGTATTTTCCTGAACACAAAAGCCCCAAGCTCATTGGTTACCACTTCCTCCATCACGTCGCCGGCATCGTTCACAATCCGGATGCGGGTGTTCTTAATCGGCTTGCTCCCGTTTTCGGTGCCATACAAAAGATTCCCGGCCAGGGTCAGGTCATCGTCAGTAAACATATCGGGCAGGCCGTTCATATCGGCCGCCAGGTTTTTAAACACAAATTTGTCTTTGCCTATTTTGTTGCTGACGCGGTAAATCACGCTGTCTTTCACTGCCAGGTAAAACCGGGCTTTGCCGGCAAAAGCCGGATCTTCCTCATCGAGCACAGCCATGTAGTTGGCTTCTGCGTTCACATTTTTGAACACAAAAAAACCTTTCTCATCGGTGCGGGTGCTGTCCATCGCTTTTCCGCTGTCGTCTCTGAGCGTTACTTTAAGGTTTTTAGCAGGGTTGTTCAGGTTTTTAGTGAGCAGTACTTTGGCCGAAAGATTGGCTGCCTTGCTGGTAAAGCTGTAATGGTAAATATCATCCAGGCCTTTGCCACCTTCGCGGTTCGATGAAAAATAACCGGTGGAATCGCTCACAAAGGTAATACCGAAATCATCGGCGCTGCTGTTCAGGTTCAGCCCTTCGTTGCGGATCAGGATCCATTTATTATCGATTTTCTGCGCCGAATAAATATCCAGGCTTCCGTAACCAGGCAAACCGTTAGATGAAAAAAACAGGATGCCATCCTTGCGCAGGGCCGGGTACATTTCGTCGCCGCTGGTGTTGATATCCGGCCCCAGGTTCACCGGTTTGGTCCAGGTAATGCCGCTGCGGCGGCTCATATAAATATCCTTGCCGCCGTAGCCCCCAGGCATGTTGCTGGAAAAAAACAGGGTGTTGTTATCCGCGCTGATGCAGGGATGCGATACCGAATAAGCATCGTCGCTCACATTCAGCAGGCTGATCTCGTTCCAGTCCGTTCCGTTGGTGCTGGTGGTCGAATAAATTTTGGCCTGGTTCACCTCATCTTTTCCTGCCTGGTAAGCCACTCTCGAAAAGTACAGCGTTTTTCCATCGGGACTCAGGCACGCCGGTCCGTCGTAATATTCGGTATTGATTTTTTTTGTAAATTCTTTTGGCTTCAGCACCTCTTTGCCTTTCAGCTCCGATACATAAAGGTGCATATACGGCTGGCCGTTGTAATCGTTCACCGTATAATCCACAAAATTAAATTCCTCGCGCTCGGCCACAAACAAAAGCCGGCCGTTTGAAACAAAAGGCGCAAACTCCGATTTATCGGTGTTAATGCTCTCCACTCCCTTTACTTTATATTCGATGGGCTTGCTCAGGTAAAATTTAATTTCCTGGCAAAACTTCATGGCGTTTTTTACATTCACATCGTTAGGATTGAGCTTGATGTAATTGTTGTATTGTTCTGCGGCTTCCTGGTATTTTGTATTGGCCTTAAGCACCTGCGCATAATTATATAAAAATTCGGCGGTGGGCCCCGATTTTGATTTTATGGTCAATGCTTCGCTGTAAGCCTGTTCGGCCTTTGCGTAATCATTTATTTTTTTATAGCTGTTGCCCAGCTTCACCAGGGCTTCCTGCTTTTCTTTTTTAGAGGCAGAGCCCGAGTGCGCCACTTTTTCGAAGCAGGAAATGGCTTTTACATATTGTGCATTTTTGTAAAATTTATCCCCCTTTTCCAGCTGCGAGAACAGGCTTGTGAAAGATACAACGGAAAGAAACAGGTATATGGTTTTACGTAACATAGCTGGCACTATAAAAATCTTGGATTAATCATTTTTGATTTCGGGCTTGCAAACTCGTAGCCGATCATTACTTCGTGGCTGCCGCCCAGGCGTCGCGCATCTTTCAGGCCGCTGTCGTAGCTATAGCCCACTTTAAACGCGTTGTTAATGTAGTATTGGAACAAGGCCCCCGGCCCATAACCGCTCCTGTAAAAAGCACCCAGCCACAGCCGGCGATAAATAAAAAAGTTAAGGTTAATGTCGGCGGTAACTTTGTTTTTTACATTCTTTACAAGCACTGTTGGCGCAAAGATCAGGTTATCGTTTACAACAAACGATTTGCCCGCGGTTACAAAAAGGTGCGAGCTGAGCTTATAGGCATATTTATTGCCCACCTGGTCGGCATAGCTGTAAACTGTTGGCACATTCAGGTGCGTGGCGCTGATGCCCACAAAATAGCCGCTGCCGCGCAAATACAGGCCTGCATTAAGATCGAGCACACCCAGGTTTTGGCTCTGTGAAAAATCGGCCGGAATTTCGCTCGAATTGAAGGTGAGCTTCGAGAAATTAAACTGGTAGCGGTTGTAACCTGCATTCAACCCAAACGAGAGCTTTGTTTTACGGTCAATTTTTAAAATATAAGCCACATTGGCATAAGCGCCAAAGGTGTTGCGCGGCCCCATTTTATCGTTCACCACGGTAAGGCCAACACCCAGCTTTTTATTCATTACAGGGCTGTGCACGCTCAGGCAATTGGTTTTTGGAGCGCCGTCAAACCCTACCCACTGGCTGCGCACCGAGGCCACTACGGCAATGGCATCGCGCGCGCCGGCATAGGCCGGGTTAATAACCAGCTGGTTAAACTGGTACAGGTTGTATTGTGCATCCTGCTGGGCATGACTGCTCAAAGCAAGCGCCAGAAGGCAAAAGAGCAAATATATTTTTTTCATGCGCATTAGTTTTTAATCAGTTCCACCCATCCTTTAATAGGCTTGCTTCCATTACCAAGGTCCAGCACATAAAAATACGTGCTCGGCACCAGCTTGCTCTGCTCATCATCGCCCGGCCAGAATTTGCTGGTGTTGTCATAGCCCCTCTGGTCGTAGAGCTGGGTGCCCCAGCGGTTATACACCGTTACCCGGTTGTTGGGGTACAGCGTAATGTTTTCAATATAAAGATGATCGTTCTGCCCGTCGCCGTTAATGCTTACGCCGGTAAATACCTTGATCTTGCAGGGACCGTTATCATCGCGCACCACCAGCACGGTATCGGCAATGGTGTCGGTTTTGGCGGTGTTGGTAAGCGTGGTGTAATTGGCTATGGCCAGCAATGTGTAGGTTCCGGCATTCAGGCTGTCAATGGCCGTGCAGTTAGCGGCGGGGCAGTTCACCGTTGGCGTCCATATATAAGTGATGCTGTAATTTTTGATGGCGGCGGTGATGGCCACTGAAATCCGGCCGTCTTTCCGGTCGGTGCAGGTAAGGTGATTCACCGTGATGGCAGGTACGAAGTTAGCTGCCTGGTAGTTCAAGGGCTGTATAAATCCCTGTGTGATAACTGGCGTACCGGCCGAGCCAAGGGTTTCGGTGAAGGGCTCGCCCACGTTATCGTCCACGGTAATGCCCGTGCCGGACAAAATGCGGCTGCTGCCCGCCGAATTGATCACCTGTGGCGAGATGGTTTGCGCAGAAAGCTGCAGGCAGCCAATCAGTAAAAGTAAATATGCAATTAGTTTCATGCTTACAAATTATAATAAAACCATGCGCTCAGGGAACATACACCAGCATGATCCTGATCCTGCGCCCGGCAAGGTTTGTAGAGTTAGCGGCGCTGTTAATCACATCCACGGTGTTTGATGCCGAATTCACTTTCCAGTTAAACTCATAACCCGGGCTGCTGGTATAGCCGGCTGGTATCCAATCGTTGCCGTTCAGGGTCATTTCCACCATCACCGACACCGATATGATTTTATCGGCGGTAAGGGTACCCGAAAACGACACCGGCGTGGTGGCTCCCTGTGAGCCAGCGGCAAAGCCGCCGAGGGTGTGGGTTTTAATGGGTGGTGCCGCATCACCCAGCTTGGTAAAGCCATCCACGTGCAATTTAGCAGAGGGCGTATTGCCAATAATGGTGCCAATGCCCACATTATCCGATGGGGTTGACATGGTTACGGTGTTTGCCGCGGTGTTATGACGCCACGGAGCAATGGGGTCAAGGTTTACCACGTTGGTTAAAGGCCCGATGGAAAGGTTGTTGCCAACCAGCGACGGAGTTGGCGCAATGTAAATGCCCAGGCTTGGTCCGCCTGAAGCCAAGGGGTTCCAGATGGTGAGCGATCCGGTGCTCGAAATATACGTTCCGGTTGGAATAGCCGCCAGAGAATAATTTGGATACGTGCCCCCAATGGTAAGAAGGCCCGATCCATATATCGGCACCGGCAATGCAGATATGGTAACACTCGGTGTAAACACGCTATAGCCCGTAGTGGTGGTGTTTACAGTGGTTGCGCCCAATCCCGTTACATCCGGCAACACCACTGAAGTGCCGCCGCTAACGCTTAGCGTGTTGCCGCTTACCGACAGGCTTTGTGCCGGAATGCTTACCGTGCTGTTTCCAACACTCAGCACATTGCTGCTGTAAGCCAAGCTGGGCGAAGGCGCTGAAGCGGCATACAGGGCGTAAGGTACGCTCACCAGCTGCTGTGCAGAACCCGATGAAATATAATTGCTGCCCCCGGTTGTGTCAATATCCACCTTTAAATAGTAGCTGCTTCCCTGCCAGTTTACGGTGCCGAGGCTGTTTATCTTGCCGATTTGTGCGGCAAAAATACCGGCATTGTTGCTGGTTACATTCTGTGTTTCTGTGAACACGGGCGTGCCCGAAGCCGAGCCCTGCAAAATAGTGAATTGTATGCCCAGGGGTTTGCCGGCAATGGCCGTTCCGTTGGCATAACGGGCCACACCTTGATAATTGATGAGCTGTGGTGCGTTTTGTGAAAAGGCATAGTGTGAAACAACAATAAATACAAGACTGAATAAATGTTTTAATAGAGACTGCATGGAGTTAAACGGTATTTTCTTTTTCATTCTGTTCATAGCATTAATAAGTTTCTTTCAAAATAAGCTTGCCGCCGTACGAGTTCGGATCAAGCGTTACAAACGTGGCAACGCCGCCATTGGTTTTTGCCCGGATCGCAATGGTGTGTGAGCCCGCCGAAATACCCGAGAAAACGGCTTTCAGCGTCACGTAATTCTGATCATTGGGTGTCAGCGAATGGGGAATCGATACCACCGAGGTATTCCCATCAAGCGTGATTTCGAAAGTGATAAGATTGCCGAGCACAGCGATTATGCCGGTGGAAGCCTGAACATGCGCAAACACATCCACCTCTGATGATGCAACCTGCTTGGTGAACGAAGTGCTGAAAATGGCCGCACCGCCGCTTGTAACCGCCAGCACGTTGCCTGACACCGCAAATGCCTGCGCCGCCGGTGAAACAATGGCCACCGTGTTAGTGGAAGGACCGGATTGAAGCACGTTGTTTGAAATGGAAACCGAAGGGGTGATGTTATAAGAAAAGGAATTTAAGGTGGTAGGGTTTGTTAGCACCAGAGAACCTGTGCCGCTCGAATAACTGATGGTGGGTGCGGCAGCCAGCGAATAGTTAGGATAGCTGCCCAGGATAGAGAGCAGGCCCCCGTTAAAGGTGCCGGCAATGGGCGAAACGGTGAGCACCGGTGTTCCTACATTGAGATTGGGATAAGTGCCCCCCAGTGTGGTGGCGCCGGCTGTAGTAAGGGTAAGCTGCTGCGGGCTGTTGATGGTGATGTTGGGATAGGCCCCGCTTTTTGTGCTGCCCCCGGTGGCGCTAAGGTTTAGCTGGGCCGGTACGCTGATGTCGAACGAGTTGGTGCCCGTAGCGCTTACGGTAGCCGTGCTGTTGGATGAGATCACGCTGGTGGCCGGCACATTCACAGTAAAGCTGGTGCCGCTGGCCGGAGTTACGGAAGCGGCGCCTGTGGCGCTCATGCTCACGCCTGGATTGGTGGCGCTTAAGGTGTAATTGGGATAAGAGCCATTCACCGTGATGTTGGTGCTCTGCGTAAGTGTTACCGGTGGCACATTGGCGCTCAGCGTGTAGTTGGGATAAGAGCCATTCACCGTGATGTTGGTGCTCTGCGTAAGTGTTACCGGCGGCACGTTGGCGCTCAGTGTGTAATTGGGATATGAGCCGTTTACCGTAATGTTGGTGCTTTGTGTGAGCGTTACCGGGGGCGCTGTGGCATTTATCGTATAGTTGGGAAAAGTGCCATTTAGCGTAACGTTAGTGCCCGGTGTGAGCGATACCGATGGTACAAACACATCAAACGTATTGGTGCCCGGCGACGATACGCTGGCTGCGCCCGAACCCGTAACCGTAGTGGGCAGTACGCCCAGCGCGCTTACCGTGTAATTAGGAAAACTTCCGCCCACACTAATGCCGCTGCCGGCATTGATACTGGTAGCCGGCACGTTAAGGCTAAACAGGTTGGTGGCCAGCGTATTGCTGCTCAACGCGCCGGTGGCCACCAAACTGGTATTGGGTGTGGCCACAAATGTGCCGCCGCTCGATGGGAGAGCAATGGTATTGGTGGGTGGACCAACGGTAAGGATACTGCCGCTTGTAACGGCCAGGGTTGGTGTGATATTGGCCGTAATTCCGGGAACGGATGGCGTTAAAGAATTGGAAAATACGATGTCGCCATTACCGGGATTATAGGTAATAGCCGGGATAGCAGTGATCTGGAAATTAGGGTAGCTTCCGGCAAACGTGAGCAAACCCGAACCTATTAACGGAATGGGACCCACCGTAACGCTCGGCGTATTTACGTTAAAGCCGCCGGTGATGGTGTTTACAGAAATGGCGCCGGTACCGGTAACTGTGGTGGTGGGCAGGGTAACCGGGGTGCCGCCTGTAATGCTTAGCGTGTTGCCGCTCAGCGAAAGGCTTTGCGCGGATGCTGCAGGCAGGTTTACCGTGTTGCCGCCAACACTCAACACATTGCTGCTACTAATACCCACCGTGGGTGCAGGCGCCGAAGCGGCCGATTGCGCGTACATGGCATAAGGAACAGTCACCAGCTGCTGGGTTCCGAGCAGGATGTAGCCGCTGACACTGTTCGTGTCGATGGAAACTTCAAGAAAATACGGTCCGTTGGCCCAGTCTACGGAGCCAAGATTATTATTTACACTGCCTATCTGCGTATTAAACAGGCCCAAGGGGCTGGTAACAAGCGTGTGGGCCTCGGTAAACACCTGGGGGCCCGAGAGACCTTGTAAAATACGGAACTGAACCCCTATGGTATGGTTTGTGAGCGGCACACCGGCCGATGTACGCGCCATACCCTGGTAGTTGATACGCTGCGGCACGCTCTGGGAAAACCCCAAAGCACATACCAGGAACAGGACTAAAAATATAAGCAGGTGCTTCATGGGGTTGTTAAAATGATTTAAACAAAATAAAGATATTAAAAATATTACAATATAAGCCTCTCATTCTCAATTCCATGAAAGACGAAACCCTGTTTTTTATAGACGAATTTAAAGATTAAAACCCAGTGGCTAAGCATAAAAACGGCATTAAATCGTTTTATTTTATCAACAAAAGCTCCTCACAACTATTTGTGGTTTATACCCTTAAAATCTAACATTTAGTCCGGGTTGGAGGCGGCATGTGGCGGCCTTACTCTTTTTCGTAAAGCCGGCTGCTTTCCACCAGGCAAATTTGTGAGAGATAACGCGCATACCATTGGTGGGCCTGGCCTTTGGCCATGCGGTGCGTGGCGTTCACGCGCCAGTTGTCAATGGCAGCGCGGCTTTCCCAATAGCTGATGAAAATGCCGGTATTGCCGTTGCTCACGCTCTCATAGCCCAGGTAACCCGGCTGCTCGGCGGCCAGCTTCATGGTGAGTTCATCCATCTCGGCATAACCTTCGAGGTTTGCTGATTTTGTGGATGAAAAAATAACGGCGTAAAAATTGCCGGAGGGAAGAGGATTTACAAATGGCATAATATGGTTTTTAGTTTTTAATGTTTAGTTTTTAGTAAAGCGCCCTCATTGCGAGGGACTTCTTTGTGAATAGCAGGTCCCGAAGCAATCTGGCCTAAAATGAATTTTGAATGGGCCAAATCTTTAATCCTTCATCTTTTATCTTTCGCCCCTTTTGATTTTTAAATTTTTGACTTCTACCCGATCTTGCTCCAGTTCGGCCGCTCACGCTGCTGCCGGGTTAATTGCTGCTCGTACACCTTGTTTTTTTCGAGCTCAAAGTTCATGTCCTCATCCAGCACGCTTTGTGCCGCCTGCCTTGCCAGCTGAAGAATATGACCGTCCTGTGCCAGGTTGGCCAGCTTCAGGTCCATCACCCCGCTTTGCTGGGTGCCTTCAATATCGCCCGGACCGCGCAGCTTCAAATCCACTTCGCTAATTTCAAAGCCGTCGTTGGTGCGCGCCATGGTATCCATTCTCAGTCGGCTGTCGGGTCCCAGCTTATAGCCGGTCATCAGTAGACAAAAGCTTTGCTCGGCACCCCGCCCCACCCTGCCGCGCAGTTGGTGCAGCTGCGACAGCCCAAAACGCTCGGCGCTTTCAATCACCATTACGCTGGCATTGGGCACGTTTACGCCCACTTCTATCACCGTGGTGGCTACCATGATGTGTGTTTCGCCTTTTACAAAGCGCTGCATCTCAAAATCCTTTTGCTCGTTGCTGAGCTTGCCATGCACGATGCTGATCTGATACTGGGGAACCGGGAATTCAAGCAGCAGGTTATCATAGCCCTGCTGCAGGTTCTGGTAATCCATTTTCTCGCTCTCCTTTATAAGCGGGTATACAATGTACACCTGCCTTCCCAGCGCAATCTGCTCTTTCATAAAGCCAAACACCCGCAGCCGCTGTGCTTCGCTATAATGCGCCGTTTTAATAGGCTTGCGGCCCGGCGGCAGCTCATCAATCAGGCTGGTGTCCAGGTCGCCATAAAGGGTCATGGCCAGTGTGCGCGGAATGGGCGTGGCCGTCATAATAAGCATGTGCGGCGGATGGTGATTTTTATTCCTGAGCTTTGCCCGCTGCTCCACGCCAAACCGATGCTGCTCATCAATCACCACCAGGCCCAGGCTGGCAAACTGAACGGCATTTTCAATAAGCGCGTGTGTGCCAATAAGAATATGAATGCTGCCGTTCAGCAGCCCCTCGTGAATGAGTTTACGCTCCTTTGTTTTGGTGGAGCCGGTAAGCAGCCCCACTTTCAAATCGAGGCCGCCCAGTAGCTGCTTAAACGTTTGATAATGCTGCTGCGCCAGTATTTCGGTAGGCGCCATCAGGCAGGCCTGAAATTGATTATCAATCGCCAGCAGCATGCTCATGAGGGCTACCAGCGTTTTACCGCTGCCCACATCGCCCTGCACCAGCCGGTTCATTTGCCGGCCGCTGCCCATGTCAAGCCTTATCTCCTTAAGCACCCGCTTTTGCGCGCCGGTGAGCTCAAACGGAAGGTGCCTGTTAAAAAACTCGTTGAAATGCGCGCCTACTTTCTGAAATACAAAGCCCTGCACGGTATGAGCACGCACCTTGTTTATTTTAAGCAGCCGCAACTGTATGTAAAACAATTCTTCAAATTTTAAGCGAAGCTGTGCCTGTTTTATCTGCTCCTCTGTTTCGGGCACGTGTATTTGTTTAAATGCCCGGTACCGGTCTGTGAGGCGGTGCTCTTCCATCACTTCGCGGCTCAGCGTTTCTTCCAGGTGCTCGGGCCTGAGGTGGTTAATCAATGCCCGTATAGCGCGCCGTATGCCTTCGCTGTCGAGTCCCCGCCCCTTCAGTTTTTCGGTGGAATTGTATACCGCCTGGTAAGCCGACTGCTGCTTCAATGCTTCTTCATTCACGGCATCAATGTCAGGATGCGCCAGGTTATAGCGTCCTTTAAATTCGGTGGGTTTGCCATATACAATATACTCTGCGCCTGGCTGCAGCTTTTGGGCCATCCAGCTGTGGCCTTTAAACCATACCAGCTCTACCATGCCCGTGTGGTCGCGCAGCAGCGCCACCAGCCGCTTGCCCTGCTTTTGCCCGGTCACTTCCATGCGCTCTATCACACCGCGCAATTGCACAGCCGGCAAGTCTTCCGAAATTTCGCGGATGCTGTGAAAGCGCGTACGGTCAACATAGCGGAAGGGATAATAGGTGAGCAGATCGCGGTACAAAAAAACATTCAGTTCTTTTTTTAAAAGCTCTGCGCGCTGCGGCCCTATGCCTTTTAAATACTCTATGGGTGTGTCAAGCATGCAGTGTGGCGCTCTGTACCAGGCATTGTTTGGGAAACCGGAACAAAATTAGGCATTTTTTATACAAAGTACATTGTACCATGTAAGCTGTACTTTGTACAAAATACAGTGTACATGATACAGTATATTCCTCCATTGTTTTCGCACCTTATCTGTTGAAACAAAAACATAACCCCACCCACTGGCATGCGTTATAAACGTAATTTTGTTTAGTGACCCGGTTATTGCTCATATTCTGTTTGATTGTGCTTGGAAACACAGGCAGGGCACAGTTCTTAGACACGCTGCACGATGTGTTCAGGCATAAATACAGCATTGATGCCCGCCTTGAAACCCGCAACAGCTTTATCGACAACCAGCTCATCAGCGTGGCGGGAATAAGGCTGGGCGTGGCTTTTCAGCGCAAAGTACGCATTGGGGGCGGGGTAAGCTGGATCCGCTCCAATTTTAAAAACACATTTTATGTAACCGATGAGCTGGGCAAAACCGATACCCTCACCAAGTATCTTAAGTTTATGTACCTGTGCTATTACATTGATTTTGTATTTTATAAAACCAAGCGCTGGCAGCTGAGCGTGCCCATACAGGCCGGCACAGGCGCTTCGTGGTTTCAGCCGGTAAGAAATTATTCGGTGGGGGGCAGAGATAAAAAGCACCTGCTGCTGCTGTATGAGCCGGGCATTACGGCCCAGTTCAAAATATTCCGCTGGATGGGCCTGGGCACCGATGTGGCTTACCGCTTTACGCTTAAGAACAACAAAAAGGTGGGCGAAAAGCTTAATTCGCCTACCTATAGCTTTAAAATTCTGCTTTGGTTCGACCAGCTGTTTTACGAGCTGTTTCCAAAATCGGAAATAACTAAAAAACATGGCCCGGCCTTTTGGTAGCTGGCATTGGCGATTACAAGGATTTTTAAGCCAAAAAGGTTCTGAAACCTAATTGGTTTAGTGAAATTCGTGGCTAATAAAAAATCCCGGCCAAAATGACCGGGAATCTTATATTTTTAACAAAAAAACTGCTTTTTTAAATAGAACTGGATACTTTAACGGCCTCAAAGCATTTAAAATCGCCGGCAGTTCCCATGTATTCGGCATCCACGTCCACCAGGCCCACTTTTTTTACCTGCTCTTTGGTAAGGGGTTTACCAAGCAGCCAACGGTCGTCCTGTAATTTCAGATCCACATCCTTACCCATCAGCACCTGATTGAGCTGCTTTTGCGTTAAAAACAGCACACCATCCTCCTCCTCTTCACTTTCGGGCAATAAAAGGGTACCAACCAGCTTTAACTTAGGGACTTCGGGCTTGTATTTAAATTCAAGATCGTGCTGGGAGTTTATTTCGATGTAATTAATATCCGTTATATGAATTTCCGCCATGAGAAATATTTTTTTGCAATTTTAATAATAATAGGCAAGTTTAGCAATTAAAAAGCTGAAATTTAAATAAATTATGAGTTATTTTTAAATATTACTCGGCCGCGGTGAGCGAAAAAGTGAACCGGGTGCCTTTGCCGATATCGCTTTCCACCTTTATCGATTTTTCGTGCGCTTCAATAATGTGCTTTACAATGGCAAGGCCCAGGCCGGTACCACCCTGTTCCCTGCTCCTGCCTTTATCGATGCGGTAAAAGCGCTCAAAAATGCGCGGCAAATGCTTAGCGGCAATGCCATCACCGTTATCGCTCACCTCAATAATCACATCGTCGTTCAGGTAGCTGAGCGTAATCAGCGTGGTGCCGTTGTCTTTCCCGTACTTAATGCTGTTGGTAATTAAGTTCACCAGCACCTGCCTGATCCTGAATTTATCGGCCTTTACATTCACCGGCTTGTCGTAGCGCTTGGCCAGCTCCAGCTTAATGTTGCGCCGGGCGGCGTTCATCTCCAGCGCTGCATAAATATCCTTACACAGGTAGGCAATGTCAAAAGTGTCCATGTCCAGGTGCAGCTCGCCGCTTTCGAGCTGGGTGATGGTTTCCAGGTCGTCAATAATATTGATCAGGCGATCAATGCTGCGCTCGGCGCGCCGCAGGTAATCCACATTAATGTTTGCATCCTCAAGCCCGCCGTTCAGCAGCGTATCCACATAGCCCTGTATGTTAAACACCGGGGTTTTGAGCTCGTGCGACACGTTGCCCAGGTACTCTTTGCGATAGCTGTCCAGGTTCTCAAAATGCTCCAGCTCCTTTTCGCGCGACTCAATTAAAAAATCAACCTTTTCTTCCAGCCGCACCAGGCCGTCCTCTTCCTCCAGCTGGTTGTATTTTTGCGGGATCTCTTTGTTCAAAAACCGCTTGCGGATCTTTTCGGTCAACGCATTGATGTTGCGGGTTACGCTTACGTAATAAAAATAATACAGAATGAGAAAGCCCGATACAAAACACACAAACGAGGAAAGCAGCAGGTAAGTGAGCTCGGTTTCAAAATGGCCAAACACCACCAGCAGCACAAACCCGCCCGTGCAGATGAGCGCATTAAAAAAGCCCAGCTTTAAAATGCTGGTGGATATTTTGGATTGTCTTTCCAAGGGTTGATCACAAAAGTATAGAATTATCGCTGATGGCAAGGTTAAATTTGCATCACCGCTGCCTGGTATCGGATCAAAAAAAATTCCCGCACTGGCTGGCAGCGCGGGAATTTTTGAATTTGAAAATTAAAAGCCTATTCGGCCAGTACAATCACTTTGTTATTCAGCACCTCCACCACTCCGCCTTTTACGGTAAACTCCAGCTTGTTGTTGCTTTCTTCAAACAGCTCAATTTTACCGCTTTTAAGAGTGGCTATCATGGGCGCGTGGTTGTTGAGCACGCCAAAGCTGCCTTCGCTGCCCGGAAAAACCGCCGACTTAACAGAGCCTTCAAATAATTTTTTATCGGGAGTAATGATTTCGAGTTTCATTTTTTTTTAAGATTAAGGATGAAAGACAAAAGATAAAAGACTCAACAGGTGCTAAAGTCTTTTATCTTTCATCATGTATCTTTTATCAATTACTTGCTTTCAGCAAGAATCTTCTTGCCTTTTTCAATAGCTTCTTCAATAGTGCCTACCAGGTTGAAGGCCGCTTCAGGATACTCGTCCACTTTGCCTTCAAGGATCATGTTAAAGCCCTTGATGGTGTCTTCGATGCTTACAAACACGCCTTTTAAGCCGGTAAACTGCTCGGCCACGTGGAATGGCTGCGACAGGAAGCGCTGCACGCGGCGGGCACGGTGCACCACCAGCTTGTCTTCCTCGCTCAGCTCGTCCATACCTAAGATGGCGATGATATCCTGCAATTCTTTGTAGCGCTGCAGGATCAGTTTCACGCTTTGTGCGCAGTTGTAGTGAGCATCGCCCAATACAGCCGCCGAAAGGATACGCGACGTAGAATCCAGTGGATCTACCGCCGGGTAAATACCGAGCTCGGAAATTTTACGGCTCAATACGGTGGTGGCATCCAAGTGAGAGAACGTAGTGGCTGGAGCCGGATCGGTTAAGTCATCGGCAGGTACGTATACCGCCTGTACCGAAGTGATGGATCCTTTTTTAGTGGAGGTAATACGCTCCTGCATCAGGCCCATTTCAGAGGCCAGTGTAGGCTGGTAACCCACCGCCGAAGGCATACGGCCTAAGAGGGCCGACACTTCCGAACCTGCTTGTGTAAAGCGGAAAATGTTGTCGATAAAGAATAAGATATCGCGGCCGCCCTGATCGGTGCCGTCGCCATCGCGGAAATACTCGGCCATGGTAAGACCCGATAATGCCACGCGGGCACGGGCTCCCGGAGGTTCGTTCATTTGCCCGAACACGAAGGAGGCCTGTGATTTTGAAAGCTCGTTCAGGTCCACTTTGCTCAGGTCCCAGCCGCCTTCTTCCATCGAATGTTTAAACGCATCGCCGTATTTTACAATGCCTGACTCGATCATCTCGCGCAGGAGGTCATTCCCTTCGCGCGAACGCTCGCCCACACCGGCAAATACCGAGTAGCCCGAGTGGCCTTTGGCAATATTGTTGATGAGCTCCTGGATCAATACCGTTTTGCCCACACCGGCACCGCCAAACAGACCGATTTTACCGCCTTTTGAATACGGCTCGATCAGGTCGATTACTTTAATGCCGGTAAATAACACTTCTGTAGCAGTGGAAAGATCTTCAAATTTAGGAGGATTGGCGTGAATTGGCCTTCCGGAGGAAGTTTCCATGGTATTGATACCATCAATGGCCTCGCCCACCACGTTAAACAAACGGCCTTTTACCTTATCTCCGGTAGGCATTTTAATAGGTGCACCGGTGGAAATCACTTCCATACCGCGGTATAATCCTTCGCTGCTGTCCATCGCAATGGTACGCACGGTATCTTCCCCAACGTGTTTTTGAACTTCAAGCACCAGCTTTTGCCCGCCTGCGCGAACAATCTCCAATGCATCTAAAATATTAGGTAACGAGCCGCCTTCGAGATCAAAGCGCACATCGATCACCGGACCAATAACCTGTGCAATTTTGCCAATTTGTTTAGACATGTTTGATTTTCTTAATTTTGGGTGCAAAAGTAGTGTTTTTTTGGTAATAAATAAACAAAAAACGCCGATTTATTAAAGGTTTGTCAACAAGCCGTAAAAAGCGGCGCTCCGGGCAAACAGCAGGCAGTTATTTTTAACATTTTCGTAACGCAATTACCACAAAATTCTCATTGTACAATGTGCAGCATACTGTTGCCTAAGCTCATTGATCTTTTATCTTGAATCCTGCATCATGAATCTTGCTTCCTGGCTCTTGACTCCTACATCTTGTATCTTGTGCTTTGCATCTTATCTTATGTCTTGCTTCCAGCATCTTGTCTCTTAAGTCCCTTTTCGTACTTTTGCCCCGTGTTAGTTGTACAGCATACCGATAATTTCAGGATAGAATCGCCCACCATCGTTACCATTGGCACCTTTGACGGGGTGCACCTGGGCCATCAGAAAATACTGCAGCGCCTGCAGGAGCTAAAGCAAAAAACGGGCCTAAAAACCGTGGTGCTTACCTTTGATCCGCATCCCCGCAAGGTATTGTTTCCCGAACAAAAAGACCTGAAGCTGATCACCCTGGTGGATGAAAAACTGGAGCTGCTCGAAAAATACGGTGTGGACACAACGGTGGTGTATCCCTTTAGCCACGGGTTTTCGCAGCTCGAAGCCGACCTGTATGTGCACGATATTTTGATGCGGCAGCTAAACGTAAAACACCTGGTGATTGGCTATGATCATAAATTTGGCAAAGACCGCAGTGGCGACATCAATACCCTGCGTGGATTTTCGGCCTCCTGCGGCTTTACCATCGAAGAGATCAGCGCCCGCGACATCGATCACATTGCTGTGAGCAGCAGCCGCATTCGCAAAGCCCTGGAAGAAGGCAACATTGACCTGGCCGCCGGTTTTTTGGGTTACGATTTTTTTCTGAACGGCAAAGTGGTGAAAGGCAAGCAGCTGGGGCGCACCCTGGGTTTTCCCACAGCCAATTTAAAACCGGCCGAAGCCGAAAAGATCATCCCAAAAACAGGCGTGTATTTTGTGGCGGTAAGCATTAACGGAGAAAAGCACTACGGCATGATGAGCGTGGGCTACAATCCCACCACCGATACCGACGATGCGATAAAGCTGGAGGTGAATATTTTTGATTTTGACCACGACATTTACGGTAAAACCATAAAGTTAATTTTTTTGAAACGCTTGAGGGATGAGGAAAAATTTGCTACTTTAAATGACTTAAAAGCCCAGATACACCGCGACCGGCAATTGTGCCTGCAACTCATAAAGGACCGCTCATGAAAAAAACCGCCCTGCTGTTGTGTTTATTTGTTTTCAAGCTCAGCTCTTTTTCTCAAACCGATTTGCTTGATTCTGTGGCGCTGGCCTCGTACCAGGAATACACCGATTTAAACGAAGCGCTGAAAGATCCCGACCAGGTGGTAAAGCTGAGCCTACGCAAAAAAAAGTACAAAGGATTTCCGCAACAGCTGTATCGCTTTAAAAACCTGCAATACCTCGACCTGAGCAAAAACGACATTAAGGAGCTGCCCGATTCCATCATCCAGTTCAAAAACCTGCAATACCTCATTGTGAGCAAAACCGGGCTCGAAGCGCTGCCCAATACCATTGGCAAGCTTAAAAATTTAAGGTATCTCAATGTCAATCAAAACGAGATAGGCCGCCTGCCCTACAGCTTTGGTGAGCTCGAGAACCTGGAGGTGGCCGACCTCTGGAGCAACAACCTGGATTATTATCCGGAGACACTCAGAAATCTTAAAAATTTAAAAGTGATGGATTTGCGCAATATACTTATTCCGCAAAATCACCAGGACAGCATACAGGCCCTGCTGCCCAACACGCTCATTTACTTTAGCCCACCCTGCCGCTGCACCTGGTAAAAAACAACGGCCCGGCACTTATTAAAAGGTTGGTCTTAATAAGTTTGTATTCGTATCTTTGTTTTCATTAACATTTATTGCAATTTTTAGGTGAATTTTAGAACCCTATTTCTCATGGTTAAAACTGGCTATTTACATCTGGTGTTTGCATTTTGTTTACTCTTCGCGGCAACGTTGAAAGGGCAAACCAACATTAAAACAAAAGAAGAGCAGGAAATAGAAGCTTATGCGGCGCTGAATGCGCAGGATTATGTGAAGGCTTACGAGCTGTTTGATAAGCTGCATGCCAAATACCCTGCCGAAAAGGATTATGAAGAAAAGCTGGGCCTGTGTTGCTTGTATTATCCCGAAAAAAAGGCAAGGGCCATTGAGATCTTCAGCCAGATGCAAAACGGCTCTAAAAATGTGCTTTACGAATATTACCTTGGCAAAGCTTACCACATCAATTACAAATTTGATGAGGCGCTGGCCATACTGGAACCCCTGGTGGCAAAGCTGTCAAGCAGCAAAAAAGCCGAAGACAAAGCCATTGTATCCGATGCTTCCCTTGGTGTTGCCAATTGCAAAAACGGTAAGTTCCTGATCCAAAATAAAGTGTTTGCCGACATCAAAAATATTGGTGGTCCCATCAACAGTAAGGATTATGAATACGTGCCCGTGATCACCACCGACGAATCGATGATGTATTTTACCTACCGCGGCGAAAAAAGCGTGGGCGGCAAGCAAAAATTTAAAAGAGAAACCGGTAAATATGAGCTGGTAAGCGATCCAGAGGGCGATTACACCGAGGATATTTTCTTTTCGAGCCGCAATGCCGATGGAACATATACCGAGCCAAAGGCCATCGAATCGATCAACACCAAAGGTTATGAAGCAGCCATTGCCATTAGCCCCGACGGGCAGCAGCTATTTACCTTTGCCAGCTCTGAGGCCGACAGCGGCGATATTTTTATGTGCAAGCTCAACGGCGAAACATGGGAACCGCCTGTGCGCCTGAACAACAATATCAATACCGAACGTTACTGGGAAGGCTCCTGCTCCATCACTGCCGATGGCCGCTACCTGTACTTTGCCAGCGAGCGCCCGGGAGGCTACGGCGGCAGAGACATCTGGGTGAGCGAGCGCGTGGGCTGCGAATGGGGCCCGGCCACCAACCTGGGGCCTAAAATCAATACACAATACGACGAAGACGCTCCTTTTATCCACCCCGACGGCATTACCATGTTCTTCAGCTCAAAAGGGCATCTGAGCATTGGGGGCTACGATATCATGTTCAGCATTAAAAAAGATAACGACTGGACCGAGCCGAAAAGCATGGGCATTCCGCTGAACACCACCGAAGACGACAACTATTACGTGATCAACTACAAAGGCGACAAAGGTTATTTCAGCAGCAACCGGGCTGGTTCGGGCGGCTTAGGCTACTACGATATTTATTCGGTAACCCCCGGCATATTGGGCGATAAGCCCATTGTGGCGCTGCTAAAAGGCACTGTGTATGGCGATGATAAGCCCATTGAAGCGAAAATAGAAGTGACAAAAAGCAGCGATCCAACGGTGTGCCCTAACTATACCAATAAATCGTCGGGCAAATACCTGATGGCGCTGAGCCCGGCTACCAATTACCACATCCGCATTTCGGCCGAAGGTTATGAGCCGGTGGAGGAAGACATGAACATTGGCAGCCTGGATAAGTACATGGAACAAACCAAGGACTTTAACTTATACAGCCCGGCGGTAATGGCCGCCCGCAAAGCAAAAGAGCAGCCGGCCACCGAAGCGCCGAAGGAAACGCCGGCCGCAAACACCGCTACCACTTCAGCTACAGCCACCGAGCCAACAAACACCGAACCGGTAAAAACAACCCAGCCGGCAGAGCCTGAAAAAACAAGCCCCGAAAAACCTGCTAAAGAGGCGAAGCCGGCAAAAGAAAAAAAGCCCGCTAAAACCAAGGAGCCGAAAGAAACCAAAACAGGCGAGAGCAATGGAAATGAAACCGGGAAAATAAATACCAGCGAAAAAACAAATATGCCCTGCACCGGCATGTTGCCCGATTTCTCTCCGTTCAAGGGCAAATCGCTCAACAACGCATCGGATTATTTGCAGCTGTTGGATGTGGCCGGCAATTACTGCGCGCAAAACGTTCAATTCAAAGTACAGATCGGCGCTTACCGCAATCCGCAGAATTTTAAATACAATAACTTAAAAGCTTTGGGCAAGATCGAATCGCAATCATACCCCGATGGCATTACCCGGTTCACTCAAAAACAATTTAATACCTTAAAAGAAGCCGAATCGCACCGC
This sequence comes from Bacteroidia bacterium, assembly GCA_044221905.1. GTDB lineage: Bacteria > Bacteroidota > Bacteroidia > B-17B0 > Aurantibacillaceae > Aurantibacillus. Next base: position 1,072,343 of record JBGAOE010000001.1, read on the forward strand.
CAGCGGGTGATTGGCAAAGGTGTAAAAGATGCATGGATCGTGGTGTTTTCAGACGGCAAGCGCTACACCCTCGAAGATTTTATCATGGTTGACTTTTTGGGTAAAACCGTTAATTAAAAATTTTAACTCAAAAAAAAGAAAAGCCCCGTGAGCATTGCCACGGGGCTTTTTTCTTTAATTCACCTTCACTTTAAAGCTCACTTCCACATCGGTTTCACCGGGGGCGTAGGTGCCGTCTTTTGCCTCGGGCTGGTGCCTTAAGGTGGCAATAAGCGGGTACTTAGCACCTCCTGTTGAGGCATAGGTTCTTATTTTAGTGAATAAACCTATGTTCCGCGTTGGCTGGCCGTGCGCTGCACCGTTATCCGTGTCCGCGTAGGTAATAATAATGTTGGAGCCATTAAGTTTTACCTTATAGCCCGGGTAACCGGCATTTAAAATAGCGTTACCCTTATTGTTGGCCGCGTTGGCCGGGTCGCCATTGTAAAAGAACATGTGTTCATAGCTTTCATCGCCGGCCACTTCGTTGGAGGTAGAGTCGGTGGGTGTTTTTGTTTCATCCAGGATTACCACTTTGGCATAGTAGGTAGTATTGGCATTGAGGGTAATTACCGAATCGGCACCCCCATTCAAAAACCCGCCGGGCTGTCCACCGTCTCCATCGGGGTCTTTGAACGAAAATGGCCCCAGCAGCGGCACTCCCAGCGAATCATAAATATAAACGCGCAGGGTAGTGATTACTTCCGGTGGCGTAGGTGTTTCGGCTGGAGGTGTGGATGGCGGATCTGTTTTTTTATCTTTTTTGCAGGCGCTAAGTCCCAGGGCAATTGCTATCATCACATAGCCGGTAGTTTTAATCATTCTTTTCATTTTGTTTAGGTTTTTAATAGTTTTATTCTTGTGTCTTGTGTCTTGCCTCCTGATCCCCTTAAGTCCTGCTTCCTGGGCTCATTTTATTTCTTATCATACAGCGTTAATGGCACCGTAATCCGGATGTTGTAGGATCTGCCCGGGGCATCGCAATAGTAGCGGAAACGGTCAAGGTATTCGCGGTACCTGGCATTGAGCAGGTTGGTGGCACCCAGGCTGAGCAACACCTTTTGCCGGCCAAAATTTAATTCAGTGCCCGCATCTACACCAAGCAGGTAATAGGCCGCCGGCGGTGGCGCAAAGTCGGCATTGACCGGCACCCGCCATTGTTTGGCCACCAGGGCATTGTTTACCTGCACATAACAACGTTGCAAAAATTTCAGATCGGGCAGGTTCAACTTTACCGAAACATCGGCCCGGTCGCCGGGCATGTATACCAGGTAATCGTTGATAGAATAATTCCAGGCCCTTACCATCATGCCTTTTACCAGCAGCGACAGCCTTTTAGTAAGATCATACCCGGCTTTCAGGTCGAGACCGCTGATGCGCACATTGGCCTGCGTGTAATCAAACACCGGGAAAGCGCCGCGTATGGTAAGCTCAAGGGTATTGGAGGGATTGAGGTAAATAAAATTACTGAACTGGTTGTGATACACCGTTAACTCTGCATTAAAGCGGCGCACCCGGTATATGGCTGTAGCGGTAATATTGTAGCAGGTTTCGGTTTTCAGGCTGCCGTTGCCGCGCTCAACAGAAGCCACACCCTGGTGAATGCCGTTGCTGTATAACTCATTGGGCGCCGGTGCGCGCCAGGCCGAACCCAGGTTAACAAACACATTCAGGCTGCTGTCGGCTTTCCAGATCAGGCCGCCGTTATACGTAACATTATTAAACCGCCGGTTATGCTCTGTCCATACCTTGCCTTCGTAAAAAAACGACTGCAGCTGTTTTTCATCGTACCGCAGCCCCGCTTCCAGCTCCAGTTTTGGCATTACATAACGTTCGGTAATAAAAGCGCCCCAGGTGTTATTTACATAATTGGGAATAAAGAAACGTCCCGCATATACATTGCCCTGATGCATGTAGCTGGCGCCGGCCATGCCTCTCAGCGATTTTATATTATCGTGCTCAATAACGGCTTCGGCAGTTTGCGAAACCACCCTCAGGTCAAGGTCGGGTGCCACCACCTGCAGCTCTTTTTCTGCGGGCGTCAATCTTCGCAGGTCGTATTCCTTGCGCAGGTTTTGCTGCCAGGCGTATTGCACTTTGGCACGCCAGCGCGGCGAAAAATGATAATGCACCAAACCCTTCGCCAGCTCGTGCACCACTTCCTGCTTGGGCCGGCCAATGCTATAGCTGAAAGCAGCAAGGCTGTCAACAGGTTTTCCCAGGCTCAGTGCATTTTGCAAATCGCTCAGGTTGCCAATATGCGATCCTTTAAAAATTCCAACCGTGGCATTAAACTGCGAATAATATACCTCGGCACCCCACTTTTTTTGATGGTAACCCAGCGCGTAAGAAAAATTTTTTTCCTCGGTGCCTGTATTGCCAAGATAATAGTTGGGTGTTTTTACAGTTCCGCCTTTTTTGAGCGTGCCCTGCATCCGCCAGCTAAAATGAGGGATCTTGTCAAAATAACCCTGCAGCATGGCCGAGGCGGCGCCGGTTTGCCCATTGCTCAACCCGGCCAGGTTTGCCTCGCCGGTTACAGCGGCGGTATCGGGCAAATCGTCGGGCTCTACCAGCACCACACCGGCAATGGCATCGCTGCCATAACGGATGGCATTCACTCCTTTTATCACCGATAGTTTTTTGGCAATAAAGGGGTCAATCTCCGGCGCGTGCTCGTTGCCCCATTGCTGTCCTTCCTGGCGGATGCCGTTGTTGAGCAGCAGCAGCCGGTAGCCCTGCATACCGTGGATCATAGGTTTTGAAATGGTGGCGCCAGTGTTAAGCGCTGTAACACCCGGAATGGTTTTTAATACTTCGCCCAAACCCTGGCCTTTTGTTTTCTGGATCTCTTCAGAAGTGAGTGTGCTTACTGCCTGTGTTTTTTTCATCTCCTGGCGCTTGTCCATCACATCCACCTCGGTTAATACACTGGTGCTGTGAGGCAGTTTTAAAATAATTTTGCGCGATTTTAAAAGGCTTACTTCAAACACCGTGTCGGGACAGCCAAAATGTTTTACCAGCAAGCGGTAATTACCGGCACACAAGGCTTCCACCACAAATTCGCCCTCGGCATTGGTTTCAATAATTCTTTCAGGGTCTAATAATTTCACCACGGCAAAGCTTAGCTTCTCGCCGTTATCCTCGTCGCGTATAGCGCCGCGCATTACCAGATCGCAGGTTTGGGCCCTGCCCGCTCCCATGGCAAGCAGCAACGTGCATACCAGGAAGGCGTGTTTATAAAACACCATAATACTGTTGCATGCCCGAAGACATGGCTTAAAAAATTACTCTTAAAAAAATTGAAAAATTACCGCAGGATTATTCGGTAATGGGCGGGCCGCGAAGAAGCGATACCGCATAGGAAATATTGGAAAGGCTGAGCGCCTTCTCAACTGTTTTAACAGCGTTTTGCGGCTTTAAAGGAATAAAGCTGCTGATGAATTTAAAAAGGTTAAAATAAACCGGCTTGTTGTACTCGTCAAAATCGCAGTCATCGGTAGCCTGCGATTGCACCTTGGTTTCGGGGCTTATGGCTAAAGCGGTGTGATTGTGGTGCAGCAGCTCATGAATATACACTTTAGGCACCGCAATCCACAGCGCCATTACCAGTACAAATACCGATGCAGTGATTTTTATGAACTTATTTTTGAGCATTTAGCTTTACAAAATAAAACAATAAAAGCAATAGTACCAAAAAATTAACAAAAACCGGGCCAGGCTTTATTTTTTCTTGGCGGGTTTGCCCGATTGCTGCAGCCTTTGTTGTTTGGCCATTTCTTCGAGGCGCTTTTGAAAATTGGATACCTTGGCCGGCTTTTTCATATTTTCTTCCAGCTGAGCCCTGATCTTTTCATCGCTCACCACTTTTTTGATCACAAAGTTTTGCAGGAAGGTGAACATGTTGGCCAGAAAGTAATACCAGCTTAAGCCTGCCGCGTATTTGTTCATCACCGCCAAAAATATCACCGGCATAAAATACATCATAAACTTCATGCCCGGCATCTGGGTGCTGCCTTGCTGCGGCATCAGGCTGCTGTTCATATAGGTGTAAATAATGGTGCTCACAAACATGAGCGCGGCAAAAAGGCTCACGTGGTCGCCATACACCGTGTTGATAAACGGCACGTAACCAAAATTCCAGATGCTGTCGTAAGTGCTCAAATCATCCGCCCACAAAAAGCCCTGCTGGCGCAGCTCGATGGATGCGGGAATAAATGCAAAAAGGGCGATGAGGATGGGAAACTGTAACAGCAGTGGCAAACAGCCCGAAAAAGGATTTACGCCCGCGCGCCGGTAAAGCGCCATCTGCTCCTGCTGCTTTTTAAGCGGGTCGGGATTTTTTTCGTACTTGGCCGAAAGTGCATCTGTCTCGGGTTTCAGCACGCGCATCCTGGCCCCGCTCATGTAGGTTTTATAAGCAATGGGCAATAGCAGTATTTTTACAATAATGGTGAGGATGAGGATCACCATCCCCATGTTCAGGCTGCCCAGCCACGAAAATAAAGGAATTACCAGCCACTTGTTGATGTAGCTGAAAATGCTCCAGCCGGTAGGCACAATCGATTCAAGATCCTGGCCGTATTGTTTGAGCGTGTTATAGCGATTGGGTCCGAAGTAAAAGCTGAAGCCGAATTTTTCGCTGGCCCCGTGGCTGTATGGAACACCCAGCTCGCTCGAAGCTGCCATAACCGTGGTTGCCGATTCGGGCCGTTGCGAAGACTTAATAAAACTGCCCGCTTTGCTAAACACTTTATCGGCAATAATGGTGGCATTAAAAAACTGCTGCTTAAAGCAGATCCATTTGATGTCGGCCTCATTCAACTCACGTTCTTTGTCGCTGGCAGGTCCCAGGTCGTCGGGGCTGTTGTCGCCTTGCTTAAAGTGGATGTTGGCCACCTGTTTTTCTTTTTCAATGTATTTTTCCTGGCCAGGGTAAAGCATGTTCCAGCTCAGCTGCAGCTGGTCTTCGGTTTGGGACAAAATGTTCTGCATGCCCACAAAGCTGATCGACGCGTTAACCATGTAATCGCTTGCCTTTAGCGCGTAGGTATAATCGATGTAGCTGCCGGGCTTTGTGGTTTCGAGGCGCAGGGTAATGGCCGTAGGGCTTTTGGATACGGCTTTAAAATAAAAATCCCCGGTCGAAAAAAGCGTACGGTCCATGTCGTACAGTTTAAGTGCAAATACAGTGGAGTCTTTATCAAACAAAATGAGGGGCTCGGTGCTGCCTGGACGGTGGTAATTTTTAAGATGCACCTTCTCGATCATGCCACCCTTGCTGGAAATGGTGGCCACCAGGTTTTCGTTTTCGATGGTAAATGTTTCGGGCTTGCCGTTTACAGCAGGGGCAAAATCCTTGTAGCGCTTGTTTACCTCTACTGCTTTGGCAGAATCAGACAACACCACCGGCGCTTTTATCGTATCGGTTACCTGGGCGGCCGCAATGCGGGCTGCTTCTATAACCTCTGTTTTCTTTTGAGCAAGCTCTACCGAATCTTTTATGCGTTTGTTCCTTGCAATCTGCTCTTTGGAAGGACCACTGAAATACAACCATACCCCAAGGATGGCTGCAATTAAGCCAAGTCCGATTAACGATTTTTTGTCCACTGCGCTTTAATTTTAAAGGCGCAAATTTAGCATTTATTTAGGTGTAAAAAAACAAAGAAGGGATGAGCGGAAAACTAAACCACCTAAAACTTTTCACCTTCGAGCCGGGCCACCACCGCGCTGGCCACCGCGTTGCCCACCACGTTGGTGGCGCTCCGCCCCATGTCCAGCAGCTGGTCAACCGCCAGCAGCAGCAGCAGGCCCTCACCGGGTATTTTAAACATACTTAACATTCCGGCAATAACCACCAGCGAGGCCCGGGGCACACCCGCCATCCCCTTGCTGGTCACAAGCAGTATCAGCATCATTTTTACCTGGCCGGCCAGGCCAATGTCAATACCATAACTTTGTGCAATAAATACGGTGGCAAAGGTCATGTACATAATGCTGCCATCGAGATTAAACGAATAACCCAGCGGCAGCACAAAGCTTACAATGCGATTGCTGATACCGTGCTTTTCGAGCGCTTCGATGGTTTTTGGCATGGCGCTTTCGCTGCTGGCCGTGCTAAAGGCCAATAGCACCGGCTCGCGCACATCGCGGATGAGCCGGAAATAGTTTATTTTAAACGCCAGGCATATGAGCAGCAGCACACCAAACACAAAGAACAGAAGGCCGCCGAAAAAGCACAGGATCAGGTAAACGTAGCCGCCCAGCACATCCAGCCCCTGCTGAATTACCACTGCCGTAATGGCGCCAAACACGCCCAGCGGCGCAAAATTCATCACAAAATTGGTTACCTTAAACATTACGTGGCTCAGGCTGTCAAACGCTTTGATAATGGGCGCTCCGGCTGCACCGATACTGGCAGCAGCCACGCCAAAAAACAGGGCAAACACCACAATGGGCAAAATATCGTTGGCCGCCATCGAGCGCATAATGCTTTCGGGGATCACATGATCGATAAAGTTTTTAGACGTTTGCGTATTGGTTTTAATCCCCGTTTCAGCCTGTATCTCCGGCAAATCCAGGTGCATCACCCTTCCCGGCTCAAACAGGTTTACAATTACCAGGCCCAGTGCAAGCGCAATAAGCGTGGCGCTGGTAAAATACACCAGGGTTTTTAAGCCAATGCGGCCCACGCTTTTAAAATCGCCCACCTTGGCCACCCCAAGCACCAACACAGCCAGTACCAGCGGCGCAATGATCATTTTGATAAGATGCAAAAAAATATCGCTCAGGATGGAAAAACCGGATGCGACATTTTTTTTCGCCTCGCGCAATTGCTGGCCTTCGTACTTGTGTATGGCGGCCGTCACCTCTTTTTTCACCCGCGGGTTGGCAATCGCGTCCAGCTTTTTTTGATCGTAATGAAAGCTGTGGCCGGTAATGGATATATTGACAATATACCCGATAAAAATCCCGAGCAGCATGGCCAGCAAAATAAAGCTGATCAGCTTGTTCTTTTTAAAATAATTCATGTGTTACAATACCTCCTGTAGCTGCTCCATCTTCATGCCGCGCGATCCTTTTATAAGAACGGTGCTGCCCGATACCTGCTGCTCCTGCAGATACCGGCGGCATTCTTCGGTGGTTTTAAAAAATTTAAAGGCGGGGTCGTTCAGGTTAAAAAATTCGTTGCCCACCAGCATCACCTGCTCAAATTTATTTTCCTTCAGCAATTCAATCAGTTTCTGGTGCTCGTTGCGGCTGTACTCACCCAGCTCAAACATGTCGCCAAGCAACAACAGCTTATGGGCCGATTTATAGGCTGCAAAGTTTTCGATGGCCGCTTTCATGCTGTTGGGGTTGGCGTTATACGCATCCAGCAAAATGGTATTACGCTCGGTTTTCACCAGCTGCGAACGGTTCATCGCAGGCAGGTAGCTTTCAAGCGCCTGCTTTATCTGGGCGTCTTCCACCTTAAAATAATTTCCTACGCAGGCCGCCGCCAGGCAATTTATAAAATTGTAGCCGCCCACAATCTGTGTGTGGATCACCGGCAGCTTATTCCAATCCTTATCACCATACCGGGTGGTATATTTAAAGCTAACGGTTTTCTCAGTACCGCAATTTTTGCCGATCACGTCGTAAAGTTTTTTACACCCGTAGGTGATCTTATCATTATTAAAGGCCAGCTCGCACAATACGTCATCATCGCCGTTTACAAAGGCTTTGGCATTTTTTTCCTTCAAAAATTTATACAGCTCGCTCTTTCCTTTTTTAACGCCTTCCAGCCCGCCAAATCCTTCGAGGTGGGCTTTGCCGATGTTGGTGATCAGCCCAAAATCCGGGTCGGCGATCCGGCAAAGCTCGTCAATTTCGCCCTGGTGGTTGGCGCCCATTTCAATAATGGCAAACTCGTGCTCCCGGCGCAGGTTTAACAGCGTTAACGGCACGCCAATGTGGTTATTGAGATTGCCAACGGTGGCAAGGGTTTTAAATTTTTGCGACATCACCGCGCTGATCAGCTCTTTGTGCGTGGTTTTGCCGTTGCTGCCGGTAATGGCCAGAACGGGGATCGCAAATTGTTTCCGGTGGTAATTGGCCAGCTCCTGCAAAGCCTTCAGCGTATCGGGCACCCATACGATCCTGTCGCCGGTTGCATATTTTGCATCATCCACTACCGAAAAGCTGCATCCCCCATCAATGGCCTTCTGTGCAAACTCGTTGGCATTAAAATTGGCTCCCTTCAGGGCAAAAAACAGGGCACCGCTCTCAAGCTTACGCGTATCGGTGCACACGGTTTGACCCGCTTTTAAATACAGGTTATATAACTCGCTGATGGAGATATCCTTTTGCATGCTCCAAAATAGAAAAAACCCTTAAGCTTTGCGCTCAAGGGTTTAATGTATTTATTAACAGTTAAAATTATTTTCCTAATCCCACCGGGCTACCCACACGGGTCATGGCGCAGCGGAAGCCCAACCAGGCGTTTGACTGGCGCTGATCGAGGAAACGGCGCACACCCGGGTTGAGGAAGTAGGCACGGTCGCGCCAGCTACCACCTTTGTAAACCCTTGCCTTATCGTTAATCAGAGATGTTTTGGCATATTCGTACATCATCTTATCCGATTTATCGGTATAGGCATCTTCACCTTCGGCATAATACAAGCTCGAGTTCACATCGCCATCCAGGTAGTTAATGTAATCGGCAGCCTTGTAGTTACGGCGCTCATCCAGGTTATCGGTTGACACCGCGCTCGAAACTTCACGCCATTTTACACGGCCCGGGATGTCTGATTTTCCTTCGGGAGTGGCGTTGTTGTTACCTTGCAGGTCGTTGGTCATAATGGTTAATACGCTGTCGGTCACTTCGCCGGTTTCGCCGCTCACACCGTGGTTGGTAGGATTATTTACCTTGTGTTTGAATTTCTGGTAAATAGGCCCATCCTGGTTGGTGATGATCTCGCCGCCCAAACCGCCAAACAGCGTGCTGCTGTCGCGTTGCTGGGTGGTAAAAATATTACCGCGGAACGGACGGAACTCATCGGCATCCTGTAAGGTGTTAGGGCGGTATACGTCCATTACCCACTCGCACACGTTGCCCGACATGTTGTATAAACCGTAGTCGTTTGGCCAGTAGCTGTAAACAGGGGCAGTGATGTCGGCGTTATCGTTCAGGAAGCCGGCAGTGCCCATGTAATCACCGGCGCCACGCACAAAGTTGGCGTTGATCTGGCCCAGGTAGCGGTCGCTGGCGTTGCGCACGCCATGTCCATTCCATGGGTAAATACGGCGATCGGTAATACGTTCGCCGATAGTGTTTCCAATCAGGCCGTAAGCGGCATACTCCCACTCTGCCTCGGTTGGGAGGCGGTATTTTGGTAAAAAGATCCCGTCTTCCAGCCGCACATCGCGCTCAGGGTTTTGTTCGTCAAAAGAAGGTAATTTACGTTTGAGCTGACCAGCCCATTTACCCGAAAGGTAAGCTTCGGTGCTGAAATAATCCTGGTCGGATGGATTGGGAACGTGGTCAAGCAAACCTTCGCGCACGAGTATAAACTCATTCACGCGGTCGGTACGCCAGGCACAAAAATCATTGGCCTGCAGCCAGTTAACTCCCACTACCGGATAGTCGCGGTAAGCCGGGTGGCGCAGGTAATATTCCACAAGCGGCTCGTTGTAAGCCAGCTTTTCGCGCCATACCAGGGTATCGGGCAGCGCTTTGTAATAAACATCCGGGAAAGTAGGACCAAATACGCGGGCGGTCCAAAACAGGTACTCCACATAAGAGAAGTTGCTCACTTCAGTCTCATCCATATAGAACGATGAAATGGTAACCCGACGGGCTACATTGTTCCACTCGTAGGTCACGTCGTTTTCGGTGCGGCCCATGGTAAACGTACCGCCTTCAATCAAAACCAGGCCAGGGCCTGTTTCCTGCTCCTCGTAAGGCGGCTTTTCAAAACCACCGTTGGTAGGATCATTATAGGCCCAACCGGTCACTGCAGAACGCTCCTGAGAGCATGAAGCCAGCAGGGCTGCCGTGATAAAGGCAAAAGATTTCCGGTTTTTTATCCATTTTTTCATATCGATACTATAATCTAAACGCTATAACGTTGTATTTATAAAAAGGTTACAAAAATAATTAAAACGAAGGACAGCTGATGGTCCTGTATTTTCTGCGCTTGGTTTTACATTCAAACTGAACCTGCAGCGAGATTTCGTGTGAACCGGCGGTGTTACCGCTTAATTTTGAGACAGTTACATCGTAGCTGTAACCGAATTTGAAGTTGTTATTTTGCACCCCTACGAGGGCGATTACGGCATCACCGCTTCTGTACCACAAGCCGGCCACAAATGCGCCTTTAACATAATACAAACCCAGGTTAAGCTGCGTGAATTTTTGCTGGGCCTGGAATAAAATGTTGGGAGAAAGATAGCTTTCGTTGCCTTTTTCGAGGGAGATGATGGCCCCGCCGTGTGCTGTAAATTTGGCAGGAAGCTTGGAATCGCCTAAAAGCCCCTCGTTGGGCTGGTTGATGTGGTTGGCGGCAAAGCCAAAAAAGTAGGTTTTACTGTATCCCAGCAGGCCGGCCGAAAAATCGGCGTTGCTTTTGTTGGGAGAAGGCACCGCTTCGGCCGTATTCCATACAAAGCCCCTGCGTGCGTCAATCATATCACCGAAGCTGAGCTTGGTTTTGTCGAGTGATTTCTGGAGGTAAGTGGCCTGGATACCAAATTTTAAGGAGAATTCGCGGGTAACAGTGGCGTGGTAGGCGTATAACAGGCTGGCGTTGGTGGTTTTAAGTGTTCCTTTGGCCTGGTCGTCGGTGTTAACCAGGATTCCGATACCGCCCGCAAGGGCATCCAGGTGCATATCGTAAGAAGCGGAATAGGTTACATAAGGTGCTGATAATGCGGGCCATTGATTTCTGTAATTCATACAAATGCGGGGACAACGGGCAGTACCAGCAAAAGCCGGGTTCAGATACAGCGGATTCGCATAAAACTGTGTGAATTGTGGATCCTGTGCCCTCAGGTCCAGAAAAAAGACTGAAAACACTATTATTGGTAACAGAACACGATGCTTCATATGAAGATATTAACCTAACCTATTTCACAAATATATAAATACATTTTTAAAAACAAAAATAAAATCTTAACAATATTTTAATGGTCAAATCCGTTAATTTGTCGTCACTTTACTCCTTGCTATCTATGAATTTCAATAAGATTGGTCTTTTTTTAATGACTTTTGCGGGTACCTGCGTTTTCGGTCAAAGCTTTATCCCCGAGTCTGCCACCACCTCATCGCCCATTAAAAAAAACACCCAGGCACCCACCGCTCCTCAATCCAATATTGTAAGCTCCTCAACTGCCGATACAGCTTTTTTAAAACTGCAGCTTAACGGCGCGGTTTACGATGCCACCAAAAAAAACTTTCCGTTTTATACCGTTTCTCAAACAACGCCTTACGAACAAAATGCCAGCCCCTCGCTGGTGATAAAAAAAACGCTTCCTGTTGCCGAACCACACGCTTCGGTGATCCGCCGTTTTTTTGGCGCTTACCTCAGCTCTAATTATGAGCTAAAAGCCGTAGCCAGTTTGAGCCGTGATGAAAACCTGAACCAGCACCAGCTTTTTCCCTTTCGCATCAATGCCGCACAACAGGTTGAAGAGCTTATTGACTACGATGTAACCTGGCAGCTGAGCTATAATAACAACGCCGCTTCGCGCCTGGCGGCCGCTTCGGCTTTTACCACCACCTCGGTGCTGGCCAGCGGCAGCTGGTTTAAAATTGGCGTTACCAAAAGCGGCATTTACAAGATCGACAAAACGTTCTTATTAAGCATGGGCATTGATATAAACACGCTCGATCCGCAAAAAATAAGAATATATGGCAACGGCGGCAAAATGCTGCCCGAGCTTAACGGCGCTGCCAGGTACGACGACCTGGTTGAAAACGCCATACAGGTGAGCGGCGAAAGCGATGGAAAATTTGACGATACGGATTATGTTTTGTTTTACGCCACGGGTCCCGACGAATGGAAAGCCACCAACACAAAAGTGGCCGCCAGCTTAAAATTCAGTGTTATCAAAAACCTGTACAGCGACACCAGCTTTTATTTTTTTAATGCCGACCTGGGCAGCGGAAAGCGGGTGGCAACGCAGCCGGCATCGGCCGGGGTGCCTAATATAAGCAGCACTTCCTACGATTATTATAATTATCACGAGTCGGATGAGATCAATTTTGTAAAAAGCGGCCGCAATTTTTACGGAGAATATTTTGACATTAACAACAGCTATAACTTTAGCTGGAACGACGGCGACTTTGTGACCGGAGACACGATACGCTCGGAAGCAACGGTGGCTGCCCGCGCCAGAACCACCACCAATTTTTTGGTGAGCGGCAGCGGTCTTAATTTTGGCTTGAGCACCTTTTCGGTGAACGTGGATTATTACCTGGGTGATTATGCCGATGATGCCACGGCTCCGGGTTTTGGACTGCTGAGCAGCGGTTCGGGCAATATCATAAGTGTATCTGTAACCAAAACAACCGGCAACAGCCTGGGCTGGCTTGACAAGCTTACCATTAACGCCCGCCGCAAGCTGATCGTAAACAACAAGCAGTTCCAGTTCAGGGACACACGGACTGCCGGGCCGGCGAAAATCTGTAATTTTTTTATTGCCACCTCGGCCAATCCCACCCTGAGCGTTTGGAATGTGACCGACCCGCTGAACCCATTTGTTCAGAATTACAACAGCACCGGCACCGGCATTGACTTTACCACCCCCACCGCTGTATTGAATGAATTTTGCATCAGCCCCACCACTGATTTTTACACGCCAAAACTTGTGGGCCAGGTGGCGAATCAAAACCTGCATGCGCTGCAGCAGGCCGATTATGTGGTGATTACGCATCCTCTGTTTACCTCGCAGGCCGCCCGCATTGCAAAGCTGCATAAGGATAACGAGGGCCTCACCTACGCCATTGCCACCATCGACCAGGTTTACAACGAGTTTAGCAGCGGCCGGCCCGATATTTCGGCCATACGCGATTTTATCCGCATGCTGTACACCCGCAACACTGGCAGCCAAAAGGTAAAATATGCCCTGCTGATTGGCGACGGCTCTTACAAAAACAACGGCAGAAGCCTTTTGAACAACAGCAACCTGATACCCACTTACCAGTCGCACAATTCGCTTTCGCCTACGCTGAGCCTGGCCACCGACGACTTTTATGCACTCATGGATTCGACCGAAGGTTTTAATGCCGAATCATTCGGAAAGGTGGACATTGGGGTGGGCCGTTTTACCTGTCGCACAACAAGCGAGGTAAACGGCGTAATTGCCAAAATAGAAAACTATTACCGCAAGGACCTGAGCTTCGACATCAATAACATGACACCCGAAAACTGCAATAACTTAAGCGAATCGAACATGGGTGACTGGCGTAACTGGCTGATATTTGTGGCCGATGACAAAGACAATGCCCTGCACATGAACGATGCCAATAAGCTTACGCAGGATATGGAGCTGATCTCGCCCGCCTTTAACATCGACAAGGTGTTTCTTGACTCGTATAAAAGCTTCAGCACACCGGGAGGAAAACGATACCCCGACGCCACCGCCGATTTTTTAAAGCGGATCAACAAAGGGGCGCTGGTGTTTAATTACACCGGCCACGGCGGCGAGGGCGGGCTTACCGAGGAACGCATCCTGGATGTGCCCACCATTAACGCACTGGATAACTTTAACAAACTGCCCTTATTTGTAACTGCCACCTGCGAATTCAGCCGCTACGACGATCCCGACAGAACCTCGGCCGGTGAACTTTGCCTGCTTAATTCAAAAGGCGGGGCCATTGCCCTGTTCACTACCTGCCGTGTGGCATACTCGGGCCCTAACTATACGCTCAACGATTTGCTGCTCAGGAACCTGTTTAAAAAAATAAACGGCAACTGGCCGGCGCTGGGCGATGTGGTGCGCAAAACCAAAGCCACCATCGGCCAGTCTATTTATTTTGCCAATTTTCACCTGCTGGGCGATCCGGCCATGCCGCTGGCCTGCCCGCAGCAAAAAGTGTTCACCTCAAAAATAAACAATGTGTCGGTAACCCCGCTCAGCTCAGACACCCTGGGCTCGCTGGCCAAAATGACCATTTCGGGTTATGTGTCCGATACGCTGGGCAACAAGCTCACTAACTTTAACGGCCTGGTTTATTCCAGCGTGTTCGATAAAAAGCGCACCATCAGCTGCCTGCTCAACGATGTGGAATCGTCCACCGTTCCCGGCAGCATGGTTCCGTTCCAGTTCAGCACTCAAAAAAACATTTTGTACCGCGGCAAATCGCAGGTAAGCAACGGCGATTTTTCGTTTACATTTATTGTGCCCAAAGACATCAGCTTTGCACCCGGCCAGGGCCGCATAAGCTATTACGCCACCAACGGGCAAATGGATGCGGCAGGCTTTTACACCAACGTGGTGGTGGGCGGCAACTCGGCCAAAAATGTGATAGTTGACAACGAAGGCCCAAAAATAGGCCTTTACCTGAACGACAAAAACTTTGTGAACGGCGGCACCACCAGCGAAAAACCCATTTTATATGCCGATCTTATTGATTCGAGCGGCATTAACACCGCCGGTAACGGCATTGGGCACGATATTTCGGTGATACTGGATGCCAGCGGCAACAATCCCGTGCTGCTGAATGATTATTACGAATCAAACTTAAACAGCTACCAGAGCGGCCGCGTGCGTTATCCCTTCAGCGGGCTGAGCGAGGGCGAGCATCGCCTCAGCTTTAAGGTTTGGGACATTCAAAACAATTCGAATATGGCTTATGCCGATTTTATTGTAGCAAAAAGTGCGGAACTTGCCCTTAAGCATGTATTAAATTATCCTAATCCTTTTACTACGCACACCCAGTTTTTCTTTGAGCACAACCAGGCCTGCAGTCCCTTAAACATCAACATCCAGATATACACCATCAGCGGCAAAGTGGTGAAAACCATCCATAAATTCGTTACCTGCGAGGGTTTCAGGCCCGAGGGCATTGATTGGGATGGGAAAGACGAATACGGCGACAAGCTTGGCAGAGGGGTTTACATTTACAAGCTTGCCGTGTCTGATACCAAAAACAAAAAAGCTGAAAAAATTGAGAAATTGGTAATTCTAAATTAGTAAATTTGCGGGCCCTCTGCTTAAGACTCAATAAATTAAGATCTTTTAATGAAAAAAATATTTTTAATCGCGGCCAGTGTAGTTGGAGCTAAAACTTTTTGGGGGCAGGTAAATCCCCAGCAATTAGGCGGACAAACCATCAACCCCATCACCACCGCAGTTCCATTCTTAATGATCAGTCCAGACAGCCGGCAGGGCGGTATGGGCGATGTGGGCGCGGCCACCGATCCCGATGTAAACTCCATACACTGGAACGGCAGCAAGCTGGCCTTTGCCGAAAAAAATTTCGGAGCCGGTTTTACCGTAACTCCCTGGCTGCGTTTTTTGGTGCCCGACATCAACATGTATTACCTGGGCGGCTATGGAAAAATAAACGACAAGCAGGTGGTGGGCGCTTCGCTGCGCTACTTCAGCCTGGGCAACATTGAGCTTACCAACGCACAGGGCGTTAAAACACAGGATTTCAGGCCCAATGAGTTTGCCATCGATCTTGCCTTCTCGCAAAAACTTTCAAAAAACTTTTCGTTGGGCATTGCCGCCCGGTATATTAACTCCGGCATCAGCAAGGTGTTTTCGAATACCGGTGGAACCGCTGGCAACGCTGCCACCACCGTGGCTGCCGACCTGAGCATGTACTACAAAAGCAACCGCTTTAAAATGGGCGATTACAAAGGCATTGCTACCGGCGGCCTAGCCATCACCAACGTGGGGGCCAAGATCAAATATTCAAACGACGAGAATTTTATTCCCATTAACATGCGCCTGGGTGGCGGGCTCAAAACCGAATTTGACGATGTAAACACCCTGGGCTTTTATCTTGATTTTAACAAGCTGCTGGTACCCACACCGCCGCGTTACAAAACCGTTCTCGATTCGCTGGGCAAAGAAAGCATTGCCATTGACCCTGCCACCGGGCAAAAAGTGATTGATAAAGGCAAGAACCCGAATGTGGATGTGGCCACAGGCATTCTTCAGTCGTTTAACGACGCACCGGATGGCATTAAGGAAGAGCTCAAGGAAGTGAACATCAGCACCGGCCTTGAATACTGGTATAATAAAATTTTTGCGCTGAGGGTGGGTTATTTTCACGAGCCCAAAACCAAAGGTGCGCGGCAATATTTTACCATGGGTGTTGGTGTAAAATACAGTGTGATCAACATCGACGGGTCATACCTTATTCCCACCAAGCTTAACAACCCGCTGCAAAGAACCTGGCGCATCAGCATTAGCTTTGAATTTGACGGTGTTAAGAAAACCAAAGAGCCTGTGCAGCCATAAGAGGCTCTTCACAGGAATCTGTGCATAATTGCATTCCGGCCGGCTTCTATTTTACGTTTCCATTCGCATCTTTGTGCATGCGCTTCATTGCTTGCTTACTGCTGCCCTTTGTTTTTTTAATTGCCGCGTGTACGGGCAATGCCAAAAAAAACGACACCCGCAGCGTATTTAATTACAACGAAATGAACGGGCTCACCTCGCTGGACCCTGCAGCCGCAAGCAATTTTGAGAACATCTGGCCGGTGAACCAGTTGTTTAACGGGCTGGTTCAAATGGATGACAGCCTGAACGTAATTCCTTGCATTGCCCGGACTTACTCTATCAGCAGCAATGGATTAGCCTATACATTTCATTTACGCAGCGATGTGCTGTTTCATCATAACGCCTGTTTTAAGGACAGTGCGGGCAGAAAGGTGATTGCCGGCGATTTTGTGTTCAGCTTTAACCGTTTGTTCGACAGCAGGGTCAGCAGCGCTTCTTCCCTGCTCGATAACCTTGATCGCAGCCATAACGGTGGCTTTGAGGCGCCTGACGATTCAACGCTGATTGTTCATTTAAAAAAGCCGTTCAGCGCTTTTCTAAGCATTCTCACCATGAAATTTTTCAGCGTGATCCCACAGGAGGCCATCCGTTTTTACGGGCTCGACTTCAGGAGAAACCCGGTGGGCACCGGACCTTTTGTATTTAAGGTGTGGGACGAAGGCACCAAGCTGATCCTTCTTAAAAACGACCGGTACTTTGAAAAAGATAATAATGGCAAACCACTCCCATACCTGGATGCGGTAACGGTGTCGTTTATCAAAGACCGCGAAACGTCTTTTATGGAGCTGCTGAACGGGCGGTTTGACATGCTGAGCGGGGCCGACGCGTTTAACACCAACGAGGTGCTGGATAAGCAGGGCGATTTGCGCGAGCTGTACCGCAAAAAATTTTACCTGCAAAAACAAACCTTTTTAAAAACCGATTACATCGGCATACTGGTGGATGAGCAGAACGAATTAATCAAACATTCGCCGCTGCGCTTAAAAGCCGTACGTCAGGCTATTAATTATGGCTTTGACAGGGATAAGCTGATCAAATACCTGCGCAATAACCTGGGCGAGGCGGCGCACGCCGGCTTTATTCCCAAAGGCCTAAAGAGCTACGATCCGTTAAAAGTAAAAGGTTATACCTATGCGCCCGATAAAGTGAAAGCCTTGCTGGATGAGGCCGGTTTCCCCGGGGGAAAAGGCCTGCCGGAAATGACGATACACATTACCGATAATTATAAAGAACAGGCAGAGTTTATACAATCGCAGCTGGCCGAAAACGGCATCCGCGTGCAGCTTAGTGTTGAGAAGCCATCCATTCTGCGCCAGGCGGTAAACAACAGCGAATACACCTTGTTTAAAAAATCATGGTTCAGCGATTATGCCGATGAGGAGAATTTTATGAGCCTGTTTTACAGCCGCAATTTTGTGCCCAAGGGGGTTAACTTTTTCCGCTACGCCAATCCTGCTTTCGACCGGCTGTTTGAACAGGCCCTGGCTGAAAACAACGACTCGCTCAAAACAACCCTGTACCAGCAGATGGATCAATTGATCATCGAAGATGCCCCGGTGATCCCTTTGTATTACGACCAGGTGGTGCGGCTGGTAAGCCATCGTATTACAGGCCTTGGCAGCAACTCGATGAACCTGCTGAACTTAAAAACAGTGATTAAAAAAAATAAAGAGTAAATAACCTTGACTCTACGCCCACACCCGGATCAGCTTTTTGAGATTGTTGTAATCTTCCTTTATCGAAAACAATTGTTTTAACGGCAGCTTATTGATTGCAAAAAATGAGCTGTAGGCGGCCAGCGCAATCACTGCGTTAGCAATACAAGCCGTTATGGCTGCTCCGGAAGCGTGGTAGCGCTGAACCAGGAAAGGAGCCAGCAGCAGCGAACAGGCAAAGCCCAGGGCATTATAGATCAAAACAATCGCCGGCCGGCCTATGGCCGAAAAATATCCTGAAATAATGCCGAAGCCGCTTACCAGCAAAACACCCGGCGCATACAATACAATCAGCTGCCGGATACCCGAAAATCCTTTGCCCAGCACAAACACGTAAACACTTTCAGGCAGCAAAAAAATAAACAATAACACTGCAGCGCTTAATAGCAAACTGGCCTTGCTCAGGCTCAGTGCCAAAGCAGCAGGGGTGTTCGAAGCATTGGCCGTACGGGCCAGCAGCACGGGCAGAATCCCATTCATAATAATGAGCACCGATTCGGTCAACGCCACCGCGGAAGCAAACAGCCCAATTTCAGCGCGGTCGGCCAGCAGGTAATAACTGTAGCGGTTGCAGCCTACAAAAGCCAGAAGTCCGGCCTGGTACAACAACCCATTGGTAAGCACGGGTTTTAATTCAAATTGTTTTTGAGTGGTGTTTTCAGACACAAGTTTTAAAGCCGCCACACCCGAAATGATAGTGGCAATTACAAACGATGCCAGCAAAGGATATACATACGCCTTAAAGGTGAATTCTCTGGCTATAAAAATACTGAAACAAAGCCCAAGCAATAACACAACCGGCTGCTGCAGGCACAGCCGGTTATAGAGCGCCACTTTTTCCTTGCCCAATATCAGCACACACTGAAACGTATTAACAAGCACCAATAGCGAAATAACATAACCCATCCATTCAAAGCCCGGAATTTGCCGTTGAATGAGAACAACAACGGCATTGCTGAGCGAGCAAAAAATAACCGTGTATGCGAGTCCTGAAAAGAATAATTTTTTAAGATCAACGCGCGGCACAAAATAAATAAGCGTGTAGCCGGTATAAATCTCGTTGATAGCCTGTATCACGGCAATGTTCAAAACAAAAATACTGATCTCGCCCCGGGAACTGACGCCCAGGTAGCGCGCCGAAATGATGAGCAGGAGAAAATTGATGAGTGCCACCAGTCCCTTTGTGATCAAGCTGCGCAGTATGTTCCTGAACATAGGGAATGATTTTTAATGATGGAATATTCTTAATTTTTGTTATTGCCACACAAACTCCAGCACCTGTTTCAGGTCGGGGTGCAGGCTCCTGGCAACGGGGCAGGTATGGGCCGTGTGCTCATATATCTTTTTTTCTTTATCGCTATAGCCGGCTTTGGGGAAAGTGATTTTTACATGCACTTCGCCCACCCGGCGGGGATCGGGGTACATCACCTTCAGCACTTCGGCTTCGGTGCCGTCAATGGGCGTCATTCCCTCCTGCATGGCCTTAATGCCAATAGTGGTTACAATACAGGTGGCGAGCGACGTAGCCAGCAGGTCGGTGGGCGAAAAAGCTTCGCCTTTGCCGTGGTTATCCTTTGGTGCGTCGGTATTAATAACCGTGCCCGACTGAAGGTGGGTGGCCTCTGAGCGGAGGCCGCCGATGTATTTTACCGCACTCGTTTTCATAGCGATTGTTTTTACAAAAATAGGATAATCGCCCGTAAATCCTTAATTTTGTTAGAATGTTAAGAAAGTGCGCCCTGTTGCTTTTTGTAGTGTGCACCGGTCATTTTTTGAACGGGCAAAACAAAATATTGTCGGGCGAAGAGAACGGCACGAATCTCAACATTCTTTATCGCAACGAGGCCATGGGAAAAATTTATGCAAACACCCGCGGCTTTGGCATTCTTTTTCGCAAGGCAAAACACGTTACCGCTAAAACACGCTCTTATTACGAAATTGACCTGCAAACGCTCAAACATCCGAAAGAAATTAAAGTGTCTGGCGAAGCGCAGGACAGGAAACGCTTTGTATACGGCAAGTTAAACAGCGTGCTGCTGCTTCGCGGCGGCCTGGGGCTGCAGAATGTTCTTTTTTCGAAGGCCGATAATAAAGCCGTTGAAGTGCGCTACTCCTACTCCATTGGCCCTACCTTTGCCTTTGCAAAGCCTTATTATGTGCAGGTGATTCGCCGCTCGAGCCTGGCCAGCAGCGAAGCCGTTAAATTCAATTCAGAAAGTTTTACACAGGACAGCGTGATTGGCCGCGGCACCTTTGCCGACGGATTGCCCGAGCTGAAAATTTACCCGGCGGTAAATGCCAAATTTAATTTAAGCTTTGAATACGCGCCATACACCAACCTGATCCGTGCCATCGAAACAGGCGTATCGCTCGATTATTTTCCAAAAGCACTGCCTATTATGGCACGTAACCCGGCCGAAAATATGATCATCACGTTTCACGTGGGCTTTGTGTTTGGCAGAAAATGGTTTTAATCTCATGGAACTTATACAGGAAACACCCAAGATAAAAAAGCCGGACTGGCTTCGCGTGAAGTTGCCTACCGGTGAGGAATATGTAAAAGTGCGCGGCATTGTGAGCCAGCACAAACTGCACACCATCTGTGAAAGCGGCAATTGCCCCAACATGGGCGAATGCTGGGGCGCTGGCACTGCCACTTTTATGATACTGGGCAACATCTGCACCCGCAGCTGCGGCTTTTGTGCGGTAGCCACCGGCAAACCAAAACCCGCCGACTGGGATGAGCCAAAGCGCATTGCCAATTCGGTAAAGCTGATGAATGTGAAACATTGCGTGATCACCAGCGTGGACCGCGACGACCTGAAAGACGGTGGCTCTATTATCTGGGCGGAAACGATTAAGGAAATCCGCGCGATAAGCCCTGAAACAAAATTCGAGTGCCTTATTCCCGACTTTGCCGGTAAATGGGAAAACCTGCAGCGCATTATTGATGTGAAGCCCGACATTGTTTCGCATAATGTGGAAACGGTGAGACGCTTAACTGCCGAGGTAAGGATACAGGCCAAATACGACCGCAGCCTGGAAGTGCTTCAACGCCTTGACGAAGCCGGTGTAAAAACCAAAAGCGGCATTATGCTGGGCCTTGGCGAAACCGAAGATGAAATTTATGAAACCCTGGATGACCTGGCCCGCGTGAAATGCGATGTGGTAACCATGGGTCAGTACCTGCAGCCAACTCCCAAACATTTGCCGGTTGCCCGTTTTGTGCACCCCGACGATTTTAAAAAATACAAGGAATACGCTTTAAACAAAGGTTTCCGTTTTGTGGAAAGCGGGCCGCTGGTGCGCTCGTCGTATCATGCAGAGAAACACGTTTTTTAAAGAGATAGAAGATAAATGATGAAAGATTAAAGACGGATGCTTTAATTCAAAATTCAACATTTAAAATTCAACATTTAGACTGAAGTTACGGAGCCTATTAAAAACTAAGAACTCAACACTAAGAATTTAGATCACTCCCACGTCAGCGGCCTTTACCCAGCCTTCGTTGCCGTTATCGAGCTTTATCAGCAGCCAGTCTCCGTTATTCTCTACCACCCGTATTTTGGTGCCTTCGTGCAGGCTGAATTTGGATGTGGCGCTTAGGGTAGGCTCGTTCATGATCCGGATCTCGCGGGCGGTGATGATGGCAAATTTATTCTCCACCTTGGCTTTAAGGGCCGAATAGCCCAGGAAGTAAGTAAGCACAAATGAGATCACAAACAGGCAGCTGAGCACAAACGCAATGCGCTTAACGATCACTAAGCCCGAATTGATAAATATAAAAAACAACAGCGCCGCCAGCAACAAGGTAAAAATGCTGAGCCAGGCCCAGGTATTGGTGGTGAACGATGACAGGATGTTTGTTTTGACAGCGCTGATAAAAAAATTCTCTTTTGAATCGATCTTGTCAATAGTTTTGGCCGAAGCAATGCCCAGGTTAATGCGCACATCCTCATCATTAGGATTTATTTTGCGGGCCATCTCGTAGCAGTAAATGGCCTTGCCCAACTCGTTATTGCGGTAATACGCATTGCCCAGGTTATAATACAGCTGGTAAGATTTATAGCCCTCTTTTACCAGCTGCTCGTAGCTGCCGATGGCTTCCTTGTATTTTTTAGAGTCATAGGCTTTTTCAGCCTGCTGCAAAAGATCGTTGCCATATCCTTTTACCGAAAAGCATACCGCCCAGATCACTATGTAAAGCCAGTTCTTCATGTTATGCTTTTTTATTGAGTTGTTGTTCAAGGCTGGTGACCAGCTCCACGGTATGGTTATACACCGTGTGTAAATCGCCGCTCACCGCACCGGGTGCGTATTTGGCATACTCGCTGGTTTCGAGGGTGGCAAGCAGTTTGGAAGCGGTTTCATCGCTCACCTGCTTTTTGATCAGCACTTTTTGAATGGTTTCGCGGGAAAGATCGGCCACAGGAATGTTGAGCTTATGGCCCAGATAATTATTAAGGGCAGTTAAGATCTCGGTATAAAATTCATCTTTTTTATTCTGGTCCATCAGACGCTGTGCGCTTGCCAGCTGCTTTTTAGCAATTCCAGCCGCTTTGCGCTCTTTTACGGCTATAACATCCTTATTGTTTTTTATATGGTTCCAGCGCAGCAGCAGGCCAATAATGAGCAGCAAAACAATAATAAGCAGCCACAGAATATGTTTGGCCGAATTAAAGAACTCATTATCGGTTTTAATTAAAAGGAAATTGCCTTTTTTAATATAGCGGATATCATTTTCGGTTTGTTTCACCTGGCTTTGCGGCGTATATACCTGGGCGCCGGCACTGTTGGGATCGGCCGGCAGCACTTTTATTTTAATGGCATCGCCGGCAATGGTCACGTATTTTTTTGTATCGAGGTTAAAATAGCTGAAGTCAAGATTGTTTAATGTATAATCGCCTTCGTTGCGTGGAATGATCAGGTAATCGAACAATTTGCCGCCATTGGCTTCCGTAATTTTAGGATCGTAGGTTTCAAAACCTTCGGGCAGGTTAAGCTTGGGCGCATTCAGTAATTTGAGGTTTCCTTTTCCGGTAACGGTCAGCTTCAGGTTAAACGCTTCGTTCGCCTTCAGCTCGTTTCGCGTGGCCTGCACTTTGTAATTGAAGTTCCCAACAGCACCGTCAAAGCTTGCCGGTTTCCCATCCTCTGGCAGCTCCATCACTTCAATGGTCATGGGTTTGCTTTTTACATTTACAGGCACATCCTCATAACCACCGGTGCCAAAAAACTGCTCAAACACGTTGCGCGGTTTTGCATTCGTTTGCTTGCGGATCACCACATCGCCTTCCACCGGCGTAAGGTTTATTTTGCCCGATTTGCTCGCAATGGCCACCGTACGGAACAATTCGTAGGTATAATAATTTACACCGTCTACATTTTCCATGGCCAGCTGGCCCTTGCTCGCCGACTCCTGTGCCTGCGAGTAAAATCCATCGTAAGTGGGCTGTGCAAATTTCTGAAATCCGATGATCTGGTAACGGCAATACACTTTTTGAATAATGGTTACCTGCTCGCCCAGGTAACATTTGTTTTTACTGATGCCGGTGCGGATAAACAGATCGCCACCACTCACCCTGGAATTGTACTGCGACGGGTCGCTGCCGGCAGCGCCCTGGCTCACAGAACCTTTCACGGCATCCATGCTGATGGCGTTCGATTCCAGCTTCTGATTGCCTGCAATAATGCTGGCGGGGCCAATGGTGAGCTTCCCTTCTTTTTTAGCCACCAGCGCATAGGAGATCACCAGCTGCTGGCTCAGGGTGCCGTTCACATACTGCACGCTGCTGCTCTGGTTAGGGCCGCCCACCACATCAAAATCTCTAAACACCGGCGGCACAAAATTAGTGGCGTTTACCGAAATAACCACCGCGTACTCAAACGCCACGCCCACCTGCACTTTTTTAGCGTTTACCTGCGCCACAATGCCTTGTGCGCTCAGCCGGCCCGATATAACCATACAGCTCAGCAGCAGGAGCATCCAGCGGCACTTTAAACAATATGTTGTTGCATGTATCATTACCAGTCTTTTTCCACCGGGCTTTTTGGTGCATCCTCAGGCTTTTGCTTACGCTTGTCCTGTAATTTTTTTTCCGAGTTCATCAGCGCTTTCAGGAGCTGCTCTGCCTGCTCCTTGCTGAGCTCGTTTTGCTGCGGCGCCGAATTTTTATTCTTGTCCTTTTTATCTTCTTCTTTTTTATTCTGCTGCTGGCTGCTTCCGCCGCCGCCTTTTTTATCCTTAGGCATGTGCTTTAACGCGTACGCTAAATTATAACGCGTTTCCTCATCCTTTGGATTGTATTTTAACGATTTTTTATAGGCATCCACGGCCTGTTCGTAGTCTTTCTTCTGAAGGTAGCAGTTACCAATATTGTGCCAGGCTTGATGCAGCGTATCTTTATTGGAAATGGTGTTGGCCACTGCTGCAAAGCTGTTTGCCGCTTCGTCAAACACCAATTTGGCCAGCGAATCGGGAGTGACCTGTTTGCCGGCCTGCACAAAATTCTGCTTAGAGGCTTTGATCTGCAGGGCGTTTTTATACAAGGCGTTGCCCAGGTTAAAATTAGCCTTTTGGTTGTTGGGATTCTCTTTCAAAGCCTGGCGGTACAGATCGGTGGCTTCAATGGTTTTGCCGCTGTAATAATTCTGATTGCCGTAATAAATATTTTTGGCATCTTTTTGCGCCATGGCGGTGGAGCAACCAAGCGCTGCCACTAAAATATGTATGGAATCACTTAACCGCATTGCTGAATAAATTAATTTTTTTGAACCACTCGCTCACGCGTTCACTGATCAAAAATTCGATAAAAAATAAAATAAGCGCCAGGGCTATAAACCATTGAAACTGATCTTCGTAATCGGTGTACATTTTATTTTCGAGCTGCGCTTTGTCGAGCTCGGCAATCTTATCCAACACTGCGCTAAGGCCCAGATCGGCCTGGCTGGCTTGTACAAACACACCGTTGGCCTTGCCGGCAATGGTTTTTAAAAGATCTGAATTGAGGCGCGTTACCACCGTTTGCCCCTGGCGATCTTTGCGATAACCTTTTACCACGCCATTTTCTACCAAAGGAATAGGAACCCCGTTTTGCGAGCCAATGCCAATGGTGTTGATCATGATGCCTTTTTTACCGGCTTCGGCAGCCGACTCAATGGCTTCCGGTTCGTGGTTCTCGCCGTCGGTAATCAGGATAATGGCACGATTCTTCCCTTCGTCGTTACTGAACGATTCGGATGCTTTTTTAATAGCATCGGCCAGGTTAGTGCCCTGCACCGGCACCATGCCGGGCCCAATCGACTCAAGAAACATTTTTGCAGCTGCATAATCGGTGGTAATGGGCAATTGCACATAGGCCTCTCCGGCAAAGATCACCAGGCCCAAACGGTCGCCTTCCAAAAGGTCGATCATTTTTTCGAGGGCGTATTTGGCGCGGGTAAGGCGGTTTGGCGTAAGATCCTGGGCCAGCATACTATTGCTCACATCAAGGCAAACAATAATATCGGCCCCTTCGCGCTTAACCTCGGTAAGCTTGCTGCCGGTTTGTAAATTGCACAGCGCCAGAATGAGGCTGCTGAACCCGGTTAAAAACAAAACGGTTTTGATTACCCGCTTACGACGGCTGGCATACGGAATAAGGCGCTTCACCAGATCGGCATCGCCCAGCTGTTTTAATTTGCGGCGCCGGGCAATAAAATACCATACCACCAGCAGAAGCAGAAGCGGGATGGCTGCAAATCCATAAAAATAAACGGTATGTTCAAACTTAAACATTATGGCACCGATTTAAATACAGTAAAACGTAATACAAACTCCAGCAGTAATAAAATAGCTGCAGCCATGGCCAGCGGCAAAAAGTGTTCGGCCTTGTTGCTAAAGCTTTTTTCGCTGATGATGGTTTTTTCCATTTTATCAATTTCCCTGTAAATGTTCACCAGGCTTTCCTTATCGGTGGCCCTGAAGTATTTACCGCCGGTCATATCCGAAATTTCGGTCATCACTTTTTCATCCACATCCACATCCACGTAATCATACTCGTATTCGCCCTGGGCATACATGGCCACCGGCTGCAGCGCTTTACCCTTTGTACCCACGCCAATGCAGTATACCCTTATGCCGTAGGTTTTGGCCAGCTCGCCGGCGGTAAGAGGCGCAATTTCGCCCACATTGTTCACCCCATCGCTGATAAAGATAATTACTTTGCTTTTGGCCTTGCTTTCCTTTATACGTGCCACAGCGCCTGCCAGGCCCAGGCCAATGGCAGTGCCCTGGTCGAGGCTTCCTGCCTTTATCTGCGGGAACATGTTCTTCAACACTTTATGATCGCTGGTGAGCGGACACTGTGTAAACACCTCACCGCCAAAAATAACCAGGCCAATGCGGTCGTTGGGCCGTGCATCAATAAAATCGGTAATTACCTCTTTGGCCACTTCTATGCGGTTGGGCCTGAAATCTTTTGCCAGCATCGAGAGTGATACGTCCATGCTGATCACAATATCAATGCCTTCGGTTTTGGTATCTTTCCAGCTGCTGCGCGATTGCGGGCGGGCAAGGGCGGCAATAAGCAGGGCAATGGAGCAAAGGCGCAAAAAGAAAAGCACATGGCGCAACTTTGCTTTAGGAGAGGAGGCAATCCCTTTAAACAAGGTAAACGAAGCAAAGTTAAACTCACCTTCGTTCTTTTTTAAGCGCCAGATGTACCAGGCAAGCATCAGCGGCAGCACCAGCATGAGCCAGAACCAATGCTTTTCAGCAAACTGAATATCACTAAAATAATTAATCACGGCGCGGGCGATGGGTTGTTAGAAGGTTGAGCGGGTTGTTCGGGAAGCGTTATCTCCTCTTCGCGCTTGGTGCCATTCACAAAATCAAAAGCATTCTGCAACGTAAATACGTGCTCGCTCTCTATCGGAAATTGTTTGGCAAATTTCACCAGGTCGCTCAGCATCAGCAGTTGCTGCAGCTTTTCTTTACTCACCGGATCCACCACCTGCGAGCGGAAAGCGGTCATGATCTCGTCGGTGGTGCTTTCGAGCGCATTCACCTGGAAGCGCTCTTCGATATACAAGCGCACCGTATCGGAAATAGACGAATAATATTCTTTTACCTGTCCTTCTTTCCACACCTGCTCTTCTCTTATTTTTTCGAGTGCCGCCAGGGCTGTAATGTGGGCCGGTATTTTTGGCTTTTCGGGTTCGGCAATGGCCTGCATCTGCTTCCTGGTGAAGTGGCGGGTAATTAATATCACCGCAATAATAAGCAGCAGCAGCGCAATGCCTCCGTAAATGTAATTGGCATACCACCGCCAGTTAAACTTTTCGTCAAACGGTGGTTTTATGTCCTTCAGTTTCGCGGCGCTGGTATCGGTGGGCACCGTGTGCACCTCCAGCAAAAAATCGCGGGTTAGCAGCGCGTTGGTCGAATCGTTGTCGATAACAAACTCAAACGGCGGGATGGCAAAATAACCGCTGTCGTAAGCACTGATGGTAATCTGCTGGTGTTGGAATATTTTGGTGGAATTCGTCTTATCCGGGAAGGTGGTATCAATGGGCGATACGGAAATCACATCGATCTTTCCGGTAAGGGTATCGCCCACGGTGGGCCATTTGATTTTGATATTTCTTTGATTGGCGTTGTAGGTCACATACAGGTCCAGCTTCACCTGCTCGCCTATTCTCATTTTTGAGGAATCGAGCACGGCGCTCACCTTCACATCCTGCGCCAGGGCGGGTTTGCAAACAAATGCAAACAGCATGAGCAATAAAAGTTTATGTAAAATCACTTTCATCGTAAGCCTAGCGGTTTTTAAATAAGTTCATCAGGGGTTTTACGTAGCCTTCGTGCGTTAAAATACTGGCGGCATCAATACCCGCCCGGTTAAACACATCTTTCAGCTCGTCTTCAAACTTCAGACGGTTGGCCGTAAAGCGCTTGCGGAAACCTTTATCGCTGGTATCCACCCATATCAGCTTCCCACTCTCGTTATCCTTCAACTTAATCAGGCCAATGGATGGCAGCTCGGTTTCGGCTTTATCGATAATGCGCAGGGCCACCAGGTCGTGTTTTTTATTGGCAATTTTCAGCGCATCGCGGTAATTGGTACTGGCCATAAAATCGCTGATCAGGAACACAATGCTGCGTTTTTTGATCACATTGCTCAGGTATTTCAGGGGCACCTCTATATTGGTGCCGGTATGCTCTGGTGTAAACTCAATGAGCTCGCGAATAATGCGGAGAACGTGGGATTTACCTTTTTTGGGCGGAATAAATTTTTCGATCTTATCGCTAAAAAATATCACGCCGATTTTATCATTGTTTTGTGCGGCCGAAAAAGCAATCACCGCACACAGCTCGGTAATCATCTCCTGCTTAAACTGCTTATTGGTGCCAAACAGGCCGCTGGCGCTTACATCCACCAGTATCACCACGCTTAGCTCGCGCTCTTCCTCAAATACTTTTACAAAAGGGGTGCTGAACCTTGCGGTTACGTTCCAGTCAATCGTCCTTACATCGTCTCCCGGCGTATATTCGCGCACTTCCGAAAACGCCATACCACGGCCCTTAAAGGCACTGTGATACTCGCCCGAAAAGATCTGACTGCTCAGCCCCCGGGTTTTGATCTCGATCTTGCGTACTTTTTTTAAAAGCTCGGACGTCTCCAAAACCAGTTTTTAGTTTTTAGTGTTGAGTTCTTAGTAAACAATGTTATTTCTGTGAGTTTATTTATTTAAAACTAATAACTAAACATTAGCACTGTTTACGGTACTTCAACTGTATTTAAAATTTCAGTGATGATATTTTCGGAAGTGATGTTCTCAGCTTCGGCTTCGTAGGTCAGGCCCACGCGGTGGCGCATCACATCCAGGCACACAGCGCGTACATCCTCGGGAATCACGTAACCGCGACGCTTGATAAATGCGTAGGCCTTGGCGGCCAGGGCCAGGTTAATGCTGGCGCGCGGAGAACCGCCGTAAGAGATGAGGCCTTCAAATTTCTGAAGCTTATATTCTTTAGGGAAACGGGAGGCAAATACAATGTCAACAATATAACGCTCTATTTTTTCGTCCATGTACACATCCTTTACCACAGAGCGGGCCTTCACAATATCATCTGTTTTAAGAATGTTGTTGGGCACGGGCATGCCTTCGGGGCGGATGTTGGAGGCAATGATACGGCGCTCATCCTCTTTGGTAGGATAGCCAATCACCACCTTCAGCATAAAGCGGTCCATCTGTGCTTCGGGCAATGGATAGGTTCCTTCCTGCTCGATAGGGTTTTGAGTGGCCAGCACCAGGAAAGGGTTAGGCAGCTTAAAGGTTTGCTCGCCAATGGTCACCTGTTTTTCCTGCATGGCTTCCAGCAGTGCCGATTGCACTTTGGCCGGCGCGCGGTTAATCTCATCGGCCAGCACAAAATTGGCAAAAATAGGGCCTTTGCGAATAGAGAAAGCTTCTTGTTTCTGGTTATAGATTTGAGTGCCGACCACGTCGGCGGGCAGAAGATCGGGAGTAAACTGAACGCGGCTGAATTGACCGTCCACACATTTAGCCAGCGTATTAATAGCCAGTGTTTTAGCTAAACCGGGAACACCCTCCAGCAAAATATGGCCATTGCTCAGCAAGCCAATCAGCAGGCGCTCCACCATGCTTTTCTGGCCAACAATCACCTTGTCCATTTCAACACTCAGCATGTCCACAAAGGCGCTTTCACGCTGAATACGTTCATTAATTTCTTTAATATCTACCATATAACTTTTTTACTTGAATGACGGGTAAAGATACCAAGGCTAAGCAATCACGGGGTTTTAACAGTCGTTAAAATTTGTTAACCCGGGATTTAAAAAAGCATAACAAAGACTTGGAAAATCAGTTGAAAAAAACAACTAAAATTATTTAGCGCTCTTTTTTAATGTAGCCAAAAGGCAAAGGATTTTCGGTGATGCCGGCATGCAGTTTCCGGTTCTTAAAAATATCCACCGCAGCATACAGCGCTTTTTTAAACGACTGCTCGTTGGCAATATTTTTCCCGGCAATTTCATAGGCCGTGCCGTGGTCGGGACTGGTGCGCACTGCATTGAGGCCGGCGGTGAAATTAACGCCCTCGTTAAACGACAGGGTTTTAAACGGGATCAGTCCCTGGTCGTGGTACATGGCCAGGATGCCATCGAACTGCCGGTAAGTGCCGCTGCCAAAAAAGCCATCGGCGGCATAAGGCCCATACACCAGGCCGTTTACTTTTGTTTTTTCAATAGCGGGTATCACAATCTCCTTGTCCTCATTACCAATGGCACCGTTATCGCCGGCGTGAGGGTTAAGACCCAGCACCGCTATTTTGGGCTTGCGGATGCCAAAATCTTTTACCAGCGACTCATGCAGCTGCGAGATCTTTTTCGAGATGCCCTCCACCGTGAGCGAGGACGCCACCTTGCTCACCGGGATATGCCCTGTAGCTACCGCTACGCGCAAACCATTGTCTGAGCACAGCAGCATTAGCGGATCACCGCCCAGCTTAGCACCCAGAAATTCGGTGTGACCCACAAAATTAAAATGCTCGCTGCGGATATTGCTTTTATTGATGGGCGCAGTAACCAGCGCATCAATGTGATTCTCCATCAGGGCTTTGGTGGCATGATCCAGCGACAGGTAGGCATACTTACCGCCCACATCGGTGGCTTTGCCCATTTCGATGTTCACTTCCTCTTCGTAACAAATAAATACATTCACCTTGCGGTGATTCAGCTGCCCAAACTCGCGGATGGGGTTAAAGCTGAACTCTTCGAGCCCCAGCACCTTACGGTAATACGACACTGTTTTTTGGGAGCTGAAAAGAACCGGCGTGCAGATGTCTGCAATGCCAGGTTCCATCAGTGTTTTCAGGATCACTTCCAACCCTATTCCATTTATATCGCCTTGTGAAATGCCTACAATTATTTTATGTGAATCGCTCATAGTTTTTATTTAATGCCGTATTTGCTTTTGTATTTCATGTAAAGCTCTGTTTGCCGGTTGCTTAATTTTACCGGCCTGCCCGAAATGTATGCGAAGGTAACAGCATTCGTTTTCATATCCAAAATATCGCCTTCGCTTATCACCAGCGAGGCCAGCTTGCCTTCTTCCAGCGAGCCAATCCATTGATCAACACCCAGGATCTTTGCCGCGCTTAATGTAATGCTTGCCAGGGCCTGCTCTTTGCTGAGCCCATAAGCCGCTGCCGCCCCGGCATTAAACGGCAGGTTGCGGCTTTGCATGGCTTCCATGTCTCCTTCCAGCTGCAGGCAGAATAACACACTGTCTTTTTGCAACAAGTGCGGCAGGCGGTAAATAATATCCACTTCGTCGTCTATATTATCGGGCAGGTCGTTCACCCGGTTCAGCATCACGGGGATTCCGCTTTTCTTAAGATCTGCCGTTACTTTATAACTTTCGCGCCCGCCAACAAGCACGGCGCGTTTTATTCCAAATTTTTGAGCGAAGTTGATAGCGCTCAAAATATCTTTTACTTTGTCGGCATGCAGGTAAAGGTTAGCGCGCCCTTCAAACACGGGCCGCATGGCTTCGAAGCGGATGTTCTTTTCGGCCGGTGCGGCCGATAAACAATAAGCCCGGGCATCGGCAAAAAAAATGCCGAGATAGCTGATCTCCTCATTATATTTTTTGTTGGCCGAAACCGTTAGCCCGCTTTCTTCGCTCCATTTACGCTCCGCCATTCTCGGAAAATTGAGATGGATGCCATCGTCAGCCTTTAATACCGCATCCTCCCAGTTCCAGCCTTCCAGCGCCATCACCGACGAGGAGCCGCTGATGAGACCACCGCGCGGTGTGGCCTGCGTATAAAGCACGCCATTGCTTTTAACGGTAGGGATAATAATATTATCTGTATTATAGGCAATGAGCGTGCGTACATGCGGATTGATAAAACCCACGTCGTAAAAATCAATAGTGGCACGCACCGCCTCTGCATCATGCAATCCAAGCACATTGTTGGCATTGATCAGCGCCGGATAAATATGTTTCCCCGCCAGGTCTATCACCGTATCGTAATTGCTGTAATTCAGCTTTAGGCCTTTTGCATCGCTTACGGTTTCTATTTTATCGTTATTAATGGCTACCAGGCTTTGGGCAATTACCCGTCCATTGCCAATATGCGCGGTGCCGTTTAAAAAAGCAATGTGCGTGCGGCCTTTTTGTGCAAAAAGCAGGCCGACTGCGAATACGGCCGATATAAGTAAGCTTATCCTTTTCATGTTATCTGTGCCCGGTTTGTTCTTCATCCACTCCTTCAATGGTGTTGCAGTGATACAGGCGCTGTTGTTTCGATTGGGCTTTTACGGTTTTACCACCCTTTTGTTTTTCGGCCAGCAGCTTCGCAATAATCCTGGCGCGTTCCGCCTTCATTTCATTTCTTAATCGTACGTCTTCATCCCTGTCAAAATACACCAGCCCGTCAATAATTGTTTTATCTGCTTTGGCATAAATGCTCAGGGGGTGGTCGGTCCACAGCACCAGGTCGGCGCTTTTGCCTACCTCTATGCTTCCCACCTTATCATTGATATGCAGCATTTTTGCAGGGTTGAGCGTTACCAGCTTCAGCGCTTCTGTTTCGCTGAGGCCGCCGTATTTTATACACTTGGCGGCTTCCTGGTTCAGGCGCCGGGCCATTTCGGCATCGTCGCTATTTACGGCGCAGTTCACATCCATTTTTGTGAGCAGGGCAGCGTTGTACGGAATTGCATCCAGCACCTCGTTTTTATAAGCCCACCAATCGGCAAAGGTGGACGCGTTGGCGCCATGCGCTTTCATTTTATCGGCCACCTTATAACCTTCGAGAATGTGCGTAAACGTATTCACCTTAAAGCCAAAACTGTCTGCCACGTGCATCAGCATGTTTACCTCGCTTTGCACATAGCTGTGGCAGGTAATAAAACGTTTTTTGTTCAGAATCTCGGCCAGGGCTTCCAGCTCCAGGTCGCGGCGGGGTGTAGCCATGTTGTTTTTTTCAATTTCTTTTGCACTGAGCTTTAAAAAAGATTGCCATTGCCGATCGTACTCGCGGGCGCGGGTGAATAAATCTTTAAATACCTGCTCCACCCCCATGCGCGATTGCGGAAAACGCACTACGTTGAGATCGCCCCAGTTGCTTTGTTTTACGTTTTCACCCAGGGCAAATTTTATAAAAGGGTCGGCCTTTTCATACTTCATGTCTTCGGCGCTATGGCCCCAGCGCAGCTTTATCAGGGCGCTCTGACCGCCCACCGGATTGGCCGAACCGTGCAGCAATTGCGCGGTGGTAACACCGCCTGAAAGCTGGCGGTATATATTTATATCTTCGGGATTGATCACATCACCCATCCGTACCTCGGCCGTGCTGGCCTGCGAGCCTTCATTAACCCCTGCGGTGAGCGCAATATGGCTGTGCTCGTCAATAATACCGGGCGTTAAATGTTTGCCGGTACCGTCAATCACTTTGGCAAACGCAGCCTTGGGTGCGTCAATATTAGGCGCTATGCGCACTATTTTTCCTTCAACAATGTATACGTCGTATTCTTTTAAAACAGAATCTCCCTTGTTGGTCCATACCGTGGCATCCTTAATCAAAATAGCGCCATAACGGTTTTTAAACTTGTTCCAGCTTTCCTTAAAAAATCCTTTCTCGTCGGGCAGCGCCTCGCCGTAAGCCGTAAAAGGGTAAATAATTTTCCCCAACTCAGGGACCGGCTTTTTTGCTGGGGCCGGTTTTTTTACCGAATCGGCCGCTGACAGGTAAACAAGCTCAAAGCTAAACCAATCGCCGTTGCTCCATTGCCCGCGCCCGTCAAAGCGCTTTTGTACCGCATCATAATTGCCGCTGGCCCTTACTGCTTGGTTGGAGTCGATGGCAAAACTGAAGTTGAGCAGATTATGAGCAAAGCCGGTGCTGAATGTTTTTTTTGTGGTATCCACCACCACCTGGCCGGTGGGCTTCAGCAGATCACCGCTCAGTTTCACCTTATATTTTTTGGAATCCAGCGTGAGCTCGTAATTACCGCGCAGGTCGGGCGCATCCAGCTCGCCGTAAACGGAAGGCTCGCCCGCTACCCAATGCTGCAGGATGACAACGTCTTCATCAAAAACAGATTTGGAGCTGATAAAAAAGCTGGCATAAAATCCTTTTTTTAATGCCCCTACACGATCATATGCATTTACAAATAATGCCGGGTTGGCCGTTAAAGCGCGAATGGCCATTTTTTCGGAAAGACCATATTGCACTGCCTTGCGGAGGTTTTTAAGAAACTGCCCCTTGTCTTTGAGGTCGGCAGTTGTAAAACAAAACGGGATATTGTTTTTTTCGAAGGCTGCCGGGTTGGTGGGAGCCAGCTCCCAATGCTTGAGCTCGGCCAGGGTGATGGCCTCCGCCTCATAGGGATCTTCTACATCATACGCTTCAGGGAAATTGAGCGGAAGGATAAATTTTAAAAATGTATTCTGAATGTCGTTAATGCGCTGATACTCATTGCCACCGCCTTTTATTATGTACTTCACATTAAACTCTTTGCCCACTTTGGCTGCACGCAGGTCGTTAAACTTATCCCCCCCGTCGAACACCGAAGGCAGGGTCTGCAATTTATTGAGCTCATCGAGCGTAATATTGAATTCGCTTTTGTTTTTATTGCGCGCATACCATTCGGCGTCGTAATAGGTTTGCCTCAGCAGGGCTATGGCGCCTGTGAGCGAGCTGGGATAATCCTGCGTGGAGGATCCTTTGTGAAAGGAATAAAATCCGGCCGCTTTATCCAGCACCACGCTTTCGTTTTCTTTTTTCTGGTTCAGGTTCAGCAATACACCGCTGCCGCGCACAATTCCATCCTTGCAGCTGCTTAGCACCGTACCAAACCCATTTTTTTTATAATCATCGGCCCTGGCGGCATTGTGCGCAAAGATCTTATAAGCCTCCATGTTGGAGCGGACGGCCTGATTCCAGCCATAAGCCCCTTTTACCGCGCTTTCCAGTTGCGGGCCCGGATTCATTTTGCGTTCCTGCTTCAGGTCGGGTAAGCCGTAATCGCTGTACAGGTCGATAAACGAAGGGTAAATAAATTTCCCCTTGAGATCGAACACCACCGCACCTTTAGGCAGCTCGGCCTTTTCTCCCACGTTTAAAATTTTCCCATCCTGTATCACCAGCGTGCCATTGGCGATCAGCGTTTCGTAATCGGCCTGAATGGTGGCATTGATAAAGGCATAAACGGTATGCGGCTGAAATGGAGCGCCATTGGTGGGAAAAGTGCTTTGCCCGGCAACTCGTGTAAGAATTGCCAGCAGTAAAAACAGGATCGGAAACCGTTTTGCCATAAACGACCAAAAATAATGAGATTAAACCATAATAAAGGGAATTGCGCCCGTTTTTATTCCACCATTTATTTGTTAATTTTACGATAAATTTATTTTATGTACAAAGGCATTTTACACACCCACTACCTGGTGGTAACGTTGTTTTTATTGATTTACGTAATAAAAACCATTTTGTTGCTCAGCGATAAGAACGACCTTCTGGCGCGTTTCACCAGGCTTACCAAAGTGGCCGAAATGATCATCAGCGCCATGTTTTTAATTACCGGCGTTTATTTAATGACGCAGCAACCCAGCATTTCTGCATTGATATGGGTAAAGCTGATACTGGTATTCGGCTCCATTCCCATTGCCATCATTGGCTTTAAAAAGTCTAATAAAATTCTTGCCGCCCTTAGCCTGGTGATGATCACTGCCAGCTTTGGCCTGGCCGAAATAAGCCACAAGAAAAAAATGAAAGCGGCCGATACTTCTGCCATTGCCGCAAATGATGGCAAAGCCCTGTACGAGGCCACCTGTAAAGTATGCCATGGCAGCGATGGAAAAGCAGGGCTAGCCGGGGCTAAAGATCTTTCGGCCACCGCACTGGACATAGCTGGAATTAAAAACGTAATACTGCATGGCCAGGCCACCATGCCGGCGGCGGATGTAACCGGGCAACAGGCCGATGCCATTGCGGCCTATGTTGACGGCAACCTTAAAGGCCACTGATTTTTAGAATGAAGAAACCCGAACTGATCTCTACTGCCATTCCCACACACACGTGCATTTTAATAGGAGTTATTAATAAACTACAGGACGACGGCCTGGCTAAGGAATACCTCGAAGAATTGGCCTTTTTGGCCGAAACCTACGGGCTTACCACACGCCGGGCTTTTACACAAAAGCTCGAAAAACCTGATAAGGCCACCTTTATTGGCAAGGGCAAGCTGCAGGAAATAAAAGGCTTTGTCATCGACAATAAAATTGACGTGGTGATCTTTGACGATGAACTCTCGCCTTCGCAACAGCGCAATCTCGAAAAAGAGCTGGGCAAAAAAATACTGGACCGCACCACCCTTATTCTCGAAATTTTTGAACAGCGCGCGCAAACCGCGCATGCCAAAACACAGGTGCAGCTGGCGCAATATCAATACATGCTGCCGCGCCTCACCGGCATGTGGACCCACCTGGAGCGGCAACGGGGCGGCACCGGTACGCGCGGCGGAGCGGGCGAAAAAGAAATTGAAACCGATCGGCGGATTGTGCGCGATAAAATTGCATTGCTGAAGGAGCGCCTGCGCGAAATTGACAAGCAGATGGCCACACAGCGCAAAAATCGCGGCGAGCTCATTCGCGTAGCGCTGGTGGGTTATACCAACGTGGGCAAAAGCACCATTATGAACCTGCTGAGCAAAAGCGCGGTGTTTGCCGAAAACAAGCTGTTTGCCACGCTGGACACCACTGTGCGCAAAGTAACCATCGACAACGTGGCATTTTTGCTGAGCGATACCGTGGGCTTTATCCGTAAGCTCCCCACACAGCTGGTGGAAAGCTTTAAATCAACCCTTGACGAGGTGCGTGAAGCCGATATCCTGATACACGTGGTGGATATTTCGCATAAAAATTTTGAGGAGCACATTCACGTGGTGAAACAAACCCTGCAGGACATTGGCGCCGGCGATAAGCCCACCATTTTACTCTTTAATAAAACCGATGCCTTCACTTACACGCATAAGGACGAAGACGACCTGACACCCATGACGCGCGACAACCTGTCGCTGGAAGACATTAAGCGCACCTGGATGAAAAGCCTGAACAACACCTGCCTTTTTATCAGCGCGCAAAACAAAGAAAACATTGACGAATTTAAAAAAACACTGTACGAACTGGTAAAAACGCTTCACAAGAAGCGCTACCCATACAATAATTTTTTATACTGATGATTGTTGCATTTAAGCCCGCCACCCAGGAAGACCTGCCGGCCATTGTAGCCACTTACAATGCCACTGTGGCCTCGCGGCAGGTAACAGCCGACCTGGACCCGGTGAGCGTGGAAAGCAGGCTGAGCTGGTTTAACTCGCACAACCCGCAGCGCCGGCCCTTGTGGCTGGTAACCATTAACCACGAATATGCAGGATGGATGAGCTTTAACTCTTTTTACGGCCGCCCGGCTTATGACGGCACAGTAGAAGTGAGCATTTACCTGGAAGAAAGGCATCGCGGCAAAGGACTCGGCAAAGCCTGCCTGCAAAAGGCCATAGCGGTGGCCCCTGCCATGGGCGTACAAAATCTTATTGGCTTTATTTTTGGGCACAATATACCCAGCCTCAATTTGTTTTACGGTTTCGGCTTCGAAAAATGGGCGCACCTGCCGGGAGTTGCCAGCATGGATGGTGTAGAGAGAGACCTGGTGATAGTAGGTAAAAAGATTGGCCTCACCCAAAAAATTAATTGAATTTTTTAAGTAAAATTGAAGAACTTAGCGCGCTGATTAATAATATTACCAAAAGCTTATTAATTATTTTTTATGACACATTTATCAGACAGGGTCAACCGCATTTCCGAATCGCAAACCATTGCCATGGCGCGCAAAAGCCGCGAGCTCAAAGCGCAGGGTGTCGACATCATCAGCCTGAGCCTGGGCGAGCCTGATTTTGCCACTCCCGATATCATTAAAGACGCTGCAAAAAAAGCCATCGACGATAATTACAGCTATTACACCCACGTGTCGGGATATTTAGAGCTGCGTGAGGCCATTTGCAAAAAATTTAAGCGCGATAACGATTTGGATTATAGGCCTGAACAAATTGTGGTATCCACCGGTGCCAAACAAAGCATTGCCAATGCGGTGCTGTGTCTGGTAAACCCGGGCGATGAAGTAATCATCCCTGCCCCTTTCTGGGTAAGTTATTTAGAAATACTGAAGCTGGCCGAAGGCACGCCAAAAATCATCGACACCACCATAGAGTCGGATTTTAAGATCACAGCGGCGCAGCTCGAAAAAGCTATCACGCCCAAAACACGGCTCATCATGCTGAGCACGCCCTGCAACCCCACCGGCAGCGTGTACACGAAAGCCGAGCTGAAAGCCTTGGCGGAAGTGGTGGCAAAGCACGAAGAATTGTACATCTTAAGCGATGAGATTTACGAGCACATTAATTTTGCCGATGGCCACGAGAGTTTTGCGCAGTTTGATTTTATAAAAGACCGGGTCATTACTATCAATGGCGTTTCAAAAGGCTTTGCCATGACCGGATGGCGCGGCGGCATTATGGCTGCTCCAGCCTGGGTAGCACAGGCCTGCGATAAAATGCAGGGGCAGTTTACCTCTGCCACTTCCAGCATCACCCAAAAAGCCATGCACAAAGCCATGGAGCTGGATTATGAAACATACATACGCCCTATGCGCAATGCATTTCTGAAAAGAAGGGACCTGGTGCTCGGGCTGATGAAAGATATTCCGGGCCTGAAAGCCAACGTGCCCCAGGGTGCCTTTTATGTGTATCCCGAGGTGTCGTTTTATTTTGGCAAGAGCTATAAAACGCATGCCATCCGCAACGCCACCGATCTTACCATGTTTCTTCTCGATGAGGCACACGTGGCCCTGGTGCCCGGTGCTGCGTTTGGAGAAGATACCTACATCCGCTTTTCTTATGCCACCAGCGAGGAAAACCTGGTGGAAGCTTTGAAACGTATGAAAGAAGCTTTATCCAAACTGCATTAATACACACAACACCAAATGAAGAAGTTTTCAGTAAAAAAGGAGCATATCCGCGAGATCTTTAAATCGTTTAACAACCTCAATGTGCTCATCATTGGCGACGTGATGATAGACAGCTACCTGTGGGGCCGGGTGAACAGGATTTCGCCGGAAGCCCCGGTGCCTATTGTATCGGTTGAAAAAAAGGAGCGACGCCTGGGCGGCGCAGCCAATGTGGCACTGAATATACAGGCGCTGGGCGCCAATCCTATTTTGTGCTCGGTAATAGGTGTTGATTACGAAGGCCAGGCATTTCTTGAGCTGCTAAAGGGTCAGAAGCTGAGCCAGAAAGGTATTTTAAAAAGCCGCGACCGCATCACCACTGTAAAAACGCGTGTCATCGGCAACAAATCGCAGCTGCTGCGGGTGGATGAGGAAGTGGAATCCGATATTATCCCATCGGAAACACAACAGTTGCTCACTCTTATTTCTTATATCATTACCCACGACAAGATTGACGTGATCCTGTTTGAGGATTACAACAAAGGCCTGATTACCTCCAAGCTGGTACAAAAAGTGGTGGAGCTGGCCAAAAGCAAAGGCATTCCAACCTGCGTGGATCCTAAAAAGAAGAATTTTAACTCCTACAAAGGCGTGAGCCTGTTTAAGCCTAATTTAAAGGAGCTGCGCGAGGGCATTAAACTGGATGTGAGCGGCGATAACATTAATGAGCTGCAGCGCGCCGTAAGCAGCTACCGCGTAAAACAAAAAATAGAAACCGTATTGGTAACACTGGCCGAAAAAGGCGTGATCACCAATTCGCGGAAAACAAAAGAGCATATTTCTGCCCATATACGCAACATAGCCGATGTGAGCGGCGCCGGCGACACCGTGATAAGCGTGGCCGCCCTTTGCCGTGCGCTGGAGTGCAGCGAAGTGCTTACCGCTGCCATTGCCAACCTGTCGGGAGGTCTGGTGTGCGAGCAGGTGGGCGTAGTGCCCATCAATAAAGAACAGCTGCTCGAGGAGGCGCTTCAACTGGATTTTGTAAGATAATGCAGCACGATAAGATTACCCCCTACAACAACAGCGAATCGAAAAAAGAACAGGTAGCGCAGATGTTTGACAAAGTAGCCAACCGTTACGATTTGTTGAACAGTGTTTTATCGCTTGGCATACACAAAGGCTGGCGTAAAAAATGCATGGGCATACTTCAGAAAAAAAATCCCCGCATTATTCTGGATGTGGCCACCGGCACGGCCGATTTTGCCATTGAATGCGCCAGGAACCTGTATCCAGAAAAAATCACCGGTATCGACATCAGCGAAGGCATGATGCAGTTTGGCCGCGAAAAATTAAAAAAACTGGGTATGGACCAGCTGATACAGCTGCAATACGGCAATGCCGAAACAGTTGATTTTCCCGACAATTCGTTTGATGCCATTGTGGTGGGATTTGGCGTTCGTAATTTTCAAAATCTCGAAAAAGGGCTTGCCAACCTGCACCGTGTTTTAAAGCCTGGCGGCCAGCTGGTGGTGCTCGAGTTTTCGTATCCCCGCAACTGGCTTATTAAAGCGGGGTATAACTTTTATTTCTCGTATATCATTCCAATTGTAGGCAAGCTCTTTTCAAAAGACACCAGGGCCTATACTTATCTCACAGAAAGTGTAAAAGCTTTTCCCGATAACGAAAAATTTGTTGGCATTTTAAACAAATTACTCTATAAAAATACGTACTTTAAACCTCTGAGTACGGGTATTGCCGCCATTTACTACGGCGAAAAATAACAGCGCCGGGCTGCTCCCGTAACCAGGATAGTTTGCTACTATGGCCTGGCCTGCCCTCCCACTGCAGGCCCTGCCCCTGTGTATGCATTTGTTGCAACACAGGCCGCGTTGGTTGTTTTTATTAATAAATAGTGCCTATGACCACCTTTTTAAAAGTGTTATTCAGCGGTGTGCTGGTGTTTATGTGTTACCAGGTAATTAACACCTCATTACAAAGCAACCTGTTTGAGCAATGGGATTTTCTGGCCGGCATTCCCTGGATGCGCGCCACCTTATGGGATTTTTATGCCAATGTGCTTGTTATTTTTACCTGGCTGTGCTATAAGGAAAAATCTTTGGCTTTAAAAATCCTTTGGCTGGTTTTGCTCGTATGTTTAGGCAGTATCGCCACCTGTTTATATGTATTGATCCAATTATTTAAATTAAAAAAAGAAGAAGGCCTCAAAGAATTATTCACCAAACAACCCTGATTATGAGCAATTATGTATTGATCCCTTTGGTTTGCTGGGCGGCTGTAGCCCTTATTATGCTGCTGGTATGGCTGTGGGCGCTTAAAATAAAGAACAATGGCGTGGTAGATATTTTCTGGGCCTTTAATTTTACCGTCATTGCGCTGATCGTGTGGCTGATGGCCGATGGAGAACCGGCGCGCAAAAACCTTGTGTGTGCCCTGGCCGGCCTTTGGAGCCTGCGCCTTGGCATTTATCTGCTTATTCGCGTGGGCTCACATTTAAAAGAAGAGGAAGGCCGTTACAAGCAGCTGAGGCAGGAATGGAACAATGCCAAATTCTTTTTTTTCTTCCAGATGCAGGCTTTTTCTAACGTGATGCTGGCCATTCCGTTTTTCATTGTGGCGTTAAATAAAGATCCGCAGGTGCATGTGCTGGAATACACCGGGGCCGTGCTGTGGCTGTTATGTATTATTGGCGAAGGCACCGCCGACTGGCAGTTGCAGTATTTTAAAAAACAACCACAAAACAAAGGGAAAGTATGTCAATACGGTCTCTGGAATTATTCGCGGCATCCCAATTATTTTTTCCAGCTCTCCATCTGGATCAGCGTGCTGATTTTTTCACTGCCAAGCCCCTATGGCTGGCTGGCTGTTATCTGCCCGCTTTCTATCGGTTACCTCATTTTTAAAGTCACCGGCATACCTATGACCGAGGAACAGGCCGTGAGAAGCAAGGGCGAAGCTTATAAAGAATACCAGCGCACTACCAGCGCCTTTATGCCCTGGTTCAAAAAGAAATAAACCCTATTTATGTTTTACGATTCGCTTTTAGAAAAAGATCAGATCCCCGATTTCCTCATCCGCATTGGCATTCGCCGTTTACTGAAACAGCGACTCCGCGATGAGAAAAAAGAAAATAACGAGGCGCAGCAGGCACATCTGATGCAGCTGATCTGTGAGCTTAAAAATTCGCCCATCGCCATTAACACTCAGGAAGCCAACGAGCAGCACTACGAAGTGCCCACTCCCTTTTATCAATACTGTTTGGGCAAACACCTCAAATACAGCTCCGGCTATTGGAAAAACGGGGTTACCGACATTAACACCTCTGAGCACGATATGCTGGAGCTTAGCTGCCAGCGGGCCGAATTGAGCGATGGACAGGACGTGCTGGAGCTGGGCTGCGGCTGGGGTTCTCTGTCGCTGTTTATGGCCGCCCGGTTTCCACAAAGCCGCTTCACAGTGGTATCCAACTCGCGCACGCAAAAAATTTACATCGATGAGCAGTCGGCACTGCGCAACATTCATAACCTGGAAGTGATTACCACGAATATAAACGACCTGGCGCTTTCAAAAACATTTGACCGGGTGGTGTCGGTAGAAATGTTTGAGCACATGCGCAATTACCAGCTGCTGATGCGAAACATTGCCGGCTGGCTGAAACCCGGCGGGAAGCTGTTTGTACACATTTTTACCCACCGGGAGTTTGCCTACAAATTTGAGGTAAAAGATGAAAGCGACTGGATGAGCCGCTATTTTTTTACCGGAGGCATGATGCCCAGCGACGACCTGCTGCTTTATTTT
Source organism: Bacteroidia bacterium (assembly GCA_044221905.1). GTDB lineage: Bacteria > Bacteroidota > Bacteroidia > B-17B0 > Aurantibacillaceae > Aurantibacillus. The sequence goes on from JBGAOE010000001.1 coordinate 1,115,429, forward strand.
AACGAGGAGCTAAGTATTGAACAACACTGGCATGTAAACGGCATGCATTACAGCAAAACTTCCGAAGCCTGGCTCAACAACATGGACCGTCATAAAAAGGAGATCATGCCCCTGTTTGAGCAAACTTATGGTAAACAACAAGCCCTTAAATGGTGGGTGTACTGGCGTATTTTTTACATGGCCTGCGCCGAACTGTGGGCATTTAACAAGGGCCAGGAATGGCTGGTGAGCCATTACCTGTTTAAAAAGAAATAATTATTTTATGCAGACAATCGCCATTATAGGTACCGGCATTGCCGGCATGGGTTGCGCCCACCTGTTGCAGCATAAATACAACATCCGGCTGTTTGAACAAAACGATTATGTGGGCGGTCACACCAACACCATTGCCGTGGAAGAAAATGGAAAACGCGTGTACATGGACACCGGCTTTATGGTGTTTAATTATCAAACCTATCCCAACCTGTGCCGTTTGTTTGATGAAATAAAAGCGCCGGTCAAGAAGACCGATATGTCGTTTAGCGTGCAGCACTGGCCCAGTGGCTTAGAGTATTGCGGCACAGGGATCAACGGCTTATTTGCGCAGCGCAAAAATTTATTCAGTCCGCGTTATATCCGCATGCTTTTAGAGATTGCGCGCTTTAATAAGATCAGTGTTCATGTCCTCAACGATCCGCACTACGAAAACTATTCGCTGGAACAATTTATTACAGAGTTTGGCTTTAGCCAGGATATGCTGTGGAAATACCTGGTGCCCATGAGCTCGGCAGTATGGTCAACGCCTATGGATAAGATGCTGGATTTTCCGGCGGTAACACTCATCCGTTTTTTTAAGAACCATGGCTTTTTGGGCCTAAACACCCAGCACCAATGGTACACGCTCGAAAACGGCAGCCAATCGTACCGCGATATCCTGGTAAGACCCTTCCGTGACAGGATCCAATTGAACAATGCGGTGACCGGCGTGATGCGCCAAGGGGATAAAGCCAGCATTGAATTGAAAGATGGCAGCAAGCATACTTTTGACAAGGTGATCCTGGCCTGCCATGCCGACCAGGCGCTGGGCCTTCTGCAACAGCCAACAAATAACGAGCAACGTTTGTTAGCGCCGTTCAAATACCAAAAAAATGTGGCTACCGTGCATACCGACGAAACGGTGATGCCAAAAAATAAAAAAACCTGGAGCAGCTGGAATTACCGCATAGAGGAAGTGAACCGGCGACAACTGCCCACCACCATTTATTGGATGAACAGGCTGCAAGGCGTTTCTAACAATAAAAATTACTTTGTATCCATTAACGCGTTTCACGGCAGTATCGACAAAAACAAGCTGATCCGAGAAATAGAATACGAGCACCCATTGTTTGACCTGGCCGCTATAAAAGCCCAGGACGAATTGCAAGCGCTGAACCAGAAGGGGCCTTTGTATTATTGCGGCAGCTACTTTAAATATGGGTTTCACGAAGACGCGTATAGGAGCGCGGTAGACCTTTGTTTAAAAATGTAAAATGGAAGAGGGAAGATGGAAAAATATAATCCGGATTAATTATGAATGAAAAGACCCAATTGTTGCTGGATAGAACATTTAACTTTGGAGTAAATCTTCTGAAGTTCTTACGTTCATTACCCGATGATTATATTTATAGAATTCCAAAAGGACAGGTTAGAAGGTCCGCTGTAGCAATTGGCGCCAATTATGAAGAAGCACAAGGGGCTGTTTCAAAACGGGATTTTTCGCATAAAATAGGAATTTGATATAAAGAAGCCAGAGAAACCCTATATTGGTTGAGGATTTTAGACCAATTGTATTCTGACAATCAGTACAAAAGACACCTCGAGGATTTTTTAAATGAATCCCGGGAGTTAAAAAACATATTTGCAGCCATCAAAAAATCATCAACCATTTAATCCATCTGCCATTTTACATGCTTACATCTTACATAAATCAATAACGCTCCATTTTCCATCCTTACATTTTACATCTTACATTAATTGAATTCCTGCCTCTATAAAGCAACCGTGATGCACCACCGCCTGGCGCCTCAAAAACACCATTTTCATTATTCGGTGTTTATGTTTTATATCGACCTGGATGAACTGGACCTTCTGAAGAAAAAACTCTTTTTATTTGGCTACAACCGCTTTAATGCCTTTAATTTTAAGGATAGCGAACACCTGCAGCTTCCAGCCGGCAAGCCCGATAAAACAAAAACCACGCGACAGCACATCATGGATTACCTGGCGATGAACAGCGTAACACGAGTGCCGGAAAAAATTATGCTGTTGACCAACCTGAATGTGCTGGGTTATAATTTTAACCCGGTATCGTTTTATTTTTGTTTTGATGCAGCTCAAAACCCGTTGTATTGCATCGCTGAAGTGTCCAACACCTTTCGCGAAATGAAGCCCTATTTTTTAGGCCCCGAAACCTTTAAAAACGGAACCTTCCAGTTAACAGCCTCCAAGTATTTTTACGTGTCGCCTTTTATGGACCACGATCTGCAGTTTGATTTTAAATTGGGGGTACCTGGCAAAAAGCTGAATATCCGCATAGACGATACGAAAGGCCAAGAACGTGTATTCATCAGCACCCTCACCGGCATTCAAAAACCGCTTAACAACAGGCTTTTGGCCTGGTACCTGCTTCGTTTTCCATTTCTTACGCTCCGTATTATGGGTCTTATTCACTGGCAGGCATTTTTGCTCTGGATCAAGAAAATACCTTACCACAAAAAAGCCGAAAACAAACATCTGCAAAGGGGTGTTTATCGTAAATACAAAGAGTGAAATTACAGGAAAGGCTCGTATGCCTTCCTATTACTAAATTCGTATATTCGTGATGAGCCAAATGTCGACAAGCGTAAGCATACCAATTAAACAGGGATTTTATGAGAAGATCGTTCTGAATCTGCTTTCCAAAATGGAGCTGGGCAGGCTTAATTTATCGTTGCCCGATGGCCGGCTGCTACAGATGGGCACAGGCAAGGGAGAGATAGAGGCAAGCGTAAACATCAAAAATCCGGTTTTTTTCAAACGCTGCATTTTATACGGCGACATTGGTTTTGGAGAAGCATACGTGGAAGGCGAATGGGAAACCGATAACATTACCAATGTGATCAAATGGTTTTTACTGAACGTGGAAAACAGCCCGGGCATTTCGGGTTCCAAAAGCAATCACCTGGCACTGAATCTGCTTAAGTTCATCAACCGTTTTTCGCACACAAAAAAAACAAACAGCATCCGTGGCTCACGCAAAAACATTTCTGCGCATTACGATCTTAACAATGAATTTTTCTCGCTTTTCCTGGACAAGAGCATGACCTACTCTTCTGCTTACTTTAAAGAGAAAACCATGAGCCTGTATGATGCCCAGCTGGCCAAGTACGAGCGCTTGTGCCGGCAGCTGCAGCTCAATGCCAACGATCATGTGCTGGAGATCGGCAGCGGCTGGGGCGGCAATGCCATTTATATGGCCAAACATTACGGCTGCAAAGTAACCACGCTCACCATTTCCGAAGAACAGCGCAAGCTGGCCGTTGGGCGGGTCAGAGAAGAAGGTCTTTCTGATAAAATAACCGTGCTGCTGCAGGATTACCGGCATATTACCGGGAGCTTCAGTAAAATAGTTTCCATAGAAATGCTGGAAGCCGTTGGCGCTGAGTTTTACACCACCTATTTTAAAAAATGCGCCGCCCTTCTAAAAAAAGACGGCATCTTTGCCCTGCAGGTGATCACCTGCCCCGATTCGCGCTTTGAAAGCCTTAAAAACAATGTAGACTGGATCCAGAAACATATTTTTCCCGGGTCGCTGCTTCCATCCGTAAGCGAAATAAACAAGGCCGTAAATGCCACCGGCGATCTTACCCTGGTTGACCTGAAAGACATTGGCCTGCATTATGCCCACACGCTTTCTATCTGGCACCGCGAGTTTAATAAAAAGCTGGACGAGGTTTTAAAAATAGGATTTGACGAATACTTTATCCGTAAATGGAATTACTACCTCTGCTATTGCGAAGCCGCATTTGCCATGCGCAACATTAACGTGATGCAGCTGGTGTATACCCGGCCTAACAATATCAACAGATAAGCTCTGTCCAATTTTGAATATTGAATTCACCTCTTCTCCCGGAACCCGGCAAAAATAAGTGCGGCGAGCACACACATAACAAGTCCAAACACTCCGTTGAGCCGGATGCCCAGGTCGTCGCCCGTATTTTTCCCATACATTAAAAGCATGGTAAACAACCCAATGCCCAGCGTTTGTGCGATCTTAACAAAAAAATACCTTACCGCAAAATAGATCGCTTCTTTGTTTTCGCGGGTATCCCTGCTGTCTTTTTCAATAATTTCGGCAAGGATAGCATTGGGCAGAATATTGAGCGAGGCCAGCGGAATGGCTGCCAGGCCAATCAGCAGGCCTATCTGCAAAGCCGGGTTCATAGCAACATTACCCAGAAAGTAAATGCCGGCAAAAACGACAGCCAAAAGTAAAAAGGAAACTATTACAATTGGCTTTTTACCAATACGCACGGCCAAGTAATTCACCACGGGGTAAAAAACAAATGAAATAAGCACCATCATAATCATCAATTTGTTACCAACCGTTTCTTTGAATGGCAAGAGTACCGTAACAAAATACACCAGGCCCGAGGTAATAATGGTTACAGCAATGAAATAGGAAAAATCGGCTACCAGAAAGAACAGGAAGTTTTTATTCCTTAGTGCCTGTTTCAGAGCCAAGGTCATTGGCACGGAGCTGGGTCTGCTTCGGCTGTATTTTTTCTCATCAATAGCCAGTATAGGAATCAGCATGAATATGGCCGCAAGCAACGATAAAAATAAAACCGTGAGCTGTATGGCTCTGATGTATGAAAGCGATGGTCCCTGAAAGAGGCTTGCGAGGTTGAAGGCGTTGGAGGCAATGCCAATGCCCATCACAAATCCCACCGATTGCCAGGTGGCCAGCCTGATCTTATCATCGGTTCCAGGAGCCAGCTCGGGCAATAAGGCATTATAGGGAATAAAATAAGTAGTGGTAGAAATATAAAACCCAATCAGGGTAATAATTAACCACAATAAATTCAGATGATCTTCGTGCTGTTTTAAGGGATAAAAAACAAGCACACAAAAAACCAGGGAGGGCAGTATGGCTTTTTTCATGAATGGAATACGCCGCCCCTTAGGATGAAGGCTCCTGTCGCTCAACTGGGCAATAAAAGGGTCGTAAAAGGCATCGGCCAGGCGGCCGGCCGACATCACAAGCGGCACGATATTAAATAATCCAAATACAGCCGCCTGGGTAATAAGCGTAGGCAAGCCGCTGGTATCGGGCGGAAGGTAAAAATAAACGAGCATTACGCTGATCAAGTTGATCAGTATACTCCAGCCCATCATACCGCAGGCATAAGCTATTTGTTTACTAAGGGGAAATGCTGGCCGGTTCATCGCATCAGGGAATTCTAAACCCGATGATCAGCACATCGTCTACCTGGTCAAGTGTGCCGCGCCAGGATTCAAACTGGTTTGCCAGAACGCTCTTCTGCTCAGCCATGGGCTTGTTGTATATTTCTGTCAGCAGCTCTTTCAGGCGCTTGTCGAGGAATTTTTTTCCCTGTCCGCCGCCAAACTGGTCGGCATAGCCATCGGTAAAAAGATAAATGCAATCGTTGCGCTGCAGGGTTATCGTTTCATTTGTAAACGGTTTCTTCTCAAGGTCGGTGGCAGCGCTAATGGGTTGCCGGTCGCCTTTCAGCTCTGTAAGCTGCCCGGCCCTTACCAGGTAAAGCGAATTATTGGCGCCGGCAAAATGCAGCAGCATTTTTTCAGGATCCACGGCACATAAGCCAATATCCATGCCATCGCGCATATAACCGCTGTCTTTCTGGTGTTTTAAATTTTTGGGAAGTTCTGAATTTAAAAAATCAAGCACCTCGGCCGGTGTGTTTATGTTTGGATTTTTAATGGTTTGGTTCAGCAACGTATTGCCTACAATGCTCATCAATGCGCCGGGCACGCCATGGCCTGTGCAATCTGCCACTGCCAGCACCACCAGCTTGCTCCTGTCGGTGTCGGTGGTTACGTGGGTCATCCAGTAAAAATCGCCGCTTACCACGCTCAGGGGCTTGTATAAAATAAAATGCTCGTTCAGGGCCGTGTTCATTTCCTGCTCGGTGGGGAAAATACTTAGCTGGATGCGGCGCGCGTAATTAATGCTGTCCTGTATGGCAATATTTTTTTCTTCAATAATTTTGTTTTTTGCCTGAATCTCCTGCTCCAGCCTCAGGCGCTCAGCAATATCGCGCGCATAAATGATCACAGCCGGCCGGCCGGCAAAAGGAGCCACACTGGCAGAACATTCCACCGGGATAAGCCTCCCCGATTTTGTTATAAAAGGAATATCCTTATAAATCATGCCGCCCTTTTCCCATACGTCGGCCACTATGGCCGAGCTTTGGTTCAGGTATTCGCGGGGATGAAGCTCAAACAGGGTTAGTTTCGACAGTTCATCGTGTCCGTATTCGAGCAGTTTTTCGGCGGCAGGGTTCGACTGGTGCACCTTTCCATCGGCAATATCAATTACCAGCATGGCATCGTTGGCCTGGTCGATAATGCTGTTGTAGTTATCGAGCTGCTTAATAAACACCCCCGCATTTTTGCGCGCGCGTAAAAAATAAAACAGCATATACGCTGCCGCTGCAAACAGCACCAGGCAAAGAATGGTAAGCGTTGTATGGTTCAGGTCAGGCATCAAGCTGTTCAATAATCGGAAAAATGAGCGAAGGATTTAAAAACTCCCCTACCTTATCGGGTCGCGACACATAACGCACAATACCCTGCCTGTCAACCAGGAAAGAGGCCGGCAAGGGGATGCCCACTTCATATTTTTCTGCAAACGAATTGTCGTACTCGTTCATTTGTACACCATAATCCATGGCAGTTTTCTGGTTCTCGTCCGACAACACTTTAAAATCAAGTCCCAGGCGCGACACCATATCGCGGTTCACCCCCACCGGGTCGGGCCCTATTGCCATTACAAATATATTCTTCTTAAGGAATACGTGGTTATTCTTTTCATAGGTGCGCAGCATCATGTGGCAGCCGGGGCACCAGTCGCCACGCACAAACACCAGCAACACGTGGCGTATATTCTTATAATCCGACAGGCGCACAACATTCCCATCCTGGTCTGGCAGTGCAAAATCGCTTGCAATCCGCCCTATTTGCACTTTGTAGCCACCAAGGGTTTTGGCCAGCAATTGTTTTTTATCTTTTACAATGCCCCAGCCCAGCACGCCATTAAATATCAGTATGGGTAAGGGAAACAGCCAGCCTTTCCAGCCGTAATTCTCAAGCAGGTTTCCCACCGCATAAAGGCCGGCCGAAATAAAAAAAAGCAGGGGCTCAAACCAGGGATATCCTGTATAAGAAAACTTGTAAAAATACATCATCCGGCCGATAGAGCCGGCAGCCGCCATAAACAGGGCCAATGTGAGAAAAGGGAAATGAAGCAGCGGGATTTCCAGCGCCAGGCTGGCGATAAGCGAAGAGGCGAGAACGGTTATAAACTGGAAGCGGCTGGTATACTTGGCCACTTCTTTCATGGCCGAAAAATACGCGGCGAGCGACAGCAGGCCGGCCGCCAGGTAATACCCGGGAAAAAAGCAGGCCAAAGCTGCAAGGTCAAGAACAACAGCTAATGTAGTACCCTTATGAATTTTTTCCATTCCTGTAGTACTCAAATATAACAAAATACAAGTAATTAATCCTGCCCGGGGACTAAAACCATTAACCTGTTTTTAACGTAAGTTAGGAGCATATTTTTATTTGTTTTCGCTGCGTATTTTTTACTTTTATTGAAGCGCATTGCGCACATGGGATTATGCACAGTTTCAGGAAAAAGTTTGCGCTCCAGTCTATCCGCAACAAAATTATCGTCACTTTCTTTTTCGGGTGCCTGGTGGCTTTTTTCTCGTGGGTGATTGCCCGCCTGGTGTTTAAAGAAACATTCAGCACCATCGATGCCATTTCGAGCCCTAACCCAAAGCTGGCCCTTGTGAATACCCTTTTTCAAAAAATACACCGGCTCGACCAGGTGCAGAAGCTGCAGGTGCTCAAGTTTCCGGATAAGCCCTATGCATCCTTCACCGGTGAAACCAGGCAGATTGTGATGCTGCTCGATTCGCTGAAAATACATTGCCAGGCCGACACGTTCCAGCTCAGCCGCATCGGGCGCATGCAAAAAATACTCGGCGAGCGCGACGAGCTGTTTCGCAACTACCTGGATTTTCGCAACAGCCTTTCCTTAACCAAAGACATCCGGAATCTTTCCGATTACTTCAGTAAAAACATCAAGCGGCCCGACAGCGGCGTGGTGCGCACCACCCGAAAAAGTGTGGTAACCACCACCACGGTGCCGGCACCGGCCAACGAGGTTAAAAAACCCGAAAAGAAAGAATCCTTTTTCAGGCGCCTGTTCGGGCGTAAAAAAAACAGCCAGCCCGAAGTGCAGAACCCCGAGCAGCTGGTAACCGAAGATGTGCAGGTAACAATTGACACTTTTGCCATCAGCCAGCGCGACAGCTTTATAAAAGACATGGAGCAGGTAATTGCCGGCATAGAAAAAAAGCAGCATCAAACGGGCTCCGGGCTTATTGACCACGAGCTGAAGCTCACTTCGGCCAGCAATGTGTTTATTAACGAATTGCAGCAGCTGCTGCACCAGATCCAGCAGGAGGAGATCCGCGACATGCAGGGCAACACGGCTTCGCTGATCGACGTGTTTGATACGGCATTTACAAGAGTGGGGGCTGTTCTGGTTGTTTTTTTTGTGCTGGCGCTCATTATCATTTTTCTTATTTTTTCAGACATTTCGCAAACCAACCGCAACCGGCTGGAGCTGATAGAGGCCAAAGAGCGCGCCGAGCACCTGGAGCAGGTAAAACACCGCTTCATGGCCAATATGAGCCACGAGATCAGAACCCCGCTGCAGGCTATAATAGGATATGCCGAACAGGTAAAAGACCAGGCGCAGCCCCGCAAAGAAGCGCTGGAAGCCATCTACAGCTCGTCGGAATACCTGCTCCAGATTGTGAACGAAGTGCTGGATTACAGCCGCATTGTTTCAGGGAAGTTTGCCTTCGAAAAGCAGGATTTCGACATCAGTGAAGTGCTGGCCGAAGTATCGGACGTTATGGAAAGCCAGGCCGAAAAGAAAAATATCCGCTTCCGATTTAAAAGCGACATTGTAGGCAACACCCTTTATTCGGGCGACGCCTTTCGCTTAAAACAGATCCTTTATAACTTGCTGGGCAATGCCATTAAGTTTACGCTGCAGGGCGAGGTAGCTTTTTATGTGTATTCAAAAAACGCCGGCCATAAAAAAACAGAGTTCACCTTCGAAGTGAAAGATACCGGCATTGGCATGACGGAGGAGGAAATGAAGCGTATTTTCAAATCCTTTGAGCAGGCCGGCGAAAGCACGCAGCGCCAGTATGGCGGCACAGGGCTTGGCCTCACCATAGTGAAAACCCTCACCGAAATGCAGGGAGGGCGCATTGACGTGCAAAGCGAAAAAAACGCAGGCTCATTGTTTATTGTTAAAATCAGCTATCTGCGCTCGCTGGCTCCTAACCTGCAGAAACAAGCGGCTATTAAAAGCGGCGAATGGGTTTACAACGGCAAAGTGGCGGTGATTGATGACGACGCATTTATTGTAAGCCTGTGCGAAACCATTTTAAAAAAACACGGCATCGATCATGTGTGCTATACCGATCCGGAACAGGCCCTGCAAGGCAACTGGAGCGATATCACCCTGGTGCTGATGGACATGCGCATGCCTGGTATGAGCGGCTACGAGCTTTACCCGCTTTTAAAAGAAAAAGTGGATGCCGGCGTTAAATTTGTGGCGCTAACGGCCCAGGCCCTGCCGGAAGAAAAAGCAGTGATCACCATGCTGGGCTTTGACAGGGTGCTGCTAAAGCCCTTTCGCGAAAAAGACCTGGAGGAGCTTTTTTATTCTTCGGATATGTACACTCCCAAAAGCACGGAAGCGCACCACGACAGTTTTAACCTGTCGCTGATCGAATCCATGTGCATGGGCGATAAGGAACTACTGCGAAAAAACTTGGAATTGCTCAATGCACAAGCACAGCTGGACATAGACGGACTCGAGCACTCCGCAGAAGCCGGCGACTGGAAAAAAGTTTCAGAGATCAGCCACCGCCTGTCTTCCAAAATGGGGCAAATAGGTCTTAATCAACTATCTCATCAACTGAGGTTATTAGAAAAAAGTGCACTGAGCGAAACTGCGCCTGAAAAGGCTCTGGTGGCCGGCTTCATTGCCCGTGCAAGGGAAGCAAATAAAAAGGTAAGGGAACGGCTGATTGCTTTGCTTTAGTACTACCCATCAATGCCGTAACGCACAATTTTAAGGTATAGAGTTTTACGGTCGATGTTAAGAATAGCAGCTGCCTTGGTTTTATTGTATTTTACTTCCTGCAGGGTTTTTATGATCAGCTCTTTTTCATTGATCTCATTCATCGATTTAAGATCGGTGATTTCTTTTTTTACCGGCAACGTGGCAGATGCCGGCGAGTCGCCGGCACGCATATCGGCCGGAATGTCGCTGAGGGTGATCTGTTCGCCCGACGCCAAAAGCACGGCGCGCTTAATGATGTTTTTAAGCTCGCGCAAATTGCCCGGCCAATCATAGCTTTTAAAAATAGCCATCACATTGTCCGAAACAATTTTCACCTGCCTGCCCAGCTCAGTGTTGGCCTGGTCTATAAAATAATGAATAAACAGCTCCAGGTCTTCCTGCCGCTGTCGCAGTGGCGGTACCTGTATGCTGAACTCATTCAGCCGGTGATAAAGATCCTCTCGAAATGATCCGTTTTTGACACTGTTCTTCAGATCGTCGTTGGTGGCGGTAATAATGCGTACATCCACTTTGGTAAGCTTGTTGCCGCCTACCGGCTGTATCTCACGCTCCTGAACGGCTCTGAGCAGCTTTACCTGCACGGCATAGCTCAGGTTGCCTACCTCATCCAAAAACAAAGTGCCGCCGTTTGCCATTTCAAACTCGCCTTTTTTATCGGCCACTGCACCTGTAAACGCGCCTTTTACATGGCCAAATAATTCGCTGGAGGCCAGCTCGTCTGAAAGAGCGCCACAATCGATGGCTACAAAAGGCCCTTTGCTGCGGGTGCTGTTTTGATGAATGCTGCGGGCTATGTTTTCTTTGCCCGTGCCGCTTTCGCCCTGTATAATCACCGACATGTTGGTGGGTGCAATCAGCTCTACATGGCGCTGAAGCTCTTTTGCAATATCGCTCCTGCCTTTTACAAAGCCTTCGCTTTTCACAGCCGTCCGCTGGCCTTGGCTCTCACGCGGGCGCAGGGTTTGGTTAATCAGCATCATCAGCTCCTCGGGATTAACCGGCTTGGTAATGTAATCGGCCACGCCAAGATGTATGGCTTTTACCGCCGTGCGCACATCGTGAAAACCCGTCATAATAATAACGGGAATTTTTGAGCCCGTGGCCTGCAAATGACCGATCAGGTCAAACGCGGTACCGTCGGGCAAATTATAATCCAGCAGAATGAGCTTATAATCGGCCTTTAACAGCTCGGCCGCGGCCTCTTTTATATTGGGTTTTGAGCTTACCGAATAGCCTTTTTTTTTCAGGAAATTTTCTATTAAATGAACAAACGCCGCATCGTCTTCTACAAGTAAAATGTTTGTCATAAATGAGGTTTTGAGGAAATAGTCCTCTAAATGTAATCCAAAAAAGAAAGCCGGACAAGGCCGGCTTTCACAAAAAACTTGAAAACTTGTTTTTATTTCAAAAGTGTGCCGTCTTTATGAAATTTAAAAATCTTGTTTTCTTTGTCTTTTGTTAAGGTCACTTCATAATAAGAAGCTCCTGCATCAGCCGTAGCCATGGTTTCCGGAGAAGGATGCCTGCTCACCAGGCTTGCTTCTTTCACGGTCCAGTCTTTGTACGTATCGGTGGCCAGTGTTTTTTTAATAGGTTCAGGCAGCTCCTCAGGCTTTATGGCCTGGCGCTTGTCATCATCAGCCGCTGGTGTATAAACACCCGGTAAAGAGTTTACAGAAGCTAAAGAAACAGCTGACGTTAGTAACAGTCCAAGGCATAATGCCGGTGCAAATAGTTTTTTCATGAGTTCGTATTTTTTTTAAAGTATAACAGCCATGAGGCGAAAAGGATGCCACCGCTTTATGTCATTATAAAAATCTGAAAATCAACGCGTTAAATAAACTAACGATTTATAAACCGTTGCCTTTTACCACAGTGTGTGGCAGGGTGCTACGCTTATAGGCGCCTGTTTTCAATAAGTTACAAAAGAAAATAAAAAAATCCCTCCGGTTTTTCCGAAGGGATTTTCTATGGAGAGATTGTTGTTTTCTATTTTACTTCTTCAAAATCAACATCGGTTACATTTTCAGCGTTGCCACCTTGTTGATTGTTTTGTGCACCGCCCTGGTTGTTGGCCTGCCCATCGCCGCCCTGCTGCTGCTGCTGTGTAGCTTTGTACATATCTTCGCTCGCAGCGGTCCAGGCAGCGTTCAGCGTGGTAAGCGCTGCGCTGATCTTATCCAGGTCTTTAGAGGCATGCGCCGATTTTAATTCGGTAAGCGCATTTTCAATAGCGGTTTTCTTTTCTGCCGGAATTTTATCGCCGTATTCTTTCAGCTGTTTTTCCGTTTGAAAAATATTGGTATCCGCCTCGTTCAGCTTCTCCACTTCTTCCTTCGCTTTTTTATCGGCATCGGCGTTCATTTCCGCTTCACGTTTCATCCGGTCAATTTCTTCCTGGCTCAAACCGCTTTTGGCTTCAATGCGGATGTTGTGCGACTTGCCGGTGGCTTTATCCTTGGCGCTCACATTTAAAATACCGTTGGCATCAATATCCAGCGTTACTTCAATTTGGGGCACACCACGCGGTGCCGGCGGAATGCCGTCCAGGTTAAATTCGCCCAGCTTGCGGTTATCTTTGGCCATAGGGCGCTCGCCCTGGTACACCACAATCTGCACCGATGGCTGGTTATCGGCCGCCGTGCTGAAGTCCTGCGACTTTTTGGTAGGAATGGTGGTGTTGGCTTCTATCAGCTTGGTAAATACACCGCCCATGGTTTCAATACCCAAGGATAGAGGGGTTACGTCTAACAGCAGCACGTCTTTCACTTCGCCGGTTAATACACCGCCTTGTATGGCAGCACCCAAAGCCACCACCTCATCGGGGTTCACGCTTTTATTAGGCGCTTTGCCGAAGAATTTTTCAACAGCAGCCTGTATGGCCGGAATGCGGGTGGAACCGCCCACGAGGATGATCTCGTTGATATCGGTAGCCGATAAGCCGGCGTTTTTAAGCGCTGACCGGCAGGGCTCAATGGTGCGCTGGATCAGGCTGTCGGCCAGTTGCTCAAATTTTGCGCGGGTAAGGGATTTCACCAAGTGCTTAGGAATGCCGTTTACAGGCATAATGTATGGCAGGTTAATTTCGGTGCTGGTAGAGTTTGATAATTCGATCTTGGCTTTTTCAGCGCTTTCTTTTAAGCGCTGCAGGGCCATCGGGTCATGGCGCAGGTCAATGCCTTCGTCTTTTTTAAATTCGTCGGCCAGCCAGTCAATGATTACCTGGTCAAAGTCGTCGCCACCCAGGTGGGTATCACCGTCGGTGCTTTTTACTTCAAACACACCGTCACCCAGCTCAAGCACCGAAACGTCGTGGGTACCGCCACCGCAGTCAAACACCACAATTTTCATTTCCTTGTTCTTTTTGTCAAGGCCATAAGCCAGTGCCGCAGCAGTGGGCTCGTTAATGATGCGCTTTACTTTTAACCCGGCAATTTCGCCCGCTTCCTTTGTAGCCTGGCGCTGTGCGTCGTTAAAATAAGCGGGCACGGTAATCACCGCTTCGGTTACCTCGGTGCCCAGGTAATCTTCGGCCGTTTTTTTCATTTTTTGAAGAATGATGGCCGATATTTCCTGCGGCGTATATTTTCTGTCGTCTATCTGTACACGGGGGGTGTTGTTATCGCCCTTAACCACCGAATAAGGCACACGCGACACTTCTGAAGCAACTTCATCAAACGTGTGGCCCATAAAACGTTTAATCGAGTAAACTGTTTTTTTAGGATTGGTGATGGCCTGACGTTTGGCCGGGTCGCCCACTTTGCGTTCGCCGCCTTCAACAAAAGCCACAACCGAAGGCGTGGTGCGCTTACCCTCGTTATTGGCGATCACCACCGGCTCATTGCCTTCCATAACCGACACGCAGCTATTGGTGGTTCCTAGATCTATTCCTATGATTTTTCCCATAATAATTGTAAATTTTCAAAAAGAAAACCTCAATTAACATGCCAAAAGGGAAAGACGTTAAATTTATGACAGGATGTCACCCAAGCCCTATTAAATTCTAAAAAAATGTCGCTTTAAGGGCAGCGCCGGCGGGCTTTTGTCAGGTTTAATTACAGCCCGGCTGGCCCATTTGAGCCGTATAAAAACGGTAAATGCAGGTGCTTTTATTGTAGGCAAACTCCGATATAAACGAAGTGGACATTTCCTTCACCACCGAGCAGCGGGTGCGGAATGTAAAAATACCAAGGGCGGCACGGTCTTTAAAATTGGAGTAAAGCGGCTTGTTTTGAGTAATGCTGAGCGAGGGTGAAACAAACTGGAGGTAATCCAAATAATCCTGCGTGGTAGAATAAATAAGGAATTCTATCTTATACATTTTCCGGCCGTAAATATTATCGTTCAGCTTCATTTTACCCAGGTTGATGCCGGTTGCTGCAAACAGGTCGGCCCGCTTGGCCGTATTGTTAATGTACGAGGCCAAGCCAATTTTTTCCACATCTTTTGCGTTTTTATTGCCAAAGGCATAATCCACGTAATTATATGTTTTCTGGTGGTTAAACAGCGAATCGTAAAAATGCATGCGGATCACCAACTGGTACAGCTTGGCTTCGTTAGGCAGATACCTCACGCTGATGTCATAGTTCTGATAATCTACGTACTCAGCAAGGCTGGTGTTGGGCGGGTAAGGATACAGGGGATTGATCGTAAGCGGGCGTATGCCCGTGCTGCCATTGATGCTGTCGAGCGCAGTGGAGCGGGCTGTAAATACGTTGTTGGTTTTAATGTTTTTAACCGTAAGCACATAATCGCCGGTTTTAAAAAGCGGATCGGAAGTTACGTATACGCGCTGCGTTTTATTAAAGGCGCCGTCAGCCGCCTGCACCACCGAATCGCGGAAGGTGATCACCTGCTTGTTGCCGTTGGGCGTGGCAGGTATTTGCGAACCATTTGAAAAACGGGTTAAAGTTACAAGCAGATCGCCGGCAGGGTAATTGATAGAATCTGCCACCTGTGCCATCTGGTTGGCATCGCCTTCACCAAGAAACACTTTGTTGATCCGGATCATCTGGATCTTATCCTGCGGATTAAGCATCGCATAAATACTCGGAATTTCCTTATACGGAGCGTTCAGCTTCAGATCGTTTTTGCACGAGTTGAACAAAAGAACTGACAGGCACGAAAAAACTAGAGAATAGGCAGTGAACTTCATACTGCAAAGATACACCAAATTTTCAGTCCCGAAGATCTTTTAGCCGTTGATGCAGGTTTTTATATAAAGGGCCAAAACCAGGGTATAAGTGGTTAAAAAACGTGCGCTCGTGAAACACCGTCATAAACACACCGCCTGTTTTTTTTACTTCGAGGGCCAGCTGCCATAATTCCTCTTCTGCCTCAGCGGCGCTCACCTGCCGGTATACCAGGTAAGCCCCATCCATCGCGCAGAACGGAACAAACAGCAGATCAGCGGTTTGCTCTTCCAAAAAATCGTAATAATAAAACGGTTGCGCGGTGCCGGCCCTAAACCCTGCACCTGATGCGTAGCCCATGGTAAAATCAACGGCAATGCCCTGCTGTATTAAAGCCTGCGGTGTGGTTTTAATATTAAAACGTAAAAAATGCTGGCGCGATAAATGAACGGCACTGCCCGATGTTGCCGAAAAATCGCGGATCTCTTTTTGCAGCTGCGCAGGCTGCGATACGGTGTAATAAGAAGGATGAAGCCCGATAAAAGCGCCGGCGTTTTTTAATTTTTTGATCACCGCTTTATAGGCGCCCGAGCGTGGGCTTACCGTACGATCGTAAGCGGTGCCGCTGCGAAACAAAAAAAACCAAAAAAGCGGTACGTGATGGTTTTTGCAAAATTCAGCTACGTCATCATAAATATCAAAGGGATCCCGCTGACGACCGGCAATGGTGCGCAAACGGCCGGCGAGATTTTTAAAATCAAATTTGACCAGGTCTTTCAGGCATGCGCCTGCGGTTCTTACAAAACCCTTGTGACGGTATGCAAACAGGTTGTCAACATCTATGCTGCTGATTGCTTTAAAGTGTGCTTGAGGCAGCGGCGTGCTGTAACACTTCCCCAGCAACTCTTTCAGTTCTGCCACCCATCCATCCACCACCGGCTTCAGGTGCTGCCCGTGCCTGAACAGCAGCGAGGTGCTAAGCTCAAAACGCCCGTGCGCATCGGGGGCAAAGGATTGCCACTCTTCGTAACGCGAAATAAAATAAAACACGGCTGCAAAAACGTCAAAGTGCAAAACGTTATCCTGGCCGGAGCCGTTTTCAAAAAACCAGATCCTGTTATTTTTTAAAAAAGGCCGGGGCACCGTTTCGGAAATGCCTTTTTCGAACAGCAACAGCTGTGGAATTATTTGAACAACCTGTGGAAGCGGTGTTGCAGAATAATTAACCTTCAGTCCGTCACTGCTTTCGAACTCAGCCAGGCTGCTGGTAATGCGGTAATTTATTTTTAATGAATGCTTAAATATAAAGTGACAGCTGTGCTGCAGCCGCGCGGTGATTTGTTCGCAATACACAAGACAGGCCGGCGCGCCCTCGCTTACGGCAATACCCAATACGTGATGCAAACCCTGCGGATGAGGCATGCGGTAAAGATATTAAATAGAAATGTAAACGCTAATCGTGCCTGAATTTAACATAGCTCATGTTGAGCACCGGCTTAAGGGCCGGCTGGTTGCTGCCTGCCAGCACCACACGCTCAATATACGTGTCGCGCCGCACCAGAAACAACTCCTTGGTGGAGCCGTTGTAAACCGGCGCATAAGTGAGCAGGCTGCTGGCATCGGCTATTACCAGGTAAAAGCCGTTGTTTTTTTTGCGGCCCGATAAAATGCCCTGCACATGGCGGGCTATGTTAAATACATAACGCTTGTTGGTGCTGTCGTAATTCCCGTCATACCGGGCGGCATCGGTAGAATTAACCTGGTCCAGGGCGTAACGCTCGCGGCCAACCGAATCGGCCGGCAACAGGCACAGTTTTGCCGGCGGCTTATAGCCTACGGTGCTGAACGTGGGATCGAGGCGCAATACCAGCTCGGCCCTGTTTACAGCCACCGAAAAAGAATCGCTGAAACTGCTGAGCTGCGGCAGGTACAACCTCACTTTGGATACGCCCATGCCTTTTAAAAACAAGTTATTGCCGCCCTGCAGGGTGTCAGCGCCGCTTACCTGCTGCTGCAGGCTGCTGCTGCCATTCTGAAAATCGTGCTTCACCACGTTGTACCTTACAGGGGTTACACCGCCAAACGTAAAGCGAAACACCTTGTCGGTTTTGGTGGCCGAAGGCGTGCCGTTTTGATAATACAAATAAAAACCGCTCAGGTCATCCTCCAGGTCAAACATGGTAATAATGCCCTCATCGCCATTCAGGCTGCTCTTAATGTAAAAGCCCTTGTAAATGCTCTGAAAAGTGGCATTATCCACAAGGTATTGCGGATTGTTGAGAATGGCTTTCGCAAAATTGTTATCCATGGGAATGCGCAGCACCACCTTGTTATTAAGCGTGGTGTAGCTGCCTGTAAAAACGCCCAGCACCGAGCCGTTGGTTTGATGAAAACCATCGTAGCCCGAATAATACACCTTGGCAGGATCGGGAGCCGTGGTGATTGGGAAAACAGAATAGGTAACCTGCGCGCCGGCTTTGCCGATAAAGCTCACGCCCAGGTTATAAACGGTTAGTATCAGCTCAGAGGAAGTGAGGTTGGCGTCGTCGCCAAACGACACGTAGGTTTTTCCGTCGGGAATATTGGGCGCCAGGTACAGGCCCACCTCGGTGGTGCCAAAATATGGGTCTTTGTTAATCCCCAGGTATTTGTACCGGTCGTTAATAGAGGCAATGGAGTCGTATTTCTGCGTGTATGCCAACACCGGTGTGCTGGCGTTGAATTCTGCATTCAGCGCATCGTCCTGTGGCTGCACATCAACGCCCAGCACCTTATTATCTTTTTTGCAGGCGGCCAGCAGGGCCATAAACAGGAGCGCACAGGCTATTTTAATTGTAAGCTTCACTAAAAATAAAGATAAGGGGCAAAAATAAGTATTATTGCCCAGCTTTGGGCGATTTAGTTTTTTTTGGGAATCTGTTTATGAGCCCGATGCAGGACAACAAGAAGCAAAACCAAAATCCCCGATAAATTAAACCAAAATCCGTCTTGCATCCTGCCGGCCTGGCTCTGTATCATTTTCGTTTACAAAAAATAATCGCCAATAAAAAAAGCCCTTTGCTTGCACAAAGGGCTTTTTTATTAATGTATTTCCGCCTTAGCTCAGCACATTGGCTTCTTCCAGCATCTCGTCGTAAAACTCATTAAAGGCGTCCATGTATTCCAGCTCATTTTTAAATGGCAGGAAAGGCTTGCCCGATTTTTTTATGAATTTTTCAATTTCGGGATTGATGCGCTCGGCGCCCTGTATGATGCCATCGGCAAATTCTATCGACTGTTTCATCAGGTTGAGGTGATTGGCCTCTTCAGCAATGTGTTTCAGGTCTTTTTTACCGAATCCGTCAAAACCAAGCTTTTCAACAAATTTTTTGTTCAGGTTTTTAGGGAATTCGTCCTCGTAAAGCGATACCACTATTTTTGTATCGGCAAACAAAGGATCTTCGGCATAATATTTTTTGATGTACAAAGGCATGAGCGAGGTAAACCAGCCGTGGCAGTGAATAATGTCGGGCTGCCAGCCAAGCTTTTTAACGGTTTCGGCTACGCCGCGTACAAAAAACATGGCGCGCTCGTCGTTATCGTCAAAATATTTGCCGCTGGTTTTATCGGTAAGGGTGGCTTTGCGGCCAAAATACTCCTCGTTGTCGATAAAATACACCTGCATGCGGGCGGTTGGGATACTGGCCACTTTAATGATCAGGGGGTGATCCACGTCGTTTATCACCATGTTCATTCCGGAAAGGCGGATCACTTCGTGCAGCTGGTGCCTCCTTTCGTTAATGGAGCCATATTTTGGCATAAATGTCCGGATCTCTTTTCCGCGTTCCTGAATACCCTGTGGCAATTTTCTGGCGATCTTGCCGATATATGTTTCGTCTAAATACGGGGTGATGTCTTGAGAAACAAAAAGGACTCTTGCTTTCTTCATACGATAATAAACTCCTTTTTAATTATAACACAAAATTAAGAAAAAATAATCCAATTTTCAAAGTAAATTGTAGCTTTATGGCCTGATTGATGTTAATTTTCACCAAAATAGCCGATATTACTGCCTATCTGGCAGATGCTAAAACGGCTCAGAAAACCATAGGGTTTGTACCCACCATGGGAGCCCTTCACCCGGGTCACGTATCGCTGATAGCCCGCTCCAAACAGGAATGCGACATAACCGTGTGCAGCATTTTTGTAAATCCCACCCAGTTTAACGATAAAAAAGACCTGGAACGTTATCCCCGCACCCCTGAAAAAGACATACAACTGCTTGAAAAAGCCGGTTGCGACGCCGTTTTTTTGCCCGAAGTAAATGAAATTTACCCCAACGACGAAAAAGAAACCTTTGATTTTGGCTACCTGAACACCACCCTGGAGGGCGAGCACCGTCCCGGGCATTTTAACGGAGTGGCGCAGGTGGTAAAACGCTTTTTTATGATCGTAGCGCCTCATAAGGCTTATTTTGGCAGTAAGGATTACCAGCAGGTAATGATCATTAAAGCCCTGGTGCAACAAATGCACTCGCCCATAGAGGTGGTGCCCTGCCCCATTTTGCGCGAGGCCGACGGACTGGCCATGAGCTCGCGCAATACCCTGCTAAATGCTGAAGAAAGGGCCATTGCCGCACTGCTTCCAAAAATGATGCAACAGGCCAACCGGCTGATGGGCACCGGAGGCATTGCCGCTGCCAAAGCCTTTGTACTGGCGCAAACGCAGGCCCAGCCGCTGATGAGGCTGGATTATTACGAAATTTGCGAAGCCGAAACGCTGAAAATTGTATCGCAGCCCGAGCCCGGCAAAAGCTACGTGGCCGTTATTGCCTGTTTTGTGGGCCGTATCAGGCTTATTGACAATTTACCGGTGAGCTGATAAACCCCAAAAACTTAAACTATAAATTAAAAGGCCCTGCCCTTAAAAATATTATTTTTGATCCCTGATTTGAACGCATGAGCAACATAAAACCTGAAGATTTTTTTAAGAACATTATTTCGCACAGCAAAGAGTATGGCTTTATTTTTCAAAGCAGCGAAATTTATGATGGATTGAGCGCCGTATACGATTACGGGCAGCTGGGCGCCGAGCTCAAAAAAAACATACGCGAATACTGGTGGAAGGCCATGGTGCAGATGCACGAAAATATTGTAGGCATTGACGCCGCTATTTTTATGCACCCCACCACCTGGAAAGCCAGCGGGCACGTTGATGCCTTTAACGATCCGCTGATTGACAACAAGGACAGCAAAAAACGCTACCGCGCCGATGTGCTGATTGAAGAGCACGTGGCCAAAATAGAAGACAAGATCAATAAAGAAGTTGAAAAAGCAGCCAAACGCTTTGAGAATTTTGATGCCGCTATGTTTCGCAGCACCAATGCGCGCGTAAAAGAGTACCAGGAAAAAATTGACAGCATCAATGCGCGCTTTAAAACGGCGCTCAACGATAATAACCTCGACGAGGTAAAACAAATCATTGTTGATCTCGAAATTGTTGACCCCATCAGCGGTACGCGCAACTGGACCGATGTTCGCCAGTTCAACCTCATGTTCAGCACCTCCATCGGCTCGGTGTCAGAAGAGGCCAACACCATTTACCTGAGGCCCGAAACGGCACAGGGTATTTTTGTGAATTACCTCAACGTGCAAAAAACAGGGCGTATGAAAATACCTTTTGGCATTGCACAAACGGGTAAGGCTTTCAGAAACGAGATTGTGGCGCGCCAGTTCATTTTCCGCATGCGCGAATTTGAGCAAATGGAGATGCAGTTTTTTGTGAGGCCAGGCACCGAAATGCAGTGGTACGAGCACTGGAAACAAACCCGCCTCAACTGGCATTTATCGCTGGGCCTGGGCGCGGAAAAATACCGCTTCCACGACCATTTAAAACTGGCGCATTATGCCAATGCCGCCAGCGATATTGAGCACCAGTTTCCTTTTGGTTTTAAAGAGCTGGAGGGCATACACTCGCGCACCGATTTTGATTTAAAGCAACACGAACAGTTTTCGGGCAAAAAGCTGCAGTATTTTGACCCTGAGCTGAACCAGAGCTATGTGCCTTACGTGGTGGAAACCTCGGTGGGCCTTGACCGCCTGTTTTTAGCCATTTTATCTTCGGCCTTAAAAGAAGAAAGTTTGGAGGGTGGCGATACCCGCAGCGTGCTGAGCCTGCCCCCTGCCCTGGCGCCCTATAAAGCCGCGGTGTTTCCCCTGGTGAAAAAAGACGGATTGCCCGAGCTGGCCGAAAGTATTTTTAATGAGCTGAAGTTTGATTATAACATGGCTTATGACGAGAAGGACACCGTAGGAAAACGCTACCGCCGGCAGGATGCCATTGGCACGCCGTATTGCATTACGGTAGACCACCAAAGCCTTGAAGATAAAACTGTAACCGTGCGCCACCGCGACAGCATGCAGCAGGACCGTATTGCCATTAAAGACCTGGCCGTGTTTATGGAAGAGCGCGTGAGCTGGAAGAGCCTGCTGAAGAAGTTAAATTAAGGTTGCTGAGTTGCAAGGAGAAACAAGAGGCAGGACATCACGAAGCAAGACCAAACTGCAGCTAAATGACCAAGTGTTATGTCCTGTACCCTGCAGTCATGCCTCTTGCTTCCTAAAGTTGTTCTGCTTGGTGTAATTCGTGAAATTCGTAGCAATAATTCTACCGGAAATGTGCCGCAATGAATTTTGCTGTTTCTTCAAATTCTTCTTTCGAAAATTTCAGCTTTTCGCTTGCAAAATTGCAATCGCTCATGGTGTTTATGGGAATAAGGTGCACATGGGCATGCGGCACCTCGAGGCCTATTACCTGCATAGATACGCGCTTACAGGGAATGGATAACTTAATGGCTTCGGCTACGCGTTTTGAGAATTGCATCAGCCCCAGGTAGGTATCGTTATCCAGCTCAAAAATATAATCCACCTCTTTTTTTGGGATTACCAGCACATGCCCTTTTTTTAAGGGAAAAGCATCTAAAAAAGCCAGGTAACGATCGTCTTCGGCTATTTTGTAAGCAGGAATCTCGCCGGCAACAATTTTCGAAAAAATGCTGCTCATGGCTAAATGGTAATGTCGGTCACTTCCAGGGTGATTTTTCCGGCCGGGGCCTGCACATCCACCTTTTCGCCCACTTTTTTGCCCAGCAGGGCTTTGCCAATGGGCGAATCCACAGATATTTTACCCTGTTTCAGATCGGCCTCATTTTCGGCCACCAGGGTATATTTCATAGCGGCCCCGCTATTCAGGTTTTTGATCTTTACGGTGGTTAAAATGCTCACCTTGCTCAGGTCTATTTTCGACCCGTCAACAATACGGGCGTTGGCAATCACATCTTCCAGCTTTGAAATGCGCAGCTCCAAAAGGGCCTGCGCCTCGCGGGCGGCATCGTATTCGGCATTCTCGCTCAGGTCGCCTTTATCCCTTGCATCCACTATGGCCTGGGTGGCGGCTTTGCGCTCGGTGGTACGTAAATGATTTAATTCATCCTTTAATTTTTGCAGCCCTTCTTCCGTATAATATCCAATTTGTTGTGCCATGCTTGTTAAGGTTAAAAAAACAAAGAATCCCGATTATTACCGGGACTCTTAATGTTATAACAAAAATAGTAATTTTTTTAAATATTTATCCTGATACCGAAACTATGTACACCCGAGAAAGGGTTGGTAGCCCGGTAAGAGTAATCGAGGCCAACGGTTGATTTTTTTGCTGTGAAAGGCACTTCAAACGTAATGCCCGCTGCAGGACCGGTATAAACCGTGCGGCGCTCGGTGTTAAAGATATTTTTTTCGGTGTATAAGCCGCACCTCAGCATCAGCATTTCCCTCCAGGCATATTCAATGCCAAACAATCCGTTATCGTAGGTAAACGAGTTGGAGGTGTAAGTGGCGTTAAGCGACAGGCGGTGGGTTTTAGAAAGGCCTGCGGTATCCCTGGTAAGGTAAAAGTCGTAAGCCATGCCAATGTTTACAAGGGCGGGCAGCTCAAAAGAGCCCGAACGGTTGTTCACGGTAAGCTGGTAGTTATTACCGTAGCTCACGCTGGTTTGGCGGCTTAAGCCGTCGCCCTGGTATTTCATTTTAGGGCCCCAGTTACGCAGCGCAATGCCAATGTGGATCTGGTCGTATTTACCGGTGTGGTATTGGATACCGGCATCCAGCGCAATGCCCCTGGCCGATACGTTTGGAATTTGCTCGCTCAGCAGCTTTACGTTAAGACCGCCGTAAATATTATCCGAAAACATTTTGGCGTAAGACAGGCTTATGTTATAGAAGGAAGGTGTAAAATCACCCAAACCTCCTTCGGGTTGCTCTTCGGTGGTGATAGGAATTTTACCTCCGTCGATGGCCACTACACCAAAACCCAGGGTGCCGGTTTCGCCCACACCTTGTGTTAATCCAAAGCTGTTCACAAAAATACCGGTTCCTTGTAACCAGTTGGAACGGTTAAAAAGAATTTCGGTTTTGCGCGTAAAAGCGGTTCCTGCAATGTTGAGGAACTGGGCTTCCAAACCGCGCACCTTGGCAGAGTTGGAACCCACCATGCCTGCGTTTCGCACGTAAGGATTAATAAGTAACTGGTTAGCGCCAGCCTGGCCAACACGTTCCGGATTGCCGGCATTCGAAACAAACGTGGCAGCCATTACTGCTGATAACCCGATATATTTTAAATCTTTGATCATACTCTTCTTTTCTTTTTAGATTAGTAACTCTGCACGTCCAGCGGGCGCATTACACCAAACCATTTTACAACTTTTTCCCCGATTCCGGGAGCATCAATGTGGAAAATATACAGACCGCTTGCCACCGAGATGTTGTTCTGGTTTTTCAAATCCCAGTCAAGGTATGGCGACCGTTTATTTTGCCTGATATCGTTACCACCGGTATTGGCTACAAAAAGATCTTCCTGCCCGGTTACATCGCGGTTAAAGGTCCTGATCAGTACCCCGTTCATGCTGTAGATCTTAATCGTGCATTTATTCGGCAGGTTGGTAATCCTTACCCGGTTTTCGGTACGGTTCAGCAACTCGTACGACGACGACCCATAGTACGGATTTGGCACTACCTGGATCAGGTCGAGCGAGCTTTTAGCTACATCCGCCTGGTTGTATAAAGCCGAAATATCGTTGGTGTTGAAGGTATACATCGGGAAGTTGTTGTTTTGCGGCGTGGCGCTTACATCGGTGGTCATCATGCTCGGTGAGTTTACAGACACCAGCTTGTTCATGCCCACAAACGACTGATCGCCCTTTGCAATGGTGGCAATGCCGGAGTAGCCATAGCGGTAAGGTTTGGATACGTTGATCTGTATCTTCACATCAGAAGGCATATCTGCAGGATTTTTGAACGAGAAGCCCGGTTTTGGCATCGGGATGCTCACCCACATGATATCGCGCTCAATCACATTTATCGGCGCCAGGTGAGCGCCGCTCATCGCATCTGAGTAAACTGCAGGCGTAAAGAAGTTGTTGAAAATGTCCATCAGCTTCTTGGCATAATCGTAGCGCCCAATACCGTAAGGCTTACCGTCGAATGTAGGTTCCCACACAGCCGGGCTTGAACCACCGCTGAGGTAAAACTGAGAGTTAATAGAGTTTCCGCTGAATACATAGATAAAGTGTTTTCCACCCATGGTATATGCATATGGGAAATCATAATTGGCCGTTGGGTTCCAGAGCATGTCGTTACCGTTATTCTCTTTCTGGTAGCTGTCTTCACCAAAAGCCATGTTCAAACGCTCGCCTGTTTCGATATTGATCGCATAACCCGGGAACCAACCCATGCCGCGCTCTGAAATAAAGTCGGGGCTGCTAGGATCTGTTGAAGGGCCTTTGTGCGTAGTGGCAGTATCGCCGTTTTTATCCACTGAGCCGTGTTTACGCGGTGAGAAGAAGATCGCATGGTTTTCGCTGTAGCGGGCTTTTTCCTGCATTTCAAGAACCGGACAGCGGGTCCATTTGCTCTTGTCGCGGGTAAATACAACCACTACACTTCCCAGCTTACGCAGGTCGGTATTTCCTTTATCCGGCGAAGGATATGAACCGCCGCTGAATAAGTTCTGGATCGCAAATCCATTTTCTGCAAAATAAGAATCCTGCGACCATGCGGCACCGCTAAAGCCCGGACCGCAGAAGATACGCGAAGGGAAGGAAGTGCTGCTTGGGGAAACGGTGTAATAGGATGCGCATAAAGGATAAGGCGCCCAGGTGCCACCCAATATTTTGCCGAATTGTTTTTTCGGATCGTAAAACGCTTTAACGGTTTTAGGATTGGTGGTGGTTTTACTGTAGTAAGCATCTTCAACACCTTCGGTTTTGCTGGTACCTGATAAAATCCAGTTATACGGAGTGGTGCCGTCTATATCGGGCACAGAGTTGAGCCAGTCGGCCTGACCGTTGGTATATTTAATGGAGGCACCGATAAATGCGCCTGGCTGCGGGCCGGGGTAGTCGGTGTCAAGTGTGAGCATGTCGGTAAATTTGTTCAGGCTGTCCTGGCCCGGATCCACCACTTGCTTTATGTTTAACGAAAAGCCCAGGTCAGGGAAATAATATTCACCGCCAATCTTAATGGTTTGGTAAAGGGTATCACCGTCGCCGCCACGAATATCGTTGGGATGGTAGATCGTTCCGGTTGCCAGATCTTTAAGCTCCCAGCTGGTTGTATTCACATTCAGCGCGGCAATGGTTCCAACATAGGTATTGGTGCCTTTAGCCACCATGGCATTAGTGCCGGGCTGAGGTGTTAATGAATTAATGCTCTGGTTAATGAATTTGAATGAAAAGTCAGAGCTTTTTACGTTAAGAGGATCCACCACCTTAATGCTTAAAGGACCGCGTGCATTTTCATACATAAGATCGGCTTTAAAGAATTTATTTACGATCTCATCTTCCGATTCCTGCATAAGTGTAAGCATGTTGCCACCGTTGCCCTGGCCTTCTACCCTGGTGATTTTAGGCCCGAAGCCGTAAGCCGATTGAGCCACTGTTCCATCCTTCTCCACTTCGGGAATATGAGGAATGCCAGCGGCACGCTTAACTTTACGGCCCTCGAGGTATGGCCTTTTCTGGCCCAGCAGGTTCGCATCAGGGTTAGACGATGCCGGAACATCAGGAGCATAGGTAAGATAATTGTTGTAAGCGTAGGCAACCGCCATAAAGTAATAGGTTTTGTTGTTCACCAGCTTCCTGTTCTCAAGTGCCGA
The DNA here is from genome assembly GCA_044221905.1 of Bacteroidia bacterium. Taxonomy (GTDB): domain Bacteria; phylum Bacteroidota; class Bacteroidia; order B-17B0; family Aurantibacillaceae; genus Aurantibacillus. The sequence continues at coordinate 1,142,183 of JBGAOE010000001.1, forward strand.
GAAAACGTCTTCGGTTACTTTGAAGGTAGAGCTCATGCCTTTGTCTTCGCCCTGAACTTTCACTTTTGGAACAAAGCCTCCGATAAGGTTATCGGCTTCGTAGTTCACCAGGCGGCTAACACCGTTTTGTATGTCGCACTGGAAAATAGGAATGGCTTTGCTGCGGTCGCTCAAATCGGTGGAGGCTACGCCCGCATCTTTTACCTGGTAAATGATATACCCTTCAAAACGATAGTTTTTATCCGGGTTTTTCAGCTTGGGATTGCTTGAGGTTGGATCGGAGGTAATAGAAATATCCTTCTCCTCATAGTCGTTGTTAAATTGTTTGTAGTTGTTTGACCGGCCTTTTTCATTGGTCAGGTAAATGATCAGCTCATTGTTCATTTCCTGTACGGTCATGTTAGGGCCTTCCGGTCCATCCAATATTTTAAAGCAATTGTCAAAAAGTGCCTGCGCTTTATCATCCGCCAGGTAAAGGAGCTCCAGCGATTGAATGTTGGCGCCCTTGGTTGGGCTTTGGGCCCACGGCATACCAAAGGTAATGTCGTTTACAGCGCCAGGCTTCAGGGTAAAAGGACCAGCCGATTGGAGGAACCTTCTGTCGCCCGGAAGATTGCCCGATGCTTTTTCGGTCCAGCCGGTGCCTACAACCGGATCTCCATTATAAACAAATGTAGCCGGAGCGGTACCGCCATACGCATTGCCGCCAAAGGTAAACGGTGAGCCGTCTTTCCAGAAACCGGTCATGTAGTTATAGTACTGGATCGGGCTGTTTGGATCGGGATTGGTGGTTTGGTTGGGGAAAGCACCGTAGTTATTGTTGTAATACGTGAAGCGGCTCATCTGAATGGTTTCGCCTTCTTCATCCTTAATGTTATCCTGGTCGTTATCTACGCCATCATTCGGGTCGGCCAAAGGACCTTTAAAGAAATCGCAGCCAAAAGCCGGCGGATAATCGCCATAACCGTTGGCACCGCTGATGGTTTCGTCAAACGGATCGGCATTGTAAATATAGCCCAAACCTCTTTTCACGTCGCAACCCACATAATCATCGAGGTAGTAGCCAAGATCGGCATCGTTCCAAATGGTAAAATAAGTGCTTTTCAGCGTAAAGGAAGAACGGTTGTGGATCTCATAACTGTAAAAGGTCATGTTGTTGATCTCGTCGTTGGTTTTAAAGCCAAAGGCCTGTGCCCTTACCTCAACACCAATAGGAATACCGCTGGTTTCGGTGTGTACGTTCCCGCGGTCGTTAAACACCCAGAAAAGTGTATAATCACCATACAGCTTGGTTTTGCAAAACCCAAGGTTGTCTTTTTCGGCTTTGTTGTCAACGTCGTATGCCGGGTAATCACCATCCACATTAGGGAAGTATAAACCATCGTTGTTTTTATCCACAAAAGGCGCCAGGCGCAGGGCCTGATTTTTGCTCACAATGCCATTGCCCGGCCAGTTAAGAATATCGGCCGAAGGCGCACCACCTACAACAAAATTATCCACATCGGCCCTCGACACAGAATAAATACCGTCGTAACGGTTACATTCCGTCTGATCGATCGAGCGGGTAACGGTGTCAAGCGGACCAGGCCAGAAATCAAGACCATTCTGCCTGTAGGTCATGGCCGCCACTTTCAGCTGCCCGCCTTCGTCCAAACCGCCCAGCCAGATAGACCCGGCAAAGCTGGAAGAAACACCCGTGGCTTTATTGTTGGTAGCAGGCACAAAATAAAATGCGTTCTGACTGCCAAACAAATCCCACCACATGTCGCCACCGGTATAAATAATGGTTCGCACGTTGTTGATCCAAAGCTCCTTACTGCCGCGCGGCGGTGTACAACCGGCCATTACGCGCTCACCCAGCGATGACTTTGTGTTTTTTTCAACTCCCGGAGCTTCCCTGCCCATCAAGCTCAGGCTTGACAGCGCACTCAGTAATATTATAACCTTTTTCATATCGTACAATCAAAAAAATTAAAACTCAAATAATAAGCCTATGCGGATCTGGCGTGGCAGGCTGTAGTTGGCCGCGTTCCTCATCCGGAGGGTATACATGTCTGAATATGCTGCCGCGCTGTTTGCCAGGGCAAGAGCAGCCTGTGCCTGTGTAGACGACAGATAACCGTCATCATCGGCCGAACCTGTAAAGTTATAAACACCCAATACGTTGCGAGTGTTCAGTAAATTCAATACCTGCACATAAACGTTCAGGTTACCGGTTTTCCTGTTATCCGAATCTTCCTTCCCAAAGGTTAAAGGAATGTTTTTGTCGATACGCAGGTTGGTACGGAAGTTCCATGGCTTCGACGATCCGTTGATCTGGCCCAGGATGCTTGAGCGGCCGTTACCAAACGAGTTGCCGGCTGAGCTCCAGCGCGTATACGGTGTGCCTGAACCAAGCAATAACGAAAGGTTAAAACCTACATCTTCGAGGAACTGGAATGTTTTTCCTTTTTTGTTTTTGAAAGAAGGGCCTTTGTAATCTTTTTTGCTGCCAAAACGGTAGTCGTATGTTAGCACAAAGCTGTGGCGCTGATCAAAATCAAGCGGTTGCAGTACGCGCAGGTTGGGCTGACCGCTTTGCGCCAGGTTGGCGCCCGAGTTGATGTTAGAACCCGAACCTTCGGCAAACTGCAGCGTGTAGTTCAGATTGATCCTCGAACCGCCGGTTCTGCGGAAGTCAAACGCGGCAGAAAGACCTTTTACGGTAGCAAAGTCAATGTTATCATACATAATGTAGGTTTTTGGATAAGCACCTACAATCTGGCGCTGGTTAACCAGGTTTCGCTGTTCGCGGTAGAACGACGTAATTTGAAGAGAGGCGTTTTTGCGCTCGTTCAACACCTGCGAAAAGCCCAGCTCATAATCCACGGTTTGCTGCGGACGCTGGTTAGGATTAGAGATGAGCGGGTTCGATCCGCGGTTATCGATAAAGTAATAATCCAGCGGCGACAGGTTGTTGCCGGTAGGGCGCTGGGTTAACATATCGTAGTGCGCAAAGAAGTTAGCCACATCTGAAATAGGGAATGAAAAGGCTACACGCGGCATGGCATTGATGGCCGCAGCATAGTTGGTAAAGCCGCCCGACGATAATTTTTGATTATAGTTGGCATTGTCTTTAAATAAAGGAATAGGACGTCCGTCTGATGCATTGATAAGGCCCGGGTCAGACACCTCAATACCTTCGGCGTTATACCATTTTTCACCATCGCGGTAACCTTTGATCGCAACAGGCGATTTGCCGTTGGCCGGGCTTTGTGCAACGTAAACGGCAGCATCTTTTGGAATGTTGCCCGGAATGTTGTCTGCAAAACCGGCAGGCAGGTTTTCGAGCGAACCCAGGTCGCCTACGCGCGCAATGTCGTGGAAGGCATATTTATCTTTTAATACCTGCTGGTTGGCATCGTAACGGTCTACACGAAGGCCCACGTTAAATTTGATATCCTTAAAGTCAAATTTATCCATGATGTACACCGACGAGTAAATGGGCTTAAAAGCCCCTACCGGGAACAGGTTACGGCCATTTTCATCTTTCTGATTGATAAAGTCGTTGATGTCAACACGGGCACTTGTTTTTTTGCCCTGGTGGTTAAAGCCGATATAGTTTACCAACACGCTGCCATTGTTCAGCAAATCTTCCGCACTGAACATATCCATGCTGAAGGTAGAAGGATCGAGACCGTCAACATTCACAAAGCCGGTATAATCCCTTGGCAGACCCAGCTTATCAAGAAGCTTTTCTGAGAACTGCGTTTGCCTGTTTTTATCATAGGCATAGTTAAAATAGTAATAAGGAACCAGGCCCGACAACTGTTCGTTTTTAATCGGGTGCAGCAGGTCAAGATTCTCTGTGTGGGAGTTAACAATGTTTCTCATTTGCGTCCACAGCGAAAGGGCATCCAGGTAGTAAAAACCAATTTCGCGCTGATCGAACTCAAGGCCCACCTGAATGGCGTGGTCTTTTATATCGGCATTAAAGCTCGATACCACGCGGAATGTGCTGGTAATTTGATCGCGGTAATAGCCCGGAGGGTTGCCAAAATTGTTGAAGAGGTTATACAGCGCAGAAGGAGCATCGCCGTTCCTTAAACCGTTGTTACCACCGATGTAATTGAGCGTCACAAACTGGTTGCTGGGCGTGTGATCAATCAGGTAGCTCGTAAAAAGAGCCCCATCCGGATTATCGGTGCCCGGGGTAAATTTCACAGGTAATTCTGTGCGTCCCCTGTAAGTGTATGTATTAACAGATTGACCATTGGGATCAATGTAATTAGGCATAAAATTATAGTTGTAGGCAAAGTTTTGCTCTAAGAAGCTGCGCTCAAATTTGCCGATATAACCATAACGGAAATAATCCTTTTTGAATTTGGAGTTCTGATCTTTCTCATCCACTCTTTCGTAGCTCACCAAAAATTTAAAGAAGGCGTTGGATACCAGGGATTGTGTTTTTTCCTTGCTGGCGGTAGAGGTTCCGAATTTTTGGGTGATCGAGGCATTCACACGATAGGTTTGGTCTACGTTTTGAATGGTATTGTTTGAGTTTAACAGCTGGTCGGCCATGGCAGTGTTCCTGTAATCGTTGTAGCTATAAAAACCACCGAAGGAAATGCTGGTGTTAACAGAAGGCGCGTAATCCAAACGGGCGTTGATGCCGATAGAGCGTGAGGCCACGTTTGCTTTTGTTTTATAAGAAGACATCTGCGCCATGGTCACATATTCCGACGAACGCACAAAACCGGTTCCAGAGGGAGAGCGGCGCAGGGGCTCATCTTTCAGCTTTTGAAGCTCATCGCCGCTTACCCTGTAAACAGGCACTGCCGACGGGCTGGGCTCTTTTATATAATTACCCTGGCCCGAAACAAAGAAACCCAGAACGGTGCGTTGGGTAGAGTCTTTCTTTTTATAAATAGGGCCGCCCACGCTGAAACCAAGCATGTTGTAGCCATAAGGATCGGTTAATTGCGACGATACCAGCTCTACCCCGCCAAAAAACTTGGACTGAGGGCCACGGGTGGTAATAGAGATGGCTCCAGAGGAAAGGTCGCCAAAGTTAGCGGGAACACCGCCTGTAATTACGTTTAATTGCTCGATAGATTGCTGCGGCAGGTTAGGTGTGCCGTATACCTTTACACCATCCACAAAATAAGTGGCAGCGCCCGAACGGCCACCGCGCACGCTCAGGCCCCGGCCTTCATCGGCCTGGTAAACCCCGGCGGTGGTAGCCGCCACGGAGTTAATGTCTTTGGTGGCAAGGTTCTGGTAATCTTCGCGGGTAATGGTTTGGCCCGATTTGGTGTCGGGATCGATAAGCGGCACGCGGTATTCAACAACCTCCACCTCATCCAGCTTTACCCCCTCGCCGTTTGACAGGCCAATGGTGATATACGCTGTTTTGCCCTCTCCCACTATCACATCCTTAATCTCCTGGGCCTGGTAGCCAACATATACGCCTTTTACAGAGTACTTGCCCGGCGAAAGAGGCTTGATAAAAGCTTCCCCGTCCATATTGGTAGTGGCAACCCCAACCTGTACGCCGTCTTTATAGGCTACCACGTTGGCAAACGGTATGGCTTCCTTAGTAGCCTTATCTTCCAGTTTAATTTTAATAGCCCCGTTATCGGTTTGCGCTACTCCGGAAAAACACACCAAAACAGTCAGTACAACTGCTAAATAGATCTTCTTCATATATTGTTAAATTACCTTAATTTTTAATATTTGCCGAGCGTTAAATTTATACACCCTTGCGCGATCTAACAAAAAAAATCATTCTAAATTTATTAAATCTATGGTTCTCAACTAATTAAACTTTAGATTTTAAGTTAACACTTTTTAATCTACAATAAATTTACACACAATGCCTTTAAGCAAAATTAACGCATTAAAATGTGGCCTAATGAAATTGATAAGTGGTTAATTTCCGGTTTTAAATGGTGATCAGACTTTTTTCTTCTTTTTGAACCACCTTTTTATAAAAAACTCCCTTTTGTTCTCGTTATGGCGTATGGCTGTTTTGCGGCTCGCTTTCATGCGCTTGCGCACCGTTTTGGTTTGAAGCCTTTTGTGATATTGTTTAATGGCCTTGCGTTCGGCCCTTTCCTTGCGGCGCTTTTCGCGGGCTTCCTTTCTCAGCTCTTGTCTTACACGGCGCTCGCTTTTTAACGATTTTTCCTTTGGGCCGCTTTGCTGCCCTGCCACCGGAAAGGCAAGGAGCAGCACCATGCAAACAAGGAGTATGTGACGAAGCCTTATCAATCGAGTGACAGCCGGGTTATTAGTTAGAGTATCTGTCTTGTGTCTTGTGTCTTGTGTCTTGTGTCTTGCCTCCTGTACTCATTCCTTATACTCAATCACTTCCACACCAAAGCGCCGCAAAAAATCAACGCCTTCGTCAACGGCCAGCCCCTTATACCGGGCATAGCTGTGCTTATAAAACACTTTTTTAATGCCGGTGGTAAAAATAACCCGGGCACAGGCAATGCAGGGCGAAAGCGTGACGTAAAGCGTGGTATCCTCCATGCTTACATTGTTTTTAGCCGCGTACAAAATAGCGTTCTGCTCGGCGTGCAGCGCCAGCGAGCAGCTGCCCTTGCTGTCTTTGGCGCAGCCTACGCCCGGCCATTCGTGGTCGCAATTGTGGGTGCCGGCCGGCGGACCATTATAACCCAGCGACACAATGCGGGTGTCTTTTGTGAGCACGGCGCCCACCTGTGCCCTTACGCAGTGTGAGCGCCCGGCCAGCTTTTCGGCCAGCTCCATGTATATCTGATCAAAAGAAGGCTTCATGAATGAAATGTTGAATGTTGAATTTTAAATGTTGAATGAATAATAACTGATTAATTTAAAATTCAAAATTTATAATTTATAATTTCACACGGCTTCGCTCACTACCTCTTTCACGTCGTCGGGCAGCAGGCGCTTCAAAAGAGCTTCAATGCCGGCTTTAAGAGTCATGGTGCTGCTGGGGCAACCGCTGCAGCTGCCGCGCATTTGCACGGTTACCACTCCATCCTTCAGCTCTTTAAAGGTAATAAGCCCCCCATCCTGCTCCACCGCCGGGCGAATGTATTGCTCCAGCACCTCCACAATTTTATTTTCCACATCGTTGGCGGGCGGCACATGCTGTGTGTTTACCGAAACGGTGTCCTTAAACGAGGAATCCCTGGCCACTTTTTGCTCGGGCAGTTTGGTGATCACCGCATTGCCTTTGTTCAGGTAAGTGACAATGAAACTCCTCAGCTCGCTGAGAATTTCCTCCCACTCCACGGCATCGCTTTTGGTGATGGTGATGTAATTGGATGAAACAAACACCCGCTTTACAAACGGAAACTGGAACAGCTGCTTCACCAAAGGAGCGTCGGCAGCTTCGGCAGACGAAACATATTCGGCAGAGGCCCCGCTTACCAACAACAATTTATTGGCTACAAATTTCATGCTAGCCGGATTTGGAGTTCCTTCGGCATAAATCACATATGGTATATCCTGAACATTCATTTCAAAAAAAGATAAAAGACTTGCAAAGATAGGAAGATTTGCAGGTATGCCATGCTAATTTAACGGAATTCTGAACGACATTTCATCGCCGCCGAAGTAAAATGATTATGCTGCAAAAGCCGTAAATTTACTGCGTATGAGAATGGAAACCGATTTTCTGGTGATAGGCTCCGGCATTGCGGGCCTGAGCTTTGCACTAAAGGCTGCCAATAAGGGCCAGGTGATTTTAATAACAAAAAGCAACGAGGACGAAAGTAACACCAAATATGCCCAGGGCGGAATTGCCGCTGTGTGGCACGATGCCGACAGTGTTGAGAAACACGTGGCCGATACCCTGAACGCAGGCGCCGGGTTGTGTAACGAGGCCGTGGTGCGCAGGGTGGTTTCTGAAAGCACCGAGCGGGTAAAGGAACTGATAGAGCTGGGAACACGTTTTGATAAATCGGCCAGCGGCGATTACGACCTGGCACGTGAAGGCGGCCATAGCGAACACCGCATCCTGCACCATAAGGATATTACCGGGTTTGAGATTGAGCGCGCGCTGCTGCAACAGATACATGCGCATAAAAACATCCGTGTATACGATCATTATTATGCCATCGATATTATTACGCAGCACCACCTGGGCGAAATTGTGACCTCCGAAACACCCAACATTGCCTGCTACGGCGCCTATATATTAAACACCAAAAACGGGGCCATCGACGCCGTTCTTTCAAAAATAACGGTGATGGCCACCGGCGGCATAGGCCATGTGTACACCACCACCACCAATCCCACCATTGCCACCGGCGATGGCATTGCCATGGTTTACAGAGCCAAGGGGCACGTGCGCGATATGGAATTCGTACAGTTTCATCCCACCTCGTTATACAACCCTGGTGAGCATCCCAGCTTTTTGATCACTGAGGCCATCCGCGGTTTTGGGGCTGTGCTGAAGACCCAGGACGGGCATGAGTTCATGCAGAAATACGACACGCGCGGATCGCTGGCGCCGCGCGATATTGTAGCACGCGCCATCGACAACGAAATGAAAACAAAAGGCGATGATTTTGTGCTGCTGGATTGCCGGCATCTTGATCGCAAAGGTTTTATTGAACATTTCCCAAATATTTACAATAAGTGTATGGCGCTGGGCATCGACCCATTTATAAAAATGATCCCGGTGGTGCCGGCGCAACATTATTTATGCGGTGGCATTATTGTGAATGAACATGCGCAATCCACCATCAACAATCTTTACGCCATTGGCGAATGCGCCTGCACAGGCCTGCACGGGGCCAACCGCCTGGCCAGCAATTCGCTGCTGGAAGCCGTGGTGTTTGCCCACCTGGCCGCCGAACATGCGCTGGCAGCTGTTGATGGCATTGAGATAAATAAAAGCATACCCGACTGGGACGCTGAAGGAACAGACCATGCGGAAGAAATGATCCTGATCACCCAATCGCTGAAAGAAGTGCAGCAGATCATGAGCAACTACGTGGGCATTGTAAGAAGCGAGCTGCGCCTCAAACGCGCCTTTGACCGCCTGGAAATCCTGTATAACGAAAACGAGTCGCTGTACGAAACCACCATTGTTACCCAAAAGCTGTGCGAGCTGCGCAACCTCATCTGCATCGGCTACCTTATCATTAAACACGCCATGCGGCGCAAAAGCAGCGTGGGCTTACATTACATGGTCAAATACTCAAAATAAAAATTTAAAAGTCAAGTGAGGTACCAGAAGCTATCTCAAAAACTAATCTGCTGTCAGCCTGAACTTCCCGAGGCTATCGCTCGGGACAAGTGTTCAGGGTCCGTTTCCTCAGCAAAATTAGGTCATCAAAAGATGTTGAAACGAGTGCAGCATGGCCCAGAAGTATTTTTGAGATAGCTTCCAGTTCTATTTATTTTCCTTCACCGCCATCATATAACGGATTTGCGCAAAGGATACATCGGCCGGCAGCGCATTTTTAACCGATGCCAGGCCCTTTTCTTTCGAAAAGCCCTCGAGGGCTTTTAAGATCATTTTTTGTTTATCGGACGGCACCAGGCGATCCACATCAATTTCGCCGCTGGCCACATAAGGGGTTAAATGGCTTTCGAGGGTGCCAACTGTATAACCCCTCAGGCGCGCAATTTCTTCAAGACCAAAGCCCTGCTTAAACAGCTCAAAAGTTTGCTCGTGGCTTTTTGGTTTTTGCACAGGGGCCACAGCGCCCTCTTCTTCCTTTAATTTTTTTGCTTTTTTCTTTTTAGCTGCCGGGCGCTTGCTCACCAACAAATCTGTATCGATGTTATTTTCCTGCACAAAGGTTTTAATGATCTTTAAAAACCGGTTGCCAAACGCATTTATCTTTGCTTCTCCAAAACCACTGATGTTTAACAGCTGCTCTTCGGTAAGCGGCAGAAACTCCACCAGCTCCTTAAGCGTTTTATTGCTGGCCACCATGTAAATGGGCTTGTGCTCATCGTTGCAGATCTCATCGCGCAGCAGCAACAGCTGCCTGAACAGGGCAGGATGCTCTACGCCGGTAATGGCACCCATGTTGCGCGCGTTGGCATACACATTAATTTTTGTATCGGCCGCCAGCAGTTTTAATTTTGCATTTAAAAATTCTGATAATCGAAAACCCGGTGTGCAGGCAGCTATTTGCCCCTTTTTTGAGGCCAGCTCATCAAACAGGCTTTGCAGCTCCTGGTTCAATTCATCGGCAGCCTCTTTGCTTTCGGTAAAGGCCGGCAAAGCCGCAAACAATTTTAAAACAGCGTCCAGCTCTCCCGAAAAGTATGCGGAAGCCTGCTTAACGCGGTTTTGAAGCGCTTCATCCGTTTCGGGATTGCCGCCCGGGCCTAATAACTGGTTCAGCTGGTTCTTAAACTTCTGGCCCACCTGGTAAAGGGCATCCAGCCTGGCAAACAGGGTGGCACTCCACTCAGTGGCGGTGTGATTGAGCTTTGTTTTGTAGGCCTGAAACAGGCCCGCCAAGTCTGCCCGTGATTGTGCCGCTTCGCTGAAATCGAACAACGCCAGCAGCAGGTTGTGAATATAGGTTGTTTTTGACGTATGAAAGATGCCGGTTACTTCCTGATCGTTTTGTTTGGTGGAAGAAAAATAATCGATGTGCCTGTCCTTAAATAAATTTTCGGCAGTTATTCTTGAGCTCAGCGTTAATCCCTCCAGGCCACGGCAGCGGCTCAACGCCACGTATACCTGCCCGGCGCTGAAAGAGGAAGTCGCATCGATAATCACCTTATCAAACGTGAGGCCCTGGCTTTTGTGAATGGTAATGGCCCAAGCCAGGCGCAGCGGGAATTGGGAAAAAGTTCCCATAATTTCCTCTTCAATGCCTTTGGTTTGCTTGTTCAATGCATACGATACATTGGTCCAGGTTTCCGTCCCCACCTCTATCTCTGCATGATCCTCCTCGCACTTCACTTTTATTTTCTCGTTGCTGATGTAGGTAACGAGGCCTATTTTGCCGTTGTAATAATTTTTTTCGGTATTGTTTTTTAAAAACATCACCCGGGCTCCTTTTTTAAGCAGCAGCTCCTCATCGGCCGGGTAATTTTTTTCGCTGAAGCTGCCCTCTACCCTGCATTTAAACTTAAACGCTTTATCGGGCAAGGCCGCCAGCAGCTCTGCATTAATATCATCGGCCTTTTTGTTGTGCGTGGTCAGCGTAATGCTGGATTGCATGAACTCTTTTGAAATAGCGGGCCGGTAATGTGAGTTCAGCAAGTCAAAATCGGCAGCGCTTAACTGCTGGTGGCGCACTTTATTTAACAGATCAATAAAGGTTTGCTCTTTTTGCCGGTATATTTTCTCCAGCTCAATGTACACCGGCCGGTTGTTGCGAATTACCAGGCTGTCGAAAAAATAAGGGCTTGCATACACGCTGTTCAGCAGCCGCCACTCTTCAGATTGTACCACCGGCGGCAGCTGGTGCATATCGCCTATCAGCAGCACCTGCACGCCCCCAAAAGGCAAATGCCATTTTTTGCGGGTTTGCCTTAAGGTGATATCTATCTGGTCGAGCAGATCGGCCCGCACCATGCTCACTTCATCAATCACCAGCAGCTCCAGCTTTCTGAAAATGGCCAACCGCTGGCCGCTGTACTTTAAGGTGGGCAAATTGCTTTTCGAAAAATCCTGCTCTTTATTTTCTTTGAGCACCGGTAAAAAGGGCGAAAAAGGAAACTGGAAAAAGGAATGGATGGTAGAACCGCCGGCATTAATAGCCGCCACACCCGTTGGCGCAACAATTGCAAGCTGTTTTACCGTATTTTTACGAATGTATTTTAACAGCGTGGTTTTACCCGTACCTGCCTTGCCGGTTAAAAACACCAGCTGGTTGGTTTGATTAACAAAATTTAAAACATGCTCAAATTGGGGATTTATTTCTATTTCGTTCATTCGCAACACAAAGTAAACAATTTTAAAACCGCATTAAATGGAAGATTATAAATTATTTTGCGCAGGGGATTTTCTGACTTCTTCTAAACCATTAAACGTTACCAATAAGTTCAGCGGCCAGGTGTTTGCCACTACCTACCAGGCCGATGAGCGCTTGCTGAACCAGGCCATTGCCGGCGCTCTGAATGCTAAAGAAGCCTGCCGCGGGCTGAGCGCGTTCGAAAAGTTCACGGCGCTCCGCTTTATTTCCGACGAACTCGAAAAAAATAAAAAACGGCTGGGCGAAATACTGTGCGTTGAAAGCGGCAAGCCCTTAAAATATGCCATCGGCGAAATTGAGCGTGCAGCACAAACATTTTTAATTGCCGCCGAAGAAAGCAAACGTTTGCCGAAAGATTACATGTCGCTTGACTGGAGCGCAAACGGCAAAGGGAAGGAAGGCGTTATCAACTATTTTCCTGTAGGGATAGTTGCAGGTATTGCTCCTTTTAATTTTCCGATGAACCTGGCAGTGCATAAAATTGCGCCGGCCATTGCGGCGGGCTGCCCCATTGTGCTGAAGCCCGCATCTGCTACGCCGCTGTCAACCCTTGAGCTGGCAAAAATTATTGCCGCTGCCCACCTGCCAAAAGGCGCGGTATCTGTTTTGCCCATGGATCGTAAAACCGGCAATTTGCTGGTAACCGATGAACGGATCAACCTGTTAAGCTTCACCGGCTCGCCGGCAATAGGCTGGGAATTGAAAAAACAAAGCGGCAGAAAAAAAACAGTGCTGGAGCTGGGCGGAAACGCGGGAGTAATTGTAAGCGACACTGCCAGCCTGCCCGAAACAATTGCCAAATCGCTGGTGGGCGGCTTTTCGTACAGCGGGCAGATCTGCATTCATGCGCAGCGTTTTTTTGTGCACGAAGCTATTTTTGAGCCATTTAAGCAGGCCTTTATTGAAAAAACCAGGACCTTAAAAAACGGCGATCCGCTGCACGCCGATACCGACGTGAGTGTGATGATTGATGAGGAAAACGCCAAACGCGTGGAAGACTGGATTAACGAAGCGGTGGCTCAGGGCGCTACGCTGCTTTGCGGTGGCAAGCGAAACGGCAGCTACGTGGAGCCCACCCTGCTTACAGGAACAAACGCCGGCATGAAGGTGTATGCCGAAGAGGCGTTCGGGCCAATTGTGTGCCTTGAAAAGTACAATGGCGATATTTACGATGCCATTCAAAAGGTAAACGATACAAAATTCGGCCTGCAGTGCGGCGTGTTTACCGATAAGGTGAGCGAGCTGGACGCCTGCTTCAGGAGCCTGGATGTGGGCGGGGTGATCCACAACGAAATGCCAACGCTGCGCTTTGACCAGATGCCCTATGGTGGCATTAAGGAAAGCGGCCTGGGCCGCGAAGGCGTGCGCTACGCCATTGCCGATATGATGGAGGCAAAAATACTGGTGAAATAGCTTTTCTTTCTTATTTGCAGTTATTTTATACATTTACCTGTATGAAACATCAACTGCAAATTTTACTGCTTTGCTTATTTATGTTTGTGGCTCTTCCGCGCCACACGGCACAAAACCCGATGGTGGATTCGCTGAAAAAGGTGTCGCTGAGGGTGAACCAGGATTCGGCCGCTAAGCTCTACATAAAAATAGCCAATATTTTTACCGGCGTTAATTCCGACAGTGTGAGGAAATATGCCGGTATTGCCGCGAAAATGGCAACTGCCAACAGTTCCACAAAAGGCGATGCGCTGATCCAGTTCGGCAACAGCTACCACATGGAAAACCAGATGGATACTGCGCTCAGCTACTTCAACAGAGGGCTTGTATTTTTTACACGCATCAACAATGAAAAAGGGATTGCCAAAGCCTACCAGAGCTTTGCTGTGGTAAAACGCAGCATGAGCGACTATGAAGGAGCGATCAGCGATAGCAAAAAGGCCCTCGAGGTTTACGAAGGTTTGAAATGGAATGTTGGTATTGTGGGCGTATGCAATAATATTTCCAACAATTATGCCACTCTAAAAAACTTCCCATTAGCGCTTTCATACTCACAAAGGGCGTTTGAATTGTCGAAAACACTCAACGACAGCATGCGGTATTTTAACATGATGATGCAGCTGGGAGTGAGATACAACGATGTATCAAAACCCGATTCTGCTTTGTATTATCTCAATGGTTGCACACCTTACCTGGAGCGCAATAATTTTCACGGGCTTATGCTGGTGGCTTATTACAACATTGCCGATGCCTATTGGAAAAAGAATAAAAACACTGCACAAACCAAAACTTATCTGTATAAGAGCCTTTACTACTCTCAACTGTCTGGCGCCAGTGATAATTTAGAACCCGTGTACCGCGGCCTGGCTGCATGCTATATTTGTGAGAATAAGACAGACAGTGCCATACTTTACTTTAGTAAAACGTTAGGTATTATCGACTCGCTAAACACCCAAAAAGGATTGCAGCAAACCAGGGAGCTGCAAACCAAATACGAAACAGAAAAAAAGGAGCTGCAGATCCGGAACCAGGCGCTGGAGCTGGATGCCAAGGAAAAACAGAACCGGCAAAAATCGCTCATCATTTTATTGGGTTCGCTGGCCTTGCTGGGTTCGGGCTTTTTCGGAACCATGGCTTTTATCTCTTTCCGCAAAACAAAAAAAGCCAATGCAATTATTGAGGAGCAAAAAGCGCTCGTGGAAGAAAAACAAACATCCATCATTGACAGCATCAATTATGCCCGGCGTATTCAACAGGCCATTTTAACCGGCGAAGATACCTGGAACGCTATTTCGCCCGAGCATTTTATTCTGTTCAGACCCAAAGACATTGTAAGCGGTGATTTTTACTGGGCTTACCATGCGCCCGGCGGGGCTGCTATTTTTGCATTGGCCGATTGTACGGGGCACGGTGTGCCGGGTGGTTTTATGAGCATGCTGGGCAACAGTTTTTTAAATGAAATTGTGGTGGAAAATAAAACCTGGAAAGCCGATGCCATCCTCAACAAGCTGCGTTCTAAAATTATCGGCGCCTTGGAGCAAAAAGGGATTTCAGAACAAAAAGACGGCATGGATATTTCGCTGTGTGTTTGGGATAAACAGGCAAACACGCTTGAATTTGCCGGTGCCAACAATCCGATGTGGCTATTGCGAAAAGGCGAACTGGCTGAATACAAAGCCGATAAAATGCCCATAGGCGCTTACCTGGAAGCCCAGGTGGCGTTTAAGGCCACCGTTATTCCTTTACAAAAAGACGATGTGATTTACCTGAGCACAGACGGTTACGCCGATCAGTTTGGAGGACCCAAAGGCAAAAAATTTAAATACAAGGAACTGATGAATTTGCTTGCCTCCATTGGGCGGCAGGACATGAATGCGCAAAAAGCCGCACTCAGCAATACCTTTGACGGCTGGAAAGGCAATTATGAGCAGGTGGATGATGTGAGCATTATCGGCATCAGGGTTTGATAAACCGCTCCCGGTTTCCTTATCTTTTTTTTTCACGCAAATACCAATACCTTTATTCAAACTCATTTTTATGGAATACAGGAGACTGGGCCGCTCGGGCCTGCAGGTAAGCGCGCTGTCGTTTGGCAGCTGGGTAACCTTTGGCAAACAAATTGGCGATACCACTGCCGATGAGCTGATGGGTATTGCTTATGATGGCGGCATTAATTTTTTTGACAATGCCGAAATTTATGCGCGCGGCAAGTCAGAAACCGTTATGGGCCAGGTGCTGAAGAATAAAAAATGGGCGCGCAGCTCGTACTGCGTGAGCAGCAAAGTGTATTTTGGCTACGAGGACGGGAAGCCCAACCAAACCGGCCTGTCGCGCAAGCACATCACAGAAGGATGCCATGCCGCGCTTAAACGTTTGCAGGTGGATTACCTGGACCTGCTCTTTTGCCACCGCCCCGATAAAAACACCCCCATCGAAGAAACCGTGTGGGCCATGAACACATTGATTCAACAGGGCAAGATTTTGTACTGGGGCACCAGCGAATGGGCCGCCGATGAAATTATGGCGGCTTGTTTATTTGCCGAAAAACATCACCTGCTTGGCCCCACCATGGAGCAGCCGCAATACAACATGTTTGAGCGCAGCAAGGTGGAAAAAGATTTTTTACTGCTGTTCAGAGATTTTGGCCTTGGCACCACCGTTTGGAGCCCCCTGGCGAGCGGCCTGCTGAGCGGCAAATATAACTATGGCATGCCCACCGATAACCGCCTGCACCTGGAAGGCATGGACTGGCTGAAAGAGCGCACCATGGGCGATGGCACCCGCATTGATAAAACACGCAAACTGGAGGAGCTGGCAAAAGAACTGGGCACTACCCTTCCAAAGCTTGGCATTGCCTGGTGTGTAAAAAATCCGCATGTAAGCACCGCCATACTGGGTGCCAGCAAACCTGCTCAATTAAAAGAGAACATAACCGCCCTGGACGTGTTGCCGCTGCTAAGCGGCGAAGTGATGGAAAAAATTGAAGGTATTTTGCAAAATAAGCCCGTGCAGCCTTTGTTCTAACACATAAAACGATCACAATTCTCTTTACCAGTCACCCTGAACTTGTTTCAGGGTCTCGCAATTATAACAAAACAACCCGGAAGCCATCTCAAAACTAATTCGCTGTCACCCAAAGCTCGTTTCAGGATCTCGCAATACATCAAAGATCCTTACTCATCCGTAGCTTAACCGTTTCTTGTACGGTTAAAAGTTGGATTATTAAACTAAGTTGTCGCTTGAAGCGAAGTCGAGAAGTGTGGCTGATAGTAATGCAGGTTTTATAGCCGCATATTAGTCATTCCTGCTGCGCAGCAGCCAAAGCCTATAATAGGCAGCAGCAGCATACTGATAAGGCAGGCAATGCCCGAGTGCTGTTTTTGCTGCGCAAAGAAAACGATCATTAAAATTAAATTTATGCCGCCGGCCAGCAGCCCTATCAGGAAAGAAAAAAACGCCATCTCTCCTGTAAACCCAATAAGCACGATCAGCACCAGTACCAACAGGTTAACGGTATAAACGGATTTCGAGTTTTTTTGATCCGCGCTTTTAGCGGGGTTGGTATTATTTTCCATATTGCCTTGTTTTAAACCAGTTTTAGCTCCCGTAAAGTATCCAGCTGCTTATCCTTGCCATTCCTGTAAAACAGGTTCATGGTTTCAAAGGGGATTATTTTATCCTTATGCACAATGTGCACGCAGGATTTTTTAATAGCCCGCACGTCAAAATTATAAGCATCAATAAAATTCATAATGATGATGCGGAAAAGGTTATTGTACGACAGGTTGGGCGCTTTTACAAAAGGCAGGCAGCACATCAGCTGGTTCAGGTCGTCGGTAACAGTTTCCACCGAATGTGCCGTGCTGAACATCTTAAGCACATGCTGGTGCAGGCGTTCATCCTGCTCGTACACAATGGTGTTCTTCGAATTGTCCAGCAGATCGGCAGGGTTGATGTAACGCGTAAGGGGAATGGTTTCTCCATCGAGCTTCAGCGCATAGCCCATTACCAGCGCATCCGGATTGCAGGGCACAGGAATGAGGTCATCCTCGTTAAAAAATCCGGTTTGCTCCAATATGTCGCGCCGCACTTCTGTAAGGGTATAACGCTCTTTGGCAGGGTTAAAGTTATCATTGCGCCCGGCCACCTGAACGGGCTGAAACGTGACCCCGCGCACACAGGGTTGTTGCAGGGCAAATTCAATAATCTTACCTATTTCATGGTTGTTTACACCACGCTGCAAGGTAACTACCAATGTTGTGCTCAGGTTGTATTTATTCAGGTGCGCTATGGCTTTGTAATGCAGGTCGAGCAGATCGGCGCCGCGCAGCTTGTTCAGCGCACTGTTTTCAAAGCTGTCCCATTGCAGGTAAATCTCAAAATCGGGCATGTAGGTAGCCAGGCGCTTTACAAACTCTTCCTCCCTGGCAATACGGATACCGTTGGTATTCAGCATTACGTGTTTAATAGGTCGCTTTTTGGCCTCATCCAGTATCTCAAAAATCTGCGGATGGATGGTGGGCTCGCCGCCGCTGATCTGAACCACATCGGGGTTTCCTTCGTTAGCCACAATCAGGTCGAGCATGGCTTTAATCTCATCCAGGCTGCGGTGATTGCCAAAATGCGGCGATGATTCGGCATAACAGGTAGGGCAGGTTAAATTGCAGCGGTCGGTTACCTCCACCAGCGTAAGGCAGGAGTGTTGCTCATGGTCGGGGCACAGGCCGCAATCGTAAGGGCAGCCGTACAGTGTGGGGGTATTGAATCTGAGAGGAATTTCGCTGCGCTTGTTGTAATTGCGGATGCGCTTGTAATACTCAATATCGGTGGCCAGCAATACCTGCTCCATGCCATGCTCAGGGCATTGTTTGATCATATACACGTTTTCCTTTTCGAACACAATTTTGGCGCTTACGCGCCGCAAACAGGCCGAACACAGGCTGATGGTATAATCGTAATAGATCCAGCTTCTTTCAGGCATATGCTAAAAATAATCTTTTTGGATGAATAATGGTTTTATAATAATAAATGATGCCGGCCCCACAGGCAAGCTGTATGGTGCTTAATCCCAGCCAGGTAAAATCATTCTCTTTCATAAATTCAACCAGAAAGCGGTATGCAAAATAGGGGATCAAAAAAAATTTAAACTTAGCGCCGTCGGCCAGCACCTGTTTTTTGTCAAGCATAAAAATAAAACACCACAGCAGGGCCAAAAACGCAATTTCGTAGAGCGGCAGCGGATGCCGCAGCAGCCCGTCTCCAAAATCAACACCGGTAAATAAATCTGTTTGCCGGCCGATGGTTCCATCATCAAGGCCTTCGCAAAAACAGCCCACCCTGCCTATAATAAGCGCCAATAAAAGCGGATAGGTCATCATATCACCGCTCGACGCAGCAATACCCAGCTTGGCTTTTAAGATTTCCACAAAAAACAAGCCGAAAAGCAAGCCACCCACAATGGTTTTGTTGCTGAAAACATACCTGAACTTATCGCCGGTCGCCATAAAAGCCGAAGGATTTTCAAGAACGCCAACGAGCCGCGAGCCAAGAAGCGCACCCAGGCATACCGCCACAAAAATCTTAAGCCGGTTAAGATCGCTGATGCGGTCGGGCAAGCGTTTGCGAAGATATAGATAGTAGCGCACGCCTATAAAAATGCCCAATACCTCGGCCAGCAGGTGCACCGAAATGTTTTTACCAAAAAAAGGCAGGTGAACAGGGAAATGCATGTTTCGAATGTACTAAAAATAAAATGCCCCCGCTGCTGGCAACGGAGGCATTAAATGGTGTGAAATACAACTAGAATCCGTCGCGAAAACAATTTGAGCGTCACATCGAGCGGAACCTGTGCCGGGCTTGCCTTTGGAATCGAGATGTGTGACACCCCGAAAGTAGATAGTTCCCGACTCCGCTCGAACCAACGATTTCGTGGCAGAGGTATTTTGAGATGACTTCTATTTTTTATCGGCAGGCTTAAAGCCCAGGCTCAAACTGTTTACGCAATAGCGCAGGCCCGAAGCAGTGGGTCCATCGTCGAACAAATGGCCCAGGTGGCCGCCGCATTTGGCGCACACAATTTCGGTGCGGATCATGCCATGCGAAAAATCCTTTACCTTTTTTACCTTATCGCCGCCGCCCAGCTCACCGTCAAAGCTTGGCCAGCCGCAGTGGCTGTCAAACTTCTGATCGCTCGAAAACAGCTCGGTGCCGCAGCCGGCGCAGGTATACCAGCCTTTTTCGGTGTGGTTGAGATAAACGCCGGTTCCCGGGCGCTCGGTGCCTTTGTTCCTGAGCACGTCATATTGATCAGGTGTTAGCTGGGCCTTCCATTCGGCATCGGTTTTATTTACTTTTTCGGTGTCCATAGATGATTTGGTTGAAGGGGTTTGCAGTTTGTTTGCTTCGTTTGTGGCTGCAGGTGTTTGGCAGGCATAAAAACCCACCGTAAATAATACCAGTGCCGCTGAAATAAATTGTTTCATTTTTATGATTTATCAAAGATACGACAGCACCCGTGGATTGGTTTTTTGCATTGGCAAAAATTAACGCTTGTACTGGAATTCAAGATTTAATATTCAAAGTAAAGAGGGCGACTTTTGAATTTTAACTTTTAAATCTTGAATTATTTTCTGCTCCGCTCCTTAATCTCGTCCAACAGCTTGTTGCGGCTGCCGTGGCGTTTTTTTATGTGAATAAAAGAGCCCTCGCCTTCGCGCGCAATTTCCTTCAGGTTTTTCATGGCATCGCGGTCGCTGCCAAAAGCCACGGTGCTCATAATGATTTTTCCGCCGGCCTGCCGGGTATTCCACGTTTTCCGGTCGTCGGGATAAAACCTGAATTTGCCGTCGGTAGCCAAAATCACCTGGTTATTGCCCCCGGCAATAAAGTGTTTTTGCGCCAGCTGCTGGCTGAACAAAATGGCCTTATTGCCTTTGGTGAGGCCGTGCGCCTTCAACCCATTCACAATGGCATTCAGTGTTTTTTTATCGGAGCCTTTTATTCCTTCACAAATTACTTTTGTGCTGTCAGCATAGGTTACAAAGCTGATGTAATCTACTTCACGCACGGCATTTATCAAAACATGCAGCGCCTCTTTCATCAGCGGCAGCTTGAGCGAATCTTTCATAGAGCCGCTCACATCCACCAGGAATAAAATGTTATTGGGCTTGTAGGCCGCCACCGACAGTTCATCCGGATTTTCTACCACAGGCGTCACCACCGGCTTTTCGGCCATAGTAGGTTGTTTCACCGTTACCGGCACTTCCGGGTTATCGGGTATTTTATTGCTTACATCGCGCTTTTTTTCAGGCTCATTAATAACGATGGGCTCTTCCTTAATTTTCACATTGTTATTGCGCCGGCTGCCGAAATAATAACAGGCGGTTTTATTATTGGCAACGAGCTTTGAAAGCGTGCCCGACAGTTCGAGCTCGTAAGGCGTGGCTTTATCGCTGCTTACCAGGCGAATGGCTTTTTTAAAGCGGCCATCCGATTCGGGAATAAAAGAAATGACCAGCAGGGCCGTATCCTGCGGCTGCAGCGTTTTTTTAGAGGCATATACCTTTACCCCCTGGTCGGCATCGGCCCGCAAGAGATAAATTTTTTTCGAGGAGGCATTGGTTACCACCACATCGCCTTTAATTTCGGCGGCCTCTGCAATAGTGCCCAGGCTGGTAATGGTATTATTAAACAACAGCTGTGCATTGCCGGAAAAAGAACACAAAATAAAAACAATGCACAGATACTTCATCATGTATTAAACACCATCAGGCCTTGGCTACCAGCTTATCGCCCGTTTTGGGAATAAGAAACAGGCCCAGGAAGCCGATGATAAAAAAAACAATAAGCGCTAATACCGATTGGCGCATGCTGCCGGTAATGCCTTCAATAAATCCGAAGCTAAATGTGCCTATTACGATACCCAGTTTTTCCGATACGTCAAAAAAGCTAAAGTAGCTGGCATGATCCTTGGTTTCGGGCAGCAGCTTTGAATACGTGCTGCGCGACAGCGCCTGAATGCCTCCCATTACAAGGCCTACGCTGGCTGCCGTGGCATAAAACTCCATAGGGGTATTAATAAACAGGAACACGCTTACGCATATAACGATCCAGATAAAAATAGCCACGCCTAAGGCTCTCACATTACCAATTTTTGATGAAAGCCAGGAAAACAGATAAGAGCCCGCCATGCCAAGGAACTGGATAAGCAGGATGCTGATGATAAGCGCCGTTCCTTTATACTCCTCACTGGGCCAGTCAATTTCTTTAGCGGCAAACAGGGTGGCCATGTACATAACCGTTTGCACACCCATGTTATAAAAAAAGTAAGAAGTTAAAAAGCGCTTTAAAGCCAGCTGACTTTTCAATTCTCTGAATACCTGGCGCAGTTCCCTGAAGCCTTTAGTAAAAACACTCCCTTCATTATTGGCATGCGCAATGGGCTCGCTTTTGGGCAGGAGCTTCAGCGTATACTGAGCAAAACAAAACCACCAAACAGCCACTGTAATCATTGCAACGCGCGCGTCAAGGCCCGAATGGGCGGCTGCATAATCGGGAAAAGCATTTTTAAACACTTTCATAATAATGAATGCAAGGTTAATAATGAGCAGAATGGAACTGCCCAGATAACCCAATGCAAAACCCCGCGCACTTACACGATCTTGATTTTGAACGCTTGCAATTTCGGGCAGATAGGCATTGTAAAAAACCAGGCTGCCCCAATAGCCAATGGTGGCAGTTATAAAAGGCAGCATGGAGGCTGCAATGCTGGTGTTATCAAAAAAGAAAAGCCCGGCACAGGAAAAAGAGCCAAGAATACAAAAACCAGCCAGGAATTTTTTCTTATTGCCCTTGTAATCTGCTATACCCGATAAGATAGGCGCTGTAAAACAAACGATCAATAATGCAAAAGAAACGAAATAGGAATAAAATTCTGTGTTTTTAAAGGTGTGACCCCATACCACAATGGTATCGCTGATAATTTCTTTGGTGGCCGGATCTCTCACCGTGGTTTGGTATTCGTAAAATGCCGGAAAAACTGCCGAATTGATGACCAGTGGGAATACAGAGTTAGCCCAGTCATAAAACGTCCATGCTTTTACAATTTTAGGGTTGTCTTTTTGATTGTTGCTCATATATCCGGTAAATTAGGTGTAAATGCAAAAGAGTGTAATTACACACGAACATATAGATAATTAATAAAAAAAACAAAAGCGCCGTTCCCTGACCATCGCCATCCATTTTCTGCGGCGGCCATTTGTTGCGCAAATAAAGCCGCACATTAATTGATGCTTAGCAAACGCTTCACCGGGTATTTCCTTTACGGGAGTAAACCTTAAATCCAAGTATCATGAAAAATCAAGCAAAAAAATTAAGCGTTGCATTGGTTGCGTTATTCTGCATGGCCATTAGTTTCAGCGCAAAAGCCATCAACCCTCCATTGCCACCGGGCGCCTGCGATTACAAAAGCAGCCTGGCCATTACCAATCCTTACATGGTTCAAAACACCTTTCCATGCCCGGTAAAAATTCAGTGGGCCATAAAAAAGCCGGGTTGCACCGCCTGCACGGCTCCTGGCGGAAGCGGCACCATGATTATCCCTGCCTCAAGCGCTGCGCCTATTCCTATTCCTGCAGCCTGTTTGCCAGCCTGCGACATCGGCATCAAACTGATTGATATTGGCGGCGCCCCGCTCACCTTCCCAATAGGCGTTTCATCGGCAACCCCGCACAGCTCCAACGCCTGCAACACCTGCGGCTGCGGCGGAGCACCCACCACCTATGTAATGGACTGGAGCCCGGGCATTACGGTTATTCACCCTTAATGGGCCAAACAAAACAGAAAAATTCAAAATTCAAGATTCAAAATTCAACGCCTGGAGTATTCAAAACCCGGGGTATTTTGAGTCTTGAATTTTGAATCTTGAATTTCTTGTTTATTTTTTGATGATCTCAAATTCCACCCGCCGGTTTTTTGCCCGGCCGGCCTCTGTTTCGTTGTCGGCCACAGGCTGCGCACTGCCAAAGCCCTTAAAATACATCTTATTCTGCACGCCTTTTTTGATCAGGTACTCAAACACCTCGCGCGCGCGCAGCTCGCTTATTTTTTGATTTTTGAACCTGAGTCCGCTGTTATCGCTGTGTCCGTTAATGCGGATCTCAACGCCGGGGTTATTTACCAGGTATTGCGCCAGCCTGTTCAGCTCGGCATATGATTCGGGCAAAAGGTAATAGCGCCCGTTATCAAAAAAAATATTATTCAGCACCACCTTCTCGCCCACCTTAATGTCTTTTTTAACCTGCAGGGCCGAGTCTTCTGCAGCATTGCGATAATTAGGGCCAACAATCACCACCTCCACCTTTTCTTCAAACTGTTTGGCCTTTACCAGCCGTATGTCGTCAACAAAATAATAGGCTTCCCTAAAGCTCAAAAAATGCAGGGGATTGATGCGCACCAGGTCTTTTTTCACCTCGGGCGCAAAATCGCCGATGGTGATGTATTTTTCGCCCCCGTCGGCTTTATAATAGCCTTTGATGGTAAACCACTGATGCCCCTTTTCGAGCCCGCCTTTGCGGCTAACGGTATCAATCATGCTCGATTTTACAGCATCGGCCTGTTTTCCATACCCTCCCTTGCTGAACAATACACCAAACGAGCGCAGGGCCGCGTTGCTCCAGAACGCCAGGCGCACCTGCATCGAAAATTCGTAAACCGTGCCGCGGCGAAGCATTTCGGCCAGCTTTACCTGCATAAACTCGGTGTATTTTTTCTGAAAGCGCATGCCGGCGTAGCAATAGCCGCTGTAGGCGCCTTTTTGGGCCGTGGTATCGTTGCTCAGTGGGTTTTGATAAAAATCTACCGTACCTTTGTCCTGCCAGGGAATGGCCTGCCGGATATTGCCCGATTTGCGGCGAAAATTTTCGAAGCTGCCATTGGGAACCAGGTTTTTTTCGGGTTTTGGCTCTTCGCCCAGCTGGGCCCTAAGCAGGGACCCACAAAAAAACAGAAGCCATATGAGCGTTAAGTTCCTCACAGCCACAAAAATAGCCCTTAAATCAATTTTAAGCGCCAATTTGTTTTTAACACTTGCATATTCAAAAAAAAACGTATATTTGCCTTCCAAATTTTGGGATTAATAAGAATTTACAGACATGGCAAACCATAAATCAGCAATTAAACGCATCCGTTCAAACGACGCAAAACGCACCGAAAACCGTTATTACGCAAAAACCGCCCGCACAGCCGTAAAAAAATTACGCACTGCCACTTCTAAAAAAGAAGCACAGGAGTTACTGCCTAAGGTATCGAGCATGCTGGATAAACTGGCTAAAAAGAACGTGATCCACAAAAACAAAGCTGGCAACATGAAATCGAAGCTGGCCAAAAAAGTGGCTTCTTTAAAATAATAACACGAGCATCTAAGAACTATACATCAAAGCCCTCCAAAAGAGGGCTTTTTTAGTTTATGGGTCTGCTATAATGGTTAGATTTCTTTTATCAAAGTCAGGGTGAGCCTGTCTACAATCCTTCGACGAGCTCAGAATGACAAACTTTCAACCGTAAAGTATAACGCAACAGTTAATAAATTACTTTTTCCATAAGGGCGTGCCCCCATAAAGCGGAGCTTACCTGGCTGTTAATCATTTGTTCGCTCGCTTTATGGGGTCGGGCTTTCGCTACTCGCTTTTTTTATGGCCTTAACAGGACCATAAAAAAGAGCTCAAACAATGGCTCAATCCCTCACGCAGAATTGACTTTACCCCCGCCAGCTTTTAGGCGTATCCAGCACAATGCCAAAATAAACCTGCACGCTGGTATACACATTGTTGTAGTTAAACTTGTTCCACTTGCTGGCAGTTACCGAATTGTAAACACTGGCGCCGCCAAAGAGCCGGTTCCAGGTATAAATAAAACCGGCCCTTACATAGTTGGTAAAGCTTACCGTGGGGCGCTTGCTTACCTCCTCGCCGTTTTTGGAAGAGGTAATTTGCTGAAAGCCGATGTTGGGGATTTCGGATATGGAAAGCACCATGCGCTTTTTTAATACCACCCAGTTGTAGGCATAGCCGGGGCCTACGTCAATGCGGGCCGATTTAACCACGTTGGCCCGGTAGCGGTCAATAAACATAATGCTGGTGGAATCGGAAAGACGGCGCAGGTCAAAATCCTGGTAAGAAATGCCCGACGACAGGATAAAGGAACCCTTGCTTTTCAGCTGGCGGCCACCCTGCGAATACACAGAGGAGTAGCAGAATTTTTTGTGGTTAAAAATGTATTCCACCTTAAAGCCAAAGTTGCGCAGCCTGATCTTTCGCTCGCGCGACTTAAAAACGGTGTCCAGCTCATCCTCGCCGTTTACCCGGTAATAGTTAAGGTTTTTAAGCTCCGTATAGTTGGCCTGAAAGTTATAGAGCCGGTAAGACGTTGAAAAACGCAGGTCGGTATTGGTGGAGGAGGTTTTCTCATCAAATGTAAAGTTATAGCCAAGGGTGGCCCATTTATAACCCAGGTCAACCCCCATAAAATGCTGGCTGCCGGTCACAAAGTAATCGGCCGAGTAAGAGGTGTCGGTTAGCTGGGCAAAATTGGTCATCTGGTTCTTATAATTATACAAAAACCGGGGCACCAGGTTGTTATAGTAGCTTTTAATGTAAAGCGTATCGGTTTGCGACGATACATAAACAGGCAAAAGAAATAAAAAAGATAATAAAAAGGGTCGCCAGCTTGTTTTAGAGCGCAATGCCTTACAAAGTAGTTTCATTGGATTTGATGTATGACAACCCGGGCAGTAAAAACCCTGGCATTTTCTCTGATTTTTTTACAGTTTATAATTAATTCCAACTGTTGCCGTTGTGTCAGGTTTCTGCATGACTCAGGCAAATTACTGAAAAAATTTATCTTAATACAAACCGCATGTATGCCGCCAGGTTAACTGCCGGTAAAGGCCCTTATGACTAAAAAAGCAAAAGAGAGTAATTTTACAATTGGCCAGGTCTTTTCTTCTCCGCCTGAAATACAAGGTGTTACGGTGCTTTTCTCTTTTTCGTTAAATTTCATGTAACAAATCAGTCATTTCTGCGTTTAAGCCTTATTAACAACTAATTTTCCGGCAATTTTCTGGGTCATGCTAAAACTAATAATTGTTGACGATGAAGAGGATTTAAGAGAAGCGCTGAACCGGTTGCTGGATCTTTATCATCCCGGTATTCAACTATGTGCTTCCTGTGACTCGCTGCCGGCAGCCATTCTGGCAATCAGGGAGCACCAGCCGGACATTGTACTGCTGGATATTGAAGTGGGGAACAAAAATGGCTTCGATATCTTTCAACACTTTCCGCAACCCAATTTTAGAGTCATTTTTATAACAGCCCACCAGCAGTATGCCCTGCAGGCCTTTCGTTTTTCGGCTCTCGACTATCTGCTCAAGCCGGTTGACCCCGATCTGCTGGCCGAAGCGCTCATAAAGGCGGCAGATGCCATTGACCAGGAGAGGATGTCTGTAAAATTGAGCGCCTTTATGGAAAACATGAGCGGTGCTTCAAAGGACAGTAAAAAAATAGTGCTGAAAACTGCCGATACCATTCACCTGGTAAATCTTTCGGACATTATGTATTGCGAGGCAGATCAGAGCTACACGCATTTTTACCTGGCGGATAAAAGCCGCATTGTGGTGTCTACTGCCCTGGGCAATTACGAGGAGCTGTTTTGCGAGTATGGCTTTTTCCGTATTCACCAGTCTTTTCTTTTAAACCTTCACTACTTTAAACGCTATGAAAAGAGCGATGGTGGCAAGGCTATTTTAAGCGACAATAGGGCCCTGCCGGTGGCTACCCGCAAAAAGGACCAGTTTTTGCAGCGCCTGGCCAGCTTTTAGCTATTATCTCCCGTTTTTTTAAAAACGCTTATTGTGCCAGATTGAGCGCTCAGCAAACAAGTGCTCGCATTCAGAAATTTTCATAATTGCAGGCATTGAAGAGTTTTATGTTTGGCATAAATTCTAAAATCAATCGCTTATGAAAACAAAATTGCTAATTATTGCTTTAAGCTTGTTGTATGCCTTCGGTGGCAGGGCGCAGCCACATTATCAGTATTATAATACAGGCATATCCGGTAGCGGTAGCCCCTTTGTTCCAAACGGTACGCAGGCAGTAGGCGCCCCGGATATTCACTGGCAGGTTTCTCAAAATCTAAACTTTGGCTATGTAACCCCCGTGGTTGTAAACCCCAGTGCTTTTTCCTCTCCTAATTCTCCTGGCGCCCCAAATTGGAACATGTGGATCTCCTATCCCTTTAATTATGTTGCGGGCAGTCCGAATAATCATTCCGGTTATCCCGGAACCCTGCACCTGTATTATAAGATCACCTTTAACTTACCTAGTCCTTCATTCTCCTCCTATTGGCTCTTGTTCGCAGATGACTGGATCCAGGACATTTATGTGAATAATACCAGTACTCCGGTATGGACGTCTACATTGTCCTTTATCAATCATCCGCTCAACATCAATAACGCCATGGAGTTTGCCTGGTGCAAAAACTGGTTGACAGGCCCGAACACAGTTATTATTCACACGGTATCGCAGCCAAGCTCCAACCAACCGCCCTACCAGGGTGATGACATTACAGGATTAAAAGTAGAATCCTGGACCCCAGGCCCTATACCGATATTAGGTAGTACAACGGTTTGCCCCAATACGCTGAACACCTATACTATTTCTCCTATTACAAGCACTGCGGTAGTAAACTATTCGTGGACGGTACCTTCCAACTGGTCCGGTGGGTCTAATACCACCACCCTCGGAGTTACTTCAGGCACAAATTCAGGGTTGATCAATGTTTATGCCTGGTCTAATAACGGTTCAAATCCACCAAGATGCTGGGCCACCGGGCAACTGAGCGTAAATGTTTGGCCGGCATCGGTCACCATCACCCCCTCCTCCGCTTCGGTATGCCCGGGGGGCTCCGTCACGCTCACGGCCAGCGGCGCGTCTACATATACCTGGACCCTTCCGGGGGGCGTCACGTCGAATCTCAATCCCATTGTTGTCAATCCTTTGGCAACAACTGTTTATACAGTGACGGGAACAACGGTAAACGGCTGCATTGCAAAACAAACGGTTACCATTACCACATTACCACAACCGAATATATTTATCTCGCCCAACACTCCTTTTATCTGTGCCGGTATTGCCAATACCTTAACCGGCAGCGGCGCTGTAAGCTATACCTGGAGCATTGTTCCGGGCATTACCGCATCTACCAGCAACCCCTGGGTAGTTAACCTCACACCCCCGCAAACGGTAACGTTAACGGGCACCGGGGCCAATGGCTGTACAAATACCACCACGCTTTCGCTCAACGCCGGCACGGTGGTACCCGTAAGCGCAGCAAACGTTACGTTGTGCACCAATGCAGCCACCTGCACGGCCATTACCGCTACCGCCACACCGCTTGGCATGTGGCCCATTACCTATACCTGGCAGCCCGGCAACCTCACGGGTCAAAGCCCAGTGGTTTGCCCTACGGTGAATACCGTTTACACGGTAACGGCCACTTCGCCCATCGGCTGCCCGGGCACCGCAACAATGGCAGTTATTATTACCACCAATTGCTGCTCGCAGCCTACCACGGGGTTAATTGCCCTGTCGGGCACACTGGGCGGAACTTATGCAGGCGCATCTTATTTTCTTGAGAACAACACGGTGCTCAGCGCATCAGCGGTATTTAGCGATGCCGAAGTAAGGATCATGCCCGGCGTAAAAATAACGGCCCCGGCCGGCACCGGCTTATCGCTGGAGCACGCCCACCTGTATGCCTGCGGCATTAATATGTGGAAAGGCATTGTTATTGACGACCAGGCCTTAATATCAGCACAGGACCCGGGCACCGGCTCTAACCTGATTGAAGACGCAGAAATAGGGATTGACGCCAGCGCGATAACCACCAACCACGCCAATATCATCATGAACCTGAAAGACGTGATTTTTAATAAAAATCACATCGGCGTTCAATTGAGCAATTCGCAACCCGCCGTTTCTTCGTTGCAGATTAACGTGGTGCGGTGTGTTTTTTCGAGCAGGAATCTTCCATTCAGCACCACCGCTCCTTTTACAACGGCAAGCTGGCCCAGCGTATCGGTTGTTAACGGCCTGCGCGCGCCCTCCTCGCCCAATGCCACACAAGGGCTTATTGCTCCTTACCCTTTGCAAAACCATCCCTCTTCGGCACTAAAACAGCCGTATAGCAACCAGTCTGCTAAAATTGGCATCCGGTTGAGTAATATCGGGAATCAAAACGGGGTATTCCCGGGCACTGGAGTAAACATTACCGGCGCGTTTGGCCCGAACGACTTTAACCTGTTTGACGGGCTTGGCGCAGGCATTGAAGTGGAGAATGCCAGCCTGATCACTTTTAATAACGTGTTTCAAAAAATGGTGTTCAACAGTTCTCTCGGCGGCGGCTGGTTCGGCGGGCTTGGCATTTATCACCACGTAAACAGCCTGATGAATGCCAACCTGGATTTACGGCCGGTGGGCAGCGGGGCCGGAGCCGGCCTGGGCAACAAGTTTTGGGATTGCTGGTTTGCCGTGTGGGCAGAAGAGGTTTACAATGTAAACATTGAATACAATATTTTCAGGAGCACGCATGTTACCAACCCCAATACTGTTTTTGGCCCAGGCTGTGATGCGCTGGTGATGAACTCGTGCCGCTTTTTGTACAACGTTAAGTATTGCGAGTTTAATAATATCGCCTACCCCATTTTTATGCGGCCAAACACCGGCAACTATAATATAAGCGGCACTACCGTAAATGGGATTTATGCCAACAAGGTTACCTTCAGCAATAACTATTTCGGCCCTGAAGTTAGCAGCACTACACCAAATTCAGGTACTGAATACTCGGATGCCGCTATTCTTGTGGACGGAACCTATGCGAGCAACTGGACGGTGGTAGGCACCTGCGACATTACCAGCAACAAGATGGACAGGGTGTACCGCGGCATCAAAACAGTTACTACCGACAATTTTCCTATCAACATTGCCGGAAACCTCATCACCCTTACCGACGACAATGTCATCAATCCCGGGCCCCAATCCGGCATTTTTTCGAGCAACAGCCTTCAGCGTTTAACCATTCTTCAAAACACGGTATCCGCACAGGGCCCAAACAATGCCAACGTAAAACTGATCCGCTGTGCAAACAACACCGGCATGCCTTCGCCGGATGTGGAGTTTAACCAGGTATCCAATGGTTTTGTTGGTTTTGCTTTTGAAGGCAATCAGCCAAACACGCGCTGGCTGTGCAACAAAATGACGGTACCCATGAAGTATGGCTTCTCTTTGGAACAAGGAGGTGTTATCGGGCCGCAGGGAAGCGCGACGCAATACAGCGGCAATGATTTTGCGGGTACATGGCTGGCTCCTACAAACTACCGTACACGAACCATTAATTCATCACCTGGATCATCTCCTCTTTATATTCCTTTTCCCGCTCCTCAATCCACCCATTTCTCAAGCTCATCACAGCCTTACATTAACAACAGTTCCTATATCACTAACGGGGTTGTTGGCCTGGACTGCATTAATCCGCCGCCCTATCCTGCGGTGCCAAATTTGAGACTGGCACAGGCACAGGCCATCCAGGTGGATGAGATCGGAAACAACAAAATGGATTGGGCCGTGGAAGTATTTCCCAACCCTTCGGATGGTAAAATTACGGTTACATCGGGCACTCCCGATGAAGCGATGTTGGTAAAAATTACCGACCTGGCCGGAAAAATTGTTTACGAAAAGGAGATCAGAAGCGCTGCCGGCACTAATCTTGATATTTCGGGGCTAAAGCCTTCCATCTATCTGATGGAGATTCAGAGTCAGAATAATCAGACCGTCCGTAAGAAAATAATTAAGACGAATTAAAAACATTAAAGACCTTCCATTAAAAAAGGGAACCAAATTGGTTCCCTTTTTTTTGCCCTGTTGGCTTTTTAACAAGCTTACGTACCAAGGTCTTTCAAGGAGGCTTTTCTTATTAAACGGTTTTATTTTTTTAGCGCCGTTTTCAGGTTTGTATCCAGCGCCGATAAAAATTCTTCCGTATACAAATAGTGCTCGCCGTGTTTTACGTTGTTGCCATATGCACAAACGGCCAGGTCCTTGGTCATTTTGCCGCTCTCTACGGTTTCCACGCACACCTTTTCGAGGGTTTGCGCAAAGTTAATCAGCTCCTGGTTGCCGTCCAGCTTGCCGCGGAATTCGAGGCCGCGGGTCCAGGCAAAAATGCTGGCAATGGGGTTGGTAGAGGTGGGCTTGCCGGCCTGGTGGTCGCGGAAGTGGCGGGTTACCGTGCCATGCGCCGCTTCGGCTTCCATAATTTTGCCATCGGGTGTAATCAGCACCGAGGTCATAAGGCCCAATGAGCCAAAGCCCTGTGCCACCGAATCGGATTGCACGTCGCCATCGTAGTTTTTGCAGGCCCATATAAAGCTGCCGTTCCATTTCAGCGCACTGGCCACCATGTCGTCAATCAGGCGGTGCTCGTAAACAATGCCGGCTGCCTCAAATTTTGATTTAAACTCGGCATTGTAGATCTCTTCAAAAATATCTTTAAAGCGGCCGTCGTATTTTTTAAGAATGGTGTTTTTAGTAGACAGGTACAGAGGCCATTTTTTAGTAAGGGCCAGGTTAAAGCACGATTTGGCAAACCCGCGGATGCTATCCTCGAGGTTATACATGCCCATGGCCACACCGGCGCCTTTAAAATTAAACACTTCGTGCTCGATCACCTTTCCGTCTTCACCTTCAAATTTCATGGTAAGCTTGCCTTTGCCGGGCACCACAAAATCGGTGGCGCGGTATTGGTCGCCAAACGCATGGCGGCCTACGATGATGGGCGAGGTCCAGTTATTTACCAGGCGCGGCACGTTTTTGCACACAATGGGCTCGCGAAACACGGTGCCATCCAGAATGTTGCGGATGGTGCCGTTGGGCGATTTCCACATCTGTTTCAGGTTAAATTCTTTTACGCGCTGCTCATCGGGGGTAATGGTGGCACATTTAATGCCCACCTGGTGTTTTTTAATGGCTTCGGCGGCATCCACGGTCACCTGGTCGTTGGTGGCATCGCGGTGCTCAATGCCCAGGTCGTAATATTTTATATCAATATCGAGGTAAGGTACAATCAGCTTGTCTTTAATAAATTTCCAGATAATACGGGTCATTTCATCACCGTCCAATTCTACTACCGGATTGGCTACTTTAATTTTGCTCATGGGATGTTGGCGTTATAATTTTTAAAAATCTTCACAAATTTAGAAAAGCTATGGTAACCGTCAAGTGTTTTCATTCAAAACTTGTTGATTTTATTTGACAAACAATGGGCCGGGTGGCCGGCTTTCTGTTATCTTTGAACAAAAGTTTTTTTGGTATGAAATTTCACAAAGAGGGTTATCCCAGCTTGTTGCTGGTGCTGGTTTTCAGCGCCATTATCATATTTATTGCCCATCATTTTTTTCCCACCGCTGCCCTGGCCCATTGGTTTGCCTACGTTTTAAGCGCTTTCCTCACCCTTACCATCCTGCAGTTCTTCCGCCACCCGGCGCGCAGCTTTGTTACCGGCAATAACCTCATCATAGCCCCGGCCGACGGCAAGGTGGTGGTAATTGAAGAAGCCGAGGAAAAAGAGTATTTTAAAGACAAGCGCCTGCAGGTAAGCATTTTTATGAGCCCCATCAACGTGCACGTAAACCGCTACCCCATTGGCGGCGTGGTAAGCTTTTTTAAATACCACCCGGGCAAATTTTTAGCCGCCTGGGAGCCTAAAAGCAGCACCGATAACGAGCGCACCACCGTGGTGGTAAAACATGCCAACGGCACCGAAATATTATTCAGGCAGATTGCCGGGGCCCTGGCCCGCCGGATTGTGTGGTACTGCAAAGAGGGCGATAAAGCCGAGCAGTGCGGCGAAATGGGCTTCATTAAATTCGGCTCGCGGGTGGACCTGTTTTTGCCCCTGGGCACCAAGCTCAATGTAAAGATCGGCGATGTGGTAAAAGGCTCGCAATCGGTGCTGGGGGAGATCTGATCTGGCCTGTTCTGCGTCATTATCTTTAAAGCATCGAGATAAATACCTGCCTTCGTGGTTTACCAGAGGAGAGATACCCGGCTCCATCTGACTAAAAGTGATTGTACTCTGAGAATTAAAGTTTAAACAACTATTAATTTAACTGAAGAATGACAGGATCAAATCAGTTACTTTTCTTTTTTAGTGCCTTAGGGGCTTTTAACGGCTTTATACTTTCATTGTATTTTGCTATAAATGCTAAAAAGAAAATTTTCACCAATTATTTTTTATCCTTGCTACTGCTGGCTTTAAGTATCCGGATTGTTAAATCGGTATTTTTCTATTTTAATCCGCAGCTATCTAATATTTTTATTCAAATTGGGCTTTCCGCCTGCGTTCTGATTGGTCCGTTTCTTTTTTTATACCTGAAATCATGCGCAGAAGATGAAAAATCAAATTGGCAAAAACACGTGATACCTTATTTGACGATAATAACCATATTAGGAATTTGTTATCCTTATGTCGAACATCGTACCATCTGGAGCAGATGGATTGTAAAACTAATATATTCCCAATGGTGCTTTTACATTGTTCTATCCTTAAAATACATCCGGCCAATTATTCAAAAATTCAAAAGGAAAGAAAGCTTAAAAAAAATAGATATCTGGTTTCTCAGCATCTATTTTGGGGTTGCATTTATATGGTTATCATATGCTATCGCAGCTTACACGTCTTATATCGTTGGGGCTTTGTCATTTACATTTA
This sequence comes from Bacteroidia bacterium, assembly GCA_044221905.1. Taxonomy (GTDB): domain Bacteria; phylum Bacteroidota; class Bacteroidia; order B-17B0; family Aurantibacillaceae; genus Aurantibacillus. The sequence goes on from JBGAOE010000001.1 coordinate 1,176,379, forward strand.
CCTTGTATTTAATTGGTTTGCTCTTAATTTTCAGAAATAGTCCTGCGGCCGCTTTTTTCCAGGAAAAAGAGAAATACAAAAACAAGGAAATTGACAGGAACACGCTGGATCTGATTAACCAGAAACTATCTATAATAATTGAAAAAGAACTGTTTCTTAATCCAAATTTTACCCTTGAAGAAGCGGCAAAAGAGCTGAAAGTAACAAAGCATCTATTATCTCAGTATATAAATGAAATATTAGGCAAATCCTTCTCAAATCTTATTACAGAATACAGAATTGAAAAAGCAAAAAAGTTATTAGAAACCGAAAAAAACTATACGGTCGAAAGTTTAGGCTATGATAGTGGTTTTAGCTCAAAATCAACCTTCTTTGCCGCATTTAAGAAAATAACGGGCTTAACTCCCTCAGAATATCAAAAATCACACTCAAAATAGTTCAGTTTTATAACATCAGACTGCTATTTTATAAAGTAAAGCCTATGGGACATACGTTTCACTGACATTTGCGCTCATTATTAACGATTTTAAAAACTTTAAAAATGAAAAGAGTGTTTTTGTCTATTGCACTTAGTCTTCAGCTATTGAATTTAAATGCACAGAAAAGTATCTTATTTGTTACTTCAAATCAGGATTTTTATGGAAGCACTCAAATAAGTGCGTCCAATCATTTTGAAGAAATTGTTGTTCCGTATGACATATTCACACAAGCCGGTTACAAAATCGACTTTATAAGCCCAAAAGGCGGAGCAATTCCTATTGGTTATATTAACTCGTCCGACAGTCTTCAAAAAAGGTATTTGTATGACGGTTGGTTTATGGACAAGCTGGAGCATACAATGAGCCCGGCTAAAGTTATTGCAAACAACTATTCAGCAATTTTTTACAGTGGCGGTGGTGCGGCAATGTATGGTGTGGCAGAAGACACAACCATTCAAAAAATCGCCGGAAAGATTTATAACAAAAACGGGGTTGTTTCATCAATATGCCATGGAACAGCAGGTCTGGCCTACTTAAAAGACGAAAATGGAAACTCTTTATACAAAGGCAGGAAAATTACAGGTTATCCTGACAAACTTGAAAATAGAACGCTGGAATATTACAAAGCGTTTCCGTTTATAATCGATAAGGCAATTAAAAACAATGACGGCAATTTTGTTTATTCTGAAAAAGGCCGAGACGGCTTTTATATTGTTGACGGACGATTTGTAACCGGGCAAGACCCAACTTCTGCTTCTAAAGTAGCAAATGAAGTAATTACGATTTTAAGAGCCAACTTTAATGACAGCAACAACACACCTATAAAAAGTGATTTGGAGCAAATCAAAGAAATACTTCTTGACTATATAGAAGGCACTGCAAATGGGCAGCCCGAAAGACTGCGCAAAGCCTTTCACCCAAATTTTAATTTGTACACAGTTGCAAAAGACACTTTGTGGACACGCTCAGGCGAACAGTATATTTCAAACACAAAAGTTGGAGAAAGATCAAACAGAATCGGACGTATCGTTTCAATTGACATCGAAAAAGACGCAGCAATTGCTAAAGCTGAAATTGAAATACCAAATTGGCGGACTTTTACTGACTATTTTTTAATCCTTAAATACCAAGGTGCGTGGAAAATAGTGCACAAAAGTTACACGTGGAGAGAACTGCCAAAAGCAGGAAAGAAATAAAAATATCCGGTAACAACTATGTTCCATTTTTGCCGGTTAGCACTCAAATATGTATCTTGACACAGCGAAAATGAGAAGGCTGCTTACCCCAGCAGAGGCGCTGAAACGGAAAATCCAACTAACCGACCATAAAAGAAATAACCATGAAAAAAAGTAACGTATTACAAATGCACAATGTAGGCATCGTTGTAGAATCCCTCGACAAAGCCATTTCTTTTTTCACCGAATTAGGTCTGAAACTCGAAGGACGAGGCATGGTGGAAGGCGAATGGGCAGGGCGCGTCACCGGACTCGGGAATCAGTCGGTAGAGGTGGCTATGATGGTGACACCCGATGGACACAGCCGGCTGGAGCTTTCAAGATTTCTGGCCCCGGATACAATATCAGACCACAGAACGGCGCCGGTGAACTCCCTTGGTTACCTACGCATTATGTTCGCTGTTGACAACCTTGACGAGTTATTGCCCAGGCTTGCCAAACAGGGTGGGGAGCTTGTTGGCGAAGTGGTTAACTATGAGAATATCTATCGGCTTTGTTACATTCGCGGCGTGGAAGGCCTTCTTATCGGCTTGGCCGAACAACTGGGCGATAAAACAGCCGCAGATATTTTAGAAAACTCATGACGAAAAAAACTGTGGGTTAATACAGCCGCTGTCTCTTTAAACTCTCAGCTTTCAATTATCAGCATTGGCCCGAGAAATCTGTTTTTATATTGGTAAGAGATTTCTCCCTTCGGTCGACAGGACTGTTTATTACTGGGTCATTTCGAAAGCGTCGGTGACATACCACCGGCTTGAGAAATCTGTTCCTTTACAAGGATAATACCCGGCAGAGATTTCTCACCGCTTGGGATTATTTGTGGCAAGGCGGTTCGAAATGACCATCCCTCTTCCAGGGTCATTTCGAAGACATCAGTGATATATCATTGGTCTGAGAAATCTCTACTCCAATTCATCATTCAAAAACTTCCATTCGGGATTAAATTCTGAAACCAGTTTATTTTTCTTCTCCCGTCTCCATTTCTTTATTTCCTTTTCCCTTGCAATTCCAGCTGTTGGATTGGTATGTTTTTCATAATAGACCAAATAAAACACCTTATATCTTTTGGTGAAACTGTTTGACGATTCAGCCGGATTGGAGTGCTGACGCACCCGTAACGTCAGGTTAGTGGAAAAGCCAACATAAAGAACAGTTTTCGTTTTATTGGTGAGTATGTAAACAAAATATTCTTTCATTAACGGGATATTAAAAATCGGAAACTATTTCGATATTTTAATGCTCGACAGAGATTCCTCACCGCCTGGGTTTTTTCCGGTAAAGCGGTTCGAAATGACACTCACTTCCGGGTCATTTCGACCTGTTCCGAGCTTGCCTCGGGAAGACATAGGTGATACATCAACCGCTTGAGAAATCTGCGCTCTTTCTTTCAGCTTTAACGTTCATACTCCTCCGGCAGAGATTTCTCGCTATCACTCGAAATAACCCATACTTCTGGGACATTTCGACCTGTCCCGAGCTTGCCTCGGGAAGACATCGATGATACATCAATGGCCTGAGAAATCTGTCCCCCATTTCAACTCTAAACTCCCAACTTTAAACTATTAAAAAAATGCCCTGATCTGCGCACCGCCCAGGTGCACGGTATTGGCGCCCGGCGTTTTGCGCCCGTTGTAATTAATGCTTATTTGTATGTTGCTGTTCAGGTTGCGCTGGTACACCAGCTCCCAGGTAAAGTTATCGCCGGTGCTCAGGCCGTTCAGCATCTCGTACGAAATGGAAGAGCTGAGATCATCGTTGTAAAGGATCTTGATAAAGTTCACCGTTCCGGTAAGGCTCCCCTTTTCGGTTTCGTTATACTTTAGTTCCAGCCCAAAGGTATTGAGAAACGCTTTCTGAAAACCCGGCTTTGTTATTTCAGTACCTCTTGCCGTATTTTTTTTATCGGTGTATTTGTAAATCATGCTGGTTCTGAACACCGTGTTGGGCTGAAAAATAAGCCGCTGCTCGGTTTCAAAACCTTCGATAAAATAATTGCGCAACGGAAAAAATTCAGAAGTGTTTTGTTTGATGCTCATGGTATTATCGCTGTTGACCGACCAGGCCTTAAAAAAATTAAAGCGCCATTTTATTTCGTGCGATTGCAGGTTGCGCTCCTCCATGCCGTTAATGAGGATCTGCCGCGAGCGGTTGTTGATGAAGGTATAATCGGCGCCAAACACCGCCGAGCTTTGGTTAAAAAACAGGCTTTGCCGCAGGTTATTGTTGCTGGCAATCAACAGGGTGCCGTTTACAGGGGCCAGCGGGTTGTAATTGTCCAGCCCGTTGTTGTCGTTTATTTTATTGTCCACCCGCATGGCGGTTTGCAGCATCCAGCGGTTCACAAACCGTGCAGCGGCTGTTTTGGGTGCGCGGATGAGCGACGATGGCCGGATATTGAGCGATACGCTCAGCTGGTTTTGCAGCACCTTTACATACTGATTGGTAGGCGTGTAAATGCGAATGTAGCGCGCCTGGTCGCTGAACAGGGCGGTTTCAAATTCATTAAGCTCTTTAACGCTGTTGCCATTGTAATCCATCCAGGCATATTGCCCCTGCCCCGGCGCCACTTCCAGGTAATAAAACTCCTTCTTATTCTCGAGGCCATAACCCGTTTCGTAAAAAAGGCTGGAGGTAATAAAGCCGTTAAACCAGTGGGGATTGTACTCCACGCGGTTCAACAGCGTGTTATCGGGTGTGAGCGCGGTGCCTACCACATTTTTTAATTCGAGCTGGCGGTACGTCACCAGCACCGTAATGGGATTGTTTTTGACGGAAAAGATCGAGGCCTGCATGCCCACGTTGGTGGCCTTGGTGCTGTCGCGCAGCATATTGCCGTAATTAAGCTTATCGAGCCGCTCGCGATAAAACAGCTTGATGTTGTTTTTAGCACTGTCGGCATTCGAAATGCTTCCCTCCCACTCCCAGAATTGATAAGCCCTTGGCAGGAGGCTGTCGCTTTTCGAATTTTTAAAGCGGTTGTTCTCAAACTCATCGCTGTAAGCCAGCTTTATTTTACCCGCCCGCTGCGCGGCTAAGATCTTATGCCTGTAAAACTGCGTGTTCTGCCCGTTGAGTGCATCTTCGGTGGTAAGGTACGAGCCGGTGTAGCCGGTTGAAAAGCCTTTTATTTTATAGTTCCCGGTTACGTTGTGTCGGATGCCTTTATAATCGGTGCCCTCATTAAACAGATTCAACGCATAGGTCAAGCCCGCGCCGCTGCTTTTTTGCACGCCCAGCTCTGCACTGGCCAGGTGCTGGTCGTTTAAAATAATGCCGGTGAGCGGGCGGTTCCAATCGCGGTCAAACTCAATGCTGCGAAAGCGCTCAATTTGCCGGAACTGCTTTTGCAAAAATTCATAATTCACGTTATACAACAGTTTCGTTTCCTGCTTTGCCGAATCCATGCGCAGCCGGGTTTGATTCCTGCTTATTATTTTCACGCCGCTGCCTTCGTCATTGCCCTTATCGCTGGTGCTAAAGCGGTTAATGTCGTTTTTGGTATATACTCCTTCCACGTTCACCAAATTATCCGGCGTAACGGAATAAGAGAAACCACCGGTTACCATTTGGCTTTGTTTGGGTGTTACCAGCGGTATCACCGGCTCGTAGCTGCCCTGCGGCACATTGTTTACCGGCGCCGACCAGGCAAACACCTTGCCGTTGGCCGCCGAGCTCACCTGGTTGTAATTGCCCTTGCCCGCGCCCACATTGCTGAATTTAAGGGTGTATTTGGCCGTGTCGGGATTGGTGCTGTAAACATACACATCCTGATACAGCACACTGTTTACGAGCGTATCGGTTTTGCGGTAAAACACATTGCTGTTGTTAAAATCGCTGCGCTGCACGCCGGTATATACAGCCTTATCCAGGGTATCGCCCACGGCAATAAGAATATCTTTTTGGTCCTGCGTCAACGTTTGCTGCAGCGGGCGGTTGCGGTTGTCCTGTTCGCTGTACACGTTCACATAAAATTTAGAGCGGCTGGCCTGCACCTCTTCCGAAAAGAAAAACAACGAGCGGGCATAGTTGCGCTCGGCGTATTGAAATTCGGCCACAATGCGCTTATCCTTGGTAATGAGCTGCCGGGCGGTAAAGGTAAGCTCGGCGGTGTTGTAGTCGATAATGTAATCGTTTTCCTGCCCGCGCTGCAGCAGCTTGCCATCAATGTAAATTTTTTCGGTGCCGCTTAAAATAATAATAAACAGCTCGTTATTGGCGCCCTGCAGGCGGTAAGGCCCCTGGTTATTTTCGGCGCCAAAAAACACCTGCCGCGAAAATTTGCCGCGAGACACCGCACCCGACACCTGCGTGTGAAAAATAAGCGGGGCTTTGGCGGCGCTGTCGCGGTAAGTATTATCGAGGTAAACACCCTGAGCCCGCTTGTAAAAATTCATAAAGTAGCTGCTCTGCGGGCGGGCCAGCTGGTAATCGCCCACCACCAGTTTTGTGCCGGCGTTGCTCAGCTGGATAAACACCTTGTCGAACTCCTGCAGCTGCGCGGTGGTGCCATCGGCCTGGAAGGGGATGTTGTTATCCGTGGCCGCCATCAATAAATCCACCTCGGGGGTCAGCTTGCCGCTCACCTGCAGGTTCAGGTTGGAGTTCACCACAACATCCTGGTTATTGCCAAACGAAATGCCGCGGCTGATGTTGCCGTTCTTGTTCAGCCCGTCGTTCTGCAGCAGGTTGTCGGGCCCGCCGCGGGTGTTGTAATTAATGGTATAGGGGTTGTTGGGCCGCGAAAGGTCGCGGTATAGATTGTTGGGATTTTTGTGAAAATATTTTGCCTCAAAATTGTAGGGAAAACGCTTATAAGAAACAATCAGGCTATCGGGCTTCTTATTTTTAAAAATAAGGGCGTGGTATTTGTAATTTATTTCGGGGGCATTGGCCGAATCGCTTTGCGGAAAGGTTTTAAAAGTAATGCTGCCAGGCACGAGGCTCAGGCTGTCGAGCACCAGGGTATCGCTAAAGATCTTAAACGACTTTATTTTCCGGGGCTGAAATGCCTGCGCGCTTCCTTTTACCAGAATAAAGGAAAACACCATTAGAAACCCTAATCGCCTCAGATACACCATTTAAATAACGTTTCTAAAGATAGTAAATTGTGGGAAAACCACGGATACCGGGGCTTATATCCACCTCAAAAAGGGTCCGAATATCGGGCGTAGGGCAAAATGCCCTGCTTTGCCGTAGCCTCTTAGTGAAGGCATCAGGGTTTACTCCACTTTTTATCAAAGCCTGCCCGAGCCGATAACTATGGGCTTGCTTCGGGGAAAAGCTGGAATAGAAAATCTTCATCTTAATGCCAGGTGAAGGCTCTGTTAGCGGTGACCGCTGATTTCGGCAGCCAAATTTTGCGTGAGGGATGGAGCGGCTTGCTTGAGCTCTTTTTTGTTGCCCCGAAGGGCAGCAAAAAAAGCGAGCAGCGACAGCCCGACCCGAAGGGACACGCCCAAATAATATCGTCATTTGATACTTCGCAGTAAAATGTTAATTTTACCTATACAGGACAGGAAAACCTCACATACGGCAGGTAGACAGTTGAAGGCCCTAAAAGCCGCAGGCCTGATAGCCACCACCCACAATAAACCATTTAAAATGACACTAAAACACTTTTTGACAATTGTAATCATCCTGGCAGGTATCGTTTCTCAAGGGCAAAAAATGACTTTAAAAGAATGGAACAAAGCCGCTTCACACAACAAAGGCCTTTTGCCAAAATATGGCGGCATTGCACCTACGGAAGAAGAAAAGAAAATAGATCTGGAATTCATACGAGCAAGCTTAGAGGTAGATTCCACTCATCGTAAGGCATCTAATCGTGTAATAAGCAATGGTTTCAACTATTTGTATAACGGTGATCTGAAAACGGCCATGTTGCGTTTTAATCAGGCCTATTTATTAGACTCCACTAACACAGACATATATTGGGGTTTCGGAGGTGTTTACATGACACTTGGAGACTTTAATAAGGCTAAAGAGCAATATTTGAGCGGACTTCGGATAAACCCAAACAATTCACATATTCTTACTGACTACGGAACGTATTTTTTTATGACTTACTATAATTTATCCGGATCAAAAAACGAACAAGCTAAAGTCCTGGACTCAGCGATTGTATATCTAACCAGATCCTATAATTTAGCTCCAGGTGCACCTGAAACAAATCTCAAACTATCGGTTTGTTATTGGAACAAAAATGATTGCCCTAATGCCTGGAAATATTATGACAATTGTAAGTCCTTGGGTGGACGATTTATAACGGAAGAATATACAAAGGCGATCGAGAGTAAATGTGGACGCTGATCCTGAGACATACAATGAAAAAAAGTCTGACTCTAATAATTTCCTGTATCTGGATTTCATTTGCATTCGGCCAGGCAAAAAACACGCCGCAAGGCATTCAACGAACTATCTGGAGTAATTTTTTTAACAATAAAATATAAAACTTCGCACTGAGAGCCGAACTATTTGCTATCGATTACAGCCAATACTAACTTATATATTACAACATGAAAAACATCTTATTCCTTTTTTTTCTGACTTTCGCTTTTACATTTTGTGGACAGAAATACAAATATCCTGGACAAGTGGAAATCAGGAATTTCAAAATTGGCGACAAAGTAGACACTTCTCTATTTAAAAAATACAGCAATGTTTATTTTCCCAATTACCTAGACGGCTGGACTATGGAAAACTTCGATAAGCTTCCTGAAAAATACAGAGAACTTCCTATTGCAATTTGGCAACTAAAAACTGATTCAAGCATTGCGTTGACATTGTTAAATAACATTGTCCTAAACATTACTGTTTCGTACCTAAAAAAAGACGAAAAAGAAAAAATCTCCAAAATGTTTATGGATAAATTTGGAGCTGAAGGAGAAGAAAAATCTTACGAAGAAACGCATCCTTTGCAGGCATGGATCACATACTGGAATTTAAAAACTTGGGAGACAAAAGACGTAATCGCTCAGATTGGCAATAGCGATATGAGAAAGCCAAAAGATCCAGTTCCGACTGACATTACCTGGAATTTAGTCTATTCAGACTTCATTTTGGAAAACCAAATTATTAACGATTACAAAAACAGAAAGTAATGCTGGCATAACGGCAGCTATACCTAATTATCTGATAACCCGATATCGCGCCGAGCGAAATCAAAAAAACTCACACCCCCAGCTCACTCAACGCCAGCCAGGCCATCAGGCCCATGCCTGTTTCAAGGGCCTGCTCATCAATATCAAAGGTGGGTGTGTGCACACCCGAGGTAATGCCGCGTGGCACATTGCCGGTACCCAGGCGAAAAAAGCAGCTGGGCACCTGCTGGGTAATAAAGGCAAAGTCTTCGGCCGTCATGCGCAGGGGCAGCTCTTCCACCTGCGCGGCGCCAAGGTAGGTTTTTGCGGCCGCAGAGCAGGCCTCGGTAAAAGAAACATCGTTTACTAAAAAGGGGTAACCCTTTTCAATCTTAAGCTCGGCGCTGGCCTGGTATTTTTTTGCCACCGAAGCGGCGATCTGCTGCAGGCGGCGGTGAGCGGCCTGGCGCCAGGCTTCGTTCATGGTGCGAAAGGTGCCCGCAATTTCTACGGTAGCAGGAATGACGTTGGTAGCGCCTTTGCCTTCAATTTTTCCGAATGCCACAACGGTGGGAATGTTTTCGCCCGCGGTGCCTTTCAGCGCGCCCGGCTCCATAAACGATCTGTTTATTTCAAGCAGTATGTCGGAGGCCACCAGCAGGGGATTGATATATTCTGCCGGCATGGCTGCATGGCCGCCCTTGCCGCTTACGGTTAAATACAGCTCGTCGGTGCTGGCCATATACATGCCGCTTTTAAAACCCACCCTGCCGGCTTTCATGCTGGGGAATACGTGCAGGGCCAGTGCTTTTTCCACGTCCGGATTTTTAAGCACGCCCTCCTGTATCATCAGGCTGGCGCCGCCGGGCAGCACTTCTTCGCCAGGCTGAAACATGATCTTCACCGTGCCCTCCCACTCCTCTTTTAATTGTTGCAAAATAAAAGCAGCTCCCAGCGCAATGGCCGAATGCACATCGTGCCCGCAGGCGTGCATCACACCCGGGTTCGCAGATTTATAGGGCACTTCGTTCTTTTCGGCAATGGGCAGGGCATCCATATCGGCCCGCAGCAAAATTGTTTTTTTGCCCGGGTTCTTGCCATGGATGAGCGCCACCACCCCCGTTTTCACATGACCACTGGTAAACGGTATGCCCGCTTCGCGCAATTGCTGCTGTATAAACTCAGAGGTTTTATATTCCTGAAACGACAGCTCGGGGTGCTGATGCAAATGGTGCCGGATGTGTTGCACCTTTTGAAAATACTGCTGCGAAAGCTGCTGGATGGTATGTTGGGAAACCATGTTTAAAATTAGTTTATATAGGATGTATGCGAATACTATTGGAATTAATAGCCGCTCGTGTCATCCGGGATGATTTTTCCGGTGTTTGCGTTAGGGATAGAGCGGAAAGCCCGCAGCTCCGGTAATTAACGGGGCGAGGACTTGCAGCGATAGCCCGGTCCGCGAGTGAAGCTGAAAATAGTTTGGAAGCTGAACCTCGCGGCAACGCCCAAATAATACAACTGGTAAAAAAATTTGGCAGCATTCTTTATTATAAAAACTCCGGCACTATTCTTAAATAGGACTTGGATTTAACCACATAGGTACACAGAATTATTCAAAAAACCGATGCGATGGATGGAGATTCCTGCACTAAAAATCGGTGGTAAGCGAAAGCGTCACGATCCGCTTTTGGAACACCCAGTTATCGATGCCCCAGCCAAAATCGAGCCTTACAAAGTAACCCAGCAGGCGCGAGCGGAGGCCAAAGCCGGTGCCACCCACCAATGGATTTTTCTGATTCACCACCGTTACCACCACCGAGGTGCCTTCGTAGGAATATTTTTGCGTGTTCTCTGTATTCTCCTTGCTCAGCGGGTTTTGGCCGTACCAGGCCATGCCCATATCTACAAAGCCGATGACCTGGAAATTGTTCAGGAAATCGGACCGCATGGGGTGGTTGAAGAGATAACGCACTACCGGCACGCGCAGCTCGGAGTTAAAGATCAGAAAATTGTTGCCGTTGCGGATGTTCTGGTTAAAGCCCCGCATATCGGTGGCAAGCGTTTGAAAATGATACTGGCCCGGGTTGACGATGTTGATGTTTTTGTTGAAGGAAGGATTGAACCAGTTGTCAACCCCGCCGAGGTAAAAGATCAGGCGGTCTGTGCCCAGCGAGTTGCCGCCCGCAAAGCGGTTGCACCAGGTGATCTGGCGGTGCACCCGCTGGTAATGCCTGGCGTCGAAGCCCGAGGTGGAAAAATCGCGCCCTTTCTCGTCGCTGAAGATCCAGTAATCGGTCCATACTTTAAAGCGAAAGCCATTCAGGATGTTGAGCATCACTTTGCGCGTGTTGTCATAAATATATTCCAGCCTTACGCCCACCAGGTTTTCATACGTGGGTTTTTTAGGCAGCGAAAAATCGCCGAGCGAAAGGGCCACGGTTTTATCGTTGCGGTACAATACAGAAAAGCGCATGGCCGAAACCGGGTTAAAAGGATATTTGACCGAATACTTGAGCGAATTGGTGATCACGCGGCCGGTGTATTCGTCGCCGCGGGGCGAGGTAAGCGGCACCCGTGCAAAGGTTTGGCGGTCGGCCAGTATCTGGTGGTCAAACAGTTTTTTGCGCTGCTCCCAGGCGAGCATAAATTCGTTGTCGAGCGAGGGGTTGATCCTGAAACCGCCCACAATGCGCTGGTCTTCGAACAGGTCGCTGATGGCCACCTTCGAAACAAAGTTGAAACCCGCATTTAAATATACGGGAGAGCCGCCGCCGGTAAACACCTGGTAGTTGTTGCCCAAAAACGAATTGTCGAATTGTGTGACCACATAATCCGTATAAAACGAGGTGTAATAGTTTTTTTGAATAGGCAATCTAAATGTGCCGGCGGCTGGCTTTTTGCGCAAGGTATCGTTTTTAGCCACGGTGTTGCCCTTATCATCGGGCGGGCGGTTATCGGGCGTTTCCTTTTCGCCGTCAAATTTATAATTGTCAAAATCAATGCCCGAGCCCGGCGCCGGCTCTGTTTTTTCAGGGCTGATGTTTTCCTGTGGCCTGGCAGGATCTTTATAGTTAGAAGGATCGCTTACAATGGGCCGGATGAAGCCCCGGTGCCAGGTATTGTTTGGCTCCGCCACCGACATCTCGTTCAGCTTTTGTGTAATGGGCGTAAGCAGCAGCATGTTGCTGCCGTTGGCAAAAATCACATCGGCAGTATGCGTGGCTTCAAAATTGATGTTTTGTTCGAGAATGTTGCGGTCGTAATTGGTAATCACTTTCGACTTGAAAAAATAGCGGTAGTGCTCGGTGGTATCCACAAAAGAAATGCTGCTGTCAAACTCGGCCACATAACGGTTGTAAATTCCGTTTTTATCGCTCAGGTAGGTGAGGTAGTTCCGGGTATAAGCCTGCGGCTGGGTTTCATTCACATCGGGCGTATTGCTGATGCGCACCAGAACTTTACTTGTAAAAGGATAGGGCGCCATAAACAAGTCGTTGTTCCTGTTCACCTTTACGGTGTAAGCGGCATTGTCAGCCGCTTTTATGGTATCGTTGGGCCGGTTGCTTTCAAACACAATTTGTTTGTTGCCCTTTATAAAAATAGGATTGTTGTCGTCCCAGATATCGTTCGTCAGCTGCTCGATGCTGCTGGTATTAAGGCCATACACAAAAATATCGCTTTGCCCCCTGCCTTTTTTCACCGCGCTGATCACCAGCTTCTTTCCATCGGGGCTGTAAGCAAAGCTGTTCACTTTTTCAAAGCCCTGCAGGTTGCGCTTTACCACATCTTTGTTCTCAAGGTCTATCGTATGTATGATCAGCTGGTTCTTGCGCTCATAAATCATGGTAACAATGGTGCCGTTGGGGTGCCAGCTGAGGAGCGGGTAATTAAAATCGTTCAGCTGCTCCAACTTTGGCCCGTATTTTAATAAGCGCTTTTGTTTTTTCTCCTCCACATCTTTCAGGTAAACCCGCATCTGGTTCAGCTCGTGGCGGGCATAAATCACCTTTTTCCCGTCGGGGCTTATTTTTAAGTGGGAATAACGCCGGTTGCTCCTGTATTTTTTAAGCACGCTGTTGTTATTGATGGGCGAGCGGCGCAGCGAATCCTTGTAGGTAAACAACCGGCGGTTGTAGGCATCGGTAAAATCATAAATAAGGTTTTGAAGCGATACGCCCAGCACGTATAAAAATGCGTTGTCGGGACTGCGGCTTACGCGGGTCATGTACAAAATATTGGGTATGAGCGCTTCGCCGTAGGTGCCCACAATGTCGTACCAAAGCGCGTGGCCGGCGCGGGCCGCTTCCTCGCCCGTAAGGCGGTTAAACGAATTAAAGCGGTTGTTCTTAATGTCGTCGTACAACAGGTTATCGTTGTAGCTGGTCCAGCCCTCTGATAAATATTTAACCAGGCCCTGTGTAAACCAGGGCGGCAGGTTCAAAAGCGTGGAGTTGCGCACCATTTCGCGGGCATTGCCGCCGTATAAAATTTTGGTGATCAGCAGCTCGGCCAGCGCCGCGCGGATCTGCTGATCGAGCTCGGCATGCGACCCGTTAAAAAACACGCTGATCTTATCGCCGATGATGCGGGTAACGCCGCCCACGTTTGCCTCATCTTCAGAGCTCAGGCCCAGGTTGCTTTGCTTAAAATCGCTTTGGGTGTTATATACCAGCACGTTGATTTTCTCGTCCATCTGGTAGTCCAGGCGCTTTTCCAGTATGGGCAATTGCCGGTTTACACTGGCCGACACGTATTTGCTTATTTCGCCGCCGCCCTGGTAAGAATACACGCGGTAGCGCTCAAAATCAAAATAGGTCCAGATAAAATCCTGGTACTGGATCCGGTTTTTCCCGAAATCCATCTGGTGGCCATAATTAAACTGAGCTTTTGATAAAGAAGCAAGAGCAAGAAAAAGATATAATATAACGCGCCTGTTCAAAGAGTACAATTCTGGAACTTTAAAGATAAGGATTTTGTTTTAAAGCCAACCGCACCGGGTATGTATTTACCGTTTTTAGGATTTTTTTAGAACCAGGCCGGAAAGCCACTAATTACACTAATTTACATAAAATTTAAGTAAATAGCTTAAAAACCGTTGGGTGCTAATTCATGAAATTCGGGGCTAGCCGTCAGCTGTATAGCCACTAATTGCACCAATTTCACTAAGCGTAGCATCTTTTAGGTATATACCCTAAAAACCATTTGGTGCTAATTCGTGTAATTCGTGGCTACTCTTACCCGAAAGCTTTCGGGGTAACATCCCCGGTCATGCTGAACTTGTTTCAGCATCCCGTAAAACTCTTTCGGAAAAATGTCGTTTTATCGTTAGGGATAGAACGGAAGGCCTGCAGCTCTTAATGTATCCAGGGCGCCCGCCGGGCCTTCCGCTTTAGCCGGCTCGCAGGGCATAAGTGCCGCAAAATCGCGCGTGCGGGGTCTTTTGCTATCGCAAAAGCCTCCGCCGTGCGGCGGCACTAATATCCTGCCACGCCGGGCTGCCGCTTCAGTCCCCGGCGCAGGTCAAGGTTCAGTAGTAACGCGGTCACTGATTCAAATTTGAACAGCTTCTTAAGTAACACCATTCACCGGTAATTTGGCTTAAAAAATAATCTGATGCTCATCGGTGAAATTCGCGGCTATCCCTCACCCAAAAGCTTTCGGGATAATATCCCCGATCATGCTGAACTTGTTTCAGCATCTCGAGTAATTTAATGTTCTCGGTGAATTCGCGGCTATCCCTCACCCAAAAGCTTTCGGGATAACATCCCCGGTCATGCTGAACTTGTTTCAGCATCCCGTAAAACTCTTCCCGAAAAAATTACAAGCCTCTGCGATCTTATCCCGAACCGATAGCTATTGGTTAGTTCAGGGAGGTTCAGAACGACAGCAAAACTAACTTCCGGTCATAATGGAGTTCAGCTCAGCAAAAGAACTGATATAATGCCTGGCATTATCCCCTTTTATCACACCCTCTCGCAAAACCTGTATGGTAACCATGTGCAGCCGGTTGCCGGCCTCTATTTCCGAAGCGGCGTTATCGCCAATTACAAAGGTTTGTTCAGGCACCAGATCAAATTCAGCCACCAGCTCCTTAAAAATATCCAGCTTTGTTTTTTCCTGTTTAAAGGTGTCGTTAATGACAATTTTTTTAAAATCCCCTTCTATGCCCAGCGCCCTTATCTTAGCCTGCTGCAGGCTTGTAACGCTGGTGGTAACAAGAAATTTGGGATAATGCAGCGCTTTGATAAAATGATAATCAGGGTACGGCAAAATATTCAGCTTAAGCTCAAGCCCATCGAGAAACTGAACCGATGCACGCATTACCGGCATGGGGATACCGTATTTTTTAATCACCGCATCCCAGGTGTGCTGCCACAGGTCGTTCAGAATACAGTGGATGACAGGGGTTGTAAAATAAGGCTCCAGGCCTGCGGCCAGGTGATCGAAAAAAGGTTCAAACACCTTATGGTCCATAGACCTTGTGTGAAGAATCGTATCGTCAAGATCCAGGATGATCGCTTTTTTCATAAACCTGAATTATTCGAGCATTTTAAGGTCGCTCACGGCGTTGCCTGCAATGCCCTTAATGGAGCCGTAAAACTGGGTGGTGTTCAGCAGCACCTTGTCCAGCTGTTTTTCGCGCTCTTTCCATATCTTTTCCATCTGTATCTTTTCGCGGGTAATACCGTCTTTCAGCGCTATAAAGCCTTCCACCACCGCTTCAATGTTCTGCCTGAACTCGTTGCCGGTTAAATAATCGTAGAGCATCTGCATTTTTTCGCCTTTGTTTTCCTGGCTCACCAGGGCGGTGTGTATCTTTAGCAGGCTGTCGCGCAGCAAAAAAGCCAGGGGCTTTACTTCACTGAAACGGCAGATCCACACCCCGTCTTTAAATCCGAAAGCCTCCATGTCGCGCGGCAGCGCTTCGGTTACTATCACTGCAATATCGGCCTGCTGGGCGCGCATATCTTTTTTGAGCTTTTCAATCCACTCGTTGGTAAAGGCCTTGGTGCGCTTGCTTTCGTAAATAATACGGCCGCAGGGCTGCCCCAGGCTGTTGTTTACCTGCTGCAGGCAGTCGGCGCCGCGCACACCCTTAGCCACTTCTTCAATCGCATCAAAAGGAAACGTGCTTTTGAGCAGCTCTTCCAGGGCCAGCTCCAGCACTTCGCCCTGCAGCTGCATGCTGCCCTGTTCGGCCTTGCGGCGCATGGTTTCGGCCAGCTCCACCTGGTCGGCCAGTTTTTTTTCGAGCTCTTTTATTTTCAGGTCGCTGCGCTCGCTTTCCATTTTTTTTACCCGGTCCTCAATCTCTTTTTGCCGCGCCATCATCTGTTTTTCAAGGTCCAGCTTCAGGCTCTCTTCGCGCTCGCGAATGGCCTTTTCTTTTTGCAGCAGCTCCAGCTCTTTTACCTGGCTCTCTTTAAGCTTTTGCGATTTTTCGGTTAACTCTTTGTTAAGCTGCTCCATTTGCAGCTGCACCTCGCCTGCCGCTTTTTTCACGGCATCGTGCTCCAGCTGCGCTTTTGCCAGCTTCAGCCGGTCGGCCACTATGGCCTCCTGGTTTTCGGCCTGCAGCTTCAGCTGTTCTGTCTCTTTTGTCAACCGGGCTTTTTCAGCCTCCAGCTTTGCCTGGTCGTCCTGGAATCGTTTCAGGTAACGGCCCTTTATCTCGTTTTCTATTTCCTGCGCCAGGGCATTTCCAATCGGAAACTCGTGTTGACAATTAGGACATTTAATTGTTGAATTATTACTCATAACAAGCAGTGCTTTTGTGTAAATTTATGACTTAAAGTACTTTAATTTGAATTGTTTTTTTAAACAGTTAATAAATAGGGGCCTTAGCCCGGCAGGCATTTAAGCGCTATGACCATTAAACATTTTAACGCATGAAACAACTGATTTTTGTACGGCACGCCAAAAGCGACTGGGGCGAGGAGTTTTTGAAGGACATTGACAGGCCTTTGACCGACAGGGGTTATGCAGATGCCTATGCGTTAAGCGAGTGGTTTATGAAAAACAAACAACTGCCGGACCGGATTGTTTCGAGCACCGCCACCCGTGCCATGAGCACTGCGCTCATCTTTGCCCGGGCCTTTGATTTTAACATGGCCTGCTTTGCGCTTGAAAAAGAGATTTATGAAAGCTCGGTGCAACGCCTGATGGCCATTGTGCGCGAGCAAAACGATACAACACTGCGCCTGATGCTGTTTGGGCACAACCCTGCCTTTACCAACATTTGCAACGACCTGGGCCTCGACCTGTTTTTTGACAACGTGCCCACCTGCGGCATTGTGTCGTTAAATTTTGACATCAAGCGCTGGCGCGACCTGGAGGAGAAAACCGGGGTGCTGGATTTTTACCAGTTTCCGAAGGAGTTTAAAAACAAAGATTAATTTTTTGTACGTGTAAATGAAAAAAGAATTCCCTTATATCAACCGCGAGTTAAGCTGGCTTTCGTTTAACGAGCGGGTGCTGCAGGAAGCGGCCGATAAAACCACCCCTTTAATTGAGCGACTTAAATTTTTAGGCATTTTCAGTAATAACCGCGACGAGTTTTACCGCGTGCGTGTGGCCACGGTAAAGCGCCTAAGCAAGCTGGGGCGCAAAGCACTTTCGGTGTATGGCGACGATCCCAAAGAGCTGCTGACCAGGCTGCAGCGCAAGGTGATTGAGCAGCAAAACCTGTTTGAGAACATTTACCAGGAGCTGCTGGGCGAGCTGGCCGCCAAAAACGTGTTTATTGTGAACGAAAAGCAGCTCACCAGCACACAGCGCATTTTTGTCACCGAGTATTTTAACAACGAGCTGGTGTCCAACCTTTTTCCGGTGATGATAGACGACACCAAACCTTTTCCTTACATGAAAGATAAGGCCAGCTACCTGTACCTCAAGCTGGAATCGATTGTGGAGAGCAAGAAGAAAAAATACGCACTCATCGAAATTCCTTCGCGCACCACCAGCCGTTTTGTATCGCTGCCGCAGCACGGCAAAAAACATTACATCATGCTGGTTGACGATGTGATCCGCTATAACACCGATCATATTTTTGCCGTGTTTGGCTACCGCACCATCGAAACCTATAACATTAAGCTTACACGCGATGCCGAGCTGGAGATGGACAACGACGTGAGCAAAAGCATGATCGAAAAAATATCAAAAAGCGTAAAAGCCCGTAAACAGGGCCTACCGGTGCGTTTTGTATACGATGCCGCCATGCCCGACGACATGTTGAAATACATTATGAAAAAGCTGGGCATGAGCAAAAAAGACAATGCCATTCCAGGCGGACGTTATCATAACTTCAAGGATTTTATCAATTTTCCGAAGCTGGGCGACAAAGAGCTTTCTTACACACAGCCCCTGCCGGTGGAGCACAAGGACCTGGCGCACAATCCCTTTACCACGCTGAAAGCCATCAAGCGCAAGGATATTTTACTGCATTATCCCTATCACACCTATAACCACATTATCAATTTGCTGCGCGAAGCCTCCATCGATCCGTCGGTAGAGAGCATAAAAATAACCCTGTACCGCGTGGCCGACTCCTCACGTATTGCCAACGCCCTCATCAATGCCGTAAAAAACGGCAAAAAAGTGATGGTGCTGGTGGAATTGCAGGCGCGCTTTGACGAGGAAAACAACATTTACTGGGCCAATAAGCTGCAGGAAGAAGGCGCGCGGGTGATATACGGGGTACCCGGCCTGAAAGTGCACTCCAAGCTGCTGCTCATCAGCACGCGCGAAGCCGGAAAAGAGGTGCACTATGCGCACATCGGCACCGGCAATTTTAATGAAAAAACCTCGCGCATCTACACCGATTTTTCGCTGCTTACCGCCAACAAGGAAATTGCCGCCGACATGCTCAAGATCTTTGATTTTTATGAGAACAACTTCAAGGTGCAGTCGTTTAAACACTTGCTGGTGGCACCGTTTTTTATGCGCAAAGACCTGGTACAGCTCATCAATAAAGAGATTCAGAATGCGAAAAACAAAAAGCCGGCAGCCATGACCATAAAAATGAACAGCCTGGTGGACCGTGAAATGATCGGCAAGCTTTATGAGGCTAGCCGGGCAGGTGTGCACATCACTCTGATCATTCGCGGCGCCTGTTCGCTGGTAACCGAAGTGGAGGGCTGGAGCGATAACATTGTAGCCTATAGTATTGTGGATAAATACCTGGAGCATGCGCGCGTGTTTATTTTCCATAACAACGGTGCTGAAAAAATGTACATCTCGTCGGCCGACTGGATGAGCCGCAACCTGGATAACCGGAGCGAAGTGGCGGTGCCCGTTTACGACGAGGACATCCGCAAGCAGATCCGCGACATCATCAACATACAGCTGTCGGGCAATACCAAAGTGAGGATCATTGACCGCAAGCAAAGCAATTCTTATAAAAAAGCGAAGCCGGGCGAGCGCAGGGTGCGCGCCCAGGACGAAGTGTACAATTACATCAAGAACGAATCGGAGCCGGCAAAAAGCCCGGCAAAGACTAAAACCCTAATTTTTGACTGATGGTTTTTGCAGCAATAGATATTGGAAGTAACGCCATACGATTATTATTCAGCCGGGTGTTTGTGGTGGACGGCAAGCCGCACTTTACAAAGGAGGAGCTCATTCGCATGCCCATCCGCCTGGGCGAGGATGTGTTTTTACACGGCAAGATCTCCGAGCCCAAAGCCAACCGGCTCATCACCGCCCTGAGGGGTTATTCGGAACTGATAAAAGCCTACGGGGTTGAGAACTATAAGGCCGTGGCCACCAGCGCCATGCGCGATGCCGCCAACGGCCAGCAGATCATTGGCCGCGCCAAAGCCGAAGCCGACATAAACGTGGAGATCATTGACGGAAAAAACGAAGCGGCGCTTGTGTTCTCCAACCACATCGAAGAGCTGCTCAATCCCAAGCATGCTTACCTGTATATTGACGTGGGCGGCGGCAGCACCGAGCTCACGCTGTATTTCGACAGCAAGGTGATCGCCGCCAAATCGTTCAACATCGGCACCGTGCGCATGCTGCTCGACAAGGTAGATAAAAACGAATGGGAGGAAATGAAGGTGTGGCTCAAGCGCAATACCACCGGCATTCACCCCTTGTTTGGCATTGGCTCGGGCGGCAACATCAACAAAATTTTTAAGCTGAGCGGCAAAAAAGAAACCAAGCACCTGAGCTACGACCGCCTGAAGGGCATTTACGACATGCTGTGCTCTTACACCTACCAGGAGCGCATTGAGCGGCTGGACCTGAAGCCCGACCGGGCCGATGTGATCATCCCCGCTTCCAAAATATTTTTAACCGTGATGAAAAATGCCGACATTGAGCGGGTGTTTGTTCCCCAGGTAGGTCTTTCTGACGGCCTGGTGCACCAGCTTTACGACGAGTATTTAGTAAGCCAGAAAAGCAAGAATTAAAAATTTTGATCCTGCAGCTCATTCACCTGTTTATCTCATTTGGCATTAACGATGCTGTTGATATTTTATTGGTGGCCATTATCCTTTACCTTTCCTATAACCTGGTAAAGGGCACCTCGGGCCTCAATATTTTTATAGGCCTGGCGCTCATCTACATGGCTTATATCATCATCCGCGCGTTCGATCTCAAGCTGCTCAGCTCCATCCTGGGCAAGTTTGTGAATGTGGGCGTCATTGCCATCATGATCGTATTCCAGCAGGAGATCCGCAAATTTTTGCTCTACATCGGCTCCAATGAGTTTTTGAGAAATAAAAACTGGAAGAACATTTTTAAGTTCAACGCCTCGCAGAAAGACGAGCTGGAAATTGTGCTGGATGTGGAGTCTGTGGCCACCGCTTGTTTTAACATGAGCGCCGGCAAAACCGGGGCACTGATT
This sequence comes from Bacteroidia bacterium, assembly GCA_044221905.1. Taxonomy (GTDB): domain Bacteria; phylum Bacteroidota; class Bacteroidia; order B-17B0; family Aurantibacillaceae; genus Aurantibacillus. The sequence goes on from JBGAOE010000001.1 coordinate 1,197,026, forward strand.
ATCATAGCCCGCCGCTCTGACCTTAAGTTTTTTATCAATACCGGCGACCAGGTGGATGCCGGGCTGTCGAGCCGCATGCTCGAAAATATTTTTTATAAAAACTCACCCATGCACGATGGAGCGGTGATTATACAGGGCAACCGCATACTGGCGGCGCGCTGCGTGCTGCCGGTGAGCGAAAAGGAGGATTTTCCGGCGCACTATGGCATGCGGCACCGTGCCGCGGTGGGCATTACCGAAAATACCGATGCCCTGGCAGTGGCCGTGAGTGAGCAAACGGGCGCCGTGTCCATTACCACCCACGGCGAGATCAGCCCCAATCTATCGCGCGAAAAATTTGTATACCTGCTCGAAAAAAACATAAAGCAGTTCAGTTAAATTATTTACTTTTATTACAAATAACAACAAACATGACAATTTCAGAAAACAAGGTGGTATCGGTTAATTACCAGTTAACCGCCAAAAAAGGAAACGCACAGGAAGAGCTGATCGAACAAACCTCCACCGATCGTCCATTTGTATTTTTAGCAGGCTTTGGCGGCGTGCTGCCCGATTTTGAAGCCAACCTGGAGGGCAAACAAAAAGGCGACCGCTTTGATTTTAAAATTACCGCCGATAAGGGTTACGGCCTTTACGAAAAAGAATACGTGATAAAAATTGACCGCGCCGCGTTTGAGATCGACGGCAAATTTGACGACAGCCGTGTGAAAGTGGGTGTTGAGCTGGAGATGAGCGATGCAGAAGGAAATCCGCTGATGGGCAAAGTGCTTGAAATTACCGACAAAGCCGTGGAAATGGATTTTAACCACCCGCTGGCCGGCCACGACCTGCACTTTATCGGCGAGGTGCTCGATGTAAGAAGCGCCACCGATGAAGAAATGAGCCACGGCCACGTGCACGGCCCGCATGGGCATCATCATTAATTGAATATAAAACAGGGTACATTGTACAATGTACATTGTACCCTGTCTTATCTGTCAACAGCAGCTTTATGACACAAAGGCGCACCATCCCACAGCTCTTAATCCTTGTCATCCTGCTTTGTTTTACCAATAACTCATTTTCCCAAAAGCCCGTAAAGCTTTCGCCCCGCAAATTACGCCAGCACAAAGCAAGGGTGCTTGAATCAAAACGCAATGGTACGGTAATATGGAGCCTCGATACTATTTTTAAAAAAGGCATCCCCTACGCCATCTTCATCCGGCAGAAAAATCTTCCCTACCACATTTACACCCTGTTCTCGCTGGACCGGATGAACCTCGCAAACATCTATACCGAGGTCAGCAACAAAAACGGCGAGGTATTTTATTATTCCTTCCGCTTTACTGCCTCCGAAAAAACAGCCGAGCCGGAAAAATACAAATTCGACCTGGTGCAGAAAATTGTGGAGTTCGACCTGGTACAAAACAAAAAGATCGATCCGCTCAGCGAAATAAAATTCTTAAACGCCTTTCCCCGCCGGTTCTCCGACCCCAATTATGTAGAAACCATTGGTGAAAAACCGGCGACTACAAAGGACATGTATGCAACCGCAGAGCGCGACCGCGATAAAGAGTTTCACCTCGATGGACCCGACATTTACCAGGATTACACTTTAATAGGCCGCTACAAATCCCAGGGCGATCTGCTTCGGTTTTATCTGCCTACCGGTATTATGGTGGCCCAGGCCACCCGGTCCGAAGAAGAGCAGACCTGGCACATCGAAAGCCTGAAGGATAAAAAAACCTTGAGCATTACCCCACAAGCAGACAACGGCCTGCGGGAGATCATTAGCCTGCTGATTAAAAAGGGGTATTTGTAGATGTAAGCAGGCTTTCTACTCCCTGACTGTCCAAATTAGTTGATTTGTCTTAGGAACCAGTTTTTTCTTTAATAAAAACCTCAAATTTTATTTTGTGCAGGTTCTGATTTGATTCAGATTGCTTTTTACCACCACCAAAATTGAACGATGCAATTTTCAGTCCACCGTTCAAATCATTCTCTGAAGACTCATTAACGATCACCGATATGTCAAACTCGACTTTCTGCCCATTTTCATCAGTGCCATAATGTTTTTGACTGGTCAAACGAAAGCGGTCGATTTCTTTATTCGCTTCCTCAACACCACTGACAACATCAAGTAGGGCATGCTTTATAAAGTCTTTTAATTCCATACTGTTATTTTAACTTCAACAAAAAATATAAGCCATTATTTCTAAGCTCTCGTTTCTCTTCTTTAAACTCAAGAAAAGATTGTCCGGTCGTCATACCTAAAGAAGCAAGCAAAGCATACTCCAATGGCAGGCTTGCCGTCACAGTGCCAATAAGTGGAACATAGGATTTAGGATTCTGCATTTTGTCAATAAATTTTCTAAAGGTTTTACTCTCTAAGTTTTTCATTTTGGTTTCAAGGTCTACTAACGGTTTTTGAATTTCATTGAAGAATAATGCCTGATACTCGTTTTCTTTAATATCTTGATCGAAAAGTTGTTTGTTTCTAACTTCGATCGAATTAACGGTTTGACTGAACTGTGTCAATTCGTCCTTAAGATTATATTTGAGTTCTAAAACGTCTTCGATCGATAAAATGTCTGGATTGGGGAGGCTAAGTTTGAGGGCGTCAAAAGCGATCGATTTGTTGTAGCCTTTGGTCCCTAAGTTTTCATTTGACGTTTTGAGTTCTTTTACTAACTGAGAAAACAAAGTGTTCAAATTGTTGCTACTGCTTACACAATTATTTCCTTCCATAAGTATTTTTAGAGACCACCTAGTTTTAAAAGCATAATACCACCAGATAAAGTTATTATCAACGGGTTTCCCCCATTCAAAGTCAACCATATTTTTCATTATGTCATAAACTTCTTCTGTGATTATTTTTCCGGCTTTTTCTGTGGGATGATTGGGAAATATTAAGTCGTGATTGGAATTAACAAGGTCGCTAATTTTTCCGGAGAATTTTTTCTCATATTCATCCTCTTTGTCCTCTTCACGTTCTGTTATTTCTATTATACTTTCGTCAATAAGTAGCTTATAGTCGTTTCGGAAAGTCTTGGAAATAAATTCTAAGGTCTCTGTACTGGCGAACTCAAATTTTCCATTTTCTTTAGAGAATTTTGGAGCATACACAGCGTCATTAACAACGTGAATTTTGTCATAATAAAGTGTCAACAATTTTATTTCATTGCCGGCTTTTGGAATGACGTCGGAATTGTAATATATTTCTCTCATTTATAGTCTCGTCGAGTTTGCATAATTATACCTAATTTATTTATAAGCTCCCGCTCCGTGATTCCTATATAACAATATTCTGTTGTATAAGTCTCTCTTTTATGTGTTTTATTCTCTACTAAAAGTATACAAAAATTAAAGCTCAGCAAAAGGCTCCTTCGTACTTAAGGTGTACTTAAAGCATGCTTAAAGTATGCTTTAAGTATGGATAAAGTATCACTACAGTATCAAAACCTCCTTTTCGTCGATACTTTTTCCCCCACAAACAAGCGGTTCCGGCATACAAAGGCTATTTCGACCATTAGGTCACAAACAGGTCACGCGGGCATTGCCATATTCCTTAAAATAACTACTTTCAAGCCATGCCCGGGTTATCCGCCAATAGAATAAACACGCTCGACAGCTTTCGTTTTTTTGCCATCCTGGCGGTGATGTTGTTTCATTATTATGCGCGCTGGGCGCCACCGCTCTACGCTTGCAATTTTTATCCTTACAGCGGCACAGCCGGCTATTTCAGTTATGGCTACCTGGGTGTGCATTTTTTCTTCATCATTTCGGGTTTTGTCATTGCCTACACGCTGCATGCCACGCCCGGCTTTTTCAGTTTCTGGAAAAAGCGTTTCATCCGACTCTTCCCGGCCATGGCCATTTGTTCGCTGATCACCTTTGTATTCTTTTGTCTGGCCGATCGCAACTACCTTTTTCCCGATAGCTACAGCGGCCTGAACCTGCTGTACAGCTTCACGCTCATAAAACCCACTTTGCTCAATCACATCACCCATCTGCAGGGCAATTACATCAACGGCAGCTACTGGTCCTTATGGCCCGAGATACAATTCTACGGACTGGTAAGCCTCATTTATTTTTTGAAACCAAAATCTTTTTATACCAATTTTACCCTCGTGGCCCTGGGCATTTTTATAGTCCATAAATTATTGCTCAACCTGCAGGGCAGCAATGTATTGGGCATCCCTTCCACCGCGCAGTTCAATAACAGTTACATTTATTGGGTGCGCGACATCTTTAACCTGCCTTATTTTGTGCCCTGGTTTTTAATGGGTGCGCTACTGCACCAGCTGTATTCAAAACAGCACAGCAAGCTCACCTGGCCGGCGCTGTTAATGGCCCTGATACTGCTCATGCAGGATGCGGGCAACTGGAAAGTGATGGCGATTACCTGCCTGATGTTGCTGGTGTTTACACTGTTGATTTACAGGCCTGCCTTGCTTCATTTCTTAAGCCATCGCTCGCTTACCAACGTAGGCATTGCCTCCTACTCCTTATACCTCATCCACGAAAACCTGGGGGTGTTTCTCATTCACCAATACGGCAGCTGCTTGGGCCCACTGGCCGTTCTTTTCCCAATACTGCTTATGGCATTGTTTATCGCCTTCAGCCTGCTGCTGTATAAGTATGTGGAGCGCCCGCTGAACAAATGGATAAAAAATAGTTGAGCGTTGAGCGTTTAAAGTTGAAAGAAAGAGTGCAGATTTCTCAAGACGGTGGTAGGTCACCGATGCTTTCGAAATGACCCAGTAATAAACAGTCATTTCAACCAACGTGAAAAATCTCCGCCGGGTACTCCTCATTCCCAAACACAGATTTCTCAGGCCATCGTGCTTTGCACCAAGCCTTCGAAATGACCCGAAAGGGAGTGTCATTTCGAGCCGCCTTACCAAAAATAAACCCAGGCGGTGAGAAATCTCCGCCGGGTGAGCATCACCGCATGCGTTAGGGATAGAGCGAAAAGCCCGCAAGTCCGATAGTTGCCGGGGCGAGGACTTGCAGCGATAGCCTGGGCCTCATAAAGCGAGCGAACAAATGATAACCCGGGGTGAGCTCTGCTTTATGGGGCAACGCCCAAATAAAAACACAAATGGTGAAATAGTTTGAAGCCAGTAACATATCCCCGACGCCATCGAAATGACTCCAAAAGGAAATGTCATTTCGACCGAAGGGAGAAATCTCTATCGAATGATTATTATCCCAGAGTGCAGATTTCTCACGCCAGAGTATAACACTGATGCGTTCGAAATGACAGCGACCGCATTATTACTGCCCGCTCTGCCCGATCATGCCGCGATCGTATTTGAGCTTGACAATACGCATGGTTTTATTCACCGGGTCGCGGATGATAAAGGAATTCAACAGGCTGTCGTTCTTATCGGTCACATAGCTGATCTCTTTCAGCAACACCTCGTTTTTGTATTGTTTTTCGCCATACAGCTCGTGCTGCACATCGTATTCATACACGTTTTTGATCAGCACCCGGTTATTGGCATTGCCCTCAAACCGGGCCGAGGCCAGGCCCACGCTGTCGTATTCAAATTTCGACTCCTGCATGATCCAGCCTGCAGCGGTATAGTTTTCGTTCACCGATTTTTTCCTGCCCAGGCTGTCAAAGTTGGTGATCTGCTCTTTATAGGGGCGGTTTTCGCTGTTTAAATAAATACATTTTTGCTGGGTGCTGCCATAGCGGTTGTACTGGAAGCTGTCTTCGCTGAGCAGCACCTGGTTGCCCAGGATAAACAGGCCGCGGTCGGGACTGTTGTTGGTTTCCTTAAAGCGCAGCTCTTTGGTGAGGCGGTTCAGCGAATCGTAGCGGTAATAACGGCTTTCATAATAATTCAAGCCATCGTGGTAACGCTTTAAAATAAGATTGCTGCCCGAATAAAAGTAAGAGGTGCTCACGGTGTCGTATACGTAATCGCTCACCGTTTTAAACACAAAAGCCCCGCGGCGACCACGCGCCATCACTTCTTTTTCGATGGTTTTTACAATGGTGGTGTAATAATAGCGGCTCAGCAGCCCATCGGTGTTAAATTCATAGGTTTCAATCAGGTTTTTGTCCACCGCCACTTCAAAATCTTTTTTATCGATGATCTCGAATACAATGCGCTTAATGCCTTTGGCTTTGATAACAGCGGGATTAAAATTGTGCTGCGCTTCAAACGCGGTTTCGGGCGTGGGCAGCATTACCTGGGCCTTTGCGCATACAAAGGCAAGCAGGCAAACCAATATGGCCGTAATTTTAGGCAAGTTGCAGTACCGCATCGTCCACAGTTTCTACCGGCAGCTTACAGGCATTGTCCTCGCACACAAAAATCAGGGTTCTCTCGTCGGAATACCTGTGTTTTAGCAGGGGCAGCTCAGAGGGCACGGCGGTTACCGCTAAAATCGTGTTTGTTAGGCCATGTTCGTAGAGGCCCCGTAACTTTTCATTAACATTGTTACCAACAATGGCCACCTCTTTAAACGGATAGGCCAGGTGCAGCGCCAGGCAGCCCCAGTGGCTGTATCCGGCGCCATAAGCCACCAGTTCCTCCTGCAGGCCGGCAAGCATGTTTTGCGCTTTTTCTACCCACGCCGTTATGCCAAAATAGGTGCCCAGGCTAAACAAATTATGCGCCGTTTGTGAGTTGGAAGCCGGTATCACATTATCGCTGGTTTCGGTGGTGCGCACAATGAGCTTGGAGGCAGATGCCACCGGCGTGTAAAATAAGAATTCGCTCTGCGGATTGTGAAACTGCTGCAGGCTGTATTCGCACAACTGCTTAGCCTTAACTAGATACGATTCGTCCTGCGCTATTACGTAGCAATTAATGAGGGCCTCGGTTACAAAGGCATAATCTTCCAAAAAGCCGTCGATGCGCGCCTGCCCGTTTTTATAAGTGCGGTACAAGCCGCCGCCGGGCGCCGAAAGGGTTTCGAGAATAAACCCCATGGCGCCGAGGGCTGTTTTTTTATGCCGCTCCTCGCCAAAAGCCAGCCAGGCCTTGGCATACGCGCTGCACATCATGGCGCTCCACGAGGTAATGGTTTTATCGTCGAGCCCCGGCTTGATACGCGACTTCGCCTCCTGCTTCAGGATGTTTTTACAGGCTTCTATCTTTTCCTTCAGGGTTTTTGCATCCAGGTTAAAGCGGGTCATAACCTCGGCCGTGTTGGGCGATCGCATTAAAATATAATTGCCATGCTCCCAGTAACCCAGGTCGTTGATCTCGTAATAGCGGCTGAACAGCTCGTAATCCTCACCCAGAAGATCTTTCAGGTCCAGCTGGTTCCACACATAATACTTCCCTTCCTCCCCCTCGCTGTCCGCATCATAGGCCGAATAAAAAAATCCGGCAGGGTTCAGCCATTCCCGCTCCACAAAATCCAATATCTGCAGTGCCGTTTCGCGGTACAATTCATTTTTGGTAAGCGTATATGCCTCGCTGTACAAGGCGGCTAGCTGGGCATTGTCGTAAAGCATTTTTTCGAAGTGCGGCACTTTCCAGAGCACATCGGTGCTGTAACGCGCAAAGCCGCCGTGCAGCTGATCGTTAATGCCGCCAAAGGCCATTTTGCTCAGCGTCAGGTTCACCTGTTTCATCAGTTCCGCATCTTTTTCAAGAACGGCATAACGCAGTAAAAACAAATAATTGGAAGGCAGTGGAAACTTGGGCGCCCGGTTAGGCCCGCCATGCTCATGGTCGAGCCTTGTTTTCCATTTGGCAACGGCTTTTTGCAGGGTGTTTTTATCAACCCCGCCGGCTTTTTTGGGCTGGGTGGTAATCAGTTCCGCTTTTTTAATGCCATTGGTCAGCTCTTCGGCATAATCATCAATGCGCTTCGGATCATCGGCCTGCAGCTGCGCCAGGTTGCGAAGCACATTGAGCCATTGGGTTTTATTAAAATACGTGCCCCCGTAAAAGGGCCTTCCATCCGGCAATACAAAACAATTGAGCGGCCAGCCCCCCTGCCCGGTCATGAGCTGCACGGCCTGCATGTACAGCATGTCCACATCGCTGCGCTCTTCGCGGTCCACCTTTATGTTTACAAAATGGGCATTCATCAGGGCCGCCACCTCTTCGTCCTCAAAACTCTCGTGTTCCATCACGTGGCACCAGTGGCAGGCACTGTAGCCAATGCTGATGAGCACCAGCTTATTGCCCGCTTTGGCCTGCTCAAAGGCCTGCTCTGAAAAAGGCACCCAGTTTACGGGGTTATAGGCATGCTGCAAAAGGTAAGGGCTGGTTTCATTTAAAAGCGCATTTGGCTTTTTATTAGTGGCTTTGGTCATTAAAATTTTATAAGTGGCAATATTCGAATACTAAACACACAAATTTAAACATGGTTTTGGGCATTTACTTTTTTTATTAGTTAAATTTGAAAAAACTTATGGGCCGCTTATACAGCGGCCAATCAATCGTATGAAAAGAATTTACTGGATCATTATTATAGGCGTATTGACCGTGCTCGTTGTTGTTGCCGTGATGCTTTCGGGAGGCAATAAGCCGGCCGAGGTGTACACCGAAAAAGCCGCTATACGCGACATTATAGAAATAGTGTCGGCCACCGGCAAAGTACAGCCCGAAACCGAATTAAAAATAAGCAGCGATGTGAGCGGCGAAATTACCGAAATGCTGGTGAAAGAGGGCGACCAGATCAAAAAAGGCGACCTGCTCTGCCGCATCCGCCCAGATTTGTATGTAAGTGCCTTTGACCGCGTAAATGCCACGGTAAATACCAGCAAGGCTAACTTAAAAACCGCGCAGGCACAGCTCGACCAGGCCCGTGCCAGCCTGGCCAACTCCGAAGCGGTGTACAACCGCAATAAAAAGCTGCTGGATCAGAATGCCATTTCGCAGCAGGATTTTGATGCCGTAAAAGCCCAGTTCGACGGGGCAAAAGCCAATGTGCAGGCCCTTGAGGCCAGCGTAAATGCAGGCCAGTTCAACATCATGAGCAGCGAGGCGGCGCTAAAAGAGGCCAACACCAACCTCGAGAAAACTTATATTTATTCGCCGGTGGACGCCACCGTGTCTAAGCTCAGCGTGGAGAAAGGCGAGCGCGTAGTGGGCGTGAGCGGCATGAGCGGCACCGAAATTTTACGCCTGGCCAATTTAAATGAAATGGAAGTGAGCGTGGAAGTGAACGAGAACGACATTATTAAAGTGCACAAAAACGACACCGCGCTGATTGAAGTGGATGCTTACATGGATAAAAAATTTAAAGGCATTGTCACCGAAATTGCCAATTCCTCCAACAGCAGCGGCATATCGGTTGACCAGGTCACCAACTTTGTGGTAAAAGTACGCATGCTCCGCGAATCGTACAGCTTTTTGGTGAACGATAAAAACCCCATTCCCTTCAGGCCCGGCATGAGTGCCAGCGTGGACATACAAACCCGCCGGGTGAGCCGGGTAACAACCGTGCCCATACAGGCCGTAACCACCCGCAACCAGGACTCGCTGGTAAACCCGAACGGCGATGACTTTAACCAGCCGGAAGTGAAAGTGGAAAATGAGAACGAGGAAAAAGAGCGCAAAAAACCCGAGGAAAAAATAAAGGAATACGTTTTTATTAATGCTAATAATGAAGCCAAGCAGGTAGAAGTAAAAACCGGCATACAGGACAACGATTACATCGAAATAATTTCGGGGATTGACAAAGGTCAGGAAGTGATTTGCGGGCCATACAGCGCCGTATCAAAAACCCTTAAGGACAAGCGCAAAATAAAGGTGGTTAAAAAAGAAGACCTGTATAAAACAGACAAGTAATGGCCCTTATTTTAAACATTGAAACGGCCACTACGGTGTGCTCTGTTTCGCTGGCGCGCGAAGGCAAATTACTGGCGTTTAAGGAGCTGGACAGCGGGTTTACACACGCCGAAAACCTGCATGGCTTTATGGATGAGATTTTGAAGCAGGAAGGCCTTGCCGCTAGCCTGCTCGACGCCATTGCCGTGAGCAAAGGCCCCGGCTCCTATACCGGCCTGCGCATTGGCGTGAGTGCCGCCAAGGGCCTTGCCTATTCGCTACGCATTCCGTTGCTCAGTGTAGATACCCTGCAGGTAATGAGCCAGCAGGCATTGTCACTGCAAAAAGAACAGGCGTTTTACTGCCCCATGATCGATGCCCGGCGCATGGAGGTATACACAGCGTTGTATGACCATGAGCTGAATGCTGCACGGGCCATTGAGGCATTGATTGTGGATGAGCAAAGCATACGGCCTTATGCGGGCCATAACCGGGTTTATTTTTTTGGTGACGGCATGCCAAAATGCCGCGAATTGTTAAGCGCTTTGCCAAATGCCGGTTTTATCGACGGCGTAAAACCTTCGGCGGTACACATGTGCGAGCTTTCGTATTCTGCTTTTTTAAACAGGCAGTTTGAAGATGTGGCCTACTTTGAGCCTTTTTACCTGAAAGACTTTTTAATTACCCAGAAAAAAAAATAAGCACATGTTTATTTTAAAACCCGGAAAGGCCCGTTTCGCTTTTTCGAAGAGCATCCTGCTGCTTACTTTTTGCTTACCGGCCCTCCTGCTAAGGTCTCAAACGCTAAAAGGCACCATTATCGATGCAGATACCCGCGAACCAATTCCTTTTACCGCAGTGATTATTAATAACAGCAACAATGGCACCACCGCCGACCTGGATGGCAATTTTTTGCTGCGCCTGCCCGGCGAAACCGGGTGGCTTACCTTACAGGCAATTGGCTACCACACCAGCACGGTTGCAGTAAGCGGTCTCGATCTTTCCAAAAACAACACCATCCCGCTGCATCACAACAGCATAGGGCTAAGCGAAATAGTGGTAAGCCCCGGCCTGAACCCCGCCATAACGCTCATTGCCGCAGTTATAAAAAACAAGCCGAAGTTTGACATTAAAAACCTGCCGCATTACATCTGCAACACCTATTCAAAAACCTATTTAACCTTCAGCGATCAATATGGCAACGAGCACACGCCGCAGCAGGACAGCTCGCACGACGCGAGGCTTTTAAAAAACTCCTACCTGTTTTTTATGGAATCGGTTACCGAAAAAAAATATAAATATAAAAACATCAGCCAGGAAAAAGTAACTGCTTCGCGCGTATCGGGTTTTAAAAGCGCGCCCTTCGGTGCGTTTGCATCGCAGCTGCAGTCGTTTACGTTTTACGACAACAACCTTGAGCTACTGGGCATTCGTTATGTAAACCCGCTGAGCAAAGGCACATTTAAGCGTTACCGCTTCGAGATATCGGATACAATACTCACCGGCACAGACACCACCATACTCGTGCGCTTTTATCCCAAAAAAAATGTGCGGTTCAGCGCGTTGAAAGGCACCTTGTATATTTACAAAAACCAGCTTGTGCTCAGCAATGTGCTGGCCGAACCGGCCGGGATTCCGAAAAACAGCAACGGCATTAAAATACAGCAGCTGTACCAGAAAATGGATTCAGTGCACTGGTTTCCCAAACAGGCCAATACCGAAATACTGTTTAACGGGATGTCGAATGCCAAAGATACCAGCAGGCCGCTCAGCGTTATAAAAGGCGTAAGCCGCCTCTACGTGCGCGATGCAAACGTGGACACTGCTTTTAAAATACGCAACAGGAGCCTTGCTTCTTATAACGGGGAAGGATTTGACCGGAAAAACGAAGCCTATTGGAACAGCAAGCGGGAAGACACGCTGAGCCTAAAAGAGCGGAAAACCTACCAGCTGCTTGACAGCATTGGAAAAAAAATAAACCTGGATAAAAAGCTGAAATGGTTTGATGCTTTGAGCACCGGCCGGTTCCAGGTGGGTTATGCCACCATTGATCTGAAACGGATCATTCGCGTGAACGATTATGAGCAGCTGCGTTTGGGTGCCGGCCTGAGCACCAGCAACAAGCTCGCACGCTTTTTCAGCGTAGGTGCTTACGGAGGCTACGGTTTTGGCGATAAGGCCTGGAAATATGGCGGGCATTTGCAGGTTAATTTTAATTACCCGCAAACAGCTTATTTTTTGACAGAAGCCGCCAGCGAGGTGGTGGAAACCGCCGGTGTAGATTTTTTGCAGGAGCACACTGATTTTTTAAGCACCGAAAAGATCCGGAACCTGCTCATCAGCAAAATGGATAAAATAAATTACGCCAAAGCAAGTCTCAATTTGCCGGTGTTTAATTTTATAAAAACCTCGGCTTATGTGCAGGTGCAGCAGCGCAGCTCGCCATTTGGATACGCCATTGCCCGCGATGGCCTGCTGCTGAATGAGCGCCGGCAGTTTACCTTTAACGAGGCCGGCCTGCAGCTTAAAATATGGCCCGGCGAAAAATTCACCGAAGCCATGGGTCACCTGGTTTCAATGGGCAGCCGCTGGCCTGTGTTTTTTATCAATGTGGCCAGGGGCCTTACCAACCAGTTATTTAACTATACCGGCGATTTTGATTATACCAAAATTGACCTGCGGATAGATCACACCCTTCATTTTAAAGTGAAAGGGTTTGTGGCCTGGCAGCTGCAGGCAGGGAAAGTGATTGGCAGTGTGCCTTACTCCATCCAGTACAACAATAAAAGCTCGCGCAGCGACCGCTACCTGGTTACGGCCGAAAAAACATTTGAGACCATGTACCTGAACGAATTCATCAGCACACAATATGCCGCTCTTTTTCTTTGCTACAACACGGGCATGCTGCTGCCTCCCAATGATTTTTTGAATCCCGAGCTGGAGCTGGTGCATAATTATGGCATTGGCACGCTGGATAACAGGCAAAACCTTACCAATATTGAGCTGAACGAAATGAGCAAAGGTTACAGCGAAGCCGGGCTCCGACTCAAAGGTATTTACCGCTCGAGCTTCAGCGCCCTGGGAGCCGGCATTTATTACAGGTATGGCAATTATGCCAGCGAGAACCAGAAACGGAATTTTGTATATAAGCTGGTGCTCAGTTATTTCTTCTAGCAGAGCAGTATGTCCTGTAATTATTGACCCTTGTCATCTAAATCAATTCAATAACGTCCGAATTTTACAAGATTTAACGTTACTCTGTAACAACCGGCGTTTGGCGGACTTACCTTGGCGGTAATTTAAAACCAAAACGCATGAAATTACTTACCTTAAAAAACAGCTTTTTATTGGCGGCCGCCCTACTGCTCTCGCAGCTGGGCACGGCGCAAAAACAAATGGCCAGCCCGCGCGACAGCGCGCACGGTAAAATTGGCAGCGCCACTGTATCGATCGATTACGGCAGCCCATCGGTAAAGGGCCGCAAAATATGGGGCGAGCTGGTGCCTTACAACCAGGTATGGCGCACCGGCGCCAACGAAGCCACCGTTTTTAAGACCGATAAAGATATTCAGGTGGAAGGCAAAACCCTGCCTGCCGGCACCTACGCTTTTTTCGCCATTCCTACGGCCGGCAGCTGGACCCTTATTTTTAATAAAACCGCCAAACAATGGGGTGCTTTTGACTACGACAAAAACCAGGATGCACTGCGGGTAAACGTGACACCAAAAAAATCGGGTACGGCACACGAACGCTTAAATTATAAGATCAATAACGACGGCTTCTCATTGCTGTGGGAAAACCTGGAAGTGCCGGTGAAGCTGAAAACCCCCTGATGATAGGCTGAATGGTGCCGGATACTGGTGACCCGGCCTCATAAAATTCAGCTTGGAAATCAAGTGATCTCAAGAGTGTGTGAAAAAAGCTAATTCAATTTGCTCATTTTGGCGCTGTTGCGCTTTTGAACTGCTCGTGTATGGACGCTACGTTGTTTGAGGTCTGCCAATTGTGTTGAACAGTCGAGTTTGTACTGTCGGTTTGAGATCGCGCAGATTTCTGCTGAATTTCATACAACCTTATCCCCACAGTATCAGCATTGTCGCTTCTTATTCACGCTTATGCTTGCTCATTTTTATTTGCTGGCGATTCGTCGAGAAACGTCAAGTCTAACTTATCAAGAAAGGTTTCGAAGTCGGCTTTAAATTGTCGCTCGAATTCTTTGTTTTCTTGAAACATTGTTTCGTCAACGCAACCATAATAAAACTCAAGATCAGACATGATCATTTGTTTTATTTCGTTTCTTGACTTGTTGACATAAACGTAAGAAAGTGTCTTATGAGTCAGATTGTCGTACTCATCGTCAGCGGCACCAGCGTTAATAAAACTACATGGGTCAAATTCATTTATAAGTGTCCGCAAAATTTGAAAGTCATCGCGATATTTTTGCAATTCTCTAGAAATTTCCATTTCCGAATTAGTTAATGTTTAATGACAGCTTATTTTTCAATGGTATGGTTCAAGACTGACCGAGCCATTTTGCCACGAAGTGTTGGGTAAATTTATTAGTTCTATTTTATAGTAGGGTTCAGAGACTCCAGAAATATACCCCCTTTGCAGTTCTTGTTTATTAATAAGCAATGATATTTTTTGAGATTCATTGCTATCGTCAAAAGTCATTATTATGGCATCGAATGTTATTTCTTTCGCGAGTAAATGTTCAACATTTCTAGTTTTCTTGTTTGATTTTACTATACAGTCTGTATGAATTTGAAGAATGCAGTTCTTTGCATCCTGCCAAGATTTTATATTATCTCCAATTTGCTGAGACTGATATTTGTCAATTCGGACTATTATACTAACAATTGAGTCATTAAGTATTTTTAAATCGTAATCATCGCTACCGAAAAATCGAATTTGATAATCCGGTACATTGAATCCCTTTTGTCCTAGGCGAGCTAAGGTGTAATTGCTAGTAAAGTCAAAATAATACCCTCTATCGAAAAGAAATGATTTTAGCTCCAAATTCTTAGAATCATTCAAAAAATCTAAAAGAGCTTTTTTTGTTTTATCGCCTGCTAAGTTAGCCGACCATTTAATCTTATTTGTTCTCAAGTACTCGCCAATATTAATTTTCACGCCGATTTGTAATTTATGGGGCTCTATTGGATAAGTTACTTTGCTTAAGTCCTGAGAAATGTTTTTTAATTTGATATTTTGGCTAATAAAATTATTAATCAGTTCCGCGTTTTGCTTATTTGTCTCTAAGAGCTTCTTGTTTATTTCTTCGAGTTCCGAGAGATTTTTTTGAAATCTGGCTTGATTAAGAGAATCGTTTATTTGTCTAGAAATTAACTCCTCAGCGTCCTTTTTCTTTTCTTTTTTGTAGCTAAATATTTGTGAAGCCACGTTGGTGAGGGCTAAAAAAACAATTAACCCCATTGCAATTTTTCCTTTTCTGTCAAGATGGCCATTTGAATTTAATTCATAAATAGCAATTATTGAAGTTAAAATAATCGTTATAAATTCTAATACTATCATGTTCTAATTATTGCTCTTATTTCTCAGTTCCATAAGATCGATTATGTAATCTGAGATGGTCATGGATGAATTCACAGCCAACTTTGCATGGTGTTTTCTCGCACTAAACTTATTCGCGTGTCTGTCACCAGCATTATTACTGATGCCTGCCAAGCCTTTTACAACTGTGTCCAAGCCAGAAAGGGTTTGGAAAACAAAATCGGGAATTTCATCTTTAGTATACTTTATTTTCAACGCTTTCTTTGTTTTGGACCAAAGGTTATCTAAATTTCCGTCGTTGTTTATGTCCGTTTTCTCTATTGTTTCAATGGCATAAATTAAAACACTCTCTAGCAAAGTTCTTGCATTGGTGATTGCACCACTATAATCTTTGCTCGTTATTTTGTCTTGGCATTTAGCAATTTGATCCTGAATAAAAATATGATCTATTTCGCTTATGGTAGTGGCTCTAACAAGGGGGTCGTCAGTTGTATTTAGTTTAAAAAGAAGTCCTTTCCTTTTTAATACTAAGCCGTCGAACTTAATTAATGCATTGATCTCCAACACAATCTTATTCACGGTTTCATTATCCCCTTGATAATGTCTCGGATCTACAAACTCCTCAATTATTTTTTCAATTTTCTCGGAATTATTGGCAATTGAAAGCCGTTCAGCAACATATCTCCAACGTGTTGGAAAACCGCTACCATACGTATCGTCAAAACCACATTGATTAAAAAATTCAACAAGCTCCGGTCCCGACAAGTAAGGACTACTTCCTTGGTCTCCAGCAATTAATTGGGCGAGAGGATTTATGATTTTATACGAGATTGTCACAATTATAATTACGCCTAACTTCCTTGTAAGACCCACTCCATGAAACCCATATAACCCATTTCTGGCGTACAGGTCCCATTTTTAGGGGTCTTATTTTCTAAACTAAAAATATGCAAAAATTACAGGCCATCAAAAGCGTTTTTATACGTAGCAGGCTTTTGGCACTGTTTGGTGCTAACAATGCGCATTACCGCGTCAGAATAATATAATCCTTCAGCAACGTTCTCAAAAACACCTCCTTATCAGGGGGTGTTTTTATATTCAGCTCTTTGCTTATTTTTTTAACCAGCAGCTCCAGCGCCTCGCGGTGGGCGGTGTTGTTAACCTGGTGCTGCTTACCTAAGGTTTCTTTTACAATCAGCATGGCTTCTTCGGGCATTTTTATCACCTGCGGATAGGTAATTTTATGATCATCAATTTTATGCAGCTTTAACAAGCCTTCCAGCCTCAGGCGGTCGGTTTTGGCAACATTTACCACCACGGTGTTGGCCAGCAGATCGCCCAGCCGTTGGTTGTGCGTGGAGGCTACAATACTTAACACCGCTACCGACCCAAAGGAGGAATAGATATCGAGAGCCCTGAAAACCCAGCGCATGAGGTAATCCAGGAAATTTATTTTTTCGCCATCCATGCGGATCACCCGCAGGCTCATTATTTTTTTACCGATGGATTGACCGTTGTTTAACTGCTCAAAAGCCAGGGTGTAAAGCAGTATCACGGGAAATATGACAAAATACAGCGCCAGGTCGAACGACGAAGGGAACAGCAGCGCCTGCAGGCCCCACAGCAGCAGGCAGCCCACGGTAATAATAACCAGGTCGAGCACCAGCGCAATAGCCCTTTCCCACACCGTAGCCAGGCCGTACTGGATGGTTACATTTTGTGAGGTAGTTATTTCAATGTTTTTCAATTTTTATGTAAATTGGAGGCACCTGCCTGCTTCTTTATATGAAAGAATCTGAATTTATAGAACAAAATAAGAAAAAGTGGCTTGACTTTGAAAATAATCTCTTAAAAAAAGATGCTGATCCCTCCGTTACCAGCAAGCTCTTTGTTCAGATCACCGACGACCTTTCATACGCCCGCACCTTTTACCAAAACCGTTCGGTGCGCCTGTATTTAAACGGTGTGGCCCGGCTGCTGTTTAACGACTTAAACAAAACCAGCAAAAAGGCGGGATCGGGTTTTTTGAATTTCTGGAAAAAAGACCTGCCACTCACCGTGTATCAGGCGCGCCGGGCCATGCTCATTTCCTTTCTGGTGTTTGTGGCCTGTTTTACGCTGGGCGTGCTCACCAGCATGCACGACAAGGATTTTGCACGCGCCATCCTGAGCAGCAGTTACGTAAACATGACCGACGAGAACATTGCCAAGGGCGATGCCATGGCGGTGTATAAATCGGATAGCGAGCTCAGAACCTTCTTACCTATTTTGTATAATAACCTTAAAGTGGATTTTCTCACCTTTTTTTCCGGAATCTTTATGGCCATCGGCTCACTGGTGATCATGGTATCCAATGGCGTGATGGTGGGTGTTTTTCAATACTATTTTATTGAGCGGGGCCTTTTCTGGGATTCGTTTTTAACCATCTGGACACACGGCACCCTCGAGATCTCCACCATCATTTTAAGCGGGGGGGCAGGCCTTACGCTTGGCAAAGGGCTGCTGTTTCCCGGCACCCACACGCGGTTTCAGGCCTTTAAGCTCAGTGGCATGAACGGGTTGAAAATAATTATGGGGGTGGCGCCCATCACCTTTCTGGCCGCTTTTATCGAAGGTTTTTTAACGCGGCATACCAGCATTCCCGATGTGCTGCGCTTTGCGTTCATCCTCCTGTCTTTTGGCTTTATCCTTCTCTACTTTTTTTTCTATCCCCGCAGGGTGGCGCGCCAGCATGCAAACAAAGGAGAAGGTACAGACCACAACCTTGTATACAGGCCGCCGGTGAAGTTCGATCCGGCCGAAATTTACCCCACCATAAAAATTATTACCGAAACGTTTCGCCAGCTGTTTGCAGGCTTCCTGTTCTTCGGTAAATACATTTTTGCCGGCGCGCTGGCCTGCGCCATTTTAACTGCCATCAATCCCCTCGATCTTTTTCATGCCCGTGATAATTTTACCTTTGAGGCCGTTGATTTTTTCAACTATTCGGAGTTTCCTTTTTTAGGCATCCTGCATGGCCTGTGCATGATTGCGCTGGCGCTTGCATTTCTTGGCTACCTGAAAAAGAAACTGGTGCCGGGCGAGTCCTCAGGCTCTTTTCTGCATACACCCAAGCTGGCAAGAACCGCATTCACCCTTTTGCTAACCACCGCCCTGTTTGTTTTTATTATTTTTACCGGCGCCAGCTATACGCTCATTGCCGCTCATATCCTGTTTCCACTGCTCACGCTTGTGGTATGTGTTTCCTGCTATCAAAACAGCACTTTTTACGATTCGGTGGGCTATGCCGGAAGCCTGATTACACAATCCTGGTCACGGTTTTTGCTAAGCGGCATTGTTTTTTTCCTGCTCAGCCTGGTGATCTACAACGCCGCTATTTATGGCTTTCGGGCCCTGCTGATAAAAGATGCGCTTATATGGATGCTCACCGATGATGAAGTTGTGGCTGAGAAAATTTCCTTTGGCTTTGTTGTGTTTCAAACCGCGATGAGCTTTTTTTTGTACCTGTGTCTTTCGTTTATATCGGGCAGTCTTTTATTTTTTACGCTGAAAGAAGCCTATACTGCCGGGCACCTTATTGCCAGAATTAAATCCATAGCCCCGGTAAAATGAACCTGTACCGCATAGCCAGCCTTTTGCTTTTTTTAATGCTAGCACCCGCTTACCGGGCACAGGGCGACTCCAGCCTGTACCTTAGCCGGCAGCAATGGCAGGAGATGACCGATGGCGTGGATTATACCGAAAACTTTGATCAGCCCGAAAAAAAATCGGACAAGCCTGCTAAAAGTAACATTCCCAGTACCGGGCGCGGCTTCGACCTGGGGGCCTTAAAATACGTTTTTTACGTAGTGGTATTTGCCATTGTGGTGTTTTTGGTAGTACTCATTTTTGGCAACTTTAAAAAGAATGCCTCGGTAAAAGAACAGGTGGTAAGCCTGGACGCCATACACGAAATTGAGGAGAACCTGCATGAAGTAAACCTGGAGGACCTGCTCCAAAAAGCCCTGCAGGCTAAAAATTACCGCATTGCCTTACGGCTCAATTTTCTGATCATCATTAAGCTGTTGTCGCAAAAAGGCCTGATCAGCTGGGCAAAAGAAAAAACCAATTGGGAGTATTATGCCGAGCTGCCCGACAAGTTAATGGCTGATAAATTTAAAGAGCTGATCATAAGCTTTGAAACATTCTGGTATGGCGAGCACCCCTTAACCGAAAGCCAGTACCAGCTTGCCGAACCCTCGTACCAGGCCCTGCAAAAACAACTGACACCCGATGCGTAAAAACACAACGCTGATATTAGTTGCATTGATCATAGCCGGCGGAATAGCCGCGCTGGTGTATTATAAAAAAAGCCATTATCCCAAATACAATTGGTGGCCCGATTACAAAAGAGGCAACGAGCAGCCTTACGGGCTTAAGTTATTTTATTCGGTGATCAGGGGCCAGAAATCAGAAACGCGGCTGATTCTCAATCACAGCTACAACCAGCTGGACACCAATCTTACGAACAGTAATTTTATTTATGTGGGCTCTGAATTTTGGGTGGATTCGGCAGAAACCGCACACATTTTAAAATATGTTGAAAAGGGCAACCGTGTTTTTATTGCCAGCAATTTTTGCCCGCTGGAGATCGTGCGGCAGTTTGTGCCGGTGGGTGATTCCATACACGGTTACAGGGTGCAGGCCGACAGCATCATTCACGTAAGCTTTACCGAAAACACAATTCCCTTTCCCAATAAAAAAAGATTTCACCACCAGTTTTTAAAAGACACCACGGGTTATAACTGGACGATATACCGCAAGCGCTATTTTTACGACACCCTTACCCAGTATGGGCTTGTGCCCTTTTCGTTCATCAACGATTCAAACGTAAATGCTTTTTACATTCCCCACGGCCATGGCAAACTGATTCTGCACGCCAACCCGCTGCTGTTTACCAACTTTTACCTCACACAGCAAAACGGTTTTGAGCATGCCAACAATTTTTTATCGCAGCTGCACCAGGGCCCCACTTACTGGGACGATCCGGGGGCACCGCAAAACACCAGCGGTAATTATTCCAATCATAACAACCCTTTAAAACTCCTGTTCTCACACAGGGCCCTGCAGTGGGCCTGGTATCTGCTGCTCGCCACCATCGGGCTTTACCTTATTTTTCGCTCCAAGCGCGAGCAGCGGATAATACCGCTGATGCCGGTAAACACCAACGCCTCCATAGAGTATACCAAAGCCATTGGCACCCTTTACTTCCAGAGCAAAGGCCACCACCACATTGCCAACGAGATGTATATTGTCTTTTTATCGGAGGTGCGCAGCCGGTATAACCTCACCACCGATATAGTCGAAAATGAGCTGATTGATCAGCTTGCAGTGCGCTCGGGCATCCATAAAAATGTGCTGTACAACCTGTTTAAAAAATTTAAGGAAGTGCGCAACGATCCCAACGCAAAAGCAGACGACCTCATTGGCCTTTACAACAGCATAGAAAGTTATCATAAAAAAAGAAAATAATATGAGCATAAACAACCCACCCGCCAGCGAAAACGCTTCCACCGAAAACACGGCATCGGTAAACACCGGCCCTGATACAAACCCGGGTATCACCGAAGCATCGGTGCTGGCCACGCCCGAAGCAGGCATACAACCATCGGTTGCCAAAGCCGACATTGATTTTGTAAACTCCATTTACGAAAAAACAAAGCGGGAGATACAGAAAGTGATCATCGGCAACGACCAGCTGCTGCAGCTCATATTGGCAGCCATGTTCAGCGGAGGGCATGTGCTGCTGGAAGGGGTGCCGGGTGTTGCCAAAACGCTGATGGCCAAATTAATTTCGCAGTGCATGAACATCGAGTTTAAGCGCATCCAGTTTACACCCGACTTGCTGCCCTCCGATCTTATCGGCGTCACGCTGTTTAACCTGCAAAAAACAGAATTCAGCTTTAAAAAAGGTCCCATTTTTTCGAACCTGGTGCTAATTGACGAGATTAACCGCGCCCCTGCCAAAACGCAGGCCGCATTGTTTGAGGCCATGGAAGAAAAACAAATTACCGTTGACGGCGAAACCCATGCCCTGGGCAAGCCCTTTTTTGTAATTGCCACCCAAAACCCCATTGAGCAGGAAGGCACCTACAAGCTGCCCGAGGCACAGCTTGACCGTTTTATATTTAAGCTGAGCGTGGATTACCCGGACCTTAATAATGAGATTTCGATTTTACAGCGGTTTAAAAGCGATTTTTCGCAGAAAAAAGTGGAGCAGGTAAACCCGGTGATTGAAGCGCTTGACATTGAAAAATGCCTGGACATCATCGAGCGCATCCATATTAAGGATGAGCTGATCACTTACATTGCCACCATTGTGCATCAAACCCGCAACAACGGCAGCCTGTTTATCGGTGCCTCGCCGCGCGCATCCATGGCTATTATTAAAACGGCCAAAGCCCTGGCCACGCTCAAAGGCCGCGACTTTGTAACCCCCGACGACATCCAAACCGTGTGCTACCCTGTGCTGAGCCACCGCATCATTCTATCGCCCGAAAAAGAGATGGAAGGCGTAACGGTGGACAATGTGATCCGCGAAATGATCAAAAACATTGAGGTGCCCCGGTAATGGCGGTAATTAAACATTTATACCTAACCGACAGGGTGTTCTATTTTTTAGGCGCGTGCATTGCGCTGTTCTTTATTTCATACGTATATCCTGCTGTTTTTTACCTGGCCCTGGCTTTATTAATGGGTATTGGCGCGCTGGTGCTGGCAGATGTTTTTTTGCTTTTTAACGCCACCGTTGTTTCGGCCGGCCGAAGCATGGCTTCTGTTTTTTCGCTCAACGATAAAAACAAAGTGACCCTGAGCATTACCAATCTGTCGTCCCGGTCGTTCACGCTTAAAATCATCGACGAGATTCCTTACCAGTTCAACGAGCGCGACTTTTCGGTGAGCACGCCCATCGGCGGATTAAAAACCGAGATCATTACCTACGAGGTGGCTCCAAAGGTGCGCGGCGAATACCGCTTTGGCAACCTGCACGTTTTTTTAAGAACGCGCATCGGGCTGGTGTCAAAGCGCGAAACCACGCCCTGCGAAAAACCCGTGGCCGTTTATCCGTCCATTATCCAGATGGGCCGCCAGGAGCTGGTATCCATCAATCATCCATCGTTTACGCAAGGCGAGAACAAAAACCGCAAGCTGGGCCAGAGCTATGAGTTTGACCAGATAAAATCCTATGTACCGGGCGACGATACGCGCA
The DNA here is from genome assembly GCA_044221905.1 of Bacteroidia bacterium. Taxonomy (GTDB): domain Bacteria; phylum Bacteroidota; class Bacteroidia; order B-17B0; family Aurantibacillaceae; genus Aurantibacillus. The sequence goes on from JBGAOE010000001.1 coordinate 1,219,520, forward strand.
ACATTAACTGGAAAGCCAGCAGCACCATGAACGAGCTGATGGTGAATCATTATGAGGACGAACGCTCACAGCAGATCTATTCCATTATTGATAAAAGCCGGGTAATGAAAATGCCTTTTAACGGGCTCACCCTGATGGATTATGCCATTAATGCCACGCTGGCGTTTTCAAACATTGTGCTGAAAAAGCAGGATAAAGCGGGGCTTGTTATTTTTTCAAAAACCATTGGCGCATCGCTCAAGGCCGATAAGGGGCCGCGGCACTTAAAAAAGATCATGTACGCCCTTTACAAGGAAAAGTACGATTATTCGGAAGCCAGCTACGAAACGCTTTATGCCACCATTCGCAGAACCATTCCCAACCGCAGCCTGTTGTTTTTGTACACCAATTTCGACAGCATTTACGCCCTCGAGCGCAACATACCGGTGCTAAGGCTCATTAATAAAAACCACTTGCTGGTGGTTGTTTTTTTTGAGAACGCCGAGCTCGAAACTTATGCCAGAACAGAAGCTGGCTCGGTGCTGGACATCTACCAGCTGGGCATTGCCAAAAAATTTATCCTCGAAAAAAGCCAGATCTATAAAGAGCTTCAGCGGCACGGCATCCAGGCCATTAAATGCACCCCCGAAGGCCTATCGGCTTCGGCCATTAACAAATACCTGGAGCTGAAAACAAGGGGACTTATCTGAAGTGCCGTTCAGCGCCAGGGACTGAAGCGGCAGCCCGGCGCACCAGGGCATTAGTGCCACCGCGCGGAGGAGGCTTTTTGCGACAGCAAAAGACCCCGCACGTGCGATTTTTGGGGCACTTATGCCCGGCAAGCCGGCTAAAGCGAAAGGCCCGGCAGGCGCCCTGAATAAGGTTTTAATGGCCTCTAAAAAAACGTCGAAAGCTAAGAAAAGATTGCAAGGTGCGCGAATAATGCCGGAATTTTTATAATAAAAGATGTGACCCCGGGTGGCTGTAAGCTGTATCGAGGGGAGTGAACGTATCTTAAAGCTCCACTCGATTCCATTAAAATTTTGTTTATTCCATATTTTGGTTATATTTATATTAATAATTTAAACCCATATAACTATGAATTGGTATTTAACTGTATTAAAAAAGTATGCCGACTTTAACGGCCGGGCCAGGAGAAAAGAGTACTGGATGTTTGCCTTATTCAGTACCATCATTTCCATACTTCTTATTATTTTGGGAGCGGTAGCGCAAATCCGCTTCCTGGATAATATTTATTCGCTGGCCGTGTTGATACCCAGCATTGCCGTGGGCGTGCGCCGTATGCACGACACAAACCACAGTGGCTGGTTTATCCTCATTCCTTTTTACAACCTTTACCTGGCTTGCGTAAACGGGGATGTGGGCGAAAACAAATATGGTCCCGATCCCAAAGGCGAAAACGCCGGCCTGGGCAACGAGGCCCTCGACAGCCACCTGACCAACTAATTAATATACTTTGCATAAAACAAGAGCGCCCTGTATGAACTACAGGGCGTTTTGCTGTTATTTAGACCAACGGCGCTGCGCCTGCCACGTAAAGAAATCTCTACCGAATGATTGCTATTCCAGAGCACAGATTTCTCAGGCCAGAGGTGTTTCACCGATACCTTCCCGAGGCAAGCTCGGGACAGGGCGAAATGACCCATAAGAGAGAGCCATTTCGAACCGTTTCAGCGGCATAAATCCTGGCGGTGAGAAATCTCTGCCGGATAAGCATTACCAGCTTGCATTTGGAATAGAGGGGAAAGTCCGCAACCCCCGATCATTATCGTGGAAGACTTACTGAAGTATTCCGACCTCCGAAGAACGCCGCCAAAAATCAAAAAAAAAATGTTACTTACTGCTCAGATACACCCGGGCTTTCTCCGCATAAAACTCACCTTCGGCAGCTATTTCTTTAAACAGTGCAGTCGCCTCTTCCGTCTGCCCGCTTTCTGACAGGCAAACGGCTTTATAATAACGGGCTTCCTGTAAAAACGTATTGTTAAGATTAGTGATGCACGGATCGAAGAAGGCAATGGCAGCTGTATAATTTTTTTTATAATAACAGCACATGCCCCGGTAAAAATCGCAGTTGATGTCGGTTTTATTGTAGGTGGCCACCAGCTCCAACAGCCTCTGGCAGGCATCGTAACGGCCTTTTTTAAAATGCAGCAGGGCCCCGGCCAGCTCTTCGTGCAAATAATACCCGGCGCTTTCTTTTAAATGCAATGCTTCGGGCCGGGCTTCGCTGCTGCTGTTGTAAGCCGCTGCCACTCCGCCCACGCGTACAAATTGGTTCTTTTTAAAATACAGGGTGGTATAATCCGTCACTTTCATACCATGAATATACACCACCGGGGCATTGGCTATAAAGCGTATTTTTTCCTCTCTCAGCGGGCTGTTTAGTGCAACTGACGCATCGATGGTTTTTACTGGAATTTCAACCACCGGATCGGCCGGTGCTGGCAACGCTTCCGCCATACTATCTGCAATAACCGGAAGGCTTTTTGGGCTCACAAAATTTTCTTTCACTATCATTACCGTATCCAGCACAATTTCTTTTTCCACCGCCAAAACGGCCGGGTGAAGTTTATTTACAATGCTTTCGGGTTCCACCGCAATTTTTTCAGGCACGGGTTTATACACCACAAAAAACAGGGTTATGCCCAAAAACACACCGGCCAGCAGGCTGATGAGCGAAAAATAAATACCGCTGTTATACGAAAAGCTCCGGCCCCGGATCTTTTTCTTCAAATCCTGCAGGTCGGCTTCGGTAATGGGCGTACGCTCAAAACCAAGCCCGGCCAGGTATTCCAGTTCATTCATATCTGTATGTTCAGGCCGCATGTTCGTTTCGCTTAATTTTTTCTTCTATCATCAGTTTTAAATTACGCTTACCGTTTTGAATGTAGCTTTTTACCTCGTTCACCAAAAAACCCGTTTGTTCGCTTATTTGCTGGTACGATTGGCTTTGTAAATAAAACAGCTCCACACATTGCCGCTGCTTGTCCTTTAAACCGGGCAGGCTTTCTTTCATATAGGCCAGCATCAGCTCATCGCTCACCGCGTGTATCTTTTCCTCCTCTTCCCATAAAGGAGCTTTCAGTTCAAAATCGAGGTAGCTTTCAGGCACAAAATGTTTGTTTTTGTTTTTACGGAGCTCGTTAATACAATGGTTGCGCACCACAAAGCCCAGCCAGGCTTTAAAATTTTTGACCTCGCTTTTTCGCAGCTCCACCATCAGCTTTTCAAAAATCTGCATCACCAGGTCCTGGGCCACCGCCTTATCCCTGAAATAAAAAAGACAAACGCCATATACGGTTTTCACATGTTTTTCGAACAACAGGCCCACGTATTTTTTATCGCCCGAATGGTAATAATGGAGCACCAGCTCCTCATCATCTGATATATTTTTTTTACCAAACAGCCACATATACAGGTTACCTATTTATAAGACGTTTTCAAATATGATTTCCATAAAACAATAAGAAAATTTTGCAGGATTTAAACTAAATAGTTTTGATGTTCGTATGGACTAATAAGAATAAATTAGGAATTTTTATTGCTTTATTACTTTTTGTATAATGACTCTTCCCGATTCATTTCTCAATTTTACAATATATACACCTTCCGGCTGCGACTTCAAATCGAAAGTATCTGTCAGGCCATTTATATTAGTTGAACTCATTATTAGGGTGCCGAGGCAGTTATAAATTTCAATATAATTATTACCGGAGGTTGAAGCTATTAATCGAAATACATCTCTGGTTGGATTAGGGTAAACAAGGCTATAATCTTTTTCAAAATTTTCCTGAATCCCAATCGCATTCGACTGATTTATCTTAGAAACAAAAATATCTTCTGCACCCTGGGAAATAAGGTTCAAAGTAGTTGCAGTTGACATAAAAGAGCAGGTGTTGTCGAAAAATCCTGTCGAATAAATGTTATTAAAGCCATCCAGGATGCTGGAAGAAGCCACGTCGTTCCCCGAACCACCTATTTGTTTTACCCAGACAAAATTTGCTGCCGCGTCTAATTTTAAAATAAACCCATCCAGGTCACCCAAGGATATTAAATTAAAAGTGCCTGGGCCCGGATCAAAATCAACAGTACCAGAAAAACACCCTGATAAATAAATATTTCCGGAGCCATCAACAGTTATAGAAGTGCCTACGTCATCAAGAATGTCTCCGATCTGCTTTGCTAAAATAAAATTTCCATTAACATCTAGCTTAGAAATGTATATGTTTAAAGACGACGTATTTGAACCAGCTGCGGAGGTTAGATTAGCAAAACCGGGACCCGGATCAAAATCTGCGGTCCCTCCATATATTCCGGTGGAATAAACATTACCCAAGACATCTGTAAAAAGTGAAAGGCCTTCATCCTTTAAGGGCCCGCCCATTTGCTTTGCCCACACAAAATTCCCTGACGCATCAAGCTTTAAAATAAAAATGTCCATACTCCCTGCAGTGGAAGTAAGGGTAGTTATTCCAGGGCCTGGATCAAAATCCGGAACCCCTTCAAACCAGCCGGTGGTATACACGTTGCCAAAGACATCTGCTACGATTGCCCGACCGTCACTGGTAATGCCATCTCCTACATGCCTTGCCCATGCAAAATTGCCTTGTGCATCAAACTTTGAAATAAAAATGTCGGAGCCGCCTGTTGGCGTTAAGTTTGTAACAGAGGGTCCGGGATCAAAATCAACGGTTGAGCTGAAATATCCTGTGATATAAAAATTGCCGGAAATATCCGTCGTTACTGCCATTCCGCCATCCGACATAACTCCTCCTATTTGCTTAACCCATATAAAATTTCCAAGAGAGTCCAGCTTTAAAATAAAAAGATCTTCATACCCAGCAGAGGTAAGACTACTTATTCCAGGACCCGGATCGAAATCTGCGGTATTCTTAAATTGTCCTGTTGAATATATGTTACCAGAAGGATCGAGCGCAATAGAAATACCATCTACATTTGAGCTTCCGCCGGCAATTTTTGACCAAACAAGATTACCGTTGGCATCCAATTTTGAAATGATCAATTGACCTTGTGTATTTGAGTTAAGATTTCCGATTGTATAAATATTTCCCGACGAATCCTTTGCAATAGATTGCCCACCATCTGACTCAAAGCTTCCTATTCTTTTCGCCCACTGAAATAATGGAGTTTGCCCTTGCGACAGATGCGCCAAAATGATGAATACTGAAAGGAGTGCGATCTTATTCATAGAGTTATGTTTACGAGCGTTTTCTTAAAGGTACTATATATTAAGTGTTTTAGATGTTATAAATCCTATATGGCTAAATTTTGGCACTAAGTGGTAAGAAAGACTCTATTTTTGGTTAATATAGGCCAGCGTTGCGGCCTTCCCATACAAAAGAACATGAAATTTATTTTTATGGAAACCCTCTTTTCATACGTCTTATCATTAAAACCGGTTCTTTTTAATTTATTCATCTTTTTAAACCAATGTTATGAAACCTCTCAAAAACAAAATCATACAGCTCATGGCAGCAATCTGTTTGCTGTCGGCCACCGGTAAATCGCAGGAAAACTTCGGTGAGATCCGCGGCCTTATTAAAAACACCGACCTGGAAGCCGTGCCCTATGCTACCGTAAAAATACTGCAAGGCAACTTATTAATAGGCGGCACGCAAACCGATGCCGAAGGCTACTATAAATACAAACCCTTAAGCGCCGGCAGCTACGAAGTATTGGTTATAGAGCCCGGCCACGTGACCCAAAAAATAAATAAGGTAACGGTAAAACCCGGCGACGCCACTTACGTGGATGTAAAGCTGAGCCCCAATACACTGGAAGTTGTAACGGTTGTGGCCAATACGGACTATGTACAGTCGGGTGTGGACCGTAACATCTGTACCTTTAGAAGCATTGATTACAAAGAGCTTTCACAGCTCGCCGGCTATACGTCCGGCGATATAAACAAGGTAATCCCACAGTTGGTGTCCGACGTGGTGGAGAGTCCGAACGGCGGCCTTCACTTTCGAGGCGGGCGCGAAGGCGCCAGTGGCAATTACATAGACGGTGTAAAAACCTACGGAGAAACTTTTGTTCCGGGGCTGGCCATCGAAAACATTACTGTGTTTACCGGCGGGGTGCCGGCCATGTATGGTGATATGATGAGCGGCGCCGTGGTAATTACCACCAAAAGTTATTTCAGCGGCATTCGCGATAAAAACATCCGCAACAGCCAATACCGCGAGCGGCGTGAAGAAGCCAAACGCCAGGCATTGGCGGAGGAAACGGAGCGCGACCGGCAGAAAGAAATTGAAACGGAAAAGGCAAAAGAAAAAGCGCAGAAGGGCGAACAAAAATAACATGTACCAAAACCCACCCGGCGCCTGCAGAGAAATTCTGCAGGCGTTTTTTATGGATGTTACGGATAGTACTATTAAGAGTAACTTGTCACCCGGGGTGGTCGCAGGTTGTATCGAGGGCTGAACCTGGATTTTTAAACTTTTGCGTATCATCCTTTGATACATCGGCAGGCTCAGTGCAGGTGTTTCGACAAGCCGGTATATTTCTATAATATTTCACCATTTGTTTATTTGGGCGTTGCCTGCGGCCCGGGCTATCGCTGCAAGTCCTCGCTCCGGTAACTATCGGAGCTGAGGGCTTTCCGCTCTATCCCTAACGCAAAACGACAATTTTCTGATATTATATTAAGACTTTTTTAGGCATCATCTAAAACAGCCGGTATTAATTACAAATAACTACCTTTAGCGGCTGGGATTGTTATGAGCACTGAGGGTTATGAACTGTATCAGATGACCGAAGAGCGGCAGCGCCGGCTTTGGGAAGACTGTATATTTGTATTTGACGCTTCGGCACTGCTGGCCCTGTACCTCTATCCCGAAGAGGCCCGCCAGCGGATCTACAGCGAGATTTTCGAAAAAGTAAAAGGCCGCCTGTGGATCCCCCATCACGTGTTATTTGAATATCTCAAAAACCGGGCTACCAAAATCAGAGAGCCTATTTCGCGAAGCTATAAGCCTTTGGAGGAAGAATACATTCAACCCATGATTGCCAGCTTCAGCAAATCGCTGAATAAGATCGATGCGCTTAAAAATAACCTGCGTCATGCCGAACGTCACCCCTACATCGTATCGGAAGCTATAGAAAGCTACCACCGCCAGCTGAACGATTTTTTGAAAACCACCCTTGCTTTTGGGCAGGCCTTTAACACCGAAATGGAGCAGAAGATCGCTGAGATTCTGCAACTGGAACAACGCGACACGGTTTTTGAACATGTGAAGAAGTGTTTTGCCATAGGCCGCGAATACAGTTACAGCGAAATACTTGAAATTACCCGTGAAGGAAAGCACCGTTATGAATTTAAGATCCCGCCGGGATACGAAGATCTGAAAGACAAGATAGGCACACAGATTTTTGGCGACCTGATCATTTGGAAACAGCTGCTCGAATACGCCAAAGAAAATAAAAGGAATGTTGTATTTGTATGCAACGATCTGAAAGAAGACTGGTGGCACCTGCTGGAGGATAAGAAGACCAAACGGACAAACGGCCCGCGCAAAGAGTTGATCAAGGAATTCAACGATCATGCCGGCATGGCTTTCTGGATGTACAATCCTGCCAGGTTTCTCGAAGTGGCCAACACACTGATCCGCTCTAACGTGCCCAATCGTTATATCGAGCACATTTCGGGCCTGGTGGCCGCTGGCACACTAAACAAGTGGCTTATTTACACCTGCAATGCCTGCGGCAAAACAGGCACTGTGGATACGGCACAACTGGCACTGCAGTTTGAAACAACAGGCGTGGCGCCCCATTATGTGGCCAATTCCGGCTTTCCCTGCTCGCACTGCGGCCATCCTATCCAGGCCGTGTTCGAAGTGTCGGAACAGCCTTCGGGTATTATTGGCGCACAGCAGCTCACACTTAAAGGCGCCAGCCTTTCAGAATTCGATCTTTCAGACGACCACTTCCAGGAAGAACCTGACAGCAACGGTGTGGCGCCGGAGGAAAGCCTGGTAATTGATAAAAAAACGCTGCGGCTAAAATGTAATGCCCTGCGAACCATCCGGTTTAAAACGCCGGTGAATGGAAATGAAACTCTTTTTGTGGCAGAGCTTAAACACCCGCAGGCAACCCAGCGTTTGCTGGTGGAAGGGTATAACAAACAAAAGCACAGAATTACAAAAACCCTGGTGATGCAACCTGGCCAAACCCGGTTTGTGCTGCATAGCGATGAGGAGCGGTTTTCGGAAGAGTTGGTTTATCTGCAGCTTACCGCAACAGAAAATATGACCCTTGTGTTAAGCGCCACCGAATATCCCGGTACGGGGCGTTACCTCCAAAAATTGATTTATTAAGCGCTAATTAAAAATTGCTAAAAAAATCGGCACGCGCGTTTGTGTGCTTGCAGATGCGGCTGCTTACACCTAGCTTCAATAAAAAATTCTCGATGTCGCTAAGCTACGAAGGACTTAAAATACCGGAAGCCACAAAAATACAAAACGAGCTGCGCAGTCAGCTCGACCTGAACGAGCGGCCGCTCAGCATCAGTACAATCGGTGGTGCTGATATTTCGCTGAACCTATACAGCACCACTATTTATGCCGGCATTATTCTATTATCCTTTCCTGCGCTTCAGCCCATCGGTTATTCGCTGGTGCAGGCCGAAACGCGCTTTCCTTATGTGCCGGGCTACCTCGCTTTTCGCGAAGTGCCGGCTCTGGTAAAGGTGTGGGAGCAATTACCCGCGCCGCCGGATGTGCTGGTGGTGGATGGGCACGGTATTGCACACCCCCGCCGCATGGGCATTGCAGCGCATTTTGGCACCGCCACCGGGCAGGCAAGCATGGGCTGCGCCAAAAATATTTTATACGGTAAATTCGAAGAGCCATCGCCCGAACGCGGGGCATTTAGCCGCATTGCGGCGCAGGAAGAAACTATAGGCTATGCCTTGCGCAGCAAAGCCAAAACGGCGCCGGTATTTGTTTCGCCGGGCCATAAACTGGGCCTGCAAAACAGCCTGCAGATCATGCTGCAGTGCCTGGGCAAATATCGTATTCCCGAACCTACCCGGCTGGCGCACGAGCTGGTAAACCGTTTCCGGAAAGGAGAATTGAAGGAAGGGTATTATGCCCTTTGAACTTCTCCAAAATTTTGAACTTTGGAAGTTTTCCCAAACTTTCTTTATTCAGATCTTTATTGCATTTATTTCAGGGTGCTGCGAATGAAACTGAATGAAATTGTCCGCATCATCAAACCAACTAATGATTTCATTTGAGTTTAAAAACCCCTCTTCTCCGCTTATAATCCTATGATAAGATGAATGAGGCCACTTATCCGGCATTTTACACAGTTTGGCTTGAACAGGATTATAATGAATGTAATGCACCAATTTATAAAGATACTCCATGCTGTCTGCACGCTTTCGTTTGAAAGTATCCATAAACAAGCCCCCCATACGGCCCTGTTGCTTATTGAAAGATTGCGTATAGGAACTGAAAAGGTTTGAAAACTGCTTGCTCAGAAGCTTCTCCAAAGTTTGAAACTTTGGAGAAGCTGACTCCGCTGTTTCAAACCTTTTCTTTATCTCTTCTTCCGGTTTTATACGAAGCAGGAAATGAAAGTGATTTGGCATCAGGCAGTAACAAAATGTTTGGGCAACAGGCGAAATAAAATACTCATACCTTTTGAGAAAATACCGGTAGTTTTCAGCTGAAAGAAAAAGCCGCTCACTGCCATGCGCTCTGTTATATACATGATAAGTGGCTCCGGGAACCAATGGCTCTGTTTTATCTTTCATAAGCCTGAAAGAATAATCAAAACTTGATCAACTCTTCATACAAGTCTTTTACCGGCAGGCCCATCACGTTATAAAAGCTGCCCTCAATCTTTTCAATGCCAATGTAGCCGATCCAGTCCTGCACGCCATAGCCGCCGGCCTTATCATAAGGACTGAAATTGGTAAGGTAATATTCTATTTCTTCCGATTTCAATTTTTTAAAGTACACGCGGCTCACATCGTAAAACGTGGTTTGTTTGTTGGCGCTTTTTAGGCATACGGCTGTAAACACCTCGTGCATTTTGCCACTCAGGGTTTCCAGCATTTTTTTTCCTTCGGCAAAGTTCATGGGCTTATTAAATACCTTGCCCTCACACCACACCACCGTATCGGCGGTAATCAGCAGGTCGGTTTCCTTCAGCTCGTCTTCATACGCATCGGCCTTTTTTTCGGCCAGGTAAAGCGGTATTTCCTGGGCCTCCAGGTCCTTGGGCCATTCGGTTTCATCCACCTTTACGGGCTTATTCAAAAACTCAAAGCCAAGGCTTTTTAAAAGCTCCTGCCGGCGTGGGGATGCCGAGCCCAAAATGATCTGGAAGGGAAACTCCTTGATAATATTTTCTATTTTATCCATACTGATTAATTGTAATAAAAAATAAAGCTGTAGCACAGGCCCAGCAGCATAATGAATTTAAGCGCCAGGCTGGCTTTTTTAAACTGGCGGCTCTGGTGCACATTAAGCACGTAAAACGACAGCAGGACGAGCGGCAGCACCAGCGTAAAAACTATGTAAATATTATTGAGTGAAAAAAGAATACGCTGTGCTTTTAAGGTGTTATACACCACAAATAAAAGTAAAATAGCTGTAATTATCAGCAAAAAAAATGCGGTGAGCTTGCTCGACAAAATACCCCATACAATAGGCATGGTGAGCCCACCGGTTTCCTTATCGCCCTTATAGTCCTCAATGTCTTTGATAATTTCGCGGGCCATACTCGTAATAAACGCAAACAGCGAAAAAATAAAGGTGATTTTAAGGCAGGAAAAGATCAGGTAATGGTGTTCGTGAATAAACTCCGGGTCTCGCTTCTGCATCACGCCCATTTCGTATACCAGCGGCATAAAGGCAACGGCGGCCGTTAGCAGCGAAACCACTACATTGCCGATCAACAACTGCTTTTTGAGATGCGTACTGTACACCCACAGCAAAAATGCCGCTGCAAAATGAAACAGGGCAAAACGCAGGTAGCCGGTTTTAAGCGCCGCCACCATGCCAATGGCAATGCCAAAAAAAGTAAACGATAAATGCAGGATAATGGCGGTGCGACGCTTGATAACCTTACCCACCACCACGGTGTCGGGGTGATTGATCAGGTCGGTTCTCACATCAAAATAATCGTTGATGATATAACCGGCGGCGGCAATCAGAACCGTACTCAGCACCACCAAATAAAACAGGCCATCGTTCAGCTCGAGCTGTATGTTGTGCAGCGCCAGTACTTTTTGCAATACAAAATACCTCAGCAAAAACTGCATAAACGCAATCATCAGCAAGTTTTCAAAGCGGATGAGCTTTAAAAATGCGATGGCCTTGTTATGTAAAAGATTACTCAATGTTTATTTGCTGTTCAAAATCACCATTTAACAATGGCCCAGTTGCCCTGCACACGCAGTACCTGCTCTATCACATCACGCACGCAGCCTTCGCCTCCTTTTTTAGAGGAAATGTACTGGCAGATCTGCTTAATCTCTATGGCGGCATCCAGCGGGCACACCGCCACCCCGGCACGGCTCATCACTTCGTGATCGGGCAGATCGTCGCCCATGTAAAGCACCTCCTCGTCTTTGAGGTTATGCGTTTCCATGTATTCGTTGTAACAGGCAATTTTATCGTGCTGGCGGATAAACACATCGGTGATGCCCGCCCGCGAAAGCGCTTTTTGAACCGCCAGGTTATTGCCCCCGCTGATCACCACAATGCGGTATCCTTTGGTAATAGCCAGGTGCAGTGCATACCCGTCTTTTGAGTTGATATTGCGCACCATTTCCCCATTCTCCATTACCAGCACCTTGCCATCGGTCATCACACCGTCCACATCAAACATAAGGGTGGTTATTTTTGTGAGGCGCTGTTTAAAATTAAGCATGTTCCTGTTGTTTTACAATAAGTTGACTCATCAGTTTATATATTTTCTTTAGCTCCGGCCGTTCTGCCAAAAGCTCTGCGTGTTTTTTCAGCACTTTTTTGTCGCCCCGCTTCGCCGGGCCGGTTTGAGCTTTCAGTGGGGTTAAATGCTCGAGCTTGGCCGTGGTGCGGCGAATAAGAGGCAGTAACAGGGGCATGCCCTTTTCTTTCTCCGGCGTAAGATCCAGCGCAGCAGCGTAAAGCGCATTGCTGAAGTTATTTACAAACACCGCAGCTAAATGCAGGTTGAGGCGCTGCTTATACCCGAGAAAAGAAAGGTGCGACGAAAACTCCTTTGCCATTGCCGTCACCTTACTTTTTGCCGTTGCAGTGGCCGCCTCCAGCACCAAGGGAATCTCAGACCAGACTACTGCATCGCCGCGCGAAAACGTTTGCAGCGGGTAAAACACCCCTTTATGCGGATGTATACAGGCAAGGGCACTAAGCGGCATGCTGCCCGACGTATGGGCAACAAGCGCCCCGGGTTTACGGCAGTGGATTTTTTCCGATACCTCCGCTATGGCTTTATCCGATACGCAGATCAGGTAAACATCGGCATCCTGCTCAATATCCTGTAAGCCAGCGGCGGTTTTGCATTTCAACTGCGAGCGGAATGCATTGAGAAGCGGGTTGGGGTGATGATTGTAAACCGAAAGCGAATACCCTTTTAACGCATGAAAACGCTTTGCAATATGCCAGGCAACATTACCGCAACCAATTATTACGATCTTATTTGCCCTGGGGGTTGCCATTAGCGCTACGCTGGTTTTTGAGTCCTGAATTTACGGATTCTTTCAATAATAGCAATAACCGTACCGGCAGCCATTACCAGGCAGCCCAGCCAAAGCACATTGATGTAGGGAAATACGTAGGCTTCCATCACAATAAAATCGCGGCTGTTCGACAGTTTTTCGCTCATGGTAATTTCTATGGTGCCATCCTCGGGGTTCACTTTCCAGAACAGCAGCTTCAGGCCCAGCGCCTCCACCACATCTTCTTTCGGAATGATCATGTTTTTCTGGATCACGAATTTAGGATAGGCCATAAATGTTTGCGATTGCGCTGTTAAACATCTCAATACTGCAGTGATCTCCAGCAGCGAATCGTTTTTTTCGTACTGGGCCTGGCTTAGGTTGCTGCGCAGCGAGTCGATGATGATAAGCGCATTGCTCGAAAAAATAGTGTCGCCTACGTGGCCAATGTAATTTTTAGCCGTGCCGTATTTGTTTTTATCCTGCGCCTCGTTTTCCATCTCCATTACCGCATAAGTTACATGCGTATAAATATCCCTGTTAAGATAGTGGCGGGTGGCGGGTTCGGGAGCACGGCCCATGCGCGGGTTATCCTGCACATGTGGCACCAGGGTAAAATCATACTCGGGCTTGCCATTGGCGTTTGGCTTCAGATAGTCTACGCTGAAATACACGTTGATGCCTTCGCGTTTTTTTCCGGTGTATGTCACCAGGTAAGGCCCCATGGGCAGCGTATCGCCCTGCGTGAGTAAAATGCTTTTTTTATCGTCGAAGCCATTGCCCAGGCCCGACACTTTTTTTTCGGAAGTGTTTTTTGAAAGCACCGCTTTTTTGGAAGTGGATACCAGCGCACCCAGCATGAGCAGTGCAAACCCAATGTGTGCAATGGAGGCACCGCTTTTCATAATTTTTCCCTTTAGCACGGCCAGCCAGTAATCGGCATTGGCAAACACTGCAAACAGCGATGCGGTGAGCAACAGGGCATAACTCAGGGGGTCCCAGGCATTATCCGACAGCACCGATCCCTGCATAAAGTATAAGGGCACTGAACATACGGCACCAAACGCCAGGGCCGCTAAAAAGGAATAAGCCAAACGCTTCACAAATTTTTTACCATCGGTTTTTTTGTATTTCAAAAACTGTGCGCCGGCAATCAGTATCAGGAGCACAATGGCAAACGGCAGCATCCATGTATTATAAACCGGCACTTTGGGCGGTGCATATTTTACATTAAACAGCTTATTGATTACCGGGATGGACGTAAAATACGTAATGATGAGGCTGGCCAGGATAAGCACCAGCGAGCCCAGGAAGAGCCAGAACTCGCGTGAAAAAAGATTCTCCTCCTCTTTTTCCTTAGGGAAATAATTAACATACGAAAAAGCCGTGATAACCACGGAGGCCGGAACCCAGAGATAAAGCAGTACTTTTTTATAGCCGTAAAAAATACCAAAGGCCAGCATCAACAGCGAAAGTACCACATAAGTAACCCTGAAAAGGTTGTTTTTGATCAGCAGCGCCACACTGATAAAAATAAACACCAGCACATACAGCACCAGCTGCCCGGTCATGCCCAGGTCGGTAAATGCATGCACCGATGCCTCGCCCAGCACGCCGCTGCGGGTAAGGAAAGTAGAATACAGTACCAGCAAAAAGCTGCCGATGGATAAAAAATGAGTGGTGAACAAAGAGCCGCCCTTGTTGCGGTTAATGATCATGGTGTGCCCGGCAGCCACCAGCACCAGCCAGGGCACCAGCGAGGCATTCTCCACGGGGTCCCAGGCCCAGAAGCCGCCGAAGCTGAGTGCCTCATAGGCCCAGGCGCCACCCATCAGAATGCCGATGCCTAAAATTAAAATGCCGAAAAAGGTCCATGGCAGGGCCAGGCGTTGCCAGTCTGTGTATTTACGGTTCCACAAGGCGGCAATGGAAAACGCAAAGGGTGTGAGCGTGGAGGCAAAGCCAAGAAACAGGGTGGGCGGGTGAATGGTCATCCAGTAATTCATCAGCAGGGGGTTTAGTCCCTGGCCGTCAAGCTTTGCAAGGTAGTTGGCAGGCTGGTTAAACGGCATATTGTTAGGATGCTCGCGCAGCAATAAAAAGGGGTTGCTGCCGATTTTATAATCGAAAAGGTATATGCCCAGCAGCATGCTTGCCAAAAACACCTGCACCAGGGCAAACACGGTCATTACAGGCACCTCCCATTCCCCGTTCTTCAGCTGCCGGTTAAGAATAAGACCCAGCACCACGTTCCAGAAGGTCCACAGCAAAAAGCTTCCCTCCTGCCCTTCCCAGAAACAGGAAAGGATGTATTTCATATCCATGCTGGTGCTGCTGTGCTGCCATACATACTGGTACTCGAAATAGTGGTTAAAGAGCATAAAAAACAGCGTGCCCGCAATGCCCAGCACTGCCAGGCCATGAATGCGGAAGCCTATGCGGGCCAGCCTTAGGTATGCCTTATTGGTAAAGGAAAGATAAAATGCAAAACAGGTGAGCAGGGCAGCCACAAACGAGAGAACAACAAACGCATGCCCCAGCTGTCCTGCCCAAATGCGCTCCCCGATGTACTGAACCTCATTCATACAGGTTTAGTTTACTTGGGGCTTGCCGTTGTTGTATTTGCTCGGGCATTTCATTAAAATATCGTTCGCATGAAAATCGTCGCCTTTCATTTTGCCGATCAGCACAATCTGCTCGCTTTTCTCAAAATCCTGCGGCCTGCTTTTGTGCAGCACCACATGCTTTATCACGCCCTTATTATCGGCCATGCTAAACAAAAACTCATCGGGATTCACCTTCGGGTCGTAGATCTGCGGGCTTGATGTATCCAGCTTGCCCACCACGTGGTATTCCTTTTCCGGATTGGAGAGTGCCTCGGTAAAATCGGCATAGGTGCTGGTGTTTTTAAGCGATGCAAAAATAACTCCAATGGCAATGGCAATAACGATGATGCCGAGGATGTGCAGTTTTTTCATGGGTATAATTTTTCCTGTTTAGTTTTTCCCGATCTTTTGTTCCAGTTTTTTAATTTTCCGCTCCAGGAAGATCAGAAAGGCCACAATAAATAAAAACACAATAGAAATAACGGTGATCACTACAAAGATCTTTCCGTTGTCTCTCAGCGCATCGGCCATTTGTGGTCCGCTGGCCGGAGCCGCTTCCTGGGCCCTGAATGCCAGACTGCTCATTAACAGCAGCAGCAAAAAGATTTTTTTAGTCATGTAATTTGTTTTTAATAAAGCTAATGCGGTTCCTGATCTCGAACAGCCACCAGCTGAACAATATCCAGCCGATTACCGCCGGGTAAAACACCATGCGCATGTTGCTGTCCAGGTCGTACTTGCCAAAGGCAGGATTGCCCCCATTGCCGGGGTGCAGCGAATCCGTAAGGCGGGGAAGTATCATCACAAATACATTGAGCATTACAAAAGCAAATATATTATACACCGCCGAAATGCGGGCGCGCTTCAGCTCATCGTCCACCGAATAGCGCAGGATAAAATAAGCCAGGTAAATAAGCATGCTGATGGCCACCCCGTTGAGCTTGGGATCCTGGAAGGTCCACCAGGTGCCCCAGGTATATTTGGCCCACACGCAGCCGGTAAACAAGCCCGGCAGGCTGAAAAAAAATCCAACCGTAGCGGCATTATACGCTTTGTTGTCGGCATCCATGCCTTTTTGGTTGAGGCCTTTTATGCTGTATACCACCGATACGCCCATCATAAACAGCATGGCAAACCAGATCGGCACGTGGTAATACACATTGCGGATGGTTTCGTTTAAAATATCGAGGCGGGGAACGGGATTAAGCAAACCCCAAACCAGGGTGTAAAAAATAATAAGGACTGAGAGTATTTTATACCAACTTTTCAATTGACAAGTTTTAAGTGCTTAGTGTTTAGTTTTTAAATAAGAGTACAACTTATTAAACCCTCAAAACTTAACACTAAAAACTATTCTGGTTCGCGGCAAAGATACGCAAAATACGAATCCGCAAGTTTAAAAACCCGGACAAATTTGTGTTGCTGCCGGCAATTTTTTACTTTTAGTTCATTCAACCACAGTTGTTTTATGATCAGGCTCCTCTTTACCTTTTTTAGCTTGTTTTTGGCCTGCACTACGCTTAAGGGCCAGGTCTCTAAAACGGATGTAAAGCGCCTGTTGCAAGGTACCTGGCTTCAAACCATTGCAAGAAACGGCATAGTTGAACCACCTGAAACCTCGGCGTGGGTTTTTCAATACACTATCCGCTTTTTTAACGACAGCTGTGTCTTGTCATCAAAGGATGGTTGCACTGGTATGGTGAGCGAAAACTTTGCCGCCTGGCAATACGATGCTGAAAACAATTTCCTGACTATTTCACCCATGTATCTCGGTGCTCACACTTATGAGATTAACATCGATTCAACCCGGCTTTTCATGAGACAGGTAAATTTACAGGGAGGGGAAGAAGATATGTTCGGGATGGGCTTTTGGCGGATCAAGCCCTGATTCACTCACGCCACAGGTAAGGAAACAGCAATACCGAAAGCGCCAGGGTAAGCACATTGAGCGCCGCCAGGATCACAATAAAGCTATGGCTCACCCCGGCCCACTCAATGCCATCCACCGCCTGCTTGCTCAGGCGGATCACCACCAGTATCAGTGGCATCAATACCGGGAAGCTCAAAATGCTCATCAGCGCAAAATTGCCGCTGGCCTTGCCGGCAATGGCACTCATAAGGCTTAAAACTGCGGCCAGGCCGGTAGATGCAAGCACCAGCACCAGCAGGAATAAAGGCAGGTTTTCCACCTCGTTGCGAATAAAAAAACCGTAAAAGAAAAAGGTAACAAGGCTCAGGCACAGCATAAAGCCCATGTTATAAAGGATTTTAGAAACGATGAACTGCTGCGGCGAATAATACAGGTAATTAAACAGGGCCTGCCCGCCGGTTTCCTTTAAAAAGCTTTTGCCGCTGATGGTAACGGATGTGAAAAGAGTGATCACCCAAAACAGGGCATTCCAGGTGGGCTTATCCAGCCGGCCGGCAAAGCACAGCGCACTCACAAAAATGGTTCCCACAATGTACACCAGCACGCCGCCAATGGTGGCCTTTTGGCGAAACTCGAGAAGAAGCTCTTTTTTTACAAGGGATAAAAGCATAAAAGCCAAAAGTAACCAATTATTCGCTTTTTATCGCAACACCTGCACATGGCCGCTTCGGTGATGGACCTTGTTGTCAGGATCGCGGAATTCGGCTTTCCAGGCGTAAATATCGTTGGGGGCTTCCTGGCCGTTGCACAGGCCGTCCCAGCCCTGCTCCATCTGCGCCGAAGAAAAAATGGGCTCGCCCCAGCGGTCAAAAACGGTAATGTGAAATTCATGAATGTTGGTTCCAAAGGCATAAAAGGCATCGTTTTTACCATCGCCATCGGGCGAAAATGTATTGGGAATATAAAATGTCCAGGCGTTTGCCGGTGTAATCACCTGGCAGGCGGTGTCGCTGCAGCCCTTAAAGTCAGTAGCCACCAGGCACACCATAAAATTTTCGCCGTTTACAAAGCTGTGTTTGGGATTAAAGCTGCTGCTCACCGAGCCATCGCCAAAATCCCAGCGGCAATAGGCCTCATTGGTCGACAGGTTGGTAAATGCAATCTCATCGTTAAAGGGTGTTTCAGCGTATTTAAAACCGGCTGCCACCGATGAAAAATATACGCTGATCTTTTTCTGGAACGTATCGGCACAAAACGAAGCGTTGCTGTAATTAATTAAAGTAACCGAGTAATCGCCCGGTTTATCATACCAGAGGCTGGGCGTATGATGCAAAGAGCTTTGCCCGTTGCTGAACTGCCAGCGCGATGCCGAAGTGGTGTTGGACGTGTTTGAGAAAGTAACCATGCCTTTGCATCCTACAGAATAATCAAAGCCGGGCACCACCGAATTGCTTACCTGGATGGTTTTGGTGGCAATGCTGCTGCAGCTGAGCGCCGCATTTACCGCATACGAAATTTTATAAATACCTGGCTGCGTAAACGTGTGCATGGGGCCTACCGAAGCGGAGGCATCGCCATCGCCAAACTGCCAGCTGTGCGTGGCAGCGAGTGGCACCAGGCTGTTGAACTGGAACTGTCGGTTGCACTGGCCCGGGCACAGGCTAAAGCTGGCGGCATTATAGTCAGACACGGTAAGGTTCAATGTAAAAGTATCTTTACAATTATTAGTGTCGGAGGCCATTAACGAAACGGTGTAATTGCCGGGTATGGTATAGCTATGTGTTAACGGAGCTGCCTGGGAGGAGGAGGCGCCATCGCCAAAATTCCAGGAGTAGCTGCTGGCGCCTGCCGATGTGTTACTGATGGTTATATTCTTACTGCAGGGAACGGGCTGCACCAAAAAGCCGCTTTTTACAGCCTGGATCACCGAAACCGTTTTTTGAACCGTGTCTGTACATCCGTTGCTGTTAAAGGCTACCAGTTTAACCACATAGTTTCCTGCCGCCGGGTAATTCTTTATTTTATTAACCAGGGTGGAGCTGGTGTTATCGCCAAAACGCCATAAATAAGACGTGCCGCCCAGCGAAGAATTACTGAACGTGCAAACCGGCTTGCAGGCATCAGCTGCAAAATTAAAATCGGCCGTAACGCTGCTGATCGAAAACAAGGCTGTGGCCTGGCCGGTGCAATTGTTGTTATCTTTTACCAGCAGCGTAAATGTCATGTTTGAGCCGCTCCACACACTGATGGAAGGGGCATTGGAGCCGCCGGGCAGCCAGGTATAGCTGTATGCGGCCGTTCCGCCGCTCACCGTTGAAGTAAGCTGCGCCGGCAGATTTCTACAGGCAACCGTTGAGTTAGCAATCACATTGAGCGTATTGGATGAAATAACCGTAAGTACCGCTGAGCTGGAATAAGAAGAGCAGGGAGATGTTCCTGTTACCGTATACACGCCCGGGCTGAGGCCCGATACTGCAGCACCGGTAAAATTACCCGGCTGCCAGATATAGTTTACCGATTGTTGCGTACCGGAAGGTGTAATGGTAGCCGAGCCCATTCCTCCGCAGGTGGTGGGCTGGGTAACTGCCGCGCTCAGCGTAAACGGCGTTCCATTGCCGCTGCAGGGGCCATAAAGCTCAATGTTATCAAAAAAATAATTGGCATAATCCATACCTGGCCCACCCGGTACCGAATAGGTGGCAACCGGGTTATTGTTCGGGTCGTTTTTAAAATTACCTATTGTAATATGATCCCAGGCAGCGGCAGCGGTAAACATAAAGGTATATTGTGTCCAGTTTTTGTTGGCCACATTGGTTTGCACCTCGCATTGTGGCGTGGCATTAATAACGCCATAGCCGGTTTGAGAAAGTGGCCCAGCCGAAAAAACAGCGCCAATGTTGGAAATGGTCCAGGGCGACTCAACCCCCGTTCCGTTGCTCACCCAAAACGATAAAGTATAGGTAAGGCCGGGCTGCAGGGGCCAGTTCAGCTGGGCGGCCAGGTATTCGCGGTAATCAGGAAAAGGAAAATTATACAACACCAGGCCCATCATGGCCGAACCCGACTGTGGCATGCAGGTACCGGCAAAGGTGGCCGGTGGCGCCGTGTTATTGGTGCCGCAGGCCATAAAATAATCGGGGGTGCCCCACTGGCCAAGGCCGGTGTTTAAATTTACATTGTTCCACCCGATACACTTATTCCATTGCCCATCGGCTATGGTGCACGAGGTATAGGCCTCAAAACTTCCATTGGGAATGAAGTTTTGAGCGCGGGAGTTAAAAGAGAGAAAAAAGAGCAGAGTAAAAATTATGATTTTTCCTGCACGCATGTGGTGTTTATATTTTTAAAGATAATTATTTAAACCTAATATCCTTAAAAAATGTGAAAAACCCTGTATAAATTTATTGAACGGCGGCAACGGCCTTTTTAACGCATCAGGTCCATGCCGATATCGCGCCTGAAATATTTCTTATCGTATGCTATTTTATCGGCCGAAGCAAAGCTTTTTTGCACCGCCTCTCCTATATTTTGCCCAAAAGAGGTAATGGCAAACACCCTGCCTCCATTGGTAAGCACGGCCTCATCCTGCAGCCGGGTGCCCGAATGGAATACCAACGAGTCTTTTGCGGCATCCAGCCCGCTCACCGGTTTGCCTTTTTCGAATTCGCCGGGGTAGCCGCCACTTACCAACACTACCGTGGCAGCCGTTTCGCTCACCGTTTCGTAGCTTTTGCCGGCCAGGCTTTGCGTGGCCACGCCTTCCAGCAGGTCCAGCAGGTCTGATTTGATCCTCGGGATCACCACTTCCGTTTCGGGATCGCCCATGCGGCAATTGTATTCGATTACCGAAGGCTCGCCGTTGCAATTCATCAACCCTATAAAAATAAAGCCCCTGTAATCAATGCCCTCTTTGTTGAGGCCCGCAATGGTGGGTTTTACCACTTTTTCCTCCACGTTCTTAATAAACGCCTCGTCGGCAAAAGGCACTGGGCTTATGGCCCCCATGCCACCGGTATTAAGGCCCGTGTCGCCTTCTCCAACGCGCTTATAATCCTTGGCAGCGGGCAATATTTTATACGACTTGCCATCGGTAAGCACAAATACCGACAATTCAATACCTTTCAAAAATTCCTCGATCACTACTTTACTGCTTGAGGCGCCAAATTTTGCTTCCACCAGCATGCTTTTCAGCTCTGCCTTTGCCTCATCCAGGTTATCCAGTATCAATACGCCTTTGCCCGCAGCCAGGCCATCAGCTTTTAACACATAGGGGGGTGCCAGGGTTTCTAAAAAACGGGCACCCTCATCGAGGTTATCTTTTGTAAAGGTGGCATAGCGGGCGGTAGGCACCCCGTGCCTGAACATAAACTGCTTGCTGAAATCCTTGCTGCCTTCCAGCTGTGCGCCATCGCTTTTCGGACCTATCACCGGCACATCCTTAAGCACCTCGTCGTTCAAAAAATAATCGTGAATACCTTTTACCAGCGGATCCTCGGGCCCCACCAGCACCAGGTCAATGTCTTTTTCCCACACCA
The DNA here is from genome assembly GCA_044221905.1 of Bacteroidia bacterium. Lineage (GTDB taxonomy): Bacteria > Bacteroidota > Bacteroidia > B-17B0 > Aurantibacillaceae > Aurantibacillus. The sequence goes on from JBGAOE010000001.1 coordinate 1,241,228, forward strand.
GGTTTTTTATGGCCTCAAAATCGGTAACCGCAATGTTTACATTGGTGCCGCAATTGGCGGTGCCCGCATTGCCCGGAGCTATGTATAAATTCTGCAGGCGCTTGCTTTGTGCTATTTTCCAGGCAAAAGCATGTTCGCGGCCACCTGATCCTAAAATTAAAACGTTCATAATAACAGTAAAGACTGCAAAAATAAAAAATCCCGCTGGTTTGGCGGGATTTTAATATTTTTTGCGGCTGAATACCTTGTTGCCGCGGATGCGTTTGCGGCTGCGCTCACGGTTCTGCCGGTCCTGCGTATCGGCATTATATTGCTTGCCCTTGGTGCGGTAGCGCCCAAAAAGGCTGCGGTTATCGCGGTGATGGCTCCGGCGCGAGCCTGAGCGGTGGTTGGTCCAGGATGGTTTTTCTTTTTTGAACAAACGGGCAAAAAGCCCGCGGCGACCGGTGCCCTTTGCAAACTGGTCGGCATGGCCACCACTTTTGGTTCTTTTAAAAAGGGATCCGCGATGATGGCTGCGGCGCTCCCGTTTTCTGCCACCTGTTTGCGCCATATAACTGTCAGACATCCCGATTCCGAGAAGGAGGACTGTGATTATTAAAAATTTTTTCAAGTGGCGGGCACAAAAATACAAAATTTCATACAGTGCAAAAGCGTGAACGGCTCATGAGCGGCTTTTTATAGGAAGGCTTAAATGATGTAATATTCCAGTAAAGATAAGAATAAAATAGCCTCATTCCTTTGTTTTTGCATCAAATAGCGATAAAAGCAGCCATCCATAAACAATTGTTAACTAAATGCTCACGTTTTTGGAAAATACAAGGGGAAATAAAATGTAATTTTAATCGTTAATTTACTTTGAGGCACTTTCTTCTTATAGCCGTTTTTTGCCTGTCGAAAGCCTTTGCGCAACTGGGTCCGCCCGATCTCAGATGCCTTCAGGTTCTGCCCAATGGCGATGTGGTGCTTACCTGGATAGCCCCGCCCGATCCCACCAACATTTTTAACCGCTACGAGATCTACACCTCGCCCCTGGCAGCAGGTCCTTACGCCACGCTGGCATCCATTACGGTAGCCTCTGCCACTACTTATACCCATGTGGGCGCCAATGCTAATACACAGGGCATTTATTATTTTATGCGCACTTTTTCGGGCACCATGGGCAACGGTAAATCAGACAGCTCAGAAACACTGCGGAGCATTTTTATGAACGCTTTTCCGGAACCCCTGTGCTGCTTGAAGCTTACCTACAACAACCTGCACCAGCCCAAGCTACCCAGCAGCAACGGTTCTTTTTCCATTCACAAAGAATATCCCATTGGCAGCTGGAGCGTGTTTGGCGCAACCTCGGCGCTTAATTATTACGATACGCTCAGCGTGTGCCAGGCCAGCATCAATTACCAGGTTACCCTGCTCGACAACAGCGGCTGCACCTCCACATCCAACATGCTGGGCGGTGTATACAAGGATCTGAAACCGCCCGATGGCCCAAAGATCGATTCGGTGAGCGTGCTGCCCAATGGCGATGTGATTATTGCCTGGCAAATACCGAGGGATATGGACATAATACGCTACCGTATTTACGATGTAACTACCACCACAGCCTCCACGGCCTATGTAAAAATTGATTCGGTGTCGGGGCGCCCCAACAGAACCTATACGCTTACCGGCAGCGGCTCGGCCTCAGGCACGGTGGGCATTACCGTGGCCGCCCTCGACAGCTGCAACCGCATCGGCGTGTTTGACACAGATCCGCCGGTAACCATGTTTCTTAAAACCGATTACAACCGCTGCGCTTATAAAACACTGCTGAGCTGGAACGCTTACCGCAATATGCCCGGCGGGCTGAAAGAATACCGCATTTACTGCTCGGTGAACGGAGGCATCTTTAGCCTGGTGGGCACCACCAGCCAAACCAGCTTTGTGCACGAAAATGTGCCGCCGGGAAAAAACCTGTGTTACTTTGTAAGGGCTTTTAATAAGTCGCTAACCGTCACCTCCTCCTCCAACCGCCCCTGCCTGTTTTCGCGGGAGGTGGATGCACCTGCCTTTTTATACCTGCGCACGGCCAGCATTACCGGCACCAATACAGCACGGCTTAAATTATACATAGATACCACAAAAGCCCTCAACGGCATTACCATTTACCGCTCGGCTAACGGCCTTGACTTTGAGGAAGCCGGCTTTATGCCACCCACCAATAAACCGCATTATACCTTCACCGACAGTAAAATTGAGCCGGGCAGCACCAGCTATTATTACAAAGGGGTGGTGAAAGACAGTTGCGGAAATGCCAGAACCGTGAGTAACATTTCGAAAACCATTTTGCTGAAAGTGCGCAGCGACAAGGAGCAGATCTTTATCAAACACCTGGGCTGGAGCGCTTACGAAGGCTTTTCGGGCGGAGTGAGCGGCTATAATATTTACCGGATCATTAATGATGTGCGCTCGCCGCAGCCGGTTAACAGCACAGGGGCACTGGCCAGCACCTACACCGATAACCTGGAGGACGAGGCGCCTAACGGCTCGAAGGTGGAATACATGGTAGAAGCCATTGAAGGCCTTGGCAATGCCTATGGATTTATTGAAACCAGCCAGTCCAACACCCCCCCGGTGTATATGGAGGGGAATATTTTTATTCCATCGGCGTTTGCACCCAACGGCATCAATAAAGTGTGGCGGCCCGTAACACATTTTATCGACAAGGCCGAATACCGCGTGATGGTGTTTAACCGCTGGGGCAACAAGCTGTTTGACACCACCGACGACACCGAAGGATGGACCGGCGACGATGCAGAGGGTGGCGTATACGCCTATAAGATCTCTTACAAAAACGCAAGGGGCGAGTACCAGGAGGTGACCGGTACCCTGCTGCTGTATCGTTAATTAAATAGCAGGCGTTTAAAACTATTTGTGCCGGCGGCATAAGTATATAACTCACAAAGCTTATTTTTAGTCACTTTATTCATGCGGCTTTTATTCCTGTGCATACTCTCATTTGCTTTTTTGGCCGGTTTTAGCCAGAAAAAAAACACGCCAAAAGCCACCCGCATTTTGTTTGTGTTTGATGCCAGCAAGAGTATGATTGCCAAACACGAGAACACACTCCGTATTGATGGCGCCAAGAACCTGTTTTACCGTTTTATCGACAGCCTGGGCAAGGACAAAACCATGCAGTTTGCGCTGCGCATGTACGGGCACACGGTAAAATACCCGCCCGGCGACTGTAAAGACAGCAAGCTGGTAATCCCGTTCGGGCCCAACAACATTGCCCAGATCAAACAAAAGGTGAGCGAGGCCAAACCCACGGGCATCACCCCTATTGAACATTCGCTCACCGAATCGGCCAACGATTTTAAGGACAATAAAACCAATAACATTGTGATCCTGATCACCGACGGCATTGAGGAGTGCGGCGGAGACCCCTGCAAAGCCCGCCAGAAGCTGATGGAAAAAGGCATTATTTTTAAGCCCTTTATCATTGGCATAGGGCTTACGCCCGAGCAGATAAAAACCTTTGAGTGCGTGGGCACATTTTACAACTTTGACGACGATGCCACATTTTCGGCCATATCAACGGTGATCCAGCAGCAAAAGCTGAACAAAACCAGCGCCCAGGTAAACCTGCTCGATCAAACCTCGCACCCCAGCGAAACCAATGTGAACATGACGTTTTACAACGTTGAAAAAAAAGAGTACAAATACAATTATATTCACACCATGAACTATAAGGAACATCCCGATACGCTGTACCTGGATGATTTTCCGACCTACCGGGTCATTGCGCACACCATTCCTCCCACCGAAAGCAAGGAAATAAAACTGTCGCCGGGCAAGCACACCATTATTCCCATTGATGCGCCGCAGGGCCACCTGACGGTGCAGCGGCAGGAAGGCGCTTATAATTTCAACGAAAAGGTGAAGTGCGTGGTGCGCAAAGCGGGCGACAACAAAATTTTGAACGTACAGGCGCTCAACACCGTCGAAAAATACATCACCGGCTCTTACGACCTGGAAATACTGACGCTGCCGCGCATTTACATAAATGCCAATGCCATTGAACAGTCCAAAACCAAAACGCTCGAAATTCCCAATGCCGGTGTGGTTCAGATTAAATGCCTGGAAGCCGGCGACGGCTGCATACTTTTAAAGCGCAACGGCCGGCAGGAGTGGGTAACCAATCTTAGCAGCGAAACCCTTCAAACCTTTTACCTGCAGCCAGGTGAATATGTTGGCACCTGGCGGGCCCGTGCGCTGAAAGGAAGCATTTACACCATTGAGAAAAAATTTACCGTTACTTCAGACAACCAGACGATTGTTGAGTTTTTTAAATAAGCTGCATTAATCGTTTATTTTAACCAGGCGAACAGACTGCAGTGTTTTTCCTTTTTCAATAACCTTTACAACATAAACTCCCTGCTTTTGTCCCCACAGGCTTACGTCAACCTCCTGCTCACCCAGAGCCTGCACCAGCACTGGTCTTCCAAGCAAATCTGCCACTTCCACACACATATTGGGAGATAGATGGCTGATCCGAAGCCGGAAGAACGCCCCTGCGGGATTGGGGTAAATAACTGCCTGTGACTCTGCTGATAAATAATTCTGAAAGCCTGTGGCCGATTGGTTGAGTAAAATAACCACTAAATTATTGGAAGAAACACTTCCGGATGGATGCTTTGCACCAACACATAAGTCGGGCATATTATCCATATTAAAATCGGCCGAAGAAATGCCCGCAGCATCGCTGCAAGTCATATAAATGCCCTGGTAAGAAAAATTGCCGTTACCCAGGCCCTGCAGCACAGTTACATAGTCCTCGCCCGATACGGCGATGTCCTTCTTTCCATCATTGTTCAGGTCTTTTACACAAAACGCCCTTGCGCCGGTTACACTGCAAGTAAACGTAAGCGTGAATGAGCCGGCACCATCACCGGAGTAAATGCTAAACAACTGCAGGCCCAGATTGCAAACGCCAAGATCAGCTTTACCATCCGCATTAAAATCATCTGCCAGAATAAAATTAGGAAAACCCGTGTGTGGAAAGCTTGTGCCGGCTGTAAGAATGCCGGAGGCGCTTCCAAGGAGTATTGTTACCTGCGCACCGCTTTGCATGGCTGCAATATCATCTCGCCCGTCGCCGTTAAAATCGCCGGAGGTTATTAAGCTGCACCACGAGGAAAGCGTGTATGTGCTGCATCCGGGAAAAACACCGGTGCCGCTGTTTAAAAAAACAGACAGCGCATTGCCCCCGGTTGCCATAACAATATCTGTATTGCCATCGCCATTCAAATCTCCGGTAGTCACAAAATTAACACCGGCACAAGCGGTATAATTTACAGCCGGGGCAAAAATGCCGCTGCCGCCGTTAAGTAAAACAGACAAAACGTTGGCAGAGTTAGCATTGCCGGTAGCCAGATCGGGCTTTCCATCGTTGTTAAAATCGGCGGTAACAATAAAAGGTTTTGAAATACCCTGGCTATTGGCCGGCACTCCCACCTGGTAATTCACCGGCGCATTAAATGCCCCTGTGCCCTGCCCAATAAGCACAGATACCGAATTGGAAGAATAATTGCCGGTAGCAACGTCCATTTTTCCGTCACTATTAAAGTCGGCGGTTACCACGGTGCCGGGCGCGTTGTCTGCAACTGCGGTAAGCGATGCCGTAAACCAGGGAGACTGTGCGGAAAGCGTGCTTACGTAAAGGCTTGCCAACAAAAGAGAACAGAAATAATTTTTTATGATTTGCATGGATAAGTGAAGATAACATTTTTTTTGAAACCAATTATTTAGGCCAGCCTAAATAATTTTTTTGGAAGCATAAAATCTGTATCTTTGCAGGATGGAAATTTCCTTAACCGAAGAAAATTACATAAAGGCCATTTTTTCGATCAGCCAGGCCAATGGCGGCAATGGCGTAAGCACCAACGAGCTGTCGGAACACCTGCACAACAAAGCCGGCTCGGTAACCGATATGCTGAAGCGGCTGGCCGAAAAAAAGCTGATCAACTATCAAAAGTATAAAGGCGTTTTTTTAACCGGCCGTGGCGAAAGACTGGCGCTTTCCATTGTAAGAAAACACCGCCTGTGGGAAGTGTTTTTAATGGAGAAGCTCAAGTTCCGCTGGGACGAGGTGCACGACATGGCCGAGCAGCTGGAGCACATTAAAAGCGATGAGCTGGTAAACCGCCTCGACGATTTTTTAGGCAAGCCAAAATTCGATCCGCACGGCGACCCCATACCCGATGCCAACGGGCAGCTCAATGCCGTAAAAGCCATTCCGCTGAACCGTTACAAAACAAAAGGTGTTTTTATTTTTATGGGTGTGTGCGAGCACTCCAAGGCTTTTTTGCAGCACCTTACCTCGGTGGGGCTCAAAATAGGCGATACCATTAAGGTGGAGGAGATCAATGAGTTTGACAACTCGTTCCAGGTGCGCATCAATAAAAACGGCAGCCAGTTTTTCAGCAACAAAGTAGCGTCAAACATTCTTGTGGAACCAAAAAAATGAACAAGTCGCTCGAAGAAGTTAACTCATCGGTAAACACCCACACGGGTGGCACCTTTAAGCGCCTGCTGGCCTTTTTTGGCCCGGCGTATATGATCAGCGTAGGGTATATGGACCCCGGCAACTGGGCCACCGACATTGCCGGCGGAAGCAAGTTTGGCTACAGCCTGCTGTGGGTGCTGGTAATGAGCAACATCATTGCTCTGCTGCTGCAAAGCCATTGTGTGCGGCTGGGCGTTGTGAGCGGCAAAGACCTGGCACAGGCATCGCGGCTCAGCTACCCCAGGTTTGTGAACTTTTTTTTATACCTGCTGGCCGAAATTGCCATTGCCGCCTGCGACCTGGCCGAGGTGATCGGCATGGCCATTGGCTTGCACCTGTTATTCCCTGGCCTGAGCATTTTAGCAGGAGTGTGCATTACCGTGTTCGACAGTTTTATTTTATTATTCCTGCTCAACCGGGGCATCCGAAAACTCGAGGCGTTTATCATCAGCCTGGTGGCCCTTATCGGCCTGTCGTTCCTGGTGGAGCTCATCATTGCCCAGCCTTCGGGCAGCGAGATCGTGAGCGGGCTGAAACCCTATATCGAAAACGACGAGGCGCTGTACATTGCCATCGGCATCATTGGCGCTACTGTGATGCCGCACAATCTTTACCTGCACAGCTCGCTGGTACAAACCCGCAAATTTAACCGCACGCCCCCCGATATAAAAAAAGCCATTCGGTTTAATACGGTTGACAGCGTAGTGGCGCTCAACCTGGCACTGTTTGTAAACGCCGCCATTCTTATTTTATCGGCCGCCACTTTTTACAAAAATGGCTTGCATCACGTGGCCGAGATCCAGGACGCGCACCAATTGCTGGCACCCATGCTGGGCAGCACGCTGGCGCCGGTATTGTTTGCCGTGGCTCTTATTGCGGCAGGACAAAGCTCTACCATTACCGGCACCCTGGCCGGGCAGGTGGTGATGGAGGGTTATCTCAACTTTCGCTTACGGCCCTGGGTAAGGCGGCTGCTCACGCGCCTCATTGCCATCATTCCTGCATTTATCACCATTTTAATACTAGGCGATGCTGCCACTGGCAAGCTTTTGATTTTGAGCCAGGTAATTTTGAGCCTGCAGTTGGGCTTTGCCATTATTCCGCTGATACACTTTGTAAGCAACAAACAAAAAATGGGCGAATTTGTGATCCCACTGTGGCAAAAAATAGCATCGTGGCTGGCTGCAGGAACCATTGTGAGCCTTAATGTAAAGCTGGTATACGTCGAGATCTCCGACCTCATCACCAACCACCCCCACCCCATGCTCATCAGCTTTACAGTAGTGCCGCTGTGTGTGTTTTGTTTTTTAATGCTGCTGTACATTCTTCTTATTCCGCTTATCACAAAAGAAAAGCCGCCGCACCACGTGGGTTTTCACAACGATGTTAAACCCCTGCTGCTCGATTACAAAACAGGCCCGCACAAAATTGCGGTTACGGTTGATTTCAGCGGCAGCGATAACAAGGCTATTAATAAAGCGCTTCAGCTGGGCGGCACCGACTTTACGCTGGTGCTCATACACGTGCTGGAAAGCGCCAATGCCATGGTGTATGGCGAAAATGCCTTTGACCTGGAGCGTGAGGAAGATTACCAGAAATTAAAGCTTTACCAGGAACAACTATTGAAAGAAAACGTGCGCACCGAAATACAATTGGGTTTTGGCGATCCCAAGCAGGCCATTCCCAAACTGATTGTACAAAACAATTGCGACACCCTGGTGATGGGCACACACGGCCACCGTACCATTAAAGATATTATACTGGGTACTACTATTGAGAACATACGGCATGAGATAAAAGTGCCCTTGGTGCTTGTTTAATAATTCTCAGTGCTTGGTTCTTAGTGTTTAATACTATCCAGGATCGCTATTTCCCAAGCGTATTTTTTTGAATAAAGCCAGCAGCGAATCGCGAAAGGTTTTGCCAATAGCATCACTGCAAAACCAGCGGTTATTTCAGTATGCTTAAAAGCGTTTTGCCGTTTGCTCTGTTATCAAACCCCGCCACAAGAAGTTTTCGCTCGTTGGCCTGCAACGGAGTAAACTCTTTTTGCAGGCAGCCGTTGATAGTTTGAACAAATTCTGCGGCCGAGCCGCAAATACGCAAGCCATCATTTTCGAGCAGAGGTGTGCCCGAGATCATGTGCGGGTTGCACACCACAAAGCGCCCGCAAAAAAGCACGTTCAGCAGTTTGAGCTTGAGGCCGGTTGGCTGCCCGGTGTACAATACATGCACCTGCGCCTCGCGGATCAGGGCATCCATCTGCACCTCGCCGGGACTGGGCATCAGGCTGATGTTTGAAAAGCGCGCGGCCAGCTGCACTAAAAAAGCGGGGGGATTAAGACCCGCAATAACACACCGCACCGAAAGCTTTGAAAATACATGGTGAATTAACCAGGCCGCCGCCGTATAGTTTTCAGAAACCGACAGGTTGCCGTGAAACAGGATAAAATCGCTCCTGCCTGGCATTGAATTCACCTGGTTGTTTGGGTGAAAGCTCGGCAGGTAAAACGATTGTGCATTGGCATAATATTTTTTAAAATACTCCGTATCTTTTTGGTTCACCGCCAAAATCACATCGGCAAAGCGCAGGATGGATTCAAACCGCTGCAGCTTCCAGGCTTCAATTTTCAGGTATACTTTTTTAAGCACATTCCGTTCCGAGCGCGACAACTCGCGGTAATAATCGTGCTCTATGTTACTGTGGCGGTATATTTTTTTGCGCTGCTTAAATCGCTTATCCTTTAAAAGATAACAGGTATGCAGCACTTCAAAAAGAATGGGGTCGTTATCTTTAAGCAGGTTTGTTTCGAGCGCCTGCGATTGCCGCGATTTAACCGTATACGGCAGCAGCGAGAGGTTCGAAAAAAAGCCGGTTTTTCGTTCGTAATAAAACACCCGCTCGCACAGGCTTTCTAATTCCGGAGCAGGCTGGCGGCCATAATTAAAACAATGGAGGGTAACCTTTACGCCCAGCTGCTTCAGTGCCACCAGCTTGTAATACACATCGATAACACCGCCGTAGTTAGCCGGAAAAGGAACGTCGAAAGAAACAATATGAAGGTGAGGGTCCAACCATCACCAAAGATGATTATTTTTTATTCAAAATAAAAGCCGTTTGTATTGATTCCGGCTTTGAACCAGGATTTTTGATCGCCGCCGGCATCGTAAATATATACATTGGCCCGCTGGTTATAATCCAGCGCATCGGCGGCATAAATCATATAATCATTTGGGTTAACACCCAGGCCGTAAAAATTTTTACTGCCAGCCGTTATAAACGGATGAGCCGGCAGGGAAGCATCGTTTGTAGAAAACCGGCAAATGCCGTTGTTTAAATACCAAAGGGTATCCCTTGTTCTGTTCAGGCACAAATTGCCGGGCGTTTCGCCGTCGTTAAACACCAGCGAGGTTTCAACCTGGTTGTTAACCGGGTTTATTTTCCACAGCCTGGCCGCCACCGAGTTGGGCTTATCACCACCGCTCAGCACCCACAATTTATCCTGCCGGTCAAGCACCACATTGGCGGCATTCAGCCCCACGTAAATGCTGTCGCTGATCGCATCGGTCAGCGTGTTTACCACATACAAATAATTGCGGCGCATGTTGGTAACAAACACTTTGTTGTAGATCATCACCATGTGCTCCGTCCAGCCGGGGCAGGGAATGACGCCGGTTTTGGTTTCGCTGTTCAGGTTAATAATACTAATGCTGTTGCTTTTATAATCGCTCACATAAGCCTTTTGATTGGTGACAGGCTGTATGTAACGGGGCGAAAGTAAATTGGTGATCTGTCCTGTTTTTTTGAAGTTGCGATCGCACACCAGTATTTTACCGGAGTTGTTTACCACCAGGTAGTAACTGCTGTTGATGTAGGAGAGGCTTTGAGCCACATCGCCCACCACTGCATTGTTGTTCTGGGTGGCATAAAAATTTTCGATCACCTGGGCGGTACCCGGATCGTAAAGCGATACCGAGGCATTGTCATTGGGGTAAACGCCTTCGTTGACGGTATACACCTTGCGGGCGTCGCTCAGCTGCACTTCAGATGCGGCGGCGCTTTGGGGCTTGTCTTTTATACAGGCCGCAAGCAAAAACAAGCTCAAGCTGGCAACACAGGTATTCTTCATCGGTATTGGTTTAAAAACCATCCCGGCATGAGCCGGAATGGTTTTAAATTTAATGGTTTGAGATTAATTTTTAACGATCCTTGAAACGCTGTATTTATCACCGGCACGCAGCTCTATAAAATAAACGCCGTTTTGCAGGCTGCCCAGGTCAAGTGCATTGCTGTACCCTGAAAGATTTTCGGCCAGCACGGTTTTTCCATCCACACTCATCACGCGCACCGCTGCGCTGCTCTCGCTGGTTACAATGGTAAGCTGGCTGTTGAACGGATTAGGATACACCTCGGTGTTGAGCAGCGCTGCTTGTTTGGCAATGCCTGTAGTACCGGCATTAATGGTCGTAAAATCGTCCATGGCAAAGTACACCGGCGTGTTAATGCCAAATGCGCCCATATCGCTCGAGCGGAAGAAAAATTTAAGACTGTCCACCTCGCCGATCACCGACGTGTTTACAAATTGCCAGGTGTTTAAGATATAATCCTGTGTATTGTTGGTAAATGTAAAATCGGCCAGCATGGCAGTAACGCTGTCGGTTTTAAGAACGCCGTTTTTATAGCCTTTTACAATCACTTTAAAAAAGTCAGGATCGTTGCCGCTGGTGCCGCCAAATTTTTTCGCAAATTGGTCGCCGCTGGCCATTGATTTATAGGCATAAGTAGTGTTGGTAATGTAAAACCCGCTTACAGTGGTTTGAGGCGCTGTGAGGGTAATTTTACCGCTGCCATACATCACTGCAAAATTAGCTGAGTTGTTGTAGCCTTTGTATGCCCTGATGCCATAAGCGTTGGTATAACCCGGGGTAACAGAGTCGAGCACATTGGTATAAGCAAACCCTCCGCTCCAGTAACCTGAATATTTGTAGCTGAAAATGCCGTTGGAACCCTGGAACGGGGTGCTAACGGTGGGGCTGTAGGCCGAGTTGGCCGTAAGGGTAAAGGATTCGAAACCCTCCACGGTTGTTTGGGCTGTGGCGCTTAAAAGGCCTGCGGCCAGGGCCATCAGAGTAATTGTTTTTTTCATGTTTGTTTTTTTACTGGTTATTATTTGATTTGTTTTTGGTTTGTAATGTGATTCCGAACTCGTAATTGGTTAAAGGCATGGGGCGGCCCGCCACCACCGAATAGCTGTTGCCAAACAGGTTGTTGCAGCCGGCAAATAAAACCAGCCGCAGCGTTTTTAGCTTTAAGCCATAATTGCATTTGAGCGACGATACATAATAAGGATTAAGCCATTGGGTATTGTCGCTGGTGGTAAAACGGTAGCCAACGTATTGCTGAAAAAAAACCAGCGTCAGGTCGTTGTATCCCACCATAAGGTTGCCGTTAACCGTGTAGCGCGGCGTATACACCAGCTGCCGGTTTTGCGTGTTCCCATTCTCCTGCGCATTGGATACGATGGTGGATAGCACATACCCTGTAACACAGCCAACACCCAGGTTCCATTTATTTTTACGGTAACCAAAGCGCCAGGTGGTTTCGGTGCCCCTGCTCCACACCTGTTGCAGGTTCACCGGCATGGGGCTGGCTTTAGGCCCCGGTATCCAAAGGATCCAGTTATCAATGCTGCGGCTGTAAGCGGCGCCCGACACAAAAACAGAAAGATGGTTTATTGTTTTGTGATAGCTGAGCTCCCCTTCTGCCGTATAGCCCTGCTCGGGCTTCAAATTCCTGTTCCCGTTCGGCACCCAGTACAGCTCATTCAGCGTAGGCTGGCGGTATACCTTTGCCACGTTGAACTTAACGGCCAAGGGCTTGGCTAATTTATACTCAGTAGCCACATTACCCGTAAGCGGCAAGGCGCCCACGCTGAAATATTCGGCCCGCGCCGCCACTGCCAGTATTAATTTGCCCTCCATCCAAACAAAGCGGTTGCCAGCCATCAGCGATAACCTGCTGGTGGATTGCCGGCCCTCGTAGTTGCCCGAGGTGCCAAAGCTGGAAGAGGCATTAAGTCCTATGTGCAGCTGCTGTGCATGGCCCCAGTCCAGATAATTCTCTACCTCGCCGATCAGCGTTTGAACCTTGCTTTTTGAGAAAAGAGAAATAAGACTGTCGGTGTAATCAATGCGATCGTTAAAGTATCCCAGGCGGGCGGTGGATTTAAATTTTCTTTCTACATAATTCCATTGAGCGGTGAGCCGCAGGGCCTGGTCGAGCTGGTAGCTTTTGCTCAGCGCCGAAAGCCGGGCATCGGGCAGGCGGCGATGATTATCGTTTGCCCAGGCATGAATGGAAAGCAGCTGCCTGGAATTGATCAGGAATTTAAACTCCTGCATCAGTCCTTTAAAATCATAGCCGGCATGCTGCTGTTTTTTATTGGGCTCCGCGTTATCCAGCGTATCTTTATAAGTAAAATTATTGTCGGACCGCAGGCCATATAACTTGGTGGATGATACAAAGCGCCGGCCGCCGAATAAAATGCGGGTAGATCCGTTGAGCAGCCCAAAGCTGCCGCCCCCAAGGCTGGTAGAGGTAATAAAACCGGCATTAAACGGGATCCTGCTGTCGAGGTGTATGCTGCCACCCACTGCACCGCTGCCCCACAGCGACGAAGAGCCACCGTATTCCACGCCGATTTCTTCAAACAAAACCGATGGCAGCAGGGCCAGGTCTGCCTGCCCCAGCATAGCATTCTGAATATTAAAGCCGTTCCACAGCACAGCGGTTTGTGAGGCATTGCCTCCCCTGAAGGCTGTGGTGGCAATGCCGCCGGGGCCATAGCTTTTAATGAACATCGGTGTAGTGGCACTTAGTGCCTCGCCCACCGAGTTAAGCCTGAACTGGGCTTTGAGCGTTGAGTCAAGCGTTTCGGTTTTTCTGCCTGTTTGCGACAGCCTGCTTTTTTGTGTTGTTACTTCCACGCTGCCAAGCGATACCGTGTCCTGCGCCTGTGCGGTGGCCACAACACAAAACAATGCCAGGAGCTGCAGCATACCGCGAGCCCGGCCGGCCATAGGCCAGTGAATATATCTGGTACAAACGATGATACCTTTGTCTGCGTTTGGGGCTCCTATCCCGGGGGCCTTCAACTGTTAATGCAGCCGGCAGGTCTTCTGACTTATCCTTGCCCGGAACGCCTTCCCGTGACGGCCTGGCCGACACAGTGGCAACGAATGTTCCGTGGTTTTTATAAGGACTCACAGCAGCGGGTACTATTAGCGATTTTCACGCTATTCCCTATTATTCTTTTGTTTAAAAAAGAACCGGTTGCGGGGCAAAGATATAAAATTGTATCCTGAATTGAATAATTTATTTTTCTTTGCAGGTTTAACCATGGATCAAGCCCTTAAAACCGAATTGAGCAATTACCTGAGCTCCTTTATTTCTGACACGCGCAAAAAGCGGTTTGACGAGGTAATTGCGCAGCGAACCGGCCATTTGCGCATCGTGCTTGAGAACGTTTACCAGGATCATAACGCCAGTGCGGTGCTGCGCAGCTGCGAAAGCTTTGGCATACAGCACGTGCATTTTATTGAGAACCGCAACAGCATGCGCATCAGCGACGATGTGTCTATGGGCAGCCACAAATGGCTGAGTGTGCACCGGCACAACCAGGGCGAGAACAATACGGTGGAAACATTGCGCCGGCTAAAGCAGCAGGGGTATCGCATAGTAGCCACCACGCCACATAAAAACGATTGCACCATTGATGCACTGCCCGTGAATAAAAAGCTGGCGCTGGTATTTGGCACCGAGCTCACGGGTATTACACCCGATGCCATCAGTGAGGCCGATGAGTTTGTGAAGATCAATATGTACGGCTTTACCGAAAGCTTTAACATCAGCGTATGTGCAGCCATTTGCATGTACGAGCTCAGCTCGCGCATCCGTAAGCAGGTGCCCAATTACCTGCTGAACGAGGCCGAACGCGCTGATATTTATTTTGACTGGCTCAAAAACAGCGTGGATCAAAGCGAAGCGCTCATCAGCGATTATTTACGAAAGAAAGAGCCGGGCGGCTAAGCCATCGGCCTGCAGCTTGCCGGCCGGGTTAAGCATATACACGCCATTTTTTTCGATCACAAACTGCTGCATGGTTTTAATGATGCCCTTGAAATGACGCGTGGCCGCATCTCCAAACAGGCGGCTTATTTCTTCGGTGCTGCATCCCCAAATGGTGCGCAGCCTGGTGAGGATGTATTCGTTATAACGGTCTTTCATCGAAAGCTCCTCGCGGTCAAAAAAATCTTTCCCCGAACGGGTGGCGGCTACATAAGCGACATTGCTTTTTACATTCCATTGCCGCGAATGGCCGTTGAAAGAATGTGCCGATGGCCCGATGCCCAGGTATTGTTCGCCCAGCCAGTAATTGCTGTTGTGCACGGCAAAAAAACCCGCTTTGCCAAAATTCGAAATTTCGTACTGGATAAAACCACCGGCTTCCAGCCGCTTGAGCATCGCGATAAACTGTTGTGTGCTTAGCTGGTCGTCCACTACCGGCTCATGGCCTTTGCGGTGCTTTGCGCCCAGGGCGGTTTTATCCTCAATGGTAAGATTATACGCCGAAATATGCGGCGTGTTCAGCGCCAGGGCCCCTTGCAGCGTATTTTCCCAGGTTTGGGGCGTTTGAAACTTGCTGCCGTATATCAGGTCGATGCTGATGTTGTGAAAACCATGATCCTGCGCCAGCTTTACCGACGATTCGGATTCAGCAGCGGTATGGGCCCGGTTCATCCAGCGGAGCTCCTCATCCATAAAGCTCTGCAGGCCTATGCTCAGGCGGTTAATTCCCAGTTTTTTCCAGCTTTGCAGGGCGGCGGCGGTAATATCGTCGGGATTGGCCTCAAGGGTGATCTCTGCCTCTTTTGTCCATAAAAAATGCCGGTCCAGCGCTTCCATCAAATAGGCCAGCTCGCTTTCCGCCAAAAGGCTGGGCGTGCCCCCGCCAAAATAGATGCTCTGCACATTTTTTGTGGTCAAATAGGCATGCCTTTGTTCAATTTCCTGCACCATGGCCTGCACAACGGCCTCTTTATTGGCAAGGCTGGTGCTGAAGTGAAAATCGCAGTAATTACAGGCCTGCCTGCAAAAAGGTATGTGTAAATAAATACCAGGCACGTAACGCAAATAACAAGAATGGAATTAAAAAATTCCGGCGATAAACGGATTTAAACGATCAAAGCTAGGTATTAAAAAAACAGTAATGAAAAAAAATTAATAAAAAGGATATTTTTCTCTAACATTTTGAAAATAATCGTTATTTTAGCAGCCTACTAAACTTTTTTAAAGTATGAAAAACACCATGAAGCTTACTTTAACCGCCGCTGCTGCCCTTATTCTGTCGGCCACTGCGTTCTCTCAAAAAGTGTTAAAAAAAGCGGATGAGTCATTTGAAGCTCACCAGTATTTTAACGCCATAAATTATTACAAACAAGCCTACGGTCCTGCTCCAAAAGATAAAAAGGCCCTGATATTATACAAAACAGGTGTTGCCAGCCAGGAAATTAACGATGTAAAAGGCGCTGAAACCTATTACCAAAAAGCCATTGCATCGTCGTTCGACGATCCGACCGTGTATCTGAAGCTGGCAGAGGTGCTTAAAATGCAAATGAAGTACCCTGAGGCCATTGCAGAATACAATAATTATAAAGCCAAAGGCGGCAATGCCAAAAGGGCTGACCTGGGAGTAAAATCCTGCGAGCTGGCCCAGCAATGGAAAGACAACCCCCTGCGCTATAAAGTGGAGAACATGTCGCTGATCAACTCCAAAGAAAGCGACTACTCGCCCAGCTTCAGCAACAAAAAATACACTGCCATTACCTTTACTTCCCGCCGCGAAGGTGTTTTAGGCGGCCAGGAGATAAACGCAGGCACTAACCACTCTGATATTTTTGAAAGTACCGTTGACAAAAACGGAAAATGGTCAACCCCCGTTTTAATGCCTCCAGCTATTGCCACCCCTGTAAACGAAGGCCAAGGCTGGATCAGCAAAAAAGGCGACATGATGTTTTTTACCCGTTGCCCTGAAGAAAAAAACAAACAGAACAAGTGCCATATTTATATGTCTAAAAAACAAGGCAGCACCTGGGGTCCAGCCGAGTTACTGCCTTTTAACAACGATACCGTTAACTTTGCCCACCCAAGCCTTTCGGCCGACACCAAAGTATTGTACTTCATGTCGCGCATGAGTGGCGGTTACGGCGGCGCCGATATCTGGTACTGCACCTTTGACGCCAAAGCCAATGCCTGGGGTCAGCCAAAAAATGCAGGGCCTACCGTAAATACCGAAGGAAATGAAATGTTCCCCACCGTGTCTGACGATAACAAACGCCTTTATTTCGCATCCGATTACCACCCAGGCATGGGCGGTCTTGATATTTTTGTGGCCGAAGCCGGCTCTGACGGAAAATTCACCAAACCGGTTGAGAATATGAAATACCCTATCAACTCGGCATTTGATGATTTCGGGATCATTTTTGAAGGCAAGAAAAACCGTGGCTACCTCTCCAGCAACCGCGATGGAGGCAAAGGCAGCGACGATATCTGGAGCTTCAGCCTGCCACCACTTAACTTCAACGTAAAAGGGATGGCCATCAGCAAAGGCAGCGACCGCACTGGTGCAGGCAAAGGCGAGCCGGTTGAGTTAGCCAAGATCAAAATTATCGGCAGCGACGGCAGCATTACCGAAGCCATGACCCCAAAAGCCGGTACTTATAACTTTAAGCTGAAAGACAGGGTTACTTATACCATTTCTACCATTACCGATAAAACCACCAAATCTTCTTCCTTCTCTAAAGGCTATCTGGCTTCTAAAGATCAGCGCGTGATCACCACCGTGGGCTTAGACCAGTCAAAAGATTTTGTGGCCGACTTTGAGCTGGGCCCTGTTGAGCCGAACATCCGCATGCCGCAAATTCTTTATGAATTGGGCAAAGCAGACCTGTTACCTCAATCAAAAGATTCGTTGAACTACCTGTACCAGATTATGGCCGACAACCCTTCTATTGTGTGTGAGCTGGATGCCCATACAGATAGCCAGGGTGACGATAAGTCAAACATGACCCTTTCGCAGGCACGTGCTCAATCCTGCGTGAATTACCTGGTAAACGATAAAAAAATCGCACCGGCCCGTTTAGTGGCGAAAGGTAAAGGCGAAAGCGAATTGCTGATCAGCGATGGCGTAATTGCCAAAGCGAAAACAAAAGAGGAAAAAGACGCGCTGCATGCCTTAAACCGCCGCACCGAGTTCAAGATCTTAAGCTGGGATTATGTAGATCCAAACGCGCCGAAAACGCCTACCAAGCCGGTTAAAAAGAAAACCGACGACGATGAGGATGACGAAGAATAAACCTTCTTGATAATATTTTATAAAAAAGGCCGCAGAACCCCTGCGGCCTTTTTAATTTTATAGAACTCCAAAAAAAATCATTGAGCAACTTTGTTGTATATAAATCGAGCGCGGGCAGCGGTAAAACATTTACCCTGGTAAAAGAATACCTGCGCCTGGCCCTTTTCGATGATAAAAAACTGTCGTACAATTACAGGCGCATACTGGCCGTAACCTTCACCAACAAAGCCGCCGCCGAAATGAAGAACCGCGTGGTGGAATCGCTGAGCCAGATCGCACAGCTGCCTCAGCTGCCGGTGATGGGCCAACTGCTGTGCCGGGAATTAAACATCGAAGCCGCCGAGCTAAAAAATCGGGCTGGCATTGTGCTGAGCAGCATCCTGCACCATTACTCTGATTTTTCGATAGGCACCATCGATAGCTTTACTCATAAAATCGTAAAAACCTTTGCGCACGATCTGAAGCTGCCTGTAAACTTTAACGTAGAAATGGATACCGAAAGCTTTTACGATAAGGTGATCTCGGAACTGCTGAACCAGGTGGGCGAAGACCCCTACGTGAGCAAGCTGCTGAAAGAATACGTGCTGAACAAAGCCGAAGACAACGCCAGCTGGGATCCTGAGAAGCAGATCCGCGAGTTTTCGAAGCTGCTTCAAAAAGAAGATTCGGGCGCGTACCTGGAGCAGCTCAAAAAATTTAGCGCCGATGAGCTGGAAGGATTCCGCAAACAGTTCAGGGATTTTGCTGTGCATTACAAACAAACTTTGCGCAGCGGCGGGGAAAAAGCCATCGCGCTGATTAAAAACAACCACCTGGACGACGATGACTTTCGATACAAAGCCAGCGGTCCGCAGAATTTTTTCAGAAAATGTGTTAACGGCAGCGCCAAACCTGAAGACGCACATGGTGCACGCTTAACCGAAGCAATAAACGGCAACAAATGGGCCGGCAACACTTCACCACAAAGCACACAGGCCATTGAGCGCATCAGCGCCGAGCTCAACACGATGACCGGTAGCCTGATTGCCTTTATTGACAGCAATTACAGCTATTTTACCCTGTGTGAAACGCTGAGCAAACAAATGTACCCGCTGATGCTGCTCAAAAAAATTGAGGAGATCAGCCAGGAAAAAAAGCAGGACGAAAAGCTGGTATTCATCAGCGAGTTCAATCATAAGATCTTTGAGATCATACACAACGAGCCCACACCTTTTATCTATGAGCGCCTGGGCGAGCGTTACCATCATTACCTGCTCGACGAGTTCCAAGACACCAGCAGTCTGCAATGGCAAAACATATTGCCCCTGCTCGACAATTCGTTGTCTAACGGCTGGTTTAACCTGATTGTGGGCGATGGCAAACAAAGCATTTACCGCTGGCGCAATGCCAACGTAAAACAATTTGCTGCGTTGCCGGCTGTAGAAAACCCCAATGGGCACCCGATGACAGAAGAACGTGCCGGCTCTCTCAAACGGAACTTTGAGGGAAAACTGCTGGACACCAACTTCAGGAGCCTGCCAAACATTGTGGCGTTCAATAACTCGCTGTTTGGCACGCTCAGCGCAGAGCTACTTACCGGCCACTACCGGGATATTTACACAGAACAGGCTCAAAAAGTGAAACACGCCGGGGAAGGCTACATTAGCGTGCACACCGCCCGGGTTGAGAGGGAGGAGCTGGACAGCTATACGCTCAACATCATTAAAGAGCAGATTACCGATGCGCTGCAAAATGGCTTTGGATACCACGACATCTGTATTTTATGCCGGCGCAATTATCACGGCAACCTGATTGCGCATTACCTGGTGGAGCAAAAAATCCCTGTGGTATCATCGGATTCGCTGCTGTTAAAAAACAACCTGGAAGTAAACACCCTGGTGTGTTACCTGGCTTACCTGGTAAACCACCGCGATCTGGTAAGCGCCGCAGCGGTGCTCAATTACCTGTACCAATCGGCGCAGCTCAGCCAGGAAAAACTTCATCACTATTTAACAGAGCTCACCAATGGCCGGTCGCTGTTCGATATTCTTAAAGCCTGCGGCATTGAGCTGCAGGAAGAGGATCTTTCACTCAACAATTTGCTGGACAATTGTATTGCCGCAATCAGGGCGCTGGGCCTGCACAAGCACAGCTATAATTACCTGCGCTTCTTTCTCGACGAGGTCAACGAATTTCTGGTTGTAAAAAACTCGAACCTGCCTTCTTTTTTTGAGTGGTGGGAAAACCGCAGCAGCCGGGCTTCGGTGATCATTCCCGAAAATACCAATGCAGCCAGGATCATGACCATACATGCCAGCAAGGGCCTCGAATTTCCGGTGGTGATTGTGCCCTATTGCAACTGGGGCATTTATAAAACAAACGACAGCTGGGTAAATGTAAGCGATGACAAAGTGGAATTGCCTGTGGCAGTGATCGGGCTTTCGGATAAAGTGAAAGACATCGGCTTTGAAAAAGAGCTGGAAACCGAAAAACAGGAACAGGTTCTGGATAACCTGAACCTGCTGTATGTGGCTTTTACGCGCGCGGTGGAGCGGCTGCATATTATTACAGCCATGGCTTCCACCTACAGGCAAAAATCGGTGAGCGATTGGGTAAACGGTTTTATGGCCGCCCACTTTCAGAGCCCCCGCGAAAATGTATATGAAACAGGCAGCCGCTCGGCCAGGCAGCAAAGCGAGCAGACTCGGGGCAATGGAAATTTTAACCTGGATCAGCTTGAATTTAATGCTTCGGGCAAAGCCGTGCAGATAAAGGCCGCCTACCTGGGCGGCAGCCAGGATGCCGAAGCTGCGCGGCAACAGGGCATTGCCATTCACCAAATCCTTTCAAAAGTGAAAGACGCCACGGAGCTGGACCGGGCGCTGGAGGCCGCCCTGCTGGAAGGTTTTGTGAACCGGCAGGAAATACCCGAATTAAAAGCCAGGCTGCTGCAACTGGTGCAGCACCCCAGCCTGGCTGCCTGTTTTGCGCCCGGTGTGCATTGCAGGCTCGAGGCCGAATTGATAACCGCTGCCGGCGAAGTGCTGCGGCCCGACCGGATTGTTTTTACTCCTGCACACACCATTCTTATCGATTATAAAACCGGTAAGGAAAATAATCCAAAATACTTTAAACAGCTGCACAATTATGAAGCCGCCCTGCTGGCAATGGGCTATCCGCCCGTAAAAAAAATGCTGGTTTACGTGGATGATTTGAGCATTGTTGATGTAAAATAGTTATCTTCGTTAACCTGATACTACCTGTTTTTTATTCCATTACGAATACACCAAACACATGAAAAAACTACTTGTGCTGGCCCTGCTGCCAGCTTTACAAATCAACGCGCAAAACGCGGGAATCAATTTTTCATACATTGATTCGAGCGCCAGCCCGCGCCAGGATTTTTACACATTTTGCAACGGCAAATGGCAAAAGAATTTTAAGCTGCCCGAAAGCGACGCGCGTTACGGCAGCTTTAACGAGATCCACGAAAACAACCTGAAAAAGATTCGCACCATTCTTGACGCTGCGGCTGTTAACAAGGCAGCAGCTCCCAACACCGATGCACAGCGCCTGCGCGATTTTTACAACACCGCCATGGATTCGGCAAAAGCCGACGTTTTGGGATACCAGCCCATTGTTGCACAGCTCGAGCAAATTGACAAAGTGAAGAACCTGGATGAGCTGATGACTTTAAAATCCGATTTCGATTACATCAGCATCAATCTTTTTTTCGGAGTGGGTGTATCGCCCGATCTTAAGAACAGTCGCAAAAATTCGTTCGGCATCAGCCAGGCAGGCTTTGGCCTTGGCGACAGGGATTATTACCACGCAGAACAGTTTGAGAACATCCGCAAGGAATATAAAAACTACCTGAGCCAGCTCTTTAGCCAGGCCGGCATGGCAAAAACAGCCGACGCCAACGCCGAGGAAGTGTTTGAGTTTGAAAAGCGGCTGACCAACAAAGCTATGACCCGCGTAGAGATGCGCGACATTGAAAAACTGTACAATGTTTACACGCCAAAAACACTGCAGGAGCTGGCCCCGGCTATTAAGTGGGACAGCTATTTTAAACAGAAAGGCATGAAACAGCCCGATACGGTTATTGTATCGATGGTGGAGTATACCAAAGAAATGAATAACCTGGTAAACCGCGCCCCGCTGGAGCTTTTGAAGCTATACGCCAAAGCGCAGCTTTTGATGGATGCCGCACCGTTTCTTTCTTCCAAGTTTACAGAAATCAGCTTTGCCTTCCGCGGCAAGGTGCTAAGCGGCGCCAAACAAATGAAGCCACGCTGGCAGCGCGTTCACAACACTATGGACGGAACTATTGGCGACATTGTATCGAAAGAATTTGTAAAAAAGCATTTTACGCCCGATGCTAAAATACGGGTGAACAAGCTGATTGATAACCTGGTGCTGGCCTATCGCGAACGGATTGCCAGCCGTACCTGGATGAGCGCGGAAACCAAAAAACAGGCCAACCGCAAGCTCGATCTTCTGATCCGCAAAGTGGGCTATCCTGACAAATGGAAAGATTATTCATCGCTAGCGATTGCCACAGATAATTATTGGGCCAATGTATGCCGCGCCAACCGCTTTTTAACGCAGGACAACCTGAACGACCTGAAAAAACCGGTTGACCGCAACAAGTGGCAAATGACCGCCGTAACCGTAAATGCTTATTACGATCCTACCACCAACGAGATCACCTTCCCGGCGGCTATTCTGCAACCGCCGTTTTTTGACGCTACCGCCGAAGATGCCGCTAACTATGGCACCATGGGCTCTATCATTGGCCATGAGCTGACTCACGGCTTTGACGACCAGGGATCGCAGTTTGACGCCGACGGCAACATGAAAATGTGGTGGACAGAAGAAGATTTTAAAAACTTTAAAGACAGGACAACCCTTATCATTAACCAATTTGACGGTTACGTGGCGATAGATACACTGCGCGTAAAAGGCAGCATGACCCAGGGCGAGAACATTGCCGATTTGGGCGGTTTAACCATGGCCTATTATGCTTACAAAAAATCGCTGAACGGTAAAAAATCAACCGTTATTAAAGGATTTACCGGCGAGCAGCGCTTCTTCATCGCCTGGGCACAGGGCTGGAAATCGTACACACGCGATGCCGAGCTTAAGCGCCTGCTGACCATCGATTACCACTCTCCCGCTTATTTCCGCGCCTTTGCTCCTTTAACCAATATGAAAGAGTTTTACGAAGCCTTTGGCGTGCAGCCGGGCGATAAGATGTATACCTCAGAAAACAAACGCGTAGAGATCTGGTAAAAACCATGCTGAAGTTTTTTTTATTGTTTTTCCTGGCGCCGGTTGCTTTTTTTGCCCAGCTTAATTCAGTGACCGATGCCTGGAAAAATGATAAGGACCTTAAAAACGCTTCCATTGGCTTTAGTGTTTTAGATGCCAGAACCTCTTCCCTCGTTTCGGAATACAATGCTCACACCGGGCTTATTCCTGCCAGCACCTTAAAAATTGTTACCACCTCGGCGGCCATGGGCCTGTTGGGTAATGATTACCGCTACGAAACAAAAATCTACCACACCGGCAGCTTTGATAAAAAAACAGGCGTCATCAATGGTAATGTTATTATTGCCGGCAGCGGCGATCCCACGCTCCAATCCGAAAACTTTGCCAAAGACAGCTCGGCCATCACCGATAAATGGGCTCAGGCGCTTAAAGAAAAAGGTGTAAAAGAAATCATCGGCGTTATCATCGGCGATGCTTCCTGTTTTGATCATTCGGTACCCGATCAATGGATCTGGTCAGACATTGGCAATTATTTCGGCACGGTGCCCTGCGGACTTTCGTTTATGGATAATAAATTCAAGCTGGTGTACACCAGCGGCGAGGCAGGCTCAAAAGCCACACTCGTAAAAATAACACCGGCTTATCAAAAAACGCCCATAAGTGTTTCATCCGGCGTTGTTGCCAGGGGCAGCGAAGACGAAGCTGTTGTTTACGGCGATCCGTTCTCATTCAACAAAAGTGTGAATGGCAGCATTCCGCCCAACAAAAAGAACTATGAAGTGGAGGCTGCCCTCCCCGACCCTGCCTTGTTGTGCGCCGAAATGTTCTGCGCTTCGCTCTCAAAAGCAGGCATCAAATGCCGGCAGTCCGAAGCCCTTTCCAACTACAAAAAAGAAGACACGCTGGTGGCCAAGCAATTGTTATACATGCACTTTTCGCCACCGCTGAATAAAATTGTGCTGTACACCAATTTAAAAAGCAACAATTTGTATTGCGAAAGCCTGCTGCGCAGCCTGGGCAAAGGCAATGTTTCCGCGGGCATTGAGGCTGTAAAAAACCACTGGCAAAAACGCGGGCTGGATGTGAGCGAGCTGTTTATGTCGGATGGCAGCGGCCTGTCGCGCGCCAATACCGTTACCACCGCCTTGCAGGCACAGCTGCTGTGTAAAATTTACCGCGACAGCTTATACTACCGTATGTTTAACGCCTCGCTGCCGGTGGCCGGAAAAAGCGGCAGCATGAGCAGTATTGGAAAAGGCACCTGGATAGAAAATAACCTGCGCGCCAAAACCGGCTATATTAGCCGGGTGCGGGGCTATTGCGGTTATGTGAAAACAAAATCGGGCCAGGAGCTGGCTTTTTCCATATTATTCAATAATTACAACTGCTCGCCAAAAGAAGCCCGGCTGAAGCTGGAAAAATTTATGGTGGCTTTGGGAGAGCTTTAGTGCTGAAAGAAGCCCTGCCGCTACCGCAGATCAGTAACTTCTCGCATCACTCGATTGCCAGTTTACCGCTTTTTATTGCCTGGTTGTTCTCAAATAAAATATAAGTGTATAAGCCAACGGGAAGGTCGGTTGTTTGTATATCATTCATTCCCACGGTGACGCTTTGTTCGAAAACCTTTTGCCCCAACAGATTGATTAAAACCAGCTGCCCGCTTTGCAGCTCATCGCCGCCATAAAATCTGAAAATCCCCCGGCTGGGATTTGGATAGATCCCATTGCGAAGTTTCTCCGAAGCAGGCAAGATACCTGTAGCAAGCCCACAAGCCCGGGTGGGCACCGTGTTTGAGTATTGAAAGTCGGCAACAAAATTAGGCAAGCCATGAGAGGTGTATCTCCCTCCCAGGTAAATGGCCGAATCAACATAAGAGCAAGCCGGATATAAGCCGTTAGGGTTATTGATCACCGACAAGTATTGCTTACCGGCTCTGGAAACATAAATTTTTCCATCCGGACCATGTGCCATATGCCGCCATTGATCAGGGCCATTTTGAAACAGATAGCTTTTGGAAGCTATTATTGCCGACAAGTTGCCGGCATTAAGGTTGTATTGAAATATATTGCCGAAACCGGTTGTGGAAAAATAAAGTTTTGTATTATCCGGCGAAAACGAGGCTGCATATTCCCTTCCTCCATTCGAAAGAATCTGTGCATTCGAAACAACTCCCGTGGAGGCATTAAAATCCGCCATAAAAGATGTAACAACCGTAGACACTCCTGTGGAAATACAATAGGCGATTTTTTGCCCGTTGTTCGAAATAGCCATTTCAGCTCCCCCGACACCGTCAATGGGCCCACAATTGGAGGTGATACTGGATGTTATTCCCGCAGAGGTTAATTGAAAAGCACAAAACTCGTCCGAATTATATTTGTGCGAAACAATCCAATAGTCCGAACCATTGGCGTGCTTTACCGCAACCAGCCGTTCGCTGGCCAGGGAATAAATAAGTGTGTTCTTGGAAGTGGAAATAACAGCACCGTTCCCTCCGTCCATACACATATCTACAATTGAATACCTCAGCCCGTTCTGAAAATTATTTTCAACTGCATCGTTGGTAAAAACGTAAAAATATTGTTCGCTGCCCGGTTGCGGCACAATTAAACAACCCATAGAAGAGGACCGGTGACCCGAAAGGCCTGTTCCGTTGGGCATTAAGGCCTGCTGTTTATTCCACACCGAAACACCGTTGCTATAAAACAGCAACGCCCCTGCACTGTCGCTGATAGAAGAATAGGCCTCGTTCCAGCCAATTGGCAAAAGAAAATCTGTTTGACCATTTAATAATGCCTGCTGAGGATTGAAATTAAAATCTGCTCCGGCTTTGTCGCCAAAATACCAGACATTAGCCTGTTTTTGTCCAAGGCAGAAAAAGGGCGCAAAAAGTAAAAATAACAGTGTGTTTTTCATGAGTATAAAATCTTAAGTTCTACATTTGAATGTACAAAATAAATTGGAATGCCGAATTTATTTTTGACACTTTAACTTCGTGAAAACGAGTAACCATGGGAGAAGAACGGCGATACAACGCATCAAAATTTAAATTACGCTTAAGTATTAACCGCTCTTTTAACCTTACTGTTTTTAGCCTACCTTTATACACATCTATTTTCCGACCATTTGTAAAGCCAACTCATAAAAACACATTAAACCAACGGGGAACAACCCATAACAAAACAGATTAATTATGAAGTATTTAATAAAAAACGCCACGCTGGTAAACGAAGGAGAGATTGGCCAATACGATGTGCTGACCGACGGCCGGCTGATCTTAAAAATTGAGCGAAATATTGACCCGGAAGGAAAGGTAACCGAAATTAACGCCGAAGGCCTGCACCTGCTGCCAGGCGCTATCGACGACCAGGTGCATTTCAGGGAGCCGGGGCTTACACACAAAGGCGAGATTTACACCGAAGCGCGGGCGGCGGTGGCCGGCGGAGTGACCTCGTTTATGGAAATGCCCAACACCAACCCCCTAACGGTAAATGCCGAAGAGCTGGATAAAAAATACAAACGCGCGGCCGATGTATCGCTGGCCAACTACTCGTTTTTTATGGGTGCCACCAATAAAAACCTGGATGAACTTTTAAAAACCGACTACAGCAAAGTGTGCGGCGTAAAGATATTTATGGGTTCCAGCACGGGCGATATGCTGGTGGATGACTTACCAGCGCTTGAAAATATTTTTTCGAACGTGAATGCGCTGATTGCCACGCACTGCGAATCGGATCCGATGATCAAGGAAAACCAGAAACGCTTTGTGGAAGAATACGGCGAAGACCTGCCGGTTTATTTTCATCCCATGATCCGCAGCGAAGAAGCCTGCTACGCTTCTTCTTCCTTTGCTGTTGGCCTGGCAAAAAAACACAACACGCGCCTTCACATTTTACACATTTCAACAGCTAAAGAGCTCAGCCTGTTTACCAACACCATTCCGCTCAAGGAAAAACGCATTACTGCAGAGGCCTGCATTCATCACCTGTGGTTTTACGACGAAGATTACAAAACAAAAGGCAATTTTATTAAATGGAACCCTGCTGTAAAAACCCTTTACGACCGCGATAAGATACTGGAAGCAGTGATTAACGATACCATTGATGTGATTGCCACCGACCATGCACCGCACACCTTTGATGAAAAAAGCCTGCCTTACCTTAAAGCGCCGAGTGGCGGACCATTGGTGCAGCACAGTGTGCTGGCCATGCTTGACCTGTATCATCAGAAAAAAATAAGCCTCGAAAAAATCGTTCAGAAAATGAGCCATAGCGTGGCCGATCTTTTCCGGGTCCAAAACCGCGGATACCTCCGCGAAGGCTATGCCGCCGACCTGGTGCTGGTAAACCTGAACAAGCCAACAACGGTGAGCAAAGAAAACATTTTATACAAATGCGGCTGGAGCCCGTTTGAAGGCCATACCTTTAAAAGCAGCATTGAAAAAACATTTGTGAGCGGGCACCTGGTGTACGACAATGGTAAGTTTGACGAAAGCGTGAAGGGAGAGCGTTTGTTATTTACAAGATAGTATGCAGCCCTACGAATTAAATACGCTTTTGCCACAGGTAATAAATATCGCTAAAGAAGCTGGCGGGTTTATCCGCAAAGAGCGCGCCGGTTTTGATTATAAAAACGTTGAAATAAAAGGCCTCAACGACCTGGTGAGCTATGTGGATAAAACCTCGGAAGAAACAGTAGTGAAAGGCCTGCAGCCATTACTTTCCGAAGCTGGCTTTATAGTGGAGGAAAATACTGCCACCGGCAAAAAAGAATATAACTGGATCGTGGATCCGCTGGATGGCACCACCAATTTTGTACATGGCATTCCCTGCTACGCCGTAAGCATTGGGCTTGAATACAAAGGCGAAATTATACTGGGCGTGGTATATGAAGTGAGTCGCGACGAATGTTTTTATGCTGTTAAAAATGGCGGGGCTTTTTTAAACGCTCAGCCAATCAACGTCTCAGAGCGGAAAACACTATCCGAAAGCCTGATTGCCACTGGCTTTCCTATTTATAATTTCAGCAGGATCGATGATTATTTATCTGCCTTGAAATTTTTTATGCAGCATACACATGGCCTGCGCCGCATTGGTGCTGCAGCGGCCGACCTGTGTTACCTTGCCTGCGGGCGCGTGGATGCTTTTTTTGAATACAACCTCAGCGCCTGGGACGTGGCAGCGGGTGCCCTGATAGTAAAGGAAGCCGGAGGCACGGTGAGTGATTTTTCAGGTGGTGGCAATTGGCTGTTCGGAAAAGAGATTACCTGCACCAATACGCACCTGGACCAGGAATTCAATAAAAACATACAACACTTTTTTAAACCTGCCTAGCGCATGGAGTCGTTTAAGGACAACTTTTCAAAACAGGCCGATATTTATGTAAAATACCGGCCGCATTATCCAAACGAGCTATATGCTTACCTGGCCTCGCTTAGTCAACAGCATGATCTGGTGTGGGATTGCGGCACCGGAAACGGGCAGGCTGCCATTGGCCTGGCCGATTTTTTTGAGCAGGTAATTGCCACCGACCCCAGCGAACAGCAAATTAAAAACTGCCTGTCCCATCCCAAAATAAGCTACCGGGTAGAGAAAGCCGAAAAAAGCTCCATTGCCTCACATACAGCCGATTTGCTGACCATTGCCAATGCCCTTCATTGGTTTGATTTTGATGTTTTTTATGCAGAAGCACAGCGCGTTTTAAAGCCCGGTGGAGTTATTGCCGCCTGGGCTTATGGGGTGCCGGCTGTTTGCCCGGACGTGGACGCGATCCTTCAACACTACCACAACATCACTTTAAACAATTACTGGCAGGCCGAGAACCGATTGGTAGAAAAAGAATACCGCACCATTCCTTTCCCCTTTGAGCAGATACCTGCTCCTGCATTTTCGTATCAAAGACCCTTGCCGTTGAATGATCTTATTGGTCTTTTAAATACCTGGTCGGCCACGCAGCGTTTTATGACAAGTAATCATTACAATCCCACAGAAGAAGTGTTTCAGGCTCTTCAGGCCATATGGCCGGACGGAGGACAAAAAACCGCCACATGGAATTTGATCTTAAAAGTTGGCAGGATTTAACTTAAGAGCCATGCTGAACTTTCCGAGTAAGCTCGGGACACATGTTTCAGCATCTCGAAATTCATCGCGTTAGAAATCACGAGACTCTGAAACCAGTTCAGAGTGACGCATTAACCTGAGTCATGCTGACTTCCCGAGGTAAGCTCGGGACACATGTTTCAGTATCTCAAAATTCATCGCGTTAGAAATCGTGAGACTCTGAAACAAGTTCAGAGTGACGTATTAACCTGAGTCATGCTGAACTCCCGAGGTAAGCTCGGAACACATATTTCAGCATCTCGAAGCTCCTTGCGTTAAAAATCATGAGACTCTGAAACGAGTTCAGAGTGACGTATTAACCTGAGTCATGCTGAACTCGTTTCGGCATCTCGAAATTCATTCCGTTAAAAATTCGTGAGACTTTGAAACCAGGTCAGAGGGCCGTATTAACCTGAGTCATGCTGAACTTGTTTCAGCATCTCGAAATTCATTCCGTTAAAAATTCGTGAGACTTGGAAACCAGTTCAGAGTGACGTATTAACCTGAGTCATGCTGAACTCGTTTCGGCATCTCGAAATTCATTCCGTTAAAAATTCGTGAGACTTTGAAACGAGTTCAGAGTGACGTATTAACCTGAGTCATGCTGAACTCGTTTCAGCATCTCGAAATTCATTCCGTTAAAAATTCGTGAGACTTTGAAACCAGTTCAGAGTGACGTATTAACCTGAGTCATGCTGAACTCGTTTCGGCATCTCGAAATTCATTCCGTTAAAAATTCGTGAGACCCTGAAACGAGTTCAGAGGGACGTGCACTTTAGTTAGGATTTCCGGAATTGCAGCATAGCCCATTCGTTTTCATGCTGCATCGATACAAAGCTTAGCCCTAATACTGCTGCGGCGGTTTTCAGCTCTTCGGCATCGGTGGTAAAAAAACCGCTCAATAATAGATGCCCCGAAGGGTTAAGCACCTCTACATAAGCCTTCAGGTCTTTTTTCAGTATATTTTTATTGATGTTGGCCAGAATCACATCAAACGGCTTTTCGTTCTGCAGCAAAGCAGCATCGCCTTTTTTTATCAAAATATCGGTGCAATGATTCACCTCGCAATTCTCAATGCTGTTTTCCACGCTCCAGGCATCAATATCAATGCCCATCACATCGGCAGCGCCCAGCTTGCGCGCTAAAATAGCCAAAACACCCGTGCCGCAGCCCATATCGAGCAAACGTGCACCTTTCAGCTGCAGGCCGAACAGCTCACGGCACATCAGGCGGGTGGTTTGATGGTGACCGGTGCCAAAACTCATTTTTGGCATGATCACGATGTTATGTTTTACATTATTATTGTGCGCATGAAACGGCGCGCGGATCACCAGCAGATCATCTACCAGCACAGGCTCAAAATTCTTTTCCCATTCGGCATTCCAGTTGGTGGCGGCAATTTTTTCAATGCTGTAGCTGTATGTAAAGTCGTCAAACTGCAATTCCGAAAAGCTCAGGTTACCGGCTTCTTCTTCGCGGATATAGGCTGTAAAGCCATCTTCTGTATAATCAAAGGTATCAAACCCGGCATCTGCTATCAGGGCCATCAGTATCTCCGAACCCGGTTGGGGCGGATTTACAGCAAAATGATAGGCCAGGTAACTCATGAAAAAGATTCAGTGATTTTACAAAAATCGGCGGCTTTTAAGCTGGCGCCGCCTATCAGGCCGCCATCCACATCGGGGCAGGCAAACAGCTCACGCGCATTTTGCGCATTGCAGCTGCCGCCGTATAAAATAGAAATTTGTTTTGCAGTAGCTTCCGAATATGCAGAAGAAAGATAGCCACGCACAAATGCATGCATTTCCTGTGCCTGTGCCGGACTGGCGGTTTCGCCGGTGCCAATGGCCCAAACCGGCTCATAAGCCAGCACCAGGTCCTTTACCGTATTTTCAGGAAAATGACCCAGCACATCCCTCAGCTGCGTTTCAACGGTGGCAAAATGTTTATTTGCCTTCCGCTCGGCCAGCTGCTCGCCAAAACAATAAATAACCTTCAGCCCGTTACCCAATGCCTCTTTTATTTTAAGCACCAGCTGCGCGCTGTTTTCATTAAAATATGTTCTGCGTTCACTGTGCCCTGCCAGTACATAGGTACAGCCTACCGAAGAGAGCATGGCCGATGATACCTCGCCGGTATAAGCGCCTTTGGCATGTTCGCTGCAGTTTTGTGCGCCGATAAATACATCGCTGCGCTCACCAAGCAAACTGCCGAGTTCGTGAATAAAAGGGAAAGGAGGAAAGATGATCATTTCAACGGCCAACGGGCTCTTTAGCCCGGCCATTATATCGGTTACCAGCTGCCGGGCTTCCGTCACAGTGGTATTCATTTTCCAGTTGCCGGCTACAATTTTTTTTCTGCTCATGGTGTTATCTTACGCGTACACGGGGATCAAGCGCCCCGTAAATAATGTCCACAAATATATTTATTATCACAAATATAAGCGCAAAAATGAGCGTGGCTCCCATCACCACGGGCAGGTCGTTTTTGCTCAGCGCTTCCACCACCTCGTAGCCAATGCCTTTCCAGCTGAAGATCTTTTCCACAAACACGGCTCCCGCCATTAAGCTGGCAAACCAGCCCGAAATGGCAGTTATCACAGGGTTAAGCGCATTTTTTAACGCGTGCTTCATAATTATTCTGCGGTACGAAAGTCCTTTGGCCCGGGCCGTCCGGATATAATCCTGCGACATCACGTCCAGCAGCGAGCTGCGCGTGAGCTGTATGACAATGCTGAGCGGCCGCATGCCCAATGTGAGCGCCGGCAGCACCAGGTTTTTCAGCTGCAATTGGTTGCCCTCCCACACATCCAGCTCGTACAGGCTGCCGGAAGGACCTAAGCCTGTGTAAGCAGAAAGCACATACCCAAACAGCCAGGCCACCACCAGCCCTACCAGGAAAGAAGGAGCACTCATGCCAAACACGGTGGCAAGTACAAAAATGCTGCGGTCGAGCAGCGAGTTTTTATGCGTAGCCGTAATTATTCCCAAAAAAATACCAACCACCGAAGCCATGATCATGGACACGATGGCCAGGAGGGCCGTTTCGGGCAGCGTGTCCCGGATGATCTCCGACACATTCCGTTTGGTAATATAACTTCGCCGCAGGTAAGGGGCTTTAAGCACCACGCTGTAACAGCTGCCTATGGTAAACAAGGGGGTCCAGCTGTATTTGGCCGGATCGAGATACCATAAGTGCTGGGCATGACGATGATCGTGCACCGATACGGGAGAGACATCGTTAAGATAATGCAGGTATTGCTGCCAAACCGGCTTATCGCGTCCCAGGTCCTTATGAATCGCCTCAATGGCATCTTTGCTGGCGCGCTGTCCCAGCATAACGGTTGCGGGATCGCCGGGCAGCACATTAAACAAAAAGAAAATAGTGGTAACCACTCCAAACAGCACCAGAATGCCGTAGAACAATTTTTTTAAAATAAATGTTGTCACCCCGCAAAGCCTATGCGCTAAAGATAAATATTTATAGCCAGGATATGAAGGTGTTTTTGGATAAAGTTTATCTTTGCAGTATATGTTTGAAACCTGTTGAGAAATCAGCTATATATTCTTCTGCTGATTGTTTTTATCCTGGTATCACCTGCCCTCAGATCGCAAAAGATTGGCCTGGTGCTTAGCGGCGGCGGCGCCAGCGGCCTGTGCCACGTAGGCGTATTAAAAGCGCTGGAAGAAAACAACATCCCGGTGGATTATATTTGCGGCACGTCCATTGGCGCACTGATAGGAGCTTATTACGCGGCCGGCTACACGCCCGAAGAAATAGAGCGTATTGTAAAAACCTCTTTTTTTCAAAGCGTTACCCGCGGCGATCTGCCGGTGAGGTTTGAATACATGATCAAAAAGCGACAGGATTTTGCCTCCTGGTTTACGCTTAAATATAATTTTAGAGACAATTACCTGAAGAACATTCCCACCAACTTTATCAACTCGGTGCCGATTGATTATTACCTGATGGAAACCTTTACCGGCGCCTCCAACAAAGCCGGTCATAATTTCGACAGCCTGTTCATTCCTTTTCGCTGTGTGGCCTCCGACGTTGAAAATAAAAAAACCGTGGTGTTCAACCGGGGCGATCTGCCAAGCGCCATCCGGGCCAGCATGAGCTATCCGTTTTACCTGCGGCCCATTTCTATTGATGATAAGCTGTTGTTTGACGGGGGACTGTATAACAACTTTCCTACCGATGTGATGCTGAAGGATTTTAATCCCGATTTTATCATCGGTTCCAACGTGGCCGAAAAAAATCCGAAGCCCGATGATGAGAACCTTTACCTGCAAATCAGGACCCTGCTCACCAGCCCCACCAATTTTAACCCCGTGTGCGAAAACGGGATTTTGATGGAGCCCTGGGCCGATGTGAACGTATTTAATTTTGACAACGCCGAACGCCTTATTGACAGCGGTTATGCCGAGGCCATGCGAAAAATACCTCTGATAAAAGAGCAGATCAGCGTGCAAAGCAATAAGCAAGAGCTGGATCAGCGCCGGCAAAACTACCGAAGCTACCAGCACCTGGACAGTATTCATTTTAACCGCCTGGAGGTTTACGGTTATAACAAAAAGCAAAAAGAATTCATCACCAAAAGCCTTGTACGCAAAAAGCAACCCTTTACCCTGCTGCAGCTTAAGAAACGTTACTTTCGCCTGGCCAGCGACGATAAGATCAAAAATATTTTCCCGGTGGCCATACTCGATTCAAGCCACCGCAATTACACCCTGAAGCTGTTTGGCAAAAAAGAAAAGCCTTTTTACATCGATGCGGGGGCCATCCTCTCTAACCGGCCCATCAGCGAAGGTTTCCTGGCTCTGCAATACAATTACCTGGGCCGGATTGGCTTTAATGCCTATGTAAACGGTTATTTTGGCAAGCTCAATACCAGCACCTACGCGCATGTGCGCTTCGATTTTCCCGGCAGGGTGCCCTTTTTTATCGAGCCCTCGGCTTCATTTGCACGCTGGGATTATTACAGCAGCAGCGTGCTGTTCTACGATTTTTTAAAACCTGCCTACCTGATCCAGGAGGATAAATTTGCCGAAGTGAAACTCGGGGTGCCGGTGGGCAACATCTCGCAGTTTAACCTTGCCGGCGGTTTTACCGAGTGGAAGAACCAGTATTACCAATCCGACAATTTCAGCAGGATAGACACCGCTGACGTTACCTATTTTGATTACTGGTACCTGCAGGGCAATTATAAAATAAACACGCTTAACCGTAAGATGTATGCCACCGACGGCACTTACCTGAACGCCGGAGCCCGCCTGGTAAGCGGTTGGGAGAGCCACTACCCGGGAAATACCAGCCTGGACACCCTTGAGTTTAAAAACCGCAACAAGCCCAACTGGCTGCAGCTCAAACTTACTTTCGACAGCTATATACGCACTTTCAAGCGTTTTAAGATCGGTATTTTTGCCGAAGGTGTTTATTCCACGCAAACCTTTTTCAGCAACTACCAGGCCACTATTCTATCGGCACCGGCATTTAATCCAACACCCGAAAGCCAAACCTTTTTTATTGATGCCTATCGCTCGCACAATTACATGGCAGGCGGCATCAAAGCCATTACCACGCCGTTAAAAAGCTTCGACGTAAGACTTGAAGGATATTTGTTTCAGCCGGTGTATTCCATTTTAAAAGCAGCAGACGGGCGCGCGGAATACAGTTCGGCATTTTTGTACCGCTACTTCACGGCACTGGCGGCGCTGGTATACAACAGCCCCATTGGCCCCATCAGCGCAGGATTAAACTATTACGGGCAAAATTATAACAATGGCAACGAGCGACCCATTTCCTTTTTCTTTCACGTGGGCTATATTATTTTTAACCGTAAATCCATCGATTGAGGTTAAATAAAAAAGCCGCCCGAACAGGCGGCCTTTAGCTAAAATTCATCTTCGTTAAAAAAGAAATCGTCTTTGGTAGGGTAATCGGGCCAGATCTCTTCTATACTTTCGTAACTCTCGCCTTCATCCTCCATCTCCTGCAGATTCTCTATCACTTCCATGGGAGCACCGCTACGCATGGCATAATCAATCAACTCATCTTTGGTTGCCGGCCAGGGTGCATCCTCTAACCAGCTCGCTAATTCCAATGTCCAATACATAAACTGTTTTTTAAATTTGAGTGCCTTTTAATTTCATGCAAATGAAAAAAAATTTTCGCTAAGTTGAAAAAATTTTTTCCAATTGTTAGGAGCTTTTGGCTTATTAAATTAACTATTTGATTTTCAAATAGTTAATTTAAAATTCATGCCTGATAAATTCCCGTTTAGGCTGCTATGGGGTATTAAAAAAGCCATTCAGCAGGCTTTGCGCCAGGCTAAAAGGCTGAATGGGCTGGTTTTGGGCACTGTTCCGGATTTCTTCTATTTTTTGCCTTACAGCGGCATGATTGTAAAAACGGTGCCTAAGCTGTTCCTCGAGCGAAGCGATAAATAGGTTATATTGTTGCTGCCGGCGGTGGTGCAGAAAATAGCCGCTGGCGGTTACAAACTGCCGGTATTCCATCATCATGGCATATACTTCGGGGATACCAAAGCCCGAGAGGCTGGAGCTGATAAGTGTGCGGGGCTGCCACCCGCTTTCGGGAGCCTGCAGCAGGTGCATGGCATGTGCGTATTCAGAGCGGGCCGCTTTGGCCCGTTCCAGGTTAGGCCCATCGGCCTTGGTAATTACCAGGGCATCGGCCATTTCCATAATACCGCGCTTTATGCCCTGCAGCTCATCGCCGGCGCCGGCCAGCATCAGCAGCAAAAAGAAATCGGTTATTTTACTCACGGCCAGCTCGCTTTGCCCCACGCCCACCGTTTCAACCATAATAAAGTCAAAGCCGGCGGCTTCGCACAGCAAAATAGTTTCGTAGCTGCTTCGCGTTACGCCTCCCAGGGTTCCGCTGCTGGGTGATGGTCGTATGTACACATTTTTTTTGGCAGACAGTTCTTCCATGCGCGTTTTATCGCCCAGTATGCTGCCTTTGCTTTTTTCGCTCGATGGATCCACTGCCAGCACGGCCAGCTTGTGCCCCCTGGCAATCACTTCTTTTCCGAAACTTTCAAT
Organism: Bacteroidia bacterium; assembly: GCA_044221905.1. Classification (GTDB taxonomy): domain Bacteria; phylum Bacteroidota; class Bacteroidia; order B-17B0; family Aurantibacillaceae; genus Aurantibacillus. The sequence goes on from JBGAOE010000001.1 coordinate 1,277,607, forward strand.
AAACGTACTTTTGCCTACACCTGGTACGCCTGTAACACCCAGGCGAAAAGAGGCAGCTCCCCGGCCATTCAAACCTTCCAATATCTGCTGGGCCAGCTGCCGGTGCTTTTCGTTTTGCGATTCAACAAGGGTAATGGCCCGGCTCAGCACGGCCATGTCGCCGCTCAATATGCCTTCAATAAAAGGCTGTGCATCATTATTATTAAACACCGGTTTCACGCTTATTCAAACCGTAAATGTTTTACCGAAACACCCTTATTTTGAAGCTCCTTGAGGGCTTCAATGCCAATACGCAGGTGATCGTTCACAAAGTTTTCCGTTACCCGCTTATCGCTGGCCTCCGTTTTAACGCCCTCTGCAATCATAGGCTGATCGGTTACCAAAAGCAAAGCCCCGGTTGGGATCTCATTAAAAAAACCTACCGTAAAAATGGTGGCAGTTTCCATATCAATCGCCATGGTGCGCAGCGAGCGCAGATAATCCTTAAACTTTTCGTCGTGCTCCCACACGCGGCGGTTGGTGGTATACACCGTGCCCGTCCAGTAATCGAGATTGTTTAGTCGAATGGTGTAAGAAATGGCTTTTTGCAGGCTAAATGCGGGCAGGGCCGGCACTTCGGCAGGCAGGTAATCGTTGCTGGTGCCCTCGCCGCGTATGGCGGCAATGGGCAATATTAAATCGCCGATCTGGTTCTTTTTCTTCAACCCACCGCACTTACCAAGCAACAACACGGCTTTGGGCGAAATAGCCATCAGCAGATCCATAACGGTTGCGGCGCTGGCGCTGCCCATGCCGAAATTAATAATCGTGATGTTATCTGCGGTAGCGGTCATCATGGGGCGGTCAAGCCCTCTTACTTCCACCCCGTATTGCTTTGCAAACATGTGCACGTAATTGGAAAAATTAACCAGGATGATGTATTTGCCAAATTCCTCAATGGGCACACCGGTGTAGCGAGGCAGCCAGTTATTCACAATTTCTTCTTTGCTCTTCATAATTAACCGTTTTGGAATTAATTGTTTAACGAAAGCTTTTCAAAAAAGTTGCCGCCCCGGTGTCGAAACATTTTAATGGTAAAAACAATTAATGTAAATATATTTAAAAAATATTTGCTGCTTCTGGACCTTGCCTTAAAATATCCACCCTTTGATGTTCGCCTGAAAAAGCAGGGCGGCCAGACTTTTATTTTTGACTTTATACGTAAAAAATGGCTGGTGCTTACCCCCGAAGAATGGGTGCGGCAACATGTGCTCAACTACCTGGTAAGCGTTAAAAAAATGCCCGCTTCCTCCATTTCCATTGAAAAGGAGCTGCTGCTCAACGATCTTAAAAAACGTTACGACATTGTGGTGTATTCGCAAACCCTAAGCCCTCAGCTGATTGTAGAGTGCAAAGCCCCCTATATTGCATTGGATAAAACCGTGGTGGAGCAGGCCCTGCGTTATAATCTGGTGGTAAAGGCCAGCTTGCTGATGATCACCAACGGTGTCAGCCACCTGGTATTTGATTTGAATAACGAGCTGGTGGAGTTTTAATTTTTAATAAAGCGCAGCATGGCGCTTTGCCCGCCTTTACGCACTCTTAAAAAATACAGGCCCGCTTTTAGATCCGAAACCGGCAGCGTGTTTGCCTGAATCTCATACCCCACCTGTCTTCCGTCCATGGTAAAAACTGCTAGCACCGGTTCTTCAACGCCGGCAATGGCAATGCTCTGGGAGGAAGGATTTGGAAAAAGACTCACCTCGGACGACAATTTATTTTCGTTAAGTCCCACATCGCTCACAAACTGATCGAGCGTGTAGTGCCTGAAAAAGCGCCAGATCTGCGCCGACGCACCAAGATCGAGATTGGTGTTGGGGAAAATAGGAAAAGAGCCCGGCCATGAATGGCTGCCCCCTGTTATTTTATAAAGCTCAACACTGCTGCCCTTGGTGCCGTTTAAATACCGGTGGTGAATGGCCCTGCTGTTATCGCTGGTGCTTAGCTCCGCCAGCGTGTCAATAAGCGGCAGGGCATTGCAGCCGTTATGCTGCACCCATTTTTTAACCACCGAGTCAACCGGTGCAAAATTGGCATCGCCGGCATAGGGCACTATAGCGTCAGCCGTGCCGTGCACTTCCATCACCGGTACAGGGCGTGGCGGATTGCAGAGCGTGTGCCAGGCATTGAACTGGGTGCCCGACACCGATGCCACGGCGGCAATGCGGTTGCTTAAATTACAGGCCAGGTAATAGCTCATAATTCCGCCGTTGCTAAACCCGCAGCTGTATATGCGCCTCAGGTCCACCTGGTAGATCATACGAAGCGAATCGATCAGGTCGCTCATATATATTACATCGTTGGGCGCGGTGGTGATGCCGGCATTCCAGAACGGGCTGCCAAAAGGCGCCGTACCATCCGGAAACACCATCAAAAAGCCAGCCGTATCGGCAATGGGCATAAAGTTGCTGTAAATCTGCTGCGCCGCGGCATTGGAGGTATAGCCGTGCAGGTTAATCACTAAAGGTGCAGCCGTGGCGCTGTTATAGCTATTGGGCACATACATGGTGTATTTGCGGTATACGCCGCCCGAAAGAATGCTGTCGGAAACAGTGGCGCCACTTTGCCCAAAATAAAACAGGCTTATTAAAAGAAATAAGCCTGTTATAGTCAGTGTCTTTAATCTCATGATAGGTACAAGATTAAAGTTACATATTTTTTAGTTATTGAGCATCACCGGCATCACCAGCATCAAAATATCTTCTGCCGGATTTGCCTTGTTATTGGGCAGGATAATGCCTGCGCGGTTAGGGGCGCTCATTTCTATCACAATTTCATCGCAATCGAGGTTGCTCACCATTTCCACCAGAAAGCGCGAGTTGAAGCCGATTTCCATGTCTTCTCCCACATAGGTGCAGGTTAACAGCTCATGACCTTCGTTGGCAAAGTCAAGATCCTCGGCACTGATGCGCAGCTGGCTTCCGGTTACTTTAATACGGATCTGGTGCGTGGCTTTGTTCGAGAAAACGCTCACCCGTTTCAGTGCCCCCAGGAATGCACTCCTGTCAACTGTCAGCTTGTTTGGATTTTGTTTCGGGATCACTGCTTCATAGTTCGGGTATTTGCCGTCAATAAGGCGGCACACCAGGTTTACGTTGCCAAAGCTGAACAGGGCGTTGGTTTTGTTGAACTCCACCTGCACGGCATCATCTACGCCACCCAGCAATGTTTTAAGCACATTGAGCGGCTTCTTCGGCATAATAAACGAGGCAGCGGCACCGGCCTTGGCATCGTTGCGGGTATAGCGCACCAGCTTGTGCGCATCGGTGGCCACAAAAATAGAATTGGCTTCGCTGAACTGGCAGAACACGCCGCTCATCACGGGGCGCAGGTCGTCGTTGCCGGTGGCAAAAATTGTTTTGTTGATGGCATTGCCCAGCACATCGCTTTTTATCACAATAGAGGTCTGCGATTCCAGCTTTGGCATTTTAGGATACTCATCGCCGCTTTGGCCGGATATGTTGTAATCGCCGGTTTCGGTTTTCAGCTTCAGTGAATGTTTGGTTTTATCAACAATAAACGAAATGGGCTGCTCAGGCAGGTTGGCAAGCGAATCCAAAAGTGTTTTGGCGGGCACGGCAATGCTGCCGGTGTCGTTCGAGTCCACCTTCAGCGACGTGGTAATGGTGGTTTCCATATCGCTGGCCGAAAGCATCAGCTCATTCTTATTGATCTCAAACAAAAAACAATCAAGAATGGGAATGGTGTTGTTTGAATTTAAAACACCGCCAATTGATTTTAAATGTTTAAGAAGAGTAGATGCCGATACAACAAAATTCATACGCTTGGTTTTATAAGCGAAATTACAGTAAGCAAAGGAAATTAGGCGAAAACCAAAGCTGAGTTTTACACTACTTTTTAACAGGAGCCGGCAGGAAATACAGCGGCGTGGCAAGCAGCTTGCCGAACACGTAATACTGGATCAGCGCCCATTCTTTATCCCTGTCGAAGCGCAGGTACAAATGGTTGGGATCGTAGGTGTAATGCACCCCATGCTGCGTTACCTCTTCGCCTGTATATTTCTGGCGGTAAAATTTAAACTCCTTTGTTCCATCGTTCACTGTATTGAGCGTGATGATGCAGAACGGTTTTTGCTGTGCCAGAGAATCCTGCAGGTGTTTGTTCATGCCTGTGATCAGCGCCTCGTACGAGATGTTCTGAAAATAAGCCAGGTATTGTTTCATTCGCGCCTCGTCAAACGGCAAGACATTTCCCTGAGCGCCTTTCAGGCGGAAAGATGCCGGGCCCAGCAGATCAATGCTGAACGACGAATCGGCAGGCACATCCAGGTGTTTCACAGCAATCGATTTCAGCTGGGGCGGAATATAATTGATCACCACCCTATCGCGCCATTCGTTTTCATCCACTATGAACCGCGGCGCCAGGTAACCTTTAAATCCCGGCAAAAAGCAGGCGTAAGGGCTGCCGTAGTTCTCGCCGGTTTCGGGGTTGGTAAGCAGCATATAGCTTCCCTCCGAATCGGGTGTTTCGTGCCCTACGTAATATTGTTTCGCCAGCTCATTGCCTGTGTAGATCTCTACTTTGTAGGCATTGGCCGACATAAATTTTAATACGCTGCTTCGGGTGGCTTTATCCAAAGGTGTTTTCACCTCCACGTGCTTAATGGCCTCCAGCAGGTTCAGCATGGCTTCGGTGCGACAGTTGTATTTATCGTTCACCACCCAGCCGGTAGCCGTACGCTTCAAAGTGGCCTGGTGGCCCTGCTTATCGGCAATAAAAATACGGGTGATGGCGGCAGTATCCTTAAAGCTAAAGCTCCGGTCGTCGTTATCCACCGTGCTTAACGTGGAGCGCGAATTGTAAATATAAAGAGCAATCACGCTGAGTGCCAATAGCACGGCAATTAGAATAACGGAGGACCTGTTTTTCATGTCAGAAAGAAGAAGAGAGGATTAGCGGTACTCTTTTCGCGCGTCAAAAAGCGAGCTGGCCAGGTTGTTGTAGCGTATCGAAATCTCAAACCCGCCCATGTAGCGCGATGCGGTACGGTAACCCGAAACATTCACGTCGTAAGAAAGGCCTATGGCAAAATCGCCTGCTTCGTAAAGCAGCTTAGGAATCAGCGCATCGTTCACCCTGTAAAAGAGTCCCACCCCAAGCCCGTTCTGTGTTTTAACGCCGGTTGTTTTTGTTCCCGAGCGGGTGCGGTATTTTACATACGTGCCACCCATTAACTGCCATGCCTTGCCCTGCGTTTGATACACCAGGGTGGGCGTTATCGAAAATTTAGTGTCTTCAAAATCAAAGTGAGAGCTGAATGAATAGGCAAAGCGGATTGGCAAGCGGTAGCTGGAGCCTACGCCGTAGTTCTGCTCGGGCTTGTTAAGATGGTAAGCGCCAAAAGCCAGGCGGAAGGAAGAAACATCATCATGATCCTGATCCACTTTAGCGCTGCTATACTCATAAGCGGCGCCAACGCCAATATCGGTGGTGGTAAATTGACGGTAAACCACTTTTTCGCCGCTGCCCAGGTTGGGATCGTACTCATTGCCGTTAAACTGCGAGGCATATATCAGCTTGCTGTAGTCGGCATTGGTGGCGGCCACTCCACCGGCCAGGCCCACGCTTAATACATTGTGGCGGTTCATTTTTACCAGGCCGCTGATGTGCAGGAGGGCATTGGTTGTATTCAGCTTGGCCACACCGGCCTGGTCGCGGTACACGGTAAGCCCCATGCCGATAAAGGCCGGCCGGCGCTTCGATTTGAACAAGCCGCCGTCGAGAGAAAGCGCATAGGTTTGAAAAGCATTGTTCATAGCGGCCCATTGATTGCGATAGTTAAGGCTAACCCTTACGTAGCCGTTGTAAAATCCTGTGTTGGCCGGGCTTAAAAACAGTGGGGTCTCATTTACCTGCGAAAAATGTATATCCTGAGCGTTCAGATCACTTATAAAAATTAAAACCAAAAAGCTAAAAATGTAATTTATTTTTTTCATATATAGTTTTCTTTAGCGCTCAATATTCTGTAACGCGTGAATATGCACGCTCAAATTTCCGTGTATTTTCAGTTCGGTAATATAAGAATAATTATGGCTAACACACACTAAAAATTATCGAAGCAGGGTAAGGTTGCCCTTTACAATTTTAGATTCGTTATAGATATTTTTATAGGTGATCACGTATGCATATACCCCTGTTTGTGCCTGGGAGCCTTTAAAGTTCCCGTCCCAGCCCTGGCCCGGATCTGTGCTGCGGTAAACTTCCTGGCCCCAGCGGTTCCAAACGCTCATATCAAAATCCTTCGAAAATAATGCGGTGCCAACAGGCTGGAAAAGATCGTTCACGCCATCGCCATTCGGCGTAAAACCCGAAGGCATCACAATGTCGTTCTTTTTATCGGTAAACACAGCCACCACCTCATCGCCCGGCTGGGCAAAACCGATGGCCACTGAATCAAGGCTCAGCGGGGCGCTGTTAAGCGGCGTGTGGTTCTTAAACTCCCAGTGGTGGAATGTATAGCTGTCGTCGGCCGGAATGGCTTTAAAGGTCAGCGTGGTGGCATAGTAATTACCGCTCCACACATAGCTATCCAGCATCATCGAGTTCAGCTTCACCTTGCCGGCACCCTGCGGGTATACATCCACGGTAAGCGGGTATGGCCCCCTCAGGCCGTAACAATTGGCAAAGCTGGTACCAAACGCGTTGCTCATGGTATTGCAGCGTTTTTCGATGCGGCGGCGCATGTACACCACGTTGGTGTCCCATTCTCCAACCACGGTGTTGTATGGGCTGGCATCCGGCTGTGAGGCAGGGTCCTCCATGTACATCATTTCCTTGCGGAACAGGTTTGCCACATAGTCGTAATGCTTAAGGATGTTATCGCATTTCAGCGGACCATTCAAAAGATCCATGTAGCGGTTTTTATACTCCAGCTGAAACTGTCCTTTGCCCGAAGTGGTGCCCACCGTAGGCGGGTTCATCAGGTTATAAAAGATGTTGCCGCCTGCATTGCCGGCCGATTGGGGCGGATTGGGCGCAATGGTGCTTTGGTGAAGCGTGCAGGGCGAAACATTGGAGAAGTTGGAACCCGGAAGCGCTATCGAGGTAAAGTTAAAGATGGAAGGCACATTCCACATGTAATAGTGCCATTTATTACCCGGCGAACCGGCCTGACCCCTTGCCAGGGCAATGTTGTATTTCCACAGGTTGGCGTTCTGCGCGTAGCTGTTAAGGATCATGTAATCGATAAAATTCTCCTTGTCCATACGCTGAAACAGCTTGTTATAATTTGGCAGGCTGTTGATGGTAGGTGCAATGCCCAGGGTATAGGCCGTGTTGATAAACGAACTGGTGCTGTTCAGCATGGGGCCCATTGAAATATTGGACGGCTGGCCATCAAAATAGGTCACCGCGGCATCACTTTCCACACCGCCCACGGTATGGTGGTACATCATGTCCATCGAGTCAGGATCCTGCTGGTTATAATAAGACTCGTAGTATTTGTCATACACCTCGCGCAGATCGTATACCCCGCGGTATTTGCCGTTAAAGAAAGCAATTACGGGTTTTACGTGCAGCGGGTTTACATGCAGGTTGTTTTTGGCTGCCAGCGATTGATAAAACACATCCAGGATACCGGTTCCTCCGGAAGGAAGGCCGCCAACCGTGGAAGAATGGCTCTCGTAATCGCCCGCTTTCAGGTGCAGGGTTGGAAACACCTTGCGCTTGCTGGTTCCCAGACTGTCTACGTTAAAAATACTGCCTTCAAAATTACAGCCAAAGCCGCGGCGGTCGTCAATGGTCATGTAAAAGCCTTTTTGCTTGGTGCGCCACTCTTCGTTTATCGGCTTATTGATCTGCGCATACCCTTCCAGCATTTGCTTTTTAGTTGTTTTTCCATCGTAGTATTCTACGTGTATCACGGGCCTGTTGGCCGCGCTGGTGCTAAACCAGTTGGTGTCCGGTTTGTCCATCGCAATAGAGATCACCCCGAAATCTTTCGAAAAGCCGTCGTAAATAGGATCGGTGAAAAAGGTGCTGGTTTCGCAGAAGCTGGGCAGGTATTGCTGCTCACAGCCCGAAGGGGCGGTGGGATTACCGCTGCTGAGGGGCACCGTAATGGCACGTACAATGGTAGCAGCGCGGGTGGTGGGAATGGTGTTCCCATCCATCAGCTTATTGGTGTAAGTGGTGCCCGGTAAAGGATAAAAACCGTTTTCAGGCGTGGCGCTGTTGATGGTGTAATACACCCTGAAGCAGGGATACATCAGGGTATCGTAGCGCACCCCGTTATCCAGGTAAATGTATAAAAATTGCTGAAAGGCCGCCTGGTCGAAAAAACCGGCGCTGGTGCCGTTATAAGGGAGTAACGAATCATTGGCAGCCTTAATGATGGGGCGGGGGGCATAATCAATGTAATTGGCGCCGGAATTGGCCACACCATAGGTATGGGTTGTAAAAATCCTCCAGGCATCGCGGCCCATGATGGAATAATCCACCCGGCCCCGGGTATGCCCTTCCTTGGTTCTGCGGATAAAAACCGAATCGCGCACCACCCCCTGCGGGTTGGTTAAAATAAGCCACTGGTCCTTACACTGGTCAATGGTAAAGTTTGTGTGGAAATTACCGTTCATGGTAATGTTTTTGCCTGTAAGCCAAACCGTGCGAATCTGTCCCGGCAACATGGTAAAGCCGCTTGGGAAAGGCCATTTATACAGGTTCATACGGTCATTGCTCAGGTAATAGCCGTTCAGGTTTACCGGGTTGGAGAAATTGCTGATCAATTCCACCCAATCGCTGGGGTTGCCGAAGTTATCCGTAGCCGGCACGTTGGTAGGGCCGGCAATATTGGATACCATGTACTCATTTATGGCAATACCCACGCTGGAGGTGGGTATAGATTGAGCGTAAAGGGTTTTTGACGCGTTAAAAACCAAAAATAAGCCAAAAACCAGGGAGAACGTTGTGTTTTTCATAATGTCAATACAAGTTTTGGTTCAAAAAAACTACTTCTCAAATATACAAAATACTCCGAGAAAAATTAAAAAAAACTGGACAGGGTACATTAATTGTTAAATTTTTATCCCTATCACAAATCAAAAGCCTACCTTTGTACCTTCCAAAATATGAGCGATATCATCCATCACGAATGCGGCGTTTCACTGATCAGGCTGCTTAAACCTCTCGATTATTACAAAGCTAAATATGGTTCGGCGCGCTATGGTTTGCACAAGCTTTACCAGGTGATGGAAAAAATGATCAATCGCGGACAGGATGGGGCCGGCGTGGCCACCATCAAGCTGGATGCGATACCAGGCACCACGTATATGGACCGCCTTCGCTCGGTGGAGCCCAAAGCCCCGCAGGATATTTTCGGGCAGATCAACAACCTGTTTGTAGAGGCGCAGCAAAAACACCCGGAACAGTATAAAAGCGCCCAGTGGCAAAAAGATAATATTCCTTTTCTGGGCGAGGTGATGCTGGGGCACCTGCGCTATGGCACTTTTGGAAAAAACGGCGTACAGAGCTGCCACCCTTTTAAGCGGCAAAACAACTGGATGAGCCGTAACCTGGTGGTGGCGGGCAACTTTAACCTCACCAACGTGGATGAGCTTTTCAGCCACCTGGTGGAGCTGGGCCAGCACCCCATTGAAAAAGCCGACACGGTAACCGTGATGGAAAAGATCGGCCACTTCCTGGACAAGGAGAACGACCGCCTGTTTAAAAAATTCAAGGAGCAGAACGATAAGAATTACGACATCAGCAAGCTCATCCAGGATAATATTGACGTGGCCTCTATTTTGCGCGAAAGCAGCAAGCGCTGGGACGGCGGTTATGTGATGTGCGGCATGATAGGCCACGGCGACTCCTTTGTGCTGCGCGATCCTAACGGCATACGCCCGGCTTATTTTTACCGCGACGAAGAGGTGATTGTGGTGGCCAGCGAGCGCCCGGTGATACAGACGGTTTTCAACGTGCCGTTTGAAAGCGTGCGTGAGGTGAAGCCCGGCCATGCGCTGATCATTAAAAAGAACGGCGATGTCAGCGAGGAAGAAATCATACAGCCCGAAAAAAAGCTTTCCTGCTCGTTTGAGCGCATTTATTTCAGCCGCGGCAACGATTCAGAAATTTACAGGGAACGCATGCAGCTGGGAAAAAATTTAACCGACAGCGTGCTGCGCTCGGTCAATCATGATCTCGAAAACACCGTGTTCAGCTTCATTCCCAACACTGCCGAAATTGCCTTTAACGGTCTGGTGGAAGGCCTACATACATATGTTGACGGTTGGAAAGCCAGCGAAATTAAAAAAGCCGGCAGCGCTGACGAATCCACGCTCCGTAAAATTTTAAGCGCCCGCCCGCGGATTGACAAGGTGGTGTTAAAAGACGCCAAGCAGCGCACCTTTATTACCAACGACGAGAGCCGCGACAGCCTGGTAAACCTGGTATACGACGTTACCTATGGCACCGTAAAAAAAGGAAGCGATAACCTGGTGGTGCTCGACGACAGCATTGTGCGCGGCACCACGCTCAAACAAAGCATCCTGCGCATTCTTGACCGGCTGGGGCCTAAAAAAATAGTGGTGGTCAGTTCGGCCCCGCAAATCCGCTATCCCGATTGTTATGGCATTGACATGGCCGTGCTGAGCCGCTTTGTGGCCTTTGAGGCAGCCGTGGCCCTGCACCGGCAAAATGGCGGGCAAAGCCTGCTCGACGATGTATACAAGCGGGCAAAGCAGGAGCTTCAAAAACCAAAAGAAGAGCAGGTCAACCTGGTAAAAGAAATTTACGCCCCGTTTTCGGCCGAAGATATTTCCAAAAAAATTGCTGAGCTCATTCGTCCGCGCGATCTGAATGCGGAGCTTGAGATCATTTACCAGAGCCTGGAAGGTGTGCACGATGCCTGCCCTAAAAACCTGGGCGATTGGTACTTTAGCGGCAACTACCCTACCCCCGGTGGCAACAAGGTAAGCAACCAGGCCTTTGTAAATTACATGGAAGGCAGTAATAAGAGAGCCTACTAGAAATTGACAATTTTGTAATTGACAATTTACGATTGAGCAATAGATTCAGCTAATTGTCAATGGCAAATCTGCAAATTGTAAATATTCATTTAATCTTTAGTGCCAAAAAAAGATTGACAATTTACGATTGAGCAATAGATTCAGTCAATTGTAAATCTGCAAATTGTAAATATTCATTAGTCTTCCAGCACCACAATGGCTCCGGTGCCGTCAATCTGTATGCTGCGCTTTCCGCTGCCTTTTTTATCGATGGTAATCGACGAGGTATATCGTTTTCTGCTTTTAGAAACACAGGTAATTCCATAGCTGCCCTTTTTGAGATGAAAATAGCTGGTTTGGGTTTGCCGCGCCACATCGGTAAACAGCAGCGTTTTATTGCCCACCGTCACTGTATCCATCGTTTCTGTTGAATAGTTGGTGATACGCACGTCGTATCCTTTGTCGCAGCTGGCGAGTGATATTATAAGGATAAGAAGCAATGCAGCGGATGTGACTTTTTTCATAGTGCGGCTAAAATTTACGGTTCATTTCCCGTTCAATGTCCTTCTTTTTAATATCGTCGCGCTTATCGAATTCTTTCTTGCCCTTGGCCAGTGCAATGTTGAGCTTGGCAAAGCCCTTGTCACTGATAAACAGCTTAACGGGAACAATCGTCAGCCCCTGATCCTTCACTTTGCGGCTCAGCTTGTTCAGCTCCTGCCGGCTCAACAGCAGCTTACGCTCGCGGGTGGGCTCGTGGTTGTAAAAAGATGCTTTTGCGTATTCGGTGATATGGAAATTCCTTACAAATAATTCGTCGTTCTTAAAATAACAGTAGCTGTCGGCCAGGCCTGCCTTGCCTTCGCGGATGGATTTGATCTCCGTGCCTTTTAAAACCAGGCCGGCGGTGTATACATCCAAAAACTGGTAATCGAATTTGGCGCGGCGGTTCTCAATGCTCACGGTATTGCTTATATTGCTTATCTTGGACACAAAACAAAATTACAAATTAAAAATGCAGGAACCACCAATAAAATTGAAAGAGGCTGTGGCAGGCGAACTGTCAATCATATCAACGCTCGCCGAAAAGATCTGGAACAGCCACTACGTTCCTATTATTGGCCAGCAGCAGGTAAATTATATGCTCGAGCGGATGTACAGCCCGCAAAGCCTGCAGGAACAGCTTACCGAAAAAAAACACATCTTTTACCTGGTTGTTTTACCAGGCAACGAAACAGCAGGCTTTGTATCCGTTCACCGCGAAACGAATGACGAATGGTTCCTGAATAAATTTTACATGCTCACCGAAAAAGCCGCCAGGGGTTTAGGCACCCTGGTATTTAAAGAATTACTGAAACTGCTTCGCCCAAAAAAAATAACGCTGACGGTAAACCGCCAGAATTACAAATCCATTAATTTTTATTTTAAAAACGGTTTTTGCATCGACCATGTGGCCGATTTTGACATTGGCCAGGGTTATGTGATGAATGATTTTGTGATGATTTGGAGGGATTCCAAATTCAAGATTTAAAATTCAAGGCGCCGGCCTCTTTTGAATTTTGAGCTTTGAATCTTGAATTAGCTTTTTTCCTCGAGCATCTTCTCCAGCAAATACATTTCATCCCGCAGGCGGGCCGCTTCCACAAAATTCATTTCCTTGGCCGCTTTTATCATGGTGGATTTTGTTTTGGCGATCTGCTTCTTCAGCTCGTCCGCGCTCATGTACTGCACTACCGGGTCGGCGGCAATGCTCAGCTCATCGGGCTCTGCATAAGCTTTTACCAGCTTGCCGTTCACTGTCACCTCGATGCCACCCAGCGAAGGATCGGCAATGCGTTTGCGGCCGGCCTGCACAGGGGTAATGTTATTCTTAAAATTATACTCGATCTGTTTTTTCCGGCGGCGCTGCGTTTCATCCAGCGTAGCCTGCATGCTATCGGTAATCCTATCGGCATACATGATCACACGGCCGTTCACGTTCCGCGCGGCGCGGCCCACGGTTTGCACCAGGCTGCGCTCGTTCCTTAAAAATCCTTCCTTATCCGCGTCCAGTATCGCCACCAGGCTCACCTCCGGCAGGTCAAGCCCTTCGCGCAGCAGGTTTATCCCGATCAGCACGTCAAACATGCCCGTTCGTAATTGCCGCAGGATCTCCACCCGCTCCAGCGTGTCCACCTCACTGTGTATGTAGCGGCAGCGTACGTTCAGCTTGGTCAGGTATTTGGTCAGCTCCTCCGCCATGCGTTTGGTCAGCGTGGTCACCAGCACCCGCTCATCGTTGGCCACCACTTTATGAATTTCATCCAGCAGGTCATCCACCTGGTTGGTGCATGGTCTTACGTCTATTACAGGATCCAAAATCCCCGTCGGACGGATCAGTTGCTCCACCACAATGCCTTCTGCCTGCTGCAGCTCGTATTCGGCGGGCGTGGCGCTGATGTAAAGCGACTGATTCAGCAGTGAATAAAACTCTTCGAATTTCAGAGGCCGGTTATCCAGCGCGGCAGGCAGGCGAAAGCCAAACTCCACCAGGTTTTGCTTGCGTGCCAGGTCGCCCCCGTACATTGCCCGCACCTGCGGAATGGTCACATGGCTTTCATCGATGATCATTAAAAAATCGTTCGGAAAATAATCCATCAGGCAAAAGGGGCGCATGCCGGGCAGGCGGCCGTCAAAATAGCGCGAATAATTCTCTATGCCATTGCAATAGCCCAGCTCCCGCATCATTTCCAGGTCAAAATTCACACGCTCCTCCACCCGCTTGGCTTCCAGCAGGCGGTCCTGCTTCATAAAAAACTCCACCTGCTTCACCTTGTCCTCGGCAATCTCCACCATGGCCTTTTGCAGCGTTTCGGGCGCTGTTACAAAGATATTGGCCGGGTAAATGGTAAAGGCCTCCTGTTTCGCTATTACATGGTTGTTAACGTTGTCAAACGTTTCTATGCTCTCTATCTCATCGCCAAAAAACACAATGCGCACGCAGTAATCGGCATAAGGCAAGTTCACATCCACAGTATCACCTTTCACGCGGAAGGTGCCGCGGTTAAAATCGCCGGTGGTGCGCGAGTACAGCGAGCCTACAAACTGGTGCAGCAGTTTGTTGCGCGACATGACCTTGCCTACATTAACGGAAATGATGTTCTGCTTAAAATCGGTGGGATTGCCCATACCGTAGATACAGCTCACCGAGCTCACCACGATCACATCTCTGCGACCGGATAATAAGGAGGAGGTGGCGCTCAGCCGGCATTTTTCTATTTCATCATTAATCGCCAGGTCTTTTTCAATATAGGTTCCTGTGGTTGGCAGGTAGGCCTCAGGCTGGTAATAATCGTAATAACTTACAAAATATTCCACCGCGTTGTTCGGAAAAAACTGTTTGAACTCGCTGAACAGCTGAGCCGCCAGGGTTTTGTTATGGCACAGCACCAGCGTGGGCTTGTCCACCTGCGCAATCACATTGGCCGCGGTAAATGTTTTGCCGGAGCCAGTTACACCCAGCAGCACCTGGTGTTTGGTGCCGGTGTTAATGCCTTCTACCAGCTGCTTAATAGCCTGCGGCTGATCGCCGGTAGGCTGAAATTCGGAAGTTAATTGAAACGCCATGGATTTTTTATGAACTGTAAATTTACTTAATCAACTTGAATTTTGCAGCAGCCCTTTCTTTGCTGCAATACCCAAAATGCCACCATTCGCTGGCAATAGAATGAAATCCTGCCTGCTTCATCACGTACCGCAAAAGCCGCCGGTTTTGCACAGCCTGCGCGCTTAGGGCCCCGCTCTTTAAAAATTTCCACTCCAGCGCGGGCTGCGACACCGGCTCAAAACAGTCAAAACCAGAGCCCATGTCCATTAACATATTTTGAGAGTTGTCAAAAACAGTTACATCCACGGCGCAGCCGTAATTATGCAGCGAAATTTCGTAGGGCGGCGACAGGTAATTGTACTTGCGGTCCGGTGGCAGTTTCAGGCTGTCCCACATCAGCTGCTGAATGTGCAGGGGCCGCGTGGCATCCAGGATGCACAGGCTGAGTGCGGGGTTTACCCGTTTTAAACTGGCCTGGGCGTTGCAAAGCTTCAAAGCCACCTCGCAGGGAAAATAAGCATGGCGCAAACCGTCGTAAAAATTGGCTTTTAAAAAATTGGCGGTATCGGCATACTGCAGCTTCACCAGTATGGTGCTGTCCAGCGCCTGGATGTCCACCAGGTCGTAACTTCTAAAAATATACTCGATGTACGAGGTATCGGCCGGCACGGGTGGTTTGGGAGCAGGCACCGGATCGGGAATAACATACACCCGGTGATGCACCAGGGTATGGGGCTGCCGGTCCTTTTGCACACAGGCACCAAGTATTAACAGAGAAAAGTATACTATATAAACTCTCAAATAATAAAAATCCGGCTTTAATTCTTTTAAATCAAATACTTACTTTTGGGATTAACAAATTTAAAATTATGCCTTCATTTGACATAGCCAGCAAACTGGATGCGCAATTGCTCGACAATGCCATCAATGTGGCCAAAAAGGACATTCTGAACCGCTGGGATTTTAAGGACAGTAAAAGCACCATCGACCTCAACAAAAAAGATCTCCTGATCAACATCAGCACCGAAAACGACATGCGGCTGGATGCAATCATCGACGCCATTCATTCGCGCATGATCAAACAGGGGCTTGATCCCCGGGGGCTGGATGAAACAAAGGAGCACTACCCAAGCGGACCAATGATAAAAAAGGACATTAAAGTGCGGCAGGGCATTGACAAAGAGGCTTCTAAGAAAATAATGAAGGACATTAAGGACAGTAAGATCAAAGTAACAGCCCAGATCATGGACGACATCATCCGCGTGAGCAGCAAAAGTATCAACGATTTGCAGGCCGTTATTGCCTTATGCCGCAGGGGGAGTTACGAGATCCCGCTGCAATTCATCAACATGAAATAAGAAGCAGGTATGATCATCAGAAGCAGAGCGCCGTTACGCATTGGCCTGGCCGGGGGCGGCACCGATGTAAGCCCCTACTCCGATATTTACGGCGGCGCTATTTTAAACGCCACCATCGACCTGTATGCTTATGCCTCCCTTGAACCGTTAAACAACGGCAAAATTGAGTTTGTGATCGACGGCGCTGCCAAAAGCCTGAGCGTTGATTCGGCCAAAGAGCTGGAGGTAGTGAAGGATTTTGAACTGTTTATCGGCGTTTATAACCGCGTAGTCAAACAATTTAACCTCGGGCCCCTATCGTTCCGGCTCACTTCTTATATTGAAGCACCGCAAGGCTCGGGCCTGGGCACCTCGTCCACCATTGTGGTGTCGCTGCTGGGCGCTTTTGTGGAGTGGCTCAATTTGCCGCTGGGCCCTTACGACATTGCGCACCTGGCTTATGAAACAGAGCGGGTTGACCTGAAGATGGCCGGCGGCAAGCAGGATCAGTATGCCGCTACCTTTGGAGGCATTAATTACCTGGAGTTTTTAAGCGGCGACAAGGTGATTGTGAACCCGCTGCAGCTAAAGCCTGAAATTATTTACGAGCTGGAGTTTAACCTGCTGCTTTATTTTACGGCCACACAGCGTCTTTCTGCCACCATCATCAGCGAGCAGGTAAAAAACGTGCACGAAAAAAACACCAAAAGCGTGGAGGCCATGCACAACCTCAAAGAGCAGGCCCAGCAGATGAAAGAAGCGCTGCTGCGCGGCGAGCTGTCTAAAATTGGGGAGATCCTGCATTTTGGCTGGCATAATAAAAAACAAATGGCGGCCAGCATTTCCAATCCGCTGATCGATTCCATTTACACCGCTGCTATTGAAAACGGCGCTACCGGCGGAAAAATATCAGGGGCCGGGGGCGGGGGCTTTATGTTTTTTTACTGTCCGGCAGTTACCAAAATAAAGGTGGCCGGTGCTATTGAGCAGCTGGGCGGCCGGGTGCAGCCCTTTAAGTTTACGCAGCAGGGATTGACCACTTGGAAGATCTAATTAATTTTGAATGTTGAATTTTAAATGTTGAATTGTCATGAATACACTCGATAAAACCAATTTCAGTTTCAAAAACCAAACGGCTTTTTACAAAGGCAAAGTGCGCGATGTTTATACCATTGGCGGCAAGCTGCTGGTAATGATCGCCAGCGACCGCATCAGCGCATTTGATGTGGTACTGCCGCGCGGCATTCCTTATAAAGGCCAGGTGCTGAACCAGATTGCCGAACAGTTTTTGAACGCCACCAAAGACATTGTGCCCAACTGGCTTGTTTTGAGCCCGCACCCCAATGTAAGCATTGGCCGCATGTGCGAGCCCTTTAAGGTGGAAATGGTGGTGCGCGGCTACCTGGCCGGCCATGCCGCCCGCACCTACAACAGCGGTGGCCGCCTACTCTGTGGAGTAACACTGCCCGAAGGCTTAAAAGAAAACGACAAACTACCCTCACCCATCATTACTCCTACTACCAAGGCTTCCGAAGGACACGACGAAGACATCAGCCGCGAAGAGATTATCAAACAGGGCATTGTAAGCCAAGAGCATTACGAACAGCTCGAAAAATATACACTGGCTTTGTATGCCCGCGGACAGGAAATTGCTAATAAAATGGGGCTCATCCTGGTGGATACCAAATACGAGTTTGGCCTCTATGAAGGAAAAATTTACCTGATGGATGAGATCCACACGCCCGACTCATCGCGCTATTTTTACCTGGAAGGCTATGAAGACCGTCAGAAAAAAGGTGAGGAGCAAAAGCAGCTCAGCAAGGAGTTTGTAAGAAGGTGGCTGATCGACAACGGTTTCCAGGGTAAGGAAGGACAAACCGTGCCAGCGATGGGCGATGCCTGGGTGAACGAGATCAGCGCACGTTACATTGAGCTTTACGAAAAAGTAACCGGTAAAACTTTTGTAAAAGCAGATTACAGCCAGGTGCTGAAGGACGTGGAAGAGGCGATTAACGCCGCCTTAAACCAACTTCATTAAGCTCAGTCTTTATTCCGCGCCCGTTTTTATGAACCGGGTAGTGAATTCCCGTTCAGCGTTCCCGAACCTGGCAATATACAAACCATTGGCCAGCCCGCTGATATCAATGGCTTCGCCTACTATCGCATGAACCCGCTTCACCAGCACTCCCTGGCTATCCATAATATGAACTTCGCCGGATTGCGCCGTGCTATTTATGAACAGGCTGCTCGAAGCAGGGTTGGGATACAGGTAAAGCTGCTTTTGAGGCGTATTTTTAGGCAGGCCTGTTGCACCCGATACCAAAAAGGATGAGGAGGTTGAGTTGCTGTCAATGTGCGAACACCATTGCTGCGTGGCCGACATAAACACGTTGTGATTGATCTGGTAATTACCGGCCGGCAGCTGGCCTATAAAAAAAGTATCGATATGATTCTGAATGGCAGTGAGCATGCCTTGCCAGTAGCAGCCATGCAGGTTGATCTGCTGCCCGGTCACCGTATGGCTGATGTCTACCAATATGCCCAGGTTGGGTGTGCTCACATGCGTCACTATCTTAACGAAATCGGCAGTGGTTGGGTTTTGCGGAATCAGTGTAGTAGTGCCTATATAAGGCAGTTGTGCTTTTATGAAAGATAGACTGCAACAAAAACAAAAAAGAAGTAAGTATTTTTTCATGATACGGTTTTTTCAGAATAATGAAACAAATTTGATACCACGTTTTGTTAATACATACATACCCAACCAATATCTTTTACGCTTCGTAGTGTTTTATGAAAGCTCTCCAACCATTCTTAAAATTATCTATGAAATTAAAAGCAGCTGTTATCCTTTTTTGGACCGTTTTAATTCTAACCGTAAACGCACAGACACCCAGCTGGCAATGGGCAAAGGCCGCTGGTGGTAATTTTAGTGATGGAGGCACCGCTGTTGCCGCAGATTCAGCAGGAAATGCAATTGTCACCGGCTTTTTCGGAAGTCAAAACATTACTTTCAATAATTATGTTCTGACGAATCCCTGTCCGTTACCAAATGGCGGTGCTCCTCCAACAACCAATATCTTTATTGCCAAATACGATGCAAACGGCAACGTGATTTGGGCTAATAACGTAGGAGGTGTAGGTTCCGATTATGGAAATGATGTGGTAATTGGGTTGGGTGGTAATATTTATGCTACCGGAAATTTTAACGGCCCGATTAGTCTTGGAAACGCCACTTTTACAGCTGCCAGTGGGTTTTTCATCGGAGGTTACAATGCTTCAGGCAATTTGCTTTGGGCAAAAAGTGCTGGCAGTAATACCGATCATACTGCTCAGGATATGTGTATCGATAAATCCGGGAATCTGTTAGTGACAGGATACTTCCTGGGACAAAACATACTCTTTGATACTGTTAACATTACCTGTCCTCCGACAGCCACAAATGCTGAATATGCTTTTATCACTAAATACGACCAGGCGGGCAATGTGCTTTGGGCAAAAGGTATTGGGCGGGCTATCCCTCAGGCGGTTTGCAGCGATGCAAGCAATAACATTTTAGTTACCGGCTACTTCTATACCCCCAGCCTGGCCTTGGGTAACACCACCATTACAAATACTGGTGGCAGCAATACCACCGAGTGTTTTATTGCCAAATACGATGCTGCCGGTAATCTGCTTTGGGCAAAAAGCGGTGCCGGCCTTTCTTCCGACTATGGTAATAGCCTTAATACAGATGCCACCGGCAATATATGGCTGGTCGGCCATTCACTCAGCTCATCGCTAACGTTAGGCGCCACCACTCTTACGGCTGGTAATGCACACATGTTTATTGCAAAATACGATGCTGCCGGAAATGTACTCTGGGCCCAAAACTCAGATATGACGAATGGCGTAAAAAGTCAAGTCCGTCTCCGTTCTAATGGCAATGCCTACATAAGCGGCTATGCAACCGGCAATTCCGTTTTTGGTATTCCAGGTGGAATTGGGGGGTTTATCGGCGAGTTTGACGCCACAGGTAACATCCTTTGGGCCAAACAAGGTAATAGTAATAACGACATACGTGGCATTTGTATGGATGTAAATGAAAATATATACGCTACCGGATTATTTCTGTACAGTTCCGTGTTTGATAATACTGTTTTAACCCAGGGTTCTGCCAATTATCCTTACTCGCCTGATTTTTTTGTGGCCAAATTAGGTTCTGGTGTCACCGGTGTTAAAGAAGAAAGCCTGGGAGCTATTTCCGTGTTCCCTAATCCGTTTAACATGCAAATAACCGTACAAACAGATACGCCATTTACAAACGCTACGCTTAGCATTTACAATGCACTGGGTCAGCAGGTGGCCGAATGCCGTAATATTTCCGGCTTATCGGTTACTGTGCCTCGGGGCGGGCTTTTGCCGGGTATTTATTTTTTGAAGCTGGTGCAAAACGGCCGCATACTGGCCGATAAAAAGCTGATCGCCATAGATTGAGCCATAACATAGCGCCGTACTTCCAAATAAAAAATCCCCGCTGCCAGGCAACGGGGATTTTTTGTTTATCAACTGATTGTTTAAACTTATGCGGTTACTTCCACCCTTGGGGCGGCTGCCAGAATTTCTTCATTGGCAGCAGAAGCGTATTGCTCAAAGTTTTTGAGGAAAGAACCCGCCAGGCTTTGTGCTTTTTTGTTGAAAGCGTCTTTGTCCTTCCAGGCATTTTCCGGTTCCAGAATTTCTGCCGGCACGCCCGGGCAGGCTTTCGGGAATTTTAATTTAAAGTAAGGAGTGGTTCCGTACTCTACCTTGTCCAGCTCGCCGGTTAAGGCTGCCGTAATTAACGCACGGGTGTACGATAATTTGATGCGGCTGCCAACGCCATAAGCGCCGCCTACCCAGCCGGTATTGAGCAGCCATACATTCACGTTGTGTTTTTTCAGCTTTTCGCCCAGCAGCTCGGCATACTTGGTAGGGTGCAGCGGTAAAAACGCTTTACCAAAGCAGGCAGAGAAGGTGGTGGTAGGCTCGGTAATGCCCATTTCGGTGCCGGCCACTTTTGCAGTATAGCCGCTGATGAAGTGGTACATGGCCTGGCCGGCGCTCAGCTTGCTGATAGGAGGCAGCACGCCAAAAGCATCACAGGTAAGGAAGAAAATGTTTTTGGGAATATCGCCCACTGCAGGGCTTACGGCGTTGTCGATATAATTAGAAGGATAGCTTACGCGGGTATTCTCGGTTTTAGAGATGTTGGCATAGTCTACAGTTGTAGTCCCCTCATAAAAATCAATGTTTTCGAGCAGCGAGCCAAATTTAATGGCGTTGAAGATCTGCGGCTCTTTTTCGGCGGTAAGGTCCACGCATTTGGCGTAGCAGCCACCTTCAAAGTTAAATACGCCTTTGTCGCTCCAGCCGTGCTCATCGTCGCCAATCAGCTTGCGGTTAGGATCGGCGCTCAGGGTAGTTTTGCCGGTACCCGAAAGGCCGAAGAAAATAGCAGTGTCGCCACTTTTGCCAATGTTGGCCGAGCAGTGCATGCTTAATACTTTTTTCTCGTGCGGTAAAATATAGTTCAGCACCGAAAAGATAGATTTTTTGATCTCGCCGGTATAAGCGGTACCACCAATCAGGATGGTTTTTTTAGTAAAGTTGATGATCGCAAAGTTGTGCTGGCGGGTGCCATCAATTTTAGGATCGGCTTTAAAGCCCGGGGCGTTAATGATCAGCCAGTCGTGTTTGAAAGTTTTGATCTCTTCTGCGGTTGGACGCAGGAACAGGTTGTAAGAGAACAGGTTATGAGCCGGAAACTCGTTCACTACACGGATGTTGATACGGTGCGCGGGGTCGGCACAGGCATACGCATCGCGCACCCATATTTCTTTACCGCTCAGGTAGGCCAGCATGCGGTTGTGCAGGCTGTCAAATTTATCAGATTCAAAGCGGTTGTTCACATCTCCCCACCAAACGCTGTCTTTGGTATTCTCATCATAAACCACAAATTTGTCTTTAGGGGAACGGCCGGTAAACTCACCGGTATCCATGGCCAAAGCGCCAACATCCGTTAAAACTCCCTCTCCGCGAATAATACATTCTTCAACCAGCTCGCTGGGCTGAAGGTTCCAAAAAGCCATCTCAACATTTGAAAGACCAAGTTGGGCTACAGAAGCATCCTGCGCCTTTAAACCAATTTCATTCATTCTAAATAAGCTATATTAAGTTAATGTAAGTTTCCACAAAAGTACAAAAAAAAACGGTACTGGGTCAGTCCGTTTTTCCACAATAAAGAGGGGCGAATTCAATTTTATCTTATTGATACTGAGACCAATTGGCCTTCAGCAGCAATTTTTTTCAACTGCTCAATAAAGTCCTTTTTATCCTTTTCCTTCAGTTCGGTGAGTGGCAAACAGAGGCGCGTTTCTCCTTCACGACCAATGCTTTTTGCCGAATATTTTAGATTTTTAGCTGTGATCTTTGCCAC
Source organism: Bacteroidia bacterium (assembly GCA_044221905.1). Taxonomy (GTDB): domain Bacteria; phylum Bacteroidota; class Bacteroidia; order B-17B0; family Aurantibacillaceae; genus Aurantibacillus. The sequence goes on from JBGAOE010000001.1 coordinate 1,299,987, forward strand.
CGCAGCATCCAGGGCTTTGCCATCGATGCCCGATCCATAACTGCCAAAGGCCATTTCCACCGCACAGGAGTCGTTGCTAACTCCTTTATACACTGTTTGTTGCGTGGCAGCAGTAGCTTCCGGTGGGGAGCTGCTTTGTGTTTTGGCTTTTGATTTGCAGGCCGCCAGGCCCAGGAATAATACACCGCTTAAAACAAAAAGAAAATTCTTCATAAACGTGGTTTTATGTGTAAAGATGCTAATTATTACCGGTTAAGCAATTACCGGGCCGTAAAATAATTTCAGGCTTTTTTGCCAAAAGCTGCAGCCGCCAGGCATAACCAGCCGGCCACAAATAAAATACCACCCAGGGGAGTAATGGGGCCCAGAAACCGCAAGCCGTCCATACCCAACAGGTGGCGGGTGCACAATAAATACAGCGAGCCGCTGAACAAAATAATGCCCCACAAAAAAAAGTGATATGCCCAGGTTAACGGGCGCCCGGCATAATTATTCTTAAGCGCCACTACCAGCAGCATGGCCAGCACATGGTACATCTGGTATTTTACGGCAGTATCAAAACCGTTGAGCTGATCGGGTGTAATAAGCCCTGTATCGAGCTTGCCTTTCAAAAAATGCGCACCGAGGGCACCAAGAGCTACGGCCACAGCGCCTAAAATGCCAATGGTGAGGAGGTGTTTGGGAGGATTCATACAATGGATGATTGAAGATTTAAGATGGATGATTTAAAATTGATGACGGAAGATTGGTGATGGATGATTAGGCAGGAACCGTTCGTCTTTAATCTTTTATCCTTCATCTTTAATCCTTCCCTTTATTGATGCTTCTTCTCGAGCTCCTTAATAATCTCAGCATCGGTTTTACCGATAAAGCGAAGGGCGCCTTTGGCACTGCTTGCCCATGGGCTTTTCGGGTATTCATTTATTATTTTCTGATAAAGCTCTTTGGCCTGCTCCTCGTTATTCAGGTAAGTCACCTCGTCATAAAGCTGCGCCAGAAGAAAGAGAGCCGCTGCACGGTCTTTAAAATTAGGATAATCGCCGATGCATTTATCGAGTGCCACCTTGGCCTGGGGCACGTTGTTAATGGCCTGCGCCACCTGCGCCGTTTTTATGAGATAAATGGGGCTCAGGCTATCGCCGGGACAATAATGTGCCAGATCGGTAAAGGCTACCATCGCCTTAGACGCATCGGTTTTATTTATTTCGGTGGCGCGCAGCAAAATGCTGTCCATGCGCAGGGCTTCGCGGTGCAGCTTTTTGCAATCCGTCATAAAAATTTTAGCCCGCTCCGCCGCTTTCAGCGAGTCTTCCAACGTGGTTTTGGCAACGGGCGCCTGCTCTTGATGAGACGTTGAGCAGCCAACGAATGCAAAACATATTGATAAAACCGCTGCAAAAAGATAAAACCGCATGTGGTTACTTTTTAGGCTTGTAAACTTTTATTTTATAATCGGCGCTGGTTTTGCCGTTGGCAATATCGGTGAGCTTGCCCGACAGCATTTTGCGCTTAAAGGGGCTGATCTTGTCGGTAAACAGCTTGCCTTCAATGTGATCGTACTCGTGCTGGATCACACGCGCAATCACACCGTTGTATTTTTCGCGGTGCTTTACAAAATTCTCGTCCAGGTACTCGATCTCAATATCGGACTTGCGGCTTACATCCTCCCTTATTTTTGGAATGCTCAGGCAGCCTTCGTTAAATTTCCACTCCTCGCCCGCCTCATCGAGGATACGGGCATTGATAAATACTTTTTTAAAAGCTTTGAGCTCTTTACGCTGCTCGGGTGTAAATTCATCGTCTTCTTCCTCTTCATCGTCCGATTCGGCAAAGGGCTCGGTATCCACCACAAACAGGCGGATGGCTTTGCCGATTTGCGGCGCTGCCAGGCCCACGCCTTTTGCACGGTACATGGTTTCAAACATGTCTTTTATCAGCTGATCAAGCCCTTCGTAATCTTTATCAATATCAACCCCCACTTTCCTGAGAACCGGATCGCCGTATACAACTATTGGAAGAATCATACTAAAGAATGTTGAATTTTAAATGTTGAATGTTGAATAAGCCGCAAATTTAAAATTTATCATTCAACATTTATAATTTCTGGTTAGCGGCTATAGTTCGGAGCTTCGCGTGTTACTACCACATCGTGCGGGTGGCTTTCGCGGATACCCGAGGCCGTGATGCGGATGAACTTTGCTTCCTGCAGGGCCTTCATGTTTTTAGCGCCTGTGTAGCCCATGCCCGCCCTTAGGCCGCCAATGATCTGGTAAACAATCTCAGAAAGGCTGCCTTTGTATGGCACACGACCCGTGATTCCTTCGGGCACCAGCTTTTTAATGTCATCCTCCGCATCCTGGAAGTAGCGGTCTTTGCTGCCTTTTTGCATAGCCTCCAGCGAGCCCATGCCGCGGTACGATTTGAATTTACGGCCTTCAAAAATAATGGTCTCGCCAGGGCTTTCCTCTGTGCCGGCAAACATGCCACCCATCATTACTGTAGAGGCGCCGGCGGCCAGTGCTTTTACCACGTCGCCGGTAAAGCGGATACCGCCATCGGCAATAATGGGAATGTCTTTTCCTTTGAGCGCGGCGGCCACATCCATAATGGCCGACAATTGCGGCACGCCCACACCGGCAATAACCCGCGTGGTGCAAATAGAGCCCGGACCTATACCTACTTTTACGGCGTCGGCACCGGCCTTTGCGAGGTCCAATGCGGCTTTGCCCGTGGCAATGTTGCCAACCACCACCTGCAGGTTTTTGTATTTCTTCTTAACTTCTTTCAGCTTATCAATTACCCTGTTGCTGTGCCCGTGGGCTGTATCAATAATAATAGCATCCACACCGGCAGCCACCAGCGCATCCACGCGCTCAAGGGTATCGGCGGTTACACCCACCGCTGCAGCTACGCGCAAGCGGCCCATTTCATCCTTGCAGGCATTGGGGCGCACTTTTACGTTTATAATATCCTTATAGGTAATTAAACCCACCAGCTTGTTGGCTTTATCCACAATGGGCAGCTTTTCAATTTTATGGTTCTGCAGAATTTCCTCCGCTTTTTTAAGCGAAGTGCCGTTTGGTACGGTAATCAGCCGCGATTGCGGTGTCATAATATCCACCACCGGTTTTTTAAAGTTTTTTTCAAAACGCAGGTCGCGGTTGGTAACAATGCCCAGCAGCTTGTGATTCTTATCCACTACAGGAATGCCGCCAATCTTGTTATCGGTCATCAGCTTCAGCGCATCGGCAATGGTAGAGGTGCCAGGCATGGTTACGGGATCCATGATCATGCCGCTTTCGCTGCGTTTTACCTTGCGCACCTGCTCGGCCTGCTCTTCAATGCTCATGTTTTTGTGCAACACGCCTATGCCGCCTTCCTGGGCAATGGCAATGGCCATGCTGTGCTCGGTGACGGTATCCATCGCCGCCGAAACCACGGGTGTATTTATCTTAATGTTTTTGGTAAAATAGGAGGAGATATTTACTTCGCGCGGTAAAACCTCTGAATAGCCCGGAACGAGTAAAACATCGTCGTAAGTGAGCCCTTCGGGAGCAAACTTGTCAGGTAAAAAGTTGGAAGTCATTGAGATTGAATTTTAAGGTTTTAAAATTCAGGCAAATATACTGCTTTTTTTTTAATTGTTACACAGCTGTTTAGAGGCAGAATATTCACAATTATTGCGAAAACACCCACAAGCCGCGCAGCAGTAAGGGAAAATAAAAAAGCCGCCGGTAGAAAATCTCCAAAATCCACCGACGGCTTAATTTTTTGTTATAAACAAAACCCTTAATAAAGAACGTACTGTAAAATTACAGGATTAAAGAATCTTTTTGGGACGTTTTAAATAAGTGGCTTGGTTTGTTTGACAAGTGGTAAACGCACTGATAATGGGCTCTGCCAACGTAAATACCTTTAAAACAAGAGGTTCTGCGCACGTGGTTTTACTCTGTTACGATTTAGTGAGCTTCTCCATAAAGGCTTCCTTTTTACGCCGTGAAATTTCGATGCGGGTACCGTCCGACATTACCGCGTAGCCACCGTCTTCCTTTAAAAAGCGCAGCACGTGGTTCATGTTAATGAGGTGGTGATGGTGCACGCGGATAAACTCGCTTTCGGGCAGCAATTCCTCGTAGTGCTTCAGCCCGGCGCTTACCATCAGCTTGCGCTTGTCGCTCAGAAAAAAGGTGGTATAGCTGCCATCGGCCTCGCAGCGTATAATGTCCTTTACATTCACTATTTCATAAGCGTTGCCGGTAGGCAATGTAATTTTCTGAAAGTTTTCGTCGGAGCGTTTCAGGTGCTGGATAAGGAACTGCAGGTTTTCCATGTTGGGCACCGCGTTTTTCTTTTTGATCACCTTGGCCACTGCGGCCTTCAGCTCGTCAATATCAATAGGCTTGAGCAAATAATCGCAGGCGCTGTATTTAATGGCACGAATAGCGTGCTGATCGCTGGCTGTGGCGAATATAAGCTCAAACTTGCTGCCGGCCACCTGCTCCAGCAGGTCAAAACCGCTGCCATCAGGCATGCTGATGTCGAGAAACACCAGCTCAGGCTTTTGGTTCCTGATCAGCTCCACGCCTTCCTTTACATCGCGGCCAAGGGCAATAACATCCAGTTCGGGACAGTTTTTTTGAATAATGGCCGCCAGCATGTCGCGGCTTTTTTGTTCGTCTTCAATAATTACGGTTTTGATCATGGTGTGTGGTTTTAGCCGTTCAGGGGTACAAATAGTTCCACCTGGGTACCCAGCGGACGGTTATCGGTATCCTTCAAATCGTTTATAATAACGCTCAGTTGCGAGCTGTTTATCTCATTCAATAGCCTCAGCCGGTCTTCGGTTATTTTCATGCCCATTGATTTGTACTTGCCAAATGGCATGGTACGCTTAATTTCTGCAGCACGCTCGCGCCCAATACCATTGTCAGTAATAGTGCAAATTAAAAAATTATTTTTAGAACTCAGCTTTATGGTCAATTTTCCTTTTACAGGCATTGGGTTAAGACCGTGCAAGATAGCATTTTCTACGTAAGGCTGCATTAACAATGGCGGCATAATATCATAATCCACGTCCACGCTGTCATCCATCACCACTTCGTAATCAAATTTGCCCTCAAACCGCATCTGCTCCAGCTCCAGGTAAAGCTTCAGGGCCTCCAGGTCTTCGCCAACCGTTACCGTGGGCTTGTCCGAATTGTTTAAGATCAGGCGCACCAGGCGGGCAAATTTGCTCAGGTATTTAATGGCTTCATCGCTGCGGTTGTTAAAAATATAATGCTGGATCGAATTAAGCGAATTAAAAATAAAATGCGGATTCATTTGCGAGCGCAGCGCTTTTAACTCCACCTTGCTCATTTCCACCTTACGGTCAAAATCCTGGCGCTGCTTTTTTTTGATGTTGTAGATCCTTAACATAAACGTAACATAAATTCCTGCAAATAATATTACGGCGCCCAACAGCAAAAACCACCAGGTAAGATAAAAAGGCGGGCGAATGCGGAAGGAAAAGCTGGTTTCACGCCCGTTCCAGATGCCTTCGTTATTGCACGATTTTATTTTGAAGGTATAATTTCCGGGCGCCAGGTTGGCATACTTGCTGTAGTCTTCGGCGCTTGGCGTGCTCCATTCTTTTTCCAGCCCTTCCAGCTTTTTCTGGTAAAGCACCTTATCGGGATTGGTGAGGCAAATGCCCCGGTAATAAAAGGCAATGGTGTTGTAATTGCTGGGCAGCACCAGGCGGTCGGCCGCTATTGTATCTTCGTTCAATATTTTAATGTCCTGGATAATGGTGTTATTCTCCACCAGGTTTTTCTTAAAATTAAATGGCTCGTGTTTTATCAGGCCGTTTATGGTGCCAAACCACAGCGTTCCGTCTTTATCTTCCCAAATGCCATTGCTGTTGCACTCCACACCGTCAAACCCCTCCTGCTTGCCAAAGCTTTTTATTTCAACCTCGCCCCCATTCATATATTTTTTAAAGTTGAGCTTGTTAATGCCCTGGTTGGTGCCAATCCACAGGGTGTTATGGTTTTCGGCAAAGCCAATGGCATATACCAGCTCCGAGTTAAGGCCGTCGTTATTGGCAATGCGTTTGAGCATGTTTGTTTTTGTATCCAGCACCAGCAGCCCATTGAGCGATGCCGAAAAAAGATAACCGTTTAAATACCTCAGCGAAAAAAAATCATCCTCGTTCAGTTTCAGATTAGTGCTCAGGTGCACCAGGCTGTCGTTTACCAGCTTATACAGGCCGGCATGAAAAGTGCCAAAGTACATTTCGCGCGGCCCGGCGCCCTGGCAAATACCATATACAGTAAAGTCAACTTTTGAATGAATGGGATAAAATTTTACATACGGAACGTTTTTTTTCCAAACCAGCGATGCCACACCATTGGTGCCGCCAATCCAAAGCGTGCTGTCGGTGGCCTGAAACACCATGGCAAAGGGCCCGCGAAAAGCCGGAGGCAGCGGCACCGGGTAAAACCGGTTATTCTTAAACTGGTACAGGCCGTTGTGTGTGCCAAACATCAGGCGGCCTTCGTAATCTTCCAGCCCGCTCATGCAGGTGGCCGAATTCAGGCCGTCTTTTGCGCCATAACGCTTAAAATAACCCTGCGCGTACCTGAATATGCCGCAATTGTTGGAAGTGATCCACAGGTCGTTGTGCCGGTCCCTGAAGACCTGGTAAATAAAGGCATTGCCGGGCCCGTTTATTTTATCGAAGGTTGAAAAGGAATTATCGCGGTAGCGGAACAGGCCGCTGTGCGTGCCCATCCACATATTGTCCTCGCGATCGTGCAAAATACATTTTACATAGTTGGCATTGTTTTGCGGGGCAATGTTGTAGTAGCTGAACTGTTTGCCGTCAAAACGCAGCAGCCCGTTTTGCGACCCGATCCAAAGGTAACGGCCGTTCTGCTCCTGCAGGGCCAGAATCTCCTCATCAATCAGGCCGTTTTCAATATGATAGTTCGTAAACTTTCCGGTGGCAAGGTGATACAGGCTTAAGCCATGGGTGGTGCCTATGGCCAGAAAATCCTTAAAGCGGGCCATGCAGGTGATCCTTTCCGAAGGCAAACCGTTGGCCCTGCGCAGCACTTTTAATGTATCGTTATTAAACAAGATCAGCCCATCATCGGTGCCCACATATAACAAGGGTAGATCGGCTTTAAACATACAATTGATCTTATATGCGCGTAGCTGTTTTACAACCGAAAACCGGCCGTTGCTGAACAGGTATAGGCCCTTTGCCGTGCCCACGTACATGGCGTGCTGAAAGCCCCGGCAAAGCGCCGTTACCGTCACATTGTCAAAGCCATTGGCTTTGTTGTAGCGCGCAAATTTTTTATCGCGCAGCACGCTGAGGCCCTTGTTGGTGCCTATCAGCATATTGCCCCGGTCGTCTTCGCAAATGGCGCTTACATTATGACCCAGCAAGCCGTTTTTAGCATTGAAGTTGAGGAACTGCTTGCCGTCGAAACGGCTCAGGCCGCCATAACCGCCGCTCCACAGGTAGCCTTTCTCATCCTGATACATGCACGAGATCTGGATGAACGGCAGCCCGTTCTCCACGCTGTAATTCTTAAAAAAATATTGCTGGGCTTCCGCTCCCGGGCCCGCCAGCAGAAGAAACAGGGTAAGTATGTAAAAAGCCTGCCTGATAAATTAAACACTAAATTAGCCTTAATCGGCTTAAAAAACCAAACGATTGAACAAGTGGCAGCCCCTGTTTTTTAATTGGCCGTTCTTTAAAAGAAACGCAGGCAGTTACAACTCGCGGGCAATGGCCAGCACGCCAAAGAAAAAAACAAGCAGGCCAATAAACGTCCAGCCTGAGCGTGCATCGCCGCTTTTTAAAACCGGGCCGAAACAAAAAGCGATAAAAGCGCTTGCCGCAAAGCGACCCAGGTAGGCGTGCAAAGAGCCGTTTTTTACATACCAGAAATTTAAAGAGCCCACCGAACGCTCCGCTAAAAAATATACCAGCACCACCAGTAGCGCGGCCAGCAGTGCAGTTGCCCACCGGTTATCCACATGGCTTGAAATCACCATCACCGAAGCGCCGGTTAAAACAGCCCAGGAGAGAACAAATACCCAGGAAACGCCATAGAGTTTTGATCCCAGGCCGTAGCCAAACCGGTAGTGGCCAAACACCCAGCCGGTTTTAAGCGCCAGCAGCTCCAGCCCAAATACCATCAGCATTACGCCGGCCATTGCTGCCAGAAAACGCAGGTCGTTCACCGGTTGAAAAATAAAAAACACAAAACATGCCAATAGAAAAAAATATGGCAGGGCCGGTTTTAAAAATGAGAGCTGAAAGGCGAGGCCAAGGCTCATCACCAGGCAGGCGGCTATTAATACATAAAGAAGGATCTGGCTGACAGGGGTGTTTGCGCTTAACTTCATGAAAAACTATTTTCAATCAGCAAGATTAAGAACTATTTTTCAGTCTGCTGCATCGCGCAGCGCTGATTTCAGCTTTTCTTTGAACAGCTGGCGGGTGGTAACCACGGCCGCAATCACCAGGATGATGCTGCCAATAAGCACTTTGAGCGAATAGCAGGAATAATTGTTAAGGAGCTTCCTCATAAAAGGGTTTTATCCACTCCCTTAAAAATGATGCCACGCACCAAGCCGTTAATAGAGGCTAGAAGCTATCTCAAAAACTAATTTTGCGGTCACCCTGAATTTATTTCAGGGTCTGTTCCCCAGCAAAACTAGGTGATCAAGAGATGCTGAAACAAGTTCAGCATAGCTTTTGGGTGTTTTTGAGGCAGCTTCTAAACTAACGACATTTTAGCAAATGAGGAAAATAATGGACAAGTAAAATACGCTAAGAGCGTTTTTACGCAAAGACCTTGAGTTGTTTTTCAAGCGTTATTTTATCGAGCGCGCCGGCGTGGCGCCAAAGCAGCCTGCCGTTTTTAAAAATAATAAAGGTGGGCACCGCTTCCACCTGGTAGGCACGGGCGGCACTTTGATTTTTATCGATGTTGATCTTCACAATGCGGGCCTTGCCCTTATACTGGCCAGCCAGCTCCTGAATAAGCGGCGCCATGGCCTGGCAGGGTCCGCACCAGTCGGCATAAAAATCAACCACAACGGGAATGGGCGATGCGATCAGCTCCTGGAAGGTTTCCATGATTAAAACATTTAATTAAAAACAAGTTCTTTCAAACTCCATGCCTGCGGCCTGGCGTTAAACAGTATTTTGGTGGAGCCCCACACGCGGGTAAACAGCTCTGAGTTGCGGTAGGCATCCAGGTGCGCCTGGCTTTCCCACAGGCTGTAAGTAAAAAAAACGCAGGGGTCGCCCTCGTCCTGCAGCAGCTCTACATGGCTACAGCCCTCAAAATTGCGAATGGCCGGCCAGTTGGCTTCAAAAACAGCTTTAAATGCCGCCACATGTTCGGGCTTAAATCCCATTTTTACAATGCGTTTAATCATAAAATTCAACCAGTAAATTAAAATCAAAAGTATGGCCAACATCACGCGGGCAAAGCATGTTAAACGCGCTTTTGCCGTTAACGGCCACTTCCAGGTAATCAAAGCTGTTAAACAACACCAGCGGATTGCCGTATTTTACATCTTCGTACGAATTGTAAATACAGCTGATGCGTGCACCCGGCAGGGTGATGGTAAAATTGCGGCGGCCTATTACTTCGGTAAACTTCTGGCGGGTAATGTTGGTGATAATGTTGCCAAAATCATCCACGTAAATGCCTTTGCCGCGCAGCAGGTTGCCGTTCACAAAACTTTCAAACTGGGCAGCGCGGTAGTAATCAGACACCGGCGCGGCAATATCCTCCATCTTGCTTTTTTTTGCCAGATGCAGGGCGGCATCCACAAATACATCCTTTAAAAAAAAATGATGTTTGTTGTCGCCCTCGTAATACACCTGGTACACGGGTGCGTTAAATTCCCCATCTATTAGTGTAAGCAGGCCATTATCGGGGCAAAGTATGTATTGGTTTTTATATCGTGTGAGCAGGTAGCGCGAATTGTCAACGCCAGCATTCCTGTTGAGCTCGCTTTTATTCACAATAAATTTAACGGCCACCAGGTGGATGGTATCGTCGGGAAAATAAGGCAGCGAGTTTTTAAGAATAAAGGCGGCATCCGAAATGTTGTTCTCTTTAATGTCGCAGCTCAGGTCTATAATTTGCAGTGAGGGGTTTTGGGCAATGAGCCGTGCTTTCACAATGGCCAGGTATGGGTCGCGGTAGCCAAGGTCTGTTGTGAGAGTAACGATGCTCATTTTGTTCAAAAATAATTATTATTTATACCGTTAATTTTTTAAACTTGAAAGATAGATTAACAGGGTTATAAACAAAAACCCTCGTTGCCTGTTAATTGACCGACGTATGACCGAAAAGATTATTACCCTGGATAGCGTAGAGCCTGTTGAGATTTATGGTGTGAACGATGTGAAGCTGAATGTGATCAAAAAGCACTTTCCAAAATTAAAACTGATAGCCCGCGGTTATTCCCTTAAAGTGCTGGGCGAGCCTGCTGAAATAAGCCGCTTTGAAAAAAAACTGGACCTGCTGGTGGACAATTATCACAAAAGCGGCGTGCTCACCGATACGGTGATTGAGCGGCTGCTGGGCCAAACCGGCGACAACCTGGTGGAATCGAAAGAAGATGCGCTGAACAACGACATTATTCTGTTTGGCAACAACGGGCTGGTAATTAAGGCCAAAACCGAAAACCAGCGCCGCATGATGCGCGATATTCTGAAGAACGATATGCTGTTTGCCATTGGCCCTGCCGGAACCGGCAAAACCTACACAGCGGTGGCGCTGGCTGTAAAAGCCCTTAAAAACAAGGAAGTAAAACGCATCATCCTTACACGCCCGGCCGTGGAAGCCGGCGAGAACCTGGGCTTTTTGCCCGGCGACCTGAAGGAAAAACTGGACCCTTACATGCAGCCGCTTTACGACGCGCTGAACGACATGGTGCCCGCCGAAAAACTGAATCAATACATCGAGAGCCGCACCATACAGATTGCCCCTTTGGCCTTTATGCGGGGGCGCACGCTCGACAATGCCTTTGTGATACTGGACGAAGCGCAGAACACCACCGAAAGCCAGATGAAAATGTTTTTGACGCGGATGGGCGCCAATGCCAAATTTATAGTTACCGGCGATGCCACGCAGATAGACCTGCCCAGCAAGCAGCCCAGCGGCCTGCTACAGGCCGTGCGCCTGTTAAAAAAAGTAGATGGCATCAGCATCATCGAGCTGGATAATACCGATGTGATCCGTCACAAGCTGGTAAGGACCATTATTGAGAAATACGAGGGGAAAAACTAAGTCAAAAGTTTTTAAGGCAAAATTTAAAAAGATTAAAAATCCTAGTTCCCGGTCTTTCATCTTGTCTTGCTTCTTGTATCCTGCCTCTTCCCCTTTTGAATTTTAAATTTTGAATTCCTTTCTTCAGGTATTGCCTCTTGTTTCCTGCTCCATACGCTGTCATTACGAGGGCTTTAAAACAAAATACCCGGTCCGAAGTAATCTGTTCTTTTAGCAAGGTCTAAAAGATTGCTTCGGCCGCTGTAATCCTCCTTTTGCCTCGCAATAGCGTGCTGTATTTTGACTGCCGAATCTGCCTCCAGGTCTTTCGTCTTAAGTCTTGCCTCCTGCTTCTTGGCTCCTCCCACCTTTTGAATCTTGAATTTTAAATTTTGAATTCCTTTTGTTTCCTGCTTCTTGCCTCTCTTCGCTTCGGCTCTGCTCAGCGGCCGGTTGGTGGCCCTCGTTTAGCATTCAAAAACTCATCATTCAAAATTCCATGTCATTACGAGGGCTTTACACCAAAATACCCGGCCCGAAGTAATCTGTTCTTTTAGCAAGGTCTAAAAGATTGCTTCGGCCGCTGTAATCCTCCTTTTGCCTCGCAATAGCGTGGTGTATTTTGACTGCCGAATCTGCCTCCAGGTTTTAAGTCTTGCCTCCTGCTTCTTGGCTTCTCCCACCTTTTGAATCTTGAATTTTAAATTTTGAATTCGCCCCTGTTACCTGTTTGTGTTCTATCTATTAAACAGGCTTTTGATTACCTTGTGACCAGGGAGATGACAGAAACATACCGGCTCGGGCATTTAAGCAGGCATGAGTTCATTGCTGAACTTTACCGGCGCTACGGCAAAAAGCTGTACTCCTATGCCGTGTATTCGTGGAAGCTCGACGAAGACGAAGCATGGGAGCTGGTTTACAAAACCCTTTATAAAGTGATTGATTCTTATAAAAATTATGAGTTTCAATCCGAAGAAAAGTTTGCTTCCTTTTCGTTCAAGATCTTTATCAATTACCTGCGCAACCACTATCGGGATACGAGGAAGATAGAAAAACCAGTGCCGTTAACAGGTAATGAGCAGCCGCTTGCCGCCGAAGAAACAGGAAAGGACGAACAGCCCGAAAATACAAAGTTAAAAGCGCTGAATGCTGCGCTGGATAAGATGGAAGACTGGCAGCGCATGCTGCTGCTCATGCGCAGCGAAGGTCGGCCCTATTCGGAAATAGCCTTTTATGTAAACCGGCCCGAAGACCAGCTAAAGGTGTATTACCAGCGCTTAAAAGAACAAATCAGTAAAAAATTAAATGAACAGGCAGGATAACATAATTACAGATAAAGAGCTCCACGAGCTGTTTAAGATGCGCCTGCTTGAACAGGAACCCGATGCATTAACCCAAAAACTGATGGATATGGAAATGATAACCGCATTTAGCGCCGAGCCTTTGATAGTGCCCGGCCTGCAAAAAGAAAAAGAAATGCTTGGCAAGCTTGGAAGCAAAACCGGCTTTATGGGCCCCGGCTTTAAATGGCTGTTCACCGGCATGAGCGTGGCCGTGATCACTACGGTAGCCATTCTTTATAAGGGTTCGCAAATGCCCACCGAACCTCACCGGCCGGTTCAGCACGTGCTTCCTGTAAATAAGCCGGCCATTGATACGCCACAAAAACCATTGCAGCACTTTACCATTCCTACCATGTCGCCCTCACCCGAAAAACACGAAACCATTGCCGAACAGCCGCTCCGGCCCGCTCCGGAACCTCCGCAACAAACACCGCCGGCCATTGACACTGCTGTTGCACAGGCACCTGAAGCCCCGCCCGAAAAAGACGCAACATCTTATTACGGTGGCCCTGCTCCATCAGGAACACACAATGCCCCTAATCCAAAACCCCGCGGCGGCCGAAACGAAGACACCTCGGGCCGGGTTGCGGTAGATACGTTATTAAAGGGTGTAAAGCGCCTGGAAATAAACGGTGCGTTCTGCGACGTAACCATCACCTCACACGCTGAAGACCATATAAAAATGACCGGTGAAATGAAATACGAATTTAAGGGCATGATTGTGAGAAAGCCCCAATACCGTGTAAGTTATGAGCGCAAGGACACGGCATTGATTGTTACCGTTCACAACACTAAAAAGGCGCCTATGGTATTTGCCGGCTCTATGAATTACAGCGGTTACCTCAACCTGCAGGTACCGGCGCAAACTTCCATCATCATCAAAAACTCCAGCGGTAACATTACTGCCAGCAATCTTTCGGGCCCCGTGTGCGAGCTCACAACGCCTTACGGCCACATAAAAGCCGAGCGCCTGCACACGCACCTTACGGTTAAATCAAGCTCGGGCAACGCTACGCTTAATCTTATCGAAGGTCAGGTAAGCTGCCGGCTGTCCTACGGTCATATCCAGGCCGAAGACATCCATGGCAACCTGAAGCTGACCTCTTCATCAGGCAATATACAGCTGGAAGATGTGGAAGGCGATGCAGACATCAGCAGCAGCTATGGCAATACGGTTTTAGATGACATTGCGGGTGAAGTGCGCGTGAGCTCCTCTTCCGGGTCGGTGAGAGGCAATAATATTACCGGCAAAAAAGTGGCTATTACCAGCAGCTATGGCAATATTTCGCTTTCTGCAATTACCGCGTCGGTTACCATCCGCTCCTCATCCGGTAAGGTAGAGCTGAAAACCATCAAGGGCCCTGTGTCTGTAAGCTCTTCCTACGGCGACCAGGCACTGAGTCATATTACCGGCGATGTCATCCTTCATTCCTCATCGGGCAATATCCGCCTTGACGATCAAAGCGGTGCGCTCAGCATTCATTCGGTGTACGGCGATGTGGAGGCCAACGATTGCCGGGGCAGCGTAGACATCAAAACACAGTCGGGCGATATTCACGGTAAAAATATTGAAGTGGTAAAAACCATCGACTTAAACGCCAGCTATGGCGATATTAAAATGAACCTGAAAAATAAAATGGAGGATCTGAGCTTTAACCTGCAAAGCGGCTCGGGCACTATCCGGCTGAACAAAGACGGCGTTAAAATGGAAAGCAACGAAGGGAAGCTGCAGATCCGCCGCGGCAGTATCAGCGTTACAGGCATCACGGCATCGGGCAGCCAGTATTTTGATTAGGTACAAAACTGCATTCAGAAAATTTTACTTAATATTAGGAAGTGAAAAACGGGTTCATTTCCTTAATACGGCGTACCCTGCAAAAGCCTTACCAGCTGCAAACTTCCGTGGCCCGGCGGTGGCTCACCTGCGTGCTCTTTAGCAGCTTTGTATTTCTTTTTCTGTTTATATTCCGCCCCTTTGGTTTGGCTGCGCTTTCTCAGCGTATCTTCACCATCAGTCTTGGGTATGGGCTTACCACCTTTGCCGTTATGGCACTTCTCAACATTGTTGTATTTACTTCTCTGCCGGCCTGGTTTGCCGAAGAGCATTGGACAGTGGGTCACGAAGGACTCTGGGCAATGATAAACATCTCCCTGATCGGCCTGGCCAATCTTTTTTTTGGGGGCTTTGTACAGCAGTTCCATGTCTCGCTGCGCGCGCTGTTTATTATTGAAACTTATACACTGGCCATTGGCATCTTTCCCGTCAGTATTTCCATACTGTTAAAAGAAGCCCGCTTAAAAAGAAAATACGAGCAGGGCTCGGGGCTTATCAATACACAATTAAACACGGGTGAGCCCTCCGAGCCATTAAGGCCCCTTGCTGCATCCGGCAATGGGTTGCTTATCATTCCATCTGAAAACGGGGGCGATGACCTCGGCCTGAAGCCTGGTGATCTGTTATATATCCGCGCGGCAGATAATTACGTGGAAGTATTTTACCTGCAACAAAACCAGGTGAAACGAAAACTTATCCGTAATTCGCTAAAAAATGTGGCCGAAAAATTGGCCTCAGATACACAGCTGTTCCGCTGCCATAAAAGCTACCTGGTAAACCTTAACCAGGTAAAGCACGTTTCAGGCAACGCACAGGGCTACAAATTACACCTGCATCAAACAGAGGTCTTGGTGCCGGTATCCCGTCAGTGGAACGATGAAATTAAAAACCGGCTGGCCGGTGCTCCCGCATAGGTTTCCATTGCTCCCTTCATCCTTCCCGTTTGTCCCACTGCTTACCATTGTCCCCAAACAGCTTGTAATTAGGCAGTTAGTCTTTCATCTTTGTAAAAATTTTAAATCCAGGCATATGACTCTTTTTTTAAACATCACCCTTGTTATACACATCATCAGCGGCTTTCTGGCCTTGTTCATAGGCGGTATTGCCCTTATGGCTGCCAAAGGCAAAAAACTTCACCGGCTGTCTGGCAAACTATTTTTTTACGGCATGCTGGGTGTCGCCATCAGTGCCCTCATTATTTCTGTGGTCAAAAACAATTCGTTCCTGCTCATGATCGCCGTTTTTTCCTTTTACATGAACTATTCCGGCTTCAGGGCTATTAAAAGCAAATCACTGCAACCGGCTGCGGCTGATTGGCTGGTGCTGGGTGCAGGCGCTGTAAATGCGTTTTTTATGATCAGCTCACTTCACATTGTGCTGATGGTATTTGGCGGCATCAGCATTTTTTTGATAGTTAGCAATACCCGCGAAAATGTAATGCTGATGCAAAAGCAGGAGCTTCCTCCCCTGGCCTGGTTGCGCCGCCATATCGGAATGATGATAGGAACTTACATTGCCGCTATTACCGCTTTTGTGGTGGTAAATGCTTCGCTTTTCTCATCTTTACGCATTCCTTCGTGGCTGCCCTGGCTACTGCCAAGCATCGTATTGGGGCCAATGATCGGTTATTTTATAAGGAAATACACCGTTAAAGTTAAAAGATAAAAAGTTGCAAGTTAAAAAGTTTAGAAAGTTTGAAAGTTGGCTGACTCAACTTTACAACTTGGTAACTTGCAACCCGGTAACTTAGTCACTTTCTAACTCCCATTAAATTTTGAATCTTGAATTTTGAATTTATCTTTACCCCATGCCTGTAAAAGATACTTTGCGCGTTTCGAGACTTACCGCCATGGTAACACAGCTGCAAACCAAACGCCTGGTAACAGCTGCCGAAATGGCTAAAAAATTCGACATCAGCATTCGTACCGTGTACCGCGACATCCGCGCGCTGGAAGAAGCCGGTATTCCCATTGCCACCGAAGAAGGCCGTGGCTATTCTCTGATAGAGGGCTACCGCCTGCCGCCAGTGATGTTTAACGAAGACGAAGCCAATGCCCTCATCACTGCCGAGCAGCTGGTATTAAAAAATAAGGATGCCTCGTTCGTGAAAAATTACCAGGAAGCCATTATCAAAATAAAATCGGTGCTGCAGAATAATACAAAAAGCAAAGCCGATCTGCTTTCAAAACGGATAGTGTTCCGGCAAAACCCTGACTCCGACCGCACCAGCAATCATTTATCGGAGCTGCAGCAGGCACTCACTAATTTTAATGTGGCACGGCTTCACTACCTTTCGCTTACCGATAACACCTTAACCCAGCGAGACGTAGAGCCTTTTGCTATGTACAGCACGCAGGACAACTGGCTGCTTATTGCCTGGTGCCGCCTGCGAAAAGAATACCGCGCCTTTCGCCTCGACCGGATCCAACGGATGGAAATTTATAATACCCGGTTTAAACCCCATCCACTCACACTCGAACAATATTTTGAGATCTGCCGGCAAAAATCATTGGCTAAAGAAGAGCAATAGTCTATCTTTTGAATTTGGCCTTAAAAATTTTGACTCGCCTTAAGAGGCAGGATGCAAGAAACAAGACACAGAATAAGATGAAAGACCTGGAGGCAGATTCGGCAGTCAAAATACACCACGCTATTGCGAGGCAAAAGGAGGATTACAGCGGCCGAAGCAATCTTTTAGACCTTGCTAAAAGAACAGATTACTTCGGGCCGGGGTAATTTGGTGTAAAGCCCTCGTAATGACAGCGTATGGAGCAGGAAACAAGAGGCAATACCTGAAGAAAGGAATTCAAAATTTAAAATTCAAAAGGGGAGGAGGCAGGATACAAGAAGCAAGACAAGATGAAAGACTGGGAGTTTTGGAGTTTGTGTCTTAAATCTTTTATCCTTCATCTTTCATTCTTTTGAATTTTGCCTTAAAAACTTTTGCCTTAGAAATGACTACCCCTGCCATACATTTGTCACAACAGGGCATTAGTTTTGACCATTATTCACTAAAAAACAGTTAAAAAGCTTATGAAAGAACAAACCATTGCCCCGTTTCACTGCATCGGCATTGCCGTGCGCACCTCTAATCAAAACAACCAGGCCGCCACAGACATTCCCGCCTTGTGGCAAAAATTTATGACCGAGCAGGTGATGGATAAAATTCCCGGCAAAACCGGTCCTGAGATCTATTCCATTTACCTGGATTACGAAAAAGATCATACCCTGCCCTACACTACGCTGCTGGCCTGCCGCGTGAGCAGCCTCGATCATATACCCGAGGGCATGATGGGCCGCACCATTGGCGGCGGCAGCTATGTAAAATTCAGCCCAAAGGGCGATCTCGACCAGGGACTGGTCATCAAAACCTGGATGGAGATCTGGCAATCGGACCTGAACAGGGCCTACACCAGCGACTATGAAGTGTACGGCCCAAAAGCACAGGACAGGGCCAACGCAGAAGTTGATATCTTTATAGCCGTAAAATAAACACATGCTCAGCGAGTTGGATAATTTTTACCTGCAGCAGCCCGAACCTGTGAAAAGCTGCCTGCTGGCCCTGCGCGATACTATTTTGGCGCAGGACAAAGCCCTTGCGCCCGCCTGGAAATACAGCATGCCCTTTTTTTGCTACCGCGAAAAAATGTTCTGCTACCTGTGGATACATAAAAAACACAAGCAGCCTTATATTGGTTTTGTGGAAGGCGGCCGGCTCAAGCAGCCGCAGCTGCTGCAGGAAAACCGCTCGCGCATGAAGATTTTGCTGATTGATCCCGAAAAAGATCTGCCGGTTGTGCTTATTAAAAAGATTGTAAAACAGTCTCTGGATTTTTATAAAAAAAGAGAAGCAAAAACTTGATGAAAGATACAAGACAAAAGATGAAAGACTAATCATATCTTGCATCTTTCATCTTTATTATCTGTTAGGTTTAATTTTTTGTCCCAGCGCTGGTATTGCGAGGGCAAGGGCTTTGCAATATCTCGCAGCCCCGAAGCAATCCGGCGCTGGTTTATGGCTGAGCTTGGTCCAAGCATCAATGGTTCCAGAGTCTTGACTCTTGTTTCCTGCCTCCTTTTTTAATCTTGTATCTTATGTCCTGGCTCCTGCATCCCTCTTTAATCTTTTATCTTTCGTCTTAAATCCTGCTCTATTAAAACCTAAAACCGTATCTTTACTCTACCACACAACCCCATTTATGTCATCCACCACACTTACCTACCGCCAAGGCTCACTGGCCGATAAAGACCAACTGAAACATCTGGGCATTATTTCATACGGGCAATACAAGCCGCAAATGGCGCCCGAACATTTTGAGATGATGGACCGCAACCTGCACAACGATGAAAACGTGGCAGCGCTTATCAATTCATCCAGGTGTTTTGTGTGCCTCGACGGCGACAGGATAGTGGGCATGGCGTACCTGGTGCCCAGCGGCCATCCCTGGGATGTGTTTGAGGCCGACTGGTCTTACATTCGCATGGTGGGTGTTGATCCGGCCTACCAGGGCAAGGGCATTGCCCGCAGGCTCACCCTGCAGTGCATTGATTTTGCAAAACAAAACAACGAAAAACTCATTGCCCTGCACACTTCCGAAATGATGGACGCCGCCAGGCATATATACGAAAGCCTGGGTTTTGAGCGCATCCGCGAAATACCGTTGCGCCTCGGCAAAAAATACTGGCTTTACCAGCTAAAGCTGTTATAATATTAAAAAAGCCCGTTTCTCAGTTTTCTTTCAAAAAAACGTTCCTCAAAACAGAAGTTGCATATAATAAGTACACTTATTATATTTACACTTATATTATTAAACAATTTATTATGTGGACAGGATCACACTCCGTAGTAACGCAAGCCGTTACCAAAGAACAATTATGGAAGCTTTTTTCCGATGTAAACCAATGGCACACCTGGGACCAGGGCATTGAATTTGCCAGGATGGAAGGTGCTTTTAAAAAAGGCAATCATTTTCTGTTAAAACTTAAAAACGGGCCCAAAGTGAAAATTGAGCTGGTGGAAACCGTCGAAAACCGGCGCTTCATGGATTACACCCGTTTTCCGCTGGCAAAAATGTATGGCGATCATACCTTTGAGGACACGCCCGATGGCTTAAAAATAACCACTACCATGACGGTGAAAGGCCCGCTTGCCTTTTTGTGGAAAAAGCTGGTGGCGCAGGGCATTGTAAACGGCCTGCCACACGAGATGCAGGAACAGATTAAAGCCGCCGCCAAATTATGAGCCCGGTTCGTTACTGGATGGCCGTGGTCTCAAAAGACCATGTGGCGCGGGGCGTGAGCGGCGGCTTTATGCAGGTGTGCCATGGCAGGCCCGGGCAGTTAAAACGGATGCAGGCCGGCGACCGGGTTATTTTTTACTCGCCAAAACAACGCTTTGCTGCCGACGAGCCCTGCCAGGCGTTTACCGCCATTGGTGAGGCGCGGGATGTGGTGGTATACCAGCACCGCATGAGCGCTTGCTTTGAGCCCTGGCGGAGGAATGTTGATTTTTTTCCCTGCCGTGAAGCGGCCATACACCCGCTCATCGAAAAACTGCAGTTTATCCGCGATAAAACACGCTGGGGCTATCAATTTCGCTTCGGTTTTTTTGAAATTAGCGAAAGTGACTTTACCTTCATTGCTTCTAACATGCTTTATGATGAAACAGGCCAACAATCCGTTCCAGTTTGAAAAAGCCGAAGACAGCACTGGATTCCTGCTCTGGCAGGTAACCAACCTTTGGCAGCGCGAAATAAAAAAAGCGCTCGAAAAACACGGCCTCACCCACTCGCAGTTTGTGTTGCTGGCCAGCACACACTGGCTTACGCTGCACCAACAGGAAGTGACCCAGATTGTGTTATCCGCACACACCAAAATCGATCCCATGACCACTTCCACGGTGCTGCGCACCCTCCAGCAAAAAGGGCTCTTAAAACGGCAGGAACATGCCACCGATACCCGCGCCAAAACCGTAGCGCTTACCTCTGCCGGGCTGGCTGTAGTAAAACAAGCCGTAAAAACAGTGGAGCAGTTTGACGATGATTTTTTTTCGCCCCTGGACGATAAGCTCAAAAGCTTTAATAAAAAACTGCTGCACCTGCTGCAGCCCCGCGAAAAAGAATAAAGCGCAGGTTTTAATCATATTTAATCTTTGTTTAGCTTAATTCTTGCCCTGTTAAAAGATGAACTATTAAATTAGCTGTCACTTCGGGCGGAACCTGCTCCGAGCTTGCCTCGCGAGTCGAGAAGTGCAACAGATAATTTAAGGTCTCGACTCCGCCCGATCTGACAGCCAACTTTTAGCCGCAGTAGCTCTCTTTATTTTAACAGTTAATCCTTTATCACAAAAACAAGGCTTTCTCTAAATTTTAACTGAAATCGAAAATAAAGCGCGGTTTAAATTTTTATATTTACGGTGCAATGGAAATTTTTGCAGAAACAAAACGCCTGATCCTTCGCGAATTGGTGGAGGAAGATGAAGAGAGCCTTTTTGAGCTCGATTCCGACCCGGAAGTGCACCGTTACCTTGGCAACCAGCCGGTAAAAAACATCGAACAAATCCGGCTGGTGATCGCTTTTATCCGGCAGCAATACGAGGATAACGGCATTGGCCGCTGGGCGGTTATTGAAAAGGAAACCCAGCAGTTCATCGGCTGGTCGGGACTAAAATTATTCCGCGAACCGGTGAACGGGTACGAAAATTTTTACGAGCTCGGTTACCGTTTTATGAAAAAGCACTGGGGCAAAGGCTTTGCCACCGAAGCGGCCAAAGCCTCGGTGGATTACGGATTCAATACACTGAAGCTGCACGAGATCTTTGCCATGACGGACGTAAACAACCTGAACTCAAAGCAGGTTTTAAAAAAAACCGGTTTCACCTACCTCGAAACATTTAATTTTAATGATGAGCCGACGGATTGGTTCCGGCTGTCAAAATCATAACCATTAACTCCAAGAAAAAATGACGTTTCGGAAAAAACTGGTTTGTTGCAGCCTGCTGGTGATGAGCCTGGGCAAGGTTTCTGCACAGGACAGCACGCGTGGCCCCATCCGCGAATTTCACCTGGCGCTCACCGATCTTTCGCCGCTGAACATACAAATAAAGTATAAAGTGCAGCTGCGCCAAAAAATGTTTTTTAAAGTGGGACTGATCAACCTGGCTTATTTTAATAATTACAACAACAACGCTCAGGGAGGCACCGCTACCCGCAACGTCAATTATTCTGCCGGCGCATTGGCGGGCCTTGAATTTCGCAGCAATCTTTACAATCGCTTTGCTTTTTTTCACGGGCCCAATCTCAGTTTTTCGACGGTTACCTACGTGGTTAAAACCACGCCGCCTTTTTCGGGCACCCAAACCCGCACCAGCACTACCTACACGGCCGGTTTACCTTACACGCTGGGCCTCCAGTTTCACCTCCGCTCTAATTTTTACCTGGCAGCCGAAATAAACCCGGTATTGCAATACACCCACCTAGGCGGCACCACGCGTTACGACAACATCAGCTTTATTGCAACCAATGCGGGCATGCTTTCGCTGGTTTATCGGCTATAATCCAGGATCAGGGCTTCTTGTCGGCAAAAGGCACTCCGCCTGGCCGGTATGTCGCTGGTGGCAAGTGTAACAATCAAGGGTAACAATAGTAAAACAATGGAAAATATACTATTTGACTTTATATCAAAATACGTTTCTCTGACAAAAGATGAGAAGAACGCAATACTTTCGTTAGACTTATTCCGTTCTGTTATCAAAGGGACAATTTTACTCAAAGAAGGACAGAAATCACAAGATAGCTACTTTGTTTTAAAAGGCTGTATCCGGACCTATTATCTTTTAGATAGTGAAGAGAAAACCACTGCGTTCTACACAGAAATGGACGCTTTTACACCCCCTTGTGTCATAAGCAAAACACCGTCTGAATATTATATAAGTTGTATGGAAGACACTATACTTACAATTTCAAATTCTGATATGGAAGTTGAAATAAACAGTAAATTTCCAAAATTTGAAATAATGTGCAGAATATTGTCGGAAGAATTGTTGGCCAAACAACGAATAGACTTTGACGCGTTTAAAACTTCTTCCCCTGAGCAACGATACCTGAACTTACTACAAAAAAGGCCGGACCTTATTCAGCGTGTTCCACAACACCAGTTAGCAAGCTATTTAGGTATCAAACCTCAATCATTAAGCAGGCTAAGAGCAAGAATCCTTCAAAAAAAGAGCTAAAACGCATTTCTTAACTTAAGTGAACAGGTTGTAGTATCTCGCCAATCTACTTTTGCAGTATCGTTTAACATCAATTTAAAAAGATATGCAAAGGAAAATTTTATGGATTGGACTTGCCTTCGTGTTGGGAAACAGTTTACAGGTGAATGCACAATATGGTAAAACGGACAGCACTTACAAACGGTGGTTCGTTGGTAGCTCTGTGTTTGTATTAGTAGGTAATTTTTCTACCGTAAATCCCCCCAACTTCGCCCAACTCAATTTAGGCTATCGGATTACAGGCAAAGATGTAATTACCTTAGAACCAAAAACCTGGAAATATGCCTGGCCGAATGGGATTCATCCATTTTTAAACAAATCATACGGAAAGCAGGAAGAAAAATTTCCGGGGTATATTCGTGAGTATGGCTTATCAGTGGCTTACCAACGATTTTTGTTGAAAGGTTTGTATGCCGAATTGAATGTAATGCCTACTTTACAAGATTTTGTGAACGACAACGGCAAAAAAATTGACAATGGTTTTCAAATTTTCAATACTTACCGCGTTGGTTATCACATCAAACTTTTTAAAGACAGATTTTTTATTCAACCATCCATTGCAATTACCCACCGTGCTTATCACACAAAAATGCCTGATGGATTTAAGCAGTTAGACGATAAATGGTCTAAATTCATCTACGGAGAACCGGGGTTTCATTTCGGATTTAATTTTTAGTTATATAGGAGTGGATTAACAAATTTGTCGAGCGGCACATGTCCCGGGCCTGCCTCGGGAGTTGAGACCCTAAACGATCTCTGACATCAAAATGTCATGCTGAACTTCCCGAGGCAGGCCCGGGATAAGGGTTTCAGCATCTCTTGAAACTTTGAAACGAGTTCAGAGCGACTTCGACATTTTGGCCTTTTGACTGACAACTTATTTTAGTAATTCAATTTTTAACTGTAACAGTACACCGTTAGCGGCGTTGCAGGAATTACTTCCGGCCACCGCATAAAAATTCTATCCTTTCATCGAATTCCTGGATTTCCTGGTCATTTCTGTTAAAAAAACCATAAAAAATTGCGCAAGCAAGTACTTTCATATATATTTGCAAGCACATACTTGCATATAAACTATGAAAACAACACGAACACTTTTCTGGGTCACCACCGGGATCATTGCCCTGGTAGAAGGCGTAGGCACCCTGGCAACCGCCAATGCGGATTACGCCAAAGAAGACATTTACGAGCTGGGCTACCCGGAATACTTCCGGATAGCGATGATAGCACTTAAATGCATTGGCGTGCTGGTGCTAGTCGTTCCAGCCATACCGGCACCCCTAAAAGAATGGGCTTATGGCGGCTTTTTTATCAATACGCTTTTTGCCATCATCAGCTTTAGCGCCATAAAAGGGCTTGGCCCCGATCTTATATTTCCATTCATTATGATGGGAGTTTGGGCCGGATCTTATTTCAGCTACCACAAGCTGGAAACCATGTCAAAAATCAAGAGCAAACCCATCCTCTCCGGTACAGACCTTTAGGGTTTCAGCGATAAAACGCTGCAGACCCTAAAGATCTTCTGCGGTTGCAGAGCTGCTGCCTGTGTTTGCTGAATTGCGCCAGGGACTGAAGCGGCAGCCCGGTGCAGCAGGGTATTAGTGCCGCCATGCGGCGGCGGCTTTTGCGATAGCAAAAGACCCCGACGCGCAATTTTTTTGCGGCACTTATACCGTGCCAGCCGGCTAAAGCGAAAGGCCCGGGAGGCGCCCTGAATACGGTTTTAAATGGCACCTTAAAAAGCTGTGAAAGAATGAAGTTACCAGAGTTGCAATTACGATAGCGGCAAGCCGTTAGGGGCATGCAATACCGTTTTTAAACAGCTTCTAAGACACTAAAGGTCTTCTATCAGGCAGCCACTTTATTTTAATGATAACAAATGAATAAAATTACAAACGAAAACAAAATATGAGAAAACTAACATTACAGATGCAAACATCCCTTGACGGGTTTGTTTCTACAGGACCAAACGATGAGCAAACCTGGGTAACTTGGGACTTGGAGAGCATTAAGCCGCATGTGCTGGGGCTATTCGATACCTGCGACACCATTTTGATTGGCCGCAAGCTGGCCGTCGACTACATTCCATTTTGGGAGGAAACCCTTAAGAATCCCAACGACCCTATGTATGATTTTGCCACGCGGATTGTAGCGGCTAAAAAAGTCGTGTTTACAAAAACACGCGATAAATCTGTTTGGAACAACACCGTGGTGGCCACCGGCAATATCGCCGATGAAGTAAACAAGCTGAAGAAACAAGCCGGCAAAGACATGGTGGTGTATGGCGGCAGCGGCTTTGTTTCCAACCTCATCAAAGAAAACCTGATTGATGAATACCAGTTTTATATCAATCCCGTAGTGCTTGGCAAAGGGGTTCCGGTTTTCGACCAGATTGAAAATTTCAGGCAGCTGAAACTCAAAAAATCGCTGACCTTCAACAGTGGCATAATATTTACAGTGTATGAGCCGCAGCAGTAAGCCAAGTCAAAAAGCGACATTCAAAGATTCCTCACTGCGTTCGAAATGACTGGGAGTGGGATTGAAACATTACAACTGTTATTTCGACGGCGGTGCAGATAAATCTTTGCCGGAGAAATCTGGCTCTTTACACTTCTAAAGATTATAACATTCTTTGCCTTGCTTCATTGAGAACTCCTGAAAAACAAAAACCCCCGGAAAATTTCCGGGGGTTTAATTTTTATGACTCTTATTGATTAATCGCGCTCGTCGTTGATCTGGTCGGCCTTTAAGGTTTTGGTGTCAAACACAAATACATTATCGGCCAGGCTCACATTCGGCTTCATGCTTTTGATCTCGTACAGCTCCACACCGCCGTCTTTCATCAGGCGCTTCATTTGCACCACCTGCTTTTTTATTTTATCGATATAAATTTTCATGGTGTGAAATTTTTTCTTTTCAGGCTTCACCGCCGGGTAAAGATCAATCACTTCGCAGAGAATAGTCCCCACTTTTTCTTCCTTGTCAAATTTATATTTAAACCCGGTTTCGTAAAGCGTAAAAATTTTGCTGGGATTTTGCTCTTCGTTTTCAGCATCAAAATTTTTGATGGTCACTTCCTTGGCATCCTTATTATAATTCCACAAGGTGGCACCATCGCACACAATGGTATTGCCTGGAATTTCGAGCTTGAATTTGGTGCCTTTGATCTGCACCTTGCCCAGCCATTTTTCCAGCTGCTTTTTATCCTTATTAAAAATGGCAAACGAATAATCGGCCATAATGGTTTTATAGGACTTGGTGGTTTTGCTCACATCGTCCAGGATGGCTTTGGCCTTAGGATCCTGCTCCTGTGCGTTCAACAAAAAGGCGCCACTCACAAACAGGGACAAAATTAATTTCTTCATGCTCAAAAAGGTGCAAAGTTAATACCAAATAAGACGGCAAAATGCAGAAAAGGTTTAAAATTATCAACGATTTCTTAATTTTTGTAAAATCTCGTCCATTTGGGCCATGTCTTTTACCAGCACCTCGCGTGCTTTTGAGCCCTCAAAGGGCCCTATGAAGCCGGCAGCTTCCAGCTGGTCAACCAGCCGGCCTGCGCGGTTATATCCTAATTTTAGCTTGCGCTGCAAAAACGAGGCGCTGCCCTGCTGGAACTGCACCACCAGGCGGGCTGCTTCGTCAAACATTTTATCCCGCTCACTCAGGTCCACCTCGGCTTTATCGCCCTCGCCATCTTCGCCCACATATTCCGGCAGCAAAAAAGCGCTCGGGTAAGCCCGCTGGCTGCCTATAAACTCGGTAATTTTTTCCACCTCCGGCGTATCCACAAATGCACACTGGATGCGGATCAGGTCGTTGCCGGTGCTCAGCAGCATGTCGCCGCGGCCTATCAGCTGGTCGGCCCCACCCGAGTCAAGAATGGTGCGGCTGTCGATTTTACTGGTAACTCTAAAGGCGATACGCGCCGGGAAGTTGGCTTTAATAGTACCGGTTATGATGTTTACCGAAGGCCGCTGTGTGGCAATGATCAGGTGGATGCCAATGGCCCGCGCCAGCTGTGCCAGGCGTGCAATGGGCGTTTCCACCTCTTTACCGGCAGTCATGATCAGGTCGGCAAACTCATCCACTACCAACACAATGTAGGGTAAAAATTTGTGTCCGTCGTTAGGGTTCAGCTTGCGCTGCACAAATTTGTGATTGTACTCCTTGATGTTCCGCACCTGCGCATCCTGCAGCAGGGCATAGCGGTTGTCCATTTCAATACACAGCGAGTTGAGTGTGTGGATCACCTTGGTATTGTCGGTAATAATGGCATCTTCGGAGTTTGGCAGCTTGGCCAGGAAGTGCCGCTCTATTTTGTTGAACAGGGTAAGCTCTACTTTCTTTGGGTCCACCAGTACAAACTTTACCTGCGATGGATGTTTTTTGTATAACAGCGAAACCAGCACCGCATTTAAGCCCACCGATTTGCCCTGCCCGGTGGCACCGGCCATGAGCAGGTGAGGCATTTTGGCCAGGTCGGCAATAAAAATTTCGTTGCTGATGGTTTTACCCAAAGCAATGGGCAATTCGAACTGCGAGTTATTAAATTTCTCGGAGGCCAGGATGTTTTTCATAGGCACCATTTCCGGCGTTTGGTTAGGCACCTCGATGCCAATGGTGCCTTTGCCCGGAATGGGCGCAATAATGCGGATACCCAGCGCAGCCAGGCTAAGGGCAATGTCATCCTCCAGGTTTTTGATCTTGCTGATGCGCACACCGGCTGCAGGAACAATTTCGTAAAGCGTAACGGTAGGCCCCACGGTGGCCATAATTTTTTCGATCTCGATGCCGTAGTTTTTAAGTGTGCTGAGAATGCGGTTTTTATTGGCCACCAGCTCTTCCTGGTTTACCTTGCTTTGTATGCTCCCATAGTCGTTCAGCAGCTCAAAACTTGGGAAACGGTACGAACCCAGATCGAGCGTGGGATCGTACTCTCCAAACTCCTCCACCAGCTTTGCGGCGCGGTTCTCTTCCTCCACCAAAACGGGCTCCTGCACAGGTTTCTCAATTTCAAATTCGGGCTCGCCGGTGGCAGATGGTTCCTGCGCGGGCGTTTCTAACGGCAGCTCTTCTGTTTTATTTTCAATCAAAGGCTCCTGCACGGGTTCCTGCAACGGGGCAATCACTTCAAAATCCACTTTGTCCTGCATTGTGTTTACGGGCTCCACAAGCGGCTCTGCGTTTTTGCTGATCACTTCAAAATTCAGAAGCTCCGCTTCTTCTTCGGGTGACAGCTCGGGTTCTTTGGCCTCGTTAAACGCCGTGTTAAACTGGCGCGCGTCATTTACAGGATCATTGCTTATTTCCTCCTCGATGGTGTTATCTTCCACCATCGCCCGCCTGGCCGGCAGTTTAAACGAAAGATTGATGATAAGCACCAGGAAGGTGAGCATTGAAAAAACAAGCAGGGCCAGCAGGCCGGCATTGCCCACATAGTTAGCCACGGCAGCATTTATAAAATGACCGAAGCCGCCGCCCATAAAAAATAACTTGTCGGAAAACACGTAAGCCAGCAGCAGCGAGCTCCACACCATCATAAACAGCCAGCGGGCGTTGAAAGAGCCCACGGAAATAAATTGGCGCTGCACCACTTTTTGCAGGCCGTATAAAAAAACAACCGGCACCAGGATAAACGAGGACACGCCAAAACTTTTATACATAAACAGGTGCGATACCAGCGCACCGAATTTTCCAAGCCAGTTCTTCACCCGTGTTTCAGGCAAAAACAGATCGGTTGAATTTCCAAGCACTTTGTCCTGGTCTACCTCCCAGCTCGAAAAATAAGACACAAAGGCAATGGACAAATATGCCGAAAGAAGGATGAGCACCAGGCCCAGGATCTTTTGCGTGCGCTCATTGGCATACACTGTCATAAACTGCTGCCAGCGCTGACGCAGTGAAATTTTTCCCCGGGCCGGCTCCTCCTGCTTGGCCGGCGCGGTTTTTGGCGTTGCCTTTACTTTGTTTTTACGCTCCGTGTTTTTTTTACCGGTGCTGTAATCCTCCACGTCGTTCTTTTGCACGTTTATTTCATCCGCTTCCACCACCGTTTCGGTTGCTGCGCTCTCCCTGAATTTATTCCTTTTTTCTGAAGCCATTATCCTTTAAAAATAAAGGGATTCCGCCTGTATTTGCTGCCTGCCGGATCAATGTTTTTAACCACTTCGTGTTAATCAAAAAAGCCTTAATTTTGCCTTAACAATCCTACAAAAACACGTGGTTTTATGACAAAATTAGCTTTCACCGCGTTTGCCTTGTTTTGCCTGAGTATAAAAGCGCAGGTGATAGACACCCTTTGGCTGGCGCAAAATTACACCAAGCAGGAAGTGCAAATTCCCATGCGCGATGGCAAGCGCCTGTTTACAGCCATATATGCCCCAAAAAACACAGCCGAAAAACATCCTCTGCTGATGGTGCGCACGCCTTATTCGGTAGCGCCTTACGGTAACCGTGCTTTTTCGCCCCGGTTATATGCCACCCATTGGGCCAATTATGTGCGCGAAGGCTACATTATTGTGATGCAGGATGTACGCGGGCGCTTTATGAGCGAAGGCGACTTTGTGGACGTGAGGCCATTTAACGCCGCTAAAAAAACAAACCAGGATGTGGATGAGGCCAGCGATACCTACGATGCCATTGACTGGCTGGTGAAAAATGTGGCAGGTAATAATGGCAAGGTAGGCGTGTTTGGCATTTCGTATCCCGGCTTTTACAGCACCATGGCGGCACTTAGCGGGCACCCGGCCTTAAAGGCAGTAAGCCCGCAGGCACCCGTTACCGACTGGTTCATCGGCGACGATTTTCACCACAACGGTGCATTTGCCCTGGGCGACGGCTTTTATTTTTATTACCTTTTCGGAAGGCCGCGCCGTGCCTTAACTACCGAGTTTGGAAAGGGCTTTGATTATCCTGAAAAAGATAACTACAACTTTTACCTGAAACAGGGGGCTTTAAAAAATTATAAAAAATACCTGGGCGACACCATTCAGTTTTGGAACGACCTGATGAACCACCCGGTTTACAACGATTGGTGGAAAGCCCGCGACGCCCGCCGCGCCTGCTACAACATAAAACCGGCCATGCTGGTGGTGGGCGGCACCTTTGATGCCGAAGATTGTTTTGGCGCCTGGAATTTGTACCAGGCCATCGAAAAACAAAACCCGCAAACCAGCAATAAGCTGGTGATGGGTCCCTGGTTTCACGGCGGCTGGCACCGCGATAAAGGCGCTTACCTGGGCAATGTGCGCTTCGGGTCTAAAACCTCAGAGTATTACCAAACTAATTTAGAGATGCCTTTTTTTGATTATTACCTGCGTGACAAAGGCAATGCCAATCAGCTGCCGGAGGCCACCATTTTTTTTGGCGGTGAAAATAACTGGAAACAGTTTGAAAGCTGGCCTCCTAAAAACATAAGTAACACGGCCATTTACCTGCACGAACATCAAGACCTTTCTTTCAGCGCACCAACGGCAAAAGCTTCCTTTTCAAAATACACCAGCGATCCCGCCAAGCCGGTGCCCTATACCGAAGATGTGCACCTGCAGCGCACACGCGAATACATGAGCGACGATCAGCGCTTTGCCGCGCGCAGGCCCGATGTGCTGGTGTTTGAAACAGAGCCTTTAAAAGAAGACGTAACACTGGCCGGCCCGGTAATTGCTGACCTCAAAGTGTCGCTCAGCAGCACCGATGCTGATTTTGTAGTAAAAGTGATTGATGTATTTCCCGACAATTTTGCTTATGACACTGCGTATTGCTGCAAAGGAGCAAAAAACGAAACCGAGATGGCCGGTTACCAGATGCTGGTGCGCGGCGAGATCATGCGCGGCAAATTCAGGAACAGCTTTGAAAAACCAGAGCCCTTTACAGCAGGGAAAATTGAAACGGTAAAATTTACACTGCCTGATGTGGCGCATACCTTTAAAAAAGGGCACAAGCTGATGATACAGGTACAAAGCAGCTGGTTCCCCTTGTTTGACAGGAACCCGCAGCAATTCCTCGACATCTATCATTGCGATGATAAAGACTTTGTTCCCTGCGATATTAAACTGTATCACCAGGCGGATCATGCTTCTTCCATTATACTGCCAGTGCTTAAAAACCAATAATGCTTCAGCAGATTATTACATATAGCTTTGTTGTTTCGGCGCTTGTTTTCCTGGCATACCGCTTTTTCTTTAAGCGGAAAAAGAAGGACGATTGCGGGCCCGACTGCAACTGCGGGTAATAATTTTTTGAAGCGAACAGAACTCATATGATCAAGATCCTTTCTGCTGCACAGATCCGTTTGGTAGACGAAGCTACCATGCAAACCGAACCCATTTCTTCCATAGAGCTGATGGAGCGCGCCGCCCTGGCCTGCTTCCGCCGGCTCATCAAGCTAATTAAGCCCGATGAGGAAATAGTGGTGTTTTGCGGAAAAGGCAATAATGGCGGCGATGGCCTGGCCATTACACGCTTACTGATCGAGCACGGTTTTAATTGCCATGCCGTGGTGGTTCATGCCGGTAATTCTTTCAGTGCCGATGCAGAGCTAAATTTTAATAAGCTCGCTGAAAAATATCAAAGCAGGATCATTGAGATCAATGCTGAAACCGATCTTGAAAAAATTCCGACAGTGAATGTGGTAGCTATCGATGCCCTATTGGGCACGGGTGTGAACCGCCCGGTAGAAGGGCTGCTGGCCGATACAATCAGGTTTATCAATACGCAGGTTAGCAGGATCATCAGTGTGGATGTACCCAGCGGTTTGTATGCCGATGCTTCGTCGCAAAACAATAAACACATTGTCAATTCCAGCCTTACACTCACCTTTCAATTTCCCAAACTGGCATTTTTGCTGGCCGAAAATAAAACTTATGTTCCCGAGTTTGAGATCCTTAATATTGGCTTGAGCCCCGCGGCCATCGAAATGCAGCCTGCCTCGCATTATTATCTCACAAAAGCTGATATCGCTTCGCTGCTGAAGCCAAGAAATAAATTTTCGCACAAGGGCAGCTTTGGGCACGCCTTGCTGGTGGCCGGCAGCAAAGGCAAAAGCGGCTCGGCCATTATTGCCGCCAAAGCCTGCCTGCGCAGCGGGGCGGGACTGCTTACCCTGCGCTCCAACAAAAGCACGCTGGAAGGATTGCTGCACCATTTGCCCGAAGCCATGTCGGAAGAAGACAGCCATGCCGACCGGGTTACTGAATTGGATAAGCCCGAGCGGTTTGACGCCATTGGTTTTGGGCCCGGCGTAGGCACGCACGAGGACACACAGTTGGTATTAAAAAAACTGCTGCACTATTACTCAGGCAGCCTGGTGCTTGATGCCGATGGATTAAACATCCTTTCCGAAAACAAAACATTGCTTACTTTTTTGCCGCCTGCTACAATTCTTACCCCGCATCCCAAAGAATTTGAACGCTTAACCGAAAAGCACAGCAGCGACTTTGAACGGCTGGAAGCGCTGAAAATCTTTTCGATCAAACACAATTGCATCGTGGTGCTTAAAGGCGCCCACAGCGCCATTGCCATGCCCGATGGCAACATCTTTTTTAATGCGAGCGGCAACGCAGGATTGGCCAAGGCCGGCAGCGGCGATGGGTTAACGGGAATTATCCTGGGCTTATTAAGCCGTGGTTATAATGCTCCACAAGCTGCCTTAATCGGCACCTTTGTGCACGGCTATGCCGCCGATCTGTATGCCAATAAAAAAAGTATGGAAAGTTTGCTGATCAGCGATGTGATTGATCTGCTGCCGAAGGCATTCCGGAAGCTGGAAAAATGACACCCCATAAGGCCCTGTCATTTCGACTGGAAGGAGAAATCTCTGTCGACTAATGTTTGAATAAAGAACAGATTTCTCAGAGCCAGGATTCATCATGAATGGCCCTTCGAAATGAGTAAGGATAGGTTGTCATTTCGAACGTTAGTGAGAAATCTCTATCGCATAATGTTCAGATAGAGGACAGATTTCTCAAGCCGGTTCTGTTTCTCCAATGCTTTCGAAATGACCCTAAGTCTTTACTCTTTTTCCTTCTCCTTGTAAATAAAATTAATGGTAATGCCGTTCTGCGGAGGAGGCGGTGACTGGTCGTTTCCGGGGATCTCTTCGGCTTCCGTTAAGCCTGCATTCTCAGGTTCATCCTCTTCTTCATCTTCCCACTCATACACCCTTGGCTTAGGTCCCTCTTTGCGGTAATTAAACGCCACCAATACACCGGCAATGGCGCCAAACAAATGCCCCTCCCAGCTGATTTCGGTTTTAAAAGGAAAAATGCCCCACATGATGCTGCCGTATAAAAACACCACCAGCGCCGATACCACCATGAGCCGCAAATGTTTGCGGAAGACGCCACTAAAGAATAAAAAAGTGGCCAGTCCATAAATAAGGGTGCTCGCTCCAATATGATAGGTAGGATGGCCCGCCTCCTGGTTGCGGCCGCCAATCCACAGCCAGATGCCGCTGATGAGCCAGATCCAGACAAAAGCCGGCTTTGCTATTTTCTTATAAAAATAAAACAGCATCATGCCCAGCACTAGTAAAGGGATGGTATTGGAAGCAATGTGGCCAAGGTCGCCATGCACAAACACCGACGTGGCAATGCCGGGCAGCCCCTTTGCCTCTCTTGGCAAAATACCTAAAAAATTAAGCTGAAGGTGATACGCATTTTCTATCCAGAACACGATCCATGCCAGCAGCAAAAACAGCAAGGGATAAAATAAAGATTGATAGATCTGTTTGAGCAGGTAGTTTTTCACAAACCTAAATTTCAGAAAAATAACGATGGAATAAGGTTAAATATTCTGAAGAGAACTGTACAATGTACATTGTACAAAGTACATTGTACTATTTATTTTCTCTTTTGAATTTTAAATTTTGAATCTTGAATTTTACTTATTCCCCACCGGATCCACCATAACCGGCACCATAATACGCGTGAGCCATTTGGCGGTATCAGGTTCTGAAACACTGGTAGGATAAAATTCGCGCATAGGGCCGCTGGGTTTCAGCAAATGCTCTTTGCAGTAAATTTGAATCGCCTCGTAAGCCTTAAAGCTGCTTTCGTACGATCCGTAATGATTATAAATCAGCATCCGGTCGGCTTCCAGCACCACTATTTTAGAGTGTTTTGGCGTTTTGGCCGGCATGCCTTTCATAAGCAGCAGGCACTCGAATTTAAAGTTGGCAGGATTGTTATTATAATAGATCGCACCCTGCGGACCGTCGGCCACGGCTTCAATCTCCTTAAAGTCGGCCGCCAGTATTTCGAAGCTGCTTTTTATTTTTGCCGGCACATCGGCCACCGGGGCCGAGTCGAGCTTGCACAGGGCCAGCATTTCGGGCACATCAAAAACACCGGCAAAACCTTTTACATCGCTAAACGACATGGCAGGCGGCGTTACCACTTTCAACGAATCGGCGGCGGCAGCCTTGTTTTCTTTCCCGGCATCGCCATTGCAGGCTGCCAGCAATAAGGTAACAGAAAGGGCCAGGGTTATTTTGAGTGCGCGCTTCAACATAAGTTATTAATTGGTTTTACCGGGATACAGTTTTAGGGCTTCTTCCAGGCACATCATCGCATTTTTCAGATCGTCGATCTTAAGCACATACGCAATGCGCACTTCGTTCATACCCGCGCCCGGCGTTGAGTAAAATCCTGTGGCCGGGGCCAGCATCACGGTTTGCCCCTGGTGGCTGTATTCTTCCAGCAGCCACTGGCAAAACTTATCGGCATTATCAATGGGTAATTTAGCAATGCAATAAAAAGCGCCGCTCGGCTTAGGGCAAAACACACCCTCCATTTTATTCAGCGCTTCAATCACATAATCGCGGCGGGCCACATATTCTTTTTTCACCCCTTCAAAATAACTTTTGGGCGTATCCAGAGCGGCTTCGGCTCCCAGCTGCCCATAGCTTGGCGGGCTCAGGCGGGCCTGCGCAAACTTAAGCGCAGCGCTCATCACATCCTTGTTGCGGCTGATCATGGCCCCGATGCGTGCTCCACAGGCGCTGTAGCGCTTGCTGATAGAGTCCAGTAACACAACATTATTTTCAATGCCGCTCAGGTGCATCACACTCACATATTCTTTTCCATCGTAACAAAATTCGCGGTACACCTCATCGCTCAGCAAAAACAGGTCGTGCTTTTTTACCAGGTCGCGCAGGGCTTCCAGCTCGGCTTTGGTATACAGGTAGCCGGTGGGGTTGCCCGGGTTGCAGATCATAATGCCCTTGGTTTTTGGCGTAATTGCTTTTTCAAATTCTGAAATGGGCGGCAACGCAAAACCACTGTCGATAAAGCTGCGGACAGGCTTCACTGTAACATCCGCCGCACGGCTAAAGCCATTGTAGTTGGCATAAAACGGCTCGGGGATAATGATCTCGTCGCCCGGGTTAAAGCAGGTGAGCAGGGCAATTTCAATGGCCTCGCTGCCGCCGCAGGTTACAATAATATCGCTGGCGGTAAGATCAATGTTATATTCTTTATAATAATTGCACAGCTTTTTGCGGTAGCTTTCGTTACCGGCGCTGTGGCTGTACTCCACTATTTTCATATCTGCCCCTTTTACTGCATTTAAAAACGAAGCAGGTGTTTCAATGTCGGGTTGCCCAATGTTTAAATGGTAAATCTTGGTCCCTTTCTTTTTGGCGGTTTCAGCAAACGGTACTAATTTACGAATGGGTGAGGCCGGCATTTGCGTGGCTTTGTTCGAAATAATAGGCATGGGTGGGTTATTGCGGTTAAAAATTTTACGTGCAAATATAAAAAAACCCTCTGAAACAGAGGGTTTTTAACTTAAAGTATTGGTTCACGAAAAGGCACGAACGATTTCGCAAACTACTTAACCAGTATTAGAAACGGCTTTTGCCGAAGCTTTTTTTCTTATCGCCATAGCCGCCTTTATCGGAGCTAAAGCTGCCGGGCTTGCGCGGACGCTTGCCATCACGACGCTCGCCGCCACGGAAGCCGCCGTTGCCGCCGCCGCGTTTTTCGCCGCCGCGGTAACCACCGCCGCCACTGCCGCTTTCACGCATTTTGCGCTGGCTTATTTCCACAGAAAGGGTGCGACCATTAAACTCGATGTTCTGGCTGTTCAGAGCGATGAAATTATCCACAAAGCGGCTTTCGGTTTCAAAGAAAGAGAAGCTGTCCTTCACATCAATGTTAAACACCATGCGCGGATGCAGCTTAACCACATCGGCCAGGAAATCCTTCATGCTGCCGGAATTAAACCCGTCCAGGCTGCCCAGGTTGGCAAAGAAACGGGTGGTGCGGCCGTTGCCAAAGGCTCCGTCAACACTTCCTTTTCCATCTTTGCCCATGTTAAGATCGGGTGCATTCTGGTAATAATTATAAAAGCGGTTAAATTCCTCGCTGATAAAGCGCTTGATCAGCTCTTCCTTGCTCAGGTCTTTTAACTCTTCGTAAATTTTTGGAAGGAATTTTTCGATCTCCTCGTCCTTTACCTCCACATCGTGCAGCTGGTGAACCAGGTGGAATAATTGTTTTTCGCATACATCCACACCGGTGGGCACATCCAGCTTCTCGAATTTGGTTTTGATCACGCGCTCAATGTCTTTGATCCTTCCCAAATCTTTTGGAGAAGCAATGGCGATGGAAATGCCACTTTTGCCGGCGCGGCCGGTGCGGCCCGAGCGGTGCGTGTAGTTTTCCACATCTTCCGGCAGGTTGTAGTTGATCACGTGCGTGATGCTGTCCACATCAATGCCGCGCGCCGCCACATCGGTAGCCACCAGCATCTGCAGGGTCCTGTTCCTGAAACGTTTCATCACAAAATCACGCTGCGCCTGCGACAGGTCGCCATGCAGCGCATCGGCACTGTAACCGTCTTTTATCAAAGAGTCGGCCACTTCCTGAGTCTCGGCCCGGGTGCGGCAAAACACAATGCCAAAAATTTCAGGGTAAAAATCGGCAACACGCTTAAGCGCCATATACCGCTCGCGCGGATTTACCACATAATACACGTGCTTAATGGTAGTAGCGCCTTCGTTCTTTTTGCCCGAGCTTACCTCTACCGGCTTATTCATATAATTTTTTGCGATCCGCTCCACCTCTTTCGGCATGGTAGCGCTAAACAGCCAGGTGCTCTTACCCTCAGGGGTTTCGCTCAAAATATCGTCAATGCTTTCCTTAAAGCCCATGTTCAGCATTTCATCGGCTTCGTCAAGCACCACTATTTTAACAGTATTCAGGCTCACCACACGGCGCTCGATCAGGTCGAGCAGGCGGCCTGGCGTAGCTGCAATTACCTGCACGCCGCGCTTAATGTCTTTTATCTGGTTTTCGATGCTGGCACCGCCATACACGGCAGTAATAGAAAAGCCGCGCATGTATTTGCTGTAATTTTTAAGATCGTTGGTGATCTGTACGCAAAGCTCCCGGGTAGGCGCTAAGATCAGCGCCTGTACTTTTTTATCGTTTACATCAATCTTATCGAGAAGAGGAAGGCCAAAGGCCGCAGTTTTACCGGTACCTGTTTGCGCCAGCGCCACCATGTCGGTGAGCTCTTTGCTTAATAAGGGAATGGTTTGTTGTTGGATAGGGGTTGGGTTCTGAAACCCCAGGTCAGTAACAGCCTTTAATAGGTCGCTGTTGAGACCTAATTCTTCAAAAGTCATTTTTTAAATTTTAGATTAAACATTAAAGCTAAAAATACCTCGCTTTAATGCTTCGTGCCGACAAAAGTGGCGAGATAATTTCCAGATTCCGGCTGCAAATGTACTACTAATTATTTGAAATAAAAAGTTATAACCTTTTTTTAACGCTTTTGCGGGGATTATTCTTTATTTTTGCGGGGATTTATGGATCATCATTACGCGATAATAATGGCCGGCGGTGTGGGCACACGCTTTTGGCCCATGAGTACCACACAGCACCCAAAACAGTTTCTTGATATACTTGGCACCGGCCAAACCTTGTTGCAGCAAACCTACAACCGGCTGCTGCCGCTTTGTAAACCCGAAAACATATACGTGGTTACCAGCAGCAGCTACGAAAGCCTTGTAAGCCAGCAGCTGCCCAACCTGCCGGTGGAAAACATCTTATGTGAAACGGCACGCAAAAACACGGCGCCCTGCGTGGCGTATGCCTCCTACAAGATCCATAAAAAAGATCCCAAAGCCATTACCATTGTGGCGCCCAGCGACCACCTGATAAAAAAGGAAGACACCTTTGCAAAAGCCATCAGCTCGTGCTTTGAAAAAGCAGCCACCCAGGATTGCCTGATCACGCTGGGCATTAAGCCCACGCGGCCTGATACCGGCTATGGTTACATACAGTTTATTGACGGCGACGCCGGCGCAAAAGACAAGCGCATTAAAAAAGTAAAAACGTTTACAGAAAAACCCGACCATGAAATGGCCCGGTTTTTTATGGAAAGCGGGGATTTTTTATGGAACGCCGGCATTTTTATCTGGAGCACCCAAAGCATTATCAATGCGCTGGAGGCACACGACCCCGAATTGGCCAATGTATTTAAAGAGGGTTGGGATGATTACAACACACCAAAAGAAAAAGAATTTGTGGACCGCGCTTACGCGCTGAGCAAGAATATTTCGATTGATTACAGCGTGCTCGAAAAAGCTACCAACGTATACGTGCGCTCGAGCATATTGGGCTGGAGCGACCTGGGTACCTGGGGCAGCCTGTACACCCACATTGATAAGGATGCGCAGAACAACGCGCTGGTAGGTAAAAACATTATCACTTACGATTGTAACAACTGCATTGTGCAGGTGCCTAAAGACAAGCTGGTGGTGCTGCAGGGGCTCGAAGATTACATTGTGGTGGAAAGCGAAGGCGTGCTTATGATCTGCAAAAAACAGGACGAGCAGCAGATCCGCAATTTTGTAAACGACGTAAAGGTGAAAAAGGGCGAAAAATTTGTTTAACAACTGTTAACCATTTATCTTTAATTCCGGCACGCCCCTTGACTGGAATTTTAAACCTAAAACCCTTATTCATGAAAAAACATGTATTCCTTTTTGCGGGACTGTTCCTGCTAAGCCTTATTTCGTTTGCCCAGGCCCCGTCCAACCTGGTTATCTTTTCTGAAGACGGCGACTTGTTTTTTGCCTACGTAAACGGCGTAAGGCAAAACGACAACCCGCAGGCCAATGTAAAAATCACCGGTCTCACGTTTCCCAACGTAAGCCTGCGCATTGAATTTAACGACAAAGCCCTGCCCCAATTAAAACAGAATATGATGCTGGAGCCCGGCTACGAGCATACCGCCAAAATAATGCGCGACCTCAAAAAACAAGTAAAGCTGAAATACTTTGGCCAGGCGCCCATTGCAGGCTCTGCCCAGCCCGACGCCGGCACGGTTGCTTACCACGCCACCGAAAATCAGAGCTATAATACGGCTTCCTCGGGCGACAACGGCGGCGGCACAACCGTAACCAGCAGCACCACTACCACCCAGGTGTATAACAACAGCAATGGCGGCAATGGCTCGGTAAACATAAACATGAACGGCATGGGCGTGAATATGAACGTGAACGGCATGGATCCGAATGCAGGCACCAACAGCACCACCTCCACCACCGTAACCACCAGCAGCTATTCGTCCGGCTCATCCACCTCATCATCTTCTTCTTATAACAATAACAACGGGGCCGCTAACACAGCCCCTGCGGCCACGGCCAAAACCGGCTGCACGGCAGCCATGAGCCCTGGCAGCTTTGCCAAAATGAAACAATCTGTTGAGTCAAAACCGTTTTCGGATACAAAAATGAGCACGGCAAAAGTGGCCACTAAAAACGCCTGCTTATCCGTAAGCCAGGTAAAAGAGATCTGCAAGCTGTTCAGCATGGACGACGATAAGCTGGTTTATGCCAAGTATGCCTACGATTATACGGTTGACAAAGCCAATTATTACCAGGTAAGCGAGGTATTTTCGTTTAGCGGCACCACCGACGACCTGAATAAATACATAGAAGAGCATTAGAAGCTATTTCAAACTGATTTGGCTGTCACCCTGAACCATTAGCTATCGGCTTGCTTCGGGGCAAAGAGTAACAACCTTATTGCCGGTCATACTGTCCCAAAAGCTGCCGGGATCAGCATCCCGTAAAATCTTGGACGCGGTTGTCATTTCGAACCGCCTTACCAAAAATAAACCCAGGCGCTGAGAAATCTCCGCCGGATGATTTTCTGTTTTTGTGTTAGAGCGGAAAGCCCCAGCTCCGCTAGTTATTGGGGCGAGGACTTGCAGCGATGACCCGGCCGCGCGTGAAGCTGAAAAATAATGTGGAGGCTGAGCCTCGCGGCAACGCCCAAAGAATACGACCAGTGAAACAGTTTGTTTTAAAAGAAACAAATTGATTGCAAAAATTTTGATTTCGAGCAAATCAAAACAAACTGCATGAAAAAATTTACCCGGATGTATCTTGAAACGGCGCTAAATAGTTGCATTATTCAACTATTTGCCAGGCAAACTATCTTCAAAATCCCGGTATAAACCGGGATTTTTTTATTTTAAATAATGGGTTAAATTTGATTAACTTAAAAAACCAACACCATGGAAATAAATTTTTTATTCATCTTCCTGGCCTCGCTGGTGCCTTTGGTTATCGGCTTTATCTGGTATCATCCCAAGGTGTTTGGCACCGCCTGGATGAAGGCCACTGGCATGACCGATGAAAAAGCAAAAGGCGCCAACATGCCCCTAGTTTTTGGCCTCACCTACCTGTTCTCTTTATTTATGGCTTTTGCCATACAAGCCAGCGTGGTACACCAGGTGCATACCCTGGCGTTGCTTACCAATCAGCCCGACTCATCAAACCCCGCCTCTGAGGCATCGCTCATGCTCAAGCGGTTTATGGAACTGTTTGGCAGCAGCTACCGCACGTTTAAGCACGGCGCTTTTCACGGCACGCTTGCCGGCATTATGCTGGCGCTGCCCATAGTGGGCATTAACGCCCTGTTTGAGAGGAAGGGATTTAAATACGTAGCCATCAATGCTGGCTACTTTATTGTTTCGTTTGCGCTGATGGGTGGTATTATCTGTGCGTTTTCGTAAGAAGAATCCGGCAGGAAACCTTTCGGGGGTCTTAACAGGCCCGGCAATAAAGGCCCCCAAAGGGTTTTCTTCATTTTTCCCAGGATGGTAATTACCACTTTTTATATAATTTCCGGTTACTAAATTATTTTCAGTATTTTAGAAAACCTTTGTTGAGCGGGCTTCCTAAGTGTTTTTTTTGTGATTATTTTTTTGTTTTAAAACATTTTTCATTAATATTGCATCGTAGTATTTTTACTTGTTGCATTTCCCTGGCAACACATCATCAATCACCATCAAAACAAATTAATACATTAACAATCACTCATCTATTTATTCTTTTCTATGTTTGAAGCTATGGATTTAAGTGGCAGACCGCTGCCTGAATTAAAGGAAATTGCGAAAGCATTCTCCATTGACGGCAAGGGTTTGGCAAAAAACGACCTGGTTCTGAAAATTATTGAGGCACAAAGCCAGGATGCCGGATTAGCCGGCCGGGTGGCAGAAAAATTTCCAAAAAAAGAGCATAAAGAACCGCGTGAGCACAAAGAGCAAAGAGAGCCAAAGGAAAAACGCCCGCGACGCGTAAAGCTGGAGCCGATTATGGAGGATACGATGCAGGATTCGGTAAGCAGCAGCGACGAAGAATTAAGCGCACCGGCAGCGGAAATCAAAACAGAAGAAGCGGAGCTTGAAAAGGCTGCTGTCGACCAGGCCGAAGACAACAGCGACGAGGTGCCGCAGGAGATGGTAAAAGAAGAGCCGGATACCGAACCTTCTAAAAAGCAGGAAAAAGTTTATTACAATTTCGACAACATTGTTTTTGTAACCGGCGTATTGGAAATCATGCCCGATGGCTATGGTTTTTTAAGAAGCTCTGATTACGATTACCTCAACTCGCCCGACGACGTATACGTTTCGCAATCACAAATCAAACTGTTTGGTCTAAAGGCGGGCGATGTAGTGAAAGGCGGCGTACGCCCTCCGAAAGAAGGCGAAAAATATTTTCCGCTTATTAAGGTAGACCAGATCAATGGGCGCGACCCATCGTTTGTACGCGACCGCGTTATTTTTGATTACCTCACCCCTCTTTTTCCCTACGAAAAAATAAAGCTCACCGGGCATCCGCAGGAAAACCTGAGCACCCGCGTCATGGATCTTTTTTCGCCCATTGGCAAAGGACAGCGCGGCCTGATTGTAGCCCAGCCTAAAACCGGTAAAACGGTGTTGCTGAAAGATGTAGCCAACGCCATAGCCCACAACCATCCTGAAATATACCTGATCATTTTATTGATAGACGAGCGCCCCGAAGAGGTAACGGACATGGCCCGCAGCGTAAAAGCCGAGGTGATCTCCAGCACCTTTGACGAGCCGGCCGAAAAGCACGTAAAAATTGCCAACATTGTGCTTGAAAAAGCCAAACGCATGGTGGAGTGCGGCCACGATGTGGTAATACTGCTCGACAGCATTACCCGCCTGGCGCGGGCTTACAACACCGTGTCGCCCGCCAGCGGCAAGGTATTAACCGGTGGTGTGGATGCCAACGCGCTGCACAAGCCCAAGCGTTTTTTTGGCGCCGCGCGTAAGGTCGAAAACGGCGGCTCGCTTACCATATTAGCCACCGCCCTAACGGAAACCGGCTCTAAAATGGACGAGGTGATCTTTGAAGAATTTAAAGGCACCGGCAACATGGAGTTGCAGCTGGACCGCAAGCTGGCCAACCGCCGCATTTACCCGGCCATTGATCTGCTGGCTTCCTCTACCCGCCGCGACGACCTGCTGGTGGATAAGGACACGCTCACGCGTCTTTGGGTGCTTCGCAAACACCTGGGCGATATGAACCCGCAGGAAGCCATGGAGTTTTTGCTCGACCGC
The DNA here is from genome assembly GCA_044221905.1 of Bacteroidia bacterium. Lineage (GTDB taxonomy): Bacteria > Bacteroidota > Bacteroidia > B-17B0 > Aurantibacillaceae > Aurantibacillus. The sequence goes on from JBGAOE010000001.1 coordinate 1,342,617, forward strand.
CTGCGCCGCAGCCAAACCAACGAAGAATTCCTCATCAGCATGAACGGTTAAGTATGAACAAACGCGCGTTGATCATCGGGCTGCTTTATTCCACTGCCGTTATTATTTTTAAGCTGGTTATTTTGCTGGGCGGTTATTTTGCCAGCGATTTCGGGTTTTATTATTCACACATTCTTTCGGTTTTTCTTATTCTCCCTTTCCTGTTTCTGGCCGTGCAACTGGTGCGCGAAAAAGAGCTGGGCGGGTTTATTGGTGGCCGCGAAGCGGTGAGGATTGCACTAACCGTGGTGGCAGTGTCGGCCATTCTTTTAAGCATTTACAACTACATCGAGTTTAGCTGGAAAGGCAGCGAAATGGCGCAGCAGTATTACAACAGCCCGCAATACCTGGAGGTGCTTAAAAAACAGCAGCTGCGTTATCCAGATAAAATAAAGGTGGAAGACTTTCCAAAAATTGTGCGCGAGCAGGTAGAAGGCCAGTCGGCCCAATCGCCCTTTAAAGCCACTACAGCCAAGCTGGTGCCGCTTATTTTTATCGGCCTGACTGGCTCTCTCATCGTTTCGGTGTTTATGAAACGAAGCTCAAAGTAAAATTCTATTTCACTAATTGTATTATTTGCACGTTGCTCGCGTGAGGGATTGAGCTCCCGATAGCTATCGGGATTTGAGCTCTTTTTTATAGGCCTGCTGAGGCCATAAAAAAAGCGAGTGGCGAAAGCCCGACTCCATAAAGCGATCGAATAAATGATAACAGCCACGTGAGCTCTGATTTATGGGGGCACGCCCTTATGAAAAAAGTATTTAGTAAAAGTAAAATACTGTACCCTTACCCTTCATGTCGTTTATGCGTTGCCTGCGACTAAGCTATCGCTGCAAGTCCCCCCGATATCTACCGGAACAGCGAGATATGCCCGTTTCTCACCGCTTTCTTATCCGTACCCTTCTCCGTGCTTTCAATGCGGTACACATAAATATCCTCGGGGCACAGGTTGCCTTTAAAACGCCCATCCCAGCGGCCGGCCAGGTTGTTGGTTGAAAACACCACGTTGCCCCAGCGATCGGAAATGATGAGGCTGTAATAAGTGTATTCGCACTGAAACACCGGAAAAAAATAATCGTTGCGGTTATCCTCATTGGGCGTAAAGCTGTTGGGGATGAGCATTTCGCACTCACAAGCCTTTAGTTTTACACGCACCGTATCTGTTTGTGCACCGCAATCCTTGCTTTCCGTTTTCACCCAGTAAATACCCTCTTTGGTGGGAATAATGCTGGCAGAACTGGAGCCCGTGCTCCACAGCACTTTGCTGCCCGGTGCTGCCTTCACGCTCAGCTGCTTGTTTTCGTCGTTCAGGCAAAAGCTTACCTCGCTGTTAAACGAGGTAATGGCGTTCTGCAAAAATTTTACCTGTATGGTATCCACCACCGAACAGCCCCGGTTCATAATCTTTACCCAATAGCGCCCCGAATTTTCCACCCTGATCTTCTGCCCGGTTTCGTGGGTGTTCCAGGCGTAACGCATGCCGGGGTTTTTAGCATCGAGCAGCAGCACCTGCCCTTTGCAAAGAATGGTGTCTCTTAAATACGCTTTTGGTTTGGAGTACATGCGCACATACGTGCTGTCCTTATAAACACCCTGCTGCGAGATCACTTTCAGCCGGTAGCGGCCGCTTTCGCGCGACACATTAAGCTTTTTGGTGTTGGCAATGGTGGTGCCCGGCGTGATCCACTGTATAATGGCATTGCGCTCCAGGTCGTGCTTCAGCTCAATGTAGGCCGATGTGTCTTCGGCACAGAAACGCATGGTATCGGGCAGCATTTTGGCATAGCGCTGTGCATAACCCGCCAGGCTTAAAAAAAGGAGCAGATATGTGCTTATCCGTTTAATGCTACTGGTTTAATTCAATGGTAATTAAAGTGCCGTGCTGCTCCGCATCAAGGGTTGATTTATCGATCATGCTCACTTTTTGTTTTTTGCCGGTTAGTTTTGAGTTGATCTCCAGGATGTTCTTAATGGTGCTTGTTCCCAGCGACTTGTGGCCTGTTTTTACATGCTCTGCCGCTTTTATCAACCCAATGCCGTTGTCCTCAATAATAATCAAAAATTTGTTACCCTGTTCTTTTTTAAACGAAATGTGCAGGGTGCCGTGCTCCTGCTTGGGCAGGATGCCATGAATGATGCAATTTTCAACATGCGGCTGGATGATCATGTTGGGAATGCTGATCTCGTGCGTATTGATTTCCTCATCGATGTGGATCACATAATCAAATTTATTCTTAAAACGCTCCTTTTCCAGCTCCAGGTAATAGGTGAGCCGGGCCAGCTCGTCGTACAGCGTAATGTTGCTTTGCGATGCCTTTTCAATAATCATGCGGATAAGGCGTGAGAATTTAGCGAGGTATTCGCTGGCCTTAAGACTGTTGTTGGTGTTGATATAGTTTTGGATGGAGGTGAGCGAATTGAAGATAAAATGCGGGCTCAGCAGCGAGTTCATGGCCTGGTGTTTCAAAAGGTTTACCTGCTGTTCTTCTTTGAGGCGCTTTTTGGCTTTTGATTTTACCCGCTTGATCCAGATAAAGCTGATGCCGCTGGCCAGCAACAGGCCGGCAAAACTAATAAGCCAGTAAATGGCCTGCTTCTCACTCAGTTTTTCGTCTTTGTTAATCTGCAGCACGGTGGCCTCGCTCCACACAATGTTATCGGCCGAAGCCGAAATTTCGATATTGTGTATGCCGCCCGCCAGCTGCAGGTTAAACGACAAGCCGTCTATCACCTTCCACTCGCTGTTATCCAACTTGTAGCGAAAAAACTGCTTGTTGGGCTTATTAAAAAACGGACTGAAAAAATAAATGGTTACGTCCTCCTGCTTGGCCAGCAGGTGTATGGCATCATCTGCCACGTAGAGATTTTCGCCGTTGCAGTTAATAAAGCTGATGGTAACCGGCTTTAGCCGCGAGCTGTAGGCTTTAATATCCTTCAGATCGGCGGTGGCAATGCCACGGGCGGTGGCAATACTCACTGTTTGATCAGTAAAGGCAATATCGTTAATGGAATTGGAAAGCAGGCCGTTGGCCTTGTTCAGAATTTTAATAGGCTCGAAGTTCTGGTTGCAGATAAACACGCCGTCGAGCGTAGCCAGCCAGATTTGCTTATCGCGCTGTTTTATCTTGCGCACACTGTTCAGCCTGAAATGCCCGGCCTGCTGCAGGAGCTTCCCGTCTGTAACATTGGTAATGCCCGCTTCGTGCGCCGCATACAGCTTGTTGTTGATAATGGCCAGGTCGTTAATGTTAAAGTTAAGCTCAGAGCGCACCAGGTTACGGTAGGTTTTGCTCTTAAAGTTGTAAATAAACAGGCCGTTGCTGGTGCCAATATACAGCGAGTCGTTCCACTTCAAAAAAGCATTTACCGAAATCCGGTAATCCAGGAAAGAAATCAGAGTATCCAGCACCCTGGTCCCGTCAATGTTGCACAATAAAATATCGGCCTGAAAATCAACGGTGACGCTTTGCCTGTCGTTAATAGGATAAAATTGCCGTGCCACCACGGGCTTGAATTTGTAAGATGTATGCGCATCAAAAAGAATAGGAGGCAATAAGCTGAACTGGCTGTTTTTGGAATAATAAATAGTGCCGTTCCATTCGGTAATGCTGTTAATGGGCTCCATCAGAATGTCGTCGGGGCTCGATAAAATTTTGGCCTGGTGACTGGCCAGGTTCAGCCCGTATAAACCGTTGCTGGTAGCGGCCACCAGCAAGTTTCCTTTTAAGTACACCTGGTTGATGTTCAGGTTGTTGTTGTTAAACGTAAAGTTAATGGAGTTGAAAAAAGGGTTTTGAATGTAATACACACCGTCGTTATAGGTGCCAATCCAGATGTTTTGCTGCTCATCCTTAAACACGCAGTTGATCAGCGTGGGCGAAATGTCAAGGATCGAAAAGATATCATACACCTTGTTGTTCTGGTACAGGTACAGGTTTTCATCGGGGTAGGAAGTGAACCACAGCCGCCCGAAGTTATCGGCGATTACCTTGTCGATGCTTTTTTCGCCCCCCAGCTGAAAGGTAAGGCTCTTGGTATTGTAAGTAGGTGTAATCTCGCGGATGATGCGGTTGTTGCGAAGGATAAAGATTTTGCCGGAAGTGCCGGCCACCAGGTCGCCCTCCTTGGTTTCGGTGAGCGAATGCACGGTGTAGCCCGACAATACCTCGCGTTTTTTCTGCTGCCCATCGGTCGCTTCGTACAAGCCATCGCTGCGCCCCACCAGTATTTTCCCATCACGCGTTTTGAAAATGCAGTACGCGCGGTTCAGCTTATCGGCATTGCTTAGCGGGTCCACCAGGTTCTGGCCTGTTTTCAGGTTAATGGTGATGAGTTTTATGCCCGATGTGAGCAGATACGCAAAGTCGCGGGTAATGATAAAATTGTCGGCGTTGTTGTTAAATTTTAAATTGTTTACCAGGCTGTATTTGCGGGTTTTGAGGTTAAAGCTGAAAATGCCTTCGCCGCGGATGGAGAGATACAGCTCGTCGGCATTTTTTATGGCCACATTTAACAGGGCATTGCTTTTCAGGCTGTCAATAGTAAGCTTATCAAAGTCATACCCATCGTAATAATAAATACCGTTTTGTGTGGTAAAGTAAGTAAGCCCGCTGGTATGCTGCTCAATGTTAAAGATGTTGGCATTGTTAAGCCCCTCCTCGCTGCCCAGTTTCTGGAAATTAAACGTGGGGGTTTGTGAGCTCAGGCAGGCAAAAAGTGTGAAAAAGAAAAGTGAAAGATATATTTTCAAACGGATCACTGTGATTTTAATGTCGCCGTGTGCTGCCCGACGCTATCAGCATAAAAATACAAAAAGCCCGCTAAACGGGCTTTATGGTTAAAGTGAAAAAAATTTATTATTTTGGGGAAACCGACTTGGTTTTAATAAACTCGGCAAATTCCTGTATGCGGGCCTTGCTTACCTGCACCCGGGTGCTGTCGCTCAAAATCACCTCGCCGCCTTCGTGGTTGCTGTATTCCTTTACAAAGTTAATATTGATGAGTGCCGAACGGTGGATCCTGAAAAAATCGGAGTCCGGCAAAATGGCTTCAAACTCTTTCAGCGTTTTGCTCGCCACAATTTTTTTCTGCCCGTGCAAATACAGGTTGGTATAGTTATCGCTGGCTTCCAGCCAGATAATTTCTTTAAAGTCAACCAATGTAAAGCCTTTACTATGACTGATGAGCACCAGGTTTTTATCGTGCTCGGCTTTGGCCGGAGCAGCCGTCCCGCCCTTAGCCTCGTAATACTGCACCACTTTGCGCACGGCGCTTTGCAGCTCGCTCAGCATCAGCGGTTTTAAAAGATAGTCGATAGCGCCGGCCTTTACAGCGGTAATGCCATGCTCGCTATAGGCCGTTAAAAAGATCACGCAAAAATCGCGGTTATAAATACCTTCCAGCATCTGGAAACCATTCATGCCTGGCATGTTAATGTCAAGAAAAACCACGTGTGGCTTAAGCTCCTGGATTTTCAGCTTGCCTTCGGGCCCGCTGGCCGCTTCGCCCACAATCTCTACTTCGGGACAGTAATTTTCAAGCATGTTGCGGGTGTTGCTCCTGCTGTCCTCTTCGTCGTCAATAATTACTGCACGGTATTTTTGCATAGCTAAAATTTTCTACTAAACTAAGGTTTAAAGTAATACAAAAAACGCTATTTAGCAAAAGTGGGCTCCGGTTGAGTAAAGCAAAAAAAGGCTAAAAAAGGCCGGTTCAGAGCAGCTTTTGATGAATGGTGTATTCCACAAAAAATTTACGCAGCAGCCCGTGCGCGGCAAGCAGCAGCTCTTTTTCGGTTTGCGCCGGCTTCAGCTGTTCCACAGCTTGTTTGTGGGCTTGCCGGGTGTTTTGTGCGCTTGTTTTTTTCAGCGCTTTTTCAAAAGCGGGCAGTGCCAGCCCCTCGTCTTTTATGTTGCCCAGCTCCGAAATCACAAAGCTCAGGGCATAAAAAGCTTTTTTGTTCACATCTATGTATTTAGCCAGGCCCTTGCGAAGGGGGAGCTTGTTGTAAGGCGAATCAAGCTCTCGGCGGGTAATGAATTCTTTTTCCCACACATATTTTTCGGTGGCCGGCTTTAGCCGCATCACGCCGCCCAGGCTTTCGCCATACATGCTCACCCAGCGCAGCCTGCGCCGCAGCTCGTGCACCTGTGTCTCCATATCGGTAAAGGCTTCCAGATTTTTATAAAAATCACTGGACAGGCGCAGCTCTCTTTGCATATCGCGTTTCAGCCTGGCAATAAAGTCTTTATCATGAATATTAATGCGGATATCTGCCAATACCTCCGTAAAAAAAACCTGATAAAACTGTTTGTGTTTTAATCGCCGGTTCAGCTTTTCGAGCTGCTTATCGCGTTTAGCGGTAAAATAGTCAAGCTGCTTTTGTTTTATTGTTCTCAGCTTCGAAAAGCGCTGCAACATGCCGTCAAAATCGTCTATTCTCCCAAGGTTATCCTCCAGCTTTTTAACCACCCTGCGTGCTTTGTGCACCACCGGCTGGTTATAAACATTATCGAGCAGGCGCAGCAGCGACTCGGCCATAAACAGCAGCTGGCGCGCCTTGCGGGTGTAAAGAAACAAAGCCGGGTTTCGGCTTTTGGATGCCCGCTCAAAAAGAGCTGATAATTGCAGAACATAGGCTCGTAAGGGATCGAAGGAAGAAAACGGTTTGGCCATACAGAAGCCCTAATTTAAACATAATATGCAAAAAAGCCCGGAGCAGTGCCCCGGGCTTACAGCATAAAAGTGTTTGAAAGCTTATTCAGCGCGCTGATTCAACACCAGGTCGTTGGCCACCACCTCGGTTACGTATTTTTTCTGGCCGTTCTTATCTATGTAGTTACGGGTTACCAGCCGCCCCTCCACACTCACAAAGCTGCCTTTTTGCAGTTCGCTCTCGATCTTTTCGGCTACCTTGCCCCAGGCGGTTACAAAATGCCATTGGGTGTTCGACGCCTTTTCGCCGCTGCGGGTGGTAAACTCTTCTTTGGTGGCCATTGAGAATTTGGCCAGCTTGTTGCCGTTGTCAAAAGTTTTGATTTCGGGGTTGTTGCCTAAGTTGCCTGTTAATTGCACACGATTTACTGGATTCATGATTTTTTGATTTTATGATTTATACTGATTGATTTTTTTGAATGGATGTTGTTTATTATGCTGATTTTTGAAAATACACAAACAGCTCGTTGGCCACTATTTCGGTTACCATGCGTTTTACACCTTCTTTGCTGACGTAGCTCCGGTTAAACAATTTCCCGTCGATGGTTACCTGTGTGCCTTTAAATAAAAGACGCTCGGCAATATTGGCCAGGCTGCCCCAGGCCACCACCGAGTGCCATTGCACATCGTTTACTTTCTCTCCTTTTTTAGTGGTGTACGTTTCGGTAACCGCCACGCTGAAACGGGCCAGCTTGGTGCCGTTGTCAAGGATTTTCACTTCGGGGTTGGCGCCTAAGCGGCCGATCAGTTGTACGTGATTTTTGATGTTCATCATGACTTGTTGTTTTTACTTGTTATTTATCTGTTATTTATTTTTCCGATTTCATGCTGCCGCTCTTTTCAATTCAACACCTGTTTCGAAAACCGACGATGCAAAGGTGCGGCTGGCAAAAAAGTTTATTCGGTTATTACACGTTTGTATCCGTTAATAGTCGGTTACAAACGTTTGCTATCGAATAAAAATAGCCCAAAACCCACGCATTGTAGGGGTTTCAGAAGAAATTAAAAAAAATGAAGGGGAGCTGGAGAAAAAAATCGGTTACAACCTCTCAAAGGGTGATTTTGGCGAATTACTTAGAATACATCACAAAAAAATCTACATTTAACATAAAAGCCCGTGATGCCAAACGCTGTCAAGACATACTTCCATTTATCCTTTCTTATTTTTTTGACACTTGTTTTAAGGTTGGCTGGTTCTGCTCAAACTCCTGATATCATTACCATAAAAAAAGTCTATACCGACTCTGTCTTCTTCGATCCTGAAGAATTTGCCTTGTATTCGAAAACTTCGGGTTACAAAAACAGGTTTAAAACCTTAAAACAATGTACATTGACTTATTCTACGAAAAGAAAATCCGGAGTTTTTATCATCAAAAAGAATAAGCTCTCCAGGGAAATTAAAGAGCTCAGCGGCTTAAAAAGACTCGAAATTGAATTTAAATTTACCGGTATTGTACTACTTGCCGATAGCGCCAACCCTATTGAAAGAGTATGCCCCCCCTTTACCATTACTTTTCATAAGGCCAAGGTTCCTATTCATTTCCTTTTTGGAAGCAGCGGTGATATACCTTTGCCTTTTCGCTCCTGGCAGCAGCTTCCCACAACAATTACCTGGCCGGAATAAATTTTCCAACCTTTTAAATCTTGTCCCGATAGCTCTCGGGGTGATTTTTGAATCATTAAATAAACTGCACCATGCCCTTGAGCAAATGCACTACCAGCAAAAACAAGCCTATGGCCGCCAGGGCCATTACACCGTAAATATAATCCCCATGTTTTTCATCGAGGCGCTGCCACCATTGCTGCAGGCGGTCTCTTTGTACCACAAAAAACTCTTTTAAAGAGCGGCCCGGCTGGGTTAGGTTTTCCTGTTGTGTCATATTACCTGGGTTTAATATGGGTTAATACACTTCAAACAAGTACAGGTTCACATTAAAGATACAAAAAAACCGGGATATTGATACCCCGGCTTAATTCTGAACAATCAAGTCTGATCACTAGTCACTAAACTCTAATCACTTAATTCTAAGCACTAAATAACGGTTCCACTCAGCGTCAGCGTTTCGGCCGTAGTTTTAGCATTGGTAATTACCGTCACTGTTTTTTTGAAGGCACCCTTGGCGGCCGCACTGTAAGTGGCGGTAATTTTTGTGCTTTCGCCGGGCAGCACCGGGGTTTTGCTGTAATTGGTGGCGGTGCAGCCGCACGAGGCCTGTACGCTGGAAATGATCAGCGGCGCCTCGCCGGTGTTTTTAAGCTCAAATTCAACGCTTACAGGCTTGCCCTGGGCAATTTCGCCAAGATCTGCTTCCATGCGTTTCCATTCCACTGCAGGGTTTTTTGTTACCACCGCGTGGGTTTTTGAAAGAACCCGGCTGTTTTTTGCCGGCGTAAAAGCCATAAATAAAGTGGCGATGGCCAGCACTGAAATTTTAAAAGTTGTCATACGTTTTGTTTTTAGGATTAATAATTCTGTTTATTGGTTCGTTTTGCAAAAGCGATAACACAAAAGTAAAACCGGCAGATGCAGGGAGCCGTTAAGCGCTTTCAAATAATTGTTAATGAAGTGTTAATGCACGCCGTGGGCTGTTTTTTTTTGAGTAATATTAAAATAGAATAAACCCATTGGTTTTGAAATTCAATAAGCTCAATAGCGTAATTGTGCTGGGCCTGGTGGCCATTACCGGTATTTTGGCAGTGCAGCTGCTGTGGACCCGGCAGGCCTTTGACACCGAAGAGAAAAAGTTTAGCCAGAAGGTGCATATTACCTTGCTGCATGTGCTCGACCGCCTGTACGATATTTATCACCAGGAATTCCCGCTGAAGAATCCCATCCAAAAAGTGTCGAACGACTATTACATTGTGAATGTAAACAACGATTTTGAGGCCGACATGCTCGAATACTGTCTGCGTTCGGAGTTTGAGCGCTCCAACCTGGTAACCGATTTTGAATACGCCATTTATAAGTGCGAGAGCGACGAGATGGTATACGGCAGTTACGTGTCGATGACCGAAAAACCCTCCCGCAAAAGCGCGTTTCGTTTTCCCAAGCAAAAAAACCTGGTGTATTATTTTGCGCTGCGTTTTCCCAACGAAACCGCCTACCTGTTCAGCTCGCTTAAGTTCTGGCTGCTGCTCACCTCCATCCTCATTCTCATCCTGGTTATTTATGTGTATTCCATTTTCACTATTATTCGTCAGAAAAAATACTCGGAGCTGCAGCGCGATTTCATCAACAACATGACCCACGAGTTTAAAACACCCCTCTCTTCCATTCTCATTGCCTCCAACTACCTGGCCAAGCAGCCCTCCATTCAATCCGACGAGCGGCTGAAAAAATACTCCGAGATCATCATCGACCAGAGCGGCAAGCTGAACAAACACATTGAAAAGATTTTGAGCATTGCCCGGTCTGACAGCCCGGCCCAGCAGCTCAACAAAACCAGCATTGCCGTTATTGCACTCACGCGCCGGGTAATCGAAAACATATGCCTGAAGCACGGGCAGCTGGATGCCGGGATAGAAAGCGAAAAAGCCGAATATTACATCCTGGCCGATGAATTCCACTTTACCAACCTGGTGTATAACCTGGTGGACAATGCCATCAAATACAGCGAGGGCAAGCCAAGCCTGCGCATTAAGCTGCTGGAGCAGGAAAAGCACATCACCCTGGATTTTACCGACAACGGTATTGGCATTGACAGGAATAAGCTCTCTTTTATTTTCGAGAAATTTTACCGGGTGCCCGGCGTTAAAAGCAACGAGGTAAGCGGCTTTGGCCTGGGGCTGTATTATGTAAAAAAAATATGCCTGCTGCACCGCTGGCAAATTCATGCGGCCAACAACAGCGAGCGCGGCATCACCGTTTCGCTCTTAATTCCCAAAACACCATGAGCACCATCAAAATATTATATGCCGAAGACGATGAGACCCTGGCTTTTTTAACGGTGGACAACCTTCAGCAGCAGCGTTACCAGGTAACCCACTGTGCCGATGGGCAGAGCTGCCTCCAAGCGTTTAAAAGCGAAGCCTTTGACCTTTGTATTTTCGACATCATGCTGCCTAAAATGGATGGCTTTGAGCTAACCACGGCCATCCGCAAATTAAATCCCGAGATCCCCATCTTTTTTCTCTCTTCCAAGATACTGAAAGAAGACCGCATTAAAGGCCTGCGCCTGGGGGCCGACGATTACCTGGTAAAACCTTTCAGCATCGAAGAGCTTCTGCTGAAGATCGAGATTTTTTTACGCCGGCTGAAAAAAACGCCGGCCAATACGCAGGATCAATACGAAATAGGAAAATACACTTTCCACGCCGGCGACTACCACCTGTATAACGCCACCGAAAGCATCCGCCTGACGCAGCGCGAGGCAGCATTGTTAAAGCTTTTTCTCGAAAACCGCAACAAGGTGCTGAAACGGGAAGAGATACTCACCGCCCTGTGGGGCGACGACGATTATTTTATGGGCCGCAGCCTGGATGTGTTTATTTCGAGACTTCGGAAGATCCTTGCGTCCGAAAAGCACCTGCGCATTGAAAACCTGCACGGCATCGGCTTTAAATTTTGTGAAGAGTAGTTTTCTATTCCACCAAAAGGAATTTTACCGGATGATTATTTTTTTAAAACATCCTGCCCCGCTCTCACACCTTATTTTTAAAACATAAATACCCGGACTGGCTGCAGCCGTCGAAATTGAAACATCGTTGCCGGGCGCGGGCCGGCTGTCCTCCACCAGTGCTCCTTCCGGGCTGTAGAGTGATATTTCGTGCAGCGGCTCGTGCGAGGTAATGCGAATAAGCGCATCGGCCGAATGATAGACCACCCGGATGTCATTTTCATCCTTGTTTTTGGGAGCCAGGTACAGCGGCGGAAAATAATGCTGGCTTCCATCGGCATCGCCCTGTACCAGCTGGTAATAACAAAGCTCATCGGGGCAAGCCGCATCGGTAAGTGCGTATTTTTGCCGGACGTAACTATGGCCCGCAGCCTGTATGCGGTTTACAGGCACCCAGTACGCTCCATCCACCGACCGGCGCGCTTCAAACCAGCTGCTGTTTGTTTCGCTGGCGGTTTCCCACTGCAAAAGAGCGCCGTGCAGGCCATGGCGCGCAGCGGTGAAGCCTGCCATTTCAACCGGCAGTGTGGTGTTGTTATAATGTACCGTAATGCGCACATTGTCAATGCGGGCAGAGGGAAGCAGCACCGCGTCGAGATTGGCCGAAATAGCGATGCCAAAATTAGAGGCATTTATTTCGGCCGGGGTCCAGGTGGTGCCCCAGGTATAGGTGCTGCTGCCGTAGGTGGTATAGCCATCTGCCACAGGCCATAAGCCCGACTGGGCGGCATTTACTCCCGTAAGCGTTCCGTTTTTAATGATCCTCACCGAATTATCTGTTACCAGCGGAATAACGCCCCCGGCTCCCCGCTCTACCTCCACCACAATGCCACATAGCGTAACGCTCGACGGAATGGAAAAGCCAAAATTGGTAACCGTAATGTAATTGGAAACCACGCCCGAGCCAAGCGAGCCAACGGTGGCATAAATATCGTCGGATCCCAGCACACCGGCCAGAGAAGACCATAACACGCTGCCTACCGCTGCATTGTTAACAGAAACCGAACCGCTGTTGGTAGTGGAGGGCACACACTGTGCCCTTGCAAAAACAAGCTGCAGCAACACTAAAACGGTTAAAAGCCAGGTGCGGCTGCAGTTGTAAAAGGTATGATGCTTTTGGGAAACAGGTCCCGGCATCCCATATAAATTCATGGCTCCTCCTTTCCGGATAGATACACAATTCCTTCCCCTCAACCATCGGTAAATTTATAATGGGTGTCCGTTTTGTTTTTTTACTTCACCATAATTTCGGCAATGGCCCCAATCACCCAGGGCGCGGTAGGCCGCGTTTTGGCTTCAATGGGCTTATCCTGTATGGCGCTGTGCAGGCGGTCCATCGCGTTCACGGTTTCGTGAATCAGCGTATTCACCGCCGAAGGCAGGTCTTTGCTGAAATTCCAGTAGCTGAGGGTGATCCGGTCGGAAGCATTGGTGGCGGCATTGGTCATCAGCATTAAAAAGCTCAGGTCCACAATAATTTCATGACTCCGCTCTTCCATCAGCGTGGCAATCACCTCGGGCGAAAGATCGGTGTTATCAAATTTTTTGTATCCCCTTATCTGGTCATAAAATTCGGGGTTTCGCAATATCTCGTTGGCCTTGGCCACCGCTATCCTGGCTTTTTTAATCCTTCCCAGGTATATTAAACGCACATAATTTTCCATGGTTTTTTTGAGTAGTTTAAGTGAGTAGTTTAAATTTTGGTTTATTTTTTATTTATATAGATAGTTCTGTACATTGGCGCCCATCATGGCCGGCAAAAAACCGCCCAGCGCTTTTTCGGCCACCAGCACCACGTCCATCTCGTCGTTTTCCTGCTCCACCATAAAATAGTCGGTGCCAAACAGCACCCGGTCCATCGGCAGCGCGCCCGAAATAATATCGCCGCCCACCTTTTGCATGGCTCCTTCATCGCTCAGCGAGTAAGAGATGTCGGAGTAAGTGTTGTCGTAATCTTTCAAAATATTGTTTTTGATCAGCTCATACCACGAAGCGCTTCCCTTTTCAAAGCCAAGCAGCTTATTATACAAAGCGGCCGAAGCCGTATCGGGATTTTTATCGGCCAGTATTTCAGTAACGCCGCCCAGGTGGGCCAGGCACAGCTTCAGCTTTGGATATTTATCCAGCACGGGCAGGTAATTTTGCGGATGGCTGAAAAGATTGCACAGGCGCTTGTTTTCCTTCAGGCCTTTATCGGTGGTTGACCGGTAGGCGCGTATCCGTGCTTTTATATCGGCCATGGCCGGGTGCGCGGGGTTCACCGAGCTGGGATTTTCGGGAAGTATGGCCCAGATGTTGTCGCCCACATAAAAGCTGCCGCTGCGGGTGCAGTGCGTCATAATGGGCACTTTGTTCTCTTCGGCAAATTTATACACCGCATCCATGCGCTCATCAAAAGGAAAAAAACCGTTGGCCGGGTATAATTTAATGCCGCTGAAAATGTTGGTGTTAATGTAGTACTTCAGCTTTTCGGCATTTAGAGTATCGGGATTGCGCGGATCGATGCCATAAAACGGGAAAAAGCGATCGGGCAGCGCTTTTTTTATTTCAATCACCTCCTGGATCTGGGCATTAAAATCCATGCCGGGCCGGTTGGCATTGTCGGTCATGTAATCCATATCCATGGTTAGCGCTATAAATTTCATACCGCTGTAGGTAACAGTGTTGTCGTAGTTTTTAATATTATTAAGCAGCACTTCCTGCTGCGAGGCCATTACGCCTATTTTGAGAAACTGCACCATTTTGTTTTTTACAGGTCCCGCCAGCTTTTTCACCAGCCAGCTTCCGGGCTTTGTCAAAAAAGCCCACTTCACTACGCGGGCCACGCCATCGCCCATGCCCGAGCCTACCTGCAAAAAATCCTTGGGAGCGCATTTGCCGGTGAAAACGTGAATATGTGCATTATACTTGTCTGTCATGAGGCGGCCTGTTTAACCTGCTCTTCGGGCTTGCTGCCCGAGCGGCGTATGTTGGTGACTTTTATTAAAACATCAAACCAGAAAGGGGCGCCAAAGCTTAGTGCCAGGGCCGTGCACAAAATACCGGCCAGCCAGTAAAACCCAAAGCCGGGGCGCAGCTGCTCCTTCGCAAAATTGCTGTGGTAACCCACCGGTATCGAAAGGTCCTCCACCACGGTAAGCAGCGAATCCACGCGCTGCATGTATTGCTTGTCGGTGGAGTCGTGAACCAGCACTTTGGCGGCCATGTCGCGCTGCGCCTTCGTTGGAAAATTGCTGTGCAGGCTGTCGGCCGGTACGATGCCATTGGTAACCGTTTTATTATCGCTGATATTTTCGGCGGCCAGCACCAGTTTTTTGCGCAGGGCCTCATCGTAATTAAGCACCTTTACCAGGTGAATGGCATCGAGGTTAAAAATAAGCGCCACGGCCAGGCTGATGCAAAAGATGGCGCGCCGGGTGCCGGTTTTGTACCAGCCGCTGGCCCGCTGCATATAGTCGTCGTACCAGGCTGAGATGGTTTTTTTAAGCTCGGGATAATTGCCCGACCGTTCCTGGAAAGCGCGCAGCTGGCTTTTGAAAGGGCTGTAGCCCATGGCATCCACGCCGGCGGCAAAGCGCTGAAACGTGTCGGCAATGCGATCCTCCTTCAGCGCCACTCGCTCCAGGTTAAAGCTGCCTTCCTTAAATTTCAGTTCAAAGCTTGTTTTTTCCGACTGGCTGGCAATGGTCTCTATCAATGCGTCGGCAAACATGGAGGAAGAAATGTATTGCGGGTAAGAATGCCTGTCTTTTTTAAGGCGATCGATGCTGTAGTGCGCATAAAGGCTGGCACCGTAGCTTTGGTTGAGGGGGTCGTGCAGCAGCCTGTGCAGCGCCTGGTATAAAAAGCGCCCGCGTTTTTGAGTTTTGTACGAATACCATTCAAAAACAACCGAGGTAAGCGTGCTGAACAAAAAAAAGATAATGGCCAGGCTGATTAATATTTGAAGGATGTGATCCATACTATCTGTTTTCGATCCGAGCGTTCAACATCCGTTTAAGACAGCTTTTGCCTGTTCAGGATCAGGTAATCATCCACCGCCTGCAGCGAATTGCCAACGGCACCAATCGCTTTCATCAGGTCTTTCTCCTCGCAGTCCAAAATCCGGCTCCACTCCTTGAGAGTGAGCGTGTTGCTGATGATGATCTTTTCCGTTTTCAGAGCCGGTTCGGGCATGGTGTATTTTTGTTTTTTACTGAAAATATTTATCGCTTTTTGCAGGCAATGGCCTGTTTTCATTTGCAGCTTCATAAGCCAACTCGTGGGTTTTATCACAACTGTTTACAGTGTACAGCATTTAATCGCTGCGACTAAATAAGTGTTTTTAACAGACTGTGTCAATACGTATAAATACGTATTTTCTAAATGTTAAAAAAACTACAAATCATTTAAAATCAAGTCATTACTCATTTTAGTGTGTGGTAAAAAATTTAACTAATTTGCGTGTGCAACAAATTTAAATCAACCTAGTATCAACCCTTAAAAATCACACACTATGAGCTTTACAGGAAACGAAGACCACAGCATCTCTTTATCAGAAGCTGCGCAAATGACCAAAAACTATCGCGACACTATTACATCCGGCACCACTATTGCTCATTACTTTGGCAAAAACGCCATCGAGGAAATACTGGCGCAAACGGGCTGCGTGGGCATTCGCATTTATTATGCGATCACCGAAACCGGACAAAAACAGCTGGTGATTACCGGTGTGAATAGCAGTGAAAATGATCTTTACAATGGAAAATTAGCTGATCGAAGCGTATGTTGCCCAAGCAAATGCAGCAGCGCCAATCCTTTAAACAGTAATTCTTAAGCCTATTATTTTGTATTTTTGAGACGGCCGTTATGGCCGTCTTTTTTCATTTATGAACAGTATTTCGACTACGCTTGAATATATATCGCTAATTATTTCTTTTACACCATTAGCAATTGCGTTGTTAAATCGTAAATACATTGAAAAGCACTTAACCCCCATATTTTTATTTGTAATTATTAGCGCCATTTTTGAAGTGTTGGGTCGAATATTTATGGCAGCGCATTTAAGCAGAGTTGTTGTCTTTTATATATATACTCTTATCGAATTTACCCTTGTAAGTTTGTTTTATAGCATCTTTCTCCGGACATATACTAATACCGCTATTATTAACTCCCTTATTCCTATATTTATAATTATCTCGTTCATTTTTTCAAGAGTGTATGATTTACTGAAAGCGGATCATTATGCTCTGGCTTTGGAAGCTTTTATTTTTACCTGTTATTGTTTGTTTCTCTTTTACTTTATAATGAAACGTTTGATATTTGAACATATTACGCAAAGTCCCGTATTCTGGATAAATACAGGCATCATGTTCTATTTTAGCGGAAACCTGGTTATTTTTATTTTCAGTAGTTATATTACCAATCATCTTACCGGTGGCTATGCATTATTATGGGATAGCATCCACACCTTTTTTAATGTGGCAATGAATGTTTTATTTAGTATTGGATTTTGGAAAACTCGGGTGAAATAAATGTGTTTGGGTTGATCATCATTTCAACCATGGGAGTATTGATGCTGATATTTTTTATCGTGCTGGTGATTCTTTTGTATCAGAAAAAAATGCTCACGCATAAAAGCGATGCGGCGCAGCGCGAGCAGGAGCATCAGAAAAGGCTGCTGGATGCCTCGCTGGAGATAGCCGAGCAGGAGCGTACAAAAATAGCGGCCAATATTCACGACGACGTGGGCATGCTGCTGAATGTGCTGAAGCTGAACCTGCGGCGCGCGCAAAAAAACGTGAGCAGCCACGAGGTGATCACAGAAATACTCAACACCAGCTTTGGCATTATCGACAGTTCGATCGACACCATCCGCACCATTTCAAACGACCTGATGCCGCCCACGCTTATCAACCTGGGCTTTGTAAAAGGCATGAAAGAGCTGTGCCGGCAGATCAATTTATCGGATACGGTGGAGGTAAACTTTATTTCGGAGCAGGAAACGATTGAACTGGACAAAAGAACCGAGCTGCAGGTGTACCGCCTCATTAAAGAAGTGCTGAACAACACCATAAAGCACGCCAAACCCACTTACATTGAAATAGTTACCGAAACCACCCAGGAGAAGCTCCTGGTGAATATACTCCACAACGGGACCGGCATTACCACCGAAAGCCTTAAAAAACTGGCGGAAACCTCCACGGGCCTGGGCCTTAAGAGCATTTTCACCCGCACCCAGCTCATTAATGCCAGGCTTGAATTTTTGATTGTCGATAATAAGACGGCGCGCGTAATACTTGAGACGCCACTAACATGACAGATCCCTGGGGAAGTATAAAACCATACAACAGCGTCATCAATATCGCGGTTGTAGATGACCACCTTTTATTCAGGGCAGGCATTATTTCGCTGCTCAAAGATTATAACGACCTGAACGTGGTGCTGCAGGCCTCCAACGGCAAAGACCTGTTCAGGCAGCTTAAGAATTATTCGGAGAACGGCAAGCGCAGCCTGCCCGACGTGGTGCTGCTTGACATACAGATGCCCGAGATGAACGGCATTGAAGCCACCCTGCAGCTGCAGGAAGATTACCCGGCCATCAAAATAATTATTCTTACCATGCACAACGAGGAGGAATTTATTTTTGACCTTATGAACAAGGGCGCCAGCGGTTTCCTGGCCAAAGACCGAACGGTGGACATGGTGCTGGATGCCATTTATTCGGTGATGGACATTGGCATTTATTTTAACGAGCAGATTTTGCAGGCCATCGTAAAAGGCTCGCAGCGCAAGATAAAAGTGCCCGAGCTACCCAAGGAAACCGAGCTTTCGGAACGCGAGATAGAGATTATACAACTGATCTGCGAGCAAAGAACAAACAAGGAAATTGCCGAAATACTGGAAGTGAGCCAGCGCACCATTGAAACGCACCGCACCACCATCGCCGCCAAAACGCGGGTAAAAAACACCGCCGGCCTGGTGCTGTTTGCCATTAAGCACAACCTCATCCGCGGCATCTGATCCGTTACGCAAAAAACCCCGGATCGCTCCGGGGCTTCGTGGCATTCGCACTTCTTTAAACTATCATTAAATGGCGAATGCCGCCTTTAACGTTTCATAATTTTAGTTCACCTTCCACACCACCATCCATGCTTTTGCCCGATACAGCCGAGATGGCAATTTTAAGCAGGGTAATCATTTTACCGTTCAGTGTATCCCAATAATAGGCGCTTTGCGGTTTCACGCAAATAAGCGTGAGGTTGGGATCGTCTTTGCCTTCTTTAAACCAGGCTTCCGCCATTTTGTTCCAGAGCTCGCTTATTTTTTCACGCTTGCGGGTTATACTGGCGGTGCCGGTTACGGATAAAAAATGAGCGTCGGATGCTTTGGAATAAATAAGCTGCACCTGCTCGTTTTCTTTGATCTCAAAATTTTTGTTGCTGTCGGCCATGCTAAAAAACCAGAAGTTGCCCTCCTCGTCTACCTGCTGCGTGCCCATGGGCCGTGTATCAAATAACACACCCGGCGATTTGGTGCAAAACATGCAAACACGGATGTCTTCGGCCAGCTCTTTTAATTTTTCGACAGCCTGTTTATCGGCCAGGTCTTTTACTTCTCCCATAATATGAATATGATTTTAAAAAAAGTGGCGGTGTTTCCACCGCCACTTATAAACATTATTACTATGTTACATTTTTTCAACCCACTTTAGATAATGTGAAACATTATCAGATGTAACAGTAGGCAACCATGTTCATGTCTTTATTATTTTAGTAATAAATCTGCTTTCTTATTACAAGTGCTGTGCCAGGCGTTTTTAGGCCCTTTTAGGGCTGTTTTCGTGGAATTATTGGATAAAGCGTGGAATTATTGCCCCATTAGTAGTATCCCACAAACTCAGGCCGGGCGGCAAAAAAGCCTCTTACTTTTAAGGTAAAGTTGCCAATGGGATTGTATTTTAAAACATTGTTCTGCCCTTCGGGGAAAAAAGGATAAAACCCGAAGGTGAACTGGAAGGTGCTGGTGAGCAGGTTTTCGTTCCGGAACATAAGGCCCAGCGAATAACCCTGGTAAAGCCGGCTTTCGAGCAGGGGGTGCTGCGGGTCGCCCAGCATGCCAATACCTACAAGCAGCACCGGTGCCATGCGGAAACCCGCAACATTATACGGCATGTACGCCACCGTTTCGGAGTTGAGCACCATTTTGGTTTTGCCATACAGCCCGCTGCCGGGACTAAACCCATACAGCTCGCTGCCGGTGAGGGTAAGCTGCTCGCCGGCAAATTTATTCTCGCCATGCACGATGTTGTAGTTTATAAACTCGCGGAAATACCAGCGGTCTTTTTTAAGCAGGTTGCTGAAATAGCTGATCTTGTAATTCACCGTAATGTCGTTTGACACGAGCCGATTAAAAAACACCCCGTACGAAAAAGTGCTGGAAAGATACCCAAAATAAAAATGCTTGGCCCTGCCCAGCTCCACCCCCGTATAATATCTCAGCTTGCTGAGCTCACGCTTCATGCCGCCATAAATAAGCTGCACAATAAATCCCTCGGGCACATCCTCGTTGGCCCCAAAGCGGTAAATGTACCGGTCCTTATAAAACTGCTGTATCGAAAAGCCTACGCTGCCCACCACAGCCGAGTAATTCTGCAGGCCCGAGTCAATGGCCAGCGGCGGGCGGTTTTGATAACGGTTCTGGTAGTAACGGCCCGCCACGGTAAGGTTGGTGCTTTGGGTAAACAGGCTGGTGTCTCTGCTCAGCTTAATGTTTTTTCCCAGCCACACATCGCCGTACAAATTATCCAGGGGCAGCTTTTCAACCACCTTATCCGCAGAATCCTTGCGGTTATAGATCATCCAGCCGCGGCTTAGCTGCAGCCCGCCGGCCCATTTGGCCAGCGGCGAGTAAAACGGCCGGTCAAAAATAAGATCGCTGCGCGTGCCCTCTTTGGTGGTTTGATAAGAAAGCGTGGAAGAAATAAATGTTTTTTTGATATTGGCAATGGTGTAATACCCCCCGTGCTCGAAGCCCCCCGACCGGCTGTAGCCGCCATACTGCTGAAATTGCTGCCCCAGGCCAAACAGGTTGTTGTTTCTGAATTTGACCACCGCCGAAATATCGCTGATGGTGAAAGGAATGACCACGGGCCATTTATCCTGCACCACCACGTTCACATCCACGCTGTCGCGGTGCGGGGTTTCGCTGATGTAAATGCGCGCATCGTTTACATACACCAACTCGCGCAGTATCCGCTCCGACTCGCTGAGCTCAAGCGCCTCTATGGGTTGCAGGGCTTTGAACAAAAGCCGGTTGCTGATGATATAACGCCGGGTTTTGATGTGTATATTATTGCCAAGCTTTTGCAGGTTATTGGTGTTGCGCGTCATGGTATCGCCAACCGAATGCCCAAAAGGATCATACACCAAAATATTTATACGACGGATGATGCGCCCGCTGTATTTTAAATACGGGTTCACGTTTTTTTCCTCCTTGGAGGCCGGTTGCTTCGGATACTCCTTCGGCTCCGGGTCCACAAAAATAGCATCGTAGGCCATGCGGCCGTATTTGTATTTATAGCTCATTTTTTTGAGCTTCTTATACAGGCGCAGCGAGTCTTTTTGCTGGGCGGGCGCCGGCAAACAAAAAATAAGCAGGGCAAGGCCCAGGAGTATTTTTTTACTGCATATGTTCAAAGACCATCGGGTCTCCATATTGTTTTCCTGACAAAGCGCGTTCGATACCGCACTGTTTGAAATATCAAAATATTGTGCCGCCGCTGCCGGCAGGCCATAAAAAAAGCCTCCGCAAGGGAGGCTTTACAATAAGGTTACAACACCGCTTAATCTTTCACAAACCGTTTCACACCCGAAACATTATCGTCAAGGTTGGTGATGGTTATAAAATAATAACCGGGCTTTAAAGCCGAAACATCCACCGCCGACGTGTTTTTTGAAACATTGCCTTCTTTGATGGTTTTGCCGGTAATATCGGCTACCTGGTACTTGTAGCCGCGCATGGTGGTAGCCAATTCCAGCACCAGCACATCTTTGGCAGGATTTGGATACAGCTCGAAGCCCACGGCGCCGCTGTTGTTTTTAACAGAGAGCGGCGCGCTGGCATCGGCCACCGCAAAGGGGCTTAATGAAGTAATGCCGCCGCGCATCAGCTCAAAGGTGCTGTTAACACCCGTTGTGGCCGAAGACGAGGTATAGGTATCCCACGAGCCGTTGGTGTAGTGCCTGATCATGGCCGTATTCCTGTTAAAGCCGTTGAGCTCTGCTGCAGCCACCCAGCCCAGCTTAATGTTCATATTAACCGTTACGCCTGAGCTGGCTTCGATAAACCAGGTGCGGCCCACCAGGGGCATGGAGGTTGAATTTACCTGGCCGTAAGTGCCGCCGGTCAGTACATCGTTCATGGCTTTTACCATTACATTGCCGCTGGTGGCAGCCGAAGTTTGCTGGATATAGGCCGGAGAGTAGTTGTTGTTGGTGCCTATAGGGAAAGTAACAAAAGAACCGCCAGCCGTTACATTCATTTGCAGGCGGCCCATGCCGGTGCCGGTGGTTACCACATAGCGGTTATTGTCGTAACCGGTAATGGTGGCCGAAGAATTCATCACCAGGTCGCCGTTATCGATCATAATTTTTCCCTTCACAAAAGTAAGCTCATTGGCAACGGTGAGCTGCGAACCCAGCATTACCGGGTTGCTGCCGGCAAGATTAAGCCGCAGTTTTGAAATGGTGTTATTTGCTGCAGAAGTATTATCGAAATAAAGTGTGGTGTTTGAAACCGAGGTGAGATTTAGCCACAGCTCTGAATTGGAATTCCCCACAAAGGTTGAGTTTTGATTTTGCGACACAGTGCCGTTAAGCACCAGGTTTTGGCCGTTAAGCCTCAGGTGGCCGCTCTGCATATCCAGCTTGCCATTTACTGTAAGGCTATTGCTCAGCGATACACCCATGCCAATGTTGCTGTAATTTACGGTAACGTTATTTAATCCGGGGCCGCTCAGCTCAATGCCAGATCCGGCATTTCCGGCGCCGTTATACTCAACGTCGTATGAAGCGGTACCCACAAAGCTGCCCGTATTCACCATCAGGCTGCCATCGCCAATGTGGATCATCGATCCCGCGTTCATGGTAAGCGAAGACCCCGATTCGAGGCTTAAATTACCATTCAGCATGTGCAGGGTGCCCGAAAGATTAAGACCGCTCATCAGCTTCACCGTGGCGCCAGGCCGGCCAATGCTCAGGTTATTGATAACAGAGCCGCTGGTAAAAACAAGCCCGTTGGACAGGGGCCCATTGCCCTGGATTGCCAGTTCGGAGGTTGAATTGCTGGTAATGGAGGTGCCGGCGCTCAGAAACAGGTCGCCGTTGAGCGTAAGCTTGCGGCCACCGAGTGAAAATTTGCCGGTCATAATATTTAAACTGTTGTTGAGCGTGGTATTGCCGCTCATGGTTACTGTTTCGGAATTGCTGTTCATTTTTATGTACAGATTCTGTAAACCGGTGCCATTCAGCTCTACGCCGCCGGATTTGGAGGTACCTACATACATCACGTTGTAACTGTTTGACGAGGTAAACACACCGCCGCCAATGCTCATGCTGCCATCGTCCACCTTAATGGTTGAATTGCTCATCATGGTAAGGTTGCTGTTGTTGTTAAGGCTCAGACTGCCGTCGGCCAGTATCAGCGAGTCTGTTACGTTTACGGTAGATACAAAACCGAGTATGGAGCTTGAGTTCACAAACTCGCTCACGGTCATGCTGCCGCTGAACGAAGCGGTGGCCAGGTTGGAGAAAGCGATCCTGTGAATGGAAATTGTTCCGCCGCCGGCCAGCGCACCCTGTGTAAGCAGCACCCAGTTGTTGGAAGTGCTGCTCAGTGTGCCCGACACGCTAAAGGTGCTGAGCAGGCCGCTGAAGGTCACATCCTGGTCGAGCGTTACAGTAATGCCTGCAGGAATGATAACGTCGTTATTAGATACCGTTGAGCCCGGGGCGCTGCCTCCCCAGGTGGCGGCGCTGCTCCAGTTGCCGGAGGTAACTGCCGTAAAAGCGCTCAAAGAGCCGGAAATAAGCATTCCCAGCGCAAGCGCCATTGTTTTGAGATTGAGTAGTTGTTTTTTCATGATCGTATTTTTTATTACTTACCAGCGAATGACGTGCCACGCGGTTTCCCGGGTCCAGGCAGGGCGCTGCAGTTGTGTATCAAAGGTTGCGAGTAAAAAATTCTACGAAACAGTTATAAAATACAGGCTTACTGTTATAACGGATGTTAAACCCGCCCGTCAGTCATATGGCATTTGTATTGCCGTTTGTTATCCAGTACAAAACCAAAACGGTATGAAACCATTTATGATCAAAAAAATTGAACTGTTGCTGAGCCGGTTGTATGATTATTCGCTGCCCATTAAACGCCATGCAGCAGCACCGGGCGAAAATAAAACCCCGGCTAACGGCCAGCGCTGCCACCAGCTTCCTTTTGAATTTATAAAACTTCCTTTTTACCCTGCAGGATGAGCCATTGCAGTTTTTCGCTGGCGACCGGGGCCAATGCAGCAGAGCTGATCGGCAAAGCAAATGAGGCAGTGGTCAAAACCGGTGGCATATTTACCGGCGATGCAGACCAGGGCGGGTTTGAATTAAAAACACCCCTGGGCACCGTTAAAGGAAATTATACGGTGCTGAACAACACCATCAGCATGGTGATTACGCACAAGCCTGTATTTTTAAGCTGCAGCCGCATTGAGGAGGAGCTGCGCAGGCACATCACTCCCTAGCCTTTATGGAAATAATTCCACAATTAACAGCCAACAAAACGTTAAAAATTCAAGCTGTTTTTTAAACACATCTTAAAACCAGCAGGATAGCTTCTGGCACGATTTTCGACCCCTGTACACCCAGCATAGCATAGCCTTATTATGAAAGTTCTTGAAACCAAAACCCTCAAAGGACCAAACTACTGGTCGAATTACCGCCACAAACTGATTGTTGTAAAGCTCGATCTCGAAGAGCTGGAAGATTTTCCAACCAGCAGCATCCACGGATTTTCGGATCGGATCGAATCCTTATTACCCTCGTTGTTCGGGCACCGCTGCTCTAAGGATTACGAAGGCGGCTTTTTTGAGCGGGTAAAGGAAGGCACCTGGATGGGCCACGTGATAGAGCACATTGCACTGGAGATACAAACCCTGGCCGGCATGGAGTGCGGTTTTGGCCGAACACGGTCTACCGGCGAACATGGCGTTTACAACATTATTTTTTCGTATGAAATAGAAGAGGCCGGCTTGTATGCCGCGCAGGCTGCGGTAAACATTGCCCGGCACATGGTGTCGGGCGAAGGCTATGAGCTTGAAAAAGACCTGGAAGAATTGCGTCATATTAAGAACCGTTATGGTTTTGGGCCCAGCACGCAATCCATTATAAACGAGGCAAAAAAGCGGGGTATCCCTTACCGGAGCATGGGCCGCGGCTCTACCGTTTTATTCGGCCAGGGGGCCAATCAAAAAATGATACGCGCATCGATGACCGCCGGCACCAGCTGCTGGGGCGTTGAAACCGCCGGCGATAAGGACGAAACCAAGCAGCTGCTGCAAAAAGCTTATATACCGGTGCCGGCCGGCGAGGTAATCGGCGACATCCGCGATCTTGAAAATGCCGTGAAAGATGTGGGCTTTCCATTGGTGATTAAACCTATTGACGGTAACCACGGGCGGGGCATTACCACCAACATACAAACCCTTGAGCAGGCCGCTAACGCTTTCCACATTGCCGGCGCTGTTTCAAAACACGTTATCGTTGAGCGTTTTATAAGCGGAGAGGATTATCGCTTCCTGGTGATCAACTACAAGCTGGTGGCAGTTGCCAAACGCACGCCCGCTTTTGTAATGGGCGATGGAAGTTCCTCCATTCGCACGCTCATCAGCCAAACCAACAGCGATCCGCTGCGGGGCGAAGGGCACGAAAAGGTGCTCACTACCATAAAGGTGGACGCCATTACCGAAAATATATTAAAGGGCAAAGGGCTCAGCCTCGAATCGGTTTTGTCCCTGGGTGAGATCCTGTATTTAAAAGATACGGCCAATATCAGCACCGGCGGCACCTCCACCGATGTGACCGACCTGGTGCACCCGGCCAATGCATTGATGGCTGAGCGCATTGCGCGGCTCATGCATCTCGACATTTGCGGCATAGATGTGGTGGCCAAAGACATTACGGTGCCCATCAAACATCAAAACGGCGGCGTGGTGGAAGTGAATGCCTGCCCCGGTTTCAGAATGCACCTCAGCCCTTCAAAAGGTTTGCCCCGCAATGTGGCCGAGCCGGTGATGGACATGCTTTTCCCACCCGGCCAGCCGGCACGCATCCCGCTCATTGCCGTAACCGGCACCAACGGCAAAACCACCACCACGCGTCTTACTGCGCACATTGCCAAAACGGCCGGGCATAAAGTGGGTTATATCACCACCGATGGCATTTATATACAGGATTATCCGGTTCATTATGGCGATTGCACCGGCAGCCAGAGCGCGGCCACCGTACTCACCGATCCCACCGTTGATTTTGCGGTGCTTGAATGTGCCCGCGGCGGTATTCTGCGATCGGGCCTGGGTTTTGATCATTGCGACATCAGCATTATCACGAACATTTCTGAAGATCACCTGGGGCTTAAAGGCATTAAAACACTTGAGGAAATGGCGCGCGTAAAAGCGGTGGTGGCCCGCAGCACTTTTAACCATGGTTATGCCATTTTAAATGCCGACGACGACCTGGTTTATAATATGCGCGAAGAGCTGGACTGCAACATTGCACTTTTCAGCATGGATGCCCACAATGCACGCATAAAAGCTCACTGCGACGAAGGCGGCCTGGCCGCTGTGGTTGAAAAGGGATACCTGAGCATTTGCAAGGGCGAATGGAAGATCCGCGTGGCCCGCATCGAAAATATTCCGCTCACGTTTGAAGGCAAAGCCGAGTGCATGATCAAAAACACACTGCCCTCGGTGCTGGCGGCCATCATTCAAAATTTTAAGATCGAAGACATCCGCACCGCGCTGCAAACATTTATTCCTTCGCCCGAGCTCACTCCCGGCCGCATGAACCTTTTTAAATTCAGACATTTTGATTTTATGATCGATTACGCGCACAACGCCGGCGGGTTTGAAGAGCTGAAAACATTTATGGGCCGTGTTAACGCAGTTCATAAAGTGGGCATTATTACCGGCGTGGGCGACCGCCGCAACGAGGACATCCGCAACCTGGGCCTTCTTTCGGCGCAAATGTTTGATGAGATCATTATCCGCCACGACAAGGATATGCGCGGCCGGCCCGAGAGCGAAGTGACAGAGCTACTGGTAGAAGGCATCCGTACTGTAAAAAACGATCTGCCCGTACACGTGGTGTCAGACGAGCTGGAAGCCATCCAATTTGCGATAGACCGTGCGCAGGAGGGCGCCTTTATCATTCTCTCCACCGATGCGGTGCATGAAAGCATTGCATATGTAAAAGAAAAACAGGCGCAGGAAAAAGAAACCTTTAAAGAGCTGGACCTGATTTTAACCAAAAACACGCACCATGATTAGAAAAACGGAAAACAAAAAGCTTGATATTACCCGGCGCAACGGGCAGGTATTTAAGCATTACCAGATACTTGTAAAAATTCTGAACGGTGAGCAAACCCAGCAGCATACCATTGAGGTGTTTACCGGCGGGCCCGGTCAACTGCTCGACATGCGGCGGGTGTATGCCAAACTGGTGGGGCAGCAGGACCTGAGGCAAACACGCAGGATTGCTAAAAACAACTGATTGTTTTGAGGTATGTTAAAAATGTATTACCGCAAAGCAGCAAAGCAGCGCTATAAAACCGGCTATTCGGCAGCCAGGCGTTTGCGCGTGTTGTGTAAAAATAAGCATGCCAGGCGCAGGCCATTAAGCCGCATGGTGGCTTTCCTGTTCAAAAACCAGGGCTAAGCGCCACAGCCAACCTTTATTTTTTGTTTCTTTTTGTTTTGGGATATTTTTTAGCGGGCGCTTTTTTTACGTGCAGCTCTTCGCGCAGCCTTTCCATATCGCGAGCCAGCTGCTGCACTACCCGCATCAGGCTGTCTACATCGTCTTTGGTGGCAAAACCAAACTTTTCACGGTGCTCGGCCACGGCGTCGAGCTCTTCAAAAAAATCGGAAACGTTTACCTCCAGCACTTTTGCAATATCAATTAACCGCTGAGTGGGCGGGTTGGTAATGCCCTGCTCTATTTTGCGGTAAGCACTCGGGGTCATTTCGAGCTCCTCGGCCATGTTGGCCAGGGTATATTCTTTGCTCAGCCGTATTTTCCGGATCTTATGCCCTATTTTTTTGATCACGGTGTAAATTTCTTAAACCTGGGCATGAATTAGTGTCGCAAAAGAGGCACTAAGTGTCTTATTAAGACAATAAGCGGTTGATATAAAAACAGGTCAGGAATTTATACCAGTACCGGATAAGAAACATGCGTTTAAGAAATAAATACGTTTGTTTTAGAATAGGCTACAGATGAAAGAAAAAAACAGACAGGCATAAAAAAACCAGCTCCCAAGTTGCTGGCAACTTTAAAGAGCTGGTACATATAATTATTACCCGTAACGGCTTTGGGTATGAGCCGCCAGCAAAGGCGTTTAATTTTCGAGCGCCCGCTGGTAATTAGGCTTTATGCCGCTGGTGAGGTGATTGAGCATTTGCCACAAACGCTCCACTTCTTTTTCAAGAAGCAGGTTTTTGCTTTTCAGCTCCATGTATGCTTCTTCCTTCCAGAGCTCGCCCGCTTCCTTTTCGGCAGCATTGAGGTCTTTCAGGCCATTGGGCAGCATTTCGCCAATACCATAAAGCATCCACTCCTGGGTGGTACCAAACACATTTACAATGCGCTGGAGCGACGATTTTTGCGGTTTGCTGGTGCGGCCATTTTCGAGGTGAAAAATGGCCACGTGGGATAATCCGCAACGAACCCCGAACTCCTTAATCCCCATGTTATAATGGGATCTGAGCTCTTTTACCCTGTGTGCTAATTTTTTTTCCATAGTTACAAGATTTAAAGTTTGACTATAACAGCCAGTAGTTCTATGCAAACTGCAGTTCCAAAAATAGTGCCAAACTTTTTTGTTTTTTTGGCAATTGATTAAACCTGCATTTTGAATTACTGGTAAACGCACCGGTTGTTTTTTTAGTATCCGGCTGTTCAAATAACATTTACAGGCCTGTTTCAGAAATGGTTGGGACGCTTCACTAACCCATTGCGGGGATTCACTAAGTCGTTAAAAACCTCTTATTTATGAGATTTTTGCAATATCTTTAATTTCGCTAGGCCGGCGCCCAACCATTTGCCCGTT
Organism: Bacteroidia bacterium; assembly: GCA_044221905.1. Taxonomy (GTDB): domain Bacteria; phylum Bacteroidota; class Bacteroidia; order B-17B0; family Aurantibacillaceae; genus Aurantibacillus. The sequence continues at coordinate 1,371,341 of JBGAOE010000001.1, forward strand.
TAGTTTGTATTGGCCTTTTAGAAACTTATACTGCTTAATTTATGAACGTTCAGCAAAAACTGATTGACGATTGTATTGGTCGTGACCGCAGGGCTGAATTTGAGTTGTATAAGGTTTCCTATAGTTATTTGATGAGCATTTGTATCCGGTACACCCGCAATTCTGATAAGGCCGCAGAAGTTTTGAACATTGGCTTTTTAAGAATACTCACCAACCTGGATAAATACCGGCCCGAGGTTCCTTTTAAATCGTGGATCAGGCGGGTAATGATCAACACGCTTATTAATGAGTATAAGAAAGAAAAAAAACACTATGAGGCCATGCTTTACGTTGATGAGCTATATGACGATCAGAACTTTTCGGAGCTCAACGAGGCCATTACCAAAATTGACGGCGAGCTGATTTATGAGCTGATTGCCAAGCTCCCCCCCTCGAGCCAGCAGGTGTTTAACCTTTATTTTATTGACGGGTACAAACATAAGGAAATAGCCGAAATGCTGGATATCAGCGAGGGAACTTCCAAATGGCACCTGAACTCGGCCCGCGAAAAACTGAAAAAAATGCTCGAAGAAATTGAATCACCCATAAATATTGCACACCATGAATAGCGAAGAAAAATTTAAAGAGCTGCTCAACCAGAAGCTTGGCGCTAAGGAGTTTCCCTTTAACGCCGACAACTGGAATAAGGCCAAAGACCTGATCGATGCTTCGCGGGTGCGTAAAAAGCGTCGGGCCATGGTATTGTGGAGCCTGCTGCTGCTAATGGTAGTTGGCACCGGCGGCTACCTGGTAACCGGCCTGAAACACAACAGCCCCGCCGGAACAGCGCCATTGAGCAATAAAGACATCCATAAAACAGCCGATGCGCCGGTTGCAGATATAAAACCAGCCGGCACTGTTGACAAAAATAATACCACATCCGAAAAACAAACCGCCACTGCAACCGCTCCCGCCACAGAGGCCCGTGTTTTAAAAACACTGCCAACCCGCGAAATACAAGCTCCTGCCGCCCACGAACAACCTGCGGCAGCTAATACCGGGGGCCCGCTGGCCGAAAAAACACCGGCGGCCGATAAGCCCCCTGTAGAACCGCTGGCCGAAACCAACAACAACCCGGTTGTAAAATCCGGCAACGCTCCCTCCGGCGACAAAACCGATGTGGCTGTAACCATGCCTGCTACAAACGATACCAAACAGGAAACACCTGATACCAGAACCACGCCGGAGCCCGAAAAACAAGCCGAGCCCGATGCTGAGCAAACGCTGCCTGTTATCGCCAAAAAAGCCGAAGAAATAAAAAACACGGAAGCAGAACCTGTTGCAGAAATTGTATTGCCGGCCACCCCGGCTGAAACTGTAACTGCCAAAACCGTTAGTATGGACACATTGGCTGCTGTTACTGTCAATGAGGCAGTGGCGCTCGACAAAACAAAAGCGCCTTTTATACGCAATGTAGTGTTTGCCGAGGCCGGCGCCAATTACCTGGCCGGCTGGAAAAACGGCGACACGCGCGATGCCAATGGCTTTAACCCGATTGTGGGTGTCGGCTACTTGAACTTCCTGACCCAAAGCACGGCCCTTTCGTTTGGCATTCAGTACAGCACCGTGGGCAACCTGAAGAGCTACAGCCATACCTCTAAAGTAACCCGCATGGGCCTGGGCGAGGAAAGCGCCGTAACGGTGATTACGCCGGTTAAAATGCACTACCTGGCGGCGCCTTTAAAAATACACGTGGCGCTTAATGCAAAAAGCTTTATAGGCCTGGGTTACACGCTGGCTTACCTGCTTACGGTTGATAATAAAGTGCAAACCTACGACCAGTTTACCAACTACAGCGACCAGCCGCGCACCACCACAAAAACCCGCGGATACAGCGAAGGCTTCAGCGGCTTTAACTCGCAGCTTTCGGCCTTTTACCGCCGGCGGATTGCCAACAACCTGTACATAAACGGCGAATTGATTTTTGGACTGACCGACATAAAAGACAATAAATTTTTTGGCTCACGCACCTACGAACGCGATTTGGGCGTAAAACTGACCCTGATGTATCACTTATTTAAGAAATAACAAAAATGAAAGTATTGCGTATAGTGGTTGTGGTGCTTGTTATTGCAGCTGTATGGGGCTGCAAGAAGAAGAAGTACCCCGACTCTGTGACCGACCCCGAAACTGTTTTTTATTTTAAGGGCTCTGTTGACAACAGCCCGGTTTCTTTTGGAGCCGGTATGGATGATTATTTTATGTATTCGTCGCACCGGTTGGATTCGAACAGCATTTATAATTTTATAGGCCACCTGAGGCCTATAAGCTGCAACAGCAACTGCGCCAACAGCGTTTACCTGGTGATCCGGGGTACAAAAGTTTCGGGTGCCGGCAGCCCTTCGCTTACCGACTCTGCGCTGGTGCCCAGGCTGTATAATTTTGCCTCCACCCCCGTTACAGCTTACCAGGTGCAATTTCAATCTATCTACAATAAAACGGCCGCTTCTTACCTGTGGGATTTTGGCGATGGCAGCACCTCCACTCAAAGAGACCCGCTGCACACTTATGCCCGGGGCGGCAATTACAAAGTATGCCTCACCATTACCGGCACCAATGGCTGCACTGGCAGCATCTGCAACACGCAAAAAATAACCACGTCAGCCTCGGTGTGCAAAACATCCATCAGCACCAACGGCACCAACGGCAACATCATTTCATTCGTATCTATTACCACCGGCCTGTACCCTTACAAATATTTTTGGGATTTTGGCGATGGCAAACACGATACGGCTGCCTATCCTACACATACATACGTGATTCCGGGCAGCTATCCGGTATCGCTCAAAGTAACGGATGCCGCAGGCAACGAAGCTTTTTCAACTTTCAATACAATCACCCAGTTCGACGCCTCCTCGTGCACGGTTAATTACAAGGTAAACAGCATTACGCCAATAAACACCACCGATCCGCTGAACCGCTCAACCATCGGCTTTAACTGGACCGATGCCAATGGTGTGGTGTATTCAAGCGAAAACATCGCCCAGCCTTCCGACAGTTATTTCCAGGTAGTATCGGTGGAAGATTACCACGATAACGAGCGCGGTGAAAAAACAAAAAAAGTGTTTGTGAAATTTAAATGCAAAGTGAGCAATGGCAGCAGCATAAGAGCGATTGATAACGCCGAAGCCGTGCTGTGCGTGTCTTACAGATAATAAACTATTGTAACATGAAAATTATCCGGAACTATATCATTTTTTTAATGACCCTGGCGGCGCTTACCGCCAGCCTGCAAAGCCGCGCGCAATGCACGGCCACGTTCAGCTTTATTCCCGGCCCCGGCGGATCATTTACCTTTTCCAACACCTCCGCCATTAGCGCCACTTCCACCCTCCTTTCGTGGTCGTTTGGCAACGGCACGCAAAGTGTAGCCGTTACATCGCCCACCGCCAGCTGCACCTATACCAGCAATGGCTATTATGTGGTATCTATGGGAATCATTACCTCGGGGCCAACCTGCACCTCGGTAGCCACTCAAACCATCATGGTGACTTCGGCGGCGGTACCGCCCTGCACCATGCAGATTAATTTTACTGCGCCCACTGCTTCCACGCTTTGCAACGGCAGTGGCCAGGTAGTGGCCAACAGCAGCATGTGCGGCCCTGTTACTTATACCTGGTTCCCATCAGGAATAAACAGCCCAACCGTTGCCGGTCTGTGCGCCGGCTCCGCTTACACGGTATTTGCCTCCAGCCCTACAAGCACTGCTTCGGGCTGCTGCCCGCAGGCCGTAGGATTCGGCACAGTGCCCACGCCTTCCACCGCCTGCAATTTAAGTGTATCTATTACCAACACTTTTTCGGGTGGGGCCTATAGCTTTTCGAGCACATCCACCGGCACCACCCCCAGCAGCACTTATTTCTGGTCTTTTGGCGACGGATCTTTTCTCAACACCGGCACTGCGCCTACGGCCAATCATACCTATTCGGCCAACGGCGGCTATAATGTGAAGCTCATTGTTACCAACAGTTTTACTCCCGCCTTTTGCCAGGACAGCTCCGTTGTAAATCCCATCGTGGTAAGCATTCCCACCGCCAGCTGCAATCTGGTGGGAGGATTCAGCGTGAGCCCAACCGGAACACCCGGTGCCATGTTTTTTAACAGCACGTCCACCGGCACTGTAAACCCCACTATTTTTAAGTGGACCTTTGGAGACGGCAGCCTTCCCACCACCAGCGTTAACCTGCCCAGCACCGCACACACTTATTCTGCCAGCGGTACCTACAGCGCCATACTGCAGCTTACCAACACCAGCATACCGGGCTGTACAGACAGTGTGAACGTGACCGTTATTGTTTCGGGCCCCTGCAACCTGGCGGCAAACTTTGCGCTGAGCGTTGGCGCCGGTGGCCTGGTAAGCTTTACCAATACCAGCACGGGCAACCTTGCCGGTGCCAGCTACACCATGGCCTGGGGCGATGGCACGAGCTCAAACCTTAATCCTTTTACAAACACCACGCACCAGTATTCGGGCAATGGATACCGCACAGCCACGCTTACCGTGCAAACCAGCTCTGCTTGTATTAACACCAGCATTAAATCTTTTCTTATTCCCTGCGCTCTTATCGCCGGCTTTTCGCATACGGTGGGCTCCGGCGGCGCGGTCAATTTTAAAAGCACATCCGCAGGCACCACCCCAGGCACCTCCTATACCTGGTATTTTGGCGACGGGGTGTACACCAGCGGCGACCCCGCCTTACACACATATGCAGCGGCCGGCGCCTACAATGTGATGCTGCGTATTGCCGGCGACAGCTTATGTGCTGACAGCGTAGTACAATCGGTAAACGTAACGGGCATTGCCTGTTCGGCCAATTCTAATTTTATTCTAACGCCTTCGGGCACGCCGCAATACTGGAATGCCACACCGGCTTACCCATGGAATGTGAGCGCCGCCAGCTGGGACTGGGGTGATGGATCGACCAGCAATTTGCTTTATACCTCGCACACTTATGCCCAGGCAGGCTCGTATAACATTTGCCTGAGCGTTACAGTAACCTGCGGCAGCACCGCCTCTACCTGTGCTTCGTATGCCGTGTTCCGCACGCTGGAAACAAACAGTAACCAGGGCGTGGTGCATGTAAATGTGATGAAGCCGTCCCTTTCAACCGGCATTGCCGCAACCGGCCCTGATGAGGCGGGATACAGCCTGTATCCTAATCCCAACCGGGGCGAGTTTTATCTTAACCTTGCCGGTTTAACACAAGATAAAATACAGATCAGCATTTACAACCTGATGGGTGAACTGGTTTTTGCCGACGAGGCCTTGGCGGATGGAGGAAACCTGCTGAAGGAAATCCATTTGGCCGATGCACCGGCCGGCATTTATCTGGTGCAGATACGCCATGGCAACTCCCGCTCTGTGCAAAAAATGGTGGTAACAGGCCAATAACCACTCCTTCATTCTCATGCTGTTTTTTGAGGGCCGGAATCTGAATTCCGGCTCTTTTATTTAGGGAGTGCCCCAGCTGATCCTATGTTAGAAGGATGTTTGATTATAAATCAATTTATTAATAATCAAATAGTTACAATTAATCAAGGTGCTTTTTAACAATTCCATAAATATTTTATCCCCCCTAACCAACCCTTATTTGCTTGTGTTTGTATAGGTAAAGTAGAAAACGCAAACGATACGGAACAAGCTGAAAATCCTTAAAAGAGTAAGCTAAAAAAATTCGAAAAAACCATGAAAAATTCTATCAAATTGTTTATCGTTTTTTGCCTGATTTTGGGCATTAAAAACATGAACGCCCAATGTACGGCGAGCATTATCGACAGCCTAATGCCCAACGGTGTGGTTAACTTTACCGGCATGGCCACCCCAAGCAGCACCAATACCAATTACTACTGGTATTTGCCCGGAAGCAACAACCCGTCGGGCATTAACACCAGCACAGCAAGTGTGACCTATAGCGCTAACGGCACTTATACCGTGATGCTTAGTATTTGGAGCAGCGGGCCGCCCAGCTGTTCAACCAGCGTTATGGGTGTGGTTACCATTACCAATGTGGCCGTAAGCTCCACCTGCAATTTAAATGTCAACACTACACCTGCTTCATCATCGGTGACCTGTGACGGAAGCGCCACAGTAGTGCCATCATCGCTGATGTGCAGCCCCATTAGCTACACCTGGTATCCTATGGGCGTGAACGGCTCGGCTTGTTTTAACATGTGCCCCGGCACTACCTACACTGTTGTGGCTTCGTCTGCAGGCGGTGTAAACTGCTGCTCGCTGGCGGTTGGCTTTGGCTCAGTGGGCGTTACCAACACGCCCACCTGCAATCTTAATGCAAATTTTAGCTGGACCCAAACGGCCAACGGCGGAGTAACCTTTAATAATTACAGCACAGGCACCAACGGTTCCACCACTTACAGCTGGAATTTCGGCGATGGCGCCACTTCCACTGCCGCCAGCCCAGCACACACTTATTCTGCCAACGGCATGTACACAGTAACGCTGGTGGCCACCGACAGCTCCAACCCATCGTGCACCAACACACAAACCTGGACCGTATATGTAAACTCTTACTGCAACATCAGCGCCAATTTTACCTACTCGGTGCTGAGCAACGGCATGGTATCGTTTACCAACCTTACCACCGGTGCAACCGCTCCCACAGGCTACAACTGGAACTTTGGCGATGGCGGCACCAGCTGGTCAACCAACCCAACGCATCAGTACATCAACGGTGTATATATGGTAACACTTACCGCCACCAATTACAGCACCTCTGTACCGTGCAACAGCACCTACACCGCTCAAATTGTAATTACTACCAACACCTGTAACCTGAACGCCAGCTTTACCACTTCTAACACCGGCAGCGGCACCGTTCTGTTTAACAGCACATCTACCGGCGTAAACAGCAATTGCACATACAGCTGGTATTTTGGCGATGGCAATTATGTGCCAAACGGCTCATCCTCTATTTCGCACACCTACGCCGGCGGGGGTTTGTATACTGCCTACCTGGTAGTAATGGATACCACCAGCAATTTCAGCTGTGTTGACAGCGTGTCTACCACTTTCTCGGTTACCGGCCTGCCCTGCGTGGCTAACTCAAACTTTAGCCTGACTCCAAGCGGCACACCTCAATACTGGTTTGCCACACCCGATTATCCATGGAATGTGACCGGTGCTTTATGGAGCTGGGGCGACGGCTCTTACAGCAACACCCTGTACACGTCACATAACTATTCTGTTGCAGGCACTTATACCATTTGCCTCACCGTTACCGTATCGTGCGGGGCAACGGCTTCCACCTGCACCTCGTATGCCATCTACAGAACCTCGTCGCCCACCCAGGACATGAGCATGATCAGCGTAAACGTGGTAGCGCCGGGCACTGTTACAGGGTTGCTGGCCGCCAGCCGCGAGGAGCTTAACTACAGCATTTATCCGAACCCCACCAACGGCAACTTTAGCCTGAACATGGATGGATTAAAATCGGCCGATGCAAAAATTGCCGTGTACAACCTTGTGGGCGAGCTGGTATACAGCGCGCAGGCGGGCACCGACAATGGCAGCCTGGCAAAAGACATACAGCTGAACGATGTAAGCAATGGCGTGTACTTTATCAAAGTGAGCGCCGGCAATAAAGTATTCACTAAAAAAGTGATCGTTAACAAGCAATAAGTGTGAAGATTGGTTTTTAATTATTGCTATGAAAAGGGGCCGGATTGATTTCCGGCTCTTTTTTTGGAGCTGCCTGATACTAGGGCTTAGCTGGTCATTGCGCTAAGCCTTTGCCGGTAAAAAGCAATAAAAAAATCATCAAAAAAAACACGGCGGCGGCCCAACGTTTTACAACATGTTGTTGTATATGTATATCAAGAAGGGAGCAGGCTGAAAATCCCACAAAGAGTAAGCACTAAAAAAACTATTTAAAATGAAAAACATTACTAACTTCTTTAAAACGCTTATCGTACTTTGCGTTTTAATCAGCGCAAAAGCCGGCATGGCGCAATCAACATGCCAACCTACACTTTATGTTACGCCCGGATCTAACGGCACCATGTACTTCACGGCTGCAGTACCGGGATCGAGCGTTAACCCGGGCAACTTTATGTGGTGGTACGGCTCTAACAATGCAACCGGCAGCACCACGTTTCCTGGCAGCAGCTACACTTATCCTGCCAACGGTGTATACACCGTTCAGGTAATGTTTATAAACAGCGCCATGACCTGTTCGGCAATCGCCAACATGACCTTTGCCGTTACCAACGTAACCAACCCCGGCTGTAACCTTAGCGCCCAGTTCTCAGCTTACCCTGGTGGCCTTGGCTCTAACGGCCAGGTAAATTTCTCTAACACCAGCACCGGTACCACAGCTAACACCAACTACATTTGGAAATACGGCGACGGCTTTACTTCTACCACTGCAGCCGCTTCGCACGCCCATACTTATCCTTCCAACGGCTCTTACAACGTTTGGCTCATCGCAACCGACAACAGCGTTCCATCCAGCCCATGCGTTGACAGTTTAATGATAACCGTGAACGTGAACAGCTGGTGCAATGTGAGCACAAACTTTACCTATAACAACAACAACGGGCTTGTACAATTCACCAGCAACACAATTGGCGGTAACAACCTCAGCTACTTCTGGGATTTTGGCGACGGCGGCACCAGCACCTCTGCCAACCCAAGCCACTCTTATGCTGCCGGCACATACACCGTAAACCTGTATGCCAACAACACCCTTAGCAACACCATTATATGCGGCGACACCGCCACACAGGTAATCACCATTCCTTCAGGCACCTGTATCGCCGATGCCACTTTTTCGCTGAGCCCAACCGGCACTCCTCAATTCTGGAATGCTTACCCTGCTTCGCCGCTCAACGTATCAAACGCTGTGTGGAGCTGGGGCGACGGCTCTTTCAGCAGCACCCTCTTTACCTCGCACACCTACTCAGCAGCCGGCAACTACAGCATTTGCCTGAGCGTAACTGTTAGCTGCGGCGCTACCGACACTTACTGCAACACTTACAACATTTACCGCAGCAGCCAGGACATGAGCATTGTTACCATCAACGTGGTTGACCCATCGGTGGTAACAGGCATTAAGGCTTCATCCGCTTCCGAAGCCGCTTACAGCGTGGTGCCAAATCCAAGCAACGGCTCGTTTAACGTAAGCCTTAAAGGCCTTAACAGCGCCAATGCCACCATCAGCATTTACAGCCTGGTGGGCAAGCTGGTTTACCAAAGCAACAGCGAAACCAGCAATGGTGCCCTGGTGAAAGACATTCAGCTGGATGACGTAGCCAACGGTGTTTATATGGTTAAAGTAACTTCAGACAATCACAGCTTCACCAAAAAATTAGTGATCAATAAACAGTAAGCAATGTGTTAGTTGCTTGCAACAAAAAAGGGCCGGAAGCTATTATCCGGTCCTTTTTTATTTAAAGTACGGTATACCGGACCCAGGCCGTTTATCACTTTTTATTTTATAAATTACAGCGGCTGATACAGTGATGAAATTTCCCGGATCCTTTCCTGCAATAGTGTTCTTTTTTATTTGGCTCGCCGGCAAGGCACAAATCACAGGGTTAAGAAACTACAATCTTGAAGACGGCCTGAAAAGCACCTCGTGTTACCATGTGCGGCAGGATTATAAAGGCCTGATGTGGATAGGAACCGATAACGGTTTTTTTAGGTTTGACGGAACAGAATTTACACAATTTAATGAGCAAAACGGCTTAAGCAATCCCGAAATACTGTCGTGCGTACCACTGCGCAGCGGCGAAATTTTCATAATGCCTTTTCAAAACGGATTTGCCTGTTTTAAAAACAACCGGTTTTACACTGCCAAAAATAATCGCGAACTCAGTAAGCTGAAAGTGGGTGAAGACATTATTGTACACTCCTACGACGAAAAAAATGATGAGCTGTTTATAGGCCGGCAGTTTAATCCCGAAACGCTGTACAGCTACAAAAATGGAAAAGTTTCGGTCATTCCACTGCATTTCGGCGCAGCGCTCAAGCCCACAGCCGGCAGCCAGATCACTTACGATTACCTTACGGGCAATTTATACCTTGCAAAAAACCGGCGGCTTTATGCTTATAATATCTACACTCAAAAAACAACCGCCTGCAACCTCCGGTTTGCGACCAAAGAAAATTATATTTTTGCAGGCAACCAGGTTGTTATTACAGCCAAAGACTCTGTTATAACTATTTATAAGCTGGTTTCGCCTCACGTTTTTAAACAGGCTGCTACAACAATTATCGAAAAAAAAGCCGACCTGGCTTTTATGGACCGGGACCATAAGCTGTGGGTAAGCCTGCAGTCGGGCGGTATCTTATATTTTAACAGCGATATTACAGCATCCCCCGTTCCTGCAAGGCCCATGAAACTGCTCAACGGTTACCAGATCAATTACCTGTATAAGGATGTGGATGGTAATATCTGGTTCAGCACCAAAAACAACGGCTTGTTTTTTGTATCCCAAAAAGCGTTTCAAAACTATGTGCATTTTCCGGTTGAGAACAATTCGGCATACATTACGGCCATGAGCGCCAATGCTTCTTCGCTGCTGCTTGGTTACAGCACCGCACGCGGAAGCATTTACCGCAACCAGGCATTTACCGAGCTGACGCTGGATGATGCGCTGGGCTTTGAGTGCAGGGCGGTATTGGCCAACAACAAAATTGCCGTATTCGGCCAATCCAAATATGCTTTTACGGTAAACCTTGCCAGCGGCAAAGCCACGCTTTTGAAAGGCCACTGGCATATTAAAAGCATGACACCTTATGATTCGGCCAGCATGCTGATATGCGCCACCGAAGGCCTTTTTAAGTTTAATTATGCTACCGGCCTGCCCGCCTGTTTGTTGCCAAAGCGCACATATTGCTCCCTGCCGGTTGATTCTGAAAATATACTGGTGGGCTCATTTAAGCATCTGTATAAATTTAACCCAAAAACAAAGCAGCTCCGCCTGTTTTTAAAGGATTATTACTTTACCGACTTAAAGTGCGTGAGCAAAAATTTGTTTGCCGGCGCCACTAACCTGCACGGCGTTGTGTTTTTTAACAACAGGGGCGTTTTGCATAACATTGGTATAAACCAGGGGCTGCTTAGCAACCAGGTAAAAAAACTGGAAGTGCAGGATACAAATACCTATTGGGCCAGCACCAATGCAGGCCTGGCTTATATTCGCAGGGGCAACAAAGAGCTGGAGGTTAAAAACTTTACAAAAATAGACGGCCTGCCATCGGACCGCGTAACCGGCTGCGTGATAAAGCGCGACACCATTTATATTGGCACTTCCAAAGGCCTGGGTATTTTCAGGATCAGCGAACTGCTTTCGCAGGAAAAATTCATCAACAAAAAGGCCATCATCAGCTCGGTGACGGTTGGCGGCACCGAACACTTTGATCTTTCTGAAAAGATCAGCGCCAGCTTTCCCCACAATACCATTTCTTTTCAGCTCAGCTTTATGGATTATGCCTCGCAGGGCAAGATCAGCTATAAGTACAAAACCGAAGGCCTGAACGATGCATGGCAGATCAGTAATTCCTCCAAAATTATTCTTAACTCGGTGCCCCCGGGCAGTTATACCTTTAAAGTGTACGGGCTGGGCTACAACGGCAAACAATCGAGCAACTACACCGCTTTTGATTTTGAAATAAAGCCTCTTTTCTGGCAAACGTGGTGGTTCCTGGCGCTTGTTATCGGCTTGCTGGCGGTGCTGCTGCTGATTATCGTTACCAGAATTGTGCAGCGCTCACGGAATAAAAAAATGAAATCGGTGCTGTACGAAAAAAAAATAGCCGAGCTCGAGCTGCAGGCCATCAAAGCGCAGATAAACCCACATTTTATATACAACTGCCTTAACTCCATTCAATACCTGGTATATCAAAAAGACTATGCAAAAACCGAAAATTACCTGGGTGTGTTTTCGCGCATGATCCGTAAAACCCTTTATTATTCTGAAAAAACATTTATGCCCATACAGGAAGAGATCGATTACCTGGCGCTTTACCTGGACATGGAAAAATTGCGTTTTAAAACAATTTTTAATTACTTTATCCACGTCAGCGGAAAAATAAACCGAAGCTGGAAAATTCCCACGCTGCTGGTGCAGCCATTTGTTGAAAATGCCATAAAGCATGGCATGAGCCGGCTGGAAGGCCGGGAGGGACTGATAGAAATTATCTTCCATTACGAAGAACCCACGCTATCCATCACCATTCGCGACAATGGCCCCGGCATTGGCGAAAAATCGCTGCTCCAGCAGGTATTGAACTCTTTTGGCCTGAGGCTTTCTCAAAAAAGAATAGAAGCCTTCCGGCAGTTTTTTAACACCAACATCCGGCTGGAAGTGTACGACCTGTCGAAAAAAGGAAAACAAGGCACTGAAATTAACCTTTACCTGGACCTATCTCATGAACTCAAAAATTAAAGTTTTCGTTATTGACGACGAAAAAGACGGAAGGGACTATGTTTCCCTTTTACTGCACAACGAATTTCCTGACCTCGAAATTTTATTCAGCGCCGCCGGAATTGAGGAGGCCTACCCCGCGCTTGTCAAACAAAGTCCTGACATCCTGTTTATCGACATCCAGCTGGCCGATGGCAATGCCTTTGAGCTGCTGGAGCGGATAACCAAACTGCCGTCGCAGATCATTTTTATTACGGCTTACGAGAAATATGCCATTAAGGCCATTCGCCAGGGGGCCACCGATTATTTATTAAAGCCGGTGAATAAAACCGAATTTATTGTAGCGGTGAACAAGGCCATTGAAAACATACAGGCCAAAAAACTGCTGGCCTTAAAAACACAGCCCGGCAAAATTAACCTGCCTACGCTGCATGGCTTTAAACGGGTGATGGTGGAAGACATTGTACGCTGCGAAGCAGACTCGAACTACACGCTTTTTTATTTGCTGGACAGCACTAAAATTATCGTATCCAAAACCATGCAGGAATTTGAGGAATTTTTGCTGGGTTTTAATTTTTTCAGGATTCATCACAAACACCTGATCAACCTGCAGCATCTGAAAGAATACATTAAGGGAAAAGGCGGACAGGTGGTTATGGCCGACAACTCGGTGATTGACGTATCGGCCCGTAAAAAAAGCGAATTTATGAAGCGGATCACGCAGGAGGAGTGATACCTGCCCCTGAACGGCGTTTATTTAGAAAAAGCCACTATGTCTTTTACCTCCAGCACCTGTTTGGAATATCCTTTTAAAACCGCGTTGATCATGGCCAGGCCAAGCTCACGCAGGGTGGATGCAGAAGATGGAAAAAACAAACGTATTGGATAATAAAGCCAGCCCAGGTATTTATAAACAGGCAACACATTTTTTAGCCCTTTGGTGGGATGCAGCAGCCCCGGCCGGAAGGCGTAAACACTCTTAAAGGGCAGCTTCATCAGATCGTTTTCGGTTTTGCCTTTTACCCTGGCCCACATGACCCTGCCTTTTTCACTGTTATCGGTGCCTGCTCCCGAAATGTAGCAAAACACCATGCCGGGATTAAGGCGGCTGAGCACTTGCGCCACGTGCAGGGTAAGCGTATGGGTGAGCCGGTAATACTCAGGCTCTTTCATGCCCACCGACGACACGCCTGCACAGAACAGGCAGCCATCGTAGCCTGCCAGGCTGCCGGCCAGCGGTTCGATGTTAAAAAAATCGATGTGAACGATCTCTTCCAATTTTGGATGAGTGATACCACAGGACTTGCGGTTAATCACCAGCACTTTTGCCACGCCGGGGTGCAACAGGCATTCGTGTAAAACACCTTCGCCCACCATTCCGGTGGCGCCGGTAACAATCAGCTTAAGGCTCATAGGCTTTTGTTTTTATACGGGCTCTTTAAAAAAAGCACCAATCAAATGTACGGCCTGTAAGGCTTAGTTCAAAAAAATTTAACCAGCCTATTTGGCGGCCGGTTTTTTGCCGTGTTCTGCGAAACGCTCTGCTTACAAAAAAATAAGAAGGGAGCCTTCACTCCCTTGTTTATTTGTAAGAAGCACCCTTTCCACAGCGTATTAAGAAAGTCCGGCAAGCGCTTTTGAAAGCACTTTGTCAGAATTAAGGCGGTGGTAGCATACATACGAAGCTACAAGAATGGCAAGAATCACCAGCGGAAAAAAGGCAAGGCCGTTTAATCCATCCACCGCTGCATTGCTGAAGAAAGCGGCAATAAGGTTAATGCCAAAGCCGGCATACGCCCACTCTTTATAACGCCCTTTAAAGGCCGGCAAGATAAGCACCAGCGCGCCCACGGTTTTAAAAACCGCCAGCATAACCCTGAAATAATCAGGATAGCCCAGGTGACGGATGCCTTCAATGGCCGGCTGCGTGTTAGACGTAAAGGCTGGGATCACACCTTCAAACAGGAAAAAGATGCCTGTGGTGATCCAGTAAACGATTTTGGTAGTTTTGTTTGTTTTCATGATGTTATTTGTTTTTGTTGATACAAAGTAACATCCAATTTTTTCAAACGGCGCGGTGCAATCGAGTCAATATAAGTGGTGTATTACGACAGGCATCACTTTTTGCGCCGTGGAGAAGCTTTGGCGCGGGCGTTAAAATCCAGCGCCAGGGCTATCCAGTAGGCCAAATCTTTTTTTGTTTTTATGCCCTCTTCGTTTACGTACACATACCCTTTGTACTCCTTCCCTTTCATAATCACGGTACGGCAGCCGCGGCGGGCCAGGGCTTCCTCGTGCAGCGCAGGATCAATACGGCACATGATCTCATCGTCGCCGGCGCTCAGGCACAGCTTGCCATTTACCATAAAGGCCACACCGCGGAACATCTTTTTTTCCTCTACGTTTTTTTCGTTTGCCAGCGCTTCGCGCAGTCGGTTGGTAAGCTGTTCGTTATATGCCATACATTCAAAGATAATATTACTGAAGCATTTAAACTACTTTGAAGAATTTTGATTTTCCTGGCTATTTTGAAGCAGGAAAAATAAACTGGTGGTCTAAGAAATCAGTTCTCATAACTATCTCTGCATTTTATATTACCTTTGATACTGTCAACAATCATGAACCGGATCGACCGTCTTTTTGCTTTGCTCACAACCCTTCAGTCGCGAAAATTTGCCACCGCCGAGTTTATTGCTGAAAAATACGGCATCAGCGTGCGCACAGCCTACCGCGATTTGAAAGCACTTGGCGAAACCGGTGTGCCCATTGGTTTTGAAAGCCAAAAAGGTTATTTCATCCTCAAAGGATTTTTTCTTCCGCCGGTATCGCTCACCAGCGACGAGGCCAATGCCCTGATACTGATGGCCTCGCTTTCCGAAAAATTTGCCGGCAGCACCATCCGCAAAAATTCAGACATGGCGCTGAGCAAGATCAAAGCGGTTTTAAAAACACAGGACCGGGATAAGGCCGATTTTTTGCATTCACAAATCCGCATTTACCGGGCGCCTGAAGAAAAAAACGGGCCCGACTGGCTGGCCGATGTGCAGGCGGCCATTGTGCACAGGCATATTCTTAACGTTACTTACAAAAACAACGACGGCATTGTTTCAACACGCGACCTGGAGCCCATTGGCCTTAGCTTTTACAGCAACCAGTGGCATGTAATTGCCTGGTGCTGGAACCGCCGGGCATACCGCGATTTTAAAATAGCAGCGCTGAGCCGCGTGGCAAACACCGGCAATAGCTTTCGAAAGACCGACCATTACGACATTAATGAATACATTCGCTCTTTATCGTAAATTATTTACAGGGTTACTGACATAGGATTGTCAGTGAGCGGTTTTATTTTTGCAAAAATTAAAATAACCTATGAAAAATGTATTTAACACCGGCGTTTCTGCGGAGCTGATTGCGCGGATCGGCCATCTGAATGCCTCATCGCGCGGGCTATGGGGCAAAATGGATGCCGCGCAAATGCTGGCCCACTGCAATGTAACCTATGAGCTCATTTACGACAACAAACACCCGGCGCCAAAGCCTCTGGCCAGGTTTTTACTGAAGCTGTTTGTAAAAAAACTGGTGGTGGGCCCCCAGCCATATAAGCGCAGTGCACAAACGGCACCCGCTTTTCTTATTAAAACACCGCGAAATTTTGAAGAAGAGAAGGGCAGGCTGGTTGAATACATTAAAAGAACACAGCAGCTGGGCGAGGCACACTTTCATAACAAGGTGTCCCACTCATTCGGGCCATTGAGCAGCGAAGAATGGAACATGATGTTTTACAAACACCTTGACCACCACTTAAAACAATTTGGCGCTTAACCCTAATTTTTAAATCCTATCGTAATGAGCATAACCGAACAATTGGCCTCCTCCCTGGGTCGCAGGGATGAAGCCCCCAACCTGGCGCTTGCAAAAAAAATAATTACTGCCGGCGATAAAAAGGCGGTGAAAGAGCTGGTGGAAAATCTGGATCATAAGAATAAAGATATACAGAGCAACAGCATCAAAGTGATTTATGAAGTGGCTGCCGCTAAGCCGGTTCTTCTCTCTGGTCATTTGCCGGCGCTGGTGGCGCTGCTGGATCATAAGAACAACCGGTTGCAGTGGGGCGCCATGACCGCTCTGGATGCGCTGACGGAAAACAATCCCGCGGAAGTGTATGCCGCGCTCGCTAAAATAATTGCCGTGGCCGATAAAGGATCGGTGATTACCAACGATCACTGTGTAGCCATTCTTATTAAGCTGTGCACCCTTAAAAATTATGCCGCTGATGCCTTTACCCTGCTTAATGAGCGGCTGCTGAAAAGCCCAGTGAACCAACTACCCATGTATGCCGAGCAGGCCCTGCCCGTAATAAACGATAAGAACAAAGCCGTTTTTATAAAAACACTTACCAAACGATTGCCCGACATAGAGAAGGAAAGCAAGCGCAAACGGGTGGAAAAAGTATTGAAAAAACTGGCAACCTGATTTCATTCAATAAGCCGATGCCGCCTTTTAATCATTTAAGGGCAAAGCCGGCCCGGCAATTAAGTATTTTTGGATCATGAAAAAATGGATCCTCTGCCTGCTGGTTTTTCCAATAACGCTTGGCGCCCAGTCCAAAAAGATCAAAGCGCTTTTTTTGGGCAACAGCTATACCTACTTTAATAACCTGCCGCAAATGGTAAAAGACATTGCTTTGGCAGCCGGTGATACCTTAGTGTACGACAGCAATACGCCCGGGGGTTATACCTTCGGCGATCATAATCACGATGCGGTGAGCAAAGGCAAAATTATGCAGGGCGGCTGGGATTTTGTGATCCTGCAGGCGCAAAGCCAGGAGCCATCCTATCAGCCCTGGGCGGTTCTGTCCATCACACTGCCGCAGGGCTTTAGCCTCGACAGCATGGTAAAAGTGCATAATCCCTGCGGCACCACCGTGTTTTACGAAACCTGGGGCCGCAAATTCGGCGATCAGAACACCTGCCCCTTTTATTCAGTGGTGTGCACTTACACGGGCATGCAAAACCGTTTAAAAGATTCATATAAACTTTTTGCCGATACCACGCAAACAAGCATGGCGCCCGTGGGCGAAGCTTTTAGAAGCTCCGTTACCTACAGCCCGGGGCTCGAGCTGTATTCGCCCGACCAAAGCCACCCCTCGCTGGCCGGCTCCTACCTGGCCGCCCTGGTATTTTACGAAACGCTTTTTCACAAACCTGTTTTAAACAACACTTACAATGCCGGCCTTGGCGCCACCACGCAGGCCTTTTTGCAGCAAACCGCGCATGCCACTGTAAACGACAGCCTGGCCGTGTGGAACCTGGGTGTGAACCAGCCCTGGGCAGGATTTACGAGCAGCTCCACAGGTACGTATAACTTTCAGTTTTATTCACAGTCGCCCGGGCTGGTAAATACCTGGTATTTTGGCGATGGTTCACAATCGACACTCAGCAACCCCGGGCACACCTATAACACCAATGGCGTGTACCAGGTGTGCCACACGGTGCAAAAAGGCTGCCTTACCGATTCCATCTGCCAAACGGTGGTCATTGGCTCGCTTCCATCCAGTCTGCCCGATCCTGCCATCGAAAGCCGGCTTTTGCCATACCCTAATCCCTGCAGCGAAACGCTTTGCCTTTCCATTGGCGATGCAGAGCTTTTGAAAAGCGCGGAAGTAAGAACGCTGGACGGCCGGGTGATACCCTGCCCCCTGGCCGGAAATTGTTTAACCACAAAACACCTGGCCAAAGGTCTCTACCTCCTTAGCGTAAAACAAGCCGCTAAAATTGTTCACACACCATTTATTAAGGAGTAATAGCGGCAGCATCGTTTAGGGGTCATCCGTGGAATTGGCGGCTTTTAAATTTGGGCTTTTATAACAGTATTATATCGAAAAAAATCGATACTTTTGCTGCATGAACACCCGATTGGATCTTAAAAAGATTGAAAAGATCTCTAAAGCGCTGGGCGACCCGTATCGCCTTAAGATCATGGAAATGATCAAAAAACAGAAACAATGCACGCAATGCACCGCCATTGTGGAAACCATCGACCTGGCACAATCCACTGTATCGCACCATGTAAAACAACTGGTGGAAGCCGACCTGCTGATTGCCGAAAAAGACGGGCGCAATGCCAATTACCAGATCAACCAGGAAGTGCTGGATGCCTACATTAAATTCCTGAGCCAGTACAAAAGTTAAAAAAGGCCAATAACACATCGATAATTTTGAATATATCGATAAAAGCTTTTCCTTTGTAGTGTGAAAAAGCGGTGAGAACAACCGCTGTTTTTTTCCGGAAACACATCGATAAATTTGAATATATAGATTAATTAACCCTTAACACAGATTGCACTATGGAAAAGCTAAATACACAACTCAGCCATCTGTCGCCCCACACCTGCCCTTCGGGCATTGCCGAACCAAAAACCGTGGCCAAGCCTAAACCAAGACTGATTAGTAGCACCCGGCCGGTAAGCAACAAAGTCGATCAAAAACCATGGTCGGTGTTTGAAGGCATTTACTGGATCTGAGTAACAACAAATAAAAAACAGACAAACAATTATTAGGAGCGGCTTCGATGCATTTTAAGATCGCTTCTGATCATTTTAAAACACAACGCATGAATACATCAAATGTAACACCCGATCTTACAAACCAGGTTATACAACAGGCAGTAAGCCTCTGGGCTTCGAGAAACGCAGCTGTAACCGGTTTTTTTAATAAGTATAACGACACGGCCTATTTAAATGAAATAGCGCCGGGCCGCAACAGGGCCGTTTATTTACTGGGTCACCTAATTGCCAGCAACGATAACATGCTGCCGCTGTTTGGCTTTGGGCCAAGACTATTCCCCGAGCTGGAAGCTATATTTAACAGTCCGGACCGGACCGTTGAAAACATCCCTTCGCTGGCCGAGCTGAAACAAAAATGGGAAACTTTAAACACTGCGCTCACTGCGCATTTTAATGCCTTAACGGCCCAGGGCTGGCTCGGTCGCCACACCGCCGTTTCGGAAGAAGATTTTGCAAAAGAGCCCCACCGCAATAAGCTCAATGTGCTGCTTAGCAGAACAAACCACCAGAGCTATCACCTGGGGCAGTTAAACCTCTTGCCGGTACAAGAGTTGGTTGCTCATTAACACCGGTTAGTTAAAGCCTGTAAGTTTTACTCCTTACAGGCTTTTTTGTTTTACAGCTGCTTATTTAATAATGCAGGTGCTGGTGGTAAAATTGATAGTACCCAATGCGCCCGGGCACGACGACGGGGGCGTGTAGGTGCCGGTGCCGCCCCAGGTTACTGGCGTAGCAGCGGGGATCACCGGCATGCCGTTCATGCTGGTGATAGTTACCGAAATAAAGCAACCCGATTGTGCACAGGGACAAACCGGCACATTAATTCCTCCGCCCGGCGGAATGGTGATGGGGCCATTGCCCGCACAGGGCACACCCGAGCAGTTATAGCTAATGGTGATCTGTATGGTGCAGTTGGTTTGGTTCTTAAACACAAAAGGACCACAGCTGAATTTAAGATCTTCCGATACGGTAATCGCCGACGATGCAGCATCAGCTGTTACAGCGGCTCCGTTTTGCGCTGTAACTTTTGCAGGGGCCAATAGCACCATCAACACAACAAGCATAGCGCCGGCAATTTTTGAAACAATTTTCTTTTTCATGACAATAAGGTTTTAAAAGGTGAATAGTCCGGCTAAGGTAGTCCGGTGCGGGGCCCTTTGTCAATCCGTAAAAATGCTTAGGTGATTCGCGCAGCACTCAGGCTAATCCTCCATCGCAAACAATTACCTTACCGGTCATATACTCGTTGCCTGCCATAAATACAATCACATCCGCAATATCATCGGGCTGTGCAACACGACCCACTAAAATCTGCGTGGCATACTGTGCAAACGCATCGCGCCTCACTTTTTCCGATACAAAATCCCACCACGGAGAATCTACCACACCGGGCGATACGGCATTGATGCGCAAATGCCTCAGCTCTTTGGCCAGTATGGGCACCATTACCTCCAGCGCACCGTTAATAGCCGCAAGACCTGATGTGCCGGGCATTCTGGAGCTGCCACTTACGGCTGTAACAAAGGTAACCGTTGCTTTTTGATTGAGGTAAGGCAAGGCTGCCTTAAGGGTATTGAGCTGCGGCCAGAATTTTTCATCAAAGCCCTGGCGTAGCACTTCGGTTGACAACTCGCTGAAATTGCCCAGGCCTTTGCTGCCGCCCAGGGATATGACCAGGTGATCGATGCCGGTATGCGCGGTAAAGAATTTGGTCAATGCCTCCTGGTCGCTGCTGTCCACCTTTACCGCTTCAAGTCCTTTGGCCGCAGAGGCGTCCATTTTTCCGGGCTTTCTTCCTGTTACCGTTACCAGCGCACCCGCTTTTAGAAACAGCCTTGCTGCAGCAAGGCCAATGCCAGAGGTACCGCCGGCAACAACCACTTTTTTGTTGTGAAATACTGTTGTCATTTTTTGTGCGTTAAAATTTATGGCACAAAGGTGAAACGATAAGGTGGCGCGAACATTGGCCCGATTATGCTTTTTATTGGCTCAATGATGCCTGCTTCGGAATTCGAGCGGCGTGATTGCCGTTGCGGCCTTAAAAAACCGGTTAAAAGAGGCCGGGTCGCTAAAGTCCAGGTGGTAGGCAATTTGTGAAACAGAACTGTCGGTATACCTGAGAAGGGCCTTTGCTTCTTCTATCAGCAGAGCTTTTATCGTATCCGAAGCGGTAACAGCGGTAGCTTCTTTAATCACACGGTTCAGGTGATTGGGGCTTACACCAAGCATTGCCGCATAATCGGCTACCTGGCGTTTGGTTAAATAATGCTGGCCCACCAGCCTGTTAAAGCGCTTCACCAGCGTATGATTGTCGGCATGGCTTGCCGCCACATCAAAACGTTGCCGCTCATAACTTCTTTTGGCTTCAAGCAGCAGCAGGTATAAATACATCCTGATGGCTTTTACCCTGCCGGTTCGCTGCGCGCCCATTTCTTCGTTGATTTTCATCACCAGGCCCGTTACAGTCTCCAGCTCGTGCAACGTTACCTGGAAAAGAGGGATGCCCGATGGGTCGAAGAACGGAAATTCTTCTACCACGCGGGTAGCGGGAATCACTTCATTTAAAAAACCGGGTTTAAACAGCAGGTAATACCCCGAAGCATTGGCACTGATATTGTTTTTTGAAAAAATCTGGTTGGGATACGTAAAACAAAGCGTGCGGGGCTTGTGCCGGTAGTGCTCCAGGCCTATCTGCATATCCAGCGTACCGGTTACAGTAATGCTGATCCTGTAAAATTCAGAGCGCAAGGGCCCCACACTGCCTACCAGGCCTTCGCCCGAATACAGCTCAAAGCCATCGATTCTTTTTAAAGCATTGGGGCTGTTGTTGCCAAACGTGGAGTTAACCTGCTGGTGGCGGTGCAATGGCCGAAAGGCCTCTAAGTTATAACTGGGGATACCTGGGTTTTTTTTCGACATGTTCCGGCGGCGCGTGTCTTATTTATTTCTTTTTGATTTATCAACCGGGGCCTTTTCCTTCCCGAGATTTTCCTTCACTCTGAACTTCACCATTTTTGCAATGAGGGCCAAAGGCATGGGCTTATCAAGTGGGAATTGCACCGAACCCCTGGCGCCTTTGTAACCCGACAGCTCTTTTTTAAACGCGGCAATGCCCGAGGCGGTGGGATAAAAGCCGATGTGCTGCTTATATCCTGCAAAATACACCAGCATGCCATTGTATTTATAAGCCGGCATCTGGTAGCTGATCACTTCTTCGGCCTTTGGCGCAGCCTTTTGAATGGTGGCCCTCACCTGCTCCAACAACTCGCGCGTGGCTGGCGGAAAAGAAGCAATATAAGCATCCACGCTGCCCGGTTTTTCACTGATCATGATTCAAAACATTTAAATTTCATTCCAAATTTAGGATTTCCTCACAACTTGCTAAACCTCTATTTCAAACAGGCTCAGCACCGAGCCGCCATAATGGGCCGGCAGGCCGGCTACGTTGTTAAGATATTGCTGGCCGATGTAATTAAAGCCGCAATGTATGTAATACTCTCTCAGCGGTTGGTTGTTGCCCCAGGTATCCATCCGCACAAATTTTTTTCCATTTAGCCGTGCGTGCGCCAAGGCCCAGGTCCTTATCAGGGTCATCATGCCTAGGCCTTTAAAAGCCGGGTTAATGGCAATGCGATGCAGGTACACGGCCGGATCGGCATTTTTTTCAGGGCCCCATATCACCGGATCGTGATATAAAACCGAAAACACACAGGCAATAGCATTATTCTGCACTATTTTCCAATGGCGCTTCTCCTGTATTTCGGCTAAAATAAGCTGCTTACTGAATTCCGGCCACAAATCGTACCCGTTTTTTTGCTGGTAGGCAATGGCATCGTTAAACAACCGAAAAATAAAATCCAGGTCGTGATCAGCACTGTTGATAATTTTCAGCCCGGCCGGCGGGCTTTTATGAGACTTCATCGCTTAAAATTACATTTTTTTGATGAAGGCAAACCCCGGGCTAAATTACAACGGGTTCTAATCCGTTGGCGGGCTTTTGGCAGCCACCTGCTCCCGGGCAATCATAAGGCGGATGGTATAAACATTTTTGCACCGGTAGGTAATGGCCGGCGAATAAAGACAGGCCGTGCTTTCGACGGTAAATGTATTTTTTGATTCGGATAAAGTGCCGGCAATAGAAGCGCTGGCATATTCAGGATTAAAAAAGCCTACCGTAAAATGATTGCCCCGCAGCTCACCCGGAGCCGGCGTTTGCTCGCGGCCAATCCACAATGCGCTCAGCTCAAAAACCCGGTTAAGAATGGTTGACGTAACAACATAGGCGGTGTAGCTTGAGCTGGTAACCACGGGGTTTGGTGCACCTGCCGCCGTGGCCGTGCAGGTACAGGCCACATCGTAGTTTCCGTTTAAGAAACCGGCCTCATTTTTTACCACATAAACGGTTCGGGTAACCGCCGCCGCCTTATTGCCGGCAGCATCGGTGGCGTTATAACAAATGCTGTAGGTGCCTGTTATCTGGTTATTTACCCCGCCGGTTACTTCGGGCTCAATGCGCGAACATTGTATGCGTCCGTTCACATTGTCAAGAATTGCCACGCCCTGGTCGTAATAGCCGCCCGCCGAAACACCGGGCTGCCAGGTATAGTTGCCTGCGCTGTCCGTCGTAAGAATGGTATTGGTAATTTGTAAATAAGCCGTGTCCACCTGTTTGCCAAGCAGGTTAATAACCGGCGGAATGGTATCCCTGTCCGCAACATCGGCAAGGTTGCCGGATTGGCTGTAATCTTCGCAGGAGGAAGCAAAAACAATAAATAACAGCAGTTGGAGGAATTGCCTCATACAATACTTCAGGTTTTAAAATTATTAGGGCGGTTGATAAATCAGCAACCACCGGCGCCGGGGCTGTTTATCGCAAACTCAAACTCCTGCTTTACCTTAAGGCCCTGCGAATTAACGGCCGGTTTCCACGCCGGCATGTTGTTGATGGTATCCAAAAACAGCCGGTCCATTTTAGGATCGTTGGAGGTGTTAAATATTTTTGCATCGGCTATTTTTCCTTCTTCGTTCACCGTAAAGCGAACCACCAAACGCTGTAATTTTTTGGCGGCGGCATCTGAAATTTTATTAATACTGTTCTTTTCCAAAAAACCGATCATTTCCTGGTATCCGCCTTCGTATTCGGCTTCCGTTTCCGGCACCACCGTCATCGACACATGTATTTTATTGTTTTCGACCACACCGCTGAAGGGGTCTTTGTATTTGTATTTTACATCTATCACCAGTTCGGTTCCAAGGTCGGCGCTGCTCAGCATGTTTTTCTGCTCAGGGCTTAAAACGGCATTGGCGCTCAGGGCTTTTGTTGTTTTGCCATGGCTGGTGGCGGTAATCTCCACCGAGGTGTAGCTGGTGATCCAGTTTACCGGGTACCCTTCAATCACCTCGCTGATCAGCCGGGGCGATTTAAGGGCTGCGTCTTTTACTGCGCGGTTATACGCTGCGCGCACTCCATACCTGAGGTCCTGCGAAAAAGCAGTGAAAAAAAACAGGGATAGGAACAGGGCTATGATTTTATTTTTCATGACATTTGCTTTAATAGGTCAATGTTTTTCCTAAATGATTTTTAGCAGTTATCTTTCTTTTTAGCAGGGGTGCATTTGCCTGCATTCGATCCGCTGCAGGATTGCTGCGCCGGATACAGCATGAGGCCTTGCTGCGGGCCACAACTGCCGGGGCTGGTGCAGCTTTTTGTTTCAATGGTTTTTACAGGACTCGTTTTTTTCGCATTATCGTCGTTGCCGGTTAAGCTTACCAGGCCAATGAATAAAACGGTGGCAGAAGTGAATATGAGCTCTTTCATAACAAATGGTTTAAAAGGTTATACTATCAAAGATACTCCGGGTTCAAACAAAATGGTGTTATTGAGTAGTTATTGGCTTGTTAACGACTTGTTAATATGGCTGCGAAAGCATATAAAATGGCTAATTTTGAATTTGTTTAATGAAGCTGAGCCGAACCCACCTGTTTATTGCCCTCTCGTCGCTGGCGTTGATTGTTGTGCTGATGATACAGGTGAACTGGATCATTAAAACAGCGCGTATAAAAGAAGCCCTGTTTAACGAAAAAGCCAACATGGTGCTGGCGCGCACGGCCGAGGCCCTTTTTTCGTACAAAAGAACACGCACCGAAGCGGGCATGACCATACCGGTGGGGAATCACGAGGTCCGAAAAATAGATTCGCTGCTAAAGTACTATATGAAATTTTATAACTTTCAGATTAGTTATTATTTCGAATTAAAGCCCGAGCCTGTCCCCCAATCACAGGTACCCGGCGCCCTGGCTCGCTATCCCCCCGAACAGCCGGGCTGCTATCAAAAAAACCTGGAGCAGGAAAGCAGCCTGCACGGCTCTGAGCTGAAGCTCGTTTTTCCTGACAAGGACCAGTTCATCTTCGAGGAAATGGGCATTCCCTTCATCAGCACGGTAGCGCTCATCCTGGTGGTGCTTATCCTGTTCTGGCGCACCGTGTTGTCGCTGCTTCACCAAAAAAAGATATCAGAGCACACCACCGATTTTTTGAATAATATGACGCACGAGTTTAAAACTCCGCTCACCAACATTGCCCTGGCCGGCAAAATGATGACCAAGGAAGCTAACGTAACACAGGCCGATAAAATAAAGCACTACTCGGCCATTATTCTTGAAGAAAATGAAAAGCTGAGGCTGCAGGTAGAACAGGTGCTGAGCATGACTGCGCTGGAAAGGGGCGAGATCCCGGTTCAAAAAACAGAGTTAGACATTCACGCACTGATTGTTGATTGCGCAAAAGGCATTGGCATACAAATAGAGAACCGGCAGGGAAACCTGTTGCTGAGCCTGGAGGCTGAGCGCTTTGTGGTGATGGGTGATAAAACGCACCTTAGCAATGTTTTGCGCAACCTGTTGGACAATGCCATCAAATATTCGCCCGGCAAACCCGAGCTGTTGATACGGACATTTAACAGCTGGCAGAGTTTGGTGATGGTGATAACCGATAAAGGCATTGGCATTGACGCCGAATACCACGAAAAAGTATTTGATAAATTTTTCAGGGTGCCCACCGGCAATGTGCACGATGTAAAAGGCTTTGGCCTGGGCCTGGCTTATGTAAAAAAAATAGTGGAGCTGCATGGCGGCAGCATTGAGCTGAAGAGCGAAAAAGGAAAAGGCACTTCGTTTACCATTAACCTGCCCAATGCCTAAAGAAAAATTTAAAATACTGCTGGCCGAAGACGACCTGAACCTGGGGGTTCTTTTGGTGGATTATCTGGAAACGGAAGGTTTTGATGTAAAGTTATGCAAGGATGGGGACCTGGCTTTAAAAGCGCTGCAAGCCCAGCCATTTGACCTGTGCCTGCTGGATGTAATGATGCCAAAGCTGGATGGTTTTTCGCTGGCAAAAAGCATAAGGCAAACAGATAAAAAAATACCGGTTATTTTTATTACCGCCAAATCGTTGAAAGAGGATAAGCTGAAAGGTTACGACCTTGGGGCCGATGATTATATTACCAAGCCCTTTGACGAAGAGGAGCTGCTGTGGAAGATCAAAGCAATGATCCGCCGGCTGCCCGAACATAAAAGCGAAAGCAAGGTGGAAATTATGGCGCTGGGGAAATACATCTTCGATTTTAATAACCAGTCGCTGAGCATTAGCGGCAGCACCCGGCGCATTACCGAAAAGGAAAGCGACATTCTTAACTACCTGGCCAGGCATCGCAACAACGTGGTAAAGCGGGAAGAGCTGTTGAAAGACCTTTGGGGTGAGAACGATTATTTTTTTGGCAGAAGCCTGGATGTGTTTATTACCAAGATCCGCAAATACCTGAAAGACGACCCTGACCTGCGCATTGAAAACGTTTTTAAAGTAGGATTTATTCTACACGCACCCGAAAAATAAAAGCTATTTTCCCATCAAACATTTTTACCTGCTGCCGGCACTGAAAGAAACATGTCTTTATCTTTCAAGAACATGGAAACCCAGGCCAGGGCAATAAAAATAACAGAGGCGGGAGGTGCACCAGCAGATAGCTCCAGGGAGAACGCACCGCTGAAATAACAGCTCAGCAGCAAAAAACCGATTTTGTTTGTTTTTGGATAAAGAAAAAGCGCAGCGATGATCAGCTCCGTCAATCCAAGCACGGTGATACACCCTCCAAAGCCCGCCTTGTTTAAAAATTGCATAACGGGCTCGGGCTCGGCATGGGCAAGTTTCATACTGCCGCCTGCTATAAGCACCAGGCCGGGGATGATCATCAGCACCATTGAAATAATACGCGTTGTTTTAGCTTTCATCTGTTTTTATTTATGCAGCAAAAGTACTTAACTTTGTTTTTCATTATCGGCTGCTAACCTTGTGGTTAGCGCTAACCGGCAGGTGAGTAAAACAAGGAATGACTAAGGCTTAATTAAACGACACATGCTAACACAGGAAGGTTGCCCCCACAACATGCTGGCCATTAAAGATGCGCTTGAAACCATGGATGGAAAATGGAAATTCCTGATTTTAATTGCACTGTCTTCCGGCAGCAAGCGGTTTAAAGAAATTTCGAAAGCGGTGAACGGCATTTCGGACAAGATGCTGTCGAAGGAGCTGAAGATGCTGGAAATAAACAAGCTGGTGAAACGGGAGGCCTTGGATGCATTTGCTCCTACCGCCGAATACTCCATCACAGAGCATGGCCGGTCGCTTGAGCGTATTATGAAAGAGCTTTACGCCTGGGGCGTGGAGCACCGCCGGCAGGTAACTGGCAAATGAGCTGCCGCAAATTATCTGCTTAATCGGTGCTTATATGTTGCGCCTATTCTTATATTTACATCCAAACGTTCGACCTGCTTAAGAGTTTATATAACTATACTTTTTTTCAAATAAGCTACTTGCTTTTTTTTGCCGCTTTGCCTTTTGTTTACAGCGAGTCGCTCATAGACCCCGTACTGGTGCCCCGGCAGGCTTTTTTAAGTGTTTTTGCACTGGTGTTGTGCGTGTTTTTGTGCTTGCGAAACTCTTTCAAAGATCTTATCCTGCAAAGCAGCCGTTTATCACAGCTGCTGCTGCTAATTAACGCCCTGCTCACCGGCCTGTCCTTTATTTCTATGGCTTATGCGCACAGCTTTTCAGAAAGTGTGTATGTGGCCTCCAAATACGGCATAGTATTTGCTTTTTTTGCCCTCACTTATTTTTTACTCTCCGCCGGGCTGCTTTCCCGGCGCGACCTGATCAACGGCATCCTTATTTTTTGCCTCATCAGCCTTTGCTACGGAGTTTATGACATGGTTTTGCTAGGGATCAACCAGGGCAATATACTCACCGATTCATTGGCTGTCACCGCCACGTATGGCAATAAAAACCTGTTTGCCTCGGCGCTTCTGCTTTGCGTGTGGACCCTCGTTGCGGCAAAGATGCCGCAGGCGGTCAAGCTGGCGCTTATTGTTTTCGTATCCGTTTTTATTCTGCTGCTGCAAAGTAAAATTGTGGTTTTTGCCGGTATTCTTTTGTTTTTAGCGCTGCTTATAAAAAACATCCGCTCACTGCTCAAACAAAAAACCATCGCGTCAATCAGCCTGCTCTTTATTCTTAGCCTTGGCACGCTCCTCTTTTTAAATTTTTCAAGGTTCGTGAACCTTGCCAGCCTGCACACGCTCGATACGCGTTATGCGTTATGGGCAAATTCATTGGATATGTTTATTGAAAAACCGCTGGGAGTGGGTGCCGGCAACTGGCAGGTGTTTTTTCCAAAATACGGCCTGGCGCATTTTGACATTGCTGAAATAAAAAACGCAACAGCCATGGCGCGCCAGCCGCACAACGATTTTGTGTGGATGCTCTGCGAGCTGGGATTTCAGGGTGGTTTGCTTTACCTCTGCTGCTTTATTCTTCTTTTTATTCTGCAGATCCATACTGTACGGAAAACAAACGACCCGCTTTTTTTTATGCTCCTCGTCACAGGTATAAGCTATTGCCTGGTAGCTTTTTTTGATTTTCCGCTCGAGCGGATAGAGCACCAGGTTTTATTGTCCGTAATCATGGCCCTTTCTATGCAGGGTTACGACAGCACGTGCCATGATCCTGTGCGAACGATTAAGCCCTCCGGGTATATCCTACCCGGTTTAGCGCTCATTGTCATTTCAGGGCTTGTATGTTACTACCGCATCAAAGGAGAATATTTTACCCGCGAGCTCATTTTATTGAACAGAAAAAAATACCCTCAACAAATTGTTGAACGCTGCGAAAAGGCCCGCTCCGTTTTTTATACGATCGATCCCGCAACAGTGCCGGTAGACTGGTATGCGGCCATGGCATTATTTGGCAGCAACAAAGCCGCTTCTGAACTAAAAATGAAAAAAGCCCACGCCTGTGCACCGTACAATATCCGTATTTTAAACCGGCTGGGCGCTTTGTATGCCAGGCAGGGCAAACGCCATCTGGCCATACCGCTTTATATGGAAGCGCTTCGTATTTCTCCTACCGCCACCATGGCCCCTCTAAAATAAAAAAGCGCCGGGAGTAAACCCCCGGCGCTTTTCATGAGCGCTCCATATTATTATTTCAGCACACAGCTGGTGTTGTATGTTTCTGAATAAGAACCTGTGCCACTGATGGCTTGATAGGTTTCTGTTTGGCTGTAATCGCCGCAAATAGCTTCTGCCGTTTTTTTGGTTGTTTTAGAAATGCTGCGGTTAGTCACAACTTTATCGCCGTCGTAATCGGTGGTACACTCGCATTTGTAGGATTTTTTGCAGGAGGTGAGGCTCACCAACAGGGCAGCCACACATAACAGGGGTAATTTTTTCATAGGTTCTTTTTTGGGTTTAATAAAACCAAATATAACAAAATAAGCGATAAATACGGGATTCGTGCAATAACCCAACGCAAACAAAATCTCATTTCGAAATTTCAGCCAGCACTTTTTTTCCATTTTCGTTGGTGGGATCGAGCGCTATCGATTTTTTATAATTCTCAATAGCCAGCTGCTTATTGCCGTTTTTTAAATAGGCTTCGCCCAAACTGTCGTAACAATTACCCGAGTGCGGAAAAACCTCGACATTGAGCTTAAAAAACTCAATGGCCTCCTGCACCTTGCCGGCTTGCAAAAATTCGTAACCCACTTCATTTATTTCCGACTCCTTTATGGCATACAGGCCCGAGCTTCTGAAACCCTTCAGCCGCGCCATCCCAGCGGCTAAGCCTTCTGTTTTAATTACAGCGGCCAGCATATGCGCCAGCGATTGTTTGGGCATGTCGTACGGCCGGTTATACAAAATGGCCCTGATGGCATAGTTGATTTCATCCAGTGGTGCCGAGCCGGTGTTGTTTAGCAGCACCACCAGGTTTTTATCTGCAGGTATGCGCGAGATAATGGTATTAAAGCCATTGATGCCACCGCCATGCTCAATCACCTGCAGGTTTTGATTGGCCTGTTTTGAAACAACCGTATGTAAAGACCAGCCGTAACCATAATAACCACCCCAGGACTGCATGTGGGGAGTAAACATCAGGTCGCGCCATTTTTTTGAAAGCAGGGCATCGGTATACAGGGCCTGGTCCCACAGGTACAGATCTTCCACCGTTGAGTACATGGAGCCCGCTGCAAAGGGCATCGACATGTCGATGTAGGTGGCATTCATGTACGTGACGCCGTTTCCGTCGTAACCTGCTGCCCTGTTTTTGATGATTCTTTCGGGATGATCGAAGCCCGTGCCTGTCATTTTAAGAGGTGTGAAGATGCTGTTTTGCAGGCACTGCTCGTATGTTTGTCCGGTTACTTTTTCAATAATGAGGCCCAGCAAAGAATAACCCGAATTGCTGTAGGCAAATTTTTCTCCGGGCTTAAATTCAAGGGGCAGGCCGGAAAATATGTTTACAAGCTCCTCCGGCGTATAGTGGCTGCTCATTCTTTTCCGGTAGTCGGGCAGCGATGTGTAGTTGGGAATGCCCGAACTGTGAGTAAGCAGGTGGTGCAGCGTGATGATGCTTCCCGGTTTTTCCGGATAGTCCGGCAGGTAATCCGCCACCTTCGCCTCCAGTTTTAGCTTGCCCTGCTCTGCCAGCTGAAGAATGAGCATGGCTGTAAATTGTTTGGTGATAGAACCCAGGCGGTGTTTGGTATCGGGCCGGTTAGGGATCTCCCATTCCATATTGGCCATGCCAATTCCTTTTTTATAAATAACTTTTCCATTTTCTGCCACCAGCGCCGATCCGTTAAACTGCCCATATTCGGCATACTTGCTCAAAAGCCGGGTAATCTGCTCGGGTTTGCTTTGAGTGGCTGTGGTCCTGGTTTCAGGTGCGGCGGCAGCGTTCTTCCCCAGCGTAAAAGTGCCATCGGGTCGCGTTACAAGCACTTCCTTCACCTTTCCATCTTTGCCCAGTTCAAACTCCAGGCTTCGCCCGCTGTCATCGTCATAAACAAATTTATGCTCCGAAACCGGGTTTAATTGCACATAATCATTGTTCACGTGCCTGTACAAAACCCCGTCGTAAAGCAGCACCTGCATCGTCGTCATTTTATGATCGGTGGGCGCCGGCAAATACTCACCGCAATATTTTAATAGCTGCTCCCTGTCTGAGCCTAAGCTGCCGGTTGCCTTAGATGATTGCTGTGCCGCCATACCGGGCGATAAAAGCACTGTAACGGCCAGCCATGCCGCTGGTTTTAAAAATTTGTTTATCATATAAAAAAAATAAATAATCTTACCTGTAATGCATAAGCACTCTCAAGTTACACCTAAATTAATCTGAATTTTAACACCAAACCGATCGTAAGGTGTTAATGAGTTGTTAAGACCTCGTTAGAACAATGTGATTTATTGTTTGATTATTTTTTTGATCTGTGAGCCAACTTTTACAAAATAAATGCCGGCCGGCTCGCTCCCGATATCAATGGCCTGCTCTGCAGGGCTCCCGGTCACTTTCCACATACAAACCCCAAGTGCATTGTATATTTCAATGTTTTGATTGCCGGCAGCAACAACAAACAGTTTTTCTTCAAACGGGTTGGGATAAACCAGCAGATCCGTTTCCTGTTTCAATAGCCCTGCCAGAGCGGTGCATATGGAAACACTCTGCGTAAAGGCGGACGTACTGCTGCAGCCATTGCCATCAACGCCCGTTACCGTATAAAAGGTGGTTGCCAATGGCATAACGGTTATAGAATTGCCGCTTGCGCCCGTGCTCCAGGTATAGGAACTGGCGCCCGCAACGGTTAGCAGCGCCGCCTGCCCGGCACAGATCACACTGTAGCTGCTGCTTACGCTAAGCGTGGGCAGGGCATTTACACCTACTGTTTGGCCATTGCTGGCGGTGCAGCCTGTAATGGCATCGGTAACCGTTACACTGTAACCCGACGTGGCCGCCGGTGCCACCGATATGCTGTAGGCATTGCTGCCGGTGCTCCACAAATAAGAGCCCGCCCCCGATACCGCCGTTAAGGTTGCTGAACTGCCCTGGCAAATAAATGAATTGCTGGCTGTTATCAACACTGTAGGGTTGGCCACCACCGACACTGTGGCTACGCCGCTATTGGTGCAGGCTGTTACGGCATCGGTAACAGCTACGGTGTAAGCGGAAGTAACCGCAGGCGTAACCAGGTTGCTGTAAGTGGAAGCGCCATTGCTCCACGAATAGGAGGCCGGACCCGATAAAGCCGTTAATGTGGCCGAAGCGCCCTGGCAAAGGGTGGCGGTTAACGGCGTAATGCTTAAGGTGGGTAATGGCAGTACCGTAACCGTTGTTTGCGCGCTGTTTTTACAGCCCGAAGCGGCATCGGTAATGTCCACAGTATATGTGGCTGTAATATTGGGTGTTACTCCGGTGCTGAAAGTGCTGCTGCCGGTACTCCACGAATATGAGGCAGCACCCGACAAGGCAGAGAGTGTGGCTGAACCGCCCAGACAAATGGCAGTGTTTGTTGCAGCAAGCGTCAACGTCGGTTGCGGGTTTACCGAAACCGTTATGGCACCCGTGTTGGTGCATGCCGAAGGATAATTGGTAACCAGCACGCTGTAGGTGGTGGTAATACTGGGTGCTACTATATTGGTTAAATTGCTGCCGCTGTTACTCCATGCATAAAACGCCGCTCCCGATACCGCTGTGAGCGTGACGGATTTACCATCGCAGATGAGGGTGTTGGTAGCATTCATAGACAAGGTAGGTGTTGGCGAAACAGTCACCGTGATCGATATGGGAAGGCAGGAAACATCGTCGCCGACAATAAACGTGCTGGTAGTGCTGAGCGATGGTAAAGAGAGGATATTGCCATTGGCAATCAGATTTGAATTGATGTCGTACCACGAAATATTACCCGGGCTGCTGGCGGTTAAGCTCAGGCTATTATTGGCGCAAACCGTTTGACTGGAAGAGCTGGTGGTATTGGCCACAGTAATAGAGGTGGTATAACAGGGATTAAATTTCCAGAGATCGTTCAGCATTCCCCAGGCACCCCACACCTGATTGGCGAGGCCAAATCCGCCAAAGAGCCAGAACTCGCCATTTTTGCCCTGCCACCAATTGGAACTCTGACGCCCGCCCGGAATATTGGCAAAAGCCGGAACGCCCTGTGTGCCATAAATGCCATACTGGTCGGCCAGCACATTGGCGCCTTTTGCCCATACCCATTGGTTGGTGGGAATATTGTACCTCCACATGATATTGGTTTGCAAGCCGGTGCTTACACCATTCGTGGAAAAACCAACCCCGATCCACAGGTTATTGCCGGTGCTATCTGTCCAGCAGCCGTTGGCCAGCATAGAGCCGGGCTGGTTGGTGGGCGCAGCTATATTTTGTGCGCCATACACCGGCGCCTGATTCCTGAGCGTGGATCCACGCATCCAGGTCCATTGATTGGTCAGCGGGTCGTATTTCCAAAGGTCGCTCAAACCACCTGCCGCAATTGTTACATCGTAACCCACGCCGCCAAACAGCCAGAATTTTCCGTTCTTATCAAGCCAGTTGGCTGTCTGCATCCTCGATCCGGGGCAGGTGGTAGCCGATGGCACTCCCATGGTACCATATGCGCCTAAAGGTGTAAAGGTATTTACGCCGTGCATCCATACCCACTGGTTGGCACTCACATCGTATTTCCAAAGGTCGTTCATGGTGTTGGTGGTCAGAGAATTGATCACGCCAAAGCCGCCAAAAATCCAAAGGTCGTCGTTCAGGTCTTTCCAGAAAGCCATTCCTGTTCTTCCACCGGGAGCATTAGACGGAGCCATCACACCCTTGGTGCCATAACTGGCCAGCGGATAGCAGGTTGAGCTGCCACCTACCCAGGTCCATAAATTGGTGGCAATGTTGTATTTCCAGATATCATTTTTTGAGCAGCTTCCGGTGCCGGTAAGATCCAGCGCATCGCCGCCAAACAGCCAGAGGTTACCCAGCGTATCGGCCCAGGTAGCCGAGCCGGAGCGATAACCCGGCGTGTTGGAAGAAGAGGCCACACCCATGGTGCCGTAAACAGGATTGGTGCCCTGGTATTCGATCTGGCTGCCGTTTACCCACACCCATTGGCCTAGCTGGGCGTCAAATTTCCACAAATCGCTAAGGGCGCCGGCCGATGCAAAGGCAGTGTCTTTTCCAAAACCGCTGTATAGCCAAAGGTTTCCGTTCATGTCTGTCCAGTTAATTGCACCGAATCGGACGCCCGGCGTATTTGTCGCGTTCGGAACACCCAGCGTGCCATACAGGCCCTTGGCGGAGGTAATGTCCGAACCCTTGATCCAGGTCCACACATTTT
Organism: Bacteroidia bacterium; assembly: GCA_044221905.1. Lineage (GTDB taxonomy): Bacteria > Bacteroidota > Bacteroidia > B-17B0 > Aurantibacillaceae > Aurantibacillus. The sequence goes on from JBGAOE010000001.1 coordinate 1,406,057, forward strand.
GTGCCTGGCAGCTTTGGCCCAGGTAAAACACAAAGAACAGCACCAGGCACCTGATTTTTGAGTAATAAAGCTTCATAACCGAGGGTCTTTCCAAAAAACAATCATCTCGCATCCTGTGTTAGTCCAGGATGACTTGAGCTCTCTAAAGATAAACGAAAAAATTATGTTTTATGCCAGCAACGCGGATTAATGAGATAACCATTGCGGCCACTTATAAACTTTTTCCGACATGTTGCGGCAAAACATAGCATCCCGCTGTTTCGCACAATAGATTTACGCTAAACCTTAAAACCAATTCACAATGAAAAGTAAATTCATTTTATGTGCCTTGCTAAGTCTGGCCCTGCTGAGCTGTGAAAAAAAACAGGCCCCTACCCCACAAGCGCCAGGCTCTCCGGGTGCAGCCTCCCCGTCAGAAAATTTTGATGTGTCTGTTCAGGCGGGCCGCCTGCATTTTACAGCGGCCAGCTGGAACAAGCTTATTGAGGCCAACCGGAAAGAAGAAAATCAGCTGCTGGAACGCATTCACAAGCTAAGTGGCTTTATCTCGCTTAAAAAAATAAAAAACAGCAGCAACAAAACAGCCAATGCCGGCGAATGCAACTGCGACGTTGATGATGACCTGGTTTATGAAATTGCCGATGCGTTTTACATGTTTGACATTGATGACTGGACAGTGAAAATAGATGCCTGCAACCAAAAGTTTATCGCCATTGACCGCCTGGGGTTTTCGCCCGATGAGCTGACAGAACGCATTGACAACTTAAGGTCATGCAGATATACTACAGGCCCTCATCTTTTTGAGTATACTTTTGACGATGAGTTATCTGATAAACTTACTGTTGAGAGGGCCTTGCTTAACGGCCAGGATCCGCCGGAGGCGCTGCTGTTTTGCACAGACGTGGCTTGCGGCGACCGCTCTGAAGTGTCGTGGGAAGATCCCGGCATTTCTGTTACACCGGTTGGCAGTACCAAGCCTATTACCATCGACGTATCGCGCGTGTACTTAAGGCATAATAAAAAAATATTAAAAAGCGACCTGGTGATCTGGATCGAAGAACACCAGGTCGGCGACCTGATCCCGATGTCGCCTGACTGGCAGGTAGAATATGGCCAAACCGACTACAAGGGGCGCTGCGGCAATACCCACAGCCATTCGCCCGGCGACCAGGCCACAATTGATCTGAACAACGGCAATTTAGTGTCGCACGATACCGAAGGCCCGAGAAAATATATTCTGTGGGAAGAATACCACGGCAAACATTTAAAAGCGGGTTATGGCAGCTGGACTGCCAGGGTAATGGACACCGATTTTGCCAACGGGCAGGTAATGAGCTCCTGGATCACCATTGTTTTTTAAACCAATTCCTCATTCCAACAAACAAAAGGCTGCAACGGGTGTTGCAGCCTTTTGCATTACCAGCAATACCGAAAAAATAAAAAGTACGGCGCACCGTAATTTTTTAGCAAATACAGCAGCACATTGTATAATTTAACTTAATGCGATCCCGGAAATTTTCCTTTTGCCATCCTTCAGCCATTAGATTTGCTGCAAACCTTAAAACCTGTCACCATGAAAACAAAATTAATTCTATGCACCATCATGTGCCTGGCCTTGCTGGGCTGCCAGAAAAAGCAAGCGCCTGCTCCGCAGAATGCCGACACGGCCAGTCCTTCACAAAATTTTGATGTGTCTGTCCGGGCAGGCCGTCTGCATTTCACCGCAGCCAGCTGGAACAAGCTTATCGGCGCCAACCGGAAAGAAGAAAACCTGCTGCTGGAGCGCATTCACCAGCTCGCTGGTTTTACCTCTCTAAAGGAATCGAAGGGCAACAGCGATAAAACAGCCGATCCCAGCAATTGCAACTGCGATCTTGACGATGACTTTGTTCACGAAATTGCCGACTCGTTTTATATGTTTGACATCGATGACTGGACGGTAAAAATAGACGCCTGCAACCGGAAATTCATCGCCATTGACCGGCTGGGATTTTCAAGCACCGAGCTGAGCGAGCAGATCGAAGGCTTACGGTACTGCGTATACGTGGTGGGGTCGCATGTTTTCGAATACACGTTTGAAGACGAGCTGTATGACAAGCTGGCTATTGACCGGGCGCTGCTCAACGGACAGGATCCGCCGGAAGCGCTGCTGTTTTGCCAGGATGTGATTTGCGGCGACCGCGAAGATGTTTCGTGGGAAGACCCGAACATGTCGGTAACACCGCCGGGCAGTACCAAGCCCATTACCATCGATCTGGCACGGGTTTACATCAGGCACAACAAAAGAACGCTTAAAAGCGACCTTGTTGTGTGGATCGAGGAATGGCAACCGGGCAATGCAATTCCCATTTCGCCAGCCTGGCAGATAGAGTACGGCCAAAGCGACTACAAAGAACGCTGCAGCAGCACCCACAGCCACTCGCAGGGCGACCTGGCCACGGTTGACCTGAGTGACTTCAACAAGGTGTCGCACGATACCGAAGGCCCGAGAAAATACATTCTTTGGGAAGAATACCACGGCAAGCACTTAAAAGCGGGTTATGGAAACTGGAGCCTGCGCGTTATGGATACCAATTTCCCCAACGGGCAGGTAAAAAGCACCTGGATGAATATTTTGTTCTGATCCCTCAGCAGAAAAAAAGCGGCCTTTATGGAGGCCGCTTTTAGTTTTATGAGCTCGGGCTAAACTATAGACGGGAGGTCGTTTATGATCTTCCATTTACCCTCGGCTGTTTTAATAAGCTGGAGCAGGGTAACAATCGTCATCTTTTCGCTCTTAAAAAAAGCCCTGGCGCTGGCGTTTTTGCCCGAAACAAGGATGCTCTCAATGGTAACGCTCCTGTTATCGCCGCCAAACTCTTTTGAAGCTATTTTTGCCAGGTAGGCCTGTTTGGTGATAATAACAAGGCCCCTGCCCCCGAAGAGCTGGTTCAACACCAGCCTGAATTCGGCGTCGAGCAATTCGTCCAGCATTTTCTCATCACGCGCGTCTGCCGCTTTTGCAAAGCTGGTAATTGTTTTTTCGATGGCCTCTGTTTCATGGGTTGTTTGTGCTGTCATGGTGTTTAATGTAAAAAAGGTTAGTAAAAAAATAGCCAGGATTTTTGTCTTCATGTTTTGTTGTTTGGTTGAATAATTGGTTTGTTTATGCACGCGCGCCACAGCGGCGGCGGCCTGCCTGCCGCTTTCGTATTCATGTGAATATACCTGCTTCTCTTTTTCATTTTATGGCCTTTGGGAATGCAACAGGACTTTTGATTAATTGTTGATGCATTAACAGTTGATATATCAATAATTAGGGTAAAAAAATTATTTCATGTTTTTTTGTATTTTATACAGCATTGACAGGAGGGTTTGAATTTCGCTTTTGGTTAAACCCTTAATGGATTGTGCCCTCAGCGCATCCACCATGGGCATGTGTTTTATCACAAAGCTGCGCCCCTCCCCGGTTAAGCTTACGTTGTACTGCCTCCTGTTGTCGGCCACCTGCTTTTTCCGTATCAGCCCCTTTTTTTTCAAAAGATCGAGGCTGCGGGTAATGGAGGCCGGGTCGCGGTGCGACTCCTGTGCGAGTTCGTTTTGTGAGAGCTCCCCTTTTTGCTCGATGATTTTTAACAATACAAACTGATCCACGCTGATGTCGAGCCCAAGCAGGTCAAACTCGCGCTGCGAATGCTGCTTGGCTATTTTAGAGGTTTGATCGATCACAAACAGAACTACATTTTTCAGCTTCATAATAATTGATGTATCAATAATTGATGGTACAAATATGCATGAATTTTATTCCACCCGCAAATTCCGGGTTTAAACTGCCGGAAGCTTTACACAAAGGGTTTGGGTTTCTGCTTTTTACCGGCCAGCGCGGCCAGCTCATTCACGCGCTTTTGCCTGGTTTCTGCACGTTTGGCCATCATCAGCCATTGCAGCATGCTTTTGCGGGCAGATGGGCTCAATCCCAGAAAGAACTTCTTGGATCCCGGGTGGGCCTTAAACTCCTTCTCCAGGTCTTTGGGTATTACCAGCTCTTCCAGTCCGTCAAACAGCTCCCAGGCACCGTTTTGTTTTGCAAGCTCAACACTTTTGTAGCCTGCAGGCGTCATCAGGCCTTCTGCGCTGAGTTTCAGTATCTTTTCCTTATTGATTTTAGACCACATGCTTTTTGGCTTGCGCGGGCAAAAAAACTGTATGTACGTTTCACTGTCTATAGTTTTTTTTGTACTGTCTATCCAGCCAAAACACAGGGCCTCGTCCACCGCTTCGCTCCAGGAAATGGTTGGCCTGCCCGAATTTTTTTTATAATACAGCAGCCAGATGCATTGTTTTTTGCCGTGGTGCTTTTGCAGCCATTGCCGCCATTTTTTTCGGCTGGCAGGATAAAAAGTTTCTGTTATTTCTTTACGCACCCCGGGAACTTATGATTTGAACCGATAAAGATAACAGCCTTTGACAAATTGCAATGCCAAAGCAAAAGGCTATTTATTCCTGGTTGGGCTGCACAAGCATTGCCAGACAATCACCAATGCTGATTATCAACCGATTACCGAAAGCGTTAAAGCGGCAGCATGAAAGAACCGGAACTGAATGCCATGCAAATAATTTCTATTTTAGGCGTAAAATTATCCCCGGTCATGGACGAGAAAGAAACCAAGCGCCTCTCGCGGCTCACCGCCATACTTACCGAGCTTCAGGCCAGGCGACTGGTAACGGCTCCGCGCCTGGCCGAAAAATACAAGGTCAGCATCCGCACTATTTACAGGGATATACGCACCCTGGAGCAGGGCGGCATTCCAATAAGCACCGAAGACGGCAGGGGCTACTCCATTATGGAAGGCTACCGCATTCCTCCTGTGATGTTTACCGAAAAAGAGGCATTTTCGCTCATCACTGTTGAGCAGATCATTCGCAAGCACAAGGATGCCTCTCTTATCAAGGAATTTACGGAAGCGCTGACAAAAATTAAATCGGTGTTAAGCAATGCCGGCAAGCAAAAAGTGGAGCTGCTGGAGAAACGCATGTACATCGGCAAGAATTATAACAGCGAGGTTACCAGCAGCAATCTGCTCGACATCCAGATGGCCATTGTTAATAACCAGGCTTTGCGAATAAGCTACGCCACCGAAAAAAACATCGCTTCGGAGCGTGTTATCGAGCCTTACCTTTTATACCACAGCGTGAGCGATGACTGGACACTGGTGGCATACTGCTGCCTGCGCAAGGATTTCCGAACCTTTCGCATTGACCGGATCAAAGCCTGCTCCTTAAATTTCAATACGTTTGTGCCCAACGAACGCCGTTTTAAAAGGTTCATTGATAAAAAATACATGAGCTGAAAAAACCCCTGACATAACCGTGTCACCCACCCCGTTCTACTTTTGTTTAAGATTAATCATTAAACAATAAGTATGAAAACAAAGATCATCACAACTCTTGCTGCTTGCGCACTGTGCGTGGGGAATTTTTATTCACAAACAAAAAAAACGGAAACCATGAAGCCATTTAAAATCAACATTGAACAAACAAAAATCAACGAGCTCAGCACGCGTATTAACAATACAAGGTGGATCGCCGAAAGCGACAATGCCGGCTGGGGCTCGAGCCTGGATGTGAAATTCTTAAAAACCCTGGCCGGTTATTGGGCAAAAAACTACGATTGGAAAAAACAGGAGGCCTGGTTGAATAGTTTTGCAAACTATAGCGCCGCCGTTGATGGAACCAATATTCATTTTATTTATGAAAAAGGAACGGCCTCAAAAGGCATTCCCGTAATACTGCTGCACGGCTGGGCCGGCGGTTTTACCGAATACCTGGAGGTGGTGCAGCTGATGAAAAAAGAAAACACAGATCTTGACATTATTGTTCCATCCATTCCCGGCTTCGGCTTTTCAGGCACCCCTGCATCCATGTCTTCAAAAAGCGTTGCCGATCTTATCCATAAGCTGATGACGGAAACGCTGGGTTACACAACCTATTACGTGCATGGCGGCGATTTTGGCGCTTTTGTTGCCGAACGCCTGGCGCTTGATTATCCAAAATCGGTAAAAGGGATCCACCTGTCCGACATTCCTTATTATCATCTTTATGGCGCCAACGAAAAGCTGAGCGATGCGGAAACCAAATTCATGGAGAAAATAAACAATTGGTCGATGATGGACGGTGCTTATGCGATGATGCAGGCAACGCGGCCCAAAGTGCTCTCCACGGGCCTCAATGATTCGCCCATGGCCCTTGCGGCCTGGCTGCTACAGCTGTACAACGATTTTGGCGACAAGGAAAAAAATGTGTTTGACCGGTTCAAAAAAGATGCTTTGCTCAGCAATGTGAGCATCTATTGGTTTACCCAAACCATCTATTCCTCTATGCGCATCTATTCAGAAGACAGCAATGGTTTTGGGCAGCCGGTTACCCAAAAAGTATCGGTGCCGGTGGGTTTCAATTTTTATACGCACGATATTTCAGGCATTCCGCCCAAAGAGTATGCAAATCGTTTTTTTGAAAACATTACCCGCTGGACGGAGCAAAAAAACGGCGGGCATTTTGCCGGCATGAGCGACCCTACATCCCTGCAGCAGGATCTTGCAGCATTCATCCGGGCCACCGAAAAATAAAAACACCGGCCTGCCACAAAGCGTGTAGCAAAAATGCGCCGGGAATTCCCGGCGCATTTTGTATAAAAAATATACAATACTCGCAAGTAAGGTCGGATTTTTATGCTAAAAGATGCCTCTCCGAGTGGCTGTATAGAGGGATGAACGTGGGTTTTTAAATCCTTCGACGAACCAATAGCTATCGGCTCAGCACATAAATACGGTAGTGGTGCGGCGCATCCACCACCCGCACAAAAATACCGGTTAGCGTGAATTTGGAATAGCTGAACCGTTTTGGCTGTGCGGAATAAAAAGAGAACCCAGTATTATTGAAAAGAATGGTCTAATTTCATCATCAATTACTTACAGCTAACCATTTATGAGTAAAAAAAGAAATGCCTTATTTATTTTGCTGGCTGCTACCCTGCTTCACACCCCATGCATAGCCCAGTTAGTGGGTTCACTGAACACCGCTATTAACAGCCTCAGTAATGGTGTTATAGCTGGTGGGCAAAACGACCTGAGGTGGACATCCAGCCTTTCCTCCATCAATGGCCCTTTCATTCCTGCCGTACGGGTTCCCAACAACCCTTGGTTTGCAATCCCCCCCCAGCCGGATGTGGCCTGGATCAGCTATCCCCATGGATGCAATGTAAACGACCAGGGTATCAGCGGGTGTCTTGGCGTTGATCATGAAGAGTATTTTACGGCTACCTTTTCGGTTGCCTGCACTGGCTCTTATTGCATTAAATGGACAGCTTATTCTGACAATTGTGTATATAAAATGTATCTGGATCAGACTCAGAGCCCGTTTTTTACAACCGCGCTTACCGGAAATTTTTACATGGGATACGACCATGTAAGCCCCGTTTCGGGATCGTTGTGCGCAAACCTGGCCACCGGCACCCATCAATTATATGTGCACATAAAATCAGGCATTGACCTTTCCTCACTCAACACGAGCTATACTGGGTTTATGTTTTTTGCAACCAGCTCTTCAAACTGCGAAATTTTAACTGGGCTGAACAAACAAGGTTTTTCACCAGGCAATTTTTATACGCTGGATCCTGCTAACCAAAAAATGACCGTTAACTGCAATCCGGGTGAACTGATCCTGATCAGCGATATCCAGGGGCGCACGCTTTACCGTGCCATAGCCGATAAGCCCATGACGGAGCTTGATCTTTTTCAGCTTCAGAGCGGGATCAATATCCTGCAGGCAGGCAATAAGCGGGAAAAATTTCTTTTGCAACGCGAGTAAACAGGTACCCTGCCTGGCTTAACAATAGTTCTTTTGGAAGTTCCGAAACCCCGCTGATCATCCTTATTGTCCTCAGAAATTATTCGGCTCCAGATTAATGTTCCAGGTACCATCTTTAGAAATTGTACGGCCTGTTACGTACCATTTCCAAAAATTATCCGGGCTGTAACTTTTAGACTTCTCGGCTTTAGAAAGATTCAGCTCGTTGGGGTTACAGCCGGTAACCGGCACAGAACCATCCACTATTTCGAGAGTAAAGCTGTCAAACCAGATCTGACCGGTGCCCACCAGCATCACACCGTAAATAATGTTGGCAGAATTTAAAGGCACGTCTAACACAATTTCATATTCTGTCCGTTCCGTTGTTCCTTTTATCGACCTGTCCTTCGTTCCATAACGCATGTTATCAAAGGCAAGCGCTTCGTTGCCGCCCTTTATGCCCACTCTCGTCCATAAGCCCGCCCATTCAGCCACATTTTCGGTTCTTACATAACCTGTTACCCTTACTCTTTTTCCAAGGTATTTATCCGGTACGTTGCTTTGCATCATCGTGACAAATCCATTGATTTTTTTACTCACCGATTTTATGCAGCCTATGGTTTTACCGGATGCATGGTCGGCCGATAAGCTGTATTTTTTCCTATGGCTGCCGGCGCAAGGCCAATTATTAATGTCCAGCGAATCCCTTACCGGCGGATGAACGGCGTACAACACCGCAGGGGTGCTTTCCGGGGCAATTATTGCAATGGTTGTATCCATTGGCTCCTTCGCTAAACTATCTGCGGCGTTTTGGAGGTTTTGCACCGTTTTTGCTTTTTTAGCAGGTGCCAGGGCAAAAACATCTTTATGCGCTTGCACGCTTGCAGGAATTTTAACCGTTGTTTCCATGTTTTTTTCATTCTTTAGCTGAAACGTTTGCGCTTTTTCCTTTTGCAAATTCATAAGCATAAAGGTTCCTGCAACAATTACCGAAGCACCAAATCCATATTTAAGCATAGCTGATCTATTTTTAGGGTTATTAAAATTATTTTTCTCTTTTAAAGCGGCGTCTATTTTTTTCCATAGATCGTCTGAGGGCTTTTCTTTAAACCCCGCCCGGTTCTTTTGAATAAATTCCTTTAACGCATCGCTCATGATTTCTTGTTTTTTAATCGGATTAATTCCATTAATCGTTTTCTTGCCCTCGAGTACTGTGATTTTGAAGTGTTTTCGCTGATATTCAATTTTTCAGCAATCATTTTGTGGCTGTAATCCTCAAACAAATACAGGCTAACGATCAGGCGGTAACCATCTGCCAGCTGACTTATGGCCAGCTTTATGGCTTCTATGTCGTAAGTGATCTCCTCTTCCTCCTCCATGGGCTCCTCCGGCTGGTCTGTACCCTGCGCTGACAGAGGGATAAGGCGATCGTTTCTTTTTTTAATAGCGGCAATGCAGGCATTAATAACAATGCGCTTTAGCCAGCTGCCAAAAGAAGCCTTGCTGCTGTACTGATGCAGATTTTTAAACGCAGAAATAAAACTTTCCTGCAGCACATCCTCAGCGTCTTCCCTGTTGTTAAGCATGCGCAGGCAAATCGTAAACATGGCGTCCTTATAAAGCTCATACAGCTGTTTAAAAGCGCCGTTATTCCCTTTCCTGCCTGCTTCTATCAGCGATGCGTTGGCTTCGGTATATATTGTTTCCTCTTTCAAGCGGGCTGTTGTTTAACTAAAAGAGGGAAGAATTAAAAAAGGTTGCATGGATAAAACCATTTATACCGCAATTTTAGTTTTTATCCATCAAATTCGAATAAAAAATAACAAATAGGCTACAAAATAAAGATGAGCGGCTTTTTGAGGGGTCTACGCGCGGATACATTTAGTCTCATGCAGGATAATGTGGCAGGAGACAACGATTTGGCTACAATACCCGGGATGACGCTGATTTGTATGATTATTCTGGATGAAGGGATTAAGTCTCGTTCGAAAGAAAAACTAAAAAAATTTATTGCCTGATCATAAACCGTACAACTTTTGTATGTCAACTTAAAAACACCTTCAATTGGATAGTTTTACGTTGTTTTTTGAAGGCTCGCCTTGTATATTAAAGATATAGGCTTACGATTCAGCTCATCAATCTTTCCCTCTAGTTTAAACACATTTGCATAAACATCCCTAAGCCCTGCTCCGCCATAAACCCCTGCCGCTGTTGTTATTGCTTCCAATGGGAGCAGATTAGGAAATGCCATTGAACTAAAAGTTAACCCAGTAGCTGCAATAAAAGAACCTATCGTTCCCCGTCTTTTTATTAACAGATTGTTTGCTTCGGTTTCAATTTTTTCATGGCTCTCACGCAGTTTTTTTGTGACATTTTCCTCGAAATTCCTTGCTATATCAGTAAACTCAGAATAAGTTGCCAATTTAATTTTAGCAGCTTCTTGCCTTAAAATATTTCTATAATCTTCTAATTCCGGATGACTTCTCAACTCCATGCATGTAGTTAAGTCAATATTATCCAACCAATCAAAACTTTGCTTAATAGAATAATTAATCAGCTCTTTCTCCGGAATCTGATAAGCAATGCCATACGAGTTAAGAACCTGTTTCTGCTTAAATTCGGCTAAGGGAAGCTGGGAAGATGAAATTAGGTTTACCGTATTTAATTTGGCGGCATTATATTCTCTGGTTTCAAATATAGAATAGAAGGAATTCAATATTCCGAATAAGTTCATAAAATCCTCAAATATCATTTTCTGACTGAAAAGTCTCTTTTTTACGATAAAATCTAAAGTGCCTTGTGCCCGCGCCCGCTGAAGAAAATTTGGATCTTCAATTAAGAAATTAAGCATGTTCTTAATGAACGAAACATCCAAACTCTTGTTTAATTTGTTTATAGGCTGCTTCTGCAAGGCATCCATTAATTGTTCCATGTTTTGAAAATCATGTTCTATCCTGGTGGCTTGCTTAAAAGCTTCCCGGGCAATCTTTCCTCCGGGGCTTATAGAATATTCAACTGCTAAATCTGAGTCTTTCCCGAGTGTTGTATGTCCTAAAAAACCTTTTTGGTATGGAACGAAAATTACTGATGGGCTTTCCGAGTCATAATCAGGAAGTTTCTTAATGAACCCTACAATCAGGAAATATAAAAATGCATCTCTGTATAATCTATCTGATATTACACTTTGCCCCATATGCATTATGGGATCAGGAATTAGAATAATATCATGATAAAGCAAATATCGCGGGATAAGCTCAATAATTGGATCATTAGGCCAGATCACCATCGTGTTTTTATCTGTTTTATTAAGATATTCTTGAATAATTGGCCCTGCTTTATCCCAGTATTTTTTTTGATCAGACAAAAAATAATCAAATTTATTGTCCAGAAAAGTTCTTTTAGTCGGGAACGTACCAGCGACGAGTGAATCATTTACTATGCGCTCAATCGCCGCAGGTAAATCTTCAAAGTCAATATCTTTGAGCTGCTCCAATTCAAAGTCAAACGATTTTTGTATTAATTCAGCATATTCTAATTGTAAATCCTTAATCATAAGCAAGAGATAAAAGATTGGGTAACAATAAAGTTAAGATAAAACTATTTACCCTCGGCAACAACAGTCTCCCTCTGTAGATTTGAACGAAACCACCACTCCGTTTCCAAAGATTTTAATCTAACCCAAAAACACCTGGAATTGACCAGTTCTTCCATAAAAAATGCCTATTGTTCGAACCATAGGCGGTTGTTTGTTTGGGAGGTCCACAACGGATTAGCTTCGCTGATCCGCGTTGGAAGCCGCAGAGTCACAAAGCAAAAGTAAAGCGCCAAAGCGTTTTACTTTATTATTTCATGTCTCTCGCATCAAACTTTGTTTGTGGCTCGCTCCATGAAACAATAAAGGCTGCAACAAAGTTGCAGCCTTTTGCTTTTATCGAGGTCCCGAGCGAACTAATCCCCCCTATCTCTAAATTTACCCATTTCACTACTTTGCCTTATTATCAAGGCTTTCAGCGTTTTTTGAATGCAAGCAAAAGCAGTCAAAAGCAAAGGAAGTGTTCAAATGTTGTACCCATTGTTGTACCCTTATTTTTGCTTTCGGAAGTAACTTTGTAGAAAGAAAAATTATGGCATCATCGGTGAAAATAATCTGGAAAGCGAATAAAATTAATGGTAAAGGAGAAGCTCCATTATACCTCCGAATCATTAAGAACCGTAGCACTAAGTTCATTGCTTTGGGCATTATGGTTCACAAAGATCATTGGGACGAAGAAAACAAAAGGGTTAAGAAAGGTATGCGGAACTCCCAACGAATAAACAACCTGATCTCAAACAAATTTGCCGAAGCCGAGAACCAGGCCCTTGAACTGGAAACCCATTTTAAAGATATATCCTCAACTAAGATCAAAGAGAACATAATGGGCAAAGCTTCGCCCGACTTCTTTGAGTATTGCGCCACCTATTTTAAACTCGTAAAAGGAAAAATTGCGGGTTCAACCTGGGATAAAGCAGACGGTGTGATCAATAAGATGAAAGAATACGCAGGGGATAAGAGTTTCACCTTTGAACAGCTAACAGTTCGTTGGCTTAAGGAATATGAGCATTTTATGAGGTCTGGTAAAGTAAATGAGAATGGAAAGGCGATAAAAGGTAACGCTAATAACACGGTGTTTGCCAATATGAAAATAATCCGCCGGATTGTGAATGAAGCCGTAAAGGACAAAGTGATAAAGTTCGATGAAAACCCGTTCCTGCATTACAAGTGTAAATGGGAAAAGGTGCAAAAACAGTTTCTTGTGGAAGCGGAGATCGAAGCCATAGAAAATATAGAGCTGGAGCCGGCCACCCGAACTTACAACACCCGCAATGCGTATATATTTTCGACCTATGCCGGCGGTCTGCGTGTTTCAGATATTTGTAAACTCAAATGGCAGAATTACGACGGTGAGCGTGTTTTCATTTATACCAAGAAGTGTAAAGGTATTCCTGTTTCTATCAAATTGCCGCAGAAAGCCATCGACATCATTAACCTCTACTACGAGGAAGGAGTTAATCCCAACCATTATATTTTCCCGTTCCTGGATAATGCGGTAGATTATTCCGACGAAGATTTTTTAACAAAAGCTATCGACAGCCAGGACACCATGATGAACAAGTCATTAAAAGACATTGCCGATCATGCCAAGATAGAAAAGCATCTAACTTTCCACAGTTCCCGCCATACCTGGGCTACCCGTGCACTTCGTAAAGGTATGCGTATCGAATATGTGTCTAAGCTGATGGGGCATGAGGATATCAAAACCACACAAGTTTATGCCAAGATCGTAAACGAAGAGCTCGACAAAGCAATGGATGTGTTTAACGAGCCCCGGCAGGAATACACGTTACAAGCAGGATAACGTCCTTCGTTTTTATTATCTTTAAACTATGTTTGAAGGTAGTCCCATAACGATTGACGGCATCGAAATTCCTTCCGATGCTCCCCTCTTTCTTACACTCATTGCGATCCACGTCTTCGCCGGGCTGACTTGTGTGATCTCCGGCATTTTCGCAATGGTTTCTAAAAAGAGGCGTGGGATCCATACAAAAGCCGGAAAGACCTATTTTGGTTTTCTATGGGTGGTATTTATTACTGCTACCATTATTGCAATTGTTCGCTGGGAACATGAGTATCATTTGTTTTTGTTAGGTACAGCATCGTTTGCGGCCGCATACATCGCCCGGAAAGCCGTTATAAAAAAGTGGAACAAATGGAGCATTATTCACATTTCTGGAATGGGGTCCTCCTACATACTTTTGATAATCGCATTTTACGTGGACAACGGCCGGTTCCTACCCATCTGGAAAGAATTAAATCCTATGTGGTATTGGTTATTGCCTTTGATCGTTGGCTTACCCATCACTATTTGGAGCCTGCTCACCAATCCTTTGTCCAAAAATTATTTTCGCAGAAAACGAATTAATTAAGGCATCCTACAACTATTCTCCCGTAAACGTAAGCCTGTTCCCAAATGGATCAATAACCTCCATGCAGGTTATTTTTTGGTTCCAAAAAGCTTTCTCAATCCCCGGCCTGTTGTATTTATAGTTCTTTGCAAGCAGGTTTTTATGATACTCTTTTAAACCAGGAAAATTCTCAATGTGGATCCTTGCACCTGGCGAGCAATCACCGTGATGCTCGCTAAGGTGTATTTGTAGGTCCCCAAGAGAGATAATTATATAGAGCGGGGAGTTTTCGTCAAACGTATGCTCACTCTCGATTTTAAATCCGAGCCAGTCAATATAAAATTCAACCGCCCTTTTATAATCGTAGATTCTGAAAATTGGTCTTGCTATTACTTGAGCCATGTATCCGCTTATTATTTTATTGTTTAGAAGGGCATTTGTGATCCCCGTAACTGCAAAACACGCAGCAATCCCCATCTTTGGGATGCATCACTGTTTTACAGCTTTCGCAGGTATAAGCAAGCTGGCACACCTCCGTAGGTAAAGTTTCAACTTTTTTATGCCCGCATTTAGGACAGGTGATCTCCGATGTAGTAGATATTTCAGGCTTTTTACAGCAGTCCTTTTTATCTTCCTTGCAGCAGGATTCCATATTTTTTTCCTTTTCCTCCCGGTATTCCATATACGCCTGACTAAGTTCCTCCGTTTTTTCCTTTCCTATATATCGCTCAGCCAAAAGCCCCACGTCGTTGCGCCATTTATCGCGGGTACCTTCTGCAGCCAGCTCATCGTATGTGCGCACCTTAACCAACTCCCCCTTAAAATAATTCTCAATTTCAGTTTTTAAACTATCGGACTGCGTAGTATTTAGAAAGGACTTTTCTTGAGCAAAGGTTACCATTTCCGTAGCGATCACACTGGCCTCTTCCAGGCTAAGCTGATCTATGTCCATTCCCTTGTACCATTTATCCTTTTTAAAGCTGGCACCAAGATCTGCTATTTCCTTTCCATCCGTTATTAACTCAGCCTCTATATCATGTTTCTTAAACAAAGGCTGAATAAGATCCTCCCGCTGTTTTTCATCCTTAAAATCATCTGCCCACACGATCGCTATAACCGTTCCCTGCCGGTTCGACCATGATTCTTTGATCTTGTCCTGCTTTTCCGTTTCAAGAAAGAAAGGTTTTATCCTACTTCCGCAGCCGATTTCAGGCGCGGCACCACACACCAGCGGAACTTTATAATAAGAAATAGCTTGTTCAGTGGTTGACTTATTACCGCATGAGTATACGAAAGCGATCACAGCGATAATTGCAATTTTAAAAAATGGTTTCATTTCCCAAATTTACGACAGGAGCTTAAAAAACAGGCAAAAAAGGACCTAAAAAACCTTATTTCAGCCAAATAGTACCAAGAATAGTCCTATTCAATAGTCCCCTTTCTATAAGTGCGGGTTTCCCCCTTGTCCCAGGCTTGCTTCATTAAATTCTGCAAACCTTCCGGAATGATCTTTATTTCAGCGTCTGTAAGCGTGTGGTAAAAGTCCTCCATTTCGCAATCATCATTTTCAAGCGATAGATACAACTCAAAGGACGTGTCTTGCTTATAACGTAAATGAAGCATCTTATCCGTGTTGTATATGTCGTAAGCTACAACCGAACCTTTGTAATCTCTGCTTTCAAATAGCCCTATTTCAATATCGCCATCCTCCAGCAGCGACACAATTAAAAACTGTATCAAACCCGGAGCAAGATCCCTGATCTTACTCTGCATATCTTCGGTGTAGTACACCGTTTCCCAAATTTCCTCTAACTGTTCCCTGTCCATCTTTCTAAAATTTTAGTCTAATAAAGATACAAAATCAGCGTGGCGCATTCTGCTATAAAACGTAGCAATTGATTGCTATATTTTTCAACATGGCATATTTTCAGTGGATATTTTGATAATTTTGAATGTAAATAAATAGTTAGGCCAGTTAACTATTCGTTAAGTGAAGAAAACTAAAAAGAACAATACTACTATATGCTTAACAGCGAGGTGCAGGTCGCTCCGTTCATCGAGCACCCAATTGTTGACTATTCCCTTACCGAACCTGGTCCGTTCGATATAACAGCCATTGCCCCACATCACATTTCCAGCTTCATCATTTCCGGTAAATTCTCCCTGCAGCAATACAGTGTTTGCCTGCTGCACAAACTCATCCAGTTCGATAAATCAGAGATCAAGCCTTTTATTCATTACCAATGCGAGCAGCTTATACAACCCTTCGTATGGCTCAACAAATTTGAAAAACTGATCGACCTTAACCGGGATCTATTCAACACCAAAGAGCGGATCATTAAAATGGAAAAAGCATTGATGATCATTGAACTACTCCGGCAGGACATTCAGAGCAATAAATTCAAACCTTCCAACCGCTTCAACTTCGACAAAGTAAAACAGAAGATTAAAGAGTATCCCACCACAGAAGAAAAACTATCGTACCTGGCAGAAGCCAAAACGGAGTACCTGCAAAATAAGCCCGCTGTGGTCCCCGCCGGTGAAGTCCCCTTTGATGAAAAAGTGCAATTAGAGATTGATCTGCTCAAAACACAATCCAAACTCAATAAGAAAAGACAACAAGCCTTTACAGATCAATCAAATAAAAGTCCCCTTAGTCCCCTCAGAAAGCCTGCCTTGAGCAAAGCAGAAGGGTCCCCTATCAAGAACAAATTCAAAATAAATACTAACCTCAATCAGTTTGTCGATATCTTCTACCAGCTGATGCACGAAAAGAAAATCAATAATAAACCCTACCTCGAAGCCTCGCCAAATGAGCTCTGCGAGATGATTGCTGCATACTTTAAAGACAAAGAGGGGCGCGACATTTCCATTGATACCGTTAAGACCATACTCAAACCTTCCCGCTTCGAAAAGCGACCCAAAGGAAACACACGTTTTGACATTCCCGATTAGCGCCGCTTTACACACAAAGTAGTCCCCACGCAGTCCCCCGGGGACTATAGGACTTTTCACTTCCGAACACTTTTGCTGCATAACAATAAAAATGCAGTAAAATGGAAGCAATTATCTTATCAAAGGAGCAATACAACGCCCTTGCCTCCTCAATCGAGGAAATCAAAGCAAAATTAGACAAGCAGAACAAGAACCCCGAAGAAGTCTTTATCGACAATCAGGAGTTCCTGCTCATGATGAAAATTTCAAAGCGTACCGCACAGACCTGGCGCGACGAGGGTAAAATCTCTTTCTCACAGGTTGGCAACAAGATCTATTACAAACTGGCCGACGTAGAAGAACTGTTGCAAAAGCACTATGTAAAATCTTTTAAGAAGTAGGGAGGTCAACAATGGAAAACTACAAAGAAACTTTGCACGATCTCACCTGGACTGAATTAATGAAACAGGTAGCAGCCGTTTTAGAACGCGATCAAAAAGCATTGGAAAGCAATGTCAACTACTACAAGAAATTGTTTAACGACAGTAATGCGGACAAAGACCAGCTAAACCGCTTGTTCGACAAGCTGCAGCTTGACAAACTGCGCTTCAATTATTTCTCTGAGCTCTTTTTCCGACTTGAAGAACAGAACTACAAACTCATGATCATGCAACTCGAAAGCTGTATCCGGCAGGAAACAGAAATGCAGAATCGCTCACCCAAAGATTGGGTAGCAACTGTGCGTTTTGAAGCAGGACAGATCAAAGTCTATTTCATGGCATTGTCTTACTATCAATAAAAGGAGGTGCTATGTTCGAGATTCCACCACCACCCGATAGAAAAGCCTCCCCTTTGCCGGGGGACGGGCCTGTAAAGATTGAGAGCGCTGTCGACAAGTTGCAGCGCTTACTTGCCTCACAGCAAAAAATCAAAGAGAACAAAGGCAAGCCTATTAGCTTCAGCCAGCCCATTCTATGGCAGAAAGACAACCCGGTGTTCTTTCCCAAAACCATCAATGTCATACAAGGTAAGGCAGGCGTACATAAATCACGCCTTGCCGAAACCGTGTGTGCCGCACTACTCAAAACACCAGACAGCAATCGTGATCTGCTCAACTTCAAAACTAATATCCTAACCAGGTACGCCGTTTGTTATGTGGACACCGAGCGCAACCTCTCCGATCAGCTACCATACTCATTACAGCAAATACAGCTAAAAGCAGGTTATACAATAGACGATCATCCCTACGGCTTCGATTACATTTCACTATTGGAATTTGCACGAGAAGAACGCTTCGACATGCTGAACATCTACCTGGAGCATATCCGCAAGCAATTCCCAATGCACTTGTTTATTGTGCTGGACGTAATCACTGACTGCGTGTTCAACTTCAATGATACTAAAGACAGTATGAAGCTGATCGACATGATGAACCAAAGCATTAACCGTTACGACGTTACTTTCCTTTGCCTCATACACGAGAACCCGGGCAATACCGACAAGGCCCGAGGACATCTCGGCACAGAGATCCTCAACAAAGCCAGTACCGTTATGCAAATAGGATTTGAGAAGGATGCACAGAACCACAACACCGACCTGATCAAAGTAGCTTACCTCAAATGCCGCAGCTCTAAAAAGCACGACCCTTTTTTTGTCCAGTACTCCGATACCGAAAAAGGGCTGATCTTAGCCGATCTCAACACCATGCAGGCAGCAATGGACAGCCGCAACCAAAAGGCCGGACTGGACGAAACTATTGAATTTATAGGGCGTATTCTAAGCGAACCAATGAGCCGGGCCGACCTGATCGAGAAACTGTGCTTTGAAATGGATTGCAAGGAGCGCACCATCGAAGCCAGGCTAAAAACCATCCTGCTGCACAAATTTCAGGTTCCCGATACCAATGGCATTGCAAAACAGCTTTGCAAACGTCAGGAAAACAGAGAAGTGATTTACTATTTATCCGACTAAATTGCAGCAAGCCGGAGCAAACCGATGTTTGCAAGTTTGCAGACCCTTATATATGGGTCTGCAATACTGCAAGGGTCAATATAAATAGTTTATTTGTTTGAAAATAAGCATTTTACGCAACTAAAAATCTAAGCCTAATTTTCCTTACTTTTCCGATGGCTTTGGTACTCAGTATCGACATGCATATACGAGGGAAGTCGAACTTTTAATTTAATAAACTGTAAAATGGAATTTCTACCAGGTGCTATAGGATTTGTTTCCGACGAGGCTATAATCACTACGTCGGAGGTAATAACCGATTTTTTTAAAAATGAAAATGGCTTAATAGGATATAAAAACCCTACTGTCGGTGTTGGTAATAAAGAAAGCGTACCTGCTTTTGTAATAATACATGAAAGGGCCGGTATATTACTCGTAGAGGTCTTAACCGAAAAAGTGATATCGACTGAAAAAGATGGTGAATACTGGAAGTTAGAAAAAGGACAAACAGTTTATTCCAAAGATATTGTTCTTGATAAATTCTATAGTGAAATTGAGAACCGCTTAAAAAGCGATCTCAAATTCTTTGATCGAAGATCGAACTCCGTAAAGATCAACATTTCCAAAGTGCTATACATTACCGGACAGCCAAAGGAAACCCTTAAGGAGTTTATTGATAAAGGGATTATCATTAACCAGGTCTGCGACGACAAAGATTTTGGGAATTTTCTTAATACATTCAATTCTAACAACTCAGTTGATCCATCACTTATTGATCCTTTGTATGCCCTTCTTGAAGGCACAAAGGCTTACGAAAAACCAAGTATAGAAATCCCCGATGGTACTGAAAAAACCTTAAGCGGCTTTTCATCGGTGTCATTAATACACACGTTCAAGCTGGATAAAAAACAGCGTAAAGTGTCTATGCAACTACCTCAGGGTCCTCAAAGAATAAGGGGATTAGCTGGTACCGGTAAAACAGTAATTCTTGCGCTTAAGGCGGCATTAACTCATAAGGAGTTTAAGGATTATAAAATACTATTTGTGTTCAATACACAAAGTATGTATAATCAGATACGTAATTTAATCTCGAAGTATTACATATACGAGAAGCGAAAGGAACCAAACTGGGAAAACTTAGAGGTCCTACATGCCTGGGGCGGAAGTAGTCAACCCGGGCTATATTCCAAAACCTGTGATCTTTTCGGATTCACACCTTTTAAATTTATGCAGGTTCGTAATCAGAAGGATCCTTATGAGTATATCTTTAGCGACTTGCTGGAAAAAATAAAGAAAATAGAATTTGAACCAATTTACGACATGGTTTTAATTGATGAAGCGCAGGATTTCACGCCATCTTTTTTCGAACTGATGTATTTACTTACCAAGAAACCTAAGCGTATAATATGGGCATACGATGAATTTCAATCACTTAATGAACTAAGAATAAAGGAGCCAGAAGATTTATTTGGAAAGGATAAGAATGGTACCCCAAATATGAAGAACACTGAACTTGATGGGGTTTACGTCGGGGGCATCGAGAAAGACTTCATTTTAGAAAATAGCTATAGAAATCCCCGCATGGCATTAATGATTGCACACGGATTGGGCTTAGGACTTTATAGGAAGGAAGGTATTATAGATGTTTTATCAGACAAAAAAACGTGGTCTTCCCTCGGCTATGATGTTTTACAACCCAATAAGGACCTGTTTGTTGAAAACGACAAACTAATCATAACCAGGCCCGAGAAAAACAGTAGAAATACACTGGAAAAAATCCTTAAAGAAAATGGCATTGCAGAAAGCGAATTGCTCAAAGAAGCTTTTTTTGAAAACTCTATACATGAATACGATTCTGTTGCAAAGGAAATAACGAGACTAATAATTAAAGAGAAGTTTAGTCCGGAGCAAATTATAGTAATATCATTAGCCAACGCTAACACCAAAGAGATTTTTATTCGACTGAGGCAAATGCTGGAGAAGGAAAAAATTAAATCAATTACGCCGGGATTCGTAGAGGCCTCATCGTCGTTTCAGGAGAAAGGCTATGTAACACTAACCACCCCATTTAGAGCAAAAGGCAATGAGGCGGATGTTGTATTTGTAATAGACGCACAAAACGTCATTAGCAAATATTCTTTCAGGGGCAGGAATGCGATTTTTGTTTCGATAACCCGTTCGCGAGGTTGGACATATATCTCCGGAAGCGGGCCCAATACTCAGGCTCTTCAAGACGAAATTCAAAAGATAAAAACTGATTACCCTCAGTTCAAATTTACATTCCCTTCCGAAGAGGATATTATGCGCCGTCGAATTGTACTCAGTAAGAGCAGTGATGAATACGAGCGATCAGGGCTACAGCTTGATAAATTAATTTCGGAAAATCCGGAATTATTACTTGAGATTTTGAAGAACCGCCCGGATTTAATGAGCCAAATAAAAAAACAAAATGAATGATGAATGCTGATATTTTGCTTAGTACCATTGAAAACACTCGCAAAGCATTCAAGGAGATAATTCTAACGGCCAACTTCGAGAGAAAAGGATCTATAATCAGTTGGAGTAATTATAACAGTGGTATTGAGGATGACTTCTACTTATTTAATTATGATTCCGTTTTGAAACGGAGGCAGTATTCATTTTTGTTGATTGATTCTTCGATTGTTCAGTTATTCTATCAGTTTAATGACGACAATGAGCTGCTAAAATATAAACTTGCATACTATTCAAATCCGCAAATCGAAGAATATAATACTGAGGACGTTGAAGATTATTACGACGAAGGAGTAAATGATCTTATTAAGGAGCACTTAATAGAACTGTTTTCTTCCCTCGAGAAAGGAATGGTAATATCCAAAACAAATCAAATTCGGTTCGACTATGTAGCAGACGAACCTAACCACTGTAAAAGCCACTTACAGATCGGTGGAATGAACGACTTAAGAATCCACTCGAAGAGTTTAATATTGCCTTTTCATTTATTCGAGATAATCGCTTCGTGCTTCTTTAAAAAGGAATACGCCGTTATCAAGAAAAAGCAAACATATACAGTCGCAAAAGCACTAACCCAAAAATTTCCATTAATTATTGAGGACTTAGGGCCCGACTACGAGCAAATTCATATTGTAAGAAATAAATAGCCAACAATGTCAGAGTTAGGCAAAATAATTCCGTTAACGGCAGAAGAAAAAGAACTATACTGCAAACTGGATTTTAAATTCTTCCTTGATCAAAATTTAGATTCAGATAATGTAAGCGCTGAGAATAGAGCCTTAATACAAAAAGGGTATAAAGAAACCCGCAATAAAATTCAGATTGCCAAAAGTATAAACAAAACACAGTACCATCTTTTTCTTGAAGGATATGTAAGAAAAATGCACTCTGGCGGCATGTTACCTTCTCACTTTAATTTGAGCGAAGCAAGAGAATTTAAGATCGTAAGATTTGAGGACTATGGTGAGAATTGGGCTTATTTTGAAGAATGGTCTAAGCGTGAAAAATACCAATTCAAAAGAAAAAAGATTTGGAACAGGCTTGTAGAAATCGGAGCCTTAATTGGCTTCATCTTAGGAGCCATACGTCTGTATGAGGTTTTTAAGGGCTAAGAATACTATTATTTTGGGCGTTCCCCCCTGGCTTGCCCTCAGCCTGTCGAAGGGGGTCGGGCTTTCCGTTCCAAGTCCTCGCGCTGGCCACTATCGGGACAGCGCTCCGGGCTTTCCACTACAATCCCTAACGCACGGCAAAGCCAATAAAAAACAACAGCGCACAATACAACCCTGCTTTTTATTCGCTTTGCCTTTGAGATACTACACGCAAGCTATGCCCTTATGCCTACCCTGAGCCTGTCGAAGGGCATAACTTGCAAAAGATCACAATTTAAAATCAAAGAAAGAAACACTAAAGGTAAGGGGCTTCCGCCCCTTGCTTTTTTAGTCAGAAAAAGAATTTAGAACAAAATTCAAAAAAGAAATCAAGAACCAAAGAAGATCTCCGACGCGGTAAAGCGGTGCGCCTTAGCTTGCGCAATGCAAAAGATCACGCCAGGTCAAAACAGCCTATGCTCCAGTGCTGCTTTTTCAAGGCATTACGCATAAGCTATTTTGCCCTTCGGGTTTGCGGCTACGCCGACAAAGCCTGTCATGCCTTTTGCAAATTGCACGAGCTTGCGGCGCGGCAGCCTCTTTTGTCCTGGACAGCCACTTCGTTAGCTGCCAGTCCACCGGCTGCCCTTAGTTTGGCTCGCCTGCGGGTCGCTCGGGCTGCGGCGAAAACATGGCGATCTACAGCAATAATATCATTGCGCCATGTTTCGCCTTGTGTTGCCGCTGCATCCCACAAAGCCAACGCACAGGCGGACAACATAGGTCGGCCCCGCCCTGACGCTTCGGTCAGGGCTCCCGGCCTTTCCACCCTCGCTCCACTCGCAAGGCGGCTCGCCCCACGGTGGACTGCAAACCGTTCCATTTCGTTCGCCGCGCCCTCCGGGACGCACCTCTCTCCATTCCACTATTTGCAGCCACTTCCCACGGCACAGCTCAAGGCTGTTTTACCGAATTGATAAAAAGTTATGTAATTTTACATACAAAATTGCTTTTTGAATTAAATTGCCCTATTTTTGTTATGTAATTTTACTTAACATGAGCAACCAGCAATTTGAAGAAGAGTTTTATAAACTCATAAATCCAGTAGATACCTGGCAGGGCGCAGGATCTTCTATAAAGGAGATCTTCCTGGCTAAGTTAGAGTTATACGGTATAACTTCCAATCAGGCAGAAAAGTTATTAGGTATGGAAAAAAGGACTTTAGAGGGCATACTTGATAAATCTGCTAAACGGGTAGATGTTATTAATCTTTTAAAGTTAGGGCAATTTCTTGGCCTGAACACGGAGGCGCTCTTTAAAATTTACATCAGTGAAATTCCTTCAAAGATGGTTGGCGAATTGGAAGACACACGAAAAAAATCATATCTCCTCTCAAATTTCGACATTAAAAATTTACACAAAGCCGGATTGCTGAAAAGCAAAACGGATTATAACCTGATCGAAAAAAATATCATTGATTACTTTGGTTTTGAAACCATCTTTGACTACTCAGATAGAACAGCTTATATCCCTGCATTTAGTAAAACTAAGCGGAGTGAAAGTTCTTTAATGCGTGAGTTCTGGACTAAATCAGCATTTATGCTTTTTGAGAAGATAAATAACCCCAACGATTATGACAGAGATCGTTTGGTTGATTTAGTGTCTAAAATTAAACCATACACAATGAACGTAGAAAATGGCTTAAAGATTGTAAGTCAGGCGTTGTACAGCTGTGGTGTTACTGTTATCTATCAACAGCACTTACCAACTACGCAGGTACGAGGTGCCACTTTCATTGTAAACAATAAGCCATGTATTGCGCTTACAGACCTCAATAAAAATTACGCTACTCTGTGGTTTGCATTGCTGCACGAGCTGCACCATGTCTTATTTGATTTTGACGAAATAAAAAAACAAACCTTCCACCTAACCGGCGAAACTGATTTGTTCTTATTACAAGAAGATAAAGCCAACGATTTTTCACGCGAATATTTATTTTCTTACGAAAATTCAAAATATATCTACCCACACATAGACAATAGTTTTGTAGTGAAAGAGTTCGCGAAGAAATGCCAGATACACCCTTCCTTGATTTATAACTTTTATTGCTACGATAAACAAAAAAGCGGCAAAGGAAATTATTGGGCAAAATACAAGTTTCAAATGATAGGCCCGGAAGCGGCTTTGAAGGACTTTAACCTAAATTCCTTTAAAGGAAAAAGTATCGAAGAGAGCATTGATCAGATAAAAGCGACAATTTTTAATTTTTAAATCTCAACATAATGGCAAAGAAACCTACAAAGAAAGCAACATCAAAAAAATCAAAAGAAGAAAAACGCAAGGAGGAGGAAGCGTTATCTATAATTGCTAAAGCCAACGAAACCAAAGGGGAACAACTCAACGTTTCTGAAACTGGCAAGCTGGTAACTAAAAAAGAATTGAAAGACTATGCTATCGGCAATATTGATGACCCGGAAAGGAAATTCGAAATCTACTACAAAGGCATTAATAAACTGTTGCGAAAAAACCTGCCTAAAGGAAAAGAAAATAAGGCGGCCCGCGATTATATATACGAAGAAAAAAACACGTATCTAACGCGTGGAAAACGTAAAAACAAAATGGGCGTTAGAGGTGCGGATGGTCGGATGGGCTATATCAGCGATGCGGAAACCATCTTACAAATCGTAATGGATTGGGTAATATCAAATGATTCTGATGTCAATTTATTTACTACGTTAAGGGAGTTAAACAAATCTATGGGCTATGGCGTTCGCCAATTTTAATCTTGTTCTTATTGTCATAGAACTATCAAATAAAAAAAGACCGCAAAGTTAGGCGGGCCGCACAACCTGCCCTGATGAGCTTATCAAGGCCAAGCCTACGGTTTTGCAAAAAAATTTTTACTGAGTGCTACCGCAGGAAATTAGTCTGCATCGAAATTCCGTTCCGCCTGATGAGCAAAAAATTTTTTTTGCAAAAGCCTTGACAAGCTCGCTGTGCCCGCCAATCATAAGGCTTTCTTTTTTCTTTTTTTTGCCGTTTTTTTTCTTTTTTCTTTTAAAAATATTGGGGGTTTGGGCGTAGCTATGTTTGTATCTGCTGTGGTTGCTATTAGGCGTGGATGATGCGCCTTGTTTTCTGGTGATCTGCCTGCGCTGATGGATGCACGCTGTTTTCACGCTACCAAAATTTTATCTGCAAAATTAGCAGGCAGCCACACCAGCCACCCGCGATAAAAAAGCAAAAGACTACGGCATAAACACAGGCCACCGCGCAAGGCTTTCATTTATTCCGTTTCCTTTTGCTTTTTTCCCAAGCCGCCTGCAGAGAGATGCATATAAAATTTTTAGCTATGCAAAAACATCTCTCCTCTCAGTCCGGCAGCTGTCCAGCGGCTCCCTCGGGTTTCCAGCCGATTCAGCTCTCTTTCTATGCGTTTCAGCGCCATCTTCGCCGCTCGGCCCGGGTGTTTTCTCCCGGCGCCGTCGGCTTCCAGGTGTTCCGCTTGCCTTGTGGCTGTTTTGTCTGGGTTCATTATTCGGGTGTCCGCTCCCTGTCTCTGCTGCCTTTTTAGGCGCCGCCCTTAGGCTTGTCGTAGGGCAGTGGAAATAAAAAAGCCGGGTCCATTAGGATCCCAGCTCGCAATGTTTTTTATTTTCGGTTATGGCTTTGTCGATACGAGCAGCTCGCGTACATCAACGTCTAATACCTCGGCAATTTCAAATAAAGATTCTACTGTTGGTTGCATTTGGTTTGTACACCATTTTGAAACAGTAGTTCTATTCTTCTGCAGAGTTTCAGCTAACCAATTATTAGTCTTGCCTTTTTCAGCTAAAACGGCTTTAATCCTATTACTCGCTTTCTTATTCATTTGTGGCGTTAAAGGTAAATAAATTTGCGATATAAGCATATTGTTGATATTCTATTGCGCTCATTTGCAGCTTTTTACACTAAATATGAATATTTATAAGCTAAATAATTTGCTTTAAAAGCATATTATGAATACTTTTAAGCTAAATATTCAGCGATGAAAGCAACGCTCCACAAAACACACCTCATCAACCTGATCACAGACGATCTGATCAATTGGAGGCTGATCAATGAATTAGCAAAAACAGATACGCGCACCTGGCGCTATGTGTCCAAAAACATTGAAGCTGTTATCGAAGCCATGCACTTCGAGCATCCGGCTGATGTGGAGCAATACGAGTATTACACCAAGCGCCGCCATGAGGTGGTGCAAATGTGGCTCCCGGAGCCTGATCGCAGTCCATTTAAAAAACTTGCCGAAGAAATTTATAACGAATTAGAAAGGAGATGAACCATGCCGAATAAAGAAAGAAAGATCAAAATCTTACCTAAGCATTTCTCCCGCCGCTGGAAGGATGCTATTTTCCCTGAAATACGCCTTGCTGGTAAATGGCTGCAGGATATGGGTTTCACCTGTGGCCGCTTCGTTACCATTTCGCAGGATGAAGGAACCATCATTATTAAAATGCTGCCAGCTGTTGAGGTGCAGTCCACAAGAGAAGAAAAGAAACGCAAGCAAGAATCTTTTTTTCCGCCGGAGCTCGAGCACGTTCCCGGTAATCAGCTGTTCAGTGTGTGGGCTGCGGAAGATTACAACGCATACGTAGCAAAGGTTAAAGAAGCCAAGAAGAAGAAAAAGGCGCGCAAAGAAGTTGCGAAGGTTGTGCCTCTCGAGGGAGATCATCAGGCGTTGCCTATAAACCGTGTTGCTGATTCCGAAACGCCTATTGTTCCTTTGCATCCCGCAGCCGATGGCTGCAATTTCGATACCATTGCATAATAAAAAAGCCGCCCCGGTTAAGGGCGGCTACACAGTGTTATTCTAACTGATCAATCCCGCTTAAAACGCTTATCCAGCCACCTCAACGCCACCGAAACACAGAAGCTAACCACAGCACCGATCGCTGCAAGGATCACAGTTTTAATAATGTCAGATGAACCAATGTTCATCACTACGGTTAAGGCCGTTCCTGAAACTGTGCCCAGGATAGTACCGCTTTCAATGTGTTGATTTGTTGCCATACGTTTAATTATTAAGCGTTAGTATCCGTTTTGCCGGCATCGGCTTTTGTCAGCTTGCTGTGCGAGTTCACAGTTACTTTTGGTTGCGCTGCATCTGTTTCGCCTGGCTCCACAGAAATAGTCAACCAATCTTCGCTATTAAAGCCTGTCCGGGTGGCATCAGCTTTGGTTAGCTTGCCGCTGGCTGCGATGGTGTCGGTGAGCTCACCGGCTGCATTTCTCTTTTGTGCATTTACCTCAAATTCAATTGAGGTAGTTGTGTTTTCTGTTCCGTCCATTGAAATATTGTTTTTAAAGATTAATAATAGGTTCAGGTAATGTTTCAGCGGCCGGATTTATTGTACCTCAACAATCGCCAGCGCATTGTATGCACCGTTTTTCAATGAGTACTGCACACCGTTTACCTCCTGTAAAAACTCTACCGAAAGCAGATACAGATTCACACCAGCACCAGCCGGGATGTTGGGCGGCAAACATTGCACGTTGCTTACAGCTGCGTCGATTGGCAGAGTTACAGCAGGGCTGTAATCCACACCCGAAGTGCCGGCAGCGAAATCAATGATAGCCCATGCACATTTGAATGATACGTGTGTTGCACCGGTTGGGTACACAATGTCATTCACCGGCACCAGGTTGTTGATTGTGATCATACCGTTATTGGTTTGCACCACAAACGGTTTGTGAAGCACCGAGCCCAACACTGCACGTTTGTTGAAGTTAAAGCCCTTCAACAGAGCTCGCGATGTTGGCACCGCCATTGCGCCACCTACGGTGCGCTCACCGCGGGCGCTGCCCGCGTCGAGGTTCTTAATGTCGGTCATTAATTTCGTGAGCCTCGATACTACCCTGTTATCTGCTGCATTCAGCAGCATAGGCCGGATAGCGTCGCGCAGGATCTTCCCGGCGCTTGCCGCAGAACCGAACTCTGCACCGTTTTCGCGTGTGCGGGCGAAAGCTGCATCCTTTTTGATGCGTTCGCCATCTACGCCGCCTTTCTCGCGAGCGAGATCGCCGTCCTGGGTTTTATAGAAAGAAACACCGCCGATGGTTCCTTTCAGTTTGATTATACCTTTTTGTCTTGCCATTTTCTTTGGAATTTTAAAGTGAATATTTACACACAGTCCAAAGCCCTGCAGTAGCTTTTTCAGTATGGCCAATTCCTTCATATCGCGAATAGAACTCATTGACAAAAACAAAAGTAGAGGAGTATGAAACGATAATAAGCAAGTGCGATGCGTTTGCACCACATCGCTAAGAATTACACCACCAGCAGCCAAAAGCTGCGGTTAATGTATGGATGCACCATACTAACGGTATAGATGAAGTATGAGGATAAGCAGAAGGGGTAAAACAGGCGTAAGCAGGCGAAAACTTATCAACAACCCAGAATGTTGTACCTATGTTGTACCCAAAAAACAAAACCCGCGCTGTGCGCGGGTTTCAGGGCGTTTTTGAGGTCCCGAGCGGATTCGAACCGCTGTAGCAGCTTTTGCAGAGCTGAGCCTAGCCACTCGGCCACAGGACCTTTTCAGGAATTTTAAACGATAAATGTTGAATTTTAAATGAACACCGTTCAATTGTTAAATTCAAAATTTACGCAGGCAAAAATAAGATATTTTTAGCAATTTGGGGAAATTATTGTAAAAAAGATGCAGATTTCATCCAAGCTCCCCGCCGTGGGCACCACCATTTTTGCCACGATGAGCGCCCTGGCCAAAGAACACAACGCCATTAACCTTTCGCAGGGATTTCCCGATTTTGATTATTCGCCCCGGTTAAAAGAGCTGGCTGCCAGCTATTTGAACAGCGCATTTAACCAATATGCCCCTATGCCCGGCGCCATGCCCCTGCGCGAGCGCGTGGCCGAAATGCTGCAAACCTGTTACAACGCCGTTTATGATCCTGACACCGAAATAACCGTTACCGCCGGCGCCACACAGGCCATTTATACAGCCATTACGGCTTTTATACGCCCCGGCGACGAAGTGCTGGTGTTTGAGCCCGCTTACGATTGTTATGTGCCCGCTATTGAGCTGCAGGGCGGCATTCCCGTGTATTCGCCCTTAAGCATGCCCGGTTTTTCTATTAACTGGACGGATGTAGAAACAAAGATCACGGCCAAAACCCGCGCCATTATGATCAACTCGCCGCACAACCCCACCGGTGCCGTTCTTTCCAAAAACGACATCATTGAGCTGGAGCGCCTGGTGGCCGGCAAAAATATTCTCATCATCAGCGACGAAGTGTACGAGCACATGGTGTTCGACGGGCAGCCCCACCACAGCCTGTCCACCAGCAGCACACTGATGCAGCAGTCCCTCGTAATTTCATCGTTTGGCAAAACCGTGCACACCACCGGCTGGAAGATAGGCTACGTGGCTGCTCCCAAGGCGCTGACGGCTGAGTTCCGCAAGGTGCACCAGTTTTTGGTGTTTGCCATCAACCACCCGCTGCAGATGGCACTGGCCGATTTTATGGCCGATAAAAACAATTACCTGGAGCTGAAACAGTTTTATGAGCGCAAGCGCGATTATTTTTTAAAGCTCACCTCCGGGTCGCGCCTGCAGCCTTTAAAAACAAGCGGCACGTATTTCCAGCTCATGTCGTACAGCGCCATTAGCCCCGAGCGCGACACCGATTTTGCCATATGTCTCACCAAAGAGAAACGCCTGGCCACCGTTCCCCTATCGGTGTTTTACAGCCAAAAAACAGATCACCAGCTGCTGCGTTTTTGTTTCGCCAAAAAAGACGAAACCCTGGAGCAGGCCGCAGAAATCATCTGCGGACTTTAATTCCCGCAGGTTATCCTACAGAATGTCATTGCGAGGCATAGCAAAAAAACGGCCTGGCCGGCGCAATTTTTTAGACATTGCTAAAAGAACAGCCATTGTAACGACCGGAAATGAAGGGCAATAAAAAAACGCAGACCCTATCAGCTGTATAACTACAAGCCGTGTGATCTGCGTTGATAAAAATTTTGATTAAAAACTACTCGATGGTGCTATTGCGCTGCGCTTGTTTTTTGTAGCGCGATAAACGCATGGTCCAGTATACCAGTATGCCCAGAATCAGGATCCAGATAATGACATTCGGCCCCTGGCCCAACACCCTCATTCCTTTAAAGATCCATTGAAAAAAATTACCGATAGCATAAAACACATCGGTCCAGGTAAGCATAAGCAGTTTCATATTGCGTGTATTTAATTGATGAAGGGTCCGCGTAACCGGTGTTTATTTTCCTACAAACACTGGCAGGCATTCCCTTAAATTTGTTAAGTTTACGGCTACAAAAATAAAAAAAATACAGAAACCGCAAAATTGTGTTCGCAGGGCTTTTAAATAAGGGAATCCGGGGAAGCGTGGCCTTGCTGGTGAGTGTTTTTGTGCTGGGCGCCATTCTTTGCTACCTCATTCCCCACAGCCTCGAAATAAGGCATTACCCCAACCTGTTTTATAATTATTTTACCCGCTACGTCACCACCCGTGGCGCCATTGTAGGCCTCAATTTTTTATTCATCGGGCTGGGCGTGTTTTTGATCAGCCTTATTTCCATCAACCAGGAAGTGGTGGAGAAACAAAACTATTTTCCCGCTTTTATTTACCTGCTGCTGGGCATTGCCTGTGTCAACCCTTTCCAGGTGTCGCCGCAGATTTTCACCAACGTGTTTATCCTTTTTTCGGTGTATAAGCTGCTCGACATTTATCGCAAAGAGAGTGTGCTCAGCCAGATTTTCGAAGCGGCTTTCTGGCTGTGCGTATCCTCTTTCATCACCATTTCAAGCATTATCTGCTTCCCCCTGTTTTTTATCATCATGCTCATCCTGCGGCCCTTTGTGTGGCGCGAATGGGTAGTGGCCCTGCTGGGCTTTTTTGTGCCGCTGTTCCTTTACGAAAGCATGGCTTATCTTTGCGATTTTAACCAATGGTATTTTTTTGAGGCCACGGGGCTTTATTTCCAGTTTTTAAAGGTGCCTTCGTTCAGCGAGTATTATCTGCCCCTGTCGGCCCTGCTGGTGGTGCTGCTGTTTATGTCCATCCTGGCAGGCCTGGCCAGTGGCTTTGGCAATACGCTTAAAAAGCAACGGTCAAAATCCATCCTGCTCTGGTTTCTCTTTTTTGCCACCTTCGGCTTTTTTTCTGGGGGGGCCAATAGCTCTAGCATCACGCTTACCTATGCCTTTCCGCTGGCCTTTTTTATCGGCGATTTTTTATACGGATTCAAACAAATAAAAATTGCCAACGCCATTCTCATGCTCATCCTGCTGGGTGTTACCCTGGTTTTTCTTGGCAGCTTCGGAATAATTTAGTAGTTTAAACTTTCATTTCTTCCAAGCGTCAAACAGCCATGCCTACCCCGCTCAGCCAGCTTTTTCACCTGCACAGCCGCTTTGGCTTTGGCCTCACCTATCCGCAGGCCAAAGAGCTGGGTCAGAAAACGCTTAACGAAAATGCAGAGCTGCTGGCCATCGCCTCGGCCACAGGCTCGCCCCTTACCAATATTGGCAAAGACGATGTGCCGCTGCGCAAAGAAGCCATAGAGGGCGGCATGAGCCCGCGCGAGTTTCATGCGTTGCTGAACGAAAAAGCAGAAGCTTTGAACATAGCCTGGATCAAAAAGCTGCTGGAAACAAAAAACGTATTGCTCGAAAAACAAACCCTGTTTTGGCACAGCCATTTTGCCTGCCGTGTAAAACAGCCTTACCTCCTGCAGGAGCTCAATAACATTCACCGGCGCTTTGCTTTTTCCAGCTTCAGAGATTTATTGGTGGAAGTGTGTAAAAGCCCGGCCATGCTGCTGTACCTCAACAACCAGCAAAACCGCAAAGAGCATCCCAACGAAAATTTTGCGCGCGAGCTGATGGAATTATTTACCCTTGGCCGCGGGCATTACAGCGAACAGGATGTGCAGGAGGCTGCCCGGGCCTTTACAGGTTGGGCGTTTAATAAAGATGGCCAGTTTGAATTTCGAGAAAAACACCACGACGCCGGATCGAAAACCATTTTTGACCGCAGCGGTAATTTTGGCGGCGAGGATGTGATCAACATGCTGCTGAGCAATAAGCAAACGGCCCATTTTTTATGCCGCAAACTATATAAGTACTATGTGAACGAAACGGTGAACGAAGCCCATGTGAAAGAGCTGGCCGAATTTTATTACCAAAGCCAGTACAACACGGGTTCGCTCTTAAAAAAAATAATGAGCAGCTCCTGGTTTTATGCGCCCGAAAACATGGGCTGCAACATCAAGCCGCCCATTGATTACCTGGTGGGCCTTTCGCGCACCTTTAACATCACATGGACCAATTATAAAGTGCTGTTTCAATTGCAGCGGGCGCTGGGTCAGCAGCTGTTTTACCCGCCCAATGTGGCCGGCTGGCCTGGCGGGCGCTATTTTATCGATAACCAAAAACTGCTGCTGCGTATGAAACTGCCATCTGTTATTTTGAATAACGGGGAGCTGGAAGTGAGCGTGAAGCCCGATGACCCGGATGACGCAGTGAAACAGGAGGCTGCGCAGGAAACCGTGCTGAACAAAAAATTTGAAACCGAAGTAAACTGGGCAAAGATCATCAGCGATCACCAGGCCCTGGAGCCGGATAAGCTGATGAAAAGCTTTTTACTAAAACAACCTGCACCGCAGGTGGCCGATATGATACGAAACGATGCGACGAGCAACGTTAAGGAAACCATATTAAAAATTGTTTCACTCCCCGATTATAACCTGGCCTGATGAACAGAAGAACATTCATAAAACGAAGCTCGCTGGCCAGTGGCGGCTTGCTGGTGCCCGGATTTTTAAAATCGCTGGAGCAATATTCTTTTGCCGCCAATGACAAGAGATTGGTGGTGATACAGCTGTCGGGGGGCAACGATTGGCTCAACACCGTGGTGCCTTTTCGCAATGATGTGTATTACCGCCTGCGGCCGAAGCTTGGCTTAAAAGAAGAAAGCCTGCTTATGCTGGATAAGGAAATGGCCCTGAACAATGCGTTGCAGGACCTGAAACCTGTTTACGACGCTGGCGAAATGACCATTGTGAACAACGTGGGTT
Organism: Bacteroidia bacterium; assembly: GCA_044221905.1. Lineage (GTDB taxonomy): Bacteria > Bacteroidota > Bacteroidia > B-17B0 > Aurantibacillaceae > Aurantibacillus. The sequence goes on from JBGAOE010000001.1 coordinate 1,439,396, forward strand.
ACCCCAATCCCGACCGGTCGCATTTTCGCAGTATGGACATATGGCATACCGCCAGCGGCAGCAGCGAAATTTTACACACGGGCTGGCTGGGCCGCTACCTCGATAACAATTGCAACACCGCCAGCGATGCCGTTGAAACCGACGACCTGCTTTCGCTGGCTTTGAAAGGAAAAAAAATAAGCGGCATGGCCATTAAAAACATAAGCCGGCTGCACCAGGAAACCAACACGCCTTTTTTTAAAGAACTGGCGGGTGCGGGTAAGCAAGCAGTGCTGAATGAAGACAACCAGGGCTATTTATATAAAACACTGATCGACACGCAATCGGGCATTAACTACCTGTTTGAAAAAAATAAAATTGCAGGCGCTACAGCGGTATACCCTGAGAACGAACTTGGCCGGCAGCTGAAAAGCATAGCAGGCTTAATTGGCAGCGGGGTAAGCACCAAAATATATTACGCCAGCCTGGGCGGTTTTGATACGCACGTAAACCAGCTTGGTAAGCAAAACAACCTGCTGAAACAGTACGGCGAGGCAGTGAGTGTATTTATTGCCCATCTCAGACAGTTGAATAAATGGGACGATACATTGGTATTTACCTTTAGTGAATTTGGAAGGCGCGTGGGCGAAAATGCCAGCGCAGGCACCGATCATGGCACGGCGGGCAATGTGTTTTTGTTCGGAAAAAATTTAAAGAAAAAAGGCCTGGTGAACCCGGGACCGAACCTTGAGAACCTGGAAGACGGTGACCTGAAATATACCGTGGATTTCAGGAGCATTTATAAGGACATTCTTTCATCGTGGCTCGAAGCCGATGCCGACAAGATCATACCTGTAAGCGTCAATCCCTTTAAAATCACCTGAGGCGTATGACCGAACTAGAGCAGTACATTCAATCTTATTTTGGCATTGCCAGTCAGGGCGACATGGCTAAAATAGTATCACTGTTTAAGGTAAGCACGCTTGCCAAAGGTGAACATTACTGCAAAGCGGGGCGATATTGCGATAAGCTGAGCTTTATACAATCGGGCCTGTTGCGCGTGTATGCCGAATCAAAAAACAAAGAAGTGACCCAGTGGATTGCCACCAAAGGCTATTTTGTGACCGACCTGTCGGGCCTGGTGTTTAAAACCCCCGCCCGCTGGAACATACAGGCCCTGAGCGATTCGGTGCTGTTTACCATTGAGCGCGAGGATTATACTAACATAAAAACGCTGGTACCGGCCTGGAGCGAGCTCGAAAAGCTGTTTGTGGCCCGCTGCTTTATTATTATGGAAGACCGCATTTTCAGCCACCTGTCGCAAAGCGCCGAAGAGCGCTACCAACAGCTGTTTGAATCGAACCGCGAGCTGTTTAACCAGGTGCCCCTGCAATACCTGGCCTCTATGCTGGGCATGACCCCCGAAACCTTCAGTCGCATCCGGAAAAAAAGCCTGCTGTAAATTCTTGATTTTTGTCAAAACCAAATGGTGTTTATTGAAAGAGCTTTGTGTCATAAAAATAAATCTTTATGGCAAAACAAATCACTACCTCTATCCTCATCCATGCAACGCCCAAGCAGGTATGGGCCGTATTCACCGATTTTAAAAGTTATCCCCAATGGAATCCTTTTGTGCGCTCTATTAATGGCGCCATTCAAACCGGCCAGAAGCTAACGGTGCAATTGCAATCGTCGCCCACCTCTGTTATCACTATGAAACCCCGCTTGCTTGTTTTTGAAGCCAATTGCGAGCTGCGCTGGATGGGCCACCTGCTTTTTACCGGCCTCTTCGACGGCGAGCATAAATTTGAGCTGGTGGATAATGGCAACGGCACTACCACTTTTATTCAAAGCGAAAAGTTCAACGGCATCCTGGTGCCCCTATTCAAAAAAATGCTGGATGGAAATACCACCAATGGCTTTAAGGCTTTTAATCAAAAACTGAAAGAGCGCGTGGAGAGAGTTGAAAGATGAGAGTTTAACGTTGAAAGAGGGATTATACCTAACTATTAAACACTAAGCGCTCAACACTATCATTCTCCACTTATCTTCAGAATTCGCCCAATTAACAAGTCAACACACTGCCCCGCACATTAGCAGAATCATAATTCGTGTTCATTTTTAATTTTGAGTAAGCCTTAACATTAAGATTATGAAACGCACCTTTCTTTTTTGCCTGTTGTGTGCTTGCTGCCTGGCCGGCATACTGCCCGAAAACCGGGAGGATTCAAGACCTGTTAACCCACACAAAAGCACTGTGTGGATTGGCGAGCTGGACCACGGAAGCCTGCTTCATAAAATGAACACGATCGATAAATCTATCGTAGCACAATACATGGCCTGCCGGTAATTCACTAACAACATCTGTATTTAATCATTAAAATGCTGCACGGCCTTCAACCCTGTTTCAGAATGTGTGACTGAACGGGTTAGGCCAAAAAAGAAAGCGGTCCGGGTATCCGGGCCGCTTCTCTTTAAAAATGATCTAGGCTTGATTACAGCTTTTCCAGTGCGGTATTGAGCCGTTTCAACGCTTCCTCTTTGCCCATCAGGGCCAGCATGTCAAACAGCTGCGGTCCGCCGGCAGCACCTGTAATTAATACCCGCAGCAGCTGCATGTCTACTTTGCCTATTTCTTTTGTAAGCTCTTCAAAGGCATCGTGTATGTTTTGTGTTTTCCAGTCTGCTACGGTGGTAAACTTATGCAGCACCAGCTTAAACTGGTCCTTGCTTTTATCGTTCCATTTTTTGGTCATCACCTTTTCGTCGTATTGCGAAGGTGCCTCAAATATATATTTACCATGGTCCCAGAACTCGTGCACAAACTGTACTTTTTCTTTTACCAGGCGGCAAAATTCAATCATAAACACCTCGTTGCGCTCATAGCCTTTTTCTTTCAGCAAAGGTTTAAACGCCTCGGCCAGCTCCTGGTCTGATTTTTTACGCAGGTATTGCTGGTTGAACCACTTGGCTTTTTCAGGATCAAATTTAGCGCCAGATTTGTGCACGCGCTCAAAATCAAACAGCTGGCTTAACTCCTGCACGCTGAAAATTTCCTCATTATTACCCGGATTCCAGCCCAGCAGGGCCAGTATGTTTACAAAGGCTTCGGGATAATAACCCGATTCTTTATAGCCTATGTAAGGCGCTGCTTCGCGGGGATCGTGCCAGCTCAGCGGAAATACCGGAAAGCGGGCCTCGCGCTTCGAGATCTTGCCATTGCCATCGGGATTCAATATCAGCGGCAGGTGGGCCAGCTTTGGCATTTCGTTTTCAAGGCCCAGGTAGCGGTAAATTAAAATATGCGCCGGGGCGCTGGGCAGCCATTCTTCGCCGCGCACCGCGTGCGAAATTTTCATTTCAATATCGTCTACAATATGTGCCAGGTGGTAAGTGGGCATGCCATCGCTTTTCAGCAGCACCTTATCGTCTACCTGCGATGAGCTAACGGTAACCCATCCGCGAATGATGTCCTGAAAGCGGATCTCTTCATTGCGAGGCACTTTTAAGCGCACCACATATTTAGTCCCATCGGTCAGCAGCTTTTTCACCTCGTCTTCCGGCAAGGTAAGCGAATTGCGCATGTTCTGACGCGTTACCGCATTGTATTGCGGGGCTGCTACTTTGGCGGCTTCCATGCGTTTGCGCATCTCTTCCAGCTCTTCCGGGGTGTCAAATGCATAATAGGCATGTCCCGAAGCAATCAGCCGGTCGGCGTATTTTTTATAAATGCCGGTTTCCTTACGCTCGCTTTGGCGGTAAGGGGCATGCGGCCCATCGCCAAAACCAACGCCTTCGTTGGGGGCAATGCCGCACCATTTCAATGCTTCAATAATATAATCCTCCGCTCCTGCTACAAAGCGGGTCTGATCGGTATCTTCAATCCGCAAAATAAAATCGCCGCCGTGCTTTTTGGCAAACAGGTAATTAAACAAGGCGGTGCGTACGCCACCCATGTGCAAACCACCGGTGGGGCTGGGCGCAAATCTGACTCTGACACGTTTTTCCATAGCGTGCAAAGATAATTTAATTTGACCAATTTGTGAGCACTTTTCTGAAAGTTTCCCATGCGTGAATCCTAGTCATGCTTCGATATTAAAGCTCCGATGTAATTTTCCGGAGTTAAAAAAAAATCCTTTTGGAACCCATTAGTTAAATTTCCTGATATAAAGAATCTGAATTAATTTTATAGTATTGCCTTATGGAAAAAGATTTTTATCAAATGGTATACCAGGTGGTGCGGCTCATTCCTAAAGGCCGCGTAACCAGCTATGGCGCCATTGCCGCCTACCTGGGCGCCAAAACATCGTCGCGCCTGGTGGGCTACGCCATGTACGGCGCCGGCAGCGCAAAGCCAAAAGTGCCCGCGCACAGGGTGGTAAACAGCAGCGGCCTGCTTTCGGGCAAGCACCATTTTGACACCCCTTTTAAAATGCAGGAATTGCTTGAAAAAGAGAAAATAAGCGTAAAGAACGATAAGGTGGTTGATTTTAAAAAAGTGTTCTGGGATCCGTCCAAAGAGCTCGAACTGTGAACCATAATTTATTTTATGCAGGAGCTTAACATCATCCGCCCGCTGAATGGCTTACGGGCCATGGCAATCCTGCTGGTGCTCACCTGGCATTATTTTACCTGCCTGGTGCCCGACGGGCTTTCTCCATTTTTGCAAAGTCTTAAATTTATGACCATTTGCAGCTGGAGCGGGGTCGATCTTTTTTTTATTCTATCCGGTTTTTTAATTGGCCGTATCCTGGTAGTAAATAAACAAAGCCCCCGTTATTTTAAAACATTTTACCTGCGCAGGGTTTTTCGCATTTTTCCGGCCTATTACCTCATCGTCCTGGCATTTACACTGGTGACAGCCAGTCCGCTGACCATGCGGCTACCCTGGCTCACAGCGCATCCTTTTCCGCTCTATGCTTATTTGCTCAACATTCAGAATTTCTGGATGGCCCGCGCCGACTTTGGTGCCAACTGGCTGGGCGTTACCTGGTCGCTGGCCATTGAGGAACAATTTTACCTGCTGCTGCCCCTGCTCATTTATTTTTTAAAAGAGAGGTGGCTGCCTGCATTTCTCATTACCGGCATTGTGCTGGCTCCCGTTGCCAGGGCTTTTTTGCCTGGCCTGGGCCCCTACGTGCTGTTGCCCGGGCGTATGGATGGCCTGTTGTTAGGCGTGCTCATTGCACACCAGTACATAAAAGGAAATATAGGCTTATGGTTCGGGCAAAAACAAAAGCTGCTGGCGGCAGGTATCCTGCTTACATTTGCCGCTTCTTTTATTTTAACCTGGCAGCCCGGCGGCGGCGCCATTGGTGGCGTGCTTGTGCATTCGCTGCTGGGGCTTTTGTATGGGCAACTGCTTGTGCTGGCAATTATCAGCCCGCCACAAAGCCGCCTGTATAAAACACTAAGCTGCCAGCCTCTGCTGTTCATTGCCAAGCTGTCTTTTATGATCTACCTTACGCACCAGATTTTCAGCGGACTGGTGCATGGCCTGTGGCTGCAGCAGGAGCCGCAGATCAACAACGGTAACGATGCAATGGCCACGGGGCTGGCACTGGTGCTCACACTGCTCTTTTCATCGATCACTTACCACACCTTCGAAAAACGCTTGATGGAGTTCGGGAAGAAATTCAGATATTAAAGAAGCAAGATACAAGACGCAAGACAAAAGACCTCAACTCTAAACTTTCAGCTTTCAACTCATCTTATACACAGCGCCCCCAATGCTATCCGCCCGTGCGCCGGTTACAGCGCTCAAGGTATTGATGTCGCCGTTAAGCCGCAGGTGGCCTAAAAAGGCAAATACAAGTGCCTCTTTAAAATTAACCCACAGCATATCAGGCACCACCAGTTCCGCTTCGGTTTTAAACCGGATACGGTCCATCAAAAATGTGTTCAACGCTCCGCCGCCGGTTACCAGCACGCGGCCTTTTGCTTTTTCGTTGAGTGCTGAAGCAATAATTGTGGCCACATGCTCGGTAGCTGTGGCCAGCAAATCGTTTATGGGCATGTTAAGATGCTCCATAAGGGGCAGCACTTCTTTTTCGAACCACTCGCGGCCCAGCGATTTTGCACCCGCCAGTGTATAAAAATCAAGCCGGTTAAGCGCCAGCAGCAAAGGTTGGTGCACACTGCCGCTTCGGGCCAGGTGGCCGCTGTCGTCGTATGGCTTGCCGGCTTTAGCCGCCAGGTGGTTCAGCAGCAGGTTGGCCTCGCAAATATCGTAGGCCACCCGCTGCCCGCGGGCATCATCGAACGACACATTGGCAATGCCGCCGATATTGAGACAGGCGGCGTAATCTCCAAACAATAATTTATCGCCAAGGGGTACCAAAGGCGCGCCTTGCCCGCCCAGCGCCACATCCAGGCTTCTGAAATCGCACACGGTGGTGAGGCCGGTATGCGCGGCAATGGTGGCCCCGCAGCCCAGCTGGGTGCTAAAGCCCAGCTGCGGCCGGTGAAAAACCGTGTGACCGTGCGAGGCAATGGCCTGCGGCTTTACCTTTATTCCTTTTAAAAATGTATTTACCTGGTCGGCTATGTATTTGCCGTAGCGTGCATGAAGACTGAAATACTCTGCGGCGCTTTTACCGGGAGCCTCGCTCAGTAACATTTTCCAGTCGTGGGCATACGCCACTGTTTGTGCTTTTTCAATTTCGAAAACAAGCGCACCTGCCCCGTGCTCAAAGCGGCAAAGCGCCAGGTCCAGCCCGTCGAGCGAAGTGCCGCTCATGAGGCCCAGCATGAGGCTTGTGTGTAATTTTTCCGACAAAATAAAATTAATTTTAATTGTGCCAATGGTACTATACCATTATATTTGCAAGGTTACAAAAAATTGTAGTAAATAGTATAAACCTTAAAAACAGTAATAACATGCATTTTGATTTATCGGAAGAGCATTTGATGATCCAGAAAGCGGCGCGCGAGTTTGCACAGAACGAATTAAAACCCGGTGTGATTGAGCGCGACGAGCACCAGAAATTTCCGGCAGAGCAAATTAAGAAAATGGCCGAGCTTGGCTTCATGGGCATGATGGTGGATCCCAAATACGGCGGAGGCGGCATGGATGCTATTTCGTACGTGCTGGCCATGGAGGAGATCTCCAAGGTGGATGCTTCGTGCAGCGTGGTAATGAGCGTAAACAACTCGCTGGTGTGCTGGGGTCTTGAGCAATTTGGCACCGAAGAGCAAAAACAAAAATATTTAGTGCCGCTGGCCAAAGGCGAAAAAATCGGCGCGTTCTGCTTATCAGAGCCTGAAGCCGGCAGCGATGCTACGTCGCAACGCACCACCGCCATCGACATGGGCGACCATTATTTGCTGAATGGCACCAAAAACTGGATCACCAACGGCAACAGCGCCTCCACTTACCTTGTAATTGCGCAAACCAATGTGGAAGCCGGTCACCGTGGCATTAACTGCCTGATTGTTGAAAAAGGCATGCCCGGCTTTACCGTGGGCCCTAAAGAAAATAAAATGGGCATTCGCGCCAGCGATACCCACTCCCTGATGTTTGACAACGTAAAAGTGCCAAAAGCCAACCGCATCGGCGAAGACGGCTTTGGTTTTAAATTTGCTATGAAAACCCTGAGCGGCGGCCGTATTGGCATTGCCTCACAGGCGTTAGGTATTGCCAGCGGCGCATATGAGCTGGCCCTGGCCTACTCAAAAGAGCGCAAAGCCTTTGGTAAAGAAATCAGCAAGCACCAGGCCATACAATTTAAGCTGGCCGATATGACCACTAAAATTGAAGCTGCCCGCCTGCTCATATACCGCGCGGCCTGGTTAAAAGACAACCACCTGCCTATGGACAAGGAAAGCGCCATGGCCAAAGTATTTGCCAGCGAAACCGCCATGTGGGTAACCACCGAAGCGGTGCAGGTGCACGGCGGCTACGGCTATGTAAAAGAATACCACGTAGAGCGCCTGATGCGTGATGCCAAGATCACGCAAATTTACGAAGGCACCAGCGAGGTGCAGCGCATTGTGATTTCGCGCTCTGTACTGGCTTAATTTTCAATCATAAGCACTTATTATAAAACCCATACCGGCCGGTGTGGGTTTTTTATTGTAATGTATTCGTTTGTTTTTTATGCTACATTCGTAGTCAATGACCCGGCTTTACTTCGCAGCGCTTAGCTTCTTCCTCTTTTTTGCCGCACCGCTTTTAAGGGCGCAACAGGTGTGGACGAAACATGCTGCACCGGTGTTAAGCCGCAGCGCCGTTTTTCCCGATTGGAAAGGCCTGGCCACTGCCGATGCGTTTGTGATGTTGGATAACGACACACTTAAAATGTGGTATACCGGCAGTGGCTGGCTTACGGGCAGCGATGCCTGCGCACACGTACGCATGGGGTATGCCTGGTCGGTAAACGGCATTAACTGGACGGAGTATGCCGGCAACCCGGTGCTTGGCATTTCAACCGATACCTCGGCGTTTGATGCCGATGGCATTGAAACACCCTGTGTGATCAAAGACCCTGCAGCACCACCTTCGCAGCGTTACAAGCTGTGGTATGCCGGCCGGAAAAAACAATGCTCCGCCGTGCTCGATCATAAATTTGGCTATGCCTATTCGCCCGATGGCATCAGCTGGACAAAGTATGCCGGCAACCCGGTGATGGTTGCAGGAAATGCCAACAGCTGGTACAATACATTTATTTCAAATCCATCTGTTATTAAAGAAGGGCCCGTATACAACATGTGGTTTAGCGCCCCCGATGCAGTAGCCAACGGGCAGCCTACTGATGGCAAAGTAAACATTGGCTATGCCACCTCGCCCGACGGCATTAGTTGGACGGTAAATCCATCGCCCGTGCTGGTGGCAGGCAGCCAGGGCAACTGGGATACCGTGGGATGCGCCGAGCCCAGCGTGCTAAAAATGAATGGCACTTATCACATGTTTTATTCAGCCTTAAATACCTGGAGCGTGGAGCGTTTCCAGGTGGGCTACGCTTTTTCGAACGATGGCGTCAACTGGACCAAATCTATTCAAAATCCTGTGCTGAAGGTTGGAAACAACGGCCAATGGGATCGCTACTGGGCTTCGCATCCCGGTGTTATTTATGATTCGGTAAACACCAAATTTAAAATGTGGTATACCGGTCGCGACACCGCTACCATTGGAAGCTCTATCAATGGCTACTTTTGGGACATTGGTTATGCCGAAAGCAGTTTTATAGTAAGTGCCGGCAGTGCTGTGCTGGTAGAACCGGGAGACGTGATTGTTTACCCCAACCCGGCGTTGGATAAAGTGCAGCTTAAAACGATGGGTAACCCCAAAATTATTTCGGCCAGCCTTTGCTCATTGCTGGGCGAAAAACTGCTGGTGCTGGATACAAAAGATCAAACCGATCTCAGTCATTTTCCTCCCGGCTCTTACCTTGTAATTATTACCACCCCGTTTGGAAACATGGTTAAAAAACTGGTAAAGATGTTATAATAACAGCAGGGCAACGGGTTCTTTTTTGTCAAAAGCTGCACCGGTAAAATTTCACAACAAATTTTTAGCATTTGCTTCTTCCACCCGATAAAACAATTTAGAAATTACAAATCTTAAAAATTTGATTATCAATACTTTAATAATAAATTTCAAAACTCTTAACGGGTAAAACTACCATAAGATTATACAAAAAAGTTTTACAAAACCAACACATTTCCCTCAAAAAAAACGCGTAATTTTAATGCTTAAGTATTTATTGTATGAGTGCCTTTGAAGACGACGACGCAGATGGGAACGATAAGGAATTTGAGGAGAACTTAAAGCTTTTTGAAGATATGCTGACCACCGGTCAGCCCCATTTTTTTGATGCCGACGATATTGAGGAGATCATTGATTATTATCTCCAGTGGGTGAATTACGACATGGCCAAAAAAGCCATTGATTATGGCCTGGAGCATTATCCTTATTCCAGCATTATCAAGATCCGTTATGCACAATACCTCTCCAGCCAGCATTATACACACGAAGCGCTGGCCATCCTTAACGAGGTGGAGCAGATAGAGCAAAGCAATTTTGAGCTGTACATGGCCCGCGGGTTTATATACAGCCAAATGGGGCTTGGCGAACAGGCCATCGAGAATTTTAAAAAAGCCATTCCGCTCTCTGATCAGAAAGACGAAGTGTATGTGGCGCTGGGCGTTGAATTTTTGAACGAAGACAAGCCCGATGATGCCCTGTATTACCTGAAAAAAGCCATTAAGCTCAATCCAAAAAACGAGGTGGCGCTCAACGAGCTGTCGCTGTGCTTTGATCTTACCGGTAAATCGGATGAAGCCATTTCCTTTTTTGAAAACTACATCGATAACCATCCTTACAGCTATTTTGCCTGGTTTAACCTGGGCCTGGGCTACAGCCGCATTGGCCTGTTCGAAAAAGCGGTGGAGGCCTATGATTATGCGCTGGCTATTAACGAGCAGTTCAGCTCCGCTTATTTCAACAAGGCCAACTCGCTGGCACAAATAGGCAAATACGAGGAGGCCATTGAAGTGTATAAGGAAACCTTTAAATACGAAGAGCAGGAGCCTACCACCTATTTTTATATTGCCGAGTGTTATGAAAACCTTGAGCGCTTTGAGGAAGCCCTGGTGCATTACAACAAATGCGTGAAACTGGACCCGGCGCATGCCGATGCCTGGCTGGGCATTGGCGTGGTGCTCGACGCGCTGAACCGCTTAACCGAAGGCATTCACTACATTAAAAAAGCCATCGAGATCAATCCCAATGAGCCCGATTATTGGTATGTATTTGCCGAGGTGCAGGAAAAGCTGGGCTTTACCGAAGAAGCCATTATGGCCTACCAGCGCGTGATTGAGCTGGACTACCCCGACTACGATGTGTGGCTGGATTACGCCCGCATTCTGCACGAAGGGGGTTATACAAAGGAAGCCATTGATTCGCTGAACGAGGGCATCCAAAAATTTCCGGATGTGGCTGAGCTGTATTACCGCATGGGCGTGCTCCTTGTCGATCGGCAACTGCGCAAGGAATCGCTCGAATTTTTAGCCAAAGGGCTCGAAATGGACTACAGCAAGCACGTTGATATTTTCGAATACGCGCCTGTATTGCAAAATGACAAGGAAATCCTAAATTTAATCTCTACTTTTAAAAAATAATTTTTTACGGTATGGCCACTCGCTATAATTTTAATTTACCCGACCTGCCCGATCGCAGCGATAAGCCGCGCCGCAACGGCGTAACCATGGTGATGGACAAAGGCATCAGCCTGCGGCAGGCCGAGGATTTTTTGGAAACTTCGGCCGATTATGTGGACTTTGTAAAGCTGGGCTTTGGCACCTCTATCGTTTCTAAAAACGTAAAGGAAAAAGTAAAGCTGTACAAAAACGCCGGCATGAAAGTGTTTTTGGGGGGCACCCTGTTTGAAGCCTTTTTGATCCGCAATAAATTTGAGGATTATTTGAAATATGTTGACGATCTGGGGCTTGACTGCGCCGAAGTGAGCGACGGCAGCATTGAGCTTGAACACGAGCAAAAATGCGAATACATTCATAAGCTGTCGAAAAATTATACCGTTTTGAGCGAGGTAGGCAGCAAGGAAGAGGGCGTGATCATACACCCCGCGCGGTGGATAAAAATGATGCAAAGCGAGCTGAGTGCCGGCGCCTTTAAGGTGATTGCCGAGGCCCGCGAAAGCGGCAATGTTGGTATTTTTCATAAAAACGGCAGCGCGCACAGCATGCTCATCACCCGCATTGTAAACAAGGTAAAAATGGAGAACATCATTTGGGAAACCCCTCAAAAAGGCCAGCAGGTATATTTTATAAAGCTGTTTGGCTGCGATGTAAACCTGGGCAACATCGCCGTTGACGACGTGATTCCATTGGAAACCCTGCGCCTGGGGCTGCGTGGCGATACCTTTTTTACTTTTTTACCCGAAACACAAAAACAACCACTTTAATATGATGAAAGAGATCTCGGCCAGCGAATTAAAACAGCTGATAGACAGCAAAGCTGATTTTCAGCTGATAGACGTACGCGAAGAACACGAGTTTGAAGAAGCCAACCTCAACGGCAAGCTGATTCCCATGGGCGAGGTGATGGACCACCTGGATGAAATTGCCAAGGACAAACAGGTGGTGGTGCACTGCCGCAGCGGAAAACGCAGCGCTACCGTTATCGGCGCCCTCGAAAGCCAGCACGGCTATACCAATTTATACAATTTAAAAGGCGGCATTCTGGCTTATATGGAAGAATTTGGGCAACAATAAAGCAGTTTTATAGTGTTGAGTTTTTAGTTTTTAATAAAAAGATCAGCACTTTCAAATTTTATGCTTTAATATTTTGCACCTATTAAAAACTAAACACTAAGAATTAAAAACTAGTAAAGCTCTTTATGGTAGAACTTTTCAAACACATCCTTCACCTCGATTTTCCCTGGCTGTTCCAGGAATACAACACAACCATTTACGTGGTGCTGTTCCTGGTTATTTTTATTGAAACCGGCCTGGTAGCCATGCCATTCCTGCCGGGCGATTCTCTGTTGTTCACCGCGGGCCTGTTTGCACGCTCCGGCATGCTCAACATGTCGTACCTGCTGATACTATTGTTTATTGCCGCCGTGCTGGGCGATAATTGCAATTACTGGATCGGGCGGAAAATCGGATTGAAAGTATTCGGTCTCAAATTCAGAGGCCGGCCGCTGGTTAAAAAAGATTACCTCGATAAAACCCACCAGTTTTTTGAAAAATACGGCACCAAAGCCATTATCATGGCACGCTTTGCACCCTTTGTGCGCACCTTTGCACCCTTTGCAGCCGGTGTGGCCGAAATGAAATACAGCAAATACCTCTTGTTTGATATACTGGGTGGTGCACTGTGGATCGTAAGCCTGACAGTGGCCGGCTACCTGCTCGGCGAAGTGGAATTTATCCGCAAGCACATTGACCTGGTATGTATTGGCATTATTCTCGTTTCGGTGGCGCCAATTCTGCTCAACCTGCTGAAGAGGAAAAAAGCCTGATGAAAGCGCTTCTGGCGGTCATAGTTTTTTTTATCTCCTTCATCAGTCACGCCCAGCCTGCTTCCGATCTCGATCTTCTTTTGACGTATAATTATACAGATTCCTCGTTTTCGAAAACACGGCAGGTTAATTATGTATTTAAGGGCAAAAACGCTTTTGTAAAATACAACCCGGTAAGCCTGGTATTTGGCGGCAGCCTGCTGTTTTATCAAAAAGTGATCTCGCCCCAGCTCATGCAGGGCTGTGCGTTCGATCCCAGCTGCTCGGGCTTTAGCAAAGAATGTATTAAGGAATTTGGCATTGTAAAAGGCGTAGCCCTTTCTGCCGACCGGCTTACCCGCTGCACCCGGCTTTCCAGCATCGATTTCCACCCCTTGCTGTTTAACGAGCAGGGCAAAGTGAACGACCTTCCCTCTTATTACCGCCTGCATGCCAAAAAATGAAAAGAACGATTGTATTAATACTTTTGGGGTTTTCTTTTTTTACGGGCGCAGCGCAAACCAGGCCCGACAGCAGCCGCTTTTTTGATGAGTTTAATTTTATCACCCACCTGGCCAAGCACAAGCTTTTTCAGGAGGCCGAAAAGGAAAAAGACCGCCTGTTTGCAAAAACCAACATGGACCCGCTTTACAAAGACTCGGTTAATTTTTTTCTGGGGCTTGAGTATTATCATGAAAATAAGCTCGATCAGGCGCACAATTATTTTATGAGCATTTCCGACCAGGTGTTTTTTTATTACAGGGCCAGGTACCTGGCCGGTACAATTGATGCAGAGAAAGACCGTGCCGATTCGGCCATCAGCCACTACCTGGCCATTGAGGAAAGCACCAGCGGCGATTTGAACGAGCTGAAACAGTTTGAAATAGCAGGCCTTCATTTACTCAATAAACAGTATACGCTGTTTGATTCGCTGGCGCACCAGTGCCGCTTTCAAAACCCGCTGTTGCAGGAAGAAATGAGCAACCTCAGCCAATATGCGCTGGTGGGAAAAAAGATCCGGCGCAAATCGCCGTTTGTGGCCGGCGCCTTATCGGCCGTTATTCCAGGTTTGGGCAAGGTGTATGCCGGCAACAACGGGCAGGCCCTGGCTTCGTTTTTAACCTGCGGCCTTATGGGTGCCGTAGCCGCCGAAAATTACCTGCACTTTGGCATCCAGCATCCCCAAACTATTTTTTTTACGGGTCTCTTCGGACTTTTTTATGTAGGTAATATATGGGGCAGCGCGGTTTCGGTGCAACTTATAAAATTTGAAAAACAACTTGAGAACAAGCACAACATATTGGTTAGCCTTAAGCTGCCTGTTAGCCGTTTTTTTAACTAGGGCGCAAAACTATTCGCTGCATCTTGCTGATAGCCTGGCAAACGCGCAGCAGTATAACGATGCTGCTACAGCTTATGAGCGGGTTTACTTTTTTTCGAAGCAGCCGGCCCAGCAAATCGCCGCGTTGCTGGCCAGGGCCACTTGTTTTAAAAATATGGGCCGCCACTACGAAGCGTATAATTCGCTGGCGCGCATCAACCGCTTTGACCTGGACGACTCGATGAAGTGTGTGGCCAACTACCAGCTGGCGCTTAATTTATATTTAGCCGGTTATTTTAACGATGCCGAAAAATACTGCGCCCGCAATTACAGCCTGCCGGTTAATTCAGAGGAATACAAACGCTCGGTGCTGCTGCACGGGCTTATTTACAACCAGCTCAACAACTACAGCACTGCTGCCATAAAATTTAACGAGTACAACAACCTGCTGCCCATTTCTCAAAACTACAAGGACTCGCTGCGCCGTTTTGTAAGCGCGGCTTACCAGCCAAAAAATCTTCCAAAATTAAAATCGCTTAAAAAAGCAAGGCGCTTATCAAAGTGCCTGCCCGGCGCGGGGCTTTTTTATGCCGGCAAACCCGGCAAGGCGCTGGCCAATATCGGGTTTCAGCTGCTGGCGCTGGGCTATACGGGTGCCAATGTGTATTTTGCCAACTACGTCACAGCCGCCTCGGCAGGCCTGTTTATGATGCGCTCGTTTTACACCGGCGGCGTGAATCAGCTGAACGAGGTGGTGCCAAAGGTAAATTACCGTCGCGCTAAAAAATTTAATGACGCTTTCAGAGAAGATTACACCAACCTGCTAAAAAAATACCATGCCTATTAATAAATCGTTATTGCTGTTAAGCTTTGTTTTTACCGCGTCTGCATTATTGGCCCAGAACGCGCCCCTGGCAACACTCAGCGGTCATTCAGGCCCTGTGAACAGCATTGCACTTTCGCCCGACGGCACCCGGTTGGTATCGGGCAGCAAGGATGAAACCATCCGTATCTGGAACCTGAAAGACTACCAACCCGAAAAAACCATCAAGGCCGAAACATCGGTAAAACGGGTAAGCTACAAGCCCGACGGGCAGAAATTTCTGGCAGGTATGTACTGCCGGTTTGCTGAGGTGGACGCAAAATCGTTCAAGGAAAAAAAATCAAAAAAGATCCATTCCTCGTTTGTTGAAACCTGCCTGTATTCGGCCGACGGCAAATACATACTCACCTCGAGCTGGCGCGATAAAACCCTGGTGGTGTGGAAAAGCGAGGGCTTTAAAAAGCAGGTGGAAACGCCCGAAGTAACCTGGGTGGACAACGCCATTTTTAATAAAAATACCAGCCTTATCCTTTCAGGCGGGCATGATGGCCTTATAAAAACCTGGGACATGAGCACCGGCAACATGATCCGATCGCTGGCCGGCCACGAAGACTGGGTGTATGACCTGTGCCTTTCGCCCGACGAAAAAAACCTGTATTCGGTAAGCCTCGATAAAACCGTGAAGATATGGGACCTTAACATCGGTAAAAACACCGCTACATTAAAGGGCCACAGCGAAGGCATCGTGTGCGTGGACATCAGCGCAGACGGCAGGTACCTGGCCTCTGGCGGTATGGATTTCAGCATTATTGTGTGGGACCTTGCCGCAAAAAAGGAGACCAAACGTTTTACAGGCCACGAGGGCGCAGTGATGGATGTGAAATTCAGCGCCGATGGCAAAACGCTTTACTCTTGCTCCATTGACAAAACCATTAAGGTGTGGAGCCTGGCAGATCTGAATTGATCCGCTTCAGCGGTAATACGTGTTGAGCTTTTCTTTAAACCGGTTAAACACTTTGGTAAGATTAAGTCCGTTATACCGCTCGGCATACTCCTGGTCAAAATAAAAGTATACCCGGTTTACAGGGTCATAATAATTCACCTCCAGGTAAAAAAAAGTGCCCAGTATCTTGTGCTTGTAGAAATAAGGCTTTAAATATATAAAAGCATGGATCTGTTCTTTTTTAAAAAGGCTCCAATAACCGGGCTCCAGGCAAAAGAAATTCTTGTTGCGTTTCAGCACCTCGGGGTCCAGCGGATCGCTGGCCGCGCGCGAAGCCCAGTAATCGGCCCGGTCGGCATCGCCGGCGCTGCGCTCCAGCTCGGCTTCCTTTTCGGGCTTAAATTTTTTAAGATTTTCTGCCAGATTCCAGTAAGTGTTAAACGCCACAATGTCCAGCGAATCGGCCGGCAAAAATTTTAACGCAGCGCCTTTGGTGGTTTTTAATTCGCGCTGCACCTGCTGCTCAATGTCGCCGCTTATTTTCTGACTCTCCACATAGCTGTATTTCAACATTCCGTTTTCCACCGTATAATACTCGGCGCTTTCGATATACACCAGATCGTTTTTATTGCCGGCCAGGGCAGTAAGGGCAGTGCCGGCCATCAGCGCCGCTATAAACTCCTTATGCAACGCGTTTTCTTTTTCAAGGTATTTTTTCAGGCAGGCATCGGCCTTTTCCTTTTTGTTCCTGTTCCATTCAAACAGGCCTGCCGTCAAATCCATCAATTCAACACCCTGCGCCTGCGCCAGCTTATTAAAATGATTGCAGGCCTGCAGGTAATTTTCAAAAGGCTTTTCAGGCCGCCCATACAAAGGGTCCTGCGCCATGCGGTTCAAAAAAACCGTATCCAGCGATACAAAGCTCAGGTCGTGCAGAATGCCTTTGTTATTTTCAAATATTTTTTCCTTGCTGTCGTCTGTTAAAAAGCCTTTGCGTTTAATGCCCGGATCGATTAAAACAATGCGCCGCAGGCATTCGCTGATGTAATACAGGTAATTTTTATCCTGCTGGTCGAGCAGGTGATAATAAAAGGCATTGTGAAGGCATTGTTCGTAGGCGCTTTCCGAAAAATCGATGTAAAGCTGCTCCATCCGGGCCTTGTATTTTATCTCGGCAAAAAAAGCCTCGTTGCCTGAAAAGTGAGTCGCCCCGTTTTTGTTTTTTATAAATTTTTCGAGCGCAGCCAGGCGGCGGCCGTTTTCAGGATGGTCCGACAGGTATTTTTCCAGCGAATCGGCTTTGATATCGCGGTCTTCCTTAATATTATCAAGGGCAATAAGCCATTTGGGATCCTGGTACTCGTATTGGCTTTTGAACCAGCGGTACTCCGATTCGAATTTGATAAACGTGTGGTAGCAGGAAGAAAGGTCGTAATTGAGCGTGGCGGCAGTGGCAAAGCCCACACTGTCTGCCCGCGATTCAAAGCTCCTGTTTTCGTGGCTCAGTGCCAGCACATCTTTAATTTTTTGCTTTTTGGCACGCTGCCGGCTGTAAAATAAATAGTTTTTGCGCGTATCGGAATTAACGGCGTGCGACACTTCGTGGGCCAGCACCGACACCAGTGCCGCTTCGTCTTTCATTTCGGCCAAAAGCCCGATGTTTACATAAATAATGCCGTTGTCCTGGGCCGAAGCATTTACATCTTCGTTGCGCAGCAGGTATACGTAAAACGAACGCTCAATACCGGCGGTGACGGCTATTTTTTTTACCAGCCCGTTCAGGTAATTTTCAATCTCGGTCCAGTTAAAGTACACCAGGCCCGAAAACAGCATGCGCTCGTGGTAATAAGCCAGGCTCTCCGAATATTCCTTA
The DNA here is from genome assembly GCA_044221905.1 of Bacteroidia bacterium. GTDB lineage: Bacteria > Bacteroidota > Bacteroidia > B-17B0 > Aurantibacillaceae > Aurantibacillus. The sequence goes on from JBGAOE010000001.1 coordinate 1,457,300, forward strand.
TACAGCTTCTCCTTCAGGTCCTTGTCCTTTTCCTGCAGCAGCTTTTTATACACCGAGTCGGCGTTGTAATAATACCGCTTTGGGATTTTGGGCGACAGCTCATAATAATGCGTTTGTGCATTTACGCAGCAGAATGCTAAAAAAAAGCCGCTTAAAAAAATAAACTTCATTCTAAAACCTAGGATAAAACAAAAAAGCCGCCCTTGCAGGGCGGCTTTCCAGTAAATACAGCCTAATTAGTTATTAGAAGCTTTTAATTTTCCGGTTTTAATAGGAGTGCCTTCCACTACGTAACCTTTACGCAGGAACTCGCTCCTGTAAAAAATAACACCGTCAATAAGGGCGTCATATCCTGGACCAGCGTTTTCAATCGCTTTGTCAACAGCCGCTTTTAACATTGGCATGGTGCACATTTTCATGTCTTTACCTTTAGCGCGTGGGCCTTTTGCATCATCAGGCAAACGCAGGGTTACGTTTTTAGAGCTGATTACGGTAAAGTCCATGAAACGCTGGTTGCAACTTGCCAGGCCTAACGCCACAACTGCAATTGCCGGGATCATCAATTTTTTCATATTCTAATGGGTTTTTTTAATATATGTCCAAAGAAAAACATATTTGTTAATATATGCAAATATTAGTAGCAAAATTCAACCATTTTTTGGGCCTATTTCCAGAGGTTTTTCTGGCATTTTAAAAACCTGATCTCGTCGGGCTTATTGCTGCAGTTTTTATAAATAAGCCGTTTTTCGCCGGTTTTTATGTTCAGTTTTATATAAAAAATAGCCCATTGCGATTCCCAAATACCCATGCTCAGGCGCTCGTAAAACACTTTGGCCGAAATAGTTAGAATATCGGGATTAAAATAATCTTTTTGCGTACCGCTCCAATCTACGGTAGTAGACGCGTTAAAGTCGTAAATAGCACAGCTTACCAGTTTTTTACCCGCCTCCACGGCAATTTTCTCAATGTCCTCGTGCGTATAATCCCCTTCAAGGGTTGTTTTTATGGTATCCTTCCGCAGCGGCGCATTAAACACTTCGGTGCTGCCATTTTTTAGCACTATTTTTTGTAATTTATTCATTGGCAGACTTTTAATTAAGCCTGCAGACAATGAATACCTTACCTGGTTTTCGCCAATTTCGGTAACGGTTGCTGTAAATTTTGCGGCATTCAGCGGATAGATGGTATCTGATTGCGACCTCAGGTCCGCCACCGCTAAGAAAAAAAATAAAAACAGGAAGACTTTACTTGATCTTAAATCCTCTTGCGCAGCCCGAAAACGTTTTCCCATTATCATTCTGGTAGACCCACTTTTTTTCGCCGGAAGGCGAAACGATGATCTTTCCCTTGATCCACTTACCGGAACCATCGGTCCATTTTGGCTTCCAGCTGGTAAGAATCGAAATGTTCAGCTCATTGGTAATGGCATCTTTAAACACCGCGTCCCAGTAAATTTCTGTGGTGGAGTTATCCACTTTGCCATTGGCGCAGCTGTGCAGCAATTGTTCGCCCACATCTTTGGCAATGGCTTCAATGGTGCGTCGCAGCTGCGGGTCGTCCAGTATAGGGTTGCCTTTTGGCTTTTCTTCTCCGTCCTCATCCACATCATCCTCGTTCTTCGGTTTTTTTGCTGCTTCCATTTTCTCCACATCGCCATTTGCGTAGTTAATGGCCGTAATGTTTTCTTTCGAAATGCTGTATAAAGGGCCATCCGGGTTATCGGCCTTTTTATACTTAACGCTCTCCTCGTTTACTTCGGTTACCTTGGCTTTAATAATCGTTCCGTCTTTTTTTACGATCATGTCCTGTGCTTTTACAAGGCCACAGCTGAGCATTAAAAAAAACACTGCCGATCGGATCAGATTTTTCATGGATGTTAGGGGTTGATTTATAACAAGGTAAAAATAAAAATAATTTTTATTTAAACGTGTAAATACCCCGGTGCACAAATTTAACTTTTTTGGAATTTTCCCACTTGTGATTAGCGATAAACGTTTTGGCTGCTGACACAAATGAAAGGCTCATCTTTCCATTCTCAAAATCATAATAAAACGCATCGGTATAGCCGGTGTTGCTTACATATACCACGTATTCGAGGCGGCGGTTATTGCTTATAAAGCCCCGGGCGGCATCCTCCGTTCTCAGGCTCGTTTCAAAGGCCTCAAAAAAAGCGGCCAGGTCTTTTAAAAAGATCAGGGAGTCTTTGTTTGCGTAGGCCGCCTGTTCCAAGGCGCTGCTCCTGCTGCTTTTTATGGCATTGGCATATTCGTGGTTCAGCTTATCCATGGCCTCTGCCGATTTGGAAATACGTTTTACATCCTGGGCTTTCAGCAGGCTTACTGCGCAGGTGCAAATAAGGATGATGAGTGTTTTTGTTTTCATATCAATCGCTGTTCATGGCTACTAATAAAAGAATTACAACTACGGCTATGGCTACGCCTATACCAATAAAGCCAAAAAGCCAGAGCGGTAGTGTGCCATCAAACAGGGCTTCCATAAACAGGAACCAAACCAGTATAAACAGCAGGGTAAGAATAAAGCCACCAATAAACGCCAGCGGAGAGCCCCAGCCGCCGCCGCTGCCCCAGTCATAGGGGGCCGATTCGGCCTCTGTTTTATGTTTCAGCGCTGAGGCTGCCTGCAACATCCTGCCGGGAAGTTCAGGCCGCGGAAGAACACGTTTTATTTTATCGGCCAGCTTTTGTTTTTTTGAAACTTTCTTTTCCGTTATAACCTGCTCGCTGGCGGCACTGCTTTCCGGTTTATTTTCAGCCAGCGCCAAAACCATTGCTTTTTCCTGGTGCACCGCTGTTTCCGGCCTGTTTTTTCCGGCAGTGTGTGTTTCTTTTTCCTTAACGGCGGTACTGGCGGCATGCGCAAAATAATAACCTTTTGTATAGCGCCGCTTGGTTAAGGTAAATTTAGAAGAGCAGGAAGACAGCAGGATACAAAAAATAAGAAGTGTCAATACGCTTAACTTATTGGTCATGGGGGTGTGATTTGGGTATTACAAATATAAACCATATCCTTTTTGAATACACACAGCCAATCTAAAAAATGCTAAAACGGCAGGCAACTTGCAATTGCAACTTTTCCAAAGTTCCAGACTTTGGAAAAGTTCAAGTTGCCTCCGTTATCTTTTTTTGATCTCGGCAATCTCTACCTTCAACCCCCGGAGCATGTTCATAATACTGTCCAGGTTCAGCTCGTCTGGCTCGTACTGGTTCATGTTCAGGCAGCAGGTATATTCCCATATTTCTAAAATATCTTCGGCCTTTACCTTAAAGGGCGGGTAAATTTTATTGTCGGAATGCAGCTCATAAGCGGTTTCTTTTTTGTTATAAGCCATAATACGCTTATAGGTAAGGCCATCTTCCTTGGTAACCACAATGTAAGTTTGCCCGAATTTTACCTCCTCAAATTTTTCGAGGTATTTGGCAATTACAAAAGAGCCCTCGCGGATAGGCGGCATGCTATCCCCTTTAATAGGAAAAGCGCGATGCTTGCCGGTGGGTAAAAAGGGCAGCCGCATCTGAGGCAGCTTTTCGATGTATTCAGGATCGGCATAGCCGCGGGTATACCCCGCAGAAGCTTTCAGCGGCACCAGCTCCACCATGTCGTTGCCTTCGTTATCCAAAAGAATAGGAAATAAAATACGGTTTTTGCCTATTTTCATCAGGCCGTCCAGGTTGGTTTTTTTCAGATCGCCACGCACCAGCGCATCAATGGCCACGTGAAAAAATTCCGACAGCCGGATGAGCAGATCAATAGGCGGCTCGTTGCGGGCTTCTTCGTACCCGCCAATGCGTGACCGGGTCACTTTCAACTCATCCGCCAGCTGCTCCTGCGAGAGGCCTTTCAACTGGCGTAAAAAACGGATATTGGATGCTATTTTGCTCATTGCTATAAATTATAGTTTAAAATTACTATTAATTATAGTTATTTGCAAGTTAATTTTTTCAACTCTTTTTCTTAAAAAATACAGCATAAGGCTTATCTTTAATTACATAAATAGTGTCTTAATATTAAGGTTTGAAAACCTGTCATCCTGAGCTTGTCGAAGGATGGTTCGACAAGCTCAGGATGACACCATATAATAAAAAACGAAAACAAGCTTATGCCTGCATCCACCCACAAATCAACCGGCGATTTTTTATCCGGCAAATCAGAAACCACCCTGGCCTTGTTCCATCATTTTATCGGCGCGTTCGAAAAAACAGGCACTCTTAGCCTCCATCCTACCAAATCTATGATTGCGGTGCATAACGGACAAAAAAACATTGCCTGGATCACCCAGCTGGGAAAAAATTTTGTGCACGTGGTGTTCCCCTTTCGCATGGCTTACAGCAACAACCTCTGCTTTCAGAAAATAGCCGAAGTGCCGGGCAGTGTTAAACAATTTAATCATCATTTCAGGATGCTGCAAAAGGAAGACGTGAATGCGGAGGTTAAAAAATTTATGAAGCTGGCCCTCAGCGGCGAAAAATAAAACGGGACAAATGTTTCACATTCGCAAATTCTTATTATTTTTGATGCCTCTTTCGGGATGTAGCGTAGCCCGGTATCGCGCCAGCATGGGGTGCTGGAGGTCGTCGGTTCAAATCCGGCCATCCCGACTCAGGTTTGATCCATTTCAAACACAACCCGGTAAGCAACACCTGTTTACCGGGTTTTTATTTTTATAACGCACAAACTGGCAGCATGAAAAACATTCCGGTACGCTATATTCACCCGCTTCCCAGCGATGAGCATTTTTCGGGAAGCTTTAACATTCGCAAAGTGAGCGATATGCTTACCGGAAAAGATCTGCAGCAGGAGCTGCACCGGCACAGCTTTTTTTACATACTGGTGCTTGAAAAAGGCGCCGGCAGGCACAGTGTGGATTTTACAACCTACAGCATAAGCCCGCGCTGCGTTTTTTTGCTGCGCCCCGGCCAGGTGCACGAGATCGAGCTTAAAAAGGGAAGCAGCGGTTACCTGATGATTTTCACCGCCGATTTTTATTACCCGCACAACAAAGCCGCCCGGCAGCTGCTGCAACAGGCCACCCGCACCACCCTGTGCAGGCCCGGTGCCGGCCGGTTCAAAAAGCTGCTCCCAATTCTGGCAGGTATTTTTGATGAATACCGTGTGCGGCAGCCCGAATACCTGGAGGTGATAAAAGCCCTGCTGGGAATCTTCTTTATTGAGCTCATCCGCCAACAGCAGCACCCTGGCAACCCGGCCAATGCCACCGGCGCCTATGCCCAAATGCGCCTGCAGGAATTTATGGAGCTTCTGGAAAAACACGCTGCCGAACAAAAGCAGCCCGCTTATTACGCCGGCAGGCTCAGTCTTTCGCTGTACCAGCTCAATGCCATTACCAAAGCCACGCTGGGCAAAACAAGCTCGGCGGTGATCAGCGATTACCTGGTGCTGGAGGCAAAGCGGCACCTGCTGGCCACTTCCAACCAGGTTAAAGAAATAGCCTATCAGCTGGGTTATGAAGATGTTTCTTATTTTATCCGGTTCTTCAGGAAACATACAGGGTACACGCCAGAGGCATTCAGGAACAATTAAGGCCAGGTGCCGCTCAACTTCATTTTTGTCCTATCTGCCCAATTGCCAAAGCCTGTAATTTTGCAGACACTTAATCACATTAAAAATCAATCCGCATGAAAACAAAAATGAAGCTGCTGGCTGCATTAAAAATATGGGTGGTTATTTATCCATCCATCACCCTGTTTCTTTACCTGTTTGGCAACGCCCTGCATGTTTTTCCCTTATACATCCGCACGCTCATACTCACGGCTGTGCTGGTGCCATGGGTGGTGTTTGCCGGCGTTCCGCTGGTCGACAGGATCGTTCGTGCCTGTGCGCCAAAAAAACCGAATGATTGATCCCATCATCAGAAACAGTCATGGAATCCCTGTCACGGCGAAGATTTATCCGGCTCAGCAGCCTGGCTTCGGCAACTTTTATTTTACCGGATATTTTTACAAACCCATCCAATTCTCAAACTATGAAACACACTCACTTTGATGCCATTATTGTTGGCGGCAGCTACTCGGGCCTGGCCGCCGGAATGGCCCTGGGCCGCGCCCTGCGCCAGGTGCTTATTATCGACAGCGGCCTGCCCTGCAACCGGCAAACCCCTTACTCGCACAACTTTATCACGCACGACGGCACACCCCCGGCAGAAATTGCCCGGCTGGCCAAACAACAGGTGCAGCAATACAGCACCGTTGGTTTTTTGCACGGCCTGGCCACAGCTGGCCATAAAACAAAAAACGGCTTTGAAATTCAAACGGCGGCCGGTGAAACCGCCAGTGCAAAAAAATTAATCTTTGCAACAGGCATCCGCGACCTGATGCCGCCGATAGAAGGGTATGCCGATTGCTGGGGCATTTCGGCGCTTCACTGCCCTTATTGCCATGGCTACGAGGTAAGGGGCAAAAAAACAGGGATACTGGGCAATGGAAACGACGGGTATGAATTTGCCAGCCTGCTTTTTAACTGGACCAAAGATCTGACGCTTTACACCAACGGACCCTCTGCCTTAACGCCCGAGCAAAGTCTGAAATTAAAACAGCACCATATAAACATCGTAGAAACTGACATTGAAAAGGTGGAGCATCAGAATGGCCAGGTCCAAAACATTGTATTTAAAACCGGTGCCACAGCACCCGTTCATGTACTTTACGGCCGACAGGCATTTGAGCAGCACTGTGCCATTCCAACCACGCTGGGCTGCGAGCTTACCGAAGATCATTACCTAAAAGTAAACGCCCTGCAGGAAACTACCGTGCCCGGCGTATTTGCCTGCGGCGATAACGTGACGCGCCTGCGCACCGTGGCCAATGCCGTAGCCATGGGAGCTATGGCCGGCATGGCGGTAAATAAGGCGCTGGTTACCGAGGAGTTTTAATTTTTTCAAAAATGCTTGCAATCAATTTATTTTTTTAACCACCTGCTTTCATCACTTATGTTTTTGAGCGTTGCCGCGAGGTTCAGCCTTCAAATTATTTTTCAGCTTCCCGCGCGGCACGGGCTTTCGCTCCAAATCCTCGCCCTAATGATTATTTCTGCTGCGGGCTCTCTGCTCTATCCCTCACGCAAACCGGAAATTTTTATATAATTCCGCGCGAAGAACAGAGTTTCCGGAGACGATATAAAATACCATTTACTTTTTTTAAATCCTTTTATACTCAGGGCAAATTTGGCACGAAACCTGCAGCACCACTCCTCAAACTATGAGCATGAAACATTATCTACCCTTCCTGACCCTATTATTCATCAGCACCGCTTCTTTTGCACAGCTGCGTGCCTTCCAGTTCAGCATGCCCGGCACCTCCGACTGGCGCGACACGTCTCTCATTGCCCTTACTTCCAATCAAAGCGTCATCGATTCGGTGCTGGCCGATCTTAGCCGGCCTTACGCCCAACGGCGTATGATCTCGGGGAACATCACCTACGGCCACGGCGGGCATAATCACAATGCAGGCCATTGGTTCTTGTGGCATTTTATTCCGGGCAGCTGGACCCTTGCCGACAATGCCATTGAGCTTTGCGACGGCCGGCCATACTCCGATGTGGATGCCGACACCGCATACTGGGTACGCACCGTGGGTATGTTTTGCCCCTGGAACAGCAAACCGGTAAAAGAAGTGTTTAACATCACCGGGCTCGGGCAGCTTTCTGAAAACACCTTCCTCTCGGTGATGCCCAATCCTGCCAAAGGCAGCCTCACCATTACCGCACTGCTTACCAGGCCCGTGCAGCTGCGCGTTACCGATGCCATGGGCAAAGAGGTATTGAGCCAACAATATTTAACCAACACGGCGCTTGATATAAGCGCTTTGCCGGGCGGCGTATACCAGGTAAGGGTTACTCACGAAAAAACAACCACTATTAAAAAAATTGTTGTTTTAAATTAAGCGTTTAGGCTAAGCATTTTCAAAGTTTTAAACTTTGGAAACCGCTTGCCGGCTACTCTTTCTCAACCAATTTTTTCAAACCTTGCAATACTTTATCCCAGGCTTTATCGGAACGCACAAACCGCTCTTTGGCGCCTTCGCTGCGGCCCACATCGTCGGTAACAGAAAGTGTGGTAACACCATCGGCATAGGTAAGCACATCGGTAACCGTAGATACGCTGCCGATCTTATCGCTTGTATTTTTGAGGTTATATTTTAAAAGCTTTCCGGGCTCAAGGGCCAGAATTTTTCCCGAGAGCTCTATTTTTTTCACCAGGAAAATTCTCCCCTTAAAACTGATCGGGCTTCCCACCTTCCAGTCGGAAAATACTTTTGTATGAAAAAAATATTTTTTTGTTTTCTCAGGGTTCGTCAGCGCATCCCAAACGCGGGCAGGCTCTGATTGAATGCGGATGGTTTTTTTTACAACATGGTCCATGACAAAATTAGTTTTAAAAGTAAACGCAAACCAGGTGCCAGGCAACACACAGGTCTTAACGATGAGATATTGAGAGAATGTTAAAACACCCTTCAAAGGGGTTGATTTAGACCTTAAAATAGATTATATTTATGTATCAAAATTATTCGCCATGAAACATGTATCCATTCTGGTTCCCGACGGGCAATGCAACCTGAGCAGCATTGTGGGATCCTTCAAAATACTGACTAAAGCCAACCTGTACAACGTTCGGCACGGCAAAGAGCCGGTGTTTACCATACAGCTGGTGGGCAATTCAAAAACCACCGAAATTTATGACGGCTTGTTTACCATTAAGCCGCACATTAATTACAAAGCCGTAAAAAAAACCGACCTCATCATTATTCCGGCCATTGATAATAGCAACCTCGAGACCTCCCTGAAAAGAAATGAAGTTTTTTTGCCATGGATCAGCCAGCAATACCGGCAGGGCGCTGAAGTGGCCAGCATTTGCACCGGGGCCTACTTACTGGCCAGCACCGGCCTGCTCGAAAACAAAAGCTGCAGTACACACTGGAACGAGGTGGAGCGTTTTCGCAAGCTGTTTCCACGCGTAAATATGACACCCGATAAAACCATTACCGATGAGCATGGCATTTATACCAATGGCGGTGCATTTTCTTTTCTTCATTTACTTATGTACCTGGTTGAAAAATACTATGGGCGCGATATTGCCATATTATGCTCAAAAATGTTTGAGGTGGACCTGGACCGACACTCGCAGTCGCCCTTCACTATTTTTTCGGGATTGAAAGATCACCAGGATGAGGAAATAAAAAAGGCGCAGATATTTATCGAAAACAATGTCGGCGAAAAAATCTCTATCGAGGAGCTGGCGTCGAAGCTGGCCATTGGCCGCCGGCATTTTGACCGCCGGTTTATAAAAGCCACGGCAAGCACCCCGATGGAATATTTACAAAAAGTAAAAATTGAAGCGGCAAAAAAAACGCTCGAAACCAGCCGCAAAACCATACAGGAAGTGATGTACAGCGTAGGATATTCCGACCTCAAGGCTTTCAGGGAGATCTTTCGCAGAATTACCGGACTTACACCCATCGAGTACCGGCAAAAGTATAACAAGGAATCTGTGGCGCTGTATTACACCTAAATCATTTCGAAGGGCAAGCCGAGTGTGATCAGAAATTTTGCAAAGGTCCCTGTTGGATTAACAGCTGCGGTTGCAGAACACAGGTTTACCGGCTACATTGGAGTATGGAAAACCTGGAAGATTATAACTGGTGGCTTACCTGCATCCCCGATAAAATAGGCGACCTGCTGGCCTCGCTTCCGCCGGCCATAAGGCAGCAACTAAACGGCTCCCTGCCGTCTGTCGACATTCTTGAAAATTATTTACTGCAACAGTTTTCTTTTGATGAGCTGGTGCGTCCTGAAAATCACTTCCTGCTCGACCAGCTGGCCAGCTACCTGGGCACCATTGCCGAAAAGGAAATGAGCGGCTGCCACTGGACCATTAACCTGGAAGATAAGGATGACGTGGATTACCAATACCCGGTGCTGAAGTTTAACGATGGAAGGGCTTCGTTTAATCCGTTCAGATATATAACCGTAGCCATGGACAGAAAAAAAGGCAACCTGTTAAGCAGTGCCATCAGCAAGCGGAAACTTCCTGCGGACTAATACCGACAAGGGCAAAATCATTGAAAAACCTTCAAGGTTTCGAACGCGCAATGCAGCAAAACCTTGAAGGTTTGCAGGATCAGCTATGTAGATAAGCCATCGCAAATTCTTTGGCAAAGGCGTCAAAACCAATCTTACCGTAAACAGCGTGTTTATTTTGCCGGTAATGCTCTTCCAACAATCCCTGGCGCATAGCAATACCCATATCCACAATGTAGTGCTGCGCTGCGTTGGCCGAAAAACCGTTCTGAATCAGCGCTTGCAGTAATTGTTCATCCGAAAAGGCAACCCATTTCAGGTTGGGCTGGTTTATCGCACCAACCAGGATTTCAGCTATCTCTTTCCCGTTTTTCTGATCGCTCACAATGTATTTTATTTCCGTACCGCGAAACGAGCAGGTGTTTAGCGCTTCAAACGCAGCCGCTGCAATATCGTGCGGGTGCGATAATACCATGCTAACCGTTTCATCAAAATTATTCCCGATCATCCCCTGGTGTTTTATCATGCCAATGCTTCCGTAAAAATTTGAATAAAACCCGCCCGGGCGCAGGTGCATTACATGCACATCCTTCAGTTGATCGATGCTTTCTTCCAGGTTTTGGTACCCGGTAAGCGGCCCTTTGCCTGCCAGCGGCGAGCCGGCGCTGCTTAGGTTAACCACATATTTGAGGCCTGCCTGCTGAATAGCGCTGGCATAATTTTGTCCCACCCTTAAGCTAAAGGCTTTATAATCGGGCACCGCAAAATTGGGAGGCACCATGGTATAAACCGCATGAGCGCCTGCAAAAGTGCTCGTTAAAAAGCCGATATCCTCTACCGAGCCAAGGGCTGCGCTTGCTTTTAAACTCTCTATTTCGGCAACCCTGTTTGGATTGTGCGTAATAACAGTTACCTGGTGGCCGGCAGCCACTAATTTTTGTGTGAGCGGGCGGCTGATGTTGCCTAATGACCCTGTGATGATAATTTTCATAATTGTTGCTGTTTATTTTTATAATTTATGCCACAAAATTATATTTGCACTTACTTTTTAACAAGTACTAACCCCAAAGTATGTATTATGACGAAGATCAAAGAAGCCTCCACCATACAGGAAAATAAAAAGCTAGCCAATCAGGAATGCCCCATTACCTATGTGATGGAGAAGATAGGCGGCTACTGGAAGCCCATTATTCTGTTTAATCTGCTGGGCGGCAGCCGGCGCTACAGCGAGATAAAAAAGGCCATGCCCCAGATTACCGAAAAGGTGCTGATACAGCACCTGAAACAATTGGAGGAAGACGAGCTGATTGTGCGAAAGGCAAAGCCCGTAGTGCCGCCCTATGTCACCTATTCGCTGAGCAGCGCCGGAAAACGGCTGCACCCGGTGTTATACGCCATGGCCGTGTGGGCGGTGGAGAGCGAAACAAAAAATAAAAAACTTACATATAAAAAGCTTGCCGAATTTCCAGGAATGGAAAAATAGCAAACCGTTATTGCATCAGTTAAGAACCATTAAACCGAAATGTTTAATGGTTCTTTACGTTTAAGCCATTACCAGCTAATCGATTTCCCGCCATCCACTATCAAATCAATACCCGTTATGTGGCTGCTATCATCCGACGCCAAAAAGAGAATGGCTTTGGCCGCCTCCTCTGCTTTTCCGAAACGTTTCATCGGGGTAGGTCAAAAAATCGAAGTCGCCCTGATCTCGTTTCAGGGTTTGAGATGCTAAAACGCTTGTACCGAGCTTGCCTCGGGAATCGAGACCTTAAACCATCGGCTACACGGCTCGATTCCGCTCGACAACTTATTCTAATAATGTAACTTTTACTTGTAACAAGAAAATTATTTTTTATGGAACATTCCAAAATGCAAGAGGTTTCCGGCAGGGTCCAGCAGGTGGTATTCATCGCCCCAATCGTTGCGCTGCACTGTGGTCATTTTTACACCGTTATACTTATTCGCCAGGTCCAATGCCTGCAATTGCAGCCAATGCTGATCCACATCCCCTACTTCCAGAAACAGCATGGTGTTTTCGATCCAGTCTTTTACATAGGCATTTTGCAAATAAAAAGAGACACCCCCTGCATTGAACACCGACAATTGTGCATCGATTACAAATTCTTCGAAGCCCAGCTCGGCATAAAACTTCCTGGATGTTTCAAAATCCTTTGAGCCGATGAAAGGGCGGATGGAAATGGATGGTGCTGCATCTGTGTATTCATTAAATTGATTCGACAGCATAATATTACGGCACTCGTAATAAACTGCCAAGCTTTTTTATTTAACCGTTGTCATCTCGGAGGCGATCCGGTTCAAATACTTGGTAATCAGCGCTTGTTCCTTCTCAGTAAGTTTAGACAAAACCGACTCTGCAAGCTTTTTCTTTTTATCGTTTACCTTATGATACGCCGCTTTCCCGGCAGCGCTTAACGACACATTAATAACCCGGCGGTCTTCGCCCGAATGGTCGCGGGTAATAAGCCCTCTTTCAACCAGCTTATCCACAATACTGGTTAAGGTACTCATGGGGGCCATTATGTTATCGGCAATATCGCTCATTTTTACGTTTTTGCGCCGGCCAACAAAAAGGATAACAATCAACTCTTTTTCGGTTACAACCCCGCAAAGCCTGGCGCAGTTCTCCGTTTCATTTTTAATGGCCTGGGCCAGATGAACCATCGCTTCGGCAAATTTCTCCTTATTTTCTTCTTTAACCTTCATGAAATTATTCCCGGTTCTGAATATTACGACATCAGAATAGTACAAAGATAGTAAAAATGACAGGATGTATCAGTGCCTCAACGCATGAAGGCGCCCGAGCCTTTTGTTAGCGCATCTGATAACCAATGCGCGCTTATCAGTGCCATTTGGCCGGGCAGCGCATCTTTCGGAAAAAATTCCAGCACCCGAGTTTCACCGCTTGAAAAATAAGGATCCAATGGGTCCAAAAGCTCCACTTCAAAATAGGAGGTCACGTATTGCACCGATTTATCAGCGTAATGGTACGTTTGAGAGACTGGCGAAGAATAAACGCCGATGAGCCGCAGCACCCTGGCCCTGGCGCCGGTTTCTTCCAGCACCTCGCGAAGAATGGCCTCTTCAACGGTTTCGCCATACTCCACATGGCCCGACACAATGCACCATTGATTCACATCGCCGCGCTTTTGCAGGAGTATCTGCCCCTGGCTGTTAAATATGGCAGCCGCCACGGCCGGTAGAATTTCTTTCTTTTTCTGATGGTGCATCGGCACAAAAGTAATACATATATCACCAACCCGTACAAGCGGGCGCCGGCAGGATCATTTTTTTAAGTAACTTTGTATTGCCTGTTTTATTGCATAATCCGGGTAAACTTATTTAATAGCTCAATATGTCCATCACAAAAGAATCTGAACTGAACGGGATGAAACACATCAGCGAGGCCGTTGCTTATACCCTTAAAGAAATGCAAAACTTTGCCAAACCCGGTATGAGCACCAAAGAGCTGGACGATTATGGCGCTCAACTGCTGGCGGGTTTTGGCGCAAGATCGGCGCCGCACCTTACCTACAAATTCCCTGGCTGCACCTGCATCAGCGTAAATCATGAGTTTTGCCACGGTATTCCGTCTTACAAAACCATTTTAAAGGAAGGCGACCTGGTAAACATTGACGTATCGGCCGAGCTCAACGGCTTTTGGTCGGATAACGGCGCATCCTTTGTTCTGGGTGCCGATATTCATGGGCACCAGCACCTGGTGGATGTTTCCAAACACATTCTTCGCAAGGCCATTGCCAACATCCGGGGCGGGGTTCGTATTTCTGAAATAGGACATTTGATAGAAACCGAGGCGCGCAAAACAGGCCACCGCGTTATCAAAAATCTTACAGGCCACGGCATAGGGCGCAGCCTGCACGAAGAGCCCAGCGAAATTGCCAATTTCAGGGATCCCCTCAACCGCACGCGGTTCCGCAAAAATTCGGTGGTGGCCATCGAAACATTTATTTCAACAGCCTCTACTTATGCCGTAACCCAGGGCGACGGATGGACCATGGCAGGCAACCGGGGCGGCTTTATGGCCCAGCACGAGCACACTATTGTAGTTACCGAGAACGAACCGCTGATACTTACCGGAACGAACGGGATCTGGTAACCGCTGAAGCAGATACTGAAACTAAAAACCCTTCGCTGTCTGTGAAGGGTTTTTTAGTTATCAGTGGTTAACTATCAAACGTTGTGACGCGCGCTGCGTTGAGCCTTGCTGCTGGACATCTACGCGATACATTCCCGTATTTATAGTATGCAGCTGCAGCTGGCACTGACCGCCTGTAAAAGCCTGTTTCAAAATCTCCTGACCCAACTGGTTTGTAATGGTTACAACATACCCGGCCTGGGCATCGCTCACATTAAGGGTTGCGGTTTCATTTGCCGGGTTGGGAAACAGCGCGCTAATGAATGAAGCCTGTGCTGGTTGGATGCCGGTTGGGGTTGAAACAATTGTTTTCAGCGCAAATTCGTTTACACCCATGCAGCCGGTGATGCTGCCGGTAGCCGCCACGGTATAGCTGCTGCCATCCACTATTTCAAACAATGAAGGACCGGTAAAGGCATTGGCGCTGCCCAACACCAGGTTGCCCGTAATGTTCTCAACAAAAAACGATTTGCCGTAGGCGAAGTCCCAGCTGCCCGACAAGGTGCTGGTGTATACCGGCGTTGAAGGCACTGTGAGCGTGGCCAGGTTGTAGGTATAAACGCTTTTATTGGAAAGAAAATAAAGTTTGTTGTTGCAAAAACGCAGGTAACCTGCGGTGGTAATACCCGTAAATACAACCGGCGGGTTCAAGAGGTCGCTTAGCGCTACTTCCATTTTCACCACCGACGGAGTGCCGCCGGTTTTTCCCAAAATCCAGATGTCCTGCCCCAGGGTATCCAACACCATGCCATCTATGTTGCCAAGCCCGGGATTAATGGCGCCCACTACGGCGCTGGCGGCAGTGTCAATCTTTATAATTTTTGAACCAATGGCTGCATAAACAAATCCGTTGGTGGCCACCATATAATCAGCCGTGCCGCTGATGCTGGCTGAGGGGTCTGAAACGGCGGCAATGCTATTGCCGGTCATGTTTATTTGCAGGATGGCATCGGGGTTGGTGGCGCTTACATAGGCTTTTGTATGGCTGGCCCTTACCACCGATTGCGGAAATCCGGAAGCGGTGAATGTTGCAATGTTGGCAAACGAAGGATAATTTGCGATCACGATCGCCGGCGAAGAAAAGGGTTTGGATAACAGGATGGCTTTGTTACCCACCACTTCAAAATCCTGTAACACATCAATGCCAATGGTTGTGCTGTTGGCGGTTTGATAAAGGGCTCCCGAAACGGTGACGGCGGTGCCGGTAAGGCTGATGTTAAACACATCGCCGTTAGGGGTTCCAAAGTTTCCTTCGCCCACAGCCTGCAGGCTATAGGTGGTTTGTGCGCTGGCAGCATTTGTTATAACAAACAGGCCTGCGCTGAGTAGAATTGTTTTCATTGTTTTTGTTTATATGTGTATGCGGGTTATTTAAGAACTTTAGCAGGCTGTTTGTTTTCATCAATCGCCACAAAGGTGAATTCGCCACTCACCGCTTTTTCACGATGGTCAGAATACATCTGCTCGATGTAGATCTCCACCCGCACTTTGATGCTTGTATTGCCGAGATAGGATACTTTGCCGATGAGCTCGACGATGGTGCCGGCGGGAATGGGTTTTTTAAAATCAATGCGGTCGCTGCTTACGGTTACCATGCGCTGGCGGCTAAAGCGGGTGGCCGTGATAAATGCCGCCTCGTCCATCAGCTGCATGGCGGTTCCCCCGAAAAGGGTATCGTAATGATTGGTGGTGTTGGGAAATACGGCTTTAAAAATGCGCGTTTCAGATTGGCGGATCTTTTCTTCGATGCTGCCGCTGGGCGGGTAGCTGTTGTTTGTTTGCATGTTTGCTTTTAAAAAGATGTATAAATCGTTTAAAAGCTCTTTGGCCGAACGTCACAATGCTGCACGAATTAAATAAGGAAGGCATACACCCGGAATGAACACAGGCTGCTGAAAGCATGTGACGGCATGTTTATACCCTGACTGTGGCTTTAAATCGCGAAAGCATCGTCAACCCCACCCTTGCAGGGCAGGTTCGGAAGAGGCAGGTCTCCTGGCTTGTAACGTTTTCGCCGTTCTTCCCGTTCCGATAGCCGGTACAGTGAACATATATTGGCGAAAGATTTGTGTTACTTACAGTTGCGCGACAGCTCGTGATTTACACACGATTCCCTATTAATCTACAATTAAGTAAAACCTTTTCCGGTTGATAAAGAAATTAACGAAAGAACTTAATTACTGGTGCAAATATAGCTCTTTTGGCTGAGATTGGTTTTTGGTTTTATTTACCCAGCAACTTCTCACACAGGTTCCTGGCGATAGGAGATTTTATCCACGATCAGCCATTTTCCGTTTAACTTGATCAGGTTAAACCGGTCAATAAACCGAAAGGTGTCAAACGTTAATTGTACGTGGGCCGAACCGGTGTCTCCATCCCAGGTATATGAAAGAAGTTCGGGCTGGCACTCCTGTATTGCTGCCTGGGCCACCAGGTCCAAATATTGCGGCAGTGTCCACTGAACCAGTTTTCCGTCTATAATGGTTCTGATATATGCATCGGGGTGAAAGGCGCCCCGGAGCCTTTCGATGTCTTTTACCGGGCGGCCCTGAAGATAATCGTTAAGGGTAAGCACGATCAATTTTTTTTCTTCTTCTGCTGTGAGTTTGTTTGCTGCTGTTTCCATAATTTTTGCGCGAAATTATTTATTTGGGTTCAAACCTCCAAATGCATAATTACTCAAACTTCCCCATATCACTTAAACCATCCGCAGGATTCTAATATAGGCTTTCATAAAAAAATAAAGCCCAATGCCTGTGGTAAGCAATCTGGCAAGGTTTAAAACGTTCCACCAAAACGCCAGGGTGGCAACCTCATTCTTGTGCGCCGGCAGATCTCCAAAAAAAATGGTGAAATTGATTTGCGTAATAATGCAAACAGTGATAATAAGGGAAACCAGCTGAAAGACTGATGACCAACCAAGGTTGCTTTTGATATTTGCAAGTGCCGGAGAGGTTTTGAAATAAAGCACTAATAGGGTAACAAGCGCCAGCTGGGTGAAGGGAACATAAAAATGAACAGGGTTGGTAACCACAAAAAACTGTTGCCAGTGAAGCAGGCGTTCGTACGAATGGCCTATCCCTATCATATTGGGTCCCAGCACCACGGCTTCATATAAATTGCCGAAGAACCACATGGCTGTTCCGAACAGGGTAAAACCCAGCAGAAAGCTATAAGATGTTTGTTTCATGAGCGAGCGTAATAGATGTAAAGTTACGCTTGCTCTGCGTTCGAAAAATTGCCAAATGGCAATAAAACATTACCGGGTATTTTTCCTCAACCTGCTTAGTGAAGAAGGTGTGACGCCCAGAAAGGAAGCGATCTGCTTTAACGGAACGCGATTCAACAGATCCGCCGGGATCATCTCGGAATAGCGCTTTGCGGCCGGAAGACTCTGGAATTGAAGAATGCCTTCCAGAATATTTACAAACGCCTCTTCCCAAATGAGCCGTCCAAATTGCTGCCATTGCGGAAACCTGGAATAAAGCTCTTCCATCTTTCCGGCTTTGATTACAAAAAGCTCGGTGGCTTCAATAGCCTGGAAACTGAACCTGGAAGGCTTACCACTTTTGATGCTGATGAGATCGGCAAGAATGGTATTTTCAAGTGCCACCCAGGCTGTTATTTCTTTGTCCCTTACCCGGTGGTGCACGCGAAGGCCGCCCGATATCACAAAATAATACTCCTTGGCCAGGCGCCCTTGCTTCATGGCAAATTTTCCTTTGGGAACCATACGTTTTTCAAAATGCGACAGAATAACCTCAAGATCTTTTTTTTCGATGCGAACTTGGCTGTTTATGAAATTGGAAAGCGCTTTCATGAATAAAATTTTGCAGTGTAATTGTAAGCTTATCCAAATGTTGCTCTTTAAATTACAGTAAAAAACTTCAGTGCTGTATGAGAAACAAGATACAACTGTATGTTTTTGACTATCAACAGCATAAATATTTTCACGTCCTAGTTTTTTCATAGGCGCTTTTTTGCTTTTCCCTCTGCACAGAGGGTATTTTTAGATGGTTGATGCATTCATAAACCAATACAAATTTTCAGGAGCGGAATACAACTTAAACCAACTAACCTATAAAACCATTATCAATGAAAACAAAATTAGTAATCGTGATACAAATGCTGGCGGTGATCGCATTTGCTCAAAAAAAAGTATTATTAGAGGAATTTTCGGGTGCCAAATGCGGCAACTGCCCTATGGGCAGCTATTATGTTGACTCCATGTCCGCTAAATATCCAAACCTGATACCGGTATCGCTTCATTCCTATCAGCCCGTTGACGCGATGAATTTTAACACCATTGACACCATTTCTTTTGCCTATGCATTGGGAGCGCCACTTGGTGCAATAGACAGGATTAACCCCGGAGGTGCATCTACGAATGTTGGCAGATATTACAATCAGTGGGATGCAAAAATTCAAAACCGGTTAGCAGTTGCATCGAGCGTAAGTTTAAGCATATCTCCGTCATGGAACGCATCGGGTAGAGTTATAAATTCTACCGTTACCGGCGCCTTCACTTCTAATTTGCCAACCGGGGATTATAGAATTGGATTGTATGTTGTAGAAGATTCTGTTATAGGATCCACTTCGGGGTATCATCAGGTTAACTTTTTCGACGGGTTGCCTGGAAATCCTTTCTTCGGGCAGGGAGATCCCATCGTTGGATTTGTTCACAGGCATGTAGCGAGAGCTAAATTACCCACCTCATGGAGTTTAAATAATTTGCTGCCTTCCACACCGGTTATCGGACAAACCTTCAGTCATGCATTTAGCTACACCGTTCCTGCAGCTTATAATGAAAACAAAATGTCGGTGGTGGCGTTTGTATGGCGCAACAGCACCAATCATCAAACCGACGAAGTTTTAAATGCTCAGTCCGCTAAAATTCCGGTTTGGATAATCTCAAGGATAAAAGAATTAAATCAAGATGCTTTAAGCATTTATCCTAACCCGGCAAAAGATTTTGTTTTTATAAAGAGCGATGCTTCATTCACTTTTACGAAGATTCAACTATTTAGCATCATAGGACAAGTTAGCCTTACAAAAGACATACAGAGTACGAATGATGCAAAGATAGATTTAGGCTCGCTTGAGAAAGGAATCTACACGTTGGTGTTGACTGCCGCAACAGGGGATAAACACAGGCAGCGTTTAATAGTGGACAAATAAAAAGATGCAGCTGACATTTGATTTAACGTGTCGTATTATGATGAGAAAGCCTATTTTCAAGATTTTCAGTGCTGCCTGTATAAAAACGATCAATCGATTTGCTGTATAAAATGTAGACGTAATACATTGACTGAAATACATAAAAAAACCCTCCATTATCATGGAGGGCTTTTCAAGTCGGGGTGGCCAGATTCGAACTGACGACCTTGGCGCCAAAGGCGCCACGCGATACCAGGCTACGCGCTGAGATCTTCTAAAAAACGCTTAGCGCCTCTTTTTTTAATTTTTATTTCCAGTTGCAAGGCTTCTTTTCTATTTGCGCAAGTAAAGGTTTTTACTATTTCCCAGGGCGCACCGGCTTTGGTAGACCGGTTATAGCCGCCATTATGATGAGACAGCCTATTTTCAAGATTTTCAGTGCTGCCTGTATAAAAACGGTCGATCGATTTGCTGTATAAAATGTAGACGTAATACATTGACTGAAATACATAAAAAAGCCCTCCATTATCATGGAGGGCTTTTCAAGTCGGGGTGGCCAGATTCGAACTGACGACCTCCACATCCCAAATGTGGCGCGATACCGGGCTACGCTACACCCCGAACTTCCTCAAAAATTTTGAGATTGCAAATATACATATTTTTTATGTTTGACAATAAAAAGCGGGCATTTTTATTAAAATATGTTTAACCCGCTGTAAATAAGGTATTTTGAGCAAAAATTAAATTGTATTTTTGTGGGCCTATGCAAGAGCAAATCCTCATTTTAGATTTTGGCTCCCAATTTACACAGCTCATTGCCCGCCGCCTGCGGGAATTGAACGTTTACTGCGAGATCCATCCCTACAACAAAGTACCCACAATAACCCCCAACATCAAAGGCGTGATCCTTTCAGGAAGCCCGCACAGCGTAAGGGAAGAGAGCCCGCCACAAGTGGATCTTTCGGCCATAAAAGGCAAGCTGCCCCTGTTGGGCGTGTGTTTTGGCGCCCAATACCTGGCCCATTTTTTTGGCGGCGAAGTAGGCAAATCCAACTCGCGCGAGTATGGCCGGGCCCACCTCGAAATTGTGGACCGCGATGAGAAATTGTTTAAGGATGTGAACGAAAACTCGGTGGTGTGGATGAGCCACGCCGATACGATTCTTAAAATACCTGCCAATTATAAAATTACCGCCAGCACACACGATGTAAAAATTGCTGCTTACAGCATTGAGGGCGAAAATACACGCGCCATCCAGTTTCACCCCGAAGTGTACCATACCGCCGAGGGTAGCAAAATACTGAAGAATTTTGTGATGGGCATTTGCGGTTGCAAAGGCACCTGGACCCCCGACTCCTTTGTGGAAACCAGCATTGCCGAGCTTAAAAAAACACTGGGCAGCGATAAAGTGATACTAGGCCTGAGCGGCGGCGTTGACAGCAGCGTGGCAGCCCTGCTATTGCACCGCGCCATTGGCAAAAACCTGCACTGCATTTTTGTTGACAACGGCCTGCTGCGTAAAAATGAGTTTGAAAGTGTGCTGGATTCTTACAAACATTTGGGCCTGAATGTAAAAGGCGTAAACGCCAAGCAGAAATTTTACGAGGCCCTGCACGGGGTTTCCGATCCTGAGAAAAAACGCAAGGCCATTGGCAAGGTGTTTATCGATGTGTTCGACGAGGAATCGAAGCTGGTAACCGACGCCAAATGGCTGGCGCAGGGCACCATTTATCCCGATGTGATTGAAAGCGTGAGCGTAAAAGGCCCTTCGGCCACTATTAAATCGCACCACAACGTGGGTGGCCTACCCGAGTATATGAAATTAAAAGTGGTGGAGCCCCTGCGCAGTCTGTTTAAAGACGAGGTGCGCCGCGTGGGCAAAACGCTGGGGCTCGACGAAAACATTTTGAACCGCCACCCCTTCCCCGGTCCTGGCCTGGCCATTCGCATTCTGGGCGAAATTACCGAAGAAAAAGTGCGCGTGATACAGGAAGTGGATTCTAT
The DNA here is from genome assembly GCA_044221905.1 of Bacteroidia bacterium. Lineage (GTDB taxonomy): Bacteria > Bacteroidota > Bacteroidia > B-17B0 > Aurantibacillaceae > Aurantibacillus. Next base: position 1,478,685 of record JBGAOE010000001.1, read on the forward strand.
TTTTATTGAAGGCTTAAAAACGCACAACCTGTATAAGGAAGTGTGGCAGGCCGGCGCTATTTACCTGCCCGTGCAAAGCGTGGGGGTGATGGGCGATGAGCGCACCTACGAAAACGTGGTGGCCTTGCGCGCCGTAAGCAGCACCGATGGCATGACCGCCGACTGGTGCCACCTGCCCTACGAGTTCCTGGCAAAAATAAGCAGCGATATTATCAACAAAGTAAAAGGCGTGAACCGCGTGGTGTACGACATCAGCTCCAAACCGCCGGCTACTATTGAATGGGAGTAATTAGCTTTTAATTCTTAGTGTTTAATTATTAATAAAAAATATTAGGTCGGGTAAGCCTGGCTTGTAGTTAATGCACAAATCCAATTATATACACTCTCATTTTTTATCTTTTATATTTTGTCTTTTGTCGGTTGCGCTTCTATCGCAAAACAAATCGGGCAATATACAAACCATTGAGGGCAAACGCTATTACATTCACAAGATTGAGAAGAGTCAGAGCCTCTACGCCATTTCAAAACTTTACAGCGTAACGCTGGATGAGCTGTATGTACTGAACCCTGAATTAAAAGCGGGCGCAAAGGCCGGGCAGGAAATAAAAATACCGGCGCCGGGATCTGTGGCCGGCCCCGCAACGGCCAGCAGCACGCCTGCCGTAGACACCAGCAAATACATCAGCCATAGGGTTTCAAAAGGCGAAACCATGTACTCCATCACCCACAAATTTAACCTCAGCGAAAAACAGCTGCTGGCCTACAATCCCATATTGAGCGAAGGTGTAAAAGACGGGCAGCTGCTGATTGTGGGAGAAAAGCCCAGGCGCAAACCCGCCCCGAAAGAACTCAAAGAAAACAAAAACCCAGTGAAGGAAAATAAAAATCCGCCGGTGGCCAAAGAGCCTAAAACCACTCCTCCACCGGCGGTCGACTCCTCGCTGTTTAAGCCCGTATCAAAACCAAAAAAATCAAATTACACCGTAGCACTCATTCTTCCCTTTAAGCTGGAGCAAACACTCGGCATGGATCTTTCGAACCTGGTAAAAACGGGCGGCAGCTTTCCGGCTGTGCCTGCCCTGGCGGTGGACTTTTACCTGGGCTTTAAGCGGGCCATGGATTCGCTGGCGGGTGCCGGCTTTGAGCCGAACCTGGAACTGTATGACGTTGACGAAGACTCTGTAAAACTGATGAAGCTGGTGAACGATCCGAAATTCAAAGACTTTGATTTTATTTTCGGTCCGCTGTATGCCAACGGCTTTAAGAGCATTGCCAAAAAAGCAAAAGAGCTGCACATTCCGATCGTATCGCCCATTACGCAGCAAAATAAAATACTCTACAACAATTTCTATATCTCTAAAACCAATCCATCGCAGTTTACGCTGCTCGAAAGCCTGGCCGATTACTGCATTGATTCGCTCATGAAAGGCAAATCCAACATTATCCTGATATCGGGCAACGACAAGGATAAGAAGGAGCTTGGTTTTGTAAGCGCCTTTAAAAAATACTACAACGAAAAACAAAAGGCCCTGGGCAAAACAGCTAAGGATACCATCCGCGTGGCGCACGGATTGCCCGGCGTAAAAGCGGCCTATGTGCCCGATGCCAAGAACATTGTGGTGTCGCTGAGCAACAACCAGGTGTTTATTGCCGATTTTACCACGCAGCTAGCCCTGTTTGCCGATCGAAAAGACATTGTGCTGTGCGGCTGGGAAAACACCAGTAGCAACGAAAACATTGACCAGGAATACCTGAACCAGCTCAACTACACTTTTCCGCACCAATACAACCTGCTGAATACCGGCAGCTATGGCCCGGTGCGCGATTATTACATGCAGCAGCAGGAAACCACGCCCAGCGATTATTATTTTATGGGCTTTGACATTGCTTATTATTACCTGAAGAACCTGAAAGAAAACGGGCCTGATTTTGTGCACAACCTCAACAACCTGCCCATGGAAACCAATTACATGCGCTTTAAATTTAACCGGCCCGACCTGAGCACCGGCTTTGATAACCGGGGGGTGTACATTTTCAGATACAACAATTACCAATTGCAAAAAACGGGATGGAAGTAAGCCGCGAACACATTGCCGGGTGGCTGAAAACGCTGCAGGATAGTATTTGCAAGGCTCTTGAAACTGCTGACGGTAACGCTACTTTTGAGGAAGAAAACTGGCTGCGGGAAGAAGGTGGGGGCGGCCGTACCCGTATTATCCGCAACGGCCGCGTGATTGAAAAAGGAGGCGTGCTGTTTAGCGCGGTAGAGGGCGAAGCTCCCGATTTTTTATTCCGCGAAGGCGCACATTCGTTATTCCAGGAAGAAAAAAAAGACAGGCCACATTTTTTTGCCACCGGGGTTTCCATTGTTATACACCCGCAAAGCCCCATGGTGCCTATTATTCACATGAACGTGCGTTATTTTGAGATGGATGGAGGTGTGCGATGGCTGGGTGGCGGCATCGATCTGACCCCGCACTACATTGTAAAGGAAGACGCCGCTTTTTTTCATGGCGAATTAAAAAAAGTATGCGATAAGCACCACGCGGATTATTATACAAAGTTTAAGCAATGGGCGGATGATTACTTTTACATCAGCCACCGTAAGGAAACGCGGGGCGTGGGCGGTATCTTTTTCGACCGGCTGAATGCCGATGCCGAAATGAGCTTTGAACAAAATCTTGCTTTTTGGAAAGAGGTGGGTGAAAGCTTTGCACCGGTTTATACGGAGCTGATAAATCGAAACAAAGACAAATCATTTACCGAAAACAACAAACAATGGCAATTGCTTCGCCGCGGTCGCTACGTGGAGTTTAACCTGGTATACGACAAAGGGACTAAATTTGGCCTGGAAACCAACGGCCGCGTGGAATCCATTTTAATGAGCCTGCCCAAAACCGCCGGTTGGGAATACGATTTTAAGCCGGCAAAGAATTCAGAAGAGGAAAAAACACTTCAATTATTAAAGAAGGGGATTGAGTGGGTGTAGATTACCGAAATACTGAAACACTTGTTCCGAACTTGTTTCGGGAAGTTCAGTGAAAACTCCGGCATACACTGTCACCCTGAATTTATTTCAGGGTCTCGAAATTTCATCACAAAATTCTTCGAGATGCTGAAACAAGTTCAGCATAACTTAACCTGTGAAGTGATCATTTATTCAAGATTTTAAAATTCCTCAAAAATCAATGCTTTGCTTTGATAATCAAAAACAGTATGAAAAGCACCGGTGTGGAACTCAAAAAAATACCAAGATAACCCTTGGGATATTTTTCTTCCTGCCAGAAATATTTCATATTCAGGAAAACATTCACGCCTCCTATTATAAATCCGAGGAATGCAAACAGCATCCCCAAAAACATAAGGCCCGGGCGATAAATACACAAAGCGGCTGCAAGGCCAATGAGCAGCGATAAGTAGCCCGAGAGGGTATAAATAAGCTTAAGCTTCATTTTCAGCGTAATAAGTCATAAGCCGGCGGCGCAGCTTGCTCATGTAGGTTTGCGTTTGCCAGTCGGTATGGTTGTTGGTAGAATTGATGCAGCGGCCGAATTGTTTCATGCGGTACTTCATTTCCTCGCCCAGCAGGTTAAACAATTCCATGGCTTCGTCAAAATCAGAGGCATTGTCCTTAATGCGGGCAAAGTGATCTTCAAGGCTTTCATCAATCACCGTTTGCGGTTTTTTGCCTTTGCGAATGGCCATCAGGTAATGGTCGCGCACAATAAAGGCCTCGGCGCTGGAGTTGAGGAAACGCTCGCGGATCTCAGGCGGCAGATCGTAATCGTTCACCATCTCGTAGTCCCACTCGTCCTTGTAGCGCTGCTCCAGGTACATGTGCGGCGAGGTAAACACGTGGTTCCAGTCAATAGGGTACTGCCACAAATTAAAGCGGCGCGAGTTATTGCCCAGGTCAATGATGTTGAATTTCTTTTTATTCGGGAGCACACGGCTGCCGCGGCCAATCATTTGGTGATACAGTGTTAATGATTTGGTGGCGCGGTTCAGGATGATGGCTTCCACTTCGGGCTCATCGAACCCGGTGGTTAAAATACTTACCGAGGTTAAAATGCCGTCTTTGGTTTTGCGGAACCAGTCCAGCACCTCCACCCGGTCCTTATCGCTGAACGTACTGTCGAGGTGGCGAATGGGATAACCTTTGGTTTTAAAGGTTTCGTAAACCGCACGGCTGGTAAGAATACCCGCATTGAAGATGAGCGTTTTTTTACCCATCGACATTTCTTCGTACGCCTCCAGCAGTTTGCCCTGCATAATGGCCTGAGTGTAGAGCATTTCGTGTGAGCCCACGGTAAACTCTCCATTATTGCCCACCCGCAGCGAGCTCAGGTTTACATCGTACGAAAAGGTTTGCCCCTCGCACAGGTAGCCCTGCTCAATCAGGTTCGAAATGCTTTCGCCCACAATAAGGCTGGAGTATGTTTGATACAGCGGCAGCTTTTTATTGCTGCTGAGCGGGGTAGCGGTAACACCCAATATGTTTACATCGTTAAAATAATGAAAGATCTTACGGAAAGAGTTGTTGTGCGCCTCATCCACAATCACCAGCCCGATGTCTTCAATAAACTGGTCGTTCTCCTGCAGGCGGTTGTTCAGCGTTTCCACCAGCGCAATAAAGCTCTGGTAATGGCTTTGCTGGGGCAGCTGTTTCACGTCGCTGGTAATTACCTTGTTTGAAATGCCGGCATGTGTAAGCACATTGGAGGTTTGTTTGCCCAGCTCGATGCGGTGTGTTAAAATAAGCACCTTGCGCTTAAACTTGTCGATGTAGCGTTTGGCAATTTCGCTGAAGATAATGGTTTTACCACCGCCCGTAGGTAACTGAAAAAGGAGGTTGGCATTGGGCGGCAGCTCCATCAGCTTATTAAAAATATCGTTAACGGCCTTTTCCTGGTAGGGATACAGTTTCTTTGGCTCGGCAGCTTCAATAGTTTCGTCGATCATACAAAAAAGCAATTGGCAAATATACAGCTAAAGCAGCCAATTCGCTAACTTTTTATACAGGAAGAGAATTAAAATTTAAACATATTTTAATCCATTTATCCACACCCAAAACCCGGCAATAAACCCTATCTTAGTCACTTTATGACCAATAGCACCCGTTTTTTACTGCTCAGCATTTTTTCTGCCCTTCTTCTTTCCGTGGCCTGGTACTGGAAACTGACCATGGCCGTTTTTTTTGGCTTTGTGCCGCTGCTCATTATCGAAGACCGGCTGCAGGCCAGCGCTGAAACGCCTAAGCGCAGGTTAAAGCTGTGGGCATACTCTTACCTCACCTTCCTGGTGTGGAACGTGATGGTAACCTGGTGGGTGGTTTATGCCTCCTTTGGCGGTGCCCTTATGGCTTTTATCTGCAACGCACTGCTCATGAGCATTGTGTTTTATATTTTTTCCTCTGTTAAAGCCCGCATCGGTAAATCATGGGCTGCGTGGCTGCTCATTCCGCTGTGGTTGGCGTTTGAATACGGCCACACTCTTTGGGACCTGAGCTGGACCTGGCTGAGCCTGGGCAATGTGTTTGCCTTTAACCACTATTGGGTGCAGTGGTACGAGTACACGGGCATTTCGGGCGGCAGCGCCTGGGTGCTGGCGGTGAATATTTTTATTTTTAACGTATTAAAAAACAACCCCGGATTAAAGCCGCTCTCAAAGCCTGTTTTTAAAATGGCTGCTATAATTATAGCGCCCATCCTGCTTTCTTACCTGCTGCTGGCGGGGCGCAAGCCGCTTGCCGAAGTTGCCAACAGGCGCCACGTGGTGGTGGTGCAGCCCAACATCGATCCATACAACACTAAGTTTACCCTCGACTTTCAAAGCCAGTTTTTCCAGTTCTTAAAACAGGTACGGGGAAAAATCACACCCGAAACCGATTACCTGGTATTGCCCGAAACTTATATTACCGAAGACCTGGACGAAGATCACCTGGATAATTCCCAACCGATCCAGTGGTTTCGCGATAGCTTGCTGAGCCGTTTTCCGAAGCTGAAAATTGTAACCGGGGGCTCTAGCTATAAAGTTTATCGCAGCCCCGGTGAGGTGACGGCCACTGCACGCATGAGCGAAGGCCTGGGCGGCTACTACGATTATTTTAATACCGGGCTGATGATAGACCGCTACCGTGTGCAGGTGTATCACAAATCGAAACTGGTGCCGGGTGTGGAGCGCATGCCATTCCCTGCACTGTTTAAACCGCTGGAGAGCATGGCCATTGATATGGGTGGCACTACGGGAAGCCTGGGTCTGCAGCATGAGCGCTCGGTGTTCAGCGACTCCTTGCAGCGCGACCACATTGCCCCCGTTATTTGTTACGAAAGCATTTACAGCGATTACACCGGCAATTATGTACGCAAAAAAGCCAATCTTATTTTTATTATCACCAACGACGGCTGGTGGGAAAATACACCGGGCCACATACAGCACATGAACTATGCGCGACTGCGGGCCATTGAGCACCGCCGGCAAATAGCCCGCAGCGCCAATACCGGCATCAGCTGTTTTATAGATGAATTTGGCAACACGCACCAGGCCACCAACTGGTGGGAAGAGGCGGTGATCGAACAGCCCCTGTATATCAATAACACGCTCACTTTCTTTTCACGGTTTGGCGATATGCTGTCGTATGCCTCTATCACTGTAAGCTTTCTTACTGTTTTGTTGGCTCTGTATTTGAGATTTAAGCGCTAACTGTTTTTCAACACCATGCCACGTGAACGCCATATTCAATATGAGTTTTTTGAACCGACGTCGCCTTTATCATCCTTTGTAAAATATTTCTGGCATTTAAAAAACACAGGCCCACACAAAAAAGCCGTTACCGTTTTGCCCGACGGATATTTTGACCTGCTCATTTTTTCAGAAAACGGCGCGCCGGTTCACTACCTGCTGCTGGGCCTGGCAACAAAACCAATAGAATACATTATTCCAGCACGTAGCATCACATTTGCGGTCAGCTTTAAGCTGCCTGCTGCAGAATATTTTCTGAACGAAAGTATGACTCCGCTCCTGAACAAAGACAAAACGATCACAGATGAAACATGGCGGTTTGATCCGGCAGCCTTTTTAAGTTTGGCTGATTTTTCGGCATGCGTAACAGGTATCCTGCTTAAAAAACTTCCGGAAGCGCCCGATAAAAAAAAGATGCGGCTGTTTGATTTTCAGTACGGCTCAAACGGTGGTGCCACTGTGGCCAAAGCTGCCGAAACCAGCGGCTGGAGCCAGCGCCAGATAAACCGTTATTTTACAGCATGGTTTGGCCTTTCTTTAAAAGCTTATTGCTCCATCCTGCGCTACAGGGCTTCTTTTGGCCAGCTAAAAGCCGGCCAACTTTTTCCACAACAAAACTACAGCGACCAGGCGCACTTTATTAAAGAAGTAAAAAAATATTCGGGCGCTATCCCCGGCAAGCTGGCCAAAAACAAAAATGACCGATTTATACAATTGGCTACCCTTGGCAGGCAGTAATTTTGCAGCATAGTTCTTAAAACAAAAACACCATGCTTAAAAAAATGAATGCGGGCACCAACGCGTTAAACTGGTTCGATATTCCTGTGACGGATCTCAACAGGGCTAAAAAATTTTACGAAACCATTTTTGATATGGAGATGGAGACGCGCAAAACGGATGAAGAAGAAATGGCTTTTTTTCCCCGCCTGCCCAACACCATTATGGGCCTGAGCGGCATTCTCAGCGGCTGCCTCGTTAAAAACGACAGATTAAAACCTGGTGCCGAGGGGCCAATGATCTATCTGAACGCAAGCCCCACCGTGCAAACCGTAATTGATAAAGTGGAAAAAGCCGGTGGAAAGCTATTAACGCCCAGAACCCAGATTCCGGCCGGGTACATTGCCGTGTGCCTGGATACAGAGGGAAATAAAATAGGACTGCATGCCGGGGCTTAAACTAAGCCGGCCCAAAAAATCTGTTTCTTCTTTCAACTTTCAGCTCCAATCGTTCAACTATCTGGCAGGCACCAGCAACTCTACGCTGAGCACCGTACCCAGCACCAGTATGGCAAAACAAACGGCACCCAGCACCATGGCCTTTTGCCGTTTGAGATCGGTTTTCAGATTTTTGAGCATGATGCATTCCAGCAACGAAGTCCGCAGCTTCAAAAGCATGAGCTCATTCTTTACAATATAGTCTTTTATGCCTATGGCCACTGCCCGGCGTGCAATTTCCCCATTCTCCTCGGCTGTAAAAAGTATGATCTCTGTTTTTGGATTTTTATTTTTCAGCATTTCGGCCACGGCCATCCCGTTCATGGCTTCCTTATACCTGCTGTTTAAAAAATAATCCACCACGGCTATGTCGGGCAGCTCGTTTACTAGGCGGCACTGTTCGCCGGTTCTGAATCCGAGCACCCGGATGGGATATGCAGCAAACTCTTTTTCAATCTCGTGCTTTATAAAGGCCCGGGCAATATCATCATCTTCTATAATAAAAATAAGGGTACCGGCTTTTGATCTCATATACGATGGTTTAAAAACTTACCATTAAGTTAATTGTTATGCACTTCGATCTCTATTTTTTGAGGTGAAGCAACCGGTTTTGAGGTGATCGCCTCCTTTTAAAAAGCCTCTAATTCCTTTCAGTAACAAGCATTTTTAAATCTATTCTGTTTTAATTTCGACCGCATTTCGTTATATTTGATTATAAACTATGAAAAAAGCACCTGACCAAGCCACTTTTCCCGGCGGGCTCAGAGTCAAACCCTTTTGGCTCCGGCTGCTGCTGCTCCTCGCTGCGGTGATTGCCTGGTGTGTGTTTGTTTCCATGGTTTTTAAGGGCAGCAGGCATACAATAGCAGAAACGCACCATACTCCCCCCTTCTTGGCGCATGGCTTCTATTTTATTACCATGGCCACGCCTTTATTCTTTACGCGCAATTAAAAACTCAAATAACACAAAATAAAAAACAAGAAACACAGAACTGCCTATGCAATTTATATCTACGTCACGACTTTTAATAGAACCCCTTACCTTAAGCGACGGCGCCTTTATGCAGGAGCTGATGAATACCCGCGGCTGGCTCGAATTTATCGGCAACCGCAACATTCATACGCCCGGCGACGCCCTTGCCTATATTGAAAAAATCCGGAAAAATCCGGCCACCGATTATTGGGTGGTGAAGCTGAAGAACGGCAATGCCTCCATCGGGCTGGTTACCTTTATTAAGCGCGATTACCTGCCGCATCCCGACATTGGCTTTGCATTTTTGCCAGCCTACAACGGCAAGGGCTATGCCTTTGAGGCCACACAGGCCCTGCTTTCCAAAAAGCTTGAAAATGCGCATTATGAAAAAATATCGGCCATTACCCTGGCGCAGAACGATTCTTCCATTCACTTACTCAAAAACCTGGGCCTGCATTACGAAAAAGAGATCAGTATTGACAACGAAACGCTGCAGGTGTACAGCATTGCCAGCGATAAGCTGCTGATAGCCACCGCCGTGAAACTGTTTTTCAGCGCCTTTGACAACAAGGGCCAGACCGCGCCGCTGCACTTGCTACATACGGTGTTCATTCCAGGAGCCACCATCACTCACCGGGCCAATGAAAAGAACAGCATTTATGATTTACAAAGCTTTATGGCGCCACGCGCAAAGCTGCTGGCCGACGGGAGCCTGAAAAATTCCAGCGAGTATGTGCTGGCGGAGGAAACCCGGGTAACCGGTAATATTGCACAACATTATGCGCATTATGAAAAAAGCGGAATACTGAACGGCAAGCCTTTTACACAACGCGGGCACAAGTTTTTTCAGCTGGTGAAAGAAGACGACGGCTGGAAAATAAGCGCATTGCTTTGGGAAGATGAATAGCTGCTGCAACGGCGGAAACGGCAGCGGCAAACACCTTATGTTCTAACAGGCTAAAAGCCAGGGGCCTTGCGTTTTTGCAGGCCAAAAGATTCCACTTACAGTATAAATAAAAACCTGTAACTTAGGGCCTCGTTTCAACACAACCTAGTAAACCTTTATATGGAAAAATTTGACGTAACTGTTATCGGCGCCGGCCCCGGAGGCTATGTGGCGGCCATTCGCTGCGCCCAGCTGGGCATGAAAACCGCGCTGGTGGAAAAATATCCCTCACTGGGAGGCACCTGCCTCAATGTAGGCTGTATTCCTTCCAAAGCCCTGCTCGATTCGAGCGAGCATTTTTACAATGCAGTGCACCATTTTGAAGAGCATGGCATTGATGTAAAGGCGCCCAAGGTAAACATCAAACAAATGATAGAGCGCAAGCGCGGCGTGGTAAAAATGACCGTTGCCGGCATTGATTACCTGATGAAAAAAAATAAGATCACCGTATATACCGGGCACGGCTCTTTTGTTGATAAAAACCATATTGAAATAACCAAAGCCGATGGCAGCAAAGAGCAGGTAGAAACTGCCAAAACCATTATTGCCACGGGTTCAAAGCCCAGCAGCCTGCCGGGTATTGAAATTGATAAAAAGCGCATCATCACTTCCACCGAAGCCCTGGAGCTGAGCGAAGTGCCAAAGCATCTCATCATTATTGGCGGTGGCGTTATTGGCCTTGAGCTGGGCAGCGTGTATGGCCGCCTGGGCAGCAAGGTAAGCGTGGTGGAATTTATGGACCGCATCATTCCCGGTATGGACGGCGCCCTGGGCAAAGAGCTGCAGCGCGTGCTGAAAAAAGACCTCAGCTTTGAGTTTATGCTCAAACACAAAGTAACCGGTGTAAAAGCCAGCGCTAAAGAAGTAACCGTAAGCGCAAAAAATGCCAAGGATGAGGATGTGGAGATAAAAGGCGACTATTGCCTGGTGGCCGTAGGCCGTCGCCCGTATACCGATAACCTGGGCCTGGAGAAGATTGGCGTAAAGGTGGATAACCGCGGGCGCATTGAAACCGACGATCATTTAAAAACCAGCGTGGATGGCATTTACGCCATTGGCGATGTGGTAAAAGGCGCTATGCTCGCACACAAAGCCGAAGAGGAAGGTGTGTATGTAGCCGAAATGATGGCCGGGCAGAAACCGCATATTAATTACAACCTTATTCCCGGCGTGGTTTACACCTGGCCGGAAGTAGCGGCGGTAGGCTATACCGAGGAGCAGCTGAAAGAGCAGGGCAAAAAATACAAGGTAGGTTCGTTTCCATTTAAGGCCAGCGGCAGGGCCCGCGCCAGCATGGATACCGACGGCTTTGTGAAAGTGCTGGCCGATGAAGCCACCGATGAAATTCTGGGTGTGCACATGATTGGTCCGCGCACGGCCGACATGATTGCCGAAGCCGTGGTGGCCATGGAGTACCGGGCCAGTGCCGAAGACATCAGCCGCATGAGCCACGCGCACCCAACGTTTACAGAAAGCATGAAAGAAGCCTGCCTGGATGCTACCGGCAAGCGTGCTATTCATATTTAATAAGGCAATAACAAACACATAGCGCTCTTCGATACAGGAAACACGACTAAAGAATACGAAACCCGCAATACCATGAGCAATCCAAAAGTAGGCATCATTATGGGCAGCCAAAGCGACCTGCCCACCATGCAGGCAGCAGCCGATATTTTAAAGCAGTTTCACATTGAGTTTGAAATTGACATTGTATCGGCACACCGCACACCCGAAAAAATGGTGGAGTATGCTAAAACAGCGCATTTGCGCGGCTTGCAGGTAATTATTGCCGGGGCCGGTGGCGCTGCGCATTTGCCGGGCATGGTGGCTTCGCTCACACCGCTTCCTGTTATCGGAGTGCCGGTAAAAAGCAGCAACAGCATTGATGGCTGGGACAGCCTGCTGAGCATTGTTCAAATGCCCAATGGTGTGCCTGTGGCTACAGTGGCGGTAAACGCCTCTCAAAATGCGGGCATACTGGCTGTGCAGATACTTGGTGCCTCGGATAACGACATCCGCCAGAAAATGCTTGACTTTAAAGAATCGCTGAAGGACAAGGTAATAAAGGCCAGCGAAGAGATGAAAAGCCCGAGCCCGAAGAAATATTTATAAATCCTGCCCCGGGGCGCTGAGCGAGTTGAAGCGCTTTTCACACCGCAAAACATATTAACGGGTTATGGCAAAAAAAAGTAATCTTATAAAACTGGGCGATGCCATCAGCGAGCTCTTTCGCCAGGAAAAACTGGATGTGAAGATCTCGCAGTTTACCGTAAAAAACAGCTGGAAGGAGATTGTGGGCGACATGGTAGCCCGCAACACCGCCGAAATTTCCTTCAACGATAAAACCATTTTTGTAACCCTGCATTCGGCGGCTTTAAAACACGAGCTCTCGTTCCGCAAGGAAGAGATGGTGACCAGCATTAATAAATTTTGTGGTTATAAATTGGTAGACCAGCTTGTGATCCGATGAAAAAACATTTACTCTCTTGGTGTATCCTGCTATGCATAGCAGGTTTTTCGCAAACCAGCGACTCTATCATGCTGCGCCGGCTTTACAACCACTACCTTACACAAAGCAGTTGTTACGGCAACCTCGAGCACCTGGCCACTAAAATAGGCGGGCGGCTGAGCGGCAGTTCACAGGCCGAGGCCGCCGTAAAATGGGCAAAACAGGCCATGTATGCCGCCGGGGCAGACACGGTGATCCTTCAGCCCTGCATGGTACCGCATTGGGTAAGGGGTAAAAAAGAAATCTGCCGGGTGGTGTCACCGCCCCTCAATTTAAATTGCGTGGCCCTGGGAAGCTCGGTTGGGACCGGCAAAACCGGCATTACCGCCGAAGTGATAGAAGTACGAAATTTTGAAGAGCTGGAACAGCTTGGCAAAAAAAACGTAGGGGGTAAAATTGTTTTTTACAATGTGTTTTTTAACCAGGAGCACCAGAATACCAGCGATGGGTATCGTGAAACAGTAGGTTACCGGGTACGCGGGGCCAGCTTTGCCGCCCGTTTTGGCGCGGTGGCCATCCTCGTGCGCAGCATGACCTCTGTGGCCGACGATGAGCCCCATACCGGCAACATGCATTACGACAGCACGCTGAGCATCACAAAAATTCCCGCCCTGGCGCTGAGTTATAAGGCCGCTGATAAATTGAGCGAGGCCCTGAAAAAAGATAAGACTTTGCGCGTGTATATGGAAGATCATTGCCAAAGCCTGCCCCCCGTGTTATCATACAACGTGGTGGGCCAAATTACAGGCAGTGAAAAACCAAATGAATACCTCACTGCGGGCGGGCACCTGGATAGCTGGGACACCGGCCAGGGCGCGCAGGACGATGGCGCCGGCGTAGTGCAATGCATGGCGATGCTGCAAGCCTTTAAGCAACTGGGTGTAAAACCAAAGCGCAGCATACGCGCCGTGGCGTTTATGAACGAAGAAAACGGCCTGGCCGGGGGCATTGCCTACGCTAAATTTGCGGAAGCACATCACGAAAAACACATAGCGGCACTGGAAACCGATGCCGGGGGCTATACCCCGCGCGGCTTTGGCATAGATACCCTGAATGGTTTGTATACGAAAGTGCTTTCGTGGAAACATCTTTTTAAACCGTATTATATTGACCGCATCAATATGGAGGGCGGCGGTGCCGACCTGAGGGACCTCGAAAAGCTGGGCGTGCCCTGTATGGGCTTTGAGCCCGACGGGCAGCGTTATTTCGACATTCACCACACCGCTGCCGATACTTTTGATAAAGTGAACAAACGCGAGCTGGAACTGGGAGCGGCTGCCATTGGGGCGCTGATGTACCTCCTGGATACGCACTATTAGCCGTCCCGGCGTCTCGCGTTTTCTTCGTATATTTGCTTATATAACGTATTATGAATGCAACTATGACAAAGAGCGAACAGCTCATGGATCTTGAGGATAATTACGGAGCGCACAATTACCATCCCATACCGGTGGTGCTGGAGCGCGGCGAAGGTGTTTTTGTGTGGGACGTGGAAGGCAAGCGCTACTACGATTTTTTAGCTGCCTATAGCGCCGTAAACCAGGGGCATTGTCATCCCCGCATTTTAAAAGCCCTTACCGCGCAGGCACAAAAGCTCACGTTAACCTCGCGGGCGTTTTATAATTCGGAGCTGGGCGAATACGAAAAATTTATCACCAACTATTTTGGCTACGATAAAGTGCTGCCCATGAACACCGGTGTGGAAGGCGATGAAACCGCCATGAAGCTGGCGCGCCGCTGGGCCTATGCCGTAAAAGGCGTGCCCGAAAATAAAGCCAAGCTGGTATTTGCCAAGGGTAATTTTATGGGTCGCACGCTGGCCGCTATTTCTGCCAGCAACGATCCCAGCAGCTACCATGGCTTTGGGCCATTTATGCCCGGTTATGAGCTGGTGGAATACAACGATCTGAAAGCGCTTGAAAATGCAATAAAAGACCCCAACACCGCTGCTTTTTTTGTAGAGCCCATACAGGGCGAAGCCGGTGTGGTGGTGCCCGATGAGGGCTATCTGAAAGGTGTCCGCGAGCTGTGCACCAAATACAACGTGCTGTTTGTGGCCGATGAGGTGCAAACCGGTCTTTCACGCACAGGACGCCTGCTGGCCTGCGATCACGAAGATGTAAAGCCCGATATTTTAGTGCTGGGCAAAGCGCTGAGCGGCGGTTTCCTGCCCGTAAGCGCGGTATTGGCTTCCAACGAAATTATGCTCACCATTCAGCCCGGCGAGCACGGCAGCACCTATGGCGGTAATCCCCTTGCATGCGCTGTGGCCATTGAGGCATTAAAAGTATTGAAAGACGAAAAGCTGGCAGAGAACGCCGATGCGCTTGGCCAGATCTTCCGCGAGGAAATGAACAAGCTGAAAAACGAAACCGATATCATTACTGCCGTAAGAGGCAAAGGTTTATTTAATGCCATTGTAATCAAAGAAAAGGATGGTAAAGATGCCTGGGATGTGTGCCTTAAATTTGCCGAGCTGGGCTTGCTGGCCAAGCCTACCCATGGCGATATCATTCGTTTTGCGCCACCGCTGGTGATCAACAAAGAGCAGCTGATGGCGTGCGTGGCCATTATCCGCCAGGCCATTCTTTCATTTTGATCCGCCCAAACTAGCGACAAAAACTTTAAATGGTAAGTTATAATCCAAAAGACTGGTTCAGGCTCATCATCCGGTTTCATAAGTCCGACACCTTCCGCATACTGCTGCCCACCTTGTTGCTGTTGGGCATTCTTACGGCCGTTGTTTGTTTTATTGAAAGGCATTACATCGAGTCCAACATTCCCTCGATCACTATTTTTCACCAGATCTCCGGGTTTGTCATTTCTATGGTGCTGGTGTTCCGCATTAACTCGGCTTACGACCGCTGGTGGGAAGGCCGCAAGCTCTGGGGCTCGCTCATCAACAACTCGCGCAACCTGGCCATTAAGCTGCACGCCATTCTTCCCAACGAACAAAAAACGCGCAGCGAGGTACATGCCCTGATCAGCAATTTTCCCTTCGCCTTAAAAGAACATCTGCGCAATAACGATACGGCCGAGGACATACAGTTTAATGGCCTGCTGAATTCGCAGGAGTACGCAAAAACTGCGCACAAGCCCAACCTGATTGCCAAAAACCTGACACTTTTCTGCCTCGATGCCTGCAAAAAAAATCCGCACACACAAAACGATTACCTGGTGCTGAGCGAAAACCTGAACCAGCTCAGCGACATCTGCGGCGCCTGCGAGCGGATCAAAAACACGCCCATTCCTTATTCTTACAGCATCTTTATCAAAAAAATAATTTTCCTTTATATTATTACCATGCCGGTGGCCTTTGGCCTTACCATTGGCTACTGGGCCATTCTGGTTGTAATGGTGATGTTTTATGCCTTTGCTTCGCTGGAGATCATCAGCGAGGAGATTGAAGATCCTTTTGGCACCGATTCGAACGACCTGCCCACCGACGAGATCTCGGTAAAGATCAAAGAAAATGTACGTGAAATTTTATTAGCCGATTTTGATTAATTACAACTATAAACACAGCGGTGACTTCGAGATGAAGGTAACCACCTTTTTTGGGCTGGAGGAAGTGCTGGCGGCCGAGCTGTTGAAGCTGGGCGGAAAAAACGTGGAAGTGTTTAAGCGCGGCGTATCCGTAACCGGCGATCTTGGTTTTTTATATAAGGCCAACCTGTGCCTGCACACCGCTTTAAAAGTGATTGTTCCCATTGCCAAATATACCGCCAACAATGAGCAGGAGCTGTACGAAGGTGCCAAAGCCTTTGCCTGGGAAAATTTTATTTCGCTCACCGATACCCTGATGGTGGAGAGTGTTGCCAATTCGGAGATCTTTACCCACAGCCTGTTTATTTCACAAAAAGTAAAAGACGGCCTGGTGGACCGCTTTCGCGAAAAAACCGGGCGCAGGCCCGATGTAGACCTGATCCATCCTTCGTTCCGCCTGTACGTGCATATTTTTAAAAATGAAGTGACCCTGCACCTCGACAGCAGCGGCGAGCCTTTGTATAAGCGCGGTTACCGCTCAGACATTAATGAAGCGCCCATGAAGGAAGTGCTGGCGGCCGGGCTGGTGAAGCTGAGCGGCTGGGAAAAGCACCTGCAGCTGATTGATGGCATGTGCGGCGCCGGCACCATGGCCATTGAAGCCGCCCTTTGGGCCAACAACATTCCGCCGGGTTATTACCGCAACGAGTTTGGCTTTATGCGCTGGCAAAATTTTGACGAAAAATTATACGATACCATTTTTGAAAGCAGTATCTCGAAAATAAAAGAAGACAAGGTGGACATTATTGCCAACGACATTGATGCACCCACCTTAAAAAAGGCCATCATCAACACTAAAAATGCCAAGGTTGACGATGTGGTGACCTGCACCAACCAGTCGTTTTTTGATGTGGCGCCCACCCGCAGCGGTGGCGTGGTGCTGCTAAACCCACCATATGGTGAGCGCTTGCCGGTGGCCGAAATCGAAGCCCTGTATAAGGAAATAGGCAATAAGTTAAAAAAGGATTTTAAAGGCTACAATGCCTGGATCATTACCAGCAGCCCCGAAGCTGTGAAAAGTATCGGCCTGCGCCCTTCGCGGCGCATTCACATTTTTAACGGCTCGCTCGAGTGCCGCTTTTTAAAATTTGAATTGTATGACGGCAGCAAAAAAGCATCCAAAAACCCGGATACGATGACGCGGCGATAGCGGTTATTGATTACACGAATTTTACTGTAACGAATGTCATTGCAAGGTCTGCAATGAATGATACAACATTGACCGAAACAATCTTTTAGAAATCTTTAAGAGGCAGATGCCTTCGAGCCTGGAAGTACGCCGTTAAAACCCTCGGAAATGACAGCGGCTCATAAAAAACTACGCTTTCACCAAAAACTTGCCTTCCATTACCGGCAGCACGGGGCACTGGTTGGGCGTAAGGCAGTAACGGATATCGCGCTCCAGATCTAATTTTGCAAGACGGTTGCGGTGCGAGGAGTGCGCCAAAAAACCGTACAGATCGTGCTTGGCAATTTTATACAGCTCCATGGCAGCAATGGCCGAATCGCAGCTGCAGCTGAAACCATATTTATAAATCAGGGCATCGGCCACAGCGCCTGCAAACAGGGTATCCTCGAGATTGAATTTGTTTTTCCAGCCGGCACATAAAAACACAATGTCTTTTTGCTGTTTTTTTAAATAATCCACCACCATGTCCATGTTTAAAAAGCTGCCTATAATTATCTTATTGGCGTGCATGGCCGCATTAATGGCCTGCGTACCGTTGGTAGTGGTAATCGCAATGGTTTTGCCCTTTACCTTATCGTTCATATAACCAAAAGGGCTGTTGCCCAGGTCAAAACCCTCCACAATCTCGCCATTGCGCTCGGCTGCCACTAAAAAACCATTCTCCTTATATTTTTGCGCTTCTTCTACCGTGGCCACGGGAATCATTTTGGCCACCCCGTTAAAAAATGCGGTGGTAATGGCAGAGGTGGCGCGTAACACGTCAATAATCACCACAATGGAAGCTGGATTATGAAACAAGGGATAACTTTGAGGACTGTAACAAACTTCGATGTTCATTTACTGGATTGTAAATTTCTAAACAAACATACCACTTTATTTGAAAATCTAATAATTCATACCGGGCCAGCGCTGTCAATTCGGCAAAGCAGGCCAATTTGCCCACCAGCTGCCGGGCGGGCGCCACACAAAGACACCTGTTTTTTGAACTTTAACAAAACAGCCCGGCAAAAACGGCCGATCTTTTTTGAAATTACTGCCCAAAAAAACATAAATTTAAACCATGATAAACTTTATTCAATCCAAAATACAGAGTTCTATTGATCTGAAAACAACCTTGCTGAACAGCTCTGAAATTTTGAATACGGTAAACAGCGTGGTGAACGACATTGTTGCCTGCTATAAAAACGACGGAAAAGTGCTGTGGTGCGGCAATGGCGGCAGCGCAGCCGATGCACAGCACTTGGCAGCCGAATTGAGCGGAAGGTTCTATTACGACCGCCCGCCCCTGTTTTCGGAAGCGCTGCACGTAAATACCAGCTATACCACGGCCGTGGCCAACGACTACAGCTACGAGGTAATTTACAGCCGGCTCACCCAGGCCATGGGCCGCAAAGGCGATGTGCTGATAGGCATGAGCACCAGCGGCAACAGCAAAAACGTGCTGCGCGCCATTGAAAAGGCAAACGCCATGGGCCTTATCACCGTGGGCTTTACAGGCCAAACCGGCGGTGAGATGAAATACATCTGCAAACACCTTATAAATATTCCAAGCACCGATACGCCGCGCATCCAGGAATGCCACATGCTGCTGGGCCACACCATTTGCGAGATGGTGGAAGCGGCCGTATTCCCAAAAAAATAATATGCGCCGCAGAATCATCAATAGCCTGGCGCTTTTTTGTTCTATCGGTTTTTTTTTCGCGCAACCCCAATCCCTGCGCGACAGTCTGAACCAGCTTTGCCTGAGAGGACACGACACTTCAAAAGTTCTGGCGCTGAATAAAATTTCGCGCCTGCTGGTGTCTAATCAACCCGACAGCGCTTTGATGCTTGCCGACAGCGCACTGGCCATTGCCACCCGTATTCGCTATAAAACAGGCATTGCCCAGGCGTATTTTGGCATTGGCAGCGCCCAAACCACTGCCGGCCGCTACGACGAGGGCATCAAAAACCTCTTGTCGGCCATCGCCATTTTTGAAACGTTGAATAACCGGCGGGCGGTAACAAACATGTACAACTCCATTGGCAACGCCTATGTGGGCTTAAAAAACAATGGCAAGGCGTTCGAATTTTTTATGAAATCGTACCGCATGGCCTGCCAGCCTCCGGCCGATGAATACATGATTGCCATTGCCAGCGTGGGTGTAGGCGGCGCTTTGCTCGAAGATAAAAAATTTGAGGAAGCCATCGGGTATTTTAAAAAAGCCGAAGGTTATTTTGGCAAAAGCAATAATCCCGTTTATGAAGCCATGACCAGCAGCATGATCGGTGAAACTTACTTCAGGGCCGGGAATTCCAATGCGGCTGAGAAATATTTCAGAAGACTGATCCCAGTGTTCCGCCAGTCAAACGACGATTACGCCCTGGCATCGGTGCTGGGCAACCTGGGCGAACTGGAGCTGGAGCGTAAAAATTACCAGCAGGCAACCGTATTTTTAAGCGAAGCGCTGGCGCTCAACGTAAACCGCAAGGCCTGGGACAACATACAAAGCATGGCACTGAAGCTGAGCGAAACCATGGAGCGGCAGAACAAACCGGCAGATGCGCTGAAATATTATAAAATTTATGTGCAGTACAAGGATTCGGTGATTACCGTTGCCCGCAATAAGGCGGTGGCCGAAGCGGAGTCAAAATACCAGTCGGAAAAAAAAGAGCAGGAGCTTAGGATGAAAAACATGGAGCTTAAAACCTCGCAAATGCAGGTATCGCTTCGCAGCCGGCTTTTATGCGTATTTGCCGGCGCCATTGTGCTGGCCCTGGTGCTATTGTTTTTTGTATTTAAACAATACGGCGAAAAAAAGCGGGCCAATCTTTTGCTGATCGCTAAAAACAAAGAGGTTGAAAAACAAAATTTTATTATTGAGGAAAAAAATAAGGACATTACAGACAGCATTAATTATGCCCGCCACATACAGCATGCCATTATTCCACCGGCCGAAAAGCTGAAAAACACTTTCCGCGACGCCTTTGTGATCTTTAAGCCAAAGGACATTGTGAGCGGTGATTTTTACAGCCTCGAACATCAAAACGGCTGCATTTACCTGGCCGTGGTAGACTGCACGGGGCATGGCGTGCCGGGCGCCATGCTCAGCGTGTTTGCCAGCTCCAGCTTAAAAACCATCATTGCCACGGGTAAATTCGAAGACAACCCTGCAGGTATCCTCAGCGAGCTGTGCAGCTATTTCAGGTCTCACCTCAACACCGCGCACGAGGCTATAACCATCAGCGACGGTGCCGACATGGCCCTCTGCATCTGGCATCCGCAGCAAAACAAATTATACTTTGCAGGCGCCAAAAACGGCCTGTACCGCGTGCGCAGCGGCCAGATGAACGAATTCAGCGCCAACCGCTACGGCATCAGCGGCGCCAACGCCGCTGCACAAACGCAGTATACCAACCATACCATTTTACCGGAGCCCGGCGATAAATTTTATTTGTTTACCGATGGCTTTGCCGACCAGTTTGGCGGACCCAAAGGAAAAAAATTCAAGCAGGCCCGCCTCGAAAATTTATTGCTGACCGG
The DNA here is from genome assembly GCA_044221905.1 of Bacteroidia bacterium. Classification (GTDB taxonomy): domain Bacteria; phylum Bacteroidota; class Bacteroidia; order B-17B0; family Aurantibacillaceae; genus Aurantibacillus. Next base: position 1,499,326 of record JBGAOE010000001.1, read on the forward strand.
CAGCGGCCAGCCTATGACGCAGCAAGGGCCGCAGATTGACCGCGCGTTTGAAGAATGGAAAGGCCGGCTGGAGCAGCTGGACGACGTAACCCTTGTAGGACTTGAAATAGGATGATACATACGGCCATTATACTTGCCGGAGGATTTGGCACACGCCTGCAAAGCGTGGTGAGCAAACTGCCCAAACCCATGGCCCCCGTTAACGGCGAGCCGTTTTTGAACTACCAGCTGCGCTACCTCAAACATTTTGGCGTGAGGCGGGTGGTTTTTTCGGTGGGCTACCTGGCTGAAAAGATCAGCGGTTATTACGCTTCCTCGTTTATGGATTTAGAGATTGGCTACGTGGTGGAACAAACACCGCTGGGCACCGGTGGGGGCATTCGCCTGGCCATTGAACAATGTAAGGAGGCTCAGGTGTTTGTACTGAACGGCGATTCGTTTTTTGATGTGAACCTGCACAGCTTTGCCGAGTATCACAATCTCGAAAAAGCCCAGTGTTCGCTGGCCCTGCGGCAGGTGGAAAATGCGGCGCGCTATGGCACTATTAAAACCAACACAGAGCATCGGATTGTATCCTTTAATGAAAAAACAAATATTGAGCAGCCCGGTATTATTAACGGTGGACTGTATATCCTGAACAAAGAATTATTTTTGGAGCACACTGAGGCCGGAAAGAATTTTTCGGTTGAAAAGGATTTTTTTGAGCTGCAGCTCAAAACCCTTGTGATGAAGGGGTTTGAGTTTAATGATTATTTTATCGACATCGGGATTCCGGAAGATTATTTAAAAGCGCAACATGACTTTAAAGAGTTTAAATATTGATAAAACCTGGACCCTTTTTTTGGACCGCGACGGCGTGATCAACAAAAAGCTGGAGAACGATTATGTAAAGAACTGGATCGAGTTTGAATTTTTAGCAGGTGTGTTTGAGGCCCTTGCTTTTTTAGACAAATTGTTTGGCCGTATTGTGGTAGTTACCAACCAGCAGGGCATTGGCAAAAAGCTTTACCGGATCGAAGACCTGGAGCTCATTCACGGCAACATGCTTTACGAAATCAAGTACCATGGGGGACGTATCGACAAGGTATATTTTTCGCCCCATCTCGACGCTGAAAAGCATCCCACCCGCAAGCCGGGCATTGGTATGGCGCTGAACGCCCGTGCCGATTTTCCCGAAATTGACTTCAGCAAAAGCATTATTATAGGCGACAGCATGAGCGATATGGAATTTGGCCGCGGCGCCGGTATGAAAACCATTTATATTTCAGATACGCCAAAACAGGATCCAAAAATTGATTTTAATTTTGGTTCGCTGAACGATGTGATCATTGCTTTACAAAACTCCTGGTGAAAATTTCCATCATAACCGTTACTTACAACTCGGCCGCTACGGTAGAGCAAACCATCCGCTCAGTGGTGGAGCAAAGCTATTCCGACGTAGAATACATTATCATTGACGGGCAGTCGGCCGACGGCACGCTGGAAATCATTGAAAAATACCGGCGCAAAATTGCACATGTGGTTTCTGAAAAAGACAAAGGGCTTTATGATGCGCTGAACAAGGGCATAGCCCTGGCCACGGGCGATGTGATAGGCCTGCTGCACTCCGACGATTTTTACATAAACAACCGGGTGCTCGAAAAATATGCGGCTGCCTTTTTAAAACAAAATTCTGACGCAGTGTACAGCGACCTGTATTATGTGGACAGGGATAATACCAGCAAAATTGTGCGCAAATGGAAAAGCGGCGCATACAGGCACAGTGCTTTTATAAATGGCTGGATGCCGCCGCACCCCACTTTTTTTGTAAAAAAAGCCTGCTACCAAAAGTTCGGCGCATTTAATCTCGGTTTTAAAAGTGCGGCTGATTATGAGCTCATGCTGCGTTTTATTGAAAAGCACCGCATCAGCCTTTCTTATCTGCCCGAATACACCGTGAACATGCGTACCGGCGGCAAAAGCAACGCCAGCCTTCAAAACCGCGTAAACGCGAACCTAGAGGACCGGAAAGCGTGGGAGGTAAATGGCCTGAAGCCCAGGTTTTATACCTTATACCTAAAGCCTTTGCGCAAAATAATACAGTTTATCAGGTAAAATTATTCTTATACGAAAAAACCGGGTCTGCAGAACCCGGTTTTTTATTTCAGATCTATATCAAACTATTCCATAAATTTCTGCTTCACGTCGCTGTACACAGGAAAATTGTTGTAATGCCAGTTCATGATCACCGTACCATCTTTTACCAGCATCAGGCCCGGGTTGCTGCGGATCATGGTTTTAAGCACCGTATTATCCACCGTTACAAAATCGTATAAGGCATTGTGCGCATGCTTAAAGTTATCGATGTCCTTTGGGCCGCTGGCCGTCATGGCAATAAAGCTGTGCTTGTCAAGCGCTGCCAGCTTGTAAAAATCATTGATCTTAGCCATCAGCGTTTCGTTATCTTCTGTATGCGGCAGTTCGTGCACAATCAGCCAAAAGCTGTAGCCTTTATCGTTCAGCACAGAGTCGGTTACGTTTACACCATCGAGGTTGGTAACCGTAAAATCGGTGATCTTTGGAGCATCCACTGCATCTTTAATCACCACGTTGTCGGTAGCCACCCATTTCCAGGTCACCGTATCCTGCCATGGGTAATTCTTCAGGTTAAAGTGTTCCTTTTTCCCGGTTTTAATGTTTTCGTAAATAAAGCCCGTTTCTATTTCGGCCGGTTTATAAGTAGGCGGGGTTTTCATATTTTCTTTAATGCTCATGCCAGGCGCATAAGCCCTGAAATCGAGCGGCGGCAGGTTGCGGTAGGCATACACCGGGAAACCAAAAGAAAGTACAATGCCTATTAATAACAGCACGCTTGACACCATGGGCGAAAACAGCTGGTTAATATTTTCGCGCCCTGCAAACAGCAGCGTAATGAGAATTAAAAGGGCAATATCCTTCCAGAAGCTTTCCCAGGGCTTAAGCTTTAAAAAATCGCCAAAACAGCCGCAATGCGTTACCTTGTTGTAGCAGGCCGAATAAAAAGTAAGGAAGGTGAAAAAAGCTATTTGTGCAAAAAGCAGCCATAGGGTCAGGTCGCGCTTATAGCCCATGATGAGCAAAAAGCCTAAAATGATCTCACTGGCGCAGATAATGATGGCCAGCGGCAGGGCAATGTGAGCAAAGGCTTCAAACAGGCTCAGGCCCGTATCGCCCTGAAACACTTCAAAATACTCTTTCAGCTTGTAGCTGAAACCCAACGGATCGTTGGCCTTTATAAATCCTGAAAATATAAACAGGCCGCCTACCAGGATACGCGCAATATGTGTGAGGACGGGCAGGCGGGCGATAAACCCCGACCCATTCACCAGCACCAGCTCAATGCCAAGAATAACCATGAGCGTGGTTTTACTGAAGCATGGCGGACAGATAAAATACAGCAGCACGGCCAGGCCGGCCGACCAAAGAAAGCGGAATAGCTTGGAGGATAAAAATTTTTTCATGCGGTAAGGGTTGATTTTTAAAGTTATGGCTTAGAAACCGGGTATTACCACCCGTTAATTTTTTTTAACGTTAATTCCCCAGGCGGATCAATGCAAACACTGCGTAATTGATCATATCCATATAATTGGCGTCCACCCCCTCGCTGATAATGGTTTTGCCGGCATTGTCCTCAATTTGTTTTACTCTGAAAATCTTCATCAGGATCAGATCGGTGAGTGAACTCACCCGCATGTCGCGCCAGGCCTCGCCGTAGTCGTGGTTCTTATCTTCCATCAGCTGTTTGGTCTGGCCCAGGTATTTTTCATAAAAGCCGGCCACTTCGTCGTACGGCAGGTCCATCCGCGGGTCGTCCTTCAGTTGCAGCTGAATCAGGGCGATGAGGCAATAATTGATAATGCCCACGTACTCCCCCGCAATATCATCGCCTACCTTTTGAGTGCCTTTTTCTTCGATGCTTTTAACCCGCTGGGCCTTGATGAAGATCTGGTCGGTGAGCGATCGCGGGCGCAGGTTACGCCAGGCGGTGCCATAGTCCTTCATCTTCTTTAAAAATATATCTTTGCACCGGGCAATGGCCGCATCGTATTGTTGTGAGGTGGTTTGCATAAATGGTATGAACACTAAAAGTAGCGAAAATAAAACAAAAGCTTATTCCTGCAACGGGAAAATACTAACTTTTAATACCCCACTGGTGATGGCCATTGTGAACCTTACGCCCGACAGCTTTTACGACGGGGGCAAGTATGGATCCGACAGGGATATTATGAGTGATGCCGAAGAAAAAATAAGCCAGGGCGCCGCTATTCTCGATATCGGTGCGGCTTCCTCCCGGCCCGGCGCCGCAGAGATTACGGAAGAGGAAGAATGGGCACGGCTGCAACAGGTGCTGCCGGCGCTGCGCAAAAATTTCCCTGATACGTTTATCAGCATAGACACTTACCGCTCAGCCATTGCCAGGCGCTGTGCCGGGCTAGGGGCAGATATTATTAACGACATCAGCGGCGGCCGGCTCGACGCCGCTATGTTTGACACCATCGCGCAGCTCGACCTACCTTATGTTATGATGCACATGCAGGGCACGCCGCAAACCATGCAGCTTAAGCCAAGCTATGCCGATGTGACAACCGAAGTGGTGAGCGACCTTGGCCATCGCGCCAAAACCCTTATGAATAAAGGATTTCAAAAAATCATACTGGATCCCGGCTTTGGCTTTGGAAAAACCACGGAGCATAATTATACGTTGCTAAAAAAGCTGGGTGAGCTGGTTCACCTGGGTTTCCCGGTGTTGGCCGGCATGTCGCGCAAGGGCATGATTAACCAGGTGATAAAAACCAACCCCGTAACGGCGCTCAACGGCACCACGGTGCTAAACACTGTTGCCCTGCTCAACGGCGCTTCTATTTTGCGGGTGCACGATGTTACCGAAGCCAGGCAGGCAGTGGAGCTGGTGGAGTTTTATAAGAGTGTTTGATACCAGACAAAAGATAAAAGACTAATGATCCAAGCTCATCCACAAAATTTCTAAAATTTAAGAACTCCGCCGAATTTATTCTTACTTTTAATCATGCTCAAAAAACTGGCTTTTATATTCACCCTCTTTGGTGTGCTCACAAGCTCTGCACATCGCTTTTATACAGTGCCGCCCTACTCCTTCCAGGTGGCGGTATTAAAATACAACGGCGGCGGCGACTGGTATGCCAACCTTGAAACCTCGCTGCCCAACCTGATAAAATTTTGCAACGATAATTTAAAAACCAATATAAACCCAGAGCAGGCCACGGTGGATGCCGGCAGCGCCGAAATTTTCAATTACCCTTTTGTGCACATGACCGGGCATGGCAATGTAATTTTTTCGGGCCAGGAAGCCGAGAACCTGCGCAATTATTTAATTGCCGGCGGGTTTTTGCATGTTAGCGATAATTATGGCATGGATAAGTTTGTGCGCAGCGAATTAAAAAAAATATTTCCCGAGCTCGACCTGGTGGAGCTTCCCTTTAATCATCCCATTTACCACCAGAAATACGATTTTGCAAACGGGCTTCCCAAAATACACGAGCACGATAACAAATCGCCACAGGGCTTTGGGCTTATCTACAAAGGCAGGCTGGTGTGCTTTTACGATTTTGAATGCGACCTGGGCGATGGCTGGGAAAGTGCTGAAATACACAACGACAGCGAAGAGGCCCGCAGCAGGGCGCTGAAAATGGGCGCCAACATTATTTCCTACGCCCTGATGGGCTTCGATAAGAAGTAAAAATTACAACATCCCGGAAGTTACCTTAAAAATGACTTGTGTGTCGCATCGGGCGGAACTGCGCCAAGCCGATCACTATCGGCTTGCTTCGGGAGTCGATACGTGAAGCGCCCAAAATAGACGGGTCCCGACTTCGCTCGAACTGATAATTTCCCGCAGAGATGTTTTGAGATAGCTTCTGGTAATTCGAATGCATTGGTAATGACACCACTGGCATAAGAAACTCTTCCCGTTTGCGAAAGGCAGATTCCCCCCTACGGTGGAAATGGCACTATAATTATATCTCCGTCAACCGTCGGATAATATCGCTTTTATTCTCGCGGTTAATAGCTATGGTTTTTTGATGAATGGTTACATACCCTTTTTCGATCTTCTGAATCTTATTTTTATTGATGATGAAAGATTTCTGGATCTTGATAAACTGCTCGGAAGGCAGGGTTTGCTCGGTATTTTTTAAGGAGTTGTAACAGATCAGCTTGCGTTTTTCGCAGTGATAGATCACATAATTGCGCATGGCCTCAATCAATACGATCTCGTTAAAAAACACTTTCTCAATTACTTTTTCCGATTTCACATAAGTAAAATCGTGCTTATCGCCCGCCTGTGTACGGGTAAAGCTGATATAATTCTCAACCTTTTGCAGCGCCTGTGCAAACCGTTCTTTCGAAATGGGCTTAAGCAGGTAGTCCAGCACATTGAGCTCATAACTTTCGATGGCATATTGATTATAAGCGGTGGTAAGCACCACCGGTATATCTGGCTGCAGCTCGCGCAAAAAGCTGATACCGTTCATACCCGGCAGCTCAATGTCGAGGAAAATAAGATCGATGCGGGTGGCGGAGGCTTTCTGAAACTGCAAAAAATCATGTACATCGTCGCATACCTGCAAAACAGCAACTCCTGCAAACGGCTTGATGAGGTTTACAAGCCCCGTTTGTGCCAGCGGTTCATCTTCAATTATTACACAGTTAATCATGGGCCAGTGTCAAAGTTAAGATTATTTTATACGAGTTGTCCGTTACCATAATCTGCAGATCGTGCTGGTGCGGATACAATAATTTTAATCGCTTTTTTACATTTTCAAGGCCTATTCCGCCCGGTAGCTTCGAGTTTTCGCGCACATCCAGCGTATTGATCACCTCAAACAAAAGTCGGTTATCCTCAAGTTCGATGCGGATGGCAATATGGCTTTGCTGCCCCTTATTTTTTGGCGTATGCTTAAATGCGTTTTCAATAAAAGGCTGCAGCAGCAAGGGCGCTATCAGCAGCCGTTCGGCATCAGCCGCCGCCGAGGCGTATTGCACCGCTATTTTGTTGGAATAACGCAGCTTTTCAAACTCAATATAATTTTCAAGAAACTGCAGCTCCTTATCCAGGCGAATGGTGCTTACATTGCATTCATACAGCTGGTAGCGCATGAGCTCCGAAAATTTTAAGAGTATGTGCGAGGCTTTTTCCTTATTCTCATCCAGCAACACGTAAATATTATTGATGGAGTTAAACAAAAAATGCGGATTGAGCTGGGCCCTTAAAAAATCGAGCTCGCTCTGCAGGTGTTCTTTTTTAACCTTGAGCTTGTATTGCCTGAAGTACAGGAAAAATAAGAGCACGCCCACTCCCAGCACAATTACAAGGGCAATGAGCAGGTAATTGCGTTTTTCGAGCTCATGAAGCGACTGGCGCTGCATGGCCGATTGGATCTGGTTCTGGTAATCTTTTTCCAACAGCTCCAGCCGCTTGTTTTCGAATGTAATGTGCTCTTTGAGTTCGCTTTTATAAATACTGTCTATAAGCAGCAGCGCCTGGTTCTTATAAAAAAAAGCACTATCGTATTGTTTATTGGCCAGGTAGGCGGCTGCAATATTTTCGTACAAATACCTGAAGTTGGCAATGCCCGCTTTATAGCGCAGCGCTTTTTTATAAAAGGAAGCGGCCTTAGCCTGGTCGCCTTTTTCGGCATAACAATAGCCCATGTTGTAATAGTAGCTACCCGCAAAATCCTGAGGAAACCCGGTTGAATCGGTAATGTGCCTGGCCAGCTCAAGGTAATAAAAAGTGCTGTCCCATTGTTTTACGGTAGCATACATCAGCGCCAGGTTCAGCACCCGTTCGGGATGTTTGGCCGCCACATCCAGCTTCCCCGAATAGAGGTCGAGCGAATGGATGGTGAGGATCTTTGCCGTATCCGGCTTTCCGAGCTTCCACTTTACGTAGGCTTTATTGCCGATGGTGATCCGGTAATTATCAATTAACCCGATCTTTTTAAATATTTCGGCGCTCTTGTCAAAAAACTGGTCAGACTGGGTGTAATTGCCCGTCATGGCAAAAATGTTGGCCATGTTTTGGTACACCCTGCCTTTGCCGGCACTGTTGTTCAGGCGGGTGTATATTTCAAGCGCTTCGTTATAATACACCAACGCCCGCTTGTACACCATCAGGTCCTGCAAAATGGCGCCCCCGGTGTTAAGCACCTTGGCCTTATACTCGGGCGTGCTTTCAATAATTTTGCAATTGAGCGCCTGCACAATCAATTGATCGGCCGCTGCAAAGTTACCTTTCTCGTAGGTGGCAAAGGCCCATTTATAATACAGCTCCAATTGCAGCGAGGGATAATTTTTTTGAAGGAGGAGCTTGTTTGCTTTTTCAAACACCAAAAGCGCAAAATTGTAATCCTTCAGGCTGTCGGCCATCTTATCGGCATACGCAATCAGCCTGGCACACTTCACACTGTCGTTTTGTATCTGCAGGATCTGCTGATACTTTTCATATTTACCATCATCGGCCAGCACAGCGCTTTTGAGCGCCAGCAATAAGCACAGCATGGCTATAAGCCGGGTTTGTTTATACATGCAGATCAAAAATACACAAAAAGCGTTAACGCCGGTGTTGCCTCTAATGGAGCACGCCGGCTGTTGATCCCAGCCCAAAGGCAGATCGTATAATTTGAATAAAAGCGCCTGGTCAATGGTTTAATTTTGAAAAAAAACACCACGATGAAAAAAAATTTACCCACCTTGTTTTACACGCTTGCTCTTATCCTTACACAGGCAACGGCTTTAGCGCAATGGCAGCAAAAAGCCATGTTTGGCGGCGCCGCACGCTCACTCAGCGCTGCGTTCAGCATTGGCACCAAAATATACCTGTGCGGCGGCAACGACAATAATATTTCGGCCGATTATAAAGATTTTTGGGAATACGACGTACTGGCGGACACATGGACCCAGAAAGCCGATTTTCCGGGCGGCTTCAGGGCAGGGGCCACCGCCTTTACTATTGGCGGCAAAGGATACATGGGTACCGGCGGCAATGGCTGGCAATACGTGGATGACTTTTGGGAGTACGATCCGGTGGCCGACACCTGGACCCAGAAAGCCAATTTTCCGGGTGGTGCGCGTGAAGAAGCCACCGGCTTTAGCATAGGCAATAAAGGTTATATGGGCACCGGGCAGCTGTTTGTAACAGGCCCCAACAGTTCATTTACCACTAACTTTAATGATTTTTACGAATACGATCCTGCCACCAACACATGGACCCAGAAAGCCAATTTTCCGGGTGCCAACAGGGCCTACGCGGCCAGCTGCGCCATAGGCAGCAAAGGTTATATGGGCTTTGGCGGCAATAACACACAAACCGCCTCCTTTAGCGATTTTTACGAATACGACCCTGCCACCAATACTTGGACCCAAAAAAGCTCGGGCACCGGGTACTCTTTGGCCGATGCCAGCATGTTTGTGCTGGGCACCGACGCTTATTTGTTTGGCGGCATTAATTTTGCAAATTTTTCGGCCAGCCCTGCCTGCCGCAAATATAACAGCGCCACCGACACCTGGAGCAATACCAGCGCCTTTAGCGGAGGCATTATTGCCGGCGCACCCGCCGTTACCAGCAATGGCAATGGTTATACAGGCACAGGTTACAATGCCTCGCTCAACACGCGCAAAGACTGGTGGCAGTTTACCCCACCCGCATCTACCGTTATTGCCACCGCCATCGGCGAAGAGCCGGTATCCTTCCAGGCCGTGAGCCTGTACCCCAACCCCGCCGCCGACCGCATTCAGGTTTCGTTAAACGCCAACCTGTTCAAAAATCAAAGCACTGCATTTGTAATCACCGACCTGCTGGGCCGCGAAGTAATAAGCGGAGAGCTCACCTGGAACAGCGGCAGTGTGCAAAGTATTGCGCTGCCTCAAAACATGGTAAAAGGCATTTACACCTTTACGCTGCGAGATGCCGCCCAGCGCCGGGTAGCCATTGCCAGGATCGTAAAAGAATAAAAGCATTCTGGGTGATTGGTCCCAGAATATAAGCCGTAATTTTAAAACACATACGGCTCAACACCGGGTAATTTCGCTGAAGCACACGCCTCACGAATCCCGGTTTTTTTATTGGTGCCTGTTCACGCGGTAGGAGAATGCTGCCCTGTCATTTGCTTTTCGGGGTTAAAACAGGCGAAACAACAGCAGGGCTTCCAGCTGCAATCCGTAAGGATTTTGCCGGATCACATAATTTTTTGTAAACATAGAAGCCGGTGCACAAAATAAAGCCGGGCACAATTGAAATTGCAGGCGTTTACCAGCATTTGCCATTACGCCGGTTTTAAAATGAAGCGTACAGAACATGGCCGAAAGTCCGGGCCGGTTGTACACATCATAACGCAGCTGATTCAATTGAACGCCGCCACCCAGTTTCCATTTATAAAATGAACGCGTTTTAAAAATACGGCTGGCCTCTGCCGAATAATACCGGTAACGATATGTATGCAAATACGCGCTACCATCAGCGCTTAATTGCGGAAAATAACCGTTTTGTGTTGGATCGAGCGTATTTGTAGGGGGGCTTGCCTTATTCGCTTTTTCAAACTCGTGGTAACGTTGAAATCCAAAGCCAACAAATAGCTCATAGGCATCATGAAGCACAATGCCCGCTTTTAGGCCATATGCATAATCCTCATAAAACCGGTTATTCTTCTTTTTATCGTGATAATAAATCTTAGGAAAATCCGGGTTGGCCTTATCATACGCCTGGTTGCGACGTGGATTCTTTAAATACAAAAAACTGCCAACCTGGGGAGTAAAGCCAAGCCCCAGGTAAATACGAATACGCCTGGCCTGCCGCCGCAGTGAATCGCCACCTCCGAAAAAAGTTAAGGAACGTGTATATACCGGCGCAGGCATCAACGCATAAGACGCACTGTCATTCAGATATATTTTTGCAGATTGCAAAAAAACGAAAGGCTCCTCCTCGTCAATCTTTAAAGCATCGTCACCGGTTTTTGCCTGAGCGGTATCATTTTTAAGATGCTCCGTTCGATCGTCAAAAACCACGGCTAAGCTTTCCAAACCTGTATTTGCCGTTTCGGTAATTGTGCCAGCAGAATCTGCGATAAAAGATACGGAACGCTTTGGACGGGAAGGCATTGAGTCCTTCAGAAAAACCGGCTGATCCGGTACCTGAGCAACCTCCTCCTCTCCCTCCTTTATTGACTGTTTATATATTTTGTTGTTTTTAGCAGGCGGCTCCTGCAATCCTTTATCTTTTAACGACTTCACCAGTACCGGCGCTGCCGTTATATTTGCCGCCATGTTGTTTTTTTGCCCAACACCCGGCCATTTGCTGTAAAACCACAGGCTGCCGGAAATAAGACCGAGGCCAAGCCAGAAAAAAACAATAAAGCGCCTCCGCTTTTTCCGTTCCATTTTCCGGATGACCGCATCAAACGAAGCCGGTTCCGGCTGAACCGTCAGTTCGTTCAGCAGCTGCTTTAAGCGATCGTCTATGTTATCCTGTTCGTGCATGTGTTATACCTGCCTAGTTTTTTTTAATTGCTACCAGCTCCGTTTTAGCTTTTATTAATTTTATGAGCGATTGCCGTGCCCGCGCATATTGTGAGCGACTGGTACTTTCGCTGATCCCCAGCTTTTCGGCAATTTCCCTGTGCGAAAAATCCTCCACCAAAAAAAGATTGACGATGATGCGGTAACCGGCCGGCAAGGCTTCCATGCAGGCCATAATATCGGCAGCCGCCAGGTCGTGGTGCTCCTCCTCTGTAAAATCAACATTTTCTACCAGTTGCAGATTGCGCTCAAACCAGATCCTATTTTTTTGTTTGAGCCGGCTCAGCGATGTGTTTACGGCAATGCGCCGGGCCCACCCTTCAAAACTTCCTTCGTTTTTAAATGAATCAAGGCTTGTAAAGAGTTTTACAAAAGTATCCTGCATCACATCTTCCGCCTCGGCCCGGTCTTTTAAATAACGCACGCACACTGCCAGCAGCGATGGAGCCAGCCAATTATAAAGCAGCGCCTGGGCATTCCGGTCGTTTTTTTTACACCGGCTAAGTATGGCGGGCAAATCCTTCAACTACTCTGCTTAAAACCTGTATCGAATGTATGCATTTAATCGATAAAGGTTATGCTGCTTCTAAAAACCAGCCTTTCATTCTCGGCATCAATAATTACAAAAGGCAAGGCTTTTTCGGTTGGCTGTACCTTCCAAACCAGGCGATAATTTTTTGTGTTTCCACCCGGTGCGATATTGTAAAGCCCCAACTGGTAAGCAATACAGGTGTGATCAAAATTAGCATACTGCATGGCGGCTTTAATGGCCGCTTTATGGCTTACAGCCGGCTCCAGCGTGTTGGGCAAGGTGCCTTTTAAAACACCCTGCGAAGACGAAAGCGTGTCGTTTTGCTTATACTTGATCAGGAAATAATTGTCAGAAAAAACAGGCAGGTTTTTGTAAGACACATAACAGTTTAACATGGCCATGTATGGCGCGTCCTGGAAATTGTAAGGCTGCAATTCTGGGTATTTGGCCAGGGTATCGCGAAACTCCTGGACAGTGATCGTTGCAGGGTTCAGCAGCGGGCCCATACCGCTCAGCTCTGTATAATTTTTACAGGCGTTAACGTCTTTTTTACAATTTACCAGCATAAAAAGTGCTGCCGCTAAAAAAATAAGTGTTGTTTTCATACTGTTTTTAAAATCTGAATCCGAGCGAGCAATTGAGTGGCCGGGCATTGATACCTATCATTTTATTCGATTTATTTTCGATGGCATAAAAAAACTGGGCAGCCGATTCGAGGTTCAGCATCACATTTTTTCCAAGGTGAATGCGCAGCCCAACAGCAGGCAAACAACTAAAGGCCGAGGTGCGGATGTCGGCAGTGCCGCCTGCCCTTGGCGCATAAGAGCTCAAATAATTCAAAGGGTAATCCAGCGGGTAAGCCCATTGCTCGCTGCTATATGAATAAGCCAGGTCGGCCGATACATAAAAACCGGTACTCCGGGAATTAAAAAAATACTGGTAACCCGCCTTGCACTGGAGCAGGCGCTGCGAAATAAAGCCATTGTCGTAGCCCAACCACCCTGGCCGGTTGTTACCGATCTTTTGCTGGTAATCCAGCGAAAGGCGCATGACCCGCCTGCCATAGTATTTTCTAAAATAGATGCCGCTTAATACATAATTATCAACCCTGTTCTTATACCCGCTGTAATAATCGCCGCCTCTTATTACCAGCGAATACAGGCTCATGCCCAGCTCGTACTTCTTTTGCCTGCCATCAGCATTGGTTTGTGCGGTTATAATACCGTTTGCAGTTAAAAAAAGCAATATTGCCAGCAATTTTAAAGGGTTCATCGTGGTGTTTATTAATATGACACCGTTTTTTGCAAAACGCTGCATCCTGGCTCTTAAAAATCAAATAATTTTTATATAAAAAACGGCTGGAAAGGGGAAAAAATGCCCCACCCGGCCAGGTAATATAAATGGCGATGGCTTTGCATGGCGTGTTTTAAATAAACAACAACCATGAAAAATATATTACTACTGGGTATGGCATTTACCTGTTTGATGTTTTCCTCCTGCTCGCAGGAAAAAAAACTGGTGAGAAAAGCTTCTAATGCCGTGGAGCGTTCTGAATTTGAAAAAGCCGTTTCGTATTACGATGAAGTGCTGGCAAAAGACAGCAACTCGTATTACGCCAATGCCGGCAAAGGCATTGTGCTTTCAGAATACATGGGTCGCCACGCCGAAGCCATTCCTTACCTGGAAAAAGCCCTGAAAAAAAATCCTGAAAAAACATCCATGAAGATCAATTACGATCTGGGCAAAAGTTATCATTTCGTTGGCCACTATCCCCGTGCCATTTATTTTTACGGCGAAGCGGCAAAATACAACAAGCCAGGCGAACCCGATTACGACATGTACCTGAACAAGCGCGTGGCCGATTGCAAATACGCTATGGACCATCCCATTGTGGCCCCTCCGGAAGAGCAGTGGTATAAAACCGTGGGCAGCGCCATCAACACTTCTGCTCCCGAGTATGGTGCTGTGTATACACACAACAGGCTTATTTTCACATCCAAACGCAAGGACGACGACAAGGAAAAAAAGAACGGCATTGATGGCCGCTACTTTGACGCCATGTATATTTCGTATGTGAACGGCGACAGCTACACCGCACCCAGGCGCTTTACCGTGCCCGATGTGCGCGCCGGCAACTTTAGCAACCCGCACGAATCGGTGATTTCTGTTTCGCCCGATAACAAAACACTGTATGTTTACCGGGCAGGGCAAATTTATGAAGCCGACCTGAACGACTCCACCAAATCGGCCCACAAGCTCGACAATGCCATTAACTTCTCTTACCTGCAAAGCCACGCTACCTTATCGGCCGACGGAAACACCATGATATTTTCGGCCGAAGCTGAACGTGGAGTGGGCGGTTTGGACCTTTACAGGTCAACCAAAGACGACAAGGGCAACTGGTCGCGCGCCCAATTACTTACCAACGATGTAAACACCATTTATAACGAAGACGCGCCTTACCTGAGCCCTAACGGCACGCTGTACTTTGCATCCAACGGATTGCCTGGCTATGGCGGCTATGATATTTACCGCACCAAAGCAGAAGGTTATGCCTGGGCCAAACCCGTTAACCTGGGCCAGCCCATTAACAGCCCTGGCGACGAAACCTACTTTGCGCTGGTGGGAAACACCTCTAACGGTTATTATACTGCCGCTCGCAACGGCGGCATGGGCGACATGGATATTTATAAGGTGCATTATATGCTAAGCGAAATGCCTGAATGCAACGGCCAGGACTCATTGCTGGCTATGAGCAGCAGCGTGGATGCCAATAACAATATGGCCTATCAGTTCTCGGCGCAGGTGCCGGCCGCTTACGCTTCCAATGTAAAATCATACTATTGGCAGGTGAATGGCGCCAACATTGAGCAAATGAGCAACCAGATGAATTATACCTTTAACGGTGCAGGCAGCTATACTGTTACCGCCAAAGCCGTAGCCTATTGCGATACCTGCCCCAGCCTGCTCGCTTTTTGCACCGAGCGGGTGGTTGAAGTGGGCACACCAATGCTGGTTTCAACCGATTCGCTGAAACAGGCAGAAGATAAAATAGCTGCCGATACCAAGAAAAATAAAAACCGGAAAGCCAACAAAACAGTGAATAATACCGAGGAACTGGTGCTGAACGAAGCGCAACTCAAAGACCTGAAATGGATCGCCAGCCCTGCTTACTTTGATTTTAACGAATCGGCCATTCGCAGCGATGCAAAAGCTGTACTGGATCAGAACATTAGTGTATTGAAAAAGAACAGCACCCTTGCAGTAAACATTAACGGCTATGCTGATTCGCGTGGCAGCGAACAATATAACATTGGCCTTTCTAACCGCCGGGCGCAAGCCGTAAAAAGCTACCTGGTCGAAAATGGCATTTCCAACCGCCGTATTTTATCTACCCATGCTTTCGGCGAAAGCCAGCTTACCAACGATTGCAGCGATGGCGTAGAGTGCAGCGAAACCGAACACCAGATGAACCGCCGGGTGCAGTTTGAAGTGATCAACCTGGTAAAAACGCCTTCAGATATCACGCTGAACCAATAAAGTATTAATTACTCAAAATAAAAGCTCTCCGTTAGGAGGGCTTTTTTTATTAACTGCGATCAGGCGCCCAGACCGCCCTTCACCGTCAACTCCTGGCCCTTTTGCGGTATGCCGCCAATCAGCGGCATGGCCCTGCCAATCGTTTCACGAACATTTTCGAGCTTCAGCGAATTGTCGTGATCCTCTTTGCTGTCCCACAACTCGGTGATCCAGATGTCGTCGGCATTTGTTTGGTCTTTGCTCATGATGTACAGCCTGCAGCCTTTTACCAGGTGCATGGTGGCCGCCGACTCAAGCAAAATCTGCATCAGCTGGTCTCCCAACCCGGGCTTTGCCTGCAACTTGCCATGTAATAAGTATTTATCCATTGTGTTTTAAAGCTATCACACAAATATACATGCTGCTTTGAAAAAGCAAACTCAATACTTAAATCGTTTTAATATTACGCTGCGGATTCTATTTCCTCCGTTTTAATCTGCCAGTCGTTTACGTGCATGGCCAGTAAAGCGCGGTGAAACACCTGCAATGAGCTGGCCCGGCCCATCAGGTAAAAGGTGGCCGACTGCCAATATGGGGGCAGGTCGGCCAGGTAGGCCACCGCCTCCTTTGCAGGCTGGTTAAAGTACCTGGCCACCACATCGGCGCAAATGTCTGCCGGTTCTGAATTTCCGGCATACACCCCTTCCAGTTCGAGCAGGCACAGGTAGTTCTGGCCGGCAGTATTTACCTGGTCCTTAAGGCTTCGGAACGTATCGAGCGCGGTTTCATCGCCAAAAAAGAAGTGATAGTTGTTATCAGGGTCGTATTTCAACTGCCCTACCCGGCCGGTATTTTGCTCCCCCTTTCCCGGGCGACGCTTGTGGTGGTTGCTTAATTCATTCAGCCATTTTGGTATTGTTGACATAATATGTTTACGGCTTTGGAATAATATTTAATTTTGCAAAGTTGAAAGATTTGCAGGGGAAAAAATTACGCCAAACGGATTATTAATTACGCTAAACGGATTTTGTATGAAAATGAGATTAACCGACACCGAAATGGAAGAGATCATTTATGAGCGCGATCTTCCTGTAAATTTTAAGAGCGGCAGCGGTATCGAAGAGCGGCAGTTTCAGCTGGATTACCGTTTTGGCAAAGGCTCCTTTAAAGAGCAATGGTTTGAAGGCATACACCTGAGCGAAGGCCAGATAAGGCTCACCGACTCGGTTTGCGTAAAAATGGAGAACCAAATCCCCGTGGTGGAAATGCACTTCAGCCTGTCGGGCGACAGCGAAGTGGGCCTGAAAGGCCAGCGGAAAAAATTTGCCTTTGGCTCAAAAAGCCACAATGTGTTTTATATGCCGCATTTTGAAGGCTTCCTCGAGTCAGGCAAACAAAAAGAATCCAACCACGTGTTTGAGGTGCACCTGAGCGAGGAGTATTTTAAAAAAATGGCGAGCAGCGAATTTTCATCGTTAAGCCGTTTTGCCGAGCAGGTAAGCAAGCAGGAAATGGCCATGATGAGCCAGCATAACCTGGGCATCACCACGCAAATGGACACCATTATCCGCGATGTGCTGCAGTGCCAGCGCAAAGGCACGCTCAAGCGGCTGTTCATCGAGTCAAAAGTGCTCGAGCTGCTGATATTGCAGGTAGAGCAGTTTGAAACCACCCGGTCAAAAAATAATAGTTCTGGTGTAAAAGAGTACGATCTCAACAAAATTCACCACGCACGCTACCTGGTTGAAAAAAACATCAGCCAGCCGCTGTCGCTGCTGGAGCTGGCTCACCAGGCGGGCCTTAACGAGTTTAAATTAAAAAAGGGATTTAAGGAGGTGTTTGGCAATACCGTATTTGGTTACCTGCACAACCTGCGCATGGAAGAGGCCAAGCGCCTGCTGCTCGACCACAAGCTGCCGGTGCGTGCCATTGCCGATCACTGTGGTTACGAACACGTGCAGCATTTCAGCACTGCTTTTAAAAAGCGTTTTGGCTTTACGCCGCTTAAGTACAGGGCTTAGGCATGTCATTTCGAACCCATATCCCGGCTGAGATTTCTCACCGCTCCGAATTATTTCCCGCAAAGCGGTTCGAAATGACTGTGTAAGTTTGGAAATTAAAAAAGAGCCTGTCATTTCGACGGCACCAGAGACTAATCCGTGGCCGGAGAAATCTGCACTTTATCCTGCAGAGATTTCTAACAGCTCGGAATTATTCTGGCAAAACGGTTCGAAATGACAAGATATTGTAAAATCGAATCTTACTTTTTTTGCCCGCGCAAATGTGGCATCTTCGAATAATCGGTCAACCCAAATTTGTTGCCAAAAGGATCCAAAAATTCCACCATCAAACCCGTGGCAATTTCTACCGGCTCGCTTAGGAATGTAATCCCCTTTTGTTTTAGCTCATTCATTGCCTTTTTTACGTCGTCCACTTCCAGTAAAATAGCCGGCTTCATATTTTCCGCCTTTCTCAGGATAATGGCCGGCTCTGCATCGCCTACTTTAAAGGCCACCATGCCCCGGTCCGAAAAATCGAACTTAATCTCGAGGCCCAGTTTGTTTTTGTAAAATTCCTTAGCAGCATCCAGGTTATTGGCTGGCAGAAAAAAATTGTCATAATTTTTAATCACGTTCATAGTATGTATGTTTTTGGTACTGGCTTGTTACAGTTAAAAATTGAATTATTAAAATAAGTTGTCACTTCGAGCGGAACCTGTCCCGAGCTTGCATCGGGGCCGAGAAGTGTGGCCGATTGTTTGGGTCTACACCTCTCGACCTCACAGTCAACTTTTAACTGTAACAACTTTTGGTTCCTCCTGCAAATTTTATTCCTGCAAGAATCGCCCAGCCAACCAAATTACAAATTTAGAGCTATACTGCCGCTGCCACGTTTGCGCTTATTCTTGTCAGTGCGGCATGCAGCGCCCTGCTTAGTATGGTGTGTCGCTCACAATTGTTGATAACAAAAAAGCTCCCTTGTACGAGGAGCTTTTTTGTTGGGGAGATTTATGTTGTAAGGTCTTGTTAATGCGCGCCGCCATCCAGCTCGCCTTCATCCAGCGGAACGGTTTGTGGCACAAAGTCTTTTTCTTTGCCCGGCTTGCTGTAATCGTAAGCCCAGCGGTGTACGGTTGGCAATGCGCCCGGCCAGTTGCCGTGAATGTGCGCCATAGGAGTAGTCCATTCGAGTGTGTTCGCCTTCCAAGGATTTTGTGGGGCTTTTTCGCCGCGGAACATGCTGTAAAAGAAGTTGAACAGGAAAACGCCCTGGCCCAGTGCACCAATAATAGCGCAGATGGTCACAATTTCGTTAATATCAACCAGGTTGTCAAACATAGGGAAGTTGCTGTTGGTATAGTAACGGCGCGGCACACCGGCCAGACCCAGGAAGTGCATCGGGAAGAACACCCCGTAAGCCGCAATAATGGTGATCCAGAAATGCAGAAAGCCGAGTTTTTTGTTCATCATGCGCAGGAACATTTTCGGGAACCAGTGATACACACCGGCAAACATGCCAAAGATGGCGCTCAAACCCATTACAATGTGGAAGTGAGCCACTACAAAATAAGTGTCGTGCACGTTGATATCGAGCGTGGAGTCGGCAAGGATAATGCCCGTTACACCACCGGTGATGAATGAAGATACCAGGCCGATAGAGAACAGCATGGCAGGCGTGAACTGCAGATTGCCTTTCCAGATGGTGGTAATGTAGTTAAACGCTTTTACTGCCGAAGGAATGGCAATTAACAGCGTGGTGAATACAAACACCGAGCCCAGGAACGGGTTCATACCGGTCATAAACATGTGGTGGCCCCATACGATGAACGACAGGAAGCCGATGGCCAGCATAGAGCCGATCATGGCGCGGTAGCCGAAGATAGGCTTGCGCGAGTTGGTGGAAATCACCTCTGAGGTAATACCCAGGGCAGGTAATAATACAATGTATACTTCGGGGTGACCCAGGAACCAGAACAAGTGTTCGAACAGCACAGG
Source organism: Bacteroidia bacterium (assembly GCA_044221905.1). GTDB lineage: Bacteria > Bacteroidota > Bacteroidia > B-17B0 > Aurantibacillaceae > Aurantibacillus. Next base: position 1,518,940 of record JBGAOE010000001.1, read on the forward strand.
GCTGCCACCTACGTTGTCGAGCGGGCGACCGCCAATGTAAATATCCGACAGGTAGAACGAGGTATGGAAGCTGCGGTCGAAAATAAGCAGCAGCACCGCCGAGAATAACACCGGGAAAGAAAGTACACCCAGGATAGCAGTGATTAAAAACGCCCAGATAGCCAGTGGCAAGCGGGTCATTTTCATGCCTTTGGTACGCAGGTTCACGATGGTAATGATGTAATTTAAGCTGCCCAATAAAGAGGATACAACGAAAATAGCCATAGAGGCCAGCCACAGGGTCATACCCAACTTAGAGCCCGGGATCGCCTCGGGCAAGGCAGATAAAGGAGGATAAATTGTCCAGCCGGCCGACGCAGGTCCATCATCAATAAAGCAGGAAGTAAGCATGATGCAGCTCGAAACAAAGAAGAACCAATATGAAAGCATGTTCAGGAAGCCCGAAGCCATATCACGTGCGCCGATCTGGTAAGGGATCAGCAGGTTACTGAAGGTTCCGCTCAAGCCGCCCGTTAATACAAAAAACACCATGATGGTACCGTGAATGGTAACCAAAGCCAGGTACATGTTGGGATCAAGAATTCCGTCCTTGCCCCATTTATCGCCCAGCATAGCGTTGATAAACGCAAATTTTTCTCCAGGCCAGGCCAGCTGCATCCTGAAAATAACCGACATGGTCATGGCCACCACGGCCATAATCACCGCCGTGATCAAAAACTGACGCGAGATCACCTTGTGATCCATGCTGAAAATGTACTTGCTCACAAAACTTTCTTCATGATCATCATGGTCATGCACGTGATCATGGTGCAGCATGTGTTCTTGTTCTAAGGAGGTGTTGGTAGTAGCCATTGTTTAGGTATTTAAAAAATATGTTTTAAAATTAATGTTTATCCGTAACTGCAACTGCTTTAAAGGCCTTTTGTTTTGCGATCCAGGCTTCGTAATCTTCCGGTGTATCCACAATCACGGTCATTTGCATGTTAAAGTGCGAGGCGCCGCATATTTTGTTGCACAGCAGCAGGTAATCAAACTCCACGGCTTCTTTGTTAAACTTAGCGCGCTGCTTATTAATGCCATCCATCATTTTGATCACATAAGGATCTTTGCGCATTTGGGCGGTGGTTTTTGTAGGCTTAAATTTGAACGAGGTAATCATGCCCGGCACGCAGTTCATTTGCGCGCGGAAGTGAGGCAGGTAGGCGCTGTGGATCACATCGCGGCTCCTCATGCTCAGGTCGATTTCGCGGCCAACAGGAATGTGAAGCTCGTTTTTGATATTGGCAAGATCGTCAAAGCCCACCGCATCGGTGGTATCCATGCCCATCGAGTTGCTGCCGCTGATCTGGCGGTAATCGGTGGTTCCCAGCTTTCCGTCTTTTCCGGCATAGCGGGCGGTCCAGTCAAATTGTTTGGCATACAGCTCAATCACCACACGGTTAGGATCTGTAGCTTCTTCGGTAATTTCGTTCCAGTATTTTAAGCCGAAAATAATGATGAATGCCAGCGCCACAGCAGGAATCACGGTCCAGAGCATTTCCAGCTTATTGTTGTGCGTGTAATACACTGCTTTTTTCTGGCTGTTGCCACGGTATTTATAGGCAAACCAAAACAAAACGGCGTTGGTAATCAAAAACACTACGGTGATCAGGTAAATATTGGCATCCCACAAAAGGTCAACCACCACACCGTGCTCTGATGCCGCAGGCGGGAGCGAACGGTCTATCCAGCGGTTTACCTGCCAGAAGAAAAAGGCAAAGAAAAGCACGGCAAACCATACCAGCGCCTTGCCCATCAGGTTGTTGTCGGAGTCGGTAAGTTGCCATTCTTTGGTTTTCTTCAAGCCTCGGCTTAACTCAATAATGCGCAATAATTGATGTCCGGCAATTATCAGTAATACTATCGCTAACAGAACTAACAGATTCATTTTCTTGTTGTATTTAAAGTTGTGTAATAATTTCTCTTTTTATCGTTGTATTAATTAGGTAGAATGGTGAAGGCTCTCTTGCACAAACGGGTGGTTTTTCACCAGCAGCGGCGCTTTTGCAAGGGCGTTCAGTACCACATAAATAAACAATCCTAAATAGAAAAAGAATGTTCCAAATTCCATCCAGCTTAATCCGGTCCAGTGGTGTCCAACGGTTCCGGGCATTACGATCATAATCACATCCAGGTAATGGCCAATAAAGATGATGGTGCCTACAAACATCAGGAAGAAGAAGTTACGCTTGCTGTCGCGGCTCATCAGCATAATCATCGGAAAGGCGAAGTTCACAAAGAACACGGTCCACATGAGAGCCTTATAGCTTTCCCAGCGTGTTTGGAAGTAAGTTACCTCCTCAGGAATATCGGCGTACCAGATGAGCATGAATTGCGAGAAATATAAATAGGTCCACAGGAAAGAGATGGCAAACATCCATTTGCCCAGATCGTGCATGGTGCTTTCGGTTACAAACTCCATGTAACCAATGCGTTTCAGCCAGGTAATCAAAATGGTGATCATGATGATGGCGCTGATCCACATACCAGAGAACACATACCAGCCAAACAGGGTTGAGAACCAGTGCGTATCAATGCTCATCAGCCAGTCCCAGCTGGAGGTTGAGGAAGTTACAGCAAACAGCACCATAAACCAGGCGCTCAGCTTCACGTTTTTCCAGTGAAAACTGTTGTTGATGTCAATGTCCAGCTTATCGGCCGCCAGCGAGTTGTTGCGCAGCTTCAAGGTAAACCACAGCCAGCCAAAAATATAAAGCACCGTTCTTACCCACCAGAACACTCCGAAATAACCGATTTTATTAGCAATTACCTCGTCATAGTTTTCGTGGCCTGGAGTGGCAATGCCTTCTGCCATCCAGTGGTAAATGTGGTGCACGTGAAACTGGCCCAGGATAAACAGCAGGAACATAAAACTTACGCCCCATGGCAGGTACATAGCCACTGCCTCGATCACACGTTTAACAGTGGTAGCCCAGCCAGCCTCGGCCGCATATTGCAGGCCCAGGAAGAAAGCGGCGCCCAGCGATAAAGCCATGAAGAAAAAGGCCCCGGAAAATACATTGCTCCAGGCACGGTTCTGATGGTACTCCGCATCGCCTTCCACGTGATCGGTTAAAAACATCACAATAATGGATAATAAACCGATAGCCATTAACACAAAGGAAAACAACTTTGCCTTTGATGGAACTGTAAAATTTAATTTTTCGGTATTCATAGTCTCTCTGAAATCTTTATTAATGATGGTTTGCAGTTACAGTAGTAGCGGCAGCCGCTACAGTTTTAGTGCTATCGGCCGGGGCTGTTTCTTTTGGCCCTTGTAATTTCTGTACATAATACACCAGCTTCCAGCGCTCTTCCTGTGTTAGCTGGCTGGCGTGCGAGCCCATTAGGCCTTTGCCGTAAGTGATGGAGTGGAAAATTTTTCCTTCAGGAAGGTCTTTCAGGGTACCGTTGTAGGCCGGTGGAGCGCCTGGCAGCTTGCCGCCCACTTTACCATCGCCACCACCGGTGGCGCCATGGCAGTGCACGCAGAATTTACCGTACAATGCTTCGCCGTCTTTTTCATTTTTTTCCCTGTCGCCGGCAGGCAGCGGGTTGTGCAGGTATAAGCCTGCCTGCTCGTAACCTTCGGCTGTGTTAGGATATGCGTAAGGCAGGTAGCCGCGGGCAATGCTGCCTTTTACAGGCATCCAGCGCGCGCTCATGCTGTTAATCGTGTCGTGGGTATTACGGTTTATCACCTGGGTGCCGTATACCTCTACAGAGGGCGAACGGTACATGTCAGGCATAAACTCCACACCGGGGCTGTTAGGATCTTTTTTGCCGCAAGAAGTAAAACCTGCCATCAGGATACCTGCAACCGCGCAGGAACAGGCAAATTTTATTTTTTTATAATGATGTCTCATCTTAAAATTTACTAATGTGTTTCTTCTAAAGTATATTTTGGTTGTACCGCGTAAGAACCTTTGTGGTTAACTTCCTCAGCATGGTTTTCTTTCAGAATGTTCTCTGCTTTAATTTTTTGCTCGTCGTTCAGCTCCAGGTAAATCAAAAACTTATCGTCGGTGGTGCGCGGATCAGGGTTTTTAGCCTTGGCGCCCGGAATCAGCCAGCAACGCAGAAGGTAAGTTAAAGCCATACCGTGAGCGGCACAAAATACAGTCATCTCAAACGTAATAGGAATAAAAGCCGGCACGTTGAAGTAGTAAGCCCAGTTTGGCTTGCCGCCAATATCATTCGGCCAGTCGGCCACCATCATATACCACATCATTAGTGTGGCCAGCGAGGTGCCGGTAATGCCGTAAATAAACGCGCAGATGGCCATGCGGGTGCGTGGCACACCAATGATCCCGTCAATGCCGTGAATAGGCATGGGCGAAAATACATCCTTAATGCGGATGCCGGCGGCTCTCAGTTTTTTACAGGCTTCAAGCATTGGCTCCTCATCGCCAAAAACCCCGTGAATTATGTGTTTATTAGTTGCCATATCTTTTTCAGATCAGTTTATTAGTGATGGTTTTTATGAGCTTCTTTTTGCGATTGTCCCGATGATTTCAGGATGGTTTTTAATTCGGCCTGTGCAATTACAGGGAAGTAGCGCGAGAACAGCAGGAAGAAGGTGCCAAACATGCCAATGGTGCCTACAAAGATGCCGATATCGATGAACGACGGCGTGTAGGTGTTCCAGGTAGAAGGCAGGTAAGTACGGCACAGCGTAGGTACAATGATCACAAAGCGCTCGAACCACATACCGATGTTGATCACAATAGAGATAAAGAAGGTAAATGGAATGCTTGTGCGTAATTTTTTAAACCAGAACAGTTGAGGAGAAAATACGTTGCACGTCATCATGATCCAGTATGACCAGGCCAGAGGACCGGTAGCACGGTTCAGGAACGCGTATTGCTCCCACTCCACGCCTGAGTACCAGGCTACAAAGAGCTCGGTTAAGTAAGCTACACCCACAATCGAACCGGTAACAATAATTACAATGTTCATGTACTCAATGTGTTTGATAGTAAGATAAGACTCGAGCTTATAGATCTTACGCACCACCAGCATGAGGGTTAATACCATGGCAAAACCCGAGAATACCGCGCCAGATACGAAGTATGGCGGGAAGATGGTGGTGTGCCAGCCGGGAACCACCGAGGTGGCAAAGTCAAAGGATACGATGGAGTGTACAGAGAATACGAGGGGAGTTGATAGGCCGGCCAGTACCAGTGATACTTCTTCGAAGCGGCTCCAGTGGCGGGCGCTGCCACCCCAACCGAACGAAAGCAGACCGTACATTTTCTTTTGCCATGGTTTGATCACGCGGTCGCGAATCATACCAAAATCAGGAATCAAACCAATGTACCAGAACACGATGGATACAGTGGCATAAGTGGATACCGCAAACACGTCCCACAGCAGGGGTGAGTTAAAGTTAGGCCACAAAGAGCCGAACTGGTTTGGCAAAGGAAAAAGCATGTAATCCAGCCATGGGCGGCCTGTGTGCAGCAATACGAAAATAGCGGCGCACATTACGGCAAAAATGGTCATCGCTTCGGCCGAGCGGTTAATGGCCATGCGCCATTTTTGGCGGAACAGCAATAATACCGCTGAGATCAGCGTACCGGCGTGACCGATACCGATCCACCATACGAAGTTGGTGATATCCCAGGCCCAATCCACACCGTTGTTGCTTCCCCAGGCGCCAATACCCACACCAATAGTATAGGCCAGGCAGCAAATTCCCCATAGGAAGCACAGGGCGCAAACCGTAGTTAAGGTGTACCAGCCGCGGGCGGCTTTTCCTTCAATAGGCGCAATAATATCGTCCGAGATCTGGCGATAGCTTTTATTGCCAAGTATTAACGGTATCCTGATTTCTGATTCTGCGTGCATAGTATCGTTTAATTTTTATTCTTATTTAAATGTTACGCGTGTTTTTCTTCATGGTGCTTTTCAGTATTGCCTTCATGCTTGGCGGCACCTTTGTGTTCGTGGATCGCTTCGTCCTGGTTCCTTACCTTCAGCAGGTAAGATACAGTAGGCTTAATGCCGATGTCTTCGAGCAGGAAGAAGTTACGATCATCGTTACGGGTTTTGGCAACGGCTGCTTCGGTATCGTTCAGGTCGCCAAAGGTAATACCACCGGTTGGGCAGGCTGCCGAGCAGGCCGATTGAATATCGCCGTCTTTCAGAGGGCGGCCTTCTTTTTTAGCCTGTAATTTGCCAGCCTGGATGGTTTGCACGCACATGCTGCATTTTTCCATTACACCGCGGCTGCGAACCACCACATCAGGATTCAGCACCATACGGCCAAGATCTTGCTGCGCAGGGTTGATATCGGCAAACAGCTCGTTATCGTTATAGTTAAACCAGTTAAAGCGGCGCACTTTGAAAGGACAGTTGTTGGCGCAGTAGCGGGTACCGATGCAACGGTTATAGGTCATCATGTTTAAGCCTTCGGTGCTGTGGCTGGTAGCCAGTACCGGGCAAACGGTTTCGCATGGCGCGTGGTTACAGTGCTGGCACATCATCGGCTGGAAGGTCACTTTCGGATTGGCCGAAGGATTTTCCATGTCGATGTACATTTTTTTGGTTTCCAGCAGGCCGTGCGCATCGGCGCTTTCTTTCGTTACATCAGAGCTGTAGTAGCGGTCAATACGCAGCCACTCCATGGTACGGGTGCGCGATACTTCCAGCTTACCTACAACGGCAATATTATTCTCAACCTGGCAGGCGATAACGCAGGCCGCACAGCCAATACAGGTGGTCATATCAATGGTAACGCCCCATTTGTGGTTCATCCGCGGAAACTCGTCCCACAGATCCACTTTTGAAACGTGCTGCTCGCCTTTGCCGTGTACCGGCAGGGTTACCGCAGGGTTCCATTCCTCTTTCGGTTTGTTTTTGTATTCGTTCAGCGACACTTCGCGTAAAATCTGCTCTTCGCGACCCATGATGGTGTGCTGGATCTGCGTGGCGGCAAAACGGTGCGTGCCTATTTCCTTACCAAACGAAACAGAATACACAACCGGTTGGAACGTATCGTTAATCACCGATACAAACGGGAAGGCGTTTACACCCACGCCGCTGGCCACTTTCAGGCTCTCAGCAGTACGGCCATAACCAAGGGCTAAGCCAATGGTACCAGGTGTTTGGCCCGGCTGCGGGTATACAGGTAATTTTACAGTGGTGCCGTTTACAGTCAGCTCTACAATAGAGCCGTCAATATCCTGGCGCAGCATTTCGGCCAGGCCTTGTGCTTTCACGTCAAGCGGCGACATGGTAATATAGTTGTCCCAGGTTACTTTCGATACCGGATCAGGTAATTCCTGCAGCCATGGGTTGTTGCTTTGGTTACCATTGCCCAGGCTTATTTTTTCGTAGATCACCAGCTCAAAGTTGCTGCCTTTGGCGGCAGTGGCCATTGATGCGGCTTTCGAATAATCTGCTACCGGCAGTTGTGTTTCCACAGCTGCTTTTTCAGAAGATAGTTTTTTCTCTTCGGCAGGTGCTGCAGTCGAATCTTTCAGCATTTCGGGCATAGCGGCGGCTACGCCGGCCATTACCGGCTTGCCGGCCGAATCAAGCGCCATTGGCACTTCCGGCGTATCTTTCATCACCGATACTTTTAGCACGCCATCGTGCAGGGTATGGCTCCAGAAAGAAGCAAAATCAAGGTATTTGCCTTGTTGCGGGAAAATATGATTGTTCCAGTAGGCTTGTAAGTAAGCCAGGTAATCGGATTTAATGCCCGACCATTTTAATAACGAATCCTGTGCCTGGCGCGTGCCTTCGTGGCGCGGCTGGGTAAATACAGGCTGGATGGTAGGTTGTTGCAATGAATAATGACCGCGCTTAGGCTCTGCATCGCCCCACGACTCAAGGTAGTTGTGATCAGGGCAAACCACATCGGCTTCGGCGGCAGTTTCATCAAGCACCTGTGCAAACGATACTTTGAAAGGCACTTTTTTATACGCCGCATCAAACTTAAGCGCAGCAGGCGCAGTATAAATCGGGTTACAGTTATAAGTAATAAGCGTATTTACCTTTCCGGCGCTCATGTCAGCCACCAGGTCAATAAATTCCTTATCATCGGCTTGTTTTAATTTAAAGTAGGCTTCGTTATCAACAGTAACGCCGTAGTTGCCCAGCATTTTGTTGATACCCGCTGTGAGGGTCTGGCAATGCTCATCGTTAGAGCCGCAAACCACCAACGAGTGGCCTTTGTTTTCCAACAATTCTTTTACGGCTTTTTTCAAACCGGCGCCGGCTTCGGCAATAGATAATTTGCTGTCGGCTGATACGGCAGAAGCACCGGTGGCAGAAGCCACTTCGTTAAAAATAGCGGTTAGCACCTTGCCGTATTCAGATGGCTTAACCATGTAACGGTAATCAGCATTTGAGCCAGTAAGCGTGAGGTTGGCCTCAAACTGGAAGTGGCGGCTCATGTTCGCATTTTCGCGCGATATTTTGCGGCCTTTGGTATACTGTCCAGCAAATTCAATCGGGTTTAACCAGGTGCCTAAAAAGTCGCAGCCAACACCAACTACGGTTTTGGCTTTGCTAAAATCATAAGAAGGGATTACTGCTTTTCCAAACACATTTTTGTTGGCTTTGGAAAGACCGGCGTATGAAATGGCATCGTAAGTTACCAGGCGTGTGCTTGGGTGCTTGGCCATAAATTCGTTGATCACCGCCCGGGTGGATGGGCTAAGGATGGTAGAGCTTAAAATAACGGTATTGCCGGTGCCTACTGATTTGGCTACGGCCTCATCCACAGTTTTCCAGGTAGATGGCTCGTGTTTGAACAGGGGACCGGTGAGGCGGGCGCCGTCGTACAGGCTTAGAACGGAAGCCTGGCTGCGGGCGGTAGATGCGCCATTGGTTACTTTTGATAAATCGTTACCCTTTACTAATATAGGGCGGCCTTCGCGTGTTTTTACCAACACCGAAGCGTAATCGTGCCCGTCATAAAATGTAGAAGCATACCAGTTGGCAACACCCGGAGTAATTTCTTCCGGCTTTACTACGTATGGAATGGCTTTATTTACAGGAGTTTCGCAGGCGGCCAGTGTAACGGCCGCTGTAGAAAAGCCCATCACTTTCAGGAAATCGCGACGGCTGGTGCCGCTCTTCTCATCGCTTTCTTCCTCTTTACCCGCAAGGAATTCGCCAATTGGCAAAGGTTCAGCAAACTCGTTCTTTTTGCTTTGAGTGAATTCAGGACTTTCTGTTAGCTCAGGTAATCCTTTCCAGTATTTCTTTGACATAGTCATTGGGTATATAAGATTCTTACTTTCTTTTAATTATTAATAGTGGCATTTAGCACACTCCAGGCCACCAATCTTCTCCACAGTATACTTCACATCGTACTGGCCGGCATATTTTTCTTTCAGTGCTTTGTGCAGGCGGTCGTAGTAGGCGTTGCCAGCCATGGCCACTTCTGTTTTGCGGTGGCACTCAATACACCATTTCATGGTTAAAGGGGCTTTTTGCTCCGCAACGGTCATCGATTTTACATCGCCGTGGCAGGTGGTACATTCAATTTTACCTACCACTACGTGCTGTGAGTGGTTAAAATATACGTGGTCGGGCAGGTTGTGCACCTTGATCCACTGCAGCGGATTTTGTTTGCTGTTGTCGTAAGTTCCTGTTTTGGCATCAAAACCGGCAGCGTTGTAAATTTTTGCAATTTCTGTTTCGCCGTATTGCGGGCCTTTGGAGATACCCTTGTGGCAGTTCATACAGATGTTTACCGAAGGTATGCCGGCGTGGCGCGATTTTTCAACCGAGCTGTGGCAGTACTGGCAGGCAATTTCATTATCGCCGGCGTGCAGCTTGTGCGAGAAGCGGATCGGCTGCTCAGGCTTGTAACCTTTTTGCGTTTTCCAGTCGTAATACACACCAATGTCAAAGCAGGCGTCCCAGCAGCCTTTCATACCAATGAAGAGGATGATGATGGCAAACACACCGGTAAGGCGGCGGTGGCCCGAGATCCATTCTTTTGCTTCTGTCCAGAAAGTAACGTCTTTAATTTCTTCTTTGCCTTCGCTCACGCTGGCGTTGTTTTGCAGCGAGGTGCGGATGCTGCGCAGGGTAACCAGTAAAATAGCCAGAATCACAATAACGCCCAGCACCAGGTACAAAGGCTCAATGCCGCCGGTTGTAGTTTCTGCAGCAGAATCAGTAGAAGCAACAGCGCCCGCAGGAGCACCCGGCTCAACCAATGGTGCTTTTAAAAATGCAAGAATAGAAGCCACATCCTTATCGTTCAGCTGGCCTTCAAACACGGTCATGGCGGCTTTGCCATTCTCAGTGTAAATTTTGTTGGCATAAGCATCGCCCGATTTGATCAGCTTTTCGTTGTTCAAAATCCATTTGGTTAACCAGGCATCCTTACTCATCGAACCCGATTGCACACGGTCAAAAACGCCTTTCAAACCGGGACCGGTCAGTTTCTGGTCGGTGTGCGATGCGTGGCAAACAGCACAGTTCTGCTTGAATAATTTTGCTCCGTCCTGGGCCTGAAGTGTGGATGAAAGGCTAAAAACCGTGAAAACTAATGCCAGCAAGGTTTTAACGGAGGTTCGGGATAGTTGGTTTTTCATATAAAAATGAGAAAGATTTTCTTTTTAAATGCGTTTAACATGACAAATTAATGACACTAAAACGTTGGCAAATTTAACAGAAGATTAAGAATTATCGAGGAGATTTTTAATTTATTTTAACGACTTATACAATTTATAATGATTCTAAATAACTGATTTTTCACCGCGAAAACAAGGGAAAGCAGGGTTTTAACAATTGGTGTAACATTTAGCGGAAAACCCCCGGCAAAAATCTGTTTTTTGCAATGAATGGAAATAAAAATTCAAAGAAAAAAGGCAATAAAAGTCACCTTATTTCTAACTTCTTAATTCTGATTATTAAGCTTACTCTTTCTCCCAGGTAGCAGCCTGTTTCTTCGAGAAGCGGATGCCCAGCATGATCTCGTGGGTACCGGTGGTGTATTTTTTAATGTTGGTGGTGGTAAAGTCAAACGAATAACCGATCAGCAGGTAGTTTTTATACAGGTAACCCACCAACGCGGTAATGGCATCGTGATGGCGGTACGAAACCCCGGCCCATACCTGCTCCTGATAAATACAGCGGGCACCAATATCGATTTTTGGCGGCGCCGGCTTTTCATATTTTAAAAGGAAGGAAGGTTCCACCTTAAAGTTATCGTCGATCACAAACTTGTAGGCGGCATTAAAATTAAACTGCCGCGCCAACCGGCTGTTTTTTCCCGATCCCGGGTACAGCGCAATGGGTGCCTGATAAAGCTGCGGTATGGCAATACCCACATAGTACTGGTCTTTTTTGTGATAATACACGCCAAAGCCAAAGTCGGGAACGATTTTGGTTTGATAGGTAGTGAGCAGGTTCTGATCGCCATCCTCGCGTAAAATAAGCTTGCTGCCATCAATGCCCCATTGCAGGATGCCGGCGCTTAAACCCATGGATACGTGCGTGTCTTCTTCCACCTTAATATGGTAACCGTATGAAAAATTGAGGCCGGTGCGGCGCGTAGGGCCCACAATATCGGTAAACAGGTTCATGCCAATGCCCATGTGCTTGTCCTGGATAGGGCCATGCACCGAAAGCATATAGGTGCGCGGCGCGTCGGTAATGCCCAGCCACTGGTGGCGGATGTTGGAGCGCATGTCGGTAAATTCGTCCTTGCCGGTTACAGCCGGGTTAATGGCCAGTTCGTTAAGCATGTACTGTGAGTACTGCGGCAGCTGCTGCGCCATGCCGATACCGGCTGCCAGGCTGAATAACCATATGTAAAAGTATCTCATCATCTGAATATGGTTAAAGGTCCGGTATACGGTTTAGTGTATGCCGGATGGTTTAAATGTATGATGTAATAATAAGTGCCCACAGGCAGGTCTTTTCCTTTGTAAGTGCCATTAAACGGCGTGCTGTAGCCTTTTGAATAAAAGAGCTGCTCGCCCCAGCGGTTATACACTTCCACTGTGTTGTTCGGGAACTGGTCGATGTAATCAATGATCCAGCTGTCGTTGCGGCCATCGGCATTAGGGCTGAAACCATTAGGGATCTTCACTTCCGGGAACAGCTCCACTTTTACCGTATCGCTGGCAAAACAGCCGTTGGCATCTACCGCCGTTACCGTATATACGGTTGTAACCGTATTAGAGGCCACCGGATTCTGGATAAAGCCGTCGCTAAGGCTGAATGCCGGTGTCCAGGTAAGCGACACAGCGCCCGGAGCCGTAGGATTGCCGCCAAGAGTAACAGTGGAGAACACAGGAATGATCACATCAGGCCCCGCATCCATCACCATTACCGGAAAAATATTGACTACCACTGTATCGCGGGCCACACAGCCGGTAACGCTGGCCACGGTCAACAACTCGTAAGTAGCGCTGCCAATGGCGCCTGGTACCACAAAAGAGGCTGTGCTGGCCACGGTAGTTGTACCCGGTATCTGGAACCAGTTGAATTGCACCGCGCCTTGTGAGTTAATGCCATCTAAAGTTATTGAGCCTGTTGAGCAAATGCTTGTATCGCGGCCGGCATTGGCGGTGATGGTAATGGTTGGAGCAAGCACCAGCACCGTGTCGCCGGTACAGCCGCTGTTGTCGGTAAGATTCAGGGAGTAAGTGCCGGCTATCAGGCTGCCCAGGCTTTGCAACGTAGAGGTAAATGCGCCCGGACCGGTCCATGTAAATGTATACGCCGGTGTTCCGCCGGTAACCGAAACGCTCACCGAGCCGTCGGCCATGTTGGAGCACGAGGAGTTGGTGAAGCTGGCGCTCACCTGCAGCGGCAGCGGGTTGTTAAGTGTTACTGTTTCGGCATTGGCGCAACCCAGCGCATCGGTAATGGTTACTGAATAATTGCCGGCGCAAAGCCCTGTTTGCGGGTTGCTGCTGCCAGAAGGCACCCAGCTATACGTGTATGGCAGGCTGCCTCCGCTTGGGATGAGCGTAATGGCTCCATTACAGCCGCCAAAACAGTTGGGTGATACCAGGTTAGGCAGGCTCAGGCTCAGTGCAGGATTATCGGTAAGTGTAAACGAGCGGATGGCAATACAGCCATCGCTGCCGGTTACCGTTAAGGTTACCAGGCCTTTGCACAGGCCGCTGATATTCGGTGCCGTGCTGCCGGTGCTCCAGTTGTAGCTGAACGAAGCGGCCGAACCGGTGGCAAGGGCCGTGAGGGCACCGGTGCAGGCATTAAAGCAGGCAATGTTGTTTTGAGTAAAGGTGATCGCCGGCGACACAGAGTTGTTGATGGTAAACACCTGCATTTTAGAACAGCCGTTGGCATCGCTCACGGTCACTGTATAACTTCCTGCACCAATACCGGTAACAGAAGATGTATTAGCGCCTGTTGACCAGCTGAACGTATATGGCAGCACACCACCGGTAACAGCCATGTCAATCGATCCGTTGGTGGTGTTGCAGCTTGGTTGCACTATGGCAGGCGCAAGCGTTAAGCTTGTGGCTGAATTCACCGAAGTGGAAGCCGTGCGGATACAGCCGTTGGCATCGGTCATCTGCACAAAATAATTACCACCGCATAAGTTAGTGATTACTGACGATGAAATCACAGGGCTGATCCAGTTATAAATAATAGGCGCCGCGCCGCCGGTGGCGGTTACAGTTAATGAACCGTTGCAGTTGCCGGCGCAGGTTTCATCCTGCACATTAAATGTTTCGGCGGTAATGCCGGTGGCGTTATTGATGATCACATTTTGAGTTTGCTGGCAACCTGCATTGTCAGTGATCTGTACCTGGTAAAGACCAGCGCACAGACTTGAAACGCCCGGGCCGGTGCCGCCGGTGGTCCATACATAAGTATATGGCAGCGTGCCGCCAAGCGCCGTTACCATGGCGGTGCCGTTACATTGGTTACAGCCGGGCTGGGTTACCAACGGCAAGCCGGTTTGCAGCGGTGGATTTTCGTTGATGGTATAAGAATCAATGGTTACACAGTTATTGCCGTCGGTGACCGATAAGGTGATCACGCCTTTGCACAGGTTGGTGATGGCAGGCATGTTGCCACCCACATTCCAGTTATAGCTGAACGGTGCTGTGCCGGTGGCTACGGCCGTAATAGCGCCGTTGCAATTGCCAAAGCAGGCAATATCGGTTTGCGTGGTGGCAACTACAGGGCCGGTTGTGTTGCTCACATTCACCTGCTGGCTGAGCGAACAGCTGTTAGGACCGCTTTCGGTGACTGTAACCGTATAACTGCCTGCACCAATATTAGTGATTGTAGCCGTGCTACCGGCAACAGGCGCCCAGCTGATGGCATAGCTTGGTGTGCCGCCCGAAATAAGCACCGAAGCAGAGCCGTTGTTAAGCGCGCAACCCGGTTCAATAACGCTGGCCGTAATGCTCAGTACCGTTACCGCTGCCACGTTTACAGAAGCGGTGCGGAGACAGCCCTGGGCGTCTGACATTTGTACAAAATAATCACCGGCACACAGGCCGCTGGCCACCGAGCCGCTCACGGCAGGGCTTATCCAGCTATAATTGTATGGTGCGGTGCCTCCGGTAGCCGTAACACTGGCGCTGCCGTTGCAGTTGCCGTTACATGGCAGGCCCTGCACGCTGAAGGTTTCGCCGGTAATACCGTTGGAGTTGTTAATGATAACCGTTTCTGTTTGCTGGCAGCCTACATTATCTGTAATCTGCACCTGGTATAACCCGGCACACAGACTTGACGTAGAAGGGCCGCTGGCGCCGGTAGTCCAGGTATATGTATAAGGCAATGTTCCGCCAAAAGCAGTGAGGTTGGCCACGCCATTGCACAGGCCGCAGCTTGGCTGCGCCACGGTTGGGATACCGGCCTGCAACTGGGGATTTTCGTTAATCGTGTATGAATCAACGGTAACGCAGGTATTGGCATCGGTTACCGACAACGTGATCACTCCTTTACATAAACCATTGATAGACGGTGTATTATGGCCATTGCTCCAGTTGTAGCTGAATGGTGCGGTACCACTGGCCACAGCTGTAATAACGCCGGTGCAGCTGCCAAAGCAGGCAATGTCGGTTTGCGTGGCAGCAATGGTTGGGCCCGATGTATTGCTTACATTAAAGGCCTGGCTGAGAGAACAGGTGTTAGGGCCGCTTTCGGTTACAGTAACCGTATAGCTGCCTGCACCAATATTGCTAAGTGTAGCCGTGGTTCCGATCGGTGGATTCCAGCTCACAGCATAGCTTGGTGTGCCGCCCGCAATAAGCACCGAAAGCGAGCCGTTATTGAGCATACAGCCTGGCTGCACAACACTGGGGGTAAGGCTTAATACTGTTACGGCAGCAACATCCACTGAAGAAGTGCGAATACAACCTTGTGCATCGGACATCTGCACAAAATAAGTGCCGGCACACAGGCCGCTTACAGTGGAGTTGGTAGAAGCAGGGCTTACCCAGCTGTAGTTATAAGGTGCGGTGCCGCCTATGGGCGTAACACTGGCGCTGCCGTTGCAGGTGCCGTTACAAGGCAGGCCCTGCACATTAAAGGTTTCGCCGGTAATGCCGGTGGAATTATTAATAATAACTGTTTCCGTTTGCTGGCAACCCAGGTTATCGGTTATTTTTACCTGGTAAAGCCCCGCACAAAGACTCGAAGTGACAGGTCCTGTAGCGCCGGTGGTCCAGGTATACGTATAGGGCAACACGCCGCCAAGGGCATTTATGCTGGCCGCACCGTTACAAAGGTTGCAGCTTGGCTGCGTAACAATTGGCAAGCCAATGGTCAGTTGCGGATTTTCATTGATCGTGTACGAGTCAATGGTAACGCAGCTATTGGCATCGGTTACCGTTAAGGTAATTGCTCCTTTGCATAAATTAGTGATAGATGGCGTACTGCCTCCCACATTCCAGTTGTAGCTGAACGGAGCCGTACCGGTAGCTACAGCGGTAATTGCGCCGGTGCAACTGCCAAAACAGGCCACATCTGTTTGAGTGGCGGCAATGATTGGTCCGGCGGTGTTGCTCACGTTAAACACCTGGCTGATAGAGCAGTTATTAGGACCGCTTTCGGTTACGGTAATGGTATAGCTGCCTGCGCCAATATTGGTAAGCGTAGCCGTTGTACCAATCGGCGGATTCCAGCTCACGGCGTAGCTTGGCGTACCGCCGGAGATGAGCACCGAAAGCGAACCGTCGTTAAGCATACAGCCCGGCTGCACAATGGTTGGTGTAAGGCTTAATACTGTGGCAGCGGCAACACTCACGGATGACGTGCGAATACAACCCTGTGCATCAGACATCTGCACAAAATAAATACCGGCACACAGGCCGCTGGATACAGAGCCGCTCACGGCAGGGCTTAACCAGTTATAATTATAGGGTGCGGTGCCGCCCAGCGCCGTAACACTGGCGCTGCCGTTGCAGGTACCGTTACATGGCAGATCCTGCACCGTAAAAATTTCGCCGGTAATCCCGTTTGAGTTGTTGATTGTTACAGTTTGTGTTTGCTGGCAGCCAACATTATCGGTTACCTGCACCTGGTAAAGCCCTGCACAAAGGCTCGAAGTTACGGGACCGGTAGCGCCGGTGGTCCAGGTATACGTATAAGGCAGCACCCCGCCAATCACATTCAGGTTAGCCGAACCGTTACACAGGCCGCAGCTTGGCTGGGTAACCGTTGGAAGCGCGGCTTGCAGCTGCGTGTTTTCGTTAATCGTGTATGAGTTAATGGTCACACAGGTGTTCACATCCGTTACCGTAAGCGTGATCACACCCTGGCACAAGCCGGTAAGATTGGGCGAAGTACCGCCCGTGTTCCAGTTATAGGTAAACGGCGCTGTTCCGGTGGCTATTGCCGCAATAGAGCCCGTGCAAGTGCCAAAACAAGCAATGTCGGCCTGGGTGGCTGTAACAGTAGGGCCTGAGGTATTGCTTACATTTATTTGCTGACTTACCGAACAATTGTTGGGTCCGCTTTCAGTCACTGTAATCGTATAACTGCCTGCTCCAATATTAGTAAGTGTGGCCGTTGTTCCAGCCGGTGGATTCCAACTGATGGTGTAAGGCAAGGTGCCGCCGGCAATGAGCACATCAATAGCACCATTGGAAGTGTTACAGGATGGTGGTGTAATAAATGGCGAGAGTGTGAGCGAAGTCACCGGGTCGATGGTAACCGAAGAAGTGCGGCGGCAACCCACAGCATCGGTCATCTGTACAAAATAGGTGCCGGCGCAAAGATTAGTCAGCGATTGCCCGGCAGTAGCAGGGCTCAGCCAGTTATAAGTAATAGGGGCTGTGCCGCCAATGGCAGTTACTGTGGCAGCAGCATTGCAGGCGCCGCTGCATGGCAGTGGCTGAGTGCTGAATGTTTCGCCGGTGATGCCGGTGGAGTTGTTGATAATAACGGTTTCGGTAGTGCTGCAACCGATGCCGTCTACAATTGCCACCTGGTAAATGCCCGCACAAAGGCCGGTTACATTCGGCAGGCTTGCCCCCGTTGTCCAGGTGTAAGAATAAGGGGCTATCCCTCCCGAGGCGGTAATGGTGGATGCACCATTGCACAGGCCGCACGAAGGTGAAGTGATGGCGGTAGTGTAGGTGATCTGCGATGCGGAATTAATGAGAACGCTGAAGGTGTTAAAACAGCCGTTGGCATCGGTTACCGTAACACTGTACGTTCCGTTGCAAAGCCCGGTGGCGGTAGGCCCCGATTGCCCGTTGCTCCAGTTATAAACATAAGGCGCCACCCCACCCACTGCATTAAAGGCGGTGGCACTGCCGTTGCAATCGCCAAAACACTGGTTAGGCACAATGCTGGTGCTTACCGAAATATTTAACTGGGCCGGCAAAATTACATTTTGAGGATAAACACAGCCATTGTCTCCTACAAGAATGGTGTAAGAACCCGCACAGGCATTGGTAATGCTTGGGCCGCTTGGGCCGCTAGGCAGCCAGGTATATGTATAAGTGGGTCCTACACCACCCGAAGGATTCAGCGAAATAGAGCCATCGCAGGTACCGTTACAGGTTGGCAAACCAAACGTTGGAGCCAGCAGCAGCGGCGGTGGCTCGGCAATGTTTACTCCCTGAAAGAGAATACAATTATTGGCATCTGTAATTTGGGCCGTGTAATTACCGGCACAAAGATTGGTAATAGGATTGGCAAAGGATGGAGCCGGTGGCAGCCAGGCCACTGCATAGCCCGGTGTGCCGCCTACAATGCCTGAAATATCTACCGAGGCAGCGCCTGTACACTGTGCATTACAGTTAAGGCTGGTTGAAATGATCGGCGCAAAGCTTGGCCCGTTCGAATTGCTTAAAGGAATGGTGACGGTGTTGGTACAACTATTGGCATCGGTTACCACCAGAGTATAAATACCTGCTGCCAGGCCGCTCACCGAGGAATTGGTGCTCGAAACCGGCGCCAGCCAGTTATACGAATAAGCCGGCGTGCCGCCTATTACTGTGGCTGAAATAGCGCCGTTTGAGAATGAGCAGGTGGATGGAATGGTGGATGGATTAACCACCAGCGATGGCGGATCTACCAAAGTAAAGGTTTGAACATCCTGGCAATTGTTGCCATCGGTAATCTGCAGTGTATAAGTGCCCGAGCATAAGCCGGTATTACTAGGAGCATTTGGCCCCGAAGGCATCCATGAATATGTAACTGCGCCCACAGCGTTGGCCGGGCTGCTGAAGGCCGCACCGTTGCAGCTTGCCGCGCAGGCAGCATTGGTAGTGCTTACATTGGCCAGAAGCGCCGGAGGATTGTTGAGCGATATCACCGCCGATGCCTGACAGCTGTTAGCATCCACCGCAGTAAGCGTATAAGGGCCAAAACAAAGTCCTGTTGGGTTCTGACCTGTACCTGCCGGGAACCAGCTGTAAGTAATTGTGCCTACACCGCCGCTGGGTGTTGTTGTAACGCTTCCGTTGCAGGCCGAATTACATTTAGGATCGCTGCCTGCCAGTGATAGGCTGAACGGAGTTGGCAGCGCTACGGTAAATCCTTTGGCTACAACGCATCCATTGGCATCGGTAACAGTTCCGGTATAATTTCCGACGCAGAGGCCCGCAAGGGTGGAAGTAGTATTGGTGCCCGCAGACCAGCTGTAGTTATACCCTGGCGTACCACCCGAAACCAGGTGCACGGCAATGGCATTACACGAGTTAGAACAAGTGGCCTGCTGCAAAATAAGGGTGCTGGTTAAAGCCGTTGGCTCGGTAATTTGCACCGTAGTGCTGATGGTGCAAAGATTGACATCGGTAACCGTAAGCGAATAAATGTTAGGACAAAGGTTCAGAAGCGTAGAGGTGGTAGCACCTGTAAAAGTGCCTACCGGGGCCCAGCTGTAATTAAGTACACCCAAACCGCCCGATGCACTGGCCACAACAGATCCGTTGCAGGCCGAATTACAGGTAACGTTTGAAGAGGTAGTGCTGAGTGCCAGGGCCGCAGGCTCAGAAACGTGGAATGTGTATGTTGAAGAGCACGGGGCTGCATCTGTAACAGTTACGGTATAATCGCCGGCAGGCAAAGAGGTAACGGTTCCTGTAGTGCCGCCCGGTAAGCCGGCAGGCAGCCAGCTGTAATTATAGCCTGGTGTACCGCCGCTTGGGGCCACGGTAATAGAACCCGTGCTGGTGCCGTTGCATTTTGCATTCGACACCGCCTGATTCACAGTGATTGAAGGCGACTGGGCAATCACAGCAGCCTGGGTGGTAACGCAGGAGTTGACATCGGCAGCCGAGATCATATAAGTACCCGTAGGCACACCCGAAATAATAGCAGTAGTGCCTGTAGTAGTGGTTGGCACGGCCGGGCTCCAGGTAAAGGTAAATGGTCCGGCACCCGAAGCTGTTACCGTGGCGGCGCCGGTACTGGCGCCAAAGCACGCAATGGTTTGTATATTGGTGGCAAGCGAAGGGCCTGTAGGATTAGTGACTACGGTTGAGAAAATAGCCGAGCAGGTTCCGTCTAACACCGTAAGCGTATAACTACCCGCCACCAGGTTTGTTAAACAGCTGGCGGCACCTGCCACCGGCGACCAGGAATAGGTGTAAGGCCCCCCCGTACCACCGCTCACCGCGGCGCATATACTGCCCGTGCCGGCGCAGGCGCTCGGGTTGGTAGGCACAAGCGTTGCCGTGATAGGCGCGTTTTGTGTAATGGTAAACACCGGCAGCGTGAGCGGGCACAGGTTATTATCCCTTATCTGCAGGGTATACGTGCCGGCGCAAAGGCCGGTAAAATGAGTAGTTGGTGTGCTCACACCGTTAAGAGAGTATGTATACGGAGTAGTGCCACCGCTGATAGAGCTGTTAATAATGCCATTGCAGGTACCAAAACAGGTAGCATTGGTTTGCGAGCTGGTGGCAGTTACCGACGATGGCTGGGCAATATTAACGGTTGCTACGCTGACGCAGCCCGGTAAATCTGTAACGGTTACCGTATGAACCCCTGCACACAGGCCCGTGGCTACCGAGTTGGTTTGGCTGCCGGCTGACCATAAAAAGCTGTAAGGGGCCTGGCCGCCCGATGGTGTGGCAAACGCCGTGCCGGTGCAGGCGCCGAAGCAGGCAATGCCCGCACCGTTAGCCAGCACAGAGATATTTACTGTGAGCGAAATATGCACCGTGGTGGTAATGGTGCAAAGTCCATTATCCGTTACTGTTACGGTGTAATCGCCGGGGCATAAGCCTCCTACAGAGAACCCGTTGCCTACAACCGCTCCCAGCGAATTGGTCCACACCGGCGGTGCATACGGCAGGGTGCCGCCTGAAGCAGATACCGTGGCTGTGCCGGTGCATACATTACAGCTGTTGGCAAAGCCGGTAATAGCCGCCGATAGGGCCGGAGGCGCAGTAATGGTAAAACTGATGGACCTGGGGCAGCCGGTTACATCGGTAACATTGGCAATATAAACCCCGGCAGGCAGGCCGCCTACAACACCGGTGGTATTGGTAGTGGTGGCTGCATCGTTAAACTGGAAAAGGTAAGGAGGATTGCCCCCCGCTGCTGTAACAGTAGCCGAACCGTTAGAGCCGCCCGCGCATGATACTGCAGTGGTGGCCTGGCTCAAGGTAATTACAGTGGGTGCTATAACGCTTTGCGTGGCGGTTTTTGTACAAAAGTTAGCATCGGTCACATTAAGCGTATACGTGCCGGCACACAGGTTAATGTTAGGGTTGCTGGTTGGTCCGTTCGACCATACAAGCGCATAGGTGGGCGTGCCGCCGCTCACGGCAGCCGTTAAAGCGCCGTTGCAGCCGCCCGAGCAGGAAACGGAAGCAGAGGCAATGCTGATGGTGATATCCGTTGGCGATACAAGAGTGGCTGTGGCCGTGGCCGTACAGCTGTTCACATCCGTTACATTGAGCACGTAGGCGCCCGCACATTGATTGGTGATAAGGCTGGCCGAAGCGGGGCCCCCAGGTGTGGTCCAGTTAACGGTATAATTGGGTGTGCCGCCGCTGATGTTGCTTCCCAGCGAGCCGTTGCACAAACCGAAGCAGGTAATGGTGGTAATGTTGATAGAAGCTACCAGCACATTGGGCTGGGTAATGGTTTGAACAAAAGGCTGGGTACAGCCTGTTGACATATCTTTTACAAATAAGGTATAGGTGTTGGCACATAAGCCGGTGTAGGGTGGCGGCGAAGTGATGGTAGATGAAGAGGATGCCAGGGTATAATTAAATGTAGCGGTGCCCGATGGTGCGGCAGAGATGGAACCGTTGCAGGCAGCGTTACATGTTACGTTGCCGGTGGTGATGTTTGGAACGATGGGCGGAGCGGCAATAATAGAAACCGACACGGTAACCGCACAGTTGGAAGCATCCCTAACCGTTGCTGTATAAGCGCTGCCACCACAAAGGCTCGAAATGATGGCTGTGCCTTGTCCGGCTGGTGGGTTGGGTGTCCACGTAAATGAAAAAGGAGTGCCATTGCCACCTGCTGCAGTTACGGTTGCACTGCCATTGCAGGAACCGAAGCACGAAACGCTCGACGACACAGCCGTAACTGTCATCGGCGGTGGCTGTGTAATGGCAATTACGCTGGTAATGGGGCAGGCAGAGGCATCGCGAACCGTAAGGGTATAATTATTGGGGCACAGGTTAGACACCGTGGCTGTGCCCTGGCCGGTGATGGTGGGTGTAGTAGGTGCCCAGGTGTAAGTGTAAGGCGCACCATTACCGCCAGAGGTAGCTATAACAATACGGCCATCGCAGGTGCCGCCGTTACAGGTAACGTTGGTAACGGTTGGGGTAGCGTTAAAAGCCGGTGGTTGATTAATAGTAAAGGTTTGCACGGTGGTGCAATTATTATTGTCGCGCAGGTCAACCGTGTATGTGCCGCCACATAAATTGGTAAGGCTGATGGAAGTAACAGAAGTGAATACGGAAGGAGAGCCTACCGAAGGAGTAACGGTAAAACTATAAGGCGTGGTACCGCCCGAAGCCGAAATGCCGGCCGAACCCGTACAGGCCCCGTAGCAGCTTACACTCATTTGATTTGTGGTAAGCACCAGGGTTGGTGGTTGGGTAACAACACCCGACACCGTGGTGGTACAGCTTCTCACATCGGTAAGAGTAGCCGAAACCGGGCCTGCACACAGGCCTGTAACCGAAGCGGTATTACCGGCAGCAACCGGAACAATAGCGCCTGTACTGAAATTTACGGTGTAATTGGCGGTTCCACCTGAGGGTGTAATGCTTAAAGAACCGTTACAGATGGCGTTACATGGGATATTGGCCAGAACCGAATTGGTGTTTAATGGCAGCGGTGCTGTAAAATTTCTCACAAATGTGTTTATACATAAGTTCTGATCAACCGTTATCACCGACAGCGTACCTGCGCAAAGACCGGTAAGTGTTAATGCACCTGTAGAAGCAGTGGTATAAGAGGCGCCACCCGGAGGTGTAATTGTATGGATGTAAGCCGGAGACGAACTGCCATTAGAGTAATTGATATTGATAGAACCTGTGCAGGCACCACCGCAGGTAATGGTAGAAGTTGACGGAGGCGGGGCTCCCGATAAAATTGCCGGTGGTAAGAATCCCACCGTAAACGCCTCCAACTGAAAACCATTAGCATCAAACACATAAGTAGGATAAGTACATACACAAAAACCACCGATGGTATATGTGCCAGGCCCCGCACCCAAAATACTGGGTGGACTGCCGGGACAACCCGAATTATCGACCACAATATCGTAAGGAAGAACCGCAGCCACAGATGTATAGCAGGATACCGGGGGAAGCGTTATAATGAGCTGCCCATCACAACCCGGTGAACAGGAAGGGCTTACCAGCGTAGTTGAAATACAGGCTGTGTTTATCTGATTAAACGATCCTTTCCTTTCGGCGATTGTGCTCAAGCCTACCTGTTCCGGGTAAGCATCGTCATACATT
This sequence comes from Bacteroidia bacterium, assembly GCA_044221905.1. Classification (GTDB taxonomy): domain Bacteria; phylum Bacteroidota; class Bacteroidia; order B-17B0; family Aurantibacillaceae; genus Aurantibacillus. The sequence continues at coordinate 1,542,342 of JBGAOE010000001.1, forward strand.
TTAAGGTTGATGGAAGATTTTTTAAAACTGTAATTGTCGCATTTTTTTACCTTAAACTCGTTCCTCACCTTTAAAATAGCGTGATCAAAATTCAAAAAACCACAATTGTACAGGTCCAGGTGGCCAACATCAACTCCCGATCGGTCAAAATCAATGTCAGAATTGTGAATGAACAAGGTTTGATCAGGCGCAAGGTTCAGCATGGTTATTTTCCACTTGCCCGAGCGGATAATTACATCTGCTGTAAGCTTTTGAGTGCCTGTATTGATAAATCCATAGCTGCCCGAAGTTTTGTTATTGAATTCAAGCACCACATCGGAGGCAAACTCCTTGTTGTAGTACATGTTGTCAAATTTTTCGCTCAGCACCAGGCGGGCCGAATTAAAGCGTTTTACAAAGCGGATCTTATCCAGCGAGCGAATAGAAAGAGAGTGGACCTCGGTGAGGGTGTCAAAAAAAATCTTTAGTTCAGAGGGAGAACCAATGTAATCGAAAATAAGATCGGATGAAGGGCCGGGCGATACTTTTACCGGAGTACCGCCGGGGGTTTCGCTCCAGTGCTTGGGGTCGTTAAAATTACCGTTTCCCCCTATCCAGTATAACGTTTGAGAACGAACTGCAAAATAGGCCAGGGAGCTGAGCAGAAAAATGAGGAAACGTCTGTTCTTCAAACACATAAAGATTAACTTATTTTACGAAAATAAGCGTTAAATGGTTGCTAATATACTTAAATTCAACACAAATTTAACATTTTTGCTGTTTGTAACTCTGCCTAAATCCTATCTAAACCAACACATGAACGAAAAGCATAAAAATAATCCATGGGTAACCCTGCATGGTGAAGTGAAATTCGAAACACCCTGGATCACCGTTTCCAAATACGATGTGCTGAACCCTGCCGGAAACCCCGGCCTGTATGGGGTTGTGAGCTTTAAGAATTTAGCCATTGGCATATTGCCGCTCGATAACGATTTAAATACCTGGCTGGTGGGTCAGTGGCGTTATCCGTTAAAACAATACAGCTGGGAGATTCCCGAGGGCGGCGGACCGCACCATGAAGACCCATTGGTAGCCGCTAAACGCGAATTGAAAGAAGAAACCGGCCTGGTTGCCGAAAATTATACGGAGTTATGCCGCCTGCACACCAGCAATTCGGTAACCGATGAGTATGGTATTATTTACCTGGCCCGCGGGCTTGAGCAAACAGAAGCCGAACCCGAAGAGGAGGAAGACCTGCAGGTGCGCAAGCTGCCTTTTGAGGAGGCTTACAACATGGTTATGAACGGCGAAATAACCGACTCGCTGAGCATGATTGCCATTTTAAAAACCAAACTGCTGCTGAGCCAGGGCAAGATCTGAACCGCTGAGGCAAACCACATTAAATTAAAATTAAGGGACCTTTACTGATTTAATTTTTTACTTTTACATTTTTGAAAAATGAAGGCATTAGTACAGAATTTCACTAAGCAGTTAAAAGAAGCCAAAGCCATTGCCGAAAAGGCCATTGTTTCGGAATCAAAAAATATACGGTCGGTGGTAGTTACCGGCCTTGGCGGATCGGGCATTGGAGGCACCATTGTTTCGGAACTGGTGGCCGATGCCTGCCCGGTGCCTGTGATCATTAACAAGGATTATTTTTTACCCGCATTTGTCAACGAATCCACGCTGGTGATTGTTTCCAGCTATTCGGGCAATACCGAAGAAACGCTGAGCGCCATGCAGCAGGCCATTGCACAAAAAGCCCAGGTAATAGCCATTACCAGCGGCGGCAAGGTAATGCAGCTGGCCCAACAGCACCAGTTCGATTTTATTGAAATACCCGGCGGGCAGCCGCCCCGCTCATGCATCGGCTACTCGCTGGTGCAGCTTATAAAAATACTGGTGGCCAAGCAGCTGGCAAACGCTGCCCTGTTTGCCAACCTCAACAGTGCCATTCAATTGCTCGATCACGAAAACGAAGCCATAAAAGCCGAAGCCCAGAAAATTGCATCAAAGCTGCTGAACAAAATTCCGGTTATTTACTCGTTGGGCACCTGCGAGGGCGCGGTGGTGCGCTTCCGGCAGCAGATCAACGAAAACAGCAAAATGCTGTGCTGGCACCATACTTTTCCTGAAATGAACCACAACGAGCTGGTGGGCTGGACCACCCGCAATGAAAGCCTGGCCGTTATCACCTTCCATACCGCGTTTGATTACGCACGCACCAAAAAACGCTACGAGGTATGCCGCCCTGTGTTCGAAAAATATGCCGGCGCCGTGATTGACGTGGAAGCCAAAGGCCAAAGCAAGCTCGAGCAGTTTTTATACCTCATTAACATTGGCGACTGGATCAGCTGTTTCCTGGCCGACCTGAGGGGCATCGACCCCGTGGAGGTGAACATCATCGATCACCTGAAAGGGGAGCTTGCAAAATTTTAACACCTGTAGGAGAAGCCAACCATTATAATTCACGAACTTTGTACCCTTACTATGAGCGTGCAAATAACCGGGCTGAAAAATAACACCATTGCGTTCCGCGACCTGGGAACCATGGATTACAAAGCCTGCTGGGACTACCAGGAGGAGCTTTTTAACGGCATCATTCAACAAAAAATCGTTAACCGCAACCTGCCTGCAGAGCAGCAGACCCCCACTCCCAATTACCTGCTGTTTGTTGAGCATCCGCATGTATACACGCTGGGCAAAAGCGGCGACGAAAAAAACCTGCTGCTTAACAGCAATGAGCTTTCGGAGAAACATGCGGAATATTATAAAATAAACCGCGGGGGCGATATCACCTATCACGGGCCCGGGCAGCTGGTGGCTTACCCCATTCTTGACCTCGATAATTTTTTTACCGACATACACAAATACCTGCGGCTGCTCGAAGAAACCATTATATTGACCCTTGCGGATTATGGCATTGCTGCAGGCCGCAGCGCCGGCGAAACCGGTGTGTGGCTCGACGCGGAAGATAAGCAAAAAGCCCGTAAGATCTGCGCCATGGGCGTGCGCTGCAGCCGCTGGGTAACCATGCACGGCTGGGGCTTTAATGTAAACTCCAACCTGGATTATTTTAATAACATTGTGGCCTGCGGCATTGCGGATAAGGGGGTTACCAGCCTCGACCGGGAGCTGGGCCGCACTGTAGACATGGTGGAGATAAAGGAACGCCTGAAACTACATTTTGCGTCGTTGTTTGAAGCCAATTTTACCGAAGGAATCCTTTGACAACTTGCCACTCTGCACTTGTTTCAGGGTCTCGTAATTCCAGGTGAAATAATGTTTAATAAGGGCTTTGTTTTCGTATTAACCTTTTAAACAAACGCGGAAAAAGGCGTTTGATGTGCACGATCAGGATTTCCTTTCTGCCTATCAGCACCTCTTCCTTATCCGAACACATGGCTTCCATAATCCGTTGGGCGCATTCGCGGGCCGTCATGGCGCCCTGGTGGCTCGGATCCATTTGATTGTGCTTTTCGCCGCTGGCGGTAACGGCATTGAGCGATACGTTAGTTTGGATCTTGCCAGGGCAAACAATCAGCGTTTTTATTCCAAGCCCTTCGGTTTCGAGCCGCAGCGATTCAAAAAAACCGTGAATGGCATGTTTGGCTGCGCTATAAGAGGAGCGCAGGTAAAACCCGAATTTGCCGGCAATGCTGCTGATGGCCACCACCTGGCCTGTTTTGCGGAACTTCATGTAGGGCAGCACCGCTTTGGTAAGCGCTACGTACGAAAAATAATTCACCTCCATCAGCCTTCTGTCCACCTCAAGGGGGGTGCTCATAACTTCCGAACGCTGACTGTAGCCGCCGTTGTTGATCAGCACATCTATTTGCCCAAATTTGTTGATCACCTGCGCGGCAAGCCCAGAGGCGTTGGATGTATCCCCCAGATCAAAAGGCAATATCATTAGGTCGAGCTCGGGCAATTGGGTACGCGCGGCCACACGCTCCAGCTCTTCGCGCCGCCGCGCAGAAAGTATAAGTCGGGCTTTTTGCCCCGCCAGCTCAAGGGCCAGGGCCTCCCCTATCCCCGAAGAAGCACCGGTGATCCAGATCACTTTATCTTTAAAAAACAGGCTCATGGTTTATTTAATTCTTCTATTACACGTTCAGGCTTTATCGATTGAATGCACAGGCAGCTTCCGCCTTTTTTGCAATCCACACAATTATCTTTTTCCACCAAAAAAGAGGCGCGTTTGCCCAGTGGCGCCCAGCGTCCCGGGTGAATGGGCCGCATGGGCACAAACAGGCCCACAGCTTTTTTATTAAGGGCCGCAGCAATGTGCAGCGGACCGGTGCTGGCCGCCACCAGCCCCTGGCAGGCATTTATAAAGGCAATGAATTGCTGCAGCGGCATTTTGCCGGTAAGATCCATCACGTGATCGCTTTCCAAAAACTTCTCCATACCCGCCCTGTCTGTCGCCGTACCGCTCACAAAAATTTTATAACTGTTTGCAGGCAGCAGCTGGGCCAGCTTTTCGAAATTAGGAATGCCCCACTCCCTGGCGCTGCCCTTCGATTTGGGATGAAGCACCAGGTTAAATTTATTGGGATCGATCAGCTGCTTAAATTCATCGTTAAGCGCCGGAAGCTTTGTAAAGCCATAATAATCCGGAATTTCAGCCAAGCCAACAGTCGTATTTATTTTTAAAAAAGTCAGCAGCTTCATGTTGAGCTGGGCTTCGTGCAGGTTGGAGTTTTTGCGCGACAGCCGAACCAGCCGGTTACAAAACCACCAGTGCCAAAGCCTGTTGGTAGTGCCTACCCGCAGGGGTATGCCGGCTTTTTTAGCCAGCTGCGCAATTTCTTTTTTAGGAAATACATGCACGAAATAGTGGGCGTGGTATGATTTTAATTGTATCACCCGATCCGCCTCAGGCAGTTTTTCCAGCTCATCGTAATTAATAAATTCATCCACGTATTGGCTCAGCGATATCACCTCTTTGGTGTAGCTGCGGCCCATAAACAACACCCGGCTGCCCGGAAAATGTTTTTTAATAAACCCGGCCATGGGCAGTGTGAGTACCACATCGCCAATGCTATCTGTTCGGCTTAAAACAACGGTGAGCTGATTATTTGGAAGAGGTTTGATGCTGCAGGGTTCTTATTTTTTTATACTTAAGCCAGGTGGCATACGCCGAAATTTTAGAAATAAGATAACCCGCCCGGCCATCCAAAATCCCAAGCTTAAGCAGGTAATGGTCAATAAACTTGGCAAGCGGGTTTACCAGCAGCTTATAGGCCGGTGCCCGCTTTCCCTTTTCAACAAAGGCTTTGGCGGCAATACCGGTAAAGTATTCCACCTGCTTATAATGGTCCTGCAGCGTATAATAACTATAATGCAACAGGTCGCCTTTCAGCCATCCTGCTTTGTCATCGCCGCCCTGCAGCTCGTATTTATCATGGGGATTGGTGCCGGTCCATTGCCCTTTGCGGCTGTCGAAAAGTCGCAGCTTTTTATCGGGGTACCAGCCGCAGTGTTTTACCCAATGCCCGCAATAATTGGTTAAGCGGTTCATGTAATAGCCCTCTTTCACAAAATTTTCCTTTACCTCCAGTATCGACCGGGTAAGGCGCTCATTCAGCGCCTCATCGGCGTCGAGCGACAGAATGTAAGGATGGGTGGCATAAGTTATAGCCCTGTTTTTTTGCTGGATGTGTCCGTCAAACGCATGCTGAAAAAATTTAACACCATAATGCGCGCAAATAGCAGGCGTATTATCGGTACTAAACGAATCGAGCACTACAATTTCATCGGACACTTTTTTTACCGATTCAAGGCAGCGCGCTATGTTCTTTTCTTCGTTAAAGGTTATTATAACTACCGATAGCTTGATCACGGCTGTAAAAATACCGAATTTAAGTAAACACCAATAATGGGGTTAATTACAGACTTAATGTTATTTTTGCTTTTGTGATCGACACGTTCAGGCATACCATCCGCCGGCATTCTGCCATCAGCGCCGTTATACTGGTAACCCTGCTGGTTTACCTGCGGTTTGTGGCCTTTGGGCATATCAGCTGGGACGATCCTGAAATGGTGTTTAAAAATAAGCTGGTGCAGTCGTTCAGTGTAAAAGGTTTTTTTACGCATCATTTTGTGGGCAACTATATTCCCGTAACCATGCTGCTGCATGCCCTGGCCTGGAAACTGTTCGGGAGCTTTGACGGGGGGCATCACCTGCTGCTTATCATCATTCACCTGGTAAACGGCCTGCTGGTTTATGCCTGCGGTAAAAAGCTGTTTAAACGTGAAACACCGGCTGTTACCGGCAGCCTTATTTTTTTGCTGCACCCTTTGCAAATGGAATCGGTGGGCTGGATCAGCGAGTTAAAAAATGTGCTCTCGGCTTTGTTTTACCTGGCCGGCATATTAAGCTACATTCGTTACACAGAGCGCTCAAAAAAAAGCGATTATGCGCTGGTTTGCCTGTTTTTTGTGCTGGGTTGCCTCAGCAAGTCATCGGTAGTGGTGCTGCCCATCAGCCTGTTGTGCATTGATTTATTGGTGCATCAGCGCTTTTCGGTCAAATTTCTGGTCAACAAACTGCCGCTGCTGCCGCTTTCCATACTCTTTGGCATTATTAATTTAAAAACCCAGGCGGCCGATCTTTTTATCAACTATGCGCACGCATTCCCTTATCACGAGCGTGTGGGATACGCGGGCTACGCCTTAACCAGGTACCTGCTGCAATTTCTTTTGCCCGTAAATCTCAGCGTTATTTATCCTTACCCGCAGCACACAACGGTTGCCTTTGTGACGGGATATGGCATGATACTTGCCCTGATAGTGTTACTGGTATTTTTGATCCGGAAAAAAAATCACACGTTTGCCGCGCTTATTCTCTTTACGCTGGCTAACCTGGCACTGGTGCTGCAGTTTGTGCCTTTTGGCGAGGTGCTGTATGCCGACCGGTATATGTATGTACCTATTATTGGCTTTGGATGGATGTGCGGCTTGTTCATTGGCCGGTTAAAAATTTCAACAACGCCCGTTATTACCGCGCTGGTATGCCTGCTGGGCCTGGCCTCGTTTTTAAGGGCGGGGGTGTGGCGCTCGGCCATCAGCCTGTACGAGGATATCCTAAGAAATTATCCCAACTCTTTTGTGGCGCTCAACAGTGTGGGGGTAGAATATATGTTTGGCAATAACGACGAAAAGGCCCTGTATTACCTCAACAAATCGGTGCAGGTAGCGCCTTACAATTATAAAGGTTTTTATAACCGCGGACTGTTGTATTTAAAAAACCAGAAGCCTGAATTGGCCATACAAAACTTTAACAAGGCCCTTGATATTTACGATTATCCGAAAGCATACGTAGGGCGGGCCTCGGCCTACCAGCTGCTGGGCGATATTCCCAAAGCCATAAACGACGCCAACCATGTGCTCGCTGCCGACAAGAACAACGCAAAAGCGCATTTTATACTGGGCAATTGTTATAACGACCTGAACCGGCTGGAAGAGGCGCTGAAGGAATATAATCAAAGCATTGCCCTGGATGGCGATGAGGCGGAGTTTTATTTTAAGCGGGGCATTGTGCGCGGCAAAATGCAGGATTTTAAAGCCTGCATCAGCGACATTACCGTTTGCCTGGCCCTGAACCCGAAAGTATACGAAGCCTATTACTGGCGGGGCGTTGCAAAAGTAAATCTCAAACAAAATGCCTGCTCCGATTTTGAAACGGCCGCCCGCCAGAATTACCAGCCGGCTGTTGAAGCCTATAACCGCTATTGCCGAGCGCTTCATCCCTAAACAAAACTTAACTGTAAATTATTTTTTTACTCGCAAAACTTTTACATCTTTAAACCACAAAACAAAACCGCCTGTATTGTAAAAAAATAACTGCGTTTCTTTTCCTGGCTGCAGCCGGCTTTGCACAAACCACTGCTTTTTATCCCAAAGCCAGGATGCTTACCGGCACTTTTTCTGTATATCACTGCAATCCCATCACCTTGAATGAAACCACCGCAGGGGAGGTAGTGCAGCTTTTTATCCGCGACCTCGATAACCAGGCACTGGTGCTGAAAGCCGGCGATGTGGCCCGGCTGAAGGAAAAAGGCAATCAGTTGTTTAACCAGGTAGCGGCCGGCGACGACGGTTATATTGAAGGGGCTACCGCTATTTATCGCCGGGCGCTTAAAACCACCGATTCGCTGATTGCCCAGCTGTTGAAGAAAGACCTGAATTTTACAGAAAACGACACCAGCTATTTTTTACCGCTAAGCAGTACAGCCGTGTTTTATTCGCCCACCCTCAAGTACCACGCCAAACGGCTGGAGCGATACATTAAATACAAAAGCTACGAGCGGGTAAGCAGCACCGACGATTACGACAAACTGAGCGAAGAGGAATTTAACAGGAAAGCGCTAAATTTTTCAAAGCTGATTCTTGCACATTTTCAAAAAAACCTGGCCGAGGAATTAAAAAACGCGTACCCCACTGCCGCATCAACGCTGCTCAACGCCATTGCCCTGCGCTACGATCCGCATTCCAACTACTTTACCGAAGAGCAAAACCAGGAATTCAGCAACCAGCTTTCGGCACAAACCGAATCGTTTGGCTTTTACCTGGATGAGGACGATGAGGGCCAGGTGATCATCAGCCACATTGAGCCCGGCGGCTCGGCCTGGATGAGCAACGAGGTAAACGAGGGCGATGTATTTGTATCGGTAAAAGCAGGCAGCGAGCGCATTACCAGCGAAGAGCTGGGCGCCGACAGGATACAGGACAAGCTGAACAACACAAAAGAAAACAACATTACACTGGTTGTAAAAAAACAAAACGGCCTCATAAAAAGCGTGAAGCTCCTCCGCCAGAAAACCGCCTCGGCCATCAACAGCGTAAAGGGTTATGTGCTGTCGCACAATCGCCGCAACATTGGTTACATCTCGCTGCCCAGCTTTTACACCGATATGGAAGAGCAAACACTGCCAGGCTGCGCCAACGATGTGGCCAAAGAAATACTGAAGCTGGAAAACGATTCCATTAGCGGGCTCATCATCGACCTGCGCAACAATGGTGGCGGCTCAATGCTGGAAGCCATGAACCTGGCCGGAATTTTTATTGACGAAGGCCCGCTGTTTATCACTAAAGAAAAAAATAAAAAGCCGCAACTGGCCAAAGACATTAACCGGGGCTCTATTTTTAAAAAGCCTATTGTGGTGATGATAAATGAGGCCAGCGCATCGGCCTCTGAGCTATTCAGCAACATTGTAAAAGATTACAACCTGGGCCTTGTGGTGGGCCAGCCCAGCTTTGGCAAAGGCACTGCACAAAACGTGCTGCCGCTCGACACCAACCTGGCAAATGCAAAACAAGCCGGCGCGGCGGATTTTATAAAGCTCACCACCGGTAAATTTTACCGCTTAAACGGTTCTACTCACCAGGGCAGTGGCGTAAAACCTGATATTGAGCTGCCGGCCAGCCCCGGCTATTTTATTTACAAGGAAAACCGGGAGCCTTATTTTTTAGAAGCCGATTCGGTGGTTAAAAAAGTCCTGTATCATCCAAACGCCACCATCAACCTGGGCGCACTTAAAGACGGCTCAACGCGGCGCACCACTGCCGGCCAAAACTTTAAGCGCTACCGGCAGGTAAGCGATTCCATTAACGCTTATATAAACACCACTCAAAAGGTAGTTTTAAAATTTAAGGAGTATAAAAAGCACAAGGCCGCCAACGACGGGTTTTTGGCTGCTTTCGAAAAAGCAATAATGGCAACTGATAATGCCATAAGCTGCCGCAACAACAGTTTTGACCGCAAGGTGGAGCAGGTTGACGATGAAGCCCGCGAGTTTAATGAAAAAATAGTGCAGGCCATTCAAAAAGACCTCTTTATAAGCGAATCTTTTTTTACCTTAAACGATCTGATTAAACAACAACCTTAAATCCCACATCATGAAATCACGTTTCCGCATTCCACTTCTGGGCATCGCCCTCCTGGTATTTTCTTACGGTCAGTCGCAATCGCCGGTTCAGTACATGGAAAAAATAAACAAAGAATTTGCAAAAATATCGGAAGAAACCTGGGATTACACCCGAGCGGTGGCGCACAACAAAAAAGCCCGCCAGATTGAAAGCCGCCGCCGCGATATGCTTACCGCCAACCGCAACGGCCTGAACAAGATCAAAAACATGCCGGCTTATAAGGGCGACGCCTCTTACCGCGACTCTACCGTGCGCTACCTGGAGCTTAGCTACGCCGTATTAAACAACGATTATTCAAAAATTGTGGACATGGAAGAAATTTCGGAGCAGTCGTACGATGCCATGGAAGCTTATATGACCGCGCAGGAAATAGCCAACGAAAAGCTGGATGCCGCATCGGAAGTGGCAGATCGCGCCCAGCGCGACTTTGCAGAGAAGAACAACATCAACCTGATAGACAACAAAGATAAAACCTCTCAAAAGCTTGAAAAAGCCAGCGAAGTGTTTAAGTTTTACAATAAGATCTTCCTCATTTTCTTTAAACCCTATAAGCAGGAAGCTTACCTGCTCGATGCACAGAACAAAGGCGACATCAATGCCATGAAACAAAACCAGGAATCCTTATCCAGCCTGGCTAAAAAAGCCAAAGAGGATCTTAAAGGTGTGCAGCCCTATAGAAGCAACACCAGTCTGAAAGCAAGCTGCAACGAGGTGATGGATTTTTACATTTACGAAGCCGATAAAAAAGTGCCGCTGCTGGTGGATTTTTACCTGAAAAAGGAAAATTTTGACAAGCTGAAAACAGCCATGGATAAAAAGGGCCAGGGCAAAGCCACGCAGCAGGAAGTGAATGATTACAACAAAGCCATTGCTGAATTTAACAAGGCCGGCAATGATTTTAACACGGTGAACGACGACCTGAATAAAAAACGCGCATCGGCGCTGGACGGATGGAATAATGCCGTGGCAAGGTTCCTGGATAAAAACGTATCTACTAAAAAGTAAACGGCAGCCTTAAGGCTATTAAATTCCCGACAGAGGATTTGTTACCTTTAACCTATGAAAATTACGCTGATTCAGACACACCTGCATTGGGAGGACCGGGAAAAGAACCTGGCTCATTTTGACCGTTTGCTGGCGGCGCTAAAGGAACCCAGCGACCTTATTGTACTGCCCGAAATGTTTACCACCGGCTTTAGCATGGAGCCGGCGCGGGTGGCCGAACCACACAAAACAATTACGTTTGAATGGCTGAAGAAAAAAGCCCAGCAAACAAATGCCATTATAACCGGCAGCGTGGCGGTGAGCGATCAGGGGCGCTATTACAACCGCCTGCATTGGGTAGAGCCCACCGGGCAAAGCGATTTTTACGACAAGCGCCATTTATTCCGCATGGCAAAGGAAGATGAAAAATATACTGCCGGCCAGAAAAAAATTGTAAGGCAGGTAAATGACTGGAAGATTATGCCGCTGGTGTGTTACGACCTGCGTTTTCCTGTGTGGAGCCGCAATTTTAAGCAACAACAGCCACAGTACGATGTATTGCTGTATATAGCCAATTGGCCGCAGGTGCGCAGCTACCCCTGGAAACAGCTGCTGATTGCGCGCGCCATCGAAAACCAGTGTTACGTAGTGGGCCTCAACCGCATTGGAAAAGATGGCAACGGGTATGAGCATTCTGGCGACAGCGTGGTGATCAATCCACGCGGAGAAGTGATAAGCAAAACCCAAGCCAATGAGGAAAGTATAGAAACAGTAACACTCGACATGAGTTATCTGGAAGAGTTTCGCAGGCTCTTTCCCGTGGGCATGGATGCCGATGATTTTGAGCTGAAATAAGCGGCAGCATTGTAATCCCCCGTGAAAAGGATGGGTGAATACTTTTGCACTATTTTTGATACCCAGGAATAACAAACCCTAAAATCCATTAGCATGAAACCATCTCTGCTCCTCCTGCTTATCCTGTTCAGCGCTTCAAGCGGTGTGTGGGCCCAGTGCCCTGTTATTACCTGTCCGCCGGCCGTAGCCATCCCCTGTTCAACTAACGGCCTGGGCGTTCAGGTAATGGCCACTTCCAATTACTCTGCCAACATCAGCTCACGCTGGCTTGGCCCAAACAATGTTCCGCTGGCGAGCTCTGGCACAGCCACTTCGGTGGTTTCCCTCAACCATGCGGGCACTTATACCGTAGAATTTAAAGACAATGTAAGTAACTGCATCAGCTCCCAAACCGTCATGGGTATTGCCAATTCCATCAATCCAACATTTACGGCCATGTCGGCCAGCAATTTTACTGTTGACTGTGTTTCAGGCTGCAGCCTGTCTATCCTCAATCCAGGCACATCGTCGGGCACGCCCGTTAGCTTTGCGTTTGGCACTGCAGGCACCCCGCCCATTTTCAGCCCAACGCTGATGGTGTATACCACCCCGGGCTGTGGCCAGTTTTATATCATGGTGGCTGATATGAGCAACCAGTGCATTTCCTCTTATACCGTAGACGTTGTTTGCCCGCCATTGCCTACCATTACTATTGCAAGCCAGTATACCCCGCTGTGCGTAGGCATTACCACCAGCCTTAATGCAACAGGTGCAACCACTTACAGCTGGAGCAACGGCGCAAACAGTGCTACCACCACAGTAACCCCAAACGCACCAGGCAGCTATTCGGTGAGCGGCACCAACAGCCTTGGCTGTACTTCCAGCGCCTCAATTCAAGCCGTTAATTGCGCTACCGGCATTAACAAAACTAATAGTGCCGAAAACCATATACAGGTTTACCCTAATCCTGCCTCAGCACAACTGCTGATAACCACAGAAACGGCCGGAAGCATTAAATACACATTATACGATGCGGCCGGCAAACAAACAGATGAGGGATTATTTGATCAAACAACCTCTATCAATCTTTCTGCTTTTGAGAATGGTGTTTACTTGCTGCGCCTTGAAACACCGTGCGGAATTTTTTACAAAAAAATACCGGTGATCCATTAAAAAAACCGGCCTGTTGCGTTACAGGCCGGCTTTATCATCTTCCGTTTTTTTAATTAAACATTAATGCCACCGCTTACTTCTATGCGCTGGCCATTGATCCATTTGGCTTCTTCAGAGCACAAAAAGGCCACCACGCCGCCAATGTCATCGGCCTGCCCCACCCTGTTCAGGGGCGAAAGCGCGCTGAGGCGCGCCTTCATGTCGGCATTGCTGCGCACAGCAGCATTATTAAAATCGGTTTCAACAGGCCCAGGCGCCACCACATTGGCACAAATGCCTTTTGTTCCCAGCTCTTTTGCCCAGTATTTGGTCAGCGTTTCTATCGCACCTTTCATGGAGGCATACACCGAATAACCGGGGTTGGCAAAACGCGTGGTGCCGCTCGATATGTTGATGATGCGACCGCCCTGGTTCATGAGCGGCAGGCTTTTTTGGGTGAGAAAATACACGCCTTTGTAATGCACGTTCATAAATTCGTCAAACAGCTCCTCGCTCACCTGCTCAAACGGCACGGTAGCACCCATACCGGCATTGTTGATCAAAAAATCAAAGGTACCGGCAGTAAAGGTATTCTTAAGAAGAGCACCCAGCTCCTGCACAAACGCATCGAGTCCCTGCAGGCTTTTTAAATTTAGCTGAAGGGCTGCTGCTTTTCTGCCCAGGGCTTTTATACCCTCCACCGTAGCCTGTGCTTCGGCTGCGTTGCTGGCGTAGGTAATAATTACCTCGTTTCCTTTTTTGGCAAGGCTAAGGGCCATGTTTTTACCCAGGCCGCGGCTGCCGCCGGTAACCAGGGCTATTTTGCTGTTGTTGTTTCCCATTGTTTTTGTTGCTTTTAAACGCTTACAAAGGTAATGTGGCGAAACCCGGAAAAAATGGTGACAGTAACAGATAAAATGGTGATCACTTCAGATTTTGGCGCCTGAACTCTTTAGGGCTCATGCCAACAAAATGCTTAAAAAATTTGGTAAAGTTAGAAGGATCGTAGGTGAGCTGCAGTGCTATTTCTTTAATCGATAATGAGCTCGACAGGAGCAGCTCTTTCGAAATGCGCACCAGGCGTTCCTCGTAAAGGCTGCAGGTAGACTGGCCGGTAACCTCCTTTATGGTATTGCTCAAATGCACAGGGTGTATGTGCATCATCTCTGCAAATTCGTTGATCTCAAGGGCTCTGTCTTCAGTTCCCGCTTTTAAAGAGGCAATGTGCGCATCCAGCTTACTGAGATAATCCGCCACAATCGCTTTCTGGCGGAAAGAGGCGGTTTTTGCCGCAGTTAAAGTTACCGGGTCCAATAGTTCGGCCATAACAATTTAGTTTAATACAAAATTAGTGCAAAAAGCGGCAAAAATGAAACGGACTGCCCGGCCCCTCATTTGCCCGGGCCCCTCAAACTCTTATCTTTGCACTTTATTATTAAACACCACGTTTTACTCAAAAAATGGAATACAATTTTACCGAGATAGAAAAAAAATGGCAGGATTACTGGGCCGCGCACAAAACCTTTAAGGCCGGCAACGATTCTTCCAAACCCAAATATTATGTGCTGGATATGTTCCCATACCCATCCGGCGCAGGGCTGCATGTGGGGCACCCGCTCGGCTATATTGCTTCCGACATTATGGCCCGCTACAAACGGCACAAAGGCTTTAACGTGCTGCACCCCATGGGCTACGACAGCTTTGGCCTGCCGGCCGAGCAATACGCCATACAAACCGGTCAACACCCGGCGGTAACCACCTCGCAGAACATTAACCGCTACCGCGAGCAGATGGATAAGATCGGGTTTTCGTTCGATTGGGACCGCGAGTTCAGAACCTCTGATCCTGAGTATTACAAATGGACCCAATGGATCTTTATCCGGATTTTTAATTCGTGGTATAACAAAACAACCAATAAAGCCCAGCACATAGACACGCTCATTGCCGAGTTTGAAAAAAATGGCAATGCACAGGTAAATGCCGTGTGCGACGAAGATGCCAAATCATTTACAGCCGCCGACTGGAAAACCTTTTCGGAAAAAGAAAAATCGGATGCGCTGATGCAATACCGCCTGGCTTACCTGGGCGAAGCTTACGTAAACTGGTGCCCGGCGCTGGGAACCGTGCTGGCCAACGACGAAGTGAAGGACGGGGTGAGCGAGCGCGGCGGCCACCCTGTGGAGCGAAAGCTGATGAAACAATGGAGCATGCGCATTACTGCCTATGCCCAACGACTGCTCGATGGACTGGACACGGTGGACTGGAGCGAAAGCTTAAAGGAATCTCAGCGCTACTGGATCGGGCGGAGCGAAGGCAGCTCATTAGAATTCAAAATTCAAGATTCAACATTTAAAATTGAGGTATTTACCACACGTCCTGATACGGTGTTTGGTGTTTCGTTTGTAACGCTGGCGCCAGAGCACGAGCTGGTGGCAAAAATAACCACGTCCGAATACAAAAGCACCGTGGAAGAATACGTGGCTAAGGCCAAAAACCGCAGCGAGCGCGAGCGGCAGGCCGATGTAAACAAAGTGAGCGGTGTATTTACCGGTGCTTATGTGGAACATCCGTTTTCAAGCAAGCCTGTGCCGGTATGGGTGGGCGATTATGTGCTGGCGGGTTATGGCACCGGCGCCGTAATGGCAGTACCGGCTCACGATGAGCGCGATTACAAATTTGCACTGCATTTTGAACTGCCCATTTTAGAAGTGGTGAGCGGTGGCGACATCAGCAAAGAAGCCTACGCCGCCAAAGAAGGCACCCTGATCAACTCTGATTTTCTGAATGGATTAAGTGTAAAAGAAGCCCTTAAAAAAGCCATTGCCGAAATTGAAACCCGTGGCCTGGGCAAAGGCAAAATAAACTACCGCTTGCGCGATGCCGTATTTGGCCGCCAGCGTTATTGGGGCGAACCTATTCCGGTTTATTACAAGGATGGCATTCCGCATGCTTTGCCTGACAGTGAATTACCTTTGCTACTGCCCGAGATTGACAAATTTTTGCCGACCGAAGACGGTGAGCCGCCACTCGCAAGGGCTGCCACCACGTGGAAAAAAGATGGCAAATACCTTTACGAAACCACCACCATGCCCGGCTGGGCAGGCAGCAGCTGGTATTTTTTACGATACATGGATCCGCATAACGGCTCTGCGTTTGCCGATCGCAAGCTGACGGACTACTGGCAGAACGTGGATTTGTATATCGGGGGCAGCGAGCACGCCACAGGGCACTTGTTATATGTGCGTTTCTGGACCAAGTTCCTGAAGGATCTGGATCTGATACCGGTAGATGAGCCTGCAAAAAAATTGATCAACCAGGGAATGATACAGGGTGTGAGCACCATGGCAACTATAAGTACTTATTCTTTTAACGATAGAAATTATAAAATAATTAATGGTTGCGGACCAAACAATGAGTTTGGAATTACTCACACTAAATCATTCGAGATACATATCCCACTCGATTATACTACAAATGAAAATGGCAAAGTTTTCTTAACTAAAGAAAATTATGAATCACTAAAAAAACACGATAATCGATTCGAGGGTGTTGAATTTATTTCAATTGAGCATTTGGAAAGACTAGGTATATCTTTTGAGTATGAAATAACAAAACTTCCATTAAAAGAAGTGGTTGAAAAAATGTCCAAATCCAAATACAATGTTATTACACCTGATTCTATCTGCGAACGCTTTGGCGCCGACACCCTGCGCTTGTACGAAATGTTCTTAGGGCCTTTGGAACAAAGCAAACCCTGGAACACCAACGGCATTACCGGCGTATCGGGCTTTTTGAAAAAGCTGTGGCGTTTATATTTTATTGGCGGAGCCGAAGGGTCGTCCAGCATTACTCTCTCCAACGCCGAACCTACCAAAGGCGAATTAAAAACCCTGCACAAAACCATTAAAAAAATTACCGAAGACATCGAGCGCTTTTCGTTCAATACCTCGGTGAGCAATTTTATGATCTGCGCCAACGAGCTGCAGGACCAGAAATGCAACAAACGCGCCATCCTGGAACCGCTGCTGGTGTTGATCTCACCCTATGCACCGCACATTACCGAAGAGCTGTGGCGCCTGCTGGGCCATAAAGAGAGCATTGCCTTTGAAAAATTTCCGGAAGTAAACGAAGCTTACCTGGTGGACGATGCCTTTAACTACCCTGTTTCGGTAAATGGCAAAATGCGCCTTAACATTGAGCTGCCGGCTACCCTGAGCGTGGCCGAAATAGAAAAGGAAGTGATGGGCCGCGAAGAGGTACAAAAATACCTGGAGGGCAAAACGCCTAAAAAGGTAATTGTAGTGCCTAAAAAGATCGTCAATATTGTGGTGTAGCTAACGTCCATCGCAGGCATGTTTTTTGAATAATTCAATATTGGGACTGTTCCTGATAAATTATCATTAAAACTATACTACCATGGAAAAGTTGAAACTGCTGGACACCAGCACCAATATGGGTAAAATGGCCAGGGCCCAATCGTTTATCACCGGCGCCTCCATTCTTTTTTCAGGCATTAAGCACATGAAAGAAAGCCCCAAAACCTCCATTGCCAAATCTATTTTTGGCGGATATTTGCTTTACAGGGCCCTAAGCGGGCATTGCCATTTAAACCACGTGCTGGAGCGCAATACTACAACGGCCTGAGTAATTACCGCACAAGCGTTACACTGCCGTTGTAGGTTTTGATCCGGCCTTTGTAATCCGAAATTTTGATGAACCACACATAACTGTCGCTTTTACAAGCCGCTCCTTTAAAACTGCCGTTCCAGCCTGTATAGGCATCGGTTGTGTGAAAAAGCTTTTCGCCCCAGCGGTCAAAAATATCAAGGGAGTACGATACAATGCCCACGCCTTTAGGCTGAAACACATCGTTTAATTCGTCCCCATCCGGCGTAAAAGCATTGGGCACATACAGACTCAGCTCATCATTCACAACAATGTATTTAATGAGCGTATCGCGGCAGCCAAAGTTATTGCTGGCTACCAGCACAACCGGGTAATTGCTTGCCTGTTCAAATACATACACTGGATCTGCCTCTTTACTTTTTATGTCGTTACTTCCAAAATACCAGGCGTATTGAGGCTGGTAGCCATCTATGGTTAAATTATTAAATTTCACAGGATCAATGCCCGAAAGGGGTTGTTCCGGTGCATAATCAAATGCTGCCTTTGGTTTGGGAAACGCAGCTACGAGGAGTGTAGCCGTATATACACAATTGTTGGTATCGGCGCACAACACCTGAATGGTGTGGTTTCCCGGAACGTTTAAACAATAAGCTTTTACCGAATCTGAAAAATAGCTGTAACTGTTGGCAAGATAAAATTGGATAACCGGCGCCGTAAGACCTGGAGAAGCCTTTACCTTAATCTCCGTACAAAATGGCACGCACAGGCCGTTGCTGCTGCTGCTTATGCTGGCCGATGGCTGCGGATATACGATAATGGGCAGTGTGGCCGATGACACGCAGTTGCTGGCGTTTTTAACGGTAAGCGTATAAGTGCCGCTAAATGCAAGGCTGGTAGGTGTGAAACTAATAGTGGCTCCCGCATCCCAAAATCCGTTCGGGCCCGTCCATGTATAGGTAAGGCCGCCCTGTCCACTTAGTTTCACCGGCATGTTCACGCAGGCATTTTTGGGCGATGTAATGAAAGGCACCGGTAGCGGAAAAGGGTTAACCACCAGCGGAACATTGGCTGACCTCACGCAGGAGTTGCTGCCTGTAACAGCAACAGTATACATTCCGGCCATAGAGCTGCTAACGGCCGCAAAAACCGGGTTGGAAGAACCTGATGTGAAACCCTGCGGACCCGACCACAAATACCCCGTACCGCCCGAAGCGGTAAGCGTGGCCGATTCGCCGGCACACACCGTTGCCCCGGATGCTGAAATAACGGGCAGTGGAATGATAACTACATTGCTTGTTAATGTAATTGCACAACCAAAGGCCGTTTTTGCCAATAGGCTATAAATACCGGCATGAACCGGTACTGCACCAGCTATTACAGGGTTAGGAACCGATGAGGAAAAACCGGCCGGCCCCGTCCACGAAAATGTGCTTGCCCCCGCGCTGTTATGCGTAAACGTAATGGGCGATTGTTCGCACACCGGGCCGTTATTTGCAATAGGTCCCGCCGAAGGCAACGGGTTGGCTGTAACCGAAGCTACCGCAGCAGCAGTGCAACCTAGCGCCGAGCCAATAACCGTGTAGCTTGAATTGATAACAGGAAACACCACAAACGTACTACCGCCAAACCCGCCTGGAAACCAGGTATACGAGGTAGCCCCCGAGGCACTGAGCGGTACCGGCGAGCCTGCGCAGGTGGATGTATCTCTTGTAACTACCACCGGCGGACTTACAAAATTGGCACCAACCGTAGCGGTAGCAAGGCAGGCCTTTGAATCGACAGCCGTAACGCTATATATGTAACTGCCGCTAAGGGGCTGCGTTACCGTACGCACCGAGCCCGAAGGACCACCCAACCATTGATAGCTATAACCGGGGACACCACCCAACGCACTGGCAATAAACGAAATACTGCCGCCCAGGCAAACAGAGGCGGAAGGTGGAGAAACGATGAGTGTAAGCGCTGGCGGCTGGGTGATCTGGAATGTGTGCGTTACCTGGCAAAACGTAAGACTGTCGGTTACCGTTACTGTATGTATTCCGGCCCCAAGCCCCGTAGTAATGGGCGTAGTTTGGTTACCCAAAGGGTTGGTCCATAAATAAAACTGTTTGCCCGAGCCCCCGCTCAGGCTTATGTTGGCCGTGCCGGTAGTATTGCCAAAGCAGGTTACGCTGCTGCTGGCAGACACGGTGCCCGTAAGCGGCACTGTCGGAGCAAACGTAACCGTTGAAACCGATTTACAGCTGTAGCCCGCATCAAATACCGTTATGCTGTAAGTACCGGGGTACAGGCCGCTGGCTATTGAATTGGTTTGAGCGGTAGGCTGCCAGGTGTAAGAATAGGGGCCCAAACCACCGGATGCCGTTACTGTAGCCGAGCCCAGGTTGGCGCAATTAATAGTATAGCTGTTGAAACTGAGGGCGACCGTTGGCTGCAGCGTTATCGAAGCGGTCGTAGAGGCCGTACAGCCATTTACCGAAGTGCCCGTTACTGTGTAAATCGTTGAAACCGTTGGTACAAAGGTAAAGGTATTGCCCGTAGATCCGCCCGGCAACCAGGTATAGGTGGCTGCACCCGACACCACCAATGTGGCGGTGGAACCGCTACACACCGAAATATTGGAGCTGGCAAGAACCACACCGCTATAAAAAGTGGAGGTAGCGGTTCGAGTAATGGCGCAATTATTAGCATCGGTTGCTGTAATTGTATGCACGTAATTGCCGCCAATGCCCTGCTGTGCTGTAAAAGTATTTGTGCTGGGGCCGGCTGTCCAGCTATATGTATAGCCGGGTATTCCGCCGGATGCTGCTGCCGTAAACGTAATGCTGCTACCCAGGCACACAGAGGTTGCCGATTGGGAGGTGACAAGGCTTAAGGTGGAAGGCACGGCCACCGAAACCGTAGCCGTACTATAACAACCGCCGGCATTTAAGCCTGTAACCGTATACACTGTATTTGCTGTTGGCGAAACCACTGCTACCAAACCGCCCAGATTACCGGGCTGCCAGGTATAGGCAGCTGCACCACTGGCAGTAAGTGTGGCTGTGCCGCCATTACACATTAAAGAGCCCGATGCAACAGCCGAAACAGTAGGCTGAGGCGTTACACTTGGGCTATAAAGAGAGGTTGTAGAACAGCCCCCGGCGGCGACGGCAGCAATGGTATATACTACAGAAGTGTTTAGTATTGCGGTAATGAATGGGCTCACCACCCCATTGTTCATCCAGGTATAACTTGTTGCGCCGCTGGCTGTAAGCGTAACGGTACCGCCCGCGCAAATAACAGAAGGAGCGCTGTTAACGGTAACGGTTGGTGCTGTTACGGTGGTTACGGCCAGGGTGCTTGTACCAATAATGCCGCAGCTGCTGGACATGGCCACACTAATGATGCCTGATGCTGTGCTGGCAGTTGCAGCAATGGTGTTAGTGGAGGAAGTTCCGCTCCACGAGCCCGGCAACGACCAGGTGTAACTGGCGCCGGTGATAGGTGCCACGGAATATACATTAACAGAGCCCTGGCAAACCACTGTATTGCCAAAAATTGTGGGTGGGCAGGCTGTGTATAACTGCAGCACCTCGGTTTGTGTGAGGGGCCGGTTGTACAAATAAAAATCATCCAGCTCACCAGGCCAGTAGCGAACCGGGGTAACTCCCCGCCCAATGGTAACGGGGTAGGTAGTGCCCGTATTGATGCTGGCTGTGGTGCCCGACACATTGCAGGACAAACCGGGCTGTAACACACCGTCGATGTAAAATGAAACAGTAGTATATACTGTGCTTACCGTGGCATTATATACAACAGCAATGTGATGCCAGCGGTTATCCAAAATACAGGCGTCGCCATAAATGGAAGCCTGGTTCGAAAGATCGAGGCCTACTCCCGGACCGCAGTAATTCCATACCACCTGGTAGGTATCGCCATTGCCCGAATTTAAGCCATAATCAAAAGACACGCGGGGCGCCCATATGGTGGTGTTGGCTGTTTTAGCCCAAAAGGACACAGAGCGCGATACCGTGCCCGTAGGGCCTGTAGCAAGCATTACAATATAATCAGAGGTGCCGTTAAAGCTATAGGCAGAATTGGGATTGCCGCAGCGATCGTAAGTGAGCGTGGCGCCAAAAACGGTGCCGTTATTGTTGCTGCCCGACACGTCGTTGGCATTTCCCGAAAAAGGCCAGGCCCCTACAAGGCCCGCCGTGGGCACCTGGCTTAAAAAAATAATGGGGCAAAAGCAGGCAATAAAAAAGAGAAACTGCTTAATATTAATTCCGATCGCCGACACTTAAAATGTACATTTATCTGACTCGGCAAGATACGACATAAGCCCCGGATAATAAAGCTACCAGGCCACTCTCTGCTCGAAAAAACTACCACTTATATACTCAATTGCTATTTACATCATTTCACCGGCATTCCACCTCTTACAACTATCATTCTGCAGCGGTGGGTTTTGTTTTTTTCTTCAGCCAGATGTGCTCATCCAGGCTGATGTAAAACCCGTAGGAATATTCAAAAAACTCCAGGCCAAAATCGTAATCCGGTTCAAAACGCAGTGTTAAATACACATGATCGGCCAGTTGAATGCGTTTGGTAAGACGGGCAATCAGCACGCTTCTTTCCACCTTGTAGCTGTTGGCATATACTACGGTGGATGACTGGCTGGAGTATAAAAAACCGCCGTAATCGCTCACATAGTTATAACCATACCAGT
Source organism: Bacteroidia bacterium (assembly GCA_044221905.1). GTDB lineage: Bacteria > Bacteroidota > Bacteroidia > B-17B0 > Aurantibacillaceae > Aurantibacillus. The sequence continues at coordinate 1,564,561 of JBGAOE010000001.1, forward strand.
AAGAAAGCAGCAGGTCAGCATCAAACGCACTGAGTCCGGTATTAAAATAATACCCGTAACCCGTGCTTTTTGATTGGGCCGGGGTAAACAAATAACTGACGCGTGCCACATACCGCGCATCAAAGGTCCATTTTTGAAGATGGCGCTTATTCAGTGTACGGCTGAAGGCAAAACCGCCATTGGCATTCCAGTGCGTATACGAATAGGTGTTGGCCGTATCTATCTGCCCGCCCGTATGCAGCAGGGTTACCTGGAAAGGAAGCTTAAATTCGGAATTGCCGCATTTTAATTTGCCCACATTGGCATTCAGGCCGCCCCACACTTTTTCGTTGCCACCGCTCTCTTTATAGATCATGGTTTGCCAGTCTATCCACACATCAAAATCGTAGTGTTTTTTATTCAGCATAAACTGCGCGCCGTTCTCGAGCCGGTTGGTGATCACACGCTCAAAATTATACATAGGCTCTATCAGCTGGTGGCTCAGGCTGCCATTAATATTGCCAAAGATCATCTTAAAATCTTTTTTATGGTAGCGCAATGAAAAAGTAGGATCGGCGGTGGCCAGCTTTTTCCCGCCAAAATCCTTTCGCAAAAAAGCACCTGCCTCTATGCTCAGGTTTTTAGAAACCTGGTAGCCGATCTGCGGATTTAGCTGGGCACCAAACAGCGTGTAGCCATCGGCAATCGGGCCATAATACTCATTGTTTTTCATATAATCCAGGTTCTGGATCTTTATAAAAGCCACTTTTTCATGGGTGGTATCCATGGTGGCATTAAAAAGCAGCGACGAATTGTTTAATTGAGAAAACAGCGAAAAGGGAAAATAACCGGCAAAAAATATCAGGAAACGCTTTAACAATTTATACGTGATGCATCAAAAACAGAAATTTACACAATTTTTTGAATAATCATTTGAGGCGCACTGTGCAGCGGCCAAAAATTGTGGTAAGACACACAGGGAACGAAGCCTTTTAACGTTATTCCCGGTTATGGAATAAAAAAATGCGGCCCGGGGGCCGCACTTCCACTAATTAAACAAAAATGAACCTCTAATCCACGTTATCGTGCAAAAAAGAATTGTTCGGGCGGATCTCGATCTTTTTATCATCGCCCTCGCTCAGGGTATAACGCGATACATTCGATTCGGTGCTCGGTGTTTTATTTTCGAGAACAATGTTTTTTCTTTCAAAGGCCGTTTGTTTTTCAAGCGCAGCAAGGCCTTCAGGACTCTTCATTTTCAGTGTAATGTCCTTTAGCTTGCGGATACGCTCCTGGGCCAGGCGAATCTGCTCTTCGCGGCTCACCATCGATTGCTGATCGGCCAGGCTGCTTTCATCCACCGGTTGCTTGGTTTCGCTCACCGGCGTTTGAATTTCTTCGCCAATGGTATTAAAGGTAAATTCAGGAATGGTCTCCACTTCGTTGATAAGACCGGCCTCATCCTGCACCGGTGCCTTATTCTCGGCTACGGGCATCAGGCTTATTTCATTCACCGGCTCGTCTTTTGTTTCCTTGGTGAATACAAAAGGCTCGTTGTTCGGGATCTCGTCAATAATACTGGTTTGTTTGGCAACCGTTGCCACGGGCTCGGCCGTTTTTTCATCGAGGTTCACAATTTTGCGCTCCTTAAACACAGGCGCTTCAAAACCGGTGCTTTGTTTTGATTTGAAACCGGTGGCGATAATGGTAACGCTTACGTTATCGCCCAGCGAGGGGTCGGTACCGTAACCGGTGATCAGCTCAGCGGTTCCGCCCGACGACTCCTGAATGTAATCGGTGATCTCTCCAAATTCGTCCATATCAATATCATCCGTACCGCTCATAATATTAAGCAATACGTGGCGGGCACCGCTTATATCATTATCGTTGAGCAGCGGCGAATTTAACGCCTGTTCAACGGCCTTAATGGCGCGACGGTCGCCGCTGGCCACAGCAGAGCCCATAATGGCCACGCCGCTGTCTTTCATCACGGTTTTTACGTCGTTAAAGTCCACGTTGATGTGCATGTGCAGGCTGATGATCTCGGCAATGCTTTTCGCAGCGCCCGTCAGCACGTTATCGGCATGCTCAAAGGCCTCGCTCATTTTCAGGTTGCCATAAATTTCGCGCAGCTTGTCGTTGCCTATCACCAGCAGCGTATCCACATACTTTTTCATTTCCTCCAGGCCATCTTCGGCCTGGGCGCGGCGTTTTTTACCTTCAAACGTAAAGGGTATGGTTACAATGCCTACCGTGAGAATGCCCAGCTCGCGGGCAATGCTGGCAATGACAGGTGCTGCCCCGGTACCGGTACCCCCGCCCAAACCGGCAGTGATAAACACCATTTGCGTGTTCTCGCCCAGGTAGCTTTTAATGTCGTCTATTGATTCCAATGCGGCATCGCGGCCTACATCGGGAATGGAGCCTGCTCCCAAACCTTTGGTGGAGCGCTCGCCCAGTTGTATCTTATTCGGCACAGGGCTTTTGTCCAGGGCCTGCTTATCGGTGTTGCAGATGATGAAATCCACGCCTTTAATGCCTAAGCGGTACATATGGTTAACGGCGTTGCTTCCGCCGCCACCTACACCGATCACTTTTATGATCGAGTTTTCATCCTGTGGTAATTCAAATTGCATCATGTTATTTCAGTTTTTAATTATTAGTGTTTGGTGCTTGATAGCGATTAATGCGAAGTGATTAGTGGTTAAGTTTGATTATTAAACACGAAGAACTCAACACTAAAAACTATTCTATATCGTCGCTCATCCAGTCTTTGGTACGGTCAATCAGCGTGGTGAAAAAACTACCTATTTTTTTCTGAGAGTGGCCCACCACTTTTTTCTGCTCTTTCTTTTTAATGTTCTCTTTTTCCACGGTCACTTCCACTTCCTGCTTCACCAGGTTACCACCGCGTTTCGACGCACGTTCGTATTTTTCAATGCCTTTCATCACCAGACCTACGCCGGTGGCATACAAAGGATTTTTCAGTTCATCATCGTTCCCTGCCAGGTGCTCGTTGGGCGTGCCAATGCGGCAGTCCATACCGGTAGTAAGCATCACCAGCTGCGGCAAATGTTTTAGCAGCGAGCCGCCGCCTGTAACTACAATACCTGCAGCCAGCTTGCGCTCATAGCCGCTGCTTTTAATTTCGAACAGCACAAATTCCAAAATCTCTTCCATACGCGCCTGGATGATCTGCGCCAGGAATTTTACGGAAATTTCTTTATGCGGGCGACCGCGCAAGCCGGGGATGGAGATGATCTCGTTCTCCTGATTTTCCTGCGCCAGGGCCGATCCGAATTTTACTTTCAGCTGTTCGGCCTGGGTTTTAATAATGGCGCAGCCTTCTTTAATATCATCGGTAATAATGTTGCCGCCAAAAGGGATCACGGCCGTGTGGCGGATGATACCGTCGTAAAAAATAGCCACGTCGGTGGTGCCACCGCCAATATCCACCAGCACCACGCCGGCTTCCTTCTCTTCGTCGCTCAGCACCGCATCGGAGCTGGCCAGGGGCTCCAGGTGCAGATCAACGGTTTGCAGACCGGCACGGTCCACACATTTAAAAATATTTTTCACCGCACTTACCTGGCCTGTAATAATGTGGAAGTTGCCTTCGAGGCGAATGCCCGAATGGCCAATGGGATTTTTAATGCCGGATTCGCTGTCGATAATATATTCCTGCGGGATCACGTGAATGATCTCCTCGCCGGGGCTCATCACCAGGCGGTGCATGTTATCGATCAGGTTGTCAATGTCTTTTTGGTTCACCTCATCCTCAAGGCTCTGGCGGGTAATCATGCCGCGGTGCTGCATGCTTTTGATGTGCTGCCCGGCAATGCCCACAATCACTTCGCCAATATCCACATTGGCCTTATCGGCCGCCAGGCTCACAGCCGTGCGTATGGAAGCAACGGTTTGCTCGATGTTTACCACCACGCCGCGATTTACCCCCAGCGATTCGGCCTTGCCGATGCCCAGTATCTCCACCTTCCCGAATTCGTTCCTGCGCCCCACGATGGCGGCAATTTTTGTTGTACCAATATCTAATCCAACCACCAGCTCAGAAGCCAGGCTTTGGTTGTTTTGACTTGTTTTCTTTTCCATACGTTTTTTACTTTTTAGTGCAAACCACCTGGTTTTTATATTTTAAATTGATGGTAGAGTATTTTGTCCAGGCGTCTGCTTTATTCAGCCCCTGGGTATAAAACAATTTCAGCTTGTTAAATTTTTCGGCAATGTGCTGCCCATCGCCAAACACTATTTTATGGCTGCCAATTGCCGGAAACAGCTCCATCTCCCTGTCGGCATTTACGTACACCTGGTGAACGAGGCCGCTCAGGCAGCTGTCGCCGTTAATGTACTGCGCCACATCCAGCAAATCGTCGAGCAGGCTTACGTCCTTAAATGCCGCGCTGTTTTTGATCTGCTCTACCGAAAACTGGTAGCGGCGGGCATAAGGCTCATAAATTTCGCCGCTGGCGATTAACACCCGGGCCGAATAATTACTGTTCAGCGGCATCAGCTTTCCTTGCGAATCGATGTAATAGCTCTCCCCATCGTGGTTAATGATCCTGAGCACCGGGGTGCGCTGTACAATGTCAATTTTTAGCTCACCGTTAATGTCCTCCGAAACTTCGGCATTTTCTATCGCCGGGTGCGCATTCAATGCTTTTTCAAGCCCGGGAATGTTGATGCTTTTGTAGCGAACGGATAAAAGAGAATCTTCCCGTTCCTGCAGAAACAGCTTCACATCCTCTTCGCTCAGAAACAGGTTCTCATCATTATTGGCGATGCTGATGTTGAGGCTGGCGGCCACCACGTTGCGCTCACTTTTCGAAACAAAGCGCAGCGAGCTTGCCAAGCCTGCAATTGCAACAATCCAAAGAACGGTGATAAAAATTCGCTTATAATTTATTTTTTTCAATTCCGTTTTATTCGTTTAAGCCGGCAGTTAAATCCTGCTTACTTACCTGCCCAGTATTTTTTCAAGGGGCGCCACCAGGCCGTCTATATCGCCTGCCCCCATGGTTAAAAGCACCTGCGGCTCGTGGTGCTGTATTATTTCCAGCGCCTGCTGTTTGGTAACCACGCGCTTTTGCTTCAGGCTCATTTTATCCAAAAGCCATTGCGAGCTAATGCCTTCAATCGGCTTTTCGCGGGCAGGGTAAATATCCAGCAGCAAACACTCGTCCAGCATATCCAGGCTGGCAGCAAAGGCATCGCCAAAATCGCGCGTGCGGCTAAACAGGTGCGGCTGAAAAATGCCGGTGATCTTTTTACCAGGGTAAAGTTTTTTTGCAGAGCCAATGGTTGCCTTCAGCTCTTCCGGGTGGTGTGCATAATCATCAATGTACACCACCTTATCGGTTTTTACCCTGTAATCAAATCGGCGCTTTACACCGGTAAAAGAACGTAACCCCTCGCGGATGACATCGCCTTTAATTCCCAGCTGCTGCACAATGGCCACAGCAGCTATCGAATTTTCAACATTGTGTAAACCAGGCAGGCCAAGGCTTACATCGGCTATTGGCTCTACAGGACTTTGTATGTCATACCGCATTTGCGCGTTCTCTATGCGTATAGATTGCGCGCAATATTCGGTATTTAAATTTAACGAGTAGATAATGCGTTTATCTGTGAGTATCAAATCGTTATCAACATTTTTTTTAACAACAAGAATGCCGCCGGATTTCACCTGTTTGGCAAAAAGTGCATACCCTTCTTTTACATGATCGGCGCTGCCATAAATATCCAGGTGATCGGCGTCAACACTGGTAATAAGGGCCATGTGCGGGTGCAGCGTTAAAAACGAGCGGTCGTACTCATCGGCTTCCACTACAAAATAAGCCTGCTCGTTGTTTACATCATCCAGCAACAAATTTGTGTTGTAATTTTTGGAAATGCCGCCCATAAATGAAAAACAGGGAATGCCTGCCGTTTTTAAAAGATGGGTTACCAGCGTGGTGGTGGTGGTTTTGCCATGAGTGCCGGCAATGGCAATGGTTTTAAAGCGGTCGCTGATCTGGCCCAGCACCTGCGATCGTTTTAAAATAGTGTAGCCCTTAGCCGTAAGATAAATAAGCTCTGCATGCTCTTTTGGAACTGCGGGCGTGTATATCACCAGCACTTCCTCTTTTTTAAATTTAGAAAGCAATTCTTTGAGCCTGCTCAGGTTTTCATCAAAATGACAGGTAATGCCCTCGTTCTGCATCTGGCTGGTAAGATGGGTTACCGACTTATCATAGCCATGCACCTGCTTTTTATAATGGTTAAAAAAGCGGGCCAGTGCGCTCATGCCAATGCCACCCACCCCAAAAAAATAATACAGCTTATAGTTCAGTACATTCATTACACCGGATAATTGGCCAGCTTTAAAACTTCGCTGGCTATCACATTGGCCGAGTTGTGATAAGCCATTTTACTGATGTTGTTGGTTAACGTCACCTGCAGGCTTTTATCCTTCACCAGTTTTATTGCCGTTTCCACCAGCAGTGCATGGGCTTCGGCATCCTTCACCAAAAGCGCCGCCTCCTTATTTACCAGCGCCATGGCATTTTTGGTTTGATGATCTTCGGCCACGTTGGGCGAAGGCACCAGTATACAGGGCATGCCGATGTTACACAGCTCTGACACCGAGCTGGCGCCCGCCCTCGAAATAACCACATCTGCAGCGGCATAAGCCAGATCCATGCGCGCTATAAAATCAAGCGCGTAAATATTTTTACCTGCAAACGCCTCTGTTTGTTTAAGTGCTGTTTGATAATAGCCTTTGCCGGTTTGCCAGATGAGCTGGATGTTGTTATTTACGAGTGCCTGCAGACCAGCACCTAAAGATTCGTTAACAACGCGCGCGCCCAGGCTGCCGCCAATAACCAGCGCCGTTGGTTTTGAAGGATCGAGCTTAAAAAAGCCCAGGGCCTCTTCGCGCTTTTGGCGCAGGTCTTTAATATCCTGCCTCACCGGGTTCCCGGTAAGCAGTAATTTTTCTTTCGGAAAAAATTTATCCATACCCTCATACGCCACACAAATACGGCCGGCTTTTTTGGCCAGCAGCTTATTGGTAATACCGGCGTAGGAATTCTGCTCCTGTATGAGCAGGGGAATTTGTTTGGAAGCGGCCACGCGCAGCAAGGGCCCGCTGGCATACCCACCGGTGCCCACCACCACATCGGGCATAAAATTGCGGATAATCTTACGGGTTTTTAACAGGCTGCGTATCACCAGAAAGGGGAGCTTCAGATTGGCCAGTGTTAAGCGGCGCTGCAGACCCGCAATGGGCACACCAATAATTTTATAACCGGCTGCCGGCACTTTTTCCATTTCCATTTTTCCCAGGGCGCCAACAAACAAAATGTCGGCAGTGGGCACCAGTTTTTTAAGCTCGTTGGCAATGGCAATGGCCGGAAAAATGTGGCCGCCGGTGCCACCCCCGCTCAATATAACTTTAAGCTGTTTCAAGTTTCTCTTCTGTTTTATCTTCCACGGTGCGGCTCACGCTTAAAATAATCCCTATCGAGATCATGGTGAACCAAAGGGAGGTGCCGCCCATGCTGATGAGGGGCAATGGCTGACCGGTAACCGGAAATAAGTTTACCGCCACCGCCATGTTTACCAGCGCCTGGAACACCAGGCTGAACGAGAGCCCTATTGCAATGTAAGCGCCGAACGGCTTGTCGTTGTCGCGCAAAATCTTAATGCCGCGGTATAATAAGATCATATATAAGAACAAGAGAGCAAAGCCTGCAAACAGGCCATACTCTTCAATAATAATGGCGTAAATAAAATCGGAGGAAGCCTGCGGTAAAAAAGCACGCTGCGTGCTGTTGCCCGGCCCCTTGCCAATAACACCGCCGGTAGCAATGGCAATTTTGGCCTGCTCGCTCTGGTAATTGCTTTTACTGTCGCCTTTCGAAAAATTGGTTAAGCGCGCTTTCCAGGTAGGCCCGCGGCCTCCGGGAATACTATCCGGCGCCAGCATGATCCAGGTAAAAAACAAGGCGCCAACCAATACAAGAATGCCGAATATTTTTAAGAGGATTTTGATATGAATACCACCAAGGAACATGAGCAGCAAACAGTTAAAAAACAAAAGTGCCGCCGTGGAAAAGTTGGCGGGAAGAATAAGGATGCAGATGATACCCACCGGTAAAAGAAGGTGCCTGAACACAGAGCGGAAATCCTGCAGCTCTTTTCCTTTGAGGGCAAGCACCCTGGCCACATACATGATCAGGATAAGCTTGGCAATGTCTGAAGCCTGGAAGGTAAGGCCGATACCCGGAATGGGAAGCCAGCGCGAGGCTTCACCCTCGCTTACCCCTCTTAATAAAGTATAGATCAATAAAGGGATGCAAAAAACAAACCCGATCTGGGCCACCTTTGAAAACACGGTGTAACGCATTTTGTGAAACAGGTACGTAATTATAAACCCCAAAGAAATCAGCGCCACTTGTTTCACCAGAAAAAACTCTGCGTTGCCCTGCTTAAACTTATAGGCAAGCGTTACCACTGCACTGTAAACCACCAGTACCGAAAGCAGCGACAGCAGGAACATGATCGCCCATATCACCTTATCACCTTTTAAGTAATTAAAAAGCCTCATTGTTTTATTTTTTGCGCAGGCAGCGTTACAGCCTTCTTACCGCCGTTTTAAACTGCATGCCCCTGTCTTCGTAATTCTGAAACAGGTCGAAGCTGGCGCAGGCCGGCGATAGCAGCACCACATCGCCCTTTTTGGCAATCTTGTAGGAAGCCGCCACGGCATCGGTGGCCGAATCGGTTTCAACAATGGTTTGCACCATGTCTTTAAACGCCGCTACAATCTTGCGATTGTCCTTGCCCAGGCAAATAATGGCCTTAACCCTTGCCTTTACCAGCTCGGTCAGCTCGTTGTAATCATTGCCCTTGTCTTGTCCGCCGCAAATCCATACCACAGGCTTTTCCATGCTTTCGAGCGCATACCAGGTTGAGTTTACGTTGGTAGCCTTTGAGTCGTTAATAAACTCAATGCCATTGATAGAGGCAACAAACTCCAAACGGTGCTCAATGTTCTGGAAGTCCTGTAAACTTTCACGGATAATTTCTTTCCGTACATCTACGATGCGCGAAGCCAGCGAAGCGGCCATGCTGTTGTAGACATTGTGCTTGCCTTGCAGGGCGAGTTGTTCAATTGTCATAATTAAGGGTTCTTTGGTTGGTTTATAATTAAGGGTTATCTGGTTTTCGGTTAAAAAAGCGCCGGCGCCGCTTACCGGCTGTTTGATGCTGAAGGGCACCAGTTCGGCGGCAAACGAATGGCTTTGCATATAGGCTTTCATTGCCTCGTCGTCGGCACAGTACACAAAAGCATCGTGCTTTGTCTGATTTTGTGCGATCCTGAATTTGGATGCCACATAGTTCTCAAACTTATAGTCGTAGCGGTCCAGGTGGTCGGGTGTAATATTTAACAGCACCGCCACGTCCGCTTTAAAATCATACATGCCATCCAGCTGAAAACTGCTGAGCTCAAGCACGTAGTAATCGTAATTTTCCCTGGCAACCTGCAGCGCAAAGCTCTTGCCTACGTTGCCACCCAGGCCCACGTGGTAGCCCGCTTTTTTGAGAATGTGATAAGTAAGCAGGGTGGTGGTGGTTTTTCCGTTTGAGCCGGTGATGCATATTTTTTTAGCAGTGGTATACCTTCCTGCAAATTCAATTTCGGAGATCACAGGAATGTTCTTAGCGCGCAGCTTCTGCACCATTTCAGCCTTATCGGGAATGCCGGGACTTTTGATCACCTCATCGGCGCTCAAAATCAGTTCTTCGCTATGTTTATTTTCCTCAAACAAAATACCTTCAGCTATGAGCTGCTCTTTATAATTATCCTTTACAGGGCCGCGGTCGCTCACAAATACCTCAAAGCCTTTTTGCTGCGCCAGTATTGCACTGCCTACGCCGCTTTCGCCGCTGCCCAATATCACAATGCGCCTGGCCACTACCTTAGCTTGAGAGTTACGAAGGTGAGCACTGCCAGCATAATGCCGATGATAAAAAACCGCATCACAATTTTGGATTCGTGAAAGCCGTTTTTCTGATAATGGTGATGCAGCGGCGCCATTTTCAGCAAACGGTGCTCACGCGCGTATTCAATGCCCCTTTTCTTTTTCTGATATTTAAAATAACTTACCTGCAGGATGACCGAAAGGCTTTCTATCAGGAAGATGCCGCAGAGTATGGGAATGAGCAGCTCTTTGCGAATGGCAATGGCATACACGGCAATGATGCCGCCAATGGCCAGGCTGCCCGTATCGCCCATAAATACCTGCGCGGGGTAGGCATTGTACCACAGAAAACCGATGCAGGCCCCGATAAAGGCTGCTATAAACACCACCAGCTCACCCGAGTTGGGGATGTACATAATATTGAGGTAATCGGCAAAAACAGTGTTGCCCGATACATAGGCCAATATGCCAAGCACCGTTCCAATAATGGCGCTGGTACCGGCCGCCAGGCCATCAATGCCATCGGTAATATTGGCCCCATTGGATACCGCAGTTACCACCAATATTACCATAGGAATAAAAATGAGCCAGCCATATTTTAAACAGTCGTCGCAGGCCCACGAAATAAACCGTCCATAGTCCAGCTCGTTGTTTTTTGAAAAAGGTATGGTGGTTTTAATGGTCTTCACCGGTTTTTCGGCATACTTAGGCCCGCTAAGCTTGCCGGGCACACCGGTAGAAATGGTCATAAGATCGGCAGAGGTGGAGGTCACCCGTTCTTTCACCACCACATCCGGATGAAAATACAGCACCGAGCCAACGATCAATCCTATGCCAACCTGGCCCACCACTTTAAATTTTCCTTTTAAGCCTTCTTTGTTTTTCTTAAACACTTTTATGTAATCGTCCAAAAAGCCGATACCGCCCAGCCACACAGTGGAAACAAGCATTAGCACGATGTAAACATTTAATACCTTGGCAAACAGCAGCGTTGGAATAATAATGGCCCCGATTATGATGAGCCCGCCCATAGTAGGAGTGCCGCTTTTTTGCGTTTGGCCTTCCAGGCCAAGCTCGCGAATGGTTTCGCCAATCTGCTTTTTACGGATAAAATCGATAATGCGCTTGCCGAACACCAGCGAGATGATGAGCGAGGTAATCAATGCCATGGCCGCCCTGAAGGAAATGTACTGAAATACACCTGCACCGGGGAAATCAATGGTTTTATCGAGATATTGAAAAAGGTAATATAACATCTATATATCCAGGTTTTTAATGGTTTCTTTTAAAATTTCGAGATCATCAAAATCGTATTTCACGCCTTTTATCTCCTGGTACTTTTCGTGTCCCTTGCCGGCTATCAAAATAATATCGCCCTTGCCGCTAAAGCTGCAGGCGGTCCTGATCGCTTCGCGGCGATCGGTAATCCTTAATGTTTTTTTAGCGTCAACCGGGTTAATGCCTTTTTGCATCTGGTTCAGGATCTCTTCGGGGTCTTCGCTGCGCGGGTTGTCGGAAGTGAGGATCACCCGGCTGCTGTATTCGCAGGCAATAGCCGCCATTACCGGGCGCTTGGCTGCATCACGGTCGCCGCCACATCCCACCAGGGTAATTACCTGCTCGTTGCCGGTGCGGATGTCTTTGATGGTTTCCAGTACATTTTTTAATGCATCGGGCGTGTGCGCATAATCCACAATGCCGATCACGCCTTTGGGTGAGCGCACATACTGGAACCGGCCTTCCACCGAATTAAGATTGCTGAGCGCCGTTAAAATATTGGTGGTATTCTGCTTGAGCAGCGTGGCAGCAGCATACACTGCCAATACATTATACGCGTTAAAAGTGCCTATCAGCTTTACCCACACTTCGTGTCCGTCAATATTCAGCAACAGGCCGTTCAGGTGGTTTTCGATAATGCGGCATTTAAAATCGGCTACATTTTTGAGTGCATACGTGTGCTTCTGCGCTTTGGTGTTTTGCAGCATGATCTGTCCGTTACGGTCATCGCGGTTTACCAGCGCAAAGGCCGAGGAAGGCAACTGATCAAAAAATCGTTTTTTGGCTTTAATGTACTCGTCAAATGTTTTGTGATAATCCAGGTGATCGTGCGTGATGTTGGTAAACACCGCACCGGTAAAGCTGATGCCGGCTATCCGGTTTTGAACCACGGCATGTGAGCTCACTTCCATAAAAGCATACTCACAGCCCTTTTCCACCATTTCGGCCAGCAGCTCATTTAGCGCCAGCGCATCGGGCGTAGTGTGCGTGGCAGGAATAACCGTGTTATTAATTTTATTCTGTACGGTTGACAATAGGCCCACCGAATAACCCAGCGAGCGGAACAAATTAAACAGCAAAGTTACCGTGGTGGTTTTGCCATTGGTGCCGGTAACTCCCACCAGCTTTAGCTTTTCGGATGGATTGTCGTAATAATTGCAGGCAATAATTCCCAGGGCGTAAGTAGAATCCGAAACTTTCACATAGCTCACATTTTCGTGAAGCGTTTCGGGCAGCTGTTCACACACAATGGCCACAGCCCCGCTCTCAATAGCTTTGGCAATGTATGTGTGCCCGTCAACAGCCGTACCGCTCACTGCCACAAACAACGAGTCCTTTTTTATCTTGCGCGAATCAAAAGCCACAGAGGCAATGGCCATGTGCGTAGAGCCTGTCACTTCCTCCAGTCTTACTTTGTATAATATGTCGCTTAAAAGTTTCACTGTTTATTCCGTGTTTTTTATTTCGAGTTAGGTGTTCTAGTATTTTGTGTTGGTTCTTTTATTTAATCTTTTGTCCTTCATCCTTCAATACCAATTATCCCAGCGTCAACACTATCTTATTTCCCTTATTAAACTTCTGTCCTGCCTCCACACTCTGCTTTTTCACGCTTCCAAAACCCAGTATTTTTACATTCATCCCGTTATTCTCCAATAAAAACAAAGCGTCTTTTGCCGACAGGCCCTGCAGGTTGGGTACAATTCCCTTTTTCAGCTGGCGCTCCAGGTCTACCTCGCTTAACCGAAGCCTGAGCGAATCTTTTGAGCGGGCCAGCTTTTCGGGATCATTGCTTTCTTCCGCCGGAATGGTTAATGCTTTGGCCACCGCCACCAGCTCGCCGGCGCGGGTGGTAATGGTGGAAGGTGCGCGGGTAATCAGGTCCTGTTTGCTGTTTATCGGCTCAATACAATTCAGGCTGCTGGAGTATACTTTTTCGGCAATCTCTTTAAACACAGGTCCGGCCACTGCAGCACCGTAATAAACACCGTTGCTGGGCGAGTTGATCACAACAATGCAGGTGTATAAGGGATTTTCGGCAGGGAAATAACCTACAAACGAAGCCTGGTAAATACGATTGCCCGCATCGCCGTAAGCCGTGCGGCCGCTGCCTTTTCGGGCGCCGGTTCTGGCAATGGCTGCCGTGCCGGTTTTGCCACCCACTTTAAAGGCAGTGATATTAAGAGGCTTGCCCGAACCGCTGGTCACCACACCTTCCAACATGATCTTTGCTTTGCGGATCGTTTCTTTTTTCACGATCTGTTCATCCAGTATCTCGGTATCAAAGGTTTTTACGGTAACACCATTTCTTCGAATCTCTTTTACAAAACGTGGCTTCACCATTTTACCATCATTGGCAATGGCATTATATAAAGTAAGAGTTTGCAGCGGGGTGATGAGTGTTTCATAACCATAGCTCATTTGCGGCAGCGTTACACCCGACCAGCCCGGCCCGCGCGTTTGTTTAATAAGAGGCACGCCTTCGCCGGGAATAGCCAGCCCCAGCTTTTTGCCCAGGTGGAAAGAATACAGCTTGTCTACAAATTTTTGCGGATTTTTAGAATAGTACTTGGTGATGATTTTAGTGACACCCACATTGGAAGAGGTTTCGAACACACGCTGCAGTGTAAGCACCGGCGCTTCGGGAGCATGCGCATCGCGCACCGTTTTGTCAAAATACGTGCATTCGCCGTTGCCCACATTTATTTTTTCATCCAGGCTCACGCCATATTCGTCAATCACCGCCAGCAGCGAAGCCAGCTTAAAGGTGGAGCCCGGCTCGGCCGGGTAGCCAATGGCATAATTAAAGCTTTCGCTGTAATTGGTTGAATCCTTTGCGTTTTTGGTGAGGTTTACAATGGCTTTAATGGCGCCCGTTTTTACTTCCATCAACACCGCGCAGCCGTGCGACGCCTCATTCTTTACCAGTGTTTTCAGCAGCGCATGCGTGGCCACATCCTGCAGGTTGATGTCGATGGTGGTATACAAATCGCTTCCATCTTTTGGCTCCACTTCGTTCTCGTCGTTAATGGGCCGCCACACGTCGCCGGCAATTTTCTGCATCAGGCGCTTGCCACCCTCACCTCTTAAAATGCTGTCAAATGCACCTTCCAGGCCTACAGGCTTAATGCCCGGGCGGGCCATACCAATGGTTCTGCCGGCCAGCATCTGAAAAGGGCGCTCCCGGCGGTTGGTTTGCAGGGTCACCAGGCCGCCACGCTTGCCTTTTCTGAAAATCGGGAAAGTTTTTAAGGTTTGAAGGTCCTTGTAAGACACATTGCGTTTCAGCAATACGTAACGGTCGTCGGTTCTACGGGCGGTATTCAGTATTTTCAGGTATTCCTTTTTGCTTTTGTCTTTAAATAGGTTGCTTAAGCAAAGCGCCAGCGAGTCGCGGTTGTTTTTGTATATTTTATCCGTAACGGCCGATACGTTGATGTCTATCGCTATTTCATAATATGGCAGCGAGGTGGCCAGCAGCGAGCCATTGGCATCAAAAATATTACCACGCACCGCCTCCACCGAATCGAGCTTGGTGGTAAACGCTTCGGCTTTGGCACGCCATTTATCCCCTTCGGCAAACTGAATGATGCAGATGCGGTACAAAATGCCCAATGCAAACAGGCACATAAAAATGTACAACAGGTAAGTGCGTGAGAGTATGTCTTTCTTTTTCTCCAAAAAAATCAATTACTTTCTTCGTATAGTTGTGCACTGTCCACTTCTATTTTAACAGGAGGCACCACGGGCTCTTTCAGGCCCAGTGCCTCGGCTGCTTTTGCCACTTCGCTCTGCTTGCTGGCAAACATCAGGTCGCTGGTTGTGGAAATATATTCAGACCGTAATTCTTTTAGTTGGTTCGAAATTTTATTGGCTTCGCGGATCTTATCGTCCGCATAATAACCGTTGGCAATGTAAAACAGGGCCATTAAGCCCAGAAAAAGCACATAAGGCAGGTGCTTGAGATTTTTTTCATGGGTTAAAAACGTGCCGCTGAACACCGACGACAATCCCTTGGCCAGCACTCCCTTTTTGCGGGGTTTTTCCGGCTTTTCGGGTTGTATGGCTTTGGGCTCTTCTCTCACCGGTTCCTGCTCTTCGGCTTCCACAACCTTTGGTATGTCTCTGAATTTATTGGCCACCTATTTCGTTAGTTCTTAGTGTTTAGTTTTAAGTGTTTAATTGCTGTACGATCTTCTTTTAAATTTTGAATCTTGAATTTTAAAGCTTCTCCCCCACCCTCAGCTTAGCGCTCCGGGCCCTGGTATTTGCCTGTATCTCTTCTTCTGTAGGTATAATCGGTTTGGAAGTAAGATTTTTAAAGATCTTTTTCCCGGTTCCATAAATCATGTCCTTCTCCTCCACACCTTCCACGTTACCCGAGCGGATCAGGTTTTTCACCATCCGGTCCTCGAGGCTGTGGTAAGAGATCACCACCAGCCGCCCGCCCGGGCTCAGCAATTCGGCGCACTGGGTTAAACACTCTTTCAGCACTTCCATTTCCTGGTTCACCTCAATGCGCAACGCCTGGAACACCTTGGCCAAGTATTTGTGCTCCTCAAACTTTGGCGTGCAGGTGCGAATAGTTTCTTTCAGATCGCCGGTGGTTTTAATTTCCTTTTCGGCACGATGACTGGCGATAACGGCTACCAGCTTGCCGGCGTTGGGCACCTCGGCATAATTTCTAAACATCTCCAGCAGCTTTTTTTCAGGATAGGTATTTACCACTTCCTTTGCCGTTAAAGGATTTTGCAGGTTCATGCGCATGTCCAGCTCCGAATCAAAACGAATGGAAAATCCGCGGGAGGCCTCATCAAACTGGTGTGAAGACACGCCCAGGTCGCCAAGAATCCCATCCACCTTCGACACCCCGTTCAGCCGCAGGTAATTTTTGAGGTACCTGAAATTTTGAGGGATCAGCGTAAAGCGCGGATCTTTTAGAGTGTTTCGCTGCGCTTCCTCGTCCTGGTCAAAGGCAAACAGTTTTCCTTTTGGGCCCAGCTGCTTTATAATTGCGGCCGAGTGGCCGCCGCCGCCAAAGGTCAGGTCCACGTAAACCCCATCGGGCTTAATGCTGAGTTGATCGATACAGGCTTGTAAAAGAACGGAAGTATGATATGCGCTACTCATCGCCGGCGTCGTTGAAATTCAGGCCACCCAGCACATCCTGCGCAAGCTTCTCAATATCCACATCCTGGTTAAGGAAATCTTCATACAGTTTCTTATCCCAGAGCTCTATCACGTTATTGCTCCCCAGCACTTTCAGGTCTGCTTTAATGTCTGCATAATCGGTGAGCGATTTTGGCAACAGCAGGCGGCCTGATCCATCGGCTTCCACATTGGTGGCGCCACCGGTAAATTTTCTCACAAACACATCGTTGGCTTTGATCAACCGGTTGAGCTTGCTTAATTTTTTGTTCAGGCGCTCCCACTCGTTCATGGGATAAAGCACCAAACATTTCTGGTGCAGGTTGCGGTTAATCACAAACCCTTTTTCAAATAAAGCCTCGAGCTGCTTCCTTAGGTCGACAGGAAACATGAAACGCCCTTTTGCGTCCACTTTGCAATCGTATTCCCCTATCAGGCTCGTCATTACTTGATTATGAAGATTTTAGCAAAAATATGTAAATATTTACCACTTTTTACCACTTTACCCCATTTTTTACCACAGTTGTTGAAAAATGCCGGATTATGAACAGGGTTGAAAACCCTGAAATAATTCACAAAAGAGGGGATGTTTTTCGATAAAATGCCCGTAGGACAGGCTATTGAAACAAATCAACCTGTTGAAAAGCTGTTCAAAATGCTACAAAAAATAGCAAGGGATATTAACAGAATGGCTTATAGGAAAAAGGAGGAAAACCGGTTTTTTGACCGCGGAAGAAAAAAATTGCCTTTAACCGAAAAAAAATCAAAAAATACGTAAAAATACGGATTGACAAATGGATTTAAATGTAATTACTTAGTGCCAGGTAACTGAGAGAAGAATATTCAAAAATTTATACGTGGGTGTCCTTTGAATATTCTCTCTCGTTACTTCCTTCTCACTTCAACTCCCACAACCTCTCCCGCTTCATTTAATAAAAAGTCTTCGGTTAAATAAAACCGTCCTTTTTAAAGTATTCTATAATGGCATCAATAATGAGCTTGTTCTGCTGCTTGGCATCAAGAAAAGGCAGGTTCTCTTTCAGCTCCCAGTGCGGCCAGCCCTCTTCATCGCGGCCCAAAAAGGTGTAAAACCCAAACGGCTCCAGCAGGCTGCAGATGGCCACATGCATGATCTCGATCTTCTGATCTTTTTTATACTTTTTAAAGGGCTTGCTTAACTCCTGCAAGCCAATAATAAATAAGATGGCGTCAAAATCCATCTCCGTTTCAAACCGCTCCTTTAGCTTTGCCTGCAGCCTCTCCCAATCGCTTGTCATATTCTAATAAAATGTTGAATGAAAATATTGTAAGTTGTAGTCTCCCATGTTCGCGGATAATGTGGAATTTTTATAATAAAAGATGCATTAAAACTATTTCACCAACTTAAGTATTTGGGCGTTGCCTGCGGCCCGGGCTTTCGCTGCAAGTCCTCGCCCCCGATAACTATCGGGGCTGCGGGCTTTCCGCTCTATCCCTAACGCAAAACGGCAAAATCACTCCGAATGGTACGGTGGTTATATTCTAACTATTTTGAATTTTTGAACCGTGTCAAAGTCTTGTCTCTTGCTTCCTCGCTCCCTTTCTCTAATCCTGCGTCTTTAATCTTTTATCTTCGCCGGTATTTTCCTCAATCTGGTAGCCAATAAACTCCAGGATCTCTTCTTTGCCCATGCTTTTTTCGGCCGATGAGATAAAGCTGTTCGGCAGCTCCTCCCAGGTTTTTAAAAGCTCCTTTTCTATGTTTTTAATATTCCTGGCCAGCTCAGCTTTCGAATTTTTATCGGCCTTTGTATAAATAATGCTGAAGGGGATTTTCGCTTCGGCGCACCACAGCATAAATTCAAAGTCGATTTTTTGCAACGGCAGCCGGCTATCGATCAGCACAAACAAACAAACCAGGGTTTCACGCTTTTTGCAGTAATCGTAAATGATGGTTTCAAATTTTGCCCGCTTGTCTTTACTCGTTTTGGCAAAGCCATATCCCGGCAAATCTACCAGGTACCAGGTTTCGTTAATAACAAAGTGGTTGATAAGCTGCGTTTTGCCCGGCGTGGCCGATGTTTTGGCCAGCTTGTTATTATTACACAGCATATTGATGAGCGATGACTTGCCCACATTGCTGCGCCCGATAAATGCGTACTCCTGCAGCGTTGGCTTTGGGCAGCCATAAATGCTCGAAGCGCTTTGCTTGAATATAGCCTTGCGGATCTGCATCTATGCCTTCAGCAAACCTTTCTCGGCCAGGTAAGAGTTAAAATGACGCTCTTTTTTGCTTTGGTAAACGTCTTCTATTCTTACCAGGATGCCCGTTTCCTCTACGCCGCCAAATTCAGGGTTTAGTGCGGTGCCGAACGATTTCATGGTGGCGCTCAGGTTCATATACGAATTTATCAGCGGCGGAATGTGCTCATTCAGGGCCCTTACGCTTTTATTCAAAACAGCATGCCCGTCTTTATAAGCCAGGCCTTCCAGCTGTTTTAAAAATGCGCTCACATCGGTTTTAATGCTCACGCTGTGAATGGGCCTTACCAGCAGCTCCTTATCCGGAAAATAATACTGCATAAAGGACAGGATGTAATCGCGCGCCTCGACATTAAAATCGGTGTACATGGTTACCTTGCCGAAAAAATGCGTTTGCGAGGGATTATCGATCACAATAGCGCCAAGGCCATCCCACAGGTTATCGAGGCTGAAGAGCCCTTTCCTGAACTGTTCGCTGGGCTGGTAATCGGGCTGTATAAAAGAGCGCCCCAGCTCAATGGTGCCTGGCAGGTAGTCTTTATAAAACTTATCGCTGAATTCAAAAAGCTCGGTGGTGGCTAACTGTGCCTTGCCGTTAATGTATTCCGCATCGCGGCAAAGAATGAAGCGGTAGGCGCCTACGATCTCCCGGTCTTCAGGATTCCACACCAGCAGCTGCTGGTATGGATGTGAGCTGGTGTCAAACTCGTCGATGTCAATCGACTTGCCTGTTCCCCCGCCGGCGTGGCGAAAGGTAACCTCGCGCAAACGGCCGATCTCGCGCATCACATGCGGCGAATTATGGTGATTAATGATGTAGATCTCGTTATTGCCATTATTGGTTTTGCGAACATAACGTTCCTTCGTCAGCTCGTCCAGCAAGGCCTCCCTGCTTATTTTACCGATGATGTTTTCCATAACTCAAAAGCTAAATATACAATTAAAATAAAAAAACCGGGGCTTTAAAATTCTATATTGTTTCGTTAAATTTACCAGCCGTTCGGCAAAAGCCAACCCACACGAAGCCTCCGGCAGCTTGTGTTTGTTTTGTAAGCAGGTGTTAATTTTCGCATAAATTTAAATGCTTTAAGGCATATGGTTAAGCAAAAAAAGTTTAAATACCTTTTATTAGTTGTTTTGATCGCTGGCACAATGCGCTTTGCTGCCCAAAGCCCTTATCAGCCCCAGGTGTCGGTTGCCAGCCAGCAATGCGGTAAAGCCGGCGCCACGCTCCTGCTGTCGGGCCTGCATGCCCAGGATGTTGTAACCATCAGCTGGAGCAGCGGGCAAACACAGCTGTATGCCATCAGCGGCCTGGAAGAGGGCGAATATTCTGTACAGGTAATTATAAAGCGCAGCGAAGATACAGTTACCACTACACAGCTGGATACGCTTATCGCTTTTACAGTGGTGAAAGCAGAATGCAAAGTGTTTGTGGGCAATCAGTTTACGCCCAACGGCGACGGCTATAACGATGCCCTGGGCATTGGCAACATAGACAGTTATCCAAATTTTGAGCTCGATATTTTCGATCGCTGGGGACAGTTGATACATTCGCAAAAAGGGAAGTATACACCCTGGGATGGTACCTGGGCGGGTGTAAAAGTGCCCGATGGCGTGTATTATTATGTGCTGTTTTACGATGCCGCCAATAAAAGCAAACTTTTAAAAGGATCGATCACGCTTTTGCGCTAAAGGGCACAAGCCGCCCAACCGGTTCCACGCAGCTTTACTCCACTTAAAAACAAAGCGCTGCCACATTTAAGCGGCCCATTCTTTTTTACCAGCCCGTGTTATAACTTAGATTCAGAATCCAAGATCATATACAGCGCTGATGTGTTTTGGAGCAAACAAACAAATCCAAACAATTATGAGTTACCTGTTAAACAACCAGCAACGGTTTAATGATGTGGTGTTTGAACACCGCAATAAAAGTTACGGCGCTTACGCCATCCGCTCTTCTTACGGCAATACGCTGTTCCGCTCTTTGGCACTGGTCACCTTTGGCTGTGGCGCCTTAATAATATCGGGCGTATACTTAAGCAGAAGCGGAATGGATCATACCGGCGATCTTACCGAGCAAAGCAAGCCTCCTGTTATTTATGAAACACCGGTGAGTTTAACACCGGAAGAGCCCGCCCCTGCCGAAGCGCCTAAAAGCAAGCCCGATCCCGGAAAACCTGCCGCCTCGGCACTGAGCACAAACATAGCCGACAGCGCTGCCGTTGAAACAGCTTCGCAAAGCCTCAACGATCAGATTGTTTCCACCACCACTGCCAGCAGCACTGCCACCGGCAGCGGTATTGAAATACCCGGAGGAGGAGGTGGCACGGGCGGAACGGTGATAGCCCCCGAGCCCAAAACACCCCTCAGCGATATCGAAGTAGATTCAGGTCCTGAGTTTGAAGGTGGCGTAGGTGCATTGCTTCGTTTTGTATCGGGTCGCCTGCGCTACCCCCAGGTAGCGGCCGACGAAGGAAGGGAAGGCACCGTGTACGTGCGCTTTGTGGTGGATGAAAACGGAAAAGTGAGCGATGTGCTGCTGCGCAATAACCTGGGCTATGGCTTAGACGAGGAGGCGCGCCGCGTGGTGTCTATGATCCCCGATTTTAAATCGCCCGCCAAAGTTCATGGCCAGGCCGTAAAAGTATATTTTCACCTGCCCATTAAGTTCAAGCTCCGTTAATCACCCAATTGTTTTAAAGTTTTGATTTTCGGGCAAAAAAAAGCGATGCCGGTTTGTTCCGCATCGCTTTTTGATTTGTTACGATCGCAGGCTTAGCCCAGCAATTGTTTTACCAGGGCCGATACAATTTTGTTATCGGCTTTGCCGGCAAAAGCTTTGGAGGCAGCGCCCATTACTTTTCCCACATCGCCCGGGCCGCTGGCACCCACCGAAGCAATAATTTTGGTTAGCTCCGCTTTGATCTCTTCTTCACTCATTTGTTTTGGCAGGTATTCCTCCAGTACCCCGGCCTGAAACAGCTCATCCCCTTCCAGGTCGGGCCGGTTTTGCGACTTATAGATATCCGCGCTTTCCTTTCTTTTTTTCACTTCTTTCATCAGCGCTTTATTCACGCTGTCTTCGGTTAATCCTTCGGGCGAGGTTTTAAGCAGCAGCAGCACCGATTTTATGGCGCGCAGCGCCTCCAGTCTTTTTGCATCCTTGGCCAGCATGGCCGTTTTAATGGCGCCGTTGATTTTTTCTTCAATATTCATAATAGTTATATGGTTTAAATATGTACAAATAAAAAAAGCCACCCTGCAGAGAGTGGCTTTCCTGTTTTAAATAAAATTAATTTACTGTCAGCTTGCCACTTTTAACGGTTTCTCCGTTCTGGTTCAACACACTGTAAATGTAAAGACCTTTGTTGTAGCCCGAAACATCGAGCTTTAAGCTGCCATCAAAATTTTGTTTTTCAACCAGCTTGCCGGTAATGTCAAACACGTGCACTTCCTTTACCGATTTATTTTCGGTGCTGAAGTTAACCATGCTGCTGGCAGGATTCGGATAAACCAACAGGTCGCTCACGCTGCTTTTGTTTTTATCGATGCCTGTAATTGTTTGCAGGTAGTCTTTGTTAATGGTTACAATGGTTTGATTATTGGCAGCCGCAATGTTGGAAGTGATCGTGATGGTAGAGATCGAAAACAGCGGCGCTTTCATGTTGCTCGGTGAATAGTAATCGTAGTTTTTGCGGTTTACAACGCCGTTAACGCTTGAGGCAGAGTAATTGATGGTTTGCGAGGTAACTACGCGCAGGGCATTGGTATAAGTGCCTTGAGCGCCGCCAGGCAGTGTTAATGTGCCCGATCCGTCGGCAATGGTGGTGCTGTTGCCGTTAAACGTACCGCTGAGCGGCAATGGCGAGGTAATGTTGATGGATCCTCCTATGGAAGCCATACTGGCAGAGTTAAGGCTCATGGGATAAATGGCCGAAATAGCGCCTGATGTATAGGTTAACGAAGCTGCCACGCTTTGTACCGCAATATTACCACCGTAATATTTCAGATCGCTGGACGATGAAAGGAAGTACGCCTGGTTGCTGGCGCCTGAAGCCACGGCCACGGCCCCCGCCGGGTATTGGGGTGAAGATGAAGCTACTGCTGTGTAATTAGCCAGAACACTGTGGTGAATGGTAATGCCTGCAAAATTCCAGCTGGCGCCCGCACCCGATGCACCCGGGCTAATGGCAAGTGAGTCGCACTGCTTGGTGCTGTAAAGATCACCGGCTATAAACGCGTTATTGGTCTGGGTGAGTGTTTGCGCATTTACGGCCAGGCCGAAGGCAAAAGTTGAAATGGCTAAATAAATTTTTTTCATAATTTTTAGAAATTAATCATTGTATCAAAAATATAAAAAAAACCGATTCACCGCACATCGTTTAAAATAAGCCTTGCAAATTGACTTATTTTAACAAAAGCGAGCTGTCGCCGTAGCTTAAAAACCTGAAACCGTTCTCGAGCGCGTAGCGATATATTTCTTTCCAGCGGGGGCCCACAACCGCGCTGATAAGCAGCAGCAGCGTGCTTTGGGGCTGGTGAAAATTGGTAATAATGCCCGATACGATCCTTAGTTCATAGGGCGGTGCCACCAGCAGGCGGGTTTTGCATATTATTTTTGAAAGCCCGCGGGCCTTCATCCAGCTTAACAAAGCCTGCAGGCTTTCGCCGGCACCGGGTAAAGTGCGGCTGTATTCATACGGTTCCCACTGTGTCACCTCCAGCTCATTAAGCTGGTAGGCAGGGTTGGCCAGGGCTTTTATTCCCATCCAGTAAAGGCTTTCGAGTGTGCGAAAAGAAGTGGTGCCAACGGCAATGATCTTTGCTGAAGAATGTGCCAGCAATTTTTCAATCACGGCGCTTTCCACCTCTATCCATTCGGCATGCATTTCGTGCCCCTGCATGGTATCGCTTTTTACCGGCTTAAAGGTGCCAGCACCCACATGCAGCGCTACGGTTAAGCTATCTATTTCTTTTTGCCCAAGGGCTTTAAACACGGCATCGGTAAAGTGCAGGCCGGCCGTAGGCGCTGCCACCGAGCCCTGCTTTTGAGCATACACCGTTTGGTAGCGCAGCGCATCTGTTTCTTCGCTCGGCCGTTTCAGGTAAGGCGGAATGGGCATATTACCCGCTGCCTCCAGCACTTCGGCAAACGAAAGCGTGCGGGGCTCCCAGCTAAAGGCAATGCTCACATAATTGGGATTTTTAAAGAGCTGCCTTGCCTGCAGTTGAATGCCGCTTGTTTCCAGCACCAATGCATCCTCTTCCTTCCAGCCTTTTAATCCCCCTACCAGGCAGTTCCAGTTTACAGCGCCCTGCTGCGAAAGCGCTGCGGAGAGCTCCGCATTCTCTGCTCCCGGTTCAAGGCAAAACACTTCAATGTTTTTTCCCCTGGGGCTTAAAAAATTAAGCCGCGCCTGAATTACCCGGGTGTTATTGAATACCAGCACCGAATTTTTTTCGAGAAAATGATCGAGCTGCTTAAAAACACTCTGGCTTATCTGCCCGTTTTTAAACACCAGCAGCTTCGAGGCGTCGCGCTGCGCCAGCGGGTACACCGCAATTTTTTCGGGAGGCAGCTCGTAGGTAAATTCCTGAATGGAAATGCCGGCAGGATGCTTCATAACACAGGCTGATTAATATTATTATTGATGGAGTCCCATTAACCGGAGCACCTTCTCAATATCTTCGGGGCTGTCGATGCAGTGGCTGTCAAAAGCCGTTTCCACGCATTTGATTTTATACCCGTTTTCGAGCCAGCGCAATTGCTCCAGCGATTCGGCTTTTTCGAGCGCCGAAGGCTGCAGGCGGGTTATTTTTTCGAGAATATCCGTGCGGTATGCATACATGCCCACGTGCCGGTAATAATCAAAATGCAGGTGCCATTCCGTTTCGTCTTTGCCTTTTATGTAGGGAATAACATTGCGGCTGAAATACTGTGCCTCGCGTTCCGTGTTCAAGATAATTTTCACCTCTCCCTTATCAAACAGCACCTCGTGGCTGGTGCAGCGGATCATTTGTGTGGCTATTTCCACCTGCCCGTTGCAGATGCCGGCCAGCGAACGGATCTGTTCAGGATCGAGAAAGGGCTCATCTCCCTGTATATTTATCACGTAATCAAATGGCTTACCCTGCTGTGTATAAGCCTCAAAGCAGCGGTCGGTACCGCTCGGGTGCTCCACGCCGGTCATCACCGTTTTAGCGCCAAAGCTTTGTGCATGGCTGGCAATGCGCTCGTCGTCGGTAGCCACCAACAGTTCGTTGAGCCCGGCTTTGGCGCTTTGCTCGTACACCCGCTGCAACATGCTTTTGCCGTTAATAAGCGCCAGGGGCTTGCCCGGGAAACGTGTGGAAGCGTAGCGCGCCGGGATTATTCCAATAATTGACATGATAAAAATTTAAATTTCAAAAATAACTAAAAACTATTATCTATTTTTATTGTTTTATTTCCTGTGAAGCTCAAAATCCCCCTGATAGTGCTGGCGCTCCTTTTCACCGTTTTTTCCTTCAGGAATAATAACGACATCAAACCGGCCCACATCCTGCGCCAGATGTACGATTCCATTCGCCACGTAAAAACCATCCGGCAGCACGTTTCGGCCCTGGAGCGGATCGACCGCAAATTTTTATCGGCCAAATCGGAGCTCAAGCTGCAGGTAAACCCCCGCAAGCTGTATTTTATTAACCGCGAAAAAAAGCTGGAGGTGCTGTTCAACTCCGAAGAATCGCGCAAGGCCGTTGTAAAGCCGCACGTATTCCCCTACCTCACCATCAGCCTTGAGCCTCAGGGCAACATCATGCGCAAAAACCAGCATTACACCATTAACGAGCTGGGCTACGAGTTTATTGGCAAATCCATTGCCTTTACACTCAATAAGGACAAGGAAGGCGTGAATAATTTTTCTTACCACGGCAAGCTTGTCAAAAACGGTTATAACTGCTACTTTTTAGAGTACGAGAACAAAACCTACAGCTACACCACGTACGTGGTTGGCGAAAAAGAAACCGCCACCTCCATTTCTTACAAGCTGTGCGTAAACGATTACCTGCTGCGCGATAAAAACGGGCTGCTGAACGATTTTGGCTATCTTAAAAAGGGACGGCACCTGCAGGTTCCCACGCTTTATTGCAAGCGTGCCATTTTGTATATTGATGAGAAGCTGATGTTGCCCGTATCCATTAGCCTGTACGACGACACGGGACTGTTTGAAAGCTACGATTACACCTTTATTGAAATAAACAAGCCCTTTAAATCCGACGAATTCAGCAGGAGTTTTAAAGAATACGGTTTTTAGTTGTTAGTGTTTAGTTCTTAGTTTTTAATAGGCAGTGTGCGTCCGTCCCCAGGTTGCACATCGGATCATTCCTTGTTTCGAGTTTCTTGTTTCGTGTTCTCTTTTACGCTGAGTGATTTTATATCCGGCTTACTCAAGCGCCGTAATCAAAATAAGCTTCACAGGTCTTGTATCTTGAATCCCGGCCTTATAATTCCTTCATTAGTACCTCGTATAGCCGTATCATCCCCTCCACATCCTTTTTATGCACTTTTTCATCGGGTGTGTGCACGTTTTCTTCGGCAGCGCCTATAAAACACCAGTCCCAGGGGTAGGCCGACATCTGCAGCTCCTTGGCATCACTGCCCCCGCTGCCTTCTATCTCTAATTGATAAGCGCACTTATGTTTATCGGCCAGCGCTATAATCTTATTAATAAAGCTGCGACGTGGAATGAGGCTGTCGCGCATACTGATCACCGGCCCTTTGGCGTAATGCACCCCGTCAGAGATCCACGAGATATCGGAGATCAGGCCCTGGCTAATGCCATATTTCTCATACAGGTATTTTTGCAGGTAACTCACGCTTCCGCCGCCATGCTCTTCCCACGAGCTGAATACAATAGCCCCGTTCTTAAGCGTTTCGGCTACTTTAAGCGCATTGTAAACGCCCAGGCGATTATCCATATAGCAGCATTGCAGGTAATTGTCGTCTTCGCGCCAGTTGGCTTTAAACACCAGCTCGGTGCCCCGCACAAAATCGCGCCTGGCGGTGTAGCCCAGGCTCTTCATTCCTGTTTTTTTATCCTCGCTGATTTTCAGCTCTGCCTCCTGCCGGCCTTTGCTATCGGTACCCACCAGCTTAAAGCCATTTATAATGGCCGGACCGCCTATTTTTACCAGCTGCTTGCCATATCTTACAGTAAAGCCAATACTGTCCATATGCGCAAAAATAGCCGTGCGCGGCTTGCCAAAAATTAAAATGATGTTATCCTGAAAGCCTTTGCCATGAATAATTTTTGGCTTGTGTTTCCAACGCTTGCTGCTGCTTTCAATGTACTTCAGCAAAAACTCCTTCATGGCTACCTCGTTGCCGCTGGGCGCATGAATATGACACATTTCTTTTAAAAGCTGGTAGCCGGTTTCTTTTGTTGCTTTCATAATCGTTAAATTGTTTTTAAAAATGTTAGCTTGCTTTTATACAATTCGCGAAAGCTGTCTTCCAGCTTTTCGGAATTTGTTTTTTTCACCTGGAAGGTAATCACATTGTTTTCCTCAAAGCTGGTGGAAATTATTTTGGCCTCCTGTTCCTTCAACACGCGCATTACGGCATTCATATCCTCGTAATTAAATAATACGTTGTATTCAAATAAAATAAACCGTTCCACAATGCCAGTGCCAGCAATGGCGGCGGCGGCGGCATTTTTATACGCGGCAATCAATCCGCCAACGCCCAGCAATGTGCCGC
Source organism: Bacteroidia bacterium (assembly GCA_044221905.1). GTDB lineage: Bacteria > Bacteroidota > Bacteroidia > B-17B0 > Aurantibacillaceae > Aurantibacillus. Next base: position 1,591,927 of record JBGAOE010000001.1, read on the forward strand.
CGAAATAACGCACCACCACTATTAAAATATTGGTGAGATCGTATGCCTGCACCTGTCCAAGAATGGGCTTACCCGCACTGTTGGCCGGCTCGCCGTCATCGTTGGCGCGAAAGGCTGCCTTATCGGCCCCCAGGCGCCAGGCATAACAATGGTGGTTGGCCGAAGGATGCAGTTTCCGCAAATCGGCCAGCTTCTGCCGGATTTCCGCTTCCGAATTTGCAGGCCAGGCAAACGCTATGAATTTTGATCCCCTGTCTTTGATAGTTGCTTCCGATGGCCCTGAAATAGTGAAGTATGATTCGGAAAAAAGCATGAACGGTAAAATTAAGCTATTGACCAGAAAAGTAAAATTAATTCTCTAATTTTGGTTTATGGTAAAAAAGCTGCTCGTTGTTTTAGCCATGCTGGGTGGCCTGCACTGCGGGGCGCAGTATATTTATTATAAAAATCCCGATTCATCGGTGGTGCGCCAGTGTGCCGACACGCTTGAGCGGGTGCAGCTTTTAACGCCCGATTCAAGCGGCTTAACCGAAAGCCAATTTAATTATGTATTAAAATTTTACCCGGCCATGCTGCTGAAAAACATTCGCGTGGAGTTTAAAAATACCATTGCCATTGCCCATACCCGGCCGTTGTTCTCTTCCATTTTTAAGGCTCCGCGCGATCGCGTGTATATTGTCACATTCAGTAAGGCAACCCGTTCCACGCTCGACAGCGTGATAATCGGCAACCTGGCATTTAATGCCCAGCTGGGGCTCATTGCCAGCCAGGTAAGCCAGGTGGAAGACATGAGCACCGGTGGTTTTTTTGATTTTATAGGCTGGTATTTAAAGCGCCTTTCGCGCAGGGGCAGAAATAAAATGGATGCAGCTGCCGAATTAAAAACGCTGGAAGTGGGTCTGGGATACCAGCTGCTGGCATTGAACCGCGAAAATGAAGAAAAGCTGCAGATTGACAAATGGCAAAACACGCGCGGCTATGCCAGCTATGTAAAGTATACCAAAAACAGGGCCATGAAACCGGCCCTGGTTTCCAACTTCATCAGCGACCTGCCGATTTATGTGACCAAGCAGTACCGCTAAATCCCTTGTTACAGTCATGCTGAACTTGTTTCAGCATCTCAGAATCTATATTCACTTTAAAATTGCGAGACCCTGAAACGAGTTCAGGGTGGCCCAATACTAAGCTGTCATGCTGAACTTGTTTCAGCATCTCAGAATCTGTATCCGCTTTAAAATTACGAGACCCTGAAACGGGTTCAGGGTGACCCGTTAAACCTGAAACACTTATCCCAAGGTTTCGTAACAGTGAGGCGTTCATTCAGATGTCATACTGGATTCGTTTCAGTATCTGACTAAATTAGCTATCAAATATCTTTAAATTTTATAGTTTTAACGGCATGAAGCCGATTAATGCTTTTATATATATCATGTCCAACAAAAGCAGGACAACTTTTTATGTAGGCGTTACCAATAACCTGGAAAGACGGGTACGCGAACACAAAAATGGAAACGGTTCTGTATTTACTTCGCAGTATATGCTCTATGATCTTTTGTATTTTGAATCCATTCCGGATATTAAAACTGCGATACAACGCGAAAAGCAACTTAAACGTTGGCATAGAGAGTGGAAGATTAATTTGATAAGGACATTAAATCCTGACATGAAAGACCTTGTTATGGATTGGTGATCCATTACAGTCATGCTGAACTTGTTTCAGCATCTCGGAATCTGTATCCGCTTAAAATTAAGAGACCCTGAAACGAGTTCAGGGTGACCCAATACTAAACCGTCATGCTGAACTTGTTTCAGCATCTCGGAATCTGTATCCGCTTAAAATTACGAGACCCTGAAACGAGTTCAGGGTGACCCAATACTAAACCATCATGCTGAACTTGTTTCAGCATCTCGGAATCTATATCCGCTTTAAAATTACGAGACCCTGAAACGGGTTCAGGGTGACCCAATACTAAACCATCATGCTGAACTTGTTTCAGCATCTCAGAATCTATATTCACTTTAAAATTGCGAGACCCTGAAACGAGTTCAGGGTGACCCAATACTAAACCTTCATGCTGAACTTGTTTCAGCATCTCGGAATTACTCGTATCAATAATCTATCTAAAACGAAAAGCGCCGCTCCTATTCAGAGCAGCGCTTTTTGCATACTAAATTACCTACTAGCGCAGGTAAAGCATTTCCCTGTACTTTGGCAGTGGCCAGGTAGCATCGTCCACAATGCCTTCCAGCTTATCCACCTGGTAGCGGATGGTGTCAAAATAAGGCTTCACTTTTTCGCAATAAGCGTGCGCCTGCTTCTTCGCCGAATCCAGGTTATTGGCTTTTTTACGCTCTTCGGTCATATCGTAGGCTTCGGTTTTAATCACCGTTACACGCTCCGAAATTTCTTTGATAAGCTCCAGCTGCGTTTTGGCCACCGCTTTAAATTCTTCGGCGCCCATTATCTCTTTCATGCCGCGTACGCTATCCACCAATCCTTTTTGATAATTAAGCGCTGCAGGAATGATCTGGTTATTTACCATGTCGGCAATAATGCGCGATTCGATCTGGATCTTTTTGGTGTAGGTCTCAAGGCTGATCTCGTAGCGGGCTTCTTGTTCGCGGTGATTCAATATTCCCAGCGATTCAAACAGGTGCAGCGATTTTTTAGAGATCATCGCTTCCAGCGCTTCCGGTGTGGTAGGCATATTATTCAGGCCACGTTTTTTCGCTTCTTTTTTCCACTCCTCACCGTAACCGTTGCCTTCAAAGCGAATGCGCTTGCTTTCGATAATATATTTTTTAAGCACCTGGAAAATGGCTTCGTCTTTTTCCAGCTTGTTGTTCATCAGGTTGTCTACCTCGGCTTTAAACGCTACCAGCTGCTCGGCCACAATGGCGTTGAGCACGGTCATAGGTCCGCCGCAATTGGCCGAAGAGCCCACCGCTCTGAACTCAAACTTATTGCCGGTAAAGGCAAAGGGCGAGGTGCGGTTGCGATCGGTGTTGTCCAGCAAAATATCGGGAATACGGCCAATGTTCATTTTAAGCGCCGTTTTTTCTTCGGGGCTCATTTTGCCGGCATGCACAGCTTTTTCAAGATCGTCGAGCACCTTAGAAAGCTGCTCGCCCAAAAACACCGACATGATGGCCGGCGGAGCCTCGTTGGCGCCCAGGCGGTGATCGTTGTTGGCCGAAGCAATGGACGCGCGCATCAGGTCGGCGTGCTCATACACCGCTTTTACCGTATTGATAAAAAAGGTAAGAAATTGCAGGTTGGTTTTTGGCGTTTTGCCCGGCGATAATAAGTTTTTGCCGGTGTTGGTGGCCATGCTCCAGTTGTTGTGCTTGCCGCTGCCATTTACACCGGCATACGGTTTTTCGTGCAGCAGCGCGCGGAAATTGTGGCGGATGGCCACTTTTTCCATCACGTCCATCAGCAGCTGGTTGTGATCCACCGCCAGGTTCACTTCTTCAAACACCGGTGCGCACTCAAACTGCGCCGGCGCCACCTCGTTGTGGCGGGTGCGCACAGGAATGCCCAGCAAATGAGCTTCGTATTCAAAATCGCGCATAAAAGCGGCCACCCTTTCAGGAATAGAGCCCCAGTAATGGTCTTCGAGCTGCTGGCCTTTGGCCGGTGCATGGCCAAACAGGGTGCGGCCGGTTTGCTGCAGGTCAAAACGGATATTATATAAAGCCGAATCAATTAAAAAATACTCCTGCTCCCAGCCCAGCGTAGCAATTACCTTGGTCACATTTTTATCAAAATACTGGCATACTTCGGTGGCGGCTTTATCCAGCGCATGCAGCGATTTTAAAAGCGGGGTTTTAAAATCGAGCGACTCGCCGGTGTACGAAATAAAAATGGTGGGAATACACAGTGTTTGACCCCAGATGAATGCCGGCGATGTAGGATCCCAGGCGGTGTAGCCGCGGGCTTCAAATGTATTGCGAATGCCACCGCTCGGAAACGAAGAGGCATCGGGCTCCTGCTGAATGAGGGCATTGCCGCTGAAACGCTCAATGGCACGACCACCGGCAATAGGCTCAAAAAAACCGTCGTGCTTTTCGGCCGTGGTACCCGAAAGGGGTTGAAACCAGTGGGTAAAATGCGTTACACCTTTGCTTTGTGCCCAGGCTTTCATACAGGCTGCCACCTGGTCGGCCATTTTACGGTCAACGGTTGAGCCCTGTTCCATCGAGCGCTGGATGCTCTCAAAGGCTTCTTCCGATAAAAATTCGCGCATGGCATCAAGGCCAAACACATCTGAGCCGTAATACTGAGAAACCGGCTTGTCCTTAGGACTTGGATTTACAGGAACGCGGTTTACCACATCCTGCATGGCTAAAGTTCTTCTTGTCATCATTTTAATAGGGTGTTATTGGGTTTTTATTAAATTCTGGCACAAATATACTCAAAAAACAGGGGGTCAAAACAAAAAATATCAACTTTTATGAGAATGACTGTTAAAAATAAGGGGGTCAAAATAAAAAAACAGCGATTTTTTGTACCAATTACCTCAAATTTTAAGCCCCAAGTGATATTCTTTCCGTAAAATCAAATTTATTGATCCGGTCTTTTATAGCTTTTCACCAGGTCTTTTGTTTTCTGATCATACCTCCTAAATACCAGCCATTAATAATTACACTTCCAGAATCTTAATTTTCATAGCTTTTTGTTCTTTAGGTACTATTTAAAAATAAGGTTCAGGGCGCCTGCCGGGCCTTTCGCTTTAGCCGGCTTGCACGGTATAAGTGCCGCAAAAAAACGGCGCGTGCGGGGTCTTTGCTATCGCAAAAGCCTCCGCCGCGCAGCGGCACTAATACCCTGCCGCACCGGGCTGCCGCTTCAGTCCCTGGCGCAGCAGCGTGAGTAATCATTCAAATTGAACAGCTTGCCCGAACTTCCGGCCTGCATTCTTTGCAACTGTAACCCTATTTTCAGCAACTGCCAAAAGCACCGGGTTGGTTTTTATTTACTTTTACTCCAACCCCTAATCACATTTATGATATGAAAACAGCCGGTGTTGCAAAATCGATGATGATTGTTTACCTGTGTTTGAGCTGCCTGGCTGCCCAGGCCCAAAACTGGCAGTGGGCCAGGGCCCAAACCGGCGACGGCCAGGGCTATTCGGTATGCCACGATGCCAGCGGCAATGTTTTTTTAGCCGGCTCATTCAGCAGCCCCACCGCAGTATTTGGCACTTATACGCTTTCATACACCGGCAATATGAACGTGGCGCTGGTAAAATACGACTCAAACGGCAACGTGCTGTGGGCCCAAACCAATGCCGGCGGCTTTACCGCCAGCGAAGCCCGTTGTGTAACAACAGATGCCGCCGGCAACGCTTATATCACCGGTTTTTTTACCGGCACCACGGTGTTTGGCACTTATACGCTCACCAGCGTGGGGGCTCACGATATTTTCCTGGTAAAATATTCGCCCGCGGGCACCGTGCTGTGGGCCGTGAGAGCCGGGGGAGCCGACAACGACGAGGGTTATTCGGTAAGCACCGATGCTTCGGGAAATTCATTTATCACCGGCTACACCGATAGCCCATTTGCCGCGTTTGGCACTTACACCCTCACCAACTCCTCGAGTTTAACCGTAGATATGTTTATTGTAAAATACAACGCGAATGGTAATGCGGTGTGGGCTCAAAAAGGCGTTGCCACCGGTCCTGATTACGCAACGGGGGTGAGCACCGATAACAGCGGCAATACATTTGTAACCGGCTTTTTCCCTTCGTCGGGCATTGTATTTGGCACTTACACGCTTACCAACACCGGATCGCTGGATGCTTACCTGGTTAAATACGACCCCAATGGCAACGTATTGTGGGCCGTAAGCGCTGCAGGCGCCGGCTATGACAAAAGCAATGCCGTGAGCACCGATGCCACCGGCAATGTATACTGGTGCGGCTATTTCAGCGGCCCCTCGCTTTCTTTTGGCACCACCACGCTTAGCAACGTAAGCAGCAACAATGGCGACGATATTTTTATTGCCAAGTACAACGGCAGCGGCAGCTTGCTGTGGGCAAAAACCTGCCCCGGCAACGGAAGCGAGCAGGCCGATGCTGTAAGCACTTATAGCGGCGGCGTGTTTGTGACAGGCCTGCTTAACTCTGCCACCAATATGATTATCGGTAATTACACGTTAACAACATCTACCCTGAGCGGCGGCAATATGTTTGCTGCTAATTTTGATACAAACGGCAATCCTGTTTATGCTTTTTCGCTGCCGGGCGGCGGGGGCGACAAAACATCGGTTTCGGCCGATAATGCCTGTAATGTATGGATCGGCAGCGATTTTGCCGTAAATCCTTTTGTATTGGGCACCACTACACTCACCCCCAGTGGCTCGCCCACCTCGCTGTTCGTGGCTAAATTTTTATCAAATCCAAATGTGGCAATAGGCGCCAGCAGCGCGGTATCGTGCGGCGGCCAGCCGTTAACACTGCAGGGCATGGGGGCAGGCACCTACAGCTGGAGCACAGGGGCCATCACCTCATCCATTTCAGTGGCCCCTACTGTAGCAACGGTTTACACAGTAACAGGTTTTGGAAGCTGCCTGGTGCAGAACACAGCCACCATTGCCGTGGCCGTTGGCACCCAGCCAACAGTTACCGCCATTACCAGCGCCCCGGTATTATGCGCCGGCAACAGCGCGGTTTTAATCGCTTCGGGCGCTGCCACCTATAGCTGGAACAATGGCGCACAGGTAAATACAATCACAGTAAACCCCTCTGCCACTACGGTTTATACTGTTACCGGGTTTAGCAGCGGCTGCAGCAACACCGCAGTGATCACCCAAACCGTTTCTATCTGCACAGCTCTTGAGCAGCAAAACAGTTCCACACTCCCAAAAATTTATCCCAATCCTGCTAAAGATATCCTGCACGTTCAATCTGCCACCGGAACAAAATTTCATTTACAGGTGATCAATGCCCTGGGCCAAACGGTATTTGAAACAACCGCCGTGACGCATGCTGCTGTTCATCTGCAGGAAATGCCGGCAGGCATTTATTTTATAAAAACACAGGAGCCTGGCCTGAAACCGGGCATAGCAAAAGTAATTAAGGAATAAGAATCTTTTGATGATGGTGTGATGGAGAGAAGAGTGCACCGGACTTGCTCACCGGTGCACTCTTTATTTTCAGGAGTTGTGTTTAACCGGCTGCCACTTCCGGTACGCGCATGGCTGTGCCCACGCCTATCCGGTTCCAGGCATTAATGGTAATGATCATCATCATCAGCTGCGCCAGGTATTTTTCGTCAAACAGGCGGGCGGCACGCTGGTAGGTGTTATCCGACACGTGTTTATGAATAAGTGTCATCTCTTCGGTAAGGGCCAGTATGGCCTGTTCCTCTTCACTAAAAAGGTCGGTATCGCGCCAGGCGCTCAGCAGGTAAAGGCGCTGCTCGGTTTCGCCCAGCTTGCGGGCATCGCGGGTGTGCATGTTAATGCAGTGCGCGCAGCCGTTTATTTGCGAAGCCCTGATCTTTATCAGCTCCTTATGCAAAGGCTTGAGGTTGGTGGCGGAAATGTATTTTTCAAGCCCCAGCATGGCTTTGTAAGCGTCGGGGTCCACCTGCGAAATGCTGATCCTTTTTTCAATGGTTATTGTTTCCATGATCGTTTAATTTTTTGTTTTAACGATACAAAGTTCGGCCGGTGGCATCCAAAAAAACTTGAAGTAGTTCAAGAAATGACATTACACTTTACCGGCGCGGATCTTGCTTAAAAATTCCGGCGAAAAATCGAGGTAGGAGGCCAGCATATACTGTGGCACGCGCTGCACAAATTCAGGATAGCGCGTATTCATGTTGTGGTATCTTTCTTCAGCGTTCATGGTAAACAAAAAATTGATGCGCATTTGCGCTGCACCAAGGCTTTTTTGAAGCATTTTTCTGAAATACCGCTCCAGCTTAGGCAGCTTAAGCAACAGCTCGTCAAAAGCGGGCCGGCTAATGGCAAGCACCTCGGCATTCTCAACGGCTTGTATAAAATAAGGCGAGGGGGCCTGGTTGTCAAAGCTCAGGTAATCGGCCATCCACCAGTTTTCGATGGCAAACTGCAGGGTTTGCTCAGCGCCTTTTTGATTGATGATGTAGCTGCGAAGGCAGCCTTTTACAATAAAGTACTGCTTATTACATACCTGCCCCTCTTCCAGCAGCAGGCTTTTCTTTTTAACCGTATGGCTGCTGAAATGTAAGTTCACCGCCTGCTCTTCATCCGCCGTAAGGCTAACCGTTTTTTTTATGTGTTCAATCAGCTGGGCATGCATGCCTGCAAAGATAATTCTTTTAACCTTTACCGGCTCATAACAAAAAAGCCCTTTACATTTTGAGTAAAGGGCTTTCAGGCTTTAGTACTGTATTTTATTAGCGCACTATTTTTTTAGTCACTTTTTGGTGATCGGTGGTCACGGTAACAAAAACGATCTGGTGTTTTTCAGGAATATCCAGGTAAACTTTATCCTTAGTAGCACTAAGGGTCTTGTTATCTACAATTTTCTGGCCCAGGATATTCGTCACCGAAATGGTTGACTTTTTAGCAGCATCAAAATCGTATTGCACATACACACCGTTCTCATCATTTTTAATGAGGATAGACTGGTCGATGTTATTCTTTTGCTCATTGCTTACGCTCATTGCCACATCGGCACACACACGCAGCTCAAACCGCGGAGCGTTGTTATCGCTCATGCTCATGCTGCACACATAAGGCCCCGATTTAAGGTTGTGCAGGGCGCCGGTCAGCTTGTCCTTTAATTCAATACAGGAGTTCGGTAAATTTTGCAGGTCGCTTCCTGTAATGGTATGCTGGCCAGCGGCTTGTACCCTTACCAGCACCGGAATTACCGCATCGTTGTTAATGGCCAGGGGCAAGCTGTTAATGCCATAATCCGAGCCTTCGCTTTGCGTGGAAATAGTCAGGTTGTTATCGTTCGCGCCATTTGAAGCCGGCGATTTAAATAACTTATGCGCATCCAGCTTTTTATCCCAGCCAGTGGTGGCATCGCCATGGAAACGGATAGCTGTATAATCGTATTTTGCACCTTTTTCAACTTTTAAGCGGATAACGGCGCCAATATCGGTGGTGTTTGCTTCTCTTAACAGCGGTGCGTTGCTTTTTACTTTGCAGGCTTCGGTAATTGCCAGGTTAAAATTTGTACCCGCTGTTTGCTGCACATAAAAACCCTGCCCCATAGGAATGTTATTTCCGATACCATTTACCGGATCGCTTTGCACACCGCCCACATACTGCGTGTTGCCACCAGCATCGGGGTTATATACATAAATAGCGTCATCCATAAACGAGTTAAAGGTGGGGTTTACCGAAGAAGAGCTGATAGCCGACCATAATACAGGAGATGGATACGGATTTGCGATCAGGTTAAATCCATCGCCATTGGAAGCGCCGGAATTGGTAAGTGGGAGGCTTTGGTTGCCCTGAACGGCAGAACCCGACACCGTCCACGTAATGTTGCCGGTAGTGGACACATTATCGCCAAGATACACCCAAAAACCAACACCCGGAGTTAAGGGGCTGGTGGATGATTTTTCTATATAAGCCAATGTGCTGCTGGCAGCGGCGGTTTCATCCCATCCCTGCACCGAAACAAAGTAGCCGCCGGCATCGGTAGGCCCATACGTGCAGCCATTGCAGGTCATTGGTATCTGGTTATCCCAGTTCGAAAGCTGCTGGCCGCTTATGCCGCTTACACCCAGGTTGGTCCAGCCGGTGGTTCCGCCCAAAGCAAAGGTTTCCACTTTTACGTTGCCGGTTACCGAACCACCCACGGTGCCAATACGGCCTTTATTGGTGGCATCCGAACGGATGAATAAATTACCTCCGGTGGCAAGAATGCCGGCCGTAGGTAAAATTTCGCCATAGGTTTCAAGCGTATTGCCCAGCGTTAATGTCTCGCCGCTGCGGTTAAGCGTTAAAACACTCAGCTGGCGGGTATTGGCATTGGTTTGTACCATAAAGAAAGAGTTGGTAATGGCGCCCGAGCCATTAATGGTAATAGACGAGGTGGAAGAGCCTATAAAGCCACGGTTGCTTGGATTGGAAGGCAATGTCATGATGCCGCTTAGCGTAAGCAGGTTGCCATTTATATCAAGCATACCATTGGTAGGAATATAGGGTCCTGATACGATCAGGTTATTACCCATTACCACGGTGGATGAACCCCTGGTGTTTGTAAACATACCCAGCGAGCGCGAGCCGCTTGAGGTTTGATCCATAAACAGGCTGTTGGCAATAGCGCCTGATCCGGTAATGCTTAGAGAAGAAGTGGTTGAGCCAATAAACATCCCATTGGAGCTGGAGGTAGGGAATGTAATGGCGTTGTTAAGCGTAAGCGCCTGCCCGGCCAGGTCAATATTTCCGTTGGTTTGCGAAAAAGTATTAACGGTTAGCTCATTGCCCAGGCTGAGGGTAGTAGAAGAGCGGTTGATGGAAAAATTGTTAAGCGTGCGGGCGGCAGAGCTGGCCTGATCCATCACAAGGCCGTTGGTAATAGTGCCTGAGCCGCCAATAGTCATCGAAGAAGTGCTTGACCCGGTGATAACTCCGTTGGATGAACTGGCGTGAAAGGTAACAGGCCCGTTTAATGTGATGAGTTTTCCGTTGAGGCTAAGCGAACCGTTGGTAAACTGGGTGGTTTGCGCCAATACGCCCGAGCAGGTAAGGTTGGAGCCCAGGGTAAGCGTTTGGCTCGAGCGGTTAAGCACCAGGTTATTAAGGCCCGATCCGCTGAAGTTAATAGTACCTATTGTGTTGGCCGAAGAACCATCGATAGTAAGATTGGACACCCCGGTGGCAACGGTTCCGCTACAGGTAACCTTGCCCGACAGCTGGGTGATGGAAGCCGGAGAGTTTACCATCACATAGTTGATGCCGGAACCCAAAATAAATTCGCCCATTACAACCGTAGAGCCTGTAGATTGGTTCCTGTTGCTGGTTCCGGATAAAATCAGGTTGCCATAGGTGGTGGCCCAGAGAGACACTGTGGCCGACTGGCCAAACTCAACAGTTGAGCTGGTTCCAAGCATCATGCTGCTTGCCGCTGGAAAAGTAGTGTTTAGCAGTGTAAGCGTTGAGCTGTTGGTGACGTTTAATTTTGCTCCGCCACTCATGGTTAAGGCAAAGCCCGAAGGAATGGTAAATTTAATCTTGTTGCCGCTGCTTCCATCGCCAATGTTCAGCACCGAGTTACTGCCTCCAATGGTCCAGGCTCCTGCCAGGGTTGTGGTGGCCGCATTCACCAGGTAAAAGTTCTGGTTTGCCGTGGTAAAGTCAGGTGGATTGGCGCCTGTGCCATTGGTGTTGGTGCCCCACGAGGTTACATTGGTTAATGCCCCGGAGCCGTTCCAGTAATAAGATGGCGAAGGAATACCTGATACTTTGATATCGTCAATGCCCACATAATCGTTAAATCCGCCTACCGAGGTGTAGCTCCACCGAACGTAGATCAGTGTGCCACTGGCTGCTGCAGGCAGAGATACTGAAGGCACCGCTCCCCAAACTGTGCCCGAAGGCACTGAGTAGGTTGCCGTATTCCAGCTGGCACCCGCATCGTTGCTCCATTGAAAAGTAAGTGAAGGTGTAAGGGCAGTTCCCCGGATCATGTTCCAGCTTACAGTAATATTTACAAAGGTAGACGTGTTAATGGCGGTCATGTTGCCAATTTCTTCGAGGGTAGCGCTATTGGCCTGTTGCCCTACGTATTTTTCGGCCCCGCTCGAGCCGCTTACGTTACAGTTTGGGTAAAACCCCGCGTTATCCCAGATCCAGTCGCCCGTTACCGACACCGTAGGCGCTGAAAAATCATCGCCATAGATCACTGTTTGAGAAAACATCCTTCCGATTCCAAGAATCAACAATAGCGTAAAAAATCTTTTCATACTAATCATATTATAAAACTTAAGTAAATATACGAGGTTTTATTAAACCAAGTTGCGCAAAAATAGCAATTTGCCCTGCAAAAACCGTCTATTTCTTACATTGGCACCATTGGGGAAATCACTTTTGCCAAATTCCACAGGGATTCCCACATGTTCCGTTCTGCCTGCACATTGCTGTTTCGGTATTTTTAAGCATGGGCTGAGACTTTTGCCGGAGCAATTTTCCAATATATTAACCATAATTTAATTTGGTATAAAAAAGCATACCACCATTTAAACTTTGGTTTGTACCATTTAAACAAAATAAAAAGCTTCTTGGGTTTAATTTTTTACATTTACGGCGCATTAAAACAGTCACGTTTCATGAAGCAGTTTTTACTCTCTTTATTCTTAATTGCCGCCCTGCTCACCGGCCATGCCCAAAATACAGGCTCTGTAAAAGGTTTTGTTTATGACAAAGCCAACGGCGAGCCGGTGCCATTCAGCAACGTGTTTTTAAAGGGCACTACCATTGGTGCCAATACCGACCTTAACGGCTACTACAACATCAGCCGCATCCCGCCGGGTCAATACACCATTGTTATTACCAACCTCGATTTTGACACCCTGCGCGAAACCATCACCATTACGGCGGGCGCCATTGTAAACAAAAATTTCAGGGCCAACAAAGGCGGCATTAACCTTACCGAGGTTGAAATATCTACCACCACCAGCGAAAAGGTGGAGAACACCACCGTAGGGGTGCAAAAAATCGACCCGGTGATCATCAGCAAATTACCCAGCGTGGGCGAGCCCGACATTGCACAGTATCTGCAGGTATTGCCAGGTGTTATTTTTACCGGCGACCAGGGCGGGCAGCTTTATATACGCGGCGGCTTGCCGGTGCAGAACAAAGTGCTGCTCGACGGCCTTATTGTTTACAACCCGTTTCACTCCATAGGTCTGTTTTCGGTGTTTGATAACGACATTATGAAAAATGCCAACGTATACAGCGCCGGATTTGGGGCTGAATACGGCGGGCGCACCTCCTCCATTATGGACATTACCACCCGCGACGGCAACAAAAAACGCATGGGCGGTAAACTATCCGTTTCCACCTTCGGTGCCAAAGCCACACTTGAAGGACCGCTGATTAAGCTGAAAGAAAACGGCAATACCAGCGCTTCGTATCTTATTTCTGCCAAACACTCGTATTTACCCCAAACCTCCAAGCTGCTTTACAGCTATGCCAATTCAAACGGGCTTCCCTTTTATTACACCGATGTGTACGGAAAAGCCTCCATCAACTCCACCAACGGCAGCAAGGTGAGCTTCTTCGGCTTTAGTTTTAACGACAAGGTGGATTACAATGATTTTGAGCGCTATAACTGGAACAACGTGGGCGCAGGAACCAACTTTGTGCTGGTGCCTCAGGCCAGCAACCTTTTGATTGAGGGTGTTTTCGCCTTTTCAAAATACAATATCAAATTCCAGGATCCCAGCCTCGAAACCAACTCCAAATCGAGCGGTATCAGCGGCGTTAACACCGGCTTTAATTTTGTGAAATTTATCGGCCGCCAGGAGATGCGCTTTGGCTTTGAAGGTGTAACCACCAACACCGATTTTGAAGTTAAAAATCCGCAAGGCGCTTCTATTTCCATGAAACGCTCCACCATTGATGTGGGCGCATTTTTAAAATATAAATTCATCGATCCCAAAAAAATTATTGTGTTTGAGCCAAGCCTGCGCCTGCAGTATTATGCCACGTTGGGCGCTGCATCGCCCGAGCCAAGAGCCTCCATCAAGGTAAACGTTACGCCAAAAATCAGGTTTAAGGGCGCCGCCGGCCTATACAGCCAAAGCCTTATGAGCGCCAACAGCGACCGTGATGTGGTAAACCTGTTTTACGGCTTTATCAATGCCCCGCAAAACGAAGATCTTTCGAGAACTTACCTGGATTACCAGAAAAAAGCAAAAACAGTTAACTCATCGGTGCAAAAAGCCTCGCACGTGGTGGCTGGCTTTGAGTTTGACCTGTTTAAGCACTTTGAGCTGAATGTGGAAGCTTACCAGAAATTCTTCAATACCGTGATCAACACCAACCGCGACAAAATTTACGAAGACAACACCACCAACGCATCGCAGCCCGATGCGCTTAAAAAAACATTTGTGATAGAGCAGGGCCGCACGCGCGGATTTGACGTGGTGCTGAAATACGACCGCAAGCGCTTTTACTTCTGGGCCGTGTACTCGCTTACCTTTAACGACCGCTGGGTAGGCGACAACGTAACCGGCATTGTAACCAACTACGCACCTACATTTGACCGCCGCCACAATGTGAACCTGGTGAGCTCATACACCTTTGGCAAGAAAAAGAACTGGGAGGTGAATGCCCGCTGGAATTTTGGAACCGGCTTCCCGTTCACACAAACCCAGGGTTTTATCAATACGCTGAACCCGCAGGGCGGTATCAACTACCCGTTCCCGCAGGGCAACGGCCCTTTGAATTATATTCCGGCCGAGCTGAACGGGGGCCGACTGCCCGATTATCACCGCCTGGACATTGGTATTAAATACAAATACAACTGGAACGAAAAAACCGCATTCGAGATCAATGCCGGTGCAACCAATATTTACAACCGCGAAAATGTTTTCCAGGTAAACCGCTTTACTTTTAAACGCGAAAATCAGCTGCCTGTTATGCCAAACATAAACATCAGCTTTACGTTTTAACCATCTGTAATCACGCATATCAACGCCGCTCTTTGTGAGCATGTTAATCATCTGCGAAAATCTGCGCTATCAGCGCAGATTGATCTTTTGATCTTGTTAGGCCGGAAAATCCTATCTTTGCTTATGCAGGCATAAGTGCCTGCATCTTTAACTGCTATGTCATCCAAAGTATACACCAAAACCGGTGATAAGGGCCTTACCTCTTTAATAGGCGGCACAAGGCTTCCCAAACATCACATCCGCATAGAAGCCTATGGAACTGTGGATGAGCTTAACTCGCACATAGGCCTGCTGCGCGATGTGATCAGCGAGCCGGAAAGCCACGCATTATTGCTGAACATACAGGACCGCCTGTTTACTATTGGTTCGCACCTGGCAGCCGACCCCGTTAAAAACAAAATGCAGCTGCCGCCCATTGTTGAGGAAGATGTGGTGGCCCTTGAAAGGGCCATCGATACCATCAGCGCCCAGGTGCCCGAAATGAAATCGTTTGTGCTGCCCGGCGGCCATATACATGTGTCGTATTGCCACATTGCGCGCTGCGTGTGCCGGCGGGCCGAGCGGGCCGTGCTGCGGCTGGCGGAAAACGAGCCCGTGGAGGACATTCACCCAAAATATCTGAACCGCCTTTCCGATTACCTGTTTATGCTCTCGCGCTGGCTCACCCATGAGTTGAAGGTGAGCGAGGCGCCCTGGAAACCCAAATTGTAATTTATGAACGCCGGCGACATAGTGACTGCCATGATGCAGAACGATGCCTTTAGCCACTGGCTGGGCATTGCTGTGCTCGAACAAAAGGCCGGTTACTGCCGGCTGGGCATGACCATTCGCAAGGAAATGCTGAATGGCTTTGGCATTGCACACGGCGGTATTACCTATTCTGTTGCCGACAGCGCATTGGCATTTGCCTCCAACTCGCAGGGGCGCAAAAGCCTGAGCATAGAAACTTCCATTTCGCACATTGCCTCTTTAAAGGAGCACGACCGGATTGTTGCCGAAGCCGCCTGCGAATCGGACACAGAAAAGCTGGGGCATTATAAGGTAACCGTATTTTTAAAAGACGAGCCCGAAAAAATTGTAGCGCTGTTTAAGGGTACGGTTTATAAGACTTCCAAAAGCTGGTGATTTCTTCCAACCCGTCATCCTGCCTCTAACATATTTTTCATTTTATCCGTTTTATTAATGAATTAAACCCTGTATTTTTACACGAAATACAGGGTTTTTAATTTCACACCCACTCTATGAAACAAGCATACATTATAAACGGCGTGCGCACCGCCATCGGTAATTTTGGAGGCACACTGTCAACCGTTAGAACAGACGACCTGGCGGCCTTTGTATTAAAGGAACTTGTAAAAAGGAACCCAACGCTCGACGCCGCGCAGGTAGGCGATGTGATAATGGGCTGCGCCAACCAGGCGGGCGAGGATAACCGCAACGTGGCCCGCATGGCCGTGTTAATGGCCGGGCTGCCGCTGAGCGTACCGGGCCAAACCGTTAACCGCCTTTGCGCCAGCGGCCTGAGTGCCAGCCTGGATGCAGCACGGGCCATTCAAACCGGCGAGGAAGACCTGATGATATCGGGCGGGGTTGAAAACATGACCCGCGGACCCTGGGTGATGAGCAAAGCCGCTGCGCCTTTTGGCCGCGACCAGCAATTGTTCGACAGCAGCTTTGGCTGGCGGTTCATCAATCCAAAAATGAAAGAGATGTATGGCGTGGATGCCATGGGCGAAACCGCCGAAAATGTGGCCGAAAAATATACTATTAACCGCGCCGACCAGGACCGCTTTGCATTGTGGAGCCAGCAAAAGGCCGCTAAAGCTTTCGAAAACAAACGGTTCGAAAAAGAAATTGCTCCCATTGAAATACCACAAAAAAAAGGCGATCCGCTTATTTTTGCAAAAGATGAATTTGCAAAGCCTAAATCCACATTGGAAGGCCTGGCCGGCTTAAAACCTTCGTTTAAAAAAGAGGGAACTGTAACGGCGGGTAATGCAGCAGGCCTTAACGACGGCGCTGTGGCATTGCTGCTGGCCGGCGAAGAGGGCATAAAGCGCAATCATTTAAAACCCCTGGCGCGCATTGTTTCGGGCGCCGTGGTAGGCGTTGAGCCCCGCCTGATGGGCATAGGCCCGGTGGAAGCGGCCAATAAAGCCTTAAAACGCGCAGGCCTCACCTTTAAGGACATTGACCTGATTGAGCTGAACGAGGCGTTTGCCGCACAAAGCCTTGCCTGCACCCGGGCATGGGGTTTGAACGACGATGATGAGCGGGTGAATATAAACGGCGGCGCCATTGCCCTGGGGCATCCGCTGGGTATGAGCGGCGGCCGCATTTTAAACTCTGCAGCCATCGATCTGCAATTGCACAATAAAAAAAAGTATGCCCTGGTAACCATGTGCATTGGTGTGGGCCAGGGTTACGCCGTAATTATTGAACGATGTTAGAAAACTGTAACCATTAAATTACACAGTCATGGTCCATAATTTATCCTCCAAACAGTCGCTTCTCAACCAGTTTATTGCTGAGATCCGCGACACCGGGATCCAGAAAGACAGCCTGCGCTTCAGAAGGAACCTTGAACGGATTGGCGAAGTGTTTGCTTACGAAATAAGCAAAACATTAAATTACACGGACACGCAAACCACCACCCCGCTTGGCATAGCCGACACCAAACAGCTTAGCAACCAGCCGGTAATAGCCACCATTTTAAGGGCGGGCCTGCCGCTGCACCTTGGCATTTTAAATTATTTTGACCGTGCCGAAAATGCCTTTGTAAGCGCCTTCCGCCGGCATCATAAGGATAACAGCTTTGAAATAGTGCTTGAGTATGTATCCTCTCCCGAGCTCGACGGAAAAATCCTGATCCTCTGCGACCCTATGCTGGCCTCAGGCTCATCTATGGTACTAACTTATAAAGCCCTGCTGGCCAAAGGTGTTCCAGCGCATACACACATTGTTACGGCCATTGCCAGCACACAGGGCCTCGATCATTTGAACCGGCACATGCCCACCAAAAATTACACCGTGTGGTGCGGCGCGGTTGACGAGGAGCTAACCGCACACGCATACATAGTGCCTGGCCTGGGCGATGCCGGCGACCTGGCCTTTGGAAATAAACTTTAACCCACCCGCATTGATGTTTAAAACCAGCCCCCTCGCCTTCAGCCAAACTGCCACCCTGCCCCCGCTGCTGCTCAATTACCTGCAACAAAACAAAAAGACCGAAGCCTTTTACGATTTTTTTCCCGACGAAAAGGGATTTTCAGCGCTTTTAAAAACAGCGCCTTATAAAAATTTTGATCACCAGCAGCTGTCGCAAATTTTATTAAAACAAAGCCGGCAGGTTGAAAACACCAGCGAGCAAACATTGAGCAACCTGCAGCTGCTCGGGCAAAAAAATACATTTACCATTACCACCGGTCACCAGCTTTGCCTGTTTACCGGCCCGCTGTACTTTGCATACAAAATAATTTCAACGGTTAACCTGGCCCGCGATTTAAAACAACGTTTCCCTGAACATAACTTCGTTCCCGTTTATTGGATGGCCAGCGAAGACCATGATTTTGAAGAAGTGGCCAGCTTTCATGTAAACGGCCAAACCCTTACCTGGCAAAGCGGGCAAAAGGGCGCCGTGGGCGATTTTAACACACAGGAACTGCGGGCTTTGCTGCCACAGCTGAAAGAAGCGTTGGGCATTTCGGCCAGCTCAAAATACCTGCTCGAGCTGTTTGAAAAAGCATATTTAAAACACGATACGCTGGCACTTGCCACGCGTTATCTTGTGAATGAGCTGTTTGGCCACTATGGGCTGGTGTGCCTGGATGGCAACGATGCTGATTTTAAAAAGCAGCTGAAAGATGTGCTGCGCAAAGATATTTTTGAGAACAGGCCCTACACGCTGGTGAGTCAAAGCATTAAGGCCCTGGAGGCACAGGGTTATCCCGCCCAGGTAAACCCCCGGCCCATTAACTGTTTTTTTATGGACACCCAGCTAAGGGCCCGCATCGAAAAAAAGGGCGATGCCTTTGAGCTGGTGGGTGCAAACCGGGCTTTTACAAAAGCAGAGTTGGAGGCTATTATTGAAACTGAGCCAGAGCGCCTGAGCCCCAACGTAGTGCTACGCCCTGTTTACCAACAACTCATATTGCCTAACATTGCCTACCTGGGTGGCCCCGGCGAGCTTGCTTACTGGCTTGAGTTCAAAGCCATGTTCGATGATTTACAGGTGTTTTTTCCCGTACTGATGCCACGCAACTTCATCAGTGTGATTGACAAGCCTACGCAGACCAAAATTAAAAAGCTGGGCTTTTCTACAGCCGACTTTTTTAAACCCGAAGAAGAACTCATCAAAGAGCATCTGGTTCATATCAACGCCGTGTTTGCTATGGAAGCTGAAACCAGGCAAGTGGCCGATCTTTATACAGACCTTGAAAAACGGGTAGTTGCCATTGATCCTACTTTATCCAAGCACCTGCTGGCTACTAAACAAAGAGCCCTGCATCAGCTCGAAAGCATTTCGCAAAAAGCCACCCGCGCCCTCAAAAAGAAATCGGAGGCACAGATCCGGCAGATCGAACATGTAAAGCAGGCCCTGTTCCCAAAATCGGTGCCGCAGGAACGTTATGAAAATTTTGCCAGCCAGTATTTAAAATATGGCCCCGGTTTTTTTGCCGCTGTTGAACAAAGCATCGATCCGTTTGCGCTCAACCATAAGCTGCTGGAGGAAGAATAGTAATATCATAAAATCAATGTTCGCTAATAATGTCGAATTTTTATAATAAAAGGTGCATTAAACTACTTACCAGTTGTAAGTAGTTGGCGTTGCCCCATAAAGCAGAGCTCACGTTGGGTTATCATTTGTTCGCTCGCTTTATGAGGCCAGGGCTATCGCTGCAAGTCCTTCCAACATTATTCTGATACATCATATCTTAAAAACTAATTTTTCTGTCATCCTGAACCGATAGTTATCGGCTTGTTTCAGGGTCTGTTCCATAGCAAAATTAATTTTTGAACAGCTTCTGTTAACGGGCGCACAATTCAGATTTTAACCTTAAACCATTTAATCCCCGGTAAACCTTATCCGGGGTTTTTTATTTCATGATCTGAGGCGTATCTTTGTGCACAATTTATAAAGCTGCTTATGACGCGCAAAAAATGGCTGGTGATTCTCATCATTGCCTTCCCTTCTTTCTTCTGGCTGATTTTGGAAACAAGCACCATTAACTCGAAGCGGCTGCCGTTTTACGGACCTAAAAAAGCAGTAACAGCCGGCGATACCAGCTATTACTGTGTAAGCGATAACTTTTATCGCAACGATAGCCTTACAGAGCAGGTAAAAGACCCACTGTATGCCGTTGTTTTTATTCACCCACGCTACAGGTCAGATTCCTACAGGCTTACGGGGCTTTGGGAATACCTTAGCTATAAAAATTCAAAGGTAGAGCACATTCCCTTTGTGTTGGTAACCGCCAGTGAAAATGGCATGTCGCAGGCTGCCGGCGAGCTGAAAAAACTGAGTGCCTATCCCAATGTGCATTTTTATACCTGGCCGCTGGCCAGCTTTGACAGCATCACCAAATCCTATTTTGCCGAAAAGCCTTATTACATCGATTACAGCTTTTTTCTGCTGGTGGATGCCAACCGGCACATACGCGGCTATTACGACGCGCGTTATGTATCGGAGCTCAAACGCCTGATAGAGGAGTACCAGCACCTGCGCTTAAAAGAAGAAAAACAAAAATTAATTGAAACCAATGAGATCAAAAAACCTGCCTAAGCTGGCCTGCGTGGCTCTGCTGGGCTTTATGCTGGGCTGCCGGCCCGAAGGGCCAAAACTGCTTCTGCCCGTATACGGAGAAAAAACAGTAAATGCCGAAAAAGACACGGTTTACCACACCGTTCGCCCGTTTTCGCTGGTTAATCAGCATGGGGAGCCCGTAACCGAGCAAACCGTTAAGAACAAAATCTACGTAGCCAACTTCTTTTTTGCCACCTGCCAGAGCATTTGCCCTGCCATGAGCACCAATCTGGTGGATGTGCAGAAAGCCTTTGAAACCGACGATTCATTGCTCATACTTTCGCATTCGGTAAACCCCCTGCACGATACCGTGGCCGTGTTGAGCGATTATGCCGGCACCTACCACGCCATTAAAAACAAGTGGCATCTGCTTACCGGCGATAAAAAGCAGATTTACGACCTGGCCAAAATCAGCTACCTGGTAAACGCCATTGAAGACGATGGAACACCCGAAGGTTTTTTACACAGCGAGCTGCTGCTGCTGATAGACACCAAAGGCCGGCTGCGCGGCATGTACGACGGCACCGATAAGGCGCAGGTACAAAAGCTGATTGAAGATATTAAGCTGCTTAAAAAAGAGATTTAGTTTTTTCTTAATCGTGTTTCATATTACTGTAAGATTTTCACACTTATTGCGTCTTGCCATGGTGAGCCGATAGCTATCGTAGCTTCAAGCTTTCCGCTCTATCCCTAACGCAAAACGGCAATTCTCATACATTCTTTTGCGTGAAGAATAAAACTCCGGCTAGATCTTCATCGGCTCAGGATGACAGGTTCAGCGTAATATGACACAAAAATTTTCTTAATTAACTGCAATAAAAAAACCGGGCGCTAAGCAACCCGGTTTTTTTATGACGTAATATCCGTATTTTATTTTGCCTTGTTTTTATCGGCACCGTCCAGCATTTTCAGATAATCCACTACCTGCTCCGAGCCCAGGCGCTTGGCCTTTATCCGCTTATCCTTATCCAGAATATAAATAACCGGCGTTGAATAAATATCAAAACGCTCTTTCAGGTTATTGAGGTGTATCGGATCAAACACGTTGATAAAATCGCTCAGCTTTTTTTCGATGACGAATTTTTTCCAGCTGTCAAACAGCTCTTCCTTGGTTTGCACGGCAAACACCTTAAAATCTATTTTACCTTTTATGTCTTTTAAGGCCTCGCTCAGCTTGGGCACTTCGGTTTGGCAGTGGCCGCAATCGGCCGCCCAGAAAATAAGCACGGTGTATTTGGCGTTCACGCTGTAAAGGCTTTTAAATAAGGGCGTCAGCTTATCCAGGTTCTTGTAATACAGGTCGGTGATGCTTTTGCTGGTTTTGGCCGTATCAAAGCCCATTTTTAATACCTGCCTGCCATAGGTACTGTCTATCATAAACAGGTCCGATACTTTGGCATCAAGCAGCAGGTTGCGCATAATATCCACCCGCTCCTTAATTTTGGTTACGGTTTCATCAGTATACACTTTTTTGGCATGCCCCGGAATAATGTACTTGTCGGCCATGTGCACAAACACCTTGTCAAAGCCCATTACCTTGTTTTGCTCTGAAGAGTAGGTAAAATAGCCCACCAGCAGGTTATACACCAGGTTGTCTTCCTGGCATTTGGCCATTATTTTGTCAATCTCCACAATCATGGTGTCGGGGTTCATTAAAATAACGCTTTCAAAATAACGCTTAATACGGTCGTCGAAAAACGGCGTACGGATAATGCGCTCATCTTTAAAATCAATGCCGTCGAAAAAGTGGTTTTTGTAATAATAATACTGGTAAAGGCTGTCGGGACGCCCGTTTTTGGCTTTTGGTATCTCGGTAGGCTCTTTCTCTGTTTTCAGGTTTAATACATCGTACAGGTAGCTGCCTTTGTTTCGCTGCATAAAGTCGGCATCAAAGGTTTTTACATCCGAGTTCAGGGCTTTCAGCTTCTCGTTCATAAATTTAGTGCTGTCGGCTTTGCTCATGCCTTTGGCCTGGTCGCGCAGCTTGCCAAATTCCTGGTTTTTGTTGGTAATGTATTTTATGTAGGCAAAGAACTGCTCGTTCTCTTTATTACCAACCGATTTGAGGCTGTTTACCATATCGGCCATATCCACGTTAACGGTAAATTTTTGGTTTTCGTTGATAAAAAAATCAAAGTAGGTCGATTTTCCTTCGCTTACCAGCACGTAAACGCCCTTATCCAGCTCGGTTTTGCCTTTAAAGCGAATGTTTCCGTTCTTCACATTTTTGCAGGTATCCGAAATATACTGCTGGTCAAACGTGTACTTTACCAAGTACACCATGGTGTCCTTGCATCCCTTAAAATTAATTTTAATGTCGTAGCCGTCCTGCGCTTTTGCAGCCAGCGAAAAAAGGACCAATGATGAGAAGAAGAGCGTAATTTTTTTCATGTGTGAATTGTTTTGTTGTTGTTTCTGGTAGTGTTATATCTGGTTTGATTCTAAATTTTTAATTATTTCGATCAGCTGGTCGGGCGACAGGTTTTTGCCTACAATGCGCTTTTCCCTGTCGAGCAGGTAAATAACCGGGGTGCGGTTTATGTCAAAACGCTCGGTGAGGTTATTGAGGTGCACCGGCTCAAACACATTGATAAAATCAAGCTTATTATCCGCAACAAATTTTTTCCATTTGTCAAACAGCTCGTCTTTTGTTTGTACGGCATATACCTTGTAATCCACCTTGCCTTTTATTTCCTTTAAGTTCTCATTCAGCTTTGGAATGTCTTTCTGGCAATGCCCGCAATCCACCGACCAGAAAACCAACACGGTGTATTTGGCATTAACGCTGTAAAGGGTTTTATACAAAGGGATCACTTTTGGCGCCACACGGGTGTAAAGCTCTGTGGCGCTTTTGCTGGTGCGGGCGGTATCAAAGCCCATGTTAAGAACCGTGCGGCCCTGCGCGGTATCCACCATAAACAAATCGGCCACTTTTGCACCCGGCAGCAGGTTGCGCACAATGTTGATGCGCGCCCTTATCTTTTCCACCGTTTCGTCGTTATACACACCGCCGGCTTTGCCATTGGTGATATACGTGTCGGCCAGGTGCACAAATACTTTTTCAAAGGTGTTTGTTTTACCGGCCTTGTCAAAACTCATGCTTTTATCGGTTTCGTATTTATAGGTAAAATGGCCCAGCAATACATTGTACACAGTGTTACCGGGTGTGCACCTGGCCAGCACCTTATCCAGCTCCTTAATAACAGTATCGGGATGCTGAACAATAACGGTTTCGAAATAGCGGGTTACCCGATCTTTAAAAAAAGGCGTGCCAATAATGCGCTCGTCCTTAAAATCAACACCGTCAAAATAATGCGCCTTGTAATAGTAATACTGGTAAATGCTGTCGGGCCGGCCGTTTGAGGCTTTAGGAACCTCTGTTGCATATTTTTCGTTTTTCAGGTTTAAAAAATCGTAAACAAAGGTGCCTTTGTGTTTTGCCATAAACTCCGCGTCATATGCCATCAGCTCATCGCCTGTTTTTTTCTGAAATTCGGCGGCCTGTTTTGTGCTGTCGGCTTTGCTTTTGTCTTTCAGCGTTCCAAGATTTTTTTGAAGCTCGGTGTTTTTGGCCGTAAAAAAACGGGCGTAAGAAAAAATGTCGTCGTTCTCCTTACTGTCAGGCGAATGCATGGTAAGGATCAGGTCAGGAAATGAGCCGGTAATGGTAAACTTCTGTTCGTTGTTCACTAAAAAATCGATGTAGCGCTGGCGTGCCTGGTTGGCCAGAATATAAACGCCGCGATCCAGCTTATTTTCTCCCTTAAAAACAGCCTTGCCGTTTTTTATGTGCTTGCAGCTGTCAACAATCGTCGACTGGCCAAAATAATAGCGGGCCAGGTACATCGTGGTATCGGTGTTATTCTTCAGCTGCAGCTTTATTTCGTAACCCTGGGCCGGCATCAGAAATGGCAGGGCTGCAAGAAAACAAAATATCCGTATCGATTTTTTCATGGTATTGCTGCTGTTTCCTTTTCCTAAGGCCTGTTAATGCTTTCCAGGTTTTTAATTACCTCCACCACCTGCTCGGCCGATAGCTTTTTGCCTTTGATCCGTTTTTCACGGTCAAGCAGGTAAATAACCGGTGTTGAGTTTATGTCAAAGGTTTCTTTTGTATTGTTGAGATGCACCGGGTCGCACACGTTTATAAAATCAAGCTTGTTCTGTATAATAAATTTACGCCAGTCGTCAATCATATCGTCGCGGGTTTGCACAGCAAATACTTTCACATCCGTTTTCCCCTTCAGCTCTTTCAGCGATTCGTTCAGCTTAGGCACCTCTTTGCGGCAATGGTCGCAATCTATTGCCCAAAACACCAGCACAGTGTATTTGGCGTTTACCTGGTAAAGCGTTTTAAACATCGGGGTTAATTTTTCAACGTGCCTGTAATACAGGTCTGTAAGGCTTTTGCTGGAGGAAGCGGTATCAAAGCCCAGCTTCCGCACCCGCAGGGCATTGGCCGTATCCACCATAAACAATTCAGGCACTTTTGATTCGGGCAGCAAGTTGCGGATAATGTTCACGCGCTCGCGGATTTTATCGGCCACCTCGGCGCTGTATATTTCTTTGGCCCTGCCGGTGGTCACATACGTATCGGCCAGGTGCACAAACACTTTTTCAAAGGTGATGGTTTTGCCGTTCCGGTCATAACTCATGGTTTTATTCTGCTCGTACTTCTGCAAAAAATGACCCAGCAGCAGGTTATACATCAGGCTGTCCTGGCTGCAGGCATTCAGTATTTTATCAATCTCCTTTATCAGTGTATCCGGATCCTGAACGATTACTTCGTTGATATATTTTTTGATCCTGTCGGCAAAAAAAGGCATGCGCACCATGCGGTCATCCTTAAAGTTGATCCCATCAAGATAATGATTTTTATAATAGTTGTACTGGTAAAGGCTGTCGGGGCGGCCATTAGGGGCTTTTGGAATTTCGGCCGCATATTTCTCTTCCCGCAGGTTTAAAAAATCAACTACCAGGCTGCCTTTGTTTTTTTGCATAAATGCAGCTGTGTATTTTCTCACCTCGGCGGTAATGGCTTTTTGCTTTTCTCTTTCGGTGTCGGGCAGCTTTTTATACTCGCGCTCCTTGCCTGTCATATAAGCCGCATAAGAAAACATCAAGCCGTTCTCTTTACTGTCGGTTGATTTAAGCGTAGCCGCCAGGTCCGAAAAATTACCGGTAATGGTAAAACGCTGGTTTTCGTTCACAAAAAAATCAAAGTATCTGAGCATGCCTGTGCTCACCACGGCATACATGCCTTTCTCAAGCGGTGTTTTTCCTTTAAATTCAATGGCACCGTTTTTAACTTTTTTGCAGGTATCCACCAGGTATTGCTGGTCAAATAAATACCTTACCAGGTAAGCGGCTGAATCGGGGCAGTTTTGTAAATTTATCCGCACCTGGTGTCCCGTTTGCGCCGGCGAAACACCCGCAAAAACAGCAAATGAGAACAGTAAGAGGGTAAATTTTTTCATGTGGGCTTTGTTGGACTATCAAATTTAATCATTGATTTTATTTGGCCTCAAATCTTGTACCAATTTTTTAAGGTCGCCCCCATAAATTTTGTTAAAAACATTTTCTAGGCTGTCCTGCATGCTTTCGTATTGCTGGAAATCAACAAAATAGGCATTTTTAAATGCGCCGATATCTGCGGCACGCCTCTGGTAGCGCTGTTTTCCCACGATGGGCAGCAGCCTTACGCTGTCTGCAATTTCGTAAAGCGCTTTTAGTTTCAACACATACCTGTTTGGCTTATTTGCTATGCGCGCATAGTAATTTTCGAGACCGGCTTTTTTGCGCAGCATGTAATTGCTGAACACCGTTTCGTCGGCATTGCTTTGATCGTAAGCCTTTAGTGCCGCCGTATCGTAGCGCAGGAAGCGCTGTGTGGCTTTACCGGCAATAAAATTAGCCAGGTTCTCATTAAGGGTTACGGCATTGGGCGCATAATAGGTGGCGTGAAACAGCTCGTGGAACAAAAGGTTGCAAAACCCTGCTTTGCTGCGGCCCAGCATGCTGCTCAGGATGGGATCGCTGAACCAGCCCAGGGTGCTCCAGGCCGAAACGCTGCGCAGATCCACATCATAGCCCAGCGCCGCCAGGTGATTGTATTCCTTTTGAGCCAGCTCCTTTTTAAAAAAACCTTTGTAGCTCACCTTTCCCACCAATGGAAATTGCCATTCGTACTCCTTAAACGCATAGGGCTCACAGGCAGTGATTACCCACAGCACCGGTGCATGCTTCTGGTTGTAGATACTGGTAAAATTATCCGTAGGCAGGTAGCCAAGACTATCCACCGAATAACGCTTAATGGCCTCCACCAGCTGCAGGTTTTCTTTTTCGCGCGGCTCCAGCGTTTCTGCCGCTTCAAACTCCTGCAGCGGTATGGTACCCGAAAGAATGAACAGCTGGCCGCGCGCCTGTCCCATAAGGTAAATGGCCGTTTGATAATGCATCAGGCAAAACAGGCACAAACAAAAAAAACAAAAGCTCAGCGTCAGCCGCAGCCATCTCCACATCACCCCCATTGCGCTATATTTGTATCTTTGTGCATTAACCGGATTATAAATTTAGTGTTTAAAAACCGCATATTTTTCTTTTTAATACAGCTCCCCGCTTTTTTATTGGCGCAAAAAAGCGATACTTCGCTGATGGTATTTAAGCTGGCCGAGCTGGAGCTGATGGAGCAGCAAAAGGCTGCCTTTTACAGCCACAGCGAGGCCGAACGCAGTGAGGCCAATAAAAAAATAATCGGTATCTGGGACAGGATTGTGGATAACCCGCGGATAATGGACTACTCTTTTGACGCGCTTAAAAATGATTATTCGATACTGATGCCCCCTGATAAAAAATTTAAGCTCATCACCTGGAATATTTATAAGAACGACGGCACCTATGCTTTTTTTGGCTACCTGCTGGTAAACAACAGCAAGCGCATAAAAAAAGGCTTTTTTAAATATGAAACCCTGCAGGCATACGAAACATTTAAGCTCATTGACCGATCGGTTACCGTAAAATCGCCCGAAACCTATATCGGCGCACCCGATAAGTGGTTCGGCATGCTGTACTATTCGGTGATTACGTGCGATGGCTTTTATACTCTTATTGGCTACGATGCCAACGACAAGATGACGCAGCGCAAGTTTATTGATGTGCTTTATTTTAAGCCCGACGGCAGCCCGGTATTTGGGAAAGACGTGTTTAAATTTCCGCGCAAAAACCCCCGGCGCCTGATGTTTGAATACAGCAGCAGCATTACCATGAGCATAAAGTACAACGAAAAGCGCGGGCAGATCATATACAGCCACCTGGCGCCGAACACCGAGGGCGAGCTGCTGCAGGGGCAGTACCAGTATTACGGACCCGACGGCAGCTACGATGCGCTTGAGCTGCGAAAAGACAAATGGGTAACGATTGAAGACGTAGATGCGCGCGGCGATAAAAAGGACACCGACGAGGACTGGAACAATCCGCAAAAACCCTCGAGGAAAAAAAGCAAAAAACTGATGCCCGGCACAAAATCCGGTAAATAAGCAGATAGCTTACCTGTTTAAAACAAATTCCTTTTCCAGTTTTTTTGCTGCAGCAAGCGCCACTAAACAGCCGAATGAGTTGGCCACAAAGTCCTGCCAGTCGGCGCTGCGGTTGCTAAAGCACTTGGCCTGCATTACCTCCAGCAATCCACCATATATGATGCAGGCCAGCAGGCCTGATAAAAAAACTGCCCTGCTGCGCTTATTTTTTGAGGCGTATACGATCCAAAGTGCGCTAAGCGTAAAAAAAATGCCGGCATGTACCCATTTGTCAACACTCAACAGGTCGAGCCAGCTGGCGGAAGGAATATACTGCCCTGGCGTGGCACACAGCATAAAAATAATAATGGCCCAGGCAACCGTTAACAGGCCGGCGTTTTTATAAATAAATTTCTTCATTCATATTATTGTTACAAGGCCCCTGCCACCCTGCTTTCAAGCACAATATCGGGGTGCAGCCTCCTCATGTAGTCGTACGAAAGGTTTTGTCCCCACAGGAATACTATTTTTTTGAAGTGCGGTTTTAAAAACGGGATCATTTCCGTTGTATACGAATCGCGGTATATAACAATGGAAAGATCGGACGAGGCCTTATCGTTCTCAAACACAAACGAACTTACCGGGTATTCGTAATACGAAAGCTCACAAATATGGCTCGGGTCGCGTTTTAAGGTAAACACCGGCACCATTTCCTTTTCTTCCACGTACATGCCATCAGCCATATCACCACCGGTAAGCTCCTTATAGGTTACCTCGTAATCAGAGAAGGGGTGCGGTTTCAGCTGCGGATAATCTGCCGCCAGCTGATTCATAAGAGCCGTATAGCCTACAAAAGCGCCAAAGGCATTCCAGTGCGAATCGTAACGGAGAAAAAGCTGGTTCTCCTTTTTTGCCGCCATCATCATCGGCTCTACATCCACCAGCCGGATGGGCGATTTTTTTTGCCGCGAATAATCCAGCACCTGGTCGAGCCTGAAAACCGTATCGTGGATAATGGCCTGCATGTGTTCCGGCATGCGCTCGGCATAAATGGTGTGTTTCTCAGGCCAGAAAATACGGTAATAGCTGATGCCGTCCTGTTGAAGCTGCCGCTGGTTATTTTCCCACTCCGCAAACATTTGCTGCACCCAGGCAGGAGTAAAAAGAACACCTTCTTTTGCATCGTTTGTAATGTGACAGAATGCAGGCTTAAGATACAGCCAGCCATCCTTACCCACTGCGGCAATGGGCGATACCGAAGAGCCAAACACATAAAATTTTATTTTGCCGCCCAGGCTTACCAGCAGACCGCGGAAGCCAAAATTATCATCGAAATATTTTTCGAAGCTTTCGGTAAAATGCGCGCTGTCGCCGAGCTTAAATTCAGGCTTTTCCGCCAGTATGCGGCGCTCGTGGTTAAGGTCGCCATAAATGGCAAAAATGCTGTTAAGCAGCGGCAGCAGCAGCAGGATCACAAAAAAACCGGAAGAGAAGGTATAAAAAGCGGTTAAAAACCCTTCTCGTTTTTTTAGCTTCAGCAGCTCTATTATCATGGCCAGCAGCAGTGGCAGCAATATCCAGCCCGGCAGCCTACCCCGCGTAGGCGCCATGTTGTTAAAGTCCACCCGCATATCGCCGGTGGCCAGAAAAGGATCGTACGTGCCCTTGTGCGAGCCAAGATAAAACCTGTTTTCGTGTCTTTTTACACCCAGGTTAATGCCAAATTTATCCACAGCGTCGCCATTAAACAGCAGCATGGTGTCCTTTCCGTAAAGCAAACGTATTGTTTTGATATCTACATATTCCTGTTGCCGGTTATCGCCGATATCAAGCCGCAACGCCTTAAAATTTACCTCCGGCGGTATGTCGAAAGAAAAGGTCTGGTAATTATTGCTGCCATGCACCAGCCATTTTTTTGAATAATTCTGGCCAAACCATTGCTCTTCCACCGGCTGGTAAAAAAACTGGAACACATCTGTTTTTGTAGCTTTCAGTTCGGCCTCAAACCTCACATGCGGGCGGTGTTCGCGCGCCACAAAATACAGGCCCACCGAGAGCCCCAGCGCCAGGTAAAGCAGGTAGTATTTTTTTAACGGACGGAGCAGGACCGGAACCCGCGCAGTCAAAAATCTTATAATAGGTGATGGAGCGGCCATGGGTTAAAATCTGAAATAAATAAAAGGATTATAACTGTGCTGGGCCAGCTCGATGGTGCTGTAAAAAAACAAAAGCAGGTAGACCACATAACGTACCACCACATAACCCGCGCTTTGCCCCATAGCGTTGAATCGCGCACCAAGCCTGGCAGCCACTGCCTGCCGGATATTGGTGCAAAAAACAAGGGCCAGCACAAACACCGTTATCACATAATTATTGAGGTGCAGCAAAATAATGTAATTGCTGGAATGCCCAAAGCCAAATAGCTGCTTTAAATAATCCATAGCATGTTCAAGATCATTGGCCCTGAAAAACACCCAGGCGATAACAACCACTAACAGCGTATACACATGCTGCAGCACTTTGGGCAGCTTTTGAAGCAGGCTACCAAAACCAATGCGCTCTATTACCAGGAAACAGCCGTGAAAAAGGCCCCACACAATAAAGTTCAAGCTGGCGCCATGCCACAGGCCGGTAATAAAAAACACAATAAACAGGTTGCAATAGGTGCGCCATTTGCTTTTTTGATTGCCACCCAGTGGAATGTAAAGATAGTCGCGAAACCAGGTGGACAGCGAGATGTGCCAGCGCTGCCAGAATTCGCGGATGGAACGGGCAATGTAAGGGTGATTAAAATTTTCCGGGAAATTAAAGCCCAGCATTTTCCCCAGGCCCAGCGCCATATCGGAGTATCCCGAAAAATCGAAATAGATCTGCAGTGTATAGGCAATAATGCCCACCCAGGCCATCGAGGCAGGCAGCTCGGCCGGCGGCTCGCTGAATGTTTTATCGGCCACCAGCGCCATGGTGTTGGCAATGATCATCTTTTTGGCCAGGCCTCTGATAAAAAGGATCGCACCATTCGTAAAATCACTGCCGCTTAAATAACGGCTGGCTATTTTTGCCGAAATATCCTTGTAGCGGATAATAGGGCCTGCCACCAGCTGAGGGAACAGGAAAATGTAAAGCCCCAGGTCGAGCGGATTTTTTTGAGGCACGGCATCGCGCCGGTATACATCAATAAGATAAGAGAGAATATGAAACGTGTAAAACGAAATGCCGATGGGCAGATGCCTTGCCTGCGCCACACCGGCAGCGGGCTCAATTAAATGCACCTGCTGCAGGCCCGAGAGCAGGAAGGCAAAGTACTTGTAATAAATAAGCACCAGCAGGTTGATCACAATAAAAAAGGCCAGTGCCGGCTTTGCCAGCGCAGGCTTCTCTTGCCTGAACCAACCGATAAGCAAGCCCCCCATATAATTTACCAGGATGGAAGCTGCAATCAGATAGGTAAAGCTTCCCTCACCCCAGGCGTAAAACACCACGCTCATGATCAGCAGGAAAAAATTGCGGAACAGCGGGCCCAGCAGGTAATGGACAATTAATGTAAAGGGCAAAAACAAAAAGAGAAAAACTGCCGAGCTGAAAACCATAGGGTATTTTTTATTACTACGTTAATGAGTTGGTACGCGTTGGCCAGTTCAAAAAAAAAAGCCTTTTAATTTTCTTAAAAGGCTTTAGAAAAAAATTTGGTTTTAATTATGCGCCGATCAGCTTTTTGTAGTCGTCGGCACTCAGCAAATCGCTAAGCTCAGCCGTATTGGTCAGTTTTATTTTAATCATCCAGCCAGCGCCGTAAGGGTCGTTATTTACGCTTTCGGGAGCCGAATCAATACCTTTATTCATTTCCAGCACCTCGCCGCTCAGGGGCATAAAAAGGTCGCTCACGGTTTTCACCGCTTCCACAGTACCAAACACCGCTTCTTTATCCAGCGTTTCACCAAGGGTGGATATGTCTACGTAAACGATATCTCCCAGCTCGCGCTGTGCAAAATCAGTGATGCCAATTGTTGCTTCGCTGCCGCTAATTTTAACCCACTCATGGTCTTTTGTGTACTTTAATTCAGATGGAAAATTCATATTTGTTTTTTTTGTGTTACAAATGTAATCGTTTGTTTTATTTTGCCACAGGTTTGGCGCATTTTAGGCTGTTTTTTTTCAACAAAAACCGTCTAATCCACTCATTTTATCCCTTGCCTGTTTTACCAGCCGCCACCTTACTGGAAGTTGATCCTGAGGCTGAAGCCGCCGGTGATGTTGGAAGTAGGGAACGAAGCCGAAGTTTGCGGCTTGGTCCTGATCCAGTCGTAAAACAATCGCAGGTTAATATTAGGCGTTAGCTGGTAATCGGCCGAAGAGCGCAGCGTAATGATATTGGTGCCGCCCGTAGGGGTGCTGGTGCCAATGCTCACGTCGCGGATGATCGACAGGTTTTTGCGGTAGCTCACATCTACCTTCACCAGCAGGTTACTTTCCAGCTGCTTGCCCTGTATCATCACCCCACGGATCTTCAGCTTTGGATACATGTAGCCCAAACCAACAATATACTCCTGGCCCTTGGTTTCTATGATCTGGAAACCGGTGACATTGAGCGTGGTGGTTTTATCGCGCTTGGTTTCAACATTGGCCGACCAGCCGGTTTTCATAAACTGCAGATCGAATTTAATGAGCGGTGAAAAGGCTTCCGAAATGGTAACAGCGCTTACGTTATAATAAGAAGCAAAGTTAGGGCTGCTGCTGTTTGAGCCGGTGACCACTGTTACCGGCAAACGCTGATCCTGCGTAATTTCATCGGGGTTAAAGAGAATGTTATTACTGTAGCTGCTTACGCGGTAAGAGCTTTTATAGCCATGCCGCACGGTAACGCTGCGGAAGGTTTTTTTAAGGAAGGGCAGCTTGCCCAGCCCGTCCCAGCTAATGGTCCAGTTGGGCAGCGGAATTTTTGGAAAGATATTGGTGGTGCTGTAGTTTTTAAGGCTCCTGCCGGTATAGCTCCTGTAAAAGGCCTGTATCAGCACGTCCTGCTGGTTGCTGCTGTATCCGTCAATCTCGCCGTTGCTCTGCCGGCCTTTTGAATTTGGATTTTTACTGCCCAGCTCCTGCGCCACCTTGGCCCGCTCGGCCAAAAATTCCTGGAACAGCCGCGATTGGATGGGATTTTTGCCATCTTTAAAGGCACGGAAGAACGTGAACGTGGTGATATCGAAATTACCGGTTACATTCGGACTGTTGTGCAGCTCCCATATTTCTTTTTGCAAAAGGCTGTCGTACCTAAAGAGCATATACTCCGTGCGGCTTTTGGTAAGGTTATAACTTCCCGTTAAATCAATTTTTAAGCTGCCGTGTGGCTCCACCGCCGCGCGATACGTATAGTTGCGGGCATTGGTTTCGGTGTAGGGCGTGGTTTGGTTTTGGGTTTTTACCAGCCAGTTATTGTTTATGCTGCGTTCACGGATCTGCGCATCGTGAAGACCGGTGGTGAACATAAAGCCAGGGGCATTATTCTCGCCCGGATCCATACCAAAGCGGCGCGCCATCGGGCTGAAGTTAGGCATGCCCTGCCCCAGCTGCTCCTGGTAGGTCAGCGACACATTCTTCAGCATCATCAGGCCACGCGCCAGGAATTCAAAAACACTTTTCATTGGCTTTTTAGTGCTGTCCTGCCCGTCTTTATTTTTATCCTTCGATGAAGTGGGGTCTGTTTTTCCTTTTACATTGGGTGGCTGCTTGGGCGGCGGCGAATTTAGCTTTTTAAAATAAGGCACCTTGTTATACAGCTGCACCATGTTGAAGTTTCCGGTGATATTGTGCGAGCCGGTATTTTGAATGGTGTTGCCAATCTTTGCCGAATCAGGAATGGCAAAGGGCATGCGGTTCCAGGTGTAGGTGCCCGAATAACGGTAAGTAAGCGTGGTAAAATCAAGGATGGGGATCTTGTTCAGCGGCGCGGTCACCGACAGGTTCATCTGCTGCCTGTAAACCGTGGTGGTTCCCAGCTGCCGCAGGTTGCGCATCAGTGTGTCGCGGTTGGCCGGCGAGTTTTTGCTCACGTCGCCATAAGGCTCCAGCACCCGGCTTTCGGTGGTGGAAGAAAAATCGTATTTAATGCCTTTCGACAGGTCCCAGCGCAGGTTGCCCGAGCGGCTGATGATAAAGTTTTTATTATACAGCGTTGGGTTCTCGAAGTCGGAAGAGGTGTTGTAAAAACTGGTGATGTCTCTGTTCTTAAGCGCCGAAAAGGTTCGCGTGCCCTCGATGGAAGCGCCGAAGCTATTGGGCAGCAGCTGCACGTTAAATTCTTTGATAATGGTAAACCACTTGTTATCAAAGAGCTTCACTTTTGAAAAGGGCTTTAAGGTATAAGGGTTTTGGATGGTAAATGCATACAGGCCGCTGGCGCGGTATTGTTTGTTGGTATTGCCTTCCACGTTTACGCTGCGCTTAAATATTTCGGTATAGGCATAGGTCACCGAAAAGTTGCTCACATCCCACGGCATTGGCTTGGCGCCTTTGCGCTTAAACCCGTCAATGTGCACATTGGTGAGGTTAAAGCCCTTGCGCTCGGTAAAGTCCTCCACCGCCCGCCGTATCTTTTCCTTCTTTTCACCGGATATGTCATTATTGCCGAGCGTAGACGACAATCTAACGTCAGGATCGAGCGGGTTAAACAGCGGCGTAATACGGGTTCGGCCATAATTGTAAAAGATGGGCAGGCTTATTTTCCAGTTGGCGGGAAAAAATTTACCGGCATTGATGGACGTGCTCATGTCCCAGTTAAAGTTGGTTTCTTTGCTGCGCTGCCCGATTTTGCTTTCAACGCTGCCCCAAAACGGCGTGCTGTAAGTGCCTGCCAGCGATACGTTACCCAAATCGGCCAGTTTGGCCTGCACCTGGCCGGTAGTGGCCCATCCACCCTGGTTATTAAAGTCGGTAAGGCGCAGCTCGTTGATCCACACTTCGGCGCAGCGTGCCAGCTTATCGGCGCTTTTAGGATTGCGAACACCCACCATCACACTTTTTACCGTAGCCATATTGGGGTTACCCACAATGGTAATGGTGTAGGTGCCAAACGATTTGGAATAAGGTTCCGAGAGAGCGCTCAGGTTGGTGAAGTAGCCCACTTTGCCATTCCGCTCGTTTTTGGCGGCTATCATCTGGTCAAAGTTAAAGTTCACCTCGTTCTCAGATGGCCACACGGTATAGCGCGCATCGGTGTTGTTGGGATCGTAAACGCCTTTTTTAGTGAGTTTCAGCGGCACTTCGTACTCGTAAAAGTTATTGTTGTAATCGGTGCCCACCCTGAAGAATAAGGTCAGATCGCCGTCGTTCAGCGGTGTGTTGTTCATCTGCTCGGCATGCACATTCATTTTTATGTTCCTGTACATGCGCGTGTCCTGGTCAATGTTTTTGAAGATGGCGCGGCTGTCGCCGTCCTTCAGGTCGCACACCCGCATTTGCAGGGCCTGTTCGTTTTGCAATACGAGGTTGGTGGTTTGCACATTCTGCTGCTGCTGGATCTCGGGCGGCATTACATAGTTTACCGGCTGCTTGGTGGAGTTTTCCTGCAGGCTTACAGCCGATACGTCAAACGAGGTGGAATTGTTATCGGTGGCAATGTATTCGCCCGGTTTTTTCAGGTCAAACTGGTAGCGGCGCCAGTCGCTGCGCACCAGCTCAAAGCGCGCCAAACGCAGCAGAACCGGTTTATCAAAGCCGCTCATATACACGCGCATAAAACGAATGGAGTTAAAACCCTCGATGCCCCCCACTACGTTTTCGAACTGCGAAATAGGAATTTTAAACTGGTACCATTTCACCGTTTTGGTGGGCTCGCCGCTAAATTCGGCTGAGCCGTTAAAGGCATCCACCATAAAGTTGGTGCCTACCGATGAAGGGTTAATGGCCTCGGGCGAAATGCGCAGGTGGTATTCGTAATAATTTTCTGTTTCACTCAGTGTATTGTCGCGGTTAATGTCTTCAATGTTCGGCAGGGTGGTGGCTGCTGTGGAATACTTGTCGGCATTCTGCGCCCGGTATTGCGCCTCGGTGGGCGAGTTGCCCTGCGGGTTGTTGTAATAGGCATACCGGCGCAGGGTGGTGAATTTTTGCGAATCGTAACGATCGTCCCTGAAAAAGTTATAGTTGTCGGAAGAAGGGTCGTTCACAAACGCATCCTTGGCCTCCTGTGTAAATCCGCCGCTTTGCATATCGGCCACAGCCTTGCTGAATAACAGCCGCTCGTTCTCATCGCTCAAGCCGTCGTAGCCCACATCCTGTGCAGCGCGGTCGTTGTTATCGGCCGAAAAAGCGTTAATGGTTGGCGGAATGGTTGGATAAATGGAAACCTTGTTTGTATCCACCGGCAGTACGCTGGCAAACTGCGAAGAGCCCTGCAGGCCGTTCTCATAACCCATGTGCCCGTCTTTAATAATATCTTCCGAAACGTTGCCCAGGTGAATGTACATATCGCCGCGCGGCAAATTGGCTCTTACGTTGCTGAACGAAGGATCCGTGTCTGAGTTATAATCCTCGTTAAAGGGATCCATCATCCAGAACTGTATGTACTCTACGTTGGATAATTGAAAATCATTGGTCTCCAACCGCCGCATAATGCCGCCCCAGCGCGATTTCGGGTTTTTAAGGCTGCCATCGTTGTTAATGCCGGCCGAAATGCCCGACAGGCCGTTCACATCGTAATTGTAAGGTCCGCGCACGGTTGGATAAAAGCCGAGGTCGAGCACCGGCAGCACCACCTGTTGCCCATTGGGCGGGGTTTTGCCGGGAAACAGCTCGGTTTCGAATACCTGGCGCCACATGTTGTTCGAAAATATTTTGTTGTTGTAATAAGAGGGTGTGGTGTTGCTTTGCGTGCGGGTAAACATCGGATCGATGGTGTACCAGTTAAAGCGCGCGCGGTTGAGCCCGGTGGCAACAGAATCGTTGAAGGTTGCCTCCCTGAAATTTTTTCCCTGCGGGATACTGGCCAGGAACCACGAGGTGGGGCTGCGCACGTCAATGAGTGAAATAGAGCCCTCAAAATCGTCGATATAGGAGTTGCCGCTTTTTCCAATGGCTTTGGCATTGCCTGGAAACAGCTTGGCAATTTCGGCCCGCGTGGAGATGGTGCTCATTTCCTTGGTGCTGTAAAACGGCAGCTTATCAAGCAGGCGGGTGATAAAGGGCGCATCTGTTTTATAGTTTACATCGAAGCCGGCTACGATGTTGCTCACCGGCTCATCGCCAATGCTCACTTTTTGCGTGATGGGGCGCTCGGTAAACCGCAGGAAAGTGCTTCCCAGGGTGAGGTTCCGCCCGGCCTTGTAATCCAGCCGCGTGCCCATCAGGCTTTTTTGCTGCACGTTAAACAGCGAGTTGCTTTCGAGCGACACTTTTACCTGGGCACCCGAGTTAAGAATGCCTTCGTTAATGATCTTTACGCGACCGAGGGTATAATCCACCGTGTAATCGGTGTTTTCAACCAGCGGCACGCCGTTGGCCGTTACCACCACCGCGCCCTGCGGAATGTTGAGCGCATTCAGCGCAATGTCGGAGCCCGACGAGGAGCGGTACGAGCCTTTGAGCTTAAACCGGTTTTTGTTTTGAATAAAGGTGGCCGCAGTGCGGGTGGAATCATACAGTTCGTTAAATATATAGTTCTTCGCGCCCTGGTCATCAATATCAAATTTTTTGGCCAGGCTTCTGCCAAATGGCTCTACGGTGGGGAAAATAACGCGGCCGTTGTTAGGCAAAATGGTGTAGCCGCTCACAAAATCAAACACACCGTCGGGGTGTTGGTCGCCGTTCACGCTCAGGCGGTCGCAGTTAAGCACGCGGATCAGCTGCTGGCCGTTTACCTTGCCGTAAGGCAGGTAAGGCACATCCACCCCGGTTTCAATATTGTTGTAATACACATCCAGCTTAAAGTCCTGCGGGTTTAAGTTATAAGCGCCCAGCGAATACACGTTCTTCATCATCAGGTCCCACATGGGGTACCTTACATTTACCGTGGTGGGTTTTATCAGTTTACACACCAGCAACAGGTTGTTATCAGGGATCTGGTCGCTGAACTCACCTACCTGGTAGGTTTTGCCACGATATGTGTACTGGTACGAAACGGCCAGCACCTGGTCGTTGTTGAGCTGCTGGTTAAGCGATATAAAACCGGTGCGCGGGTTAAAGTAATATTCGGTGGCATTCAGGCGCTTGGCATTGGACACGCGGTTAAAATCGCGCCCTTCGGCCATGTAAATATTCCCGTTGTTATTCTGGTTGCTTGCTTTCAGCGTGGATGCCAGCAGGGGTGAAACGTTATCAATGTTCCGGTCTTTGATAATACCGCTAACGGTATTGGTAAGGATGCTGTATAAATTGTTGGCGCCGTTTTTAGGTATAACATCGGCACTATCCACAATGGCAAAGCCCGGAGTGATGGCTGAACCGGAAATGTAGGAGGATAAGCCGGGCCATACGTGAGCGGAGTCTTCACCCAGGTCTTCAAAAGCTGCAATCTTACGGGTTTGCTCGTTGGTGCCGTTTACGTTCGATACATATACCTCCACCTTGGTAATCACCACGGGTGTGTTGATCACAGGCAGCGAGGCCATCCAGGTATCATAATTATCCCTGAAGTAATGGCCTAAGAAGAAGTGTTTGTTGGCTTCGTATCCATCGCCGGGAACGTTGAACTGCTGCGTTTGCGCACCACCCTGCACGGTTACCTCCTGCTTTTTGCCGCGTTGCTGCGAAAAAACGGTGGTGGCCCTTAAGCGACCAAATTGCAATTCGGTTTTAAATCCAAAAAGCGTTTGGCTGCCCGAGATGAGCGAACTGTTTAGCGGCAGTGTTACGTTACCGGCCTCTATTTTTTTTATGATCTCGTCTTCGTAGCCTGTATAATCCAGCTTCACCTGGTTTTCCCAGTCAAACGAAGCCTCGGTGTTGTAATTGGTGGTTACTTTCAGCTTATCGCCAATCTTCCCGATCAGGTTCAGCTGAATGCGCATGTTAAAATCAAAGTTGGTGATCTTCTGCTGCTTTTGCGGAATGGCCGGGTTCATGTTTTTGCTGCGGTTGAGCCCAAAAATAAGCTCGGCGGTGCCCGTTGGCTTAATGTCGATCGTATTGCCGCCAAAGATCCTGTCAAACAGCTCGCTTTGCACCTGCAGTTTGGGAATCATGCCCTTGCGCGGCTTCTCATTGAGCTCGTCGGCGGCCACGCGTGAGCGCCAGTAATCACGCATCGATTTTTTGAACACATAATCCTGATACTCCTTCATGCTCATGTAAGTCTCAGGCCTGTAGTCCATATCGCCTATCTTTTGCTTTACGTCGTAATTGCCGGTTTTGGGATTGTACTGTACATCGGTTTTTACATTGCTGGGATTGTCGAGGTAGAGCTTGGATTTTGGCTCCTGCAGAGGCTTGTTATTTCCATTATCCTTAAATTCATAAATCAGCTCTGGGTCCTCCACTTCGGGCGTATCGGGCGGCAGTATGGTTTTACGGGGCAGGGCGCTAAAATCGTCTTCCACCGGGCCCTGGGCCCGGTTGGATTTTGTAACAACGCCCATAAGGCAGGCTGTTGCGCTTGTAACAAGTACAAAATTTATAAATCCACTCGCTCTCACTAAAATATCTAAAAGTTCTTTAAGGCGGCTTTAATTAATAATTCAACATTTTCGGTGCTTACACCCTGCTGCTTCACCGCCTTCTCTATGGCTTTTTCTGCAGATATTTTCGGGAATCCCAACGTGACCAAGGCCATTAACGCCTCGTCCCTGTTTTTATTGTACGAAGGTGTTAAAATCTGGGAGATGCCGCCTTCGTGTTTCCCCATTTTTCCTTTCAGGTCCACCACAATGCGCTGCGCGGTTTTATCACCAATGCCTTTTATGCTTTTCAGCATGGTTACATTGGCGGTATTAATGGCCCCTGCAATTTCAACAGCGCTCAGGCTCGACAGCATCAGCAGCGCGCTGGCGCCTCCCACGCCACTCACCGAAATGAGCTTGCGAAACAGCTCGCGCTCCTCCTCATCGGCAAAGCCATAATATTTAGGATTATCGTCCCGCACATATACGCTTTCCACAAACAGCTGCGCCTCGCTTTCACCTATTTTTGAATAGGTTTGCAGCGAAATATAAAGCCCGTAACCAACACCACCGGTTTCGAGAATTGTGAATGCAGGATTTTTGGATGCAACCCGGCCTTTAATGTAATTGATCAGTGACATGCGGCTTTTACTTCCTGTTTTGAGCGTCAACCACGGCAATGGTGATCATGTTTACAATTTCGCGCACGCTGCTGCCCAGCTGCAGCACATGCACCGGCTTGTTAAGGCCCATCAGCACGGGGCCAATGGCCTCGGCGCCTCCCAGCTCCTGCATAAGCTTATACGCTATGTTGCCCGCCGCCAGGTTAGGGAAAATAAACGTATTCACATTTTTATCCACCAGGGTGCTGAAAGGAAACTGCTCCTGGAGCAGGCTGTTGTTAGTGGCAAAGTTGGCCTGCAGATCACCGTCAACAATAAGACCCGGGTAATTGTTATGCAGAATATTCACGGCTTTGATCACCTTGGCCGGCACCTCGCCCTCGGCAGAGCCAAAGTTGCTGTATGAAAGCATGGCGATGCGGGGCACAATGTTGTATTGTTTTACGGTGTTGGCGGTCAATATCGCAATGTCTGCCAGCTCTTCAGCTGTGGGATCGGCGTTCATGGTGGTATCGGCAAAAAAGTATGGGCCGCGCTTGGTTACCATAATATACAGCCCCGCCACTTTTCGTACGCCCGCCTGCACATTAATGATTTCGAGGGCCGGGCGGATGGGCTGGCCGTATTTGCGGGTAAGGCCGCTGATCATGGCATCGGCCATGCCGTTTTCCACCATCATGGCGCCAAAGTAGTTGCGGTCGCGCATCAGCTTGCGCGCATCATACTGCGTAAGGCCGCGGCGCTCACGCTTATGCCACAGCAGGTCGCCAAACTCGTTGCGTTTCTCTTCATTCTCCAGCAGCGGATCAATAATGAGCATGTCCGAAAGATCCATGAAGTTATCGGCAGCAATGGCATTAATGCGTTCTTTATCGCCAAGCAGAATGGGCTTTGCAATGCCTTCATCGCGCACCACCTGTGCCGCTTTCAGAATCTTGTAGTTATCGGCTTCAGAAAATACAATGCGTTTTGGATTGCTTTTGGCTTTATCGGCCAGGCTCCGCATCAGCTTGTTATCTTTGCCCAGGCGGTTCTCCAGTTCGGTGCGGTAAGCGTCCCAATCGGTGATCTTACGCTTGGCCACTCCGCTTTCGATGGCCGCTTTGGCCACTGCCGACGAAACGGCGGAGATAAGCCGGTTATCAATGGGCTTAGGAATAATATAGTCTTTGCCAAAGCTCAGGCTTTTAGAGCCATAAGCCAGGTTTACATAATCGGGCACGGGCTCCTTGGCCAGGGCAGCAATGGCCAGCGTGGCGGCCAGCTTCATTTCTTCGTTGATAGAGGTTGCGCGCACATCCATGGCTCCGCGAAAAATAAAAGGAAAGCCAAGCACGTTGTTCACCTGGTTGGGATTATCGCTGCGGCCGGTGGCCACAATAATATCTTCGCGGGCGGCCATCGCTTCGTCGTAAGATATTTCAGGTGTTGGGTTGGCCAGTGCAAACACCACACAGTTTTTGTTCATGCTGCGCACCATATCGGGAGTGAGAATATTCCCCTTGGAAAGACCCACAAACACATCGGCGCCTTTAATGGCTTCTTCCAGCGTATTAATTTTTGTGTTGTCCGAAGCAAAAAAAGACTTGTACTGGTCAAGGTCCTTGCGGCCCTTGTGGATCACGCCTTTGCTGTCGAGCATGGTGATGTTTTCTTTTTTAACGCCCACCGCAATGTACATTTTGGCGCAGGAGTTGGCCGAAGCGCCTGCCCCGTTAATAACCAGGCGCACATTGGCCATTTTTTTGCCCGACAGCTCAATGGCATTGAGCAGGCCGGCAGCGCTGATGATGGCCGTTCCATGCTGGTCGTCGTGCATCAGCGGAATGTCGAGCACTTCTTTTAAGCGGCGCTCAATTTCAAAGCACTCGGGCGCTTTAATGTCTTCGAGGTTAATGCCGCCAAACGTGGGAGCAATGTTTTTTACCGTGTTTACAAATTCATCAATATCGGTGGCGCTGATCTCGATGTCAAACACGTCAATATCGGCAAAGATCTTAAACAGGAGGCCTTTACCCTCCATCACCGGCTTGGAGGCCAGTGCGCCGATGTTGCCAAGGCCCAGTACAGCAGTGCCGTTGGAAATTACCGCCACCAGGTTGCCTTTGGCGGTGTATTTATAAGCGTCTTCGGGGTTCTTTTCAATTTCGAGGCAGGGTTCAGCCACGCCGGGAGAGTAGGCCAGCGTTAGGTCGCGCTGGGTACTGTATGGTTTGGTAGGTATAACTTCAATTTTACCAGGCCGGCCTTGCGAGTGATAGTCCAGGGCATCTTCTCTTCTGAATTTTGCCATATTTTTTTTAAAAATGGAAAACGAAGATAGGAATTATTTTTATGGTAAAATGGTACGTTTGGCGGGAAAATTGATGTTAATAATTTGTTACATTTCCTTGTAATTTAACATTTGAGGCGCAATAAAAAAAATTTGGCCGCGTTGCTGCACCGTAAGTTATAGTTCCGCAATAAATCCACTCCTTTTCATCATCCGATGGCATCCTGCCGGGCGGAAATAAATTCCAGATAAAAAGCGGTTCCTTCTTCTTTTCCCGATTCAAACCAGATGCGGCCGCCAAAACCCTGCAGGATGTTTTTTACCATGGCCAGGCCCAGGCCCGAACCGGTGGATTTGGTGGTGAAATTCGGGCTGAATATTTTTGGCTTCAGCTCTTCGGCAATACCGCAACCGTTATCATTTATTTTTACGGTTACCTTTCCATCGCTGCGCCAGGATGAAATTTCGATGTGCGGCTGCAGCACCCCGTCAAGGGCCTGCACCGCATTTTTAAGAATGTTATTGAATACCCGCAGGCACTGATCCTTATCGCCCATCACCAGCAGCTCTTTTTCCAAAATGGTGTTGCTCAGCGCAATGCCTTTTTGGTTCTCCAGCATCACCACTGCGCTGCTGATAATCTCCACCAGGTTTACCGGCTGCAGGCTGGTGGCGGGCAATTTGGCAAAGTGGCTAAACTCGTTGGCAATAGCCGCCAGCGAATCTATCTGCTCAATAATGCCGGCGCTGGCCTTTTCAAATTTCTCCTTAAAATCCTGCGGGTTGTTTTTCATGAGGTGCTGCAGGTATTGCAGGTTCAGCTTCATGGGCGTGAGGGGGTTTTTGATCTCGTGCGCCACCTGCTTGGCCATTTCGCGCCAGGCGCTTTCGCGCTCGCTTTTTGCCAGCAGGCCGGCGCTGTGCTCCAGCTTCACCAGCATCTGGTTATACTCGGCCACCAGCCGCCCTATCTCATCGCTGCTGTTCCACTCTATTTTTTCGTTTTGCCGGCCCAGGCTTATGTTGGCAATCTGCTGCTTGATAAGCCGCAGCGGCTGTGTGATGTAGCCCGACAGGATCAAACCCGCCAGGATGCTGATCACAAAAAGAATCACGTATACATTGATAAGTGCGCTTATGATCCCCGACAGCTCGTTCGCCAGGTCGCTCTGGCGGGCAAAATAGGGCAGGTTCACAAAGCCCAGCAGCTGGTGCTTTGCATTGTAAAGCGGGGTATACAGCGAAAAATAGTTGAGCGTGCCGGCCGTTTCTATCACATTTTCGGCCGACGAGCGGTTTTGGCGCAGGTTATAAAAAGCCCCCGGATTAACCCGCTGCGCGGCAAGACCCAGCTCATACAGCCTGGGCTGACTGGTGTTAAACAGGTGCCCGTCTTTATCAAAAAGACTTATCACGGTGTTAAAGAGGTGCGCGTATTCGTTCAGCTTCAGGTTCACTATTTCGCGCTGGCCTTCTTCAAAAAAATCATCGGCCTTAAACTGGGCGGCGAGCTCGTTGATGATGATCTGTGTTTTTTCCTGCAGCTGCTTTTTGTTATCGGTCTCAAACTGGCGCGATACCAGCTTTCCCGAGGTAATGCCTACGGCCGACATCAGCAACAGTAGCAACACAATGATGATGGTTTGAATG
This sequence comes from Bacteroidia bacterium, assembly GCA_044221905.1. Classification (GTDB taxonomy): domain Bacteria; phylum Bacteroidota; class Bacteroidia; order B-17B0; family Aurantibacillaceae; genus Aurantibacillus. The sequence continues at coordinate 1,636,008 of JBGAOE010000001.1, forward strand.
CGGCGTGTGAGCGAAGGATTTTGAAGGCGGTTGGTAAAAATGGCCGTGTAAAGAAAGTAAGCGCAGTAGCTCAACACCGAAAAAAACAGAAACACGTAGGAGTTATATGTGAACTTATCTGCCAGGTTTTTTGTGCGCTGGCTGATGATCTGCACGGCATCGTCGTTCTCAAAATAATAATGAATAAAGCCCGGGCCCGACTTTGCCAGTGCCGCCGAATCGGGTAAAAAGAAAGGATAATTGAAATTGCCGTAGCGGCTGGTGTTTTGCGCGGCACGGTACACGGCATAGCTGAAATTTTTAAGCTCCTCCTGCTTTTGCTGCGACTGGTCGAGCAGCAGATCGGGGAAGCTGCCCAGCTCCTCAAACTGCTTGGGCTCCATCAGCACGTACAGGTTTTTATCCTTCACCGTAATTTTGCCAACGTACTGCGAATTGTTTTTGTAGTTTTTGATAAAAAACAAGCCCGGCACAAAGGTAGAATCGGAATTGTAGCGGATCTGATCCTCAAAAAAACCCTCGTTGAGCAATATGGCCTGTTTGGGCGCCAGCAAAGGGTTACAGCTCTCATCAAACAGCGAAAGATCGATGTTGTACCTGTTAAAATACTCACCGAAATATTTCTGGCGCAGCAATTGTTCCACCTCTTTTTTTCCGGCCGGTAAAAATTCCATCAGCACCGACAGTTTTTCATCGCTGCTTATTTTTGCAGGAAGGCCCGAAAATTCGTTCTCCAGAATGGCATCATGCCGCTCGCTCAGGGCCAGTGAAAGAATGCCGAGGTTTTGCTTTTGTTTTTTATCAATGTAGCGGTTGAGTAAAACCGACGTGATAAGCGCCACGAGAAGTATCTGGAAGCCAAGCCCCAGTGAGGCCCGCGACATACCCAGGCAGTGGAGCAGGTACTGTGCAGCCGCAAATGCCATTAGCCAGCTGGCTTCATACAGGCTCTGCTCCGGAGCAGCCAGGTATTGCACCAGGCAGATGCAGAAAACACCAACAGCCAGTTTTAGCCCTGCATAGGCCGTGTTGTTAAAAAACAAAATGAGCTTATTTATCAGCACATACAGGGCAAGGGCATAAACGGCCAGGGCCAGCAAGCCCGCAAAGGCCGGCGGACGAATGGTGAAAATGCTCAGGAAATCGAAGTTGAGTGTGGAGTTGGTAACCAGGCTCAGCACCGCCTCGTTAAACGAATGCAGCGTTATAAAGGCAAGCAGCAAAAGCAGTAATACTTTTAACACTCTTATTGCATTTGCACCGGCGGGCCGCAGATGAAAGTGCAGGGCTATGGCTATAACTGCCATCACCAGGGCATTCCAAACAATATCGCCCAGGTAGGGATTAAGAAGTGATTGTGCATTGCCAAACACATGCACGTTGTACAGCACACTCCTGTACAAAAAGCCTGGCCACTCAAAATACAGCATTAGCCCGCGCAACAACACAATTCCCAATAGGGTGAATAAAAGTTCCAAATGGCTTACGCCTTTTTTTATCCGCAGCAAAACAGCCAGCACAATCAACAGGAAGCCGGATAAAAACAGGCCAAGCCAGGTGTTGGCAGCCCATTCGGGCGCGTACTGCAGCTCGCTGCCGGCCAGCGAAAACAGGCGCGTTCCGCCCAGGTAAACATCATTGCCCGAAACGCGGTTGGTATCAATGCCCACTTCGCCGGGAATACCCGTCCACGCAGCGAAATTATTTTTAAGATAATTATTCTGCAGATCAAAAGAAGGTTTTACCAGGCAGAGGGCAAGTCCCGCAGAGGCCTGCTGCACAAGCTTAACATAAAGATAATATCCATGGCGTAATTTAATAAAGCCGCTTGCATTCGGAAAGGTTTCCGGCCCTGCCTCCAGCGGAATCTGGGCATTGTTCCAGTAAACCAGGCTATCGTGCCTGAAGAGATACAAACCCGTTTTTTGCTTTTCAAACAGGCGGATCAATTCCGGCCGACTCCATGGATCATGCTGCATCATAGCGCTTAAGGCCGGTTGCGACTGAGCGGCTTTTTCTGAAATACGATGTCCGGCCTGCTCTGCCAATTGAGGAAGCGAGTAGCCAAACAGCCGGTTGAGCGCGATGGAACCAAGAATAAAAAGAATGCCTGTGATCAACAGAACGCGATATAACCCGACCTTTTGCATTGTTATCCCAAAATAAGCATAATTCTTTTTGAACAGCCAAAAAAAATCCGGAAACGGTAATTTATTGGCGTTATATTTGTATTTTGCAGATATTTTTATTTATGGCACAACCTACTAAAGCAACAGTAAAAACACCCACATTTCCGGAGCTTGATCAGACGTTTAAGTATTTCAAATTTTTGAATCAGAAAATAGCCATGATCATTATCGGGATCGTGGGTTTTGTTTTTTATATCACCTCGGTTAATAACGAATATGCGCTCGACGATGGGATCATCATCCACCAGAATGACCACGTAATTAAAGGGATCAGGGGCATAAAAGGCATTATTACAAAAGATGCCTATGAAAGCTTTTACCGTCGCATGTGTGCCACCGATCAGCTGGCCGGCGGTCGTTACCGTCCGCTTTCGGTAGTAAGCTTCGCCGTGGAGCAGGAGTTTATGGGGGCTTACCGCACAGGGCTTTACCTGCAGGTAAACGACCTGAACCAGAACGGGATACTGGACAAGGACAAGGTAAATTACACCTCGCCCTGCGGCCGCCCCGAAATCAATTATGAATACAACGATTTTGTGGATCAGAATGGCGATGGCATGGCGCAGCCAAACGAGTGCTATAATTGCTGGGACCTGAACAAAAACTTTAAAAACGATTTTGACGAAGATTTGAACATAGACGGTGTGTTTAACGAGGTGGACTGCCAGGTGTACCGCGCCGATGTGCGCCACTTCAACAACATCTGGACCTTTGCCCTGGGCTGTATGTTCCTGTACCTGGTGTTTGCCCGCTACTTTTTCCGCACCAACCAGGACCTTGCTTTCCTGGCGGCGCTGCTGTTCACCATGCACCCCATCCACTCCGAAGCCATTGCCAATGTGAAAAGCCGCGACGAGATCTTCTCGCTTATTTTCATCTCGCTCACGTTCCTGTATTCGTTTAAATATCTTGAAACCAAAAAAACCATGGATCTGATCTGGGCTTCGGTCATGTTCCTGCTGGCCCTGCTTTCGAAAGAATATGCCGTAATGCTTATTATTTTGCTGCCGCTGGCGGTTTATAACTTCACCGAAAACGATGTGGATCTGAAATCGTACTTTACCAGCAAACTGGCCGTGCGTATCGCAGCGATTCTACTTATCTCGGTAGTTGTATTTGTCATTCATAAAAAAGTGATAGACAGCATGGATTCTTCCAAGCTGGTGAAACGCGGCATTTCGCTGGTAGCTTTAATTGTTCTGAATTACTTTGGCATCAAGCGTCTTAACCAGTCGGCGTTTATGGGCCGTATAAAGGATTTTGCCTTAACCAAAGAATTTAAAAACCTGATCGTCATTGCCGTGGCATTTATTTTCTGCGCCACGTTTATGCTGATGCTGAAAAGGAATTTTGACATGACCGCACGCCCGGATTCGAAGCCGATCATGTCGTTCTGGTTTTTCCCGTTCATGTATCTTGGTTTTACAGTGTTGTTCTTTTCAAAAACATTCCGCACCAACCGCTTTATCAACCTGATGAGCTGGATGGGCTTTGTGATGCTGTTTTACCTGGGCATGCGCCTTGTGGCAGTAAAATTGAAACCCGGCGTGCCCGATACGGAAATTTTGAATAACCCTTACCTGCTGGCCAATGGCGAAGAGCGCTTTGCCACCAAAGGTTATGTGCTTTTAAAATACCTGTGGCTGCAGCTCTTCCCGGCCACCCTGTCTTCCGATTATTCGTACAACACTATTGAGTACCGCCATTTCACCAGCTGGGACTTCCTGCTTTCGATTGTTCTGCACATAAGCATGGTTGTGGCTGCTGTGTACTATACCTTCAAAAAACACATCATCGGTTTTGCGCTGATGACCTACATCCTGTTTGCATTGATGATCGGCAACGTACTGATGGATATTGGCGCCACCATGGGTGAACGTCTGATCTTCCACTCCTCTATCGGTTTCTGCATTGCCATTGCCTACTGGATCCTGAAAGGATTTGACAAGCTGGCCAGCATTACCATTAATGTGCGCCGGGTGGCCCTGGCTGCGATTGTGCTGGTGGTGGGCTTTTTGTTTGGCTGCAAAACCTGGGAGCGTAACTGGGACTGGAAAAACGATGTGACCTTATTTTTGAAAGACGTAAAAACCATGCCTAACTCGGTGCTGGTATTAGGAAACGCGGGTGCGCGCTGGGTTGACCTGGCCGACACCAAAGAGGTAACCGGCGTAAACATTCCCGGGCAGGATTCCACCCGCTTTAATGATTATAACGGCACCCTGCACATTTCGGATGAAGAGGTGAAAGAAGGCGGTTATAAAAACAAACGCGAAGCCGCCCTGTACAAAGGCATCGGTTTCTTAAAGCACGCCATTGAGCTTCACCCCCGCTATGTAAACGGCTACCTGAACCTTGGCCTGGCCAACTTTAAACTGCGTAAAGATTTTGACGCCCTGTATTACTGGAAAAATGCAGAACGCCTTTACCCCAACAACCCTTACCTGCGCAATTATTACATGGTATACTCCAACGATCTGAAAACCCGTGGAGCCACGGCCTTCAACAGAGGCCGGATGGATTCGGCAGCTATTCAGTACAATAAGTGGACCTTGCTTGATCCCAACAATGCCGAAGCCTGGTACAACCTGGGCGGCGCTTATTTTAACCAGCGCCGCTATGCACTGGCTAAGCGGGCCTGGGACAGGGCGCTTATGATTAACCCCAACTATGCCGACGTGAAACGGGTATTACCGATGATTACGCCGCAAATGCTGGGTCAGATGCCGCAGGCCAGTGTGATGCCACAGGCTCAGCCCGTTAAACGCTAAACATACATTACATTTTTTTCCGGTTTGTACTAAATAAAAAGTGCCCGTAACTATGAAAAAGAATTTTTTATTTATTGCCTTACAGATCGGTGCACTGTCTTATAAGGCCCAGACAATTTACAGCAACAGCTTTAACAGCCTGCCGCTGCAAACCTATACCACCAGCAGCTCATCCACGTTGTACACCGGCGTGCCGGCTGGTTTCAGCCTTATTAACGACGGGCTTACCAACAATCCCGGATCGGCAGCCAATCCTAACAGGCCCTTTCATATCAGCGGCTTTGAAACAACCGGCTGGGCCGTGGCTTATAACACGGTTGAAAACGATACGTTTTTGGTAAGCACCAGCTGGCTCGATACCACGGGCCTGGCCGTGAGCCGGTGGGTGATTACACCGCCTGTCTCCAACATCGGCGCCAACACGGTGTTGACCTGGCTGGCCAAAAGCCCCGATCCCAATTATGCCGAAGGCTATGAAGTATATGGCACTAACAAGCCCGGCACCCTGGTGCCGCAGGATTTTACCGCTGGCGACAGGCTGTTTGCACTGCCGGATGCGGGCACTTCAGGCGGGGGCGAAAAAAGCCAGTGGAACCGGCGCTCGGTGAGCCTGGGCGCGTTTGCCGGGCAAACACTTAGGTTTGCTTTCAGAAACATTTCGAAAGACATGTACCAGCTGTGGATTGACGACATACAGGTGGTAACACTGCCCAACAGCCTGGATGCGGCACTGGCGCCCGATGCCACAAAGCGTTACATACTGGCCAACACCGTAGACAGTGTGCGTGTCAGCGTTTCCAACCTTGGTGCCGCGGTGATCAATACCATTACCCTCAACTACCAGGTGGGCAACTCCTCTGTTAATACCGAGTACTTTACTTTTAGCGGCGGCCTGGCTTACGGGCAAAACAGCCCGATAAAATTTGCGCTGCCCTATTCTGTATCACAACCCGGTTTTTATACCGTAAAAAGCTGGATCGGCAATGTAAACAATGGCGGCGACCAGGTAACAGCCAACGATACCACGCGTTATTCGCTTACCGTGCAGGCCTCATCGCCCGCCAAAACCGTTTTGTTTGAACAGTTTGTAAGCGCTAATAACGGCGAAGGGCCCGATGCCCAGGAGCGTGCACTGGCATTACAATCCGGCCAGGTAGTGGTGGTAAACATACACGACCAGGATTCGATGAAGGAAACAAATTCGACCGCGCTGCTGGCGGATTATAAAAGGAAATATGCAACCGCCATGGCCGACAGGACCTACTTTAACGATGCCGGCGCGGTGGCAGCAGAGCGCACGTATTACAACAATCATGTCAGCTCCCGCTTAAGCGCCATTACACCGGTAAGCATAAGCATAGGCAATAAAAATTTTAACACCGCCACCAACCAGCTTTCGTTTTCGCTTAACGCAGCATTTGTTGGTGAGGTAAAAGGCGATTACCGCATCAACGCTTACCTGGTGGAAAACCAGGTAGGAGGCCCCGTGAGCGATACCACCATTAACGGCTATAACCAGCTGAACAACTCTTACAATGTGCCCTGGTCTCCTTACTATCAAAAAGGTTATTATTCACCGGCGGCTGGCACCTATATTTTAAACCTGGGCCAATACCGCCATCAGAACGTGCTGGTGCACGCGTTTGACGGAGCCTATGGCTCGGCCGGCACTATTCCCGCCAATGGCGGCACGCAGGGGCAATCGTACCAGCAGCAGTTTACGCTTACCGTTCCAGCAAGCGGCGGGGGCATTAATAAATTTAACCCCGACAATCTTTATATTGTAGGCTTTGTAACCGAATACAGCGCCGATAAAAACAACCGAAGGGTGCTGAATGCCGTAAAGGAAAAGCTGAACAGCAATCCCGAAATTGTAGGCATCAACGAAGCTTCGTTACGCCAGGGCCTGTCGGTGTATCCCAACCCGTCTTCGGGCGTGTTTTATTTTAATTATGAAGGCATTGGTAACCGTTACGTGATACAGGTGTACGACATGCTGGGCCATTGCGTGCGGATTGTGGATGTGGCCAATAGCCCGGCCATGCAGCCCCTCGACCTGTCGATGCTTTCGAACGGAGTGTATGTTTTAAAGATCGAGGCCGGCAGGACCCGTTTCACCGAAAAAGTGGTGATTCAAAAAGGTCAGAATTAATTTTTGCCGGATTACAAAAAATACGTATCTTTGGCTTCCCAATTTGCGGATGTGGCGTAATTGGCAGCCGCACCAGACTTAGGATCTGGCGCCTCACGGCGTGGGGGTTCGAGTCCCTTCATCCGCACTGAATGCCCGGATGGCGAAATTGGTAAACGTTGCGGTCTCAGAAGCCGTTGGATTATATCCTTGAGAGTTCGAGTCTCTCTTCGGGCACCAATTCAAAAACCCTGTAACAGCCGTTGCAGGGTTTTTTGTTTTAATAGTATCCTGTCAAACGTAAACCCCAAAGGTTTTAAAAACCTTTGGGGGTTAACCTTGATAATTTGCAAAACCAAATAACCTGCTATACTTTACGGTTGGAGCTTGTTGAACCATCCTTCGACAGGCTCAGGATGACAAGCTTTCAACCTATAACACAACAAAAAAGCCACCCGAAGGTGGCTTTCAAAATCAAACTATTTTAATATTTATACGGTTACTTTTTCGCCTTTTAATACGGCAGCCATGGTTTTTCCAATCTCGGCAGGGCTTTCGCATACAAAGATGCCGCACTCGCGCATGATCTTCATTTTTGCCTGGGCAGTATCGTCGGCACCGCCAACAATAGCGCCCGCATGGCCCATGGTGCGGCCTTTAGGAGCCGTTTGGCCGGCAATAAAGCCTACCACCGGTTTTTTATTTCCATTGGCTTTGATCCAGCGGGCGGCATCGGCTTCGTAGCTTCCGCCAATTTCACCGATCATAACAATAGCTTCCGTTTCAGGGTCGTTCATCAATAATTCAACCGCATCTTTAGTAGGCGTGCCAATAATCGGGTCGCCGCCAATGCCAATGGCCGTGGTAACGCCCAGGCCGGCTTTTGCAATCTGGTCGGCCGCTTCGTAAGTAAGCGTTCCGCTTTTTGAAACAATGCCCACTTTGCCTTTTTTAAACACAAAGCCTGGCATAATGCCCACTTTGGCTTCTCCTGCAGAAATCACACCCGGGCAGTTAGGCCCGATGAGGCGGCAGTTTTTGGCTTTGATGTATTCTTTGGCATAGATCATGTCTTTTACAGGAATTCCTTCGGTAATGCATACAATCACTTTAATGCCCGCGTCGGCGGCTTCCATAATGGCGTCGGCAGCAAACGCGGCAGGCACAAAAATAATAGACACATCGGCTCCGGCTTTTTGCACGGCTTCGGCCACGGTGTTAAATACCGGGCGATCGAGGTGCGTAGTGCCTCCTTTGCCGGGAGTAACACCGCCCACCACGTTGGTGCCGTATTCTATCATTTGCGTGGCGTGAAAAGTGCCCTCACCGCCTGTAAAACCCTGTACTATTACTTTTGAATTCTTGTTTACTAATACTGACATAATCGAAATTTTGAGCAACGAATATACTTACTTATTTGCATTTACGCAACGCCGCCCGCAGTATAAATTAAACGGCCCGGCTCATTTTTTCTCGGTAAAAACCCATACTTTAACGACCTGTTAGCGTGGAAGATTTTATTGAACTATATACCGACGGCGCCGCCAGCGGAAACCCCGGCCCTGGCGGCTTTGGCATTGTTTTGAAATACAGGCAGCACCGTAAGGAAATGAGCGGCGGCTTTAAGCATACCACTAATAATCGCATGGAACTGATGGCGGTGATTGTAGGGCTGGAAAGCGTAACCAATAACCAGCTCACCGTAAAAACATTTTCAGACAGCAAATACGTGGTGGATGCCATTAACTTAAAGTGGATACTGGGCTGGCGCAAAACCGGCTTTAAGAACAAAGCCAACCCCGATCTGTGGCAGCGTTTTCTGCGCGTGTACAACCCGCAAAAACATTTGTTTTTTTGGGTGAAGGGCCATGCCAGCAATGCAGAGAACAACCGCTGCGACGAGCTGGCGGTGGCGGCCTCCAAAAAACCCAACCTGCCCGAAGATGTAGGTTACCGGGCCAGCCAGGGCAAAACGCTTTAACATAAATCAGCGGCTGCCGTTATCCAGGTATACATGGCCCTGCCGCCAGTAATCCACGGCAGTGTACCAAATGTCTTTATAAAACTGCGAGCGCTCGAGCACGTAATCGTTATCGCTGAAGGGATTCTGCGTTTTTTTAAATATAAAACGCTGTGCCGAAGGGCTGCCCTCGTTGCCATACACCCATACCTCGTCTTTGCTGCCATGAAATGTGTTGGTTGGCGGTCCAAACACAATAAACAGCATGCCCCGGTCGGTTTTCCAGCCCTGGGTGTAACTGCTGAAATATTTGTTGGCCTCTTTCACCCGGCCGTAATAGCGCTTTAATAACTCGCGGGCGCGCTCGTTGCTGCCGCCAATGGTGAGCCAAAATTTATCGATGGCCGCCTTCTGATCGGCCGCCGTTTTACATTCCTCAAACTCGGTTCTGCTCATGATGTAACGCGTGCAGTTGATCATCTCTCCGCTGTTGCTCACACCCGGAAAAGTTTTATCGTAGGTATAAAGCGTCAGCCCTTCAAAGCTCCCTGTATCGGTAAGCACATGGTAAAACCCTTTTTCGGGCATGGCAAGCAGGTACTGGTTGGTGGGCAGCAGGCGCGCAAACACGCTATCGGGCCGGTATTTAAACTCATCGGGCTGCTTTAGCGAAAAGGGCGGCAACGCAGGGCCAAACTCCTTAAAAAAACAATCCACCGTTACCTGAGTAATAGCGCCGTTCGAAAATTTTACGACCACCTCGTCGCCTTTTAAAAAATGATTTTGAAAAGACACCGCGCCATTGGTTGTAATTAAAAAATTTTGCGCGCTCAAGCGGTTTTGCTTATATATATTCAGCCCCCGCGAATAGCGCGTCTTTTTATTCAGGTCGAGCGCCTGTATCTCCAGGTAATAATTATTGCCATAGCGGGCCTTCAGGTTAAATTTAGAGAGGATGGAATGCGCGTCCACCTTATCCTCCGAAGCGCGGTCGTATAGGTAAAACGAGCTGCTGTCGATGATGCGGCGCGAATTGGGCTCGGGCAGCAGCTTATAGGAAATACGCAGTTCGGCATAAAACGCCATGGTGGTATCGGGCCGCTTATACACCAGGTTCTCGTTTTTTATCTCGAGGTAAACGGCAGTGGCGCTGTCGTTGGTGTGATAGGCCACGGCATTCACTTCCAGCAGGTCGCTGTCGGGGTTCATCAGGCTTTTGGTGGGCTTTGAGGTATACTGCCGCTTGTTGGTATGGCAGGTTAAAAAAAAGAGTGCGGACAGTAGCAGGAAAATATTTTTAACAGTTCGTTCCAATCCATTCAAATTTACTCATTATAAATTACCTGTTGTGCCCGGCGGCGTTAAAAATTACAATGAGCTGCAACAGCCGGTAAGGATAGCGGGAACAGCCCGGGGCAACGTGTAAAACTAATTATAAAAACCAGTGTGACCCTTTTCTTCTTTATGTGGAAAAAATGCTAGTTTAGATACTTTGTATAAAATGAAAGCCAGGCGCTTAACCGTTGCAACCTCTGTTTTACTGCTTTGTTTTGCTCAGCTGTGTCATGCACAGTTTCTGAACATTGACTCGTGCCTGCAGGTATTAAAAACAAGCAAGGACGATACCAACAAAGTGATGCTGCTGAGCGACATTGCGTGGGACATCAGCTACCAGAACCTGCAAACCGGCATTGGCTATTCGAAGCAAAGCATTGCACTGGCCAAAAAGCTGGGTGCCGAAAGGCAGTATTCCAAAATTTTTCACGTGATGGGCGCCATTTATGCTGACATGTCGGAACAGGGAAAAGCGCTGGACCTGTTTCTTGAATCGCTGCACTACGCTAAAAAATACAATCAGTTTGAGAATCTTGGCTTTGTATATAACTCGTTGGGCAATTTTTACAGCAAGCAGAACGATCAGCGCAAAGCCCTTTCGTTTTACCTGCAGGCCATGGAGGCGCACAAAAAAGCGGGCGCAGTAGCTGCTATGTATACACCCTATAACAACCTGGGCGAGGTGTATCTTAAGCTAAAAAAAATAGACAGCGCGGTTTATTACCTCGATGCCTGCATTGCTTACAATGAGCGTACCAACGACCGGGGCCGGCTGGTGAATAACTACATCACTCTTTCGGAAGTTTATATCGAAAAAGGTGAAACCGCCAAAGGGCTGGAGTATGCCCTGAAAGCGGTAACTATCATCCGCAGCCTGAGCGATAAGTATACACTGGGCAGGGCCCTGAGCCAGCTGGGCACCATTTATTATGCCAACCATCGCGCGGGTCAGGCAACCACTGTGTTTAACGAGTGCTTAACCGTAGCCGGCCAAACCGGCGATCTTTCCACCCAGGAAAGCGCTGCAGGCTTTTTGAGCCGTATTTATGACGAGCAGGGCGATTATAAACATGCCCTTGAATATTTTAAGCTTTATAAAAAATACGCCGACAGCACGCTGAACAATGAAAACATCCGACAGATCCGCTCGTCGGAAGCGCGGTACGAGAACGAAAAAAAACAGAAGGAGATAGAACTGCTGGCTGAAAAGCAGAAGCTGAGCGATGCGCAGCGCGAAAAAGGCAAGCTGTATCTTTACTTTGCCATTGTGGGCATTGCAGGGTTGGGCGTTTTGCTGATCATGCTTTATAAAAATAACCGTGCCAAACAAAAGGTAAATAAAGAGCTGGCCAGCTATAACCTGGAAGTAAAACACCAGAAAGAGCTGGTGGAAGGCAAGAACAAAGAGATCACCGACAGCATTCATTACGCGCAGCGCATCCAGCAAAGCATTTTAACCAGCGATGCCTATTTTAAAAAACACACCGGCGATTTTTTTATTTTATTTAAGCCCAAGGATATTGTGAGCGGTGATTTTTACTGGGCGCTGAGCCACGAAGGAAAATTTATGGTGATGACGGCGGACTGCACCGGGCATGGAGTGCCGGGGGCCATGATGAGCATGATGGGCGTTAATTTTTTGAACGAGATTGTGAGTGAAAAAAAGGTGGAAAATCCGGCCGCTGTTTTAAACCTCCTGCGCAAGGAAATTATAAAAACCCTTAATCCCGAAGGAAGCCTTACCGAAGCCAAGGATGGTATGGACTGCTCGTTATGCTGCTTCGACCTGGCGCATATGAAGCTGCACTATGCCAATGCCAACAACAGCTTTTATATTATCCGCAATGGGCAGCTAACCGTGTCGCAGGTAAATAAAATGCCGGTAGGCGCCGGCCATAATTCCGATCAGCCCTTTACCGGTTTTGAATTTGAGCTGCAGAAAAACGACCTGGTAATAACGCTTACCGATGGTTACGCCGACCAGTTTGGCGGACCAAAAGGAAAAAAATTCAAATACAAGCAAATAGAACATCTGCTGCTGGCCCACGCCCATTTGCCCATGGACAGCATCCGCCAAAAGCTGGATGAAACCATTGAAGCCTGGAAAGGCAAGCTGGAGCAGGTAGACGACATTTGCATCATTGGCATTAAAATCTAAACAACTATTCATTTTGTAAGCTATGGAAAAAACAATTCAATTTTTAAAAGCGCTGAAAGCGCACAACAACAAAGAGTGGTTTGACACCAACAAGGAAAAATACCTGCAGGCCAAAGAAGAATACGAGGTCCTGGTGGATAAGCTCATCAAAGGCGTTATAAAATTCGACAAGCAGATTAAAACCGACATGAAAGCAAAGGACTGCACCTTTAGAATTTATAAGGATGTGCGGTTTTCGAAAGATAAAACGCCATACAAAACCAACATGGGCGCCAGCATTAATCCCGGCGGCCGAAAATCGCTGGTGGCAGGTTATTATTTTCATTTAGAGCCAGGCGGTGGCAGCTTCCTTGCGGGAGGCGTATATATGCCCGAACCGGCCATTCTTAATGCCGTGCGGCAGGAGATTGATTACAACCCCGAGCCCCTGCTTAAAGTGCTGAAATCGGCCGGTTTTAAAAAATATTTTAAAGGCCTGGATGAAGAAGATAAATTAAAAACCGCACCCAAGGGTTTCGAAAAAGACCATCCGCAGCTGGAGCTGCTTAAGAACAAACATTTTGTGGTAAGCCATCAGATCAGCGATAAGCAGCTGATGGACAAAAAGCTGGCGGATATTGTAGTGGACGGATTTAAGGCCATGCATCCTTTTTTAAATTACCTGAGAGAAGCCGTAGCTAAATAATAATAACAAGGTCATTTCGAGCGCTAACCCTTATAACACAGGCGCGAGAAATCTGTTCTAAGCCAATATAGATAATACAGATTTCTCAGGCCAGGGTATTTTCCAACAAAGCCTTCGAAATGACTGTATTACTTCCTGAAGAAAAAATAAACCGCGCCAAGTAAAAAGACAAAACCTACCAGGTGGTTCCACTTGAGCTCTTCAGTTTTAAACAGCACCAGGGTAAACACTACAAACACCGAGATAGAGATCACTTCCTGGATAAGTTTTAACTGCCACATGTTAAAAGGACCGCCATTAATGTTGCTGCCTATTTTATTGGCAGGCACCATCAGTGTGTATTCTAAAAACGCAATGCACCAGCTGATAAGGATGGTTCCAAAAAGCCCTGTATTCTTTAAAAAGGCCACATCCTTAAACCGCAGGTGGCCATACCAGGCCAGGGTCATAAAGGTGTTAGAGCCCATTAATAAAAGTATGGTGAGCAGCGAACGCGAAATCATAAGCCGGTGTATTTTCTGAATAATTTAATGGCCAGCGCCAGAAGAATGATGCCGAACACTTTTTTGAGAATGGCAATGCCCCCCACCCCCAAAAGGCGCTCAAGCAGGTTGAGATAACGCAGCACAAAATAAACCACCACCACATTGATAACGATGGCGATTAAAATCGACAGCAGGTTGTATTCGGCGCGGATGGAAAGCAGCGTGGTGAGCGTACCCGTACCGGCAATAAGCGGAAACGCCAGCGGCACCACCGAGGCCGTGGCCGGCACCTCGTCGCGGTAAATTTTAATGCCAAGTATCATTTCGAGGGCTATAAAGAACAGCACAAATGAGCCCGCAATGGCAAAATCGCCCAGGGTAATGCCAATAAGGCCCAGGATAGACTGGCCTACGAATAAAAAAACAATCATGATGAGCAGTGACACCCAGGAGGCTTTTAAGGGATTAATGCTTCCCGTTGCCTGCCTCAGATTGATGATCACCGGGATAGAGCCAATGATATCGATCACCGCAAACAGCACCGTGCTTACTTTTAAGATCTCCACAATATCGAAGGTTAACTCCATAAAACCGCAAAGTTATAGATTTAAACGCCAAAGCAAAATAGCCTGAATATTGGTCTTTTGTGACCGGAAATTTTTAATTTTACTATACTGATTCCTTGACAACCTTTATGGAGAAACGATTTAAATTTAAGAGCCTGCAGACCTTTTGCAATAACGAATGGATGGTGAACAACCTGAAGCGTTACCGCGGCGTATTTGATAAAATGGAGATCGATTACATTCGCGTGGAGCTGGCTATTTATAACAAGCTGTTTGACGAAGAAGACTGGAGCGGCAAGGTAAACCTGAAATGCACCGACATTTTGGGCAAGCACGAATACTGCAACCGCGAAATAAGCATACAGGTAAAAAAGGACGAGAATATTTTTTATGTGCGCGATGGCTGGGGCGTTGAAACCAAAGGCGGTTTCTGGAAAAAGGGCAGCTACAAATGGCTGGCGTATATCGACAATGTGCTGCTTGGCGAAAAGGTATTTCATGTAAACGAAGTGGGGCTGGTAAGCACCTCCTCCAACCCTTATCTCGAAATTGAGCACATAAAGCTGTTTAACGGAAATGTAGATGGCTGGATGGACCGCAACCGCAAGTATCTGAAAACCTTCGACAAAAAAACCACTAAGTATGTGTGGGCCGAGCTCAAATTCAAAAACCTCACCCCGCTCGACTATCACTACGAGATTTTTATGAACTTTTACGACGATGCCGGGCAGCCCAAGGCATCGGTGGTGCAAACCGGCTTTGTGGATGCTGCCAAGGAAGCCTTTACCTATTCGTTTGAAAAGGCCTGGGGCAGCGATATTCCGGGTATCTGGACAGATGATAAGTACCTGCTTGAAATTGTGTTTAACGATGTGCTGATTGCCGCCACCACGTTTAACTGCGCCGAAGCGGAAGAGGAAGGCGAAACACCGATTTTGAAAACCATTGAGCAAACACTGGCCGCGGGTGCTGCCGCCACCAACCAGAATGCCAAAACCGACGAGGCGGCCGGCAACAAAACCCTGGAAGAGCTGTTGGCCGAGCTCGATGCCCTCATTGGATTAGAGAACGTAAAAAAATCCATCCACGAAAATATTACCTATCTCAATTTCACCAAGCTACGCCAGGAGAAAGGCTTTGTCGATTCTTCAAAGCTCTCGCTCCACAGTATTTTCACCGGTAATCCCGGCACGGGCAAAACCACCGTGGTGAAAATGCTGGGCAAAATTTATCATAAAATGGGCCTGCTCAGCAAAGGTCATGTGGTGGAGGTGGACCGGGCTGCGCTGGTAGGCGAATACATTGGCCAAACGGCTCCTAAAACAAAAAAAATGATTGAAAGCGCCCGCGGGGGCATTTTATTTATTGACGAGGCTTACTCGCTGGCAAGGGCCGACGACGACAGCAAGGATTTTGGCAAAGAAGTGATTGAGATTTTGCTGAAGGAAATGAGCGACGGCCCCGGCGACATTGCCATTATCGGCGCCGGCTACCCAAAACAGATCAAAAGCTTTGTAGACAGCAATCCTGGTTTAAAATCACGGTTCTCGGAGTATTTTCATTTTGATGATTACCTGCCCGAAGAATTGTACCAGATTGCCCACTATACAGCTTCGCAAAAACAGATTAGCTTTTCGCCCGAAGCCGAAACGTATCTGAAAGAACAGTTAACCGAGGCTTACCGCAAGCGCGACGAGCATTTTGGCAACGCCCGCTTTGTAAATGCCATTGTGGAAGAGGCCAAACAAAACATGGGCCTGCGCCTCATGAAATCGGCCGACCTCAACAGCCTTTCCAAAGATGATCTTTCCACGGTAACCCTGCCCGACCTGGAGCATGTGTTTGCCACCGAGCAAAAGAAAAAGCTGAAGCTGAACATTAACGACAAACAGCTGAATGAAGCCATTGCCGAACTGAACGAGCTGGTAGGCATGGAAAAAATAAAACAGGACGTGAGCGAGCTGATCAAGCTCATTCGCTTTTACAATGAAACCGGGAAAGATGTGGTGAACAAATTTTCGCTCCACTCTATTTTTACCGGCAACCCGGGCACAGGTAAAACCACCCTGGCGCGTATTATGGCCAAAATTTACAAAGCCCTGGGAATTCTGGAGCGCGGGCACGTGGTGGAAGTTGACCGCGAAGGCCTGGTAGCAGGCTATGTGGGGCAAACAGCTACAAAAACGGCCGCGGTTATTGAAGAGGCCATGGGTGGCATTTTGTTTATTGACGAGGCCTACGCCCTGGCTGGTAAAAACGCTGCCAATGATTTTGGACAGGAAGCCATACAGGTAATTTTAAAACGCATGGAAGATCTGCGCGGTAAGTTTGGCATCATTGTAGCCGGCTATACCGAAAACATGCATGTGTTTATTGAAAGCAATCCCGGCTTCAAATCGCGCTTTGATAAAACCTTTGTGTTTGAAGACTACAATGCCGAGCAGCTGTTTGACATTGCCAAAAACCTGCTCGCCAAAGAGGGCCTTAGCGCCAGCACGGAAGCCGAAGCACATCTGAAACATTATTTGCAGGATCTGTACGAGAGCCGTGATAAGTTTTTTGGAAACGCCCGCACCGTAAGGCAGCTGGTGGGCGAAGTGGTGATGAAACAGAACCTGCGCCTGGCATCGGTAGCCGCCGAGCAAAGAACCCCAAGCGACCTGGCCACACTGGCGTTTGACGACGTGAAGCACCTGCAGATAAAAACAGACGGCAGCCGCTCATCGCTGGGTTTTAAATTTGGCAGCTAATATGCCCGGGGTTTTAATCATCTGTGCGCACCGTCCCAACCGCTCGCCCAGCCAGCGTTACCGCTTCGAACAGTATTTGCCTTTTTTGCAGGAGCAAGGCTTCGATTTTACATTCTCTTATTTATTGAATGAAAAACAAGACCGCTTGTTTTACTCGCATGGCAACCACCTTAAAAAAGCCCTGCTGCTGATCAAAACCGTTTATACCCGGCTTAAGGATCTTTTCCGTTTAAAAAAATTCGACATCGTTTTTATACAACGCGAGGCCTTGTTTTTTGGCACTTCGTTTTTTGAGCGCCGTGCCGCACGGTCAGGCTCCCGGCTTATTTTTGATTTTGATGACAGCATCTGGCTGGCCGATACCAGCCCCGGCAATAAAAAGTGGGAGTGGCTCAAGCGCCCTGAAAAATTTTTCGACACTGTGGCGGCAGCACATACTGTGCTGGCCGGCAATGCCTACCTGGCCGATAAAGCACGAACGGTGAATCAAAATACGATCGTTATTCCCACTACCATCAATACGGCCTTTCACATTCCCAAACCCGAACTAAGAAATAAAAGAATTCTTACGATTGGCTGGAGCGGGAGCATCAGCACCGTAAAGCATTTTGATCTGCTGGCGCCTGTGCTGTTGCAGTTAAAAAACAAATACGGCTCATTGCTGCAGTTTAAGCTGCTGGGCGATCCACAGTATAAAAACAATGCATTGCCGGTGGAGGCCATTGCCTGGAGTCACGACACCGAAGTAAATGAGCTCAATAGCTTTGACATTGGCCTGATGCCCCTGCCCGACGATGCCTGGGCCAACGGCAAGTGCGGCCTAAAAGGCTTATCCTATATGGCCTGCGGCGTACCCGCCGTGATGAGCGCCGTGGGCGTAAACAAAAGCATTGTACAAAGCGGTGTCAACGGGTTTCTGGCATCTACCAGCGAAGAATGGATGGAATATTTGTCTCTGCTTATAGACAACGCCGCACTGCGCAAAACCATGGGCGAAGCCGGTAGAAAAACTGTGGTGGAAAAATTTTCGGTGGAAGCAAATAAGGGGCTTTATCTTCAGGTTTTCAAAGGCAATGAAAGATTAAAGATAAAAGAAACAGGAGACAAGAAGCAAGACACATGACACAAGATGAAGGATTAAAAACACAGGAGCCACCCTTCGATACAATTTCTTCACCGGAGTTTCATCATAAAGTGAAGAAATCACTCAGGGTGACAAGAGACAGGAAGCAAGAGTCAGGACTTAAGACTAAAGACTTGCGACCATCGACTAACCTCTATTAAAAACTAAACACTCAACACTAAAAACTATTTGACTGCTTTCAGGCTCAGGTCGAGGCTTTTGATGTGATGTGTGAGTGCCCCGATGGAAATAAAATCAACCCCGCATTTGGCATACGCGGCAATATTTTTGTCGGTGATTCCTCCCGATGATTCTATTTCAAACCGTTTGCCGATCAACTTAACGGCCGCCAGCGTTTGCCCTGGAGTGAAATTATCGAGCAGGATGCGTTGCACCCCCCCATGCTTCAGCACTTTTTTAACATCTTCCAGCGAGCGCGTTTCCACTTCAATGGCCATCTTTTTTTTGTGCTTTTTCAAATAGGCATTGGCGGCGTCAATGGCCTGGGTAATTCCGCCGGTAAAATCAATATGGTTGTCCTTGATCAGGATCATGTCGAACAAACCATAGCGGTGATTGGATCCCCCGCCAATCACAACGGCCCACTTTTCGAAAAAACGAAATCGGGGTGTGGTTTTCCGCGTATCAATCACACGTGCCCTGGTGCCCTTGCACAAGCCTTGTAAATAGGCAGTTTTGGTGGCAATGCCGCTCATGCGCTGCATTACGTTCAATACCAGGCGTTCGGCTGTTAACAGCTTGCGCGTATTGCCTTCTATGGTAAACGCCACATCTCCTTTTTTAACCTTGCTGCCATCTTTCAGTAAAACGCTGATCTTAAAATTCCTGTCTACCTGTTTAAAGATGCTTACCGCGGCTTCAATGCCGGCAATAACGCCATTTTCCTTCACCAGCAGGCGCATTTTACCTTTGTGCCCGGCCGCAATAGTGGCCAGCGCCGTGTGATCACCATCTCCCACATCTTCGCGGAAGGCTTCTGAAATAAACTGCTTTAAATTAAAGTGAGCTTTGTGCAGGGAAATAAAATCAGTCATTGTCGTTCTCAATTCTGAATTGGGCAATCAGGCTCCTTCGAAGCAGAACAGATACCCTGAACTTGCCGTTGGCCGTTTCGAGCGTGCCCGTAATGTATTGCATGTTGTTGTTCACCGAGCTGCTGTGGCTCGATGTGAAGGCTTTCACCGGGTGCTTTTCGAAAAAATATTTCAGGTTAGACTCTGCCTGCGATTTGCTTAATACGTCCTCCTGGTTAATGAGCTTGATGGATACCTTTTCATCAAAAAACCTTACCAGCTCCGATGCTTTGCCCTGCCTGAGCGCAGCAATCACATCGTCACTTACCTCCAGCGTGTTATAAAACAGGCCCGAAAACAGGAAAGAGATATAGACGAATAATTTCATTTGTTTACTGCAAAGTTAATTAAATTTTGCATTTTTATAGCATGCGGATTTTATTGCTCCAGATTGACAAAACACAGGATAGTTACCTGGCCGAAGGAATTGACGGTTATGTGAAACGGCTTAAAAATTATACCCCGTTTGAAATAAACACAATTAATGTGCCAAAAACGGTGCGCCAGCGCTCGTTTGGCGAGCAAAAAACCGAAGAAGCCAAGCTGATCCTGGGCCATATTTCGAACGACGACCACCTGGTGGTGCTCGACGAAAATGGCAAAGAAATGACCTCCGCCGAGTTTTCGGGCTTTATCGCTAAAAAACAGAACGCTTCGGTAAAACGCCTGGTTTTCTTAATCGGCGGGCCTTTTGGGTTTGACGAGCTGGTTTACAAAAGAGCCGATGTAAAACTTTCCCTGTCAAAAATGACCTTTTCGCACCAGATGATCCGCTTGTTTTTTACGGAGCAGCTATACCGGGCTTTTACCATTTTGCGGGGCGAAAAGTACCATCATGCCTGAGCGTTAAAAATTGGTAATTAAGATAGCTGACACGCCACCAATTTCTCTAATTACACAAATTATTCCTTATTACTTAACTGGTTTCACCATCACCCTGCACTTTCCGAAACAAAGCCGATAGCTATCCGCTCGGGACAAGTGTTTCAAGGTCTGTTCTGGTTGAAATCAGGGGATCTAGAGATGCTGAACCGAGTTCAGCATGATCCTGAATATTTTGGAATAACCGTTAATATATCTTTAATCAAAAAAGGTCCAGCTCAGGCCAAAACGGAACGCCCGGTCGGGCTGGTAGTAGCCAGGCACAAAAAAATAATTATTGCCGGCAGCCCCATTGCCTAAGGCATTTTCCATTTTCAGGAAAAAAGCCACGGGCCGGATGCGGGCGTTGATAAACACATCCACATACGGATAAACATCGGTGGTATAACGGTCCTGAAGATAAAACACCTGTGTGGCCGGCATATAGCCATAGGGCGTAAAACCCTGGTAAACCTGCAGCTGTGAGCCCACCTGCAGCTGCAAATTGTTTTTAAATAAATTGCCGCTGTAAAACAGCTTTGCCGTGCCGGCGTTTTGCGGCATTCTTATGTATGCGGCAGCGCTGGTGCTTTGGTAGGTATAATTCAGCAATAGCCCCAGGTGCTTAAAAAACACCTGTGTATAGCCCAGCGTTACTCCAATATTGGCAATGGATGAATTGTATTGGTTTGGCAGGGCCTGCGTATCAAAGTACAGGTAATGGTTAATGGCCGAGTAAAATACATGGGCCGAAAAACTTTTCCCCAAACGGCTTCCCAGCCTCAACTGCAGCTGCTCCTGTGGCTTACAGCCGTTATTTTCCCATCTGAAGTGATTGCTGATCCAGTAATTGTAGATATAATCCGGGTTACGCTTTTCGTACAACGCGTCCAAAAAAACCAGCCTGTTTTTTCGGGCATTAAATGCAAAAAACGAATTGCTCTCGATTTTGAAATTACCTGAGTTAATACCCGAAACAATGTACTGCCCGTTAATAGCCGATTCCAGGTTGCGGCTTTTCAGTGAATCTGTTGCAGCCAGATTTTTTCTGTAGGCAAAGTCAGATGTAACAATGTGGTTATAAAAAACATCTGCGCTTTTTTGCCAGAGGCTGCTGACCTCGTTTTTATACCCGGCCGAAAAAGCGATGTTACCATTGCGGCTCAGCAGGCTATACGCCAGGGCATTCGAAAATTGCCGCAGGTTGGCACTGTCGAGCGTCAATGTGGTATCCAGGTGGTAGAGGTTATAAAATTTATCGTCGTAAATGCGGGTATCCTTGTACCTGAACGTATTGAACCCGATGTGCGTTTTTACCTGCAGGTAATGATCCAACCCATGAAGCGAATCGCCAACCCTGTTCAGCCGCAGCCAGGGGTTAAACATCAGCTTTATTTCGCGGTTGGCGCGCGTGGCGCCGCTTAATTTTATAGGCAATAAAGATTTGTTGAGCCCTGATGTGGAATCGTTCAGCAGCACATCCTTAATGCCGCCGTTCTCCTGGTTTTTGTTGCCATTGCTCAACACGTAAAAATAATAGCCCAGGCGCCCTGACCGTGTTGCATAGTTACTGCTCAGGTAAAAATTGTTGGCGTAGGTTTGCTGGTTTTTATAAAATCCCTGCGAGCTGTAGCGGTTAAATTTGAGCGTAAAGTTGATCTTGTCCTTATAAGTATGCGTAAACGATAATTTAAAAATCTGCAACAGCTTGCTGCCGGCAATACCTGTGAGGTTGGCATAGGGCCCTTTTGAGCGGTAATATTCTACCTGCTTTTCAGAAATCCGGTCGTTAGTCAGCGGCGGATCGAACAAACGAAAACCAAGATCACCGGTTCCGTAGCCAAACAGATATGTGGGCGAAGGCAGGCCAACATTACCCATAAAATTACGCGGAAAAAAATTGTTGAGCTCCGTAATGTTTGTGTCAGGGTACGCGTAATGGTAGTTTGAAGTAAGATTGTTTTTTTCGGTTTTAACTTTTAAGTAATTTGAGCTGGTAGAGTAATATACCTGCGCCCGGCCGGTAAAAATAATAAGCAAAGTAAGTATCATTCCCGTTAACCGGGATAATGCAAAGGTGCTTTGCTTGTTAAAAGAATGGAACATCCGGCTGGCTGAACTGTTTTTAAAAGCTTAAAACTACTAAAATTTTACCGGCCCTGCTCTAAAGAAAGTTAAATGACCCCGGGCCTGTTCTACAATTTTCCGAAAAAATGCTCCTCCACGTCAAAGGTCGATTTATGGCCCACTTCCGGGTAATCGGTTCTGATCCAGTTATCGGCAATCTGTCTTCCTTTTTCTTTCAGATCGAGTAAGAAATCGAGCGACACATTCATCTTGCTGCTGTACTTAAGCTGGCTAAGCGCATTATAGCCGCTGATGGTGTGTACAAAAATCTCGCGGTTGTGCTCATTGGCTTTCAGAATGCCGTTACGGATCAGCTCATTGCGGTAATGGATCAGCTTCATTTCGTTGATCAGGCTGCTGTTGAACGAGATCTCATTTACCCGGTCGGCAATATCGCGGGCGGTGGTAGGCACCGAGTTAATGTTGATGGAATTTATTTTTACCAGCACAATGTCCTTTACACTGGTGTTGGTAATAATGGGAAATATGGGCGGGTTGCCCATGTAACCGCCATCCCAGTAGTACTCCCCGCCAATTTCAACCGCCTGAAACACCTGTGGCAGGCAGGTGGAAGCCAGCAGGGCATCCAGTGTAATATCTTTATTGGAAAAAATTTTGGCGCGGTTTGTTTTTACATTGGTGGCGCAGATGTAAAGCTTTTTTTTATTGTAAAGCTGCAGTTCTTTAAAATCGATCAGATCGGTAAGGATGTCGCGCAGGGGGTTGTAATTAGCGGGGTTAAAGTTATAAGGCGAAAATACCTGCGACACCGCATTAAAGAACATGTAGCCCGGGCTGTTGTAAATATCGCCGTTGCCATACATTTTATCAAACATGCCGGGCTTGAAAAAAAAGCCGCCCGTTTCAGACACCTTGCGCCAGAGCTTGTCCATCAGCTCCTTGGCTTTTTGAGGTCCGCCCAGGTGCAAGCCGTAAGCGCAGGTTACCGCATTTAATGCGCCGGCGCTGGTGCCGCACATGGCCTCGGCCACAATGGCGTCCTCTTCCAGCAGCCTGTCCAGCACCCCCCAGGTAAAGGCTCCATGAGCCCCACCGCCCTGCAAGGCGATGCCCACGTGTTTCTTTTCGAGTTTCATGTTTGTTGGTTGAATAAGGTATAATTAGGGTTTAAAGCGCTCATAAATTGTTAAGCCCCTCTACCGCCGCTTCGTAATTGGGCTGTATTTTAAGGCACATGTTGTAGTCGGCACGGGCGCTTTCTTTATCGTTCAGCTTCGCATAGGTGTAGCCCCTCGCAAAATAAGCTTCCAGGTAATTGGGATTTAATTCGATGGCTTTTGTAAAACAATCCAGCGCTTTTTTATTATCGTGTTTTATTTCCAGGTAAATAGCGCCCAGGTTATAATAACAGTTATCGCAGGTTTTGTATTTGCCGGTAATGCTTTGATATTCAGCAATTGCCTGGTCGGTTTTACCCAAATCCTGCAGCAAACGGGCCCTGGCGTACAAAGCCAGTTGATTGGATGGATTGATGCGCAGCGTATTATTATAATACTCCATGGCCAATGGATCTCTTTTGGCGGCATATATCAGGCCCAGGTCGTAAAACGCATCTTCGTATTTGTTGTCCTGCTCCACCGCCGTTTCGAGGCTTGAAATAGCCCTGGCTGTATCGCCGCTTTCGCGGTAAATGCTGCCCTTGATGTAATAAGCCCGTGCAAGATTGGCATCTACTTTCAGGGCTTTGTTTACATAATCAATCCCTTTTTGATATTGTTTTACCAGAAAATAAAGCTCGGCCAGCTTCATCAGGGCCTCGGTGCTTTCGGGGAATTTTTTTACGGTAAGCTCCAGCTCGTCTTTGGCCTGGCGCGTTTTGTTGGCACTGAAGTAAGCGTCTATCAGCGTTAAGCGATACAGGGCCGTGGCACTGTCGAGGCGCATAGCGCGCATGGCATCGTTGGCTGCAGCTTCATATTCCTTAATGGAAAGATAAATGAGAGCCCGCTTATTATACAATCCGGCATTGCCAGGATCTTTCAGCAGCTCTGCATTTACTGCTTTCAATTCAGGAGAGTTGAGCCTGGCGCTGAGGCTGTCGGCTTTTAAATTATCGGCGGCTAAAGCCTTATCCTGCTCTGTTTGGCAGGAAGTGATCGCCGCAAGTGAAATAGCAAGAGAAAAAAGAAAAACAAGCCTGCCCATGGTATTAAAGATCGTTGGCATTGGCAATCAGTTCGGCAACGTCCAGCACCTTGGTTTTATCCTCGCGGTTAAAGTGTTTTACGCCATCGGTCATCATGGTATTGCAAAACGGGCAGCCCAGGGCTATCACATCGGGATTGAGTGCCAGCGCTTCTTCCGAGCGCTCCACGTTCACTTCCCTGTTTCCTTTTTCAGCTTCCTTAAACATTTGTGCGCCACCGGCGCCACAGCACAGACCTTTGGCCCTGCTGCGTTTCATTTCCACAAGCTCGGCGTCCAGTTTTTTTATCACTTCGCGCGGAGCTTCGTAAATATTGTTGCCTCGCCCCAGGTAGCAGGGATCGTGAAATACTATTTTTTTGCCTTTAAATTCGCCGCCCTGCACTTTGAGCTTGCCCTGGTCAATCAGCTCCTGCACCAGCTGGGTGTGATGCACCACTTCGTAATTGCCCCCAAGGGCCGGGTATTCGTTTTTAAGAATATTAAAGCAGTGCGGACAGCCAGTTACTATTTTTTTGATCTCATAGCCATTCAATACGGTTATGTTCTGCATGGCCTGCATCTGGTACAAAAACTCGTTGCCCGCGCGTTTGGCCGGATCGCCGGTACAGCTTTCCTCGGCGCCAAGCACGGCAAATTTTATATTTACATGGTTTAAAATGCGCACAATGGCTTTGGTAATTTTTTTAGCGCGATCATCAAAACTGCCGCTGCAGCCCACCCAGAACAAAATCTCGGGAGTTTCGCCCTTTGCGAGCATATCGGCAACCGTTGGTACCTCTGTTTTATTCATATTTATATTCTCTTACCACTAAGGCACTTAGAGCACTAAGCGACACTTAGAAATTATTAATGGTATTATTCTTTCGGCAATTTAGAAAACTCTTCCGTTACGAGAGGAACCAATTGCTGGGTAATATTCTCGCAATGAAAATTGATCAACAACCCCTTTGGCATTCCGCTTAACTTCAAATACGATAATAGCTGAGCTTTGTATAAGGGTATCATCATTTCTACTGCTTTTAATTCAACAATAATCAAATCATTTACCAAAAGGTCCAGTCTGAGCATACTATCTAAAATTTTTCCCTTGTAATTAACCGGCACCTGCAACTGTGATTTTAACTGTAAATTTTTGCTTCTCAATTCGTCAATTAAACAAGTATGATAAACGGATTCTAAAAGGCCGGGACCAAGATGTTTATGTACTTCTATCGCACATCCAACTATCGTATAAGAAACCTCGTTGATATACTTTTGAGTCACCACCTGATCAATACCTCTTATTCTTTTATATTATCATTTTCTTAGTGTTCCTCGTGATCTTAGTGTCTTAGTGGTTATAAGCCTCGTTTATCCAATTCCCCCTATCAGCAGGGCTAAACTGCCAGGGCGCGCCGTTATTCTCGATGTTTGAGAACATGCCGTTCAGCTCGTTAGGGCTTTGGCTTTGCTCCATCACCAGGTAGCGGCGCAGCTCCACAATAATGGCCAGCGGATCGATGTTTACCGGGCATTCCTGCACACAAGCGTTGCAGGTATTGCAGGCCCAGATCTCTTCGGGTTTGATGTAATCTCCTATCAATGCTTTACCATCATCCACAAACACGCCCTTATTCTGATCCATGTTGCGTCCCACTTCTTCCATGCGGTCGCGGGTATCCATCATAATTTTTCGGGGCGATAATAATTTGCCAGTGATGTTCTGAGGACAGGAAGAGGTGCAGCGCCCGCACTCCGTGCAGGAATAAGCATCCAGCAGGTTTTTCCAGCTCAGGTCCTGCACATCTTTAGCGCCAAAACGCTCAGGGTGTGCCGGGTCGGTTTTGGGCTGATAGGAAGGATCAAAATTGGGTGCCACCACATCGGTAACCGTGGCCAGCGTATTAAATTTTCCTTTGGGCTGCAGGTTCGAAAAATAAGTGTTGGGAAAAGCCAGCACAATGTGCAGGTGCTTTGAAAAGGGCAGGTAATTTAAAAAGCCAAACACCATGGTGATGTGGCCCCACCAGCCGATGCGTTCCACCATATGAAGCCCGCTTTCGGAAAGCCCGCCAAACAACAACGGGCCCAAACGGCTGCTGATGGAAAACCTTAATGAGCCGTCGCCCAGGTTTTCTGCGTGCGATAAATTGCGAGAGTACAACACTTCATCGGCCCCGTTCATCATAAAAATAAAACAAATAAGCGTAAGCTCCATAATCAGAATCAGGTTAGCATCCAGCCGTGGCCAGCCATTCAGCTCACTCTTCACCAGGCGCGGCACCTTTAATAAATTGCGGCGCGATAAAAATGCAATGGTGCCGATAAAAGCCAGCACCGAAAGAATTTCGATAAAGCTTACCATAAAGGTGTAAAAAACGCCCAGGCCGCTTCTGAAAGCGCGGTGATGACCGGAAACACCGTCAAAAATAATTTCGAGCAGCTCAATCTGCGTGATCACAAACGCCGTGTAAAGAAACAAATGGAGCACGGCCGGAATGGGGCGCGTGAACATTTTCTTTTGACCTAAAGCTACCAGCAGCATCGTTTTCCAACGTTCACCCTTGTTGTCGGTAATCGAAACATCTTTGCCGATCATGACATTCCGGCGGAGCTTTTTTACATTGATAAAAAAATAGCCGAATGCCGCTATTGTAAACACACAGAAAATAACTGAGCTGATCATCTTCCCTAATTTTTGGTTTTAGTCTTCTTTTCCTTTTTTCCGAAAACAGAAATATGGACGTAGCGTCCGGGATTGAGGCGCAGGTCGGCCAGCAGCTTATCAAGGTCCTCGGCCGATTTATTGAGATTATTATACAGGGAATCGTTTTTGGCCAGCTTGCCCAGCGTGCCCTGCCCATCATTGATGCGGGCCAGCAGGATGTTCATTTCCTTAAGCGATTTGCTGGCATTTTCAACGGCCGATTTAAGATTGGCTTTGGCCAGGCTGTCAGTAATGGTGCTTACATTGCCGAGAATGTTGTTTATTTTTTGCTCGTTTTTGCTCAGGTTGGAGGTAATGCTGCTAAGGTTGGAAAGGATCGCAGACATTTTTGCCTTTTCGCTGCCAATCAGGTCGTCGATCTTATACGCGGTTTTTTCGAGGCTGATGATGGCGCGCTTTACGCTTTCAAAGGTTTTCTCAATGTTATCACGGGTTCTGGCATTCAGCATCATGTTCACTACGGTCATCACGCTGTCGATATTTCCGATCAGGTTTTCAGCTTTGGCCTGGATGGGTGCAAACTGCTTGCTGAAGGATTCTTTAAGCCCCTGCTCTGTTTCTGCAATGAGGGTATCGCCGCTTTTTACCAGCTCGGTGCTTTTGCCGGGAATGATCTCCACCGCCTTGGAACCCAACAGGTCGGCGCTGATCGCCCGTGCAATGGAACCCTTTGGAATGTCCACATCTTCCGTAAGAATAAATTTAACCAGCACTTTTGTTTCGCCCTGGTGTTGTATCAGGGTAATGCTGTTTACCTGCCCGATCTTATATCCCTTAATGAGAAGGGGGTTGGCAGGAATAAGATTGTCGATTTTAGGATACACCGCATAGAGGTAATACTTGTGCGAAAAAAGGTTAGTGCCTTTTAAAAAATTGATCCCCCATACAAAGGCAGCAATGGAGCAAACCACCACAATACCTATTTTAAATTCTTTACTTAACTTCACAAAAAAGAAAGATAGATTTACCGCTAAAGATACGGTTTTTTATTGATTGCCCAGTTACTTTTATGAATGAGAAAATACGGAATGAAGACCTGAACCGCCTGAGTACAGAAGAGTTTAAACGCGCTGAAAAGCAGCCTGTTGTGCTGGTGCTGGACAATGTGCGCAGCCTCAACAACGTGGGGTCTGCCTTTCGCACTGCCGATGCTTTTTTGATAGAGGAGATTGTTTTGTGCGGCGTTACAGGCACTCCTCCCAATAAGGAAATTGAAAAAACCGCCCTGGGTGCCACTGCCACCGTATGCTGGCATTATGCCGGCACCACGCTGGAAGCCGTTGCCCGGCTCAAACAAAAAAATTATACCGTATATGCCGTTGAGCAGGCAAAAAACAGCATGGCGCTTAATGCTGTGGAATACAAAGGAAAAAAAACAGCGTTGGTGTTTGGAAACGAAGTGTATGGCGTGGAGCAGGAAGTAATTGACCAATGCAGCGGCGTGATAGAAATACCGCAGGCGGGCAGTAAGCACTCTTTCAATATTTCAGTAAGCATAGGCATTGTGCTGTGGGAGCTTTTCAGGAAAAAGCTCTGAAAAATCAAAGGCAGCATCCAACCTGTCAATCACTAAAAAAACCGACCACCTGTAAAGCTGCATCCCTGAATTTCCGGGTTTTTTCAGCAATTATTATAACTTTGTTTTATGCTAAAAACACCTCTACTCTTTTTATTCGGTCTCGTTTTTGTCTGCTTTTACAGCAAAGCCCAGGTTGGCATCCGTGAAGCGATGATCCATGAACAGTATAGTAATTACGGCGATTCGCTGCGCGGTTTTGACGAAACCGCCATTAGCACCAAACTGCATAACCATGGCGTAAATGGCGCCGAATATGCCGGTTATCTTAGCCGTCTGAAACGGGAGTTTATTCGCGCAAATTATTACCCGCCGGAAGCATCTCCGGCCAATGCATTACATACGTTGAAGCCAGGTGGCAACAATCATACTATCCATACCGCTCCCTGCGTAAACGAAGGCTTTGAGCAAACGCCGGCCGGTTTTTATCCCAATATGGGCAACGCTGTGGCCGGCTGGACGGTAAGCAGCAAAACCTTTGGCACCTGCAGCAGCCCCGGTGCTTATTTTCAGGGAAGCTCCGAATTCTGGGTGCACAACACACCCATTCCCAATGTACTGCCAGTTGGGTCGGCACTTTACCAGGCCCCATTAAATGCTTCTCCCCTCGGTGGCACTGCCATTGTTCAGCTGAACAATACTTTTCCAAGCGGCCTCGAAACCAAACTCTCGCAAA
Organism: Bacteroidia bacterium; assembly: GCA_044221905.1. GTDB lineage: Bacteria > Bacteroidota > Bacteroidia > B-17B0 > Aurantibacillaceae > Aurantibacillus. Next base: position 1,665,371 of record JBGAOE010000001.1, read on the forward strand.
CTTTTCCTGTAACAGCCGCCAACAGCTTGTTTGTATACGCCTTTGCCGGTATGTGGGAAAACTCCATACACTTATGCTGCGAGCAGCCAGCATTTAGAGTAATCGTATCTGATTGCCTGGGCAACGTGCTTACCTGCACTTCTTCCGACATGAGCGCTTATCCTGCCGGCTGCGGCGATGGCAGCGCCAGCTACAGCGTGGCCAGCGGTTTTAGCTACAGCTGGTCGTGGACCGACTGGCAGGTAAAAACCATCGACCTGAGCGCTTTTATAGGTACCTGCGTTACCATTGATGTGATAAACAAGGATTGCATTTATGGTGCCCACGCCGGCAGCCTGTATTTTGATGCACAGTGCAGCGCAGGGCTAACAAACCCGGGCCTTACCAATATCGGCACCTCTACCTGGATGAGCTTCTGTCCTGGGGCCTCGCAGGCCCAGATTACTGCCCCGCTGGGCTATGCCTCCTATCAGTGGTTTGCCCCCGGCAATCCTCCCGTGCCCACAGCCACCACGCAGGTATTAACAATCCCTAATCCAGTGGTGGGTGCCGTTTATACTGTTCAACTCGTAACCGCTTCGGGCTGCACATTTGTCGCACAGGATACTTTGCAATACTCTACGGTTTCCATCATTGGCCAGGGCACAAGCCCTTCGTGCCCGCTTGGCGCCAGTGGCACGGCCAGCATACAGGCCATGGGAAGCGGGGCAGGCTATACTTATAGCTGGAGCACAAGTCCATCCATCATTACCACCTCGTCGGTGATCCCTAATCTTGCACCCGGCGTTTACTCGGTAGTGGTAACTGCAATTCCTGCAACCGGCTGTGGTTCTTCTGCCACCACCGTAACGGTTGGCAGCCAATCGCTGGTATACCCCGTTACCCAGCGCTTTTGCGGCAACACCGCTTACCTGGCGGCTCCGCAGGCAGGCGCCAATTATAAGTGGTACAATGCCACCACGCTTATTTCAGGAAGCACCGGTTCAGGATATACAGTGAACCCTGCCACCAACGGCAGCATGTATCACCTGGGTTATACAACAGCCCAGGGTTGCCGCGATTCGGTACAATACACCCTCAGCGGTGTTTCGCCCGGCTACCTGATTGTTTGGAGCAACCAGCTCATCTGCCAGGACAGCACCAACGGAACCGTTGTATTACGCATGAACCCTGCCACCGGCTCTCCTTTAACCGCCAATGCCTATTCCGTTTATCTTCCAGGATCGGCAACACCCTACACTGTAGCACCGCCACCGGCTTCAACTAATTTCACCATCAACAACCTGCCGGCCGGCACAAGTTACACAGCTTTGTCAACCGACGGTATCTGCAGTTATTCAACCACCTTTGTGGTAAACACACAGTCGGTTTCCAATTTTGCACTCAGTCCCTTAACCTCCTCCCTTTGTGCCGGCGATTCTTTATCTGCAGCCATCAGCTTCAGCAATGCCACACAGCCTGGCCAGTACACTTTTTTGTGGGCCCCCAATCTTTACCTGCAGGGCAACAATGCCAATACCCAGGCTACCGTTATAAAACCGGTTATCGCCCCAGGCAGTGTGAGCACCCTGGTATACACAGTAGTCGTCACTCCCACCGCCATCAATTGTCCCGAAACAAAAACACTCTCCATTACCGGCATCAACCTGGCCACGCCAACCATTAGCCCCATTCCTCAGCTGTGTTACAGCTCGCCGGCTTACACCATTGTAGCCAACCCGCCGGGCGGGCAGTTTAACGGAAGCAATCCTTCCATTCTTTCCAACGGTGTTATTATTCCCACGTTTGCAAATACCGGGGCCAATACATTCACTTACGTGCTGTCTTTAGGCATGTGTTCTGTTACATCGTCGTCTTTCTTTACTTTAAACGCTTCGCCATCTGTAACCATTGTGGGTCCTGGGCCGGTTTGCCAAGGTCAAAGCGTTACTTTAACCGCCTTGGGCGCCGATAATTACAGCTGGGCCCAGGGACCTGCCGGGGCCTTGTATTCCTTTACGCCAAACAGCACCGGTTCATACACGGTTACAGGCACCAGCACATTAACCACCTGCTGGGAAGAAGCGGTAGTGACAGTAACCGTAAATAATAATCCTGCCTTAGCCGTATCGGGCAATACGCTTTTGTGCGATGGCGAGTCGGCCAGCCTTACAGTTTCCGGCGCCGGCTCCTACTCCTGGAGCACCAACAGCATCAATCCGGGCATCACGGTGAGCCCGCTGTCCACAACGGTTTACAGTGTTACGGGTGTAGGAAGCAACAGCTGCAGCAGCAGTATAAACGTAACTGTGCAGGTAATGGCCTGCACCGGCATGAGCGAAACCGTTCAAAACAACAACTCCCCGAAAATTTATCCGAACCCGGCCGGCCCTGCATTATTTATTGAAGCGCCAGCCAGCGGGCAGGTAATGATCTACAATACCCTGGGCAGTATTGTAATGGAAACCCCTGTTGCACAAGGCATACAAAGCGTGCCGCTCGAATATTTAAGTGATGGCATTTATCTGCTTCGATACACCACATCAGCCACAGTTAAAACCATAAAGCTGGTAAAAAAGGATTAATATGGCGCACAAAGGCTGTCGGTCAGCTGCTGCTGCCGGATATACCGGCCAAGCGTATCGTTAAACTGCCGGATGCCTTTCAGGTTAAAATTAAGCGTAGAGATATATAAGCTCTTATCATGGGCCATTTGCAGCTGATCGAAAAGAATAAGGGGTACACGCTGTTTATCGGCCAGCCTTTTAATTTTTTGCAGAATTTGGTGCCGGTTGGGTTGATATGCTAAGGCTCCATAGAATACCGGCGATTCGTACAGGTACACTTTTACACCATGCTGTTGAGCCAGGCGGATGGTTTTGAGCAGGTATTTTTCACGCAGCGTATCCCAGCTAAAAAGGGTGTTTTTATGGTACAGCTCGGCAAATTCTGCCGCATGGTTGCCCCATACCCGGTTGGCAGGCGGCTCAAACCCGTTGGGATAATAAGCTTCTTTCCGCCCGGCAAAATAATGCTTGTATCCCTGCAGCACATCAAACGTAATTTTATTGCCATAATAGGCGTAACGCATAAAGGGCACAAAGCACCACGCAAAATAATCCGGGTCGTTTTCCTTCACCGTTCCGGCAACCACCGAATCATGGAGGTAAGGTGCAAAACGATATGAATTAAACGTATTGTAGCGTCTGTCCATCGATTCGGGGGTAATATACAGCCACAGGTATTTTGGGGCGGTATGGCTTTTTAAATACAAGTGCAGGTGCAGGTAATTATCGGCAAAATCGCTGTGGCTAAGCGCAAGGTTATACGAAGGAACGCGGGTGTGACTGTCGAGCAGGGCCGGCGAAATCATCCACAGCGGCTCGCAGGGTCCGTGAACCAGCAGGGCCGTATTAGCCGGAATCCGGCCAATGGCCGATAATTTTATGTTCTGGTTGTGCTTCAAGCCAAAATCATACAGCTTTTCAAAGGCTACCAAACAAAGCCATACAGCCGCAATTACCAGTGTTATTTTAAATCCTGCTTTCATCAAAACTGCATATAAATAAACCGATGGCCGCTGTTAAACACCCCGAATAAAAAAATGAGTACCAGAGTTATAAAAGTCATTACACCATTAAAAGTCATAGCATTGAACCGCATTATAATCCTTCTTTCAAACAATAAAAAGATGCTCGCAAAAAAAACGGTAATAACAAGATTAAAATGTTCTAGCTGATGGCCCCCCACCGCCAGGGGAGCTATAAACTGAACCACCCAGCTATCCGGTAAAAAAGAACCGGCTGCAAACAGGTTGTTCAGTAAATGAAGTGCATTGGCGGTTCCGGTGGACCTGAAAAATAAATTGCTGAACGCCACCAGCAACAATACCCATAGTGCCGCACCCGTTTTGAGCAAGGGGTTTTTCTTTGCAGGGCGTTTTCTTCCGCTTCCTAAATAAAGCTCTGCCAATAAGAAAAGCACATGGCAAATGGCCCAGGCCATAAAGGTGAGTCCAATTCCATGCCATACCGCTGAGATAAGAAACGTAACAGCGATGGCAATAGCGGCAGCGTGTTTTTTGAACCGGCGGTAACGGAACGATACCGGGTAAAACACGTAATGTGTTAAAAAATGGATCAGCGATTGGTGCCACCTGCGCCAGAATACCGTAACAGAAGTGGAGCGCAAGGGAGCATCAAAATTTTCGGGAAGCTCTATGCCCATTAGTTTTGCTGCGCCAAGCGCCATATCGCAATACCCCGAAAAATCAAAGTACAGTTGAATGGTAAAAAATACCGCTGCCATCAGAACGGTAATACCCGGCAGCGCATCCTGGTAATCAAACACCGAGCTCACAGAAGGCGCCAAACGGTCGGCAATGACCATTTTTTTAAAGAGCCCGAGCAGCAGGCGGTTAAACCCCTGCCACATGAGCGGTGCCGAGGGGCGCAACAAAGGAAGCTGCGGTTTTAACTGCTCGTAAAGGCTGATAGGGCCGCTGATGAACTTCGGAAAAAAAACCGAGGTCCATAAAAAATTCAGGCTGTTTGTTTCAGCCGGTATTTTTTTTGCCCGCACATCTATTAAATAAGCCATGTGTTGCAGGCCATAAAATGAAACACCTACTGCCAGCAATAGTTCTGACACGCGAAACTCGGTGCTGCCAAGGGAAAAGAACCAGGCGCCGTTTGCCGATAAAATATAATTGTTGACGAGGATGCCCAGGCCGTTAACCAGTACAGCGGTATAAAACAACACCGAACTCCTTTTTTTGCTAAGGTTTACACCAACAGTAAAATTAAACAACGAAAAAAGGATCACTGTCAGGAGCGAAGCCAGATTGAAACAGCCGATAAAAATACAACTGGCAAGCACCTGCAATAACAGCCGCAATTTGCTGCCAATAAAAAAATTAAGCCCCGCTACGGCCAGCAAAAAAAATAAAAATTGCGGTGAGTTAAACGGCATGGCCAGTTTTTTTAGCAATCAACCGGATCATATCGCCGGTATTCTTAAACCGGCTCACTTCATCAAACGTAAACGCGATCGAAAAAAACTCTTCCAGCCCGGCAATCAGAGTCATGTGCGTCAGCGAGTCCCAGCCCGGCACGTCGGCGGCAGTTGTTTCAGAGCTGATGACCAGCGCCGGCTCCTGAAACACCTGGCGAAACACCTGCTGAACCTGGTCTGTCAATTTCTTATTCATGTACATGAAGTTTTAATTGTGCTACATCCACCTTGTCATTGAGGTTGCGTGGAAACTGCTCCACAGCAATATACCTGCCCGGTATCATATACCCAGGCAAAAGCTCCTTCAGCGCGCCTTTTAGCTTAGGTTCATCCAGGTCATCCGTTTCAATAAAGGCAACCAGCAACCCGATATTTTTTTCTGTTATCATTGCCACAACCGCAGGCTTGTTGCAGGCGGCTGAAACTGCCCGTTCTACTTCCTGCAATTCAACACGGTAGCCGTTTATTTTCACCTGTGTATCATTTCTGCCGCAAAACAGCAGGTTGCCTTCTCCGTTAAGCTCCGCCAGGTCGCCGGTTTTATAATATCTTTTTCCCTGGTGCATAAAAAATTTTCCGGGGCCATCGTCATTCAAATAACTTTCAATTACCTGCGGCCCACAGAAACACAGCTCACCCGTTCCACGCTCTGTTATTTCTCCGCTCTCATCAATCAGCACAAACTCCATGCCTTCAAATGCCCGGCCCAGGGGCACTGTGTCGTTGCGCGACTCTTTTGCCGACTGCACTTCGCTCCAGGCATAGTGCGTACAAACAATGGTGGTTTCGGTAGGTCCGTAGCAATTATAAAGGCGGGCATTGGGCGCCGCTTTTTGCCATTCAAGCGCCAGCGAATGATGCAGCTTATCGCCCGAAAAAAAACTATAACGCAGGCTGGCAAAGGAAAACTCGGGTAAATATTTTCTGAGGTAAATCAATGCGGTTGGCACCATCGAACTTACAGTAATATCAAAGTTCTTAATCATCGCCGCCACATCCATGTATTTTTGTGCGGTTTGTGGCACGTGATATACGCAGGCCCCTGCGTTCCAGGCAGCAAACATCGAAAACACCGACACGTCAAAGCTCAGTTCATACGGCTGCAAAAATTTATCACCCGCATTAAAATTATAATGCTTGCGGCAATGCTCAAAAAAATTCTCTGTATTTCTTTTGCTTACCGGCACTCCTTTTGGTGTTCCGGTGGTACCCGAAGTAAATAAGAGGTACGCGATTTTTTGCGAAACCGCTTCGCGGCAACGTTCTTTTATAAAAGACTCCGTTTGGATCCTGATTTCGCGCGCCGGATGATGAAACGGTATTTTCTCTTCGGTGAGTGTGCACGCCAGCTTACAGGCAGTAATAATGGTTTGCAGCCGCTGCGGCGGTAGCTTAGGGTTTAACGGCACATACGCTGCCCCGCTCAGCGAAATGGCAAGAATGGCCGCATAAGTCCATACACTTTCGGTTGTGTAAATTCCCACATAATCGGGAACAGGAGTGCTGTTTAACTGCGCAAAAACAATTTGCACCTTTTCAAGCAATTGTGCATAGGTATAAAATTGTTGGTTAATGTACAGCGCATTGTTTTGAGGGTATAAAACGCAGCTTTCTGCAAAGCCAGCTGCCAATGGCTTGCCGGTTGGAGTAAAGGGTGTGTTTGACATGAAGCGCTTATTTTGTAAATTTCGTAAAAAAAAGGAGCATGCCAAAAAAAACGCTGGCAGTTATACTTGCTCATTGGTGCCTGCTGTTTCATGCGCAAACCAAACTGAACACTGCGCTGATCAAAGAAATAGACGGTAACCCCGAAGGCCGGGTTACCTGCCTTGTTAAAGGGGATATTGCCTTGTTGCAAAACCATCTCGAAAAATTTGAGGGGCATTTTCATTATTCGGCGGGCAACATCGCTTCTGTTACGCTCCCGCTTTCGGCCGTAAAAGCGCTGTCGGCCCAGGCATGGGTGCAGCGCATGGAGCTGGTGCAGCAAAAACTGCGGGTGCTCGACGATTCTGCATTAAGAAAAAGTAATGTTTTAAAAATACATGCGGGCGCCGCACCGCTCAGCCAGTCATACAACGGCAGCGGGGTATTACTGGGTATTATTGATACCGGTACGGACATACATCATCCCGATTTTAAAGACAGCACCGGCAAAACACGCATTGCTTATCTCTGGGATCAGAATTTTTCGACCGCAGCCAACACACCTCAGCCTTATAACTATGGGCGGGAGTGGAGCGCCGTACAAATAGACAGCGGCTTGTGCACACACGATGATTATGTAGAAATGAGCCATGGCACCAAGGTGGCCGGAGTGGCCGCCGGCAATGGTGCCTCAGCGCCTATGTACAAGGGCATTGCGCCGGGCTGCGATCTTATTACGGTTGCTGTTGACTTTAATAACCCCGGGCCAACCATTACCGATGCCATGAACTACATTATCACCAAAGCCACGCTGCTGGGAAAACCCGTTGTGATCAACCTTAGCCTGGGCGATTATTTCGGTTCGCACGATGGCAAAGATCTGCAGGCGCAAATGATCGACAACATGGTAAACAATTTGCCGGGCAGGGCCGTGATAGCTGCTGCCGGCAATGCCGGCTCTGTACCGTTTCATATGGGCTATGTCACCAGCGCCACAGATACTAATTTTACATGGATCTCCAATAACACAGCCACCCTCAATTTCCAGGTGTATGCCGACAGCCTCGATTTCAAAAATGTAAATTTCAGAATAGGAGCGTACCACAACACCTCGTTCAGTTACAAAGGTCATACGCCGTTTCAGCAAATTGATTCGGTGCTCGGCGTTATCCATACCGATACGCTGGTGAATAACGGCAACCGCATCGGCATTATTAAAACAGTGAGCGATTACAGCGATGGCGTGTATGCCCTGGATGTAAGCATCAGTGCCGACAGCCTTAATTACCTGTGGAGCTTTGCAACCAATGGTACCGGTAAAATAGATTCCTGGAGCTTCGATTATGTATCAGCCGGCCTGCCCAACACCGGTGTGCTCCCCGCCATGACTTTTTATAAGCGGCCCGATACGCTGCAAACCATTTGCACCAGTTTTCAGTGTGGAAAACACGTAATTACTGTAGCCAATTATACCGACCGCACGGCCTATGTGGATGTAAGCGGCAATACGGCTTCTTTTCCCGGCACCGATGGAGACATTTTTCCAACCTCGAGCTTTGGCCCTACCCGCGATGGGCGCATAAAACCCGAAATAGCTGCCAGCGGCGAGAACATTGCCACCACCGGTGCTTTGCCCATTTTAAGCTGGCTCATCCAGAATTTTCCATTTGCGGTAACACAGGACAGCCTACACATGACCTTTGGCGGCACCTCGGCGGCGGCCCCCGTGGTGACCGGTTTGGCAGCCTTGTATTTTCAAAAATACCCTGCGGCCACCGTTTCGCAATTGCGGCAGGATATCATTAATTGTTCTTACCAGGATTTATTCACCACTTCCAATATTCCCAACAACCGCTGGGGTTATGGCAAGCTCGATGGCTTTGGCGCGCTTACCTGCAGTGGCCTAACCACAGGATTGCAGAGCACCGGCAGCGAAAAAAAATTGCTGGTTTATCCCAATCCCGCCAAAGACTGGCTGAGCATAGATGCTGCAGGACCATGCGAGATTGTGGTGACGAATATTGCAGGAAGGGAATTGCGACATGTCGCTTTAAAAAACAGCCAGATTGATATTAGCACGTTGGCACCGGGTCTTTATTTTATAACAGTTATTACAGCCACCGAACGCGTATCACAACCTTTTATTAAGGTGGAGTGATATAACACAAAATAATAAGCCGGAATAGAAAACTATTTATTCATCAGCGCATTCTGCACCCGTATGCTCTCGTCGTGCAGCAGCTGGCAGAGCTTTTCCACATGCTGCCGCGAAAGCCCCATTCTATCAGCCCACTGGCCGCGGGTGCGTAAAATTTCCTGCCAGCGCTCCAGCTGGAAAATAGTGATGTTATGCTCTTTTTTATAACGGCCTATTTCTTCAATGATCTGCACCCTTTTTTTCAGCACGTTCATCAGCTCATCGTCCACTTCATCAATAATATTGCGCAGCTCTCCCAGCTTATCGGTTACCGTTGTATTATCGGCGCTGGCTTTTCGCAGCACCAGCTTCGAAAGCACCTCGTTCAGCCGGGCCGGTGTTAATTGCTGCTCGGCATCGCTTAAGGCAATGGCCGGATCGTAATGCGATTCTATCATCAGGCCGTTCATGCCCAGGTCCAGCGCTTTTTGCGCCACCTGTGGGATCAATTCACGGTTGCCGCTGATGTGGCTGGGATCACAAATAATAGGAAGCTGCGGGAACAAAGTCCTTAGCTCGATGGGCAACGCCCACAGGGGCTTATTGCGGTATTTGGTTTTGCCGTAAAAATGAAACCCCCGGTGAATTGCCGCCATGTGCCGTATGCCGCTGTTGTACACGCGCTCAAGCGCGCCTATCCACAATTGCAGATCGGCATGAATGGGATTTTTTACCATTACAGGAATCTTTACCCCCTTCAGCACATCGGCAATTTCCTGCACACTAAATGGGTTAACGGTGGTGCGGGCACCGATCCACAACACATCAATGCCATACTTTAAGGCTAATTCGGTATGCTGGGCATTGGCCACTTCCACTGTGAGCTTAAAACCAAATTCTTTTTTAACATCTGCCAGCCATTTCAGGGCCTCCTCGCCCCTACCTTCAAACGCGTTGGGCCGCGTGCGTGGTTTCCACACGCCGGCCCTGAACAGGGCCACTTTATTCAAGGCTTTCAAACCTTCGGCCGTTTTCCGGAGCTGATCGGGATTCTCAGCCCCGCAAGGGCCTGCAATTAACAGGGGTTGGGCCGCACCGGGCAGCCAGGTATCGATAGCTTCAAATTCCATTGCCGTAACAACAAACTCGCTGGTATAAAGTTTGCGGTGGGAAAATTACCGCTTTTAGGGTATTTAAAAAACAAAAGGGTCCAACTAATTTTGCAGCAATGCTTGAAGAAAAACCAAAAGTTCTTACCTTTTTCCAGAATAACTGTCCTTTAAGCATTTACAGCGACTGCTGTAAAAAGAAAAAAGACTGCTGCAAAAAATTCAAAAAAGGCGACCGGTGCAAAAAATGCCCGGGAAGAAAATAATCAGCTTTTAGTGTTGAGTTCTTAGTTTTTAATAGAATACTGTACAATGTACCTTGTATTCTATATTTTGCCTTCTACTCCTGTCCTTCATCTTGCGTCTTGTCTCTTGCCTCCTGCCTTTTTAATACTCCTTTTGAATTTTAAATATTGAATTACAAAAGCCTCTTTAATCCTTCATCTTGTGTCTTTTGTCTTGCTTCCTGTCTCGTGCCTCTTTGAGTTAAAGGTATTTAAACAGCTGGTCTTTCAGCGTTTCAACCCCTTTTACTGCGCCAGCCTTTATGTGGGTCAGGTTTTTTACGTAGTCAAGGTTAAACTCGCCTGGGTCAACCAGCCACTTGGGAGTTTTGGGCGATACAAAGTTAATAATGCCAGCCGCAGGATAAACGTTCAATGAGGTGCCGATCACCACAAACAGGTCGGCCGATTCGGCCAGCAGGTTGGCAAATTCCATTTCGGGCACCATTTCACCAAACCAAACAATATGCGGCCTCAGCTGCGAGCCTTTTTCACACACATCGCCGGGCCTGATATCTGCCTGGCTCAAATTATAAATCAGCTTTTGATCGGCCGTGCTGCGGGCCTTCATAATTTCGCCGTGCAGGTGCAGCACTTTTTTGCTGCCCGCCCGCTCATGCAAATCGTCAATGTTTTGTGTAATTACCTGCACATCGAGCTTTTTTTGCAGCTCGGCAATAAAAAGATGGGCAGCATTGGGCTGGGCCTCAATTACCTGCTTGCGCCGCTGGTTGTAAAATTCAAGCACCAGGTTTGGGTTTTTGTGCCAGGCCTCGGGCGTGGCCACATCCTCTATGCGGTATTCTTCCCAAAGGCCACCGGTATCTCTAAAGGTGCGGATGCCGCTCTCAGCGCTCACACCAGCCCCGGTAAAAACAACCAGCCGTTTTCTTGAGCTCAGGCTAAACCTGTCTTTGAATTTAGATATACCTGTAAAGTTTGCGATAACTATTTACAAGATATAAATTTTAAACGGCTTGTTTATAAATTTTCTTTTATAAAATTTAAAACTTTAGAGTACAGGTGAAAGCGGGTATAACCTCCGTAAATCCCATGGTTTTTATTCGGGTAAATCATCATGTCAAAAGGAATGTTGTAATTCACCATGGCGTTGGCAAATTCCATGGTATTCTGCACATGCACATTGTCATCGCCGCTGCCATGTATCAGCAAATAGCGTCCTTTAATATTCTTTACAAAATTGACCGGCGAATTGTCTTCATACCCGCTTTTATTATCCTGCGGCTTGCGTAAAAACCGCTCGGTGTAAATGTTATCGTAATACTTCCAGTTGGTAACAGGTGCTACCGATACCGCTGCTTTTATCACATCGGCGCCCTTTGAGATCATAAGCGCCGCCATGTATCCGCCAAAGCTCCAGCCCTGGAAACCAATGCGCGACGCATCCACATACGGCAGCCTGCCCAGGTATTTGGCGGCGTCAATCTGGTCAAGGGTTTCAAGCTTACCCAGCTGCAGGTAAGTGCAGTGTTTGAACTGCCGACCACGGCCCAGGGTGCCGCGGTTATCCACGCACGTTACAATGTAGCCTTCCTGCGCCAGCAGGTTGTGCCAGAAATAATCGGTGCCATCCCAGCCATTGCTGCACTCGTTGCTGCCCGGGCCGCCATAAGCGTACATATATACCGGGTATTTTTTTGTGGAATCAAAATCCGCCGGCTTCATCATCCAGCCATTCAGCTCAATGCCATCGCTGTTTTTAAACGTAAAAAACTTTTTAGTGGCCAGCTTATAGTTCTTCATTTTATCTCTTAGCGCCGCATTATCTTCCAGCGTTTTTACGAGCTTGCCATCAATGCTGTACAGCTCATACACGGGCGGTGTATTGGCATTGCTGTAGGTGGAAATATAATACTTAAAGCCATTGGTAAAGTTAAAATCGCTGAATCCGTCCTTCGGCGAAAGCCGCTTTTTATTTTTCCCGTCAAGCTGTACGCCGTACACGTCGTGGACAATAGGGCCATTTTCGGTGGATACATAATACAGCCTGTTGGTTTTTTCATCAAAGCCTTTAAATTCTATCACGTCCCAGCTGCCTTTGGTGATCTGGTTAATGAGCTTGCCGCTCAAATCATAATAATACAGGTGGTTGTACTCGTCGCGCTCGCTCGAAACTATAAAACCCTTGTTGCCTACAAACCGGAGATCGTCTGTGATGTCGATATATGTTTTGCTTTCGTCGGTAAGCACTGTCTTGCTTTTTCCGCTGGTGGCATCGGTAAACAAATACTCCAGCTTGTTCTGCAGCCGGTTCATGCGCTGTATGCATAGTGTTTTAGCGTCGTTGGTAAACTCAATGCGTGGAATATAAATATCCGTTTCGGCGCCAATATCAGCATTCACCGTCTTATTCGTGCTCATATCAAACACATGCACCGATACAAGGGAATTGTCCTCGCCGGCTTTTGGATATTTAAACGTGTACCTGTTGGGATACAATTCTCCATTATACATATCCATGGTAAATTCTTTTACCCGGCTTTCATCAAATCGCACATAGGCCAGGTACTGGCTGTTAGGGCTCCAGTCAAAATAGTCGGCTTTCGAAAATTCCTCTTCATACACCCAGTCGCCCCAGCCGTTTTTGATTTTGTTGTATTCGCCATCGCTCGTTACCGTGGTTTCCTGGCCCGATTCCAGGTTTTTGACATAGAGATTGTTATCACGCACAAAGGCTATCTTTTTTCCATCGGGCGAAAAATGAGGAAACAGCTGCTTGCCTTTATCGCTCAATGCCACTGTTTTTTTGGTGGCAATATCGTATACAAAATAATTGGCGCGGGGCGAACGGCGGTAAACATGCTCCAAATTTTCCGATAACAGCAGCTTGTCTTCATTGGGGCTTAGTTCATAGGTAGTAAGATCCAACGGCTTGCCGTTAAATTTGGGATCGTTGCCGTTTACAAGCTCCTTTATTTTTTTGCTGGTTTTAAGCTCGTACTCCCACAAGCTGTTAACCCCTGCCGACTCCTCTATATCCACATAATTAAGGCCGTTGTTGCGCACATTAAACCCCTCGGCCCGCTTAGCCGAAAAAGCAAATTTTCCCCATATCTCGTCAAGGGTTAGCTTTTGCTGTGAAAAATAAATAGCCGGAAAAACCGCCAGTAAAATAATGAGTCGTTTCATTTTGAATGTTAGTTTTTGTTTGTGAAATTAATGATTTTATAGCGGGCGGGCCGCACCTCTTAAATAAAAACTAGGGCAGATCATCAGTGCCAGATACCATTAACCATGGTACACCCGCGAAAAAACGATCACTCCCTTTTCGATCTGCAGCACTTCGCCCACGCGCAGGTCTTCCTCTCCTTCCACATGCCGTATGTATTCCATAAACACCTGCTCCGCATCGGCCGTTAGTTTTACCACCTCGTAGCGCAGGCTGGGCAGGCGGTCAAAGGCATCCTGCCACCAGGCGCGCAGGGCGCTTTTGCCTGTTATGAGGCCTTGTGTTTGGGGCTGCCTTATTTTTAGCTTTGGGCTGTAATGCTGTGCCTGCTCGTGGTAAAGGGCCAGCAGCTGTTCGAGCCGGTGCTCGTTAAAGGCTTTAAACCACAGGGTGGCAATTTGTTTGTTTTGTACTGCCGACATAATATTTAATTATATTTAAAGGTGCTAAAATATTATTTTATTCCCGCTTTGCTGGCACTTGTTTTTGCAGGCTGCAGCACTCCAAAAAAACAGGCCGATCTTATTCTCCACAACGCCGCTATTTATACCGTTGATTCGGCCTTCAGCACCTGCCAGGCGCTGGCGGTGAAGGATGGAAGCATTATTGCCATTGGCGGCAACAACGAAGTTTTAACCGGGTATGAAGCGGCGGAAGTTGTAAACGCCCAGGGCAAGGCTGTTTTTCCGGGCTTTATAGATGCACACTGCCATTTTATGGGCTATGGTATTGGCCTGGGCCAGGTAAACCTGTTTGGCACCGCTTCGTTTAAGGAAGTAACTGAGCGGGTAGCGGCTTTTTCAAAAAAAGATCCGGGTGCTATGGACGGCAAAGCACAACCGGTGAATTATTACGGCGCCGATGCCTGGATCATTGGGCGTGGCTGGGATCAGAACGACTGGCCGCAAAAACAATATCCCGATAACCGCTTGCTGGACAGCCTGTTTCCCTCGCGCCCGGTGGTGCTTTACCGGGTAGATGGCCATGCGGCGCTGGCCAATAGCGAGGCGCTGAAACGCGCCGGCATCACTTTAAACACCAGCATGCCCGGCGGCGAAATCATTCGTGCTGGAAATAAACTCACCGGTGTGTTAATAGACAATGCCGTGGATCTTGTAAAAAATAAAATACCAGCTCATACGTTGCGCGACCTTTCGGAGGCACTGCTGAAAGCGCAGTACAATTGCCTGGCCTATGGCCTTACTACCATTGACGACGCCGGTGTGATGCAGCCCGACATTGCCCTGATTGACAGCCTGCAACAGGCCGGTAAATTAAAAATGCGCATATATGCCATGCTGAGCGACAGCCAGCCCAACTACAATTATTATCTCGAAAGAGGGCCTTACAAAACCGGGCGGCTCAACGTTTGCTCCTTTAAATTTTATGCAGATGGCGCGCTGGGCTCGCGCGGCGCCTGCCTGTTTAAGGATTACCATGATAAGCCACACTGGAAAGGTTTTTTGCTGAGCAGCATCGGGCATTTTGAACAGCAGGCGGCCGTTCTTGCTAAAAGGGGATTTCAGGTAAATACGCATTGCATCGGCGATTCGGCTATGCACGTGATTATGGGTATTTATGCGCGCCACTGCGCCAAAAATAATAACCGCCGCTGGCGCATTGAACATGCACAGGTAATTGATCCGCGCGACATTCAAAAATTTAAGCTGGGCATTATTCCTTCGGTGCAGCCCACGCATGCCACCAGCGATATGTACTGGGCCGCCGATCGCCTGGGCGCGCAGCGCGTAACCCATGCCTATGCTTATCGCGAGCTGCTGGATGCCGCCGGGCTGATTGCGCTGGGCACCGATTTCCCGGTGGAAGACATTTCTCCCTTTAAAACATTTTTTGCAGCAGTGGCGCGGCAGGATGGCAAAGGCTTTCCGGCCGGCGGCTTTCAGAAAGAGAATGCACTGAGCCGCCGGCAAGCCTTACAGGGTATTACCATTTGGGCTGCATACGCCAATTTTGAAGAAAACGAAAAGGGGAGCCTTGAAAAAGGCAAGCTGGCCGATTTTGTAATAGTGGATACAGACCTGATGAAATGCCCGCCGGCCGACATTTTGAAGGCCAGGGTACTGTCCACCTACATCAACGGCGAAAAGGTGTTTGCTGCTGCCGAAAAATAGACTGTAGCTCCTTCAAAAACTGATATTGCTTTTGCCCTGAACTTAGCGTCACAAATGGATTTTGAGAAAGTACGACCGCCGAAACGGTAAATGAGACACCTTTACTCGGCATACCGGTATTTTTTACCACCGTCCTGCACCTCAATCAATCGCACACTATCTGCCGGGATGCGCGAAGTAATGCCGGCAATTCTCGACTCAAGCCCATAAATGGTGCCGTGTATCAGCGCAGTGCGGTCAAAATAATAAATCTTCCGTCTTTTTTTTCCTTTATCGTTAATGTAGGTGATGCGCATCTCTATCGATGGGCTGTTATCGAGCGTAACCGCTTTTCCATCCTTGGTCTGGCACTGTATCTTTTTTATGGGATTGGCCAGGTAACTTTGTGTACCATACAGGGGGCCTGTTACTTTTACCGTTTTTAGCTGGGTCGAATCCATTCCTTTAAATTGCTGCTTATACGATTCGAGCGGAATAATATAGGTAACGCAGGATTGAACCATAAAAACCACGGCCAGCAAACAAATGGATTTAATCCCTTTCATACCTGGATATTTAAATTAATTTTTTATTGATGCAGTCTTATAACGCATTATCCACTCTCACCTTCATGATCCACACAATAGCTTCTTTTTCGTTCTTAAAATATTCGATGCGGTGGCTCGGTTTTTCAAACTTGCTCACAAAACTTGCTATGAGCGCCATGGCGGTGCCGGTTATCACCACAGCTTCGGCCAGCTTGCGGCGGCTGCGCTCTGGCCGGCGCCAGTAGTCTCTCAGCTCTTTGGAGGGATTAAGATCGTTTGGCAGTATAGTTACCAAATAAAACGGCTTGCCGGGCCCTACCATGTCATCATACGCTTCGGTTATTTCTTCCATCTGAGGGATATCGATCGTGGCTTCGCTGTTAACGGTTACCTTTAAAAAATCCTCGCCGAGTTTCACAATGGTGCCAAACGATAATTTTTTGATACTCTCTTTAATTTCCATAGTCCATCAAAATTATTGCAATTATCAGGGGATTCACTGTTACAATCCGCCGGTTTTACACAACCTGTTTTTAGTAAGTTTTTAGCTGTTTACACGCCAAAAATCGGTTTCAGCTGGCTGAGCCGGCTTACCGAGTGCCCGCTAAAACCGCTGGGCTTAAGCTCCGAAACGTGTATGGCCTCCCAGCCTGCATTAATGGCCCCTTTTACATCGCACTCCAGGTTATCACCTATCATCACACACTCGTGCTGCAGGGCGCCGCTCAGCGATTCGGCCAGGCGGAATATTTTTTCGTCGGGCTTCAGCAGCTGATGCTCCTCGCTGATGATCACCGTTGAAAAATACGGCAGCAGGCCGCAGTTATCCAGCTTCACCGATTGCGCCTCCTTAAAGCCATTGGTGATAATATGCAGGCTGAAATGCTGTTTTAACGCCGAAAGCACAGGCAGGCAATCCTCCTTTAAAAGTTTTCCGTGGGGCGCCTGCGCCAGGTACCTTTCGGTAATCACCAGGTTCTCTTCAAAATTATCGTAGTTAAACAGCTGAAACACCAGGTTAAAGCGGTGGTTGCGCAAGTAGGCCTTATCGATCTGCCGCTGGTAATACATGGCCCACAGCTGCAGGTTGGTGGTTTTATAGGCAGTGTAAAACTCGGCAAACCCTGTTTTTAATTTATGCGCCAGGTTAAATTCGGCAAACAGCCGCTGCAATACCGCGTGCGAATTTTTTTCGAAATCCCAGAGCGTATCGTCCAGGTCAAAAAACAAATGTTTTTTTCCGGTTAAAGTAGCCATGCCAGCTGATCGTGAAACATTAACAGCAAAAAGTACAGGGTTACGGCCCAAAACACAACCGACACGCTTAAATAAACGATCACCTTTTTTTTATCCTTAAAAAATTTTTCGGCAAAAAAAGCGCCGATGGGCTGCGAAATAATGGGCGTAATAAATGCAATGCCGGCCAGGCCAAAACGGTGCTTAATATTGATCATGCGCCGGGTGCTGCGCGTAAATATTTTTTTATGGATGTTGCGTTTTTGCCGGTAGTAATGGGTCCACTTTAAAAGTGTTGCGCTCAGGTAAGTGAAGATGATATTGCCCGTAATACCTCCTGCACAGGAAACAAGCATCACCTTTACAAAATTGTATTTAAAAAAAATAACAGCCGCTGGTACTCCTAATTTGACAAAAAAAAAGGTACAGGTAAGAAAAACAGAAAGAATTTTCAGAAACTCTGCCATAGTGCATTCAAAAATAGCAAACAAAATCCGGTATCACCGCAAATTGGCACCGCTAATATATGTTATCTGTCTAACAATTACTTGGTTGAACATTTAAATTTGCTTAATTTTGAGGCCCAGTTAACTAAACTAAAAATTACGTATGTCAACACAAACAGCAAACGCATCCCAAACGGCTCATCAGAGCATGTTTGATGCTGTACTGGCCCGTTTAGATGTGGCCGCCAAGTTAATGAACCTGAGTGAGAATGTTTCGCAGGTGTTAAGAAATCCAAGCAAACAGGTTAAAGTAAGCTTACCGGTGATGATGGATAATGGAAAAGTTCAGGTTTTTAACGGCTACCGTACCGTGCACAGCACCCACCTTGGCCCAAGCAAAGGAGGCATTCGTTATGCCATGGATGTGAATGCTGACGAAGTAATGGCACTAGCGGCCTGGATGAGCTTTAAATGCGCCGTAGCCAACCTGCCTTATGGCGGCGCCAAAGGCGGCATTAAATGCGACCCCCGCACCATGAGCGTGGGCGAGCTGGAGCGCCTGAGCCGTGCTTATGCCGTTTCAATGAAAGACGTATTTGGCGTAAATAAAGATATTCCCGCTCCCGATATGGGTACCAGCGGCCGCGAGATGGCCTGGATCCTGGACGAGTTTAACAAAAACACCGGCGAAGACAGCCCCGGCGTTATTACCGGCAAACCTATTGCCATTGGCGGATCGCTTGGCAGAGATGCCGCCACCGGCCGCGGCGTAATGGTAAACACCCTGGCCGCTCTTAAAAAAATGGGCTTAAAACCTTCAGAAGTTACTGCTGTGGTTCAGGGTTTTGGCAACGTAGGCTCGCATGCCGCCCGCCTTTTGTCTGAACAAGGCATTAAAGTAGTGGGTATTGGCGACCACACCGCTTCTTTCTACAATGAAAAAGGCATTGATATTAAAGCCGCCCTTGAATATGCAGAAAGCAACAACAGAACCTTAAAAGGCTTTAAAGGCGCTACCGAAATTAAACCTTCAGAACTGCTCATCAGCAAATGCGATGTGCTGGTGCCTGCTGCCCTGCAAAACGTAATTACAGTTGAAAACGCTCCTAAAATACAGGCCAAGCTGATTGTAGAAGGTGCCAATGGCCCCACTACCCCCGAAGCCGACCCTATCCTGAGCGAGAAAAAGATCATCTGTGTGCCCGATATCCTGGCAAACAGCGGTGGAGTTACTGTAAGCTATTTTGAGTGGGTGCAAAACAAAGCCGGTTACTACTGGACCGAAGAAGAAGTAAACAGCAAGCACGACCTGAAAATGGAAATTGCTTTTGAAGCCGTATGGCACAATACCTCGCATTACAAAACCACCATGCGCATTGGCGCTTACATTACTGCCCTGCAAAAAATTGAGCAAGGCGTAAAGTTAAAAGGCGACTATTAAGAGTTAAATAACTGATTATTAAGCACTTAAACTTTTGGTAAAAAAAGTTTAGGTGCTTTTTTTCTTTAAAATTATTTTTAGTTTTGCTAAGTATAAGTTAACAATTTAAAAACATTGATGGCAGTACTGATTCTCTTGGCTTATTTGCTGGGTTCTATCCCTACCGCGGTGTGGATAGGGAAGGCTTTTTACGGCATTGATGTGCGCGAATTTGGCAGTGGTAATGCCGGCGCCACCAACACCTTCAGGGTATTGGGTAAAAAAGCGGGTATCCCGGTGCTTATTCTCGATATTTTAAAAGGATCCTGCGCGGTGGCCTTAAGTTACCTGAGCGGCTTTGATATGCATAGCGACGAGTTTATCAACCTGCAGCTGGGCCTGGGCATTGCCGCTTTAATGGGTCATATTTTCCCGGTGTTTGCCGGTTTCAGGGGTGGCAAGGGCGTAGCCACCATTCTTGGCATCGTTGTGTGCATTCTCCCCCTTTCCTGTGCCCTGGCACTGATAGTATTTCTGATTGTTCTTTTCTCAAGCCGCATGGTGTCTCTTTCATCCATGGTGGCCGGCGTTTCTTTCCCCCTCATTCTTAACCTGTTGCTGGGCAATACCAATCCTATTTTAACCGTATTTTCCATTGTAGTGGCTGTGCTGCTTATTGTTACCCACCGCAAAAACATCTTACGCATTGCCCGCCGGCAGGAATCAAAAATCAAACTGTCGGGTAAAAAAGTTTCTGCTTAATGTCAATCCGCTCTTATAACTCCTATTACGTTTATTTCTCTGCTGCAAGGGCGTAATTTTAGTTATATATATCACTCATTATAAACCAAAACCGGCCCGCAAGGCCGGTTTTTTTATTTCCTATAAATCAATTATGAAACCTACAGAACAAGTTTACAGCCATTACACCCCCGAAGATTTTTGGGTGTGGAAAACCTTATTTGAAAGACAATTAAATAACCTGAAGCCTTATGTATCCGCTGAGTTTATGCAGGCGCTTACACAGGTGGGCTTTACGGCTCACACCATTCCCGATTTTAAAGCCCTGAACAATTGCCTGAACGGGCTTACCGGCTGGCAGCTGGTAACGGTTCCGCAAATAAGCGAAGCACAACAGTTTTTTGATTACCTCTCGCAAAAAAAATTCACAGCCACGTGCTGGCTGCGAAGCAAGCAGCAGCTCGATTACCTGGAAGAGCCCGACATGTTTCACGATGTGTTTGGCCATGCGCCGCTGCTCAGCAATAAAAACTATTCTGTGTTTTTCGAATCCATTGGCCGGCTGGCGGTAAAATACCGGCGTCAGCCTAACATCATTATCATGCTGCAGCGGTTATACTGGTTTACCATCGAGTTCGGCCTTATTGACGAAAACCATGAGACCAGGATCTTCGGGGCCGGCATTATTTCATCCAAAGGAGAAACGGTGCACGCCATGAGCAACAAAAGCGTAAAAAAACCGTTTAACCTGGCGGACATTCTTAAGCACCCTTTCAGAACAGATGTACTGCAGGATGAATATTACGTGATAGAATCGTTTGAGCAATTGACACACAGCCTCCGGCAATTTGAAGCCAGGCTGGAAGAAACAATGGCTTTTTCTTAAAAGGCAGGTTTTTGCAATATTTAAATTTCGCTGCACGTTTTAAACGCAGGGTTTAATTATATTTGAATATGTTAAGAACACTGTATCTCCTGGTCCTGTTTTGTTTGTCTCCGCTCTTCTACTCCCAACCGCCGGCCGACGAGGATGATTACGTGAACGACAACGTGCTGCGCTACGACGATTATGTGTATAAGCCCAACATTAAAAGCGTGCAGTTTTTTGAAAGCAGCTGGGAATATGCCGCCCCTGTAATTCCGCTTAACGGCACCGCGCAGCTGGAGCTTGATTTTGACGACCTGGATGGCGACCAGAAACAATATACCCTGAGCTTTATACACTGCAATGCCGACTGGACCCCCAGCGACCTGATGATCAGTGAATACCTGAGCGGTTTTTTTGATATCAACATCATCAACTTCAGCTACTCGATGAATACGTTTCAAAAATACACCCACTACACCGTGCTGCTGCCGCAGCAAAACCTCAGCTTTACAAAAAGCGGCAATTACCTGATGTATGTGTATGCCCGTGGCGATAAAAAAGACATTGCACTGAGCCGCCGCTTTATGGTGTATGATAATAAAACAACCATTGGCAGCACCTTCCGGCAAACCATTGCCGGCGACGACCAGTACAACAAACAACACCTTGACTTTACCATCAGCAGCGCCGGCTACGATATCACTAACCCCTTCAAGGATCTGAAGGTAACCATTACGCAAAACAACCGCTGGGATAATGCCGTTACCAACATCAAGCCTACCTTTTTAAACGGCCAGCAGCTCACCTATTCGCTCGATGATGCCAGCACTTTTAACGGCGGCAACGAGTTTCGGTATTTTGACATAAGGAGCCTGCGTTTTTTAACCGAAAAAGTAAAGGAAATTTACCGCGACGATCAGCTCAAAAACCACGTGAAGCTGTATCCCGATGAGTTGCGGGCCACAAAACCTTATTTATTTTACAACGATTTTAACGGCAATTTTTTGATCCGCAACAGCGAAACCAAAGGCAACATGGACGTGGAAGCCGACTATGTGTATGTGGACTTTTTTTTGCCCTACGCCAGCCCCGAAACCAAAGGCAATTTTTATGTGATGGGCAAGCTTACCGACTGGCGCATGAACCGGCTCAGCAAAATGACCTACAATTACACGCGCCTTGGCTACGAAGCAATCTTATACCTGAAACAGGGTTATTATAATTACGAATATGTGTTGAGCGACGATTCTAAACAGGGGGGCGATGAAACACTGACCGAAGGCAACCACTGGGACACCGAGAATGATTACAACATTTACGTGTATCACCGCAAATTTGGCACCTATTACGACCAGCTCATCGGGTTTAAAAAACTGAATTCATTGAAACGCTGATGTTATGAAAGAGCAGCAAAATGTGATTGAATGTTACAATGCCACGGCCCGGCAATATGCCGAAAAATTTATTCGCGAGCTGGATCACAAACCGTTTGACACCGCATTGCTCACCGAATTTTATGCTGCCGCGCAGGCCCATGAACCGCTTATCGATATAGGCTGCGGGCCCGGCCAGGTGGCGCGCTTTTTGTTTGACCTGGGATTAAAACAGGTAACGGGCGTTGACATTGCCCCCCACATGATTGAAGTGGCCAGGGAACTGCACCCGGGCATACGCTTTGAAGCGGCCGACATGCTTAACTTTGGTTATGCTGCCAATAGTTTTGGCGCTGCCACCGCTTTTTACGCCATCATACATTTTGATTACCCGCAGCTGGAAAAAGCCTTTAGCGAAATTTACAGAATTTTAAAACCGGGCGGGCAATTTCTTTTTTCGTTTCACATAGGCGAAGAAGTGGTGCGGGTCGAAAATTTTTTGGGACAACCGGTAAGCATGGAAGCGCATTTTCTCGATCCATCCAAAATAAAGGCCATTGTAACTGCATTCGGCTTCGAACCGGTGCGTTTACTCGAACGCCCGCCTTACAAAGAAGTGGAATACCAGAGCCGGCGCGCTTATTTTTGGGTTAAAAAAGCCGTTTCTTAAATCACCCCTTAACCCCGGCGACCAGGATTATCGGTTAAAAAGGCTTTCCAGCCACTGTAAGATTTGCCGCCGGCCACTATGTTTTTATTCTGGTAATAGTGGCACAATGCCGCACCCAGTGCATCGGTGGCATCCAGGTAATCGTGGTTGTTTTCAATGCCCAGCACCTGCTGCAGCATGGCAGCCACCTGCTCTTTGCTGGCATTGCCATTGCCGGTAATGCTCATTTTTATTTTTTTGGGCGAATACTCGGTAATGGGCACATTTTTACTGAGTGCCGCCGCAATGGCCACACCCTGCGCACGGCCCAGTTTAAGCATCGATTGTACGTTTTTTCCAAAAAAGGGAGCTTCAATAGCCAGCTCGTCGGGCTTAAACTCTTCGATAATGCTTACCGTGCGCTCAAATATTTTTTTAAGGCGCAGGGCATGGTCATCCAGCTTATCGAGCTTTATCACGCCAATGCCAAGCGGCGTTAAGGTTTGGTTTTGCACATGCAGCAGGCCATAGCCCATTACCAGCGTGCCGGGGTCAATTCCCAGTATTATTCTGTCGCTTGCTGCCATATAAACTGTAAATTTAAGCCTTAATTGGAACAGCGGAAAAAAATACTTTCCATACTTATAAAACTTCTTATTGGCGTTGGCAGCTTCGCCATCATTTACCTGAGGCTTAAGAACGACCTGACTGCCGAAAAGCTGGGCCTGCTTTATTCGGCCGCTGTTTCGGGTCAGGGCCTTTTTTGGCTGACCACCTGTTTGCTGCTTATTCCCGTTAATTGGGGCATTGAAGCATACCGCTGGCAACTCATTACGAAGCCTATTGAACCTGTGAATTACAAAACCGCCACGCAATCGGTGTATAGCGGCGTGTGCCTCGGAAACCTGGCGCCGGGCCGTGCCACCGAGTTTGTGGCCAAAATTATTTTTTTTACGCCTCAAAACCGGCCGCGCATTACCGTGCTGCATTTTATAAATGGCATGTTCCAGCTATCGGTTACCATACTCACCGGTCTGCTGGCGCTGGCCTTTCATTTAAATAATTTCGGGCCCGAAAATGCCTGGATGGCTTATGTAACAAGCGGCCTGGGCATATTGGTATTAACGCTGCTGGGTCTTTGCATTTATCGCCTCGACCTGATCCTGAAATTTGTAACCAAAAAATTAAGCAGCAAAGCCCGCATCGAAAATTTTCATTACCCGTTTACAGGCGCACTTGTGTTTAAGCTCTTCGGGCTTTCGGCTTTGCGTTACTGCGTTTTTTTTTCGCAAATGGCATTGCTTCTTTTTTTATTCGGTCAGGGAAATTTCGGGTTCCCGGTTCTTTCAGGCATCGCATTGTATTTTCTCATCACCACGCTGCTACCCATGATCAGCGTGCTGGAGGCCCCTATCCGTGCGGCCATTGCGCTGGTGGTGTTTAAAGACTCGGGCATCGGCAACACCGTGCTGGCCTTATCGTCGGTGCTCATCTGGCTGCTAAACATTATCGTTCCCAGCATTTACGGTTACAGCGTGTTGTTGAAACAGAATTTTAACTTTAAGCTTCAATCCAAAACATGACGGCAGTGCTTTATATTTTTTTTGCATTGTTGCTGCTTTATGCAGTGCTTGTGTTCTGGCTGGGTTCGGGCTTTTTAAGAACTAAATCTTTCCGGGCCGTGTCTTCCGCGCCACTGCCCGTCACCCTTATCATCTGCGCGCGCAACGAAGAAAAACACATTGTCCGCTGCCTCGATTCAATATTGCTGCAGGATTACCCGCGCGGGCTGCTGCAGCTGATTGTGATTAACGATGCCAGCACCGATGCCACCGTGCAGCTGGCAGAGCGGGTGCTCAAACATTCGGGCTTAAATTACCGCATCATTTCCAACCGCCATCAAAAGGGTAAAAAACAAAGCATCACATTTGCCATGCAATTTGCCAATCATGAGTTGATTGTTTTGCGGGACGCCGATACCTATACCACTTCATACAGCTGGCTGCAAAGTATCAGCGATTATTATGGCGCCTCTCGCTCCGATCTTATTATTGCCCCGGTGGCCATTGCCGATAATTACGGCCTGCTCTGGGCTTTGCAGGCCATCGAAAACAACATACTGGCTGTGTTTGCCGCTGGCAGCTGTTTTTACCACAAACCGTTTTTATGCAATGGTGCCAACCTGGCCTTTACCAAATCGCTGTTTGCCAAAACCAATGGTTACGCCTCGCACCTGCAGCATGCCTCGGGCGACGATATTTTCCTTTTGGAGGATGCAAAAAAAATTCCGGATGTTAGCATTGGGTATTTAAAATCTACCTATGCGGTGGTGCATACCTATCCTGGCTACTCGCTGGGGCAGCTGCTGCGGCAGAAAATACGCTGGGCCTCCAAGTTTAAAAACAACTCCAATGCGCTTAACCTGGTTTTATCTATTGCGGGCTTTTGTGTAAACGCAGCCTGGCTGTGGTGCTTTATCGGTAGCTTTTTTGCCATTGCCTGGCAGCCCGCTTTTTTATTGTTTGTTTTTTTTAAACTGGCAATTGATTTTTTGTTGTTATTTTTAGCTTCGGGCTTTATTAAAAACAGGCTGTTGTGGTGGTTTGCCCTGCCGGTAGGCTGCGTGTATCCCCTCTACGCCTGCCTGGTAGGACTTGCTTCATTAACAATAAAACCCCGTTGGAAATAATTCAGTGCTTTTTAAAAAGAA
Organism: Bacteroidia bacterium; assembly: GCA_044221905.1. Lineage (GTDB taxonomy): Bacteria > Bacteroidota > Bacteroidia > B-17B0 > Aurantibacillaceae > Aurantibacillus. The sequence goes on from JBGAOE010000001.1 coordinate 1,690,832, forward strand.
AACCATAGATTTTGAATCGGAGTCGCTAAGCCGGCAAACCTGGCGGCGCTTTAAGCGCAACAAGCTGGCCATGCTGGGCCTGTTTCTTATTGCCGGAGCCTGTATGGTGGCTGTTATGGGCTACCTGATTACGCCCGATAAAACTCCTTACGCCAACGATCAAAAGCCCGAGCTGTATATTAAAGAGCCCGGCTTCAGCACCCGTTTTCTCCTGGTGCTTCGCAACGAGGCGCGTCCCCAAACAGGGTGGTGGCACCTGATGCTGTTTGGGCGCAGCGATCAATTTGCGGCGTACAGCCTGCACAATTATAAATTCGACGGCCCCAATGTTCTTATAGAAGAGTATACCGGCAACACACCCAACAAAGGCGCTGTGAGCGGCTTTAACATTGCCGACGTCATATATGCCATCGATACCCGGCATCCCATTGAATTTGATTCGCTGCAACAGCGGCTCTCTTTTTACGAAATAGGCAACCCGGCAAAACTTAGCAAACCTGTTTTAGAGTTACGCCGGCAGCTGGAGCAGGAGAACATCCGCAAAAAAACCTACCTGCTGGGCACCGACCTGCTGGGGCGCGATTTGCTGAGCCGCCTGCTCATCGGCACCCGCATCAGCCTGTGTGTGGGGCTTATATCGGTGCTCATTTCTATTTTCATCGGCATTGTGCTGGGCTCGCTGGCCGGGTATTTTATGGGGCGGGTAGATGCCGCCATTATGTGGCTTATTAATGTGGTGTGGAGCATTCCCACCCTATTGCTGGTCATTGCCATCACATTGGTGCTGGGTAAAGGCATTGTGCAGGTATTTATTGCCGTGGGCCTTACCATGTGGGTGGAGGTGGCGCGCATTGTGCGCGGGCAGGTGCTTAGCATACGCGAAAAAGAATTTGTGGAAGCCGGCAGGGCTCTGGGCTTTGGCAATGGCCGCATTATCTTCAGGCATATTTTACCCAACGTGATGGGCCCTGTGGTGGTAATGGCCGCCAGCAATTTTGCCAGCGCCATTTTAATGGAAGCCGGGCTGAGCTTTTTGGGCATTGGAGCGCAACCACCGGTACCTTCGTGGGGCGAAATGACCAACGCGCATCATGGCTATATTTTAATGGACAAGGCTTACCTTGCTTTTATCCCGGGCGTTGCCATTATGATCCTGGTGCTGTCGTTTATGCTGGTGGGCAATGGTCTGCGCGATGCTTTGGACACCCGGAGCGTGGATGTAAAACCAATACAATAAGCTTTTAGTGTTGAGTGCTTAGTTTTAGCAACCCGTACACCAACGAGAATTTTGAATGTTGAATTTTAAATTTTGAATTGGTCTATCTTCCAAGCACAATGGCCTGCACTGCCTTTACCCACTCATCGCCGGCATTGAGGCTGTTTACCAGCACCACTTTTTCGCCCCCGTGGTGTTTAAAGATCTCGTCGTATTCGGTGCCAATTTCGTAAATGGTTTCCAGGCAATCGGCCACAAAGGCCGGCGAAAACACCAATACTTTTTTTGCGCCTTTGTGGGCCAGCTCTTCAACCACTTTATCGCTAAAGGGCTTGAGCCATTTATCGTCGAGCCGGCTTTGAAAGCTGGTGGTGTATTTGCCTTCGGGAATAGCTAGTGCCTGCACCAGGCGCCGTGTGGTTTCAAAACAATTGGCCCGGTAGCAATACTGGTTGTTTTTGGTAATGCTGCTGCAGCAGGCGCCCATCTGGCAGGTATCGCCACCATAGTGCGCCGACGCTTTTCTTATCTGCCGCTCAGGCAAGCCATGGTAACTAAATATAACATGGTCGTAATCTTCCATCCGGTGCTTTTTTGCTTCGGCCAGCAGAGCATCGATAAAGGCAGGATGATCGTAAAATTTACTCACCAGGTTCAGGCTGGGAATTACCTCCCAACCCTTCATCAGCCTGAGCACTTCCTCGAGCGTGCTGCCGGTGCTTGAGCTGGCATACTGGGGATATAAAGGCAATACGTGAATTTTAGAAGGTCGCTGCTGACGCAATTTTTCGAGCACATTTTTTACAGACGGCTGCTGGTAGCGCATGGCCAGCTCCACGGTGTAATTATTGCCCAGCCGCTGCTGCAGCTTTTCCTTAAGGCTAATGCCATTGAGCAGCAGGGGCGAACCCTGCGGCGACCAGATGGCCTGGTATAGCCTGGACGATTTGAACCGGCGGAAGGGAACAATGATGAGGTTAACAAGGATAAAACGACCAATGGGATTAATATCTATCACCCGCTTATCGTTCAAAAACTGCGTCAGATATTTGCCCACCTTCGAAGGTGTTGGCGCATCGGGCGTTCCAAGATTAATTAATAATACCGCTTCTTTCATCTGGCTAAAGGCTTAAACCTGCTTTACACACCCTGTTCATTGTTGCTTAACGGCGTAGCTGGCGCATGGTCTGTTGACCCGCTAACCGGTGCAGCATCGCTTCCGTTACCGGCGGGACGGTTTCTCGAAAATTTTCTCTGGAAAAGAATGATCACAATTACGCCGCAGGAAATGGCGGCATCGGCAAAATTAAAAATGGGCCTGAAAAACTGGAACTCCTGTCCGCCCCACACGGGGAACCACTCCGGAAAGTGCCCGTTGATGATGGGGAAATAAAACATATCCACCACGCAGCCATACATGCTGGGTGCGTAGCCCTGCGTAGTGAGCGCCGCCACCCCATCGTAGGGAATGTACTCATGGAAATCGGCATTGAGCACGGTGCCTTTATCAAAGATCAATCCGTAAAAAGCGCTGTCGAGAATATTGCCCATGGCGCCTGCAAGTATGAGCGATACAGAGAAGATAAACCCCGGGTGTTCTTTTTTCTTTACAATGTGGCGGATATAAAGAGCCCCGCCGATACAGGCCAGGATACGGAAAATACTGAGCAGCAGCTTGCCCGATTCGCCGCCAAACTCAAAGCCAAAAGCCATGCCAGGGTTTTCGGTGAAATGTATCACGCACCAGTCGGCCAGGCGGCCCACCTCGCCCAAAGGATAATGAAGCTTGATGAAAATTTTAATGAACTGATCGGTTAGCAGAACTAAAAAAACAGTTATGAACGGGATCTTATAGCGCTTAAACATTTACAACGTATGGATTTTATTTTCGCCGGGTTTTATATGCGTTAAACAAAGAAAAAGGTTGTCAGTTCAGGATCGTGGATTCGGAAAAGACAACCTTTTATTAAAACCATTATTATTATTTTGACTGGCCCAGCTTGGCATCAATGCCCAGCGTGGCATGAGGCACAGAGCGCAGCCGTTCCTTTGGAATGAGTTTGCCGGTAACCCTGCAAATGCCGTATGCCTTATTTTCAATGCGCACCAGCGCATTTTTAAGATTTACAATGTATTTTTCCTGACGCGAGGCCAGCTGTGCAGTTTCCTCTTTGCTCATTACGTCGCTTCCATCTTCCAGCAGCTTAAACGAAGGCGAGGTGTCGTCGGTGCCGTGATTGTCTTCGTTGCTCAGTGTTTGTTTTAAAAGATCGTAATCGGTTTGCGCTTCTTTTAATTTTTCGAGGATCAGCTCTTTAAACTCCGCCAGCTCTTTATCCGAGTAGCGTGTGCGGTTATCTTCGGTATTGATAAATGGTTTGGGCTCTGCCACGTTTCCTTTTTTGATCAGGGGTTTATTGATATCGATCTGCAGCGGACGGTTACGGATATACGCCTCCATGCTTCCGCCGGTTGATTTGCCTTCGTTTTTTTTACGACGACCGCGGCCACGTTTTTCAGGAATCTCATCATCGTCCTCGTCAATATCCGGAGGGCCGCCTTCCAGGTCAATCATCCCTGCTTCATCCAGGCCGCCGTCTATTTCACCACCCTCATCCTCGTCGCTCTTTTCGTAGTCGTCTTTTACATCCACGTCTTCATCATCTTCCTCCTCCTCTTCTGTGTACTCCTCATCATCTTCATCATCATCGCCTCCCTTCGCTTTTTTAGAGCCTTTTGCTTTGGCTCCTTTTTTATCCTTGCCTTTTTTTGCAATAGCGTCTATCGGTTTCCCGGCAGGTTTTTTGGCTTTAGGAGCTTCTTTAACAACAGGCTTGCTGGCCTTGGCAGCGGTTTTAGCTACAGGTTTTGCAGCAGCTTTTTTAGGTGCGGGTTTTTGTTTGGTCACAGGTTTAGATACTTTTTTGGGAGCAGCTTTTACTGCCTTTTTAGCAACGGGTTTATTAACTTTTTTAGCCGGCTTGGCTGCTTTTTTAGCAGAAGCCGCTTTGGCAGGCTTAGGGGCAGCCTTCTTTATCGGTTTGGCAGACGCTTTGGATTTTTTATCCGCTTTTTTGTCTTTCTTTTTTGCCATAATAATTACACGTTAGTTAATTAATTTTTTCGATGGAGATAAGTGTCGATATCAGCTCATCTACTTCTATGGTAACTGTCTCTACCCCTGATAAACTCTGCACTAACTGCAAGTTGTCGGTTAAAGTTTCCGAGCAAATATAACTTAAATTGTTTTTAATAGCGTTATCCAGATTGGAATTTTGTTGGATTTTAACCAAAATTTTATCGGTCACTTCAAAGCCCCTGTCCTTGCGGATATTCTGGATTCTGTTCACCACTTCCCTGGCCAAGCCCTCATTTTTAAGGCCCGGCGACAGGTTAACATCCAGCGCCACTGTAATTGGCCCGCTATTAGCCACTTTCCAGCCTGGCATGTCCACTGGTATGATCTCCACATCTTCGCTTTCGAGCAAAATATCTGCACCATTCACAGTTACCGCACTTTTGCCGCTGTGCTCAATGTCGTGTATGATCTTGTTGCTGTTTTCGGCCGCAAAAGCCTGCACCGCCTTCATATTAGCGCCACATTTTTTTCCAAGGGTTTTAAAGTTCAGCTTCAGGTTTTTTACAATGTGCGCTTCTTCCTCGCTCACAAAATCAATTTCCTTCACGTTCACTTCGCTTAGTATCAGGTCTTTTACCGCCTCCACTTTTTCCTGAAAGGCCGGGTCGAGCACGGGCACCTGTATGCGCTGCAAGGGTTGCCGCACTTTAAGGTTTTCTTTTTTGCGGATAGAAAGCACCATCGACGATATTTTCTGCGCCAGCTCCATCCGCTCTTCCAGGGCCTTGTCCTGGTTCTGCTTTTCTGCTTTGCCCAGCTGTGTCAAATGAATGGATGACCAGCGCAGCGGGGTATTGTTCTTCACAGCCGCTTCGTGCAAAGGCCCCGTAAGGTTCTGGTATAACCACTCGCTGAAGAACGGTGCAATGGGGCTCATGAGCTGCGCCACCACCATCAAACATTCGTGAAGCGTTTCGTAAGCCGCTTTTTTGTCGGGGCTCATCTCGCCTTTCCAGAAACGGCGGCGGCTCAGGCGTACATACCAGTTGCTCAAATGCTCGTCTACAAAATCCTCAATCGCACGGGCCGCACGGTGCGGTTCAAAATCCTCGTAATAGGCGGTAACCAGCTCGGTGAGCGTTTGCAGCTCGGAGATGATCCAGCGATCGAGCTCGGTGCGCTGCTGCACTGGAATAATATCCTGCTCATTGAGCACAAATTTATCCACATTGGCATACAGTGCGTAAAAACCGTAAGTATTGTATAAGGTGCCAAACAGCTTGCGCTGCACTTCGGCAATGCCTTCGGCGTCAAATTTTAAATTGTCCCAGGGTGCTGCGTTGGCAATCATGTACCAGCGGGTGGCATCGGCGCCGTATTTTTCAATGGTGTCAAACGGATCAACGGCATTGCCCAGGCGCTTGCTCATTTTGTTGCCATTCTTATCCAGCACCAGTCCGTTAGAAACTACATTTTTATAGGCCACCGAATCAAAGTTCATCACCGCAATGGCGTGCAGGGTAAAGAACCAGCCGCGGGTCTGATCCACCCCTTCGGCAATAAAATCGGCAGGAAAGTATTTGCGCCCGTCAATCAGCTCCTTGTTTTCGAACGGGTAGTGCACCTGCGCATAAGGCATGGCGCCGCTGTCAAACCACACATCAATCAGGTCGGGCTCGCGGAATAATTTTTTGCCGTTTTTCTCCAGCACTATTTCATCCGCATATGGCTTGTGCAGGTCAAACGAGGCATAGTTCTCCGTGCTGAAATCAAGCGCCCTGAATTTTTCGAGCGGGTTGTTTTTCATCACCCCGGCCGAAACAGCATTGGCCACTTCTTTCTTTAATTCCTCCACACTGCCTATCACAACGCGCTCCAGCCCGTCTTCGCTGATCCAGATAGGGATAGGAATACCCCAGAAACGCGAGCGTGAAAGATTCCAGTCGTTCAGATTTTCGAGCCAGTTGCCAAAGCGGCCTGTGCCGGTTGATTCGGGCTTCCACTGTATGGTCTTGTTCAGCTCAATCAGACGGTCTTTCATGGCCGTTGATTTAATGAACCACGAATCGAGCGGGTAATACAACACCGGCTTATCCGTGCGCCAGCAATGCGGGTAGCTGTGCTCGTAGGTTTCTTTTTTAAACAGCTTTCCTTCTTCCTGCAGCTTCAGCACAATGCGCTCATCCACACTCAGGTAGGCTTTCAGCTCTTTTATCTTGCCCGCGCTTTCTAATATTTTTTTCTGCTTTTCAAATTCCGCTTTTTTCTCTTCGTCGCTCAGGTAGGCTTCCTTTACAAACTCTTCGCCGTAAAGAAACAGGCCGTCCTGCACCTCGGGCAAAAATTTGCCGCGCTTATCCACCAGCGTCAGCGAGCCCATGCTGTTTTGCCGGCCCACTTTAAAGTCATCGGCGCCAAAGCTGGGCGCTATGTGCACAATGCCTGTGCCATCGGTGGTGGTTACAAAATCGCCGATCAGCACTTTAAAGGCATCGCCATCCTGCGGCTGCGTAAATGGCAGCAATTGCTCGTACCGAATGCCTTCCAGCTCTGCACCTTTGCAGGTGTGTACCATCTCAAACGGAATGGCCTTATCGCCGGGCTTGTAGTCCTCCAATTTTAACCCGCTGTTTTTCTCCGAAAAATATTTTCCTACCAGCTCCTTCGCCAGGATGTAGATCTGCGGTTCGTGGCTAAAAGGATTAAAGCTTTTTACAAAGGCGTATTCAATGTCCTTGCCTACAGCCAGCGCCACGTTAGATGGCAGGGTCCATGGGGTGGTGGTCCAGGCTAAGAAAAAAATGTCTTCTGTTGCGTCCTGAATGTTGAATTTAGACTTGTCTTTCGCTTTAAACATCACAGTAGCCGTTCTGTCCTTCACATCGCGGTAGCAGCCGGGCTGGTTGAGCTCGTGCGACGAAAGGCCGGTGCCCGCCGCCGGCGAGTAAGGCTGGATGGTATAACCCTTATACAGCAGATCTTTATCGTGCAGGTTCTTCAGCAGCCACCAAACACTTTCAATGTACTTGTTGTCGTAAGTGATGTAGGGATCCTGCATATCCACCCAGTAGCCCATCTGTGCGGTCAGATCCTCCCACTTGTCGGTGTATTTCATCACTTCGGTGCGGCAGGCTTTGTTGTAGTCCTCCACCGAAATGTATTTTTTGCTGTTTTTATTGCCGATGTCCTCTTTGGTGATGCCCAGCGATTTTTCAACGCCCAGCTCAATGGGCAGGCCGTGTGTATCCCAGCCGGCCTTGCGTTTTACCTGGTAGCCCTGCAGCGTTTTAAAGCGGCAAAAAATATCCTTGATGCTGCGCGCCATTACGTGATGTATGCCCGGCAGGCCGTTGGCGCTTGGCGGCCCCTCGTAAAACACCCAGGGCGCGGCACCTTCGCGGGTAGACACCGATTTCTGAAACGTTTTGTCCTCCTTCCAGAATTTTAAAATATCTTTCGATATCTGCGACAGATCTAATTTTTTGTATTCAGGATATTTGTTCATTCTGCTTGTGGTAGTTGCTGCTTTTTCAGCGTGTAAAAAAGGAGAGCGAATTTAATAAAAAAGCTTGGTTTGCCAGCATAAGAATATGCTAAAAAAATCATAAGATTTTGCGGGCTGGATGCCTTGGGGCAAAAGGCGCAACGCGGGGAAGAGTGTCCCGCAGGCAAGTGTGAAATTTTACTGTTAAAAGGCGGGTATTACATGCCGCTTCCGAAGTGGCTCATGCTTTCGCGCTTCATCGGGTTAATGGTCATTACCGGTATGTGGCTGATCTCCACTATCTTTTGACCCACCGTGCCGCCAAACATTTCGCCAATGGTGAGGTCCTTCTGGTTCATCTGCACGATCAGGTCGCAGTCGTTCTTATCCGCGTAATCCACTATGGCTTCGGCTATTTTGGTGCTGGGAATAGACTTGTTGGTGCAATGCACGCCTTCCTCCTTGATAAAACGTTTTACCTGCTGCAGGTAAGGCAGCAGCTTGTTCTCATACTTATCGTCGTTGGGATGAAATACGGATACAATGCGGATATCGGCTTTGTAATAATGGGCCAGCTGCACGGCAAACGACACTTTTTCGCGGCTTTCAGGGCTCAGGTCAAAAGGCATTACAATGTTTTTGCAGCCGTCGCGGTTCTCGGTAGAGCGAATGGTGATAACAGGGCAGGGAGCATTGTTAAGGAATTTGCTCACGTTGTTCCCCCCCAGAATACTGCGGAAACGCACGTGGGTATCCAGGCCGATGATAATTAACGAACTCTTGAATTCTTCGGCCTTTTTCTTGGTAAGGTCGTAAATATCGCCTTTCAGGTTCAGCGATTCTATCACCAGGCCGGTTTCCTGGCGGGTGTCTTCGGCCAGTTTGGCCAGGTCGTCTGCATGGTCGGTATCGCTGGTGGGCGATACGTGCATCAATATGATCTTGGAGCGGGTATATTTTGCGAGATTATAGCTTTGCTTAACGGCGATAAGAGACTGTTTGGAAAAATCAACTGGAATTAAGATGGATTGGTTTTCTTTAATTATCATATTGACTATATTTTGAACTAAAACTAATAAAAAATTTTCACAAATGTTAATTTTTATGTGAAATTATCTTAAAATCATTCATTTATAGATATTTAATGATAAATAAAGGACTAAAATCCATTGATTCTAAATCGTTTTATTAATCAAAGTTAAGTCCATGTTCTTTCCACACGGCATGTTAAAAAATTAACCCGTTTTACTTAATTGTTAATCAATGGTAGCCATCACCTTCAGCTCAATAGCAATGGGTGTTGGCAGCTTGTTTATTTCGATGGTGGTGCGGCAGGGTGCGTTCTCTTTAAAATACTCGGCCCAGATCCTGTTGTATTTCGGAAAATCATCCTTCATGTTGGTGAGAAAAACAGTCACATCCACAATCTTGTTCCAGCTGCTGCCGGCATCCTCGAGTATGTAGCGGATGTTGCGAAACACACTGTGGCACTGCGCTTCAATATCGTAGCTCACAATCTGTCCGCTGTCGTCGAGCTCAACACCCGGAATTTTTTTTGTGCCGCGTTCGCGCGGGCCCACACCGCTTAAAAATAATAAATTGCCCACACGGCGGGCATGCGGGTATAAGCCCACCGGCTCGGGCGCTTTGGAAGATTCTATCTTATCGGATTGTGACATGGCTTTCAAATTTGTTTCGCAAATTTAACGATATTCCATGGATAAAAAACCCGCCTGAGCCGCATTTAAGTTGTAACTTTGAGGGCTATGACCATACAGCAGCTTTACACCAACTGCCTTGCACAGGGCGCTTATTACATTTCGCACAAAGGCCAGGCCGCTATTATTGATCCGCTAAGGGAAACAACGCCTTACCTGGACCTGCTAAAAAAAAACAATGATACGCTGACGTATATTTTTGAAACGCATTTTCATGCCGACTTTGTGAGCGGGCATGTGGATCTGGCAGAAGCCACCGGCGCAAAAATTGTGTTTGGCCCCAATGCCGCCACCAGCTACAACAGCTATGTGGCTGGCGATAACGAAGAGTTTAAGATCGGCGACCTTACCCTGCGCGTGCTGCACACACCGGGTCATACGCTGGAGTCGACCACCTACCTGCTGCTGGATGAGAACAAAAAACCGCTGTGCATTTTTACCGGCGATACGCTCTTTATTGGCGATGTGGGCCGGCCCGACCTGGCCATTAAATCAGACCTCACGCAGGAAGACCTGGCAGGCTTGCTGTACGAAAGCCTGCGTCATAAAATTATGCCCCTGCCCGATGATGTGATCGTGTATCCTGCACATGGCGCCGGTTCGGCCTGTGGCAAAAATATGAGCAAAGAAACTTCAGACACGCTGGGCAACCAGAAAAAAACCAACTACGCGCTTCAAAACATTTCAAAGGCCGAGTTTATAAAAGAGCTTACCACTGGCATTTTACCGGCGCCGCAGTACTTTGCCAAAAACGCATCGCTCAATCAAAAGGGTTATAAAAATTATAACGCCGTGCTGCAAAGCGGCTCCAAAGCCCTGAGCCCTGCTGCTTTTGAGCAGCTGCGCGAGGACCCAAAAACTCTGGTGCTCGACGTTCGCACGGCCGATGATTTTGCTGCCGGGCACATTCCCGGCTCATTGTTTATTGGGCTCGACGGGCAATTTGCGCCCTGGGTGGGCACTGTAATAGAAGACCTCAACACCCCTGTTTTACTGGTAACACCTGCCGGGCGGGAGGAAGAAACCGTAATGCGCTTATCGCGCGTGGGTTACGACAATTGTATCGGTTATCTTGAAGGTGGACTGGAAGCATGGAGCAGTGCCGGGAAAAAAACCGACACGGTGAAAAACATTTCGGCCGATGAGTTTATGAGCGCTTATGCCAATGCTAACATACTGGATGTAAGGAAACCCGGCGAATTTGAATCGGGCCACTTAAAACAGGCCATGAGCAAACCGCTTGATTTTATTGGCAGCTGGGCGCATTCCGTAAGCGCGGCCAACCCTTACCTGGTACATTGTGCCGGCGGTTACCGCAGCATGATTGCCATTTCTGTTTTGAAGCGCCTAGGCGTGACACAGCTGGCCAACGTAGTGGGCGGCTTTGGCGCCATCAGCAAGCTCGAAAAAGCAAAGCCCGAAATTGTGGCCGAGCCGGTGAAGGCTTAAGCCCTAACGTATTATCTGCCGGTGGTTTTTCACTGCCATCAATTTTCGTTTATTTAATTTTTAGTACTTTTAGGCATGTTTCAAACGCTTGAACTGCTTGACAGAGCGCTGTTGCTTAAGATCAATGCCATGCACACGCCTTTTCTTGACGGCATGATGTGGTTTATGAGCAAAACCTGGCCCACCATTCTTATTATTTTTACCGTAGCTTTTTTCTTTTACAAAAAATACAGCGCTAAAAAAGCGGTGGAGTTTGTGCTGGGCTGCGCCATTGTGTTTGCATGCACCGATCTTTCCACCAACGCCATCAAGCACACTGTAAAACGTTATCGTCCCACGCACAACCTCGAAATCCGCGAAAAGATCCACATAGTGAACGATTACCACGGCGGAAAGTATGGCTTCTTCTCTGCCCATGCTTCCAACAATTTTGGCATCATGATGTTTATTTTTTTATGTGTGCACTGGGTGCCAAAAAAATACCGGCTTTTCTTTTTTGCCTACCCGCTGCTGGTGGTTTACAGCCGTATGTACCTGGGTGTGCATTACCCCAGCGATATTTTAATCGGCACCTTATCCGGCTTCCTTTTCGGCTGGCTGGTGTATCGCATTATGAACCGTTATTTTTTAAAGCTCGATGCACAGGAGGCTTAGCGCGCTTATACTGATTTGTGTTGCCGGCATGCTGCAGGCGCAGATGCCCGACACCGAGCTGTGGCTGTTTAAAATAGATGCCGCCAAAACTGCCACCCGGCTCACTGATCCGATAAACATTACCAAGCGACCGGGATACGACAACCAACCTTCTTTTTCGGCCGACGGAAAAAAATTGTTTTACGTAAGCGTGCGCGACGACAAGCAGGCCGACGTATATTATTACGACCTGAAAAAGAAAAAAAACATACAGCTTACAAAAACCAGCATCAGCGAATATTCGCCCGGCGAAACGTCAGACGGCAAACTGCTGGCATCGGTGGTGGTGGAAAGCGACAGCGCGCAGCGCATCCATTACATCAACCCGCTCAACGGGCTGCACGAAAATAAGCTGGAACCCGATTCTGTAGGATACTGCACATTTCTGAATGCCGATACGGTGGTATACTATAAGCTCACCGAACCGCACAGCCTGCGCTTTTTTATTCCGGCCACCGGCGAGGATAAATGGCTGGGCAATGCACCGGGCAGGGCCTTTAAAGCCCTTAACCGCCACACGCTGCTTTACGCCTTAAAAGATTCGCTGAAGGTGACCTTTTATACCTACAACTTTTTATTGCAGCGCGCCCAGCGTTATGCCGAGTATGCAGGCAACGGCGAAGACATGGCGTGGCACCCGGCCTGGGGTCTTGTAAAATCAGATGGTGCAAGGCTGATGCGCTACGACGCCGTAAAAAAAGAATGGCTGCTGCTGTTCGATCTCACTTCCTTTAATCTTAAAAAAATTACGCGCTTTGCGTTTGATCCTAAAAACAAATACCTGGTGGTAGCAGAAAATTTATAGTGCTGGCTGCGGTTATATACCTCGTTGTTATTTTATGGCTGGTTTATAAAACCGCATTTTTCGGGCTGTTTAACGATGAGATCATTTCACGAAAAACCTTTGCATACGTGTTTCTCTTTAAGGTGGCAGCCATACCGGTGTTTTACTTAGTGTATGCCACAAATTACGGCGGGCTCGAAAAATACGATGCAGGCATTTTTTACAACGATGCCAAAGTGATCAGCGAATTTGCATATGGTAATTTTACCGAATACCTGAAGCTGCTGTTTGGGTTGCAGAACGATTCGGAAGGCTCTTACATTTATAACCACTGCCTGGTAAACACCAATAACTGGGACAACGGCAAGATCCGCGATTTTTTTTATAACGACAACCGGGTGGTCATCCGGCTGCACTCGGTATTTCATTTTATCGCCTTTGGCTCCTACTATGTGCATGCGCTCTTTAATTGTTTCTTCAGTTTTATCGGTATCGTATTTCTTTACAAATCGTTCCGCGAATTTTTCCTGCAAAAAGAGCTGCTGCTGCTGCTTGTTTTCTGCTTTTTCCCCACCCTTTGGTTTTACACCGGCGCTGTGCTTAAAGAAGGCATTGCCCTGTTTGTATTGGGTTGCAGCCTGTATGCATTAAAAAAGATCATCTATCGCCAGGGCAGTTTAAAAAACTTTATTTTTTTGATTGTCCTGGTGCTTGTTTCGTGCTTTCTGAAGCCCTACCTTCTTTTATGGGCCCAGGCCTGCTTTGGGGTGTTTTTTATGTTGCACCGGTGGCAGCGTCCATATAAAGTGCTTCTGTTTGTGTCGGGCATCGTGTTGCTAGCGGTGCTGGCCAATGGCTTATCGCTGCTGGTAAAACACAAATCGCTGACAAAAGCGGCTTTGGCCCGCCAGCGTATTTTTGCCGATGCCGCTAAAGGCGGAATTTTTTTGCTGGACTCTGTAAAGTTTGTACGGCTCGAGTACGACTCGGCGCTGGTGCAAAAAGCAGACGCAGGGCATTACACCATTAAAAAAAATGTACCGTACATCTACTGGGAACACACACACCAGCAGGACACCTTGTTTTGCGCCGGCAATACCGACACCCTTACCAGGTATAAGCTGGTGTACCAGCTGCGCGAAAGCGGCTCCAATGTTAACCTAAGCGTTTATTCCGGCAGCCTGGCAAAGGTAATCGGCGTATGCTTGTATTACAGCCTGTTTCAGCCGTTTTTTGCGGGCATTAAAAGTCCGCTGCTTTTGGTGGCCTCTCTCGAAAATCTATTGATCGTTATTTCACTGGTATTTATTATTATAGGATTTATCCGCAATAAAAAGGATGCTTTTCCTCCATTTGCATTTGTGTGCGTGGCGCTGGGGCTGTGCATTTTAGTGGGGCTCACCACGCCCAACAGTGGCGCCATTTTCCGCTACCGAAGCCCTGCCGTTATTTTTATACTGGCTGCGGCCCTGTATTATATCAGCCAGTTAAAATACAGGTTCTACAAGCGTCACGGTTAAAAATTTTACTTGTATATTTAGTTGCTTTCTTAAACCCATAATGAGCTTATTCAGAAAAAAATCGATTGCCGATATATTAAATAACGCCGAGCAGGAAAACCCGCACGGCAGCCTGGCGCGGCACCTGGGCGTGCGCGACCTTACTGCGTTTGGCATTGCAGCCGTTATTGGCGCCGGTATTTTTTCAACCATTGGTAAGGCCAGTGCCGACGGCGGACCGGGGGTGATTTTTTTATTTATTTTTACGGCCATTGCCTGCAGCTTTGCAGCCTTTGCCTATGCCGAATTTGCCTCGCTGGTGCCGGTGAGCGGCAGCGCTTATACATACAGCTACGTGGCCTTTGGCGAACTCTTTGCCTGGATCATCGGCTGGGCGCTTATTATGGAATATTCCATTGGCAACGTTACCGTAGCCATTTCGTGGAGCGATTATTTTACCACGCTGGTAGAGCACATGTCGGGCTACAGGGTAAACGAATGGCTGACCATGGATTATTTCACCGCCAAAAACAATTACGAGCAGGTGTATGCCCTGCTGCTAAGCGGCACGCCATTGGAAAGCATAAAGAGCAATGGCGCCACTGCCGGCCTGGTAGAAGGCTTTACGGCTTATGGCAGCGCACCTCAATTATTCGGGCTGCACGTTGTGTTCGATCTGCCGGCGTTGCTTATCAATGCCGTTATTACCCTGTTGGTTTACCGCGGCATCAAAGAAAGCCGCAATGCCGGCAACGCCATGGTGCTTATAAAAATTGCCGTAGTGCTGGTGGTTATTTTTGTGGGTGCTTTTTTTGTGGACGTCAGCAACTGGAACCCATTTTTGCCCAACGGCATCTCCGGCCTGCTTTCAGGCATCAGTGCGGTGTTTTTCGCCTATATCGGCTTCGATGCTATTTCCACCACGGCCGAGGAATGTCACAACCCTCAGCGCGACCTGCCGCGGGGTATTTTGTATTCCATCATTATCTGCACCATTTTATACGTGGCCATTGCTTTGGTGATTACCGGCATGGTAAGCTATACCGAGCTGAGCGTGGGCGATCCGCTGGCTTATGTGTTCGAAAAATTCAAAAGCCTGCATTGGCTGGGTGGCATTGTGGCGGTGAGCGCCGTGGTGGCCATGGCCAGCGTTATGCTGGTATTTCAGCTGGGGCAACCCCGCATCTGGATGAGCATGAGCCGCGACGGACTATTGCCGAAAGCATTTGCACGCGTTCACCCGGTATACAAAACACCTTCTTTCTCAACCCTGTTTACCGGCCTGCTGGTGGCCTTGCCCATTTTTTTTGTAGACATTAACATGGTTACCGATATGTGCTCGGCCGGAACCCTGTTTGCCTTTGTGCTGGTATGCGGCGGTGTGCTCAAGCTACGCATGGATCCCAATGCCCCACCAGCTAAATTTAAAACGCCCTACGTCAATTCAAAGTACATTGTTCCTCTGCTCTTTATTGTCACAATTGTGTTGCTGCTGTGCTACAATCCGCAATTGGTGCATAATTGCCTGCACCTGAGCTCCGCGCACGATTTTTTAAGCATGCTGCCCACATACATTTTCTTTTTGGGCTTTGCCGTTTTTTCGGTATTGGCCTTTAAATACAGCTTTTCGCTCATTCCCTCGCTGGGGCTGCTGTGCTGCTTTTACATGCTCTCGCAGCTGGGCTACAAAAACTGGATTTACTTTTTGGTGTGGTTAATAATAGGTTTAATTGTTTATTTTGTTTACGGCCGCAAACACAGTAAATTAGCGGCTTCTGGTACAAGTATTTAGTATGTTAGTTTTTATTACAGGGGCCACATCGGGCATAGGAAAAAGCACCGCAGAGATTTTTGCGAAGAATGGCCACGATCTTATTATTACAGGCAGAAGGCAGGAGCGCTTAAGCGACTTAAAAAAGCGGCTGGAAGCTACTTACAGTATAAAGGTTACCTACCTGTGTTTTGACGTACGGGTGCAGGAGGAGGTGAACAAGGCCATTGACAGCTTACCCGATGCCCTGAAACAAATTGATATCCTTGTGAACAATGCGGGGCTGGCGGCCGGTCTTTCATCTATTCAGAACGGAACGGTTGATCACTGGGAGCGAATGATAGATACCAACGTGAAAGGCCTGCTGTATACCACGCGCAATATTTCCAACCTGATGATCAAACGCGGCAGTGGCCATATCATCAACATTGGCTCCATAGCCGGCAAGGAGGTATATGCCAACGGCAATGTGTATTGTGCCACCAAACATGCTGTAGATGCTCTTAACAAAGGCATGCGCATTGACCTGCTGCCACACAATATTAAGGTTACCTCGGTTAATCCCGGCATGGTGGAAACAGAGTTCAGCGTGGTGCGTTTTGACGGTGACGAAACCCGCGCCAAAAAAGTGTATGAGGGCCTGCAGCCCTTAAGCCCCGATGATATTGCCGAAACCATTTACTGGGCCGCCAGCCGGCCGGCTCATGTAAATATCAACGAGATACTGATCATGCCTACTGTACAGGCCACAGCCACTAATGTTATCCGCCGGTAAGCTTAATGACAGGAAAAAAACATAGCCTCTTTCTTTTTTTCCTGGCCGTATTTATTTCATCCGGCTGCTTTGCCCTTACCCCCCCCTCTTCTTCCAAAAGCACTGCCAGGGGCGTGCGCCTTGGCTTTGGCCCTGCTCTGGGCTTTTACAGCATCAATAAAAATCACGCCAAAAACCCGGCTCAAAAAATGAGCGCCACGGTTTTTTTCAAAAAAGAAAAACGCCTGAGCCGCGATTACCGCTCGTTTTTTTTATGGGGGGTCGATTATTTTTTTCATGGTCTTTCGTTTCAATCATACTATTTCAGGCCCGATACCCTAAAGCTGTACGACAAAAATTTTGCCTACAAATACTCGCTGTTTATTCACGAGCTCAATATCCCCCTGCAGTTTAAGTATTCGTTTGCGCGCGAGAACAACAGCCTCTTCAGCCCTTACGTGATGCTGGGCTACCACCTGCGCTACCTGCTGCCCGGCACGATGAAGATAACCCAGAACGGCAACGAGGTAAAAACCGATGCGCTGGATCTTGAATTTAAGCATCCTTTAATTACCAGCCAGATGAACGCCTTTGTGAGCGCCAGCTTTGGCTTTCAGAAAAACAATACCGCCTCTTCAAAAAACGGATTTTTTGTGGAGCTGAATTACCGCTACGGTTTTTCGCCATACTATTTCGAAAAAGATTATGCGGCCTCTTCGCTGCTGATAAATGCCTCTCACCTGAGCTTATTGCTAGGCCTGAAATTTTAAACGCCAAAAATTATTCCTGGATGTACACGCGCTTTACCCGGGCCGATACGGCAGTGAGCACTTCGTAAGAAATAGTGCCCAGCACCGATGCCAGGGCGTTGATCTGGTCTGCGTTTTCAAAAATGATCACCTCATCGCCTTCCTGGCAATTGAGGCCCGTAATGTCCACCATACTCATATCCATGCAGATATTGCCCACCGTTTTACAAAACACACCGCGTATGTACACACCGTGTCGGCCATTGCCCAGCAGGCGGCTAAAGCCATCGGCATACCCAATGGGAATGGTGGCAATGGTAGTATCCCTGTCAATTTTACCGTTACGGTTATAACCCACCGTTTGCCCCTGGCGAACCTGCTTTACCTGGCTGATACGCGTTTTTAACGTTCCTACGTTTTGCAGCCGGCTTTGCTCAGGCGCGTTTACGCCAATGCCATACATACCTATACCCAACCGAACCATGTTATAGTGGGCTTCTTTGAACCGGCTGATACCGCCCGAATTGCACAGGTGTTTCAGTACAGTGTAACCCAGCTCTTTTTCAACCAGGGTAAACGCTTTTTCAAAAATGCGCATTTGCTCGCGGGTAAACTCGTCCAGGTTCGGATTATCAGAACCCGCCAGATGTGAGAACACCGTTTTAACGCGGAGCTGCGGATATTTTTTCAGCTCTTCGGCCAGTGGCAATAACTCCTGCTCTTCAAAACCAAGGCGGTGCATGCCCGTATCTATTTTCAGGTGCACGGGGTATGGTTCCGTAATACCTAAAGCATCGAGGCGTTGAACAAAGGCATGAAGCACTTTAAAGCTGTAGATCTCAGGCTCGAGCCGGTAATTGATCATGTCGTCAAAAGCATTCTCTTCGGGGCTCATCACCATTACCGGCAGGTCTACCTGCGACTGCCGGAGCTCCACCCCTTCGTCGGCATAAGCCACTGCCAGGTAGCTTACGCCCATGTGCTGCAGGGTTCTCGCAACTTCGGCACCGCCGCTGCCATAACCCATGGCTTTTACCATGCACATCAGCTGCACATGAGGTGCCACCAGGCTTTTGTAATAGTTTACATTGTCAGTAAGCTTGTTCAGGCTAATCTCAAACACCGTATCGTGACTTTTTTGCTGCAGTAAGCGGCTGATGTTTTCGAACCCAAAGCTACGCGCGCCTTTTAAAAGTAGGGTGGCATCGCTGAACTGGAAGCCGATGCGGTTGAATTGCCCGGTAAAACTTTGCGTGTCGCTAAAAAATAAAGAGCCCGCCCGGAACAGGGATTTATACTTGCCTATTTCGCTGCCAATGCCCACCACCAGGTCGATCTTATTTGCTGAAAAAAGCCCGGCCAGCTGCCGGTAAAGCTCGGGGGAAGAAATGCCCGACTGTTCAATGTCTGACACAATCACAATTTTTTTGCTGCGCCGGCTTTGTTGCTGCAAATAGCTAAGTGCTATTTTCACCGAATCGAGATCGGAGTTGTAATAATCGTTGATCAGCAGCGAGCCATGAATGCCGCTTTTCATTTCGAGGCGTAGTGCCACAGGCTGCAGGGCCCGGAGGCGCTTATCAATTTCTGCAGCAGTTAACCCCATGCCCAAAAGAACCGCCACACAGGTGGCTGCGTTGCTTGCCGAAGCTTTATCTGAAAAAGGTATTTTAAACGCATAAGATGCCGTTTTGCTTTTAATGCCCAGCACCTGTTCATTAACCGTCAACATCAGGTCAGCATCGTCCTGCTCTGAAATAAACAACGATTTTTTTTGCAGCGCTTCGCTTACCTGGCTTTTGTTTAAGCCGTTTATCATTACGGCATCGCAGGTAGAGAAGAGTTTTAATTTTTCTGCCACTTTTTGTTCCCTGCTTTCAAAGCCTTCGTCGTGCGCAGTGCCAATAGCCGTAAAAATGCCCATGGTTGGCCGTATTATTGCAGCGAGTTTTTCCATTTCGCCGGGCTGCGAAATGCCCGCCTCAAAAATGGCGAGCGTGTGGGTATGGTTTAAATTGAGTACGCTCAGCGGCACGCCTATTTGCGAATTATAGCTTTTGGGGCTGCGGCAAATGGTGTGGTTTTGTTTCAGCAGCTGGTACAGCCATTCCTTTACCACCGTTTTTCCGTTGCTGCCCGTAATGCCGATGACCGGTATGGCAAACTGCCGGCGGTGATGAGCAGCCAGCAATTGCAGAGCCGCCAGGGGATCTTTGGATATAATAAACGATACATCCTGGTATTTTACCGTAGAAAGATCGAACTCATGTTCGGCTACCAGGAATGCTCTCACACCTTTTTGAATAAGCGGCTCAATATACTGATGCCCGTTGTTGCGTGGGGTTTTAAGCGCCACAAACAGGCTGTCGGGTGCCGACTGCAGGGCGCGGCTATCGTTCAAAAAAAAGCGGATGGTATGATCGGCCTTTCCGAAAAACACCGAGCCGGTGATTGTTGCTATTTCGCGCAGGGTGTACATAATTAGGCTGTTTTAAAGCAGCTGCGGCAAAGGGGTTCGTAATTATCGGCCTGCCCCAGCACCACCAGGCTTTCTTCCTTGGTTTTGCGGCGGCTTACATAGGCAAGGCTGCCGCAGCGCATACAGATGGCATGTACCTTGGTAACATATTCGGCGGTAGCCATCAGCTGAGGCATAGGGCCAAAGGGCCTGCCGGTATAATCCATATCGAGGCCGGCCACAATAATGCGCAGGCCGCGGGCTGCCAGCTCGTTGCACACCTGGGCCAGGTTATCGTCAAAAAACTGCGCCTCGTCAATGCCAATCACTTCGGCAGAACCAATAAGGGCGGTGATTTCGTTGCTGGAAGCCACCGGCGTGCTGATGATCTCCGTTCCGCGGTGGCTCACTATTTTAATGTCGTGGTAGCGCTTGTCAAGGTCGGGCTTGTAAATGGCAATTTTTTGGCGGGCAAATTCGGCGCGGCGCAATCTCCTGATCAGCTCTTCGGTTTTCCCTGAAAACATGCTTCCGCAGATCACCTCTATCCATCCCTGCTTACGCCCGGTATTGATGTTTTCTAAAAACATTGTTTAAAAAGCGTTTAAAACAAAACTTAAATGTAGGCGAAGATGTAATAAAATCAAATTATTTTAGTTAATAAAAATTATTCACAGCCGCCATGTCATTGGAAAAAACATTGCAGAAAGTTCAGTCAGATATTCAAGCCCTGACCGCCACTTTGGAGTTATTTTTTGAGGACACCATTCAGCCATCGGTAAGCGACTGCGAAACCCTGCAGCAACGCCTGGCCGCCTTGCAGGAAACCCTGGCCATTTACAAATACCACAAGCAGATTTCGCCCAGCTTTCATTTGCATGCGCGGATCAGCGAAAAAGAGCTGCCCGAGGAAAAAACGATGGCGCCTGCACCCGAAGTAAAAAAAGAACCTGTAAGCATTAAACCGGAAATTGCGCCCGAACCTAAGCCCAAAGTGGTGGAAGAACCAGAAAAACCGGCAGCCGCCAAATCTTATCCCAAACTAAGCGTTAACCTCAACGATAAATTCCGCTTTATTAACGAGCTGTTTGCACAAAACCATTCAGAATACAACATTGCGATGGAACAGCTGAACAACCTGCGGAACTGGAACGACACCGAAATCTACCTCAACAGCCTTAAAAGCCTTTATGAATGGAAGGACGACAAGGACATTGTGAAATATTTTTATGCGCTCATCAAAAAGCGCTTTGACTAATGCGCTTCCTTTTCCTGTTTAACCTCCTGATCTTAACCGGTACCTGCTGCGCCCAGGATACGGTATATGCCCGCCGCGTGATCCGCTACCTCACTTCCGAAACCTGCTATGGCCGGGGCTACTTAAAAGGGGGGCTTGAAAAAGCCGCCGATTACATCAGCAAGGAATTGCAGTCCCAACACGTGCAGCCCTTTTTTTCAACCGGTTATTTTCAATGGTTTGATTTTAATGTAAACACCTTTCCCGACAAAGTCAGCGTTAAGATCAACAACCGTCTTTTAAAACCCGGCGAGGATTATATCCTTAGCCCCGAAAGCGGCAGCCTGAAAGGAAAATTCAGCCTGCAAAAAAAAGACAGCGTTACCTATGTGGCCAACACAGGAACCATTCCCCTGGTGGTAAGCCTCCAAAAAAAACTCACCTTTAGTGTGGCCCACGAAGCGGCCAATTATTGTGCCATTGAGCTGCTTGACAATAAAAAATACAAAGAGCTGCAAAGCGCCGATATCAATATTCACAGCAGGGTACTGACCAAGTACATCAATAAGAACATTTGCGGGTATATCCCCGGAAGCAGCCAAAACGATACGCTGATCATCTTCTCTGCTCACTACGATCACCTGGGCGGCCTGGGCAAAAAAACATTTTTTCCGGGTGCCAACGATAATGCCAGCGGTGTGAGCATGCTGCTAAACCTGGTGCGTTATTACCAGAAAAATCCGCCCCGCTACAAAACACTTTTCATTTTTTTTGCCGGCGAAGAAGCCGGTCTGCTGGGATCAAAATATTTTACCGAAAGCAAAGCGGTAGACCTTAAAAAAATAAAGTTCATGGTGAACCTCGATCTGCTGGGCACCGGCGACGACGGTATTATGGTGGTAAACGGCGCCATACACGAAAAACAGTTTAACCTGCTGCAATCCATCAATACCGAAAAACAGCTGGTAAAAGAGATCCGGAAGCGCGGCAAGGCTAAAAACAGCGATCATTACTGGTTTTCGGAAGCCGGCGTGCCCTGCTTTTTTATTTATACACTGGGGGGCACCGCCTCCTACCACGATGTGCACGATGTGGCCAAAACGCTGCCCTTAACCGATTACATGGATGTGGTGCGACTGATCACCGCGTTTATAGAAAAGATCTGACCGCGATGTTTTAAGGAATTACGAATCCTAAAATTATTTTTTGTAAAAATTCATTTCATCAATTTCCTGCCACACTTTCGCCGGCAGGAAAAAACGCACATCTTTCTTTTCTTTAATAGCCTGCCGGATAAACGTGGAAGAAATATCCATCACCGGCGCTTCTGTGAGGTGAACATTTGGGTGGGTGTCAAAATCGCTGGCAGCGCAATTAGGGCGCGGATACACGTAAATAGAATAACGCTTCAGGATCTCTTCATAATTTTTCCATTTGGCAAACGATTGCAGGTTGTCCTGCCCCATAATCAGGCTGAACCGGTATTCGGGAAATTTTTCGTGGAGGTGTGCCAGGGTATGGATGGTATACGAGGGCTGCGGCAGATCAAACTCGATGCTGCTGCTACGAATAGACGGGTGATCATCAATAGCCAGGTTAACCAGGTGCAGGCGGTTATTCTGGTGCAGCAGCTGGCTTTTAT
The DNA here is from genome assembly GCA_044221905.1 of Bacteroidia bacterium. Classification (GTDB taxonomy): domain Bacteria; phylum Bacteroidota; class Bacteroidia; order B-17B0; family Aurantibacillaceae; genus Aurantibacillus. The sequence continues at coordinate 1,713,365 of JBGAOE010000001.1, forward strand.
TCTTAAGCGGGTTGTGCGGGCTTACCACCAGCCATACCTGCTGCATATCGTTAAAGCTGAGCATGTAATTGGCCAGAACCATATGCCCAACATGTATGGGGTTAAACGAGCCAAAAAACAAGCCGATGTGCATGCCTAAATTTAGAGCTTATTCTTTGATTTTTTGCACTAATTTTGCCGCATGATTCACCCGGCCGAGCTCGAGTATTTTGTATACGTTCCCAACGGAACCACACAGAGCGGCACGCTTTATGAGCTGGAACCCACCGGGCGCTTTGGCCCCAACACGTTTATCTTATTGCCTTATGCCAACCCACAGGTAAAAAAAACCGAAGCCCGGTATTATTCCGTAAAACGATCTTTTAATGTGAATGACCTTGCGGAGCTTAACCACAAGCCCACGCCACAACCTTTATACTTAAAGGCCGTTACCTCCAAAAACCGTTATATGGAGCAGGTGCACACGCTGAAACAACACATACAGCTTGGCAATATTTACGAGATCAATTATTGTATCCGTTTGCAGGCCCACGAGGCAATGATTGACCCTATTATTACCTTTGCCGAATTGCACCGGCTGGCGCGGGCGCCCTATGCCGCGCTGGTAAAGCTAAAGGACGAGTTTATCATTTGCGCCAGCCCCGAACTCTTTCTGCAAAAAAAGGGTGATATGCTTTTTACAAAACCCATAAAGGGCACCATACGCCGTGGAAAAAACGGCGAGGAAGACGATGCCTTTAAACAGGCGCTGTATGAAAGCATAAAAGAACGCACCGAAAATGTAATGGCCGTAGATGTGGCCCGCAACGACCTGTCGCGCCTGGCCAAAAAAGCAACGGTGCAGGTAAACAGGCTTTACAACATCGAAACCTTTGAAACCGTGCACCAGATGGTAAGTACCATCAGCTGCGAGCTGAAAGAGAACACTTCTTTTGAAACCATTGTTGACTGCACGTTCCCCATGGCCAGCATGACCGGGGCGCCCAAGCTCCGCGCCATGCAGCTTACCGATGAGCACGAGGATTTTGAGCGCAATTATTATTCGGGAGCCATGGGGCTGGCAGATGCCAATGGTGATTTTACACTGAGCGTGATCATTCGCAGCATATTTTATAACCAGCGCAGCCGCGAGCTTTCTATTGCCGTGGGCAGCGCCATTACTTACTTAAGCGAGCCCGAACAGGAATACGAAGAATGTTTATTAAAAGCAGGCGCCTTGCTTAAGGCATTAAATGCCGAGCTGGCATAAAGATCTTTCGCCCGCGCTTCCGCCAAAAAATCAGAAGTAGTTTTTATCAATTGCTCACATTATCACCGCGCAGCTGCCTGAATCGCTTGCGGGCCTCTACATTGTAAATGCTGCCGGGATATTTGGTAAGCACATCCTGGTAGGCCTGCCGGGCTTTTTCGGCATCGTGAATGTAACTCTCATACAATTCGGCCAGCTTAAACTGGGCATCGTCGCCATACAGGTCGGTTGGATAATATTCTAAAATATTTTTATACATGGCTTCAGCCTCTGTGTATTTACCCAGCGAAAAATAGATCTGTGCTTTTTTGTAATTAATATCGTCGCCCAGGGTATTAGTGCTGAAGAGCAGGTTCACACTGTCCATGCGGGCAATGGCTTCGGTGTAGCGGTGCTGCAAGGCCATCAGTTCGGCGCTCGCAAATAATTTCAACGGCACATCATTGGTGTCCACGCCAATGGCATCGGTAATGATCAGCGAAAGATCCAGGGCATCGTTGGCAATCAGCTTGGTGGTGGCGCCTTTCAGCACATCGGCCTGCGTTTTGGCCCAGGAAAAATCACCGGCGTAAAAGCTCAGCTTGGCGTTCCTGAATTTGGCTTCCTGGCCAATGGGTTCGTATTTAAAATCTTTTTCAACCTGCGAATACAATAACGAAGCATCCCAAATCTCGCCTTTCAATAAATAAATATCGGCCAGCTGCAGCTTAAAGTTGGGCTTGGAGTCTATGCCCGGTTGTTCCAGGTAATCCTGAAGCAGTTTAATGGCCTCGGCGCTTTTGTTCAGATAATACGCCTGCAGGTCAGCCAGGTTTTTGGTGATCTGCGCATTTAAAAAACTGGATTTATACTTCTCGTTAGCCTTTACGAGTTTCTGTTCCAGCAGCAACAGCTCTTCTGATTTGGGTTGCGCTTTTTGCGTGAGCGCTAAATATTCCACGTTCAGCGCATCCAGCACGGCAGCGTCGTAATAGCTGTTATCGGGTCCTTTTTCAATAATGTAATCGTAACAGCGTTTAGCGCTTTCCCACTGGCGGTTGCTCACGCAGATCTTCGCCAGGTCGTACACACGCTGCCCGTCTTCCTTCAGGCGCTTATCCAGCGCGCGCGACTGCACAAAGGCGCCGTCAAAATCGCCCTGTTGTTTCTGGATAAAAATAAGAAACTCGCTCAGTACAATTTTATCGGGGCTTTTTTGAATGCGTTTTTGCAGCTCCTGTTTTAATAAGGGGTTGCGAATGCCGCCCGACTCGTCGTCGTAGCCCAGCGAATTCTGCAGGTTCATCTGCACCATCTGTATCTCGGTATCCCTGAATTCGAGGGCATCAAGGTACTCGTTGATCATGGCCACCAGGTCTCCTTTTAATTTAAACACCTCGGCGCGCTCATAAAAATAAGGATAGTCGGGATTGTATTTTTTTCCTTTATCATACACCTCCAGCGCATAATCGTAAAGCCCGTTCTCCATAAAGGTGATGGCCAGGCTTTGCACAAAGGGCTGGGCCGGGCTTAGCTCTTTAACCGCTTTTTCATACGCCTCTTTTTCCTTTCGGGCATCGCCCTGTGCCTTATATACTTTGCCAAGATACACATACAAATAAGTGTTGAGCTTGTTTAACCGTAGCTGGCGCTTGGTGATTTTTTCAGCCTTTGAAAGGTCGCCGGCCGATACAAGGCTTTTATAATAAGCGGTGTACCAGGCATCGGGATTTTTATCATAAAGATCTTCGAGGTAAAGATTGGCTTTTTCGTACTCCTTCTGATCGAGGTATTGCAGGGCCAGCTTATCGGCGTTGTTACTGTTTTTTTGGGCAGCCGCGGTGATGCTGTAAAATAACAGCATGACTAAAAGCACGCTTATCCTGAAAAAAAGGCCCATTGATAATTTTTATAAATCAGTATATAAATATACTACCTGCGCGCGTTTAAAATGCGTTTGAGCTGCGAATTTTAATTTTTTTGGGAACAGCCGGAAACGGCCATAAAATGCAGGGATAGATCAGGCATTAAAGCCCAGCAGCACGCGCTGCCCGTTTTCTTCAAACTGGATAAAATCTGCCAGGTGTTTCATTAAAAAAACGCCCCTGCCGCTCAATTTATCAAGGTTAGAGGGATCGGTGGGATCGGGAAGCCCCAGGTGATCAAAACCCGGACCCTCGTCGGTGACAGAAAAAATCAATTTATTGTGTTCGGATTCAAAGCCGATTTTTACAAATTTTTCGGGGTTATCCTTATTTCCGTGGTGAATGGCATTATTTACCGCTTCGGTAACGGCTATCAGCATGTTACCATAGCTGTCCTCGCTCACATTGTACACTTCGCACACGTCCTCAATCAGGCGCTCCACCAACCGCAGGCTCTGGGTATTGGAATTGATCTTCAGGGTTTGATATTTGGCCGGTATCATTACTTATTCAAACTGTTAAAATAATTATTCACTTTTTCTTTATAATAGGGCGTTAAGCTGGGGGGTACAGTATTTAACAACTCCATTTCCTTCTCTTTTAGTCTCTTATACTCTAAAAACTGGCCAGGGTTGCTTAAATTTTCGGTTTTTGCCTCATTACTTTTGCGTTGTTCGTCCTGTTCGCGCTCCTGTTCGGCTTTTTCGCTCTCCAGCAGGCGGGTCAAAATCTGTTGCTGCCGGCGCATGGTTTCGCTGGTAATTTCCTTATTTACCAGCTCTTTTTCGGTCTCCTCCATCATATTGGCAATATCGCCACCCGGGTTTTGCCCTTTGTTTTTGAGCTTATCCATCAATTGCTGCATTTGCCGGCGCAAGGCTTCCTGCTGGGCGGCCATTTTGGCAAATTGTTCGCTGCTGCCGGGCTTGGTGAGGGTGCTACCCAGCCCCATGCCGCCACCCGGTTTCTGGCCTTTTTTATCGCCCGGTTTTTCGCCGGGCTTCTGCCCTTTTTCAAGGGCATCCTTCATATCCTTGAGCTGCTGGTTTAACTGCTCCTGCAGCTTGCGCATGTTGGGGATGCCCTGTTTGGGCGAAGAGCTTTTGCCCGAGCCGCTGCCGGGCTTTTTACATTTGCCGCTTTTTGAAGCTTTGTTTTTTTGCTGCTCCTTCATTTGCTTTTGCATCTGCTCCAGCGATTCGTTGAGCAGCAGGGCCAGGTTGTTCACCGAGGTCATGGTGGTTTGCATGCGCATGCTGCTCTCGCCTGTGTTTCGCTCCGCCAGCGATTTCACCGTCTTATTCATGTTCATGTTAATGGCGCTGATCTCGCGGTTAATGGTGGCGCTTATGGCCGGGGCCCGCTTACTCAGGGCCAGCAGGCTGTCTTCAATAATTTTACTGTCCTCCTTAAGCTTGTTTTGCTGTTTTGGAATGTTTACATACTGCGGGTTGTCAATACGGGTTTTGGGCAGCTCGCGGATCAGCTCTTCCTGCGCAAACGACAGGTTGAGCAGGTTTTCGAGGATCTGGCGCAGCGCCTGGGCATTTTCCTCCTGCTGCTCCTCTTCCTCCTCGCTCATGGCTTTTTCCATTTCCTCCTTCATTTCCTCCATTTTTTCGGAGGCGCTTTTCTGCGATTTGGAAGCTTCTTTTTTATTGTTCTTACCCAGCTGCTCAGAGCTTTTCTGCATTTCCTTGCTGATCTCCTCCTGTTTTTGCTGCGATTCTGGCAGCTTGTTCGGCTCCTCAAGCTCCTTGTTTTTTTGCTCGAGCTCTTTCAGGTCTTTTTTCAGCTCTTCAAATTCTTTCTTAATATCTTCCTGTTTTTTCTCAAGGTCTTTCGGATCGGACTTTTTACCTTCCGCTTTCTTTTCATCTCCTTTCTTCTCGTCGGCAGCCTTGCTATCCTTATTGTTTTCCTTTGAGTCGGTGTTATCTTTTTTCTGATCTTTTGAATCGTTTTTGTCTTTATCCGGTTTTTCTTCCGGGTTCTTTTTGTTTTCAGTTTCCTTGTTCAGCGCTTCCTCTTTTTTCTGCAGCTCATCCAGCTTATCAATGGCGTTCTGCATTTTTTGCTGCACTTCCAGCTGCTTAAAGGCCTCCAGGTTTCGGTTCAGCTCCTTCTCAATATCTTTGTTGGAAAGCTTCATTTCATCCAGCTTTTCCTGCACCTGGTTTTTATCCAGCTTGTCCAGCATTTTATTGAGCTCGTCAAACAGCTTTTTCATTTCAGGCGTCATCACGTTTTCAAACAGCTGCTCCAGCTGCTTTTGTTTTTCCATGATCGATTCATCCACCTGGCTGAATTCGCTCTGCTGCTTATTGTTGAGCTCGTTGTTCTGCTTTACCTCATCTATTTTATTCTGCAGCTCCTGCTGCTTTTTGATCACGTCCTCAATTTTCTTTTTCTCTTCATAGCCCAGCTGCTTTTTGTCGTTGATCTTTTTTGAAAGTTCGTTCACGTCCTTCTGCAGCTGGCGCGCTTTTTTTATACTCTCCTCCAAGTCCTTCTTGATCTCCGAATTGTTTTTTTCGGTGGTTTGATTCACCTCATCGCGCGTAGGCGCCTTAAATTGCATCAGCGCCGTTTTGGCCGATTTGGAGCCATTTACGCCGTCGTTGTCAAACACTTCAAAAAAGTACTCGATCTTATCGCCCGCCTGCAAATTAAACTGGGCCGCATCGAGGTAATAAAAATAAGGCTGCGATACCTGGACCCTTGAAATATTAACTGGATAGCTGCCCGAGCTTTCGGTTGGACGGCCATTGCTATCGGTGCCAAATTTTCTGAAGTTAAATACCAGGCGGTTAAATCCGTAATCGTCTTTTATCTGCCCGCTGAAATAAATGTTTTTGGCATTGAGCGAATCGCGCTTCTCGCTCACATCTATCACCGGAAACTGGTCGGGCACTACGTTCACGCTATAGTTAACCGAGTCGGCCGCAGCGGCAACATATTTGTTTAAAGTTTTAACCGTGTAATTATTACTTTGCAAAAAGCGGCGCGAAAAGCTGAACTGGTTCTCGTTGTTGCGCTGTGGGCTGGCCGTGCTGTCGGCAAAGCGCAGGTTAAGCCGGTCGGTGTTTTTGGTGTTAAAGGTCCAGCTCACTTTTGTGCCCTGCGGAATCTGGAGATCGCCGGTATTGGCAATGGTTTCGGCCGGCTTGTTCAGGTAGGCCGGGTAGCTGAGCTGCAGGTTGAACTGGAGCAACGACGGCTTAGGAAGCACTGCCAGCTCATATTCCCTGGAGGTATAACCCGCCGCGCTGAGCTGAAAGGCCGTAGTGGCCTGCAGGTTTGAAAATGTGTAATGAAACGTGGTGTTGTTTTCCTTCTCCAGCTTATAGTCAATTCCATTAACAGTGATAAATACTTCGTTAGGAATCTCCTCGCCGGTAATTTTCAAATCCAGCGTATAATCCTGCGTTTGCAGGGCCTGCAGGCTTTTGTTCTGGATGCCGAAGCGGAACGGCATTTCCTTTTCATAATAAGTTTGGTAATTCACCAGGCGGCGGGTGCTTTTGGCAATGATCTGCGGCCAGATGAGGAAAACAGCGGTGGTGATGACGAGCGGCGGCAACACATATTTAAGGTATTTGCGGTTCTCACCCAAGTCGATAGCGGTGGTAAAAGGCACGGGCCTTAGCTCATTGATCTTCTGGTTAATGCCGGCCACCAACAGCTCTTCCGATCCGCCCAAAACCTGGTTGTTCTGAAGCTGCAGCACGTTAAGCAGCTTATCCTGCACATTGGAAAAGTGATTGCCGATAATGGCGGCAGCCTGGTTGTAAGAAATGATCTTTCCTATTTTATTGAGCTTTAAAAGAGGAATAAGAATGTAGTTGCCCAGCACGGCCAGCGTGGCGGCTAAAAAGCCGAAGAAAAGAACCGTGCGCACGGTGGTGTTAAATTCGCCAAAATACTCGAGCAGCACTACCGATAAAAAAGCGGCAATAAGAATGGCGCTGGCATAAATAGCGCCTTTTATGAGCTTGTTTTTATAATAGCGGCGAATAAATTCGTCGAGCTTTTGGATCAGTATTGTGTTTTGGGAGGCCTGCATTCAGTAGCTAGTATCACAAATTTAAGATTCCTGGCAGGCTTTGCCAACCCACATTTGTTAAATAGTGATAAGTTGACCACTACGAGCAGCAATGCCCAAAAAGGCTATTAAACAAGGTCAAAAGCCGGTATTAACAAGATGTAACTTAGGGTTAAGTCTGACCAAACCCTCAAGGTCTTAAAGACCTTGAGGGTTTACGGAAACTAATTAAACGGCTGAACCAGCAAAGAATCGCGGTATCCGCGGTAAAGCTTATTGTTGTAATACTTGGCCGTTACCTTTCCGCTGCCAGGCATGGGCTTGCACACATCCTCAAACAGCTTAAAATTGTAGCTGCAAAAAGCGCTGTCTTTCTGGTAATACACAATGTTTTCGCTTACCTGGAACTGGGCCAGGTTTTTTAAGGAAATAATGCGGCTAAACGCGCCAAAAATATCAAACACATAAATGCCGCTTTGCGGACAGTTTAAAAACAGATAGCCATTGTGCTCCAACATAAAATTGGGCATAATATCGCCCTGCAGCACCTGCTTTAAATTGCCGGTGGCGGCATTTTTTTTCAGGTTCTCGTCAAAGCGGATGAGCTCGTTGTTTTGTTTGTTGTAGATCCAGAAGCTGTTGTTGGCCCCGGCGCACACCAGATCGGTTTGCTCATAACCCAGCTGCTCGAGCGACACCGCCTCGCTGTTTTTAGAGAGCTGATTGTCTAAAAAAACGATCTGCTGAAAATCGCGGTAATACAGTAATAATTTCAGCGGATTGGTGGCATCCACGCTGGTAATGCTACCCAGCTTTAAATTGCTGTAACGTGCAAAAAATTTGCCGGTGCCCAGGTATTTTACCAGCTCATCCTCGTTTACCGCATATACATTTCCAAAATTATCGCCGGTAAAAAAATTCTGCTTTGCCTTTAGCAGCAAGGGTGGCTGATCCTGGTAATCAAAAGCCATACTTACAAAGAGAAGAAACGGAAGTGCTATTTTTCGAAGAGTGGTCATGATAGAAGTATGGTATTTTCAGCCGGCATGATTAATACGCAGAATTTCCTCGAGTATTTTGCGATCGTTGCTCAGGCGCGGTATTTTAAATTGCCCGCCCACCTTATTATTTTCTTTGAGCCAATTGTAAAAGCTGTTTGGCGGCATGTTTTGAATGTGTGGAAAGTGCAGCACAAAATTATTATACCGCTTGGCTTCGTAATCGCTGTTGAGTTTTTTTAATGTTTCGTCGAGCACCGAGGTAAAAAATGCAAAGTTATTGGGCTCTTTCTCAAACTCGATGAGCCATTCGTGGGCGCCTGAATTGCCCGCCATAAACACCGGCGCCACGGTGTAATCTTTCACCGAGGCATGCGTTTTTTCGCAGGCGGCAGCAATGGCGGCATCGGTATTGTGCACCATCAGCTCTTCGCCAAACACATTGATGTGCTGCCGGGTGCGGCCCGAAATTCTGAACCGGTAAGGATTGGTGCCTGTAAACTGGATCACATCGCCCAGCTGGTAGCGCCACAGGCCGGCATTGGTGCTTATCACCATGGCATAGTCCACGCCTGTTTTTACATCTTCCAGATGGATGGTGCGGGCTGTATTGCCCGAGGCAACATCCTTCATCTCAATAAACTCGTAAAAAATACCGTAGTCCAGCATCAGCAGCAGCTCATCGCTTTTGAGCTGGTCCTGTATGCCAAAAAAACCTTCGGAGGCATTGTACAGCTGAAGAAAATTAACCCTGTCGCTGTCAAACAACCTTACAAACTGGTCTTTATAAGGCGCAAAGCTCACCCCGCCGTGAAAATACACTTCGAGGTTGGGCCACACCTCGCGGATGCTGCTCACCTTCTTTTTTTCGAGAATGCGCTTAAGCAGCACCAGCATCCAGCTCGGCACACCGGCCAGGCTGGTTACGTTCTCGTTCATCATGCTGTCTGCCATGCGCTCCAGCTTGCTTTCCCACTCGTCCATCAGGGCAATGCTCACTTCGGGCGCCCTGAAAAAATCGGCCCACATAGGCAGGTTTTGAATGATAATGGCGCTTACATCGCCATGAAACGACAGGTGATTTTCAAAATGATCTTCCTTAAAGCTGCCGCCCAGCGCCAGGTTTTTGCCGGTAAACAACTGGGTTTCGGGGTTGTTGTAGCAATGCAGCGTAATCATGTCGCGCCCGGCGTTGTAGTGGCAGCCATCCAGGCTTTCCTGGCTCACGGGCAAAAACTTGCTTTTATCGGTGGTGCCGCTGCTTTTGGCAAACCATTTTATTTCGGAGTGCCACAGCAGGTTTTGCTCGCCGCGGCGCATGCGCTCAATGTATGGCTTCAGGCTTTCGTAATCCTGCAGCGGAATATTTTCCTTAAATGCATTGTAATTTTTGATGGCTTCAAATCCATTTTTTTTACCAAACTCGGTGCCGGCGGCATCGTACAGCAGGCGCGACATCCACTCCTGCTGCACATCAATGGGGTACTTGATGAACAGCTCGATCTGGTGCATGCGCTTTTTCATGAGCCAGCTTGCTATGGAATTAAGAATGGGCATGCTGCAAAGGTATTAAATAACTTCGAGGGCTATAAAGGCCACATCGTCAATCTGTGCCTCTTTGCCTTTCCAGGCCATCCAGCTTTTGATCACCTCCTCACCTTGTTCTTCCAGCGGCAGCTGCAGGGTTCTTTCCACCGAGCCAATGAGCTTTTTGGTAGAGTAACGCTTATTGAACGTTCCGCCAAACTGATCCTGGAGGCCGTCGGAGAACATATACACCCGCGATCCTTTTTTGAGCGGGATCTCCAGCGTTTCCAACGCTTCCAGCTTTTCTTCATAACCCACCGAATCGCGGTTGCCCCTGAAGCGCACCATTTCGTTGCCGCTGGTGTAGTAAATGGAAGTGCCAGCCGCACAAATGCGCATCACCTCTTCCTGATAATTGATGTAACACAGCGAAATCACCAAACCTTCGAACCGCACATTTTCTTTGTGCGAATCGGAGCCGAAAAAGAGGCGGAACTCAATGTTCAGATTCTGAATGATCTCGTTGCAATCGGTGATCTTCATCTGCAGGATGATCTTATCGAGCAGGGCTTTGGCAATAACCGTTAAAAAGCCGCCCGGCACGCCATGCCCGGTGCAATCCACTAAAAACACAATCTGGTTTTTATTGGGCAAGTCGTAAAATCCGTAAAAATCGCCACCCACCACGTCTTTCGCATTGAGATAGCTATATATGTGCAGCTTGTTCTTAAGATCGTCAAAGTCGGGCAGAATGCTGGTTTGTATGTTTTTGGCGTAGTTAATACTGTCGCGCAGGTCTTTATAAACCAGCGTAAGCTCTTTGTTTATTTTGCTGATGTATTCTTTTTCTCCCCGGATCTCGATGGTTTGCTCCAGGATTTTCTGCTCCAGCTCGCGCTTGTTTTTTATGAGCTGGTGGGTGCGGTACCTGATAACGCTCACTACCAGCGCCACAATGGCCAGCACGCAGAGTAATATGAACCACCATTTGAGCCAAACGGGATTATCTATTTTTAAAGTTACCAACGTTACTTCGGGCGAAGGAAAACCATCCTCGTTTTTGGCAACCACCTTAAATTTAAAATTGCCATTGGGCACCGCCGCGTAAGAAACCCCATCATTTTCGCCGGCACTGCTGTTCCAGTTGGTTTCCTGCCCGTCAAGCCGGTAATCGGTAATTACTTTATCGGGATCGGTAAGCGAAATTCCGATAAAATTAAACTTGATGCTGTATTTGCCGTAGGGCAGCTCCACCAGCGTATCGCTGGCGGGGTAAAATACGCCTTCCACCGTCATGCCCTGGTAAACCACACTTGGTGGCACGGCATTGGGCGTTTCGTTTTGTATGGCATGCTTAAAGATGGCCTTGTCGCCAATAAACCAAAGATAGCCTCCCTGGTCTTTTACAATGCCGTTTTGAATCAGGCGGATGTTTTTAACCTGTGTGCCGGTTGAAAAAGTGATCAGCTTTTCGTCAGGCGTTATTTTTGTGAGTCCGTTTTTATGGCCCACCCATATGTTGTGCTTAAGATCCTTGTTAATACCGTAACAATAGTCGGTTAAAAGCCCTTCGTTAAAACTGTACTTGACAAATGTTTTATTGTTGTATTTAAAAAGACCATCACCTTCGGTGGCTACCCATATATTGCCATGCTCATCCTCCTGGTAGCCACTAATATTAAAGATATTCATGCCCTGTATGTCGTTAAAATAATTGATGCGGCCATTGCTCACATCCAGCCAGTAGGGCTTGGTGCCGTGACTGGCCAGCCAGAGCCTGTTTTTTGAGTCGAGGAAGGAGGAATACACAAAATCGTGCAGCAGGCCGTTCTCGTGGTTAAAAAAGTTTACAAACTTTAAGCCGGAAGTATACACGTACAAGCCCTGGTTGGTGGAAATATACAGCAGGCCTTTTTTACTGAAAATATGGTTAACCGATGTGGCCGATGTTTTTGGAAAAATAGCTTCGCTTTTTATTTTACTGGCCCTGATGTCGAATATAAAAATGGAGTTGTGCTTTTCGCCCGTAGCAAACAGCGTGTCGTTCACAAAGCTTACATACTTTATCTTCCGGTCGGTTCCGTTGGGGATAAGCGGCACCAGGTTTTGGGTGCCGGTGGAATCGGTGGTTTTAAAAAGGCCCTTGTTAGTGGCTATGATAATATTGTCCTTCCGGTCGGCATCAATGGAAAGATAGGATTCGCCTTCGTTGATACGGTGCTCAATAAAGATCTCGTTCACATACTGCAGCAGGCCTTCGCCCAGCGTACCCAGCCAGATATTTTTCTGATTGTCGATAAACAAACATTCGATGTTATTGGTGGGCAGACCGTTGGCCATGTCAATCACCGTAGTGTTCACATAATAGTGCAGGTTGTTGTTTTTGCAGTTCAACCGGCGGATACCATCATCAAAACAGCTCACCCAAATATTACTGTGCTTGTCGATCACAAAATCCTTGATGGATGCCTGCGACTTAAGCTCGCGCGGCGAAAAGATGCGGATGATCTGGATGGTTTGTTTGCTAAGCTTAAACCAAACTATACCCACGTTATCGATAGCACAAAAATATTCGTCGCCGGCCGTGTTTGAGCGCACAATGCGCGAGCACTTGTCTTTGCCAAACACGGGAGGCAATTCCAGCGGAATGTACTTCTGGTCTTTTTGCAGGTAAAGCTTCAGGCCTTCGGGTGTGGCAATAAAGTAAGTGTTGTTGCTGATGCAGGCATCAAATACAATTTCATCGTTTATCTCCAGTTTTTTTTCCGTAAGCGTGTCAACAATCTGAACAATGCCCAGGCCCGAGCTCAGGGCATACACATTTCGTTTATCGTCGCTCACTATTTTATTTACCTTAACCGTGGCCAGCATGGAATTATGCAGGTAACCGTAATACTTGCCGGTATAAAACGAAATACCGTTCTGGAAATGGCCGATCCAGGTCATCCCATAACTGTCTTCCAGCGTGGTAGTTACAAAATTATGCGCCAGGCCGTTGCGGGTGGAAATATTGCTGAAGCCGTACCCACCATACAACGATAAGCCGTTGCCAGTGCCTATGTATAAAAAGCCGTTGCGGTTTTGATTGAGGCTGTATACAAACTGCTGCGCCAGGCCATCATCAGCTGTAAAGTGTCTGAAGTTGACGTACTGCGCCCTTAACCCCGCAATGCACAAGATGCCCAGGAAAAGAAGAAGCCGTTTATTCATTTAATTGTTCCTTTTTTTGAACTTGATATCGGATTGATATTTTGGAACGCCTCCGATAGGAGCGGTGTAAAAGGGCATGGTTTCGCCATACTGGTTGGTAAGGTAAACCACAATGTTGTTATTATGCACTTTTACGCGCTTGATAAACTGAATGTCGAGCGAGGTTTCTACTTCATCTTTGGTGATCTTGTGCTGCGAAGCATCCCATTTGCCATCGCCGCTGGGCTTTATTTCCTCACCCTTTTTAGCGTGCGACACAATGCGGATAATGCCTTCCTCATCAAAATCGTAGGTGTTTACTTTAATGGCTGTAATGCCTTTTGAAACAAAAGGGTACAGATGGCAGGTGTTCAGCTCCTGGTCGCTGGTACGGAAGCTGTACTCGTAGGTAAAAATATTGCCGCCCTCCAGCTTTACGTTGTTCTGCTTGTCGCTCGAAAGACCTAACTTGTACAGGTTACCATCGTCGCCCTCCAGGCCTTCCACTACCAGCTTAAACACGTAACCGCTCGCGCCGAGTTCGGGCTGCAGCTCCCCTTCCAGGGTATTAAAAGGGCCAAAGCTGTACCAGCCGTTGTCATACGATTTATCATCTCCAAACGTTTTGGTATTGAGCATCACGCCGCTTTTAAAATTGCGCACCGGGTTGGGCTCCCGCGCATCTTTATTGCTATGGGCACCTATTCCACCATATATCGTAAACTTTGTTTTGGAATTAAACCCGCCGCGATTCTCATCGTTGGCGCCCCCATTGTCGGGGTCGAACACCCGGATGTAAAAAGGCACCTTTACGGCCTCAGGCACGGTAAAGAAATAGATCTGAACGTTATCATCATCGCCCCAGGTTTTGTCGGCATCCTTGCTAAACGTAACCAAAAAGGTAATGTTTTCTTCGGCCGAAGGCATTACCTGTGCAGGCTTGGAAGAATACAACATAATAACGGCGAAAAACAACAGCAGGTATTTCATACGTAAATAAACTATTAAATTTTAATCCTAAGAAAATACTCTTTCAGGCTTAAATTTAACAAATTTATTTCGTTACAAAAATCCCCATCTTTTCAAGATTTTCGATATACACGCGCTTGCCTTTGTAAAAGGCGGTTACAAAAGCGTCTTTTTGCCCGGCCGCTATCACTTTTTTATTGTGTTCAAGGGCTTTTTTATAGGTGTCAAATTTTCCGCCAATGGTAATGCGCGTGATGCCTCCTTCGGTAAGGGTATTCTCAATTTTGCCCAGGTGCGCCAGGTGCGGAAATTCATAACGGTTGCGGAATTTAAATGCCGAGATCTGCACCATGAACTGGAGGTCGGAAGCAGCCGCGTCACCATATTTGGCCACAAATTCGGCCAGGTTATTTTTAGCGGCTGTAGCTGTTTCACCCTCAGGGGTATGCACGTCTTCCAGTTTCACATCGTCGGGCTTAAGCGCTGCCGGGTAAATAAATCCGTCTTTTTTCTGAGTTGGCTTTTTATTGATCGGAGCTGCGGCATTGCTCGCCAGCATTGGTTCTTCGGGTTCGGCCGCCGGTGTTTCAATCACTGCCGAATCCTTACGAACGGGCGTTTCAGCCCCATGAGCCACCGGCTGCGCCGTGTGTGCAGAAGCCGTGGAATCGTGCTTTGGCTTGTCTTTTTTAAACAGGGCAATGATTTTTTCTTTGATGGTTTGCGGTTTTACCGGCTCTCCAAAATCGGCTACCCTGAAGTTGTGCGCCTGGTGTGGAATAAGGACATTGTTTTTATATGCTATGATCACCGGCTCCTTTACACCGGCCTTAAGCGCTTTTTTATAATATTTTTCAATGCTGTTCACCCGCTCTTCGCTGCCATAAGAGTAGTAGTACTCGTTATTGATAAATTCTTCCTTAATGCCAAACAGGCCTTTTGAATTGAGAATGTTTGTGTCTTTTGCTGTTTTGCTTTTGCCCAAATGCACCCGGAAGGTGATGCTCACCGCCTCGTTAAGGTTCAGAAGCGTATCCAGATTAACACTTATTTTTTTACCGTAAGGATTGGGCTCGCTGTGTTTTACCACCAGCTCGGCGTCTTCGTTCATATCCTGCATTTCGTTTTTCTGGCTATGCAGTTTTTTTCCCGAACCGTCATCTTCTTCCTCCGCCTGTTGTTTCTTTTTAAAAGCCAGCTCGGCATCCTCGCTCATATTGCCCAGCACATCTTTTCCACCGCGCAGGTTCTTATAAAATTCCTCCTTATCCTTCTGCTGCTTCATTTTAAATGCCAGTTCGGCATCCTCACTCATGTTGCCAAGGGCGTCCTTATTGTTGCGAAGGTTCTTGTAAAACTCATCTTTTTCCTGCTGCTGCTTTTTGGCAAAGCTCAGCTCGGCGTCTTCGTTCATATTGCCCAGCACATCTTTTCCGCCCCGCAGGTTTTTGTAAAACTCGTCTTTCTCCTTTTGCTGTTTCTGCTTAAAGGCCAACTCGGCGTCCTCTCCCATGCTGCCCATGCCATCCTTATTGTTGCGCAGGTTTTTATAAAACTCTTCTTTGTCCTGCTGCTGTTTTTTGGCAAATGCCAGCTCGGCGTCTTCGTTCATACTGCCCAGCACATCTTTATTATTGCCCAGGTTTTTGGTTGCCATTTCTTCTTTCACAGCCGTGGCTTTATCAGAGCTCAGGTAATCGTCAATCTTATCGGCCAGCTTTTCGCGGTTCAATCCCAGCCTGGCATTGTAGGCCAGCTCGGCATCGTAATTCATATCTTCCATGCCCGACACCCCGGCCATCACGTTGCGCGCATGAATCTTTTCGATCACCTGTTCCATCGTTCTCTGCTCAAACGGCAGCCAGGCAGCCGAATCCACGCAATTTACCTCCAGCGTGGTGCACATCAGCCCTTTCTTTTTTGTTGCCAGGTCGTCGTATTCCACACCCAGCTTTATTTTGTATTTACCGGGTTTTGGGAACGCGTATTCAAACGATTGGGTTCTTAAGCGCTTATCGTCCACCTCAAAGTAATAGCCGGTAATTTTTTTATCGGGCAGGTAAGTGCCCACCGTGTTCACAGTAAATTTTTTATTCACCAGCATGGTGTCCAGCGCGTTGATATTGAGCTGCACAATGGAGTCCACTTTCAGATCAACCGAGGTTTGATTGAGGAATACAGCCTTGGTGGATACATCGACAATGTTAAGATTAATGAGGTAATTACCAGGCTCGGCATAGCAGTGCGTCACCGAAATGCCTTTTTGCTTTACACCGTCGCCAAAATCCCACTCGTAAAAATAACCTTTGATGGAGTCTGTTTCCAGCGATTTTTCATCGGTAAAATCAAAACAGTAGGTTTCTTTTATTGCCTCCAGGCAGTTGTTAAAGGTTGGCCAGGTTTTTTTAAAGTAGTAAATATCATCCTGGTCGCCATTGCGGGAGGTGGTAAAGTAGCCTTTATCCTGGCCCTGATCCACATAAATACCATAGTCGTTGGCCGATGAATTGATTGGCTTACCCAGGTTCTCTATGTGGGCGCTGCTGTCGTCTACCGTGTATTTATAAAGATCGAGCCGGCCAAAGCCGCCGGGGCGGTTGCTTGAAAAATAAATTTCCTGCTCGTTGATCACAAACGGGAAGTATTCATCGTAAGGCGAGTTAAGAAGCTCCAGGTTCCGGATGTTGGTCCACTTGCCGTTCACCAGCTCGGCACAGTAAATATCGGCCCTGCCCTTGCCGCCTTTCATGTTCGACGAAAAATAAAGCCGGTTGTTATACACCATGGGGTGCGATACCAGGAAGGTATCGGGCAGCAGCAGCTCCACCCTTGGCTTTAAAAATTTATCGCCTTTCAGCTCCGTCGAAAAAATAGCCAGCTTGTACTTTTGACCGGCCCAATCGGCGGGCACATTGCCGGCATAATAAAGCTTTGAACTTTGTTTGTCAAAAAAAGCAGAGCCCTGGTTAAGCGAGTTGTTGATCTTATTGCGCAGCGGCCTGCGGTTGGTAACAGTCACAGAGTCCTTCAAGTCGCCCGAATACAGGTCGAGCATCTGGTGGCCCGTGGCACGGTCGAGATTGATCACCCCCACTTTTCTTTCGCGCGAGGAGGTGTAATACAGGCGGTTATCGATCTTAAAGGGGCCAAACTCCGACTCCTTGGTGTTAATGTTCAACGCATTGATCTGCATATTGGTAGAGTCAAAAACAAAATTACCCTGAGAATATATGCGCAGCTTGAGCAGCAGGCACATATAAAAAAAGAAGGTTTGTTTTATGCGTATTGTCATTAGAAAAATCTTGGTGATGCGGCATTAGTGGTTTTGCCAAAAAAATAATTGATCATTATTTCGTGGGAGCCGGCATTTACTTTTTTGAGCTTGCTTACGTTATAATCATAGGCATACCCTATTTTAAACTGCTTTTTAATAAGCAGCTCTGTAAAAATAACCAGCGACTCCCTGTTCCTGTAAGAGCAGCCAAGGCCAAACATCTGGTTCATATACGCCGTAACGCTTGCATCAAATTGCAGTGGCGAATTTTTAATGCCCCTCACCAGCGTAGAAGGCTTAATGCTCAAGTTTTCGCTCACTTTAAACACATAGCCGGCTATTACATTGTATTCGGTCTGCTTATCCTTGGTGTTCATTTGCATCAGGTCGGGCGTTGAGAACCCGGCGTAAAATTTTTGATTGGAGAAGAACAGGCCGGCACCGGTGGTAAAGCTGTTTTTGATCTGGGCATAATCCGAAAAGGTGGCATCGGCGCTTTGTGTGGTAATGAGCTTATTCGGGTCGGCCACAATTCTTCTGAATCCCGGACTCAGGCCAAAAGAAAGGGAATTGAGCGCATTAAATTTCACTTTGTAAGAAAAGGCCACATTCACTTTTGTATCGGTAAACAGGGCTATTTTCTCGCTTTCCACCTGCAGGCCCACACTCAGGTTTTTGGGCTTTATTTCCATATGGCCCATTGCGCCGTAGCGCTCGGGCGAACCGGTAAGCCCCGCCCATTGTTTGCGGTAAAAGGCGGTGGCATCCAGCGCGCCCCTTTGGCCCGCGTAAGCCGGATTAACCGCAAACAGGTTAAATAAATAATTAGACGTAAGGCTGGAGTGCTGCGCCATTAAAGGCACTGCAAACATTACACCCAGCATCATTTTAATTAATTTATTCATCGCTTAATGATTATAAATCCTGATTTATTGCTGTCGTCCAGCTTCAGCGTATAATAATAGGTGTCTTCCGTCAGGTGTGCGTTTTGTGAATTGGTGCCTCCCCAGTTATTTTTATAATTTTTATCTTCAAACACCACCGAGCCCCAGCGGTTAAATATAACCAGCTCTACCCTGCTGTAGGTGGCTATGCCGGGCACTTCAAATACGTCGTTCTTGCCGTCGCCGTTTGGCGAAATGGCATTTGGCAGCATCAGATCCGTCACCGTAATGCGAATGTCGTCTTCGGTAAAATCGCAGGCGCCGGTAATCTTCCACCGGATAATGTTCACGCCAGCGGCAAGATTGTTCACCGTACAGTTATTATTTAAATAATCAGTGAATATGCCGTAGCCCGACACAAGCTCCCACTGGCCGGTGCCCACCAGCGGACTGTTGCCGTGCAGCGCAAAGATATTCACGTTAATAATGGTATCGTTGCCGGTTTTAGCAGTATCTGCCGGCCACCCGCGGTCAATCATCACCGTGTCAGACACAATTGGGCACGACCCATTGGTGATCGTCCATATAAAAAGGTTTGAGCCATAGCCCAGGTTGGCGATGGGGGTCAACGGGTCAGCCGGGTTCACAATAGTGGCGGAGCCCGAGGCAAGTGTCCATGCGCCGCTGCCCGAAGCAGGGGCTGTAGCCGCCATGGTATAATCCGGTGCGCAAACCATTTTATTATTTCCGGCAAATACTCCCGTAGGGCTTGCCATAAAAATATTAACGGTTGCTATGCTGGCAGCGCAGGCACCGTTTGAAATGCTCCACTGCAGCGTGGTGGTGGCGCTCGTAATAGCGGTAATATCGGTATTAGCCAGCAAAGAGTTGGTAACAGAGGCGTTGCCTGTGATCACCGACCAGGCGCCTGTTCCAATGCTTGGCACATTAGCAGCAAGGGTGGCACTGGTGGCGCAAATGGTTTGATCCGGACCTGCCAGGGCCGTGGTTGGAAGATCGTCTACCACAATCTGCATGGTGGCCGCGCTGGCGGCACACACACCGTTAATCACCGACCATTGCAGCACGGTTGTGCCCGTGTTTAATCCGGTGATGGCGGAAGCCGGAAGAGCAGGGCTTGCAATGGTACCGGTGCCTGTAATTACCGACCAGGTACCGCTGCCAAGGGTTGGAGTAATTGCTGCAAGAGTGGCAGCAGGTGAGCTGATGCAAAGCGTTTGATTGCTGCCGGCGTTGGCAGCATCCGGTAAGCCATCCACCTGTATGCTCATGGTGGAAGAATTGGTGCAGCTGCCATTGCTGATATTCCATTGCAGCACATTGATGCCGGCGCCCAGGTTACTTACTGCAGTAGTGGGCAGCGTGGCTGTGGCAATTGCACCGCTGCCACTGATGATGCTCCATGTGCCGGTACCAAGTGTAGGCGTATTTCCTGCAAGGGTAGTGCTTGCCGAACTGATACAAACGGTTTGATTGCTGCCTGCATTGGAAAGGCTCACCGAGTTATCCACCTGAATGTTCATAGTAGAGGTGTTTGCCGTACAAACCCCATTGGAAACGGTCCACTGAAGCACATTGCTGCCAGCGCTTAAGCCGGTAATGGTGCTACCGGGATTATTAGGGCTTGTAATGCTGCCGCTGCCGCTTAACACCGACCAGGTGCCGGTTCCAAGCGTTGGCGTATTGGCCGACAGAGTGGCGGTTGGGTTGCTGATACAAAGCGTTTGATCGCTGCCGGCCAGAGCCACATCCGGCACCTCATCCACAAAAATGCTTACGGATGCCGAGCTGCTGCAGCTTCCGTTGGTTATGTTCCATTCAATAACATTGGTGCCGCTTAATAAGCCGGTAACCGTACTGTTCGAAAGGGTTGGCGTGGTAACGGTGCCGCCGCCCGATACAATTGTCCATAAGCCATTGCCAACGGTTGGCACATTGCCGGAAAGGGTGGTGCTTGGAGAGCTGGCACAAAGGGTTTGGTTACTGCCGGCATTAGCCGTGGTGGCCAGGTTGTCCACCTGGATATTTACCGTGGATGTGGTTGGCGCACAAACACCGTTGGTGATAGTCCATACAACGGCATTGTTGCCCGCACTTAAGCTGTTAATAGTGGTGGTAGGCGCTACAGAGCCGGTAAGCACGCCGCTGCCGCTTATTACCGACCAGGTGCCGGTGCCGGTGGTGAGCGAGTTGGCTGCTAGTGCGGTTGAAGGAGTGCTGATACACAGGGTTTGATTACTACCGGCAAATGCAGGATCGGGAACATCGTCGACCTGTATGCTCATAGTGGCCGAATTAGAGCAGCCTCCGTTTGTAACGGTCCATTCAAACACATGCGTTCCCGGAACCAGGCTGGTGATAGCCGTTGTTTCGGAAGTTGGCGTAATGATGGATGCAACACCGGTTAAGAGACTCCAGATGCCTGTGCCCAAAGTAGGGGTTGCGGCCGCCATGCTGGTGGTTGGCGTGCTTACACAAAGCGTTTGGTTAGGCCCGGCAACAGCTGTTACCAAACCGATATCCACCTGTATAGAAGTGGTGGAACTGCTCACGGCGCACACGCCATTGGCAATCGTCCACTCAAGAATATTTATTCCCGCGCTCAGGCCTGTAACCGTGCTTGAGGCAAGTGTTGGCGTGGTAACCGTACCTCCGCCGGTTAATACCGACCAGCTGCCCGCACCTGTTACCGGCACATTTGCAGCCAAGGTGGTGGAAGGAGAAATCACACAGATAGTTTGACTGGGTCCTGCATTTGAATTATCCGGCAGGTCATCCACATGAATGGCTACGGTGGCTGAATTGGAACAGCCTCCATTGGTGATGGTCCATGCAAAAATATTGTCGCCGCTTCCGAGGCCGGTTACTGTGGTGCTTTCAGAAATGATGCTGGTAATACTGCCGGTGCCGCTCACCAGGCTCCAGCTGCCGGTTCCTATCGTGGGTGTATTGCCCGAAAGAGTTGTGCTTCCTGTGCTGATGCAAATGGTTTGATTCACTCCCGCATTGGCCACCGTGGCAAGGCTGTTCACATCCAGCGTGGTGGATGACACACTCGACGCACAAACACCGTTGGAGGTAGTCCATTGTAAAATATTAGCCCCCGGCGATAAGCCTGTTACTGTACTGTTGGCAAGAGTTGGTGTGGTAACCGTGCCGGTGCCCGTTACCACCGACCACTGGCCGGTGCCAATTACCGGCGCGTTGGCGGCCAGGGTGGCAGACGGAGAGTTGATACATAACGACTGAGATGGGCCCGCGTTGGAAACATCCGGCAAAGCATCCACCTGGATGGCCATGGTGGATGTGCTGGAACAGCCGCCATTTACGATGGCCCATTCAAATACATTTACACCCACGCTCAGGCTGGTTACCGTGGTTGTTTCGGAATTAACGCTGGTAATACTGCCGCTGCCCGTTACCAGCGACCAGCTGCCCACACCAACGGTTGGTGTATTGCCTGAAAGCGTGGTGCTTCCTGTGCTCACGCAAATGGTTTGATCGCTGCCCGCAATGGCGGTGCTGGCCAGATTAAACACCTCAATGCTCATGGTAGAGCTGCTCGATGGGCATACGCCGTTAAATATAGACCATTCCAGAACCGTAACCCCAATGGTGAGATTGGTGGCGGTGCTGGTGGCCAGGGTTGGATTTACAACCGTGGCTGTTCCCGAAACCACAGACCAAAGCCCCGTGCCGAGTGTAGGAGTGTTTGCAGCCAATGTTAGGGTTGGTGATGAAATGCAAAGCGATTGGTTGCTGCCGGCAACGGCCACGTCCGGCATATCATCCACCTGTATGGATACTGTTGACGTGTTAGAACAAGCCCCGTTAATCAGCTTCCATTCCAGCTGGTTGGTTCCTGATGTAAGTCCTGTTATCGTGCTGTTCTCGAGCGTTGGGGTAGTTACCGTTCCACCGCCAGCTAAAATCGTCCAAAGGCCTGTGCCAAGCGTAGGCGTGTTTGCCGACAGTGTGGCGCTTGACGAGTTAATGCAAATAGTTTGATCGGCCCCGGCATAAGCCATGCCTGGCACATCATACACCACAATGCTCACGGTAGAGGTGGTAGAGGTACACACGCCGTTAACGGTAGTCCAGCCAAGCACCAGTGTGCCAACGCCAAGCCCAGTAAGCGGGCTGGTAGCCAGCGTAGGAGTTACTACAATGCCCGTTCCCGAAATAGTGGACCAGTTGCCGGTGCCAATGGATGGCACATTACCCGCCAGCGTGGTATTGGGAACTGAGATACAAAGGCTTTGATCAGGGCCTGCCAGCGGTGCGGTTGGTATATTGTCCACCTGAATGGTCATGGTGGCCACATCCGAACAGGCTCCGTTGCTGAGCGCCCATTGCAGCACATTGGCGCCGGGCGGCAATGCGCTAACCGTTGTTGCCGGCGATGTGGAGCTCGTAAATACGCCGCCGCCGCTTATCACCGACCAGGTGCCGGTGCCAAGAGTGGGGCTGCTGGCAGTTAACGCCAGGCTGGGCGTACTGGCACAAATGGTCTGGCTGGAAGAAACAGTTGCGGTTCCGGGTGGGTTAAACACCGCAATGCTCATGGTAGGGCTGTTTGAAACACAGGTTCCGAATTTTGTTGTCCATTGCAATACGGTGGTCCCGGTTGTTAATCCTGTAATGGTGCTGTTCCCAAGCGTTGGTGTGGTAATCGCACCGCTGCCGGATATAAGCGTCCACGACCCTGTGCCCACCGAAGGAATATTTCCCGTTAACGTTGTGCTTGGCGAGGTAATGCACAGGCTTTGGTTGCCTGCTACTGTTGCCGGTGTGGGTGCATTATCAATTTGAATGGTAACGGTGGAAATGCTGGTGCATGGCCCGTTTGAAAAAGCCCATTGCAGAACAGTGGTGCCAGGCGTTGTAAGGCCGGTAATGGATGTATTTGGATTATTAACACTGCCTATGCTTCCAGGGCCCGATACAACAGACCAGGCGCCGCTACCAGCCGTAGGTGTGTTAGCCGCCATGGTAGTGGTACCTGTGCTGGCGCACACAGTTTGGTTAGTGCCGGCATTGGCAATGCCCGGCAGGCCAAACACCTGCACCGTCATATTAGCAACGCTGGGCGGACAGCCGTTGTTGGAAATAGTCCAGGCTAACACTGTGGTGCCTGTAGTAAGCGCTGTAAGCGTGCTGGTGGCCAGGGTTGGGGTGCTAACGGTGCCTGGTCCCGACACAATGCTCCAAATGCCGGTTCCAGACGATGGCGTGTTGCCGGTTAAGGTAGTGCTTGGCGTGCTGATGCACAATGATTGATTGCCCGCCGTGGTTGCTGTGGTGGGTGCATTATTCACCACAATGGCCATGGTAGAGGTGCTCGAACAAACGCCATTGGTGGTTTTCCATTGCAAAATGGTTGTGCCCGTAATAAGGCCTGTAATACTGGTAGTAGGTGTGTTGCTGTTTGTAATAACACCAGCGCCCGACAACACCGACCATGTACCTGTGGCATTGGCCGCAGATAGTGGCGCAGTAGCTGTGGAAGCACAAACGGTCTGGCTTGGTCCTGCCGTAGCCGTTGCAGGTGCTGCATCCACCTGTATCGACATCGTTGATGAGTTAGGCCCTGTACACGGACTGCTGAGCGTCCACCGTAAAACATTAAGACCGGCGGCTAAGCCCGTAACTGTGCTGGTTGGGCTATTTACACTTGTAATGACCCCTGAGCCTGTAACGAAGCTCCAGGTGCCTATTCCACCCGTGGGCGTAAGCGCCGCAAGCGTTGTACTGGGTGAGCTGATACAAATCGTTTGGTTGCTGCCCGCATTGGCGGTACTTGGAACTCCGACAACCACAAGAGTAACAGTGGCCACGCTGTTAGGACAAGCGCCTCCGTTACCGATGCTCCATTGAAGCACATTGGTTCCCATATTCAACGTTACGGCTGTTGTGGCCAGCGTGTTGTTGGCAATAGATCCTCCACCCTGTATAAACGACCATGATTGGGTTTCTCCGGCTACAGTAGATGAGTTGGCTGAAACAGATGTCACCGATCCCGTAGAACAGATCGTTTGGTTAGGAGTTGAAATGCTGGCGGTTGAAGGCGCAGGGTCTACCTGTATGTCTACCAGCTTAAGCGATTGCGGGCAGGCACCGTTAAAAGCGCTCCATTGCAGCTTGTTTAAACCGAGCGAAAGATTCGTAACAACACTGGTTGCCAGCGTTGGATTAGCCACTACGCCGGTTCCAATTAAAACAGTCCAGGTATTTACACCAAAGCTGGGCTGCACCGCAGCAAGCGTGGTGCTTGGGCTGAGAATACAAATGGTTTGGTTAGGTCCGGCCGGGATACCGGTTAAGTAACTGTCAATGTGGATCTGCATGGTAGACGTACTGGCAGGGCATACGCCATTGCCAATGCTCCACTGCAAAATATTGTTGCCCACACTCTGAGTGGTGGCTGTCGAATTAGCGGTGTTTGTTCCTGTGATAAATGCTGTTCCCGTAAGCACAGCCCAGGTGCCGGTGCCCACGCTTGGTACATTACCACCAAGTGTAAAGGTGGGCGGCGAAGTATAGCTTGGCGCGGCCAGGCTGCAATCGGTAAGGTTCGGACCTGCATTGGCCGTTGTCGGCATCTGGTCAACCTGCACACTCATCGAAGAAGCGCTTGATCCGCAGGCGTTGGCAATGGTCCAGCGCAACACGTTGGTACCTACCGCCAAGTTGGTAACGGTGGTGGTAGCACTGTTAACTGCAGCAATAGAACCGCTACCACTCGTTACCGACCAGGTGCCTAATCCCGCAAAAGCAGAGGGCGCATTGCCTGTTAAGGTAACACTGGCAGAGTTGATGCAAATGGTTTGATTAGGTCCCGCAACAGGCGTAGTTGGCGGGTTCACATCCACCTGTATACTCATGGTGTTTGTATTTGCAGGGCACACACCGTTCTTCACACTCCATTGCAGAACATTTAAACCTATTCCTAAAGATGTAACAGGGCTGTTGTTATTATTTAGAAAAACAACATTACCGCTGCCGCTCAGCAAAGACCAGGTTCCAACACCGCTTACAGGACTGGTGGCCGCCAGTACCGTGGAGGTGGAGGTTGCACAAAGCGTTTGGTTGGGTCCGGCCACTGCCGCCGATGAGAGTTGATTTACAATCACCGTCATGGTAGAGCTTGTAGACGAGCAGGTATTCACACTGGTAATGTTCCATTGCAGCACATTGGTACCAAGACCAAGACCTGTAACCGTAGTTAAAGGATTGTTGGAGCTGGTGAACACGGCACTGCCGCTCGATAAGCTCCAGCTTCCAACTCCGGTAGTGGGTACGTTAGCTGCTAAGGAAGTGCTTGGACTGTTGATACACAGCGTTTGATTCGGGCCTGCCACCGCATTACTGGTGGCCGGCTGTACAATCACCGTCATATTCGAGCTGGTGGATGAACAGGTGTTCACGCTGGTGATATTCCATTTCAATACATTGGTACCAAGTGATAAGCCATTCACTGCAGTGGTGGGGCTGTTAGAATTGGTGAATACCGCGCTGCCGCTCACCACCGTCCAGCTGCCAAGACCCGTGGTGGGTGTATTGGCTGCTAAGGTAGTACTCGGACTGTTGATACACAACGTTTGGTTCGGACCTGCCACCGCATTGCTGGCGGCCGGCTGAACGTCAATGGTCATGCTGGACGCTGTGGAAGAACAGGTATTCACGCTGGTGATATTCCATTGCAATATATTGGTACCAAGAGCAAGACCGCTCACAACAGTACCTGGATTGTTGGAGTTGGTAAACACGGCGCTGCCACTCACCAGGCTCCAGCTGCCAATACCCAGGGTGGGTATATTTGCCGATAAGGCGGTGCTCGGACTGTTGATACACAGCGTTTGATTCGGACCTGCCACCGCATTGCTCGTAGCTGGCTGCACAATCACCGTCATATTCGAGCTGGTGGATGAACAGGTATTCACGCTGGTGATGTTCCATTTCAACACGTTGGTGCCAAGAGCCAGGCCGTTTACTATAGTGGTGGGGCTGTTAGAATTGGTGAATACTGCGCTGCCGCTCACTACCGTCCAACTGCCCAGACCCGTAGTGGGTGTATTGGCCGCCAGGGTAGTGCTTGGACTATTGATACACAGGGTTTGGTTGGGACCTGCTAATGCGTTGCTGGTTGCTGGCTGCACAATAACAGTCATTGACGAGCTGGTAGATGAACAGGTGTTCACACTGGCGATGTTCCATTGCAGCACGTTTATGCCAAGACCTAGACCGGTTACTGTTGTAATCGGATTGTTTGAGTTGGTAAATACGGCGCTGCCGCTCACCAGGCTCCAGCTGCCAACGCCCAGCGTGGGTATATTGGCGGCCAGGGTCGTGCTCGGGCTGTTGATACACAGCGTTTGGTTCGGCCCTGCTACCGCATTGCTGGCAGCGGGTTGCACAATGATGGTCATTGTTGAGCTGGTAGATGAGCAGGTATTCACGCTGGTGATGCTCCATTTCAATACATTGGTACCAAGCGATAAGCCATTCACCGCAGTAGTTGCACTGTTGGAGTTGGTGAATACCGCTGTGCCGCTCACCACGCTCCAGCTGCCGATTCCGGTGGTGGGGGTGTTGGCTGCTAAAGTGGTGCTCGGGCTGTTGATACAAAGTGTTTGATTGGGACCCGCCGCCGCATTGCTCGTGGCCGGCTGTACAATAATCGTCATCGACGAGCTGGTGGACGAACAACTGTTTACACTGGTAATATTCCATTGCAGTACGTTGGTGCCAAGAGCCAGGCCATTCACCGTGGTGGTAGGATTATTTGAATTGGTAAACACCGCTGAGCCTGATACTACGCTCCAGCTGCCGGTACCCGTGGTGGGTGTGTTGGCCGCTAAAGTCGTGCTCGGACTATTGATACAAAGCGTTTGATTCGGGCCTGCTACGGCATTACTCGTGGCCGGATCCACCACAATGGTCATGGTTGAACTGGTGGATGAACAGGTATTCACACTCGTGATATTCCACTGTAATACGTTGATACCAAGCGAAAGGCCATTTACCGTAGTAGTGGCACTGTTGGAATTAGTGAATACTGCGGAACCTGATACTACGCTCCAGCTGCCGGTACCCGTGGTGGGCGTATTAGCGGCCAGGGTCGTACTCGGACTGTTGATACAAAGTGTTTGATTCGGCCCTGCTACCGCATTGCTGGTTGCTGGCTGCACAATGATGGTCATCGATGAGCTGGTAGACGAACAACTGTTCACACTGGTGATGTTCCATTGCAGCACGTTAATGCCCAAGCCTAAATTGGTAACCGTTGTGCCAGGATTGTTAGAGTTAGTAATTACCGCGCTGCCGCTTACTACTGTCCAGCTACCAATACCGGTAGTGGGAGTGTTGGCCGCTAAAGTGGTGCTCGGACTGTTGATACACAACGTTTGGTTGGGCCCCGCTACCGCATTACTCGTGGCTGGTTCCACCACAATGGTCATGGTTGAGCTGGTAGACGAACAACTGTTCACACTGGTGATGCTCCACTGTAATACGTTCGTGCCAAGCGATAAGCCATTCACAATAGTAGTTGCACTGTTGGAGTTGGTGAATACTGCTGTGCCGCTCACCACGCTCCAGCTGCCGATTCCGGTGGTAGGGGTATTGGCTGCCAGGGTCGTGCTCGGGCTGTTGATACAAAGTGTTTGATTGGGGCCCGCCACCGCATTGCTCGTGGCCGGTTCCACAACAATCGTCATACTGGAACTAGTGGACGAACAACTGTTTACACTGGTAATGTTCCATTGCAAAACGTTAGTACCTAAACCCAACCCATTCACCGTAGTAGCGGGATTATTAGAATTGGTAAACACCGCTGAGCCTGAAACCACGCTCCAGCTACCCGTACCCGTGGTGGGTGTGTTAGCCGCTAAGGTTGTGCTTGGGCTGTTGATACAAAGTGTTTGATTGGGGCCCGCTACCGCATTGCTCGTCGCCGGGTCCACCACAATCGTCATACTTGAGCTGGTGGAAGAACAAGTGTTTACACTGGTGATGTTCCACTGCAAAACATTCGTGCCTACGCTCAAACCATTCACCGTAGTGGTCGGGCTATTTGAATTGGTAAATACGGCTGTGCCGCTCACCACGCTCCAGCTGCCGGTTCCGGCAGTAGGCGTGTTAGCCGCCAATGTGGTGCTCGGGCTATTGATACAAAGTGTTTGATTCGGGCCCGCTACCGCATTGCTGGTTGCTGGCTGCACCACAATAGTCATGTTGGAGCTGGTAGAGGAACAGCTGTTCACACTGGTGATGTTCCATTGCAATACGTTAATGCCCAAGCCTAAATTAGTAATCGTTGTGCCAGGGTTGTTAGAATTTGTAATTACCGCGCTGCCGCTTATTACTGTCCAGCTACCAATACCCGTGGTGGGTGTGTTGGCTGCCAGGGTTGTACTTGGGCTGTTGATACACAGCGTTTGATTCGGGCCTGCTACGGCATTACTCGTGGCCGGATCCACCACAATGGTCATGGTTGAACTGGTGGATGAACAACTGTTCACACTCGTGATGTTCCATTGAAGCACGTTCGTGCCTAAACTCAATCCATTCACCGTGGTGGTAGGATTGTTGGAATTGGTAAATACAGCTGTGCCGCTCACCACACTCCAGCTGCCGGTTCCGGTGGTGGGGGTGTTGGCTGCTAAAGTGGTGCTCGGGCTATTGATACAAAGTGTTTGATTTGGGCCCGCTACCGCATTGCTGGTAGCCGGCTGCACCACTATGGTCATGTTGGAGCTGGTGGACGAACAGCTGTTTACGCTGGTAATGTTCCATTGCAATACGTTAGTGCCAAGAGCCAGGCCATTTACTGTGGTGGTAGGATTATTTGAATTGGTAAACACCGCTGAACCTGAAACCACGCTCCAGCTGCCTGTACCCGTGGTGGGGGTGTTGGCTGCTAAAGTGGTGCTCGGGCTGTTGATACAAAGCGTTTGGTTCGGGCCCGCCACGGCATTACTCGTTGCTGGCTCCACTTCTATCGTCATAGTCGAGCTGGTAGACGAACAAGTGTTCACACTGGTGATATTCCATTGAAGCACGTTCGTGCCTAAACTTAATCCATTTACGGTAGTGGTGGCACTGTTGGAATTAGTGAATACGGCTGTGCCGCTCACCACGCTCCAGCTGCCGGTACCCGTGGTGGGTGTGTTGGCTGCTAAAGTAGTGCTCGGGCTATTGATACAAAGTGTTTGATTTGGGCCCGCCACCGCATTGCTCGTAGCCGGCTGCACCACTATGGTCATGTTGGAGCTGGTGGACGAGCAGCTGTTCACACTCGTAATGCTCCACTTCAATATGTTGGTGCCAAGAGCCAGGCCATTCACCGTTGTGGTGGGATTATTTGAATTGGTAAATACCGCTGAGCCTGAAACCACGCTCCAGCTGCCCGTACCCGTGGTGGGGGTGTTAGCGGCCAGGGTCGTGCTTGGGCTGTTGACACACAACGTTTGATTGGGGCCCGCTACCGCATTGCTCGTGGCCGGTTCCACCACAATCGTCATGCTGGAGCTGGTGGAAGAACAACTGTTTACGCTGGTGATGCTCCACTGTAATACATTCGTACCAAGCGATAAGCCGTTCACAGTAGTGGTGGCACTGTTGGAATTAGTGAATACGGCGGAACCTGACACTACGCTCCAACTGCCGGTACCCGTGGTGGGCGTATTAGCGGCCAATGTGGTGCTCGGACTGTTGATACAAAGTGTTTGATTCGGGCCCGCCAACGCATTGCTCGTAGCCGGCTGAACCACTATGGTCATTGATGAGCTGGTGGACGAGCAGCTGTTTACGCTGGTAATGTTCCATTGCAGTACATTGGTTCCTAAGCTCAACCCTGTTACTGTAGTGATGGGATTATTTGAATTGGTAAACACCGCAGAGCCACTCACCACGCTCCAGCTGCCGGTACCCGTGGTGGGTGTGTTAGCCGCTAAGGTTGTGCTTGGGCTGTTGATACAAAGTGTTTGATTGGGACCCGCTACCGCATTACTCGTGGCCGGGTCCACCACAATCGTCATGCTGGAGCTCGTGGAAGAACAACTGTTTACGCTGGTGATGTTCCATTGAAGCACGTTAGTGCCTACGCTCAAACCATTCACCGTAGTGGTGGCACTGTTCGAATTAGTGAATACAGCAGAACCAGAAACCACACTCCAGCTGCCGGTTCCGGTAGTGGGTGTATTGGCTGCTAAAGTGGTGCTCGGGCTATTAATACAAAGTGTCTGATTCGGACCCGCCACCGCATTGCTCGTAGCCGGCTGCACCACTATGGTCATGTTGGAGCTGGTGGACGAGCAGCTGTTCACACTCGTAATGCTCCATTTTAATATGTTGGTGCCAAGAGCCAGGCCATTTACTGTGGTGGTAGGATTATTTGAATTGGTAAACACCGCTGAACCAGAAACCACGCTCCAGCTGCCCGTACCCGTGGTGGGGGTGTTGGCTGCTAAGGTTGTGCTTGGGCTGTTGATACACAGCGTTTGATTCGGACCCGCTACCGCATTACTCGTGGCCGGATCCACCACAATGGTCATGCTGGAGCTCGTGGAAGAACAACTGTTTACGCTGGTGATGTTCCATTGCAAAACATTCGTGCCTACGCTCAAACCATTTACGGTAGTGGTGGCACTGTTGGAATTAGTGAATACGGCTGTGCCGCTCACCACGCTCCAGCTGCCGGTACCCGTGGTGGGGGTGTTGGCTGCTAAAGTAGTGCTCGGGCTATTGATACAAAGTGTCTGATTCGGACCCGCCACCGCATTGCTCGTAGCCGGCTGCACCACTATGGTCATGTTGGAGCTGGTGGACGAGCAGCTGTTCACCGTAATGCTCCATTTTAATATGTTGGTGCCAAGCGAAAGGCCACTTACATTAGTGGTAGCGCTGTTGGAATTAGTGAATACTGCGGAACCTGAAACCACGCTCCAGCTGCCCGTACCCGTGGTGGGGGTGTTAGCGGCCAGGGTCGTGCTTGGGCTGTTGACACACAACGTTTGATTGGGGCCCGCTACCGCATTACTCGTGGCCGGATCCACCACAATGGTCATGCTGGAGCTCGTGGAAGAACAACTGTTTACGCTGGTGATGTTCCATTGCAAAACATTCGTGCCTACGCTCAAACCATTTACGGTAGTGGTGGCACTGTTGGAATTAGTGAATACGGCTGTGCCGCTCACCACGCTCCAGCTGCCGGTACCCGTGGTGGGGGTGTTGGCTGCTAAAGTAGTGCTCGGGCTATTGATACAAAGTGTTTGATTCGGGCCCGCCACCGCATTGCTCGTAGCCGGCTGCACCACTATGGTCATGTTGGAGCTGGTGGACGAGCAGCTGTTCACACTCGTAATGCTCCATTTTAATATGTTGGTGCCAAGCGAAAGGCCACTTACATTAGTGGTGGCGCTGTTGGAATTAGTGAATACTGCGGAACCTGAAACCACGCTCCAGCTGCCTGTACCCGTGGTGGGTGTGTTAGCGGCCAAAGTTGTGCTCGGGCTGTTGATACACAGCGTTTGATTGGGGCCCGCTACCGCATTGCTCGTGGCCGGATCCACCACAATGGTCATGCTGGAGCTCGTGGAAGAACAACTGTTTACGCTGGTGATGTTCCATTGCAAAACATTCGTGCCTACGCTCAAACCATTTACGGTAGTGGTGGCACTGTTGGAATTAGTAAATACGGCTGTGCCGCTCACCACACTCCAGCTACCCGTACCCGTGGTGGGTGTGTTGGCTGCTAAAGTGGTGCTCGGGCTATTGATACAAAGTGTCTGATTCGGACCCGCCACCGCATTGCTCGTAGCCGGCTGCACCAATATGGTCATGTTGGAGCTGGTGGACGAGCAGCTGTTCACACTCGTAATGCTCCATTTTAATATGTTGGTACCAAGAGCCAGGCCACTTACATTAGTGGTGGCGCTGTTGGAATTAGTGAATACTGCGGAACCTGAAACCACGCTCCAGCTGCCTGTCCCCGTGGTGGGTGTGTTAGCGGCCAAAGTTGTGCTCGGGCTGTTGATACAAAGTGTTTGATTGGAGCCTGCCACCGCATTGCTCGTGGCCGGGTCCACCACAATGGTCATGCTGGAGCTGGTGGAAGAACAACTGTTTACACTGGTGATGTTCCACTGCAAAACATTCGTGCCTACGCTCAAACCATTCACCGTAGTGGTCGGGCTATTTGAATTGGTAAATACGGCCGTGCCGCTCACCACACTCCAGCTGCCGGTTCCGGTAGTGGGCGTGTTAGCGGCCAATGTGGTGCTCGGGCTATTGATACAAAGTGTTTGATTCGGGCCCGCCAACGCATTGCTGGTTGCCGGATCAACCAAAATGCTCATGGTGGAAGTGCTTGCTGCGCAGATACTGCCGTTAACCACGCTCCATTGCAAAATATTAAGCCCAAGGCTCATGCTGTTAACTGCCGTGGTTGGCGACGTGGGAGCTACAATAGAGCCCGATCCTTGGATGATAGACCACATGCCAGTGCCCAGCAACGGGGGCGTGGCATTTAAAGTGGTGGATGGATTTGAAATGCAAAGCGTTTGGTTACTCCCTGCATTAGCGGTAGACGGCAAGGCATCTACCGTAATTGTTACATTTGAAACGGAGGTGCAGGTGCCGTTGGAAATGGTCCAGCTAAAAACGTTATCGCCCGCTAAAAGACTGCTTACGGTTGTGATGGGCGTGGCTGTATTGCTAATAGAGCCTCCGCCCGAAACAAGCGCCCAGGCCCCCGTGCCGAGAGTTGGCGTATTACCGGTAAGAATGGCCGTAGGCAGCGAAATACAAACCGTTTGATTGGGGCCCGCATTGGCATTATCGGGCGGCGTGCACGATGTGGTTGAATAACTGATGAACGTGGAGCCTATGCGATTGCTCTGATAAGTGGCCTGCATCCATTCAGGCAGCCGCGCGGCATCGGAGATTCTCACTTCATCCAGGCCCGCATCAATATCCAGCGAAGAATTATTCTGGTCCTGGCCGATTTGGAAAGTGGCTGTCAGGCCAAAATTAGGAGCATTGGCAAACGAAACCGGTGTGCCTACCTGCAAGCCATCAAAATAAAACGTAACCGTGCCGCCTGTATTATCACGCACCACCGCTACATGGTGCCATGTTCCAGGCACCGGCGTAACCGGTACAGTGGAAATCACGTCCACATCAACACCCGATCCATGCTCCCAAAACACGTGCAGCTTGCCGGCGTCGGCACCGCTGCCAATAAGGTTAAGCGCATAATGATAATTATCTGTTCCCAACTCGCCAACATCGCCGCAGGAAATAATCACATTATCGGCAACACCGGTTTGAAGACTATTAAAATTGAGCCAGGCTTCCAGCGTCATGTCTGCATTCAGCTGCAGATTAACATTTGCGGGGTAAGACAGGTACTGCGAAGGCGCAAGATTTTCGCCATTGGCCGCCAGAGCCGGTACCAGGGCTGTGGCACCGTTCGAAACAAGGTTGATACTGCTTAACGTGGCATCGTTCTGGTTTGAATTTAAATGCCATACGGCTTTGTAGTTCAAATTCCACGTAAGCGCCGACGACTGACTGGTAACCACCGCGCTGTTGCCAAAATACATAAACAGGTCGGTATTTACAGTGGCGCTGAGCGATGGTATCTTTACCCAGGCCACCACCTCTCCGGTAGTGCCATCGTATTTTTCGAGCTGGTGATTAACAAGTGTAGTACCATCCGCACCGGTAAATACAATATCAAAACCATTTGTGTTTTTAACCTTGCCGCCGTTGGAAGTGTGCTTCAGGTCGTTATCGGTAATTCGCACCAATACCGGGAAATTGGCCAGGTTGGTGGAGCCCACCGATATTTCGGCTTCCTGGGTGGTTAATTTTTTAAAGTAAGTGTAGCCCGGAACGGTTGCAAACAGCGGTTTACCACAGAAAACAGAAAGGATCACGCATGCCAGCGCAATGACCTTTCCTTTCAAAAAAGAAAGTCTTTTTATGTTGGTTCCTGTCAAAACAAACTTTGCAGCCCTGCTGAAAAACAAGATTCCTAAAATAATTTAGCCGGGCCTATAAATTTAAGAAATAAAATAACATAATCGTTAAAAATTGTGCAATACCCAATTGCAGGTATTATGAAGGGGGCATGGTTGAAAACTCATGCTGGCAGGCTCAAAAGCGGCCCAACCATTAGTCTGCAGCAAATGTTACCGCAAGGTTATTTTATGCAGCAAACAGCAACACTCCCGTGTGCGTTAGAGCCTGCAAATTTTAAAAAAGGTTGATTTTTTAAACTATTTCAGTTTGTGTAAACCGGTGAAAGAAACAAAACTAAGCGGTTAAAAAGGCCTCAAATTCCGCCAGGGTCATCGCGTTCAGGCAGTTTCTCTTGTCGAGCATTCCTTTACGCGCGGCCAATACGCCATAATGCATATCATGAAATCCTTCGCGGTGATGCGCATCGGGATTAATGGAAATGAGCACTCCTTTTTCAAGGCAATATGGGATCCAGCGCCAGTCAATATCCAAACGGTAAGGGTGCGCATTCAATTCGATGCTTACCTGGTTGGCCGCACAGGCATCGATTATTTTCTTATGATCGAGCGGATACCCTTGCCTTGCCAGCAGCAGCCTGCCCGTAGGATGCCCGAGAATAGTGGTATAAGGATTTTCGATCGCTTTTATAAGCCGTTCTGTTGCTTTTTCCTCGCTCATTTTTAAGTTAGAGTGAACTGAGGCTACAATAAAATCAAAGCTTTTCAATACATCTTCCGGGTAATCCAGCGATCCATCGTTCAAAATATCGCTTTCTATTCCCTTAAATATTTTAAATCCATTGTATCCTGCGTTCAGGCGGTCTATTTCCTGCTGCTGCTCTATCACTTTTTCGATGGGCAGTCCCTGTGCATACACCGCCGTGCGCGAGTGATCGCAGATACCCAGGTATTCAAAACCAAGCTGCCTGCAGTAATCCGCCATTTCTTTGAGCGTATGAACACCATCGCTGTATGTGGTATGGTTATGAAGAATTCCTTTGAGATCGGTAAACCGGATGAGCTCCGGAATTTTTTTCTCCCTGGCAAGCGCCGCTTCGTTCAGACCTTCTCTTAGCTCTGGCTCTATGTACTGTAAGTGCAGGGCTTCATACACCGCCTGCTCCGAATCGAAAGAGGTAACAGCTAACGACGAAAAGCCGGTTTTATGAAGATGGTCGGGCGTGGCCGACAGCTCCACCGATTTATAGGCAAACTCTGCCGGGCGGCAAAAATAATAAGCAACCGGCAGCGGCACCAGGGCGGCATATGTCGCTTCGTTGCTCAGCTCCCCGCCCACCAGTATTTCCACTTTATCAATAATTTCGCACTTACGGGCCATTTGCCCAACAGCTGCAACGTGCAAGCCGTTATGGTCTTTTTTTATGGCCTCCACCAGGTTGTTTACAGCTTTTTCGAGCGAGGCGTAGTGAAACTTATGCTCATTGGCCAGCTTAAATTCAATGTTTTGCTTAACCTGCAGCTGTGTTTTCTGGCCAAAACCCTTTAGTGCAGTAAGACGGTTTTCGTTGCAGGCATACAACAGTTCGCCGGTGCTCTCCAGTCCAAGCTCCTGCCACAGCTGCCTCACTTTTTTGGGTCCAAGGCCTTTTATGCCCAGCATCTCCACCACACCCGCCGGTGTCTTATCCAGCAGCGTTTTTAATTCGCTTATCCCGCCGGTGCTTATCAGCTCAGCTATTTTGGAGGATATGCCCTTGCCAATGCCCTCAATGGCTTCAATGTCCTGCTGGTTTTTTCCTTCAAAATCGTAGCGCAGCTTCGACAGCTTATAGGCTGCATTGGCATAGGCCCGCGCCTTAAACAGGTTTTCGTCGTGCAGCTCCATCAGTTTGGCCGCCAGATCAAGGGTTTCTGTTATTTCGTCATTGCTCATCATTGATCATGCTGGTTGCTATGAGTAAATCGTGCTGGTTGGTGATTTTTATATTTCCTGCGTTTCCTTCCACCAGGTAAATACGATTGCCGGCCGATTCAAGCACCGTGGCGTCATCCGTAAACTCGGGCCGGTAGCTTTGCTCAAAAGCCTTTTTAATAGCCGATGCTAAAAAACACTGTGGCGTTTGCACAATCCGGTATTCATCGCGCTTTACCGCCATGTTAGTGCTGCCCTCGGTTTTTCTCAGGCTTTCCGATAACGGCACGCAGGGAATGGCATTGCCATGTGCTGCTGCGCCTTCAAAGCAGTTTTTGATGGTTTGTTGCGAGGCAAACGGGCGCGCGGCATCGTGTATGCCCACTATGGCTGTTGGGTCGGTTACCAGCTGCAGCCCATTCTTCACCGAGTCAAAACGCGTGGCGCCGCCGGCAGTGATTTCCACATTTGCCCCGGTTAAGCCCGCATCATGGAGCAGCTCCTTAAGAAGCTGTATATACCCGGCGTGCACGCTAATGATAACGTGCATGGCCGGGTTGTATTTTAAGAAACAGCTAACGGTTCTTATAATAACGGGTTTTCCCTTCAGGTCCATAAACTGCTTGGGTAATGCGCTGTTCATCCGGCTTCCTGTGCCGCCTGCCACTATTATCAGGTATTGCTTTTCCACTCGGTTTTTAAATTGTTGTTATTGCATGGTTGCCTACTCCAGCTCAAGCAGCACAGGACAATGGTCGCTGTGCATGGCATCGGGCAGTATGACGGCCCGGCGCAGCCTGGGCTCAAGGTCCTGCGATGCCATGTTGTAATCAATGCGCCAGCCAAGGTTCTTTCCGCGTGAGCCGGCCCGGTAGCTCCACCAGCTGTAATGGTGCGGCTCCTTGTTAAAATGCCTGAAGGTGTCGATAAACCCAGTGTTGATAAATTGCTCCATCCACTCCCGCTCTTCGGGCAAAAAACCGCTGGTATTGGCGTTTGACTTGGGATTGTGGATATCTATGGCGCGGTGGCAAATATTAAAATCGCCGCACAGGATCAAACGGTTTTGTGTTTGCCGCAACCCGGCAATGTATTGCGAAAAATCGGTGAGCCATTTCATTTTAAATGCCTGGCGCTCGTCGCCGCTGCTGCCGCTGGGGTGATATACGCTCATCACCGAAACATCCTCCAGGTCCAACCGCAGTACACGGCCTTCGTCGTCGTACTCCTTCATGCCACAGCCATACTCTACGTGCTTAGGCTTTATTTTAGAAAACACCGCCACCCCGCTGTATCCTTTTTTTTTCGCCGGATACCAGTACAGGTGGTAGCCCATGCTTTCAAACGCGCCAACATCCACCTGTTCGGGGCTTGCCTTAATTTCCTGCAGGCATAATACATCGGGCGCCGCATCCCTCACCCACTCCACCAATCCTTTATTCATGGCGGCCCGTATGCCATTTACATTATAGGTAATAACGCGCATTTTTTTGATGCGAAAGTTAGGATTTTAAAGGGAAAGAAATAGACCGGCGGCAGTAATTATTTTTTAACCGGCTTCTGGCTCTTTTTTTCTTCGAGCAGGGCAATAATTTTTTTAAGATAATTCACCTCCACAATCAGCGCCTTGTTTTGCTGCTGCAGGCGCTCCAGCTCTTCGGCATGCTGGCCATATTGCACCTCGGGCTCATGCGAGGTGTTAAAGGTTTTTACCGACTCCACCGTGTATTCTTTTTGTGCCGAATAAACCGAAAAAAAATCGCAGTTAAGCACTTTGCCAATCTTATTCAACAGGCCGGTATCAATGCTCTCGCGCTCAAAAATGTTATAAACCACGTTGCGGGTGCGGTTTATCTTTTTTGCAAAGTTGGTCACAGAAATATTCTGCTTATACAACTCTTCCTTTATCTTCCTGCCTATATGAATGGCCATACCCAAAGGTAAGCGCGGCAAAAAAGAAAGAATGTCATACCAGTTCTATTTACTGGTGCAATGTGTATTTAATACCGGTGCATGTGTATCAAAAAATGTTACTACTCCGGTTTTCCTAAAAAACTCTCACGTATTGGCAGCGTGGTTTTTCAACATTTGGCTTTTATTCTTTCACCAGCTTTATGGTGTCGTAAGTCCCGTCGTTTCTTATTTTCAGATAATACAGCCCGGCGGCCTGGCCGCTAAGATCAAACTGTACGGCAGCCTGGCCGGTTGTTTTTGTCATCAGCAGCTTGCCGGTGGCATCATACAGCTCAAGCACAGCATTTTCGTACACCCCGTTGAAGCGAATATTCACCTGCCCTGCAGAAGGATTGGGATACACCATGGCGCCCGTGCTGCCAGCGGCGCTCAACTCCTCAACACCAACGCATGAGAACACAGGCAGCAAAAAGGTTTTTGATTTTGTGCAGCCATCGGCACTGGTGCCCGTAACCGTGTAAGCGGTATTGATCAGCGGACTTACCAGGATGGTGTTGGTAGTGAGGCTGTTGTTGACCCAAAAGTAAGTGCTCGCCCCGCCGGCGGTAAGCACCGCCGATTCGTTTTTACAAATAGCCGGCCGCGAAGGGGTGATGGTGATGGTTGGATTGGGATTTACCGTAATGCTGCAAATGGCTGGCACCTGGCTCGGGCAGTTATTGGCCGCCACGCCGCTGATGGTATAATTATGCACCCCCAACGTACCCGGTATTACAATGCCAAACCCACCCGAAATAAAATACTGGCTGGCCCCGCTTGGGCTCATGGTGAACCCCTGGCCAACACAAATAGTGCCGCTGTTTACCGTAATGGTAGGGCTCGGAAACACATCAATAAACACCGATGCCGGGTTAAACGACACGCAATTGGTGGTATTTGTACCTACGAGGCTGTAAGTGGTGGCGGTGTTGCCCGTAATTACAAAAGAGCCCGTATTGCTGCTGTAGTTGCCCGGGTAAAGCGAGTAGCTGGTGCCTCCGGCCGCCGTAATGGTAAAAGTATTGCCCGAGCAAAGGGCCATGGGCGCGGCCGATGCAATGGCTACAGTGGGCGCGGGTGTTACATTTACCGCAAGCGTGGCGGGAACCGAAACGCCACAGCTGTAGGTGGCTGTCACCGATACGTTGCCGCTCACACCCGCACCGGCAGTTAAGGCGGTAACGGAGCTGGTACCGCTCCAGCCGGGTGGCAGCGACCAGTTGTAAGAAGTGGCGCCAGCCATGGGCACCGTGGCATACGCATTCAGGGTGCCTTCGCACACATTGGTGTTGCCCGTTACAGCCGAAGGAGGCGCCGGGGTATAAGGCGCAAAACGATAGGCTGTGCTGGTGGTTGACCAAAAGGCCGAATTCCACCCGGCCGGCGACAGGCCGTTGATGCCGTTAATGTCCTCTATTCCCTGTGTGCAGGTATTGGGGCTCAGATCAATATCTCCCGAATGGATCTCGATGATGTTGGTGGTTTCGTAAAGCACAATCTGCCCGGTGGTGTACACCGGGAAAGGCGGACTGTTGGTGGCGGCATTGTACCAAATGGGCACATTATCGTAGGTAACAATAAACATGCGGTTGGGAGCCGTGCCCACTGTGGTGTAGCTGATAGCGCCGGTGGTGGTCACATCAAAATCATCCATGCGCAGCGCTATTAATCCGTTAGGCGCTGCCATGTCGGGAAAACTTTGCGTGGGATTAACGTAGGGCGGTGTGCCAAATGAAATGGGCGTACCGTAGTCGAGCTGTATAAACCCGTTGGTGCAGATATTTACGGCCGAATAGGTGTTGCAATAGTAATTAAAATTAAAGCCAATGGGCACGTTTACGGTGCCATCGTCGGCTGTGGGTGTAAATAAAGAGTTAACCGTTGTGCCCCCCACCGCAAACTGCGAGTAGGTAATGGCCGACATATTGTAATTTGAGCAGGTAAAAATGCACTGCGACCAGGCATAACCCACCGAAACTACCACCAGGTAAATCAATAGTAAAGCTTTTTTCATGATCCAACTATTTAAGGGTTCTATACTAATTTAATCAATAATAGCGGCTTTAGGGTCGCAACCGCAAATTCCATTTAGGGAAGCAACTACTAAAAGCTTTTAAGATTGTGTTATAACGAGGGAGCGAAAAAAACAAAAATCCCCGGTGTTTTGCACCGGGGATGGAAGTTAAACTTAAAAAACCTTGAAAATTATTTCACCGGCTGCATTACCTCCAGGGTAATATTGATGGTAACATTTTCGCCCACGCCACCGCCTTCGCCAATGCCATACTCGGTGCGTTTGATCACGGTTTTACCTTCAAAACCGCCTACGTTAAATTTGCCGTAGTCGCCCATGTCTTTCATTTCCATGCCAATGTAGTTGAATTTCACTTCAGCATCCTTGGTAATGTTTTTCATGGTTAATTTTCCTTTGGCCACAAAATTGTATTCGTTAGAGCTGCTGTCACGCTGAATGTCAGAAGCTTCGAAAATAATTTTCGGGTACTTGGTTACGTCAAAGAAATCGGCATTTTTCAGGTGATCGTCCCTGTATGAGTTTTGGGTGTTCAGCGATTTTACATCCATCTGTATAAAGATCTTTTTATCACCGGCAAAATTAACCCAGCCGCTGTCGATGTTGATGGTGCCTTTGGTGTTGGTAACAATGTGCTTGATGCTGAAATCAACAGCGCTATGCGCGCCATCCACTTTATAATCACCTTTCAGTTCGCTGTAGTCTTTATCGGCATAAGGCTTTACAATGGCAGGCTGCGTTGGCACATCCAGCGCCGTTGGCATGGCTTTTTCAGCAATGTAGGGTGCAATCACCAATGATACAATGCTCATCAGCTTAATGAGGATGTTCATAGAAGGGCCCGACGTATCCTTAAACGGATCACCAACGGTATCGCCGGTTACGGATGCCTTGTGCGGCTCTGATTTTTTGTAGAACGTTTCGCCGTTAATCACCACACCTTTTTCAAACGATTTTTTAGCATTGTCCCAGGCACCGCCGGCATTGCTTTGGAAAATACCCATCAGCACACCCGATACGGTAACACCGGCCAGCAGGCCGCCCAATACCTCGGGGCCAAACACAAAACCTACAATCACAGGCGTAATTAATGCGATAGCACCTGGCAGCAGCATTTCGCGGATAGAGGCGCGGGTGGAAATAGCCACACATTTTTCATATTCAGGCTTGGCTTTATATTCCATAATTCCTGGAATTTCGCGGAACTGGCGGCGCACTTCCTGCACCATGTCCATAGCCGCGCGGCCAACGGCCTGAATACAAAGGGCCGAGAAAATGAACGGGATCATACCGCCTACAAACAGGCCGGCCAGCACAGGTGCCTTATAAATATCAATGGCAGAAATGCCTGCAATGCCCACAAAGGCAGCAAACAGCGCCAGCGAGGTTAAAGCAGCCGAAGCAATGGCAAAGCCTTTTCCGGTAGCGGCAGTGGTATTACCCACGGCATCCAGGTTATCGGTGCGCTCGCGCACTTCGGGCGGCAGCTGGCTCATTTCGGCAATACCACCGGCATTGTCGGCAATAGGGCCAAAGGCGTCAATGGCTAATTGCATGGCAGTAGTGGCCATCATACCGGCAGCGGCAATGGCCACACCGTATAAGCCGGCAAAAAAGTAAGAGCACATAATACCAGCGGCCAGCACCAGGATGGGGATAACCGTTGATTTCATACCCACCGAAAGACCGCCAATAATGTTGGTGGCATGGCCGGTGGATGATTGCTGAATGATGGATAACACGGGTTTTTTACCCATGGCTGTATAATACTCTGTTACAATGCTCATAATGGCGCCTACTACGGTACCCACCAGTATAGCCAGAAATACGTTTAATTTTGAGAACTCGTAGCCGCGCAGCACCAGCATGTCGGGCAGCATCCAGTTCACTACAAAGTAAGAAGCAATTACGGTAATGATCATCGACGACCAGTTACCCATATTTAATGCATTTTGCACGTTCGATTTTTCATCTTTGATGCGCACAAACCACATGCCCACAATAGAGAAAATAATACCCAGTCCGCAAATAACCATTGGCAGCAGGATTGGCGAAAGACCGCCGAAATTATCGGTTACCGTAATTTCCTGGCCCAGCACCATGGTCGCCAAAATTGTGGCTACATACGAGCCGAATAAATCGGCGCCCATGCCGGCCACATCGCCCACGTTATCGCCTACGTTATCGGCAATGGTGGCGGGGTTGCGCACATCGTCCTCAGGAATGCCTGCTTCCACTTTACCTACCAGGTCAGCGCCCACATCGGCCGCTTTGGTATAAATACCACCGCCCACGCGTGCAAACAACGCAATGGATTCAGCACCTAATGAAAACCCGGTTAATACCTCAATGGCTGTTTTTACCATATTCTCTTCCAGCTTTGCAAACATGGCCAGGAATAAAATGAACAAACCACCTAAACCAAGCACGGCAAGGCCAGCCACACCAAGGCCCATTACCGAGCCGCCTGTGAAAGATACCTTTAATGCGCTGGCCAGGCTGGTACGCGCTGCCTGCGTGGTGCGCACGTTGGCTTTGGTAGCCACCTTCATGCCGATATAGCCGGCAACCGCCGAAAATACGGCACCAATTACAAACGCCAGCGATATCACCCAGCTTGAGTGAATTTCTTTACCGTTTATTTCGTGGATGGTGCCTGAGTAGGCCAGCAAAGCTGCTGCAATTACCACAAAAAAGCTCAGCACTTTCCATTCGGCTTTTAAAAAGGCCATGGCACCATCGGCAATATAGCCGGCCAGCTCTTTCATATTTTTGTCTCCCGCATCCTGCTTGCTCACCCAGGCCGATTTAATGGCCATCACAATCAATCCAACAATTCCGAGAACGGGAACTAGATAAATAACATTTTCATTCATAAAATCAATTTATAGGGCTGCAAAAATATAAAATTTACCCGAATAGTAAAATTTTTTCACACAATTGATACACAATAAGTTAGCTCCAATAATCGACGCAAAAACCCCGGTTCGCAGGCACTTGCCGCTTAAGCGGGCATTCGGCAAAATAATAGTAAATTCACCCTTTGTAATATGGAGCATTACGATCTTATTGTAATTGGCGGCGGCCCCAGCGGTTATGCCGGTGCCATGCGCGCCATCGATTTCGGCAAAAAAGTGCTGCTGGTCGAGAAAACACGCATCGGCGGCTCGGGTATTTACAATGGCGTGCTTACTTCAAAAACCCTGTGGGAGCAGTCCTTAAAGGTGGCTTCCATCCGCGAGCTGATACCGGATTACCAGGTAGATTTTAATACCGTGGCCAAAGTGGTGGACGAGGCCGTGTTTGAGCGCAAAACACAAATGACCGTGCATTTGCAGCTGCTTCAAAAATTAAAGAACCGCCTGTTTTTTTACGAAAAAGGCACCGCCACGCTGCTCGATAAGCACACTGTGCAGATCGAAAAAGATGGTGTTGCAAAAATAGTGAGCGCCGATTTTATTCTGATAGCTACCGGCAGCCGCCCCCGCGTACCGTTTAATATTACGGTGGATGAACAGGTGATTGTAACCAGCGACGGGATAAAGAATTTTACCTCCTTTCCTGAAAGTATGGTGGTGCTGGGCGCCGGTGTGATCGGCTGCGAGTTTGCCACTATTTTTTCTTCGTTTGGCAAAACCAGGGTTTACCTTATTGATAAAGCCGATCGTATTCTGCCGTTTGAAGACGAGGACATTGCCGGCCTGGTGCAAAAAAACCTGGAAGCCAATGGCGCCCACGTGCACCACGGTGCTTCGCTTAAAAACATGGCAGTGGTTAAGGGCCGCGTGCAATACGAGCTGGAGTATAAAAACGGCACCAGCGAAGTGTTAACTGTAGACAAGGCGCTGATCTCCATTGGCCGGATTCCGAACATCGAAAACATTGGGCTTGAGAATGCCGGGGTAAAGCTGAACGATCGCGGCAGCGTGTGGGACGACGATACACAAACCAACATCAGCAATATTTTTGTGGCCGGCGATGTAACCACCGAAGTGGCGCTGGTAAACGTAGGCGAGCGCGAAGCCCGCCACGCCGTGGTGCGCATGTTTGGCCCCACCATCAAGCCGCTCAGCTACAAAAACATCAGCACCATCATGTTCCTTAACCCCGAAGTGGCGGCAGTGGGCATGAACGAGCAGGAGTGCGTGGCCAAAGGCATTGCGCACAAAGTGGTGAAGCTCGATTTTAACACCAACGCCCGCGCCATTGCCATGCGTAAAACCAGGGGCTTTTTTAAAATCATTGTCACCAACGATAACGGCATGCGCATACTGGGCATGCGGGCCATTGGCGAGCATGCCAGCAGCGCCATACAGGCGGTGGCCTACCTTATTTACACCAACCAGGGCATTCGCGAGCTGG
Source organism: Bacteroidia bacterium (assembly GCA_044221905.1). Classification (GTDB taxonomy): domain Bacteria; phylum Bacteroidota; class Bacteroidia; order B-17B0; family Aurantibacillaceae; genus Aurantibacillus. Next base: position 1,757,673 of record JBGAOE010000001.1, read on the forward strand.
CCGATATGATGCACCCCCACCCCAGCATTATAGAAGGTGTGCAGGAGTGTCTGCGCATGCTCCTCAACAAATCCATATACAAGCCTTATGTGTTTAAAGACCGGCTGCAATGCTATGTGTGCGAAAACGGCGTGTGCACGCCCATCGAAAGCCTAGTGTGACCCGAACTGCTTTTTGCATTTTTTAAATCCCAAACTTGCTTTAGATCGCTTACCTTTGAACGTTGATTATTTAAATGAATAAACGAATACTCTTTGTTATATCCCTTGTTTTTTCAGTGGCCCTGCTGGTGCTCATCACCATTCAGGTATACTGGATCGTAAATGACTTCAACGTGCGGCAGGAGGGATTTGAGCGGAATGTAAATACGGCGCTTAACTACACCTCGGCCAAAATGGAGCGGCTTGACACCGTGAGCGGCTATAAGCGCATAAAAATACGCTACCAGGGCATTGCCTACGCCCCATCCACCATAAAAGGAAAGCACAACTTCAAGGTGTCGGAAGAAACGAGCGTGGATAGCAACGGCTTCCAGATGAGCCGCTTTATATCCAAGGATCTTTCGAGCGATTCGCTGAACCTGGGCGCCTCGGCCTCCAGCTTTTTAAAGCGGCTCAAAGAAGAGGAGAACAGCCTCACTTCGTCGAGCAACGACCTGTTCACCAAAATTCCAAAAGGCATCAGTTATTTCGAGGAAACATCCACTAAAAATTATTTCAACAACAGCTACCGGCAAAAAATAGACACCGCAGTGCTTGACTCCATTCTTTCATCGGAGCTTAAAAAACAAAACATACGCACACGGCACAATTATTTTGTAAGCTCCATGTATCCGGGCAGCCCGCATCACAGCGACCTGAGCTATGCCGAAACCTCTGAGGACTCGCTGGGCGTTGTATATAAGGTAAGCCTTTCGCCCAGCCGGCGCTTCATCGATCCCGAATACCTGATCGTTCGTTTTCCCAACCAGGAGGGCGATGTGATCAAAGGCATGTGGCCGCTGCTGGTTACCTCCTCGGTGGTGATCATCATTCTTATTTTTTCGTTTTACTACATCATGGCCAACAACCTGAAGGAAAAAAAGCTGTCGGTCATTAAGAATGATTTCATCAGCAACATGACCCACGAGTTTAAAACGCCCATCAGCACCATATCATTGGCCAGCGAAATGCTCAACGATTCGAGCATTGCGCAAACGCCTGAGAAGCAGCAGCGTTACGTAAAAATGATACGCGACGAGAACAAGCGACTGAGCGTGCTGGTGGAAAGTATTTTACAAACATCTATTCTCGATAAAGGCGAATTTATTTTAAAGCTCAGCGAGGTGGATGTGCACGAAATCATTAGCTCCGCCATTAACAATACACAGCTGCTGATAGGCCAGCGCAACGGCAGCGTGCAAACTTTTTTAAAGGCGCAGCGCTTCAAGCTGCAGGCCGACAGGGTGCACCTCACCAACATTATTTTTAACCTGATGGATAATGCCATCAAATATTCGAGAGACAACCCGGAAATCGTTATCTCAACCTACAACACGGCCGAGGGCATTATGATAGAGATTAAAGACAATGGCATTGGCATCAGCAAAGAAAACCAGCGCAAGATCTTTGATAAATTTTACCGGGTGCCTACGGGCAATGTGCACAATGTAAAAGGCTTCGGCCTTGGCCTGTCGTATGTGCTGGCGGTGGTGCTAAAGCACCATGGCACCATTTCGGTAACCAGCGAGGTGGGCAAAGGCAGCACCTTTAAGGTTCACCTTCCATTTGACAATTAATGTTAAATATGTTAAAATTGAGCCTTAAAAAGATTATCTTTAATTAATAATTTAACAAATTACATTTATGGATACTGTTAAAACTAAAATATTATTAGTGGAAGACGATCCAAGCCTGGGTCCTCTTTTACAGGAATACTTAGATGCCAAAGGTTTTGAGACGAAGCTGGCTGACGATGGCAAAAAAGGAGGCGACCTGTTTTTTAAAGGCAGCTTCGATTTACTGCTTCTGGATGTGATGATGCCGGTGAAAGACGGCATTACGCTGGCCAAAGAAATCCGTGTGATGGATAAGAATGTGCCCATTATTTTTCTGACGGCCAAAAGCATGAAGGAAGACACCATTGAAGGATTTAATGCCGGTGCCGACGATTACATTACTAAGCCTTTTAGCATGGAAGAACTGATGGCGCGTGTAACCGCTGTGTTGCGCCGTACCAATAAAGTGAGATCTTCCGACGGTGAGGATGTTGATTTTAAAATTGGCAAATACCAGTTTAATTCTGAAAAGCAGATTTTACAGCACAACGGTGTGGAGCAAAAGCTTACCACCAAAGAGAGCCAGCTGCTGCGCCTGCTTTGCATTCACAAAAACGATGTGCTTGACAGGACCTTTGCCCTAAAATCGATCTGGCACGACGATAACTATTTTAACGGCCGCAGTATGGATGTATACATTGCCAAGCTGCGCAAGTACCTGAAAGACGATTCAAAAGTGGAAATCATTAATATTCACGGCAAAGGCTTTAAGCTGCTGGTGAATCAATAAGCATCTTTTTTTTTATCAAGTTTTAAAACCCGGTTATGCCGGGTTTTTTATTTCGTTTTGTCTCAAAACCGTTACCATGTTATCCTGAACGGACAGCGATCGGCTGTCGTGTGCATTAAAAACAGGAACATCAATGCGTGTAATGCAAGTCATTCAGCAATGTTCATGAATGATGTTGGAATTTTTATAATACATGATGTTACCCCAAGTGCCTAGGCTGTATCGAGAGGTGCACGTGGTTCTTAAAACTCCTGTGCGCCATCCTTCCATACTATTTTCGCAAGATCCAGGCAAAAATCACACAGGATGACACCAACGGGTATTAATTCCAACATTATTCTGGTCATCATAAGTCATTATGTTTTATTTCATCTACCCACACTTATTCACAATAAAAAAGCCGCCTGTTGCAGGCGGCTTTATAGTATTATTTGATAGGGACTAGGCGTTTATCGCAGCAGCGATACGTGGCCCAGCTTGTTGTAAATCACCCCATCCAGGTCTTTGTATTTGATCTTATACACATACACTTCCTGTTTAAGCTTCTCCGAGCCTTTGTTCTGAACCGTGCCATCCCAGCCCTTGCTCACATCCTTGGTGTGGTACAGCGAGGCACCCCAGCGGTCAAAGATCTCCATGTCGAAGGTTTTGGCATCTAAACCATAGGGCGAGAACACAGGGCCAAAGGTATCGTTCAGCCCGTCATCGTTAGGCGTAAAGCTGTTCGGAATATAGATCCCAAAGTCGTTCTTGATCTCGATGGTTTGCGTTACTTTATCCTTACAGCCATGGATGGTGGTGGCCGTCAGGCTGATCTCGTATTTGCCTATTTTTGGGAATTTAACCTGAGGGTTCACTTCCGTAAGCTCATACAGGTTGCCTATTTTCCATACATAGGTGTTTTTGCCCAATACCGTGCTCAGGTTGGTAAATTGAACATCCGGCTCCGAGATCGTCAATTCGTTGTAGGGACCATAGCTGAACGCTGCTGTAGGCGGTGCATACACCGTGATCGGATCTTTTAAGCTGATCTGTGCATTACAGCCTATTTCATCCCAGTAGTTAAACAGTACGGTATAGGTGCCAGGAGCCGTGTAGGTGTGGCTTACTGTTAAGCCTTTTTCAAGCTCAGAGCCATCGCCCAGGCTCCATTCTCCTTTGCCTGCTCCCGTGCTCGGCGTGCTCAATATCACTTCCACAGGGGCGCAGCCTACCGAGTTGTTGCTCACCACCGATACGTTCGGGATGTCGTTCACCTGGATCCGGATCGCGCTGCTGTCAGGACAAAGGCTGGCCGTTGGCATCGAGTGTGTTTGGTATACGATGATGTTGCCGTTGCCAATATTGGCTTTGGCGGGGGTAAAGATGCTGCCGTTTACATCAGGGCCGGCAAATACACCGCCCGGGTTTTGTACGATGCTGTTCAGATCGATCGGCGCATCGTTTTTACAGTATGGGCCGGCATATTTGGCAAAGTCGGCCGAAATGAATTTTTCAACTTTGATGGTCGTTTGCGCATAGGCAATACATGGACCAGAGGTAACACTGTAGTTCACAATGTTATCCCCAATGATGGCAGCCTGTGGGTTTAACCAGCCATTGGCATCTACAGCACCCGTGTTTTGTCCGCCAAAGGTACCGCCCAATGGGCTTACGCTAAGCAGCTGGCCGGCCTGGGAGTTACAGATAGGGCCCACCTGGGTAATGAGGGGGGTGGCCAGAGAGTATACGGTTACCGCCAGCGTAGCCGTGGCAGGGCAAAGCCCGCTCGGCACAGAGCTCGTGTTGTAGTTCAGCGTAATCACGCCTGCACCAGACAGGGCCGGGCTAAAGGTAGGCCCATTGATGCCCGGGCCTGACCAGTAACCGCTGCTGTTTTGCGTTAAGCCCCCAAGGTTTACAATCCCGCCCGTGTTACATTTATCAGGTATGCTGCCAATAATGGCGGGGTCCACCCAGCCTTCCACGCTCACCGTTTTGGTGTCGCTCGCGTTACAGGTGCTGGTGCCTATTACATATTGAACCGCATTGAAGCCTACAGGGCTCAGCGACGGGGTAAATATACCATTGGCAGTCAGGTAAGGCGTTGGAACAAAAGACCCCGTAGCAGGTGTTACCTGTACCTGGAACGGTGAATCCACATTACAATGAACCGACGGCTGAGTCACCGTTGGAGTTAAGGGACTTAAAATGTGAACCGCGATTCTGCTGAAATCAGGGCATACGTTCGGGTTAGGAGAAGAGGTGGTATTGTATTGCAAGGTGTAGGTACCCGTTGGAATGTTCATATTCGGTGTAAGAATGTTGCCCGGAACAGAGAA
>JBGAOE010000003.1:0-603202 GCA_044221905.1 Bacteroidia bacterium
GTCGGCTCGTCACATCCTGGGGCTGGAGAAGGTCCCAAGGGTTCGGCTGTTCGCCGATTAAAGTGGCACGCGAGCTGGGTTCAGAACGTCGTGAGACAGTTCGGTCCCTATCTGTTGTGGGCGTTAGAAAATTGAGGGGCCCTGACTCTAGTACGAGAGGACCGAGTCGGACAAGCCGCTAGTGTACCTGTTGTGGCGCCAGCTGCACCGCAGGGTAGCTATGCTTGGATGAGATAAGCGCTGAAAGCATCTAAGTGCGAAACTCACCTCAAGATAAGTTTTCTTTATAAGGACCGTGGAAGACTACCACGTTGATAGGCTACAGATGTAAAGGCAGTAATGTCAAAGTCGAGTAGTACTAATTGTCCGTATGCTTTCTGTAAACGATTTAAGAAGGTAGATTGAAGATTTAAGAAGTTGAAACATACTTCTTAAATCTCACCTCAAACCTCTTACTTCATAAATTCTCTCGTGTCTTTATTCTTTATGTATTTAATTAAATGCTAAGTGTTTAGTGTTTAGTTTTTAATATGCACAACGCTATTAAAAACTCATAACTTAAAACTAAAAACTTATCATATCCCTTTATGGCGTTTATTGCGGTGGGGATCACCTCTTCCCATTCCGAACAGAGAAGTTAAGCCCACCTGCGCAGATGGTACTTGGCCTAAAGCCCGGGAGAGTATGTCGATGCCAATTTTAAATAATCCTCCAACTTAATAAGTTGGGGGATTTTTTTTTGAATTCTTTTGTCTTAAATCTTTGTCTTAAATCTTTTATCCTGAGGACTGCCATACAAGGGCATAGACAACAAGAGGCCCTAACGAGGGCAATATTTAGAGGTACACAAAAAGATACAACTACTGTTGGATAAAGCTCTTCAAATAGAATGATAACAACAGTTTCTTTAACCGCTTATATAAGCACAAGCAGCATAAGCCGGAACTCAAGCCAGCAAAAAACCGCTTCCGTTGCCGAAAGCGGTTTTTATGTTCAATTCCGATAAAGAAAAGCTTTACCGTTCAATCATAAATTTTTTGAAAGCAACAGAACGGTTGTCTTCCACAGGTTTAATTTCCATAAAATACACACCGGCGCTTAGTTCGCTGATATCAATGGTATGCGCCGTTCCTAATGTATTGCGCGATACCGTCCTGCCTAGCTGATCCGTGATCAGGTAATTATAAGCGGAACCTGTGTTTTTAATATCCAGGTACAAAATATTGCTGGCAGGATTAGGGAACAATAGTAAATTCTGCCCGTTTGCCAGTTCTTTAAATCCAACGGTGAGATTTTTTACGTCCAGTATCGCGGCAAAAGCATCATAATTTCCCGATCCCAGGGCATTTAACGTGGCAGATCCGGCAATGGCCATGCTCCCCGAAAAATTACCGGCCACAAACAAATGGTTGTAATTATCGCAGCCTATTTTGGAAGTGTTGCTGCCGTAGTTTACGGTAGAAGCATAGGTAATGCCCCAATCGGGCAAACCGGCCGCATTGTATTTTAAAATAATGCCCGATACGCCGGGCGCATTAACGCTGGATGTTCCAAATACAAAAGAAGAAGAGGAATTAACCAGCATAAAAAGCTCTCCTTTTTTATTTAAAGCAATGTCGCAGTTACCAGGATTTCCCCAATTGGAAGCCACATCGGTGCCCCTGGCCCATTGCATGGTACCCTGCGCATCATAGGCCAGCAAAAAAAATCTGTTCCCGTTTGTAAAACTGGCAGCAGCAATGCTTAATGAGCTGGTGTGGCTGGCTATCACATACACCTGGTTGTTGTGCTGCTCAATATTATAGCCGTTCAGCGTATTACCCGGTGCTCCTTCGTTTTTTACCCAGCTTAGCGCACCACTGCTGTCAATTTTTGCCACTACTAAGTCGGTGTTGCCTTTTAACGTTATGGCGGTGCCGCCAAATTGATTTGCAGTGGTCATCCCCGCGCAATACACATAGCCGTTTTTATCGGGTGCCAGCCCTTTAATGTTGGCGTTGTATGATTTGGCCCACAAAGCGGTTCCAGTACTGTCAAACATGGCAATGTAATTGCCCGAGGTGCTGAGCGTGTAAGTGCCAAACACTTCGCTGCCATAAGCGCCGCCGGTGATCGAGGTTCTTTTTTTATCATCCACCACAATGCGGCTGGGCGCCGCATTTGGATTGGTTTTATTGATGGTGATCCATTTGCAAACGCCGTTTTTATCAAACTGCGATACAAATACATTTTTTGCAGTTGGCGTTTGGGCATCTGCAAGGGTTATGCTGCCAAACACAATATCGGCTGAACAGTTCACTTCACCCAATAAGTATATATTCCCGTTTTTGTCGAGCGTCAGATCCGATGCGTAATCGGCATACCAGGCCATATTGGTGATTGTATCATTGGCGCCAAAGGTTTTGGCCCAGATGGTTTGGCCGGTACTGTCGCGTTTAATAAGAAAAAAATCGAGGGCGCTCCGTTGGCTCTGCAGCACAATGTTGTTGCCGGCATTTAACGTGCCCTGGTAGGTGCCAAACAGCACGTTGTTTCCAAGACTGTCTGTTACCACGCCGGCCACAGTTTCGTAATTGGTGGTTCCATAAGTGCGAAAATCTTTGCTACTTTGAGCATGCAGGTCATTAATGGTTGCAGCCGCTAAAGCCGAAAAAAGAAGTAGTTTTTTATACATAGATAGAGGTTTATTTGCCTAAAATAGAAATTTTTTTACCCCTCAGGGTAAAGCCTGCCGTAATAAAATAAATTAATCGCTAAAAATGGATATAATAATCCTTAGTAAGGGCTTTATACTCATCAGTGTAGTTACGATGGCTGTCGCCCTCAATTACCAGGGTAGATTCAGAGAATTCACTTTCCTTAAATTCAAACTGCATCAGGTGTCTTTTTTCAGAGTCTTTTTCAAGCGTGGTTCTTACACGCAGCAGCTTCGACAGGTATAAACCTTTGGCCTGAGCCATTTCACGAAATTTAATGGCCTCATTTTTGGGAAGAATGAGACAGAATTTCCCCTTTTCATCCAGCAGCTTTTTCACACCGCTCAAAAGATCTTCAAACGACAGCAGATCGTTATGCCGCGCAATGTTCCTGCTGTCGCCGCTGCTTTTTAAAGAATCGATAAAATAAGGCGGATTGGTGACAATGAGGTTAAACTTATCATGGCTGGTGCCGGCCAGCTCCTGGAAAGAAAGGTGTTTCACTTCCACCTGGCCCCTGAAGGCGCTCTCCTCCACATTTACTTTAGCTTGCTCGGTGCTGTCCTTATCAATGTCTATGGCTACAATCGATGCGTTTGATTTCTGAGCCAGCATCAGCGAAATAATGCCGGTACCAGTTCCAATATCCAATATGCGCTTACTGCCGTTTGGGATTACCCAGGCGCCAAGCAAAACCGCATCTGTTCCCACTTTCATGGCGCATTTGTCCTGCCTGATATTGAATTGTTTGAACGCAAAGCTCATAATGAAAACAAGAACATTTCTAACACTAATTTAAAACATTAAATGCTATTTTTTCAAAAAAAAAGCGTTAGTTAAACTAACGCTAAATTTATATTATTAATAAGACGGGCGGGTGTCTGAGCGGCCCATGTTTCTGCCATACCCGGGAAACATGTTGTAGCGGAGCATCAGCTCCAACCCTCCATACCGCTTGGAAGCCGGTGTAAGGGCCGATACGTTGATGTCGTAGCTCACCCCAAATGCGTAGCGGTCGTACTGCATCAGCACCGAGGGAATAATGGCATCTTTAAACCGGTAATAACCGCCCAGAGCCAGGGCAAAAGGCTTTTTGTTGCCGGTGTAGGTCGATTGGTCCACCAGGATGAATTTGATAAGCGCTCCCAGGATCACCTCAGAGCTTGGCCCCTGGCGCATATACAGGAAGCTTGGCATGATCGCATTTTTGGTGCTTGGAATGTTAAAGTCGCCGTTAAAATAAGCACAGATACGGGTTTGAAGCTTTTCGGTGGAAGTGAAGAACGAATTACGGCCAAGCCCAAAATGGTAGGCAGAGGCCCCGATGTTGAATTTGGCGGCATTCCGGCTGCTGATAAATTTATCGCTTTGCGCATAGCTTAAGTTAACGCCGCCCCCGATATCATAGGTAGTGATCGAGCTTCTCGGCGTGTTTTCGCCGTTCGGCAGGTTAGAATCGTAGGTATAGCCATTGTATTGCTTGTCCCAGCGCAGGTTGTCCACATCAATGGTCCTGTAAAGAAAGCCGCCTTGTATACCGCCGGAGATCCTCATAAAGCGGTTTACTTTTTGAATGTATGAAAAGCCTAAGTTGGGGTTTAAGGTGTTTAATTTGGCATCACCGGCAGCGTCCCTGAAAATGTTGATGGCAAAGGCAAAATAGTTGCTTTTCATTTTCCTGAACTTGATGGTCTGTTCAAAAGAAAGGCCAAACGTCTGGTATTTGGAAGCCACGCTGCCCCATTGATCCTTATAATTGGCCGACAGGCTGGTGTTATAACGCACGCCGGCCAGGGCAGGATTAATGATGCTGGGTGTTTCAGCATATTGAGAAAAATGCACGTCCTGGGCAACAGCTACCCGGCTTAAACAAGCAAGGCCCAGAACGGAGGCAATGATATATTTTGTCTTCATAATTTTATCTTATAAGCGTTATATTCCCCTTGGCACTAAAGCCCTTGCCCGAATAGGTTTTCCCCTCGAGCCGGTATACAAACACTGCTGAATTCATTTTGTCGCCGTGGTAAGTGCCATCCCATCCCACACTGATGTCGGTGGTTTCAAATACCTTTTCGCCCCAGCGGTTAAAGATCATAAACGTCATGGTTTCAAGGCAAATGCCCCGCACCATCAGCACATCGTTATTGCCATCGCCGTTTGGCGAAAAGGCGTTTGGCACAAACATATCGCCGCAATCCTCAATCACAATCACATTGATGGTATCGGTAGAGTAGCACATTTTACTGTTATAGCCGGTAAGAATATACTGCGTTGTCTGGAACGGATTTACCGTTACTTTAGGATTGGTGAGTGAGCTGATGTTGTAGTTGGGCGACCAGCTGTACTTTAAGGCATTGGTACCCGTTAACACCACCGATTCGCCAAATTTGATAATGGTATCGCTCGAAAGCTGCCCCGGTGGTACAATGGTTACGTTTGGAATATCCACAACCTTCACATAATCGATCATCGATTTTATAGCGGAGCTGCCGGGTGGCGTTTCATAAAGCGGATACGGATTTCTCACCTGCAGTCGCACAAAGTATTTGCCGGGCAGGTTATAACAAACCGTAGGCGCATATTGTGTAGATACAGAAGGTGTGCCTCCGTCAAATGTCCAGGTATAAGTTTGAGGTCCGCCGGCCAGGGTATCGGTAAGCGGGAAGTAAGTGATGCAGCTTCGCGAGCACAGCGTATCTATGGGAACATCTGTTGTAAATTTCACGTTCCTGTTTATAATCGGGCGGCAATCAATAATCCTTACCGTTACCGTGTCGGTGCGCTTACAGCCTTTAATGTTATTGTAGCCTGAAATAACCGTATAAACCGCCAGGGCCGGCAATCGTTTGGGCGCATTTACCGTAATGCTGGAAGCTATAGGGTTGGTAACGATAGAAGACGGATTGTACGGCGAGACCCAGGTAAACGTAGGAGATACCCCCAACGGCAAGCCTCCGGGATTGGCATTACTGGCCATCAGGCCTATAAGGTTATCCGGCGCGCCGGGAATGTCGCCCACAAAACAAACGGTGTTGGTAGGCACGTTATTAATGGTAGGTATGGATACCGCCGTGACCGGCTGTGCCAGCACTGTTAGCTGCACCAGGTTGGGCACAGAGGCACACCCCCTGGCATCACCGGTTTCTACAGTGTACATGCTGGTGCTTTGTGGAAAGGCGGTGGCATATGGGTAGCCATCGGGCGGTATAAGGCTTGGCGGCGGTGCATTGGGTGGTTCGGTCCAGCTATAGCTATAAGCCGAAGCAGGGCCTACCGCAAGAGTGCCTATGCTGCTGATGGTTAATTTCGTAGAATCGCCAAGGCAGATGATCGGTTGCGGAGGTGTTACGGCAATGGTAAATTGTGGCACTACTGTAACACATACCACTGCGGTGCCTGTGCACGCCAGCGATGAGCCGGTTACAGTATAACAGGTGCTGGTTGGCGGACGCACCGTGGTAATAGGGCCCAGCGAATAGGTCATGTACACCGGGTTGTAAGGCGACCAGGCATAGGACGAAGCGCCGCTGGCGGTAAACGTAACGGCTTTTGAAAGTTTGATCGGCGTGTTTTGTTCAATACAGGTAGTGTACTGGCTTTGCGACACGGTAACGTTTAATGGCGGCGACAGTGTGATAATTGTGCTGACAGGCACTGCAGGGCAGTTGGCCAGCGCCGAAGTGGCATTTACAGTATAGGTACCAGGGCCAGCAGAAATGGAAGACTGAACGATAGGGGTAAGAATGGTGGAGCCGGTCCAGGTATAAGACGAAGCGCCGCTGGCTGTAATAGTGGATGAAAAGCCGGCACATACCGCGCCTGGCTGGGCGGCCACCGTCAGTGACGGTACAGCTTCCACGGTTATCGTAATTACGGCAGACCCGGTACAGGCGCTGCCGCTGCCGTTATCCGCCAGCACCGTATACGTGGTGGTGGTGTTAGGGCTGCCGGTAACGCTGGCAGCCAGGTTATTGCCGCTGATGGCGCCGGCCGGAGTCCAGGTAAAGCTGCTGCCCGTACTGCTTGAAAAGGCATTGAGCTGCACTGTGCCACCCGGGCACACAGCGCTGGCACTGGCACTGGCGGTAACCGTCAGCGAGCCGCCGCTGATCATATTAATTGTTACGGTAGCGGGCGCAGAGGTACAATAGCCTGCCGCGTTTGAACCGATAATGCTATAAACTGTTGCAGAAGTAGGATTGTCGGTAAATGTGCCGGTGGTATTATTAAGGGTAAAGGTTGTGGTGTATAACGTATAACTGGCCGCCCCGGTGGTTGTAATAGTTACCTGGGAGCCGGCGCACACAGAGTTGGAAGATATGGCTGGGGTAACACTTAGCGGGGGAGTCATGCCCACCGCAATCGTTTGTCCGCCCACACAGCCCAACGAACTGGTGGCAATAACACCGTAAATGCTTTGAACGGTTTGAGAGGTAACTACTACGTTTGTACCTATGCCAATAGCCAAAGTGGGCGTAGGTGCTATCAAGCCAAAAGAATAGCTGGCGGTTGTTGATCCTCCTGTAGCCGAGAGAGTAAACGCTTCGCCGGCACATACCGATGGCGAAGAAGAAGTAAGCCCGGGAGTAAATGTGGAAGGGAACACAAAAATAGTGGCCTGGCCGGTACAGGTGCCAATGGCCCCTATAACGGTAAAACTGTTGGGGCCGGTAAACACGGCCGGGTTATTGGTAGAGGTGGGACCGGTTTGAGAGATCCACGTATAACTGGTAGCCGGCGAGGTGGCCGTTAAGGTCACACTTTCGGGCGGACAGACGGAGGGTGAGGAGGCTGTTGGCAGTATGGAAAGATTGGCTCCAATAGTAACAATAGCGCCCGAAGATACCGTACAGGTATTATACACGGCGGCCACCGAGTATTGGGTGGTGACGGCCGGGGCAACGGTTTGTGAGGACGCGGTTCCCATAGGGGTTGAGCCTGTTGTAACATTATACCACTGATAAGTGACCCCGGTGGGTTGACTGGCATTGGCATTGAGTGTTACCGTGGTGCTTGGACAAATGGTTTGCGTGGCCGGCGTTATGGTAACACTGATGGGAACCACGCTTACCACCTGGGTAGCCTGGATCGTACAGCCGCTGGGCGTGGTGCCCACCACTGTATAGGTAGTGGTGTTGGTAGGGCCTACGGAAAGGGTGTTGCCATTCGTGCCGCCGGGAGTCCAGGTCCAGGTGGCAGCGGCGCCATTGGCGGTTAAGGTAGCATTGGTGCCCGGGCAAATGGTAGGTGAAGAGGCTGTAATAGTGCCGCTTGGGCAGGTAATGCCAACAGTTATCTGAAGGGCGCATGGAAGCGGGGTAACACCGTTAAACCCGATACAGTTCAGGGTAAAAACCCCACAGCCGGAGTAGGTAACGTTCGCTACGCTGGAAGTGCCCGGAGGCGCTGCAGGAACCGAGGTAAGAGTGGCTGAGCCGGTAGTGGGTGAGTTAATCGTCCAGGTATAGCTGGTGGCGCCGGCACAGGGGGCTGTAACACCTGCCTGGCCTGAATTGGTGCCCGTAGGACTTGGGCAAAAGCTGCTTGGCGTAACGGTACCGTTAAAAACCTGGGCCCTGAAGATATTGCTTGAAAATAGTAAGGTAAACAGGAAACAAGAATAGATTATTCTTTTCATAGTCATGGTATGTGTCTTAAATACAGCTAATTTACGCAAGCGGCGCTATAATATGAAATTACTTACTCAATAAAAATAGATACTTACTCACCGGTAAATGTAAACAAATTCTTAAAAATGCAAAAATTTAGGCAAAAATACCGCGTATTTACCATCAAAAACCACGGTGTTTAAGACCGCCTGATTTTTGATGGATCATCTTAAAGTTTTTAAAAATAAATGAACACAATGGCTATAAATCCTGGCTGAATCGCTATCTTTGCGCTTTAGAATTTCACTCTAAAAAAACAACATGCAGTTAAAATATTCTTCCCCCGCAAAAGCAATTCTGTTGCTGGAAGACGGGAAAGTGTTTGAAGGAAAAGCGGCCGGGAAAATTGGCACCACCTCAGGCGAAATTTGTTTCAATACCGGGATGACCGGTTACCAGGAGATTTATACAGACCCCTCGTATTTCGGCCAGATCATTGTAATGACCAACTCCCATATTGGCAACTACGGCGTGGAAGAGCAGGAAGTAGAAAGCGACAGCGTGAAGATTGCCGGCATGGTGTGCAAAAAGTTCAACAACGGCTTCTCGCGGCCCCGCGCTAAAAAGAGCCTGCAGCAATACTTCGAGGAAAATAACATTGTTGCCATCTGCGAGGTGGATACCCGCGCCCTGGTGCGCTATATCCGCGACAAGGGCGCCATGAACTGCATTATTTCTTCCGAAACCACGGATATTGATAAACTCAAAGCCAAGCTCGCCAAAGTGCCCAGTATGGAAGGCCTCGAGCTCTCATCAAAAGTGTCGAGCAAAGCGGCTTATTTTGTTGGCAATGAAAAAGCCAGCCACAAAGTGGCGGTAATTGATTATGGCGCCAAGAAAAACATCCTCCGCTCGCTCGAAGAGCGCGGGTGCTACATGAAAGTATTTCCTATGACCGCTACACTGAACGATGTGCTTGCGTTTAATCCCGATGGCATTATGCTTACCAACGGACCCGGCGACCCGGCCGTGATGCAAAAGGAAAGCGCCGTCGTAAAAGAATTTGTAAACAGCGGCAAGCCGGTGTTTGGCATTTGCCTTGGGCACCAGCTGCTGGCGCAATCGCAGGGCATTCATACCTATAAAATGCACGCCGGGCACCGGGGCATAAACCACCCGGTAATTAACCTGATAAGCGGCAAAAGCGAAGTAACCTCTCAAAATCACGGTTTTACAGTGAACGAGGAAGATATCAAAAAGAACAGCAACATCGAGATCACGCACCAGAACCTGAACGATAAAACAATAGAAGGCATCCGCTTAAAAGATAAAAAAGCATTTTCGGTGCAGTATCACCCCGAATCTTCGCCAGGGCCGCACGATTCGCGCTACCTGTTTGATGAGTTTGTAAAGCTGATGCAGGAAGCTAAAAAACCGGTGGCTGCGGTGTAAACAAAAGGTGTTATTATTTACAGTTTGCGGATTGACAATTTACGATTGTACAAAATCCTTCAATTGTAAATCAACAAAATTGTAAATGGAGGGTAATCCTTATTTTACCTCTTCAAAATCCACGTATTCTCCCTCTTTATTCAGGTGCTTTTGTATGGCGCTTTTAATGTCGCGCTCCGAATGAGGCTTTTGGTTGGCCGTTTGGTTATTATTATGCTGCTGGTTTTGAATAGGGGCCTTTTTAGCGCCTATTAATTTAAACATATCCGCCAGCTTATAAACCAGCCAGATCACAACAATGGTCCAGATAATGTCTCTCATAAATTCCGGCTTTAAAAGTAGCTATTTCCCTGCAAATTCGTTTTGAATTAGGGTTATAGATTGTTAATTCTGTTAATTTAAGCGGGCCTGCGGGCTTTTAAACAAGCCTTCAAAACTTTAATTTGTAAAATTCAAAAAATCAAAAAAATGTTTGAGTATCTTTGCAAAAAATTTAACCTACATACATGGAAACATTTGAAAAAGTGAACAAAGATTACCAAACCCAGCTCAACGACTGGATCAATGACGAAAAAGCCGCCCTTGACCTTATCAGCGTGGTAGGCAAACTGTGGTTTGAAAAATCGATAGAGCTTATTTTATTCCGTAACCAGTTATTTGACCGCAGCACCAGCGAGATCATGAACCTGCACCTGTATGCGAAAAACATAGTGAAAAAACCCATCACCGTGTATGATACCGTGGCGCTGGCTACCGAAATATTAAAATCAAATGTAGGCGCAAGCCGTATCGATATTGGCAAGCTGGCCTTTGAATGGCACCAGGAAAACGCCAAATACAAATCGAAAGCCGACTTCATTAACGATAAATTAAAAGACCTGGTAGGCAAAGACAACAGCATTGCTCCCAAAGATGTGGTGCTTTATGGCTTTGGCCGTATAGGCCGCCTGGCCGCCCGCGAAATTATTACCCTGGCCGGCAAGGGTGAGCAGCTAAGACTCCGTGCCATCGTGACCCGCGGCAACAGCGAAGAAGAAATTATCAAACGTGCCGACTTATTGCGCACCGATTCGGTGCACGGCCCTTTCCCCGGCACGGTTATCGAAGACCTCGAGAACAAAGCCCTTATCATTAACGGTCACACCGTATATATGATCGACGCTAAAAATCCGGAAGATGTGGATTACACCAAATACGACATCCACAACGCCCTGCTGATCGACAATACCGGCGTGTTTCGCGACGATAAGGAGCTGAGCCGCCACCTGCAGTCGAAAGGCATTGATAAAGTATTGTTAACTGCGCCTGCCAAAGGCGATGTGCCAAACGTGGTGCACGGTGTGAACCACGAAACGGTGGATCTTAAAAAACAGCGTATTTTTTCCGCTGCCAGCTGCACCACCAACGCTATTATGCCGATCCTTTACGTAATTGATAAAGAGCTGGGCATTCAAAAAGGGCACATTGAAACCGTACACTCATATACCAACGACCAGAACCTGCTCGATAACTACCACAAAAAATACCGCCGTGGACGCTCTGCAGCGTTAAACATGGTTATTACCGAAACCGGTGCCGAAAGCGCTCTGAAGAAAGTATTGCCGCACCTGTCGGGCAAATTTACTGCCAACTCGGTGCGCGTACCAACGCCCAATGTAAGCCTTGCCATCCTTAACCTGAACATCAATAAGGAAGTGAGCCGCGACGAAGTGAACGAAATTGTAAAACGTTACGCGCTGCAAGGCGCGCTGGTGGAGCAGATCCAGTTTGCATTCAGCAACGAGCTGGTGAGCACCGACGTGATCGGCAACCCATGCCCGAGCGTATTCGACAGCCAGGCCACCATTGTTTCGCCCGACAAAAAAAGCATTGTGCTTTACGTATGGTACGATAACGAGTATGGCTACACCCGCCAGGTGATCCGCTTCAGCAAGCACATCAGCGAAGTAAGAAGGCCGGTTTACTACTAGGTAACTATTAGTTTATACTTGCAACTATTTTAAAACAGAAGCCCCGTTTCGGGGCTTTTTTTTATCAGAGGTTATTTCTGCGGATAAAGCAGCCGCCCCGATCACTGAAAAAACACTAAGTTTGTGTACCCAATGGAAATTGACAAAGCCATAGCCGCTGCCATCCGCGACATTCCCGATTTTCCGAAGCCGGGCATATTGTTTAAGGACATTACGCCTTTGTTTTACGACCAGGCGCTTTGCTCGCGCATTGCCGACGAGTTTATTTTGCGGATGGAGCAAAAACCCGACGCCATTGTGGGCATTGAAAGCCGGGGGTTTTTGTTTGGTTTTTTGGTGGCCAATAAGCTTAACATTCCCTTTGTGCTGGTACGCAAGGCCGGCAAGCTGCCCTACAAAACCATTAAGGTGGATTATGCCCTGGAATATGGCAGCGCTACGGTTGAAATGCACGAGGACGCGCTGAAAAAAGGCTGGAATGTGATCATCCACGATGACCTTTTGGCCACCGGCGGAACCGCTGAAGCCGCCGCTAACCTTGTAAAAAAATCGGGCGCGCACGTTGCGGGATTTAATTTTGTCATATCTTTGGACTTTCTGAACGGATACAATAAATTAACCAACTATTCAACTCACATCACATGTCTCACACACTTTTAGAAAACGAAATCGGTATGAATTTTCAGATGAACGAAAACCAGCTGATGATCGCCGACATGATTCGCAAATTCGGCAAAGAACACATTCAGCCAAAGCTGATGGAATGGGACGAGTCTCAGCACTTCCCGGTGGAGGTGTTTAAAAAACTGGGCGAGCTGGGCCTGATGGGCGTGTTGGTACCCACGGAGTATGGCGGATCGGGCTTTGGATACCTGGAATATGTAACGGCCATTACCGAGCTGGGCAGCATTTGCGGCTCCATCGGCTTATCCATGGCAGCACACAACAGCCTTTGCACCGGTCACATCCTGCAATTTGCAAACGAAGAGCAAAAGAAAAAATATTTACCCAAGCTGGCCACCGGCGAGTGGATCGGCGCCTGGGGCTTAACCGAAGCCAACACCGGCAGCGATGCCATGCGCATGCGCTGCACCGCCACCCAGGACGGTGATTACTGGGTGATTAACGGCACCAAAAACTGGATCACACACGGTATTACCGGCAACGTGGCCGTAGTATTGGCCCGCACCGGCGAGCTGCTCGACAGCCATGGCATTACCGCGTTTATTGTAGAACGTGGTACCCCTGGCTTTTCAGGCGGTAAAAAGGAGAATAAATTAGGCATGCGTGCCAGCGAAACAGCTGAGCTGATTTTTGAGAACTGCCGCGTGCATAAATCACAAATTATGGGCAATGTGGGCGATGGCTTTGTACAGGCCATGAAAGTTCTCGATGGCGGACGCATCAGCATTGCCGCGCTAAGCCTTGGCATTGCCAAAGGTGCGCTCAACGCCAGCGTAAAATATGCCAAAGAGCGTCAGCAATTTGGTCAGCCTATTGCCAACTTCCAGGGCATTGCCTTTAAGCTGGCCGATATGGCTACCGAATTTGAAGCCGCCGAACTGTTGACCATGCAGGCTGCCGATATGAAAAACAAAGGCAAAAAAGTAACCAAGGAAAGCGCTTTTGCGAAATACTACGCCAGCGAAGTGGCCGTAAGAGTGAGCACCGAGGCGGTTCAGATCTTTGGCGGCTATGGCTATACCAAAGATTTTCCGGTGGAAAAATATTACAGGGACAGTAAGCTCTGCACCATTGGCGAAGGCACCAGCGAGATCCAGAAGCTGGTAATAGCTCGGGAATTATTAAAATAATCTAAATCAAAACAAAGACCGGAAATAAAGCCGGTCTTTTTTGTTTACTTTGTATAACGGTACTGCAGCCATGAAATACTATTCAACACACGCCATTGACCAGTTTACGCGCCACGTTTTAAGAGAAACGGCGGCTTTTAACTGGCTGATGAATAATGGCTACATGGAGCTGATTGCAACCATTGATGCCATACGCGACGATAAAAAAGCATTTAAGTTTTTAATGACGAACAAGCATGTGATTTTGGCAGCTTTTGTAAACGCCATTTGGGAAGATCAGAAAGCCTTTAAGTTTTTAATGGATGCCAAAGCTTTTGAATGGGCTGCTACCGCCAATATTATTAATGGTGATGACAAGGCGGAAGCTTTTTTGAAGCGGGTTGGCAAGGAGCATTACGTGCTACTGGCGCACGCTATTCAAAGTCGCATTCACGAGGATGGCGACCGCAGCATTAGCCCCGCCGGGGTGTTGCGAAGCCTGTTTGATTTTAAAAAAGCATTTAAAAAGGACGAGGAATGAGAATTATTGACAGTATTCCGCACGAAAGCATGACCATCAGCATTTTCCAGATGAACGATAAATTTTTGGTAAAATTTGAAGCAGGGCCCATGGAGCAGGTATTTAAGTTTTATACGGAAGAGGTAAAAAATGTAGAGAACCTGAAAAAGCTGGTAACAACTGCGTTTATAGAAAATACACGTGCCCGGTTTAACGAGATGTACCTGCAGATGAAAACGCTCAAAGCATGATCATTTTTTACAATTCTGAGTGCAGCAAATGCCGCGAGGCGCGCGAACTGCTCGAAAACAACAGCTGCGAGATCGAGATCCGCGATTATCTGAACAATCCGCCAAGTCCTGTCGAATTAAAAGAGCTGGTAGCGTTGCTGGGCTGTAAAGCCAGTGATATTGTGCGGAAAACAGAAACCCTGTTTATTGAAAATTACCTGGGTAAAGCCATTGCAGATGAGGAATGGTTAAACATTCTTTCAGAACATCCCATTCTGATAGAACGGCCCATTGTGGTGGATGGTAGCAAGGCTATTATTGGTCGCCCGCCATCGTTGGTGCTTCAGCTCATTGGAGATAAAAAAGATTGAATCCCCACTCTCACTGTCGGAATTGTTTTGATGATAAAGCAGTTCGAAATGAAGGTTCCTTTTGGTCATTTCGACGGCAATAGAGAATAAACGATGGGCCGGAGAAATCTGTTTTGTAATCCTCTATCATAGATTTCACACCGTAGGGTTCTACATGGTAAGCAGTTCGAAATGACCGAGGAGTTAGTGAAACCAGATCTCTTTCGCCAGCACAAACACGCCCACGCATAAGGTAAACCAGCCAAAAGCCGGTTTCAGCCTGTGGGATGAAACCTTGTCGGATAAAAGACTGCCTAGTAAAATACCCACTACGCAGGCAGCGGAAATGCTCAGCAAAAAAGTCCAGTTAATGGGTTGCTGTCCAATGTTGCCGGTAAAACCAATAAGTGAATTAATGGCAATGATGCATAGCGAGGTGCCTATGGCTTTTTTAAATTTAAGGTGCAGAAAAAACATGAGCACCGGCACAATGATGAAGCCTCCCCCTGCACCAACAAAGCCGGTGATAAAACCAACAAAAATGCCCAGCAGGATAATAAACGGCACCCCCATGGGGCTTCGTGCAAATTCATCCCACTTTACCTGGCGGATGTTGTTGGGTCTTCTTTTTTTGATCATGCTGTACGATGAAGCAAGGATGAGAAGGCCGAACAGGATCATGATCATGAGGTGTTTGGATATGGGGGAGCCAAATACGTAAAACACCGATGGAATGGCTGGTAAAATAAATTTTCTGACGCAAAATACCGAAAGCGTGGAAGCCAGCGCAAATTGTATAATGGCTTCGGCGCTGATCTCGCCCCGGCGCAGGTATGAAAGCGCGCCAATCAGCGAGGTAAGGCCCACAATAAATAAAGAGTAGGTAGTGGCCGATTCGGCGCTGTAATCCATGCCATATACCAGCACCGGCACACCCAGGATGGAGCCGCCGCCGCCGATAAGCCCCAGGATAAGGCCAATGAGTAAAAACGCTATGTAACCCGCTGCCTGCAAATTAATTTTTTAAGCTCAGTTTTAATTCGTTCAGTTGCTCGTCGCTGATCTCGCCCGGCGCATCAATCATCATATCCCTGCCGGCATTATTTTTTGGGAAGGCAATAAAATCGCGGATGCTTTCGGCGCCGCCAAACATAGAGCAAAGGCGATCGAAGCCCAGGGCAATGCCGCCGTGAGGCGGAGCGCCAAATTCAAAGGCATTCATTAAAAAGCCAAATTGTTTTTGCGCCTCTTCTTTAGTGAAGCCCAGTGTTTCAAACATCTGCGCCTGCAGTTCTTTGTTGTGGATCCGGATGCTGCCGCCGCCGATCTCCACCCCGTTAATCACCACATCGTAGGCATTAGCGCGTACTTCGCCGGGATTGGTTTTCAGCAGATGGGTGTCCTCGGGTTTTGGTGAAGTAAAAGGGTGATGCTTGGCTACCCAGCGGCCACGCAGCGATTCAGGAAGATTGGGATCGCCTTCGTTCCATTCCAGCAATGGAAAGTCAACTACCCAAAGGCAGGAGTATGTGTTTTTATCGCGTAAGCCAAGGCGTGTGCCCATTTCCAGCCTCAGTTCGCTCGAAGCCTTCCGGGTTTTTTCTTCGGCACCCGCCAGCACTAAAATTAAATCGCCGGGTACGGCATTACAAGCGGCTGCCCATTTTTTAAGGTCTTCTTCCGCATAAAATTTATCCACGCTCGATTTAATTGTACCGTCGTTATTGTAACGGGCATAAACCAAACCTGTCGCACCAATCTGCGGGCGTTTTACCCATTCCGTAAGCTCATCCAGCTGCTTGCGGGTATATTCGGCCGCGCCTTTGGCACAAATGGCTATCACCACTTCTGCTTCGTCAAATACTTTAAAGTTTTTGCCCCCGGTAAGGTTCGAATCCCCTCCTTTCCGCGTCAGCTCCACCAGTGTCATGTCAAACCGCGTATCGGGCTTATCGTTGCCATAGTATTTCATGGCGTCGGCATAACTCATGCGTGGCAGCACAGGAATGTCAATGCCTTTCACTGTTTTAAACAAGTGCCGCACCATGCCTTCAAAAATTTGCAGGATGTCTTCCTGCTCTACAAAGCTCATTTCGCAGTCAATTTGTGTAAACTCGGGCTGGCGGTCGGCGCGCAGGTCCTCGTCGCGAAAGCACTTTACGATCTGGTAATAACGGTCAAAGCCGCTTACCATCAATAATTGTTTGAATGTTTGCGGGCTTTGGGGCAGGGCGTAAAACTGGTTGGGATTCATGCGGCTGGGCACCACAAAGTCACGCGCGCCCTCGGGTGTTGATTTGATCAGCACCGGTGTTTCCACTTCCAGGAAATTTAATTTGTCAAGGTAGTTGCGTGTTTCAAGGGCCAGGCGGTGCCTCAGCTCCAGGTTTTTACGCACCACCGTACGGCGCAGATCGAGGTAGCGGTACTTCATCCGCAGCTCATCGCCGCCATCGGTTTCATCTTCGATGGTAAAAGGGGGGGTAATGGATTTATTCAATACTTCCACATTCTGAAGCTTGATCTCGATATCGCCGGTTGGCAGGTTTTTATTTTTGCTTTCGCGCTCCACCACAATACCCGTTGCCTTTAATACCATTTCACGGGCAAAGCCTTCCTGTTCGAGGGTTTTGCTGTTTTCGCTGTCTCCTAAAAATACCAATTGGGTTATTCCGTAACGGTCTCGTAAATCAATAAAAGTGGCACCGCCAAGCTTCCGGGTTTTTTGAACCCAGCCGCATAATGTCACCGTTTTGTTTACATCCTCAATTCTTAATTCCCCGCAGGTATTCGTTCGTAGCATAAATGTATTTTATTGTATAAAATTAAGTGTTTTTGGCCAATCAGGGAAATCTGGGATCCAAAAATCAGGATGCAAGACACAAGATTCAAGATGAAAGACAATGACTCAAAAAGTAAGCGCTTTCTGAATCTCCTTTTCCTGGCGGGCAATAAATTCAGCAAGCTTTTGAGCCTCCACATTATCCGTATCCATCATCGACCGGTGCTGCAGCGCCTGGTTCAGGCGGTGTATTTTGTCGTTGAGTTCAAGGGTTTTTGAATTGAAAAAACACTCCGAAAACTTTTGCCACACATACTCAATGGCCTGTTCGTTGGGGTGCGCCATGTCTTTCTTATAAAAGCGGTAATCGCGCAAATCGTCGGTTACCAGCTCGTAGGCAGGGAAGTAAAAACAATTTGAAAATTTCTGGATTAATTGATGAACACTTAACGTTAAAATGGCTTTGCTGAGATTGTTTTCCATGAGGCCATCCTTTAAGTATTTTACCGGCGATACGGTAAAAATAATCCGCAGCTTGGGATTGAGCACCTGAAGTTTTTCGATCAAGCCTGAATATAGCTGCAGCACCTGTTCGGGCTGAACCATCTTTTTTTCGAAAACAGAAGCCGGCTGTTTATGGCAATTGGCAACGGTGATGTTTAAAGGCGTGTAGTTATAGATACAGGCGGTGCCAAACGTAATCACCAGGTAACCGGCGTTTTGTATAAATTCGGCAGCGGCTTCGTTTTGAGCATTTATTTTATCCACCAGCCTTTCCTTGCTGCGTTCGTGAATAGACGAGTGATGCAGGTAGCTGAGAAACACGCCGTACCGTTCGAGAATCAGGTTCTCGTCCTGGGTGTTGTGATGAACAAGATCGTTCAGGCAGTTAAAAATACTTACGGGATTAAAGAGAATGCCGTTGGGATTGCTGAGAACCTCAAAGCGATGAGTTTTTAGCAGGTTGCCGATGTTTTCGGAAAAACACGAACCGATCATAAAGATCTTTTGGGAATGATCTATTTCGAAAATAGATTTGGCAGGCGTATGATTTAAGTGAAATTGCATCCTCATCGCTCTGCTTTCAGCTCTTCAAATTTCTGGTCGAGGAATTTTCGCGCGCTCTCCACATCGTTTCCGATAAGGCCATCCAGGATGGCATCCTTCAGCGAATTTTTTAATACGCCAATTTCTCTGCCCGGCGGCAGGTTGTATATCTGCATGATCTCGTCGCCGCTGATGGGCGGCTGCCAGTTGCGGATCTTGTCTTTTTCCTCGATCTCCACCAGCTTCTGCCGTACAATTTCAAAATTGTGCAGGTAGCGTTTTACCTTGTTGGGATTTTTGGTGGTGATATCGCTCTCGCATAAAAGCATCAGGTCGTCAATCTCGTTACCGGCTTCAAACAGCAGGCGGCGCACAGCACTGTCGGTCACTTCCGTTTTGGCAAGCACTATGGGCCTTAAATGCAAGGCCACCAGCTTTTGCACATATTTCATTTTTTCGTTGAGCGGCAGTTTCAGGTTGGTAAAGATCTTCGGCACCATGCGGGCGCCTTTGTCCTCGTGCCCGTGAAAGGTAAAGCCATGGCCTTCTTCAAAGCGCTTGGTGGCGGGCTTGGCAATGTCGTGCAAAATAGCCGCCCAGCGCAGCCACAGGCTGTCACTTTTTTTTGCCACGTTGTCCAGCACCTCCAGGGTATGGTAAAAATTATCCTTGTGCGAAAGACCTTTAATGGTTTCGGTGCCCTGCAGCTTCACCATTTCGGGGAAGATAAGATGCAAGAGGCCGCTGTCGAACAGCAGCTTAAAGCCAATAGAAGGCACAGGGGCCAGGATGATCTTATTGAGCTCATCAATAATGCGCTCACCCGAAACAATGCGAATGCGCTCTTTGTTTTTTGAAATGGCGCCGAACGAATCGGGATGAATGGTAAAACCCAGCTGCGTGGCAAAGCGAATGGCCCGCATCATCCGCAGGGGATCATCGCTGTAAGTAATATCAGGGTCAAGAGGTGTGCGGATCAGCTTATTTTCAAGATCCTTCATTCCGCCAAAAGGATCTAATAATTTTCCGAAATTGTTTTTTGATACACCTATGGCCAGCGCGTTGATCGTAAAATCACGCCGGTTCTGGTCGTCCTCCAAAGTTCCATCTTCAACAACGGGTTTGCGTGAACCTCTGTTGTAACTTTCTTTTCTGGCGCCAACAAATTCAATTTCCACATCGTTGAATTTTACCTGGGCCGTTCCAAAATTTTTGAAGGTGGAAAGATGTGCTCCGGCGCCCAGTTTTTGATGCAGGCGGCTGGCCAGGTCAATACCCTTGCCAATGGTTACCACGTCAATGTCTTTGCTGGGCCGGTTTAAAAAAATATCGCGCACATAGCCGCCAATGGCGTATGCGTCAACATTTAACTCGTCGGCGCATTCTCTTATGAGTTTAAAAATATGTTGGTTTAAAAACGGGTACATGTTATTATTCAGACACATTGCCGGCCCTGAAATTTTTTTGACAGCGCTGTATTAACGGATAGAATTATTTCAGGCCTGCTCTTCTTTTTTTCTCTTTAATGATCAGGCTCAGCTCGCGGCCGGTTTGTCCCTTTACACTTGTATTTTCCTGAGCCCTGCGGATCAGGTAAGGCAGCACTTCTTTTACCGGGCCGTAAGGCACATATTTGGCCACGTTGTACCCATTCAGCGACAGGTTGTAACTAATGTGATTGCTCATGCCGTACAGCTGCGAAAAATAAATGCGTTGATCGCCAGGCGCAATGTTTTTTTGTTGCATCAGCTTCACCAGCAGCAGACTGCTGTTTTCGTTATGGGTGCCGGCGCAAAGACCTATCACGTCAATATTATCCACGCACAAATGCAGGGCCTTGTCGTAATCCCGGTCGCTGGTTTCTTTATCCGGCTGTATGGGCGAAGGGTAATTCATTTCCTGCGCGCGCTTTCTTTCTTTTTCCATGTAAGCCCCGCGTACCAGCTTGGCGCCCACGTGGTAGCTCCTGGTTTTACCGTCCTTAATGGTTTCGCGCAGGTACTCCAGCCGGTCGTGCCGGTAAAGCTGAAAGGTGTTGTAAACAATGGCTTTGGACTTGTTGCAGAGCGCCATATTCTCATTCGCCAGGTCGTCAATGGCCGCCTGTATCCAGCTTTCTTCGGCATCGATAAACAGCGGCTGATCGGCTTCGACTGCGGCAATACAAATGCTGTGCACGCGTTTTTTTACACGTTCCCATTCTGCTGTTTCCGTTCCGCTCAAAGGTAACCGGGAGCTTACTTTTTGCAGCAGGTCAAATCGTGCCAGGCCGGTTACTTTAAACACGCAAAAAGGAATGTTCTTGTCGCCTTTGGCTTTCTTAATGGTCTCCAGGGTTTCGGCCAGGCAATGCTCAAAGTCCTGCTCGCTTTCCTTGCCTTCCACGCTGTAATCGAGAATGGTGCCAATGTTGTATTTGCCCAGCTCGGCAATGGTGGCCGAACAATCGTGTATGGTTTCGCCGCCTACAAATTGTTTAAAAATGGTGCTTTTAATAAGGCCTTTAAATCCCAGGTTAAGGGCCAGCGGACCAAAACCGGCGCCCAGCTTTACCAGCGAGGGATTGCCAATGAGCTTAAAGAGCCAGTATGAACGGTTTAATTCGGAGTTAGTTTTTGCTTTAAATGCGTTTTCAGTATTGTCAAATGATACCATTTCGGATTCAGATTTTAAGAAGAGAGAAGGCAGATTTTAAAAGGAAGGAGTCAGATTTAGAAACAGGCAGACATCGCATTATTTCTTAAATCCAACTTCTTCCTTCTCACTTAATTTAATAGCCAAACACTTCCTGCAGGGTGAGGAATTTAACGGTGCCGTATTGTTCCAGCACTTTCATATCGAGGTTGTCTTTTTTGCCCAGCACCAGGATGGTGGTTGGTTTTCCTTTAATGGTTTGGTCGTGGAATTTTTTAACGTCTTCAAAGGTATACGCCTGCACTTTTTCAAAAATATCTTTGCGGATATCCGTTTTGTTGTGCATTTCCTGCGCCTCCAGGTAATTAAACAAAATGTCGCCTTTGGTAATGCGCTGTGTGCGCATTTCCTGCAACACCAGCTCTTTGGCCGATGAATAGCTGCCGTCGGCTTTTGGCATGTTGTTGAGCAGGTCGCTCAGGCCCTTCATAGCTTCGCCCAGCTTGTCGGCCTGTGAGCCGATGTATGAAACGTTGTAATATTTTTTGTTCAGCTTGTTGGGCTGGTTGTAGCGCGAATAGGTAGAGTAAGCAAGTGCTTTGGATTCCCGTAGATCCTGGAAGAGGATGCTGCTCATGCCGGCGCCGAAATAATTATTGTAAAGTGTAATAAGCGGTACCTGCGAAGGGTTGTAGCTTTCGCCGTTCGAAATCATAATGATCTCTGCCTGCTTCATATCATAATCCACCACGTAAACGGTTTTATCAAGCGATTTTTCCTCAAATTTATAAGCAGGCGGAACCGGCTGCAGCTGCGGCGGTGTGAGGTGATACATGTTGAGTGTTAGTCGGAGGTCCTCTGCGTTCTTAGGTCCATAGTACAGAATCTTGTGCTCATAGCCCGACAGGCTTTTGATTTTTGATTTGATATCGTTTACGGTAAGCTTGTTCAGCTCCTCGTCGCTCAATACGTAGGAGAATGGGTTTACCGGGCCGTAGCGCGCGTAGTTAGACATGCCGCGGTTCAGGATCAGGCGTTTTTCCAGCTTATTATCGCCGCGCTCTTTAATGATATCGCTTACCAGGTTTTTAAGCACAGGTTCCTCTATTACCGGGTTTTCAAGCACTTTTTCAAAAAGCAGCGCCGCGCGGTCAAAATTGTCGTTCAAACCCGAAAGACTTATCCAGATATTTTCGTTGTCGCAAAACACATTAAAGGTGCAGCCCAGCTTATACAGCTCCTGCTTGATCTGCGCCGCGCTCATATCGGTGGTGGCCAGGTAGGGAATACATTTTACAGCAATTGGCATTACCCGGTCGTTGTTGCTGCCCATGTCGAATTTATAATACAGCTCAAACAATTTATTCTCGGTGTTTTTATTATACAGCAGCGGAATGTTGTGCTTGATGGTGGTTTTAAAGATGTCTTTTTCGTAATCCAGAAACCGGGGCTCTATCACTGCCGGGGTTGATTTGGAAATGTTTTCCACAAACGGAGAAGCATTTTCCCTGTCAAGCTCTACCGGCGTAATGGTGGGCTTCTCCACTTTTTTTATGCTCAGGTCTTCGCCGGTTCTTTTATATACCACTACATAATTGTTGTCGGTAAAGTTTTTGTTTGCAAAGTCCACTAACTCCTGTTTGGTAATTTTTGAGATGCGCTCCAGCATATCTACCGAGGCTTGCCAGCGGCTATCGTTCACAAAGGCATCGAGCATGGCAAAGGCCCGGTCGCTATTGCTTTCCAACTGTTTGGTTTTTTGCAGCTTCAGGTCGGTTACTACCGCTTCAAGCATCCAGTCGGGAAAGTCGCCTTTTTTTACCAGTTCCAGCTGGCCCTGTATCAATTTTTCAACTTCCTCCAGGCTTTGTCCTTCTTTGGGCTGGCCCGAGCAGCCAAAAAAGCTGTAATCCTTCAGGGTGTAAAACACATTGTCGCTGCTCAGCACTTTTTGTGCCTGGTTCAGGTTAATGTCCATTAAGCCGGCGGTGCGGTTATACAACACGCCGCTCAGCAGGGTGCACAGGTCGGCCTCGCGCGAGCCGTAGCCCGAAAAACGCCAGCCCATGTTTACACTGGCCGGATCGGGCCCCATTACTTCTTTCACGATTTTTTGCGTGATGGGCGCTTCAGCCTGAAACTTATAAGGCTCCACAAATTTTGGCTGGAATGTGCCGAAGTTCTTTTCGATCTCCACGATCACCTTGTCGGGATCAAAATCGCCGCTCATCACAATGGCCATGTTGTTGGGCACATAGTACTTATTGTAGTATTTGTTGATCTCCACCATCGATGGATTTTTTAAATGGTCGATGGTTCCAATGGTGGTTTGAGTGCCGTAGGTGTGGTTGCGGAACAGCCCGCTCATTACGGCTTCCCAGATTTTGTTCTGATCGTTATCCAGCCCGCGGTTCTTTTCTTCATACACAGCTTCCAGCTCGGTGTGAAAAAGACGCAGCACCGGCTTGCGAAAACGCTCGGCTTCAATTTTAAGCCAGTTGTTTACCTGGTTGCTGGGAATGTCGTTTACGTATACTGTTTGATCAAAGGAGGTAAAGGCATTGGTGCCATCCGCACCAATGGTGGCCAGCATTTTATCATACTCGTTGGCAATGGCGTACTTAGCAGCCACTCCGCTGATGCTGTCAATCTGGTGGTATATTTTTTTGCGCTGGGCCTCATCCCTGGTGTTGCGGTAGGTTTCGTACAGGTTTTCGATCTTGGTGATCTCTGCATTTTCTTTTTTAAAATCCTTGGTGCCGTATACATCGGTGCCTTTAAACACCATATGCTCCAGGTAATGCGCCAGGCCGGTGGCATCGGCCGGATCGTTTTTACTGCCCGCCCTTACGCCAATAAAGGTTTGAATGCGCGGCGCATTTTTATACACGGAAAGGTATACTTTCATGCCGTTTTTTAATGTGTAGATGCGGGCATTGAGCGGGTCGTTGAGCGCATATTCGTAATTCAGGCTGGTTTTTACGCCGTCGCTCACCGGCATGGGTTTGCCGGCCTTGGGAGCGGCAGGCTTGGTTTGCGCCTGCATGTTCAGCAGGGCGCCGGCGGCCACAGAGGCCAATAATAGTCTACACATGGTCATTATATTTAAGCACTAAATTTAATAATCTATTTCCAAATCGAAGCGTTTTTTTAGCTCCAGCAAGGCCGGGTTTTTTTCCGACATGGCCTTAAAAATATCCATCGGTTTATACGCCCGGGTCTGCACTTCGTCCTGCGACAGCTCCACTTCAATGCCTACGGAGCCGTTTTGCAGCTCAAGCCGGATCTGGTCGGCAAAATGCTGCCGGATCATCAGAAATTGCTCTTTTTGGGTTTCGTTATTGAGAATGAGGGTAAGGGTATTGTTTGCAAAGCTTTGTCCCGCCGTTTTAAGAATGGTGGCAATTTGCCGCGAGCCTTCGTTTTGTTTGGTTTCGGCGTATTTTAAAACCGCTGCTTTTACCTCCTCCTCCGTTACTTCTTTGTTAACAAGCTGCGTGGTGGGATTTTCGGCAGCATTGGGCATAAGCTGCTGGCTGCCGGGTTTAAAGTGCGTGTTTTCGTTTAAGCTGAAAGCGGCTTTGATCTTCAGCTGATCGAACGGAATGCTGGGCTTGGAGGCAAATTTTATTTCGGGCTCCTGGAGGGCGTTTGTTTTTTGTGCCGCCGGGGTATAGGCTGGTTGGGCCTCTTCGCCTTCCTCTTCTAATTCAACTTTTTTTTTTCCGCATCGGCCGATGCGGTAAGGAAGGTAAGCTGCATAAGGGCCATTTCGACCAGCAGGCGCTGGTTTTTGGCGCTTTTGTAATTTACATCGGTTTTACTGATAAGCGCCAGCGCTTTCAGCAAAAAATTAAGGCTGCATTTCTGCGACTGCTCAGAGTAGCGCTGTTTCAGGCTTTCGCTGATCTCGAGCAGACCTATGGTTTGGGCATCCTTGCTTACCAGCAGGTTGCGCAGGTGCTCGCCCAGGCCTATTAAAAAGTTGTGTGCGTCAAAGCCTTTTTTAAGAATGCCGTCAAAGATGAGCATGATCTCGGGCAGGTTGTTGGTCGCAAAGGCATCGGCAATTTTAAAATAATAATCGTAATCCAGCACGTTGAGGTTTTCCACCACCTGCTTATAGGTAAGATGGTTGCCGGTAAAAGCCACCATCTGGTCAAAAATAGAGCAGGCATCGCGCAGGCCGCCGTCGGCTTTTTGTGCGATGATGTGCAGCGCTTCAGGCTCGAAGCTCACATGCTCCTCTTTGGCCATAAAGGCCAGGTGGCCGCTGATGTCCTCGGTTTTTATGCGGTTAAAATTAAATACCTGGCAGCGCGATAAAATGGTGGGAATGATCTTGTGCTTTTCGGTGGTGGCCAGGATGAATTTGGCGTGTTTTGGCGGCTCTTCCAGTGTTTTAAGAAACGCGTTGAAAGCGGCGGTGCTCAGCATGTGCACCTCGTCGATGATATACACCTTGTATTCGCCAAGCTGGGGGGCAAAGCGCACCTGATCCACCAGGTTGCGAATGTCTTCCACCGAGTTGTTGCTGGCCGCATCGAGCTCATATACATTTAAAGAAGCGCCGGAGTTGAACGACAGGCAGGATTCGCATTTGTCGCAGGCTTCGCCGCTCTCAGAAATACTGGTGCAGTTAATGGTTTTGGCAAAAATACGTGCACAGGTGGTTTTACCCACACCACGCGGCCCGCAAAAAAGATAGGCCTGCGCCAGCTGCTTGGTAATGATGGCGTTTTTGAGCGTATTGGTGATATGTGATTGCCCAACAACCGTATTAAAGTGCTGCGGTCTGTACTTGCGGGCGGATACAATAAAGCTGTCCATGTAAAGAGCTTTAAAAATACGCTTAATTGCAGGTTTATCTAAAAATAGTTGTGCCTAAAAAAGGTTAAATTATTAACCGTGTGTTTATAAATATATTTCTGTCAGTTATTTTTAGAATCTGAACCGCACCCATATATTCATTGTTTTTGCCTGTTTTGTTAATTTGCTGCACAGCCAGGTAATAAAGGGCCTTATTACCGAAAACGACAGCAATACCGTAATGCCTTTTGTATACATTGTAAACAAAAGCAACGGCAACGGCACCATGAGCGATAACGACGGGCGCTTTTACCTGGCCACTTCCATAAACGATACCCTGGTATGTTCCTATGTGGGCTTTGCAAAAACATATATTCCTGTAAAACAACTGCGACCCAATGCCAAAGGCGAGGTGCTGATCACTATGCTGCAGATGCCGGTAAACCTGGATGTGGTGAATGTGACCGTATTTAAGCTAAAACCCTACGAGCGGGAATACATGAAAGATATTATTGACCGCAGCAAGATAAAAACGCTGAGCTATTTCGAGAGCCCCATCAGCGCCCTGTATATGCGCTACAGCAAAGAGGGGCGGCAGGTGAGAAAGCTGGCAGAGATCTTCGAAAAGATTATGCTCGAGGAGCAGGTGCAGAAAAAGCTGAGCCGCGAAATACTGGCCCGGCTCACGGGCGACGACAAGATCGATTACGAAGCTTTTCGCAGGTACTGTTATTATGTAAACGATTATTACATTGTGTCGCACGATGGCGTCGAGCTTTATTCGAAGGTGATGGACTGCTACCGGCGCTGGAAAGCGGATATGAACGGGAAGCGGCAGGACGGACAGTATCGGGCGCATGATTGATATACAATTGACGATTGTTGATTGGAGGATTTACAATTTTGGAATTGACAATTTACAAATGAGGAATTTATTAGTTACAGAGTAGAATTTATGGAAGCAGCATTTTTAACTACCACCATCAAAGTATTCAGGCAATACAAAGCCCTGGGCGAAAAAACAATGGAGCAGCTGTCTGACGAAAAACTATTTTTTCAGTATAACGATGACAGCAACAGCATTGCCGTTATTGTAAAACACCTGCACGGCAACATGCTGAGCCGATGGACGGATTTTTTAACCAGCGATGGAGAGAAGGAATGGCGTGAGCGCGACGCAGAGTTTGAGAACGAAAGCATGACCCGCGAAACCCTGCTTCAAAAATGGAACGAAGGCTGGAATTGTATGTTTAACACGCTAGAAAGCCTGAAAGCCGAAGACCTGGCAAAGACCGTATACATCCGTAATGAGGCCCACAGCGCACAGGATGCGATCATCCGCCAATTGGCACATTATTCATATCATGTAGGACAAATTGTTTACCTCGGTAAAATGATTGCAGGCACCGGCTGGAAGTCCTTGTCCATTCCCAAAAATCAATCCAAAGCCTTTAACGACGAAAAATTTTCGAAGCCGAAACGGGACTAACACTGCGTTGCAACCCTTTTCTGACGGGCTTTTCAAAGTTATTCGCGACCTTCGATTTAACATTTATCCAAAACAATTGCGGTTCATTTTTTACCGATGCGCTTCTCAGACAATTGCTAAAATAATTCGAAAATCGAAGGAAACTTGCAAAACAATGTAAGTTTCCATAGTTTTACGAAAAATTTCCACGTACCAGGAATCAAAATCATGCCCTTATGATGACACCTGCACAACACCGGTTTTCTGACATTTCGCCCGATCATAAAAGCTTTGAACTGCACGTAGACATGTGCAATGAGCCACCAAAAAACATTAATATTTACGAAGCCACCCGCTCTGATTTTTTTGCAATCGTATTGCTGGTAAGCGGCGAAGGAATCATCAAAATAAATTTGAAGGAGCGCAAAATTGTCAAAAACAATTTGTTGTTCCTTGCCCCGGATACGGTTAAGCAGCTGGTGGACCGGAGCGACGATGCCAGTGTGTACAAAGTGATTTTCACCTCTAAATTTCTGCTGCAGATCGGTATTCAGCAGCACGAAATAGAAATGATCGATTTTATTTCGGGCAGCGGCGACCGCATTGTGAGCCTTAACGATGCGGAGATGGAAAAGATAAAGCACCTGATAGAAGATCTCCACGCAAAAAACCAGCAGATTGCAGAGCATCCTTTTGGTGAGGATATTGTTCAGTACACGTTTCGTATTCTTTTGTCGGAACTGGCCGCCATTGGGATCAAACACAACATTGGCACCAAGAAAAATAAAACCTCGCGCAAGCAGGACATTACCATACGCTTTGGCAAGCTCATCCATCTTAATTTCAAAGAGCAGCGCAGCGTTAAGTTTTATGCACAGCAACTGGCGCTTACGCCCAATTACCTGAACGAGATCATACACGAGGTTACAGGCCGCTCGGCCAGCGAACTCATTGATGAGAAGGTGATGCAGGAAGCCAAGCTGCTTTTAAAAAACCCGCGTCTCACCATCGGCCAGGTAGCCGATGCATTGCACTTTTCGAGCCAGTCTTTTCTCGGCAAATTTTTTAAACGCCACTTAGGCGTCTCTCCTTCTGAGTATCGCGACGATCATTTAACTCCCGCTATTTAGACCAATTTTCCCGCCAAACAGACCTTTACCAAAATCGGTTATCCCGCGACCTTTGCATCATCAATTGTTGATTAATCAATTTAATCAGTACTTCAATGATCGCAAAACAAAAAAATCCATTAGGCGCCTCTATCGTACACACCGGGCGGCTACTCGTAAACAGTATTAACAGCTACTTTTCCTCTATCGGTTCCAACATTACGTTCGAGCAGTTCGAAGTGTTGCTTCACATTGCCGTTCACCCGGGCCGTAAAATCATACAGAACGACCTGGCGCGCATGACCAACAAAAACAAATCGGGCATTTTGCGCACCATCGAT
Source organism: Bacteroidia bacterium (assembly GCA_044221905.1). Taxonomy (GTDB): domain Bacteria; phylum Bacteroidota; class Bacteroidia; order B-17B0; family Aurantibacillaceae; genus Aurantibacillus. The sequence goes on from JBGAOE010000003.1 coordinate 28,811, forward strand.
ATTCTGGAAACCAAGGATTTTGTGAAGCGCATTCCTGTGGCCGGCGACCGCCGCAAAAACATGATAGAAGCCACCGACGCCGGTTATAAAATGGCGGAAGACGCGATAGAGGCTTTTAAGAAAATTGAAAATGTGTACATGAAAAAAATAAATAAGCAGGACGCCCAAACCTGCTCAAAAGTGCTGGGCATTATTAAAAACGAGTTTGAATAAGCATGCCCGGTTACGCGCAGGTGTTTACAGCGCGTTAGAGCATCTCCGATGAAAGAGTATGAAAAATATCTACACACAAAAAAAACTGCAATCCGATAAACGGCCCCAAGAGGCCCGGGATGCCAATATTTATCCGTATTTCAGGCCCATCTCCTCCGACCAGGATACGGTGGTGAAAATTAACGGCAGGGATATCCTGATGTTTGGCTCCAACAGTTATATGGGCTTAACCAATCACCCTTACATTAAAGAGCAAGCCAAAAAAGCCATCGAAAAATACGGCACGGGCTGTGCCGGCTCGCGGTTTTTAAACGGCACGCTGGATATACACCTGGAGCTGGAGCACAAGCTGGCTAAGTTTTTAAACAAAGAGGAGGCACTGATCTTCAGCACCGGGTTTCAAACCAACCTGGGCGTGGTATCGTCGCTCACCGGCCGGCACGATTATATTATTATCGACGAGGCCGATCATGCATCCATTTACGAAGGCACGCGGCTTTCGTTTTCCAAAATCCTCAAATTTAAGCACAACGACCTTGGCAGTCTTGAGAAAGTACTGGCGTCGCTGCCAGCCGAATCGATCAAGCTGGTAGTGGTAGATGGCGTATTCAGCATGGAAGGGGATATTGCCGATTTGCCGGGTATCGTTGATCTGTGTGAAAAATACGGCGCCATGATCGTGGTGGATGATGCACACTCGCTGGGTGTGCTGGGGCAGCAGGGCAGGGGCACGGCCGATCATTTTAAGCTAACCGATAAAACGGATGTTATAGTGGGCACCTTCAGTAAATCGCTGGCTTCGCTGGGCGGCTTTGTAGCGGCCGATAAGGATGTGATCGAATACCTGAAGCACAATGCGCGCTCGCTTATTTTCAGCGCCAGCGCCACGCCTGCTTCCGTAGCCAGTGCCTCGGCCGCGCTGGATGTGATACAGAACGAAGCCTGGCGGATTGAAACCCTGTGGGACAACACCAACTACACCCTAAAATGCCTGAAAGAGCTGGGCTTTGAAACGGGTAACACACAAACGCCTATCATCCCCATTTATGTGCGCGACGATCTGAAAACCTACCAGATGACCAAGATGCTGCTGGACGAGCAGGTGTTTGTAAACCCGGTGGTAACACCGGCTGTTAAATCTGATTCGAGCCTGATCCGCTTTTCGCTGATGGCCACACACACCAAAGAGCAGATCGAGTTTGCACTCGAAAAAATAGACCGCGTGGCCAAACAGCTCGGCATCAAACAACTGGTTTCAATATAACAATAAGCGATGATCAGAATTATACCGGTATCTACAAAAAAAGATCTGCGGCGGTTTATCGATTTTCCGCATGGGCTGTATGAAGGCGATAAGAATTATGTGCCGGAGATTTTTATTGCGCAGCGCGACATGCTTACCAAAGGCAAACATCCATCGCTGAAGCACATTGACCTGCAGCTTTTTATTGCCGAGGCGAACCAGGAAATGGTGGGCCGCATTGCCGCCATCCACAACAAAAATCACATTTCGTTTACCGGCGACCGCAGCGGCTTTTTCGGCTTTTTTGATACGGTTGAAAATTATGCGGTGGCTGAAGCGCTGCTGAACACGGCTGCGGAATGGGTGCAGGGCCGCAACCTGCAGGGCATCCTGGGGCCGGTTAATTTTTCAACCAATGATCCCTGTGGCCTCCTCATTGACGGTTTTGAGCACCCGCCGCAGGTGATGATGACCTATAACAAACCGTATTATCAATCTTTTATTGAACGCTACGGCTTTCAAAAGCGGATGGATCTTTTTTCGTATTGGTTTAATACCAATACCATTCCCGAACGGGTGATGATACTTGCCCGAAATATTGAACAGCGCCTAAATAGAAATGGCATTACAATAAGAAAAGTAAACCTGAAAAATTTTAAGCAGGAGGCCAACCGGATCAAGCGCATTTACAACGAAGCATGGGATAAGAACTGGGGCTTTGTGCCTTTTACCGACGAGGAGTTTGATTACGTGGCTAAGGACATGAAATTGATTTTGGATGAAGACTTTGTGCTGGTAGCAGAAAAGGACAATGAGGTAATTGGCTTTTGCCTGGCCCTGCCCAATGTGAACGAGATACAGAAATACGTGAAGCGGGGAAGGCTGCTGCCCACAGGCATTTTTAAATTATTGCTCAACAAGTCAAAAATAAAATCATTGCGGGTGCTTACGCTGGGCGTATTGGATCCCTACCGGATGCTGGGCATCGAAGCCTGCTTTTACACGCGCATTACCGAACAGGCGCGCAAAAAATCGCTGGTGGGCGCAGAGGCTTCGTGGATACTCGAAAACAACGAGATGATGAACCGCGAGCTGCAGAATATTGGCAGCCGAATTTATAAAACGCACCGCATTTACCAGATGAACCTGAACTGATGGATACAAGACCTGGCATATTATTAACGGGCGCTACGGGCTTTATCGGCCATCACCTGGCGCAGCGGGCTATTGCCAAAGGCTACCGGGTGCATGCGCTGGTGCGGCCAACAAGCCGGCTGGACGAGCTGCGGGCCCTGGGTGTTACGTTTCATTATGCCGATGTTACAGAGTATGCCTCGGTGAAAGAGATCTTCGGGCAATTGGCAGCGTTAAAGGCAGGCATTGATTACGTGGTTCATGCGGCGGCTTTAACCAAATCTAAAACAGAGGCGGAATTTTTATTGGTGAACTGCGGCGGCACGCAGAATATTATTTCTGCCCTGGAGCATACGGGCCTGCCTGTAAAGAAAATTATTTTCATCAGCAGCCTGGCGGCCTGTGGCCCGCAGCTGCAAGGAAAGGTGATTGATAAAAACCTTTCGAAACCGGTAACGCTTTATGGCAAAAGCAAGCTGCTGGCCGAATCGGTTGTGAAACGCAGCGCCTTGCCCTATCTTATTCTGCGGCCAACTGCCGTTTACGGTCCGGGTGAAAAAGACCTGCTTGCTGTGTTCAAAACCGTGAACCGGCGCTTGAACCCGGTGCTGGGTTATCATCAGCAGGAGCTCACATTTATATACGTAAAAGACCTGGTGGAAATGATACTGGCTGCTGCAACCAGCCCCGAGGTGAACAAAACCTATTTTATTACCGATGGCATGGTATACCCGAAGAAAGCTTTTGGGCAGGCCATTGCCCGCGCGCTGGACAAAGGCAGCTTTTCACTCACCTTTCCACTACTGCTTGTAAAAGCCCTGGCCTTTGCTTCGCAGTATGCAGCGGCCCTGGCTAAAAAGCAAAGCGCACTCAATCTCCAGAAATACAAGGAGCTTACGGCGCCAAGCTGGAACTGCGATGTGAGCGAAACATTTGAGGCATTGGCCTATGTGCCTAAGTACTCACTGCAGGCCGGCGTAAACGAAACTGCGGCATGGTACCGCGAGCACAGATGGATTTGATTTAAACAACATAAAACGATAAATAACACTAAACAAAAGAACAATGGATACAATTAAAAAACCGGCTCCGGCCAGCGGAAAACTTGCCATACTGATGCCTGGCCTGGGAGCCGTGGCCACTACCTTAATTGCCGGCGTGGAAGCCGTAAAAAAAGGAAAAGCGCAGCCCATTGGCTCGCTCACGCAAATGAGCACCATCCGGCTTGGCAAGCGCACCGACGACAGGAACCCGAGGATCAAGGATTTTGTTCCCCTGGCCGACCTGCACGATATCGTGTTTGGGGGCTGGGACATTTATAACGACAATGTGTACGAGTCGGCACTGAATGCAAGGGTGCTGGAGCCATACCAGCTGCACGATCTGCAGGATCAGCTGGAACGCATAAAGCCCATGCCGGCTGTGTTCGACCATGAGTATGTAAAGAACATCAATGGCACCAACATAAAATCGGCCGATACCAAAATGGACCTGGCCTATATGCTGATGGCGGACATAGAAAAATTTAAAACAGAAAATAACTGCTCGCGCGCGGTGATAGTTTGGTGCGCTTCCACCGAAAAATACCTCGAGCCTTCCGACATTCATCAAAGTCTTGAACAATTTGAGATAGCGCTGAATAACAACGATCCGCGCATAGCGCCCAGTATGATTTATGCTTACGCGGCCCTGAAAACCGGTGTGCCCTTTGTAAACGGTGCTCCTAATCTTACGGTGGATATTCCTGCGCTGGTGGAGCTGGCAAAGGAAACCAACACACCCATTGCCGGCAAGGATTTTAAAACCGGGCAAACCCTCATGAAAACAATTATTGCACCCGGTCTGCATGCGCGCGCGCTGGGAGTAAACGGCTGGTTCTCCACCAACATTCTTGGCAACCGCGATGGGCAGGTGCTGGATGATCCTGAAAATTTTAAAACCAAAGAAGTGTCGAAGCTGAGCGTGCTGGATGAAATTTTTCAGCCCGAGTCAAACCCTTTGCTGTATGGCGAAATGCACCACAAGGTACGCATCAATTATTATCCGCCGCGTGGCGATAACAAGGAGAGCTGGGACAACATTGATATTTTCGGGTGGATGGGCTACCCCATGCAGATCAAGATCAACTTTTTGTGCAGGGATTCCATACTGGCGGCCCCCATTGTGCTCGATCTGGCCCTATTCAGCGACCTTGCCAAGCGGGCTGGTATGAGCGGTATCCAGGAGTGGCTGTCGTTTTATTTAAAATCGCCGCAAACCGCCGAAGGCTTAAAGCCTGAGCATGATATTTTTAAGCAATTAATCAAATTACAAAACACGCTGCGTCACATGATGGGCGAAGACCTGATCACGCACCTGGGTTTGGATTATTACCAGGAGCTGGTTGAAATGATGTAAATGCTGTTGTACAGGATCATAGCTACTTTTTTTGGTATTGGTTACATAGGTAAGGGAGCAGGAACAGTGGCAGCTTTATTTGTTTGTGTGCTGTTGTATGCCGGAATTGTTTATGGGTTGCAGTCCGGCACCCTGCTCCTTTTTATTTCTGTGGCCGTTTTAATAGCAGGTATTATTGCTGCCGGAAAAGTAGAAAAAAGCTGGGGGAAAGATAACAAGCGGGTGGTGATTGATGAAGTGCTGGGGATGACCGTAAGCGTTCTCTTTCTCCCGGTCAATATTGCCACGTTGCTCGCCGGCTTTGTCCTGTTCCGTTTTTTCGATATCCGGAAGCCTTTGTACATCCGGAGACTGGAGAAGCTGAACGGGGGCTGGGGAGTGATGCTGGACGATCTGCTGGCGGGTATTTATACGAATGTGGTGTTGCAATTGGCTGTTTATTTAACCAGGGGGTATTATGAAGGCGTTTTTTAAAGCCCAGGCATCGTCGCTGCTGGCCACTGCAGTGGATTTTATAACTACAGCGGGTTTTGTAGAGCTGGCTAACTGGCACTATACTCTAGCGGTTATAATGGGAGCCGTGGCCGGAGCACTTGCCAATTTTTTAATAAATCGTTACTGGGCCTTTGATGCGGGTGCGCAGTCCGCACGGCAGCAGGGCTACCGTTATGCGTTGGTGTGGCTTGGCAGCCTGCTGCTCAATGTGTGTGGTGTTTACGTGTTTACCCGGTTTTTAAAATTACATTATCTATTCGCAAAAATGCTGGTGGCCACCATGGTGGGCTTAGGGTTTAATTATTTATTACAAAAAGAGTACGTGTTTAATACCAATGAAAAAAGCAGTTCTTAGCAAATACCTGGTTTTGCTTTTTATTATTTGTATTAATCAGTTGCAGGCACAGCGCACCGTGGTGAAGGGAACCGTGTACGATGCAAAGAGCAAAGAACCCATTGCTTTTGCCACCGTGTTTTTTGACGAGTCGGGCATAGCTACTGCTACGGACGAAGCCGGCCGCTTTGTGATAGAAACCGAAAAGGAATATACCCGGCTGAAGGTAATTACGGTAGGTTATAAGCCCGTGGCCAAAGAAGTGCAGCCGGGCAGGGAGCAGCAAATAGATTTTAAGCTGCTGAGCGAGCTCAAACAACTGGAGGAGGTAACCGTGCGATCGAAAAAGGCAAAATACAGGAATAAAAATAATCCCGCGGTAGAGCTCATCCGCAAAGTGATCGAGCATAAACCGCTGAACCGCAAGGAGGGTTTTAATTATTACGAATACGAGAAGTACGAAAAAATTCAGTTTGCCCTGAGCAATGTGACCGAAAAATTCCAGAACCGGAAGGTATTTAAAAAATTTCAGTTTGTGTTCGAGAATCTCGATACCACCAAGCTGCAAGGCAAACCGGTATTGCCTGTTTATCTTAAGGAATCCATTTCCGATGTAAGGTACAGGAAAAATCCCCGGGCTAAAAAAGAGATTGTGAAAGCCAGCAAAATGGTGGCGTTTGAGGGTTATGTGGATAACCAGGGCCTGGATGCGTACCTCAAATACCTGTACCAGGAGATTGATATTTACGACAATAACATCACCATGCTCACCAACCAGTTTTTGAGCCCCATTGCCAATGTATCGCCCACATTTTACAAATTTTTTATTGCCGATACGGTGACGGAGAACAACTCCAAATTTATAAAGCTGGAATTTGTGCCGCGCAATCACGCCGATTTTTTATTCCAGGGTTATATGTACGTGATCATGGACAGCTCGTACGCCGTTGCCAAAATAGACATGGGAGTGAACAAGGACATTAACCTGAACTGGGTAAAGGAATTAAGGATTACCCAGGATTTTGAAAAGCGCGATGAGCGGGGCTATACACTGGTCAAGGATGAGTTTTCCGCTGATTTTGGTTTGACCAATGGTAAAATGGGTTTTTTTGGGCAACGCTCCGACTCCTATAAGAATTTTACACTCAACCGGCAGCAGCCAGATAGCTACTATTCGGGCGATGCGTTGGAAATGGCAGACAGTGCCGATTACCGCACCAACGAGTACTGGAGGGAAAAACGCCACACTGAGCTCTCCAAATCCGAAAAAGGCGTTTATACCACTATTGACAGTATTAAAAAAGTGCCTGCATTTAAGCGTTCGCTGGATGTGATTGTTCTCCTGTTTTCGGGCTACAAAACCATCGGGCCTTATTTCGACATGGGGCCTATCAGCACGTTTTACAGCTTCAATCCTGTAGAAGGTTTCCGGCTGAGGTTTGGCGGTAAAACCACCACTGCCTTCAGCAAAAAAATAAATTTTGAAAGTTATGCGGCCTATGGATTTAAGGATGAGAAATGGAAATATTATGCAGGGACCACTTATTCGTTTACCAAGCGCAGTATTTATGAATTCCCCGTACGATCGCTCAAGCTAAGCTACCAGCGTGAAACAAAGATTCCCGGGCAGGAATTGCAATTTATACAGGAAGACAATTTTTTGCTGTCGTTTAAGCGCGGCAATAACAAAAAATGGCTGTACAACGATATTGTAGTACTGGAATACCTGAACGAATTTAAAAATCACTTGTCGTTTTCAGTCGGGTACAAAAACCTGGTGCAGCAGGCCGCCGGCGATCTTCATTATAATGCGCTGGATTATAACAACAAAGAAACGGATCTTAAAAACCTGCAAACGTCAGAATTATCGTTTACCCTGCGCTGGGCGCCCGATGAAAAATTTTACCAGGGAAAAACCTACCGCATTCCCATTTCATTCAAGAACCCGATCTTTACGATCCGCTACCTGCAAGGTGTGAAAGGGTTATTGGGCGGCGAATACGATTATCAGAATATTTCACTCAACATCTCCAAGCGTTTTTACCTGTCGCAGTTCGGCTACACCGATGTGGCGGCCGAAGCAGGAAAGATTTTCGGCACGGTTCCTTTTCCGCTGCTGAATATTCACCGGGCCAATCAAACTTATGCGTATCAGCTGCAATCATACAACCTGATGAACTTTCTCGAGTTTGTCAGCGATCAGTATGTCAGTCTCAACCTGGATCATTGTTTTAACGGTTTTTTCTTCAATAAAATTCCTTTGCTGCGGCGCTTAAAGTGGCGCGAAGCCGTTTCGGTAAAGCTGTTATACGGCAGCCTGAGCAGCGCCAATCAGCCCTCGGCAGGCAACGGCCTGTATCGTTTTCCGGTGGATGGGGATGGTAACCCAACTACCTATCATCTTTCCGAAACACCTTACGTAGAAGGAAGTGTGGCCATCGCCAACATCTTTAAATTTTTCCGGGTCGACCTTGTAAAGCGCTTCACGTATCTCGATCACCCGGGCATTTCTCAATTGGGCCTCAGGGCCAGGTTTAAATTCGATTTTTAAAAATATGGAAACAGTGATTACGACTAAAAAAACAATTCCGCAGCTATCTGCCCGCGATAAATTACAAAAAGGCATTTACCTGGTAATTAACCCGCTGGTGCGCTTTTTAATTAGGATAGGCTTTACGCCCAATACGGTTACCCTCACCGGTTTTTTACTGAACATCGGCGTAACGGTTATTTTTATCATCGGAGCCGAAGATGCCAACCGGAGCGACCTCTCTTACGTGGGCTGGGCCGGCGCAGCCATCTTATTCGCCGGCTTGTTTGATATGCTCGATGGGCAGGTGGCCCGCCTGGGCAATATGTCGAGCAAGTTCGGCGCCTTGTTTGATTCCGTGCTTGACCGCTACAGCGAGTTGGTAATGTTTTTTGGCATTTGTTATTACCTGGTGGCGCATCATTATTTCTTCAGCTCGCTGTTCGCCTTCCTGGCCCTCATTGGCTCTATGATGGTGAGTTATACCCGTGCACGCGCCGAAGGCCTGGGCATTGAATGCAAAGGCGGCCTAATGCAACGCCCCGAGCGGGTGATTACCATTGGGCTTTCGGCCCTGGCCTGCGGCATTACCGCTTATTATATCGGCGGCGATTATAAGCTGTATGTAGGTGGGCTGCAATTTCATGTGTTCGAAACCATGTCTGTGTTTACCATACCCATTAGCCTGGTGGCTGTGTTATCCAATATCACAGCCATTAAACGCCTGAACGACTGTAAAAAAGCATTGGAGAAATGATGCGCCGGATGATCCTATTGCTGGCCTGCTCTTATTGGCTGGCCCACCTGCCATTGGGGGCACAGGTATTGCCCCTGGCAGGCAAAATTAATCCTTCGGATACCTTTCCGGTGCCCGGAGAAAATAAAAACTTGCTGTTTTACATTCAGCGTACGCACAATAAAAACACCATTATGTACGAGCTCAATTATAACCGCGACAGTACCATCAATGAAGTAAATCCCGTGAAGGTGTACTGGATCCGTTATTCCGACCGCGGCGAAACGGCGCCTCTTTCATACATCCAAAAGAATTATGCATACGGCATCGAATCCAGGCTGATTGACAGCGCCAAAAAAGTATTCAGGGTAAACCTGGTGTCTTATAAAAAGCGGCCCATTTACATCATGCGCTCAGAGGCCGATAAGCGCTATCATGCCTATATAATGATGAACGGGAAACTGGTTTATTTTAACAAAGCCTTTGCCAAGATTGAAGGCGGTACATTTTGGGTGCCTCATATTACTTATGTAGAGCTTACGGGAAAAGAAACCGCCAGCGGAAAAAAAGTAACCGAAATAATTATTCCCAAATAATCATGGATTCAGGAATTTTAATTAAAGAAACTAAGGTAAGCCGGCAAAATATATTGCTTGTCAGTTTTTTTTCGCTGGCTTACCTGGTACTGTCTGCCTTATTAATAGGATACAAAACCGACCAGCTGTTCCTGGTTTTGTTGTTCAATGTCTTGTATTACCTTTCATCGCCCACCCGAAAATTTATCCTTGGCTTTCTTATTTTTATTGTGTTTTGGGTAATCTTCGACAGCATGAAGGCTTTTCCCAATTTTAACTTCAGCAATATTCATATTGCCGAATTATATACTGCCGAACGCCGCCTGTTTGGTATTAACGATGGTGGTTATATGTTAACGCCCAACGAATTTGCTCAAAAACACGCACAAACTTTTCTCGACATTGTTGCTGGTTTATTTTACATCAATTGGGTTCCTATTCCCTTATTGTTTGCGTTTTACCTGTACCGGAAAAATAAAATGCAATTCCTGCAATTTTCGCTGGCCTTTTTGTTTGTAAACCTGCTGGGCTTTGTGGTGTATTATGTGTATCCAGCTGCGCCGCCCTGGTATGTGCAGCAGTATGGGTTCGACATACAATTTAACACGCCGGGCAATACCGCGGGCCTGGCCCGTTTTGATGATTATTTCGGAGTTCAGCTGTTTCATTCGCTGTATGCCAAAAGTTCGAATGTATTTGCTGCCATGCCATCGCTGCATTCGGCCTACCCGGTGGTTGTGTTTTATTTCGGGCTTAAAAACCGGCTGGGCCTCATCAACATTTTTTTCGCCCTGTTTATGGTCGGCATCTGGTTTTCAGCAGTTTATTCCGGGCATCATTACATTCTGGACGTAATGGCCGGCATTACCTGTGCGGTTCTGGGCCTTTTTCTGTTTGAAAAAGTGTTGCTGAAACAATCGCGCTTCTGGGTGTTTTTGATCCGCTATGCCAGGGCAATCAGTTGAGATATTGTTGACGTAGCCATACAATACCATCAGTAATGAATAATGTAATTCAAAGTGTCGTTAACAGCAGATGACTGGCTGGCAATGTGTGGCATTTGCTGTGTTGCTCCTGCGCCACAATCGATGGTGTAATAATGAAATTTCAAATCAGAAAGTATATCCTCCCAGGTGACTTTATTGCTGAATACAAGAGTGGTATAGGTGCCTGCCGGAAAATAAAGAGTTTGGGCAGGGGCATACGCTTTAAAACACTTGCCGGAATCGGGAATGAGCCTGACCTTGTAATGAAAGGTGTGCGAGCCGGTATAAAATGTTCCAAGGTCAGTTGTGCTGTTTTCGCGCAGGGTGATCTGCCTTGCCTGACCCCGGTCTTCGGAGATGTATAGGTAATAAGGATTTGCTTTGGAAGCTTTTCCCTTAAGCGTGAAATATCCATTTTCATCGGAATGCCCCGAAGCGATGTCTACCGTTTTTGCACTTCCAGAAAATTGATTATCGCTTACAAGGCTTAAACCTGTAGAAATAGGTTGTTTAGTATAAAAGTGCAGAATCCGACCGGTAGCCTTAATCTTTTTAAAAATTTTTTTTTCGCAGAAAGTGGCCAGTAGCACAATACATGCGGATAAAAAAAGCGTTTTTAAAAAGGAGGAAAACATATTACTTATAAGCTAATTTAAAGAAAAACCGGATAGGTCTGACGCAGCCCCGATCTTCTCATGAGTAACAGTGGGGTTATGCCGGCATTAATTTTAAAGGCAAGCCACTAATTTCACGGATGACACTAATCAGGATAGTTAAGTAAATCTTAATTTGTGAAAATTAGCATTATTGCCGGCTAACCGGCAATAATAAATTGCACCAAACAATTAATACCTCAGCATTATACAGATTAGTGAATTTGTGTAATTCGTGGCCAACATTCGGACTTGATTTCAGGTACGCTTTAAAAATATAGCTCCCGGTCGATAAATCTTTAACATATCCTTATATAAGCCATTTCGATATTTAACTCTTCGCCTGACAGTCAATTTTTAATTGGAACAACTCCTTTTAAACTAATTTCTCATGACGAACTATTTTTTCAATGTCTCAATGATCTCACGGTACAAAAACCGCTCCTGTGTGCTGCCAAAGGGGCGATACACGTAATACACATAACCATCCCTGATTTTGATCTTTTCGGCACTGTGGTGCTTGAGCTTATAGGTGCCCAGCTCACTGCCGCTTTGGTGGTGTATGTGTTTGAGATAATGGTGTCCGTTTTTACTGAAAAGAGCGTATACTTTATTCTGTGCCTCGTCCACATACAATTGTTTTTTCCATTCGCGCCAGTTTTTGGGATGGTGGTAGCCAATGTGTACACTGTCGATCAGCTGGTTTTGTTTGTTATAGTGATATAAAAAATCGTTGTGATGATTAAACACACAAATGGTGTCGTTTAAAATAAACAAGGGTGCATACAAAGGCTCGTAAAACAGGCTTCGTGTAAAGCCGCTCATCAGCGCGGCAATAATGTGAAGGTCAGTTTTGTAATAGCTGGCCAGCCGCCTGGTCTCCAGCTGTTGCCGGGGTGGCAGGTAATAGTATTCCATGTTGTACAGCTTCATCAAATCGGTGTTGGTTACAGTGCTCAGTAAATGGTTAACGGTATCCCGGTTTTTTATGTAGTAATAGTTAAATAGCGGGTACTGTTCCCAGCGGTCGCTGTAATAATAATAACCGTTCAGGCTGTCGGCCACGGGAAGCAGGTACCTGTTAAATTCTTTTTGTGCGATAAAGGTTACCAGCAGCCCGTTATTTATTACATCTATCCTAAAAACAGAGTCTTTGCAAATGAGGTCGGAATAACCCTCATAATCGTGGAAAAAATGTCGCGCCTCGCCTGCCTGCCTGGGTAGTTTATAAGAGGAAAAAATTTTTCCGCTGTAATCAGATAGCTGAATGCTGGCATTGGATAAAGAGCGTTCGCTGGTAAGCAGCAGAAGCTTGTCTTCGTGAAAATCGAAATCAAAAATGCTGTAATTGGGTTTGGCCACCAGTGTTTCAGGCCGGTGTGTGGCCAGCACAGCAACAGTATCGAGTTGTTGTACATTTCGGATCAGGTAAATACTTATTTCAACACTGTCCTGTTCGTTTAGCCGAAACTCTTTGACAAATTCCTGGTAAGCCACATGTGTAAAACTGAGCTTAAAGGCTCCCTTGCCAGGTAGCACCAGCTGGAACCGGCCGCTTTTATCGGTTCGGGCAGCGTAAACCGAATTGGAAACCCGTACCGACACACCTTCCAGTGTCAGTTTCCCTTCGCTGTCGTATACCACACCGTTAACCAGGTGCTGGGCATAAAATGGCGGGCCGATAAGGCATAAAAAAATAATATGTGAAAAATACCGGAGCATTCTTTCCCTTAAGACGCCGCATTTTCATAATTCCATAAAACCGCCCGGTCAGCTGTTCCAGATCTCCCAGCTCTTTTCGGCTTGCAGCGTCAGCATGCTCCAGCCATTCATGGTTACGGCGCCATGTTCTCTGGCCTGTTTCAAAAACAAAGTTTCTTCGGGGTTGTAAATAAGGTCGTAAGCCAGGTGCTCGGGTGTAAACAGCTCATAGGGCAGGGCAGGGCACTCGTGCTGATGAGGCAACATGCCCAGCGGGGTGGTGTTTACAATCAGCTTAAACGATTGCATCATGTGCGCATTTATTTCGGAGTAAAAAAAGGTATTAGTGTTTTTTTTAGCGCCGGTGCTGGCAAAAAAAACATCGACCCCTATTTTTTTTAAAGCGAAGGCCACTGCTTTGCTGGCGCCACCCGTGCCCAGTATTAGTGCCCGCTGGTGGTGATGGTCGAGAAAAGGCTTGATGCTTTGCGCAAAGCCATAAACATCGGTATTATACCCGGTCAGCGTACCGTTTGTTATTTTAATGCAATTCACGGCGCCTATTTGCCGCGCTTCGTTGCTCAACTCGTTTAAAAAAGGGATCACCGATTCTTTATAGGGGATGGTCACATTGAGGCCCTTCAAATTCTCGGTACCCGAAACTAAGGCGCTAATCTGCTCAATGGCGCTCAATTCAAAATTATCATAAGCATATCCTGCCAGACCCTCGTCCCTGAATTTTTTTTCAAAATAGGCTTTCGAAAAAGAATGGCCCAGCGATTTACCCACCAGGCCAAACTGTGTATGTGCGTGTTCCGCCATGACGGAATTATTTTTTAAATTTATTTTTGAGGGCGGCCAGTGCGCTGTTCATGTCGTTGGGGTTATAGGCATCCTCTTTCACGGCTGTTTTTGGCTTTGCCGCTTTTACCGTTTGCATTTCGCCTTTCATGCTCAGGGCAATGCGTTTGCGTTTTACGTCCACTTCGGTCACGTTCACCCACACTTTTTGCCCTACTTTTACTACCTTGTTGGGATCGTCTACAAAGTTATCGGCCAGCTGCGAAATGTGCACCAGCCCATCCTGGTGAACACCCACATCTACAAAGGCGCCAAAGTTGGTCACATTGGTAACGATGCCCGGCAGACGCATGCCTTCACGAAGGTCGCTGATGGCGTGCACATTTTCATCAAAGCTGAATGTCTCAAAGCTCTTGCGCGGATCACGACCCGGTTTCTCCAGCTCGGCCAGAATGTCCTTCAGAGTGGGCAGACCCACCTGCTCGCTCACGTAGCTGCTTGGTTTTATCTGCGAGCGCAGCTCCTTTTCATTGATCAGGTCATCGATGCTGCAATTAAGGTCCCTGGCCATGGTTTCTACAATGTGATAACTTTCGGGGTGCACAGCGCTTTTATCCAGTGGGTGCACGCTGTTACGGATCCGCAAAAATCCGGCGCTCAACTCAAATACTTTTTCGCCCATGCGCGGCACTTTTAAAAGCTCGCGGCGCGATTTAAAGGGGCCGTTCTCATTCCTGAAATCAACAATGTTTTGCGCCAGGCCGGGGCCTATGCCAGATACGTAAGAAAGCAATTGTTTGGAGGCGGTATTGAGCTCCACGCCCACACCGTTCACACAGCTTTCCACCACTTCGTCGAGCTTGCTTTTTAAATGGCTTTGATCCACATCGTGCTGGTACTGGCCCACACCGATCGATTTGGGATCTATTTTTACCAGCTCTGCCAGCGGGTCGGCCAGCCGGCGGCCAATAGACACCGCGCCGCGCACGGTGAGGTCGTACTCGCCAAATTCTTCGCGTGCCACTTCGCTGGCCGAATACACCGAAGCGCCGGCTTCGCTTACAACGATCACGGGAATGTGCTTTGGTAAAATATCAATGCCGCGGATAAACTGTTCTGTTTCGCGCGAGGCGGTACCGTTGCCAATGGCAATGGCTTCGATGTCGTGTTTCTGGCAAAAGGCCAGCACCACCATTTCGGCCTCTACGGTACGGCGCTGCGGCTCGTGCGGGTAAATAACGGTTTCCTCCAGCAGCTTGCCTTCTTTGTTCAGTGCCACCAGCTTGCAACCCGATTTAAAGCCGGGGTCGAGCGCCAGGATGGATTTTTGGCCCAGCGGCGAAGCCAGCAGCAGCTCGCGTAAATTATCGGCAAACACGGTAATGGCCTTTTCATCTGCCTGCTGTTTGGTAAACAGCCGCATTTCGGCCTCAATGCCGGGTTGCAGCAGGCGCTTGTAGCTGTCGGCAATGGCTTCTTTTAATTGAGTGGCGCATTCGCCGCGGCTGGTGATGATCTTGCGCTCCACCAAGGCCAGCGCTTCTTCGCTGTCAACGGTAATGTCCAGGATGAGCATGTCTTCCTTCTCGCCCCGGCGCATGGCCAGCATGCGGTGCGAAGGGCAGCTCATCAGCTTTTCCTCCCATTCAAAATAATCTTCAAATTTTTCGCCGGCTTCTTCCTTGCCTTTAATCACGCGGCTTTTGATGGTGGCTGTTTTCTTAAACAGCTCGCGCATTTCTTCGCGCACCAGGGCATTTTCGCTCACCAGCTCGGCAATGATGTCTCGCGCGCCTTCCAGCGCTTCTTCGCCAGAGGCCACGCCTTTTTCTTCCGATATAAATTTTTCGGCCTCTCCGGCCACCTCATTGTTTTTTTGATCGAGTATAAACTGGGCCAGCGGCTCGAGGCCTTTTTCACGTGCAATGGTAGCTTTGGTGCGGCGTTTTGGCTTATAGGGCAGGTAAAGGTCTTCGAGCCGGCTCAGGGTTTCGGCATTCAGTATCTGTTCTTTCAGCTCCTCGGTGAGCTTGTTTTGTGAATCAATCGATTTTAAAATGCTTTCGCGGCGCTGCTCCAGCTGGCGCAGGCGCTCAATCTCATCGCGCACCTGTGCAATCTGCACTTCGTCCAGGCTCCCGGTGGCTTCTTTCCGGTAGCGCGAAATAAAAGGCACGGTGCCCCCCTCATCAAGCAGTTCAACAGTGGCGCTTACCTGGCTGATGGCAATGTTCAACAATCCGGCAATTTTAATGTGCAATTGTGCTTCGGTCATAGTTCTGGTGTTCTTTTTTAGGATTTTCCTTAAAAATAGCAGGATTCAGGGCTTCGGAAAATTTGTTTTTTCAACAAATTGAAACTTTTTTTTACATTCGTTTGTATAACCCAACAAACCCATCCCCATGAAAAAAATTATACTCCTGCCCCTGTTGCTTTGCGGCTTTTTTGCCCAGGCCCAGATCTTAAACGCAGGCTTTGAATCCGTTACGGCCAATAAGCCCGATAATTATAATCTTGGGTTTTACTCTACCTACTACATAAAAGATACCAACGATGCTTATGCCGGCACAAAAGCGGCATTTATAAAAGGTTTTGGCGCGCAATCGTATTCTGTTCAGGGGGCGGTGCTGGGTTTGTTTTCAACCAGCGGCCAGCCGGCAGCTTTAAACGGCTGGTATAAATGCGGCATCGTTACCGGCGATTCGCTGGTGTTTAGCCCTTATGTGTATCAAACCACGGTAACCTCGCCCAAAGCGCAGGGCTATACGTTCGAAACCCTTTCTACGGCTGTGTACAAACAATTCTCGTCGCCCATTAATTATGCCAATTTTCCCGGGAGCAGCGTGGATACCGTATTTATAAGCATTTATCTGTCGGGTGTGAATGTGGATGCCGAAAATATAAACATCCCTCAAACCGGTACCTGGGCCATGATTGACGACATAAGCCTGGGTGTGCTGATAGGCACCGGCGTTAACGAAGAAAAGGGAATAGCGGACATGGAAAAAGTGTATCCGCAGCCGGCAACCAGCCAGGCGTATATAGTATATACCATCTCAGGCTCTGCTGCCTGCACGCTCAAGCTGTTTGATGTAACCGGCAAGGAAGTAAAAACAATTTTTACCGACGAGAAACAAACGCCCGGCCGTTATAAGGCCGAGCTGAATATTGAGAACTTAAGCGCCGGTATTTATTTTGCAAAGCTCAGTGCTGGTAACCAAACCAGGGTAGCAAAGCTCGTAAAACAATAAGCGGTTAAGCCTGTGCGGTGGGCCCGCCAAAGTTCATTGGAAAAGCCGCGTCTGCTTCTTTGATCTTGCCGTGCAGCTGTTCGTACTTTTGAATGTTTTCGGCCAGTGCCCGTGCCAAACGCTTGGCATGCTGGGGGGTAAGCACAATGCGTGATTTTACGCGCGCTTTAGGCACACCGGGCATGATTTTTATAAAGTCGATCACAAACTCGCTTTGTGAATGCGTGATAATAGCCAGGTTGGAATAAACGCCTTCGGCAATTTCTTCGCTCAGCTCAATATCCAGGTGGGGTTGGTTTTGGTTATTGTCTTCCATAGTTTTTAGTTGTGTTTGAAAGTGAGTGTATAAAGTAACAGGCAGATCACATCAATTGTTTCATCTCGTCTGCTATCTTTTTGGCTTCTTCAGCGGCTTTTACAGCAAAGTCTTTTCCGCCTGAGGCATAAATAATGCCGCGGCTGGAATTAATGAGCAGCCCTATCTCGCTGTTCATGCCATGTTTGCACACCTCCTGCAGGCTGCCGCCCTGTGCACCAACGCCGGGCACCAGCAAAAAGTGGTTGGGCACAATGCTGCGAATGTCCTGCAGCAGCTCGGCTTTGGTGGCACCCACCACAAACATCATGTTTTTATCGCTGCCCCATTTGGCGCAGGTTTCAATCACATTTAAATACAGGCCGCGGCCATTGAGCTGCTGCTGCTGAAAATCGGCAGAGCCTTCGTTGCTGGTAAGCCCTAATACAATGGCCCATTTATTTTCGAACTGCAAAAAGGGTTTTACCGAGTCGCTGCCCATGTAGGGGGCCACGGTAATGGCGTCGGCATTGAGGCGCTTAAAAAACGCTTTGGCATACATGCTGCTGGTATTGCCAATGTCGCCGCGCTTGGCATCGGCTATTAAAAAATGATCCGGGTAGTTGGTGGTAATGTACTTGAGTGTGCGCTCAAGGCTGGCAATGCCGCTCAGGCCATAAGCTTCGTAAAAAGCAGTGTTGGGCTTAAACGATACGCAATAGGGCGCAGTGGCGTCAATAATGGCTTTATTGAATTCGTAAATAGGATCTTCCTCATCTTCCACCAGGTGTTTGGGTAGTTTATCCATGTCGGGATCGAGACCCACGCATAAAAATGTTTTTTTGTTTCTGATCTGCTGTATTAATTCGCTGCGGTTCATTTCAGGTGGTTAATTGGTGCAGCGCGTTTTCAATAAAAAGCGCCACACTTTGGTTTAAGTGATGGGTAAATTGTTTTGTAGCCCGGTTAGCTATTACCACACACAGGGTGAGGCAGCGATGGCCCAGCAATTTGCCAAGGCCGTAAAGGGCTGATGTTTCCATTTCAAAATTGGTGATGCAAAGGTCGTTAAAATTAAACGAACTGAGAAGATTATTTAAGCCGGGCATGGCTGGTTGCAGGCGCAATTGCCGTCCCTGTGGGCCATAAAAGCCGGGCGCCGTGGCAGTAATGCCGCGATACATTTCACGATCGAATTTTAAAAGCAGCTCGGAACTGGCGCTTACGCAATATGGCATGGCCATGCTGGCCGGCCAGGCACAGTGTTTTGTAAATGCATCGGCAATGGTATGCTCGTTTACCGATTGCCAGCCCTGGTAAAAATGCAGCAAGCCGTCTAATCCCAAACTATAAGTGCTTATAATAGGTGCATTAACAGGTATATGGGGCTGCAGCGCGCCGCAGGTGCCCAGGCGCACAATGTTCAGGACGCGTCGGGTTGAGTTCAGCTCTCTTTTTTCCAGGTTAATGTTTACAGCCGCATCCAGCTCGTTCAGTACAATATCAATATTATCGGTGCCAATGCCGGTGCTTATCACGGTAAAGCGTTTGCCCTTAAACCAGCCGGTGTGTGTAATAAATTCGCGGTACGCGGTTTTAAACTCCACCTGGCTAAAATGATCCGACACATCGGCCACCCGGCCCGGATCTCCTACCAGTATCACGTCGTCGGCAATGTCTTCGCCTTTCAGCTGGAGGTGATACACGCGCTGGTCGGCAGTAAGAATAAGCTCTGTGTCGGGAAACGATGGCATGCGGTTGAATATGTAAAGATAAGAAAATGACACATGATACAAGATGAAAGAGACAGGATGCAGGAAACAAGATACAAGACAAAACACACATGCTGCAGGCTAAATTTCAAGCGGATAGCAGCAATAAAAAATCCCCGGCTGTTTGGGCCGGGGATCCTTTTAAAATGTATGGGCGTGTGAATTAGTTCACAATGCCGGTAAAGCCGTTGTCAGAGCGCAGTTTAATAAACTCGGCGTCGTCTTTGGCATAAGCTTTCAGTGAATTGTCTTTTTCAACAGCTGTTTTCAGGTTGCTGATCACTTCGCTGTTGTTGCCCTGGCGGGCAGCAGCCACAGCTTTTAAATAATAGCTGTAAGCCATTTCTTTTTCATTGCTTTCGTCGATGGTGCCTTTTACAGCACCCGGGTTGCCGTTTAACAGCTGCGCAAGGGCCATGTTATGACCTTTAAAGCTGCCAAAGTCGTTCAGCGCATCGGCGTATTTGCCATTGCGGATCTCGAGGATACCCATGTTGTATTTGGTTTCGGCAGCACCGCCGCCTTTTTGATACAGTTCCATAGCACCAGGACGGTTGCCGTTTTTAGCTTCGATAATGCCCAGGTTGCTGTAAACAGAAGGCTGGCTTCCTTTTGCAGAAGCTTCGGCACGCTTAAAGGCGGCTCCTGCTTCAGACACTTTGTTTTGCATTAATAAGGCAGCACCCAGGTTGTTTGAGGTCCTCCAGTCAGAGCCGTATTGTTTTTCGGCTGCCTGGTAGATCTGAACTTTGGTGTTTACATCGCTGGTAAGGTTAGCGCCGTATAATAATTCTTCTACAGAAAGGCTGTCAGGATTTGAAGTGGCCAGTTTAGAGATCATTTCGTCGGTGCGCGATTTTTTGTCCACGTTCAGGGTAATTTCAGCGCGACGCAGCTTAGGTAATACCTTTTCGGCTAATTCAAGGTAAGTTTTAGAAAGATTTTTGATCTCTTTACGACGTTGGTCAGCATCCTGATACATAGTTAAAACGCGCAGGATCAGATCTTTATCAGTCATGGTAGATTGCTCCATCAGGCTTTTAAAGCCTTCCCAGTCTTCTTTGGTGGTACCTACCTGGTATTGGCTTTTTTCTTTGCCAAAGGTTACAGTTTTGTCCTTGTTCTTTTTAAACTCGTTCATTACAGCAGCCGAACCGCTGTTGGCGCGATCTTTGGCCAGGTTTTCGTTCTTATCGGTTTCACCATCGGGCGAAGCGTAAGCCGAAACGCTGATGCCTTTGAACTCGTACCATGGTGAGGTTAAGTTTTGGGCAATAAACGCGTTGATGTTTTTCATTTCTTCGGATTTCAGCTCCGAAGGGCGAACCACCGACTGGTTGATCACATAATAAATATGAGTGCTTTGGTTAGCCGGCATGGTTTTAACAAAGGCATCCTTTGCCCAGATGGCTTTTTCGTCGTTACGAACCAGCAAGGGAGTTACAATGGTACCGTCTGCCAGCTCTATCGGAGCAAAGCTTTTCTTTTTCTTTTTAACAGAACCTTCGCCGCGCAGTTCCACTTTGGCATTGCGCATGCCTGGCTCATAGCCAAATTTTTCGGAGGTATAGCTAAAGGTTCCACCCGAAGCATAACCTATCTTCTGACCGCTGCCGGTGGCTTTTTCGCCTACCAGAACTACGGGTTTTAACGCTTTTTCGCCGCCGCTGTATTTAACAACCGGGGTAAGTGTTAATGTAACTTTTTTAGCAAACAGTTTAGGGTCAAATTTCCCATTTACACTGAATTGAATGCTATCTGCATGCATTTCAATAGGGTTTGGCGACACCGTGTACTTGATGTCTTTCTGTTTTTTTATCATTTTGCCAAGCCCATCGCAGCTGGTTAAAATAACAGCGACTGACAAACCGGCTCCAATTGTGCGTAAAAGTTTTGAATTCATAGAATTATGGATTATAATAGCGAACAAAAGTAGAAAAATATTTCAGACTTAAAAGTAATTTTTAGATTAATGTTAAAATTATAATGATTAAGTTGATTTTTTTTAACAAATTACTTTAAAGGCAAAAAGGTCCTTTATTTTGAGTTTTCTTTAATTTTTGCCGGCTTTTTTGCCATGCCATACTGTTTAAGTTATACCTTTGCGTACTTTTTGGAAACTACCACTACCAATATTTCTGCAACAACCGATACTTATTCAAAATTTTCGGGGTTTATAAAGCTCACCAAATTCCGTTTGGGAAGCCTGGTTGTTTTTTCAGCCGTAATCACTTACCTTACCGTTGCCGGTTCTATTGAATGGACACAGCTATTGGCACTGAGCCTGGGCGGTTTTTTAGTAACCTCGGCGGCCAACGGCTTTAACCAGATCATTGAAAAAGACCTTGACCGCCTGATGGACCGCACGCGCCAGCGCCCCATGCCCACCAACGTGCTCTCGGTAAGTGAGGCCTTTGTGTTTTGCGCCCTTGCGGGCATTGGCGGCACCGTGTTGCTGTGGGTGTACACCAATCCGCTGTGCGGTATTTTGGGCTTTATTTCTATTATTTTGTATGCAGTTGTATACACACCGCTCAAGCGCCGCACACCCTTTTCGGTGTTTGTAGGGGCTTTCCCCGGGGCGCTGCCCACGCTCATAGGCGGTGTGGCCGCCACCAATGGGTTTGGCCAGGTTACCTTTTTTGCGTTGCTGCTGTTTATGATCCAGTTTGTGTGGCAGTTTCCGCACTTCTGGTCGCTGGCCTGGTTTAATAACGATGATTATGCCAAAGCTGATTTTCACCTGCTGCCGTCGAGAGGCGGCAAGGATGATTTTTCGAAATTCCAGATCCTGATGTACTCTGTATTTTTGCTGGTAGCCAGCATTTTGCCTTTTGTGTTTCACTTTGTGGGGCTTATCAGCACCCTGGCCTGCGTATTGTGCGGCCTGGCCCTGCTGCTGCAGGCCTATAATTTTTACCGCCTGCCCAGCAACGAAAGTGCCAGGAAACTGTTTCTGGTAACGCTGGTGTACCTGCCGGTGGTGCAGGTGGCTTTAATGACAAAATCATAAAAACCAACATACATTTTGGAAACCGTAAACATAAACAAAAACAAGCACCGGGCAGAGCTGCGCGAGGCAAGGCGCAAAACCGCCAAGCCGCTGCTCTGGATAGGCATTGTAAGCATTGTGATGCTTTTTGCCGGCCTTACCAGCGCGTATGTGGTGCGCGCCGATAATGGCAACTGGAACGTATTCTCATTGCCTGACATCACTATTATAAGCACCGCGGTGATTATTACCAGCAGCCTAACGATGCTGCTTGCCCAACGGGCCATTAAAAAAGACAACAACCGGCTCACGGCCCTTGCTTTATTTTTAACACTGGCGCTGGGACTTGTGTTTTTTTACACGCAGTGGCAGGGCTGGAAAATATTAACGCAGCAGGGTATTTATTTTGTTGGCAAATACAGCAACGCGTCCGGATCGTTCTTATACCTGATTGCGCTGGTGCACCTGCTGCACATGGTTGGCGGGCTTATTGCACTTACGGTTTCGTTCACAAAAACACTGTTGAAAAAATATTCGGCGGCAGATTACCTTGGTATTGAGCTCACTGCTATTTATTGGCATTTTCTTGATGTGTTATGGGTATATTTGTTTTTGTTTTTATATTTTTATCGTTAATATTGCAATCAAAATTTTAATCCAGTTTAGTTATAATGGCTCATTCAGTAGAAATTGATTCAAAAGATGCCTGGAGTGGCGGTCAGTCGCCGTTCAGAGTAAGTTACGGAAAAATGATGATGTGGTTTTTCCTGGTATCCGATGCGCTTACCTTTGGCGGCCTGCTTATTTCTTATGGTTTTATCCGTCACAAGTATGCTGACGTGTGGCCGAAAGCAGAGCATGTGTTCACGCACTTTCCTTTTGTTGAGCAGCATTTACCATTGGCTTATGTGGGTTTAATGACCTTTATCCTCATCATGTCATCCGTTACCATGGTACTGGCGGTAGAAGCCGGCCACCGTATGGATAAGAAGGGAGTAACCATCTGGATGCTTTGGACAATTATCGGCGGTCTTGCTTTCGTAGGCTCGCAGGCCTGGGAGTGGTTTCACTTCATTGTAGGCACACACGAAGGCGCTTTACGCTCGGTATGGGATCAGGCAGCTAACGATGGTGCCGGCGGGTATGTAAAACAAATGGTGCATGGCGCCAACATGACGGTGAACGAATATGGTGTACCGCAGTTTGCCAACTACTTTTTCTTCATCACCGGTTTCCACGGTACGCACGTGTTCAGCGGCGTGGTGATCAACTTCATTATTTTCCTCAACGTGCTTAAGGGCACCTACCATAAGCGCGGCCACTACGAGATGGTTGAAAAAGTAGGCCTTTACTGGCACTTTGTGGATCTGGTATGGGTGTTTGTATTTACCTTCTTCTACCTGTTATAATTGTTGGTCATTAATCTTTAATCATAAAATTTTTTAGACTATGTCAGAATTTCACGATAACTACCCTCAATACGAAGTGATGTCGAACCACAGCGAGGAAGACGGGAAAAAAGCCCGCCGCACCCTTTGGAATGTGTTTTGGATCATGCTGATCATTACCATTTTTGAGCTCATCATCGGCTCTATGGCTCCTGGCCATGGCTGGTCGGGCACCTTATGGCTCAAAGTGTTATTCATTGGTTTAACCCTGGTAAAAGCCGCCGCCATTGTGCTTTGGTTTATGCACCTGGGTCATGAAACCAAATTCTTTAAATACATTATCCTTACGCCTTACGCGGTGTTTATGTTTTACACCATTTTTATCGTATTAACCGAAGGTACTTACTCAGGCGGCTCGGGCCGTTTTGCGCCAACCGATAAGATCTTTATCGAGCAGCAGGAAGCCCTTAAAAATGGGCACCATGCCAGCGGCGCTGCTCACGAAGAGCATGCTCCTTCTGCAAGCGATGCTGCCGGCGCAGGCCAGCACCACTAAGCAAAACAAAATTACAGATAAGAAGGCTGCCAGTGTTGGTGGCCTTTTTTTATGCCCGTTTGCAGTAGGCAGTGATTATCTGGAAGTGATTCCCGCGTTAAATAAATTCGTGTCATTTGTGGCAAGCTTTTGCCAACCGGTGATCTATGTGTTTAATAGCCTTTTGTTTTTGTTTTGTGTAAATTCGTGTTATTCGTACCAATCCTTAGCCGCTAAATATGAAAATAGCAACCTATAATGTAAACGGCGTTAACGGGCGCCTGCCGGTGCTGCTGCGCTGGCTCGAAACCACCCGGCCCGACGTGGCCTGCCTGCAGGAGCTGAAAGCGCCCAACGAAAAATTTCCGGAGCAGGCCATTGCCGATGCGGGCTATAAAGCCATTTGGCACGGGCAAAAAAGCTGGAACGGGGTGGCCATTCTCAGCCGCAGCCATGCCATTAAAGAAATTACGCGCGTGTTGCCGGGCGATCCAAACGACGAGCACAGCCGTTATATAGAGGCCGAGGTGAACGGCATTATCATTGCCTGCCTGTACCTGCCCAACGGTAATCCCGCGCCGGGGCCCAAGTTTGACTACAAGCTGCAATGGTTCGAACGCCTTACCATGCGCGCCAAAGAATTGCTGGCTATGAAAAAACCGGTGATACTGACCGGCGACTTTAATGTGATGCCTACCGAGATAGACGTGTATAAGCCCGAGCGCTGGACAGAGGATGCACTGTTCAGGCCCGAAACCCGCGCCGCGTTTCATAACCTGGCCGGGCAGGGGTGGACCGATGCCATCCGCACGTTATACCCGGCTCAAACCATCTATACCTTTTGGGATTATTTTCGCGATGCTTATGGCCGCAACGCCGGATTGCGCATCGATCATTTTTTACTGAGCCCGCAGATCAAAGACAGGCTAAAAGCAGGGGGTGTTGACCGCGAGGTGCGCGGATGGGAAAAAACAAGCGACCACGCGCCGGTATGGATCGAGCTATCGGAGTAACCGGCTGGTAAGGGAAAAAAATCCACACTATAAAAACAAAGGAGCTGTCTTTAAGGACGGCTTTTTTAATTTGCAGTGGGTACGGAAATAGCATTTGCATCTCCTATGCGATTAAGAACCTTTGAATCTTTCGGGCTGATGAGCAATGGAATCCTGCACAGCTACCCATCCCTTCAGCATAACGAAAGCTGCGAAGTGGTTGTTGTTGGGGCTGGCATCACCGGCGCCCTGGTGAGCCATGCTTTGATGGAAAAAGGCTACAATGTTCTTTTGCTGGATAAGCGCGACATTGCGAGTGGGAGCACAGCTGCCACTACCAGCATGCTGCAGTATGAAACAGATATGCCTTTGTACAAGCTGGCCGGGCAAATTGGAGAAGAAGGAGCGGTAGCCTGTTACACGGCAGGCATTGAGGCTATTTATCAGCTGCGCGACCTGGTTGCAAAACACGGTTTTGACTGCGGTTTTGAAATGAAGGAATCGCTTTACATTGCCCGTAAAAAAGAAGACGCTGTTTGGCTGAAAACAGAATACCAATGGCGCAATAATTATAACCTTAGCGTAAAATGGCTGGAAGCAACGGAAGTGTGGAGTGATTATGGCATTAAATGCCACGGCGCCATCCTGTCGCAGGTGGCGGGCAGCGTGGATGCTTACCGGCTGGCGCACGGGCTCATTGCTTTTAATGCCGGGCGGGGCATGAAAGTGTTTGATCAAACCTGCATTGATACATTCAAATTTGAAGAGAAAGGGGCCGTTTTAATTACAGATACACAACATACCCTCAGTTGTAAAAGAATTGTTTTTTGCACGGGATACGAAGCTACGACCATGATAAAGGAAAAAATCGCCGGCCTTTTTTATACGTATGCCTGTGTGAGTGAGCAAAATGCAGTGCTTCCCGAAAAAGTAAAAAAAACACTGGTGTGGGACACCGGGGATCCCTACCTGTATATGCGCTCCACAAACGATGGGCGCTTGCTGGTGGGCGGTGCGGACCTGAAGGTGGGACACCACTTTTTTCAGCAACGAATAAAAGAGCGCAAGGCTCAGCACCTGCAAAAACAATTAAAAGCAGTGTTGCCCCGGGTGCAATTTGTTGAGGATTTCAGCTGGGCAGGCACATTTGGCGCCACTAAAGACAGCCTGCCTTATATAGGGCTTTCGCCTCAATACAAACAGGCACTGTTTGCCCTGGGCTTTGGTGGCAATGGCATTGTGTTTTCAGTGCAGGCCATGCACATCATCACCGATCTGCTGGCGGGAAAAGAAAATGCGCTCAGCCGCTGGTACCGTTTTGGCAGGTAAATTCTTTCATTGATCTTTGAGTTTTGCAATAAACCGGATCGCTTTTCAAAACAATAATGAGCCGTAAAAAGCTTTAACCTGAAGCATGTAGAATTATTGCCTCAGGCAACGAATTACCAAAAACCATTTAAACAGCGCGAAGCACTGGCACAACTTTAACCGTCTTTTTATAACTAAATTCTTTAGAATGGCTTATAAGCAGACCAATTTCATCGTCGTTATCGCGGATGATGATCCTGACGATCAATCCATCATTAAGGAAGCATTTGTGGACCTCGATGCTGAAGCAATGATTTACCCGGTATACAACGGACTTGAATTATTAAAGTGGCTGGAAGATAACCGTGTGAACCCAACATTGCCCACTCTTATTTTAATGGACCTGAATATGCCGCTATTGAATGGATTTGGAGCCTTGTCAAAAATTGAAACAAACAGCTCCTTTCATCACATCCCGGTTTACATACTTTCTACCAGCCGCTTCGAATACGACAAGCTCAAAGCAATGGAGCTAGGCGCGGAAGAATTTTACACCAAGCCCTTTAAGTATGACGAGCTAAAAAGAATAATCCGCGAAATTTATGTGCGCTATGCCGGGTAACGGAAGGCAGCTGTATCTGTTATTTTGCCTTCTTAATTTACCGGTTTCCTGAAAAATTTGTAGTAGTTTTGCCGGGATGAAAAAGGTGTTAGTGATCACGTATTACTGGCCGCCAAGCGGTGGCGCCGGGGTACAGCGTTGGTTGAAATTTGTGAAATACATGCGCGGTTTTGGCTGGGAGCCCGTGGTATATACGGCCGAAAACGGCGAAATGCCGGTGGTTGATCACAGCCTCGAAAAAGATGTGCCCCCGAGCATCACTGTTCTAAAACGGCCCATCTGGGAGCCATACACCATTTACAAACGCTTTATCGGCCGTAAAAAGGATGATAAGATCAATGCCTCGTTTTTAAGCGAAAATAAAAAAGCCGGCCTCACCGAAAAAATAAGCGTGTGGATCAGGGGTAATTTTTTTATACCCGATGCCCGCCGGTTTTGGGTAAAGCCCAGCGTGCAATATCTTTCAAGCTACATCCGGCAGCACAATATCAATTACGTCATCAGCTCGGGGCCGCCGCACAGCATGCACCTGATAGCACTGGGCCTTAAAAAAAACAATCCGCAGCTGAAATGGGTGGCCGATTTCAGGGACCCATGGACCAATATTGATTTTTACGAAAAGCTGATGCTGAGCCGCCGTGCGGATAAAAAGCACCATGCCCAGGAGCTCAGCGTGCTTCAACATGCTGATTTTGTACTGAGTATCGGCGAAAGCATGAACCAGGAGTTTTTAAGCATCTATCAAAAAGCAGGCGGTAAAAACACCCTCAAATTTGGCGTTATAACCAACGGTTTTGATGATGACGACGTGTCAGAAAGCAAGCAGCAGCGCGACAGCAGGTTCAGCATTGCCCACATTGGCACCCTGGTTAAAGATCGCAATCCCGAAACGCTATGGAAAGTGCTGCGAAAACTCAGCGATGAAAACACGGCGTTTAAAAGCCGGCTCGAAATAAAGCTGGTGGGCAAGGTAGACATTTATGTAAAGGAACAACTGGAGCGCTACGGGCTTACGCCCTTTGTCACAAAAATAGATTACCTGCCGCACGATAAGGTGATTGAGGAGCAGCAAAAATCCGGTGTATTGTTATTGCTTGTAAACCAAACTAAAAATGCGAAAGGCATTTTAACCGGTAAATTTTTTGAGTACATGGCCTCACCGGCGCCTACGCTGGCCATTGGCCCGGTAGATGGCGACCTGGCCCGTATTCTTGCCGACACCAACAGCGGCCTGATCAGCAGCTTTAACGACGAAAAAGCGCTGGAGGCCAATATACTTTCTTACTTTAACGGAAATGCGCCGCAAAAAAATATGGCCCGCGTTATGCAATACAGCCGGCGTGAGCTTACGCGCCAGCTTTGTGATCTATTGAACGGGCTGGCTTAACTCCTGCCATTTGCTGCGGTACAGCTCAGAGTAAAATCCCACGCGCGACATTGATGCCAGGATGCGCTCTGCGCTGGCGCCACCGGTGTAGTCCACTGTAATTTTTATCACAATGTCGTTTTTAACCAGCGAAAAAGCGGCCTCCACCATGCCATGGTTTTCTTCCAGCAGCATGCGCAGCACTTCGGCCCTGTCGCCCGTGGTTATTTTTGTAACCGGGCTCAGCACCTGTAAAAATACGCGATCCTGGTCTTCCCAGGCGTCTATCAGCACTTCGGTTTGGTTTTTGCTGATGTTGTATTGTCCTTCGCTGATTTTAGCGTCGGGGGGATTCAGGCCGAGCTGTGTAAGCACAGCCTCTACCTGCTGAATAAGTTGAACGTACATGTAATTTTAATAGGCTAATTGATTGAGCTTGTCGGTAAAAAACTGGGCCATTTTATTGGTGTAGTATTTTTGTTTAAACTGGCCTACCCAGCGGATACCGCCTACGCTGTTGGTTAAAAACACTTCGTCGGCGTTCATCAGCGTATAGGCGGTAATGGGGTTTTCGAATGTAAGAATCTTATTGTCGGTGGCCAGGCTCATTACCTGCTTGCGCATAATGCCGGCCACGCAGCCTTCCGATAAAGGCGCAGTGAAAATAGTGCCGTTTTTCACCACAAAAATATTGGAGCTGATGCTTTCGCACACAGAGCCGTTCTCGTTCAGGATAAAACATTCGTCGAGCTTCATGCTTTGTTTGGCCAGGCCGGCCATTACATACAGCAGGGCATTGCCGCTTTTTATATTGGCCAGCTTGTTCAACGGCTTTTTCATATCGCCGTATATATCGGCCCAGTATCCTTTCTGGTTAAGCTCATAGGTGCCCGGCAATTCCTCGCTTTCGATCAAAAAAGAAATATCGTTGGTGTCGGGCGTATAATAGCCGCCGTCGTTCCTGAACACGGTAAGCCGGATGCGGGCATTGGGTGCATGGGCATTGTGTTTCAGCAGGTCAAAAATAAGCTCGTGCAGGTTTTCGGTGTTAAATTCGGCGGGCACATTCATGCGCAGCACGGTCATGCCCAGCTTAAGGCGGGTCATGTGGTCGCGCAAAAACATAACTTTGCTATTGCACAGGCGTATGCTTTCAAACAGGGAATCGCCGTAGCGAAAAGCCCTGTTGCTAAAGGTAACGCTGGGCTCATAAATACTGATGAGGTGCCCGTTTAATATGCAGTAGTGGTCTTTCACCATACAATTGCAAATTTCAGGTAAAAGCTCCGGCTAAATGCTTCATTATCAATTTATTTAATAACAGGCAATGGTTAATGGCGCGCTGGCTGCCTGACTGCTTGTCGTGTTTTATGCAAAGCGTTAACATGACAATTTTGCGCTAATTAAGTTTTGCATAGTATTTGAAATACCTTTTGCAAACAGTACATTTGAATTAACTAAAAACAAAAACTTATGTTTGATAACAACGAATTCAGAAAGTATGCCACCGGGCATGCCGGCATCAGCAGTTTAACTTACGACCGCTATACTTCCAGGATACAATCTTCGCTCACACCCTATATTATTGAGGAGCGCTCGCTCAACGTGGCGCAAATGGACGTGTTTTCGCGTTTGATGATGGACCGCATTATTTTTTTAGGAACTGGCATTAACGACCAGGTGGCCAACATTGTGCAGGCCCAGCTGTTGTTCCTCGAAAGCGTGGATGCCAAAAAGGATATCCAGATTTACGTAAACTCACCGGGCGGCAGCGTGTATGCCGGCTTAGGTATTTATGACACCATGCAGATCATTAAGCCCGATGTGGCCACCATTTGCACGGGTATGGCTGCCAGCATGGGTGCCGTGTTGCAGTGTGCCGGCGCCAAAGGCAAGCGCACGGCGTTAAAACACGCCCGGATTATGATTCACCAACCGCTTGGCGGCGCCGAAGGCCAGGCCAGCGATATTGAAATTACCGCCCGCGAGATCCAGAAGCTGAAAAAAGAGCTGTACGAGATCATTGCTTTCCATAGCGGACAAACATACGACAAAGTGTGGGCCGACAGCGACCGCGACTACTGGATGATAGCCCAGGAAGCCAAAGAATACGGCATGATCGACGAAGTGCTGGAGCGTAAATAATCGCTTTGGTTTTTAAAGATAAAAGACAGTCCCTCGGAATCCGTTTCGGGGGATTTTTTTATGAAATACTGCCCGTCTATCGCCTTATTTTAACCAGATGCAAAAATGCAACGGTATTAAAGCGCATAATGAATTAAATTAGATTTTAAATACCATGTGGATGAAACATCATATTTATTTTACGTTTTTACTGCTCGCCTTTTTTTTAATGCCTGCGCGGGTAAAAGCCCAAATACCTACATTTGGTGAGGTATACGATTTTAATGTGGGCGATGAGTTCCAGTTTACCAGCTATATCAGTGTTGGCAGCAATGTTTCGCCGCCAAATGCCAAACGGTATGCCATTTCAGGAAAATATTACTCCGCCGCCAGCGATACGGTATTTTACATCCGCACGTTCAGCAACTATTTCTCAACAGTTGCAAATACACAGCCACCCCAGCTTATTTACACCTTCACAACGGGCACGGATACTGTTATTTACACCAATTTGGACAGCCTGGTCAGTTCGCTGTATGCAGGTTTTGTAACGGATACCTGCAATACACAAAAAGACACGCTTTATAATTCGGCATTGTTTTGCAACGCAGCGATGTATGAAAACGAAAGAATGGTTGCCAATTGTTTTGAGGGAAAGTATTACCGTAATATCTACGCCAAAGGTCTCGGCCATGTGTGGAATCAATATGATTATCCGGCTATGAATCAAACCCAGCAGGAGTACCTGTTTTATTACAAAAAGGGAAGCCAGGTGTGTGGTACCCCGGATACACGCACGGCAGTGGGATTGGAAGAAAACAGGCTGGCTGATCATACGGCCGTTGTGTATCCCAATCCTGCCTCCGGCTTCCTGTATGTTTCAAACGTGCAGCCATCCACGCCCTTAAGGCTTATGGATGTGTTTGGAAGAACGGTTTTAGAAGCCAGGGCCGATGATCACACGGTTATGGATATAAGCAGCCTGCCCGGTGGAATTTATACATTGGCGGCAACCGGGCCTGCCGGTCAAATCGTTCGCAGAGTAATTGTAGCCGATTAACATCACTGCAGCCTCTTATTGTTTCTTCTGCCGGTATTGCCTAAAATAGGCGCTGAAAGGGTTGCCAGCAATAAAATAAAAAATCATTTTTTGTGAAATCGTGGCATTCAGCTCATGGATTCCATTAAAAAAGCTTAAAACCGGGCCTTCCGGATTTTGAGGTTATGATACTTATAAATATATTTGGTTTTAAATAACAAAAACACATGAAAAAACTTCTTTCGATGATGCTGGTGACAGGGGCTTTTGCTGCATACAGCCAACCCAAAAAAGCCCCTAAAATGGCGGCGGTTTTAGTTCCCGGTTACTACGTTACCGCCAAGGGCGATACCGTAAAAGGCGAAATTCAAACCAATCCCGACGATGTGACCTCATTTTACCATACATTTAATTTTAAGCCTGCCGGAAAAGGAAAACCGGCGCCAGTGGATGCCAAAAAGGCCAGGTATTATGGCTTTGAGGGAAGGAACTTTGCGGTGATCCCATACGAAAATGGCGATATATATGCCGAATACCTGGTAAGAGGCCGTTTGGTGTTTATGGAATACCTGATGCCCGCCCGCGAAGCCGGCGAGGACATCATTGCCAGCGTTTATTTTGTACAGGATTCAAAAGCCGACGATTCGGAAAAAGAGCTGCGCGAGCTCAAACAGATCTCGCAAAAATTTTATAAGCGCGATCTGAAGCCTTATATGAAAGCGCAGCCCATGATCTGGTCGGACATGGATAAATTTACCTTTGAAGAAAAAGCAGTTATAAAGGCTTTGAAAGAGTTTAACGGCTATTATTCGGAATAACTTTTAAATAATAAATCTCAAGATGCCCGGTGTTTTTCCGGGCATTTTTTTTGCTATTTTTTTTCCGGCTGGTGTGGTTTTATCTCCTGCCATTCCACAATATGCCGTATGGCCACCGAGGCACAGGTAAGCCCAAAAGCGGCTGGGAGGAATGAACTGGTGCCAAAGGCCGATTTTTTAAAGCGGCTTCCATCGGTGCGCATGATCGAGTGCCGGGCCGGGATTTCGGTGCTGAAAACGGAGGTGATGCCTTTTTTTATGCCCATATAGCGCAGCTGCTTGCGCACGTGCTGTGCCATGGGGCAGGTATGTGTTTTTGCAATATCGATCACCGCTATTTTTGTGGGATCCATTTTACCGCCGGCGCCCATGCTCGAAACAATGTGCTGCCGGCCCAGGTAAGCGGCTTCTATCAGGCACAGCTTGGGTGTAATGCTGTCGATGGCGTCGATCACATACGAAAAGCGCTGCTGCTGCATAAACGTTTTCATATCGTCGGGATTTTTAAACACATCAATGGCCCTCAGATTTATTTCAGGGTTAATGTCGCGGATGCGATCGGCCATCAGGTGCGCTTTGTTTTGCCCATGGGTGGAGCTCAGCGCCTGCAGCTGCCGGTTGCGGTTGGTGGGATCCACAGTGTCGCCATCAATAATGGTCATACTGCCCACACCGCTGCGGGCAATGGCTTCGGCCGCATAAGAGCCTACGCCGCCCAGGCCAACCACCAGCACGTGTGCATTTACCAGCTTGTCAATCCCTTCGGCCCCCACCAAAAGGGCGGTACGCTCCATCCACGAAGTATCCATAATTTTCAGGAAATTTTAAAATTAAATACGGTTTCAAAGTTGCTTTGCAGCTGTTGTTTTACGATTTCTTCATCTATCATCAGCAGCTCCGAGGCTTTTTTATAAATATATTTTATTGAAATATCGGCGTCGTCGGTTTCAAGAAAAATGTTTTTGCGCCCCACTTTGATAATGGCTTTGGAGGCGTTGGAGTCAAAGCCAAGCAGGGCCTTGCCGAATGAAAAGTAATAACCTTCGTTTACCAGTACGCGGGCAATGTTCTCGTTGTTGTTAAAGCCGTGAATGATCACCGGCACTTTATTGTCGTTGAGGTTAAGGCAATTGATAAGCTCGTTAAACGCCTTTACGCAATGGATGATCAGGGGTTTGCCCACCAGGTTGGCCAGCTTTATCTGCTCCACAAACAGCTCTTCCTGCAGTCCGAAGTCCACCTCGCTCAGCTTGTCCAGTCCGCATTCGCCAATGGCCAGGCATCTTTTTTCATAAGCCTTGCGGCGCAGCATTTCCAGCTCATAGTAGCAGGTTTCTTTTTTAATGTGCCAGGGGTGCAGGCCGTAAGAGTAATAGTTGGGCTTTTCCGGCGTATTGATGGGCAGGTTCACCAGCTCGATCCTGGCATCGTATAACTGCGAGTGGGTATGGGTGTTGATGAACAAAACAGTGTGAATACCAAAGGAAAATCTATGTGCCTATGTGGTTATTTCCTCCAACAAACTTAGTAACTTTAAAACGCAATAAGAGTTTATGACAACTGATAATTATAACAAGCTAACGTCAATAACCTATAACCGGCTGGCGGACATTGTAGGAAAAGATTACATCAGCGGGGAGCAGGAGCAGCTCGAAAAATACGGGCAGGACGAAACGGAAGACCTCCTGTTTTTGGCAGATGCAGTGGTGAAACCGCAGAGCGTGGAACAGGTATCGGCCATTGCCAGGTTTTGCCACGAGGAACGCATACCGCTTACCACGCGCGGGGCGGGCACCGGCCTGAGCGGTGGCGCGCTGCCGGTGAAGGGTGGGGTGGTGATGAGCATGGAGAAGTTCAACAACATTTTATCCATTGACGAGCGCAACCTTCAGGCAACTGTGGAGCCCGGTGTGATCAATTATATTTTCCAGGAAGAAGTGAAAAAGAAGGGCCTGTTTTACCCGCCCGACCCGGCCAGCTGGGGCAGCTGCAGCCTGGGGGGCAATGTGGCGCACAGCAGCGGCGGGCCCAAGGCCGTAAAATACGGTACCACCCGCGATTATGTGCTTAACCTGGAAGTGGTGCTGCCTACCGGCGAAGTGATATGGACCGGGGCCAACACCCTGAAATATTCAACCGGCTATAACCTTACGCACCTGATGGTGGGAAGCGAAGGCACCCTGGCCATTATCACCAAAATAGTGTTCAGGCTGATCCCCCTGCCCAAACACGACCTGCTGATGCTGGTGCCATTTGCCAGCGCCGAGGCTGCCTGCAAAGCGGTGGGCGAGGTGTTCAGGGCCGGTATTATCCCCAGCGCCATGGAGTTTATGGAGCGCGATGCCATTGACTGGAGCATTAAATATTCGGGCAGTGTGAATTTTGACATAAAGCCCGAATGGCAGGCCCTGCTGCTGATAGAGGTGGACGGTAACGATGCCGATGTGCTGCTGGGCGATTGCGAAGCCATCAGCCAGGTAATGCAGGCCAATGGCTGCGACGAGATTTTATTTGCGGACAGTGCCGAGCAAAAAAACGCTTTATGGAAAATACGCCGCAAGGTGGGAGAGGCGGTAAAAAGCAATTCGGTGTATAAGGAGGAAGATACCGTGGTGCCAAGGGCCGAGCTGCCCAACTTATTAAAAGGAGTAAAAGCCATTGGGAAAAAATACGGCTTTCATTCGGTGTGTTATGGCCATGCCGGCGATGGCAACCTGCATGTGAATATTATTAAAGGCGATTTGAGCGAAGCCGTGTGGGAGAACGACCTGCCCAAAGGTATTACAGAGATTTTTGAACTGTGCAAATCGCTGGGCGGCACCATCAGCGGCGAACACGGCATTGGCCTGGTGCAGAAAAAATACATGCCCATTGTTTTCAGCGCCCACCACCTGGCCTTGATGAAAAGCATTAAAAAAGTATTCGATCCGCATTCTATTTTAAATCCTGGTAAAATAATGGATTAATAGAACTTTTGAGCTAATGGAAAATGTAAGATGGTAAAGGGAAAATGGTGAGAATCAAAAAAGATGTAAGAAGTAAGAGCCAAGACCTATGAACATGGCTTATGACTGAGTACAAAATACAGTGTACAATGTACCATCAAGAACGAATGACCAGCGACTAATGACTTGCAACTATCTTTAAAATTCAGACTTTTCAACTTGTAACTTTATTTTGTATCTTCACTTGCAGATCGCCCACCACATTTAAATAACCATGAAAAAATCTATACTGGCTTTTTTATTCCTGGCTTCGGCCGGCCTGATGGCACAATCGCAGCCCATTGTAAAACGCACTTGTGGAACAGGCGCACCCGGTGCGGAATGGGACACTTGGTTCAATGCCCGTGTGGCTGAATTTAAAGCAAATGCAGGCAGGCAGCAGGCAATTGATTACAAGATACCCGTAGTATTTCACGTGATCCATGGCGGTCAGCAGACCGGCACATATCCCAACCTGTCGCAGGCGCAGATAAATTCTGAAATAGACGTGTTGAATGAAGATTACGCCGGCATCGGTTTTAATGTGGGTAATTTTTCAGGCACCGGTTTCCCTCAATCGCTCGTTGCCAATTGCAACATCAGCTTTTGCCTGGCAGAAAAAGATCCTTCGGGCAATGTGCTTTTCGAAAAAGGCATTCACCGCGTTAATTACAATAGCAATGGCTGGGCCGATCCGGCTTCCTTTACCTCGTCGGGCACATTCAAGCCTTTTATCGATAATACGGTAAAACCTGCCACTATTTGGGATCCTACACGCTATTTAAATATTTGGGTAAGCGATGTAAATGGCAATGTGGGCCTGCTGGGTTATGCCACTTTTCCTCCGGGTTCCGGGCTTAGCGGCATCCCGAGTGTGGGCACCATTACCGACGACGGTGTATGGTGCTGGGCAAAGGCGGTGGGCGATGTTGGCACCCTCTCGTCTCCTTTTGACAAGGGGCGGACTGCCACGCACGAAATTGGCCATTGGCTGGGCCTTCGCCACATTTGGGGCGACAGTAACTGTGGCAATGATTATTGCAGCGATACCCCCACGCAAATGAAAGACAACACCGGCTGTCCGTCGTACCCAAGCATCACCTGCAGCAATGGCCCTACCGGCGACCTGTTCATGAATTTTATGGACTATTCAAACGATGCCTGCATGTATATGTTTAGCAACGACCAGCGCAGCAGGATGCAAACGTCCATGGCTAACTCGCCGCTGCGCATGCAGCTTTCGGCAAGCGCCAGCACGCTGTGCTCCAGCTTTGTGCCCTGCTCGTATACCCTCACTAATTTTTCGAACACCGACACCCTGCGCGCCTACCGCCGTGCCACCGCCGCTCCAAACGATGCCTCGTGTCCGCAGGGCAGCGGCCTTGCAGGTTATATTACCGGCTCAAACTGTTACGGCGATCTTGAAAAAGCGGAGTTCATCAGCGCCTCTAAATACAGCATGGTAAATAATCCGGTTATCTCTGGAGTGGTGGTTTTGTTTTTTCAATATGGTAATCTGGGAACCGATGGCAATGGCAACGTATCGCTGAATATTTACCAGGGTGCTTCTGCTACTGCAACGCCCGGAGGTATGCTAGGCTCAGTGGTTGAATCGCTGTCCAATATTGCCGCCACTACCAATACGTCTTCGGTGCCTTATTGCGGCGATCCTGCATTAGGCTTTGCACTGCCGCTCATTATGCCTTATAAGTTTAATTTTAATGTTCCCGTTCCTGCACCTGCATCGGGTGGTTTTTACGCCTCGGTAACGCTGCCAAATTCTGCCGGCGATACGGTGGCCATTATGGATAAGTCTACCGGAACGTTTAACACCGCCTGGGAAAAATGGAGCGATGGAAGCTGGCACGACATGAAAACCGCCTGGGGCAACAGCCGTAATTTTAACCTGGCCATTTTACCGGTGGTAGATTGCGGCCCTGTAGGCATCAAAGAAGAAAAAAGCGCCATGCTGGATCAGAATATCACTCTTTTTCCGAATCCCACCAGCGGCAACTTTCATATTGTTACCACCTTGCCCTCTTTGCAAAAGCTTAGCCTGAGGGTTTACAACGTGCTGGGCCAAACGGTGCTTGATAGGCAGATGGGCGCTGTGAAGCAGGATGTGCTGGACATTGACCTGGGCGGTCATCCGGCCGGTGTTTATTTTGTGGAATTAAGCAATGGCAGTGAAAAAACAGTGAAACGCCTGTTGCTGTCGCAATAAGCGAGGTTGTCCCGTTAGTTAAGTTAAATTGTCAAAAATAAGTGTCACTTCGAGCGGAGTCGAGAAGTGTAGCAGATAGTTTAGGGTTTCGACTCCCCCGGCCTGGCACTTAATTTTAACTAATAACTCTTGTTTAATTAACAGGCAGCTTCAGCACCTTCATCCCTTTTTCAGAAATAATCCTGAGCAGGTAAAGCCCCTGGCGGTAAGCGCCCAGGTCAACAGGCAATGCACTGCCGGTATGCCACACGCCAAAGTTGTGCACCAGCCTTCCGTTCATATCCGTTAAAAGGGCTGTGCAATTTAAATTTTCTTTAAGCAGCGCTTCCACCAGGTACAGGTTATGGTCAAGATTTTTTAATATGAACGATTCGTTCGCTACGTCCTGGTTTTCTATCCCAAGCGCATTGTTTAAAACGGTGATGGCCAGCTGCGTGGTATCGCTGCAGCCGGTGGGGCTGGTGGCAACAAGGCTCACGCTGTAAATGCCGGTGGCCGTATAAGTGAATACGGGTGAGGCAAGCTGCGAAAAATTGCCGGTGCCAAAATCCCAGGCGTAGGTTGCGGCATTTTGAGAAACGTTGTTAAACTGAACGGCTGCCGGCAAACTATTAATGACGGTGTTGGCTACTGTGAAAGCCGCTGTAGCCGGCACTTGTGAATTGATCAGGTATGTGCTTTGGTTGTAATCGCACATGCCCACAGTGTTCACTTCCAGCTCAAAGCCGCCGCCACTCAGATTATAGATCGAATCGGCGCTTAATTTATTCAAGCTGGTTTGTATGGGAGCGCCGTTAGAAGTCCAGTAATAATTCCATGGGCCTGTGCCAGCCGGCAGTACTTTTATGAAGCCCTTGCTTGGCTGTTCACAGCTTGGCTGCTGTGCCGCCGCCGCAATGCCCAGGCTGTTCATGGTAATATTCAATGTAAAGCGTGCCACGGTGGTGGTATCCGCCAGGTTAAAAATATAATCCGAAGTTTTCAGATCGGTGGTGGTGGAAGTAAAGGCATCGTAAAGCGTAATGCAGGCGCCATTGGGAAAAGAGCCGATGTTTTGCGCGGATAAGGTATAGCTGCCGGTATAGCCGGTAAGAGTTTTTAAAGCGCTGCTGTAATTACCATTCACCGGTGCTATGCCGCTGATCTGGAAATTATCCGTTCCGTTCTCGAGGGCCATATATGGCGCATAAGGATCCTGGCCGCGCATTTTATACGCGTCGTAGCCGGCATCAAATCCATTGGTGGCGTTAGGATCGAAATAGAGCACGCTTTCTTCTGAAAAAGAGTTAGGCCCGTATAGCTGAAGGCGCAGCAGCGGGGTTTGGCTGATGCTTGCCGGCCGTAAAAAAGTGGGATTAAAGGCTACCTTGTTGGCTTCCTTGGCGCTTAAGCCGGTGGCCCCGGTAGAGTGCACATAAAAACCCTGGAACATGGGAATGTTGTCGTCAACTCCTCCTGAGGCCACAGCAGGGCTGCTCACACCGTTTACGTAACCGGCAAAGCCGCCCGCACCGGCATTCAGATCGGCGTTATACACATAAACCGCATTGTCTACGTTGGAGGTGCTGCCGCGCAGGGCAGTCCAGCTGATGGCCGATGGGTAAGGGTTATAAATAAGGTTCCAGCCGTCGTTGGCGGCAGAGCCGTTGTTGGTGTAATTCAGCGGAATGGTGTAGTTGAATTTACGCACGCTGCCGGTCACATCCAGCGTAATGGGAGTGGTGGTGTATTGACTGGTGCCAAGGTAAACCCAGTATCCTTTGGTGGTGGAAATGGCGTCATTAATAGTGCTTAACGCTACATAAGAGGCCGCCGCATCGTAATTGCCGCCAACGGTTTCATTGTAGGTGTAAATGGATGAAAAGCCGGCCGCAGTGCCATCGGGGCAAGTGGGGCAGGTAATAATCAGGTCGTCATCCCAGTCGTTGAGCGTAAGGGCAGATGAAAAAGGATTGCCCAAAAGCGCCCAGCCGGTGGCGCCGCCCGCCATATATCGTTGCAGGGTTACGCTGCCTGTAATGTCGCCGGTGCCGGTTATTTGTGCTATTCGGGCGGTTGCCGTAGCCGTTGAAACGAGCGTGAGCTGCTGCGAGTTGGTGTTAAAAGTGCCGTTGCTGAGCGTAAGCGTTCCCAGCAGGTTAACGCTGCCGGTAAGCAATGCGCCCGCGGTGTTGTTTAAAGTCAGGTTATAATAGTCGGTGCTGCTGCTGCCCCCAATATTCTGGTTGCTGGTTCCGGTAAGGCTTACCAGGCCGCTTTGTGTAAGCAGCGTGCCGTTATTCACCAGGTTGCCTTTAACAGTGAGCGAGTGGCTGGCAGCGCTCACATCTACCGATGCGCCGGCTGCAATTGAAAAATTACCATTGGCGGTTACCGGTGCCGAAAAAGTTTTGATACCTGCGCCCGCAAAATTAAGATGATTAAATGTTTCTCCTCCCGTTTTAAAAATGCTTTGGACCGCTGCAGCGCTGAACGTTACCGAGCCGGTGCCGGGCGTAAATGTGCCCGCATTGCTCCAGCTGCCGCCAAGCGTCAGGTCGAGGCCGTTTGTATTTAAGGCGCCGGCCTGTATGGTAATGTTATTAGACACCGTTAAGGCATTGGTGTTTAACCGCGCTGTGGCATTGGCGCTGCTTACCAAAAGATTATGAACCGGTGCGTCGCTGTTAATATCCATGATCTGCCCCGAAGGCGTGGATGCATTGCCGATTTGCAGCGTACCGCCGGTAACCACGGCCCCGCTCGAGCCCACATTGGTGAACCCCAGGTTCTGGTTGCCGTTGCCGCCTTCGCGCTGGATAATAATGGTGCCGCCGGTTAAATTACACTCTGAGCCTGCCCCCGAAATGTGAAAAGGAGCTATGTTGATGTCGGTGGAACCCACGGTGGGAACACACAACTGCCCGCCGCTAAGGTTAAAGCTACAGGTATTGTTTATGTCAGAGCCATCCAGCTTGCCGGCAATGTTTACCGCCCCGGCCGATATTTTTAAGCTGCCCCCGCTGCAAACTAGGTCTTCGTTGGAGGTGTTGCCGATGTTTAACGTACCGCCCAAAACGGTTAAGTCGCCGTAAAGCGTTACCGAGCCGCCCGTGTTAAGCACCACATTGGCTGAATTTAAACAGAGCCCTGAGCCGGCCGGCATGGTTACATCCGACGAAAAGGCGGTAACGGTTGCTGCATTGCCGCTCGAGAGCTTAAAGGTGCCCGAGGTAAGATCGAGAAAATTGGCATTGGCCGAAAAGCTGGCCACAGTTACTTCCAGCGTGTTAGCAGAACTCGCCAGATTTACGCTGATCCGGTTAAAGTTGCAGCTGCCACTGCCGCTGATGGTCTGGTTGCCGTTCAAAAATATTGAATTGGCAAGACTGTTATTGTCCGACGCAAAATTAATGGTGCCGTTGTTGATCATGTTGCCGTCCACCGTTACCGAGTGTGTGGCATTGGAGCTGGTGGGAACCTGAAACGTGGAATTATTGTTTACTGTAATATTACTATTTACTAGCAGGGTTCGCGCGGTATTGCCTGTAAACTGAAGAATGCCGCCAGCACCCTGGCCCACAGCAAGGTTGTTGCACTGCGCATTGGTATTTATAGACACGATATGCCCGGTGGCAATCGTCACATTATCGCCGGCGGTGGGTACGCCGGTGGGGGTCCAGGTGCTGGCCAGGCTCCAGTTGCCCGAGGTGGCCGAAATTTTATTGCCCGCCGGCGAAGTGATTTGCGAGCCGCTGAGCGCGGTGCTCAGCCAGCCTTCGGTAACTGCGTATACCTGCCAGTAGTAAGTGGTGGAAGGCAGCAGGCCGGTGATAGCCGATGAGGTGGCGCCGGCTGCCGTTTGTGTTACAAAGCTGTAATTGATGCCGTCGGTGGAGTTGTAAATTGCGTATCCTACCTCGTTGGTGGCCCAGTCGGTCCAGTTCAGGGTCATGCCGGTTTGCGTCACCCCCGTAAACGTTATATTACCGGTTGCAGCGGCGGGCTGAGGCGGTGTAAATACATATTGTGAGCCCGCTGCCGGCATGGCCGACAGGTTGTTTTGAACCGTGTTGCTCAGGCTGTTGCTGTTGGCCGTTTGCAACATCTTTAACTGCGCGGTGCTTGGAATAAAAGAAACCGTAGGCCCGTTTAAGCCCATGGAATAGGAGAACAGATTGGTGCCGGCATTCATGGTGCCGTAATTTACCTTAATAATACCTTTGCTTTCCACCAGCTGAACCTGGAAGTTGAGGCTGGGACTTACATTCTGAAACACGGCCATATTGATCCATTCCACCGTAAGGGTACGGTTGGGGGCGGTGCCGGATAAGCCGTATTTAAGACTGTTGCCCAGCGCCGTCACATTTCCCTGCGCGGTGAGGTCGTCGTAAAAAGGAGCCACGCTGGGCCGGGTGGCATTGGCGGCATTGTTGGCCGTAAAGGCCGAATTGCTGTAGCTAAAACCTCCGCCTCCGGGACCACCGTCGCTGGCAGAAGACGAAAAATCCAAAAAGCCATTGGTGGATGCGCAGAACTGGGTGTATCGGACCCCGTTGTACCAGAAATCAAAGCCAATGTTGGTGAGGTCCGACCGGTTGTCGTCCTGAGTGTTTGAATTGCTGTTACGCCAGGTGGCAAACGAACTGCCGGTGGCGCTGATGGAGTTGTAGCTGATGGAAGTGTTTCGTATGCTATTGTAATTGGCTATCGACTGGCTTGTGGCTTCACAAAAGACAACCGAAAGAAAAAGGCATAAAAGTCTTTTCATATTGTATTATGGGTATTATGCGCACACCACACTCACTTACCCGGCCGATCGGAGAGTATAAAAAAGAATAAACCGAAAAACTCAAATAATAAGTGGGTGTACAAATTGATTGAGAATATTACTAATGTAAGAATTTTTACGTTTTTGTAGTAAAAAAGGTTCGGTTTACCGCCCTTTTTTATCAAGAATTGAGGTTAAACAAGTATTTACGAGGTAGAAATTCGGCGAAAACAGCCGGTGCAGGAAAATAGGAAACGTTGAGGTCTTAAAAAAACGATTAATCCAACGATTTATCTTTCATATACCGGCGCCATTTTTCGAGCAGGGCTTGCATGTCGTCAGGCAGCTCGCTGTCAAAAAATAATTTTTCGCCGGTGATGGGATGCGTGATGCCCAGTGTTTTGGCATGCAGCGCCTGGCGCGGCAGTATCTCAAAACAGTTCATGATAAATTGTTTGTACTTGGCGGTGTTCAGCCCTTTTAAAATAATGTCGCCGCCATATTCGTTGTCGTTAAACAGGGGGTGGCCAATGCTTTTAAAATGCACCCTGATCTGGTGCGTACGGCCGGTTTCGAGCTTGCACTCCACTAGGGTAATGTAACCAAAGCGCTCCAGCACCTTGTAATGCGTTACGGCATGTTTGCCCTGCTCGCTCCCTTCCGGAAAAACGGTCATCACCTTCCGGTTGCGCGGGTCGCGCCCCACATTGCCTACAATGGTTCCGCTGTCGTCTTTTAAATCGCCCCAGCAAATGGCCATGTATTTACGGTCCATGGTGCGGTCATAAAAATCCTTGGCCAGGCGCACCATGGCTTTTTCGGTTTTGGCGCAGATAATGATACCCGAGGTGTTTTTATCAATGCGGTGCACCAGGCCCGGACGCTCCATAAACTGGTCGTTGTTGAGCTTTGTTTTTAATTTGGGCAGGTTGTCAAAATGATAAGCCAGCGCATTCACCAGCGTGCCCCTGTAATTGCCATAACCCGGGTGCACCACCATGCCCGGTTTTTTATTCACCACAACAATGTATGGGTCTTCAAAGGCAATGTCAATAGGAATGTTTTCGGGCACCACCTCCACATCGCGCGGGGGCACGGTTAGCACAATCGAAATTTCATCGAGCGGCTTTATTTTGTAATTGGATTTGGTGGGCTTGCCGTTTACCAGCACGCTGCCGGCCTCGCAGGCGTTTTGAATTTTGGTGCGCGTGGAGTTTGCAATGCGCATCATCACATATTTATCCACGCGAATGCTTTCCTGGCCTTTTTCTACCCGGATGCGATGGTGCTCATAAAGAGGCTGTTCTTCTTCCAGGCCCAGGTCAGCAGCTTCTTCCTCAAAATCCTGCATGGTTAGCGCTGTATGATAATTTTTTGCTGCTTTAAAACGCGCGTGCCGGTTTTTAATGTCAGCAGGTACAGGCCCGGCGCCAGGGATGAGGTGTTTACCTGTTCTTCGCCCTGGCTCATTGTTCCTTCAAGCAGCAGCTGCCCTACGGTATTAAAAATGCGGTAGTTCAATGGTTCGGATAATTCGGCACGCAGGGTAAGCAGGTCGGCCGCCGGGTTGGGATAAATGCGGATGCTGTTTTTGAGCGCTTCGTCGTTTTCAGAAATGCCAACAGGGTGGGGCAGGGTGCGGCCAAACACCGGCCGTATCATCACCGATCCGCCGATGCCGGATTGGATCCAGCCGCTGCCCGAATCGTAATAAGTGGTGGTGCGGTGATCGATGTTACGGTCAAAGCCAATCGTCATCACATCGGCCAGCTGCTGTATGCCAATGTAATAAGAACCGGGCGAAAGCATCAGGGGGCGGATGAGCTTGTATTCGGGAAAGCCATAGCCTGGCGCAGTGTTATAATATTTGGGTTTGAAAATGGTATCCTGAAAAAGCTGCATGCCTGGGCCACTGGCCCCTGCAGCCCATACTTTGATGCGGAAGCCCAGCGAGTTTTGCGCCTGGTTGAGCTGCCCCACCGGATCGAAATAAATGCGCGCGCCTAAAAAGCTGTCGGCCACGTTCACATTTATTTTAATGGCTATTTTGCCTGCTGCCGCATTTACATAATAACCGGCTTCGGCGCTGCCATCGTCGAGCGAGTAATAATTTTTAAAATACTGGTGCATCACCACCGTATCGTTGTTGGCCACAAAATCAGACGCAGAGCCCGACTGGTAAAAAATGTGCGTTACCTTGTAATCGGCGCTGTCGCTCATGGGCGCAAAGGTGAAGTTTACCGGCGGGGCCGCATGCGCTGCGAAGCTGGAGTAACCCACCGAGCGGTAAGGCGGCAGAATAAAGGCATTGCCATTGTAGGTGGAGAGCTGGGTGCTTCCCGAATCGATCCGGTACTCATAGGTCATGTTAAGCGCGCCTGAGCTGTTGTTCCTTATTTTTACATCTATCTTGGGCGCTATCTCGCTGCCGGTATACTGTTCAAAAGGCATGGCCGA
Organism: Bacteroidia bacterium; assembly: GCA_044221905.1. GTDB lineage: Bacteria > Bacteroidota > Bacteroidia > B-17B0 > Aurantibacillaceae > Aurantibacillus. Next base: position 73,526 of record JBGAOE010000003.1, read on the forward strand.
ATAATCGCGCAGCAGGGGGCCTGGCATATACCCAAAGGTAAGGTCGTCATAAAGCGTATCGGCCAGCATGCTCCTGTTTTTGTTCAGGTAAACATAGTCCACATGCCAGTGATCGAAGTTGCCGGTGGTGGTAGCGCTGTTGCGGAAGCGGAAGCGGAAATTGTCTTTCAGGAATTTGGTGCTGTCTATCCAGATAAATGCGCGGGTGAATGTGGTGTCGCCCTTGGCAGTGTTTGCATTGCTGCTGCGGGTTTTGTACCATACGTTAATCCATTGGTTTAGCAGCGGTGCAAAAAAATCGAGGTTGAGGCTGTCGGTCACTTCGGGTGCATCGCCAAAGCCGGCGCTTTGATAATAAAACGAAAGGGCCACGCTGTCCGACGGCTGCAGGGTTTGAGACGTAGCGGTTAGCAGCAGGTTGATGGGGCGTGAGGTAAGCGTATCGGCCGGTTTTGAAAGCGTATTGTTTATCAGGTTGGGGGTGTAGGGATACCCGAATTTATTGAGACCGTCGAATGTAGCCACGCCAATGGTGGGTGGTTTCACCGGGTAGCCGGCATTGATATAGGCGGTGGAGTCGCTCCATTTATTTTTATCGGGGTAATGGCTTTTATAGGCGTAATAAAAATCTTCGATAAAAGGAATAAAAAGCGAGGTGGTTTGGGTGCGCAGGGCAGGCTCTGATCTTAGCTCACCGTTTGGGTGCGCAAGATCGGGATACACATAGCTAAGATTGGCGCTTAGCGGCTTCAGCCCTTCCTGGGCAAACACAAGCCCTGTTGCCAACACAAGGGTCAATACATATAAAGTGCGTTTCATGAATCAATCTCAGTCAAAGTTAAGTTCTTCATCGTCAGCCGAGCTGGTGTCGCTTGTGCCGGCATGATAAAAATAATCCTTTCGTCCCACCACCAGGTCTATCATACTGCCTTTTTTTATGCTCGCTCCCGGCTCCACCTCTTTGCCTTTCATCAGCTGCGCAAGCACACAGCCGTTGCAATCGGCGGTTTTCTCAATAATTTTGCCAACCCGCAGGCCGTAGGTGAGCAAAATAAGCCGCGCCTGCCTTTCGCTCCGGTCAATCAGCTTGGGCATGGTTATTTGCGGGGCAATTCTTCCTGTAACGTAAAGGTACACGGTTCTATTGTGTTTTACCTTGCTGCCCGCTTCGGGATCCTGCCGCAGCACGCTGCCGGGCTTCTCCTTGGGGTCGTAAATGCTGTCAATTACCTGGTACATCACATCCTTGTCCTGCACAAAGGCATTCAGGCCGCCAAGCGGCTGCCCTTTAAAATCGGGCACCACCACAAACTGGCCGTGCTGGGTGTAAGACGAAAGCCATTTCATTACCCCGAAAAAAGCAAGAAGTATTACCGCTACAATGATGCCCAGGTTAATAAAGAACTGCCTGGATTTCAGAAAAGAAAAAAAATCTTGCATAAACTGGTAAGGTTTGGCAGTAAAGGTAATAAAACTTACTTAAATGGATTCGGTGTGGTGCTCGTGAATAAAGCCTTTAACCACCACCACCACCATGGCGCCAACAATCTGCTCGCTGATCTGCCAGATGCAGTCTACCAGAAGGTGCTGCATGCTGAGGTGGCTGGTCAGCGAAATGTTGATGATGGTGGCGATCATAAACAGCGAGAAGCCGGCCATTACGCCGCAAACAAGGCCGCGCAAAAATACGTTCCTGATTTTTTTCATAAGGAACGACTCGTATAAAAAGAACATGCCCGCGCCTATTAACAGGTAAGTGGCCGCTGCAAAAAGCATAAACCAGCTTACGGGAAAATTAATGCGTTTAAAATCGTTTAAGAAAATGCCGTGCCATACATAAAACAGCGTAAACATAATGATGGCTGACAAAATCCAGGAAACAAAAAACCGTAATCCTATTTTCATTGTTGAGATAGACAAATTTACCAAAAAAACGGTTTGTTTCGACGAAAAAAGTAAATACTATCCCCTATTGCGGTAAAAAATCGCTTAAAACCGGTAAAATGATCCAAAATTTTATCCCGACAGGAGCCAGTGTATAGCATGTAAAACAAAAGATTCAACAACACAATTTAAGATTATAAAAGCCCGTTGGGAGATATAACATATTGACAAAAATTCAATAAGCATGTTATAATTTTAGGATACGGTACCCGCACTTTTTGAATTTTAAATTTTGAGTTTTGAATTCTTCTCCCATCTGATAACTGAAACGTATTATTTCTCGGTACATCAACTAAATAATTTATATTTGTGACACATGCTACGCTTTTCTAACATTTGCGCCTTATTGCTGGCAGTGCTTTTAATGGGCGGCTGCCGCAAGCCCACCAATGCCAACTGGGATGTGGATGTGGTAGTTCCCCTGGTGCACAGCCACCTGTCCATCAAAAATTTTATCGGCGATTCTATTTTTAAGGCCGATCAAAACGGCCTGCTCAATTTAAATGTGACCCGCGAAATAACTGCCGTAAAACTGGACTCGCTGGTAGAGCTGCCCGATACCAGCATCAGCAAAAGCTTTACACTGCCGGTGATAGGAGGCTTAAAAGTTGCCCCGGGGCAAAACCTTCCGTTTTTTCCGCCCGTTGAGCTTACCTTCGACATCAGCAACGGTGTGGCGCTTAAATACGTAGACATGCGCAGCGGCAGCATTACCCTCAAATTCACCAACAATGCAGCGCAGCCGCTGAATATGCTCTACATCCTCCCCGGGGTTTTCAAAAACTACATGCCTTTTACCGTTTCGGAAACCATACCGCCAGGGGTTAACTCACTTACTAAAACCTACGACCTGGCCGGCTATCATTTTAACATGCAGGGCCTCTCTGGCTTTAAATACAACACCATTTCACAAACCTATACCATTGCGGTGAGCCCTACTGCCAGCGACTCGGTGCGTCTTAACCCGGGCATCATCACCATTGCCAATATTGATATTACCTACAGCAAGCTGGTGCCCGATTACGTGGAAGGGTATTTCGGGCAGCAAACCATTAACATTGCCCAGGACACGGCCAAGCTGAACCTGCTCAACAATTTCAGGGCCACCAATTTTATGCTGAGCGATGCCACGCTCGATTTTAAAATTATGAACGAGTTTGGCGCCGAGTTTACAGGAAGCCTGGCTAACGTTAAATCCATTAACACCAACACCGCCACTAACAGCACGGTGATTGTGCCGCTAACCACCACGCAGATCTCGAACCTCGACATCAACCGTGCCACGCGGGCGGGCAGCACGGTGTTCCCCAGCATTAAAAACACATCGCTTACGGCGGTTAACAGCAACATCGTTCCCTTTTTATCCAACCTGCCCGATAAGCTGAGCTACAAGGGCAGCATACAGGTAAACCCGCTTGGCAACACTTGGGGCTACAGTGATTTTGCGTATTACGGCAAGGGCATCCGCGTGCTGGCTGATATTAATATTCCCATGCGGTTTAACGCCGATAACTTTAAGCTCATCAGCCACACGCCGGTCGATTTTTCGAACCTTGAGCAGCTGGACAATGTAAAATCAGGCAATTTTGTGATACAGGCCACTAACGGCTATCCTTTTAAAGCCATGCTGCAGGCCTACCTGCTCAATGAGCAGAAGCAGGTGATCGACTCGCTGTTTATACCCGGGCAAAATGTGATCGATCACGGCCTGCTGGATAGCCAGAACATGGTAACGGCGCCCGTATCTTCCAAAGTGCTTGTCCCTATCTCTTCTTCTAAAATAGCCACCATGCGCAAAAGCAAATCCATTCAGATCATCACTTACTTTCTGATGCCACCCAATCCGCCGGATATCCGCCTGCAGGACAGCTACCAGATTGACGTAAGCATCATTGCCGAATTAAATTATAACGTGGTAAGAAAATAAATTTATGCGATTGCCAAATTCACTTGTTTTTCTTACCGCCTTATTTTTTTGTTTCCACCTCAGGGCGCAATACAACACCAACTTTTTAAATTACGGGCTCACAGGGCGCTGTGTGTCGGCCAACCTCGATTTTGAGGCCGGCAGCAACGGCATGAGCAGCCGGCTGGTAAACAGGCTGGTATGGGGCGGGTATATCGACGATCAGCTAAAAAAAGAATCGTCGAAACACCTGCGGGCTAAAAATAATTTTGGCATCAGCCTCAATTACGATGTGAGCGCTTTTGTGAAAGGGGGCAAAAAATTTGATTTTTTAATAGGCTTTAAAAACCAGGAGCTGATAAATGCTACCTACAGCCGCGATTTTTTTAACCTGATGTTTTACGGAAATGCCATGTACCGCGGGCAAACGGCTAACCTGAGCAATTGCAATGTTAATGCACTCCGTTTCCAGGAGGTAAAATTCGGGGCCATGTTCCACACGGTCGACTCGGTGGGTAAGATCGGGGTATCGCTCTCGTTTATTAAGGGCGAGCAGCTGTTTTACATCAAAACCTTTAAAAACTCAAGCCTTTACACCTCGGCCGATGGCAGCGAGATCTTTTTCAACTCCAACTTCAGCATGGCGCTGAGCGATACCAATCACAAAGATCTGAGCACTTTTAACGGCATAGGCGCCAGCGCCGACATTTATTTTGAAACCGTATATAAAAGCAGCATTGGCAAACGCAGCGTACTGATCGTAAATGCCAACAACATAGGCTTTATACACTGGCAGAATAAAAGCGTACAATACAGCAGCGACTCGGTGCTGCGCTACTCAGGGTATAACATTAAGAACATTCTGGACCTGAAAGACTCCACCATTAACCGCATAAACGGCGACAGCCTGCTACGCAAGCTGGCCAATGCCCGCACCGAGGATTTTAACGTGAACATTCCCACCAACCTGGTGATCATTAACAAGATCTTTTTCAGCGAAAAATTTTCGCTGGCCACCGGGTTTCGCTACATTTTTAACGCTAATTACGAGCCCTATATCTTTATTGAGCCCGAATACCGCTATAAAAAGCTTATCTTTGGGTTACACACCGGCTATGGCGGGTATGTGCGCCTGAACGTGGGCGCCTCGGTAACCTGGAACAGCAAGGGCTGGTTTTTAAGACTGGGCAGCAACAGCCTGCAAGGCTATTTTGTTCCTAAAAGCGCTTACGGCCAGGGCTTGTTTTTTACCCTGGCAAAAAAACTGAAATAAGATGAAGAAGATCGTTATTAGCTTAATATTACTTTTTACGTTTTATATAAAAGCGCAGCCGCCTTTACGATTTTATACCAAATTTGGAGGCAACGGCGATGATATTGGCTATTCGGCAAAAGAAACGCTCGACCGGCATTTTATTGTAGTTGGCAGCACTTCCAGTTACGGAAGCGGGGCAACGGATGTTTACCTTGTTAAGATAGACAGCATGGGTTACCCGCTCATCAGCAAAACTTTTGGAGGAATTGGCAGCGATATAGGCAAATCTGTGATTCAACTCCCTGACTCGGGGTATGTGATTGCCGGATTCACCAGCTCTTATGGCGCCGGCGGCTATGATGCCTATGTGATTAGGACGGACAAAAACTGCGATCTTGTTTGGGAAAAAACATTTGGTGGCCTGAATTGGGATTTTGCAAACGATCTGGTATTAGCGTCTGATGGAAACATTATGGTAGTTGGCAACACAAATAGTTTTGGCGCTGGTAAAAAAGACGGCTTTGTGCTTAAATATGATCTGGCCGGTAATATGTTATGGCAAAAAATGTTTGGAGGAAGTGAAAATGAAGAGTTACGGGCCATTATAAAAACAAACGATAATTTTTTGGCTACCGTAGGCTACACCGAAAGTAAGAACGATATAAACGGCGACGGTTATTTTTTAAAACTTGATCTGAACGGCGATACCTTGTTTACCAAAACCTATGGCGGGCCGTTTAAGGATTATGCGAACGACGTGGTGCAAAAAAGCAACAACGAATACGTGATCTGCGGAGCGGAAACCTTCTCGGCTAATTCCAAAACGCATTCTTCCATGTATAGCATCACTTCAACAGGAAGTTTTACCTGGCAAAATAATTACTATGCCAGCAGCGATGATGAAGATTTTGTTTCGTTAAGCAATTCTTATCAAAGACCCGACCTTACCGGATATCTGAGAAATGTTCCTGTGCCTGGGTTTAATGTGCAGGGAAACATTTTTGTGGGAATGAGCGGAGGATGGAGTTATCTTGTTAATTCTTTTGGCGGCGGCCAGGATGAGACTTTTTACTCCATTGAGGGAACAAAAGACGGAGGATTCCTGTCGGTAGGATCTACCATAAGTTTTAACAGTGTTGGACTTGATGTTTTCCTGATTAAGGAAGACAGTACGATCATCAATTATTCGAGCGTGATAGGAATTAAGAAAAACAATGATGCGTCAAAACCTGTTGTTTTTTATGAGAGCGATCACTTGGTGAGTTGTTTATTCCCATCTGAAAACGCAGCCAAAAAAATACAGCTTATTAACCTGAGCGGTTCGTTGCTTCAGGAATACCCGGTAACAACAGATCGGGCAAGTGTGGATATGTTTGATCTTCCGGGGTCCATTTATTTTTTACGGATCGTTTATGCTAACGGCGAGGTTTATCACACTAAGGTAATACGAAGATGAGCGCAAAGAGAAAATATCTTTTTTTTGCCCTCATTGTATTATTAAACATCATCTCAAAAGCACTTTTTTCCAATTCTGTTCCTTTTTGGTACGATGAGATGGTGAGTGTTAAAAACACGCTGCTTGATTTTGGGCATATTAAGCACGAAGCGGAGTGGGACAACAATCCACCGTTTTATTACTATTGTTTGTGGGTTTGGCATCAGTTATTGCCAATAAGCGAGTTTAACACACGGTTGTTGAGCGTACTCTTTATTTCCCTGGCAATTGGTTTTGTGTACCTGTTTGCCGAAAAGTATTTTGATGCAAAAACTGCTCTTTTCAGCGCCGCGCTGCTGAGCTTGTCAAATTTTCTGATTGTGTATGCCCAGGAAGCCAGAACCTATTCTTTAATCGTATTGTTATCTGTTCTTTCAACACTGCAATTCTTTAAATACCTTAACAAAACCTCGTGGGTTAATTTGGCGCTCCTGTCGCTGATAAATTTCCTGATCGTTTATTCTCACTATCTGGCGTGCCTTGTTATTATTGTACAATACCTAATCGTTATTCTCTACTATAAAAAGAGTATTAAAGCGGTGTTTTTTCTGCAAACGGGACTCATTCTGCTTCTGATCTGGCTTCGGTTTACTGACAAACAATTTGCACACATCCTGAGCTTTAACGAAACAAAAGATTTCTGGCTGCAACCGGCCCATTTTAACGACCTGGTTTCTGCATTTACGGGTCTTTTCTTTAATGCATTTACTGCCGTTGTGTTTGGCTTGCTTGCCTTTGTGTTTGTATACAATTATTTTGTAAAAAAGGAGCAAGACCCTATGAAAGCAGAGCTGTATTGTTTTTTAGTGGGGTTTGCTTCCATCCTGGGGCTGTTTTTTGTGGGGGTTTATAAATCTGTTTTTTTGTCACGATATCTTATTTTTTGTATTCCTTTTGCAACACTGCTTGTTGTACATCAACTTACAAAGCTTAAAGCGGTTGGAATATCGTGTTTAGTGATTCTTATAGCATGGCAAGCATGCTCATTACGGTTAATTAAGCCATCGCTCATGGATTACAAATCGGTGGCCGCTATTATTAGAAAATATAAGCAAGAGAAGGATGTGGTGATTATAAATAAAAGTGATAACCTGCGGCTTTTCGAGTACTACTATAATAAACAGGATTTACTGAGGTATAAAAACATTGATTCGCTTTGTAACGCGCAGCATATTTTCGCCTTTAATGATCTGAATTCGCTGAAAGATTTGTATTTTGATAAGAATACAAGGCTCTTTCTTGTTCAATCTTTTCATAAGACCGCAGGGAATCAAAACAGTTTTCGCGACCATTTAAATACCACGGCAAAGCCGCTGTATCATACTGAATTTTATGATGGGGTGGAGCTGAGCGTCTTTAAGGTGAATTAAATTCAGATAAATCTGCTGTAATTGTCGAACAACTTGATTTTTTCGCTGCGGCGGCCAAAAAATCCGACAAAAAGCTAAAAATCCCGGATAATTTGTTAGTTTTGAATCCTGAATTTCGTACCCGGCGTATGCGGGTTATGTATGCGCATAAACAAGGTTAAAACGATTAAAACACAAACTGGTAAACCCTTATGTTAATGAAAAGAATATTCGCTCTGTCAGGCATGCTTCTTTTGATGCAGGTATCTTTTTCGCAGATCACCAACGTACGCAAATGGCGCATCAGCGAAAAAGATTCGCTCGATAACGCCCTGCTGCTGGTGGAAGAAAACCTGCACCTGATGGCCCTGCCGATTTTTGAAAATATCCTTGCCAACCATCCCAACGAAGAGTTTATCCAGTACAGCTATGCCAAATGTGCCTTGTATCGCCCCGATAAGCACGAGGACGCTTATAAATACCTGTCGGTTATTTACACCAAAAATAAAAAGGTGGAGGAGATTGATTACGACGTGGCCCGCGCGGCGCATTACAGCAATAAGCTGGATGACGCCATGGCCGCCATTGATCACTACCTGGCAAAAAAACGCCTGAGCCCGGAAAGCAAAATAAAAGGCGAGATGCTGAAACGTTATATTACATATGCCCAGTACTGGACCGCCAAACCTACCGCTGCCGCCATCAGCAACCTGGGCGAGCCGGTAAACAGCGAGGCCGATGAGGACGCACCTGCTATTACGGCCGATGAAGCAACCTTGTTGTTTACCTACACCGGTATTAAAAGCCTTGGCGGCCTTATGAACGATCTTTCGCAGCCCGACCCGCAGGGCATTTACCACGAAGACATTTATCTTTCGCGCCGGCAGAACGGTGAGTTTAAGCCCGCTGCTGCCATGGATAACCTGAACACGGAAGGAAACGAGGCCTCTGTATCGCTCAGCAACGATGGAAGCATCCTTTATATGTTCCGCGATAATTCCGACGATCACGGCGACCTTTACGAAAGCCACCTGGAAGGTGCGGCTTATACCAGCCCCACCAAGCTGAAGGGGCTTGTAAACTCTTATTCGTGGGATGGGCACTGCTCTCTGTCGCCCGACGGCAAAACCCTGTATTTTAGCAGCGAGCGTGGCGGCGGCTACGGCGGCAAGGATATTTACAAGGCCACATTGCTGCCCGATTCAACCTGGGGCAATATTGTAAACCTGGGCGATTCGATCAATACCGTATACGACGACGACGCTCCTTTTATCCATGCCGATGGCGTTACCCTGTATTTCAGCTCAAAGGGCCGCAGCAGTATGGGCGGTTACGATATTTTCCGCTCGGTGATGAATCCGGCCGACTCGTTGTTTAAAAGCACCGAGAACCTGGGAAGCCCTATTAACACGGCCGAAGACGACGTTTACTTTGTAGTGGCCGCCAATAACAAAACGGCGTATTACAGTGCAGGCCGTGCGGCCGGCAAGGGCCTGAAAGATATTTATAAGATCGATCCTGCCTTTACCAACAAAGCCGCCTTATACCTGGTGAAAGGCAATGTAAAAATGGACAGCGTGCCAACGGCGGCAGCCATTACCGTGGAAATGACCAGCCGCAACAATGCGGTGTACAAAACCCTTACCTCCAATTCGGCCACGGGTGCCTACCTGGTGTGCCTGCCAGCCGGCGCTAATTATAAGCTCACTTATAACCTGGCGGGGCAAACCCCGCAAACACTCAACATTGATGCACAAACCATTGCCGATTACAACGAAAAAGTGTACGATGTAAAATTTGCCAGCGCCGCCGCGCAGCCTTTGGCTTCAACGGGCGGCACCACCAGTGCCGGCAGTGCCACAGCGGCTGCCACCGGCACCGATGCGGCCACCGCCGGGGTAAAAGACAGCGTTTCGGCCTCCTCCAACAGCATTGCCGTAATTGTACCTAAAAACACCGGCACCGGTGGCGACGAGGAAGTTTCGCCTTCAAAAAATAAAACAAAAGACAACTTTGTGCCTCAAACCAAATACCAGGAGAAGCTGATGCGCTATGTGGATAAATACGGCGACATAAAAGCCGATAGCCTGGAATTTAAAGTTCAGATCGGCGCGTTTAAAAATCCGGACAATATCATTTACCCGAACCTGAAAGGCTACGGCAAGCTGCAAAAGCTGCCCACCGAAGAAGGACTTACCCGCATAGTGATAGGCGGCTATTTTAAAACCCTGCGCAAGGCCTTTGAGCTCAATAAAAAGATTATTTCCGCCGGCCAGAGCGACGCCTTTGTGATGCTGACCTATAAGGGAAAACGCGTAACACTGGAAGAACTGGAAAGCCTGGGCATCTTTAAATAAGAAGCTGCCAGCGCTGAAAACCGGCGGTGCCGGGCGGGTGAGCGATCTTAATAAATTTTAGTTATTCACATCCGGCCTGTTCTGTTTTTTTTACGTATTTTTGCATACAGTTTTATAAAAAATCTTCTTTAAAACTGTATGTCAATCAACACTAAATACATCTTCGTTACCGGTGGGGTAACGTCATCTCTCGGAAAAGGAATTATTGCAGCATCACTTGCCAAGCTTTTGCAGGCAAGGGGATTTACTGTCACCATCCAAAAGCTCGATCCTTACATTAACATCGATCCCGGCACATTAAACCCCTATGAGCACGGCGAATGTTATGTAACCGACGATGGGGCCGAAACCGACCTGGACCTTGGGCATTACGAGCGTTTCTTAAACGTGCCTACCTCGCAGGCCAACAACGTAACTACCGGCCGCATCTACCAGTCGGTGATTGAAAAAGAGCGCAAAGGCGAATTTTTGGGTAAAACCGTGCAGGTGATCCCGCACATTACCGATGAGATTAAAAACAGGATTAAAATACTGGGCAAAACGGGCCAGTACCAGTTTGTGATTACCGAAATAGGCGGCACGGTGGGCGATATCGAATCGCTGCCTTATATTGAGGCGGTGCGCCAGCTGAAGTGGGAGCTGGGGCATGATTGCACCGTGGTGCACCTTACCTTACTGCCTTACCTGGCTACTTCGGGCGAGCTTAAAACCAAGCCCACCCAACACTCGGTAAAACTGTTGCTGGAATACGGGGTTCAGCCCGACATACTGGTTTGTCGCTCAGAGCATCCCATTGCCAAAGAGCTGCGCCGCAAAATAGCGTTGTTTTGCAACGTATCGCCCGATGCGGTGATTGAAGCGCTGGATGCGCCCACCATTTACGAAGTGCCGCTGCTGATGGGGCAGGAAAAACTGGACGAGATTGTTTTGAAAAAGCTCAACATGTCCACCGCATCGGAAGTGCATCTCGAAAAATGGAACCAATTTTTGAAAGAGTTTCACAACCCTTCCAAAGAAGTGACCATAGGCCTGGTGGGCAAATACGTGGAGCTGAAAGAATCCTATAAATCCATTGCCGAAGCTTTTATACATGCCGGCGCTATAAACGATTGCCGCGTAAAGGTAGAATGGATACACAGCGAAAGCCTTGACGAGGAAAACATCAAGGAAAAATTCAGGAACCTGCAGGGCATTTTAGTGGCGCCCGGCTTTGGTAACCGCGGCATTGAAGGCAAGGTGGCCGCCATTAAGTACGCACGCGAAAACCGGGTGCCGTTTTTAGGCATTTGCCTGGGCATGCAGTGTGCAGTGATAGAGTTTGCCCGCAACATGCTGGGCCTTAAGGATGCGCACAGCCGCGAAATGAACCCCGCCACCAACAGCCCCGTGATTGATATGATGGAGGGACAGAAAAATATTTCGCACAAGGGCGGCACCATGCGCCTGGGCGCGTATCCTTGCAGGATAGAGGAAGGCACACTGGCATACAACATTTACGGAAAAACCGATATCAGCGAGCGCCACCGCCACCGCTACGAGTTTAATAACGAGTATACCAAGCAGTTTACACAGGCCGGTATGGTTATTTCGGGAGTTAATCCCGATGCCGGACTGGTGGAGATCATCGAAATACCCACACACCCGTTTTTTATCGGCGTGCAGTTTCACCCCGAATACAAAAGCACTGTTGAAAACCCGCACCCTTTGTTTGTGAGCTTTGTGAAGGCGGCGCTTAACCCATGAACCTTGCTCCTTTAGGATATTTCAGCAAAACGCAGGGGCTCAAAGGTCAATTGGTATTAAAAGCCGAAGCCGATTTTTTTATGGATGAGCTCAAGGTGCTGTTTGTTGAAATTGCGGGCGCCAAAGCACCTTATTTTGTGGGCAGCATCAGGGAAAACGGCAACAGCCTGGTGGTGCAGCTGGAGGAAGTGGACGTGGTGGAGAAAGCCAAAACGCTGGTGGGCAAAAAAGTGTTTATCGATGCCGGCCTTATTGATGACAGCGAAGCGGATTTTAACTGGCTTGGCTTTGAGCTGGTGGATGCCCGCCACGGTGTTTTAGGCCTCATTACCGAAGTAAGCGACAATGGGCAGCAGGTGCTGCTGAACGTAAACCACAAAGGCAAAGATGTGATGCTGCCCCTGGTGGAAGAATTTATTGACAGGGTGGACGAAGTGCAGAAAAAGCTGTTCTACAAAGCACCTGAGGGTTTGATAGAGCTTTACCTAGGAGAATGATCCTTTCCCTGTTTTTAATTCCTCTTGATACTTGCGGGCGCTTGCCGCTAATTATGCTGCGATAAACCACGGTCTGAAAAATGGCCACCCCTGCGTTACAAAGGTGGCCATTATATGGCAAATTCAGTTCAATCCGGTTCTTTTTCTGTCATTCAAAAGTGCTGGCGAAATGCTGCCAGGCTCAAAATCTCTGTCCGGCACGCGAACAAATTTCTTTACTGCCTGTGTTGAATGAAGATACAGCATTATCTTTTAAATCTCCTATTCTTTTATCAGCCTTACTGTTTTCACAAAACCGTTTTGACTTATTTGCAGAAAATAAATACCATTGTCATAAGCATCCAGGTTCAGCTCGGCTTTTTCGTTCACCAGCTGCTGCATTAAAATTAAGCGGCCCAAGGCATCAAACAGTTTTACAAACCCCGGTTGAAATAATTCGATGGTTACCTGGCTGCTGGCTGGATTGGGATAAACGGAGAAATAAGCGTTTTCTGCTATGCTGCCAACAGAAAGGCAGGTATTTACGGTTTGTGTAACAGCCGTGGTGGCACTGCAGCCATTGGCATCGGTGCCGGTAACAGAATAAATGGTTGTAGCCGTTGGATTTATTGCCACGGATGTGCCGCTACCGCTGGTGCCTCCACTCCACACATAGGCAATAGCACCTGTGCCGCCGCTTCCGTTAACGGTTAATGTGCTGCCATTGCCAGGGCAGATGATGGAATTGCTTGCAGACGCCTGTAAAGCAACAGCCGGAGGCTGGCTAATGGTTAACGATTGCGTGTCAGAAGCGCCGCAGCTATTGGTGATGATACAGCTGTAATTACCGGCACTTAACCCGCTGGCCGAAGCAGAGGTGCCACCGGCCGGAACCCAGGAATAAGTTAATGGAGAGGCTAGGGACGAAACATTCACCGTTGCCGAGCCGGTGGCGCCGCCGTAACAAAGTGGGTTTAGGTGTGTTGCTGCAGAGCTGGTAATTACCGCACAGTCCGAAAATTGAACGAGGAAAGCGTTTCCGGCATTGCTGGGCGCTGTGCCGTAAATTGGCTGGTAGCTGCCTGGTGTGGCAATAACAGTGCCACCGGAGGTGCTTGTTAAACCGGTAAGGTAAACATTGCCCAGTGCGTCCACACTGCAGCCGCTTCCTACCTCAAATCCCGCGCCGCCATATAAAGTTCCGTACTGGCGCACACCGGCAGTATTAAATTTAGCCATAAACGCATCTCCGTTGCCTCCAAACACCGATTGAAAAGCACCCGGTGTATCAAAACCTGTTACAGGTTGAAAACCGGCCTCGCCCACAACATAGATGTTGCCTGCTAAATCGGTGGCAGATGACCAGGCATAGCCGCCCGAACCATAATACGTGCCCCATTGGCGTGTGCCCGTAGCATCAAATTTCGCTAAATAAGCATCTGCTTGCGCGCCGCTTGGCAGCGCCTGGTGGCAGCCTGGCGTTGCTATCAGGCTGGGGCTGCCGGGCGTTGGGGTTAAAGTGCTTCCAGTGCCTGAAGAAACGGCTCCTGTAACAAAAATATTGCCCGACGGATCGGTGGCGCAGGAAAGAACAGCATCAATGCCTGCCACAGGTGCATCGGTGCCATAATAAGTGCCCCATTGGCGCAGGCCCTGCGCGTCGAATTTTACGAGGAACCCGTCGGTATCACCTCCCAGGTATGCCGGCTGGTGGCTGCCGGGTGTGGCAATGGTACTGCCGGATTCGCTTTTGCCGCACATGTAAATATTGCCGGCTGCATCTGTGGCGCAATCATTCCCTACATCGTTTAAAGATCCTCCATAATAGGTTCCCCATTGACGCACGCCTGCCGGGTTAAATTTTGCAAGAAAAGCATCCTGTAATCCGCCAGGTGCCGGCTGGTGGCTACCCGCGCTGCCGATGCCGGCAGTGGATGAGGTAATGCCTGTAATGTACACGTTGCCGCTCGCATCGGTAGCGCAGCCAAAGCCCCAATCGGGGCCCCATTCGCCGTAATAGGTGCCCCATAACCGCGCGCCGGTGGCATCAAATTTTACAAGAAAAGCGTTGCACCATCCTCCTAAAAATGTGGGCTTATAGCTGCCGGGTGTTGCAATGCCTGCAGGGGAGGCCGTAACACCGGCCACAAATACGTTGCCGCTGGCATCGGTAGCACAGCCATAGCCGCGGTCGTCAGAATTTCCACCGTAATAGGTGCCCCAGGCACGTAGCCCTGCCGAATTAAATTTAACCAAAAATGCATCCGAAAGGCCGGCACAGGTTGATTGGTGGCTTCCGGCAGTGGCAATGAGGGTGCTGTTTTCGGCCCTGCCCGACATATAAACGTTGTTTAACGCATCGGTAGAAGTTGCCAGCCCTTCGGAATACACGTTGCCATAATACGTGCCCCAGGCGCGCACCAATGGATCAATCACCAGGGCTTTGCCGGGTTGCAGGTTCATGATCTCAAAGCTCAACACCGAATTTTTGATCACCCATTTTGACGACAACACCTTTCCATCCTGTGTCACCAGCGGCGCGGCTTCTTTAATAGTACCCAACGGCGTGGTAATAATCAGTTCGCCCATGCTGCTTAAGCTTATTTTTTGAGCCCCTTTTACAGTTAGCTGTATTTGGCGGTAGTCAGCACCGGCGGCCACCAGGTAATCGTATTTCAGGGCGCCGTTTTTTTCATAAAAATGAAGGTCAATATGATCGTAAAGATTTCTATAAGTAACACCGGCGTACGATTTTACATTTTTTACCCCATCCGGACAGGCTGCCAGGTAATAATTGCTATGGCCGGGCAATGTTTCATCCGTTTGCATCAATGGGCTGACATTGCAATTCAGCCAATCCATATCCAAACGGTAAATGGTTGAAAATTCCGGCGTTTTCGTTTTTTTTCGGGTTTTTGGATCCTCTTCTTCTTTCCAGCTGTCAATTTTGGTAAACTGGTAGCTGAGTCCGCCGTTGCGGAGATGAAATGTCATATCGCCTGCATTGCCGCTGTACAGAACGTCCGGCCTGGGTTTGTTGTTTTGGTCGCTCACCTGGCCTTTATTTTCGGTGAAGGAAATTTTTTCAGGTTTTTCAGCCAAACGGCCTGCCTGCAAGCCCAGTGTTGCTAAAACGCTGAGGAATAATAATTGTGGTTTCATAAGTTTCATTTAAATGACCGTACAAAATTGTACGCGCCCGGGGTTGGGTTCATCCGTTGGAACGAGGGTGCATAGTGTTTTTGGCTTTATAAGTGGCGCAGTCTGTGATTGTCAGGGCGTAATTTGGCACAGCGGTTTTAGAAGGAAATGGAAAAAAAACTAGGTTGTAATCAAAAAATAATTAAATTTGCACAGCCAAAAATTCAGGCTACTGGTTAGGTGGGTGAGTGGCTGAAACTACCGGTTTGCTAAACCGGCGTACGGTGTAAAACCGTACCGGGGGTTCGAATCCCCCCCTGACCGCTGAAAGGGACTTAGGCTCAAAAAGAGAACTAAGTCCCTTTTTTATTATAGCAAAATCGCCCGTGTGTCGGGCGATTTGTGCAATTATAAAGTTGATTTCAGAGGTTCGAAATGCCCCGTTTTTCTTGTCATATACCAAACCGGACGGAAAGAGTAAATTTTGCAATGCTTCTTTCAGTGTAATACCGCCATCTTGCCACAGTTGGCGAAGGTTTTGGCAAATAAATACAGCTTCATTTATCATTTCTTTTAGGTTCGAAATGGAAATACCACAAGTTGCCATTTCCTTTCGAATATTATCAAATTCCTTAGTGTATTTTACTCTAAAACGTTCGTAGGTTTCCTTGGGCATCTCCTCTTTTATGAAGTGCTTCTCCTCAAGCGTTTCAATATCCTTGGTTAGTTCGACAATTCTCGCCTTAAGGATCGCTTCCTTTTCAACGGAGTCTTTATTCAGTTCGTGGTAGGTGCTTTCCAATTCAATTTTGATTGCTTCGGTTAAATCAGGCTTAACTTCGTATTTCTCAAGTTCCTCTGAAAACAAACGATGCATTTCTTTTGCGCTTTTATTGCACTTACAGCCGTTTGTTCTGCATTTGTAGTAGTACAAGTTCTTCTTCTTTACAATGTAGCCTGTAAAAGGCTGATTACAATCTGAGCATTTGATGAAAACCTTAAGCGGAATATTTACATCTTCTGCTTTATGAGGCACTCCGAATTTAGGCGAGGAAGAAATCACTTCATTTACTTTCATAAACGTTCCTTTAGTAATCATTTTTTCATGCACTCCTTCAACTACTTTTCCATTCAACATTCCGTGTGATACTAATCCGCAATAAAACGGATTAATGAAAATTTTATGCAATTGCTGTTTATACATTTTTACACCAATAGCCTGAAGCTTCAAAATAATTTCTTCATTCTTCATGCCCATTAGTTTCCACTCCCACGCTTTTTTTATTTTCTTTCCATCCGCATTCACAACAATTTTACGTTCACCACTTGTTCTCACTATATCATAACCCTGTGGTGGTTTTACAACCCAAATTCCTTTTTCAAACTTAGCTTTCATTCCTGCCATTGCCACTTGCTTGCGTTGTTCATTATCCCAACGCCCGAATAACAATTGCATATCATGAAACAGAACTCCGTTTGGATTAGATGTGTCGATTGGTTCTGTTACTGCTTTAATATGAACCCCATGCTTTTCTCTTAGTTCATCAGCAATGGAAATAGCTTTGCCTCCTGTTCTGCTAAAGCGAGTCATTTTGTAAACCAAAATGGTGCTTATTTTTCCTTTGCTTGTATTCACAAAACTCAACATTCTTTGAAATTCTTTCCTCGCATCGGTTTTTGCACTTTCATAAGTATCACCAAACGCTGAAACAATTGTGAGGTTATTGCGCTTGGCATATTCCTCAATTGATTTACGTTGAGTTTCCAAAGACTCGTTTTTATCAAACTGACCTTTGCCGGAAACCCTTGTGTACATAACTGCTAAATTGGATGTGGATTGTTTTACTTCCTTTTTACCAAAGCGTCCAAACCGATTATCAATTATTTGTTCTTCTGTCATTTTGCCTCCTTTCTTTTTTTATTAATTATTTATGCTTGTTTTCTGTATTCAATTTCCGAAACGTCATTTTCAGTATTCAACAAAATTATTTTTGCTTCACCTGAATCATCGATCTCGTTTTTCTTTTTTAGTTTTGAAAGATGTTCGCATAAAAGAACAGCCAGTTTTTTGATTGATAATACAATCTTGTTTGCTTGTTCATCGCTTACACTTTCATAACCTTTTATCATTCTTAGTTTTTCAACCGTTAATCCTTTATTATTTTCGCTCTCACTTTTCATTTCTCTTTTTGACTTCCGTTCAACACTCCTTTTTCTTCTTTATTGTATTGATATTCAATATTATAGCTAATTTACGTACATCTTTTGGAATAAAGAAATACCCCAAAATCGCCCTAAGTTTGCCCAATTTTTAGGTTGATTATATAGCTTTACCCTGTATAGTTTATTATCCCAAAATTTAACAAGGCGATCTTATTTTTATTTTTTGTTTCATGTTATGCAGCTTTATTTTGTTGTTGACTTTTTAATAATCCTTGCTTCTTTAGTGCTTCATACCTGTATCTCCAATCACTCTTTTTTTCTGTTTCATTTTTACTGGAGATTAATTGCTGTACTTTTTCTTCATGCGTTTTTTCTTCAACAAAATCTATTTCAGAAAATTTAATTTCCGGTGTGTGATGCATTAATTGATGTCTAATGCAAATCAGTTGTGCTTTTCTTTCCTTTGTTAATTTGAAAGCAAGCATTTTTAAATGTCTCTTTTCTTCAATTGCTTTATTTAGTCCTAGAAAGAGTTCAATAATTAATTCCTTAAAAGGATAATCATTTGGTAGCCTATTAAAAGTTGTACTTGTAACCAATCGCTTAAATGCATCCGTTATACAAAGCAAAGTGTGCTGGTCAATCCGGCTATAATTACTTAGCTTTATTAATCCTTCGGCTAAACATCTAAAGCGAGTGTTTACCCAAACAATATGTTTTGCATCTTCGTATTCCCAATAGTCAAAAGGCTCTTTTATTTTTATGCCTCCAGAATTTTGCTCGTATTTTTTTTCAATTAAACTAATGAGTTTACTGTTGATCCATTTATAACGAGGTTCGTTTTCATCTTTTTGTTCTTCCTCAATATTTAAAGATCTTTTGATTGGTTCAACTTTCTGAGTTTCCTTTTCAATCTCTCTTACATTATTCGATTCTGCTATTTCGGTTTCTTCTTCTTCTTCTTCTTCTGCTGCATCCGCCAGCGGTACAAATTCAAATTCACTTCGCTCATCCTTATCGTATTTTACGTTAAGCTCTTCATTAGCGTATTTTACGGTATCTTTTTCCTTATCGTATTTTACGTTAACTTCATCAGTAGTAAAAGGCTTTACGCTAACTACTGGCATTTTTAAACTTGGTTCTAATTCCGTTGTTCCCGAAAGCACCAAGCCATTTCTTTTAAAGTATGCCATTTGCTTACAGTTATCGCTACAATATTTTTTGCTCGACCGTATTGCCGTAAAATGCCCTCCGCAATATAAACAGGTGCTTTCCATTCTTTTTAAATTCTAATCGGTTTAATATTCGTTTTCATCATCCTCTTCATCCAACATCAAAACTGTATCGCCAAGCAAACCTTTCATGTATTCGCTGTAATCAGTTAATATGCCTTCCATGTTTTCTTTGGCTTCTCTATTCTTAAGAGAGTTTAAATCAAAATTCACGTTTAGCAATACCATGTTTTGTCGCTCTTGAATCCCAATAATTTTATGCTTGATATTGTTACCAAACAGAATGCGTAAAATATCCATCAGCAGGTCTTCCGGAATTTTATATCGTTTCACTATGAGTTTATTTTCCATGTCTTTCGTTTTATAAATAAGCGGTTTCATATGTTTTCTTTTTCTCTGGTTGCGTTATTGGTATAACATCTCTGATTGCATTCATCCCGATTCCTAAATGGGGATTCTCCGTTTCTGTTTCCGATAACACTTTTATCTTCTTGTATTTCTTCTTTACTTTTTCAAGATCCTCCTCAAGCTCCGTGTAGTCTTCTTTTAGCTTAAGGTTTTCTGCTTTCAGTTTTTCTATTTCCTCCTTTTGTCCTTTTAATTTTATAAAGGCATAGATCAATAAACCGACACCAATCAATAGTGTAATAGGACTTAATACAAGTTTTAAAACAGACCCCATTAATTTATTGTCTCCGGCAATGGTATCTGCTGCTTTTTCCCAAACACCTTTTTCGGCATCTGTTCCTGATAAAGTTTTTTCGGTCTTGTTTCTGTTTTGTTTTTGTTCTGTTTTTTCTTCGTTCGTTTCTTTCATGGCTATTGTATTTTACGTTTAAAAATTCAAAGGTCGTTTACTGTATTTTACTGTTTGCCGGTTCCCGAACGCATTGAACCTTATTGGTTCTTATTGAACGGTATTGGCGTTTATCGTTTACAAAAACAAAGGTGCAACAAGTGTATTTTACGCTTTCCGCATTTTTGACGTTCATTGCAATCTTTTTCGTTTGTTTTATAATCTTTTCTAAAGTTTTTCGATTTTAGCGTAAAGTAACGGCAGGGGTTTAACTCGCTTTACCGATTTGGGCGGAAACTGCCGAGAAGTGCTTTCAAATGCTATCTAAAGCAGTTATGGTAAAACTACTCTCTCTATCAGAACTGCTGAACCCAAGAGGTTAAAAAGTAGTTTAAAAATAAACCCTTCAAGAATATTGTCTAAAAGTTCAAAATTGATATATTTGACTAATTATGACAAGTCAATACTATTCAAATTGAATACCCTCGGAGATAAAATAAGACAAGCTCGTGAAAGCCAAGGATTGCTTTTACGGCAAGCTGCTGCGTTTCTTGAAGTAGACACTGCTTTAGTAAGCAAGTTGGAGCGTGGCGAACGCAGACCGCAAAAAGAGCAAGTAATTAAATTGGCAGAGTTTCTTAAATTAAAGCCTGAAGAATTACTTGTTTTTTGGATGGCAGATAAGATCACCGATTTTATAACAGCAGATAAATTAGGAATACAAGCTTTGGATTTAGTAAAAAAAGAATTTAGCAAAAAATGAAGCTACAAGAAATAAGTTTAAAAAAATCGCTTAATAAAGCTTACAGGTTAATTAAACCAAAGCGTCCGGATATTGAGTTATTTAAGGGTAACCTAATAAAGTTGCTTGGACAAATTGACGAAAAAGAAAGCGAAGAGAATGTGAAAATTCATTTGATGGATTTTCTAAAAGATACTTGGTATAAGCAAGATTACTTGGTCGCTACAAAAGGGCGTACAGATTTTGTTATTCATACAGGTAAAGAAGCTAAAACACCAAGCGGAGTTTTGTTTGAGGTAAAACGCCCTACTAATAAAGGCGACATGGTTACAAGGCAAAACCTTAATGCCAAAGCCATGCACGAATTAATTTTGTATTATCTACGTGAACGTGTTAATGAAAAGAATATTGACATCCGCCACTTGGTTATAACAAACATTTATGAGTGGTTTATTTTTGACGCTTCTCTTTTTGAAAAAGTAGTTGCTAAAAACACCAAACTTGTAAAAGCTTTTAAAGATTGGGATAGCGGACAAAAGGTAAGCACTAATACAGATTTATTTTACAAAGAAATTGCAAAACCGTTTTTAGATGAATTAAAAGAAGATATATCTTTTACATGGTTTGATATTCGTGAATACGAAAAACCGTTAAAGAATAATGACAAAGCAGATGATAATAAACTCATTGCTTTATTTAAGATATTCAGCCCAATTCATTTATTAAAAATTCAATTTGCAAATGATAGCAACTCTTTAGATAAAGGTTTCTATTCAGAATTATTGCACATCATTGGATTAGAAGAAGTAAAAGAAGGTAGCAAAAAGTTAATCCGCAGAAAGCAGGAAGGCAAAAGAGATGCAGGTTCGCTGTTAGAAAATACAATTACAATTTTAGATTTAGAAGACAGTCTTCATAAAGTTCCGGATATCTCTTCCTACGGAGAGAATCGTCAAGAGCGTTTATTTAATCTTGCTTTAGAACTTTCAATCACATGGATTAATCGGGTATTGTTTTTAAAGTTACTCGAAGCCCAATTAATAAAGTACCATAAAGGCGATCAATCCTACAAGTTTTTAAACTACACTAAAATTTCTCAATACGATGAGTTGTATAAACTCTTTTTTCAAGTATTAGCAAAAAAGCAGAGTGATAGAAACGAAGCTATTACTAAAAAGTTTGGCAACATCCCTTACCTCAATAGTTCTTTGTTTGAAATTAGCGAGTTGGAAGATCAAACAATTAAAATTAATAGTCTTGATGATGCGCTTGATTTGGATTTGTATAGTGGAACTGTGTTGCGTGATGCGAAGAACAAACCCATTGCAAAAAGTTTAAATGGCTTACAATATTTATTTGACTTTTTGGAAGCATACGATTTTGCCTCAGAAGGTTCAGAAGAAATACAAGAAGATAGCAAAACATTAATAAACGCATCGGTATTAGGTTTAATATTTGAAAAAATAAACGGGTATAAAGACGGTTCAATTTTTACACCGGGCTTTATTACTATGTACATGTGCCGACAAGCCATACGTTTGGCGGTATTGCAGAAATTTAAGGATGCTTATGGATGGAAATGCGAAGCCTTTGAAGATTTAAAAAATTACATGGCTGACCGCAGAACCGGAAAAGATGTATTAGAATTTAATGCGCTAATAAACAGTATGCATTTATGTGATCCTGCTGTTGGTTCCGGTCACTTCTTGGTTTCTTCTTTAAATGAAATAATTTCTATTAAGGCAGAACTTGGCATATTGGCTGATGATAAGGGGGTGCGTTTATCAGGCTATGACATAGAAATTGAAAATGATGAGTTGATTGTTACCTATAACGATGGACAGGATATTTTTGAATATCAAGTAAACAACGGTAGCATTAATAAAGAAACCCAACGAGTTCAGAAATCACTCTTTCACGAAAAACAAACTATTATTGAAAACTGTTTATTTGGGGTGGACATTAACCCGAACTCAGTTAAAATTTGCCGATTACGTTTATGGATTGAATTATTGAAGAACGCTTACTATACGGAGGAAACTAAATTCAAGGAATTAGAAACACTCCCAAACATTGATATCAACATAAAGTGCGGAAACTCTTTAATAAGTCGTTTTGCTTTAGATGCTGATTTAAGCAAAGCGTTAAAAAGTATTAAGTATAACATCAACCAATACAAAGGCTTTGTACACGATTATAAAAATGCACACGATAAAGAATTAAAACGTGGCTTAGAGCAAATTATTAATTCTATTAAAAATGATTTTAGAGTTGAAATAAGCAGTAACAGTAAGGAATTAAAAGATTTGAATAAATGGAAAGGCGAATTAATAAACCTAACCATGCAAACAGGCTTGTTTGAAAAAACACCCAAAGAAAAAAAGGAATACGACCTTGAAGTAAAAAAACTAACCGAAAAAATTAGCAAACAAGAAACGCTAATAGAAGATATAAAAAGCAATGTTATTTACCGTAATGCTTTTGAATGGCGTTTTGAATTTCCTGAAGTACTTGATATGAATGGAAACTTTGAAGGTTTTGATGTTGTTATTGGAAATCCTCCTTATGGCGCTTCATTTTCTGATAGTCTTAAAGAATATTACAAAGAAAGCTACAATCATATTCATATTAGGACGCCTGAATCATTTAATTATTTTGTGAGTAGGTTTATTCAAATTGGAAAACCAAAATCAACTACTTCCCTTATAATTCCGTCCAGTTTTTTGAATCAAATTGAGTTTGAAAAAACAAGAAAATATTTGCTTGATAATTACAGTTTAATAAAAGTACTGAATTTGGGAGATGATGTGTTTAATGGTATTGCTGCTCCAACGTGCATTGTATCTGTCAGTAAAGAAATTTCAGAAAATAAATTTCTTTATGCAGATATGACAAAGGTAGAAAGAGACAAGTTGTCTATAGAAATGAATCAAGTTAATTTTTATTTACCGTCATCGACCTTTAAAAATAATACTGGCTATAATTTCATTTTCAGCGAGAATAGAGGGCTAATAAATAAATGCTATCAAGGCAATCTAACTTTAAAAGATGTAGCAGAAGAGGTTGCTACTGGAGTTAGTCCCGGACTTGGCGAAGCATTTGTGATTAAAATTGATGATGCTATTAAAAACAATTTTGAAGATGAGATTGTGAAAAAATTGGTAATTGGTGGCGAAATAAATAGATTTAATATTTCACCGAAATCGGGCAAGGGGATTATTTATTTTACAAATAAAATGGATATAAAGAATTATCCACAAGTATTGAATCATCTTAAAAATTATAAAAGTAAATTGGAGGCAAGGGTTGAAACCAAGAGTGGTGTGATTCCTTGGTATGTAATGTTGAGACCAAGAAGACAGAAACTTTTTGAAAGTCCTAAAATATTAATTAGGCAAACCGCTAATAGAATTATGGCTGCTTATGATGATGAAAAATGGTATTGCCTAAAAAGTGGTTTAATAATTCAACTTCCCGAAGACTCGAAAATAAGTTACTTCTACTTATTGGGATTATTAAATTCTAATCTTATGGATTTTATATATAACGATTTGGTAAATGAGGAAGCAAGAATATTTCCTGAAGTAAAACCAGTTCAATTATTTAAATTGCCTATTAAATTGTCAGACAATAAAATTAAAAAACAAATTGAAGTTTGCGTTGGTCAAGCAATAGATGCTTCTAAAAAAGGAAAGGATACAACAGAAATCGAAAAACTGATTGATGGAATGATTTATAAGCTGTATGATTTGACCGAAGAAGAAATTAAAATTGTGGAGGGGAATTAAATTCATTAAATGGTATTTGTATGAGTAAGAAAAAAGAAAATAAAAAAGCTGAACAGGTTGATATGTTTCAATTAACCTTTGGAGATGAATTTATGCGCCAACACGCAGGTCAAATAATTTCAGATCAAAATTTTGCCATAGTGGAACTACTTGCAAACACATGGGACGCAGGCGGCACGAACATTGAAATAAAGTGGCCGGATGGCCAAGGGACATTTTCAATTTCCGATAATGGGATTGGAATGACAAAGAATGAACTATTCTATAGATGGGGAAAATTAAACTACAATAGATTAGAAGAGCAAGGGGGAAAAGATGTTATATTTCCTAAGTATGCAAGACACTCCACTCGCCATGTTTTTGGTAGGAATGGAGTGGGACGACATGCTATGTTTTGTTTTAACGACAAATATACAATTTCTACAAAAAAGGACGGAGAACATACTATTGCTGAAGTATCTCGTGCAATAAATGGTGCTACTCCATTTGTTGTAAAAGAAATCTCTCATCAGGTAATTGATG
Organism: Bacteroidia bacterium; assembly: GCA_044221905.1. Classification (GTDB taxonomy): domain Bacteria; phylum Bacteroidota; class Bacteroidia; order B-17B0; family Aurantibacillaceae; genus Aurantibacillus. The sequence goes on from JBGAOE010000003.1 coordinate 98,435, forward strand.
AAAAGGAACATGGAACAACAATCTCAGCGACTATTGATACAAATAGAATCACACTAATAGATTCTTCAAAAGTTATTGAGTTAATTGGATCAAGATTTATGGCGGATCCTGCCTTTCAAGTTTTTGTTAATAGTCATTTAGTAGCCTTAACTGATATTCCACACTTAACTGAAACGAAATTTATTGAAGTAGATGGTCAAAAGATTTCCATACAAAGAATACTTGGCGAAAAAGGAAGAAACACAAAACAAAATGGTATTGCATATTGGGTAAAAAGAAGATTAGTTGGTAGTCCTAATTGGATATCTAAATTTGACCAAAATTTATTAATTGATGGACGACATCCTATTGCTAAAAAGGTTCTTTACATTGTCCATGTTGATTTATTAGAAGAGAAAAAATTAGTTAAGCCAGATTGGTCGGGATTTTACGTAACCGAATTTTCGGGAAAAATATTTCAAGCAATTGCGGATTTCGTAAAAGATGATTTAAGAGATTTGCTTTATGAAACAAGGAGAGAGAGAAAAATTCAAGCCTTGACTGATAACAGAACTGCTCTTGCTACATTGCCTACACTTTCTAAAGAAGTTATTTCACAATTTATAGATGAAGTACAAGTAAAATGTCCAACTATTTCACCACAAGAATTAGAGGCTTCAGTTGAGATACTAGCAAAGCTAGAGAAGGCGAAATCAGGTTATTCTCTTTTAGAAAAACTTGCCCAGTATTCAGTACATGATTTGGATAATTTGAATTCTATTTTAGATGAATGGAGTATTGATGATGCGAAGAAAGTTCTTTCCGAGCTAAAATGGAGATTAGAATTAATCAAACGACTTGAGGAACTTTCTGACAATAAAGAAGCTGACGAATTACACGATTTGCAACCACTGTTTGATCGTGGATTATGGATTTTCGGTCCCGAATTCGAGTCTATTTCATTTATCTCTAATCGTACACTTTCTACAATTATTAAGGCGTATTTTGGTAATGCAGTAGTCGAAGATTCTGCAAGAAGACCTGATTTCATAATTATTCCGGACACGTCAATTGGAATCTATGCTAGTGATAAATTTGATTCAACTCATAATGTGTCGGGATTTGACAAAGTAATAATAGTAGAACTCAAAAGATCTGGAGTGCCTATTACAGGAAAAGAAAAAGATCAAGCGATGGGATATTGTAGAGCTATTAGGGATTCTAACAAGATTGGTATTGACACTCCAATGATTTCTTATGTTTTAGGTTCTGAAATATTACCTCAATATGATAATGACTTAACGGAAGGGGCAACCGTAATTAAACCACTTCGTTATAATATTCTATTAAGGGCAGCTCATGCAAGAACATTTCATCTGATTAATAAACTTGAACAATTAAAAGGGGTCTCTGTTAGAAGCGAAATAGATGATTTGATTGGGTTAGGAGACGAAGGATTATTTACTACTGAAAATGGCTCAGACTTAAATTCCAAGATAGATTCGCAGGAAGTTAATTAGTTTTCAAAAAGAGATTATGGCAAATTTATCATTTAGTGAAAAGAAACGACTTGAGACATTCCTCGATATGGGTGGTGGATACGTTTTGAATTTCAGTAATAATACATTACAACGATTTGTTCATGATGCAATTGATATTGATATTTACAATGCTAAATATGATAACGGGGGTACTACTTCAAAGGCAAATAGAATCAGAGGCGTTTGGGATAAAGAAACGGATTATCAAGTTGGGTTGCTAATAGAAGCTTTTACTAAATATTGGACTGAGTTTATCGGAGGAGATGAAATTAGCGATGACCAATTCAAATCACTAAAGGCTTGCGAAGCCATAGCACATAAATTGAAATCGGAATCTCTTGGCGCACAAATTCAAGTAATACAAGCAACGTCCGATGATATTAACTTTCATAAACTTGCCAAACAAGTTAGAGAAGCAATTGAAAGAAACGAGCCAGAAACCGCATTAGATAGGCTACATACCTATACCGTTAAATTCGTAAGAGAATTATGCGATAAGCATGGAATCGCTTATGATAAAGATAAACCTCTTCATAGTTTTTTTGGAGAATATGTTAAGTATTTATCCAAAAGTGGATTAATAAAATCCGTTATGACTGAACGAATTTTAAAAACCGCTATATCAAATTTGGAAGCTTTTAATGATGTTAGAAATAATCAAAGTTTCGCTCACGATAATTCGATTTTAAATTACCACGAGAGTTTGTTAATATTCAGAAGCATATCAAGTATTGTAGAATTCATTAATTCTATAGAAGAACCAGCTGATAAAGCTTCAAAATCAGCGCAAGCAAAGCCCTCCGAAGATGACCTGCCTTTTTAGTTTTAAATTATTATTTCTGTTTCAATAACCATTCATAGGCTTCATTCCAATCAGAAAAAATCTCTTGAGGATAGCCTTGCTTAGAAAAACTTTGTAAAAACTTAAATAGAGCCGCTTTAATAGAATTGGATACAACTATAGCCCTTGCTTTAGTTACAGAGGCGGAGGTTTCTATTTTAGCCCTTTCTTTGGCTTTTTTATCCATACTCCAACTAGCACGAGCATCCAAAAGTTTTAAAGCAGGAGTTAATCCGGTTTTATGTCTTATTGCAAGGTTTATATTTATCACATCATACTGATCCAATCTTCGGTATTTATCTTTAAAAACAGTTGCAAACTCTAACTCTGTTGGATTGGTATTCGCCATAATTTCAAAGCAAATGTAGTCTTTTTATCACGTAATTCATTGGTAACAAGTTAGATTGCGAAAGTCTAATCAAAACTACTGGCGTTGTATTTTATCAACGTGATTTAAATCATGTTAAAATAATTGCATAAATAATTGTGGGGGAACAAAATGTTTAATACTTTTGTAAGTGAATACTAACTTACATTGAAATCATGAAAGGAAAAAACAACATAGCTATCGGTTTTCTTGTAATGGGATTATTTATGGCATACGGCTTTCTATTGATATATTTAAGAGACTTTGCTCCCGGTAAGGAAGAGTGGATTAATTCTTACTCAATAGGTAAACACTTTGAAACAAGATTAGCCCATGTACACGGTAATCTTTTTGCCTTCTTAAATATTTTAATTGGCTACCTACTGTTACATTTTAAAAATCAACTTAAAAATACAACTGCAATTTCGTGGCTTGGTTTAATTGGGCTATTAATGCCGATAGGCATTTTGTTAGAAGTGTATTTGGGTGCGCCTCCGGTTTTTGTGCTTATTGGCGCAATTAGCATGACGGTGTCTGTAATTTGGTTAGGAATATCTTTTTATAAAATGAAACTTGAAAATGAAAAATAATAAATTCTCTGAAAGACAAATAGAAATCATTGAAGCCGCTACTAAAAGAATTGATGAGCATGGCATTCAGGATTTAACCATTAAAACACTTGCTGCTGATTTAAATTTATCAGAAGCAGCATTATATCGCCACTTTAAAAGCAAAAACGAAATATTACTTGGCTTGCTAACTTATTTTATTGAGGAAATGAAGGGAAGGCTTGATACGATACTTTCTAATAAAGATCGCAGTCCATCTGAACTTTTGAAAGATCTGTTTGATTCGCAATTAAAAACATTTGTACAAAAGCCTTCAGTAGTTAGTGTTATTTTTTCTGAAAGTATTTTTCAGTTTAATAAAGAATTATCATCTACGGTTTCATCCATGATGGAATTGATGCAGAATCATATAGAAAGTATTGTAAAAAAAGGGCAGGCAAATGGATCTTTTAGTAAAATAGTGGGCGTTTCAACAACAACAACAATTATAATGGGTGGGATGCGAATTACAGTTCTTAAATGGAAACTATCGGGTCATAAATCTGATTTGATAAAAGATGGAAATAAAGTATTGAATGGAATATTAAAAATGGTAGAAACTAATCATTAACAAAAAACTCATGAAACCAATTATTTTAAAAGCAGCAGCAGTTATCATTACTTTATTTGCATTAATAACACTCTTTATGAGTACCTCGGTAATATTTGATTTATTTGGAATAAGAGAGAAGGAAGGCAATTATGTATTATTTGTTGTAGTCTCAAATTTCATTGCAGGGTTTATGTATCTGTTTGCGGCATATGGATTATTTACAGAAAAGAAGTGGGCAACAAAATTGCTTTTAATTACAACAACAATCCTTATTGTGAGTTTTGTTGGTTTGTTAATTCACGCAAATACAGGTGGAATTTACGAGCAAAAAACGATTAAAGCCATGCTTTCTCGTATTGCTATTACAGGTGCATTTGCAGGCATATCGTGGTTCTTTATAACAAAAAAAAGATTAGCATAAATGAAAAAATATTTAGCAATATTAATTGTGGTTCTTATAGGCATTACCTATGGCTGCAATAATCCTGTAAAGGAGGAAAATAGTGAGATTTCGAATACTAAATCTTTACCATTATCCAAGGAAAGCGAACACCAACATACAGAGAGCGACTCCATTGAATTAAACAACGGAGCTAAATGGACGGTTGTTCCTGCAATGATGGCGCATATTAGGAACATGGAATCAGACATTAATCGTTTTGTTGAAGCTAAACATACAGAACTAAAGGACTTCACACAACTTGGTGCAAGTTTGCAAAAAAACATTGATCTCTTAACTTCAAATTGTACAATGGAAGGAAAAGCCCATGATGAATTACATAAATGGTTGTTGCCTTATATTGATATGGTAGACAAATTGAATAAATCAAAAAATAACGATGAGGCATTGCAAACCTTTGAGGAAATAAAAGCTTCTTATAAATTATTTAACATATACTTTGAATAAAAAAGAAATCATGAACATAAAATCAATCCATACCGAAGAAAAGCCTGTCAGCGCAAAGAAATTATTTTCTACAACTGAAGGAAATGTAACTGCTTTACAAATCAAAGCAAACGGCACATTAAAAGAACATATAACAACTGTTCCTGCATTACTTATTTGTATTAATGGCAATGTAGTTTTTAAAAATGAAAAAAAGAAATTATTTTCTACAACTGAAGGAAATGTAACTGCTTTACAAATCAAAGCAAACGGCACATTAAAAGAACATATAACAACTGTTCCTGCATTACTTATTTGTATTAATGGCAATGTAGTTTTTAAAAATGAAAAAGGGGTAACAGAAAATCTTTCAAGTGGCGATATGGTTAACATTGAGCCAAACGTAAAACATTGGGTAGAAGGAATAGAAGACACTCAATTACTATTAATCAAATAAAAAAATTTGCCTAGTTATGTTAGTAAATACTCACTTATTAAAATTGAAATTATTGATGGTTTTCACCATTTTAATTTTTACAACCAATTCTGAGGCTCAAAATTGGTCACTAAAGCAATGTATTGATACAGCATTAGTGTATAATAAAACGTTGAAAATAGCACAAGGCGATATTGAGATTGCCAATGAGAGGAACAAGGAAGCAAAAGGTGGTTTAGTGCCAAAATTGTATGGCAATGTAGACTATCGGTACTACACCGATCTTCCGTATCAGTTACTTCCTGCATCCGTTTTTGGTGGACCAGCAGGCGTTTACAAAGAGGCTCAATTTGGTACGCCACATAATTTGAATGCAAATCTAACGCTTGATGTTCCTCTATACAACCCTCAAGCTATTGGAGCAATTACGGTTTCAAAAAGAGCAAAAGAATTAAATCAAATACAGTTTCAACAAACCGAGGAGCAAGTGGTATTTGATGTTTCTAATTTGTATTACAATGCACAGTTAGTATCAAATCAGATTGTGTTTATCAAAAACGGATTAAGTAATAGCGAAAAACTACTTAGTAATATTCAATTGCTTTACTCACAACAAATGGCAAAGGGTACAGATGTAGATAAAATTAAACTTCAGCAAAGTCAGCTAAATACACAGTTAAGTAAGGCGAATGCACAGTATCAACAAATCCTTAATTTGTTAAAACTTCAATTGGGCATAACACCATCCAGACCAATTACAATTGAAGAAACATTTAGCACATCGTCAGAAGTAGTAAAATATACAAGCAAACCAACCTCTGACATAATATTGTTTAATACGAAAGAACAGCTCTTAAAATCTGAATTAAAAACTTTGAAACTATCACATTTACCTTCTTTCTCACTTTATGGTACTTATGGAACTACCGGATTTGGAAACTACAGTGGTACAAATGATTTCTTTAAAACGTACCCGATTGGATTTGCCGGGGTAAAAATGTCTTGGATGATATTCTCCGGTACTACTTTAGAACACAAGGTTTTTCAAAAGAGAGAAGAGATCAAGCAAAATACAACTCGATTAGAATTATTAAATGATAAACAAAACGTTCAGATAGAAAATGCACAAATGCAATATGAAGTTGCAAATTCTAATCTATTAAATGCAAAATCACAATTGACATTAGCAGAAACAATTTATTCTAAAACACTTATTCAGCAAAAGGAGGGTGTTGCATCATTAACAGATGTTTTACTTTCAGATAATACCCAAAAGGAAGCACAACAAAATTATTTGTCGGCATTGGTAGATGTGATGAAGGCAGACTTAGAACTAAAAAAAGTATCAGGAAATATTTTAAAAATGAAATAAATTAATAATTAAAAATAACAGATAATGAAAAAGGTTTTATACATCATCATACCATTGGCATTAATTGCAATTGTAGTCATAAAATTAAAAAGCAATAAAGAAATCGTAAAAGATAAAGTTTATCAATATGATAAAGAGCAAGCTATCCATGTTCAGGTAGATACAATCAAATCGGAATTAATAGGTGCTGAATTTGCTTATTCAGGAACATTTGAACCTAATAAAGAAACTAAGCTTAGCGCTGAAATACAAGGCAAGATAAATGATGTTTTAGTTGATGTTGGAACTTTTGTAACAAAGGGGCAATCATTAATTCAGTTAGATAATTCACTATTGAAATTGCAATTACAATCAGCGGAGGTTCAAGTTGAAGGATTAGAAGCTGATGTAAAACGATTTACTGTTTTAGCGAATGCAGATGCTGTACAAGGGGTTCAATTAGAAAAAGCAGAGTTAGGTTTAAAATCTGCAAAAGTTCAAAGAGCAACTTTACTTGAACAAATTAATAAAACAACCATCAAAGCACCGTTTAATGGAGTGGTTACTGCTAAACTTACTGAAGAGGGAGCATTTGCTGCACCGGGTGTGCCATTGCTTCAAATTACAGATATTTCAGTTTTAAAATTTTCCGTTAATGTGTCTGAAAATGATTTGAGTTCATTTCAATTAAATCAAACCTTCTCGATTAATGCAGATGCTTATTCGGATGTGCTATTGTCGGGTAAAGCAACAATGATAGGTAGTAAAGCCAATATGGGCAGTAGTTTTCCTGTTCAGTTTATCGTAAGTAACACATCCGATTTAAAAATCAAATCTGGAATGTTTGGTAAAGTAAATTTGAAAAGTGATAATCAAAAAACCGGAATTATTATACCTTCTTCTGCCATTATAGGCTCTTCAAGTCAACCACAAGTATATAAAGTAAAGAATGGGAAGGCTGTTTTGCATAACATAACTATTGCACAAAAAATAAAAAATAAAACTGTTGTGGCAAAGGGATTAGAAGAAGGTGATGTGATTGTAACAAATGGATTTATTAATCTATTTGACAATGCGAATGTAACTGTTAAATAAAATTTGAATTATGAATATTACAGAAATATCAATAAAACGTCCTTCGCTGATAATTGTTCTTTTCAGCGTACTTACCTTATTGGGAGTAATAGGATATAAAAACTTGAGCTATGAATTGATGCCTGATTTTAATCAACCTGTTGTGGTTATTAAAACGGTGTATCCCGGTGCAGAACCCAATGAAGTAGAAACTTCGGTGTCACGAAAAATAGAGGATGCTTTATCTAACTTAGAAGGAGTGGATTATTTGGTAACTAAATCTTTACCAAATGCATCTATCATCATTGCCAATTTAAAATACGGAACTGATTTGGATAAAACCATGCAGGATGCACAACGCTACATTGACAATATCCGCAAAGATTTACCACAGGATATTTTAAGTCCGGTAATGAGTAAGGTTTCTCCGAATGATCTACCCATCATGTCCATTAGTGCAACAAGTAACTTGCCTGCAACTGAGTTTTATCAAAAAATGAAAGATGAGTATCTTCCGCAAATTCAACAAATAAAAGGGGTTGCAGAGCTTACGATTTTAGGTGGAGAAGAAAGAGAGATACAGGTTAAAGCAAACCGAGATAAATTAAAACTATATAAGATTTCATTGTATCAGGTTGTTGAGGCAATTAATCGTTCAGGCTTAGACTTACCTGCCGGAAAAGTACAAACGGATCAGGAGAATAATTCAGTTCGTTTAACCGGAAAGTTTGCAACAATTGACGATATAAAAAATGTTCAGGTAGCTATGCCAATGCTCGGTAGTCCTGTTTATGTGAAAGATGTTGCTCAAGTAGTTGATGGAATAAAGGAAACAACATCTATCAGCAGATACAATGGAAAAGATGGCATTGGAATTCTATTAAAAAAACAAGGCGATGCAAATGCCGTTGATGTTTCAAAAATGGTTCGTGCAAAATTTAAAAGTATCGAAGCACAAAACAGTAATTCATCTGTAAAATTTATCATTGCAGATGATAGCACAGATAATACAATTGCAGCAGTTAACTCAGTTGTATTTGATTTGGGCTTAGCAGTTATATTGGTTTCGTTAGTGATGCTTTTGTTTTTACGAAGTTTTAGAAATTCATTAATTGTTATCATCGCTATCCCTACTTCCTTGGTTACAGCATTTGCAGTTATGTGGCTTTTAGGATACACTTTAAATTTAATGACCTTGCTCGCCATGTCTTTAATTATTGGAATCTTGGTTGATGATGCTACAGTGGTATTGGAAAACATTCAAAGGCATTTAGATATGGGTAAAGAAAAACGTACTGCATCAATGGATGGGCGTATGGAAATTGGATTTTCAGCATTGTCGATCACTTTGGTTGACGTGGTTGTGTTTTTACCGATATTGTTTTTACAAGTATTTGTGGCAGATATGCTCAAACAATTTTCAGTAGTTGTTGTAACTTCAACCCTAACAAGTTTGTTAGTTGGCTTTACGCTTACACCTTGGTTAGCTTCAAGAATAGGCAAAAAAGAGGATTTACAACCTACCAACTTCTTCAATCGTTTTTTACTTGGCTTTGAACATCAATTAGAAAAGTTCACCAATTGGTATGGCAAACAATTAGAATGGATACTTAGCCACAAGTTGATTTTTACAGGAATAGTTCTTGTACTTTTCGCTGTTACTTTGGGAATAATGAAACAAGGCATCATTGGTAAAGAACTTATTTCTACTGGTGATCAGGGTAAATTTCGTATGGCTTTAGAGTTTGACAAATCAACTTCCATTCAACAAAACAATTTAATCGCAAAGAAAATAGAAACCTATATTATCAAGCAAACAGATGTCTCTACTGTATTTAGTAACATAGGTGGTCCGAGCACGGGCATTGGAAGTTTAGGAGTAGGTTCCGCTAATAAAACGGAGTTTACTATTCAGTTGAAATCTGCTAAAGAACGAAACAACCAACCTACTGAAGAGTTTATGAAAAAACTTCGGGAAGAATTAAAAATGAAATTTCCGGGAATAAATTACTCAATGGCTGCATTAGGATTGATCCCCCGTTCAGCTCCAATTGAAATTACTTTAAGTGGCAGTAATTTAGATTTAGTAATGAAAACAGGTAACGATTTAAAATCGGTGATTGAAAAAATACCGGGTTCAGATAATGTACGTTTATCAGTAGAACAAGGAAGTCCCGAATACAAAATAATTCCTGACAAAGATAAAATGCAACGCTTAGGATTAACAACAGCTTATGTTGGTATTAATTTAAGAACCGCTTTTACCGGCAATGACGATGCTACATTAACAGAAAACGGAACAGAATATCCTGTAAGAATTTGGCTTGACGGTTACACTAGACAAAACTATGAAGATGTACAACGCCTCTCAATTGTTAATCCAATGGGGTTACCAATAGAAGTCTCGCAGTTTGCAACGGTAGAACGAGATAATTCCCCATCCTTATTGGAAAGAAAAGATCGTCAGCCAGCGGTAACGCTTACATCTGACGCACTTGGCAGACCTTCGGGAACAGTAGCCGATGATGTAGTAGCTTACCTTAAAAACAATCCATTACCTAATGGAATTGAAATGACTTGGGGTAGTGATATCAAAAGACAAAATGATAGTTTCGGCGCATTGGGTTCTGTATTACTTATTTCATTTCTATTGATTTATTTAATCATGGTGGCTTTGTATGATAGTTTCGTTTACCCATTTGTGGTATTGTTTTCAATTCCTGTGGCTGCTATTGGTGCGTTTTTGGCTTTGAATTTATCATTAAACAATCTGAGTTTATTTGCTTTGCTTGGATTGATTATGCTCATGGGATTAGTAGTAAAAAACGCCATATTAATTGTAGACTTTACCAATCAATTAAAAGCAGAGGGGAAACATTATAAAGAAGCTTTAATAATTGCAGGAAAAGGTCGTATGCGTCCAATCTTAATGACAACCATAGCTATGATTATAGGAATGTTACCAATTGCCCTTGGCAAAGGAACAGCAAGTGAATGGAAGAACGGTTTGGCTTGGGTAATTATTGGTGGGCTTTTTTCATCCTTGATATTAACTGTTTATTTAGTGCCAATGGTTTATTATTTAGTAGACAGATTAAAAGAAAAAATTGCAAATAGAAAAACGAATTAAAATGAAACAACTACTCTTATTGGCACTAGTCAGCATATCATTATTGACCTTATCTTCATTTAAAAATCAAAAGGGAGAAAACTTTTCTTTAACTGTGGAAGTAAATGGTCTACAAAACTCGAAAGGTATTGTCCAGTTTGCATTATATAATAAGGATGGGACGATTCCCGATGAAGATTACAAAAAGTGTTGTAAGATATTGAAAGAAAAAATCCAAAATGGATTATCTAAAGTAACCTTTAGCAATCTTCCGATAGGTAAATATGCTGTAAATATTCTTCACGATGAAAATGAGAATGGCGAAATAGACAAAGGGTTTATTTTACCAACCGAAGGAATTGGGTTTTCGAATTATCAATCAATTGGATTAACAAACCGACCCAATTTTTCAAAAGCAAGCTTTGAGTTGAATAGCGACAAGAAAATCGCAGTAAAAGTCATCTACATGTAGCTATCGAGAATCTATTACTGTATTTTAGCATTGTGAAAAAATCAACTATTTATATTTCTAAAATGGATTGCCCTTCAGAGGAAAACATGATCCGACTAAAATTACAAGGTCTGCATTTTATGAAACTTGATTTTGACATCCCTAATAGAAATTTATATATATACCATGAAGGTGATATAACGTCTATTTTTAATGCTGTTAACGACCTTAAACTTGGGGCTTCATTAATTGGTAGTGAAGAAAGTAATTATACACATGTTAGCGAAGACCATTCAAAAGAAAAAAAATTACTGTGGACTGTTTTATTGATCAATCTTTCGCTTTTTATTTTGGAAATTATCGCAGGGTTTATTTCAGAATCAATGGGATTAGTTGCCGATAGCCTTGATATGCTTGCTGATGCTATGGTCTATGGATTAAGCTTATATGCTGTTGGTCATTTAGCGTCTAAAAAGAAGCAAATTGCTAAAATGAGTGGATATTTGCAGATGGCATTAGCTTTGTTTGGAATAATTGAGGTTATTAGAAGGTTTTTGGGGATTGAGGAAGTTCCCGAATTTCAATTAATGATCATCATTTCGCTTTTCGCCTTAGTAGGAAATGCGGTTTCACTTTACCTTCTTCAGAAATCAAAAAGCAAAGAGGTTCATATGCAAGCAAGTGTAATTTTTACGAGTAATGATGTAATCGTAAATATTGGAGTTATTTTAGCTGGTGCAATTGTTTATTTCACAAATTCCAAATATCCCGATTTAATTGTGGGCTCCATTGTTTTTGTTTTGGTCGCAAAAGGAGCAATAAGAATTCTTAAACTGTCTAAATAATATTTTTTGAATTAAGGCAGGAAATTCACCTCCCCTCAGAACTTGAAAATCACCCGTAAAACTTGATAAATCCACCCGAAATAACTGAGGAATAAATTTTCAAGGTTAAAATAAAAATACCTTACCAACTTTTCAACAGCAAGCTTTCACTTAAATAGCGGTAAGAAATTCGTTGTAAAGTCATTTACCTGAGACCCTAAGGGGGATCTTTACAGTAAAATTACCGTAAAATACGATAACAGCCCCTATTTCTGACTAACCCTAAACACCTTGCAGAAGTGACTTATCGCCCGTAAATCGGCTAAAAATCGCTGAATTTGGGCTTCTTTAAGTTCTTGAGGGTTTTCGTTGGTTATTTGGTTCGAACAGGGTAAATTTGAGCCCGCTGAAAAATGCAAAAGGCGTCCCGAAGGACGCCTTTTTTAATTTGACGACGCGTTGAAAGCTTTGCTTCAAAAATGGAGGCAAACTAAAAAAGAAATCCCGCGAAGTGGGATTGTCTTTTGCATTACGACTCAGTCAGGCAGTGAGGGATCAGCGAGCGTGAGCGCGTTAATCCCTCTTTCTCCGCAAAGAGGGACCAACCTATTAAGTTAGGTGTCAGTCCCTTTGTCTTAAAAGTAAATCGCCCGACAAACGAGCGATCTCAGTAATTACTGAATTAAATTTTGGATTCGAAATACCCCGTTTTTCTTGTCAAAATAGGAGTCAAAACGGAATTTAAGATATTGTTTCCTGTTTCAAATGATTAGCAATTGATCATAAAATCAGAGCATCAAGAGATCAAATAAATATTATATTGTATATTAATTAATAATTAAGAAGATGAAAAAAGCGATTAAAATTTTTGGAGCACTTTCCATAGCGATAATGGCATTATTATTTTATGGATTTTCTTCGCATCGGGAATCGAAATTAGTTACCGTGCGTATTTTTGAAAGAGGTGAAGGTTTTAACTGGAAAAGCGAACTGAATATCGTGTATGAGGATGGGCGTTCGGAAACGATAAACCTGGAAAGCACGGAGGAAAGATATCGTATTTCGAATCAGCTGGCCATCACCAAAGCGCTTAATAAGATCCTGGCTGCTAATTACAAGTTTGCGTCTTCCAGCGCCAGCGAAATTCAAGGCTGCCTGGTGACCCATTATACTTTTTTGAAATAAATGCAACCGGGTACAATCCTCCTGATTAATTTGGATAGTAAAACCGACCTTGCAGATGTTGAGTAACCTCAAGCCAGTGTTTTTGTTTTTAGCACCATATTAGAATAGCAGCTTTCTCATCACGCATTGGGTATGGGTAAATATCAATACATTTATGCGTTCGCTTATTTTACCAACAATAGCACGAGCCACCGATGACGAAGCAACAACAGACTGAAAACCCACAGAAAAAAAACGATTCGGTGGCGGCGGACACCAAAGAAGGTCAATTCGCCGGTGTATCCTCGGCTCGGATGGTTACACCGGTTAAGGCACTTTCGAATAATGAATTGCAAAGAATGGTCAATAATAGTCCGCGAGTGGCCCAATTGAGGGCATATCAGGACATGGCTAATGAATTTCTGAAAAGTAAAAACGAGAAAGCAACGGTTGCTGCCGGGAATGGAGCCCCCATCCAGCTTTTTTCGCCGGCGAAATTATATAAGAACCTGGTCGAAGAAATGCTTCCCAGCTTATCTACGTCAAGCGGTCCCAGAACTGCTGAATCAGATATTTTTAAGGGTGCAACGCCTGATGAGCGGAAAATCAAAGAAGCACGGCTAAGAACAATATTGGCGGCAGGAGCTAAATTGGAAAATGTTTATGACCAGGCAGCTTATGTAAGCTCCAGAATAAAAGGCGAGCAACTTTTTATAGATTCGAATACAAGGTTGTCAACTTTGGCAGTTTATTTAATTTATGAATCAACGAACGATAAGAGGATCAAAGCCACACCTTTAGAGGCATTTGCTGCTATTGCCGAAAAAGAGCTAAGTGATCGATTTGAGTATGCCGACTGGCTTAAAGCAAAGGAAGTGCCTCCCAATCACCCAGAGGCTGCTGGGGTGCCAGGAGCCCGGGAACTGGAAAATTTAAAGATTTACTCAGCGGCTATTGCTAAAACCAGGTCTTTGTATGACACGATCTTCGTCGATTTCCGCGAATTTTGCAAGAGTCATACTACAAGAGACCAGGCGATAGCAGATTGGCGTGAGTCGCAGAAAGATGACCCGAGACTTGAGGACTGGACCGATGAGGAAGAACTAGGTCATAAATATAAGACGCCTGAGGAGCAATATGCCGGATTTCTAACGACCTTATCTCCTGAAGATGTATTAATATGGTCTAATAAGGCATTAATAGATAAAGGTGTGGCGCTGATCGGTAACGGAAGATTTTTTGAGAGTATAGAAACGGAGGAGGTTTTACGTGGTTACAGAACTCCTCACCTTTTTGACCTGTTATCGGAAGTTACCGGATTACCGGTAAAACGGGAATCTTACGAGCAAAAAACAGAAGCTGCGGATTCTGACGATGAAGATTCAGAAGCGGAAGATAACGTTTCCGGAAACGAACAGGGAGAAGAGGAAGGTACTGATAAAGAAAGGAGGGATTCAGAAGATGAAGGGAATGCGTCGGAGTCTGAAGGCGGAAATCATGACCAGGTTGCAGAAACATCCGATCATGACGAAAGTGATTCTGAAGCTGAAAGAGAGGATGAAGGGGATGATACCGTTGTTGAAGCCACCGTTCGTGAATCGGAAGATGTTGATTTTGAAGATGAGGATGTTGATACCGAGGATCAAATGCAGCAAGGGGCCAATGCAGATTCGGGTGAAGATGGAAACGACTCTGACAGCGGTTAAAATCTATAGCACTAGCTTATTTGAATAAATTGTTAATTGAAAATAACACTGCTAACAGCCAGTACAATGATAGTTACGCAACCTGCCACAACTATAATCCTCACACCGAGGCTTCTGTTTTGAATGCTGTACCCTGAGTTAAGCAGAGATAAACGATTCATTACATTACCAATTAATTTCATAGAGTTGTAATTTTAATTATTGGGTGCCCTCAGCGTTTTGTGTTAAAAAGCTAATTCAAAATTAATCAATATTATAGACATGGTCAACGTGAGGATCAGCGTAGTTAATTCCCTAAAGAGAAGTCTAACCTTGTATCATTCAGAGATTTATCACTGCAGATTTTTATAGAAGCAAAGCAGTTCAAAATAACTTTCTTATATCACAGCAAGTGTTTTGAAAGCAGGTTTTGTTCTAAAACGATAAATGGTTTATTTTTTGTTGTAATACTTGATAAGTGGTTACGTTCAGGTCACCATTGCCTTTTTTGATTTTGCAACTGTTTGCTTTTTTATTTTATGGATGTGCTGCTTGCATTTCATCCATTCGCTGTGTAAGTTACGCCAGTCGCTGGATCCAGCATTCATCGACTGTCTTTGGACACTCCGTTTTTTTTGATCTTGATCGTGCTTAACGGATCGGAGCTTAAAAAATCATACCTTTAATTGTCTTGAAAAAAAATCTATAGAGCTATCAGGATGAAATTAAGAACCGTTATAGCTGTCATTAGCGTGTTAGTGCAAGCGGCTGTTTTCGCACAGAACGAAGGTGCAAAATGGTATTTTCACGCTGCTGCGGGTCTCGATTTTATGACAAGTCCTCCAACCAACATCGTTAACAGCGCCATGGGCGCTGCCACGTCCTTCAATGAAGGTACATCAAGTATTGCCGATGCCAATGGAAATTTATTGTTTTATACCGATGGGCTTACAATATGGAACAAAGCTAACAACATTATGGCAAATGGCTCGGGACTTCTTGGTCATGTGTCAACGAGCCAGGCGGCATTAATTGTAAAACAGCCGGGTAATGCATCTATTTATTTTGTATTTACACAGGATGAAGCTGTGGGATTGGTCCCTGACGGGCTGAGGTATTCGACTGTGGATATGAGTCTGGCTGCAGGTATGGGCTCAGTAACAGTTAAGAACACTCTGTTGTTTGCCGCGAATACCGAAAAATTATGTGGTGTCAGGCATTGTAACGGTATTGATGTATGGGTGCTTTCACACGATTATCCCGGAACCGGTTTTCGTGCTAACCTGGTTACTGCTTTAGGTGTAAATCCCGTTCCGGTTATTTCCTCCATTGGGACAAATATCGCGTTGGCATCAAATACTCAGGGCTGCTTAAAAGCTTCACCCTCGGGCAAAAAGCTGGGCTTGGGCATCCAGAGCCTTTCGGCAGGCGGAGCTTACACTGGGGCTTTTGAACTGTATGATTTTGATAATGCTACCGGCGTTGTTTCCAATTCACTGAGTCTCGGAACCAATTTTTTAACGGCTTATGGCTGCGAATTTTCTCCTGATGGCACTAAGTTTTACGGGGCGCCGCGCAATGGCAGTGAAATTTATCAGTGGAACCTTTGTGCCGGATCAAACTCCGCCATTGTAGCTTCGCAGTACACGCAAACTGCTTTAAATGCCTGTCAGATGCAGCTAGCCAATGATGGGAAGATCTATATTGCCAGGAATAACCAAACCTGGCTTGGCGTAATTAATGCTCCCAATGCCTCTGGCAACGCCATGAATTATAACGCGTTTGGCCAAAATATTTCACCCCGAAATTCCTCTGAAGGCCTCCCTAATTTTGTGAGCAGCTATTTCAGGGAGCCGCCACCACCTTTTACTTATACACTCAGTTGTTACACAGTTTCTTTCACGGCGCCTGTTGTTTCGAATACGCTTCAGGGCTGTGCCTTTGCAACCGACAGTATTGTGGCATATAACTGGTATTTTGGCGATCCCGTTTCCGGCACCGCAAATACTTCTTCTGCTCAAAATCCAACGCACGCTTATTCGGCCTCCGGAATTTTTACCGTGCAACTGGTCCTTTATAACTCCTGTCAGGGAGTGATAGACACTCTGAAACAACAAGTAATTGTCAGCGCACCGGCATCTCCTGCCATTTCTGCCGATACGGTTTGCGCCGGCCAAACGCTCAATCTTTATGCGGGTCTCTCGAACGGAGTATCATACAGTTGGGCTGGCCCGAATGGATTTAGCTCTTTCCAGCAAAATCCTTCGTTGGCGAATGCAAGCGTTGTAATGAATGGCGTGTATAGCGTAACAGTGGTAACACTTGATGGATGCACAAGCGACTCGTCGGTAATTGTAATGGTTATGCCTGGGTATACTGCCCAGGCTGCATCCAATGCGCCATGCGCCTTTCAAACCCTAAGCCTTACAGCCGGAGCAGGTGCGTTTTTTCAATGGACCGGGCCAAACAATTTCAACAGCAGTTTACAAGCCCCGGTTATTAGTAATGTTAATCCATCGGCTGCAGGCCACTATACCTTGGTTTCGGGAATAGGTTCCTGTAAAGATACAGCTATCGTTTTGGTAACTGTTCATTCTTTGCCTGCTCCCATTGCCTCTAATTCGGGAACGGTGTGTGAACATGAGCTGTTGCAATTAATGGTAACCAATAGCGGCCTTACTTATAGCTGGGCTGGCCCCAATAATTATGTGAGCAGTCTTCAGAATCCAACATTAACGGCGCTGTCTGCCGGTTCGGGCATTTATATCGTAACGGTAACCGATGCCAACAATTGCGAAGCAAGCACCACAACCTCAGTTGTTATTATTGAAGCGCCTTTGGCAACAGTTTGGCCTGCCAAAAGCTGTTCCGGTCAGCAGGTTAATTTGAGCGGCAGCGGAGGAAACAGTTATGTATGGACCGGACCTTCTGGATTTTCGGCCAGCGGCCAAAACGTGAGTTTTACCGCCATCGGCACTGGTATGGGCGGAATTTATACGCTTACAACCCTTGGCAACAGTAATTGCAGCGCTACAGCCACCGTTTTGGTTACTGTTTACGGGTTGCCTTCGGCCACTGTTGCAGCCCAGGTAAAACTATGTGCACCCTTTTGCGAACAAGTCAGGTTAAAAGACAATGCAGGAGTATCTTTAAAAAAAATACGATTCCAGGTCAACAACGAATTTTTCTCTGATTCGACATTGATTTATTGTTTTAAAAAGCCGGGCGGCTATTTTGTAAAGGCAAATTTTGCAGACAGCAACAATTGCGTAGGCTCCTCAACTCTTTTCATAAATGCGTACGAACGACCCGATGCTAATTTTGAGTGCATGCCTTTGAAGCCTTTGGCCGGTATCAATACAGTAACTTTTACCAATACTTCTTCAGGCATCGAGCAAACAAACTGGACCTGGTTTTTTATCGATAATACCAAACAATCTTTGGAAGGAGAGCGTGTTTCCTACGCTTTTGAAACACCGGGCAAATTTCCGGTTGCATTGGTAGTAAAAAACAAATGGGAATGTACCGATACCATAGTGAAAGACCTGATGATCGAGGATGGGTTTAGTTTTTATGTGCCGAACGCTTTTACACCGAACGGCGATGGCCATAATGATGGATTTCAGCCCAAGGGCAATGGCATTAAAACGTACCGGCTGATGATTTTTGACCGTTGGGGAACGAGGCTTTTTGAAACCGAAGATTTTTTAACACCCTGGGACGGTTTATATAATGGTGTTTTGTGTAAAACGGATGTATACATCTGGAAGATCACTTTTACCGGCAGCGATGCTAAGGTAAGGGAACTGCAGGGGCATGTAACCCTGTATAAATAGAAACACGGGATTAAACACTGTGAGCGATACGGACAAGGCATAACGATTTAAGACTCAAAATTCAAGGAGAGGCAGAATTTTATTCAGTTTTTTTGAATTTTAAATCTTGAATCTTGAGTTAATCAGCAGTCAGCGGTGGGCCAACCACGGTCATGCCATGATCTGAAAATACTTTTGCAATTTCTTCTTTAGAGGGTGGTGCGGCCCATTTATCCGTTACTTCAAAAAAAGCTTCCATTTTACCTGCCGGCAGGTAAGAAACAATCATTCTGCCCTTTTGGCTAAGCTGTATAAAAGCATGAGGCACATTGCGCGGCAAAAAAATAGTGTCGCCCGGCTGAAGGCTGTATTTATCATCGCCCACCTGAAACCGGTATTCACCCTCGATCACATAAAACCATTCGTCCTGCGCCGGGTGTATGTGCAGCGGCGGCCCGCCTTTGGGCGTAAGGCCGGTTTGCTCAAACACGGCCACATCGCCTTCGGTATCGCGGCCCGATATTTTTATGTCAAGCGTATTGAGCGTTACTCCTTTCATCCGGTAATGAACCCCAAACCGGGCTTCGCCCAATTTTACCTTAAACCCTTTGCCCGTTCGGGTGTTTATAAATGTTTTTAAATTCGAAAAGGCCATGGCTGGCAGGCTCATCAGGGTGGCTGCAATAAATTTTCTCCGTATCATGTTACCGGGCGTTAATTAAGCCTATTGAAAATACAATTAATTTTTTGCGGCCACAAACAGTAGAAGTAATAACAAAGCAGCGTTAAAAAGTGCAGGTTCGCCTTAGCTTAAGCGGACATTTTTTTCTGAAGCTGTGCATCAGCTGAATAAGCACCGCTGCCGGTAAAAACAAGCGCCAGCGAAAGCCCTATCAGTAACAGGTGGTATTCAAACCCTTCGCCTTTTTGTGTGCCAAACCAGTTCATAAAAAAGCCATGCGGCGCATGAACCGTAACAATCATGCCCATTACCAGCACAATCATCACCAGCGCCCATAGGCGGCTGAAAAGCCCGAGCAGCAGAAAGAGCGGGATAAAAAAATTGAGCAGGATTACCAGGGTGGCAACGATACCGGGTAAATGCATGTGTTCTGTAAAGCCCTGGTAAGTTTGGCTGAAGCCCGGCCCGTTGAACCAGCCGGTTAACATTTGAACCCCGTGAGGAAACATGACACAGGCAATGGTGAAGCGGATAATTAAACCTTCGCGGTTGTTGGTGGTTTGCATTAAAAGTTTTTTCATGGTGTTTTTATTTTTAGGGCAAAGGAACCGGGTAAGTGAGGCAAAAAAAATAAACTGGTTTAAGATTTATATGACAGTTCTTTAAAAAGAATGGTATAGAAAAAATCCCGCTGTGATCTTCATTTGTGCCGAAGGGCCATATTGATCGGCGTCGAGCGCCGCACCCCACCTCAGTGCGCGGTAATCGAGGCCTATTCTTAGCTGCTGAAAGCTCCGTGCATGGGTGGCAAAATGTTCGCGCTGTGTCATTACGCGCAACAGCGCAATAAAAGAGCGGGTGGGCGAAAGCGGCTTTGTAAGCCACAGCTGCCCCATCAATTCGCCGTAAATGTTATTGTGGATATGAACCAGCGAAGGGAGAAATAACACCCCGCAGCGTTTGTTGGAGCTGATAAAAAAGAGCGAGAATTTTTTCTGAAAGCCACCAATGCTGTTTTGATACAGGGTGCCGCCGGCATACAGCTTCTTAAATACCCGGCGGTACAAAGAGCTCATAGCGCCGCTTTCGTTAAATTCTTTTTCTGTGCCGGTGTAATGCTGGTAAAAAAAAGCGGTGCCGGTAAGCAGGTAGTTGGCCGCTGAATCCAGGGGGGTATTAAACCCCAAGGTGATGGTGCTGCGGTTGTGCCCGGCAAATCCCTCTATCCAGGTGCTTTGCGCAGAAATAATAATAGTGGATAACAGAAAACAGGAAAACAGTGTTTTTTTCATAACGCAAACCAACAGGATAGCGCCTGGTAAAAAAATAAACTGGTTTAAGTATTTTTTAAAATCAGCGGCAATTTTCAGGAGGGCATTATCGTGTGCGACGATTTTGCAAGCCTCCTGCGCAGCATGCTCAAAAACTCGGGCGTAATGCCCAGGTAGCTGGCAATGTATTTTAACGGCACGCGCAGCTCAAGACCCGGGTATTTTTTGCGAAAGGCCAGGTAGCGCTCTTCGGCCGGTATCGAAATGTTTTGTATGTAGCGCTCGTTAAGCGTAATAAAAGCGTTTTGATGCAGAATTCTGAAATACCGCTCAAATTTTGGAATGGTAGCATATATGGCCTCCAGGTCGTTTTTTTCTATCTGCAGCACCTCGGTGGGCTCAATGGCAATAACGCCATAAGTGGCCGGCGATTGTTTTAAAAAGGCCGAAAGGTCTGAGATCCACCAGCCCTCGATGCCAAACAGGCTTGTATGCTCAACGCCCTGCTGATCGGTAGTGTAAGAGCGCAAACAGCCTTTTGTAATAAAATTGGTGACGCGCGGAATTTCACCGGCCCGCAAAAGATGCTCCTTTTTTTGAAACACAGCGCGCTTTACGACCGATAAAAAATAGCCAGTTTCTTTTTCGGTGAGCTGTATGTGGCGGGCAACCGCAGAAAGTAAAAGCTGGTGATCCATGCAGGCAGGTATGGTTTTTAAACAATCTTTAACAAAAGCTTGTTTGTAAAGTTAAGCATTATCCACCCTTCTGATCATCGTATTGCGCGCATTAAAAACCGATTTAGTACGTGTTTTGCGCAAATTTTGAGGTCGTATCTTGCAGCAAATGTTGCTGGCAATTCCAGATAAAAACCTAAACCGGCCATCTGCAAAGCCCTTGTTATCAGCTGTAAAACAGGGCGGCGTGGCTTGATGTAGCGATAGTATATTTGTAATGTTTGCATTTGATCCAGGTCAGCCCTATTAATAGTTAATGCTTGTTAACGGCTATTTGTTTTTAAGCGGCTTTGGCTTGGTTTAAATAATTTTATGCAATAATTTTATGGCGTGAATGACTTTGTTATTCGGCTGAAACAAAATACTAGGGCACACGGCATAAGCATGCAATAATTATGAAGTGTGTTCGTATATGATCAAAAACCGCACATGAAAAATAGAATAATAAAGGTAAACGATTCGAGCCTGCTACGGGTTTGTTTGTTTTTAATACTGAGCTTTCTTTTGCTCAATGTTCTTTTAGCTTAAGCCCGGCGTTTAATTTTGGCCGGGGTCACGCGCTGAACAATTGATTGGTTTGCTCCACCAGCGATGCAAATAATTCACCAGCATCCTTATACTTTAAGAGAGGTGCCGACTGGCCGCTCCAAAAAGTGATGTAAGAATCGTCTTTCTGCATCATGTTGCTTCGCAGCGCGCTTAAAAAGAGACTTTGCAACGGGTAGGGTGCGGCGCTGTTCTCAAAATTTTTTAAATCGCTGGTAATCCGGCTGCGGATGCCCCTGGCCAGGCGGCCGGTGAATAATCTGGTAAGCGTGGTATACCTGGCCTCTTCCGAAAATAATTTTTGTTTGTGCACTTCGGTGGCGTTAGACTGACGTGTGGCTAAAAATGCAGTGCCTATCTGAACAGCGTCGGCGCCCAGCGTCAGGGCGGCTTTTATCCCCCTGCCATCGGCCACGCCACCGGCAGCTATCACCGGTATGCTTACGCTGTCGGCCACCTGCGGCACCAGCGAAAAAGTACCGGTCAGCGATTCATCGGCCGGCCGTAAAAACGATACGCGGTGCCCGCCTGCCTCAAAGCCTGTGGCCACTACGGCATCAACACCCGCTTTTTCAAGAGCCATGGCCTCATCGGGAGTGGTGGCCGTGCCAATGGTGATAATGTTGCGCTGTTTGCATTGCTCTAACACTTCGCGCGATGGGATGCCAAACACAAAGCTGAAAACCGGCGGTTTTGCATCAAGCACAGCCTGCACCTGCTCGTCGTACGACGGTCCAAAATCAGTGGCACGTTCGGGCACCGCCACCCCAAACTCATCAAAATAAGGCTTGAATAATTTAACCAGCTTTTGGTAATCGCTGTCGTTGAATGTTTTCAAAGCTTCATCCCGGTTGTTGACCCATAAATTGATGGCAAAGGGTTTGTTTGTTTTTTGCCGGATGGCCGCTGTAAATTCAACGATCTGCGAATAGCTATAAGGCTGTGCGCCAAAAGAGCCCATGCCTCCCTGGTTGGATACGGTTGCGGCCAGCTCTGTGCTCGAAAGCCCGCTGCCGAATGGGCCCTGAACAATCGGGTAATCAATGCCCAGGAGCTGTGTAAATTTTGTATTTGTCCACATAACAATCAGTTTAATGCAGTAATAGATAAATCAAGTTTAAAATCATTGTAAATCAGGGTGTCGCCCAGGTTCTGAAAAAAGTTGCCCGAGCGGAACCGCATGTCGTATTTGGTCCGGTCAATGCTGGCGGTTCCTTTTATCGAAAGCTCGCTTCCCGAAAAGCTCACCGTGGCATCAAAGCTTTCGGAATGGGTGATGCCTTTGATGGTGAGATTTCCTATTACCGTTACCCTGTCAGGGCCTGTTTTTACCACATTCATTGCCTGGAAACCGGCGGTTGGAAATTTTTCGGACGAGAAAAAATCGTCGGAGGCCAGGTGCCCTGCAAACTGCTGGTTGGTTACCGGGTCGGCAATATCGCTTATGGTAATGGATCTCATATCCATCTCCACACGGGCCTGTTCAATGTTTCCATCGCTTACGGTGATGCTGCCCGATGCAATGCCAATGCTTCCGGTGTGCTCGCCGGTAATTTTTCTGCCCGTCCATAAAACGGAGCTTTTTGCGCTGTTGATGTTAAAGATTTGCTGTGTCATTTTGATAAGATTATTTACAGCTACAAAGGAATTGCTAAAATTGCGCGAAACAGTGTGATGTACCTCACAATTTTAAAAGCCTAGGTTAAGAAGCATACAACCTGCTTAGTGTTTCGCGCGAAACGCCCAGGTAGGCTGCAATAAGATGCTTAGGCACCAGCTGAAGAAGCTGTGGGTATTGTTTTATCAGCTCTTCATAGCGCGCCCGGGTATCGTTATTCATAAACGACAGCAGGCGCTTTTGCAGCGCCACGTACCCGTTGTTGGTCCTGATCCTGAAAAAATGCTCGGCCTTGTGCATGCCTGCGCAAAGCCTCTCGCGGGCCTCGTTCGAAATGGACAATACTTCGCAATCGGCCACGCAATCAATAGTAATGGTTGAGCGGGTTTGCCGGTAAAGTGCATGGTAATCGCAGGTCCACCATTCGCGCATGGCAAACTGCAGGATAAACATTTTATCGTCGCTGTTAATATAAAACGCCTTGAGACAGCCCGAAAGCACAAAATACTCTGTATCCACCGAATGACCTTCGGAAAGAACAACCTGGCCCTTTTTAAACGACAGGGGTTTAAAATGCCCGAGCAGCTGCTCAAATTCTGCATCCGATAAGGGAGCAATTCTCGAAATATGCTGGCGTAAAATGTCGGACATAAGGGATAAACAAACCCAAGGTACAAAATACAAGCTAATGTTGCAGCATGGTGTTGGAATGTTGGCCCCGGGCGGGCGTTTCAGCATCCCACGAAGCACCCGTTTTGTTGAGCACAGGTTCTGAATGTTAAGAGCAATTACAATAGAATTTTGTTAAAGTGTTTTTGTATGTTAGGAATCCTAACTATATTTGTCGTGGAATTGCAATCCATCCAAAAAATTATTCACCTTTAAAACAATCAACATGAAAAAATCGATCTTTTATCACGCCGGGTGCCCGGTATGTGTGAGCGCAGAGCACGACATTTTAAACCTGGTTAACCCTTCGGCAGTGGAAGTGGTGCATTTGGGCAGCAACCGGCGGCGCATTGCCGAGGCCGAGCAAGCGGGTGTAAAATCGGTGCCGGCGCTGGTTACACCCAATGGCAACGTATTGCATATTAATTTTGGAGCCTCAATGGCCGATGTAAAAGGCTAAAACAAAAGCCCTGCAGCAGCGGGGCTTTTAAATTAAACACAGGATTATGGAAATAGCAGTTTGGGACACCTATGTAAGAAAAAAAGACGGCAACGTGATGCACTTTGACATACTGGCGCCCACCAGCGTGCGCGATGCCGGCGTAATTCACGGCTACGGCCGGCTGTACCTGAAAGAAAAACAACAGGGGGGGCAGCCGCTTTCTTCCAAAGAATGCCGGTTTTGCCACATTGAAAAGGCCAGCGAAGAGGTGGAGTCGGCCATTTTGGCCAAAGGGTATCACATTGTTGAAATGCAGGGTTGCGCCTGATTTTATTATTTTGTAAGGATTGCTAACTTTGTGGATAAAACGGATAAACAATGGGAAGCGTATTTAACCTGGATCAGCAGAATAGGGACCTTGACAGTAAGATAACCGCCGGGCTCGAAAAGCTGTCTTCCGTTTTCAGGCAGCTGGTGTGGGAGCAGGCAAAAGAGCTGGGTCTGAGCCCCATCCAGGTGCAGATCCTTATTTTTTTGAAGTATCATCCCAACGCTCTGTCAACGGTTAGCAACCTTGCAAAAGAATTTGGGGTTACCAAACCCACCATCAGCGATGCTGTAAAAGTGCTCGAAGCGAAAAAGCTCGTCAAAAAGATCAGCTCGAGCGAGGATACGCGCAGCTATTTTATGCATCTCACCGCCGCCGGACAAAGGGTGGTTGAGCAAAGCGAAAATTTTGCCGAGCCTTTTAAGCAGATGATTAAAAATACAAACAGGAGCGATAAAGAGTTATTCTGGCAAACCATCATCGGTCTTATTTTTCAATTGCAGCAAAGCGGTTTTATAAGCCTGCAGCGCATGTGTTTTACCTGCAGTCATTTTAGCTCGGCCAAAGGCCGCAACTATTGCGGGCTGGTAAACAGCGAGCTGAAACGATCAGAGATAAGGATGGATTGCCCTGAACATGAATTACAGGTATGACTGGCATTACACAAAATATTTTGCAGGTGCGGCGCCGGATTGAAGCAGCCTGCCTGAAATGCGGGCGCGGGCCCGGCGAGGTAAAATTGCTGCTGGCCACCAAAACGGTTGAAGCCGCAAAAATTGCCGAAGCGCTTGCTGCCGGCGAAACGCTGATTGGCGAAAACAAGGTGCAGGAGCTGGCAGCAAAGTATCAGCATCTTAAAAACTACCCGCACAGCACCCATTTTATCGGTCATTTGCAAAGCAATAAGATCAGGGAAGTGGTAAAATACGCCAACTGCATCCAGTCGGTAGATTCGCTGGCACTGGCGCAGAAGCTGCAAAACCACCTGGAGCGGGAGGGTAAAAGCATGGATATTTATATACAGGTAAACACTTCGGCCGAGGAAAGCAAGTTCGGCCTGCCGCCGGAGCGGACATTGAGTGCTGTAAAAGAAATAGCCAGGTTGGATGCCCTGAACATTAAGGGATTAATGACCATTGGCTTATTCAGCGCCGAAGAAGCAAAAGTAAGAACCTGTTTTAAGCTGTTAAAGAGCATCCAGGGTGAGATCGAAGCGCTTGGAATTGCCCGCGTAAGCGTGAGCGAACTATCGATGGGGATGAGCAACGATCTGGAAACGGCCGTTGAGGAAGGAGCCACCATCATACGCGTGGGCACCGCTGTTTTTGGCCGGCGCGCTTACCCCGACAGTTATTACTGGAACGAAAATAAGGCTGCATTATGAAATCGCTGAGAGTGCATTGCATACAGCACGTGCCTTTTGAAGGCATGGGCTACATCAAAGACTGGGTGCTGGACAACGGCCACACCCTTTCGCACACGGCTGTTTATAATAACGACCCCTGGCCTGACACGGCAGATTTTGATATGTTGGTGGTGATGGGAGGGCCCATGGGTGTGCACGATGATGACAACTATGAATGGCTGGTTGCCGAAAAGAAGATAATTGCGCGGGCCGTTTTTGAACAAAAGCTGCTGCTGGGTATTTGCCTGGGCGCGCAGCTGATGGCTCACGTAATGGGCGCAAACGTGTATCCTGGAAAAAATAAGGAAATTGGCTGGTTCCCGCTTGAATTAACAGCTACAGGCAGCCATTCGCCGCTGGATGCTTACGACCTCCCCGTTTTTCACTGGCACGGCGATACCTTTGAAATTCCTGAAAATGCCATTTGCCTGGCGCAAAGCCCGGGCTGTAAAAACCAGGCTTTTTTAAAGGATACGATCCTCGGCTTGCAGTTCCATCCTGAAATAAAAGAGGGCATGGTGGCTGAAATGATCGGACACTGCGGCCACGAGCTCGCTGAAAAATCGGAATTTGTTCAAAGCGAAGAAAAATTACTGAATGCAGCGGTTGATTACGATGCCAGCAAACAAATGCTGTACGGCCTTTTGAATGGGTTTATTGCTTTGCGCAGCGAAGCGCCGTAAAGATAAATAACCAGCATGCTGCTCAACCCATCTTGCATTTTGCCTTGCGTAACAAGGCAATATAATCTGCTTATTTTTTTCCACTGGTTTGTAGCATAAAAACGCCTGGATGGGGATATGCCTCTTGCCGTGCGTGGCAGGAAAATAGCTGCATTGTTATAAATGTCTATAAAATGAAAGCTATTGTTTTAACAGGACGAATTCTTTACTCGCTTATTTTTATTATGAGCGGGCTCACGCATTTTACAAACCAAACCGTGAGTTATGCCGCCACAAAAGAAGTGCCCCTGGCAGCGCTTGCCGTACCCATGTCGGGCCTGCTGGCAATTTTAGGAGGCCTGAGTGTTTTGGCCGGGTTTAAAGCCAAGTGGGGAGCCTGGCTCCTTGTACTGTTCCTGGTGCCGGTTACGCTGATGATGCATAATTTCTGGGCTATTTCAGACCCGATGATGCGGCAAATGCAGCAACACATGTTTATGAAAAATCTTTCGATGCTGGGCGGGGCTCTGTTAATTGCCTACCATGGGGCCGGGCCGTTAAGCCTTGACAACAAAACAAAAAAGCAATAAAGCCTTTGCGGCCTGATTGAATCCTATTCAACACTGAAATATAAAATTGCCCGGCCCGCTAACCGGGCTTTTCGGCTATTGAGGCTCAAATGACTAAAAATATTTTTCATCCCCTGTCCAATTTCCTAAATTTCGGTACTTATCAGGGTGTATTAACCTTTTAAAATCAAAAAAATGAAAGAATTCATGTTATTGTTCAGGCAGCCGAGTTACGATTACAGCAAAGCCACACCACAGGAAATGCAGGCGCTGCAAAAAAAGTGGCAGGACTGGGTGGGGGGTATTGCTGCGCAGGGCAAGCTGGGCGCCAATGGTGTGCGCCTGGCGCTTGATGGAAAAGTGCTGAAAGCGGGCGGAGTGATTACCGACGGACCCTTTGTGGAGATCCGCGAGCGACTTGGCAGCTTTATTGTGGTAAACGCCGCCAGCCTGGATGAGGCCACCACCCTGGCACACGGCTGCCCGGCCATTGATGCGGGAGGCAGCGTTGAAATAAGGCCTGTGTTTGCCTGATTAACAACCTGAGCAAAACCCGCTCCTTACCGGGGGTGGGTTTTGCTGCTTTTTTATTTTTTATGAAAGAAGAAGAAATACCGCTTAAGCAGCTTTTTCAGCAGGAGTTTTCCAAAATGGTGGCGGTTATCAGCAAGCTCTACGGGCTTCAGCACATTGAGATAGCCGAGGATATTGTAAGCGAAACTTTTTTGCAGGCTGCAGAAACCTGGGGACTCCAAGGCATTCCGAAAAATCCTTCGGCCTGGCTGTACCTGGTGGCCAAGCAAAAAACGCTGTATCATTTCAGGCGGAATAAAATTTTTCATGAGAAAATTGTGCCCGAAATTACCCTGCGCCAGAATAAAGAGGAAGATATGGCAGATCTTGATTTTTCGCGGCAGAACATTAAGGACAGCCAGCTTCAGATGTTGTTTGCGATATGCACCCCCGCTATTGCCAGCGAAGCGCAGATAGGCCTGGCACTTCGTATTTTGTGCGGCTTTGGCATCGACGAAATTGCCGAGGCTTTTTTGTCGAACAAGGAAACTATTAATAAGCGGTTGTTTCGCGCCAAAGAAAAACTGCGCCACGAAAAAATAAGCATGCAGCTGCCGGTTGAGCAGGAGCTGCCGCCGCGGCTCGATAACGTACTGCACATTATCTATTTATTGTTCAGCGAAGGGTATTATTCCAAAACCCAAAATACCATTTTAAGAAAAGACCTTTGCCTGGAAGCTTTGCGGCTGGGCCTGTTGCTGGCCGATCACGAGCTTTGTAATCAGCCCAGAACCCATGCGCTGATCGCGCTCATGTGTTTTCATGCTTCGCGCTTCAATGCGCGGCAAACCGGCGAAAATGCCATGGTATTGTACGAGCAGCAGGATGAGGAGCTTTGGGACCAGGAGCTGGTAAGCCAGGGCCTGCATTACCTGGGGCTTTCGGCTCAGGGGCATCAGCTGAGCTCATATCACCTGGAAGCGAGGATTGCTTACTGGCACTGTGTAAAGGATGACATTGCCGAAAAATGGGAGGAGATACTGGAGCTGTATAACCAGCTTCTTATTATAAACTATTCGCCAGGCGTGGCGCTTAACCGAACCTATGCCCTGTACAAGGCCCGCGATAAGCAAACGGCCCTTAAAGAGGCCGAAAAATTAAAACTGGATAACAATCATTTTTATTTTGTATTGTTGGGCGAGCTTTATTCAGGTATTGACGATGTGAGGGCAAAAACAAATTTTCAGAAAGCGCTTTCGCTGGCCAAAACCGATACAGAAAAGCAGGAGATTAGCGAAAAAATAAACCGGATGAACTAACAAACCGCTGTCATCAGAGGGCATACTTTAGTGTCATTTCGACCGAAGGAAGAAATCTGTTTTCATATCAATTGAGACTTCTCACCGCCAGGTTTTATTACGATAAGCAGTTCGAAATGACTGTCGAATTAACCCAACAGCACCTTTCGCGTTGCCGCCAAAATACCGTTGGCCTTGGCCATATCCGAAGCTTCGGCGTATACGCGCAATACGGGCTCGGTGCCGCTGGCGCGGATCATCATCCAAGTATTGTCGTCAAAGAAGAATTTATAACCATCCAGGTCGCTTACCCGCTGAACTTTATAGCTGCCAAACTCCTTATAAGCACCGCTCTGACAGTTTTTTAGCACACGGCTCTTCACTTCCTCGCTAATGTGCAGGTCGTTACGCTCAAAGCAAAACGGCCCGGTAATGGCATACACCTCGTTGATAAGCTCCTGCAGCGATTTGCCGGTTTTGGCCATAAACTCCCAAATGGTGATTCCCATCCAAATGCCGTCGCGCTCGGGTATATGGCCTTTAATGGCTATGCCGCCGCTTTCTTCGCCGCCCAGCAGCACATCCTGCGCAATCATAATGCTGCAGATGTATTTAAAGCCTATTTTCACCACCTCGTGATCGAGGCCGTAATGGTCGCACATGTTCTTGATTTTTACCGTGGTGCTGAATGCCGTTACCACCTTGCCTTTCATACCCTTGTATTTTACCAGGTAATGTATGAGCAATAAAATAATATGGTGCGAATCCACAAAATTTCCCTTATCGTCGTACAGGCCAATCCGGTCGGCATCGCCATCGGTGGCCAGGCCGCACGAAATGCTGCCTTTGCTTTTTATAAAGCTGCTGAACTCCTGCAGGTTTTTATGAATGGGCTCGGGCGCCTGGCCGTTAAAGCCGGGGTTGTTTTCACAATGAAGCTTGTGGATTTCGGGGAACAGGCGCTGCATCACGCGCTGGCCGGCGCCAAACATAGCGTCGTAAGCCAGGCTGAGCTTCGAATTTTTAATGGCCGCCAGGTCAAAGTTTTTTTCAACATGCTGTATGTACATGTCTTCAAGGGGTGCAATTTCAAGCATACCGCTGGCCTTGGCGCTTTCAAGGTTTACCGCCTGCCAGTTGGCCGGAACGGTGTCGGCAATCATATCTTCAATTTCCTGTACGTATTCGGGGCCCAGCGGGCCGCCGTAGCTGCCCTTTACCTTATACCCGTTGTACGAGGGGGGGTTGTGGCTGGCCGTAATAATAACGCCGAGACTGGTTTTATAAGCCACGCAGCCGAGCGAGATCATGGGAGTGCTTACAAAATCAACCGCCAGAAACACCTTAATGCCGTTGGCAATAAACACTTTTGCAGTGGTTTCTGCAAAAAGAGGGCCGGCAAAGCGGCAATCGTGACCCACCACCACGGTGGGATTTTTATGCTGTTTTAGTAACCATTTTGAAGTGGCCTCAGTAACACGTGCCACATTGTCCACCGTAAAATCCTGTGCAATAATGGCCCGCCAGCCGTCTGTTCCAAATTTAATCTTAGTCATACGTTTAAAACCGGGAGACCAAATTTAGCCAAAAATTTGTGATACTATTTAGGCATTTCGTAAATTTTACAATTAAAAAACACCCTCCCCTTACTTCTTAATTTTAAGGCTTTTTGGCTTTAGCCACGGTACCCTGGCTTATTATTGAATTATATTTGTTTCAGCATCCATGTGCCGGCAATTAATAATCGCATTGCTGCTTGCAGCCGGGTTTACCTGCTTTTCGCAAAAAAGCCTGCAGGTGATCTGTAGCTCCTTTGGCCGGGTGAAAAAGCACGAGCTGTATGTGCGCGATGTATTGCAATACAAATTAAAAGGCGAGAGGAAGCTGCGCAGCAATCGCATAGCCCATTTGCAGGACAGCCTGGTGGTGTTTGATAATGAAACGGCCATTGCCCTTAACCAGATAAGGTTCATACGCATCAGCAAGCATAATTACCACGGCCGGCTGTTTCAAACAATTTTTCTGTATGGAGGCGTTGGATACCCGTTGCTGAATGTTACCAATAACGCCATTAATAACGACAGGCCTTTGCTCCAGGAGCGGGCAGCCATCGTATCGGCCTGCTTTTTTACCGCAATGCTCATCGTTCGCCAGCTGGGCATTAAGCGGCTCCACATTAATTCGCATAAAACACTCCGAATTGTTGACCTGGATGTAAGCAACCTGAACCGGAAGCCGCAATGAAGCAACAACCTGTGAAATTGTTTACCCCAGCTCTTCTATCACCGAAAGGTCCTGCTGGTTCATACAGTTAAAATGCCCCAGCGGGCATTGGCGGTAACCAAGCTTTGAACAGGGCCGGCAGCTCAGGCCCTTCACTTCCAGCACCCTGTTTTCGGGTTCGGGCAAATAAGGCCCCATGCCAAATTCAGGAATGGTATTGCCCCACACCGAAATAATTTTTTTACGAAATGCGGCCGCTATATGCATCAGCCCTGTATCGGAGGTGATGACCCATTCGGCCTGGCGAATGAGCGACGCGCTTTGATTGAGCGAATAAACGCCGCAACCGTTTATCACCGAAGGAAAGAGGCGCTGCAGCGCATCGGCCTCGGGCTTGTCTTCTTTGCCACCCAACAACAGCAGCGGTAATTTTACACGCTCGCAAATTTCAACCAGCTTGTTGATGGGAATTTTTTTTGTGTGGTAAGAGCCGCCCACCACCAGCGCTGCATAAGGCAGGGAGTTAAAAAGCGTTTTGGGGTTTACTTCTTCTTCAGGGCTTATGAAATAATCCAGCCCATAGCCATCGCTGCTCACGCCCAGGTGAGCAATGGCGTCAAAATAACGGTCCACAATGTGCTTATCGGGCAGCAGGTTCAGCATTTTAAAATTAACGGCTGCAAATTTGCGCAGGTTGATCTTATTGAACGAATGGCTTTTTACGCCCAGATGCCTTTTGAGGCGCAGGCTGCGCAGGTTGCGGTGCAGGTCTATCACTGTGTCGTAACCTTCGGCTTTCAGCGTTTCATACAACTCGGCCACATCGTTCTTAAACGTATGCAGCTTATCGAGGTAAGGATTGTGCTGTAAAACCGGTCGAAACGCCTCCTTAACCACCATGTGCACTTCGGTGCCGGGCAATTGTCTTTTGGCGCAGCGGATCAGCGGCGTGGTAAGCACAATGTCGCCAATGGAGCTAAAGCGGATGATAAGGATCTTTTTTAATTGCACGCCTAAATGTATTAAATCCGGGCCGTTTTTTTCTCACTCAGCTTCTTCAGGTAAGAGTTTAAAAAAATAGCCAGCAGGATAATGACCACGCCCAGGTAAAAAGTGGGCTTTACTTCTTTGTTTTCCTTATAAAATAACACTGCCCAGATAATGCCGTACACCGTTTCGAGGTTAACGGTAAGAACGATGGTATAGGGGCTGATGTGTTTGGCAAGATTTACGGAGGCAATAAAAGGGAACACTGTGCACACCAGGCTTAGCAGCAGTATGCCGGTAACGGATTGCTCGCCGAGCGTGAAAAACGCTGCGCCGAATCCGCCGCTGAAAAGAAGATACAGGGTTAGACCCAGCAAGGCGGCGCCGAGCTCGTAAAAGCTGATAATGCCCGAACGCAGCTGCCGGGCCATAATGCCGTTAAATACACCAAACAGGGCCGAGGTAAAAGCTGCCGCAATGCCCAGCACAATGCCCAGCCAGTATTCTGTTTCAATGGAAAAGATCAAAGCAATGGCGCCGATGATGATGAGGCCGATCACCACTTCGTAAGCCCGCACAGCGCGCTTAAACAGCAGCGGTTCGATAATGGAGCTGAAAAGGGTGCCGGTGCTGAAGGCTACCATGGTAACGCTGATGTTGGATACCTTGATGGCGCCGTAAAAACACAGCCAGTGCACCATAATAACCAGGCCGATGCCGCACAGCTGCCAGGCATGGCGGGCCGATACGGCAAAAGACTGCCTGGTGATTTTTAAATAAACCAACATGGCCGCCACCGTTATCAGGATGCGGAACCAAACCAGCTGCCAAGCGTCGGCGGTGATAAACCGCCCTAAAACCGGCGAAAAGCCCCAGATAAATACCACAAAATGGAGCAGCAGAAAATGTTTATTTATACCTTTAAACAAAAAAATAAAAGTAATAATTTCCCGATGGTTCCTGCCGACAAATTGATTTATTTTGATAACAACGCCACCACCCGCATGCACGACGGGGTGCTGGAAACCATGCTGCCCTATTTCCGGAACAGTTATGGCAACGCCGCCAGCAGGCAGCATGCTTTTGGATGGATGGCCCAGGCGGCTGTTGAAAAAGCCGCGCAGCAGCTGGCAAACCTCCTTAATTGCGAACCCTCTGAACTCATCTTCACGTCGGGCGCCACCGAATCGGCAAACCTGGCTATGAAAGGTATTTTTGAAGCTTATGGCAGCAAGGGCCGGCACATCGTTACCTGCAAAACAGAGCATAAGGCTGTGCTGGATACCTGTGCCAGCCTCGAAAAAAAAGGCGCAGAGGTTACTTACCTTCATGTAAGTCGCGAAGGCCTGATAGACCTGGCGGAATTGGAAGCGGCCATACGGCCCGATACCATACTGGTGAGCATAATGGCCGCCAATAACGAAACCGGCGTGATGCAGCCCCTCGAAAAAATCGCCACGCTTTGCCACCAAAAAAATGTTCTTTTTTTTAGCGATGCCACCCAGCTGGTTGGCAAAGAGCGCTGCGATGTGCAGGAGCTGGGCATACATTGCCTGGCGCTGAGCGCGCATAAATTTTACGGACCAAAAGGCGTGGGTGCTTTATTTGTAAAACGGAAAGATCCGCGTGTAAGCCTGGTGGAGCAGATCAACGGTGGCGGACATCAAAATGCCCGGCGCTCGGGTACGCTTAATGTGCCGGGCATAGTGGGCCTGGGGCAGGCCGCCGAAATTGCTGCCGGCGAATATTGGGACAATACTGCCCATGCCTCGAAGCTGCGCAATTATTTCGAGCATCAATTGCTGGAACTGGAAGACCTGCGTATAAACGGGAGCACCCGCTACCGGCTTAGCAATACCAGTAACCTGACCTTTCCGGCCGGAAAAAAAATAACTCCGTTGTTTTCCACCTTTGCCTTTTCAAGCGGTTCGGCCTGCAGCAGCGGCTCGGCCGAGCCCTCGCACGTGCTTAGTGCCATGGGCATTGCCAGTGAGGAAGTTCAGAGTTCGTTTCGTTTTTCGTTTGGAAGATACAACACGCTGGAAGAAGTGAAACAGCTGGTGGAGGAGATTTTTAAGATTTACAGGGTCTGATAAGACAAAAGATTAAAGACAAAGATACAAGACACAAGAATCAGGACCTGAACCTGAACTAATTCATCATTCAACATTTCAATGCCGGTAACTTTTCATAAACCCGCTGGGTGTTTTACCGGTTTGTTTTTTAAAAAGCCGCGAAAAGTACGAGCTATCGGCATACCCTACGCGAGCCGCCACCTCCGATATGGGCAGGTTGCCCTGCATCATCAGTCGCTTGGCTTCGAGCAGGCTTCGGTCAAGGATCAGCGCTGAAGGTGTTTTATTTAACGCATTTTTAGTAATCCGGTTCAAGTGCCGCTCACTGATCTGCATTTTTGCAGCATAGTCGCCGGGAAATTTTAATGTCTCGAAATTCCTGTCGAGCAGATCCTCAAATTCACGCAGCTTTAGCGAATAGCGCCTGCTTTTTGCCGGCTTCACAGGCTTGTAGAGCCGGGCGGTGTGAATGTACAACAAGTTAACCAAAGCCAGCAGCCGCTGCGGTTTCATAATCAGCTGCCGCTCCTGCTCGGCCAGTATTTCTTTAAAAAGGCCCGCGGAGTGATGAAGGTCTTCTCCTTTCAATTTTAACAGTGGCGGGTTGTAGCTTGAGTTGAAAAAAGCAAAATCCTTTATGCGCTGGGCCGAAAAAGGCTGGTCGAAAAATTCGCGGGTATGAAAGAAAATAATGCCCTCAATATCGTCTGAAAGCCGCCAATGGTGGGTTTGCCCGGGGCTTAGCAAAAACAGGCTCCCGGGGCCGATCGGGTAGCGCGTAAAATCGATCTCGTGGCTGCCTGAGCCTTTGGTGAACAGCACCACCACAAAAAAATCGTGCTTATGCGGCCGGGTGGTAAAGTGATGGTTAATAACGTGCGTACGAATGTCTTCCGCATAAAAATCCCCGTCACGCCCGGGTTGAAAATGACCGATATTAAACACCGGCAATACACGTTTCATGCTGCAAATTTACAAAATGTCCCGATAATCCTGTTTTTGGCGTAAGTGGTCATAGCCGGGAATGCGAATAGTATCTACCTTTGCGCTATAACAATAACAAACTACATGGGAGAGAAGAAAAAAAACCTTGTGCTGAGGATAGCCACTGAAAAATGCCCGCATTGTGGCAGGGGCCAGATTTTTGAAAAAAGCAAAGGACCGTTTAAAATGCCGCAGATGAAAGAGCGGTGTGCGGAGTGCGGCTACCTGTATAACCGCGAGCCGGGTTATTTTTTGGGCGCTATGTACGTAAGCTATGGATTGGCCGTGTTCCAGGCCCTGCTCACATTTTTGATCTGCTGGTTTTTCTTTCCCCAATTGCCTACGCTGGCGCTGTGCTTCATTATTTTGGGGGTCATTGTGCTGTTCTCCATCCTCAATTTCAGGCTTTCGCGCGTGGTGTACATGTATATTTTCCCCAACTGACCCTTGTTAGTCTCCGGCGGCTTTTAACCAGGCAATGGCGCTATCGCTGTTACCGAACATCCGGATCTTCAGTTTTTCCTGATTTATTTTATAAGCCACCGATTCAACCGCCACTTTATTGAAATAATGCACCGGCTGCACCAGGGCAATGGCTTTAAAGCCATTGTCGATAGCCCGGGGAATAAAATGATCGAGCAGCCACTGCTGATCGTCGGAATTAATAAGCACCATGTGTTCAATATCGCCCAGCACTTTGTGCACCCCGTGCCTGATAAGCTCCGAGAGCATTTCCTCCGTACCCTCCCTGAACTGTTGGCTATTAGCGTAACCATTCCAGCGCATGGTTACATAATCGGTGCCGGCTTCCCGGTAAATTTTATAGGTAGCCTCGGGATGATGTGTTTGGGGTGACATGATTAATTCATTTACCTAAAGTTAATTATTTTTGGGTAAAACCGGTTGCTTTTCTCCGGTTTTGGGGCGCTTTGCGCCGGTTTAAAACATGGCTGTAATTGACGGAATAGTGGCATCCAAAACACAAGAATTGTTAAGCCGCTGGCCAGCTATTGGCGGAAAGCACTGAAAAACCCTGGTTTGGTAAGGGAGCAGGTATGCGCCCCAGAAAGGCCTTTTTTGGTAGTTTACGTATTATTGCTTACATTTGTGAAAATTCTTTTAAAAAGATTGTATCTCAATCTAAAATGTTAGCCTCCCCATTTTGATTCGTTTACCCTACAATTTCTTTACAAGCTAAAACCAGGTTAAGCGCTGTGCGCGGTACCTACTTAATACTATTCATATAAAATGACATTTTCAGATTTAAAATTGATCAAGCCGCTGATGCAGGCTCTCGATCAGTTGGGTTATCAACAGCCCACCCCCATTCAGCAGCAAGCCATCCCGCATGTTTTAAGCGGCCGCGATGTGTTTGGCTGCGCCCAAACCGGCACCGGTAAAACCGCTGCCTTTACACTGCCTATTTTACAGCTATTATACGGCAATTCGCCTAACGGCCCAAGGCAGATCCGTACGCTTATTCTGGCACCCACCCGCGAGCTGGCCCTGCAGATCAGCGCCAGCATTACTGCTTACAGCAAGCACACCAGCCTTACCCATACCAGCATTTTTGGCGGCGTATCGCAGCACATGCAGGTAAGGGATTTAAAGCGCGGTGTTGACATTGTGATAGCCACCCCCGGCCGGCTGCTCGATTTAATGCAGCAGGGTTTTGTGAAGCTGAACCAGGTTGAATATTTTGTGCTGGACGAAGCCGACAGGATGCTGGACATGGGCTTTATTAACGATATTAAAAAAGTAATTGCCAAACTGCCGGCTAAAAAACAAACCCTGTTTTTTTCGGCCACAGCTGCACCCGATATTATGAAGCTGGCCAACACGCTGCTTAAAAACCCGGTAAGCGTATCGGTAAACCCGGTATCTTCCACCGCCGAGCTGGTAGAGCAAAGTGTTTATTACGTTTCCAAAGAAGATAAGCGGTCGTTATTAAAACACGTGTTGAACGACGGCAAAATAGGCCATGCCCTTGTATTTACGCGCACCAAGCGGGGTGCCGACAGGGTGGCCAAGGAGCTGAACAAAAACGGTATTAAGGCCGAGGCTATACATGGCGATAAATCACAGGGTGCGCGGGAACGTGCGCTGAAAGGCTTTAAAGACCGGAGCATCCGTATTCTGGTGGCCACAGACATTGCTTCTCGCGGCATTGATGTGGACAAGCTGTCGCATGTGATCAATTACGAACTGCCCGAGCAGGCCGAAACCTATGTGCACCGCATTGGCCGTACCGGCCGGGCCGGCAGCCCCGGCGTTGCGCTTTCGTTTTGCACCAGCGATGAAATGCCGTATTTAAAAGACATTCATAAACTCATTAAAAAGGACATTCCGGTAATTTCGGGCCATCCTTTTATACAGCAATCACAAACCAATAAAATAACAAATGCCCGCGTGATTAACGGGCGCAAACAAAACAACCATGAAAAAAGGAACAGTAAAATTCTTTAACGAAGCCAAAGGCTTTGGTTTTATTAAAGAAGAAAATGGACAAGACATTTTTGTCCATGTAACCGGATTAAAAGACGAAATCCGTGAAAACGACGAAGTAGTATTTGAAACCGAGAACGGTAAAAAAGGCCTGAACGCAATTAACGTTCAACTGGCTAATTAAAATACCATTTGATCCAGACAAAAAGCAAACCCCAAAGGTTTGCTTTTTTTATTTACTGCAAAAAGTATAGAATTATCTCAAAAATAATTTGAGCGCTGCATCGAGGGGAACGGGTAATCCTCTTGCAATGGTATTTTGAGATAGCCTCTAGTGTGCAACGGCACGCACTTTTAAATGAAGGTTCCATGAAACGAGCGTTAATCCTGCAAAAATAACAGGCATGGGAATATGCCCTCCCTGGCCCATGAACGCGTGGGACATCACAGCGCCCGAAAAATCGAAAAGAATGCCTGCGTAGGCCCACTCTTTAAGCACAGCAAAGCGCGGTGCAAACAAGGTAATGGTTGCCAGCAGCTTGCAAATACCCAGCAGCGTTACAAAATACAGTGGATAACCCAGGCTGGTCATACCATCCGCTGTGGCAGGCACACGCATCACATCGGCAATGCCGCCCGAAAGAAGCACAAAGCCAATAATGCCCGTGGCAATCCAATA
Source organism: Bacteroidia bacterium (assembly GCA_044221905.1). Taxonomy (GTDB): domain Bacteria; phylum Bacteroidota; class Bacteroidia; order B-17B0; family Aurantibacillaceae; genus Aurantibacillus. Next base: position 137,252 of record JBGAOE010000003.1, read on the forward strand.
GGTGATCTTATCTTTGCGCTGCACGGTTCCGGTGCCATAGCGGGCATACAACTGCTGGCCGGTAAGTCGTCGGCCGGCTGGTCTTAAAGCCCATGATGCCAGCGTAAGTCCTATGAATATAAAGGGGCCCCAGGCACCGGGGCTGTCATTCACGGCCAGGTGCGAGCAGGCAGCACCGGCGTAAATAAAAAATACACCGGCATAGGCCCATTCTTTCACTCTTGGAAAACCCGGCGCCAGCAAAGCCAGCACGGCCAGTATTTTCCACAGGCCCATAATGGTGAGCAAATAAGGCGGATAGCCCAGCTGTTCCATTATTTTGCTTACAAATGGGTTACGCACCAGGTCCCATTGTGCGCCAGCGGCTGTTTCAAGCGCAATAAGACCTGTGGGGATCCAGTATAAAATATTTCGCACAATGGATGCGGAGGTTCTTTTTTGTATGGTTTTAATTTCTGTCATGATTATAGTTTTTGAGTGATTTTATTTTTGGTAATAGTTTTTTCTTATTTAACGGGTGTTGTTTTTTTGCTTACATCGCAAAGCATATCCGAATGAATGTTGAGGCCTATGTTGGTGATGTTGTACAAATGTTCGCTGGCGGCCAGCCATACAATTTCGCACACCTCGCGCTCGGAGTAGTGCCGTGCCAGCCGGTTAAAGGTGGCAGCCTCCACTTTTTTGTATTGGGTCAGCTCGGTTACGTAGTCGAGGGCGGCGCGCTCGGCCCCGGTAAACAATGGGCTTTTGGAGTACTGGTCCAGGGCATCCAGGCGCGCCTCGTTCATAGAAGCACTAAGGGCGGACCAGCGCCCGGCGTCAATACAAAACAGGCAAACGTTGATACGGGCTACCTGTACTCTCAGAAGTAAGGCCAATTGGGGTGCCAACACCAGCTTTTTATCGAGCTGCGACACTTTGCCGTAAAACAGGCCAAAAGCTGAGGGCAGGCGTGCCGAATGCACTTTTAAAGGCATAAGCACTTTGCCAAACTGGCGACTGGTAAAAAAATAGGCCAGTTTCATGGCCAGGCCCCGGGGCCTTTCGATGGGTGATAAAAATGTATCCATGTGTGTTGTTTTTAGTGGTTAATAATCGAATTACACACTAATAAGAACCGGAAACATGGAAATTGGACAGGAAGAGAAAAAAATTATGGAAAGAATGTATTTATGCGTTGCTTTGGCTTGTAGCAAGGGGTCATTAGATTTGTCAAGCCTTCGGTATATTGCTTACACGCAAGCTCGCTCAAATGTGCACTGCACAGTTTCCGTTTTCGAAACGACTGTTTATTGGGTCATTTCGAACCGCTTTTCGGAATAAGACCAGGCGGTGAGAAATCTCAAGCGGGATAACGCACAGATTCTTACGCCTTAAGTAATCCTTTGGAAGTGGTTAAGATGCAGATTCCTTCGGGCCTGGGTGCATCTGTAAGCCCTCGGAATGACGGTTTATAGTGATGAAAGGGGTATTACCAATCGTAATGTCATTGCGAGGCAGTGCAAAGATAACCTGGCCGAAGTAATCTTTTGGAAGTGGTTAAGAGGCAGATTCTTTCGGGCCTGGGTGCATCTGTAAGCCCTCGGAATGACGGTTTATAGTGATGAAAGGGGTATTACCAATCGTAATGTCATTGCGAGGCAATACAAAAAATAACCCGGCCGAAGTAATCTTTTGAAAATGTTTAAGAGACAGATTCCTTCGGGCCTGGGTGCATCTGTAAGCCCTCGAAATGACCAGTTGTTATCTTTCCACCACAAACCGCTTTGTCACTCCTCCCACATTTACAGCCCTTAGCCGTAGCAAGTAGACACCACCTGGCAAGTGGCCGACAGAAATTTTCACTTGGCGGTTATTGTATATTAAATCTACTGTATCAATGGTCTGCCCCAGGCTGTTGATGATCTCCGCTTGTTTGAACTCTTTTTCCAATACTTCTGAATCCCATTGCAGGATCAATTCGTTTAGAGCCGGCACCGGGTAAACTTTTAAATTTTGACTTAACCCCTTTTGACTTTCAATCCCCACTGCGCTCTGAAACACCACCACGCTGTCCCAGCGGATGAGGCCGCAGATCTCCTGCCGTACCACATAGGTAGAGGTAATAACAGGTTTTACATATAAACCCGCTACTGTAGCAATAGGGGTAGCGAGGTTAGGTAATTTATACCAGGTACATGCTTCGTTAATACCCACATCGGGTGTACGGCCTATAAACACGCTATCGCCGGGTATGGTATAGGTATCCGGACCGGCATCTGCCGGCAAATCCAGGTCGATGCAGCTGACGTCGTCGTATAAAATGTCAGTGAAAATAGTTGGTAAGTTTGCGGGATTAATCATTTGAGAATTTGTAGTAACTTCACTTTTAAAACTTCCTAATACGATACGCTTTTCATTTCCTGTCGCTGTAAGAGTACCGGTTATAAGAATCCAATTAAGTGTATCAGTAAGAACATTACCTGAGGGATTTTGCACTTGAGGTGTTAAATAGGAAAGTGGTTTTACATAATTTTTAATTGTATCTAAATTATCATCGCCGAAATATGCACCCATTGCATCCATTCCATAACTTGATTGATTGGTAATACTGCAATAAAATTTAACACAATAAGTTTTACCTGCTTGAAGAGTTTGTTTTAAGTTACTGCTTGGATAACCAATTGGTCCAATATTATTTGGGAGGTAAGTTGTTGTAATAATATAATTGTGCCCACTTTTAGGCCATTGCCAGCCATTTCCATTCGAAGGCACTTGCCCGCTTGGCGGTAAATCACTAAGTAGAGCATAATTGTATAAGTTTGTATCACATGTCGTCCAATGTTCGGCAAAGTATGTAAATGCAGAGGTTTGACAATTAAGACATTTCTCGAAACTTCCATTCTGGACATAATTGACAATTTGACTATTTGAATTAAAAGTAAAATACAGGAAGCAAAAAGCGGCTCCCTGTATTTTATTAATAAATGAATACTTCCTACCTGGCAATAACCAGTTTTTTTGTAACGCTTTCATGTAAAGAATTTTTTAGAGTAATCAAATAAACTCCGTCGTTCAAATCCAGGTTTAAACTGCCGGTGTAATTATGAATGGCGATCGTTTTTTGAAGCAACTGCCTGCCACTGATGTCTTTCACCGTTATTTCCAGCTCGTCTTTTTCAAAGCGGTTCAGTAATTGAAACTGCCCGTTGCCCGGATTCGGATAGACCTCAATACTCCAGGTGTTGCGATTTTTGGCCATGTTGGTATTAAAACGCCGGCTGCCTTGCAATACCTGGTCGCAATTGTCGGTAACATTCAAAACTGTTTTATATAAAAGCGTATACAGCGAACGTGCCTGGTACACACAGGGCCCATCACTGCCCGGGCACAAACTTGCCAGGGTGAATAAAGAACTGCTGTCAGAAACGCTGAAAATACCCCGGGCGTAACGGTCGTATAATTGATAATACTGTTTGTAGTTATATTCCGCATTGTTGCCTGCAAGCACGCTGTTGTTCTTGATTTTGGCGGTGTTCAGTTGCCCGGCATACAGCTGCTCTTCCACCTGCTTAAATTGGCCGATGCTGGCCGAAGAAAGAGAGTCATAAAAATTAGCCAGCGCTACGCTGCTGTCCATTTGCGCCGGGTTCTCGTCCAAAAAGCGGTAGGTGCTGCTGGCCGAGCTGTAGGCCATGTCTTCCGACTCGTCGCCACCGTTGCCAGGTATTACCATTACATAAGCCGGTGGTGGGGCCAGGGGACTGGCGCAGGTATAAGAACCCGTGGTGAATAGAAAGTTAGATGGAGTTGCATAAGACAAATTAGTCGGATTTCCGTTGTTATTTGGCGGTGTCCATGGACTTCCAATCGTATTCCGTATGGTTAGTTTAGAATTTGCCACATTGCTACCACTCTCCGTCCAAGTACCATTGCTGCCACCGGCAAAATTAGTCCATTGGTTATCGATGGGTGCCCCGGGCCCGCCTTGGGGCCCGATCACACCGGCCGATGAAAGCACCATGCCTTTGCCCAGATTGTTCATCGCGTTGCCTTTCCACACCGTGGCGGGGTTGCTGCTGTTAAACTCAAAGCCCTTGTAAGCAAAATCAAGATTGTTGCAGCACACGCTGGGTGAGCCGGAGCCGGCATTGCTGCCGCAGTACACCAGGCTGGTTAAGGTATTGGTGAGGCCGCTGCCGCTCAGGGTATTGGTAAGCACGGTTACGCGGGTAAGCGTGTTCACCAGCTCAATGCCGCGCTGGGTGGTGTTGTTCACATCGTCGTTCATCACCACGCTGTTGGTGCTGATGCTGGTTTCATAACCGTTCATGCCGTTTACCGAAATGCCGTGGTACACCCGGTTCAGGTTGTTGCTCCAGATCTTCAGGCTGGTATTGGCCATGGCCTGCCAGCCGGTGTTGTTGGGCGAGCTGATGCTGATGGCATTGTCTACAAACTCGTTCACAATGGCCAGTGTGCTGCTGGTTTGCGCGCCGAAATAGTTGTTGCCGATGTGCAGGTTGCCGGCATAAATGCCGGGTTGCGGCCCGCTGCCCATATCGTTGCTGCCGGCGTAAAACGCCATGGTAATGCAGTTTTTGATATTGTTGAAATTATTGTTGCGGATGTAGTATTGAAACCGCGAGCTGCTGATGTAAATGCCGGTGTTGCCCGGTAAAAAACCAACGCCCAGGTTTGATTGGCGGCTGCGGAAAATGGCATACTCCACATTCAGCTGATAGAGGTTGCTGCCGTTTATGGCACGGTAGCAGTTCCAGAAACGGTTGCCGGAAGAAGTATTCGTCACAATAGGATCCGTTAGATTCAGCTTGGTATTCATCAGGCTGTTGCAGCTGTGGGAAATGGCATCGCCGCCATACGTAACGCCGCCCACCTGGTAGCGCAGCATGTTCTGAAACACGTTGTTATTGCTGTTTACATTGGCGTTTACCGCGTAAATGCCATAACCAATGCCATCAAACAAATTAAAATTGTCGTAGCCGTTCAGCGTGGTGCTTTGCCCTAATGATACGCCGTAAGAAGGCAGGCCCGTAGGGTTGCCCACATCCACGCACCTCACCCCAATGTGGCCGGGCTGGCCGGCGTATGGGGCTTTTAAGTTGCTGTTGGCGAACCCCTGAAGCGTGTAAGGCGCCAGCAGGCCGGTGGTTGGGTTCACAGCGGTTCGCAGGTGCGAGGCGGTGATGCCTGCGTTGGGCCATTGCGTGGGTGTAAACGTAAGACTCCGGCTGGTAATTACGTTGGCCTCAAAAAATATAGGCAGTGCATTGGCCGTGCAGTTGGTCATGCTCAGTGTTACATAGTTTTTATTAAACACGGCGCCTTTTATCTCCACCAGGCTCAGCGTAGGCACGCTGTTCACATTGGTAATGCTGATGGCGGTAATGGCGTCCTCTACCAGCGTGGTGTTAGTGCCGGTGGGTGCACTGGCCACCCGGCCGTTGGCGTTCACTTCAATGCCCTTCCACATATTGCCGCAGGCATACAGGTGGGCGCCTCTCAGCTCCAGCTGGCTGCCGCCAAGCACGGTTATTTTTACATTGGGCGCTATCTGGAATTCGCCGGCCTGCAGTTTGGAAATAAGGCCGCCGCCAATCACCATGTCCTGGTTAATCACGGCAGGCCCGTTCAAAATCACGCCATTGAGCGTGGCGGTGGTAACCACGTTCACCGTGTTGGTGCAGCACACGCTCGATACGGCAACAGTGATCATATCGGAATAGGTGCAGGCGCCCATGCTGGCAAATACGGTATAGGTAGTGGTAACGGTAGGTGTTTGAAACTGGAATGCACCGGCCAGCGAGCCCGGAAACCAGACATAATTGACATTGGGGGCCGCATTGCTCACGCAGCTGAGCGTTACAGCACTTTGGCCCAGGTTGGTGCAGATAGAGGCCACGTTACTGGTGGGCGCAAAACTAAAGGTGCGGGGAGTAACCGTAATGGTTACAGCCGCGGTATTTATAAACACTGCGCCTATGGCATTGGTAATGGTTTGTGTGAGGGTATAAGTGGTGGTAATGGTAGGGCTTGCAATGGTGCTGGATGTGCCGGTGCTGCTTAAACCGGCTGCAGGCGCCCAGGTAAAGGTTGAGGTGCAATAAGGCGGTGTGCACACCTGCGGATTAAGCGCTGCTCCCATGCCCGAGCAAATGCTTACCGAGGTCATGTTAATGTCAATAGGAGTGATGGAAACGTCGTCAATCTGGTATTGGCATCCAACCAGGTTGGCACCGGGTGCTGTAACAGTTGTGTAGCTGGTTGAGCCTGAACCGCCCCATTTAAAATTTCCAATGGTCAGATAATTTTCACCCCCGCCGGGTGAGGTAAAAACCCCGCTCATCGGCAACCAGTTGGTATTGGTCATAAAATTGCCGGCCGGATTATCGATCTGCGGTGTGATGGTTGGTAAAATGTGGGTGCCGCACGACCAGTTTGGCGGTGGAGGTGTAATGTTAGGAGCATTTACACTCAGAAACATACCCAGGCCATCCCCGGCGTGTTTTCTCTGCGGCTCTTTGCGGTAAAACATCTGCACGTAATACTTCCTGCTTGCAGTAAGGGGTGTGAAACTCACCCGTAAATAGGAATGATTGTCGTAGCTGAATACCGGATCGAGTATGGTTGGCGGAGGGGTGGGCTGCCCGGCATCCACCGCACCGCAAAAGGTGCCGCTGTGCGGTATGCCGGTAAAATTGGGAAGGCAGCTTGAATTTAACGAATGCATGTAAACCGATTGATGAGAACCCGTGGCCCAAAACGGAATGAGGTAAGTGCCGGGCCAGCAAACGCCCGCAACCGGACAGGGGTTGCCATTCGTATTTTCAAAGTCGCCGTTGGTCACCATGTCACATAAAGTAGATGCATTGGCCTGATTGAAATACATTGTATAATTTATCGTGTAAAGCGGCGTTGATTTGAGCTTTACCTTGATAAAATAAGTGAGACCGGCTGTAAGGTTGTCCATCCGCAGCTCAGCGCCTGTGAGGCTATCGGAAGCCGGTGGCCGGCCATAACTCCGCAATAATACTGGCGAGGTGCAGGTATTGCCATACACCATCACAGAATCCACCTGCTTAATGGTTGTATCGGTTTTAAGTACATCTACTGTCATGTTCTGGTACAGTGCATTAAACGAATACCATTTCTCTCTGCTTGTTTGCGAAAGGGCCGAGCCATTGGTGTAGCCTGAAAGGCTTTGGGCTGTTCCGCAGGTTTGGGCATAATTGCCCTGTATGCACCAAAAAATAGTGCATAATAAAGTTAACGTTTTTTTCATAAAGGTGTGTGGTTTTTAAGTGGTTTGTATGAATTGATTGGTTTTATGGGGCTATTTGTTAAAAAGCGGTTCGTAAATTTCTTAGGGCATTTTGGTCGGCATTTCGTTTCGTCGTAAATAAAAAATGTACTTTTGGTAAACAAAATGTCATTTTAGGACACTTCAAATATATAATTCTGCCCCGGTGAAAATCCCCGCGTATAAAGGCGGGGGCCTGTTAAATGTGGCGCCTTAAAAGCTAAATGCCTGGTTTAAAGGCCAATGATTATTAAACAGAAAGTGTGTACCTCTTTTTAGGGCATTTTATTAGAAATGGGCGTTCCGCAAAAAATAAACATCATGATGGCCGAAGATCATACTTCAGCCAGGCAGGCTTATGTGGCCATGCTGCGTGAAGAACCCAATTTTGCCGTGACCGGCGATGCGGAGAACGGCTACGAGCTGTTAAAGTTGGTGGAGCGCAAGGAGCCGCACATTGTGCTTACCGACCTGGAAATGCCGGTGATGAATGGCAACAAGCTCATCGAGATATTGAAAGTGCAGTTCCCGCGCGTAAAGCCCATTGTGCTCAGCATGTATGATGAGGCGGAATATATTTCGCAGCTGATCCTGAAAGGCGCCTGCGCTTACCTGCCTAAAAAGTGCAGCTTTGATGAGCTGGTGTTCACCATCAACAAGGTGCATGCAGAAGGATATTATTTTAATAAAACCGTTTCCCGCATCATTGTGTCCTCATCGGCGGCCACCGATTCGTTGATGAAGGTGCTAGATCTTTCGCCACGAGAAATAGATGTGCTGCGGCTGATCTGCAACGAAAAAGAAAATACCGAAATTGCCCGTCGCCTGGGCATCAGCATACATACAGTGATCCATTACCGCAAAAATATTTTTTTGAAAACCAATTCCACCTCGGTGATCGGTTTATATAAATATGCGCTGAAGAATGGTATCATAGATATGCTGTAAAAATTCTGCTATGAAGGATGTTATTAAAAACAGTGCAATTCGAAAATTTTAATTTTGGAATTGTCATAGGTGATGATACATGTTTCTTACTTCTGTTATTCGGGCCTTGTTGCGAGGTTCGGCCTTCAAATTATATTTCAGCTTCACGCGCGGCCCTGCAAGTCCCTCGCCCTGTTAATTATCGGAGGCTGGGGACTTTCCGCTTTATCCCCAGCGCAGGTCATCGTACGGCGCCACAGGACCCGATTGTGAATTTTATTGTTAGCAAATTAAACGGTACTTCAGTTGCATTTTAAATATATTTAAAAAGAAAATTTAAGAACAAAACGATATATGGAACAACTGATTGAATGTGTACCCAATTTTAGCGAAGGGGTAGATTTGAATATCATTAAACAAATTACCAACGAGGTGGAGAGCGTAGAAGGGGTGAAGCTGCTGAACGTAGATCCCGGCAAGGCCACCAACCGCACGGTAGTAACATTTGTGGGCAAGCCGGAGGCGGTGATCCAAGCTGCCTTTCTGGCTATAAAAAAAGCGGGCGAATTGATTGATATGAGCCGCCACAAAGGCGAACACCCGCGCATGGGCGCCACCGATGTGTGCCCGCTCATCCCCATCAGCAACATCAGTATGGCCGAAACCGCCGCCTATGCGCATAAGCTGGCGAAGCGGGTAGGGGAGGAGCTGCACATTCCGGTATATTTATACGAAGAAGCACAGGCCGATAAAAAGCGCAGCAACCTGTCGGTAATCCGTAACGGCGAGTACGAAGGATTTTTTAAAAAAATAACCCTGCCCGAATGGAAACCCGATTTTGGCCCCGCACAAATGGACGAAAAACGTGGTGCCACGGTGATCGGTGCACGCGATTTTTTGGTGGCCTATAATGTAAATTTAAATACCACCTCTACACGCCGCGCCAACTCGGTAGCCTTTGATGTGCGCGAGGCGGGCCGCGTACTGCGGGAGGGCAATCCGCTCACAGGAAAAATTATCACCAACGCTGATGGCTCTCCCAAATCCATCCCCGGCACTTTAAAAGCCGTTAAGGCCATTGGTTGGTACATCGAAGAATACGGCATCTGCCAGATTTCGATGAACCTCACCAACATCAATATCACGCCGGTGCACATTGCGTTTGATGAAGTAAGTAAAAAAGCGGCGGAGCGCGGGTTAAGGGTGACCGGTTCGGAGCTGGTGGGCCTCATTCCGCTGAAAGCCATGCTCGATGCGGGGAAACATTTTTTGAAAAAACAACAACGCTCCACCGGTGTGAGCGAAAAAGAGCTGATAAAAATTGCGGTTAAATCAATGGGTCTCGACGAGCTGACGCCGTTTAAGCCCGAAGAACGTATCATTGAATATTTATTGAAAAGCCCTGGCGATACCCGGCTGATTGACATGAACCTGGCGGCTTTTGCCGATGAAACGGCCAGCGAAAGCCCGGCCCCGGGCGGCGGCTCCATTTCTGCCTATATCGGCAGCCTTGGCATTGCCCTGGCCACCATGGTGGCCAACCTGAGCTCGCATAAAAAAGGATGGGACGAGCGCTGGGAAGAATTCAGCGACTGGGCGCACAAGGGCCAGGCCATAAAAGACCAGTTGGTAAAGCTGGTGGATGAGGATACGGCCGCCTTTAACCGCATAATGGCTGCGTTTGCCCTGCCCAAAGCAACGGATGAAGAAAAGAAGCTGAGAACCGATGCCATACAGGCCGCCACCAAATACGCCATTGAAGTGCCATTTAAAGTAATGCAGCTAAGCTTCGACAGCCTGGAAGTGATACAGGCCATGGCGGTGAGCGGCAACCCCAATTCGGTGAGCGATGCCGGTGTGGGTGCTTTATGTGCCCGCAGTGCGGTAATGGGCGCCTTTATGAATGTGCGCATCAATGCCGCCGGGTACAACGACAAAGCTTTTGTAGACGATGTTATAGCCAAAGGCCGCGAACTAGAGCACAAAACCATTACCACCGAAGCTACGATACTAAAGGTGGTGAATGAGAAAATAGGATTGTGAAAAGTTAAGAGCGGAGAGTTTAAAGTTAAACGAGACAAGAAACAGGAAGCAAGAAACAAGACAGCCTGGCTGATAATAAAAAAGCCTCTCACATAATGTGGAGGCTTTTTTATTGTATTCTTCTTGCGTCCTGGCTCTTGTTTCCTGACTCTAAACTTTAAGCTTTCAACTAGAGTACGTTATTCGCCTGCTCTTTTATCTTCTCCAGCTCGTCTTTCATCATCACCACCAATTTCTGGATCTGGGCGTCGTTGGCTTTTGAGCCAATGGTGTTTATTTCGCGGCCAATTTCCTGGCTGATGAAGTTGAGCTTGCGGCCCGGCGCGGCTTCCTTAAATGTTTCGGTAAAATAATCGAGGTGTGTTTGCAGGCGCACTTTTTCTTCGTTAATGTCCAGCTTTTCGATGTAGTAGATCAGCTCCTGCTCAAAGCGGTTCTCGTCTATCTTGTTTTTGCCAATGGTTTCGTCCAGGTTGGTGCGAATGCGCTCCTTGATGTTTTCAAGACGCACGGTGTCCAGCTGTTTTACTTCGTCCAGGCATTTTTTTATGTTGGCTAGGCGGGTCTCAAAATCTTTTTTTAACGAGGCGCCCTCGGCATCGCGAAATTTATTGAGTTGCTCAATGGCGCTGCTCACGCAGGTTTTTACCTGTTTCCATTCGTTCTCATCGGTTTCCTTGCGTTCGCTTTTTAAAACATCGGGCAACTTAAGAATGTGGCGGATGGAATGATCCATGGGTTCATTTAGCTCGGCCGCCAGTTTTTTTAACTGCGCGTGGTAGGCCTTTGCCAGGTCCACATTAATTTCCACCGGTGTTTCGGCGGCCAGTGTTTCAATGTAAATGCCCACATCTATTTTGCCGCGCTCCAGCTGCTTGGTGAGTTCGTTGCGCAGCTCCAGCTCAAAGTTTCTTAGCGATTGTGGGATCCTGAGGTTGATGTCGGCGCCTTTGCTGTTGAGCGAGCGGATCTCCACGTTAATGGTTTTATCGCCCAGTTCTAGGATGGCTTTTCCAAAGCCGGTCATGGATCTGATCATGCTGTAATTTTTTTATTTTTTTTGGTGATTAAATAGAGACCCGAAATGATCAATGCGCCCGACAGCAGCTTGGTAGGCGTCAACTTGTCCTGCCCCATCATTACGGCAAACAGGGTGGCCAGCAGGGGCTGCAGGTAAATATAAGCGCTCACGGTGTTGGGGCTCAGCTGCTGCAGGCCGTAAATATTAAGGTAATAGGCAAAAAAGGTGGTGGCCACCACCACAAAGGCAAGTGCCAGCACGGCGTGCATGGTAAAATTATTCCAGTTGGTATGCAGCGTATCCACCACACCCAAAGGTATAATATAAATGCTTCCGAATAAAAACACCCAGCGCATTACCGTGGTGGTATTGTATTTACTCATAATGGGCTTGGTAAATACTACAAACACCGCCCACGAGGCCGAGTTCAAAAGGGTCATCAGATCGCCGGCCAGGGTATCGCTGCCCAGCTCAAAATTGCCGCGGGTGCTCAAAATCATCAGGGCGCCAAGAATGGCAAGGCCAAGGCCGCCTATTTTAAAAACGGTTATCTTTTCGCGCAGCACCACCCAGGTAAAAATAAGCACCATAATGGGGTTGGAGATCATAATGATGGAAGAGTTGATGGGTGTGGTGATGCTGAGGCCATAAAGAAAAAACACCTGGTTGATACATACCCCGAAAAGAGCCAGCCATACCAGTTTTTTCATATCCTTCGGCTCCACCTGCTGCGTTTTTGCAAACAGCGATAAAAGCCAGAACAGCAAACCTGCACCCAGGATACGGAGAAACACAATGGCCAGGGGGGTCATGTAATCGGGCATTAAGCCTTTGGCAATGGAATAGTTGAGCGCGTAAACAATTTGGGCTACCAGCAGCGAAATATGTCCTTTGAGAGCGTTTGACAAGGCGCTGCAAATATGCTCTTTTTTAGCGGATAAACCCTAATTTTGCGCAAATGTTTACGCACACCGATCAACTGGGAAACACCGTACGCCTTGCTTCGAGGCCCAAGCGCGTAGTTTCGCTGGTACCGTCGCAATCAGAGCTTCTGTGGGACATGGGATTACGAACCGAGCTGGCGGGCATTACCAAATTCTGCATTCATCCGCCCGTGCTGTTTAAAACCGTGCAACGGGTAGGGGGCACCAAGCAGCTGCACCTTGACAAGATCCGCGCGCTGAAGCCCGACCTGATCATCGGCAATAAGGAGGAAAACGAGCGTAGCCAGGTGGAAGCCCTGCAAAAAGAATTCAACGTGTGGATGAGCGACATTTATAGCCTGGAGGATGCGTTTGACATGATGCAGAAGCTTTCTGTTATTTTTGATCGCCCGGCTTTTGCCCAAACAGTGATCCCTGATTTAAAACGCTCGCTGGCATCGGTGCATAATATTTTTTCGGGCCAGCGGGTGGCTTATTTTATCTGGAACAAACCTTATATGCTGGCGGCTAAAAACACCTTCATTGATCACATGCTGCATCACCTTGGCTTGCAAAATGCTGCCGGGCAGTTGCGCTACCCCGAGATGGACGAAGCGGCGCTTCAAAAAATAAACCCGGATGTTTGTTTTTTATCCAGTGAGCCTTTTCCTTTTAAGGAAAAACATGTGCAGGAACTGCAGGCCATTTTACCACACTCAAAAATAGTAATTGTTGATGGCGAAGTGTTTAGCTGGTATGGCACACGGTTGCTACACCTGGCAGAGTATGCCCGGCAGCTGCATCAAATTATTTCGTTCTAGAAAAATTAATTAGAATGTTATGTCTTGGCAAGCTCAGGATGACCCCGGCTCTATAAACATTAAGCGGGTATAAAAGGCAAAAGCTAATGCAGCACCAGCTTAAAGCCCACGCCATATGAGTTCAGAATCTCGATGCCGGGATCGTCCTTAAGCAGCTTTCGCAGCTTGGTGAGGTATACGTTCATGCTTTTAGCGGAAAAGGGCGAATCATTGCCCCATACTTTTTCAAGGATCACGCTCCGCGCAACAAACTGGTTCCGGTTCTGAAAAAGAATATGCAACAGGTCCACTTCTTTTGAGCTGAGCTTTTTTACATCGGCTCCCTTTTTTAGGGTCATTTGTATAGGATCAAATTCAAATAGCCCAATAGTAACTTTTGCCGGCGGGTTATCGGCCGATAGGGCGCTTCGTTTTAGCACCGCTCTGATACGCATGTGCAGCTCGGTAACGTTGAACGGCTTGGTGATATAATCGTCGCAGCCAATTTCAAAGCCGCGGATTTTATCCTTATCCATAAACCGCGCAGTAAGAAAAATAACCGGCACCCGAGGATCCATGGCTTTTATCTCTTCGGCCAGCATAAAACCGTCTTTAAGCGGCAGCATGGCATCGAGGATGCAAAGGTCGTATTGCCCGGTTTTAAAGGCGTCCAGGCCACCTGCACCATCGCTGCGCCATTCCACCCGGTGGCCGTTTCTTTCGAGGCTTTCTTTTAATAATTGCCCGAGGTTGTGATCGTCTTCAACGAATAAAATTACACCCATGCTATTATGTATTTAAAACAATGGTAAAAACAGTGCCCTCACCCTTTTTACTTTTTACCTGAATGCTGCCGCTATAAAGCCCAATGATGTATTTTACGTAGTTTAAGCCAAGGCCAAAACCTTTGGTGTTGTGCACATCACCCGAATTTTCGCGGTAAAATTTGTCAAAAATATATTTCTGAACCTCCGGCTTCATGCCTATGCCGTTGTCCTGTATGCTGATCACTACCCGGTTGCCGGTATTACGGCTCGAAAACACAATGTGCGGATGCGGCCCGCGGTATTTTATGGCATTATCCACCAGGTTGTGAAACACATTGGTGAGCTGTTGCCGGTTGGCGGATACAAAATGGTTTTTGGCTGAAAAATTGTATTCCACACGCGCCCCCAGTTTTTTAAGCTGCTGGCCAAAAAGGTTTACCACGCCATGAATGGTGCCATGCAGATCCACCGGCTCGCGATCGTTGTTTTTGCCGGTAAATTTGGTTTCCAGCGAGGAGATCTCGAGAATCTGTTCCACCTTCCGCTCCAGGTTTTTGTTCTCCTCTTCAATAATATTCATATAAAAATCGGCATTGTCGCGCGAAAAGCGCCAGTTGTCCACCGCCAGGTTGATGTTGGTGATGGGTGTTTTAAACTCGTGCGTGGTGTTGTCGATAAATACGTTTTTCATTTCCGAAAACTTATCGTTGTTGAGAATGAGGCGCACAAAATACACGTAAGCCACCACCAGCACTGCAATAAATAACAGCGAAGAAAGCAGCACGGCGAGCATGGAGGAGAGAATGCGCGTGTAAGGATCGGGAAAACGGATCATCAGCTCATAAGGCTTAAAATCATTGCCTTTCAGAAATGTGGTACGGATGAGGTTGCTGCCGGCGGCCAGCGTATCGCTGGTGCTGCTGTAATCAATAAGCCGGTTGCCTTCTTTTTTTATGCTGATGGCATACACCGTATCGAGCCCGGCGCGAACAAATGTTTTTTTAACCAGCGAATCAAGCAAATGCAGATCTATCATTTTTGCAATATGGATAGGCCTGTCCGCCGCTTGTGGCTGCAAGTACTGGCTGGTATCCTGCCAGCGCATGTGCGGGTTGGAGCGAAAAAAACGCAGCTTCACACCAAGGTCTACGGCGGCAGGATCGGTAACGGGATATAATTTGGCGTGGAGAAATGATTTTTTTTCATTCACGCTGAGCCGGTACCGGTCAATGGTATCGCGCTGCCCGCTCAACGGCGAGTATTTAATGATGTAAAGACTTTCGTGTTCCCTCAGGTAGGTTTTTGAATGAAAATTCTGGCAAAAGGCTTCTTCTTCCACAATTTTGGTAATGCCTGGCAGCTCGTCTTCCAGCCGCTGCTCGAGGGTGTTTTTCTGCAACCGCACATGGGTGATGATCCAGTACACCTGCACCAGCACCAGCCCGGCCATCACCAATGCCACCGTGCAATACAATAAACGGAATCTGCCCGATCGTTTAAATCCCATATCAAACCGCTTTATACATGCAAGTTATTAAATCCCGGCTTCTTATTATTCAACCTTAAGCATAATTAATTATTGTTAATAATGTTTGCTTCCTTTTTGAATTACCTTGTGTAAAAAACAGGCATGAAACCCATTAACAGTTCACTGAAAGCGTTTTTGCTGCTTGCGTTGCTGCCTTTGGCTCAGCAGCTTTGGGCGCAAAGCTGGACCCAGAAAACAAACATTCCATCGCAGCGGAGCCAGGCTGCTGCCTTTAGCATTGGCAGCAGGCATTTTGTATCGGGCGGTGCAAACCCGCTTAACAGCAGCATTTATGACGATTTGTGGGAATACGATAACAGCACCGATACCTGGACCCAGCGGGCGCCGCTGCCCGGCACCAATAACGATTACCGCAACGGCATTGGCTTTTCGATAAACGGCAAAGGGTATATAGGATTGGGGGTGGATGGCCCGGGTAATTACCGCAACACGCTTTGGGAATATGATCCGGTGGCCGATGCCTGGACCCAAAAAGCCAACCTGCCCGGTGCGGGTCGCGAAGGTTCGGCCTGCTTTGTGGTAAACAACAAAGCTTATGTAATAGGTGGCGCTGCAGCTTCGCGGTTTTCGCAGGTGTGGGAATACGACCCGGTGGTGGATGTGTGGACAGCGAAAAGCGCTTACCCGGCCGGACCTGTTATTTCACCATCGGCATTCAGCATTGGCGCGAAAGGGTATGTCACCTGCGGTTACCCGGGCAGTAATGTAACAACGCTTACGTATGAATACGATCCTGCCATGAATCAGTGGACGGCAAAGGCCTCTTTACCGGGCCCGCCAAGGCAGGAGGCCACTGCTTTTGTATTATATGGTAAAGCGTATTGCGGCCTGGGTCGGGGTTTCTCGCTGGGGGCAACTTTAAACGATTTTTATAGCTACGACCCATTGAGCGATACCTGGAATGCAGAACCAAATTTTCCAGGTGCTGCGCGTGCATCCGCTTTTGTTGTTGCAGAGGGGTTTCAGGCTTATGTGGGTGGGGGCGCCGCGTTTAACGGCTACTCTGATTTTTATGAATTTGCAGTGCCTCAAAATCCTGTAGCGCTCCTGCAACAGATACGTACCAATGAATTTGACTGCTACCCAATTCCTGCGCGGGATAAAATTTTTATAACGCATCAGGAAACGCCGGTGGCTTACTGCATTTATAACAATGCCGGGCTTTTGCAGGGGAGGGGGCAAACAGGATACGATAGCGGTATTGACATTGCCGGATTGACTCCCGGAATATATTTGCTGCTCCTTCAATTGAAGGAACAAAGCCGGATGCAGCGTATTGTAATAGAAAAATAAATGATCAGTGCGCCTTCATCACTTCCTGTTCCAGTAACAGCGCATCGCCCACCACAAAGGTGCTGCCGCCTATTAAAATAAGATCGCTTTTTTTTGCTGCTTTCCTGGCTGCTTTTAGCCCGGCCTCTACGGTGGGATAAGCTTTGCCGCTTAGCTTAGCTTTGGTGGCCAGTGCCAGCAGCTCCTGCTCATCCAGCGCCCTGGGCACACTGGCTTTTACAAAATAATAAACGGCTTCTTTAGGCAGCAATGCCAGTATTTTCGAAACATCCTTATCGTTTACCGTGCCAAATACCATGTGGAGCGTTTGGTACTGCTGCTGTTTCAAATTCTCTGTCACCTGCCTGATGCCGTCTTCGTTGTGGCCCGTATCGGCAATAATGGCTGGCTTTTCGCCCAGCTGCTGCCAGCGCCCCATCAGGCCGGTGAGTTTTGTCACCTGCTTTAATCCCTTTTTTACGTTGTCAGGCTCTATAATAAAGCCGGCTTTCTCCACAAGCTCAAGCACGTTTAAAACGCCCAGCAGGTTTTTTAACTGGTAGTTGCCGGTAAGGTCCAGCTGATAATTTTCTGTTTGCTCGGTTTTTTTATTGAGCACCTGCACCTGCATCAGGCCGGCTGCCATCTTAAATCCAAGCACCTTGTAGTTTTTATCGGCAAATTCGATGGGCGATTTCAGCTCTTTGGCAAGGGCATTAAATAAAGGAGCTGTTTCGCTTTGGTATTGGCTAACCACCACAGGAATACGGGGTTTGATGATGCCCGCTTTTTCGCGCGCAATTTTCTCGAGCGTATCGCCCAGCAGGTTGGTGTGATCCATGCTTATGTTGGTGATGAGCGATACTTTTGGCGTGATGATGTTGGTAGAATCGAGCCGGCCGCCCAGGCCAACTTCTATCACCGCCACATCCACTTCTTCGGCGGCAAAATAATCAAAGGCCAGGCCCACCGTCCATTCAAAAAAGCTGGGCGCTATGGCCTCAAAAGCTTCCTTATGCTTCTCCACAAATTCAACCACGTAGTTTTTAGGGATCATTTTGCCGTTAATGCGGATCCTTTCCCTGAAATCGATCAGGTGCGGCGAGGTGTATAAGCCTGTTTTGTAGCCCGCCTGCTGTAAAATGGCAGCAAGCATATGGCTGCTGGAGCCCTTGCCGTTGGTGCCGGCTATGTGAATGCAGTTGAGCTTAAGATGCGGCTTGCCCAGCGCCTCTACAATTTTATAAGTGTTGTCGAGGTTGGCCTTGTATGCCGCGGCGCCTACACGCTGGTACATCGGTAAACGCGCGAATAAATAATCAAGCGTTTGTTGATAGGTCATTTTTTTAAATCAAAATGCAAATATAATGGTGATAGTGCCTTTTTGTTCTTCAAATTTTCCGTCAACATTAAACTTGGTGGCCAGCGCTGCCTGTTTTGCCTTGGCTTTCAGCGTGGGGTTGCTGGTAGTAGTGCCGCGGCCGTTAGGATTCGCCTCTATTACATTTCCCTCGCTGTCTACGGTAATTTCAACCACCACTTTTCCTTCCTCCTTGGTGTCGCTTGGCAATTTAGGGGGCTTTACCACGGCGCGGCCTTTCAGGTCAATACCGTATTTGCCGGTGCCAAAGCCGGGGCCTTTGCCCGGCCCGTTGCCTGTGCCATCCCCATCGCCGTTGCCGCCGCCTGTACCGTTGCCGCTGCCGCCCGTGCCATGTTTAAACGGATCACCGTCGGGCGAATCGCTCTGCCCGGCTTCAGCATTATTGCCAATGCCGCCGCCGTTTTTACCGGTGTTCTTTTTAAATTTATCGGCCAGCTTTTCGGCGTTGGTTTTTTCGGGTGGGGCCACCACTTTTGGTTTCACCGGTTTTATTACCGTGGTGTTGTTCTTTATCTCGGGCTTTGGCTCTTCTTTAGGAATCACCACTTCTTCGCCGTTTTCAGAGGTTACGATTTCTTCTTCCTTTGGGGTTTCCTGTTCGGCCACCACATTGGTTACGCTGCCCATCGATCCGTAATCGATGTTATCATTGCCCACTTCCATCATGCCCAGTGCCAGCTCCTGGCCGCCACCGCCGCCCGATTCAGGAAAGGGTGGGTTGGGAGTAATAATTTGGTAAAGAATGAGGAACAGCAGCAACAGGCCAAAAACAAGCAGTGTAATGGCACCTGAAATGGCTCTGTTTTTATTTTCTTCGCTTCGGGTAAGCTCCATTATTTTTTGGTAGCCGCGGTGGCCAGCACGGTTTTACATTTCAGTTTATAACAAATGGTCATAATGTCTATTTCGTCCTGTATGGCCAGCTCCTTGTCAAGGTGCATCAGCACGGTGGGTTCCAGCTGCAGGTTAGAGAGTTTTGAAATGGCAGGCTCGAGCTGCTCAAAAGGCACCTCCACATTATTTACATAGTATTTATGCTCTTTGGTAACCGCCAGGTGAATGGGTTTTTTATCGTTGTCAATGGTTTCCTTTGCCTGCGAGTTGGGCAGGTTTATCTTAATGGCATTGGGGCTTACCATGGTGGATAATATCAGAAAAAACAAAAGTAAAAAGAACATGATGTCGTTCAGCGAATCGGTGCTTACCTCTGCCTCCCTGTGTTTTTTGCGTAAAGCCATACTTCTAAAATTTTGAATGATAAATGTTGAATTTTAAATTAGGGGTCATTCAACATTTAAAATTTATAATTCAACATTTCTATTTGCTCGGTTCATTCAACATATCCAGAAATTTGATCTGGGTTTCTTCCATCCGGTGGGCCAGCTTATCGAGGCGGGCATTGAGCCAGTGGTAGCATACAAAGGCCAGAACACCCACCACCAGGCCGCTGGCGGAGGAAATCATTTTCTGATACAGGCCTTTGGAGATGATTTCTATTTCCACGCGCTTGGCCAGCGATATCTCATAAAAAATAACAATTACCCCCAGAATGGTACCGATAAAGCCAAGCATGGGCGCAATGCGGCCAATGATGTTAAGCACGTTCAGATTTTTTTCGAGCCTGGCAATTTCGATGCTGCCGCTTTTATCCATGGCCGTGCGTATTTCCTGCACGGGCTGGCCCACGCGCGAAACACCTTGTTCCAGCATAGCGCTTTCGGGAGTGTTTATATTTTTGCACATGGCTACGGCGCTTTGCAGGTTGCCGTTGTGGATCATTTCTTTCATGCCCGCTATCAGGCTATCGCTGCGTTTGGAGGCTTTGCCGATTACCAGCAGGCGCTCCACCAATATGTAAATGGTGATGAGCAGCAATAAAAGCATGGGGTATATAATAGGCCCGCCCAGCATCACCATGTCGATGAGCGAGGCTTTGGTTTCAGTCAGTTCGGGGGTGGTTTGTATGCCGGTGGTGTTTGCCAGCGAGTCGGCCGAGGCGGCGGTAGTGGCCACGGCTGCGCCGGCCTGTAGAATGAAATTCAGCATTGCTTAGTTGGTTTTAATTACGAAAATAGGTTTATAATCAAGCAGATAAAGCTGGTGCTCAAATTGATTTTAAACAGAGGTTTGTTTATTATAAGCCGCTAACGGAAGTAAGATACAAGGTCAGGTGTTAAAATTCAAAATTTAAGATTCAAAATTCAAAAAGTGGGAATAGGACCAGCGACTTATGACTAAAGACTTGCGACGTATTACCCAAGGTATCTTGGATTTTAAATTTTGAATCTTGAATTAACCAGCTTCTCCACCTCGTTCTTCATCAGGCCGGCGTGCGAAGCCTTTATACCAAATAGGTTCAGGCGCTCTATCTCATCGTCGCGGTAGGTAATAAATACTTTGCCTTCCTTGCTGAGGCTGATCTGCTTGATGTCGATAAAATAACAATCTTTGTGATGAAAGAAGGTTTGTTTGATCTCGAGCTTATCTTCAAAAACGATGGCAAACGGGTTGAGCATAAACCACAGCGCCTGGAAAAACAGCATGAGGGCAGGCGCCGCCAGCACAAAGCCCCAGGGGCTGAATGCCTTTAATTGTGTGTAAGCTGCATAAGCGCTAAGGGCGCTAAGGGCAATGGCGCCAACCAGGATCATGGGATTGCGCTCGATATTTACCAGAGGGATCTCTTCTTTTTCTTTGTTTCTCACAGCGCAAAGTTAAAAATTATGCTGCTTTTAACGTTTAAAAACGCTCATTAATTGTTAAACTTGTTAGGTTGGTCTTTGGATTTAAAAAAACATTTTATAAATTGTAACGTTTTAAAAGACAATACGTTTAATAACTGTAAACCCGCTTTCAATCAGTACAACTATGATTTCACTTAAAAAACTGCAGGTTCTATCTATTATTTTAGTAGCAGGTACCTGGTTAAAAGGGCAAACTACCCCCATCGACGATCCTATTGCGGCGATGCTGGACAGCTTATCCACGCAAAAAATGTTTGAAACGGCTTTTAACAGGCCTATTTTCCCTAAAAACAACAAATACAAATTTGCCGAAGACAGTGTTCCTGTTTACGACGATTATACTTACCAGGCCCGCCTGGCCAAGCTCGACGCGGTGTCGCCGTTCGACCTGGTGTATAACGAGCATGTAAAAGGCTTTATCAATTTATATACCGTGCGCAAGCGCGAAAGCGTGAGCCGCATGATGGGCGTGGCCCAGCTTTATTACCCCATGTTTGAGGAGGTAATGGATAAGTATAACATTCCACTGGAGCTAAAGCACCTGGCGGTGATCGAAAGCGCCCTCATTCCATACGCCCGCTCGCGGGCCGGGGCCACGGGCCTTTGGCAGTTTATGTACCCCACCGGCAAAATGTACGGCCTTAACGTTACTTCCTACCTGGATCAGCGCTGCGACCCCTATAAAGCCACCGTTGCTGCCGCCGAATACCTCAAAAACCTTTACTCTATGTTTGGCGACTGGCAAATGGTGCTGGCGGCGTACAACGCTGGCCCGGGCACTATCAGCAAAGCCATACGCCGCAGCGGCGGTAAAAAAACCTATTGGGAAATACGGCCTTACCTGCCGGTGGAAACGCAAGGGTATGTACCTGCTTTTATTGCGGCCAACTATGTGATGACCCACGGGGCGGAGCATAACCTGTACCCGGCCCTGCCGCGCAAAACGTATTTTGAGGTGGATACCGTGGTGGTGAAAGAGCAGATGAGCTTCGACCAGATCTCGCAGGCGCTCGATATCTCCAGCGAAGAGATCCTTTACTTTAACCCGCAGTACCGCAAAAACCTGATCCCGTCGGGCGGCAACGTGATGTGCCTGCCTAAAAATAAAATCGGTATTTTTTTAACCAACGAGCAGGCCATTTATGCCGCCATCAATGCACAGAAAAAAGAAGGCAATGTGGTGGAAAGCCTGGCCGAGGTGAAAAAAATGCACACGGTGAAAAACGGCGAAAAATTAAGCTCCATTGCCCGCAAATACGGGGTAACGGTGGCCGATCTGAAAACATGGAATTATGTGGGCCGCAAAGGCATCCGTCCTGGTAAGAAGCTGGTGGTGTATGTGCGCGAGCAAACACAAAAGCCAAAAGAACTCGATGTAAAAGCCGATGCCAAGCCCGATCAAAACCTGGCCGCTGCAAAAGACAACGATAAAAAACTGGTGGCCGAAAATAAAGCCGAAAAATCATCTTACCTGATGCACAAGGTGCGCAAGGGAGAAAGCCTTTTTTACATCGCTAAAAAATACGGTGTGGATATGAAAGACCTGAAAGAGCTGAACGGCTTAAAAAACAACAGCCTGAGCCTGGGCCAGCTGTTGAAGATCAAGCCTAAGGGAGAGTAGTAATTTGCTGAATAATCTTATTAAGCGTTCTCTAACAAACTGGCTAAAAATGTATAGTTTGGATAGTTTGAGTTGGAAGATAAAAGTCGCTGACTAAGAGTAACTGTAAGCGGGATCAGAATAACACCTTATCCCGGCAATGCACTAATAGTTTAAATTTTCGTTGCCCGTTTTTCGGGCGGTCCTTTGATGATGGGTACTACGTTCTGCCGTTAAAATCCAAAACAAAGCTCATGAGTTTATTAAAAAGAATTTTGCTGCTTACCACATTTTTTTTCCTTCAGGGAAAAATAACAGCTTCGTCAGAAAACCCGGTTAAATTAATTTCTTCTAACCGTTCTGAATCGGTCATCAAAATCAGCCTGAATAATTTTAGCAAAAAAGAAGTAGTGGTAAACGGGCATACGGAGCTAAAAATTGAAGCCGCCTACGCCACTCCCATTTTAAAAAAAGGAAGTCCCGATTTGCCTAAATACACAGTGTCTTTGGCCGTAGATAACCAGGCACAAATGGCGTATGAAATCATGAGCGCAAGCTATACCGATTACGCGGGTATGGACATTGCACCATCAAAGGGCACCATTTCAAGAAAGTACGATCCACAGGAGATTCCTTACGAAAAAGGGACCGATTATCAGGCCAATGCTTTTTTTCCTTCTGAAATCGTATCTCTGGCCACCCCTTATGTGCTGAGGGATGTTACCGGGCAGGCTGTTTCGCTTTATCCTTTTCAATTCAATCCTCAAACAAAAGTATTACGCGTTTACACCGAATTTGTGGTTAGAATTTATCAAAAAAACGGAGTGAACGCAGGCCAGCGACGGAGTATCACTTCCATAAGCTCCGATTTTTTGGAGATATACAATAACCAGTTCCTGAATTTTCAAAGCTTTATGCCCGGGCCTATCATACCTGAACAGGGAAAGATGTTGATTATTTGTTACGATGCCTACCTGGGCGCAATGGCGCCTTTTGTGACGTGGAAAAACCAAACCGGCATACCCACCACCATCGTCGCCATTTCCACGGTTGGAAATACAAGCGCCGCTATTAAAAATTATGTTTCTGATTATTATAACGACAATGGTTTAACGTATTTATTGATTGTTGGCGATGCGCAGCATGTAACGCCTATGTATTTTGCAACCAGCGGCGATTCCGATAACGGTTATTCCTACATTGTTGGCAACGATAAGTACCCCGATATTTTTGTAGGCCGGTTTTCTGCCGAATCGTACCAGGAAGTATTTACGCAGGTGAGTAAAAGCATTAATTATGAAAAAAATCCTGTAGCCGGCGCTGCCTGGTATAAGAATGGCATGGGGATCGCCTCCGATCAGGGCCCGGGCGACGATGGCCAGTTGGATTTTGAGCACATACGCTCCATCAGGTCGCAGCTGCTGGGCTACACATATTCCAATGTGAGCGAAATGTATGACGGTTCGCAGGGGCTGTTGGATGCACCTGGAAATCCGGCGCCGGCCATGCTTAGCGCAGGTATAAATAACGGCTTAGGCATAATTAATTATACCGGCCACGGCTGGGATTCAGGTTGGGGCACATCCGGCTTCTCAAGCAGCGATGTGAGTAATTTAACCAATTACAACATGTTGCCATTCATAATTTCAGTGGCCTGTCAAAATGGTCAATTCAATAATTTTACCTGTTTTGCCGAAACATGGCTGAGGGCCGCTTATAATGGCACGCCCACCGGTGCAGTGGCAGCCTTAATGTCAACCATTAACCAATATTGGAGCGAGCCAATGGAAGGGCAGGACCAGATGGATACGATTCTTGTGGAATCGTATGTGAACAACATCAAACGCTCATTTGGCGGCATTACATTTAATGGCATGATCAAGATGAACGACAAGTATGGGGCAAGCGGCGAAGATATGACCGACACGTGGACCCTGTTTGGCGATCCCTCGCTGGTGGTGCGCACGAACACAGCCGCCCCGATGGCCGTTTCGCATTCTACATTGGAATATGTTGGCATCTCGCAACTTGTGGTTAGCTGCAATAGAGACGGCGCGCTTGTATCGCTTAATTTGCAGGGCGATATATTGGGCACCGGCATTGTTTCGTCGGGAAGCGCGATTATTAATTTTGCACCCGTTAACGCCATTGATTCTATTGACGTAACGGTTACCGCGTATAATGCCGTGCCTTACCAGGGCAAAACCTACGTGGTTTGCCCCGCCAACGTACTAAATGTAAATACAACCAATGGGAGTATTTGCAACGGCGACTCCATTCTTTTAAGTTCAAGCGGAGCCTACAGCTATACCTGGTTTCCCAGCACCGGATTAAAATTCTATTCACCTTCCATTGTTAAAGCAGCTCCCAATGCCACCAGTGTTTATACCTTGGTGGGTACACTTAATTCTGTTTGTTTTGAAACAATAAACATCACTGTAAACGTAAATCCGCTTCCAACGGTTTCTTTTAATCAACCCCTGCTTAATGTGTGCGTCGACCAACCTGGTATTCCTTTAAACGGTTTGCCCCAGGGTGGCACATATTCCGGCAATGGTCTTGTTGCTGATAATTTTTTTCCTGAAACGGTGGGTACCGGCAGCTACCAGCTCACTTACACGTATACGGATGCCAACAATTGTACCAATTCAGCCAAAACAACCTTTTCGGTTAGCGCCTGTACGGATTTAATGGAACTGCAAGCGAAGCCGCAGGTGATGGTTTATCCAAACCCGGCTTCAGGATGCATGACTGTTAAAAGACTTAATAACACTGATAATCTACAGTTACAAATCTTTAATTCCTTGGGCCAGTTTGTAAAATCAGCGGAGTGTAAAAAAGGAATGGAAAGCCTGACCATAGACACGCAGCTAATGGCAAGGGGTATCTATTTTCTGCAAATCGATGGTGGGGGAGAATCCGGCCGGGTGAAGTTTGTACTGGAGTAAAAACTTTTTTTTACACCATTTCGATGCTTTTTCATACTATCGGAGCTTTAATATAACCCCTTATTATTACCATACTATTTTTAAGATCTTTCCCAACTGGTGTTGATTATTTGAGGCGCCGGTTTTTTGTTTTCCAAATTTTTTAATTGCTCCAAATATAATATCTTAGAGCACCTTCAATTTTTTTGAGACAAACACACCCATGCTGCCAAGGTATTTAGTTGCCATACTCCTGTTTATTTCCCCTGTTTTTTATGCCCAGCTCACCCAAACGGTAAAGGGCCGAGTGGTGGATAAGGTAACCGGCATAGGCCTGCCTGGTGCCGTGGTGCATTTAAGGTCGGCAACGCATACACTCGTAACCACTGCCAATAACGAAGGTTATTATAAGCTTACCGGTGTTCCGGTGGGCCGGCAATCGTTTTTATACAATTACACCGGCTACAAGCCGGTGCCCTTAAACGATGTGATCATTACCTCGGGAAAAGAAATGGTGCTGAACGTGGAGCTGGAAGAAAGCACGGTGGAGATGGCGGAGGTGGAAGTGAGCGCTTCGAAAGACACCGACGTGGTAAATACCATGCAGGCGGTGAACATGAAAAGCTTCAGCATTGAGGAAACCGAGCGTTACGCCGGCTCGCGCCAGGATCCTGCGCGCATGGCCCAGAATTTTGCAGGCATACAAGGCACCAACGATTCGCGCAACGACATTGTGGTGCGTGGCAACAGCCCGGCCGGTCTCTTATGGCGGCTCGAGGATATTGATATTCCCAATCCCAATCACTTTGCCGTGGCAGGCTCGGCCGGCGGCCCGCAAAGCATTATCAACAATAAATACCTGGCCAACAGCGAGTTTTACACGGGCGCTTTTCCTGCCAATTACGGCAATGCACTGGGCGGTGTGTTTGATCTTAAAATGCGCAACGGCAATAATGAGAAGCACGAGCGCACGTTTCAGCTGGGCGTTTTAGGTACGGAGCTGGCGCTGGAAGGCCCCATCAGCAAAAAAACAGGAGCCAGCTACCTGCTTACTTACCGGTATTCTACGCTGGCTATTTTCGGCAGCGTTAATTTTAAGCTGGGCACCAGCGCCATCCCGCGCTACCAGGACCTTGGCCTGCGGCTTAACTTTCCCACCAAAAAAGCGGGTGTGTTCAGCTTTAGCAGCATTGGCGGCTTAAGCGATATTGACATTATACTGAGCACCACGCGCAAGCGCCCCAAAGAGCTGTATGGCGACCAGAACCGCGACCAGTATTTTGGCAGCAATATGGGAGTGGGCATACTAAGCCATGTGTATGCGCTGAACCCGCGCACCGTGATGAAAACCAGCCTGGCCTACGGCGTGCAGACCATTGTTTCCAACCATTACTTAATATTGCGCAACAAGGATTTTGTGCCAAACGATACGCTGCCAAAAATATTGAACTATGATTTTTATGAAGGCAAGGCCACGCTGGCCTGGTATGTCAAAAGCAAGCTCAATGCAAAAAACAGCATTAAAGCAGGCTTTTTTATAAACCGGTTCGATGTGAAATTCTACGATAAGATCAAGATAAACTCTTTGTACGACAGCATTGCCGGTGCGATTGAAAGCAAGTCGTTTAAAAACAGGGTGGATACTGCGGCCGGTTTTTACCTGCTGCAGCCGTACATAAGCTACGTGCATAAATTCAGCGAACAGCTGAGCCTCAACGCCGGTGTATTTTCACAATACCTTACACTTAACCAAAAAGCTACGGTTGAGCCCCGCGCCAGCCTGCGCTACCAGTTTGGCGGCAACCAGCAGCTGAGCCTTGCTTACGGCCTGCACAGCCAGATGCAGCCCATTTACCTGTATTTTGCAGTGCCCGATACGGTGGTGGTTGACGGTGTGCTGGCGCAAAATGCAAACAGGCAGCCCGCTAACAAAAATCTTGACTTTAGCAAAAGCCAGCACCTGGTGCTGGGCTACGATTATTTTGCCACACGCCACCTTAAATTTAAAACCGAGGTGTATTACCAGTACCTGTGGAATGTGCCGGTATACGTGGTGCCATCCAGCGTATCGCTGCTTAACCGCGGCGCCAGCTTTAACCGTTTTTTTCCGCTTTACACCATGCAGAACAGCGGCACCGGGTATAATTACGGTCTGGAGCTTACGGTTGAAAAATTATTTCATAAGCATTATTTTTTTATGATGAGTGGCAGCCTGTTCGACAGCAAATACACGGCCAGCAACGGGCGCACGGCCAATACCGATTATAACGGCAATTACATGGTGAACCTGCTGGGCGGGCTTGAATACAACGTGGGCAAAGAAAAAAAAGATGCGCTGAGCTTTGGAACCAAAATAACCTATGGGGGCGGCAAGCGTTACTCGCCGGTGAACCTGGCCGCCAGCAATGCGGTGATGGACGTGGTGGCACAGGATGACAAAGTAAACACACTGCAATTTGCAGCCTACAACCGGCTTGATTTTCATATCTCGTATAAAATAAACGGTAAGCACATGGGCACCGAAATAGCCCTGGATTTATTAAATGTGCTTAACACCAAAAACATTTTGGCGCTTAGCTATGCCCCCGATCCGGCCAACCGCCAGGCCGATCCGCTGGTAAAAAACTACCAGCTTGGATTTTTACCTTTATTTTATGTGAAGCTTGATTTTTAGAATTACCTTTGCCGGGTATGACAAAAATTCTGATAATAGGAGCAGGCCGCTCGGCCACTTCGCTCATCGATTATTTTTTGAAAAACTCGGACGCCTGCCACTGGAAGATTACCGTAGGGGATATGGACCTGAAGCTGGCCGCCGAAAAAACCGGTAATCACCCCAATGCCACAGCGGTTTATTTTAATATCACCGATGCCGAAAAGCGCCGCGAAATGATACAGGCCCACGACCTGGTGATATCGATGCTGCCGGCCTTTATGCACGGCGATGTGGCCCGCGACTGCGTGGAGTTTGGCAAACACATGGCCACGGCCAGCTACGTGAGCGCCGAAATGAAGGCGCTGGACCAGGATGCTATCCGTAAAAATATTTTGTTGCTCAACGAGTGCGGCCTCGATCCCGGTATTGACCATGCCAGCGCCATGAAGCTGGTGGACGAGATCAAACACAAAGGAGGCACGGTGCATTCCTTTAAATCATACTGCGGTGGCCTGGTAGCCCCCGAAAGCAACGATAACCCCTGGGGCTACAAATTCAGCTGGAACCCGCGCAACGTGGTAGTGGCGGGACAGGGCACCACCCAGTTCCTTCAGAATGGCAGTCTTAAATTTATTCCTTACAACCGCTTGTTTAAACAAATTGATGTGATAGAAGTGGATGGCTATGGAAAATTTGACGCCTATGCCAACCGCGACAGCGTATCTTATATTGATACTTACGGATTACAGAACATAGAAACCATGATTCGCGGCACCCTGCGTCAGCATGGCTATTGTAAGGCCTGGAACGTGTTTGTGAAGCTGGGCCTTACTGATGATACGTCAAAAATAAGCAATGCCAATGGGCTGACGTATACCACGCTGCTTGAATCGTTTTTGCCCGATGGAAAAGGCAGTGTGAAAGAACGTTTAAAAAACCTGGTGCAGCCCGATTGGGACACTGAAATGGAAGCAATGATGGATTACCTGGAGTTGTTCTCCAACAAACCTGTGTTGCTGCACGAAGGTACGCCGGCCCAGCTGCTGCAGGCCCTGCTGGAAGAGAAGTGGAAGCTGAAGCCGGGCGATAAGGACCTGGTGGTGATGCAACACCTGCTGGAATATACCTTGCCTGGCGATCCTAAAAAATATAAAGTATCCTCATCGCTGGGCCTGGTGGGCCGCGATCAGCAGCATACCGCCATGGCGCTTACCGTGGGCCTGCCGCTGGCCATTACAGTGAAAAATTTTCTTACCGGTAAATTTCGCTTATCGGGCGTTCAAACACCGGTGCGCAAAGAGATCTATCTTCCGCTGCTGACGGAGTTGGAAGAGAATGGTATTGTCTTTAATGAGCAATTTTCTTAAATCCGATCAGATCTCTATTTATAAGCTGCAAACCTTTAGGGTCCTGGTTGATAAAATAAAAAAAGCAGCCCAAGGGCTGCTTTTTTTAATCAATATAATAGGTCTTAATGATTGCCTTTCATGGCTTTCATTTTTTCCATGGCTTCTTTGTAGCTCGACATTTTGTAGCCATCGGTGCTAACGGTAAACACGGCATCGTCAATAGGTTTGGTGCTCACGTCGGTGGCAGTCAGCGTTATTTTCATATCCATGCCGTTCTGGCTGCGGGCCATTTCCATCTCCAGCGGGTAGCCTTTCAGGTCGCCAAGGTCCATCATGTTGCTGTTGGCTTTCCTGGCCTTGCTCATGTCGTACTTGATTTTGTCGGTTACCCAAACGGTGATTTTGTTTTCCTTTTTTTCCTTATCCACAGCGGTGATAATCGCTTTATTGCACTCGTAGCCGGCAATGGTTTTTTTCTCGCTGGTGTATTCCACTTTCGGCTTTGTTTCTGTTTTTTCGCTGGCAGCAGCCTCAATTTCTTCCTTGGTAGCGGTATAGCCGGTTTTATTACCCATTGCCTCGTTTAAAAAGGTATAAAGCTTGCCATCAAACAAAATGGTTTGGTTCATCATCATGCTGGTGAGCTCGGTTTTGGTTTTGTCGCCTTTAATGTAGTTGGTGATCTCCTGCTCGCCAAAACCGGCATATTCAGGCGGAAGGCCTTCGATCTTCATGCTGGTTTTTACGGTGTAGTTTTCCTGGGCCACAGCAACCACTGAGGCCAGTACGAGGGCTATGGATGTAATTAATTTTTTCATGCTATCGGTTTTAGAGTGATTTGTTTTCTTAAAATATCTCCACCAAGATAAATAATATATTCAACTAAAACCTCAAAAAATTAAAGGCGGAGCCAGGTGAAGATAAACGATAAAAAAATGTTGATTTTGTACGCGCCGGCTTAGTAATTGGCAAAAAATTTAGCCATTTCCTCCTGTGAGATGATCTTCATGGAAGCGGGAATCTCGAAGGTGTTGTCGGGAACGCCGATGTGCTCGTAAGATTTTGCAAGAAAGTGCATTTCGAGCCCCATTTTTTTGATCCGGTAATCGAGCAATACGCCTTTTAACTGGGCATAGGGGGTAAGCGCATTGCAGTTTTCCATACCCAGCTCTTTGGTGTACCAAACATCAAACGAAACGCCGGGGTCGTTTACTTTGGTTACATGCGCTTTGTGCGCTTTAAGGCCGATGATCTTTTTGGTTTCGCCGGTTTCTTCAATTTTCAGGGAAAAATCCTGGTTTTCGGCAATGATATCGTTTTCGTGTTGAATACAAGCCTGCTTGATATCGAGGAACTTAACGGTTTGGGTAATGGTTTTTGCTTTGTAATCGCCAATGATGGATGTGTTAAACATTCCCATGGTGCTCATTTCTATGGCAAACTTATCGCCTTTGAATTTTAACGTGGCCGAGCTGGGAGCCAGGCCGTACAAAGGGTGCTTTTCGTCCACGCCCTTGGTCTCAAATTCTATCTGTCCTTCGCCGTCGCCGCCTTTGCCGCCGGAGCCACCGCAGGAACTGAGAGAGAAGACAAGCTGCAGGGCAAAAAGGGTTTTGATTATAGTGGTTAATTTGCTCAAAGGTGTAGCTGGATTTTTTTAATCGGGCGCTAAAGTAATTAAATAATTTTAAATCAGGTGTTTAATAGTATTGCCTTACTTTAATACTACGGTTTTATCCACATTCTTTCCTTCTTCCAGCTTTATAATTCCTGCGCCGGTAAACGTTTTGCTGGCAGCGGTGTAAGTGGCGGATATATCGTAAATGGCAGGCAGCTTAAAGGTGAAGTGCACCTCGCCGCCGGCGTCGGTATTGCCATTGGCTTTTAAATCGGCAGTGTAAGTGGTTGAAGAAGAGGGAGTTTTAACAGTGGCGTATAATAAAACCGCCGCATTGTTCAGCGGAACGCCTACAGAATCAACACATTTAATGGTAGCTTTACATTCGGTATTCTTGTTACAAGATATGATGGAGAAGAGAAAAAACGATAAGAAAAATCCTGCAATTACAAGTACGATTGGTTTCGTCATAATAAAAATTGATATTAGCTAAACAAATATAAATAAAATAGTTTTACATGCAAAAGTTTATTTGGACCGCAGCAACAGTGCTGTGCGGGCTGGGGGTGATACCCGCGCAGACACTAAGCGCAGAGAGCGTTTTGATAGAGACCGAGTACGGCAATATGACGGTAAAATTTTATGAAGAAACCCCTGTGCATAAGTCCGCTTTTCTGAAGCTTGTTAAAACTCACTTTTTCGACTCCCTGCTGTTTCACAGGGTTATTAACAGCTTTATGATACAGGGTGGCGACCCTTTGAGCAAAACCGCCAAACCCGGAGACAGCCTTGGGCATGGAGACCTGGGCTATACGCTGCCCGCCGAAATCAGGCCCGGCCTCATTCACAAAAAGGGCGCCCTGTGTGCTGCCCGCGAAAGCGATGACATCAATCCCACCTTTGCCTCCAGCGCCTCTCAGTTTTACATTGTGATGGGCAAGCCCCGCAGCGGGCCCGATCTGCTGAAATACGAAACCCGCATCAACAAGGCCCTTACAGCCAATGCGCCACGTCTGGCACTTATGAGCCCCCAAGGAAAAGCCCTGAACGCGCGCCTGGAGCAGCTGCAAAAAGAAAATAAAACCGACAGTGCCAGCCAGGTAAAAGAGCAACTGGACGCGTTGATGCGCCGGTATTCGCAAAACACGCCGGCGTATAAATTCAGTGCCCGGCAAACCGAGGTATATACCACACTTGGCGGCACCCCGCACCTGGATAACACTTATACCGTTTTTGGGGAGGTGGTAAACGGGCTGGAGGTAATAGACAAAATAGCTGCGGTAAATACGGATAAACGCGACCGCCCTTTAAAGGACATACGCATGAAAATGAGTGTGATAAAACAATAGCTCAGACTTTCAACGCCTCTTTGGCAGCAGCTACCGTGCTTTTTACATTGCCTACAAAAATTTTCCCGTTCAGCAATATCACCGGGCGCTTTAAAAAGGTGTACTCCTGCAGGATCAGCTTTTTATATTCCGCTTCGGTACTGGGTTTGGGGTCAAGTGTTTTGTATTTTAAGGCCACACGGCTGAACAACGATTCGTAAGAGCCGGTCAGGGCCTTCATTTCCTCCAACTGTTTAGCAGTAATTTTTTCGGTTTTAATGTCCTGGAATTCGATGTCCTTCTTTTTAAGCTGCAGCTCATCAATAATACGGGCGCAGGTATCGCAGGTAGAGAGGTAGTATATTTTTCGCACGGGTTAAAAAGCTTAATTTTGATCGTAAAATTAAAAAGTACGGGTGAGATTAGCTACAGTCATTATTTTTATTTTATCAGCAGCAGTGTTTTGCGCTCAAAACTATAGCAAGGATTGGGAAGCACTTAGCCGGAAGCTTGAAAAAGGCATGGAGGTGCCGCTGGCCGAGCTGGAGGGGTTTGCTGCAAAGCACAAAGCCCAGCACGGTAAATATCCCGACAACAGCACCCAGCTGTACAGCCTTATTGGAAATGCCTATAGCCGCCTGGGCGAGGCCGGTAAAGCGCAGGAGCATTACCTGCGTTCGTTTGAGTTTGCACGGCAGGCGCAGGACACCACGCTGAAGTATATTGTGGCCTACAGCCTGGGCGTACTAAGCTTTAATGGCAATAACTTGCTGGAGGCCGAAAAATATTATCTCTACTGCCTGCCCGGCATGGCAGTGGTATATGGCCAATCGAGCCGCGAATACACGGTCATTTTTGGAGAATATGTGCGACTGCTGGTGGACATGGGTAAATACAGCGAAGCCAGCCCTTATGTGGATGCGCTGTTGTATTACTATAAAACGCTGGATGGAGAAAATAATATTAAATATGTGGCTGCGGTGAACTTAAAGGCCATTATTGCTCAAAACCAGGGCAACTACGAGCTGGCCATACAAACATTTTCGGACTTGATAGAGCATGAAACGCTTTTAAAGCTGGGCGACACCATTGCGCACATTGTGCAAATGAGCAACCTGGGCGACGTGTACCGCGAGGCCGGAATTTTTGAGCCCGCTATTGCCAGCCTTACCAAAGCACGCGAACTGTTTTACAGCGGCGGCTTTGATAAGCGGAAAGACAAGCTGAACGAGCGCACGGTGCTGGCCAGCATTGAGAATAACCTGGGCCTTTGTTATAAAAACACCAGCGATCCGCAGCAGGCGGAAGTATCGTACAACCATGCCCTGGCCGTTTACCGCGAAGCGGGAGAGGAAAATTCGGAGGAATACTGCACCACCCTGAGCAACAAGGCCAATTTATATTCAGACCTCGGCCGTTATGGCGAGGCGTCGGGCCTGCTGCTGGATGCGCTGCATTTGCGGAAAAAATATTATGGCGAGCACACCGAAAACTATGCCAATGCCCTGGCCAACCTGGCCCTTGTATATTATTCGGCGCGTTATTTTACTGAGGCGCTGGATTATTACCAGCAGGCCGATGTGGTGTATAAAGAAGCCGTGGGTGAGCTGCACCAGGGCTACGCCAATAATCAAAACGGGCTTTCGCTGTGCTACCTGTATTTTAAGGATTATAAAAAAGCCGAGTCGTGTAAGCTGAAAGCACTGGAGATCATTGAAAAAACGGTGGGTAAAAACCATTACCGCTATGCTTCTTTTCTTATCTCTTCCACCGGCCTTTACCGCGAAACGCGGCAGTATCAAAAAGCCGAAACCGGCTTGCTGGAAGCGCTGCAGCTGATAGAAAAAAACCTTGGTAAAAAACACGAGCTGTATGCGCGGGCGCAGCTGGAGCTGGCCGGTATTTATGCGGTGCAGCAAAAATTTGAAGCCGCCGGCCCGCTTTATTTCGCATGCCTTGATTATTATTCGGCGCAGCTGAACGACTACTTTAATGCCATGAGCAGCGAAAACCAGGCCCAGTTTTTGCAAAGCACAGAAGTGGTGTTTGACAGTTATAATATTTACCTGATCAATTATAAGCTGAATGCACCTAAAAAAGATTTTTCGGAGCACCTCAAACGGGCGCTTAGGTACCAGCTGCTGCTGAAATCGCTACTGGCCAGCCGCTCTGCGCAGGTGCGTCGCGAAATTGCCAACAGCAGGGATGCAGAGCTGAAAAATATTTACCAGGACTGGGTGAATGTGAAAAATGAGCTTATTAACAGCTTTAAATCCACCGAGCACACCGAAGATAATAATGCCCTGCTGCTAAAAGCCTCGGAGCTGGAGGCACAGCTCAAATCACGCATAAAAACATTTGCAAAAAACGAAGCTGCCTCGTTTGAAACGCTGAGGGCCCGCCTGGGTGAAAAAGAGGCGGCGATTGAAGTTTTTAAGGCATACGATGTTATTAACGACAGCCTGGCCGAAGCCCGTTACGGTGTGATGATAATTAAAAAAAACAGTGCAGCCCCCGAGCTGTTTATTTTTAAGAATGGCGGGCAGTTGCAGGGTACCGGCTTTGATTATTACACCACCTGCATTGATGAACAGCTGCCCGATACCGGCAGCTATGCCACATATTTTGAGCCCCTGGCCGCTTCTTTAAA
Organism: Bacteroidia bacterium; assembly: GCA_044221905.1. Classification (GTDB taxonomy): domain Bacteria; phylum Bacteroidota; class Bacteroidia; order B-17B0; family Aurantibacillaceae; genus Aurantibacillus. The sequence goes on from JBGAOE010000003.1 coordinate 172,110, forward strand.
AAATATTAGCCGTATATACCTTTCGTCCGATGGTATTTTTCATAAAATAAGCTTTGCAGGCTTATACAATCCAAAAACAAAAAAATACCTGGCCGATGAGCTGGATATTGTACAAACCTCTAACCTGGGCTCGGTTTCGGCGCCTGCCCAAACCCCTGCAGCGGGCTTAATCGCCGATCTTTTTGGATACCCCGATTACGAATACGATTTTAAAAAGAACAGCAGCCTGCTGCCCGAAAAAACGGTGCAGCAAGTGGCCCAGCGTTTTGGGTTAAGCAACCTGGCTCCGCTGCCGGGTACAAAAGTTGAAGTGGAGGAGATTGCCAAAGCGCTGAATGCAAAAAACTGGAAAATAAATACATTCACGCAGCAGTTTGCCAGCGAAAAAAACCTGCGGCTGGTAAAAGATCCGCTGGTGCTGCACATTGCCACGCACGGGTTTTATTTAAAGGACATTGAAAGTGACGACAAGTTGTTTTTGGGATTTGAGAGCGGCACCATGCGCGCCAACTCACTGCTGCGCTCGGGCATTATTTTAGCGGGCGCCGGCCCAGCCACGCAGGACAGCACCAACCGCGACTCGGAGAACGATGGTATTTTAACCGCCGATGAGGCCACGCTGCTGAACCTGAATAATACCGACCTGGTGGTGCTTTCGGCCTGCCAAACCGGCCTGGGCGATGAAATGGGCACCGAAGGCGTGGCCGGTTTGCAGCGCTCCTTTACCATTGCCGGTGCACGCCACATTATTATGAGCCTTTGGCCGGTTGACGATAAGGCCACGCAATTGCTGATGACCGAATTTTATAAGAGCTATTCTTTAAAACAGGATGTGGCAGCGGCTTTTAAACAGGCACAGCTGGCCGTGCGGCAAAAATACAAACACCCTTATTTCTGGGCCGCTTTTGTGTTATTAAAAACGTTTAATTAGTATTGGAAATCATCACAAGTTGATTTTGCTGTCACCCTGAACTTGTTTCAGGGTCTGTTCCTCAGCAAAATCAAACAATCCAGAGATGCTGAAACAAGTTCAGCATGACCTCGGGGGTATTTTTTAGATAGTTTCTACTGTCATTTCGAACCGCTTTATCGGAATAAAATCAGGCGGTGAGAAATCTCTGTAGCAGATCGTAGAACAGATTTCTCAGTCGTGCCTCCTTCGAAATGACAGACGATGGTATCAAGTGAGTTGTTACAACCAGAATGTCATTGCGAGGCGATGCAAAAGGATGACCCAGGCCGACGCAATCTTTTAGAATCTGCTAAGAGACAGATTCCTTCGGGCCAGGGCATATCATTTTAGCCCTCGGAATGACGGTTTACGGTGGCATTTCGGACCGCTTTATCGGAATAAAATCAGGCGGTGAGAAATTTCTGCCGGGATGACAGAACAGATTTCTCAGTCGTTCCTCACAACCAGAATGTCATTGCGAGGCGATGCAAAAGGATGACCCAGGCCGACGCAATCTTTTAGAATCTGCTAAGAGACAGATTCCTTCGGGCCAGGGCATATCATTTTAGCCCTCGGAATGACCGTTCACTGTGTCATTTCGAACTGCCTTGCCGAAATAATACCAGGCAGTGTGAAAAATCTCTTTAAAACAGTTAATTAACTTTTAAGCCACCCGGGCCTCACAAAAATTATTCAATGTAAAGTAACTTTTTGCCGGTTCATCCGTTTTATCCACGAGCGCAAATTTTACCCTATAAGTGGTAAAAGGGGTTTACACATTATTAATTATTTTTGGCTGTGATTAAACTGAACCAGATCCGTAAATCGTACCAGCTGGCCGACACTTCTTTTGAAGTGCTCAAGGGCATCGACCTGCACATCCGTGAGGGAGAGTTTGTTTCCATCATGGGCTCTTCGGGTTCGGGCAAATCAACACTGCTTAATATACTGGGCATACTCGATAATTACGATTCAGGAAATTATCACCTTAACAACATGCCGGTTAAAAACCTCTCGCAAAAAAAATCGGCCCAGCTGCGCAACCAGTTTTTAGGTTTTGTGTTTCAATCGTTCAATCTTCTGTCGTTTAAAAACGCCATGGAAAATGTGGCCCTGCCGCTTTATTACCAAAAAGTGTCGCGCAAGGAGCGCAATAAAAAAGCCCTGGAGTATCTTGACCGGGTGGGGCTGCGTGAATGGGCCAATCACCTGCCCAGCGAACTGAGCGGCGGTCAGAAACAGCGTGTGGCCATTGCGCGCTCCATTATTGGCAATCCCAAAGTGATTTTTGCCGACGAGCCAACCGGCGCGCTCGATTCGCAAACCTCGGTGGAAGTGATGGATATTTTTAAGGATATTAACCGCCAGGGTAAAACCATTGTGCTTGTAACGCACGAAAACGATATTGCCGCGATGACTGACAGAACTATCAGGTTGAAGGACGGATTGATTGTTTGAAATTTTAAATGATAAATTTTGAATGATGAATTATGGACATGACTTTCTTTGAAAACAGGCTCTGCAACAATTTAAAATTCAACATTTAAAATTTATAATTCCCGAAAATGTTTGACCGCGACAAATGGCAGGAAATATTCGGAACGATAGCTAAAAACAAGCTGCGTACCCTGCTCACGGCGTTTAGCGTGGCCTGGGGCATTTTTATACTTATTGTGCTGTTGGCTGCGGGTCAGGGTTTGCGCAACGGCGCTCAGTCGCAGTTTGGCAACGATGCCGCCAACAGCATCTGGATAGAGGGCGGGCAAACCACCATGCCTTATGCCGGCTACAAGCCGGGGCGCAACATCCGCTTAGCCAATTCTGATTTTTACCAGATCAGGGATCGCGTGCCCGGTGTGGACCATGCCTCGGCCGTATACAATGGCTGGGAAAACAAAGTGCTGTCGTACAAAAATGAGCATGCCGGCTATATTGTGCGGCCTTGTGCGCCCGATCACAACATCCTGGAGCGGGCCAAAATTATTTCGGGCCGGTTTATCAATGCCATCGATTTTAATGAGTTTCGTAAAGTGTGTGTGATCGGACTTCCGGTAAAAGAGGCTCTGTTTAAAAATGAAGATCCCATCAATAAATTTATTGATGCTGCGGGCACCAAATATAAAGTGGTGGGGGTATTCAACGATCCCGGCCGCGGTGATAACGACCGGATCTATATCCCGTTGCTGACGGCGCAGCGTGTGTATAACGGCAAAGACCGCGTGGGCATTATCTGGGCCACTACCGGATCGGTGAGCATTGAGGGCACCGAGCAAATGGCCGAGAGCATTCGCAACAGCCTGGCCAAAAAATATCACTTTAACCCGGCCGATAAAAACGCCATTGGCGTATATAATAATAACGTGGAGTACATGCGCATTATGAGCATGCTTGACGGCATTAAGTTTTTTATTTACTGGATCGGCATTTTTACATTAATAGCAGGCATTGTGGGCGTGAGTAACATTATGATGATTGTGGTGAAAGAGCGCACCCGCGAGATAGGCGTGCGCAAGGCGCTTGGCGCCACACCGGCCTCTATTGTAATGCTGGTTATACAGGAGTCGGTATTTATTACCTCCATTGCCGGGTATATAGGCCTGATTGCGGGCATTGGCCTGGTGGAGCTGGCCAGCTCGCTGGGCCTGGAGGGCGATTTTTTTAAGAATCCCGAAGTGAACCTGGACATAGCCCTGTTTTCGGTAGGCCTTATTATACTGGCGGGTGCACTGGCCGGCTTGTTCCCCGCGCTGAAAGCAGCCCGGGTTGAACCCATTACCGCATTGCGCGACGCATAACATGATTTTTGAACGCGATAACTGGCAGGAGATCTTTGCAACCATCCGTAAAAATAAATTACGGACCTTCCTCACCATGCTGGGTGTGTTTTGGGGCATTTTTATGCTGGTTATTATGCTGGGCTCTGGCAACGGGTTGCGCAACGGTATTTTGCAGGATTTTGCGGGCACTGCCACTAACAGCTTTTTTGTGTGGACCCAAACTACCACCAAAGGATATAAAGGCATGAAGCCCGGCCGGCGGTATAATTTTAACCTGGCCGATGCCGATGCCCTGAGGCAGCTGCAAGAGCTGGACATTGTGTCGCCCCTTAACCAGCTGGGTGGGCACGAGGAAACGAGCAACGTGGTGCGCGGGCTTAAAACGGCCGCCTGCGAAATACAGGCCAACTACCCGGTGGCTACAAAAATTGAAATGGTGAAAATAAAGCAGGGGCGGTTTTTAAATGTGCTGGACATTAAAGAAAAAAGAAAGGTGTGCGTTATTGGCCCCCGTGTGGTGGAAACGCTGTTTAAGAAAGATGAGAGCGTCATCGGCGAATACATCCGCATAAACGGCGTGTATTTTAAAGTGATAGGTATTACAGTGCCCACCGGCAATGGCGATGCCGGCCGTGAGCAGGCCGCCCGCATCAATGTGCCGTTTACAACTTTTCAGAATGCGTTTAATTATGGCGATGTGGTGGGCTGGTTTGCCATTAAATCCAAAGACGGCGTTCCTGCCGCACAATCGGAAGAAAAAGTGGTTGCGGTGCTGAAGGAACGGCATAAAATAGATCCCGAAGATGTGAAGGCAATCGGCCACTGGAACATGGAAGTGGAATACAACAAGCTGCAGGGCCTGTTTACAGGCATTGAAATACTGATATGGATTGTAGGAAGCGGCACCCTGCTGGCCGGTGTTATCGGCATCAGCAACATTATGCTGATTGTTGTGAAGGAGCGCACCAAGGAAATAGGTGTGAAACGAGCCCTGGGTGCGGTGCCTATGCACATCATTGGCCAGATTGTGCTGGAGGCGGTATTTCTCACGTCCTTATCGGGTTATTTTGGTTTGGTGCTGGGTGTGGGTATTCTCGAGCTGCTTGATTCCATGATCGGCGACTCGGGCGAAATGTTCACCAACCCTACCGTTGATCTTGCCGTGGCTGTAAAAGCGCTCACGGTGCTCATTGTAAGCGGCGCCCTGGCCGGCTTAATTCCCGCGCGCAAGGCCGTAACCATTAAGCCGGTGGAAGCGCTGAGAGCCGAATAATAAAAATTAAAATATTAGATTCGCTAAACTATGATTAAAAAAATAAGAAACATCAGCCTTATCGTTGTATTTGTGGCACTCATTGTCTGGACCTTTTATTTCCTGTTTCAGAAATCACAGTCGGCACCCCAGCTGTTTGAAACCGTGAAACCGTTTGACACCACCATCATAAAAAAAACAGTGGCCACGGGCTCGGTAACCCCGCGCAAAGAGGTGAACATGAAGTCGCAGGTGAGCGGCATCATCGAAAAGCTGTTTATTGTTGCTGGCCAGCAGGTAAAGCAGGGCGATGTGATTGCCCGGATCAAGATCATCCCCAACATGCTTAACCTGGCCAATGCCGAAAGCCGGGTAAATACCGCCCAGATCAATTACGACAACTCTAAAATAGAATATGAGCGCAACAAGGTGCTGTTCGACCAGAACGTAATTTCCAGGTCGGAGTTCCAGGCGCAGGAGCTCAAAATAAAAGCTACCCTCGAAGAGCTTACGGCGGCGCAAAATCAATTGCAGATCATTAAGGAAGGCGTTTCCAAATCATCGGGCGCTGTATCCAATACTTTTGTAAAATCCACCATTTCGGGCATGGTGCTGGATGTGCCGGTGAAGGAAGGCGGGCAGGTGATAGAAAGCAACACGTTTAACGAGGGCACCACCATTTGCTCGGTGGCCAACATGGGCGAAATGATTTTTGAAGGGAAGCTGGATGAAAGCGAAGTGGGCAAGGTGCAGGTAAATATGGATATTGTGCTCACCATTGGTGCGATTGATAAAGAAAGTTTTAAAGCCAGGCTGGAGTACATAGCTCCAAAAGGCGTTACCGAAAACGGTGCCATCCAGTTTCTCATCCGCGCTTCCATTAACAAGGAAAAAAGCTCGTTTTTAAGAGCTGGTTACAGCGCCAATGCCGATATTATTCTTGCCAAAAAAGAAAAGGTAATGGCCATACCTGAAAGCGTGCTGCAGTTTGAAAAGGAAAAACCGTTTGTAGAAGTGGAAACAGGCAATCAGAAATTTGAGAAACGTTTTATTAAGACAGGCTTATCGGATGGCATTAATATTGAAGTGACCGAAGGCATTAAAAAAGGCGATAAGCTAAAGTTGCCGGTGCTGGCCGAAACCAAAAAGGTTGAGTAAGCTTCAAATGGCTTAAAAACACGCTGATTATACCCTGTGGCTTGATATGTGGCATAACAGTTCCGTACTTTTTTAATACATTTAAAAAAAATTATGAAAAAAAATTTAGTCGGTTCTTTTTTATTTACAATTGTGTGCCCACTGGCCACTCTGTCGCAGCCGGTATTAACCGCCGCGGGCATTAATCCTGTTTTGGGCGATGTGTACCAGCTTAGCCGTTGTGCCTATACGAGTGCGGGCAGCGCCGGCATCAATCAAACCTGGGATCTGTCGGCCCTTACACCTACCGGCACCGCCAGCGGCACTATCAGCACGGTGGCCTCATCGGCATACAGTAGCCAGTTTTCTGGCAATTCCAACATGCGCATTCAGGGTAGCGGTGTGCCTGAAACTTTTTTAAATGCTTCGGCCAATGTTTGTCAACAGTCCGGCAGCATCACCACCCTTCCTGCAGGAACGCTGGTTAACTCCGATAATGAGGATCTGATCCGTTATCCTTTTAACATGAACGATACCTATACAGATCCCTGGGCAGCCACTTACACAACCGCCAGCTGGAATATTTCCATCACAGGCTCCTCTACAGTTACCTTCGATGGGTACGGTACCCTTAAATTGCCTACCGGCACCTTTAACAACGTGGCACGCCTTCACACCGTACGCACTTCCACCAATGTAAATGCTTCGTTCCCCACGCCACAGGTTTTTAGCTACGACGAATACAAATGGTATCTGAATAACCACCACCTGGCTATTGCCGGCGTTGGCTCTTATTCGGTGGATGGTTCGTTTACCGAAAGTTCGAGCTTTTATTCGGCCGATGCCAGCCTCGCCATTGGAATGCGGGAAGAAACGGCCGGCAGCTTAACATTAAAAGCTTTCCCCAACCCGGCTTCAGAAACAATTTATTTTAGCCTCGATGACTTTTCGGGAATAGCGCAGCTTATGATCCAGGATGAGTGCGGCAGAATAGTGTATTCGGAAAAAATAGAGGGTACGGAGAATACGGCAACCGCGAGGGTTGATCAATTGGCACAAGGGCTTTACCTTGTCAAGGTCATTGCAAAAAATGGTGTTGTTGGCGTTCAAAAAATCAGTGTCGCCAGGTAATGGCTTTAAGTATATATTATTGCATTGTATCACCAAAAATAAAACCTCATGAAAAAACATCTACTCAACTCCTTCCTGCTTGCCATTGGTCTTCCTTTGGCCACACTGGCACAGCCTGTATTAACCGCCACCGGCATTAATCCTGTAATTGGCGAGCAGTATGTGATCAAATACGGCAATTATGCAAGTCCTGGCAGCGCCGGTGCAGGCCAAACCTGGAATCTGAGCGGCATTACGCCTGCTTCCACCGGTAATTATACTGCCGGCGCAGTGGCTTCGGCCCCCAATTCCGGCTTGTTTTCGTCCACCTCCAACATACAGGTAAACGATGGCAGCGTGTATTCCTTCCTTAATGTTTCTTCAGGCGCGTATCAAAACTCAGGCTCCATTGCCGGTGGGGTTAATTTTGTATATTCCAATAACGAAGATATCATACATTTTCCCTTCAATATGAATGATGCCTTTTCCGATCCCTGGGCTGCAACTTTTACATCGAGCAGCATCACCTTTACCCGCACCGGCACCACCGCCGTTACCTACGATGGTTATGGCACCTTAACCACACCGGCCGGCACTTACAGCAATGTGGCGCGCCTGCACGTGGTGCAAAATTACCAGGACGTGGCTTCGTTTGGCAGCATCAACTATACCAACGACGAATACATTTGGTTTATGAACAACTACCACCAGGCCCTGGCGGGTGTTACTTCCTTAACCATGACGTCTACATTTACCAACAATGTAACGCAAACGGGCTTTTACGCCGGCAATGCAAGCGTGCCCACCTCTCTGCAAACTGAAAATGAGATGACGCAGGTAAAATTATTTCCTAACCCTGCTTCTGAACAAATAAATATTATGCTTAAGAACGGCCTGTCTATTAAAACGATAAGCCTGTATGATCAGCTGGGCAAGTTGGTGAATGAGCAAAAGATTGAGGATGGTCAGAATGCGCTTGTTACCATTCCGCTGGGTGATTTCGCCAATGGAATTTATCATGCCCGGATCGTTGGTTCGAATGGCGATGTATACACGCAAAAGATCAGCGTAGTGAGAAAGGATTAAATACATTTCAGAGAATAACGTTCTGCGCGAACCTTAGGGTTTGAGAGCAGTTTGATGAAATAAAAAAGCCCCTGTTTGCAGGGGCTTTTAATTTAATTCAGTACTTCTTTTACGCGTTCCTTCAGCAGTGCCAGTTTCAGCACTTCTTCCATCTGGCTCACATAATGAAAGGTTAAGCCTTTCAGGTAATCGGGCTTAATGTCTTCCACATCCTTTTTATTTTCAACGCATAAGATCACTTCTTTAATACCGGCGCGTTTGGCGGCCAGCAGCTTTTCTTTAATACCACCCACAGGCAGCACTTTTCCGCGCAGGGTAATTTCGCCTGTCATGGCCAGGGCGCGTTTTATCTTACGGCGCGTAAGGGCGCTTGCCAATGAGGTTAGCATGGCTATGCCTGCGCTTGGCCCATCCTTGGGTGTGGCGCCTTCGGGCACGTGTATGTGTATGTTGTTGTGTTCAAACGTATCCTCGTTGGCATCGATCAGGTGCGGATGGGCTTTCAGGTATTCCAGCGCCAGGGTAGCGCTTTCCTTCATCACATCGCCCAGGTTGCCGGTAAGGGTGAGCTTGCCGTGCTTGCCTTTGCTTAGGCTGGTTTCGATAAATAAAATATCGCCGCCCACCTGGGTCCACGCAAGGCCCGTTACCACGCCGGCAATGTCGTTGCCCTGGTACTTATCTTTTATGTGCGATGGGCCCAGTATTTTTACAATGCTTTCTTCTGTAATTTTAGGAATGTCCTCTTCGCGGGCAATGTGCACGGCGTTATGCCGCGCTATTTTCGAGATCTTTTTTTCGAGGTTGCGCACCCCGCTTTCGGCAGTGTACGTCTCAATCAGGTATTCCAGCACCTTATCGCTGATCTTGAGCTGCGATTTTTTAAGGCCGCTTTCTTCAATTTGCTTCGGCAACAAGTGGCGTTTGGCAATTTCGAGCTTCTCTTCCACGGTGTAGCCGTTCACTTCAATAATTTCCATACGGTCGCGCAGTGCCGGCTGTATGCTCGACAGGTTATTGCAGGTGGCAATAAACATGACCTTGCTGAGGTCATAATCCATTTCGAGGAAGTTGTCGTAAAAGGTAGAGTTTTGCTCGGGGTCCAGCACTTCCAGCAGGGCAGAGGATGGATCGCCATGGTAATCGGCACCCACCTTATCAATCTCATCGAGAATAAACACCGGGTTGGATGATTGCACTTTTTTCAGGTTCTGGATAACGCGGCCCGGCATAGCGCCGATGTAGGTTTTGCGGTGACCGCGGATCTCGCTTTCATCTTTTAAGCCACCAAGGCTCATGCGCACGTATTTGCGGCCCAGGGCTTTGGCAATGCTTTTTCCCAGCGAGGTTTTGCCCACGCCCGGAGGCCCGTATAAACAAATGATGGGTGATTTTAAATTGCCTTTTAATTTTAAAACGGCCAGGTGCTCAATAATACGCTCTTTCACTTTTTCAAGGCCAAAGTGATCTTCATCCAGAATTGCCTGTGCGTTTTTCAGATCAAAATTATCACCGGTGGTTTCGTCCCAGGGCAGTTCCAGCAGCAGCTCCACGTAGTTGGTCTGTATACCGTATTCGGCTGCGTTTGGGTTCATGCGCTGCAGCTTGGCCACCTGCTTTTCAAACACTTCCCTTACCTCGTCGCTCCATTTTTTGGTTTGCGCTTTTTCGAGGTAGCCGCTTATTTCCTGCTCAAAATTATTGCCGCCCAGCTCTTCCTGTATGGTTTTGATCTGCTGGTTCAGAAAATATTCGCGCTGCTGCTTGTCCAGGTCCATTTTGGTTTTATTCTGGATCTGGTTGCGCAGCTCCAGCATCTGGAACTCTTTGTTCAGGTTTTCGAGCACCAGCATGCTGCGCTCTTTTAAATTAGGCACTTCCAGCATTTTTTGCTTGTCCTCTGTTTTCGCGTTCATGTTCGACGAAATGAAGTTCACCAAAAAAGTAGGGCTGTCAATATTATTAATCGCAAAGCCGGCATCGCTGGGGATGTTTGGCGAGATCTTCACGATCTGCACCGAGGTTTCTTTCAGGTTTGAAATAATGGCCTGAAATTCCTTATCGCTCTTTGCCGGCTGGCTTTCATCAAACGCCCTTACGCGCGCCTTGTGATAAGGCTCTGTTTGTACATATTCCTCAATCCGGAAGCGCTTTTTGCCTTGTATGATGATGGTGGTATTGCCATCGGGCATGCGCAGCATTTTTATGATGTGCGCCACGGTGCCCACGCTGTAAAGGTCTTCGGCGGTGGGCTCCTCAATGCTGTCGCTTTTTTGCGCCACCACACCAATGGTTTTATCCCCTTTATTATAATCTTTTATCAATTGTATGGATTTATCGCGCCCAACGGTGATGGGGATCACCACACCGGGGAATAAAACCGTATTGCGAAGCGGTAATATTGGCAGAATTTCGGGGATTTTCTCATTCCGCATATTGTCTTCGTCTTCGGCGCTTAAGAGGGGAATAAAATCCGAATCCTCCTCCAGGCCCTCTCTAAACGCCAGATCGTTTGAATCTCCAAAGAAAACCATAGGTAAACATTTTAGTATGTAAGTTACTAAAACATATTCTATGCCAATGCAAAAAAATAGACTATTTGGCAGGCATTCTCACAAAAAATGAAAAACCGTTTTTGTCGTAAAGCTTTTCCAGGCCGGGCAATGCCAGCAGTTCGCCTTCGTCCTTGGTTTTTACCGCAATAAAAGCCGGCCGGTCTATTTTGCCGTTTTCCATCCAAAATAAATTGGCGGTGGCATAGCTGGTAAGGCGCGAATGGCCCTCGCTCTCCATGGTATCCAGCTGGCGGTTAATGTAGGCCACCTGGTAGGGGTTCACAAAGTCGGTTTTTTTGCGCTGTGAGTAAAAAAGGTAGGCATAGCTTTTAAAGCCATGGGTTTCCACATAGCAGTGGTGCGGGGCGCAGGCTTTGTAAAATTCAATGGCGGCGTGCTGTGTATAAAGCTCCACTTTTGGAATAATAATGGCGATGGCAAGGTAGATAAATGTTAAATTAAGCGCCAGCCCATAATACAACTGCCTAATCTGGCCTTTAACAACGGCACGGTAAACAAATACCGACGCGGTTAAAAACAGCAGCCCCAGCAAAAATTCGAGCCCGTTCCATTGCACATCGGCCTGCAGGTTCTGTACGGCAAATTTATCATCGATAATACCGCTGTTGAGCAGCGGGGTTTTAAAATAATTGAAAAAGCCAATGGCTGTAAATGCCAGTGTAAACAAGCCGGCAATAAACCAGTATAGGATTTTAAGCGTGGTGGAAAATTTCAATTGTCTGAAATAATCCGTAATGCCTATGGTAGCAATAAAGGTAATGGGGAAGTAACACAGCGAGGAATAGTGTACAATTTTTGTTTTTACAAACACAGAGAATAAAATAAACACCACCCAGAAAAGGCAGATGAAGGTTCGCCGGAAAAGCCGCTGATAATCGGTAAGCCCGCTGCGTTTTAAGTACGACGCAATAAATAGCAACGAGGCCGGAAAGCAGCCCAGCAGCAGCACGATCAAATGATACACAAAAGGGCCATCATGCCCGCTGTCGCCCGTTTCAAGAAGGCGCAGCTGGTAGGTAATAAACTCGGCAATTATGTGACCGTTACCTTTCATGTATTCAATCAAAAACCAGCTGGCCGATACCAGCAGCGTGGTAATAACAAATAATAAAAAAGGCCGGGTAATGAGCAGGCGCCATTGCCGGTTCCAGGCAATAAGGCATAGCAGGCTGAGCCCCACCACCAACAATGCTGCCGGCCCTTTGGTAAGCACAGCCAGGCCCAAAAACAGGCCTGCCGGCAAAGCGCCCCACAGGCCGCTGCGCCCACCGGGGTTATTGATAAAGCCAATGCTGTTGTAAATGGCCAATAGGATAAATAAATTGAACCAGGGATCGATAAGCCCCGATTTAAAATAAAGATGCGGCAACAAAGTGGCGGCGTATAAAAAACACCATACTATGCCAAAGCGCGGCGAATGAAATTTTTTGCCCATGTAAAATAATGCCACCAGCGTGGCAATGCTGCAAAGGGCATTGGGAAAACGTGCGGCAAATTCGTTGATGCCAAACAGGTTCATGCTGGCGGCCTGCAGCCAGATAAACACAGGAGGCTTTTCCCAAAAGGGCCGGTAATTGAGCTGCACCAGCGAGTAATTGCCAGAGCTTACCATTTCGCGGGCGCATTCCGCAAAGTTAACTTCGTCCCAATCAAACAAGGGGCAGTTGCCGATAAATGGAATAAACACCAGCCCTGCAATCAGGGCAATTAAAAAAACAGGCAGCTGATTATTTTTTACCGGCATTTTCAAGCTTTTCTGAAAGCTGAGAGCGGTTTGTTCAGCTTTTCGAATTTATTTTTGCTGATAAAGATATAATACAAAGCAGCGCTGAAAAACACGCCAATCATGCTGCCGGCCGTAATATCGGTGAGCCAGTGCTGCGATAAATACACCCGGCTTAGCGCCGTGAGCAGGGCAATGCAGAAAAAGAGCACTTTTAAAAGCGGGTTTTTGGTTAAAAAAGCAAGCCCCATAAAAATTGAAAAAGCCTGCGTGGAATGCCCGCTCGGAAAGCTGTTATGGATGTACTGATCCACCCCCTCCACATAAGTGATAGGGTATTTGTTGTAATACGAAAACACAAAAAAAGGCCGGTTGATGTCGTCAAAAAAACAGCGTTTAAGTAATTGCGAGAACAGGGTGGCCGATAAAAAAGAAAACGTGGTGTACAGGCCCATGCGCACATTGTAAATTAGAATGATCATCAGGATCAGCGGAGCCACCAGGCCATCACCCAGGTAAGTAATGTAAAAGAAAAAAAAGTTCAGGAATTTATTGCCCACAAACTGGTTGAGGTATACGTGAACGGCCACCTTATCATAGCTAAAAACGAACCAAAGTGCAATAACCAGCAATACAGCATAAATAGCCAGCACCAGTGCATTATTTTTCAGAAAGGTTTTTGCCATGCTACAGGTGTTTTGCTTCGTTCCAGTAGCTGTCGAGCTCAGCCAGGTTACATTCGGCTATTTGTTTGCCCTGCTCTTTCACGCGCTGCTCCATATGCCCAAAGCGTTTAATAAATTTTTGATTGGTTTGCTCCAGCGCATCCTCGGGGTTAATATTTAAAAAGCGGGCATAATTGATGAGCGAAAAAAGCACATCGCCAAATTCTTTTTCGGCATTCTGCGTGTTTTTGTTGTCGCGTTCCTGCTCAAATTCAGCCAGCTCTTCCTTCACCTTTTCAAACACCTGCTCGGGTTTTTCCCAGTCAAAGCCCACGGCTTTGGCTTTTTCCTGTATGCGGTAAGCTTTTAGCAGGGCAGGCATGCTGTTGGGCACACCGCCCAGCACCGATTTGTTGCCGCCTTTTTCTTTTTGTTTTAACTGCTCCCAGTTTTGGGTTACCTGCTCGGCATTATCGGCTTTTACATCGCCGTAAATGTGCGGGTGGCGAAAGATGAGTTTTTCGCACAGGCTGTCTATCACTTCTTTAATAGTAAAAGCATTGGTTTCGCTGGCTATGCGCGCGTAAAAAACAATGTGCAACAAAATATCCCCCAGCTCTTTTTTTATTTCCGGCAGGTCCTTCTTCAGGATGGCGTCGCTCAGCTCATAGGTTTCTTCGATGGTAAGATGCCGGATACTTTCAATGGTTTGTTTCTTATCCCAGGGGCATTGCTCCCGCAGCTCATCCATAATCCGGAGCAGGCGTAAAAAAGAGGTGGCGCGTTCATCCATCATAATCGGTCACAAATTTAATAAATTAATGGTGTTAATTCTTTTGGAAGGAATAAAGGTTTTACGAATTTTAATTATTTTAGCGTCTTTTTGAAAAAGCTGTTTTATAGTGTTGCTTTAGCCTGCCTGGCCCTTGGCCTGCGGGCACAAAACGGCATCACCGGTAATCCCGACTGGCAGATAAAACCCGCCGTTAACGAGGGATTTGTACTCATTCACCGTGCCAGCATCGGCCACCTGGTAAAAGGGTATCCGGCCATTTATGAGGTCAATGTTTCCAAACCTACGCTGGGCAATAAGCTATGGCACCTCGAAAATAATAAGCCCGACCTGGGCATAACCTTCCAGTGCCTTGATTTTCGCAACCCACTGCAGCTGGGCTATGCGCTTACCGTGGCGCCGTTTGTGGAAATTCCACTGAACGAAAGGGTAAAACCCTCACGCCTTGTGATGCGCCTTTGCTGGGGTGCCACCTATCTCACCAAACGCTTCGATATCCGCGATAATCACAAAAATATTGCCATTGGCAGCCATGTAAACGCCTTTGTGCAGTTTAAATGGTTCTGGCACATTGCCCTTGGCAAAAACTTAAGGTTTGAGCCCGGCTTTGCCTTTACCCATGCCAGCAATGGCCGAAGCCGCAATCCCAACCTGGGCCTTAACGTGGTAAGCCTCAATGCCGCGTTTAATTACCTGATCCCTTCCTCCTCAAAGCCGGTTTTTAACCGCATCGATTCTTCCACGCGTGTAAAATCCAAAAACGAAATAATGACCTATGCTGCCATGGGTTTTAACCAGCGCGAGATTTCGGGCAAGGAGCTGGAAACTTATATTGTATCGGTGGCCTACCAGCGCAATGTGCGCAACACGCATAAGTTCAGCGCCGGGGTAGATGTGTTTTACGATCAAAATTACCTGATCGATTACGAGAACAAATACCTTAAAGAGCCCCAGGGCATTGACCGCACGCGCATGGCATTCCGCCTGGGATATTCGTACAACATTGGCCGCATTAGCCTGCCGCTCGAAATGGGTTATTATTTCCTTCAAAAAGCCACGCCCGATGGTTATATGGTGAGCCGCATAGGCGTGCGCTATTATACCTCGAGCGGCCTGGTGGCGCACTTTGGTTTGCGCACCCATTTTGCCGTGGCTTATAATTTTGAGTTTGGCCTTGGCTACCGGTTTTATCTGTAACACATGCGCCTCCGTTTTTTTGCATACCTGTTTGTGATTGTGCTTGCATGCTCCTGCAAAAAGGATGGTATGATGGATTGTTTTAAATCCAACGGCAAAGCAAGCACCGAAACGCGTTACCCGGGCAGCTTCAGTGCCATCAAAGTGTACGATAAAATTGATGTGGTAATTTGCCAGGGCCCTGAATGCAAAGTGGTATTGGCAGCGGGCAGCCATGTTATCAAAAATATTCTCACCGAAGTAAAGGACGGCGAGCTGCAGATTAAAAACAACAACAGCTGCAACTTTGTGCGCGGGTATAAGAAAAAAACAAGGCTTACCATTACTGTTCCCCTGCTTTCGCAGCTGCGCCACATGGGTGTGGGCGAGATAAAGTTTGAAGGCAATTTTACGCAGGACAGCTTATCGATCATGGCCGAAAGCTCGGGCGATATCCGTCTCAATGGCACATTTAACAGCCTTCGCATTGCCTCGAACGGCAATGGCGATATTTACCTGGCTGGCAGCTGTAGGCAGTTGAATGCATATATGAAAGGCACCAATTATTTATATGCAAGGGATCTTGCCATTGGCCATTCTGTTTTTGTGGAAACCCTCAGCGTGGGCGATTGTTATATAAATGCCGCTTCGGCGGCTATACTCAATTCGCACATTTGGCGCAGCGGTAATGTGTATTACCGTGGCAACCCGCCCAGCATCAATTCTGTTTACGGTAGCGGCAGCAAAGGCCGTTTAATTGCGGATAATTAAGCTTTTAAAACAAACTACTCACTAATTTATATTATTGGACGTTTGCTGCGGCGCTGCAAGTCCTAGCCACTATAATTGGCCGTGCGGGCTTTCCGCTCTATCCTCTAACACAAGTTGTTAATATGCACGTACTTTTCGAAATGAGGGATGCGTTTGCGTGAGGGATTGAGGCATTGTTTGAGCTCTTTTTTATGGCCTGTTAAGGCCATAAAAAAAGCGAGTGGCGAAAGCCCGACCCGAAGGGGCACGCCCCTATGGAAAAAGTATCTATTAAAAACAAAATGTTTTACTATTATACTATTTGGGCGTTGCCGCGAGGTTCAGCCTCCCTATTATTTTCCAGCTTCACGCGCGGCCCTGCAAGTCCTCGCCCCGGTAACTATTGGAGCTGGCTTTCCGCTCTATCCCTAACGCAAGCTGGTAATAAGCCTACTCCGAACTTGCTTCGAAGGGAAAAGTAATAACAATTTACTCCCAAAAGAATCAGAGAAAAAATATTGGCCTGAGAAATCTAAAAGCTTTCTTTCAACTCTCAACTGGATTAATTCTCAATAAACCGGTCCTTGATCTGGTGCTCGGTATTAATGATGTGAATGATAAATTTAAGCAGACCCAGCAGGTGCAGCTGTTGATTGGGCGCCGAAATAAGGCGGTATTTTTCAGGATGCGTGAGCTGCAGGGCCGAAGCCACATTATAAACGGTGAGGTACGATACGGTTTCGTAATCGATGATTTTGTTTTGCACCGTGCCAAAATAATTTACGGTGGCGTCCTGCAGGTTATTGAGCAGTATTTTTTGCGAGGTGTTAAGATATTCTATCAGTCCCGCGCCATACAGCTTTGGCTTTAATATTTTCGAAAATTCCATCAGGCGGAACAGGTTGGTGGATTCCACCAGTATATCCATCGCGCCGCTGTCGTACGTTTTTAAGATGCGTTTAATCTTTACTTCAGAGCCGTACTCCAGCATTTTTCCCTTCTCGAGGTAGGGAATTCCGAACGAGGCGTTGTTTTGCATGCATTCGTTAACCAGCTGCTGGTAGCGCTCTTCAAAAATATGCAGCTTGGTGGTTTCGCCGGGCAACAATATCATGCTCAACGGAAACATGGGTATTGTCAGTTGTTGTTTTGCATTCATAATTACCTGTCTTTTCAAAAACCGTGCTGGGTTATGTATAAAGCCCTGCCTCGGTTGTGCCATTTATAATATATACGCCATATCAAGCCTTACCGTTGGGTGGCCATACCGCATTAACCCTGCTTTTTACCGCAATTTATCACACATTGGCTAAAATTAACAGAAACAGCATTAATTGTTAATGCGGTACCGACGCATTTTTAAACAAGTTCAACAGCCATTGAGCAACTGCTGAAAAGCTTCATTACAGGCAATTACAGGGTAATTCCCAGTTTTTTGGCAATAGCGGCCGGTATGGCTTTTTTATGCACCATAATGCTGGTGGTTTTATAAAGCACGTAACTTTCGCTGGCGTAAAAATAACCGTCGCACTCGTTCCGGTCTTTGCCCCAGCTGTTTTTTACCAGGTAGTACGGCGTGTTGTTTTGGTCTTTTACCGTGCCTACAATGTGCATCCCATGGTCATCCTGCGTTTCGTAGTTATCAAAGGCTTTCTGGCGGATCTCCTGGGTAATGGCCATTTGTTTGAGAGGCTTGGTGCCCAGGTTTTTGCGCTCTTCATCGCTCATTTTGCTGAACGGTGTTTCGGGCACTATGGCCAGCCCGTCTTTAAACATAAAACCTTTTTCGCTTACATCGGCCGCCCAGGCAAAGGTATAGCCGCTGTTAATGGCATTGGTCATCACTTCCTGCAGTTCGTTCAGCGGCACGTTGTGCATCAGCGCCCAGTTCCAGTTATCGGGCACCTCCAGCACAAATTGCGAATAAAAAGGATGGTGTGTAAATGAAGTGAGGAACACATAGTCATCGGCATTTAAGCCGGTAGCTTCGGCATAGGTTTTTGGTGTATAATCCTTGCCTTTGTAATTAAACTTTTCAGGCACTTTTCCTAAAAATTCATCGCACACGGCATCCACCGAGTTGTGCATAAAGCCGAAATCGAGCTTTTGTGTTTCATCCAGCGCGGCGGGCCGTAAAATGTTTTTTAAGGTAGTTTCCAGTATCTGGTGCTCGTGCGGCAGGTTAATGTCTTTTTTGCCGGTGTAGGCATCTTCGGGCACCATGCCGTAATTTTTTAATACGTACACGGCATCCGGAAAACCGCCACCTTCGCCAAAATTGGTTTTGCCGTGCATGCGCACAAAGTTATCGGCTTTCATGGTATAGGCCTTGCGGGCTACAAACATCTCGCTCAGGTTAAAATCTTTTCCTTTGCCCATGCGCATCATTTCACTTTCAAAAAACGAAAGCGACGAGAACGACCAGCAGGTACCCGTCATATTCTGGTTTTGAACCGGGGTGGCATCCAGGTTTTTTACTACTGTAAATTTGTATTCGCTTTCTTTTTTATTGGTTCTTTCCTGAGCGGTTGCCGCCAGGCCCAGGCTTAAGGAAATAAGGAGCAGGTTAATTTTCATGAGTTGGTGTAGTAGAGTTGTTTTTAATTAATTGCAGCAAATATCTAATTTCAAAGATTGTAAACAAAATATAATGGCCCATAAAGTGCACCGAAAAGTTAAAAAAACCGGCCGGCGCTTTTACCGAGTATAACAAAAGAATAATAAGGGCCAGCAGCAGCTTAATGATGATGCCGGCAAATAAAAGCTGCGAAAACGATTTTTGCGGTGCCTGCCAGGTGTATGCCAGGTTCATGATAAAACAAAAGCCTGTAAAATAAAGCAGGCTATATAGCCAGTGGCCCGAATGCAGGGATGTATAACTGTTGAGCAGCCACGAAAGTGCCGCTGCAATTAATGCTGACACAAAAAGTGAAAGTATATTTTTAAGAAACATCCGCAGTTTAAAGAGCCGGAAAAATACAAATAAAGAGGTTATGGATTAAAATAAAGACCCTGGCCGGTCAATCAATCTTCGCTCATCAATCATCATTCCCCAATCATCAATCAATTGTCTTTCGGCTTTATAAAATCCTTCAGCACCAGGTACATGGATATGCCAATGCCAGCAAGGCTTAAAACGATGGTAAAAACAGGCTGTGAATTTTGGTAATGTGTATCCAGCTTTTGGCCACCCCAGGCCGAGAGGCCGATAATAAGCCCCATTTGAATAGCCAGGTTGCTGTATTTAAAAAAGGGATTAGGCTGTTTTGGCTGCTCCATTGCCCTGTTCGGATTGCACCATGTTCTTTACCTTGGCGCCCATGTTGCAGGTGCCCGTAAATAAAGCGCCCGGCTCAATGGCCAGCTTGCCGGTAACAATGTCGCCGTTTATTTTGGCAGTGTTTTTAAGCGAAAGGGTTTCCGATACGTTTACCTTGCCCTTTACCTCGCCCATCAGGTCGGCATTGCCGCTGGTTACGTTGCCCTCAACCACCCCGTTGGGGCCCAGCACAAATTTGCCGGTGGTAACAATGTTTCCGGTTAAATGCCCGTCAATCCTTACATCCTGTGCAGAAGTGATATCACCTACAATTTTTGTCCCGTTACCGATCAGGTTTACCGAACCGGCATCTGTTTGTTGATTTTTAGCTGAACCCATTCCTAACATTGCTTTTAATTTAAAATGATCTGATACTAACTTTAACCAACAGGCTTAAAACTTGTTTAAAACCCAGGTTAGCAATTTTGCACAGGCAATTTCGCCATTTTTTCCGGAATAATGGTAAAAATACGTCTAAAAAATCGCGTCTTTCGTCTGATTAGCAGGGATTTAAGGTCTAACGTACAAAATTCAAAGTTTAAAATTCAAAATTCAAAAAAAAAGTAAGAAGTAAGAAGTAAGAAGTAAGAAGTAAGAAGTAAGAAGTAAGAAGTGAGAAGGGAGAAGGGAGAAGGGAGAAGGGACTGATGACTAGAGACTAATAACTCTAAACTCTCAGCTTTAAATTCAACTTTTAACTACTGATTAAAGTTCTTGTAATTATCTTCAAAAAACTTTTTATACCCTTCGGGATTTCTCTTTTTGTAAAGTAACTGCAGGTTATCGCTTGAAATAGGAAAAAGCAGGATGGATTCTTTTTTTACATCGCCCTTAAATAGGTCTTTATCCTTTATCAGGTTTTCGTAATAAGGCATTATCTCTTTGGTATCGGCAAACGGCTTTAGCATTACCAGCTGCTTGTCGGTGCCGAACAAATTGCCGGTGATTTCAAATTTTTTGGCGCTGTAATACACGCTGTTAAAATTGTTGAGGTTGGTTTTAAACCCTTCCACCATCTTTGTTTCGTCGGGCATCACAGCAATTAAAAAATGTGGGGCCTCAAAGCTGATGTTAAAGGTATCGGTTTTTGCACCGGGCACCTGCGGCTTAAACAGCTCGGGATTTTTTTGCTTTTTAATAGATACTAAAATGTCATTGGCCAGTGGCGTTACTTCCGATGTGGGATAGGCTGCCACCAGCAGTTTTAGGCCCTGTTCGAGCGAATCAACACCTTTTAGCTTACCCAGGCTTAACGATTTTATGAACTCAAATTTTGGGCGGTAATCGTTTTTCCCGAATTTACCAATGCCTTCGCGTGCCAGCGCCAGAGATTGGCTGTAATTATTGTCGTGATAAGCCGCGTACACCGTGTTATAAAATTTTTCCACCTCGCTTTTTTGGGCATTGCGCTCTTCGGCGTAATTGGGATTTTTTATCAGAAGTGCAAATTCGCTGTCAGGAAACTCGTTCAGGATCTTCTCTTTGTAAAAGTCGGCCTTGGGCTGGTTCTTGGCATCCTGGTAAATACGGTAAAGGGTGTAGTAGGTGTTGAGCAGGTATTTGTTTTCGGGGTAGCGGCTGTTCAGCTCCTCAAAGGTGCTGATGGTGCGTTTGGTGTTATTCAGCTCTTCCTTATAAATGCTGCCAAGCAGGTAGTAAGCTTTTATAATGCGTGCGTTGCTTTTACGTATCAGCGAGTCGCTCATGGGCAGGTCTTTTTTATAAGACTCGCGCAGTTTTACAGGATCCTTGGTTTTTGGCGCTGCGGCAATGGCTTTTAAGGAG
This sequence comes from Bacteroidia bacterium, assembly GCA_044221905.1. Classification (GTDB taxonomy): domain Bacteria; phylum Bacteroidota; class Bacteroidia; order B-17B0; family Aurantibacillaceae; genus Aurantibacillus. Next base: position 193,211 of record JBGAOE010000003.1, read on the forward strand.
TCGTTCTGCTCGCCGGTGGGTATCTCGGCCGAAAGAGCCTTGTTTGAGCGGCGCCAGTTGTCTTCGAGCTTTCGGTTGCCCCAGCGTTTCACAAAATCGGCCACGCCAAAAGCTACCGTGTTTGGGTCGTAAAAATAAAACGAAACCGCCTGGCCAATAGGAGCTATCTCGCGGGCTTTATTGGCGTCAATCAGATCGGCCGCACCCGTTCCGCCGGGCCTGTTCTTAGCCGCTTCGCGTTCGCGGGCCATGCGTTCTGCTTCTCTTTCCTGGGCTTCAATCAGCTTGTCGATAAAGGCATTGCGCTCGGGCTCGGTCATTTTTGCAATGCGCTGCAGGCTGTCTTCGCGCTGTATGGTTTTCATATGGCCTACCAATGTTTCAAGCGTTTTTTTACGCGCCACAATGTTTTTGTAATCCGGGTGCTCTTTGGGCAGGGTTACTACGGCGCTATCGTAATATGCCTCTGCCGGCGGATAATTGGCCATGTCAAAATTCAGCTCGCCCAGTTTGAGGTACGAAAGCGCTTTTTGGTTGGGATTGGCCACGCTGGTTTGCACCGAGCGTTTGTAATAATAAAGAGCCTTGGTCTGGTTCCTTTCTTTTTCCTCTATCTCGCCCAGGGTGTAAAAAATCACGTCAAAATATTCGCTGTTCTTGGTTTCTTTCGACATCTTAAGCAGCTCTTTTTTTGTTTTTTCAGAGTTGTTACGCTTCACGTCGAGCAAGCGGGCAATTTTAATTTTGCTGTAAAACACCAGGTCGTAACTGGGTTTTAGCCGTATGGTTTTTTTGTAATATTCCACCGCGCGCTTGTTGTCTTTCGACTGTTCGAACAGCTGGGCGGTGATAAAGGTGTAGCGGGCGCGCCGCTTGCGGGGCAGGCCAATGATGGGCAGGCTGTTGCGCGATGCTTCCATCAGGCGGGTGGATGCTTCGGTGTTTTGCCCCCGGCGTATGTAATAATCGGCGCTTATTACCGGCAGTTCGTTGGTTACCTCGCGGGGCAGGCCTTTTTCATTTTTCAGCAGGCTTAGCAGCGGTTCAGCCATGCTTACCGAACCAATTTCGTTGTAGGCTTTCACCAGCCAGAGCATGGCTATGTATTTGTCTTTTGAAGTGGTGTATGTGCGGGTTACGTATTCAAACGACTCGATGGCGCTGAAAAACTCGCGCTTGTAAAACTGCGAAATGCCAATGTTGATCCAGTTGTTATCGATCCATTTACCGGCTTTGGGAATTTCGTTGCCTTTTTTATCCTTTATGGCGTGGCGCTGAATGCACAGCGACGATTTTTTGATGGCTTTGTCAAATTCGGGAAAAGTGGCTTTTACCTTGTCCTGCGTGGGGTAGATATAAACCGGCAGTATCTTGTCAAAATTATCCTTATTATCTTTCTCGATCTTATACACGCCGTCGTCAATATTCACGCAGGAGTAGTAATACCCGTTGTAACGCGCCGTAACATTATGATACGCCCGGCTTACAACGGTGTTTTTTTTAGTACTGCACGAAGATAACAGGGCTGTAAAAGCGGAAAAATATACCAGGTAACGGAATAACACTCTTTATTTTAACGTTAGAAGAGTAAAGTTAGTATAATTTTGAGGAAAAATAAGGCGCTTTTACCAGATTTTAGGAAATGTCGAACTGCACCAGGTCTACGAATTCCTGCACGCGGTCTTCCACATCTTCCTGGCTCAGGCCAATGAGGCGCTCTGTGCCAAATTTTTCGACGGTAAAGCTGGCCATGGCGCTACCGAAAATAATGGCGCGTTTCATGTTCTCGAAACTGATGTCGCGGGTTTTGGCCAGGTAGCCTATAAATCCTCCGGCAAAGCTGTCGCCCGCCCCGGTGGGATCGTATACCTCCTCCAGCGGCAGGGCCGGGGCAAAAAACACTTCTTCCTTATTAAACAGCAGGGCACCGTGCTCGCCTTTTTTGATCACCAGCACCTTAGGGCCCATTGCCAGTATCTTTTGCGCGGCTTTTACCAGCGAGTACTCGCCCGAAAGCTGGCGGGCTTCCGAATCGTTGATGGTGAGCACATCGATCATGGCCAGCGTTTTTTTCAGCTCATCCATGGCAATGTCCATCCAAAAATTCATGGTATCCAGCACAATCAGCTTAGGGCGTTTTTTGAGCTGTTTGATCACGCTTTGCTGCACGGCCGGCACCAGGTTGCCCAGCATCAAAAAATCACACTCTTTGGCGGCTTCGGGCACTACCGGGTCAAATGTTTCGAGCACGTTCAACTGTGTGTCGAGCGTATCGCGGGTGTTGAGGTCGTTGTGGTATTTACCGCGCCAGAAAAAAGATTTCTCGCCTTTTTTCACCTGCAGGCCGTCGAGGCTAACGCCCGAGCTTTTGAGGGTAGACAAAAAACTTTCGGGAAAATCGTCGCCGATTACGGACACTAAATGAATGTTGCGGTAAAAATAAGAAGCCGCCAGGGCAATGTATGATGCGGCGCCGCCAACAATTTTATCTGTTTTTCCAAAGGGTGTTTCAATCGCGTCGAACGCTACGGTACCTACAACCAATAAGCTCATTTAATTTTTTTTAAAAATTTCGGTAAAGATATTGTTTTATTCGAAAAAGTGATGTAGTTTTGCGACCCTAATCAGTAAATTCCTCCTTAGCTCAGCTGGTTAGAGCACATGACTGTTAATCATGGGGTCCCTGGTTCGAGCCCAGGAGGGGGAGCAACGCCGAAGCAGATTAAAATCGCTTCGGCGTTTTGTGTTTTTACCTGGGCGAGAGGTCTATCCCCGGGCGAACGACAGTGAGACCCGGGAAGCCAGGAGGGGAGCATAAAACAGAGGTCTTATTTTCAATATATTCAAAACGGCAGCCGCAACATTGCGGCTTTTTTTTATCATTATGTTTACGTTATATTAAGTTTAAAAACCGACCATGGGGTCCCTGGTGCTGAAACAAGTTCAGCATGACTGGAACTTAATAGGGCCGTATTTTTAGTTGCTTTCTGCTTGATCATTTGTTTCGTACTTTTTTAAAATTTGCTTTTTGGGAAAAGTGAGCGGAAAATTAGCCCGGGCCGCAAGTGAAGCTGGAAAATAATTTGGAGGCTGAACCTTGCATCAACGCCCAAATAATACCAACAGTAAAAAAAGAAGACCCCTGTTTCCAGAGGTCCTCCTTAAAGATTTGATGTCTTAAATTAAAAATTAATTATTCAATAATTAATTTTCCTGAATTCAAAATGGTTTCGCGTTCAACAACTTTGTATGTGTATAATCCTTTCGGAAGATCGGTTTGCACGCTGGTTGTTTCTGCGGTGATGTTTTGAATACTCACTTTTTGTCCGAGCACGTTATAAATTTCCAGCTGTGTATCATAGCCATATTGCGGGCTTGTGATAATAAACGCGCCGGTGTTCGGATTAGGATATAATTGATATGCTACGCCGGAGCCTGTTTGTGCGGCAATGCCTGTCGTACGGTCATTGTCGCCATTGTTACCATTATGGTGATGGCCGTGATGACCATGGTGATGACCGTGATGGTGCCCATGGTGGCAGTTGCATACCTGTTGTGTAATCTGATCTGTATCGGTGCAACCATTACCGTCTTTACCAGTAACGGTGTAAGTTATTGTACTGGCCGGTGTAATGGTAATGGCGGCCGTTGTAAAGGTATTCGTTCCTCCCTGCCAGGTGTAGGAAGTGGCACCGCTTGCACTCAGCGTTACCGATTCACCCGCACAAATATAAGCATCGCTGGACGTGGCAGTTATGGTTGGTAAAGCAAATACGGTGACAGAAATACCGGCTGGCGGGCCGCTGCAGCCGTTGCTGGATGGATATACGGTGAGGTCCGATACTCCAGCAACCGATGGGGAAATGATAGTTGTGCTGCCTGTTTGCCCATTGCTCCACGAATAGGTGGTGGCCCCGCCAGCTGTTACCGTTGAAGAACCGCCCAGGCAAAAAGACTGAGGGCTGGCGGTAAGTGTTGCATTCGGAATGGCATAGGTGGTAATGGAAACGTTAACGGTGTTGGAACCAACACAGCCATCGGCATCTGCAGGTGTTACGCTGATGCTGGTAATGCCTGCCATGGTGGGTGTAATAACGGTAACGGAACCTGTGGAATTATTGCTCCAGGAATAGGTGGCAGCGCCACTGGCAGTTAATGTAGCGGAGCCTCCCAGGCAAAGTGTTGGTGATGTTGCAGCGATGGTGGCTGTTGGCGAAATGTCACAAAGGGAATACTTCCACAGATCGCTTAGCATGTAGAAATTGCCAACAGCGTCGAACCCGAAGCCTCCGAAAAACCAGAGTTTACCGGCGGCATCCTGCCAGCTTCCTGCATGGGCGCGGGCACCAGGCGAGTTAAGCGGCGAAGGCACATTTTGCACACCATATACCCCTGCGATATTAATAGTGCCGTTCAGCCAGGTCCATTGGTTGGTGGTCAGATCAAACTTCCACACTTCATTCGTAAAAGCAATATCATTCCCGTCAAAACCAAACCCGCCAAACAGCATCAGATTGCCTTGCGAGTCCTTGAACCGGGTTCCGGAAAACCTGCCGCTGGGAACATTGGTAGGGGCGGCTACACCCTTAGTGCCGTAAACGCTGGTTTGATTCAGGGCATTGCTGCCGCTCATCCAGGTCCATTCGCCGGTGCTTGCATTGTAGCGCCAAAGATCGTTTAACATGTCTTCGGAAGGGGCAGTGTTTGCAACACCCAATCCACCCATCATCCAGAAATAGCCCGAGTTGTCAACCCAGGCTTGCGATAATTGTCTTCCTCCGGGCACATTAGTGGCTGATGCTACGCCTTTGGTGCCATAAATGCCAGGTTGGCTAACGGTAATGCTGCCGCTCACCCAGGTCCATTGCCCCGAAGCCACGTTGTATTTCCACAGATCATTCAGGATACCGTAATAGCCGGTATAGTTATTGCCTTTACCTCCGAACATCCAGAAATCACCGGCGGCGTCCTGCCAGCAAGTTGGGAAAAACCTGGCTCCGGGTACATTTGTAGCGGCAGGTGTGCCCTTTGTCCCATATGTGCCCGCCTGGGCAATGGTGTTACTGCCACCCATCCAGGTCCACTCATTGGTGGTAACATCGTACTTCCAAAGGTCATTGATCTGGCCCAGGGTTGAATTGGCGTCAAATGCATATCCTCCAAACAGCCAGAAATTTCCGGCTGCATCCGTCCATGCCGCGGCGCCTTCTCTTCCTCCCGGATCATTGCCAGGACTGGCCACGCCTTTTGTTCCGTAAGAACCCGCCATGTTGAGTGTCTTGCTTCCGCGTACCCAGTCCACTCCTTTGTGGTAATATCATATTTCCAAAGATCGTTCAAAAAGCCATCGTGCCTGTTAACGTCAAACCCGGCGCCGCCAAACAGCCAAAAATTTCCTGATGCATCCGTCCAGGTGATAGGAAGTTCTCTTCCACCGGGAATGTTGGTAGTGGAAGGAACTCCCATGGTGCCGTATAGCCCGGGCCGGTCGACGAGTGTGTTACCGCCTTTCCAGGTGTAAATGCCCTGGGCGAAGCTGAGTGTGCAGCTTACAAGAAAAATAAAAAGCAAGGGTGTTTTTTTTCGGTAAATTTTTTTTACCTGATTTCGGTTTAAGTAGGTCTGTTTCATAATGGTTTATTTTATGGTGAGACACGAAAAGAATAATTTTTATTTGATTTGTCAATCCGTAAAAATACCTACCTGTAATTGTAAAGAATAAATTCAGTTTATCTTGTGTTGTGATGGGAAGGGCCTGAAAGCCTTTAAATACAGCACTTTTTGTATTAAGAGCGTTAACATTTAATCGGTTGTTAAAGTTGAAAAAACAAGCTGCCTGAATTGGGTAATGATCAGATTTGATAAAACAAAAACGTTGGCTTCATAGATAATTAACCCGCCCAATCGTTGTTTTGATTAGAAGATTTATTTTGTGTTGAATGGGGCGATTGATTTTACGGCAATGTGTAAAGAATGGCGATTAACACAGGTAGCAAAATCAATAAAAGGGCGATAAAAAAATCCTGGCGGTTTTGCCCTTTGTTTACAATAAAAAGCACTAAGGTGGTTACAAGGTAAATAAAAAACACAGCCATCACCAGGATCAATAATGCACCGTTTGCTGCACCGCAGCTTTGAATGGCTTTATTCTTCAGCTTGTGGAAAAAATCGAGGCAAAAAGCCCATAGAATAAAATACATCAAAAGAGAAATAGTGGTTAATCTACGCCTTTGGGCAAATAGAAAAAGCTTTCCGAACATTTTCATTTGTTTTGTAACTTAAATTTGCGTCCAATCCCTTTTCTGTAACGGATACTTACGCTCCCCATCTTCCATTGCATCTTCGGTATTATCGTAATAATAATCGGTATGTGTATTCCAGTTTTTGTCGCAGCCAAACAGGTAAACACCTGCTTCGTTATGGTACCTGCCAATGGCAAGATACACAATCTCAATTTTTTCCCCCTCACGCAGTACGGTTTCAAACACTTTGTTGCCTCCCGCAACGAAAAGTGGAACTGCGTTGCCAATGGTATGAGGTATGTTTTTAAGCATTTGTTTAGGTGTGAGAACTTTACAAATTGAACAATCCCGGCAAGTTTGCGGGTGGTATTTTCTAATGTTTTAAAAGCAACAGGTGCATTTCTTTGGCCACAAATTCACCACCATCTGCAAATGCAGCGGTCACAATCCTGTTCTCAGCATCCACAGCACGTATATTAGAGCCCGACTTCGATCCTTCCTTGCTCATATCCTTTAACATTGCGCCGCGTGCAGCAAGCTCTTTTTCCATATCAAACGGCAGCAGCCTGCCATAATCGGCCTCGGTCATAAATTCTTTTTCGACCCAGGTAGGAAAACAGGTAAGGCTCTTTCCTTTCACCAGGTAATTGCCCGTGCTCAACGTTATACCTGCCAGGTCGGCCGTACCATGTCCCAATGCCCCAACCACACCGCCGGCTTCGTAAATGGCTGCTGCAATGGCGCAGATCTCTTTATGGCCAAACACATCCCAAAAATGCCCATAGCCGCCGGGAAACAGGATGGCGCCATAATCGCCGGCATTTACCTGCTTTGGGGAGCGTGTGTTGGCAACTGCTTTTTGAAAGCCGCTATTCAGGGCCATCTCTTTTAACCGTGCCGTGGTATCGCCCTTATGATAAATAGCAGCAGCGCCACCCAACGGGCTCAGCACATCCACTTCAAAGCCCTGTTTGATAAAATAATCAAAGGGTGCGGCAATCTCCATCAGGTATGTACCGTTTATTTTTCCATTGACAGTAGCTACGTTGGAAGCGACGATGAGTATTTTTTTATTTTGTGAGGCAAGTGCCTGCACTGTTAAGAGCAGGATCGAAATGATTAAATTTTTCATGAATTAGCGTGTTAGAGAATACCAGTTCTTAAGTCGCCGGAGTTTGGATGATGCGGACTAATTTTTATTCTTCTCCAGTTTATCATGATACGGCAAATACATGGGCAGGGCCGCTGAGCCATACCATTGAAACAATTCCGCTTCCAGCAGTTTGGCATTCACTGCCGGGTCGGTTTGCAGCAATTGCTGCGCCTCTTCGCTGGTGGCCACATTCAAAATAAAAATACCGCGGTAGTTCTTTTCGTTTTTCTTTAACGGCCCGGCTACTATCAGCCTGTGCTCTTTTGCCAAACGGCCTATGTTGGCCAGGTGCCCGCTGAACAGACTGTCTGCCCATTTTTTGTTGGTGGCAGGCGCAGGCCCCGTTTTTAAGATTACGAGCGTGTAGCGCTTCATGCCGTATTCATCAGAGCCCAGCGAATCGGCCAGGGCCTTATTATAATGCGGGTTGGCGGTTTGTGCCTGAACGTAGAACGCCAGCACCGGCAGAATGAATAATAAGAGTGACTTCATAACTGAGTTTTATAATTTATAATGAAAGTAATGAATTTTCAGGAATGCGATGTATCAGAATAATGTTGGAGAAATATTAGCTCGGTGTTTTTTGGAGGCTGAACCCCGCGGCAACGCCCAAAGAATACAATCAGGTGTATTATTATTTTTTAAAACGGATGTAACCCAACCCGTCAGCTGTTATCGTTTCCGTTTCCGCGGCGGGCGATTGGCCTTGTCCTTTTTAGGGCGTTGGGTCTGCTGCTTTGAGCAGTTGGCCACAAACCTCGGCTTTACGTAGCAGGCGTGATTTCTAAAAATAGAAAAGCCCAGGCTGAAATAAATGTTGACGCCATAGGTGTTTTTAGGCATTACAAAAAAAAGAAAGTTGTCGGTGCCCAGCACAAAGGTCCGGTAACGGAGCGTTAGCCCCAGCTGGGGATAAATGTACCGCTGCAGGGTGAGGGGCATGGCAGCCTCAAATTGCCTCAGCTCAAAGCGTGGACAGATGGATAAAAGATCGGGACCCTGCACACCGGTGAGGCGGCTGGGCACAATGTTTTTAATGATGGTACCGTTGAGGTAAATCTTGTTTTCAAAATTCCAGTCCACCTGTCCCACCAGTGCGGTGGGCAGGCTGGCGTTGATGGGTTTTTCGGCAAATTGCATGCTCATGATGGTTTCCAGCGGGCTCTGGAAATTGTCGCTGGGCCTGTTTTTATCGTAAAGCCCTGCACCATCGGCATTGGCCGAGTGAGTGTTTTCCGTAAAGCGAATAAAGCCCAGGTCGCGCAGGGTGAGGCCTATTTTGTATTTGTAATCAATGGTGGTGCAGTTGTTGCGGGTCGAATGCACGTAGTAATTCGATACATCGCTCAGCATCTTTTTATAAGTAAAGCCCACATCCATGCCCACGCCCCGGCCAATGTTCCAGCCAAAATTGGTATACCGCACTCGGGCTTTAAAATCGTCGAGCCTGATCATGGTATCGTTATACGCGCCTTTTACCTGCACCACGTTGGCATACCATAGGTGCATGCCGGTAAGGTATCGCACATTGCCGCCCATGGAAATAAGAATATTGCGGTTGCGCTTTATCATTTTACCAAAATTAAGGCCATATTCCAACCAGGTCATAGTGGCAGCGCGGGTGTTGCGGGCGTTGATGCTGGTGGTGGTTTTATGCTCCTTATCCCTGTCAATAACAGCGCCTACCAGCTTGATGGATGGCGCATACAGGCCGCCCACCGAACGCGCCCTTATAAATACACCGGCACCGTAATCGCGCTTGCTGATCACAAATGCAGGTCCATCCACCGTAGCGGCAGCATAAAAAAACTTGGGCACTTTCAAACTGCTTGTTTTTTGATCGGGCACATCGTCGCCCTTAATAAGGCCCGGAAACCAGAATTTGGGCAGATAGGCAATATTGTTCATGGCAAAAACGTTAATACCGATGAGATTACACTGCATATACGTTTTCGAGTCGACCGATGCGGCGGGATTTAAAAAAATACCGCTGGTACTCATGTAATTGCTGTTGGCTATGCCCAGCTTTTCCTGTGCCCTGCACGTGTTTGCAGCATAAATAAACAAAAGAAAACAGGAAACGGCTATTTGAAAGTGTTTCGGCATAAAGCCCGATTTCATACAATGCGAAACTGATTGCCTGCGGCGATTGATTAACGCAGTGATAACAGAATTGTTATAAAGGTACTTTATTTTTTTGAGAAAAGGTTGGGCTCCGCCAATGGTGGCCAGTTGCTACGACACTTTTTTAAACTGCCGGATCACATCATCCAGGTAAGTGTTTCCCAGCGGAATTTCCTGGCCCTGCACCGTTACTTTTTTTGAAGCAATGGATTCGATCTTGTTTAGCGGCACGATGTAGGACCGGTGAACGCGTATAAACCTGCCCGGGTCCAGCATCTCCATCATATCGCTCATGGTCATGCGGGCTACCAGGGCTTTTTGCCCATCGGAGTGTATGCTCACATAATCGTCCATGGCTTCAATATAAACAATATCGGGTACCATAATTTTATGCAGGGCTCTTTTGGCACGGATAAATAAAATGTCGTTGTTCATGTTTGGGTGTATTCCGCTATCTAAGGTAGCCCGTTAAAAAAAGGGCTGAAATAAAATGAGGCGAGAGGGGTGGTTTGTGAGGTAAAGTTTCTGTTCTTTAGACAAAATGAACCGAATTGAATTCAATGTCATTTCGACCGAAGGCCTTGCACTGAGCGTGCCGAAGTGGAGAGATCTTCGATTATTCTTGGAAGAGATCTCTCAGGCCGGAGATATATCGCTTGCACACAAGCCCGCTCAAATGCGCACTGCACATTTGCCGTCTTCGAAATGACCCAGAACAGGGGAATCTCGGAAAGTTTTTTATTTCTTAAACACCCGGCTTACCTCTTCGATATAACTGCCGCCCAGGGGCAGCTCAGAGCGTTCAACCAGCACCGTTTTGGCCCGAAGGGCCTGTATGCGGCTGATAGCGGCTATGAAGGATTTGTGAATGCGGATGAATTTATTGGCCGGTAGTTTTTCCAGCAGTTTTTTCATCGTCATGCGCGCTACCAGCGTTTTTTGGTCCTGTATGTATATCTTCAAATAGTCGTCGAGTCCTTCAATGTAAATAATATCGTCGATGGCAATTTTCATAAGACTGAAATCGGCGCGGATAAACAGGTATTTTGAATTGTCGGTTTTTTCGCCCTGCGTGTTAAAGTTCAGCAGGTCGTTGGCCCGCTTTGTCGCCTGGCTAAAGCGCTCAAACGAAAAAGGCTTGAGCAGGTAATCCACCGCCGCCAGGTTAAATCCTTCCACCGCATAATCGGCACGGGCGGTGATAAAGATCACCATGGTGTCCTGCTTCAGCTGCTTATAAAGATCAATGCCGTTGATAAAGGGCATGTCGATATCGAGAAATAAAAGATCGACCGGGAATTTGTTTAAAAATTTCAGGCCGTCCTTCGGATCGCTGAATGTTTTTTCGAGCTGGATAAAGTCAATGTCCCTGCAAAAATTTTCGATCACTTTCAGGGCAATGGGTTCATCGTCTATGGCTATTGCTTTGATCATGGCTATCTTAAAATTAAGGGATTATTTTCAGGCCGATGGCTGCTATGCTGTAATTGTATTTAAAACCGTCGGTTAATTGTTTTTTTTGCTCATAACCGCCGGTGCCATATAACCACAGGCCTTTGGCAACATTAAACGAGGCGGTGGCGCTCAGGCGGCTAAGTGTATAGTCGGTGGAGTTACTCACAAAGTAGCCTGTGTTTTCGGTAATGTTGGGGCCGGCATTGCTTAAATAAGCCACTGCCAGGTGAATTTTACCGGTGATATAGGCAGTTACCAGGGGGGCAACAGTGGTATTCTGCTTATTGGAGGGCTCCTCGGAATGCTGATAAATTGTGGCTCCCAGGCCCAGCCGGTTGTTTTTTAAGGGATACAGCATAAACCCGGCCTGCAGCTGGTATTGCACAGACGTGTCGAGATGGGCGTAGGTGGTCCCGATAAATACGTCGGCCAGTGCCATGTGCTTACTCAGCGCCAGTGCGCCGATTGAATTTAATTTTTGGTGGCGGATCATTTTTTCAACGTAATTGGTGGTGGTGATGCTGGCCACCACCGGTTGTGGCGGCGGCTGCCCCGGCGGTGGGGGCGGGCCTACGGTAAGGTAAGTAAAGGTGTTTACCACCGGCTCAAAATTTCTCAGGTCGGCATCTACATTTACTAAATGGCCGGCGGCACTTAGCCGCCAGTTATTTGCCAGGGGCAGCGTGGCTTTAAGATAATATTGAAACTGCTGGATATAAAACCGGTATTCACCCTGGCTGTAATAGGACAGGCTGTGGAACAAAAAAACACGGCGGCCTATTGAATGACTAATTCCTACGCTGCTGAATATGGGGTTTTTGAACAGGTGTGAACTGTCGGCCTGTTTAATGCCGGTTTCTGCAAAGGCAAAATCAACGGGACTTATGTGCCTGGTGTTCATGGTTGTGCTTAACCCAACGCTGAAACGTTTGCTGAGCCATTTGGCCTCTTCAAAGCGTTCAGAATAAAGATAGGCATAATACAGGTAGCTGCCGGCCAGGTCGTCGCCGGGGTTAAACCGCAGCGCTTTTTGCAGGTGAGCCACCGCCTTGCGGTATTGTTTCATTTCAAAACAGGCAATGCCGCCCCGTACCCTCAGGTAGTACGCATCAATGCCGCTTCGGATTGTTTTTTCGCAAAAGCCGGCCAGCTGCGGCCATTGTTTGCCAATAAAAAGGGCAAGCGACACCTGTTCGGGCGAAGCAAGATCTTCAGAGACAGGGGCGGGCCGGGGCATCATGATGCTGTCGGGCGTCATCAGCCTGATCTGATCCTGCCCGGCCGGCGTCAGTGTATCTTCCTGCGCCCAAAGGCGCGGCAGCAGCAGCGCGGCAAAAAGAAAGCTTAAATATGTTTTGCGGTAATGCACTTGTTTTTTGTGCGGATGGTAATGGTTTGAATGCGATCGTTTACCAGCTCCATTTCAAAATGGATGTTTATGCCAACCCTGCTTTTTGACTTTGCCTGCGACACGAGGGTAAGCGCCTGCGCATTTTTGATATTGAAGGTGGCAAAATATTCTGGTTTTACAAAAATATAAAACGGGGCCACCAGGTCTTGTACAAATTTAATGATGCCGGTTTGTGTGTCGTGCACCGATAACCTGTCTTTTATTTGCAGGCCTTTTACTTCACTCAGCAGTACCTGGTAGGCGCCCAGGTAAAAGTAATACAGCAGGCATTGGCGCGAACCGGTGAAGCCGGTAAAACAAAACAGAAGGTCGTTGTGCTCAAAATAGGCCACTGCTTGTGTTTTAGCGCATTTTAAATAGAGGTTGTTAAAGGCATCGGCAAATACTTCCCAGCTTTCGCGGTAGGTTTTGTGTCCATCACCCACGTCAAAATCCATTTTCATGCCGGGTATAAAATGGAAGCTCTTTTTTAAGAACGGGGATACTCCGGGGCGGCTGAGCACATCGCCTTCCTGCGGTGTGTCGAACAGCTTTAAATGATAATCGTTTTCCTGTTTCACCACATACTGGCTCAATGGGTATTCGAGGGTAGCCGCTCCTATATATTCTGATGCCTGCAACTGAAAGTGAACATGCGGTTCGGGCGACCGGCCTGAATTACCGCAGGCTGCCAGTACATCGCCTTTTTTTACCTTATCGCCCGGTTTTACCTTAAAGCTGTTCTTTTTTAAATGGCTGAGCTTGCTGTATAAAAAATCGTTGTGTTTTATAATCACCGTATTGCCCCAGTTGCGCTCCAGGTTCATATCCCCGGGCGCATTGTCGTCTATCCCGTCTTCAACCACCACCACCTCGCCATTGGCCGGCGCCAGCACGGGCAGGCCGTAACAATAAAAATCACTGAGCTCCTTACCCGGAAACTTAAAGCTGCGCCGGTGCTCGTCGGTAACCACAAAATCCCAGGCATGGCGCCAGTTGCTTTGATGCGTAATGGTTCCGTGGTGGCCCTGCGACACGGTCCACTCCCCATAAAAAGGCAGTTGAACCGGCGTGCCTGTATTTTTTCTGAAGCGCGACATAAACGTGGCAAAGGCATACAGATTTTTTTCGGGACTGAATTGCTGAAAATAAACCAGCTGCAAGTACCGGCTAGTATACCGGTTGTGCAACAGCGAAATAACCAGGATTACCGCCAGCGAAAAAGGCAGCGAATACACCGGCAGCATAGTGTAGGCCAGGCCGCGGCTGAGCGCATTGGCAAGCAAGGCGGTAACGGGCGTAAGCAGCAGCGCCAGTAAAAATGAACCGCCGGAAGGCACCAGGTAATAACCACCGAGCCCCAATGCCAGCAGTACATAATTAAACGAAGTGAGCGAATACAAGGAGTGATCGCCGGCCCCGTTTACCAGCAGGTAGCAAGCCCAGCCGCTGCAAAACCCCAGCCACGATAAGATAAAAGCGATGCGCGAATGCAACAGAAGACCTATCGAAATAATGAGGCCGGTGAGCACATTGCTTTGAAAAAAAATAGCTGCCACAGATTTTAAGTAAAGGGCAAGAAAACGCGGGATCATCAGTTCGGCCTTAATAGCCAGGTGTACAAACGGACCTGAGCAAATAGGTTCATAAATTGTATTGCGCGGAATAAGAATGCCGGGTTCTATCGCGCGGGTGTTTAATAGCAAAATCCACAGTGTAAATACAAAAGGCAGGCTCAGGAAAGGCAGGCGGCGGCGTTCGGCCACCGACGACAGCCAGGCAGTGATAAGAAAGGTGAGAAACGAAGCCGCCAGGATCATAAAAAACAGGTTGCCCGTAAGCTTAAAATAAGTGCCCAACGCAAAGCCGGTGAGCAACGAATTGAAAGAGTAGGAGCCGTTGCGGATATGCACAGGATTAAGACCGGTGCCCGATGCCAGCAGCAGGGTGAACACCACGCTGATAAGCCCGCTCATGCCGATGCAGGGATCAACAAAGGAAGCCAGCAGCAGGCACAGGGCAAAGCCGCTGTGGTTTGAAAAAAACACCTGGCCGTAGCTTCCGCGGGTGGCACTCAAAAAAAATATGATCCTTTTTTTCAGAGCGGAATGGTTTTAAGATGTTCGGGCAGTGCCTCTTCTTTTTGCACTGCAGTGGGTGTTTCGCGGTGGCGGATCACGTGTGGCTTATCATTCATATCAGTCATCACCACGGCCGGTCGCAGGGTTATAAACTGCATCCACTGCGTCATATTATACGCGCCTACGCGGTGCACCACCACCTGGTCGTTTTTTTTCATAGGGGGCAATGATATGTTTTCGCGCAGCACGTCAATGTTCATGCACAACGGGCCGTACAGTACCGTATCTTCCATATACTGGCCAAATTCCTGGGCGGGACTTACCGTATGCTCGTACCAAAACGAGGTGAATAAAATATTTACCCCAAAATCAACAATGGTGGCGCTGCGCCCATCGGCCAGCCGCTTGTTGGAAATAATGCTGCCTAATAAAGAACCGGCATCGTCTATCAGCGCGCGCCCGGTTTCGAGAATGAGAAGGGGCAGATCCTGCTCAGGAAAACCGGCATTGAGCAGGGCCCCTGAAATGGCAGTGGCATATTGCTCAAAGGTGGGTGCAGCGTCCATACCCTGCAGGTAAGAACCTTTGAGCGTGTTTTTGGAGGCAAAGCCCCCACCCATGTCAATGTATTCGATTACCAGCTGGTGCTGGCTTTTAACGCGCAGGGCCATATCGGCCAGCTTGGATGCGGCAACCCCATAAGCGTTAGGCGTGAGCATAAAAGTGCCTATGTGGCAATGTAAGCCCACCAGCGCCAGGTGTGGGTCGGCAATTATTTTATTCAAGGCTTCCCAGGCTTCGCCGCTTTCGTAGTTAAAGCCAAAGCGGTCCCACATGGGATACACGCCGGTATCCATATTTACGCGTATGCCCACCCGCACGGGTTTTTTCCGGTTTTTCGCCAGGTCTTTCAATAAATACAATTCATCCAGGTGATCGATGTGTATGAGCGCCTGTTTATCAATGGCCACTTCCAGCTCTTCCCTGCGTTTATCGGGCCCATTAAAAATTATTTTATCGCCAGGCACGCCGTTCTGCAGCGCCTTTTGAAACTCAAAACCCGATACCACCTCGGCCCACGCCCCTTCCTGGTGAAACACATTGCATACGGCATTTAAATAGTTGGTTTTGTACGACCAGGCGAATTGAATCTTCGGGTATCGCGTTTTAAAGGCCCGCGAAGCATCTCGAAAGGTTTGCCGGATGACCCGCTCCGAAATAACAAACAGTGGCGATCCGTAGGTTTTTAGCAGATCCTTTACCGGATTGCCGTCAATGTGCGTTACGGGGCTGGCATTGTGGCCGGCGCCGTATTTGTTCATCAGTCCGGCGTTGAGCCGTTGTATAATCGGGCGTTCGTAGGGTTTCTTTTTCATGGTTTACAATTCACCCAGTGTTGATATTTTTTCGAATTCCTGCAGGTTCACGATCATGTCGTACGAGTATCTTACAAAAAGCTTACCTACATCATAATGTTGATATGGAGGCACCTGCTCGCCCATGGCCATGCGTACCAGGGCCTCGGGATGATTTTGCCCGCAGCCCGCAGCCAGGAACACCCAGGCGGGGAAACGGGGATTGATCTCGAGCAGGTAATAATCGTTCTGATCTGTTTTTATAATTTCAAGCTCCATGCTTCCGCGCCAATGGGTGGAGGCAACGATATGGTGCGTGAGACGAAGCAGCTGGGGGTCGTTGATGGAGATGCCCGACCAGGCCTTGCCCTTATCGGTAATGTATTGTTTGCGCATGGGCACCGCGCCAATGGTATGTCCCTGGCCGTCCGCCAGCACGGTTACGTTCACTTCCTGCCCGGTGATGAATTCCTGGATGATGACCGGCAGGCCCCATTTGGCAGCAAGCCGGTTAAAGGCCACGGCCGCCTGTTCTGCGGAATACACTGTTGAAGCTTCGTAAAACTTGCCTTTGATCATTACAGGATAATCAAAATCATTAAGCTGTTGCTGCAGGCCGTTGAGGCTGTGCACGATCCGGCTTTTGGGAATGAGCACGTTGTGTTTTTTACCGAATTCCTCCAGGTTTGCTTTCTGGCGAAACTCAAATTGTTCGGGCGTGGGCAGAAACATGCATATACCCATCGTTTTTTCAAGGCGCTCCGAAAGCCGGATGAAATTATACAGCTCCGAATCAAAATTAGGAATGATCACATCCAGCTTTTCGATGCCGTGTATGTATTCAAGCCGTTTGGCCAGGGCCTCCGTACCGGCCGACGGCAGCGGCAGCTGGTAGGTTTTGTTCACCAGGTCGTGCATGTAAATGCCCGGCTCCAGGTTTTCGTAGGAAAGGCCGATGATGCGCACATTAAAAATACGGCTCTCTCTCAGCGCGCGTATCACCGGCATGCCCGGGCCCGGGCTGTCAATGGCATTAAGTGCGGTAACGGCTATGGTCAGGTTTCTGCGTTCCATATCACTCCAACAGCCTGAGCCGGTTTAATACGTTCATAAAATCAAATAGGTCGCGCTCGGCGGTTTGCACATCCACCGCATAGGTTTTTACCAGATCGGCCTTAATATCGGCCTCGGCTCTTTCCTGCTTCAGCAGCTGTATAATTTGCAGGCCAATGGGATTGGTGGTAAACGAATTGCCGGTGGAAGGATCGAACACAAAACCGGTGTCGCTGAGGGCTATGTTTTTTTTTATTTTCATGCGTTGGCGCTCAAAAAGCTCTTAAACTCCCGGGTTGCAAGTAAACAATCTTTTTTCACCTGTTCAAACAGGTGTGGAATATTTTGCGCATCTGCCTGCTCGGCCATCATTTCTATCTGCGCCAGCGGCTCGCTCAGAGCTTTTAGCCCCATAAACCCCACCGAGGTTTTCATACGGTGGGCCGTGGCGCGCACCGCATTTAAATCGGCGCTTGCCAGAGCTTTTTCGAGCTCGGCCAGATCCTGCGGATTTTTTTCGAGGAACAGGCCTATCATTTCTTTCATAAAGTCCAGGTTATTCCTGGCCATCTCTTTTAACTCATTAAAATTAACCATGGTATAAGCATTATCGGCAAGTGCCTGCGTGTTTTTATTTTCTGCAGCGGCCGCAACCGTTTGTTTAATTTCCTGTTTCATGTGCATTTTTACCACCTGGTAAAGCTCCGATTCCTTAAAGGGTTTCGAGATGTAATCGTTCATGCCAAAGCCGATGCACTTTTCGCGCTCACCGGGCATGCTGTGCGCGGTCATAGCAATTACAGGCATATTGAGGCCAAGCTCCTGCCGTATTTTTTGCGCGGTGTGATACCCGTCGAGCAGGGGCATTTGTATGTCCATCAGCACCAGGTCGTAATGCTTCTGTTTCAGCTTGTCAATCGCCACTAATCCGTTCTCGGCCACATCCACCGTAAAGCCAAAATCCTGCAGGTAGGTGCCTGCCAACTTCTGGTTCAGGTCATTGTCTTCGGCCAGCAATACAGCCAGGCTGTTTTCAGAAATTCTTGGGAATTCCAGCTGTTCGGCGGCTTGCGGTGCGGTTACTTGTTCGTACGACACCGGGTAGCTGATATTGACAATAAACTCCGACCCGAATCCCTGCTTGCTTTTTACGCGGATCTCGCCGTTCTGCAGCTCCACCAGGTCTTTTACAATGCTCAGTCCCAGCCCGGTGCCGCCGTATTTGCGCGTGGTTTCCTTATTGCCCTGGTTAAAGCGCTCAAAAATATGGTCAAGCTTATCGGCCGGAATACCGATGCCCGTATCTTTTATGCGAAACACCATTTGCACCATATCGTGCTCAATGCTTTTCACTTCGCAGTTTAGCTTTACGCCACCGGTTTCGGTAAATTTAATGGCATTGTTTACCAGGTTTACCAGTATTTGTGTTAAGCGCGTAGGGTCGCCAAACACCGAGCCCGGAATATTTCTATCGAGGGCCACCTCAAAGCGTATGTTTTTTTGCCGGGCTTTTTCGGCAAACATAATGCGCAGCGAATCTACCAGGCCTGTGAGGCTGAACGGGATCTTTTCGATCATGAGCATGCCGGCCTCTATTTTCGAAAAATCGAGAATGTCGTTAATAATGTTAAGCAGGTTGGCCCCGCTGGCCTTTATGGCCCACACGTATTCGGCCTGTGTGGCATTAAGCGGTGTTTTCTGAATAAGATCGGTAAAGCCCAGGATGGCATTCATCGGCGTTCTGATCTCGTGGCTCATGTTGGCCATAAACTGCTCTTTGAGCGTGGCATTGTCGTCGGCCAGCTGTTTGGCATTTCGCAGCTCGGCTTCCAGCTTATTGCGGGTGCTCACGTCGCGTAGCAGCAACAGCAGCGCGGTGATTAAAACAAACACACCCAGCGCCACTTCCAGCACGCTCCATTTTTTTGAATCGTTCACGTAATCAATGCTGTGGTCTATCAGCGTTTTGGTGGTTTGGTTCAGGCTGTGGTCTATTTCATTCATCACGGCCTGTATGTCTTCCATCACATTATAGCCCAACCCGGCTTCGGCATTGCCCTGAAAACCCGCCAGGTTGTGACCCTGGCTCAGATCCTTTGAGCGTGTCATTTTTTTATAGGTGAGCACTTTCAGCTTAAAAAAGATCTTTTGCTCTTGCCTGCCCGAAAAATACTTCTGCATGCTTTCGAGGTAGGTTTTTATTTGCGTTTCCTTGAGCTTGTATTCTTCCAGGAACTGGGCATCGCCGGTAATCACATACCCCTTTTGTTTGTTATCCAGCACCAGCAGGTTGCTTCTGAACAGCTTCATCAGCTCCGAAATGCGGTACGCACTATATAGCTCTGAGTTATTGCGCGTCATATTGGCCAGGTGATTGTTGGCATTAAAAGCAATAAACAATACCAGCCCTGCGCTGATCACGAAGCTTACAATGATAATTACCTTGGTGTATGCGTTCAGCTTTACTCTCACGGTCTCAGTCCGGCTTGTTTATCCTTTAACCGGCCAATATCATCCACCACCCGGCGCAGCTCGGCCATATCCACCGGCTTTTTCACAAAGTAATCAAATTTAGTGTCTATCTTTTTCAAAAAGCTTTCCCCATCCTTAATGCCCGATACCACTACAATAGCTGGCAGCACGTTCGGGAAATAATTTTTCAGCATCAGTAAAAAGCCCGGCCCCGTAAGCACCGGCATCATCACATCGCAGAATATTATGTCAAAGTCCTGTTTTTTTTCCATCACCTCAATGGCTTTTAATCCATCACCGGCCGTGGTTACCGAGTGGCCCAGCTCGCTTAGGTTAAAGCCCAGGGCCTTTTGCACAAAAACATCGTCGTCTATAATTAAAATATTCATACAGCTGTTTTTTGGGTTATAATTTTTTTATAATGGCTTTTGCCTCTTCCGACTGCGGGTTGTATTCAAGCGCCTTTTCGAGGTATTTCCTGGCCTCGCCGTTTTTGCCTTGTGCCAGCAGGGTTTTGCCATAAAGCAGGTTGCTGTCGTAATCGAAAGGATACATTTTTACCACCCTCGATACATAACCTGCGGCGTTGGTGTAATCCTTGCGGTTATAATAAATGCTGGCGGCCCGGTAATTGGCAATGGAGTTATTAGGGTCCTGCTTCAGGATGTCGAAATACACGTTCAGCACATTGTTCCAGCTGCCCTGGGCGCTCATGGGCAGTACCAGGCCAAAGCGCGCCTCCACCGAAGCGGGCTCAAAACCGATTGCTTTTTTGTAACACAGTTCCGATTTTGAGTAATCCTTGCTAAGGTAATACAGCCAGCCCAGCCGCAGGTTAATTTCGTACGAATCCGGCTCCAGCTCCTGCAGCACTTTTATGGCCTTGGGGTATTGCGATTCGTATTCGTATAAATAACTTTTTGAGAATGCGAGGTCGTTGCTTTGTGAATAAAAGCAAACACGTAAGGAAAAGAATAAAAGAGTTACGCTGAGATTAGATTTCATCGTATGGATTGGTTTTGATTCTTAAAGCCAAATTTAACAGAATTATCAGATTTTCCTAAGTGCTTGCCCGGGCAGCGGGTATTGCGGCTGTGTGCCTTCGTTTATTGCCATTGCCTTAGGCCAAATTAGCTTTGCCAATGATCAATCAGAATTTTTTGAGGTAAAGGCAATGTATATTGAGGCATAGATTTTATGCTTGTACTTCAGTTTAAAATGATTAAAACCACTTGGTTGTTTTGCACAAAAGCCATTGTTTGTTTGTTTGTTTGTTTGTTTTGTTGCAGCGATAGCCCTCACACAAACCGTCAATTTTATATGCTCTGCGTGAGGGATTGAGCTCCCGACAGTTATTGGGATTTGAGCCCTTTTTTATAGGCCTGTAAAGGCCATAAAAAAAGCGAATGGCGAAAGCCCGACCCCATAAAGCGAGCGAACAAATAATAACGCCCAGGTGAGCTTTGGTTTATGTGGCACGCCCTTATAAAAAAGTATTTATTAAAATAACATGCCTCAGCAGGGTAGGAAAATCACGCATCACGGCACGGGCGACTATTAATTCCAGCTTTATTCTCATATACCATATCTTCAATTGTTAATTTGCTTGCATTCCCGCTTAATTGTAGGCATATTTGTTTATATAGAGAGCTTCTTGTTCTGATAAGCTTACCCACACTCCAGGAATAATTTGCCTAAACTTTTTATTTTATGGAAACACAGGTTTACTTACTTGAAAGAAAGCCGCTCATTCGGGACAATATACGCGGCTTGTTAAGGAATGAGCGAAGCGTAAAGATTTTTGCCGAGGACAAAGACCTGGGAGAGGCACGTCATAAGGCTTTCGCAAAAGCAGAAGTGCTGCTGGTGGAATTTGTGCAGCCGGCTTCCATGTTTTTTGAACGGGTGGCCGCGCTCAAAAAACAATATCCTGCTTTAAAAATAATTGTGATGAGCTGCGAAGACGACAGCGTGGCAACCTTACGCACCATGCTTCAGTCCGGGGCTTCGGGTTATCTTACTATCAACGCCTCTACCGAAGAGCTCACACACGCCATACGCAAAGTAATGGGCGATGGTACTTATGTGTGTACCGCCTTTGCGTTGCGACAGCTAAAGAATGCGGCCTCGGCATCGGTTTCAAAAAAACTGCCACCCATTATGCTCAGCAGGGGAGAGCACGAGGTGCTGGCCCTGGTGGCCGAAGGGCTCACCAACCAGGAAATTGCACAGCAATTGTTTGTAAGCGTAAGAACTGTGGAAAACAGGCGCCAGAAACTGCTCGAGAAAACAGATACGGTAAATACGGCCACACTTATCAAATTTGCCATGCGGCACGGTTTGATAAGTTAATTCAAAATTTAAAATTCAAAAGATTCCTGCTGAACAACGATGAAGAAATCACTTAGAGTGACAAGCATTGAAGGGTAGGACCAGGACTAATGACTCACGACCAAAGACTAATGACTCACGACCAGAGACAATTAATTCTTCATCACTTTAACAACACGTTGCCCGGCCGGATTTTTTAATGTGAGATAGTACACCCCGGCCGGCAAAGGCTCGAGGTTTATTTTATTTTCGGCATCGTTCAGCCGTGTTGCATGCACCAGCTGCCCCAGGTGATTGTGCAGGCTTACGGAAATAAGCCCGTTATAAGTTTGTTCCGCCTGCAGGTAAAGCACCTGGTTAGCCGGGTTAGGGTATACACTTATGTTGGCTAACACACTGGTCTCTTCATTGATTCCCACACAGCTCCAAACTGTAAGCGTAGCACTTGTTATACAGCCGTTGGCGTTGTTTTTTACCGAAACGATGTACTGGCCCGGCGCGTCGGTGGTAAGTGTGGCGGTATTACTGCCGCTTATGTTTGCGTTGGCAGGTACATTCCAGCTAAAGCTGCAGGCGCTTGGAGGCATGCCTGCTATGCTCACCGGCAGTGCTACCGAGCCCTGGCAGCCTAAAATGTAAACGGAGTTGGTTTGCACGATAGGATACAGCCGGTTATCGTTAATTGTTTTAATACCCTGCGATGTACAGCCATTGTTAAGATCGGTGGCAATTACGGTATAAACACCCGGCGTGCTGGCGGTATAGCTGGCGCTCTGCCCCAGGCTGGGTTGAGGCACCGGGCCAAACCACGAACTGGTTACAGATAATATTACCGGAAAAACAGAATTGGGCGGAATAGTGCTATTGCTGTTGTTAACAAGCGTCACCGTAGGTGCGGCACAGGTAATGTTCGCGGCATTTGAGTTAATAACGGCATTGGGCGGGTAAATATTCTGATAAAAAGGAATCACCGTATTTGACTTACAGCCGTTTTGCGGATCGGTAGCCGTAACGGTATAATTGGCTATCTGCATGGTAGAAGGAGGAGCTGCCAGGTTGGCGTTTACGCTGAAGCTGTTGGCTGCCATGGTGCCCGATGCCCATGCCAGTGCAAACGTGGCATTGGGTGTGCTGCTTAAACACTGAGCCTGTATGGTTGTGAGCGTACAGTTAAGAATGTTGGAAGGTACCGAAACCGAGAGGTTGGGCGTGTTATAATTGTTTGATACGGTGAAAGTTTGAACGGCAACGGCTGTTCCGGAACCGGCCGTTACGGTATATACCCCCGGCGCTGAGAGTGTAAAGGAATTGGAAACCGAAACCGGGCCAGACGGAGGTGCCCAGCTATAGGACACCGCTGCCGAATAATTACTGCTGGCAAAAACCAAAAGCGATGAATAGGAGCAGGTAAGGCTATAATTACCGGTAGCGCTGGTTAATGTAAAGGTGATCTGAGAAAAAGAGAAGCTGCTCATAAATAAAAGGCAGAATAGCCAGGTATTGCGAAACGAGTAAATTATCTTCATCGGTTTAGTTTAAAATTAGGTTGAATTGCTGTGTTAAGTTTACTCATTTTTATTTTTAATCTCAAAAATAGCCCTACCTTTTACTAAAATCTTTATGTGAATTAAATGGATACCGGATGGATGCGCTAAAACAAAGGCATATGAGGATTCTTCGCCGGGTACAGAGGCCTGGCTTTGAGGTATACCTCAAGGATACAAATATACTGGTGGTAAGCCTGGATCAGGAAGTAGAGTATAATGCCGAAGAGGTGGAGATTATCGTTAACGAAATCAGCACGCTGGCGGCAAATGAAAAGTACCTGCTGCTCATTAACCCCGGCCCTTTGTCTACGATTACACTCGATGCCCTTAAGGTATTGGCCCGGCCTAAAGCCATGAGTTATGCGCACGCCAAGGCCTATGTGATCCACACACTTTCGCAGCGGCTGATGGCCAATTTTTTTCAGCAGGTGTTTAAGCCGCGCATCCCGGTGAGGTTTTTTGGCAATGCACGCGATGCCGAAGCCTGGCTCCTGAAAAAATTCAGGGGCTTGTACCGGTAAAAAGCAAACCGGTTTCAAACCGTTTTTAGTGCAATGCTTTCTGAAATCTTGAGGGCTCCAATAACCATCACTGCTAAAGATTGAGATTCCGCGGAATATCTTAACCAAAACATAGTTTAAAATTGACTGCGCGTTGAGATTTCTGCTATATCTTTAGTGTTTTGTAACACTCAACACCAGTGAAAACACCTCTTATTTGTTTTTTGCTTTGTGCGATTAGCCTAAGTGCCTGGGCGCATCATCCGCAAAGCGCAGGCGCCCGGCTGTTAATTCCATTGCCTAAGCTGCAGTGGGTGGTGGGCCTGAGCGGTATTGTGGTTGACGATGATGGAAAACCCTTTAAAGATGTGTTTAACATTAAAAACACCTGGAGCTCGGTATACGCCCCCACGCGGGCAACGGTAGAAGCAGCTGTTACCAAAGGCTGGGGTGTTGAAGCTTCTTTTGCCTACTCGCAGCTAAAAGCCGGGAAAGTGATAGACGATTATAATAACAAAAGAGAGCACAACGTAAGCCTGTATACCTTTGACCTCAGTGCAAAATATTACCCGGTTAAATTAATCTCCAAATGGCTGAGTCCTTATGCACTGGCGGGCGTAGGTTATACCAACAGGGCTTTTACCAGGCCCGATAACGGCATGATGGCCAACCTGGGTTTTGGCGCGAGTTTGTGGCTTTACAAGGGTTTGGGTGTTAACGTGCAAAGCACTGCCAAGTTTGCTGTAAATACCAGCTCGTCTAACTACCTGATGCATGCGTTTGGCGTGGTTTACCGTTTCAGGCTTTAAAACTGCTTGAGGTTCTAAGGTGTGGATTTTTTTATACAGCCTCACAGGCCGTTCAGCTCCTTTTCTTCTTTCTTTATTTCCACACCTTCTTTTTTAATGCCTGTTCTCAATAAAAAGAACAGGCTCATATATACATTGGCCACCCATACCAGCGCAAAGCCTGCCACCAGGTAGCCGCGCCAGTCGGTAAAAAGCAACCGGTAGCGGGTAATTACCAAAAACAGGGCGGTAACATAAAAACTGAAACAATATTCACAGGTAAAAATGTAAAAGAATTTACGGCCCAGTATGTGCCGGTTTTCCTTGCTCTGGCGCTGGCAGTATTCCCTGGGCTCTCTGAAAATCTCTTCGTGTGTTACCGTCCAGGCCACGCAGGCTATGGGCAGGGCCATCACAAAAAGCCAGATCAATTGCTCGGTTAAGGTGGTCATGCGTTGGGTATAAAAGTTTCCCCCTTCTTAAGAAGTTTGTTGCCCGCCTATACTGCCCGGTATCAGGTGAACCAGGTGTTTTTGCAGCCTGTCGTTGGTGTTAATCGCTGCAATATCAATATATATTTGGTGGCGGCATCAACACCCAGCTCAATGTAAAAATCCTTGTAGGTATAAAGCGAATAAATAATACCGTTGCACAGGTGCCTTACCAGGAAATTGGCCTTGCCCAGCAGCGTGGCTTTTTGATGCAGGTTAAGGGCATTGTATTCTATCAGTGTTGCGTTCATAAGAGGGCTTTTTATAATTCTTAACAGTTAAAAAAACATGCCAGCCGGCGCGCATTAAATTTTATTGACGATTCGCATGGACTATTTACAACAAGGCATAGAAACGGCGAATGCCTGCAGCAGCAGCTGCGAAAAATGCGCCACACAATGCCTGCAGGATGCAGACACAAGACCCATGATAGAATGCGTACTGCTGCTGCGCGAATGTGCTGCCGTATGCCGGGCCACTGCCCAAATACTTGCCATTGGTGCCGATCATTACCAGCTGCTGTGCCGCAGCTGCGAAGAGCTTTGCCATGCCTGCTTTAAGGAGTGTGGGCGCCATGCCCACAAGCGCCATTGCAAAGAGTGTGCAGAAGCCTGCCGCCTGTGCGCCGATGCCTGCCGGCGTATTATTGATACCGACCAGGAAGTGTAAGCTGGCATTTGTATTGCGCAGGCTTATTAAAAAATAAGTATTATGTCGGATAATTTAAAGAAAAAAGGACCGCGCGATAAAAAAGCCATCAGCCTGCTGGAGGATTGGGAGGTAAAATACTGGACCTCTGCGCTGGGATGCAGTGTGATGGAGCTGAAGGATGCGGTAGAAGCAGCGGGGCACTCAGCAGAGCGGGTAAGAAATTATTTAGCGGACAAAAGGGCGCAAAACAAAAGCTAAGAGGAAAATGTTCCACAGATGTATTACTAAGTTCATTAAACAAAAATATACTATGAAAAAACATTTTTTACAGGGATGCCTCTCTATAGCATTAACGCTTTGTTTAACGGCTTCACTACAAAATTGCAGCAATTCAGGTTCTTACGATCATAACGAGGATAAAAGTAATCCATCGGGTAATAACAATCCCAGCAACGAAAATTCGGGCAACCATGCCAATGAGCCGCATGATCAGCCTGGAACCAACTATCCGGCAGCGATGATAGTGTAAGACGGGCCGACAGTTTAAAAACAAACCATTGAATAAAATAAACAATGGGACTGACACAGTATAAACAAAAACGCGATTTTAAAAGCACCCCCGAGCCATTGGGCGGAAAAGCGGGCGGTGGCAGGTTGCGTTTTGTGATTCAGAAGCACGCTGCCTCGCACCTGCATTACGATTTCCGCCTCGAAATGGAGGGCGTTCTTAAAAGCTGGGCGGTGCCCAAAGGCCCTTCCACCGACCCTTCGGTAAAACGCCTGGCCATGATGGTGGAGGATCATCCTTACGACTACCGCAATTTTGAAGGTATAATTCCCAGCGGCTATGGTGCCGGAACAGTGATTGTTTGGGACGAAGGTTTTTACGAACCGGCCGAAGGAACATTCAGCAATAAAACAGCGCAGGACAAAGAATTATTAAAAGAGCTGCGCGCCGGCCGGCTCAAATTTACCCTTAGCGGAAAAAAGCTGAAGGGCAAATATGCCCTTATAAAAATGAATGGCAAAGGAGAAAACAGCTGGCTGCTGTTTAAAGAAAAAGACGATCATGTTTCCACCAGTGATATTACCAAAAAAGACAAATCGGTGGTTTCGCATAAAACGCTGGCGCAGGTTGAAAAAACAAGCACCAATTTTTACAAAGCGGGGGTAACGAAGAGTGAAAATGAAACGAAGAAAAAAAAAGTGAACAACACAGGTCGCGCAGCTAAAAAGATCACTGCGAAAAAAGGCAGCGTTAAAAAAACAGCAACCAAAGCTGCGGCAGAAAAAAAAACCGCTGCTAAAAAAGCTGCTGTAAAAAAAAAGGCAGCTAAAAAAACAGGCAGCCACGCAGCAGCATTATTGCAACAAGCGCCTGCAGGCAGGTTTCCGGCCCGGCTGAAACCTATGCTGGCCACCCTGGTGGATGCGCCGCCCGCCGGCGACGGCTGGTTGTACGAGGTAAAGTGGGATGGCTACCGCGCCCTGGCTTTTTGCCGCGATGGCAAAGTCGAATTAAAATCGCGAAATGATAAATCGTTTAACGAAAAATTTTACCCGGTAACACAGGCGCTCGAAGCCCTTAATATGGAAGCCGTAATGGATGGCGAAATTGCAGTGGTAAACAGCCAGGGTATTTCGAGCTTTGGCGATTTGCAAAACTGGCGGAGCGAGGCCGACGGCGACCTTTATTTTTACGTGTTCGACCTGCTGTGGTACCAGGGCAAAGACCTAAGGCAGCTGCCGCTGAGCGCCAGAAAAAAAATCCTCGGACTGGTTATTCCGCCCGATCACGACCTGATCCGGTTAAGCCAGGCATTCGATCAGCCGGGCATTGATTTTTTTGAAGCTGCTAAGAAAATAGGCCTCGAGGGAGTTATTGCCAAAAAGGCCAACAGTGTTTATTCGGATGCAAACCGCAGCGCCGACTGGCTGAAAATAAAAGCAAACCTGCGACAGGAGATGGTGATAGGCGGTTTTACAAAAAACGATGACTCGAGCAAATTGTTCAGCGCTTTACTGGTAGGCGTGTTCGAAAAAAACAAGCTGGTGTACACCGGCAAGGTGGGCACTGGGTTTAACGATAAAACGCAGCGCGACATGCTGAAGCTGTTTAAACCCTTGATTATTAACACGCCTCCTTTTGCCAGTAAGCCCGATGTAAACAAACCGTCGCGCTTCAGGCCCAACCCGCCGCATGCCACGGCCACCTGGCTTAAGCCGCAGCTGGTGTGCGAGGTTAGTTTCACCGAGATGACCAGCGACGGCATTATGCGCCATCCTTCGTTTGAAGGAATGCGCCAGGATAAAAAAGCCAAAGAAGTGATAAAGGAAACAGCCCTAAAAACAAGCCAGGCTATTAAAAAAATGAAAGCGAAACCAGCCTCCTCTAAAATAATTAAGCCGGCGGTAAAACGCGATCGGAAAACATTGCTCAATCCCACCGACGAAACCCAGGTGCGCATGGTAAATGGCCACGAGCTTAAGTTTACCAACCTGGACAAAATTTACTGGCCAAAGGAAAAGATCACCAAGCGCCACATGATCAATTATTATTACCAGGTGGCACCTTATATTTTGCCCTATCTTAAAAACAGGCCGCAATCCATGAACCGGCATCCGGATGGCATTAATGGCGAGAGCTTTTATTTTAAGGACGTAACCGGCAAAGCGCCCGATTGGGTGGAAACTTATTTATACCACAGTGATGCCGATAACCGCGACCGCAATTACCTGGTGGCAAAGGATGAGGCCAGCCTGCTGTGGATGGCCTCGCTGGGCTGCATTGAAATGAACCCCTGGAGCAGCCGCGTAAAAACAGAAGATCATCCGGATTGGTGCATGATTGATCTTGACCCCGATAAGAACACTTTTGAGCAGGTGATTAAAGCCGCTCAGGTTACGAAACAGGTGCTCGATGAGATCGGTGTTCCTTCGTATCCTAAAACCAGCGGATCAACCGGCATGCACATTTACATTCCACTGGGGGCAAAATATACATACGATCAATCCAAAGAGTTTGCACGCATCATTGCCCGCAAGGTGTATGAGCAAATTCCCGGGTTCACCACCATTGAGCGTGTGGTAAAAGCCCGCCGCGGCAAAATGTATATCGACTTTTTGCAGAACCGGCCGCAGGCCACCATCGCGGCTCCTTACTCGCTGCGGCCCAAACCCGGTGCCACGGTTTCGATGCCGCTGTACTGGGAGGAGGTGAAAAAAGGATTGAAGATGACCGACTTTACGATTCACAATGCGTTGGATCGCATTAAAAGCGAGGGCGATATTTTTAAGCCTGTTTTAGGCAAGGGAATTAACCTGCCAAAAGTGATGAAGCTGCTGGAAGAATAAGCGTTATTTCTTTAAAAAGGTAAGGCCTTTTTTAAGACCAAGGGCCAGCTCTTCAATGCGCGTGGTTTCCAGCATGGCGCGCAAATCGTTTCGAATGGCCTTAAACTGGTGATGCACCGGGCAGGGCAGGCGCTCTGAGCATTCGGTCAAACCCAGGCCGCAGCCTTTGTAAATGGAATCGCCATCGATAGCCGATACGATCTGCGCCAGCTTTAACCTGGTCAGTTTAGCAGGTTCAATGCTGAATCCCCCGTTAGGGCCTTTCACAGAATGCACAATGCCTTCGCGTACCAGCAGCTGCAAAATTTTTGCAGTAAAGGCTTCCGGCGAATCAATCTGCTTGGCAATGTCGGTAAGGCTTACCCGCTTGCTCTGCATCGATTGTGTGGCAATATAAATGGTGGCTCTTATTCCGTATTCGCAGGCTTTTGAGAACATAAAGGCAGGGAGTTAGTGCTGCAAAAGTAGGAATTAAAATAAATAAAGGATAAGTTTATCTTTATTTTACGCGCCAAAAAAATTAAAAATAATTCTGTGCGCCAATGATCTGGTAATGCGTCAGCGAAAAAAACTCAGTCTTTTTAAAGGGTTTGGCAATAAATACGGCTCCTGTTTCACTGTACAAATGCACAAACTGCAGCGCCAGGCTGGCATTGTTGAGGCTCTCCAGCTTTTTGAGCAGCTCGGGCCGGTAATCCAGGTTTTTATACGGTATTTTTTTGCCACTCTGCACGGCTTCCAGCACCAGGTTAATGCAGCCTTTCATGGGCTCAAGCGTAATGGCAAACTCCTGGCCGCGGTAATTGCGTACCAGCTCTTCGTAAGCTTTTACGGCCTGGAAGCCATAGGTGTAACGCACGCCAAGGCGCGAGGGCTTGTCAGAATAGGTTTTCAGCAATAGTTCCATGCCGCAAAATTAGCGGCAAATAAAAACGGGGCCTGCTATGGATTGTAGCATTGCCGATCTTTTAACAAAAATGCTCAAGAGTGTTCGTTTAGCCTGTAGATTTTGCAGATTTACGCTGATTTTATGTAAATGCAAGAACCATCTGCATGCATCCGCACGATCAGTGGGAGCGTTTTATAAAAGCGCATGAAATGAAATTAAGTATAAATACGTACGTATTTATACGGATAAGAAATAGATTGTTAAAACTCATTATTGTTTGTAATTTGTAGGTAATAAACTTTCAGGTTATGCGCATTACCCTTGGTCAGAAAATCCTTGCGGGGTTTCTTGCTTCCGCATTAATATTACTCACGGTAGCCATTTTATCTTTCAGAAACAATGCCAAGGTGGTGGATGCGGCCCAATGGGTGAAGCACACCCAGGAAGTGCTGTATGAGCTCGAACAGCTTACGCTCGGCTGCGTGAACGCCGAAACAGGCGAAAGAGGCTTTGTGATTACCGGCCGCGAAAGCTACCTGGAGCCCTTTAACCTGGCCAAGCAGGAAATTTATGTGCACCTTAACCGCGTACGCGATCTCACCAGGGATAATGCTGTTCAGCAAAGAAACATTGACGCCATCGGCCGGCAGATCGATGAGTTTTTGGCGCGTATGGAATTGTGTGCCCGGGTAAGGCGAGTGGATGGATTTGACAGCGCAAAGATCATGGTAAATTCGGACATTGGCAAGATCATGCTGGATAACCTTCGTATGCGGATTAATGTAGCCCTTAAAGCCGAACGGGTATTGCTGGATGTACGGGAAAAGGTGAGCGATGAGGATACCGCTAATTTTAACCGGCTGTTTATGGCATTGCTTATCATCATCGGGCTGGTGCTGGTTAGTGTGTACTTTATTATTACCGTTAACCTTAAGGCCCTGCGAAAACTGGAAGCCGAAACCGCCGCCAAAAACTGGGCGCTTACCGGCGCCGAAAGCCTTGCCCGCGGCCTTGAAGGGAATAAAAACGTGAAAGAGCTTTCGTATGCAGTTATATCACATTTTGCCACTTATTTTGATCTGCCTGCCGCGGCATTTTATCTTGTGAATGAAAACCAGGCGTCGCTTGCGCTGAGCGCCTTTTATTCGGTTGACCCTGGCAGGGGCAGCCCCTTGTTTATTGATTACGGCAAGGGCATTGTGGGCCAGGCGGCAAAAGACAACAAGCCGGTAATGATGAAAGACTTATCTGCCGATTATTTTTTAGTGCATTCAGGCTTTGGCGATCTGAAGCCAAAATGCATTGTAGCCGTGCCCTTTTCGTTTGAAGGAACCGTGATTGGCGTGATAGAGCTGGCGGCGCTTCGCGCTTTTAAAGAAATAGAAATGGAGTACCTGCGGGTGGTATCGCCAAGCATAGGCATTGCCATTATATCGGGGGTGGCCCGCAAAAAAACGGCCGACCTGCTGGAAGAAACGCAGCACCTGGCCGAAGAGCTCAACGTACAGCAGGAAGAGCTGAAACAATCGAATGACGAGCTGCAGCAAAAAACCAACCTGCTCGAAGAGTCGGAGCAGGAACTCAAAGCGCAGCAGGAAGAGCTGGAGCTGGTGAATAAGGAGCTTGAATACAAGGCTGAAATGCTGGAGGAGCAAAAAGACAGGATTGAGAACTCGAAAATATTGATAGAGGCAAAGGCAGGCGAAGTGGAAATGATAAGCCGCTACAAATCAGAGTTTCTGGCCAATATGAGTCACGAGCTGCGCACCCCGCTCAACAGCATTCTGATACTTTCGCAGCTGCTGGGCGAAAATAAAAGCAACAACCTTAGCGATAAAGAAATCAATTTTTCAAAAAGTATTTATAGTTCGGGCAACGACTTGCTGAACCTGATCAACGAGATCCTCGATCTTTCGAAGATCGAATCGGGCAAAATGGAGCTGGAAATAGAAACGGTAAGTTTGGGCTCGGTGGTTGATCAGCTGCAATCGCTGTTTGGCGAGGTAGCCAAAAACAAGCAGCTTAATTTCAGCATTCAGCTGGATAAAAGCCTGGAAGGAAGCGCTATAAAAACAGACGGGCAGCGCATGCAGCAAATCATCAAAAACCTGTTGTCCAATGCGTTTAAATTTACACCCAAAAACGGCAGCGTCACGCTTCGCATCGATCCGGCAGTTACCACGCCGTCTTACATACAGCACGCAAAAAGCCCCGCCATGCTGGCCTTTGCAGTAATCGACACGGGCATTGGCATTCCCGAAAACAAACGCTCGGTTGTTTTTGAGGCATTTCAGCAAGCCGATGGTTCCACCAAGCGGCAATACGGCGGCACCGGCCTGGGTCTTTCCATTAGCCGCGAGCTGGCCCGGGCCCTGGGTGGCGAAATTGCACTGCAAAGCGAAGAAGGCAAGGGAAGCACCTTTACCCTCTACCTGCCGGTGTCGTTCGATGCGAGTATGATCGTTTCGGAAAAAACAGTGGAGGTAAGCGAAAAGCCTGAAATAAAACGGCCTGCCAAAGTGCAGGCACCGGCTGTTGCCGAAGGCCAGGAACCGGCACCCGCCAACGACGATCGCAATAACATAGGCCCGGCAGACCGGCTGGTGCTGATTATTGAAGACGACGAAGCCTTTGCACTGGGATTGCTTGATTTTATCCGCAAGCGTAATTTTAAAGGCGTGATTGCCAACCAGGGCAATACAGGCATCAGCTACGCCAGGCATTACCGGCCCGACGCCATTATACTGGATATACAACTGCCGGTAATGGATGGCATGGAAGTGTTGAAGCTGATCAAAAACGATCCGGACCTGAGGCATATACCCGTGCAGATCGTTTCGGGCCACGATAAAAAACGCAAAGGATTTGAGTTGGGCGCTTTTGATTTTATCCAAAAGCCGGTAAGCACCGACGACCTGCGCCGCGCATTTGATAAGATTGAGAAGTTTATTAATAAAAAGCTGAAAAAGCTGCTGGTGGTAGAGGACAGCAAGCCGCAAAGCGATGCCATTATTGAGCTGGTGGGCAGCCAGGATATTAAATGCTTTGCTGCATACAATGGCGCCGATGCCATTTCGCTGCTCAAAAAAGAGGAGTTTGATTGTATGATCGTTGACCTGAACCTGCCCGACATGACTGGTTTTGAATTGCTCGAAACCGTGAAGGCCGATGCAGCGATGAACAAAACCCCTGTGGTGGTATACACCGGCAAAGACCTGAACAAGGAGGAGAACGCGCGCCTGATGAAGCTGGCCAACTCGGTGGTTTTAAAAACGGTGAATTCGCAGGAGCGCCTGCTGGATGAAACGGTGCTGTTTTTGCATAAGGTGGAGTCAAAGCTGCCTAAGGAAAAACAAAACATGATCCGCAAGCTGCACAAAACCGACGAGGTGCTGAAGAATAAAAAAGTGCTGCTGGTGGACGACGATATGCGAAATATTTACTCACTGTCGAACGTGCTGGAGGAAGAAGGTGTGCACTGCATTGTGGCCGAAAACGGAAAGGCTGCGCTGAACGAGCTGGCCCGCCACCCGGATATGGACCTGGTGCTGATGGATGTAATGATGCCCGAGATGGATGGTTATGAAGCCACTATGCAGATACGAAAAACAAAAGGCATTGATAAGATCCCAATTATAGCATTAACAGCCAAAGCCATGAAAGGCGACCGGGAAAAATGCCTGGCTGCCGGCATGTCGGATTATATTACTAAACCGGTGGATGTGAATCAACTTCTTTCGCTCATGCGTGTTTGGTTATATAAGTAGCGATGAACGAAAAAGATATCACTGTTGCCGAACTGAACGATTTGTTGAACCAGCTGCACATACAATCGGGTTATGATTTTACCGGGTATTCCACTTCCTCGGTGATACGGCGTATGCTGCGCTTTATGGCCGTTAACCAGATCCCTTCCATACAGGCGCTTGGCAGCAAAATTCAAAACAACCTGGGCCTGGCCGAAGAGCTTATCCGCGATCTTTCGGTAACCGTTACCGAGCTTTTCAGGGATCCGTCTTTTTACCGGTCGCTGCGCGAAAAAGTGGTTCAGCGGCTGGCCTCTTACCCGGTGATTAAAATATGGGTGGCGGGCTGCGCTACCGGCGAGGAGGCATACTCGCTGGCCATTTTGATGAAGGAGGAGGGTTTGCTGAACCGTTGCGTTATTTACGCTACAGATATCAATCCCCATTCGATCGATGTGGCGCGTGCAGGCATTTATCCCTTATCCTCTATGAAGCTTTATACGGCCAATTATCTGGAATCGGGCGGCAGCTCGGCCTTTTCGGAATATTACATAGCCAAATACAATTCGGTGCTGCTCGATAAATCTCTGCGCGAAAAAATTATTTTTTCAACGCACAACCTTGTTTCGGATGCAGGGTTTAACGAGTTTCAGCTGATCACCTGCCGCAATGTGCTTATTTATTTTGCACCGGCATTACAAAGCAAGGTGGTGCAGCTGTTTTACGACAGCCTTTGCTCTTTTGGCTTTTTATGCCTGGGCAACAGGGAGTCGCTGTTATTCAGCGGCAAAAAAAATCACTTTGATGAGATAAACCGAAAGGAACGCATTTTTATGAAATCGGAAAAAGCACATTAATACGACAGAACGATGGCAACTATTTTAATTGTAGACGATACGCCGGCCAATATTCTTGTATTCGAAGAACTATTGTCGCACCCCGAACGCAGGCTTTTAACAGCCACCAACGGGAAAGACGCTTTGAAAGCAGCGCTTGAAAATGAGGTGGACCTGATCATCCTCGACGTGCAGATGTCGGGTATGGATGGATTTGAGGTGGCACAGATCCTTAAATCGAACAAACGCACCAAGGACGTGCCGGTTATTTTCGCCTCGGCGGTCCAAAAAGAGCAGCATTCCATCATGAAGGGCTTTGGCGAGGGAGCGGTGGACTATCTTTTAAAACCTCTTGATCCGGAGGTGACGCGGGCAAAAGTGTCGGTGCTTTTAAAAATACAGGCGCAAAAAAAAGAGCTGCAGGAAAAGAACGATTCGCTTGAGAAAGCCAAGGAGCAGATAGACCGACTGAACTCCGACCTGATGGATAATGTGCTGAAGCTGCAGGAGCTGAACATGGAAATGGAAGCCTTTTCTTACTCCGTATCTCACGATCTCAGGGCACCCCTGCGCTCTATGCTGGGCTATTCTGAAATTTTAATGGAAGATTATTCGGGTGCACTTGAAGAGGAAGCAAAACAGCTCATTGCGCGCATCCGCAACAGCGGTTTTCGTATGGAGCGGCTCATCGAAGACCTGCTGGCCTTTTCTAAAATGGGCCGTCACGACCTGGTTCGTTCTGAAATAAATATGGAGGAGCTGGCCCGGCACGTCATTGCCGATTTGAATACGGGTACAAAGGTAGCTGTTCAGATAAGCAATGTATTGCCCGTGTTTGGCGACCAGTCGCTGATGCAGCAGGTATGGGTTAACTTGCTGAGCAACGCGGTAAAATATTCCTCCAAAAAGGAAAAGGCAAGAGTGGAGGTGAGCAGTAAAAAAGAAGGCAGCGAAATTATTTATTCGGTGAAGGATAACGGTGCCGGTTTTGATATGAAATATGCAGACAAGCTGTTTGGCGTGTTTCAGCGGCTGCACAGCCCCAAAGAGTTTGACGGTACGGGCATAGGCCTTGCCACCGTTCAGCGCATTATTAAAAAGCACGGCGGCCGCATTTGGGCCAACGCCAAAGAAAATGAAGGTGCTACGTTTTCGTTTGCCCTGCCGGGCTAAGCTTATCGTTCGGCCGGTGTTACCTTTAGCTCCAGCTTTTTGTTGTTGCGCAAAATAGTTATAAACTGGAAGGAGCCGATCTTATCTTCGGTAAGCAGCTTAAACAAATCGTCAGAGGTTTCCACCATCCGGTCGTTGAATGAAAAAATAATATCGCCGTCGAGCATGCCCGCTTTTTCGGCAGGGCTGTTTTTATTTACCTGGGTAATAAACAAAGCGCTTTTATTTTTGAGCTCATTTATGGTTCTCAGTTTTGGTACCAGCTCTATTTGCTGCATGGCCAGGCCAAGATAGGCGCGCTTTACTTTTCCATAACGAATGAGCTGGTAGGCAATCTCCTTGGCCGTATCAATACTGATGGCAAAGCACAGGTTTTGCGCACCGCTGATCATGGCTGTATTTACACCTATTACCTGGCCGCCGGCATTTATAAGCGGTCCGCCCGAATTGCCGGGGTTGAGCGCGGCATCGGTCTGTATCATACTGTCCATCAGGCTGCCCTGCTGCGCGCGCATAGAGCGCCCGAGCGCGCTGATGATGCCCGAGGTAACCGTGTGCTGAAAGCCAAGAGGGTTGCCAATGGCAATCACCAGCTGCCCTATTTTGAGCTGCGCCGCTTCGCCCAGTTCGGCCGGCGCATAATCGGTGGCCTCTGTTTTTAAAATAGCCAGGTCGTTGGCAGCATCCTCACCCACCAGCGTGGCGTGGTGGATACTCCCGTCGTGCAGCACGGTGCGCAATGCACTGGCGCCGCTTACCACGTGGCTATTCGTGAACAAATAACCGTCTGACGAAAAAATAAAACCGGATCCCGTTCCCGAAACCACTTCTTTATTGTTTTGCAACGTTATGCGTTCTATTTTCACCACGGCGGTTTTCACTTTTTCAACCGCATCTATAATCGTTTGCGAATAATTGTCATTCATAATGCTTTATGGCATCAAACAGCTTACCGTTTTTTGCTTTTGAATAAACGGCAGAGTTTCATCCTGATCCCGGTCATTTTAACAGCCCGTTTTATTCTTCCCTGTAATTTTGGCAAGAGATTTTATAGTAACCGGTTGATTTCAATTCAATAATTTGTGGATCAAAGTTTTTTGAGAAATTTTTTATGCCGCTTACCCAATTACCGGTTAAATGCAGTGCTTGCCCTGTTCATGACATTTTTATTGCCATGTTCGCAGCACCGGGCGCAGGATTTTAATCTCAATTCGGCAGTATACAACACATTGGTGGGTGGCCTGTCGGCCGGTATTGGCGCTATTATTAACAAGCCCAAGCAGGTAAAGCCCTACCAGGCATTTGTAAAGGGGTTTGCCATCGGCATGGGAGGAGGTGCCGTTATGTATGCCGGCAAAAAGCTTAATTTTCTGGTATCGCAAAAACAAAACCTGGCTTATGCCTGGCTGTCGCGAGCGGTGTTCAGCGCCGGCAACTCGGTGGTTGAAAATGCGGCCACCGGCCGCCAGCCCTGGGCGCAGTGGCATTTTAACGTTGGTTTCATCCGCATTGAATTTTATACAGCCACTGGCGCTGTCAGGCCCAGGCTTTTGCTCTCGGCCCTGGGCGGTGTTTTATTTATGGCCAGGCATGGCCGGTTGGATCTGGCCACCACGCTCCAATCGGGTACTTTTATTTTTCGCACGCGCGAAATTTCGTATTCGCCCACACTTATTGGCTCCACCACCGGCAATGGCTTTTTGCTGAGCGACACCCTGCGCTCGGGCCTTAATTATTACGATGTGTTTGCGCACGAAATGATCCACACCTTCCAGTTCCAGGAATTTTCGGGGCTTAATCATTATTTTACGCCCGTTACAGAACATTGGGAATCCACATCGCGCACATTCAAGAAAATTCACAAATGGGTGTATGGCGATGTGAATTATGAGATCATGCTGCTTAACTATTTTATCATTAACCGTGGCAGCCGGGGACAAAATTATTGCCATAACTTCCTGGAGAATGAGGCCGAGTTTCTTTCCACCGGTCGCCCGGCCTGTCACTAGGTTTTGAGCGTAAAAAGCAACCTAAACTTTTAAAATCCGTAAAAACGCTCAATTAAGATTAAGAACCTGTTAAAAACCACCAATTCTGTTAATTAATACGCTAATTATCACGGTTTTGTCGATAAAAAGCGTATCTTTAACTTTTATTAAGAAATCCACGTCTGAATGAAAATAAAGTTTACGTTACCCTTTTTTCTTATTTTTCTTCAACAATTGGTTTTAGCCCAATCCATCACACCGGTGATGCAAAACGGCCTTTGTTCAGATTTTGATGCTGTTAACCCAAACAATCCCAATGTACAGGTAAAAAAAGGCGGTGGGCCGGCCACTACTTTTGATGGCAACGAATCGATTAATACAACGTATACCGTAAGCGCCTGCGGCCTTAACTATATTTCAGCCAACTTTAACCTGCACCAGCGTAATTTTGGAGGAACTATCGGAACCGGGGCGGCGCAACCCGCACCTTTTGTGGTTTCGGGCATGCCAGCCTGCGGGCGGGTTTATAAAGCATTTTTATATACGGCCTGCGAGAGCAATGGCGCCATTCCAATCAGCGCCAGTATTACCAATCCTTCGGGGGGCAACTCCCTGTTCCCGATGACCACCATTGGCACCGGCACAAGTATTTGCTGGAACTACGGCAATACCTTTGCTTACAGGGCGGATATCACCTCCATCATTTCAGGCAACGGCACGTATTATTTATCGGGCATACCTGTTTTTCCCAGTGCCAACGATGTGGACGGTGCTACATTATTTATTATTTACACCGACGAAACCCAGGCCTACACAGGCAGCATAGTTATTGCCGATGGTATGTTTACCAATGTGGGGCCCAATAATTCGGCCGGTGCTTCCATTCAAACCTCTTACTCGGGATTTAATGTGTGCGGGCCCACCATGCTTACTCAAAATTTTTTGGTGATAGCCGATCTCCAGGCGGGTGCCGACCAGGAGGTAGGGCTCAATTCGGCAGTGTCTAACTATACCATTCCACAAGCCTCGCAGGTGCCGTGGATGCTTATTTCGCAGCCGGGTGTGCCGGCAGTGGCCGGGCAAACTACTTCTGATATTTTTGCAGACAACCTTGGTGGAGATTGTTTTGGGGTGGTAATGGCCGGCATGTATTACAGAACCAATTGTATGTCGTGCACCGGGCAGCTTACCTTAACAGCCACTACGCCCACCTGCAGCTCAACGGGTGCTGCCACAGTAAATATTACAGGCGGCCTGGCGCCGTTTACCTATACCTGGACGGGCAGCGCACAAACTACTTCGGCGGTTACCAACCTGGGTGTGGGCTCGCATACGGTAACAGTTTCCGACTCTGCCTCCTGCCTTACCAAAACACTCGCTTTTACCGTTACCAGGCCATCCACCATTACGCCTGCCATTAATAATCCAACTATTTGCAGCGGAAGCTCCACCACTTTGTCGGCCAGCCCATTAACCTCTTATACCTGGAGTCCGGGGGCCAGCCTCAACGTTACCAATACGGCCAGCGTTATTGCCAGCCCGGCCGTTACTACAATTTACACGTTGGCCGCCACCAATTCGCTGAACTGCGTTGGCACGTCAACGGCGCTTGTGGTTGTTAATCCCAGTCCTACCGTTACGGCCAATAACATAGCCGTGTGTATCGGCTACAGCAATACCTTAACGGCCGTGGGGGCCACTAACTCCTACACCTGGAGCCCGGCTACAGCGCTCAGTGCCACCAATGCCGCCAGCGTGGTTACCACGCCAACGTCAAGCATTGTATACACCATTGCCACCACCAATTCGCTGAACTGCTCGTCCAGTTCAACCGTGGCAGTTACGCTGGTGTACACTCAAACCGTTTCGGTGGCCAATGCCACCGCTTGTGTAGGCGACACCCTGCACTTAAAAGCCAACACTACCTATACAGGCAGCTCATATGTATGGAGTGGTCCTGTGGTGGTACCAGTAACTCCAACCCCGTCCAACCCTGCCTTGCCAAATGCCAATACTGGCATGAACGGAAACTACAGCGTTACAGTGGTAAGCGCCCCAGGCTGTACCAGCAATGCGGTGGCAGGGGTAACGGTTTTCCCGTTGCCTACGGCAACCATAAGCAGCAACGCGCCTATTTGCGCGGGCGAAAACCTGGTACTGATCGGCACAGGTTCCAGTAACTCGGTGAGCGCAGAATGGCTGGCGCCCACATTCAACACCAATTGGCCTACGTATACGCTCATCAGTGCCGGCACGGTGGATTCAGGCAACTATACGCTTACCATTACCGATAACCAGGGCTGCAAAGGCTTTGCAGTGGCACCGCTATTAGTGAAACCGCTTCCTGTTCCAACCATTTCCTATAATTATCCCCTGTGCACAGGCACTACCCTAAGCCTTACCGCCGGCGGCGGAACCTCTTATACATGGACCGGGCCACCGACGTTTACCAGTGCGGTTCAGAATCCCACAGTGGGCAATGTAACAGCAGCCAATGCCGGAACGTATAATGTGCTGGTATCGCTCAACTCCTGCACGGCCACTACCAATACGGTGGTGGTAGTAAGCCCCTTGCCGGTGCCCACCGCCACTAACACAGGGCCGGTGTGCGAAACCAAATCGGTACAGCTGCAGGGTGGTGGCGGCGGAACCTACAACTGGTCGGGTCCGGCCGTATTTACATTCTCGTTGCAGAACCCGGTTATTGATTCAACGAAGCTGGTTAACAACGGCATTTATACGGTTACGGTTACCGATGCATTGGGCTGCAAGGCCTCGGCCACCACAACGCTGGTTGTGATGGCGCATCCTGTTATTGCGGCCTCTGCACCCACGGTGTGCATAGGTTTGCCTGGCACGCTTACCGTTACTGCTGGATACACATATACATGGACGGGGCCTTCTGCCTTTACCTCCAGCCTGAGTACGCCTACGGTTACCTCGGTGGTGCCGGCCACTTCGGGCAATTATTCTGTAATAGCCACTGCGGCCAACACCTGTACCTGGGCTGCCAGCGCCACACTTTCCTTTTTCCCGCTGCCGCCAGTTACCTCTACCTCGGCCAGCATTTGTTTTGGCAGCACCGGCACTTTAACGGCAGGTGGCGCCTCCACCTATACCTGGGCAGGCCCCAACAGCTACACGGCCACCGGCGCATCGGTTGTTATTTCACCGGTAAACCTTGTTACCAAAGGCATTTACACGGTTACCGGCCAGGATGGAAACACCTGTATCAACACCTACACCACCACGCTGGATACCTTGACATTGCCTACCGTTACGGCCACAGGAATTACGGTGTGTTATAAATATCCTGCCACGCTTACCGGCAACGGCGGCTTTTTAGCCAGCTCCAATCCTTATCTCTGGCTTGGACCCGGAAGTTATCAGTCGGCCACGCAAAATGCCGCCATTGCCTCGGCCAACAGCGTGGCGTCGCTGGTGTATACGCTGGTGGTTACCGCACCCAACAATTGTACAAATTCAGACACCGCGCTTCTTGCAACAACGCCACTGCCTGTGCTTGCCACCAGCGGCAATTCGGTAATTTGCGATAAATATCCGTATACAATAAATGTGAACGGGGCCAGCACGTATACTTGGTCGGGCCCATCGGGCTATTCGGCCAACGGCGCTTCGGCGTTTATACCTGTAGTAACGGGCCCCAACACCGGCTCTTATAACGTAGTGGGCACAGCGGCTGTGAGCGGCTGTACCAACCTGGCGACTGTGGTTCTTAGCACTATGGCGCTGCCGCCTACAACAGCCAGTGTGGCCCCGGTTTGTTTTGGAAGCCCCACTACACTGAAGGCCAACGGTGCCATAAGTTATACCTGGACGGGGCCTCCCGGCAGCGGCTTCAGCTCTACCTCGCAAAACGCTGTAATTCCTGCGGTAAATAATATAACAGCCGGTAACTATACCGTAGTAGGCACTGCGGCCAATACCTGCACGGCTCCCGCGGTTACCACAGCTATTTTTTATAACCTGCCGGTGCCTACCTACAGCGCTCCAAACCGGGTGTGCTTTAAATCTACGATGACCCTGCAGGGCTTTGGCGCCAAAACCTATACATGGACCGGTCCGTACAATTATTATTCGCCCAATAAAAATGTAACCATCCCGATCTTTAACATGCAGCAGGCAGGCACGTATACGCTCAGCGTGATCGACAGCCTGGGCTGTGCCAACGATACATCGGTTCTGATTAAAATAGACCCACTGCCCACCGGCAAGCTGCTGAGCAGCAACAAAAGCACCTGTGTGCCGTTTTGCAGCAGTTATACCCTTAGCAACACAGGCACTAACCCGATTGTAAACAGCAGCTGGCTTATCAACAACACTGTTTTTCCCGGCGATACGTTTAAATACTGCGTATCTAAAGTAACGGACAATTTTGTAGTGGGCAGCTTTACCGATGCCATCGGTTGCAGCAATACGGTTACTTTTGCCCTCAATGCCTATCCTAAGCCGGAAGCCGATTATGTGTATACACCGGATAAGCCTTTGGAGAACTTTGATGAAGTGTTTTTCCATAATGCGTCAAAAGGCGACAAGCAGGTAAGCTGGGATTGGTATTTTATCAGCAATAAGGGATATTTCAGCTCACAGCAAAACCCTTCGTACATGTTTAGCGATGCGGGAACCTACCTGGTGGCCATGGTTGTAACCAATACCTGGGGCTGTGCCG
Organism: Bacteroidia bacterium; assembly: GCA_044221905.1. GTDB lineage: Bacteria > Bacteroidota > Bacteroidia > B-17B0 > Aurantibacillaceae > Aurantibacillus. The sequence goes on from JBGAOE010000003.1 coordinate 235,520, forward strand.
ATACCATTATAAAAAAGATAGTGATTGACAGCGATCTGAAGCTGTATGTGCCAAATGCCTTTACACCGAACGGCGATGGCCTCAACGATATTTTCCAACCCAAGGGCCGGGGGCTGCAGAAATACACCATGGCCGTTTTTGACCGCTGGGCCAATAAGGTTTTCGAAACAAACGATTTTTCTGTTGGATGGGATGGCAGCCTAAGGGGCAACAGCTGTACGGATGATGTGTATGTATGGAAGATCAATGCCATTACAAGCAGCGGACAGGTGAAGGAATGGTCAGGCCACGTCACCCTTTCGCGATAATGCCGGATGACCTTTGCGACCACTGTTTTTTTCTCTCAAATTCATATTTGGCATCCCATGTTTAAGCGGTTTTTTTCAGGGTTTCATCCAATTGCGGTTTTTACCTCCCGGGGCCTTATTTTTAAGCTGTATATTAGCGCACGTAAAAATTTTTGAATGAAAATAAAAATTATTTTATTATTTTTTTTCATTTGTTTTCAAACAATACTCGTATCCCAACCCAATCTTCCTTTTTCCGTTCAATCCAAAAAAAATGTGCTGAGCGTTTTTAACGGATCGCAAACCATTGCCACCAGCTATACTTATTCAGCCTGCGGGCTTAATTATGTGCAGGCCAGCAATCCTTTGTACGGCCGCGCAGGTAATAATTTTACGCTGAGTGTAGCGCAACCGGCATCGTTTAATGTAACGGGCCTGCCTTTGTGCGCGGTAATTGAAAAAGCATTTTTATACGTAGGCACCTCCGGAACCGGAACCGGTTTCAGCGCCAGCATCACCGATCCCGGCGGTGGCAACTCTCTTTTTCCGATGACCGTGATTGGCAGCGGCCCCGATAAAAACTGGGGTTATGCGGGCAGCTACACATATCGCGCCGATGTAACCCCTATTATTTCGGGCAATGGCAATTATATTATTTCGGGTATTCCAACCGGCACCAACCCTGCCACCGACGACGCCAACGGGGCTACTTTGTTTATCATTTATTCAGACAGGACCCAAACCTATACAGGCAATATTGTAATTGCAGACGGAAGCCTGATAAACACCACTGCAGGCACTGCCACTGCCACTATTAACGGATTCAGCGTTTGCAGCAATCCCCTGCAGTCAAACAGCTTCATGCTGGTGGACGATTTGCAGCAGTACGGCGCCAGCAACATGCAGTTTAACAGCGCCACCCCCAATTTTACGCAGCAACCCGCCGGCACCAGCCCGTGGCAGTTTTTTAATGTGGCCGGCAGCCCTGCCACATTGGGGCAAAACAGTGCTGCGTATGGAATTACCAACGCTGCCGATACCGTAGGGATATTAATGGCCGGCCTGTATTATCAAACCGACTGTGTGGTTTGCTCCACCAGCCTTTCGCTGGTGGCCGCCAGCACCCCCTCCTGCCTGGCCAGCGGCACTGTGGCCATCACCGGCGGTTTAGCGCCTTATACGTATACCTGGACCAGCTCGGCCCAAACCACATCGGTGGTAACCGACCTTGCCGCCGGTGTGCAAACCGTTATAGCCAGTGATCAATCGGGTTGCCTTACAGGCTCTGCCACGGTGCTGGTAACAACTCCAGCTCCAAGTATCACAGTTAACAGCGGAACGGTGTGCATCGGTTACAGCACTACGCTTACAGCCGGCCCCGCAGCATCCTATACCTGGAGCCCGGCTGCATCGGTTAGCAACTCCAATGCTGCAACGGTAACCGTAACACCCCTGGCAAATACCATTTACACGCTCGGTTATACCAATGCCCTGGGCTGCACTGGCTCTCAAACCCTATTGTTAACACCTACCTACACCCAGGCCATCAGCATCAACAACAGCACTGCCTGCGCTGGTCAAAATCTGAGCCTTTCAGCCAATTCGTTTACCGGTGCCGGATACACATATTTATGGACCGGGCCGGCCTTTACATCTACCCAGCAAAACCCGGTGCGTGCAAGCGCTACAGGCACTATGGGCGGAATTTATAATTTGAGTGTAACCAGCGTGCCGGGCTGTACAAGCATGGCATCGTGTGGTGCTACGGTGTTTGCGCTGCCATCGCCCACTATTACCACCAACTCGCCTATTTGTGCCAACAACAGCCTGCTGCTTAATGGCAGCGGTGGCACTACCTATACCTGGCAAAGCTCTTCCGGTTTTGCAAGCGTGGCACAAAATACAGTCATCGCCAATGCTACGCCGGCGGCATCGGGGGCGTATACGCTTACCGCTTCTTTTGCCAACGGCTGCCGGCAAACTGTAACCCAACCCATAACGGTATGGCCGTTGCCGCCTGCGAATGCAGCTATTATCAGCACCAATGTGTGTGTGGGGCGCACCATCAACTTTCAGTCGAGCGGCGGCGTGTCGTATTTATGGAGCGGGCCCAATGCGTTTACCAGTAATCTTCAAAACCCAAGTATTTTAAACGTGCAGCTGGCTGCCAATGGCATTTATACGGTTTTGGTTACAGATGGCAATACCTGCCAGTCAACTGCCACGGTGGCGCTTGCAGCACTCTCCAATCCGAGCGTAAGCGCGGTAAGCCCTACGGTTTGTTATGGCGCTCCGGCCACGTTAACGGCTAACGGTTTGGGGTATTACACCTGGCGCGGCCCAAATGGTTATTACGATGCCCCGCTTCAGCCATACACCACCGTGCCATCGGCAAACAACCTGGCCCTGGGCGTATATACAGTGGAGCTTATCAGCGCGCTCAACTCCTGTTCGGCACAGGCTACCACCACGCTTACAGCGCTTTCGCTGCCATTAATTAATGCTACCGGCACTTTTGTATGCCTTAATGAACCCGCCACCTTAACAGTAACCGGCGGCGTGGGTTATACCTGGACCGGGCCGGGAGGTTACACTGCCACCGGTGCCAATCCTGTGGTGCCAACGGTTACCACCACGGCCATTGATATTTACACAGTGGTGGGCATAGCGCCGAATACCTGTACATCTACAGCTACGGCCAGTGTAAGCACCATTCCTTTACCAACCGTGGTGGCCAGCGGATCGGTGGTATGTTACGACAAGCCGTTTACGCTTACGGCCACCGGCGCGGTTACTTACACCTGGAGCGGGCCACAATCATATACAGCGTTGGGTGCCAGCGCCTATGTACCTGTCACCAACTCTCTTACATCGGGCAACTACTCGGTGGTGGGCACCGGCGCCAACACCTGTACGTTTCAATCGGTAGCAAATTTAACAACCACGCCGTTGCCGGTTATTATTGCCACACCCACCACTGTTTGCCTTAACGAGCCGGCGGTGCTGCAGGCCAGCGGCGGTATGCCCGACAGCAGCGGCTACCGGTGGAGCGGTCCCGGAGGGTATAATTCCAATTTTATTAATGCGGCCATTGTTTCGGCTACCAGTGCAGCAGTTACTGTTTATACGGTTATGGGCACGGCGCCCAACACCTGCACCAATATAACCACCGCGGCACTGGCCACCTGGCCGCTGCCCAACGTAAGCGCCACCGGAAGCCTGGTGTGTTATAAAGATCCTTTTACCCTGGTGGCCAATGGCGCCTATACATATACCTGGACCGGGCCGCCAACCAATACCTCTGTTGCAGTTAAGAACCTGTTTATCCCGGTGGTGGATTCGGCGCGTATAGGCACTTACTCGGTGGTAGGCACAGGGCCCAACAGCTGCACGCAGGTGGCTACAGCCACATTGGCCATTATGCCGCTGCCCAACATTATAGCTACCGGCACCACGGTATGCATTTCGCAGCAGCCGGCCTATTTGCTGGCTACGGGGGGGATTCCTAACGGTTACCGGTGGTACGGGCCAAACGGATACGGATTTTTGGGTCAGAATGCCTTTGTGCCATCGGCTACCAGCGCGCTGCCGCAAAGTTATACGGTGGTGGGCACCGCGCCCAATACCTGCACAAACAGCGACGTGGCCATTCTTTCCACCTGGCCGCTGCCAAGGCCGGTTTTTAATGCCCCGCCCCGCGTGTGTTACGGATCGAGCCTTACCCTGCAGGGATTTGGCGCCGAAACCTACACCTGGAGCGGACCTTACAACCAGGTATACCCGCAGCAGAATGCCAGCTTTACCATGTATAACGTGGCGCAGGCGGGTACCTATACACTGAGCGTGATAGACAGCAACAGCTGTTCAAGCTACACCACCTGCTATATTGGTATCGATCCGTCGCCCCAGGGCCGCCTGGTAAGCGATAATGCCAACAAACAATGCGTACCGTTTTGCTCAAAATTTTGGCTCACCAACAAAGAAGCGGCGCCGATCGTAAATACCCGATGGACGATAAACGGCCTGCCCTTTTTAACGGATAGTTTTAATTACTGTGCCGTTGAACCTGGCAGTGAAGCGGTGACAGGTTATTTTACCGATTTGAACGGATGCTCCAACACGGCTACGTTTGCAATTGAAGCCAGCCCCTCGCCCAAAGCCGATTTCTCGTTTTCTCCGCTGAACCCTGTTGAAGGAATGGACAATGTAACGTTTACGAGTATGAGCAAAGGTGAGGACCTTAACCGCTGGAGCTGGTTCTTTATTAATAACGAGGGCTTGCACAGCCTTGGCGAAAACGCTTCGTTTATTTTTGAAACATCAGGTTATTACGAAGTGGCCATGGTGGTTGAAAACGGCTGGGGCTGCCAGGACACGGTAGTAAAGACCATTAAAATAGCAAGTGATTTTAAATTGTTTGTACCCAATGTATTTACTCCCAACGACGACGGCATTAACGACGTGTTTCAGCCAAAGGGAAGAGGCATTAAGAAATACGATCTGGGCATTTACAACCGCATGGGCCTGCGTGTGTTTCATACCAGCGATTTTGAAACAGGCTGGGATGGGAAGATCAATGGCGAAATGAGTGTGAATGATACTTATGTATGGAAAATAGACGTGACCGATCCCGATGGTAAAAAACTGCATTACAACGGACACATTACGCTGGCTAAATAAACAGGAGCCTGGCTAGGGCCGGTTAAAAAAAGAACGCCGCAATTGCTTAAAACTGCGGCGTAAAAAATAAATCAGATTTTTTTTAAATCAAATGCTGCGGTTAATGTCCCAGTTCTCGAGGTAGTCGGCCACACGCCTTACAAAACTGCCGCCCAGCGAGCCATCCACCACGCGGTGATCGTAGCTTAACGACAGGAACATGAACTGGCGGATGCCGATCATATCGCCCTGCGGTGTTTCAATTACAGCCGGTTTCTTTTTAATGGTGCCCACTGCTAAAATGGCTACCTGCGGCTGATTGATAATGGGCGTTCCCATTACGTTGCCAAAGCTTCCTACGTTGGAAAGTGTAAAGGTGCCGTTCTGGATCTCGTCCGGAGCCAGCTTATTGATGCGTGCACGGCCGGCCAGGTCGTTCACCGCCTTGGTAATGCCCAGCAGGTTTTTTTCGTCGGCATTTTTTATTACCGGCACAATCAGGTTGCCGCTTGGCAGGGCGGTGGCCATACCGATATTAATGTTTTTACGTTTAATGATCTTGGTGCCTGTTTGATCCACCGATACGTTGATCATCGGGAAATCCTTAATGGCTTTGGCTACTGCCTCAATGAACAGCGGAGTGAATGTCAGTTTTTCGCCATCCCTCTTTTCAAATTCTTTTTTTACCTTATCTCTCCACTGCACCAGGTTGGTTACATCGGCTTCCACAAACGAGGTGACGTGCGGCGACACGTGCTTGCTCATCACCATGTGATCAGCAATCAGCTTGCGCATGCGGTCCATATCCATAATTTCGTCGCCAGCGTTTACCGAAACAGCCGGGCGGTTTACGATCACGGCGTTTTCGCCGGCCTGCACCGGGGCAGCTTTGTTTTCCTGCTTTTGTGCGGCAGGAGTGGAAGTGTTTTGCTGGCCGGCTTGTTTACTGCGGTTTGGCAGGTATGCCAGGATATCTGCTTTGGTTACGCGGCCATCCTGGCCGGTGCCCTTAATAGCATCAAGCTCCTGCAAAGAAATGCCTTCTTCTTTGGCAATGCTTTTTACCAGGGGCGAGTAAAATTTATCGGATTCGCCGTAATTGTTGGGGCTGTTGCTGGGAGCGCTTACGCTGGCAGTTTCTGATTTGGTTTCGGCAGCCTGCTTGGTGGCCGGTGCCGAGGTTTTTGGAGCATCGGTGATGGCACCCGCCGCATCGCTGCTGATCACGCCAATAACCGAGCCTACCTGCACCACATCGCCTTCGTTAAAAAGGCGCTTCACCAGCGTGCCTTCAAACGGGGAGGGGATTTCACTGTCCACCTTATCGGTAGCGATCTCAAGAACGGTTTCGTCTATCTTAATTTTATCGCCTTCGTTCTTGCTCCACTTAATAATAGTAGCTTCAGCAACACTTTCGCCCATTTTAGGCATTATCAAATCAAAATTTGCCATTGTTTTTTATATAGATTACAAAAATAGGGTTCTAGGGAAAAATAGCCAAATTATATTACGCATAACTAATCAAAATCGGTATACAACAGGTATTTTGCCCTTGTTTTCTTAAAATGTTCAAGATCGGCCTGCCAGCTTTGCCTTATCTTTTCTTCGGTGAGCCCGTTTTTAATGTGCTGCTGCAAGAGTGTATCGCCGCTGTGGTAGTTAAAATTTTTGTCAAAAAAATCGCTGCGCTTCAGCTTATTGTTTGCCAGCTGCAGCCAGGCCAGGTTTATTTTTTTTGGATGCCGCACCAGGTATTCCTCCTCTTTTAAATTAAGCCCATAACAGCGCTGGTTTACGTACTTTGGCTCTTTAGACAGGGTCGTGGGGCGCGGTGTAAAACTAAATGCCGTATCGGGAAAATCGGGGTGGCCAATCACCTGGAAAGGCATTTCGGTGCCACGGCCCAGGCTCATGAGCGTGCCTTCAAAAAGGCCCAGGCTGGGGTAAAGCAGCACCGCTTTTTCATTGGGTATGTTGGGCGACGGATTTACCGGCAATCGATAGGAGGCGCTGCGGTCATAGTTTTTTAAAGGAATTACGGTAAGCGAACAGGCTACGCTGTTTTTCAGCCAGCCTTCGCTGTTTGCCATTTGCGCATACTCGCCGCAGGTCATGCCATATACCAGCGGTACGCGGTGCAGGCCCAAAAAACTTTTAAAACCGGGGGTAAGCACAGGGCCATCCACATAAAAGCCGTTGGGGTTAGGCCGGTCGAGCACAATCAGCTGCTTATTATTTTCGGCGCAGGCTTCCATAGCATAACACAGGGTGGAGATATAAGTGTAAAACCGCACGCCCACATCCTGTATGTCGTATACCAGCACATCAATATTTTTAAGCTGCTCTTTGGAAGGCTTCTTATTGGCGCCGTACAGCGAAATAATGGGGAGGCCGGTTTTAACATCGCGGTTGTTTTTTACTTTTTCGCCGGCCTCGGTGTTGCTGCGAAAGCCATGCTCCGGCCCGAAAATTTTTTTAATGTTTACGTGAAGCTTCAGCAGGGTATCAACAATGCTGACACCGTTTACCAGCCCGGTAACGTTGGTGATAATGCCCACACGCTTGTTTTTAAGCAGGGGCAGGTAGCGTTCGGGCTGTTGCGCACCCGTTAAAACGCTGCTGTAATCTTTTATAACAACCTGTGCCTGAACAAAGCAGGACCCGTATAAAAACAGCAGGCTGCTCAATAAGCCAATCAAATTAGTATTTTTGTGCACCTGGCGCATTTTGAAAGCAGAAAAATTTATAGCCGACCGGATCTCTCATTCGGGACATTCCAAAGGTAACATCTCCAAGCCTATTGTAAAAATAGGAATTATTGGCATAGCCACCGGCGTTTGTGTGATGCTGCTCACCGTAAGCATTGTGTTGGGCTTTAAAAAAGAAATCGTTGACCGCATCACCGGCCTTACCATGGATATTGCCATCAGCAGCGTAAATATGAACGCCAGTAACGAGCCCGAGCCCATTCGCATTGGCGCCGACAGCCTGGCGAAGATGCGGCAGCTTCCTTTTGTACAGCACATACAGCCAACGGCCTTTAAAAACGGAATTTTAAAAACCGCCACCGATAACGAAGGCATTTTACTGAAAGGCGTTACGAATGAGTATAATTTTGATTTTTTGAAAAAATACCTGGTAAGCGGCCGGCTGCCGGAAATAAAAAAAGAGGAAGCCAGTAAGGATGTGATGATCAGCGAGTCGCTTTCAAAAAAACTGGGCCTGCCGGTGAACGGAAAAATGCTGGTGTATTTTATTTCGCAGCACCAGGTATACGACAGCGCTGCCGGTGCACCGGTGATAAAATATGAGCAGCGCTCGCGCAATTTTCATATTTGCGGTATTTTTAAAACCAATTTCTCCGATTTTGACGAGCGCCTCAGCATTGTAGACCTGCGTCAGATACAGCGGCTTAACTATTGGGACAGCAGCATGACCGGTAACTACGAAATAAAAGTGAAGGACTTTAAACGCCTGGAAGCAGGTGTGGAACAGCTGCAGGAGTTGTTGGGATACAGCTATGAAGTGAACAGCGTGAAAAATTTATATGCCAATATTTTTATGTGGCTGGATAAGCTGGATGTGAACGGGATCATTATTGTGGTGCTGATGATACTGGTGGCTACCATGAACATGATTACCGCCCTGCTGATCCTGATCCTGGAGCGAACCAACATGGTGGGCCTTGTTAAAGCTTTAGGCATGAGCAATATAAGCGTGCGGCGCGTTTTTATCTACATCAGCATGCGGTTAATAGGCAGGGGGCTTCTGTGGGGAAATATTGCCGGCATTGGCTTATGTCTGCTGCAATACTATTTTAAAATAGCCAAGCTCGACAGCGAAACCTATTACGTGGACCATGTGGCCATAGAGATTAACTGGCTGTATTTTCTGCTGCTGAACATAGGCACCTTTGCCGTGTGTGCGCTCATGCTCATTCTGCCTACGCTCATTATTACCCGCCTTACGCCGGTGAAAACGCTTAAGTTTGATTGAGATGGATTGTACAATGTACATTGTACGCTTTACATTGTACAACTAAGGCCTGTACCGGCTCTTATTCAGCACCTGCCGGTAATCTTCGCGCATCAGCTGCTCAAGGGTCGCCTGTTTGTTCTGTTCCATGTAGCTTTTTACAATCTGCCAGCCCACCCACATGGCAATGCGCGGCGGGCACTCTTTGCTGATGGCCGCAGTAAATGGCCCTTCGCTTGTCAGCTCGCGCACATTCTGCAGGCTGTTTTCGTATAAGCGGTTCTTTTCGGCAAAATAGCCCCATAACTTTTTTTCGTACTCTTTGCAATACTTCAGCTGCTGGCCGGTGTATCCAATCACCAGGCTGTCGGGGGCATCGGGCAGCAGGGCGCTTACTGCATAAAACAATTTGCCGTAATAAATGGTGTGGTCAATAAGGATGTTGTTAAGCGTGGTGTCAAATTCGGTGAGCAACCAGCCGCGGGCCAGGTCGGACAATATGTAATGTGCGTTCATTTTTTTTACCTGGTAGCCGGGATAGCGCAGCATACCGTAAAACTTGGCCGTATCGCCCAGGTACATGTCAAGGCTTATCACCAGGGCGCTGTCTACATAGGCCGAAGCATAATTCCACCCGCTCATGCAGGTAACCAGTTTTTTGGGCAGCGCATGTGTTGGGAAATGGTATTTAAAGCGTTTTACACATTCATCGGCCTGTGCGGCAATACCCTCAATTTTTTCCTGCGGATACAGCTGCCTGATGTAGCCGTAGGTTTCCTTTATATCGGCGTCGTTCAGAAACTGCATCACAGCCGGCTTATAAAGGCTGTCGCGACTGCCGCCCCGGTTCAGAAAATTCATCAGGTAGTGCTCGTAGTAGGCGCCGTATTTTTCTTTCAGCGCTTCGCTTTTTGCGTCAAAGCCCGAACCGTTTAATGAAAAAAGATCCTCCTCCAGGCGCATCACTTTTAAAGGTGTGGCTTTTATGTCAGAAACATCCACATCGAGCCTGTTTCTTGAGCATCCAACTGCCAGCAGTGCCGCCGCTGCACATAAAAGAAAACTTTGTTTCATCTGGTAAATTTTTATCTTTGTAAAATTAACCATAAAATAAGCTATTGATGAAAAAGTTTTTATTCACCATCAGTTCGGTTACCATACTTTGCCTGGCCTTGCCTGCGCAAAACAACAGCATCGATAAAAAGGAAGAGGATTTTGACAAAAAGTTCCGTTTTGGCCTGAGGGCCACGCCGCAGCCTACCTGGTATAAAAGTAACAACACCGTTTCGGTGGGCAATGGTTCTAACTTCGGCTTTGGCTTTGGTCTTACCATGGAGTTTAAGCTTTCCAACATCATTCACTTTCAAACCGGCATTGGTGGCGATTTTGAGGGTGGCATTATTTCATACCGCAACGATGCCAATACAAACGTGAAGGTGGTGTTAGACAAAGAGGATGTGATGGTGGAGGCAAAACAAGGCATTTCCAATTCCGAATACGATCTGAAACCTGAAAACACCAGCTATATACTAAAGGAGCGCAAATACAAAACCACCATGGTAAGCATTCCCCTGCTGCTAAAAATGATGACCCAGGAATACAGCGGGCTCCGTTATTTTGCCATGTTTGGCGGCGAAATCGGCTTCAGGGCCGGCATCAAAGCCAACGATACGTATTACAGCGGGCTGAAAGCGGTACAAAACGGCACAACCGTAAGCACTGTACCAGCCGAATCGCTCACCAAAGAGAACATCCTGGTAAGCAAGGATGCCTCCCTGATTCCGGCCCGCGTGGGCATGAACCTGGGCCTGGGCACCGAATACCGCATTGCCGGCAGCACTTCGCTGGTGTTTTCGGTTAATTATTTCCAGTCGTTTACCAATTTAATGCGTAAAGAATCCAAATACCTTACCAAAGCACAGACTTATACCGGCTCGGGTTATAATTTTATGGCTTTAAATCAAAACTATCTGATGCGGGCCATCCGGATCAACATTGGAATTATGTTTTAACCCCATTTTAATACTTATAAGAGGCCGCCTTCACGGGCGGCTTTTTTATTGGCAAAAAAATGCTGTTTTTCGACCAAAAATGAATAAAACGACATGTTTTTGTTAAACTTAAGGCCCAAAATCCCTTTTTTTAATCAAAAATACTATTACTTTTGCCCCCACTAACTAACTAAACTTTTACAATCATGAAATTAAACGAGATTCAGGATTTAATAAAATTTGTTTCCAAAAGTGGCGTGAGCGAGGTGGAATTAGAGACCAAGGAAATCAAAATTGTGATCAGGACTCCAAAAACTGCCAACCAGGTGGTAATGCAACCGGCCACGGTAATTGCAGCCCCTGTTAACCAGGTGATGCCAGCCTTGCAACCAGTGGTTCCGGCCAGCAATACAGCCCCAGCTGCCGAAAAGCCGGCCGCTACACCAACCAGCGACGAATCCAAATACCTTACTATAAAATCCCCTATGATCGGTACTTTTTACCGTTCGGCAGGTCCCGATAAACCAACTTTTGTAGCAGTAGGCGATGAAATAGCTCCCGGTAAAACGGTATGTATTATTGAAGCCATGAAGCTTTTTAACGAAATTGAGAGCGATATAAAAGGCAAGATCGTAAAAGTGCTGGTAAACGATTCAACCCCTGTTGAATACGATCAGCCGCTTTTCCTGGTAGATCCTTCTTAAATAAAATATTAAATGCTAGGATGCCGGGTGGTTTCATCCGCCCACTCAACATTTAAAATTTATAATTTAAAATCTCAAGATTGTGTTTAAAAAGATATTAATAGCCAACCGGGGCGAGATTGCGCTAAGGGTCATCCGCACCTGCCGCGAAATGGGAATTAAAACGGTTGCCGTTTATTCTACCGCCGATAAGGATTCTTTGCACGTTAAATTTGCCGATGAGGCCGTGTGCATAGGTCCGCCTCCCAGCAAAGACAGCTACCTGAACATGGCAAACATTATTGCCGCCGCCGAAATTACCAACGCCGATGCGATACACCCCGGCTATGGATTTTTGAGCGAAAACGCCCGTTTTTCGGAGATCTGCCGCCAGAACAAAATTAAATTCATAGGCGCTTCGCCCGAAATGATTAACCAGATGGGCGATAAGAGCAACGCCAAAGCCACCATGATAAAAAATGGCGTGCCCTGCGTGCCCGGCTCGGAAGGCCTGCTGCAAAGCGTGGAAGAGGGTAAGACCCTTGCCAAAAAAATTAAATACCCTGTTATTATTAAAGCTACCGCCGGCGGTGGCGGGCGTGGCATGCGCATTATCTGGAAAGAAGAGGATTTCCAGGCGGCATGGGACAGCGCCACTACCGAAGCTGCTGCTGCCTTTGGTAACGGTGCGCTTTATATGGAAAAATACATTGAAGAGCCGCGTCATATTGAGATCCAGATTGTGGGCGACCAGTATGGCAAAGCCTGCCACCTGAGCGAGCGCGACTGCAGCATCCAGCGCCGGCACCAAAAACTGGTGGAGGAAACCCCTTCGCCGTTTATGACACCCGAGCTGCGCGATGCCATGGGCGAGGCCGCCATTAAAGCCGCGCTTTCCATTGCCTACGAAGGCGTGGGTACGGTTGAGTTTCTGGTGGACAAGCACCGCAATTTTTATTTTATGGAAATGAACACACGTATCCAGGTAGAGCACCCCATCACCGAGGAGGTGATCAACTACGACCTGATCCGTGAACAGATACTGGTGGCTGCCGGTGTGCCTATTTCGGGTAAAAACTATTTCCCGCAATTACATGCCATCGAATGCCGCATCAATGCCGAAAACCCGTTTATGAACTTTACCCCGTCGCCGGGTATGATCACCACCCTGCATACGCCGGGCGGGCATGGTATCCGGGTGGATTCGCACGTGTACAGCGGCTACCGCATTCCGCCCAACTACGACAGCATGGTGGGCAAGCTGATTACCGTGGCACAAACCCGCGAAGAGGCCATTGCCAAAATGCACCGGGCGCTGAGCGAATATGTGATCGAAGGCGTAAAAACTACCATTCCTTTCCACATTAAACTAATGCAAAACGAAGAGTTTAAGGCCGGTAATTACACCACCAAATTTTTGGAAGAGTGGGACTTTAAAGCCTGAGCATTTTATAAAACTTAATAAAGAAGCCTGGTATGTACCAGGCTTTTTTGTTGCTGTAGTCAAAAGTTTATTACCTTTAAATGTAGCCTGCAAAGTGCGGGCGCAATGCAATAAGAATTATGAAAAACACTGCAATAAACTGGCGCCCGGAAGTTCTTGAAAACGATCTGCTAAAACTGGTGCCGCTTAACGAATCTGATTTTGAAACCCTTTACGAGGCGGCTTCCGACCCGCTCATCTGGGAGCAGCACCCGGTAAGCGACCGCTATAAGCGCGAGGTGTTCCGGCATTTTTTTGACGGCGCTGTGGCCGGCAATACCGCGTTTTTAATTATTGATAAAGCCAGCGGGCAGGTGATTGGCTCGAGCCGTTATTACGATTACAAGCAGGATGAAGGAAGCATTGCTGTAGGCTATACATTTTTTGCGAGGGCTTACTGGGGCGGCCGTTACAATCCCTCCTCCAAAAAATTATTGCTCGATTATGCTTTTCAATTTTTGGATAAAGTCTTTTTTCACATCGGAGTTACCAACATACGCTCGCAAACAGCCATAAAAAGGCTTGGCGCCGTGCAGGTGAACACGGTTGAATTGGACATTAACGGGCAAAAGCTGTCGCATTTTGAATACCTGCTGGAAAAGCAACACTGGCTTGAAACACAAAACAATAATTAATAAGCATGGCAAAGGATCCGGCAGAGATTAAAAAACACATTTCTATCCTCGAAAAAAAATTGTGGGATGCATTTGCAGCCAAACATCTTGAGGTGATTGCGGAGCTGCTTCATAACGATGCGCTGTTTGTTTATCCCAACGGCCAGGTGCTCACAAAAGCAATGGTGCTTGATAATTACCACAACGATAATTCCGCATTTACTAAACTGCTGGCGAGCGAGGAAGAAATAAGCCTGGTTGGCGATTCGGCCGTGGTAACGCTACGGCTTGAACTAAACGGAAAATACTTTGAGGAGGAAATAAATGCGCAATTCCGTTACCTGAGGGTTTGGAAATTAACCAACAGCGCCTGGCAGGTAATTGCGGTGAGCGGCGTTTCTTTGCCGAAGGATAAATAATTCGCAAAACAAAAATAAAATGGCAAAACTTCTAAAATTTAAGCATTGGCAGCTATTCCTGCTTCTTATGATATTTCCTCTGGTTTTCGAGTTTATAGTGATAGGACTTGTCGCTGCGAATAAAAATCCGGAACTGGCATTTGTGTTGGTCCCCGTCATGATCATTCTGTTTATGGGACTTTTTTTCAGTTGGATTTACTCCCTCGGTACACACCTTCACAAAAAGCTTCCTGAAACAGCGTCCATGAAACTGACCAGGTTTAAAATTTTCCTTTTGGTACCGGTAGCTTATATGCTGTTTTTATCCGTGTTTCTGTTTAACCTGTTTTCTGTTATTGCAGGCGGTGGGCAGCCCAACCCGGCTATATTCGCATTTATATTGCCGTTGCACCTGTTTTCTATCTTTTGTATTTTTTATTGCTTTTATTTTAACGCAAAAGCGCTTAAAGCCGTGGAACTGCAAAAACCGGTAACATTTAGCGATTTTGCCGGCGAATTTTTCCTGCTTTGGTTTTTTCCAATCGGGGTGTGGATCATACAACCAAGGATCAACAGGCTTTTCGACCCGTCTGCCGGCAGTAATGACGACAATAACAGCCAGGCACTGGATGCGAATATTTAATGCGCGTGTGCAGTTTTGTTGTTAGCTCGAGCAATATTCGCAATTGTCATCGCCGGCCGGGTTCATGATCTCTGCTAATTTTTTCTGGGCTTCGGCTTCTATCTGTTCAGCAGTCCAATCGGGATTCGCGATTTTTATCATAGACTTGATAAAGTTGCTGTTTGGCGGAGGTGTTTGAGTGTTTTGCATACATCAAAATTATTTCAAAGCCGGGGCAATGCGAAATTAAAAAACAGGGAGTTATAAACTGCTTTTTAAACAATACAAGTGTTAAGATAAATCTTAAATCAGATTTGAAGGTGTCTTAATAGTTCAAGGGTATGCTGAACTTGTTTCAGCATCTCTTGATCTTTTAATTTTGCTGAGGAATAGACGCTGAAACAAGCCGATGGCTATCGGTTCGGAATGGCAGTAGGTAGCTTTCAGTCTGCGGGATACCTGGCAATCAGCTTTTCCAGTATCTCGATGGCGCTGATGCTGATCACCGTGCCGGGCCCAAACACCGAGCTTACACCGGCCTTAAACAGGTAATCGTAATCCTGCGGCGGAATAACGCCGCCGGCCACTACCATAATATCGTCGCGGCCATATTTTTTCAGCTCCTCAATTACCTGAGGAACTAACGTTTTGTGTCCTGCCGCAAGGCTCGATACGCCTAAAATGTGCACGTCGTTCTCAACAGCCTGCTTGGCGGCTTCGGCCGGGGTTTGAAACAGCGGGCCAATGTCCACGTCAAAGCCGAGATCGGCAAAGCTGGTGGCAATCACTTTGGCGCCGCGGTCGTGCCCGTCCTGCCCCATTTTAGCCACCATAATGCGGGGCCTTCTTCCGTCCATGCCGGCAAATGTATCGGCCAGCTCACGGGCTTTTGCAAAGTTTTTATCCATTTTAATTTCGTGGCTGTAAACGCCTGCAATCGATTTTATCTGCGCCTTATACCGGCCATAAACCGTTTCGAGTGCAGAAGAAATTTCGCCTAGCGTGCAGCGGCATTCTGCGGCGGTAACGGCCAGCGCCAGCAAATTACCCTGGCCGCTGCGGGCGCATTCGGTAAGGGCGTTTAGCGCGTCTTTCACTTTTGCAGGATCGCGTTCGGCTTTTAATTTTTTTAAGCGCTCTATTTGCTGAGCACGCACTTTGGTGTTGTCCACGTCCAGAATGTCCATGGTTATTTTTTCTTCCACCTGGTAGCGGTTTACGCCCACTATAATATCCTTGGCTCCGTCTATCCGGGCTTGTTTGCGGGCAGCGGCTTCCTCTATCCGCATTTTAGGAATGCCGGTTTCGATGGCTTTGGCCATGCCGCCCAGCTTTTCCACTTCCTCAATCAGCGTCCAGGCCCGCTGCGCAATTTCCTGTGTCAGCTTTTCCACATGGTAGCTGCCACCCCATGGATCCACCACTTTGGTAATGTTGGTTTCGTATTGCAAAAACAATTGTGTGTTACGGGCAATGCGCGCGCTGAAATCGGTGGGCAGCGCTATGGCTTCGTCCAGTGCGTTGGTGTGCAGGCTTTGTGTATGTCCCATGGCCGCCGCCAGCGCTTCCACGCAGGTGCGGGTCACGTTGTTAAAGGGATCCTGCTCGGTAAGGCTCCAGCCGCTGGTTTGGCAGTGGGTGCGCAGCGCCAGCGATTTGGTGTTTTTAGGGTTAAACTGTTTTACCAGTTTTGCCCACAGCATGCGCGCGGCACGCATTTTGGCAATCTCCATAAAATGGTTCATGCCGATGGCCCAGAAGAAAGAAAGTCTTGGCGCAAAGGTATCAATGTCCAGCCCCGAATTTATGCCCGTGCGCAGGTATTCCAAACCATCGGCCAGTGTATAGGCCAGCTCAATGTCGGCCGTGGCGCCGGCTTCCTGCATGTGATAGCCGCTGATGGAAATGGAATTGAACTTGGGCATGTATTGAGAAGTGAACTCAAAAATATCCGAAATAATTTTCATGCTGGGCGCCGGCGGATAGATATAGGTGTTGCGCACCATAAACTCCTTCAAAATATCGTTTTGGATCGTGCCCGTAAGCTTATCCATGCTAACACCCTGCTCTTTGGCAGCCACAATGTAAAAGGCCAGTACCGGCAGCACGGCGCCGTTCATGGTCATCGACACGCTCATTTCATCCAGCGGTATGCTGTCAAAAAGAATTTTCATGTCCAGGATGCTGTCAATAGCCACCCCGGCTTTGCCTACATCGCCTTCCACGCGCTCGTTGTCGCTGTCGTAGCCCCGGTGCGTGGCCAGGTCAAAGGCCACCGAAAGTCCTTTTTGGCCGGCTGCCAGGTTGCGCCGGTAAAAAGCATTGCTGTCTTCAGCCGTGCTAAAGCCTGCATACTGGCGAATGGTCCAGGGGCTTTTTACATACATGCTGCTGTAGGGTCCCCGCAAAAAAGGCGCAATGCCGGCAGCAAATCTTAAATGCTCAGCCGGTGCTATATCGCTGTAATGGTAGTTGGCCGCCACATCAATCTGCTCAGCGGTCGTAAATGCTTCTGTTGCAGGAAAAGCAGTTTCTCCTGCCGGCCGGTAGGTAAGGTGATTTAACGATTTACGCATGCTGTTTAAAATAATGGGCCAGTTCAAAGTTTAAAATTGGATTATGGATATGCAGCTGCCTTATCTCATTGATAGTGGCGGCGCTCAACACAATGTTTTCTTTTTCGTTCTTGAATTTATTTACGCCGATGGCGATCTGTTTTTGTGTGTTTACCAGGTTTTCACGCTCGCCGGCCTGTTGGGCAATGGCGGCAGCAAAAATGTTTTTTTCGAGGCAGGCAAAATATCCGCCGCCGGCTTCAAACTGTTTAAAGGTTTCAAGCGCGCGCTGGGCAAGGGCGTCGGTAATGCGTTCAATATAATAAGAGCCGCAGGCCACATCGGCTATTTTATCCAGGTAGCTTTCGTCTTTCAGAATCAGCTGCTGGTTAATGGCCATGCGCTCCGAAAGAGTAGGGTTTACCGGTAAAAACAAATCAAACCCGTTTACGATCAGCTCGTTGCATCCGCCCGACACAGCCGCCATGGCCTCGAGCGTGGTGCGCAGCAGGTTGTTGTAATTGTCTGAAATGGATTTGTTAGTAGCGCTTGTTTCTGCAATAAGATGCAGCTCTGCACCGGTATTGTATTCGGCCGACAGTATCTTCCACAGCCGCCGGATGGCGCGCAACTTGGCCATCTGGATAAAGTAATCGGAGCTGACCCCTGTTTTTATCACAATTTTTTTTCCCGGAGTTTTATTGTGGACGCCGGCGTTGAGGTATTCGTTGAGCTGCGATAAAATAATGGCTGCCTCGTAATACGCCAGGCAGTTGCCGTTGTGAAAAGGCAAGGCATTGGCACAGTATGTTTTAATGCCCTTGTGTTTTTCAAATACCGAAGCCGCCTTTAACCATTCTTCCAGCTTCTCATGAGTGTCGGCTTCCACCGCAAAAACAGAGCAGCGGAGCTCGTTAAGCGCATAGTTCTTTTCGAGGTGCCGGGCCAGCGTGTTGATGCTTTTTGCGCTGGCATAAAACGTGGCCTGTATGTAATTGAGCTGTATGCCGGCCAGCGCTTTATCAAGATCCGTACCATCAACAGACAGTGAAATGGCCGTGGCGCCGCTGTTAAGCTCTTTCAAAAATTGAGCATTGATGGCATCGGCGCTTTTTTCCCTGGCGGCTACGCCTATCTCCCAATCGCTGTGGGTAAAAGCAGGCTCATAGCTTTGTGCCAAATCTTCGGCCGTATAAAAAGGCTGTATGTCAAAGCCGTTCTCGTTCTTCCACACCAGGTCGTCAAATGGCTCGCCCTTCAGGTCTTTGATCACCTGTGCCTTCCACTCGGCAGCCGTTACCGGCTTAAAATCAGAAAATAAATGTTGCATGTTCAGGGTACAAAGTTAATGATATCGGGCTATTTTTTATAGCCGATCCGGTTGCGGCTCACTTGCTCTTCCTGCTGTTTTTCTTTTTGCTGCAAAAAGCCGATGGCCTCGTATACATCGCCAAATTGTTTGGCGTATTTGGTTTCAATATCTTTGATGCGTTGTGCCAGGTTTTCGTTGGTAAGTGCAAATTGCCGCAGCGATACAAATGCGTGCATGATGGCAATGTTTACCTGCGCTGCTTTTTTGCTGTTGAGCACCGATGATAACATGGCCACTCCCTGCTCAGTGAAAGCAAAGGGCTTTGAGCCACCAGCGTGGCTTCTGGATGGTATCACATTTTGTGACACCATTTCTTCGATCTGCTGGTCAGATAAAACAAACATAAAATCTTTCGGAAAACGGCTGAGGTTTCCTTTTACTGCCTGCTTCAGGATCCGGGTCTCGGTTTTATAAAGCTCCGCCAGATCAACATCAAACATCACGTTCAAACCTTTTATTTCATCAATCCGGGTTTGTATTTTCTTTAACAGCATAAAGAACGTTTAAAACACCAGGTTCACCTCTTTTTTAATGTATTCGAGAGCCACTTCGTTGGGCAGTTTTTTTTCGAGGCTGGCAGTAATATTCAGAATCATCATGGCCAGGTCGTTGCTGGTATTGTCATTGGCCACTTTGGTGGCCGAAATGTTTATCAGTTTGATGATTTCCTCCTTGGCGGTTTTTACCAGCTCCCAGGCATTGTAGCTTACATAGATCTGCTGTGAAAGATTGTGCTCGTATTCGCTTTTAATTGTTTTAACCAGCTCCAGGTGCAGCTGGTGTGCACTCATACCGTGTTTGTTTACCCGCACCACCAGGCTGTTGGGATGAATGCGCTCCAGGAATATCACGATGCGCTCGTAAGCCTGTATTTTTAAAGGGGTCATGGTGGCGTGATTGCTTTTTTTAAGCTCATGGTCACGCCGTTTCTGGTCGTTATCCAAAAAACGCTGTACAATTAAAAAAGCGGCAACAAACACGGCCGCTGCAGGTAAAATTATTTTAAGAATCTCGATAAAACCTTCCATAAATGTGTATTGTGTAGGGTCTAATATCGGTATTATTAGCAGATTTTAAAATCTTTTTTTGCTGAAAATAGCCTTAATTTTAGGGAGGTTTATGGAATTTTTAGGGCCTCTGCATCTTAATTAAAAAATACCTTGTGTTTATGCGATCAAAAAAATCAATTTCAGTCATCTTCATCCTGTTTTTTTCGGCATTGCTGGGTTTTGGCCTGGTAAAACAGCTGGGCACGGGCCCCGTTTTGTTTGGTAAGAACGATTCTTATGCAACATTGTGGAAACGGGTGGACAGCTGCGAAAATAAAGGCCTCACCGAAAGCGCCCTCAAAATTGTGACCGAGATTTATACACGCGCCAAAGCAGAGAACAATGCTTCGCAGTTTGTAAAAGCGGTGATCTATAAAATGAAATTTGCCCAATACAAGGAAGAATTTTCGCTCGAAAAAAATATCGCCGATCTTAAAGCCGAGGCAGAGGAGGCCCGCTTTCCTGCCAAACCGGTGCTGCAAAGCCTGCTGGCCGATGCTTACTGGCAATATTACCAAACCAACCGCTGGAAATTTTATAACCGCTCGCAAACGGTTTATTTTAAAAAAGACGATATTTCCACTTACGATCTTAAAAGCCTGGTAAACGAGGCGGTGGCTGCTTATGGGGCGTCGCTGGCTGACACTGTTCTGCTAAAGACCACTAAAATAAATGTAATGGAAGAGATTGTAGTGCCCGGCTCAGCTGTTAGCCGAGTTTGGCGGCCTACGCTCTATGATTTTTTGGCGCACCGTGCCCTTGATTTTTATAAGAACAGCGAAGCCCTCGTAACCAGGGCCGCCAGCCAGTTTGCAGTAAACGACGATGCTTACTTAAAACCCTATCCCGAATTTTTAAAATTTAAAATTGCCAAACCGCAGGACAGCCTCGACCTGAAATACTATTCGGTAAAATTATTCCAGGATTTGTTAAGCTTTCACGCAAGGTCAAATAACGACGAGGCCCTGATAGACCTGGAAATGGAGCGCCTGCAATTTAGTCATTCCAATTCAAGGAATGAGCTGAAGGATTCGCTGTACCTGGGCAGCTTAGGCTGGCTGGCCGGCCGTTTTTCAAAAAGCCAGCGGGTGGCCGAGGTAAGGCACCTCGAGGCGCAGTGGTGGCTTTCTAAAGCGGGCCTTTACCAAGCGCTGGAAAGCGATCGTTTTAAATGGAACCGGAAGAAGGCGCTTGATATTTGTGATGAGATTATTAAAAATTATCCGAAAAGCAGGGGTGCTCAGCTTGCTAAAAACACAGGTCTCGAGATCCGTCATAAATCGCTGGCCGTGGTGGCCGAAGAGATAAATGACGTGCAGGCGCCCAACCGCGTGCTGTTAAACTACACAAACGTAGCTAAAGTATACGGCAAAATTGTGAAGGCCGATTATTTTGAATACCAGAAACTCATGCAGCGGTATTACGATAAGGAAATGGTTGCTAAAATACTGGCTTTCCCAACCGTTCAAAGCTTTGAGCAGGAGTTGCCGCTTGACGGGGACTTTAATCCCCATGCTGCTGAATTAAAAGTGCCCGCTCTCGAAACAGGATATTACGTATTGCTGCTTTCTACCTCGCCGGATTTTATGGGCAAGGAAAGCGAGCTTTGCTACCAGCTTTATGCCGTATCAGATATGGCTTACCTGTGCAAAAAACTCAGCGGCGGCGGTTACGATTTTTACGTGATGGATCGCCGGAACGGTAAGCCTCTGAAAGGCGTGAACGTGCAAGCCTGGTACAACACTTATAATTATAAAACCAGCAGCTACGAGTACCAAAAAGGCAAGGCCTACGCCACCGATGAAAAAGGTTATTTTGAAGTGGAGGCCAGCACGGGCAATTCCAATTACTTTTTTGTGGAGCTCAGCAGCGGGCGCGATAAATTATTTTCTCGCGCCGAATTTTATAACCACAAGGAGTATGATTACAATGCGTCGGAAGTGCACTCGTTTATTTTTACCGATCGTGCCATTTACCGGCCGGGGCAAACCGTATATTTTAAATCCATTCTTTTAAGAGGCAGCAAAAACAAACACGAGGTAGTGACCAACCAGCCAATTACCATTTACTTTTACGATGTTAACCACCAGAAAATTGCCAGCCATGAACTGGTGACCAACGAATACGGCACGGTGTCAGGTTCCTTTACAGCTCCGCAGGGCGGCCTTACGGGGCAAATGCAAATAACGGACAATTACAATACGGTGTATGTTTCGGTGGAGGAATACAAGCGTCCTAAATTTGAAACTACATTTGACACGCTGCGCGGCAGTTATAAGCTCAACGACCAGGTAAGTGTGAAAGGTTTTGCAAAAGCTTACGCCGGCAACGTGATTGATGGCGCACAGGTGGGGTACCGCGTGGTGCGCCGCGTAAATTATCCGTACTGGTTTTATTGGTACCGGCCTTATTACCCGCCGCCTGCCGAAGTGGAAATTGTGAACGGCACGGGCACTACCAACGAAAAAGGAGAGTTCGAGATCAGTTTTAAAGCGCTGCCCGATCCAACTGTGGATAAAACAGAAAACCCTGTTTATACCTATGAAATAAGCGCCGATGTAACCGACCTGAATGGAGAAACCCGCAGTGCCGTTACCAATTTCAGGGTAGGGGTTAAGGCTCTTGAGCTTAGTGTTTTAATTCCGGATGTGATAAATATACAGGAGCTGCCGCAGATAAGCGTGTATGCCCGCAACCTGAACGGTATTGAAGAAAAAATAACCGGGCAGCTTCACGTGTATGAGCTAAAGCAGCCCGACAAGATCTTCAGGAAGCGTTTATGGGCCCAGGCCGACAAGCATATTTATTCGCGCGAGGAATATTATAAGCTTTTTCCCAACGATTTATACGAGGACGAAACCAACCATTATAAATGGGAAAAATTGCGCAAGGTATTTACCCGGGCGTTTAATACCGCCAAAGACAAGCCGGCTCCCATGGAGGAATTTAAAAGCCTGGCACCGGGCATGTATTTGGTGGAAGGGCTTTGCAGGGATAAGTTCGGCGAGGAAGTAAAGAGCATTAACTACGTAACGGTTTACGATCCGGCGTCACCTGTATTGCCTGTAAAAACGCCATTGTGGAGCTATGGCATAAAAACAAATGCGGAGCCCGGCGAAAAAGCTTCGTTTATTGCTGCCTCCTCTTACAGCGATGTGAGCTGCCTTTATGAGCTGCAGGGCGAGCAGCGCCACGAGCTTAATTTTATAACACCTGCCTTAAAACCTGTTGAAGTAAGCGTGACAGAGGCAGACCGGGGAGGTATGAACGCGGCGGTTCATTTTATAAAATTCGGGCGCATGTACTCTGCGTCTCATTACATCACGGTTCCTTTCACCAACAAGGATCTTATCATTGAATACTCAACCTTCCGCAACAAGCTGATGCCGGGCCAAAAGGAAGAATGGAAGCTGACTGTTAAGAACCGTAAGGGGGATGGAGCGGTAGCCGAAATGCTGGCAGCCATGTACGATGCCTCGCTCGATGCCTACCGGCCTAATTACTGGAATTTTGGGATTTACAGCACGTTTTACCCGAGGGCAGAATGGATGCACTCGCTGGAGCGCACCGCGCAACCTTATGAATACAGCAATTACAACCTGCCTTACGTAAGTGTGGATGGACTGAGCTACGACCGCCTCAATTATTTTGGCTTGAATTATTACAACGCTTACCCAAGGTATAGCAACAGCCCCAAAGGAAGAGGCGGAAGAACAAAAAAAGAAGCAGTTGCATCTTATGTGAGTGATGAAATGGCGGAGACGGAGTCGCTCGGTTATGCACAGGCAGCTCCTGCTATGGCACCAGCGGCTTCGAAGGAAGCAAAAGCGGACGCCGTGGCCGGGTACGATGGAGACCGGCGCGAACAACAGGCCAATGTGCCTTCAAAACCGGCAGAGGCAAAAGAAGCGCCCATAGCTCCCCGCAAAAATTTTAACGAAACGGCTTTCTTTTTTCCGCAGCTGCAAACCAACGAAAAGGGCGAGGTGGAAATTAAATTCACCATTCCCGAAAGTCTTACCCGGTGGAAGTTTATGGGCCTGGCCCACACCAAAGACCTGAGCTACGGGCAAACCGAAAAAGAAGTGATTACGCAGAAAGAGCTGATGGTGGTGCCAAACGCCCCGCGCTTTTTCAGGGAGAACGATAAAATGACCTTTGTGTCGAAGATATCCAACCTGTCGGGCAATGATATGGCAGCCACCGCTGAGCTCAGGTTTTACGATGCCTTTACCGAGCAGGACATTACCGATAAATTACTGGCAAACAAGGATGCCGTAAAAAACACCAGCCTTAAAAAAGGGCAAAGCGCCGCCGTGGAATGGGACCTTCTTATTCCCGAAGGGTTCCAGGCCATTAAGTATAAAATTATAGCCCGTGCCGGTAACTTCAGCGATGGCGAGGAAATGCCGGTGCCCGTGCTTACCAACCGCATGCTGGTAACCGAAAGCCTGCCATTGCCAATTCGCGGTAATCAAAGCAAGGAGTTTAACTTCGCAAAATTCATCAGCCAGAATAATAATTCTGCCACACTGCGCAACCACGCCTATACGCTTGAGTTTACGGCTAATCCAGCCTGGTATGCCGTGCAAAGCCTGCCTTACCTGATGGAGTATCCTTACGAATGCGCCGAACAAACCTTTGCGCGTTATTATTCCAATGCACTGGCATCGCACATTGCCAATTCGAAACCGAAAATAAAACAGGTGTTTGATGCGTGGAAAAGCACAAGCCCCGAAAGCTTTTTATCCAACCTCGAAAAGAACCAGGAGCTCAAGTCGCTGCTGCTGGAGGAAACCCCGTGGGTAATGGATGCAAAGAACGAAAGCGAAAACAAAAAACGGCTGGCCCTGCTGTTCGATCTCAATAAAATGAGCAATGAGCTGAGCGGCGCACTGGGCAAGCTTCGCAAAATGCAAACTTCAAACGGCGCCTGGCCCTGGTTTGCCGGCTGTCCCGAAGACAGGTACATTACCCAGTACATTGTTACCGGCATGGCGCATTTGCAAAAGCTTGGCGTAATAGGCAGGGAAAATAACGCGCAGGCGCTCGAAATGGCGCAGGTTGCGCTGCCATTCTGCGACCGCAAGCTGAAAGAGGATTACGATTGGCTGAAGCGTCATAACAAGGATTATCAAAAGGAAAATCACCTGGGATATATCGATATTCAGTACCTGTATATGCGCAGCTATTTTAAAGACATTCCTCTTTCGGGTGGTGCCAAGGAGGCTTTTGAGTATTACAAAAAGCAGGCGCAAACCTATTGGCTCTCAAACAGCCGCTACATGCAGGGCATGATAGCCCTGGCGCTGAACCGCTACGGCGATAAAAAAACCACGGGCGATATCCTGCGCTCGCTGAAAGAAAACGCTCTGAACAGCGAAGAAATGGGCATGTACTGGAAGGATAACTACGCCGGCTATTATTGGCACCAGGCTCCTGTAGAAATGCAGGCGCTGATGATAGAAGCGTTTGATGAAGCCGGCAACGATCTGAAAGCGGTAGACGACCTGAAAACCTGGCTGATCAAAAGCAAACAAACACAAAATTGGGGCACTACGCGCGCCACCACCGAAGCTGTATACGCCCTTTTGCTAAGGGGCAGCGACTGGCTGGCCACCGAGCCCAACGTGGAAATAAGCCTGGGCGATATAAAGCTCGATCCTAAAAACGACCGCAGCATAAAAACAGAAGCTGGCACCGGCTACTTTAAAAAAACATTTACCGGACCTGAAATAAAGCCTGCCATGGGGAAAGTAAAAGTGGTGAAAAAAGATGCCGGTGTGAGCTGGGGCGCGGTTTATTGGCAGTATTTTGAACAGCTCGATAAAATAACACCGCACGAAACACCTCTGAAGCTCAGTAAAAAATTATTCCTGCAAAGCAATACGGCCAGCGGCCCGGTAATAACGCCTGTTACAGAAAGCAGCAGGCTGAAGCCGGGCGACAGGATAACGGTGCGCATAGAGCTGCGTGCCGACCGCGACATGGAGTACTTACATTTAAAAGACATGCGGGCGGCGGGCTTTGAGCCGGTAAATGTGCTGAGCCAGTACAAATACCAGGACGGGCTGGGGTATTATGAGAGCACCCGCGATGCGGCCACTAATTTCTTTATCTCTTACCTTCCCAAGGGCAGCTATGTGTTTGAATACACGGTGCTGGTAAGCCATTACGGCAATTTCAGCAACGGCATCAGTAGCATTCAGTGTATGTATGCGCCCGAGTTTACGAGCCATAGCGAGGGCATACGGGTAAAAGTGGAAAAATAACCCCCGTACCTCAAAATCCGAAAAACGCTTCGCTCAGCGCAAACCGGTTTTGAACCTGTTTTGGAAACTGAAGCGGCCCGCTTGTACCGGAATTTTAAGAATTTAAACCCTGGCCGGGCGAAAAATGGCAGCTTATCCGTTGAATTATAGGTACTAATTCGATTTATATTTTGGGTTAGAGCAATTATTTTAAGCTTCCCCTGCAAACAGTTATGACCCCTGCCAGGTACCCGGTAAAAACGGCCTGATAATGTTAAATTCCCCCATTTTACACGTAAGCATTGGGTTAACAGTTAATCGAAGGTAGTCGACGATGTACTGGATTTTGACGCCGGAAACAGATTTTTTGCAGATCACTTAAATAAATCTTCTCAAATATTTAATCTACACCGCAATATAATTTATACTTTAGCCGAAAATTTGAAACACCATTATTTAATGCTTAAGCTGTTTAACCCCACCAGCTCTAAAAAATTCTTGCTCTGTATCAGCCTGGCTTTCCTTGCCGGCGGCAGGGCTCAAAACTCTTTAGACTCCGCCATTGATGGTCACATTCACGACCTGGTAGCCGTTTGGGACCGTCACAATAACTTAACATTCAATCACCTGTTTGTTAACGACACCCTCAGATCGGGGACTGATTTTCAACTTTTTGCCGGCGAGGAGCAGGATAGGATGAAACAGCTCCGGCTTGCCATGAATAAGCAGGAGCAGCTTATTTATAAAAAGAACATCGGGATGCAGCTGGTAGGCGGTTACCAGCAGAATTTAAACAATCCGGCCATCGACCCGAATGAAATTGTGGTATTCCGTCAAAAGCTGCAGGTAGGGCTTGACTGGGATCTTTTTAGCCAGGGCTTATATGAGAACAGGGCCAGGTACAAGCAACTGAAATACGAAAACAAGGCCATTCAGTATCAGCGGCCTGATGTTTTAAGTTTTCAGCAAAGGAGCAACAAGGAGGTCATTAGCCTGTTTAACACCACCAAACTGAAGGTGCTTGCCACGCGAAAGCAAATGCTCGACCAGCAGAAGCAGATCATCGACAGGCTTTATGCTCTCAAACAAATTACCACCGACAGCTACATCAGGCTGATACAGAATCAAACCGATGCAGAGGGCCAAACCTATTTATACGGCGATTATAATTCGGCTGCCGAGCGGCTGGGCCCTGGATCGGCCGGCCGGGAGCTGCCTCCCCTGGTGGACATTGATATTGAAAAACTGTTTCGCTTAACGGAGGCAGGCATGGCCGATTCGGCCGTTCAGTATTTTATGCAGGCCCAAACCCAACAGGGCAATTATTTTTTGCGCGATCTGTCGCTCAAAGCTTCGGTGAAGTATAATTTTTACGATCTGTATGGCTCTAAAGTGCCCAACCGCAGCTACGTATCGGTCGGCATGAATTTTTCGGTGCCGCTGGCCTTTAATTATTCAAACAAAAAAGAGCTCAACAGGCTGCAGGCCGAACTGATAGAAGAAAAAAGCAAGAGCCTTGTGACCGAAGATCAGAACTACTTTTTTATAAACACATTTTACGAATACCGCTCCAAGCTGAGGCAGTACTTTAATTTGCTGCAAAAGCGCAGGGCGTATGAAGAGCTCATCCGAACCGAGCAGGTAAAACAAAAGATGAGCGATATTGCGTTTAACCCCAACGCGGCGCTGTACATTTTAAGCGATTACTGGAATACGGCCATCGACCTGCTTGACCTGAAGCAGGATATGTACAAGCTTTTAGTGAGCATTAATGCAAAGCTGCCAAGCTATAAAATATCAGATTTTGTAAAGCCGGTAGATAAAAAGTATTTCCGCCCGGGCGATAAAAACCAGTTCAAAGCGGTTTACATCTGGAGCGACGTTTTTAAAAATCACGACATTAAGCTGATCAGCGATTATTGCGCCCTGAATGAATTTACGCACCTGATTATTTCTTATAACCCCGGAAGGGATTACACTGCCAAGGTGAATGAGTTTATCTCTAAAAATTACACCCGACACCTGGCGCTAATGGTGAGCAGCAATAAGCTGCTGATCAATCAGAACATAAGCAGCTACCTGGATAGCCTGAAAAAGGCTGTTGACCTCACCTTTGTACAAGAAATCCACCTGGACATTGAGCCACATGCCATGGATGGATTTAAAGAGAATAAAGAAGAGTATTTTAAAAAATACCTGCTGTTGTTAAAACAGGCCAAACAATTTACCGATAAAAACAGGCTCGAGCTGTCGGTATCCATCCCGCTGCATTACCCGGCAGAAGTGCTTAAGGAAGTGTTTGCCAGCTGCAGCCATGTTTACCTGATGACATACGAAAATGTAAAGCCCGAGCATATCTCCGAAAAAACAAAGGAGGAAATGGCGCTGGATCCGGACAAGGTGGTGATTGCACTGCGCACCAAAGATTTTAACAGCCGGGCAGATATGGATCAGCACTTCAAAACAATCCAGGCAAAAAAAATGGCCTATCACGATCTCGACGATCTGATTTCTTTTGACAAAAAGAGCATCAACAACACAAACAATAAGGAAAAATAAGATTAAATGAAAAGCATAAATTTTCAAAGGAATAAGTCGTTAATCCGCGTGGTGAATGAGCCGGGAAAAAAGAAAAAAAAGCGGAACTGGGACCGGTTCATATACCAGGTGCTTCTGCTGGCCATTGTAGGCTTTTTTGCCTATTATTTTGTAAATAAGGTGCTCTTTGTGCAGGCGCAGGGCCAGGTTGTTATTAACGGCACCAATGTGAGGCTCACCGACGATGCGCGCATTATCAGCTACAATGTTTTGGAAGGCGACAGCGTGAGAGAAGGGGACACCCTGTTTTGCTACGCGTTCAACAACAAAAACACAAGCACATCAACCACCGGCAACGGCTCTATTACCTTATCGACTGCGAACACCGAGAGCGACGATATGTGGTGGTATAAAGAAGGGTATAACCTGAAAAAGAAAATCAGCATTAATAAAATTGAGATCGGCAAGAACAAAACGCTGATGGATAATTTAAAAGGCGAGATAAAACACTTAACCAACGAGGCCATTCTGGATGTGTTGCCCAAAAACCGGCTGGAGGCTGCCAAAACCGAGATCGCCCGGCTCAAATCCCAAAACGAAAAGCTTGAATCGGAAAACGAGCAGCTGGAGGGCCTTTCAAAAACCCTGCGCCCCTTTACCAACCGCAAGGGCAGCAAGGATAAAATAACCGAGCTGGAAGAAGCCGGTGCATACACCAATTTTGAGGGCGGATTGCTCAACGGCTTTAGCAGCGAAATATTGAGCGAGCTCAAATATTACAAAGCCCCGCAGGCCGGTGTTGTGGCAGGTATTTTTGTCAGGAACCAGGAAACCGCACTTAAAAGCGATAATATTTTAACCATCTACAAAAAGCATCCCACTACTATTAAAGCTTTTTTTGAGCAGGAAGACCTGCGCTATTTTAAAGTGGGCGATGTGTTTTCACTGAAATTTCCTGATGGCGCGGTGAGCAGGGGCGTTTTAAAGCGCTTTTACATGGTAGCGCACGACATACCCGATGAGTTTCAGAAAAAGCACGAATCCACCAAGCGCGTTATTGCCGCAGACATAATGCCGGTGAACAGTGCCGAAGCGGGTATATGGCCTGCTTTTCACGGCCTGAATGTTGAAGTAAGTAAATTTAAATTTTAAACCCCACCATGGAAGTAAAAAATGCAACAGCAACTGTTGAATCAGAAAACCGTGTACTCACATACGGCGATTTAACGTTTTATTACATCGAATCGGGCGGCTCGTGGAAGATAGAGCAGCTGGAAACATATGATGCTATCGTGCTGGAGGCCAATCACGTTGATTTTGCACGATTTGTCTTAAAAAGCATCCGCAGCAGCTTTGATGTAAACATTTACTTAAAGCCGGTATACCTCATAAACTATAAGGAAACCAGGGACAGCCTGATCAATGAGCTGAACGATGGAATTATTGGCTCCTTCGATCAGATTAACGAAAAAATTAAGGATGTGCAGCGCATTCAGAAGCTGGCGAAGCATCTGGACCACACTGCGTCTAATTCCTTTGAGATACAGGTGTTTAAAAAAACGCTGAATTACCTGTATACCCGCGAAAATTCAACCTTAAAACCGATCGCCGACGCTGCATCCTACATTGGGTATTCATACCCTCTTTTGGCAGTTAACTTCGAATCGTACGAAGAGTCGAAAGTGCTCGACCTGCTGGAGTGGGCCTTTAACGAGGATCTGATCTGGCCCGACTATTATGACAGGGTGTACCTGTGCAACAGCTGCAAAACCGGCCGTTTATCATACCGCGAAACATGCACGTCCTGCAAATCGTCGAACTTAAAGCAGGAAGATCTGGTGCATCACTTTCCCTGCGGCTACATAGGCCCTATTTCGGATTTTAAGAATAAGATTGATGGCAGCCTCAACTGCCCAAAATGCTCAAAAAACATACGGCATATTGGGGTTGACTATGATAAGCCCAGCATTATTAACCAGTGCCTCAACTGCAACAGCATTTCGCAGGATTATGTGGTAAGGGCCCTGTGCTCTAATTGCGGCATCGATTCGGACGTGCAATACCTGATCCCCAAGGAGATCAACGTATTTAAATTAACTAAAAAAGGCCGCCGGGCCGCTGTATCCGGCATCATTTCGTCGGCCTTTGAAATGGGCGATGAAATTAACGGCACGGTTTCGTTCAGCACATTTTTAACCATGATGCACTACGAGCAGCAGCGCATGAAAGCCAAACCCACGCTGTTTAGCTGCTATTCCATCATTTACTTTGAGAATATTTTTGACCTGCTGAAAACCCTGGGGGTTCTGAAAGAGAAAATACTATTGTCGGATATCGCACAGATCATCCGCGACAACATTTCGCCCGCCGATTACATCAGCTATCAGAATCCTTCGCTGATCTGCATTTGCCTGAACGATGCGCAGCTTACAAAAACCGAAGCCCTGATGCAGAGCGTGATCTTAAAATTAAAAGGCCTGGTGTTTGATAATTTCAATAAGTTTGAGCTATCCATCAAAACCCGCACCCGCGCGCTGAATGTAACCGAGAAGCTTGAAACGGGCGTTAAGCAAATCACAAAAGAGCTGGTGGAAGAAGTATGATAGAATATGTTGATAATATATTCAACTATATTTTTTCAGTTGGCCCTTCCAAGCTAATACGGATCTTTTGGTTTTTCATCTTTTTCGAATTCATGCGCTTTTTTGTGTTCGAATTGGTGGTTTTAATCATCTGGAAGCTGGGATCGAAAGCCCGCGAAGCAAAAATTGCAGAGGCGCGTAAAAAGCTTTTTATTGAGCGTCCGCTGGTTTCTGTTATTGTTCCAGGCAAGAACGAGGGCAAGCACATTTATAACCTGGTGCGCTCGCTTAAGGAGCAAACATACAACAACTTTGAATTTATTGTGGTTGACGACGGATCGGACGACGATACGGAGGCAATTTGCAAAAGTCTGAAAAGGAACGGCTTCATCGACCTGTTTTTGAGAAACAATGTGCGTGGCGGTAAGGCCTCCGCGGCCAATATGGCCTACCGGTTTGCAACTGGCAAGCTGGTAGTGCACCTGGATGCCGACTGTTCTTACGACAACGATGCCATCGAAAAAATAATTATTCCTTTTTACCTGGATGAGCACATTGGTGCCGTAGGCGGTAATATATTGGTGCGCAACTATAAGGAAAGCCTTTGCACCACATTGCAGGCCATTGAATATGCCAATGCCATTTCAATAGGCCGTATCACTACCAGCTACCTGGGCTTATACCGGGTTGTGTCGGGTGCTTTTGGCGCATTCAGAAAAGAAGCGCTTGACAGGGTGGGCGCATGGGACATTGGGCCCGGCCTGGATGGCGATATTACCATTAAGCTGCGCAAGCTCGGCTACCGGATTGCCTTTGAGCCTACAGCTATTTGCCAAACCAGCGCGCCCGACCGGTTTTCAAAACTGGCCAAACAAAGGCTCCGGTGGGATAAATCCATTATCCGTTTCAGGGTGCGTAAGCATAGGGATGTGTTTTATCCCACTCACCTGTTCAATTTCTCCAATTTTATTTCCTCGTTCGAAAACATTATGTACAACCTGGTGTTAAACACCAAGTGGTGGATTTACCTGGTGGACATGGCCATTAATTATCCCGACCAGATCGCCTTTATCCTCCCGCTTAATATTTTGCTTTATACGGCAAGTAATTATCTGAAGTTCCTGGTGTTTTCGCTGTTCCGCCAGCGCAAAAACGAATCGGTGGCCCATTTTTTAATTTATGTGCCCTGCATGGTATTTTATTTTGGCCTGTATTTAAGATTGGTGCGCAGTATTGCCTATACCCAGGAGTTTTTCCTGAAAAAATCGTACGACGATCCCTGGAATCCGGCTAAATCATCGCGCCATGCCAAAGAGCTGGGCATTTAACGGTAAGGGTTCCTTCTCTCTTCTTTAGTTTTGAATGTTGAATGAAGTAATCCTTCATCCACCATCCGTTTTCCATTAAGGCAATAATTATTGTTCTTTTGAGTGTTGAATGAGCAACCGTTATACTCGTGGCGGCTCTCTTGGGGTTATTGAAGAAGATATTACATCAGCATAACCATCGACTGTCAATCATTGATCATTGATCGTCAATCATCAATCATAAATAATAAGGGAGGCAGGATCGATCAATAAACGTTCACCCACTTTAGCTTATAAGCCTTGTCGTTTATTTTTAAAACAACCATGTATACATCCTGCGCTAAAACATTGTGCGGCAATTTAAGATCGTAAACACCCAGGTTTAAGGTGTTGTGATAAAACGGCATGCTGATAACCCTGCCTTTCATATCTACAATGTCAACATTAACAGTTGATTCTTCCATGAGCTCAAAATGCAGGTTGGCATTGTCGGCCGTGGCCGGGTTGGGGTAAATGTAAACATGCTCTATTTCAGGATCGGGTGCAATGGAATAGCGGTTATAATCAGGTCTTTCGCAATGGCGGTGCATAATAACGCTGCTTACTTCCCAGGGGCTTTTTTCAAAATCAAGCAGCTGGTTATCCAGGCTGTAAATTTTTATTTTAGAATAGCTGGCTCCGTTGTTTACGATAAATGCAACATCAGGATTGGTTTCACTTGCATTTACCGATAATCGAATGGTCAGCGTATCGGCATTTTCGGTGCTTGTAAAATCTGTGTTATTCCTGCTTTTCCAGAAATGGCCATATTCAAGCAGGTTGTTAACGATCACATCCTGGGGCAGGCTGTTTACAAACAATTGCTGGGCATATAATTTATAATAGCGGGTGGGGTGAATCAGCAATACGCTGGTTAAATTATTGCGGTACACTTTCCAGAAATTGCGCTGCCAGCTTTCCACTTTGGTGAGATAATTGTATTCGCTGATGGCTTCATCCATAAACACATCCGAAATGGAATTCGGTATTTCGAGCACATCGGTGAGCCGTCCGTTCATGCTCAGGTCGGTGTGCGAAAAAAACGGGAAATTGGTCATCACATCGTTGGCGCTGTGGCTGGTATTAAAAGGCACGCCCAGCGAATCGAGCGCATTGATCAGCTTTGGGTGAAAGGCCAAATAACCGGTTCTGAAAATGGTGATGGGTTTGTTGATGATTTCGCCCAACAAGCGGTGGCTCACTTCAATTTCGCCCAATACGGTTACATTGCTCGAAAAGGTTCCATTATAATAAGGCAGGTAAGAGCCTTTGGTGTTTCCCTTAACGCCCAGGGTCACGCGCTTGTAATTATCAAAATCGGGCACGTGCGACACGCTGTGGCTTTGAATATCGTGACCCATGTTAAACACTTTTACAATATCCGCCTCGTAGCCGTCGAAGAAATTTTTTGCCAGCTTATCGTGCATGTAATGTGTGGTGATCAGATAGGTGGTGCGGTAGTTGTTTATTCTTTCGTAATTGGCGTAATCGTCAAAAAGATCCATCGAGGTGGTTGCATCCACATCGTGCGTAATGGTTAACGCAGATTTAAATTTGCAGGGCGCCGTGTTTTTATACACCACCTTGGGCAAATGCTCTTTTATAATAGCGGCTATTAAAAAAATAAACACGTCCTGTCCCGGCTCAAAGTTGTTGGAATAGGCCCGCGAGGCGCCAAGCGTTGATTTTACCTGGGGGCGCATGATCACATCTTTAAACTGCGTGCCAAACAGGTACGAATGCCCCGACAGGTAGCCGTTATGTGTAATGGCGGTTTCTCCGCTTTCGTAAGCCGCCAGGCTGTTGGCCGTGGTTAATGAATAAGACCGGGTGCCCAGGCTCACCAGGCTTTTAACCGGATCGGCCAAACGGATCTGCTTTTCATTGTCCTCATCAAACAAGGTAAATAATTTAGGATTATCGGCAGTGTTGAAGTTTAAAAAGAACCTGGCGGAGCTGAACAGGTTGGCAGAAATGCCAAAAAGCGAGTTAAAGTAGGGATCCTTGCAATTAGTGGCAATAAGTATGCCGCCACGCGCCACAAATTTTATAAGCGAATCTTTCTCGGCAGTATTAAACGTTAGGGTTTCAATATTGGCAGTGGCTATAATTATTTTGGCGGTGATAGCCATGTTCACCGAATCGGTAACGCTGAACGAGAAACCGGCAGATTTTAAAATATGCGTGGTAGAGAACAGGTTGCCATTCGTGGTTTCAAGGTTTTTTGCCGTCAAATCCAAAACACATATAGGCTTGGTTTGAGCAATAACTATTCTAGAAACCAAACACCATGCAATGATGACCAGTATTCTTGTGGGGATTTGCATTCAGTAAGTAAAAGTACTAAAATAAACCCAACGCCTGCAACGATACAGGGCTATTTGAGCAAAACAATTAAATTGTAATTGTTAACATTGATGGTCATTAACCAGACCGTTGCGATCACGGCCGAAATAAAAAAGCCATCCGGGAAGGGATGGCTTCAAATTATGTAACAGGAACGGGCTTAAATCTGCGCGTCGAGCTTGGCAGCCAGGGCGGCTTTAGGGACTACGCCCACCTGCTTATCCACCACCTGTCCGTTTTTAAAGTACAGTAAGGTAGGAATGTTGCGGATGCCATACGTAGAGCTGATGTTGGAATTTAAATCCACATTTACTTTACCAACCAGGGCTTTGCCGTCATATTCTTTCGACAGTTCTTCCACAACCGGACCCACCATGCGGCAGGGACCGCACCATTCTGCCCAAAAATCCACCAATACCGGTTTATCGCTTTTTAAGACCAACTCCTCAAAGTTTGAGTCTGTGATTTCTAATGCCATATTTCTTCTTTTTTGTTAATTAATAGTTAGTGAATCAAATGTTATACCATTTCAAATTTAAAGCCTTTATGTCAGTTTTTCTGTCCCTCTTCCTCAACAGTTATTCAATTTAACTAACAATAACATTGTTCCTCCGGTCCAGATAAATGCTGAGGCCAAGCGTGAGCAGCAGCAGGATGGAGCCCGCCAGGGCAATGGCATTGCCGGTTTTATAAGTCTGCGGCTCAAATTTAAACTCAACGGTGTGTTTGCCTGCCGGCAGGGGCATTCCGCGCAACACATAATTCACTCCCAGGTGTGGTTTTAATTGTCCATCCACATAAGCGTTCCAGCCTTTAGGATAATAAATTTCAGAAAATACGGCAAATTCATCGGCCGCGGCATTGCTTTCGTAAACCAGGTGATTGGGCTGATAACTTGTCAGTTTTATGCTGCCCTGCCCGTCGTAATTTTCCCTGAAAGGAATTTCGGTTTGATAGCTTTGACGGGTAATGGCCTCGGTTTTTGTATCAATGCGGTAAAGGCCCACAATTTCACTGTCGGCGCTGGCAACGGTTTTAACCGATTTAACAAACCAGGCATTGCCGTTGGCGGCTTCGTTTTTCACCGATATTTCCTGGTTGCCTTCGCCGCCGGGCAAAATAATGTAGCGGGTGTTAAGCATATTAAGAACCTGAAGACTTGACAACAGGGCGCGGCGTGCACTGTCGGATGCAAAAGCCTTGTTGGCCTCGTTGTAAAAGCGGCGTATCTCTTTGTCAATGTGAAAGTCAATCAGCTCGGCATACTTTTTCAGCTTGGCGCCATGATAGCCCCCAACCGATTTGTGAAAATAAGAGGTGGCGGCATCGTTAAAGGTGCTGGCATTGAGGTTCAGCACACGGTAATCGGGATCCTTGTCCTGCAGGATCTCTTCATCGGCAGTGCTTTTGCTGGCAATGTAGCGCTGGTTTTGCTCTTTGCTCACAAACGATGAGCTGTTGAGGTAGCGGGCATCCACGGTCCAGAGGTCGATAACAATGAAAAGGCCCAGCGAGGCAAATAAAAGCTCCTTTTTTATGCGGCCGGTAAAATACAAAAACAGGCTGCCGAAGCCCAGCACGATGAAAATAAAGGAACGGATGGCATCGGATTTAAAAATGGCTTGGCGGGCTATTTCCATCTGGGGCATCAGCTGTGCCACATAAGGCCTCACGCTGCTTTCGGGGTTGCCCGCGCGCACGGCCTGGCTGATAAGCTCCTCTTCCTCGCCCGGCGATGAAAAGCTGTTGAACAGGCCCGGGGCCAGGTATCCAAGCAGGCAAAAGCCACCGGTTACTGCGGCCGAAACGATCACTAATTTTTTGAGCGACACCTCGCGTTTTATCAAACGCAGTCTTATTTTCTCGTCCCAGCTTTTAACCGCCAGCAGCTCGTTTACGGCCATAATGGCCAGCAGGGGCAGCGTTAGCTCGGCAATTACCAGTATCATGCTCACGGCCCTGAACTTGTTATACCCCGGTACGTAATTCATAAAAAAATCGGTAAGGCCCATAAAATGATGGCCCCAGGCCAGGGCAGTGGTTAGCACCGTAACAATAAAAACGGGCCATTTAATGGGGTTTTTGACAATGAGCATGCCCAGCAGGGCCAGGAAAACAACAATGGCGCCAATATACACCGGCCCGCTGGTAAAGGGCTGATCGCCAAAGTAGGCGCTGCTGCTGCTCACCTGTTCACGAAATTCGGGGTCCACTTTTTTTAGCGCATCGGGGTTGGATTGGCCCACGCTGCTACTGGCGCCGCCTTTATAGTCTGGAATTAAAAAAGTGAAGGTTTCGCCAATGCCATAGCTCCACTGGGTGGCATAATCCTTATCGAGCCCGCTGGTAATGTTGTTTTTATTGGTTTGCAGGCTCGAGTTGATCGTAAGCTCTGTTTTTCCGCGGGTACTCAGCTTGCTGTACTCGTTGGTGCTAAGCAGGTTGCCGGCATTGGGCAGCACGCCTATGAACGAGGCAATGCCTAAAAATACCAGGGCTTTTGCAAAAGCGCCCAGTTGTTTTTGTTTAAACGCCGTAAAAAAATAGCCGATCACCACAAAGCCAATGAGCATATAACCGTAGTAAGTGATCTGCACGTGGTTGGCATTGAGTTCCATGGCGGTGAACAGCGCAGTAACGGCAAGCCCGCGCCATAGCCTGCCCCGAAAAAGCAGGATAACGCCTCCCAGCATGGCGGGCAGGTAGCCAAGGGCGTTGGCTTTGGAGTTGTGGCCGGCTTCGATAATGATCAAAAAATACGAGCTCAGGCCATAAGCCACCCCGCCAATAAGCGCCAGCCAGGGATTGATGCCCAGGCACAAAAGCAGGATAAAAAAGCCCGTGCAGTACAAAAACAGGTAGCCGCCAGGGTGAGGCAAAAACAGCTTAAAGGCATTATCGATCTTGCCCAGCCAGTTGCCAGGGTAAAGGGTGGAGATCTGGTAAGCGGGCATACCGCCAAACATCGAATTGGTCCACAACGGCTCGCTGTGATTGGCCACCCTGAAATCGGCAATTTCCTTGCTCATGCCTTTGTGGCGGGCAATATCGTCCTGCTTCAGTTCTTTGCCGCCCAGCAGGGGTTTAAAGTAAACCAGGGTAACAATGGCAAAAACAACAATGGCCGTAAGGTATGGCAGGTATTTTTTATAGGTTGGGTTCATAGCTTTGCAAAAGCACAAATATATCCAAAATTGTGTGCCTTGCCGGCGATTTGACAACCTAAATTTAAAGCAAAATATATTTTGCCGTCGGCGTTGTTTTACTATTTTTGTACTCCTTTAAATTATGGACAGTAAAAACTATTTTGCTCACCCATCGGCAATCATTGACGAAGGCTGCGAGATTGGCGACGGAACCAAAATCTGGCACTTTTCGCATCTCATGCCCGGTTGCCGGCTTGGTCAAAATTGCAACCTGGGCCAAAATGTAGTGGTATCGCCCGGCGTTGTGCTGGGAAAGAATGTAAAGGTGCAAAACAATGTGTCTATTTACACAGGAGTGATTTGTGATGATGATGTTTTCCTGGGGCCTTCTATGGTGTTTACCAATGTAATTAATCCGCGCAGCGCGGTGAACCGCAAGGCGGAATATGCCAAAACCCATGTGGGCACCGGGGCCTCTGTTGGCGCCAATGCCACCATTGTTTGCGGGCACAACATCGGCAAATTTGCCTTTATCGGCGCGGGTGCGGTGGTAACCAAACACATTCCCGATTACGCCCTGGTGGTGGGTAATCCATCGCGCCAGGTAGGCTGGATGAGCGAATACGGGCATAAATTAGAATTTAACGGCGAAGGCATCGCCACCTGCCGCGAAAGCGGCCAGAAATACAAGCTGGACAACAACAGTGTGACAAGAATCGCATGAGTATGAACAAAATTAAATTTGCGGTAGTAGGACAGGGGCATATCGGGAAGCGCCATGCTGAAATGGTGCGCCGCAACCCTTCCTGCCAGCTGGTGGCTGTTTGCGATGTAATGTCAAAGGAATCGCTGGGTCTCGAAAGTCTTAAGGAAAATTTTTACACCTCGGTGGATGAGCTGCTGGCAGCGCACCCCGATGTGGACGTGGTGAACGTATGCACCCCCAATGGCCTGCATGCCGAGCACGCGCTGAAGGCCCTGGAGGCCAACAAGCACGTGGTGGTTGAAAAGCCGATGGCGCTGAATAAAGCCGATTGCGAAAAAATTATTTATTCAGCCCTTCATCATCACCGCACGGTGTTTTGTGTGATGCAAAACCGCTATTCGCCGCCGAGTGTATGGCTCAAAGAAATTGTGGATTCGAAAACGCTGGGCGATATTTTTATGGTGCAGCTCAACTGCTACTGGAACCGCGATGAGCGCTATTACAAACCGGGTAACTGGAAAGGCACCGAGGAGCTGGATGGAGGTACACTCTTTACCCAGTTCAGCCACTGGATTGATATTATGTACTGGGTGTTTGGCGACATCACAAACATACAGGCCAAGTTTGCCGACTTTACTCATATAAACAGCACCGATTTTGAGGACAGCGGCTTTGTGAGCTTTGATTTTGTAAGCGGCGGCATGGGCTGCATCAATTACTCCACCGCGGTATGGGATAAAAATCTCGAATCGTCGCTCACCATTGTGGGCAGCAAAGGCAGCGTAAAGGTAGGCGGGCAGTATATGGACCAGATAGAAGTATGCAACATTAAGGATTACACCATGCCCAAGCTGGCCGAAACCAATCCTGCCAACGATTATGGCGCCTACAAAGGCTCGGCCAACAATCACCACAATGTGATCGAAAATGTGGTGAACACGCTGCAGGGAAAAAATAAAATATCCACCAATGCGCTGGAAGGCTTAAAAGTGGTGGATATCATTGAACGGATTTATTCGCTGCGACAGCCCCAGGTGCTAAAAACGGGCAGGCGGCACACATAAAATTATTTTTTAAAACCCACCATGAAAAATAGTTTAACCACCGCCGCTCTTTGTGCTTTGCTCACACTGTTTGCGTCTTGCCGCAAGGATATCCCTTCCGATAAGCTTGGCTTTATCGGTACCTGGGAGTGTGCCACCTGTGGGATTGCCGAAACAAGGGTGTTGGTGATAAAAGCAGATGGTTTTGGCTCTTATGAATCTGTTTCTCCCGGCAAAACCTTTAACATAGCGGGCAATGTGAAGTTTGACGGAGGCAATTTCAGGATTGGCGGAGCCATCATCAAAAAGAAATTTAAAACCAACAATTATCCAAAAAAAGAAATCCTTTCGTTAAAGCCCTACCAATATAAATGGACAGCCAGCTTTAACGGCGAAAATTATTTAAAAACCAAAGAGTAAACCATGATTTACAATAAAATAGTAAAAAAAGAAGCGACGGTGGCCGTAATAGGCCTGGGATACGTAGGCCTGCCAATTGCATTGGCCTTCGCAAAAAAAATCAAAGTGATAGGCTTCGACATTAACGCCAAGCGGGTGGAAATGATGAAAAAAGGCATTGACCCCAGCCAGGAATTGAGTAAAAAAGACTTTGCCAACTCCGACATTACCTTTACGCACAAGCTGGAGGATCTGAAAAAAGCCAATTTCTTTATTGTGGCAGTGCCCACGCCTATTGACGAGCACAACCTGCCCGATCTGAAACCGTTGGTAGGCGCCTCTACCACCGTAGGCAAAGTGCTTAAAAAAGGTGATTACGTGGTATACGAATCCACCGTTTACCCCGGCTGCACCGAGGAAGACTGTATTCCGGTGCTGGAGCAGCACTCGGGCTTAAAATTTATGAAGGATTTTAAAGTGGGCTATTCGCCCGAGCGCATCAATCCGGGTGATAAAGAGCATACCATCACCAAAATATTAAAAATTGTAAGCGGCTGCGATAAAGAGAGCCTCGAGAATATTGCCAAAACCTACGAAATTATTGTAGAGCCGGGCACACACCGTGCCTCAAGCATTAAGGTGGCCGAGGCGGCTAAAATTATTGAGAATACCCAGCGCGATGTGAACATTGCATTGATGAACGAGCTGTCGATCATTTTCAATAAAATGAACATCAATACCTACGACGTACTGGAAGCCGCCGGCACCAAATGGAACTTCCTCAAGTTCTCGCCGGGCCTGGTAGGCGGGCATTGCATCGGTGTTGACCCCTATTATCTTACCCATAAGGCCGAATCGCTGGGTTACCATGCCCGTGTGATCAACAGCGGCCGTTATGTAAACGACAGCATGGGCTTTTACGTGGCCAAAACCTGCGTAAAAAAGATCATTGCCGCCGGTAAAAACATTTCAAAATCAAAAGTGCTGGTAATGGGCGCCACCTTTAAGGAAGACGTGAGCGATATCCGCAACAGCAAGGTGGCCGATATTGTGAAAGAGCTGAAATCGTTTGGCGTAAAAGTGGAGATTGTGGATCCGCATGCCGAGAGCGACGAGCTGAAGCACGAATATGGCTTTGGCCTGAACAAGCTGGCCAAGGGTTATGATGGCGTGATAGTGGCTGTAAACCATAAGGAATACAAAGTGCTGGATGAAAAATATTTCAAATCCATCCTGTCTAACAAAGGCGTGCTGGTGGATGTGAAAGGCCTTTACAAAGGAAAGATCAAAAACCTGACCTACTGGAGCCTTTAAGAAAGGATAAATTTTGAATTGTAAATGATAAATGAAGTGGTCAGTTTTTGACCACTTTT
This sequence comes from Bacteroidia bacterium, assembly GCA_044221905.1. Classification (GTDB taxonomy): domain Bacteria; phylum Bacteroidota; class Bacteroidia; order B-17B0; family Aurantibacillaceae; genus Aurantibacillus. The sequence continues at coordinate 276,938 of JBGAOE010000003.1, forward strand.
TTTGTGACTGTTCCCTTTTTTGTAACCGCTGTTAGGCAATAAATACCAGCAGGGAGGCTTTCTGTAGGTATATCGAACACATTATCACTCGCGGTACTGTGCCAAATTAATACTCCCAAAGTGTTGTGTATTTTTAACTGATTCAATTCCATTTCACTCTCAACTCTTAGAGTTGTATTGAAAGGGTTTGGAAAAGATTTGACGATTTCATCAGAAAACGATATTTCTTCAAGTGCGGTGATTTGTGCAGATACTGTCTGACATATCCCATCGTTCTGAATGGTTTCATCGCATTGGGCATTGGGCGCAGATGTAAACACGCATAAATCAAAATTGTAATAATTATTAATAGGAAAACTATACGTTGGAGGCCCGTAAAACGTTCCGGTTTGTACCGCCAGCGTGCCATTTGGAGGAACTACACAGTTAAATGATTTATGGAGCATAATTCTGCCGCATAAAACATAACGCGAAAAACTGTTCAAATAAAACTGTTTAAGTGTATCTTTACCAAAGTTTTTTACGGTTACATTTAAATCAAGTTTTGAAACAGGGTCGGACATTGCATAATATGCCGATGCAACCGAAAAGCTCAACACCCCGGCATCTCCACCCGAAGAAAAATTACCACCTATTGGAAACTGGTAATAGTTATTAAAGGAAACGAAAGGCGTTATTGTACTGGAAGCATTACAAATAATATTGATCTTATTTTGATTGTTAATGGCGATGCCGTTTGGAGCTACCAGTTTGTAGCTGGAATTAATAACAAGAAGTGTATTTACGTTTTGATCAAGGTACCCATAAAAAGGTGTGCTGAGTGAGGAGTCAATGCCTGTTATGATTACAGAATCGTTTCGCAATGTAAAATCTTTAACCAGCAAATTTTGGTTTAGGCTGGTAGTTGAGCTGTTTACGGTTTGGAGATTTGCATTTATTTTTTCGATATGCCCGCCTGTTGTCAATCCAACAATTATCCCTGAACTGAGCTGACCAAACCTGAGAAAATTGTTGTTATTATTTTGCTGGGCAATCAATGAATTGGTTGGCGTAAGTTCTACAAGCCCGGGAACATTATTTAATCGTGCATTAATTAGTAAATTTCCATTGTTAAGTGTGATAATAGTACTGCTATTGGTTAAACCCGAATTAATTTTTGAAATAAACTGCCCGGTTTTGGAATAATGGTATAAAAGACTGTCGGATATGAGATAGTAAGAACTATCTGTGTGCTGCGTAAAATCGGTTATTCTGTCCAGTCCCAGCCCCAGTCCAGTGCCATAAAAAAATTGTGGGGTTGTACTGAATGTAACAGTTCCGTTTGTGTCAAGTTTTATAAAAAAATTTTTATCACTGGGCGTATTCCAAATATCGCAGCTAACGGCAGTACCTATAAAGGCAATGCCTTTATCTTTGGTTTTGATTATGCGGTGTACAAATTGATAATCATAGAAGGCAAGGTTATATTTAAAAAGAATTTGCCCGGAGCTATTCATACCAACAATATTTGCCGAATCGAGAATTTCTTTTTGAAGACTTTCAAAATAAAAACACCGTGAGTTGATGTTTACAAGATGTTCAACGCGATCAATGCGACTATGCCGTGTAATATTTTTGTTTTGAGCAAAAACGGCAAGAGTACTGAGGATAAACAAAAGAAATAAAGGTTTGCGCATGTGATTGATTTTAAATTACTAAAAATTAAAAAAGTCTTTACGGGTACAAATAGCACGTTTTAATTCAGGGGGCACTTGTTATTAAAACGAAATAACTGGCAAGTAGGTTGGGGACACCTTCTATTTGTGCAAATTTCCTTTATAACTGGTTGGATTTAACAGCCGATATAAGTCATTTAACAAGTGAACGGTGACGCGTTCATTCAAGGTTATGCTGAACTCGTTTCAGCATCTCGGAAATAGAATTATCAAACTCTAAAACAAGTGTCATTCTTATGCGCAAATTGTCACATCCTTCTCCAAAACTGCCAAAATGCTGTAAAAAGAGGAGAATTTTCCCTCTGAAACAGATTTTTTATAATAAATTTACAAGAATTTTTGATTATAGTAAGTTAACATGAAGATCCTGATTACCGGCGGCGCCGGATTTATTGGCTCACACGTGGTGCGCCGCATGGTTACCAAGTATCCAGATTACACCATTCACAACCTGGATAAGCTGACCTATGCCGGAAACCTGGCCAACCTCACCGATATTGAGAATAAACCGAACTATAAATTTGTTAAAGGCGATATTGTGGATGCTGCCTTTATCAATCAGTTGTTTGCCGCAGAAAACTACAATGCGGTGATACACCTGGCTGCCGAAAGCCATGTGGACCGCAGCATTACCAACCCCCTGGAGTTTGTGATGACCAACGTGATTGGCACGGTAAACCTTTTGAATGCCGCCAAAGAGCTGTATAAGAAAGACAATGCCTCTTTTCAGCGCTTTTATCATGTAAGTACCGATGAGGTATACGGCGCCCTGGGCGATACCGGCATGTTTACCGAAGAAACGTCGTACGATCCGCACAGCCCTTACTCGGCTTCAAAAGCCAGCAGCGATCATTTTGTGCGCGCTTATCACGATACTTACGGCCTGCCCGTGGTAATCTCCAATTGCAGCAACAACTACGGCCCCAATCATTTTCCCGAAAAGCTCATTCCGCTTTGCATCAACAATATTAAGCACAACCGGCCCCTGCCCATATACGGCAAAGGTGAAAATGTGCGCGACTGGCTGTTTGTAGAGGATCATGCCGTGGCCATCGATACTGTTTTTCACAAAGCTAAACTGGGCAGCACCTATAACATTGGCGGGCATAATGAGTGGACCAATATTGACGTGATACGCCTGCTGTGCCGCGTAATGGACAAAAAACTGAACCGCCCAGAAGGCACCAGCGAGCAGCTGATCACCTTTGTGAAAGACCGCGCCGGCCACGATTTGCGTTATGCCATTGATGCCACCAGGCTGAAGAACGACCTGGGCTGGGTGCCTTCGGTTACTTTTGAGCAGGGCCTTGACCGCACCGTGGATTGGTACCTTGCCAACGAAGCCTGGCTTGAAAACGTTACATCGGGCAATTACGCCAACTATTACGAAGCGCAATACCACAAACGATAAAATAAAAAACCGGGTAAGCAACCCGGTTTTTTTATGACGATTAGCTTAGAGGGGCGTAGCAAAAATTTTGGCATCGTAATATCATAAAAAAAGCGCTGAATTGTTTCAGCGCTTTTTTTAGATACAGAGCAGTGTTTAATTTACTACCAGCTTGCGGCTCATTTTTACGCCGTTCATTTCAAAGCTAAGCAGGTACATGCCTTTGGCCAGTTGATTGTTTTGATTAATGGCAATTTCGTGGCTGCCTTCGTTAAACGATCGTTCGGCTTCCGAAAGCACTACGGCGCCGCTAACTGAAAGCACCTGGTATTTTATTTTTGCCGGTTGTGCCAGCGTAAAGTTAACGTTAAATACAGCTTCGCTCGGGTTGGGGTACACGTTAAATCCGATAGAGCGTGTTACTTCGTTGATGCCCACCGGCGTTGTAAAATTCACCTGGTCAAGGTAAAAACGGTTGCCGAATCCTGTGCCACCCACATCTTCCTGGAAGTAAAAGCGGAAACGCACATTGTCTTCGCTCAGAAAAGGAAAGAATTGTGGAAGCGGCGTCATATCCTCCAGTACCCAGCCGTTGGCGCCGGCTATAAACACGGTGGGCATGATGCCTACCGAGGCGTTGGCCAGCATGGTGTTGTTGGGGGTCCAGATGTCTGTCCAGGTGCCGCCACAATTTCTGCTGGCCTGTACTTTAAATTTATCTTTATTAAAGCTGCTGGCTTTTGCATAAGCATAATAAAATGTAAACTGTGCACCGGGATTGTTTTTAAAATCGTAAGACGGTGTTTCGAGTATTTCGATAGAATTGGCAAGCATGTTCTCACCGGCCACATACATGCTTTTTGATCCCGATGAAGCGCCGTCGGTGGTCATGGCCCAGCTCAGGGTAGGTGTGTTAGGGTTCACAACGTTCCACATAGCTGGTAAAGTGCTGGCCTCAAAGCTTTCAACATTTGACAGCGTAATTTTATTGCTGCCGTCCAGCGCATTAACCGTCATGGTTCTAACAACGCTGCCGTTGGCATTGCTGGCTACGCAGGTAATGGTGGTAATGCCCAGGTTATTAAGAATGAGCGGGGTGGTGGCTGCGGATGGGTTCACAACGGTGGCGCCGTTATTGGCCGACCACACATAGCTGCTCACGCCGGCGTTGTATGTATAAGACATCAGGCTCAGGCTATGTCCCGAACAGGCTAAGCTTACCGAAGCCGCAATGTCCATCTCGGGAACACAGTTAACTCCCGGGTTGGTAATACCGGTGGCTGCCAGGTTGGTAGGGGACGACAAATTATTTCTTCCGCTTACAATGCTCGACGCGGCGTTTTGCATGCGTTGTCCCTGGCCTATGGTAAACATGCGCGAGCAATACGAATAATCCATATAATTCTGCACATTTTCAGGAACACCGGGCGTGCATAAAAGTGTTGAGGTAAGGTTGCAGGTACTGTATCCTTGTGTTACCGGGGTATCCGTCACACCATCGTCGCCGCAGGATACGCCGGGCTGGTTGGTGCCACCCCATACGTGCGGCAGATCGAACCAGTGGCCTACCTCGTGGGTAAGCGCCCTTGATGTAAATGTATTGCCCGTGCCTATGCTGCCCACATACGTGCTTAAGATCACAATGGCATCCATTTCGTCAGGAATGCCCGAGCCTGGTAAAAAGGTATAGCCGGCTGCGTTGCTGTTAATTGTTTTTACCACATATATGTTTAAATACATGGTGGGGTCCCAGGTGTAGTTGTAGTAAAAAAAGTTGTTCGAGTCCCAGTCGGTATTGGCGTCCCAGTGGCGAATAATGCCGTTGGTGCAGTTGCCGGCGGGGTCTTTGGTGGCCAGGCGAAATTCGATCTTGGCATCGCCGATAATATTCTTAAAAGCATTCACCACCACGCTGGTATCCGCATTTTGTTTACGGAAATCCCTGTTCAAAATGCTTACGGCGTCATTAACCTGCGCGTCCTGTATGTTTTCGGCGCCGCCGGTGTGTAAAATATGAAACACCACCGGAATGGTGTATGTGGCCGGCGAAGTGCTGGTGCGCATCTGCGCGTTTTTGCCGCTGAAAAATTCCTTATCCCTGGCATCGGCCTGGCGTTGAAGCTCGTCAAAGCGGGCTTTTAGATCGGGGTGCGCCGCAAACCATTTGTTTTGAACATCGGTGGCACCGCAAAAATGCTCCTGGGCCTGTAAACTGAAAGCGAATAAAACTGCTGCTGTGAATAATTGTATGCGCATGGGTTGTGTTAAACTGTTTTTATAAATGAATAATGATTAAAGATAATGAAAAAAGGGCAAAAGCCGTTTGGGGTGTTCATGAATGATTGATAAGCGGCTGCATCCTTTAAATAACTGGCAAACGCAAGAGTAGGGGTTTAATCCTGCCAAAAAAATGCCTGTTTTTGGTAGTATACTAACCGGGGCCTTATAAATTCAGCTTTACCGGAGAAAAAGGCGTGCAAAAAAACGGGAGGGATTAAATAAATTTAATGCCCAGGCGGGGATAAGTGAAAAACCGGTTTTGCCCCGCATAGCGCCGCAAGCGGGAATATTTGGTTCATGAAAATATTTTTCCCATTCCCGGCAATCCACTATATTTGTGATATAGCAATTACTAATGGGAAAACAGGATAGCGCTGCTCAGGCAAGCAATTTGAGCTTTGATGAATTTAAAAAAATTGTTTTGAGCGATTTCAGGCTGGCAAATGAAAGCCGCCAGGCCAGTTTGCTGGGAAGAAAAGAGGTGCTGACGGGAAAGGCCAAGTTTGGCATTTTTGGCGATGGAAAAGAAGTGGCACAGATTGCGATGAGCAAGGTGTTTCAGAACGGTGATTTCCGCAGCGGTTATTACCGCGATCAGACCTTTATGTTCAGTATTGGCGCATTAACCCTGCAGCAATGGTTTGCAGGCCTGTATGGCCACACCGATATTAACCTGGAGCCTATGAGCGGTGGCAGGCAAATGGGCGGGCACTTTGCCACGCACAGCCTCAATGCCGATGGTTCGTTCAGGGCCCTGGTGGAACAAAAAAATTCAAGCAGCGATATTTCGCCCACCGGCGGGCAAATGCCGCGTTTGCTGGGCCTGGCATACGCCTCGCATTTTTACAGGATCAATAAGGACCTTCAGCGGGCCCCGTTCACCTCATACAGCCACAAGGGCAACGAGGTGGCCTTTGGCACCATTGGTGATGCTTCTACGAGCGAAGGCCTTTTTTGGGAAACCATCAATGCGGCGGGTGTTCTGCAGGTACCTATGCTGATTAGCGTTTGGGACGATGGGCATGGCATTTCGGTGCCAAAAAAATATCAAACCACCAAGGAAAGCATCAGCGAAGCGCTGAGCGGCTTTCAACGGAGCAACGGCAGCAAAGGCTTCGAGATTTTTAAAACCCGGGGCTGGGATTATGCGCACCTGTGCGAAACATATGAAAAAGCGGTAAAAGTATGCCGCGAAGAGCATGTGCCCGTGCTGGTGCACGTGGAGGAAGTGACGCAGCCGCAGGGGCACAGCACCAGCGGCTCGCACGAGCGCTACAAAAGCAAGGAGCGCCTGCAGTGGGAAACCGATTTTGATTGCGTAAAAAAAATGCGCGAATGGATCCTGAACAATGCCCTGGCCAATGAAGAAGAGCTTACGGCCATTGAAGAGGCTGCCAAGGAAACCGTAAAGGACGCCAAAAACAAAGCCTGGAAGGATTACCTGGAACCAATAAAAAACGAAATATCAGAGGCCTGCGCCATTTTTGGCGAGCTGGGGTCTGACGAAGCTGCAGCAGCTGTTGCAGGGTTGCAATCTATAAAAGAGCCCATGCGCCGCGACCTTCATACAGCCATAAAACAGGTGCTGAGGCAAACGGCTGCCAAGCCCTCAGCGGCGCGGCAAAAGCTGGTAAGCTGGCTCAAAGCGTCCCGGCAGGAGAACGACGAGCGTTACAGCTCTTATCTGTACTCGCAGTCGCCAAAAAAAGTCACCAATATTGAGCCCAATGCTGTAAACTATGGCGATGACAAACAGCTGGATGGACGCGAAATTTTGCGCGAAAACTTTGATGCGATCCTAAAAAAATATCCCGAGGTGGTTATTTTTGGCGAGGATTCGGGGAAAATAGGCGGGGTGAACCAGGGCCTGGAAGGCCTGCAGGCCAAATACGGCGAGCACCGCGTGTTTGACACAGGCATTCGCGAAGCCACCATTATGGGTCAGGCCATAGGACTGGCCATGCGGGGCATACGGCCCATCGCCGAAATTCAATACCTCGATTATCTTTTATACGCCCTGCAGCTGATGAGCGACGATCTTGCCACCGTACAATGGCGCACCAAGGGCAAACAAAAGGCACCGGTGCTTATCCGCACCCGCGGCCACCGGCTCGAGGGCGTATGGCACAGCGGCTCGCCCATGGGCATGATTGTGCACGCCTGCCGCGGCATTCATATTTGCGTGCCGCGTAACATGACAGTGGCGTCGGGCATGTACAACACCCTGCTCGAAGCCGATGAGCCGGCCCTGATTGTGGAGCCGCTGAACGCTTATCGCCTTAAAGAGAAACAACCTTCTAATTTTGGTGAATACAAAGTGGCCCTTGGCGTGCCCGAAGTGCTGAACACCGGCATCGATGTAACGCTGGTTACTTACGGCAGCAGCGTGCGCGTGGCTCAGGATGCGCTTAAGCTTCTCGAAAAAGCAGGCATTTCGGTAGAGCTTATCGATCTTCAAACACTTATTCCTTTTGATATTAAAAACAGCCTGGTGGAATCGCTTAAAAAAACCAGCCGCCTGGTGGTGCTTGATGAAGATGTGCCCGGAGGCGCCAGCGCCTACATTCTGCAAAAAATTGTGGAAGAGCAGGGCGGGTACCGTTTCCTCGATTCGGCCCCGGTAACTATAGCCTCTAAAGAGCACCGGCCGGCCTACGGCAGCGATGGCGATTATTTCAGCAAACCAAACACCGACGATGTTTTTGACGTTATTTATCATTTAATGCAGGAAGTAAATCCGGCCAGGTACCCCGACATTTATTAAATTTTAGTATTTTTGCAGCTTATGTTAATTAAACAGCCGCAGGCATAAAAACTATGACGCCAAAAATTACATATTTCAGGATACTTGTTTTTGCACTATTTTTATTTGCTTCCGGCTCTTATATGGGGCAAACGGTTACGGTAACACCCGGCAATGAGGATGAAATGCCGAAAAAAGTGGTAGAAACCAAGCTGTCGGAAGTGATCACCATTCCCGATTCGCTGCCGGCCAGCGAGCTGCTGAAAAGGGCGGTAAACTGGGTAAAGGTGGAAAGCCAGCGTTACCTTAAATCGGGCGGCGCCACCACTGCCAGCAAGGCCGAATGCAACATCACTTTTTTTACAAAGCCTAAGGATCTGAACCCCGAAGTGGATTTTACCGGAAAAATCACCATGAAGGTGAGCATTGAATGCAAAGACAGTAAATACCGCTATACCATTAACCAGATACGGCATACCAGCAAAGGCGGGCAAACCACCGGCGGCAGCATTGACAATGCGGTGCCCGAGTGCGGCAGCATGGCCATGGGCGATATTGTATGGCGCAAATTAAAAGGTGAAGCCATTAAGGATGCCAACCTGGTGCTGGCCGACCTTAAGGCCGGTATGGAAAAAGCTTCTGCTGAAACCAACGCGGAAGAATGGTAAGTGATAGAAATTTTAAATTATAAATGCTGAATTATGAATTAATTCAGCATTTTTTTTTGAAAAAACTAACTCAGAGTAACACTAGAATTAATTGGAGTCTGAAAATGAGAAGCATCCCTTAATTCAACATTTAAAATTCAACATTCAACATTTTTCAATAGCCGTATTTCTCTTTCCACAAATTTTTCAGGTACCTGCGCAGCTCTTCTTCCCGGGCGTTGTTTCCCGGATCATAAAATTTAGAGCCGCTTATTTCATCGGGTAAAAACTCAAGGTCTGCAAAATTATTTTCGAACGAGTGCGCATACTTATAATCCTTGCCGTAATTCATGGCCTTCATCAGCTTGGTGGGTGCATTGCGCAAATGCAGCGGCACAGGCAGATCGCCGGTTTTATCCACCGCTGCCATTGCCTCGTTAATAGCCATATAGCTGGCATTGCTTTTGGCGCTGCAGGCCAGGTAGGTAACGCATTGGCTTAAAATAATGCGGGCTTCGGGCATACCAATTACATTTACGGCATTAAAGCAGTTGTTGGCCAGCAGCAGCGCGTTGGGATTGGCGTTGCCGATATCCTCGCTGGCCAGTATCACCAGGCGCCGGGCAATAAACAGGGGGTCTTCGCCGCCCTTGATCATGCGCGCCAGGTAATACACGGCGGCATTGGGATCGCTGCCGCGTATGGATTTGATAAATGCTGAAATAATGTCGTAATGCTGCTCGCCGTTTTTATCATAGAGGGCAAGATTTTGCTGGATCACATGAAGCACGCCTTCGTTGGTGATTACCACAGGGTTGTTTGGCTGGCTGTTTACCACCATTTCGAGGGCGTTGAGCAGCTTGCGGGCGTCGCCGCCACTTAACCGTAATAAAGCGCCATACTCCTTTACTTCAATCTGCCTGCGTGAAAGATCTTCATCGTGCCGGATGGCATTATCCACCAGCGAGATCAGCTCTTCTTCCTCCAGCGTTTTTAAAACATATACCTGGCAGCGCGACAGCAATGCGGGAATGACTTCGAACGACGGATTTTCGGTGGTGGCGCCAATTAAGGTTACCAAACCTTTTTCCACAGCGCCCAGCAGTGAATCCTGCTGCGATTTGCTGAAACGGTGTATCTCGTCGATAAACAGCACGGGCTTGCTTTGATTAAAGAGGTTGTTGTCGCTGGCCTTATCTATCACTTCGCGCACGTCTTTTACACCGCTGTTAACCGCGCTGAGCATGTAAAACGGCCGCTTGAGCTCGCCGGCAATAATGAGCGCCAGCGATGTTTTGCCAACACCCGGCGGTCCCCAAAAAATAAGCGATGGCAGCAGGTTTTGTTTTATGGCGTTGCGCAGCGCGCTTCCGGCGCCAATAATGTGCTGCTGCCCGATGTAATCGTTCAGGTTTTTGGGCCTCATTCTCTCGGCAAGTGGTTGCATTTTGTTAATATTTAACGGTTGCTTAAGTAATTAATTCCTATTTTTACCCGGTAATTTCGAAAAAATGAAATAATTATGAGCATTAAACACATAATTTCTTCTAAAGGTTTAAGCATTCTTGTCTTTCTTCTGCTCAGTTTTGTTTCGCAGGCCGAAAAAGACCCGCTTCATAAACGGGTGTTTAACATAAAAGTAGCCGAAATAAAAGAAGATGCCACCGGGCCTAATAAAAAACCGGTAATGGACAAGATGAGCTTTAAGGACGGCAAATTGTTCAGCGATTTTTTATACGACAAATTTCAGTATAAATGGTTAAAGTACCGCATAAATAAAGACTCAATTTTTACAGATTCAACCGACACCGAGGTAAGGCTGCTGGAAGTGGAGGCGGTGAGCACCGACGAGGCTAACCAAACCGTGCTGATCAACTTTACCGTGCTGGAGTGGGACCTGGAAGGGGAGGTAAAAATTACCAAGAACGACAAGCTGAAAAAGAAGTTTAATATTACCGGCCGTGAAAAAGGCGGAAAGCCAAAAAAACCTAAGAAAAAGAAAAAAAAGGTGATTGAGGTGGTAGATGGCGAATCCACCGAACCAAAAAAGGAGTAGATTGTTTTAAATTAAAATAATGAAAACCCTTGAGAAAAAAATTAAAACGGCCATAACACTTGTTGCGGCCGTTTTTTTTATGAATGCCTGCGGGCAAAACAAAACCAATTCATCTGCCATGAGCACACAACCCGATCAAACGCCTGAGGCCCCAAAACCGGCCACTTCTGCTACAAATATTGATACAGTAACCTTCGGTGCCGGCTGTTTCTGGTGCGTGGAGGCTATTTTTCAGCGGCTTAACGGTGTGCTGAGCGTAAAAAGCGGCTATAGCGGCGGTGCTGTAAAAAACCCGTCGTACAAGGAAGTGTGCACCGGCAATACCGGCCATGCAGAAGTATGCCAGGTGGTTTACGATAAAAATAAAATAAGCTTTGAAGAGCTGCTGGAAGTGTTTTGGAAAACACACGACCCCACCACGATGAACCGCCAGGGCAACGATGTGGGCACCCAATACCGTTCGGCTGTTTTTTATCATACCGAAGAGCAGCACCAGCTTGCTGAAAAGTATAAAAAGGAGCTGAACGACGCGAAAGCCTATCCCAACCCGATTGTAACAGAGATTACGCCGTTTAAAAATTTTTATGCCGCCGAAAATTATCACCAGGATTATTTTAACCTGAATGGCTCAGAGCCTTATTGCCAGTTTGTGATCCAACCCAAGGTGGATAAGCTGGAGAAAGTGTTTAAGAGCAAGCTGAAGCATTGATTAAGGGGTCTTTCTAAAACAACGCGTTTCACCCATTGTATTGTTTGAGCCTCGGCGCGAGGTTCAGCCTTCAAATTATTTCAGTTTCACTGGCGGCCTGCAGGCCCCAATAATTAGTGTGGCCTTGGGCTTTCTACTCTATCCCTAACCTAAACAGATTATTATAAGCAATAAAACAAAAAGCGGGGCATTAGCCCCGCTTTACCAACCGCAACAAACAAAACAAACTCTTAATGCGGTTATTCTATCACCAGTTTTTTTATGCCAACAATGGCATTGTTACCGTTGGTAAGCTGCAGCATATAAATGCCTTTTGCCAGTGCCGATAGGTCGGCCTGTGTACGGCCATCGTTTATCGTTTGCTGATGCACCAGCTGTCCGGCACTGTTTAACACCTGCAGTCCGCTGGTGCCAATGGTGCTGCTGATAGTAAACACTCCCCGGCCCGGGTTAGGGTATACCGATATATTGTTTTCTATAGTAATTTGGTTTGAAATACCTGATGGAACGCCTACCAATTTTACCACCCAAAAATCGTCAGCGGCTTTTGGCGCAGTAATATCGCCGTTGCTCGAGCTCGCTCTTCCGGCAATCACGTAACCGTTATCCGATGTTTCCTGTATGCCCATACCACTGTCTGAACTCGATCCGCCGAGGCATTTTTGCCATTGCAGCGTGCCGGTAGATGAGGTTTTTACCACCCAGTAATCGTTGCTGCCATGGTTGCCCGATACATCCACGCTGTTGGAGCTGGCTGTGCCCGCAAACACATAACCCCCGTCGGAGGTTTGTTGGATGCTGCGGGCACCGTCAAACACAGGGCCGCCATAACACTCCTGCCAGGTAATGGTGCCGGTGCTGGTAAGCTTTACCACCCAGGCGTTTTCAGCGCCGTTATTGCCGGTTACGTTGCCATTGTTGGAGCCGGCAGTGCCAGCTACTATATAGCCTCCATCAGTAGTTTGTTTTACAGAGTAAGCGATATCATCCAGCGTGCCACCCAGGCATTTTTGCCACTGCAGCGTGCCGGTGCTCGAAAGTTTGGTTACCCAGTAATCCACACCGCCGTTGTTATTGGTAACATCGCCATTGGTGGAGTTGGTCTGGCCGGCCACAATGTAGCCGCCATCGCTGGTTTGGTGCACCGAGTATGCGTTTTCGGTTTGCCCGCCGCCCAATGATTTTTGCCATTGGATCACGCCCGAGCCATCGGTTTTTACCACCCAAAAATCGGTGTTGCCGTTATTTACCGTTACATCCATGTTGTTGGAGCGGGTATCGCCTACAATAATAAAGCCACCATCGCTGGTTTGTTGTACCGCGCGGGCTTCATCAATAGCCGTGCCCCCCAGCGATTTTTGCCAGCTTACGGTGCCGGTGGAGCTAAGTTTTACGATCCAGAAATCGTACTGGCCCTTTGGTGCTGTAATATCGCCGCTTACCGGTGAGTTGGATGTGCCTGCTGCCAGGTATCCCCCGTCGGATGTTTGTATAATGGCATTGCAGCGATCATCGCCGCTGCCACCCAGGCTTTTTTGCCAAACAAGTAAACCGTTGGCATCGAGCTTGGCCACCCAGTAATCGGTGGTGCCGTTGTTAACAGTTACGTCGCCGTTGGTTGAACCGGTTTCGCCACCCACAATGTAACCACCATCGGAGGTTTGCTGCACGGCATTGCCCTTGTCGGTCAAGGTTCCTCCCAGCGACTTTTCCCATTGGATGGCAGGCGCCTGGGCCATGCTTACCAATGATGCGAGTAAGAACGCAGATAGTAAATGTTTTTTCATAATTTTTAAGATTTTGGCTAAAGTTAAAGTAAAGCCACCCCCTTGCCCCATAAATTTAGACGGGTTTTCAAGATAAGACGGTTGAAAGCACGGTTGCTAAGCACCAAATTAAGCGGTACGGCATTTACAATCGTGCTGCTGGTGGTATTAAAGCAAATAGCTATATTTTGTGTAAATTTAAAGTAATGCGCATGTCAGAAAAAATAGGCTGCACCGGCTTTTTGCTTTTATTTGCCGGGTTGCAGGCGGTATACAGCCAGGGCGACTCGTTGCAGAATTACAGCTATTGGTTCAACAGGGGCGTTGCCGCTTTTTATAACGATAGCGATAAGATTTCTCTTACTTGTTTTACCAGGGCGCTTGCCATCAAACCGGGCGCTGTGCAGGCGCTCGATTACAGGGCTGCCGCATATGCCTGCCTGGACCGGCACAAGGAGGCCATAGAGGATTACAGTAAAATAATTGCCCTTGAGCCAAAGAACGAAAGCGCTTACATTGGCCGTGGCGACGAAAAATATTTTCGAAAAGATTATAAGGGTGCCATTGAGGATTATACCCGGGTTATTTTAATAAATGCCGCAAGTGACACCGCCTATTACGACCGGGGCCTGGCCCTGGGGAAGTTAAAAAACCGGCAGGAGGGCGCCATTGCTGATTTTACAAAAGCCATTCAGATAAATGCATATTACAAGGAGGCCTACGATCAACGGGCGGTTATGTTTGAAGAACTGGGAGAGGACAGCCTGGCCGAAGCCGATTATACCAGTGCCATCGGGCTGGATTCCACTTTTGAAAGCCCTTATTATAACCGAGGCGATTTTTTTTACGACAACGAAAGGTACCGCGAAGCAATAGCCGATTTTACAAAAGCCATTGAGCTGGAGCCCGACTGCTGGGAGTCGTACCTGGGGCGGGCCAGAGCCTGGCTGGCTTTAGAAGATGTAAGCCGTTACGAAGAGGATCATAAAACCGGCACGGCCATTAAAAAGCAGCTCAAAAAAACGATCAAAGTGCATTACTAAAACAATCTTTAGGGCCCATAAATAAAAAAGCGGGATGTTGTCCCGCTTTTAAAATTAATAAGTGATCTGGTTTATTTTTTGATCCGCTCCACGTAGTCGCCGGTGCGGGTGTCAATTCTTACCCAGTCGCCTTCGTTCACAAACAGCGGAACGCGAATTTCGGTGCCGGTATCAATTTTAGCAGGCTTCAATGTGTTGGTAGCCGTATCGCCTTTCAGGCCAGGCTCGGTGTAAGTGATCTGCGCTTCAATAAAGGTGGGTGCTTCGGCAACAATAGGGTTTTCGCCTTCCTCAAAGCTCACCTTCACTTCCATGCCTTCTTTTAAGAAGCGGCCGCTGTCGCCAAACATCACCATGGGAATGTGCGTTTGCTCAAAGTTTTCGTTATCCATCACTACGGCAAATTCACCCTCCAGGTAAATGAACTGCATCATTTTGTATTCTACGCGCACAATTTCAACGCCCTCGCCGCTGCGAAAACGGTTTTCGGTTTGTTTGCCGGTTTTTAAGTTGCGCATTTTAGCCTGGTAAAATGCACGCAGGTTGCCCGGGGTACGGTGCTGGTACTCCATGATCTGTACTAAGTCTCCGTTAAAACGGATAACTGATCCTACGCCAATGTCGCCTGTATCTGCCATATTAGTTTATAGTTGAAAGTTTATAGTTTAAAGTTATTAGTTACAAGTTCAAAAAGTATGCAGTTTCCCGGTTTTAAGGGATGGTAAATATAAAAAATTATTCGTTGATGTCGTGCACCACGCCCATGGCGGCAAATTTTTCGATGCGCTGATGAATGCGCTCTTCGGGCTTCATTTTCTTAAGGGTTTTCAGATGTTTCAGAATTTCCTTTTTTACCGTTTCAAAAATCTGCTCGGGGTGCCGGTGTGCGCCGCCTAGGGGTTCGGGAATAACACCGTCTACCAGCCCGTTTTTGCTCATATCGCCGGCGGTAAGTTTGAGCGCTTCGGCTGCTTTTTCCTTTTGTGCCCAGGTGCGCCATAAAATGGAGGAGCAGTTTTCGGGAGAGATCACCGAATACCACGAATTTTCAAGCATAAGCACCTTATCGCCAATGCCAATGCCCAGGGCGCCGCCGCTGGCGCCTTCGCCAATAACAATGCAAATAACAGGCACTTTCAGCTGGATCATTTCAAACAGGTTGCGTGCAATGGCTTCTCCCTGGCCGCGTTCTTCGGCTTCCAAGCCGGGATAAGCGCCCGGCGTATCAATAAAGGTAACAATGGGCTTGTCAAATTTTTCGGCCAGCTTCATCAGGCGCAATGCCTTGCGGTATCCTTCGGGGTTGGCCATGCCAAAGCGGCGGATCTGGCGCATTTTGGTGTTGATGCCTTTTTGCTGTCCTATAAACATCACGGTTTGCCCTTCAATTTCGCCAAAACCACCCACCATGGCTTTATCATCGCCCACGGTGCGGTCGCCGTGCATTTCCATAAATGTTTTGCTGGAAACGGCGTCGATGTATGCAAGCGTGTAAGGACGCTCGGGGTGGCGGCTCACCTGCACACATTGCCATGAAGACAGGTTGCTGTAAATTTCCTTGATTTTATCGTTAATGTGCTGGTCCAGCTCTTTGATCTTATCTGAAAGATCCACCTTGCTTTTGCTTGCCACTTCTTCCAGCTTGGTTTTTTCGGCTTCCAGATCCTGGATAGGCTTTTCAAAATCCAAATACGTCATCTATCAGTATAATTAGTTAGGGCGCAAAGATAGAAATTTTTAAAAAATAGTTATTTTAATTTTAACTTATTGATTTACAGTTGTTAAGAAGGTGCTTTTTGGAAAACAGGCCCGCTAAAATAGTTATGAACCGGACAATCTGGTTGCAGCACCTGCCACTATTTGTTGTAATTTTGACCCGTGAAGTTTTTCATTTATAGCGTCCTGTTCTCGGTTCTTTTTTCGCTGTACGCCAGGCTGCATATATGTGTTAATTATTTCATCAACCAGCGTTATTATGCTGAGGTATTGTGCGTAAACAAAGCCGTAAAAAATTCGTGCTGTAAAGGTAAGTGCGCCGTGCAAAAGGAGCTGGCAGATGTGGAAAGCAGGGAGAACAACTCGCCTGTAAGGCCCGGTAGTGCTGCCGTAAAATTCAGCAAGGCCGAGGAAGCGCTTTCGCCCGTTTTAAAACTTCGCGTATTCCGTCACCAGCTTATTTCATTGCTTAACACAGCGCTTGCCTGCAAAACGGTAAAAGGCAGCGTTGCAGCCTTGTTAAGGCCGCCGGCCGCATAAAAACCGCTGCCTCATTAATGGATTTATAAGAGCTTTAGAACGCTATGCATTCATATACAGAATGCAGGTATTCGCGGCGCTCATAAGTCCTCCAACCCTTAATTTTTTTTAATCACGTTTAACCTGGGCATTTATTTGGTACATTTATTGTACCACATGCCTGCATCTATATATTTTATACTATGAGAACTTTCTTAAAATTAGTTGTTATACTGGCATTAACAGGATTTGCAGCCTGTAAAAAAGATAAAAAAAGCGAACCGGAACCACCCACGCCAAACCCACCGCAAACCGGCAGCCTGAAAATAAATTTTGAAGACATGGTGGATACCTTGCCGCTGGTATTTAACCAGGATTTTGTGAACGACAACGGCGACACCTTTCGCCTGACAAAATTCAATTATTTTATCAGCAATATTGTGATCACCAAAAACGATAATTCAACCTTTGCCGAGCCAAACAGTTATCACCTGGTAAAACATGCGAGCCCGGCCAGCAATGTGATTACCCTGGCCAATGTTCCCACAGGATCCTACAAAGGGCTGAGCTTTGTAATAGGCGTGGATAGCACGATGAATGCCTCGGGTGTAAAAAAAGGCGACCTGGACCCCGTGGTGTCAAGCGACATGTACTGGGACTGGAACAGCGGCTTTATTGCCGTAAAAGTGGAAGGCACTTCTCCCCAATCGGGTTCGGGCACCAAAAGCATTACCTTTCACATTGGGGGCTACGGGGGTGTTAATAAGGCCCAGCGCCCGGTTAGCCTGAGCTTTGGCGCCGTTACGGCCGATGTGAGCACGGCTGTCACCCCGCTGGTGCACCTGTCGGTGGATGTGCTTGAATTTTTTAAAACGCCCAATACGGTTAAATTTGCCACCGACTATTTCCAGATGGCAACCGGCAGCGGTGCAAAAAAATATGCCGATAACTATGCGAACATGATAGAATTTGAACACGTGCACAATTAATGATTAAAAAGCTTCCGATACTTTATGCGGCTGTAGCGCTGTTTGTTGTTTGCTGCAAGGTAGACCCCAAAATAAAAGAGGCGCTGCCTGTTAATAACCTGGCTGAGGTGGTGCCTGCGGGCTGGCCTCAGCCGGCTTATACCTTCAGCACCAATCCTATTTCAGAAAACACCTTTATACTGGGCCGGGCCCTGTTTTACGAAACCCTGCTCAGCGCCGACAACAAAGTGTCGTGCGGCAGCTGCCACCAAAACTTTGTGGCCTTTGCCAATGCCGACCACAAGGTGAGCCACGGCATTGAACAGCGCCTGGGCACGCGCAACGCGCCGGCCATGTTTAACCTTACCTGGCATCCATATTTTATGCACGATGGCGGGGTTAATCATATTGAGCTGCAGCCCCTGGCCCCAATCAGCAATACGCTCGAGATGGGTGAAAGCATTGGCAATGTGATTGCCAAGCTGCAGGGCACCGCCAAATACCGTGAGCTCTTTAAAAAAGCCTACGGCAGCGAAGAGGTGAACTCGCAGGGCCTGCTCAAAGCGCTGGCCCAGTTTATGGGGCTGATGTATTCTTACAACAGCAAATACGACTACTACAAGCGCCACGAAAACAATGTGCATTTTAACGAGGAGGAGGCGCGGGGCTACAGCCTGTTTCTGGCCAATTGCAACAGCTGCCATAAGGAGCCCCTGTTCTCTGATTTTAAATTCAGGAACAACGGGCTAAAAATCGATCCCTACCTGAAGGACAGCGGCCGGGCACATATCACAAGCCTGCCGGAAGACCGGTATACCTTTAAAACTCCCAGCCTGCGCAATGTGGCGCTCACCTATCCTTACATGCACGACGGAAGCCTGCAAACCTTAGAAGAATGTTTAGACCATTACACCAATGGAATTGTGAATTTAACCAACCTTGATCCGCTGCTGCCAACCAACGGCTTGCAGCTAACCGCACAGGACAAGCAGGACATCATCGCTTTTTTACACACCCTTACCGACTTTAAGCTTATTAACGATAAACGGTTTATGGACCCTAATTTTTAAACGGACATGAAAACAACAGCACTCATACTTGGCACATTTCTTTTTCTCGTAATTTCTTATTCGTGCAAAAAAAATCAGCTGGGAGGCAAGGCTACCATTAAGGGGCAGGTGCTGCACCACGAAAAGCCCATTGCTTTTGCCCGGGTGTTTATAAAATTCAAGGCAAAAAATTTTCCGGGAGACGACACCACGTATTACGACGCGCATGTGACAGCCGATGTGGAGGGAAACTATTCGGTAAAATGTTATAAGGGTGATTATTACCTGTATGGCGTGGGTTACGATAACCAGGTGCCTGGTAATGTTTATGGCGGCCTGTCCGTGCATATCCGCAACCGCGAAACGGTGTCGGTGGATGTGGCGGTAACGGAATAAGCGGTTAAATTTATTTTTCTTAAGGCTGTAATGGTTGATTAAAAAAATCAGCTATGAAAACCTATTTATTCAGTTTCCTTTTTTTAGGCAGCCTTAAATTTTTGGCCTGCGACATGTGCGGTAATTTTATGGGCCTTACGCCTTATGACAATCAGAGCCAGCTGGCGCTGGTGCACCGCTACCGGATGTTTAACGGGTACCGCACCTACCAGCAGCGCTCCAGCTTTTTTATGCCCGGGGCTTATCGCACCATGCACAATCCCAACATAGTGCCCGGCGACTCGATGGTGAAAACAAGCAACCATTCCAGCAGGGATTATGAGAGCTTTAAAGTGTTTGAGCTGCGCGGCAAATATTTTTTGCACCCGCGCTGGGAGGTGAATTTTATTGCGCCGCTGCAGCAGATTAAAACCCGCTACGACGATCAAAAAACATCCACCACCGGGCTGGGTGATCCTTCTTTATTTGTGGCTTATCATTTAATCAGGCGCCTGGGCGATTATGCGATCCGGCAGCGCCTTATTTTTGGTGCGGGCATTAAATTGCCGCTGGGCAATTACCAGGCCAAAAACGAAAATGGCCGGCGGATGAGCCTGTTGACACAAAGTGGCACCGGCAGCTACGATCACTTTTATTACATCAACTACATCATCAGTAAAAACCGCTGGGGGCTTAGCACCAACAGCCTGCTGAAGCTCAATGGCAAAAACAAGTTCGGCGAGCGCCTGGCCCATTCGTATAACCAGGTTGTATCGCTGTTTGCACGCCTGCCGGTAAAAAATGTGGTTCTGTACCCTTCGGTGCTTGCCAATTATGAATACAGCCGGGGTTTGTATACCAACGGCCGCCTGGATGCCGATACCGGCGAAGACCTGCTTTTGATGGGTCCCGGCCTGGATGTGAGCTACCAGTCGTTTGTTTTTAATGTGTCGTGGCAGTTCAATGCGTATGAGCGGGTGTCGAGCCACAGTCTTTCTTCGGCCGGCAGGGTGGTGGTGGGCGTAACGTTTAATTTTAACCAGGCGGGCTACTTGTTTAAATCCTGAAATTTAACGTAACTTGCTGTAACAATTATTATATGAGCGCCCAACCGATCAAAGTAACCTTTTTAGGCACCGGCACCTCGCAGGGTGTGCCGCTGATAGCCTGTCCCTGCGAGGTTTGCTCCAGTGCTGATCCCAGAGACAAGCGTCTGCGCTCTTCGGTGCTGGTTGAAAGCACTGCCACACGGCTGGTGATCGATTCGGGACCCGATTTCCGGCAGCAGCTGCTGCGCGAGCGCATCAGGCGCCTGGATGCGGTAGTGTTTACGCACGAGCATAAAGATCATGTGGCGGGCCTGGACGAAGTAAAGGCATTTAATTTTATCAACCACATGCGCATGCCGGTGTATGTAACCGAAAACGTAAAAAAGGCCCTGCACCGCGAGTTTGCATATATTTTTGAGGAGATTAAATACCCTGGCATTCCGCAGGTGGACGTGTTTGATTTTGACAACGATCCTTTTACCGTGGGCGACCTGCGCCTTGAGCCGATAAATGTGTTGCATTACAAGCTGCCGGTAAAAGGTTTCAGGATCAATGACTTTGCCTACATCACCGATGCTAATTTTATTGCGGGTGCCGAAAAAGAAAAGCTTCGCAATTTAAATGTGCTGGTGCTCAATGCCCTTCGGCGCGAATCGCATGTGTCGCATTTTACGCTGGATGAGGCGCTGGCCATGATAAGGGAATTGAAACCGCGTAAAGCCTACCTGACGCATATTTCGCACCAGCTGGGCCTGCACGCGACCGTGAGCAAAGAGCTGCCCGAAAACGTGGAGCTTGCCGCCGATGGCTTGCAGCTGATTATTTGAGATCCTCGTCCGGAAAAAGAGCCGGGATCGTGTTTACTCAGTTTTTGAACTGAAAGAAAAAATACACCACAGCGGCCCATTCTTTTTTTATCTCACGGGCATAACCAATGGTTTGGTGTGAGGCGTTTTCGACCGTGCCGTCCTGGCGGATGTAGCCGATGGTTTGATGCGATGAATTTTCAACCGTACCTTCTTTCCGGATGTAACCCACGGTGCCGTGGCTGCTGTTTTCGATGGTGCCGTCAATTCTTATATAGCCAATGGTTTGGTGCGAGGCGTTTTCAACGCTGCCATCGTTGCGGATATAGCCGGTGGTGGAATGGCTGCTGTTCTCAACAGTGCCATCGCTGCGAACATAGCCCGTAGTGCTGTGGCTTGAAGATTCAATGGTTTGCGCGGGTGTTATAAACCGGCCCGCCAGCAGGCAGCAGATAAAAAATAGTTTCATAATAAAGGCTTGCATAACGGTAAGATAACTGTTTTTTAATGATAAAAGATTAAAAAGAGGATATAAAACCTTTTAATTATCGGTATTCTGTGGCTTTTTGAGATAAATGCCATTACGATCAAAAAAATATCTAACTTAGAAAATGCGGAAACCATCTTTAATCCCGGCAATTCTTTTTCTAGTTTCAGTTTGTACTTCTGTTTCAGCCCAAATTTCTGCCGGTGCCAATAAGCGCACCGTTGCTTTATTGGATCTTACCATAAATAATGCCGAAACGTCGGATGCGGAAATGTTTTCTGCGAAGCACATTTTAAAAACGGCAGGAATTCCTTTTATTGTTACTTCTGATGTTAACATTGCTAAAAATTACGGTCTTATCCTTGCTTCGTCAAGGTTTGATGTGAGCACTTTTGCATTGCCCGAAAAGGATTCACTGATAAGCTATGTGACGAATGGCGGGGTGCTGATTGTTCCCAATATGAAAGATCCTTATTTCTATCCATTGTTTGGCATTGCGGCAGATGCGTACAGCACAACGCATTATTCTATGAAATTTAATAATTTTTTAGGAGGCCCCTGTTTTAAGTGGTTAAACGATAGTTTGGAACAAACCATTTCGCTGGGGGACACAAGCTATGCATCGGTGATCAGCTCGCGCAGCTATACCCTGGTAAATGCGTTGCAGATGGCAGTATTTGACGATAGCACCACTGCCATATCAAAAAAAAGCTATGGTGCGGGAGGGGCTTACGCATTGGGATTTTCGTTCAGGAATTTGATCATTATTAATCAGCAGGACCTGGATTATGACGCCAATCGCTCTTATTCAAACGGATTTGAGCCTACATCCGATGCTATCATGTTATTTGTGAAAGGAATTTACCTGGCTCACGCACCAAGAGCGGCCTGGTGGCACACATCACCGTATGACAGCAAAACATCCTTAATTATTACGCACGACGTGGATGCAACTTCGGCGTACGATACCATGTATTATTATTCCCAGTATGAAAAATCGTTGGGAATTAAAGCTTCTTATTTTTTTACCACCCACTATATTAATGATGGATTGCTGGATGACTTTTATAATTTAAGCACCATACCAAAAATGCAGGATGTTTTAAACGACGGGCATGTTGCCGGAAGTCATTCGGTTGGGCATTTTCCCGATTTTGACGATGAGGTTGCTTTCCCGCTGGGAGTACTTGGAAACGACACGTCGAATTATGCGCCCTATAACTCCGGCTCCGGCTCAACGGTGGGCGGTACGGTTTTGGGGGAAACGGAAGTGTCTAAAGAAATATTGGAAAACCAGTTTGGAATTACCGTTAAAACATTCAGAGCCGGTCACCTGTGTTACAACGACAAAATAATTAATGCGTTGGATACATTAGGCTATACCAACAGCACTACGCTTTCTGCTGCCAATGTGTTAACCAGTTTTCCTTATCAGCAGCGCAAAGACCACGTACTGGCAGGAGCGGTTTCAACGGTTTGGGAATACCCAATGACTATTTCTGATGTGTTTTCACAGGCCGAAGGGCCAATATCACCGGTTAATTATCCGCAAAAAGTGGCCATCTGGTTAGACGTGATTGAGCGCAATATGGACAATAATGCGCCCAACGTGCTGTTAATTCATCCAACGCGCCTGTTTAAACTAACTGCCGAACAGGATCTGATCGGTGCATTGCCCCCGGGTGTTTTTATCACCAATATGGATTTTTTTGCGGATTATTGGCAAAAAAGAAATATAGCCTCGTTTACCTCTTATGTAAGCAACGATACGCTAACGGTCATCATTCCCTCTGTAAATTTCCCGGTTGATCCTTCGCTTGGTATTGTTGTGGATAAAGGCCAGCAATTAGCGCACATAAAGGCACAAAATGAGAACGGATATCCCATCGCCGTTACCAGCGCTAATTTTAATACCGACGATGTTATTCTGCATTTTGAAGATTATGTGACTGTGGGTATGGGGCCGGCAAAAAATAATCCCGAAAAACAGTTTTTTATAAATGTTTATCCCAACCCGGCCAGCCATACATGCACGTTTGTTTTTAAATTGGATGCACCCGCAAAAGTGACACTGGAAGTTACCGATGTTTTAGGAAACGCAGTTACGCTTATAGCCAACAAAAGCATGGGCGAAGGCAAGCAGGAAGTGTTGTTTAATACTGCCGAGCTTTCTGCCGGCGTGTATTTTTACAAAATAACCGCTAATTCTGAATCGGCCAGCAAAAAGCTGATTATTTCAAAGTAACACCTCCGCAGCCATATTTACCTTTGGTATAAATGGCAATATTAGGGGAAGATGCATAAATTTGCCTTATGGCAGACAACCTCATTATAACAGCAACCTCCAAGGAAGAAAAGTATAAAGAACTGGTTCCGCAAATACAGGCTTTGGTGGATGGCGAAAAAGACATGATTGCCAACATGGCTAATATCACTGCCGCACTTAAATATGGTCTTGGCTTTTTTTGGGTGGGGTTTTATCTGGTTAAAGATGGCACGCTGGTGCTTGGACCCTTTCAGGGACCGATAGCCTGCACGCGCATTGCCAAAGGAAAAGGTGTATGCGGCACTGCCTGGCAAAAAATGGAAACCATTGTTGTGCCCGATGTGGATCAGTTTCCGGGGCATATTGCCTGCAGCGCCTTAAGCAAAAGCGAAATTGTAATTCCCATATTTACCGGTGATAAAAGAGTGGCCGGTGTGCTGGATGTGGACAGCGACCTGCTGAACGATTTTGATGCGGTGGATAAACTGTACCTGGAACAAATTGTGGGCCTGCTTAATAAAGAGTAATGGCATTTAAATTAAAAAATATTTTAAGATAGTATATTTGGCTTATGGACAAAACCCAGGCACAAAAAAAAATTCAGCAGCTCTCTGCCGAGCTGGAAAAGCATAATCATAATTATTACGTACTGGATCATCCCACCATCAGCGACTTTGAGTTTGATAAGCTTTTGGAAGAGCTGATAGCCCTCGAGAAACAATTTCCGGAGCTGCTGCTGCCTACCTCGCCCAGCCAGCGGGTGGGAGGTGCCATTACCAAAGAGTTTAAATCGGTAAAACACAAATATCCCATGCTGTCGCTTTCGAACAGTTATGGCGTGGAAGATATGATTGACTTTGACCGAAAGGTGCAGGAGGGATTGGGCTTTTCCGGCACAGGCCCTTCGTCCGTGAAATATGTGTGCGAGCTAAAATTCGACGGGCTTTCCATAGGCCTTACTTATAAAGACGGGCAATTGCTGCAGGCGGTAACCCGCGGTGATGGGGTGCAGGGCGACGATGTGACCACCAATGTAAAAACCATCAAATCGGTGCCCCTTGCCCTCAAAGGAAAGTATCCCGAGTTGTTTGAAATTCGCGGTGAAATATTTATGCCCCGCAAGGTGTTTGACGAAATAAACAAAGAGCGCGAGGAAATTGGCGAGCCGCCTTTGGCCAATCCCCGCAACACGGCCAGCGGCACCATGAAAATGCAGGACAGTGCCGTGGTGGCCTCGCGCAAACTCGACTGTTATTTGTATTACATGCTGGGTGAGGATGTGCCGCACAAAAGCCATTACGAAAACCTGCAGGTGGCCAAAAGCTGGGGTTTT
Source organism: Bacteroidia bacterium (assembly GCA_044221905.1). GTDB lineage: Bacteria > Bacteroidota > Bacteroidia > B-17B0 > Aurantibacillaceae > Aurantibacillus. Next base: position 301,855 of record JBGAOE010000003.1, read on the forward strand.
AAGGTAAGCGGGCATTCAAAGCTTCTCAACAACATACAGGAGGTGATCGAATACATCCATTATTGGGATAAAGAGCGGTTTAACCTGCCCTTTGATATTGATGGCATTGTGATAAAGGTGGATGACTACAAACAGCAGCTGCAACTGGGCTTTACCGCCAAATCGCCGCGCTGGGCCATTGCCTATAAATATAAGGCCGAGCAGGTAAGCACCGAGCTGCTGAGCATCAGCTACCAGGTGGGCCGCACCGGCGCCATTACCCCGGTGGCCAATTTAAAGCCTGTGCCCTTGGGAGGTACCACGGTAAAACGCGCCTCGCTGCACAATGCCGATATTATTGAGAAACTGGATGTGCGGGTGGGTGATCTGGTATTTGTAGAGAAAGGCGGGGAGATCATTCCAAAAATTATGGGCGTGGATCTGACAAAGCGAAAACCCGGCTCGCAAAAAACAATTTATGCCACGCACTGTCCCGAATGTGGTACCGCGCTAATGCGCAAGGAGGGCGAGGCCAATCACTTTTGCCCGGATGAGAACGGCTGCCCGCCGCAGGTAAAGGGTAAAATGGAGCATTTTGTATCGCGCAAGGCCATGAATATTGACAGCTTGGGAGGCGAAACCATAGAGCAGCTATTTAATGCGGGCCTGATACACAACATTGCAGATTTATACGATCTTAAAAAAGAACAGTTGCTGCCACTGGAACGTATGGCCGAAAAATCGGCCAATAACCTGATAGAAGGCCTGCAGGCCAGCAAGCAGGTGCCTTTTGAGCGGGTGTTGTATGCCATTGGCATCAGGCACGTGGGCGAAACCACCGCTAAAAAAATTGCCCGAAAAGTCAAATCGCTCGATGTGCTGGTAAACGCTTCAAAAGAGCAGCTGCTCGACATTGATGAAGTGGGTGGCACTATTGCGGAAAGTATTTTTGAATTTTTTGCCAATGCCAAAAACCGCGAAATTATGGCACGCTTAAAAACAGCGGGGCTGCAATTTGCGCTGAGCAACGATCAACAGCAAGGGGGCAGCGATAAGCTGAACGGGCTTACATTTGTGATCAGTGGGGTGTTTAATAAGTATAGCCGCGATCAGCTGAAAGATCTCATTGAATTTAACGGCGGTAAAAACTCGGGCTCAATCTCAAAAAAAACCAGCTATGTGCTGGCGGGTGAAAACATGGGCCCTGAAAAGCTCAAAAAAGCGCAAAGCGCCGGTGTAAAGATCATCAGTGAAGAGGATTTTGAGAAGATGATATCTTAATTCAGCACATGGAAGCGGAAAATCACTCAGGGTGACAGTGGAAGAAGGAATTGAGAGAGCAACTTACGATTTGGTCTTAATACAAAATACAGTATACAATGTACAATCCTAGACTAATGACCAATGACTTGCGACTGTATTAATAGCAGAATCTGGTAACTTTTGAACTTGTAACTTTATAACTGAATGGAAAATGTAAAATGGAAGATGGAGTTACGTACGACTAATGACCAGCGACTGTTTTACCTATTAAAAACTAACAACTATTTATTAAACCTTCCGGCAGTTTCAGCAGTGGCAATAATGTGCGATTGCATGGCGGCCAGCAATTCTTTTTTACCCGAGTTTTTTGGCAGGTTTAAATTCGCATCAAGAGCATAAAGCTTAAAATGATAGGTGTGTACGCCACTTGGCGGGCAGGGGCCTGTGTATTTATTTTCTTTGCGGCTGTTTACCCCAACAATGCCAGGGGCGCTGTCTTCTTTTATTTTTGAACTGAGCGGGATGTTCCATACCACCCAGTGATCGAAGGTGCCGAATGCAGGATCGGGATCTTCAACAATAAAAGCCAGGGTTTTGGCATTGGCAGGTATATTTTCAATGTAAAACTCAGGGTTGATGTTGGTGCCCTCGCAGCTATACCGCTCCGGAATAAAATCATTAGCGGCAAAGGCCGAGCATTTTACAGCAAAAGGCTGTTGCCAAAGAATAGTGAAGATAAAAAACAACAGAGGCATTTTGCGAATAGTTTAAATCATTACCTGTAATTACCTGCGAAAAAATTATGCCAGTCTATCAGTGTTTGGTACAAATGGCATTTAGGAGATCTCTCCGGTTTTTTAGTGCTGTATTATTTCTACAAACCGCCTGTTTTTTTCTACAGCCAATCAGCTTAATGTTTTGTTAAACTGCAGCGACTCTGAAAAATAAATGCCGATCACAATGGCAACCACCAGTATAATGAGAACGATCCAGACGAGGGCTCCTATTGCGGCGGCCGCAGCAGGCGTATCGGCCGATTCGGTTATGCCGGTACGGCGGTGTGGGGCAGGGGCGGAAAAAAGCAGGGCAAAAATAAAAATGATAAATAGAATGCGCAGCCAGGACACCCCCCAGAATACCGGCCCAAAAGGGACTATCCAGAACTGAGCAGCGATGCCTGCAGCAAATAGGATTAAAAAAAGGATGAGCAGCGGAACAAACGAATCGTTGCGCTTGTAAGGCGAGAATAAAATAGCCATAAAAAGAGCAATGATAAAAGCGCCAAGAATTCCCATGATTCTGTTTTTTGGCAAACAAGCTAATTTGGTGCCAGGAGAAATGAATTCAAGATTCAAAGAAACATGAACAGGAAATAGGATAGGATAAGAGAGGAAGGATGAAAGATAAAAGACACATACAGAACATGGATACAGGAAGTAAGAACCACCCTTCAATACAATTTCTTCACCAACTTTTCTTCGCAAAGTGAAGAAATTACTCAGGGTGACAGTGAACTTGCTAACTTGTAACTTTTAAACTAATGGAAAATGGTGTGTGTCAAAGGGAATCAGGGGATAGGAGACAAGAAGCAAGACGATACTCTGTCTACACAGTCTTAATATAAAATACATAGTACAATGTACAACTAACATTGCGACTAATGACTTTCGACCAACGACTATTTCTATTAAAAACTAAACACTAAAAACTAGGAACTCATTACGGTATTACCTGTTGTCTCTCGGGTTCCAGCTCTTCGCGTGGGATCACCCGGTACAGCCGCTGCACAAAGTTATGAAACAGTGAGTCCTGTTTGTATTGCTGCGCCAGGGCGGTTAAATTTCTAAGTATGGCTTTAGCCTGGTCCATCTCACCGCGGTAAAAACTTTTCTGGTTGGGCTTCAGGCTGCTATGCACCCGCAGATCGCCTTCAAACACGTCGAATAGCTTTTTTGCCAGCTCGTTGCCTTTTGCGGTATCTCCCAGCTCATAATGTGCCCGGCAAATGTTAAAGATGGAGGCGTCGAACGGCACCGTTTCATCGGGCATCTGCTCAAGACAAAGATCCACAATCTGTTTTGCTTTTTCCTTTTTGCCTTCGCGGATAAGTGCATTGGCCAATACGCCCATTTGCATTCTCAGGTTCATGGGCATGCGCCGGCAGTTTTCATCGAGGTTCACTCCGGGTTTGTTCATGCCGCCCCACCTGAATTTATGGATCATATTATCATACATCGCTTCGGTGTTTACCCGTCCGCCTTCCGCCTTTTCCAACTCTGTTTGACGGATGGGCACAAGGCGGTAAGTCAATCCTTCGGCCTGCAGGTAATGATTAAGCCCCGCGCAGGCATCGGCTGCCGGGCTGGTAAAATATATGGGCCGCTCCCAGTTATTATTGGCCAGCAGGTCAAGAATCATCATCTCGTTTTTCTGGATAAAGCTTCTGCCGCCGAAATTCCAGCTCATCCGCTTAACCATCCGCGCTGTGTCGCCTGGCAAAATAACTTTGTTTCTCATTACGGCGTCGCTATCCACTTCCAGGTAAAAGTTTTTTGCCGGCAATACATCTAATATCATTCCATCGTGATCGATTTTACTGGATGGATCGTTGCTCAGGGCTCCGGCCAGTGCATCCTGCAGTTTTACCGGTGCGGGATTCCGTCCATCCAGCACCACAAAGCTCATCTTTTCGGCTTCCAGCTTTTCTTCGGGAATGGAGAAGGGCACAGGCTTGCTGAGATAAGCGGCGCGGCGCATCTGGCGGATATACCAATCGGTGCTGAGCAGGCTTTGACAAACCACCCGCACATCGGTGCGTATGTTTTCCACCTCCTGCGCATACCAGAGTGGAAATGTGTCGCAATCGCCATTGGTAAATAAAATTGCATTGGGCGCACAGCTTTGCAGGTAATTGATGGCCGTGTCGCGCGAGAGGGTGCGCAGCGACCGGTTGTGATCGTCCCAGCCCTCTTTGGCCATAATACAGGGCACCACCATACTGGTAATAACAACCAGGGCAATTGTTTTTTTGCCTGAAATTTTTTTGCCCAGCAGCTCCACCAGGTACAACACTCCCAAGCCTATCCATATGGCAAAGGCGTAAAAGCTTCCCACATAGGCGTAGTCGCGCTCACGCACCTGCATGGGCGATTGATTTAAATACAGGATAATAGCAAAGCCGGTCACCAGGAAAAAACACATCACTACCCAGGCATCTTTCCGGCTGCGCTTAAAATGGAACAACAAACCACAGAAACCAAGCAGGAGGGGCAATCCGTAAAAATGATTGGTGCCATAGTTATTTCTATTGCGGTATACGTTTTGCCCTGTATCGGTGTTCAAAAGAGCGTCGTCAAGCGGTTTTATACCGCTCACCCAGTTGCCTTCCAGGGGATTGCTCACCGTGCCCTGCACGTCGTTTTGCCGGCCGATGAAATTCCAGAAGAAATAACGAAGGTACATATAGCCCACCTGGTACTGCGAAAAATAAATGAGATTGGCGGCCATGTTGGGCACCTCGGTTGTTTCCGCCTGGCCGTTTTCACCTTCGGTTATTTTGTTTTTGTGGTGGTGGGCCACATCGCCCCAATACCGGTAGCCGGGCACATGGCTGGCCTGAAGGCTGTGCATGCGCGGAAAAAAGGTGCAGAATTCCTTTTCGTATTTTGGAACTGAGTTTTTACGTGAATCAATTACCCTGTAATTTTTACTTGTTTCATCACGCGCATACAACGGATCGCCATTGCCGTGCTGGCTTCGGGGCAGCGAAGGAGCATTGTAATACCGCCCATACACCAGCGGTATTTCACCATATTGCTCGCGCAGCAGGTACGAAAGCATGTTGGGCGCATTTTCAGGATCGTTCTCATCCATAGGCGGATTGGCCTGCGAGCGGATAACCAGTACAAAAAACGAGGAATAACCGATTAACAGGGTGGCAAAGCTCATAAATACGGCGTGGAGAGTTACCGTTTTTGTTTTGAACCTGTGAATGGCGTATAAAACGGCGCCCAGGCATAGCAGGCGAGTGATGAACCCGCTGGCAGATGGCGCTGCGATAACACTTATACCGCAAAAAGCAATGCCTGCATAAAATCCCAGGCGGTAGTGTTTTTCCTTTTTTGTAGCCGTATATGCAATAAGGCCGCTCAACGCTACAGCCAGCAGTAAAAAATAAATCCATGTGCCGCTGCTGAAACCCAGGTGCAGGGTATTGGTAAAAAACACCTCGCAGTCGCTAAGGAATTTTACAATTTTAGGAATGAGGAGGTCTTGAATAAAACCGAGCACAGCTAGCGAAACAAAGCCGGTAATAAAAAAGCCTTTGCGGCTGTATGGATATTTTTTATACCAGATTATAAAACAGATGGCCGGGATGACCAGCAGGCTGAGAAGGTGCACGCCAATGGAAACCCCAATAAGATAACTGATCAGGATGAGCCAGCGCAGGGCTCCTACGGGGTTATCGTTATCCTCCTCGTCCCACTTTAAAATGGCCCAAAATACAATGGCCGTAAAAAGCGATGACATGGCATACACCTCGCCCTCCACCGCATTAAACCAAAAGGTATCAGAAAATGTAAAGGCCAGGCTGCCCACCAGGCCCGCGCCCAGTATGGCCCATTGTTTGGCAGTATCCAGGGCTTCTGCTTTTTGCCCATATATTTTCACGCCCAGCCGTGTAATGATCCAGAATAAAAATAAAATGCTGAAGGAGCTGCAAAGCGCACTCATGATATTGATCATATAGGCCGCTGTTGCAGGATCGGCTCCGCCGAATAATGAAAAAAGTCGCCCCACCAGCATAAAAAAAGGCGCGCCCGGCGGATGGCCTATTTCAAGCCGGTAGGCACAGGCAATATACTCGCCGCAGTCCCAAAAGCTGGCAGTTGGCTCGAGTGAAAAAAAGTAAGTAAGGCTGGCAATGAGCCATACCAGCCAGCCAAGGACAATATTTAATTTTTTGAAAGGCAGGATCGTCATAAAATGGTGGTGGGTTAAAAGGCAACAGGCTGCAGGCGTGTGTTATCCTGCAGGCATAAGTGTTTTACGGAGTCCTTGTATGGTGAATAATTTTTGGAATAAAAATCGCTGTTATTAAAATCCACGCGGGCCGTTACTGTCATAAATAAAAACAGCAGGGCGCAGGCCGAAAGCGCCGTACGGTAAAAGGTTGGCGCTGCTTTTGTGATTCCCGAAGGAATAACCCTATTAAAAGCGGCCAAAGTTTTTTGAATAAATGCAAAAACAGGGTTGCCGGGTGAAACGGAAGTTTCAGGTTGAGCTACGTTTTTGATGAGCTTGGCAAGCGCGGGCACCGGTATGTGGGCATATCCCGCAATGTTAGCCACGCGCTCTGTAAAGTCGGATCGGTTGGGATCGGGAGCCTGGCAAAGCGCCAGCTTGTAATAATTCTCGGGGGTGCAGTTTAGGGCTGCCATCACTTCTGCCTGCGTTTTATGCTGCTGCAGCGCGCTTTGATGCAGGTAATAGGCTATAAAGCTTTGGTTGGTGGCCAGCTTTTGAAAGGTTATTTCCAGTAGTTTTAATTTATCCATCGTTGTTGCCGGTCCTTATTTTCCGGCGGATGATCTTGTCAATCCGGTCTTTTTGTTTTTTTACCTCCTGCCGCTGAGCCTCCAATGGCAAATGTCCGATCTTCAGCAGGCGCGCATATTCTTCGTTCCTTCGCTCGCCCGCCAGCATCAGCTGCGCCATGGCTATATCCGTTCCTGTTTCAAAAGCATCGTCCAGCAATTGCTCCAGCTGCGCTGCCGATTCTTTATTCACCAGCTGCTCCAGCGGGGTCAGGTCCTCCTCCGTTAAGTTATTCCCGCCTTTTTCAGAAAGTTCGACAGCTTTTGGAAATTTTTTTTCATGCCTCTTTATTTTTTGAAGTGCATTTTTAAGATCTCCCTCGGCATCCATCACTAAAAAGTATTCAAGTCCTTGTTTGTCAGGATTGTATCGGGTGGGGTGATTAAAATAATTGAGAAAAGAATCGGTTACCACATCGGCAATCAGCGTATCGTGCAACCGGTAAATGGTGGAGTTGTAAGCGCTTACTTTTTTAAACACGGCTTCATAATAGTCGTCGCACAACCGGGCAAAAGCCAGGTCGTTTTTTGCGACAACGAGCGCATGTATTTCTCTTTCTTTATCTGTGGCCTGGCTCAAAATGTGTAGCTGGCTTTGAAAATAAGCGATTCAAAAACGGGTAAAGAGCAGATAATTTAAAGATCAGGAAAAATTGCAAGCCTCAAAAATGGAATGCGACCAGTTAAAAACCAAAATTTAAAATCCAAAAAATCACAAATAGATTTTCAGGCAGGTCTTTTCTTTTATTTCTTTTTTGAAAAACACCAGGCCAAAATAAAACCCATCCAGGCTCAGGGTCACTTCCGGGTGTTCCGTTATTTTTTTCCAGGCCGCTGTCATGCCCGGGCTCCAGTAGATATCGTCAAAGATCATCACCGATTGCTCGTGCACATAAGGCAGCGCCATTTCAAAGTAACGCAGCGTGGCCTCGTAGGTGTGGTTGCCATCCACATAAAGCAGGTCGATCTTATTGATAGCCGCAAGCGTTTGCGGCAGCGTATCATCAAACCGACCGCTTACAAAATGTATGTTGGATGCCTGGAGCTGTTTGGCAAGGCCGCTGGCAATAGTTACCAAGGCCGGGCTGCCTTCAAAGCTGTATACCTGCCCCTGACTGCAGGCCTTGGCCATATAAAGCGTATTAAGGCCCAGCGAGGTGCCCAACTCAAAACTGGTTTTGCAGCCCATGTAGTTTATCAGCTTATAAAGCAGCTCTGACTGGATGTTGCTGCTGATGCCATACTTGGCAATAGCACTGATGCGGCGCGCGTTTGAGCCAAAGGTTTTTGATCCCGCGCCAAAATCCTGCACCTCAATTTTTGTGTCATTGCTCCATAAGCTGCTGCGAACCTCATTCAAAATTTCAAAATCGTAAAAAGAGTCGGGGTTGTAAAAAACCTCTTCGCACAACTGGTAGGCAAAGGGTGAGTGAATGCCATGGCCTTTCCGCCTGGCAGTAAAAAAGTGTTTTATAAAATGAAGTATCTGGTGCGTGTTAATCATCAAGGCAAATGCAAAATAGTTTTTTTTCAACCGCAGTAACGCGATAATCCGGCAACGAGTTTTTTTGGAGGAAATACAGGTTAAGCGATGTGAGTTTTTTTTCCGGATGCCGGCCATTCCAGCGGTGCAACAGGTACTTACAATACAGCGGCCTTAAAAATGTGCAATGGTTGTTCTGCATGTTTTCGGCCAGCTTGCGCCACCGGTCGCTTTTATACATGCTTACAATGTGATCGGGCTTTTTGTAATCCACGTAGTCCTGGTTCAATCTTAGGTCCCATTGGCGTCCCAGCGCATCGGCACCGTGATACACAAACCAGCCGTCGGTTTTTAATACCGAAGGCGAAAACATGCCCCAGTACTGGTTAAGCCGCAGGGCATTAACCCCGTATTGCAGCTCGGTGCGCAGTTGGTACGGAAACCAGTTGACCGAACCCAGGTTCACAATAAGGCAAAGGATTATTAAAATAATGCAGGCGCCCGTTTTTAAAAATCGAAACGGATTAGGTGTTTGTGTTACCGGGCTTTCTTTTATATTTAAGTGAAACAGCCTTTCGGCACGATCAAACACAAAGCCTGGAAGCAAGGCGAGGCCCGATATAATGTTGATGATAAAAAATAAGCCTACATACAGCGTAAGGCCAATGCCGGCATGAATAAGGAGCAGCAGCAGGAAACCGGCCAAACGAAAAACTCCCTTTTTTTGTGGCAGCAAAATAAGCACAGGAATGAGCAGCTCGGCGTAAAATACAAACCAGGTGAGTGCCCGCATGAGCTGGGGATATTGATAAAGCCAGTCGCCACCCGGCAGCCGCAGCTGCTCAAGGCTTAAGGCATAATAAATAGCGCTGCCCTCGCCGTGCCATTCGGCGCTGCGCTTAAGGCTTACAGTAAAAAAATATACAGAGGCAATTAAAAAGAGGTAACCTATATTGGCCGTGGTGTTTAACGTGGCACTGCCGCGGTTTGACCATGTATCGAGCGCGTAACGCCGGTGCCAGGGTAAAAATAATCCCCAAAGCAACAGCAGGCGCAAGAGGTCGTCGCCCGACTGAAGAATGAATAAATTGCGGTTATGCAGCGAAATAGCAAATAGCCACACCATGAGCGTGGCAAAGCGGGTGTAATAACCCAACAGCAGGCAAAGGGCAAAAAAACCATGGCAACAAAAAAGAAACAGGGCCCAGCCATATGAACCGTAAAGCGAGTGCAGGCTCCAGAACCCTGTTTTCCATCCGAAATTGGTTAAAAGCTGCGTGGGCCAGATGCCCTGGTTGGTGTAGTGCGCGGTAAGGTCACTGCCCCTGATCAGCAAATCGCAAAGCACTACCAGGGCAGTGCCAATGCGCATGAGGCCAAGCGCCCGCGCATCGATCGCGTAATGTGTGGCAAAAAAACGGGATATGCGCCTGAAAAGATACACCAGCGTAAAAATAAAAAAAGCAGGCAATTCTGCCCGCTTTTAATTTCTTATATCTATTTATGTTAATTGCAGCCCAGCACACCGCTTACAGTAACCACCGGAAAATTGAAGGTGGATTGTGTGCAGACAATGCCTGAGAAGGAAGCCTGTATAGAGCTGGTAGTGGTGTTTACAGACACCATGCCGCTTTTGGCATACCATACAATGCCTGCCGGCTGGTTGGGTACATTTACAGCGGTCATGCTGCAAACCTGGGCTTGTGATGGTGAAGGGCCAATGTTATAAGTGCCGGTGCTTGGCGGGCCAAAAAAGGTGAGGGTAACATCCACACTGCCGTTAATGCCTTTCAGAGTGGTGCTCATGGTAGAAGCGCAGGTAGGATTGCTCCATCCGGTGCCGCCTACCAGCAGGCTTGAATTATTGGTAGCAGGGTTGGTAAGCGTAGAGCTTCCGGTAACGGTAGGGTTGTTAGGAAAAGGATTACCGCCGGTGCCTTGCTCTTCTTTATAGCTGGGTGAAATACCTTCATCTTTTTTCTTCTGGCATGAGAAAAAAAGAATGGATAAAACGAAAGTAACACCAAAAATGGTCAAAAAGCTGTTTTTCATGGGTTTAATATGCTCAATTATCCAAAAATAACGAAAACCAAAGGATTCAGCAAATTTTTATTTGCTCTGTCGCGTAAAGCACGCGCCTTAATTAGTAAAAGGTTTTTTTATGAATAAAGAGTTGTTTTAACAGGGGAGAGATCCGGTAGCGGTCTTCCTCGTAAAAATCTTTAAGGGCTGTTAATTCCTTTACAACGTTTGAAATGCCCCATTCATCGGCCCATTTTAACAGGCCTTTGGGATAGTTTACCCCTTTGGTCATGGCCAGGTCAATATCGGGCGCGGTGGCTATTTTTAAATACAGCGTGTCGGCAGCTTCATTAATCAGCATGGCCAGTATCCGTTTAAACACCAGGCTGCCCAGCTCAGCATCTTTTTGAGGTGCCGGCAAAGCGGCTCCTTCGGCATAGTTATAAAAGCCTCGCTGACTCTTGCGGCCTAAAAAACCGGCTTCCAGCAGGCGTTTTTGCGAAAGCGCCGGCTTAAACCTGGGATCGAAATAAAATTGTTTCCACACGGTTTCAGTCACCACATAATTCACATCGTGGCCAATCAGGTCCATCAGCTCAAAGGGCCCCATTTTAAAACCGCCAATTTCTTTCATGGCCCAGTCAATGGTGGGCATATCGGCAATGCCTTCTTCGTAAATGCGCAGGGCTTCGCTGTAAAAAGGCCGGGCCACGCGGTTCACAATAAAGCCCGGGGTGTCTTTAGTTACCACGGTGGTTTTGCCCCAGCTGCTCACCAGGTTTTTAGCGTCCTGCAGCAATGCTTCATCGGTGGCAATACCAGGAATGATTTCAACCAGCGGCATCAGCGTGGCCGGGTTAAAAAAATGAATGCCCATGACACGCTGCGGTTTTGTGCAGGCAGCGGCAATGGAGGTGATAGAGAGCGATGAGGTATTGGAGGCCAGAATACTGTTAGCACCCACCAGCTGCTCGAGCTCGGTAAACAGCTTTTTTTTAACGTCGAGGTTCTCCACAATGGCTTCGATAACCAGGTTGCAATCAGCCAGTGCTTTGAGTTCGGGCACAAAACGAATGGCGGCCAAAACAGCTTGTTGCAGCTGAGGGGTGATCTTTTGTTTTTCAACCAGCTTTTCGAGCGAGGTGTTTAACGCTTTCTGCGCTTTGTCGAGCGCGCCCTGGTTATTGTCGTATACAATTACAGAATGCCCTGCAGTAGCTGCCACCTGGGCAATGCCGCTGCCCATGGCACCGCTGCCAATTACACCAATGATGGAATTTTTAGATAACATAAAACATGACGGATCAAAAATTTATGCAAAGGTGTAAAAATAAAATCACACCGCCGTTTTTTGAACGGCTTTAGTGCTGTATAATTATTTTATGCCGCGAAAGCTCGCCCCCGTTCTCCACCTGCAAAAAGTAAATGCCGGCTGCCAGCTCGTTGAGGTGAAGGGTGGCCTTATTCTGTTGGTTGCTTCGGCTCATAACCGATTGCCCCAGGTTGTTGATCAACACATATTGAAAGGTGGTACCCGGGTAATCGATGTTAAGCAGGTTTTTGGCCGGATTAGGATAAATGGCAGGGCCTCCGTTTGAAGTGTTGCCGGTAATGCCGGTAGCCACCGAGGCCAGGCAGGTAGAGGTTTTAACCGCGCAGCCCAATGCATCTTTAACCGTTACGGTATAACAGCCAGGGCCCACGTTGTTAAGCTGCGCGGTGCTGCCCGCCGCCGGCGCCCACGCATAGGTGTAAGGACTGATGCCAGCCGAAGCGGTAACCGAAATGCTGCCATTGTTGCAGGTGTTGCATGAAGGCATGCTGGCGCTGAGCGATGCCTGAGGAGGCGCATTTACGGTAAAGGTTTGTGTGCTGCTGGCCGAGTAAAGCGGGTTAGCCGAAAAAAGATTAAGCGTGTATGTACCCGGGCTAAAGGTAAATATAGGGTGCACGGCGGAAGAAGTGGTGGTGTTGCTGCCGCTAAGCGTCCAGGTGTAATTGGTGGCGCCGGTGCTCGTATTAATTACCATGGCTGTGCCCGTGCAAGGGGCGGGCGCATTGAAGCTGCTGGCCACTACCGTGTTTTGATAAGCGGCGGTTTTTAATAAAAACAGGCCGTTGATCATATCCAGGGCAACAATGGTTTTGCTGGGCAGGTAAGGGTAGTTGCCCCATTGCCCGTTGTAGGCATTGCCGCTGCCGCCCCAGTTACCTGTGTTGCCGCCGCCCTGTGGGTAAGAGTCAAAATAACCCGCCAGCGTTGGCGTGCCCGGGGTTGAAATATCGTATAGCTGCAAGCCATCCTGATAGCTGCTTACAAAACAATATTGGTTGTTTACTACAAATGGATTGTGCGGGGTGGTAGCGGTAAACTGGTTGGTGGTGGCCAGCACCTGTACGTTAGAGAGATTGTTCACATCGGCCACTTTTATGGGTAAGCCGTCGGGTACTTCGTCGGCAAACACCAGCGTTTGTCCGTTAGGGGTCCATGAGCTGCTGTGGTTATAGCCCGAGTAAGGGTAGCTGGTGAGAGAACCCAGCATGCTGAATGTGCCTGCAGCGGTTAATTTAAACATGTAAAGGCCCTGATAACCGCAGGAGGCAAACACGGTGTCGCGGCGCACATGCATATCGTGCACGTGGTTAATAAAAAAATAATCCTGGTTGAGCCGGCGGATGCGTACCGGGCTGGCAGGATTGGCCAGGCTAAACACTTCCATGCTCGAAACATTACTGCTGGTGGTGTAAGTTACAGAGCCAACATATAATTTATCTCCGTCCACCCACAGGGTATGGCCCCGGCTGAATAAGCTCTGGCTGTCGTATACCTTGCTCACGCTGTCGGGCAAATACTGCATGTCAAAAATCTGCAGGCTGTTGTTCGGAGAAAAATCGTCGCTCACCACATAACAGTAATGTCCGTAGGTTTTTATCTCGCGCCAGATGGCGCCGCTTACCTGCGCTGCGCGGTAGGCCGATACGGTTGGTGTGGCAGGATTGGTAACATCTACCCAATAGGTGCCGCTTTGTGAGCCCAAAATGGCATACTCTTTATTGGTGCTGGCCTGGTACCAGCCCCAGCAGCCTGAATATTTATTGCCCCAGCTGTTAAGCCCGGTTTCCGGATCAAGCTGGCCGATAAGGGTAAAATTAGAAGCGGAATACTGGCTTTTTGAATAGAGGCAAACTGCCAGAAGCGCGATAAGAATCAGGTATTTGTTTTTCATGTGGTGGTGATTAATGTTATGTTTTCTTTTTAATGCTGAATGATAATTTTTTGATGCAGGCTGCGGCCCGGTTCGGTAAGGGTAAGAATGTAGGTGCCATTTTCAAAGTTGCGCACATTCAACTGCTCGCTGACAGGCCCGGGCACCTGTTTTTCGTAAATTAACTGGCCCAGCGTGTTTCTCACCTGTATAAGCGCAGGGGCAGCAGTGGCACTGTTAATAAACAGCGTGCCCGATGCCGGGTTAGGATAAATGTTTAAAGGGCTTTGCGCCTGGTTTTGCTTAATGCCCACACGGTTATTAAACGCCTGGGTGGCATCCAGTATGTATACGCCGTTTTGCATGTCCTGCGCAATGATCAACCCGCTGGGCAAGTAAGGGTATGCCCCCCAATTGCCGCGGTAAGCGGCGCCAAAATAATCGCCCACGTTGCCGCCGCCCTGGTAATGTGTATCAAAGTAGCCTGATACGGCGGCATTGCCCGGCTGCGAAATATCGTAAATATAAAGCCCGTCCATATAGCACGATACCACTACAAAATCGTTGCCCAGCATATAAGGGTTATGCGGAGTGGTGGTGGGGTAGGGATTAAAGGTTTGCACCGGCTGTATGTTGCCCAGGTTTTGCACATCCACCAACCGTATGGGTTTGGTGGGAGGCACTTCGTCGCAAAACACCAGGTACTTGCCGTTTTTGGTAAGGGCGCTGGAGTGGTTATAGGCCGGGCTGGCATAATTGGCATAAGAGCCCAGCTGTGTAAAATTATTGGTGGTGCTATTGTATTTTAAAACATACAGGCCCTCCCAGCCGCAGGAGGCATACACGGTGTCGTTGCGGGCATACATGTCGTGTACTTCGTTAATAAGCGGCGGGGCAATATCCTGCTGCAGCTCCCTGAGCAGCACCGGCACACTGGGCGTGGCCAAACTGTATATGTTCATGCTCGAAAAGCCGGCGGTGTAGCTTACCAGGCCCACGTACATTTTATCCTTGTCGATCCACAGCGTGTGGGCGTGCTCAAAAATAGAAGTGCCGTCGTGTACAATGTGCACACTGTCGGGCAGGTATTGCATGTCTACGATCTGGAATTTATTTGGCTTCGGATCGTCGCTGATGATGTAACAATAGTTCTGGTAGGTTTTTATCTCGCGCCAGGTGCAGCCAAGCTTGCCGGCCACATAAGCCGATACGCTGGGTGTGGCGGGATTGGTTACATCAATAAAATAGGTGCCGTTGCTGGCGCCCGAAATGGCATACTCTTTGTTTTTGCTTTGCTGGTACCAGCCCCAGCAGCCTGAGTAATATTTGTTGTCGTTGGCGGGCACTCCAAAGTTGGGATTTATAAAGCCTACCAGGTCGATGTTTTGTTTGCTGTAATTAATCTGTGCCCCTGAAAAAAGCGCCGCGAGGGTGAAAAGGAAAAATAGAAAATGTTTCATGAATGGAGATAAAGGACTATATACAAATATAATTTATTTTTTGCTCGATCCGGCGGGCTCGCATCCTCTTGGTTTTGCATTTGGTATAGCAAGCGCATAAGCGTTTACAGCGTTAATTTGCCTTTACTCAGGGCAACAGCCGGTTTAAAAAGAAAATGCCTGTTTTTACAAAATGGAAGCAGGGTTTAATACTTCAAAAAAAATCTGTAAGTGGGCGGGTTTTTAATATAAGTGGAAGTTAAGTCTTTAGTTCGTAGTGTTTGGTTTTTAATAGGTAAAATAGGCACTAGTCATAAGTCGCTGGTCATAAGTCGTACGTAATTCCATCTTCCATTATCCATTTTACATTCAGTTATAAAGTTACAAGTTCAAAAGTTATCAGGTTCTACTATTAATATAGTCGCAAGTCATTAGTCTGGGATTGTACATTGTATACTGTATTTCGTATTAAGACTAAGTTGCTAAATCGTTAGTCTTGTCTCTTGCTTTCTGCATCCCTCTTTAATCCTTCATCTTTTATCTTTAATCCTTTATTGATGTGTTTAGAACAACGCCGTTAACCCAAAGTGGATCTTTCCGCTGCGCACGTCAAAACCATTGTTAAATTGATTGCCGATGCCATAATTCAGCGAGAGGATGCCCGCTTTGGTCTCAAAATTAACCCCGGCCCCTATGCTCATGGGGGTGTCTTTTACATAGCGGCCGTTGCTGTTGTTCTCGTACCAGGCTCCTTCGGCAAACACCAGCAGGTTTGAGTTCTGCGAAAATAAAAACCGGTATTCGATGGTTGGGATCACGTAGGTGGAGGCATAAATGCTTTCTTCGTCAAACCCACGCAGG
Organism: Bacteroidia bacterium; assembly: GCA_044221905.1. Classification (GTDB taxonomy): domain Bacteria; phylum Bacteroidota; class Bacteroidia; order B-17B0; family Aurantibacillaceae; genus Aurantibacillus. Next base: position 317,705 of record JBGAOE010000003.1, read on the forward strand.
GTTTTAAGTCCGCCAATACGAAAGAGCTCGTTCTTAAAAATGGTGGAGTTGCCAAACACCGAGGCGCTTTGCAGCCCCAATTTTAAAACATTGTTCTTATAAAGCGGCACGTATACCGCCAGGCTGCTTTCAAACTGGTATTGGGTTGATTTTAGAAGCAACCCGTTGTAAGCCACCTCGTTGATCTTGGGGTTGCGCTTAATGCTCCGGTTGCCGGTTTGAACGTTCAGCGTTAAGGCCGCTCCCTTGTGCGGGTTAAAGCGATAATTCAGCTTTTCGAGTGCTATGCCTGCGCCGTATGCCTGCGTGGTAATATCGGCGTAATCGGGCAGCACCGTGGCCGCCTCAAGCCCGCTGGTGGAAATAAGGCTGGAATTGCGCTGCTTGTAATAAATTTTAAAATTATTGAGCCCGCTGAAATAATACTGAAGGCCTATGTCGTTATTTATATCGATAAAAGTGGTGTCCTTTCGATAGATCTTCAGTGAATAATCGATGCCTACCGGGGTGCCAAACAGGTAAGGGTAAATCAGCCGGCCTTTAAAATCCTGCGTTTGTGTTTGCAGGCGGCGCCATTCCAGGTCAAAAGTCTCGCCATTTCTGAAAATGCCGTTCACCAGGCGTAGCTTCACATCGCCGGTAATCACCGTTTTTTTTGTGGTGGCATCGGGCAACAGGCCAATAATGCCGTCAAACTGGCTGGCATCTTTTTTATCGAGAAAAAGATAAAGCTTGTTTGTTTTATCGGTGAGTTTCACCACTTGCGGCTGTTTTTCGAACACAAACGGCAGCTGCCTTATTTTTCGCGAAACCCCCGCCAGCACCGCTTCGTTGTAAGGCATGCCTTCTTTTACCGAAAGGTAGCGGTACAAAAAGCCCTTGCTCACTTTGGCGCTGCCTTCCACTTTTATCGAATCTACCTTAAACAGCCGGTTCTTCTCTACATGAAACTGGCCTTTCAGCTGCCCGTCTTCGGTTACCACGCTGTCAAGATTTACCGCTACAAAGGGATAGCCGTTGTTTTCGTAATAGCCGATTATTTTTTCAAAGCTTTTAGCCACCTCGCGGTAGCGGAAAGGCTTGTTAAAGTACAGCTTTTCGCTGATGCCAAGCCGCGAAGCCAGGTTGGGATTAAGATTGCCAAGCTTTAAATAAGCGCTGAGGTACAAGGCATTTTCAGAAATAACGGCGCTTACCTGCGTGCTGTCAAAATATACCGTATCGGCCGAAGCCAGCAGATAGCCCTTATACTGGAGCGTGAGCAGGATGTTCTCAATTTCCTTAAAAGCGGCCTGGCGCGTGCCAAAATTTTTGGTATAATTCATTTTAGACACCTGGCTTTTTTTACCCGATCCGGTGACCTTAAGGCGTATGTTTTGCCCGCGTAAAGATCCGGCGGCCAGCAGGGCGGCTAACAAAAGCAGGTATAATGCATGGCGTAACAACGGGTATATAACGTATAAAAAGTAAATTAGTATATTTACTGTATAAACAGGTAAAGGTCAGCAAAAATAGCGAATCTGTAAAGCGGCCGGCACCTCTTAAAAGGCCTGTTTTAAAAGCGCCAAACCATGAAATACAATTATTTTTTTGCGTTATTTTTCAGCAGCGGGCTGTTGTGCGCCCAGTTGCCCATCACGCTGGGTAATACTAACATGCCCGGCAATGGCGATACCCTGCGGTACACCAATGTGCTGCTGAGCTCGGTGGGTAATTACACCCAAACCGGCACTAACTTCAGCTGGAATTTCGGCAGCGTGGTATCGGCCGGTCAGGGCCTGCGCACTTTTAAAAGCGCCCTGCAAACACCGTATGCGTTCCTTTTTCTTTCGCTAAACGAATATGGCGAAAAAATAGCCGATACGCTGGGCATCCCTCCGTTTATAATTACCCAGTATTATAATTTTTACAAAAAATCAACCAGCCCCAATGCCTTTATTGCCGATGGCGCAGGCGTTACCTTTACCGGTATTCCCATACCCAGCTATTATACCGATAAAGACGAGCTGTATAACTTCCCGATGACCTATCCAAAATACGACAGCACCACGTTCCGGTTTGCCACGCCTTCCACCACCCTCATCCCGGTGCGTTATTCAAAAACCGGCTACCGTGTTACACGTGTGGATGGTTGGGGCACGGTAACAACGCCCTACGGCACCGAAAACTGCCTTCGCCTGGTAACCACCCAATACTCGAAGGATACGGTTAAAACAACTATTGGCTCTATTACAATTCCCATTGGCATTCCCAATAATGCGCGCAGCTACCAGTGGATGACGCTGAACAGCAAGATCCCCTACATGGAGGTGAGCGGCAGCCTGATTGGCGGCGTTTTTACCCCTACCCAGGCCCGTTACAGGGGTTACCCCATGCAGTATACGTATATTGCGCAGCATGGCATTGCAGAGGATGAGATCACCTTGTTTCCCAACCCTGTAAAAGACAGGTTATGGATATCGTACCGGCAGAGTGCGACCCTTTGTGCCGACGTGTATGATGCGCTGGGCAAGCCGGTGATGCAGGCGGAGATGATGCCCGGGAGCACTGGCCAGTGGCTCGATGTATCGGCAATGCCGCCGGGCCTGTATGTTGTGAAAATAGCGCACAACGGCAAGGCGGAATGCCTGAAGTTTATTAAAAATTAAAATCTGACATTTTATTTTTTTTAAATTAATTTATCTCTTATTTTAGCGACACTAAAACCAATACTTTATGTCAAGCAGTCATCACGATGATCATCACACAGAAGAGCAAAAGCCAATAGCTTTTACAGTGCCTTTTATATTGGCCTCTGTTCTGATCCTTATCATTGTTATGTTCCTTAGCCTTTGCGACCCTAAACCACACCATGGGCATGAGGCCGGACATAATGAGCACACGGCCCCCACAGAAGCTGCCCATCATAACGATGCCACGATGGAAGCGCACCCGGCAGCTGCAGCAGCAGAAACCGGGCATGAAAAAGCACCGGCTGCCGCAGAAACCGCCCCGGCCGCTGAGCAGTCAGCACACGAGCATCATTAAAAATTTTACACAAAACGGCCCGCTTTGCAAAAAGCGGGCTTTTTTGTTGCCTTTTGCCGGCAGGGGAAGCTCTCTTTAACATAAAACAGGCATAATACTGGCTTAACAAGCCGGCTCTACATTCGTTGTACCCACAAATGCCATGCTCCTTTTATTCCTTGCAGTAACTGCACTTTTAATTTTTGTATTGTTTGTGTATCAGTACGGCGCCCTGCGTCGCCGGAAAAAAGCCTACCCGGCCCAGCGCCGGCTGGTACGGGCACTGGTTGAAGATTTAAAAAACTCGCGGCTCGACCTTATTTTGATGGAAGACAATGCCAGTAATTATTCGCTGACCCTCTCGCTGTTTGGGATAAAAAATTTCCTGGATAATGGCCGTAAATTGTCCCGCGCCAAATACGACGATCACCCTTTGTTTTTTACCGACGACTCAAGCCAGATGATCAACTTCGAAAAGTACATTCACCACAAAGCGCTGCCGCGGCCCATTTTGAGAGAGCTGCTTGATTTCCGCAACACGGCTTATACCCCGGTGGAAGCCGGTAATCCCTGCTTTATCATCATCACAGATACAGTGGCCGCCACTAGCCCGGCCGAAGGTAAAACAGGCGAGCTGTTCAGCGGCAATGCCGAGGCGTTTGAATCGTGGCTCAGCTTTAAGGAAAGTGCGCACAGTCTCAATTATGTGATCCGCCAGTGGATGAGAGAAAACCGCGGCTTGCGCAAAGTGAAAATAAAACAAGCTACGGAGGTGCCCAAAGTCGTGGGCTAGAGGGCTTTTCAGATGCCCGTTCTTTTAAGTTTTGTAGCGGTTTTTAAATTGTCCAACCCCGTTTTTTTAACATTGGGCGATTTTAATATTAACACTACAATCGTTTGTTTTTGTAATAATAACCGAACCATAGCTTCGAAAAAAAAAATCAATATGCTCACAACCATTCGTTCAAGGCTGCTTGCTTTGCTCCTGTTGTTTGTTCTTATCACCGTTGCCGCCTCGGTGATCACGTTTAATTATTTTGAAAAAACCAAAGCCTCTCTTTCGGCTGTTACGCACAAGGCGGAGCATGCCCATACGCTGCTGCTAAAGGACATGCAGGTGACCCACGATTTTTTCGAAAAGGAAACCATCAATCCCAATTTTTTTGAAACCGGTAAAAGCGACCTCGTAACGCGGCACCTTGGCCTGTGCGATAAAATAGACAGCGCCCTTGCCGGGCTCAACCAGGCGCAGGAAAGCAGCGGCTTTGGCCTGAACAGCACCATTAACCGGCTTAAGAACGATTTTTCGAACTACAAGCTGCTTACCGATGTGATTATTAAGCAAATACTGGTACGGGGTTTTAAGGATTACGGCATTGAAGGCCAGATGCGCCATTATGCACACGCCCTTGAAAACTACCAGGAGGAGATTGGGCTTATAAATATTCTGCAGCTTCGCCGGCACGAAAAAGATTTTATCATCCGGCAGGAGGATCCCTATATTATTAAACACAACGACCTGGTAAAAGCACTCAAGGAGCAACTGGCTCTTGATAAAAGCATGAACACCCTTCGCAAATACGACCTGCTGAAGGTGCTGGTGAATTATTCGAAAGAGTTTAATAACCTGGTGAGCTACGAAAAACGCCTAGGTCTGAAAAGCCAGGGCGGGCTTAAAAAACAAACCGACGATATTTTTAACCAGATTGAAATATCATTAACAGACATGGTGGAGCTTTCGGCACAAAAAGAAAAAAATGCAGTGGCGGGGGTTAAAATGGTTTACCTGAGCATCGGAATTATTTTTATCCTGGTCAGCATTGTGGTTTCGTTGTTGATTTCGCGCCGGGTGTCGCGCTCCATTACACATTTAAACCGCAGTATTGATGAGTTTGTAAAGAGCGATTTTACAGCCAGAACCGTATTGCCCATTAATAATTCGGCCAACGAAGTGGATGTGCTGACTACCAATTTCAGCATCATGGAGCAGCACCTTGTGAACCAAATGAGCTCGCTCAAAGAATCGAACCGCAACCTCGAAATGCTGTTTTATGTAACTTCTCACGACATCCGCAATCCTCTTTTGCAGGTAAAACAGCTTACCGAAAACGCCCTGCTGAAAGTGCGCGACGATACAGCGCGGGATTATTTTAACCAGATCAGCGAATCGTGGGACCGGCTGATCACCATTACCGACGAGCTGGGCATTGTGACCACCGCTAAAAATGCAGAGATCAGAGCCGAAACCATCGACCTGCAAAGCATGATCCGTGGGGTGTATTCAGAGTTCAGGCACCTGGGCGGGTTTGATAATATTGTTTTTTCGCTCGAGCTTAAAACAGAAAGCAGCTTTATTTCCTCACCGGGCCTGGTGCGGTCTGTTTTCAGAAACCTGATCGAGAACAGCATTAAATACGCCAACAAAAAAAGAGGGCTCAGCTTTTTAAAAATATCGGTGGTGGATCAAAACGAGGAAATGCTCCGCATAGAAGTGGCCGATAATGGCGTTGGGATAAAAAAAGAGCACCACGAGCGGATCTTTGACATGTTTTACAGGGGCAACGACCAGGTGGGCGGCACCGGGCTGGGACTTTACATTGTGATGTGTTCGGTAAAAAAATTATACGGTGCTATTGGGGTGGAAAGCGAGGAAGGCAAAGGCACCACGTTTACGCTGTTGCTGCCTAATAATCATACTGAAAAAAATATTAAGGAGAGTATTATTCACAACCTGGAGATGACAGAATTGTCGGGGATGGGGCGGTGATGTAAAATAATGTAATAATTCCGAATGATGTTGGTGTTTTTAATAATAAAGGTTATCGCTGAAACAAGTTCAGCATGACCGGGGATGAGGCATGGAGATCTCAAAAGTTATCGAGCAGTTCAGGTGCTTCGACCAGCGGATAGTTATCGGCTCAGCACAGGTGCAATTTTTTTCCTTGAAAACAGAGCAAAAAAATACGTTATTTGATTACCATTCAGACTCCGTTTGTGTTTCCACATTCCAGAATATGCCTGTTCTAAAGTTGCCCGCAACAAAGTCGTAAATTCTTTTGGCGGACTCTTCCGGTGAAAGACGCCCATTTACATTGCTTTTTGCAATGGTGGTTCTAACCCAGCCCGGATGCACCGATGCCACGGATTGGTTACCTGAAAATCTGTTCGCGAGTATTTTTGTATACATATTCAGGGCTGTTTTTGACATCCGGTAAGCAACCGAGTCGGTAGATGCACAAGAGTCAATAGAGCCCATTTTAGAAGAAATATTGATGATTTTTCCGTTTGGATTTAAATACCGGCAGATTTGTTCCGTAAAAGAAGTGGTGCCGGTTACGTTCACATCAAACGTTTGCTTAAATGTATTTTCTTCCGGCCGGTCAAAATCCAGGTCGGGTCCAATCCCAGCATTGTTAATGAGAATATCCAAGCTGATATTTTCATCTTTAAAAATCTTTGCAAAATCCCTTATGTTATCAAGCTGGGATAAGTCTAATGGCAGGCATTTGAAATTTTGGTGCTTTATGTCGTTTATAATTCCTGAGCGGCAAGTACCAATAACCCTAAAGTTATTGTTTAAAAAGGCTCTGGCCAGTGCATGACCAATTCCTTTACTGGCGCCTGTAATTAAAACGGTTTTATGCATGATCCTGGCTTAAGCAAACTCCTTCTTGCGCTCACCGATCTGCTGCCTCCACATGGCATAGTACAGACCCTTTTCGGCCAGCAGGTCTTCATGCCTGCCTTGTTCGATCATCTCACCCTGCTCCAGCACATAAATTTTATCGGCATGCATGATGGTGGACAAGCGGTGGGCGATGAGAATGGTGATCTGCGATTTGCTGGCGCTCAGCTGCCGGATGGTTTCCGAAATGTCTTCTTCGGTGAGCGAATCGAGGGCTGAGGTGGCCTCGTCGAAAATCAGCAGCTTGGGCTGGCGCAATAAGGCGCGGGCAATCGACAGACGCTGTTTTTCGCCCCCGCTGAGCTTAATGCCGCCTTCGCCAATGGTGGTGTAAATGCCATTGGTGGCGCGTTTCAACAGGTTCTGGCAGGCGGCGCGGTTCAGCACCTGCAAAATCTCCTCATCGGTGGCCGATGGTTTTACAAACAGCAGGTTGTCCTTAATGGTGCCGCTGAACAGCTGCGAGTCCTGCGATACCAGGCCCAGCTGCATGCGAAGCTCGGTAAGATTAATGTCGGTGGATTCGATGTTATTGTACAATACCTGCCCTTCGTTCGGCTTGTATAAACCCAGTAACAGTTTTACCAGCGTGGTTTTTCCGCTGCCGCTCGGCCCTACAAAAGCAATGGTTTCACCGGTTTTAATGTGAATGTTGATGTTTTTTACCGCATAGCCGTTGGCTACATTGTGGCCAAAAGAAAGATTCTTGAAAAATACCTCCCTGATCTCGCCCAGGTGCGAAGGGCTTTCGGGCACTTCTTCCGACTCGGAGTTCACCAGCTTGGCAAAATTGTCCATGCTCACCTTGGTTTCGTTAAACACGGCAATCACATTGCCCAGCTCCTGCAGGGGGTTAAAGATAAAGAAGGAGAAGAACATGAGGGTGATGAGATCGCCCACCATTATTTTACCCTGGAATACAAAACAATATAAAGCAAAAATAAGCAGGGTTCTAACCAGGTGCACGGTAGTACCCTGTATAAAGCTGAGGGAGCGGATGAAGCGCACTTTTTTTAATTCAAGGCCAAGGATCTTCAGCGTGGTAGCGTTCAGGCGCTTTTCTTCCTGCTCTACCAGGCCCAGGCTTTTTACCAGCTCAATGTTGCGCAGCGATTCGGTGGTGGCACCGGCCAGTGCCGTGGTTTCGCCTAAAATCTGCTTGGAGATGGCTTTTATTTTTTTGCCCAGGAAGGAGCTTACTGCCGCAATAATGGGTACCGTGGCCAGGTACAGCGGGCCCAGGATCCAGTGAATGCTGATGGCATACACAAACACAAATACAATGCCCACCAGCGATTGAAACACCAGCGAAATAAAAAGGTTCACAAAACGCTCAGTGTCGGTTTTTACTTTTTGCAACCGGCCCAGGGTTTCGCCGCTGCGTTGGTCTTCAAAATCTTTATAGGGCAACGACAGCGCTTTTTTAATGCCGTCGGTATACATTTGTGCACCCGTGCGCTGAATCACAATGTTGGTAAAATAATCCTGAAAATTTTTGGCAATGCGCGACATCATGGCTGCGCCTATCGACAGGCCGAGAAAAAGCATCAGGTTCGACAAAAAACTGTCCCAGGTATTATACATGCTGCCGGGGTCGTTTTGCTTATGTCCGAAGTAATTGATGAGCTTGCCGGTAATGATGGAATCGCTAAGCGAGAAGCATTGATTGATGGTGGCCAGGATGAGTGCTAGAACCAGCAGGCCCTTATGTTGTTTTAAGTAGGATAAAAGTATTTTCATGCAGGAAAAAGGGTTGGGAATAAGAGAACAAAGTTATAAAGTTTTCCCTTACACCTTTTGCCGGCAAATAATTTAGGATTTTTTAAATTTTGTTTTATTGAGCGTTCCAACCCCCGTCAACCGGCAGGGCAGTGCCCGTAATGGTACGCGAACCTTCGGCTGCCAGCAGAAGGGCCAGCTGCCCCAGTGCTTCCACCGGAACAAATTCCTTTACCGCCTGTTTCAGCAGCATCACCTTATTCACCACGTCTTCGGGGCTCATGTTGTGTGCTTTGGCCTGGTCGCCAATTTGTTTTTCCACCAGCGGGGTTTTAACATAACCCGGGCAAATGGCGTTGCAGGTAATATTGTAAGGCGCCCCTTCAAGCCCCAGCGTTTTGGTAAAACCCACAATGCCATGCTTGCTGGCCACGTAAGCGCTTTTAAATTCGGAAGCCACCAGCCCGTGCGCCGAAGCAATGTTGATGATGCGGCCGAATTTACGGGCTTTCATGCCCGGCCATACGGCTTTGCTTAAATAAAAAGCTGAAGTAAGGTTAATGGCGATAATAGCGTTCCACTTTTCGTCGGGAAATTCATCAATGGGTGATACATGCTGGATCCCGGCATTATTAATAAGCACGTCGATTTTTCCGAATTTTGAAATGCCTGCGTCCACCATCTGCCTCAATTCTTCAGGTTTCAGCATATTGGCGTTGCTGTACATCGTATCAATGCCAAATTCTTTCGAAATGCCGTCGGCAATTTCGGGGCCGTTGGGCTCCAGGCCGTTAAAAATAATGTTATATTGTTTGGTAGCTGCAAATTCGCGGGCAATGCCCAGGCCAATGCCGCTGGTGCTTCCTGTAATTAAAACTGTTTTCATCATAAACCGTTGGTGCTTTTGTTTAAAGCTCTAAAATTAAAAAACGAAATGCTAAGCCGGTATTAATTCTGTGATCGTTTATGAGTATTTATAATAATTTATGTCTGATTATCAGTTGTTTATGAATGTTTGGATGATTCCCAGGCAACGTTTTAAAGTTTTGCGGCTCTTAAGTATAAAAACCTCTAATTCATAAAACAACAAGCTCATGAAAAATTTAAACCCCATCAAATCTGTGCCCGGCAAAATAATATTGCTGCTGGCCGGCCTTTTAGTAACAAACAAAGTAAGCGCGCAATGCAATGTTGGCTTTACCTACACCGTTGGTTCCGGTGGCGTGGTGCAATTTCAGAACACCACCACCGGTACCACACCAAACACTATTTATTTCTGGAATTTTGGTGATATGAATAACGTTGTGGATGCTTCGCCTATTGTTACGCACACGTATTCTTCCAGCGGCATGTATCCCGTTTCGCTTTATGCCGGCAGCTCCGACAGCAGCTGCTTTGGCAATGCATGGGATACGCTTAATCTTACCGGCCTCCCTTGCCTGGCACCGGTTTCGTTTAATTCCAGCCAGGATTCGCTTCAGCCTCTAAACTGGCGCATATATCCTAATTATCCGGGTAATATTGTTTCGGCCACCTGGTCGTGGGGCGATGGCAGCAGCAGCTCGGGCCTGTATCCTACCCATACCTATACGGCAGCGGGCACTTATTCCATCTGCGTAACGGTATCGGTATCGTGCGGCGGCACCAATACTTTTTGTGTGAATACGAGCGTGTTCCGTTCTTCACAGGGCGCGTCCGTTATTTCCATTACAGTGGTTGGTTCAACACCTACGGCCATTCGCTCAAATGTTTTAAAATCGCTCAATGCCAGCGTTTATCCTAATCCTGTGGCTGCCAGTGCTAAGCTGAGCTTTTATTCTCCCGCCGCCGCCCCTTATAAAGTATCCATACTTACCATCGATGGCAGGCAGGTAACAACAGAGCTGGTGCAGGCTGCGCCGGGCGAAAATACAGCCGAGCTGAGAACGGAAAACCTGCAGAGTGGCCTTTATTTTATATCTTTAACTGATGGCAAGGCGCAAAAAACGATCCGCCTGGTGAAGGAATAAAATTAGAACCTGTTTCGGACAAAAAGTGCGTTTTTTTAAGAACGCACTTTTTGCACTTATGTATGGGCGCCAATGAGCTGCAACATATTATAGACGGATGTAAGCGCGAAGATCCCAAACAACAGGAGCTTCTGTTCAACACGTACTCTGAAGTTTTATTCAGCCTGTGCTGCCGTTACCTTGGCGACCGGGATGATGCCGAGGATGTGTTGCAGGAAACGTTCATTAAGATCTTTTTAAATATAAACCAATACCAGCAAAGCGGAAGCTTTGAGGGCTGGATGAAAAAAATAGCCGTAAACACAGCCTTGTTATTTTTAAAGCGTAAAAAACGGATCAGATTCAACACGGTGGACTCCGCCACGCTTTCGGAGGACGATCAAACCGAAGAGCCGGATATGGAAGAGGAGCCCGATACGCAGTTTATTATGGAATGTATGCAGGAGCTGCCGGCCGGCTACAGGATAGTGCTGAACCTTTACCTGGTAGAACATTTCAGCCATAAGGAGATAGCACAGCAGCTCAATATTAAGGAAGCCACCAGCAGGAGCCAGTTTCACAAAGCCCGGAAGCAGTTGCTGGAGCTGATCAAAAAACGTCAATCCACGATCCATGAGTGAAGATAAAGATACAGACCGGATGCTTGGGCGAAAGCTCGGCGATTATAAGGCGTCGCCGCCTAAGCTGACGTTTGACAGCGTGCATAAAAATTACCTGAAACGAAGTAAGCTGAAATTTAACACCAAACTGGTGCTCAATACCGTGATAGGGATTGCCATAACCACCAGTGTGATTATTGGTGTTGTGATGATGAGAAACGACCGTTCTGCAAATGACGTAAAAGCAGCTGTAAATAAAACCGAAGCTGTGGCACCGGTTACTGAAAAACCGATGCCGCTTTCTTCAGCAATTGGCATCGTAGATTCCACCCGGCCGATAACGGAAGAGAAAATACTTTCTTCTTCAGTCATGAGCCCCGCCCAGCGCCAGCCATCGCATTATGATGTAACCGAAGAACAAAAAAAGATCCAATCCGTTCCAACTCAGGTACAGGATAAAAACAGGCAGATACCTGCCACCGATCTTAATAAGCCAGCCGAGTTAACGGCCCGGTCATTCAAAAAGGATAAAACACCTCTTAACACCGCAGAAATAGCACAGCCCGGGGCACAGGAGTTTAAAACGGTTCAAAGCCGGAAGGCTCAGAATAATGGCCAGCCTGTTGCAAAGGCCAACCCTGTAAAACAGGTGTTTGCACCGGCCGGCAATACTGAAGAATCGCAAAGCCGAACCAAAAAGCCAGATAAAATGGTACAAAATGAGAACAGGGAAAAAGCAGAGGTACCTGACCTGGTAAAGAGCGGCGAAACCAAGCTCTCGTCTGGATTATCCACGGATAACAATGGTGACCGGAAAACCGGATTAAATCAGGCCATTGATATCAAAGGCAATAAGGATAACGGCGCATTTTTGCAGAAGGATATAAAAGAACAGGACACTGTTTTTAAGGAAAAATTGGCAGACCTGAATTTACCGGTAGCAGGCAATGACCCGAAAGAACCGCTGGAAGCGGGGCCTGAGGGTGTAAAAGAGAGGCGGTTGGCGAATAACAATACAGGGGCTGTTGGCAGCGGCAGTGTGGTTTCTTCTGGGTCCGTTGCGGCCACAAAAACTGTAGATGAAAATAAAGCAGCACCTGTTAAGGACGATCCCGCGCAAACCGCTGTGCCAGCCGGCGACCTGAGCATGGATGTATTGCCTCCTAAAAAAAGCAGTCATTTCTTAATTTCTACAGAGCTGTTATATAATAATCTACAGCCGAAAATGGAAAATAACGGTGCGTATGCCGTGGCAGGATACGACTCGGCGCTGGCCCGGTCGTATAAAGCATTGCCCGACAAAGTTTTCAGCGGCTCGGTATTGCTGGGCTATAAGTATAAAAAAGCCGGCTTTAATGCCGGGCTTGGTTTTCTTGCCGCCGAAAGCCAGGCAGATACCAAAGGTATGTCGAAATCACACAATTTGTATAGCTTAAAGGTGGTTCAGCGCATCGACTCGATGGGGACGCATTACGACTCTACCTATGTGTTTGCCGGTGTTAAGAACTATAACCTGGTGAACGGCGACACCGTGACTCCTCAGGCCTACACGAACATGGTTCGCTTTATTACAATACCGCTGCAGTTTAATTATTCATTTGCTGCCTTAAAAGATAAGCTGCTTATTGAGCCCCAGCTGGGCATCCAGATCGGCATTCCCCTGAAAGCAACGGCGCTGGTGGAAGAAAAGCCCTATATATTCAGCTATTCAAAAAATAAGCTGCCGCTTAAAAAGAGTTTTTTATTTTACGACGCCAGTCTTAAAATTAACTACCGGGTGCACCGCAATGCCCTGATTTATTTGAAACAGGGTTATTTTTTCAATTCGCAAAGCGTTTACAGGAACGATTATCCGCTTAAGTACTCACTCGCAAACTTATATACAGCGTTTGGTTTAACGGTGCTTCTAATAAAATAACCGGGAGCTTATTGCTCCCGGTTTGTGATAACCGATATTGTTTTATGAGATGTATCGCATCATGTTGTCATTAATAATCACTCATGTCCACCCGCGCCGATAGCTATTGGCTGGCGCAGGCTGTATCGAGGGATGACATCTTACAGTATAAAAATCCAAACTTCACTCTGAAATATTATTTTATATCGTAGCGGTAAATGGCCTCAATATCCTCGCTGCCATCGTGGATCACGCTCAGGTCGGTGATCAACCCGCTGTTGATGCCGTATACCCATCCGTGCAGGTGCAGGGGCCGCTCTTTCCAGGCTTTTTGAAGGATGGTGGTTTTGGCTAGGTTGCGTACCTGCTCTATCACGTTCAATTCCGTCAGCCGGTCGGCACGCTTGTCAAAATCACTGATGGCTTCCAGCTCGGCGTTGTATTTTAAATACACATCTTTAATGTTTCTGAGCCAGTTGTCAACAAAACCATTCAGGTTACTTCCCATGGCTGCCCTTACACCGCCGCAGCCATAGTGCCCGCATACAATGATGTGTTTTACGCCCAGCACATTTACAGCGTATTCAACCACGCTCAGCAGGTTTAAATCGGTATGCACCACCAGGTTGGCAATGTTGCGGTGCACAAACATCTCGCCGCTTTGGGTGTTGGTTACCTCGTTGGCCGGTACGCGGCTGTCGCTGCAGCCTATCCACAGGTAATCGGGCTTTTGGCCCAGCGATAGTTTTTTAAAATATTCGGGATCGTCTACTTTTTTTGAAAGTGAAAAGTGTCTGTTGCCATCAATCAGGCGCTGGTACGAGCTTTCCATGGTATTCTTATTCTCCATAGGTTGTTATAATTGGTATTTAATAAATTGTACGCTTATATTTCTTTTGGTGGCGCCCTGCACAAAGTCGTTCAGCACTTCCTTCACATCCTTATCGGTGGTGCGGGTAATGCTGCCGTCAATGATCACGCGGCTGTTTTCTTTTACCCGCTCGAGGTAACCGGCAATATAGCCTTTGTTAAAAAAAGTGATGTGCTGCGGGAGCTTAATGAGGTAGTTGGTTTCGTTGCCAATTACCTCCTCGATGATCTCGAACGAGGAACGGATGTTGGCGCGGATGATAAAGAACACCGATACCACGATACCCGCTGTGACGCCTTTTAAAAGATCGGTGAGCAGCATCACCACAATGGTGACAACAAATGGTAAAAACTGGTCCCAGCCGTTTTTAAACTGCTCTTTAAAGATAGATACCTTGGTGAGCTTATAACCGGTCATCACCAGGATTGTGGCCAGGCTTGAATTGGGAATAAGGCGCAGCAGCTGCGGGAACAGGAGAATGCTAAGCAGGAGCAGCAGCGCGTGGAAAATAACCGACAGCTTGGTTTTGGCGCCCGCATGAATATTGGCCGAGCTGCGCACAATTACCGAAGTAACCGGTAAGCCACCGAGCAGCGGCGAAATAATGTTGCCGATGCCCTGGGCCCGCAGCTCGCGGTTAGAGTTGACCGGGTGTTTTTCAGGATCCAGCTTTTCTACCGCTTCAATGTTGAGCAGCGTTTCGAGGCTGGCCACCAGGCTGATGGTGGCTACAATGATCCAGAAGCCGGAAGTGCCTATTTTGCTGAAATCGGGCGAAGGAAGGTAATCGCGCACATTGGCAATGGACTGCATTTGGGGCACCTCCACCAGGTGCTCGCTGCTGATCTGCCAGAATGCGTTGCCGGAAAAGGAGAGGTTGAGCAGGATGCCGCAGGCCACCGCCAGCAGCGGCCCGGGAATGAATGACAATGCCTTGTTCTTTTTATAAAAAGGCAGCTCGGCCAGCAATAAAGCTCCCAGCGATACAATGGCCACCATCATCGCGCCGGGCGTAATGGTATTGAGCATGTAATAAAGATCTGAAAACGAATTGTGCCCGTCGGGCTGCTCGAAATACAGATCCCCTTCGGGGTCGGCATCATAACCTACCAGGTGCGGCAGCTGCTTAATGATGAGAATAACGCCAATGCCTGCCAGCATGCCCCGGATGACCGGGCTGGGAACAAAATTGCCGATGCCGCCGGCTTTTACCAGGCCAAGGATAATTTGCAGCACGCCGCCCAGCAGCGCTGCTGCCATAAATGCATCGAGGCTGCCCAACTGGTGCACCGCGCTGATAACAATGGCCGTGAGCCCGGCAGCGGGACCTGAAACACTGTACGTAGCGTTACTGAAAAGTGTGATGAAAAGCCCGCCCACGATGCCGGCCACAATGCCCGAGAGGGGTGGGAAGCCGCAGGCCATGGCAATGCCAAGGCACAGCGGCAGGGCTACAAGAAAAACAACAATACCCGATTTAAGATCGGCAAACAGATTTTTTGAATTCATTGAATTTTAAATTTTTGATGTGTGATAATTAACGGCAGGCAAAAGCTGGCCGCAGAAAACAGTCAAAAATTTAAATCTTGGGAGGTGGGGTATTTATATTAGGGGCAGGATAACGGTATACGTTATGCCTGAAGTGAAAAACATGTTTGGAGCCGATGTTGCGCACATAGCCGAAAGACAGGTGCTCGTAGAGGTCGCTGCTTTCATCGTCGCTGTCGTCATCGTCGCAATCGTTATCATCGTCGCCCGTCGAATCGGGGCGTTTGTCTTTTTTCATTGCAACCCGGTGCCCATGGGTTTCCTCTTCCAGCAGCGGCAGGTATTGAATAACGGTAAAAACCATGCCGGCCAGGAAAATAAAAACAAATATGAAGCGGAGTTTTTTCAACGGAAGCAAAGCTAAAGATAATTGCCGGATATAAAACCAAAAAAATATTAAAAATGCATCGTCCCAGTACAAAAGCTCAGGTGCTGCCAACGGAAGAACAAACACAGGGCCAGGTGAGGGTTCATTTCTTTATTTGTACCACATTTTCGCCCACACTTTTGAATATACTGAACACCAGGGGATCGTGTCCCGGAATAACGAGATCTGTATCCATAATATAACCTTTCATGTTTTTCAAATTGAGAACATAGGCTCTTTGATCGGCAGTGGCAGGGCTGGATAACATCTTGTTAATGTTGCGGTAATACTTGCAGTTATCGGAAGCGATCATCACGTTTTGTTTTCCATTGTTGACCATTACAAATTGCGATCCTGCCGTGTGTTTGGATCCAGTCATAACAGTTACGGCGGGAAGGATCACCTGATCTTTTTTTCCTTTCATGTTTATAAGCGTCAGGCTGCCTTTTTCTTTCCTGTTAAGTACTTTTTGAATGTCTTTCTTGTTAAAGCCCATGGATTCAGGATTCCGCCTCTTTTTGACGAAATCTTGATAGTCTTCCTCCTGCATCCAAACCATCGCCTTTGGATAAAGATCAATGCCGCCAATATGATCCCAATGCGGATGGGTGATAATGATGTCGGTAACTTCCTCCGGTGTTACATTCACCGCTGCCAGTAATTTTTCGGGAGAAATAAATGTGATTTGCTTAGGATCCACTCCCGCATCGTCGGTAAACCCGGCGTCCACTAAAATAACCTTGCCGTTATACCTGCCTTTTAGTAACCAATACATGTAAAATACCTTTGTACTGTCGCCGCTATTGTCGCCAACCGCCTGATCCTCCATTCTAACATAATTGGTGCGCTCGCCAAACTTTAGTGCGTAAATATCGTATGTGTTTTTATCGTAAGGGATGCTTTGGGCATTGAAAACAATTGGCAGAAATGTCCAAATCAGGAAAAGAGATTTTGTCATGTTTTGAAGGTATAATATTTGTGGCACTCAAGTTCAGTCCTTATGAGTTATATTATTTATTATACTTGACAGGACTGAGATCTCTTTGTTGTCTGAATTCGGTTTGCAGTCAACAATGTTTGATTTGGAGCAGATTGTTATGTAGCCAACAGGTACAGTTGATTGAACAAAAACGATCATATTTTCTGGGTTATAAAGTTCTTTTTTTGTCGGCGTCTTGTCACAGGTCCACATACCACAGGACAAAGCCTGGTTTATGATTTTGATGTTTTCTGAGCTTAATCGTGGTCCGTTGTGATGCCGGATATAATTTAGCAACGTGTCGCTGTCTAACGCACTTTTTATTGCTCCGCTTGAATCCTGAAAAAGATAGGCACAGTCATAAGAAAATGTTAACCAAGATTTTTTTTCGCAAGGCGGGTCACAGCCAAATTTTATGCCAGCCATCGGCTCATTTTTGCAAGAAAGAAGTATTGCAGTTAGAATTATTGCGATCAACCTATACATTTTGCCATTGTGGTACTTACCGGATCCCATTTATAACCCTTATTTAATAATAAAAATATACAAAAATGACAGATCGTCAAAAGAGTTTCCTGTTTGGTTTAAGCGAGGTATTTTCATCAGAACTGTTTTGATTGGCAAGCAAAAACTATTCTGTTTTGAAAACAAATTATTTCACGCGTTGTATTGTTTGGGCGTTGCCGCGAGGTTCAGCCTCCAAATTATTTTCAGCTTCACTCGCGGCCCTTCAAGTCTTCAACCCTCTAATCATAAGGGCTGCGGGCTTTTCGCTCTATCCCTAACGCAAAATGGCAAAAATCACTCGGCACGACACCTGTGGTATTAATTGCAATATTATTCTGATACATTATAAATTCAGTTATCAAAATGCTTGCGCTGCGCCCTGTAATAAAAAATAGGAAAGATAAGCAGTGTAAAAATAGTGGCCGTTATTAACCCTCCAATGATGACAATGGCCAGCGGTTTCTGCGACTCAGAGCCAATGCCGGTGGAAAGTGCCGCCGGCATCAGGCCAATGGCGGCCATCAATGCCGTCATCACCACCGGCCGGGTTCTTACCTTTACCGCTTCAAAAATGGAGGTTTGCAGGCTGAGCTTATTGCGCAGGTTGTTGTGAAATTCTGAAATAAGAATAACCCCATTTTGCACGCAAATGCCAAACAATGCTATAAAGCCCACACCGCCCGAAATGCCGAAATTGATGCCGGTGAGGTGCAGGGCAAAAATACCGCCGATCAATGCAAAGGGCACGTTGATGAGCACCAGCAGGGCGTCTTTTACATTGCCAAACATAATAAACAGCAGTACAAAAATGAGAATAAGACTGATGGGCACTACCTGGCCCAGGCGCTTGGTGGCACGCACCTGGTTCTCAAATTCACCGGTCCAGCCTATTTTATAACCCCCGGGCAATTTAATGTGTTTGTTTACATTGGCCTGCGCCTCGGCAATGGTGCTGCCCAGGTCGCGCTCGCGGATCGAGAATTTTACGCCGATAAAACGTTTGGTATTATCGCGGTAAATAAATGCAGGGCCCGTCACTTTTTTAAGCGAGGCAATTTCTTTCAGGGGGATCCGCGTACCGCGCACGGTGGTTACCATCAGGTTCATAATATCTTCCTCGTCCTTGCGGT
This sequence comes from Bacteroidia bacterium, assembly GCA_044221905.1. Classification (GTDB taxonomy): domain Bacteria; phylum Bacteroidota; class Bacteroidia; order B-17B0; family Aurantibacillaceae; genus Aurantibacillus. The sequence continues at coordinate 336,022 of JBGAOE010000003.1, forward strand.
ATTCTTTAGAGTAGCGCACGCGGATATCGAACTTACGCTCACCCTCATACTTTTGCGTGGCGGTTTTTCCTCCAACGGCCATTTCAATGATACTCTGGGCATCGGCTTTCTGCACCCCATAAATAGCCATCTTTTCCTCGTCCAGCAGCACGCTTATTTCGGGCTGGCCTATATTGCGCAGGATGCCTACATCTTTTATGCCCGGCACGTTTTTGATCTGCTCTATCACCTGGTTCGCAATCTCGTCGAGTTTATCGAGGTCGTCGCCATAAATTTTTACAGCATTGCTGGCGTTAATGCCAGCCACGGCTTCGGCCACATTGTCAATAATTGGCTGGGAGTAATTGTAGACTATACCCTGGTAGTTTTTCAGCACCTTATCCATTTCTTCTACCAGGTCGTCCACGCTTATTTTTCTTTCCCATTCATCTTTCGGTTTTAAGTTTACCTGCATCTGCACGTAATAAAAACCGCTGGGATCGGTGCCATCATTACTGCGCCCGGTTTGCGACAGCACGCCGTTCACTTCCGGAAATTTCTGCAGCTCGGCCCGCAGCAGCGCAACCGTTTTTACTGTTTCGGTGAGCGAGGTGCTCATGGGCAGCTTGGCTTCCACCCACAGGGCGCCTTCGTTGAGCGGCGGCAAAAATTCGGTGCCCAGCCATTTGGTTGAGAAAAGGGAAAAAACGAGAACACCGGCCGATACAAGAACGCTGATGCGTTTGTGAGAAAAGGTAACCTTAAATGCCCGGGCAACAATACGGTTAAAAAACTCCACCACTACATTGTGTTTTTCCTTTACATTTTTTTTCAGCAGAATGGAAACCAGCACCGGCACCAGGGTTAGCGTAAAAATAAGCGCCCCCAGCAGAGCAAAGCCCAGGGTGTAGGCCAATGGTGAAAACATTTTGCCTTCCACTTTCTGAAATGCAAAAATGGGCAGCAGGGCCGAAATAATAATGAGCTTTGAAAAAAATACCGCTTTGCCCAGGCCGCTGGCTGTTTGCCGGATAAGGCCCAGCTTGGCCAGGCGGTTAAACTGCGCCAGGCCGCGCTTGTGCGCCAGGTGATCGAGCATCACAAACAAGCCTTCCACCATCACCACAGCGCCGTCGATGATAATGCCAAAGTCTACCGCGCCCAGAGAAAGCAGGTTGGCGCTCATGCCTTTTAATTTAAGGCAAAGAAATGCAAACAGCAGGGCCAGCGGAATGATGATGGAGACAATCAGCGTGGTGCGCCAGTCGGCCATAAACACCAGTACGATAAGCGTGACAAAAATAATCCCTTCAAACAGGTTGTGCATTACCGTTTTGGTGCAAAAATGCATCAGGTTGTCGCGGTCGTAAAACACCTCCATTTTAACGTCGGAGGGTAGCACGGTGGTGTTCAGCTCTTCTATTTTGGTTTTAAGCCGCGCCAGCACCTCGCTCGGGTTTTCGCCCTTGCGCATTACCACAATGCCTTCCACCACATCGTCGTTCTCGTTCAAACCTGCCTGGCCCACGCGCGGTGCGCTCGATTCGGTAACGTTGGCCACGTTTTTGATCAGGATGGGATTACCGTTGTAATCGTCTACAATGGTATTCTCAATATCGGCAATGGTGTTTAGCAGGCCCAGCCCCCTTACTACGTAAGCCTGCCCGTTTTTTTCGATCACATCGCCGCCTACGTTCAGGTTGGCTTTGGTTACCGCCTCAAACACCTGGGGCGGCGACAGGTCGTATTTTTGCAGCTTCACCGGGTCAACCGATATTTCGTAGATCTTTTCCTGGCCGCCGAAGGCTACCACGTCGGCAATGCCGGACACGGCGCGCAGCTGCCGGTCAATCACCCAGTTCTGAATGGTCAGCAGGTCGCGTGTGTCGCGGTTTTTTCCCTTCAGCACATAACGGTACACCTCGCCGGTAGGGCCGTAAGGGGGCTGCACATCGGGCTCCACCTCGTCGGGCAATACCACGTTCCGCAGCTGGTTGTTTACCTGCTGCCGCGCAAAAAAATCCTCTACATCGTCCTCAAAAATAATTTTGATAACCGAAAGACCAAACATGGTGATGCTGCGCACATTGGTTTTTCGCTGCACCGAGTTCATCGCAATTTCGATGGGTGTGGTTACAAAGCGCTCCACTTCTTCGGCGCTGCGGCCATTCCATTCGGTAACGATAATGATCTGCGTATTGGTAACGTCAGGAAACGCCTCAATGGGAATATTGATGTAGCTGATCCAGCCGGCAATAACCAGCAGGCCCACCCAAAAAAATGTAAAACCCTTGTTTTTGAGCGAGAACGTAACAATGTTTTTTATGAATTTATTCATGATAGAATTTTTTTATGTGCTGGCTGCTTAATCGTTCAACGCGTCATAAATCAGCAGCCCGTTTTTTGAAATCACTTTGTCGTGCTCGCTCAGCCCGGCCGATATATAGGTCATGTCGCCCAGCTTATGATACACTTCTACCTGGCGGGTTTCAATATGGGTGCGGCTTTTGAATACCATTACCCAATCCTTGTTCTTATCAAACAATACGGCGCCTGAAGGCACGGCAACCAGTTTCCTGTTCTCCGAAAATTTCAGGTTTACGGTGGCGTTCATTTCCGGCTTCAGCAGCAGGTCGGGATTGCTTATTTTAATCAGAATTTTCATAGCCTTGGTAGCCGGATCGATCACATTAAAAATCTTGTCCACCTTGCCTTTAAATATTTTGTCGGGATAGCTCAGGGTTTGCACATCGGCCTCATAGCCCAGCGCCACTTTCGAAATGTTTGATTCGTTTACATTGGCCAGCACCCACACGTCGTTGATCTGGGCAATCGCAAAAACCTCCTCGGTTCTGTCGCTGCGCAGCTCTTCGTTCTGAGTAATATCCTTATTAATGATAAAGCCGCTGATAGGGGCTGTGATGCTGTATTCAGACCCCTGCTTTAAATGATAAATGGAATATACTTCGTTAATACGGGCCAGCTCGGCATTGGCTTTTTCAAGCTCTTTTTGCGCCGAAAGCACTTCTTTTTCGGAATTAAGCTTGCCGCTGAACATGTCTTTGGCTACCTGCAGGTTTTTTTCGGCCACGGCCACGTTCGATCGTGCGTCCAGCAGCTGGCGCTGAAAATCGGCCACCTCGCTGCTTTTTACAACAGCCAGCAGCTGGCCCTGTGTTACATAATCTCCCAGTTCCACCTCAATATCGGCCACAATGCCGCCGGTAATAGGATATACATGGGCCATTTTATTATTATCGGCAGTTACCTTACCAAATAATTTGAGTTCGCTTTTTACATCCTGCAGCGTGGCTTCGGTAAATTCGCAGCGCTTCATCATGGTATCCGTCAGTTCAAAAGCTCCGGGCGTTTCTTCAGCGGGTTTGTGGCTGCAGTGTGTTAAGGCAAGGCCAAGGGTGCAAAGCAGCGTTATGGTGAATGTTGACTTCATAATGGTTTAGTATATTTTGGTTGCTGTTACATAATTAATGCGGGCGGCCGATATGGCCAGCTGTTTTTTAATGTTTTCGTAATCGGCCAGCGATTCGTTATAGGCCTCCACAAAATCCACAAATTCGAGAATGGAAATATTGCGCTGCCTGAAATTGTCGTTCATGCCGCGGCTCACCTGGCTAAACTCCTCGTTAAACAGCTCTTTTACCTTGCTGTAATCTTTAATGCTGCGCTGCATGTTTTGCCAGGCCTGCTGTATGTCCAGCTCTATCTCCAGCTTTTTCTCCTGTACATACAGGTCCATGGCCTGCTTATCGTACCCGGCCGCCTTAATATTCCCCCGGTTGGTATTCAGTATGGGTATAGGTAGCGAAATACCTGCATTTATCTGGTTACGGAAAGCCCCGCCCCGCTGGTCGTAGCTGGTGTTTACGGTGAGGTCGGGTATCCGCTGTTTTTTTTCGTATTTCAGCTGGAGGGCCGCCAGCAATGCCGCCTGGTCGGCCATCTTCAGATCGGGCCGATTGGCAATGGCCAGTGTTTGAAGCTCATCGAGCGATTTCAGCTGAAGGTAATTTTTAAGACTGTCCTCGTTAACCACCGGCACAATCTCCTGCGTGGTTTGTACCATCAGCTTCAGGTTTTTTTGCTGTTCGCGGTAATCAACGGCCAGGTCTGTTTTGTTGCCATTTATTTCAATGTACACCGATTTGAGCCGGATAATGTCTTTGAGCGGAAGGTTGCCTTTGTCCGACTGGATCTTATAGGCAGCAATGATCGTATCGAGTATTGCCAGCTGCTTTTCATAATTCTCGAGCACAATTCTCTGACTGTTTACGCTGAAGTAGGCGCTGTGCAGCTGCAGGCGGAGGTTGCGCAGCAGCTCGGCAAATTCCGACTCGGCCAGTATTTTATTTTGCCGGGCAAGCTCTATTTCGGTTTTGTGCTTGCCGCCCAGGTAAATCATTTGCTGGATCTGAAATGATTTTTGACCGGATGAATCCACATGGAAAACTTTTTTGTTTTGTGGATCATATACATTTGCATCGGCGCTGAACACCGGGTTGGGATAAGCCTTTGCCTGGATGATGAGCGCCTCGCGGGCATTGATGTTGAACTGCTTGGCCAACAGCATCAGGTTGTTCTGCAAAAAAATAGCTTCGCAGGCAGCCAGGGTTAATGTTTGTGAGTTTTGCCCGCGTGCCTGGCCCAGGCAAAATGCCAGGAGGCAGAGCAGAACTGTTTTTTTACTTTTTCTCATGCACTGGTTGTAATGGTGTGGTTATCATTACACGACTATGTAAACAGCAGCCAACTGTCAGGCTGTTATTAAAACAAGGTCAGGTAAGTTCTTTTATAGATCAGGAAAAACGGAAACGTACGGGAATCCTATATCCTCAGGCAGCAGATAGCAATGCTCCTGCGGGTTTTGAAAAACACAAAGCCCGATGGTATGGATGACCTCTGGCAGCCGCTTGAGCAACGGCTGATGTGATAGAGGTATGCTTCGTGTTGGTGGGTGTTGAATTTTAAGGCGGGAAGGGCAGAGGCTTTGCTTAATTTGTGTCGGGCGCGCGAGCTTGTTTCATCGTCGTCGTTGTCGTCCGGGTTTATCAGCGCATCCTGGTAATTGTTACGTGCAGCCTGTATGGGTTTTTTAGAAAAGTTGCAATGAATTTTGTATTTGGAGGGTAAGCGATTGTTTGCCCTGCTTTTTTGCGTCGAAAAAAACAAAACACTCAGTATAATAACAAGAATATAAAATCTTCTGTTAAGCAATGCCCAAATTTACAAAAAAATGAAAGACGCTTCTCTATTTAGCATATTTTGCATGATTAGACCCGGCAAAAGGGTTAAATGTTGAAGTGAAGCCGGATGGAATAAATGTTGATGGGCCCCCTGTCTTTATTATAAGCGGGGTTCAGTACATATTGATAGCTTACCGAAGCTGTCATGCAGTTTTTGATGAGTGCAGCGCTGTAATAACTTTCAAACAAATGCTCGCTGGCGTAATTAAGTTGGCCGTCGCCAATAATAAACCCAAGGCCGCCCCTGGCAAGATAGTTTTTATGTTCGGGCGAGAGACCAGACAGGCAATACGCAAATCCCATCACATCGTCGGGGCGTTTCCATTCTTTGCCGTTTATCGAAATGCCCGCACTTATTGCGCGGTCTATTTCCGTAAAAGCCCAGGTTTCATTTTGCCCGTCGTTCCACGATGCTCTTACAAATAACCCTGTGTTGGGAGTAAGTTCCTGCTCAAGGTTAACACCCGCGCCATATTTACTGTGGCCGTATTTACGGCTGGCAACAATGGAGTATTCATTATGCATAACCGACGGATCGGCGCTGTCGGGCAAGGCCAGCAGATTAGGGGCGGTGTAGCTGCCCATAAACGCTGTGTTGTAAAACGCCAGGGCGCTTATTTTGCCGGCCCTGCCGCGCAGCATGTATTTATAAGCCACCTCAAACGTGCTGGCATTGGCCTTGTCCACGTGCTTATCCATGGTATTGCCATTGGCCAGCGTTGGCAGCATGCTGATGCCGTAACGCAATTCCACCTTTTCATCAATATATTCCAACACCACGCTGGGGGTATAACCGCGTGTGTTGGCAGGATAATCCCAGGCACCATTGCTCATCAGTCCCCAGCTCAGGAACTGGGTGCGCGGATTGTGCGAAAAGCGGTTGTTGTCGAAATAATCGGCAATGGAAATTTTTCCGGCCGTGAAGCTGAAATATTTTTTTGGAACGGCCTGAGCAATTTTATTTTCCCCGTCTTCCTGCCATTGCCTTTCAGACGAAAGGGGAATAATTTGGTTAAAAAAAGCCCGTGCCATATAAATGGTGGGTTTGGGGCTTCCTACGCGAAAGGCTTCGCCATTGCTGAACGCGGCAATCCCATAGGCCGACGAAAGGCCGGAGCCGCCGGCAATTTCAGGGTTTACAAACAGCTGCGCGCCGGGCCACAGCCTTAGGCCGGCAAAAATAGTGCTGGTAAGGGTGGTGGCCCATTCCTCCGCGGTAGCCTGGCTGTGCTCGCCTGTATACCTGGCGGCAAATGCCGGCCGGTATTGGCTCACGGTTGTTTCCTGCATGTGCAGGGTATATCGGGCTACACGGTGCGTGGCGGTGTCTTCCTGAGCGGATAGCAACCCTGTGAGTCCTGTTATAATAAGTAGTGCAGCATATTTCATGTGTGGTGGGTTTAGCATATTAATACGAAATGTAATAGCTCAGGCATACCAGCAGGCCCTGTAACAGCATGGTGCCATCAAGCACAAAATAGTGATAATGTTTTACTGCCCTGATCTTTTTATGGCGGATAAATACAAAGGTGCTGATGGCTGACAGCAGGAAAGCCGGTAACAAAAAGGCCCGGGCGGCGATGGTATAGTGCACAACGCACAGGATCATAAAAAGTCCCAGCAGGCCCTGGGCAATAGCTGTTGCTTTTTCAGGGCCAATCAGCAAGGGAATGGTTTTGAGGCCCGAGCCTTCATCGGCTTGCATGTCGCGGATATCGAAAGGCAGGGTAATGGCCAGCACAAAAACAATGCGTTCGGTCATCATGCCAGCTATGTGCCAGGCATTGTAATGCGCGCCGGTTTGAATAATGGGCAAAAAAATAGTGGAAGCCGCCCATACAAACGCTATTAAGAATATTTTAAGGCCAGGTATTTCGCGCAGCCGTAAAAACCGTTTTTTATGTTTTACCACCGGCAGCGAATAAAATAAAGTAATGAGCCCGATGGGAAACAAAGCGATCAGCACTTCTTTTTTTGCCATCAGGGCTGCCGCTAAAAAGCCAAGTACCGATACTGCCACCAATGCATAAAAAGCGGCCGGACTGTTTTTTACCCAGCGGTGCTTTTCATCATTCAGGGCCTCGGGATTGCGTACCACAGTAATGAGCCGGTGAAGGTTGTATTCGAAGATGGTGGCAAAAAAGATAATGAACAAGTAAGGGTGTAATTGCGGCCGCAGGCCGAGCAGCACCTGCGTTTCCATTGTAAAAACCACAGCGGCTGCCGAAATAAAAATATTAGTGTTGATTATAAAATTCAGCAGTTTCAAGTGTTCTGTATTAATATTTAAAGGTAGCGGATAAACCCGGATAAAAAATGATAACAGGCAGGCTTCTGCATGCCGAAAACAGGGTGCTTCCGGCAATCTCCATTAAAAAGCCACCTGGTATTGCAGTACAATTTGCCCGCGCCGCGCCGATTTTGTTTCTGTAATATTGCCGCTGGCATCGGTATTAAAAACGGGCCGGCTTTGGTAGTCGAGCGACAGTTTTGAGTTTTGCCCGCTCATGATCCAGTTGATGCCGACGTCATACGCCATCATGGGGTCTTTTAACCGGTTGTAATCAGCATATATCACAGATGCGTAAGGCTGCAGAGTTCCCTGCGTTTTCAGCAGGTCTTTGCGGAACAAATAAGCTCCCTGTGCAAATATCACCCGGCCTGTGCCTATGAGCGGAAAAGCATTGCCCGCCCCGTTAAAGCTGGCTGCGCCCACCGTGCCGTTGGCCGTGTTCATGGCGGCGGCATTGCGAATGTAGTTAGGACCAAAATCATAATTGAGAAAAGAAGCATAGGCCGTAACGGCGTTTTGTTTTTCCTTATCAAGGTAGTAGTCATAAAACACATCTACTCCAAATTGTTGCAGGGGTGTGTAGCGCAGCGCTGTATCAGCTGCTGAAGCGCGGTACACCATGGCATCTTTTTGATATTGAAACCCCGAGCCGATATTGAACACGCGTTTTTTGCCAAGGTAAGAGCCGATCATGTAAGGCACCTGGTTACTTTCCTTATCCATAAACTGCCACATAAGGTAACCCTGGTAGTTAAGCTCCGGCGCCCGGGTGGAAAAATAAGCGGTGTTGGTGGCGGTGTATACGGCCGCTCCGCTGGTGGAAATGGCTGAAACAGCGCTGAGGGCATTTTGCACGGGGAATGGATTGGCAGCTGAGAAGCGATAATCAAACCCTCCGATTTTGCCTTTGGCATATATTCCCATTTTGCGCACAAACTGGTCGCTCACATCGTTGGTGGTTTCCTGCACCACCGGCAGGTCAAGCGCCAGTATGCTGCCCACGGCAGAGGATGAATAGCGGCAGGTGCCGTTCCAGCCGCTTAAACCACCACCCAGCACCAGGTAATTTTTATGCACATTGTACTCTGCAGTTACATCGTGAAAGAACAGGCCGGTTTTGCGCGCCGAAAGGCTGTTAACGCTGTTAATGCCATACTGAGCATAAAAAAACACCTGCTTGCTAACCTGCGCCATGGTTTGATACCGCACGCGCCGCAAGCCTACATCAAAGGTGTTTGGCTGCGGTGTGTTATAAACAGCCGAGCCCGGGTTATTGTCATTATAGCGAACCCATATCTGCGCCAGGCCCGTTGCTTTTATATACCGGGTGCTGTCTTCGCTCAGGTAAACCTTCAATCCTTCTTTGCCGTAGCTTTTGCTTATTTGAGCCCGGGTGGCTAAGGCAAGAATAAGAGAAATCAGTGTCAGTTTTAAAGCCGTGTATTTCATGCTCAGTGGGTAGCGCTTTTACAAAAGCACAGGTAATAGGGTTTAACGATTAAAAAACACCGGCTATTAAATAATGTCTTGCCAAGGCCCCGGCCGGTTTGGCTGCAGTAAAACTATGAAATAAAACTGCAACTTTCCAACCGGGGCTCAGCAAGCTGTTTTTGAGCATTGCTCAGTCTCAATTTTTTTTGAAGCGTTACTCGGCAATTTGTTCTAAATTCTACGGATATATAGCTGGTAGCAAGAATAAAAAACAATGGCCGCGAACGCCGTTTCACACCTGTATTTTTGACAGGAGTTAAAACAGGATCAGATACGGAAATTGTGGATGGCTACGTAAATGGGCTTGGAAGCTTGTTCTGCTATGAGTTGTGCAGACCGGGGCGAGAATGACGGGAGATTACGCTGGAAGTGCGAAAAAAAGAAGGGAAGAACCATCGCTTCAAGTTCAAAGCCGTCTTCCGTCTCGGTTTCATTTTCTTCAGAAAGCTGCGAATTGTTGTTGGCCAAATCGTATAATTTCTGGCTGAACTGCTTTTGAAAGTGACCCGGGAGCCGGTTATCCGAAGCGGAAGGAAAGCTGTTGAGAATGGCCAGCGCAAATGAGAGCAGGAAAACAAACAGGTTGATGGCGCTGAGTATGTTTTTTCTGTTTTTCAAAAAAATGGCTAAAGCTATGCAAATGTATAGGTTTTATTTTTAAATGCAACCAACGGCATCCGGCCATTAAAATTTTTTAACTCCGGGCAAATCAATTAATTTCGTTGAACCGTTAACCATGAAGATCAATAAACTCTTAAGCATAAGCCTGTTTGGGCTTTGGAGCGGCATGTTCCATGCCCAGTCATTTAATCCTGAATCCATTCGCCGGCATGTTGCCTACCTGGCCTCCGATGAGCTGAAAGGCCGCGGCACCTCCTCCGAGGGCGAGCGCAAGGCCGCTGAATATATTGCGAAGCAGTTTAAAGAGATTGGGTTGTTACCCATTGGCAATTCTTATTTAAAGCCCTTTGCCTATAAGAAGAACAGCAATCCGCACGACACTTCGCTGGCAGATGTTAAAGAGCAATCATCGGCCAATGTGCTTGGCTTTTTGGATCACAGAGCGCCTTATACTATTGTGATCGGCGCACATTACGATCACCTGGGGCTGGGGCACGATCACAACAGCCTGGATGCAAACCCCGAAGGAAAAGTGCACAATGGCGCCGATGATAATGCCAGCGGCACAAGCGGTGTGATAGAACTGGCACGGTATTTTAAATCGGCCGAAAGCGCCAAGGCCTATAATTTTCTTTTTATCTGCTTCAGCGGCGAAGAGCTTGGATTGCTCGGCTCAAAAAAATGGTGCGAGCAGCCCGATCTGGCGCTCGAAAAAATAAATTACATGATCAACATGGATATGATCGGTCGCCTGAGTGATTCTACGCGCCGGCTGGTGATTTATGGTGTAGGCACCTCGCCCGTGTTTGTGCCGTTGATCGATTCGCTGGGTGGCAGCTTTAGCATAAAAAAAGACAGTAGCGGAGTGGGACCAAGCGACCAGACTTCCTTTTATTTAAAAAACATACCCGTGCTGCATTTTTTTACAGGCCAGCACAGCGATTATCATAAGCCATCGGACGATGCAGATAAGCTGAATTATAAAGGTGAGGCCGACGTGTTGCAATACATTGCCACTCTCGTTGAAAAAACCTGCAAATATCCTAAGCTTGGTTTTGCTAAAACACGCAATCCCGATACCGGCAAATCATCATTTAAAGTAACAATGGGTGTAATGCCCGACTATACTTATGAAGGCGAAGGCATGCGCATTGACGGTGTGAGCGATAACCGCCCGGCCTCACGGGCAGGGATACTGGCAGGCGATGTGGTGAAAAAACTGGGCGATATGAATGTGAAAAATGTGGAGGAATATATGAAAGCGCTTTCAAAATTTAAAAAAGGCGATACCACCAACGTGGAGATTTTGCGGAAAACGGAAACAAAAATTTTAGAAATTACGTTTTAGGAATTTACAATTAAAAAGAGACAGGACGGATGAGTAAAGGACTAGAGATAAAAGATGAAGGATTAGAGAGGCATGCATGCATGAAGCAAGACTAACGATTTAGCAATTTAGTCTTAATACGAAATACAGTATACCAATGTACAATCCCAGACTAATGACTAATGACTAATGACTTGCGACTATATTAATAGCAAAACCCGATAACTTTTTAACCTGTGACTTTCTAACTGAATGGAAAATGTAAAATGGATAATGGAAGATGGAGTTACGTACGACTAATGACCAGCAACTTATGGCTAACGACTGTTTGTGCCTATTAAGAACTAAAAATTTAACTGCGAGTCTTTAAGCTTTCAACTCTACACTTTAATTGATGCGCAGTTCCTGTCCGGCCCGGAGGTAATAACGTCTGCCCACGCCGTTCAGCGCCATCAGCTCCTTAAGCGACAGTCCGTATTTATTGGCAATCATAAACCAGCTTTCGCCTTTGTTTACTTTATGCAGGCTGCTGTTGCCCGGAAAAGCACAGAGCTCGCGTCTGGTGTTTTTAACCGTAATGCTGTGATGGTATAATTTATGCTCGGTAAAAGAAATAATGGCGCCGGGGTTCAGCGCATGCCCTTTGTAATGCATTTCAAAATGGAGATGGCTGCCAAAGCTGTGGCCTGTGTTGCCGCCAAGGCCTATGGTTTGGCCGCTCAGCACAATATCCCCTTCCTTCACTTTTATTCTCGATAAGTGCGCATACACGGTTTCGAGCCCGTTGGCATGCATTAAAATCACCACATTGCCAAAACCACCCTGGCTTTTGGCAAAGCGCACTTTGCCGTCAAAGGCGGCCAGCACCCGGTCTCCTTTGTTCAGGTCAATGTCTATGCCCTTGTGTATATGTCCTTCGCGCCAGCCGTAGTTGGAGGTTACCACGCCCCGGCAGGGCGAAACATAATAGCCCAGGTAGCTGCTCTCGAGGTCGAGTGTAAAGCAGGCAGGCAAACTGTCGAGACGGGTGAGTGGAAACAGGGCCCTTTCGTCGGAAGCCGTGTAAAAGCTAAGCTCGTTGAGATTAAATTCCAGCTTTTTTTGCTGGTTGATCTTAAGCGCCCCGGCATAGTAATTCAGCAGCGCAATATCGCGCGTACTCACAAATTCCAGCTCCAGCACAGAATCCACCAGCTGCTCTACCTGTTTGCTGGTAACCGTATATGCTTTGCTTTTTAATAAGGCGGTGTAGTAATTCAGCAGGTCAATGTCTTTTGCGGTAACCTGTTCCAGCTCCAGCACAGAATCCACCAGCTGGGTCAGCCGCAGGCGCGTAATGCCGGGCTCCATGGCAAATGGCTTACCCCGCAGCGAATCCGGATCGCCGGGAGACGCAACAGATAAAAGTGGGCTCAGTAATAAAAGTATGATCACAAGGCCAGCTCTCATGGGTAAAAAGGACTCTGAAAATAGTGTTTTTAGTTTAAAAAAACAAAATGCCCCCAAGTGGTCCCAATAGCCCGGCAATACAACAACGGTTGTTACCGGATCCGGTCGGCGCTTTTTAAAAGGTCAATGTCCTTGCGGATGAAGCGAGCCGCCAGGTATGCTGCCAGGATGGAGAATAAGCCAATAACCACCACCGGGTAGTTGGTTTGAACACCGGTGATATCACTGCCGGGCTTTACCAATGGGCAAAGGCCGGTAGTAACCGTTAAAAGGATCCATAACATCATCAATATGTAGCTGAGCTTATATTGCAGCTCTCTTTTTTTGTAAAGAAATATGGTGATCAGTGCCAGCAGCAGCGCAATAAAATTAAGCGCCATGGCTATGTAATGCCAGGTGGTGGACATAAAATTGCCGGGCAATGGCAGCAGGCACACTCCCTGTGAATTATTGGGCGTAAGAACAGTGGCCGAGGGAACAAAAAGCAGGGCAATCCCTAAAAAAACCAGCTCAAGCAGAAATAAAGTTTGTTTTCGTTGTATCATAGAGCAAATTTAAGATTCAAAATTTAAGATTCAAAAGATGAAACGTACATTGTTCAAGAGGATGTGCTCGCATCCCTGCAAGCCCAGGCCCCGATAATTATAGGGCTGCAGGGCTTTTCGCTCCATCCTAGCACAAAACAGCAAATTCATACAGCCTATGGCTGCACGGGCAACATCTTTTATTATAAAATCCCTGCGTTATTCACGAACATTGGATTGCACAATAAGGGAAAGCCTTACCAGTTGAACAGTTTTAACTGGTAATTGGTGTCATCGGGCTGATGCCCCGTTAGAAATGAATCGGCAGCAGTGTTTATCATAACCGGGTTGCTGAAGGTGTTTAATTCCTCGATAACGGTTAATTGGTATATCTTTTTTACCGGCGCAAGAAAAGACCAGGCGATGATATTTTTTTTAGCATTTGATTTTTTCAGAATCCACACCGGGTTATTTTCGCCGTTGGTTTTAAACTGTTGCTTAATGGGGAACAGGAGCGGTTTATAAAACAGCTTTTCAAATTCATTAAGGCTATCCAGTGCCAGCTTGCCATTGCGGTCGGTCTTATCGGGGCTTACATAAAATTTTTCGATCAGTGCATTGTTCGAAAGGCTGTTTTTTTCAAGCGCCATGCGGCCTTCATCGTTTAAGGCGAGCGTCAAAAAAGTGCTGTTTACATAAAAATAAGTGAGTGAATTATCACTGTTCTTAAACACATCGGTTTCCAGCTGCAGTTGTCCATCGCTGCTTTTTTTTATGGCGCCGATCCTGAAAATGTAATTGCTGCTTGTTTTTTTTGCGCCGCTTTTCTGGTCGTTTATAGGTATCCTGAAGTCCTGCCGGCTAATGGTTTCGCCCATTGAGTCTATTTCAACCAGGTAGAGGTCGGCAAACGGGGCATTGCTGATACTGAGCCTGTTTTCCTCCGGTTTCCATTGCGCTTCGGTAAGCTTTTGTCCGCAAAGCAGTATGGTTTTATTGAGCGTGTCCACCCTAAAGCCTCCAAATCCGCAGGTGCCTGCATCGCCTTTTTCGCTGAGCCTTGTGCCGCGAATCAACTTGCCTGTAACGGCATTGATGTTGAGCAGCCATTGCCCGGCTTTTGACCCGCTGCTCACCGTTACATACAAAAGCACATTGCGCCTGTCGGCATAAAACACGTGTGCCTGCCGCACGTTTCGCCGCTCGAATGGAAACTGCCAGGTAAATTCGTAGTCAAAATTCTTCAGCTCGCTTTTCAGGGTAAATTTATTCAGGTAAAATTGTTTTCCTCCTGAATCGGGTTGTGATTTAACCGTGTAAACACATTTACCCGCATATAACAGCTCGCTTTCAAACGCCGAAATACTGTTGAGCCGCGCAATATCCACATTTTCAACCAGGGCTACCTGTTCAAATTTATGATTAAAGCGCAGTACGGTTACCAGTTTCTTTTCTTTTTTCTGAAGATATATGTTTAAAAAATCGTGTAGCGTGTCGGATGAAACCTGCAGGTAATCGTCCGGTGTGTTTTTACCGAGGTCAATCGCCGCGCTGTCAAGCGTTTTTAATGATTTATGAAGCTTATACAGGCGCAGCGCCGAACCTTTGCCCTGGGCCGAAAAGCCGTAGCAATAAACATATCCGCGAAACAGCTGTATATTTCCCTTGGTAAGATTAAACTGTTTGGTTTGAGCGGGCAGCCCTGTTATCATAAGGGCGGCAATAATCAGCCGTATAAAAAAAGAGTATGCAGGTTCAGGTTTCAATCAATCCCTTGGCTTCGCGCTTATTGTAGTCCAAGATAAGCAAATAATACATAATTACGCCAAAGGCATAGAGCAAAGCGGTGATCAGGAAAATACTCACAAACTCAAACTGGTGAGCAAACAGCACTTTTACCATAAAGCCGCTGAGCACCCAGCTGCCGCTCCAGATGGCGGAAGTGAAGGCGCTGGTGATCTCGCGGTTGTTTTTTCCAACGTAGTTCAGCACCAGTTCGGTGGTCATGGGGCCGGCCATATTCATCAGCGGCTGCCGCAGCAGGTAGCAGGCCGAGGCAATAACCAGTGCCAGCGAGTAGTGATTGTAAAACTGGGTAGTGGCCATGGCCACCAGCGAAAAAACGGCCAGGGACTGCGTGGTGGGTATGGCTATTTTATAGCCGATGTGTTGTTTCACCTTGGGCACCAGCATGGCGCAATAGGCCACCAGTACCGAGGCAATGGCGCTTAGCACCGAAAAGCTGCCTTTGTCCATGTAATGCACATCCTGGAAGAAAAGACTGATGAAAGGAATGGTGAGGCCCGCGCCGGTGGCAATAATCAGGGTGGGGATAAGGGCTTTGATGATGAGCCCCCAATCGGTTTTTTCGTGCCGGGTTTCTTTTACCACATCGTCTACGGTTTCTGTAAAATCCTGTACGCGGTTCAGAAAAAAAATGCCGCCAAAACCAAGCACTGAAAACAGGATGAGAATAAATTGCTCGTCGAAAAGAAGCGGATCAATAAAATCGAGCAGGGCAATGAGCACGCCGCTTGCAATGCCGCCAAAGCTCCAGGTGCTGTAGCTGAGCGAAATGGCGGCCGTGTGATTGGCTTTTCGCGAATTACGCAGAATAAAAGGTGAAACAGGCACCTGTATAAATGTGAACGAAGCCCCCCATAGCAGCAGCGAAACCAACGTGATATATTTTAACCCTGCGGCAATGGAAAGTACAATGATGATCCCAAAAAAAGGAAGACAGAAATTAGAAAGGAAAAATAACGGCATCAGCCGGCGGCCTTTGATGAATTTGCCCAATGGAAAAGCCAGGATAAATACGCCCAGGTAGCGAAAGGTGATAAACAGCGCAATTTCTTCGTTGCTAAAGCCTTTGCGCGACATGTACAGCGGCAGTATGGTCATAAAGGTGGCGTTTACCAGCTGAATAAAAAATTCAGAGGCAATCACATTGCGGATCTGCTTTTCGATCTTCGTATAATCGTTTATAAACCCAAATACCTTAGCCATGCGCCATTATCACATCAATATAGCCGGTTATTTTTTCCAGCTCGTCCGGTTCAAATTCCTCAAACTGACCTTTGTTTCTGAACCAGGTGAGTTGCCGCTTGGCATAATTGCGCGTATGCTGCTTGATCTTGTCAACGGCAGTTTCCAGGTTGTATTCCCCGTTAAGGTAACTATAAAGTTCTTTGTAACCTACTGTTTTTAGGGCATTCATGTGTTCATAGGGCCGTGCTTTTATGGCTTCATCCAGCAGGCCCTGTTCCATCATGGCATCCACCCGCCAGTTGATGCGGTCATACAATTTCGCCCGGTTTATATTTACCAGAATGTTGATGGGGGTAAAAGGGCGTGCCACTCTTCCCTTGTTCAGAAAAGAGGAGTAAGGCTGGCCGGTATGCACCATCACTTCCAGTGCTCGTATCAGGCGCTGCGGGTTATGGATGTCAACCTGGGCATAATAATCCGGATCCGATGTTTGAACCTGTTGCTGCAGCCAGCTCAATCCGTTTTCTTCAGTTTTTTTGTTCAGGTCGTTCCGTATTTCGGGCGGCACTTCCATAAAATCGTCCACGCCGTTCAAAACAGCATCAATATACAGGCCCGAGCCACCTGCCATAATCACCAGCCGGTGCTCTTTAAACAGCTCATCTAAAAGCGAAATGGCATCCTTCTCAAAATGACCGGCACCGTACAATTCATCAATGTGTTTGTTGTTAATGAAATAGTGGGTTGCTTCGTTCAGCTGGCTCTCATTGGGTTTGGCAGTGCCTATGCTCAGCTCTTTGTAAAACTGCCGCGAGTCGGCCGAAAGAATAACCGTATGGTAATGTTTTGCCAGCGCAATGGCCAGGTCGGTTTTGCCTACAGCCGTGGGGCCGGCAATCACAATCAGGTATTTTTGCACAGGTGTAATAAGCGGTAAAGTTAAGGCTCCTGCTTAATTTCAACAATTATTCAAACCGCTTTGTGAACAACTCTTTCCTAAAATCAACGCCTGTTTTTAGGCACTCCTTATATTTATACAATGCACAAACCCTGGCACAGTTTCACCGTTGGCGCCCTTCTCTTCCTGGCTTTGGGACTGTTGAGCTTCACGTTTCCGAAAGATGGCCTTGCCATATCGCCCGATCTGAAACTGAGTTTCCCCTCGCTGGCAGCACTGTTTGGCAACCAGCAGAGCAAAAAAGATATTTCCGCCATTCTTGAGGCGGTTAACGCTATTGATACCTCGTTTGCCGTTACCGACACGGCCGCAGGCACCGGGCCTGGGAAAAAACCGGCGAAGGATTCTGCCGCGAAGCTGATTACCGGCATTCAAACGCGGAGCGAGCTGGCCCTGAAAAGTTTTTTTGACGCGCTGGCCGGGTTAAAAAACAATCCCAAAGCCATACGTGTGCTGCATTATGGAGACAGCCAGATAGAGGGCGACCGCATCACCGACTATTTACGCCTGAAGCTGCAGGGCCAGTTTGGCGGGCATGGGCCCGGCCTGATATCGCTCACACCCATAGCGCCCACAGTAATTAATAAAATTAGCAATGGCCCGGGCTGGGACCGTTATACCATTTTTACTGTTAAGGATAAGCGCGTAAGCCATTCCGGTTATGGCGTTCTGGGTGGCTTCAGCCGTTTCGGCAATTACAGGCGCCTTTCCGATACCAGTGCCACCATTGCTTCGAGCCTGGTGGTGAGCACTACAAAATTTGGCGGCACAAATGCCCTGGCGTATAACCACCTGAAGCTTTTTTACGGGGGCGCTCAGGCCAAAACCTGGGCAGAGTATTACGATGGCCCCGCGCTCATGAATGCCGACAGTCTTGAGGCGGGTGGTTATTTCCGGGTGCGCGAATACGAGGTGATGCCCGGGTCGAATACGCATACGTTTAAATTTACCGGCAAGGACAGTCCCGATTTTTATGGCATCTCGCTCGAAAGCCCCACCGGGGTGATGGTTGACAATATTGCCCTGAGAGGGAGCAGCGGCACTTTTTTTCACCAGATCAATGCCGCACAGCTGAAGCAGTTTTACGAATACCTCAATACCCGCCTCATTATCCTGCAATTTGGCGGTAATGCCATGCCGGCCATTAAAGATGCCACCATGGCGGTAAATTATGCCAACTACCTGCGCGGGCAGATCAGC
Source organism: Bacteroidia bacterium (assembly GCA_044221905.1). GTDB lineage: Bacteria > Bacteroidota > Bacteroidia > B-17B0 > Aurantibacillaceae > Aurantibacillus. The sequence goes on from JBGAOE010000003.1 coordinate 354,116, forward strand.
ATCCTTAAAAAGGTAGCACCGCAGGCCAGCATATTGTTCATCGGCCCTTCTGATATGAGTATAAAGGAAGGAACGGAGTACGTTACTTACCCATACCTGGAGGAGCTGCGCGATGCCATAAAAAAAGCAGTGCTGGAAAGCGACTGTGCTTTTTTTGATATGTACGATTGTATGGGCGGCAAAAACAGCATGGCCGGCTGGGTGGAACAAAAGCTGGCCGCAACGGATTACATTCACTTTAGTCCGCAGGGCGCGCGCAAAATAGCCACCCTGCTTTATGCGGCACTTATCAGCAGTTACAACGAATATTTAAAATCAGCACATTGAAATCACAGTTTTTTACCCATATATCTTTTTACAATTGTCTGTTGGCATTGTCATGGCTGTTATTGCAGGGTTTTCAATTATCAGCGCAGGAGCCTTACAATAAATATGTTTTTATCAATCAACAGGTAAATCACCTGTATTATTCAAAAGACAGCTCGGCTTTTTTAAGGTTGTATAAAAAGTTCGATAAGCTGAAAACCGAAAAGAAGGACCGCATCACCGTGGTGCACATGGGCGGTTCGCACGTGCAGGGCGGCACTTGGAGCAATACATTTATCACCGACCTGCAAAACACATTTAAAACCGACGGTGGCGGCTATTTTGCCTTTCCGTATAAGATCGCTAAAACAAACGGCCAGCCTTACATTACCTCTTTTACCAATGGCAAATGGAAGCGCTGCCGGCCGGTGGGCAAAGAATTTTGTTTGCCGCTGGGCATGTGCGCACTGAGCGTGAATACCAACGACAGCGCCAATTACTTTGGCCTGGCCATTACCCAGCGCTCGGTATGCCGCACGTTCAGCACCGTAAAAGTGTATCACAACTTTAATAAAAGCTTTGAATTTACCATTGTTACCAAAGGCAGTGTGGCGGTTGACCGCACCGATCACGAAAAATCGGGCTTCACTGTTTTTAAGCTGGGTGCCCCGCTTGATTCGGTGGCTTTTACTTTGCTGCGGAAAGATACCCTGCAGAAAGATTTTATCCTTTACGGCTTCAGCGTGGAAAATGAAATGAGCCCCGGTTTTTATCTGGCCGGCCTCGGTGCCAACGGTGCCTCCACCAGCTCGTTTCTGCGCTGTGCCAACCTGGTGCCGCAGCTGGCAACGCTCAATGCCGATGTGATGATCCTGTCGCTGGGAGTAAACGACACGCAGTCAAAAGGATTTGAAAAAGACGAGTACGTTGAGCACTACGACAGCCTGATCACCTTCGCAAAAAAAGCCAATCCCGGCGTAGCCATTATTTTAACCACCACCACCGATAATTACATCAGGCGGCGCACATCAAACAAACGCACCGTATTGGCCCGCGATGCCATGTTTGAACTGATGGAGCGTCATGACCTGGCCGTGTGGGATCTTTTTTCGATCATGGGCGGCTATAAGTCCATGGCCCGGTGGTATAAGGCCGGGCTGGCATCAAAAGACAAGGTGCATTTTTCGCCGAAAGGCTATACCATACTGGGTCACTTAATGTTTGAGGCGCTTTACAGGTCTTATCTTAATAATCAAAAACCATAAGCATCGGATTCTTAAATCACATAATTGCTTACTCGCAGGACAAGCCGCTGCTGTTTACGCAGCTGTTTTTCTGGGGATTTTTTTTACTGGTTCTTGCATTCTATTCGCTTCTTTACAAAAAAAACAAGCTTCGCACCGTATATCTTTTAGCGGTAAGCCTGTTTTTTTATTTTAAAACCAGCGGCGTGTTTGTGCTGCTGCTGTTATTTACCATCTGCAGCGATTATTACTGGGGCCGGCGAATTTACAAAAGCAACTCCGTTAAAAGCCGGCGCCTGTTCCTGGGCATCAGTGTGATTTTAAACCTTGCCCTGCTTTGCTACTTTAAATACGCTTATTTTTTCACCGAGAGCTTTAATAACATTGCAGGCACGCATCACCCTTTCTTTAATCACTTTGCTCAATTCTCAAATACATGTTTCGGTACGCATTTCAGTGTGGATAAATTGCTGCTGCCGGTGGGCGTTTCATTTTTTACGTTCCAGTCGCTGTCATATACCATTGATATGTACCGCAAGCGGGTGGAGCCGGTGAACGATGTGTTTGACTACGGCTTTTTTGTCTGCTTTTTTCCACACCTGGTGGCAGGCCCCATCGTAAAAGCACATGAGTTCATTTACCAGATCTATCAACCTTACAAGCTGAGCCGTTATGAATTTGGTATGGCCTTTTTCTGGATTGTGAACGGTTTTTGCAAAAAAATTGTGGCGGATTACATCGCTGTGAATTATGTGGACCGTATTTTTGAAAATCCTACGTATTACAGCGGTCTTGAAACGGTGATTGGTATTTTTGGCTACTCGCTTCAGATTTATATGGATTTTAGCGGCTATACCGATATGGCCATTGGCCTGGCGCTTATACTGGGTTATCGCTTAAAAACCAATTTTAATTCGCCCTACAAGGCCACCAGCACCAGCGAGTTCTGGAAGCGCTGGCATATTTCGCTGTCTTCCTGGCTGCAGGAGTATCTTTATATTCCCCTGGGCGGAAACCGGCATGGCACCATCGGCTCGTACCTGGCTATTTTTATTATTTCCCTCTTCCTGGTGTTGCTCAGCGGCAAAGCCTGGCTGGTGCTGGTGCTGCTTTTTGCCGCCGTATTACTGCTTCTACTGGCTTATTTTTCAGAGTCCCTGCGTAAAAACATCAACACCAACATTAACCTGATGGTAACCATGCTGCTGGGCGGGCTGTGGCATGGCAGCAGCTGGCTGTTTATCATCTGGGGCGGGTTGAATGGGGTAGGTCTCGTTATTCATAAATACTGGTCAAAAATATCGCCGTTTAAAAACAGCAGCGGCTACGGCATTAAGTTTTTTTTAATGTTGGTTACGCTAACTTTTATTAGCTTTACAAGGATCTTTTTCAGGAGCAGCAGCCTTGAAATTGTGGACACTATTTTTTACAGGATCACAGATCACTTTGGAGGCGGTCTTTTCTGGCAGGTACTTTCCGGGTATAAATTTGTGTTTGGTCTCATGGCTTTAGGTTATTTTGTTCACTGGATCCCTGAAAAGATCAAGCAGGGTTATCGCAGCTGGTTTGCCTCCCGGTCATTGCCGGTAATGGGACTGATTGCAGCAGTTGCGGTTTTTGTTATGTACCAGCTCATGAGCGGCGAAATGCAACCTTTTATTTATTTTCAATTTTAAATAAAACATGCGTCAACACATTTATTTCAGGGGATTGAACGGCCTTCGGTTTTTTGCCGCATTGGCGGTGATGATTACGCACATTGAGCTTATTAAAGGCCAGATGATGTTTGAGTACCTGTATGAATCGAGCCCCCTGGTTTTTGAGCTGGGGAGTCTTGGTGTTATTTTCTTCTTTGTGCTAAGCGGTTTTTTAATCACATACCTGCTTCTGTCGGAAAAAGAGCGTACCGGTACTATCCAGGTAGGCTATTTTTACCTGCGCCGCGTGCTACGCATCTGGCCGCTGTACTTTCTCATTGTGGCGCTGGGCTTTTTTGCGTTGCCGCATCTTGACTTTATGAAGGTGGATTATTTTATGCAGTTCAAAAATCAGTATACGGTTGTTAATCTTTTTCTCTTCGTATTAATGCTGCCCAACCTGGCTTTTGCCATGTACAATCCCTTGCCGCACATTGGTCAAACCTGGAGTATTGGGGTGGAGGAGCAATTTTACCTGCTATGGCCCCTTCTTGTAAAACGCTCTAAAAACCTGCTGCGTACGCTTGCCATAGTTATTTTGGGATTAATAGCAGCAAAGGTGATCATTCTGTTGGTATACCGTGCCATGCCCGGTAGCCCGGCTTTAAAGGTCATCAAAGATGTTTTTGCTATGTTTAAGATCGAAAGCATGGCCATAGGCGGCATAGGCGCCTGGATGGTGTTTGAGAAAAAATATTATTACCGGCTGCTTAATAATTATATTTTGATCTTTTCCATCATCAGCATTTTTCTGCTTATTTATTACACACCGCCCTTTATACAGGACGCCGTTTTTTTAGTTTATTCGGTGCTTTTTTTACTTTTAATTCTCAATGTGGCGCTAAACCGGCGGTCCTTTCTTCTGCTCGAAAACGGTGTATTCCGCTTTCTGGGCAATATTTCCTACGGTATTTATATGTATCACATGATTGTGATAGCGGCTGTGCTGGGCGCTATGAAATATCTGCAGCTGCCTATCGGCAATTCGCTGCCGGCGCAGCTGGTGCTATATACAGCCAGTATCGGGTTCAGTATTTTAATAGCCTGGCTGTCTTACGCGTATTTCGAAAAGCTGTTCCTGCATGCAAAGGCGCGCTTTACCATTGTAAAAAGTGGTGAGGCTCCGGAAAATGAAAAAATGCCAGATATTTCTACCGGCATTCCCTCTTAATGTGAAATGATAAATTTTAAATTCTAGGGCTTCTCTTAACTTTAAACTCTCAACTATTTCGGGTTCTTCTTTCCCAAACTGCCCAGGCTTCCAAACAGGTCGAGCACCTTTTTAAATACATCAAAGTAAAGGGTAATGATCAGGCAGATGCTCATAAACCAGATGACGCAAATATTGAACCAGTAAGTGGAGAAATAAATACCGAACATGTTTTTACGCGGGGCAAAAAAGTGGGCGCGTCCTAATTTGGAATCGATCGGGTCCTCAAAAATAGGATCTATCTGTTGGATCAGCTTTCCGTCTTTCTCAATGCAGCGGTTCAACTCACCGGCATTTTTCACCAGGTTGTTCAGGTTTTCGTTGTCGCAATTGGCGGCCAGCTGCAGAAATTTTTCCTTCTCAGCAGGTGTTTTTTGCATGCTCACTTTCACTTCGTCCAGCTTTTTATAAGCGCTGTTCTGAATGTTAATGTAATAATCCTTGATCTTGGCCAGGTAATCTTTAATACCGCTTACCACCTCGGCGTTGTAATCGTTTATATTAATTTTAGAGGTAATGCGGTTTTTTACCTTTTTATTGTGAAGGTTCTCTTTGCTGATCTCGTTATAAAGCAGTTCAATGTCGTCCTTTACATCCTTCAGCGTTTTTCCTTCTTTTAAGGCATTGTCAATTTTGGTAAGCTTGCTTTCCAGCTTGGGCATCCAGTAATCTTTTTTATACTGCGCCACGCTGATGCTTTTATCGTACTTGTAAAAATTGCGCTCGTATTTGTTTTCCTTAAACTGGTTTACCGCCAGCGCCTCAAACGCCCAGCGGCTGGCCATTATCTCACCGCTCAGCGGCACGCTGCCCACTTTTGAGAGGGTAGGGTTAAGCTTGTCGAATTTAACCACCACGCCTGCCAGCAATAATTGTGGAATGATGAGAAACGGGATCAGGATGTAAATAGTGACAGCGCTGTTAAAGGCCGATGAAATGTTTAAGCCGAGTATGTTGGCAAAGCAGGAAGTGGTGAACAGAACCATCCAGTAATCGCTGAACATGCTTTCGATGCCAAGCACCAGGTTGCCCACCACCACAAAGGTGAAGGTTTGTATGGCCGATAAAATAAACATGATCACGATCTTGCTCCACAGGTAACTGCCCTTGCTCAGGTTCAGAAACGATTCGCGCTTACGGATTTTCCGGTCGCGGATGATCTCTTCGGCGCTCACAGTTAAGCCAATAAACAGCGCCACTACCACCGACATGAACATGTAGGCCGGTATGTTCTCATTCTCGCCAAAAATATAACCCTTGCTGGTGTCCACATCGGTATTGTAAAAACGCACCAGGTAGGCCAGTATAAAGGCCAGCAGAGGCGCTTCCAGAAAGTTGATAAGCAGGTACTGCGTGTTGGTGAGCTTGCTTTTTACATCACGTGTTAAAAACACCTTAAACTGCCTGAACACATTGGGGATCCTGAAAATACTTTCGGGTATCTCGGTGTGCTTTTTTTCAGAGTGAATATTGTTTTCGATCAGCTCCTTGTAATGGGTGTTCCAGGTTACGGGACTTACCTTGCGGTTATACGTAAGGTTGCCGTACTCATCCAACACCTTACTTTCTATAATATTAAATATCTGCTCGGGGTTTACATTGCCGCAGTGGCTGCATTCTGATTCTTCTGCATTTACGTGATTTACCAGGCGCTTAAAATAACTCACCGCATCCACCGGGTTGCCGTAATAAATCGGGTAGCCGCCCACGTCAAGGATCATCAGCTTGTCAAACATTTTGTAAATGTCCGACGAAGGCTGGTGGATCACCACAAAAATAAGCTTGCCCTTCAGCGCCAGCTCTTTCAGCAGGTCCATGATGTTCTCAGAGTCGCGCGAGGAAAGGCCGGAGGTAGGCTCGTCCACAAACAGCACGCTGGGTTCGCGAATGAGCTCCAGCGAAATATTAAGCCGCTTGCGCTGCCCGCCCGAAATGGTTTTCTCCAACGGCGAGCCCACTTTAAGATGGCGTGTTTCGCTCAGGCCCAGGCTGGCCAGCAGCTCATTACAGTTTTTCGATATTTCCTCGTCGCTCAGGTTGCCAAAACACAGCTTGGCATTGTAAAACAAGTTTTCGTAAACCGTAAGCTCTTCTATCAGCAGGTCGTCCTGGCTCACGTGGCCAATTACGCCTTCAATGTCTTTGCCTTCGGTGTGAATGTTCTTTCCGTTTATTTTCACCGATCCGCCGCTGGGTACTTCCATTCCGTTCAGCACGTTCAGCAGTGTTGATTTGCCGGCGCCCGAGCCGCCCATAATGCCAATCAGTTTGCCGCTCTCCTCATTGATGTTCACATCGCGCAGGCCCAGCTTGCCGCTTTTGAATTTGTATTCGAGGTTGTTCACCTCAAAGGTGATCCTGGCCTGCGATTCGTCGCTTAAAAAGCGGCCAATAATGTCGCTGTAATAAATAGGCTTTATTTTGCTTGAGCGGATAGAGGAGCCCGGCGTGAAAATATGCACGCGCTCTCTCGAAATGCTTTGCCCGTTGAGCTGCAGCTCCACATTGCCATAAATGCGCAGCGCATACATGCCTACGCTCTCTATCTGCACAATGCGCACATCCTGGTGCAGCGCATCGCAATACACGTGCTTGCTCAGGTTCTGGTAGCCGTTCTCCTTATCGTTGATAACAAGAATGTTGGGGTTATTGGGAATCACCTCCAGGCCGTCTTCAATAAAGGCTTTCAGCAATAAAAACTCTTCGTTGGGAATATTAAAAGTATCGGCTACCGTAGTTACAAATTCAAACTCCTGCTCCGAAATTTCGTTCGACGAATAAATAAATTCCAGCAGGCGGATGAGCACAATCACCTTTTGCGGCTGCTCCAGCTCCTGGTTAATCTGGGTGCAGATCTTAAGCACCTTTACAGAGTTGAGGGAAGTGCGCTTGGCGGCGCCCTCCTTGCGTTTGCTTGCATTCTGGTGCGACTCCAGGTACTCGTCAAAAATGCGCAGGTAAGTTTCCACCTGCTCCAGGTTGAGCTGCTGCTTCAAAAAAGATTGTACAATCTGTCGTCCTGTGTTATTAATGCCATCCACTTTCGCAATGATGGCAAACATTTGCATCAGGGCCCTTAGTATTCGTTCACTCATAGCGTTAAATTATTTTTTTGTAGCAATGTTTTCGTAAAAACACTTTGCAATTTGTTTTACCTGGCTGGCATCCTGCCGTGTATAATTGGTTTCGGCCTTGCCAAAAATAATGCCGGTAATGCCTTCGTCCTTCAGCGTGGCTATGTAATTTTTAAAAATCTCAAACACATAATAGCCGGTGGCCTTGTCTAATTCGTATTGTCTTACCGTTTCGTAAAAGCTCATGGTGCCCGATTGCACCTCCAGCTTGTCTGTTTTATCAAAATAAAGGTTCTCGGTCACTATCAGCTTCATATAATAACGGTTGGCAGCGGTTTTATAAAGCCTCACCACCGATTTGTTTTTAAGAGTGGCCTGCAGGTATTGGCCCGACACCGTTTTGGCTTCGGCCGGAAGGTACAAGGTATCAGGTACAAAACCGGTTTCACAGGCTTTTTGAGCTTTGAAAACCAGGACTTGCAGAAGAAAACAAAAAAGAAAGAATTTGTTTTTCATCAATACATTTTAACCATTCCAAGATACAAAAAAAGGATAAAGTTGAGCTTTATCCTTTAAGAAAAAAAATCCAGGTAAAACTATTTTTGCTTAAATCCGATGAGGATCACTGCGCAACCCGACCCCGCATTCTTATTCCCGTCCAGCTGGGCCTCAATAATGGTTTCGAGGGTGGATTTCACTTTAAAATCCCAGTGCGGGGCATTTTTTTGGTTTTGGTTGGTAAATATCAGGTTACGGTCCTGGTCGTAAATATTAAAAATAAGATTGCCATCAGAAGTGCCGCTGCAGGCAGCAATGCGATAAATGGTTTCGCCAAAAAAAGTGGTATGAAACTCTGCAGTTTCTTCAGAATTTAACAGCAGCGCCCTGTATTGTTGCCCGTCGGAAATAAACGTGGAAATAATGTGTTTTGCACATATATTGGCAATTGTATCACATTGTGCGTTTGCTTTGGAAAACACACCAGCGGCAACAAATGACAGGACTATAAGTAATTTCTTCATTATGAGTGTTATGATTGGGTTGTGTTAACGATTTTATTCCTGATCTGCTTGATTTTTTCACCGATCTGTGTGATCTGCTCCTCCGTTACTGTTACTTCGGTGGTGCTGTTGATATAAGTCACTTTTTTAAGGGTGTCGGTGGTGGGTGGCACAAAGTTGTATTTAAACTGTATGCCGTCATACACCTTCGAAAGATCGGTGAGCATGCTAGTAAGATCGGTGATTTCGGCCGATGTGCTGGTGCCCAGTACTTTTATAAGGCTCGATAAAGCCTGTTTTTGTTCTGCAATCCTGAATTTGATGGATTCTGAAGGTTTTGTTTTGTAGGCGCTCACCGAAAAGTGCATGCTTTCGATCCAGCCCCCGGTTAAGATCAGGCTGCTGATATCTGTTCTTTTGTTGTTTTTCAGGTAAGCGTCGCTGCCGCGGTAGGCAATGCCCACCAGCACCATCATGCTGTCCTTGTTGGTGATGTTGTTTTTAATACGGTCCATGGTGGCTGCATCAAAGGCAGCAGAAATGCCAAGCTTGTCGCTGAGCTGTTTCAGCGAGGCCAGGTAACTAAGGGCATCCTGGGTTTGGTTGTAAAGCGACACGTAGCCGAGATCGGCACCATAGATGCCAAGATTGAGCGAGCGTGCAAAATCGGTGGAAAAGGTGTTTACCTTGCTGGCGGAGTTTAATACCGCTTTGTCATAGGTGATCCCGCTTTTTTGGATAAGGATAGCCGTTTGAATAGGAGAGGGGACGCTGAATAGTTCGCCCGCAACGTTTAAAACCCCGGTTTTTACCGTATCTGTGGTTTCCACCAGATCCTCTTTTTCATCCGGTTTGGGGTCGCCGCAAGCAGCCATCAGGCCCGCCACAACGCTTAATGCTATAAAATGCTTGGTAAACATACTTGCTGGTATAAATTTTATCGACAAAAGGATGCTGTAAATAGATTAATCAACTGCAAATAAACAAAAATTAATAATATGGGCAAAAAAAATTTCCACACGTTTAACAGCGTCCCGTGTTTAAAAACAAATATCAGTTAACATCGCCGCCAAAATACGTTTCCTCAATAATATCGGCATTAAACGCCACATCGTAAATAGCCGCGTTCAGAATATCTTCGTTTGTTAGCTCTACAGGCTGCACGGCTTGCACAATCACCGTTTCGCATGCCGATCCGTCGCTGCGCTTATCGGTGGTAACGGTTACCTGGGCAAAGGTGCCGTAGCCGCCCTCCTTTAACAGCTTGTAATGATTCAGGTTAGGGTTATACTCGCCGCAGCGGCTGTTCATATACACCACATCCTTGCCAAAATAGCGGCCGGCAATCAGCCATACGTAAACGTACTGGTAGCGCCAGCTTTCGTCCTTCATTTTTATAGATACGTCTATCCTGAACGTTCCCGGCGAAACTTCTTCGGTTTTGTATTTCCATTTTTCGGCAATCCGGTCAATAATGCCTTTGAGGTCAAATGCACTCATGGGTTTATTTTTAGAGTTGCAGCAAAATAATGGCTTTTCCTCCCAAAAAGCAAATGCACATAAACTTTACACGGGCGCTTAATTCCGCGTATTTTCTTTACTTTCGTTCATCCATCATGAAGCTCATTACCAACGATACCATTGTGGCCCTGGCCACAGCTCATGGCAGCGCTGCCATTGCTGTTATCCGCCTTAGCGGCCCCGCTGCAGAGGAGCTGGCGGAATCCTTTTTCTTTACCCGCTCACTCAAAAAAAAACAATTGGGAAAGCATCCTTCGCACACGGCGCACTTTGGCCTTATGGTGCACCAGGGCGTCATCATCGATGAGGTGCTGCTCACCCTCTTCAGGGCACCGCACTCTTATACCGGGCAACATCTGGTTGAGATCTCGTGTCACGGCTCGCCGTTTATCCAGCAGCAGCTGCTGCACCTGTTTCTCAATGCCGGCGCGCGTATGGCGCAACCGGGCGAGTTTACCATGCGGGCCTTTTTAAACGGCAAAATGGACCTGAGCCAGGCCGAGGCGGTGGCCGATCTTATTGCCAGCAACTCAGCGGTATCACACCAGGTTGCTATGCAGCAAATGCGTGGGGGCTTCAGCAATAAAATAAAATTACTGCGCGATAACCTCATCAATTTTGCCGCCCTGATTGAGCTGGAGCTCGACTTCAGCGAAGAGGATGTGGAGTTTGCCAACCGCAGCGATCTTAAAAGCCTCGTGGCTAAGATCACATTGGTGATCGGGCAGCTTATCAGCAGCTTTGAAGTGGGCAATGTCATCAAAAACGGCATCCCTGTGGCCATTGTGGGAAAGCCCAATGCCGGCAAATCTACCCTGCTCAACGCCTTGCTCGAAGACGACAGGGCCATTGTGAGCGAAATACCAGGCACCACGCGCGATACCATCGAAGACGAGATGACGATAGACGGCGTGCTTTTCCGCTTTATTGATACGGCGGGCCTGCGCACCACCACCGATGTGATTGAGCAGATAGGCGTAAACAAGGCTTTTGAAGTGATCAAAAAATCGGCCATTGTTATCTACCTGTTCGATTCGCATACGCTGAGCTACGGCGATCTGAAAATGGAAATAGAGCTGCTCAGGGAATACATTGGCAGCTCACAGCTGGTGATTGTGGCCAATAAAATAGATGCCGAAAACGAGAGCGAGCTGCGCGAGGAGTTTGCCGACCTGCCCGGCATTATATACATTTCAGCCAAAGAGCACCGACACATGGATGTGCTTAAAAAAAAGCTGGTGGAGCTGTTTGATACCCGCACACTGGAAGCAACCGACACCATTGTAACCAATGCCCGCCATGCGGCTGCGCTGCGCAATGCGGCCCGGGCGCTTGATAATGTGACCAATGGCTTAAATACAGGCATAGCCAGCGATCTGCTGGCCCTCGACATTCGTTACGCCCTCGAAGAGTTGGGAAATATCACCGGCGAGATCACAAATAACGATCTGCTGGAGACCATTTTCAGCCGTTTCTGCATCGGCAAATAATTACTTCCGTTTACCTAAAAACCATTTAAAAGTAAGATTATAACCTTACTTTTTTATATTTTTGTCATATTATATGCTTACTTTTGTTTTAAAATGTAAGACTATATGATTACTTTTGTAGGTATAAAGTCAGGTAATAGCATAACATTATGGCAAAAAAGAATCTACAATTGCAGCAGTTAAATAACAAGATGGCAGCATTTGCCAGCCTCGAACAAATTGTTGCACCGCCCACCGGCTGGGTTAAAGCCATCCGGTCGGCACTGGGCATGTCTTTGCAGCAGCTGGGCAATAAGCTAGCCATTACTAAGCAAAGCGTGCTGGATGTTGAAGAACGCGAAAAAAATGGCGGCGTTACATTGCGATCGTTGCATGAAATTGCCGAAGCCCTTGATATGCAGCTGGTGTATGGCTTTGTACCCAAGGATGGTACGCTGAACGCTCTCATAGAGCGCAAGGCGAAAGAGCTTGCTGTGCAAATTGTGATGCGCACCTCCAACACTATGAAACTGGAAAACCAGGAAAACACAAAACAACGCCTGGAGAAAGCCATAGAAGAAAAAACCCTTTCTATCAAAAATGAAATGCCGAAAGTGCTATGGGATTAAGGCCGGAATACCAGCCCGGCCAAACCCCGCTGGATGAAGATGAGATACACGGACTGCTGCTGCCTGTTATAGCCACGCAGGGCGAGCTGAATGAGTTTGAGCAGCTTAACATTGAGCAGGCAATGGAATGGACATTGAAGCGCTCTTTCAGGCGCGAGCAGATTTTCACCGAAGCCTTTGTGTGCGATGTGCACCGCAGGATGTACGGCGATGTATGGGCATGGGGCGGTGAGTTCAGGAAAACAAATAAAAACATTGGAACGGATAAATGGAAAATAGGAGCCGAGTTAAAATGCCTGCTGGATGATGCAGCATACTGGATTGAAAACAACATTTACGCGCCCGACGAAATGGCTTTGCGGTTCAAGCACCGCCTGGTAAGCATCCATTGTTTCGCTAATGGTAACGGCAGGCACAGCCGCCTGCTGGCCGATATTATCGTTAGCAAAATTTTTAAGCGGCCGGTATTTACCTGGGGAGCGGCAAACCTGGCGCAGCAAGGAGATGCAAGGGAGCGTTACCTTCATGCCGTAAAAGCAGCTGATGTTGGAGAGATAGATCCCTTGCTGGCCTTTGCCCGCTCCTGACGGAAAAATGCAGCTTGGAAACACTGCGCATCCATTTCTATATCGGCAAATAACAGGTATTGGTCTAAATTTATAACATTCGTTTTCCAACACATACGCAACTGTAATTAATACTTAAGCAGCATGGAAATTAATCTTATTCATACAGGCGGTATCACGCTGGCAGAGCTCGTTTCACCATCTGTAGAAATTGCCACTGCCGACGATGCGCTCGATTTGATTGGCAATTGCGGCTACCAGGGCGCGGTAGGTGTTATCATTCATCAGCATCACCTCGCCCCGGAATTCTTTGATCTCAAAACCGGGCTGGCCGGCGAGGTCCTTCAGAAGTTCTCCAATTATGCCATGAAGCTGGCCATTGTGGGCGATTTTGCAGCGCATGCCGGCAAAAGCCTCAGCGACTTTATGCGCGAAAGCAACAGGGCGGGGCATGTTAATTTTGTGGGGTCGTTGCCCGAGGCGCGCGAAAAACTGCGGCAACGATAGCGCCGGCGCTCTATCTTAAAAATAGTTGAAGAATACAACTATATAAGAATACAACCATATAGGCATGTAAATTAAAAAACCCCGCAAAGCTACAGCCAGCGGGGTTTTTATCAATATTGACAGAAAAGATCTTATTTCTTTTTTGCGTAGCGGGTGCGGAATTTATCTACGCGGCCTGCAGTATCTACCAGCACTTGTTTACCGGTGTAAAACGGGTGCGAGGTCATGGAAATATCCAGCTTTACAAGCGGATATTCGTTGCCGTCTTCCCATTTTGCGGTTTCTTTCGTTTCGGCGCATGAGCGGGTTAAGAATGAGTATCCATTGCTCATATCTTTAAACACACACAGTCTGTAGTTCTCCGGATGTATTTCTTTTTTCATTACTAACTGATTTTTAATTAATTTGGGCTGCAAATATACAATTAAAATTACAAATACAAAAATATAATGCTTAACAGGCGGTTACAGCCAAAAATTATAACTGAAATGAATGTTACGGATTGGAGAAAAAAAATTTAAGATAATTTGTTTTTTAATTTTCTTTAACTAATTTAGCAGCCTAAGTATAAACCCTAAAAATATACTTTAAAACTATTCTTACTAAAACTTATGAAAAAACTTTTCACTAAAGTTGCTATTGCAGTAGCAGGTTTTACAGGGGTTGCAGTTGCACAGCAAGATCCTCAGTTCACACAATTTATGCAGAATAAGTTGATCTACAACGGTGGATATGCCGGTACTTCCGGTGGCATGTGCGGTGTGCTTCAGTTCCGCCAGCAATGGTCGAGCTTTACAGGCGCCCCTCAATCAGTAGCTTTAGCAATGGATATGCCTTTACCCAATTTACCCATTGGTGTAGGCCTCAACGTAATGAATGATAAGATCGGCCCGATGAATACGCTGTTTATTCGCGCAGCCGGCTCTTTTAACTTAAAAATTGGCCGCGGTACCCTGGGCATCGGTCTTGACCTGGGAATGCTTCAGAAAAAAATCAATGCCGACTGGATCGTACCTGAGCCGGGCAAAATTGATCCCAGCATTCCGGGCGCTTATGGCGACCAGCTGAAAAACCCGGACCTGGGCAAGATCACCTACGATGTTGGCTTCGGCGCTTTCTACCAGATTCCTAACGATTTTTATATCGGACTTTCCTCCACTCACCTGCCTTCGCAGGTAATCAAAGGAAAAGACAAGCTTGAATTCAAAGTGAGCCGTCACTATTATTTTATGGCCGGCAAAACCTTCCAGATCAACAAATGGAACAAAATCACTCCAAACGTAATGGTGAAATCAGACGTGGCTGCAACTGCGGTTGATTTGAACCTTACCTATATGTGGAGCGATATGATCTGGGTGGGTGGCACCTACCGTTTAAGTGATGCCGGCGCGGCTTTAATCGGGTATCAAATGCCGTTTGGCAGGGGAGGTACCTTCCGTATTGGTTATTCATACGATTTTGCCATTTCGCAGCAAATCAGGGGCAATTCAAAAGGGTCTCACGAGATCATCCTTGGAGTTTGTTTCACTCCAACTATAAAGAAAATCACCACTTACGGCAACGACCGCTTTGTGGATTAATTTAACGCAACCTTTAATTGAGAATTTCGTTTAAGCCATTTACAACTAACAATTAATGTTAATAACTTTAAACAATTGCAAGAAGTGTAACTTTAATAAAAGTTGTGGTTATAAACTAAAATAAGTGATATGAAAAAACTCTTGGTATTAGCTTCATTCGTAGCCATTGTTGCAGGTTGCAACAAACGCACCGGAGAACTCATCGGTGTTATGGGCCGCGAAAAATGGTATCAGCCCGATCCTTTCGGTACCCTTTTCATTCCTATGGGAAGCTATCACATGGGCCCTGATGATGAAGAAGCCCCAATGGCACACACTACCAAATCAAAAATGGTATCTGTTCAGGCTTTTTATATTGACGATTCAGAGATTTCAAATAACGAGTACCGCCAGTTCGTATTCTGGGTACGCGATTCCATTGCCCGCAAGCTTTTGGCTTTTGGCGGTGGTCCTGATGCCGATAACTTCAAAATTGAGCAGGATGATTTCCTGGCCATGTGGCCGATCTACAAAGGTGACAATAACCTGCAGGATCCATACATTAACTGGGAGGAAAAGATCAATTGGGAATCGGACGATGATGATTACCGTGCCGATCTTCAGCCGCTTTACCTGCCGGAAGGCGAGCGTTTTTATAACCGCAAGGAGATCGATACCCGCAAGCTCAATTATGAGTATTACCGGATCGATATCCGCATGGCGGCCTCCAAATCAAACCGTTTTGTGCCTAACAAATCGCCCGATGTTCAGGATGCCGCGCACGATTACAAAAAGGCGGATTATATCAATGGCGTTACGCTCAACGATGGTCAGAACGGCGCACCCGGAAGTCCCGCTACGGCTGTAGGTGATCCAACCAAGGATACCAAAGCGCTGGGCACTTATAACATTAAGGAAACCAAATCCGTGGGCCAGGGCAACTACGTTACCCAGGAACGCAAAGGCCGCGACCGCTCCACCTTTATCATCAAGGACATTATTAACGTTTACCCCGACACACTGGCCTGGGTTCATGACTTTACCTACTCATTCAATGAGCCGCTTACCAATATGTACTTCTGGCACCCGGCCTTTGACGATTACCCGGTGGTGGGCGTAACCTGGAAACAGGCACGTGCTTTCAGCATCTGGCGTTCGCTGTTGCTCAACAATTTCCTTATCGGTACCGGCCAGTCCATTGTAAACGACTTCCGCCTGCCAACTGAAAGCGAGTGGGAATATGCAGCCCGCGGTGGTCTGGAAAAATCTCCATACCCTTGGGGCGGTCCATACATCCGCAACTCAAAAGGCTGTTTCCTGGGCAACTTTAAGCCAATGCGCGGATCGTACATCGACGATGGTGGTTTCCACACGTTGTATGTATACTCTTACAACCCGAACGATTATGGACTGTACTGCATGGCCGGTAACGCTTCGGAGTGGACCAGCAATGCTTACGATGAGTCTGCTTACGATTTCCAGCACGATCTTAACCCTGACTATGTATACGAAGCACAGGAAAAAGACGCCAACGTATTAAAACGCAAAGTGATTCGCGGCGGCAGCTGGAAAGATGTGGGTTATTTCCTGCAAACCAGTGCCCGCACCTATGAATATCAGGATACCGCCAAATGTTACCTTGGTTTCCGCAACGTAATGACATACTTAGGCCGTTCAAAATTTGACGCCCTATAAAACGATAAAAACACAAAACACACGAACACAATAAACCACAACAAAAACTAACACAAAAACTTAACTGTACAGCTATGAGTAAATTAGGAAAAGTAAAAGGATTCAAAAGATACTTACACTTGGCATCTTGCTTTGGTGCGTCTATCGTAATTGTTGGCGCATTGTTTAAAATCATGCACTGGCCGGGTGCATCTATTGCTCTTATTGCCGGTCTTGGTACCGAAGCTTTATTATTCATTTTATTCGGTATTGATATTCCACACGAAGAAGTTGACTGGACACTGGCTTACCCTGAGCTGGCTGGCATGGGACACGATGAAATTGAAGAACAGGAAAAAGGCCATAACCTGCCTATCAGCAACCAGCTGGATAACCTGCTGGCGGATGCAAAAATTGGTCCTGACCTGATCGAAAGCCTTGGTTCCGGCATGCGCGCCCTGGGCGACAGCGCCAATAAAATTGCCGATATCAGCAATGCCACTGTAGCGACTAACGAATACGTTGACAGCGTTAAAAACGCATCTAAAAACGTATCGCAGCTGGCCGACACTTACAGCAAGGCGGCCGATTCTATCTCCACTCTGGCCGAATCTAACGACGCGGGCACTTCTATCGGTGATTCGCTGACCAAAGTTTCTAAAAACCTATCGGCTTTAAACGCTACCTACGAATTACAATTGCAAGGCAGCAAGCAGCACCTGGATGCTACCAGCAAATTCTACGAAGGCTTATCTGACCTGATGAAGAACCTGAACGATTCGGTAGACGACACTAAAAAATACCGCCAGGAGATGTCAACCCTGTCAAACAATCTGACCGCCCTGAACACAGTGTATGGCAACATGCTGAGCGCTATGAACGTAAGGCCGTAATTAGTTGTAACTGATTGACACATTAACGTTATTAAAATAATTATTTCTAAAACACAATAAAAGAAACAGTCTACAATGGGTGGCGGAAAAGAAACTCCAAGGCAGAAGATGATCGGTATGATGTACCTCGTACTTACGGCTCTTCTTGCATTAAATATCTCTAAATCTGTTTTGATCGGTTATATCCGTGTAAACGAGAGTATGGAGCGCTCAAGGGATAACCTTGCTGAGAACAACAAACGGATCTCGGAAGCGTTTCAAAAATCGCTGGATGGCAATACCGGTGCAAAACCATACTATCAAAAATCGCTGGAAGCCCGCAAAATGTTTGACGAAATGGTCAAATATATTGAAGAGGTAAAAAAACATGTGATCGCAAAGACCGAAAAATATGATGATCCAAAGTCGGCCGATACCGTGCACCTGAAATACACTTCCAATTACGACAACTACGATGATCCGGGTTATACCTTGCTTGGTTCAGAGCCTACCACTCCAAGCAGCGGCCCTATGACGGCCACAGAGTTGAGAGGGAAGATGGACAAGCTTTCGAACGACCTGATCGCCATGATTGATAAAATGCAAAAAACCGATGGCGAACACTTGTTTCCGGCGGATTATGAAAACCTGAAAAAGAAGCTGAATGACCTGAAACCGCACAGCAGCGGAGAAGTGGAAGACGGCATGAAAATGACCTGGGAGCTTGAGAATATCTACCACCTTCCAATGGCAGCCGTAGTGGCTAACTTAAGCAAGGTGCAGGTGGAAGTAAAAAATGCCGAGTCGGAAGTACTTCAGGTGTTTTCTGCTGCCAGCGGTAAATTATCCATTAAGCCAGATAAGCTGGTGGCAAAAGTTGTTGCTCCTTCGTCTTATGTACAAGCCGGCCAGGAATACACCGCCGATATTTTCCTTTCAGCAGCCTTCTCAAAACTGGGCGAGGGCGATATGGAAGTGTTGATCGGTGTGGATTCTGCTGCCGCAAAAGCACTGACTGGTCCTTCGGGAAAAAGCTTACCGATTTTGGACGGTATGGGTAAATATAAAGTTGGAACCAGCGCGCAGGGTGATCAAACCTTCCGTGGCTCGATCCGCTTTAAAAAACCGGATGGAACCTATGAGATTTATCCTTTTGAGCAGGCTTATAAAGTGGCTCCTCCTGCGGTAACCGTATCGGCCGATCAAATGAACGTATTCTATGCCGGTGTGGTAAATCCTGTAACTGCCTCGGCGGCAGGTATTGCTCCGGCGGATATCATTATCAGTCCATCGGGTGCAGGTGCCAAATACGTGCAAAAAGGCCCTGGTAAATATGAGTTTACCTTCAGCGGAACCGGCGAGTGCGCTATTTCAATCTCTGCTAAAACAAAAGATGGTGTTAAATCTCAAGGCCCTCCTATTAAATTCCGCGTAAAACCTTTACCTCCTCCGGTAGCTTCGGTGGGCGGCAAATTTGGCACTGTTGATATGAAAAAATCAGAGCTTTCTTCGATCGGTGGTGTAGGTGCCAACGCTCCGGGCTTTGACTTCAAAGCCAATTACATTGTAATGTCGTTCGACGTTACCGGCAGTATCAAAGGCCAAACCAAATTTACTTCGTGCACCGGCAATAACCTGAACAGCGAAGCGAGGAACATCCTTTCGCAGGCAGGCACTGGCAGCAAAATTTTCTTTGATAATATCAAGGTTAAAAAACCAGACGGCCAGATCGTTTCTAACGTACCGGGCGTGACCATTAAAATTAAGAACTAACCATGAAAAAAATCGCGTATACACTTATTTTTGTTGCCATAGGCTTTATTGCAACAAGTCTTAAGGCTCAGCCAGGTGTATTTACACCGGGTGAGTACAGGGATGGGGTTTACGATAAAGAAAACTCGGTGAACCGCCGTTATATTCCATACACGCACCTTCGCGAAGCGGATGTGACCTGGGAGAAACGTGTATGGAGAGAACTGGATATGCGCGAAAAGCTGAACCACCAGCTTTATTTTCCAACCGATCCGCTCACCAGCAGGATCTCTTACCTGCAGGTGCTGTTAAAGTACATTTTAAACGGGCAGATCACCGCTTTTGCTGACGAGGAATTTTTAGTTCCCCTGGAGCTTTCGGCGATCCGCACCAGGATTATGCGTCAGGCTGATTCTACCGACCAGATCTCGTATACCGCTGATGGTACAGAAGTGGTTACTAAAATTCTGCCTCCGGCCGATTCGCTGTGGATGTATAAGGAATTCAGGAAAATACAGCTGAAAGAAGACTGGTTTTTTGATAAGCAAAAATCAACCCTCGAAGTAAGGATCATTGGTATGGGCATTATCACGTATGATCAGGTGAAAGAATTGCCTTTCACCCAGTTCTGGGTGTATTTTCCTGCCTGCAGGCCTTATTTTGCAAAGCACGAATCGTTTAACCCTAAAAACGACAGCGAGCGCAGAACCTACGATGATATTTTCTGGAAACGACAGTTTGCCAGCACGGTTATCAAAGAATCAAACGCGTTTGACAGGCGTATTGATGAATATGCCAGGGGCATTGATGCCCTCCTGGAGTCTGACCGCGTAAAAGGCGATATCTTCCGGTGGGAGCACGACTTGTGGCAATTCTAAGAACATCATTTTATCAAAAGCCTCCTGAATACAGGAGGCTTTTTGATTTATCCGGGGGTTATTAACACCATGCCAGTATTGGCCCTAATTGTTTTATATTTGAACCTTTATAATTTGATTGTATGAGAAAAGCAGGAGCTCTTATTGCGTTAATGCTGGTTTTTTTTGGCTTTGAGCGTTGCGGCGGCAACCAAACTGACGAACAGGTGGATGATTCAAAAAACACCGGAGAAGCAGTGGTAAAAGATACCACACCCGTTACCGTAGATAAGGAAACCAAATTTAAATTCAATTTTGCCCTGGCTAATATTCCATCACCGGTGGGAATGATGAACGAAGTGTCGAAATGGGGCGAGCCTTATAACAACGAGTTGTTTAACGACACGAAAAAAGCGTCTAACTACACCAGCGAATTTTCAAAGGCTGTAAATCTTGGCATTTATAACATGGATCTTTCGTATGCCATGGTGAATGATAAGGGAGCCGATGTATTGAAGTATATGAAAACCGTGCTGATGCTTTCAGAATCATTGGGATTGCGCGGCGCTGTTGACCAAATGGTGGGCAAACGGGCCGAAAAAAACCTGGGAAACAAAGATTCGCTGCTGACCATACTGAATGATATTTTTGTGAAAAGCGATTCTTACCTGCGCACCAACGAGCGTGTTTATACCGCCACCGCTGTGTTTGCGGGGTCGTGGATCGAAAGCTTTTACCTCACCGGGAAAATAGCACAGCTGTCGGATAATGCCGAGGTGAAGAAAAAAGCGCATGCCCACCTGTGGGAGCAGCGCTCGCACTTAGGAAACCTGATTGCCGTGCTGGATGATTACAAGAGCAAAACGGATGCCGCGGACCTGAATGCACAGTTTAAAGAAATACACAAAGAGATAAACGCTGTGAAAGATCCTAAGGATATGGACGATGCGAAGTTTAATGCTATTTCGCAAAAGCTGGTGGCCTTGCGCGATAAATTTACAAACGGATAAATAAGTGATTGCAAAGAAAAGCGGGTTGAACAGCCCGCTTTTTTTACGCAGTAAAACGGAGCCTCCGCTCAATGAAACCTGTTAAAAATTATAAACCCGCCACAGTATGCCCAAAGCGTGGTATATTTGTATTTATCAGAGATAAATGATGCCAAAACTCATTCTGCTTATAGCAGCTGTATACAATTGCTGTACTGTGTTTTCAGCTGCCGCTCAACGGCCCGGAAAGCCGTTTTCGTTTAAGATTAATGGCCACATCCGCAACTACCAGGGCAATACCGTTTATATACATCATCGCTGGGATGAAAAAGATTATACTGATTCGGCCACAGTGGAGCAGGGAAATTTTTCTTTCCAGTTAAAAAGCATTGATCCTAACATGTATTGGTTTACGCTTGGCCGAGAGGTAACGGCCCAGCCAAACGTTATTTTTTTTGCCGATAAGGCCACTGTGAATGCCTACCTGGTTGGCGATTCGCTGGCAAGCTCTGCCATTGAAGGCGGGCAAACACAAAAAGACTACCTCGATTACCGGGCGCTGGGCAACGAAATGACCCGGCAACAGCAAAAACTTCAGAGCGATTACACACTGGCCAATCAAAAAGGCGATATGGCGGCTGTGAATAAAGTGCAGCTGGATTACCAGGAGCTTGGCGCTAAACACATCGCTGACCTGAAAAGCTTTGTGAAATCGCATCCGCGCTCGGCGGTGAGCGGCTATATTATTTTTAAGGATTTTAATAATCCCAGCATCCCGATTGAAAATGCGGAAGAATGCCTGACATACATTGATAAAAGCATAGAGAACACCAAGTTTATAAAACTGGCGCGCAAAAAAATAAGTGATTTAAAAGGCACGCAGATAGGAGCAAAAGCCACTGATTTTACACAGACTGCGCCCGATGGCAAACGCATCAGCCTCTCCGATTTTAAAGGCAAATACCTGCTGGTTGATTTTTGGGCCAGCTGGTGCCGCCCCTGCCGCATGGAAAATCCCAACGTGGTGGCGGCATACAACCGCTTTAAGGACAAAGGTTTTGCCATTCTTGGCGTTTCGCTCGATTCAAACAAAGAGCAATGGATAGCCGCCATTCGCAACGATAACTTAACCTGGGCCCAGGTGAGCGATTTAAAGGGAGGCTCGAACGACGCAGCGATATTGTATGGCATTATGAGCATACCGCAAAATGTGCTGATAGACCGCGAAGGAAAGATAATTGCTAAAAATTTGCGGGGCCCTGCATTGGAAGCTAAACTGGCCGAGCTAATGAAATAGTTACACGCCGGGCTTGCCTAAAAAGGTTAAAAAAACTAAAACAAATTATCGTATATTTAAAGCTTGGTATATTTGTTGATAAGGTAGCTATCATGATCAAAAACACACTTTTAATTGTTTCAACCCTGTTTTTGAGCCCTGTTTTTTCGCAAAAACAAGCGGCTGAAAAAAATTATGCTTATAAAGTTGAGGGTTCTATCCGGAACTTTGCCGGTCAGAAAATTTATTTGCACCGCAAGGCGGGCGAAAATACCATTACCGACTCGGCCAAAGTAACGGGCGGCAAGTTTAGTTTTAATTTAAAGGGCGCGGAGCCTACCATGCACTGGTTTACAACCACCAGCGATGTGAATGCGCAGCCCAACGCCGTGTTTTTTGCCGATGCCGGCACCACCAAAGCGCAGCTGGTTGGCGATTCGCTGTATACCTCCACGTTTGAGGCAGGCCCCACCCAAACCGATTACATGGCCTACCGGGCCATGATCGGCACCCTGGTGATGCAGCAGCAAAAAATGCAGAGCGATTACACTGCAGCTTCGCAATCCGGCGATAATAACACCATGAAGGCCATCCAGGAAGAATTCCAGAACCTGAATTCAAAATATATTTCGGATCTGAAAAAATTCATCAAGGATCATCCTAAATCGGCCATGAGCGCCTTTATTGTTGGCAATGACCTCAACAATCCAAACATTCCTATGGAGGATGTGATAGAGGGCGTAGGTTATATTGACAACAGCCTGCAGAACAACTCGTATGTAAAGGCGGCCAACAAGCGACTAGATGCCGTAAGGGGCACCATGATCGGCTATAAAGCCAACGATTTTTCGCAAAACACGCCGGAAGGCAAGCCACTTAAATTATCGGATTTGAAGGGTAAATATGTGCTGATTGATTTTTGGGCCAGCTGGTGCCGCCCCTGCCGTATGGAAAATCCAAATGTGGTGTCGGCGTATACGCGGTTTAAAGACAAAGGATTTACCGTGCTTGGCGTATCCATGGATTCGAACAAGGATGCCTGGCTGGCTGCTATTAAAGCCGATAACCTGGCGTGGCCGCACGTAAGCGACCTTAAAGGCTGGGGCAATGAGGTGGGGATTTTATATGGCGTGAAAGGCATTCCTCAAAACTTCCTGGTGGATAAGGAAGGCAAAATTGTGGCTAAAAACCTGCGCGGTGCTGAGCTTGATCAAAAACTTGCCGAAATCATAAAATAATTCAAACAAAAAATTAAATTTGCCTTAAAAATTTTAGAAAACGTATGAAGATGAACAAAGCTGTTGCTGTCGCTTTAGTTACAGGCGCTCTTATTAGCGCGGGTAAAGTACAGGCGCAGGTGGTAATGACCATTAACGATAAACCCATCAGTAAATCGGAGTTTGAGGCCGTTTACCATAAAAACAATGGGAAAGAGGTAAATAACAGCACTAAATCTGTGAAAGAGTATGTGGATCTGTTCTCCCTATTTAAAAGCAAAGTATTTGAGGCGGAAAGCCTGGGCCTGGATACGCTGAGCAGCTTTAAAAATGAGCTGGCCGGTTACAGGAGGCAATTGGCTGCTCCCTACCTCACCGATAAGAACACCAACGAGAGCATTCTTACCGAAACCTACGAGCGTATGAAAACGGAAGTGCGCGCCAGCCACATCCTGATACGCGTGCAGGAAACCGCTTTGCCAAAAGATACCCTCGAGGCCTGGACCCGGGTAAACCTGATTCGCAGCGCCATTGCCGGCAAGTTTCCTACCCCGGCCGAAATAAGCAACTACGACAAGCTGCTTAAAAACTCGTCGGAGGTGGCTAAAAACCTGAAAGGAAAAGACAGCGTGCTTTACAAAATAAAGATCAACGCCATTAAAAACCTCGAGTCGGTTTATAAAAATTCATCCGATAAATTCCAGGGCATAGCGCCTACCACCAGCGACGATCCATCGGTGCTCGAAAACAAGGGCGATCTGAATTATTTTTCGTCGCTCGATATGGTGTATCCTTTTGAAACAGCTGCTTATAACACCAAAGTGGGTGAGCTGAGCCCCGTAGTACGCACCAAATTCGGCTATCACATTCTTAAAGTATACGATAAGCGCCAAAGCCGTGGTGAAATTTCGGTGGAGCATATTATGGCCAAAATTGGCAAAGATGCTTCGGAACAGGATAAGGCCAATGCCAAAACAAAAATTGATGAGCTGTATACCAAGCTTAAGGGCGGCCAGAATTTTGAAGAGCTGGCGCGCCAGTTTAGCGACGACAAACAATCGAGCGATAAAGGCGGCCTGTTGCAGCCCTTTAAAAGCGGGCGCCTGCCGAAGCCGTTTGAAGATGCAGCCTTTGCTTTAAAAGCCAATGGCGATTACAGCGAGCCGGTGATGACACCGTATGGCTGGCACATTGTTAAGCGTGTGGAGCTAAAGACAGTGCCTGCATTTAATGACATTAAAAATGAACTGAAAACGCGCGTGGGCCGCGATAGCCGTTCGCAAATGGGCCGCGTGGCGCTGATTGCCCGCGTAAAAAAGGAAAATAATTTTACCGAAAACCTGAAAAACCGCGATGAGCTATTGAAAGTGCTTGACAGCACCTACCTGAAAGCCACCTGGAAAGCCGACAGGGCCAGCAAGCTGGGTAATAAAGAGATTTTTAACCTGGGTGGAAAATCCTATACACAAAACGATTTCGCTAAATTTCTCGAAAGCCAGATGACCTTTCGCACCAACCCCGATTTGGCGGAGCTGATGAAAGGCATTTATAAAACCTGGGTGGAGGAGAGCATTGTGAATTATGAAGATTCGCAGCTCGACAAAAAATACCCCGAGTTTGCCAATCTTTACCGCGAGTACAGAGATGGCATCCTGCTGTTTGATCTCACCGACCAGAAAGTGTGGAGCAAAGCCGTAAAAGACACGGCAGGCCTAAGGGACTTTTATGAGAAAAATAAAAATAACTACCTGTGGGAAGAGCGTGCCGAAGTGACCACTTATAAATGCCTGAACGACAAAGTGGCTAAGGAGCTGCGTAAATTGCACAAGGAAGGCAAATCAGAAAAAGAAATCACTGAAACGCTTAACAAAACCTCGCAGCTGAATGTATCGGTTGAAAATATCACTTACCTGAAAGGCGAAAGCAAAAATGTGGATGCCAACTGGAAAAAAGGTATTGCCGAAAAAGACATTAAAGATGAAAAGGAAAACAAAGTGCTGGTAATTGTGGTGAACAATATTCTGCCAAAATCGCCCAAAACACTGGGTGAGTGCAGGGGCGCTGTTACCGCCGACTACCAGGTTTACCTCGAAAAAGAATGGCTCAGCTACTTAAAAGGCAAATACATTGTGAAGGTGAATAACGATGTATTAAATACGATTCAGTAAGCATTGATTGTTTTTTAAAGCCGGCTGTTCTTAATTGGGAGCAGCCGGCTTTATTTTTTATTCGTTTAAAAAACGGTGATAAAATAGTGCTTTCCGTTTCTGAAAAATAATTTAGCTTTAAACATTGTTTTGAAAAATCTGAAACATAGCATTTTTATTGTGGCATCGCTGCTGGCTCTTTCTTGCAATTCGTCAAAAAAAAGCGATGAGGAAACCTCGCCGGTGATTGCAAAAGCGGGAGACGAAAATCTGAGCATGGATGAGTTTAAAGAGCTCTTCCTGTCAACCGGTGCGGTAAAAGACAGTAACTACCTGTCAAAAAAATCGATCGAAAACTGGGCCAGGGAATCGCTGTTTTACCAGGAAGCGCTCACCAAGCTGAATGAAGATGAAGTGCAGATAGAGCGCGAGGTGGAAAATTACCGCAAAAGCCTGGTGAATTATATTTACCAGACAAAAATTGTTGAGGCCAATCTCGACACCAATGTGTCGCGGCAGGAAATAGAGGATTATTATAACCAGCACCGCGATAATTTTATCCTGAAGGAAAATATTGTAAAGGTTAATTATTTTAAAATCCCGCTCAAAGCCCCGGGGCTCGATAAAATAAAACGGCTGCTGTATGTTTCAAACCCAAAGGATGCAGAGCAGCTGAAGAATTTGTGCGTGCAGAACGCCGAGAATTTTTTTATGAACGACAGCACCTGGCTGTTTTTGGAGGACATCAAAAAAGAAATTCCGCGGCTGCGCGACCAGCCTGACTTTAACCTGGTGCCCGGCAGGGTGCTCGAGTTCAGCGATGAGCCTTATTACTACTACCTGCGGGTAAAAGACGTTAAGATCAAAAATGGTTTGTCGCCCATTAATTTTGAGCTGCAAAACATTAAAAATTTTATTATCAATAACCGCAAAGTTCAGCTGATTAAGGAGTACAAACAACTGTTGTTTGAGAAGGCCAAAGCCGAGAAAAAATTTTCGGTGTATTAGCAAAAAAATTGCGGGCTTTTCAGGGCCCGCAATTCCACCAGCAGTAAACCTTATAAAACTGCTGCGTTTGTGTGAACTACTCTTCCATAAAGATAATACAGGAAAAGACCTGTGAAAATATTTTGCGGTGAATGGTTGCTTTTAGAGGTAAACAATTGTTAATGGCACAAGCCGGTTTTTGACAATCGCGGGAGCGTATAAACCGCTAAATGCTTACCCCAATCACCAGTATATCGTCTACCTGCTCCAATGTGCCGCGCCATTGATCCACCGCCTGGTTCAGATTATGTTTCTGGGTTTTAAAATCGAGGTGGGCATTGGCCGTTAGCAGTTCTTCAAACTGTCTGTACCTGAATTTTTTGCCTTTGGGGCCTCCAAACTGATCGGCATAACCGTCGGTAAACGTATAAATGCAGTCGCCCTCCTC
This sequence comes from Bacteroidia bacterium, assembly GCA_044221905.1. Classification (GTDB taxonomy): domain Bacteria; phylum Bacteroidota; class Bacteroidia; order B-17B0; family Aurantibacillaceae; genus Aurantibacillus. The sequence goes on from JBGAOE010000003.1 coordinate 381,118, forward strand.
CAGTGTGATGGTTTGCCCGGTAAAGGGCGTGTTGGTGTGGTAAAAACCAACCGGTTGGCGGTTGGCCTTATACTCCTTAAAAATTTTCTGACCCGCCGTGTTTTTTACAATATAAAGTCCATTGTTGGCCGAAGAAAAGCTGAGCTCTCTTTTACTTTTGTCGATGCAGCAAATAGTAATGTCCATGCCGTCTTTATTTTCGCCCACGCTGCCCGTTTGTTTCAGGGCCATGATAATTTTATCACGCATGCGGTTAAGCACCTCCGCCGGGTCCTGCACTTTTTGCCCTTCAATAATATCGGTTAAAAAAGAGAGCCCTAGCATGGTCATAAACCCGCCAGGCACGCCATGGCCCGTACAATCGGCCGTGGCGTAAAACACCCGGTCGCCTTTTTCGTACACCCAATAAAAATCACCGCTCACAATATCCTTGGGTTTGAATAAAACAAAGCTGTTTTTAAAGTGTGCATTGAACCCCGGCTCGGTTGGCAGTAGCGCGGTTTGAATGTTTTTTGCGTAGTTAATGCTGTCTGTGATCTCGTGGTTCTTAGCTTCCAGTGCGTCTTTCTGGGTCTGTATCTCCACTTTTGAGCGCTCCAGCTCCAGGCGGCTCCTGATCTCGTTATAAGTAAGCCGGTAGCGGGTGCGGATCATAAACACCGAAAACACCACCACGGTAAGCGTAAGCAAAGCGCCGCTGGTTAAAAAATCGTCGAACGGCAGCGGACTGTTGAGCTTGTAAAACACATAGTTGGCCGCCAGGGTAATTACAGCCAGTATGAGCGAAAATTTAAGCTCCCACAGGATGAGCATGCCAGCACCGATAAACAGCACCAGGTAGGCCAGCACATGTTTTTGAAAATGCGCCAGGTCCATCACGCTCCACATGTAGGCATTTTGAACCGAAATGCCAAGCACCAGCATAAACATGCAGGAGTATATGTTGATGCCTGTGGCTTTGCGGGTAAGCACCAGCAAGGCGCTTATACCCGAAACAGCGAGCCTGAAAATAAAAAAAGGAAGGAAGTAGGCGTTGATCACATAATAATCGCTGATGCACCACACCAGGTTTAGCAGCATGCCCACCCAGCAGGTAATCACATGGAATTTTTCAGTGGATCTGTAAAATTCCTGCTTTATTACGCTTTGGGGTATGGGGTATTCCTGCATGATTCAGGGTGATGGATCATAGCGATTTAAGCCATTTGGCGGCTTCTTCCACGGTTCCAAATAATTTATACCTGATCTTGGGCTTGTTCATTTTGATAAAAAAATTGGCCACAATGCGCGACGCAAGATTAGTTACAATCAGGGCCGAAGCAATTACGGGTGTGCTGGCTTCCAGCTTTACAGAGTTTTCGCGGGCCTCCTTGGTCAGAAAAAATCCTTCGTCGGATTCAAAAATAAAATTAGCCTTTTGGTTATTGGTAAGCTTCCAATATAAATCCAGCATTCGTAATTGTAGCGGTACATCCAGAACAGTGTTTTCTTTGTAGAACACGTGCACAATGCCATCGCTCCGCATGCGGATAAACGCCTCGGGGATCTCGATCTCGTCAACAATGGTTATTTCTGATTCAAGTACCATGTGTGGTGGTATGTTTGATTAGGTTTGCAATACGCCTACGTTATACGCCTTTGTGATCGGTGCGTGATCTGCCATTTCAATGCCCATGCTGATCACTTTGCGGGTTTCGAGCGGGTCGATGATGGCATCGATCCACAGGCGCGAGGCAGCATAATAAGGCGTGGTTTGACGGTCGTACCGGTCTTTTATTTTATTAAACAATTCGTTCTCTTTTTCGGGAGTGATTTCCTCGCCCTTGGCCTGCATACTGGCCACTTCAATTTGCACCAGCACCTTGGCGGCCTGTGCACCGCCCATTACGGCCACCTTGGCTGTTGGCCAGCCAACAATAAGGCGCGGATCGTAGGCTTTGCCACACATGGCGTAGTTGGCAGCGCCGTAGCTGTTACCTATAATAATAGTAAACTTGGGCACCACGCTGTTCGACATGGCGTTTACCAGCTTAGCCCCATCCTTAATAATGCCGCCGTGCTCGCTGCGCGACCCCACCATAAAACCCGTGGCATCCTGCAAAAACACCAGCGGTATTTTTTTCTGGTTACAGTTCATGATAAACCGTGCGGCTTTATCGGCGCTGTCGCTGTATATCACCCCGCCAAACTGCATCTCGTTGCTGCCTCCCGGCTTTTTGGCTTTTACCACCATGCGCTGGTTGGCCACAATGCCCACAGCCCATCCATCAATGCGGGCATAGGTGCATATAATGCTTTTGCCATAACCTTCCTTGTATTCATCGTGCTCGCTGTTATCCACCAGGCGCTCAATGATCTCGTACATGTTGTACTGTTTGTCACGACTATCGGGAATGATGCCGTAAATATCCTTTATTTCCTTTTTAGGCGTGGCTGGTTGAGTGCGGTTAAAGCCGGCTTTTTCATAATCGCCCACTTTTGACATGATGCTGCGGATGCGGGTAAGACAATCGGCATCGTCCTTGCATTTATAATCGGTTACACCGCTTATTTCGCAGTGCGTAGTGGCGCCGCCCAGTGTTTCGTTATCAATGCTTTCGCCGATGGCCGCTTTTACCAGGTAGCTGCCGGCCAAAAAGATGGAACCGGTTTTATCCACAATCATGGCCTCATCACTCATAATGGGCAGGTAAGCGCCACCGGCCACGCAACTGCCCATTACAGCTGCAATCTGCAAAATGCCCATGCTGCTCATAATGGCATTGTTGCGAAAAATGCGGCCAAAATGTTCTTTATCCGGAAAGATCTCGTCCTGCAGCGGCAGGTAAACACCGGCGCTGTCTACCAGGTAAATAATGGGCAGGCGGTTTTCCATGGCAATTTCCTGCGCGCGCAGGTTTTTTTTGCCGGTAATGGGAAACCAGGCACCCGCTTTTACGGTGGCATCGTTGGCCACCACAATGCACTGCTTGCCGCTTACATAACCTATTACCACTACTACGCCACCGCCCGGGCAGCCGCCGTGCTCCTCATACATTTCGTATCCGGCAAAAGCGGCTATTTCTGTTCGTGGTGCACCTTTGTCGAGTAAAAAATCTATGCGCTCGCGGGCCGACATTTTTCCCTGCTCGTGCAGTTTATCAATGCGTTTTTTGCCCCCGCCCAAATATACGGCCTGCAGGCGCTGCTCCATTTGTGTAAGAAGCAGGCGCATGGTATCATCGTTCTTATTAAATTCTATGTCCATAAAAAAAGACTTGCGGAAAAATTTAAATATTCTTTAAATGTATGTAAATAAACTCTGTTTTGGTAAAAATGTTAGGCTCAAACACGTATCATTTTCAGGTACTTAACCACCTCGTTCAGGTAATCGACCACATGGTAGGGGCTTGTTTTTTTTATGATGAGGTCTACATCGTTAAATTTTTTGCTGCTGCCACATTTAAGCGGTGCCTGCAGGGTAGATACCATGGCTGTGGCAAAAAGCTCGGTATCGGCGGAGGTGTTAATCACCAGATCGAACTTTTTCTTTTGCAATTCGCTGATTAATGCTGCACCGGGCAGCTTAAGCCACGAGGCATCCTTACGCGTAAGGCAGCGCCAGTCGGAGTAGGGGGCCTGTCTGGCACTAAGGTCAACATAAAACACCTCGATGAATTTTTTAGTGCCGTCAACAAATTTATCGAGGGTGCTTTTGTTGATGTTATCGTTTTTATGAAGAATGAGCGCTATCTTTTCCACCTTGTCCCAGGGCAGGAAGTGTTTTTTGCGATGGAGGTTATCTTTTGTGATTTTTGATCCCAGGCTTAGCCTGGCAATGGATGTAAACATGGCTTAAAACAATGTTTTTACAAGTTCTTTAAATCGTGCTTCGGTAACTTCCAGGCTATCGGTGCTTTTACCGCCGGCGGCATTAATATGGCCCCCGCCGTTAAAGTATTTGCGGGCAAAGGTATTCACATCAATATTGCCCTTGCTTCGGAAAGAGATTTTTACATACCCGTCGCTTTCGTTAAACAGCGCGCATACCTGAATGCCTTTAATGGAAAAGGGATAGTTGACAAGCCCTTCGGTATCGCCCTTTTGGTAGTTAAAGCGCTTCAGCTCCTTTTCGCTTAATGTAAAGTAGGCGGCCGGCACACCTTCTGCCAGCTTCATTTTTTCGCTCAGGGCATAGCCTAGCAGCTGCAAGCGGCCGAGGCTGTAATTGTCATACACTGCGCTGTGTATATCGGTGGGCTTAATGCCGGTTTTTAAGAGTTCGGAAACAATGAGGTGGGTACGCGAAGTAACGCTTGGATAGCGGAAAGAGCCTGTATCGGTCATTAAGCCGGTGTAAAGGCAGGCGGCTATTTTTTTATCAATAAGGCTTTTGTGACCCAGGGCGGCTATAAAATCAAAAATAAGCTCGCAGGTGCTGCAGGCAGCCACATCATGATAATAATAGCTCGCGTAGTTATCGGGCTGCTGGTGATGATCGATCAGCACTTTTGGGCAGGTGGTTTGCGCCAGCACCCCACCCAGTTTTTCGAGGCGTTTATAGGAGTTAAAATCGAGGGTGAAAATAACGTCGGCCTTTTGAAGTATTTTAGTAGCTTTTGCCTCATTTTCCTGAAAATTTAACACTTGCTTATGGCCGGGCAGCCAGTTCAAAAAGTCGGGGTAGGCGTTGGGAACGATCACTTTTACCGATTTTTTGAGCTTAAGCAGGTATTGGTACAGTGCCAGGCTGCTTCCCATGGCATCGCCATCGGGACTCCAATGGGTAACAATGGCTATTGAGGCCGCTTTATTGAGCAGGGTTTTAAACTTTCGGGGACTATCTTTCAGCATGTGTTTTGGGTGGCAAAAACCGTAAATTTAGGAGTTTTTAGGCCCAGGCGGCCTAAAAAGCCTAAAATATTTTCGTTAAATGCAATTAATTTTATATATTTGCCCCTCTTAAATCTAATTAAAAGTAAAACATGTTAATAGTTCAAATTAAAGAAGGCGACAACATTGAAAAAGCGCTGAAAAAGTACAAAAAGAAATTTGAGAAAACCGGTGTGGTAAAACAGCTGCGCGAGCGGTCAAAATTCACCAAACCATCGGTAGTTCGCCGCGAACAGGTTATTAAAGCCGCTTATAAGCAAAAATTACAGATCGGCGCCATCGAAAAATAGGCTGTTCGTTTTTTAAGCTAATTTATATTGGAATCCTAATTTGAAATGTATAATTTCGATTAGGATTTTTTATTTGCACTTATGGTTAAAGATGCCACAGATGAATTCTTATCTTATCTTAACCTGCAGAAACGCTACAGCGCGCTGACTGTACAGAGTTACGCCACCGATTTGGGCCAGTTTGTGGCCTTTATGGATAAAGAGATCGGGAGCTACACGGCCGCCAGCATCACCCACAAGCACATTCGCCAGTTTTTAGCCGACCAAATGGCCAACGGAGCATCCGCCAGCACGGTTAATCATAAATTAAGCGCGCTGAAATCGTTTTTTAAATATCTTTTGAAAAATGAGGTAATTGCCCAAAACCCCACCCAACGATTAACCGGACCTAAAACTCCCAAACGCCTGCCTGTTTTTGTGGATCAGATGCAAATGGATGCCGTTTTTTCCACACTTGAATTTGGCAGCGATTTTGAGGGGCTCAGAAATAAGCTGATTATTGACATTTTGTACCAAACGGGCCTGAGGCGTGCCGAGTTGCTGAACTTAAAAGAGGGCGATGTGGATATTTTTAATACCCAGCTAAAAGTATTGGGCAAGCGCAGTAAAGAGCGGATTATTCCATTCGATCTGGCTCTGAAGCGTAACCTTGAAAACTATCTTCGCGTAAAACAAGAACAGAATCTCAGCAACCCTTACTTATTGGTAACTGCAAAAAATATCCGCCTCAGCACGCATCAATTAACTAAAATTGTAAAGGATGTTCTGAGCGGTGTTACCACTATTAAGAAAAAAAGCCCGCACGTTTTAAGACACACTTTTGCCACGCACATACTTGACAACGGCGCCGACATTAACGCCGTGAAAGAGCTGTTGGGCCATGCCAGCCTGGCGGCCACGCAGGTGTATACGCACAATACCATTGACAAGTTAAAGAAAATGTATAACAGGGCCCATCCGCGTTCGGGCCAATAAAAAAAGAAAAGGAGGAAACAAGGTATGACAATCAACATTCAATCTGTGCATTTTGATGCAGACAAAAAACTTCTGGGTTTTGTCAACGAAAAGGTAGCCAAGCTAAATACCTTTTACGATGGTATCATTAACAGCGAAGTGATACTGAGGCTGGATAAAAGCAGCGACGCCGGCAATAAAATAGCCGAAGTGAAAATCCATGGCAGGGGTAATGAGTTTTTTGCCAAAAAACAATGCCAGAGCTTTGAAGAAGCCACCGACCTGGTGTGCGAGGCACTGCGCACGCAGTTAAAAAAACATAAGGATAAAACCACCGGTACGGGAAAAGAAGCCCTATCTGTTGAATAAATAACTCACAACAATTATTAATAAAAGAACCGCCCAGGATTTTTGGGCGGTTTTTTTGTTTCCTTTTTTTATCTTTGGGTAAAATCAACAACACATGAAATCACTTGCTTTAAGCATTGCGTTTATTTTTTGCAGCCTTTTAACCATGGCCCAGCCGCCGCAGGGCAAAGCCGCACCAGGCACCGTGTATGGAGCCAAAACCACGGCCGATGGCGCTGTTGACATTGCCACGGTGCAGGCTATGCTTAAGACAAAAGATACCATCCCCGTAAAAGTAAAAGCAAAGGTGCTAAACTCCTGCAGCAAAAAAGGCTGCTGGATGAACCTGGTGATTGACGATAAAAACACGGCGTTTGTAAAAATGAAGGATTATGGTTTTTTTGTACCCACTGATATTGAAAACAAAACCATTGTGCTGGAAGGCATTGCGTTTATTAAAATAACCCCGGTGGATGAGCTGAAACACTATGCCGAGGACGCCAAGCGGCCCCAGGCTGAGATCGATGCCATTAAGGAGCCTAAAAAAGAGATCCGCTTTTTGGCCAGCGGCATCCTGGTGCTTTAATACCCGCTTACTATTTTCTGAAAAATTTTGCTTGCGTTAATTTGCAGGCAAGTTGTTATTGAAACTATTTGTCAATCGTTTCAAACCGGCATTTTACGCTTTCGCCCGCATCGTCGGTTATTTGCAGCACATGGCTTCCCTTGCCTGGCAACAGCGATAATTGGTGGAATTTCTGCGTGCTGCCCACATAGTTTTCATCCAAATGCCAGAACAGAGTGGCATTGGCATTTTTATGTGTGGCTTTAAAAATACAGCGGCTCCGGTTCCCGCTTTCATCCACAGGCACGTATATTTTAAATCCTTCGCGGGGATAAATAATATCCAGCTGCTGTCCCGTTGCTTCGGCAGGGCACGATGGCAGGCGCGGTGGCAGCGGCTTGTAAAACAAGCTGTGCTGCTTAAAAAAATACTCCTGTGTGGGCGTGGCTACAAACCATGCCACGTGCTGCATGTTATCTACAGGGTAGCAGTCGCCGCCAACGCGATACTGCCTGCTCGCGTCTAAATGAATGAGCTTATGAAACGGGCAGGGCCTGGTTTTGGAAGAGCCTTTCGGAAAATATTTGACAATTGTTTTATCGCAAATATCGGAAGCTTTAAAGCCGCTTTGCCGGCAAACCGTTATTTTTTCCACATCGTTGATGGGCTGCGGAAACCAGGCGCCGCGCGGAAGGATATTAAAAATGGAGAATAATAATGGCGCGGCCGCTTTGGTGCCTGTAAGATCGGGCCGGCCTTCGCCATCTGCATTACCTACCCATACCGCCACCGTGTATTTTGAGTTTAAGCCTACCGCCCAGGCATCGCGAAACCCAAAACTGGTGCCGGTTTTCCAGGCCACACGGTTTTTAGAGAGAAACTGCATCCAGCCCACGTAATCCTGTGGACGCAGCAGCTCGGTCATGGCACTAAAGGTATAATAAATGGCCGATGCGCCCAGGAGATCTGACGTTTGAAGGGATGGGCCAGGGCTTATGGCTGTTTTTAAATAATTGAGCGCGCGGTAACTGCCTGTAGCATATTTGTTGCGGCTGTTGGAGTAGTGCAGCAACGCCCTGCCCATGGATGCATAGGCCGATGCCACATCCCAAAGCGTGGCCTCGCCGCCGCCCAGTATGAGCGAGAGGCCGTAATGCGCGGTAGACCTTGTAAAATTTTTAAAGCCCAGCTGCTTTAAACGCTGATGAAATTTGGCGGCCCCATATTCCTGCAGCATTTTTACGGCCGGTATGTTGAGCGAACGGGCCAGGGCCTGGTTGGCCGGCACAAGGCCATCGTAAGTAAGATTAAAATTTTTTGGACTGTAGGCGCCAATTTGCGTAGGAATATCTTCGAGCAGGCTGGCCGGCAGCAATTTATTTTCGCTCAGCATGGAGGCATAGAGAAAGGGCTTTAAAATGCTGCCGGTGCTTCGCGGGGCGTCAATAATATCCACATAGTTTTCGTGCTCGTTGCCGGCCGAACCGCTATTGCCTACGTAAGCCAGCACACGGCCTGAGGCTGTTTCTGCCACCAGGGCACAGGCGTTATGGATCTGGTTTCCGGTAAGCCCCTGTATGTGTTTGTTTAATAATTCAGTTACCTGCAGCTGCAGGCTTTTGTTTAAGGTGGTGTAAAACAATTGTGTGTTATGTTGTTCCAGCTGACAGCGATCGAGCAAATGAGGGGCTATTTGCGGAATGGGATAGGGCTTTTGAGGCAGCGGCTCCTGGATGGACAGCTGATAGGTGGAAACGTCGATCTCTTTTTTATCCATCAGTTTTTTGAGCAGTCGGTTGCGTTTTTGCAGCAATTTATGCTGGTTGCGGCCGGGATAAATAAGCGCCGGGGAATTGGGAAGCACTGCCAGCAGTGCACTTTCGGCCCAGCTTAATTTTTCGGGGCCGCGGCCAAAGTAGCGCCACGATGCGGCGGAAAGACCCACGATGTTGCTGCCAAACGGGGCGTGGCTGCAATAGGTGTTAAGAATGGATGTTTTTTTATAAGAAAGCTCGATCCGGAATGCCAGCAACAATTCAACCAGCTTTTGGTAATAGTTTCTTTTGCCTGTGCCGCGCATCATTCGGGCTACCTGCATGGTAATGGTGCTGCCCCCGCTTTTTATTTTGCCGGCGCTGAGGTTGCGCTTTATAGATTTAAAAATGGAAACGGGGTTGAAGCCTGGATGATAATAGAAATATTCGTCTTCAAAGGTGAGAATGCAGCGCTCAAATTTTTTGGGAATGCTGTCGCTTTGCGGAAAACGCCACTGCCCGTCGGGCGCTATGCGGGCATTGAGGAGCTGGTTATTTTCGTCGAGCAGCACGCTGCTGCAGGGCGAGTGGAAGAGCCGGGCGGGTAGCCAGAGCCAGTAAAGGATGGATACAAATACAAGAAACACCAACTTGTATTTGTGTTTTTTTAGATTAGCCAGTTTAGAAAACAACCCCCGAAAGTTAATCATGAATTAAGTAGAGCGGTCATTTCGAAGGCTACAGATAAGCATCACGGCCTGAGAAATCTGTTACTGCATTAAAAACAAAATGAGTACAGATTTCTCCATCCGGTCGAAATGACCCTTATTTAAAATTACTTCGCTGCCATACCATTCCCTTTTTCTTTCACAACGCTTATCCACTGGCCTTTGGTGCGGGCATACACGCTGTTGTCGTACATGGCTTCTACATTTATGGCTGGCAAATAATAGCGCCCTTCGTAACTGGCATTGAGCAATAGATTGAATGTTTTTATTTCGTTATAACCAAGGTCAAAATAAGTCAGTACTTTATCATCCTTAATATCCTGGTAAGTAAAGGCCGAGTTTTTAAGCGCTGCTTCATTATCGTCCATGCGGGCATTGTGAATTTCCCAGCCGGAAGGAATATAGGTGGTAAGCGCTATGTTTTTGAGCTCGCCATTGTAGCCTGCATTTTTTACGGTTACCGATAACATAAAGTTGCTGCCCTGGGTCAGTTCCGCGGGACTGATAACCGCCCCGCTCATATCTTTGTATACGACATTAACAGCCATGTTGGAACTGGCTTCGGTTTCTTCACCAACCGGCGGTTTCCCACGGTTTATAAGCCGCACGTATAACACACCTTTGCCGTTGTTTTCAATACTGAAATTACCGGCGCCATTTTTAAAATCAACAGGTACCTGCGAAATGGCGGTATTGCCTTTCAGAACAAATTCTTTTCCGTTTACAACACATTTGGCCTGCAGCGCCGACGCCCCCCCGAATTTCTTAAGAAAGTTGGCCACGGCCACCAGCCCAAAGGCAGTGGTTTGTGTGCTCAGCCAGCTTTTAGAGGCCAGAAACGCCGACACTTTTTTGAGCTGCTCAAAGGCCTGCTGTTTTTTATTCATCTGGCATAACACATCGAGTACCACGGCCAGGTCGCGCTCTGATGAACCGTAGGTGTAATAATTTACAGTGTAAAACTCAAACTGGCGCGGCGCACGGCTGATAAGTTTTTCAGCTTCGTCGTTTTGCCCTGCCTGGGCGTAAGCCCCAGCTAAAAACCACCGCGCCTGGTCAGAGAGCGTGGCCGATTCGCGCAGCCTGTTCATGGCGCTAAGCACCGGCTGGCCGGAAAGCGCCAGCACGTAAAGACGGTAGGCCTGCATCACATCGTTATTAAAGTTCTTGTTCCTGTTCTGCTCAAAACTTTGGGCTGCATTTTGCTGGTAGGTGGTCCAGCTTTTTTTAAAGCCGGCCGGCAGGCTGTAGCCTTTCTTTTCAGCACAAAGCATAAAGTGCCCGGCGTAGGATGTGCCCCAGTCGCTGAGCTCGTTGGTGCCCTGCCAGTAGGCCATGGCGCCCGAAGAAAGCTGGAACTTGCGCAGCTCGCTGATGCCGTGTTTGATATTGGTTTCAATTTCGGTTTTGCGCTGCGGGCTCAGCTCCATCATATCACCCAGGTATAGCTGGGCAAATGTTTGAGAGGTTGTTTGCTCCACACAGCCATGCGGATAAGTGACCAGGTAATCCAGTCGCTCTTCCAGGTTCACCGGCGGAATGGTGGATATTTCGATCAGGCCGCTGTTGGTGCCGGCCAGCCCGATAGGAGTAATGCTTTCTTTCAGCGATTTGCCGGCATCCACCCAAAAATCTTTGGAATTGGTTTGGTAAGGATTAGGATTGCGCACGTCCAGCTCCAGCTCATATACGGCGGTGTGCCCGCCGCCGGCAGCAGTTATTTTTACTTTAGCAATGCCGGTTTGGTTTTTTACTTTAAGCTGAAAGGTGAGCAGTTTTTCATCGTCCTTGCCAATGTTTGCCGACCTGGTATTGCCGCCTACCGTTTGCAGCAGGCCATTGGTTTCTATTTTTACTGTAGTGGCACCTATGGCTTTATCACCGCCAAATACAGAAACAGGCAGCTTCACTTCCTCTGTAACACTCAGTACGCGCGGCAAGGTGCCAAGAATCATCAGCGGCGCTTTTACCGGGGTGGTTTTTTCGGCAATGCCATAGGCCCCTTTGCTGCCGGCTATAAGCATGGTACGCACCGAACCTACATACATGGGCATTTTAAAACTGATGGATTTTTTTTCACCCTTGCTTAAATGATACGGTCCGAAAAATTTGACCATGGGCTTAAACCGGTTGGCTTTTGCGCCATCCTTGTTTTCTTCGCTGCCATCGCCGCCAATGCTCAGCACCCGCTCCAGGTCGGCGCCAAACGCGCCAATCACTTTGTCATACACGTCCCAGGTTTTTACGCCCAGCGCTTCCTTTGCATAAAAGGTGTTGTAGGGGTTAGGTGTTTTAAACCGCGTAATGTCAAGCAGCCCTTCGTCTACCACCGCCAGTGTAAAGGCCATTTCCTTTTTATTTTCTTCGTTTACCGTGATGGTGACATTCTGTTCCGGCACCAGGGTTTGTGGCATACTGATCACGGGATGAAGGTGTGTTTCGGGATCATCCACCGTTACAGGCACTACACCGTACAGGCGAATAGGCAGATCGTTACTGTGCTTATGCGGCTGCATGAGCGAAATGTGCACATACACATTGGGCGCCATTTGCGGTGTGATTTTAAATTTGAACAGGGTTTTACCCTTCATGGTTTCCAGCCAGTGGGCCTCTATCACGCGGCTGCCATTTTCGAGGCTTACCAGCGCCCGGCCATCCTGTGGCGAAGGAATGCTTACGGTTACCTCCTCACCGGTTTTATAGGCTGTTTTATCAGTGGTAAAGTTCAGCATGCTCGAAACAATTTTGTTATTATCGCTGCCGTCGCGCTCCATCCAGTTGGCCCAGTCAAAATAGGTAATTACAGAGGAGGCGTGGCCGCCATCAAGATCGGTAACACGAATGAGATAACGCCCCCAGTCCTTGTCCTTTATATTCACTTTTATTTTTGCCATGCCGTTCGACGATGAAAAATTTTCGATCTGCACCGGCCGGTGATACTCATCCGATTCGTAGCCCGCCACATCATCGTTATACTGGTCCCACCACCAGCGCCATTCGAGCTTGTATAATTCAAACTTCATGTTTGAGCGCGACACAGGATTGCCCAGGTAATCCACCGTAGCCACGCTGATGGTTTGCTCCCGGTCGGTGTATAAAATACCGGAGTTTTGCTCGCCTTCAGGCAGCTTTATGCCGGTGTAATAGTTGTAAGGCGAATAGTCCATCGAAAACCGGTCGACGCTGAACGCGCCTCCTGGCTCAAACACCATGGTGTTAAAACTGGCCCTTAAAAACCCAGGGGCATTTTTCTGGATGTTGAGGTTAAGCGGCACGGAAGCGTTGCCGGCCTCATCCACCTTGCCGTCAAACAGGGTTACATTCTGTGCATCGAAGCGCAAGCCCGAATTGTCGAATATATAATCCTTGTATTTTTCAAATTCGGTTTGCCCTGCGCTTAATGCCACGCTTATATTGGCCCCAAGGCCTTTGGCCGCAGCCCCGGTAAGCCAGTTGGTGTGCAGCCTGGCCATGGTTGATTTGGTACCGAGCCATAGTTTATTATCGCCCACGCTCAAATCAATTTTAAGCCGGTTGGGCATAATGGTTTCAATGCGAATGCTTTTACTGAATTTAACAGACCCAATTTTCACTTCGGCATTCCATAAGCCGGTGGGAGCATTTTTATCGGTAGCTGTGCTGAAATTATAAAAGCCATCGGTGCTTTTATTGCTGATGAGGCGTTTATACACCTGCCCCTGGGGATTGCTCAGCTCGAAACTCACCGGGTGATTGGCCGGGATGCTGCCCAGCTTGTCTTCAAGAATAAAATTGAGAAAAAGTGAATCGCCCGGGCGCCATACCCCACGTTCGCCATAAATAAAGCCTTTTACGCCCTTTTTAATGGCATCGCCCGACACGTCGTACATGCTTAGCGGCAAAGTGGCACCGTCATCCAGTTTTAAATAAGCCCGCTGCTTATCTTTTTTAGCCACAATAAAATAGGCTTTTTGACGAAGATTGATAAAACATTGGCCATCGGCATTGGTTTGAGCGGTATGCAGCAGCTGTTTCTGATAGTCGTACAATTCGAGGCTTACGCCGCTTACCGGTTTGGTGCTTATCAAATCGTTTACTACGGCAAACAGGCTGCCGTCGTTGCCTTTTTTTATGCTAAGCCCAAGGTCGGAGGCCAGGATGTTGCGTGCCACCCGGCGGTTGTACTGGCGGTAATAAATGCTTTTGCAGGGATTGTCACGCTCATCCCAGTCGTATTCCCCGTCATCTTCACCCGCTTCGTAATCGTAGGAGTACTCGTCGTAATAGTAGCTGTAATAATTAACCTCTTCGTCCTCCTCGTTCTTTCCGATCTCTTCCATTTCAAATTTTTCGTCGTTGCTGTTGCCCAGGCAGGAGTAGGTAGAGTATGATTTTTTAAAGCTGAGCATGACGCGGTAAATGGCGCCAGGCTCAGATTTGATGAGGCTGCCAATATCGAGCGAGAATTTTTTCCAGTGTCCAAAATCGGCGGGGTTGGTAATGCCCAGGTTAATCCGTTTTTCGGCCACCTTTTTGCCTACCTGCGCCAGCTGGTTATTGCCATCCAGGTCGTTGGTCTGTAAAAACTGTAGCACGTTGTTTTCGTAAATCTTTATCACCTTTACATCCACGGCCCGCAGGTTCACCGTTTCAAAGGGCATTGAAAGATTGTTGGCCGATGGCAGAATGTTGCCGCTGCCTGAAAATTTAACGGCTGGTTTCACTTCGCTGAACACGATGCTGTGTTCGGCATCGGCACCAAGTGTCTGGCCCTTGGCATCCCTAACCGTTTGGCCGGTTTTTAAGGTATACGATCCGGGCTGTATGCCTGCCGCGTACATCATCACCTGGTTGTTGCTCACGTTGTATTTTAATTCGCTGGCATTGGCCAGCTCAATCAGCCCTTCAAGGCTTTGTGTTGGATCGAGCGGGTTAGAGAAATTAAGCAGCACGTACTGATCGTTATCGTTCATCACTTTGGCACTAAGCAGTATAAATGCGCCTTTGGCAGGCACAGTAAGGCTTTGTTCGGAGGCATAAGTCAGGTTCATGCTTTCGCCTTTGCAGTTAACAGTAAGCTTTGCGCTGCCCGAGGCCGGGCGCTCGATGCTGTCTATTAAGAATTTATGCTGGGTGCCGTCTTCGTTGTGCGCCCACTTTACGGCCAGTGTTTTATTGCCCATAGCGGCATTGAATGTTTTTTCCACCAGGCTTGCTTCGGCAAAATCGGCCGTGGAAATATGACCGGCAAGGCTATAAAAATTAAAGTCGCCGGTGTGATAACTCTTCAGATCGTTTACCTGCAGCTCGGCCGATTGCTTAATGGCCTGGAAGCGGAATTCGAAATTTTTAAGCTCTTTTTTCACTTCTGCCAGCTTATCCAAATGAAAAGTGGCCTCGTAAGCCTGGCCTGGCTTTAAACGTTCTTTAGGTCTGAACTCCAGTGTTTGTGCATCTTTCCAAACGGTTTCGCCTTCAATGCCCGGCTCAAACGAAAAGTAATTTTCTTCCAGCGGCGTATTCAGCTGCGCACTGCCGGCAAACTCGCTGCTTAATTTTATTTTGATGGTGGAGCCCGACGAAATGTAACCGGTGGTGAATGCGCTGATATAACTGGCAAATTCGGGATTGATATGCTCTGCGCCTGAATTGTTCATACCTGCGCCAAGATCTTTAAAAACGCCGCGGTGATTGTACAGGAATACTGCGGCTACTGTAAGTGCCACGCCAATGGCCATCCACTTAATTTTGTGTAACATAGAGATTGGAATTTTGAATTAAAAATAAAAATTTTGGAGCAGGAGGCGGTTAAAGTTGCTAACAGGTTATGAGATGAAGGATTCAAAGTTTAAAATTCAAAATTCAAAAGGCTCCGGTGGCTGAGCGGGACCTGGTCCGAACTTGTTTTGAGAGCCGAAGCAACCTTAAAAAAGAATGACAGATAGGAGACCAGAGGCAGGACGCAAGTCAAAGGATTCAAGACTAGCGACCAACGGCTAGCAACTTATGACTATCTGCTAAAGACTACAAAATATAGCAAGGAACTGCACAATAAACATTTAACTTTAAAGCATGAATGTAAATCTGGATGCCGATGGCGAAAACCTGAGCAGTACCGATAAAGAAATAGAGCGCGCGCTGCGTCCCGCTTTGTTTGATGATTTCAGCGGGCAGGAGAGCGTGGTGGACAACCTGCGGGTGTTTGTGGCTGCTGCCAAGCAGCGAAAAGAATCGCTGGACCATGTGTTGCTTCACGGCCCCCCGGGCCTGGGTAAAACCACCCTGGCACATATTATTTCGAACGACCTGGGCGTGAACCTGAAGGTAACCAGTGGCCCCGTGCTGGACAAACCTGGCGACCTGGCCGGCCTGCTCACCAACCTGGAACCTTATGATGTTTTATTTATTGACGAGATACATCGCCTGAGTCCTATTGTGGAAGAATACCTGTATTCGGCCATGGAAGATTTTAAAATCGATATTATGATTGACAGCGGGCCCAATGCCCGCACAGTACAGATCAAACTTAACCCTTTTACGCTGGTGGGCGCCACCACACGCAGCGGCCTGCTTACTTCGCCATTGCGCGCCCGCTTTGGTATTAACAGCCGCCTTAATTATTACGACAGCAAAGTTTTGACCAGCATTGTGCAGCGCAGTTCGGCCATACTGGCTGTAGACATAAAAGATGAAGCGGCTTACGAAATAGCCCGACGCAGCAGGGGCACCCCGCGCATTGCCAATGCCCTGCTAAGGCGTGTGCGCGATTTTGCGCAGATAAAAGGCAATGGCAGCATTGACCTGGAAATAGCCACTTATTCGCTGAAGGCACTGAATGTAGATAAGAACGGGCTTGATGAAATGGATCACCGCATCCTGGCCTGCATCATCGATAAATTTAAAGGCGGCCCGGTGGGCATCAGCACCATCAGCTCGGCGGTGGGTGAAGAGGCAGGAACCCTTGAAGAGGTGTACGAGCCTTTTTTAGTGCAGGAAGGCTACCTGATGCGCACCCCGCGCGGCCGTGAAGCCACCGAGCTGGCCTACAAACATCTTGGCAAAAGTATCTGGAAACGCAGCGGTGGTTTGTTTGACGAGTAAAAAGATAAGATGACTGATACAAGATTGCAAGCATTGGCGCCATAAGCCCAAAAATTGTATCTTTATAAGCTTTAAAATTTATGTTTCATTTTTTACTTCGCACCATTCCGCGGCCTATTCTTATACAATTGAGCCTGATCTTTAGCAAGCTGGCACCTGTATTGTATTATGGTACCCGTTACGAAGACCCTATTACCGGTAAAACCTACCGTAAATTTTTGCCTTATGGCTACAGTGGCAGGGCCAAGCGCAAAAATGTGCTGTGCCCCGGCAGTCTGTCGCTCGAGCGACACCGGCTGCTTTGGCTGTACCTGAAACAAAAAACCGATTTTTTTACCACTCCGCATAATATGTTGCACATTGCCCCCGAGCAGTGTTTTTACAAGCTGTTTAAAGCACAAAAAAATCTCACTTATACCACCGGCGATTATAACAGCCCCATTGCCGATGTGCATTTTGACCTGCACAAGGCGCCCTTTGATAACGACCGCTTTGATGTGATTTTTTGCAACCACGTGCTGGAACATGTGGAGGATGCCGACCAGTGCATGCGCGAACTGTATCGCATTATGAAACCCGGCGGCTGGGGCATTTTTCAGGTGCCCCTGGATACCACGCGGGCGGTTACCTACGAAGATAAAAGCATTACCAGCCCGGCCGAGCGTGAGATCCATTTCTGGCAGAAAGACCATGTGCGCCTGTTTGGCCTCGACTATAAAGACCGCCTGGCAGCTGCCGGCTTTCAGGTAACAGTGGATGACTTTGTGAACACTCTGGGACCTGAACTGGTAGACCGATACCGCCTGCCAGCGGGTGAAATGATTTACCTGTGCCGCAAGAATTAATATTGGCCTCCCTGAAGTAAAACCGGCTAAGCCATTTTGCATTTTCATATGAAGAAAAAAATGGACCTGGAATCGTTTGATGTATTTAAATACATTAAGCACAATTTTTTTAAGGATCATCGTTTTCCCTATATTCTTGTAAACAGCGAGATGTACCGCTCTGCATCCATTCGTTTTCCGCACCGCAATTTTTTTTACGGCATAGGCCTCACCTTTTCAGGAGAAAGCAGCGTTAAAATAGCCAACCGCGATTATTGCATTAAAAAGGGAAGCCTTATTATGATAGGCCCCGGCGTGGTGTCGCAATGGCTGGGTGATTCGGGCGCACCAACCGAAACCATTCTTTTTACCGAAAACCTGTTTCAAAATACTTTAAGAACTCCCATCCTTCAGGCCCTGCCGTTTTTTTTGCCTGGTGGAAATCATATTGTGAGTCTCGAAGAGGCAGACTTTGAGAAAATGAAAACGCTGTTTGTGGCCCTGCGGCAATTTGAGCAAGAGCCCAATGTGATTACCGGCATTACGCACGCCATCTTAACCTTTTCGCAACAGGTGCATGAGCTGGCGGCGGCCCGGGCCGCCAGTTCGTATTCCGCCAAAGACATGGTGGTGCACGGGTTTAACAGCCTGGTGGCCAAACATTTTTTAAAAAATAAAGATGTGGGCTTTTATGCCGACAGCCTCAACATATCGCCCAAGTACCTGAGCGAGATACTGCTTGCCGCATCCGGCAAAACGGCCAAAGCGCTGATTGACGATGTGGTATTTATGGAAGCCAAAAGCCTGCTGAGGCAAACCACCATGACCGTGCAGGAAATAGCCATCTGGCTTGGATATACAGATACCTCTTATTTTACCAAAGCCTTTAAGGCCAAAGAGGGTTATACGCCCCAGCAATACCGTAAGCTTTAAGTGTGCGGTTTTTACACCATCCTTTTTTTATATCGATTTAAAAATCACCGTCCGGTAAAAACTACCATTTTTACCGACTTTACAACAGTGATCAGCCTGTTTTGCGGGGCTATGTTTGCAGTATAAATTTTAAAACCACAACCAACATGAAAAAGATCAGCTCCATTTTCCTTTTTATACTAACGGCCGGCAGTTGCCTGGTTATTCCATCACAAACTATTAATTCAAAAACCAAACATCCCATGAAAGATTTAACACCCTTTAAAATTGAAGTAAAGCAGGCGGTTTTAGATGATCTGAAAGAACGTCTGAAAAGAACCCGCTGGACCGATGAGCCTGAGAACGCCGGCTGGAATTATGGCATTGACCCTGTTTATTTAAAACAGCTGGCCGACTACTGGCAAAATAAATACGACTGGCGTAAACAAGAGGCGGCTCTGAATAAATTTCCCCAGTTTATCGAAAAGGTAGGTGGCGTTAATATTCATTTTATTTATGTAAAAGGCAAAGGGCCTAATCCCAAACCTTTATTGCTTACCCACGAGTGGCCCGACAGCTTTTACCGGTTTTACAAAATCATTCCGATGTTAACCGACCCGGCCAGCTATGGCGGCGATGCCAGCCAGTCGTTCGATCTCATCATTCCCTCGCTGCCCGGCCATGGTTTTTCTGAAAAAGTATCGCTTACTTCTGACAGCACTGCGCAGCTGTGGGCCAAATTAATGACCGATGTGCTGGGCTATAAAACCTTTTTTGCCTCGGGCGATTTTGCCGTGACCAAGGCGCTTGCCACCTCGCATCCTGAATTAGTAAAAGGCATTCATCTTTCGGATGTGGGATACCCTACCGGTATGGAAGACTGGTCGAAACTATCGCCAGCCGAACAGCAATGGGGCCAGGGCATACAGCAATGGTTTTTCAGGGAAGGTGCTTTTAACATGATCCAGTCTACCAAACCGCAAACCCTGGGCTATGGCTTAAACGACTCGCCGGTGGGCCTTGCCGCCTGGATTGGCGAAAAATTCTTTAGCTGGAGCGATACAAAAGGCAATATGAACAACAGTTTTACCAACGACGAGGTGCTTACCAACATTATGATCTATTGGGTAACGCAAACCATCAACACCTCCATCAGGCGTTATGCCGAAGATACAAGGGCCATGTACTCAGGCGGACCAAAGCCTTTTCAACGCATCGAAGCGCCCACCGGCATTTCGGTATACCCGGCCGATTCGGATCTGCCGAGGGAGTGGGCCGACCGCCGTGCCAACGTAAAAAGCTTTAACAAGATGCCAAAAGGCGGACGCTTTGCTGCGCTGGAGGTTCCGGATCTTTACGTGCGTGAGATCAGGACATTCTTTTCAACACTGAATTATTAGGCCTGAAAAACTGTTTTTTAGAATGAGTGCCGCCCGATCGCAGGGCGGCATTTTTATTTTTCGATCACGATACGCTCGCTTCGTTGTTTACCATTGTTAATGAAGGAGACAATATAAATCCCTTTGGCCAGGTAATTTAAATTTACCGGAATGTAGTATTGGCCTTCATACTGGTCTCTTACATTTACCAGTGTGCTGATGTGGTTGCCGTTCACATCAAATACATCGGCCCGTACACTGCTACGCTTCAAAACATCGTATTGCAGGGTAAACTCGCCATTGCCGGGGTTTGGATAGATGAGAAGTAAGGGCTCTTCACTCCTCGATTCTGTTTGATCGGGGATTCTGCTCAAAGTTCGGGTAAGTAATGAATCGGGCTCAGAAACAGCGTTGCTGTCTGTTTCCTCCGGATCTACAGGCATTATCATGCCCATGGTAATAAATTCTTCTTTTACCAGGCTGGTATCCGGCGGCCCTGCAGTTACTATTTCACCGGTAAGGGGTTCATCCATCACCACCATGTCGCCCTTAATATTCATACCGCTTGGGCACCATACCGAGACCGAATCCTCGCCGGTAATCAACGTGTCACCCTTCAAAAGCTCTTCTTCCATAAAATCAGGCATGCCGGCAGAGTAGGGTACAAAAGGTGCTTCCAGCTCCACTTTTCCTAATTTTTGCCCCTGAAAATTGGTGCAGCTAAAAAGCAGAGTGCCAAACACAATAAATACAGCTATTGCAAATATTCGTGTGCTGCTCATGTTGCGTGGTAACCCGGCCAGGTTCACCCGCAAATTCAGCGGCCGGTTAACCTGCGAGGTTTTAAAATGACCGCATACTTTCCGCCCCTTATACTCCAACAGCAGGTCGCCAATTTCGGCATCGGTTTTGTTCGAAAAGTCGACCACGCTTTTGCTGCACGACTGGCAGAATTTACCGGTGGCATCGGGCTGCATGGCATTCCAGTCCTCGTGGCAGGGCTCCGGAATGCGGATGATCAGGTTGGAAGGTTTCATAAACGTATTTTCTATTAAGATGCAGGCCGGTTTAATTTTCCATAAATTATTTTGAAAATATAATGCCCCGAAAGGAAATAAGGAACAACCAATGGTTATTTAAAACTGATTTTAAAGGTCTTTCGGGTTGTATGGCGAGATGTTGAAACAAGCCGATAGCTATCGGCTCAGCATGACAGTAAAAACAGGCAACCCTGGAAATGCTTAAACAAAGCAAAATGATTTCGTCATTTTTATTGTTTGGGCGTTGCCGCGAGGTTCAGCCTTCAAATCATTTTTTTAGCTTCACTCGCGGCCCGGGCTATCGCTTCAAGTCCTCGCCCCGATAAATATTGGAGCTGCGGACTTTCCGCTCTATCCCTAACGCATAATACGTACATTGCATACTGTACCTTGTGCAATGTGATGTTAACGATTTTGGTTTAAAACGTTTCAACTGTATGGCCAGCAATGAGCTTTTAATTTTATTGTATATTTATCTGTTGCTTTAAACGTATTGCTCATGTGTTTTACATTCCGTACCCGGTTGATGGTTTTACTGGTGCATGCAACCTGTTTTTTATGCGCTAATTCAAGTCTTGACAGTCTTAAAACAAAAGCTGCGCAGCTGCGCGATACGCTTGGTAAAATAAAATGCTACCAGGCTATTTCGGATCATTATATTGAGAGCGATCAGCTTGATTCGGCCATTGTGTATTTAAACAAAGCCCGAGGCTTGTGCAAAACCAAAGGCACCGATAAAAGCAAGGCCCAGGTAAATTGCAACCTGGGTATTGTTTATAAGGAGCTTGGCTTTTTTGACGAGGGGCTGGCCCATTACATCCGCGCCTTAAGCTATTTTGAAGCGCAGGAAGATCATAAAAGCGCCGCCTCGGTAAAGATAAACATAGGCCAGCTGTATAACGCCATGCAGCAATACAAGCAAGCTCTTTCGGTGATGAGGGAATCCATTGGGCTGTTAAATAAGATCAGGCCGGTCCGCGGCAACAGCGCCGAACTGGCTTTTGCCTATAACAACCTGGCCATTGCGTTTCAAAATCTGAACCAAACCGATTCGGCCCTGCATTATTATTTAAAATCGCTGGCCATAAAGCAAAATTTAAAAAACTACCTGAGCGCTTCGTTTACATTAAATAACCTGGGTACGCTGTATATTGAAAAAGACCCGGCCAGAGCGCTTTCCTACTTTTTTGAGTCGATGGCCTTAAAAAGAAAACTTAAAAGCATGGGTGGCCTTATAAACTGCTATACCAACATCGGGCAAATTTACGAGCGAAAAGGCGATGCGGCCCTGGCCCTGCGTTATCAGGACAGCGCCATGGCCCTGCTGGCCACTTACAACAATCCCGATCTCAGAAGCTCGGTGCTGTATAACCTTTCTGCCGCTTACAAAAAAAATAATAACTACCCGCAGGCTTTAAAATACCTGAAAGAATACACCACGCTGACAGACTCTATTAACGGGCAGGCTGTGGCGCAAAAAATAGCCACCCTGCAATTTATGTACGAACATGAAAAAAAGGAAAAGGAGATCCAGCTATCCAAAGCCAGCATTAACCTGCTTGAAAAGGAAATTGTGATCAAAAATAATCGTGTGTTTATTCTTATTGCCATTGCTGTGGGCCTGGTTTTATTGTTATTACTGCTGGGCATGAGCCTGCGGTTTAAGCAAAAAAGGTTTACACACAGCCAGGCCTTACTGTTAAAAGAAAAACAAATACAGGAAATAGAGAACCAGCACCTGAAACAGGAAGTAGAGCATAAGAACCGCGAGCTGAGCCTGCTAACGCTTCACTCCCTTCACAAAAAGGAGCTGATGCTGCAGCTGAAGGATAAGATAGCGGCCAATGATGCTAAAGCGGCACCCGACCCGCAGACCAAAAAATTAAACAGCCTTATTGAAGATATTCTGAACTTTGAAGGCGACTGGAAAATTTTTAAGGAGCATTTTGAGCAAACCAACATGAATTTTTTTAAGCACCTGGAGCAGCTGAGCCAGGAGCTCACCCAGATTGACCTGCGCCACTGTGCCTATATTAAAATAGGCTTAACCACCAAAGAAATTTCTGAGCTGCTGAACATTGCCCCCGAAAGCGTTCAAAAATCGCGCCTGCGCTTAAAGAAAAAATTGGGTCTTGACCGGGATACTGACTTACGCACGTATGTAAAAAACATTCAATAAAAAATACCGGGTCTAAAACCCGGCATTTTATTTTTATGTGGTTAAAGCCCGTTTTCCTTATAAATAGCGCGCTCCATGGTAATGTTAAGCTGCTTCATAAATGCACCGGGGTCAAAACCAATGCGCTTGTAATCGGCCTGCACGGTTTCTTTGGCCTTTTTCAGGGCTTCGTCGTTTTCCCAAATGGCGGTGGTTACAAAAAGAATGTTGCCCTTGTCGTCTTTAGCTTCGTAAGCTGCATCTTTTATAAAGCCCGGTTGTTTTTTTATAAACCCACGGTTGTAATTGCAGCGCTCAATAAAGTCGGGCCAGGCTTTTTCGGGCACCACAAACCGGTCGATAAACACCAGGCGCGTGTTTTCCTTGTTTTTAGCGTTTGTTGTGGCATTCCCGTTAGCGGCTCCCTGCGCAGGCCCGGGAACCATGCTTGCCGGAATCACTCCCATTTGCACCAGAAAACCCAGGCGGTCGGTTGATACGGTTGCACTGATGATTTTATTGTTTTTAAATTTAAACAACACCAGCCCGTTATCCGTTACCACCTTGTTTACGGGCGCAATGCCATTAAACGCAGCGGTGGAAGTGCCTTTCCAAGTATGGTGCACAGCTGCCTGTTCGCCCTCTTGCAGCAGGTCTTCTATTTTCCATTGTATGTCCGGAAAAGCCTGGACAAGCACTTTAATGTTCTGTTCAAAGCCGGAAGCTCCCTTTTGCCCGTTTGCAGCGATAAAATCGTCGGAAATACAATCTTTTAATAATTCGTAGTTGCGCTTGTTCATGCACTCTTCGTAAAGCCGGCGCACGGTTTCTTTGTTGGTGTTCATGGTTTCGTTCTTTTTTTGTGATTGGGCCTGGTGCGGATAAACCAATAATAGCAGGCTTGTCAGCAGTACGCAGGAAGTGTAGATGGATTTCATAATCGGTGAGTTTTTACCCTACAAAATTAGAGCGTTAAAAATCGCCGGGCTTGTAAAAAATCATTGATTTACCAGAAGGCTGGCGCGCGGAAAAAGTCGGTGGGCGATTGCCCGGTAAACAGCTTAAAATCCCGGTTAAAATGAGCCTGGTCAAAATAACCGGCGTCGAAGGCCAGGTCGGTAAAGCTGCCCGGCTTGGTGTTGGTTTCCAATAAGGTGCGCAGGCGGATGATAGTGGCAAATTGTTTAGGTGGGCTGCCTACCAGCCGCCGGAACCGTTTTTCGAACGCATCCTGGCTGATGCAGAGCGCAGCGGCCAGGTCTTTTACCCGCATCAATCCTTTGGTGGCCCGGATCTTTTGAACTGCGCTCATGATGAGCAGATCGGGCTGATGCGGATGAAGTTTTGACAGCAGGAAACGTTCTATAACAGCCACCTGTTCGTGCTGGTCCAAGGCTTCGTTCAATTGATCTTCGATGCGCGACAGCTCTTCGCGGCGGTTAAAATTATCGAGCGGCACGCTTTCGTTAAACAGCTCGTGCAGAGGCTCTTTAAAAAATGCGGCCGCCCCGCCTTCTTTAAAAATTACCAGCACATTGCCGGCGCCTTTGTGGTAGTTGATATGGCGGGCTGTGCGGCGCAGGCCCGAAACCACAAATGGGGAAAGATCTGTTTTAACGCCAGCACTCGTATAATCCACCAGTCCTTTGAACCGAAAGGCCATTACCAGGGCGGTATCGGGCAAAATATAATTTACCCGGGCATCGTCAAAATCAAGCACCAGGTAGCGCTCAATATAAGGCTGCAAGGCAGGGGCGGGTATGTAGGCGGTGGGCTTCAGCTAATTCAAAATTCAAAATTAAAATTCAAATGGGCTGGAATTATATTTCAAAGGTAAGGATTTCGGGATTTAAGACGCAAGATATAACACGCAAGAGGAAGGATTAAAGACAAAAGCAGGAAGCAAGGCAGAAATAGAACTTTAGAACTTTTTTAACGTGTAACTTTTGAACTGAAAGAAGCAGGGTAAAACATAAAGGATTAAAGCCCGCTGGGTATCCGTATAGCTGAATACAACATGCAAAGTACATAGTACAAGCGCTAAAAAACTAAATATTTAACGCTAATACTTTTAATATACCTGAATTAGAAGAGATTAAGTGGCTAAAAACTAAACCTGGCAACTGGTGAAAGCCACAATTGGTTAATAGCGGCTAACAATAGGGGATAATTTTAATGTTAAAGAAATAGGATTTAACATACCATGGCCCTAATTTTAATGATCAATTAATCCAAACACCCATGGAAGAACGCAGAGTTTTTAAGAATGCCGCTAACGGCACCTGCACTTTGTATGATCTTTATAACACTTATTCAGGCCATAACCAGTTATATTTTAACCACCTGGCTGTAAAAAAAGAGCCGGGCAGAGAAATCTGGATCTGTATTTACCAATTCAGGGACGGGCTTATTAAGGAATTGGAAAAACTGCGCTTTGTTAATTTTAAGCGGCAATATGTGGATGAGTGCAAAACCCTGCATTTTGACCCCATGAGCAAGGTATTTATGGCCCTGGAAGTAGAGTGCGAAAATGGACTGGTGATGCTGGCCGATGAACACCGGATCAATTTCAGCGAACGGAAAAATACGGGCAAGCTCGAGTACTCGGAAATCGGCGATTTTGAATTTGAGCTGTCGTACGAGCTTGAAATTAAAGAGCACGAGCCGGTATACCTGTAACTATTACAGTTTCATTTTACTGTATTCCTCAAACGTAATTCCTTTCATAAACTCAGGTGAGTAAATGTATTTATAAAACAACTCGCTCCATTGGCTGTGAGTGCGGCTATTATCCAACAACTGGTAGCTAAAGGGCTTGCCAAAGTGAATGCGTATTTCTTTTTTATTGGCGCTGAACATTTCGTCGGGCAAAAACAGCATTTCGATATTGGCTTTAATGCCCAGGCGCTTGCGCCAGCGGGCAAAACTGTAAAAAAAGCGGGAGTTCTCGCCTTCAATAAATACGGGCAGTAACATGCGCTTGTGGTCGATAGACTGGGTGATAAAACTTTTGCGCCATTTGAGATCGCGCACCAGCCCTTTTTGTTTGCGCGATACCAGGCCCGCCGGAAATATGAGCACGGCGCCTCCGCTGCGAAACACATCTTCCATGGTACGCAGCGATTTGGTGGACACGGTGCCCACTTTGTTCACCGCCACAAACACATCGCCGTAGTTGGTTACATTTTTAAGAATATCGTTCACAAAAAAGCTCACATCGGGCCTTATTTCGCCCACGGCTTTGATCAGGGCCATGCCATCGAGCCCGCCCAGGGGGTGATTGGATACCACCGTGATCTTGCCTTCGGCCGGCACATTTTCGGCATGCACCGAAATAACTTTAGCGCCTAGGATGTCGAGCGATTTGCGGTTAAAATCGAGACCTCTCTCATCTTTTAAACGAACCATGGCATCGTTTATCTCGGCTTCGTGCAATTTTTTCTTTAACCAGCTAATGGCAAAACGGGGCAGCCATCTGTATAATTTATAGGCCTTTTCCTTTAGTACCTTTTCTACGTCAACAAACTTTTTATTTTCCATATCCAACGGAGCCCAAAGATAATTTTTTTTCGGTATTTCTCAATCTGCGGTTTTTTATCCACAAGTACGGGCAAATCGCGGCTTTAAGCCCCTTCAGACGCTCCCGCGCTGGGGAGTTTTTTGGTACATATATTGCAGCGCCCACAGCAAGATGTTTTATGTATTATGAAAAAGATACTGATACCCTGCGACTTTTCGGACGCTTCGGAAAGCGCGTTGAACTACGGCGTTGAGCTGGCCAAATACCTTTCTGCCGACCTGGTGCTGCTGCACGTGGATCAGATTCCGGTAATGGGTCCTGAGCTGAGCCTCTCGGCCGTATCGCTCCAGGACCTGAAACAGGACAGCCTGGATGCTTTGAAAAACCTGGCAGACAAAATCAGGCTCACCACCGGCTTTAATGCCGCGATCGATTATTTTTCGGAAACCGGAAATACACCGCAGGTAATAAAAGAGCAGGTTGAAAAGCTTGGCACCGACCTGGTGGTAATGGGCGTAAGCGGCCATGGCAGCAAATTTATGCAAACCCTTATTGGCAGCGCCTCGGTAGATGTGGCACGGAAAATAGGGGTTCCGCTTATTATTGTGCCGCCGCAGGCCACGTTTAGAAAAATACAAAGCATTGCATACGCCTGCAGTTTTGATGAGCAGCTGGAAAGCGGTGCGGCGCTTATTAAGGTAAAATACCTGGCCACACTGTTTGCCGCCAAACTGTATGTGCTGCACATTGTGCCTCAGGGGCACCAGATGAGCCCGCAGGAAACCAGCATCGGCAATTTTGTGGAACGCAGCCTTGAAAATGCCGATCACCGAACCTTTGTGATCACCGAAAGCAATACGGGCCAGGCGCTTCTTAATTTTGTGGAGCAGCACCAGGCAGACCTGATCATTATAGAGCCAAAGCAGCATAATGTGTTTCATAAGCTGTTTTCGGGCAGCACCACCAGCCAGCTGGTGTTTAACAGCCCGGTGCCGGTGCTCACCATCCACGAAGAAAATAATTCTTAGCGGAGAGCCTGACGTTTAACCCAGCCTGGTGGCATTGGTTGGGCGTTGCCGCGAGGTTCGGCCTCCAGATTATGTTTCGGCTTCATTCGCGGCCCGGGCTATCGCTGCAAGTCCTCGCCCCGGTAATGATTGGGGCTGCGGGCTTTTCGTTTTATCCCTAACGCAAATACATCTTCTTTGCAAAAAATAACAACCCGCCGGTAAGCGGTGCGGCAGAAATCTTTAATTTCGCGCAGCGGTTGCACATGGCCGTTATTAAACCCACGTGGCACTATGGATAACGAATTACTGATACTGGTAGATGAGCAGGACCGCGAAACAGGATTAAAGGAAAAGCTGAGCGTGCACCGGGATGCAGATTTGCACCGGGCTATTTCGGTGTTTCTTTTCAATTCAAAAGGCGAGCTGTTGCTGCAGTGCCGTGCGACAACCAAATATCATTCAGGCGGGTTATGGACCAACACCTGCTGCAGCCATCCAAGGCCGGGTGAGGCCACACAGGAAGCTGCGCAGCGGCGTTTGCAGGAAGAAATGGGATTGCGATGCGACAATTTGCAACACGCATTTCATTTTATCTATAAAGCCCGGCTCGACCATGGGCTTACCGAACACGAGCTCGACCATGTGTTTGTTGGTCGGAGCGATGCCACACCACAGCCCAACCCCGACGAAGTAAGCGCCTACCGCTATGCCACGCTGGCAGAAACTGAGGACGATCTGCAGCTCAACCCCCACCATTACACCGCCTGGTTTGGCTTAGCCTTCGATCGGGTAAAACAGTTGCCTGGTTTGGTATCGGCTTGATGGCTGATAATTCAAAACATCATCCCGATAGCCATTGGGACAAGGTTCAAAACATTTTTGTATACGAGGCACCTCTGATATAAATTGTGAGACCCTGAAACAAGTTCAGGGTGACCGCAACCAAAGGTTAAAAACACACACGTTCACCCTCGGCGTCTGCCGCCATAACGCTCAACTGCCAAGTGTATTACGCACAAGCGTTTGCTTAGCACAAACCATCGCTTAAAACTATCCTTGATTTTTGGCAGTGTTTTTCGGAGGTCAGAATGCGGTTCTCCATTCATAGCAGAAGCAAGACATAAATTTAAAAGGGCTTTCATTCCGAAAGCCCTTTTTGTTACAGTTTATTTTTTGATATCTTGCTGCAGCTCGGCCAGCAATTGGTTGCAAGCCTTGTCTTCACACCCGGTAATTTCCATTTTACCGCCTGCAATCACGGTTCGGATCCTGTTTTGGGTTATGACTTTACCGTTTACCACAATCGCCGCCTGCTGCCCCAGGTGACTGGCAGTGAAGTGTTGCATTTTTTGAGCAGCACAGGGGCTTAACGAAAGCGTTATGTAATTGCCGTTACCGGCTTTTTTTACAACCGTTGCCTCCTTTAGTTCAAGCGGCACGTAATCGCCGGTGTTGATCATGACGCTGTTTTGGGCAACCCCGCTCAGCGCCACCAGGCGGCAACCGGCAGGTAAAGTGGCTGGTGGTAATGTATCCATACTATAAAAGCCATCGGCAATAGTTGATTGATTTGAGGTTTGGCCATTGCAGGCCAGGCCTGCCATAATAAGGCACAGGCAGAAAAATATTTTTTTCATGGTTTAAAATTTTAATTGAAATAATAATGGAACCCCAAAGGGTTAAGCGGGCGTATTTAAGAAAATAAAATACGATCAGGAATTGATGAGAGGATCTTCGTTGCCATGGCCCGGTGAAAGAGGCTGGTGGAACGTATGCCCGGGGAACACGAGCGGGCGGATGGAGCAGGCTGTAGATTCACAGGCCTGAATGGTATGAAGAATCTGCTGATTGCGGCGGATCTGCTCTTGCTTTTGCGGAACAGGAATAAGCGCTTTTGAAAGAAAGAGTGAAGTGGCGGGCTGAAAAAGGTAAGAGGCCGGCTGAAGAAGCACGGGGTGATTTGATTTTGCCAGCTGCAGCTCTATGGCGGTGCGTGGCTGTGGCTCTTTTACAAGTTTGGGCGCCCTGTGAAACAGGCACAGAAACATAACAATGAACAATACAAAAACAAAAGCCCTTGTTACCATACCTGTGTTATGTGCTTTAGATGCCATTTAGCTATTCAAAGATAAGCAAAGTATTTTGCAGAACAAAAGGTGCCGTTTGCAGACAAATAGCACCCTTGTGCATAACAGAGTTTTGTGGTAAATGGCTTAGCCTTAGTTTTGAGCCAGGTATGAAACATTGTATTGAAACCCGCGGATTAAGCCACCGTTTTGCCGGCGGCCAGGCAGTGCTGCAGGATATTAACCTGCAGGTGCCGCAGGGGGCCGTGTATGGCTTTTTGGGCCCCAATGGGGCCGGCAAAACCACCACCCTGCGCCTGCTTTTGGGTTTGCTGAAAAAGCAGCAGGGCGATATTTTTATGCTTAACCGGGCGTTTGCCGACCACAGAATCGATGTGTTGAAACAAACAGGCTCGCTCATTGAGGCCCCTTCGCTCTACGGCCATTTAACGGCCTGCGAAAACCTGGAGGTTTGGCGCCGGATTTACCGCTGCCCGGCGGCCAGGATAAAACAAACGCTTGAAATTGTAGGGCTTGCAGATACGGGAAATAAAAAAGTAAGCCGCTTTTCGCTGGGCATGAAACAGCGTCTGAGCATTGGCGTGGCCCTGCTGCATAACCCTTTGCTGCTTATTTTGGATGAGCCTACCAATGGGCTCGATCCCAACGGAATTATAGATATGCGCGACCTGTTGCGAAGGCTGAACACTGAGTTTAAGATGACCATCCTCGTATCGAGCCACCTGCTGGCCGAGGTGGAAAAAATGGCCAGCCACATCGGCATCATCCATAAAGGCAGTCTGCTTTTTCAGGGCAGCTTGGAGGAGCTGCGCTTAAAACAGCGCCAGCAAACCAACACCTGCTTTGATACCGGCGACCCTGAAAGAACCCTGCGCCTGGCGCTTGAAAAAGGATTGGTGGCTTCGCTTGTTAACGGTCAGGTGCTGGTAAGCAACAATAACCGGAATGACTTGGCACAGCTCAATGAGCAGCTGGTAAATCATCACATCCCGGTATTCGGCATTTATGCCCGGCAAAACAACCTGGAGTCGATTTTTATGGATCTGGTGAACAATTAAATACATAGTATGAGGCAGTTTATTTATTCTTTCAGCAGCGAGTGGCTTAAAAAGAAACGCAGTGCCGCTGCGTGGCTCACCATTATCGGCGGATTTTTTATTCCGGCTATTATTTTTATTGCCCGGCTTACGGATATGGGCGAACTGTACCACACCACCGTTTCGGAATATTTTTGGGAGCGCCTGGCCAATAAATGCTGGCAGTTTATGGCCATTTTTTTGTTGCCACTGGGGGTGATACTGGCCACCAGTCTTATTACCCAGCTTGAATACCGGAGCAATGCCTGGAAACAATTGCATACGACACCACAAAGCTACCCGGTAATTTTTTTAGCCAAGTTTGCCGTTATTTTCAGCATGATGCTGCAGTTTTTTTTGCTGTTTAATGTGGGTATTTACCTGGCAGGGGCCTTGCCCGCAGTATTTTTCAGGGGCATTCCTTACCCGGTGCAGCCTATTCCGTTTCACTTTTTGTTTGGCCAAAGCCTGCGTTATTTTATAGATTGCCTGCCCATTATTGCTCTGCAATACCTGCTTGGCCTGCAGTTTAAAAATTTCATGGTATCGCTGGGGGTAGGGCTTGGCCTGTTTGTAGCCTCTATGATTGCACTGGTATGGAAATATGCCTACCTGGTGCCTTATGCCTACTGCACGCTTTATTTTGAATCAAAGCATACAAGATTTCCACCGGGGGTAAACATACATGTAAACTCCCTGGCATACTTTGCCGTGTTTGTTGTGGCGGCTTATATACTTTATATTCGAAAAAAAGAAAAAGGTTAACCCATTAATTCATTACACATGAAGCACTGTTTTTCATTTTTATTCTTTTTGTTTGTGGGTTGCCTGCCGTCCTCTGCGCAGCAGGTATATCCGGCACCTGTTGAAGAAAAGATCCGGCAGGTGGAGGAGCACCTGGGTCTGGTTAAATTCAGGGTGGAAGGAATGAAAGATTTTACCATTGCCGACCGTATGGCTCATTACCATATTAAAGGACTGAGCATTGCCGTAGTGCATCATTATAAAATAGAATGGGCCAAAGGTTATGGCTGGGCCGATTCGGCAGAGCGCCGGCCCGTTACTCCTGAAACCCTTTTTCAGCCAGGCTCCATCAGCAAATCGCTGAATGCCCTGGGTGTTTTAAAGCTGGTGCAGGATAAAAAAATAGATCCCGATGCGGATATCAATACCTACCTGCGCCGCTGGAAATTCCCGTACGACAGCGTGTCGCACAACAAAAAAATAACCGTGACCCATCTGCTCAGCCACACCGGTGGTTTGGGGGTGCATGGTTTTCCCGGTTATTTAAAGGGCGATACCCTGCCTACGCTGCCGCAGGTATTGGATGGCCTGCCGCCTGCCAATACGGCGCCGGTGCGTGCTGTTTTTGAGCCCGGCCTTAAATTTTCGTATTCAGGCGGCGGCACCGTTATTTCGGAGCTGATGGCCATGGATGTGACCGGTTTGCCTTATGATGAATACATGGCCAGGCAGGTGTTTGAGCCCATTGGCATGTCCAGCAGTTTTTTTACGCAACCACCGCCGGCAGCTAAATGGCAACGGCTCGCTACGGGCTACACCTCGTTGGGAAAGGAGGTAAAAGGAAAATATCCCATTTTGATTGAGCAGGCTGCCGGGGGCTTGTGGACAACACCCGGCGACCTTTGCCGTTATATTATTGAAATGCAGTTGTCGTTGAAAGGAAAATCGAACAAAGTGCTTTCGCAAGCTATGACAAAAAAAATGCTGAGCCCGTATCTTGATGAAGGCAATGGCCTGGGGGTGTTTGTGGAAGATCATAACGGGAATAAATACTTTCAGCACGCGGCCGGCAACCAGGGGTTTAGCGGGCAGTATTATGGCAGTTTTAAAGATGGCAACGGGGTGGCCATTGTGGTAAATTCAGATGACGGGCAGGGGCTGATACAGGAGCTGGTGCAGCAGGTGGCGCAGGTATACAAATGGCCCGGGTTTTACAGGAAAGAAGAGCCTGTGATCAAAAAAACAATTGTTGTTCCTGATTCGCTCATGGATATTTATGCGGGGGCTTACCGGCAAAACGATGCCATTACAACGATCAGCCGAAATGGGCACCAACTTTACTACCAGGCAGGCCCCAAAGCCTGGAGCATGTATTTTACATCCGATTCCACCTTCATGAATCTTGAATCGTTATCTGAAAAAACATTTTACAAAAATGCAGGCGGCAGTGTAGGCGGATTTTCGAGACGGGCGAATGGGAAAGATTACGGAAAGGCTGAAAAGATAACCTTGATCACCTTGCCCGACAGCCTGCTTGAAAAATATGCCGGCACCTACCTGGATGAGCGGCGCCCGGTAAGCATTATAAAAAAGGGAAGCGAACTCTGGTTCGATCCTGGTTTTGATCAGGCATTGCTAAAGCTTAATTTTATCTCGTTGATCGATTTTTATTATGTCAATGATTTTGGGTCTGAGTTCCGGTTTGTGTTAAACCAGGGCAGGGTAGAGGGGGTGTATACCAAATCGGGGCGTTATGAAAAAATGATTCCACGCAAACCATGAAAAAACCGGTTATCTTATTGCTGCACCTGGGCTATTGGTTCCTTTACGGGGTGCTGCTGGCCATTTGCACGCTGTTTATGACGCTTCCCGATCCCAAGGGCACGCCCATCTTTTTCTTTAACATCGTTGTCACGTTATTGGGCTTTGCCATATTACCGGGCCTTGCCGGGTTTTATTCTTTTTATCTTTTTCTGTTCCCCCGTTTTTTAAAAACCCGCAAAATAGCGGCCATGTTTGCCGTAGGGCTTTTGCTTTCGTTTTTGTGCGGCGCGTTGGGCGAAACAGTCATGAGCCTTGTATTTGGCAGTGTACACGATCGTAATAGTCATATTTTTCCGCATCCCAACCTGGGCGAAGTGTTGTTTGTGGTATTGGTTACCGGCATTATTGGCATGCTTAACGGGGGTATGGGGCTTACGCTTCGCGCATTTATTGAATGGTATGACGACATACGACTGAAGGAAGACCTGAACAAAAAAAATTATGAAATGGAGCTGGCCCTGATTAAATCGCAGATTCACCCGCATTTTTTATTCAACACCATCAATAATATTGATGTGCTTATTTTAAAGGATGCCGAAAAAGCATCGGAATACCTGAATAAACTTTCGGACATGATGCGTTTTATGCTTTATGAGACTAAAACCGAAAAGATTCCTTTGGCAAAAGAGCTGGCCTATATTGAAAAGTATGTAGAGCTGCAAAAAATCCGTACAGTTAATCCCGATTACATTCAATACCATGTGGAGGGCAAACCGGCTGATAACTGGATTGAGCCCATGCTGTTTATTCCCTTTGTGGAGAATGCCTTTAAGCACGCCGAAAATAAAAAAGTGAAGAATGCGGTTAAAATAGAGTTGATTGTGAGCAGCAGCACTCTGCGCTTTGTTTGCGAAAACGCTTATACACCACAGGGAACCGCGAAACCCGAATACGGTGGCCTCGGAAACGAACTTATTGGCCGCCGGCTGGCCTTGCTGTACCCGCAGCGACACACGCTTACAGTGGAGGACACGGGCTCCGTGTATAAAGTTAATTTGCTACTTTTATTGCAGCATGAAGATTAACTGCATTATTGTGGAAGACGAGCCGCTGGCCATGGAGCGCACCCGAAACTATGCCGCCCGCCTTTCTTTTCTGAATGTTGTTGCCACGTTTGACAACAGCCTGAATGCCCTGCTGTTTCTTAAATCCAATAAAGTGGATTTACTGTTTTTGGATATTCATATGGACGAGCTGTCGGGCATACAGCTGCTGGAGGCCATAAAACCCGACTGTGCGGTGATTATCACCACGGCCTACCAGGAGTATGCGCTGAAGGGCTTTGAGCTGAGTGTGACCGATTATTTATTGAAGCCGTTTACATTTGAACGCTTTTTTCAGGCCGTTGAAAAGGTGCAGGAGCGCCTGGCAAAAAACAATAAAGAACATGTGCCTGATTTTATTTTTGTAAAAACCGAATACCGGCTGGAAAAACTGCTGTTGAGCGATATTATTTATATTGAAGGCATGCGTGATTACCGCCGGGTACATACGTCAGGCCGGCGCATTATGACTTTGCAAACTTTCAGAGAGTTTGAGGGGCAGATTCCCGATAGCCTGGTGTGCCGTGTACATAAATCGTACATGGTGGCGCTGGATAAAATTGAGTCCATTGAGCGCGACCGGATCAGGATTGGGGAGGTGCTGATACCGATTTCGGAAACGTATAAAAAGGGGTTTTATGAACGCATTGGTTATGCTAAGGACTGAAGGTACCACTCAACATTCAAGAGGCAGGACGGTAGGAGGCAAGATGCGGGACGCAAAATAAATGAGGAGTGGTGATTGATGGTTGCGAATTCAATATTTATCCTTTAAAATTCAGGATTGCTTCTGTACAGTTTCCGGTTCATCTAAAATTATTATTTCTAATTGCCTCATCGGCACGATTTATTAAAAAAGATTCAATTACATCAGTTAATGTACCATTTGTGAGTTTAGCCCGGCTATTTACCGTGAGTAAAAAAAATAACAACATACGTGCATTTATTTTTGCTGCCGGCGGTATCGCAGTGTATGGATCATGCTACTTAAAAAATAAAAATTATAAAAAGCAATTGTTATGGTGCTGCTGGTTGTGAGCATTTTATGACTATCTGCTTTATTTTCTTACGCCAGCACTGTGGATAACCCACCCGCCAAAGCGTATGCCGAAAAGCTTTAACAGAGTAGGCGCCATTCAATTGAAAAATTATGAAATCAATTCAACACGTGTTGCTGGGTCTAAGCCTATGCATCACAACGGTGAAGGCGCAGATAAACATCTGCCCGAATCCTGATTTTGAGCTCTTCTCGCCTTGTCCCAATGGCACGGGTCAATGGAACAAGTGCACGGGCTGGAACAACGTGAACGGCAACCTTGGTGCGGGTAACTGGGGAACGCCGGATTATTACAACACCTGCGCCACTCCTGCCTCGACAGTGAAACCCCCAAATATGTACCACGGAAACCAAACGGTGCAGCAGGGTAATGGCATGATGGGCCTGGGCATGTACAACACCCCTTATCCCCAATACAGGGAGTATGTTTCTGCCAAGCTAAATTGCTCCATGGTGCCGGGCACCACGTATACCGTATCGTTCTGGATCACCAATTCGGCGCCAGGCGTAAATCAATACACGATAAAAAACATCGGGATTGATTTTTCTGCGGCGCCGCACACTCAGTCGCTCTATTTTCCCATTAGCATTACTCCGAGCTATGAAATTACAAGCAATGTCACCAACACGTCGTGGGTGCAATACACATTTATGTTCAGTCCTACTGTGGCTTGCAATTACATCACCATTGGCAATTTCAGGAGCGATGCACAGAACAATCCGACGCCAACCTTTGCCTGCACCGGCAACGGATGCGCGTATGCCTATTACTTTATTGATAACATACAGGTGCTGCAACCCAACACGCTTACCGCCGCCATTACCCAACCATCCTGCGGTGTGGTAGCCTCTGCCACGGTTTCTTCCCTTCCGGGAGCTACCTACCTGTGGTCGCCGGGCAACTACACCACCGCCAGCGCATCGGGGCTTGCGGGCGGACAGTACACGGTAGTGGCCACCGGAAGCACTTCCTGTGGTTCGTACAGCACATCGGTTGTTTTTGTTGTTAAACCACCCGTGCCAACTCCCACTGTAACCATTACAGCACCTTCTCTTGTAACCTGCCGCGGCCAGTCGCTGACATTGACCGCAGGCGGTGCCACGAGCTACACCTGGCTGCCTTCGGGCATTACCACCAATACCCTTTCTGTTAATCCAGCCAGCACTACCATTTATACTGTGATTGGCGCCTATGCCAACGGCTGCACTGATACGGAAACCATTTCCATCAGCCCGGGCCTGCCCATTCCCATTGCCGTATCGGATGTTACCTTTTGCACCAATGCGGTGAGCTGTGTTTCATTAACAGCTTCCACCACCATAAGCCCAACCACCTTTACCTGGCAGCCTGTAAATCAAACCGGAAGCACCATTACTGTGTGCCCGACAGTTACCACTGTTTACCAGGTGTATGCCTCGTCGCCAAATGGCTGTCCTTCATCTGCCAATGTGGTGGTAACTACCGAAACCAATTGCTGCTCAAGCTCAACAGTGGGCTTAACGCCGCTCACCAGCCTGAGCGGCACCGTAGGCAACGCGTCTTACTTTATTGGTAACAACATTACATTGACCAATAACACTACGTTTCAGGATGCTGAAGTGCGGATTATGCCGAATGTGAAGATAACGGTACCCAACGGCAAAATCCTGACACTGGATCATGCTCACCTATATGCCTGCGGCATCAACATGTGGGATGGCATTGTGGTGGATAACGGTGGCCAGGTGACCGCCTACAACTCAAGAGGTGATGCCAGCCTGGTAGAAGATGCCAAAGTGGGCATTGATGTGGATAACATTGGCATTGCCAACAACGTGGCACCTGCCAGCCCACCGGTATACCTGCGCGGCGTGATCTTTAATAAGAACAATATTGGTGTGAAGTTCAGTAATTCCGATCCCACCATTACCTCATTGCCAGTAGGTATTAGCGAGTGTGTGTTTACCTGCCGCAGCCTGACTTTCTCTGCCGTGGCGCCTTTTAATGCCACCAGCTGGCCCAGCCATTCTGCCGCTTCGGGCGGGTTGC
This sequence comes from Bacteroidia bacterium, assembly GCA_044221905.1. GTDB lineage: Bacteria > Bacteroidota > Bacteroidia > B-17B0 > Aurantibacillaceae > Aurantibacillus. Next base: position 418,412 of record JBGAOE010000003.1, read on the forward strand.
GGTATTTTGCCACCAACTTTCAAAGCGTGCTTTCGGCGCCGTGCCTGATGAATGGATTTGCCCTTGCCACGCTGAAACAGCCCTACACCGGTTTGCCCGGTCATATCGGGATTAAGATCGAGAACATCGGCAATTTTCCGGGCGCTGCGCCTGCGCCGGGTGTTGATATCAATGTGACCTATTTTGCCGGATTCAATTTGTTTGATGGCATTGGCATTGGAGTAGACATACAGGATGCGAGCTTTACCACCAAAATGAACATTTTTCAGAACATGCAGTATGTTTCAACGATGAGCCCTATGACGGGTGTAGGCATTAACCACCGCGTGAATGCCACCAACACTATGAACGCCCGGCTGGATGTGAACACCTACAACAGCTTTTGGGAAGGCATGATGGGCGTGTATGGCGAAAATGTGTATGAGGTTATCCTGGAAGATGCCACCTTTAAGAGCACGCATAATTTCAGCAACAATCCCTGGTATTTAGGAGCCGATGGCGCTTACTTCAACACCAACCGGTTTAATTATAAAATCCGCCGCTGCGAGTTTCACAACATCACCTACAATGTTTCGGTGAACCTGCAGAACGGGCCTTACACCGTGAACAACACTTCCGGCAATGGCACCTATGCCGGCAACATGATCATTAATGAAAACTACTTTGGCCCTGAAGTGAACAGCAGCACGCCCATCACAGCGGAATACTCTGGCGATGCCATTACCATTGATGGCATTAACAGTGCCAACTGGAGCATGAACGGCAGCTGCAACATTTTCAGCAACAAAATAAACCGTGTGTACCGTGGCATTAAAGTAACGGACCTGCGCGATTACCCGGTAGAGATTGGCGGTAACGAGATACTGCTGGAAGACGACATGCAAAGCCCACAGGATCAATACGGCATTTGGGGTAAAAACAGCAGCGGTAATCTTGTGATCAATCAAAACAATGTGAAAGGCCAAACGGTGATCAACCAACGGGTGAGGCTGATACGCCTGACGGATAATACGTGCACGAACTGCGGCCCGGGCAGTTATTCGCCCAAAGTAACGCTCAACGATGTGAGTGATGCCTACATGGGCTTTGCGTTTCAGGGCAACGAGCCCAACACCTTGTGGGAATGCAACCAACTGTACACCCCTATGAATTACGGCCTGGCCCTGGAAGGAACCAGCACCGGAGGTGGTGTGATAGGCCAGCAGGGCACCTGCAGCATGGAAAGCGGGAACGAATATTTGAACGCCTGGACACCTAATGTAGATTATTACACCTATTGCGATGCGATTTCCGATCCCAACTTGTCGTGGCTTTATGTAGCTATTTTTATGAGCAACCCACCCCCCACGCATTTTGGTGTGAGCTCTTTTGTTTATGGGAACAATATCACATTCTGGACCACCTTCCCCTGCGGCGGTCCTTCGGTGAACGATTGCCCGAACACGAGCACGTATCCTTCAGTGCCATATTGGCGCACGGCGGGCCCTGGTGAGGCTATGGCGATACGGGAAACCGGGGCACCTGCCCTGAAGCTCGACATATTCCCCAACCCAACCGATGGCTTGCTGAGCATTAGCGGTTATGCCAACCATGATCGCTTGCAGGTAAGGATACTGGATGTGACCGGCAAAACAGTTTATGCCAAAACCATCAGCGGCCCGGGCAGCGCTACGCTCGATGTTTCTGCGCTGAATAGCGCCGTGTATTTTATCGAGATTAAAACAAGCGATGGTAACACCCTGCGCAAAAAACTGGTGAAAGTGCAATAAGTTAAAACCTGTTGTTTGAACTAAAAAGCCCATCTCTTTACGAGGTGGGCTTTTTTAATTATTCGTATGATCCTTTTCCGATTCGTTTTTCAAAATTAACATACCAGCTCGTTAAAAAGCCGTTGGGCGGTTTGCTCCAGGTTGTCACAGAGCCCGGGGTGAGGGCGCGAGGTTTGGATTGCCGAGCTGCGTATGGCAGTGAGCCAGCGGAAACGATCGGCCAGATCAAAGCAGGCAATAGGACCGCCGTTTTTATCGCCCATGGCAATTTTTGCAAAGGCCTCCAGGTTCAGCTCCACCTGTTCGAGATCCATTTCGGAGGCAAAGGCGTTTAAGCGCTGTGGGTTCACAGCAAACAATACCTTTATAAATTTTGCCTGCTTGCTAAACAGGATGATGCCCACGTTGAAGAATTCATCACGCTCAACCGCCGGTAACAGCCTAATGACGGCATACTCATATAAGTGTTTTGCGGGCATGGATGGCTTCGTTGATAAAAGTTTCGGAATGTTTTAAGCGTGTGAGCAAAAAATCGAGGTACACGTTTCGCAGGGCGGCGGGTGTTTCTGTAGTGTCGCGCCATTGCAGCCACTCGTTGGGGATGAGATCTACAATACCGCGAATGTTATCTTCGGTGAGTAAGCGGCTGAACTGGGCGTTTACCTCTTCGAGCGCTGCGGCGCGGGGCAGTAGTACATGCTCTTTTATGTAAGAAAAAGGGCTTCTGGCATATTTTTCGATATCGGTCCAGGAGTGCTGAAAATACAAGCAGGAGCCGTGGTCAATGAGCCAAAGCTCTTTGTGCCACATAAGCATGTTGGTATTTTTTACCGTGCGGTCAATATTTGTAACAAAAGCATCGAGCCATACGATTTGCGAGGCCAGTTTTTCGTCTACTTTAGTAACTACGGGGTCGAAAGTAATAGCGCCTGACAAAAAATGCAGGGCCAGGTTGAGCCCTTGGCTGGCCTGTAGGAGGTCTTGAATCTCTTCATCGCCCTCGGTGCGGCCAAAGGCTTCGTCCAAGCTGGCAAACACCAGCTCGGGTACGCGCAGGCCTAGTTGGCGCGCTATTTCGCCGCCCACCAGCTCGGCAATGAGGGCTTTTACGCCATGGCCGGTGCCTTTAAACTTAAGCACGTATTTAAAATCGTCGTCGGCCTCGGCCAGGGCGGGCAGTGAGCCGCCTTCGCGCAGTGGCTGCACATAGCGGGTAACATTAACAGTGCGCAGGGCAGGGTGGGAGGGGACCATGGTGTTTTTTAGTGATGCTAAGTTACTTGTTTTTAAAGAACAGCGGTGGTGGATGCGGTTTTGCTGCCAAAAAATTTGCGAAAAACTGAAATTTCGTTTTCTAAATTTAAATTTTATTAGCACCTTTGCAGTCCCTTGATTCAGGCAATTTGAACATCCGCTTTCGCGCTTCGACAAGCTGAGGGCTTTGGCGGACAAGAATTCACCTTGCTCGAAGAGCTTTGGTGAACAAAGGCCCAGGTGGTGGAATTGGTATACACGTACGTTTGAGGGGCGTATGCCGCAAGGCTTAGGGGTTCAAGTCCCCTTCTGGGTACTATACGGGAAAGGGAGCCATTTTGGCTCCCTTTTTCGTTTTCTGACTGGCTGTGTGCCGCGTCTGCGTAGGTTGTTAGCGTTATGAGTGAATTCAGTTCCTCCGTTCGAACTCGCCCATCTGAAAAGATTAGATTCTTCTTCAAGCTCGAACGGATGAGCTGTTGTCGGCCTGTAACGTCCAATCTGTCATATAAATAGCCCAAATTTTGAACCGCTGTCAGCCCTCGTTTCAAATAAGAGCGGTATTCTGCCTCGACGTGATTATGAGCAAGCTGTTGGCTTAAAAGCGCGTCAATTTTGGGTTCTAACAGTTGCTTGATCTCCCGATATTCGGGCATGGTCATTTCGGCGTCAAGCATTAATTGTTGAGCTTTGTTTAGGCGCTCCTTTAGTTTTTCAATTTCCGTTTTTATTGCCGATTGGCTTCCGCTATTTTCGCCAGCGCTTGATTTGAAAAGCGTTTTTATAATTTCATTGTAAACATCGTTTACGCTGGTTTTAAATTTCAGGCTTGAAAGGAAATTTGAAAAAGCGGCATTAACATCATTTGCGCGAACACGTTCTTTACAACCTTTTAAGCAATGGTAGTAATAGTGAACTACACCGCTACCTCCCCTTGAACCGCTACCACATAATTTTTTACCGCAGCGAGGGCAATCTAGAAATCCTCGTAAGGGCAACTGATCTTTCGCGCAAATTTTGTAAGCTACCTTGAAACGTCGGCCAGTCATAACATCCTGAACCTTATCAAATAATTCTTCAGAAATGATTGGTTCAAAAATCCCCCTTATAACTTGCTCGTCTTCATTTTTATATGCAGGGAGAATAATTCTTGCGCAATAAACCGGAGCCTTCATAATTTCATTAAACCGGTTCTTTTCTAATTTAAGCCCTTTCTCATTGCACATCCGCCTCACTTCCTCAACCGCATATTGTCCTGTGGAAAGCGTTTCAAAAGCCCACCGAACTATAGGTGCAAATTTATTTGGCACGATTGTCTTCCTATTATTCTCATCCACTTTATTATCGTAGCCGCATGGCGCTGGCGCTGTCCATCTTCCTTCTTTTTTCGCCCGGCGCATCCCGACCAGCGTATTTAAAGCCCGGCGATCATTCTCAACTTCAGGTGCAGAAAGGTAAAAGGCCAACATGATCTTGTTTTCAGGAATGCTTAGATCAAGAGGTTGTTCTACAGCTTGCGGTTCAACACCAATTTTATTTAAGGTGCTTATCATCGCATAGGCATCCGGCGCATTTCTTGAGAAGCGATCCCATTTAGTAAAAACCAGAAGGTCAGCTTTTATTTGTCTCGCTTTTAATTTATTTAAGACGGCGTTAAACGCAGGGCGGTTAAACGTTTTAGCAGAATAGTCTTCCTTTACCAGTTCCACCGCTAAAATATTGTTTGTCTCGCAATACTTTCGTAAATATTCTTCTTGATGTCTTAGTGAATAGCCTTTGTCGGCCTGTTCATCTGTAGAAACTCGTATGTAAATTATTGCTCTTTTCATTAGGCTGCTATTTTAAGTTGCGATTCATCGTTAGTTTTTTTGCATTCAATATCGCGGCGCTTTTCCTTCAGGTAAGCAGAAAATTCATGATCAGCGAGCATATATAAAAAGTCTCTGATCATTAGCACCTCGTCGGTAGTGTAACTTGACCCGTCTTTCTCAAGAAAGGATTTGCATCGTGCTACGCTAACCATCTCTGTTTGTGTGGTTTTTTCCATTATAGTTTGTTTGATTTTTTCGTTTTTAATGCCTGCCTTAGTAAATTTTCCCTTTCCTCAACGTTCAGCTCGTTTATGCTCTTTGCTTGTAACCCTAACTTGCGAAGGGTCTTTATCATTTCAAGAGCCGCTGGAGCGTTACGAGAAAATCGATCCCAACTTGTAAATAGTAGCAAGTCTGCTTTAACATAACCCCGCTCAATGTTTAGAAGTATGTTGCTAAACACCCTACGGTTAAAATTTGCGCCTGATCCAATTTCCCGATAGCAGATTTCTACCTGAATGTTTTCCTTTTTGCAAAAAGCAAGAAGTTCATCCAGTTGTAGATCTAGCTTGGTTGGCCGATCTATGCATTCGTCTAGTGTTGCTACACGGGCATACAGAATTGCTGTTTTCATTTTTAAAAGTTTTAAGTGGTTTATGAATTAGTTTAATGAGGTTTTTCAAATCGTTTTGCAAAATGCCACACCTCAAGTTCTTTGTCCCGAAATAAATTTGTCGTAACTACTGTGTTTAGCACGCCACTTGCAAATAGTTTTAAATCAACAGCTATAAGCAAATCGGCTTCTCCTCTTTTTGTGCTGACTCCATTTAACTTTGTGAGTAAGTCCATTGTGTCATGGGTATATCCATCTGTCACATCTTCATAAATATCCCAAACGATAATATTTTTCTTTTCGCAATAGTGCTTCAGGAAATCTAATTGCATTTCTATTTTTTTTCTGCCCTCACTTTGTGTAGGCCATCCTCTGGCATAGAGTACTGCTTTTTTCATAGTTGATCATTTTTGTTAGTCCCTTCTGAAACCTTCACCCTGAAGGCCTCCGGAGTTAGAGCAAGTTCGGTACACCTTTTTGCAACACCTCCGTAAGTAGGGAATAGTTACGCCCTTTGCTTACTTTAGCAAAGGGCGCTTGGATGTTCCGATTTTTTATTGCATGTTATCTAAGCTACGGCTGGTAGAGCGTCCGGGAAAATATCTATATCACCGCCTTGGTTGAAGCGTCCGTATTGTGTTGCCTTACCGCGCTCCGGCACTTCTATCACAACGTCTACATCATGCTGAAATTCATTGTTGCCTTTAAACTTGCCGGCTTTCGTCGCCTGAAAAATGTAAATGAAGGATTTGCCTTTATTATCGGTTTTTAATTTCTCAAGGTCTTTAGAAGTTAAACCGAGTTTGTTGACCGAGTCCAGGAAGATAAAATCGTATGGAGTTAGATCAGCTGGAATTCCATCGGCAACGGTTAAATTGTCATGAGAGACATTTTTTTCATTTACCTTATCCTGTAACGTTTTATCTAATTTTTCTTCTTTAGCAACGTAGATGACCTTTCCGTGATTGCGTGCTAAATATCCGGCGAAGTCCATGCACAAATAACTCTTACCCATTTTTGGCATTCCGAAAACCATTGCTGTGAATCCCGGTGCAGGATCGCCGATAAATTCTAACCAGCGATCTTTAAAACCAATTGTGTTAAACTTTAAGCTGGCAAACTGGGTGCTTGGCATAATGTTTACCTGTGGCACTCCCTGCAAGCCTTGAAGGTCAAAGTGCTTTCTTTTTGAAACGATAAAGTTGTGATCGGTTTCTTCTAATGAGTTCTGCCATTTCACCACAATTGCTTTCAATCTTTTAATGGTTGCTGGTTTTAAAACAAAGTGCGCAGAGTATTTCATCGTATTAAATTGTTTTACGATGGCGTTTTGTATCTCCATGATTTCTTTAGCAACCGGAGATTTTTTAGTGATCTTTTTTTCTTCGATTGCTTTCTGAAACTCATCAAGTAAGTAACCGAATGCATACTTGTTTAATATTTGATCATGAAAGCCAAGGAAGCGTTCTATGAGTTGGCACTCCTTTGATATATCGGAGTATGGATTTTTCTTTTCTTTCATTTCAATAGTTTTTTTGTTTTGTGGTGATCCGGCTAATTGCTCCATCACTTGCTCAACTTCAATTACTTTTTCTTCATCTTTTTGCATTGGCTTCATCTTTGCCAGATCGTAGTTGAAGACCATCACCTCTGTTTTCTTTTTTTCTGTCAGTTTTGTAACGGCAACGTATTTTTCTACTTCCTTTTTTTTCCATCCGTATTTGCGGATGTATTTTGATAGGATCGCTGAAGGGTAACTGCTGAGTAAAAACTTTCCCTTGTGTTTGGCTAAAGCAGACAGAAGCTGTTCGTATTCCGATTCTGTGTATCCGCTATAATGCCCCTGATCGGAACCGATGTAAGGTGGGTCACAATAAATGAAAGCGTCTTTTTGATTGCAGCGGGCAATGACCTTAAGTGCATCGTTATTTTCAACCTGCACGGTTCTCAGCCGTTCTTCATAGGCGTTAATGAAAGCATCTCTTTTGGCAGCTACAGCTTTTTCTTTTGAGTTTGTGATACCAAATCCCCACGAACCGATCATTCCTGAGAAGCCTTGATTAGTCGCAGTCCACAATGCCCATGCACGTTCAACGTCGGAGAACTGTTTAGGGTTATTGTAGATCTTCATCGACTTTTTATAAAGCTCTCTACTGTGAAGGGTAGCTTGGATTTCTTTTTGCAGCGCAGGAAACTTTGTTTTTAGAACTTTGAAGAAATTAATGACTTCGCCGTTTACATCGTTGATCACTTCAACTTCAGCCTTTGGTTTTGCAAAGAACAACGCTCCGCCGCCAAAGAACGGTTCGCAATAAAGCCGGTGTTCAGGAATCATGCTAAGCAAATGCTTCAGCATTGTTTGTTTTCCTCCGTAGTATGTTATTGGTGTTTTCAAATCGTTTTGCTTATAAGTGAAAAACCTCCTCCGAATGGGAGGAGGTTTTATAGTTAGACTAGCTGTATTGATACTCGCGGCGTAAATCCCATCGCTTATCAAAGTTCTTGTTGCCAAGCGCCCAATGATACGAGAAGTTTCCGTCGTCGTTGGTTACCCTCTGGATCGCCCATGTTGGACTATTTCCGGAGGTACCTGGAACGGCATATCCTTTGTAGATGACGCGGCCTTCTGTTTCATCGATCAGCTTTGGCTCAAGCACCATGTTATCATTCATCACAATGAGTGTGTTTGTTACATTGTTCATTGAGTTTTTGATGTTCTGAAGCTCTGCGGTTTGCAATAATTGATTCGCAGCGGTTGCGGTAGTTCCCGCCATTGAAACCGGCTCTAACATCGCTTCGATTTTGTCACGCAGGTCATCCGGACTTACGCTTACCGGATTGTCAACCGTTGATTGGTCAACGTAGATATTATGCAACGGGTCTTTTCCGATATCAATTTTGATTTTGCCGTTAAAGAGCGTCTCAACCGTTACGACGTTTGTTTTGAGTACAAACTTTGGTACTCCGTTTGTGACGATTTTAATGCTTGCGCCATCGTCGATTATTTGTGTTGCCATGTTGTTGTTTGGTTTTGTGCGGATGAGCCTTATCAGTGTTTTTAGTTTGGAGGCTACAAAACGTATGAGTTTATGAATAGCACCTTGTAACACTTTAAAGATTCTCTGCTGGTTATTTTTTGTCTTTATTGTTTTTGTCTTTGTCATTCCTCAGAACGATCCCTGATATAGCTTCGCCGATTATCGCTCCGATGAAGCCGCCGACCATCACATAAGGAACTGCATCTTTGTGAGCGACTTTTGCATAGAAATAGGTACTTAGCGATGCGAGGAGGGTTACTGAAGAAACTATTGTCTTTTCATTAATCATTTCGCTACTTGTTTGTTTTAATTAAAAGTGAAGTGGTAATGCCCGAAACGAAAAGCAGACCCACCGCCAGAATGCGACTTTGAATTCGCTTTCGCTTTTGTTGTTTCAAAGCGGTGCTGAGATCTCGTTTTAGCTGCCGCTCACGTTCCGTTTGCTCATCAACAAGGTTTTTCATTTGCTGGTAGGCCTGATCGCACACCACTAGTTGAGAATCCCTCAACCCGACTAAGGAATCTGTGACAGACAGTTTTGCTTCGTAGCCTGAGATGAGAGAATCCGTAATACGATTAAGGGTGTCAAGGCTTACTAACTCTCGTTTAACCACTGTGTCTGTTGAGGATGCACTTTGCGATTGGAGAAGTAATTTTTTCACCTTCGCCCTCTCGGTAAAAAGCGCCTGTTTTCCTGCTGTTATTTGATGGCTTGCAATTTGCAATTGTCCTGAAAGCAAATTGTTTTGCTTTCTGAGTGCGATCTCAGATAACACCTTTTGGTTATTTATCTGGATGCTCTTTTCTTTTGCAGTTTCACTAAACGACTCGGTTTGCTCTTTATTAAAATCTGATGAATCAAAGAGCAGGTATCCTGTAACAAGCCCGATGCAAAATGTTAGTGCTAAATAAATGGTCTTCATATTTCTATTTTGTTTTTGATAAATGATGATTACTCTTTTGGCTCGCTTTTCTTTTCTAAGGAGTAGCCAAAGGCTGCTGCACCAATCATGCTCATGAAGGAGTAGAACATAAATTCCGGTACGTGTAAGCCGAAGAATTGTGCGCCAATCCAGGCGATGATGCTCATTAGTACATAGATTAGCGCGATGGCTTCTCTGAGTGAAAAATTGCCGTCCTTATCCTGAAGGAGCTGGTGAATAATTTGTTTTATAGTTTGCTTCATTTGATTTAGTTTGAATGGTATCCGAAAAGAAGTGTCCTACTTGCTGAACGGCTGTAAATAATTTGTCCTGATGGCGGACGGCCAGATAAGTTAGTCCTGCTATTCCTACAACCCCTGCTCCGGAAAGCATGTAGCGAAGGTTTTGTCTTTTCACCGCCCTGAAGTCAACTAGTGAATAGGTGAAGTGGTTACCGTAGAGTTGTTTATGCTTTTGACAGAAGCTGAGAAAAAGCTGGAAGTCTTTTATATTCGAGAACACTTGACAGCCTGCTGAATACTTATCGACGATCTTTGTGCTGCCCTGAAGACTTGCACGGTGAATGTTTACACCAAACATTCCTCTTAGCTTATTCCCGTTGTTAAAGTCGAGAATGGCATCTCTGTTATAGTCTCTAATGATCGTAATCGGTTTACGTTGGACTAAGGCTAGGTACTTACCTTGATGCATTCCCAACTCGTAACAATTCAGGTTTTGGCCTTCGGCTAGGATCGCTGTACCTTGTTGCTGCATTGGTTGTTTTAGCCAGAACGTTCCCGGATCGGTGGTGGCTTTAAAAATGTGATACTTCCAATTCAAAGTCGAAACTTTATAAAAGACGTGTATCTCATCATCAAAACGATTCGGGATGATGGATTTACTTCTGAGGCCGACAATATTCAGTTCATACGGGCGCGTGAAGAGCTTGTATCCTTTATTCCTTAATATGTCTTTCATCTTTTGTAAACTCATCGCTCTGAACTTAGTCTACGCTGCGTGATCTAAATCCGGTGTATAGTTTGCCAGCCAGGTTTTCATGTCGAAGCAAGGGCAGGCTTTTTTTACACCTTCGAAATCGCAGTGGCCTTTCACTTCGGCTCCCTTGTATTTCTCGGTCAGACGAACGATTAAGTCAAACATCGCACGTTCCTGTGCTGGTGTCCGGTTATCAACAGGTTTGCCATCTTTATCGATTCCACCGATGTAAGCAAGGTTTATACAAACAGAGTTGTGACCGTAAACTCCGTAGCTGTTTTTGTTTTCGTCAAGTAATTGGATTACTGTTCCATTGCGGAGGATGATGTAATGGTATCCCGGCACATCACTTTTCCATTTTTGCTTCCAATAGTTTTTAATGGATTCTACTGTTGTTGTCGGAGGCGTCGCTGTGCAATGACCCACGATGTATCTGATTATTCTTTTGGTTGTTGTCATGTAATTAAAATTTGATGTGTTATGCTAAAGACCACTTATCTGTAACAGCGTTGTATTTCAGCCCCATTTTTACAAATACTTGTTTTGTATTTTCTGTTTGTGATTTTTCAGGAAATGACTTTAACATGGCTGTTACTAAGGTTTGTCTCACACCACCGTACAAGCGGTATAACTTAAACTTCTCTGAGACTGCTGAATAGCTTGTAGTATTCGTGATCGCTTTTACGAGCGTGATTGCAGAGGTATAATTCTTTGCGATGATTGCATTGTAAACTCCTTTTGCAATCGCCGCAGGATCGAACACTACTAATGGCGGTGGTGCAGTTTGCGGTTTCGTGATTTTTTGGAAATCGGCCTGTGATAATGGCGTTTTGTATCCTTTACTGAAAAGGAAGTCTCGTAGCTCGGTTCCGAATATTCCGTCTGCGCCGTATTTTGGAAAAATGCCGGAGCCAAAAGTTCGCATAAGAGACTGCTGAAGCTGGACGACCTTATCTCCTTTACTGCGGAGAGCAAGAGGAAAGGTATTGCCAGCATGCACAGTAGATACACCGGAACGAGAAGGATTACTAGGACGAGTTTGAACAGGAATTTTACTATCCAGATCAGTAGTTGTTTCAGAATTTTCGTCATTGCTTTGATTTTTATGTTTTTTAAATTGTTTAATTCCAAAGAAGGCTAAAGTGCCCAGCGCCAGAGTACCGAGACTGAAAAGCACCGCTTTCTTTGCTTTGGATTTACCTGTTGCCTGATTGTTTGTGTTAATTGCTTCTGTCGTATTCATGGTTCTGGTCACTTTAGTTCTTTCTTTTTTTTACAATGATTTGTAGCCATTCATTGTATTGGCCGAACTCCGCTTCTCCTTTCAGATCATCGAGGATGTTGGTTCCAAAGAGCGTTTTGTATTCTACACCGACTTTTATGAAGGCAGCTTGTGTTGGAATTTCATTGAGGGTAACTTTTACCGCTTCGCTATCCGTTCCCGGTAGAAATCCGTAGCTTTTATCAAAGGCGGCTTTCAGTCGCTTTGCCCAAGCGCGATAGACATTAGCTTGAACCACTTGCCCTTTTTTTAGTGGCTTTGAATTAATGATCTGCATCATTTCGTTCAATTCGGTGGATTGCAATTCGTCTGATAAATCGTGGATAAGGTTTGCGTTATATTGTTTCTTGTAAGACTTAATGATCTTATCCCAATCCTCCTGCGAGGCAACCGATATCAACGCAGCTCTGAGCGCCTCTGTATTTGTTCCCCACCAACCGTCATTCTCAAAAGCCATTTTTATTTGCTTGGCAGTTGTTGCAGGTGTACCATCTTCAAAACTTTTTAGTTCCTCCTTATTAGATACTGCATTCAGGATTAGTTTGTGACCTATCCAGATTGTACCTCCAACTCCCACTGCCGCAAGAAGTCCGTACACCATTTTTTCCTTCAAAGTCCAGGACTCATCTTTCAGCGTGGCGGCAAAAGAAGGTCGTTGCGACTCTTGTCCATACGGAGCAATTATTGGTGCGTTTGTTGGCAGATATGTTTGTTGTTGGTTCAAGGCTGTGTTGATCGCTTAGAGTCCTAGTTTTTGTTTTGCTATTGCAAGTGCCGTTGGGCTGTTAACCGTATTTTCTAATACTTGCAGTTCTGTGGATGATAGTTTCGATCCTAAAGCCATCAGGCTTTTCATTTTTTTCATTGCTTCCTCTTTTGTCGGTGCAACGATGCTGGTTTCAAATTCGAATTTTGGCATGGTGTGTTTTTTTAATTATTCTTCTTCGTTTAGTGTGTTGATGTCGATATTTAGTAAATCAGCTACAGTTGGAAGTTGTGATGGGTTTTCGCCGAGGGCAACGATCACAGCTCCGAGAATTTGTTTTTGATTCTGATCAAAATGCTCTGCTATAAAGTCGCTCAACTGTTTAATGGCTTCGTCGTGTTCGCTGGTTTCAGCACATGAATTGTTTTGTTTAGGTTTGAAACTCGCTTCGCCTTCAAAGCCTCCATTCAATTCCTTTGGTCTTGTTCGGTTTTCCTCCTGGATCACTTTTGCGATCCCATTCAGAACAGGCACCTTGTCAAGAACTTTTGGATAATGAATCGCGATGCCCTCAATGGTTGAACTGGCAAGTCTCCCAAGATCAAAACTGCCGATGTGGTTTGGCTTTACTTTTTGTTCTTCCAGTTTGTCTTCCAGAATATCGATGTATAGTTCCGCCTGCTCAAGCTTGTTTTCCGTCTCTTTTAGTTTTTCCTCAGTCCGTTGCATGGTCATTTTATCTTCGAACTGTTTCATGCGCTCGCTGATTTTTGTTTCCATGTCAACACCGTTCAATTGTTCAGGTGCGGAGTTCAGCTTGTACTTGTACCACTCCTTGCGATTACTGTTTGTGTCGGGATAAATGCTGATCACTAACTCTTTTGTGTTTTCGTTCAGGAAATTGTGTAACTCATCAAATCGCTCCACCTTGTTTGTTTTATGAACACGGGTAAATCCATTCACTTTGATTTCGTAGAACAGCGGCTTGCCATCCTTTGCTTCTGCGTCAAGCATTAACCGAATGCTATCGATCTCACTTGCGTCGTATGATTTATAGTCTGCTGCCATGTGTTTATTTTATTAGGTCGTGTTTTAAAATGACCTGAATGAAGCGGATATGATTAGTGTTGCCTGAAAGATTTTGCAAATCTATAAGTCCTTGGTGTTCGTATTTCAACTCATTCGTTTTTTGAGAACTCAAATCGTAGAACCCAAAGTCAGAGCGGATCGATACGTCTTCAGGATCATGCTCCAGAAAATAAACTTCATTGTATGCTTCGATCTCGCTACGCTCGTTGCCTTGCAATACGATGTGTTTAAAGGCGAGTGAATAGTTACTCTTCGAAAACCCCATATCATGCATCCGGCTTTCTATTAGTGAGAGTGCTAAATCTGTAGTCATTGGTTTAGTTCAGTTTATTGTTCTTGTTTTCAAAATCGTATTTCACACCTTTGTCTTTCTCCGATGTTTCTATCCAGAGAAAAATCTTGACGGTGTAGGTTAAATCGCTCTGCTTTCTGATCCCTATTGTATCGGTGAAGTATCCGTTAATCGTTGGATTCGCAACCGGCACACTAATTCGTTTTGGATTGCAGTTGCTAATTAAACTGTAAGGATTCTTTGGAAAGAGTCCGTAACGCATATCCGGCATTGAAGCATTAAGCAGCACGAGGCTAATCCATGACTCGAAGAAGATGCTGTGACGATCCAAACTTTGAAGTTTCAGCTTTCCAATTGTCGGGTTGGTTTTTATTGACCATTGTAAAAAAGGGTGTAAGTTTACTTCTGCCGTTGCAGGAGTATCTCCGGGCTTATCTGGTCTTACAGTTCCATCCGCTGTAGTTGTAGGTTCCAGAACAGATGTCATAAGTACATCCGTATCCACACCGATTATTCTGACAGCGTTTTTTGGAAGCCTGATCGGAAAGAATTGTATCTCACCTCTTTTTCTGATCGTGATCTCTTTTACCAATACCCGCGCTCTCATCCTTCCGCTCTTTCTCCTTCCACGCTGAGCGTAACTATGTATGGTTGAAATACAGTCAGGCCATCGTTCTTATCAGTGTATTCAAAATTGATCAGTCCGTTACCAGTTTCTCTTCTTCCAATAGAGCGGAGGCGTTGATCGGCAGGAACTGAAGCCCAGCACATCACTTTTTTAACGCTATAACCGTCGGGTGCAATTTCATCCTTGTTGATTTCCAAACGAAAACTGCCCCGGTAATAAGCGAGATCTTCGCGGTTCGAAAGGATGGTGTAGTGTGTGATTGCAATGACACTTTTATCCAGCTCGAATGTTTTCCTGAATGTTTGGCCTGCGGCTGTGATCTGCACATCGTAGTCCCGTGAAAAGAATTTTGACATATCGCTTTTTGTTTTTTGATTTGGTCTTCAGCACCACGCTCTACATTGAGCATGGTGCATCCAACCGTTAACTATGGAGTGGTAATGGTACCGTGTAAACCGAGGTATAAATGGGTCTTAGGGTCTAAGCCATCCATCGTTCCTAATTCCACAGTTGCTTCGATAAGAATATCATCGTGGATTAAGCGTGGGTTAGCCAGCTTGTAATAACCCATTGGCACGTTGTGGTTGTTTGCAGTTTTGAAAACCTGCATACTGGTTTCCGGTACAATGATTTTTTTATTTGCTTTCAGATTGAACTCACCTGTGGCAAGTGCAGGGAAACTTTCGATCTTGTCATAAGTTGCAGACATGATCTTGTCTGGAGAAAGTTCACCCGGCACACCTGCAAGGATAAAAATGCCGCTTACCAAAAGCGCCTGATTACGAGGAAGACGTGCTGAACTCAAACTTGTCGTTCCAATTTGCTTGGTATCTTGTGTCTCAAAAAGTTTAACGGTTTTTGAAGCCACTTTTTTGACGCTGTAGATCACCGTGTCTGCTAAACGCAACTCTCCTTTCACCAAACCATCTTTAATGTGCTGTGGTAATTCTGCAAAGTGTTTTTCCATTTCGGCACGCGAGCCTCTGCTGGATGATGTTCCGCCGAACAACTTTTTCATGGTTTGATAGCGCTTAACCGCACCAAGACCTTGCAACGCTCCCATCAATTCTTCATCGGCTCCTTCGAGTCCTAACAAAGCACCTGCGTTGCTGTATTCTCCTAATCCTTCTAATTCTAACATGATTGTTTTTTTTATTTGTTATTTGATTTTTTAGGCAGTTCTCATCTAAGGATGCCTGCCACCACAGAGGCATCCCAGATTCAACCGCATTTTTTTTTGATTTTAGATCAGGCGATCTTCTATTCCTTCAACGCCTTCTACACCGTCGGTGCCTTCCACACCACTTACGTCGTCTTCCGCTCCAGACATATTATGACGCGCTTCAAATTGTCTTGCGCTATCGCTGATCTGTCTTTCTATCCGGTTAGCTTCTGTGTAGTCAAGGCCATTGACATCATCGGAGTGCCTGTAATAGTCAACACCTTCAACTCCGTTAGTTGATTCTGTGTCTGCCTGTGCTTTTGGTTTGATGATCTTGTCCAGGAAGAGCTGGCGTTTGAGATTATTCTGGAAGTTTGTAAAGCGTTCCTTCATGCCTTCAAATCCATCACGCTCTGTTCCATTCATTCCGGAGATGGTTTGATAACCACCTGAAGCCATCATTCCCACACCAAACATTGAGGCCATCCCACTTCCCATGTAGTGTCCTGCACCGGTAACGGCAATTCCAATCAGGAAGGAGGATCGCCCTGCAAGCGCCCCGGCAAGGCTTCCACCTAAACCACCGATTAGAATATCCCTTCCGGTGAAGGCCATCGTATTTTTAAAGTCGCCTTTGGTTGCGACTGCCGCATTGGTAGAACCAAGTCCCATGAGGGATTTTTGCTTTGCCTTCTGCGCGTACATATTTCGTTTACTTTTGCTCATTGCTTTTTTGCTTTTGCTGTTTATAGCAGTGTGATTGATTTCCTTTTTACTGTTGTTCTTTTAGTTTTTGGTTTACCTCCTTTCCGTGACTTGATCCCGTGCAGAATGTTTTGCTTCGGTTTGGGTTTGCGCTTCTTTCGTTTATTTCCAAGTCCACTCAAAGACAAAGAAGAATTTGCTGGAGTCTTTTTCTTGAGCAGTTGATAGGTTAAGTAAAGCAACCCCAATGCTCCCACAGTAATTCCGGTTGGCTTAATCCATTTCTTGTTGCTTTCCCAAAAGGCTTTTGCTTTCGCTTTGATACCTGGCTTTAGTTCACCCTCAGCATCGGAATCTTCCGTTCCTTTGGCAGCTGACTTTGATGCGCTTTTTCCATTAGTTCCTTCTTCTTCAGAACCACCTTCATCACTGCCACCGTCTGATCCGCCACCACTTCCGGAGTCGTCACCACCTCCGCTTTCTTCAGAGGATGATTCTTCGGAACTGCCACCTTCATCACTTGTGCCGGATTCTTCGCCGCCAGTGGAAGAGTCGTCACCGCCGCCTTCTTCACCAGTTGCTTCAGAGCCTCCACCTCCGCCACCCTTCGATGCTTTTTTTCCACCTTTGCTTGCCTTTGCACCTTTGGCTACTTTTCCGCCCTTACCGGGGAAGATGCTTCCGATACTTTTAATTAAAGCTGCGATGCTGCCTAATACCGTTGTTGCCGCTGCTACGCTTGCGGCGGTCGCTGCTCCAAGATCTCCGTCCTGACTAAACCCTTCTAATCCTTCAAAGCCATCAAGCCCTTCCAGTCCTTCTACATTTTCGGAGTAGTAGATCTCGTGCCCGAGCAATTCATTCAATGGCATTTCTTCGTGCAAACCATCCACGTTGGTGTAGGATACATAACCAAGTCCGTTTAGTGCGACGGCCTTATCACGGTTCCCACGTCCGGTTAGAATAGCCTTCTTTAAGTTCTCCGGCTTACCGCCAGCACCGTAGAAGATTTTTTCTAATTTCTCACGCACTCCTTTCAGCTTGTTGTACTTGTTCATGTCGGCACCTTTGGCTTGCGCTTGCTCCGGACTTAAGTATGTCCAGCGAAGCGCCTCACCGATCTTCATAAAGTTGAGCTTCATGCCTGCTAATACTCCGTTGCGAAGAGCGACTGTTACAGGATTGATTCGGTTGGTCACGTGAAGTCCTTTGCCGATGAACTTTTTTACTTTCGCTTTATTTGCTTTTTTCTGATCCGGTGTTTTTTTCTTGAACAAAGTTTTCTTTGCGCCGCCACCAGCAGCAGCTTTCTTTTTGAAGAGCCCTTTTTTTAGAGCAGAGCCACCACCACCGGATGCTGCTTTCTTCTTTAAAATCCTTCCTAAAGCAGAGAGCGCTTCCTGCTCATCCATGATGCCCATCAGATCAGGAGCATCTGCCAGTTTATTCATTGTGGAGTCCGGCACTCCGTTTAGATATTCTAAATCCATAGCTGTGTCTTGTTTTGCTGTATATTTTGCTTCCTGATTGAATTGATGTAGCACGCAGTCGATGATGATCTCTTTACCGTTTGGAAGTTTGATCACGGGATAGATATGCTCCCAGTGTGGTTCTTCGTATCTGGCAATACGGAAGTACACGTTCCTAACTTCCAAATTATAGAGCGTTGTGCAGATAAACGTCGTCATACAGTCGCAATCAACGCCTCCTGGAATTTTGTTGCCCTTTTGATCAAGAATAAAATTTCCATTTTTATCTTGTTTAAAGTTGTGTCTGTCAGCCCATGATCTCGGCGCGTCACGCACCTGTTCCTTACCCGTCATATCTTTGCAATAGGCGATGTGGTCGTACACGAATTGCCAGAGATTGCGACAGGTTTGTTCAAGCGTATCTGCTTTAATGACTTCATAAGCGAACTTTCTGGTTTGCCAGGCAGTCTCAGCAATGATCGCTGGGATCAATTGCAGGGTATCTGAAACCTTCGCCCCGCGCTTCATCAGGTTGCGCTTTCCTGTCACGGACGGGAAGTAGTGGTCAAACTCATGTCCCGGTTTTACCTTTACATTCTCTCTTGTCATACCGCTGCTTTTTTAAGAGTGATGTCCTGAATGTTACCGTAAGGGATGGCGCGTAAAACCTTTACTCCGTAATCCTTCAATGGTGTCCACTTGCCCTCGCTTACTTCCCAAAGCGGGTCGATCTTTGAAGTGGTTGCTACTTTTAATTTCACGGCTTGGCCGGACTGTAGCGATTTGAATAATCCACCGATAAGCGATAGCATCCCGATCAGGGGAAAGTTGAGCATGATCGCTTTCAGTTGGTATTCACCATTTGGAGGAATAGAGAGTAGCTCGTCGGTTGCCTGTGAAGAGCCGATTGGTTTTCCATTGTACCCAACCTGGATAAAAGGATACTTCATTTTAAATCCTTTATCAGTGGGGTTTTTCATTTTCGCGTCTATGCGAACTGTAAGTCCTGTAAAATCCAGCTTGTGAATTTTTGCAGAAGGAATAACGATCAGCTGATCGGTTAACTTTTTTAGTTCGTTGAGATCGTAAGCCTTGTTAAAGAACGTGCGTGCTACATAGAACAATCCCGCAAGCGATGCTGTGCTAACTCCTGTAATCAATCCTATTTTCTTCCAGTTCGCCATTGCGTAATTTGTTTTATGCGTTGTCTTGTTTTTTCTTATTCATTTTGTTGCTGAAGTGATCTCCGGCTATTTTGTAAGCCATCCAAATCGCTCCACCTACCAGCGCTTTGATCGCGTAATCCATTAAGCCGGTGTAATCCATGTTTGCCAGTAGGATTGTTCCGGTTAAGAAAAGCGAGCTACTGTTGTTTGCATCTGCTGTTTGTGATTTTTCCATTTTGATTTTTCTTTTTTTGTTTTTGATTTCGGGATCAAAGGTCTGATGTTGGCTTGGCGCGTTGTCTTTGTTTTCGGGTCTTTGCGGGTTATTGCGGGTTATCATTAATTAAACTCTCGTTCTCCCGGTGTACCTTTCACTTTTAAAATCGCTTCCACCTGTGCAACACTCAAAATGTTTTTCCTTCCGCTGGCTGCTGCTTCTGGAATCGCTTTGATCCAGCGACAGAAAGTATCTTCTGATACACCGTAAAGCAGGCGCAGCTCTTTTTTTGAATAAGCACGAAGCAGGAATGCGACTTTGTTTTCAATCCCGGATTTCATTAGTGAGAGAATTGAAGTTTTAAAACAGTGTTGTTATAGATTTGAAGCAGATCAAACTGTTTGTGTTCAATCAATTGTTTTTGTGCTTTGTGAAATTCAGCGTGTGATGGGGAATCGATAAAGGCAAGGAGAGCCTTTGCGAAAACAGTAATACCTTTGTTATAATCAGGTACGTCTTTGCGTACTGCTTTCACTTGTTCTAACCAAGAGGCAGTTCCCACCAATCCTAATGGATAATGAATGTTCAGGTAATCTTGTGGTTTTGAAATGTAGCGTCCGCGCTTTCTGTTTACGTAACGTTTCGCAAGACTGATGCGCTCAATTAAATCTTTGAAATTTTTGCGGGCATCTGCACCATTGTAAAAGTGTTCTGCAATTAATTCTGCAAGTTGCTCGTTTTCTTTCTCCGAGAATTGTTTTCCAAACCACAGAGAAGATTGAGCAACACATAATACTGCGTTAATCAGTTCACCTGTTTTTGTTTGTTGCGGTTGTTGGAATGCATTAAGCTGAATTACTTTTGCACTTTGTTTTTTTGATTTTGTTGCCCTTGATTTTGACATTGATTTTGCTTTCATTTTATCTTCGTTTTAGAATTTACTTTATGATTACGAAGACAAATTTCCGACACAAAAAATCGTCGAATCCTTGTTTGGCGAGGTTTTGGTGACTACGCATCAAACATTTGTGATAAAGATTGAAAGCTATTTATTTGGAGAGAAGTGGTTATGTTTGGCGCGGTTTTTCCATGTTTTTCTTTTTTGAAACTGAAACAAATACAAAATAAAAAGGCCGGACATCTGTCCGGCCTAGCCTAAAAATTTCATAAAAAAGAGTTTAAGTGTAGTTAAGTATCATGCTGCGTTATCGCTTATTTTTTTCACCTTCTGATCCAGTTCATCAGGGAGAAGTTCATCAGGCACATCCATGATTGAGAAGATGAGCAGAACTTGTTTAATGGTGTAACCTTGACCATCCCGTTCTCCAACTACGTGTTTAATTTTATCCATCTGCTTTTTCCATTCCTTCTTGCGGTTTTCCATTCCGTACATTGCCCTTAACTCGCAGTTTTTATAAGGCTTAATTTTAATCTTTATACTGCCCATCTATCTTTAGTTTAATTGTTACTCATCGAATTGAAGGTTGACTGAAACTCATCTTCCTTCATGTAAAAAAATTCTGCAATCTGTTTTACATTCATTTTTTGTTTGCTTCTATACTTTGTGATCAAGTCCCGCAGAAGCTGTCCGCGCTCAATTGCTACGTCCAATTCTTTTGGTTCGCGCCTCCTGATCTGTAGTTGGTTAAAGCGATTTACTAAGTACCGTTTATGGTTTTCTGTGATCACGCCGAGATCTTCAGCGCGATACAAAATTGCTTGCATAGATACCAGCCACTTATTTTTTAGTAATGCCAGCTCCTCCACATCTATTTTGCTGTTTAAGTCCTGAACAATGTCTGCTTTCGGCATCAGGAACTCGGCTGCAAATACGTTAGCTTCATGCGAATCGTCCAATCTTAAAACCTTACTTCGTGTATGCATCACGATATGCCCAAGTTCATAAGCGAGCGTAAATCGTAAACGGTCACCTTGTAGTTTTTTATTATAGAAGATCACGGGATACTTTTCGTCAATCAGGATACTTCTGCTATCAATGCGTTCGGTTTCAAAATCTACTCCAAGTGTAATGAATCCATTTGCTTCCATTGTTGCAGTTAAATTCGTTACTGCACCCGAGGGCATTTTCCATGTGCTACGTGTTTGTTGCGCCGCTTGTTCAGGTGTACTATTTTCTGTGACTGGGAACAACGGTACGTTTAATTGATCAAACTTTATAGCGTTAAGCAGATGCGAAATACCAAATGCGTACACGTTAATTAAGGCATCGATTTTAGTGAGCAATTTTGCGGGTATAGTATCACGCCTGCGGTACGTTGCAGGTGGAAGGGTTTCTTTTTGCAGCTTATAAAGTGGCTCTGCAAATTTTAATGTATCTGCCAGGTTTGAGATAAATGCCTCCGACAGGTTAACGTCGTTTAATTCGAACCGGGAGATACTTTGCCTGCTTACGCCCGATGCATCTGCGAGTTCTGCTTGTGAATAACCGCGTGCTTCCCGTGCAAGGGTAAACATCTTTGGATTTATTTTTTCGGAGTTGATCATTTGCTTTCGGAGACAAAATTACATCAAATCTGCATTAAAATTTAATTTGGCTATTTAAACGGCTATTAAAACTGCTCAACTTATTGACAATCAACCTGAATAAATTTTCGACTTAAACTATTCGTTTAAGACTGGATTAGCTACGGAATTCAATGAAAAATTCAGCATATTTTATGTTAGACAGACGTTAGACTAATAGATGAAAAGAACAAGATAGGTGTAAGATAAATGTTAGATAATATTTTTGACTACTTTTGTAGTCTAAATGGCAAAAGACTGGGAAAGAAAACTTAAGCGTGAACTGCAAAATGAAGTAGCGAAGGAGTTCGAAAACTGGAGTTCCGGAGACTTTGTGTCTCACATTTTGGAACTTAGAGAGAAGATTGCTGCGTTGGAGGATCAGGAAGCTGCTGCTCCAAAAAAAAACGCGGAAAAAGCCCAAAAACGGCCTTTAACCGAAAGCATGTTTAAGCAGGAATGGTCTTACCCCACCAAGATCCATTTTCTCCTGGAGTTGCACCAGCGCCCTTTGACTTCTGAAGAACTGGCCGCTGATCTTTTAAAGCTGGATTCGCATTACAAAGATTATAATTCGCCACAAAAGAACCTGTCAGTTCATTTGAACAGGGCGACTAAGTCTGGACGAATAAAGAAAATAAAGAAGCCCGGCATTAGGAGTCTGTATTTTGCTCTTCCTGAGTGGTTGGATAAGGAAGGTATGTTAATGCTAAGCTATAAACAGCACATAAGTGAATTTAGTTTGTAACACTGTTGTAAACGTCTAGTAATTCAAAAAGTCTTCTCTCAATTAGAGCCTTGGTAAATTCTTTTCCGAATGTAGGATCAATTGAAATTACCTCTTTTGCTAATTTCATAAATCCTCCACGATCATGGAACTGTTGAAAATCGTTCTCCTTAATCTCGAGTAAAACTTGTGCGCGATAGACTGGATTTCCAGCTTTCATCTCAAAAATGCTATGCATCAAACGGTGAACGACTTGAGGGGTTGTGATGTTTTTCAAAGTCTCCTTTATTAATTCCAAGGAGTTCTGATCAATCTCATTTAAATTAGTGAACAACAACAATAAATCGTTGTAAACAAGTTTATCATTTACCGCTGGTGATTTTAGAACACCTGCCCAAAGTTCAAGCATTTTCTCACGTGGAAAATTCTTATTCTTTAAGAAAAAACTGATGAGCCCATGTAATTGAGACCTGTCGCCGTTCTGCAATACTCTGTAGATAACGCTGTTTGCATTTTCAAGTTCCGTGCCTTTCCATCCTGCTGTGAAAGCAATGGCCACATGCTCAAAAACATCATCAGTACCATTTACCTCACCAATAAATACAGCTAATGCTTCATCATAATGTTTTCCCTTAGTTAAGAGTTCATAGATAGCTTTATAAACCGTTTTGCAGAATTTATGATAACCCCTCATAGCTAGTAGCCATAATTCCTGCCTATCCAATGGAAATATTTGGTGTATATGATCTCCGATCCACTTCATGTCTAAATAACCGAACTGTGGTAAATGCATTGAGAGCGACCAAATTATTGCGTCGGTTTGTTTTCCGTTGTCCAGTACTTCTGTATAGTATTGTTTTAAATCAGCAAACCATTTATCCTGATCTTCTTTTTGCTTATTCAATCGCGCGTTTCTTAATAGCAAAGAAATTGTGGCGTCAAAAATTTTACCGTCTGTGCTATTTAAAATATCAAAAAATGGGTCTTTATTTAAACGATCATTTTGAATGTTAAGGTTTAAAAATTTAAGGCATAAATTTTTAGCTGCAATAAGCGCTTCGCCTTCAATGGCGTTATCATCATCGCGGGTTAAATTTCTTATTAGCCAAGACGCGTAACCGATAAACTGTTGGTAAGCTAAAGGACTCTTAGAGTAATTAGCTTCTATCACTTTTCCAAAAAAGTTAAATGCTTCGACCCAATCTACTTCTATTTTATTTGCCCATGCCTTCTCAAAAAAACTTGGAATTTCAGAAAAATTCTCCAAGCCCATTTTTATCAAGCGATCCTGATTTTCTAAAATGAAACCTACGTCATCCCTCAACAAATAATTAATTCGATTGACAATCTTGAGCGCGTCTCGCTCTTGCATATTTTTGAAACCGGCTTCCGCTATATCAAAGAACTTCGGAAGATCACTCTTGTTAAAGGTTTCGCTAAATTCTTCTCGATCTCTAGGTGATGCTATACTGTGATCGTAGTAAGTATTATATCCTGGGTGCTGGATTGTCACTTTTACAACTTGACTTAACTCTTCTAATTCCTTATCGACTGTGGATTTTATTTCAGTTTCACAATCTTTAAATGCAAGTAGATATTCTTTAGCCAATATTGAGTTGTAATATAAAATATCTTCTTTACTAAGAGTTTCATTTATAACAAGCTCTTTCATACCCGATAAAGAACTTATGAGTATGGCTAATTCATCTTTTGTAATCTTATTTACGTTGTCCTGAAGAAGCATAAATACTTCGTGTTTGATTTCAGGATTGATAAGAAATTCCGGAGATACAGTCTTCCAAAATAAAGTACGCAGTTTGTGATAATTTTTATTAAGGTAGTAAATCGCTAGTCTTTGAAAAATACCATACTTCGCCTTTAGCAGATCATTGATAGTTTTTTCTGAAAAACTTCCAATCTCAAGTTGTATTCGAATAAACTTAACAAGAAGAAATTCATACTTGTCTTTGTCCAATATCTGAGAGCTATCTTCAATAGTGGAAATACCAAGGTGCGAGAAATTGTAAGGTACACTTTCTATTATTTGATTTATCTTGCCAATACTAAATTCAAGTAGTTTGTCTGGTCCAATAATACTTGCGAAGTCCGCAACTTTATTCTTTTCAATTATTTGAGACGCATTGTATCCGTCAAATCGAGTTTGGCTATGTTCATCTTTGTAGTCGTTGGGAGATACGCTAAATGCCAAAAGATCAAGGACTTTATAGAGCAATGCAGCGTTCTTATTCTCAACTAATCTTGGAATAAGATTTTCTACTATCGAAGAACCTAGGTAGGAAGTGTTCTTTGACAAAGAGAAATGCGTTAAGAACGAAATGTGTGCATCTGAAATAAATTCAAGTGGTAATTCAATGATCAATTCAGAAACAAAAAACATTATTTGTTGTTTCTGATCCGGCACATTTTTTTCAAATAACTTTATGAGATTAAGAACAGTAGCATTGAGGTTTTTGAAAAGTGAATCTTTTTTATCGGCTGTTTTGGCAACATCAATTAAAAATCGGAAAATCCTGAAATGAATGTTAGCGTATTTTGTTTCGTCTTTTAATTCGGAAAGTTTATCCTCAAACATGTCAGGATTTACTTCTAGAGCAAACTTGTAAATTTGTACTTTATTGTGGCTTGAAGCACAAATCCAAAGAAACTCCTCTTCAATGGGCGAATCGAGCTGCGCTACGATCAACGCCAGTTCTTTAGCAGAAGGTTGTTCTGCAAAGCGTTTTATCCTATTTAATGTTTCGATTCTCATGTTTCTCATTTTGAAAAATCTGGTAGTCCCTCTTCAGCCTGACTTTCAGGCTGACAAATTTTGGCCAATACATCCTCTATTTCAACAAAAGTTCTACTGTTTATTAAAAAAATACGGAAGTCCAATGAATCCAAATAATTCACTCTATCAATATTGAATTTCACACGACCGTATTCTTTCTTAAATTTTTCATCTAAGAAAAATCCTTCCCGCTCAACTTCTGTATTTGATATTAGTTCATAGTACTCATTGTCGTCCGTGTTGAAATATTTTGCCAGAAGCTGATCTGTTACCCCGCAGGTTATTAAAAATTCTTTTTTAAAAGTTCTGTCTGTATCGCTTTTCTGAAGTATGATATAACAGGCTGGCTGTTCCGCATTTTTATTCGGACCAAATACCTCATTTCTTTTTTCCAGTTCTTGTTTTCTAGTTTGTATTATCTCACGTATTGTCTGTTGAAAAATTGGGTCGTCAAAGCTGAAGCCAATGAAAAGTAAATAGTGGTTCCTGATAATTTGAGTTAAGAAGTCTAAGATTGTTCGCGTTTGAAAATACGCATACTGGTATTCAGATTCCCGAAATACAAACATGCCAACGCCAATTTGTCCGTGTAAATAAGCAATTGAACCTTCCTGAAAATCCATTAAATTCAGCGTATCGGGAAAATAGAGCTTACGTGGTTCTGCGTTTTTATGACACTTCCTGTAGGCTTTTTCAATCGCAAAGTCATAATTTGTTGTTATGATTCTTTTAAATTTTTCAACCAATTCATAATGCAACGATACCCAATTGGAGTTAGTGGGATGCATCTCTTGCATGTATGCGCTATAAACAGTTAGATCACTTCCGGAGTGTTGAAAAATATCTTCCGATACTTTTCCCCAGCTTCTATCAAACTTAACAAATTGCTCATGCACGTTGTGCGGATAGTTTACTCGGTTGGCATATCCTTCCACGAGTTGTGACCAGCTTGGTAACCCTAGACTCACCGAAGCGCCAGCGCCAATAAAAGGAATAATTGAATGGGCGGTACCGCTACCGTTTTTACGTAGTTCATTAATTACTTCATCCTGAGTTTTACCCTTATTGATCGGGAGTTGCGGCATTTAATTTTGGGCTGATTAGGGAAGACTAATATAGCATTTTTTTAGTACTGGTAACCGAGTTACCGGAAATTACTCCAGGTTAATAATTGAAGTTTTAAAAATAAACTACGCAGGTGCCTGATCCCATTTAGATGCAGGATAACCAAATTTGAAAACCCTAAGAGATTGTTCCCTGATCAACGAGAATTAAAGTTATTTCTTACTTTTTAAGGGGTTTTCCGATAATTTTCAAGAGATACAATAGAACCACTTCGCTTTATCAGGCTGCCTACATATAGTAAAAATACCTATTCGGTGGCACTGCGTTGTCATCCATGTACTGGATGATCTCACCAACGCGCTGCGCAAAGCGAATTGTTATAGGAAGACTATCATAGTAGTTGCAGTTATTGAAATTTAGTTTTGTTAATGCTAATATTTCCTGAGCAACATTCTTTAAAGTTGTTTCACCTTCGTATATAGAAATTTCGATCGGCTTAGGTATGTGAATGCCGGGATAGGTTTCGTAAATGGGGATGTAACCTGTGGTATATAAAACTGCGGTTGCCTGATCGACAGTTACCATAGTGCCACGCATAACAGGATATTTCCCGTCTTTGCGGAGAAGCTTCAGGTCTGCGCTTTTTATCGTAACCAAATCAATAGTCGCATCATTGCTAAGCACCTGCTTTATTCCATCCCTGAGTCCTTCTACTTCTGCATAATCTTTATGAACAGAAGCATCCCAGTAATCGGTAGTTTTATGTATTACAACGCGTTTAGGAGGTAGGTCATTAAATTTTTTATACTCTGTTAAAACGTCAATAATTAATGATTTTGCATAATCATATTCCAGGTGCGGTGCTTTCGTTTGATTTTTCCTGTCATCCCATTTAAACTTTTTTCCAACAAAAATTATTCCTTTTCCTTCGTAATTAAAAGCCTGCGCTATACTAGCTTTCATGTAACTACCATCAGCGCCCACAACTCTATGAAAGCTAATTCCAATAAAACAGGTGTTTTTGTCTTTCAAAGAAAGAGTCCAAGGGCTGCCGCCATTTTTGTAATAATTTGCAACACAAAAATTCCAACCCTGCATAGAGAGGTCTTGCATTGATTTTTTCTTTTGAAGAATAGTGTCTTCTAAAATAATTTGCACCGGGATAGAATTTTGCAATCCGATAAGCCTGGCTTTGAGATATCGTCTGAAATTAAAAAACTGGCCTGCGCCCAATGAAACCGAATGACATTTTTTGAAAACGTCAATTGGAATCACGATCAAGCATAAACTGGGTTTTGATACGCTTGTTGTGAGCATCTTTTCGTACGCTTCTTCATAAAGCGCAGCAACACGGGAAGCCCTTTCAAATTTTTTAATACTGGTATCTTCCAGAACTGCTTTTAAATCGGCTGTACGTATCGCGACATTATTTGCAGAGTCATTCTGAAAAACACAATTAAATACAGTGTCTTTTGAAAAACCAATAAAATCAGGATTAAGGCGTTTACTTTTTGTTGCCGAAGGCTGTTCATCCTCTTCCTCCGCAGTTTCAGTAAAAGAATTTAAAAGAGTTTCCATACTCAACCCTTCCTCTGCATCCTGATCATCTACATCCGTGGTTTCATTATAATCGTCGATCACTTCGCCGTCAACAATTTCTGAGACCCCCTCTTTTACTTTAACTTCGTCGTCTTTTGCTTCTATGCGCTCACTAAAACCCTTAATAAAATTTAAAGTATCTTCTATGTTTTGGTTGGTTCCAATAATGCCAACTGGAATTTCAGACTTATGGGTGTTATTGGAAAGCGAAAAGAATCCCCCTACAGAGAGCCCCAGTTTTGGATCATCAGAAACAAAATCGTTTCCAAATTCGAGCGTTGGCTCATTCAGTAATTCTATCTTCATCGTCAAATAATGAGTGTTGGTTTGAAAATTCGGCTTGAACCGCTGCGGATTTTTTTACCTTTTTAGCGTCGAGTGGTATACCAAAGCCTACCTTGGTTTCGTGATAGTCACCGATAATGATGTTTACTTTCTCATTTGCAAAAATCTCCCATTCAGCAAGGCCTTTAAATAAATATGTTTTCCAGAAATGCAGTGTATTTAGGTATACGTCATTAAATTCACGCGCTGTAAGGTAGTTCGTATATTTCGTTATTTGCTTTGGTGCAAGTGGTTCTCTGCGGTCAACAGTAAACAGGTATTTAGGATTAACAACAATCCAAATACCATCGTCCACAAACTTAAGTTTAAAGTCTACAGCTAAATGCCGAAAAAAAACTGTTTTCTTTATCCGTCCATACTCGTGGTAGGTTACAACTTTCTTTTTATTATCCGCGCCTCGTTTCCGGGTTTTGGTATCAACTTCCAAAAGGTCTTCTCCATCTCTCAGTTTAAAATAATAACGATGATAATCTTTGGAATACGTAAGTTGTTTACTGTAAAGATCGTGCTTCAGATGTTCATAGAACAATTCTAAAAAAATATTTACAATGTCCAGACTGGCTTTAATTTGTTGGAAGCCTATGATACTTGGGTTTTGGTCTTCAAGAACTTCTTCGCAAAACTCTTTACAATCTTTAATCTCTCTGAAAGTGTAAACTTTTTCACCTTTAAGAACAAAGTGCGGTGAATCAGCATTCTTTACTTTCTCAAAAATGCTTTTTTTAGTTTTATAATTTGATTTATAAACGTAAAGGCTTTTTGGAAATTTTTTTACCTGAAGCACGTTGGAAACCAGCATTTCCGACAGGTCATAACTTACACGAGTTTTAAATTCGGAAGTGAATCTTTCCAGAAATTCGTTTTTTCCAAACTCTAACCTGTTATCCTGTTTGCTGAATTGTATAGGAATATTTTTTGCGTTCTTAGATGATGAAGGTATTAGCTGATCAGTAATTTTCTTTGCATAAATTATCTCGTTGCCATCTCTCAAATCTACAATAATCAAAACAACGGGTAAACCGTATTTATGATGTTTAACCCAATAATCAACATCTTCAGAAGAGGCATAATAAGTAAATCCGTTATCATTTTCGCTTTTAATATAGCTGTTAGAAGAGCCAACGCTCTTAATTTGAATTTTAAGAATTTCGCCTAGTGCCTCCGTTTTTCCCTGATCATTTTTTCTTGTCAATTCAACTTCGCCATCAATACCAAAATCGTGCTTCGTAACTTCACGAAAGATAATGAATGGTTTATGCTGGTTGCAGTAGCTGTTAAAATGTATAACGCCTTTCTCGCCAACCTGATGTGTTTCTTTTACAATTTTGCCCATAGTTATACCTTGCGTTAAAAACAGCCTGCTTAAATTATTAAGTAAAAAAGTGAAAACAGGGTAAATGAATCTACTTATCTCAACCTATTCCTTTATATCAAATATACAAAACGGGGCGGTCTTATTAAATACATTCTTATTAACACGGTGTTAGTTACTAACTGAAAATCAACAATCTACGTGAATATTTATAAGATGCGGATTGTTCTTAATTTCCTTCGTTTAGTAGCAGTATTCCGACCTATTTTTTTATCTTCGTTCCACCAATGAAAACCGACCTAACCCATCTGCCAGAAGCCATGCAGGCTGACCTGAAGAAAATTCAGGCAGAGCTGATCCCGAAGTATGCGGAGATCGAGATGATCATTTTGTTCGGTTCATACGCGCGTGGTGATTGGAAAATAGATGAGTACATGGAAAATGGATACAGGTATTCGTACCGATCCGATTACGACCTGCTCATTGTGACTAATAATAGCGAAAAGGCTAATTCCGATACCTTCCTGTTTTCTCTCCTGGATAAGCTGGAAGACTTAAAAATGGAAACGGCCATCCATTTAGAAGTAGAATCCATCGAGTTTGTAAATAAATCTATTCAGGAAGGCAACTCTTTTTTTAGCGACGTAAAAAAAGATGGTATCTTCCTGTTTAATACAAGCCGCTACCAATTGGCCGACAAACGCGAACTAAGTCCTAAAGAAATGCAGGAAATTGCACAAAGGGATTTTGATGAGTGGTTCGAAAGTGCAAATGATTTTTTTCAGGCATACGAAGATTTTTACAATCGAAACAAATTCAAGATAGCTGCTTTCCAATTACACCAAGCAACAGAACGCTATTACAGTACTATTCAACTTGTGTTTGCTGGCTATAAACCAAAAACGCACGATCTGGATGTATTGGGAAGGCGCGCTAAGAGCCTGCACATGGAATTTGGAAAAGTATTTCCTAAAGCCAGCAACTTAGAGCGCCAGCGTTTTATGTTACTGCGTAAGGCGTATGTAGATGCGCGCTACAAAATAAATTATAAAATTACCAAGGCTGATCTGGAGTACCTTGCAGAGCGCGTAACGCTACTACGCAGGCTTACAGAACAACTTTGTAGAGAAAAAATAGAAAGTTTCACAAGGTAAAGTCATCGTCGGGTTGAGATAGAAAGAGGAAATCTTTAAAGACAACCTCCAATGACGAAAAAACTGAAACACCAAGAAGAGAACAAACTCAGGCGTCTCGATCCTGACTTCGTTGCCACCTTTCTTAGTCCCATTGCTCTGGCAGCTCATTCCACCAACTATCAACCTTTTACCTATCAGCTTTCCGGCTATGCGCTATGCATCGGTTCTGAAATGAATGCCGGTTTAAGTAAAATGTGTACTCAACTCGAAAGCATTTACCGTGATCTTAAAAAGCAGATGTACGATCTTGATTTGGAAACGAACGGCCAGTACGCAGAATTTTTAAGTACGCCCGTTAAAGACATGAATTTCTCAGTGCGTACCTATCATGGTTTGTATGGTTCAGGGGATTGCAGAACCATGCTTGACGTTGCAAAGCTGGGTAGAAGGGGCGTTGCAGGACTGAGGATGATCGGAAGCAAGGCAGTAGAAGAAATCAAAGCCGCTTTTATAAAGGCAGGATGTGTTGAACTATTTGATGCAGAGTCATGAGCAAAAAAGTTAAACGTAAGAAGAAAAGGGTTGGTGTTACGATCCTGAACGCAAAACCGCCTCTGGAAGGAAGCGATCAACTAGACCTTGCAACTCAAAAGAGAGTGCTGGAGCTTTATTGCAGGAACAATGATATTTCAATCGACGACTATCATTACGCAGATGAAACTTTTGTGCATTGGGGCGATTTTAAAACCTTTCTTGCATGCATTAAAGACAGGAGTTTTAAACCGGAAATTATCGTCTTCACTTCATGGGAAATCATTGCACCGCTCTTAGATCGCTTTCCGCAGACCTTTCAGGTACTCGAAAAATATGGAGTTAAATTAAAATCAATCAAGTATGACATCATAAAACAAGCATTAAAAAAATGAAACAAACCGCAATTCTATATCTGCGCGCTCCCGGCAATGTAAAAGAACAACAAGCTGTACTAGTGCCGCAAGCCACAGCCCTTGGGCGATACGTGCAAGACCATAACCTTGAGGTGATGGATGTCTATTATGAGCTTGAGAATGCCGATGCTTTAAAATTTCCGCAGCGTAACACTCTGGTTCAGTCAATATTTGATCGTAAAGTAAAACCAGATTTCCTTCTTTTCACTGCATTAGAAGTATTTGGTAAGGATAAGGACGATGCGTTAAACTTGCACTGCATTCTTGCAAAGTATGGGGTTATTACAAAAGCAATTTTACAACCGAATATTATTTTTGCGTCTTTGCCGCAGTACTAAGGTACAAGCCACCTTGCCAGAGAAAAGGCCGTAGAAAGGCTAAAAACCCGCAATAACCCGCAATAACCAGAGGCTCCGGTAACGGAGCCTTTGTTGTTTCTACCTTTGATCCGCTGTTTATTTTGCTTTTTGATTTCAGCGTTCTTTGACGTATTGTTTTAGCTGAACGAGCAAAGCCCTGCGGGTCGGCAGGGCTTTGCTCAAATAAGCGGGTTGTTATTCTTTCTTGGTAGTTTTCTTGGCAGCCTTCTTCGGGGCAGCTTTAGCAACCGCTTTTTTCGGCGCTGCTTTAAGTTCAGGTTTTGCGGCTTCTGCTTTTTTGCTTTCAGGGGTTACCTTACTTTTATCGGTGAAGTATTGTGATGCAACATCCTTGGCGGGTCTTCCGTTTTCATAGGCGACCAAAACATACGAAAGCATGTCTTCGCGTTCTTTGCGCGTTGCCTTTTGTCCGGCAATCAAGTTTAAGATTTCTTCAGCGAATTTGTAAAATTTACCGTGAGATGCGCCTTTTACCTTCTTGCCGAGATGTTTAGGGGTAGCTTTTGATTTTCCCGCCTCCTTGGCCGCTTTAATCGCTTCTTCTACGGCTTCTATTAGCTTTGCCTCGTCGCCTTTTACAGCGGCTACAATTTGGATCACAGCGTGGGCGCTGATTTTATCTTCAGCAATCAGGTTGTAAACTTTCATTGGTAATTTTGTAAGGATGATCAGGTTCTCAATGTAGCCTCTCGCTTTTCCGGTTTTCTTTTCAATATCAGTGACCTTCCAGCCAAAATTCAGAAGCCGTTTAATCACCACCGATTGCTCTAGCATGTTCAACGGCTTTCCGTCATTGTGCAAAATGTAGTCGAGCGTTTCCTGTTCTTCCGTTGGCGCATCAACTATTAGAACTTTCACCTGCGCAATGGCATTCCCTTTAGCTATTGCCAAATCAATTGCCCTTTTACGGCGGTGACCATCTTTCAGGATCACCTTATCGTTTTTATAATAACCTGTTAGCGGATCAATCAGGCCGTTTTCCACTATTGATTTCATGAGTTCTTCTATCTCTTCGTATTTAATACGTGGATTCTTCGGGTTGGCTTCGAGCATGCTCGGCGGGAGCAATACTAATTTGTCATTTGACTTTACTTCTTTCGAAGTTTCTGATTTTTTTGTTTCTGTTTTCATGGTTGGCTTGTTTGTTTTTGTTGTTACATTTTTAGTTTCGGTTTTGCCTTTTGTTGTTACTTGCTTTTTCATGGTTTTGAGTTTTGATTTTTGTGTGTGGTGTGGATCATACACTGTGCCACGAGTCTATTGTCAGAGAAAGATTACGGAGCAAATGGCTTCTTTTGGCTTTTGGCAGTCAGATATTCGGACTTTGTGTCCGGTGAATAGCAGCACTAGATCAGATGATAAGATTTAAGCGCTTGGTCAGCCAGTCGTAAATAGATATATTTACTGGAGGTATTAAATTTTAGCTTATACATGGAAATAGTTGTTTTATCCATAACAGCCTTCGTTGTAGCTATCCTGACCTTTTTTTCGGGCTTTGGATTGGGTACAATACTTACACCTGTGTTTATGATATTTTTTCCTGTGGAACTTGCAATAGCGCTAACGGGAGTAGTTCACTTTTTAAATAATATATATAAGCTCACTCTGGTAGGGAATAAAGCCGATAAGCAAATATTAATTCGATTCGGTATTCCAGCTGTTCTGGCGGCTATTGCTGGCGCGTGTGTGTTACTTTATATTCCGGATTTAAAACCTGTATTTTCCTACAGGCTTTATGGAAGGCTGTTTGAGGTTTACCCTGTAAAATTTATCATTTCGCTTCTTCTTATATTTTTTGCAATTCTTGACCTGATACCTTTTTTGAATCAAATTCAGTTTAGCAAAAGCAAATTGCCCATTGGTGGCGTATTGAGCGGCTTTTTCGGCGGCCTGTCTGGAAATCAAGGGGCGTTGAGAAGTGCTTTTCTAATTAAAGCGGGCTTATCAAAAGAAGTTTTTGTTGCAACTACGGTTGTGATATCCTGTTTTGTGGATTTTACACGACTATCAATATATTCAACACGATTTATTGATGCCGGATTGAATGAAAATCTTTTGCTTGTAGCTATCGCAACACTCTCGGCAATAGCAGGATCATTTGTCGGCAACCGTTTATTAACGAAGGTGACTTTGAAATCCATTCAAATATTAGTCGCTATTATGTTATTGTTGATTTCAATAGCATTAGGAGCAGGGTTAATTTAACTGTAAGTACAATTTCCATGGAGCTTGGTTTTTTTGTCTTTATTGATAGGGCATTCACCATGTACCAACAGCACTTGGTAAGTACAATTGTTAAGTGTTAATAAATTAAAAAAAGATTGAATTGTCAATTAAATGCGTTAAATTCTTCTTTAGTAAATAACTAGTCAACGTTTAAAAAAGGAGGGGTATTATGTCAGGCAAATTGATAGTGGTTTCGAATCGCTTACCGTTTAAAATTGAAAAAAAAGCAGGCAAGTATGAAATAAGGCAATCGTCTGGCGGATTGGTTTCAGCTATTAAGTCTCTACCCAAAGGTGAAGGCATAACATGGATTGGTGCAGCGGATTTTAAAGAAGAAGCCTGGCTCGAATACAAAAGAACGGTCGAGCATGGAGAGTATAACATTATCCCTTTATTTCTGGATAAAAAAACTGAAAGGCTTTATTATAATGGCTTTTCCAATACGATGATCTGGCCGCTCTTTCATTATTTTCCTTCCTTTGCTGAATACGATCTAGAGTTCTATAATGCGTACAAGCAGATCAACAAACAGTTTGCTGAGAAGATAAGCTCTGTAGCTAATGAAAATGATAGGATCTGGGTACACGATTATCATCTCATGCTGGTACCGGGGTTTCTAAAGCAAGCAGCAAAATCACTAAGCAGCAGTTTTTTCCTGCATATTCCATTCCCTTCTTACGAAATTATGAAGCTGATTCCGGAAGACTGGCGTAATGATATTCTAAATAGCCTTTTATGTTCTGATGTTGTCGGTTTTCATACTAAAGAATATGTTACCCATTTTAAAAAGAGTATTTCCTTCTTTCTGGGAAGCGAATGTGCTAACGGCATTGTTAATGTGAACGGGCATACTACTTTGATAAAAGAATATCCTATAAGCATTGACTTTAACCAGTTTAATTCGGCTTATGATGAAGCAAGTGTTGTAAAAGGCCGAAACCTGATCAGGCAAAAGTATAATAACATAAAAATAATTTTCTCTTTAGATCGTCTTGACTATAGCAAGGGTGTGATTAACCGGCTTCAGGGATATGAAAAGCTTATTCAGTCAACCATGTCGCTGCGTGGCCACGTGGTTTTTGTAATTAATGTGGTACCGTCGAGAGAGGAAATAAGCAAGTATGCCGAGCGGAAAAAAATGATCGAAGAGAACATTAGCCGCATTAATGGCTTGTATGGTAGTATTCACTGGCAACCTATTATTTACCAGTATCAGCACCTGAATTTTACCGATTTGCTGGCTTGCTACACGGCATGCGATGTGGCTCTGGTAACACCCTTGCGCGACGGAATGAACCTGGTTGCCAAAGAATTTGTTGCTTCAAGAAAAGACAAAAGGGGAGCGCTTATTCTTAGTGAATTCGCCGGGGCGTCAACCGAGCTGAGCGGGGCCATTCTGGTGAACCCAAATGATCTGGACGCCATGCAAGCAGCCATTTTAAAAGCCCTTAAACTAAGGCCAATTGAACAGGAAGTGCGAATGAGCGACATGCAAAAGCACCTTTCAGTACATAACATCAACGTATGGCTCAGTTCATTTTTGGAAGATATGCACGTGGTAAAAAATCAAAATGTAGGAGCAGCACCCAAAGTTATGAGTTTTGATGATAAGGTTACGATTTTTGACGCCTACAAAGCCGCGAACAAGCGTCTAATATTGCTTGATTACGACGGTACATTAATTAAATTTTATAACCGCCCTGAAGAAGCTGTACCCGGGGAGATCGTTAAGGAGCTGCTTTATCGGCTGACACGAAATCCGCTCAATCAAGTTGTGATTATAAGCGGTAGGGACGCGGCCACCCTGAGCAGTTGGTTCAGCACTACGGGTGTAGATATAGCGGCAGAGCATGGCAGTATTTACCGTCCCGCATCAAGAGAGCATTTATCCGAGCCAAAGGCAGAATCACCAGCATGGAAACCTATCGTCAAAGCTCTTATGCAAAAATATGCCGAACAAGTAATTGGGTCTTTCATTGAAGAGAAAGACTTTACCATCGCCTGGCATTATAGAGCGGTAGAGGATACAACTATTGAAGGTACAAAGCTAAAACTGTCTAAAGAACTGGCTATTCTCAATGAAAATAAGGAGTTTGATGTTTTGATGGGAAATAAGGTTCTGGAAGTTAAAAGTGTGCATGTAAATAAAGGAAAATTTGTGTCCGGAATGATTGCTTCTGCGAAATTTGACTTTGTTTTGGCCATTGGAGATGATGTAACGGATGAGGATATGTTTAGTGCGCTGACCAAGCCAAATCATTATTCCATTAAAGTGGGACTTTCGAGTACAAATGCAAAATTCAATCTGATAAATATTAACAATGTACTGTCTTTTTTAGACCAGCTGAGTAATATCAAAAATCAGGTAAAAGTAAAGTAATCAACTAGCTTCAAAACTCTCTTTTATTTTTATTTTTATGTTTTTTTTATGACAACTATTCTTGTAATTATATTCGTTTTAGGGTACACAGCCATTACACTCGAGCACCCCCTTAAAATAAACAAAGCAGCTACCGCCCTAATTACAGGAGTGCTTTGCTGGACGGTTTATATCGTATTTTCTCAGGAAAAAGAGATAGTAAATGAATCGCTTGCCCACCATTTGGGAGAACTTTCGGGTATTCTCTTCTTTTTATTAGGAGCTATGGCCATTGTAGAACTGATTGATGCCCACGACGGCTTTGACATCATTGTGACGAGAATTACGGCGACCAATAAGGTAAAGCTGCTCTGGATTGTTTGCGTGCTTACTTTCTTTATGTCTGCCATACTGGATAATCTTACTACTACCATTGTTATGGTTTCCCTCTTGAGAAAACTAATCAAAAAGGATGAAGACCGGATGCTGTTTGCCGGGATGGTAGTTATCGCTGCAAATGCCGGCGGAGCATGGTCGCCAATTGGAGATGTAACTACCACCATGCTCTGGATCGGAAACCAGGTGTCTACGCTGAATATTATCAAAGTATTGATCGTCCCCAGCCTTGTGTCAATGGCGGTTCCTTTAACTATTCTATCATTTAAACTGAAAGGTAATGTGGAGCGCCCTCTGCAAGTAGATCAGAACGGTCACAAAAAGTTGACTCCCCGCCAGCAGTCAATTGTTTTTTTTAGCGGGGTGGTCATCCTTATGCTGGTTCCTGTTTTCAAAACGCTTACTCATCTACCACCGTATATGGGCATATTACTTGGACTAGGGCTTCTTTGGTTGATAACCGAGATCTTACATGGTGGAAAAGATGATGAGGATAAGCATGTATTGTCTGTAGTGTATGCTTTAAGAAAAATAGATACGCCAAGTGTATTATTCTTTTTTGGAATTCTGGTTAGTGTTGCTGCGCTGCAAGCTTCGGGAGTACTTTCAGGCCTTGCTACGTGGATGACAGAGACTATTACGAATAAGAATCTGGTAGGCCTTACGTTCGGCTTAATGTCATCTTTACTGGATAATGTGCCGCTGGTTGCTGCGGTACAGGGTATGTTTCCTTTATCGGAGTACCCAACCGATCATCCTTTCTGGGAGCTGTTGGCTTATTGTACCGGAACTGGTGGTAGCGCCCTAATCATAGGCTCAGCAGCCGGTGTGGCTGCGATGGGAATAGAAAAGATCAGCTTCTTTTGGTATCTGAAAAAAATTACATGGCTGGCACTGATTGGCTTTTTTGCCGGAGCAGCCGTTTATATAATTATTTAAAACTGTCTGCATGCATAGTTACGAACCGGACGAAGGAAAGAGAGATGAATGGCACCGTGATCCAAACAACTGGTTTTGGGGCATTTTTTACTATAATCCACAAGATAAAAGGGTTTTCGTTTTAAAAAGAGTGCCGGGTATGGGGTTCACCCTTAATTTTGCGCATCGTATCTCTCATGTCATTTTCGCTTTAATTCTTTTCATGGTATTTCTCCTCATATGGATTTCAAATAGATAGAGTTTGTTGAAAGTTAACGTTCAAATGTTACTTTAACGTTTCGCTTTTTATAGCGGGCAATGACCCAATTTTTTATCGGCTCGGTATCTTTTATCCGTTTTACAGGTTTTATATAGAGCAGATAGATGGTATCCCTCGCTGCATCTTTGCCATATAGAATCGACTCATTAAGCGATAATTCGTTTACATCGCCAAACAAAGCCGTAAACTCCTTGTAAAAGGCACTGTCATTTATTAATCGTGTAGAGCTTACTTTCGCTTCAAGTGTTTTTATACGTATATCTCTTTCTGAAAGTGCTCTTAGATTAACATCAAAATCTTGTTTTACGGTTGAGATATCAGCCTGATTAATTGTACTCCTGATATTGATATCGGCATCCTGAAGTCCGTAAGCATCTTTATTCATCAATACTTTCTTAATAAATCGATCACTCACACTGTCACCATAAATTAAAAGGTTTACTGTTTTATTGCCTGCATTTATATTTCGGTTAATAGTGTAGAGGTTGTTATTCTCAATTTCATTTTTAATAAAATGCTGCACATTTTGTTTAAAGATCTCCTGGGTTACGAAACGGTACGCCAGATAGGCGCTTGGAAGGATTGTAAGGATGGCGATACCCCATATATAGCGTCTAACCTTGGTTTCTGTGGCGTCATCTACAAAAAGCCGTGGCTTAAACTTTAGAAAACGTACAATGAGAAACGTTGCTATACTGATAAAAACGCTGTTGATCAGGAACAGGTAAAATGCACCTGCAAAGTAATACAGATTGCCTGTACCAATACCATAGCCAGCGGTACACAATGGCGGCATTAACGCCGTAGCGATGGCCACGCCGGGAATTGTATTGCTAATGTTCTTCCGTGAGCTGGCAATAATGCCAGCGAGTCCTCCAAAAAACGCAATCAGCACGTCCCATAAGGTAGGAGTGGTTCTTGCCAATAATTCTGATTGCGCTACGTGAATAGGCGTTAGCCAGAAGTAAAGCGCGGAGGTAAGTAAGCTGATGATAACGGCAATAAACAAATTCTTTAACGAAAAGCGGATCAGTTTAAAATCGAATATCCCGGCGCCAAGGCCAACTCCCATAATCGGTCCCATCAGAGGGGAAATCAGCATGGCTCCTATAATGACTGCTGTAGAATTTACGTTCAGGCCAATCGATGCAATAAAGATAGCGAAGATCAAGGCCCAGAGGTTAGTGCCTTTGAATTCAACATTTCTGCTAAGTGATGCAACAATTTCCTCTTCTCTGGCTTTGTCTTCATCCAGGTTAAACCGGTAAACCAAAATGTTAAGTATATCTTTTTTTAAATTTACTTTCATTACTTAAATATAACAATTTCCTATTCATCACAACCTTTCACACTAAAGAGGTCACTAATTGGTAGCCTTTTCTGCTTCTTAAGGTTTTGGCATACCTTGTCAAAACATCCAAAAATTCTAATTTTACAGTATGGAAAGTCTGAATCAAATCGCTGAATTTAAAACATCGCCCGAGCTGGTAGAACAATTATATAAGTTCAGCCTACAGAAAAACTACGAGGCTGGTAACATTATTCTTAACGAAAATGCCAACATCCGCGCCATTCCAATTGTTACCAAAGGTGTGTTGAAAGTGATCCGCACCGAAGAGGACGGAAGAGAAATCCTGCTTTATTACATTCGTGCGGGAGAAAGTTGCATTATGTCTTTTTTGGGTGGCTTGCACAACGAAACAAGTAAAGTAAAAGCAGAGGTGGAAGAAGACGCGGAAATTCTCTTCCTACCGCTCGATAAAGTATCCTTGTTCATTAAAGAATATCCAGAGTGGCTGGATTATATTTTCAGGCTCTATCATAAACGCTTTGAAGAATTGCTTGAAATTGTGAATGCCATTGCATTTAAAAAAGTAGATGAACGTTTGCTAAACCTGCTGAAGAAAAAATCTGAACTCGTTAAATCCGACACCCTGCAGATTACACATGAGCAGCTCGCTAATGAGCTAGGTACTGCACGAGTGGTGGTTTCAAGGCTATTGAAGCAGCTCGAAGAAAATAACATGGTTATGTTAGGGCGTAATAAAATTACCTTATGTAACTAAAGTAACTGTACAGCTTTTGGGTTTGAAGCAATTTTGCAGAATAATCCAAACGCGTATGTACATTGCCGGTTACTTTGCAGCTGTTTTTATTGGTATTTCACTGGGGCTCATTGGCGGCGGCGGAAGCGTGCTCACGGTTCCGGTGCTGGTGTACCTTTTTCATATTGATACCTTATTAGCCACCTCTTATTCACTGTTTATCGTCGGCACTACCAGCGTGGTTGGCTCGGTGTCTTATGTTAGAAAAAAGCTAACAGACGCATCCACCGTTATCTTTTTCGGAATTCCCTCGGTGGTGGCGGTATTGTTTACAAGGGCAGTTATTTTGCCGGCCATTCCAGATAAAATTCTTGAAACAGGAGGTTTTACGGTCACTAAAAATGTATTGGTTCTGTTGCTTTTTGCCGTTTTAATGCTGTTTGCATCCTACAGCATGATCAAAAATAAACACATGAGCGCGCAGGATTTGCCGGCTACGCAAACAAAACGGTTTTTAATAATTTTTCAGGGCCTGTTTACCGGCTTAATTACCGGTCTTATTGGAGCAGGCGGCGGTTTCCTGATCATCCCTGCTTTGGTGAACCTGCTGAAAATTCCTATCAAAACAGCCATAGGCACATCGCTTATCATTATATCGGTTAACTCCTTAGCCGGCTTTTTGCTTTCGCTTCACTCTAGCCATATCGACTGGAAATTCTTACTTGTACTCACAGCTATAGCGGTGTCCGGAATAATGACAGGAAGTTATCTCTCAACAAAAACAGATGGTAAAAAACTCAAGCCCGCTTTTGGCTGGTTTATCCTGGTAATGGGAATTTACATTCTTGTTAAAGAAATTCTTATAAAATAAAGCTTGTGTAACAAAAGTAGCTGTCACATAAAAACCAATCCTGCAATTTTGTACCGTCAATTAATCATAAACCAGTATACCATGAAAGTAGAACAAATTTATACCGGATGCCTGGCACAAGGCGCTTATTATATTACCTCGGATGGTGAAGCAGCCATCATTGATCCGCTGCGTGAAACAGAACCTTACCTGCAAAGGCTAAATAAAGATAATGTAAAGCTGAACTATATTTTTGAAACCCATTTTCATGCCGACTTTGTAAGCGGACACCTGGACCTTAGTAAAAAAACGGGAGCAGCGATCGTTTATGGCCCCACTGCAAG
This sequence comes from Bacteroidia bacterium, assembly GCA_044221905.1. Taxonomy (GTDB): domain Bacteria; phylum Bacteroidota; class Bacteroidia; order B-17B0; family Aurantibacillaceae; genus Aurantibacillus. The sequence goes on from JBGAOE010000003.1 coordinate 459,775, forward strand.
TCCTGAATTTAAAGCTATTGTAGCTGAAGACAACCAGCTGTTCAAAATAGGGCGTGTAAAAATAAAAGTGCTGCATACACCGGGCCATACCATGGAAAGCTCCTGCTACCTGTTAATTGACAAGAATGGTAAAGAAACAGCCTTATTCAGTGGCGACACCTTATTCCTTGGCGATGTTGGCCGGCCAGACCTGGCGCAAAAAGCGGCTCACATGACCCAGGAAGAGTTAGCCGGATTATTATACGAAAGCCTCTACAAGAAAATACTTCCCCTATCGGACGATATCACGGTTTATCCGGCGCACGGAGCGGGATCGGCCTGTGGAAAGAATATGATGAAAGAAACAGTAGATTCGCTCGGCAATCAGAAAAAAATGAACTACGCCCTGAACCAACCCGACAAAGCGTCCTTCATTAAAGCCGTTCTGGACGGCTTGTTGCCACCGCCTGCCTATTTTGGGATGAACGTAGCCATGAACAAGAAAGGCTATGAGAGCTTCGACAACGTTTTAAAGCAGGGAAGCAGGGCACTGAAAGCCAATGAATTTGAAACAGCAGCGGAGCATTCAGGAGCGCTGATACTGGATACACGACCAGCTGCCCAGTTTGCAGCCGAATTCATTCCTCAATCGATAAATATTGGCCTGGACGGTGATTTTGCCCCATGGGTAGGGACGCTCATTGTTGATGTGAATCAACCCATTTTATTGATTACCACAGAGGGAAAGGAAGAAGAGGTAATCACCCGGCTGAGCAGGGTGGGATTTGATAAGGTGTTGGGATACTTGCAGGGCGGCATTGAATCGTGGATTAACGCAGGAAAAGAAATCGACACCGTGAAACGGATAACTGCGGAAGAATTTGAAAAAGAAGTGCAGATCGGTAAAAGCAAGATTATAGATGTGCGCAAGGAAAGTGAATATGCCTCCGAGCATATTGAGGATGCCTACAACCGCCCTCTTGCCTATATAAACGATTGGATAAAGGATATTCTTCCAACCGAACACTTTTACCTTCATTGTGCTGGTGGCTACCGCAGCATGATAGCAGCCAGCATCTTGCAAGCCAGGGGTTACAGGTACTTTACCGAAGTAGCCGGTGGCTTCAATGCTATTGCCAGAACGCAGGTACCTAAAACCAATTTTGTTTGCCAAAGTAAAATTTTCAATTAACCTTAATCAACACATCTACTATGTTTAAACTCATCAAAAATTTATTCACTCCAACGGATAACACGCTGTTAAGTAAAATCGTTAAAGACCCTAAAACATTTCTGGTCGATGTGCGTACGCCGTCAGAATTTTCTTCAGGAAACGTAAAAGGTTCCGTTAATATTCCCTTAGATAAGCTACCTTCTCAATTGGTAAAATTTAAAGGAAAGGAAAACATCGTTGTGTTTTGCAGAAGCGGTAATCGCAGCGCACAGGCGAAACACATCCTGGAGCAGAGTGGCTTTGCTTCAGTGATAAACGGAGGCACCTGGCAGAATGTTCAACAGATAAAAAATAAATAACATGAAAAAGAATATGGGTATCATTGATCGAGTGATCCGGATTGGTATGGCGATACTGATTGCGGTACTTTATTTCACAAATAGTATATCCGGAAAAGCAGCTTTGATTTCCGGTATCATAGCCATCGTGTTTGTACTAACTTCCTTTATCAGTTTCTGCCCGTTGTATTTACCTTTTGGAATTAATACCAGAAATAAAACCAAATAGTTAACTATTTTTTACGAAACATGATTATACCTGAGATCCTCTATTCCACAATTACTAATACATGCCCGCGCTGCCATAAAGGAAAGGTGTTCAAAAAAAGCAATCCCTATAATCTGAAGCACCTTTCTGCTATGCATGAGCAATGTAGCTCCTGCGGGCTGGTTTACGAGAAGGAACCAGGTTTTTTCTACGGTGCCATGTATGTGTCTTATGCATTAATGTCTGGATGGTTGATAATCTGGTTTCTCGCAGATTTGTTATGGTTCCACCTGGATGCAATTGTATTGGCTTCAGGAATTACAATAAGCATGATACTGATCGCTCCCCTGTTTTTTCATTGGTCACGGCTCATCTGGCTGAATTTTTTTGTTCGCTACAAGAAAAGTAATGATAATAAACTCAAACAACACTAACTCACAACACATGCTTGATTTTTTAAAACAACCCTGGCCCTGGTATATAGCGGGCCCTCTGATAGGATTAACTGTACCTGTATTGCTGATCATCGGCAATAAATCATTTGGCATCAGTTCTTCCCTGCGACATATCTGCGCGGCATGTTTGCCCGCAAATATTCCCTTCTTTAAATACGAATGGAAAAAGGAAATATGGAACCTGGTATTTGTGCTGGGAATATTATTTGGCGGCATGGTGGCAAGTGGCCTATTGGCTAACCCGAATCCGGTTCAGGTAAACCCCAGGCTGGCACATGAACTGGCACACTACGGCATTACAAATTACTCTGAACTGGTGCCGGTAGATATTATCAGCTGGTCATCCCTGTTGTCGCTTAAAGGCTTTTTTCTGATGGTTGTAGGCGGACTTATGGTCGGTTTTGGCACACGCTATGCAGGAGGCTGTACCAGCGGCCATGCCATCATGGGGCTGTCGAACCTTCAATGGCCGTCGCTTATCGCTACCATCTGTTTCATGACAGGAGGCTTGCTGATGGCCAATTTTATTTTACCATTTATCCTCTCACTTTAATAGCATCGTCATTATTATGCAACAAACAGAACATACAGATTTTGAAGTACGCTCTTTAGACGCCATGTGCGTGAATGAAAGCCAGATAACGCATAAATGGTATCACAATTTAAAATACCTTATAGTAGGCATACTCTTCGGTATTGTGTTTGTGAAAGCTGAGATTGTAAGCTGGTTCCGCATACAGGAAATGTTCCGCTTCCAGTCCTTTCACATGTATGGTATAATAGGAAGTGCTATCGTCGTTGGAATGATCTCGGTGTGGCTCATCAAAAAATTCAAGGTAAAAACGATTTACGGTGAACCCATTCATATCTCTGAAAAGACCTTTAATAAAGGACAAATATACGGTGGCTTAATTTTCGGATCAGGCTGGGCTTTAACAGGCGCTTGTCCCGGCCCGCTCTTTGCACAGATTGGAACCGGAGCAACCGTTATTAGCATAACCTTATTGAGTGCTATCGCTGGCACGTGGCTATACGGGCTGCTACGAGAAAAACTTCCTCATTAATGGCCTCTTCGCGGTTAGTATACTACTTGTTTACTGTATTATGCATTTACGTATTTCCGGCTCAGGCACAAATGCATAACAACGCCTGGGTAAGAACTACACTTGGTTTTTCTGCCACCAAAAAAATAAAAATAGATACCGAGCTGCAACATAGGCGGCAAAACGGCTTTGAAAACTCGGACATACTGAATAAAAACCTCCTGTTTTCGGCAAGAACCTGGATACATTACCAATACAAAACTTGGTTTCGTCTTTCGGCTTCCCCATTTGCCTGTTACCGCCATTACAAACCCATTATCAATAAGAGCGATGAGTTGGCCAGTTCAGCTAAAGAACTGCGTTTCGCCTTAGCAGCAGAACTTCGCCCAAAAATAACAAAGAAGATCGCTCTGCTTTACAGGCTGTCGATAGAATGCAGGCTTCTGAATAATTATCCATCTTCAATCGTACGCCTGAGAAACCGGCTGGGATTACAGTATACAATCCATCAAAAATTAAAAATGGTTGTTTACGATGAGTTTTTTATGAATGCTTGGGGAGCAATCCGAGAGCATATATTTGATCATAACAGAATAGCTATGGGTTTTGAATACGAAGTCAGGCCAAAGTTGAAATTGGAGATGGGATACATGTATATCATCCGTCTTCCTTTACAGGCAGGAAATCTGTTGTATGAAAATAATGTATTTCTCAACGTTGCTTACACTATAAACAACATTTAAAAACAAGGATCTTCAATAACCTTTCTAATACTGTTATTTGTTTATCTTTAATTAACCATTTGATGAAACCATGCTGACCATTGATAATTACATGGATGCGCATTACATTCACAGAAGTAACTGGCTGAGAGCCGCCGTGCTTGGCGCTAACGACGGAATAATTTCGGTGTCGAGCCTGGCGATAGGTGTTACAACTGCCAGTGATAGCAGAGAACCAATTGTTTTGGCAACTGTTGCCGGATTAGTAGCCGGTGCCCTGTCGATGGCAGCTGGCGAGTATGTTTCGGTGAGTTCACAAACGGACACGGAAAAAGCAGATATAGAACGTGAGAAGAAGGAGCTTAAAGAAATGCCAGAGGTTGAGCTGAACATACTGGCGCAAATTTATGAACGGCGGGGGTTGAAAAAAGAAACTGCAAGACAAGTAGCCATAGAATTGACCGAGGCGGATGCGCTTGGCACACATATTCGCGATGAACTTGGCATAAACGAAATAAGCCAGGCAAAACCCATACAGGCAGCGCTGGCATCAGGAGCGTCATTCACCATCGGCGGAGTGTTGCCATTGATGGTTGTACTTTTTGCTCCTGTGCAGGGCTTGGAATATTGGCTGTATGGATTTACGATTGTCTTCCTCATCGTTTTGGGAATTATCTCAGCTAAAACCGGTGGATCAAACATTTACAAAGCAATTGTGCGTATTACAATCTGGGGAACTCTGGCGATGGGACTGTCGGCGTTGGTAGGTTATGTATTTGGCGTAAAAGTGTAAGTTTAGCGTTAATGCTCTCCTAGCGACTTACCATACAAGTCCCAAATCTGAGCAAGAACCCTTACGTCTTCTAGGTTTTCGTTCGAATTGTGTCCTGTATGGGGTACTAACGGGAAAACCGGTCAAATTTTCTGGTTTTCCCGTTTTTTCAATCCTCAACAATCCTTCTATTGACGCGGCTTTCGGAAGAAAGAGCGGATTCAGAAAAGCGGTTCGACCGCCCACTTTTTCCTTGGTAAAACCGCCCAAAAAAATGCCTTTTAAGAGGGCTTGTTTGTTCACCACATCCGCTTTATTATAAATCCAACCCAAATCAGTCAGGTAAGGTAAAACTTGTTTATAAAGCTCTAGAGTTTCGTTATCATCCTTCTTTAATTCGTTTAACTGGATCTTCTTCTTTTTGATTTCCGCTGAGAAAGCAGGATACCATCTATCGTAGGTTGACTGCGATATGGAATTTGATATGTATTTCTCTTCCAGAGAGCTTAATTTCTCATTTAAGCCTTGGTATTCCACTTCTACCTTTTTAAGCTGATGATGGCGGTCTTTTAGCTCTCTTCCCAATTCCAATTCTGCTTCGGCATATAACGCCTTAATGATCCTGTCTTCCAGGGATAAGGATTGCAGAATTTTAGCCATTTCTTCATGTACGTGATCTGCCCGATAATTTTCTCCATTACATTTTTTGCAGCGATAATAGTAATAGTAACCTGAACGGCCTTTGGATTTGCCACCAGTATGCAACCCACCGCATTTCTGGCATAAAATATAACCTCTTAAAGGAATATGCTCATCAATTGATTTAGGCCCTTGCGGCCGCATTTGCTCTTGTAATTTGTAATAGGCTTTCCAGAATTTATCTTCGGGTATAATGGGTTCGTGAATCCCTTTTATAACCTTACTTACTTCATCCTTGTAATTTGGAGTTTGTATCAAGCCAGCATAAGTATAGTTCAGAATGATACGCTTAACTCCATCGTGGCCTTTTAATGAAAAGCCAGCGCTATTCACTCTCTTTTTAATTACTGGATAGGTCAGTCCCGATAGAAAATCATCGAATACCTGTTCTATCACTTTCTTTTGCTCTTCGTTAACAACAATAATGGGTTTATCCCCTTCATCCTTTGCATTGTCGTAGCCAAGTGGGGCTCTACCAAGATACCGGCCCTGGGTTTTGGCAGACCACATACCGAATTTAGAACGGTCGGAAATTACCCGCCGTTCAAATTCCGCGTTTACTAACAGATCTGCCCTGGTTTTAAAGAAAAACGGCGAATGCGGGTCGATAAAGAAATTCTCCATTACCGAGAGGAGCTTTATATTCCACTTCTGTTCCAGCTTTTCTATAAACGCTAATCCCTCTGCTGCATTACGGATCAGCCGGTCGTATTTGGTGATAATAAGGTAGTCGATCTGGTTTTTGTGCTTCGCCAGTTCCTTTTCCAACTGCTTCCATTGTGGGCGGTCAAAGTTCTTGGCAGAATAACCGTCGTCCACAAAGCTTTTAACAACACGAATATTGTGTTTAGTGGCATATTCCTGGTTCATTTTATCCTGACCCGATAGGCTGAAGTTAGACTGGTCTTCCTGTGATATTCTTATATATTGATAGGCTGTTTTCATTTTGTTTTATTCTGAATTACGTTTTTGATTAATAACTTCGTTTACTGCTATTTTAGACAATCGCTTCACAAGCTCTATTTCTTCTGTGGTCAATCCTTCAAGGTGCTTGCCTTCGTAAAGAACTGGCGCACCAAATGAATTGTCTAAAAAACTTTTTCCTTCTTTACCCCTTTTATGACTTTTCTGCTTCATCAACGTGCCGATACTATAAAGTTCCGACACATTTTAGACCAGCTATAACGCTTTTTATTCTGTTTTGCTCTAGTTTGATGATATTTTTTCTTTTTTCATCTTTTTTTATCTGTATGTCCTAGCCACCTGCCATTTTTTAGCAAGAAGAATGACAGAAATTCAGGTGATTCCTGACAAATCAAACTAATCTGGGGGTTTAAATTTTTTATGAGCATTATATAGTGTGCATTGAATTAATCGCAAATTACAATTGGATATTGAGGAGCACCGTAAATTTAATTTAGAATTGATTAGGCACATTAGTAAAGAGCTTTAAAAAGTTTTGGGCATTTCGAATATTTTTGAAACTTAAAATCAATAGATTTTTTATGCTCATGTCGGTTATATTTTGTGCAAAATTAATAAAAATACTAATTAGTGCTACACTATTTAGAGCTAATATAAACAGTGCTAAACTAATAATATAGATGGTTGAAAAACAGTTATGATAAAAACAGCCAAAGAAAAACCCAAAGAGGTCTTGTTACTAGCAAAGCGCATAAAGCAGCTGAGGATTGCCAAAGGCTACACTAGTCAAGAAACGTTTGCATATGATAACGATTATACATTAAGTTACTACTCAAGGATTGAACGAGGTGAGGATATAAGATTCACAAGTTTGATTAAAGTTTGTAGAGCTCTAGAAGTCGACTTAAAAACCTTTTTTAGCAATGGTTTTGAAAAAATAAAGTAAGTGGCCTGAAGTAAGATTTGTAACGTTTAGGCAACTGTTACTCAACTGAGTTCATATTCATAAACATGTGGTTGCTGGTCATTTAGCTTTCTAATACTTCTGTCTCTTCCCCTTTATCAACAGGTTTTTCCCAGCTCCAGTGAATCATAAATTTTAGGTTCGAAGCGGACCATAGATTTGCAATGCGGCTTTTGAGAAGCATCGTATGAGCAGTATTCGTATTGGCCACAGTATTAGCGAAGCCACCATACACTTCGTTTAGGATTTCCTTTGATATTGCGTCTTGTATTTGGATGGTAAATCAGATTACCAAGAGTAAAAAATGTATATATAATTAGTTATTGAACTAACTTACAATTATCTTCTCCTTTCGATCCCTCCTTTTGGTCTGGAGCCTTTTCAGGTTCAACCTTTACTAAATTATGGCTTGCCTCAAACATACATTCTTCTGACTTTTTCCAAAGGTTATATCCCGAAAAAAATATAATTAGTAGCACTACAAGTGTAATTGGAAAATAATCTACATTATTATGATCCACAAAGAAAAACGAAATTCCTAAATAGTCTTTCATAAGTCCTACAGCAAGATTAAGAGATTTGTCAATTAGAAAACCTGACCCTACACATCCACCGAGGGAGGCAAACAATCCAGTGCCAAATCTCAATATGCCGTCTTTGTGTTTTTCATCATTCCTTCCTATATAGAAAAAATGACAAGCTCCTATTATAAACGCTGCTAAGTAAATAATGGCGGTGCGTGGCCGACTATTTAAACATTCAACAGCAAATCTCATGGTAAATGAAGGGGAAAGCCTAGAGAAAATCATAACAATGCCAATCAAGAACATTGTTGCCATTGGAATAAATCTTTTTCTAGAAAATTGCCGCGGTTTTGGGGTTTCTTGTTTCTCCATCACCTACTACTATTAAAAGTTTTAACGCGTTGCGCTTCAGAAGTGTCTGAACTGTTTCCTATAGCTCCTCCTAGCCCTGCTCCGACAATCAAACCCAATGGGCCAGCGAGTAAACCGACAAGTCCTCCAATAACCGCTCCTGCGGCTGTGTTTGGAACAGCTGTGTCTGCCGATTCGGCATAAACTTCCAAAACATGATAATTATATCCATCATATATATGAAACCAGTCACCACCAAACCTATACCTCAAGCCTTGCCTCGTATCAGCAGTGACATTAAGATAAGTTTTAGATTTCGTGACTTTACTTATGACGTATAATTTCATTTAAGTTGATTAGATAGATATTTCAAAATAGATGCTTCATTTTTATCATTCTTCCCCCAACTAAAAACCTGAGCAGTTGCTTCAGACTTTACAATTACTTTCGTCTTACTTGCTTCTACTTTTTCCAGAATGATTTTAATTTCCTCTCCCCAGGATAGTAGTGTGGATTCAGTTGAGGCCTTTATAATGCCGATTTGTTTGTTTTCTGAATCGACAGTTATGTCTAGTTCATCCAGTGTATCTAAGCAGGCATCATAAACTTTGCTAAAGCTTTGGTTGAATGTTTTTTGCATAGCTCATAGGTTTAAGCTTATAACAAAGTTAGAAGAAAATTTAATTTTTTCACAGCCTACTTTGCTATAAACTGTAGTAAAAAACTACTTCAATAAAACTGTAAACCTGCTTTGTCTGCAATCAGGATTTTTTATCACAATATTGTAAATTACACGAATGGTATAGCTCATAATACATTAAATTAAATATCCATTTTTGTTTGTTTCTTCAAGTCTGCTTTGATTCGTCTATAACGTTTGCCCTGTTCTGTTTCAATCACCTTATTGTCCACAACCCGACCTAAGACGGTTACAACGCGATACCCTCTATTTTGAATAATACCAAAATCATCAATAACCTTTCGTACTTTTAAAAGCGCTTCGATGTAAAATCCACTTTCAAAAGTTATTTCCTTTTTAACTACAGATTTCTTATATTCGATATCCTCCATCGAGAAGTCAATTGTGTCGCCTTCGTACACTCCTTTCCACTTGTATTTCCCATTTTTAAGAACTGGTGCAATAATTTCAATAATGGCGTTTTCAACTGTTTGCTCTGGGAGCTCGTTAGTAGTGAGAACAAACTTGGAAAAGTTGTTTCTTTCAACTACGTTGGGCTGGCCTTTTGGCGTTATATCCTCATACGCTTGAGTAGAAATTTTTGTTACGTTAAGATAGTTCTGAAGTGTTTGATAAAAATTTGATTTGTGTTTAATGGTCTTTATGTTCGTATTAAAGAAGTCAATCGCCTCTTCAAGGAGTTTCTCGCTATCCTGATCATTTACTTTATCCTTCTTTAACGCCTCTATTCGTAACTTTCGTTCTTCTATATCAAGATTAAGAACCTGTTCCTGCTTGTCTTGCAGGGGATTAGTAACTGGGACTCTAGCCATGATCCCGTTTATGATTTGTACAATTAAGGAAATAGCAGATATGCCAACGGCAATTTCAGCCTTGTTTTTCTCCAGAAATTTCCAGAACTCGGTAAATCCTCCTTCAGTTGGAATTTCGCTGATTATTTCAATATTTAGGTTCAACGAAGTCATGATATCCTTTGCAATTAAAAGCAATTCAGATTCACATCTGTTGCGAACAAATGCGTCAAAGTCGTGAGTATCATTCGTAAGAAAATAATGTAGTTCCAGTCGATTTGCTGTTTCCATATAATAGCCTCGGTAAGGTTAAGGTAAAAGTACCCAAATCAAACAATTTTCAAAACGGCTCATTTTGGCATGGTAAACCGTACTTTCTTGTAAAATCGACGAAAAGGGACGGTTTACCGCCCCTTTTTTTTAACTTTAATTTCCTACTTTTCCAGCTCACACAAACAATACTATTTTATGGCAATCAAAAACAGAAAGTACAGGGTAGTAGTAATTAACAATGTATATGGTAACAAACCACCATTTACAAACTGTGCAGTTGTAGGTGAACATGAAAAAGCCCCTCCTTTGTATGAAACGTCAGTATTCGTTGGCGCGTATGACGAATGCAAAGACTATATTAAAGAGAATTGTGAGAGCTGCCTCAATTGCGAGTAGTATATGATCCTGCCAATAGAAAGTTGGATAGCCGAAAAAGGTTACCAAAAAAGCGTGAAAAAATTATTTCACGAGTCAGTTGTATGCTATAAAAATAGTGCATATAGAGCTTCATTACTGTTTTCATATTTAGGTTTTCTAACAATTGTAAAAGAGCTTATAATTAAGGGTAAAAAACCAGATAGTATTCTAGAGCCAAGATGGGAGGGAATATTGAAATCAATTGAAAATGATGATAAATGGGAAAAGTCAATTTTCACAGAACTCATAAATAATGGAGCACCCATTTTTAACTTTACAGATGACATCCGAGATCAAATTAAGTATTGGAAAGATAGGAGGAATGACTGCGCGCATTTTAAGAGCAACGAAATAGAGTCTCATCATGTGGAATCGTTTTGGAGTTTTCTGCGAAGTAATGTTTCCAAAATCACTATTGAAGGTGGCCTGGCTACGCTAATAAAGAAATTTGCGCTACATTTCGATGAAACGTACACCCCTCCAAATAAGAATTTCGATCACTTAATTAACGAACTTGATATAAGCCTTTTGCCTTCGGAGCATGAAGATTTTTTTAAAGAACTAAGAGCAAAGCTAGATGGGCGGAGTTATTGGACGACAACCGAATCCCACAAAGTATTTAATCGAATTTTAGAAATGGGTGCTGAACGAGTTCAAGAAAGTCTTGTAGAATTCTTAAAAAATACTCCAAACGATAAAGACCTTCGATTTTTGAACGATTATCCAGAAAAGATCATATTCCTTGATTACTCTTCAGCCGAAATACGGGCGATGTGGAAAAGCAGGTTTGCCCATGACTCTATAAATCCTTTTAATATTTTGGTATCAATGTTTAAAAATAACTTGATTCCAAAAGAAGAGATTGAGGAGGTCAATAGAGATGTATTCAATCGGTATAATCAAACAAGTCGAAGGTTCCTACCGAGCAGAGATCAAATTGACACTTTAAAAGCACACGGCTTCATTGACATGATTTATGCAATTGCATTTGAAGAAAAGAACCTGGACAGCTTCATGTATATCAATAGCAAGTGTGATTTGATTATGGTTTTTATTGAAAATACAGACCTTAATGTTAAAATTGTTTCCAAAATATGCGAAATGGCTGATAGACATAATTATTCTCGATGGCTCATCAGGGAAATAAATGGAATGATCGAAACCATTACAGAGTTTAGAGACGATTTTTATCGCATTGCGGATAAGAATAAAATAAAAATTCCTACAACAATATCATAAATAAACTACTTAAACAACCAACTATGAATAGAACTCACCCAATAAAGATTTAGGTCTAATATGCAACTTCAACTTAAAAAAAAATATGTGGCTTTCCTAGATGTGTTGGGCTTTAGCGCTTTAGTCAATTCAGATTCAAAGCCAAAGCTTGAAAAATATTTCGAAATTGTTGATGGTGCATTTGCGATATTTGATTATGAGAAAAAGAACATAAAAAAATTCTCCATAAGTGACTCTATAATTTTAATTGCAGAAGATAATGAATCCGATCTAAAAACATTATTAACTGCAATTAGGACTTTACAATACTCGTTAGCAGTTAACGATATCTGGTTGCGAGGTGGAATTTCGCATGGTGGGGTGTTCATCGAAGAGGACAAAAATATTATTGTTGGTAAAGGATACATAAAAGCCTTTCTACTTGAAAGTGAAGCAATTTATCCACGAGTCATATTAGACCCAAGTATTTTAAAGCACTTAGGTTTAACTCGAAAGGAGTTATATGACAAATTTAATGGTGCCCCTCATGAAAGAGAAGATCATCTCAAATTAATACATGATTACGGAGTGTGGAATCATGAACGTTATACAGATGACGATGCCATCTTTGTAAGTTATGCAAACAAAATTGTTGTGGAATCTGTTCACACCGTTCGAAAGCCAAATATGGAAACTAATATTGAAACTGTTTATCGTCACTTACGTTCAAATTTATACGGTCCCCAACAGCATTATCATAAATATTTGTGGCTAAAAAAATATTTTCAGGAGTCAATATTGGACCTAATAAATTACATCCCAATTGGGGCGGAGGATCGAAATTGGCTTAACGAGCTATATTCAAAATACATGAATCTATAAATGAATACAAAGGGAAGAAAGGAGAAAATGGTTTGCGCAAACCATTTTCTTGATGAAAATCTTAAGATTTTTATACAAACTAATGGTAAAAAAGAAAAATGTGACTATTGCGAGAAAGCTAGAATATGTACTGATGTCCTCACTTTAGCGGACCACATAGAAGAATGCATTCATTTCGAATATGACGATCCATATTCCCAAGGAGCTTCTTACAACAAGGAAGCTGTTTATTATGAAGATCGTTTTCCTGGAGTTAGAGTGACGGAAACTATCAACCTACTCGAAGAAGAAGTCGATTTGGAGGATGGCACGGATTGGGACATTCTTGATGATTTAAGGTATAGCTTTGAAAATAATTATTGGTCTGAAATTGATGGAATATGGGGCGCAACTAAAGCTCAGTATATGTATGGCGGTTGGGATTTATTTAAGGAGATAATCAAACATAAAGTGCGTTATATATTTTTTAACAGTTCGCTTGGAGATGAATTTGATGAAAATTCAGGCGAAGCAATGAATCCTCATGAAATTTTAGAAGCGGTTAAAGGAGGTGTAGTTGAATTAAATCTTTTCAAAAAATTCTCAAGAGGCGAATTGAAAGTATATCGTGGTAGGCAGCATAATGCCGGAGAAAAAATCATTTCTGCGGATCAAATTGGCTCCCCACCACCAAAATTTGCCAAAGCTAATCGAATGAGCGCAGCTGGAATATCTATGTTTTATGGAGCCTTTGAAGAAAAAACTTGCTTTAAAGAAATTGAAAACCTGGCTTGGGTAGATTCCGAGATTACGACGGGTAAATTTATAAATTTAACAGATCTTAATTTGATAGATTTTACAAAAATGGAATTTCCTAGTCTTTTCGATCCAACCAATAGAGCGAAGAGATCAGTAGCCAAATTCCTCGCCTCATTCATAAAAGATATGAGCACACCTGTCAAACCCGATGATAGTGTTCACATTGATTATGTTCCAACTCAGGTTGTAACTGAATATTTTAAATATATGTTCCCAAATGAAGATAAAGTCAACGGAATAATGTACAATAGTGTGAAAAATGATGGTGGCAAATGCGTGGTCATTTTTTCAGAAAATAGAGATATGGCAGATGATACTCCCAAAAAGATCAGCAGCAAGGTTAAAAACTTCTTTGGTGAGGATGCTGAAACTACAGGGCCAGAAGTCGGCATGCTAATGTTACTTAGCAAAACAGTTAAAACTACCAAGATAATCTCAACATAAATACTTATGTTTAAAACCCACCTAGGAAAGAAAATTAAGCAGATTCTGGAAGATCGGAGAATCAGTGCTCCTTAGTTCGCTAAAGTTCTTAAAATGCTGGAAAATATAGCACAAGAGCCATTTTAACTAACCAGTATAGAGCTGAGCTTTGTGGATCGGATCAGCGATATGCTACAATATGACTTTTTAAGCGACCTTAGCGACGGATTTAGGCCGAAAAAGAGAGAGGAAGAAGGTATATTTTTCCAAAAAAGCTTTTATAAAAGTTCTCAAGAGCAGAAAACTAATTTAAAATTGCACGAAATGAAGAAAATACTGCTAGCGAAAGAACTTCCATTTCTTGTTACAGTTTTAATAGCTGCAAGGTAAAACTCTTTGTCTATTTTTTTATGTGGGCAAGTTTATATATGGGGTTTCGCTTCTAATTACCCACATCAAGGACTTAGATGTAAAATTAGAACAAGGCGAATCTAATTGCCTTTATACTGCGCGGAATTGCTTAATATCAATTCAATATTCTGAAAATCAATAAGTTAACGCATGTTGTCAGAGTCAGCGTAAGAATTGATAGCTAATTACACTAGTTTTCAACTAATAAATATTAGAATTTTTAAAAACTAAGCATTGCGGGCAGAAATTTTCACCGAAATTGCGCCTAATATTTGATTACAATAGTATGAAAAAAGGGAGACAAGAGTTAAAAGAAGGTTATTTAATTGACTACATATCTGGAGAACATATTAAATCTTCTCCCGAAGAACTTGAAGCTGTTCAGGTATTTTCGCGGCAGCTGGTGGAGGATTATGGATATTCAAAAGGTCAAATTCAAACACGTCCTCAATATCGAGTGAAATCAAGTCCTTCCGACGCCTCAAAATCGTGGCCAGTTGATATTATGGTATTTTCGAGTGAAAAGAAAATCGATTCCAACGAATTTATAATTGTTGAATGTAAGAAGAAAACAAAAAAAGACGGTATTACCCAGCTCCACGATTACCTACGTTTTTCAAATGCACAAATTGGAGTTTGGTTTAATGGACAGGAACGTATTTTTTTAAAGAAAAGTGAAATTCGTGGTAAGGTTTACTTCGAAGAAATTCCCAATATCCCCATAAAGGGTCAACGTTTAGAGGACATAGGAAAGTTTAAAAGAAAAGATTTAAAGCCTACTCACAATTTGAAGGTGATTTTTAATTCGATTAGAAATCACTTAGCTGGAAATGCAACAGGAACTGGTAGAGATGAGATTATTGCCCAACAGCTGATAAACCTGATCTTCTGTAAAATATACGATGAAAGATTCACGAAAAAAGATGAATATGTTTCTTTTCGAGTTGGGATAGATGAGGACGGGAAATCTGTAAAAAAACGGATTAGGGAAATTTTTGAAAAAGTTAAAACCAAATATAATGAGGTAATAGAAGTAGCAGATAATATTAGTTTGGATATAGAGAGTATAAAATATGTCGTAGGAGAATTACAGAATTTTTGTCTGATAGAAAGTGAACGAGATATAATTGCTGATGCTTTTGAAACATTTATTGGCTACTCACTAAAAGGAGCTCAAGGGCAGTTTTTTACTCCTAGGAATGTCATTAAACTAATGGTGGAAATTATTGATCCCAAACCTAATGAATTATTAATTGACCCCGCATGTGGAACAGGTGGTTTTTTAGTGGAAGGTCTGCGACATATGTGGAGAACCCTAGATAAACAAGCCGAAGAATATGGATGGAACGATCTTGCGTTGAAAGAAGAAAAGATGTCTGTTGCTATTAAGTGCATTAAAGGCATAGAAAAGGATGATTTTTTAAGCAAGGTTGCTAAAGCCTATATGGCAATTCTCGGTGATGGAAAAGGTGGAATATTTTGTGAGGATAGTTTAAAGTTGCCTAAGGAGTGGAAAACAGCCACTAAACAACAAATTGATCTCGAAAAGTTTGATGTTTTATTAGCTAATCCACCATTTGGAAAGGATATAAAAGTTAAAGGAGAGGAAAAGCTTAAGCAATTTGATTTAGCATATCAATGGAAAAAAGAGGAAGGTTTGTACGTAAAGACGAATAAGCTAAAAAAGGAAGAAACTATACAGATCCTTTTTATTGAACGGTCGCTTAATCTATTGAAAGATGGAGGAAGAATGGGGATTGTTCTTCCTGAGACATTTTTCCATGCCCCAAAATCTCGGTATGTACTTCATTATATGCTTAAGAATAATAATGTAATGTGGATGTTAGATTTACCACATAATACTTTTAGGCCTCACAATAACGCCAAGTGTGTAGTTATTATTCTGGAAAAAAACAGGCCCCAGCAAGGTGAAATTAACATGGCGGTAGCTGAAGAAATCGGACATGATCATTTGGGAAAAGAGATTTATAGATGGAACTTTACGAAAAAGGAGTCCGATAAAACTTCTTTATGGGACGACATACCATTGATTTTAGAAGAATTTCAAGATAAAAAATTCCGTAAATATTGTTTTAAAGTCAAAAGCAAAACTGCTTTAACTAAAAATATTCTAGTGCCTAGATATTTTTGGCAAAACAAAATTAAGGAAATTGAAACCTTAGCGGCTAATGAGCAGCTAGAATTAGTCCCAATTAAAGAATTAATGAGAGAAGGCATTATTTCCGCATTTGATGGCCATGGCTCCCCGCCAGCTGAATATAAAGGCAAGGGTAACATTCCATATGTAAGAGTAAAGGATATTGTAAACTGGGAGGTTTATAAAGATCCAACTGCTAAAATTACCGCTGAGATTTATTTGGAAAAAAAAGGAAAAAACAAGAATATTGAAGCTTGTGACATAGTTTACGTGCGTAGAGGGAGTTATCGAATTGGGAGTGTCGCAATGGTTTCTCCTTTTGATACCGAAGCATTATATACAAGAGAAATTTTAGTTTTACGCATACTTGAAAAAAATAACTCATACGACCTTGATCCTTATTATTTGCTTTATTTATTGTCCCATAGGTTGACCCATCTACAAGCAAAAAATAAAGTTCTGATCGAAACTACTCTTCCTAACATTGCTGAACGATGGAGAGAGTTAATGTTACCAATTAGCAAAGACTCTAAACAGAGAAAAATAATTTCAAATAAAATTAAGGAAGTAATGACAAGCAAATGGGAAGCAATTGGTAAAATTGATGATTTGAAACAATCATTAGGCGATCTAATAACATAATGCCCATATAAGCTACTTTTCAATAATTATCCGGGTTGATTTAAGCAAATCATCTTTGGAGTTTCTTAACCTTGATAAGTAAACACCAGAAGGGAAAGGCTGAATGTTTATAGTTGTTTTCTGCTGATCAAGGGTCAAATTCCTATCATAAACTATTCTTCCAAATGCGTCAAATAGCTGAACTTTTATGATTTGATCTGTCGGGAAGGCGTTTTTAAATCTTATATCCAACTCATTTGTTGCCGGTACAGGGAAAATATCAATAGTTTCACCAGATTTTGAGTTTTCCTCAAAACCAACGGGGTTTATATTGACCACCACCGTATCCCAAAGCACCCCGCTGCACCATAATTGCTGCCGAACAACATAAGTTGTAGTTACAATTGGATTCACCCATAGGCCTGCTCCAGTTGCTATTGGGGTAGATATGTTAGGTAGTTGGTACCAGGTACAAGCCTCATCAATTCCAACATCTGACTGTTGACCTATATAAACACTGGCACTTGGGACAATGGAGGTATCTCTTCCTGCATAAGCAGGTAAATCTATATCGAAACAAGATACATCATCAATACAGACATCCGTAAACACCAATGGCATATTCGTTGGATTGATCAAAGCAGTATCAATAGCAGCATTTGATTTAAAATTGCCTATAAGAGCGTATTTCTCCGTACCATTAGCCACAAAAGTCCCTGTAACTGGTACCCAATCTAAAGTATCTGAAATTATATTTCCCGCAGTGTTGTCTACTTGGGGAGAAATATAAGGTAAAGGAATTGTACACTTTGTGATTGTGTCTATTAGATCATTTCCAAAATAAACTCCAAAACCATCCATTCCATAAGTACTGGTATTCGTAATATTTACATAAAATTTTGCGCAATAAGTTTTGCCAGCTTGTAAATTTTGCCTCATTCTATTTTTTAAATAACCTCGACCCGTACTACCATAATAGAATGTTGACATTACATAAGCATTTCCAGTATGTGGAAATTGATAAGTATTACCGTTAAGTGGAATGCTGCCATTACATATTCCAAAATACCCACCGGCTACAGAAGTTGAGTCAATACTCAACCAATACTTTGCAATAGTTAAGGGATAGGAAGGACCAGTGCAATTATATACCTCTTCAAAACTTCCATTAGCTATTACATTAGCAATTGGCTGAGCCTTGAATAATGTACAGATAAACAGCAATGGCAATAAATGCCACTGCTGTCTCTTGAATTTATAAATTCTATTTTTCAATAATCAATTTTTTTGTAATTTGCTCGTGCTCTCCATTAACAACTGTAACCAAATAAGCTCCATTCATTAATCCTAACTCTAAGGTAGTAATAAAACCATTCAGTTTTACGGTTTTATGAAGCACTACCCTACCACTGAGGTCTTTAATACTTATCTCCAAAATTTCATCTGCATGGCTACTTGCGACATTTAATTGGCTAGTAGTAGGATTTGGATAAAGACTGACGTTCCAAGATGCAATAGGTTCGAGGGACATAAGATCAGCCATCCTAGCGCCACTATTAGAGCATACAGGGTAGTTTGAAGTTGTCCCATACACAGAATTGTATAAAGATCTGGCTTGATAAACACAAGCACCATCTTTACTAGGGCATCCATTTGCCAACGACCTAAGATTTGTTTCGTCCGTTCCATTGGTCGGTGCAAAACTGTTGTTGGCATATGTGTAGTACAAACCGTAATAGGTTTTGTAGTTGGTTTCTATGTTGTTTGTTGGACTAACAGCCGTATAAAGCGTTCTGGCAGAAGTAAGATCGCCAACAATAAACTTCCTTTCAGCTTGCGCAAACTTATCAAAGCTGCTACCCGCCAAGCCATTGTACCAGGGTTTTAAAGTGCCTGATGCGTCTTTTATACTATCGTTAATATCCAAATAACGATACAAGGCATTTTGAGCTATATAATATTCATCCGTTGTTCCATAGCTACCGCTGTTAGGAATAGAAGGTTGAGTTACCACCGCATTTGGTACACCGCAATTAAAATTATTGGAAACAGAAGTGGTAATTGGCCCATTGCCAGCCCACCCATACGATAGGTTTAAAGGTAGGCCGCTTAAATTCGGAGGATATGCCGGAGCACTACTACTCGAAACATATAATGTTGAAGAAGTTGCCGTCGAACTAAAGGTATATATTCCAAAATTCGTTCCCGAAGTCCAAGTGCCATTCCAATTGTTCCCCATACCAATATTTAGAGTTCCTTGCGGGCCTATCACACCGTTGTCAGTCAAAAACATTCCCCGCTTCAAATCCTTCATATTATTGGCGTTCCACTGCGTTCCTATATTAGAACCATAAAAAGTAAATCCATTATAGGATTCATGCAAGTCGTTACAAGTAACACTTGGGGTCCAAACCCCAGAATTATCAGCACAGTAAACCAAACTTGCCAGGGTATTTGTAAGAGAATTTGTACCAATGCCGCTCAAATCGTTACCTGTAATTACACTCTTTCCAAAACCATTTTGCGAACCAATCATGTTATTAAAGTCGATACCGTGCTGACCTGAATTTGTAGGATTATTGTTATCCTGAGTCAAAGTTACAGTATTGCTTACGGCTGTTGCTTGATATTTCACTAATCCGCTAACATAAATTCCACGGTTTACCTTATCAAGACGATTTCCCTGAATCACTGCTCCGATTACGTAAGGTGTAACGTTACCACTTGGCGCTATAGTTAAAGCCGAAGTATTAGGCGCTGTTATATTGACCGCTTTATTGAGGTATGTGTTAGTACCGCTACCCGAAGAAAAATTGTTATTAATGATGGAAATATTGGCTGCATAGATTCCATAAGGAACACAAAGTGAACAATTAACCGTTGTTAAAGTAGTCGGACCAGGAGCGAGCGGGATATTGATTGCTGTGTTGATGTTGGTAAACTCATTATCCTTTATGTAGTATTGAAAGCGGTTCGTTCCTAATACTAAACCTGTGTTGCCAGGAAGATAAGTCGCAGTGCTGCTGCTGCTTTGCGTACTACGGAAAATGGCTTTTTCCATATTAAATCGGTATATATTTTTACCTTCAACGCCCCTATGGCAATCCCAGAAACGAACACCTGTACTAGTATTAGCACCAGTAAGGTCAAGTTTTCCGTTAAAGTTACTTGTCAGGGTTTTGTAATAAATAGCACTACCATTGGCAGGGCTTAATGTGCCGGTATAGAAGGTGTTTTGAAATGCGCCATTTATAAAGGTTAAATTGCTTTCCTCCGCATAAACAAATGTATTGTGGTTGTCAAACAGGTTGAACTCGCTAGCAGTAGTACTGCCAAGCCTTACATCATAAAACGTACTGCCGCTCGTCACTCCCACAGTACTAAGCTTAATTGCAATCAGAGAAGTTTGGCCCGTATATGGGCTTTTTAAAGTAGCCAAAGGAGCACTTTGTAACAAGTACGGGGCTGCCAGTCCAGTGGTAGGATTATTAGCTGTTCGCAAGCCAGCAGTGGAAGTGGAAGCGCTGGGCCATTGCGTAGTGGTATAGGTATAATCGCGGCAGGTAAAAACACAGTTCCTGATAGAAAATACGTTGCTATAGGTAGTGGATGTGCGCTGGTAGCCGGCTATGTTAACATCAATATAGTTCTTATTAAAAATCACGTCCGATACATCAAGTATAGTGGTTAGTCCACTGGTTGTTTGTGGGCTTACGTCTATACCTCTTTCAGCGTCTTCTATAAGGCTGGTTGTAGTGATAGTAGTAGTCATATAGGCATTGTCCTGTAATTTTATCCCTTTCCACATATTAGTTCCGCAGGAAAGTAAGTGCGCTGCCTGCAAACCAAGAACACCTCCCCCATTTATAATAACTCCGGCATTGTTGGCAAAAATAATCTGACCGTTGAGTGTTAAACCAGCCCCCGATTGTACGGTGATGGAATTTGTAACTACCAGCGGGCCCATAAGCACAGTGTTGGAGGCTATAGAGGTTGCAGAGAAAGCAGCAAAGGTGGAGGTGCCACAACAATTAGTAAAGGTAGTAACCCCAACTGTATTAGTACCTTGGCAAAACGTGCCCGCTGAAGCAGTGACTGTATAAACGGTGCTGGTCGTTGGATTGACCGTAGGGTTTATTCCGGATAAAGAGCCGGGTTGCCAGGTATAGGCAAAATCCATAGAGGAAGAAGTGGGACTATTAGCACTTAACACAGTACCGGTAGAAGAATTGACACAAAGCGTCTTAGTTCCCGAGCTAAGTGAGGTATTATATATGGTTTGCCAAAGCGTGTTCTCACAGCCACCATTGGTATACGTGAACGCGACCGGATAAATACCGGTAGCCAGGCTGGCCGGCGAATTGAATTTATAGGTGCCTCCACTAAAAGTAACTCCTGTTCCTGAAAATGCGCCCGCGGTAACGGTCGAAGTATATTGCGCCAAATTAGTATAAGTTGTAGTACCGCAAAGTGTGCTTTGTGGAATAGCAAAAGTGGGGCTTGCTAGCGGCACCAGGTTGATCTCGTCAATAAGACACATCATATTCCCGCCGCCAGTTGGCACAGAAGCGCTATTACTATTGTGAAGACCAATAATTAGTGCCCCCTGATTCGGAGCCGTAGGAGACATGGCAAATGTGGCCGTAAGCTGCGACCAAAGATTGGATGGGTTAACAGTAAACTGAGCAAGTGTAGTTAAACCCGTTGGAAAATTCAGTGTCGGCGTCATGGCAAAGATAGGGTAAGAAGCCACTGTAATTACTGCGGAAGCATTGTTTGGATTATAAGTGAAGCTGTTGCTGACAAAAGTAGGTAAGTTCTTCACCCAAAAGGATATTTTATACGCATTACTCTGAGCAAGGTTGGATGACAACTTGTTTTTCATTGAGGATACACTTTGTGGGCTTGCCTGCAACACGACAACATTATTACCGCCGTTAAAGCTGTTAAGTGGTGGATTAAAGCCAAGTGTATTATTTCCCAGATAATAGCTTCCTGCATTTGTCGGACAGGAAGTTGATAACAGAAGGGGGGGCGCAGAAATTGTATTTTCATAAATATCCCAGCAGCCAAATGTAATGGGTTGATAGCCAGGCGATGGTGGCGAGGTAGTACTTATAACCCCACATGATGGATTGCCACCGGTCAAATTTTCAAAACTAGAGTTCTGCGCCATGTTACATGCTGTAGCAGCGTTGCAGATACCTGGTACGAAATACGCAAAAATATACGTTGCATTACCCTGCTGAAGGGTACTTATGTTTTGCGGATAGTATTTGAGAATAACCAATCCTTGCGCC
Source organism: Bacteroidia bacterium (assembly GCA_044221905.1). Classification (GTDB taxonomy): domain Bacteria; phylum Bacteroidota; class Bacteroidia; order B-17B0; family Aurantibacillaceae; genus Aurantibacillus. The sequence goes on from JBGAOE010000003.1 coordinate 481,920, forward strand.
TGAGCCCCGGTTACTGTTAAGTTTGTTGCTCCGAGAGTATAAGTAGCATTGTTATACAGCATTTCCAGACAGGAAATTTGAAGACCGCTAGAAGGAATGTCATTTCCTAAAATTGAAGAAACGGGAATAACTAAACTGGTAGTGCCTGTTGTAAAAGTGAAAACGCCGCTGTTGTATCCGTCGTTTAAACCCACAATGGTAGCCGTAGGCGCACAATTAACATAGGTGTGGGTTGCACCGGCAGCAGTACTTGTATAGGTGGTATTGACAGAATAGCCCAGATCGCACAACACCTTTTTTTCTTCATCTCTGAGATATCGTTTTATGTTACAATTGCCTGGAACATTTGCGTTACTCATCAAAAAATAAAGATCATTAAACCCGGACACAAACGTAGATGTACAAGCCGAAGTAAAAGTAGGTGGGTAAGTACACAGATCCTCAAAATGGCTCATGCTGCTTCCATCTTCAAAACAAGCTGGCGTGTAAATGGTAGCGGTGGTATTCGGACTGGAATAGATGGAAGCGCTCGAACAATTGCTGGAATTCCAAGCAGTACCAGTATTGGTACAGTTTGACAGTCCGATGGAAGTAGAAACTGTAATCGCAGGGTTAAGAATCAAGTTACTATTAGGGCAACCCGTTGAACCTGAAACAGACAATAATGGTACGCCACTATAAGTTTTTAAAAACTGATCATAGCGAGAAAAATAAGTCGAAGTATTGCTTGAAGTTAAAACCGATCCACCCCATGGCCCTATGAGTGATAAAAAACCAAGCGCGTGTGTAGCTTCGTGCAGCATAATAGTATAAAAATCATATTCGGTGGGGTTTGCTGTTGTTGAGTTGACTGCAAAATTCCACGTTTGCGATGAATTCGCCCTTATAACGCCATGGTAAAATGCACCTGGACCATTGGTAGAAAGCGAAGAAATAGGCAACAATGTATAAGGATCAACACCACTTGTAAGGGCTTTGTACACCATTCCATCTATAACTCCCTGGGCGGTGTTGGTTGTATTGGCCGGAAGTACAAAAAACGGACTTGCGGTGCCAAGATAAGTCCCGCCTACGTCATCGCAATAAATATTGATTCGGTTCGTGGTGCCGGTATAAGAAAGCGGTGAATTGATAAATCCAGAAATATCTCTGAAAACCTGGCAGATAATAGCCTGCGCGGTGGCGCTCATAGAACCTGTTGCAAACATGCTGCTAACAGGTGAAAAATAGAGATTAAAATAACCAGCTGCACAGGACATTGTTGGTACTGTGGCAATAGTATAATTATCGTTCCCCAAAGGCCTTGGAGATCGCAGGTTCAAATCTGCAAGATCATATTTTTTACCGAAGCGATCAAAGACGGCATCGAACTTTCCTCCCGGAGTTAACACTCTCGGAATGTTGTTAATTGTTGGCTGCGCCGCCAGCTTTAAAAGCGTAGCGCAAAGCAAAATAACGAGATGAATTTTATTCTGTTTCATGTTAGTTTTGTTTTATTATAAAATCTTGTTTATTAGAACCATTATTTATTTGTTAGTCGCTAAAAAAATTTCATTTATTTTTCGACAATTAGTTTTTTTGTCATTTGTCCTTGTTGACTTGCAAGAGTTACTAAATAAGCACCATTTATTAATCCGATTTCAACAGTGGAGGTAAACCCGTTTAACTTTAAAGTCTTATTAAGAACCACTCTTCCCGTCAAATCCGCTATAATGATTTCCAAAATTTGATCTGCCTGATTGCTAGTAATACTTACTTCATGAGTCGCTGGATTTGGATATAAATTAATGCTCCAATCGGAAGTAGTTTCCATTGAACCAAAATTCGCTATTCTGGCACCGCTGGTTGAACATATTGGGTAATTTGAGGCAGTACCGAACACGGAATTATATAAAGCCCGGGCCTGATACACACAAGCCCCGTCCTTACTTGGGCATCCATTTGCCAGTGACCTTAGATTTGTTTCGTCTGTTCCGTTGGTGGGGGCAAAGCTGCTGTTGGCATAGGTGTAATACAAACCGTAATAGGTTTTGTAGTTGGTTTCTATGTTGTTTGTCGGAGTTATAGCTGTATAAAGTGCCCTGGCAGAAGTCAGATCGCCAACAATAAACTTCCTTTCAGCTTGCGCAAACTTATCAAAGCTGCTACCCGCCAAGCCATTGTACCAAGGTTTTAAAGTGCCTGACGCATCTTTTATACTGTCGTTAATATCCAGATAACGATACAATGCACTTTGAGCGATATAATATTCATCCGTTGTTCCATAGTTACCGCTACTCGGAATGGAAGGTTGAGTTACTACCGCATTTGGCACACTACAATTAAAATTATTGGAAACAGAAGTGGTAATTGGCCCATTGCCTGCCCACCCATACGATAAGTTTAAAGGTAAGCCGCTTAAATTCGGAGGATATGCTGGAGCACTGCCACTGGAAGCATATAATGGAGACATGGTTGCCGTTGAACTAAAGGTATATACTCCAAAATTCGTTCCGGACGTCCAGGTTCCATTCCAGTTATTGCCCATGCCAATACTTCCAGTTCCCTGTTGACCAATTTTTCCATTATCAGTCAAAAGCATACCGCGTTTCAGCTCCTTCATATTGTTAGCACTCCACTGCGTTCCTATATTCGAACCATAAAAAGTAAAGCCATTGTAGGATTCATGCAGATCGTTACAGGTAACACTTGGTGTTAATACCCCTGAATTGTCAGCGCAATACACCAAACTTGCCAGGTTATTTGTTAGGGAATTAGTGCCAATACCGCTTAAGTCATTACCGTTAATAACGCTTCTGCCGTAACTATTTATTGAACCAATCGTATTGCTAAAATCAATACCATGTTGACCTGTATTATTCGGATTGTTGTTATCCTGAATTAGCGTTAAGGTGTTGCTGGCCGCGGTTGCCTGGTACTTTACAAAACCATCAACGTATATTCCGCGATATACCTGATCGAGTTTGTTTCCCTGAATTACTGCACCTACAACGTAAGGACTTACATTTCCATTTGAGGCGATGGTCATAGCTGCACCAACAGGAACCGTGAGATTTACCGCCTTACCCAGGTAATTGCCGGCGACAGCACCTGGCGTAAACGTATTATTGATAACCGATATATTGGCCGCATAAATTCCATAAGGAACACAGATAGAGCAACTGGCTACTACCAACGTTGTCGGGCCTGGTGTTACTGGAATATTAATACAGTTGTTGATATTGGTAAATAAATTGTCCTTAATATAGTACTGGAAACGGTTAGTGGTAAGCAATAAACCAGTATTCCCCTGGCCATAAGCGGTGTTAGTAGCTGTTTGGCTACTGGAAAATTTGGCCTTTTCCATATTAAACCGGTACACATTTTTACCTTCTACACCTTTGTGACAATCATAAAAGAACAACGGCACAAACGAATTCGTTGGGGTCAAATCCAGCTTAGTGTTCATATTTGTCGTTGCCTCATGGTAAATGCCTGAACCGGCACCAGTAGCATTTACGGTATATTGTGTATTTTGAAAGACATCGTTATTAACTACTAGGTTACTATTAGAAGAGAAAATCCCACTACGATGCGCATCCACAATATTGAACTCGCCGGAGTTGATATTGCCTATTAAGATGCTGTAAAAAGTGCTGCCGGAGGTAAGACCTACGTCACTCAGCTTAATTCCAGCTTGGGAAGGTTGATTATCAAATGGTATTTTAATGTTGGAGACACTGCCTCCGGCCATCAAATAAGGGGAAGAAGTGAGCGTGGTTGCCGTGGCAGCTCGCAAACTTGCAACTTGAACCCATTGGGTGGTCGAGGAGGTATAAGAGCGGCTGGTAAAGACAGTTTTGGAAATAGAAAAGGGATAGGCTGCTAAAGTTCTGGTATAGCTGGAAATATTAATCCCAACATAATTCCTATTAAACACCGTCTTTTTTGCTACCAAAACGTCCGTATAAGTTGAAGTGGCATGGTTGCTAATATCAATTGCGATAGCGGCATCCTCAATTAAACTTGAATAATCAGTTGTTGGATGAGCGTCTGTTATAACACGCCCGCCATCATTAACAACAATTCCTTTCCACAGTGTACTACCACAAGAGTAAAGGTGCGAACCTAGAATTTTAAGGTACCCTCCATTATTCACCGTAATGTTTACTCCCGGCCCAAACATAAGATCTGCACCAAGCAAGGTGACTGTTGTTCCGGTAGGTACTGTGACATTGTTGGTAAAAGTAATGGTGCCGGCCACAGTATTTGAAATAACACTACTAGTGTACTGATTCGGAGCGTTCATTGGACAGCAGGGCGAGAGTGTCACGGTATAAGTTATCTGGCAGGTGCCATTTTTCATCGATAAAGAATAGGTGGACGCTGTTGTTGGCGTTACAGCAATTACACTTGTGGTGGCGTTTCCGGGCATCCAAGTGTAAGTAGTGCCAGCACCGAATCCTATTCCGGTAAGAGTATAACCATCGCTGCAGTTGGAGGGCTTAATTCCGGGAACAGGTATCGTTTGGTAAATCGTGTTTGAGCAGCCGCCGGTAGTGTAAGTAAATGCGATTGGATAGTAATTACCCGGAGCTACAGAGCTGCCAGTAAACACATACCTGGTGCCTGCAGTTGTCGTAATTGCCGATACGCCAGCGCCAGTAAAAGTACCTGGAATGGGCGAGGCAAATTGCGCCAGATTAGTATAAGTCGGAGCGCCGCATACCGTACCTTGAGGTATGGCAAAAGTGGCGGCCGGAGCTGGGGCAAGGTTAAGTTCGTCGATAAAGCAATATCTATTGGCACTAAAACTAGTAAGACTCATGGTCTTTGTAGGATTTAACCCAATAATTAAGACATCATGGTTGACGGAAGGAGTAGGTGCAAAAACAAAGGTCTGCGTAATCAACGACCATGCAGAGCTGGGATTAACCGTAAACTCCTTAATGATATTTAACGTATTTGGGTAAGAAGGCGCGTAAGGCACATTAAAATTTGGCATAGATGCGATGGTTATTACAACTGGATCATTAGCAACTAAATAGTAATTATGCGCAGGAGAGTTCATTACCCAGAACGAAACCTGGTAAGTTTGTGTTGGCACTAGCGCAACACTTAGATTATTTTTCATAGGAGAAGAAAATGTGCCCGATGTACCATTGGGGCCACAATACAAATTCACAATATGGTCATTTGGCGTGCCATTAAAACTTTCAATCGTTGGATTGCTATTCGAGCCTAGCGCAAACATGGAGTATGGTCCATTGCAAGATCGACCATACATCCAGGACCCGGTAATACTGTATTGGTCCCAGCAGTCAATACTGCCAATGCCCGCACCGGTGCCAGATAATCCACATCCTGCTGGGCTTCCCAAAGATTCAAAACTTGGATTCTGTACCATATTACAAGGATTTGTACTAGCGCATCCATTTGTAACGAAGTAAACAAAAACATAAGCAGGAGAGCCAACTATTCCACCAGAGGTTTTAGGGAGATACCTCACTAAAACTAATCCCGTTCCAGATGTAATTGTTACCGATAAGTTCCCACCAACAATTGAAGCGGTACCATTTCCGGTCATGGCTTCCACGCAGGAGATTGTTGTCGTATTTGGCGAATCATTGGTAATAATGCTTGTCGTTATTGGGATATTTATGGTCGTGCCCGTACTTGTAAACGTAAAAGCGCCATTAGCAAAACCATCATTATCTGCCCAGACTGGTGTATTTGCATTGCAAGCTCCTGCTGAATAAGTGTAATTGGCACCTGCCACTGTGGAAGGATAAGTTGCTGTTACGGAGTAACCGATGTCGCACAATACAAATCGCTCCTCTGGTCTTAAATAGCGTTTAACATAACAACTGCCTAGACTTTGGGCATCGGACATAACGTAGTACAGATTGTTATTGGAGAGAGCCGGAGTGGCAGTACATACAGTTGTGAAACCACCGGGAACAGTACACATGTCTTCAAAATGGCTTAAACTACTGCCTACTTCAAAACAATTGGGAGTATAAACTTTAACATTCACATTCGAGCTGCTATATTGCGCAGCTGCAGAACAGGTGGTAATTCCCAAGTTGGTAGTACTTGTGCAAGCACCAGGATTTACATAATTAACGAGTCCTTGATAGGTTAAATTTGTAGTATTACAGGATGGAGTGGAACTACCAATCAACGCTGCGCCGGTATAACTCTTCAAATACTGGTCATAGCGAGCGAAATAATTGTTACCGGCCGGCAAAATAGAAGCTCCATTAGGGCCAATTAAGGATGCAAAACCTAAAGCATGAGTAACTTCGTGTAACATTACAGTGTAAAAATCAAATTGGCTACTTGTGATGGTTGACGTTGTTAAACTCAAATTCCATGAGCCGGCTGAGGGCGAAGGATTAGCTTTTACATAACCATGGTAAAAATCTGTTGCATTCACCAAATAACCAATTGTTAGACTTGAGTAGGGGTTTATCCCGGAAATAATTGCCTTGTAAATTTGATTATCAAGAATGGTTTGGTTTGGGTTAACGGGCTGCATCGGGAACACATAAACGCCAGAGGCAGTCCCTAATGCTCCAGGGGAGCCACTTGGAGTGTTACCGCAGTATATATTTATTCGCACTGTATTGGTGGGTGCTGATAATGGAGATGGTAAAAAAGCTGAAATGTCTTTAAAAACCTGACAAAGAACATTGGCTGCCTGAGCATTTTGATCAAAATAACTTCCCGCTTCGAAGTAAAGATCAAAATAGCCAGCGCTACATCCCAGGTACGGTGCCGAAGCAATGACATTTCCACTACCTCCAGGTGGTCGATTAGTTGTTAATTGTAAATTTTCAAAAGGCAAATCATTCCCGAACCGATCAGCTGCCTTGAAAAAGGAGCCCCCAGAAGTTAGAGTGTATTGGCCAAACATATTCAGACTAATAAAGAGAATAACTAAAGCCTGAAACAATTTAGTTGATTTTTTCATATTGCTATTTCTTTTTGTTTGAGAATAATGACTTTGAGCGTAATACACTCTGTGCGATACACTCTGAAATGGTCGGCGATTATGGGCTATCTGTTTTCATGCGTGGATTGGTTTTAATAGTGAATATCTTTAGGTGTATTAATGTATGAAGTTCATATAAGGATTATTATCTCTGCTAAAACATCACTTTTAGCTTGTATCTATGAAAATTAAAAGTCGTTCAGCTAATTTAAAAAGCTATAAATACTCTCTTAAGGTTTTGTCAATTTTTTCCAGGCAATTATAGTCAAGGGAAACTTTCTGTTACCAATAAGATAGTTTTTGACGATTCCAACAATCATGCTAAGAAAGTTAATCCTTATTAAGCGTTTTAGTAAAGCCATGTCGCTTTGTATTGATTGAGTGTTCTAAACTATTTTTTAAACCATTGTTTATATGTCACCAACGTTCCCTTTTAGAATCCTGTTGGCCTTATCTAATCTTTTCTTCACACTGACGAAGTCAACAATAACGTGATACATCCATCCCCTCCTGAAATCATCGGCTTGGTGGAAGGAAAACAAAAGTCCAATTGAAAACATCTTGAATCTGAGCAAGACGTCTTTCAATTCAGTTTCAATTGCTAGTTGTTTGATTGACGTATTTAAGAAATGATCAAAACCGTCTTTGTAGTGCTTTCCAAATCGAATTAATGTGCATAAAAACTCAATAACGATCACATCTCTGAATATTTGAAGACCAACGTCTAACTTTTTGCAAATCAACAATACCTTTTCTGCTTCCTTACTGCGTAAAATAGTATCAAGAAAACTACATTTAAACTTGTTTTTAAGATGGAGGTTGACTGACTTAATTTCCAATTCATTAAGGTTGCAGTCTTCGTGATTAATCCATTCATCCCAGAAAAATAAATATGGCTCCATTTTAGTTTCGAGTAGGCTTAGGGCTTTACGTATTCTCATTAAAGCGGTCAAAAGTAAGCGCGGATTACCGCCCTGTCAATACGTGTTCCTTGCAAGTTTGTTAAAAACGTACCTAAACGGTACTTTAGCAAACATTTTTTTGTAAAGTGCCAATTTCTTTACCAATTTTGATTGACCTTGAATGATTATCCGTTAGCAACCAAATGGAAAACCGTATCAAAATTATATTGGCCGAAGACCACGAAGGTTATCGTAAAAAAATTAAGAGTGCCTTAGAATCATCGAACATTGAGGTTATAGCAGAAGCTGTAAACGGCTCACATCTCTTTAAACATCTGGAAACCCACTCCCCCGATGTGATTCTGCTAGATCTGAGGATGCCCGACATGAATGGAAGCATTGCCATGAGTAAACTTTCCCAGGAATATCCAGATAAAAAAGTTATTATCCTAAGTTCTTTTAGCGAACAGGTGCTGATTGACGATTTTAGGGAACGTGGTGCCAAAGGTTATATTTCAAAGGATCATACCGATGAGGAACAACTAATTAAGATCATTAAAAAAGTTAGTGGAGGTGGCACATACTTCTTTAAAAATAATGAACGCCCACCTATAAAACTCTCTGAACGCCAAAAGGACATTGTACACCTTAGTGCCAATCAAACCATTAACAAAGAAGAAATCGGAGAAAAAATCGGAATGACCGGTAACGGTGTTGGTAAACAGGAGAAAAAAATCATGAAAAAGATGAGAGCCCGCAATTTACCAGCCTACTTTGAATACATATTTGAAGCGGGTTTAAAATTCTTGAGGCCGCCCAAAAAAGGGAAAGATTAAAAACCTGCGCTTAATAGGCTTTATTTCAAGACTAGTTCCCTAAACTGCTCGTCTAATAGTAGATGCCTAAATTCTTTCAAAAGTTAAACTTTTGACCATTTAAAAATATAAGGTTTTTGATCTAAAATCATTACTTTGGCAGGGATTAATCCATAAACTTGTTAAATCTTAATCCCAAACCACATGAGCTACACTGGACAAGAAGACCACAGCATAAGCCTGGCTGAAGCAGCCGCTATGACAAAACGATTTCGAGACACAATAAGCCCGGGGCAAATTATTGCCCATTATTTTGGTGGAGCTGCCATCACCGAAATTTTACAGCAAACTGGTTGTGTTGGTATCAGAATTTACTATGGATTAAACGATTCTGGTAAAAAACAGCTTATCGTAACTGGAGTAGATTCCAGTGGTAACGACTTATACCAGGGCAAGCTGGCAGAGCGGTCAGTGACCTGTCCTATTGATTGCAGCAGCGCCAATCCGCTTAATACAACAATGTAGGTTCATGCCTAGTTTGTATGTCCCGATAATGTATGCTTCCGGGTACAGCGTATTCATCCCAATTCTTGCCGGAGCAGTAAGATATAAAACCCTCGTCCGTGTTCAGAGGGTTTTATTTTATTACCTTATTACCGCAGCTATTACAGATATAGCTAGCTTAATGTTGCGCTACAGAAGTGAAACGGCGTTACAAGCAACACAAAATTTATTTACACTTTCGGAATACATTTTTCTATTTCGGTTATTTTATTTAGAGCTGAACTACCGTATTGTTAGGGCTTTTATCCTCTGCTCTTTTCTGGTTTGTGTTCTTACATTTATCCTGAGCTTTTATAAAATTGATTTATTTTTTTTCAGGAATGATTTGACCACAAGTGTTGAAGCCATTTTCATTGTAATACTTAGTATCCTATTCTTTGTTTTGAAAAACATATCTGATGAGAAAGTACCAGGTCTTTTAGAATATCCTTTTTTTTACATGAATACTGGCCTGGCCATTTATTTTGCTACCGCATTGGTTATTTTTATTAATAATAACTATCTAGTCAACCATGAAGAGGAATTTCGATTTTATCATACTATACAACGCATCATTAATTTAATGTCGAATCTACTTTTTGCATTTGCTTTATGGGTACGGAAACGGGCATAAATTTTTCAATTGGACTGATCTACTTCGCAATGCTGCTAATTATTTCAGCGCTTCCCATCTTGTATTTCATTTCCCGTGCCAGAATCTTAAAGAAAGATAAAGAAAAAAACCTCGTAGCGTTTACCGCCGCTTCGGAGGCGGAAGAAAAGCAGCGTGAGCGGATTGCCCAAACGCTGCACGATGAAGTGGTACCTTTGCTATCTGTTATCATTCAAAATTTTGAAATAATCATTAAGGATATTAAACAAAACAAATTAGAGCTTGAAAGTATTGAAGAAAATAAAACAATTACTCTTCAGGCTATTCAAAGTGTTAAGGATGCTGCGCTTGAACTAATACCTAAAGAACTTATTAAATACGGACTTTTGCCGGCTCTTCAGGCACATTTAAAAAAACAAAATCTCACAATAGCCGCCTCATTGGAGAATCACACTCCATTTCAAATACTTCCTTTTACCAAACAAGAAGAGGTGCACGTTTACAGGTTATCATTAGAACTGATACAGAATTTGAGAAAACATGACCATATCGAGAATCTAACAATAAAAATAGAGGCAGAAATTAACTGGATTTCGTTTAAGTTTTTACATGACGGCAAAGGAATTAGTGATGCTGAAATTGAACAAATGGAAAACCGTTCTACTGGACTTGGCCTAAAATCAATTCGTTCACGCCTGATAATGTTAAAAGCAGGTATTAGCTACATTCAAAGTGAAGCCGGTTCGGCTATTCTTATCAAAATCCCAATTGCAAATGAAAAAGATTAAAATTGGAATAGCCGAAGATCACAGTTTAGTGCGTAAGGGCTTCATTAAAATGCTCAGCGACTATCCTGAAATGAAAGTAATTTTTGAGGCTAAAGATGGGGTGGAATTGATGCAGAAATTAAGCAAGTACAAACCTGATGTTTTGCTCCTTGATATTGAAATGCCCTTTCAGAATGGTCAACAGGTTCTCCAGGAGATCAAAGAACGCGACATTCAGGTCAAAGTCCTTGTTATTAGCGCTTTTACAAATGATTCTGAAATCCTCGCAAATGTGAAACTAGGAGCTTCAAGCTTTCTGCCCAAATACACAGAAATGGAAACCCTAATACGTGCCATACACGAGATGCTGGATGAAGGATTTTACTTTGACATTGAAGTACTGGAGCTGTTGGCCAAACACGGGCTTTCACCATTAGGAGGATTAAAAAAACTTACACAAAAAGAAATAAACATCTTAAAACTGCTTTGCCAAGATCTTAGTACGGACGAAATCGCTGTACAATTGGGACTTGCTGCCAATACAGCAAGGTGGTATAAACATCAAATTTTTCAAAAGACCAATACTAAAACATGTGTTGAGCTACATAATTACGCCTTAAAACATAGATACATTAAGAAATAAGATGCCATTAGTTAATGAAAATTGTGTGCATAGTAGGTGGGAACATCAATTTTCTTCTGTCCTACAACATTATTTAAGAAGAGAATCAGATGTTTCTACAGTTTTTACTAAGCAATTTTTACCTTACCTTAGAAATCCTAGTGGGAGCCGGTTAAAAGGTTGTTTACCGAGTCTTTTTTCTGGGAGAACTATTTTTTAGGTGTTCCTGCGACAATTTGAAGTATTTGCGGCATATTGTAAGTTTATTTTGGCTTGGAGCTGCTATTGTCATTTGGCTTTTCATCTGGTTCGTTCCTCAGTAACTCGTGATGGGTTTCGCCAAATATGAAAATATTTGACACGACATATGGTATCAAAGACAATGCCCATGCCACAAAAAATAGAGTTACTGTATTGAAACAGAGGTTAACCCATTGATAAAATTTATAATCATGGGGAAACTCCATTTCCTTTGTTGCTTTGACAAATACCTCAGAAACCAAAGCAATAAAAAGCACCAGAACTTGTACCAAGATACTGAAAGCAAAAACAGCATTCAGCAACTCATAATAGTTTTTTCCGCTTTTGGCTATTCGCTTCAGAAAGTCTGTATTTCCAAAAGCAACAATTATTGCATATCCACCCAAAGAGAAACCTATAAGGTTAGGAAATAGGGTATCAATTTTATCGATTAGAAATTTGGCAAAATCCAATTGATCGCTTGAGAGAAGAAATGAAAGGAGAGCATAAAGTAATGATATAGTAAGAGATAACTTGAAAGGGAAAGACTCTTTTATTACCTGTCTGTTGTAGATCAAAAAGATCCCCCTCATTGTCAATTTATCTTTTATATCAATTTGTTTGCTCATTTTCCGAGATATCTTTGTAAACTCGTAAACATTTTATCTACTGATGCAACCAACTCCGAAAGATTTGATTTGATTTTCAAAACCTTCGGATAATCCTTTGTCTTTATCTTTCTTCTCTTCCCTTGCTCTATAATGGTTGCTTCGAAGGATCCATAATTTTTTGATAATTCCGTAGCACCCTTTAGAACTTTACTTTTTTCAATATCAATACCACCGTCTTTCTCACCTTTTACTGTTATTTCAAAGTACTTGCTGTTGGACTTTTTCAGTTCTCCATCCAGAAAATCAAATGCTTCGGAGGCCGTATCTGCGTTTGTATAGGTTACATCGCATTTTAGCATCAAGACTTGATCGGCGGCAAGCAATTGCTCAAGAGCATCTGACGATGATTCCAGAAATACATCATAATCATACTTTCTTATTGATTTCCGTAGTTCCTGAAAATAAGCAAGCACCATGTTTATTGAGGCACTATCGCTCGTCTTCAAAACTAATATACGGTGGTATTTTGGGAAAAAGAAAAACATGCTTTCTTTCAAATTGGGGAATTTATTCTTAGGAATTTCGACCTCTTCACGCTCAAGCTTTTCAATGTCAATCCAGTTTTTACCAATTTTAGTGAAAGTTGATACATATCCAAACAAAGCCTTTCCATCATTTGTTGGCGTACATCGTCTTATTATTCCCGCCTTTTCACCTTTTATCTCGACAGGTTTTCTATGCTGAAAGAGAAACATAAAAAATTCGATGTATAGGTCTGCGTTTTCTTTCGTATTTCCTTTAATAGGAATATTTATAATATGATAATTGTAATCTTTCTCTTTTGCCATAGTTTTAGAGTTGATGGGTTGAGTTATAACAAAGTAAATTAATTCATTTTATAAAAAGAGGGCGGTTTACCGCCCTTTCGTAGCTTTCGGTTATATTTTGGGCAAAATTGGATTAAAACGACCTTGTCTTAAGGTGTTTGCACCCGAATTAAGCTCATGCAGATGATTGCAGATGTTTGGGACTGATATAATTAGACTTACCGAAAATTTTTCAATTTGATCAGTTGTCTTAAATATTATTGGTATAACAATCTATCATCTAATCCTTCCAATAGAAAAGGTATTATGGTTTTACCGATATCCGTCAATTATTCGATTTTTCCGATGTTTTCTTAATTGTTTTTAATTGTTTTTAATTGTCTTTAATGTGTTTTAATCGTCCCACAATCATCCCACCATCTTTTTTAACTTCCCCCGCTAATTTCTCCAAGTCATACCGCTGCTTTTTTGATTATCCCGGGAGTATCTTACCAGTATCACCACTGATTTTCTGGATAAATAGGCAATTATACCGATATATCAGTTTGTTATTGAATTACTTCATCCTTGAAGATTTAAATTTGTGTTAATTATGACCTCATTACGAGAATTTGAGCGATTTGCCAAGGGCAAATCTCCAACAGAAAACAGGAATATTACATGTGTGATTTACACGCGGGTATCCACTAAAGAACAAGCCGAAACCAATCTGAGCCTTGAAACTCAGCGAAAGACCTGCGAAGAGTATTGCAAAAAACATGGATACAAAATTATGGCCTATTTTGGTGGCACTTATGAAAGTGCTAAAACAGACGAACGCCTTGAATTCAACAACATGCTTTCTTTTGTAACTAAAAGCCGAACAAATATTTCCTACATCATTGTATTAAGTCTTGATCGGTTTTCCCGATCGGGCGCAAACGCAATTTACATCACCGAGCAACTTAAGAAGAAGGGAATTATTGTGATTTCAGTGATGCAGCCGGCTGATGTAACAACTCCAAGCGGAGCTTTACAGCAGAACATTCAGTTTATTTTTAGTGAATATGATAACCAATTACGGCGGGAAAAGACCATTAGTGGCATGAGGAATAAACTCTTGAAAGGCGAGTGGTGCATGAAACCTCCAAGAGGTTATGACATTATAACCATTAACGGAAACCGGTCTATTGTTATTAACGAAGAAGGTGAATTGCTTCGAAAGGCTTTCCTTTGGAAATATTATGAAAAGCTATCTCAAAGTGAGATCATCGACCGTTTGAGAACAATGGGATTAAAGATTAACTGCCAAGGAATGTCGAGACTTCTTCACAATCCATTTTATTGTGGGATCATCACTTCCAATAGCTTACAAGGGCAGTTAGTAATCGGTAAACATGAAAAACTTGTGTCAAAGTCACTTTTCCTGCAAGTAAGCGAGGGGCTGACAAGTGATCATCCGGTGAGAAGCAATAATGCAGATCACCCAGATTTACCACTTCGAAGGTTACTGACCTGCGTTTTATGTGATGGGCGCTATACCGGCTACAAAGCCGGCAAAAAGAACCTTTACTATTACCGGTGCAATACAAAGGGCTGCGGAAGTAACAGGAACGCTAATGATGTTCATCGCTTATTTGCAGAGCTGCTAATTAAAATAAAGATTGATGAAAAAAAACATCCAAAATTGAAAAATGACTTTGCCTCTCATTTCATTAAAATTGATCAAATCAGCAACAATCAGCGCAAATTAAAAGTAAACCTAACAACTACCAGAAACAAACTAGAACTTTTGGAAGAGCGGTACGTATTAAAGGAAGTGAGCCAATCGATTTATAAAAAATACGTGTCGAAGTTAAAGGAGGAAAAAAAGGCCATCGAAATCCAGTTAGATAAATCCCGGGCAGGATTGTTATCAAAAGAGGAATTGTACCAGGCTAGGGAGGGTGTTATGAAAGACTTGTCTCGCCTCTGGCTGACCGGAAATCTCCGCTTAAAAAGGATCATCCAAAACGCTGTATTTCCCGAGGGTATTGGCTTTGACAGGTCTGCCGATAAACTCGTTATTAACAAACTGGCACCGGGTTTTACCCTACAAAACACTACTCACCGGACTAAAAAGCGGTTCAATTAGATTCCCGTTGCGGGTGAAAAACGAGATAAAACACTGAAAAACAACAAGTTGTTGATTTTTAAAGCATTTTCAGATTTTCTGTGAAGGTTATTTATCAAGCAGTTAGGTGTTCAAGTCCCATTGATACCAAAGCAATTTAATGATATAAGGAGCGACATTCATGAACTTCTATATATAGGCTTCAAAGAAATAAACGCCTTAAATTTAGTATATTTGTAATATGAGCCGAAAAGATAATAGTATTGAATCGTTAGTAGCAGGCGGCCTTATTGGCGCTGCTTTAGGTTCTATTCTATCGAAGGATAAAGAGGATGGTGCTATGATCGGTGCCCTTTTAGGTGCTGTATTTTCTGCTACGTTCGCTGCCAATCAGAATGCCAGAAAAACTAATGTTCCAGTCTATGTAGAAGAAAATGGCAAATTATACGCCATAGAACCAAGCGGCAAAAAGCTCTTCATTAAAGATATTCAAAAACCAGTTCTCAACTTACCTGAGCGTTTTAAGCTGAAATAATATGTCAGCAAAAAGGATGAGGGTATTTGCAGGCCCTAACGGCTCAGGAAAAACCACCATATTTAAAGCCTTACTCGTTGACAAACAAGTCGACCTTGGAGTATATGTAAATGCTGATGACATCGAACTGGAACTCTCTCAAACAAGATCACTATCATTTGAAAAGTATCAGTTAAGCCTAAACGAAAAATTGGTGCATGATTTTTTCAAAGTAAGTAATTTTTCTTCGATGAAACGAACTGAGCCAGATCTTTGGAATAAATTAAAGGTTGACACTAACGTTTTGCGCGTAGAAACTCGTATAGATTCTTACCTGGCCGCAGATCTTGCTGAACTCCTGAGACAACAACTTCTGGTTAATGGTATTTCGTTTACCTATGAGACTGTCATGAGCCATGAAAGTAAAGTAGACTTCCTCAAGCAAGCCAAGGAGAACGGGTATAGAGTTTATTTATATTATATAGCAACTGAGGATCCTGAAATCAATAACAATAGGGTGAATGTAAGGGTGGCGCAAAAAGGCCACGCGGTAGAACCTGGAATAATTAAAAGCAGATATTACAGAAGTTTACAGAACCTAAATCCAGCTGTTAAGAATACAAATAGGGCTTATATATTTGATAATTCAGGCGCTCAAGCAAAACTCATTGCTGAAATTACCGATGGCAATGATGTTGCAATGAATAACGCAGTAAGCACTCCAAGCTGGGTCGCGGAGTATCTATTGAAGTAAATACATCCTATGGATAATGACCACGAATATTCCGAGCTAAGAGACAAGATAATCGCGGGAACTAAGCTTGCATTTCAGCGTTTGGTAGAAAAAGCAAAGCTCAATGACGATTACCTTGTTTTTTCAAAAAATGGGAAGGTTGTCAAAGTAAAGGCTCGCTCCTTATGCATTAAAGGAAATGATAATGACATCCAAACAACAACTTGAAGACTTAGGTTTTTCGGTGCTTGCCAATATTTTTTCAGATATTGAAATTGAGAATATCCTAACAGTTATTAATTCTGCAGACACTTCAAAAGCCACATTTCGAAAATCAAATGATTTATTCGCTATTCGGCAATTCCTAAAAGAGATACCGCAGGTAAGCGAATTGCTGTTTACTGATAAGTTCAAGAACATAATAAAGAGCATAATTGGCGAGAACGTTTTTGTTATTAAGTCCATTTATTTTGATAAACCTGAAAAATCAAACTGGTTTGTTTCTTATCACCAGGACCTAACAATTTCCGTGAATAAAAAAGCAGACATTCCTGGTTACAGCCAGTGGACGAAAAAACAAAACCAGTCCGCCGTTCAACCGCCTCTGGAAGTTCTCGATAGCATTTATACCATTCGTATTCATCTTGACGATACGGATGAAAATAACGGAGCTTTGAAAATAATTCCCGGCTCGCACCGTAAAGGCATTTATCGCCCCGAAACAATCGACTGGACAGCGGAGCAAGAAGCTATTTGTTCTGTGCCAAAAGGTGGCGTAATGTTTATGCGACCTCTTCTACTTCATAGCTCTAGCCGGGCTACAAATAACAAACAAAGGCGTGTGATCCACCTGGAATTCTCGAACACAGAATTAGCTCCCGAGCTTCAATGGGAGGAAAAAATGCACTTGTAATTACTGTTCACGTAATTTAACTGTTCGCAAAATCGCGAACAGCGACTCTCTGTGAACATTTTAAAATCTCCTGATACGGTCAATCGCCCTGCAAAGCCGCTCTGTGTCTTTCAACCGGAGGTTAAAAGGGGGTTCAACTGGATTCCCGCCGCGGGTACCTTTAATCCCGTCACCTAGCCAGTCACAATCATTTTCTGAACACCCACTACCTTACCACCCTGCCTGACATGAATAAAATAAACCCCAGCGACGAGGCTGTTTACCGAAATGGTGGCGGTGTATCCCGAAACGTCCTTTATCTCATTTACGGTTTGCCCCACGCAGTTCACGATAGCAATGGTGGCTTGATCCAAAAATTCCTCAGCCTGTAAAGTTGTTTGCGAGGCAACCGGATTGGGGAAAAGCGATAGTTTGTTGGTAAGATCTGTTTCGTGGATAGCGGTTACCACCCCCGAACATAATGCACTGAGCGCACCATATGTTTTAACCACACCGCCTGTGGTGGAAAGCCCGCCGCTGCTGGCTGTGCCACCGGTTGGCTGATTGGTGCCGCCGGTTCCGGTTTGCCCCTCGTCCACACCCTTCACACAGCAGCCATTGCCATTTGCATCGAGCTTTACAAAGTAACATTTCATGGCCTGTGGGCCCTGCGCTAAATTGCGGGTACCGCCGGTTAGGGCAAAGCCTCCATCGGTGGTTTGGATAATGTCCTTAGGTTCTTCGGTATCCTGCGGGTTGCCGCTGCCAATGGTACGCGACCACAAAAAAGCACCGTTGGCGTCAAATTTTACCAGGTAACCGTCGAAATAACTTGTGTTGAACGAATCGCTGCGCCCTACCAGGGCAAAGCCATTGTCGGAAGTTTTAACAAACCCGTAGCACTGCTCATTTCCGATGCCGCCCGCGGTGCGGGTCCACTGCACGTTGCCCACGGTGTCTACCTTTATCAGGTAAAAATCATACCCATTGCCAAAAGAAGAGGTGCTGCCGGCAATGGCATAGCCGCCATCGCTGGTTTGCACAATGCCATAAGGATCGTCTATCACAGAACCACCGATGGTTTTGGTCCAGGCCAGATTGCCGCCCGAATCCAGTTTTATAAGGTAAATATCGATGCTGGTGTTAAAAGACCGGGTAACGCCTGTTATGGCGTACCCACCGTCGGCAGTCTGGATTACCGAAGTGCCCAAAAAGTCCCCGTCGGTGCCGGTGCCTCCCACGGTGCGGGTCCACAGCACATTGCCAAGCCGATCGAGCTTTACAATGTAAACATCATATGAGCCCGCGCCAAACGATTCGGTGGTGCCGGCTGCCACATAGCCGCTGTCGCTGGTTTGTACAATAGAGGTGAGGTAATCAAAATTGCTGCCTCCCACCACGCGCGACCATTGCAGGGCTCCCAGCGAATCGAGCTTCACAATGTAGGCATCGTGCTGACCCTGGCCAAAACTATAGGTAAGCCCTCCCATGGCCAGGCCCTTATCCCAGGTGTTGATTAGCGAATACCCCCATTCGTCGCTAAAGCCACCAACGGTGCGGGTCCAAAGCAGGTTGCCGGCAGCGCCGGTTTTCATCAGGTGAAAACCGTGGGCGCCTGCACTATCGGGACTGTAACCACCCAGCACATATCCGCCGTCAGGAGTTTGCACCAGGGCCGCCATCACATCATAGATATAGTTTCGGGCGCAGAAAGATTGTTGAGCGGTAGTTTTTAGAGTAAGCGTGAGCAGCAAACAAAAAACAGCTGCGGTTGTGGTTAAAAGTAACGGTTTCTTCATATTAACAGCTACATACCAACCGCTAAAAAGGTTGGGTAAATAAGCGCTTTTATTGGGTTGCCGAAGCAATAATGTTACTGTTGCAGGCGCTCATACTCGGGCCTGGGTTTTTTGGCTTTTTCGAGCGGGCGGTATTTTGGCTGCGGTGTTCGCCGGTACTCATATACGAGCACCAGCACCGGCACAAAACAGATGAGATAAAACAGCCTGAAACCCATTTGACCCTGGGCAAGGCCCGATAGCAGCGCCCCGGCCAAATAACCAACTGCTGTAAACAGCAGCAGCCAGGCTTTCGCTTTTAAGGCGGCCTGGTTACGCCATTGCTTGTGAGTAAACAAAGCAAACAAAACGCCCATATCGGTAGTGGCACCGGTAAGGTGGGTGGTTTTAACAGCAAAACCCGAAATGCCGGCCGTAAAGCCATTTTGCAAACCCATGGCATACACCAGCAGGCTAATGAGCATTTCGGTTTCATCAAGTGTTTCCTTATAAAAATATTCGCCATAAAATCCTACCGCCATCAGGCATAACACCTGCAAAAAAACAGGCAGGGTGTAGGCTAAATGTGGCTGCCGCGTAGTCAGATGGATCAGTATGAGTTTGGAACTGAACCCTCCCAGGAAAAATAAAAAAATCCAGGCGGCCACCACCGCCACCTGGTACAGGTTGCCGCGCATTATTTCTGCGGCCATAATGGCATAGTAGCCGGTAATGTTGCCGCTAAAGGCAAAAAACAGCATAAACGACAGAACATTCACCGCTCCGGCGGTAAAAGCCGTAAGCAGGGCCAGCACCACATTGTCTTTTAAACTGCGCGTATGTTCTAAATTATAGTGCATCGTTTTTTAATGTTTTTATAAAAGTAAGTTTGGCAATGCCGCGCACTTCCAGGTCGGTGTCAAAGTGAATTACCAGCAGGCTATCGTTCAGCGTTACCACGTTATAGCTTTCTTTTGCACCGCGGTGCTTCAGCTCCAATATGTGGCCCCGGCCGCTCAGTTTCCAGTTAATGGTTTTGTGCCCCTGCTGTCCTTCCAGTTGCAGCTGGCCCCCGGGCAAAAAGCGCCACACTTCTGATTTATGAATCACCAGTTTTTCGCCAATCAGCGCTTTTACCTCCTCGCCGATGCGCTTAAAGTGTGCGTTCTCCGTATCGGCCCGGTTCACCTGTTCGTATTCCCATTGCAGTTCTTTCCATTCGCCTTCTATCAGGCGCGCCGGGTGTTGCGAATGCATGCGCAGCATGGCTACCGATAGCAGGCCCGCCATTATAACAGCGGCATAAAGCCAGCGCAAGTGTGAAGTCCGCATGTTGTTAGTTTTTAGCCCAGTTAAGCAGGGCAAGCAGCTGATCTTTTTCGCTGAAAAGCATGGCATTGCCCCATTTAATTTCATGCACCGGCACACCCGCCTTTTTTAAAAACGGCAGGGGATCAAAAGCTTGCTTGGCGGTAGAGAGAGAAAACATAGGAGGGATAAAGATCTCATCCACCTTATTGGCTTTCAAAAAAGTTTGCATGGCACTCATTGTCCTTCCGTGAAAAGGAATTATTTCAATGTCGCTCACCTTTTTCTCAAAGCGGTTTTTAATGATCTCGAGCGCTTCGATAAATGCCGGCGTGATATGAGGGCTAATGATGCGCTCGCGCGAGTAGAACAGCAAATCGCTGATCGAATCTGTTAATATTTCGGCGTAAAGCAGCACAATGTGATGACGATTGTTCTTTGCCTGCTCCAGTGCGTGCCTTAGCGTATTTAGCGAGGCCACGCTAAAATCGGTTGGGATTAAAATGGTTTTGATCATGGTTGGTATTTTTTTACAAGGTTATACCCACCATCTTAAAAGGAAATAAGAACCGGATTAGAACGGCATTAGAAAGTGTTTAATTCTGTTAAATAAGCGGCAGTTTTATTTCTACCGTGGTGCCTGAGTTTACAGCAGAGCTTACCAGCAGCTGCCCGTGGTGCATGTGAATGATGTTGCGCGTTAAGGGCAGGCCTATGCCATAACCTTCAAACAGGCGTGTGTTGGAAGCGCGGAAAAAGGGATCGTAGATAAACGGCATCTCGTCGGCAGGGATGCCGATACCCTGATCAACAATGGTTACAATGACATGGCTGCCGCTGGAGGCAATAAATACGGTAACTGCTTTGTTACCCGAGTACTTGCAGGCATTATTTAAAATATTGGCAAAGGCCAGGTGCAGCAACTGCTTGTTGCCACGAACTTTTAACTTTACGGGGTCTTCCGGCAGCAGATCCAGGTCCAGCGCTATCCGGTTACCGGGATTCAGCTTGTCGATCAGCGCTTTGGTTTCCCATATAATTTCGTCAACACGCAGGATGATGAAAGGAATGGATTTTCCGGTGTACCCGGTTTGCGCTAAAAACAACAGCGATTTGGTGATGCCATCCAGCCGCTCGGCCTGGTGCAAAATGCTACCAAGCGTTTTTTGATACTCAGAGGCGCTTCGCTCTTTCAGCAAAGCCACATCAGCCTCGCCAATAATGGCGGTAAGCGGCGTCCCCAGCTCGTGCGAGGCATTGCTGATAAAATTCTTCTGCGTTTCAAAAGCGGTTTCAATCCGGTTCAGCAGGTCGTTAAACGTATGCGCCAGCTCGCTGATCTCGTTGTTGTTTTGACGCACCTCCAGGCGCTGATGGATACTTTCGGTGCTTATTTGCCGCACCTTATGGGTAATGTTTTTTATAGGCACAAAAATTTGCCGCGAAAAAAACACCGAAAGAAGCACAATGAGCAGGGCTGCTAAAATTACGCCCGCCAGCAGAGTTTGTTTCAGAAAAAGCTGATGATGCGATACGTAATAGTTTTCGGCCGAAACCACCACCAGGAACGAACGATTGTTTTTTTTAACCCGCAGGCCGGCATAAAACAAGCTTCCCTTTTTTTGCCGGGCGCTGCCGCTCTGCGCCAGGTGTTCTATCAGCTCGGCAGGCAGGTTTTGCGATGCGGCCAGCGCCGGTATATCGGCCCCCGGTTGCAGCTCGAGCAGGTATTCTTTTTCGGCTTCCAGTTTTTTTAGATACTCCTGCCTCAGCGTTCTTAAGTGTTCTACGTTTAGATTGCGCGGCTCAAGATTATACTGGGCCGAGATGCGGGCCCGTGTTTCCAGCCGTTCGTAAAAATCTACGTAAGCATGTTTGTTTGTAAAATAATAAATGGCAGTGCCAAAGGCCACCACAATAATAAAGCTCACCACGCTGAGGAGGAGTATAATTTTAGTGCTGGTTTTCATTTTTCCTTAAGTACATACCCCATGCCCACCACGGTGTGAATAAGTTTTTGTTCTGCATCGGCCTCTACTTTTTTGCGCAGATAATTAATATAAACATCCACTACATTGGTGCCCATATTAAAATTAATGTCCCAGGCGCTTTCCAGCAGCTCAGCGCGCGACAACACCCTCCCCTTGTTTTTTATCAGGCTCAGCAGCAGCCGGTACTCGGTAGCGGTGAGTAAAATATCGCGGCTGTTTCGCTTCACCGTTTTGGCGGCATCGTTCACTGTAAGATCGGCGAGGGTATACAGGTGTGGGGCATCGCCCGCGACCGGCTCAGGGTGGGGCAAAGAACGCCTGAGCAGTGCTTTAATGCGGGCGTTGAGCTCAATAAATTTAAAGGGTTTCACCAGGTAATCATCGGCACCGGTATCCAGGCCCAGGGCAATATTTTCTGAAGTTCCAAGTGCGGTAAGAAACAGAACGGGCGTTTTAATACCCAACATTCTTAAATCGCGGCACACCTCCAGCCCGTTTTTAGCCGGCAGCATAATATCCAGTATCAGCAGGTCAAAACCCGGCTGCTTTGCCAGTTCCAGCGCAGCGTGCCCATTGCCGGCCACCAGCACTTCATAATCGTTTTCGCTCAGCCCCTTTTTTATAAAGTCTGCCACGCTCAGTTCGTCTTCGGCCAGTAAAATGCGGGTCATAAGTGTATGGTTTAATGAACCGGGTAAATTTAAACAAAAGTCGCCGCATTTTACCGGGGCAGCGGACAATGCAAACACGGGTAGAATTTTTTATGCTGAACGCTTTATCATCCCATGTCCGACGGTTTACGGTGCTGTCTAAATCTGCCCGGTACAAAGTCCATTTTGCACCTCAGGTAAGCCATATTCAGACAGTAACTTTGTAATTGTAAATGTTTAATCATTAAAAAAACAAAAAAGCATGGCAGAAATAAGACATAATGTGGTGATAAAAGCAAGCCCTGAAAAAATTTTCGACGCGATTACTACCCAGCAGGGACTTGAAAACTGGTGGGCCAAACAAACCACCGCCCGGCCCGAAGTGGGGTTTGTGAATGTATTTACATTTGGAACGTTTAGAAACGAAATGGAAGTGACCGTGCTTATTCCTAATAAAAGAACGGAATGGAAATGTCTTAAATCGATTGAGGATTGGGTAGACACCAGCATTTCTTTTGATTTGCAGGAAAAAGACGGACGCACGGTTTTGCGCTTCGCGCATTCAGGCTGGAGAACCGACAGCGATGTATTTGCCGGCTGCAACCACGATTGGGGCCGGTTCCTGATCAGCCTCAAATCGCTGTGTGAAACCGGAACGGGCGCTCCTGCCTGAGTGATTAAACTAAATAATCTGTTAACTTTACGGTTAGCTGTCATCCTGAGCCTGTTCGAAGGATGGGTCGACAAGCTCACGCTATCATGGTTCGACAAGCCGATAGCTACCGGCTCACCAAGACAATGAACATAGTGAAATCAGAAATTCAAGCCTAAAGTGTAAAACAACATGAATAAGTAATAAACAACAATATGAAAAGTATTCCATTCATCGCAGCGTTCACGTTAAGCAGTGTGCTGTTGCCAAACAACCATACCCTTCAGGCAGAAAATAAAAAACAAACCCTTAATACAAAAAAAATAATTATGAGTGAAAAAAGTTACACAGCCAGCATTTTAGTGAATCAAAGTCCGGCAATGGCTTACAACGCCATTAAAAACTTCCGCGCCTGGTGGTCGGAAGAAATTGAAGGCCCTACCGACCAGCTCAACCAGGAGTTTTTTTACCATTACCGCGACATTCATTTATGCAAACTGAAGCTTATTGAAATGGTGCCGGATAAGAAGCTGGTGTACCAGGTGTTGGACAACCAGTTTAATTTTACAAAAGACAAAAGCGAATGGATCAACACCAAATTAGTGTTTGACATATCGAACGAGGGCGATAAAACAAAAGTAACGTTTACGCACCAGGGCCTGGTGCCCGACTATGAATGTTATAGCGTATGTTTTGATGCCTGGACCGTGTATATCACAAAAAGCCTTTATAACCTTATTACCACCGGTAAAGGCCAGCCTAATCCGGCAGAGGGCGAAGGCACCAATGCTGAAATTGCTGAAAAGTGGAAATTAAAATAATGTAAAACAAAATTTAAAGCGGCTTCTCACTCAACCGGGGAGCCGCTTTTTGTTTTATGACACTGCGCACCGATCTTTGCCATTACGGTTTCCACCATCCGGTTGCAATACACCAGGTTAAACTCATATATATCTTCCGGCGAATACATTTTTCCTATCTCGGAGCGTAACATTGTTTTTGCGCGGTTCAGGCGTGTTTTCACATTGGCTTCGCTGGTGTTAACCGTTTCGGCAGTTTCTTTGGTGCTAAGCCCGTTAAGCTCACGAAGTGTAAACACCAGGCGGTGATCTTCGGGAATCTGGTTCAGCGCATTTTCCAGCACATGGCCCAGCTCCCTGGCCAGCACATTTTTTTCGGTATTCATCTGGTTATGGAAAAGAGGGATGGTTTTTTCAGTGCGGATATCTGCGACTGGCGTTTCGTTTTTAAACCTGTATTTTTGTTTTTTCTGGTAGCAATTGTTCAGCATAATCCGGGTGATCCACGTTTTGAAAGAAGATTTAGCCTCAAATTTTGATAAGCCGAAAAATGCCTGCACATAAGTTTCCTACATCAGGTCTTCGGCATCGTGATGATTGAAGCCATAAGACCTTGCGATCCTGTACAGGAACGGGTTGTTTCTCCGGATCAGCAATTCGTAAAGCTGCTTCTCACCCTTCAGTATTTTATCAATTACCACATTATCGGTGTAATGCTCCAATTCCTTAATACGGCTCATACTCCAAAGTTTAAAATTATTTTGTTTGGTTTTCGTCCAGCACTTTGTCTTTCAGCACCAGGTCTCCTCCCATAAAGTTACCCACTGTCATTAACACAACAAAAATGCTTTTAAGCACCAACTGCAGGCCATCGGTTTTAACAGGCAATGGATATTTTTTGAAAGCTATTATTGTAAAAAGCGTGTAACAAATGATAACTGCTGTGTTTATTCCGCCATGAATCAACGCTTTTTTTACTGACGGCGGCTTGTTTTTTGCCACAGCCCCCAGGTCTGCCATGCCTGAAAAAGCCGCCAGCCAGCCCAGCAGCACCCCACCGGCCATGGCGTATAACGACCCGTATTGCCAGGAAGAAGCCCCTGTGTAATACGCCATAAATGCACACACTAGATCCATGGGGAAAAGCGCCGATGGAAAGTGGATGAGCATTATATGAACCGGGTGACCAAAAAGTTTCATAATGCGTTACATAAAGGCAAACGCCAGCAATAGAATAAACCCACCCACCGCAAGCAGGGCATGAATAAAGGCAACGGCAAGCGGGCTCGCTTTTTTCCTCAGGTCGTTAAAGAACATATAAAATCCCCCCAACGCAGCCACCGTAAAAAGAATAATGCTGGCTTTGGGAAAATGGGCCGGATTTTTAGCAGCGTAAAGTATGATTAATACAAGCGCTGCCGCCGCTACTATGCCGTGCGAATAGATTACGCCCTTTGGAGCTTGCTTTTTTGTAAGCCATTTAATGAGAATGCTTAAGCCTAAAACTGCCGATAGGGCAAATAATGCAATTGCCGAATAAATCATAATGATAATTTTGGTTTATACAGAATTAGAGTGGGTGAAAGCGGAAAAGGTTACAAATAGCAGCAAACTGTTTTTTTAATAAAACTCCACCACTTGTGCTTCAAAATCAGCCATTTGTAAAAACACAAGCCGATCTGGTGCAAAAGCCGTAATTTAATGCAGTCGTTCGTAAATCTCCCAAATGCCTCAATTTCTAAAATATTTCCTGGTGATGATTTTTATCAGCCTGGGCGGTTTTCTTGTATCACAAAACGAAGCTAAAAAATGGTATTTCGGCACCAATGGCGCGCTGGATTTTATGACCAATCCACCCACGGTGCTTAACAATGGAGCGATGTCTACCTGGGAGGGCTGCGCTTCGGTGGCAGATGCTTCGGGCAATTTATTGTTTTACACCAATGGTGTAAAAATCTGGAACCAGTTACATTCGGTGATGGCAAACGGAACCGGCCTGCATGGCGATAACTCGAGCAGCCAAAGCGCCCTGATTGTAAAACAGCCGGGCAGTTCCACTATTTATTTTGTATTTACCACCGATGGCGGGGCCAACGGCCTGCAATACTCGGTGGTGGATATGAGCCTGGCGGCCGGTATGGGATCGGTTACCGCCAAAAATGTACCGCTGTATGCGTTCAGTACCGAGCGCCTGTGCGGTGCCCCACACTGTAACGGCAAAGATGTGTGGGTGGTTTCGCATGAGCCATCGTCAAACGTGTTTTTGGCCAACCTGGTAACGGTTGCAGGCGTAAACACCACTGCTGTTACCTCTACGGTAGGAAGCAGCATGGGCACCATGGGCAGTATGAAAATTTCGCCAAACGGTAAAAAACTGGGCGCAGCGCTTTCTTCTTCTTTCGAGCTGTTTGATTTTGATGCATCCAGCGGCCTTGTATCCAACGCCATAAATTTACCCGTAAGTGCCATCGGCTATGGCTGTGAGTTTTCGCCCGACGGCACAAAATTTTACGGAACGCTTTTGGGCGCAAGCAATTTGACCAACCGGCTCTGCCAGTGGGATCTTTGTGCCGGTTCCGCTATAGCTGTTGCTGCATCGCTCAGCTACCTGGGCGCCACGCACACCGGCCAGCTGCAGCTGGGGCCCGATGGTAAAATATACCAGGCCAGGGCCATTCTTAGAAGTGTAAAAGTAAGCCCCGAAATTTCGGTGGAGGTCATGTACGGTGAGCCTGCGCTGGGTGTTATTCACAATCCCAATGCCGCTGCCGCTTTGGTTAATTTTAATAACCTGGGCCAGGCAATTAACCCCTCGCTGGGCATGTGGGGCCTGCCCAATTTTGTATCGGGCTTTTACAAAACGCCTGTGGCACAGTTTAGCTACAGTATTAACCCGGCGGTAAGCTGTGTAAAAGCTTTTTTTGCGGCGCCACCGCTTATTAATGCCACCTGCAGCGCCACCAGCTATACCATTGCAAGTGTAAAGTGGATGTTTGGCGATCCGGCCTCTGCCGCGGCCGACAGTTCTGCACTGCTAAATCCCGATCACGTATACCCGGGCATCGGCTCTTATTCCGTACGCCTGATTTTGTACAATGCC
The DNA here is from genome assembly GCA_044221905.1 of Bacteroidia bacterium. Taxonomy (GTDB): domain Bacteria; phylum Bacteroidota; class Bacteroidia; order B-17B0; family Aurantibacillaceae; genus Aurantibacillus. Next base: position 509,346 of record JBGAOE010000003.1, read on the forward strand.
TGCGGAGGCGTGATAGACACTGTTAAGCAGGAAGTGGCGGTGGGCGGTGCACTGGCAAACAGCGCCACAGCATATTCAATTTGTATGGGACAATCGTTTACCCTGGCCGCCGCCGGCACTGCCGGCACTTATTCGTGGAGCACCGGTGCCACCGCCAATAGCATTGTGATAACACCTACTGTAAACACCACCTACACACTCAACTACACCGATGCCTTTGGCTGCCCGCGCCGCTCGGTGCAAACAATTACAGTTAATTCCGTGCCGGTTATCAGCCTTGCCGGTAAAGATACCATTTGCGCCGGCGCCACTATCACAAAAACGGTTAGCGGCGCCTCCACCTATTCCTGGAGCAATGGCTCCACCAATTCAAACATTAGCATTAAGCCGGCAGTAACCACTGTGTACACGGTAACCGGCACCTCGTTTAATGGCTGCCGTGTGAGTAAAACATTTACGGCCTTGGTGCACCCGGCGCCCATACCCACCATTACAGGCGATACGGCTGTGTGCACCGGCAAGGGCGCCACGGTGGTGGCCAGCTCATCTGTTAACGCCACTTTTTCATGGAACAATGGCACACAGGGGCCTACTTTTACGGTGGTGCCGATTGATGAGCATTGGATTTTTTCGGTAAAGGCCAAATATGCCAATGGCTGCAACAGATACAAACTGGTTTGGTTTAACCGGTTGCCGCTGCCTGTGCTAAGTGTGGCGGGTAGTGCCACTGTATGTTCGGGTGCTGCAACTACGCTTACGGCCAGCGGGGCTGCCACCTATAGCTGGAGCAATGGCCAAACAGCCAATACAGCCACCGTTAACCCGCTGAGCAACACTACCTACACAGTAACCGGCGCCGATGCCAATAACTGCCAGAATACCACCACCGTTTCGGTGCAAGTGATGCCCTCGTCTGCCCCCAATGCTTTGGTATCGGGCAGCACCAGCATTTGTGAAGGCAAGAGTGCGCTTCTTTCGGCCGGGGGAGGCAATCTGTATCAGTGGGAACCGTCAACAGGCCTGGCGGACCCGCAGCAGGATACAGTGCTTGTGAGCCCGGTGGTTTCTACAGTGTACAGCGTCACTATATCAAACAGCGGCGGATGCGGCACTACAAAAACTGTTGAAGTGTTGGTAAACCCCAAACCCGATCTTTGGGCCGGACCGGATACCACTTTTTTATTGCTCGATACCATGTATATTAAAGCCTCGGGCACCGGCACCATTAGCTGGACAGGCGGCGAAGGCATAGCCTGCAAGCCATGCAGATTTACCCGCATTTTTCCGCAGGTAAAAACCTGCTACCAGGCGCAGGCCATTGATGATAAGGGCTGCCAGGCCATCGACGAAGTGTGTGTGGATATCAACAGGGATCACGAAATATACATGCCCGGCACCTTTACGCCAAATGGCGATGGGTTGAACGACGGCTTTTTTGTAAACGGATTCGGCTTCACCACCGTTCGGCTGAATATTTTTAATCGCTGGGGCCAAAAGATTTTTACCGCCAGCAGCGAGAAGGAAGGCTGGAATGGTAATTATCTTGGACAGCCTTGCCCTGAAGGGCTTTACAACTGGATTTTGGAATATGTTTCGGTGGAGGGACAAAACCTGCAAAAAAAAGGCTCTGTAAATTTGCTTCGGTAGTGCTAAGTAGAGAGTCGTAAGTCATTAGTCGCTAGTCCTAAGTCCCTGTAAGAGTTAGAAAGTTCAAGTTCATAAAGTTCTGCCATTATTTACCCGTTAATCAGTAGTTCTGGATTGTAATGTTCGCAAAAAAAAATATGGGATTTTTAAATACAATGTGCCAAACTGTTCACCAATTACAGCGTTTGGGCATTGCCGCGAGGTTCAGTCTTCAAATTATTTTTTTTGCTTCACGCGCGGCCCGGGCTTTCGCTCCAAGTCATCGCCCCGGTAACTATCGGTGCTGCGGGCTTTCCGCTCTATCCCTAACGCAAAACCGCAAAAATCACGCAGCATGATACCAGTGGTTATTAATTCCAACATTATTCTGATACATCATATTCCGGATTGTACATTGTATACTGTATTTGTATTAAGACTATCATAAGCTGATCACCCGATTCCTTGCCCTTCTGTGAACCCTGAGTGATTTTTTGCCTGCCTCCTGCAAAAAATTGTACTTGTGCTGAGCCCGGTCGAAGCATCGAAGGGTGGCTCCTCCTTCCCGTGAATCTCTCCGTTTTCCATCTTAACATTTTCCATAAACACAGGTATTAACAAGTGAATAACAGGTTATGCCACAAAATAATGATACCTTGCAGCAAAACCCTTTATTATGAAAACCTTTTGTTTAGTTGCAGCTGTTTTGTTGGGCAGCGCATCTGTTTCTTCTCAAACCGCCTTTTCACCCCAAACGCTCGAAAAAATAAAAGAGGTGGAGAATAACATTTCGGGCAGTATTTTGCTGAACGACGAGCGGCCGTCCACCATCACCGAGCGTATGGCCAAATACAATGTAAAAGGATTGAGCCTGGCGGTGATCCACGATTATAAAATTGCGTGGGCAAAAGGATACGGCTGGGCCAATGAGGCCGAGAAACGGCCGGTGACCACCGAGACCTTGTTTGAGCCGGGCTCTATCAGCAAATCGTTGAACGCGCTTGGTATTTTAAAACTGGCGCAGGATAAAAAAGTGGACCTTTATGCAGATATTAATACTTATTTAACTTCCTGGAAGTTTCCATACGATTCGCTTTCGAAAGGCAAAAAAATAAACCTGGCGCAGCTGCTGAGCCACCAGGCGGGCTTATCCACCCATGGTTTTCCGGGGCACCCGGTTAAGGGGCCTGTTCCAACCGTATTGCAGGTGCTGGATGGAAAATCGCCAGCGGTAACACAGGCGGTGCGCAGCCAGTTTGAGCCCGGTTTAAAATTTCAATATTCGGGCGGAGGCACCACTATTTCGCAGGTGCTGCTTACCGATGTAACCGGGCAGGCGTATGACCGCTGGATGTATGAAAACGTGTTAAAGCCCATTGGCATGGTAAACAGCACTTATGCCCAGCCGCCTGCAAAAGATAAAAGGCTTCTTTGTGCATCGGCTTACAATCGCGACGGCGTGCCGTTTTCAGGTAAATTCCACGTTTACCCCGAGCAGGCCGCCGCCGGCTTATGGATGACCCCCAGCGATCTTTGCCATTATATTATAGATATGCAACAAGCCTACCAGGGGCAGCCATCAAAAGTGCTGAGCCCCGAAATGGTAAAGCTGCATTTGACCCCTTATAATAACGGCCCCACAGCCATGGGCACTTTTATTGAAGATCACGACGGTGCTAACTATTTTCAGCACGGCGCCGGCAACGATGGATTTTGCGGCCAGTTTTACGGAAGCCTTGAAGGCGGTTACGGTGTGGTTATTTTTCTAAATACCGATAATCCAAAAATTTTGAACGAGGTAATTAACAGTGTGGCCAAAGCTTATAACTGGAAAAATTTTTACCACGAGCCCAGACGGAAAAAAAGTATAATGATGGATGAGAAGGTGCTAGCCACTTACGAGGGCATTTACCTGTTTGAAGGTATGTGGGCTGGCATTGGTAAAAAAGATAAGGATTACCACTTTTATACGAATGGCATGTATGTAAACATGTATTACACTACGCCTACCAGTTTTTTTAACGAAGAGTTTGCCTCGGAAAAAGAATTCATAAAAGAGACGGGCGGCAACATTACCGGCTATACACGCATGGTGAATGGAAAAGAATACCCGAAGGCCACAAAAATTACAAATCCCGATACGCTGCGGCTGGCGGATTATATGTTTGGCGACATTGGCTGGTACCTGTTTGAAATAAAAAATTACAAGGAGTCTTTGCGCTATTTTAAGCGGGGTGCACAATTGTATCCCGCCAATACCAATATATTAAGCAATATGGCGCATACTTATTTATACAGCGGTGACTATGAAAACGCCATCACTATTTACAAAGCGCATTTAAAGGATGTTTTAAAACCCGGCTACAGCTGGGAGGATATGATGCGCGACGACCTGGTTTATTTTAAGGAGCACGAATACGACGTTACCGTTTTTGATAAGGTTTTTACGGAGCTCAAGATCAAAAAACCGCAGGGATATTGATAATCTTCTACGGATCCTTTTTAAAAAACGGTTCCGTAAAAGGGCTGCTTTTAGTTTAAGCCGTATATTTCAATACTATTTCTCCGTTGGCAAGTGTTTGCGTGCCGCTTAATGTCAACGTTGTTTTATTGTGATTGCCCTTAAATAAAGGAATACCATCGCCGAATATAACCGGGTACACGATCATATGGAACTCGTCGATCAGGTTTAAATCCACAATGGATTGAAATAAGGAAGGGCTGCCAAAAATAATGATGTCCTTTCCCGGTTCGTTTTTTAAACGGGCAATATTGCCGGCAATGTCTTCGTGAATAACAAAGGTATTCTGTTTCGGGTTTTTGAGCGTTTTTGAAACCACCACTTTTTTGGCACTATTGTACCAGTTGGAGTATTTTATTTCGCTGGCACTGGCATTTGGCAATTGATAGGCGGTTGGCCAATACATGTCGAGCATTTGATACGAAGTGCGGCCAGCAAGGATGGCATCGGCGTGATCAACGACGGAGCATACAAAATCAAGATTGTCGGGGCCGGGGTTAAAGTCATCGAAAGTACCTTTTTGGTTGGCTACAAAGCCATCCAGGGAAGTATGAACAATGAGGATGATTTTCCGTTTCATGTGTTTAATATTTAAACTAAAATAATTAAAAACAAGCGATCTTCGACAAGCAGCGCTCCAATTAACCTTTTAAACTCAAATTGGATTGTCATCATTTTCTTTTTTTGCCATGAACGATTGTTTGTTATTTCCGATGCGGCGCACAGGTTATTAAAAAACTCTAAAAAGGCATTTAATTATCAGAAGACCGGGAAAAAGTAATAACTTTGCCGCAACCATTTGCATGCCTGCATTTAAGTTACATAAAGCAAACCAGCTGCTGCACCTTGCAGTAAGCCTTCTCTTTGCCGGCATTCTCATGCTCACCCTGCATTCCTCGCTGGTGCAAACCGGGCTTATTTCCGGAGCTGCAGAAATGGAGCTTGTTTTGAACGATGATGAAACTCCGGCCCCTGAAAAAGAAGATGCGGGCAAAGAGTTTTCGGAACCGGCCGACCTGTTTTTTGATACAATAAACGATTTTCATTTTGGCCAAGGCAGCAGCGTTCACCGCCTGGTTGCGCTCCACATCTCCCTCCCGGGAGTTGCCATGGATATACCCATCCCACCGCCAAAAATTCCTCCGGGCCAATAAGGCCTGATTACCCACTCAGTAGTTCTTTTTTTAATTGAATCGCGGGGCAATAAAGCTCTGTGGTAACTTAATTTAATTGATGGTGAAAAAAACAACGTGTGCCGTGCTGCTTGCGGGTATTATGCTATTGCAGGCCTGCAGCGATAAAAAAAATACAGAAAGCCACCAGGATCATTTTCCTGTTACGCGGGTAATCCGGGTGGACACTTCCACTTACACGGATTATGTGACGGAGATTCATGCGCTGCAAAACGTGGACATAAGGGCCCGTGTAAGCGGCTACCTTGAAAAGATTCATGTGGACGAAGGGGCTTCCGTTCACGAAGGGCAACTTCTCTTCAGTATTAATAATAAAGAATACGCCGAGGAGCTGGCCAAGGCCAGAGCTCTTTACAAAAGCGCCGTGGCCGAAGCAAATGCTGCGGAGCTTGAGCTCAGCAACGTGATGCAGCTGGCGGATAAAAAAATTATTTCTGCTGCTGAAGTGCTGCTGGCCAAAAACAAGCTTGAATCGCAAAAGGCAAAAATGGAAGAGGCACTGGCAGAGCAAACACATGCGCAGCTTCGTTTTTCCAACACAGAAATCAGGGCTCCCTTCACCGGGGTTATTAATCGCATTCCCCACCGCATTGGCAGCCTTATTGATGAGGGCACCCTGCTCACGTCCATTTCGCAAAACGACGAAGTGTATGCGTATTTTGATGTGTCGGAGAAAGAGTATCTGGCCTATGCGCGCAACCTGAAAAAAGACAGTGCGGAATCAAGGCTTGTTTCGCTGATACTTGCCGATGGCAGCGAGCATCCTTGCAAGGGGCGGATAGAAACCATAGAGGGTGTGATTGACGCAGGCACAGGTAATATTGCTTTCCGGGCAAAGTTTAAAAACCCCGACAGGATTATAAAACATGGGGCCAGCGGCAAAATAAGGCTTCGTAAAGCTTATGATGATGTGTTGGTGGTGCCGCAAAAATCCACGTTCGAGATCCAGGATAAGCTATACGTGTTTGTGGTGGATGACAACAATACCGTTCAGATGCGTAATATAGAAGCCAGGTATCGCATGCCGCATTTATTTATCGTAAACAAAGGCGTGAGCGAAAACGAGCGCATTATTTACGAAGGCGTTCAGAACCTGAGGGCAGGCATGACGGTGAACCCGAAGCCATTGGCCATGCGGCAGATCATTAAAGAACTGGCATTACGATAAAAAACACGGCTATGCTTAAAAAATTCATACAACGCCCGGTTCTGTCGCTCGTAATATCCTTATTTATTACGCTGCTGGGCCTGCTGGCGCTGGGCCAGCTGCCGGTAACGCAATACCCTGACATTGCACCGCCGGCGGTATCGGTAACCACGCGTTATACCGGCGCCAATGCCGAAGTGTGCGCCAAAGCGGTGGTAACGCCCCTTGAGCGCGCCATTAACGGAGTGCCCGGTATGGCTTACATGACCTCGGTGTCGGGCAACGACGGCACCAGCATCATACAGGTGTATTTTAACGTGGGAACCGATCCCGATCAGGCGGCGGTGAACGTACAAAACCGTGTAGCCACCGTTCTTGACGAGCTGCCCGAGGAGGTGATAAAAGCCGGCGTATCCACCGAAAAGGAAGTGAACAGTATGCTGATGTACATCAACCTGGTGAGCAGCGACACCACGCTGGACGAAAAATTTATTTACAATTTTGCCGACATAAATGTGCTGGCCGAATTGAAACGCATAGAAGGCGTGGGCTTTGCGGATATTATGGGCTCGCGCGAGTATGCCATGCGTGTCTGGCTGAAACCGGCTAAGCTGGATGCGTACGAGATTTCGGCAGAGGATATTATTGCGGCGCTGAGGGCTCAAAACATTGAGGCGGCGCCAGGCAAAATAGGCGAGAGCTCGGGCCGCAAAGCGCAGTCGTTGCAATACGTACTGCGCTACACCGGCAAGCTTACGCAAAAAGAGCAGTACGAAAATGTGGTCATAAAGGTGAGTCAAAGCGGGGAGATGCTGAGGTTGAAAGACGTGGCAGACATTGAATTTGGCTCGCTCGATTACGATGTGCTGTCGAAAGAGAACGGGAAGCCTTCTGCCGCCATTGTATTGAAGCAGCGCCCTGGCTCCAATGCCAGCCAGGTGATTGCCAGTATCAAAAGCCGTCTTGAGTTTTTAAAACAAACGTCTTTTCCGCCGGGAATGGATTACACCGTAAGCTACGATGTATCGCGGTTTTTGGATGCTTCCATTTCTGAAGTGATCAAAACCCTGGCAGAGGCATTTATACTGGTGGCGCTGGTGGTGTTCCTTTTTTTGCAGGACTGGCGTTCCACGCTTATTCCGGTGCTGGCTGTGCCGGTATCGCTGGTGGGCACTTTTGCTTTTATGCAGCTGTTCGGTTTTTCCATCAACCTGCTTACCCTGTTTGCATTGGTGCTGGCCATTGGCATAGTGGTGGATAATGCTATTGTGGTGGTGGAAGCCGTGCACGCTAAAATGGAGGAGAACAATGCCGATGCCCGAACGGCCAGCATGCAGGCCATGGGTGAAATAGGCGGGGCCATTGTGGCCATTACACTGGTGATGTCGGCCGTGTTTATTCCGGTGGCTTTTTTATCGGGCCCGGTTGGCGTGTTTTACAGGCAATTTTCCATCACCATGGCCATCTCTATTATCATTTCAGGCATCAACGCGTTAACCCTCACACCGGCGCTTTGTGCGTTGCTGTTAAAAAATCATCGCCACCATGTGGTGAAGCGCTCGGTGCTGAGCGGTTTCTTTGATGGTTTTAACCGCTACTACAACCGCATCTCGCAAAAATACCGTTTTGTGCTCAGCCTTATTATTAACCGGCGCAGCCTCACCTTTGCCGTTCTTATTGTGTTTGGCATTGGCACCTGGGGCATTACGGGCGTTTTGCCCAGCGGCTTTATTCCCACCGAAGACCAGGGCACCATTTATGTGAACGTAAGCACGCCGCCCGGGGCCACGCTGGAAAGAACCGAGGAAGTAATGAGCGAGATTGATGAAGTGGCAAAAGGAATGGAAGAGATCGAATCCATTTCCACCCTGGCGGGTTTCAGCATGATGACAGATGGCGCGGGCGCCTCCTTTGGTATGAGCACCATTAACCTTAAAGCCTGGAAAGAGCGAAAGCACAGCGCCAGCGAACTGATTACCCTGCTGCAGGAAAAAACAGCGCACATTAAGGATGCCGAAATTCAGTTTGTTCCGCCTCCCGCTGTGCCGGGCTTTGGAAATGCCAGCGGCTTTGAGCTGCGGCTGCTGGATAGGACCGGCAGCGGTAACCTGCAGAAAACCTATGCCGTTACCCAAAAATTTATTGACGCAGTAAAACAACGCAAAGAAGTGAAACACATTTTCACCAGCTTTAACCCCACTTTTCCGCAATACCTCATTCATGTGGATCAGGATGTGGCCATAAAAAAAGGCATTACGGTAGACAATGCCATGAGCAACCTTCAAACCCTGATGGGCAGCTATTATGCCACCAACTTTATCCGCTTCGGGCAAATGTATAAAGTGATGCTGCAGGCCGACCCGAAATACCGGGCGCAGCCGGAGGATATTCTGAAACTGCGCGTAAAAAATAAAAACGGCGAAATGGTGCCTTATTCGCTGTTCAGTAAAATAGAGCGGGTATACGGGCCCGAGCAGCTGACGCGTTATAATATGTACACTTCGGCCATGCTCAACGGCGAGGCCGCCGAGGGTTACAGCAGCGGCGATGCGATCCGCGCCATTGAGGAAGTGGCAAAAACAGATCTGCCGCGCGGGTATACATACGAATGGTCGGGCATGACCCGCGAAGAAATTCTTTCGGGCAACCAGGTGGTGTATATTTTTGCCATCTGCCTGCTGTTTGTGTACCTGCTGCTGGCGGCGCAATACGAAAGTTTTTTATTGCCACTGCCGGTACTGCTGTCGCTGCCACCCGGCATTTTTGGCTCGCTGCTGCTTTTATCGCTTATGGGGCTTGAGAACAATATTTACGCGCAGGTAGCCATGGTGATGCTTATTGGTTTGCTGGGTAAAAATGCCATCCTGATTGTGGAGTACGCCATTTTAAAACAGAAGGAGGGACGGTCGCCGGCGCATGCCGCAGTGGAAGGCGCCCTTGCCAGGCTGCGCCCCATCCTGATGACCTCCTTTGCCTTTATTGCAGGTCTTATTCCGCTGATGATGGCCTCGGGTGCCGGCGCTATCGGCAACCGCACCATTGGCGCCGCGGCCGCCGGAGGCATGCTGTTTGGCACCGTATTTGGCGTGCTGCTTATTCCGGGGCTCTATGTTATTTTTGCGGGTATAAAAGAGAGAAAGAAAAAAACAAAGTCAGGTCAAATACAGATACATACGCATGCGCATTCTTAATCTTATAATCGTTTCCGCTGCCTTGTTTGGTTTAGTTGCCTGCAAAAGCAGCGATCTCAGCACCCGGTTGCCGAATCAAAAATTACCGGGCCGTTACTTGGCTGGCGGCGATAGCACAAACGTATTGCTTAAGCCCTGGCGGCAGGTATTTTACGATACCAGCCTGGTATTGCTGATTGACAGCGCTCTGGCAAAAAATTACGATCTGAGGATGGCGCTGCAAAAAGTGGAAATGACCCGGGCCGGTGTGCAGTTCACAAAAGGCATCCGGCTGCCGGAAGTGAGCGTGGGTGCAGCGGCAGGCCTGCGCAAATTCGGAAGCTATACGATGGACGGAGTGGGGAATTACGACACGAAATTTTCGCCGAACCTTAATAAAAAACAGCAGATTCCCGATCCGCTTCCCGATTATTATGTGGGAGTTCAGTCTTCGTGGGAAATAGACCTTTGGGGCCGTCTTAAAAATAAAAAGAAGGCTGCCGCCGCCCGGTTCATGGCATCGCAACATGGGAAAGATCTTATTGTAACAGGCTTAATTGCCGAAGTGGCCGGCACTTATTTTGAGATGCTGGCCCTGAATAAGGAAGTGCAGATCCTGGATGATAACATCGCGCTTCAGCAAGCGGCTTTTGAGCTGGTGGCGGCGCAAAAGCAGTCGGCCATGGCCAACGAGCTGGCGGTGGAGCTGGTGCAGGCCCAGCTCCTCAATTCAAAAGCCACGTTGGCAGAGGTGAAACAGCAGCTGCTCGAATCGGAGAGCAGGCTCAGCTTCCTGTGCGGTGCCTATCCTTCAGTGTTTCTCCGCGACACAACGCTGCGCGCACATATGAATACCGTTATGAGCGGGGGGGTGCCTTCTGCATTGCTGCAAAACCGGCCCGATATACGCCAGGCCGAAGCGGAGCTGGCCGCTGGCAATGCAGATGTAAGCGCGGCCCGGGCTGCGTTTTATCCAAGCCTTACAATTAATGCCGGCATAGGGCAGCAGTCGTTTAACGCGCTTTTGCTGGCAGAAGCGCCTGCCTCGCTGGCCTACCAGGTATTTGGCGGATTAACGGCGCCGCTGCTCAATCGCAGAAAACTGAAAGCCGACCTGATGCTGGTGCGCGCAGAACAAAAACAGGCATTTATACAGTATGAGAAAACGGTGGTGAATGGGTTTAGGGAAGTGTATAACGCGCTCAACAACATACGCACCACCAAAGAAATGCTCGACTGGAAAACGGAAGAGGTAAGCCTTTTAAAAAAATCGGTGGTTACCTCCACCGAGCTGTTCCGCGCCGGCCGCGCCACTTATTTAGAAGTGATTACGGCACAAAAAAATGCCCTGCAGTCGCAGCTTGAGCTTACCCGCTACGCCCGCCGGCAAAACACAGCATTGATAGACCTTTACCGCTCGCTGGGCGGCGGGTGGAAATAATTAAAATGAAAGAACAATGATTACAGATGCCATTATTCCTTTGTTGTCGCTCATTACCCTGGAGGTGATCCTTGGGATTGACAACGTGATCTTTATTTCCATACTGGCAGGCAAGCTGCCCGGTCCACAACGTGATAAGCTCCGCTACTGGGGCCTGGGCCTGGCCATGGTCATCCGCCTGCTGTTATTAACCGCCATTTCATGGATCCTGCAGCTGGATACCACGCTGTTTACGCTTTTTGCAATTGATTTTTCAGGTAAAAGCCTCATTCTTTTGAGCGGCGGACTGTTTCTCATTTACAAAAGCACCAAAGAGATCCTGCATAAAACCGAGGATGTTGAAGAAGGAAATTTTTCAAAGCCTATTATGCGAAGCTTTGGCAGGTTGTTGTTCGAGATCATTCTCCTCGATCTGGTGTTCTCCATCGATTCCATTATCACGGCCGTGGGCATGGTGCAGCAGCTGTGGATCATGTACACAGCCGTGATCGTTGCGGTAGCCATCATGCTGCTGGCCTCAAAGCCCATCAGCGCATTTATCCAGCAGCATCCCTCGTTTAAAATACTGGCGCTTTGTTTTTTAATGATGATCGGGGTTTCGCTCATCGCCGAAGGCATGCATTTTGAGATTCCCAAAGGTTACATTTATTTCTCAATGGGCTTCGCCTTCCTGGTTGACATTATTCAAATGCGCAAACTGAAAAATTAGGCGAAGCGCCTGTGCAGCGCCTCCTTTCGGCCCCTTAATTCGATTTCTCCGCCGATGGGGCCTCCGACTCGCTGTACAGCGAGAAGCCAATACCAAAGCCCAGCCAGTTTCTGCCCTGGTATATCCAGTTGTTTCGGCTTGAGGTGGAAAGATTGTCCCAGCCGGTGAACACGCCAAACTGCAGTCGCTTGAATTCAATCACCACACCGGTGGAGATGGTAAACGCTGCAAAATCAGAATTTTCTTTAATGGTTCCCTTTGTGTTGGCGCTATCCAGCTTTACCGATGAAATACCCAGGCCCAGCAGTGCGCTGACGCTCCAGTTGTCGTTAATTTTATACTTTACCCCGCCTAAATTCGAAATGGCCAGATCCTTGCTAAAGTCTTCGCCGCCGGTATGGCGCCATTTAAAAGGCATGGTGGCAGTGCCCGCAGTGGCCAGCCATCTTGATTGCAGCTCAACGGCGTATAATTCCAGCTCGGCTTCGGTTAATTTAAAGTATCTGAAATCCCAGGCGCCGTTAATCACTACATAGTTATAACTCTCGGCTTTGTCCTGGTCGGAGGCGCTGCTTAAGCCGGCAGCCGTGGTAAGGCCGGGTGCAATGTAGGCCGGTACAATATTGGCAATTTGCAAGGCAGTGGGCGCAACGTTTGTAATAAAGCGCCACGACCAGAAGCGGACAATGTATTCGCCGGTTGCTGTTTTGTTCACGATGGTAAATTTGCTGGTTGCCGGAATAAGTTTTGGATTGTAACCGGCCGGTGTGTTACCTGCCAGGTCGCATTCCTGGAAGGTATGGATCACGGCGGGCTTTATTTTGAAAAAGTGCCCGATTTTTGTATCCTGGCTTTGGGCTTTGATAGCGCTTAGCAGCAGGATGACGATGATAAACGAGTGTAAGTGATTTTTCATGTTAATGGTATTTTTGCTTACTCTTCTGGGGATTTTCAGCATCCTCCCTGGGTTAAATGGTTCAGCAAATGTATCCTGTGCCAAAGGGCAAAAACAAGGGTGGTTTGCACACGCAGGGGAGGGGATTAATCCCGTGGGGCAAACGGGAATTATAGTTGCGTCTGAATTTGTTTCGGCCGCTGCTTTAATTGCAAATTTGCTGCAACCATAAAACCCAATCCACTATGAAAAACAATTTTTTAAAATCAGCAGCGCTGTCATTGTTCAGCCTTCTGCTGCCACCTGTAAAAAGCCAAACCTGCGTTTACTTCACACCCCTGGGCGAAGACAGTATTTTTGTACAGGGCTATATGAAGGATACAGCCTCGGCCCTGCGCGAAATAAAAAAGTTTGGTCAGGATGTGCGTTATGTGCAGGCACCAGGCTGCCCCGAAAACAATCCCTGCCAGCTGAATAATGCACCGCTTAAAGTAAGGCCGGAGGCGCTGAAGGGACTTTTTGAAAAAATAAAAACGCTGCCGGCCGACATTCGTGGCGTTGAAATTAAGCTGGGCCTGGAAGGCAACCACGTTGTGTTCATTTTTCAGCTGATAACCATGCATTACAAGCGCCTTTTGGGCAATGAAAGGCAGTACCGCTGCGCGTCTGTTTTTCCTGCCAGCGTGTATGTGCCGGGCTCAGAAAGTTTTTTGGAAATTACCGGTGCCGAATGCGACGCGCTGACAGATGCTTTTGCCGAAAACATAAGAATCAGGCATAAGGATTCTGATGGCACATTTTCGCCGCTCATTACGGAGGATAAAGACTCCATCTCGTGGCGGCGCGATACCAGGAGCATTATTTTCAGCTTCCAGGAAATTTTTGCCATGACCAATGCTAATTTTAATTGCCAGGAGTGGAAAAATGAATACCTGTATTTTTACAGCGCTGTGGCCGAATACAGGCATACACGGTACAAGCCCTGGTGGACACTCCGGAATAAACAAACGGTTTTGATCAGCTGCGAGCCCATTCCAAGCGCTGAATACAGGTATACCATCTCTGCCAACTACGCGCATTTGTGCCCGCCAAGCTGCAATCCCTATTACCTGATCAGGTAACGCTCAGGTTCTTTGAACGGTTGTAAAGCAGGCGCTCTTAAAAAATCAGTATATTTAAATACCGGTTATTTTTAAATGGAATATGAGCGTGTGCTAAGAGAATCGGCAGGCGTGCTGGCCTGCCTCGCCATTGGGGCTGTAAACATCAAAGCCATGGATAAGCCGTGGAAGATCCTGTTTATCCTGGCTGTTGTTTACTTTGTTACGTTTGTTTTATCGTATTTAATCACCACGTTCCAGGCAATTATGCTGTTGCCGTTAAATAACCATCAGCTGTACAATTTGTACATGCCAGTTGATACGTTTTTAATGTGCCTGCCGGTGAGATATTTTGTTGCAAAGACCTGCACCAGGAACATAATTTCATTGCTATGCCTGTGTTTTGGCGTTGTTTACGCCTGCCAGGTGGAAAGGATTGGCTTGTCCGGTTTTGCCAATTACGCCTGCGTGGCCAGCAATATCTGTATACTCATGACTTATGGTTTTTTCTTATACGAAGTGCTGCATACATTTCCCATGCGGCAGCGCCCTTCTAAAATATGGTTGTGTGTTGGCGCATTGTTGTGTTCGGGCTGCATGGTGCCCTACATGAGCCTGATCCATTATCTGAACCGGCTTGACCGCGATATGAGCGCGCTTTTATTCCTGATCGTGGATATTTTCGGCAACATCCGGTATGTATGCCTGGCCGTGGCATTTTGGATGCTTGGGCGGGGCAGCCATAAGCCCGGCAATGTATTTAAAGCATAATTGCAGAGAAACAGAGCGAGCGACTATCTGTTACAGCAGCAGTTCCAGCTGGCGGAAAACGGGGATCAGCGACTTGCCTTTTTCAGAAAGATGGTACTCAATGTGCAGCGGCTTTAATTTTACAACTGTTTTATCCAGCAGGCCCTGTTCTTCAAGCTCTTTTAATGCAACCGCTATCGATTGTTTGTTGGAGCCTTCTATCTGGCGCAGCAATGCATTGAAACGCAGGGCACCGGCCATAGCCTGGCGGATGATCTGCGGCTTCCACTTACCGGCAATTAACTTTAAAAGCTCTTCGGCCGGGCAATCATTTGCATATTGAATGGCTGGTTGGGTGGTCATCTATTTCTGACTAATTGCAGGTGCGGAATTATCGTACCAAATTTGCAGTAAAATTAAACCAATTAAAAAAATGGAACAGCTAAAAAACGATAATTTATATAAAACATGCGTAAAACACAGTCCGGTTAAATTTTGCACTGCGGGTGAAAAAGGATATATTGATTATTCAAAACCAAGGCAATGAAACGGATTGCACTCATTAGCTTCATTCAACTGTTTTTAATCCACTGTAAAGGTCAAACCAACACTGCCATGTCTAATCCCCTTTTATGCAACCCCGACAGCGGGGTGTGCGAAATACCTGCCAATGCTGCCGCAGGCAACGTGCCCGCAGCGCCAGTTACCGTTAAGCCCATTCGTATTATTTACTATACCGACCCCATTTGCTCATCGTGCTGGGGAATAGAGCCTCAGCTCCGCAAGCTGAAGCTGGAGTACGGGCACCTGATCGAAACGGAGTACCGCATGGGAGGCCTGTTGCCCGATTGGAGTTATAACAGCGGCGGCATCAGCAAACCTGCAGATGTAGCGCACCATTGGGACGAAGTGAGCGTTTATTACGACATGCCAATAGATGGAGACGTGTGGCTGGAAGATCCTCTGCCGTCGTCTTACCCGCCCTCCATCGCCTTTAAGGCGGCACAGATGCAGGACAAAAACAAAGCTATTCGGTTTTTACGCGAGCTTCGGGAAATGGTGTTCTTAAAAAAGAAAAACATTGCCAAATGGGAGCACATAAACCAGGCAGCAGAGTATGCCGGCTTAAATACCGTGCAATTAAAAGCAGATTATGAAGGAAAAGCGGTTGAATTGTTTCACGAAGACCTTAAACTGGCCCGCTCACTGGGTGTGAGGGGATTTCCCACCCTGTTTTTTGCAGACAGCGCCGGGCGCACAGAAATTGTTTACGGATCAAAACCCTATGCAGCCTATGAGCAAGCCATTCTGAAGATCAATCCGGCGGCAAAGAAAGCCACTTTTGACAAAGACTGGAAATTTCTTTTTTCCAGGTACAAGTCACTTACGGCAAAAGAATTTGCCGAACTGTCGGGCACAGCGCGCCCGCAAAGCGAAGCTGTTTTGCAGCAGCTGGCAGATAAGGGAACGCTGGAGGTGATAACCACCAAGAACGGAAAACTCTGGCAGCTGAAGGAAACAACCCGGTAGGACTGTTAATTTTAATAAGCTTTGAAGTTTAATAAAGGATAAATTTGTCCTTTATTAAATTTTTGTTTACCTTTGTTCCGGAAACGGGTGCAGGAGCCTGTAAATATTCAGAATGGCCCTGTTTCGCTTCCAAAAAAATTTATTCAAATAAAGGACTATTTTATCCTTTATTTGGAAGGATAAAAATAATTTAAACAACATAATGATGGAAACGATTAAACAAGTGCACCCCATGGCCAGGATGGCAACAAAAAAAACAAGCGCTGAGCCGGTTTACCTGCTTCGCCTGTTTAACCGGCAGGCCGAAAATTTTGAGAAGACCCGCTTCGGATGGATGGCCATGCTCATCACCATTCAAAGCTGCCTGGGCTCGGTGGCCTGCATGTATATTTTGCAGGGCAAAGCCAGCGTGGTGGTGTTGGCGCTGTGCGCAGCTGTAACAATGGGCAGTAATGCCATCTTCATTGCCCAGGCCAATGCCAAAACATGCCTCATTGGCTTTTACATCAGCCTGGTGCTTAACAGTGTTTTTTTGCTGCAAAATCTGTAGCAGGCCATGACAAAAGAGCTGTTGGACCGGGACGATGTGAGGTTGTTGGTGGATGCCTTTTACGCCCATGTACGGGAGGATGAATTGTTGTCGCCGGTCTTCAATGCCGTGATTGAGGACCGCTGGCCCGGGCACCTGGAAAAAATGTACGACTTTTGGGAAACCGTATTGTTTGGTGCGCCAGCTTATAAAGGCAGCCCTTTTCCCAAACACGCCAGGTTACCTATTGCAGGGCCGCATTTTGACCGCTGGATAAAATTATTTGTGCAAACGCTGAACGATCATTTTCACGGCAAAAAAGCGGAAGAGGCAAAATGGAGGGCAGAAAAAATGGCGGAAATGTTCCAGCAAAAACTGGACTATTTTAATAAACACCCCGATCATTTTATTTCATGACGTTTGATGTGAAGTCCCCGCTGGTGGTAGCAGCCGTTTATATATGGATCGGCTTTGTAGGTGCCATCAGCTTTATGGAAGCCTGGCTTAAATTCCGTGCGCCGGGTGTTACGCTGCCTGTGGGGCTTGGCATTGGCCGGCTGGTGTTTCATGCCCTCCAAAAAGTGGAATGGGCGCTTGTTATTATTATTGTATTGAGCGGGATGATAGGCCGTGAAAATTTTTTTTCGCCGGCTTTTCTGTTTTTTTATGTGGCCGCCGGCCTGTTGTTATTGCAAACCATTTGGCTGCTGCCGGTGCTCGATGCAAGGGCCGTGTTGCAGATCCGCCGGCAGGCCGTGCCGCCTTCGAGCCACCACCTGTATTATGCTGGCATGGAAGTAGTAAAAGTCATCAGCCTTATTAGTTACAGCTTTTATCTTTTTAAATAATTTTTATGGATCAAAACACACATCTTCTGCAGGCCATTGAGGCCAAATATAAGCAACTGGGCGAAAAGCCGGACACCTACCTGAAAGGCCTGCTGCAGGCCCGCCCACTTAACTACTGGGACTATGTGGAAACGGACACACTCCTGTCGCTGCAAAAACCCCGCACCGATTTTAAAGACGAGGAGGTATTTATTATGTATCACCAGATCACCGAGCTGCTGTTGAAGCTGATGATCCACGAAATAAAACAGGTGGTGTATCACCCGGCTCCACCCGAAGATTTTATTCTTGGCAAAATAACCCGCCTCAACCGTTACACCCGCATGATGATTACCTCTTTTGACGTGATGCGCGGCGGGATGGATTATGATGATTACAATGTTTTTAGAGCCACATTGGCGCCGGCCAGCGGTTTTCAAAGCGCACAGTTTCGCCTGGTGGAAATTTACTGCACACGCATCGAAAACCTGGTGAACCGCGAAGGTAAAAAGCGCTTGCCCGCTAAGCCCACCATGACTCAGTATTTTGAACATGTTTATTGGAAAGATGCAGGCATTAACCGCAGTACCGGCGAAAAAACACTCACCTTAAGGCAGTTTGAAGAAAAGTACCTGGCCCGCTTTGTGGCCCTTGCAGAAAAGGTACAGGGCATTACGCTGGAAGAGCACCTGGCCCGCCTTGCAGCACCCGGCAAAGAGCTGACGGAGCAGGTGCGGGAGTTTGACCGGCTGTATAATGTGGAGTGGCCGCTGGTGCACCTTGATACCGCAAAACATTACCTTGATAAAAAGGGTGAGAACCAGGCCGCTACCGGCGGATCGGAATGGAAAAAATACCTGCACCCCCAGTTTCAGCAGAGGAAATTTTTTCCGGCGCTGTGGCATCCCGAAGAATTAAATGATTGGGGGCAGTATTAAAAAAACATTGCTGCTGGCATGGTTTAGCAACTATTCTTTAATAAACCGCAGCGCACATACTTTTTCCTTCGAATAAATCAGGGCAATGTAAATGCCGGGTTCTAAAAACTGAACATCCACTTCAGCAGCAGCTTCGTTTTGTTCAACAAGTATTTTTGAATCAACATCTGTAATAACTGTTTTTTGAATGGCCCGGCCATTTGTGCTTTTAATAAAAAGCCGGTTTAAAACGGGGTTGGGATAAATGGCGTAATCGCCTGAACCAGTTAACAGTTCAGCTATTCCTACGGCGCAGGCTGCAGTTGAAATAGTTTGAGGAGAATATTGCTGCAACGGGCCGCCGTTGCCCAGTTGATAATAGTTGTTTTCGCCCCAGGCCCATAGCGCGCTGTTTGTTTTTAAAGCCATTGAATGGTGTGTGCCCGCAGCGATCAAAGCCCAGTCGGTATCGTTGCCCGTTTGCACGGGCGCATTGGTATAAGTGGTGCCGCCCGTTCCCAGCTGCCCAAAGGCATTGTGTCCCCAGGCCCATACGGTGCCGTCGGTTTTAAGTGCCAGCGAATGGTATTGGCCGGCAGCAATGCTTTTCCAATTGTTGTCGCTTCCTATTTGTGTAGGCACCCCTTTGTCTGAGTACGTGCCGTCACCCAGCGCTCCGAAGAGATTCAATCCCCAGGCCCAAAGCGTGCCATCTGTTTTAAGCAATAAAGAATGGTTGGAACCCGCCGATACGGCTTTCCAGTTAGCGGCACTGTCTGCCTTTGTAGGTAAAGCAGTAGAGGTGCCAAGGCCGCTGAGCTGGCCCCAGCTCCACAGCGTGCCGTTTGTTTTAATGCCAAACGACTGGAACGAGCCCGCCGCCACGGTTTGCCAGCTGGTGTCGCTGCCTACTTGTGTGGGACTGCTTTTATCGATGTTGGTGCCGTCGCCCAGCTGAGAGGAAGTGTTCCAACCCCAGGCCCAAAGCGTGCCATCTGTTTTTATGCCCAGGGCATGGCGGTATTGTATGTCGGCGCATTTCCAGGTGGCAGTGCCTACCTGTGCCGGCATATTTTTATCCGCGGTGGTGCCGTCTCCCAGCTGCCCATAAGTGTTTGCGCCCCAGGTCCACAAGCTGCCGTTAGTTTTAATTCCCAGTGAAAAAAATTGCCCCCCATCCGTATATTGCCAGTCGGTGGCAGCGCCCACCTGCACAGCTGTGGCTGTATTGGCATTGGTATTATCGCCCAGCTGACCAAATCCATTATAGCCCCAGGCCCATAAGGTACCGTTTGTTTTTATGGCCAGCGTATGATCCTGGCCGCCGGCCATGAATTGCCAGCACTGGGCCCTGGTGTTGAATACGGTATTAAAGAATAATGCAAGTAAAGCGAATTTTTTCATCGTGTCTAAAATAAAGAGAATAACCTTAAAACCACTTACCGGTTAAAAGCTATTTTGGTTTAGAGACCGTTTAAAACCAGCCATGTATAGCATTTGCTTGTTGGGGTTGGTGTTTTGATCCAGCAGATAAATAAAAAAGCGGGTCGTTTTTTCAACAACCCGCTTCATTTTTGAATATTAAAATTTTGATCCGTCAGTTTTTAGTTACCATCACTTTAAAGTGTTTTTGCTGGTTGGCGGCATCTTTTATAATTACGGTATATAAGCCAGTGGCACAATTCCCCAGGTCTACCGGCGAGTGGCCGGGTGCGATGTTTTGGCTCAGCATCTCTTGTCCCAGCGTATTATACACTGTAAGGCTGGCTTCGCTGCCGGTTTCAACCTGAAACTGCCCCCCATTGGGATTAGGGTATATGCTTACTGCCAGGCTGCCGCTTATTTTTTCAAGCCCCACGGTGGAAACCGTTACCGAAAGGCAGGAACTGGTGCCGGTGCAGGCGCCGCTGGTAATAATTACAGCATAGCTGCCGCTGGCAGCAGGCGTAAAGTTTTTGCCGTTAGCGCCGGTAACTGTTTGCCCCGTGGCACAATTCATCCATTGGTACGTTACACCATTGGCAGCCGCAGTGAGCTGCGAGCCGGCGGTAGTTACGCCCAGGTTTAAGGCAGAATTGTTAAACAATAAAATCACATTGCCGGTTACCGAGCTCACCACGGCAAGATCTTTGCGCGTGTCGCCGTTCAGGTCGTTGGCGGCAATGTCAAATGGAAATGTGCCTGAGCCTACAGGAAAAGCAAGCGGCGCAGCATAAGCACCATTACCGCTGTTTAGCAATACCGACACCTGGTTGCTGGGCTGGTTGGTTACGGCCAGGTCAAGGTCACCATCCATATCAAAATCGGCGGATACCAGCGATGCAGGGAATGAGTTGGCCGGAAAATTGTTGGCCGCCGCAAATGTACCATTGTTGTTATTGTTTTTAAGAACGGAGATAGAGTTGCCGTTTCCGTTGGATACCACAATATCCTGGTCGCCATCGGTATCCACATCCTGCAAGATCACATCGGTTGGGCTGGAGCCAACAGTGATTGGAGTGGCTGGCGTAAAAACAGCGCTGCCATTATTTGCAAATACGCGCACGTTGTTGGCCGAGTTGGAGGAAACCACCAGGTCCACATCGGTATCGCCGTCTACATCCTTTGCCGCAACACCCGATGAAAAGCCACCCACCGTGTAAGTGGCAAAGCCTGTAAATGTGCCAGCCCCCGTATTTTTTACAATATACAATGTATCGGGCGAGGCATACTTTACAAGCGCCAGGTCTTTGTCATTATCACCGTCAAGATCGTAAGCGCCATGCACCATCACATAACCGTAGTTGCCTGCATTATTAATAGCCGAAGCAAAAGTGCCGTTGCTCGAATTAAGCAGCACCGAAATACCGCCCGAATAACTCACCGCCAGATCGATGTCGGTGTCTCCATCAAAATCGGCGCCAACAATATCACCTGGACCGCTGCCTGTGGCATAATTTACCAAAGGGGCAAAGGCGCCAGTGCCATTGTTTTTAAATACCGATACGTTTGATGAGCCTGCATTAACCACGGCCATGTCGATATCGCCGTCGTTATCCAGGTCGCCTGTAAACACGGCTTTGGGATTGGTTCCGGCGGCTATGGGCGAATTGGGAGGCAGTGTGAGCGAGAAGCAGGGTGAGGATTGTGCCTCAGCAAACGAAGGCGCAAACGCCATCAGGACAATACCAAAAAGTAAATTTGATTTTTTCATGTGTTTGTTTTAATTAAAAAATTATTAAATAAGTTGCTGTTTGAGCAAAGGTCATCTATTTAAGTTCCGGACCGGTTTTTTAAGGGCAAACACACATGAGTATTTAGCTAATCCATGGCCGCAATGAGTGAGCTTTTTGAAAGACTAAAATCTAAATCCAATTAAATATTTAACAGGGTTTACGGCGAAGATGGATTATTTACAATTGAAAGCATTGTTTTTAACGCTGGTTTTTTTACAGACAGTTAAAAAATAAACGGCTGTTGTTTTGTGCTGAAGAAAATGAAGGCGACGGCGCTTCCTCTTAAAAAAATAAAACCCTTCAGGAGTTTTAAGCTCTCCCGAAGGGTTGTGTTGTTTTGTGCATGCAGTTTTTATTACCTGGCTGCCTTCATCAGCTCCAGCTCCGATTGCCGGGTTTTTTCGGCCGCCTGCACCGCTTTCGCTTTTTCAATTTTTCCTTCCACGTCTTTTAATTCGGCTTCGGCAATTTTAGTGGCGGTTTCCATAATTTTGAGAAAAATTTCTTTTTGATCGGCACTCAGGCTGTTTTTCGAAATGGTCATTTCCGCCAGGCGGTACAAGGCATCGCGCAGAATATTGCCGGCCACGGAGCGCTTGCCCAGCTCCGAAATACTTTCTGTGATCTTCAGCGCATTTTCAATGCTTATTTCCTGGCCTTTTATCGTTCCGGCCAGCTTGGTGGCCAGGTCGCTGGCGGTGGCCACTATGGCATCTGGCTGCACCTCCGCCAGCACCCGCAGGTCGCCGTTTTTGTCGTACAGCACCAGGCCGCCGCGGCGCGAGGGATCGTAATTAAAATGATACCCCTGCTTATCCTCGGGTTTTTTTAATTGTTTGCAGCCAACACGGTGGCTGTTGCAGCTGGTTAAAAAAACAAATGCTAACACTGCCGCACTGCAATAAAAATATTTTTTCATGGTATTGTGATTAATGCCTACTCTTCATGGGATTTTGGGCAACCTCCCTGCAAAAGAACACAACAAAGTTGCGATGCATATGCTGTGGTATCAAGGGTACTTTATGCAGGATCGGGGAGGGGATTAATCCCGGTGCCGGGCCGTGAATTTTATCCCATACAAAATTTGGTTTAACCGGCGTTTAGAAACACATTTGTGTAAACCCAAAAAAATAAATTATGAAAACAAAAATTATCGTTCTGTTCCTGATTGGACTTGTAGTGGCAGGTATTGGTTACATTGTTAACCGTAGTATCTGTCATCGGCCGGAACCCTTCAAACGCGAACTTAAATCAATTATTCCAAGGCCTTTGTCAGAAAAAGCCATCGATGAAAAAGGCTTTCGGTTTGAAGACCGTTTGCGTCTTTCTACATTGGAAATATCGTCGGAAGACGCTGAAAAGGCAATTGAAAACACACCAGGGTTCCTTCGTATCGGTAGCGTTTCGTTGTCTCTGCCGGCAGCCGAAATTGATACAAATGCGATCAATATGCTGATGGGTGTGGCCAACAAGCTTGACTGCCCTGGCGCAGCCTGCACGCGCTCGGTTTTGGCGTTGAGGATCAGCTACGGCGTGCAATCGGGCAATTTAATATTGTTTTATAGTCCGATAAAGGCATGCTCCGTATCGGTTGGTGGTGCGGGTGGCGGCGGAACGAATTTTGTTAATTACAGGAATTGCAAAGAGGGGCCAGGCTATGTGTATAATGGAGGCGATGAATTTTCTGCCCCGGCGCCGGATGCCATGAGCACTGCAACGGTTGCTTATGCTACTGCTCAATCGGGATTCAGAATCAGGAGAAAGGAAGCTTCAGGGGTGTTTGATAATTTTCATCCTGGCAATACTTTTTTTGACGATGCTACCTCGGTTATATTTTCGTTTCAACAGATTAAAAAACTTTTCAGTAAAAAAGCAGGAGTAACAACGGTAAAATTATGGAATGCACTTGGCGTATTTGATATCGATCCGGCCACGCGGTACCCCGACCCGGTGCTAAAACACATCCTGCTGTTTTCGGAAGCAGGGGTAACATATACCGGCAACGATCTGAAGATAACCGCAAAACCTTTTTCGAACCTTGCGCACATTTGCCCTCCCGACTGTAACCTGTACGGTTTTCTTACTGCACCACATCTTAAGTAGTAGCCGGTTTGGTAGCAGTTAAGAAAAATACTCTAAATTTAATATCCAAAGCTGGTTTAATGACAGATACATGGATGCATATATTAAAAGAAGCTGCATGCATTTTTACTGCCGTTATCGCGGGGATATTTTCCCGCAAACAGATGGACAGGTTCCATCTGTTTATTTTTTTTCAATTGCTTACCGGGTTCTTCTTTTACATTTTATCATACCTCGTTATCGTTTACCAGCGGGCCAATAACCTGGGGCTTAATAACCATTGGGTTTTTAATCTCAATACGTTGGTTGAAACAAGCCTGTTATCGATCGCCGCGCTTAGCTTTTTAAAAACAAAAGCTGATAAGAACCTGGTGACGTTTCTTTACGTTCTTTTTGTCATCGCGGTTTTAAGCCTGCTCAGTGTCAATGGTTGGCTGGTATTTAGCGTGCCGGCCTATGCAGCAGAAAGTTTTGTTGTTGTTGCCATGTATTCGCTTATACTCTACAGGTACTTTGGACAAAACAGGCCTTCAAAAACCGGTAATTCTGAAATATGGATCTGCACCGGCCTGCTTATTTATTTTGCGGGTAATTTACCTTATTTCAGCCTGTTTAATTTTTTTAATGCGCATTATCCGGCGCTGAGCAAAAGCTTTCACGCGATCATTACCGAAATTCTGGCCAATGTAAGATACCTTTTGGTGGCGGTTGGGTTTTGGCTTGTTAAAAAAAACGCCCTCAATCATCGTAACCTGTATCATGAATAGTGAAGATATATTTTTGGCTGTGGTTAGCACCACGCTGCTTATTTTACTGCTTATTGCGGGCATTGTGCTTGCCTTTTTCATATCCGGCCGCCAGCGTGTAAAACAGCAAATGGAGCTTATAAACACCAGGCTGGCCTTTGAGCGCGAGCTGCGGCAGGTAGAGACCGAAGTGAGCGAGCACATCATGAGTCAGTTTGCACAGGAGCTGCACGATAACATTGGCCAGCTGCTCACCGCCACACACATACAAATAGAGAACCAGAAGCTGGATCACCCGGATTTGAGCGAAGGGTTTAAGCCGATCGAGATTTACCTGGGCGAGGTAACGCAGCAGCTGCGCCTGCTAAGCCGCACGCTTAATCACGATTACCTGGGGCACATAGGCCTCGCCGCCGCGCTGCTGATGGAAGTGGAGCGCATCAGGGCGCTGAAACGGTTTGATGTGCACTGGCAGGCCACCGGCTCTGTTTCGGAGCTCGAAAAAAATCAGGAACTGATGGTGTTCCGCATTTTCCAGGAGATCTCGCAAAATGCGCTGCGGCACTCGGGCGCTAAAAACCTATATGTGTTGCTTAGAAGCGAAAACGGATTTGAGCTGCAGGTGCGCGACGATGGCGCAGGCTTTGATAAGGAGCAGGTTCTGCACTCGGCTAAGGCCTCGGGCCTGCGCAACATTATTAAACGCGCAACATTGGCCGGCATGCAGCTGGAAGTGGAAACCGGTGTGGGTAAAGGCAGCTTGTTTATTTTAAAAAAAGTCAGCAATTTGGGATAAATTCAACCCGCTGCTTTTATGGAAGGAAAAAAGAACATCCTGCTGGTGGATGATCATGTAATTATCCGCAACGGCTTAAAAGAGCTTATTGAAAAAATTGGACCCTACCGGGTTACGGCGCAGTTTGACGATGGTGAGTCTTTGCTGGCCGCGTTGGATTCGCTTACTGCAGCCGATCTTATCCTTATGGATGTAAGCATGCCCGGCATGCCCGGCGATGCGGTGATGGAACAGCTCAACCTTAGGCATTGCAGCATCCCCGTACTTTTTTTAACGCTCAACGAAGACGAAGCGCTTATCATTAAGTTATTCCGGATGGGCGCACGGGCCTATCTTCAAAAAAACTGCACGGCCGCAGTTTTAAAAGAAGCTCTGCAGGAGATTTTTCGAAGCGGTTATTTTCACAACGAATTTCTTGCACTGTCGCTCAGGGGGCAAGCGCCGTCTGCTAAAAAAACCGAACAGGAAAAAGTGCTGGAGCAGATGACCATGCGTGAAAAAGAATTTTTAAAGCTGGTGTGTAATGAAAAAGAATATACCTACGAGCAGATTGCCGACCGTATGAGCGTGCAGCACCGCACGGTGGACGGCTACCGCGAATCCCTTTTCGAAAAATTCGGCATCAAATCAAAAACAGGACTCGTTTTGTTTGTGTTAAAACATAATTTGTTTGAGCATCTTTAAAATTCAAGATTCAAAATTTAAGACTCAAAAGAGCAGCAAGCAAGCGCGTGACCATCGCCACATTCATTAAAAACAACGCCTTTTTGATTCGCAAAAATTAGTTTTATTGAAGGCGAATCGACCCTGGCAGCCGCCGGTACCAGAACCGAGATCGGATCTTTTTAGCAATATGGTTTAATACAAAAAAGGCGGTGACCGCCGCCTTTTTGCTTACTAACAGTGGTTGAAATATAACTCATCTCACACAAACAAGTTAATCTACTGTTAGAATTTTTTTGTGGATTGTTTTGTTGTCGGTTGTAATAGCAGCTAAATAATAGGTGCCTGCGGCCAGGTGGTTAAGATTTATTTCCATGGCCGCAGCATGTATAGTTTTGCAGGTTACCGGCAGCCTTTTTCCGAGGGCGTCAAAAATGCTTACTTCCTTAATGTTGTCGCCGCTCACGATTATGTTTTTACCGATGACCGGGTTGGGAAAAATGGATAAAGCGGCCACTGTTGTTTGTTGCATCAGGCCTGTAGCCACCAGGGGTGTTCCATTCACCATTACGCTGTCAAGCAATACATACCCGCCGTTCACCAGCTCGGCGTCAAACACAAAACTTACGGCAGTACTGGCCGATGTGGGTGCAAGGGTATAGGTGCAGTTTTCCCAAAGCAGGACCTGTGTATCGAGCGGTGGCACATAATCCACGCAGCCGTTTACCGTGTAAGTGGTGTTGCCGCTAAAGCCGCTGCCCCAGCGGGCCAAAAACTGTTTGCCGGTGCCGGCATCGCAATAAAGCGCCATGTTGGGAATGATAAAGTTATTTTTTACCAGCGCCGTTTTAAAAGCAACGGTAAGGGTTGAAACAACTGCCAGGTTTAGCGTAGGCGAAGCAATGCTCACGGTGCCGGCCGTAGAGCCCGGATCTTGCGTCATGGCACAGTCGCTGCCCGAAACCCCCAGGCCGCTCCCCAGGCTCCAGGTAGTGGCAGGGCTTTGCACCCAGCCGGCAGGAATGCTGCCGTTGAAATTTTCGCTGAGCATCTGGCTGCTAATGGTGCCGCTTATTAACGCTAAAAAGCCCGTGAGTAAAAAAAGAATGTTGTTTTTCATGGCCGTATCATTAAGAGTGAATGATGATTGTATTACAAAGTTATTTATCTGTATAAAAAAACACTTGTACGAAACAATCAAAAAACTGAACGAATCAATGCAGCACTAAGGCATATCGTCGCGCCGGATCAGCGGGATGATCAGGAAACGCATGACCAGCAGGCCCGAAATAAAGCCGATGGAAATGATGATGATAAGGGAGCTGAACGGCATAGGATTGCAGCCGTACGGGCTCTTGTCGCTTAAACCTACAAGAGGTATGTTTTTATTAAGAAAAAAGTAAAGAAAGGTGGAAATGATGACCATGATGACAAGAAAAATGAGCACACGCAAGGCGGTTTTGCGCCAAATCCAGGAGTCGCCTTTGTTGCGGATGTTGTAAATATAAATAGCGCTTACCACCAGCAGCGCAATTAAAAAGAATACGGCAATATACCCGATGTAGTCGTCGCTTTTAAATTCTTTCGAGCGGTCGTGGCAGGGGTCGGCAAGAATGAGGCGGTATTCGCGCAGCTCGCGCATGATCTTGCCCCACAGCGAAAGCGGCGCCGCTTTGGGTGGCACCAGGTGCAGGATCTTTACGTCAAAGGTATCCACCGAAACAAATTTTTCAAGGAGCAGGTTCCACAGCTCGCCGTAGCCATTGTCGTATCCCAGTGCCCAAATGCCCGCACCCCCCAGCTCGTTGTTGAGCAGGTAATCGTATTTTTTCGAAAGGGTTTTTGCATCGTCAAACCACATCTGCTCGGTGGTATCGCCATCGCTCATAAAATCCATGCGCGCGGTGGCGCTCTGTGTTTCGTATACCACGGGGTTGCTGCCAAACGCTGTTTTTATCTCGTTATAAGCCTGGTATTCGATAAACTCCCTGGGCACTTTCGACCAGGTGGCGCCGCGGTAAGGTAGGCAGGCAATAAATTTGGAAGGAGCAATGTTTTTATTCAGGTACAGCGATATGCCCGATACCATACTGTTGCTGCCTCCATCTAGCGGGGCAATGGGGCCGGGAAACTGGTCGTTCTTTTTGCTGAAGTCGATCACAAATTTATCTACGTAAGCATTCAGATCCTGCACCTTATAGGCCAGGTTGTCGTCAATTACCGGCACCGAAATGCTAAGCAGGCTGCTTGAATCGGCTTTTTTAAGAATGCCCGAGAAGTAACGGATAAAGCGCACAAAGCGGTCCTTGTCCCCCTCATCCAGGTTTTCGAAAATAATGTGTATGCCGTTGGCGCCACGTGCGGCAATAAGCCCCGCCATGTTGCGCGCCAGCTTTTTTTGTGCAGCGGCGTTTTTTAAAAAGATGGCAATGTTTTGTGTGTTGCTGATAAATACGGCCAGCGATACCTTGCAGCCCTGGCGTTGGGCAGCAGTAACAGCTGCTGAAGAATCCCAGCCGTGCAGGCTGATGTAGTCGCCGGTTTTCCAGTCGAGCTCGTAGCCATAAAAAATAAGATTGCTCAGCAGGTTAAAATTGTAGTTCAGGTAGCGCTCTTTTACCCAGTGCGGGTTAAAGCCATACACTTCGGCCCTGCGGCTGAGCCTTACCGAATATTTTTTTGCAATGCTGTCGTTTACCGGCAGGGTGTCGGTAATACTGCCGCCGCTGGCCAGCAAGGTGCGAATGCGTTTTAATTTTTCACGCTGCTCTTCTTCCGATTTTTCTTCGGCTGCTTTTTCAGACAGGATAGGCACCAGCTTGTTCACCAGGTTATCAATATCGCCGTCGCTGATGCCTGGGTTAACCGGTGGCAATTCGGCACCTGCATTGGCCGCATCGTCTTTAAACCGGCCGAAGTTGGTGCTCAGCTCCTGAATAAGAAAAAGCAGGGTGTCGTAGTGCTGCTTCTCTTTATCTTCCAGCTGCTTGTTCAATGCGCGCAGGCTGGCAGCAGTAATCAGCGTGTCTCTTAGCAGCAGGCGATTAATGATGCTGATCACGCGCTTCTCTTCTTTTTCCCTGAAATTTTTTTTGAAGCGGAAAGAATCCACCAGTTTTTTTACCAGTTTCTTTTTAATGGTGGAGTCGGCCGGAGCCTTATAGGCGCTTGATTTTGAATGGATGAATGTTGTAAGGGAAGCGGAAGCAGGAACGAGCCGCAGCGATACGAGAAATAAAATAAAAGTGAGTAAAAATGAACGCATATTTTATATTTCTCTTTCCTGCAAAAAAGAATTTTTGTTGATAAAAGTAAATAAAATAAAACCGGCCGGGCAAATGATACGCAATTTATTTTGCGGGGTCACTCAAAATTAAACGACAAATATGTTGAAATACTGTTAACCTAAATATTTTAATATGAACAGTTTATAATAAAGTGTTAATAAACCAAGGTTACGGAATGTTAGTAAAATGTGTGGCAATTTTTTTGAGGGGCGGCAAAATTAAATTAAGATTGTAGTGGTTTACCCTGATTTGCATGTCAATTTTTTTGATATGGCAGCTGGAAACCTTTGTTTACGGCAGTTTCAGCTACCCACACCGGCTGCAGCCCACGTTAAGCAAATATTATAACGTAACATATTGCACTCAGGCTATGTCCTACAAACAATACGCGCACCCACGTGATTATTTATTAGTAGAAATAGTAAAATGATATACGAAGCATTATCGTGTTTAACCGATGAGATAAACGAATATTTCAGGAATAAGCTCCGTATTAACGAAGACAAGGTGGTGCTTTCGGGTATTGTAAACCAGGATGGCACCATTGCGGTGCAGGGTGAGAACAAAATCATTGTAACGCTTATTAACACCGAGAAGGAAACAGCCGGCAATAGCAGCCCACTGCGCGGCGGCGGCGTTTTTTCAAACCAGGCCCAGCCGCTCAACATCAACCTTTATGTGCTTTTTTCGGCTTATTTTTCGGCCACCAATTACCCGGAATCCTTGCGGTTCCTGTCCTTCATCATTGCCTACTTCCAGCACAAAAGCGTTTTTAACCGAAGCAATACGCCAATGCTTGACCCTAAAATTGAAAAGCTGATTTTTGAGATTGTAGACCGCGACCAGGATGCGCTCAGCAACATGTGGTCGGCGCTGGGCGCCAAATACATGCCCTCGGTTACCTACCGCATCCGCATGCTCACCTTCGACGAGTCTATTATTAAAGAATTTACACCGGCCATTTCGGGCATCAGCAGTGATAATAAAATTGCCAGCAATTAATGACAGTAAGCGTTGACATATTATTTACAGTGTATTTTAAGCACGCTTATTTTTCGGATGGAAACCTGAACCGCCTGGAAACCATTCTGCATAAAAACAGCCTGACAGCCATGCGCAACTATGGCCTGTTTTTTAAGCCGTTTAAGAATGGTTTCAGGGTGCTGTACGAAACATCCCGGGCCGGCAAGCCGCGCGAACGCGCCACGCTGCTAAACGAAGGGCTTAGCCTGCGTTTTGTATTGCAATTGAGCGACAGCAGCTTTTATAATTATACGGCCCTGAAAGCCGATAACATAAAGGAACGGCTTTTTTATTTTCGTAACAGGCCTGAAAATGATAACGGTTTTCTGCATGCCGGAGCCTTTGCGTCAGAAAGCGAGCTGGTAACCCCCGACACTACGGGCGAAGAATTTTTTACCAAGCCTTTTGCCGTGGTAGATATGGCATTGACCCCGGCATTGGGCGAAGAGTTTGTGATTGCATTTGACAAAAAAGCGTCTTACTGGCAGTACATTGTAGTGAGCGAGCATTTAAAAAACCTGGCCAGTCCTGCCATTCTGAACATAAACGACCAGGCGGTGTTCAGCACTCCCGAAAAAATAGCGCTGCCCAACAAAAGCGAGGCCTTGCTCTTTACCTCGCTGAATCCGATTGATCTTAAGGAAACACCGGCCGAGCTGTTTCGGCTGGTTGAAAATTACGAGTCCGGCACCGGCCGGCATAAGGTCATTAAAAAAGCATTGCCTGTGCCCGATGTAAGAGCTGTCTCATCGGGTTCGGGAAAAAATAACGGCGGCTCAAAAATCCCATATTCAGAAATCTTTATTTATTAACATCTAAACAAATAACCTATAACTATGGCATCAAAATTAATGACACCGGGCGTTTACATCGAAGAAAAAAACGCCTTCCCAAGCTCCGCGGTTGCAGTGGAAACTGCGGTTCCTGCCTTTATCGGCTATACCGAAAAGGCGGTACGCAATGGTAAATCGCTGCTGAACCAGCCCACGCGCATCACCTCTTTTGCAGAGTATGTAGAGCGTTTTGGCGGTGGCTTTAAAGCGCGTTTTACGATAAAAGACCCTGAAAAAGACATCAAGCAGGACACTTTTGTGCTGAACGGCAAAGAGCAGATTGTGGATGTAAACAAAAACAACGTGGCCTATATGTTTAACAGCATCCGTATGTTTTATGCCAATGGCGGCGGCCCGGCCTACATTATTTCGGTGGGCACCTATGGCAATACGCCCGATGGCTTTGAAATCAGCGCGGCTGATTTTTTAGACAAAGGCATGGAGCCAGGCCCGCTGACGCTGCTTGAAAAAGAGCATGAGCCTACGCTGATCGTGATCCCTGATGCTATTTTCCTGGGTGAGGATTGTTACACCACCATTTACACGCAAGTGCTCGACCATTGCGCTAAAATGCAGAGCCGCTTCGGCATTTTTGATGTGGAGCGTCAGAAACCTTCAGACCTTACGGATGCCGTGGTAAAAAAATTCCGCGAAAAAATTGGTATGAACTTTTTGAATTACGGTGCGGCGTATTACCCATGGCTGAAATCGGCGGTGGTGCAACCCAGCGAAGTGAATTTTGAAAACCTCGATAAATCCATTAAGCTGGAAGACATTCTTCCGGAACCGACTGCAAAAGAAGCGGCCAAAAAATTTGCAACCATTAGTATAGGTACTGTTACCATTAAAGCAGTGGCCACTTACCTTACAGGCCTGGGCAAAACCATTGTGGCTACCACAGCTGCCCGCGATGCCGAAAAAGATGCCGAAAAGAAAAAAACACTCGAGGCCAAAGTAACCGAGCTTACTAAAAATCAGGCCGATTTGGTTGGCCACCAGAAAAACCTGGATGCGCTCGATGCCAAAGTGGTGTCGTCTAAAAAGGCGAGCGATGAGAATGCAGATCCTAAAAAAACCGAAGCCTTGCTGGCGGCTTACCTGGATGCTGTTGAAAAATGGGACGCTGCCGTACTGGAAGCTGGAACAACCATGAATAGCGCACGCCCTGGGGCTTTGGCCGATATGGGCAGGGCCAATTACGAAAGCGAAAAAACAAATTACCACCAGGCTTTAAAAGCCAACAGCCCTTCTTATGTGAATATTCTCGAAGAGATCCGCGCGCGCCTGAACGAGCTGCCGCCTTCGGGAGCCATGGCAGGCCTGTATACCTCGGTGGATAACAGCCGCGGGGTGTGGAAATCGCCGGCCAACGTATCGGTAAACATGGTGAACGCACCATCGGTAAATATTTCGAACGAAGGACAGGAGAAGCTGAACGTGGATGCGGAAGCCGGAAAATCGATCAACGTGATCCGCACGTTCCCCGGCATTGGCACCCTGGTGTGGGGCGGCCGCACGCTGGATGGCAACAGCCAGGACTGGCGCTACATTAACGTGAGGCGCACGCTCATCATGATCGAGCAATCGTTAAAACTGGCTGCGAGGGCTTACGTGTTTGAGCCGAACGACGCCAATACCTGGATCACAGTAAAAAGCATGATCTCTAACTTTTTGACCAACCTCTGGAAACAGGGCGCACTGGCAGGGGCCGCTCCCGAGCAGGCATTTGATGTGCAGATAGGGCTTGGCGCCACCATGACCGCCGACGATATTCTGGATGGCAAAATGCTCATCACTGTAAAAGTTGCGATTGTAAGGCCGGCCGAGTTTATCGTGATCACCTTCCAGCAACAGATGCAGCAGTCGTAAGCCACGAATGACACAAATTAGCGCCAATTAAAAAGGGCTATGTGTAATGAGTGAAACAAAAACAAGAGAAAGAAAAACATTACTAATTAAAAATAATTTTAACCAATATAAAACAAAAGAATTATGGCAGACGATGGATCAGCACAATCAGCCGCTACGTGGCCGCTCGTTAAATTCTCATTTCAGGTAAAATGGGACGATGCGGAATTAATATTCCAGGAAGTGACCGGCTTATCTTCCGAAACACAGGTAATTGAATACCGCGGCGGCAGCAGCCCCATATACTCAACGGTAAAAATGCCGGGCATTAAAAAGTTTGGTAACGTAACGCTTAAAAAAGGCATTTTTAAAGGTGACAAAGCCCTTTGGGATAAATACAATGCCACTAAAATGAACACCAACAAGCGTTCCACCATTGTGATCAGCCTGCTCGACGAATCGCAGGGTGTGGCCATGACATGGAACCTGACCAACGCATTTCCCTGCAAAATAACGGTAACGGATATGAAAGCCGATGCAAATGAGATTGCGGTGGAAAGTATGGAACTGGCACACGAAGGCTTGTCAATCGCTTCTTAACCTATTGTTCTTTAAATGGCCGGAGTGCAGAATAGCTACTACCCGCCGGTTGGCTTTTACTTTAAGGTAAATGTGGCCGGCATTACGGGTATTAACGAAGGGAGTTTCCAGGAGGTATCGGGCCTTAATGTAAAAATTGGCGTTGAAGAAATTAAGGAGGGAGGGGAGAACAGGTTTGTACACCGCCTGCCAACCCCTCCCAAATTTGAAAACCTTATTTTAAAGCGGGGCATGCTGGTGGGCTCGTCGCTCATTACCTGGGCCACTAATGCGTTTCAAAAGTTTGAGTTTAAGCCCACTACGGTAAATGTGAACCTGCTGGATGCCTCGGCATCGCTGGTGGCTTCGTGGAAGTTTGTGAACGCCTATCCTGTTGCCCTGAAGGTGTCGGACCTGAAGGCGCAGGAAAATGCCATTGTGATAGAAACGCTGGAGCTGTGCTACGATTATTTTGAAAAAATGAAATAAGAAATTATGCCTATTGAGATTAGAGAGCTGGTGATAAGGGTTACGATTGACGATCACAAGGCGAAACCGTCTGCGCCGGATGCCAAAGAGCTGCAGGAGCTGCGGAATAAGCTGGTGAAGGAATGTGTGGACAAAGTGCTTGCCCGGCTGGAAAGCCTGGCTGAAAGATAACTATGGGAGTTTTAGTAAAGTTGAAAATACAGGGGTTTAAAGACCCCGCCTGCACGGGAGTGGCCTTATCGTCGATCGATGCGGTGATTAACCCCGATACCTATTCGCGTACATATAATGTGAATTATGTGGCCTCCAAAGAAAACGGGGCTTCGGCCAATACCATGGTGTTTGCCGGCATTGGCCAAAACGACCTGGAGCTGAAGCTGATGGTGGACGGTACCGGAGTGGTGCCGCTGCCCAAAGGCATTACCAGCGTGGACGCCTATATTAAAAAATTTACCGACATTGTTTATACCTACCATGGCGATGAGCACCGCCCCAATTACCTGAAAGTAACCTGGGGCAACGGGCTGGTGTTTACCGGCATCTGCGTTTCCTTTACAGTGGCGTACTCGCTGTTTAAGCCCGATGGCAGCCCGCTGAGGGCCACCATATCGCTGAAGCTGACACAAAGCACCGATTATAAAACCAAAGCTAAAGAAGCTAAAAAAAGTTCGCCCGACCTTACGCACATGCGCACGGTAAAAGCGGGCGACACCCTGCCGCTGATGACCTACCGGATTTATGGCGACAGCTCGTATTATATGGAAATTGCAAAGGTGAACGGGCTGAGCAATTTTACAAAAATAAAACCCGGCGACCAGCTTTATTTTCCACCAATAAAAAAATAAGCCATGCCCGCCAAATCGCCCGCAGATATTAAGGACCCCACGCTGAGGCTCACGGTAAAGGTAAATGGCGCTGCCATCAAGGACTATTACCCGGTTGTTTCGGTTACGGTGAATCACGAGCTCAACAAAATCTCGTCGGCCGAAATTGTGCTGATAGACGGAACGGTGGAATCGTCCGATTTTCCTATCAGCGACAGCAGCGACCTTACGCCCGGCAATGAGATTGAAATAACGGCCGGCTATGGTGACGAAGCTGAGCAATCTGTTTTTACAGGTGTTATTGTAAAGCAGGCCATCCGTATTGGCTCTTCGCCGCCGTTTAACCTGTTGGTTACCTGCAAGCACAAAGCGGTGAGCATGTGCTTTAATAAAAAAGAAGCCGGCTTTAAGGATAAAACCGACAGCGATATTTTAAAAAGCATTATCGGCGGCTATGGCATTTCCACCACCATTGATGCAACTTCGGTGTCACAGGCCATGATCTTTCAAAAGCTTTCCACCGACTGGGATTTTGTGCTTTCGCGCGCTGATTTTTACGGCTACGTGGTGTGCTGCGATGGGGAGAAGCTAACGGTGGGCAAGCCTAAGCTGGATG
Source organism: Bacteroidia bacterium (assembly GCA_044221905.1). Classification (GTDB taxonomy): domain Bacteria; phylum Bacteroidota; class Bacteroidia; order B-17B0; family Aurantibacillaceae; genus Aurantibacillus. Next base: position 544,702 of record JBGAOE010000003.1, read on the forward strand.
GATCGGCGGTGCTGCGCCTGGCTTTTGGCGAATCGATCATTACATTTAATGCCGAGCTGAATGCCGAGCGACAGCCGCCCAGCCTGGAAGTGAGCGGATGGGACATTAAGAACCAGGCACTGTTAAGCTCCAGCGCTTCCGAGCCGAGCATTAACGATCACGGCAACATTAGCGCCAAAGACCTTTCGGGCAAGCTGCAGCAAAAAAAGCTCAGCCTGTTGTCAAACACACCCATGACCCAGGACGATCTGAAATCGTGGGCCGATGGCAGCCTGCTGCGCATGCGGCTGGGCGCCATTAAGGGGCAGGTGAGCTGCCTGGGTAATGCCTCGGTAAAACCCAATGCCATTATTGAGCTGGAAGGCGTGGGCGAGCGTTTTAACGGCAAGGCCTTTGTTTCGGGAGTTACACATACCATCGAGGAGGGCACCTGGAACAGCTCGATACGCTTTGGCTTTGAGCCGAAGCCCATTTCTGATAAAAGCAATTTTTCGTACGCAGCTGCCGCCGGCCAATTGCCTGCCATACAAGGCCTGCAGGTGGCCACGGTAAAAAAACTGTTTGAAGATCCCGATTCGCAGTTCCGCATCCTTATCACCCTGCCGTCGCACGCCGATTACCAGGATGGCGTATGGGCGCGCCTGGCAAATTTTTACGCTACTTCGGCGGCCGGTGCGGGCTTTTTGCCTGAAGTGGGCGATGAAGTGGTGGTGGGTTTCCTGGAAAGCGATCCGCGTTATCCTGTTATTTTGGGCGCGCTGCACAGCAATTCCAAAGCAGCGCCGCTCACACCGGCCGATAATAAAAATAACATCAAGGCCATTACCACCAAAAGCAAACTGAAGATATCGTTTGACGACGAGAAAAAAATAACGAAAATAGAAACGCCGGCCGGCAATACAATTACCCTGAGCGATGAGGCCAAATCGGTGGAGATTGCAGATCAAAACAGCAACACCGTAAAAATGACCTCCAGTGGCATTGAGCTGAACAGCGGCAAGGACATTATCCTTAAAGCCACCGGCAACATTACGCTCGATGCAACGGGCAAGCTCTCGTTATCGGCCAAGCAGGATGTGGCGGTGGCCGGTATGAATATAAACAGCACCGCGCAGGTGGGATTTACCGCCAAGGGCAATGCCACCGCCGAAATTTCGGCGTCGGGGCAAACCACCGTAAAGGGCGGCATTGTAATGATAAATTAAAAACAACACATGGGAGCACCAGCAGCCAGACTCACCGATATGCACACCTGCCCGATGGTAACACCGGGCCTGCCGCCCATACCGCATGTGGGCGGGCCCATTAGCGGCCCAGGTTGTCCCACGGTGTTAATAGGCAACATGCCGGCAGCCGTAATGGGCGATATGCTGGTATGTGTGGGGCCGCCCGATTCTATTGTAAAAGGATCGGCCACGGTGTTGATTGGCGGTAAACCTGCCGCACGCATGGGCGATACCACGGCGCACGGCGGCAGCATTGTTTTAGGGCTGCCAACCGTTTTAATAGGAGGATAAAATATGGCGGATGAAATAAAATCGTTTTTAGGCACGGGTTGGAGCTTTCCACCGGCTTTTGATAAGCTGGCGGCAGGCACCCGGATGGTGTCGAACGAAGAAGATATTGCGGAGAGCGTGTTTGTGATTTTAAATACCACGCCGGGTGAGCGCATTATGCAGCCTGAATTTGGCTGCGACCTGAAGCGCCTGGTGTTTGAACAGCTGGACGATACGCTGATTTCGAGCCTGAACTTTATGATATACCATGCCTTGCTCAACTTTGAGCCGAGGATCCATTTTATAGGTGCTGAAATTGTGAACCGCGACAACCTGGATGGCGTGCTGCACATTCGTGTGGACTATTCCATAATTATTACCAACACGCGTCATAACATTGTATTCCCTTTCTACCTGATTGAAGGCACTAACCTGGCTACCACCGAGCTGAAACAACTGAATGAATAACGACCTGGGCATAGACATACACGATGGCGTGAGCCAGGCAGAGCGGCAGCTGGATGCCCTGGTGCCCGGTTACGTGAAAATTGACGAAAGAGACATCGCCGATTTTCTGCAGTTTGTGTCGGTGCTTTCGGAGCAGCTCAATTATTTTAACCACGAAAATCATCCTGACGGAAACTGGGAGGTTTTTTTTAAATCGGATGCCAATGTTTTATTGGCCCTGTTGAGCCGCACCGATTTTTCGAAACGCCTGGGCGGCTATGAGCAGTTGGCGGCAAGCCTTACCGCTTCTGAAAACGACCAGGAGCTGCTGAAACATTTAAAGGAGTTGTTTGAATTTATGCTGGATGGCGCTGTTGCCTTATTCCAGTTGCAGCAACAGTTTAAAGAGGCCAGCAATTATGCGGAGATCAAAGAGACTTCGGATATCATTGACAGTGTGGCCGACATTGTATCGGTACTGAGTGCTTATAACCAGCAGGCCGAAGAACAATTGGGCGAAGCCCTGCGTGTGGATTTTAATGCTGTGTCGCCTACCGCCTTGAACATAGAGAATGTGCTGATCGATGAGATCTTTGAACAGGGGGCTGACATCCGCAAAAAAATAAACAATGCCCTGCCGCATTTAACCGAGCTGTTTAACAACCTGCGTGAAAAGTATAACCATGTAACGGCCTCGGCCGAATACCATCTTAAATCCAACTCCTTATTTCAAAAAAACTACCCGCCGCACCTGGGCTTGTTTATAACACTGCTGGGCCTTTACAGTGAGCTGAAGAAAAACATAAACACCATTCCGAAGCGGCACCTCGATTTTTATTATAAGAACCTGCTGGGCATTGGTGGCAAGCCGGCTGAACCAGACAGGGTGCACATGATCTTTGAAAAAGAGGAAGGACCGGTGAACGTGCTGATTAAAACGGATGATACCCTGCTGGCCTCTACCGGTGATGATGAGAACCCAGTACTTTACCGCTTTTTGATGAACCTGGTGGTGAGCAAGGCCATGATTGCCGAACTGAAAACGGTGTTTATGAGCGATTACCTGCTGCTGCCCTCGCATAGCCACGATCATCCGGGCATTCTCGAAAACCAGGTGTACAGCGCCACGCAGCCCACCTTTAGCCCGGCCGCCTACCAGAAAAATCCGCGCGACTATAAATCGTGGCCGGTGCAGGGCGAAGACCAGCACGACCTTGCCGGGGCGCAGCGCACTATGGAAGATACGGAGATAGGCCTCCTGATAGGCTCGCCGCTATTGTATCAAACCGAAGGTGAGCGTACGTTTTACCTAAGCATTCACCTTGATAAAACCAGTGCGGCTGACTTTAAAGCCTATGTGGATAATTACGCGCTCATGACCCGCAGAAGCATGGACATGGCGATGTATGAGCTGCTGTCGCCGGCATTTATTGTGCACTACACCGGCGATGAAGGCTGGAGGGAAGCCGATAACCGCAAGATATACTTCTCGGAAGAAAACAATGCCCTTGAGATCAGCTTTGGCTTGAGTCCTTCGGCCGGGCCGGTGTTGATCTACGACCCGCTTGTTCATGGTGGCAGCTACCAGTCAGAATATCCGCTGGTGCGCCTGGTGATCAACAATTACACCTCGCACAATCCCTACAGCTTTTTCAAAAGCGGCATTATTAACCGCGTATCGCTGAAGGTGCATGTAAACGGCCACCAGGGCCTTAAGCTTCAGAACAATATTGGCGCCCTGAGCGCGGCCAATCCTTTTCAGCCCTTTGGTCCGCAGCCTACCGTTGGCTCTTTTTTAAACATTAAAAACACCAATATATTTAACCGCCACACACATGACTTTTGCCTGCACCTGGAATGGCTCGACCTGCCAAAGGACAAAGGCGGTTTTGATGCCTATTACCAGGCGTATAACGCCGGCATTAAAAGCAAAACATTCAGCGTTGGCCTCAGTTCCATGATCCATGGCCGGTTCAGGCCCGAGCCATTGCATCAGCAGGCGTTTAACCTGTTTGAAACCACCGGCGACAATTCCTTAAAAGATCACACCAACATAGAGGACGTTGATTTTAAAAAAATAGAATTTATAAATGCGCCCCTGCTGGCCCGTGAAGACGAAGATATTATTGAGACCAATTTTAAGGAAGGGGTGATAAAGCTGGAATTGCTTTCGCCGCCCGATGCCTTTGGCCACCGCCTGTTCCCTCAGATTTTTCCGGAGGTGGTGATGCACAACGCACGCACCTTTGCGCGCAAGCGGGCGCTGCCCAACCAGCCATATATCCCGGTGCTCAAGTCCATTTCGGTCGATTACACCCTGGCCTATACCGAGCAGTTAAAAGACGATAAGGAGAATGCGGACAGCAGCGAGCTGATCCTGATACATCAGTACCCGTTCGGACACGAGCACATTTATCCGATGAACGACCGGAAAACCTATCACTTTATGCCGCAGTTCCAGCATGCCAGCAATTTGTACATTGGTCTGCAGGATGTGCAGCCTGGCCAGGAGCTTCCATTGCTTTTCCAGCTCGAGGAAAAAAACTTCCATCATACCGTTCACGAGCCCGAGCCCATTCGCTGGAGCTGCCTGGTGGAGAATGTTTGGGTGCCTTTTCCTGAAAAAGACGTGCTGTATGATACCACCAATAATTTTATTAATTCGGGCGTGGTAAAGCTAAAACTGCCGGGCGAAATTTACAGGGGCAATACGGTGTTAAATCCCGAGCTGTTCTGGCTGCGCGCCTCGGTGGCCCGCAGCACCGATGTAAACTCCCGCGTAATAGCCATACACACCAATGCGGTAACGGCCGAACGCATTATGGATAGCGCCAATCAGTATGCCAGCAATTTTAACCTGCCGCCGGGCACGATCAAATCCTTTAGTAAAAACATAAGGGGCATACAAAACATCTGGCAGCTGTTCCCTTCTTTTGGCGGCCGGCCTGAAGAGAGCGCCGAACAGTATTACATCCGCGTGAGCGAGCGCCTGCGCCACAAACAACGGCCGGTGCAGATCATCGACATTGTGCAGGTGATCCTCGAAAAATTTCCGGAAATACTGATTGTAAAATGTTTCAGCAATTCGGCGCAGGAACACCTGGTGCTGCCCGGTGTGAACCTGCAGGTAATTGTTATTCCCAAAGAAAAGGAAGACGGCCGCTTTATCAGCGAAGAGCCGAAGGTGAGCCTCTCCACGCTTTACAAGGTAAAAAAATTCCTCACCCAGGTGATTTCTCCCTTTTCGAATATTGAAGTGGGTAATCCGGCCTACGAAAAAGTGAAAGTGGTGTGCAGGGTGATTTTTGCCGACACCGAAATTTCGGACAACGGCTATTTTTTAAGAATGCTGAATGCCGATATTAACGCCTACATAGCCCCCTGGATGTACGGCCGCGAAAGCGACCTGAAGATCGGTTCGCGGATCTACAAGTCCGATATCCTCAACTTTATTAAAACCCGGCCCTATGTGGCTTATACCACAGGCTTTTCGGTGATCCATTTTTACAAAAAAAGAGACATTGCCGAAGAGGCCCTGGATGCCGAGATACTGGATACAGCGGTTGATACGGAGGATTACATCAGCTGCTCAACGCAGGAGGCCGTGCTTATTCCATCGGCCAGCCACCTGATTACCGTGCTTGAAAAAAGCAGCTTCGAAGAGCCGAAGAAAACGGGGATCGGCAGCTTTTTAATAGGTGAGGAACTGCTGGTAACCAACAAGTACGAAAAAGAGCAGGCAGGAGTGCAGGAGCCTGCCTCCGAAGAGGAGGAGGAACTGTTTAGCCTGATCATTACCCACAACATTAACGAGTGACATGGATAAAAAAGAAAATAAAAAATTATATGGCCGCGAAGAGCTGAAAAAATATTTCAGAAACGGAGAGATCCCTTCGGAAACCCATTACAAATACCTGATCGACTCGTTTATTAACCGGCAGGACGATGGCTTTTCGAAAGAGGAGGAGAGCGGTTTTATTATTTCGCCCATTGGCACCTCGCGCCGCCTGATGACCTTTTATAAAAACATGGGTGGTTCTGAGCCGCTGTTTTACATCGAGAACGATAACCAGGATTCGCCGAGCCTGCGGTTCCAGCCCAGCATTGAAAACGCCCAGGCCACCGAAGAGGAGGAGGGGAGCTTCTTTTTTCACCAGGATGGACGACTGGGGCTTGGCAAACGCAGCGACGAAAAAAGCAAGCTGGATGTGAACGGCTTTGTAGGCATGCACGGGCGCATTGGCACTTACAAAACGGGCGCGGTGCCGGCCGATGGAAAATGGCACCCCATACTTGAAGGATTGGATAATTGCCAGGGCTTTGAGGTGGTGGCGCGCACGGGCAAAAAAGGCACCGGCAAATTTGCCGTGTTGCATGCCACAGCGCTGAGCGCTTACGGGCACTCGCACAGCAAAATAAGGAAAACCTGCGCGTATTACGGTTTTTTTTGGAACAAGTTGAACCTGCGTTGGCGTGGCACCACGCATAACTATGGTCTTGAGCTGCGCACCAACCGCAACTATGGCAAAGGCATCACTATTTATTACAATATTTCAAAACTGTGGGACGATGAGCTGTTTATGGACAGTGAACAGCTGCACCAACCAAAAACCAAATAAGCAGCGCAAGCATTTTACCTGGCATGGAAACCGTTAAACCCATAGTGATCGAAAAAAAGTCGCAGGAGCAAACCCCTTCTGACTTTGATTTTTTGCGCCAGAAGGGGCTTGAGCTGCTGCAGCAGCTTTCGGGCCAAACCTGGACGGATTACAACACGCATGATCCCGGTGTTACCATGCTTGAGCAACTGTGCTTTGCCATCACCGACCTGGCTTACCGCACCAATTTTCCCATCGAGGATCTGCTCACCGATATACATGGAAACATCAACCGCCAGGACAATTCTTTTTTTACTAAAGAGCAGATCCTTACCACCAATCCTGTAACCATAAATGATTTCAGAAAGGCCATTTTGGATGAAGTGGAGGAGCTGGACAATGTATGGATAAAGCCGGTAAAAAGCGCCTACTCATCGCATTACGCCAAAGGGCTTTACCGCATCACCGTGCAGGTAAACAAAGCTACGGCCAATGCCATTGCCAGGCAAACGGTGCTTGAGGAAGACATTCGCGAAAAAGTAAGAGCTGCGTTTTTATCAAAGCGCAATTTGTGCGAGGATTGTGTGCGCGATATTATTATGTTGAAGCCGCAGCGGATTTACCTGCAATCGGAAGTGCTTATAAAAGAGCATGCCATTGCTGAAGAAGTGCTGGCAAAAATATACAGCACGCTCGAAACCGAGCTGAACAAGCCGGTGAACCGCTTCACAGAAAAAGAGCTGCTTGAAAAAGGATTGAACATAGAGCAGATCTATGCCGGGCCGCTGCTCAAAAACGGCTTTATTCCCGACAGCGAGCTCAGGCCACTGAAAAAAAACATTGATCCTTCGGAGCTGATTAAGGTGATCTCACAGGTGGAAGGCGTTTTGTATGTGCGCAACATTTCCATTAATTCCGAAGAGAATCAGGTGGTGGGCAAACCGTTTGAGCTGAACGAAAACAGCTTTCCGATACTGGATATTGACCTGGACAAACCCGGCATAAAATTGCTTGACGATAAATACCTGCTGGCCATTAAAAAGCCCTTGTTTGAAACCATTTTAAAAAAGCTGCAGGGCCTCTCGAAAAAAAAGCTTAACACAGCTTTTAACACCGAGCACCATAAAACCATTGCCATGGGCCGTTACCGGGCTGTTGACGAGTATTACTCCATTCAGAATTATTTTCCGCTCATCTATGGCCTCAGTGCGGAAGGCATTTCGCCCAGCGAAACTGAGAATAAAAAAGCCCGCGCCCGGCAGCTGAAAGCCTACCTGCTGTTTTTTGAGCAGATACTGGCCAATTATCTTTCGCAGCTGGCCAACATTGGGCATTTGTTTTCGACCAGCCTCGAAGAAAAAAAAGCGCACAGCTACTATTTTCAACCCCTGTACGATGTGCCGCGCATAAAGGAGATCCTGAAACCCTATACCGACAACGCTTTTTTTTATAAAAGCTGGGAGCAGTTTACCCGCGATCCGGACAACCCTTATATGACTACGCTTAAAAAAGCGCAGGAAAGCCCCGAGGTGTATCGCGAGCGCAAAAACCGTTTTCTGGATCACCTGCTGGCGCGTTTCAATAAAAAAGTTTCCACCTACCCGGTGTTGTTTTATTACAGCACGTATGGCAATTCGCAAACCGGCAACCGTATTAGCCGCGAGCTGAAATGGAAGGCCAGCCTGCTGCGCAATTTCGCAACCATTTTTCACGACCGCATAAAGGCTTACGACTATACCCGTGGGCACAGCGACATTTCGGGCTTTGAAAAAAAGATCTCCACGCTGCTTTATATTCAAAACCATCAAAAAAAACCGCTGGCCAATGTGTTTGATACCGGCACAATTGCCCTGGTAGCGGAAACAAAACCCTTACAGCAGCAAACACAGCGGCCGTACGACGCGGACCAGGTGGCTCACGTGGCGTGGGCCGGCGAAGACCTGCCTGTTTTTATAGGTGCCGACGAAATTGTGCAGATGAGCGAAATGGGCCGGCTGGTGGCCGGAGGCATTAACCAGAACGAAGCCTTTATATTCAGGCACCAGAGCCAGAAAATACTGGTGCATGGCATTAACGTTAATAATTACCGCATCGGTCCCGATATAAACAATGAGCGCGATTTTGTGATCATTTACAAAGAACCCGATGCTGAGCTTTGGAAAACCATTAGCCGGCACCCCACAAAAGCTGGAGCGGCCAGAGCGCTGCAAAGGCTCATTTTGTTCCTTAAAAAACTGAGCATCCAGTCGGAGGGATTTCACGTGATGGAGAATATACTGCTCAGGCCGGAGCTGCGGCAGGAAGCGTTCGGGTTTAAATTCTACCAATCGGGCCGGCAGGCCATTATGGGAAACAACAGTTACGTGTCGTTTTACGAGCGCGAAAAGCACATCCGGCGAATTGTTGCCGCCACCAAAGGAGAAAAAAATAAAACTGGTGCGCCGGTTTCATTTAAAGTGAACCTTACGTTTGGCAAGGCCGGCAGCGCCTATACCGTTGCTTCGGATGAGCTGTTGCAAAAGGCCGGCGAGCTGCCCGAAGTGAAGAGCCTGGTGGCGCAGCTGGAAACTTTTAAAACCAATAAAACACATTTTTTTCCGCGTTTCGAAATGTGTGTCAAACTTTCGGACAACACCGTTTTGAAGGAGGATTTTTTTAACGGGCGCATGACCGTGGCGCTTCCCAAATGGCCCGCCCGCTTCCAGAGCCACGATTTTAAAGCTTTTGCAGAAGACCTGTTTATGGCCAACGTTCCTGCGCATGTTCGGGTGAAATTTATGTGGCTCAGCGTTTCGGAAATGAAAAAATTTGAATCCATTTATTTTGAATGGCTCGACCTGTTTAAAAACAAAGCTTCTTACGAGGAGCGCAACAGGCTCTCCGAAAAAATGATTCACTTTATAAAAGACGAGGCTTTTATCATTAAAGAATAGACCCGATGGAGGTGCGGCAAAGGGACCATATTGTTCAAACCCAGGTTTTTGAAATTAATTTTCCGGAGCGGGAAAAGGTAACCGAGCTGCAAAACCGCGTCAGCCAGCTGTTTAACAGCCGGCTGAGGAGCCTCATGGGCGAGGCTTTTGATAAATACATACCGCCCCAATTACTGTTAAAGCTCGACGCCCTTGAGCTTGACCTGGGCCATTTGCCCTATGCACATTTTGAAGAGGTGCTGGCCGAACGTTTTGCCATGGAGCTTGAAAAAGCGTTGGGTGAGCGGATGCTTTATATTGATAACCCTGCTGCTGTGCCGGGCATGCAGGTAAGCACGCTCAAAACAAGCAGCATCGATCTGCTGGAATATTTCCTGGTGAACGGTTCAATGCCTTGGTGGGCTGGAAATGTGGCGGAAGACAGCCTGCAGGCGTTGTTTGATACGCTTGTTTTGGAAAACCCTGGTGCCGTAAGGCAACTGATGTTGCGCACAGGAAAAATGCAACAGGTGCCGCGCAGGCTGATATACCGGTTTGGTGAGGCTACCCTGCGCGCGGTAATTAATTTACTGCAGCCCGGCGAGGCCGAATTTATTTTTGAATATCACCGGCACATTGTGGCCCTGCATCACCGGCAGCCGCTTATTAAAAGCGATACGACGGGTTTTGAAAGAGAAATAATGGTATTTGTTGCATCGGCGGTGCTTGTTGACAGGGGCAGCCAGTTCAATAAAAAAATGTTTGTGAAAAGCGCTCTGCAGCAGCTGGCAGCACACTATAATGTGAACTACGAAGAAGTACTGTTCCTGCTTAGCCGGCCATCGCAGGCCATTGTGGAAGAAAGAGGAAAAACGGAACTGGTGCCCCTGCTGATTTTTGAACTGTTCAGCGAGCAGGTTCAGCAGAGCAGGGTAGAACCCTCACTGCTTGTTTCAGCAGGAGAAAGAGCGCTTGACCTTCGCGAACAGGCAGAGCTGCTCAGGCACTACCTCCTGTTTGGCGCCTTGCCGGCCGGAGCCGCTTATTATGAGCCCGGTGGGTTGCGCCGCGTTTTTTCTGACCTGCTTATAGCAGCACCGGGGCTTGCCGGCGAATTGTTAAAGCTGGCTGCTGCCGCCGAAAAAGCCACAGAACATTTTTTTCAGATAGTAAACGAAACGTTGTTTGAGCAGGTGGTGATACTGGCTGAAGCTAAGGAAAAAGAATTTATTCTTGGTTACACCCATCTGCTTTCGCGCTTTCACGCAAAAATAACCGGTCAGCCTTATGAGCAGGAGCATGGCCGGCTGGCCGAAAAAACGATTTTTACGTTTTTGTTTTCCAACCCCGCTAACGTTTTTAATAAAAAAGCGCTGCTCGAAAACACGGTGCGCCAGGCTGCCCGCCTGTATAACAGGCCTTTTGCCACGGTGCTTTCCTTTTTGGCACAGTTTGTTGGCGAACACCGCGCGAAAGAAACGTATGACCAGTTTTTTTATCTGGTTACGGGTGCTTTAAAAGAAGCTGCTGCCTCCGTTGGTGAAAATGAAAAACCTCCTCCGGCAGAAATACAACCGGTAGCCGAAGAACAGCTGTTGTTGCTACCGGTGGCACTAAGAAACAGCCTGTATCATTTTTTAGCGCAGGGTTATTTGTCCTGGTGGGTATCTTCTTACGCCTTTGGCAGCCCCGTTGAAATGTTGACAGAACTCATCCGCGCGGCGCCGGAACAGGCCCGGCTGCTGCTAAAGCTGGCAGGCACACATACACAGGCCCGGCAACGTTTATTGCGTGGATTTCAGAATCAAATCGTTTTAAGCCTGTTTAAAACCCTGAACGATGGTGACGCTGCAATGGAAACAGTTAGCGCTTCCCTTCAGTTTGCAGAAGGCAATGGCGGCATCGCCAACCGGGAAGCTGCTCGCCTGGAGCTGCTGGAGATTTTATGGGATACATATGAAACCAGCGGCTACCGGCAATTTAATGCCCGGCTGTATGCAGAAAAAATGCTGGCCTGCTTCGCGCTCAAAATGGGTGTTTCGATGGCTGTTATTGCAAAGCAATTGAGTGCTGACTATGCTTTTTCCGGGGAGCTTCGCACATGGTTTAATTCTTATGCCGAAAATACCGGGGCAAATCCTGTTGCTGCAAGGCCTGATTCAGATGAGTTGTTGCCGTGGACAGAATGGCTGAAGGATCAGCTGTTGCCACCGGCATTAACGGATAAAACCCAGCTGCTGAAAACAGCACAGGAAATTCTCGGTTATTTTTTAACCTGGAATGTTTTGCCTGGCACATTAGCGGCATTGCAAACGGGCGCCCTGCAAATTTTTTTGAAACAGCTGCTTTTATTTATAGGCGGCAGTGACGCAGCCTCCTTAAAAAACCTGATGGCTGCCCCTCATGCCTCTTCAGAAGCAAAGGGGATGTTGCACCGGGTGATGGAACCTGAAATCAGCCTGGAGGATAAGGCCATTAAACAAATACTTTCTGAGTTTGCCACGCGCGATCTTTTGCAGCAGATAAAAGAGCGGTCGTTAATGCTGCACACTGGCGCTGAAACCCTTGAAGCTTTGCTGCATACCGCGCTGGAGCAAAGCAATGCAAACAAACGGGAGATCCTTCACCTGCTTTTAACTTCGGGCGAGTTAAAACAAAAAGTGGCCTGGCAATTCAGCGCCAATAAATTTTATGAGCTGCTCGCGGTCATCAACCCGGGTATTTCTGCCAAAACCATCCATCTGCTTGAAGACCTGCGGCAGTTCTTAGAGCTAAGCGTTAGCGATACGCTCGAACGCGAAAAACTCGGCGCGCTGCTTAAGGAATACAGCCTGTATTATTTTGCAGATTCCGGTAAAATGGCTGATTTTGAGAAATTCATGCAGGCGTTTTTTATTTTCCTGGCGGCGCGCAAAGAAGCCGATGCCTCTGGAATTTTTCCTCTGCTGATCAGGAACAGCGCTAGTTTGCCACTTACTTCTTTACTGCATCAATCGGGCCATAGCACTGCCTTGCAGCAACAGCTCCGGCAACTGGCAAACCGGAGGCAGGAAACTAAAACCATATTAAGCGACCTCAAAGAATCGGATGATGCTTTGCTGAAGAAAGCCAGAGGGCTTGATATGGGAGAACAGCGACGCGCGGAACAGAGATTTTTGCAGCAGGACCAGCAACGTTTGCCAGTGGAAGCGGAAGATTACAAACGGTTTGCGGAGCCTGCCGGTGAAAAAATTTACATTCAAAATGCCGGGCTGGTGTTGCTGCACCCATTCATCAGCACACTTTTTAAACGTGCAGGGTTAACGGATAATAACCAGTTTGTAAATATTGAAGCAAAGCACCGGGCAGCATACCTGCTGCAATACCTGGTATATGGCAACGGAGCTTACGCCGAGCATAGCATGACGCTTAATAAATTGCTTTGCGGTTTTGCCCTGCAGGAGCCTTTGCTACCGGCTATAACCCTTGCCGCGGACGAGATGGAAATGGCACAGGGCCTTTTGCAATCGGTAACGCAGCAATGGGAAAAAATGAGAAGCACATCGGTGCCCGGCTTCCAGGCTTCGTTCCTGCAGCGCAACGCAATATTGATGCAGCTGGAAGAGAATTGGAGCCTGAAAGTGGAGCAGCGCGGCTACGATGTATTGTTACAAACCCTTCCCTGGAGTTTTGGCATGATAAAAACACCATGGATGGATAAATTTTTGTATGTAGAATGGACCTGAAAAAAGTAAAGCTGAACGCCGAAGCGCTTGCAGCGGAAATGCAGTGGCTGGGCCGGGTGATTGATGCGCGGATGAAGCTCTATTGGGGAAATCCCAGCCCGTATAAAGATATTATGGATGTGGAGCCGCCCGACCTGAGCCCAGATGGTTCGGTTTATGCCAGCGTGGTGAATTACTACCGGATGAATTTTTCGGAACGGGTAGTATTGTTGCTGGCCCTGGCGCCGCATTTGCAGCCGCACCTGCTCGATGTTTTTTTTGTAAAGAATGCCGATTACGACCGGGGCTTTACCGAGTTTGGCGGGATAAAAGGCCAAAACCACGGGGGCTTTATTCCTACCGGCGAAACGGCCGCCTTTATACTGGCTCCCAACCATCTCGAAAATCGATTTTTACTGCTCGATATTTTTTCGGAAGACCATTTTTTTAAAAAGTCAAACATCCTTTCGCTGGTGCACCCCCAGGCCAACGAACCTTTTTTGAGTGGGGTGATCAGCATTTCGGGCGAATACCTGAGCCACTTTACCCGCGGCGAATCGCACAAGCCCGATTTCAGCATTAACTTTCCCGCCAAGCGCATTACCACGCAGCTCGAGTTTAAAGACCTGGTGCTGGAAGACGACACACTGGAGGAGGTGATGGAGATCCGCGACTGGATTGCATACGGCGATACATTGATGAACGAATGGGAGCTGCGCAAAAAAATAAAGCCAGGCTACCGTGCGCTGTTCTATGGTCCGCCGGGTACCGGCAAAACGCTCACGGCCTGCCTGCTCGGCCAGTCGGCGGGGTTGGATGTGTACCGCATCGATCTGTCGATGGTGGTTTCAAAATACATTGGCGAAACCGAAAAAAACCTGGCCAATGTATTTGACCAGGCGGAGAATAAAAACTGGATCCTGTTTTTTGACGAAGCGGATGCCTTGTTTGGCAAGCGCACACAAACCAACAGCTCTAACGACCGGCATGCCAACCAGGAAGTGTCTTATCTGCTGCAGCGCATCGAGGATTTTCCGGGCGTGGTGATCCTGGCCACCAACCTAAGGGCTAATCTCGACGAAGCATTCAGCCGGCGCTTTCAAACCATGATCTATTTTCCGGTGCCTGGCACCACGCAGCGTAAACAATTGTGGCAGCAGGTGTTTTCACCCAAAACAGTGCTCGATGGCGAGGTAAGCCTCGAAGAACTCGCTAAAAAATACGAAATGACGGGTGGCGCTATTATCAACGTGGTGCGCTATTGCTCGCTGATGGCCCTGAAGCGGAACAGCAATGTGATCTTAAAAAAGGATATCCTGAGCGGTATCCGCAAGGAATTTGGAAAGGAAGGGAAGACCGTGAATTAATTCAAAATTCAACATTTAAAATTCAAAATCAGTCCCGCTCTCTATTAAAACCCCAGCACTAAGAACTAAAAACTAATCATTATCTTAATACCTTCAAAAACAACCCATGCCATTAACTTACAGATTACTTCACATTCACCCCATCACCCTGCTGCTGCTGCTCATGTTTATTTTTTCGGTGGCAGGAGCCCTGGGCACTTATTTATTCAGGAGATATGTCCGCCTCCGGATCGGCAATTCGCATAACGATGTGGCCGGCAATATTTTTGCCATGGTGGGTGGCTTTTATGGTTTACTGCTGGCTTTTGTGGTTTTTTTGGTGTGGGACCAGTTTAACGATGCGCAGCAATGCGCCGACATAGAGGGCAGCCTGGCCAAAGGCCTGTACCGCGATATTAAATTTTACCCGGTTTCCGATACGGGTGGTGTAAGCAGCAACGATATGAAAATACTGACCTTTGCGTATGTGAATTATGTGGAAGATGTGCTGAAGGAAGATTCGCTGCTGGACACCAAAGGCCCTACCGACCGCGACTATATTTTTTACCGCGACGTGGTAACCGTGCGCTCGTTTAGCCAGGTGTTCGAGATCATGGAACGTACACACGATGTGGAGGATTATAAGAACCAGCGCATCGACCAGATGTTCAGGCACCTGAACGAGCTTTCCACTTACCGCAGCCTGCGCGGGCTGGCGGCCGATTCGGAAATAGACGTTTATCTCTGGATCCCATTATGGCTGGGAGGCATTATCACCTTTTTATTTGCGGTTCTGATGGATATTGAGAACCGCCGCCTGCACGTGATGATGAACGGCCTGCTGGGGGCGTTTGTGGCGCTTATCTTTTACATCATTATTATTTCCGATCATCCCTTTGCCGGCAAAATGCGCATCGATCTGAAGAAAAGCCTGGGCAAAATAGTGGAGTGGGAGTACAGCGGCATGATGGAAAAAGGCTACGATACCAAGGCGCATCTTGAAAGTATTCCAAGTCCCGAACATGAATGAGCCTGCTGGACACTGTTGCTATACAAAAATACCATCTGGACCGTATAAAAAATTACGGCGCCGAAGACCCGCGCGCAGTGGGCTGGAAAAGCCCGGCCGGCCAGCAAAAGCGCTTTGAAGTGCTTTGCAGCATAGGTGATCTTAACAACTGTTCCATACTGGATGTGGGTTGCGGCCATGGCGATTTGCGCGGTTATCTTGAAGGAAGATGCACCGGTCTGCGTTACCTCGGCATTGACCAGGTGGAGCCTTTGCTGGAGGTGGCAATTAAAAAGTATGGCCATTTACCTGAAACCAGTTTTTTTACAGGCGATTTTTCGGCGGCCGAGTTGCCCGTGGCAGACTATATACTGGCCTGTGGCGCGCTGAGCTACCGCAACAGCGACCCTGACTTTATCTTCAAAACCATTGCCAAATTATTTAATAGCTGCCGCCTGGGCTTTGGGTTTAACCTGCTGGGTAAAATAGAGAGTGTCGATGGCATTTTGGTGGCGTATGACCCTGAGGTGATTTTACAGCATTGCCGGAGTTTGAGCAGCTATACGGTTTTTAGGGAAGGGTATTATGAGGATGATTTTACGGTTTGGATGAAGCATGATAACGTACGATACTAAACTCATTTCAAAAGCCACCTAGTTGGCTTTTGAATTTTCGGATGTTTTTTTATTTTGAAGAATGTCCAACGCACTGGCTTTTATGGCAATCAAAGTTTTTACATCGGGCGCTATAAGATCCAGGTTATTGCTGTCAGTGGATATGAATGACCGAATCTCTATAATATCATGTATCAGTTTTATCTTTTCTTCCTGCGCCTGCTGTTCCTCCTTTTCGCTTTGTATCTGCTTCATGTGCTTGCGATTTGCATGTTCTGCCTCAGCCAGCGCCATTTTTAATTCTTTCATGGTTTTATCCTGGAGGTTGTTTTCAACCGGCATATTTATTTCGGAATACAGCCGTGTTATTTCCTTTATCAGTGGCAGCTTTTGCTGGTAAATGCTCTCCAACAGCAAGGCCTTGTGTTTCTGTAGTTGCCCTGTATCTTTTGTAACCAACGTATCATCCGGCTTATTGTCTGTCCCCACGCTTATTGTTATAATCTCCAAAATCAATTCCAGCCTGGGAATGTCAGTTAACGGTATTTCCCACAACGTACTGGCTTTTATTTCTGTAGTAAGGGTCAATATTTTTTCAATAATGCAGGTATGTTCCTTATCCAGGCTGTCCGTTACCTTTTCTCCCCATTCTATCGCAACATCTCTGTAGTTCTTAGCATCATACTCGAACCCAAGCGGCCGGTGCTCTTCTATGAGCCATTGGCTGCCAAGACTCTCGTCCGGAATTTGTTCGAGCCCAATGTCTTCTTTGCCGCCAAAAGCCGTTTTGGCCCATTCGGCAATGCGGTCCTGCCCGGCTAAAAGACCGTCCAGGTAATCGCGCCACGAAAATTTGGTGTGAATCAATTCCATGTTGGCTTTGTGCAAGGGCTTTTCGCCATTCATCCTTTCTATATCCTGTGAGGTATCCACCATTTTCTTTGCTACCATGTCGTCCGGGTTCACGGCAAGCTCTTTAAGCATTCCCTGCTTCCATTGTTCAAATTTTTCTTCCTGCCCCGGGTATGGACTTTTTAAAAAATAAAGCACGGGGGTTTTTGGAATATAGTCGCCAAATGCACTTTTGGGATTACTACCTGGGTAGCTTGGAGCTTTAAGAACGGTTGCAATTTGTTTTATAACTCCCATGGCATCCCAATTCATTCCTTTCAGCCACCATTCCGGGGCTTCGTCCTTATCTGGCAGCGGCCCGGCTTTTGTCATTTGAAATTCGTCGCGTCCAAAATCCACTTTCTTAAAAAGATAGGCTGAGGGGTTGTGCATTTCTAATTCCGGGAGCAGTTCTTTGGGACTCACCGGTTTAAATTTTGGTAAGCTGTCCAATCCGGCTTTAAATTGCTGAAAGGCCCGGTAGTCCTTTTTGGTGTTGTTTTTCCACTGTTCGGGTGTGAGCGGCCTGGTTACCATTTCCAGGTTGGGTTTATTCAGGATTGTAGAATCGGCCTGCCCCAGAATGGTTCCGCCGGGGAAAGTAAATAAGGTGGTTCGTTTAGGATAAGATGCTGTGACGGCACGGGGCAGCTCTCTTTTTGCTTCATCTTCGTTGGTAACCAGCAGGTCAAAAAAAGGTTTCGCTTCTTCCCGGTCTATCCATACAAGAGAAGTCCATTCTATTTCAAAACCGGCTTTTGGACCGTCTTTTATTTCTGCCTGTTCAACGGGTTGGTCAGTAGCACTGTTCTTATATATCAGTTTATGCCTGATGTCTTCTAACTGCAGCAATGTGTCGGAGCTGATCCAGGAGAGTTTTCTTTTCTCCACAAAGTCCTGGCATTTCCTCAGGAGTTTCAGCTGCAGGTCGAGGTCTTTATTTTTTATTTCGAATGCCAGGTCGCTCATCATGGCGTTTAAAATAGATTTTTTTTCATCGTTTAGGTTGGTTGCGGGAATAGCTCCATTGGCATCGGTTTCGATGCTTTCCAGTTCTATCATTAACGCTGCCGGAGAATAGGCCATCTGTGTTTTTTTATTGTAGGCCTCTATACGTTTATTCAGCGCTTTATTGTTGTCAACCGGGTTCAACATTCGCTGCAGCGGCTTAACCAACGGCACAACACCTACCGCCGGCAAAGCCTTTGCCTTTAATGAAACCGCCTGGCTGCTGGCGTTGGAAGGAGAGGTTTTTTTCTTGCTATTTTGCTGGAATGTGCGCACAGGCTTAAATTACCATTGTTATAAATTTGTGACGACGACCATTATGCCCCAAAACGTATTACTCTAAATCCGTCAGGGCCAAGCAAAGGAAAATATGTATTTCCTTCCGCATCGGCTTGCCAGTAAGTAAATGCCTGTAATGTTTGCTCGTAACGAACCAGCTCCTGTAAAGCAATTTCTGTTTCCTCTTCTATGGCCCCCGTTTTTGAAACAATGAATAAGGTTTTGTGGCCCGGTTTTTTTCCTACCCTGCAAAAATAAAATCTGTCCTCCTCGTCCACGTTTATCAGGTTGCAAATGTCGTTCGATGCACCTTCGGGCAGGCTAAGCGTAAAGGAAGCTGCATCTGCCGGAACACCTTGTTTATAAGCAGTAATATCATACGCGCCCTGATTGTAATGGCCGGTATAAACAAAACGCTTATTGGCAACAACAAATTGCAGGGACTGTTCATAAATGAGCCGGCATTTATGCGATAGTTTTGCAAAGCCGGGAATATGACCCGATGAACCCATACGGCAGGTATATATGTTTAGATCCGCGTCGATCCCATAAGGAAACTGGAGCAGGCCATAAGTAGTATCGTCGCCCGCATAAATACTTTCTTTTTCAGCTCCGGGCAGCAATAAACCGGTACCATAGGTGTTTTTTTCGTTAATGAACAGGCTGCGTAAAAAGGCATCTTGTTTTGAAATAAACAATTTCTGATCAACAGCTGTGTTTAATTTAATAGTTGTCAGAAGATCGCCGCTTGTCGGATCCAGCTTCACCACTGTATTTGATTTTTCGGCCGGAATCAGATACAACACGTCAGATTGTGTAACAAAAATCCTGGCGTATTGCCCTTCAAATGAGTTAAACTCAAATTGCCGGGGCGAATTGAGTCCCTTTTTTTCCCAAATCAACGCTCCGTTTTGTGTAAATTTCCTCAGGCGGTTAAAGGTAGCAGCATCCTCTTTTATGGTTTCGAGCAAATAAAAGTTTAAAGCCTGGTCTACAATAAAGTCCACTATATGATGTTTAGCAGTAACTTTGGTGTCACCGGGTATTTCCACCCGACTTTCAAACACGCCGCCGGATGTAAAACGGTGAATGTAAAACGTTGCCTGGTCAGCTCCCGATCTGCTGAGCAGGTGCAGTCCGTTTTTATGATCGAGCCGGAATGCCAGGGGGGCATAATTATTTTGTACCTGCCCAGGCTTTATCATAGAAGCTTTTGGAAAAGCGGTTAGCAGCGGAACAATCTCGTTTATTTCGGTTCCCCAATTAACATGCAAAACAAGCTGGTATTTCATATGCTGCGTCTAAGGTATTATTTATTATATAGTTTGATTGTTATTTACACCCAGTTTGGGCTAAAAAAAGTAACAACGGGTTGCGCTTGTGGTGGATATAGTGAAAGAATGGTGCCCACCGTGGTGCTTTGTAAATAATCGTTATTGCCGGGCTGTTCCCATAAGCTTAAAACCTGTGGAGAACCGCCCGTGTTGCCTAAGGCAATGGCAGTATGATTTTCTGCAGTGCCAAATGTGACAATGTCTCCGCGCAATGGTCTTGGCGAGTTGGGATTTGCTGTGAATACATAATCATTCCCTTGTCTCAGCCGGTTTTCGAAGAATCTAGGATCGGGGGGTTGCGTGAAGTTATTTGTGCGAAAGTCGGTATAAAAATCCTGTAACCACTGAAAGTCAACAAAACCGGCCTGGTAGGCCCCAAACATGGTTACTTCCCAGCAATTCATTTCGCCTCCATGTGTGTTTGGCCTGGGCCCGTTTGCCAAAAGCCACCTGCCAAAGGCCGTTCCTACCAGGTCACCGCCATCCTGCGGTTCCCACTCCAGGTTCTCTCCTCCATTTGCGCTTTCAATTTCTTCCAGCTTTGTAACCGTTCCCACCTGCCGTTCCACCCGGGTTATCATCTGCGCGTTAATGGCAAATCCTTCGGCATGCTGCCGTAAAATAATGGGAAGATAGGTGAGCAAAACGTTGCCGTCGTTGATAAGTGGGAGCAGGGTATTAATGTGTCCTTCGTTGGCTCCGGCCCTGTACAAGTTAAGCAGGTGGGTGCCATTATTACCTGCAATGGCGGCTACCTGGGCGGCAAAGGTAGCCGTGCTTGTTGCCAGATTCAGATTCAGCAGTGCCACTACTTCCTGAGCGCTAAGCGTAACCGCTGTGTTGGCCAGGGTCACACAATCGCGCATGGGGCGAGCGGCACGCTTATTCTGGGCAATATGGCTCATACCTGCCACGCCTATGCCAGCCCTTATCTCGCCTAAAATAAGCAGGTCGTAGGCGCTGGTAGCGGGTGCCGCTGTATTTACCTGCACCAACTCGTCAAGGGTGTTAGTCAAAGGATGATCTTCTATAAAATTAAGCAGCCAAAGCAGCGTGTGCACTCTTCCATGGTTGTATAGATGACGAAAGATGGGAATTGTGCCAATAACCGATAGTATGCCCAATGATAATAACAAGCCTCGCCCTATTTCGCCGGCAGTAACACGTTGTATGGTATTATTGTTATTGAAGCCTTGTTGTGTTGAGGAAGTGGCCTGCTGAAGTTCCGGTTTAAATGCTGCAGAGGAGCCTGCTAGAAACGGAGTGGCTGCCGAACCCAGGTCGGTAGCAATGCCTGTTGATACGATTTCCTTAGCAAAACTCGTGGCGTTTTTTTCAGAGTCCCGTACCGGCTCCATTTTTTGCAAAGCAGGTACGGCCGGCAGCGTTTTTGCGGCATTGGCACTAGCGCTTACAGCCGCCTGCGCAGCCTGGGTTTTTGAAGCAGTATTTTTTTTTGCGGTGTGCAGAAGCGTAAACTGAATTAATTTAAACGAATGTAATGATCGAATGCTTGGTTAAAGCTCGGTATCGTGTGTAAACAGGCCTCTTTCGTCTGTGTCATCGCCTTCCCAGCCATAATACGTTTTGATATCCTTGGCTCCTCGTTCTTTTTCGCGGGGTGGCGCAATGTAATAAACGCGGATATAAACAGGAATTTTGTCTCCAAATTTACTTTTAATCGTTAGTCCAAGCTCACTTACTCTGGCTTTACAGGCATTGCAGGGGCCGTTATACGTAACCAGGTGAATTTCGACTTTGTCAACGCCTTCGGTTACATCCTTTTCCAGATCATTGTATAGGCTGTTGCACACCTGGGCTTCTGCATCCTTATTCGATATTTTGCGGTCTTTTACACCTCCCGTGGTATGCCATCCGGTGTCATCCCTGTCCTGCTCGCCTTCTTTGCCGCTGCCTTTTGCTTCCGTGGTATAATAGTTTAACAAAGCACCACCCGTATCAAAAAGCTTCACGCAGCCCTGCGCAAGATTTTGATCCCTTTTTTTGTTGACATTTTTTACAAATGTATTCAACCCTCCAAATTGCATCATAGAGTCGATTTTGCTTAACCACTCCTGCTGGTATGGCTCATCTGTGCTCGCAATTTTATCACGAATCCTTCCAATGGCCTTATGCCCGCCGGTAGTATACAAATGTGTTAAATAGGCCTGTACTTTTCCCTGGTGATCTTCTCTGTTGCTGTAAATGATGTCGTCTCCTGTCGCAATACGCACCCGTTGCAATGGAAATTCGCTTTTTAGCTGAAAGGCCTCTTCCTCTTCCACGGGCCCCAGCACCGGTATTTCGGCCGGCACACGCTGCACGGGCTCAGATTCTTTTTTTTGAAGAGCCGGAACGGCCGCACGGCGGATACCGCCAGCAGATACCTGCTGAGCTACCGGATTATTTTTAGCTGATTTGTGCTGATCTAAAACATTTTCTTTTACCGGCATATAGAGTGCGAAAGAAAAAAACTATGCATAAATTAAAAATTAACTGCAGGGGTGTCAGCTGCATAGCTTAAAAAAGTGGAAGTTTCCGGCAGGCTAGTGGCCGAGTGCTTTTGCGCCCATTACATCTGCCTCGTGTTCGAGCGAGGAGTCGTCGTTAATGGCCACACCCTGCAATTGCGTGGTGGCGGCCACGCGGCCCTGGCGCTGCTGCACCACGTGCCAGGCTTCGTGGCCCAGGTGTTTTTCCTGCCCGGCGCCTACGTGTATATCATTGCCCTGGGCATAGGCCAGCGCATTTAACTGGGCTGGTTTGGCCGAGTTGTAATGAACCTTTACATCGCTCATGTCCATGCCCGACATGTTTTCGATGCCGTTCTTTAAATTATCGGGCATGCCGGTATTGTTGGCTTTTTTCTGAATCGGATCCTTTTTTAGTTGCAACTCCTCTTCCGGTCCGGCCAGCTGTGCTACAAATTTACCCTGTGCCGTCAATTCTTCTTCGGGCGATGCTTTTTGAACCGGGTCCTGCTTCATTTGCAGTTCTTCTTCGGGTGCGGCACGCTGTATAGCAGGCACCGATGGCAGGCTTTTAAGGCCCTTGAGCTGAGTGGCAGACGGCTGGTTGTTTGCGGTCTCCTTGCGCTCAGATTTTTTTCCGTGAAACATGGTTGCAATAAAAAGTGGTTAATAAATCAAAAAGGGGACATTACAAGATAAGATTAAAAACCACAGGCGGGTGTTAAATCTCTCAACCACTTTTAAACAGGCTTTTTAACCGGTAGCGCATAAAAAAACGGCTGGTTCCGCAACCAGGAACCAGCCGTTTGCCGGATTAATTTTTTTCGGTGTAATTTTTAAAGCTGTTGAGGATGGCCTGCCAGCCGCCTTGCTGCATTTCGATAGGATTTTGTGACTCTGCTTCAAAGGTTTCCACAATGTGCGTAGTGTTACCTTGCTCTTTAAAGGTGATCTTTACTTTGCGTTCGTCACCCATGGTGTATTCCATCAGTTCGTGATTAATGACGTTGTCATAAACACCGCCAAAGTCAAAACTCATGCTGCCGTCTTTTGCCGCCATGGTGGTTTTAAATGTACCGCCGGTGCGCACATCGTTTTCCGCATGCGGTGCATGCCAGTCGTCTGATGCCTGGCACCAGTTTGTAATGTGTTTTGGCTCATTCCAGAATTGCCATACTTTTTTTACCGGTGCGTTTACAGTAGTTTCTACGGTGATTTTTGTTTTGTTTAAGGTTTCCATGTTTTTATATTTTTTGGTTGTTGATGTTTGATGATACAAATGTACAACCATAAAAAGCGATTGGTGTTGTACGGAAACGACAGAAAAAGGGGCGATTGCGACGATTAATCAATTCAAAAATTGAAATTCAAAATTCAAAAGAGCCAACATGTAAGAGACCTGATGAAAAATAAAAGACAGGGTAAGAAGAAGCCGCCAAGATAGTACAAGTTAGGACAGAAGGCAAGATACTAGATGAATACTAATGACTAGTAACAATACGTTATACCTTACTAAATGAATGGAAAAATGTAAGATGGAAAAGGGAGAGAATCGAAAAGAGGCAGGACGAAAGATAAAAGATTAAAGACAGACACAGAGATGCGGGAAAAACTAAGATGGTCAACGACCAAAATTTAGTCTTAGTACAAAATACATTGTACAATGTACATATCTGAACGTATCATTATTAACTGGTTCAACATACAACCATTTATTGGCATAGGATTTTATTTAATCATAATGCTTTCATATGAAAAAATCTGTTTGCATATTATTAATAGCCCTGGCAGCCTGCCATAAGGACAAAGAAATTGCGGACACTCCGCCACCGCAGAGCCCTGGCCAGCCGGTAATGGAAACCCTCGTCCAAAACCTGCAGCTGCCCTGGGGCCTGGCTTATTTACCCAATGGCGACCTGCTCTTTTCAGAGCGCTCAAATGGCAAGCTCAACCTGTTGGCCAAGGGCCAGGCCGGCTACATCACCCTGGCCACAAGGCCTGTAAACAACAGTGGAGAAGGGGGGCTGCTAAGCCTGGCCATCGATCCAGATTTTGCATCCAACCACTTTGTATATGCCTACGAAACCACCGACAGTAACCGGGTGCAGCGGTTTATCCTGTTAAACAATGCCCTTGCCTTTGATAAAACCATTGTGTATGGAATTCCTGAAGGAGTAAACCACGATGGTGGCGCACTTAAATTTGGCCCCGATGGTTATTTATACATTGGAACCGGAGATGTGACCCAATCATCGCTGGCGCAAAACCTTAATTCGCTGGCCGGAAAAATTCTGAGGGTGGACCGTGACGGCCATCCGGCACCGGGAAATCCTTTTAGTAACCGCATCTGGAGCTATGGCCACCGCAACGTGCAGGGTTTCAGCTGGACAGCTACTGGGCAGATGCTTGCCACCGAGCATGGCCCTTCGGGCGAGTTTGGCTGGTGCTGCCACGATGAAATTAACCGGATACTGCCGGGACACAATTATGGCTGGCCCCTGGCGCTGGCCGGCACCGAAACAGGAACTTTAACACCGCCGCTGGTTCATTCGGGCACCGATACCTGGGCTCCCTCGGGCTGCACGTATCTGGGCGCAAATGCCATCTGGCCCAATTGCCTGGTGGTGGCCACACTCCGGGGCCAGCGCCTCATCCGCTTTTATCTGGATGCAGCCGGTACGGCCATTATTTCGAGCAAAGACACGCTGCAGGGTCAGCTGAACCGGCTGCGGAATATTATTGAAACACCCGATCACAGCCTAATTTTCTGCACTTCCAATTATGCCTCCATTACGCCGCTTCTGCCGGGCGACGATAAAATATACCGCCTTTACCGCCAATAGGAATTCGAAAATTAACATTCAAAATTCACAAACCGGCATTACCGGGGCTATAACCCCTGTTGCTGGTCGCTAAATCACATCAGAAATAACAAAAAATGTGTTGATAATGTCAAATTTTGCGTATATTTGCGTCCCGTTTTCAATGCCGCTGTTTACACAAGGTAAAGTATGCTGGAAACATGACATTAAAAAACCAATAAAATGAGCATTTTATTAGATTACGTAAAAAAGCAGTTAACCGCCGAAACCAAACACCCTAGCTTTAAGCCTGGCGATACCGTTACTGTTTCGTACAAAATTAAAGAGGGTGAAAAAGAGCGTATTCAGCAATTTACCGGCGTGGTAATTCAACGCAAAAACGAAAAAGCCACCGCTTCTTTCACCGTGCGCAAAATCAGCAATGGTGTGGGTGTTGAGCGTATTTTTCCGGTAGCTTCACCGTTTATCGACAAAATTGAGGTAAACAAAGTGGGTATCGTGCGTCGCGCTAAATTATTCTACCTGCGCGATCTTACCGGTAAAGCAGCCCGTATCCGCGAAAAAATTCAAAACAACAAGGATAAAGCATAATCCATTAACCATAATATTTAAAAAGCCGGTTTTATTACCGGCTTTTTTGTTTTGGCGGCGGATTGTTTTAAATTTGTGATTATATGGACATCAAAACTCAGCTGGTAGAAATCTTAAAAAAAGAGAATTATACGTTTACCCAGCTGGCCGAATATTTGGGCATGAGCGAGGATAACCTCACCCAGGCCCTCAATACCAAATCCCTCGAGCTTCGCAACCTTGAGCTTATTTCAAAAGCGCTGCGCGTGCCGCTTTACAGCTTTTTCAGGCCCGAGGATTCGGGTATGGATTTTGAAAAGCCTTATTATGTGAATAAGCTGTGGACTACCGACGATGCTAAAAAAAAAGCCTCTCAGCTGCGCACTGAAATAGAGCTGCTTAAGCAGATCATTGCCATGAAAGAAGAGCAGCTGAAAAAGGCCGGTGCCTGACAGCTTTCCTTAATTTCTGCAAATCCTTATATTTGATTTACTATTTAAAATGTTAAGCGACCTTTTTATTACCTTTTTGCTTATTGCCGTTAACGGGTTTTTTGTTGCTGCCGAATTTGCACTGGTAAAAGTAAGAGCCTCGCAGTTGGATGTGAAAGCGCAAAAAGGCAGCAGCCGGGCCAAGCTGGCCAAAAGCCTGCTCGAAAAGCTCGACGCTTACCTTTCGGCCACACAGCTGGGCATTACCCTGGCCTCCCTGGCTCTGGGCGCAGTGGGTGAAGAAACGATCTCGCACATTCTGCAAAATACATTTCCGGGCCTGCAGGGCGTGGCCAACCACGGTATTTCCCTTACCATTGCCTTAACGCTGCTTACCTTCCTGCATGTAACCCTGGGCGAGCAAATTCCTAAAATGATCGGAATCAAATATTGCCTGCAGGCAGCCCTGTTTATAGCCTGGCCCATGCGCGTGTTTTATTTTGTGTGCGCGCCTTTTATCTGGCTCCTCAACAAAACATCTAACGGTGTGCTGCACATTATCGGCGTAAAGCGGGTGGGCGAAGAGGATTTTCACTCGGAAGAAGAGCTGCGGCTGATTTTAACCGAAAGCGAAGAGGGCGGAGCCATTAAGCCCAGCGAGAACGAGCTCATACAAAACGTGTTTGATTTCGACGACCGCATCGTAAAACAGGTAATGGTGCCCCAAAACCGCATTGCCGCTATTGATGTGGAGCTGGGCCGCAACGAGGTGAGCAAGCAAATTATTGAGGAGGGCTTTTCGCGCCTGCCGGTTTACCTCGGCGATATTGACAATGTAATAGGCATTGTGCACAGTAAGGATCTGTTAAAAGCATTGATCGAAAACCGCTTCAGAACCCTTAAAGAGATCATGCGCCCGGTGCATTTTATCCCCGAAAGCATGAAGATCAACGAGCTGCTGCGCGATTTTCAAAAAAACCACTACCAGATGGCTATTGTTACCAACGAGTTTGGCGCCACAGCGGGTTTGGTAACCATGGAAGATATTATTGAGGAGCTGGTGGGCGAGATACAGGATGAGCACGACGAGGAAAAGCCGAACGTGGAGAAAAAAAGCGACAATGAATTTATTGTAAATGCCATGGCCGCCATTACCGATGTAAACCAGGCCCTGCCCATTGCCCTGCCGGAAGATCCGCATTACGAAACGGTTTCGGGTTATATTAATTTTATATTCGGACGCATTCCGGCGGTGAACGACAAGCGTAAAAAAGACGGGTACGAAATTACCGTGCTGAAGCGCAACCGCCAGAGCGTGGACTCTGTTAAATTAGTGGTAAGCGACCAGGAATGGGCCACGACCTGAGCCCCGAATACTGGAACGGACGCTACCTGAACGAGGACGCCGGTTGGGATGTGGGTTATGTTTCCACCCCGCTGAAAGCTTATATCGATCAGCTGACGGATAAAAGCAGCCTTATTTTAATTCCAGGCGCGGGCAATGCCTATGAAGCCGAATACCTGTTCAGCAACGGTTTTAAAAACACGTATGTGTGCGACCTGGCAGAAGAGCCGCTTCGCAACCTTTTAAAACGCTGTCCTGAATTCGATCCCGGCCATTTGTTGCAGCAGGATTTTTTTAAGCTGCAGGGCCTTACGTTTGATCTTATTTTGGAGCAGACTTTTTTTTGCGCCCTGCATCCTTCGCTCAGGCCGGCCTATTTTCAAAAAATGGCGCAGCTGCTCAGTCCCGGCGGGCACCTGGCAGGCGTACTGTTTAACGATGTTTTAAACGCCGATAAACCGCCCTTTGGCGGCAGTCGCGCGGAATACCTCACGTATATTCAGGAGCCTTTGAGCATAGGAGTACTGGAAACCTGCTACAATTCCATTAAGCCAAGGCAGGGTCGCGAGCTGTTTATGAACTTGCAAAAGCACCAGAGGGCTGTTGTTTTATGAGCCCCGTTGAATTATCTTTACACTATGACCCCACTGACACAACGCGAGTTGTTTTTAAGACACGTGGCCCAAACTTCCGACACACCGCTGCTGGGTGTTGACATCAACATTGCCCGCGCACAGGGAGTTACCTTAACAGATATAAACGGCAAAACCTACACCGACCTGATCAGCGGCATTTCGGTAAGTAATGTGGGACATTGTCACCCCAAAGTGGTAAAAGCCATACAGGAGCAAAGCAGCAAATACATGCACCTGATGGTATATGGCGAGTACAATCAAAGCCCGCAGGTAACGTATGCCACCACACTGTGTAAATTACTGCCATCGTCACTCAGCTCGGTGTATTTCACCACCGGCGGCAGCGAGGCGGTTGAGGGCTCCTTAAAGCTGGCCAAGCGGGCTACCGGCCGAACGGAGATCATATCCTTTAAGAACGCTTACCACGGCAGCACACAGGGTGCGCTGAGCGTGATGGGCGACGAGTTTTTTAAGAACAGCTTTCGGCCCCTGTTGCCAGGGATTAAAATACTTGAATTTAACAGCCCGGAAGCGCTGAGCCAGGTATCTGTGCATACGGCGGCGGTAATTGTGGAGCCCATACAGGGTGAGGCAGGTGTTCGGAAAGCAGATGCCGCCTTTTTAAAGCAGCTGCGCGAGGTGTGCAACAGGCACAGGGTGCTGTTGATATTTGATGAAATACAGAGCGGTTTTGGCCGCACAGGCAGCCTGTTCGCCTTCGAGCAATACCGGGTTGTTCCCGATATACTGCTTATGGCCAAGGGTATGGGCGGTGGCCTGCCCATCGGGGCCTTTGTGGCTTCGCCCGAACTGATGGGGCACTTAACCAACAACCCGGTGCTGGGGCATATGAACACCTTTGGCGGCAACGCTGTGTGTGTGGCGGCAGCACAAGCCGCACTCGAGGTGATTGTTGAAGAAAACCTGGTGGCCCGGGCGCTGGAGATCGAAACCCTGATCCGGCAAAAATTAGCACACCCGCTCATTAAAGAGCTGCGCGTGCACGGTGCTTTGGGTGCCATTGATTTTAAGGAGGAGGCGCTGAACATGAAAGTGATTAAAGCCTGTATCGAAAACGGCATCATCAGCGATTGGTTTTTGTTTTGCAATACCGCCATGCGCATAGCCCCGCCGCTAACCATTACCGATACTGAATTAAAAAACGCCCTGCAAAAAATAATGCAGGTGCTTACGGCAGCTGCCCGGTAGTTATGGCCAAAGCAATATGAATAATTTATTTTCCATCCCCGAAAAAGAATGGCTGGCAATTGTAGGCCTGGCCGCGGTGCTGCACCTCAAAAAGGGAGCATTGCTTGTGGAAGAGGGCGAGAAAAATTACCAGGAGTATTTTATAAAAAGCGGTGTTGTGCGAGGTTTTATTACTGACGATAAGGGAAACGAAAAAAGCACTGCTTTTTTTGAGGAGGGTGAATTTGTCAGCGCCCGCTCGCTCAGAACCAGCACTCAGGGCATGTCTATGTATGGCTACCAGGCTTTGTGCCCGGCCGAGATCCTGGTGTTTAATTCTGTGCAATTAAAAAAAGCCCTTTCGGCAACCCCGCGCCTGACGGAGCTTGGAAAAAAAATAAAGGAAAAAGAAATGGCCCGGCTGGCCCACCGCGATCATTGCCTGTTGCAGGCAACCGCCGCCGATAAGTATTTAAAATTCTTCGATCAATACCCCCGGCTCGAAAGCCGCGTTTCGCAACGGTTTATTGCCTCCTACCTGGGCATTACACCCATTTCGCTCAGCCGCCTCAAAAAATCGCTGCTCACCAAAACTGTTATCAATTGATATTATTTTTCGCAAGGCTGCAAGTTAGCTTTGCGGCATGAAAAATAAAAGAATTGCACTAATTACAGGCGGCACCTCGGGTGTGGGCCTGAGCATCGTAAAAGGCCTGTTGCAAAACGGGTATTTTGCAGTGTTTATTGGAAGCAACAGCAGCCGGGGAAAACTGCTGGAGCAGGAGTTTAACCGTAAAACCCCCGCAAGCGCCGCCTTTGTTTGCCTCGACCTGAGTAATTTAAAGGAAGTGAGCCGCTTTGCCAATGAGTTTACAAATACCTATCCGCGGCTGGATGTTTTAGTTAACTCGGCCGGTGTTATTCTCCCGCAGCGTACCATTACGCCCGAGGGATTTGAAAAGACCTTTGCCATCGGGTATTTGAGCGCAGTGATACTGTGTACCCGCCTGGCGCCGCTGCTCGGGCAATCGGTGAATGGCAGAATTGTGAACGTAGCCGGCCCGGCCAAAACAATTTTAAACTACAGGCTGGATGTTCACAACCTGGATTTCAGCAAGGCTTACAATGGCTTTAAAGCTTCGGTGGCTGCAGTGCATGCCAAAACGGTGATGACACAATTACTGGCGGAAAAACTTTCAGCACAGGGCATCACGGTTAATTCCTTCCACCCGGGAGTAATTCGCTCAGGCCTCACACGGCATCTCAATTTTTTTATGCGGGCGGTTACGCTTCTGTTCAGCCCGCTTATGAAAACCTCTTCTGATAATGGCATTTTTGCGGCTACGGCAGAAGAACTAAAAAGCGTTACCGGGCAGTTGCTGGTAAACAAAAAGCCGGTTGCCCTGAAGTTTGAACTGGACTATAAAGAGAAGCTATGGCTAATTACAAACAGTTTGCCGGCAATAGGGCAAGAGCCTGGCCGGTAACGCGTGTTTAACCAGGTTGGCTATGATCGCGTAAGGCCGCTGATAACAGCGCTGTGCTGCGGAAAAGCGCCGATCAGTGTTTGCCGGCTTGCCATTTCAAAATCCCTGAAATCAAAACCCGGCGCCACAGTGCAGCCCACCAGCGAAAATGCTCCGCCGTTTGCCACCCGCGAGCCAAACCAGGTATTGGCCTTTACGGTGTACTGAAATACCTCGCCTCTGTCCAACCCGGGGCCAATGCGCGTGGTTTTCAGGTTGCCCGCGTCATCCAGCTCAATCACCTCCAGGGCATCGCCGTAATAAAAATGCCAGGTCTCGTCGCTTTTGATTTTATGCAGCGCCGAAAAATTATTTTTTTCGATCAGGAAATAAATGGCCGTTGCAAAATTTCTGCTGCCTTCAAACTCCTGTGGCAAGGCCCCCTGCGCAATGATGCCGGCGGCCCGGTAAGTTTCTTTGTAAAAGCCGCCTTCGGGGTGAGGCTCTAATTCTAGCTGGGATACAAGATAGTCAACGGTCATTGCTGCAAATAGTTTAAAAGGGCAATGGCAATATGATCAACGCTGCCCAGGGTATTGCTTAAGATAATTACGGCGCAGTTTTTTTCTTTTATAAAGCCACAAAAACTGCTGCTGCCATAGGTAGCGCCATTGTGCCAGAAAAGAGTGTTGCCCGCTGGTGTTTTTTTTATAAACCAGGCCATCGCTACCGTTTCGCGTCCTGTAAAAACAGGCTGGTGCGAAAGTGCAACCACTTTGTCTGCTTCGGCCAGCTGAGCACCGAGATAATGCTCCAGATCACCTGTTGTAGAGCGCAGGCCACCGGCTGCCGAAAAACGGTTGAGCTCCCAATGCGGGGTTGGCTCACCATCCTGGTTATATCCATCGGCAAAGCGGCTCAGTTGCTCACCGGTAAGCTGAATGGCAGTGGAGTTCATTTGATTTGTGTTGCAGATATTTTCGCGCACCAGGCTTTCAAATGGCTTGTTATACACGCCTTCAAGTATAATGCCCAGCAGGCTCATGCCCAGGTTGGAGTATTCGCAAAGCTGGCCCGGTTCACGGGATAGCTTTAGCCGTTTTAAATAATCAAACAGCTGGTTGAGGCTGTAATTTTTATAAGGGTTCAGCGAGTCAAAACCGGGCAGGCTGCTTATGTTTTCGGGTACGCCGGGCAGGCCGCTGCTGTGGCTAACCAGGTGTTTCAGCAGTATCGGTTTTCCGTTCCATTCCAGCCCGGGATAATTGCCTGGCAGGTAATCCCGGATATCGTCGTTGGGGCTTACTTTTTTTTCTGTTACCGCCTGGGCCAGCAATAAGCCGCAAAAGGTTTTGGTGAGCGAGCCAATTTCGTAAATGGTGTTTTGGCGGGGGAGCCGCTTGTTGCCGCGCTTTGTTTCGCCATAATTGTAAAAATAGCCAGCCCCGTTTTTAAGAATGCCAATGCTTAAACCGCAGTTTTGCGGGCTTTGCATAAATGACCGCACTGTGGAATCCACCAGCAGGTCGAGGGCACTTTGTTTTTTATTGTCAAAAGCGTAGTTAAGCGTTATTGTTTTTGATGCAGTGCCGGTATAGGGTAAAAACTGCAAGCCTTCTATTTGGCCGGTGGTGTTCAGTGCCAGGTTCATGCGCAGCCGGGCCGCTTTAAAATCAAGCACATAAGCATAAACTAACTCTTCTGCCTGCAAAAATTCATACTGCAGGATGGGGCCTAAAGGCTCGTAAACATTCTGCCGCAAAAAAGCGGTAAAATCGGGGCGTGTTTGGCTGGCTTTAAAGGCATCACTTAGCTGCTCATAAATGCTGTCAAACTGTTTGCGGTTATACTGCGCCGTAAGTTGGGCGGCTACTTTGTCGTGTACCTGGCGGCCAGCCGGCTGCGCTGCTGCCAGACCGTGAATAAATAAGCTGAATAAAAGTAAATTTCTTAACAGGCGCATATCTTTTTTTGCTACCGCTGAGGCTATCCAATAAAACCCCTGCAAATCGCGTTATATGCTGACAAAAATGAAATTAAATAACGGTTTTGCCTATTTTTAAATCGTCAATAAAGCCATATCTTTAAGCATTCAATGAAAAGACTGTTAATTCTTCTGTTTTTAGGCCTCTCTTCATTGGGGTTTTCTCAAAAAGATAAGCAGGAAAACGCCCTGTTTACCATCCGCGGAAATTTAGGCTTGCCCCGCACGGTTTCCAGTAAAATGTACAGAACCTCGTTTGGCGGCGTTTTTGAAGGTAACTTATCCCTTAATCTGCGCCTGTTCAGCAATTTTTTCGCAGGGGTGGGGTACCAGGCCAGTTATTTTCAAAATAATAAAAATGTGTTTGTGTATTACCGCAGCAACAGCGGGGCGCTGTCGTACAACACCCGCCTGCTGGCTCAGGGCGCGTTTGTTAAGCTGGGCTATGATAAATTTTTTGCAGACAATAAATACATGTCGTACTCCCTTAACTCGGGCCTTATGTTTGTGAATTATTATAATGTAAACCTCGATACCACGGCGGCTAACCGGCCTTATGTTTCACAAAAATTCTCGGCCCCGTTTATACAGCCCGAAGTATCGGTTAATTTTATTGTGGATAAGCAGCTGAGCTTTTCGCTGATGCTGTGTTATACCACGGTTTTTTATAAATACGATCCCAAAGCCCCGCGCTTTGCACAGTTTGATGAGGTAAGGCTGAAAAGCAACAATTATTTTATGAGCTGGTTCGGCTTTGGCTTTGGATTTAATGTATTACTCAATAAAAAATAAAACACTGAAAATATGATTACCGCTGAGATGCCTGTGAAGTTTGAGCGCAAGAAGTACAAGGATGCTGTTCTTTTGCAGCTTTATGAAAATATTTTGAAGCCCCGCATGATCGAGGAAAAAATGCTGCTGCTGCTGCGCCAGGGCAAAATAGCCAAATGGTTTAGCGGCATCGGCCAGGAGGCCATATCGGTGGGTGTGGCCACGGCGCTTGAGCCCGACGAGTACATTCTGCCCATGCACCGCAACTTGGGGGTGTTTACCACCCGCGGCATCCCCCTTAACAGGCTCTTTTCTCAATTCCAGGGCAAGCCTGGGGGCTTTACGCAGGGCCGCGACCGCTCGTTCCACTTTGGCACGCAAGAGTATAAAATTGTTGGCATGATCTCGCACCTGGGCCCGCAGCTTGGCGTGGCCGATGGCATAGCCCTGGCCAACAAGCTGCGCAAGGATAAAAAAGTGACAGTGGTGTTTAGCGGCGATGGCGGCGCAAGCGAAGGCGATTTTCACGAAAGCGTAAATACGGCTGCCGTGTGGGATTTGCCGGTTATTTTTGTGATCGAAAACAATGGTTACGGCCTGAGCACGCCCAGCAACGAGCAGTTTCGCTGTAAATCGTTTGCCGATAAAGCCATTGGCTATGGCATTGAAGGCGTAAGCATTGATGGCAACAACGTGCTGAAAGTGTACGAAACCATCAAAAATCTTTCAGAGAGCATCCGCGAAAACCCACGCCCTGTGATACTGGAGTGTGTTACCTTCCGTATGCGGGGCCATGAGGAGGCCAGTGGCACCAAATACGTGCCCAAAGAGCTGTTTGATGTATGGGGGCGCAAAGACCCGGTGACTAATTTTGAGAAATTTTTATTAAGCGAAGGGGTGCTCACCGAAGATCTGATTGCCGAAAAACGGGCAGCCATTAAAAAAGAAATTGATGCCGGGCTTGAAATTGCTTTTGCTGAAAGCAGTCCGAAACCTGACACTGAAAAGGAGCTGCGCGAGCTGTTTAAGCCCGTAACCATTGCCGATACCGGCACTACGGGAGCAACCACCAGTATGCGGATGATCGACGCCATCAGCAATGGCTTAAAGCTGGCCATGCAAAAGCATCCCAACCTGGTGCTGATGGGGCAGGACATAGCCGATTATGGCGGCGTGTTTAAAATTACCGAAGGTTTTGTGGAAGAGTTTGGCAAAGAGCGGGTGCGCAACACGCCGCTGTGCGAAAGCGCTATATTGGGTGCCGGTTTTGGCCTTTCCATCAACGGGCACAAAGCTATGGTGGAAATGCAGTTTGCCGATTTTGTGAGCGAAGGAATGACACAGATTGTGAATAACCTGGCCAAAAGCCATTACCGCTGGGGCCAGCATGCCGATGTGGTGGTGCGTATGCCAACCGGCGCGGCTGTGGCAGCAGGGCCTTTTCACAGCCAGAGCAACGAAGCCTGGTTCTTTAAAACACCTGGCCTTAAAATAGCTTATCCTGCTTTCCCTTCAGATGCCAAAGCCTTATTGCTGGCAGCCTTCGAAGACCCCAACCCGGTAATGTATTTTGAGCACAAGGCCCTTTACCGCAGCATCAGCGAAGACGTGGCCGATGGCTATTTTACACTGCCGTTTGGCAGGGCCCGCCTGGTGAAGGAAGGCAACGACCTTACCATTGTGGCTTACGGCCTGGCCGTGCACTGGGCGCTGGAAGCATTGAACGAAAACCCTGAGCTGAAGGCCGACCTGATAGACCTGAGAACGCTGGCACCGCTGGATACGGAAACGATTTACCAGTCGGTGAAAAAAACAGGCAAGGTGCTGGTGTTGCATGAAGATACCTTAACCGGCGGCATTGGCGGCGAAATAGCATCGCTCATCACCGAAAATTGTTTTCAATACCTCGATGCGCCGGTGATGCGCGAGGGCAGCCTGGACACGCCGGTACCGATGAATGCCGACCTGGAGCACAACTTTTTGCCGAAGGAGCGTTTTAAGGAAAAATTGCTGAAGCTTTGGAAATATTAAGATCGGGAATAAAAGGCGCATTGTATTTTTCAGAATGCTAAGCGCGCATATTATTTAATGCAGTAAAATGATGGAATGGACAGATCTGCGCAGTGACACGGTTACCCGGCCCTCGGCCCTTATGATGGAAGCCATGATGAAGGCGCCCCTGGGCGACGATGTGTTTCGCGAAGACCCTACTATTATAGAGCTGGAGAAATACGCCGCCGGCCTGTTCGGCAAAGAGGCCGCCTTGTTTTGCCCAAGCGGCACTATGACCAACCAGATTGCCATTAAGGTGCACACCCGGCCCGGCGATGAATTGCTTTGCGACGTTAACTCACATATTTATAATTACGAGGGCGGCGGTATTTCTGCCAATTCGGGTGTGCAGGCCCGGCTCCTCAATGGCCACGAAGGCCGGCTTGATCCTGTTCTGATTGAAAACGCCATTAACGGCGATTTCGACTGGCTGAGCCAAACACGGCTGGTATCGCTCGAAAATACCATAAACAGGGCAGGGGGGAGCTTTTATACAAAAGACCAGCTGAAAGCCATTTACGAACTGTGCCGCCACAAAAACCTGAAGCTGCACCTGGACGGTGCGCGCATTTTTAATGCCCTGGCCGAAACAAATGATACACCACTTGAAACAGGCGCTTATTTTGATTCCATTTCCATCTGCCTTTCAAAAGGTCTTGGCGCTCCGGTAGGCTCGCTGCTGTTGGGCAGCCACGGGTTTATAAAAGAGGCGCGCCGGGTGCGCAAGCTCTTTGGCGGCGGTATGCGGCAGGCAGGCATTCTTGCAGCAGCCGGCCTGTATGCGTTAAAAAATAATGTGGCGCGGCTGAAGGAAGATCACCGCAAAGCAAAAGAGCTTGAAGAAGTGCTAAAAGTTTTGCCATATGTAGAATCTGTGCTGCCGGTGTATACCAACATTGTTATTTTTAATCTTAAAAAAGAAGCCATCAGCGGAGAGGAGTTTGAAAAAAAGCTGTTGTCGGAAAACGTGAAAATTTCCGCCTTTGGCAAACAAACCATCCGTATGGTAACGCACCTTGATTTTACAGAGGACATGTTAAACCATACCCTTGCAGTATTAAAAAAATAAAACAGAATATTAAAATGAAAATTGCCGTTGTATCCCCGCCTTTTTCCCAAACATTAAACGAGGCTTTAAATTGGGTGGATGTTTTTGTAAAAGATGCCGCCCAGGCCGGGGCTGGCATTGTTTGTTTCCCCGAGTCGTACCTTCCCGGCTATCCCACGGAAGAGGTGAAGCGCGACGCCTGTAGCGCTGCGCAGCTGGAAGCAGCCCTGGATAGCGTATGCGACATTGCTGCAAGATACCAGGTGGCGGTAATCATGCCAATGGATTGGTATGCCAATGGTGCCTTTTTGAATGTGGCTCACGTGATTTCAAAATCGGGCGAAAAGCTGGGCTACCAGACAAAGAACCAGCTCGACCCGAGCGAAGACGATATTTGGCAGGCGGGTACAGAGCGCAGGCTGTTTGAAGTGGGGGGCATAAAGTTTGGGATCAGCATTTGCCACGAAGGATTCCGCTACCCGGAAACGGTGAGGTGGGCAGCGCGGCAGGGAGCCGTAATTGTGTTTCATCCAAACTACACCGGCAGCTGCCTAAAGGGGAAGGTATTAACGGAATGGGGCAGCAAAGAAAATCCTTATTATGAAAAAGCCCAAATGGTGCGTGCTATGGAAAACACGGTTTATTTTGCCTCGTCAAATTATGCGGTTCCATTTGCAGAATCGGCCAGCGCTATTATTGCACCCAGCGGCACCTGCCTTGCTTACCAGGCCTATGGCCAACCGGGTATTGCAATGGCCGATATCGATCCGGGGCAGGCCACCGGTTTGCTGGCCAGGCGGCTTAAAGCGCATTTATACAATGAGCAGCTAGCGTAATTGCTGGTTAATCTCCTCCCGAAAGCAGATTTCTCAGGCCAGCGGCGTTTCGTTTCTCCTATACCTTTCCAAATAACACGTAGTGAGCACACAGTATATTAAAAACTAAGCACTAAACACTTAGCAGTAATTACTTTTATCCTACCATATCCCAAACTGCTCGTGGATCATGTTCTTAAACCATTTTTCCTTGCCGTATTGTTTGGTCATTTGCTCTTTAAGTTCGTTCACCGAATAAATTTTTTTCTTTTTTTGTACCGTTAGCTGGCCAGGCACCACCGGTATGATTTCGATTTTTTTTGCAAAATAAACCACCCCGCCATCTTCGGTGGCCAGGCCTAAAATAGTGCCCGGCAGGCCGTAAAAGCTTTCAGGGCCGGTGGATGGAACAATGTCGTAGCTGAACCAGGCATAAATGCGTGTGCTGTCGTTGGCCTGCCATATGGCTTTGCGGCAGGCGTAACCGGCAATTTTACGGCTGCTTTCGGTTATTTTCCAGCGGCGCTTAAACAGGCTGTCGGTAAGGTGCAGCTCCTCGCCCCATATATTTTTAACCAGGTAGCGCGTGCCGTGATTAAAGTTTTGCAGCACCGTGTTTTTTGAAGTGGCCCAGCTGTACATTTCCCTCAGCTCGCTTTCCTGGGGTTTAAACAATGAGCAGGTATCGGTAACCACCAGCTCAAAATAATCGATCTTGATGCGGTCTTCCTCTTTTATCCATTGCTGCACATTGTCATCCTTAAATTTTTTGTACAGGTTGGTTTTCCGCTCAAAGGTGATGCGTGCCGAGTGTATCTGCGCCATGCCGGAAACTCCTGCCAGCAGCAGCATCGCCAGCGCAAATGATTTCAGCATCCGGTATTGTTTAGTCATCTCCATATTCGTCATCGCTTTTGGTTTTCTGGCTGTTGAACTTAAACACCACTTTCAGTAAAAAGTACCGGCGTATGATTTGTGTTTTGGTATCCACAATCTGGTTGCTGGTAATGTAGCGCTGGTTGCTGATGTTCTGATTCAGAATATCGTTGGCATTAAACGACACAATCAGGTTTTCGGCTTTAAAAAACGTTTTGCTCAGCGCGGCGTTTAAGATAAAATAATTGATGTTGTAGCCGGCCGTGCGGTTGCCGTTGTTGGTGTATTTTCCATCGGCGGTGAGGTTGAATTTTTTTGGAAGCCTTATGTTGAGCTGGCCTTCGAGGGTGTAGCTGTAGTAAGGCTGGTTAGACTGAGCGCTGATATTGGTTTTTGGAATGTCGTAGCTGTAATTGCCGCCCAGGCTCATTTCAAAGCCATCCATGCGTTTTTCGATAGTAAGGCCGGGGCCGAAACCGCTGTTCTGTGAAATATTCTTCACCCCGTTTACATACGACACATTGTTGTTAAAATTGGCATTGAAGTTATAGTATATTTTAAGAAAGCGTTTAAAAACAGGGAAGCCGCCGCCCAGGTACATGTTGGCGTTGTAATTGCCATCCACATTAATAGGCCGGGTAATGGCGCGGCCCAGCGAATCGTAAGTGGTGGTATACGAAATTTGTTTGTTGGTGTTGCTGGCGCCAAAGCCGCCGTAAAAATTCACATCGCTTACGCCTTTGTA
The DNA here is from genome assembly GCA_044221905.1 of Bacteroidia bacterium. Taxonomy (GTDB): domain Bacteria; phylum Bacteroidota; class Bacteroidia; order B-17B0; family Aurantibacillaceae; genus Aurantibacillus. The sequence continues at coordinate 583,559 of JBGAOE010000003.1, forward strand.
GAAATAGTAATTCATGTTCACATTGTTGGTGAAGGCGGGTTTTAAATTTGGGTTGCCGATCGCAATCCGGTTAGGGTCGCTGTTGTCGGTAACAGGCTGCATCTGCATCAGGTCGGGCAGCTGCGAAGAGCTGTTGTAAAACGCCGCCAGGTTGGAGCCCTGGCTGATCCTGTAATTGAACGATGCCAGGGGAAGAATGTTGTTTACGTTAAGGTTCAGCTTTTGCCCGGTGCTTACATTCAGGTTTTGCTGTTGTGTGTTTCTGAAATTACTGCCAATGGAGATCCTGTATTTTTTTACATCGTAAATCAGCTTGGCGCCCGCCCGGTTAATCATACGGGTATTGTCAAAGCTGTTCGAAAGGGCGGGGTTAAAACTGTCGTATGCATCGCCGCTAAAATCGTAGGTTTTGCGGTTGCTGGTGGTGTTAACATGGGCAAAGCTGTAGCTCACTTCGGTTTTAAATTTTTTGCCCAGCGGCTCCACGTAGGTCATAGCGGCGGTGTGATCCATTTTTCCGTTATTCTGGGTGCGTTGCTGGTTAAGCGTACTGTCGGGCAGCTGGTTTTTGTAATACAGAAAGCGGGTGTTTAAATGCGTGGTGTTGATGCTGTTATTAAAAGAGGGGGTATACGCCAGGGTAAAGCTGCGGTCCTTTTTCATAAACTTGCGGTGCAGCCTTAGTTGTACGCTGGCATCGGTATTCTCGGCAGTTGAGTTGTTTGCAATGTCGGTTTGGCGTGTCAGCTCACCTTCCTCCGAAATAAAGCGGGAGCTCTGATAACTGCTGTTATCTGTTTTGGCGTATTTTATTTTTGGGGTGATGGTCAGCTCTGTCAGGGAGTCGAGCTTTTGCGTGAGCCTGAAATTAAAATTGTGCGATTGGTTTTTTGATGTTTTTTTTACCTGTTCGTTATTGGTGTAGCTGGTGTCTTCCAAAAAAAACTGCGTGTTGGTTTCTGTGCCGCTCTGCAGCTGATTTTGGTTAAAAGTGTAATCGGTATTCAGCTTGGTGTTTTTGCCAAACTTATCGTTAAAATAAATGCCCGATTTAATGGTTTGCGGAATGCCGGTGCCTTCGTTGTTATTGCTGGTCCAGGAGCCGCTTTCCTCGTCGTATGAGTAGGGCTGCTCGCCGGTAAGGCCGTACTTGTCGGTTTCGCCCCAGCCAAAGGCCTGCTTGGGCGTATTGGCCACAATGCCAAACAGCGATATTTTTTGATTGCCCTTAAACTTGTTGGCCAGCAGCTCGTTCTCATAAAACTTGTCAAAATCGCTGGCGCCCGATACCTTTCCAAAGTAGCCCTTTTTGGCATCTTCCTTCATTTTTAGGTTCACCACCTTCAGCGTTTCGTTCTGTCCTTCCTCCTGGCTTTCGTTCTTCTTATCATACACCTGCACATTTTCGATGGAAGAGGCGTTGAGGTTGCGCGTGGCTACAGTGGGATCGCTGCCAAAAAACTCGTCCCCATCCACCAGCACCTGGTCCACTTCCTTGCCCTGTATGGTTATTTTGCCTTTAGCATCCACACGCACGCCCGGCAGCTTTTTCAAAAGGTCCTCTACAGTGGCGTTAGCCTGGGTTTTAAACGAGTCGGCGGTAAAAATAAGCGTATCGCCCTTGTAATAACTTTTCTCGCGGTGCGCAATGATCTCCACTTCCTGCAGCTCGATCGATTTGGGTGGCATTACCACGTTTTTAAAATTGAATACCGAATCGGTTTTGGATGGCGCCAGCAGGTAGGTTTTATCGTTGAACGCCGGGTGCGAAATAATAACAATGTAAGTGTCGAGCGGAATTTTTATGGGTTTAAAAAAACCATCGGCACCGGTGCGTGTAAAATTAACCAGCGCCGAGTCGCTGAAGCGGATGGCCATGAGCAGCGCATTGGGAAGACCCTGTTTTTGCGAAGTATCCGCTATATTGCCTCTCAGTTTAATATCCTGTGCTTTTAATGCAACAGAAACCAATAAGAATAAAAGGACAGGTATTATTCTTTTCATAGGCAGCGGGTTAAGCTATAATGCAAATATTAAAAAAGGATACACGGTTTTTGCAAAAGGGATCATGTTTTTGGCATTTTTTGTGAATGAGTTAAAAACTGGTTTAATAATAAAAAACACCCTTTGGTAACAGTGATACGCGGTGCGGCTTTCCAGTTTTTTTAGATGCTGTTTAAAATATACAGGGCGCCGGCCGGGCCTTTCGCTTTAGCCGGCTTGCACGGTATAAGTGCCGCAAAAAATCGCGCGTGCGGTGTCTTTTTGCTGTCGCAAAAGCCTCCGCCGCACGGCGGCACTAATACCCTGCCGCACCGGGCTGCCGCTTCAGTCCCTGGCGCTATGCCGCAAAACAGGTTCAGCTTTTGTAACCGGGCGTTTTTTTGAGAGATTACACACGCATATTTCTTAACTTTATACCATGCTGCTACGCATCAACGAAAAAAACATTCCTGCGGATGACATTGCGGGAATTATATCCTGCCTCAAAAACGGCGGCATTATCATTTATCCTACCGATACGGTGTATGCCCTGGGCTGTGATATTACCAACCAAAAAGCCATTGAGAAGCTGTGCCGCTTAAAAGGCATCAGGCCCGAAAAATCGCACTTTTCGTTTATCTGTTCCGATCTGAGCCACCTTTCCGAATTTACCAGGGCCATTCCCAATCACATTTTCCGGATTATGAAAAAGGCTTTGCCGGGCCCCTATACATTTATACTGGAGGCCAATGGCAATGTGCCACGGCTGCTCAAACAAAATAAAAAAACAGTGGGCATTCGTGTGCCCGATAATGCCATTTGTAAAGAAATAGTGGAAGCGCTTGGCAATCCGCTTATTTCAACCAGCCTTATCGATACCAGCGACGACGTGGTGGAATATTTTTCGGACCCGGAAGTGATTCACCAGCAATACCAGGATAAAGTGGACATGGTGATTGATGGGGGCTATGGCAACATTTATCCATCCACGGTGCTTGATTGCAGTAACGACGAGGTGGAAGTGCTGCGCGAAGGCCTTGGAACCCTAGAAATACTGGGATAATTCAAGATTCAAAAGCGCGCCCGGTCACGCTGAACTCGTTTCAGTATCTCACGATCTTATACTAAGGCCCGAAGTAATCTGGCGCGCAGCCAGGATTTAAGATAAAAGATGAAGGATTAAAGAACGAGACAGGAAGCAAGAGTCAAGACCAATAACTGCCAACTTACGAAGGGTTCAAAATTGTTCAAATTGTTTAAAGTGGTGTCATGGATTAGGCTCTAACGATCAAAATTTAATCTTGCTACAAAATACAACGTACAATGTACAATGTACATTTCTGGACTAGCGACCCATGACTAACGACTAATACCTAATTCAACATTCAACATTCAAAATTAGTCCTGACCACTATTAAAAACTAAACACTAAGAACTAAAAACTCCCCACAGCCATTTCGTATCCCCGCAGGCCAAAGCCGCTGATGCTGCCCTTACAATGCCTGCCAATATACGATACATGCCTGAAATCCTCCCGGGCAAAAATGTTGCTGATGTGCACTTCCACCACCGGTGTTTTTATAGCGGCCACCGCATCGGCCAGGGCAATAGAGGTATGGGTGTAGGCCCCGGCGTTTACAACAATGCCGTCATATGAAAAACCAAGCTCGTGCAGCTTGTTGATCAATTCGCCCTCCACATTGCTTTGAAAATAGGTGAGTTCATGTTCCGGAAATTTTTTACACAGCCCGGCAAAATAAATTTCAAAAGACGTGCTGCCATAGATCTCCGTTTCGCGGGTGCCTAAAAGATTTAAATTGGGCCCGTTTATAATTGCTATCTTCATCGCATAAATGTAAGAAATTAACGGCTTTGCCAAGGCTGTAAAATCACCAACCCCGCATGAGTAGCTGGAGCCCCTATTATTCTTCTTTCAGCCGGTACCTGCGTCTCGAAAAGTCGCTTTCCGAAAACTCTGTTGAGGCTTATACCGATGACCTTAAAAAACTGGAAAGTTACTGCGAGCTGTATTTAAAGGATGTGCCCCCGGGGCAGCTTACCTACAAGCAGCTGCAGGGCTTTGTAGAGTGGGTGGCAGGTTTTGGCCTTTCGCCGGCCACACAGGCGCGCATTATTTCGGGCATTAAAACATTTTACCGTTTTTTGATGTGGGAAGAGGACCTGCTGAAAAACCCGGCGGAACTGATTGAAACGCCCCGGCAAACCCGTAAGCTTCCTGAATTTTTAAGCGTGCACGAGATCGACGCCATGCTGGCCTGCATTGACCGGAGCACGGTTGACGGCGAGCGCAATTACAGCATGCTTGAAACGCTTTACAGTTGCGGCCTGCGGGTGTCGGAACTCACTAATCTTAAAATAACCGACCTGCACCTGGAGCACGATTACATAAAGGTAACGGGCAAGGGCAATAAGGAAAGGCTGATTCCCATTGGCCGATCGGCCAAAAAGCTCATTAAAAATTATTTAACCCGGGTGCGTCCGCACCAGCCCGTAAAAAAAACAGCCGGGGATATTTTATATCTGAACCGCCTGGGCAATAAGCTGTCGCGCATTATGGTGTTTTACATTATAAAAGACCTTGCCAAAAAAGCCGGCATCAAAAAAAAGCTGAGCCCGCACACCTTTCGCCACTCCTTTGCCACGCACCTGGTAGAGGGTGGAGCCGACCTCCGGGCCGTGCAGGAAATGCTGGGGCACCGCAGCATTACCACCACCGAAATTTATACCCACCTCGACAGCCAGTTTCTGCGCGATAATGTGCTGAGTTATCATCCGAGGAATAAACGTTAGCATCATTGTACAATGTACATTGTATCTCTCGGCATAAACAAAATATTAATTAGCTTTGTTACCTGAAATAAATCATGAAGAGCTTTAATGTTCCTGAGTTTTACAGGAGCCCCATTATTTCGAAAGTAAAGCAGTACCGCAAAGCGCAGGACCCGCGTAAAAAGGACACCAGCCCCACCGTGCTCAATTTTGGCCCGGTGCAATATTACATTGCGCGGCACTTTGGCTTTTGTTATGGGGTAGAGAATGCCATCGAAACAGCCTTTAAAGCCCTTGAAGAAAACCCCGGCAAGCGCATTTACCTGCTTAGCGAAATGATACACAACCCGGCGGTGAACAAAGACCTTACCGAAAGGGGCGTGCAGTTTTTGCAGGATACGCATGGCGCACAGCTCATTCCCTTTGAAACACTCACGCCTGAAGATATTGTGATGATACCCGCCTTTGGCGCACCGCTGCCCTTGCTGCAGCTGCTCGAGAGCAGGGGCATTAAAACAGAGGCCTATAACACAACCTGCCCCTTTGTGGAGCGCGTGTGGAAAAAATCGGAGCAGATCGGCAAAACCAACCATACCATTATTATACACGGCAAGCACAACCACGAGGAAACCCGCTCCACGTTTTCGCGCAGCGCGCTAGATAGCCAGGCGGTGGTGATTGTGCGCGACCTGGAAGAGGCTCAAAAACTCGGCCGGTACATTTTGGGCAATAAAACCCAGGTGCAATTTGAAGCTGAATTTGCCGGCAAGTTTACCCCCGGGCTGGATATTGCCACTCATTTTGAAAAGCTGGGGGTGATTAACCAAACCACCATGCTGGCCACCGAAACGGCTGAAATAGCGCAATACTTCCGCGGGCTGCTGGTTCAAAAATACGGGGCCGAGCAGATCAAGCAGCATTTTTCGGATACCAACGATACGCTTTGCTACGCCACCAACGAAAACCAGGATGCCACCTACGGCCTGCTGAACACCGATGCCGACCTGGCCATTGTGGTGGGAGGGTACAACAGCAGCAACACGTCGCACCTGGTGGAGCTGTGCGAGCGCAAATTTCCTACGTATTTCATCGCGTCGGAGCAGGAGATCGAAAGCGCCGGCACCATTCACCATTTTAATTATCCCGAAAAGAAAAAAATAACCACGCACAATTTTTTGCCGCAAAAACCCGATCTTAAAATTGTGATCACCAGCGGCGCTTCCTGCCCCGACTCGCTGCTTGATGCCATTATGCATCGGCTCAATGCACTGATAGGCAACACCAGGGCCACAGAAACCGCCATACAGCATTTAACCACATTTTCTGCCAGCTAACATGCACATACACCTTACCAAACCCCTCATCTTTATCGACCTGGAAGCCACCGGCCTGAGCGTAGGCTCCGACCGCATTGTAGAAATATCGCTTTTAAAAGTGAACGTGGATAACAGCGTGGAAATAAAAACCGAACGCGTAAACCCCGAAATGCCTATTCCCGAGGGCGTTTCGAAGATCCACGGCATTTATGATAAGGACATTGCCGCAGCCAAAACCTTTAAAGAGCTGGCACCCGAGCTGCTTCGGTTTATTGGCAACGCCGATTTTGCCGGCTTTAACTCTAATAAATTTGATATTCCCATGCTGGCCGAAGAATTTTTGCGGGTGGAAGCCGATTTTGACCTGGAAGGCCGCCGGCTGGTGGATGTACAGAATATTTTTCACTTTATGGAGCCGCGCAACCTGGGTGCTGCTTATAAATTTTATTGCGGCAAACCGCTTGAAAATGCACACAGCGCCGAAGCCGACACCGTGGCCACTTACGAGATTTTTAAAGCCCAGCTGGCAAAATACGAAGGCGTAACCGCAACCGATGCCAATGGGAACCAGTACCAGCCGGTGGTAAACGATATACCGAAGCTCACCGATCTGAATATGAAATCGAAATTTGTGGATTTGGCCGGGCGCATTGTTTACAACGAAAAGGGTGAGGAAGTGTTTTCTTTTGGCAAACACAAGGATAAAACCGTGGTGGAAGTATTTACCAAAGAACCCTCGTATTACAGCTGGATCATGAACGGCGATTTTCCCCTGTACACCAAGCGCGTTGTCACCAAAATCCGCCTGCGGATGAAGTAGGCTGGAGGGCCGGCAGTTACCAGACCGGTGCAACCTCTTCAGGGGCAGTAACTAAACAACAACTAAACGGCCCGCCGGCAAGTTTTTTATAGCTCGCCGCATTTGTTTCTCTTTTTTTAAGATTCATTAGTTTGGAATACGCGTTCCGTTTCGCTAATTTTACCTTCTCAATCCAAATTTTTATGCCAAAAGTGAAACAGTTCAACAAAGAAAAAGTACTCGAAGCGGCGTCTACTATTTTTCATCAAAAAGGATATAACGGCACATCCATCGACGAGATTCTGAAAGTCACGGGCTTAAGCCGCAGCAGCCTGTACGACTCGTTCCAGGACAAGCACAATTTGTATTTACAATCGCTCGAATTTTATAAAAAAGCCAGCGACCAGAGCATGGAGCAGGTGGATAAAAAAGACTTGAACGGTTTTCAAAAGATCGAATATTTGTTTAAGGAAGTGGTGAACCACCTGGTAAAAAATCCGGACGACAATGGCTGCCTGATGGTGAACGCTGCTGCCGAAATGAGCAAGCAATGCGATAAAACCTCGCAGGTGATCTGCAATAATAAAGAATGTGTGCAGGAGCTGTTTACCACCTGGCTTACCGAGGCTGAGGACAGCCATATTTTAAAGCTCTCGAAGCCTGCAAAATCATACAGCTCGTTTTTATTCAACACCCTGTGCGGCCTTAAGGTAATGAGCCAGAGCGGGGCGGGCAAAGCCGAACTGAGCAATGTGGTAAAGGTAACCCTCGATGCGCTGAACTGATGTTTATTGACACGCACACGCACTTATATTCCAAAGAGTTTAATGCCGACCGCACTGCCCTGATCAGCGATGCCATTTCGCAGGGTATCGGGCGGTTTTACCTTCCCAACATCGACACGGCATCGGTAAATGGTATGCTGGAGCTTGAAAAGCAGTTTCCCACGCATTGTTTTGCCATGATGGGACTGCACCCCTGCCACGTAAACGAAACGGTGGAAGCCGAGCTCAAAAACGTGAAGGAATGGCTGGATAAGCGCCCATTTGCAGCCGTTGGCGAAATAGGCCTTGATCTTTACTGGGATAAAACCCACCTGGAGGCCCAGAAAATGGCGTTTAAAACACAGATAGAATGGGCGTTAACATTTAATTACCCCATTGTGATCCATTGCCGCGAGGCCTTTGACGAGGTATACGAAGTGCTTACCGCTTTCCCCAGGCTGCCAAAAGCCATTTTTCATTGTTTTTCGGGCAATTTGGAGCAGGCCAATAAAATTATTGCCCTGGGAAGCTTTAAGCTGGGCATAGGCGGCGTGGTTACCTTTAAAAATGCAGGTTTGGATAAAGTGGTGGAGCAGGTGGGGCTTGAGCACCTGGTGCTGGAAACCGATGCCCCTTACCTGGCGCCGCTGCCGCACCGCGGCAAACGTAACCAGCCCGATTACCTGCTGCTGGTGGCCGAAAAAATAGCCGCCCTTAAGCAGGTGCCCCTGCAAAAAGTAGCCGAAATAACCACAGAAAGTGCCAATTTTATCTTTGGAGGGGGATAAAATGTTGAAAACCCTGCCGATTTTTTTAAAAAAGTTTGGCACAGTTAAAAAATCTTTTTACATTTGCACCCCTCATTTAGGGAAAAGACTAAAATTTTTACAAAGTGGACGCATTAAGTTATAAAACAAAGTTTGCGAATAAAGCCACCGCTAACAAAGAGTGGTTGCTTGTAGACGCTGAAAATGAAGTAGTTGGACGTTTGGCTTCGAAAGTGGCAATCCTGCTTCGCGGTAAACATAAACCAAGCTATACCCCGCATGCTGATGCAGGTAGCAATGTGATCATTATCAATGCCGATAAAGTACGCTTTACCGGTAAAAAAATGACCGATAAGGATTACGTACGTTACACCGGTTATCAGGGTGGTCAGCGTTTTGCCACGCCAAAAGAGCTTTTAGCGAAAAAACCAACTGAGATTTTAACACATGCCATTCATGGTATGTTACCAAAAGGCCGCCTGGGCAGGGTGTTAAACACCAACGTGCGTATTTTTGCAGGCACCGAGCATGGTCATGAGGCGCAACAGCCTAAAAAAGTGGATTTAAGTAAAATTAAATAATAAAGAACATTAAATGGAAGTAACGAACACATCCGGCCGCAGGAAAACCTCAGTTGCCCGTGCTTATTTAACAGCAGGTTCCGGCAACATTGAAGTAAACGGAAGAGATTTCAAAGAATATTTCAAAACCCCAACCTTACACTATTACGTAACTCAATCGCTTAACCTGGTTAACCAGCGCGAAGCGTATGATGTGAAAGTAAATGTGGCCGGTGGTGGAATTACAGGCCAGGCACAGGCTATTCGCTTAGCTATTGCCAAAGCCCTGGTTGAACTCAATGCCGACCTGAAAAAAGACCTGCGCGCTGCCGGCTTAATTACCCGCGACCCACGCATGGTTGAGCGTAAAAAATTCGGTCAGAAAAAAGCCCGTGCCCGCTTCCAGTTCAGCAAACGTTAATATTTACAGTCTAAAAGCAGAGAGAATATACAAATGTCATCCAGAACATCATTTAACGAATTACTTGAAACCGGTGCTCACTTTGGTCACCTTAAAAGCAAATGGAATCCGGCAATGGCTCCTTACATTTATGCGGAGAAAAACGGTATCCATATCATTGACCTGAACAAAACGGTTGCAAAAATTGATGAGGCTGCCGAAGCCCTTAAACAAATTGCCCGCTCAGGCCGTAAAGTATTATTCGTAGCCACTAAAAAGCAGGCAAAAGACATTGTTGCCGAAAAGGTAAAAACAGTGAACATGCCTTATGTTACCGAGCGCTGGCCGGGTGGTATGCTTACCAACTTTGCCACTATCCGCAAATCGGTGCGCCGTATGGGGCAAATTGATAAAATGTTTGCCGATGGCACTTTCAGCAACGTATCTAAACGCGAGCGTTTACAGTTTTCGCGCGAGCGCGCCAAGCTTGAAATCCAGTTTGGTTCGGTAGCCGATCTTACCCGCTTGCCAGCTGCCCTGTTCATTGTGGATATCACCAAAGAACACATTGCGGTAGCAGAAGCAAAACGCTTAAACATCCCAACCTTTGCCATTGTAGACACTAATTCTAACCCTAACCTGGTTGATTTTGCCGTGCCTGCCAATGACGATGCCTCCACTTCTATCGCCTACATCATTGAACTGATGGTAAGCGCTGTAAAAGAAGGTTTATCTGACCGCAAAATGGATAAGGAAAATAATGTGGGCGAAGAAGGCGATACCAAAGATCTTAGCGCAAGCGAAGCGGAAGAACTGGCTGATGGCGCTGTAATTAAAGGCGCTAAAGAAGAGGAAGAAGACAAATCCGGCGCTAAAAAGCCACGCCGCAGAGTGACTGCAAAAAAATAATATACACTAAAATTTTTAAAAGCGGTCATTCTGGAAACAGGCTGACCGTTTTTTTTGGGAATGAAGGAACTTTGGTTGTTTCGTTGCCGGAAGAAAATAAAACTCGAAATAATTAATAATAAATAAACAACAGAAACAATGGCTATTACAGCAGCAGACGTTAACAAATTACGCCAGCAAACCGGCGCCGGTATGATGGATTGTAAAAAAGCACTGGAGGAAACCAACGGCGATTTTGAAGCCGCTGTGGATTTTCTTCGTAAAAAAGGCGCAAAAGTGGCGGCTAACCGTCAGGACCGTGACGCTAAAGAAGGCGTTGTACTTGCAAAAGTTGCTCCCGATTTTAAATCGGCCGTGGTAGTAAGCGTTAACTGCGAAACAGATTTCGTTGCCCAGAATGCTGATTTTATTCAGTTTGCCGAAACCGTTGCTAAAATTGCGTTGGATAAAAAGCCCGCCACCATCGACGATCTGAAAGCGCTGCCTTATAACAGCGAGATTACCGTAAACGATAAATTTATGGAGCAGGTAGGCAAGATCGGCGAAAAAATTGATATTGGCTACTACAATGTAATTAGCGCCGAGCAGGTGGTTGGTTATATTCACCCGGGTAATCGCCTGGCTGTAGCCATTGGCTTCAACAAAAAAGTGTCCGATGAGGTAGGCAAGAACATTGCTATGCAGGCCGCCGCAATGGCTCCTGTGGCTATTGATAAGGACGATGTGGACCAGACAACCATTAACCGTGAGCTCGACATTGCCCGCGAAACTACCCGCGCTGAAGGTAAGCCGGAAGACATGGTTGAGAAAATTGCACAAGGCAAGCTCAACAAATTCTATAAAGATTCAACCCTGCTTAACCAGGAGTATTTTATCGATAACAAAGTAACTGTTCGCCAGTTCCTGCAAAGCGTTGAAAAAGACCTGACGGTTTCGGCCCTCAAACGCTATTCATTATCATAATTTTTAATCCCGCTTTTAAAAGCGGGATTTTTTTTAATCGTTTTTTTACTTTTACCCGAAAACACACTGAATGAAATATAAACGGATTCTTTTAAAACTGAGCGGCGAGTCGCTGATGGGAAACAAAGGCTTTGGCATAGACCAGGAGCGGTTAATGGATTATGCACGCGATATCAAATCGGTGTACGAAGCCGGCTGCCAGGTGGCTATTGTAATTGGCGGCGGAAACATTTTCAGGGGGATCCAGGCCGAAAAAGGCGGGATGGATCGGGTGCACGGCGACTACATGGGCATGTTGGCCACAGTCATAAACAGTATGGCCATACAAAGCGCGCTCGAGAACCTGGGCGTGCACACGCGCCTGCAAAGCGCCATAAAAATGGAGCAGATCTGCGAACCCTATATTCGCCGCAAAGCCGTAAGGCATCTTGAAAAGGGCCGTGTGGTGATTTTTGGCGCCGGCACCGGCAATCCTTATTTTACTACCGACACTGCGGCTACCCTGCGTGCTATCGAAATTGAAGCCGATGTGATCTTAAAAGGCACCCGCGTGGATGGCATTTATACTGCTGACCCCGAAAAAGATAAAACAGCCACTAAATACGAAACCATCCGCTTTGAGGAGGTGTATGAAAAAGGCCTGGAAGTGATGGACATGACTGCCTTTACGCTGTGTAAGGAAAACAATCTGCCTATCATTGTATTTGACATGAATAAAAAAGGCAATCTGAAAAGCCTGATAGAGGGAAATAAAATAGGCACCTTGGTGGAAATGTAATTTTACAGGTGATGATATGGAAATAACATTAACACCCATAGCCGCTGTTATTAATGCACGTATTGCCCCCGAAGATGACTTCTGGGGCAATATTGTTTCTGAAATAGTGTTATTGCCGCATATCCCAACCGAGGCATTTAACAGCCTCGAAGATTTTTCGCACCTCGAGGTCATTTATTATTTTGATCAGGTTCAAAACAAAGATGTTGTTTTCTCAGGCCATCCGCGCGGCAACAGCGCCTATCCCAACGTGGGCATTTTTGGCCAGCGCAAAAAAAACCGGCCCAACCGCCTGGGCCTTTGTACGGTGGAGCTGCTGGAGCACAATGGCAGAAGCCTGAAAGTAAAGCTGCTTGATGCGATTAACGGAACACCCGTGATGGATATAAAGCCGGTGTTTAAAGAGTTTGGTGCGAAGAAAGAAATTCGCCAGCCTGACTGGGTAACCGACCTGATGAAAAATTACTGGCTGTAACGACAGGCACAAATAGTTTTTCTAAACAATACGATCAATTATTTTTTGCATGAAAATTAACGCAGCCTAGAAGCCGCGCTGGCGGCGGTACTTTTCTTCCAGCCGTCGCATTTTTTCCTGGCGGCGCTTACCCCCCAGCTGCACTTTTTTATTTTTGCCTTTCTTTTCGTGAAAAGCACCGGTGGGAGCCTCTGTTTTTTTGAGCTTCTTTAAGTTCTTATCGCGCGTTACCGGCATTTCATCTTTGGTAAGCTCTTCCGAAATTTCAACATCGTTGGGCAGATCCAGCAGGTTGATTTCTTTGCGCATAAGCGCCTGAACAGCATCTATAAAATCGAGATCTTTTTCGGTGACAAAGCTCAGGGCTATGCCGGCCTTGTCGGCCCGGCCCGTACGGCCAATGCGGTGTATGTAGCCGCTGCTGTCTTTGGGCATGTCAAAATTTATTACGTGGCTCACATCTTTCAGGTCGAGCCCGCGTGCAATCACATCGGTGGCTATCAGCATACGGTGCACGCCTTCCTGAAAATATTTTACTGCGTTGAAACGCTGCGGCTGCGATTTGTTGGAGTGGATCACACCAATTTCTGCGCCAAACTGCGGCGCCAGCTCCTGCTCCAGGTCGTCGGCAATTTTTTTGTTTTTTACAAAAAGCAATACCCTGCTAAAGTTTTTATCAAGCTTTAGCAGCGAGCTGAGCAGGTTTACCTTGGTATAAAAGTTAGGCACTTCATAGGCTTCCTGTATTATTTTTTCGAGGGGTGTGCCGCGCGAAATAAGCTCTACATACTCCGGTGCGCTAAAATAATGCTCGATCATGTTTTCCACCTCTTCGGTAAGCGTGGCCGAAAAAAGGATGTTTTGCCGCTTTGGCGGAAGCATATCCATAATCTGCGCTAGCTGCGCCCTGAAGCCCAGGTTAAACATTTCGTCCACTTCGTCCACCACCAGCTTTTTTATGGCGCCAAACTGCAGGGTGCGGCTCAGTGTCAGGTCAATCAGCCGGCCCGGTGTGGCTACCAATATATCGAGCCCGTCGTAAACTTTTTGTTTTTGTGTATTGATGTTGGAAGCCCCATACACGCCGGCTACACGAATGCTCATGTATTTGGCCAGCTTTTCAATTTCGTTGGTGAGCTGCACCACCAGCTCGCGCGTGGGCACCAGTATGAGCACCCGCGGCTGACGCTGTTCTGAATAGGTGTGCTGGCGAAGCAGCGGAAGCAGGTAGGCGAAAGTTTTGCCGGTGCCTGTTTGTGCAATGCCCACCACATCTTTGCCCGACATAATTACCGGGAAAGCTTTTTCCTGGATAGCGGTTGGTGATTCAAAGCCCAGGTCGGCCAGTGCCTTTAAAATAGGCTTAGAAAGATTAAGTTGGCCGAATGTGCTCATATAAGGCTATAAAATTAGGTGTTTTTTAACATTATTAATCCTTTGAATTTAGAATTGTCGTATTTTATCTCATTTATGCGAAATTGCTCACTAAATAAAAGGTGTTATTCGCTCGCTTAAATATTAGATTCACTCTGTTCAGCCTCCAAATTTCAATAAAAGGTGTTAAATTGAAATGTAAACAAAACACAATGAACAATGAATAAAATCTACCAAACACTCTTAATAGCAGCTTTTAAGCCCTCGTGGAAAAAGCTTGCTTTCTCGTTTCTGATTGCAGGAGCAGCATGGAATTCTGCTTCGGCTCAGCAAACCTATACTTTTACAACGGCAAATGCAAGCGGGCGGTTTGGCCCCAGCCAGGGCCAGGTAACCACTGCCTACAGCAGCACTAACTTAAACGGTTCTGTTACCTGTGCCGGCGGTATTCAATCCTTTACAGTGCCGCAAACCGGTCTTTACAGGATTACTGCAACCGGTGCACAGGGTGGAAATAACAGCATTTATACCGGAGGTTTGGGAACCAGCATGCTGGGTGAGTTTAACCTTACCGGTGGTTCGGTATTAAACATTCTTGTAGGCCAGCAAGGCGAATCGAATGCTATTGGTTATAATGCCGGTGGTGGTGGCGGTACCTTTGTGTGGGTAAGCGGGCAAACCACGCCGCTGATTGTTGCCGGAGCGGGCGGCGGTTGCGGTGGTTCTTACAATGGCGCCGATGCGGTGATCACAACCAGCGGCACGGCAGGCGTAGGAAGTTTTAACGGTTCGGCCGGTACCGGTGGCAATGGCGCCAATCCCGGCGGCGGCGGATGGTATACAGATGGCGTGAGCTTTAACTCAGGCGTTACCTGCGCGGTAAAATGCACCGGCAATGCCGTGGGCGTTACCGTGGGTGGAGCATCTCCCACCACAGCCATTGTGTTTCATGGCTGCGCTGGTACCAGCGATGTAGGGGATGGCGGTTTTGGCGGCGGCAGCGGTGCCGGTGGCAACTGCAGCACTTCATTTGGCGGCGGCGGCGGCGGCGGCTATTCCGGTGGCGTAGGCCAATCGGGGGCCAACGGTGTTACTGCCGGCGGCGGCGGCGGCGGCTCATTTAACGCCGGTGTCAATCAAACCAACACGGCTGGTGCCAATACCGGCGATGGAAAGGTTATCATAAAAGAATTATGTAATATCAATATTACGGCTACCGGCTTATTTAACGGTGCGGTATGCAGCGGCAACTCAGTAACCCTCACTACCAATGCCGTAAGCAATTATTCATGGAGCACCGGCGCTACCACACAATCCATTGTGGTATCGCCTGCCAGCAACACCGGTTATTCAGTAAGCGGCACCAGCTCATTAAGCTGTAATGCCAGCTCTGCCATCAGCATTACTGTAAACGCCACGCCTACCGTATCGGCCCTTTCGAGTGCTACTGCGGTATGTGCAGGTAAAACGTTAACCCTTTCGGGTGCCGGCGCCACTACCTATACCTGGACCGGTGGTGTTACCAATGCAGTAAGCTTTACACCGGCAGCCACTTCGGGCTACACCGTTACCGGGCAAAATGCCTGCGGTATTGCAACAGCCTCCACTTCAGTAACCGTAAACCCGCTGCCAGTTATTGGCGGTGCGGCCAATAACCCAACCGTGTGTAACGGCACCTCGGTAATCCTGAATGGTACCGGCTCGGCCGGCAGCTATACCTGGACCGGTGGTGTTACAAACAACGTTTCATTTGTTCCTTCAGTTAGCCAGCAATACACAGTTACCGGTATCAGCGCTCAAAACTGCACCAATACTGCTGTAGTGGGAGTTACCGTATACATCACGCCAACAGTGGCCCCCGTGGCAAGCTCAACAGCTATTTGCCTCGGTAAAACGGCTACACTTTCGGCACTGGGGGCTACAGGCTATACCTGGAGCACTGCACCTGTGTCTAATAACAGTGTGGTTATTGTATCTCCAAATACCACCACCACTTATACCCTCGACCGCGCATCGGGCAGCTGTACTTCTACCGCTATGATCACCGTCAGCGTAATGGCATTGCCGGTTTTTAACGTAGCAACACCGAATCCTACCCTTGTTTGTGCGGGCACGGCCTCGTCTCTAACAGCCATTGGTGCGATAACCTATACCTGGTACCCAGGCAACTTTAGTGGTGGCAACGTAACGGTATTCCCCAATGCCACCACGGTGTATACCGTAGTGGCTGCCAATGCCCAATGTACGGCAGCGGCCAACACCACCGTTACCACCAAGCCCAATCCTACCTTAACCATTATTCCAAGCAATTCGGTGATTTGCGCGGGCGCGGTAACAACTTTATCCGTAAGCGGTGCATCCACTTACACCTGGGCCAGCCCTGTAACCACGGCCCAGCAAAGCATGTCCACCGTTACAGTCAATCCTGGCATTCCAACCCTGTATAACGTAACCGGCACTGCCACCAACAACTGTACCTCGGGCCAAAGCCAGGTAATATTGGTAAATGCAGCACCCAACTTAACGGTTTCGGTAGCTAATCCTGGCGGCTTTATTTGCGCCGGCGATGTAGGAACCCTGGTGGCACAGGGTGTGAATCCAACTACGTACAGCTGGAACACCGGCTCTGCAGCTCCTTCCATTACTGCTAATCCGGCCAGCACCACTGTTTATACAGTTACGGGCACCAATACAGTGACCACCTGCCAGAGTGTAAAAACAGTGACCCTGGCTGTGTTTATTTCCACCTTTGTGGTGGCAAGCCCTACGGCTATCTGTAAAGGACAAACGGCTACCATCACGGCCAGCGGTGCAGCTGCAAGCTATTCGTGGAACATCAGCCCAACCTTAACGGCGTCGAGCGCTACGGTATCGCCACAGGTAAACACTAATTATGTGATTACCGGCATTACGGGCAACTGTCAAACCACTCAATCCGTTTCAATGGTTGTGAACCCGATCCCAAATATTACCGGTTCGCCGGTTAAAGGAACGATTTGTCGTTTTGAGCCAGGTACCCTTATTGGCGGCGGCGGCGGTGCTGGGGCTACCTATAGCTGGAGCACGGGTCAAACCACGCAAACCATTACGGTAACCCCAATCATCACCACTACGTATGTGTTAACGGGTACCAACGCCAGCGGTTGCAGCAAATCGGTGAATGTGGTTCAGTTCATCTCTACCTGCATCGGCATCAACGAAGTGAGCGGTAATGCGGCTGATTGGACCAGGTAACTGAACGGTGATCAACGAACTGGGCCCAGCGAGCAGGAAACCAATGTGAATATGAATAACCTGAGCAATGGTATTTACATGATCATGGTTGAGAAAGACGGCAATAAAGGCACCATGAAAATGGTGATCAATAAATAATATTTAAAACATCTGTCCTTATAAAAGCCGGTTCTTTTTTGAGCCGGCTTTTTTAATTAAATAACACCATACAAGATGTTTTTTTAATAGTATTAATCTTTTGAGTTAAGAATTGGGGTATTTATCGACTTTTTTAACACAAGCTTCACTAAGTAAAACAGTTGATTCACTCGCTGATAATTATGATTCACTCTGTTTAAGCTTCCGGTTCCGATAAAAGGTAGTAAATTAAAATCGTTGAAATTATAACTAACATATGAATAAACTTTACCAAACACTTTTAAAAGAAACCGTTAAGCCTGCGTGGCAAAAAATGGCTTTTTCCTTACTGGTGGCAGGGGCAACCTTCCATTCCGGTCATTCTCAAACGTATACCTTTACGCCTGCCGGTGCTACTGGGCCAAATGGACCTTCTCAAACACAGATCACCGCAGCTTACGGCTCTACCAACTTAAATGGTTCGGTAACTGTTACAGGAGGGATCCAATCATTTACTATTCCGGTAAGCGGTCCTTATCGCTTTACAGCCACCGGCGCACAGGGAGCATATAACGGCGGGTATGGCGCAACCATCGCAGGCGATTTTACGCTTACGGCGGGTACAGTGGTAAAAGTTCTGGTAGGCCAAACCGGCACTCAGAATACTAATGGCAGTAACTTTACTTCCGGCGGCGGCGGCGGTGGCTCGTTCATAACAAGCGCTGCCAACGTGCCTTACATTGTTGCCGGCGGTGGCGGCGGAAATGGCGATGGATATACCGGCGTAGCGGTTGGCTGCTGCTTAAACGGCATGCAGGCCACTACACTCACCACGGGTAATCCATACCCGAGTGGTGCCAATGGCGGCACCGGCGGAAACGGCGGCAGCTGCAACGGCTGGACTGCCGGCGGCGGAGCTGGCTTTTATGGCAACGGTTCGCTTTGTAACGCAACTTCTGTGGCTTCATCGTTTACAAACGGCGGTGTTGGCGGAACCGGTTTTGGTGTTTCAGGTAATGGCGGCTTCGGCGGCGGCGGCGGTTCATCCGATTCGGGTGTAGGCGAGCGTGGCGGCGGAGGCGGTGGCTATTCCGGCGGTGGCGGCGGTGTTGCCAATTCAGGCAATGATGCAGCCGGCGGCGGTGGCGGCTCTTATAATAACGGTGCCAACCAAACCAATGGTGTGAGCAACACAACCGGCGATGGTGTGGTAACTATTAAATTATTATGCAACATCACGCTTAGCGCAACTTCTGTAATGGGAACCAATGTGCCTATTTGCTCCGGCCAATCGGTAACTCTTACCACCAATGCAATAAGCAACTACAACTGGAGCACTGGTGCAACCAGCAGCTCCGTTATTGTTGTGTCTCCAACTGTAACCACCACTTACACCGTTAGCGGCACCAGCTCACTGAGCTGTAATGCCGGTGCTGTGATTACCGTAACCGTTGACAATACGCCGACAGTTACTGCGATCAGCAGCAGCAGCGCCGTGTGTGCGGGTAAAACGTTAACCCTTTCGGGCGGCGGTGCCACTACCTATACCTGGACCGGTGGTGTTACCAATGCAGTAAGCTTTACACCGGCAGCCACTTCGGGCTACACCGTTACCGGTACTAATGCCTGCGGTACAGCCACTGCAGCTACTTCAGTAACCGTAAACCCGCTGCCAGTTATTGGCGGTGCGGCCAATAACCCAACCGTGTGTAACGGCACCTCGGTAATCCTGAATGGTACCGGCTCGGCCGGCAGCTATACCTGGACCGGTGGCGTTACAAACAACGTTTCATTTGTTCCTTCTGCTACGCAACAATACACCGTTACGGGCTCAAGCGCCCTCAACTGTACCAATACAGCCGTGGTGGGTGTTACGGTGTTTGTTACGCCTACAATACCTCCTGTGGCCAGTGCCACAGCCATTTGTTTCGGCAAAAGCGCTACCATAACAGCAGTGGGTGCCACTTCGGGTTATACCTGGAGCACCGTTCCACCTTCCAATACCAGCTCAATTATAGTAACACCAAACACTACAACCACTTATACGCTCGAAAGAGCCAGCGGAAGCTGTACCTCTACGGCACTTATCACAGTTTCGGTGATGGGCCTGCCGGTGTTTAACGTGGCTGCGCCAAACCCTGGCACAGTGTGTGCGGGCACAGCCTCGTCTTTAACAGCCATTGGTGCTATAACCTATACCTGGTACCCTGGCAACTTTAGCGGCGGCAACGTAACTGTATATCCAAATGCCACCACGGTGTATACCGTAGTGGCTGCCAATGCCCAATGTACGGCAGCGGCCAACACCACGGTTACCACCAAGCCCAATCCTACCTTAACCATTATTCCAAGCAATTCGGTGATTTGTGCGGGCGCGGTAACAACTTTATCCGTAAGCGGTGCATCCACTTACAC
>JBGAOE010000004.1:0-532481 GCA_044221905.1 Bacteroidia bacterium
TAAAAACTTATCATATCCCTTTATGGCGTTTATTGCGGTGGGGATCACCTCTTCCCATTCCGAACAGAGAAGTTAAGCCCACCTGCGCAGATGGTACTTGGCCTAAAGCCCGGGAGAGTATGTCGATGCCAATTTTAAATCAAAACCCCTTCTAGTTTTTTCTAGAAGGGGTTTTTTGTTTTTAGGAATGTCTATTCCTTTTATCCTCCATCCAATAAAGATTTAAGTGACAGGATTTGCGGTGCTGCAATAATTATAGATACATTTACGTTTAATAATTAAACCCGTACTGCGTCCAATCCGTTTTAATGCAGCCTCTGCTTAACGCTAAATTATATAAAGGATTAGTATTGCTCATACTCCTGGCAGGCATCAGCTCCTGCACATTCCATTCCTATTTCCCGTTTATCTGTTTTCGCAAAGGCTGTGTTAATTCTTCGATTAACCTCAAAGGCTTTAAAAAACGCCTGAAAGGAGAGTGGAGCGCTAAAAAACGAAAGAAGGGCAAAAAGCCCAAAGCAGCCGCAAGTTCAAATGCGCCATCAGATAAAAGCAGCAATTCAAGTGAAGGCAACGACTCGGTGGCAATGTTTGGTAAAAAAGTGGATTATTACAGGTATTTATTATTATTCAGGCTTAAAAAAGATCCAACCAGCCTGGACAGCCTGGTAATTGAGCATACCAGCGAAACCAAGGATATCACAGAGCTTGATCAAACGCGGTTAAGTTACAAGCTCGATACATTGCCGGTGCGCAATATTATAACCGTGTATATCAAAAATTTTTATTCTAAAACAAAGGCCGACGATGAGCACCCCCATGTGGCAAGGAGCAGGGTAAATGCCATCCGCCGTTTTTTACACCACCAGGGCGTACCATTGCCGCATATCAAAATACTTCAGGATTCTTTATCCCCGCCCAGGCTGTAGCCGTTGTTCTCCTCATCCTCGCTGCCAATGCTTTCCTGGGCGTCATCCAGCTCGGCACCCGGAATATCCAGGTCGCCGCCGGTCACATCTTCCTTAAAGTTTTTTTCGTTCATGAGTCCCACTTTCTCCACCGGTGTTTTTACCTGGTCAGGCTGTTCAGGGTCAATTTCTGTTTCTTCTTTGCTGCGGCTGTAAATATCCTCGCTGGCCGGGTAGGCCGGGTAGCCGGGAAGACCGTTTTTTTCGGCCTTATCTGCCGGCTTGTTTTTATTTTTAGGTTTCATAGCACCAATTTTTAATACCAATGCTGGTAAACCGGTGCCAGGGATAAACCTAGTTTTGGAATAAAGGTGAGAAAAAAAATTCTCACTTCGCCTGTTTCAGGAACTGCTGCATGGCCTCTTTGAAAAAGAGAGAAAAATTAGCTGCCAATTGCTCTTCGTTTTTTTTAAACAGGTGCACCGAATCCTGCAGCTGTACGGTATGCCCAATGCGATGCGAAAGATGCGAGAGCACCCGCTCAATGCCATCAAGGCGGGCATAAGCCATATAAATATTGTTTTTTAAAACATACTCTAAAAACCGCGAGCTGTTTTGTGGCAAAAAGATTTTGGCACCGGAATACACCGTGTACACATGATCGCTAAAGGGCTGCAGGGCCGTTGCAGAATAAAGCTCAAAATTGCGCGCCAAAAAATGATCAAAATAAATATCTACCAGCACTCCGCTGTATTTTTCAAAGCCATCGTAAAAAAAACGCTTGCTCGATTTAAACAGCGGGTGGGCATCGGTAAAGCTGTCGATCTGGCGGTGCAGGTGAATCCCTTCTACCACGGCGCCGGGTAACTCATCAAATTTATTTCCTCTTACATGGTCGGCAATAAAATTGCCAATCAGCAAATCGTTGT
Source organism: Bacteroidia bacterium (assembly GCA_044221905.1). Classification (GTDB taxonomy): domain Bacteria; phylum Bacteroidota; class Bacteroidia; order B-17B0; family Aurantibacillaceae; genus Aurantibacillus. The sequence continues at coordinate 1,838 of JBGAOE010000004.1, forward strand.
TGTTGTTAGAAAGGAAGGCATGGGCCAGGTAATTCATTCCCATAAAATTAAGTATTTTTGAGCAGTGAATATCTTTATTGCCGTTATAAAGGATAACCTGGCCACGCTGACACCTGAAGAAAGCTGGCATTGCAGCAAGGTGCTGCGCAAAAAAGCCGGAGAAAGCATTGGCCTGATTGACGGTGCCGGCCATTTTTACAAAGCCGTGCTCGAAGCGGTGTCTGAAAAACAATGCCTGGCCAGGATCACAGAAGGCCCCGTTGCCCAGGAAAAGCGTAATTATTGCCTGCACCTGGCCATAGCGCCCACCAAACAAATGGACCGGATGGAATGGATGATCGAAAAGGCAGTTGAAATTGGCATTGACGAGATCAGCTTTATGCAGTGCAAAAATTCAGAGCGGGTGGTTGTAAAAACCGACCGCATTGAAAAAATAGTGGAAAGCGCTGTAAAACAAAGCCTGCAGGCATTTATCCCAAAAATAAACGGTTTGCGCTCGTTTAAGGAAATGCTTGGTACAAAACACGATCAGGGGTTTATCGGTCATTGTTTTGAAGCGGAAAAGATCCCGGTAAAAAACATTGATTTTAAAAACAGGTCAACCCTGGTGCTGATAGGCCCTGAAGGGGATTTTACGCAGGAGGAGGTCAGCCAGGCGCACAACGTTGGTTTTAAAGGCGTTTCGCTGGGCACCAACCGCCTGCGCACCGAAACGGCCGGCTTATATGTGTGCCAGGCCGCAGCGCTGTTAAGTTAGCCTGCCATATACATTAAGATCATTTCGAAGGATTGCCCTGAAAGGACTGTGGGAATTAAAGCAGAGAAGTAATCTCTTTGCTTAAAGGATCCGTATCGCTCGGAAAAAATTGAATAACCCCGCCTTTTTCATCGATCAGGTATTTGCAAAAATTCCAGTCGGGTGCCTTATCAGTAACGCCGTTAGCTTCTTTTGAACTCAGCCATTGGTAAAGCGGGTGCATGTCGCCGCCCTTTACGCTTATTTTTTCCATCATGGGAAAAGAAACACCGTAATTTTTGGTGCAAAATTCCCTTATTTCGTTGCTGCTGCCGGGCTCCTGGCGGCCAAAATTGTTGGCCGGAAAACCAATCACCACCAGCTTGTTGCCATATTGCTCGTACAGCGCCTCCAGGTTTTTATACTGCGGCGTGTAGCCGCACTTGCTGGCCACATTTACCAGCAGTAATTTTTTTCCTTTATAGTTCGAAAGATCAACCTCCTGTCCTTCGAGCGTTTTCAGTTTAAAATCATAAACGCTGCCTTTGGCAAGAACAGCCGCATCGGGCGATTTTTTTTTGCTGGCAGCTATGGAAAATACGGCTACAAAGGCCATCACAAAAAATGCAGAAACTTTAAGGATCAATTTTTTCATACCGGTTTTTTAGATTGAGCAAAAATACTCGATTCAGGGTTATTTTACAATGCTGCTTTCCAGAATGCATGGAACATGGCTCGAACATGAATATTTTAAGGATTGATATACTGTTTCAGGTTGCGCACATATTCTTCAAACGCTTTCACACCTTTTTTTGTAATGCTGCAATTGGTTTGTGGGTAATTGTCCTTAAACGTCTTCTCAATGTCGATGTACCCTGCTTCTTTCAGCTTTTGAAGCTGAACACTTAAATTGCCGGCGGTGGCCTGGGTCCGGTCTTTCAGATAAGTAAACTCCGCTTTTTTAACGCTTACCAAAAGAGAAACAACAGCCAGCCTAAGCTGTGAGTGCAAAACAGGGTCCAGGTCTTTAAACATTCAGTTCTGATTTAAATTTGGCACGCAGCAGATGACCGGGAATAATATAGCTGCACAACAGGGCAATGGCTAAACACAGCATTTGCTCGGCCTCGCCGATAAACACTGACACAATGGCGCCGGCAAACGAAAAAAGGCTGCCGATCACCAGGGGTCTGAAATTAAGCAGGCCACCCGAAATAAACGTGGCAATCCCGTAAAGAAGCATCAGCGTAAAGTAAGTGTTTTTTATGCCATGTACGCTCATAAATGCAAGTGTAATAAATAAGGCAATAATAAAAGCTCCCCACGAATAACCCAGGTAATGATCCATATAGGTTCTTACCGTTTCCTGCTTCTTTTGCCGGTAGCCATAAATAACGGCCACCACGCCGCCCAAAGGCATGAGGATAGGCCATACCCAATGCCCGTAAGGAATACCGGCCATGATAGTGATGTAATGTGTGAGCGCAGCTGCAAAAACCAGCCAGCCCCAGAAAATAAGCAAAAAGCCATCGTCGGCCAGCTTGTTTTTGGCTGTGTTGATCATGTTGCTGATGATCTCAAGACTTTCCGCAGGGTTTAATTTTTTTTCTTCCATGTTGATGTGTAATTTATCCCAAATATAAACTAGTTTACACTATAAACCAAATTGCCTGTAAAATAAAATAGCCGCTTCCAGTATAGAAGCGGCTATTGTAAGTGAGTTAATGTTTAACCATTGGCTGCCTTTTGGGCCGCTTTTATTTTGGCTTTGATGTTTTCGGTTGTTAATGAGCCCGGGCGCTCGATAGGGGAGTTGGTGGCCCTGTCCCAGATAAGGCTGGCCAGCACGCCCAGTGCGCGGCTTACGCCAAACAGCACGGTGTAAAAATCATACTCGTGCATGCCATAGTGCACCAGCAATGCGCCGGAGTGGGCATCCACGTTAGGCCATGGGTTTTTGATCTTGCCGGTAGCTTCCAGAATAGGAGGAGCCACTTCGTACACCATTTGCACAATTTCGCAAATGTCGTCGTGTTTGATGTAGGTTTTATAAAAATCCTGCTGGGCGGTAAAGCGCGGATCGGTTTTACGCAGCACGGCGTGGCCGTAGCCGGGTACCACCTTGCCTTCGGTCAATGTTTTTTTGATGTAGTCGGCAATCTGCTCTTTGGTAGGCAGGCCGCCGCCAAGCGTTTCTTTCAGCTCCATGATCCAGCCGAGAACTTCCTGGTTGGCCAAACCGTGTAACGGGCCGGCCAGGCCGTTCATGCCCGCTGCAAAAGCCAGGTAAGGGTCGCTTAAGGCCGAGCCTACCAGGTGCGTGGTATGGGCCGATACGTTGCCGCCTTCATGATCCACGTGAATGGTAAGATACAGGCGCATGAGGCGTTTCATATCAAACTCCTCGTAGCCCAGCATGTGGGCAAAGTTAGCCGCCCAGTCGAGCTTGTGATCGGGCTCGATATGAACGTTGCTTTTGTATTTGCGGCGGTAAATGTATGCGGCAATGCGCGGAAGACGGGCAATCAGGTTCATGCTGTCTTCATACACATAGTCCCAGTATTCTTTTTTGTTGATGCCTTTGGCATAAGCCTTGGCAAACACCGATTCGCGCTGCATGGCCATAATGCCCACCACAAACTGTGTCATAGGATGCGTATCCACCGGCAGGGCTTCAATTACGTCAAACACATGTTTTGGCACATTACTGCGCTTTTGCCACTCGGTGGTAATAAAGGTAACGTCATCCTGCGTAGGCAATTCGCCAACCAGCATCAGGTAAAAAATCCCTTCGGGCAGCGGTTCGGTGCCACCCGGCGCTTTTGGCAGCTGTTTCCTCAGTTCAGGAATGCTGTAGCCCCTGAAGCGGATGCCCTCTTCAGGATCGAGGCGCGAAGTTTCGGTAACCATGCCTGGCATGCCACGCATACCTTGATAAACCTGGGCTACCGTAATTTCTCCCAGTTTTAAATCCCCGTGATTTTTTATGATGTCCTTGATGTCGGCAGCTAAAACATCGGCTTTAGCTTTAAATTTTTCTTTTAGCGGATCCATGTGTCTTTAATACTTTACGGTATAAATTTACAATCTGAACTTATATAAACAAAGTTATTTGATGTTATTTTATCTGCATTTCGTGAGTTATTAGCCGAGCGCTGAAAGCTGGTCTTTCAACTTTTAACTTTCAACGTTAAACTAGTTAAACTATAAGGCTAGGGAACAAACTTAAACGAAGTGCCCAGGTAGCGTGCCGAATTGCCCAGTTGCTCTTCGATGCGCAGCAGCTGGTTGTATTTTGCGATCCTGTCGCTGCGCGAGGCTGATCCGGTTTTGATTTGCCCGCAGCTCAAAGCCACAGCCAGGTCTGCAATGGTGGTATCTTCCGTTTCGCCGCTGCGGTGGCTCATTACCGATGTATAGCTGTTGGTTTGCGCCATTTGCACCGCGTTAATGGTTTCGGTGAGCGTGCCAATCTGGTTTACTTTTACAAGAATGGAGTTGGCCACACCGTTGTTGATGCCTTCGGCCAGGCGGTTTACGTTGGTCACAAACAAATCGTCGCCCACCAGCTGCACATTGCTGCCTATTTTTTCGGTGATCATCTGCCAGCCGCCCCAGTCGTCTTCGCCAAAGCCGTCTTCGATGGAAATGATGGGATACTTTTTGCACCAGTCGGCCCAAAAGTCCACCATTTGAGCGGATGTAAGCTTGTCGCCGGTTGATTTTTTGAAGTGGTACACTTTTTCATCTGCATTATAAAATTCGGAAGCGGCAGCATCCATGGCAATAAAAATATCTTCGCCGGCCTTGTAACCTGCTTTGTCAATAGCCTGCATCACCGCCTTGATGGCGTCTTCGTTGTTTTTAAAATCGGGGGCAAAGCCACCTTCATCGCCCACATTGGTGCTGAAGTTCATTGATTTTAAAACCGCCTTGAGGTGATGAAACACTTCGGTGCCCATGCGCAGCCCTTCGCTGAACGATTCGGCGCCCACGGGCATGATCATAAACTCCTGGAAGTCGATGCCGTTATCGGCATGGGCGCCTCCGTTCAGGATATTCATCATAGGAATGGGAAGCAGGTTGGCATTTACGCCGCCCACATAGCGGTAAAGAGGGGTGCGCGTTTCTTCAGCCGCCGCTTTGGCCACCGCCAGCGATACGCCCAGTATGGCATTGGCGCCCAGGTTGGCCTTGTTGGGTGAGCCATCCAGGTCAATCATGCGGGCATCGATATCGGCCTGGTCGAGAATATAAGCCCCTTTCAGGTTCTCGCGGATGACAGTGTTTACATTGTTTACCGCGTGGTAAACGCTTTTGCCCATGTAAACGGATTTGTCGGCGTCGCGCAGCTCCACGGCTTCGTGCGTGCCGGTAGAGGCGCCTGAGGGCACGGCCGCGCGGCCAATTACACCGTTTTCGGTCACAACATCCACTTCAATGGTCGGGTTTCCGCGCGAATCAAGGATCTGGCGGGCAGTAATATTATTTATAAATGACATAGGGTTTGATTAAGGTTATGAAATTAGTAATTTTTTTGCAGATGGAACGGTAAAATTTTAAACATCACAGCCCGCTTTGCGACCGGGTTGCAGGCAGCTGGGCCATCGCCGCCCGGCTATAAATTTACAGGCATACACTATTTTACACGTTTATACGTTTATATTTGCAGCAGATTGAAAACCATCTTTAAAATACTGGCTCCGGCCCTGGCCCTGTTGGCGGGCTTGCATTTTTTTTCGTCCTGTAAAAAAGACAAGTTTACCACCGATCCCGGCGCCCGCGTGCATTTTTCGCAGGATTCGGTTTTGTTTGACACGGTGTTTACCAGCGTAGGCTCGGCCACCCAAAACATACGCGTAAGGAACCGCAACAAACAAAAAATAAAGATCTCCTCCATTCAGCTGGCCGGCGGCAGCGCTTCGGCATTTAAAATAAATGTGGATGGGAGCCCGGGCACGGCGTTTAGCGATATTGAGATTGCCGCCAACGACAGCATGTATATTTTTTTACAGGTAAATGTAGATCCCAACAACAACAATTCTCCGTTTGTGATCCGCGACTCGCTGCTGTTTACGGTAAACGGCAATTTGCAAACCCTACAGCTCGAAGCCTGGGGCCAAAACGCTTATTATCACCGGCCTACGGATGCCATCCAGTTTAAAAACGGCTATTTGCCCTTCTCTTATCTTAATAACGATACCAATGCCATTAGCGTAACCTGGACCAACGATAAGCCCCACGTGATTTATGGCTACCTGGCGGTGTATACCGGGCAAAAGCTTACCATTGATGCCGGAGCCCGCATTTACATGACCAACCATGCCGGCCTGTGGATTTACAAAGGCGGGGAGCTGCACGTACACGGGCAAAAGGGCAACGAGGTAATTTTTCAGGGTGTACGGCGCGAAAAAGATTATGAAGATATGCCCGGGCAATGGGACAGGATCTGGATTAACGAAGGCAGCGCCAACAACGAAATTGATTATGCCATTATTAAAAACGGCTACATAGGCATACAGGCCGAAAACCTTGGCGGCAGCAGCGGTATCAATCCTTTTGTAACGCGGCGCTTAAAGCTTACCAACACCAAAATACAGAACATGAGCCTGTGGGGCATATACAGCGTTTGTTATAACATTTATGGCGCCAACAATGTGGTGAGCAACTGCCAGGAGCACAGCCTCAACATACAGCTGGGTGGCAAGCACACTTACATTCACTGCACGTTTGCCAATTTCTGGGAAAAAGAAAAGGCCCGCGAAAAAGCCACCGTTAATATTAACAACAATACCGAAACCGATGTGTGGCCTATGGATTCGGCTTATTTTGGCAATTGTATTATTGATGGAAAGCTGGCCAGCGAATTTAACCTTGACCTGAAAACAAGCCCCACGCCCAGCATGAGCCCGCAGTACTGGTTTAGCAACTGCTGGATAAAAACCGGCAGCAATACCAATGACCCGGTGCGTTACATCAACATACGGAAAGGAACCACGCCCTTAAGCTACAACGACATTAAGAAATATGATTTTGTGCCGGCCGCCGGCGAAACCCGCATGAAAGGATACAACGATCCGAAAGCCCAGGCCGATGCGCAGAAATTTTTAATGGATATTGCCTTAAAAGCGCGCAATACCACCAGTGTGACCGCCGGCGCTTACGAGGCCCCATAATTCATATCTTTTTTATTGTTATCCGGTTATTTCGCTTTACCTTTGGGGCGCAGTTATCATGAACCGTATCTCTGTTTCGCCCCACAAACAACTCATTTATTGGCTCCTGGCGGGTTGTTTTCTTATTTATGTGATGGTGGTGGTGGGCTGCTTAACCCGTTTAACACACTCGGGCCTTTCTATCACCGACTGGAGCTTCATGGGCTCGGTGCCCCCGCTTAACGAGCAAATGTGGCAGCAGCGCTTTGAAAAATACCAGCAAAGCCCCGAATTTAAGAAGGTGAATTATACCATGACCCTGCAGGAATTTAAGCCCATTTTTTTGTGGGAATACGTGCACCGTATGATCGGGCGGGCTATGATGTATGTGTTTGCCATTGGCTTTGTATACTTTTTAATTAAGAAAAAAATAAAGCGCAGCATGTGGCCGGCATTTGCCCTGCTGTTTTTGATGGGTGCCATGCAGGCGGTGATAGGCTGGTGGATGGTATACAGCGGCCTGCAGCAGCAGCCCGCGGTGAGCCATTACCGGCTGGCCACGCACCTGATGAGTGCATTTACCCTGTTTGCATTTACCTTTTGGTTTGCCATGCAGCTGATGTATCCTAAAAACGAGATGACCCATACCGATGGAAAAAAACTGCGCTGGCCGGTATTGCTGTTTTTTTGCGTGCTTATTTTCCAGATTATTTTTGGTGCCTTTACGGCAGGATACGTGGAAGGCGATGCTTCTAAAATACGTCCGGGCCATATATTTAACACCTGGCCAAAAATGGGCGACAGCTGGATGCCAGAGCAGGTGAGCATGAAAGATACTTTTTTTGAGAACATGTTTGAGAATGCCAGCGGCATACAGTTTGTGCATCGCACCACGGCGTTTGTGCTGGTGGGGTTGGTGTGCCTGATCTGGTACCGGTCAAACAGGCTGCAGCTCAGCAGGCCGCAATACATTGGCATTACCCTGCTTATTTATGGCATCACCATCCAGTTTATCCTGGGCGTGCTTACCCTGCTTTACCAGGTGCCGGTGTTAATGGGGGCGCTGCATCAAACCGGCGCTTTCTTTTTATTTTTAAGCAGCGTGTTTTTGCTGTACCATGTATTCAACCAAAAAACCGCTGCACTGTGAGCGATCCCGTTTCTTCCGACCATAACGAACAAACAGGCACTGCGGGTATTTTTCCCCCCAAGCCGGTGATGGTGGAGCGCCATCAAAATGCGTTGCTGCGCTCGCTCATCAGCCTTTTTATTTACGCCCTGCTGTTTTATTTTATTTTCAGCCAAAACGTGGTTTACATTGCCACCATCCTGGTGGTTATTATTATTCACGAAATGGGGCACTTTGCATTTATGAAGCTGTTTCACTACAGCAACGTGAAAATTTTTATCGTACCCCTGCTGGGAGCTTTTACCAGCGGCAAAAAACAGCAGGTATCGCAATGGCAGCTAAGCCTTATTATACTGGCCGGGCCTTTGCCCGGAATCATCATCGGCACGCTTTTGTTCTGGCTCAATAAAGACCTGCAGAACGAAACCCTGAAAATGCTCAGCTTTTCTTTCCTGATCATAAACCTGTTTAACTGTCTTCCGTTTTATCCGCTGGATGGCGGTAAGCTGATCGAAACCCTGTTTTTTCGCGAGAATTATACCATCCGCCTGGTGTTTGGCGCTATTTCCATTGTTATTTTAACGGTGCTGGCCATTTTTAACTTTAACCCGGTGCTGCTCATCATTCCGTTTATGATCGGGCTTGAATTGTATAACGAGAACAAGCACCAGAAAATAAGGGATTACCTAAGGCAGGAACGGATTAACTACCACACCGATTACGAAAACCTGCCCGATAAAGACTATTGGCTCATCCGCGATTGCCTTATTTTTTCTTTCCCGAAAAAATACCAGAACACGCCGGCTGGCCGCTATGAATACAGTATGACCGAACCTTTGCTGATGCAGCATGTAAATACGGTGTTGCAGGTAAATCTTAAAGTGGACCTTCGCGGAATAAAGCGGGTGCTGATGCTGTTGTTTTATATTTTTATACTGGTGGCTCCTCTTGTATTTATTTTCCTGAACAGGAAATGATGGTATGATGGCCCGATAAAAGCCCGGCCCGGCGCTGATGAGGGAGCATTTATTTTCCGGCTAAAATTCTGCTAAAATTTTATTTTAACTTTTTTGCTACGCAAATTACGTAGAGTGGCATACGTTGTTTTACGGATTGACAAAGGGGTGCTTGTACCTCTACCTTAGCCGGCGTAATTGCAATTACAAAATAGCCTGCCGTGAAATAACCGGTTGCATAGCAGGAAAAAAATCCCACACGCGAATTAATTTATGAACTACTTAAACAAACAACTATGGGAACAATTAAATTTTACTGCATGTGTATCCTGTTCAGCTTTATTGCTGCACAGTCAAAGGCGCAGCCCTGGTTCGGGCAGGAACATTTCACACATGATTCCACCAACCTCTGCTCTGCCATTATCACTAACATAAGTCCGGGTTATGCCATGGCTGGCTTCCGGCAGCAGCGGTGGACCAATGCGGCGCCGGCCAACCGTTTTGATTTTGTGATCGACAAGGTGAACGCTGCCGGCACTTTTGTAGGGGCAAATAATTTTTCGAGGGGATATAAGATCCTTTCGGGGCCTAACTGCACCAGCGCCCTGAATACGTTTCGCTGCAGCGGTGTTACCATTATCGAATCGCCTAACCTGGCGCTGAACGCCAAATACGCTGTGGCAGGCACCTGCAACCGCGGTATTTTCTTTTTATCGCTCAATGCCCTTGGCGGTATTGTGCGGAGGAACTTCTGGCCGTTTCCGCTTGCGGGCATATCCAACCTGCGTAAAGCGGTGATCCGCGAATCTGTATTTACTCCCGGCGAGTACTACATTTGCGGCAACTACGGCAGCACCGGCTTTGTGATGAAAGTGGATGCTTTTGGCACACAGATTTGGGGCAACCAATATGGCAACCCTGAATATATTGAGCCCAGGGACCTGATTGAATCGCCATATACTGCTCCACCAAATGCCGAGCTGATTGTGGTGGGACGCACCGACAGGGCTTTGTCGGCCGCGGATGGCATGGTCATGAGCCTGAGTGCTGCCACCGGTGCTGTAAATTATGTGCAAAACTACACCATTCCGGGCTGGGACAGCGATGATTGGTTTTCCTGCATCGAGCTGGCCAATTCGCCCAATGGCGCACCGGGTTTTGTATTGGGTGGCAGAGTGTACGGCCGCACCGGACCTCCTTCGTCGCCTATGAATCCAGAGTACTCGCAATGGATGTGCAAAATCGATCAGTTTGGCGGTGTTCTCTGGAGCTCGCTGATACAGCCGGCTGCGGTGCCTGCAGGCGGCTTTGCGGGCGATGAGATCAGCCGGGTGTACGAACGGTTCAACACCACCTCGTCGCCATCGAGCTACGAATATTATGGCGTTGCCGGGAATAACTACTACATTAATGCCGGTGGCATTGTGCCCCAAAGAAACCTGAACGTGTATAAGCTGGATGATAACGGCCTCAATACATTGCTGCCGAATGAGTTTCACTATACCAAGGGCGAGGCGCCGAATGGCTACGCTGCCCTTACCGGCATTGAAACCAGCGGCGGCGCCAACGATGGCATTCAGGCTTTTGGGTCGTTGCAGGGTAGCAACATTCATTATTTTGTAAAATCATACTTTAATGGTTACTCCGGCTGCAACGAAGATATTGAGAGCATCAATACCATTTACGGCGGCCCGCAGCTCGATATGTCTTTTACGACCAGTTTCATAGCGCTTACTCCATGTACAACCGGTGTTAACTTCAACATCACCTCGGTGGCGCTTACACCATTCCAGCTTTGTTATGCAAGCTCTCTTCCGCTACCTGCCAGCAATGCGCGCATTGCAGTGGGCATTAACGAAGAAACGGCAGAACTGGATCTGGAGGGCGTGAGCGTTTACCCAAATCCGATTGTAACCAATGCCACCATTGCCTTCTCTTCTGCGCTCAGCCAACCGGCCACTGTATCGGTATATAATACGCTGGGTCAGAAAGTGAAGGATTATCGCTTAAATGCCAATGAAAGCGAAATGACCCTTGATTTTGATGCGCTTCACATAGAGAGCGGTATCTACATCATTCAGGTAGCTACGGGCGATAAGAAAAATACATACAAAGTGATTTACCAGCAGCGTTAGAATTATTACGATACTAATAGAAATTATTCAGAAATACTTAAATGTTATGCTGAAATCGTTTCAGCATCTCTGGATCATTTGATTTTGCTGAAGAACAGACCCTGAAACTCCTGTGCGGCTTGCCTCGGGAAGTTTAGGGTGACGCAAAATCTTTTTTGGTAATAATTATTATACTTAAAAAAGCCCCTGGAATTTTTTCCAGGGGCTTCTTACGTTATTTGGTTATTTGATTTTAAAGCGCAGCCCGGCGTATAACATGCGGCCGTATATTGGGCCCCATACCATGCTGGCATCAAAGTATTTGCTAAAGGGCACATCGCTGGCTACAATGGGATTGTTTTGCTTGTAGTTAAGCAGGTTTTCAACCCCAAGGTACACATTAAAGTCAGCGCGGTTTATTTTGGTGAGGTAGGTGATCTGTCCCAGCACGTTAAAATAATCCGGCGAATAGGTTTCACGCCTGTATTCGGTTGGATTTCCGCCAGTAGCCGGCAGGCGTTTGGGCCCGTTGTACTGGGTGGTAAAATCAAACTGCCAGTGGCTGTTTTTTGTTTCGTAGCTCAGGTTGATAAACGCACGATGCACCGATACCATGGCCTTTTGCAGCACACCCTGCTTAAAATTCACTTTGGTGTCCACATAGCGGTAAGCCGTTTTTACAAAAAAACGCTTGCGGGGCTCCATGTTAAATTCAAACTGGGCCGTGTTGGAGTAGGAAGGCCCCTTTAAATTGTAAATCAGCACAGACTGCGTATTGTTGTCCACATCTATCACCACCTGCTGCTCAAAATTGGTGCGGTACACGTCCAGCGTTACATAGGCATCGCGGTAATTGATCTTGAAGCGCTGTGTAAAGTTGAGGCCGTAGTTCCAGCCAATTTCGGGCTTTAAGCCATAGGGCAGCCTGAGATCGGTTGTTTCTATGTTCCAGTTGCGGGCCGAAGCCATCAGGTAGGCATTGTCGCTAAAAATGTTGGCAGTGCGCAGGGCCCTGCCGCCGCTGAACCTCAGAATGGAATTCTGCGTAAAGGCATACCGCACGTGAAGCCTTGGCGTAAAAAACAAACCGTAGTAGTTGTGGTAGTCGCCGCGGATACCGGCCACCAGGTTAAATTTTTCGCTGTAATTGTGGGCAAACTCCAAAAAGGCGCCGCTGGCCTGTTCAAGCCGCTTGTAGCTTAACTGGTTAAACGATTCTTTTACATCATCATTCAAAAAGCTGGCGCCAACTTTATAAGTGTTGTTGGTGGTGCCAATGATGCTTTGAAAAATATAGTTGGCGTATAATGTTTTTTGAAGGCCCTTGTATGCATTGTAACCGTAAAAATTATCCTGGCTGTGATCGAGGTACGACAGCTGCAGCCCCATGCTGGTGGCAGGCTTGTGCTTAAACACATAGCCTGTTTTGCTGTACAGTTCCCATTTTTCGTTGGCAATGCCAATGCGGTAAAGCGGCACCGAATCATTATTCACCATGGCCCTGAACTGCCCGCCCGTGCGGTCGTCTTTTAAATAACCGCCGCCAAACTGGGCTTCAAAGCCTTTGCCGTTGTTGTAGGCGTATTTATTCATCAGGTTGTACTGCCGGCCGGTGGGTATGTCGGCAAAGCCATCCTTGTTCAGATCCTGCGCCAGCGGATTAAAGCTCATGTGCGACAGCAGACCAACCGCAAAGCGGGGATTGAGCCGGCGCGCCAGGTTCAGGTTGTATTCGTTCCTGCCATTCTCATTGGCATAAGCGTTAAAGTTAAGCTTGTCCGACGTTTCGGGGTTTTGCAGCTCGGTGTTGATCTGCCCTGTAAAACTCTCGTAACCGTTAACCACCGACCCGGCGCCTTTGCTCAGCTGTATCGACTGGATCCAGGTACCCGGAATAAACGTGAGCCCGTAATTATTGGCCAGACCTCTGAGGTAAGGCATGTTTTCTTTGGTGATTTGTGCATACTGCCCCGAAAGGCCCAGCATTTGTATTTGTTTGGTGCCGCTCACCGCATCGGCAAAGTTTACATCAATGCTGGGATTGGTTTCAAAACTTTCAGACAGGTTGCAGCAGGCAGCTTTCATCAGCGAGCGCTCGTTGAGCACCTCTGTTTTGATAGGATTCAGGTAAGAGATCTCGGTGCCCGAAGTGTAATAAACAATTTCCACCTCGTTGAGCTCCACACCGCTGCGCAGGGCCAGCAATAAATATTTATTAGTGTCCCTTATCGTAAGCGTATCGCTTTTATAGCCCACCGCAGTAACAATCAACCGGTTGGTTTGGTCTGACAGGGGCAGGCTGAAATCGCCGTTGGCATCGGTGGTTGCCGCTAGCGCCGTATTGTTCCAAAGCAATACAACGCCAGGCACCACCGTGGTGTCGCCTTTTTGCGACACTTCCACCACCTTGCCGCGCACCTGGGCGGGCAGGCACAGCACATTTACCATGCCGGCCAAAGCAAGTAAATACCGAATATGTTTCATAGCTTACTTTTTATCGGCTTCACATTTCTTATCGCGGTATTTACAGCAGGAAGGAAGCTTTGAATAGGCAGCACCACTTCCTTTGATATTTTTGGTATCGTGGCCGCTGTCGGCAATGGCTTTTTCAATCTGCTCAAGCGTTACCTTATCGGTTTTGTAAGTAACGGTAACGAGCTGGCGCACTTCGTCCCACTCCGAAAATTTTACGCCTTTTATATCGGCGGCATTTTCGATGCGCTTTTTACATTCTTCGCAGTTGCCTTTTACGGCAATGGTGGCCGTAGCGGTCGATTTATCCTGGGCTGAGGCCGTTAAGGCACCAAACAGGCACAGGAAGATTAAAATGATCTGTTTCATAATTAAAAAATTAAATATTGGTGATTGGTTCGCGCCATGTAGAATGCCGGAACCGAACTAATTAAAAAGGGCGGGGCAATAGAAAAAATCCTATATGCGAAGCACCGAGGTGGAAATAAGAATGCTGTTTTGCAGCCGGGGAGGGGAGGGCGCTTCAAATGTATGAGCGCCGGCCATTAATTGAGGCGTTTGAAAAGAAACCGAATACGGCAGGGAAAGAAAAAAGAATTGCGAGATGGTTTTAACCACATCCTGATGATTGTTGTGCTTGATGGTAAGATCAAACGAGCTTTTCAGAAGAATGTGCTCATCTTTGCAGCAGCCGCTATCCTCTTCGGAGTCGTTTTCTTCGCCGCCACAGCAGCTGGTGCTTTTTAAAACATAATTCACTTTTTCGAGCATGCCCCCGCAATAGTGCAGGTAAATAGGCACACCTGCCGCTGCCACCACATAAGTGGTAACCGCCAGCGCCAGCAAATATTTTTTAAGTGGATGGATGTGTGTAAAGATAAGTCAATTTTTTTTCAAACCTTGTTCTAACAGGTCTATATTTTGTTAAACAGGTGTCTGGCCGAAAAATACTGTAAAAAATCATCTGTGCTGCAGTTTTGCTTATTTTAACTTAAATTAGTTACATTTGGTTCGAATAAAATAAAAACAGAGCTAAAAACACACAACTAATATATGTCAGTTTGGAGAGTTAAACCGGTTTCAGCTTTTGAAGCCGAAATGAAAAAAAGTGACCTGAAACGGGTTTTAACGCGGTGGGGATTAACATCATTAGGAATAGGGGCCATTATCGGCGGGGGTATTTTTACCCTTACCGGCATTGCCGCCAATGATTTTGCTGGGCCGGCCCTGGCTTTATCGTTTGTTATTGCCGGCATCGGTTGTTTGTTTGCCTCTTTGTGCTATGCCGAGTTTGCCTCGGTGTTGCCGGTTGAAGGTTCGGCTTACTCTTATGCCTATGGCACAGTGGGCGAGCTGTTTGCCTGGTTTATCGGCTGGAACCTGATCCTCGAATACATGATGGGCGCCACTACCGTGGCTGTGGCCTGGAGCGGCTATTTTGTAAAGCTGCTGCATTTATTCGGGCTTGATTTTCCGGTGTGGCTGTGTAACGACTTCACCACCGCCACCGAAAAATGCTTAAAGCTGGGACTGGAAGCCCCTGCCTTTGCCTTTAACCTGCCGGCCTTTATCATTACCTGGATTGTAACCCTCATATTGGTGAAAGGCATTAAGGAAGCTGCCAGCACCAACAACATTATTGTGATCGTAAAAATTTCGGTGGTGCTGTTTGTGATCCTGGTTGGGGCCTTCTTTATAAAAACAGCTAACTGGACACCTTTTATTCCCGAGCCGGTAAAACAAATTGGGGCCGATGGCACCGAAACCATTAAGTATGGCTTTGGCGGTGTGCTCACCGCTGCCACCATTGTGTTTTTTGCCTATATTGGTTTTGATGCCGTATCCACCCAGGCTGGTGAAGCCATTAATCCTAAAAAAGATGTGCCATTTGCCATTGTGGCCTCGCTGGTGATCTGCACCATTCTTTATATTCTTGTGTCGCTGGTACTAACCGGTATGGTAAAATACGACCAGCTTGATAAAGCCGCTCCCGTAGCTTCGGCCTTTTCGGGCGTAGGTTTAACCTGGGCGGTGTTTTTTATTACCATTGCGGCTACTGCCGGCTTAACCTCGGTAATGCTGGTAATGATGCTGGGCCAGACCCGTATTTTTTTAGGCATGGCCAAGGACGGGCTTTTGCCAAAAGGTATGTTTGGCGCGTTGCATCCCACATTTAAAACACCGCATAAAAGCACCATCCTGGTGGGTGCCATTGTTTCGGTAATCGCCTCTATAACACCCATCGAAAAAATATCTGAAATGTGCAGCATGGGCACCTTGCTGGCATTTAGCATGGTGTGTGTGGCCGTAATGCTGCTGCGGGTGAGAAAACCCGACCTGGAGCGTCCGTATAAAACGCCGGCTGTATATGTAGTGGGTACTTTGGGCGTGGCCTTTAATTTATTTTTAATGTGCTTTGTGCGTAAAGAAACCTGGGTGGCTTTCCTCATTTGGGGCACGCTGGGCATACTGGTATATTTCTTATACAGCAAAAAAAACAGCAACCTCGAAAAAGAAAATTTGTGACGCATGCTTATCAAATCGAAAAGCGCCCTTACTTTTCTGTTTTTTATACTATTTCTTACCGGCAACCTTAAAATAAAAGCCTGCTCGCCGCTCACCGTGCCTAACCTGTTGAGCCAGTCGCTATCCGGTAATAATTTGGTACTCAGCTGGGAAAGCACCAACATCTGGTCGTGCGATTATACTATTGAAGTGGAAATAACCTGTATGAATGCTGCCTTTACAGGAAGCATTAATTATGTTTCGGATACTCTTTATAAAGCGACCCCGGGCCCCCAGGCTTATCCCCAACAACTCATCGGTTTTTCGGCTTTGTGCCCCGGCACGGTTTACCAGTTCAGGGCCAGGGAGTCTGATCTGTCTGGCGCCGGCATTTACAGCCCGTGGACTTCTGTGTTTACTTTTACAACTCCCGGTGTTTTTGTACAGCCACAGGTTAGTGTTGGCAGCGCTTCAGCTACCATTTGCGGTGGCCAAACCGTGCAGCTAAATGCACTGGCCAGCGGTGCTTGCGGCAATACCTCGTATGCCTGGACACCTACTTTGGGATTGAGCTGCACCACCTGTTCCAACCCCGTAGTTTCTCCCACCGTTACCACCACCTATACCTGTGTGATAAGCGGCTGCTCTACCGGCGGTACATGGGCCAGCAGCGACTCGGTGCAGGTAACGGTGAATGCACTGGCCGGCAATCTTTCGCTCACGGCTCCTGCATCGGTGTGCCCGGCCAGCTCTGTTACCATATCGTTTATCGCATTATCGGGAGCAACCGTGCAATGGCAAAAAAACGTGGGCGGTAATACATGGATGAATCTTGCGGTTGGCAACTCCACTACCTGCGCCATTCCTTCAGTTACTGCAAACAGCTGTTTCAGAGGGGTGTATAATTTTTGCAACATATCCTATACTTCTGCCGTAAGCTGTGTTTCGGTGTGGCCCTTACCTGTTTTAAGCATCAGCCCGGGCGATTCGTCTCTTTGCGATGGCTCATCCACCGGTCTTACTGCCGGCGGGGCCAGTAATTATACCTGGAGCACCGGCGCAACCACTTCATCTATTATTATTACACCCACGGCCACCACCACTTATACACTTTACGGCGCCGATGATAATAACTGCGTTAATTCAACCAGCTTTACCCAGTCGGTTTCGATATGCACAAGCCAGGCTGAAATGAGCGGCTTTTTGCCAGGCTTAAAAATTTATCCCAACCCTGCGCAGGGCGAAATAAATATAGCCGCGGCAAAAGATCTTGAGCTGAAGATGACTGATGCCACGGGCAGCCTTATTAGGCACGTATTTCTGAACCAGGGCAATCGCTATCATGTTGCTATTGATGGCCTGGCCAGCGGTATTTATTTTATCGTTGTGCAAAGCGGCCAAACCCGGGTTTCCCAGAAGCTGATCATCATCAACTGATACTATTGGTTTCGCAGCGAATCAACGAACGTGATTTGGATATTAAAATGAATTGTTATAACTTGACTTAACAGTTATTGTTTCACTTTAATGTCCTGATCATGAGAAACCTAAATTTACTTGCATTATTTTGCCTGGCCGGCAGTTCTTTGCTGGCTCAAACCGCCCAGTCTTTTACTGTTTCGGGTAGTTTTGTAATTCCCAGCGGGGCCAACAGCATCACCGTTGAAGTGGTGGGGGCCGGCGGCAGCGGTGGTATTAATGGCAGCGGCGGCGGCGGCGGCGGTGGATATGCCATGGGGGTGTATACGGTAACACCGGGCACTTCCTATGCTGTAACGATAGGTGCTGGCGGCGCCGGCTCGTCCGGTGGCACCACCAGCTTTGGTTCTCTTATATCTGCCAGCGGCGGTGCCAATGGCAATTCTGTTTCAAATCCAAACATCGGTGGCGGCGGCGCCGGCGGTGTTGGTTCTAACGGTACCATTGCCAACCGCACGGGTGGTGCAGGTGGCGGTGGCTATTATACATACTTTGGCGGCGGCGGCGGCGGTGCAGCGGGTTCAACCGCCAATGGCACCAACGGTGGTAACACCATTACCTGGACCGGCGTATGCCAGACTCCGGGCGGTACTGCCGGCACAGGGGGCGGGGCGCCCGGTGGCAACGGCGGTAAAGGCGCCGGTTTTACCGATGTAAACTGTTCTGTTTCCGACCCTTCGGGCAATGGTTTAAATTACGGCGGCGGTGGCGGTGGCGGCAATGGTTCGGGCGGAGGGCCCGGAACCGGCGCCAATGGTTATTGCATCGTGTCGTGGGGAAACTGTGTGCCGCCTCCAACTCCTTTAAACACCACATCTCCTGCTAATCTTAGCGTGTGCGGTTCGGGCTCAGCCACCTTATCGGCCTCAGGCACCGGCACGCTTAACTGGTATGCGAGCCCTGGCGCTGTAACTCCGGTAGGCACCGGTACCAGCTATATCACGCCTGTATTAACCGGCAATACCACCTTGTATGTGGAAGATCAAACCTGCGCTGCCAGCCTGGCGCGAACAGCTATTGTGGTAACTGTTTCGCCGCTGCCGGTTGTTTCCGTTAGCGCCAGCTCGCCAACAGTTTGTATGGGCGGCCAGGTACAGCTAAACGCTTCGGGCGCCAATACATATTCCTGGTCGGTATTTGTTCCTTCTGAAATGACTTTTTCTACCGGCGCAACCAACTCGGTAACGCCCCAGGCTACTACCAACTATACAGTAACAGGATCGCTGACCACTACCGGCTGCCAGAACTCCGCCATCATTACCGTCAGCGTTAAACCCTTACCGGTTGTAAATGTTATCAGCACCAACAGCGTTATTTGCGCCGGTAACAGCGCAAGCCTTATTGCCAACGGGGCGCTCAGTTACAGCTGGACACCGGCAGGCAGCGGATCGGTTGTTGTGGTGAGCCCTGCTGCCACTACCACCTACTCGGTGGTGGGAACAGATGCCAACGGTTGCAGCAGCATGGCAGTGGTTACCCAATCGGTAACAATATGCACCGGCATTTCAGCCACCGAAACCGATCAGAAATTTGTTGTGTTTCCTAACCCCAACCAGGGAGAATGTATTATTAGGGCAGCCACCGCTGTTGACATTACCATTATAAATGAAATGGGCCAAACAATCAAAACCGCTTCGCTCAATAAAATAAACGGGTATACTTTTTCACTTAAACATTTAAGCCCGGGCATTTATTTTATTAAGGAAGAAAACAGCCGCCTGGCCCCGCAAAAGATTGTGGTGCGCGAATAATAGGCTGCTTCTTTGAATAAGCTATCTTTGCGTGTAAATACAAAGAAGATGGATGTAAAAGACAGCAATGGCAATGTTCTGAGCGACGGCGATTCGGTAACACTGATCAAAGACCTGAAAGTGAAAGGCTCTTCGCTGGTGCTCAAAAGAGGAACCGTGGTTAAAAAGATCCGTTTAACCGATGATGAAGACGAGGTGGATTGCAGGATCAATGGCAGCGACATTGTTCTCAGAACTGAATTTCTTAAAAAATCGTAGCTGCAGAGCGAAATAAAACTGTAACCAACAGCTGCTTTTGGGTTATATACCCATGTATGAAGCAGCTTTACGCGTTTATTATTTTATTAAT
Organism: Bacteroidia bacterium; assembly: GCA_044221905.1. Lineage (GTDB taxonomy): Bacteria > Bacteroidota > Bacteroidia > B-17B0 > Aurantibacillaceae > Aurantibacillus. The sequence goes on from JBGAOE010000004.1 coordinate 21,484, forward strand.
CACCTGTCACACCATTTGTGCGCAAACCCACACTTACAGCCTGAGCCTTTTTTATGAAAGCAACCGGCCCTTGCCGGCCCATGGCTTTTTGCAGCTCGATTCGCTGTTAAACAAAGACTGCCATACCGCTTGCCAGGCAAAAATTGTGGGTTATGCCGATTTTGTGGGGAACGCGGCCAGCAACCAGCTGCTGTCGCAGGCGCGGGCCACTGCCGTAAAAGAGCATCTGGCAGCGGCTTTTGCCGGCATAACGGTTTTGGAATGTACTGGCATGGGCGAGGCCGCTTCGCACGATAATGGGTCAGCGACGGGCGAACCCGCCCAGCGCCGGGTGGATGTGTTTTTAACGGCAAAAGAGGAGAAAACTTTGCCAAAACCAGCAGCAGTTTCAAAAAACAGGGTGCCTGGCTGGGCAACAATTAATACAATTGATTCGGTGCCCGTAATCGCAGAAATAGGCCAGCTGCGCGAAGGGGAGAGCATGGTGATAAAAGGCCTGTATTTTGTGCCAGGGCGCCACGTGTGGAAACAATCTTCAGAGCCGGCTGTGGCCAGCCTGCTCAAAACCCTGCAACAATATCCGGATCTGCGTATTGAAATACAGGGGCACATTTGCTGTATTAACGGAAATGGCGATGCCCTCGATTTTGACACCAATGAGCGCATACTATCGGTAAACCGCGCCCGCGCCGTTTACGATTACCTGGTAAAGCACGGCATTGATGCCGGCCGCCTGCGTTACAAAGGCTATGGCCACAGCCAGCCTAAAGTAGAAGTGGAAAGAAATACCTACGAGGAAGATCTGAACAGGAGGGTGGAGATAAAGGTGTTGGAGAATTAATGGACGGATTTACAATGTACAATTGACAATTTTCAATTGTAGTGTTCTTAATTGTCAATCGAAAAATTGTCAATTAATTCGCAAAGGTTAGCACAATTTCTGGTATGTCTGCCACCCGGCAAAAGCCCTGTGTGCTTTTGGGCGAGCTTGTACAAATGCTAACATAATTTCTGATAGGTTTGCCACCACCGATCCGGTATCTCGTTATTCACCGCCAGGTCGTAATCTTTGTAGCTGCAAGGGATGAGGGTGTGCCGCTCAAATTTCAGATTCTTGTGCGGCGGGTAGGGGATCTCCATCCACCAGCGGTCGCTTTTTTTGCTCTTGTAAAAATTAATTTCGTATTTGTCGTCCTGCAGCACCACGTGAAAGCGGATATAATCCGGGTTGGTGCGGCTCGGGAAATCGTGCTTGCGGTTATAAAAGCCATCCATAAAGCACCAGATCATCTGCGCCGCCAGGTGCGCGGTTTTTCCGCTCACATCGTAACCGGGGTTTATCTCGTAAATGCCCAGCGACGAAAGCTTGTCGTTCATGCCCGCATAGCGCATCATCTGGCAGGCCTCTTCGGCATAAAATCCATTGGGCGAAGCGTTGGGGTTGGCCGGCGCATCGGAGTGCTTGATGGAGGTAATGTCAAAGCTGATCATATCGGCCTGCCGTATCACGGGCTCGGCCTCTTCAATCTTATCGCGCACCTGCCCCAGGCGATACACGTCAAAATACAGCTTGTTCATCATCTGCAGGCTCGACTGGTCTACCAAATAGGTTTGATAGCCAATGTTGCTGTAATTGAATAAATAATTGGGCTGGTGCAGAATTATTTTTCCCAGGTAGGAACCATTGGTAATGTCTTCGTCGGGATTGCCAAGATCGAAGCAGCTGTCAACCGCCACCACGTTAATGGTTTGCTCCAGGTCCTTGTATCCCAAAAACTGCGCGTAGCTCAGATCCTGCGAACCGCCGATGATTACCGGGATGATGTTTTTGCGGATCAGGTAATCCATGGTTGTTCTCAGCGCAAAGTAAGTGTCTTCGGTGGTATGCCCGGCGGCAATGGTGCCCAGGTCAGCCACGCGGGCGGTAAAGCTGCCGCCGTAAAGCCTGTATAAATAGCTGCGCACGGCATCGGGTGCCAGGCTGCAGCCGTTATTGTTTTCCGAATTGCGATCCTCGGCCACGCCAATAATGGCAATGTCAATATTTTCAAGGTCGGGAAAACCGTCGGCATCGTTTATCGAAAACAAATTGCCGAACTGTAATTCCTTCAAGGTACTATTTCCTAACACTTCACCCGTATTTACCGGGTTAAAAAAGTGGGCTATGTCGCTCATGGGGTGCTTTGAATTTATTTTAAAAGTAAGCGCCATTTGGGTGCCATATTTCCGGGCGATCTGCTTTATATTAATAGCAGGTTGTTAGAAACTCCGAATGTTAAATTTCCGAAAAACAAGCTATGGAATGAAAAATGCTTGTAACTTTGCATTACAAAGTGATTTGGAATGGAAAATAATCAGCAACACCTCGAAGCTTTGCAGGACATCCGGCAAATGATGAAACAGTCCTCGCGGTTTTTATCCCTGAGCGGCCTGTCGGGCATTTTTGCCGGGGTTTATGCCTTAATAGGGGCCTGGGCCGGCAACCTGGTAATAGCGCATTACCTGCGCCAGTACTGGACCGCTCCCCGCAGCAGCAGCCCTTATAAGCAAATGATCACCCAATGTATCGGTATTTGTGTGGCTGTGCTGGCAGCCTCCATTCTTACGGCCATTGTCTTTTCGGCCCGCAAGGCCAAAAAAAACGGGCAGCGCCTTATGGACCGTGTGGCTTTGCAGCTGCTCATCAACATGATGATACCGCTAACGGCAGGCGGTTTGTTTTGCATTGCCATGCTGGTGCACGGCGGTAATTTTGTAATACTGGTAGGGCCCGCCATGCTTATTTTTTACGGCCTGGCCCTGGTAAATGCCAGCAAATACACGCTTCACGACATTCGTTACCTGGGCTGCCTCGAAATCATACTCGGCATTTTTTCGTGTTTTATTCTGGGATACGGCCTGCTGTTCTGGGCCATTGGTTTTGGTATATTGCACATTGTTTACGGCGCCATTATGTGGCACAAATACGACCGCAAGTCTTAAAAAGTGATCAATCCCAACATACATAAATTAAACAAGGCCTTTGAAAGCAGGGTGAGGCTGGGCATCATGAGCGTGCTGATGGTGAACGACAGCGTGGACTTTAACACCCTCAAGGATCTGCTGCAGGTAACCGACGGCAACCTGGCCAGTCACTCAACGGCTCTTGAAAAAGAAGGGTTCATTCACATTAAAAAAGAATTTGTAGGTAAAAAAACATTAACCACCTACAGCGCTACTAAAATTGGTATTAAAGCATTTGAAGATCACCTGGACACCCTTGAAAAACTGATCAAAAAACTGGATTAAAATTTTTTTGCCTAATTACTTTGAAATGCAAAGTACTTTTTAATAACATAATATGAAAACAATCCGCCTTCACCTCCTAGCATTTATAACACTGCTTGTTTTAAGCGGCCTCACAGCTTTTCCGTTGCGCACCGAGCTCCAATTTCTCATGCAGCACCTGCATTGGTTCCCTTCGTTTATGCAGCTATGGCTGATACAGGTGGGGGAGGCGCTGGAGCAAACGCCCGACCTGGTACTGTATGGTACAGACTGGCTGGCTTTTGCCCACCTGGTGATTGCCTTGTTTTTTGTGCCGGTATACCGCCAACCCTTAAGATACCAGGCCAACCTGCTGGTGGCCATGGCCGCCTGCCTGGGCGTATTTGCACTGGCCTTTATTTGCGGGCCAATAAGAGGCATCCCGTTTTTTCACCGGCTCATTGATTGTGCCTTTGGGTTTATCGGGTTCTGGCAGCTATTGTTTGTATACAAAAAAATTAACCGCATTAAAACAGTAAATACCTATGAAAACACCTCCGTTCATTAACAAAATTATTTTTTGGGTCATTCTTTTTGCCATTGCCATGGGCTTTCTCGAAAGCGCGGTGGTGGTTTACCTGCGCCAGCTGTATTACCCCGGCGGCTTTGCGTTTCCGCTAAAACCCATACCGGCTTCTATGGCGCGTGTTGAATTTTTCAGGGAGCTGAGCACGGTGATTATGCTGGTGGCCTGCGGCATACTGGCCGGCAATGGACGCCTGCAGCGCTTTGCTTTTTTTGCATTGGCCTTTGCCGTGTGGGATCTTTTTTATTATGTGTTTTTGTACCTGTGCCTGGGCTGGCCGCAAAGCCTCGGTGAGTGGGACATCCTGTTCCTCATTCCCGTGCCCTGGGTAGGGCCGGTGTGGGCACCCTGCCTGCTGTCGGTTATTATGATTATTGGCGCCCTCCATATCATTTACCGCACACAGGCCGATAGCAGCTGCCGCGTTCCCTTAACCTTATGGTGGTGGCTGTTGTCGGGCGCTTTTATATGCATCGTAGCCTTTATGTGGGACTATTTGCAATATACCCGTCGCCTGCACAGTGCCTGGTCTGTTTCCTCTTCTGCCGACCTGTTTGCCGAGCTGCAAACCTATGTGCCCACCCATTTTAATATCACCCTGTTTTTTACTGGGTTTGTGTTTATATGTCTGCCAGTTGTTTTATCTATTTTAAAAACCGTAAAAAAATGAAAACCATCGATTATTTTTTTGTTGCCGCCGTGGCGGCGTACAGCTACCTGTTTTACGAACAAAATGCCGGAGTTAATTTTTTAGTGTTTAACGGGCTCATAGCGGCGGGTTTATATGCGCGCAACCCGCAGCTGCTGCGCCAAAAAGAGTGGTGCTGGGCCCTGGCACTATGCCTGGTAAGCAGCACGGGGATTTTACTTTACTCGTCGGCGCTGGCTATTTTTGCCAATTGCTGCTCCTTGTTGCTGCTAGCAGCCTTTTCGGCCAACCGAAACACATCGGCCTTGTTTTCATTTCTATTCAGCTGTTTTTCAATCGCATCGGCGCCCGTGTTTATGCTCATGGATGGCAGCCGGCGCTTTGAAAAAAGAACCGGCGGCTACCGGCATGTGGCCATTCGTTATGCAGCTATTGCCGTAGCGGTGCTGCTCTGTTTTGTGTTTTTTATGCTATACCAGGAGGCTAACCCCCTGTTTGCCGAAAACACAAAATGGATCAGTTTCGATTTTATTAATTTTCCACGGCTGGTATTTACAACCTTTGGCGGCGTATTGTGTTATGCCTTGTTTCATCACAAAACCATAAAACCCATTGAGCAATGGGAAAACGGGCTGGCGCTATTAAGCCCCGCTGCCGCACCGGCCGAACAGCAACAGAGCTACAAAGCCGAGCTGCTGGCCGGTACGCTTTTGTTTGCCTGCCTCAATGCCATGCTGCTCATCTTAAACCTGGGCGATGTTAAAACCATTTGGCTCAACGGCCAGTTGCCCAAAGGCATTACACACACGGCGTTTGTGCACAACGGGGTAGGGGCGCTCATTCTTTCGGTAATGATTGCCACGGGGCTTATTATGTTTTTGTACCGCCGGCAGGCGCATTCCGATAAAAGCTCAAAATTTCTTAAATGGCTGGTGTATTTATGGATCGTGCAGGACCTGGCGATGCTGTTTTCGACGGGCTGGCGCAACCATCTATACATTGATGCCTTTAACCTTACCTATAAGCGCATTGGCGTTTATGCCTGGTTATTACTGGCCATACTGGGGCATGTGTTCACATTTATAAAACTGGCGGGCAACCGGTCCAACTGGTACCTGATCCGCAGCAACGTGGCCGCCTGGTTCTGTACACTGTCGCTGGCAGGCCTTGTTAACTGGGATGTGTTTATCACCAGTCACAATCTTCAAAAGCCCATCGGCAAAGTGGATCTGGTTTATTTGTTTGAGCTGTCGGATGCCAACATCCCCCAATTAATCCAGGTTTATCATAAATATCCCGTTGCGGCACTCGATCAAAACCTGCAGTTTTCGGCCGAGGGACACGGCCGGAACGACAGCTACACGCGGCGAATGCACAACAAGGTGGATCGTTTTTTGAAAGATTATAACAACGACTGGCAGAGCTGGGATTTACGGGATAAGCATATTACCGCCGGTATTTTAAATAAAGAATAAGGGTTATGAAAGCGATCACATCTTTTACGTCCGCTTCCGCACTGCTGAAGTTTACGGTTTTTGGCGGGCTGCTTATTTTGATCCGGCTGGTAAAAACGCATCACTTCGCTTTTCTGTTTTTGCCCTGGAATTTATTTCTGGCCTGGCTGCCGTATTATTTTATAAGCCGTTATAACCCCATGGCCAATGCATTTAAAAGCATAGGGCTGCTGCTATTATGTCTTTTGTTTTTGCCCAATGCTCCATACATTATTACCGACCTGTTTCACCTTACCAAACAATTGGTGGTGCCCCAGTGGTTCGACCTGGTGATGATCCTTTGCTTTTCGGTGTGCGGCCTGCTGCTGTTCTTAAAAACAACAGAAAAATTTTTTATAGCGGTAGCGCCTTTTTGCAGCACATCCCTGCAATTCAACGGCATTAAATGGCTGGTGTTTCTTTTAAACGGCTATGGTATTTATGTGGGGCGCTACCTGCGGTTCAATAGCTGGGACCTGGTAACCAACCCTTACGGCCTGGCACACGACATGTTTTATTCGGTGTTCGGGGCAAATAACTATAAAGAAACGCTGGCGGTAACTGTTACCTTCAGTGTTTTCTTATATTTAATGGTTGAAATGCATCATTCCTTAAAACGTAAAGCCGGGCAGCATGAGTTATTTTAAGATCCGCTCGAAAGCCCTTGGGCATGCGCTGGCAGGCCTTCGCGCAGCTTTTGGCGGCGAGCCGCATGTAAAGCTGCATGTGTTTATCGCCGGCCTGGTATTGGCGGCAGGCTGGTGGTGCGGGCTGTCGGCCACCGAATGGTTTATGATACTGGCATGCATAACATTGGTGGTTTGCCTGGAGCTGTTTAACTCAGCCCTCGAAAAACTGTGCAACCTGGTGATGCCGCAACAGCACCCGGCCGTAAAATACATAAAAGATGTGGCGGCAGGTGCTGTGCTTCTGGCCTGTATATTCTCTGTCATTATAGGATTGATGGTGTTTTTGCCTCATTTTAAAAATTAACAGCCGGCCATCAATAAATTGATGAAAAGCGTGTAAAATTTAGCCGGCCGGCCATTAAATTCGTGTATCCATACCATCCTTGTATACTCGCCAAAAAGCAGCAATCGCCTGACCTATATTTTAAAAACGCTGCTGAACGAAGGCCTGGGCCTCGACTACCGGCTTGTTACCGACCTGGAGGAGTTTAACCGCTCCACCCTGCCAAAAATAAACTACTCGCTGAGCCCGGCCGGGCAGGCCCTGCAGGTAAAGCCCCAGGGCATTTTGCTGGATTATGGCATAAAGGATTACCATCTCGAAGTGGTGTCGGATAACCGGTACCGAAAAGTGTTTTTTAAATGCCAGGCAAAAATTCCCTTTGATTTGTTTGGCGCTGCATTCTGGCTGCTTACCCGCTACGAAGAATATTTGCCGCACAAGCCCGACCAGTACAACCGGTTTCATTACCGCTCGAGCCTGGCTTACCAGTATGATTTTATAAAGGTGCCGCTCATCAACATCTGGCTGGATGGATTGAGGGAGCAGCTGGCGGGCCAGTTTCCCGAGCTGGTGTTTAATGCCCGGCGCTATAATTTTGTGTCGAGCATTGATATTGATAATGCTTACCAGTATAAATACAAGGGTATGGTGCGCACGCTGGCGGGCTTTGTGGCCGACCGCAGCTGGGCCCGGATAAAAAAACGCTTCAACATTATCTTTAACCGCGAGCAGGACCCGTTTGATTGCTACGATTTTTTGATCGCCGCACACAACGAAAAAAACATTGCCGCCATTTACTTTTTACTGTTGGGCGATTATGGCGATAATGATAAAAATCATTCCTCGTCCAACATCCGGTTCCAGGTGCTGATAAAACACCTGGCCGATTATTCGATGATTGGCATTCACCCCTCCTTTGGCTCGATGCAAAGCCTGCACCAGCTCAAGGTGGAAACCAACCGCCTGAGCAGCATCACCCACCGCACCATTGAAAAAAGCCGCCAGCATTTTTCGATGCTCAAATTCCCGAAAACCTACCAGGATTTGCTGCAGGCCGGCATTACAGAGGATTACTCGATGGGCTACACCAATTTTAACGGTTTCAGGGCATCTTATTGTTATCCTTTTAAATGGTATAGCCTTGATAATGAATCTATCAGCCCGCTGATGCTGCACCCGTTTTGCCTTACCGAAAACACATTAAAAGACAATGCCGAGCGCGAAGAGAAACCCTTTTTAGAATTGGCGCAGCCTTTTGTTGAGGAAGTAAAACAGCATGGGGGCCAGCTCATTTCTATTTTTCACAACGATACGTTTACAACCGAGATGAAGAAAAATTACCTTCAGTTTTTGAAATTAGTCAAATGATCAAAGTACAATGTACATTGTACTCTGTACATTGAATTTATAATTCTCCCGCAATATTCTTCACCACGGCAGTGATGCTCGATATAATCATTTCCACGCCAATGCCGATCACAATAAAACCCATTACTTTGGAGAGGGCGGCCAGGCCCGACTGACCAGTGTATTTCATAAGCCGGGGTGCAAATTTAAAAATGAAGTAAATGGAAAACGAAACAACAATAATGGCGGTAATGGCCGCAATGTCCTGCCAGAGCGCCTGGCGCCAGTTGCCGGTGCGGCTGGCATAAAGGGTAATTAAGAACGACATGGAGCCCGGGCCTGCCAGCAGGGGCATGGCCAGCGGCGAAAAAGAAATGTCCTGCCGATCGGCATCCTCGTTCAGGCTGCCGCGCACCTCTTTTTTATGTGTGACATTGAGCAGCTGCCAGCCTGAGCGGAAAATAATAAGACCGCCGGCCACCCGAAGGGCAGGAATGGTGATGCCAAAAAAATGAAGCAGGTATACCCCCAGGAAATAAGACACGAGACAAATAACCAGGATATAAAGACAGGTTTTTTTCAGCGTTTTTAATTTGTTTTCTTCCGTAAAATCTTGTGTAAGCCCAATATACACCGGCAAGGCGCTCAGGGGATTGATCAGCGAAAAGAGACCCACCAGCAGGGTCAAAAAAACAGACAAGTCGGGCATGGGATAAAAATACGGCTAAATACTGAAAATTTTCGACAATATTAATTTTGATGAGTCTCTAGCCGTAAGTCCTGACTCTTGCTTTAGGCTTCTAATTTTTTTAATCCACTCTCTTTTAATCTTTTATCTTGTGTCTTGTCTCCTTCTTTCTGTTTCCCATTGATTCTTCATCTCTTTGAATTTTGCTATTTTTGTTCCCGAAACTGCAATTGTGGCATTAAACTTAAAAACCCTCGCAACACGCAGCCTGAGCGCTGTTTTTTTTGTAATCATCCTGGTGGGCTGTGTGTGGTATAGCTACCTCAGTTTTTTAACCCTGTTTTTTGCGGTGGCCCTGCTGGCCCTGCATGAATATTACAAGCTTGCAGAAAAACTTCAGGCGGCACCATACCGGGGTATCGGCTTTTTAGCTGCTGTGGCTGTGTTCGGTTATTTTTCAGTACGTTTCTTATATGCTTATGCAAACGGCAGCGTTTGGCATATACAGCCCTGGTTTGGCCTGATTTTATTTCTTTTTCCTTCAGCAGTGCTTATCAAAGCATTGTTCAGCAGCGCGCCTAACAACCTGGCCAATGCAATGCATACGTTATTAGGTGTTGTTTACGCCGTTTTTCCGCTGGCTTTGCTGGTTACCATACCTGCCTCCACCATGTTAAGAAACGGTATGGGCTATGATTATTTTAAAGTGCTGGGTATTATTTTCCTGATCTGGAGCAACGATACGCTGGCTTACCTGGGAGGCAGCCTGTTTGGCAAAAACAAAATGTACGAGCGTATTTCGCCTGGCAAAACCTGGGAAGGAACCATTATTGGCGTGCTTGGCGCCATTGGTGTGGGGTTTCTTTTAAACCTCAATCATACGTATGCGCATAGCTTTGTATGGCCCTGCATTGCTTTATTGGTAGGTGTGTTTGGCACCATTGGCGACCTGGTGGAAAGCATGCTCAAGCGCCAGGCCGGGGTAAAAGACAGTGGCAGCATTATGCCCGGGCATGGCGGCGCCCTGGACCGGTTTGACAGTCTTATTTTTGTAACGCCCTTTGTGTATGCGTTCTTAAACCTGTGTGGCTTAGCTTAAAATTTTACAGAGTGCACGCGGTTAATGGGTATTACCAAGCCCTGCTTTAAGATCACCCGCTTATCGGTAACACCCCACACCGTGGTTTCCACAACCTTTCGCGAGCTGTCGTCTTCAAAATAGATCTTAATTTTTGAATGCTCGAGGTTGCCCAGCGACAAGGCCCTTTGTAAGTCGCTTTGTCGCTCATCAATACTGCCGCTATCGGTTAACACATCGGTAGCCGGAAATTTTAAATGCTCGATCTTTTCTTTTTCAATAGATTCAAAACCTGTCAATAACATAGCAAGTGGGTTTAGCTTATTAACGAAGGTAAATATAGAGTAAATAATAAAGAAAGGAAAGCCTTTTATAGTTTAAGCTGGCCTTTGAGCACGGTATACAGCTCCTGCACCCGCTGGCTGCCTATTCTATACACAAATCCCTTGCTGTCAGTAAGTTCCACAAAATCTTCGCCGCTGCTGTAAAAGCGCACCATGCCCGAATTGTGCAGGTTGTAAACCGCCCGCCTCAGCACATTTTTGCGGTAGCGGCTTTTGCGTATGGCTTTTATGTCCTCCAGGCTAATCTTTACTTTTCGCGAGGTCCAGAAACCGTCGAGCAATATGTAGCCGCGGTACACTTTGGTTTTGATGTGATAAATATAAGTAAGGCCGGCGCTCATAATAAGAATGCTGATGCCGAGAATAAAAAACAGAAGCCCCGAGTTGCTGAATTCTTTAATAGGGTAGGAGCCTATTTTTAAAAAAGACAACTGCACCGGCTTCGGGTTTTCGCTCCAGTAGTATCCTAAAAAGCAAAATAATGCCAGCACGGTGCGAATCACAATGCTGAGTCGGTTGTGGCCCATGTATTGTTTTTCCTGGAAGAGTATGTTGTCCTTACCCAATGAAGCTTAATTTTATAAGATCGCGGCTTTCTGCCGTTACCCTGTAGCGCTCATCGCTGCGGTAACCGAGCACCCAAATGATTTCGCCATTGCCATTTACCAGCAATTTACAGCTTTCTTTTTCAAAATTATTTAATTTTTGGTCCTTTAAAAAATCGCTCAGTAATTTAAATCCTTTCATGCCAAAAGGCTTAAAGCGATCGCCCTTTTGTTTGCCGCGCAGCGTGAGCGGGAAGATAAAGGTAGAGGCATCCACCACCAGCTCGTTTTGCGCCGGGGGGCTGAATTTTTTCAGTGGATGCAGCTTTAGATAGGGCACATCTGCTATTTCGCTGAGCGTGTGCAGAACAATTTGCTCTGCAGGCTGAGAAAGATTGGCTTTTATCACCAGCTCATTCCGGTCAATCGTAAGCGCATGGGTAGGAGAGTAAATCATTTTCCCCACCAGGCCTTTTTTGCGGATGTTGGTTTCAATGTTTTCGAGCTGAGTGGCGTTAAACCCCAGAGGACCAAGGTTTTGGTGTAAAATAGAGCGAATGTGTTTTTCCTTTGCCAAAGCGGCTTTATCCAAAATCAATTGCTCTTTCTTTTTGCGCAAAATCCGTTTGGAAGCCTTTTCGAGGCTTTTTTTTACCATGGCCGCCTCTTCTTTAAAGTTGGCAATGTTATTCAGCATCACCTGGTCCAGGTTGGGCTGCAGCTCTTTCAGCAGCGGTATTACCTTTAGCCTTAAAAAGTTGCGCTCGTATTTATCCTCGGCATTGCTTTTATCGAGGCGGTAATTAATATTGTTGGCTTTTAAGTACTGTAGAATCTCTTCTTTTGTAAAAGGCAGCAGGGGGCGTATGATCCAGTCGGTTTTTTCGGGAATGCCCTTAAGGCCCTTAATACCGGTACCCCTGAGCAGGTTTATAAGAACGGTTTCGGTAACATCGCTGGCGTGGTGCGCCGTTACCAGGCTGTTCATCCACTCTTTTTCCAGCAGCTCATAAAACCAGTCGTAGCGCAACTGCCGGGCGGCCAGCTGTATGCTCATTTTTTGCCGTTGGGCAAATTCTTTGGTGTCAAACTGCTTGGTGTAAATTTCAAGCCCTTGTTGTTTGGCCAGTTGTTTGCAAAAGGCCTCGTCGGCATCGCTGTCCTTGCCGCGCAATTTAAAATTGCAATGGGCCAGCGCAAACGAAATGCGGCAGTTTTTGAGCAGGTGCACCAGGGCCACCGAATCGGGCCCGCCGCTAATGGCCAGCAACACGTGCTGCCCGGGCTCAAACAACTGTTTGTTTTCAATATGTTTTTTAAACGCGGTAAGCACTTTGCAAGGCTATACAAAGATAGAAAGATTAAGGCATGGCGCCGCCCGGGCGTTTTAATTAATTAAAAACTAATTTGCATTTTTTTGTTATACATTAGTAAATTTGCCTTATGGACAAACAAGTTACCATTGTGGGTGCAGGCCTTGTAGGCTCGCTGCTTTCGATATACCTGGCCCGGCGCGGCTATACCGTAACTATTTACGAGCGCCGCGGCGATATGCGCAAGGAAGAAATGAGCGCCGGCCGCTCCATTAACCTGGCGCTGAGCGACCGGGGCTGGCGTGGCCTCGAAGGCGTGGGCATTGCCGATGAGATCCGCAAAATAGCCATCCCTATGTATGGCCGCTTTATACATCACAAAAACAGCACCACGGCTTACCAGCCTTATGGCAAAAACGACCAGGCCATTTACTCCGTATCGCGGGCCGAAATTAATATGAAACTGATGGATCTTGCTGAACAGCAGTCTAATGTAAAGATTCACTTTAACCAGCGCTGCACCACCATTAACCGTACAAAACTTGAAGCCTCGTTTGAGGACATCCATTCGGGCAAAACCACCAGCACTGTTTCCGACCTGCTGTTTGGCGCCGATGGGGCGTTTGCCGCTTCGCGCTTAAACATGCAGCTGAGCAGCGACCGCTTTGAGTATAACCAACATTATATTGACGCTGGATATAAAGAGCTGATCATTCCACCGGGAAAGAACGGTGAGTTTTTGCTCGAAAAAAATGCCCTGCACATCTGGCCACGTGGCAGCTTTATGATGATAGCCCTGCCCAACCCGGACGGTAACTTTACCTGCACCCTGTTTTTGCCCTTTGAGGGCGATAAATCGTTTGCAAAGCTCAACACCCGCGAGGCGGTGAAAAAATTCTTCGATGAGGAATTTCCTACCGCGGTGCCGTTAATGCCTACGTTGCTCGACGATTTTTTCAATAACCCCGCTTCGTCGCTGGTAACGGTAAAATGTTTTCCCTGGGTTTTTGACAACCGCATTGGCCTGATTGGCGATGCGGCCCATGCCATTGTGCCCTTTTATGGCCAGGGCATGAATTGCGGCTTTGAAGATTGTGTGGTGCTTAACGAATTGATGGACAAATACCCGCACCAGTGGGAGCGCATACTGCCCGAATACCAGGCCCTCCGTAAGCCCGATGCCGATGCCATTGCCGACCTGGCGGTGGGCAATTTTGTGGAGATGCGCGATAAAACAGCCGACCCCCGGTTTTTGCTCCAGAAAAAAATTGAGGCCCGCTTTTCCGAAAAGCATCCCGATAAATGGATCCCGCTGTATAGCATGGTGACTTATAGCCCACACATACGTTACAGTAAAGCTTTAAGTGAAGGCGCCAGGCAGCAGGCCATTATGGATAAAGTGATGAGCCTGCCCGATATTGAGAACCGTTGGGATTCACCGGAGGTAGAGGCCGAAATTTTAAACCAGCTTTAATTTGCATTTCGATTACGAATTCATATACACCAATTCCATCAAGCTGCTGGTATCGCTGGTGCTGGGGGCATTAATTGGGGCCGAGCGCGAATACAAGGGGCGTAACATTGGCTTTAGAACCATTATTCTCATCACGCTGGGCTCTACGCTGTTTACCATTCTTTCCTTTATTCTTGGGCGCGATAACGACCCGGCCCGCATTGCCTCTAACATTGTTACCGGGGTTGGCTTTTTGGGGGCCGGCGCCATTTTTAGGGATGGGGCCAGTGTGCGCGGCGTTACCACCGCATCCATTATCTGGATAAGTGCCGCCATAGGCATGGCCTGCGGCATTGCACAATACGAATTTGCCGTGCTGGTAACCGGCACCGTGCTGCTTATTTTGCTGGGCTTTGCCGGCGTGCAAAAATTTATCGACCGCTATAACCAGGAGCTGGTGTATAAAATAACCATTGCCAACGACCTTGATCTGAAAAGTGAAATTGAAACCACTATCAGGGGTTTTAACCTCCGGTTTATCTGGCTCACTCACACCAAGCTCGAGAATGAGCTAATCATCGATTATGAAATAAGCGGCGCCGAAACCAATCACGATAAGCTCATCCGTTACCTCACACTTTCCAGCGCGGTCAAAAATTTCCACGTTTAAACGTAACTTATTATAAATCAATTTCTTATTTTTAAGTTGATTTGTAACATTTAGCGCCACTGCACGTCTTATACCCAACAAAACGTGAATTTAACAGATTACAATACCTGTGTTGACCAGCATGCCGATGGGGTGTTCCGTTTTGTGGCGAAGCACATTAAGGACAGGGATGCGGCAAAGGACATTGTACAGGACTCGTTTGAAAAAATGTGGCGGAAGATAGATACCATCGATAGTGAAAAGGCCAAAAGCTATTTGTTTACAACGGCCTACCATACCCTGGTGGATTATACCCGCAAAACAGCAAAAAAAGCCGATTTTGGGGAAGTGGATTTTAACCGACACAGCCATTCATCGCATTACTCTGACCTGAAGGAGGTTTTGAACCAGGGGCTGGAGCAGCTGCCTGACATTCAAAAAACGGTATTGCTGCTGCGCGATTATGAAGGATACGATTACCTGGAAATAGGAAAAATAACCGGCCTGAACGAAAGCCAGGTAAAGGTGTATATTTTCAGGGCCCGCACGTTTTTAAAAAATTACATTGGCAAAATGGATTCGGTGCTATAAATGGAAGAGATAGGCTTACATAACTACGAGGCATTTTTGCTCGATTACCTGGAGGGTAATTTGAGCGGGGAGGACCTTGCCCGGTTAAAGGCCTTTGCCATGGCGAATCCTCAATTGGAGATCGACCTAGGGCAGGAAGCCCTGCCGGTTCTTGAAAGAGATCTGCAGCATTTTGAAGGAAAAGATCATTTAAAAAAAACAGAGACGGATGTTTTAAACGAGACGATCTTAAACTACCTGGAAGGAAATTTATCTGAAGCAGAACGTAAGGCATTTGAGTCTAAAATTCTTACTGATAGCGTTTTAGCATCTGAGTTAGCGCTCTTTCGCAAAACGGTTCTTAAAGCCGGCAGCGCCGATGCCTTTGAAAATAAAAGAACGCTGTATAAAACCGAAAATGATTTATTGCTCAGCAACCGCGCGTTGGCTTATTTTGAAAACGAACTACCCGCGGCTGACAGGCCCGCGTTTGAGGCTGAACTGAAAACCAGTAAGGCTTTGCAGGCTGAATTAGAGCTCATTTCTAAAACCCGGCTCACGGCAGATACAAGGGTTGAGTATCCTGACAAAAACGGGTTGAAAAAAGAAGGGCGGGTTATTGCATTGTTTGGTTTTAAAACCATGGATTTTGCTGCCGCTGCTGTTTTATTACTGGCAGGCCTGTTGTTTATATTCACATATTATGGGTCGCATAAAAAAAGCGGCACCGAATTGGCCGGCACTAAAAAACCGACAGCCCGCACCCCGGCCACCACTAAAAATGCGCCTGCAAAAGAAACGTCCGGTCATTTGCCGGCCGAGAATAAGCTGGCCGAGAAAGCCGGCCAAACATTTACTCGAGTACAGGCTAAAAAAGAAAAAGAAGCTCCTGTTTTAAACAAAACGCAGCGCCAGGCCGGGCATGTATTAAAGCAGGAAGAACCGGCCAACCTGGCCAGCGAAAATAACAGCCATAAAGAATCCGAAACAAAAATCTTCAAAGAAGAGCCTGTTCCACAAAAAGAAATGCTGGCCGGCCACAACCCGGCTTCCGATCAAAATATGCAGCCCCATAAAGACTCGTTATTGCGGCCATCTGTGTCTGACACAAAACAAATAGTGGTGATGACGGTGGAGGAGAGCGACGACGATGCGGATCAAACCCCTGCTAAAAAAGGTTTCTGGCACCGGGCTGTGAGCCTTGCTCACCGGGCCAATACTGTGGGCATTAAAGCAGTGGATGGCGAAGAGCGCGATGGGCAGCGTTTTTCCCTTTCGTTCAGCTCATTCAGTGTGGAGAAGAGATAATGTGTTTAAAATCAAATAATTAAAACTTTTGTCTTAAATAAACATCTCGCCCCACTTTTTATCTTATAATCTCTTATACTTACGGTTGCTTGTCATCCTGACCTTGTTGAAGGATGGGTTTGACAAGCCGGTAGCTATCGGCTCACCAGGATAAGGAACATGATCAAATCAAAGGTTCAGCCGCAGAGTATAACACAACATATTATTTTATCTATATATTTATGGCGCTTAAAATCACCCCACATGTCAAAGCGCCACTTACGACACGATACCACCTGCCAGAACTGCGGCCAAACCGTTGAAAAACGTTTTTGCGGCAACTGCGGGCAGGAGAATACCGAAACCCGCCAGTCGTTCGCACATTTGGTGAGGCATTTTATCGAAGACCTTACCCATTACGATACCTCTTTTTGGCTTACAATAAAATACCTGTTGTTCAGGCCGGCCTACCTTACCAAAGAGTTTTTAAAAGGCCGGCGCAGCAGCTTTTTACCACCGGTGCGATTATATATTTTTATCAGCTTCGTTACCTTTTTGCTGCCTTATGTAGTGCCCGATTACAGTGAGGGCAATCGCTCGTCCATTAAATTAAAACACCCGGCCGAATTAAAACACCCGGCCGATACAGCCTCGGCGCATCCCTTGGTGAAAGTGCCGGGCAATTATACCTCGGTGAGGCAGCTCGATTCGGCGCAGGCTCTTTTGCCGGAAGCAGAACGGATGAGCGCCGTTGAACGGTCAATGGTTGTAAAATACATTAGCATGCAAAAATACAAGGAGGATGAGCTCCTGGATCATGTGCTTGAATCGATGACCCACAGCCTGCCCAAAGCGCTTTTTATTTATATGCCGTTGTTCGCGCTTATTCTTTGGCTGTTTCATAATAAAAAACGGTGGTTGTTTTTTGACCATGCTATTTTCACCCTGCATTATTTTTCTTTCATTTTGCTGAGCTTCAATATTTTTACCTTTAGCAGCCTGCTACCCAACAATGGAATTGTGGGAAGCATAGCAGGAGTTATTATAGCCATTGTTTTGCTTTACCAGTTCTTTTATTTTTTCAGGGCACACCGTCTTATGTATGAAGAAAGCCGTGCGGTGTCCATTTTAAAATCGCTGGTTATTTATGGTGTTAACCTGCTGCTGTTAACCCTCTTTTTAATAGGCCTGGTGCTCATCAGCATCCTGAGCATTAAATAAAGTGTTTCATAACATCTGATTAAATTGTTGATTTACAGGATTTTAATTTTATATTTTTAATAAAAAAGGTCTTTCCTGTAACTTTTCCTTTCTGTAGCGCGTCTTACACCCAAAATCAACCAGCAAGTATGAAAACATCGCATATAATTTCAGCAGCGCTCATTTCTTTCAGCAGCTTACTGAATGCACAGGAAAGCCAAACCAGGAACATCAGCCCTTTTCAAAAACTGGAAGTTTCGGGAGCGGTAACAGTTTATTACACGCATTCCGACTCCACCGGACTGAGCATCAGGGCCCGGGCGGGCGAAATTGAAAACGTGGAAACCCGCAGCGACAATGGCACTTTAAGCGTATTGAGCAAAGGCCGTTTCACCGGCCCGGTTTATGTATATATTAAAAACAGCCAGCTGCGCCAGGTGCAGGCCAGCGGCGCTTCTGCCTTCCGTTCCACCAATGCCATAAAAGCAGATACCATTTCGTTCAATGTGTCCAGTTCGGCACAGGTAAACTCAATTGTAAATGCGCACAAGGTACGTACGCTGCAAAGCGGCGCCAGCCTTCTTACACTGTCGGGCTCTACCGACACTTTCCTGGCCGAGCTTTCGGGGGCATCATCCTTAAAGGCTTACAACCTGGTGAGTAAAAGCACCGACATACTGGCCACCGGCGCATCCTCCTCAAAAATATACGTAACCGATAAATTAAAGGCCAATGCCAGCGGCGCCAGCAATATAAAAATAAAGGGCGATGTAAAAGACATCAGCGCCGAGGCCAATTCGGCATCGAGCATTACCAAGGTGGCCGATAAAAATCATTATACCGAGAGCGATTCGATTGTTTACCACTGGAAAAACAAAAAAATAATTATTGTGGATAAGGAAAGAGACGAGAATACAGGGGACAGCCTGAAAGAAATGGTGTGTACCGACGAGAGTGCCGAAGATGATTTTAAACACTGGACCGGTATTTCCTTTGGCGTAAACGGCTTTATGACCTCGCCCGGCACTATTGATATTCCAGCCAAATACGGCTACATGGACCTGAACTACGGGCGCAGCTTCAACTTCCAGTTCAACCTGTTTGAGCGCCAGTTCGATCTTGTGAAAAACAATGTTAAGATCATTACCGGCCTGGGCATTGATTACCATTCGTATGAGTTTGCCAATAAAACCAATTTAAATCCCGACAGTTCTTTTACCTGGGGGTCGATAGACAGCACCAACCAGTATAGCTACAAGAAAAACCGGTTTCGCAACACGTATGTGCAGGTGCCATTGCTTATTGAGTTTAATACCAGCAACGATCCCGAAAAAACGTTTCACATTGCCTTTGGCGTGATAGGCGAGTACCTGATCGCTTCACGCACCAAACAGGTGCTTGAGCGCGACAAGTACGAGATTAAAAAGGTGAGAAAAGACAGTTATAACATGAGCCCTTTTGCCGCCAAAGCCCACGTTAATTTTGGCTACCGCGGCTGGACCATTTACGGCGAGTATAATTTTACCGGCCTGTTTCAGCCGGGCAAGGGCCCCGAATTGTACCCGTTTTCGGTGGGGCTTCGTGTGATCCCTTTCACTTAAAGTTTCGGTTTAAGTGCGTGTGTAAAAAAAGGTGGGCTCAGGTCCGCCTTTTTTTGCCTTATATTATATGAGATCTTTCTTTTTTACCGAAGCAGGGTTACATGCCCGGTTTTGTGTTGCCGCTTGCCGTTGGCTGAGGTGTATTCAACGGCGTAAAGATAAACGCCCGGCTGGCACAACTCTCCTTTATAAAAACCGTTCCAGCCTTTGGGAGCATCGCTGCTTGAAAAAAGCAGCTGACCCCAGCGGTCGTAAATATGCATCTGCAGTTCCGATATGCCAAAGCCGGTAACAGTAAACTCGTCATTCAGGCCATCCTGGTTGGGTGTGAAAGTATTTGGGATATACACAGCGTATTCTATTCCCACATCAATACACACCTCGTCGCTGGCTGTGCACCCAAATCCGTTTATTGCCTGGGCCACGTAGCAGCTTTTGCGGATCGGAAAAACCTGGGTGCTGGGGCAGGCAGGGCAGCTGATGTCGTCACCGCTGATCCAGCTGATGCTGCCGGTGCCCACCGCGCTGATAAACATAGGCTCCTTTAAATTAAAGCTGGTGTCGCGCCCGGCAAATAATTTTGGCCGGGGGTTTACTGTTACCATAACGGTTTGTGTGGTACCGCATGAGCCTTCGCCTGAAACGGTAACGCTATAAATGGTTGAAACAGACGGATTTGCAATGATCGAATTGTTGTCGTTGTTGATGAATGCACCCGTGGGTTTCCATTCGTAAACGCTGCCGCCCTGGGCCGAAAGCACGGCGCTGCTGCCTTCGCACAAAGTTACCGGAGCCGAAACGAAGGCCGCCGAATACGGTAAAACCACCAGTGGAAAAGTGCCTTGCCCGCTGCAGTTTAATGCGCCGAAAGAATTGGTGCCGGTTACTGTAAACAAGGTGTTGGCTGTTGGCTGGGCCGTAGCTGCCGAACCCGTAGGCACCGAAAACAAAGCGGCCGGTTGCCAGGCATAAGTGTTTGCGCCTGTTGCAGTTAAGTCAATACTTTTTCCAAGACATGCTACCTGGCTCAGGGCGCTGATCACCGGGCTGGGCGTGGGCACTACCATTACCGAAACAGTAGCTGCGCCGGTACAATTGCCATCGTTGCCCATTACGGTATAGGTGCTTGTGGCCGGTGGCGCATTTACCAACAAAGGGGCATTTGTAAAGCCGGGCTGCCAGGTATAAGAAACCGCTCCTGCGGCCGTAAGTGTGGCGCTTTGCCCCGAGCAAATAACGGTGGGATTGGCACTGGCCGATACCACCGGCAGCGGCACCACCGTAACCTGTATAGCGGTGCGGGTGGAGGGAATGCCACAGGAAAATTCCTCTACGTAAAAAGAGGTTGTAACACTCAGTGGGAGAGTGGCGTACAACATGCCTGTGCCCAGCAGGTTGCCATTTGCCGGGGCGTCAAACCAGCTGATATTGCAGCTCATGCTGGTGGTAAGTACAGTGTTTTCGTTTGGACAAACCGAGAGATTGGATGCCGGTGTGGTGCTGGGGGGTGGAGTGGGAATGCAACCATCAAATTTTGCAAAAAAGCCGTCAGTAAGGCCTCCGCCGTATACAGGCTGGTGGCTGCCAACACTGGCAATAATATTTCCGGCGGAGGAGCCCGTAAGGCCGGCGAGATAAAAATTGCCATTGAGCGCCACCGATATGGTCCCCCAGTTTTCAACACCAGTTCCGCCGTAATAGGTCCCCCACATCCGTGTGCCTGCCGCATCAAATTTTGCAATAAACATATCTACATTGCCGCCGTAAGTATCCTGATATGTGCAGGGAGTGGCAATAGCCGTTCCACCGGCGCTGGCGGTTGTTCCGCTAATGTAAACATATCCGTTAGCGTCAAAGGCTGTAAAACCGGCATCTTCGGCGCCTGTGCCCCCATAATAACTTGCCCATAGCGGCATACCCGAAGCATCAAATTTTACAAGAAAAGCATCGCCACTGCCTCCGCCGTAAATCGGCTGATGACTACCGCCTGTTGAAATGCCGCTGCTGGAAGAAGTTACGCCGGAGGTGTAAATATTTCCACTGGCATCTATCTGGCAATTATATAAATAATCGTCGCCGCCGCCGCCGTAATACGTTGCCCATTGCCGCACACCTGCCGGGTTGAATTTTGCCAGAAAGCCATCGCCGGGTGTGGTAGCGCCACCCCAAACAGGCTGGTAGCTGCCAGGGGTGGCAATTGCTCCCGGATCATTAGAAAGTGTGTGCCCTGTTAAATATACATTCCCTGCCGCATCGGTATTACAGCCGTAGGCCCCGTCGAGCCCAGTGCCACCGTAATAGGTACTCCATAGCCGCGCGCCGCCTGGGTCTAATTTTACCAGAAAACCATCCTGCAGGCCGCCCGATACCGGCTGGTGGCACCCAGGGCTGGCAATACCCTGTGTGGAAGTGCTGATGGCAGCCATATAAACATTGCCCAGGGGATCGGTACAGCAACCGATGGACCATTCGTCGCCTGTACCCCCGTAATACGTGCCCCAGATTCTGGCCCCGGCGGTGTTGAATTTTACCACAAAAGCATCGCCAAATGTGAGTGTGCTACCGCCGCCATATACCGGCTGGTGGCTGCCAGGAGATGCAATGGCATTGGTAGAATTGGAAGTGCCCACCATATATACATTGCCCGCCGCATCTGCATCGCATTGGTTGGCGAAGTCAGCCCCGGCGCCGCCGTAGTAGGTACTCCACAAGCGCTGTCCCGAAGCATTGAATTTTACAAGCACTGCATCTCCCGGGAGAGATCCCATACCAGCTCCGCCATAAATGCTTTGGTAAGAACCTGTAGTTGCAATGCTTTGCAGGTTCGTTGACCGGCTATCGCCCGACACAAAAACATCCCCATTAGGGTCTACACAGCTGTAAGAAAGCTCGTCGGGATTTGAGCCGCCGTAATAAGTGCCCCAAAAACGAATAAGCGGATCAATAACAACCGGATAATGAGGATCGATACCGTCAATGCGGAAGGAAACCTGGTTATGATCCAATACCCACGCAGCCGGGAGCTGCCTGCCGTTTTGCAGCACCAGCGGAGCTTGCTCGATGAGTTCACCCAAAGGGGTTTTGATGACGAGCGCTCCGTTTTTGCGAACGCTTATTTTTTTTGCGCCGTTTATTTCAAGCCGTATCTGGTGGTAATCAGCACCCGCCGCAACAATGTAATCGTATTTTAGATGCCCTTCTTTATTATACCATTTCAGATCAATCCCTTTATAGAGCTGCTGATATACAATTTGCTCATAGCTTTTTACAAAAAGCGCTCCACCCGGACAGGATTCAGAATAAAAATTATCGTAACCCTCCAAATCCTGTTCTTTTTTAATAAACACATCGGTATTTGACTGCAGCCAATTTACATCGATACGATAAATAGTCATTTGTTCAGGCACCAAATTTTTCTGCTGCTGCGGAATCATTTTCAGTTCGTGATCCGAATTAGGCTTGGCCCAGGCATCTACGCGGTTTAATTGATACGAAATACCCTTTTTGCGCAAATGGAATACATACTGCCCATTGGTTCCGGAAAACAAAACGTCTGGCCGGGGCTTATAATGTTGGTCGCAGATCTGCCCCTTGTTTTCGCGAAAGCCCGTAAAACCGCCTGGAACACTGCCGCTAAGCAGGATGGCGCTGGTAATAAAAAGGAAAAAGAAGAGGAGTGATGTAAAACAACGCATCTTTTTAACGGATTAATTTTTTTAATTAAAACTTAAAAGGCTTTGTTTAGAGTGGGTAACTATCAAAGTTAATTAAAAATTTTTTAAAGTCAAACAATACTTTACCAAATAGGGGCTTATTTATTTTCTGTGTAAAAGTGGTTTTTATTTAGCTTAAATTTGCTCTTATGAAAGATGTCTTCCTTGTACATATTTCATTGCCCGATGTATTTACGCGCGAGGTTTATGACCTGATCCCCGAACAGCGCGAGCTTATTAACCGGCTGCTCGAGCAGCGCGTGGTGCTCAATTATTCGCTCGACATGGAACGCAAAAACATGTGGGTGTTTTTTGAAGTGCAGGATAAGGACGAGCTCGGGATTATTTTGAGCAAATTTCCCATCATTCACGACATTAAGGTTACCATTCACGAAATGGCTTTTTACGACGTGGCACCTCTGCCCATGCCCGATCCCATTATGAACTGATAAAGCAGTTTATTTGATGATGTTTACGTGCCCGGTTTTATTGTACCGCTTACCGGCCATTTTAAAGGCCACTTTGTATACGTAAGTGTCCAGCGGGCAAAGCGCCCCCCGGTAAGTGCCGTCCCAGCCCCGGTTATCTTTGGCGGCAAAAAGCTTTTCTCCCCAACGGTCAAAAATATCGATGGTAAGGTCAGAAAAACCAAAGCCGTAAACATAAAATACATCGTTGGTGCCGTCGCCATTGGGGCTAAATGAATTTGGAATGTAAATGGCGTAATCATCCATCAGGTCAATACACACATCGTCGGTTATTTTGCAGCCATAAGCGCTTACGGCTTCTGCCACATAACAGCTTTTCAGCTTCGGGTATTCGGGCATTACCTGCGTGGTAGGGCAGCCGGGGCAAACAATATTATCGCCCGAGATCCATGATATGATCCCATTACCCGTAGCGCTGATAATAATATTGTCGAGCCGGTTGTATGTGGTGTCGTTGCCGGCAAACAATTGAGGCAGTGGATATACGGTGACAGGAATGGTGCCTGTTTTGGCACAGAGGCCGTTGTAAGATACAATTACAGTATATATAACAGAAGCTGAAGGACTCACAACCGCCGAATAATTGGATGTGGAACCAATAATGCTGCCCGAAGGCATCCAGGTATACATATTGCCGCCGCCGGCAGTAAGTGTGGCGCTGCCGCCAAAACACATGGCTGTATTGTCCGACACGGAGGGTACAATATCGGGCACTATGCTAATAGGGAACAATTGAGCTTTGCTGCAATTGAGTCCATTGTAACTGTTGGTGCCGGTTAATGTAATGGTAAAATCGGCCTGTGGCGTAATCACCGCGGTGGTATTGCCTATAGCCGAAAAAGCTCCGGCCGGCTGCCAGTTAAAGCTTTGCGCGCCTGTGGCCGATAATTGCAGGCTGGCTCCCTGGCAGGCCATGGCACCGCTGGTGGAAGTAAGCGCGGGGTTGGGCATAGGCACCACCTGCACGCTGATATTTGCACTGCTGCTGCAGGGGCCGTTGTTGCCGGTTACCGTATAAATAGTGGTAACGGCCGGCGATACGGTAATGCTTGTACCTGAAAGCGAACCGGGATACCATACATAGGCCGCAGCGCCCGAGGCAAACAGGGTGGCCGGCGAGCCTTCGCAAATAAGGGTTGGCGTGCCGGAGGCTGCAAGGGTAGGAACTGGCAGCACCAGCAGGTTGTATGCCGTTTGCCCCGGGCAACCCGCCAGGGTGCCATTTACGGTGTAATTGGTGCTGGCCGTGGGCGTAATATTAATGCTGGCGCCGGTGGTATTTCCAGGGTTCCAGGTGTACGACGAAGCGCCGGTGGCCGATAAAATAAGGGGGCTGCCAGCACACGCCTGCGGTATGGACTGACTCACCGTAATGGTAGGATTTGGATTTACCGTAACAGGCACCGTGGTAAAGTTTGTACAGCCAAAGCCGTTAGTGCCCGTTACGGTGTAAGTGCTGGTAACAAATGGTGTGTAAATAGCCTGGTTGCCAGTTAAAGCGCCGGGCAGCCATGTGTACGAAACAGCACCCAGCGCAGTTAAGGTGGTTGTGTTGCCCGGGCACACGGTGGCAGGGTTTGCCGTTGCTGTGATTGTGGGATTGTTATTTACCACTACCACATTGGCAGTATCAGTGCATCCGCCGGTATTGCCGGTAACAATATAAGTGGTGGTTACCGGTGGCGATACGGTAATTACCTGGCCGGTAAAATTGCCGGGCACCCAGGTATATGCGCCAGCACCACTGGCCGTTAAAGTAGCCTGCTGGCCCGTACAAATGGAGGGTGTGCCGGCGATGCTAACAGTAGGTATGGGCACCACAATTACAGAGGTGGCAATGGTTGATGAGCAGCTGCCGGCGGTGCCAAGCAATGTATACGTGGTGTTGGAAACAGGGCTTACGGCAAGATTGGCCGACGTATTATTGGATGGCAGCCAGGTGTAAGAAGTTGCGCCTGAGGCCACGAGTATAAGTGTGCCGCCCATGCACAGAGTAGGATTGGGTGGCGAAATGGATAAGGCCGGTGTGGGCATTACTGTTTGTGTAATGGTTCTGATTTGTATACAGCCTGCCGGGTTTTGGCCGGTTATTGTATAGCTGGTGGTAATGTTGGGCGACACCGCCAGGCTTGGTGAAACAATACCGCCCGGACTCCAGGTATAATTTGTGGCCCCGGTGGCGGTGAGCGTATTGCTTTGCCCCTGGCACAAAGGCGTGTTGCCCGAAACCGTAATGGAGTAATTACAAAATTTCACGTAAAACACGTGATTTTTTACCACGCAGCAGCCAACAGATACCAGCGCCGAATCAACCTGGGTGCTTGAAACAAGCAGAGTGGGCGTGGTAGCGCCGGTATTCCAGTAGTAGCTGGTTGAGGTGGGCGTTTGAGCATTTAAAACCGTATCAATACCTGCCACGTTGATGGTATCTACCACCCGCGGATAGTTGGTAGGACAAGCATTTGGGAGCTTTGTGCTGTAAGCGGTGTTAGCCGTTGTTGTAAAAATGCTTGCATTGGCTTGCCTTGGAAACACCGTTTGATAGGGAGTAACAGAAGTGCCGGTAACGGCCATTGAGCTTGAAATAATGCACGGCGCATTCAGCTGCCCGTCTACCTTTAAAATATTAATGTCCGAAAGTCCGCTCACCGTATTTTCGGCAGAAAAGGCCGTGTAGATCAGGCCATTTTTAGTGTCGGCCGAATTGGTAATGGGGTTCACAAAATATTGTTCATCAAGGGTAGGCGATCCATATTCGTTAAGCCCCTGCACAGCCCCCAGCATATCGGTTTTTAAAATAAAGATATTGTTATTGAAGGTATTAACATTGGTATAACCCAGCACATAAATATTTCCTCCCATCACCAGCACCTTTTCGGTGTACTCGGCATTGGAGGCGCTGATGTTGTACACCATATCCCATTGCACGTTTCCGGCCGTGTCCAGCATCATCAGGCCCGGGTAATAATCGTTGCAGCTGCCTGCGCAGGTTTCATCGGCCAAATAAAGCAGCAGCAGCTGAGTGGGGCTGGCCACAATCAGGTCGCGTGTATACATGCGGCTGGTACCGTTGGCATCCTTGTGCAGGTATTTAGACCAGATGACGTTGCCAGCCGTATCAATCTTAAACAGGTTAGAGCGCATTTTACTGGTAAGGTTCTGAAGATAGGTTCTGCCGGAGGTGTAAAAATAACCGTTTGAAACATCGGTGACACCTTCCAGGTCGTCGAGCCAGTTAAAGGGCTGATAGCCGAAACAATTGGACTGGAAGAGAATGCCGCCCGTTGCCGCTGAAACCATCATGTACTTGGCATCCACGCCAAAGCTGGGGGTAGGCGAGGGGTACTCGCCCCCGGCCAGGATGTACTGGCTTGTATTTTTTTCAATGATCCGCGTAAAATACTGGTTGTTGCCATTGTTTACACTCTGGTTCCAGATAAAGTTACCGTTGGCCGGGTCAATTTTAAAGTAGCAGCTATAGTACGCAGTGCCATAGCTGGCAGCGGTACCAATCAGGTAGCCATCACTGGTTAATCCTAAATAATTTACATGGCAGGCAAAGGGGGTATATTTGAATGTTTTTGTCCATACAATGGTATCGGTACTGCTCAGGCACATTACCAGGGCACTGTCGCTCTTCAAGCCGCCTACAAAATAGGTGCCGTCGGCGCGGGCGCAAATGGCGGTGCCGCGCTCATTAACACTGGCCGTGCCAATGGAAAGAAACTTGGTTTGCGAAAAAGCAAGGGAACAGGTAAAAAGTAAAAACAAAAGAAATAATCTCAGCGGTTTCATACCTGGTTTAATAGAAAAATGGGGTATTTAGCTAAGTTAGTAAAAAAGGTATTTCAAGCCAGGAATTTTAATAACTGGCAACATACATTAAATCAATGGACTGTTTGGCTATACAGCCTGTTATAAGCTTTGGAAGTTTAAGCACTGATTTGCCCCTTTTTTATATCTTTGTCCGGGCTTGCCAAAATACACCAGCCCATATTGTTTGTATGATCACCGCCACCAAACCTTTTGTTCCCGATATCAACCTGTACAATGAAAAAGTGCGTCTCATGTTCGAAAATGCCTGGTTTACCAACCACGGCGTATTTGTAACCGAGCTCGAAAAAAAACTGCAGGAATACTTTAACAGCAAATATTTTCTGCTGGTAACCAACGGCACCATTTCGCTGCAGCTGGCCATTAAGGCGCTCGGCCTCCAGGGCGAAATTATCACCACACCGTTTTCGTACGTGGCCACCACGGCTACCATTGCCTGGGAAGGCTGCCAGCCGGTGTTTGCCGATATGGATGCGGGGACCTTTAACATAGATCCTGCAAAAATAGAAGCTCTCATCACGCCAAAAACATCGGCCATTATGGCCACCCATGTGTTTGGCTACCCCTGCAATTTTGAAGCCATAGCGGCCATTGCAAAAAAGCATAACCTGAAAGTGATTTACGACAGCGCTCACGTGTTTGGCACCAGGCTGAACGGGGCTTCGGTGCTTAACCAGGGCGATATTTCATCCATCAGTTTCCATGCCACCAAGCTGTTTCACACCATTGAGGGCGGCGGCATTTTTTGCGAATCGGAGGAAGTGTACAATAAGCTGAGGTTGCTGCGCAACTTTGGACACACCTCGCCTCATACCTTTGGCGGAATTGGCATTAATGCCAAAATGAACGAGGCCTGCGCGGCCATGGGCCTGTGTAATATGGAGTATATTGACGCCATTCTTAAGAAACGCAAACAGCAGTGGCTCCTGTACAGGCAAAAGATAACAAGCGCCCGGGTTACCTTTGCCGATTACGACCTGGAACAGGTTGACTATAACTATGCCTATTTTCCGCTGGTAATGGAAAGCGAAAGGCTGTTGCTGAGCGTGATGAAGACATTGGAAGACAACGGTGTGCAAACGCGGCGCTATTTTTACCCCTCGCTCAATACGCTTAATTACGTGAAATATACGGCCTGCCCGGTTTCTGAAAACATAAGCCCCCGTATTTTTTGCTTACCTTTATACGACCAGCTGGCAGAAGCAGACCAGCTGCGGATTTGCGATTTAATAAACAAAGCATGCTCATAGCCGGAACTGGTGGATTTGCGTTAGAATCGCTGGAAATTTTATTTCAGCTCGAAACTGCAGGCGATGTTGTTTTTTTTAATAACGTGGAGCCCGGCTTTAAATTTGCATTGGAGCAGCTTAAACAGGTTGAGGTGCTGCACAGCAGCGATGAGCTGCGCGCTCATTTTGCAAAGAATCCCGATTTTATTTTGGGCCTTGGCAACCCAAAGCACCGGCAATTTTTATTCGACCTGCTGGTGGCACATGGCGGCCGCCCAGCGGCCCTGGTATCGCCCAAAGCCATTATTGGCAAAATAAACAACGTGATTGAGAGCGCCACTAATATTATGAGCGGCGTGGTAATTACCTCGGATGTGCAGGTGAAACAGGGCGCTTTAATTAATCTGAATGCCACCATTGGCCACAACTCCGTAGTGGGCAGGTTTGCCGAAATTTGCCCGGGCGTGGCGCTTTCGGGCAACTGCACGGTAAACGATTATGCCTTTTTGGGCACCGGCGCTGTATTATTGCCTGGCATTACCATTGGTAAAAATGCCGTGGTGGCTGCCGGCACGGTGGTAACAAAAGATGTGGAGCCCTTTACAATGGTAGCCGGCAATCCTGGCGTGGTAAAAAAGAAACTGGCTTGATCATTTTGAATGAGCGGAATCAACCTGCATATTTTTAATGATCCTGTTGGTTTTTTTTCAGGCAAAACAGTTGATTTTATCAATGCCATACAGCCCGGCCAAAACAGATATATTAACATTGCGGGCGGCTGCAGCAACAGGCGCACCGAAATAAGCTACGGCAGCATAGCGGCTTTTCTTAAAAACGATCGGGCGGCAGAGGAGGTGAGAACCATTATTTTTCACAGCTACAGTTATTTTAACCAGCGCGACTTAAAACGCATCAGGGCCAGGTACGCCAGCGGGCACATAAAGCTGGTGTGGATTTTCTGGAGCCATGAATACTACCAGCTGCCCGAATTTTTTTCTGAGCTTTACCGGGGTTTTTCGCGCCGGTTTTACCTGCGCAAGATCCTGTCGTTTCACGCCGGCCAGCTGCTGCTTTTCTTAAAAGGCCAGGCAGCATCGCCCGTTTACCTGGGGCTGCGCAGCTTTAAAAAAAGCTTCAGGCACTTTAACCAGTTCTGCGCGTTTCTGGAAGGGGATTTTGAAACCGTAATGAAAGGCGTGCCCGATGTGCACTTCCTGTTTTCGGCCTACCTTTCTGTAAACGACTTTCCAAAGATGGAAACGGATTTTAACCTGCCAAAAAATGAGGTGATGATAGGGCATTGCGGTTCGCCCATACTCAACCATTACGAAATTGTTCAATCGCTGTCTCACATGAATTGGAGCAGCCGGGTTATTATTCCCCTTTCTTACGGTAAGGCCGCTTATATTAAGCGTTTAACGGCAGCCCTTAAAAAAATCAATAATCTAGACCTGCTGCTTCAAACCGCTTATCTTAAAAAAGAAGAGTATTATAAAAGCATTGACCAGGTTGGGTATTTTATTTTAAACTCGGCCTGCCAGCAGGCGCTTGGCAATATTGTGTTTTTTTTATGGAATGGCGTAAAGGTGTTTGTGCAAAAAAGCACCAGCACTTATGCAACGCTGGCCGCCAGGGGGTACTATATTTACAGTATCGAAGAGCACCTGAACGCCGAAGGCCTGCAACCTTTAACGTATGAGCAGAAACGCCACAACCACCGGCTGATGCTGGAGCAGCTGAACGAGCCGCATGTGGCCCAAAGCTGGCTGAGAATCCTTAGTAGCAACAGCTAGGCACCTGCGCTTTATCATATTTTATAGTTTAGCACGTTAAGTTTATAAGTATATTTACCTGTTTTATAAAACGGCTCGTTTGTTTTGGGAGAAATTAAAAAACAGTCCATCAGTAACACCATTTTAAGTTACATCGGGGCTTTTATAGGTTTTGTCAGTTTAATTTATATTCAGCCGTATTTTTTGGGTGCCAAACAAATCGGCCTCCTCAAGCTGATCTACTCTTTTTCGTGGATTGTGGCCATGATGCTGCCGCTTGGCATGGGCAATGTAACCATGCGTTTTTTTTCTAAGTTCACCAATCAAAGCAACAAACACAACGGCTACTTTGCCCTGTTGTTTTTGCTGGTAAGCCTGGGCGCAGTCATTATCCTGGTTTTATTCCTCTGTTTTCAAACCGCTTTTAAAGAGTATTACCGGGCCAGCCCTGAGTTTGTGCCTTATTATTATTATTGCTTTGTTTTCGCCTATATTTTTGCCCTTATTTCGGTGTATAATCTTTATTGCTCGTCGCTGCTCAAAACTTCCTTCACCGTTTTTCTCACCGATGTATACTCCCGGCTTGGATTTATTCTGGTAATAGCAATGTTTTATTTTGGCCTGCTTAATGAAACCGGCCTGGTGATAAGCTATATGGCGGTGTATGCCGTGCAGCTCATTTTGCTGGTGGGTTATTTATACCGCCTGGGCAATGTTACATTCAGCGTTAACTGGCAGTTCTTTAAATCGCTCGATAAGCGCGACATTTATATTTTTGCCCTGGTGATGATGTTTACATCGTTTGCATCGCTGGGCATTAAAATTATTGATGGCCTTATGCTGGGCCACTACATAGATAATATGCGCATTATTGGCGTGTATTCTGTGTGCGCATTTGTTCCCACCATTCTCGAAATTCCGTTTAACAGCATGGAGCGCATTGTGCAGCCCAAGGTGGCTCATGCCTGGCACATCAACAATACACACGAAATAGGGAAGATTTACGAAATGAGCAGCCGCTACCTGTTTTTTATAGGTGGTTGCCTGTTTTGCTGCCTGTATGCTGGCATCGATTTTATTTTCAGTATTTTGCCGCCTGAGTATGCCGTTGGCAGAGGCACTCTTTTAGTGCTGGCCCTAAGCTCATTGTTTAACCTGGCCACGGGTGTTAATACCACCATCATTACCGTAAGCAGTAAATATTTTATCACCTCGGGCCTGCTGCTGTTGCTTATTGGCGCCGGCATAGGGCTCAATATGCTGCTCATTCCGGCCTACGGCATTACCGGCGCCGCCATTGCCACTTTTTTTGCCATAGGCGCGTTTAACCTGCTTAAGTATATTTATATTTTGCTGAGGTTTAAGATGCAGCCGTTTTCGAGGCATACGGCTTATATTTTGCTATGCATAGGTTTGTCGGTGGGTTTTATCTGGCTTCTTCCGCAGGGCCTTCATCCTTTTGTAAAGGCTTTGGCCGGCTGTGCGTTTACGGCCATGGTTTTCTCGGTTATGAACATCAGGTTCAATACCATTGAAGAGGTCAATAAAGTTTTCAGAAAATTCAGGCTTATCAAATAAGCCTGTTTGCAGTTGTTACAGTGGTTTTCTAACGCTCTTCCTCCTCATCCATTCCAAACCCGCCTTCATTGTCCTCATCCATCATCTCCTCATCCTCTTCCGTTTCTTCGCCTTCTTCGCCCTCCAGGCTGTTGATGTCTTCATCCTCAATGCCTTCTTCGCCGGTTGCAATGTTTTTATAAATGTCTTCCTCCGGCTCGGGAGTTTCAGGGTCGTTTAATAAACCTGCCATGGCCATGTCGGGGCTCAGCTCTTCTTTGGCCATGTTTACCTGCTTGTATTGCTTTGGCGCGGTGCCATAGCTTTTAATAATGGCCGGGTAGCTTAAACGCGTATTTTCCTCGGCAATTTTTATCATTTCTATTAAAAAGGTCCATTGCACATTGGGGTCGAACACGTATACAAAACGCTGGTGAGGCTGCTCAATGTATTTGGCAATTTTTACCTCGGCCATCAGTTTTTTAGGGTCCACTTTTTTGCGGAGCTCGTCCTCGTCAAGGGGCAGGTCTTCTTTGCGCAGTGTTATTTCCTGGCCTTTTCGCCAGTAATCGTCGCTTACAAAAAACGAGGCCGAATGTTTTGCATCAAACTTAAACGCTTCCTGGATAACGGTATGGAACTGGTCAAAGGTTTGTGCGGCCTTTATGTCAATATCCCTGAAAATATCCTCATTATCCTCTAAGCTTACTTTAAACCGGTAAACAGCCATGGGAACTTAATTTTTTGTTTTGTAAATCTCAGACTTGGCCAGGCCAAGCCGGTTAAAAAAATGAGTGAGGGATACGCCAAGCACACCCATGCCGTATTTCATACTCCTTCTGAAGTTGATGGAGCTGGCTTCGGGAAAGTATTTGGTAGGGCAGGTTACCTCGGCAATGTCAAAACCTGCGTAAAAAATCTGCGAGATCATTTGGTTGTCAAACACAAAATCATCGGAATTAGCGTGGTAATTGATCTTTTGGATCACCTCTTTTGAAAATGCGCGGTAACCGGTGTGGTATTCAGAAAGCTTTTGATTGATGAGCAGGTTTTGCGTAAAGGTGAGAAACCGGTTAAATACGTATTTGTAAAGAGGCATGCCGCCTTTTAAAGCGCCCTTGCCCAGGATGCGCGAGCCAAACGCCACAGGATAAAGGTCGTTGGCAATCAGGTAGCTGAGGCTTTGTATAAGTTTTGGGGTGTATTGATAATCGGGGTGCAGCATAATCACAATGTCTGCGCCCAGCTTCATGGCCGTGTCGTAGCAGGTTTTCTGGTTGCCGCCGTAGCCTTTGTTTTTTTCATGCCGGATCACATGTTTGATCCCGATGTTGCGCGCCACTTCAGAAGTGTTGTCCTTGCTAAAGTCATCCACCAGCACCACATCGTCAACAATATCAAATGGAATTTCGTCGTAAGTTTTTTTAAGAGTAAGCGCTGCATTGTAGGCAGGAAGCACCGCAATTATTTTTTTTCCGTTAATCATAAGCCAACAAAAATAACAAAGTTTAATTACTTTTTGAACTAAAAGTTAGCAAATAAACGTATTTTTAGACATTAATTCGTGATTTTAAAAAAATTACATACCCTTACTCTAAAAGCGTTTTTACCCCCATTTATTGTTACATTATTTACCAGTGTGTTCCTGCTGTTTTTGGTGCAGATCGTGATCACTTATCTGGATGATTTTATTGGCAAGGGGCTTAAAACGATCGACCTGATTACCTTGTTTACTTACGCATGGATTGCCATTATCCCACAGTGTATTCCGCTGGCGGTGCTGCTGGCTTCTATCATGAGCTTTGGCAACCTGGCCGAGAATTACGAGCTGGCCGCTATGAAATCGTCGGGCCTTTCGCTGTTCAGGATCATCCGGCCGGTGTTTGTATTCATAATTGCCCTGGCGGCTTTAACGTTCCTGTTCAATAATTTTATACTGCCGGTGGTGCATTTAAAATCTTCGGCGCTGCTCTACGACATCCGCAACAAAAAGCCAACCTTTGCCATTAAGGAGGGCATTTTTTACAATAAAATAGAAAATTACGTGCTGTATGTGGGAAAAAAATCAAAGCGTTCTGATATACTGCACGATATTTATATTTACGATCACACCAAGCGCCAGGGCAACACGGTGCAGCTTTACGCCACTACCGGCAGGTTTACCAGCACCGCCGATACCGGCGCGCTGGTGGTAATACTGCGCGATGGAAACCGCTATGCCGAAATGAACGATGCCGGCAATGCCGAAAAAGCCAACCAGCTGTCGCAGCTTAATTTTAAGCAGCTGCAGATAAACATTGAGCTTGACAACAAACTGAAACACACCAACGAAGAGCTGTTTAAAGGTTCGGAAGAAATGATGAATGTGTGGCAGATTGATTCGGTGGCAGACTCAACCCGGCGGAAGCTGAACAGGAGAGTGGACGATTTAATGAAACAATCCACCACGGTGTTTTTTGGCCGAACCTCTACGTATATAGACAAACCGCAAAATATCCGGCCGGTGAACATACGCCTGTTTTACGACAGCCTTACCCGCGACCAGTTTAATCCTGCGCTGCAGAATGCGCTTAACCTGGCCCGCTCGGCAGCCAGTAATATTGATGCCTCGCAGCTTAACATACAGCAGGAAACCGAGAACATAACCCGCCTGTTGATTGAATGGCACCGCAAAATAGTGGTATGCTTTGCCTGCATCGTGCTGTTTTTTGTGGGTGCGCCGCTTGGCGCCATTATTAAAAAAGGCGGCCTGGGCCTGCCGGTAATTGTGGCGGTGTTTTTTTTCCTGGCCTATTATATCCTCACCGAAATTTACGTGTCGCTGGCCACCGAGGGAAGCATGAAACCCTGGATGGCCCTGTGGATGCCCCTGGCCGTTTTTTTACCGGTAAGCATTTTCCTGACATCTAAAGCCGCCCGCGATTCCACTATTTTTGATGTAACTGTTTATTACACCTGGATCAACAAACTATTTAAAAAGCAAAAAAGTGCTTAAAGTTCTTCAACTCTGCAATAAAGCGCCTTATCCCGCCAACGATGGCAGCAGCATTGCTATATATAACATGGCCAAGGGCCTTATTGACAATCACGCTCAGCTGCACCTGCTCACCATAAACACCAAAAAGCACTTTAAAGCCGATGAAGGAGTGCCCCCCGGGTTCAGAGAAAGATCGCATTATGCATCGGTGTTTAAAAACACCAATACCAGCCCTGTCGGCGCCTTGCTCAACCTGCTCTCGCGCGACTCGTATTTTGTGTCGCGGTTTTATTTTAAAGAGTTTGAAGATAAGCTGGTGGAAACGCTTAAAAACAACACCTTTGACATTATACAGCTCGAAGGCCTGTTTATGGGCGTTTACTTAACCGCCATCCGCCGCCACAGCAGGGCCAAAGTGATCCTGAGAGCGCACAATATTGAGCACTTTATCTGGAACCGCCACATCCTCAACGAAAAAAACGGAATAAAAAAAGCCTACCTGAGGCTGCAGAACAAACGCCTCAAAAAATTTGAAAAGCAGGTAATGGCGGTAGTGGATGCCATTGTGCCCATTACCGAGGTTGACAAAAAGGGCTTTAAGCGCCTGGGTTTTAAAAAGCCCCAGTATGCCTGCATTACCGGGGTGGATGTGGAAAGCTACCAGCAGCGGCAAAACACGCCTGAAAAACCGAACACTATTTTTTATTTTGGGTCGATGGACTGGCTGCCCAACCAGGAAGCTGTGATGTGGTTTTTGAACCATTGCTGGCCGCAGATCCACAAAACAATTCCCGAGGCCAGGTTTGTGATAGCGGGCCGGGGCATGCCGCCCGAGCTGCTCCATTTAAGCAAGCCCAATGTGCTGGTGATAGAAAATGTGAGCGATGGCAAGGCCTTTTTTCACCAGCACCAGTTAATGGTGGTGCCGCTGCTATCGGGCAGCGGGCTGCGCATTAAAATTATTGAAGGCATGGCCTATGGCAAAGCCATTGTAAGCACTTCGGTGGGTGCAGAGGGTATTCATTACACCAACGAAAAAGACATACAAATTGCCGATACGCCAGCCGATTTTATTGCGGCTGTAACTGCACTGTTAAAAGACGGCGCCAAACTGGCGGAGATGGAAAAAAACGCCACCGACCTGGCCCGCCGGGAGTTTGACAATCTGAAAGTGGTGGCGGGCCTGGTTCAATTTTATAAAGAGCTCCTGCATGAATAGTGTTCTGCTGGTTATACTCTGTGCCTCGCTGCTCCTGATACTACACACCTACCTGTTTTATCCGCTTTGCATGATGCTGTTTTCAGCCGCCCGTACACCGGTTGATGAATTTTTGGAGACCGACGACCTGCCGAACATTGCTATTTTAATTGCCGCTTATAACGAGGAAAAAGTGATCGGGGAGAAGATCCTTTCCGTGCTTCAATCGGGCTACCCACTTTCAAAAATCAGGATTTATGTGGGCTCCGACGCTTCCACCGATAACACCGAAAACATTGTTTGCGCTTTAAAAGAGCAGCACAGCCAGGTGGAGCTGGTTAAATTTGGAGGCCGGGTGGGCAAAATAGGCATTATTAACCACCTGCAGCGGCTGGCCACGCAGGAGCTTTTGGTATTAACCGATGCCAATGTACTGTTTACGCCCGGCACTGTGTTTGAGCTGATTAAAAAATTTAAGGATTGCCGCGTGGGCATAGTGGCGGCCAATATCATTAAAGAGTCGCAAACCAACGAGGGCATTTCGTTGCAGGAAAAAAAATACCTTTCGCTCGAAAATAAAATAAAGGCGGGCGAAAGCAATGCCTTTAATTTTATTATGGGCGCCGAAGGCGGCTGCTATGCCATCCGTTCGGAGTATTACACCCGCGTGCCCGATAATTTTATTGTGGATGATTTTTTTATCACCCTGTCGGTGGTAAGCCGTAAAAAGTTCACCCTGTTCAATCCAAAAGCCATTTGCCACGAAGATGTGGCCAGCGACACTTCGGGCGAGTACCGGCGCAAAGTGCGCATATCGTCGGGCAATTTTCAAAACCTGTTCTTTTTTAAAAAAACGCTGTTCCGGTTCTGGAGCCCGGTATCTTTCGCTTTCTGGTCGCACAAGGTGCTCCGGTGGCTCACCCCTTTTCTGCTCATCACCAGCCTGCTTTCAGCGGCTTTGCTGATTCCCCTGCACCCGTTTTTTGCACTGGTTTTTGCCTTGCAGCTGCTGGGGCTTTTAATGCCGGTGTTCAATCATTTTTTTCATTTTAAAGTGGCGGTCCTTAAATTTGTGAGCCATTTTTACTTGATGAATTTTGCCCTGCTGCAAGGTTTTATAAAGTTCAGCCGGGGCATTAAAAGCAGCATCTGGCAACCTGTTAACCGCAATGTTTAAACCGCTTTTTGCCATATTTATTTTTGTGTGCATTGGCACCGGCGCCATGGCTCAGGCTAAAAAAGACAAGCCTGAGGTTTCGGCCAAGGTAATTCACGTGATCAGCGCCGCCAGCCTTTTGTTTGATCAGGAGAAGAACAATGCCAAAGTGCTTACCGGCAACGTGGTGTGCGAGCACGATGGCGCGCTGCTTTATTGCGATACAGCCCTGATTTATGACGGCGAAAAAAAGATGCAGGCCTCCGGTCATATTTTAATCACCAAGGGCGACAGCATTCGCGTAACCGGTGATAAGCTGCTTTACGACGGAAAAACACGCCTGGCCGTGCTCGAAAACAATGTAAAATGCGTGGAAAAAGAAATGACGCTTACCACCGACTTTCTGAACTTTGATGTGGCCAACTCGGTGGCCAGCTATTACAATGGCGGCACCATTGTGGATAAGGAAAATACGCTTACCAGCCGGCGGGGCCATTATTATTCGGCCACCAAGGAAGCCGCTTTTCACGAAGAGGTGGTATTGGTAAACCCCGATTATAAAATAAAATCAGACACACTGCGCTACCAGGTACCTGCCAAAACGGCCTATTTCCTGGGGCCCAGCATCATCCTCAGCAAGTCAGACTACATTTACTGCGAAAACGGCTGGTACGATACCAATAAGGAAAAAGCCCAGTTCAGCCGCAATGCGGTATTAATTACCGAGCATCAGCGCCTTACGGGCGACAGCATGGTGTACGACCGGAATCAGAAAATTGGCTGGGCCTACCGGAATGTAGTATTAACAGACACATCGCAAAAATCAATTCTTTACGGCGATTATGTGCAATACAAAGAAACCAAGTCGGAAGCGCTGGTGACAAAAAAAGCCATTTATGCCCGCATTGTGGAGAAAGACACGCTGTTTATTGCTGCTGACACCCTGTATCACCGCGACCTGGACTCGACCAATAATTTTTTGAACGCGTATCACAACGTGAGAATCTTTAAGCCCGACCTGCAAGGTGTTTGCGACTCGGCATCTTTAAACACCCAGGACTCGCTGCTGCAAATGTTCAGAACCCCGGTGCTGTGGGCCCGAAAAGCGCAGGCCACCGCTAAGCTGATACGGGTGGATATCGGCAAAAACAGTGTTAACGGTTTTCATCTTGACGGAAAAGCCTTTTTGATAGAGCAGGCCGATAGCCTGGATAAATACAACCAGCTGTCGGGCCGCACCATTGATGGGATTATAAGAGGCGATACCGTGCGCCGCATTATTGTATCCGGCAATGCCGACATGATCTACTATCCTAAAAGCAAAAACAAGCTGGGCATGCAAAATCGCACCACCTGCTCGGAGGTTTATCTCTGGTTTGAAAAAGGCGATGTGGATCGCGTGAGCTTTAAGCCCAAAACCGAGGGGCAGATAGATCCTATAAAGGATGTGGACCTTGAGAATGCAAAATTAAAGGGTTTTAACTGGCAGTACGAAAAGCGTCCAAAATCGCGGGTTGAGCTGCACGAGCGCACAAAACCTGCCAAAGAGCTGAAAAGAACAACTGTAAAAAAAGACCCGATCAATTAAAGCTCTTAATAAGGGCGGGCCGTTGCGTGATCTCGTGGTAACAAATGGAGTTTTCCTTAAAATAATGAAACACCATGCTTTTGCGCGTGCGTTCCTTATTGGTGTGTGCTTCGCCGCCATGAAACAGGTTGGCGTGCCAGATGAGCAGATCGCCTTTTTTGGCTTTAAAAACTTCTTTTTTTAAACCCTGCTCCGCTATTTTTCGCTCCATCATTTCTTCGTAGGCCGTGTAGGATTTATTACCTATCAAAAACGAATTTCCCTCGTTATCGTAGTCGGCATTGAGGTAGTAGGGCAATTTGTGGCTGCCGGGGTAGTAGTGCAGCGGCCCGTTGTCATCGCCAATGTCCTCAAGGGCTATCCACACGCCCAGCAGCCCGCCCAGCGGAAAGGTGGTCATGTGTATGGAATCGGAGTGTGAAGCCTGCTCGCTGCCGCGGGTAAAATTAATGCTTTGAAACAGTATGGCTTTGCCGTGCAGCAAAATCGAGAGCAGCTCGCACAGTGCTTTATTGCCGGCAATGCTGCGCAGCAGGGCCGAGCTGTGAATGGCAAACATAATTTTGCCACCGTAGCTCACTTTTATTTTTTTCTGCTCCTGCAGTGTTTTTATCTCCTGGTTTATCGCGTCTACGGTTTCGGCCGAAAGATAGTTTCTCAGGATGCAATAGCCGTTCTCTTCAAACCTATTCACGCTTTGCCGGTCTGTTTCTGATAATTGCTGGTACAACGGCGAAGCCGACAGCGGCACAGGAAAATCATTAAACGTTTTATAGTTGATCCCCTCAAAATCCCTGCTTGAAACCGGCGAGTAATATTTTTTGTTTAAGCCCAGCTTTTTAAACAGCAGCTCGTTGTGCTGCAGCTCTTTTTTATGAAAAAAATTGTAAACAGAATATGCCAGTTTCAATCTTCTGATCAGGTCTATCATACGCGGTGATATGGAACGATTTACAACTAAAGATACAATGATTAATTAAGAATTGCAGAAACCTTAATCGGTAACAAACAGGGCTTTTAATTCGGTGGCATCGTGCGGCTTCATCCGGCCGCCCAGTATCAGCGAAAGCTGCCTTCTGCGCAGTGCACCGTCAAACCGCTTTTTCTCCAGCTCGGTTTCGGGGCTAAGGGGCGGAACGGGCAGGGGAGAGCCGTTCTGATCGATGGCCACAAAGGTGAGTATGGCTTCATTGCTTTTTGTTTTTTCGCCCGTGGCCGCGTTTTCAACAAATACATCCACAAACACCTCCATGCTGCTGCTGAAGGCCCGGCTCACCTTGGCTTCCAGGGTTACAATGCTGTTTTGCTTGATCGGGTTATCAAACGACACGTGGTTAATGGCCGCGGTTACCACTACACGGCCCGAGTGGCGCTGTGCCGCAATGGCAGCGGTAATATCCAGCCACTGCATCAGTTTGCCGCCAAACAGGTTGCCAACGTGGTTGGTATCGTTTGGCATTACCACTTCTGTATTTACGGTTGCCGACTGTGCCGGTGTTTTTGCTTGCATAAACAATAATAAGGCTACAAATTTACGTATAATACCTTACTTTTATGGTATGGATTTTAAGTATGTAATGGCCCTGCACATTGTATTTGTAGTGAGCTGGTTTGCCGCTCTTTTTTATATTGTGCGCCTTTTTATTTATGCCGCCGAGGCCCAGAAAAAAGACGATGTGGCCCGGCCTATCTTAACGCAGCAGCTGCTGCTGATGCAGCGCAAGCTATGGTACATCATAGGCTGGCCGGCCATGGTGGGAACCTTTATTTTTGGCTTATGGATGTATTTTTACAGCGCCGAGCGCACGGCTTATTATTTTTCTCAGCCCTGGATGTGGCTTAAGCTCATCACGGTGGCTTTTCTCACCGTTTATCACCTGCAGTGCCAGCGCATCTTGCAGCAGCAAAAGCAGGGCGTTTTTAAACTCTCGTCGTTTAAGCTGCGCCTGCTCAACGAGCTGGCCACCGTTTTCCTGGTGGCCATTGTGTTTTTGGTGGTGGTAAAATCAACCCAGGGCCTGGTTTGGGGCATTGTTGGCCTTTTTGGCTTTGCAGCAGCCCTTATGCTGGCAGTAATGCTGTATAAGCGCAGCCGTAAAAACGAAAACTAATAATTTACAATCGGTTAATTGTTAATGTGTGAGTTGTAAAAACTCAACGCTTCCTGATCCAGGCATTTGGAAAATCCTGTTTCAGCGTCTGTATTTGTTGGATGGCTTCTTCGCGGGTGTCAAAGCTGCCGTTGCTCACCACATACATGCCCTTTTCGTTTTTACCCGATATTTCGGCGGCTATTTGTTTGTGCGTTAGCTTCGCGGTCATACGGCTGGCATTTTCAAGAACAGTGAAACAACCCAGCACAATTTCAAAACGCCCGTTGTGTTTCACCGGTACATGATAATGATCGTTAACTGTTAACGGTGTTTTATCCATCACCTTTACGGCAATGCTGGTTTCGCCATCAGGCTCCAGCGCTGCTATGCCGTTGGCATCGGTTACATAAGCGCTTGTTTTTTTATCAAGGGACAACAGGTTTAGCTCGGGATAAGCAATGGGCTGATAGGCGTATGAAGCGCCGTGGCCAAATACCGAGGCCCTGAACTGGCCGGTTAACCGGGTGTTGGCGATAAACAGCACCAGCAGGCTGAATAGCAGCGCCGAAAAAGCAAGAGGAACTGCCAGCTGCTTGTAGGAGCGTTGCTGCTTTACAACAGGCTGGGCAAGGGCAGGCTCAGGTTTGCGGTCAGCAAACACCGGCTGGCGCTTGGGCTCGTTAATAGGTGTTTCTATTTGGCGCAGGGCCACAGGGCCAAGACCAAAGCTGGCCATTAAAAAATTAGAGTCGGCCTGGGGTTCGAAACAAATGTTGTTCTCAAAATCAAGGTAAAAAAAGCCTATTTGCTCCAGCGTGAGGCGCCGCCGGGCGCTTAGCACATGGCTGCAGTAGCCTGTAAAATCGTGCAGGTGGGCGAGTGCCTGCGGAGCAGTGCAGCTTAGCTTTTCCTGCAGCCAGCTTGCCAGCAGGCCATCGTTTTGCCTGAGCTGCGCATTAAAGCTGATGGTTTTGGCGGGCGGCAAAATCTGGCTGCTGCCAATATGCGCCGGGCTGGTTTTAAGCACAAAGCCTCCAAAATCGGGCAGTACCAGGTAATTGTGAAAAAACAGCAATTCTCTGATGCCTTTAATTATGGTTTGTTGTACGTTCATGTTTCCGGCCGGCAAAAATAATCTTCCTGATCAAATATAGAGAATGAAATTCAGGATTAATGAACATTTTTTAAAATTCTATCAAAAAAGAAATAATTTTCTGTAAAGGTTTAAATGATTATACTACTTTTGCACCCTTATGGCCTTCAAAATCAAAAGCGCGCTCGTACTGGCTGTTTTGCTGATGCTGCAACAGTTTGGCTTTTCGCAGAAAACACAATTAGGCTGCCACGATCTTGTTCTGAAAACCCTCAAATCCATTAAAGAGGTAAAAGGCCTCAAATACCATTTAAAAATTACCGAGCGCGGCAAAAAAGGATTTAATTATTACGAAAGCGCTGTAAAGTTTAACCGAAATCCCAGGCTTATTTACCTTTACATCAAAGGCATTGAGGTGCTTTGGCTGCAGGGTAAAAACGATGGCCGGGCGCTGGTAAAACCAAATTCCTTCCCGTTTTTTAATCTTAACCTCGATCCCATGGGAAACCTCATGCGCCAGGATCAGCACCACACGCTCAACGAAATGGGGTACGACTATTTTGCAAGCATTATACAGCACACCGTAGACAAGCTGGGCGACCGGTTTGACGAGTATTTTGAGCTGGAAGGAGAGGAGCGCATGAACGGCCGGCCCTGTTACAAGGTAAACATTCATAACCGCGATTTTGCTTACGTGGATTACACGGTGGGCGAGGGCGAAAGCATTACCACCATTGCCCGCAAATTTTACCTGGCCGAATACATGATCGTTGAAAAAAATCCCAAGTTCAAAGATTATTTTGATATCTTAAAAAAAGGCCAGGTTATCCGCATTCCCACCTGGTATTGCAAAACAGTAACCATGTATATCGATCAGCTGTATTTTTTACCCATTAGCATTAAGGTAAACGACGACCGCGGCCTGTTTGAAGAATACAATTACTTTTACCTCCAGGTAAATCCGAAATTTGAGGAGGGAGAATTTACCCGCGGCTATAAGGATTACAAATTCTGATCCGAAGAATTTAATTTGCCGGGCAGCGGCAAAACAAAGCCTGTTTTTTATTATCTTTAAAGGATTGAAAAAAGATCTTTTAATAACCGGTACTTTGTTCATCACGCTTGTTTCATGCTCCAAAAAAAATGTTCCGGCAGCCGATAGCCTGCTTGGGCTGGATTATTACCCCACTGCGGCCGGCAAGTTTGTGGTGTACGAGGTAGACAGCACGGTGTATACCGACCTGCCGCAGGATACCATCAGCTACAAATACCGCATTAAAGAAAAAATGGCCGACAGTTTCACCGACAACCAGGGGCAACCCGCCATCCGGCTCGAGCGTTATATCAAAAAATACAACCCTGCCGTTCCTTACGACAGCATGGCCTGGAGCCTGAAGGAAGTATGGATGGTAAATGCCACCAATACCAGCATCCAGGTGGTGGAAGGCAATGTGCGGTATACCAAGCTGGTATTTCCGGTGCGCGAAAAAATGACCTGGAACGGCAATGCCTTTAACACCCTGGGCGAATGGCAATATATGCTTGACTACGCCGGCCGTGCAGAAACCATTAATAACAATGCGCTTGGCAGTGTGCTGCGGGTAAAACAAAAAGATTTTAAAACGCTGATCTCTTACCAGGGCTATTTTGAAAAATATGCAAAGAACATAGGTTTGGTGTATCGCCAAATCACCGATATCTCATCCAATAACATTGTTCCCGGCGTTCCTGTTGACAACAGGATCGAAAGCGGGCTTATTTATACACAAACATTGATAAACCACGGTCATGAATAAAACACTTCTCTCTACTTACCTCCTGTTTTGCCTGCTGGCAGGCACACGTTCTCTCAACGCACAGTCTACAAAATACTGGATTGCGTTTAACAACAAAACCGGCTCGCCGCATGTGCTTGGCAATGCCAATACGTTTTTAAGCCCCAAGGCCATTAACCGCCGCATGATGTATAACACGCCGGTGGATATCACCGATATTCCGGTGGCGCCCGGCTATATTGCGCAGGTTGAAAATGTGCCCAATGTAACCGTGCTGTATGCCATCAAATGGCTCAACGGCGTGGTGGTGTCTATTCCCACAGGTGCTCCGGCGGCGCTCAGCATTATCAACAGTTTTACTTTTGTGTCGGTTTCGGCGCCGGTTAACCGTTACAAATTAAGCGGGCTCGAGAAGCTTTCGT
This sequence comes from Bacteroidia bacterium, assembly GCA_044221905.1. Classification (GTDB taxonomy): domain Bacteria; phylum Bacteroidota; class Bacteroidia; order B-17B0; family Aurantibacillaceae; genus Aurantibacillus. The sequence continues at coordinate 65,400 of JBGAOE010000004.1, forward strand.
CCGGCAATGTGCCCGCACAGGAGGCCCAGCGCACGGCCAATACCGCCAGCTTTAGCATGGGCGGTTCGGCCTGGCAGAATCAGCAGATACATGTGGATTGCTTGCACAATATGGGCTACCGCGGACAGGGCATCACCATTGCCGTGATGGACGTAGGATTTAATAACGTAGACACCAACCCCTTGTTTGACAGCTTGAGGAACCGCAACGGTATTTTGGGCACCCGCGATTTTGTAGTTGGCGGCAACAGCGTGTACGAAGATCCTGCGCATGGCGCACATGTATTATCGTGCCTGGCAGCGATTAAGCCCGGCGTTATTATGGGCTCGGCGCCCATGAGCGATTACTGGCTGCTGCGCACCGAAGACGGCAATTCCGAAACCCTGAGCGAGGAGTATAACTGGATAAGAGGGGCTGAGTTTGCCGACAGCGTGGGAGCCGATATTTTAACCACCTCGCTGGGTTATACCGTGTTTGATAACAGCTTGCAAAACCACAGCTATGCAATGCTCAACGGCAGAACAGCACCCATGAGCATTGCCGCCAACCTGGCTGCCCGCAAAGGCATGTTTGTGCTGAATGCGGCTGGCAATGAAGGCCAAAGCATGTGGCAATATATTGCTGTGGCCGGCGATGCTGACAGCATCTGCACGGTTGGCGCGGTAGACAGCCTTGGTGTTTGGGCGGCTTTTAGCTCTGTGGGGCCCACAGCCGACGGCCGCAAAAAGCCCGAGCTGGTGGCGCGCGGTGCCGGCTCATGGATTGGTGATGTAAACGGCACCTGCTTTCCGGGCAACGGCACCTCGTTTGCAACTCCTATTCTTGCAGGTGGCGTGGCCTGTTTCTGGCAGGCACACCGCCAGCGCAACAACATAAACATCCTGCAGCTGCTTAAAGCCTCTGGCTCAAATTCAGCCAACCCCAACAATATCATTGGCTGGGGCATTCCCAACGTATGCACCGCTGCGCCGCTTGGCCTTGCCGGCCATAATGAAGATGCCGGGGGTGTTTTTGTATGGCCAAATCCTTTTCACACGGCCGTTACCATCAGCATAAACAACCAGGCCAGCAAAATTTACAGCATCGAACTAACGGATGTGCTGGGCAAAATACTGCAAACCCACCATGCGCCGGTAATAAGCGGAAACAGCCTTACGCTCAACACTGCCGCACTGCCCGAAGGCGTTTATTTTTTAAGAATGCAAACCACCGCCGGAACGTACTCTAAAAAAATAATCAGACAGTAAGCACGCATATCATTTATGGAGCGATCATCCTTTTCGTTTTCTTCTCTTAATAAAATTGTAATTGTTGCGGCGCTGGGTTATTTTGTAGACATCTACGACCTGGTGCTTTTTGGCATGGAGCGCGTAGCCAGCCTGCAGGAGATTTTGTCGCCCCTGTATCCCAACACCGAAGAGCGCAACAACCAGGTGGCCTCTGTTGGCGCCAGCCTGCTTAGCTACCAGATGATAGGCATGCTGATTGGCGGCATTGTGTGGGGGGTGATCGGCGATAAAAAAGGCCGGCTCTCGGTATTGTTCGGCAGTATTATTGTGTATTCCATTGCCAACATTGCCAATGGTTTTGTGAACGATACCTTTTGGTACGCGATGCTGCGTTTTGTTTCGGGCTTTGGCCTGGCCGGAGAGCTGGGAGCAGGCATTACGCTGGTGAGCGAAAGCATGAAACGGGAAGAGCGGGGCATAGGCACCACCATTGTGGCATCGATTGGCCTGTTTGGCGCCGTGGTGGCGGGGCTCACCACCATGCTCATCAATAACTGGCGGCTCAGCTATTTTATCGGCGGGGCCATGGGCCTGCTGCTGCTTTTTCTCAGGATCGGCGTATTTGAAAGCGGTATGTTCAACACCGTTAAAAAAGATCAGAATATAAAAAAGGGAAACTTTTTTTACCTGTTCTCGCATCCTTCGCTGCTGCTCAAGTATCTCAACATCATTCTTATTGCGGTGCCGGTTTGGTTTGTGATGTACTTTCTGGTTCAGTTCTCGCCCGAAATGTGCAGGGCCCTGGGAATGACCAACGGGCCTAAGGAAGGCAGGATCCCCATTATGGCGGCGTACATTGGCATTACCATTGGCGATGTGGCCAGCGGCCTGCTGAGCCAGTACCTGCAATCGCGTAAAAAAGTACTCTTTTTATTCATCAGCCTCACGCTGCTGTTTTCGGTGATTTACTATTTATTTGCAGCGCAATCCATGGTGGTATTTTATACCATCCTGCTTTTCCTGGGCTTTGCCACGGGCTATTGGGCAGCGTTTATGAGCAGCGCCTCCGAGCTGTTTGGCACCAACATCAGGGCCACGGTTACCACCACGGCACCAAATTTTGTAAGAGGTTCGGTAACGCTTATGACATTGGCCAACGGCTGGCTTAAACCCTCGGTGGGTCTTGTGGGATCATCGCTCATCATCGGCTCGGTGGTATTTACACTGGCATACGTAGCCTGCTATAAGCTGGAAGAAACGTTTCACAAGGATTTAAATTACAGCGAATAATGGAAACAACAGACAAGCCTACCGCCGTGATCGGCGCATCGCCCAATGCGCAACGATACAGCTACCTGGCCACGCAGCGCTTAAAAAAACATGGCCATACGGTGTTTCCGGTGGGTATTAAAGAAGGAAAGATTGACAATGAAGTTATTTTAACGGGCAAGCCTGATCTTAAGAATGTGCATACCGTAACCTTATACGTGGGGCCTCAAAACCAGCCTGCCTGGATAGATTACATCCTGGGCCTGAATCCAAAGCGCATTATTTTTAACCCCGGTGCCGAAAATCCCGATCTGTTTGCCCGTGCGGCCGAAAAGGGCATAGAATGCGTGGAAGCCTGCACGCTGGTAATGCTGAGCATTGGCAACTATTAACACATGCAGTTTGCGATAAAAACATTGGATGCACTTACGGTGGGCGAACTGCACCACCTATATGCTTTGCGATGCAGCGTTTTTATAGTGGAACAGAACTGTCCTTACCAGGATCCCGACGATAACGACCTGGTGGCGTACCATGTATTGTTAACGCAAAATGCGAAGCTGGTGGGTTATGCACGTATTTTGCCGCCCGGCGCGGCCTACAGCTCACCGGCCATCGGCAGGGTGCTTGTTGAAAAAAGCCACAGGGGCAGTGCCCTGGGCCGCGAGCTGATGAAGTATTGCATCCGCCAAACGTTCGAATTATTTAATCATCAAACCATTACCATTTCGGCACAGCTGTACTTATTGCGCTTTTACACCAGCCTGGGCTTTATGGCCCAGGGGCCAGAGTACCTGGAAGACAATATTCCACACATTAAAATGACCCTGGCCCGGCCGGCTTAAAGGTGTTCACTACCTGTTTGATAACTATCATCCGAAAGCGCCGCATAGCCTTTTAGTAATCTTATATTTACAATAATGAAAAAGCCACCCACCATTATTCTTTTAATGCTGCAGGTTTATTTGTCGGTGGCTCAGCGGGCGGCCGACCAGGTAAGACCTGTAAAGCGCTACAGCGAAGAGGAGGTGCTTGACAGCCTGAATGAAATAAACATGTATACGCGGCTGGTGGCCGCTTTGGGCGGCGATTCAACCGCGTATTACAGCAGCGGCTACAGCCTGCAGGGCTGGAACGAAGATTTTTACAAAAGCGGCAGGCTGCTGCACCGGGGCTATTATGTGGACGGAAAGCTGATTACCTTTAAAAATTTTTTTGAAAACGGGCAGTGCGAGCGTTCTGTCGAAAACTCCGATCCGCTGCATTGCACCGTGGATGTTTTTTTTGAAAGCGGGCGGCTCAGCAAAAAAATCTGTTATTTCAATGCCTTGCCTCAAAAGCGGTACGAGTATTACGAAACCGGACTGCCAAAATACACCGAAGAAAACGACCGGGAAATGAAATACCTGACCCTGAAAAAAACCTGGTACCGCGATGGGGCCCTCGAAAGCAGCCTTGAGCTGCACGAAAGGAAAAACAAGCGCTATGGCCAGAAAAAATATTACACCAACGGGCAGGTAAAAGAAGAAGGCATCGTTATTTTATTATCGGGCACACACGAATATGTGAAGGATGGAACCTGGTACAGCTACGATAACAACGGTAAAAATAAGCTGGTTGAAAAATTCACAAACGGAATTAAGTTAAATTCCAGGCAATAGGCTCCTGGCCGTGTTCTGTTAAATAAGCATTGGTTTTGCTGAAATGTTTGCTGCCAAAAAAGGCTCCGCGCGCCAGCGGCGAGGGGTGTGCTGCTGTGAGGATCAGGTGTTTATTCTTATCGATCAGCTCGGCTTTTGAGATGGCATAAGTGCCCCAGAGCAAAAAAACAACGTGTTCTTTCAGATCGCTTACCAGGCGGATCATGGCATCGGTGAACTGCTGCCAGCCAAAATTTTTATGGCTGCCAGGCAGGTTGGCCTGTACGGTTAAAACGGAGTTCAGCATCAGCACGCCTTGTTTGGCCCAGGCTTCGAGGTTGCCAGATTGGGGTGTTTTAAACCCAGGTACATCGCTTTCGAGCTCCTTAAAAATATTTTTAAGGCTGGGGGGCTGGGCCACGCCATCGTTTACCGAAAACGACAGGCCATTGGCCTGGCCGTAGTTATGGTAAGGATCCTGACCAATAATCACCACCTTTAAGGCATTAAAGGCACACAGGCGAATGGCATTTAAAATAAGCGGTTTGGGAGGAAACACCTCGTGGTGCCGGTAAGCGTCTTCCACCAGGCCGCTGAGTTTTTTAAAATATTCTTTTTCGTATTCCGGTTTCAGCAATTGATTCCATTCCGGAAAAGAAGTTGTGCCTGGCATAGTAATTGTGTTATTTTGTGAAGAACCCGTTCGCTAAAATTTTTATTTGTAAAAGTAAATAGTTAATTTTAAAAACAAATTTGAAATATGAAAAAACTCATTACACTTTCATTTATTGCTGCCGTTATTGCGCTGTCATTTGCTTCATGCAAAAGTCATGAAAGATGTCCTGCATATTCTAAAGTAGAGCAGAGCTCAAAAAAATCAGTTTAACGCATGAAAAAATTCTTTGCCTTTTCAGTGGTGGCTGTTGTTATTGCGGTGTCATTTGTATCATGCAAAAGCCATGAAAGATGTCCTGCATATTCTAAAATAGAGCAGAGCTCAAAAAAATCAGTTTAATGTATAAAAGTATCTTTTTTAAGGGATGCTTTTTTATAGGAAATTTATACTTAACATAATGTTAATTATGTAGTATTTTATTTGATTGAATTGTGTTGATTTTTAATGATTTATGTAAAATGTGAAATGTTTAAAGAGCTTTACAGCTCTGTTATCACATGTTTGTTTCCCTCAGTTCGAAGCCCAGCATTAAAAAATATACCTGTTAAAATAAAACCGTACTACCTAGGTGATTTTACGGATTGACAAACCCCGCCTGCGGCAATATCTTTAAGCCAAACCCCTGTTCAATTCTAACCTTAAAAATTCAGCATTATGAAAAAAAGCATTTTAACTCCATTAACAGCGCTTACCCTGTTTGTAGCCGCTCTTTTCTTTTCCACATCATCGGCCAGCGCCCAGGCAAACTGCAACGGATATACCATCGACAATAAAACCAACTGCAATGTAAAAGTGAATGTGGTGGTATTGTGTGGCGGAGCTATTTGCGCGTCTTACAGCGGCATCACCATCGGCCCGGTTAATTTCTTTGCAGTACCGTCCTGCGCCTGCGGCGGTGGCCCTACGGCCTGCGATTATAAAGTAACGGTGGTACAAATTGGCAGTACCACAGCCGCACCTTTGCCCATTACCGTAAGCAGCGGCAACCCCGGCCCGGTGGCGTATCCCACCTCGTTTTGCCCCGCCGGATCGCCCTATAATAATGTGCTCTGGCTCAATTATCGCACACTTATTCAGTAAATAAGTTCAGTTATTAAGCGAAACGGCACGATAGTTGTTTATCTGTGGCCGGTAAATCTCAAAAGGATTTACTTTTCTATAATAGCAACCGCCTCCGGTAATATGGGGTTTCCGGATGGCGGTTTTTTCTTTACATATTCCCCGTTTATCGATTCAATTGCCCCGAACTTCTATTTTGTTGTTCGAAGCCCCCACTCCTGTCTATTTTTGTATCAGCGATTTAGTTTTTAGATGATTCAGTCGCATAAAAAACACAATTCCGCCTTTCTATTTGTGTGGTATAGGAAGGCGGTTTTTTTATTTTAGCCCATCGCAGATTTATCGGTTTTTATACTAAATTTGTTAGGAATGGCATTTTCATAATTTTTGTCATTCACCTAAAACACAACCGCCGCCTCTTACAGCCTAAGAGGCGGTTTTTATTAACCCTGTCTTAATATTGTGGTATTGCGCAGACCGTATGTTAGCATTTCTGTATTTTGTTATGGAAAGGTTAGTTGATGTTTTGCAAACCGGGATCATTGATATTAAAACGCTTAACCAGGGCTTTGACCTGGACCTGCTTCAAAGCCGCATTAACGCTATTTGCCGCAGCATAAAAGTGCTTTCTCATCCACGCTATGCCAAAGAAACGCTGCAGCTGCAGCAATTGCTTAGCCACTTAAAACACACGCCCGGCACCGGGAAAAAAGAAAAACACACCGATGTTTTTTTGAAAACCCGGCAAACTGCGCTCAGCGTTCTGGAAGCTGTGCTTGAATTGGAAGATTAGAGGCACAGTCTTACCCGTGACCGAGGCTGTTAAGAAAATCGCGGCAGCATACGCTCACCACTTCTATTTTAGGATCCTTGCCCTCAACCGCCACTATGTTGAACACATTTTTAAAGCTTGGATGCTTTTTACACCGCAAACCTCCAATGAGCCCCTTTAAGTGATTGAACGATTTTTCTGACATTTGATTGGAGCCCAATACAGCCGGATTACTAGATGCCGGCAGTAATTTTAAATTTAAACTGATCATGGCATTAATTATTAATGGTTTTGTATAAATAAATATAATAACTATTGGCTTGAATTCCAATAGGTTCTTATTAACAATATAAAGCCGGGCCGGCTTAATCGATTTAATTGTTAATCATAAGAAAAGCTGCGTTGGTCGCAGCTTTTTCGTTTTATTAATAATATCCTAATGCTTCAGAATTCCGGTACCTCCTCTTTTTATTGCATTTCGTCGGCGCTCGGCCCATAGCTTCCCGGAATGGGAACGTTGAGCAGCCGGAGAAACACTCCCAGCTGGGCGCGGTGATGGATGGTTTGGCTGATGGCCACCTGCACCACCTCCCTTTTGGGCGACACATCATAAATCTGCTCTCCGTTCCGGAGGGTCCAGTTTGGCAACAGGTCGGCTTCGCTGGCTTTTTTTAATTCGGTGGTGCCGCTTTGCTGCCGTTCGTCAAAAAACGCCAGCAGATCGTTCACGTTATTTATTTTTGGATACTGGTAAGGGTTGTTGGCAAAATCCAGCTCATCGGTGGTAAGCGCCATGCTTACCCAGCCCGGCAGTTCGGCTACGTGCGCTGCCAGCTGCTTCAAGGTCATGCTTTTTTCGTGCGGCTTCCATTCGGCTTTGTCAAAAGGCACCAGGGCCAGCATTTTACGGGTTGTCAGAGCTTCCTGCTCCATTTGCTTAAGAAATAATTCTGTTGTTTTCATATTGTTTGTTTTATTATACAGCAATATTACAGGGCCAGGATGACAACCCTATGGCAGCCTGTTTTTGGCAGTTGAAATTTTTTTTAAAACCACAAGCTTCAACTGCAAATTGTAACATAACACAACATAAAATAAAAAAGCCCGGAAATGATCAATTTCCGGGCTTTAGTGCGGTTGTATAACAACCGTTAGTATTGTACGGGCAATTGTTTCATGTATTCCTGCACCTCCATGTGATCGTTTTTTTGAAATGGCAGGCCGGTATCCTGCAGCTTGATAATGCGCGACACTTTAAAATCGCGGTAATCGTTGCGCAGCCGGCACCAGCCAATAAGATGCCAGTTAAGCGCATAAAACACCAGGCCAATGGGCTCAACATGGCGCCTGCTTATTTCGCCCTGTCCGCTGGCATATTCCAGGTCAATGGTGCTTTTGCACGAAATAGACCGCTGCAGCTGTGAGAGATAATCAAAGCTATAATTCATACAACCAGGTATTTGTAATTTAATAGTGCTGCTCAAATGGTCAAGCTTTTCTTTTTGCGAATGCCCAAGCACGGCTTTTACCTTATTAAGTGCGTTGGAATAATGCAGCTGTATCGATTTGTCGGAAAACCCGTTCACCAGGCTTTCGATGAGCAGCAGCGCATTGGCCTCGTCGGAGCTAAAGGAAACCGGTGGCAGAAAATATCCCGGCACAATAAAGTAGCCTTTGGGCTGCTCAAAGCTCACCGGTATGCCCTGCTCGCACAGCGCCTTTACATCGCGGTATACCGTGCGTACGCTGATCTCGAATTTCTCGGAAATGTTTTCGGCCGTTACGTATTTTTTTGACTGCAATAAGGTTAAAATTCCAAACAACCTGTCGATCCTGTTCATGGCAATGGGTTTAATTTTTTTTACAAAGTAAAAGGGGGTTACTGACAACCCTATGGCAGCGTGTTTTTTTATTTCCAGTTATTTTTTTGTTTCAGCCCGGTAATGTGGGCCAGGTGGTGGTTGCCATGCCAGGCATACAGGCTCACGGCCTCCTCAAGCGTATACTCTTTTTTACTTTCGGGGTGAAAATACGATCGCTGCAGGTCGGCTGGGCTTAAGTGCTTTAATACAAACACCCAGCGCTGGTGCAGGGCGGCCAGCAGCCCGAGGCTTAATTGGGCCGGCAATTGCTGCGAATCGGGCATGGCCGCCCAGGCCGCTTCTTCATAAGGCTTTATAACCGGCTTGTTTTCTGTAAGCGCCATTTTAAAACGGATAAAAGCATTCATGTGGCTGTCGGCAAAATGGTGCACCACCTGCCTCACCGTCCAGCCCTCCGGCCGGTAAGGCGTATCCAGCTGCCCGTTCGATAAAGTGGAAATGGCAACTGCCACGCGCTGTGGCAGGGTTTCAATGTGCTCAAGGCACAGTGCCAGCTCGCCGGCTGTGAGCCGGCCTGCAAAATGGTGCCGGCCAATGGGGTATTTCAGCTTTTCAAGCGCTTTGGTATTCATAATGTTATAATAGTAATAGTTTAAAGCGGCAGTTTCATCAGCAGGTCGGTTTGCTCATCCTCGCCCAGCTTAAACAGGTGCCGCTCAAACTCAATAAAGCCGTGTTTTTTATAAAAGGCTATGGCGCTGTGATTGTGCTCCCACACGCCCAGCCACAGGTAACTGATACCACAGCTTTTGGCCAGCTCCAGCGCTTTTTCAAACAGCCTGCTGCCCACGCCGGTGCCCTTGCATTCCTGCAGTACATAAATACGTTCAATTTCAAGCGTGTTTTCTGCCTGCAAATCACTTTGTGCGCTGGCAAAATTCACTTTCAGATATCCGAGCAATTTGTTACCGCCGGCTGCTGTAAAAAACAACGATCCATCGGTGTTGATCTGTTTGAGCAGCTCGGCCCCGTTAAACTTTTCATCCAGGTAGGCCCGCATGTTCTCTTCGGTGTTTTGTTCTGCAAAGGCTTCGGTAAACGTGCGGATGCTGATCTGCCTCAGAGCTTCAAGGTCACTGGCCCCGGCCCGGCGGATGGTAAGATCTTTTTCAGATGTTGGCGGTAAAGGCATTGGGCCCGGAATTTTAAATTTAAAGATATTAAAATCCGGGCCATGTTGGGCTTTTTAATTTATTTTTGCCCACCGGCAGGGCCATGGAACACCAGTATTTTATTGTATATAAGCCTTACAAAATGATCTCTCAGTTTGTAAGCCCTTACAACCAGCGATTGTTAGGTGAGCTGCATTTTGACTTTCCGGCAGGCACGCATGCCGTAGGCCGGCTCGATGAGGACAGCGAGGGGCTGCTGATACTCACCACCGATAAAACACTAACCCGCCGGCTGCTGCACCCCGGCAAAAACCACCGGCGCCATTACCTGGTGCAGGTGCAGCGCGAGGTAGTGCCCGAAACCATCGAAAAATTAAAAACCGGCCTGGATATTATGGTGAAGAAAAAAGGGCTTTACCGCACCCTTCCCTGCGAAGTGTGCCGCGTGGATAAGCCGGCGCATATAGCAGCACGCAGCAACGAATTCCAGGATTTTATCCCTCACACTTGGCTGGAGTTTGTGCTTACCGAAGGGAAAAACCGGCAGATACGAAAAATGTGCTCGGCTGTGCGGCACAACTGCCACCGCCTGATTCGCACCCGGATAGAAAAGCTGGAGCTTGGCAGCATGCAGCCCGGCGAAGTACGGGAAATGAAACGGGAAGAACTGTTTGACCTGCTCCTGCTCGGCTAAGCGGCAGGATTTATTTTTTTAAAATAGGCTGGTAAATGGTGTATTTTCCGTGTGTGATGTTTTGAAGGCTCATTGGGCTCAGGCCCACCTTACGGCCATTCTGCGTGGTATTCTGATCGGCCAGTACAAAATCTCCGGCACTTTTTATCTCGTAAATAACAGCGGTGTGCTGCTTCATTTTTTCTTTGTACAGGCGATTGTCGCGTGTATATTCCATTGTCACATTCTCAAACTGGATAATGTCGCCGGGATAAATGCAGTCTTTGCCCGGGCGCACTTCTTTTCCAAACCCAAAACCCTTGTCCCAGTCGGCGCCGGTGGTATTCAGGGCCTGCGCCGCCAGGTCCCAGCACTCGCCCCGGCCCACGGTTTTATTTATTTTTGTTTTTACAAATTCAATAATTTTTTGATTCAGCGCGGGGGTGTCGCCGCAGCTCAGGTATGCCGAAGCGGTGCTTGCCGCTTCACTATGTTTGGAAACCTGCGGCGCAGGCCAAATGCCAATGGTGCCAAGCAACGCTATGATCAGGCAAAATTTCATTGTTTAAAATTACACAACTTTGCAGCCGTAAAAACAGGCTGATTCTTAATGATTCTTAAAACTTAAGCTCAGCCCAGCTGGCCGCTGATGCGGTTATAAATGCGACCGGCCTGCCAGGGCCTTTCTTTTCCTAGGCGCATGCGTTTCGACGACCGCTGAAATGTGAAACCCAAAGCATGGATATAATTGTGCGCTGCCTGGTTATCTTTTGGAAAAATAGCGTTGTCAAATGTTTTCAGCCTCAGTTTCATCAGCGCTATACCGGCCGGGTCGTTGGCGGCAATAATAAAGCCATCGCGCAGCGTGGGAAAAAAAACACCGCTCACGCGCTTATTCTCTGCATACACCAGCGCCTGCCCAATTTGCTCGTTTATGATAAAGTGCCTGTCTTCGCCCGATACCAGGCGGTCAAGGGCCAGTACCTGCTCGCTGTATTCGGGTTTAAACGGCCCTATAAATTCTGAAATAAGTGATGAAGGCTGCGTTGTCCCTTTAAAATGGAGGTATTCTGTTTCCACCTCAAAGCCCAGTTTTGTATAAACCGGGTATCCAAATTCGGTAGCGTCCAGATAAATGGTTTCAACCTTGTTCTTTACGGCATTTACCAGTGTTTGCGTAATGTACAGCCCCAGGCCCTGGTTTCGGTAATCGCGATGCACGATAATGGCGGCCAGCCAGGCAGTATTGGTGTGCAGCAGGCTGTTGCCCAGCCCGATGATGCGGTTGCCCTGCGTTACCTTAATAGGCTGGCAATTGGGCGATTGTATAAAATACCTGGCGGCAATGCGAATGTCAGCCCAGCCTTCGGGCTGCAGGTCGGTGATGCGTTCAATATCCCCGGGCTCCAGCGCGCTAAAAAGATAATCCTTCATTCTGTTTCAAGCGGGTCATAAAAAAAGCGCCGGATCATTACCGGCGCTTCGTGTCAAAATTAAGCTCATTATAAGTGAATCACCTCGCCATAGGCAGCGGCGGCCGCTTCCATAATGGCCTCGCTCATGGTTGGGTGCGGGTGCACGGTTTTAATCAACTCGTGGCCGGTGGTTTCGAGCTTGCGGATGGCCACAATCTCGGCAATCATTTCGGTAACGTTGGCCCCGATCATGTGTGCGCCCAGCAGCTCGCCGTATTTGGCATCAAAAATAAGCTTGATAAACCCATCGGCGGCTCCGGCGGCTTTTGCCTTGCCCGAAGCAGAGAATGGAAATTTGCCCACTTTGATCTGCAGGCCGGCTTCCTTGGCTTTCTTTTCGGTCATGCCTACGCTGGCCACTTCGGGCTGGCAGTAGGTGCAGCCCGGAATGTTGTCATAATCCACAGGCTCTGCATGCAGGCCTTTTATTTTTTCAACGCAGGTAATGCCTTCGGCGCTGGCCACGTGGGCAAGCGCCTGGCCGCCCACGCAATCGCCAATGGCGTAGTAGCCCGGCACGTTGGTGGCATAAAATTTATCGGTGATAATTTTTCCCTTTTCGGTTTTAATGCCGGTTTCTTCAAGGCCCAGGCCGGTAATGTTGGCCTCAATGCCCACGGCCGAAAGCACCACGTCGGCTTCCAGGGTTACGTTTCCGTTTTTGGTTTTTACGTTTACTTTGCAGCCTTCGCCTTTGGTATCAACGCTCTCCACCGATGCATCGGTCATCACTTCGATGCCGGCTTTTTTAAACGATTTTTCGAGCTGTTTGCTCACCTCCTCGTCCTCTACCGGAACGATGTTTGGCAGAAACTCCACGATGGTTACCTTGGTGCCCATGGTGGCATAAAAATAGGCAAACTCAACGCCAATGGCGCCGCTGCCCACCACTACCAGCGATTTTGGCTGCTTGGGCAGCACCATGGCTTCGCGGTAGCCTATAATTTTTTTACCGTCCTGGGGCAAATTAGGCAGCTGGCGCGAGCGGGCGCCTGTAGCAATAATAATGTGGCTCCCGTCGATCACGCTCACTTTTCCATCGGCGCCGGTAACTTCCACTTTTTTCCCGGCCTTCACCTTGGCAGATCCCATAATCACGTCGATCTTGTTTTTTTTCATCAAAAACTGAACGCCTTTGCTCATGCCTTCCGCCACATCCCTGCTGCGTTTTACCACACCGCTAAAATCGGCTTTTATGTTTTCGGCGCTAATGCCATAATCTTTGGCATGATTAAGATATTCGTATACCTGCGCGCTTTTTAATAATGCTTTGGTGGGAATACAGCCCCAGTTGAGGCAAATGCCCCCAAGGTTTTCGCGTTCAACAACAGCGGTTTTAAATCCTAACTGTGAGGCCCTGATGGCGGTCACATAACCTCCCGGTCCGCTTCCTATAACTATTATATCGTAGCTCATATTAATTTTTTACGGCTCAAATGTACTATTTTAATTTATAATTTTTCCGTTCACATCCATCTCCTGCACGTCAAATCCCAGTTTTTTCACTTTTTCAAAATTGGTGGCTTTGTCGCCCACAATCACAATGGCCATGTTGTTATAAGGCAAAAAATGACGGATCACATCGTCCACTTCTGTTTTCTGAATTTTGTTCAGAATATCGGCCTGCCAGGTTACATAATTTTTTTGCAGGTCGTAATCCAGCATGCGTTTGCCAAAGGCCAGCTTTTGCTGGGGCGACTCGTATTTTAGCGCGTCGGCCTGTATCATGGCGCTTCTGGTAAATTTCAGCTCATCGGCCGTAATGCCGCTTTCGCCATATTTTTTCAGCTCTTTGAATATTTCCACAAGCGTGCTGTCGGTGGTGTTGCTTTTAAACCCGCCGGCTATGGTATAGGGGCCGGCAAAGTGTGTGCCCGAAAAGCCGCCGCGAACGCCGTAGGTCCAGCCTTTTATTTCGCGCAGCAGGTAATTCACCCTGCTGTTAAAAGCCCCTGCAAAGCTAAAGTTCATAACCTCGCAGCGAAAGTAAGCCCCTGTGGCATTGTAAGGCACCGCTATGTAGCCAATGCGGATTTCGCTTTGCGCAGCGTTTTTCTTATCCACAAAATAAATTTTTGTCTTCTCTATTTTCGGAACCTCGGGCTCCTTCAGCTCATCGGCCTTACCGGCCGGCAGGCGCGAGAGGAATGCCAGCTCCCGGGTTACCTGCTGCGCATCCATATCGCCGCTTATGGTTACCGAAACATTGCCCGCATTCAGTTTTTTGTAGTAGTCTTCCACGTCTTTGAGGGTAATGCTGCCAACCGTTTCGGCAGTGCCGGAAACCGGGTAGCTCATCACATGCTCTGCGCCATAAAGCACTTTTCTGAAAGCGGCATTGGCCATAGCACCGGCATTGGTTTGCGCCTGGGCAATGCCGTCGAGCTGCAGCTTTTTCTCGTTCTCAAATTCATCCTTGTCAAATTTAGGCTCAAACAGGCTTTCCTCCACAATTTTAAGAGTGGCCGCCAGGTTTTCCTTAAGCGCCTGAATGCCAATGCCAAGCTCTTCTTCGCCTGAGCTAATGTTTACGCTCGATCCAAGCCGGTCCAGCTTGTTTTCGAGCTCCTCGGCTTTTGTTTTAAGACTGCTTTTTTCAAGCATAGAGGCTGTTAACTGTGCCAGGCCCGATTTTTCTTTAGGCTCATAACGGTGCCCGGTTTTAAAGGAAATAAGAATGTTCACTTTCGGGATCTCGGAGTCCTTAATTCCAATACACGGAATTTCTTTTCCCACTTTTATCCTGTAAAAATCGGCAATGTGCGGCGGCCGGGCGTCAAGAGCGTTTGGTATTTGCGAGCGGTTAAAGGCATCCACCGGCTCTTTAAAGCTCAGGTTCTTATACTCGGCTCCCTCCTGCTCTATGGTGCGCTCATACATTTTCCAGTTATCGGCCTGTACCCGCAAATCGCCCTTGCCCTTTGGCAAACAGCTTAAGATAACTGCCGGCTTATTTTTAATGTATTTAATGTAGACATTCATCACATCGGCCTTGGTAAGCCCCATGCGCAGGGCCATTGCATTTTTAATATAACCGGCATCGCCCATCAGGGTAAAGTTAGAAGCCAGGTTGGCGCCTTTGCCCTGCACGGTGCCCAGCACGTTGTATAAATTGCTTTTGTACTGGGCTTTGAATTTTGCCAGATCGTCGTCGCTCACGCCTTTTTTCTCCCACTCCTCCAGCACCTTTTTCAGCTCTTTGTCCATATCGGCCAGCGGTGTGCCAGGGTTGGCGCGAATGGTAACCTGAAACTGCCCGGCCAGCTCGCGCGAATATTGAAATGAATTGGCACTGGCGGCCTTGCCGCTTTCGATAAAGGCCTTGTAAAGCGGCGAGCCCTGGCTGCCCGAAAGCACCATGGCCAATACATCCAGAGCGGCATCGTCTTTTTGCTTAATGTCGGCCGTTGGCCAGGCATAATTCACCGATGGGAATTTTATATTATCCTCATAAGAAACATAACGGCTTTCGCCAAGTTTAAACGGGGCCACCACCTGCCCTTTTACCTCAGGGCCGCGCTGTATGCTCCCAAAATATTTTTCAACCAGCTCTTTCACGCGCTCTTTTTCAATGTCGCCGGCAATGGTAAGTACCGCATTGTTGGGGCCGTACCAGCGCATGTAAAACCGCTTCAGGTCGTTTACATCCACGCGGTTCAGGTCGTCAATATAGCCTATGGTGGTCCAGCTGTAAGGGTGGCCCTGCGGGTAAAGCGCCTCGCCTATTTTTTCGCCCACCAGGCCATAGGGTGCATTGTCGTAGCGCTGTCCGCGCTCGTTTTTTACGGTGGCCCGCTGCACTTCAAACTTGCGCTGTGTTACAGAGTCCAGCAAAAATCCCATGCGGTCGGCTTCCAGCCACAGCATTTTTTCGAGCTGCACCGCTGGCACCACTTCAAAATAGTTGGTCCTGTCGGTGTTGGTGGTGCCGTTAAGCGTGCCGCCCGCTTCGGTAATAATTTTAAAATGCTGCTCATCCGCCACATTTTTTGAGCCCTGAAACATCATGTGCTCGAAAAAATGTGCAAAGCCGCTTCGGCCTTGTTGCTCGCGGGCGCTGCCTACGTGGTAGGTCACGTCTACGTATACAATGGGGTCGCTGTGGTCTTCGTGCAGCAGCACGGTAAGGCCGTTGGCCAGTTGAAACTTTTCGTAGGGGATGGAAATGTCGGTTTCGGCGGCTTTTTGCGGCGCACCGGCTTTTGAGGGCGTAACCTGGGCCTGATGGTACAAGCCCAATAAAACCAAAGCAACGGTTATGGCGGTTTTTTGCATAGTGTTTTTAAATATATACGGACAAATATAACAGAATTGTAAAAGCTTACCGGTGGCTTTTTATTTTAAATAAAACCTTGTTTTAAAACAATTTAACACGTTTCTGTAACTATACCATAATTTGTATTTAACTTTGTGATATATAAATCTCTTTAAGCAATGTATCCCGAAGCAATAGTAAATCCCATGAAGGCTGAATTAACATCGGCCGGCTTTGTTGAATTAGTAAGCCCCGAAGATGTTGACAACGCTATAAAATCAGAAGGCACCGTGCTGATGGTTGTAAACTCAGTATGTGGCTGTGCAGCAGGTGCTGCCCGCCCAGGTGTAAAAAAGAGCCTCGAAAACTCAAAGCTGCCGGCCAGGCTTACTACCGTATTTGCCGGTTTTGATATTGAAGCCGTAAACCAGGCGCGCAAGCACTTTACCCCTTACCCGCCAAGCAGCCCGGCCATTGCGCTGTTCAAAAACGGCGAGCTGGTTCATTTTGTAGAGCGTCATAACATTGAAGGCCACAATGCCGCTGCCATCTCAGAGCACCTGAAAGCGGTTTACGACGAGTTTTGTTAAAAAATCATATCCTGTTAGTAAAAAAGGCGCCTTTTAGCGCCTTTTTTTATTTGTTTTAGGTTACTTTGTGAAAATTAACAGTATTAACAAAAAATACAATTCTATGAAAAAACTGAAAATTATTGTTGCAGGTTTAATTTTATCAATAGGAAGTTTAACCTTTACCGGTTGCGGTAACGACGCCGAAAAAAATAAAAACCCACTTGCCGATAGTCTTGCTGCTGTTAATGGTAACCTGAGCGGTGAACTGAACCAAAAAGAAGCCGCCTTACAGGAATTTATTGCTTCTTTTAACGAAATCCAGGAAAACCTGAATGCGATAAAGGAAAAAGAAAAAATTGTGACCAATGCCAGCGAAAAAGGCGACGTAAAAAGCAAATCGGGTCAGATTAAAGAAGACATCCAGTCTATTTACGATCTGATGGCCAAAAACAAAAATCGCATTGGCTCGCTCACGAAAAAGCTCAAAGAAAGCAACCTGAAACTGGAAGGGCTTGAAAAAATGATCGAGAACCTGCAGAACACCATTAACCTGAAAGACACCGAGATTGCGGATCTGAAAGCAAAAATGGAAGGCCTTAATATTGAACTCTCTAATCTTAACACTAACTACCAGGCCGTGGAAGCCGAAAGCGCCGGCAAAACCGAAATGCTGAACACCGCTTATTATGCCATTGGCACAGCCAAAGAGCTAAAGGATAAAAAAGTGATCTCGCGCGAAGGCGGCTTTATTGGCATTGGCAAAACCACCACGGTAAACTCTGATTTTAATAAAGAATACTTTACCAAAATAGATGTTGAGCAAGCCACCACCATTAACATTGGCGCTAAAAAAGCCAAGATCGTAACCACGCATCCAAAAAACTCGTACCGCCTGGTGGGTGAAAAGCCAATCGAAAAACTGGAGATCACCAATCCTAAAGAATTTTGGAGCGCTTCCAAATACCTGGTGATTGTTATTGATTAATCCCTGATTATCTGAATAAATTAAGGCTCCTGAAAAGGAGCCTTTTTTATTTGGCGGTGTTTTACAATGTTATGGTTGTTTTTATTTTAATGGGTATAAGCAAAAACTCTGCATCAAAGGGCATAAGCTCCCGATAACAGGCCCCACCCTACCTGGAGCAAACATTTATTTAAGCGGCTAAAATTGCCGGGTTACAAAAGAAGTATTATTTTTATGCTTACATCGGCTATGAAACCAATTCTTACTGCTTTTCTCTTTTTTGCCCTGCAGGTATCCTGCCGCAAAGACCATACCTGTGTGTGCACGGCATCCAATAGCAGCGGCTCTGCGGTTGAAATAAGCTCCACTATAAAAGCCACTAAGAAAAAAGCCCAAAAAATATGCCGCCAGGGCAATGGCAATATTGCTTACAGTGCAGTTAACTGCCAGATTAACTGAGTTTAGCCCTTTAGAGGGAGGTATGATACCGGCGGTAAACCTGCAGCTGTTATTTACAAACCAAAGCTTGCCACTTGCAAATTAAAACAGGTAATTCACAAAACGCAGGTTTTTGTTATGGACATTTCTGTTAGATTTGCCGCCGTAAACATTTAACCCATAAAGAAATGAAAAAAGTTTTAATTCTTGCCGCCATTGCTTGCATGGCAATGACTTCCTGCAAAAAAGAGTACACTTGCGAATGTGTAACAACTACAAATGCTCCCTCAGGTGGTTCAACAGTTTCGGGCAAAACCGATAAAATGAAGAAAAAAGATGCTGAGAAAAAATGCAACGACGGTGATATGTCTTATACCGGAGCAGGCCTTGATGCAAATATGAACCCTGTTACTTACAACTATAAAACAGAGTGCTCGATTAAATAATAACGCTTTTACAACACCCACGAAAAAGCCCGGCGTATGCTATTATATCGCCGGGCTTTTCATTTAAACACTTTTCCGCTCACAATCACTTTGTCAATAGCATCGCTGCCAAACGCATAGGCCAGCGATCCGATACCGCTTATTTTTTTTGTAATAATTAAGTTAGCCAGCTTGCCGGGTGCTATGCAGCCTGTTTTGTTCTGCACACTCATGGCGTAGGCGCTGTTAATAGTGGTGGCATTAAACGCTTCTTCGGGTGTTAGCTTATATTGCACGCAGGCCATACTCATTACCAGCTTCATGTTGCCGCTGGGGCAGCTGCCGGGGTTATAATCGCTGGCAAAGGCCAGCGGCAAGCCGGCGTCAATTATTTTGCGGGCGGGTGGCAGTGGCAGGCTGAGAAAAAAAGCGGCGCCCGGTAAAATGGTGGGCATGGTGGCGCTGTTTTTTAAGCAGGCAATATCGGCCTCGCTGCAATATTCCAAATGGTCCACGCTGATGGCACTGCATTCGGCGCCAGCCTGTATGCCGCCGCAGTGGCTCAGCTGCTCGGCATGCACCTTGGCCACCAGGCCATGCGTATTGCCGGCTTGCAACAATTGTTTTGTTTCTGCCGCATCAAAATATCCTTTTTCGCAAAACACATCCATAAAATCGGCCAGCTTTTCTTTTTCAATAGCCGGCAGCATTTCGTTAATGATGAGGCGGATATAGCCTGCCTTATTGTTTTTAAATTCGGGTGGAATGGCGTGTGCGCCCAGGAACGTGGCTTTGATGGGGATCAGGTCGAGATCTTTTAACCGGCGGATCACACGCAGCATTTTGAGCTCGCTTTCCAGGCTGAGGCCATAACCGCTTTTAATTTCAACCGACCCGGTGCCTTGTGCTATAATTTCGAGCAGGCGCTCTTTTGATTGGTGAAAAAGCTCGTCCTCGGTGGTTGCTCTCAGCTTTGCCGCCGAGTTCAGGATTCCCCCTCCCCTTGCGGCAACTTCCTCATAGCTCAGACCCCTGATGCGGTCTACGAATTCCTGCTCGCGGTTGCCGGCATACACAATGTGGGTGTGGCTGTCGGCAAAGGAAGGCATTACCAGCTGCCCGGCACAATCTATCACGTTCAGATCCTTCCAGTTGCTGATGCCCGGAAAATCGCTCATAGGGCCATATTCGGCAATAAGCCCGTTGTCGCAGGCCAACCAGGCATTTTCAATGGCCGGCACTGTGGCCATTTCTTTGCCCGATAATTTAGCGGGTGCCTGGTCGTACACACCCACCAGGTGTTTAATGTTTTTAAGAAGAAGTTTTTGCATAATGCCTTGTTCTGCCTGAACCGCAAATCTCAGCATTTTTGTACAGATTTAGAACTATTTTATGCGTTTGTACACAACAAAAACAGTGTCTTAGATTATGAGCTGGACTTTTGTTTTTATTGCCAAATGTTATGGCGACCCTGTTTAGCAGGATAATGAACTTTTAGCGGTAATATGAGACAGCGACAAAAACAAAAAAACTTCTGCGCGCTTAGGCACAGAAGTTTTTACGAGGGTGAAACAAAAACAGGATCTTAGGATTTGATGAAGCGTTTGGTTACCACGCTGCCATTGTCTGATTTTAATTTTACCAGGTAGCAGCCGTTGCTCAGGTCAGATACGTTGATCTCCAGTTTTTCAGTCAGAGCAGTATTGCTCTTAATTAATTCGCCGCTTACCGAATAAATTTCATAATGCTCGATTTTTGTGGCGCCCGGAGCACTGATGGTAATTTTGGTTTGCGCCGGGTTGGGATAAACCGAATATTTATCGGCGCTGTACACTTTAATGCCGGTGGCTGTTGAAGCTTTAAAGGTTACCTGCGCATCCACGCCTGCCAGCGGAATGTTGGCACCAGAGCGGGTAATGGCTTTCATGTTTGAGAGTGAGAAGTTAAAATTGGCATCGCTGCCAATGTTTTGAGCCGCCTGCAGGTTTAACGAGAAAATGCTGCCTTGTACGTTTGCGGCGTTGGCCTGGTTTGTTTTGGTAACAGCCAAATCGGCCGAGCCGGTGGTTGGTTTAAAAATATTCAACAAGCCCGATGGGCTGCTGATAACGCTCGCATTGCAGGACATAGCCGAGGATGCATTGTCGAGCAGCTGATCGGGATAACTCATAGAAAAACCAATGGCATAAATGCTGTCTACCAATGCCGATGTGTTGCCCAGGTTAAAGCTCAGGGTAAACGGCTGGCCGGCATAAATAGTGTTGGCGCTTGACTGTACGGTAACAGGTTTTGGTGCCGCAGTGCTTTCGGCTACCAGGCTGGTGTGGTTGCTTTTAAATGCATGGGTCAAGCCATAGTTCAGGTAAATGGCCACTGTGTCCTGGGCATCAATGGTGCCATCGCCATTGCAATCGGCATGTTTGGCATCTACCAGGTACAGGCTGTTTTGGTTCCAGTTGGTGGATGGCGAGGCTGCCCAGGCATTGCCCGGTGTGGTGCGTGCAGTGCCGGTTAAGCCATTGCCGGCACCTACGTAAAACAGGTCCAGGAAGTCAACGTTGAGATCGTAGTTGGCGTCGCCGGGCCATACATTGGGCACACCCGCTGTGGGGCCGCCGCAATCAAAGTCAATATATGCGTGGCCGCCGTGGCCGGCCGGCACACAGTCAGAGGCTATTACCTGCAGGGTTACCATCTGGCCGATGTAGGCTGACAGGTCAATGCTCACCGGGGTCCAGGCTTTATAAAAATAATTAAGTGCGCCCAGGGTTACCTGTGCAAAGCCAGGGTTAGGGCCAACGGTAGTGGCTACAATGTTGAGCGATGCACCCGGCACGGCATTGTTATTGGTATCCAGCACAATAATATTGAGGTACGGCTGATCGGCCGCGGTATGGCCGGCATCTTCAAGAAAAGCGGCGTAAGAAAAGTTTAAGAACGGGTTGCCGGAGGTAACATTGATCTGCCGCTCAAGAATACCCACTTTGGCGCCATTGCCAATGTGGTTTACACGGGCAATGTGCTTGCCGGCGTAGTTAGACGGGAGCGATATGCTTGAGTTGGGCTCCATCGAGTTGGCACTGTCAATAACAGCATTGTAATCGCCCGCTAAATTGGCGCCGCTTAGGCCCGGGTATAGGTCTGTAATTACGTTTGACGGAGGACCGGCCGAGTTATAATTATCTGCAACAAAAATGCTCCAGTTGTTGTAGTTGGCATCTTCAAAATCGAGGTTGCTGCAAGCCGAGGTGCTGCCGGTGGACGTGCGCGCGGCCATATTGGCCTGGGTTTTGTGCACATGGTGCGTCCTGGTGGGTTCGCTCCAGGTGCCTTCGGCCCTGGCTTTTTCTCTTTTTAAATAAAAAGGCCATTCGGCTTCGGTGATACCTTCTTTTTTTGCCTGCCGGCGGATTTTATCTTCCGGCGTTTGGGCATTGAGCAGCGTTGAAGCCGCCAATAAACAGGTACATAATACTGATCTTTTCATGGTGAGGGGTTTATTTCAGATCAAATGTACAATAACCCCACAGGCATTATAACGGCAAATTAGTGAATACCCTATTTTAATTATTGAGTCAAGTTCTTTACTTTTGGTTTTATATGCCCGGCAATTCTTTTGGAACCCTGTTTAAATTAACCAGCTTTGGCGAAAGCCACGGGCCGGCCATTGGCGGTATTGTTGAAGGATGCCCCGCCGGCCTTATCATCGACACCGGTTTTATACAGCAGCAACTGGATCGCCGCCGGCCCGGCCAGTCATCTATAACCACCCGCCGGCAGGAAAGCGACCGGGTGGAGCTGTTGTCGGGTGTTTTTGAAGGTAAAAGCACCGGGGCGCCCATAGGTTTTGTGATAAAAAATGAGGATCAAAAGCCCGCCGACTATTCGCATTTAAAAGAAAATTACCGGCCATCGCATGCCGATTTTACTTATGACCAGAAATACGGCTTTCGCGATTACCGCGGCGGTGGCCGCAGCAGCGCCCGCGAAACCGCCTGCCGCGTAGTGGCCGGTGCCATTGCCATGCTCCTGTTACAGCAGGCCGGCATCACCATTCACGCATTTGTAAAGCAGGTAGGCCCTGTAAAGCTCGATAAAAATTTTGACGGGCTCGATCTTTCAACAACAGAGTCCAACCTGGTTCGTTGCCCCGATGCAGTTGTTGCAGAGCAGATGATCAATTACATCGAAAAAATACGCAAGCAGGGCGATACCATTGGCGGAGTGATCCAATGCGTGATTCAACATGTGCCGGCCGGCCTGGGCGAGCCCGTGTTTGATAAGCTGCATGCCGTGCTGGGCCATGCGATGCTGAGCATTAATGCCGTAAAAGGTTTTGAGCTGGGCAGCGGTTTTAGCAGTGTGGCGTTTAAAGGCTCTGAGCTGAATGATATTTTTGAGCCCGCCGGCGAAGGCGAGCAGCCGGCCATTAAAACAAAAAGCAATAACAGCGGCGGCATACAGGGCGGTATCAGCAACGGTATGCCAATTTATTTTAATGTGGCTTTTAAGCCGGTGGCCACGGTGTTGCAAAAACAATCTTCGGTAAACCAGCAGGGCCAGGAAATTATACTGGAGGGCAGAGGCCGCCACGACCCTTGTGTATTGCCGCGTGCAGTGCCTATTGTAGAAAGCATGGCGGCTTTGGTGATGGCAGATTTTTTATTGCTGAACAAAACCAACCGGTTGTAGACCCTTAAAGGTCTTTTAAAGATAGAGAATTGAGAGACCTTGTTCCTTATTCAGTAATATGGGGTGATTTAGAGATGCTGAAACGGGTTCAGTATGAACTCAGGTACTTTTAATAATCGCTAACTTTTTTTAGGAATAGCCATGCAGGTAAAGCGACTGATGCAGCTGAGCTCGTTTTTATCGTTGTAGATCTTTATTTCCCACACATGCACCCGGCCTTTTACCCGAATGGGTGTGCAAACGCCGGTAACCATTCCTTCGGTAACCGCCACCAGGTGGTTGGCATTGATCTCCACCCCTACCCCAATAAACTGCTCGCGATTTACACAGCACCAGCTGGCCACGCTTCCCAGGGTTTCGGCCAGCACTACCGAGGCGCCGCCATGCAGCAGGCCAAAAGGCTGTTTGGTGGCCTGGTTCACCGGCATGGTGGCTTTTAAATAATCGGGGCCTATTTCGGTGATGGAAATGCCAAGCGCCTCGCTGATGGTGCCGGGATTGAGACTATTCAATAATTCGAGCGTTATTTCGCCGTACCAGATGGACATAGTATTGAAGGATTTACAATTTAAGAATTTATGATTTACAATTGTGTAAAACTACAGATCAATCTTCCAGGTAAAATACTTTTATCTGGGCCGAATCGGTTAAAAAATCGATTTTTACAATGCTGATGCGTGACACATTGAGACCCGTGCGAATCTTAATGTCCTCCATTAATTGCTGGTGGCGGTTAACATGTACCAACTCTATTTTTTCGTACAGGATAATTTTTACGTCTTCCTTTTTAAACAGAAGCCTGCTTTCGAGCAACACGGCCAGTAAAACAATACAGCCGTGGATAATGGCAATAAACGCGTATTCGTAGCCATCGCTGGCGTCCTTAATTTTAGTGACCGCGCTGATGAGGCCCATGGCGATAACCAGGAAAAGATAGGTCATGTCTTTGATGCTGATCTCCTCGGTGCGGTAGCGCAGCATGCTGAATACGGCAAACAGCCCAAACGCCGCTCCCATGCTGAGCTCCACTTTGCCCAGTAAAAAACTGATGAGAAAAATTACCAGGTTAAACACCACGAAGGTGAAATTGAGCTCGCGCTTGCGGTAGCGCGGAAAGTAAGCGGCACTAATGAGTGCAAAAACCGCCAGCAGATCGATGAGCAGCCGGCACAGCAGCTTGAGCGATATTTTTTCAAACGCTTCCATTCCGCTAATAATGGGCTCGTCAGCGAGCTGTAACAGGGGCAGTAAATTGATCATTCAGGATTTTATTTAAAGCGTTCCACTTGGGTTTAAATCTGTTTTTTTTGAGCTGCGGATAAAGGCAGTTAATTCCAAAACAATATTTGCTGAATGCCACCGGCTGCTTTTTCATGTTTTTAAGCAGCTGCAGCACCGGTGTTTTGGCTTTTGTAAACTGTTTTACC
The DNA here is from genome assembly GCA_044221905.1 of Bacteroidia bacterium. Lineage (GTDB taxonomy): Bacteria > Bacteroidota > Bacteroidia > B-17B0 > Aurantibacillaceae > Aurantibacillus. The sequence continues at coordinate 89,961 of JBGAOE010000004.1, forward strand.
TCTATCACTGCAAAATTACTTAATTTATGGCTTGCGTCGTTCCTAAAAAACTCCAGCCCGGTGTCTATTGTTATTTTTTCGCCGGTGCCGGTGTCAAACAGGCTGATGCGGTTATACCGGATACAAATAACCGGCAGCAGCAACTGTGGGTTGAGGGTGGTGTGCGCGGTAATAAACCCGGCGGCCGGCTGCTGATACAAGGGTTCGCCGGGCAGCTGGCCTGTGCGGTACTTGATGGTTTTACCGGTGTTGGTTTTTTGCTTTAACTCAAGGTAATGCCGCCCGGTGTCAAGGTAGGAGCGCAGCCGCACCTTAAAGCGGTTGTTGCGACCGTTGTGATGCTCAAGATATGTATCAAAGCCGGGTGTGTCAAAATATTGTGTGGAATAGGCAAACACCAAACGGTTGTTGATGTCAAGCGCCTTGTAAAACGGCGTCAGGGTCTGCAGCAGGCCGGGCAGCTCTGTTGCCGGCACCACAAACTTAAGATCTGTTCTGGCCACATCGTGGTGCAGTATTTCATTGAGCTGCAGGCGGCCGAATCCCGCCAGTATGTTTTCTGTTTGATTCACTTACCGGTATTGATAGGTGTATTGTTTGGTGGAAACATGTTTGCCCGCAGCGTCGTAGGTTTTGCGCTCGGTTCTTAGGCCCTTTGAGTTGTAGGTGTACACATATTTTTTCTGAAGCGTATTCTCCCGGTTAAGAACCTGCTCTTCTGTTTTCCATCCCTGCACATTATATTTCATTTTCCGGATCTCGCGGATCACATTTTTATCGTCAAACTCGGTTTCCATCACCACGTCGCCGCTGCTGTTATACTTATAACGGGTAGATGAAAGCAGGTTTCCTTCCTCGTTATATTTAACCTCCTCCGTCACTTTTCCGTCTTCGTTATAAGTGGTTTGCGAGTCGTTCAGCGTTTTTGCAGCGGTAATTTCGTGGGTGGTTACTGTGCGAATGCCCAGCTTTTTGATCTCTTTTTTCTTTTGTGCCGGCAATGCAAAGGCCAGGGTCACCAGTATCACTGTCAGGTTAAAACGCATCATGCTTTTTTGGTTGATTCAAGCTCTTTAATGGCGCTGTCAAAATTCACAAATTCAATGCGGTTGGTTTTCAGGTAATCTACCAGCCATATGTACCATTCGAGCCAGGTGTTAAACGAATGCGAAAAATAACGGTCGTGAAAATCAATGCCCAGGTAGCTGAGATTATTGGCCTGCGCTTTATCAATAATAGCCAGGGTTTTTTCTTTCGAGCGTTTCAGGTCGAGCGATTGCCATTTTTTTCCGTTCTCAATAATCCAGCCGTCCATTATCTGGAAAGGGAATTCCCACATGCGGCCTATTTTGTAGGGATTTTTAAATGCATGCTCGGTGCTGTCGTATCTATAGCCAGCTTTTTCGAGCAGTTCAAACGTTTGCTGGTTATTACGCACGTAATGCATGCGAATGCCAAAAGGTCCGCGACCGGTAAAGCTTTTAAACAGGTTGTACTCCTGCTCAATGGCCGGAAAATTGTCGAATTCAATGCCATGAATGCCAATTTCGCAGTGGCGGTTTTTCATCTGCTCTATCCACAGCAGGGCCGCTGTGTTTGAGTAGTTGAGACCAATGCCTTTGTTTACGGCTATAAAAAACGACGAGGGCATGCTGTTTATATTATTAAAGGTGATAAGTTCATCAATATTCTGCCATTTGTTTTTAAAAAAATCGGCCCAGCGCAGCAGGTATTCGCGCATCGAAATTTTTCCGTTCAGCAGCTCAATGTGCATGCGCGTCATAAATTTAGGAATGATGGCATCCTTAAACAGGTGTTCAAAAACAGTAATGTGGTCGATATCGTGAGAAACAATGGCCTTCATATTAAGCCTTTAGGTATTTTTTTAATGCAAAAAGCGTTCTTAAAAACGGGTTAATTTTCTGTATGTTGTAATAAGGTACAATGTTGCCGCCAAATTCCCTGAAGTAGCGCTCAATGTCGGCATTCATCGAGCCTTCGAAGTCAAAATAACGGAGCTGGAGGCTGCGTGCTTTGAGAATGCTGTGCCACATGCACGACACCCCGGCGCCGTGGTGCTTGTTATCGGCGTCAAAGCCGCCAAACAAGTAAACCGCCTTGCCGCCATCTATCACACAAAATGTAGCGCCAATAGGCCTGTTGTTTTGATACGCAACATAGGAAAAGGAATTGTTTGGAGATGCAAACGAAAAAAGAATGCGCCGGATCACCTCGGTGTTTTTATACAAGCCATTCCGTTTTAAAGATTGAATGATGAGCGTATGGATCAGTTCGTAATCATTGCTTTCTTTGATCACCAGGCCGTCTTTTGCCGCTTTGTTCACACTTTTGCGTTTTTGCGAAGAGAGGTTGTCCCAAAGCGTTTCCTGCGCTTGCGAAAGATCTATGAGATACGAATACCGGGTGTGTGAGCTGTAACCCTTCCATATCAGGGGCTGAGTGTCAATAATGCTTTCGGGCAGGTTAAGATCAGTCAGCGACAGCTTTAAGCCGTCAAAATAATCGGCCAGGGCTGCCAGCACTTCTTTGTTGAAGGAGTTTTTGCCCACCACCGATTCGGAAGGATTTACATAAAACAAGGCAATGTTGGGCGTAAACGGAGCCGAAATGGCGCAGGAAAACACGTTTTTTTTAAAACGGTAGTAGCTAAAGCAGCCAATCACCTCTTCATTGTTATTTAAAACGGCGCATTGCACCAACTTGCCGGCAGGGTAATTTTGCAGCCAGGGCGCGGAGTTAAAGAGCAGCTGATGCCGCCCGATAAATGCCTGCAGCTTATCGTAATGGGTAGACTGGTTATTTACAGGGACAATGATCAAAACAGTTCACGCTTTTTAAATTTTAATAAGAGCTCCAGTAAAAAATTACCTTTATTAACGGTATAGTAAGGAACCAGCTGTGGTCCAAACCCCCTGAAAAACTTTTCGACACCTTTCAGCATTGAGCCTTCAAAATCAAAAATGCTGCAGCCCAGCTGCTGCGCTTTTTCGATGCTGTGCTGTACCAGCAGGTTATTTACGCCCGCTATGCCCGAGCCTTTGTTTACCCCCCCCAGCAGGTAGTAGCAGCTGCGGGCATCGTAAACACAAAACACCACACCCAGTAAATTACCATTTTGGTAGGCCTCCATGCTAAAAGAATTGGAAGTACGGGCAAAGTGATGAAAAATATGATGAAGCTCTTTTTCGTAAACATTGGCATTGGCTGCTTTAAGCGTACTGTCGAAAAAAGCAAACAGCTGCTCTTTTGCCAGTGTGCTTTCCTGAACGGTAACGCCTTCCTTTACGGCTTTTGCAATGGCATTCCGATTTTTGGGATCAAAATTGCTTTTAATTTCCTCGGTCGTTTGCCCCAGGTTAATGTGGTAGGTGTAGTTGGGCACCACTTTATACTTGCCCCACACAAAGGGCTGAAGATCAATAATGGCCCATGGAAATGCCAGGATGGTGAGGGTGCTTTTTTGCTGTGTGAAAAAATCGCACACGGCATTCATCACTTCCTTCGAAAAATTATTGGCCGAAGCCCGGCTCACACTTTCGGAAATAAAAAACAAACCGCAGTGCGGCGTATAGGGCGGCAGCTTAATAAAGCTAAAGCCGTAGCGCCGGGTGTTTAAATAGTAAAATCCGCCAATGAGCTGCCTCTCGTCTTTATAAATGCCCACCAGGGTCAGCGCATCGCCATACACCCCCAGCCAGCTGCTGCTGCCAAACACTCCCAGCGCGGCCTCAGCCTTTGCCGCAAATTCTTCTTTATTTTTTATTGGCTTTAGAATCACTGTGTTTTTTCGAAGAATGTTTAACAATCAGGTCGTTATAAGCCCCTGTCATTTGCCGGAGATTGTTTTCCCAGCTGTAATTTTCAATCACATGCCTGCGACCGTTGGCCGAAATGCGGTTATACAGCTCTTTATCGGATATCAGCTTATCAATAGCCTTTGCTGTTTGCTCTACGCTGCCCACATCCACTTTCAGGCCCAGCGCATCGCTGCTCACAATTTCCTTCAGGCCGCCCACATTGGTTACCACCACCGGTTTTCCGCAGGCCATGGCCTCTATGATAGAAACGCCAAAGCTTTCGTATTCGCTGATGTTTACCAGCACATCCAGCATGTTGTAATAATTGCTGATCTGCTGAAAGGGAATGCGGCCGGTAAAAACCACGTCGTTGTTGATCCCCAGTGTGTCGCACAGTTCTTTCAGCTGCTTTTCGGTGCTGCCCTCCCCTACAATAAGCAGCTTTAAATGGGCATGTTTTTGCCGCAACTGGGCAAAGGCCCGCACCAGCACATTGGTGTTGTACAAGGTCTCAAGCGGCTTTATGCTGCCAACTACAAAATCATCCTCATTAAAAAGAGAGTTCGCCGCGCGCGGTGCAAATTTCTTAACATCAATGCCAAATGGGATCACGCTCACCGGCTTATCGGTTATTTTCCCGATATATTCTTTGATGGTGCCGGAGGTGGCGCAAAGCAAATCGGCCTTTTTAAAATTAAAGCTCAGGATGGATTTTGCAACAAAGTTCTTGTCCGGAAATTTCATCACATCGGTGCCCCACGAGGAAATAACAAAAGGATGAAAACCGCTGAGTGCGCCTACGAGCCCATAGCTGGTGGCATAATGGGCATGCAGCACATCGGGCTTAAAATGCCTGATTATTTTTTTAAGGATGGTAACGTATTTCAGGTAAGCCAGCTTGGTCAGCGTTTTTTCGGCATTGATCTTATGCTCGGGCTCAAAAAAAACGGTAATGTTTTTATGCTGGTACCAGTCGTACGCGGCCTTATTAAAGCTGAAAAGGCCCACTTCTATGCCCTGGTCCGCCAATCCCAGGGCCCATTTTTCGGTGTGCTCGCTAAACGTATCTGACAGTAAAAGAATTTTCATGTGCGCGGAAATAAAAAATGTTTTACCAGGCGTAAGCGCAAAAAAACAGAAAGATAATTATACCAGGTGCGGCCGTACAAGCCGCTGATGCTAAGCTGCTCGCGGATAAACTGCACGGTTTTGCTGCCGGTTTTGGAAGTGGCATAATACCTGAATTTAGATACTGGGAAGTGGCAGGTGTAAAAAACAGCTTTGTTTTTTAAAAGCCTCAGTATGTATTCATAATCAAAGCAGCACAAATACGGTGCCAGCAGCCCTATGTTATCGGTAAAGCTTTTTTTAAACCACGAGCCCGGCTGAAAAATGGCTGGCTGTTGTTTTACCAGCAGATCCATGCTCAGGTTCCAGGGGTCTACGGTTTTGATCACCTGTTCGTGTTCGTTAATGTAGGTTACGCCGCCATAAATATAATCCACCTCAGGATGCTTTTCTAAAATACCGGCTATTTTTAAAAAGCCGTCCACATCCAGCAGGTCGTCGGTGTTCAACCAGGTCCAATACTGGCCGGTGCATGTTGCTATTCCTTTATTTATGGCATCGTATTGCCCTTTGTCTTTTTTGATTTCCAGGTAGTCGAGCTCGTTTTTGTATTTTTCGAGAATGGCCTGCACCCTGGGATTTGATTCCGAATCAAACAGCAGGATCTCTGTGCGGATCTGTTTTTCTGCGGCTTTTTTCCTGATCTCCACCAGGTTGCGGAGCGTTTGCTCTATAAAATCATCCTGGTTAAAAGAAGGAACTATGATCGAAAACGTCATATACACCGGCAAAAAATAATAAGCGTAAATTTAAGATTTTAACCGTAACCGAGCGGCTTAATTACTGAAATTACAGATAAATAACGGCTTTTCTTTAAAAAAAGTATGATGCGTTATCAGGATTTGAGAAGCGTTAGCAGCTTAAGATAAAAACGCTCGTAATTGTTAAACCATAAAACGTTGTAGTTCTGCTTTAATGTGTTGTACTGGGTCTCCTCCTCCTTTGACCCAATGGCCCTGAAAGCGATGTAACTTTTGTATTTTATATATAGCCTCAGCTTAAACCGCTCGCCATAAGACAGTGCCTTTCTGAAATCAGCAAATTGAGGCTTGCTCATTAATTTAAGGGCAAAGGTTAAGGCCTCGAGATATTGCAGGCGGTAATTTTTGCCGGAAATGTTTTTTTGAGTGGTGGATTGTGTGTGGATCCTGAACCCGCAAAGCTGTTGAGGAATATACCTGATTCCAAAGCGGCTGGCGGCTCTCAGAAAAAACTCCAGGTCGCAGATCTGTTTCAAGTCGCTGTCAAAAGGGCCGATCTCATCCACCAGCTGCTTTTTAAAGAGGGTGAGCGGCGGCTCGGCAATAAAATTAAGCGAAATGTTTGCCGCTGCTATTTTAGAAATGGTAATTGCTGCAAAATTATCTGAATGATAATGGCCCGTGTTTTCGAGCGTGCGAACCCTGTTGGTGTAATAATCCACATCATCGGGACTGGCTTGCTCATTGAGCATAAAATTACGCCGGCATACCAGTAATGGATATCCGGCTTCGGCATGTTGGGCAAAACTCTGGAGGCAATTCGGGAACAAAACATCGTCCTGGAACAAAAGCTTGATCCACGTTCCGGCCGCCAGCTCGATACAACGGTTCCAGTTGCCCACCAGGCCCAGGTTAAATTCATTTTTATAAACCCTGATGAAAGAGTGTTTTTGCCGGTATGTTTCTGCAATGGCCAGGCTGGCATCCATTGAGCCGTCGTCGCAGATCACCACTTCAAAATTTCTGAATGTTTGTGCCACTGCCGAATCAAGGCACTCTTTTAAAAAGGTGGCGCCATTGTATACCGGGATGCAGATGCTTATGAGCGGCTTATCCATGCAATAGGCGGTTGATGTTTGATTTAAACTGTTCCATACCCACCAGCAGGTGATCGCCGCCGGTTGTTCGGCAGAGCTGATAGCTATAGTTTACCTTTGCCGCATTGCAAAGTGCCCAATAGCAAAAATTGGGATTATCTTCGCGAATGAGCTCCAGCACATTTGCGTTTTCGGGCATAAACAGGCTGTTGGTAAGGTTGGCGCCGTGGCTGGTTACCATCACCCGTGCGCCTTTGCCAATAGCCACCTGCTCTTCAAAGGTATGATCCTCAAAATAAACCACCTCAAAGCCCAATGGTAACAAATGCTTTATCACTTCATCTTCGTTTATTACCCTGCGGGCTTTTTGTTTGCTGCGGCTCACATACACCAGTTTACCAGTGCCCTGCAGCTCTGTTTTTTTAACCAGGTAATTTTTAAGCGCAAATACTTTTACCGGGTGAATGTGCCCCGAGCCGGCCAGGTAATGCGGCACCAGCAATCTGTTGATATGAACAAACTCATTGGTCTGAATGTAAGTGATGTTTTTAAGCGGAAAATAGGCCAAAGAAGCTTTTACAAATTTTGGAATGGCCGCCGGCAGCAATAGCGAAAATCGTTCGGAGGCCAGTTCTTCCCTCACAATCCACAGCCTTGGCAGGCTATCAATAAGCCAGTGGTAATAATTGGCGGCCGACCAGAAATCATAAGCCAGGATATAGGTTTTATCATCCGCCGGTTTTGTTTTCTTTTTAAACAAACGCTGCCCAAGCAGGTATAGCCAGCCGTAATCGGCCCTGAACACCACATGCGGAAAGGCATAGGCAAAATTATTAAAGGATGAGAACACCACACCCCGCTCGCTCACATTCACCTGCCGGAGTTCAAACACTTCTTCGTTGGCTGACTGATAATTGGTGTAATGGCTGAACAGGCCGGCATCTTTTTCAGAAAAATTAAGCGGGTATTGGTGGTTAATGCGTACCGAATTTTCGATTTTTTTATAAAACCCAAAAGGGATGCGCTTAAGAAACCCTGCCCTTTCAAAAAATAAATGCACCCGGCCAATAACCGTATTGAGCAACCACAGGCCTTTATTCCAGATCCGCTTAAGCACGCTTTATTTTTTTGTAGAGTGGTTTTAATACCTGAATGGCAAGGCGGGTGAAGTGGTACCTGGTTTTTGTGAGCGGACTCATTCCTTGTCCTTCTTCATTTTCCAATCGTGCAAAATCAATCAGTAACTGCGGACTGTGTTTTTTTATGAGCCGGGTATAATATTTCGCCGAAATATTAAAATTCATGCGCGCAAGCGTAAACAACTCGTCTCTGCGATAGGAAGAAAAAAGGATTTTCTTTTTAATAAGCGGAACACCTTTTGCCAGGTGATACTCCACACAATAATAATATGGGCTGAACTCGCCGCGATACCCGTTATTGTCTGCAAAAGCATTCATACTCAGCCCCTGGGCCAGAAGATGTGTGCACAGGCCCACCTCGTAAGTGCGGATCACATCGCCGATGTGAGCAATGATCTTATGTGTGTTAAAATAATCAAGGCTTGGCTTTATGGCCCGTTTGTTAAGGATGAGGAAGTAAGATTGCAGGTGTGGCGCTATGGCTTCGGAGAAGGTAATACCCTGCAGATCGCCAGGGTTTGTGCGCGACCAGCTCATCACCTCGTTCAGCGGCCTGAATAAAATGCAGGAGTCGTTTACCAGGGCCACCTGGTCGTAGCCCTCTGCGTTTATTTTTTGAAAAGCCTTATACCACAAGCCGAAATCAAAGCCCTCGTTCTCTTCGGTAATTATCCCGATGCCGAGATTGTTTAAAAAATCAAGGCTGCCGGCCGACAATTGTTTTTGAGTATTCAACAAGATTACCTCACCGAAATGTTTTTTCAGCTCTGCCAGGTAAACGCCAATGTAATAAGGCAATTGTGCAGTAGTAAAATAAGAGGCAAACAAACAAACGGATCTCATGCCCTGCCCCCCTTTAAAATTTTACGCAGCAAGCGCCACGGAGCCGTGGCTAATTTACCGGCTTTAAACTGTCCCGATTGTTTGATGTTTTTTAGCTCGCCAGCCAGCAGGTTATTTTTAAACAGAAGATCGGGCAGCCTGAAAGTGGCGTCGTATAGGGCACGGTGATTTTCGTAGATCTGTTGCCGCAGGCGCAGCTGCTTTTCATGGTCGAGGCTGCTATTGCGCGAGGCCTGCCGGATGCGGTAATAAAAAAGCACTTCCGGAATTTTATATACGTTGCCTCCACGTTTCAGCATGCTGATCCAGAAGTCCCAATCCTCAAACCCTTCTTTCATGTTTTCGTTGTATCCGCCGGTGGCATCAAAATCGCTGCGCCGGTAAAGAGCGCTGCAAAAAATAGAATTTTCGATCAGCAAGTCGTGCAGCGAATATTCCGGCAAGGCCCATTTGCCCGAAGCGGCCCCGAATAATTCAGCATCGCAGTACACCACTTTAATTTCAGGATGCTGTTGCAGGTGTTTCAACCCTTTTTCAAGATAGGCAGGCGCAATTTTATCGTCGGCATCCAGCGGCAGTATGTACTGCCCGGCGCTGAGCGATACCGCTAAGTTGCGGGCCCGCGACACACCGTTTTGGGCGGTAAAGTGATAGTGTATGCGCTTGTCTTTTTCGGCATAGGCTGTTACTATACCGGCAGTATTATCGGTCGATCCGTTGTCCACCACAATACATTCCCAGTGGGGGTAACTTTGCCCAAGCACGCTGTTAAGGCACTCGCCAATATACGCGCCGTAATTATAAGCGGGTATAATGATGGAAACCAGTTTGTTTTCGCTTACTGCCATATCTGCCGGTCAAATGTATTAAATAATCCCCTTATATTTCCCTTTGTCAGAGCTTTATCCAGCCCGGGGGAACCAGGTCGGCGGTGTTTATGCTGCTGTCGGCAAACCATTGTTTTGGCGCTATCACCACTTTATCGGGCTGTGCGTTTAGCCAGGCCCCCCACCAGCTAAAGCTGCTGTTGGCAATAATGTTGTGCCGGCAAAGGCTCATTAAATGCAGGTCGTAAATAGCGCTGCCGCCCGTATTCACATCAACATAGGTGCTGGCATTATTCAGCCGCAGGTTTTGTTTTACCCAATCCATCTCGTCAGAAAATACAAATACTGGGAGCGGACCAAATAAGGCATTCAGGTAATTAACCGCTTCTTCGTAATATGCTATGGGCAATACGCCGTGAAACGCATTGGCTTGTTTATTGCTCACGTAATCGCCCCGGCGTATGTGCAGGCTGATGGATGGTGTTTTTAAAATAGCATTTTTAATATCAGCGCAATTGTTTGGCAATGGCTTTTTAATAACAAGCTCGTGCAGCAGCAGGTCGCGTATTTGCTTAAAGTATTTTTCTGATTGCCAGAAGCCATTGAGGTAGGTGTTTGCCGGGTACGAAAAAAAATCCTCCTGGTAGGCAAAGTTTTTTTCGTTGGCTATATAATTTTGGAAGCCGGCAAAAGGAAGATATTTGCTGATTGCTTTTCTGAATATGGAAGGCTGGGTAAAACGCTCGAGTTCTTTTTTAGTGCAAATGCGATAATTAACCTTAAATGCCTGCAGCTCAAGATGGCGTTTGGTGTGCTCGCCCTCGGCTTCCAGAAAAGAGAGATCGACCCAGAGCTCGGTGCCGTGATGCGCCGCCAGGGCTTTGCCCGCAGCATATTGAAAAAGCTGGTTGCCCAGGCCTCCCATTAGTTTAACAATAATCACGTGGTGTTAATTAAAATCCTTAGTTCGAAAATAAGGCGGAATAAGCTTTAAAAAACGTCACTTTGCTGAACTTTTCCACAGCGTAATGGTAAGCATTTTCCGAAATTCTGGTCAGATTGTCCCGGTTTGCCATTAATTCATCGATCCGGGCCTCAAATTCATACATCAGCGCCGTTTCATCCGTTGCGGTTACCAACAAACCGTTTTCGTTTGGGTGAATATGCTCCGGAATGCCGCCTACATTGGTACTCAGCGGCACCACGCCCTGCATCATGGCCTCCATAATTACCATCGGGAACCCCTCACGGGTAGAGGCAATAATAAGCAGGTGAAACTCCTGGTAAAGCTGTTGCAGACGGTCGTCATGGCTTACTTCTCCATGAAGAATACAGGCTCCCAGATACTCTTTTGGAATGGCCGATGCCACATCGCCCACAAAATGAAATTCAACCGGCGCCTTTTTTTGCTGCATCAAAGCTGCCAGCCGGGCAATGAGCGGCACCCGTTTTTCTTCGCCGGCGCGCCCCACAAAGGCTATTTTTAAAACACCGGCCGGTTTTGGCGGCGGCGGCGGTTTAAGCTCCACATAATTGCGGATTACCCGAATGCGTGACACATAGTCGGCAGGTAGCTGGTGCTTTTTATATAATTCTGCCAGGTCGTTTTTTGTTTTTTGACTGATCACCACCCGTCCATCAATGCTTGCCACATAAGGCAGGCTCCACTTTTCAGGCCCGTCTTCATAACTGTGTACAAAAGCATGCAGCAGGTCAATAATACGCGCCTGCTTTGGTAAATGGGGAATAAGCGTGTAAAAAAACATCGAATTGCAGCCGAATAGATTAACAGGCCCGGCAGCGGCGTAGCCTTTTATAATTTTTATAAGCTGTCCTTCGGTTGGCCCAAATTTAAGCAGCTCATCCACTTCCACTAACCGGGTATACCGGGCAAAGGCCTCATAAAAGGCACGGTTGGCCGATCGCGATGTAATAAAACAAATGCTGTTTTTTTGGTTAACCGCTTCCAAAATGGAGGCATGCACCCGCTCTGCCCCACCCGTGTGAAAAAACGGGAATACATAAATGGTGGATACAGGGCCGTTTGATTTAAGCTTTCGCAAGGTCAGCCATTGTTTTATAAAGCGGCCTTTATTTAAGTTTATAAATCTTCCTGTGAGTGCATATAAGCCCGGCAGCAATTTATTTAAGCCAGCCTTCAGCATGTCTTTTATAAACGAGCACAGCACCTGCCAGTCGGTATGGCGCAGTCCGCCATGCCTCAGCTTATAGTTTAAATACCGCCATTTAAACAGCCGTGTTTTTTTCTCAACCCCGCGCCGGTTGGCAGTAACTGTGGTGCTGGCGGGGTGTTGCCTGTATTTTAGTAAAGGCGCCTGTAATTTGGCAATGCCTTGCTTCTGCGAAAGCACATGCAGCCAAAGGCCCCAGTCTTCGTTATGAATAAATTTGTGATAATACCCCAGCTTTTTTACAACCTCGGCGCGCATCATTATTGTTGGCTGTCCCAGGCAGTTGGTCACCGGCAACGTGCTCTTTATGTCCTGTTGCGTTACACAATAATAATCTTCGGGCCACACGCCTGTTTCTTCGTTTTGTGGATTAATGATTACCAGCCGGGTTGCCAGCAATGCCACTTCGGGATGTTCGTCGAGATAGTGCACCTGTTTTTCAAGCCGCTCGGGCAGGCTAATGTCGTCGGCATCCATGTTGGCAATGTATTGGCCCCTGGCCAGCTGAAGCCCTTTGTTGCGCGAAGCAATAATACCAAGGTTGTGCTCGTTGTTCACCAGCCGGATACGTTCGTCGCGGTAGCTTTCAATAATCTGTAACGACCCGTCTGTGGATCCGTCGTTGATAATAAGCAGCTCAAAATGAGGATAGCTTTGATTTAAAATACTGTCAATGGCCTCATTCAGAAATGAGGAAGCGTTATACACGGGCATCAGCACCGTTACTTTTATGTGTTGGCGGCTGTTCAAAAAATATGAAGGCAGACAAACAAGCTGCCCGATTAAAATTTAAAAAAAGACCGAAGCCGGGTTTTGAACGCTTTTCGTTTTTGCGCTTTTCTGAATGCCGCCAGCCTGTCATCCTTAAAATAATTCAGGTTGGCATACAGCTGGTCGCCGGCCACAGCATTTACGGTATCGAGCAGGTTTATAAAATTATTCTTTTTCATAAACGCTTCCACATCACTTTTCAATGGCTGGTTTTTGTAGAGCTCCACGGCTTCCACCTCCATCCAGATGAGTTTGATGCGGTTTAAAAACGAACCGGCGCCCTGCAGCACCATCAGCTCAGCGCCCTGCACATCAATGTGCGCAAAATCAACCCCGTCTATTGTTTTGTTCTTCGCATAATCTTCCATGCGTTGGGTTGGCACCTCGGTTTTTTTATTGAACTGCAGCCAGGCTGTGTGTTTTTTCATTTCCTCTGCCGGCGGCAGCAGTGAGCTCGATTTATTGCCGAAGTCCCACTCGGCGCTGTTTTTTAAGTCGCCGGGCTCACCTTCTGAAAGAAAAAATTCAGCGGTGCCATTTTTGTCGCTCAAAGCCAGGCCTTCCAGCACAATGTTGTTTCGTTGGTGTTTTTTTATCGATGCGCGGCCAATGGCCAGGTTATCGGCCCGTGGCTCAAAGGCATATACCGTGGCGTTTGGAAACAGCAGCGAGTAGCGAATGGAATCTTCGGCCTCGCAGGCGCCAATATCGAACACGGTTTTCACTTTTTCGCAATCCAGCAATAGCCGCAGCTCGGCTTCAATTTCAATGGGACTGTTTATATAACTTTCGCGGTTAAAAGCCATGCTTAGTAGTTGGTGTCGTTTGGATTAACGGTTTTTCCAGGCCGCTTTTTCAACAAAAATGGAATTAATGTAGGTATCGGCATACAGCAGGTAATCCTGTTGCTTCATGTAATCAATAATGTTGGTAAGCTTTTCCTCCGTATTATTTTCGGTGTAAGTCAGTGTTTCAATGCAAAACACCTTCGGCCGGTAAGCTTTAAAGTCAAACGATTTTACAATTTCCATGTCCATACCCTCCACATCAATGCTTATAAAATCGGGCGCCTGGTTATTAAAATGGGTTTTGATGATTTCATTCACAGTTAAAAGCGGCAGCTGGATCACTTTTTTTATTTCCTTGCCCGGGTAAGCGGCGTAACGCTCGGCTTCGCTTTTCGAAAACGTATTGAGCGTGGGCACGTTCATCACATAAAAATCGGCCGATTGCTGCTGGCCCAGCCCTACTCCCACGTTCAGCACTTTTTCGAGCGGGCGCTCTTTTTTAATTACTGCGTATAAAGAAGGATCGGGCTCCACGCTTACACCCCTGGATTCTTTCGCGTAAAAAAAAGCGGTGTTGCTCAGGTAATACGGGTGATGCGCGCCAATATCCAGGTAGGTGGGCTTTTCGATTTTAAAAACGCCAAAAATAAAATCAATAATCAGGTCTTCGCCACATTGCGAGTAGCTGTATTTGCGATGGATTTCCTTATCACTCTTTTTTGAAAAAAACATATTATAACTTGTTGAGTGTTATCTGCATGGGGTTCAGTATTAAGCCGCTGTCGGTATTTACAATGCGCTGGTCGGAGGCTATTTCGCCGGCATCGGAAATGGTAACGCTTACCACGTTGTTGATATACTGGAAAGTGCGCACGTAGCTCGACAGGCCTATCACCAGCTTGTAGCTGCCCGTGGTAAGCATCAGGTCGCTGTTGTCAAAAATCATTTCGTATTCGCCGGGCTCAATGTTTTGTGGCACGCTCCACGAGGTGCGTATGGGCTGATCGAAAGCAGACACCACTCCCAGGCCTATGATAAAATGCTCGGTGGGCTTCAGCACTTTAAATAAAATGCGCACCTGCCAGGGAGCGCCTACAGGCACTTCGCGCAGCGGTTTCCTGTTACGGTCTTCGATCATTATTTTACTGGCATAGGCCAGTCGCGCATCTTCGGGCTTTTCAATGCTAAACTCGGCTGTGCCTTCTCCACCCGATTGCAGGTAGCTTTGCACCACCTTTTCAATGCTGTTCTTCTCAATCATCCGCCCCTGCTGCAAAAACACGCCCATGTTGCAAAGCCTTTGCACAGCCTGCATGTTATGGCTCACAAACAAAATGGTGCGCCCTTCCTTGCTGCTCACATCTTCCATTTTGCCCAGGCATTTGCTCTGGAACTGGGCATCGCCCACGGCCAGCACCTCGTCTACAATTAATATTTCAGGCTCCAGGTGCGCCGCCACGGCAAAGGCCAGGCGTACGTACATGCCACTGCTGTAGCGCTTTACGGGGGTGTCAAGAAACTGCTCCACTTCGCTGAAGGCTACGATCTCGTCAAAGCGCGCGTCGATTTCGCGCTTGGTCATGCCCAGTATGGAGCCGTTCAGGTAAATGTTTTCGCGCCCGGTCAGGTCGCCGTGAAAACCGGTGCCTACTTCCAGCAGGCTGGCCATGCGGCCTTCAAATTCAATGCGCCCGCTGCTGGGCTTTACAATCCGGCTCAGTATTTTTAGAAGTGTTGACTTGCCGGCTCCGTTGCGGCCTACAATGCCCACCCGGTCGCCTTTGTTCACCTCGAAGCTGATATCTTTCAGCGCCCAGAAATCCTCGCGGGTATGAGTGCTCTGGCTCGATTTAAGAAGATTTTTAATGCCTCCGGCAAAGGCGCCGGCCAGCGAATCGCGGCCCATCTTCTTTTGGTGAAGCAGCTCATACTTTTTACTGATGTTATCAACCTTTATGGCTACCTGGCTCATGCTTTAAATATAATCCGCAAATGATTTTTCAAAATTCAGAAAATACCGTATGGAAACAAACAACAGCACAACCGTGATACCAATGCCAATGCCGGTGTATACAGGGTTTAAAACATCAAACGTGCCATAAAAACAATACTTGAAGGCATTGAGGATAAATACCAGCGGATCCATCTGGTACAGCGCCTTGATCCAATGCGGGATATTGAGGTCAAGTATCAGCCGGGAGCTGAGGAATACCGGCGCGGCGTAAAACAATATCTGGATGAGGAAAGGCAGGATAAATTTCACGTCGCGGTACCTTACAGCGGCCGTGGCTATCATTAGCCCAATGCTGAAACAAAACACCAGGCCATAAGCGATTACCAGCGGCAAAAACACAATCTGCCAAGGAGGCAAACCTTTAAAGCACAAAAAGAAAATAAAAAAAATAACGAAGGCAATGGCAAAATCAATGAGGCATACCAGCAGGTTTGAGAGCGGCAGCAGCAGCTTGGGGAAATATACCTTGGTGAGTATGTTGGCATTATTGGTGAGCGAGCTGCTGATATCGGTGATGGCTGTTGATAAAAGCTGCCAAAACACAATACCGGCCGATACTTTGATGAAGGTTTCGGCATAGTTGTGCGAGCGCTCCACCAGGCAGGCCAGGCCGCCAAAAATAATAATGTTGATGAGCGGACGGATCACCGACCAGCCAAATCCAAGCCATGTTTGTTTGTAGCGCACAAATACGTCGCGCAGCGACAGATATCTGAATAAGCCGCCATACCGTTTTAACTCCCCTAAATTCAGCAACGAACGGTCTGAGCTCGTAATAATGGTTTTCATTTTGACCGGATAAATATATGTATAATTTAAGGTTTTTTTATTCCAAATACAGTATTTTATTAAGTAATTTGTAGCCGTTATGCATACCATCGAACCGTACTACAACTGGCGTCATTTATACATTGCGGCCGAAGATCCGCAGTCGCCGTTTTATGGCCGCGAGTACAGCGAGTTCGAATACAGCAACACCATTTATAATTTTTACATTCACCCGCAGTGGGATGACATCGGCAGCGAAACGATGTATATCAAGATCCTGTTTGTGGATTATGATGAAAAGTATGCCATTATTGAGCTGATTGGCGAATGGAACGATGCGATCAACAACGACATTATGCTGCTGAAGCGCGATGTGGCCGATGAGCTCAACTACCTGGGCATAAACAAATACATACTGATTGGCGAGAACGTGCTTAATTTCCACCAGAGCGACGATAGCTATTATGAGGAATGGTTTGAAGACAATGGCGACGATGGCTGGATAGCCCTAGTAGGATTCAGGGATCATGTGTTGAAGGAGTTTAAGCAGGCGCAGCTCGATTATTATTTTATTTACGGGGGTGAGCTCGATGACCTGGACTGGCGCACCTTTTCGCCTGGTAAGGTGTTTGGCCGCGTTACCAAAATCATTAATAAAAGGTTAGGCTGATAAGTTGCCTTGTACCATGTATTTTGTATGCTGTACATTGTCAATCTCGTTTCCATCTTCCCTTTTCATTTTACATAATCAGAAAGTTACGAGTTGAAAAGTTTGCAAGTTATCAAGTTAGCCAGACCTGTTGAATTTTAAATTTTGAATTAATAATGGAATTTATCGATGAACTATTGTTGCAGTATTGCGAAACGCATTCTGAGCCGGAGACCAGGCTGCTGAAGGACCTGAACCGCGAAACCCATTTAAAGGTAAGCCAGCCCCGCATGCTCAGCGGTCACCTGCAGGGGCGATTGCTCAGCTTTTTATCAAAGCTGCTTAAGCCCAAAACGATACTCGAAATAGGTACCTACACTGGCTATTCGGCCCTGTGCATGGCCGAGGGCTTAACCGAAGGCGGAAAGCTCATCAGCATCGATCCGAACGAAGAAACCAATCATTTTGCCGCCAGGTTTATAGAGCGCTCTGAATTAAAGGATAAGATCGCCTTACTCACCGGGCAGGCCCAGCTGCTTATCCCCACCCTTACCGAAACTTTTGACCTTGTGTTTATTGACGCCGATAAAAAAAGTTATAAGCTTTATTTTGACCTTGTAATTGACAAGGTAAATAAAGGCGGGCTTATTATTGCTGATAATGTGTTGTGGAGCGGTAAAGTCATTCATAATCAAAAAGATAAGGATACTCAGCTCATTCATGAGTTTAATCAATACGTAAATGCGGACCCGCGCGTGGAAAACCTGCTGTTGCCCGTAAGAGACGGCCTGATGCTGATGCGGAAAGTATAAGATGTTGTAAAAGGGAAACCTGCCAGGGTTTTATTGCGTACAACGGTTAATTCACACATAAACCACATGAAATTATTTTTAGGGCTTTTCGCCGCTTCTTTATGGATATCCCCTTCTGCTTTTGCACAGGGCGATTTCAGGGATGGCGACATTGTTTTTATTAAGAATAAGGAAACAAAGGGCAAAAGCCTGCTGCCCAACGGCAAGAGTAAATTCAATTATATCGGGATCATTTTTGTTGAGAATGGTGCGCCGGTAGTGTACCACTCCATGGAACCGCTCAGCAAAACCCCTATCAAAGATTTTGTGGCGCTTTCGGAAGGCGAAGAGTTCGCCATTAAACACCTGGCCGAGGAAGAGCTGCTTACCGAAAAAGCTGTTCACACCATGCATAATTTTGCCACTGCAAAGCTCGGTTCGGCTTACGACAATAGTTTAACGCTTAGCAGCGAAGCCGTATATAACGCCGAATTTGTATGGAAGATTTACCAATTGGGCACAGAGCTGGAGCTGTGTATCCCGCGCCAGATAAAAGAGTACAAGGTAGATAACCCGGCTGCCATCGATTTTTTGAAAGACGCTTACGGCGAGGCGTTTCTGAACGAAAAAATAGTGTCGGTGGGCGATATTTTTCAATCACAATTTTTAGAGTAATCATCTGGGGCTATCCCAAAAATTAATTTTACTATCACCCTGAAACGAGTTCAGCATGACCCGGGAGTGTTTTCGAGATAACTTCTGGCTGTGTTATCGTAATACTGTTACCGGTCCGCTGAACGAATGCGGCACATCGTCGGTGTCCGTCACCGTTATGCGCCATATATAGGAGTTATAGGGAGTCTGATTATCGGTGTTGGCGCCGTTCCAGCCGGTATTCACATCGGTGGTGCTGAAAATACGCAGCCCCCAGCGGTTAAACACTTCAAACAAATAATTTTTTTTGAGCCAGCCCGTGCCCTGTGGTATCAGCACATCGTTCAGGCCGCTCTCATTGGGCGTAAAACAATTGGGCATATAAAAATTAAAACCTTCTTCCACGCATAGAAATTTTTGCGCGGTATCGCTGCAACCGTTCAGGTTATTGGCTATCAGGCTGAATTTATAGCAGCCGGTGTCTCTAAAGGTGTAATAAATGTTTTCGGTTTCTCCCAGCAGCTTTCCCCCTATTGCTTCACCGTAAAACCAGCGGTAGGTGCCTCCGTTGGCCGTGGTATTTTTAAGATACACCTGTTCGGCGGCTTTTATGGTGATGCGGGCCGGATCGCTCACAAAACCGGCCTTTGGGCTGGCCAGCACCTCAATGGCATTGGTGTAGCTGTAAGATGCCTTGCAGTTATTGGAATCGGTAAGGCTTATGGAAATATTGTACAGCCCCGCTCTCTGATAACAATATTGAGTGGTGTCACCGGTTTGTTCGAGCGGCCGGTCGCCATAATTCCATTTTATGGCGGTGGCTTTTGGGGTAAGGTTCACAAACCGGGTGCATAAGGGTTCGCAGCCCCTGTTTTTAGTGGCTGTAAATACCGGTTGCGTTACCGGGAACAGGTTAACGGGGATAAGCCGGATGGCTGCCGGTGAGCCGCAACCGTCGGTTACCACCAATGTGTAAATGGGCACTGTTACATTTTCAACAAACACCGAAGGGCTGGTGTAGCCGCCGGGCTGCCACTGGTAGCTGTAATTGCCATCGCCGCCTGTAACTGTAGGAGTTATTTGTGTGGTGGTGCCCGGGCAAATACCCGCACCGGAGCTGCCGATGTTAATGCTGATCAGCGGCTGTACATTAACAGTATGCTGTGCAGCGCCCATACAGCCATTGGAGTCGTAGGCGTTGAGCGTATAAACCGTTGTTCCCGGCGGCACGGTGCTTATTACCTGCCCCGGAATATTGCCCGGTTGCCACACAAAGCTGTATCCGCCACTGCCCCCGCTGGCCGAGCCGGTAAGCATTACCGGCTGCCCGGCGCAAACGGCTGACGGTCCGGTGGCAGAATAAGAAAAAGCCGTGGGTGTCGCAAAATTAAGGGTGGTGGTAGCAGGGCACCCATTGTTATCAACCACTTTTATCACGTAAAAGCCCGCGCATAGGTTGGTGATCAGGTTGCTGGTGCTGCTGGGTACGCCTGTAAGGCTATAGGTAACGGGCGATACGGCGTTTTGTACGCCAATAAGCACGCTGCCGGTGCAGCTGTTAAAACATTTTACCGGCACCGAATTAATAACCGACACACTAACGGTACTCAGGTTGCCGACGTTAAACACCAGGGAGTCGATGCAGCTGCCATTATAATTGGTAATGGCAGTATAGCTGCCGGTGCTCAGGTTGCTCACCACCGAATTGCTGTGCGGGCCTATTGGCAAGGTGGTGAAGGTAAACGGCGGGCCGGCACCGGTTACGTTAAGTGTAAAAGAGCCATCGGCGGCACTGCAGTTCTCGGGCTTAGTAAGGGCTGTTACAATGGCGCTTTGTGCCGGCAGTACGTTTACAAGGCTTTGGGTAATACAACTGTTGCCATCCTGTAGCGTAAGCGTATAGGTACCGGTGGGAACATTCTGCAGGCTGCTGCCATTGCTCCCGTTGCTGCCTCCTGGCAGCCAGGTGTAGTTGTATGCCGGCGGGGCGTTCGAAATGTTGGGAACCACCGTACCATCGGAGGTGCCGGGACAAGTGGGTTTGGTGATTGAAAAGTTTATGAGCGACTGCAACCCCTGGGTTACCAGCACCGTGTTGGTGGCCGTGCAGCCCTTGCTGTCGCGGGTAATAATGGTTTGGGTGCCCGCCATCAGGTTGGTGGCAATGCTTGAGCTCACGGCTGCATTGTTTACCGTATAGCTGGTGGCGCCCACCGTGCCGGTGGATACAATGGGGCTCGACAGGGTATAACCAAAACAGGTAATGTAGGTATTGGTAAGTGTGCTTATAATAGGTGGTGGTTCGTTTACCGAAACGGTATTGGTGGCTGTGCAACCCTGGTTATCGCGCACGGTAACCGTATATACTACCCCGCCGGTCATCCCGCCGATACTGGCTGTATTATAAGCACCCGGTTGCCAGGTATAAGATATGGGATTAGCGGTAAAAGAGCTGGGTGCACTGGCAAAGGCAATACCATTGTTGGCCCCGTTGCAGCTAACACTGGTGGTTGAAAAACCTATGTTGGTGACAGTTGGCGATACGCTTACCTGGCCTGTTGTACCTCCATTACAACCGTTGACGTCTACAACATGAATACTAAATGATACAGGAGGCAGACCTGTGAGCGTTCCGGTATTTGAGGATGTTGAACCCGTAGCTAAAGTAGCAGTGCCCGATGAGTTTACAACAGTTACGGTATAGGGCGAAGCGCCCCCGGAAACAGTATAAGTCATATAATACTGGTTGGTGAGGCAGTTGTAATAGGATGAAATAAAAGGAAAGGGAGCCGGGCTACATTGGGCTGCCAATTTCTGGCAAACAATAAATAACAGAAAGAGCCCCGGAACTATTTTCCTGAATGTGTTCAAAACCGAATTTCCTATAAAGTTAGCATCTTTCAGAAAAACGGGGGTGTTTTCTTAATAAATGGACGCTCACAGCCAATAAGTGGGCTCTAAAGACTGGCCGTGATCCCAAAGAGGTGATAATTGCCCGGGAAAGCCATTTTTGCAAAGGAATACGAAAGCCCGAATCGTTTTACCTTCAGGCTAAAACCAAAGCTCAGGCCGTTCACGCCGCGACGGTCCGGCAGTGTCATTTCGCGCTGGCGGCGATAGTTATAGGCGATGCGCAGCGAAAAGTTTTTAGACACCACTATTTCGGTGCCAAACACCACGTGGCGCATCACATTGTCGAGCCGTGAGCCGGTGCGCACCCAGAATTTTTTCCACCCGGTAGAGTCTTTGCGCGAGGCAGAAGAAGAGCTGAAGGGGTTTGATTTGCCGGCCGTATCTACCGGGTTAATGTAACGCAGGTTCCAGGTAAGCGCATTGTCGTAAATCACAAACACGCGGAATGGCGCTTTGGGCACCTTGTAGCTGATGCCCAGCTGCAGGTTCCTTGGCAGGGGCTCGCTTTTTGAGTTGGTGCTTGAATAGTTCTTCCACATATAGCCAATGTTTTTGGCCACAATGCTGAGCGTAAAGTTCTTTTTGTTGTGATAGGTGATCCCAAAGTCAATGGCATTGCCGTATGACTGGTAAATGTCGTATTGCGAAATAATGGTTTTTAAAGAGATGCCGATGTTAAACATCGAATCGGCCATGGGCTTGGCATAGTTTAAATTCAGGCTGTAATCGTTGGCTTTAAAGTCGGCGGTTTTCTGGCCGTACTCGTCATAGCCCACAAATTTGCCATAATCGTAAAACTGCATGCTGGCAGCCACGGTGCCATGCTGCTTGAGGCTGCGCGCGTAGGCCAGGTAGCCAAAGTTAAGGTCGCTTACGTAGTTGCAGTAATTCATAGCCAGCTGCCCGCTCATAGAGGGATTCAACAGGCCTGGATTACTGTAAATGAGGTTAATGTCGTCACCCCAGATGCTCATGCTGCTGCCTCCCAGCCCGGCGGCCCGGGCGGTCATTGGCACATCCAAAAAACGGTAAGAACGCGTGCCCCCTATCTGGGCGCTGTGTTTAAGGCTCGCTAATACGGTTATAAGAACAAATACTTTTTTCAACGCTTAAATAACGCCTAATTTATGGCTTTATTGTGAAATATTAACCGGGCTGTGAATTAATTTTAAAACACGGCATTAAAGGCTCATCATGTCTTTTAGCCTCACTGCCTGGCGGCGCGAGATCTCAATTTCCTTGCCGTCCTTCAGCTTCACATTCAGCCCGCCGTTAAACCAGGTTTCGATGCTGGCAATGTAGCTCAGGTTGATCATGTGCTTACGGCTGGCGCGAAAAAACTGCTTTTCGTTCAGCCGGGTTTCGAGGCTGTTCAGGCTTCTCAAAATCAGCGGCTTAAAGTTGTCGAAATACACTCTTACGTAATTGCCTTCCGATTCAAACAGGCGGATATCCGACAGTTTAACGAGCCAGCATTTTTCACCGTCTTTTATAAATACCGTGTCTTTTTCGGTAAGCGGCGTATTGTTATCCAGCCGGTTGGAGGTTTCCTTGATCGACAGCTTTTTAATGGTTTCAGCCAGGCGCTCGGGCTGCACAGGCTTTAGCAGGTAGTCAAAGGCGTTTACCTCAAAGGCTTTAATGGCGTGCTCGTCGTAGGCGGTAATAAACACCACATCCACCGTGGCTGAGATCTCCTCCACCAGCTCCAGGCCACTTTTGCCGGGCATGTGTATGTCGCAAAAAATAACGTCGGGCTTTAGCTCCAGTATTTTTTCTTTGGCCTGCACGGCGTCAGAGCATTCGGCAATCACTTCCACCTCTTTGTATTCGGCCAGCAGGCTTTTCAGCTCCTGCCGCGCCAGGCGCTCATCGTCAATAATAATGGCTTTCATAGGATATGTTATCGTTAAGCAATAATGGTTATTTTATTTTCAAAGGTATGGTTATATCCACAACCACCAAATCGTTCACTTCGTTGATTACAATCTTTCCCTCGTCGCCATACAACAGCTCCAGCCGCTGAATGGAGTTTTTAAAACCCACGCCGGTAAGCGGTGTGGCCGAATTTAATTTACCGGTGTTGGATACCCGTATTTTTAAATACGCCCCCGATTTGTAGGCCTCAATGGTGATATTGCCGTTGCCCGGCGCGCTTGAAATACCGTGCTTAATGGCGTTTTCCACCTGCGACTGGATGATGAAGGGAGGGATCATGCAATGAATGGCATCTTCGCTGATCTTGAACACGAAATTGAGCCGCTCTTCGTAGCGGATCTTTTCGAGGTTCAGGTAATCCTTCACCAGGTTGATCTCGTCCTTTAAAACAATTTCTTTGCTCTTGTCCATCAGCAAGGTGTTGCGCAACATGTTGGAGAGCTGCGTTACCGCTACCTTGGCATTCGCCGGGTTCTCGTCAATCAGCGCCCTAATGCTGTTCATGCAGTTAAATATAAAATGGGGGTTTAACTGGGCCTTCAGGCTGTTGAGCTCCGACTCCTTGCTGGCCGCCAGGTAGCGCAGCGAATTGATTTCGGTGCGCTTGTAATTTTGAAAGTAATGGAACCCAAAATAAAATGTATTCCACAGGCAGAAAATAACCGTAAAGTTGATGATGGAGGAGGAAATAAAAAGAAAGCTGATGTCGTCGTGAATAAGCCCGAAGGCGCTTAGCAGCAGTAAGGTGATCAGGAAAAAGATGCTGCCCTTTACAAAGCTGAAAAAAACAATAGACAGCAGCTGGGCGGGGATCTTGAACTCAAGAATGCCAAGCCGGATGATGAGCAGGCGGTAAACATGCGAGATCATAATGCCCAGCGGCAGCGATAAAAAGAACAGCAGGTAATCTTTGTAGGTGGACTGGTTGTAGCTGAGCCTGAAAAAAATGGAATTGACGATGATGTAAAAAGACCAGCCGAAGATCTGGCACGACCAGTAAATATGTGATTTCTTAATCAAACCAATCGGATCCCAGAGCGCAGTCGGCTTCCGGCCTTAGTTATTAATGGTCCACTCGCTGTTGAATTTGCAGGCGTATTCCGGATCGAGCTTTATATAAGTAATTTTAGAGCGTTTGCGGATCCAGTCCTTAATCAGCCGCTTGTTTTTTTCGGCGGTGGCCATCATCAGCAACTTCGGATAATCGTCCCTCAAATTGGTTTTATGCGGGTCTATCCTGTTCTTTAGCTTCAGCAGGCGAAAACCGGCCCTGCTGTCGGTACCTATAAACTGCATGGGCTTGCTGATGTCGCCAACCTGCATGCTGTTAAGAGTTACCACCATGTTCTGGTCCATCTGGTTCAGGTCTTCGTTGGCAAATTTAGTGCTGGCGGTATGCGGATTGATCATCAATCCTCCGTTTTGTTTAGTGTCCCTGTCGTCGCTATAACGTTTTGCAGCATCTTCAAACGATATTTTGCCTTCTTTTATCTCGTTGTAAATAGTGTCCAGCGCCAGCCGGCTGCGGATAAAGTCGGCATTGGTCATTTTTGGGATAACAAGGATGTGCCTCAGGTCAACCAGCTCGCCTTTGCGCTGCACCAGCTGTATAAAGTGATAGCCGTAAGTCGATTCAAAAATGGTGGACACTTCGTCTTTTTTAAGACGAAAGGCCACGGCCTCAAATGCAGGGTCCATCATGCCGCGGGGCACATTGTTAATTAAGCCGCCTTCGCGGGCCGACCCTTGGTCGTCGCTGTAAAGGCGGGCCAGTGTTTTCATTTTCTGCGCATCAATAAGCACCTGTTGGCGGTAACCCTCCAGGCGCTCTTTTGCTTCAAGCTTGGCTTCGGCGCTGTGAACCGGTTTTTTTGTGATTTGCTGCAGCTCCACTTCCGAGTTAATGAGCGGCAGGCTGTCCTGCTGCAGTGAATTGTAAAATATCCGTACTTCTGCCGGGGTTAGCTTAATGTCGCCGGTAATTTTTCCCTTCATTTTTTCGGCCAGCAATTGCTCGCTCACGTCGGCGCGCAGTTCGTCCTTTATCACGTTTACCCGCTTGCCGTAAAAAGCTTCCAGTTTTTCCTCACTGCCAAACTGCTGTATAAAATAGCTCATACGCTGTGCCAGCTCACGGTCCACCTCCTGGTCGTTCACGGTTACACTGTCGCGGTCGGCCTGGGCAATCAGCAGCTTTTGAAATACCAGCGCCTCAAAGGCCTGGCAGCGGTCAAAAGGCTGTTCCTGTTTCTTGCTCTCAAGCATGGCACTTTGCAGATCGCTGAGCAAAATAGGATACTTGCTCACCACGCCAATTACTTTATCAATTACCTGGCCCTGAGCGCCCAACATAAACGGAAACAGCAGGGTGGCTATAAATAGTCTGGATTTAAACATGCGGGGTAAATTTACGGAAATATTGCGGCCGGGGCCGCCGCAAAGTATTAAAATATTATAAAGGGCTATCTTTTAATTTCAAAGGTGTGATAGCCGGCCCGGTCGGTTTCTTCGGCGTGCACCTCCGTTACATCGGCCCAGCGTGGCCCGGTGTAGCACCATTCCACAAAGCGGTTCACGTTGTCCTCCTCGCCCTCGGCCTGTATGAGCACACTGCCGTCGTGCAGGTTTTTTACAAAGCCCGTAAGGTTAAGCTTGTGTGCCTGCGCCTGCGCATTAAAGCGGTAGCCCACGCCCTGCACTTTGCCTTTTACAATTATTCTGTAATTATGGATCACACTAAAAAAACGGCGGCTGAAACTGGCCTTACTGGGTGGTGTTTATGATGTTGATTTTGGCCTCGCCAATGACGCGAAAGGCCGTGCGCCTGTTTTTTTGGTGCGCAGCTTCAAATTCGGGGCTTTTGTCCGCCATCTTGTCTATTTCTGCCTGCGGGATGATAGGGCGCGATTCGCCATAACCATTGGCGATCACACGGACTTTTGGAATGCCTTTCAAAATCAGGTAATCCACGCAGCTTTGCGCGCGCGCCTGCGACAGGCGCATGTTGTAAGCATCGTTGCCCCGCGAATCGGTGTGCGAGCTCAGCTCAATGGTAAGGTTATCATTCACCTTCAGCAGGTCTACAATTTTATCCAGTATCTCCATCGATTTTGGCCGAAGCGTGGCTTTGTCAAAGTCGTACTCAATCCCCGAAATTTCTATATCCCCCGCCGGAATTTTGGCCAGTGGAAAATCCTCAATAAAGTGCTTCGATTCGGTAAGCCCTTTGGTAACCGCACTGGCCGATTTACCGAAGTACTTGTTTTTTTGCGCTTTAATAAAGTACTCCATGTTCGATTTCAGATCGGCCTGGTAATGGCCCTTTTCATCGGTGATAAGAAAAAAGGGCTCCTCTCCCCCATGCACGTCCTTTATGGTAACAAGTGCGGCGGGGATGGGATCGTTTGTTTCTTCGTCATAAACAATTCCTTCAATGTCAAACTTCAGGGCTTCGTTTACATATTCATAAATGTTGTAGCAATTCCCTGAAGGGCAGTCCAGCCGGTCGCTCGAAAAAAAGCCGCGTGTACCCATTCTTTCTGAAACATAATACGAATCGTCTTTTGAAGAGTTTACCGGCTTGTTCAGGTTAATGGGCTTGGCCTGGTATACCGAATCGTCTACATTGAGGCTCGATTTAAATACATCGTAACCCCCCAGCCCCGGCCAGCCGTTTGAGCTGAAATACAGGGTGGAGCTGATGTCGTGAAAAAACGGGGTGATCTCGTCGGCGCTGGTATTAATGGCCGGACCCAGGTTTTGCGGGTTGCCGATAAAGCCGTTCTCATCAATAGGTGCCATCCAGATGTCAAATCCACCCTGGCCGCCCGGACGGTTTGACGAATAAAATAATTTTGTGCCGTTAAAGTTTACATAAGGCTGCTGCGATTTATAGCCCGGCGCATTGATGTTGGTGCCCAGCTTCATGGCTTCGTAAAATTTACCGCCGGTGGTGCGTGCCATATAGATAAAGGCCTCGTTGCGGTTGTTATCGCTCCAGCGGGTAAACAGCATCACCTCGTCGGGCGTAAACACACCGGCCCCCTCGTGCAGCGAGGTGTTTACCGGCCGGCCAAAGTTTACGGGCCGTTGCCATATCGTATCCTCCAGTGTTGAAAAGTACAGGTCGCAATAATAGCGCGAATCCTGTTTCTCAGGATCGGCGACAATCCCTCCCCTGCGCGCGCTGGTAAAGATCATTTTATCGTTGCTCAGGTAATACATGGGTGCAAAATTGCTGGTGCCTTTGTTTATAAAAACAGTGTCCAGCATTTTTACCTTTGTTTTCTTTTTCCCGCTCAGGCTGTCCAATGCAAAATAGCACGATGTTTCTTTGCGGGTGGCAATTTTACGCAGCGAGTCGTTTCCTTCTTTTGATTTAACGTAGGTTTCAAAGGCATTGAGAGCATCCTTGTAATTTTTAAGGCTCATGAGCGAAAGGCCGTAATAAAAATTGGCGTCGGGATAAACGCCGCGCTCCACACATTTTTTATACTGTGGCGCCGCATGAATGTAGTCGAAGTTAAGCCTGTAGCTCTGTGCCAGGCGGTACATCACAAAATCGTATTTGGTGGAGTTGATCACATC
This sequence comes from Bacteroidia bacterium, assembly GCA_044221905.1. GTDB lineage: Bacteria > Bacteroidota > Bacteroidia > B-17B0 > Aurantibacillaceae > Aurantibacillus. The sequence continues at coordinate 117,579 of JBGAOE010000004.1, forward strand.
TTCCTTCACCAGGTTGGTGCTGTCTTTGCGGCGGGTTACCTGCAGCTCGGGCACCTTAAACAGCGATTTCATCTGCAGGTTTACGATCTGTGCCTCGTAGGGCAGCACATAGGTTCTTAGAACGGTGGTGTCGTCGATCACCCGCGCATAATATGCTGCCGCGCTGGCGTAATCTTTTTTCTCGTAAGCTTCGTCGGCCATTTCTATCCACAGTTTTTTAGATTGGGCATTTGCCAGCAAATGAAGCAACACTAAAACAAGTACAGAAAATATTTTTTTGATAGGCATATGCAAACTATAGGCGTGGACAATGTTTTATTTCATCTGTTTTGATCTTTCTTCCCATCCAGGTAAGCGATATCTCGTAGGCACCGCGGGCCTTGGTAGTGGTGCGCAGCGGCGAGGTGTTAAAATCATAGCCGATCTTCACTATGTAGTTTTCCTTTTTTATGCCGGCATAAATCACACTCGCATCTTTATTGCGGTAAATGTAACCGGCCAGCGCATAAAATTTTTCTCCCTTAAAATAATAGCCTGCATCAAGGGCATAGGTTTGCTGCGTAATACCGGCCTGGGTGTACACCAGTATTTTAGGGGTAAAATACAATAACTCGCTCACGTTAACCCGTGTGCCCGTATGAAAATAAAACCGCATGGGCAGGCGGTTGTTGCTTCCATAAAATGTTTCCTTAGGCTGCGTGAGGTTAAAGGCGCTCACACCCAAAAAAGGATTGATGCGCGACTGCTGTTTGGCATAATAATACAGGGCGCCAAAATTAACGGCCTCCTGGAATTGCGAACGGCCGTTGAAACTCTCGTTATTAGGAAGCGATTTATTAAAGGAACCGCCATCCACCGAGCTCCATTGTTCGTCGAAGGTGAATACCTGGTATTCAACACGCTTTTGCGTAAAGCCAGCCTGCAGCCCCAGCGACAGGTTGTGGTACTTATCGCCATCCAGCGGTATAAAATAAGCGGCCGATCCAAGCAATTGCAGCACATTATAATTGCCGATGCCGGCCCGCATGTTGCTGATCTGCCCGCCAAAGCCCCATTTGTTGTGCGGCAGGTCAACGCTTACCAGTGCAGTGGTAAAAGGCTTGTAGGCTACTGCATTCCATTGATTGCGAAAATGTCCGTGCGCCCTCATTTTGCTGTCAATCAGGCCGGTCATGGCCGGGTTAAGGAACAGCGGCGCTGCATCGTACAGGCTCAGGTGAAAATCCTGGGCGCGCGTTAGCAGCGTGCAAATGGTACAAATAACCGTTATGTATCTTTTAGTCCGTTTCATCTATTATCGCATTATGGTCACATCACCATTTTTTTTCACCTGGCGGTTGTTATACATATCTACCACCAGGGTCCACACATAAGCGCCCACCGGTTGCTCTATCCCGTTTTTAGTGCCATCCCAGCCAATTTTCTGATCGCTGGTTTCAAACAGCAGCTCGCCCCAGCTGTTATACACTTTAAATGTAATGTTCTGGAAAGGGCCGCCCTTTACCAGCAGCACGTCATTATGGCCATCCTTATTGGGCGAGAAAGCCGTTGGCACCTGCGGCAACAGGGTAATTTCAATAGGTTTGGTAATTGTATCGCTGCAGCCCGCGTCGTCCGTTACTGTAAGCGTTACCAAATAAATCCCCGCATTTTCAAAAATGTGGCTTGGCCCCTGCTGCACAGCCGATCCTTCGTCGCCAAAATCCCAAAACCAGTGCCGGATGGAAGAAGTGGGCGTTGAAAAATCGGAAAAGTAAATAGGCTCCTGGGCCACCGCCGGGTTATTGGTAAGGCCAAACTCGGCCACCGGGCTGGGATTGATAGTTACCAGCTTGCTCACCGACTCGGTGCATAAATTGTTGGAAGTAACGGTAAGCTGCACATTAAAAGTGCCCGAAGCCGTATAAGTATGCGGTGGGTTTTTAATGGTTGCCACCGGCGAATTGTCGCCAAACAGCCAGCTCCAGCTAACGATGCTGCCTCCAAATACCGACGAGGAATCGCGGAATTGCGTTTCGAGGTTTTTACAACCGTTTAAAAAATCAAAATTGGCCGTTGGCGTGGTATTGATGAGAATGCGATGGCTCACCGTATCGGGACAATTTACATCAAAGGCACTGATGCCGGTAACGGTAAGTGTCACTACAAAACTGCCTATGTTGGTATAGGTGTGCAGCGGTTCGGTGGCAATGGATAACGGGCTGGCATCGCCAAAATCCCAGGCATAAGTGAGGCTGTCGGTGCCATTGGGCGATGAATTGTTGGAGAACAGCACTCCCACATTTTTACAAAGCTTGGGCGAGGTGTTAAAGCTGGCCAGGGGCGATGGGATAAACGACGCCGTAAACGATTTGGAGGTGGCCGGGCAGCCAAAATCTCCTGTAGATGAAAGTGTGATCACCACGCTGCCGTTGGCCACATCGCCCGGGCTTGGCAGGTATTGCCCGCCCAGGGCAGTATTGGTGGGCGTAAAGGCGCCTGAGCCACTCGAGCTCCAGATGCCCGTGCTGGTGTAGCCACTCACCTGCCCGTTTAAATTGATAGGAGCGTTTTTGCAAACCACCGAGCCGGAGTTAACCGTAACTACCGGCGCTTTCAGCACAGCAATATGAAGAGAGTCTTTTTCAGAAATAGGACAAACGATGCTGTTGGTGGATGTAAACACAAAGGTAACGTTGCCGCTGAGCGTGTCGTTTTGGCCCAGCGTATAAATAGCGGAGTTCGACGGCGGGATCTGGAAAAACGATCCGCTGCCGTTGGGCGTTGACCAGATGCCCTGGCTGGCCGAGCCGGTCACCGTTCCGGTTACCGAAATACCTCCTGCATTGGCGCATACTGTAAAATCGCTGGGTACGCTCACCACCGGCTTGGGATTCATGGTAATCTGCATGGTTTGGCTGAAGCTGTTGCAGGCCCCGCTTTGCGGAATAGTAACGGTAAGAACTATGGTTGAAAGCGTATAGGCGCCCGGGCTGAACACAAACGTTGGGTTTACGGTGGTGTTGGAAGGAACAAATATACCGGTGCCCAGTGGGGTATTCCATATTGGCACCACCGTTGATCCTCCAACGCTCGACGTTAGGTTGAGCGATTGTGTATTGGTGCAGGCATTGGCATTCGCCAGGTTAAGCGTAGGCGGATTGGTGAAGTTTACGGTAAGTGTTTTGGATGCGCCTATACAGCCTGTGTTGGGGTAAGGTGTGATGGAAAAGGTAAACACTATAAATCCATTATTAGCATCGGCAATGGATGGTGTGTAAGTTGGGTTTGGCCCCGGGCTGCTGAAAGCACCGCCAATACCGCCCGACCAGCCGCCGCCCGAGGCATTGGTGTATACGCTGCCGGCCAGCGGAAAGGGCGACAGGTTGTTTTTACAAATAGTTGGTACCGTGGGCAGCGAAATAATGCGCGGCCTTGGATTGATTTGCACTGTAAATGTTTTGCCCACCGGTTTACAGGAGCCGGTGGAGGTGAGTGAAAACACAATGGCCGTAAGCAGGGTGTCCGTTCCTGATAGTGTATAAACGGCGTTGCGGTTATCGGTTAAGCTGGTGGGTGTAAACACCCCGGCAATGGAAGTGGTTTGCGAATTGGCGGTGATGCCGTAAGCGCTCCAGGTGCCGGTGCGCGAAGATCCTGAAACAGTGGCCGTAAGCGCTATGGTATTGGTGGCGCCCACGCACACCGGCGAAATGGTTGGCGTGGTGATGACCGTTTTTCTTAAAAACGACGACATGTAGTGGTAAAGTGTTCCCCCGCCTTTGGTGCCGTTAAAAATGCCCATGGCAAACACGCTGTCCTGCAGGTTTAGTACGCTGGTGGCAACGGTTCCCGAAGGTACCACCGTGGTGGTAAGCGGAATCTGGGTGCTGTAATACGGCCCTCCTGGCAATGCGCTGGTGGCGGGTAACAAGGCAAACGTGCTGCTTGGAATGGGCCACACCGTATAGGTGTTTGAAAGAGTGAAGGTATTGATAAGGCTTTGCCGGCAAAGAATATTTATAAAAAACGAATCGGTGTTGTTGCGTGTAAACGTAATGATATCGGATCCGGCACAGTTCAACGGCGGAAGCACCGCCTCGCCCAGCTCGCAGCCAAAACCGGTGGCATGCAGCAGGTAAACGTTTTTACTGGCGTTTACATAAGTGCGGGGCTGCATGGTTTTATAAAAATAGGTGTCGCCTTTATTCAGGTATACGGGCGGCTGCGCCGTACCGTCGTTAATATTCACCTGTGTCAGATTTTCGGTGGCAACCACATAAGCCCCTTCAAACTGATCGGAATACATGCGGCCTTTTACAATAATGTAATCGGTGCCCACAATATCCACGGGCACCAGCTGGTCGCCCATCAAATCGCGGCAGCCGTTAAAGCCTTTTACCGAATCATCTGCCACGGTAACGGCAATGGGCTTGTTGGAAACAATAATGGTGCCGCTCAGGTTATTACCGGGCACCGATGTAAAGGGCGAAATGTTTTCGACATTATAAGACTGCCCGTAGTTGAGCCCCACCGAATAGCTTACGCCAGCGGGGTGGCCAACAACAGCACATTTGGGCGTAATCCATACCACCGTGTTGTCGTCGGTGGCCACAATGCAGATCTGTGATTTTGGCTGCGGAATATATCCCCCGTTGTCGCCGTTGGTTTGAAAAGGGCACACAAACTCCGTTCCAAGGCCATTCTGCCCTTTAATCGAAAAGGTCTCGGGGTTGTTGGGCGTGGGTGTTACCACGTCGTAAATAACGGTGATGGGAAAATCGGAGCTTATTTTTAAGCCACGGTTATGCACCGTGTTGGCCGGAAAATTTTCGAGGTTACCACTGAGGATAAGCCAGTTGAGAAATTTTGAATAAGCCTGGTTGGGGCCCAGCGTAAAGGTGGTGTCAAACATGGCGGCCGGCTGCCGGATGCGGATGGTGGTGAGCGGATTGTTGAAAGTGGCGATCCTGAGCGCCACCGGCACCTTGGTGTCATGTCCCGGGGTGATCCACGGCGCGGCAAACCAAAACACAGTGTCGATCTGGCTCAGCGAAATACTTACTTTGAACAGGAAAAATAAACATATAAGGCCTATTTTACTTTTTCTCTTCATTCTTTTTGTTTTTTAAATTTGTTTTAATGCTGTTGTCAATTTTATTCAATTCCTGCTCATCGGCATCCTGCACCTGCTCTCCCACGGTTTTTTTGCGGGTAACCGGGCGGGTGTAGCAAAGCACAATTTCGTGGCTGCCATTTGAATAGCTGTTGATGCGCGTAAGCGTATAATCATAGCTGTAGGCAATGGTAAACTGCTTGCTGATGGTGCAGCCAAACATGCCGCTCACAGTGGCATTGGTGCGGTAGGTACCACCCAGCCAGATCATTTCTTTATAAATGCCGCGCAGGCTGTATTCAACCTGGTAGGGGTGCGGACTGTTAAAGCGCGCCAGCACCGAAGGCTGTATGCCCCACTCTTTCTTTTTATCGGCATAAAACGTATAGCCCATGTTGGCGTAATAAAGCGGGGTCAGCCGGCCAATGGTATTGTCCCAGCGTATTTTGGCATTGGCCATTTGCTGGTTGCTGAAACCCAAAAAGAAATTTTTGCTGTACAGGTAAAATCCTGCATTCGAATCAAAGGCCAGCGCATTCAGAATGTCGGAGCGTAAAAAGGCATCGTCCTTATCATCCGGGTAAGGTTTGGCATCGTAGGCTTTTAAGTTGTACTGAACGCCGCCCAGCGAAAGGCCAAAACCAATGTTGAGCTTCTTACCCAGCTTTAAATGATAGCTGTAGCTGCCGTAAAACGAGGTGCGGCCCAGCAGCCCGGCTTTGTCATAAGTAACCAGTCCGCCGGCGGCCATGTTCTGGAATTTTTTAAAGGTGGTGTACCCGCTGAAGGCAAATGTTTTCGGTGCTCCGTCAAAACCGGTCCATTGGTCGCGGTAATTGAGGTTAAACTGCAGGCTGCGGTTTGATCCTGCATAGGCAGGGTTATACAGGTAAGGGTGCAGCAAAATATTGGTGAACAGGCTTTGCTGCTGGCCGAACCCTGCCGCGCTGATGAAAACGATAAAGGATATTAAGTAAATTTTAAATCTCATGTACAAAAGGTTCTTTCTTAATAGCTTTGTTTTATTTTACTGGTAATCATTCAAAAGGTTTCCGCTATTTCAACAGCGTCACGGAGCCTTTATAGATCTGATTTTCCTTATTATTTAATTTTATAATATAAAAATAGGCTCCCACCGGCAATGGATCGCCCTTATAGCTGCCATCCCAGGCGTTTGAATACCCCGTGCTTTTAAAAATACGCTCGCCCCAGCGACTGTAAATCTCAATATCGGCCGATGGAAAATACACGTCAATAAAATCCAGCCGCCAGATGTCGTTCTTGCCATCGCCGTTGGGCGTGATCATATTGGGAATGAGCTGCGTTATTTCGCTGGCAATGGAGCGGATGTTGATGGTGGAGGTAAACGTATCGGTGCAGCCAAACTGGTCGGCAATAGTGAGCGATACGGTATAAGTGCCGTTGGCGGTGTAAGTGGTCACCGGGTTTTTGATCGAGCTTGAATCGCCGTTGCCAAAGTGCCAGCTCCACAAAGTGGGCACGATGTTTGACGAATCGAGGAAGCTGATGTTGGCACCCAGCCCCAGGGTGGAATTGTTGATGATCTTAAAGCGGGCCCTGGGTTTTGGCGTAATGTTCACCGATTGGGTGATCACCGATTTGCAATTGTTTGAGGAAGTAACAATGTGTGTCACACCATATATTCCCTCCGAAGGAAAAATAATGGCGGTGTCTTTTGACAGTGAAAAACCTTCGCCGCCAAAATCCCAGTAATAACCGGTTGATGGAATAGTTCCCGGGGAAGCAATGGAAGACTGATCCTGGAAGGTGATGAGCTGCGCGGATCCGTTGCAGGCCCGCGACACAGAAATGCCAGGTGTTGGTAAAGGATGAACCGTTACCGGCCGCTGAATGGTGTCGTAGCAGTTAAAGGCATTTTTTACAATCAGGCTGGCCGTATACGTGCCGGGTGCAGTAAAGGTGTAAACAGGATTAGGAGTGGTAAAGGACGTGCCGTTTCCCGCATCCCATTGCCACGAGTTAATAACGCCACCGGGCAGCCCTGAGGTATTGAGCGATTGATCTGTGAAAACACTTTGCTGGTTAAGGCAAACCGTGTTTACTGTAAAGTTTGCCGTGGGACTGTCCTGGAATTTGATCTGCACATCGTCGGCGCTTTCGGCGCAAATACCGCTGTTGGTGGTGCTAAAGGTTAACAGCACAAAGCCGCTGTTGATCTCCGAAGTGCTGGCAATGTAAGTGGGATTTAAAGCCGTGTTGGATGGAATGAACAAGCCGCTGCCGCCCAGCCATATCCCCGTGTTGGTGGCGGTTCCGGTTACCACTGCATTCAGGGCAATTCTCGGGCTGTTTTTACAGCTGTTTATATCCGCACCGGCATTGGGCACCGAAGGCTGTGTGAAAACAACCTGTACGCTGTCGGTTACCGGCTTGCATTGCAGATTGTTGGTGCTTTGCAGCTTTAGGTAAATACTTCCTGCACCGATATCGGCCACGCTGGGCAGGTAATTCGAAATAAGCGAAAGATTGTTGGGAATAAAAATGCCGCTGCCCGATGTTTGCCAGCTGCCGGTGGAAGTGGTGGTTCCTGAAACGGTTCCATTTAAAAATACGGTTGAATTGTTGGCGCAAACCACCAAGGGGTTCACGGGGCTGGCGGTAACCACCGGCGGCTTGTTGATGATAACCGCCACCGTATCGTGCTCGGGGTTACACCCGGCATTGTTGGTGCTGGTAAGCACAAATTTTAATTGCGCCAGCGCCGTATCGGCGGGCGAAAGCGAATAGCTGGTTGTAAATGCATTAACAGCCGAAACAAAGGTGCCGCTGCCAGGCGCCACCACGCTCCATATGCCCTGGTTGGCCGCGCCAAACACGTTGCCGCTCAGCTGCACGGTGGGATTGTTGGAGCAGATCACCACATCGGAGCCCGCCGAAACAATGGGCCCCTGTTTCACCGTAAGCTTCAGGGTGTCTGATTTGTTGGGGCAAATGCCGGTGGAGCTCAGAATCAGCTTTATGGGCGAAAGGCTGGTGTCGATTGGGCTTGGCGTATAAATGTTGTTGGTAATCTGCGTGTTTGGCCCCGATAGGCTGCCAAAGCCGTTATAGCTCCATATACCGGTAATAGGTCCCCCGCCAATCACCCCGTTGAGTGTAAACTGTGTGTTTGAGCAGATAGTGGCCGTAGGAGCGCTGTTGGCAATCACAAAAGAAGAGATGTCAAAATTGCTGAGCTGCGAAAACGCCATACCGTTTTGGCTGGAGCCATTTTGAAGGGAAAGGTCAAAAATATCGGCGCTGTTTTTTAAAACACAATAGGCGCCCACCGGAATGATGGCGGTATTGTAATAGATGCGCGCCGTTACGAGATTGCCAGCTGAGCCCGGAACAGGATTGAAGCTGGCGGCCGGCACGGCAACAGGGCTCGAGTTAACATCAAGGGTAAAAGTGCTTTGGTAGCCGCTGCGCGTGCAAATTTGCAAAAACAAAGAGTCGGCGCTCATCCGCTCAAAGCCTGTGGTATAAGAGCCGGCGCAATACACCTGCGCCAGCTGGGCGCCTCCTAGCTTGCAGCCATGCCCGGCCAGGTTAAATACATACACCGGCTTATCGGCGCTGATGTATGAAACAGGATTGGCCGAAGCATTTACTGTATAAGTTTCGCCGGTATTAATAACCCAGTTGGCGGTGGAAGAAGTGGTGACATTAAGGCTGGTTGAATTAACAGGTGCTAATACATAAGCCAGGTCGCTGGTGGCTTCGCTCTGGTTTATCACATAATCCATGCCTATTTTACCGCTGGTGGTAATCTGGTCGGCATAAAAAGTACTGCACAACGTGTTGGTTGCCAGAGCGCCGCTCATGGTAAGGCTTATTTTTTTATCGGCTGAAACAATGGAGCCAGCCAGCCCAGAAGGCAACAGAGGCTTGGTATAGCCGTAAAGTGTTGTTACAGCGGGGTTCATGGTGCCGGCACCTGTGCCCAGTAAGCTCGAGTAATTTCCGGTGGCAAAGTTGGCAGCCACAAGGTCCATGCGCCCGTCCGCGTCAATATCGGCTTTGGCCATGGCATAAGGATTACCGCCCACAGCCATGTTCACACCGGTGGCAAAACTGATGCTGGTACCCGACGTATTCTTAAAAAAAGAAATATTGTGTGAGCCGTAGTTAATCGAATAAAGATCGGGTGCCGCGCCCGAGTTTAAAATAGTAACCAGCCCCACGGGGCTTTGAGCATTATTACCCAGTCCAAAAGTTTGTTGTGCAGTGGTAAATGTACCTGCAGCATTGCCCCTGAACATGGTTAAATTATTGTTGGCATTCCCGGTTCCACGGTTAGCCACAGCCATATCCAGGTTACCATCGGCATTAAGATCAACCAGCAGCACCGCGCTTGGGTTTGTGGGTATACCGTTGGTTAGCGAAAGGGTCAGTGAAAGGGCAAACGTACCGGTAGTCGATCCCATCAGCACCGATACATTGCCGGAGCCGCCATTGGTTACCGCCAGGTCTTTTGCACCATTGTTATTCACATCGCCAATGGCTACATCGGTGGGTTGTGTGCCAACCGCGTAGCTGGCAGAAGAAGTAAAGCTGCCGGCACCGTTGCCGTTTAAAACCCGCACACTGTTGGCGCCATTTTCAGCCACCACCAGGTCAAGAAACGTGTCGTTATTGACATCGGCGCAGGCTACCGACACCGGGGTGGCATTGGTGGTAAAATTGGTGGGTCCTGTAAAGTTTCCGGTGCCAGTGCCCATAAAAACAGATAGGTTATTTGATCCCGAATTGGTGATAATCAGGTCCTGGTTAGCATCAGCGTTCAGATCGGCCGCAATTACCTTGGTGGGCAGCAGGCCCAGGGCATAATTGCTTGTTTCGGTAAAAGCACCGCTGCCGTTGTTCAAAAATATAAACAGGCTGTTGTATTGCTGATCTACAATCGCCATGTCGGGACTCAGGTCGTTATTAAAATTGGCGGTTATGATAGAACGCGGCTTTCCATCGCTTTTCAAGCCCTCGCGGCACGAATAGGTTTCGCCCTGGTTAAGCGTGGTCACAAAGGTTACGTTTTCGGTTCGTGGCCCCACCAGGTTGGCCCTGGGAGTGATAAGCAGCGTGGTAAGACCCGGTTCGGTGGCCACCACATCAAACCCTACATTGCCCACGGTGGTACCTGTGGCCAGCGTATTAATATTATTTGGAAAAGGCGTGTAAAAGTCGTAGCCGCAGCCGTTGGTGCCTTTCATACTAATGCTTTCCTGCCCTGCATTGGAAGATATAATATAATTAACCGATACCCTGTCCGTAGCACTAATATATAAACCTTTAATATCAGAGGCATTGGCTAAAGTGCTGGTTATCAAAGTTTGGAATGGTGTTAAATCAATTACCGAAGAACTGTTGGCTGCCAGAGTAAACGTTAAATTAACTCCCGCTATATTGGCGGGCTGCCTTACCCTTAAACTAACCGATTGCGAATAGGCACCCACCTGCAGCGATACCGAGTTAACCCCAATAACGGCGGGCACTTTGGGTGCTACAAACCAAAAACTGGTGTCTATTTGAGCACTGGATGGAAGGAGAAAAACGGCTGAAAAAAGTAACGCTAGGAAATGTTTTATCATAGGGAAACCAGAGGTTTATCGAATGGAATCAAATGTTTGACAAAAATATATAAAAAACTTTGATTTTTTCGTGGATTTAACTAAAAACGCGGATATTTACCGTGATCATTATGTTAATTAACCGCTCCATAACCCAGCCCTTCAAAAATCTGGAGCTATTGGCCAAAAAGGTGGTGGAAGGTTTTATCACCGGCCTGCACAAAAGCCCTTTTCATGGTTTTTCGGTTGAATTTGCTGAGCACCGCCTGTATAACACCGGCGAAAGCACCCGGCACATTGACTGGAAATTGTTTGCCCGCTCGGGAAAATTGTTTGTAAAGCGTTATGAAGAGGAAACCAACCTGCGCTGCCAGATTATTTTAGATACCTCGGCCAGCATGCAGTTTCCAAAAGACCAGGAGAACAATAAGCTGAAATTCAGCGTATATGCTGCCGCCTCGCTTTGCGAGTTATTAAAGCAGCAGCGCGATGCCTTTGGACTTACCCTGTTTGAAGACGGTATTAGCAAACACCTTCCGGCCAAAGGCAGCCCCATGCACCAAAAGCTAGTGCTTAACCTGCTGGAGGAGGCGCTTGACAATAAATACGAACACAAAAAAACCAACGCTGCAGTAACGCTTAACCAGATTGCAGAGATCGTTCACCAGCGCTCGCTGGTGGTTATCTTCAGCGATATGTTTGATAACGGCACAGACACCGAAGAGCTTTTTTCGGCCCTGCAGCATTTGCGCTACCGCAAACACGAGGTGGTGCTTTTTCACGTGGTGGATACGGCTAAGGAGCTGGATTTTGAGTTTGAAAACAAACCTTATCATTTTATTGACCTCGAAAGCGGCGAGGAAATAAAGCTGAACCCTTCGCAGATCAGGCAGCAGTATCACGAATCCATCCACCGGTTTACCGACCAGCTGAAGGTAAAGTGCGGCCAGTATAAAATAGATTTTGTGGAGGCCGATATCAGCAAGGGCTTTGACACCATTTTGTATACCTACCTGGTAAAAAGGGCGCGGATGCTTTAATGTATAGGGCATTGATATTTTTTTACGGATTTTTTACCTTGTCCTGTTTAATTTAGTATGCTGCACAGCGACCTGTTCTTAATTATTTCACTGCTTTTTACGGTAGTGCTTTTGTCTATGCTGAGCGAAAAGCTCAGGATCCCCTATCCCATCTTCCTGGTTATTTGCGGTCTTATCATTGGCTTTATACCCAATGTGCTGGATATTGTGCTCCAACCCGATCTTGTTTTCCTGATCTTTTTGCCGCCCCTGCTCTACTCTGCCGCCTGGAACACCTCGTGGAAAGATTTTTGGGCCGCCCGCAGGCCCATCGTATTGCTGGCCATCGGCCTGGTAATATTTACCTCGTGGGCCGTGGCGATTGTGTCGCACTGGCTCATCCCCGATTTTTCGCTGGCACTAGGCTTTTTGCTGGGCGGCATTATTTCGCCACCCGATGCCATTGCCGCCACCTCGGTGCTTCAAAAAATAAACATCCCCAAGCGGGTGGTTACCATTCTTGAGGGCGAAAGCCTAGTAAACGATGCGTCGAGCCTTATTGTGTTTCGGTTTGCCATGGCTGCCGTGCTTACCGGAAGTTTTACCGTGCTCAATGCCAGTGCTACGTTTATCGGGGTGGCTGTTATAGGCATTTTAATAGGCCTTTTAATTGCGGGCCTGGTATACATGATACACCGGTTTTTGCCTACCACCGCCAGCATCGATACCGCGGTGAGCCTGGTAGCACCTTACCTCATGTATGTGGCGGCCGAGTATTTTCATTGTTCGGGTGTGCTGGCCGTGGTAAGCGGCGGGCTGTTTTTGAGCTCGCGTGCCACCGAGCTGCTTTCTTACAGCTCGCGCCTGCAAATGCAAAGCGTGTGGGACACGCTGGTGTTTTTATTCAACGGCGTGGTATTTATTATCATAGGCCTGCAGCTGCCGGTTATTTTAAAAACCATGAGCGGCGAATCGATTACCAGCGCTGTGTTTTACGGCATTGTGATCAGCGTGGTCACCATCGTTGTACGCATTGTCTGGGTGTTTCCGGGCATTTACCTGCCCCGGTTTTTAAACAAGCGCGAAAAAAGGCATAAAACACCGGGCTGGAAATCGGTGTTTATTATTGCCTGGAGCGGTATGCGGGGCGTGGTGTCGCTGGCGGCCGCGCTGGCCATTCCGTTAACGCTGGCTAATGGCGAGGCGTTCCCGCAGCGCAACCTTATTTTATTTATCACGTTTGTGGTTATTCTTATTACGCTGGTGCTGCAGGGGCTTAGTCTTAAGTTCCTCATCAGGCTGCTCAATATTAAACCTGCCGAAAATGAGAAGGAAACAGAGCTGGCCATACAGGTAAATTTAACCTCGGCCGTGCTGGCCCATATCGACACCAATTATGCGCACGAAATAGAGCAGCATGCGCCCTTCCGCCAGTTAAAAGAGCGTTATGAATTTTTACTGGAGGCGCAGAATAAGCAGCTCACCAAAAAAGATTATACGCCTTCGTATGCGCAGGCCTATCGCAAAGCCCTGCTCGAGCTGATTGAGGTGCGTAGGAAAGCGCTGGAAGAAATGCGCCGCGAAGCCAAGTATCCCGACGATATTCTCAGGCAGCGCGAAAGAGAGATAGACCACGAAGAGGCCAGGCTCAGAAGCTGAACAAGGTTGCCCACCATTTAACGTATTTAAGAGGAACGCCGAAAAGGAGTATTAAGCTTATCTAAAGCGTACTTAAGGCATACTTAAAGTATATACGTTATATACCAACGATACTTCTAAAATGGTTCAGTTTAAAAAGTCAAGTGCTGGTTCCTCAGCTCCCAACTTTAAACTCTCAACTAATTCGCGCCGTATTTCCTTACCACGTGATGCAATTCCAGCAAAGGTTTCAGGTATTCTTCCAGGTCGTACACACACAGCTGCGAAGCGGCGTCGCACAGGGCTTTTTCAGGCTCAGGATGTGTTTCAACAAACAGCCCGTCAACACCGGCGGCCACGCCTGCCCGGCCCAATACCGGTAAAAATTCGCGGGCGCCGCCTTTGGCGTCAGAGCTTGGTATGCCGTATTTGCGCACGCAGTGTGTTACATCAAACACCACCGGGTAGCCCAGCTTGTTCATGTGATAGAAGCTGCGCGGATCCACAATCAGGTCGTTGTAGCCAAACACGTAGCCGCGCTCGGTAAGTATCACCTGGTCGTTGCCGGCATCAATGCATTTTTGCAGCGGGTGCTTCATGTTATCAGGTGCCAGAAACTGGCCGTGTTTTACATTTACCACCCGGCCGGTTTTAGCGGCAGCCACCAATAATGAGCTTTGCATGCACAGGTAGGCCGGTATCTGCAGCACATCGCACACCTGCCCGGCCACAGCCGCCTGGTAGCTTTCGTGTATATCGGTTAATAAAGGAAAACCGAACTGCTCTTTTACCTTTGCCAGTATTTTAATGCCTTTTTCAAGGCCCGGTCCGTCATAATATTTCAGGCTGCTCCGGTTGTCCTTTAAAAAGCTTGATTTATAGATCACTTTTATCTTTAACCGCTCGCTCACCTCTTTCAGCTTTTCGGCGGTTTTCATCATAATAATTTCATCTTCGATCACACAGGGACCGCTTATTAAAAACAAGTCATTAGCACCACATTCAATGTCGCCAACTTTTACAATTTTCTTCATACATTAATAAATATAAGCAAAGATAGCTATTTTAATTAGTTGATTTTAACCCTTGCGGAAAACCGACAGGATTGATATGCAAACATATTGATTTTGTTTAGGTAACACATACTTAACACACAACTCGTGTGGGCATTTACTTTTGTAGCGCGTCATGGTAAACAGCTTACGTTTCTGGCTCGCTGCATCGTTCAGCACTGTTTTACTCATCTGCTTAATAGCTATCTGGCTGTTTATTAGCTCCATCAATACCTCGCGCAAGCTCGAAGACTACCATTCCACCCTTAAAACGGCACGTATCCTGCTGCTGGAAACCAACAATTTAAAAGAAGATATTTTGCTGCGCGAATTCAACGATCACGGTTTTTATACCAGCAGCCTGTCTGACCCCGAAACCAAATTTAAAATGCTGAACCGCAAGGTGAATCATTACATCGGTAAGCTCGAAAGCTCGCCCATTACACACAATCATGGCTTTGAAAAAAGCATCGAGGTGATTGAGGATTTACTGGCCCGCTACAATAAAAATTACAACGAGCTTATTTACCTGTATAAGCTCAAAGGCTTTAAGGATTATGGGCTCGAGGGCAAAATGAGAAGTTACGCCCACCAGATTTATGATTACGGCGACCGCGATGTGCAGTATTACTGCCTGATGCTGAGGAGACACGAAAAGGACTTTTTGCTGCGCAAAGACCTTAACTACGTGTATAATTTTAATGCTCTGGTAAGAACTTCCATCGAGTTTATTAACGAAAAAAAGAGCATCCCTGCGGCCGATAAAAACCGCCTGATCACCTGCCTGTATTTTTACAACAAGTACTTTAAGCTGCTGGCGCGTATCGAGAGTAAAATTGGCGTAAAAGGCAAAAACGGCTACCTCAATAAATCGAAGCTGATTTTTGACGACATGGCCGCCCGTATAGAACAGGTGGATAACCAGCTGAGGCGGATAGAGGCCGAACACAAAGAGCGCCTGAAGCGCAACACCGTGCTGGTGGTCATTATCCTGGTAGTGTTTCTCATCACCACCATTATTGTGCTCACGCAGCTTATTTCAAAATCCATCCGCTCCATCTCCGAATCCTTTACCAATTACGTCAACTCTGGCTTCAACTACGATTCTATCATTTACAAGCGCTCTAACATAAAAGAGTTTAACGCTATTTTTGTAAGCTTCTTAAAAATGGCCAAAGAGATCAATATTTTTACCAATTTTTTCAGGGAAAAAGTGCTGGAGCGCACACTGGCCATTAACCAGCAGAAAGATGAGATCCTTTCGCAGCAGCTGCAGATACAGGACCAGTACCAGGTGCTGCTGCTTAAAAACAACCAGCTGAACGACCAGAAGCAATTGCTGGCGCGCAAAAACGAAGAAACCCAGCAAAGCCTGCGTTATGCCAAGCGCATTCAAAAAGCCATACAGCCCGGCGCATCCAAGTTTAAAGATTGTTTTACCGACAGCTTTGTTTTTTCAAAAGCCAAGGATGTGATTTCGGGCGATTTTTACCTGGTGTATAAAGAAGTGAACCGCCAGGACGAACAGGCTTATAAGAAGATCACCTTTATGGCGGCCGACTGTACGGGCCATGGCGTGCCGGGCGCCATCATGAGCGTGCTGGGAATAAACACCATTAATAAGCTGGTAAAGGAGCTCAAAAACTCTGACCCGGGCAGGATTCTGAACCTGCTGAATAAAGATATGAACCAGCTGCTGGCTCACGATAAGAAGGAAACCGACATAGTGGCCGACGGCATGGACATTGCCGCATTTTCGTTTGATGAGCAAACCTATACGCTGCATTACAGCATCGCCAAGTTTTCGCACTACCTGGTGCGCAACGCGCAGATCATCAACCTGAACACTCAAAAAATGTCTATTGGCTACAGCTTTTTTGACGACAATGCCAAAAATTTCGAAACCTCCACCTTCCAGATGCAGAAAGGCGACTGTCTTTACCTGTTTTCGGATGGTTTTGCCGACCAGTTTGGCGGGCCGGCCAATAAAAAATACAAGCGCACCAACATGCGCCAGCTGATCGAACAAATACACCACATACCCATGCCCGAGCAAAAGCAGATCTTTAAAAAAGAATTTATTTCGTGGAAGCGCTCTCTGCCGCAAATAGACGATGTGCTGGTAATAGGCATGCGCTTTTAAGCATTTTGTTGCCCTGATAAAAAACCAGGTCAATCTTAACACGGGCGTGTGTACAACATTCGGCCGGCAAAAGCCGGCTCCACTCATTAAATCATTTAATTTAAGTTTTATTTAATTGAAGAATGTCTAAAAAAGTACATTTTATTGCCATTGGCGGCAGTGCCATGCACAACATGGCGTTGGCTCTGCACGAACAGGGATTTACAGTGAGCGGCAGCGACGACGAGATTAATGAGCCCAGCAAAAGCCGCCTGGCCGCGGCCGGAATATTACCCGCGCAAATAGGCTGGTTTCCCGAAAAAATTACAGCTGCGCTCGACGCAGTGATCCTGGGCATGCATGCCCGCGAAGACAACCCGGAGCTGGTGCGCGCCCGCGAACTGAATGTAAAGATCTATTCTTATCCCGAATATATTTACGAAGCCACTAAAAATAAAACCCGAATTGTGATTGGCGGCAGCCATGGAAAAACCACTATTACAGCCATGGTTCTGCATGTGATGAAGTTTCATGGCATAAAAACCGATTTTATGGTAGGCGCCCAGCTCGAAGGGTTTTCAACCATGGTGGGCCTTACGGCCGATGCCAAATACGCCGTGATTGAGGGCGATGAATACCTGGCCTCGCCCATCGACCGGAGGCCGAAGTTTCATTTATACCACCCAAACATTGCCATACTGAGCGGCATCGCGTGGGACCACGTCAACGTATTTCCAACGTTCGACATGTATGTGGACCAGTTCAGGAAATTCATCGACCTGGTACAGCCGAGCGGACAGCTGGTGTATTGCGCCGAAGACCCGGTGCTGAAAAGCGTGTGCGAAACCACTGCCAACACCGCAATTACAAAAACGCCTTATTCGGTGCCCGAAAATAAAATTGAAAATGGTGTGACTTACCTGCTGCACAATGGCCAGCACATACCGCTGCAGATATTTGGCAATCACAACCTCATGAACCTGAACGGCGCGAGGCTGGTGTGTAATGCTATCGGCATCAGCAACGAACAATTTTACGAGGCCATCCAATCGTTTAAGGGAGCTGCCAAACGACTGGAGCTGGTGTACCGCAACAACACCTTTAATTTTTATAAGGATTTCGCACACTCTCCTTCCAAGCTAAAAGCCACTACCGACGCGGTGAAAAAGCAATTTGCCAATCGGTACATAATAGCCTGCATGGAGCTGCACACCTTTAGCAGCCTTAACCAGGATTTTTTAAAAGAATACAACGGCGCCATGAACCTGGCCGATGAGGCTATCGTGTATTTTAACCAGCATACCATTGCACACAAAAATCTGAAGGAAATAACTGTTGACCAGGTATTAAACGCGTTTAACCGCCCCGACCTTAAAATTTTTACCAATAGCCGCGAGCTGGTGGCCTATTTAAAAGATAAGAACTGGGATCAAAAGGTATTGCTGATGATGAGCAGCGGTAATTTTGACGGGATAGATTTTAGCAGTTTGGCGGGGGTGCTTGCAAGCAGGGAATAATAATTTTAGTATTTTGGCGTTTTAATCGCACGCTTAAAGAATTAGAATAACGGCATGATCTTTAGCTCTACCATTTTTTTATACCTTTTTTTGCCGCTTACCTTATTGGGCTATTACCTGGTAAGGCCCTCGTACAGAAATTACCTGCTGCTGTTTGCCAGCCTGGTGTTTTTTGCCTGGGGCGGCGTAAGCTACACCATCATTCTTATCGGCTCCATTATTGTCAACTATGTGTTCGGGCGGCTCATACAGAATAACCTTGAGCGCCGGAGCGGCTGGTATTGGCTTTGCGCCGGGGTGGCCATCAACCTGGCACTGCTGGCCGTATTTAAATATGCCAACTTTGTAACACATACCTTAAACGATTTGCTGGGCCTGGTATCGGCTGCGCCCATCGAGGAAACAAATATCCTGCTGCCCATCGGCATTTCGTTTTACACCTTCCACTCGCTGTCTTACTTAGTGGATATTTACCGCCGCAAAACCACCGCACAAAAAAACATCTTCGACCTGGCGCTTTATATTTCCATGTTCTCGCAGCTGGTGGCCGGCCCCATTATCCGCTACAGCGATGTGTGGCAGCAATTAAGAGGGCGCATGCACACCCGCGAAAAATTTGCCTACGGGGTGGAGCGGTTTTTGATAGGCCTCGGCAAAAAGGTGCTGCTGGCCAATACTTTTGGCACGGTGGCCGATACCCTGTTTAAAACAGATACGGCCGAGCTGGGCGCTCTCAATGCCTGGCTGGGGATTATTTCCTATACCTTTCAGATTTATTGCGATTTTGCAGGCTATTCAGATATGGCCATTGGCCTGGGCAAGATGTTTGGCTTCGATTTTCTCGAAAACTTTAATTACCCCTACCTGGCCGGCTCGGTTAAAGAATTCTGGAGAAGGTGGCACATTTCGCTCTCCACTTTTTTTCGCGATTATGTTTATATTCCTTTGGGTGGCAACCGCGTAGGCACCGGCCGCCAGTACTTTAATTTAGTGGCCGTTTTTTTTCTTACGGGCCTGTGGCATGGCGCAGGGTGGAACTTTGTGATCTGGGGCCTGTTTCACGGTTTTTTTATGCTGATGGAACGCCTGGGCCTTGAAAAACTGCTTAACCGGCTGTGGCGGCCTGTTTCGGTTTTATACACGCTGCTGGTGGTTATGTTTGCCTGGGTATTGTTCAGGGCCGACACGCTTGCCTATGCTACTTCCTATTGGGGCGCTATGTTCAATTTTGAGACTACCTCCCTGCAAACCAACCTGTTTTACAGCCTCATCACCAACGAATTTCTCACGGCCATGGCTATTTGCCTGCTGGGCAGCTTTGGGGTATTCAAACTGGCATATACTTATATCGAAAAAATACTGTTGTCGCAAAAACCGGTGTATGCTGTGCTTTCTTTCTCTTACCACATCGGCTCAGCCATTGTGTACACGTTGATCCTTCTCCTTTCCTCTATGTACCTGGTGGCGGGCAGCTATAATCCCTTTATCTATTATCGCTTTTGAGTATGAAATTTTATTTATTCAGAATATATCTCATCTCAGGCGTATTTATCGCCATTATCTTTTTTCCGTTTGTAAACGACCGGCTCAACCTGGTGAAAGACCTGCCCAACCTCGAGAACAGGAAGCTGGCCGAAAAACCGGTGTTAGACCTTGGGCTTCTGGACCCCTACCCCGCCGCTTTCGAAAAATATTATAACGACACGTTTTCGTTTCGCTCGAGGCTGGTAAATTATTTTAATGCCTACAATTGTATTTTTCTTAAAAAATCGCCTTACCCCGATAAGGTGATCATTGGCAACCACGGCTGGCTGTATGTGGCCGGCAATGATATGGATGCCTGGCTTTCGAAAAACCGCTTTAGCGAAAAAGAGCTGCGCGAGATAAAAGAGGAGCTGGAGCGCCGCGCCGCCTGGCTGGCAACAAAAAATTGTAAATTTTATGTGATGATCACGCCCGGCAAGGCCAATGTTTACCCCGAGTACATTCCGCATACGCTCCGGCAGATCAATAAGCAGGGCTGGGGCGAGCAGCTGATCGAATACGTGCGTAAAAACAGCAATGTAAACATGGTGGATGTGTTTAGCTACTACCGTACCGTTAAATCAAAAGACCTGTTCTATTACGCCCTCGATAACCACTGGAACCGGCTGGGGGGCTTTCACGCTGCCAATGCAGCCATTAAGGACATGCAGAAAGACTTTAAGCAGCTGGATCTGCTTGATTTAAAGAACTATGAGGTGATTCAATCGCCCCGCGAAAAGGGTAATTTAAAGCAAATGCTGGGCAACCTGGAGATTTACCAGGATACCGAGTACGACGTGGTGCCAAAAGCCGGCTTTAAATATGTGGAAACACCCAAACAAAATTACCCCACTCCCGAAGGGTTCCCTTATCCCTGGGAATACGAGTTTGATTACGAGATCAAAGGCTCTGACAAGCCGCGGCTGCTTGTTTTTTCCGACTCCTTTGGCGGCGGTGCCATGCCTTACCTGTCCGAAAATTTCAGCCGCTCGGTAAAGATCTTTGGCGGCTGGACTTATCATATAGACAGGGATATTGTTGAAAAGGAAAAACCCGATGTGGTGTTGCTGATGATACAGGAGCCCCTGATCCGGAATATTTACAGCAGTTTTTCGAAATAATTGCGGGCTACCTGCGTTCTTACATGTAGCCATATGCGCGTTATTTTCAACAAGTGTTGTACCCTCTTCCGCCATTTTACAGCGGCCCGGTTAAACTCCTGCGTTTATCCTGCGTCCTATTTTCTTAAATTTGCATTGTCTTGAAAAAACCGCTGCTTGTATATCTTCTTTTATTTTGCGGTACGCTCAGCTCCCAGAATTTTACCATTAGCGGCAACATAAAGGATGCGCGCAACGGCGAAACGCTGACCGGCGCCAGCGTATTTTTAAAGGGCGCCAATAAAGCTGCGGTGTCCAACCAGTATGGGTTTTATTCGCTCACCGCTCCGGCCGGAGCCGATACGATTATTTTTTCTTTTATCGGCTATAAAACCATTAAGCAGCCGGTTACGCTCGATAAAAACATCAGCCTTACCATCTCTTTTTCGGCAGCAGAGAATAACCTGGAGGAAATAGAGGTAACTGCCACCGGTGGCAGCGAAAATGTAAAGAACACGCAGATGAGCAGCGTGCACCTGGATATCACGGAAATAAAAAAAATTCCGGCTTTTATGGGCGAGGTGGATATTTTAAAAACCATACAGCTGCTGCCGGGTATAAAAAATGCGGGCGATGGCAATACCGGGTTTTACGTGCGGGGCGGCGGGCCCGATCAGAACCTGATTTTGCTGGATGAGGCCAACATTTATAACGCCTCTCACCTGCTCGGTTTTTTTTCGGTGTTCAACAGCGATGCTATTAAAAACGTAACCCTGATAAAGGGCGGCATGCCGGCCCAGTACGGCGGGCGCCTGTCGTCGGTGCTCGACATTGCCATGAAAGATGGCAATAATCAGAATTTTGAAGTGGATGGCGGCATTGGCGTTATTGCCTCGCGGCTTACCGTGCAGGGCCCCCTGGTAAAAAACAAAGGCTCGTTTATCGTCAGCGGCCGCCGCACATATATCGACATACTGGCAAAGCCGCTTATTCAAAATTCCGATTTTAAAGGCACCTCGTATTACTTTTTTGATCTCAATGCAAAATTCAATTACATCATCAACGATAAAAACCGCATTTACCTAAGCGGTTATTTTGGAAGGGATAAGTTTGTGTATAACGACTCTGAAAACGATTTCAGTGCCAAGATTCCCTGGGGCAACACATCGGGCTGTTTGCGCTGGAATCATATTTACAGCTCTCGGCTGTTTGCCAATCTTTCGGCCGTGTTTACCAATTACGATTTCAGCTTTGGTGCCAAGCAGGAGGATTTTGAGCTCGTGATCCGGTCAGGCATCAGCGATTATAATTTAAAATACGATCTCAATTATTTTCCCAATTCGCGGCATACGGTAAAAACCGGGGTAAGTTATATGTTTCATGTGTTTGTACCCACCAGCGTGAGCGCCAAGCAGGGCGAAACCGTTTTTGACCTGGGTAAAAAAATAAAGCTATACTCGCACGATGCGTCGGTATATGTGAGCGACGACTGGGACATCACTCAAAAATTGCGCCTGAGTGCCGGCCTGCGTTTTACCAACTTTACACAAATAGGGCCTTTTGACCGTTATCTGAAAGATTTTTCAGGGAAAATAATTGATACCGTGCACTACAATGCCAATAAGGTAGTGGCCAATTACAATGGCCTGGAGCCCCGCCTGTCGCTAAGGATCTCAACAGGCAAGCGCTCTTCCGTCAAGGCTTCGTACACGCGCAATTTTCAGTACGTTCACCTGGCCACCATCTCTTCCATTAGCCTGCCCACCGATATTTGGATGCCGAGCACCGAGGTGATAAAGCCCGAAGAAGCCAACCAGTATGCCATTGGTTTTTTTAAAAATTTTAAAGACAATATGTTTGAGGCAAGTGTTGAAACCTATTACAAAACCATGAGCAACCAGATAGAATACAAGGAGGGAGCTCAGCCGGCCGATAATATTTATGATAATCCCGATAATGCATTCACCTTTGGCAAAGGCTGGGCTTATGGCGCGGAGTTTTTTATCAAAAAAAACCGTGGAAAATTCACCGGCTGGATAGGTTATACCCTGTCATGGACCTGGCGGCAGTTTGCTGAAATTAATTACGGGCAAAAATTCCTGGCCAAATACGACCGGCGCCACGATGCCTCGCTGGTGCTCACGTATGATCCCAACAAACAATGGAATTTTGGAATGGTGTGGGTATACGGCTCGGGCAACCGGGGCACGCTGCCCAACGGCTTTTTCTTTTACGAGGGCAGTCTCAGCAACGATTACGGCCTGCGAAACTCTTACCAGTTTGCGCCGTATCACCGCATGGACCTGAATGTGACCTACACGCCCAACCGGGCAAAAAAGCTCGAGCGGCGCAAAGTGCGGCTGGTGGAAAAATATAACCTGCAGGGCCGCGACACTGCCGGCTTGCAGGTGGGCAAGCGCTGGGCCAAAAACTTCCGCAGCAGCGTTACGCTAAGCATATTTAACGTGTATAACCGTTATAATCCTTATTTTATTTATCTCACACGCGAAGGTGATTTTACCGGCGGAACGTTGAAAGTGGGCGCCAAGCAGGTGTCGCTCTTCCCTCTTCTGCCAAGCATTACCTGGAATTTTAAATTCTGATGAAACAATTATTGTACATAATTTTTTTACTGGGTCTGTTGTCGTGCCGTAAGGATGTGACGGTGAAGCTGCCGGACTATAAGCAAAAAGTGGTGATTGAAGCGGGCATTGAAACCGGCGAGCCCGCGGTGGTTTATCTCTCTTACTCGGTCCCTTATTTTGGCGATTTTGATTTCAGCACACCGCAAACCGCTTTTATAAAGGGAGCATTTATAACCGTAAGCGATGGAATAACGACCGACACACTGAAAGAGCTTTTCCCTTCTATCGGCTATTTTTACCTGGGACAAAAATTAGTGGGCCAGCAGGGCAAAACGTATACCATACAGGTGCGGGTAAATGGTAAAACATTTGAAGCCGGCACTACCATTCTCACTCCCGCACCGCTCGACAGCCTTTATTTCGATCCCTCGTCAAAATCAGACAGCCTGGGTTTTATAGAGCAGAAATTTTCAGAGCCCATCGGAAGCGGCGATTGTTACCGCTGGATGGCGAAGCGCCTGGGCCGCGATGATTTTTATGCAGCCCCGTTCAACTCGGTGTTCGACGATAAGTTTATTGATGGTAAAACCTTTGAGTTTAGCTACAACCGCGGCCGCCAGCCCGACCGCCTGCAGGGCGGCCCCGATGATCCCGAGCAGGGATATTTTAAGCGCGGAGACACCGTGGTTGTAAAATTCTGCAAAATAGGCCGGCGCGAATACGAATTCTGGAATACGTACTATCAGAACAAAGCCAGCAACAGCAATCCCTTTAGCGCGCCAGCCAATATCAAAAGCATGTTTGCCGATCACGACGGGGCCTTTGGCGCATTTGTAGGTTATGCCCCTTATTTAGACACCCTTGTAATACCATGAGTAATATAAACGATACCCTGATAGACAAATACCGGCAGGCCAACCATTTTGGCCGACTGGTGAGCATGGACTTTAAGGTGGTGGCCGAAGGGCAGGTGGATTATTTTTTAACCGTGAAGGAAGAGCACCTTGCCACACCGCATGCCGCCCACGGTGGCGTAGTGGCCGCCCTGGTGGATGCTGCCCTGGGCGTGGCAGGATTATCGGCTGTGCATACACAAAATAAGGTGGTGAGCACTATTGAGTATAAACTTAATTTTTTAGCGCCGGCGCTGCTGAATGACGAGCTGCTGGCCCGTGCAAAAGTGGAGCAAAAAGGCAACCGGATACTGGTGATCAGCTGCGATGTGTTTTGTGTTAATCGTAATAATAAGCTTATCGCAAAATCACTGGGCACTTTTAATGCCTATGATGCCGCTAAGGCCGGCTATTGATAGCCGCAATTCCACGGAAAAAATTATCAGCAGTATAGTTGTGTGTTAATTGGTGCAATTGGCGGCTCTAATACTTTTCCAGTTTTTCGGCAAAAGCCAGGTCGCGGTTAGCCGCGTGTATCTTTACATTGAGCAGCAGCTCATCGCAGCCGGCTTTTAAAATGCCTTCCTGTATCTGGCGGATGAGTGCATATACCGCATCGGGGCTTCCCTCCACCACGGTTTCAAACGGACAAACCTTATAGTTTAAGCCGCTTTGCTGAATAAGGGCAATGGCCTTATCCACCACGGCATAACGGTCTTCGTTGGTTTTTAAAGGGAGGAGCTGAAGTGCGGCGTTAATTTGCATGCTAGTTAAGGTTGAGTTGTGAGAGCTTAAGCGACATGGTATCCACCAGCGCGGTGAGAGGTTTTTCGGCCATGGCCTTTACAAAGGGATTCAGATCGGCTTGCAGCTCTATGCTGCACTGGCCTTTTTGCTGCGGGTCGCCAATAAAAAGAGCTTTGAGCCTGAAATTGAATTTGGCCAGGCCCTGGCTGGTAAATAAAATATATTCAAACTCCTTCTTGTCTTCGATGCGCACCGTTAATGGGGTGATGCCTTTTATGCTGAACGAGCATTCCTGCTCGGAGTATTTAAAATCCTCCACCTTATCGGCCGGCAGGATCGACTCAAAGTTTTTGAAATTACTGATAAAGTCAAACAGCTTGTTAAGGGCTGACCGGGTGGTGTTGGTTTGACTGGTAATGGTAAAAGCGCTCACGGTGCAAAATTCATCAAAAGGTTCTTGGGATTAGGAAGCATTGCTCATGGCTTCGCTCCATTTGGCCGGATCGTCGCGCCATTTTTTTAGGCTGGCAACGTCTTTTTCGCTGATGTATTCTTTTTGCAGCGCGGCGCTGATGAGCGTATTATAATTGGTAAGGGTTTCCAGCTGGCATTTTTCCTGCTTGAAATTTTGTTCCGCTTCGCTAAAGCCATAGGTAAAAATAGCGGCCATGCCTTTTACCAGGCATCCTTTTTCGCGCAGGGCTTTTACCGCCTTAAGGCTGCTGCCGCCCGTGCTTATCAGGTCCTCGATCACTACCACGGTTTGCCCGCTTTCTACATCGCCTTCTATCATATTGGTCATGCCGTGTTTTTTTGCCTCGCTGCGCACATACACAAACGGAAGCCCCATTTCCTGCGCCACCAGGGCGCCCTGGGCTATGCCGCCGGTGGCCACGCCGGCAATCACATCGGGTTTTGCAAAATGTTCGTTAATGGTTTCAACAAAATGCTGGCGTATAAATGTGCGTATCTGCGGGTAAGACAGCGTTTTACGGTTATCGCAGTAAATGGGCGATCGCAGGCCGCTGGCCCAGGTAAAAGGATTTTCGGGCTGCAGTTTTACAGCTTTTATTTGTAACAAAAATTCAGCAACTTTATGCGCCGGGTCGTCAAAAGATGTCATGCCGCAAAGGTAAAAGTTGTTTAACTGGCAATATTAGTTTTTTATGAACAAAAAAATATATCTTAACAATAAATTCATTGTATTTGAACCCCAGGGCCTTGATTACAGCGACGATCCATCCATTGCGGTATATGCCGACGATGACGAAAAAAAGATGGCCAGGCTGGTTCCCGATTTTTTAAACCCGGCTCACACGCATTCCATTCGCGTTATTATGAGCCAGCCGTTTGAAAAGTTGCTGAACAAAATAAAAAAACCATTTGCATACATTGAGGCGGCCGGTGGTTTTATCGAAAAAGAAAACGAGTTTTTGTTTATACACCGGCACGGCCGCTGGGATCTGCCAAAAGGCAAGCTCGAAAAGAACGAAACCATTGAATCGGCCGCGGTAAGAGAGTGTGAGGAAGAATGCGGGGTTCGCGGCCTGCGCCTTGCTCATCAGCTACCATCCACTTTTCACATTTATCCTTACAAAGCCGGCTTTGCATTAAAACAAACCTATTGGTTTTATATGAACACCGATTATAACCAGGCGCTTAAGCCGCAGCTGGAGGAAGACATTGACCAGGTGCGCTGGTTCGATAAAAAAGAGATCAGGGAACAGGTGCTGGCCGACACTTATTACACCATCAGCGACACCGTTAAATCGGCTTTAAGCCTTTAACCGTCAAAATCTTAGCCGGTACATCCATTTTCAGGGCAAATTACGTACTTATAAAACGCGGGTTCAGCGAAATTTAAATCCGGTGTTAGTTAAATTTTGTAACCCCTTATCGAAAATTCACGTATATTTAACTGCAAGTTTTTCTACCGCCGCGGGTGCAAACCCCGCGGAGGAAAGTCCGGGCAACGCAGGGCAACCTGCCACCTGAAAGGGTGGGTATTTTGGCAGAAATGCCTGAATAACAGAAAGTGCCACAGAAAACAAGGTAGCCGCGAGCTAGCCTCGCGGTGATAGTGAAAATGTGAGGTAAGAGCTCACATGTGCAGGCAGTGATGTTTGCACAGGGTAAACCTCTGGTGTTGAAAGGCCAAATAGGTTGCGGTAATTTAAGGCTGCCCGTCTTATTTCAGTCTCGATGTTATCGGGAATGAAAGCCGCAATGGGTAGGTCGCAAAGATAAATGGTAGATATATTCTTCCTTAACCGGAAGAACGAAACAGAACCCGGCTTATGACTTGCTTTATTAAAATAAAATAGAAAACAAAACAGACCATGATAAAACGTTTACTCGCTGTT
This sequence comes from Bacteroidia bacterium, assembly GCA_044221905.1. GTDB lineage: Bacteria > Bacteroidota > Bacteroidia > B-17B0 > Aurantibacillaceae > Aurantibacillus. Next base: position 144,825 of record JBGAOE010000004.1, read on the forward strand.
GTTTCTGTCCTTTTTGCCCAATTCTCATCCTCCTTCGCACAATGTCCGCAAATAATGGATCCTGCCTCGGGCAACTTTGTGAACAACCCTGTTTTTTTGTATTGCGTGCCGGGTGATTATACCATGAGCCTGCTGTCGAACACGGCCTGGGGACCCTATACCATTAACTGGGGCGATGGAACATCCACCAACAGCGGCGCTTCCAATCCTGCCAACACGCCCATTCAGCACATTTATGACGATACCGTTGGTGTTTATACCATTACATTAAGCATTCCCGGTGCCTCCTGCACCCGCACCATGCTGGTGGTGATGGAACAGGCCGTGGCGGCGGGCGCTCAAAACTTTGGCGGCGTTACCAAATTTTGCGCCCCTGGCACGGTTACGGTTACCAATCTCAGCACAAACGTTTCGCCCACCACTGTTTTTACGTGGAACTGGGGCGACGGCACACCGCCTCAAACTTTTGACCATACCAATTACCTTCAAAACCTCACCCACACCTTTGCAGCCGGCACTGTGTTAAATTGCCAGCGTATGATCACGCTGGAAGCCTCTAATTACTGCCGGCCCATTCCCAACCCCCTGAACCTCTTTGTGGATATTTATGATGTGGACCCCACCTCTGCGGCGGGCGATAAAGCCATTAAGTGTTTTCCTGAAAATACATTTACGCTTACCAATACAACGGTGCGCCAGTGCTTTGCCCAGGGCAACACGTTTCAGCGCCAGGAAAAATGGAACCTAGGCGATTACTGGGGCCTGGGGCATGATTCGATTATTGACTGGAAACCATGGCCGCCGGTTACCCCACGGGTAGTCACTTATCCTGGTTTGGGCACGTATTCGTTTACCTTACTGGACAGCAACATGTGCGGCGTAAGAGCGGTAACCCAAACGGTAAGCATTGTGCCTCCTCCCACTGCCTCGCTTGTGGTGCCTACGGGCAATATTTGCCAGAACACCACGGTAACCTTTACCAACGCCAGCGCTACGGGCTTTTCGTACAAATGGAATTTTGGCACCGGGGCCGGGTTTACCAACCTGGGCGGTGGCAACAAAAGTATTATTTATGCCACACCGGGCACTTACACGGTAAAACTGGTGGTGTTTATAACCGGCGGCGGTAATTCCTGCAGCGATACGGCCAGTGCGGTTATCAATGTGCTGGCAGCTCCGGTCTCCAACTTTACCTATGCGCCCACCACCGGTTGCAGCAGCATAGCGGCCGTTACGTTTACCGATACCTCTACCGGTGCCGTATCGTGGAACTGGGATTTTGGCAATGGAAATACATTTAACGGGCAGGTACCGCCCAGCCAGAGTTATACCAACACCGGCGTATTTGTGGCCGCGCTGCTGGTAACTGGCAGCACCACCTGTGTGCATACAAAAACGGCCAATATCGTTGTTCGCTCCACCCCGGTACCAGCCTTCCCTACCTTTACCAACTGTCTGGGTGTGCCCAGTGCGTTTACCAATTCATCCACCATTACGGGCACCACGGCCATCAGTAACTATACCTGGAATTTTGGCGATGGATCGCCCATTACCACCACTCAAACACCCACACACACGTATACAATGGCCGGCACCTACAGTGTGCAGCTCATTGCAGCTACTCCCTATTGCAGCGCCACGATTACCCAAACCATTGCCATTAACGTAAAGCCCACTGCCAACTTTGCTTTTACCCCTACGGTTAATTGCCCTCCGTTTGTGAGCAGCTTCACCAATACGTCGCTCAACGGCACCAGTTACCTGTGGCGCTTCGGCACGGCGTCTACCGCCACTTCCGGCGCGCTGAGCCCATCATTTACTTACACCAACAATACACAAAGCATACAAAATTATACAGTAACGCTGGTTACAGGAACCGGTGCAGGCTGCTCCGACAGCCTTAAAAAGGTAATCTCCGTATATCCCGAACCGGTGGCGTCTTATTCCACACCCAGCAATGCAGGATGCTCGCCCATTACCTTCAGCTTTGTGAATACAACCATTAACGGCAATACCTATGATTGGGATTTTGGCGATGGCGCTGTTTCCACGCAAACAAACCCGTTGCATACCTTTACCAATACTACCTTAAGCTTTATCACCCGCACGTTGCAGCTTGTTGCCACCAATATCTACGGCTGCAAAGACACCACGCAGCAAACGTACCAGATTTTTCCGGAGCCTTTCATCAGCTTTAGCATGACCCCCGGTGCCGGCTGCAGCCCGCTGATTGTTAACTTTTCATCTGTACCCGGCATCATCAGCTACACCTGGGATTATGGCGACGGCTCGCCGCTTTCGAACGCCAACACAAATATTGTGCACACCTATTACAACAACCAACCGGTGAATAAAACCCACACGGTAACTTTAATGGCTACCAATGCCTTTGGCTGCGTGGATACTACTTATGGTTATCCCCTTATTTATGCCAAGCCAACCGCCAGCTATAACCTTATGCCCAATGCAGGCTGTGCGCCGCTGGTGGTAAGTTTTACCAATGCCAGCAATGGCAATGCCTCAAACCAATGGACATTTGGCAACGGAAAAACATCCACCCTGCTCGACCCCACTGCCACTTACACCAGCCTGCCCGGCGATGACGCGAGCAGCTATACCGTAAAGCTGGTGATAACAAGCTCTGATAACTGCAAGGATTCGACCACCCGGCAGGTGCAGCTGTTCGATCATCCCAAATCGGTGTTTAACTCAGACACGGCGGTGTGCTCGCCTTCAACGGTTTCGTTTAATAACACGTCTATTCACGCCAATGCTTATAGCTGGAGTTTGGGCGATGGCAATGTTTCTTTTGACGTTAACACCCAAAACTTTTACCAGAACACCACCGCGTTTGACGTGAAATATAAAATCACACTGGTTTCAACCAGCAACGACGGTTGTAAAGATACGTTGAGCAAGTTTCTAAACGTTCACCCAAAACCTGTGTTCTTCATCAGCTCACAGCCCGACTCAGGCTGCACCCCGCTGAATGTGCATTTTGAGAACATCGTAGGCGTTACCAATTATAAATGGACCTTTACCGATGGCAACGAGGCTACAGAAGGCGATATCTATCACCTGTTTGTAAATGGCACCGGCTCTGACAAAATTTTTAAAGCCCAGCTTATAGCAACCGATAAATACGGCTGCCTTGATACGGCGGTTAAAAGCATTAAAGTGTTTCCATACCCGGTTGCTAATTTTGGCGTTACGCCGGATGATCCTCCAACGGTATTTATTCCTAACCAGGCCATACACACGCACAACTTCTCTACCAAGGCAGTAAAATACCTGTGGCGCTTTGGCGACGGTGAAACCTCGGCTGAAAAAGAGCCGGAGCATTTTTACACGCAAAAAGGCCAATACCAGATCAGCCTGCTGGTTACCAGCGAGCATGGATGCCTGGATTCTTTTGCATTGCCCGCAAAAATTATAGCCATGGATGAAACAGCCGTGCAAATGCCAAATGCCTTTACGCCTAATCCCAATGGCCCGCCGGGCTCTAACTACGACCCAAAAGCAACCGATAACGATGTGTTTCACCCGCAGATCAGGGGTGCCGAAAAATACCTGTTCAGCATTTATTCGCGCTGGGGCGAGCTTTTGTTTGAGACCAAAAACCCGAATGAGGGCTGGGATGGTTATTATAAGGGCAAAATGTGCACGCAGGACGTGTATATCTGGAAAATTGCAGCCACTTTTATTGACGGTAAAACATTCAGCAAAACCGGTGATGTTTTACTTTTAAAATAATTTTATGCTTTTTAAAAAAAATAACCTCATAGCCATATTTTTAATTGTTAGTTCTTCGGTAAGCTTTGCGCAATCAAAAAGCGAAAAAAGGCAGATCAAAAAATACTTAAAAGAAGGCCAGATCCATTTTTACATTGAAGATTATTATAGCGCCTGGAAACAGTATCTGAAAGCACTGCGCATTGATAAAAAAGAAGATGTGGCGGGCGTTAACGCTGCCATATGCGCCTTTAAATTAAAATACCCGGTGGATAGCATTGCTTTCCTGGTCGAAAACCTGAGCTCCTCTAAGCAGCCGGATGCCGAATATTACCTGGCCAGGATAAAGCACCAGCAAAAAAAATTCGACGAGGCCATTGACCTGCTGAACAGCTATTCGCGCATTGACCCAAAAGAGCGTACCGTAGAGGACAACGAGGTGGAATACATGATTGGCGTATGCAAAAATGCCAAAGCCCTATTTGCCGCACCGCACCGCTCGGTAATAAAAAATATGGGGCCTGCAGTTAACTCACCCTTTGCCGATTATGTGCCGGTGATCGTTCCCGACGAATCGGCCCTCTACTTCACCTCGCGCCGGCCTGGCAGCTCAGATAACCGGAAAGACGGGGATGGCATTTATTATGAGGATGTTTACGTGTCGCACCGGCAGGACAATAAATGGCAGCCGGCGCAGAATATCGGGAATCCTGTAAACTCCGGCAGCAATGATGCCTGCGTGGCCCTCAGCCCCGACGGGCAGCGCATGATCATTTACCGTACCTCGGTTGACCGGCTTTCGGGTGACCTATACATCACACACCTGGGCAAGGATAACAAATGGGGCGCGCTTCAGAAAATAGGCAACGAGGTAAACTCGCAGTACATCGAAACCAGCGCCTGTTTCAGCAACGACAGCAGCGAAATTTATTTTAGCAGCAACCGGCCGGGGGGCTATGGCGGCAAAGATATTTACCGCATAAAAAAAGCGCCAAACGGCGCCTGGGCGGTGCCTTATAACCTTGGGCCGGGTGTTAACACACCTTACGACGAAGATGCCCCTTACCTGCACCCCGATGGTGTGACGCTTTATTTCAGCAGCCAGGGCCACAATACCATGGGCGAGTACGATGTGTTTAAAAGTGTGGCAAACCCCGAAAACAATCATTTTGGCAAGGCAGAAAACCTGGGATACCCGATTAATGATGTGGGCAACGATATCTTTTTTGTGTTGAATGTAAACGGGCAAACGGGGTACTATTCTTCTTCAAAGCCCGAAACTACCGGCGGTATTGATATATATGAAATAGACACGCGTTTTGGCGACAACGACCTGAAGGTGAAACATGGCACTGTGCTTCTCAACAATCAGCCCGGCCGCGTTAAAATAACGCTCACCGACACTGAAACCAACCAGCTGAGCGGCAACTACTACTCAAACCCCGGCACCGGCAAATTTATACTGGTGATGAATCCTTTAAAATCATACAAAGCACTGGTTGAATCGGACGGTTATGAACCGCAGGTGATAGATCTGGCACCCATTGCCACCGAAAAAACAGACAATGACCTTGAATTTAGACTTAAAAAATAATGCTGAAGCGAATTTTATATAGTTTTCTGTGTTCGGTGTCTGTAGTTTCCCTGTGGGCCCAGGACCCACAGTTTACGCAGTTTTATGCCGCACCTATGTTCCTCAATCCCGCATTTACGGGATTAACCTACGAGCACCGGTTTACGGCCAACTACCGGAACCAGTGGCCGGGGATTAAGACGGCCTATGTAACCTACATGGCCACTTATGATTACAACATCAGCAACATGAACAGCGGTATTGGTTTTTTTGGATGGAGAGACCATGCCGGAACATCACGACTTTTAACGCAGGAATATGGCTTTAGCTACGCCTACCGGGTTAAGGTAAATAAGTACTCTGAATTCAGGATGGGAACCATTGTGGGCATTTCATCCAAACGATACGATTACAAAGACCTTGTATTCAACGATCAGCTCATTAACGAAACACCCAGCTCCTCCACATCTGAAAATGTTGACAATTCAAAGATCAATTATATGGACCTGGGCCTGGGTGCGTTATACAATTCCACCAATTATTGGTTTGGCGCCTCGGCTAAGCACATTAACCAGCCCAATGCCAGCCTTACCGGCAGCATTGAGCCGTTGCCGGTGAGCTTAAGCCTGCATGGCGGCTACCGTTACATCATCTCGGCGCGCGGTGCAGGCCGCACCAAGCTTGAAGAATTTGTGAGCGCCAGCGGCAACTACCGCCACGAGCGGCAATACGACCAGCTGGACATTGGCGCCTATTACTTTAAATCGTTTGTAACCCTGGGCGCCTGGTACCGCGGTTTACCCATAAAAAAATACAAGCCCGGCTACAGCAACCGCGAAAGCGTGGCCCTGCTGGTTGGACTCGAGGTTCCCGACAAGAACTTCAGGATTGGCTACAGCTACGATATAACGATCTCGAAGCTGGGCATCAATAACTCGCAAGGGGCGCACGAAATTTCGCTGGTGTACGAGATTGCCCAAAAGCGAAAGCGCAATAAAAGAGCGCTGGTGAGCTGTCCCAAATTCTAAATCAGTTTCCTTTATTTTAATGAACAGTGAGTTGGAAAAGCTGGCGCTAAAGGCAGAGCTTAAGAATACCTGTCTGCAGCAATTGCAGCGGCGTATGAACACTGCATCACAAGCCATTGAAGAAGCGCGGCAAAGCGCCAACAGCCAGGAAAAAAGCTCGGTGGGCGATAAATACGAAACCGCCAGGGCCATGGCACAGATCGACCAGGAAATGAACATCCGGCAACTGGCGCAGGCGCAGGAGGAATATCAATTCCTCGAACAGATTGCTGTGAATACGATAAATGCGCAGGTTATTCCAGGTTCTGTGGTACGGCTCGAGAGTGCATGGGTTTTTGCTGCTACGGGCTTACCGCCGGTAAAGCTCGGCGGAATAGAAATAAACCCGGTGTCGTGCAAGTCTCCCCTCTTCCAGCAGCTAAAATTTAAACAGGCCGGCAGCGAAATCAGTTTTGGCGGCCGTACGCAAAAAATACTCAGTGTGTTTTAAGCCTGGCCCAGGTGTTTCACCATTTCGGCGCAGATAAATTCTGCGCTGTGCCCATCGCCGTATAGCTTTGGAAACCGGAGATCCGTTTTTGAGACCAGGGTTTCAAATGCGGTTTTGATCCGCTGTTCATCTGCATCTGCAACAATGGCCGTGCCGCAGTTCACCAGCTCCACCCATTCGGTTTCGGGGCGAAGAATCACGCAGGGCTTTTCAAAATAAAACGCTTCTTTTTGAACCCCACCGCTGTCGGTCATTACCAGGCGGCAATGTTTTTCGAAGGCCACCATTTCGAGAAAAGAAGCCGGTTCGGTAATTTTAAAGCCTGGCGTGGAGCTCACTTTTTTATACAATTTAGGCTCCAGGTTATTGCCTAGCAGTTTGGCTGTTCGCGGATGCAGCGGCAACACCACTTCCAGTTGGTATTCAATCGAAATATCGTAAAGGCTTTTAAATAAAGCGTTTAACCGTTCTGGTTCGTCGGTATTGTTATTCCGGTGAATGGTGGCCAGTATAAAATTATTTTTTTGCAGGCCAAACTTCTCCAGGATATTGGTTTTGGTATCTGAAACCTGGCTGAAATAAAGGCTGTTGTCGTACATCACGTCCCCGCAATGGTAAATTTTAGGATTATCGGCCGTAAATGGCGCTGTAGGATCTTTTGCAAAACCCTCGCGCAGCAGGTTTTCAAAACCGGTGGCCGTGGGCGAAAACAACAGCGTGCTTACGTGGTCGCACAAAATTCGGTTCACTTCTTCGGGCATGGCTTTACTAAACGACCGCAGCCCTGCCTCGATGTGCACCACCGGAACGTGGATCTTGGAGGCTGCTATGGCACCGGCCAGCGTTGAATTGGTATCACCGTACAAAACAATGGCATTTGGTTTTTCCTTCAGCAGGATCTCCTCTATGCCCTGGATCATCAGGCCTGTTTGCTTGCCATGGCTGCCGCTGCCGGCATTCAGGTTGTAATCCGGCGCTGGAATTCCGAGCTCATCAAAAAACACCTGGCTCATATTGGCATCGTAATGCTGGCCGGTGTGTACAATAATTTCTTTGATGGCCGTGCTGAATTTATTTTGAATGGCTCTGCTCAGGGCAGCGGCTTTAATAATCTGCGGCCTTGCGCCAATAATAGTTACAATCTTTATCATCAAATTCTTAAACCCCGGGTATAGTTTTTTGCCTTTATTACAGTAAAATGCCCTAAACCTAAAGGATCATTTCGTCGGCAAAGCTAAAATATTTTTGGTCACCAATGATCAGGTGATCCAGCAAAGAAATTTCAAAAGTTTTTAACGCTTCTTTCAGTTTTTTTGTGATGGCCTTATCCTGCTCGCTGGGCGCAATTTGACCGCTGGGATGGTTGTGCGCTATTACCAGGCCGCTGGCGTTGTGCTCAATGGCGGCTTTGCAAACGAGGCGCACATCTACCACGGTGCCCGATATGCCTCCTTTGCTCATATATTGTTCTTTAATAACCTGGTTGGCCCGGTTAAGCAGTAGTATCCAAAACTCCTCGTGGGGCAGGTCGCTGAGCCGCTTGTGCAGCAGCTGATAAGCCACATTGCTGGAGGTTATTTTTACGCGGTCAATCACCTCGGTTTCTTTCCGCCGCCGCCCAAGCTCAAAAGCGGCAGCAATAGTAACCGCCTTTGCAGCGCCCACCCCTTTGTATTTTTTTAGCTCGTTAACAGTCAGCTTGGCCAGCAGGTTAATGTTGTTCCCGTTTTCAGAAAGCATGCGCTGGGCCAGCTGTATGGCTGTTTCGTTCCTGTTTCCCAGCCTCAGGATAATGGCAATCAGTTCCGCATCGCTCAAACTGTGCCTTCCGAGAGCAGCCAGTTTTTCGCGCGGCCGGTCATCTTCAGCCAGCGCCTTAATGTTCAAATGCTTTGATTTATTCTCCATCAATTGCTAATATACAAACTCATTTTTGACGCTCCTACCCCTGTCAAAAACTATTTAATTTCATTAATTTTACCCCAGTAAATGATGGCATTTTTCAGGGCAGAATCCCTTCAGGTATTTAAAATCAGGGAGTTTAGGTGGTTTGTGCTAACGCGTTTTTTCCTCACCCTTGCCATTCAAATGCAGTTTAGCACCATTTATTTGCAAATTTACTACGAGCATTCGAGAGAGGAAATTGTGCTGGGGCTTATTGGCCTTACCGAAGCCGTGCCCTTTATCATCACTTCCTTCTTCAGCGGTCATGTGGCCGATACGGTTCACAAAAAAAGGATCTTGTTAACAGGGGTTTTGTTATTGCTGGCGGGTGCCATTTTTCTTTTTCTCAACGCATTGCCGGCCATTGCCCTTCTTAAAAACCTTGGCGCCGGCGCCCTGTTTACGATCGTATTTCTTTTTGGCATCATCCGCTCCTTTTTGTCGGCCTCCACCAATCCTTTTCTCAGCCAGCTCATTCCACGCCATTATTATACGCACGGCGCCAATTGGAACAGCACCTTCTGGCACACCGGCGCCATATTAGGTCCTGTGCTGGCCGGTCTTATTTATGGGTATGGCAACCGCCTTAACGCCACCTGGTGCCATATTACCGAAGCCTGTTTTTTTCTGCTGGCACTCATTTTCCTCTTATGTATCGGCAACAGGGGTCTGCCCGAAAAACATGAGAAAAAGGAAACCGTTTTTGAAAGCATGAAGGTAGGCCTGCGTTTTGTTTTTGGCAATAAAATGGTATTAAGCGCCATCTCACTCGATTTATTTGCGGTGCTGTTTGGCGGAGCAGTGGCCATGATACCTGCTTTTACCGATAAAGTGCTGCACCTTGGCCCCGAGGCTTACGGCCTTTTGCGCACCGCACCGGCTGTGGGCGCAGTGGCCATGGCATTGGTCATGGCCGTGTATCCGCCCTCCAAAAAGGCCGGGCTGGCTCTTATCTGGTCGGTGATTGCCTTTGGCGTTTGCACCATTTTATTTGGCTTAAGTGCCAATTACTGGCTGGCCTTTGGCATGCTGTTTTTAACAGGGGCTTTTGACAATGTGAGCGTAGTGGTGCGGCACAGTATTTTGCAACTGATGACGCCCGACCACATGCGGGGCCGGGTAAGTGCCATCAACGGAATTTTTATTGGCAGCAGCAACGAAATAGGCGCTTTTGAAAGTGGCGCCACCGCCCGTTTGTTTGGCCTGGTGCCATCTGTTATTATTGGCGGGGGTATGACCATACTGGTGGTGCTGGGCATTGACCGGCTCAACCCTAACCTCCGTAAACTGGATATTAACAAGCTGCAGTAATGAACCGCCGGGAGCTCGATACCATCCGCAACTTTCTGAATGAAAGTTACCTGAAATACAACCATCGGGCTTTTATCGAAAACGACCCTATTTGTATCCCGCACCGGTTCAGCAAAAAAGAGGATATTGAGATTGCCGGCTTTTTGTCCGCTACCATTGCCTGGGGTAACCGCAAATCCATCATTGCCAATGCCAAAAAGCTGATGTTGGCCATGGATGAAGCGCCGTATGATTTTGTGCTGGATCATTCGGCCAAAGAGCTGAAGCGCCTCGAAAGCTTTGTGCACCGTACGTTTAACGGCATTGACTGCCAGTTCTTTATCCGCTCGCTGAAAAATATTTATATCAATCATGGCGGGCTGGAAGCCGCTTTTGGAACAGGCACCGGTCAACCCGAATTTTTACTCAAAGAACGCATCATCCATTTCAGGGAGCTTTTTCTGCAGGTCAAACACGTGCCCCGCTCCGATAAGCACATTTCCAATCCGGCTCAAAAATCAAGCGCCAAGCGCCTGTGTATGTTTTTGCGCTGGATGGTGAGGCAGGATGCCAAAGGGGTTGATTTTGGCATTTGGAAAAGCTTTTCGCCGGCCGAGCTGTGCCTGCCGCTGGATGTGCACACCGGCAATGTGAGCCGCCACCTGGGCCTTTTGAAACGGAAGCAGAACGACTGGCAAAGCGTGGAGGAAATAACCGCCCTGCTGCGGCGCTTTGATGCGGCCGACCCGGTAAAATACGACTTTGCTTTATTTGGCCTGGGCGTTGATAAAGTTTTGAAGCAATAAGTAGCTTGCCTGTTTTAATTTTCCTAATTAATAGCTACCTTAGTCATCTCAAAAAATTACACACTATTTTTTAATTCAGTTATGGCTTTTGACATTGAAATGATCCGGAAGGTGTATGAGCAATTACCTTCAAAAGTTGAAGCAGCGCGCCAGCTTGTAGGCCGTCCGCTCACACTTTCAGAAAAAATATTATATGCGCATTTGCACGCCGACCAAAAAGCAGAAAATTTTGAAAGAGGCAAATCGTATGTTGATTTTGCTCCCGACCGGGTGGCCATGCAGGATGCCACGGCCCAAATGGCGCTGCTGCAGTTTATGCAGGCCGGCAGGCCAAAAGTGGCGGTACCCTCTACCGTGCACTGCGATCACTTAATTACTGCCCGCGATGGGGCCAGCGAAGATTTGGCATTTGCCAATAAAGAAAGCCGCGAGGTGTTTGATTTCCTGGGCTCTGTGTCTAACAAATACGGCATCGGGTTCTGGAAACCAGGCGCAGGTATCATTCACCAGGTGGTGCTCGAAAACTATGCATTTCCCGGCGGTATGATGATTGGAACAGATTCGCACACGGTAAACGCCGGCGGTTTGGGCATGGTGGCCATTGGTGTGGGCGGAGCCGATGCCTGCGACGTGATGGCGGGCCTGGCCTGGGAATTAAAATTCCCTAAGCTTATTGGCGTGAAGCTCACCGGTAAGCTGAGCGGCTGGACAGCCCCTAAAGATGTTATTTTAAAAGTAGCCGGTATTCTTACTGTAAAAGGCGGAACCGGCGCTATTGTTGAATATTTTGGCGAAGGTGCCACCTCTATGAGCTGCACCGGCAAAGGCACCATTTGCAACATGGGCGCCGAAATTGGCGCTACCACTTCTACCTTTGGTTACGACGAATCGATGGAGCGTTACCTGAAAGCCACCGGCCGTGCCGATGTGGCAGCGCTGGCCAGCGGCATCAGACAACACCTGACCGCCGATCCGGAAGTATACGCCAATCCTGAAAAATATTTCGACCAGGTGATCGAGATCAACCTGTCGGAGCTGGAGCCGCACGTAAACGGACCGTTTACACCCGACCTGGCCACCCCTATTTCGAAGCTGAAAGAAGAAGCCGTTAAAAATGGCTGGCCTACAAAAATTTCGGTGGGCTTATTAGGCTCCTGCACCAACTCTTCTTACGAAGACATTTCGCGGGCGGTAAGCCTGGCCAAGCAGGTGTCTTCCAAAAAATTAAAAGCAAAATCAGAGTATTTGATCAATCCGGGTTCTGAGCAAATTCGTTTTACCATCAAGCGCGACGGCTTTTTGGATGTGTTTGACCAGATTGGTGCCAAAGTATTTACCAACGCCTGCGGCCCCTGCATTGGCATGTGGGATCGTATGGGTGCTGAAAAGCAGGAAAAAAACACCATCATTCACTCCTTTAACCGCAACTTTGCCAAGCGTGCCGATGGTAACCCAAATACCTATGCCTTTGTGGCATCGCCCGAGATTGTAACCGCCATGGCCATTGCCGGCGATCTGACCTTTAACCCCCTCACCGATTCATTGACCAACGAAAAAGGCGAGCAGGTGAAACTGGATGCGCCGAGCGGTGATGAGTTGCCTAAAAAAGGATTCGCCGTCGATGATCCTGGCTTTCAGGCCCCTGCAGCCGATGGCAGCCATGTAAAAGTGGAAGTGTCGCCCACCAGCGACCGCTTGCAGTTGCTTGATCCATTTGCTGCCTGGGAAGGTGTTGATCTGAAAGGTTTGAAATTACTGATCAAAGCCAAAGGCAAATGCACCACCGATCATATCTCTATGGCCGGCCCATGGTTAAAATACCGTGGTCACTTAGATAACATTTCGAACAACATGCTGATTGGCGCGGTAAACTTCTTCAACGAAAAAACCGATGCTGTAAAAAATCAGATTACAGGCAACTACGATTCGGTGCCAAAAGTGCAGCGCGATTACAAAGCGCACAACATTGGCTCATTGGTGGTAGGTGACGAGAACTATGGCGAAGGCTCTTCGCGCGAGCACGCGGCCATGGAGCCCCGTCACTTAGGTGTTCGTGCCGTGCTGGTAAAATCATTTGCCCGCATCCACGAAACCAACCTTAAAAAACAAGGCATGCTGGCATTAACCTTTGCCGACAAAGCCGATTACGAAAAGATACAGGAAGATGATGTGATCGATATTATTGGACTGAAAAGCTTTGCGCCCAACACACCATTAACGCTGGTATTGCACCATGCCAACGGTGCTAAGGAAGAAATACAGGCTAATCACACCTACAACCAGCAACAGATTGAATGGTTTAAGGCCGGTGGTGCGCTGAACATTATCAGGGCCAGCATTAAGGCTTAATAAAAACTTCAATTAAACACCAACAAAAAACCCGTTCAGCTACTGAACGGGTTTTTTATTAAAGATCATTTCCAACTACTTATTCTCCAGCGTAGGCATTTTTTTGGTGGTTCTCACTTTCAACACTTCACGAATGGTTTCCAAACCGGTAAGCAGAATGATGCGGATATCCATTCCAATGGTGGCATGTTCTACATAATACAAATCCCACTGCAGTCGTTTATAAATGCTGCGCACATTGGGGGTAGGCCCGCGAAAACCATTAATTTGCGCCAGGCCGGTAATGCCCGGCTTGATCAGGTAGCGGTTGTAGTAACCGGGGAATAATTCCGCAAACTTTGAGGAATCTTTCAACATATGGGGGCGTGGCCCCACAATAGACATGTCGCCCAGCAGCACGTTAATGAATTGGGGCAGCTCATCGAGGTTAGATACCCGTAAGAATTTTCCCATGCGGGTAATGCGTGGATCGTCGACCGAAGCCTGCAGGTCGTCGGCCGTTTTGTTTACGCGCATGGTGCGCAGCTTAAAGCAATCGAAGGTTTTAGCATCGCAGCCCGTGCGTTTTTGCCTGAAAAACACCGGCCCCCGCGAATCGAGCTTAATAAGCACGGCCAGTATGGGCAGCAGCCAGCTTAGGATAAATACGGTAATAATAAGGGAAACAAGGAGATCGATAATGCGTTTAACGACAAAAAAAATCACCAGCCGGTTATCAACAGCCTGCTCCAATTGTTTATTCGACCGTAGAGCAAAGGTTTCCTCTACGAAAATTGCGCTATTCTGTGTCAAGGTAAATTTTTTTAGAAAAGAGTATTATGGGGTTTTAACGCGATCGTTAACAAATCGCGTACCAAAATTAGGAATTAACACGGTTCTAAAAAAAATAATCATCGAAATTAACAATTTATAAGAGAAAGACACCGGCTTTGCCAATATTCTGCTACTTTTGCCCTCTGAGAGCAAAACTTGCAGTTAAAAAAGCAAACAGAATAGTGTTATTAGCCACAGGTTATTAACAGGAAAATTGAGTTAATAACAGGTTTTTGAACAGGAAAAACAGGATTTCAACAATGAACCAGACCCCTTTGAAACGAAAGGTTATTACAGATATTTCTGCCAATACCGTTCAAACGGTGGTAACCCAGGTTTTTGGGCTGGTTATTTTTTATATCACCTCCAAATACCTGCCCAAAGATGTTTATGGCGAGTTCAACTGGTCCATGGCCCTGGGTTCCACTATTATTGCCATAGCCTCTTTCGGGCTCGACCTGGTATTTGTTAAGCGTATTTCTGCCGGCGAAAACAGGCTGCTCATCAGCGGGCTTCATCTTTTTCATACCCTCGCAGCCGGTGTTTTGCTCAGCCTGCTTCTGGTACTGCTTCACTTTTTCGTTCCGGCGTTCAATGCCCGGCACCCGGTCTTTTTTCTTGTGTTTGTGAGCCTGGCCATTGCCAATATTTCCAACTCGCTTAAATTATATATGAACGGGCTGGAGCTGTACAAACAAATGGCTATGGTGGCGCTGTGCACCAATATGGTCAAATTTTTAATGATCCTTTACCTTTACGTAAGCCTGCATTTTACCATTACGCGCATCATTTACAGCTACATGGGTGCCTCCATCCTTGAATTTGCATTGGCTTATTATTTTATCGGCAAGGTCACGTCAACCCGCCTGCGCCCTTTATTGCAACCCGCCGAGTACAAGGCCTTTATACTGCAGTCGCTGCCACAGCTGGGCGTTGTTATTTTTGATTCGGCCCTGGCCCGCATCGACTGGATTATACTGGGCATAGTGGCCACTGCTGCCGCCACTGCCGAGTACAGCTTTGCATACAAAGTTTTTGAGCTTTCAAAGCTGCCTGTGCTGATCATTGCCCCTGTTTTGCTGACGCGTTTCTCGAAACTCTTCGCCAATAATTCAACGGTTCATCCAACACATAAAACCGAGATAGATCTTTTTTTGAAGCTGGAATTGTTTGTGGTGATGCTCATTCCCATTGCCCTGGTTACGGTATGGTCGCCGCTGGTTGATTGGGTAACCGATGATAAATACGGCCGGGTAAATGAAAAAAACTATTGGATCCTGGCCCTGTGTGTACCGCTGCATGCACTCATTAATTTTTTATGGACCCTTGGTTTTGTTCAGGGTCAGCTGAAAGCAATTCTTTACATTACCATAACCGTTTCAGTTTTAAATATAGCGGCTAACCTGGTGTTTATTCCATTGTACGGCCCCCTGGGTGCTTCGGTGGCTTTTCTGATCTGCACGCTCGTTCAGCTGGTGCTTTATTTTAAATTTATCCGGCAGGATCAGATTCACCTGAACGTAAAAAGCGTGCTGCTTACCATACTCTACGCCCTGCTGGCCGCTGTTATCACCAGGCTGTTTGTGCCCTGGATCATTGTAGCCCCTGTAATTGCGCTGGCCATATACACCAGCCTGATGTTTATAACCGGGCAGATAAGCCTTAGGCAAATTAGCCAACTTACACAACGCAAAACCTGAATATGAACATTTTGTTTATATGCGATGAATACCCACCCGGTAAAAATGGCGGAATAGGAACGGCCGTGCAAATGCTGTGCACGGAACTGGAAAAGAAGGGGCATGGATTGTTTGTGGTGGGCCTTTACCCGCACGGTTATGGCGGGCCCGATTATGAGGAGCAGGGTAATATAAAAATCTGGCGCCTGAGATACCGCACCGATGTAGGGTTAATCTCGGCCAACAACACACTTAAGGATAAATTGCTGCTGCATGCGCTGCGCCTCACCGGTATTTTAACGCGCGATGCTGCCCGGCAGCTTCAGAATATGTGGCAACTGGTTAAGGAGTTAATAGCCACTCACCACATCCACATTGCAGAGATGCCCGACTGGAATAATTTTTATTTTAATGTCCGTTTAAAAGACCTGGTCATCCCGGCTTTGGAGGTGCCGCTCATTGTTAAGCTGCACGGCACGCTTTCTTATTTTAATGCAGAACAGGGTTTGCCCCGGCGGCAGGATATGTACCTGAAAGAAGCCCGGGTGCTTGAACGGGCGAATGCCCTTGCCAGCGTGAGTGCCTATACAGGAAGAATCAACAAAGAGCTTTACCGGCTGAATGCCCCCATTACCACGCTCTACAACGGAGTAACGCTTCACCCGTACGTGGCGCCCGAGCAGCGGCTAAAACAATGGCGCGTTGTTTTTTCAGGTTCACTGTTCTATAAAAAAGGCATTTATTCGCTGGTAAAAGCCTGGAAAGAAGTGCTTAGCCATTTGCCAAACGCTAGCCTGCACATCTATGGAAAAGGAAACCGCAAGGCCCTGTTGAAGCTGATGGATGAAAACACAAAAAAAACGGTGCATTTTTACGGGCATGTGGCCAGGGAAACGCTTTTAAAACAATGGCAAACGGCCAGTCTGGGTGTGTTTCCCTCCTACTCCGAAACGTTTGGCCTTGGTGTGGCAGAGGCCATGAGTTTTGGCTGCCCGGTTATTTATACCAGCCGTTCGTGCGGCCCCGAGATAATTGAACAGATGCACGAAGGCATACTCGTTGACCCGGGTAATATCCGCGAAATTTCGAACGCCATTGTGCTGTTGCTGGGCGATGCCGGCTTGCAGGCCAAACTGGGCGCGGGCGGATACGAAAAAGTGAAGAAAAATTTTGAGATTGGCCATGTGGCACAACGGCACCTGGACTTTTACAACGAGCTGGCAGCTCAATACAAAAAACCATCTTAACCTTTGCGGTACAGGTAAAAGCCTTTCAGCCTCCCTTTCAAGGCCGTTGCCCGGCGCCCGGCCTCCACGCCATTCAGCGTCAAACAGGCTTTCAGAAGCATCAGTACCTGGAAAAAAATCACTTTCGCAAATAAGAACAAAAGCGGTGCTGATACGTATTTCCTGCACAGGGCCCCAAAGCCAATGCCATAGCGATACAGCTTGTCGTTACTCATGGTGGAGGCATTGTACGGCGGGTGGTTAAACTCCACCAGCGGCGAATAATAAACACTTTTTTGCGTTTTTAAAAAATACAGAATAAGGTCTGCATCTTCGTTGGAGTGGTATTTTTCCCCTATCCCGAAATTTTCATCAAAGCGGGCCCTATCGTTTTTAAACAGCATGGAGATGGAAGAGACCACGTTGTAAAAATTATAAACGTTAACTTGCTTTAGTTTCTGCGGTGTTCTTTTAAAAACATGTGTATTTCTTCCGCGGTCAAACACCCTGCCAATGATCATATCCGGATTGTGGAGCTGCCGGAGCAGTTGCCCTGCATTCAGCAGAGTGTCGGCATAATACACGCAATCGTCGTCGGGCACGGCAATGTATTTACCCCTGGCCTGTTTAATGCCCAGGTTGCGGTTGTAAGAAAGGCCCTTGCGCGCAGAACGGATATGCTGTATGTTGAGCGTTGAGGAATAGGCTTTAACACTGTCCAGGATCAGGTCATTTTCATTCTGATCCACAATAATCACCTCAAACTCGGTGGCCGGCACTGCCTGGCTCATCAGCGAATCCAGTAAAAGCTCCAGCTCCTTCTTACGCCCGCAGGTGGCAACCACCAAAGAATAATTAAAGCTCATCGGGCGCTGTTTTTTGCTTTATGTCGATAAACAGGAGCAGTTCAAAAAAGAAGAAAACGCTGAGCGCCTCAATAAAATAATCGATATTGATCATAAAAAGCATGGCCACAATCACAGGTAAGGCATAGGTGTTTTTGCGCACGCGTTTTACAAAATACCAAAGGTAAAACACTAAAAAAAGCAGGCAACCCACCACGCCATATTCGCCAAGCAGCTGGTTGTAAACACTAAAAGGCCTGTTTGACTCGCTTTGGAACATAATGTGCTGCGTTTTAAGGTAAGCATACAGGGCTTTATGGTTTTTACCAAAGGCTTCGGTTTCGTATGCCGGCAAATATTTTCCCAGGGCCGATCCTTCCATCACCCCCGAGGAGTTAAAGGCCAGCTTGGATGAAAAGCCGCCCAGGCCGCTTCCAAAAAGAAAATGAGGAACAGACGACAGAATGAAATTTTTGGTTTGGTAATAAGCCCTTGTTTTACCGGGCTGCTTCACAAAATTAAAGATCGTATCGCCCCGGCCGGTATTTTTTACGATTAGCTTTTTTGAGGTGCTGCCATTAACATCGTATGGATTAAGCGTATCGGCCAGCTCTATTTCTTTAAATTCTTTTTCGCTGTTAAGGCGCTCGGCGTCTATTTCGTGCCTTGAGTTGGAAAGAGTGACCGATGTGTGAAGTATTTTTTCGAACATGTATTCGGCATTGAGCGGCGTTACCAGCCAGTAAAAAAGGGCTATGATCAGCGTAACGGCCGCCAGGATGATTTTTTGCCTGACCAGCCTGTTGCTGAAAAAATAAATGCCGGCTGCTATGAAAAAAATAATGGTGGCGTAGTTGCTGCCGGTAAGTAATAAGGAGATGAGAGATAAAAAAACATATTTCAGCTCGTTTTTGTGGATATAATAAATGAGAAGCAACAGCGAAACAAATGCATTGGTAAGGTGCACACCCTGAAAAATGCCGCTGATAAGATCGCCCGACGAAATGCCGTAGGGGTGGTTGTGGCCGGTGTTATAGGGGTTAAGCGTATGCTCGTGCACGCATATTTTAATAAGCTGAAATACAGAGAAGGCAACATTGAGAATCGTAAATGCGTGTATGGAACGATGAATGTATGGCCCCTTATTCACGGTATCGTATAAAATCCAGCAAACCGCCAGCGCAGCGGCCCAATAAATAATGCCAACCGCAAACTGCATAACATGCGGCAGGCCGTAGCTCGGGTTCATAAAAATAAATTTGAGAAGCTCTGTGGCTATAATAAAAAGATAAAACACAGGGATCTCTTTAGCCCTGAAGTTTTTGAGTGAGGACAGGTTTATCGCACACAATGCGAGCAGTGCGGCAAACTTAACCACAAAACTATGCTGTGCCACAAGGCATAAAATGATAAGAATATTGAGATTAAGCTGGAAGCGGTGGTTGAATTTTTGAATGAGGCTGTGCACTGAATGGGGAATGTTAAGTGTAAACACCTGCTAAATTAAGGCATTTCACACACAATCAAAGAACCGTGAATGATAAAGTTTTTTACTATTTTTGCCGGCATACTGATTTTTTATCTGTGAGAGTTGCAATCATTGGCACAAGGGGAATACCCAATAATTATGGTGGGTTTGAACAATTCGCAGAGTATTTTTCAGTGTTTATGGCATCAAAAGGGCACAGCGTTTATGTGTATTGCCCGCACAACCACCCTTACCAGGAAGATCTTTTTTTTGGTGTAACGCTGATAAGGTGTTTTGATCCTGAATATAAGATAGGAACCGCCGGCCAGTTTATTTATGATCTAAACTGCATTCTTCATTCCAGGAAATTAAAGCCCGATGTGATCCTGAACCTGGGCTATACCAGCAGTGCGGTTTTTATGCGTTTTTTCAGAAAAACCATTCCTGTGGCCACCAATATGGATGGGTTGGAATGGAAACGGACTAAGTATAACAAATGGGTTCAAAAATTCATTAAATACAGCGAATCGCTGGCAGCAAAGCGCAGCCAGGTGTTAATTGCCGATTCGCTGGGAATTAAAAGCTATCTTTTGCAGGAATACAACAAAGAGTCGGTGTACATTCCATATGGCGCCACACCGCCCGAGGCAATGCCCGGCGAAGAGGCGCTGGCGGATCTGGGCCTGAAAAAATCAGGATACAATCTCATCCTTGCGCGGATGGAGCCCGAAAATAACATCGAAACCATATTGGAAGGCATTGCCCAAAGCCATTCAGAAGATGTAACCGTGGTTATCGGCAATTTTAAGAATGCATATGGCCAGTACCTTTATGATCGGTATAACGCCCGGCATCAAATCCGGTTTATAGGCGCCATTTACGACCTTAAAAAATTAAGGGCTTTGCGTTACCATTGCAGTGTTTATTTTCATGGCCACTCTGTTGGCGGTACAAACCCATCTTTGCTCGAGGCTATGGCCGACGGGGCGTTTATCTGCGCGCACCGGAATGAATTTAATCAATACGTGCTGGCTTCAAATGCCGTTTATTTTTCGAACAGCGGAGATGTAAAGCAAATTGTGACAAACGGGGTTGACCAAGCCACTAAAAATAATTGCCGGCAGGCAAACCTTTCAAAAATTAAAACCGAGTATAACTGGAACCTTGTGAATGAGCAATATGAAAACACACTGCTGAATGCTGTTGCTTTTAAAAGATAAGCAGGTAATTAAACGGGTGCAAACGGTGCAAACGCTTTTTATGTGTTTGTTTGCAGCCACCTTATGCTTTAAGAGCGCTTACAATCACGCATTTCTTATTGCTGCGCTTGTTTTTTCCGCATTGTTGTTCGATCCCCAGCTGCTGGCAAAGAACAAATGGCCCATTGCCGCGTTGAGCCTTATTTACCTGGTTGCTGTTCTTTCAGGCTTCTATTCATCCAACCGGCCTGAAACGCTGCGTGTTTTAGAAAGGCAGATGACGCTTGGCTTTGTTCCGCTTATTCTCGGCTCTTCCCTCCCATTAAGCCACAAGCAGCTTCGCCTGATTATATGGTCCTTTACGCTGGCAATAGCGGCTGTTTGTGCCTACCTGCTTTTTAATTTTTATTTTAATTACCAGGCCGTGAAAGAAATAATCCCCTTTCACGAATTTTTAAATACCCGGCTGCATCACCAGTTTTCTGCAAGCCTTGGTTTGCATGCCACGTATTTAAGCATGTATGTGTGTTTTGCCTTTGCCGGCGCCTTATTTATTTTGTTTCACGAAGGCACGGCGGCTAAAATCACCGCCCTTGTCCTCATGCCCCTGTTTTTATTTTCGTTGATCCTGCTGTCTTCAAGAATTATTTTTATTCCCTTTGCCGGCATCGTTTTTTTAGTGATGCCGTTTTTTCTGCGTAAAAAGCAATTCTTTTTTTACATCGTTTCTCTTCTCATAGGCCTTTCGGTTCTGTTTTATTATGTGAGCACCTTCAGCGCTTTTAAAGAGCGGTTTAAAAACGACACCCTGCGCGAGCTCAACCTGAAGCAGGACAAAAAAAATGTGCTCAGGTTTGAAAGCATCACCGGGTCGAACGACGCCACCCGTGCCGAGCGCTGGGCCTGTGCGCTGGAGCTGATTAAGGAAAGGCCATGGCTTGGGTATGGCACCGGCGATGAAAAAAGCAGGCTTTTCGAAAAGTATGAAAAGTATAAGCTTACCAACTCGCAGCTCAATAATTTTGACGCACACAACCAGTATTTTGCGTTTATGATAAAAAGCGGCATTCCTGGCCTGGCGGCTTTTTTAATACTGCTGCTGTTCAGCGGATGGAGCGCCATAAAAAAACGCAGCTTTCACCACCTGTGCCTTCTTTTTATTATAGCCATTTCGGCCCTCACCGAAAATGTGCTTGAATCCAACAAAGGGATTTTGTTTTTTGCTTTTTTTAATGCCCTGCTGGTATTTTCAGAAAATGGGATTTCCGATAAGCGAATACCCGAAAAGTAAAAACAGAATGGCTTCTGCTCTACTTTACCTTTCGCGCCACCACCATCATTTCTTCGCCAATGTTCAAAAACGACAGCGTGTTGTAAATGATGTTGTGCGCCCATACAAACAGCTTTAGCTGCCACATGGGCTTGCTGGTGAATTTATTGAAGTATTGCTGGCGCTCGGCCGCATTAATGAAGGTGTTGGCTTCGCGGAGGCTTTGTTTTTTATTGCTCCTCAATTTTTTCAACAGGGGCAGCACGGTGTACATGATAAACAGCTTGATCTCGAACGAGGATTTTATTTTCAGCACTTCGTAGCCGTGATTTTGCAGTATTTGCGTGATGGTTTTTTTACTGAAATAATTCACATGATCCAGTCCCATCATCTTCCAGTTATCGCCGTGGCGTTTTGCAAAGTAGCTGTCTATTTGCGGCACCTGCAGCACCAGGTAACCGTTTGGCCGCGTTAGCTTTGCGCATTTGTCTACAAACGGCCCGGCCTTATCAATATGTTCGAGCACGTCCCACATGGTAATAATGTCGAACTGGCGGGATTCGTCCATCTTAAAAAAATCAATATGATCCACAGGCAGTTTGAGATCGTTTACACAGTACAAATAAGGCTGTTCGGCAATTTCAACGCCGTAAACCTCGTAGCCCAGCTCTTTGCCGGCCAGCATAAAGTGACCCCAGCCTGCACCCAGATCGAACAGCCGGCCGCTTTTGATGAATTTTTGGATGAATTTAAACCGCAGCTTGTGCCGCTGCACTTTTACCCAGTTATTGCCATGGCGCACAGCATCTGTCACCGCCTGGTTCTTGTACTGCGTGTATTCGATTTTTTTCCGGTAATACGGCGGAATAAAATGCAGGCTGCATGTATTGCAGGTAACCACCGCAAAATTTTCCTTCTGGTATTTTAGCTTGAATTTTTCTGGATCTTTATTTCCGCAAACGCAGCAACAAATATCTTCGGCCATAAAGGCGGGTAACAGGGACATAAGTAATTAAGGTTTTGTTTCTGCTTCAAAGGTACTTTCAGTAATGGGGTTGTTATCCCTGAAAAACGCCACCCCGCCCCAGTTGAACATTTTTTTCTGGAACACCCAGGCCATATTATCGCGCACCACTACGCGCTGTATAATTACCACGTTGTTGCCCGAAATGGTTTCTTCTGTTACCCCGGGTGCATATTTAGCGAGCAGTTGTTTGATCCGTTCGTCTGTTTTTACGCTGCCGTCGCCATTCAGCATTTTTTCGCATTCAATCAGCCGGTTTTTGGCATATTCGTCTCCTCCCTTATAGGTAAGGGCTTCCTCGTAGCTTCGTTTTGCCTCTTTGTAGCGCTTAGTGTTAAACAATTCGTCGCCGCGCTTCACCGCTTCCTTATACTTTGTTTCGCCGCCCAATACCTGCAGCACCGAGCCGTTGCTCTTTCCTTTAATCTCGTCCTGCTTCACCACATTGTTTTTCATGGCCAGCTCCTGGTTCTTTTTGGCATCCTCATCCGCTTTGGCTTTGGCAGCGGCTTCCTCGGCCTGTTTTTTGGCAAGCGCTTCGGCCTCCGCTTTTTCCTTAGCAAGCTTATCGGCCGCTTCTTTATCTGCTTTGGCCTTATCTTCTGCCGCTTTTTTAGCAGCGGCCTCATCGGCCTGTTTTTTTGAAAGGGCATCCGCTTTCGCCTTTGCATCGGCTTCGGCTTTTTCCTTCGCCAGCTTATCAGCTGCTTCCTTGTCTGACTTTGCTTTTGCTGCTGCCTCATCCGCCGCCTTTTTGGCGGCCGCCTCATCGGCTTGTTTTTTTGCCAGCGCATCAGCCTTCGCTTTGGCATCGGCCTCTGCTTTTTCTTTTGCTAATTTATCGGCGGCTTCTTTATCAGATTTGGCTTTGGCGGCAGCGTCTTCTGCCTGCTTTTTGGCAAGTGCGTCTGCATCGGCCTTCGCTTTTGCTGCTGCTTCCTCCACCGCTTTCTTCGCAGCGGCCTCATCGGCCTGTTTTTTGGCAAGCGCGTCAGCCTTCGCCTTGGCATCGGCCTCTGCTTTTTCTTTTGCTAATTTATCGGCGGCTTCTTTATCTGCTTTGGCTTTAGCCGCAGCTTCCTCTGCCTGTTTTTTCGCAAGGGCATCCGCATCAGCTTTCGCCTTGGCCGCAGCCTCATCTGCCGCTTTCTTCGCAGCGGCTTCGTCAGCCTGCTTTTTTGCAAGCGCTTCGGCATCGGCCTTCGCTTTTGCCGCTGCTTCTTCTGCCGCTTTTTTAGCGGCGGCCTCGTCGGCCTGTTTTTTCGCAAGGGCATCCGCATCTGCTTTCGCCTTTGCTGCTGCCTCATCCGCCGCCTTTTTGGCAGCAGCCTCTTCGGCTAATTTTTTCGCTTTTGCATCGGCTTCCGCTTTTTCTTTAGCGAGCTTATCGGCCGCTTCCTTTTCTGCTTTGGCTTTCGCCGCAGCTTCCTCCGCCTGTTTTTTTGCAAGGGCATCCGCATCTGCTTTCGCCTTTGCTGCTGCCTCATCGGCAGCTTTTTTTGCAGCGGCTTCGTCGGCTTGTTTTTTTGCAAGGGCATCTGCATCCGCCTTGGCTTTTGCATCCGCCATCATTTTATTAACGGCGGCTATCTGTGTGCCGGGATAAGTTTCGCCGGGCTTCAGTTTTTGTGCTTCCTGGTAGCTGGCCAGGGCTCCCTGCCAGTCTTTATTTCCAAACTGCTTGTCGCCAAGCTTAATGGCAGCGGCATAATTCGCCTCTTTCTCTTTTTCCTTTTTGATTGCCTCTTTCTCCGCTTCCTTAATGGTGTTTAAGCGGGCCAGCATTTGCTCAAGATACCCTGTGTCGTATTCAAAATTATCTTCGGCGGCATTGTAATTGTATTTATTAAGAGGCTGGTTGAGCGCAGAATAATCAATGCCTTCCATTTTTTTAAATAAACCCAGGCTGGCCTGTATTACCGGAAATTTAGTGGTGGCCTTTTCGGCGGGAACGCCCATGGTGTTGACCGTGAATTTTTTTGCAACATAGCCCTCTTTGGATACAGTGACTAAAAAATCGCCGCCCAGGGGAAGCTCAAAGGCATATTTACCGCTGCCATCGGTGGAAATGGTGTTTATTACCTTGCCGCCCTGAGTAACCTGAACCTGTGCGCCGCTTATGTTTCCTTTGTCGTCAGACACATCGCCCTGGATCCTTACCGGAACGTTTTGAGAATAAAAAAGTAAACAATTAAACGTAAAGGCAATAAAAAAAAATAGGCGGGTAAAAAACATACTCTCTTGCAAATCACAAATTTGGAAATAAATTTACCAAAAAAATAGTATCCCTAAAATTTTATTTATGCCGCATTTACCAAAAACAAATAACTATAGCTATTGGGAGCTGAAGCAGTATTTCGGGGTGTTTGACCTGATTGTGATTGGCAGCGGCATTGTAGGTTTGAGCGCCGCCATTTCGTACAGGCAAAAAAATAAAAAAGCCAGCGTGCTGGTGCTCGAGCGCGGATGGATGCCCAGCGGCGCAAGTACAAAAAATGCCGGCTTTGCCTGCTTTGGCAGTGTGAGCGAGCTGCTGGATGATTTGAATAATATGCCCGAGGAAACTGTGTGGAAAACCGTTGATATGCGCTGGCAGGGCCTGCAGTTACTGAGAAAACGCCTGGGCGACCGGGCCATTGATTATAAGCCATGGGGAGGCTACGAGCTGTTTGATAACCAGGTAACTTACCAGGCATGCCTTGAAAAAAGCCAAACCCTGAATGCCATTATCAAACACAGGCTCGGACTTAAAAACTGCTATGCCGCCCGCTCTCAGAAGCACTTTAAAAACGTGACAGGTATGCTGTATAACCGCTACGAAGGACAGCTGGACACCGGCCGGATGATGACCGCCCTTGAGCAGCTGGCAGCTGCAAACGGCATAAAGGTGCTCAACAATACTGCCGTTACCGCTATTGCCGACATGCCGCATGGCGTTGAGCTGGCCAGCCCGGCCGGCACCTTTCATGCAAAAAAAGTGATTGTGGCCACCAATGGCTTTGCCAGGGAGCTGCTCCGGCTAAAGCGGGTAATTCCGGCCAGGGCACAGGTGCTCATCACCAAACCCATTGCCGGCCTTAACATTAAGGGGGCTTTTCATTACCAACAGGGCTATTATTATTTCAGAAATATCGACAACCGTATCCTTTTGGGCGGCGGGCGCAACCTCGATTTTAAAACCGAAGCCACCACCAACAGCAGCCTGAACCCGGTTATACAAAAGCAACTGGACCGTTTGTTGAAAGAGATGATCCTGCCCGGCATTTCTTTTGAGGTAGACCGGCGATGGACGGGTATTATGGGTGTGGGCAACGAAAAGGCTCCCATAATACAACCGGTGAGCAAACATGTGCTGGCTGCCGTGCGTATGGGTGGCATGGGCATTGCCATTGGCAGCTGGGTGGGCGAGCAGGCTGCAAATGCGGTGTATTAAATTTTATTTCACATTTTTTTGTTTTTAAAGAGGCCTGCAGCCGGGCCACAAAACCTTTATTTTTCTTACACGGCCAAACCGACAAAATTAAATTTATAAGGCACGAGCCGGCAGTGATAAATGACAAAGCCCCCGGCCCGACTAATTATGAAGGTCCAAAACGCCCTGTTTTAGCGGTTTTCCACAGGCTCCGTCAATTAATTTATCTGTGTTTTGCAGCGCTGGCTTGATGTTTAAATTCCATTGCTTCGTCTAAAAGGCTGCTGCAGAGCTTAACTTTTGACCGTTGCAACCCGTAGAAAAAAACAGATTCATTGATCAAAAGCATGAAGCTACATTTAAAATCTCTACGCCATGAAAACGAAAATTTGCATTTTAGTTCTGGTATGCCTAGCCGCTATGGGCATACTGAACGCACAGACGGAGGCACCAAGCACGTATCATCCAACCTTTGATGTTTCATACTGGAACGCATATGCGGATAAGCTTCATTTAAATGCAGCCGAAAAGGAAGAATTTATTGCATCGCATAAAAAAAACAACAGTGTTTTTCTGCAACAACAATCCGCCCCCGCTCCTGTTTCCGGTCAACGCTCCGGCTCACCAAATTCAACCCTTGCCGGCAATTGCATCAACATCGATTTTGAAAGCGGCAATCTCAGCAACTGGGTGGCAACCAAAGGATACAATCCACTTTATACCGGTAATACCTCGGGCTGCTGTCTTAACCCCGGCGGGCAGCAAGCCATCATGTCGGGCGCCGGCCTCGATCCGGCAGGCGGTTTTCCGGTAGTGTGCCCCGGCGGCACGTATTCGCTGCGCCTGGGAAGCAGCGCCACCGGCGGGCTGGCCGACCGGGTAGAACAAACATTTATGGTAACGGCCGCCAATGCCAACTTTACCTACAAATATGCCGTAGTGCTCGAAGACCCCGGCCACACGCCTACGCAGCAGCCCTCCTTCCAGATCGAAATGCTGGATAGTACCGGCTCCCAGATTCCATGTACTTATTACAGTGTTACTGCAGCCGGGAATATTCCCGGCTTTTTAAATTCAGCCACCATGGCAAACGTAAGGTACAAGCCCTGGTCGAGCGTGGTGGCCGACCTTACCGCCCTTATCGGCCAAAACGTAACCATTCGTTTTACCACTTACGATTGCTCGCTGGGCGGGCACTTTGGCTACGCTTACATCGACGGCAGCTGCCTGGCCTTTATGAAAACCAGCAACGATACTATTTGTGCCGGCACACAAACCACTTATTGCGCGCCATCGGGCTTTTTATCCACCACCTGGAACGGCCCGGGAATGGTAAACAACACCAACCAGTGTGTGAGTGTTTCGGCCCCCGGTGTGTATACCTGCCAAACGGTGCTGATTCCGGGCTGCCCGGGGCCTGACTTTACATATACCCTCAGCAATTATCCCAAGCCTGTTGTTTCGTTCAACGCCGTTTCGTCAAGCGCCTGCTCACCGCAATACACGTTTGCAAACACCTCCGGCATCAGCAGCGGTGTTATCAGCAACTATGCGTGGATGTTTAACAACAACAGCACCAGCAGCGCCGTAAATCCCGCCCATACATTCCCGGCGGCGGGCAGTTACACTATAAGACTCATTGCCAGCTCCAACTTCGGATGTAAAGACACTGCCGTACAAAACCTGACCATTTACCCATTTCCAGCAGTTAATTTTACGGCGCCCGGCAGCTGCATTGGCAGCAGTGTCTCCTTCGCCAACGCCTCCACCATCAGTTCCGGCAGCATTAGCTCTTACAACTGGAATTTTGGCAACAACGCCACCTCTACCCTGGCAAGCCCTGCCGTTACCTACACTAATTCAGGCAGCTACGTGGTTTCACTATCGGCCACCAGCAATCAAAGCTGCGTAAGCACCCAAACCAGCAACCTTCAGATTTATCCAAAGCCCACGGCCTCTTTTAACAGCTCCGCGCAAAGCGCCTGTGCGCAGCAATATACGTTTAGCAATACCTCCAGCATCAGCAGCGGCTCTATCAGTTCTTATAGCTGGAATTTTGGCAACGGCAGCAGCTCCCTTCAAAACCCTGTTTACAGTTTTGCCGCACCGGGCAATTACACCGTTTCTATGATCGCCGTTTCAAACCAAAGCTGCCGCGATACGGCCTATAAAAGCCTGGCCATTTATCCCTTTCCAACTGTTAATTTCAGTGCGCCGGCCTCGTGTCTCAACAGCGGCCTAAATCCTATAAACACCTCCTCTATTTCGCTGGGAAGCATTACCAGTTACTCGTGGAGTTTTGGCAACGGCAATGGCTCTACCGCTGTTTCACCCATGGTTACCTATGCCGGCAGCGGCACATACCTGGTTACGCTTTCGGCTGTCAGCAATCAAAACTGTGTGAGCACGGCTACTGCCAATGCGGTTGTTTACCCCTCGCCGCAGGTATCTTTAATGGTAAACAACCTTTGTTTTGGCAGCAGCACCAATTTTTATAATAGCAGCTCGGTGATCACAGGCAGCATTGTTTCGGGTGTTTGGGATTTTGGCGATGGCACCACCTCTTCCGCTTCAAACCCAAGCCATACCTACTCCACTACCGGTACGTACAATGCATCGCTGCTGGTTGTCAGCAATCAAAACTGCGTTTCAACCGGAAGCACCAATGTTACTATAAACCCCTTGCCGGTTATTTCTTATAACGTAAGCAATGTGTGCCACGGTAACAGCACGTTGTTTTCAAACACCAGCTCCATTGCCTCGGGCAGCATCAATACATATTTCTGGAATTTTGGCAACAACACTTCTTCAGGGCTCAACAGCCCTTCTATGGTTTATTTAAACCCGGGCAGCTACGTGGTGATGCTCACGGCCACCAGCAGCCAAAGCTGCGCCGCCACGGCTACCAGCAATGTGGTGATACACCCCGTGCCGGCACTCTCGTTCAGCGCCACCAATGTTTGTTTGGGCGACAACACCCAGTTTACCAACAGCAGCTCCATCAGCAGCGGCACCATCAGCGCCTATTCGTGGACGTTTGGCGACGGAGGCACCGGCATTTCGGGCAATCCCAGTCACACCTACGGTAATTACGGCAGCTACCCGGTTACCTTATCCGCCATCAGCAACCAAAACTGCACATCTTCTTACAGCAGCACCCTTGTTATTCACCCGCTGCCAGTCATAGCATTCAGCTCTTCCAATGTATGCCTGGGCATTGCCAGTACTTTTACCAATAATAGCAGCATTGCATCGGGCAACCTGGGCAGCTGGCTGTGGAACTTTGGCAGCAGCCAGCCAGCCAGTACCCTGCAGAATCCCACCAACCTGTACGGTGGCACCGGGGCATATACGGTAAGCCTGCAGGGCACCAGCAATAAGGGATGCAAAAGCAGCAGCACCCGGGTGGTAAATGTATATGCCAATCCCACAGCTTCGTTTGTGTCGAAAAATGTGTGTTACAGCGAAGCTTCTACGTTTGCCGATGCCAGCACCGTGCAGGCTCCGGACCAGATTACCTCTTACAATTGGGATTTTGGCAACGGGCAAGCGGCCAATACTCCTAATCCAAGCCTCACATACACTACCGGCGCTATCTATCCGGTAAAGCTGGTGGTAACCACCAACAATGGCTGCAGCCGCCAGTATATAGCACCGGTTACCGTTTATCACCTGCCGCAGGTTAATTTCAGCCCAAGCTACGCCTGCCGCAACCAGGCCACGCAGTTTGTAAACTCCACCACCATTGCCTCGGGCACTATGGCCCGCTGCCGCTGGGATTTTGAAGGGGATGGCATTTGGGACGATACAGTAAGCATTAACCCTGTGAAAACCTACCCAGGCCATGGCGTTTACAATTGCCGGCTGGAGGTGCAAAGCAGCTATCAATGCACAGGCGCCAAAACCAACAATGTAACAGTATATGCCAACCCGGTGGCTAATTTCTCTGCCAAAGCCGTGTGCCTGGGCGATGTGACCACGTTCTCCAACCAGTCCACCTCGGTGGATGGAGTCATTGCCAGCTACCAATGGGATTTCAACGGCGATAACATCGTTGACAACATATCGCCCAGCCCAAGCATTACCTACTCAGCCAATGGCACTTACCTGGTGCGGCTGGAAGTGCAAACCCAATACGGCTGCACCCATGTAAAATCAAAATCGGGCCATATCAATGCCAAACCCGTGGCGGCCTTTACTTCTAAAAACAATAAAGCATGCCCCGGCCTGCCGGTTAATTTTAATAACGCCTCGTTTATTGCCACCGGCTCTATTGTTACCACCCAATGGCTGTTTGGCGATGGCACGCTGCCCGATTATTCGGCCAATCCATCGCACCTGTTTGAGCCCGGCACCTATAGCGTAACGTTAAAGCTGGTGAGCGACAGCGGCTGCATCACCAGCTTTGTGAACCCTGATTTTGTAACCATTTATCCTAAGCCAACGGCTGGTTTTAAAGTGGATCCCGAAGAAATAGACGAGAACGACCCGGTGATGAACATAAAATCGAGCGCTCAGAACGCCGTTTGGACCCATTACTTTGTAAACGACGGGTTTAGCGCCGGCACCGAGAACTTTATACACACTTTTAAAAACATTACCCAGGCAAAGCCAATGATTGTACAAGTTGTAAAAAATGAGTATAATTGTGCCGACACTATACAAGAGCTGCTTAAAGTAAAGCCGGCTTTTGTGATCTACATCCCGAATACCTTTACACCCAATGGCGATGGGCTGAACGACGGCTTCCAGGCAAAAGGTGTAGGCATTACCCGGTTCAGCATACAAATTTTTGACCGGTGGGGGCACATGCTCTACGAGACCCACGATATTGAGAATGCCTGGGACGGAACTGCAAAAGGCAGCGCCGATCCCATTAAAGAAGATACTTATGTGTGGAAAGCCAAAGTGGTGGACCTGCTCAATAAAACACACGACCTGTCGGGCCACGTATCGCTGATACGGTAAACGATAAACATATTGGAGAACCAGGAAAGGTTTTGAAAGTTTACCCTTTTTTGTGTTTCTCCATATCGAGGCAAATCTCCTGCTACTAACCGGGAGATTTGCTTTTTTTATGCCTGCCCGTTTTATAAAACTACTTCAACCAGGCAGAAGGTCACTCCCTGATCAGCTTAAAGGCTGATTGCTCCTGGCCATTCATCCTGAGAAAATAAATGCCCCGGGCATAGCGCGATAAATCTATGGTTTGTTCAACCTGCATCTCCTCTGCCTGCCAGATCAGCTGGCCGGTTGAATTAAATACCTGCAAGGTTCCGGCAGAAGGCCCGGAGGACTGAACATGAAAAATACCGCCGGAAGGGTTGGGAAATACACGAATAGAGTTGCTGGTGCCGGGATCTGGAATTTCAAGACCGGTACACAGACTTACATTTTGCGTAACAGTAGCCGAATTTTCACAGCCATTGGCATCGGTGCCGGTTACCAGGTAGCTGGCGGTAGTGCCGGGAGATACCGTAACCGTGCTGCCGGACTGGGAAAGGCCCGGCCAGAAGTAGGTAACGCCGCCTTGCGCTGTTAAAAGGGCCGTGCCGCCTGCGCAAATAATAGAAGCTGATGTGGAAGCCGTGATAAGCGGCAGGTTATAAACCGTTACAGAGCTGGTGGCAGAAGCAGAACAGCCGTTGCTGTTGCTGCCTGTTACCGAATAAACAGAGCTTACTGCTGGTGCCACTACGTTTGATGCCGATGAATACGTATAACTGAGTGCGCCCGAAGGCGTTATGGTAAAAGCATTACCGGCACAAACACTGCCGCTGTTAACCGATATATTTGGCAAAGAATAAACGTTCACCGTAACCAGTGTTGGCATGGTATTGTCGCATCCCAGTGTACTGGTGCCTGTGATAGAGTATGATGTTGTATTTGGCGGCGACACCACATAATTACCTCCGCTAATGGTGTAGGTGCCGGCGCCCGATGGAACAATGGTAAACGACTGACCGGTGCAGATGGAGCCACTTGTAGCCGATATAACAGGCAATGGATTAACGGTAATGGTGATCAACGCCGGTGCGCTAAGACAATTGGCGATACTGGCACCGGCTACCGAATAAGTAGTAGTAACAGCCGGCGATACCACAGTACCCCCGCTGAATGTATAAGTAGATGCGCCCTGAGCCGAAAGCGTGGTGGTTTGACCCGCACATAACACCGATGAGGAGGCTGCCACCGAAACCGAAGGCGCTGCAAAAACAGTAATGCTTACTTGTTGGTGAGCCATACAACCATTGACCCCCTGTCCGGCAATGGTATAAACAGTGCCGGTAGTGGGGTTATCCGTAAAATTAGAAACGCAGCTAACACCGTTTACCGAATAACTGGTGGCGCCGCTGAGTGAAAAACTAACCGGGCTGCCGGCGCAAACACTGGTAGTAGACACCGCTACGGTCAGCGTGGGGCCAGGGGTCGAAAAAACATTGATGGTGTCGGTATCCGGCAGATTGGCACCATTAATTACATTTACGATATATTGTCCGGGTGCTGAAACAGCAATGGTTCGGGTAACGGCGCCGGTGCTCCATAAATAGCTCAGGTAATTGCCCGCATCCAGTATTACCGAGTCGCTGCTGCAAACCCCAACATCAGGCCCCAGGTTTAGTTTGGCAACGAGTGTATAATTACCGGCATCGGCGCCAATGTCAACCGGCGTCAGGCCCGGCCTGTAATCGTTGTCAAAATCCTCAGTAATGGCAACAGCTGTGCCTGCACTTTCGGCATAATTAAAATTCAACAGGTGCAGGTTGGTGTTTTGCACTGTTCCTTCGGGGTTTACAAAGCAGGGGCTGTTCATAAAGCTGTTCGCATCAAGGCCGGTGTTGCTCTGCCAGCCGCTGAGCGAGTAATCCCACTCCATAAAATAATTGGTGGTATCGGCATAATACTGGTTGTGATCGCATTTAAACAGCGTGTTTACAATGCCGCCGTGAGGCATCCGCACAATGGAATTATAGGTAAAGGCAGGCGGGTAGTTTCCAAAGCGATTGGCGCTCAGGATATTGTTCTCCACAATCACATTTAAGTAATTTCCCTGAACATTTTGCTGGATCAGGAGCGCCAGGCCCTGGTTGTAGATATGGTTTTGCACGCCACCGCCCACGTGCACCGAGTTATGGCGGTAATAGGTCGTATCGCCGTAGAGCGAGTAAAGAAACATGCCCACCATCATGCCTGGTTTATTCAGCCCGTTCTCATCCATGCCCAGGGCAATCATGTTATTCTCAATGTCGCAGTTCATGCTGGTTTGAATGCCCCTTACCTCGCCGGCGGGATTGAGGTTGTAAAGGTGATGGATATAGTTGCGCCGGATCAGATAACGGCCCGGTGCTTCATTGCCAAAATTGGTGGTAATGCCGCACACCCGGCCGGCGCCCGTGGTGCTTAGGGTGTGTATGTCGTTTTCCTCTATCAGCGTTGTACCATTGTTATACACCTGTATGCCTTCGCTTGGATACACGCCGTTGGCCCGGAGGCGTGAAATGGAGTTCTTCCGGATCTTGAGACCGATATTGGGATCCAATGTCTGGTAGTTGTTCACCCACTCAAACAGGATGGCATGCGCTTCCAGGGCAGCGGCATTTCTTACCGTGTTGCTGTCTACCAGCAGCGTATCGTTGCCCTGTGTGCGACCGCGGATGGCGTAAAAGTTCGAATAGCTGACAATGCTGCTGTCTTGAGGCCCGCCGATGCGGTTGTGATTAAATTCCACTTTATTGCCCCCGGGCGCATTGCCGGCAATGTTGGTACAAAACAGATCGAACTGCCCCCTGAACTGCAGGCCCGAAAAGCTATTGTCGCGGATATCGAGCTGATAAGGCCCCCAGGGAGTGCCACAACCTATCAGGTATAGCTCAATGGGCACATAGTTGGAGATAGGATAACTATATTCCACCGACGAAATATTGGTAGAGTCGCCAAAACAATTGTTTTTAATGATGGCTTTATTGGTATAGGTATCAATAAAATTAAACTCACCACAGCAACTACTGAAAATATTATCGCCCATCAGGCGGATGTTGCGGAAGGTATTGCCGCATACCGACACTGGATAATTGTTTGTTGACTGGTAAACAATGTACTTAAACATCCCGCCATATACATGGATCAGGGATTTTTGACCAGCGCAGGCTGGCTGGGTGCCGCCAAAATAATTGGTATCGATCCTGAAGCCCGAGCCGGTAGCGGTATTTGCAAAAATAATCTGCGTTTTGGCATTACTGGCCAGCGTATCGGTAAAAAAGAAACTGTTATGTGTAATGGTCACATCTTTATTTCCCTGCTGCAGGTCTATGCCGTTAATGGCATTGTATGGGCCATTCCTGGTTCTGTTTATACGCGTGCCAAAATTAGCAAAGCTGCATTGGGTAATGGTATTGTTGTGATTGGGACTGGCGTTGCTGCCTTTTGAATAGATCACGTTCTCGAGCCAATACTGGTTGTGCGAAGGAGCAAAATCACAATGATCAAACATATGATGGCTCACCCCCACGGAATCGAGCACCACCAGCGATTGCAAGCTGGCATCCCAGCAGCCGCGCCCTTGAAGGTTGCAGTATCTGAACATGCAGCTATCGCTTTGTTGTCCTAAATAGATCAAAGGGTTGGGAGTGGTATCGTTAACAAGACTGAGCGCTCCGCCGGTACCAGTGCCGCCCGGCCTTCCATCCAGCTCCAGAAAAGAGAAATTCCGGAGCTTGAGCATCATATTATCGCTGGTATTGAGAATAGTTGCCGTGGCCGCTGCTGCTGGCCGGATGATAACACGGCGGCCTGCCGAGGCATTGATGCGGGAATCAAACTCGAGCGGAAATTGTTCGTTCTGCGAGGTATACGCATTGTTCAGTTCCAGGTAAATGTCCCCGTTCAATTGCTTGCAGCGGATGTCTTCCAGGGCTTCGGTCAGCGAGCCATAATCGCCGGGAATGTTTTTAACGCCCGACAGCAAAGGCCCTGTGGTAGTAGCGCTTATAAAAACGGTGTCGGGCACCGACACCAGGTTACGCGATAAGATGGCGTAGGTATAAGAAGAAAGTGGCAAGGCCGTTGTGTCAGTCACCAGGTAGTTTTGCCCCGTGCCTGGCGTGTTGGTAATAATTCTTGAAATAAACTTATCGTAAAGCACGCCATTTGCCGACCGGTATACATCCATATAGTACTCGTTGGTAGTAGTATCCGAAATACTAAGACTTACACATTTTGAAAAAGCGTTTGCTACGGCCACAGGCGGTTTTTTTACCTTGCTGTACGGAGGAGTGAACGTGATATTGGATAGAGGCGGAAGCACCTCGCGGTTATAAATGCCCGCCGTACTTGCATAATTTACGGTGCTGGTGCCAATGGCAGTTTGTGTATCCACGCACACCAGGCTCGATGCCTGGGGCGTAAACAGATTATAGCTGAACCCGGTCATGTATGCGCGTTCATTAAGCCCCGTGTTAACCCCCGCCCAGCTGGCGGGCGTGTTGCCATAATTAAAAGCGATGGATCCGTTCTCGTGCAGTACAATCTGGAACTCGTAAGGTGCCGGATTGGTGGTAGGAAAATAAGCCATCAGGCTGAGCTTGTAATGCACAATAAATTTGCGATTAGGCGCTGTGCCTGTAAGCAGGTACTGCACATAGCCATTAGTACCTGTATTGGAAATATTGTTCATAGCCATTACTGTAGGTCGGTAGGCCGGAAAAAAAGCTGGAAACTCTTTAAAAGAAGTAGAACGGTTCGTAAAGCGTAACCTCCCTTCTACTCCTATTAACACTGAATCGTAACAATATCCGCCCAGGCAAAATTTAAAGCCCATAGCCATCGGTCCAAAATCGAAAACTGAAATGCCGGATACTCCCGATGCAAAAACAGTGGTAGCGCCCGTCATGTTTTCAAGAGGCACATTCGTAGCGGTGGTAATCGGGTAATTAACTGAATTAACAATCTGGGAATGTGATTTAAATACCAGGGAACTGAGTAACAAGAGCAGAATAAGGCGGGTGTGTTTCATGCATCAAAAATAATTAATCATGGCTTATACTTCCGACCTAGCTTGCATAACTATAGACTGAATTTCCAAAACGTCACTTCCCATTAACTTCATTCACTCAGCGAAACATATGTTTCACCCAGTTTTTCCTTTATTTTACTCAATCAATCGAAAAAAAATGTATCTGATTATCAATAACTTAATTATAATCGTAAAGTTATTTGACATTTTGGCGTAACCCTGTGAATGTATTATTGTTATAACAACTAAACGTCTTTTAGCCGACCCCCCGTTTATGGCAATTAACCCACATTTTCATCATACCAGCGATCAGCTTAATGAGGAGTTAATCATTATTGAGGCTGCTAAGCTGGACCCTCAGCGCTTTGCCCCGCTTTACGATAAATACTACAAGCAGATCTTTAACTACGTATACCAGCGCATGGATTCGAAAGACACTGCTTTTGACATTACCGGGCAGGTATTTTTAAAAGCGCTTACCAATCTTGAGCGCTACCAGTTTAAAGGTGTGCCCTTTGCCAGCTGGCTTTACCGCATTGCACACAACGAGGTGATGCAGCTGTTTAGAACACAAAAAGACAAAAAAGCCATCAATGCCGATATCAGCGACCTGCGGTTTATTTGCGAAGAAAGCGAAGAGCCGTTTTTTGAAGAATACATTCCTGCCATAAAAAAGCTCATCAGCCAGCTGAACGAAGAAGACCTGCAGCTGGTGGAGCTTCGGTTTTTTGAAAAAAGGCCTTTTAAGGAAATAGCCGAAATACTGGAGATCACCGAAGTAAACGCCAAGGTAAAAATGTATCGCCTGATAGAAAAATTAAAAAAATCGTTGAGCAAACTAAAATTATAGTATGGAACCAAAATTTAATATAGACCGGCCAAAGATCAGTGACGACGAGATAAACCAGCGGAAAGACTTTGACCGGCTTGTAAAGGAATTTAAGGAGCGCAGTTTAAAGCAGGCACAGGGCGACGAAAGTTGGCGAAAAAACAAAAAGATCCGTTACACGGCCATCATAGCCGGCGTTACGGTTGTTTGCACGGTTACGCTTTACACCCTATTAAAAAAACAAAACCAAACCACCCGGCATGAAACATTAACTACTACTACTTCTCAGGCATCGTTAACCACCCCAGCACCTAAAAAGCGTACAGTAAATGCGCCCTCCGATCGCCTCACCATCCCCTATGCGCGCTACCGTGTAAGCGCCGGCAAAGGCGGCAGCATTACGCACGGCAGTTCCAGCAAGATCAAGGTTCCGGCTGGATGTTTTGTGAATAAAAAAGGCGAAGAGATTGTGGGCGATGTGACCATCGAATACCGCGAGTTTCACGACCATGGAGACGTGATTGCTTCGGGCATCCCGATGGCTTACGACAGCGCCAACGCAAAGTACAATTTCGAAAGCGCGGGCATGTTCGACATTCGCGGTTACCAGGATGGAGAACCTGTGTTTATAAAGCCCGATAAAACATTGGAAGTGCAGCTGGCCTCGCGCACGCCCGACAACCGCTTTAACCAGTATTTTTTAGATACGGTAGCCGGCAACTGGCAGTACCTGAAAAAAGACCATGCCACTCCCCTGCGTTCAAAAAAAGAAAATACGCAACATACTGCTGCCGAAACTCCAAAAATGCGTGCTTTAAAGGAGGAGATAGAAACCACCATCCCAAACAAAATAAACAATGTAAAAGCCGTTTACGAGCTTAAGATAAAACAATTGCCGCGACCCGATGCACCGTTTAAGCCTGCCAAAGCCACCGGCCGGCCTACATTTAAGCTCGACGGCAGCTACAGCGAGTTTCCCGAGCTGGCGGCGTTTAACAATGTGGTGTTTGAAGTGGGTACTGAAAACAGCAACTACAGCAAGGAGTTTCATAAAATTGTGTGGAGCGATGCCCGGATAAGCCAGGGGCCGGTAAAGGGCCGCAACTATATTTTGAACCTGAGCTACCGCGACCGCAGCGAAAAGCTGGTGGTATACCCAGTGCTGTCTGGCAACGACCTGGCAAAAGCAGAGGAAATGTACGCCGAAAAATTTTCGACATACGAAACACTGGCCCAGAAACGCAAAGCCGACGAAGCACGCCTGGCAGCCGAAATGCAGGCCAAGCAAAAAGCCTATGTGGACGAGCTGAAACGAAAGCAGGAGCAGTACGATAAGGAAAAGGCCAATATGCTTGCAAAATATAACGTGGCCGAACAGAACGAGCTGGCCGCCAATTTTAATGCTATGAGCAACGCTGCCCGGGCTACCCGTTTGTTCAGTGTTTCGCGCTTCGGCATTTTTAACTCCGATTGCCCGCACTCCCTGCCCGCAGGCAATGCCACCGTGCCGGTGTTTGTATTCAATGAGCGTACCATAAGCGCCGATGCGGTGTACCTGGTAGACCACAGCGGTAAAATGGTATACAGCTACACGCCCGCCAACCTGAAATTTGTATGCAAACCCGAAAACGTTTACTCCATTTGTATCTTTAATAAAAACAATATTTACCTGTGCAATAAAATGGCCTTTCAGGAAGCCTTTGCTCGTGGCGATAATCGTTTTACTGTTACTGCCCTTACCGAAGGATCGGATAATCTGCCCGATTTTAAGAAGGCGCTCGAGATCTGAGAAGCGAGTATATGCAAATCCGGTTACTTTTCCTTCCTATAGGTTTTGGATTTAGTCGTGAGCTGCAGGCTGTCTTCTATTTTCCTGCTCCGTGCAGTATGATGGTGTATCAGATCGACAACTGTCGGGGGCTATTTCCCTTAGGCAGAAGAGTTTACGGGAATTGCCGCTTTGCGTAGGGATAGAGCGGAAAGCCCGTGCCGAGCGTGAAGCTGGAAAAATAATTTGAAGGCTGAACCTCGCGGCAACGCCCAAATAATACACACTGAAATAATTTGGTAACATCCTTTATTATAAAAATCCAACATTAGCCGCGAGCATCACACTGTAATTATTGTAGTATATAAGCC
This sequence comes from Bacteroidia bacterium, assembly GCA_044221905.1. Classification (GTDB taxonomy): domain Bacteria; phylum Bacteroidota; class Bacteroidia; order B-17B0; family Aurantibacillaceae; genus Aurantibacillus. The sequence continues at coordinate 183,953 of JBGAOE010000004.1, forward strand.
TCGCAGCCTCTAAATTCTGTTTCACCGAACCTCAATTTTGTGTTATATTTGCGCCTTAATCATTATGGCACAATTAGTTATTTTCCGTCACGGACAAAGCATCTGGAATTTAGAAAACAAATTTACCGGCTGGGTGGATGTGGATCTTTCTGAAAAAGGCATTGAAGAAGCCAAAGGAGCCGGCTTAAAAATAAATGGGTATAGCTTTGATTATGCTTACTCTTCGGATCTTAAGCGCGCGCAAAAAACCCTTAGTCTGGCCCTGCAAACTGCCGGGCACTCCCCTATTACCCCCATTTACAACAAGGCGTTGAACGAGCGCATGTATGGCGACCTGCAGGGATTGAACAAAGAGGAAACAGCCAAAAAATATGGCGATGAGCAGGTAAAGGTATGGCGCCGGAGCTTTGATGTGCCGCCGCCAAACGGCGAAAGCCTTAAAGATACGGCCGCCAGGGTGATCCCTTATTTTGAAAATGAGATCATTCCTAAACTAAAAGCGGGTAAAAATGTTGTTATTGCAGCGCATGGCAACAGCCTGCGGGCGCTGATCATGTATCTCGAAAAAATGACCCCTGAGCAGATCCTCGAATTTGAGATAGGCACTGCTCAGCCGCGGCTGTATGATTTGGACGGCAATATAAATGTGACCTCTGTAAAAAACCTATAATATGCAGCAGTTCTTAAACGAAAGCAGTAAAGTGATAGCCGTTGATTTTGACGGCACCATTGTGGAGCACAAGTACCCGGCCATTGGTAAAGAAATGCTGTTTGCGTTTGCCACCCTCAAAGCTTTGCAGCAAAAGGGGCATAAGCTCATTTTATGGACTATCCGCACCGGGCAGATGCTGGATGAAGCAGTGGATTACTGCCGCCGGAACGGTGTTGAATTTTACGCGGTGAATAAAAACTACCCCGAAGAGGAAATGGATAAAGGCATTTCGCGCAAGCTCAATGCCGATGTTTTTATTGACGACCGCAACCTGGGCGGCTTTATTGGCTGGAGCGAGGTATGGCAAACGCTGCATCCCGAAGGCGGCGCGTTTATGCACCAGCTCAAAAATGAAGCGGCGCACCACAATTATAAAAAAAGCGAAGGCTCGCTCTTTAAAAAACTATTCGGAGCAAAATGATTTACTTAAAAACAAAAGAAGAAATTGAGCTGATGCGCGAATCGGCCCTGATGGTATCGCGCACGCTGGCCATTATTGCCCGCGAGGTGAAGCCCGGGGTGGAACCCTTGTATCTTGACCGGCTGGCCGAGGAATTTATCCGCGACAACGGCGGTGTTCCGGCGTTTAAAGGCTATGGCAGCCCTAAAAATCCGTTTCCGGCCACACTGTGCATTTCCATCAACGAAGCGGTGGTGCATGGTATTCCCACCAAGGCCCCGCTGCGTGAAGGCGATATTATTTCGGTGGATTGCGGCGTGAAAAAAAACGGGTATTATGGCGACCATGCTTATACTTTTGCCGTGGGCGAAGTGAAGCCCGAAGTGCAAAAGCTGATTGATGTAACCAAAGAGTGCCTTTACCTCGGCATAGAGCAGATGGTGAGCGGCAACCGCGTGGGCGATATCAGCTACGCCATACAACAACACGCCGAAAAAAACGGCTTTGGCGTGGTGCGCGAGCTGGTGGGCCATGGGCTAGGCAAAAAGCTGCACGAAGAACCTGAAGTGCCCAACTACGGCAAGCGGGGTGATGGCCCAAAACTGAAGGAAGGCATGGTACTGGCCATTGAGCCCATGATAAACCTTGGCACCAAAAACATTAAGCAGCTCAACGACGGCTGGACGATTATAACTGCCGATAATAAGCCCAGCGCCCACTTTGAGCACGATGTAGCCATTGTGAACGGCAAGCCCGAAATACTAAGCTCCTACGCATTTATTGAAGAAGCCCTGGCGCTTTATAAATAAATTTCTGCGATCTCAATTTTTAATAAAATATCCATCCGCGAGCTGAGGGACCTGGCTCTTATGCGGCAGCGCCGGCAGCTTTCGGTGTTTAATAAAATTGTTTTGTGGGGACATTACTTTATTATGCTCATGCTGGTGGTGGGCATTGCCGCCAAATACGTTTCTCCCCTGCTCTCCTGGATTCCCGCTTTTTTTGGCCTGGCATTTCCTTTTTTGTTTTTACTGAACCTGCTGCTGATCATATACTGGCTGGTGCAATTCAAACCGGTGATGGTGTTTGGGCTTATAGCCCTGGCCATCAGCATTCCCACCGCCTACCGCTATGTGCAGTTTAGCCGGCCCACACAAACTAACAACAAGCAGCTGAAGATAACCTCTTTTAACAGCATGTTGTTTGACCTGTATAACTGGAAAAAAAACCGCGAGAACAGGGCGCGCATCCTGGCCGGCCTGGCCGAGATAAATCCCGATATTCTTTGCCTGCAGGAGTTTTACACTTCTGAGGCCCTGGGCGATTATAATAACATTGATACGGTAAAGGCCATTTTAAAAACAAACTATTATCACTGCGCCTACACCACCACCCTGCGCACCACCAATCATTGGGGCATTGCCACCTTCAGCAAATATCCTATCATTAACCAGGGCAAAATAGTGTTTAACACCCGGTCCAATAACATCTGCATTTATTCCGACATGGTGGTGAATAAGGATACCATCCGTGTATACAACATTCACCTGCAGTCAATCAGCTTTAGCAAAGGCGACAATAAATTTTTGGAAGACGTGGTGTCTGAAAAAAATGCGGAAGATGAAGTGGCTAATAGCCGGAATATTTTAAGGCGCTTAAAGCGCGCCTTTTTAAAACGGGCCCGGCAGGCCGACATGATTGCGCTGCACATAAAAACCTGCCCGTACAAAATAATCGTGTGCGGCGATTTTAACGATACCGCTGCCTCTTACGCTTATCAAAAACTTTCTAAAAACCTGAACGATGCCTTTATTGAAAAGGGCCTTGGTTTTGGAAGAACCTATGCCGGCAAATGGCCACAATTCAGGATCGATTACATTTTGTACGGCAAAGAGCTGCATTGCAGCAATTTTAAGCGCAGCGACGAAACCTTTACCGACCATTATCCCATCACCGCTTATTTTGATAACATTAATTGGAACCGGTAAATTTTTGACTTATTTTTAGCGCAAAAATTTATCCGTTATGATCCAAAAATCTTTTTTATTTGTAGTTTGTGCTGTTATACTCAGCTCGTGTTCGAGCCAGTTCAGCCTTATGAAGCGGCGGTATACCAAAGGGTTTTACGTGGCCTCGTCGAAAAAAAACACAAGCGTAAAACATGAAACCGATTCAAAAACTGCCGTTGCCCATTCATTGCCGGTAGCTCAGGAACAGGTTCCGGCCATTGCTGTTAATACTTTGGTGAAGGAGCAAAACGATGCGCCGGTAACCATGGTTAAAGCTCAGGGAACTTCCCATTCATCTTCAAAAGTAAAAGATACAAACAAACCCCTGCAGGCATCGGCCACCAAAAAAGAGGTGAAAGAACCGGCCGGATTTAAATCGCTCCAGATCTCAAAAGCGCCATTTGCCGCCAAAGCTGCCAAAGAGCGCAGCGACGGAGAATTGATTGTGATGGTGATCCTTTGCTTTTTCTGGTTCCTGAACCTGATTGCCGTGTATATGCACGACGATGATATCACGCTTAACTTCTGGATCACGCTGCTACTCGATTTTACCCTGATTGGCGGTATTATTTTCTCGCTGCTGGTGGTGCTTGATATCGTGGACCTTCGTTAAGAATGATTCATACTTTTTAACATTTTTGATCCTGAGAATCCATTATATTTGTAACACTAACCGTTAAAACACCAACCATGAAAAAATTACTGTTAATTGCTGCTTTTGCAGGTTTATTAGGTAGCTCTGCAGTTGCTGGCAATCCTGGCGACGATAAAGACAAAAAAGCTAAAAAAGAGTGCAAGGCAGGTGAAAAAGCCTGTGCCGGCGAGAAAAAGGAAGGCTGTGCAAAAGGCGAAAAATCATCCTGCTGCAAAAAGAAAACCGAAGCTTCGGCTACTACGGCTCACGAAACTCAAGCTGAGAAAAAATAATCAGTCACTATATTTTTTGTAAAAACCCCGGTCAAAGCCGGGGTTTTTCTTTTTGTATTGGTATAACCGGCTGATACTAAGACTTAACAGTACACCAAAGTTGCTATTTTGCTTTGGGACAGAGTGAAAAGCCCGCCGCCCCGATGATTATTGAAGCGAAGACTTACAGAGCCGCGCGTGAAGCTGAAAAATAATTTGGAGGCTGAGCCACGCGGCAGCGCCCAAAAAGTACAAATGGTGAAATAGTCATTTAAACGTCATCCCCCCTGGTAATAAAAATGTGATTAAATGTGAATTAGTGTGAACGGTAAACGGGCTTGACCAATTACGCATATATTTGTTTTAATAAATAAAAACTCATGAAAAGAATAGTTGTTTCGGCGTTGCTTCTGTCAACGCTCCTGTTCAGGGCGCAAACCAGCAAGCGACCCGATAACTGGTTTAACCTCGACCCCACGGCCGATAAAGTAAATGGCGTAAGCACTGAGCGCACCTACAAGGAATTGCTGAAGGATAAAAAATCAACCACGGTGATTGTGGGAGTGATTGACAGCGGTGTGGATTATAACCACGAGGATTTAAAGAACGTGATGTGGACTAACCCGGGCGAGATAGCCGGCAATGGCATTGACGATGATAAAAACGGATACATTGATGATATACACGGCTGGAACTTTATAGGTGGTAAGGACGGCAGGAATGTGGAAGCCGATAACCTGGAGATGACCCGCCTGATGCGCAAGCTGAAACCTAAATACGAAGGAAAAACCGAAGCGGATTTTAAGACAAAGGAAGAAAAGCAGGAGTTGAAATTATACCTGGCCGTAAAGGAAGATTACACTAAAACCAAAGACGAATTTGAAGGCGGTTACAACCAGCTTAAATTTCTGAAGGAAGGATTGGCCAGCCTGAACACCAAATTGAAAGAAGAAACAAAGGCAGAGAAGATTGGTGTGGCCGAGCTGGAGAAATTTAATCCCACCGAGAAAACCGACAAGCAAATGAAAATGATTGCGCTCAGCATCATTAAGTCGGGCCAGGCAGAAGATGTGGAAGGAGCCATTAGCAATATTAATGATGGCTTTAAGCAATATAAAACGTATGTGGAAGAAGGCCTGAACCTGGATTTTGATCCGAGGAACATTGTTGGCGACGATTACAGCAATTCTTCGGAGAAATATTACGGAAATGCAGACTGCAACGGACCCGATAGTTTCCACGGCACCCACGTAGCGGGCATTATTGCTGCCTCGCGCCACAATGGTATTGGCATGGATGGCATTGGCGCTGATGTGAGAATTATGGCTGTACGCTGCGTGCCCAATGGCGATGAGCGCGATAAGGACATTGCCAACGGCATTCGCTACGCGGTGGATAACGGTGCCAAGATCATAAACATGAGCTTTGGTAAAAAATACAGCTGGGATAAAAAAGCGGTGGATGAAGCCGTAAAATATGCCGAAAGCAAAGGCGTGCTTTTAATTCATGCAGCAGGCAACGATGGCGAGGATATTGACAAGGTAACCCACTACCCCTGCAAAAAATATGAGAAAAAAGGCGAGGCGCCTAACTTTATGGACATTGGCGCGCTGAACTGGCAGCCCAACGAAAAAATTGTTGCCGGCTTTTCTAACTATGGTAAAAAAACAGTGGATGTTTTTTCGCCGGGGGTGGATATTTATTCAACCACTCCAAAAAACGGCTATAAGGATGCCAGCGGCACCAGCATGGCGGCCCCCGTAACAGCCGGCGTAGCGGCAGTATTAAAATCATACTACCCTTCCCTTACGCCCGAGCAGGTAAAAAAGATACTGGTTAAAAGCAGCTTAAAAACTTATAAAAGCGAAAAGGTGATAAAGCCGGGCACTAAAGATGAGCTGGTAAAATTTGACAAGCTGGGCAAAAACGGCGGCGTGGTTAATTTATACGAGGCTGTGAAAATGGCCGATAAGTTCACCAAAACAAAGACATAAGAATAAAGACCACTTACTTAATGAAAAAGCCATTGCGCATGCAATGGCTTTTTTGCTTTGTTTTTTGCACTACATTTGGTAAAACCACTCAACTCAATCATGAAAAAGCTTTTCTTTCTTACTTCGCTGTTTGCTTGTTCCCAGATTATTTATGGCCAGTTTACGGTGTATAATACCGCCAACTCCGGCCTGGCGGATAATAATTGCTGGTTTATTAATGAAGATAATACGGCCAGGATATGGGTAGCTACCCAATATGGCGGTGCAAGCGTGTATAATGGCAGCAGCTGGATAACCTATAATACATCCAACTCAGGCATTGCCGACGATTACATTACTCCCATCCAGTTTGAATCAAACGGAGATGCCTGGCTGGGCTCCTATCAGCCCGGAAATGGGGTTTCGCGCTTCGATGGGCAAAACTGGACGGTATACTCCACCAGCAATTCGGGCATATCGGACGATGCCATAGTGGGCATTGCATTTGATGCCGGCAATAATAAATGGATCGGCACGCGCAACAACGGCCTTTGTAAATTTGACGGAACTAACTGGACGGTTTACAACATGTCCAATTCGCCGCTGCCCTCTAACGTAGTATATGCCGTTGAAACCGATCCTTCGGGCAATGTATGGATAGGCACTGCATTTGGAGGCCTGGCCAGGCTGAATGGGAATACCTGGACCATTTTTAACACAGGCAACTCCTTGCTGCCAAACGACGATGTGTATTCGTTAAAGTATAACACCGCCACCAACAGCATTTGGGTGGGTACCGCCGGCGGCATTGGCATTTTTAATGGCAGTTCCTGGACGGTTTATACAACCAGCAATTCGGGCCTTGCTGATAATTATGTGCGCGGCATAGCTTTTTCTGCAGCAGCCAGCCAAACCTGGATTGCCACCGGCTATAACGGCATATCAAGACTGAGCGGCGCTACCTGGCTGAATTATAACACCGGCAACTCTAACCTGCCGGTAAATGGCATTTGGTCTATCATGGTATCGGCCACCGCACCGTATCATGTATGGGCATCTACCATGGGCGGCGGTATTGTAAAGCTCGACGATAAGGCAACAGGGCTGGAAAAAGCTTCGGCTGGCCAGCTGAAAGCAAATTGTTACCCAAACCCGGTGAGCGACAGGCTTTTTATAGACATACAGGATCCTGTAGCCGGAATTGATTTTAAGCTGTTTAACGTAATGGGCCAACAAATTATGAATTGCCATTTCGACGGGCAGGATAAATTTATGGTGGACCTGGCTACGGTGCCAGAAGGTGTTTATTATTACAGCCTGCATACCGGAAACCAGTTTAAAACAGATAAAATTATTATAACCCGGTAATCAAAAAGGCATTCAGCCCGTTCAAAAACAAAAGCTATTGTGATCACAATGGCTTTTTTTATTTTCAGCTGGTAGCATTTATTTTCCTTGTTTCTTTGGCGGAAATTCTATGCCGGCCTCACGCACAAGGTCATAACCATATTTCATAATCATCTCTATCACCGGAATGGCCTGCCGGCCCTTTTCGGTAAGACTGTATTCAACCCTGGGCGGAACGGCAGCATACACGGCGCGTTTTACCATTCCCTTGTTCTCAAGGTCTTTTAGCTGACTGGCCAGCATTTTATCGGTAATATGAGGGATGTCTTTTTTCAGTTCGCTGAACCGCTGCACCTGGCCTTGCAGTCGCCATAAAATAGGCATCTTCCAGGTTCCGCCAATGTGATTGAGTGCAAATTCAATGGGGGTGTAATACAGTTTTTTATCGTGAAAAAATTCAGGCATGTACGCTGGTATGTTGGAGGTTACTTTCCTAATTGACAGTAGTTCACTTCTTTGTAAGTATTGAACCGCTATGGATTGTTGGTTGCAAATTTGCAAAAAAATAAACAACAATTGTATGAGCACAAATAAAACATTAGCTATTATGGCGTTGGGCGTGTTTGGCATTGCCACCACCGAGTTTGGCGTAATAGGCATTTTACCCGCGTTATCGCAGGCATTTCAGGTATCCATCGAAAAAGCAGGCTGGCTGCTGAGTGCATTTGCGCTGGTGGTTGCCATTTCAGGTCCTTTTATGATGATACTTTTATCTGCCTTTGACCGCAAAAAACTGATGGCAGTGATTTTGTTTGTGTTTATGGCATCCAACATCCTTTCGGCCCTGGCCGGCAATTTTTATGTTTTACTGGTTGTAAGAACGCTGCCCGCTTTTCTGCATCCCGTATTCTGGTCGGTGGCCCTGACGGCAGCGGCCGGCAGTGTGCCGCCACACGAAGCGCCCGCTGCTGCAAGCAAAGTGTTTGGAGGCTTTAGCATTGCCAGCATTATCGGCGTGCCGCTGGCCACTTTTGCCGCCGATCTTATCAGCTGGCAGGCGGCTTTTTACCTGTCGGCTTTTATTAATCTTATTTCTTTTTTATCTGTTTTGTTTTTTTTGCCGTTTTTGCCCACAATTGCCAGGCAAAGTACTTCGCCGGGATATGCCGTTATGAAACGGCCGGCATTGTGGCTTGGCCTGCTGTTGGCCTTTTTAATGATCACAGCCATGTATTCGGCATACAGCTATATGGCCGATTATTTGCAGTCGGTATCGCACATGAGTGGAAAAACGCTGAGCATGCTCCTGGTGGCTTTTGGTGTGGCCGGGGTGCTTGGCAACCGCCTGGCCGGAAAATACATGGGCCCGAACGGCGATAAAACAACACTGTTTTTTATACTGGCCCTTTTAGCCGTTCACGGCTTGCTATATGTGTTTGGCTCCAGCTTTGGTATGATGATTTTAATAATTTGCTTATGGGGATTGTTTCATACGGCTGGTTACCTGATCTCAAACGTCACCGTTGTGTCTTCTTCACCCGATTCGCCTGAATTTGTAAACAGTGTTTTCACTTCCTGCGGTAATTTTGCAGTTACGGCCGGCGCTATGCTCGGTGGGTTCTGGATCACCCGGTTTGGCATTCACCAGGTAGTATGGTCAAGCGTGCTGTTGCTCATACTTGCGCTGATTGTGCTGCTTATAAAAATAAAACGGAAACAGGGTGTACAGCTTTAGTGCATTAGTCTTTAGTCTTAAAAGTTACAAGTTTAGAAAGTTGTAAAGTCTGTTATCATCATTACTTCTTCTGTCACCCTGAGTGATTTTCCGCTTACATATGTGTTACTTAGCGGAAAATTGTATCGAAGGGTGCTTCCTGCCCCATTTGAATTTTTAATTTTACATTTTGAATTTAATTACTGCCCATCCTTATACCGCCACAGGTACATGCAGGCCAGCGTACGGTAAGGGCGCCAGGCCTCGGCAATGCGATCCATGTCTTTAAACAGTTCCTTTTTCTGCGAGTCAATCTTATACAGCGTTTTAATGCCGTTCTGAATCCCCAGGTCGTCTTTCGGAAAAACATCCAGCCGGTTCATGGTAAACATCAGCAGCATTTCCACTGTCCACCGGCCCACGCCTTTGATCTGCACCAGGTATTCCACCAGCTCGTCGTCGGTTTTGTTTTTCAGCAGCTTATAATCAAGCGTTTGCTCCAGGGAAAAGCGGGCAATGTTTTTGATATAGCCGGCTTTTTGATACGAAAATCCCACCGAGCGCAGGGCATCGTCGCTGAGCTTCAGCACCGCTTTGGCATCGGGCACGCGGTTCTTAAACAGGTCCAAAAAACGGTTCCAGATGGTATCGGCCGCTTTGGTCGACAGCTGCTGGCCGGCAATGGCACGCATCAAAGAAATAAAAAGATCGTCGCCGCGATTCCTTGATTTTAAAGGTCCTACGGCATCAATTAATTTTTTAAGCGCCTTGTCTTTTCTAAGATGTTTTAATTGTATTTCCTTTGATGCCATGCACTAAAAGTAATAAAATAAAAAACAGGTTTGAGTAAGGCACCCAACCTGTTTAAAATTTAAAGCAGAACTTAAAATTTTACGGTGAGGCCGCCGCACAAAATCGGCGTGCCCAGCGCTATTTCGGCGTTTAAGCCAACATTAGGAGTAAAAAAGTACCTAAATCCAAGGCCCGGTTTAATGCCAATAGCAATTGGAGATGGAAATTTAATACCAGTGGTATAGTTTTCATCACTGAAGCTCATGGTAAACCTGTAATACTTATAACCCGTGCTCAATAAAGCGTAGGCATCAAAATTCGGGCTGTTTGCAAAGTGAAGATTAAGCCGCATCATGGCGCGAACGGTGGTAAAATTCCATCTTGCATAAACAGTGGTTGGTTGAGGATTGTTAACGGTTTCAGAGTATTCCAGCACAATCTTTGAATAACCAAACTCACCGCCCAGTCCTACCACATCGTTTACAAGATGTTCATATACAATACCAACAGGTCCTGTACTTTTCACCTTTATATCATCTCCGTCTTCGGCTGCAATTCTTTTATACACCGCTGCAGCTACATTCCATCCATAATATAAATTAATAGTGTTAACCCCCTGGTGAATGATATTGTTTGAATTATCATCGCCGCTACCATCATAACCTTTGTTCTGCTGGGCATGAGTGCCTGAAGCGAAACATGTAATGAGGACAAAAAAAAGTAATGGGTTTTTCATAGTTTATTGCTTTTTGCTGCCACTAAAATAAATAAACATGCCGCGCCAATAACAATGGATGGCGCAATTTTTATAACCGGTGATAAGTAATGCGTATTTTAATGCAGCAGCTTAGGCATACATTTTTTTACGGGCTTCCAGCACGGCCGGATTCTCCAAAAACTCATCATAAGTACATACCTTATCAATAATGCCTTTGGGCGTCAGCTCAATAATGCGGTTGGCCACTGTTTGCACCAGCTGGTGATCGTGGCTGGTAAATAAAATAGTGCCCGGATAATCCTTCAGCGCATCGTTGTAAGAAATAATACTCTCCAGGTCGAGGTGGTTGGTAGGTTCATCCAGTATCAGAAAATTAGGATTGAGGAGCATCATGCGGCTGGTCATGCAGCGCACTTTTTCGCCACCGCTCAGTACATTGCATTTTTTTAGCACCTCTTCGCCGCTAAACAGCATTTTGCCTAAAAAGCCGCGGATGTAGGTCTCGTCCTTATCCTTGCTGAACTGGCGCAGCCAGTCAATCAGGTTCAGGTCGCTCTGAAAGTACTTGTGATTATCGTTGGGCAGGTAAGCATTGTGTATGGTGGTGCCAAAGGTAAACTTACCTTTAAAATCTGTATTCTCACCCGCCAGCACTTCAAACAGACCCGATACGGCCAGCTGGTTGCGGCTTACAAAGGCAATCTTATCGCCCTTTTTTACGTTAATATTCACGTCTTTAAACACTACCGAACCGTTGGCGTTGTTTCGGCTAAGGTTTTCCACCAGCAGCAGCTGATCGCCGGCCTCGCGCTCCTGCCTGAAAATAATGCCGGGGTATTTGCGCGTGCTGGCAGGTATCTCATCAATGGTAAGCTTTTCGAGCAGTTTTTTACGGCTGGTGGCCTGGCTGCTTTTGCTGGCATTGGCGCTGAATCGGCGCACAAACTCCTGCAGCTCGGCACGCTTATCCTCTATTTTTTTATTCTGATCGGTGCGCTGTTTCAGCTGTAGCTGGCTCATGTGGTACCAAAAGCTGTAGTTGCCGCTGTAAATGCTCATTTTACCATAGTCAATGTCGCAAATGTTTGTGCATACAGCGTCTAAAAAGTGGCGGTCGTGGCTGATCACAATGACGGTATTGATAAAATCGGCCAGAAAATTCTCGAGCCAGCCGATGGTTTCCACGTCCAGGTCGTTAGTGGGCTCATCCAGCAGCAATATATCGGGGTTGCCAAACAGGGCCTGCGCCAGCAGTGTTTTTACCTTTTGCTTGCCCGACAGCTCTTTAACCTGCTTGCTGTGATCGGCCGGATCAATGCCCATGTTGGTAAGCATTTCAGCGGCTTCGCTCTCGGCATTCCAGCCGTTCATCTCCGCAAATTCGGCTTCCAGCTCGCTGGCTTTCACGCCATCATCGTCGGTAAAATCGGCTTTGGCATAAATGGCGTCCTTTTCCTTCATAATCTGGTAAAGGCGCTTGTTGCCCATCATTACCGTATCCAGAACCGTAAACTCATTGTACTCAAAGTGATTTTGCTTCAGCACGCTCATGCGCATGCCCGGTAAAATATTTACACGGCCTTTGGTAGGTTCCACATCGCCGCTCAAAATTTTCATAAAGGTGGATTTGCCGGCACCGTTGGCGCCAATAATTCCATAACAATTGCCCGGAGTAAAATTCACATTTACTTCGTCAAACAAAACCCGTTTGCCGTATTGCAAACTTACATTACTTGCTGAGATCATTTTTTTGAAACTAAAACCGGCACTTACCGGGCCGCAAAGATACTAAATTATTGGGTGTGACCATGGTAAATTTGCCATAAAGCGCCGGTCAGGCATTGATTTTGCTTGCAATATTAAAAAACAGCTCCGGCTGAACAAAAACTCAACCAACAGCTTATGCGGCAAATACCAAGGGGAAAGCTCATTTTAATAGGCGGCGCCGAAGACAAGGGCGAAAACGCCGAGCTTTCGATACAACACAAAAACAGGCAGTTTGTACACTTTGAGATCCTCAAAGAGCTGGTGCCACTGAAAAAAAACAAGCTCAACCTCGAGATCATCACCACAGCATCTGAACAACCCGATGTGGTGATGAAAACCTATAAAGGGGCCTTCCGGCAAATAGGGTTTGACCACGTGGGATTTATGAATATGGGCAGCAATCCCGATGCGCGCAACCCCATGTTTATTAACCGCATCAACAATGCCCATGCCATCCTGTTTTCGGGCGGCGATCAGTTTCGCATTTCAACCATCCTGGGCAACACCGATGTGATTGATGTGATCATGCAGCGGTATTACGACGATCCGGACTTTATTGTGGCGGGCACCAGCGCCGGCGCCATGGCCCTGGCCACGCTCATGATCTACGAAGGGCTCAATTACGAAGCGCTTTTGAAAGACAGCGTCAAAGTGAGCTCCGGCCTTGGATTTATCGACAACTGTATTGTTGACACCCACTTTGTAAAGCGCGGCCGCTTTGGCCGCCTGTGCGAGGCCCTGCTCATGAACCCCGCGTATATTGGCATTGGCCTGGGCGAAGACACCGCCCTGATCATTAAAAAAGGCAACGAAGCCGAGTGCAGGGGTTCGGGCATGGTGGTGATTATGGATGGTCGCGACATCACCCACTCCAACATTGCTTATGCCGAGCCCGGCACCCCGCTGTGCATCGAAAACATGCGGGTGCACATACTTGCCAAAGGCAATGGCTTTTTGCTCAACGAGCGTAAGTTTTTAGCTTCTAAACACGATCAGAAGCGTGAAAAGCAAAATTCGAGTAAATTGCACCAAATAAAACCCGGCAAAATTAAACCCGATAAAACCATGCCCGATAAAAATAAGGGCATGAAAATTAAAAGAAACAAGCTTCGTAAACACTAATGCCCTCTAAAACCATATGGACCATTGGCCACTCTACGCGCAGCGCACACGAATTTTTGACCCTGTTGAAAAACTTTAACATTGAGCTGCTGGCAGATATCCGCAGCTTTCCCACCTCCAAACGCCTGCCGCATTTTAATAAAGAGCCGCTTGAAGCTCTACTTGTAAAAAACAATATTAAGTACCTGCATATAAGGGATTTGGGTGGCCGCCGGAAAGCGCTGGCCGACTCGGCAAACACGGCCTGGCAGCACAGCGCCTTTAGGGGTTATGCCGATTATATGGAAACAGAAGCATTTAAATCTGCCATACAACAGTTAGAAGCATTTGCCGCGCAACAGCACACTGCTTATATGTGCGCCGAGGCCGTTTGGTGGAGCTGCCACCGGGCGCTGGTATCTGATTTTCTGAAAGCGCGCGGATGGACGGTAATGCATATTCTACAGGAAGGCAGAAGCCAGGAGCATCCTTACACCAAAGCGGCACGAATTGTGAACGGAAACCTGAGCTACCACGAGCCAGACCTCTTCAGCTAAGGTTTTTTTTGTGGAAGTGGCGTATTAAGCAGCCGCTGAAGATTTTTTATAAGGCTGTCGGTTCTGGCCGCGCGGGTTGTACAATCCAGGTGATAGGTGGCGTCAAAAAAATTAGTTTCAGGATAAACATTACCAGCCAGGGCATCGGCCAATCGGATATGCCGCCTCCGCAGGGTATTTTCGATGGATTGAAGATTGGCTTTGTATGTATTGAATACATGCTGCTGTGTTGGAGGAAATAAAATAATGGTATTTTGGTTTTTAATAAAAGGGAATGTTTCTGAAAAATAATTAAAATCAAATGGGCCGGCAGAAAGACTATAGCTGAGCGGGGTTTGGGAAGCCAGGTTGCAATGCAAAGTAATATCTCCGTTATTATTAAGGCATTTATAAATATAAGGCGGATACTGCGCTGAAAATTCGGTGGGATAAATAAGCAGGGCCCTCAACGTATAGTCGGGTTTGTTCAGCAAGCGGCCGTAGGCCACATTGTTATTCACCAGGTTGGCCAGCGTAGCTTCATCAAAAGCCTCGGGCGTATAATAAAAATGCCACTCCGGCGAAAACACAAGAATGTCGTCAGCATTTAAGTTGTTAAGTATAAAATCGCGAAAATCAACCAGGCCAAAACCGGCATGGTGACCAAGATTGATGGTCCGGATACCGGTAGCTTTTTCTATTTGCCCGGCCGACAGGCCAAAAAACACCGACGATCCTCCATAAAGCACTATTTTTTTCTCGGCTCTGGCCGCTTTCAGCATATTCAGCTTATCTACAAAGGCCGAGTTAAAATTTTTAGTGTCTGTATCTTTTATATGAATATAATACATGCCTATTCTTAGGCTTGCAAAAACCAACAGGGCAAGCAACAGATAGGTCGTTATTTTATATAAGAACTGTTTCATTAAAACTGAAAATAAATAAAGCTGGCCGGTTGTTTGTTAAACAGATACCCTACCATGCAGCTGGCAATAAGCACAAATAAAATCAGATATACTGCCCAGCGTAAAAAACGGTTTGGAATGGTACGCAGGTCGCGCTCATCGCGCCGCAGCCACCAGTCAATGATCACCAGCGGAACAACGTATAAAAAAACGCTTTTGCACTCGGGCGCATGCAAAAACTGCCCCGGATCTTTAACAATGCCGGCACCGATGCGCCGCAGGTAATAATAGGCCTTAGCAACTGTTTCGGCCCTAAAAAACACCCAGGCAATGGTAACAAATGTAAACGTGAATAACATCTGCACCAGCTCTTTCAAACGCGGCCAGCGGCGGTCCTGGGCTGCCACGTCCAATACGTGCTTGCGGTTGCGGTTAAGCAGTAGAAGCGGTAAAAAACCACAGGCGTGCAGGGTTCCCCAGGCAATAAAGCTCCAGTTGGCGCCATGCCAAAAACCGCTTACAATAAAAATAATAAAGGTATTGCGGATGGCTGTGAACCTGCCTTGCTTCGATCCTCCGAGCGGTATGTAAAGATAATCCCTGAACCAGGAGGAGAGCGAAATGTGCCAGCGCCGCCAAAACTCGGCCACGTCGCGCGAAAAATAAGGGAATTTAAAATTGCTGAGCAGCTCAAACCCGAAGAGCCGGGCGGTTCCAAGCGCAATGTCGGAATAGCCGCTAAAGTCACCGTAAATCTGGAAGCTGAATACAATAGCACCAATCATCAGCGTATAGGCATTGTGATGCCCGTAATCATTAAAGATCCAATTGACCGTGGGCGCCAGGCTATCGGCAATAACCACCTTTTTAAACAGGCCCCATAATATTAACCGGCAGCCATAAACCGCCTGGCTATAGTTGAAACTACGTCGTGACTGAACTTGCGGCAGCAGGTGCCCGGCCCTTTCAATGGGTCCGGCTACCAGCATTGGAAAAAAGCTTACAAATACCGCATAATCAATAAAACTGGAAACCGGCTTTTGTTTGCCCCTGTATATGTCAAACACATACGACATGCCGTGAAACGTATAAAACGAAATACCGATGGGCAAAGCCAGCTGTAAAAACACCGGCGACAGGTGCAGCCCCAGCACCTCGAAAAGATGCTGCATTTCGCCTGCAAAAAAATTGTAGTATTTAAACACCGCTAAAATGCCCAGGTTATTAATAATGCTCAGCCACAAAAAAAAGCGGGCTTTTTTAGCATTGGGCGAGGCCACCCAAAAACCATAGGTATAATCCAGTAAGGTAGAGAGCGCCAGCAGGGCTAAAAATTTATAGCTCCACCAACCGTAAAAAAAATAGCTGGCGCATAGTATAAATCCGTTCTGCCATTTTAGCGAGCGGCCAAAAACAAACCAATACAGGCAAAAAACAACCGGTAAAAATAGCAGGAACTCTATGGAGTTAAACAGCAAAAGGCAGCAGCTTAAGGATAAAAGGCTAAAAATACTGATTTTTAGATTCTGTAAGAAGGTTTTCCCCTGCAAGGGCAACCAGAAATATCAGGGCAATAACTTTTTAATAATACTGCCCGGCAATAAAAAATTTTAATAATATCTTTACATCCTATGATCACACATCTCTTTAGTATGGAAGGGCTGTTGAGCCTGCTCAGCCTCACCGTGATGGAAATTCTGCTGGGCATCGACAATGTGATCTTCGTTTCGATTGTGATGGGCCGGCTGCCCCGCCATCAAACAAAAAAAGCCAGCTTCATCTGGATGACTGCGGGCATTGTGATGCGCATTTCCTTTTTATTCATTTTGTTTTACCTGATCAGGGGCGAGCAGGAATTGTTTACCCTGTTTGGTCACCCGGTAGCATTAAAAGACATTATTATGCTGGCCGGCGGCTTGTTTTTGCTGGTAAACAGTACACTCGAAATTCATAACAAGCTGGAAGGCGCCAACGAGGAGGGCGACGATGCAAAAAAGAACCTCAGAAAAGGATTCAGGGCGGTAATGACCCAGATACTGCTTATTGACATTGTATTCAGCATCGACGGCATAGTGACCGCCATCGGCATGGCTGGCGATATCCTTATCATGTCTATCGCAGTGGTCATCAGCATGATCGTTATGTTTTATTACGCGCCAAAAATCTCCACCTTTATCGAAAAACATCCCACCTTTAAGCTGCTGGCGCTTTCATTTCTGGTGCTCATTGCCGTATTGCTGGTGGTGGAAGGCATTCACGTGGACAGCATCCAGATCCCAAAAGGTTACATCTATTTTGCCATGGCCTTTAGCTTTGGAGTGGAATTGCTAAATTTAAGATTCAGAAAAAAACGGAACCCGGTTAAATTGCGGAAGAATAGCATCGAAGACACAAAAGAACAATAATCTATTCTTTGATCACCTTTATAAACTTTCTTTCGTCATTTTTTTGCAGATAAAAGATGTAAAGTCCATTCGTATAACTACCCATATTTATTTCATTCTCTTCATTCGAAATAAGTTTCTCATCAACCTTTATTCCATTCATGTTATATATTTTTAGAAAAATGGGGTAACCCGTTGGATTACGAAGAGTTACCTGATTCCTGGTCGGATTGGGATAAAGTGCTACAGTACTCAATGAATTTACATTTATGCCGGTGCATACAAAAGCCGAAACTTCAGAACAAACACTGCTGGAACAATTATTTTGATCTGTATAAGTGTATGAAACCGTATAATTACCTGCAACCGGCACTGATAATGTATTCCCCGAAAGATTAGCGCCAGAATAAATTCCCCCAATCGGAGTTCCGCTAAAATTGATCTGGGAGCCAACACAGGAGGTGTAATTATCTGCTACCAGCTTCACACAAGGTTTTGGATTAATTGTAACGATCGTATCCGCTAATAAAGTACAATTTAAAGAGTCATTGTACAGATAAGTTACATTGTAAGTATTGGTTCCAGGAGAATAGATTGTATTTGTCGCAACCCCATTTACAAACAATGTTCCCCCGGGCGGGCTAGCCATATATGAAAGAGTATTAAGATCTCCTGAACAGAGTGAGCTCGTTGCTAACGAGAAACTTGAAGGACTTTGAACGTCTACCAACACCGTTTTGGTTGCAATACAGTATTGGTTGTTTCCCGTTACAGAAAACACTGTAGGGGCCGTTACAGAGCTAGTCATAGCACCCCCAAGTGTACCATCATTCCAGATTAAACCCCATGCCCCTGTTGCGGTTAGTGTAAATACCGTATTATAACATGTCGTTGGAGCAGGCGGTACAAACGTTATACTTGGGGGATTTACACCTGTAATTATAATACTGGCTGTGCCAATACAACCGTTAGTTCCTGTTCCCATCACTAACATCGAATTACTTCCAGAAGACAGGGTTATTATGTTAGTGTTCCCAACTATTGCGTTACTCCAGGTATAAGTTAAAGCACCCCCGGCAGTTAAATTAACAGTTGAACCAACACATGCATTAATGAATGGACTGGATACTACGTTTGGCGATTGATTTACGGTAAAGGTCAGTAAATCATGAGTAGAACAACCATTCGTAAAAGTGCGTAAAACATTGATATCATATGGATAATATTGACTAAACGGCATAAATACAAATGTATTTGTTGAGCTAGAATTATTTAAAGTATAAATAGAATAAGAGTCTGCACCCGATACCGTGAGTGTATTAGCGTTATTGGTACATAAAATGGGAGAATTGAGTGTATATGACAGGGGAGGTATCTGAACTTGATTCACATTTATGGTGGTAGTATAAATTGAAATGCCACAAACAGATGAATTTACGGTTAAACTATACGTTGTAGTGACAGTCGGTGTAACAATTACACTCTGTGTGGTGGCACCTGTGCTCCAGGAATAAGTACCACCGCTCCCCAGATTTGAGGCGGAAAGAGTAAATGTGTTTTGACCAAGGCAAACTGTTGAAATATTAGGAGAACGTAATATCCCCGGGGTTTCAACCAATATTAGAAACATTTCAGTGCTTGTGCAACCGGAATTATCTATACCGGTAAGTGTTACGCTAAAATTACTGGGATATGCATAGGCTGTATAAGTACTGCCTGGTTGAAAATAATCCCATGTATATGAATTAGCACCAGATGCAGTTAATGTAGCAGTCTGGCCCCAACACAGTGCTGTGTTTCCACTGATTGCCAGTGTGGGAGATGGCAACAAAGACATAGGAATAAGTGTGTCGGCTTTACATCCGTTAGCATCTATCGCGGTGGCGGTGAATGCTGGATTAGCATTTGTTACAGAAGCATAGGGAAGGTACAGCCATCCCAATCCCGACGATGTAGGCCATTTTGCAAAGACGCTTGCTCCAACTCCTTGTACCGTAAAATTTTGATTAGCGCAAACAGGATAATTTGGAACATTAACAGTAAAGGAACCTAGAGCTGGTCCATTAGATACGTTAAACGGTATTGAAAAAGTGCTTGTAATAATACAAATGCCTGAGGCTGCTACTGTATAGGTGGGAGTAGTTAAAGTCGGTTTAATATACTGACAACATCCTGTAAATCCATTGCTCCATGTATAGCTAGTAGCGCCAGATACACCTCGGTACAATGAATCGCCTTGACAAAGAGTGTTATTGTTATTTGGCGTTATTGATGGACTGCTACTATATATTCCAAGTACTGAAAATGTTGATGGTGCAGTTTCGCATCCTAAATTGTCAGTGCCAACAACGGTCATGTTGTTAACGCCGTTCATAAAAGAAGTAAAGTTCGGTGAATTAGAGGTACCTCCATTCCATGTATAAGAGGTAGCGCCGGAAGCAAAAATAGTTGAGGCTCCTATACAAACAACAGGCGTGTAAGCAAGGCTTAGAGTGGTTACTGGGAACACAGGAATAATAACAGAAACGGAATCTAAACAACTGCTTAGTCCCACCCATCCTATAACTCTTACTGTTGAATTAGTTGATGCAAGTGGTATACCAGCTTGTACAGAAGATGTTGATATACTACCAACTTGAAAGGAATAATTATTGTTTACTCTAATTGTATAAGTTGTTGCTCCGGTTAGGGTAAATGGTGCTGCAGCATTAGGACAGAAGGTTTGTGATGGCACACTAACGGTAATTGTTGGCTTTATATTTATATTTATTTCCTTATGGAATTCACATCCGGGTAAAACTGTTTCAATGACATCGTAAGTACCGCTTTGAATAAGAGTTTGCGTGCTGACTGGTGAAAAAGAATAATTATTACTGGAAAAGGGATTAGTGTTGATTGAAGTTGGATATACAATACCTGATGAGTTCTGACATTGAAGAGTACTCCCCGGGTTAAAGCATTGACCAGATACCCCTAGCGCATAACTGAACGGGATAGAGTTTATTAAAAAAGAACTTGCAACCGAATAGGACATAGGTAAATAGTCAAATTCCGCATCAAAATAAGTATATCCGAAGTGGCCACCATAAATACAATCGGAAACAATTACATTTATTTCAACCTCTTCACCAACATGATCCCGCAGATCAAAACAAACTTTCTTCCAATCCGTCACAGTATAAAGATCTCCATTAGTAGAAGTGACCACTGAAGGATTAAAAAAACCGGGGTTATACCCCCTACATCCCCCAAGATCCGGAATAAACAAATATTCTTTAATCATATTATTCCTGTTACATCCAAATAATTGTATTCTCATATAAGGCATACCAGAACATTCATGTCCAACTGTTTCATGCACATAGGAAAAAGCGGTTTTAAGAATGTTTTTTGATCCTGTAACTACAAATTTTGTACTCATAAATGTAGCTTCAGTATTATGAATTGCATCATTTAATTTTGCTACATAATTGCCTGAAAATGGAGAATTATACGAAAGGCCTGTAATGGGATCGGTACCGGTTGTTAAAATTGTTTTTGTGGTAGTTGCAGGTTGCACGTTAATAATACTGTCATAAAGAGCGTTGGTTAAAATACCACTTTGGACAATCCAATCTGAGAAATTACCGAGCTCAAAGCCTATATTTTGGCTGTTGCTGGTATTTAAGCCACTACAGGAGGACTGAGTTTTGTTACCTGGTGCTTCTAAAGATGAAATTGGCGACTTAATTTTGAGATTTTTCTTAAAATCATAATACCGAGAAGCTTCATCGTAGCTGATGTTCAATTGTTTTGACAAAGCTTCTACAGACTCTTTTTTTGTCTGGCTTTGCAGGTAACCTTGAAACAATAAGAGAAAAAGTAAAACTGCTTTATATTTGGGTTTCATTACTTTTGGCAATTAAAAATACAAAAATATCTAATTTCCCCTTATTTTTACCACTTGTAGGAATTTCTAATAGATGCAACCTTTTTCTTAATCTAGACCTTCTTACTCACTACAATTACAATTCTATACATGAACGACAAACTAAAAATATTAGAACAGAAGAAAGCCGAAGCATTGCTGGGCGGCGGACAAAAACGTATTGACGCACAACATAAAAAAGGCAAGTTGACGGCCCGAGAGCGCATTCATTTTTTGATGGACGAAGGCACCTTCGAGGAAATTGGCATGCTGGTGCAGCACCGCAGCAATGATTTTGGCCTGGAGAAGGAAAAATACCTGGGCGATGGCGTGGTAACCGGCTATGGTAATATTAACGGCCGGCTCACCTATGTGTTTTCGCAGGATTTTACGGTGTTTGGCGGCAGCTTAAGCGAAACGCATGCCGAAAAGATCTGCAAGATCATGGACCTGGCCATGAAAAACGGTGCGCCGGTGATAGGCCTTAACGACAGCGGCGGGGCCCGCATCCAGGAAGGTGTGGTATCGCTGGGCGGCTATGCCGATATTTTTTACCGCAACGTGCGCAGCAGCGGGGTTATTCCGCAGCTCAGCGCCATTATGGGCCCTTGTGCCGGCGGCGCGGTGTATAGCCCGGCCATTACCGATTTTATTCTGATGGTTGAAAATACCAGCTACATGTTTGTAACCGGTCCCAACGTAGTAAAAACGGTAACGCACGAAGAGGTAACCAGCGAAGAGCTGGGCGGCGCCATTACCCATGCCAGCAAAAGCGGGGTAACCCATTTTGCCTGTGCCAATGAGGTAGAGGCGATTAATTACCTGAAACAATTGCTGAGCTATGTGCCGCAAAACTGCGAGGAAGATGCCCCTGCCCTGCCCTATGAGCCGGGCAATGAAATCCGCGAGTCGCTGAACGGCATTATTCCCGATAACGCCAACCAGCCCTACGACATCCGCGAGGTAATTGAGAACGTGATTGACGCCGGCAGTTTTTTTGAAGTACATAAGTTATTTGCCGAAAACATTGTGGTGGGCTTTGCCCGCCTGGCCGGCCGCAGCATAGGCATTGTGGCCAATCAGCCGGCTGTGCTGGCCGGTGTGTTAGACATTCACTCTTCCACCAAAGCCGCCCGTTTTGTGCGCTTTTGCGACAGCTTTAATATTCCCCTGCTGGTGTTTGAAGATGTGCCGGGCTTTTTGCCGGGTACCGACCAGGAGTGGAATGCCATTATCACCAACGGAGCCAAGCTGCTTTACGCTTTCAGCGAGGCAACGGTTCCCAGGATTACGGTAATTACCCGCAAGGCTTATGGCGGTGCATATGATGTGATGAACAGCAAACACATTGGCGCCGATATGAACTTTGCCTGGCCAAGTGCCGAAATTGCGGTGATGGGCGCCAAAGGCGCCGCCGAAATTATTTTTAAAGGAGAGATTGCCGAAGCCAAAGACAGGGAAGCCAAATGGAAGGAAAAGGAGAACGAATACCAGACCATGTTTGCCAACCCATACCGGGCTGCAGAGCGCGGCTTTATTGATGAAGTGATTAAGCCGGAAGAAACGCGCCTGAAGCTGATCAAGGCCTTTAAAATGATGGAAAACAAGGTGGATAAGCTTCCAAAGAAAAAACACGGCAACATTCCGTTGTAAAAAATGTTTCGTGTTCCGCGTTTCTTGTTTTAGAAGTTATCGTAAAGGCTAATGTTGCCGCCACGCTGAAACGAGTTCGGCATAAGCTTAGAGTGTTTTGAAACGGTTTTTAGTTGAACGCTTATAACTTGAAGAAATGGAATACCTGGTAAAAAAACTGGATAGCAGCAGCCTGGATCTTTTTAAGCAGGCCATTCAGCTATTTCACCGGGAATTTGAAACGGGCGAAACCGGCAGTGCGCCGGATGATCACCTGGCGCAGCTGCTCAAAAACCCATTATTTATTTGTTTTGTTATTTTGCACAAAAGCAACGTGGCCGCTGCATTAACGGCTTACGAAATGCCGCAGTATTACAGTGGACGCTCGGAAGCCTATATTTATGACCTGGCCGTAGCCAATCACCATCAACGGAAAGGCCTTGGCACACAATTAATGAATGCCCTGAAAGACTATGGCAACAGCCATAACATTCACCTGGCATTTGCCGAAGCCCACGCCGAAGACCTGTATGCCCTCGAATTTTATCAATCGGTTGGCGGTGAGCCCGAAAACGTGATGCATTTTAATTACAGGCTCACAGAGTAAACAAAAACAAGAGAATAAACCTTTTTAGTAATGAATATGATAAATTCGGTTTTTGAACAGGTTGACAATTATATCAGCGGTCTGCTGGCGCCGGAGGATCAGGTACTGCACCATGTTACCGCGTCTTTAAGCGATCATAATATTCCCAACGCCAGCATTTCGCCCAACCAGGGCAAATTGTTGCAGGTGCTGGCAGTTGCCTGCAAGGCCAAAAAAATACTCGAGCTGGGTACACTGGGTGCTTACAGCACTTTGTGGCTGGCCAGAAGCCTGCCCCCGGACGGGAAAGTGATTTCGCTGGAATGGGATGAAAACTGTGCGGCACTGGCCAAGGAAAATGTAAAAAAAGCCGGGATGGCTCATCAGATCGAGATCAGGCAGGGCCGCGCGCTCGACCTGCTGCCGCAACTGGAAACCGAAAACACCGGCCCGTTCGACATGATTTTTATTGATGCCGACAAGCCGCCTTATACCGAGTATTTTCAATGGGCCATCCGGCTGGGAAGGCCTGGAACCATTATCGTTGCGGATAATGTGATCCGCAATGGCAAAGTGCTGGATGCCGATAGCACGGATGAAAAAGTGCAGGGCGTGCGGCGGCTCAATGCCTGGCTGGCCGGCTGCAAACAGGTAACGGCTACCATCCTGCAAACCGTTGGCGTAAAAGAATACGACGGCATGGTAGTGGCGGTGATCAACCAATTATCCTGAAAATTATGAGCGTAAAAACCAATGACGCCGGCAACAGCATGGCTCAGGTAAAAAACTACTTCAGATCTTACAAAATTCTGAGCGAAGAGGAGATCGATGAAGTGCTGCGTATTTGCACCATAAGAAAGATAAATAAATCTGATTTTTTTATTGAGGCCGGCCAGGTTAGCCGCGATGTGGCCTTTATCATTTCAGGCACCTTCCGCTCTTTTTATACCACTCGCCAGGGAGAAGATATCACTTATTGCATTATGTTTCCTGACAACCTGATGGCCGCCTACTCTTCTTTTATTACCGGGCAGCCGTCATTAGAGAATTTCCAGGCGATCACTCCCGCCGAGCTTCTTATAATACCCAAGCACGCCATCGAAAAGCTGGCTTCTGCCAACTATAACTGGCTGGCTTTTTTAAAAACGGTTGCAGAGCAGCAATATCTTGAGCTCGAAAAACGTGTTTTTCAGCTGCAACGCGACAGCGCTGCTGAAAAATATGCCACATTATTAAAAAATCAGCCTCAATACATCCAACAGGTACCCTTGCAATACCTGGCCTCTTACCTGGGCATTACCCAGCGCCACCTTAGCCGCATCCGCAAAGAGATTGTTTTTTAGACAAATGTCCTGCAAAACACCCATGATGGCTGGGTAGTTTTGCTGCATTCTAAAAAACAATACATGTCAAAAAAAATCCTGATCATTAATGGTCATCCCAACCATGCCTCCTTCAACTTTGGATTGGCAGAAGCTTATCATACAGGCGCTCAACGTTCTGGGGCAACCATTAAAACGCTGGTGATCGCAGATCTTCAGTTCGATCCCAATCTGAAATTCGGTTATCAAAAACGCGTTACACACGAACCCGACCTGGTGGATGCCTGGGATAAAATAAAATGGGCAGACCACCTGGTTTGGATACACCCGGTTTGGTGGGGCGGATTGCCGGCTATTACCAAGGGATTTATCGACCGGCTTTTTTTGCCTGGAATGGCCTTTGGTTACCGCGGCAACTCGGTATGGTGGGACAAGCTGCTGAAAGGCAAAACTGCCCGCATTATCACCACGCTCGATCAGCCCGGCTGGTATTACCGGTTGATGTTTGGCCGGCCCAGCGTAAACCAGATGAAACGCGCCGTTCTTGAATTTTGCGGCGTAAGCCCGGTAAAAGTGACTTATGTAGGCAGGGTTAAAAATGCGAGCGAAACAGCAAAAGCCAAATGGCTGAACAAAGTAACCCGTTTGGGAGAGCAGGCGCTGTGATCTGGAGTGTGACCCACCGTTAACATAAGCGGATTAAACGTAATGGAAGAAATGCATCAGAAAAACGGTGGGTAGAACTACAATTTATTCTGCAAAACACATAGGATCATCCTTTAACCGTCAAAATATTTCGTATTCCAGGAATTTTTCCTGACTTTATACCTGCCTGTTGTTTCTAAAAATCCCAATCATTACATTTGAATATCTCCAAAAGGTTGTGTGCCCACAATCCTTTTCTTCAAATTTCAAATCCAAAACCAACTTTAATGAAAACAAAATTTTTCACAGTTTTGACTTTATTTTTAGCTGTTACAATAAAAGCACAGTGGGCCGGTTTTTCTACAGGAAATACGAACGGAACAGTAGTTGACTTTGAAATAGTCAACAATGACCTGTATGCAGCGGGCTTGTTTAATCAAATAAACGGCACACCGGTAAATTATATAGGAAAATGGAATGGGACCGGTTGGCAGCAGGTGGGGGGCGGCTTTACGGATGCCACGCATTCAGTAGCCTACATCGACTCCACACTTTTTGTAGCCCGCTACGAGTTTCAGGTGGATTCTAACTGGATCTATTATTTAAGCAATAATGTTTGGAAAAAATTAGGCAAAGGCTTTTACCTGACCGGCGCCAGCGCAGGCAATTATTACACCTGCTCGCTGTACGATGTGATTAAATACAACGGTGATTATTATGCCTGCGGCGAGTTTAATAAAAACGGCAATCAGGCCATAAACGGCATTGCCCGATGGGATGGCAGCAACTGGCAACCTTTGGGTACTGGACTGAGCACTCCCATGAGCGGGCAGGTTATTTACCCTCATAATATGAAAGTGTTTAACAACAAACTGTATGTATGCGGTAATTTTAAAACTGCCGGAGGCATTGTGGTAAATGGTGTGGCCGCCTGGGATGGTATCAATTGGTCGGCCGTGGGAACGGGGTTTAACAGTGTGGTATATGGCCTGGGCATTTATAACAACCAGTTGTATGCCGGCGGCGATTTTACAGCTGATGCGGCCAATACCGCTACATTAAATGCCATTGCCAGGTGGAACGGCAGCGCATGGACCGACCCCGGCTTTGGTTTTACATACACCAGCTCTATGATGTATAACTTTGTGCATACCTTCGAAACCATTCAAAACAAACTGTACATTGCCGGCGGATTTAACCGCTGCACCACCACCGGAGTTTCTCCGACAACTTATACTGTTGGCAGCATTGTTGCGTATGACGGTACAAATATATCCACCCTGGCCGGCGGTGCCAACAACGATGTGGAAGGTATTACCTGGTGGCAAAATAAGCTGCTCATTGGTGGTTTTTTCAGCACGGTTGGTACGGGGCCTGGACTTGTAAGTGCAAGCAAACTGGCTACATTTGACACGTTGAATATAGCAACAGGGTTAAATGAAGTGGATTTACAGAATCCTCGCCTGGTGATTTATCCGAACCCCTCCAATGGCGTTTTTATGGTAAAGGCGCCGGCGGCATCAACACTTTATGTACATAACCACCTCGGCCAGCTGGTAAAAATCTTTACGCTTGCGGTCAATATCAACGAACAGGCTGTTGACCTTACAGGTTACGCTGAGGGCCTTTATGTGCTTAGAGCTAGTATAGGCGGTGGTAACGAGCTCACTCAAAAACTGGCGCTTAAAAAATAAGTGCCGGAATTTAGCCGGGCGCAAAAATTATTAAAAAATCCGTAGCTTAAGGCATTAAAACCCTGCAATGAAAAAAGGACGCCTGGAAGCCTTCAGTGACGGTGTGCTCGCCATTATTCTCACCATTATGGTGCTTGGAATGAAGATTCCCCATGGATCGGATTTAAAAGCGCTGATTCCGCTGATCCCTGTATTTACCAGCTACCTGCTCAGCTTTATTTACATTGGCATTTACTGGAACAATCACCATCACCTGCTGAGCGTTGTTAGCGAGGTGAGCGGCGGTATTTTGTGGGCTAACCTGCACCTGCTGTTCTGGCTGTCGATGGTGCCTTTTGCCACCGGCTGGATGGGCGAAAATCATTTTGCTGCCGACACCTTGGCCTTATACGGTTTTGTACTGTTGATGTGCGCCATTGCCTACTGGATCTTACAAACAGTGATCATAAAACAGCAGGGCAAAGATTCGTTGCTGGCACAGGCTGTTGGCAAAGATGTAAAAGGAAAAATTTCTCCCCTGCTCTATTTGCTGGCCATTCCCGCTGCATATTTTGCGGAATGGCTCTCCGGCAGTATTTATGTGTTCAGCGCATTCATGTGGCTGATTCCCGACAAGCGTATTGAGCGCCGGGTGAATAACAATGACGGCCTGGAGCGCGATTGAGTTTTGACCGTTACCCGTTTTGCAGGTCAAAAGCTTCGGCCAGTAATTCGAACGAGCGCCGGCGGTCATCAGCATTGGGTGCCATGCACGAAACAATGATCTCGTCCACTCCAAAATCACCGGCCAGTTTTTGCAGCTGCTCTTTTACCTGCTCTTTGGTGCCCGATACCACACGGCCGCTGTTGTAGGCAATACGGGCCTGCTCATCGGGGGTAAATTTATAATTATCTACAGTATCGGCTGATGCGATGGTGTGAAAATTGCCCTTTTCGAACTGTATAAAAATGTAATCGATGAACTTACGCATCTGCCTGGCTTTTTCTTCGGTATCGGCGCATAATGCCGAAATGGATAATAATACCTGCGGCTCAGGAAATTGTGGCGATGGAACGAACTGTTTCCTGTAAACATCTGCAATTTCGGGCTGGGCAAAGCCATTGATAAAGCGCGCTACCGCCAGGCCAAGGCCATACTTGGCAGCAATAGCACTACTGCCACCGCTCGAGCTCAGTATCCACTGAAGCGGAACGCTGGGGGCCTGTGGCACTGCCAGTAACGGACCATGTTGTGTGGCAGCCGTATCGTTAAAAAAATGCTGCAGGTACTCGAGCTGGCGCAAATAACTGCCCTCGCTGAAATCGTTGGAAGGGTTGAGTAATGAGGCCGTAAGCCTGTCGCCGCCCGGTGCGCGGCCCATGCCCAGATCGATGCGGCCCGGGAAAAGTGTTTCGAGCAGCCTGAAATTTTCGGCCACCTTTAATGCGCTGTGATTGGGCAGCATCACACCACCCGACCCGATGCGGATCCGGCTGGTTTCATCGGCCAGCTTCACCATCAGCACTTCGGGCGCCGAGCCGGCAATAAAAGTGGAGTTGTGATGTTCCGACACCCAAAAGCGGCTGTAATTGAGCTGTTCGGCCAGTTTTACAGTGGCTATGGTTTCTTGCAGTGCCTGGCCGGCCGTTTTACCGGCATGTACAATCGATTGATCGAGAATTCCTAATTTAAGATGCATGTTACTATTGCTGCCGTAAATTTACAGCGTTGAAAATTCAAATGATCACTAGCATTGCTAAAATGTAATTATTTAACGGCATTCCGGTATCATTCCTTAACAGAACACGCTATTATAGAATACAGACAATTGTAAAAATAAAATTACATTTGCCTGGATGAACGATATGGAAGTAAAACACACACACGACGGAAAAAAAGGCATGTTCTACCTGGAAGAGGATGGAAAAAAAATTGCCACCATGGTTTATATTTTTTCCGGCGAAACCAGGATTATTATTGAACATACAGAAGTAATGCCAAGCCACGAAGGCAAAGGCCTTGGCAAACTGCTGGTAAAGGCAGCCGTTGACTTTGCCCGCGAAAAGCACTACAAAATACTGCCGCTTTGCCCCTACGCCAAAAGTGTGTTCGACAAAACTGAAGCGTATAAAGATGTTTTGTTTTAGTAGTTGTACAATGTACACTGTACAATGTACATTGTACCTTGAGTTTTAAATTTCGATTTGAATTAACTATGTCTAATATTGATTTAATTATTGAAGAGCGTCCGCGCGACATCGGCAACTTTACTGTAGGCCGCCTGCTGCCCTTTCATAGCAAACGCATGGTAGGCCCGTTTATTTTTATCGACCACATGGGTCCGGTAAATATAAGCGACCACCAGAACATGGATGTGCCGCCGCACCCACACATTGGCCTTTCTACCCTCACCTACCTGTTTGAAGGCAATGTGATGCACCGCGACAGCCTGGGCAACGAAATAGAAATAACACCCGGCCAGGTAAACTGGATGACTGCCGGCAAAGGCATCGTACATTCAGAGCGCACGCCCCAATACCTGCGGCAGGCCGACAAGGTATTGCACGGCCTGCAAATATGGGTGGCCCTGCCAAAACACCTGGAACAAATGGACCCTGCCTTTTTCCATGCCGATGGCCCTGAGCTGCCGGCCTGGGAAAACAACGGAGTAGCTTACAAACTCATAGCAGGCAACGCCTTTGGCAAAACCTCGCCGGTGCCGGTATACAGCAAATTATATTTTTTGGAATTAAAGGCAAAAAATAAACAAAGAATTAAAATAGGCCCCGAGCTGTTTGGCGAGGTGGCCATTTACATTTTGCAGGGCACGCTCGAAAACGAAGGCCACCTGTACGAGCCAAAGCGTATCTTAGTCTCTAAACAAAGCGAACTGTGCGAATTTACCCTGCATGCCGGCACCACTGTTTATATTTTTGGCGGTGAGCCTTTTGCCGAAGAGCGTTTTATATATTGGAATTTTGTAGCCACCAGCCAGGAATTGATTGACGATGCCAAGCAAAAATGGGCGGCACAGCAATTCCCGAAAGTTAAAGGTGAAACAGATTTTGTGCCTTTACCGGCCAAATAATGGAAATGAAAAATTGCCGGGCTTTGTTTATTTTTGTTTTATAAGAACCAATCATGTTCGAGGTACTGCATTCGTATATCCTTCAAAAATCAAAAAGTACCCAACCATTAACCGGCGAGGAGCTGGAGCTGGTGCGCGCTGCCTTTGTGCCTAAAAAACTGCGTAAAAAACAATACCTGCTGCAGGAAGGTGAAGTATCCAAATACCATAGTTTTGTGTGCAAGGGTTGCCTGCGCATGTTTCGGGTAGATGCCAAAGGCCAGGAGCATATTTTGCAATTTGCCATTGAAAACTGGTGGACGGGCGACCGCGAGAGCATCATTTCGGGCCAGCCTTCCAAATACAACGTTGAAGCGCTCGAAGATTCGGAGCTGATGCAGATCACTAAGGAGGGCGCTGCCGAGCTGGAAGCAAAAGTGCCCGCTGTGCAGGCCATGCTTCAAATATTGAGCGAAAACAATGTGATTGCCACGCAAAACCGCATTCATGCAGCCCTTAGCTATTCGGCCGAAGAAAAATACCTCGACTTTATAAAAACCTACCCCGATATCTTTCAGCGGGTGCCGCAGCAAATGATTGCCTCCTACCTGGGCATTACCCGCGAAACCCTGAGCCGCATCCGGAAACAGGCGGTACAATCTAAATAAATTCAAAATTTCAAATTCAAAATTCAATAACAGTGCCACATATGGGCTGAAGTGTGAATATTACCTTTTGAATTTTAAATTTTGAATCTTGAATTCCTTGTGACATAGATCACACCAATTTTTTATCTTTTATCAATGGAGGATGACCTCTTGTTGTTGCAACTTTGTATCATCAAATCAATCACTAATTAAAAAACAAAGATTATGAACGCAACACTTGAAAAAACAAAATGGGCCATTGATGCCATGCACTCCGAAGTACACTTTAAAGTAAAACACCTGGTGATCTCTACCGTAACCGGCGCTTTTAAAAACTTTAGCGGTTCGGCCTCCTTTGAGGGCGATACCCTTGAAAACGCACAGATTGAATTTGCCCTGGACACCAACAGTATTGACACCAATCAAGAGCAGCGCGACGGACACTTAAAATCGGCTGATTTTTTTGACGTGGCCAATTACCCCGAAATTAAATTTACAGCCACTTCCCTTAAAAAAGTGGGCGGCGATCATTACAAACTGTCCGGCAACTTAACCATAAAAGGAATTACCAAAGCCGTGGAAGTGGATGCCGAATACGGCGGAACAGCAAAGGATGGCTACGGCAATACCAAAATGGGTTTTGAAGTAAGCGGCACCATTCACCGCAAGGAGTTTGGCCTGGGCTGGAACGCCGCTACCGAGGCCGGCGGACTGGTAGTAGGCGAAGACGTGAAGCTGATTGCCAACATACAATTGCTGAAACAAGCCTAAGGGTAACGGTTTCTGATGAAAAAGCGGGGTGGTATAAAAATAGCCATGAAGGTAAGCGGCGGTGAGCTGGAGCAAAAAAAAAGGCTGGCCCTTGATTTGCTTGGCGCCAAAGAGGTTTACACCGAACCCGGGCTTTACGTGTTGCAGCTACCCGATGGCAGTGTGATGGAGCTATACGGCCCGGGTTCAAACCACCCCGCTTTTTTATTCGAGCAAAGTAATACAGTGCTCTGTTTCAGAGTAACCAACCTTGAGGCAACGCTGGCCACATTAAAACTGGCTGGGGCAGAACCGGTTTCGGACATACAGCCATTGGGAACTTGTTTTTCTTATTGCTACATTCGCGACAACAAAGGACAGATTTTTGGATTAACGAACGAATAACGCAACATCATGAGCAACATAACATTTGGAGTCATTGGCTCGGGCAATATCGGTAAAGCAGTGGCCTCTCACCTGGCAAAAGCCGGATTTTCGGTGACCATCGGCAACAGCCGCGGTCCTGAGTCGCTGGCAGGGCTGGTGAAAGAGCTGGGTGGCAATACCCGTGCCGGCACCGCAAAAGACGCGGCCAACCAGGATATTGTTATACTGGCCATGCCCTGGAAAGATGTGCCGCATACCATGCCGGGCCTTACCGATTGGAGCAAGCGCATTGTGGTGGATGCCACCAATCACTTTATAAGCGTTGATCCCTTTACGCTGGCCGATCTTGGAGGAGGCACCTCCAGCGAGGTAGTGGCGCAGCATGTGCAGGGCGCTAAGCTCATAAAAGCTTTCAACACCTTACATTTTGAGATCCTTGGTGCTAATCCTGAGCAGGCTGGTGGCCGACGCGTACTGTTTCTGGCGGGCGACGACAGCTCAGCAAAACACGAATTAAAAGAAGCTATGAAAAAAATGGGCTTTGCGCCCATTGACCTGGGCGGCCTGGTGGCCGGCGGAAAGCTGATGCAGCCGGATGGCCCTGTATCATCGCAGAACCTGGTGAAATTACCGTAGCACTTTTTTATCTTAATCAAATTTAAAACAGTAAATGCCCGTTTACTGTTTTTTTCGTTTATATTGGATAAAAAAAACGATGACGGAAATGGCAACACTCGAACAGGCCCTTTGCGGGCTTTCGGGAATGGACAAGGAAACCTTTGGCCTCTCGCATCCTTATTGGGAGCTAAGGAGTTATAAAAAAGGAGAATATTACAACGAGTACAAAAACGTATGCAAGCATCTGGGCTTTATTCTTAACGGTGTATTTCGCACCTATTACGTGAATGAAGAAAGCGGCGAAGAAAAGAATGTTTTCTTTTATACCGCCAACCAGGTGGTGGTATCGTACAAAAGTTTTATCACGCAAACGCCCTGCAATTATTACACCGAGTCGATGGTGGAATCCACCATCCTGTATATTCACATCAACCACCTGAACCAACTCTATAACACCTCGCATCAATGGGAGCGCTTTGGCCGGCTGGTGGCGCAGATAGCTTTTAATGTTGTGATGGAGCACACAGAGGATTTTTTATTTAAAACCCCCGAGCAGCGTTACATCGACCTGATGAAGCAGCATCCCGACATTTTTAATTCGGTGCCTTTGTACCATATTTCCTCTTACCTGGGCATACAGGGTCCGAGTTTGAGCCGTATAAGAAAAAGAATGACACTTCAATAAGCGATTTTAACCCAGGTTAAAGTTTTTGAGCCGGGTGGTACCGACCTTTGTTTCGTAATTATTAATCATTAAAAAACAAACGTTATGAAAACAATCAACTCAAAAACAGTGGTATTTATTACCGGCGCCTTTGTAAGCAACAGTGGCTGGAACGAATGGAAAGCCTATTTTGAAAGCAAAGGCTATAAAACGCTGGCACCCGCCTGGCCTTTTAAAGATGGTACCGCCAAAGAGCTCAGAGATCGTCAGCCAAACGACGTGCAGCTGGCTAAATTAACACTCAGGGAAGTGATCGATCATTATGCCACCATCATTAAACAGCTGCCCGAAAAGCCCATCCTGGTGGGCCACTCATTGGGCGGGCTTATCACTCAGGTTTTAATAAACCGCGGCCTGGGTGCTGCCGGCGTTGCCATCCACCCGGTAGCTCCTTTTGGTGTCATCCCTTATGAGTTCTCGTTTTTAAAAGCCGGTTATAAAGCGCTTGGCTTTTTCACTTCCACTAAAAAAACATACCTCATGTCGCTCAGCGACTGGCAGTATGCCTTCACCAATGGGATGACGCTGGAAGAACAAAAAGATTCCTACGAAAAAAATACCATTCCCGAATCAAAAACCGTGGCCCGCGGTGGCTTAACCCTGGCAGCCTACGTTGATTTTAAAAAACCGCACGCTCCCCTGCTCATCACTTCGGGCGATAAGGATACCATCATTCCCGCCTCGCTGAACCTGCGCAATTTTAAACGCTACAAAAAAGATAACGGCTCGGTAACCGACTATAAGGAATTTGCCGGCAGGAATCACTTTGTGCTGGGCTTGCCCACCTGGAAAGAAGACGCAGATTATATTTTAAGCTGGCTGGCAAAAAATTAACTCAAAATAAGTGGGTAGCATAAACATGGGGCCAGTGGGGAGGTTGTTTGCCGGGTCTTTTTGTCGTCCTGACCCATTTTTTGGGTGTTCCTGCGACAGTCTGAGGTATTGCCCAGCACCTCTGGGGATATTGCCGGATATAGTCTCAGTCCCTGAGCCTTCCCTTTGGAGTGATTTTGGCCGTATATTTCCCTATTTGCGTCCATGGATGCGTACCTTGAATTCTCAGGAAGATACCGCCATCATGCTCAAATGTTCCCCATTTGGCATCAAAGTATGTCGGAAATAGATTTTCGTCGAGATCACCATCCAATAAGTCTACTCTGCCATAGTTGTTATAGCCATCGAACGTTATACCAACCTTCAAATTCTCTATGCTATCATTCTGTTCAGTTTCAATATCAACGATAGCGTTGAATTGTATGACTGAGTGGTTATCACGCAGAGAATGGGTTTCAACGAAATCTCTCAGCGCTCCACAGTTGATGTCTTTCTGATCCATTATTTCTGCCAACGGGGTTTATTTGCTTCACAGAAATCCCGGCCAGCTTGTGTCAAACTCACACGTATGTCATCTGGGTGCCGTTGAAGTTCTGTGAGATTCATAAGCTCCAATATTTTTGATATATCAAAAGCAATTGCATAGTCCTTGCGCGGCATTTCCAGTATCGCCAAGATTCCTTGCCATTCGCCACCTGTGAAATATAAAGTTGACATAACCTTATGCACTTTATCATTCATCCAGTGTGGATTGATTTTATTGATACCTTGAATGCTGATAGCGGCACCAAAGTCAGTGATATAGAACTGTTGATCTTTCACCCAACCATTATCGACCAAAATATTTCCGCCCTGCTCCGGTGTATATCCGTGCTTCTTTATTATCTCTGCCAACGAATATATTCCGCCGCCACCATCTTCCAAATAACACCGGAAAAGTTCTGTCAGGCATTCTTCGACCATTTTGTTTTCGTTCATTTTGCAAATTTTAATGTTTGGTCGAAATTACAGTATTGATTCGACAAAAAACGGGCGGTTTACCGCCCGTTTTTGTGCTGCGGTTTTGTATACCTTCGAATTATGGAAAATACTGAAAACACAAAACAGCAGCCTGACAGGGATAACAAAAACCTCGCGCTTATTTCCATTGGCGTGGTTATAATCGTGGTCGGTTTGTGGTTGTGGACTTTATACATATTGAAGGATAAAACGCATGAAGACCGTGGTACGTATGGCGACATGTTCGGGGGTATTAATGCTCTGTTCTCCGGTCTGGCTTTCGGAGGCATCATAATCACCATCTTGCTACAGCGCAAAGACCTCGCCCTACAACAGGAAGAGCTCAGAGAAACCAGGAAGGAGCTAGAACGCACGACCAAGGCTCAGATTGACCAAAACAATACACTGCTCAGCCAGCAATACCAGACAACCTTCTTCAATCTGCTATCTAATCATAGCGCCTTGATTAATAGCATTCATTTCAGGTCTGGGCAGCCTATTGGTTATGAAGGGCTGGCCGCCTTCAATAGCCTCGTGATTAGCGACACAAAGACGTATTCGAACGCCATTAAGGGTACGCATTTTTTGAACTCCTCCGAGACCATGCGAAATCCCATGTATCTGTTGGAGGAAATTCCGCATTTCTTTGATTCCCTGTTCGGAGATCTCGAAACAATCATAAGAATTATTGATGGCCTGCTCAGAGACGACCTGTACCATGACATTCTTTTTAATCATCTGACCACGTCCGAAAAATTTCTTATCGGATTGTATTGCGATTGCATAAGTGACACACGCTCCAGGATGATAGCCCTCCATCACTACAGGTATGAAAAGTACTACCAAAGTCGAATGTACACGTATAGGCTTTCACCCGAAACATACTTCCCCGCGATTTCCATAGAAAGGAATAAAAGTAAAAGCACGATGCCCAGAAGTGAAGTAACCCGTGACGGCAGTGTATTCGACTTTAAAATAACAATAGTCCGCGACCAGCTCGGTGGAACCTTAACATTAAAGGCAGTCCATTTATCGGCTTTTGATAGCTCCACGTATAATCAATTGGTGCCCATATTTGACCAGGAAATAAATGATGCTAGTGATGGAGGAATATCACTTTTTAAAGGCACTAATGTGCACTTGATGCCTTATGTTTACGACAAGCTATTCAGTAACTTTAGGCCACTCATGGTTCTTCAATTCAATTTTCTATTCTCATACCATGAAATCGAATATTGGGTCACCTATAGGGTCGATATCATAACAAACGAGTCGTCCAAAGCGGGGGGCGAAGTTCATTTGTCATTCTCAGTGGACCAATAATTCCGTAAATTCATGTCTGCGTTATGACACCAGAGGAATACGAGATATTCGTAAAAAAGGACTTCGAAACCAGGCTCCATAAGGAGCTCGGCTATCCCGTGGCCGTTAAACATCTTGAAAAATTGGTCGCCCCTGATGGGAACGAGCATGTCATCGACTTAAATTATGAATTCATCATCGGTGGGGCCAAATACTTGAATATTGTGGAATGTAAGCATTGGAACAAGTTGGTCACCCGGGAAGCACTTATGGCTCTAAAGACCCGGCAAGACAATCTTAGGGCACACAAAGCTATTATGGTTACAAATGGTGGGTTCCAAACGGGTGCCATAAAATTTGCTCAAACCCATAATATTGGATTGATCGTTCTCAGAGAGGGCTTGTATGATGTATGGATGGGCTTTACGGGTGAACGGGGAGAAACTGAACGTACAGTTGTCACTGAATATAAAACATCTTATAACTCAAAAGAGTTTACAATGGAGGGTATTTTTTACCCCAGGGAGGATGACTTCCATACGCACCTGATAAACGCCTTGGGCATTCCCCTCATTAAATATATGCTCTCTTTCGATGATAAAAGCGTAGATATTGATGACCCGAATCTGGAGGTTCCGGGTGAGATCGTGATGGCGATTAAGAATGTCGACCCCGATTGGTATCGAAACTATAAAATCATGGAGTCGGCTGGATTAGGCTTTTGGTTATACACCGAGGAACTAGCAAGGCCTTATTTTAACAGGCTGAACCTTCTCAAAATTAAAATCGGGATTGAGGCATAAAAGCCGCCGCCCTCTTTTTATTATTGCGTATAAATAACGTATGCAAACCAGTCCAGACTTACAATGGCAAAAAGGCCGGGATGGGTGGATACCTTTCGATCAACTGAATCTCCAATCCAAATCTCTGAACGATGTATCAGGAATTTATATCCTTTGGGCCGGAGATCAGGTTATAAAAATTGGCAAGGGAAGAATTCGGGATGAACTGGTGAAGGCCAAGACCAACCGGCAAATAGTGGAGACCGCTGGATTGATGGTCTCCTGGTGCGAAGTTCCGGAACCCTGGAAGCTGGACGATGTATTGAGGGCCTTGATAAAAAAGCTGAACCCGAAAATAACTGATGGGCCGAGATTTGAGTCAGGAAAGGATGTGCCAGTCAATATTCCATGGCAAGACCAAAGTCTCATCAAAATAAGACAGCGATAATTACAAGAACGATGCTGGAAGTGTTAATTTTGTATAATGGAAACAATCACAAAGTTAGCACCAATCTTATATTTTATAGGCCAGATATTAGAAATAGTAGGCGCATTTCTCCTTTTTAGGTTTTCCATGTTGCCCAGCCTCAAAAAGCTCAGTGGTGGTGGAATAGCATGGAATCAGATGAATATGCTCACACCCGAGGAACAAGAAAAAGAGAGCCGCTCAATTTTTATGAATAGGCTCGGCTTCTTGCTTGTTTTTCTTGGTTTTCTCTTTCAGTTTCCTACCGCTTTCATTAATGTATTCAAATAACATTCCGCCTGTAAATCCTACGGCCAATCCAGCCAAAAACATCCAAAAAAACCAAGAAAATATTTCGATTGCTGTATACATGATAAATTAAGATTTATCTGAAATACTCTTTTGATATAATTTGCTTTCAATTTTGAGATATAGGATGTCATGATCTCAGCAAATACAACAGGATCGACTGCAATTCCTGCCATGAAAATGGCCTTTCGGCAATCAGGCATTTCACTTTTCTCGTTGCCGCGCTATTGCACCACACAGCTATCGATTCATTATCCGTAGTCAGACGAACACCTTTCAAAAAAGGATGATTTCTGATTTTCCTTTCATAAAGGCAGTACTCTTGCTTGTCTCTGCCGGGGAACGTCGGTTTGAACCCCAAGTGTTTCAGACACTTGATTTCTGTGTTGGAAAAGTCATTTGCCATACAGTCAAAATTACCATCCCTTTTCTGCATCTGGTCTCAAAAACTGTATCAAATATTGTTACAACCCGCACCAAAAGTTGCTGCAGCACGCATCAGAAGTTGCTGCATGTGTTGGATGTTCTGGTGCGCTCTCGCTCGTATTTTTGTAGGATGAAAAGAACAAGAGAAGAAAACAACAAAGCCTTTATGGTTGCATTGGGCCAAAACATTGACAAAATCCGATGGGAAAAACGAATAACAAAAATTGCTCTGGCAAAAGCCTGCGGGTTCACAGCGACAAAAACGTCCAAGATATGTTTGGGTCGGAATGAAGTCAGAGCCTCGGATATCGCCAGAATAGCGAAGGTGCTTGGAGTGTCGTGTGGTCGTATTTTCGATTTCAAATACGATGAATACCTATAATTTATTCAGATTGCGGCTTGATCAGTTCATGCGCCGGTTTCTTGAAGGCATCAGCCAGAGCATGCAACGTCCGCAGGCTTGGATTGAAGGTTCCGGCCTCCAGGCGCTGTATCGAGCGAATGTCAATATCGCATGCATCGGCCAGAGCTTGCTGGGTCAGGTCTGCTTTCTCCCTTTCCAGTTTCACCCGTTTGCCGAATTGCTTCAATTCCCTGGTGTACTTCTTTTGCACACCCAAAGGTCAAAAACTGCGAACAGAAACCTTACGACATATATGTCGTAAATCGAGAAAAAATTTTACTTTTGGTTACGGCATATATGCCGTAAAATGACATAAAACCTATGAAAACACTAAGAATAGCAGCCATCGTAATGATCGCAGGCTCAGTCCAGGCCCAAACCCTGCAAACTATCAAGACCTATCATGATCCACTCACCAAAACCCAGCTTCACGAGGTTTATACAGTGAAGGCAAACACGCCAACCAAACAGGGCAGTTATAAAGAGTATGATTGGGGCGGCATCCTGATTGATGAAGCAACCTTTTCAAACAATCAATATAACGGCGTCCATAAAATCTATTTTGGATCAGAGTGGAATGAGCCGAGCGATTATAGGGTCGGCAAGATTCAACAGATGGAGAACTATGTCAATGGTCTGCCGGTCGGTCTTTCTGAGCAATACCAATATATCAATGGTCAGAAATTTTTCCTCTGGCAAAAGGTTTTCAATAACAAAGGCGACCTGATAAAACAAACCCTGTATCATAAGTCGAACGGCGGCAAGGCGTCAATCCTGCAACTGAACGGCCTTTGCAACGAATGGTATGAGAATGGCCAGAAGATGTCGGAATACACACATAAGAATGGGGAGCCGGACGGC
This sequence comes from Bacteroidia bacterium, assembly GCA_044221905.1. Taxonomy (GTDB): domain Bacteria; phylum Bacteroidota; class Bacteroidia; order B-17B0; family Aurantibacillaceae; genus Aurantibacillus. The sequence continues at coordinate 223,558 of JBGAOE010000004.1, forward strand.
AAGTATATGGGCTGGCACGAGAACGGCAAGGTCAAATATGAAGGCCAGTTCAGCAATGGTCAGAAAACCGGCGTATGGAAGACATATACCGAGGATGGCACTCTGGAAAAGGAAGAGACCTTCTGAAACATAAGTCGTGAAAATTGGTAGTTTGGGAGAATGAACATAGAAGGAAATAAACGAAAAGACCCACTGAACATGAGTCCAGAAGGATTCCAAGACTTGCTCAACAAGACCCTATTCAGAATTATCACTCCTGAGGAACGGGAGGAGATGGAGAAGAAATTGCCGGTGAGCGCCCGCCGTGGATATCGCGGCAAGAAAAAAGGCGGGCAATAAGCAAATCAAATTTCTCGCGCTTGGTCATTTTCCGGGTGGTATGTCGAAATTCAAACTCTCGAAAATATCCCTCAGCATTCTTTTTGCTGAGCCAGACATACGTTCCTCTATACGCTTTATCAATTTGATTCCAAATGCCCTCGATTCGTTGAGTGGTGACAGGTCCTCTTGCCCATTCACGTTTTTTGTGGTTCACAGTATCATGAATAAAGCCAAGACCGGTAAGCGGCTGATATGCCGCGTATTGATCCGTATAGATTGTTGATCCCTTTTTTATGTTCTCCAGGATGATTGGGAGCAATGTCTTCTTATCCCTCTTTTCAATATGGAATAATCGCACGGGCAGTCCCCAGCGCTTTATCCCGAACACGCAAATTTTATTCGCTTGACCGTTATGACCAACTCGCTTGGGGCCTTTCGCTTTGTGATACCCACCAATGAGCTTCTCGTCCAGTTCAAATATGCCCTCCATAATTTCATAATTTTCCTCGGACATCAGAAACAACCGAATTTTCATACCTATTTTCCAAGCAGTTTTATAGGCAACCTGCATTTCACCAGCCAATTCGCATGTGCTTATAGAATTCTTGGACTTGACCATTTCATAAATTGCCACAGCCCATTTTTCCAACGATGTTCGGCTTCCCTCCATAACAGTTCCTTTCGTGGGATAAATTTGATAGCCACAACCGCCACACTCATAACACCGTCTCCCTCGCACAGGATGGTATTTCTTTTGCTTTTTACATTTCGGACAGGGTTTTCCCCCGTATCTGATCTCAAATAGTTTCCGAAGTACTGTTTCTTCATCCGGATACATGTTTCTAACATCCCTGCTCGACAGGGAAAGGTCGTGTCTGTGCATAGGGACACTACCGTCCCCGAATGCAATGTTTCCCGGAAGAAACTCTCTGATTATCAGTGAGTTTCTTTAACACCTCTTAACATGGAGGTATATTGTACCGCCAACAGAGGCTTATTTTCTTTGTAATGAACCTTGAACCCACCTTATGAAACCCTCCGAAAAGTTCACGATTTTGGACTTCCTCAAACGCTACCCTGATGACAATGCCTGCCTTGATGAGATCTTCAAACTTCGATATGGCAGTGTTGGCGGCTGTATGAAATGTGGCGTGGCCGGTGCCAAGTATTACCGCGTGAAAAAACGCATGTGTTATGACTGCGGTGAGTGCGGCCATCAGGTTTATCCTCTGGCCGGGACAGTCATGCACGGCACGAAAACCAAACTGACGCTTTGGTTCTTTGCCGTCTATCTGTTTTCAACTTCAAAGAATGGCGTCAGCGCAAAAGAATTGCAGCGCCAGCTTGGCGTTGCATACAAGACTGCGTGGAAGATGGGACACCTGATCCGGATTTTGATGGGTGATAATAGGATGCCATTGAGCGGCATTGTACAGATTGACGAGACGCTGTTCGGCGGCAAGGCAAAAGGCAAACGCGGCTGGGCAGCAGAGAAGAAGACCTGCCTGTTCGGGATGATTGAGCGTGGTGGCCGGGTGAAAGTATTGGCAGTTCCAAACCGGCAGCAGCAAATCCTGTTGCCGATCATCGGCAACAATATCATTGTTGGATCAACGGTTCATACCGATGAATACAAAGGCTATGGTTGCCTTTCAGACTTGGGTTATAACCACCAAAGGGTTGTCCACTCCAAGTATCAGTGGAAGGATTGGAAAACTGGCTGCCACACCAATAACATCGAAGGCTATTGGTCAAACTTGAAAAAATCTGTTTTCGGGACGCACACCTATGTCAGTCCAAAATATCTGCAGAATTATCTGAACGAATTTGGATTCCGACACAACAATAGGAACAAGAAAATTTTTGATATGGTTATGTGCAGATTATAATATCACACCAACTTGTCCCCGGTTTTGAAAACATCAGGTGTTGCAAGACTGGAGGACGCACCAGCAAGAGAGAATTGTGTGCCAAAATGCGTTATAAGCATTTCGATAAAGCGGCCATGAAACACAGAATAGACCACCAATTCTTTTGGTTTTCCATCGGGGAATATAATTCCAAATCTTATAAGGTCTTTTGATTGTGGGATGACGGGTCTGAGCCACGCTCTGCCTTCCCATTGACCATCGCTCGTGAGGTGTGTGAAATCTCTCTCCTTATTATAGACCCAAGTTCTGATTTTCCAGTCGTCTATCTCCTTATAAATTGCATCGAGCAATGCCTGAGGCTGATTTGTATAAATTGCTATCATGAGCCAAATATAACACCTCTCCTCCTATAAAAACGGGCGGTATACCGTCCGTTTTTGATGAAATACCGGAAATACCCCCAAAGCTGTCGTGGGCTACCCTGAAAAATGGTCAGGACGACAAAAAGGTTCGGCAAACAACCTCCCCACAGGCCCCTATGTGTGTCCCATGTTTATGCTACCCACTTATTTAACTCAAATTCAAAATTTAAAATTCAAAAGACTGAACAAAACCGGCGCCATCATTACGAGGCCTTCTAAAAATATCGAAAGCCGAAGTAATCCGGCGCCGGGGGTATGGATATGGAATGATTTTTACAGATGAAAGTACTAAAATTCAAAATTCAACATTAAAAATTCATAATTTTTTATACCGTTCGGTATATTTTGTATATTTGTAGCGGCACATAAAAGCAGATCATGTCGAAGGCAGAGAAAACACGGGAGTATATTATAGAGAAGGCTGCCCCCATCTTTAATAAAAAGGGCTATGCCGGCACCTCTCTTCAGGATCTGACAGTGGCCACGGGCCTTACCAAAGGTTCTATTTACGGCAACTTTAAAAATAAAGACGAAGTGGCCGTTGCTGTTTATGAATACAGCATTCGCATGCTTGACCTGCGCATCAATGATTTTTTGGCGCAAAAACAAAGCATGTACGATAAGCTGGTGGGGCTTACCGACTATTACCGGGTAAACTGGAAAACCGTGTTTGAAAAGGGCGGTTGCCCGGTTCAGAATGCCTCGGTGGAAGCCGACGACAACCTGTCGATTTTAAAAAAGCCGGTGCAGGAGAGTATTAAGAACTGGGCCAAGGGCCTGAGCAAGGTGATTGAAAAGGGCCAGCGCAACGGGGAATTTAAAACCGACATTTCGGCTGTGGACTATGGTTACGAAATCATATCAGTGCTCGAAGGGGGCATGATGCTGGCCAAGATCATGAACAATCAAAAGCTGTTGTTTATGGCGCTTGACAGGATTGTGGACATCGTAAACCGTGAAATAAAGATCTGATTTTTTTTAATTATAAATATACCTATCGGTATAAAAAACAAACCGTATGAAAGAAGCTTATATCGTCTCTGCAAAACGCACGCCCATCGGCGGGCTTATGGGAAACCTTTCCCACTTACCGGCCACGCGCCTTGGTGCCATTGCTATTCAACATGCCTTCCAGGCGGCAGGCATCGATCCCCAGCACATCGATTCCGTATACATGGGCAATGTGCTGAGCGCTGACCTGGGTCAGCTGCCGGCCAGGCAGGCGGCTATTTACTCAGGCATTCCCGACACGAAAGAAGCCACTACTATTAATAAGGTGTGTGCCTCTGGCATGAAAGCAGCCATGATTGGCGCACAGCAGATACAAATGGGCCTGGAGAACCTTGTGGTGGCCGGGGGCATGGAGAGCATGAGCAATGCCCCACATTATGCTTCCATACGCCGGGGCAATAAGTTTGGCAACGCCAGCCTGGTGGATGGCATGATTAAAGACGGGCTGTGGGATGCCTACCATAATTTTCACATGGGCAATGCTGCCGAAATGGGCGTGCGCAAATACGGCCATACCCGCGAAGCCATTGATGCCTATGCCATCCGCTCTTACGAAAAAGCCCAGCTGGCTGCCAAAAACAATAAGTTTGCCAATGAGATCATTCCAATTACTGTAGAGCAAAAAACGGGCAACATAGTCATTGATCGTGACGAAGATATTGATAAGATCATTTTAGACAAGGTGGCAAAACTAAAACCTACTTTTGAAGAAGGTGGCGTTTTAACCGCCGCCAACTCCAGCAACCTGAACGATGGCGCTGCCGCCATGGTGCTGGCATCGAAAGAAGCTGTTGAAAAATACAACTTAAAACCCATGGCACGTATTATTGGATATGCCGATGCGGCACAGGCCCCCGAATGGTTTACCACCTCGCCTGCCCTGGCCATTCCAAAAGCATTGGCCATGGCCGGACTCACACTCAAAGACATCAACCTGTTTGAGATCAACGAAGCCTATGCTTCTGTCATCCTGTCCAACCAGCAGATTCTTGGCCTGGACATTAACAAGGTAAATGTATACGGCGGGGCAGTAGCCATGGGCCATCCTATTGGCGCGTCGGGAGCGCGTATCATGGCCACTTTAATTTCGGCGCTAAAACAGGAAGGCGGCAAATATGGTGTTGCCGCTATTTGTAATGGCGGTGGCGGCGCATCGGCCATCGTTCTCGAAAATTTAAATTAATTATGGAAACATCGTTTAATATTGTTGTGATCGGCTCGGGCCCCGGAGGTTATGTAGCCGCCATTCGCGCCGCGCAGCTGGGCTATAAAACCGCCATTGTAGAAAAATACAGTGTGCTGGGTGGCACCTGCACCAACGTGGGCTGCATCCCTTCCAAAGCGTTGCTCGATAGTACCGAACACTTTCACACCGCCGAAACAAAATTTAAAGCCCACGGCATTGAGCTCGATAACCTGAAGGTCAATTTTAATCAATTGATGACCCGCAAAAACGACGTGGTGAAACAAAATACCTCGGGATTGAGCTACCTGATGAAAAAAAATAAGATCGAAGTGTTTGAAGGCAGAGGGTCTTTCATCAGCAACAAAAAAATAACTGTTACCAAAGCCGATGGCAGCCAGGTAACGGTGGAAAGCAAATACTTTATTATTGCCACCGGCTCAAAACCATCCAGCATTAAAGGTGTGGACATTGACAAAAAACGCATCATTACCTCTACCGAAGCGCTGGCACTGGAAGAAAAGCCCGGTTCTATCGCTATCATTGGCGGTGGGGTCATTGGTGTGGAAATGGCGTCTATCTTTTCGCGCATTGGTGTAAAAGTTACCATTATTGAGTATGCAGATAGCCTGATCCCTACTATGGATAAAGAGCTGGGCAAAGAACTGAAGAAGATCCTCGCCAAAAACGGCATTACCACCCTGCTGCAACACAAAGTACAATCAGCTGCCAATAACGGTAAAGATGTTACCATTCGTTTTCTTGATAATACCGATGCCCCACAGGAGCTGAAAGCCGACTATTGCCTGGTGGCGGTGGGACGCAAACCGTATACCAACGGCCTGGGCCTTGAGAACACACGCGTGCAACTGGATGAAAAAGGCCGGGTGAAAGTGAATGAAACATTACGTACTGCCGAAGAAAACATTTATGCCATTGGTGATGTAATTGACGGCCCTATGCTGGCGCACAAGGCCGAAGAAGAAGGTGCCTTTGTGGCGGAAACCATTAACGGTCAAAAGCCACACATTAATTACCAGCTTATTCCCGGGGTGGTATACACCTGGCCCGAAGTGGCTTCGGTGGGTTATACCGAAGAGCAGCTGAAAAAAGAAGGCAGGGCTTACCGCATTGGTAAATTTCCTTTTCTGGCCAGCGGTCGCGCCCGCGCTGCCATGGAACCCGACGGCTTTGTGAAAGTAATTTCAGAACCTAAGTACGGCGAGCTGCTGGGCGTGCATGTAATTGGTCCCCGTGCAGCCGACCTGATTGCGCAGGCCGTTACCGGCATGCATTACGAAACCACCGATGAAGACATGTTCAGGATCTCTTACGCACACCCCACCTACTCCGAAGCGCTGAAAGACGCCTACCTGATCGCCTCGGGCCAGGGATCGGTAAATATTTAAAGAGCCGCTACAGTCAAACATTGACTGGCAGGTTGAAGAGGCAACTTATTTTAATAGCGTAACTTTTAACTGTAACAGAACAATATTTAATGAACACGACTGAATTTAAATCACAAATAATTTTTTAACCAAAAATATACCGATCGGTATTTTGAAAACAGAACAAACATGAAAACAACCCATAATACCATCCTGATCACCGGCGGAAGCGCGGGGATTGGATTTGCACTGGCAAAGCTGCTGTCAGAAAAAGGAAACCGCGTAGTTATTACCGGCCGAAACAAAGAGCGCCTGGAAGCCGCTGCCTTACAGCTCAAAAATGCAGTAGCCATTCAAAGCGATGTGAGCCGCGAAAAAGACGTAAACCAGCTGGTGCAGAAACTGGAAACGGATTTTCCTGAGCTGAACGTGGTAATTAATAATGCCGGCCGTGCTATTTTATATTCGCTTAGGGACGAAAATGCAAACGTTTTTGAAAAAGCGCAGGACGAAATGCATACCAATTATCTTTCGGTGATCCGCCTGAATGAAAAACTATTATCTCTGTTGCAAAAACAACCGGAAGCGGCCATTGTCAACGTATCGTCCATTGTAGCATTTGTACCGGGAAGCCTTGCAGGCTACTCGGCCAGCAAGGCAGCTTTGCACGCCTATACACAAATTTTGCGCAACCAGCTGGAAGGTACACCGGTAAAAGTGTTTGAGCTGATGCCACCGCTGGTGGATACCGAATTTTCAGCGCCCATAGGCGGCAGCACCGGCATTGCACCCGCTGTGGTGGCTGAAGCGTTTCTTGCAGCCTTCGAAAAAAACGAATATGAAATACGGGTGGGCCAAACCGAAGATTTGTACCGGCTTTACCTGTCGTCGCCGGGAGACGCGTTTTATGCTATGAATAAACCAAAACAAACCGTTAACGCATGAAACAACGCCTTGTGTTTGCCCTCATCATGGGCATTATTACCACCGGTATCATTTCCTTTACGCTCATTTCCATCAACCTGGGCTTTACATCAAAATTTGCAGGCATCTGGCTCCGCTCGTGGGCCATGGTCTATATGGTAGTGATCCCCGCCATTCTGATTATTGGCCCTTTAGTGCAAAAATTAACCGATTATTTACTTAAAACCAAAAACGCATGAACACAATCACTCCCCTGGAAGCCATGCAAAGCCGCATCGGGAAAGAGTTTCTCAGCTCACCTTCACCGCTTACCCTTTGGCTCAAACCCAAAGTTATTTCTGCCGAAAAAGGAAAACTCTCTTTTCAGTTTACCGTGCGCAAAGAAATGACCAATCCGCTGGGCACCCTGCATGGTGGCGTTACCGCCGCTATGATGGACGATGTGATTGGTGCCACCATGTATTCGCTCAACGAAGAGTTTTTTTACACTACGGTGAATAACGTGATCGATTACTTTTCGAAGGCGCGCGAAAACGAGCGGGTAATTGCCGACACCTGCATTTTGAAAAAAGGCAACCAGATCGTCAATGCGCAGTTTGAATTGTGGAATGAGGATAAAAGCCGGTTAATAGCCCGGGGATATTCTAATTTGTTTAAAACCGATATTAAAAAATAAACCCAGTCTGCAGGGGAATGGCCGTATTTAATTGTCTTAACATTTGTTAGGGCAGTTGAACCGGCTTTTTTATATATTAAGAGTATATTGTTTATCAAACACCGTAAAAAACAGTTTAGCAACTGCCGGTGATTGATTATTTTTACAACAGCTAAAAAAATAAACCATAATGAAACGTGTTGTGATTACCGGCCTTGGAGCCATTACACCATTAGGAAATTCAGTGGCCGAATTCTGGCAGGGCATTATTGCCGGCAAAAGTGCGGCAGGGCCTATTACCAAATTTGACTCGTCAAAATTCAAGACCCATTTTGCCTGCGAGGTAAAAAACTTTGATCCCGCTTTGTATTTCGAAAAAAAAGAGATCCGCAAATATGACCTGTTTACCCAATATGCGGTAGCTGCTTCTGATGAAGCCATAAAGGATTCGGGTCTCGATTTTGGCGCCATGAGCCAGGCACAGCGGGCCGAGGTAGGCGTGATCTGGGCATCGGGCAACGGCGGCATCAGCACATTTGAAGAGCAGGTGCGCGAATACGTAACCGGCGACGGCACGCCCCGCTTTAATCCTTTTTTTATTCCTAAAATGATTGTGGATATTGCGGCTGGTGTTATTTCCATCCGCAACAGGCTGCATGGCCCGAATTATTGTTCCGTATCGGCCTGCGCCTCTTCCAATACCACCCTCATCAATGCCTTCGACACTATTCGTCTTAACAAAGCAAAAATTATTGTTGCAGGCGGCTCCGAAGCGGCCATAACTCCTGCTTCGGTGGGCGGTTTCAATGCATCGCAGGCCATGTCGAAAAATAATGAAGAAGCCACCAAAGCTTCCCGCCCCTTTGATAAAACCCGCGATGGTTTTGTGATTGGCGAAGGTGCCGGCGCGCTTATTCTCGAAGAGCTGGAACACGCCCTGCAGCGCGGCGCTAAAATATATGCCGAAATGGTTGGCGGCGGCATGGCAGCCGATGCTTATCATTTAACCGGCACCGCCCCCGATGGCATTGGCGCCACTCTGGGCATGCAAAAAGCGCTGAGCGAGGCGGGCATACAGCCTTCTGATATTAACTACATCAATGCGCACGCTACCTCTACTCCCATTGGCGATACCAGCGAGCTGATCGGGATTAAAAATGTGTTTAAAGACACGCCTGTTTACATCAGCGCCACCAAATCCATGACCGGGCATTTGCTTGGTGCGGCCGGTGCCATCGAAAGCATTGTATGTACCCTGGCGGTGAAAAACAACATCATACCGGCCACCATTAACCTGCAAACGCCCGATGAAAATATTCCTGCGGGCCTTAACATTGTGGCCAACAAATGCCTTGAAGCCGAGGTGAATTATGCTATGAACAATACCTTTGGATTTGGAGGCCACACGGCCACTTCCATTTTTAAGAAGTATGTAGGTTGATTTTAAAGGGCGCTGCTGCAAAAAAAAGTGGCTGAGCCGCGGTTACAAAAGTAGAGGAACACTCATTCTTATCCTAACAAAAGGAGCAGATAAGGGGGATAAAGTGAGAGTAAATCAAACATGAGAATTATCCTTTTAATAATCTTCCTGACATCTGTTTACTTTGGCCTCTGTCAAAAGACAGCGAATCCTGTAAAAACTAAAAAATACGGTGGTATTTTCAGGTATGGTTCCGACGTTGAAAAAGATCGCGTCGGACAAATAACAATTTTTCCTGAAACCGACTCGACAGTCTTATTTTATTTCGAATCAAATCGTGGCAGGCCATCATACAATATTGGTTCATTATATGGAAGAGTAAAATTAGCTCAAGACACAGGAGTCTTCTTTCAAAAAATATACTCGGACGACAAAGGTTGTAAATTCAGTTTTAAATTTACAAATGGGCAACTTACTCTGACTTCAATGGATGGTTTCGACGACTGTGGTTTCGGCCATGGCGTATATGCTCATGGTACGTATAAGAAGACATCTAAAATAGTTCCTTTAAGTTTTACAGACCTCGAAAGTAAAGAGGTATTCTTTCAAAAAACTAAACCCGAGGACTATAACAACAGAGATTAAATGCCAGCAAGTAACAGCAAACCTAACGCCACCGCAAACATAAACTGCTTCTTTATACAAAAGCAATTTAAATTTGGCGCCTTCGGCGTTGCATAGTTTTGCTTTTGCGCAGTATATTTTTAACTTCACGGTGAACACGCGGGCATTTTAACAGCCACCGGCATTTAAAAACAGCGGCGGCGAAAGTTCAGCGATCCGTTAGCAGCAAGAGTTTAAGCACATCACCACAAAGAAAACACTTAAAAAAACAGAAAAATGAATAAATTAATACTTCTTGGAATGGCTGTTATTTATCTGACAACGTCCTGCTCCAATTCTAGTCGGCCAGGCAATGCCGACACCTCAATCAATCAACCCGCAGTAACAAATGACAGCAGCGAAACCATTAAAAATAAACATATGATTCCTCAAAAAATAACGCCTTGCCTTTGGGTTGAGACCACAGATGCAAAAGCAGTAGCAGATTATTATCTTTCTATTTTTAAGGAAGGTAAAATGAAAGAACATCACCAATATAAAAATCCACCGGAAGCAGGTGGAGGAAACTTTGAAACTGCCATTATAGAAATAGCTGGCATGGAATTAAGCATTCTGGCAGCTGGTCCATTCTTTAAATTTAATGAGTCGGTTTCTTTTGTTATCAATACAAAAGATCAGACAGAAACGGACTATTATTGGGCCGCATTAACTGCTAACGGCGGGCAAGAAAGCTCTTGTGGCTGGTGTAAAGACAAATATGGTTTATCGTGGCAGGTTGTTCCTGTTGAGTATTTTAGCCTTATTAACAGCAACAACCCGAATGTGAGAGAGAAAGCAATGAAGAATACATTAAAGCAAAAGAAACTGATTTTATCAGAACTTAAATAATTGACGGTTTTTGCCTCAGACGAATTATTTTATTCCTTTATTATTTTCTTTGTGACGCCTGAAACGCTGATAAAATAAACACCGGAAGCTTCTCCTGAAAGGTCAATCGTTGTTTCATCGGTCACAACAGTTGTTTTTATTATCAATTGCCCCATGGCATTATGTACCAGAATTTCCTGGTTATATTCCAACCCGCTTACCATTATCAGGCCATTGGCCGGATTGGGATAAACCCTGTAAACAGGTTGATTTGAATGCGTTTGAGAAATGCCGGTGCATATGCTTACCGTTACGCTGGCAGTTGCCAGGCCGGTGCATAAATTGGCATCAGTGCCGCTCACCGTATAAACATAGCTCACGGCTGGTGTTACGGTTGCAGAACTGCCTGCTGCCACTCCCACCCATGAATAGGTTTGAGCACCCGATGCCGAAAGTACAACAGGTTCGCCCTCGCAAATAACACTGGCTGAAATGGAAACAGATATAACAGGAAGCAGGTTCAGTGTAACACTGCTTGTTGCGGCATTGTAACAACCGTTGACATCTGTACCTTCAATGGTGTAAGTACCACTCGCCGTTGGCGTTACCACAGGGTTATTAAGGGGTGTAGAATATGTGTACGACAAGGCGCCAGAAGGTATAATGGTGTAGCTTTGGCCGGTACAAACGGCGGCATTATTTACCGTTATGATGGGCAGGTTATTAACTGTGATGGAAGAAGTGGCCAGGCCTAAACAGCCTTCAGCATCAACGCCCAAAATAGAATATGTAACCGACACAGAAGGTGTTATAGCAATGCTGCCACCCGTACTGAAGTAAGTGGCCGCACCATTCGTAATGGTATAAGCAAGCGCGCCACCTGGCACAATGGATACCGACGATCCGATACAAACCACCGAGCTGTTGGCCGTAACAGGCGGCAGTGGATTGACGCTGATGGTAGAAACAGCCGGGCTGGCATTCACACAACCTTCTGTACTGGTACCGGTGATAGAATATGAGGTGGTAACAGAAGGTGTGACGCTGAAATTATTACCGGTAATGGTATAGGTAGTGGCTCCACCCGGAATAATAGTAGCCAAAGTGCCGGCGCAAACGGTAGCGTTATTTGCTGTAACTACCGGTAGCGGATTAACCGTAACATCAGCAATGGCCATAAGCGCACTCCCACAACCCGCTGCACTGGTGCCGGTTATTGAATAGCTGCTGTTGGTAACTGGCGCTACTGTATTGCTGCCGCTCGAAAAAACATAAGTGGCTGCTCCGGTGGGAGTTATGGTAAAAATATCACCGGCACAAATAGCCCCGCTATTTACACTCACCGTTGGCTGCGGGTATACCGTAACCGTTACCGTGGCAGGGGCACTGGCCGGGCATCCACTGGCGTCGGTTCCCGTCACCGTATAGGTATTGGTAATGATGCTGGTAGAGCTAACATAAAACGGCTGTCCATCGGTGACCCCACCGGTCCAGGTATAGGTAGAGGCACCGCTGCCCGTTAAGTTTTCAAGGTTGCCTGAGCACAGGGTTGGACTGGATGCCGTGCCGCTAATGCTAAAGCTTGGCGGCTCAGTAATAGTAACGGGGTAGCTGGCCGAACAATTATTGGCATCCATTGCCAAAAAGGTGTAAGAGCCTGCTGCCGCGTTGGTAAGGAAAGTCGTATTGTTATTCCCGGGTGTCCACGAATAACTCAGGCTGCCTGTACCACCCGAAGCGTTCATAATAGCCACACCGTTAGTCATGCCAAAGCAGATGGCATTGCTTTGAGAAGCAATGCTTAACACAATGGCTGGCGGTTCGGTGATAGTAACTGTTTTTACCGACTTGGCATTATTGGTAGTAGTGGCAATACAGGTATAAACACCCGCGGTAAGGTTGCTGGCGGTGGCGCCATTACCTCCCGAAGGAAGCCATGAATAGGTAATGGCACCGCTCACACCCGACACGGTTGACGAAATAGCCCCTGTAGCGCCCCCATTGCAGGCAATAGAGCCCGTTTGGGCAATGGTAAGGAAGTTGGGCATACCAAACCGGAAAATAGGCCTGAAAAGTGTAGCGGCGATAGCTGGTGCTGAAGCTACATTAGTGGAAGCACCTGTAGCACCCTGGTTTGGACTAGCAGGAGCATAACAAGTATAAATACTGGGGGAAGGGGCGTAGCTCGATGCTTGATATTCATAAGCTACATAAAGCCCGTTGCCAGTATAATTAAAAGGGGTAGGAAAAGTAAAATCCACACTTACCGAATTTCCGGAGGGTTGGGCATAAGTACCGGCATACACCTGGGTCATTAAGGCCGAGTTAAAAATGGTACCCATGGTATACGTTGCGTCGGTTGTATTTAAAAGCCACACGGTAAATTGACCCACGGCGCTTGATCCCGTACCAAAACTCAGCTCAAAGCCGAACGAAGCAATGCTGGAACCCACATAACCCGCCATATCTGTAGCGGGTACCAGGTATTGCCCACGCATGCAGGCATGATTGGTGGTTCCGTTCGGTCCCCGGTTGCCCGAAGTACCATTTGCCTGAAGCATAGACGGTACATCAAAAATAATATTTTGCCCGAAAAAAAAAGTGGTGCTCAGAATAAATGATGAAACAAGGATAAAAATTTTCATAAAAAAGACTAGGGTTTATTTAATGCAACCCAAAATTATAAAAAAATCGCATTCTTGTAATATCTGTCATTTCGAAGACATGGTGATACCATTGGTCTGAGATATCTGTTCTTTCTTTCAACTCTTAATTTAAACTACAAATAAAGTACTGAGATTTCTCACCGCCCTGGCTTATTTCAGGTAAGGCGGTTCGAAATGACTAACTCTATTTTTGGGTCATTCGAAAGCTTCGGTGATACACCACTGGCTTGAGAAATCTGTTCTTTCAGCCATAAACAATCCGGTAGAGATTTCTCCCTCCGGTCGAAATGACTTTATTTTTCTTGGTCATTTCGAACACATCGGTGCCATACCACTGGCGTGAGAAATCTGTTTTATTCTTTCAACTCTAAGCTTTAAGCTCTCAACTTTTAAACTTGTAACTCCTTAACTTTTAACTAATGGGCAGTTTAAGCTTCAACTTTTTAACATCATTCTTATGTTTGAAATGAATAACTTTACAACATGAGCCAAACCATTACCCTGCAGGAATTTTATAACGATTACTTTGCCCCCACAAGAGGTAAGAACATTGTTCTGTTACCGCAGATGGGTCACTTTAACGTGTTTGAGCGCGGCGCCCTTTGCAAAAAGCCAACGCAGATCCACCGCAGCGACTTTTATAAAATCTCGCTTATTATCGGTACCGGCATTTTGCACCTGGAAGATCGCGAGATAGAAATTACGGGCAAGGCACTGGTATTTTTTAATCCGGCCACCCCTCACCTGTGGGAGCCGGTATCTGCCAAACAGGAGGGCTTTTTCTGCCTGTTCAACAGTCATTTCATAGCACCCGTTCTGTCTGACAACAACTTCCGTAAATCGCCGCTGTACGACACCCGGCTAAACCCCGTGTACGACCTGAGCAGTGAGCAGGTGGAAGACCTGTGTTTTGTTTACCGCAAAATGATGAAGGAAGTGGAATCGGATTACGTAAAAAAATACGAGCTGCTGCAGCATTACGTACAGCTCATTATCCACGAGGCGCACAAGCTGCAGCCCGTAAACTCCACTTCGCACAAGTATACCAATGCATCGGCCCGTATTTCCTCGCAGTTTATCGACCTGCTGGAACGCCAGTTTCCGGTGGACTCGACCGAGCAAAGCCTGAAGCTGAAAAGCCCGCACGATTTTGCGGATATGCTTTCGGTGCACGTAAACCATTTGAACCGGGCTGTAAAAGAAGTTACGGGCAAAAGCACCACTGATATTATTTCGGCACGTATTACCAACGAAGCCAAGGCCCTTTTAAAACACACAGACAATACAGTGGCCGAGATTGCTTACAGCCTGGGGTTTGAGCATCCATCCAATTTCAACATCTTCTTTAAAAAACAAACCAGCAAAACACCAGGCATGGTGCGTACAAAAGCTAAAATTTCTTAAACACCAAACATATTTGATTTAAATAATCAATAGTTTGAATTGCATAATGCTTTTGGTTAAGGGCGGTTGCAACTTTGTACCCTGAAATTGAAAAAGTTTCACACTACCAACCTCTCAACGCATTATGATAACTTTTACCCGCGCAGGCATGATGGCCTGCCTGATGACCTTTTGCGCTCACCTGGGAACGGCACAGGCGCTAACGCTTAAAGAGGCGCTGAACAAAGGCCTTACAAACTACCCGGCCATAAAGGCTAAACAAAATTATGCCGGCGCCTCCAAAGCCTCACTGCAACAGAGCCAGCGCGATTACCTGCCCAACCTGGTTATTTCAGCACAACAGGACTATGGTACCATCAACGGACAAAACGGCCCATTGTATGGCTTCGGTGGTTTTGGCGTTGCCTCTTCGGGCCTGCCGCTCGGCACGCAAAACTGGAATGCCGCATACGGCGCCTTATACCTTGCTAATATAAACTGGGAGTTTTTTAGTTTTGGCCGCACGCACGCACGTATAAAAGTGGCCGCCAGCAACCTGCGCCGCGATGAAAACGATTTGCTGCAGGAGCAGTTTCAGCACCAGGTAAAAATTGCCGCGGCTTACCTTAACTTACTGGCAGCACAGCGCATAGTGGCCTCCCAGCAAAAAAACCTGGAACGGGCATTGGTATTAAAATCAAACACCCGCCTCAGAGCTTTGAACGGCCTCATTGCCGGCGTAGATTCGTCGCTGGCCGCCGCCGAGGTTTCGAGTGCACGCATAGCCCTTACCAAAGCCACCGATGCGCAGCAGGAACAAGCGAGCCGGCTGGCTTTACTGATGGGAGAAACGGTGGTTGCCTATACACTCGATACCACACTGACCCAGCGCCTTCCTTCAAAAATAGCTGAGGTCACCAATGCTCCGAACGAAGCGGCGCATCCCCTGCTGGCCTTTTACAAAAGCCGGGTGGATGCGGGCAATGAGCAGTTAAAATTCATAAAGCGGCAATATTACCCAAGTCTTTCGTTGTTTGGTGTGGTACAGGAGCGTGGCTCGGGTTTTAAAGCGGCTTACACGCAGGACCAGACCGCCTACTCCACCGACTATGCCACCGGCGTAACACCGGTACGCGGCAATTACCTGCTGGGCATAGGACTCAACTGGAACCTGACAACCATTGCCCGCAACAGCGCTCAGGTAAAATCGCAGCGCTTTGTTTCGGCAGCCTTACAAAACGAATACGAGCTGGCGGGCCAGCAAATAAAGGCCCAGCAAACACTGGCCGAGGCCCGCATAAAAAATGCGCTGGATAATTATAACGAGGCACCGGTGCAGGTAAAAGCGGCCACAGAAGCTTACAGCCAAAAAACAACGCTGTACAAAAATGGATTAACCACCCTGGTGGATGTAACCCAAACCCTGTATGCCCTGAACCGTGCCGAAACCGACCGCGACATCGCTCATACCAATGTGTGGCAGGCATTTCTTTTAAAAGCCGCCGCTACCGGCGATATATCACTTTTTACCAACGCGCTTAACTAATAACCCATCCATGAATTTAATCCGTTTCGCCCTTCGAAAACCCATCTCCATCCTGGTGCTGGTAGCAGGCTTGTTCTTTTTTGGTATCAATGCCACCCGCGATATTAAAGTGGACATACTGCCCAAAATGAATCTGCCGGTTATTTACATTGCACACCCCTTTGGCGGCTACACGCCCAACCAGATGGAAACCTATTTCGGGAAACAATACATCAACATCCTTTTGTTTGCCAACGGTGTAAAAAGCATTGAAACAAAAAACATACAGGGCCTTACCCTGATGAAGCTCACCTATTACGAAGGCACCAACATGGCCCAGGCTGCTGCCGAGGTGAGCGCCTTGTCCAACCGCATCCAGGCTATTTTCCCGCCCGGCTCCAATCCCCCGTTTGTGATCCGCTTCGATGCCTCGTCGCTGCCTGTGGGCCAGCTGGTACTCAGCAGCCCCATTCGCTCCAACAACGAGCTGCAGGACCTCGCTAATATTTATGTGAGGGCCTCGTTCACCTCCATTCCGGGTTTGCTGGCACCGGCGCCCTTTGGCGGCAATGTGCGAACCGTTGAAATAAACGTTGACCCCGAATTGCTGAGAACTCACAACCTTACACCCGACCAGGTGGTGGAGGCCATTCGCCTTAATAATCAAACGGCGCCTTCGGGCAATGTGCGCATCGGCGATAAAAACTACATCACCCCCACCAACAACACTGTTCGCGAGCTGGCCGATTTTGAAAAGATCCCTTTATTTAAAGGTGGTGTTCAGAACCTGTACCTGCGCGATGTGGCTACGGTAAAAGACGGCGCCGACGTGGCAGCCGGCTACGCACTTATTAATGGCAAGCGCTCGGTGTACATCAGCATTGCCAAATCGGCCGATGCCTCCACCTGGGAGGTGGTAAAAAAATTAAAGGAAAACCTGCCTAAAATTCAAAGCACGCTGCCCGAAGACGTGACGCTGTCCTACGAATTCGATCAATCGGTGTTTGTGATCAATGCCGTAAAAAGTTTGGTGAGCGAGGGGGTGATCGGCGCGGTGCTTACGGGCTTAATGGTATTGTTATTTTTGGGAGACCGGCGTGCAGCCCTGATCGTGATCCTCACCATCCCGGCTTCCATTATTTCGGGCGTGCTGTTCTTAAAACTGTTCGGACAAACGATCAACATCATGTCGCTAAGCGGCCTGGCATTGGCCATCGGCATTCTGGTGGATGAAAGCACCGTAACCATCGAAAACATTCACCAGCATCTGGACATGGGCAAACCCAAAGCCCTGGCCATTTGGGATGCCTGTAAGGAAATAGCGTTGCCTAAACTGCTTATCCTTTTATGCATCCTGGCTGTGTTTGCCCCCGCCTTTACCATGGCAGGTATCCCGGGCGCCCTGTTTTTGCCATTAGCGCTGGCCATCGGCTTTTCGATGATCGTTTCCTTTTTATTATCGCAAACCTTTGTGCCCATTATGGCCAACTGGATGATGAAAACGCATAACAGCGCCAAAGGCTCCCCTGCACACAATGCCTCCTTAAGTCACGACCCTGTTGAACAGAAACAAATGCTGGCAGAGCGCCAGGACCTGGACAACGATAAAAAAATAAGCCGCTTTGAGCGCTTCCGGCATCGTTTTGTGATGCTCATTACCCGGCTCAGCCATTACCGCAAGCCGGCCACCGTACTTTACCTGCTTGTGGTCAGTGGTTTGGCCATACTCCTGCTAAACACAATTGGCCGCGACGTGTTACCAAAGGTAAACTCCAGCCAGTTTCAGCTGCGCATGCGGGCACCCGACGGCACACGCATTGAACGCACCGAAGAAAAAGTGATTGTGGCGTTGAAAGAGCTGGAGAACATGGTTGGCAAGGAACACATCGCCATCTCTTCGGTATACGTGGGTCAGCATCCTTCTCTGTTTTCGGTAAACCCCATTTACCTGTTCACTGCAGGGCCGCACGAAGCGGTATTCCAGGTCAGCCTGAAAGACTACCACACCGATATGGACGACTTTAAAGACCGGGTGCGCGAGCGCATCCAAAAAGTGCTGCCGGATGTAAAACTCTCGTTTGAGCCGATTGAACTTACCGACAAGGTGCTGAGCCAGGGATCGACCACGCCTATTGAGGTGAGAATAGCCGGTAAAAATAAAAAGCTGAACGAGGAATATGCCAACAAGATTATTGCCGGGCTGAAAGAGATCGATTACCTGCGTGATGTGCAGATTGCGCAGCCTATTAAATACCCGTCGCTGAACATCAACATCGACAGGGTGCGTGCCGCGCAGCTGGGAGTTGATATGAGCGATGTTTCGCGCTCCCTCATTGCCTCCACTTCCTCTTCGCGCTACACCGAAAAAAACATCTGGATCGATGAAAAGATAGGCCTTTCTTACAACGTGCAGGTGCAGGTACCGCTCAATCAAATGAAATCGAAGGAAGACCTGAACGAGATTCCGCTGCTGCGCAATGCCACCAGGCCGGTGCTGGGCGATGTGGCCGACATTACTCCCGGTTTTACCTACGGCGAAAACGATAACCTGGGCGCCATGCCTTATTTATCGGTAACCGCCAACATTTATAAGAAAGACCTGGGTACAGCGGCGAAGGATGTAAACAAGGTAATACACGGTTTGGGCGAGCTGCCGCGCGGCTTATTTGTAGAGCGCATAGGGCTTTCGAAAGTGCTTAACGAAACACTTGACAGCCTTCAGTCGGGCTTGCTCGTGGCCGTAGTGGTTATCTTTTTGATGCTGGCGGCCAACTTTCAGTCATTTAAAGTTTCGTTTGTGGTGCTCACCACCGTGCCGGCTGTAGTGTTGGGCGCTTTGCTGCTGCTTACGCTTACCGGCTCCACCCTCAACCTGCAATCGTATATGGGCATTATTATGTCGGTAGGCGTATCTATTGCCAATGCTGTATTGCTTATTACCAATGCCGAGCAGTTGCGGCGAAAGTCGGGCAACGCTGCCAAAGCAGCATTGGAAGCGGCCTC
This sequence comes from Bacteroidia bacterium, assembly GCA_044221905.1. Classification (GTDB taxonomy): domain Bacteria; phylum Bacteroidota; class Bacteroidia; order B-17B0; family Aurantibacillaceae; genus Aurantibacillus. Next base: position 242,821 of record JBGAOE010000004.1, read on the forward strand.
ATTGAGGCTAAGACCTATTATTATGACCAGCGTAGCCATGATAGCCGGTATGTTGCCAATGGCCATCGGGCATGGAGAAGGCGGCGACCAGGTTTCGCCCCTGGGCCGTGCCGTAATAGGCGGCCTCCTCTTCTCCACCTTTGCCGTATTAATCATCCTTCCGCTTATCTTCACCTGGGTGCAGGGCAAAACCGGCACACAATCGGTGTCGCTCGACCCTGAAGACCGCGAAAGCAAACATTATGTTGGCATCGGCGGCATTTAACCCTTTAAAATAAATACACCTGTTATGAAAAAAAATATCATCTTTCCAGGCCTCCTATTATTAAGCTTTTTGCAAAGCTGCGCGCCCGAACACACCCCTGCTGCCGCCAAACCGGCTGAAACCATACAAAAAACGGAAACCTTTTTATTGAAAAAGGATAAATTTTCAACCACGCTGCAGCTGCCCGGCGAACTCGTTGCTTTTCAGCAGGTAGACCTGTATGCCAAAATACCAGGTTTTGTAAAAGAGCTAAGGGCCGACATTGGTAGCGAAGTAAATGTCGGCGACCTTCTGGTGAGCCTCGAAGCGCCGGAGCTCAGCTCCCAGCTGGCAGCTGCCGAATCGCGCCTGAACTCGCAGGAAGCCTTGTATACTGCCAGCAATGCCAATTACAACAGGCTAGTAGAAACCGGAAAAACGCCGGGCACCGTGTCGCAAAACGACCTGGACCAGGCCAATGCCAAAAAGAGCTCTGATTTTGCCAACCTCGAAGCTTCTCGGGCCGCGCTAAAAGAAACAGGGGTTATTAAAGGCTACCTTGAAATAAGGGCGCCGTTCAGCGGCATCATTACCTCGCGCAATGCCAACCCGGGGGCGTATGTAGGACCAAACGGAAAGGGATCCGAGTTTCCGTTATTTACCCTGCAGGAACAAAAGCACCTGCGGCTAGCAGTGGCCATTCCTGAAGCATACACCGGCTTTTTACGCCCGGGGATAGAACTTAGCTTTCGTGTAAAATCGCTGCCGGCCGAAAGTTTTAAAGCACAGATCAAGCGGATGGCCGGTGCGCTGGATCAGCGTCTGCGCTCAGAAAAAATAGAAATGGACATTGATAACCCGGATAAAAAACTGCTGCCGGGTATGATTGCCGAGCTCACCATTCCGCTAACAAGCGCCGATAGCAGCTTTGTGGTGCCAAAAACCGCGGTGGTTAATTCTAACGAGGGCCTTTACCTGATACAGGTTGTAAATAATAAAGCCCAGCGTGTAGCGATAAAAAAAGGCCGCGATGTGAACGACAAGGTGGAGGTGTTTGGCGATCTGAAGCTCAATGGGGAATTTGTCGTAAAAGGCAGTGAAGAGATCCGCGATGGTGCCGTGATAAAAAGATAATGTCAGTTTTTACGTTTATGTTTAATATAAATTTTATTGTGCATAGCCCTAACTCATTGCTGCATTCTGCCCAATCTTGCAAATGTAGCAGGATAAGCGCATATTTATAGTGCTTAAAATGGAGCATGCGGCGCCGGTAAAGAATCTATAAGCATTATATTTTATATGAACGTACAAACACAAATTAAAGAATACATTGCGGGGGAGCCTGAGCCGAAACGCAGCGAAATGCAGGAACTGCACCGTGTTATCCTGAAAATAAAGCCTGGATGTAAACTATGGTTCCTGGATGGCAAAAACAGTGAAAACAAAGTCGTTTCCAATCCCAATATCGGATATGGGCTCCAAACCCTAAAATATGCAGATGGAAAAACCAGGGAGTTTTACCAGATTGGCATCAGTACAAACAAAACCGGAATCTCTGTATATGTACTTGGTATTGATGATAAAACATACCTGGCCAAAACCTATGGAAAAAAAATAGGTAAAGCAAGCGTGACCGGGTATTGCATTAAGTTCAAAACTTTAAAAGATATAAATATAGAAATACTTGAAGCAGCCATACGATTTGGGTTTGAGGCGAAATCCTGACAGCGGCCGGGAGCAAAACGCCGACTAATGAAGGAGCTAAATTCTTAAATGCAATTGGTTACCGCTGTAAAATGGCATCGGGCATAGCGCTCAACAATTGTGAACTAAATCGAAACGTGTCACTTCCAGCAGAGTCGGGAAAAGCCGCAGGGTTATTTAAAAACCAAAAAAATATTAAATATGCTGGTTGCACCAAAAACAAATCAAAACCGCTCAAAATATCGCTTTATCTTTGCTTCGCCGGCACGGCGGGCTTAACACATTTGCCGGCTTACCGGTTATACGATCTTTATGAATGCTTCTAAATACTACCTCACCGCCGTCAGCGCATTTGTTATCTGGGGATTTTTCAGTTTTGCACTAAAACCGCTTCACGATTTCAAATCGGTGGATATTCTTTTTTACCGTGTATTCCTCTGCGCCGTATTAATGATAGTGATCAACCTTCTTTTCAGGAGAAAGGTGCTGAAACAAAATCTGCAGATCTATAAAGCCCTGCCCGGCCGGCAAAAAACGCGCAGTATTATGCTTACCCTTGGCGGTGGCAGCCTTTTGGCCGCCAATTGGTTTTTCTTTATTTATGTAATGAATCAAATCAGCATTAAGGCCGCCTCGTTTGCCTACCTGGTTTGCCCTATTCTTACCACGGTGCTGGCCTATTTTATTTTAAAGGAAAAACTGGGCAAATGGCAATGGGTAGCGGTGGTTCTCAGCTTTTTCAGCTGCTTGCTGCTTTCGTTTCACCGCGTGGCCGATATCGCTTACAGTATGATTGTAGCCATCAGTTATGCCCTGTACCTGATCAGCCAGCGTAAAAACAATGCCGGCTTCGACAAATTTCTTGTACTGAGCTTCCAGCTGGTGTTTGCCTCGCTTCTGCTTTTGCCTTTTTTCCCGTCTTACGGCACCGTTATCGGCTACGATCCTTTCTTTTATCTTCACATACTGCTCATTTCCACTGTATTCACCATACTGCCTCTTTTTCTCAACCTGTATGCATTGCAGGGCCTGCGCTCCTCCACCATTGGCATTTTGCTGTACATTAACCCGCTGCTTAACTTTGTAATAGCGCTGGGATATTACCATGAGGAGATAACAGCCGTACAGCTTATTTCTTACGGCCTCATCCTTTTATCGATCGTGATCTTCAACGGCCGGTACGTTTTAAATAAAATGAGCGGGGCCGCACCTTAAAGAATTTATAACTCCTTAAACTTTTTAAGCCAGGCAATGGCCTGGGTTCTTGAATTAAAAAGACGCCCGGGGCGCCGGGGCTTATTGATGCGCAGGTAGCCATTGCCCAAAATACGCAGGGCCAGGCCTTTAATTACAAATGCATCGGCAGCCACAATGTCCGACACTTCATCACTGGCCACGTATTCGCGGGCCTCTTTGCTGAAACTGTTGTCTTCCTCGTAAATAGCCAGTACCAGGGCTTTTCGGTTGCCGCGCAGCTGGTTGATAATGCTTACCTGGTGCCGGGCATGCTCCAGTCCTCCAACAAACCCGGCCTCAAACTGAACGTGAATGATCCCATCTTTCCGCATAAACATAAAATAACCGTTAAAGCTAAATACCTCCGAAGCAAGTTCTTCCTGCGGATGGGGTGTGATCATAAAAAAGAGTTTGCGTGGTTAAGTAAATATAACCATTGGCCTTCAAATCTGCAACGGGTTTTACATTTTATGGCTGCAATCGTTAATTTTACAGGTAAATAAACAATCCCCCATGAAAGACTTTTTTAAGGAGATCTTTGCTTATCACCATCATTATAACCGTCAGCTGATAGAGCAGATTACCGGCAGCAGACCGTTGCTGAATGAAGACACTTATCAGCTGCTTTGTCATGTTCTTAACGCGCACCAGGTATGGAATTCGCGCATTCTTAAAACCGCTCCGTTTAAGGTATGGCAAAACCATGAGCCTGAAGCGCTGCAAAAAATAAACCAGGATAATTTTGATGCCACGCTGCAGGTTCTTGATGGGCTGGATCTTGAGGACACGATCCATTACGTAAATACCCGGGGCGATGTGTTTGACAATACGATACGGGATGTTCTGTTCCATGTCAGCAACCACACCACGTATCACCGGGGCCAGCTGGCCTCGCGGGTTAAAGCAGCCGGAATTGCGCCGCTGGTGACCGATTATATTTTTTACAAGCGCGAAGCGCATTAAGCCGGATTTTTATGACTTTCTTAAAACACGTTCATCACATCGCCATCATTTGTAAGGATTATCAGCGTTCGAAACACTTTTACACTCACGTGCTGGGCCTGGAAATTATGCACGAAGCATACCGCGCAGACAGGGACTCTTACAAGCTGGACCTTGCGCTCAACGGGGTTTATGTGATTGAACTGTTTTCTTTTTCCGGGGCACAGCCCCGCTCCAGCTGGCCCGAAGCTGCCGGCCTGCGGCACCTGGCTTTTGCCGTTGATTCACTGGCCAAAACCCTTAATTATTTTCAAAGCATCCACCTTGCTTACGAGGCACCACGGGTAGACGAATACACCGGCAAACGGTTTACGTTTATTTTTGACCCCGACGATCTGCCCATCGAGATTTACGAAACCGGCGCCTAGCGCTGCGTTATTCAGATCTTGAGCCACCACCCAGCTGGTTTAAAATCACCATGCTGCAATCGGTGGTAGACTGGTGCCGCAGATGGATCACCGCCTGGTAGTCCGGGTCATGATACATTTGCCTGATCACTTGCTCCGACGGGAATTCGATGATAGCGTTCATTGTTTTTGGTATGCCCTCCAGTGTTTCAGGATTTATTTCCATAGCCAATACCCGGGCGCCATATTTGAGTAACAGCTGGGCCACTTTTGGCGGGTAATCCTTAAATGTTTCTAGATCATGAATATTGTAGGAATTAACGAGGTAAGCCGGCATAAATAATTGGTTTTAAACACTAAAGATAAAAAAATTGAAGCGGGTATTTAACTCCACAGTTATATTTATAGGTAGTGTTAATACCTGGAACCCGGTTTGTATACGCAGGCATAATGCTTACATTTTTATTATTGATGCTGATGGAAACAGGTGTTGCACAAAAAAGGGTTACCCATGTTGATCTTGAAAAATATTCGGGCAAATGGTATGTAATTGCCTGTATCCCCACACGTTTTGATAAAAACTGGGAATATATTGCCGAAACTTACAGTATCAGTAAAAAAGGGCGTGTTTCCATTTATACCACGTATAAAAAAAACCGGCACCCCCAGGAAAAATCAGTGCGCTCAACCGGTTTCCCTGTAAAAGGCAGCCACAATATACACTGGAAAGTGCAGTTTATATGGCCGTTTAAAGCCGACTACCTGATTGAGGAGCTGGATGAGGAGTATACCTGCGTGGTGGTAGGCCATCCTAAAAAGAAATTCCTGTACATTATGAACCGGACCGGCCTTATTAACCCATTGCAATATGAAGGGATACTGGACCGTGCGGTTAAAAGGGGCTATACGCTTTCTGAGCTGCGCAAAGTTAACCAGGGCTTTTAAGGGTAGAAATAAGATGTTTCCATACTTTTGAATTTTAAATTTTGAATTCTTAAAGGAATAATGATAAAAATTTCCAAAACACACCGCCATTCTATCTTACTTTAAAACCCGAAGGTTATTTTTATGGCATGGCGCAAACACCTTCCATCACCCTTTTGGGTATTTCGGGCAGTCTTAAATCAAGTTCGGTAAACACGCGCATTCTGCACGAGCTGGCAACAATGGCCGGCCAAAATGTGCAGCTGGCGATTTATGACGACCTGGAAAACATACCACCGTTTAATCCCGATAAAGAAGAAGGCAATGCCGCCGTAAAAAAACTGAGGCAGTTGTTAAAAGAAGCCGATGGGGTTATCATCAGCACACCCGAATATGCTTTTGGTGTGCCCGGTATTTTAAAAAACGCATTGGACTGGACTGTATCGTCGGGCGAGCTGAACGATAAGCCGGTGATTGCCATCAGCGCCTCACCGCTGGCCACCGGTGGCGATAAAGCCATGGCCTCTCTGCTGCCAACGCTCAGTGCCCTGGGTACCAATATGAGCAGCGCCTCGCACTTATGCATTCCCACCATTCTCACCAAAATGAATGCACAGCGGCAGATTGTGGATGAGAGCACCCGCAGCAATCTGAAACAATTAACCGATCACCTGCTCCACACCATTAAAAAAGGTAATATTCACTAACTTTACTTTTAATAACCGGATATATGAACAGGAAGGATTTTTTAAAAACGGCAACCCTGCTGCCGCTCTCAGGCCTGGCCACTCACCGGTTTTTTAATAAGCTGTTTAGTAACGATTACCCCAGCGCTATGAACCTGAATGAATTAAATAAAACCGCCGGGTCTTTCGGACCCACCGACCGGATGCCGGTACTTTTTGTGGGCCATGGCAACCCCATGAATGCCATTACCGATAATACCTACAGCCAAAGCTGGGCGGCTATTGGAAAAAAACTGGCGCCGCCAAAGGCTATTTTATGCATCTCGGCCCACTGGCTTACTAATGGCACCGCGGTAACTATGACCGATAAGCCAAAAACCATTCACGATTTTGGCGGTTTTCCCGATGAGTTGTTCAAGGTGCAATACCCTGCGCCGGGTGCAGTGGATTATGCTAAAATGGCCATTTCGGAGGTAACATCCACCAAAGTGCACGAGGATTTTAAATGGGGGCTCGATCACGGTGCCTGGTCGGTGCTTAAAAACATGTACCCGCAGGCCAACGTGCCGGTGTTTCAAATGAGCATCGATTATTCAAAGCCTCCTGTGTATCATTACAATTTGGCCCGGGAGCTGGCTGCCTTGCGCAGCAAGGGAGTGCTTATTGTTGCCAGCGGCAACGTGGTGCACAACCTGGGCATGGTAAGCTGGGGAGATAAGGAAAAAAAGTTTGACTGGGCGGTGGAGTTTGACGGCCTGGTGAAAAAAAGCATAGAAGATAACAACAGCGAGCCACTTATCAATTACCAAAAGCTGGGGCAGATAGCTACCATGGCGCATCCTACCAATGATCACTACCTGCCTCTTATGTACAGCATTGGCCTGCGCGATAAAACCGATACATTCGAGTTCTTTAACACAGAATTTGACCTCGGCTCTATCAGCATGCGCAGCGTCATATTCAGTTGACAAGTCACATTAACTAAAGCCACACTTCTCTCCCCCCCTCATTTCAAAGCACCTGCCACATCAAACCGGCGGTGAGAAATCGCTCATACTGCCTGCTCCTTTTGTCTTTCATCTTGAGTCTTTTATCTTGTGTCTTGACTCTTGCTTCCCGCCTCTTACCTCCATTTTCTTCGACAGTCAGCCACTTTAACCCGTTTAACTGCTTTTTTTCCGGGTACAAATTTCCTGAAAATCTTACATCGGACAGTAAAGGGCTGTCTTAAGCAAATACCCCCCTTCGGTTTTGCGCAACTTTGTAGTGGGAATTGATTTAATAAATTTTTGAAACCATGAAAAAAACAGGATTAAAAGTATTGATGCTGATACTGATAAGCGTAAAAGCGCTTTCGCAAAACACAGGCATCAGCGATGTGGCTCACGCACCCGCTTCATCGGCCGTGCTCGACATTTATTCAACCACAAAAGGCATGCTGGCTCCGCGGCTTACGCTGGCCCAGCGTGGCGCCATAGCCAGTCCTGCCACCGGCCTGCTTGTATATCAAACAGACGGCGTGCCCGGTTTTTATTATTACACCGGCAGCGCCTGGACCTTAATTTCTTCGGGCTCCAACCAATGGGTAAGCTCAGGCAGCAGTTTGTATTACAGCTCTGGCTTTACGGGTGTGGGCGTGTCCAACCCAAGCAGCCGCTTAACGGTGAAAGACACCATTGAAATAAGGCGCTCCGGCTCTGTATCGCAGCTGTTGTTCTCAAATACCTCTGGCTCAGGCGACTTCAGGATTGCCGGCGACGGCGGCGACCTGTTCTGGCAGGGCGGCGGTGGCCGCAACCTTCAAATGGGATCGTACTGGGGCACCATCCTCACCGGCGACAGGCAAACCGGAACCGCACTGGCTTTTTCATCGGGCACCGGCGGCACCGGTGTGCTTGTAAAATCGGCCCGCGACCTGAGCGTGCCCCTTGGCATTCAGCAAAACTCCAGCTCGCAATCGGCCAACCTTACCGAATGGCGCAATGCAAGCGGCACGCCGCTGAGCGTTGTTACCAGCAACGGCAGCATGGGCATTGGCACCAGCTCGTTTGATGCCACCAACCCCGAAAAACTGCTGATAGATATGGGCACGACCACATCGGTAAACGCTTTTTACGCCAAAGGAAGCATTAACAGCTATATGCAGATGAATATCCGCAACATGTCAAGCGGCAACCAGTCGAGCTCCGATATTGTGGCTACCGCCGACAACGGCACCGAAACCACCAACTTTATTGACCTGGGCATTAACGGGTCGGGCTATGTATACCAGGCTGGAAATCCTATTGAGACGGGCGCTGCCAACGATGGCTACCTGCTTTCTTCCGGCGCTGATTTTTACCTGGTGAATAATAATCCTGTCAAAAACATGATCTTTTTGGTGGCAGGTACCTCGTCAACCAACGAAGCCATGCGCATCACTCCCGGCGAATTAGTTGGCATTGGCACCACCACGCCACAGGCTAAATTGGATGCCAACGGCAACTTTAAGCTGGGTTCGGCCGGCTCTGTGCTGAACAGCGTGATTAAAACCAACGTAACGGTTAATGATGCTACCCTGTTTAACTATACCAGCACCCGCACTGTAACAGTAACCGTAACCGGCGCTACCGTAAACGGCACTGTGATGATGAGCCCAAGGGCTGCCCTTGGCACCGGCCTGGCCGTTGGATGGGCCCGTGTGAGCAGTGCCAATACGGTCACCATTGGGTTTATTAATACAGACGTCACGTTAAAATCCATAGGCAATGTTGTATTTGATATTACAGTTATCCAATAATCCGGGAGGTTATGAAAAAATCGGCTATTATACTTTTTACGTTCAGCAGCCTGTTGTTTTGTGGCCAGGGGCTGGTAAACAACGGCAATACTATTGTTTTGGGCTCAGGCAGCTACCTAGTTGTTAGCGGTGCAGGCATCGCAAACTCAACCCAGGGCAGCGACGGCAGCTTCGACAACAGCGGCACCATCAGCCTGCAGGGCAATTGGGTGAACAATTCGCCCAACGGGGCTTTTATCAATTCCGGCACTTCAGGAACCGTTATTTTAAACGGTTCCTCCCAGCAATCTATTGGCGGCACCGCCGGCACTGGGTTCAAAAATCTTACACTTACAAACAGCGCGGGTGCGTTGCTTACAAGCAGCGCTACCTTAAAAGGCACCTTAAATGTGAGCAACGGTATCTTTAACACCAATGGAAATAATTTCACCCTGCTTTCAGATGCATTGAACACAGCCCGCATTGCACCCATTACGGGCGATATCAGCGGAAATATTACGATGCAGCGGTACATGACAACCAGCGTAGCGGGGTGGCGGGTAGTGGCCGCCCCTGTTACCGGTGCCACACTGGGCAGCTGGGAGGATAACTTTGTGATGACCGGCTTTACCGGCGCCACTTATCCCATGACCCCTTTTGTATCGGTTTACACATACACCGAAAGCGCTGCCGGCAATTACAGCATTGGATATTTGCCTGCCACCAACATCAGCAATCCTATTACGCCCGGTGTGGGCTATTGGTGCTATATGAGCGCCGGCCCGGTAACTGTGGATGTGACAGGACCTCCTGTAAAATTTAACCAGACCTTCACAGTTAGCTATACGCCCAGCACAGGGCCAACCGACGACGGATATTGCATGCTCGGCAACCCTTACCCCTCTTCCATCGACTGGTCATCACCATCGTGGACAAAAACAAACATCAACAATGCTATTTATATCTGGAATTCTCAACTGCAGCAGTATTCCAGCTGGGTGGCCGGCGTGGGCACCAACGGGGGCTCCAACATTATTGCTTCTTCGCAGGCCTTTTGGGTGCAGGCCAATGCCGCTTCGCCGGTATTGCAATGCAACGAAAATGTAAAATCAGAAACCGACCAGTCTTTCATCCGGCCGGCAAACGGGGTACAATCCCATTACATGAACCTGAAACTGTTTGGCAACGGTTATTCCGATGAAACGTATATTCGTTTTGATGCCGGTGCCACCAGCCAGTTTGATCCTGCACTCGACGCCCGAAAATTTCCGAGCGATAACGACCAGGTACCTTCCTTAAGCTCCATCGATTCCTCGCTGGCTGATATGTCCATCAACAGTTTTCCGCTGCCGGTATCAAACCTTTCCATCCCGCTGAGAACCACCGTGGGTGCTTCGGGCACTTATACCATCACCGGCGACAGCCTGCTGCACATGCCTTTTGGCTCGTGCCTGGTGCTGGAAGACCTGGTGACCGGCATTATGACAGACCTGAGAACGACCACGTCTTATACCTTCAGCATCGACGACACCACGGCTGCTCCGCGCTTCCTGCTGCACCTCGGTAAGCCTATAGACGTATCTTCCATTGCCAGCAGCTGCTACAACTTTAGCGATGGCAAAGCTATTGCCAAAGGCAATGGCAGCGGACCATGGACCTATAACTGGTACAACAGCTCCAACACCCTCATTTCATCGTTGCCCAACTCGGTACAGCCCGACACGGTTTTAAACCTGTCCGCTGGCGTGTATTTTGTAAAAATCACAGATCCTAACAGCGTGTGTGGCGTTACTACCAACAGTGTTGAAATCGGTCAGCCGGAGCTCATACTTGCTTCCTTTAATTTTTTAAGAGACACTGTATTTCTGAACCAAAACGACAGCCTGGTGATTACCAATACCTCGTCGGGCACCGCCGTTTACAGCTGGAATTTTGGCGATGGCAGCACTCCCGAAACCGGCTTTACTCCCGGCCGCCATGGTTACAACACGCCGGGCGTTTACACGGTTGAGCTTACAGCCGGCCAGGGCAATTGTTTTTCAACCTTCAGTAAAACAGTTACCGTTATGCATCTTAACGCTGTAGGCATTAACGAAAACGAGCCTGCTCTTGTTTCCACTGCCCCGGTTATTTTTCCGAATCCCAGCAACGGGCGCTTTTACATTCAGCTTCAAAACACGTTAAGTCAGAATGTAAAACTGGAGCTTTATTCACTTTCGGGCACGTTTGTTTACAGCCAGGATGTGAACGGAGGCATTACCGAAACCGATGTAAGCCATTTGTCAAAAGGAGTTTATATTTACAGGCTGGTGCCGGGTGGCTTAGGCCGGCCCATTAACGGTAAGCTGATCATCGAATAATACAACACGCACAACCATACAATAGCAAAGCCGGCAAACTTTTTTGCCGGCTTTTAAAATTTAGTGGTGAACGTTTGTTTTTAGCGTCCTATTATAGTTAACAGTTGAATTATTAAACTAATTGCCACATTAAGCGAATGTCTAAAAGTGTAGCTGATGATTTAAGGTCGCGACTCCCGGCACAAGTTCGGGATAAGTTCCGCTCGACCTGACGTCAAAGCACCATGCAAAACTTGTTTCAACATCTCTTGACACTCTGAAACGAGTTCAGAGTGACTTCGATATTTTAATCTTCTGGCTGTCAGCCAACCTTTGACTGTAACACTCTTTTTTAGGCTATTAAACAAAACCTATTTCACAACCAGTTTTTTTACTTCGGAGGCATAGGCGCTTTTTATCTTCAAAAGATAAATGCCTTTTTTAATTCCAAATGCATTCAGGTCGATGGAAATTTTTTGTTTGTCAACCAACATACTGTTTAGCGAAACCAGCTGTTTGCCGCCAAGGTCACACAGCTGCAGTTCCAATATGTTTTCCAGGCTGCCTCTATCAAGGCTCAGAGTTACCATGCCGTTTTCCTCAACCGGGTTGGGAAAAACATTGAATTCGCCGGTTTCTTCTATGTGCGCGGTGGTAATATCAACGTACCTTTCGCCGCCATCGGTATCGGTTTGTTTTAACCGGTAATAATTAATCCCGCTAAACGGCTGCAGGTCATATGCCTTGTAAGTTTGTTTCACCAGGCTGGTGCCATTGCCTTTCACAGTGGCCAGCGCATTAAAATAAAAACCGTTATTACTTCTTTCCACCGTAAAAAAGGCATTGTTCTTTTCAGAAGACGTCACCCAGGTTAATTTAACCTTATCACTTTCAATCAAAGCGTTAAAAGAGATCAGCTCCACCGGCAATACGCCATAAGCGCCGGAAATAATACCCGCACCGTTGGATCCGCCGCCACCCGACGCATAGCTGCCGCCGCCCGAATCGTTGGCCCCGCCGGTGCCATTGTTTACCTGTGTGGCTACATTTAAGGTAGGCTGCGCAATGGCATAAATAACCACGCCCTGCCCGCCGCCGGCACCGCCGCCGTGTGAGCCGCTGTTGGTAACGCTGCCTCCGTTTCCTCCGCTGGCGGTGATGGTAAGCGGGCACGTGGCATTGATTGAAAACGTGGAAGCCTGTACAATGATAGTTCCTGCGGCACCGCCCCCGCCGGCCCCATCGTTACCACTGTTGGCAGCGGTATTGCCGTTGGCCGAAATGCGGATGGTATTGCTGCACGTAGTATTGGTAACCAGCGTATTGGTTTTTATTAAAATAATACCGCCGCCGGTTCCACCTGCGGTGCCAAGATTATTATTCTGCTGGCCACCACCGCCGCCGCCGCCCATAAAAATGCGATCCTTGCTTATGTATGAAGAAAGCGTAACGCCACCCAAACCGTAACCCGAGTTGCCGGTATTGCATTGCCAGCCAAGGCCGCCGTTACCGCCCGAGGTATAATTGGATCCGCCTCCACCACCCGAATTATTCTGGCTGCCGCCACCGCCGCCGCTTGCTATTTTGCCGCGGCCGTTGGTAAAATTTGTATTCGTATTCTTATAAATACCTTCACCTTTAAAGGCTTTTAAATTCGAATTAGTGATGTATACGCTGTTGTCGCAGGCTTCGTCGGCACTGGCCGATGAAGCCCCGCCTAAAAAGCCCAGGCCATCTGCCACCACGCGGTGATTAAGGGTAAGCGTGCTGTTGGTTTCAATGGCAAGCACACCGCCTACATTTCCATCCCACGCCAGCGCCGTAATGGTGTTGGTGGTGGTGTAGTTATTGCCAAGGTTTCTGAAGCTGATCACCTGGGCGGAAGAATTGGTGCCGGTATTGTAGGTTCTGGTAAGCGCCGCGGTAAGCGTCATAGAGGTGGCCGCCGTGGCCGAAATTACTGCAATTTCGTAATTACCGGCATTTGAAATACCCGCTATGTCGCCAAACGTGTTTACGTTAGTGGTATTCGTGCCTATCACATCGTCCTGCATTTGCATCACCACCACCTTTTCGCCGGCCACAAAAGAGTGGTTGGCCTGGTTTACATTGGAAAGGGTTAAAACGCTGTTTCCACTCACAGCGGTAATTTTTGCATAGGCATTTAAAATAATCTGGGAGCTTGCCCTAAAGACAAAAAGCGAAAATAACACCGCAAGATAAAAAAGCCGCATAACACAGTGTATTTAGAATTCACAATAAAGATACAAAAAATAGGGATTTTCGTTTTGGGCACCGGTGCATACAATTAACAAGCCCGGGTTAAGAACCCGGGCCTGCACTTTTTTAAACCTGATATCGGCTAATTTTATTTTCCCGATTTTATTTTTTCGTTCATCTCTTTTCCTTTTGCCTCATTGCCTGTTATTAAATACAGCTTGCGCAAGGCAATCATGGTGGGCATATCGTCGGGCTTCATGGTAAGCGCCTGCTCCAGGTAAGGAATGGCTTTTTTGTAATACTCCTGGCTCAGCGCCTCGTTTTCTTTCTGCACTTTGGCCGCTTCGGTAATTTTAGCCGGTTTGCGGTTGGCAATGGTGCCGCCGTAGTTATTATAAAGAGCACCCAGGTTAAACACCAGGTTATAATAATACTCTTTATTTTCGGGCTTCAGCTCCACGCCTTTTAAATAGCTGGTTTCAGCATTTTTAAACAACTCGTCAAAATTGGCCGGTTTTTCAAGGTCCTTGTTGGTGACTTTATCCTTAGGATTGGCCATGGCATCGTAAATCTGGCCCGAGATCAGGTAAAACACCGGGTTTTTGGGATCTTTTTCGATCGAAGCCTTAATGTTATTGAGCGCCTCCTGCTGCTTGCCCTTGGCCAGGTAATAATCTGTTTCCTTGTTCATCAGGGCAATGTCTGAAGGAAAAACCTGCCGCCCCTTTTTTAAAGCATCCAGCGCCGTTGCCGAATCGCCTTTTTGCAAATTGGCAGTGTAAATCGATTCGTAATTATACGCCATACCAAGCTTAGCGTCTATCATTTTTTTATTATAGTCCAGTACCTTATCTGTATTTTTTGCCTTGGCGGCTGCAATACAGGCATTGTAAAAATCGGCGGTGTCTTTGGTTTTATACAGCACCGTATTCATAAACGCGGTTTTATAAAAATAGTCAGCCGCCTCGTCGTATTTTTTGGCTTTATATTTTCCCGATGCAATGTTGCCCGCTTCCATTTTTATCTGCTGGGCCACCAGCGCAAATTTCAGCTCCTCTTCCTCAAGGCTCGAGGTGCCTTTAGCCAGCCCTTCCTGGATATTCTCCATGTATTTTGGATCTACGTCCTGTATTTTCACAATCGCCTCGCTGGCCGCTTCAAAATCGGTTAATTTAGTATTGCCATAAGCTACCAGCACACGCTCGTTCTTATCGGCAATGCCTTCCAGCTTCTTCAGCTCCTGGTTCAGGTCGTATTGAAACTGTGCGTAGCTGATGCGGCATTTATAGGCATGGGTTTTCCCCTTATTTTTGGTGTCTTCGTTCTGCAGGGCCAGGTCAATGGCTTCCTTGGCTTTGTTCAGGTAATTAAGGTCGGGCTTGCCTTCCGATACGGTTGTTTCATAATCGGTGAGCGAGCGCCAGGCGGCCTGCACCTTGCCTTTTTGGGCAAAGGCCGAGCCGGTTACTGCAACAAAAGCAAAAAAACAGGTTAGTTTACGCATAATGGTCTGAAATTTTTATAGTACTTAAAGATATGGGATAGAATTTTGTAAAGAGCAAAGAACAGGTTATCTTATTTATATTTTTCGGCTTTTTCGGTTTCGCCCAGGCGCAGGCACAGCTGTCGCAGGATCTGCTTTGTTTTTTTGTCCTTGGTGGTCTCGTACGAGGTTTCAAAATAACCCACAGCTTTTTTAAAGTAGTCGTTCGATTTGGTTTCGTACTCTTTTGTTTTAGGGTCTTTGGGTGGCAGGGCATTCAGCTTGTCGTTCCACTCTTTGCCCGAGCTATAGTACAGCACTGCCAGGTTATACACCGCAGGCTCGTAATCCGCTTTCAGCTCCACCGATTTTAAATATTCTTTTTCAGCGTCTTCAACGTGATTGGTACCGCGGTATAAATTGGCCAGCACAAAGTGCAGCACCTCGTTATCGGGCGATACGTCAATGGCCGATTTCAGCTTGTCCTTCAACACATCGGTCTTTTTGCGTGCAATGTAAATATCCAGCTCCGAAGTGATCAGGTCCATGTTATCCTCAAACATCAGCTTGCCTTTTTCGATATAGCTCAGCGCACCGGCAGTATCTTTGTCCAAAAGAGAGATTTTTACCATGTCGGTGTATATGCGCGGCTCTTTGTATTTTATCTCAATCAGCTTATTGGCATACTCCTTGGTTTTCTCCTTATTTCCCGAGTTTTTATACACTTCAAATTTGTAGTACATCAGTTTTTCTTTGGTGATGTTGTTGCGCTTAATGCCACCGTCAAAATCATAGGGCAATGACGTTTCCAGCAGGTCGTAGGCCGCAACGGCTTTGTCGTACTCCTTATTCATCTTATAGTAATTGGCAGCATTGCTTACGGCTGCGGTGGTACCCACCAGGTAGCCCTTCACCTCGTCTTTGTAAACCAGGTCTTTATCCAGCTTCAGGCAAGCCACATAAGACTCCAGCGCTTTTTCAGGAGCCTGGAGATCTGTTTTACGAACGGCCTCGGAGGTGTCTGAATAAATGGCCCTGTAAACGTTGCCACGGTACATCCACATTTTTGCCGAGCCTTTTGTGCTTTCGTGCACGGCAGCAGCATCGGCAGAAGCCTTGGCTTTTACATAATCTTTGTTACGCAGATAGTTCACCATGTTTTGCACCTGCATGTTTTGCCCGTAACCAAATGCAGCTACAAGAAGAAATAAAAAGATAACGCCTTTTTTCATGTTTTAAGTTTAATTGTTCTGTTAAAAAAAAGCCACCAGGAATATTCCCGGTGGCTTTGTATGTTGTTATATTATGCTTGCATTATAATGATTGACACAAAGATTGTGTTTTTACATTATTTAATCAAGTGAAATCTTTTTCAATTTAACCTTATTTAATACATCCTTATTATTGGCATCTTTCGATGCTTTGTCCAGCTGGTTTTCGATCGAATACTTATCGCCCACCACCACAGTGGTAAGCTTTTTCGAATCAAAGTATTTTTTGATCTGCTGGTTCACATCTTCCTTGCTCATGTTTTTAAGAATGGCGTTTTGTTTCACCGTGTAATCCTTATCCAGGTTAAAGCGGGCAATGGATGAAAGGAAGTTGGCTTTTTGCTCAGGGTCTTCGTAACGGATGGCCTCGGTGTTTAACAGTGAGCTTTTGGTGTATGCCAGCTCGGCATCGGTAATTCCACCGGTTTCGTATTTGTTAAACTCCTTAATGATCTCAGCCAGCGAGTTAGCCGTTGCATTGCGTTTTACAGCCGCGCTGATGTTGAACACACCGGTGTATTTTCCGCCGTTAAAGCCCGAGCGGATACCGTAGGTATAACCTTTGTCTTCGCGCAGGTTTAAGTTCAGCCGGCTGTTAAAGGCGCCGCCAAATACAAAGTTGGCGATCCTGTTTTTGTAATAATCGCCGGTGGCATCAAACTTAAGCGAGGGATAACCCATAATGATGATGGATGAAGGCGCCATGGTTTTGTTATAGATAAAGAAACGCGGCTCGGTGGTGGCAACCGGCTCAATGATCGGCTGGATCACCACGTCTTTTGCCTGCCATTTATTTAAGAATTCAAGCTTGCTCATCACGTCTTTTTCTTCCACGTCGCCCACAATTACCAGGTTGGTTACCGAAGGCGAATAATACGAGTTGTAGTAATCCTTTAAGTCCGACAGCTCCAGGTTATCGATGGTTTTGGTGGAAGGCGAAAGGCCCTGCACCGTATTGCCGTAAAGCGAATAGCTGAACATTTTGCCGGCCGTGGCGTTGGCATTTTTTTCCTCGTCCTTCACAGTGGCTTTATATTGTTTTTTTACCAGTTTAAAATCGTCTTCCCTGAATCCAGGATTCAGCAGCTTTTCTTCGAGCAATTTTAAAGTGGCATCCAGGTTCTTTTTCAGGCAGGTTACGCGAATGGTGGTGCTGGATTTGCCGGCTTCAAAATCAATGGAGCTGCCCAGTATGTCCAGCTGCGAGCTGATCTGCTCGGTAGTGAAGTTTTTAGTGCCCTCGTTCAGCAATTGAGCGGTAAGCTCTGCCACCCCCAGCTTTTTTAGCTTATCGCCAGGCAGCACCAGGCTTCCGCCTTCCATCGTCATCACAATGGTGATCTCAGGCGTTTCGGTGTTTTTGGTGCCAATCACGCCAATTCCGTTTTTTAATTTGGATGAAAAGTATTCAGGCACTTTCACCGTTTTGGCTTCGCCCGCTTTTGGACGCGCAGCCCTGTCAAACTTATCGGCAATAGGGGCGTACGATAAGCCTGTATATTCAGGATTGGGGGCAAATTTTTGCCCGGCAAAAGGGTTCACGCTTTTCACCGAATCTTTCGGGTCCATGATCGGGTAAGTGTTTAAAATAGCAGCTCCCGAGCCTTTAATGTATTTGTTGTACACGCGGGTAATATCATCTTTGGTAACCTTGCTGTAGCGGTCCAGCTCGTCCGATATGGTAGACGATTTGCCCAGCAAACGCTCCCATTCGGAGATCACCAGGTTTTTGCTCGATACAGAGTTGATCTGTCCGTAAATGCTGGTTTCAATAATTCCTTTGGTGCGGGCCAGCGCCTCATCGGTAATGCCGGTTCTGCCAAATTCTTCGATGCTGGCTTTCACATTCGAGTCCAGCGAAGAGAATAAGCGCTCCAGGTTCATGTCCTCCGGCGGAAACGCATAGATATGGATCTGGAACTCGCCCGATAATTCTTCTGAGCGGTGGTACGAAAACGCCTCGGCAGCCACTTTGCTTTTTACAAAGTTTTTGTAAATAATAGAGTTATTGCCGTTACCCAGCATCAAAGCCAGGATGTCAAGCGCCGGCTCATCGCGGTTGTATTGCGGTACCGTAGGAAAAACACGCAGGTTCAAGGGCAGGTAAATATTGTCGCGGTAGGCCGTGTATTTATCGCTGGCAATGGTTACCGGCGGTAACTTCATCTTTTTTACCTCCGGGCATTGTTTCAGGTTTCCAAAGTATTTATCCACCATCTGCAGGGCCTCTGCCGGGTTAAAATCGCCCGAAATGCTTAAGATAGCATTGTTTGGACCATACCAGCGCAGGAAAAAGTTCTTTACGTCATCCAGGCTCGCACGGTTCAGGTCGTCCACATAGCCAATCACCGGCCAGCTGTACGGGTGGCCCGCAGGATAAAGGATTTTGTTGAGCTCTTCTTCAGTGGCCAGCGCATATGGCACGTTTTCCATGTTCTGTGATTTTTCGTTTTTCACAGCGTCACGCTGGTTCTCAAATTTTTTACTGGTAAGCGAGTCCAGCAAAAAGCCCATCCGGTCTGATTCCAGCCAAAGGGCCATTTCCAGGTAATTGGAAGGCAGCGTTTCATAATACACCGTTTTATCGCGCTGCGTAAAACCGTTCATATCGCCGCCGGCGGTGGATACCATTTTAAAGTGCTCCTCATCGGCCACGTGTTTGGACCCCTGGAACATCATGTGCTCAAAAAAATGCGCAAAGCCCGACTTACCAAGACTTTCGCGGTTCGAACCAACTTTGTAGTTCACCGTAACGTTCACAACCGGGTCCGAGTGGTCTTCGTGCAATAAAATGGTTAAACCATTCGGCAATTTCCAGCGTTCGTATGGAATTACCACTTTATCGGGCTTTGCCTCTATCTTTTCGATCAGGGTTGGCTGGGCCATGGCCGCGGTTGCACCCAACAGGGCCAGGGCGCCTGTTAGCATTAACTTTTTATTCATGATGTGTTTAAATTTTGGGCTAAGGTAATTTTAAAACTTGCTTGTTGTACTCCGTTATTAATTATTATCGTCCGTTGGTGTAGTATTATCGTCCTGGGCCTCAGCCGTCGGTTCGTTCAACCCGGTTGTTTCGGGTTTTTCCGCCCCCTCTTCCGCTGCTTCCTCCTCTTCGTGGTCAACCCTTGTCACAGCGGCAATGCTGTCGCTGTCCTGAATGTTGATGAGACGCACGCCTTGTGTGGCGCGGCCCATTACCCGCAGGTCGCTTACGTTCAAACGAATGGTGATGCCGTTTTTGGTGATGATCATCAGGTCGTTGGCATCGGTTACCGATTTAATGGCTACCAGGTTACCGGTTTTGTCGGTAATGTTAATGGTTTTTACGCCTTTGCCGCCGCGGTTGGTTACCCGGTATTCTTCAATATCAGAGCGTTTGCCATATCCTTTTTCCGAAACCACCAGCACATTGGCCTGCATGTCTTCAATGCAGATCATGCCCACCACTTCGTTATTGCCGCCTTCCTCGTCGTTCAGGTCAATGCCAATTACCCCACTGGCGTTGCGGCCCATTGGCCTCACTTTTTCTTCGGGGAAACGGCACACCTTGCCAAGTTTGGTAGCCAGCATAATCTCGTTACGCCCGTTGGTAAGCGCGGCTTCCAGAAGCACGTCCCCTTCGCGGATGGTGATGGCATTGATGCCATTTGCGCGCGGGCGCGAATACGCATCCACCGATGTTTTCTTAATAATACCGTCTTTTGTGCAAAGAATGATGAAGTTGTTTTTAATATACTCCTCATCGTTCAGATCCTTGATATTGATAAAGGCTTTTACCTTATCATCCGGCGCAATGCTGATCAGGTTCTGTATGGCCCTGCCTTTGCTGGTTTTGTTTCCTTCAGGCACTTCATACGCGCGGATCCAATATACCTGGCCTTTTTCGGTGAACAGTAAAATGTAATTGTGTGTGGAGGCAATAAACATGTGCTCCACAAAATCCTCGTCGCGGGTGGAGGTGCCTTTACTGCCGCGGCCACCGCGGTTTTGCGCGCGGTACTCGGCCAGGTTGGTACGTTTCATATAGCCCATGTGCGAAATGGTGATCACCACATTCTCATCGGCAATAATGTCCTCTATTTTAAGGTCGTCGCCCGCATACACAATATCGGTGCGGCGCTCATCGCCATATTTTTCTTTGATCTCCACCAGCTCTTCGCGAATGATTTTATAGCGCAGATCTTCATTGTTCAGCACATCGTTTAAATAAGCAATGGTTCGCATCAGCTCGTCGTATTCGGCTTTCAGCTTGTCGCGCTCCAGTCCGGTAAGAGTGCGCAAACGCATGTCGAGAATGGCGCGGGCCTGTATTTCCGACAGGCTAAATTTACCCATGAGCTCATCCCTGGCCACATCGGGGCTTTCACTTTCGCGGATAATGCGGATCACTTCATCCAGGTGATCCAGCGCTATCAGCAAGCCCTGTAAAATGTGCGCGCGTTTTTCGGCCTGTGCCAGGTCGTATTTGGTGCGGCGCACAACTACTTCGTGACGGTGCTCTACAAAATGATAGATCATGTCCTTCAGGTTCAGCACCTCGGGCCGGCCTTTTACCAGCACTACGTTATTGATTGAAAATGAAGTTTGCAGCGCCGAAAACTTATACAGGTTGTTTAACACCACGTTCGAGATCGCATCGCGGCGCAGCTCATACACAATGCGCATGCCCTCGCGGTTACTTTCGTCGCGGATCTCGCTGATGCCTTCAATTTTCTTTTCATTGCACAATTCCCACTGGCGCTTAATCATGTCGGCCTTGTTGATCTGGTAAGGGATCTCGGTCACAACAATCCGCTCACGGTCGCCAACGGGTTCCACATTGGCTTTGCCGCGCATGATCACGCGCCCGCGGCCGGTGCGAAATGCTTCTTTTACTCCCTCGTAGCCGTAAATGGTACCGCCGGTTGGAAAATCGGGCGCCTTGATGTGTTTCATCAGGCCGTCTACATCAATCTCTTTATTGTCAATGTATGCTAATATGGCATTAATGCTTTCTGTCAGATTGTGTGGCGCCATGTTGGTGGCCATGCCCACGGCAATACCCGATGCGCCGTTCATCAGCAGGTTGGGGATACGTGTTGGCAAAACCGTTGGCTCGCTCAGCGAGTCGTCAAAATTAGGACGGAAATCCACGGTATCCTTTTCAATATCGGCCAGCATTTCTTCGGCAATTTTGCGGAAGCGCACTTCGGTGTAACGCATGGCTGCAGGCATATCGCCGTCTATCGATCCAAAGTTCCCCTGCCCGTCTACCAGCATGTAACGCAGGCTCCACTCCTGCGCCATACGCACCATGGTGTCATATACGCTGGAATCGCCGTGCGGGTGATACTTACCCAATACCTCCCCAACAATACGCGCTGATTTTTTATAAGGGCGGTTGTGCAGCACGCCCAGGTCGAGCATGCCGTAAAGCACGCGGCGGTGCACCGGCTTCAGTCCATCACGCACATCGGGCAGCGCCCGCGACACAATTACCGACATCGAATAATCGATGTAGGCGGTTTTCATTTCATCTTCAATGTTAATGGGGATAATTTTTTCTCCGTCTGCCATATCTGTTTTTTACGTTTTAGTTCTTCGTTTTTGCGGCCGTTTTTAATGCAGTTTTGTCAGGTATTCCTTTTAACAATTGTACATCAAAATACGGTCCTTTTTTTTCGCTTTGAACCTATGAAAGTACCGAAAAATAAGCAGATACAAGCAAAACTTATCAACAAATTTTTTGTTAAAAAAACCACTTATGCGAACGATTATTCCGTTTATGAAAGACTATTTTTGGTTTTGGCATTATATATGTAATTTAACCCAACAAAAGGACATTAATTTATGGAAGCAAAATTTTCCCCCCGAGTGAAAGACGTGATAACGTACAGCCGCGAAGAGGCTCTCCGTTTGGGGCACGATTATATTGGTATTGAACATTTAATGTTGGGCATGATCAGAGACGGAGACGGTGTGGGAATGCGCCTGCTGAAGAACCTCGGCGTTGATTCGGCCGAGCTGCGCAAAAGCATTGAGCAGAACCTTACACCCGGCCTGCGCAAGAGCAATAACCTGGCCAACATTCCCCTGGTAAAACAGGCCGAAAAAACATTGAAGCTCACCTACCTCGAAGCAAAAACATTTAAATCGGTGCAAATCGGCACAGAACACCTGCTGCTGTGCATTCTTAAAGAGAACGACAACATTGTTACCAAAACCCTGCTGAAGTACGGCGTGGATTACGATGCCGCGCGCGCCGAGCTGGAAGGATTTTTGGACAACCCTGCCCGTATTGAAAACACGGCAGCCGGTGGCGACGAGGACGATGCCGACGACAGCAGCTTTAGCGGCGGCGGCTCTTCCAACCCTAAAAAGCCGGGCGAAAGCAAATCGAAAACCCCCGTGCTCGATAACTTTGGCCGCGACCTCACCAAAATGGCAGAGGAAGGCAAGCTGGATCCGGTAGTGGGCCGCGAAAAAGAGATCGAGCGCGTGTCGCAGATCCTTTCGCGCCGCAAAAAGAACAACCCTATTTTAATTGGTGAGCCCGGTGTGGGTAAATCCAGCATTGCCGAAGGCCTGGCCCTGCGCATTGTTCAGCGCAAGGTAAGCCGTGTGTTATTTGGCAAGCGCGTGGTAACGCTCGATCTGGCCTCGCTGGTGGCGGGCACCAAATACCGCGGCCAGTTTGAGGAACGCATGAAAGCCGTTATGAACGAGCTTGAAAAAAGTCCGGATGTGATCCTCTTCATTGATGAGATCCACACCATTATTGGTGCAGGCGGCGCCAGCGGCAGCCTCGATGCCAGCAACATGTTTAAGCCGGCCCTGGCGCGCGGCGAAATTCAATGTATTGGTGCCACCACGCTCGACGAGTTCCGTCAGTACATCGAAAAAGACGGAGCCCTGGAGCGTCGCTTCCAGAAGGTAATTGTTGAGCCTGCCACGCAGGAAGAAAGCCTGCAGATCTTAAACAACATTAAAGCCAAATACGAAGAGCACCATAACGTAACGTACAGTGACGAGGCCATTAAAGCCTGCGTAACCTTAACCGCCCGTTACCTCACCGACAGGCACCTGCCCGATAAGGCCATTGATGCGCTGGATGAGGCCGGCTCGAGGGTGCACATCACCAACATTACCGTGCCCGACAACATCCTGGAGCTTGAGAAAAAAATGGAAGACATTAAAGAGCTCAAAAACCAGGTAGTGCGTTCACAAAAATACGAAGAGGCTGCCAAGCTGCGCGACACCGAAAAACAGCTGCAAACCCAGCTGGAAACGGCTAAAAAGGCCTGGGAAGAAGAAACCAAGCAAAACCGCATGCCGGTAACAGAAGAAAACGTGGCCGAAGTGGTGAGCATGATGAGCGGCGTGCCGGTGAACCGTGTAAACCAAAACGAAGGCGACAAGCTGGTGAAAATGAACGAGCTCATTAAAGGCAAAGTGATTGGCCAGGATGCAGCCGTAGCAAAGGTGGTAAAAGCCATCCAACGTAACCGCGCCGGCTTAAAAGATCCTAATAAGCCCATTGGCTCCTTTATATTCCTGGGCCCTACCGGTGTGGGTAAAACCCAGCTGGCAAAAATTCTTGCCCGCCATTTGTTCGACAACGACGATGCCCTGATCCGCATCGACATGAGCGAGTACATGGAAAAATTTGCCACCACCCGCCTTATTGGCGCGCCTCCGGGCTATGTGGGCTATGAAGAAGGCGGACAGCTGACCGAAAAAGTGCGCCGCAGGCCATATTCGGTAGTGCTGCTCGACGAGATCGAGAAAGCGCACCCGGATGTGTTTAACATGCTGCTGCAGGTGCTCGACGACGGCTTGCTGACAGACAGCCTGGGCCGTAAGATCGACTTTAAAAACACCATTATTATCATGACCTCCAACATTGGCGCCCGCCAGCTGAAGGATTTTGGCACCGGCGTGGGCTTTGGCACACAGGCGCGCAAAGAAGGGGAAGAAGAC
Organism: Bacteroidia bacterium; assembly: GCA_044221905.1. Taxonomy (GTDB): domain Bacteria; phylum Bacteroidota; class Bacteroidia; order B-17B0; family Aurantibacillaceae; genus Aurantibacillus. The sequence goes on from JBGAOE010000004.1 coordinate 266,994, forward strand.
GCTTCAAAAGGCGTGATCGAAAGCGCGCTTAAAAAAGCCTTTGCTCCCGAATTCCTCAACCGGATTGACGATGTGGTAATGTTTAACTCCCTTGGCAGGGAAGACATTCACAAGATCATCGACATTGAGCTCTCTAACCTGTTTGGCAGGGTAAACGGTTTGGGTTATACCATCAAAATATCCGACGCTGCCAAAGATTACATCGTTGAAAAAGGCTACGACAGCAACTATGGGGCGCGGCCGTTGAAACGCGCTATCCAGAAATACCTGGAGGATCCTATGGCCGAAGAGATCATCAAAAGCAATTTGACCGAAGGCGACGAAATAGAAGTGGACTACAACAAGGAAAAAGACGAGGTGGTTGTAACCACTCACAAGCCCAAAGCCAAAAAAAGTAAAAAAGAAGACAAGGCTTAACAGCAAGATCAAACTAAAACCATATAAACCCCGGTCCCGTTAACACAGGATTCGGGGTTTTTTAATACCTTTGCATTAATATTCCAACGCCATGATGAATTTAAACGAGCCGGATATTTTAGAAGACGAAGTGATTGAAACGCTTCTGAAAGAAGAAAATCCAAAAGCTTTGATTTTGTACAACGATGACGTGAACACTTTTGAATTTGTAACGGAATCGCTCATAAAAGTATGCAAACACGATGCCTTACAGGCTGAGCAATGTACCTACTTAGTGCATTATGCCGGCAAATGCGTGGTAAAAAACGGCTCGTTCCGCAAGCTTCGGCCTTTGTGCGAAGCCCTGCTGGAAAGAGGCCTCTCGGCCAGGATCGAGAATTGATGCGTTAGCCCGTTTTTAAATTCGCATTCCCCTACCCCAGGGATTTTATGCTTTAGACAATAACATGTAACTTTATAACTTACAACTTGTAACTTATGACAGGTTGAATTTTTCTGAATTAAAATTATGAAGAAAGTGATTATCTGCGCCCTGGCGCTCTCTGCAGTTTTTTTTAGCTGCCATAAAAACGCGGTTACCGGCAAGCGGGCATTTACGCTTATGCCCGAAAGCGAAATGATGGCCATGAGCTTTACCGAATACGATAAATTTTTGGCCGAACATCCTAAGCTGGGTGATAACGACGACCGGGTGATGCTGGTAAGGCGCTGCGGCATCCGCATTCAAAAAGCGGTGGAGCAGTTTTACAGGGATAAAAAGGCCAGCGACGACCTGAAAGGTTTTGCCTGGGAATTTAACGTGGTGGATGAGAATACGGTAAACGCCTGGTGCATGCCCGGCGGCAAGGTGGTGGTATACACCGGCCTTTTGCCCGTTACGCAAGACGAACAGAGCCTGGCGGTGGTGATGGGCCACGAGATTGCACACGCCATTGCCCGCCATGGCAACCAGCGCATGAGCCAGGGCCTTCTGGTCCAGTTTGGCGGTGCGGCGCTGTCGGTAGCTTTATCGCAAAAGCCGGCACTCACACAGCAGTTGTTTGCCCAGGCCTATGGGGTTACCACCGGCTTAGGCACTTTAAAATACAGCCGCAGCCACGAAACCGAGGCCGATAAAATGGGTCTCGTGTTTGCCGCTATGGCAGGCTATAATCCCGAGGTGGCTGTTGGTTTTTGGGAACGCATGGCAGCCAGCAGTGGCGGACAAAAACCACCGGAGCTGCTGAGCACCCACCCCAGCGATGAAACGCGCATCCGCGATTTAAAGGCCTATATGCCTGAAGCGAAGAAGTACTACAAGCCGCAATAAGCATAAGTCATTTCGAACCGCTTATTAACAAATATTCCGGCGGAGGGAAATCTCTATTGAAAAAAAACAGATTTCTCCCGTTGGTCGAAATGACAGCCAAATAGAGATTTCTCTGTACATCAAAATGAAAACAAAGTGATCCTAGAATAAAATATTACCAAAATAAAAAAAGCGGTTCCAACATGGGAACCGCTTTTTTATTTAAGGATTGAAGTCTTTTATCTTAAATCTTTCATCTTTAGTCAAAGATGAAAGATTATTTATTCAGAATCAGTCGTTTCATTGTTTTTTCCTCGCCGTTGCTGATGGTGATAAAATATACACCATTTGCATAGTTACCCAGGTCGAGGCTGTAATTAGCCACATCTTTAAAGCTGGCAGAAGTTACAAACTGGCCAAGGTAGTTGTGCACGCTCACATCCAGTTTTCCGCCAACGGCAGAGCTGATATTAACCACGCCGGTGGATGGATTGGGTGAAAGCAGGATGGCCCTGTCGAACATCGAATTTTTGCTGAGGCCGGTGGCTATTGAACAGTCGTTAACTGTAATCACACGGGTGGTCGAATTCATGCCCGCTGTGTTGGTGGCCTGCAAGGTGATGGTGTACGTTGAAGGTGTTAAAAATTTAATATTCGGATTTACAGAAGTGCTGTTAGGCAAAAACTGGGTGCCGGGCATGGTTGGGCTCACCAACCATTGGTAGCTTGGCGTAGGCGTGCCCGTAGAAGCATTGGTAAGCGCAATCAGGGAATCGATACAGCCAACGCTGACTGCAGAAAAATTGGCAGAAGGCATCACTGCCGGCACGCTGCTGCAAAGCGTAAGCGAGCTGGCGGTTAACTGGCTGCGGTAGGTGCCGTTGGTCATAGCGGTGGTCATACGCGAGCTTTGATCAGGCGTAAACATATAGCAGGCAGCATCGTCTACATAATCCATAAAATTCATAAACATGCAGCCGTTGGGCGAGCTTGAGCAGGAGTTAGGACCGGTGGCATATAAAGGATAAGACGGCGAACCGAAATTCTGACCGAATTGGCCGGAAGAGAAGCCGCCTTTTTGCGGAGGCGTGTCGTTGCAAAAATCAGAGGCGTTGCAATCACCGTTCACATTGTTGTTGCCATCGCCGCCAATGTGCCTTAAGCCCAGCCAGTGGCCAATTTCGTGTGTAGCGGTGCGGCCCTTGTTATAAGGTGGTAACACCGAGCCGGTGTTGCCAAAAGCTTTGGCCCATACCCACACCCCATCGGTGGTGCCGGTGCCGCTGCCATTGTTAATTCCGCCCAGGCCGGTGCCAATGGGAAACGTGGCATAACCCAGCAGATCTACGTTGGCTGCCTCATCGGAAACCCAGATGTTGAAATAACGGGTGGCATCCCAAATGGTGTTAGGCTTAATAGCGCTGTTAAAATTATTTTGAAACGATACGCTGGTGTTAAAAGAAGAAGAGGCCGGGTTGGTCCAGCCGTTGGTAACATAATTCACACGGTCTATTCCGGGCTCAACCAGCTGGTTTCCGAAAGGATCCATTTGAGCAAGGCAAAAGCTGATACTGCAATTGGCCGCTCCCACCGCCGAAAAAGCTGTGGCGGCAAGATTGCTCACATTAAGGCCTGTACCGGCAAAATCGTTATTTAAAACCGCAATCTGCGAGTTAACCTGCGCCTGCGAAATGTTTGGATAAGAGCCAACCGCCTGCCCGCCGTGGATCACGTGTACAATTACCGGAATGGTGAAATTGGTGCTTTGTACCCTGCCGCTGGCGCGGTTTTGTTTGTATTCGTCCACCTTTTGGTTAAACCAGTTGTCCCATTCAGCGGAAGGCACAGGAGTGGCACAGGTTCTGTGAGGAGGGGCGCCGGCCTGGTTTTGCGCCTGCAGCCCTGCCGATAAGAGTAAGGACGCTGCAGCCAGTTTTAAATTTAGCTTCATTAGATTAGATTGGTTGTGTTTAGAATTTATGAATTTATTACAAATCTAAAGTTATGATTTTAATTCTACAGGCGCAAGTATTTGAGGCCAAAAGCCTGTTAATTCAGGCTTGCAGCAAGGTTGTTTCATCTAATTTAACAAACAAAACAGTATACTTTTAACACGCTTTATATTACAACAAAAAGCCCCGCGCGGAGTTTCCGGGCAGGGCTTTTTTAAAATAAGTTAAAAGTTAATCGGCCTGTAAAAACGGGTACCTGTAATCGGTGGGCGGATTCAAAGTTTCTTTAATAGTGCGTGGGCTTACCCAGCGCAGCAAGTTGATCTTGGAGCCGGCCTTATCATTGGTGCCGCTGCCTCTGGCGCCGCCAAAGGGCTGTTGGCCCACCACGGCCCCCGTGCATTTATCGTTAATGTAAAAATTACCGGCGGCATTGCTCAGCTTTTCGGTGGCCAGCTCAATGGCGTAGCGGTCCTGCGCAATGATGGAACCGGTTAAGGCATAAATGGAGGTAGAATCCACCAGATCCAGCGTTTCTTCAAACTTAGTCTCATCGTATACATACACCGTGAGCACCGGGCCAAACAGCTCTTCGCACATGGTTACGTATTTTGGATCTTTGGTGAGAATAATGGTGGGCTCAATAAAGTAGCCTTTGCTTTTATCGTAACCCCCACCCGCAACAATTTCAACGTCCTTGTCCTTTTTAGCAGATTCAATATAAGACGCCAGCTTATCAAAGCTCTTTTCATCAATCACTGCGTTTATAAAGTTGGTAAAATCTTCGGTAGGCCCCATTTTCATAGTTTTGAGGTCGGTCACCAGGTAGCCCTTCACTTCTTTCCACAAATTGGAAGGAACGTAAGCACGCGATGCGGCAGAGCATTTCTGGCCCTGGTATTCGAAGGCGCCACGCGCAATGGCAACCGCAAGCGCTTTGGCCTCGGCCGACGCATGTGCCATAATAAAATCCTTGCCGCCGGTTTCGCCCACAATGCGCGGGTACGATTTATATTTATGAATGTTATTGCCAATGGTTTGCCAGATGTTTTGAAACACCTCGGTGCTGCCGGTAAAGTGAATGCCCGCAAAATCGCGGTGGTTAAAGATCACCTCTGCCGCATCGGGCCCGCTTGGGTAAATAAGGTTGATCACCCCGTCAGGCACGCCTGCTTTTCTGAAAATCTCCATCAGCACGTTGGCGCTGTACACCTGCGTATTGCTGGGCTTCCAAACCACCACGTTGCCCATCAGGGCACAGCTGCTGGGCAGGTTGCCGGCAATGGCAGTAAAGTTAAACGGCGTAAGCGCATATACAAATCCTTCCAGCGGGCGCCACTCCAGGCGATTCCAAACACCGGGGCTCGAAATGGGCTGCTCGTTATAGATCTCGGTCATGTATTGCACATTGAAGCGTAAAAAATCAATGATCTCGCAGGCGCTGTCAATTTCAGCCTGGTAGGCATTTTTGCTCTGGCCTAGCATGGTGGCCGCATTTAACTTAGCACGGTAAGGTCCGGCAATGAGGTCGGCGGCTTTTAAGAAAATAGCCGCGCGCTGCTCCCAGCTCATGGCCACCCATTTTTCTCTGGCTGCCAGGGCGGCGTTAATAGCCTGTGTTACGTGTGTTTTATCGCTTTTATGAAAATGGCCAAGGGTGTGCTTATGATCGTGTGGTGGCGCCAGGCGCGCCCTGTTATTGCTGCGCACCTCCTGCCCGCCGATATACATCGGGATGTCGAGCTCCTGGCTGCGCAGCTCTTTTAACATTGCCTGCAGCTCTTTGCGTTCGGCGCTGCCGGGGGCATAATTTTTTACAGGCTCGTTGGCCGCTACGGGCACTTTATAAATTCCTTTTGGCATATCAATACGGTTTAATGATTAGTCGGATTTTTGAGGCTCAAAGATAAGTTTTTATTTATTGAAAGTGTGTAAATTTACGCTCTATTAAAGCGCAAAGAACATATAATTTAATAATAATTGTTTTCGTTCTCGCCTTCTCTGTTTTTTGCGGTTCCCGGCTGCTCAACATCAGTTTCAACTATGATTTTGAAGCTTTTTTTCCGAACGAGGACCACGAGTTGGAAGTGTACAATAATTACCGCAAAACCTTTGAATACGACAACGAATTTGCCCTGGTGGCCGTTGAGAACAAGGCCGGTATTTTTAAAAAGGATTTTTTGCTGCGGGTTGACAGCCTGAGCCGGCGCCTGGCAGAGCTCGATTTTGTGCAGCGCGTAAGCTCGCCCACCAGCTTAAAAACACTTTCCATCGATGGACCGGTGCCGGTTCAAAAACGGGTGATGCACATCGAGGACGAAAGCCTGTACGCAGCCGATAGCCTGGCTATTTACCGCTCCTCGTTCCTGGCAGGCTCCTTTTTTCCGCTCAACGCCAAATCGCTGAGTATATTTATTAAAACGGATGATATCCTTTCTAAAGAAAAATCAGACCGCCTGGCCAAAAGCATTGAGCAAACCATCCGCAGCTTCAGGTTCGACGACACTCATTTTGTAGGGCGCATTTTTGCGCAGAATGTTTACCTGGTAACGTTGCAGCGCGAGTTCATTCTCTTCATGAGCCTCTCATTTGTAGTGGTGGTTATTTTTTTGTGGTTCAGCTTTCGTAGCATCTACGGTGTTGTAGTGCCGCTTATTATTGTGATTGTGTCGGTGCTGTGGACCCTGGGCGTAATGAACCTGCTGGGAAAACCCATTGACCTGATGACAAGCATGCTGCCCACCATGATCTTTATTGCAGGCATGAGCGATGTGGTTCATTTTTTTTCGAAATACTTTGAAGAGCTGGCAAAAGGCACGCCACGCCACAGCATTTACCCGCTTATTTTAAAGGAAGTGGGCTTTCCAACTTTTTTAACCCTGCTCACCACCGTGGTTGGTTTTCTCTCGCTCCTTTTTTCCAGCATCCAGCCTATCCGCGAGTTCGGGATCTATACGTCGGTGGGTGTTACCATTGCTTTTTTATTAACCTATACCCTGCTGCCCGCCCTGCTCTTCTTTTTCACGCCCAAAAAGCTGGTAGCGGTGCATGGCGCCGAAAACCGCACCTACACTACCATGCGCAGCGGCCTGTTCTGGATTTTCCGGCATCAGAAAACAATCCTGGTGATTACAGGTGTGATGCTTCTTTTTTCCATTATCGGCATCTTTAAAATAAGAGTGAATAATATATTGCTGGAGGACCTGAGCGCAAAAGTGAAAATAAAACAGGACTTTAATTTTTTTGACACTTATTACAATGGTGTGCGGCCTTTTGAGCTGCAGGTAACTGTAAAAGATAAGCACAAAACCGTGTGGGATTACGAGGTGATGAAACAGCTGGATGCCCTGGATGGTTTTGTGCGGCGCGAATACGATGCCGGCTTTTTACTTTCGCCCCCGAGCCTGGTGCGCTCTATTTACGAAAGCTCAACGGCCGACAGCTCACGGCATTTTCCCGACAGGGACGATTTTGAAGCCATTGCCGCGCAGCTGAGAAGCAATAAAAAGAATCGCGACGTAAAGCGGCTGATCGCCCCTGATGGCCGTCAAACGCGTATCAGCGCCAAAATACGCGACGTTGGAAGCATTCAGGTAAACGAGTACAATAAAAAATTAATGGCTTTTATCGACACGCACATGGATAAAAACCTGCTGGAGTTTAAGCTCACCGGTGCGGCGCATTTGATTGACCGTAATAACGAATACATGGTGAGCAACATGACTCAGGGCTTTGTATTTTCCATTATTGTGATCGGCATCCTCACCTTCTTCCTGCACCGCAGCTGGCGCATGGTGCTGGTGTTTATCATTCCCAACATTATTCCTTTGATAATTATCGGCGGTATTATGGGCTTTGCCGGCATCGAGCTGAAGGCTGCCACCTCGCTGGTGTTCAGCATCGCCTTTGGCATTGCCACCGACGACACCATCCATTTTATTTCACGGCTTAAAATAGAGCTGGGTTACGGCAAAAGCCTGATGTATGCCTTTAAGCGCACGTATTTTGAAACCGGCAAACCTATTATTTTAACCACGCTTATTCTCATGGGCGGCTTTATGAGCCTTATGATCAGTGATTTTCAGAGCGTGTTTTATTTCGGCTTCCTCATTTGCATCACCATTATTATTGCCGTGCTGGCCGATATTTTTTTACTGCCGGTGCTGTTGTTTCTTATTTACAGAAAAGCAAAAAAATAGTGGCCCTCCGGGTGCAACATACACAGGACGGATCGGTAACCCTGCTCAACACCGTGGTGAATGCCACCTATCATTCGCGCTACGGCGCCATGCAGGAGAGCAAACACATTTACATTGAGCAGGGATTAAAACAAGTGATCAAGCTGTTTGATTCACCGCTGCAGGTGTTTGAAATGGGCTTTGGCACAGGGCTCAACGCCTGGCTCACCTGGCAGGAGGCAAAGCAGCATGCGCTTCACATAAATTATGCGGCGGTTGAAAAATACCCGGTGCCACCGGAATTGTATCCCGAATTAAATTACGCGGAAGAAGGCCCGGGTCGCGAAGCTTTTCAACGCCTGCTGCACCTCCCCTGGCAGCAGCCCGTAACCGTTGATCCGTTTTTTACATTGGCGAAATTTAAAACAGACATCAACGATTTTATTTTTCCGGAGCCACTGCACCTGGTGTATTACGATGCCTTTGACCCACAGGCTGCACCCGATTGCTGGTCCCCGGCCCTGTTCGAAAAATTATTTACAGCCATGGCTCGCGGTGCCTGCCTGGTTACTTTTTGTGCTAAAGGCGATGTAAAGCGCCTGCTCAAACAAATTGGATTTAAGGTGGAAAACCCCGAAGGGCCTTTTGGGAAACGGGAGATAACAAGAGCTTTGAAGCCTATCAATTAAACAATCATTTAATGTTCTTCCGCTTATTTTTTCCCCCGAAGCAAGTTCGGGGCAGGCTCTGATGAAAAAGTAACAAAAAATCAAGGCTGCATAGAATTCTATAAGGCCAGATTCAATGCCCCGGAAATAATACCTAATTTTAAGCGGTTTAAATGTACCTGGAAATTAAACCCAAAAGAATATTACCGAGCAAAAAAAAATAATCGTCATCGGCGGCGGCGCAGCAGGGTTTTTTGCCGCTATTAACCTGGCATTACAACAACCGGGTTACCGCATTAGCATCCTCGAAAAAACAAACAAACTTCTTTCCAAAGTAAAAATATCAGGCGGTGGCCGCTGCAATGTTACCCACCATTGTTTTGATAACCGTGAGCTGGTAAAAAATTACCCGCGGGGCAATAAAGAGCTGCTGCAGGTGTTTGCACAATTCAGCGTGCAGGATACCATTAACTGGTTCGGGCAACACGGCATTACCCTGAAGACAGAAGCCGACGGGCGCATGTTCCCCTACTCGAACGACAGCCAGACCATTATTGACTGTTTTTTGAAACTGGCCGGTAACATGGGCATTGAAATAATGCTGCAAACGGAGGTGATAAAAATCCAGAAACAGGAATTGGGATTTTCTGTAAGCACCAGCCGGGGACTGATGGAAGCCGATGCCTTGATCTGTGCACTGGGCGGGCATAACAAAACCTCGGCCTATAAAATTGTGCAGGACCTGGGGCACCGGATCGACGATCCCATTCCCAGCCTGTTTACTTTAAACCTTCCCGGCGAAGCCATCAAGCAGGAATTGCAAGGAGTGAGCGTCCCGCTGGCTGAAGTAAAAATAAAAGAAAGCAAACTGAATTATGCCGGGCCGGTGTTAATCACGCACTGGGGCCTGAGCGGACCTGCGGTACTTAAGCTTTCGGCGTTTGCGGCCAAAGAATTTTTTGACACCGGATATAAAGCTTCTGTTTTGGTAAACTGGGCTTATCCGCTGACCATTAATGAAATAACAAACGAGTTAAAATTATTTCAAAAGGAAAAAGCAAAAGCATTGCCTTACACCAATCCCCAATTTCAGCTGCCAAAACGCTTGTGGGAATTTTTGTGTTCGCAGTCTGGTATGGATAATGCAAGACCCTGGGCCGAGATTGGCAATAAACCGCTGCAGCAGCTTGCTAATAATATTGGCAACAGCAGCTTTAACATGGAGGGCAAAACCACTTTTAAAGAAGAGTTTGTAACCTGCGGTGGTGTGAACCTGAAAGAAATTGATTTTAAAACCATGCAGAGCAAGCTGATGCCAGGCCTGTTTTTTTGCGGCGAGGTGCTCAACATCGATGGTATTACCGGTGGCTTTAATTTTCAGAGCGCCTGGAGCACGGCGTGGATCTGTGCGAAGAATATTTCCAGTTTTTAGTGTTTAATGCTTGGTTTTTAATAGATGGAACTGATTATTCTGTAAGTCCTTAGTCCGGATTTGTATCCTGTACACTGTATTTTGTATCACAACTAAACTTACAGTCCTGGGCTTACATCTTGCTGTTTTGACTCTTGCCTCCTGCCTTTTTCTTTTCTAACCCGGTAACTGACAAACTTCCCCACTTTTCAACTTTCTAATTTTTAACGGCATAAATTCAATCAAAACCGTATCTTCATAGCCTTAAATTATTAAACAAAAGCATGAAATTTTTTATTGACACGGCCAACCTGGCCCAGATTAAAGAAGCGCAGGACTTAGGGGTATTAGACGGTGTAACCACCAACCCTTCGCTGATGGCAAAAGAAGGCATCAAAGGCCAGGACAACATTCTGAAACACTATGTGGATATCTGCAAGATCGTAACCGGCGATGTAAGCGCCGAGGTAATTTCCACCGATTTTGAAGGCATGGTACGCGAAGGCGAGGCCCTGGCCGAGTTACACCCACAAATTGTGGTAAAAATACCGATGATAAAAGACGGTGTAAAAGCCATTAAATATTTTACCGAAAAAGGCATTAAAACCAATTGTACCCTGGTGTTCTCTGCGGGGCAGGCGCTGCTGGCTGCAAAAGCCGGGGCCACTTATATGTCGCCTTTTATTGGACGCCTCGACGATGTGAGCACCGACGGGCTGCAACTGATTGAAGACATACGCCTTATTTATGATAACTACGGTTACGAAACACAAATTCTTGCAGCCAGCGTGCGTCACCCCATGCACATAATCCAGTGTGCTAAAATTGGTGCCGATGTGGCTACCTGCCCGCTGAGCGCTATTACCGCATTGCTCAAACACCCGCTTACCGACAGCGGCCTGGCCCAGTTTTTGGCCGACGCTAAAAAGTAAAACCAGTATATATTATCTTTTTTTGAGCCCCGCGATAAAACCGCGGGGCTTTTGTTTTATGTTAAAATCATTTTACCATGTGCTTTATTATGATATATTTATACTAACTAAACCCTTAAATCCTCAGCTTATGAAAAGATCTCTACTCTTCTTTGCGGCTTTGTTTTTCACTTTCCTGGCTTTTGGCCAAACCAACCTGGTGGTGGAAGCGCCTCTCAACAATAATGCAACCAGCATTAACCGGGGGCCAAACGGCACTTCGGCACACGCCTACCTGAGTGCCTGTTTCCTGGTGCCCCAGGCCGATTTATTTAACATGCCATCGGGGGTTAATATTTCTTCATTTGGCTTTACTCTTAACACGGGCGTAACCAGCAGCCCTGTTTCAGGTAATTTTACGGTGTATCTTCAAAACACCAGCGACGTTAGCTATCAGAAAGGCACCGTGTTTGGCACTGCCCTTACCGGCATGACCAGCGCTTTTGCCAATGTAATGACCGTGCCGGCTGTTGGCGCCACATCTGTAATAGTAACCCTTTCAACACCTTTTAACTATACCGGGGGTGGGCTGTATGTGGCCTACGACTGGGTTTCCACCGGGCCTTTTGGCACTACCGGGGCGCAATACCTGTGCGAAAATGCAACGCTGCCATTGCCGGGCGGTGGGGGTGCTATCGCTTATTCCGGTGCGTCAGCTCAATCCAGCCTCACGTTAACGAACATACGTCCCGCATTTTTATTTGGCTTTACCAATCCTAATAACAACGACATACAGGTAATAGGCATTGAAGCCCCGGGCAAGGTGGCTGCCACGCTTGGGCTTTCACATACCATCAAAGCCTATGTGCACAATATCAGTAACGTGGCCAAAAGCAATATTACGGTGAGTGTGGCCGTAAGCGGGGCCAATACGTTTAACAACAGTCAAACCATCGCTTCCCTGGCGGCCGGGGCAGGCAGTCTGGTGAGCTTTTCGGCTTTTAACCCTTTAACCCTTGGCATAAATAACATTACGGTAAGCGTGTCCGGCGATCAAAACAATCTTAATAACTCTGCCACTTACCAGCAAAGCGTTACCTGCGATACCTGGGCGCAAAACCCGCCTACGAGCTATACCACCCAGTCTGTGGGCTTTGGCGCCGGCGCCGGTATTATTGCCACGGGTTTGTACAATACAAATGCAAATTCGCTGGTAGCTATTAACGGTGGCGTGAGCATTGACCCGGCCTGTGTGAACCAGCAATTGTGCGGTGTACTCTTGAGCGCCGCTGGGGCTATTATTGCCACCACCAACACCATTACGGTAACAAATGCCATGCTTGGCACCACCCAGCCTTTTACTTTTGCCACCCCGCAGAATTTGACAGGCAGCACACAATATTACATCGGCTTTGCCCAGATAAATCCCCTTGCTGTTACTTACCGGCCGGCCGGCACTTTTTCATCGTATTACATTCCATCGGGGCTGTACGTATATACCGGTATTACCGCCGGATCGCTGATTCCCCTGGTACAAAACTTCGGGTATTTTGACATTGAGGCTGTATACGGCAGCGCCAATCTTGCCATAGCCGCCACGCCCACCTCGGTGTGCGCCGGATCGTGCGCCACCCTTTCTATCGGCGGGCTTACCAGCTATACCTGGAGTACGGGCGTGAGCAATCAAACCATCAGCGTGTGCCCTGCCGGACCCAACAGCTATACGGTGCTTGGCACCAACACACTCAATTGCCCCGCATCGGCCGTCATATCCCTTCCCATTAATCCGCTGCCCCTTATGAGCATTTTAAGCAACACCACCTCTGTTTGTGTGGGCGGCGCATTGTCGTTTACTGCCGGCGGCGCCGGAAGCTACACGTGGACCGGCGGACCGGCCACAGCCACTTATGCCCTGGCAGCGCCAGCCACCAGCACCACCTATGTAGCCACAGGCACCAATTCAAACGGCTGCATAAACACGGCATCGGTGGATATATCGGTTGTTAACCTGTCGGTAACCGTTACTTCCAACACCACCATTTGCAAGGGCAAAAATGCTTCCCTGGTGGTGAGCGCGGCCGGATCGGGCAATTACAATTACAACTGGCAGATAGGTACCGGGCTGCCTTTTCAAACGGCCGTGGTAGCTCCCACCATCACCACCACGTATACGGTGGATGTGACCGAAACCAACAGCGGCTGCTCAAAAACCAGCACCGTGTCTGTTACCGTAAATCCCAATCCTACGGTGAGCATCAGCTCGTCAAAAAATGTGATCTGCAAGGGCGAATCGGCAGTGTTAACCGCCAGCGGGGCCACTTCCTACTCGTGGAATAACGGCCTCAGCGTATCCAGTATTACGGTTTCTCCATTCATCAGCACCAATTACATTGTTACCGGTACCAACACGGCCACCGGCTGCACCCACAGCATCAGCCTGGTGCAATCTGTAGCGCCCTGCACCGCGCTGCCAGAGCTGGCGGCAAACAATGCCATGATGCGGGTTTACCCAAACCCGGGCACCGGCCTGTTAAACATATCCACCGGCTCGGCAGAGCCTGACCGGGTAATAGAGGTTTATAATTTATTGGGTGCTTTCATCCGGCAAAAAGAGCTTACCACGCCGGAAACCACCCTGGACCTGGGAAGCGAGCCGGCGGGTGTTTACCTGCTGCAGCTGAGGCAGCAAAATAAGGTTCTGCAGGTGGTTCGCGTTATAAAACAATAGATTTTTGCTAAAACCTAAAAGTCCGCCATTTTATAAAATGGCGGACTTTTTTATGAACCAGCCAGCCCTGGTGTTCTTAAACTGCTTCAAAATGTGTGATTTAGAGGCAAAACGCCTTTAAATTACCTGAAAAATATTTTTGTTTTAAGTAAATACTGTTATCTTTGTGTCCTTAAAAAAACGAGAATAATGTATTTATCATCACAAGTAAAGAAGGACATTTTTAAAAAACACGGTGGAAGTGAAAAAAACACTGGCAGCTCTGAATCGCAGATCGCCCTCTTCACCCTGCGCATTGATCACTTAACCAATCACTTAAAAGGTAATAAAAAAGATTTTGGCACGCAGCGCGCTTTGTTGAACTTAGTTGGTAAACGCCGCGCTTTATTAGATTATTTAAAGAAAAATGATTTAACACGTTACCGTGCGATCATTAAAACATTAGATATCCGTAAATAATCCCGGTTGCAATCGGGCGGATTCACATTTATAAAAGGGGGGCATTTCGAACAACATTCGAAGTGCCTTTTTTGTTAGAAACTCAAAAAATAAAATATAAATCCGTTCCAAAAAACGTTGGAACACAAAACAAAGAACAATGTCACAAATAGGAATTACACACAGCTTTAATCTGGCCGACGGCCGCACGATTACGCTGGAAACAGGGAAACTGGCCAAGCAGGCCGACGGCGCCGTAGTGGTACGCCTGGGCGATACCATGATACTGGCCACCATAGTAAGCAACAAGGACGCAAAAGAAGGTGTTGATTTTTTACCTTTAACCGTTGATTACCAGGAAAAATATGCCTCATCCGGAAGATTCCCCGGCGGTTTTTTTAAGCGCGAAGCAAAATTATCGGATTACGAAGTGCTCATCAGCCGTATTGTAGACCGCGCCCTGCGCCCGCAATTCCCGGACGATTACCATGCCGATACTCAATTAATGCTTTCCCTTATCTCATCCGATAAGGAAAATATGCCCGATGCCCTGGTAGGCTTAGCCGCTTCGGCAGCCATCGCAGTGAGCGACATTCCATTTAACGGCCCCATCAGCGAAGTGCGCGTTGCCAAAATCAACGGGCAGCTGGTGATTAACCCTACCAAACAACAGCTGGCAGAAAGCACCATCGATATGATTGTGGCAGCGTCAGCCTCTGATATTGCCATGGTAGAAGGCGAAATGAAAGAAGTGAGCGAAGAGGAAATGCTGGAAGCTATTAAGTTTGCGCACGAAGCCATTAAGCTGCAGATTAAAGCCATTGGCGAGTTTGCTGCAAAAGCAGGCTTAAAGCCAAAACGCGAATACAACCACGAGGTGAACGACGCCGACCTGAAAGCCAAGGTGATGAAAGAAACCTACGACGCTGTTTACGCCGCGGCTAAAAAACTCGATCCAAACAAAAACAACCGTAAGGTTAACTTTAAAGCGCCGCTGGAAGAGTTTAAAAAACAATACAGCCCCGAAGAATTAAAGGAAAAAGAGGCTCTGATCAATAAATATTACCACGAAGTGGAGTATGTAGCTGTACGACGCCTGGCAATTGACGAAAAAGTACGCCTCGATGGCCGTAAAACCACCGACATCCGCCCCATTTGGGCCGAAGCAGGCTACCTGCCTACCCCACACGGTAGCGCGGTGTTTACCCGCGGCGAAACCCAATCCTTAACCACCGTTACGCTTGGTACTCCATTGGATAAATTAAAAATAGACGGGGCATTTAACCAGGGCGAAGAAACATTTTTACTGCATTACAACTTCCCAGGCTTTAGCACCGGCGAAGCCAAGCCAAACCGCGGTCCCGGCCGCCGAGAAGTAGGCCACGGCAACCTGGCGCTGCGCGCGCTCAAAAACATGGTACCTACCGATACCGGTTATACCATTCGTATTGTGAGCGATATCCTGGAAAGCAACGGCTCATCGAGCATGGCCACTGTGTGCGCAGGCACGCTGGCACTGATGGATGCCGGTGTGAAGATCAAAAAACCGGTGGCAGGTATTGCCATGGGTTTGATCACCGACGAGAAAAACAATTACGCGATCCTTTCAGATATTCTTGGTGACGAAGATCACCTGGGAGATATGGACTTTAAAGTGTGCGGTACCCGCGATGGCATTACCGCCGTGCAAATGGACCTGAAAGTAAACGGCCTGCCTTACGAGGTAATGGCTAAAGCGATGGACCAGGCAAAAGCCGGCCGTCTGCATATCATGAACGAAATGCTGAAGGCTATTTCTGAGCCACGCGAAGATTACAAACCACAGGCACCACGCTTTGAGAAGATCGTGATCCCGGGCGAATTTATTGGCGCCGTAATCGGGCCAGGTGGCAAAGTGATCCAGGAGATGCAAAAAACAACCAACACCACCATCGTTATTACCGAGGTAGACAAAAATGGCATTGTTGAGATTTTTGGCACCAACCTGAACGATGTTTCTGCTGCCCTTTCGAAAATTAAAGGCATTGTGGCCGTACCTGAAATTGGCGACATTTACAAAGCCAAAGTAAAAACCATTATGCCATACGGCGCTTTTGTAGAGATCATGCCTGGTAAAGACGGATTACTGCACATCAGCGAATACGACTGGAAACGCATTGATACCCTTGAAGGCGTGCTGAAAGAAGGTGATATGGTGGAAGTAAAATACGTGGGCGACGATCCGAAAACCAAAAAAATAAAGCTGAGCCGCAAAGCGCTTCTGCCAAAGCCTGAGGGCGTAGCAGAAAAAAAAGAAGCGTAACAGCATAAATATATCTTCATTAAAAGGAGCTCCGGGTGGGCTCCTTTTTGTTTTCTAATATGTTTCCAAAAAGAATCGGTACAAACCTTCAAGGTTTCGTACTGCTGCTTAAAAAAACCTTGAAGGTTTATTTCTCAATTAAAACGTTGATTAAAAAGCTATCCAGATATTAATTCTTAATCATAACCCACACTTGTTTAACCGCCAGATATAAGTTTGAGTGAGTATAACCATACATTTGATGCGGGAAACAATTTTTTTGAATTGATTTTATAATTAGCTTAGCTTACACCTCATATTGATTTTTCTTAAACTTAAATACTAAGCCTGCTATTATGAAAAAAAATAAATTCAATTTTTTGATTGCCGCTGCATGTTTCTCTGCTACAGCATTTGCACAAAATTTCACCTGGATGAAAGGCAGCACCAGCAGCAGTGTGGCCGGAACCTACGGCACACAAGGCACAGCAGCTGCAGCCAATAACCCGGGCGGGCGCCACGGCTGCGCCACCTGGACAGACGCTCAGGGCAGCCTGTGGCTGTTTGGCGGGGAAGGCTACACCACGAACACCAACATTTGCTGGCTCAACGATTTATGGAAATACAATCCCAGTACCAATGATTGGACCTGGATCCGCGGGTCCAACACACCCAATGCCACCGCCATGTATGGCACACAAGGCGTGGCAGCTCCCACCAACGAGCCCGGCGCCAGGGAGTTTAGCGTTACCTGGACCGATGCCAGCGGCAATTTCTGGCTGTTTGGCGGCGATGGCATCTCCTCTACCCCATCGGCATCGGCTAACCGGCTGGCCGATCTTTGGAAATACAATCCCACCACCAACGAGTGGACCTGGATGAGCGGCTCTAACGGTATTAATGCTAACGGTGTGTATGGCACACAAAACGTGGCCGCACCTTCCAATATGCCGGGTGCGCGATATGGCTCGGCCACCTGGGTGGATAACACCGGCAAGCTGTGGCTGTTTGGCGGCAGGGGCTTTGCAATCAGCGGTGGCAGCACCTTTTTAAATGATCTCTGGAACTTTAATCCTGCAACGAATCAATGGACCTGGGTGAGCGGCAGCAGCGCCGGCGGTATCATCCCAGGTGTTTACGGCACACTTCAAACCCCGGCAGCTGGCAATTTACCCGGCTCACGCGAGTTTCCCTGCTTTTGGACCAACAGCGCAGGCGATCTTGTGTTGTTTGGCGGAAGGGGTTATGCCTCTACCACTTCGCCCGGCTACCTGAACGATATGTGGCTTTACAATGCCAGCACCGGCAACTGGACCTGGATGAACGGATCAAACACCGTAAACCAGGCGGGCCTGTATGGCACCCTGGGTGTGCCATCAAACACCAATGTGCCAGGCGGAAGGCTTAGCAGCGCCAGTTGGAAAGATGGTATGGGCAAATACTGGGTATTTGGCGGCCTGGGATGGAGCGCCACCAATGTGAACGCCCTTAACGATATATGGAGATACGACCCTGTTACTAACGAATGGACCTGGATGAAAGGTGCGCAAACTATAAATCAAAATGGCACATATGGCACACAAGGTGTAACAAGCCCAGCCAGTGTGCCCGGTGCGCGTGAGTACAATACCTGGTGGAAAGCCCCGCTGAACGGTGAACTATGGCTGTTTGGCGGCCTTGGTATGGATGCCAGCTCTGTTTCATCCGACCAGATGAATGATCTCTGGAAATTCAAGCCTCCCTGTAACCCGG
Source organism: Bacteroidia bacterium (assembly GCA_044221905.1). GTDB lineage: Bacteria > Bacteroidota > Bacteroidia > B-17B0 > Aurantibacillaceae > Aurantibacillus. The sequence continues at coordinate 285,018 of JBGAOE010000004.1, forward strand.
ATAGTGTGACAGTTTCATCAACAAGCGTATGCAGCGGCGGTGCCATCAGCTTTACCGCCTTTACAACATACCCGGCCACTATCAGCTGGTACAATCAAACTTCGCCCAACGCCATTGGCACAGGTTCTGTGTACTCTGGCTTTGCACCCATAGCGCAAACCTCCACCGTCTATCCTTATTTTGCACAAGCCAATTCCTGCACCGCCACTCCCATGGTTATGATTCCGCTCGCGATTGAGCCATTGCCGCTAATAAGCGTTATTGGCACTACCGCTGTATGCCTGGGACAAAGCACTACGCTTACCGCCACAGGGGCAAACACGTTTTTGTGGAGTACCGGTACGCAGGGCAGCAGCATAACTGCCACGCCCGGTGCACAAAACTTTACCTGCACAGTAACGGGCACCAGCTCTGCCAACTGCCAAAGTACGGCCGGCTTTACCGTGGCTGCCCTGCCCCTGCCCAACGTAGGCGCCACCTCTTCAAAAACAATGATGTGCCGCTTTGAAACAGCAGTGCTTACTGCTACCGGCGCCAGCACTTACAGCTGGAGCACCAGCCAAACCACTGCTACGATTAACGTAAACCCACTGATAACCACAGGTTACACCGTAACCGGCACCGATGCCAATGGCTGCAGCAGCTCGTATACCATTATGCAGTTTGTATCGATCTGTACAGGCATGGATAAAAACAATAACACACTGACCACCGGTGTTTATCCTAACCCCAATCAAAACCGGTTTAATATTATGGTTGAACAGGAAGCTATTTTAATGATTATAAACCAGCTGGGCCAGAAAGTATTTGAACAAAAACTGGCGCCCGGCCATACGAACGTAACCACGGAACTTAAACCAGGAGTTTACCTGTACCAGGTAGCCGGCCCTGAAAATAAAACAGTTAGCGGAAAGCTGCTGATAGAGTAATATTATTCTATGACAGTTCTGTTACAGTTAAAAATTGAATTACTAAAATAAATTGACACTTCGAGCGAAACTTGTCCCGAGCTTGCCTCGGGAGTCGAGAAATGTAGCCCAATAGTCAAGGGTCTCGACTCCGCTCGACCTGACAGTAGATTATCCGTCAACACGGTAAATTGCCGGGTTAATCGTTAAAATGAGCCCACTAACGTTTATTTGTTGTTAGGGGTTGTGCGTCACACACAGGTATTGTTCCTGTTTAGTGGTCCTTATATGCTTCCAAATAAATATTCTCTGTAATTTCTTTGTCGACGCGAGTCTTTTTTGCCTCTGCGATTGCTATTTTACCAATTGTAAATATATAAGCGTGTTTAAGGCCTGTCAGTTTGTTTATTTTGTATACTATTCTTATGGTATAATGTTCTAAGTCAGGCCAAGTCGTGGATGCAATTTCCAATGCGCCATTTGTCTGCAATAATTTAAAAAGTCTTTGGTAGGTTTTATTACTGACTGTGGAATAGCAAGGATTTGTAGTGTCGCCACATCGACATTGGATTTTCTTATTATTCTCCGTCACATAATAGTAGCAGTTATTTTGATTATAATAAGTCTGTACCGTAAACCAACCAGAAATGTGCACAATTGAGTCGTACAGATTTACCGCTGGTCTTAGCTGCTCTATTCTGTATTGATGTTTTTTCGATTTGTCGACCTGTGCCATTGAGTCAAACGTCATTAAAAAAAGGAAGAAATATAAAAAAGTCCGCATGTTTTTTGTCTTACGATATGTCGTGACGCATTACCTCTAACGGAAGGCAACAGGCGTTCGCTTTTTGTAATGTCAAGTTACACATTTAGGCGCAACCCACAAAAAGTGCTCGCTTGCTTGCTGTTAGCACTTCGTAAGGCGCACACAGTTTATTATAAATTCTCGAGTAATTTTCATTTATCATCTTTTTTATAACGCAAAATTCCTGCATCAGTAACGATGGCCAAGGTGTCAAGTCGAATGGAAAATTTGTTGCTACCGATGAATGTAGAGTCACTTTTGCCTAAAGAGTTTATTTGAATACCTGTGCGGTATATGGAGTCCATAATAATTTTGTAGGAGTAAAAACCAATCCCAGCTCGTCCGCCGTTAACGAGATGTTTCATTTCACCGTTGGCTAAAAATTCAAGTTGTATTCGATCATCATCATTTTTTCTTAGTTCTTGTCCGTCTTTTATTTTACTTACAAGTGTCCAATTGCCAACAATATTTTTTGGTCGCCTGTCTGGCAGGAGAAAACCGAAAAAAAAGTTAGAATTGTCAGTACGAAATGTTTTGTCATGATTTTTTGTCCGCCCTATGAGTGCTAACGGTTTCAGGCTTTGCGTTCGGGCGGGTTTCGGAGCACAAAGCTTCAATTTATTACTAAAGTATATTAGAAGTAACTAAGCTCTAAGTGTGCACATCAGCCCGCCTGACGCAAAACCCGTGTTATAAGCTGTTAATTCTCTCCATTAAATTCATCGATAAATAATTGATCGCCATTAGTTGTCTGGTGCTCTAAAATGATATTGTTCTCGAGAAGCAAAGTCAGCGAACCATCATAATATTCTTCGAAATCCCTTTGAATCACCTTAGTTATTCTTTTTCCAATAACGTTGAAGTCATTTTGAACTGCCCAAGCAGATTTCTCAAAAGGAATCAAATTATCATCCCTTGTCCAGTTTGAAATTTCATGAGCACCAAATTCGTAGAGGTCCGACCCATCGAGTTCGATAACAATGTAAAAATATGATGCAGGGCCTGGGATACCTTCTTGTACGATTGAAGGCTTGGTCTCGAAAATATTCGTAATAGTCCGTCCTACTACTTCTTCTGGATTCATTTTTTAATTGCTTATAACTACCCTATAAGAGCCATAAATATGCTTCAATCTTGCTAAATTTGCAAGATTGGAGTAATTATATTTGGAAAAATACAGTTAAGATAAACCGTTAAAAACAGGAAATTAGCCGTCAATATGACGGCTATGGGTCAAAATATAGCTTTTAGCCGTGCCATTTTTAACATATCTTTATACAAGCGACTTCGACATTTTGACCCTCTGCCTGCCAGTTAATTTTTAATGTAACAGCTCTAATTATACTCATTAACACCCTGGTAATACCGCAAATAATTGCTGCGCCATTTTTTGTTGGCCAAGGCGTTATATTTTTCAAGTCTCGGAAAATCATCGCTGTTTATAACGGTGCTCCGCTCGGGCAATTGATTTAACTGAAAAGGCAATAATGGCAAGGGTTTTAAGCCGGCCACAAAAATAATGTTGCGATGATCCTCGTTATTGGAAGTGGAGCATAATTTCACATAAAAGCCTGCCGCAGCAAGCGTATTATAAAGCACGGCCGTGCCTGCACCATAAGGGCCGCTTACATATCCATGCCAGTTAACCAGCAGCAGGGCCGAGTCGTTCAGGTTTTGTTTCAATCGTTCAAGACTTTGAATGGTGAGCACGTGCGAGGGCTGCTCTTCGGCCTTAAACACATCAATTAAAACCACCTGGTATTTTTTGGTGCAATGGTTCATAAAATACCGGGCATCTTCGCAATAGGCGGTTACGCTTTTGTGCATAAAAAAATAATCGGAGGCCGCTTTGATGATCCTGCTATCCAGCTCCACCCCATCCGTATGGTAATGTTTGGTTGCCAGCACATTAGCCGCCAGGCCTCCGCCAAGCCCCAGCACCAGCGCGGGCTGACTACCCGATGCAAAAGGCACCAGGCTGTCGATGAGGCGTATGTATTCTGAAACCGAATGTTTAGTGCTAACATTCATTTCGGTCTGTATGATGTTATTTACTTTCAAGATCCTGATGCGGGCTTTCTTTTCGTTTACATACTCCTCCACTTCGAGGTGGCCCAGCAGGCTATCGGAAACAAACAGGCGCTGATCTTTTTTAACGCTGAACTGGAGATTGAGATATACGGCGCCGGCCAGCAACAGCAGCTGAAATGGCTTAAACAGTTTAAACACAAGCAAATTGGCTACAAATAAAAGGCCGCCAAAACATACCAGGCATACCGTAAGGCCAAACTCGGGAATAAAATAAAAGCCGCATAAAAACGTAGCGCAAATGCCACCCAACGTAGAGATGGCATACACCATGCCGCTTACTTTGCCGCTGTTGCCGGCATTGGCCTGCAGGGCAATAAACAAGGGCGAGGTAGCCCCCAGGCAAAATACAGGCGGAAATAAAAGACCAATTGTACTAACAACCACGCCAGGTAAAAAAGGCAGATACGAAATACGGGGCACGGCATAATAAGCCAGCACCGGCATGCACACCACAAACAAAGCCGCCGCATTGAACACCCAGAACAAGGCATAGGAAACATTTTTTGTTTTTTGGCTGAGCCAGCCGCCGAAAAAATAACCAAAGGCCAGGGCAGCAAGGGTAATGCCCATTACCGAGGCCCATACATACAGGCTGCCTCCAAAAATGGGGGCCAGCTGCCTGGCGCCGCAAAGCTCGGCGGCCATTACCACAGCCCCCTCAATAAAACTCAACACCAGCAGTTTTTTAAGCATGCGTTCTTATTGCGAATGGTATTGGATGAGGCCTTCCATGGGCGATTGAAGCACCGTGCCAATCCTGTACCCGTGCCGTTTGGCCGCCTGTTCTATCAGCCCGCGGTAATGGTAACCGATAGAGCCAACGGTATGCACCAGGTAATTTTTTGATTGTGTGTACTTATTAATTTGCTGCACAAAAAAAGAATCAAAACACTCGTTCAGTATTTTTACAGCGTATGGATGCTGTAAATGCTTGCTGATGAAGTGGCTTACCGATGCCAGGTATTTGCCGGGCACCCCGTTTTTGTACACATTGTTAAGAATCACCTCCAGGTTGTAACCCGCTGCTTCAAAGGCCTGCCGGAGGTCGGGCGGAAGCGTTTCCTCAAAATACTCCTTTATAAAATACTTTCCAATTTGCGAGCCGCCGCCGTAATCGCTCCATAAATAGCCGGTAGAAGGCACATTTTCCAGTATCACCTCGCCATTATACAGGCAACTGTTGCTGCCGGTGCCCAGTATGCCGGCTATGCCCCACTCTTTTTTGCACAGCGCCCTTGCGGCGCCCAGCAGGTCGTGCGACACATTAATGGTATGCACATTTAAAGTAAGCTCCAGGCTGTCTTTTATGAGCAGGCAGTTATCGCTGGTGGAACAGCCGGTGCCATAATAATAAATGGCCGAAATATCGTTCAGCTCATAAGCAATGTGCGGCTTTAGATTGTTCAGTATCTCAAGGCTGATCTGGTCGCGGGTTTGAAAGTAAGGATTAAAGCCAATAGTTTTAAGGCGCTTCACCATGCGTGAGCCCTGCAACAATACCCAATCGGTTTTGGTTGATCCGCTATCGGCAATTAAAATATACATCATACAAATGAAATAAAAAAAACCGTTCCGGAAAGGAACGGTTTATAAAAATTGAAATGATCCGGTTTTAGCCTTGTGTTTCTTCTGCAGCCGGTGCATCGGTGGCAGGCGCTTCGGTTTCAGCAGCCGGTGCCGGAGTGTTTTTAGCGGCCACTTTAGCGGCTTTTGCTTCCTTGGCAGCGGTTTCGGCTTTTAAGCGATCGGCGGTTTGTTTGGTAGACTCCGAGCTTAAGCGCTCTTTTTTACCCACAATTTTGCCTTCTTTCTCCTGAAGCCATTTGTTGAATTTTTGTTCTACCTGCGCGTCGGTTAAAGCGCCTTTTTTAACGCCTTCCAACAGGTGTTTTTTCATTAACACACCTTTGTACGATAAGATCGCACGGCAGGTGTCGGTAGGCTGAGCGCCTTTCATCAACCAGCTCAGGGTTGAATCGAAGTTAATATCGATTGTTGCAGGATTTGAATTAGGATTGTAAGTTCCTAATTTTTCAATGAATTTTCCATCGCGTGGTGCACGACCATCCGCAACTACCACGTGGTAAAAAGCTGAGTCTTTTTTACCATGCCTTTGTAGTCTAATCTTTACTGCCATTGTTTTTTAGTTTTTGATTTTAAGGGTGCAAATATCGTAAATTAATCGGTTTAAGCAAAATTAATGGTAACAAAACGCTGTTTTCTGCAATAAAAACCTATTTTTGTGTGAACTAAACCTGATTTGTATGCAAATTAAAGAAAGAGGCGTCATCCTGATCCCCATTGACTTTACAAAACAATCGCTCCTGGCCATCAAACAATCATACAATTTAGCTAAATATACCCACTCACGGCTCATTTTACTGCATACTTTTGATAAAAACAGCGACGAGGACAGCAACGAAGCCCTGGCCAAGCTGGCCAAGCAAACCGAGCAGGAAAGCGGTGTGCCCACCGAGTACATGAATGTGAAAGGCGATATTTATGTGCAAACCCACAAAATTGCCGAAGAAATAAACGCCACCCTCATCATTGTTGGCCTCGAAAGCCAGATGAAATTCCGTAACATTATTGGCTCCAGTGCCAGCAAGCTGGTGCGCAAGGCCCCTTGCCCTGTAATTACCATTCGCGGCATGGAGCACCGCGATGGCTGCGAAAATATACTGCTGCCGCTCGACCTTTCGAGCGAAACCCGCGAAAAGGTAGACTCTGCCATTCAGTTTGCCCACTATTTTGGTGCCAGTATCCGTATTTTAGGCGTATTTAACCCCAACGACGGTGCTTACGAAAATAAACTGCTGGCTTATACCCACCAGGTAAAACAGTTTATTAAAAGCAAAGGCATTTCCTGCACCAACAAATCCATTCCTACCGTAGATGTGGCTGAAACCATTGTACAATACGCCGAAAAAATAGAGGCCGACCTGATCATGATCATGAACAAACCAGATCTGAACATTGGCGAGTTTTTTGGAGGCACCGTGGTGCAACGTATTGTAGATGTTAGCAACGTGCCGGTAATGACCATACAGCCGATGAAACGCGAAAGCCTGACGCATTTCGGCACAGGCTTTTAGCCTGAGTGGTTTTCAAAGCAATAAATTAATCCGTAAAATTTGGCTTAACCCTGAATTTTCAGGTACTTGGTGGTATTGGCCGGATCCACGATCATGAGCGTTTCCTGCACTTTTGTTTTTTCGTCGGGCTGCGCGCCTTTAAAGATGTTGATCACCTCGTCGGCCTTGGCATTAAAAAACAGCTGCATGGGGTAAGAGGCCGGGTTCAGCTTGGCTACGGGCACCAGCAGATCGAGGGCTTTCTGCACATTGGCACGGCCCTCATCCACCTTTTCGTACATCATATCCAGCCCATTGCGGCAATAGGCGTACATACAGTCTCGAATGCCCTTGTAGCGCGGCTGCAACGTGTTTTCAACCAGCCAGTAGCGGTTTTTTTGACCCTGCTGATTACTTTGCCAGCCCGTTTCGGAGGCGCTCTGCGCATTGTTCACAATGATCTGGGCCTTTTGCCAGTATTCGGTACCGCCCAGCGGCGCAAAAGAGTCGGCATCCACTGCCAAAATCACATAAGCATAATAGGCCAGCACCGAAGTGAGGTTGTTATCAAATTTATTCAGGTTAAATTCGAGCTGCGAAAACTGCTGGAATTTGAACTGGAAATACTCGTCCTGCACGTTCAGAATCTTGGTTTTGTAAGAGCTTTTATATACGGGGCGCTGCGCCTGCACCTGTATGCTGCCCGAATATTCATCGGTTCCCAGCTGCTGGTTAATGGTGATAAAAATAGAACACTCGATGCGCTCCTGCGTGGTGTAAATATTATTGGTCCATTTATTGGTATTATTCATAAACTCAAAAATGGATTTTTCGAGCTGGTCAAAAATCTGCTTGTTGGTGGAACCCTGTATTTGCGAGTAATTGATGTTTACCTGGCAATTGAGCTCCTGCGCCCAAACCCGGCATTGCAACAGTAAAAGGCTTATAATAACGAATGCGTGTTTCATGTGTTCAGCAAGGTACTAATATAATCGGCAATATCTTTGGCCACCAGGGCCTTTGGTTTTAACTCAAATTGAGTGCTTTTATTGTGTTTATCCAGTATGGTTATGCGGTTGGTATCCACCCCAAAGCCGCTGCCCGGCTCTGCTGCAGAGTTGGCCACAATCATATCCAGGTTTTTGTTTTTAAGCTTTTGCTGCGCATAGTCGAGCAACTGGTCTGTTTCGAGCGCAAAGCCTACCAGCAGCTGGGTTGATTTTAAACGGCCCAGCTCGCTTAAAATATCTTTTGTTTTAGCAAGCTCCAGGTTAAGGCTGCTTTCCTTCTTTTTTATTTTGCTGCTGCTTACGCTGGCCGGCTTATAATCAGCTACGGCAGCGCTGCACACCACTATATCCTTATCCTGGTAGCGGGCGGTCATGGCGTCAAACATCTGGTCGCTCGATTCCACGCGGATCACCTCGGCCAGGCCATGCTCAACAGGTTCGTGGCTGGGGCCCAGCACCAGCGTTACCTCCGCCCCGCAGGCCGCCAGCTCCTGCGCAATGGCAATGCCCATTTTGCCGCTGCTGCGGTTGCCTATAAAACGCACCGGGTCAATGGCCTCGTAGGTGGGCCCTGCGTTTACCAAGGCACGCTTACCCGCAAGAGGCAGGTTTTCAGAAAAAAAATGTTTGAGGTAATCTATAATATGCTCTGGCTCGGCCATGCGCCCTTCGCCACTCAACCCGCTAGCCAGCTCACCCGTTTCGGCAGGTATTACCAGGTTGCCCGCTGCCTGCAGCGTTTGCAGGTTGCGCTTTACGGTTGGATGCTGATACATATCAAGGTCCATGGCCGGTGCCACAATGGTTTTAGAGCGGGCCGAGAGGTACGTTGCCAGCAACAGGTTGTCGCATTGCCCATGCGCCATTTTTGCAAGGGTATTGGCCGTAAGGGGAGCTACCAGCAGCACATCGGCCCACTGGGCCAGGTGCACGTGGTTATTCCAGTTGTACCCGGCATCAAAAAAATCGGTGAGCACCTCATTTTTACTAAGTACCGACAGGGTTTGTGGGGTAATGAAATCGGCTCCGGCCCTGGTTAAAATCACTTTTACCTGGGCTCCCTCCTTTACCAGCAATCTTACCAGCCCGGCACATTTATAAGCGGCTATACCGCCCGTAACTCCCAAAATTATGTGTTTGCCTGTAAGCATTGCTTTAAAATAAAAAGGCAGTAGAGCTTTTGCTTACTGCCTTATCACATCGTTTGTTTTACTTATTCAGCCGATTTGTTCGGGTTACGGTAATATACTTTTTCTTCCAAAAACTCCTGGATAGAGATCAGCGTAGGTTTTGGCAGCTTTTCGTAATGCTTTGAGATCTCGATCTGCTCCCTGTTCTCAAACACTTCCTCCAGGTTATCGGTATGGCTGCTGAATTCCTGCAGCTTGCCTGATAATTCCTCTTTTATTTCGGAACTGATCTGGTTGGCGCGTTTGCTCATGATCGAAACCGCCTCATAAATATTGCCGGTTGGCCCATCAAATTTACGGATATCACGTGTTACGATACTTTGCTCAGCGTTTGTTTTTTTAAAATCCATGTTTGTTCAAATTTTCTTTTAGGCGTTTACAACTGGTATATATATTTTCTGCGCGGCTAAGATACGAACTATTAGGGTATAAATCCAATAATTTCACATAATTTTCGATGGCCCCGTCCAAACGCTCCTCTTTTTTGGAGCTGATGCTGTTAAGCGCCAGCACATAATAAGAATCTATCATCAGGTAATACATTTCCTCGTTATACCGGCTCGAGGGGTATTCCTTAATAAAAATTTTGGTGGCCACAATGGATGCCTTCCAGTCGCTGATTTTATAATATTGCTTGATGATCTCGTAATCTTTCTTCTCCAGCTTATCGCGCAGCTTGTCTATCATGGTGTTGCAGCTGTCAATGCGGTTGCTTTCAGGGTATTGGTCAACAAAGCCCTGAAACTCCTTAATGGCGTTTTTGGTGCTGGTTTGGTCGAGCTTATAATTGGCCGAAGTGAGAAAAAAGCAGTACGCATTCATAAAGTAACACTCTTCGGCATGCTTGCTGGCCGGGAACTGCCGTGTATAGTTTTTAAAATGGTACTGGCTCAATATAAAGTCGCCCAGGTTGTATTCGCTCCAGGTATAATAGTAATACACCTCTTCGGCCTTATCGGTGCCTTTTACAACGGGAATGAGCTCTTCGTACAGCTGCGAGGATTTGGAGTAGTCGCCCTTATCGTAATAATGCTTGGCTTTGGTAAGCTTAAAATCGTAATCCGTGCTTTTGAGAATCCGGTTAAAATGATCGCAGGAACCAAATACAAGTACGAGCAGCAGAAGGGATATTGATCTAATTTTCAAGGCGAGCAAAAATACTCTTTTTAAAATAAAAAAGGCCCCTTTTCAGGGGCCTTCTTCATTAAAAAATGCTATGCATTAGTTCTGATTAACAATTTTTACAGTTTTAGAGCTGTTGTTGCCATCTACGATCTTAACCAGGTAAGTGCCTTTTGGCTGCCCTGCCAGGTCAATGGTAGCGCTTTCTTCGTTTGTGCGCAATGTGCTCACCATTTGTCCAAGAACGTTGTAAACAGTGATGGTGTTTTCACCGTCAAGGCCCATAACAGTAGATTTGCCGCTTACAGTAGGATTAGGGAACATACGGATCTCAGAGCCGTTTGTGCCATTTACCAGTAATCCGGTGCAAAGGCTTACGGTTTGAGTAATGCTGGCCACAGCTGTTTTACAGCCGCTGGCTGTGTTGGTGCCAACTACGGTGTAAGTGGTGGTAACGGTTGGAGAAACCAGGGCGCTGGCCGTGTTAACACCACCTGCAGCAGTGCTCCAGGTATAAGTGTTGGCGCCCCCCGAAGCGGTAAGTGTTACCTGCTCACCTTTGCAAATAACCGATTTTGAGGTTACGGCAGAAAGCATGGTTTCTGTAAAGCTGTAAACCGGCTCAATGCCAAAGTAACCCAAATCAGCATTCAGGGCATTTAAAGCCCCTGCAGCCAAAGGCGACGTGTAATAAAGGCCAGAAGGCAGGTAGTTGGCAACCTGCGACCCCATCGGGAAATATCCGGTGGTAGAAGCTGGCTGAGCCAGACCCGCATAGTAAAGGTTACCGGCAATAAGCGATTGCGGAGTTGTTAAGGTCAGGTTTTGGAAATTGCCAAACATGCCTGAAGCAATGGTGATGGTATTGGTAGCAGCCAGAATGGTACCGGTGTTATCCATTAACACGCCATACACCTGCTGGTTTACAGCAGCGGCATCGTTTGAAATGGCAATGCGGATACCAGACACGGTAGCATTTGGTGCCGCAGGGAACTCCCAGCTAATAATACCTGAACCGGTGTTGAAACCTACACCCGCTGTATAAGAGCCAGATGCAGGGTTTTTACCGGCAACGTCGCAGGTAACACTTTGTGTCCAGGTAGACAGGTTGTTGTTGTTGTTTTGGTCGCTGCCCACAGTTACCGAAACGTTGTTGGCACCCTGTGTTTGCGGGTTGTAAGAGATAAAAGTTACGGTTGTTACAGCGCCCGGAGCCAGGGTGGCAATGGTTTGCACATCGGTAAGCGCGTTTGCACCGGTTACGTTTAAGTTAACGTTGATGTTGTTAATAGCCACGTTACTGGCATTTTTCACGTCGGCTGTAATGTTATGCGACTGGTTAAGCAGCTTGGCCACTTTGCCGGGAGCGTTAACACCTACGATCTGAACATCGTTGGTAACGGTATTGGCGCCGCTAAAGATAAAGCAAGGCCTAAAGGCTGTAGTGGTTAAGGTGGTAGGCGCAGGCATTACTGTAGCGTCGGCTGTAGCACCGCCCGGCGATAAAGAGTTGTTGGCAGCGTAAATTGCTCCACCCGCATCAAACGGACCAGCGGCGGTCCAGTCATAAGCTACATACAAACCGGCACCGGTGTAGGTGAACGGTGATGAAAGCGTCATGTTAATGGTGGTTGGAGTATTGCCAACCGGAACAGTGAATGTACCGGTAAAGGCAGTGGCCATAGGAGCTATTGCTGTTGTCCAGTTGGTACCTTTTTGGTAAGTGGTATTGGCAGTATTTTCGAGATACAGTGTAAAATTACCTGTAACCGGCACTGCAACCGTTCCTTCTGTTAAAGAGAAGCTGAAAGAGGAGATTTGGTTAACAGTGAGGCCTGTTAATTCAGATGGCATTACAAGGAAGCAACCCCTCATCGCTGCGTGGCCCGAAGTGCCGTTTGGAGCCCTTACCTGGGTGGTGGCACCATTGTCTGGAGGCGCTGCCAGCGAAATGTTCACCTGGCTATACCCGTATCCAACGGAAAGAACAGCCGCAAATAAGCTTAAAGTAATTTTTTTCATTTTTTCCGGATTAATAGTTTATAATGAACCAAATTTAAGAAAAAAAACATTGACGTAACGCTCCGTTAAAATTTAATTCCTAAATGGTGCGCCTAAAATAAGGGATCGGGAGAGAATGCTTTTAAGCGGTAATCCACATTTATCAAAACTAAAAAAGTCCCCTTTGTGGGGACTTTTAAAATTATTGAAGTAAACGCAAGTTTTATTCCCGCATGATTTTAATCATCCTGGCGTGATTTGCTGTATCGCTGATGCGCAGAATATAAGTGCCGCGCGGCTGCTTTAACAGATCTACCACATACGTTTCCTTATCGGTAATTTGGGTAGATACCAGCTGACCCATCAGATCGTACACCAAAATACTGCTCTTTCCTTTTAAGCCTGAGATGATGGTTTTATCTGCCGTTGGATTTGGGTAAATTTTTACGGCATTTAGCCATCCCATTTCGCGAATGCCGGTTCCATCGGTGTCACCGCCGCAATATACTGCATAAGAGGTAAAGGTTAAAGCTGTAGAATATGAGGCGCTGAGGGATGTTGTGGCCATGCACCGGTATTTGGCAACCATTGAGCCCGTGTATTGCTGGTTGCATTTAAATACAAATGAAAGGTGCACGGTGTTGGAGCCAACGGCACTGTAATATTTAGGAGATCCGCCGTCGCCCAGGTTCCAGGTAAAGGTTGAATCGGTTGTAAAAGGGCCGGGAAAAGAACCGGAATTTAATGGCCTCCATTTCCTGTAAAATTCATTAAAGTTAAATTGATGGCTTTGTACGCCGCAAACAGATGTGTTTGTATTGGTAAACACTTCCCAGCAGCAGGCACCGGCCTGTGTTTGTGATTCAATCTGGCTGGCTTCCATGTCAAACTGAACAATAGGCGCTACGCAAAACTCATAATCGGTGCCCTGACCAAAGGCCGGGTGGTTATAGTTGGTGGTGCTGTTAAATACGCCGTTAAAGCGTATCACGCCCAGGCCTTCGCCAAATTTATTGGCCGGGGCGGGTGCATTGGTGGCTGAAGAGGTATAACCAGCTGTTCTGAATATTTTTATGGTGTCGCCGTCCTGGCCCGATACGTTGCGCACAAGCACCGCAAAATCGCCGGTAACAACGCGGTTCGCTGTAAATGTTCCTCTTACCAGCTGGCCGAATTGAGCCTGGTTATTGGACAGGGTATTTACATTTACAGAGTCGATGGGAGGAAACACCGGTACGCCACCTGAAACGTTGCACAAATACAGGCGGGTAGCCACGCCAAACTGTGAAAAAGTAAGCGGGGTTCTTTGCACGCGGGCTTCAAGCCCTTTTACTGTAACAGAGCAGGTGTTTTTAAAAATAGAGCCCACGTGGGTAATTTGGGTATTGGTAACCACTGCGGCAGTCAGTTTAAGCGACGGATGCACAGAGTTGGTTGGCAAAATGTACAGCTGTTTGTTACTAAAATACCTCAATGTATCGTTGATGGTAACAAAAGTTGCAGTTTGGGCTGTTTTTGAAGTTTGGGCTTTTGCAGCCATACTCACAACTAAAACAGCCGAAAATACCAGGAATAATTTTTTCATCATGGGGGTGGTTTAGAATTTGGTTAGTTATTACTCAAAATTATTAAAAAAATCCATACGATTTACAAGGCAGGGCTTATTTTTGAACGGGCTGTTGTTAGCACCGCTTCAAAAAACAGTCGCGCATGTATCGCAGGCATCAATAAAAAAGCCCCTTTGCAGGGGCCTTTTAAAATTATAATCGGTAGAGAAGAGAAATTAGTTTTGGTTAATGATCTTAACCACTTTTACGCTGCTGTTAGAGTTAACGATTTTAACAATGTAGTTACCGTTAGCTTTGTTCGACAGGTCAACTGCCACAACTTCTTTGTCGCTTACCAGGGTGCTTACCAGCTGGCCCAGCATATCGTACACAGCAATGGTGTTGCTGCCGGTTAAACCAGAAATAGTGGTTTTGCCGCTGTTGGTTGGGTTAGGATACACGCTCAGGTTTTCGAAACCGGCTACCTGGTTAATACCAGTAGCAGTACCAGTAGTGCAGGCAACAACGTTGTAAGTTGCGGTTTTCACGTCAGAGATAGAAGGCACCTGAGTAGAAGGCAGGAACGGGCTAGGACGGTATTTAATAGTTAAAGAAGTGGTTAATACGCCCGGAGCCGATGGCGTGTTGCTGGCGTTGGTAGTGGTATAAGTGGTGCCGGTGTTGCTGAACGCCCAGTTGTCAATAGGGTCGGCAGCGTTTGGAGCCACAGAGAAGCTGAAGCCAGTAAGTGGCTGCCAGTAGGTGATGAACTTGTTGAAGTTGAACTGCCTGTTGTACACCAGGGAAGTAGGTGTAGTGGCATTGGTAAAGTTGATCGCCTGGTTAGTGCAATACGAACCTGGAGTTGCAGTTGAGTTAGGAGCAGAAGCCGTAAAGTTAGATGCAATAGAGTAAGTAACCATAGGAACCACTACAGCTTCAAGATCCAGACCATTGGCTGCACCGTAGAAGTTAGTGTTTGAGAAGAATGCGTCGATGGCAGGAGTGCCGGCAGCTACCGCACGAGTGAAAGAAAGACCTTCGCCGAACCTTTCGCTGGCAGGAGCACCTGATGTAGGAGTAGAGGCAGAAGTTACCCAGGCCCTTAAAGTATCAGTATTGGCAGTAGGCTCCAGTCTGTATGAAATAAAGAAAGAGCCGGTTACTGTTTTAGGAGTGGTGAAGCTGGCTAACCAAAAGTTAGGGTTAGTGCCTGTAACAGCAGCCATTGCCGAATCCACTTTGGTAGTTGGGATACCGGCAGGAGTAGCGTTGTAAACATATACTTTAACCGGGATTACAGTGCTGGTAGAATTTGCCTGGCGTGAAGCAAGAAAAGCCACGTCAGAAATAGTAACAGATGCACCTGGAGTCGGATTCAGGAATGCGCTTCCGAACTCAACCAGATCACCATTGGTAGAGGTGCCAATAGAACCCTGGATAGTGTAAAAGCCCTGGTTGGCTACGGTATTAATGAACCTTTGTTTGTTATAGAAATACCAAAGCGTATCAGGTACAGTAAGCGAAGCCGTTGAAGCAGTTCTTTCGCCGTTTACATTTTTAACCGCTTTGGAAACATTGAATGTGTTAACATCCGCATTTTCGCGGGTAACTTTAAAACCTTGTGCATTTGCCGCAGAGAAAGAAGCTACCAGAGCTGCGGTCATTAGTAAATTTTTCATCATTGTTTTGTTTTTAGAAATTTGTGTTATTAATTTTCGTAAATATATTTCTTTTTTCATTCACTTCCACATCCACCACAATAAAAATTAACAACTGGTGTGGATTTTCAATCAAGTGGTGTGGATTTTTGGCCCCTATAACATCTAACTAATAAATATTATTAATTTTACGCCAACTGTATATATGAAATTAAGGTTTAATACCTTATTGGCCATTTTATTATCCCCACTCAAAATTGTTAAAAAAGCTCTTGTTTTTTTAATGATGCTTATTTCTTGCCCGGTTTTTACCCAAAATTTGCCGGTGGAAGAGATAAAAAAAGAAGCAAATAAGCTGTTTGATGAGGAGGAATACGCCAAAGCCTATAAGCCTTACTCGCAGTTGGTGGCCAACTATCCCAAAGACCCTGAATACAATTTTAAGCTGGGTGTGTGCATGATTTATGCCGAGCCCGACAAAAAGAAATGCCTGCCCTACCTGCAGTTTGCCGCAAAAAACAAAACCGATAACATCAAAGACGTGCATTTTTACCTCGGCAAAGCCTGCCACATCAATTACCTGTTTGACGAGGCCATTAAAAACTACAGCGAATTTAAAAAAACTGCCTCCGGCGCGCGCCAAAAAAAACTGCAGGTAGACCGCGAAATAGCGGCCTGCGACTTTGGCAAAAAGCTGCTCACCAATCTTACCGACCTGGTGGTGCTCTCCAAAAAACAGCTCAGCGAAGCCGATTATTTCAGGAGCTACGATTTAAAAGACATTGGCGGCAAGCTGCTGGCCAAACCCGATGAATTTAAAAGCGCCGCCGATAAAAAAAAGAAGGATAAATCGATTGTGTTTTTGCCCAAAACCGGCGACAGGGTGTATTACAGCAGCTATGGCGAAAATGCCGATAACGGACGCGACATTTATTACTCTACCCGCCTGCCGGGGGGCACTTACAGCAAGCCTGAAAAAGTAAACGGCATTAATACCGAATTTGACGAGGATTACCCTTTTCTGCACCCCAACGGGCAAACACTTTACTTTGCCAGCAAAGGCCACAACAGCATGGGAGGGTACGATATTTTTAAATCCAACTACATAGAAGCTTCCAATGCGTGGAGCACGCCGGTAAATCTCGAGTTTCCAATCAACTCGCCCGACGACGATTATTTGTTTGTAACCGACTCGCTCGAAAAGCTGGCCTACTTTAGCACCGGCCGGCAAAGCCCGCCGGGCAAAACCGATGTTTTAAAAATAAACACCGAGCGCAAGCCGATCGATATTCTTGCTATAAGAGGTTCGGTAGAAAAAGAAAATGCCGACCAAAGTGTAAAAAGCAAAATCAGCATTAAAAATGCCGACACCAAAGATGATATTGGCATTTATTATGCTGAGGACAATGGCGAATACACCTTGGAGCTGCCAAACGGCGCCAAACTCCTGTTCACAGTTGAAACGCCGGGCTTAAACACCCAATCGCAGGAAGTGGCCCTTCCCTTCTCCACTGTGTCAAAGCCTTACAAGCAAACCATTTCCTATGCAGCCGGCATTTTAAAAATAACCAACAATTTTGACGAGTCGCCGGCTGAAAACAATTACCTGCAATACTTAAAGGTGATCGAAAAAAAGGCGAAGCTGGAGGTTAACGAAGGTCAGAATACGTTGGTAGCGCCTGATGCAACTGCTGCTGCCAAAAAGCAAAAAGATCAAACCGGCCCCCAGGTTATCGAAGATGCAAGCGCTAACACCGGCAGCGTGGCAGCCAAAGATCCCAAACAGGGACTTGACAATAAGCAGCTGGCGGATATTGCCAAGCAGGATGCCCGCGAATCAGCCGAAGAAGCCACGCGCCTGAAACAGGACTCGAACGATGCGTTTGAAGTCGGCAACCAGCAAAAAGAAGAAGCCGGCAAAAAATTGATTGCTGCCGATGAAGCCCTCAAGAATGCAGAAGGCATAAGCAATGAAGACGAGAAAAAACAGGCGCTTGAAAAAGCCGCTGTTTTAAAGCAGGAAGCCGAAAATGCCGATGCGGTAGCCAATAAGATACTGGCTTTTGCAAAGTCGCTCGATGCCGATGCTATTGCCAAACAAAAAGAGGCCGACCTGAACGGGCAGTATGCCACCGAGCTTGAAAAAGCAATCAGCTCTAAAAACGGCAATGCACAGTCGATGGCGAAGCTGGATGAGCTGCAACAGCAGATCAACACGCTGAGTGCTCAAAAAAACGAATCGGATGACCTGTTTAATTCCATTAAAAGCGAGATCGGAGAAAAGGAAAAACAGATTGCCGCACTCGAAAAAACCAATGGCAGCGTAAAAGCCAACCTGGATGAGATCAAGACCGAGATCACGGCTTCGGAGGAAGAGCTGGCACGAACAAAGAAAAAGAAAGACAAGGAAGCGATTATTGTAAAAACCAATGAGCTCAAAACCGAACAGGGCGATAAGGAAAACCAGATAGCTGCCAATAACGCCGAAATAAAAAAACTGAGCGATGAGCTGGCCGGCCTTAAAAACGAAATGGACCTGGCCAACCGTATTAAAACAGAAACCATTGCCGCCAGCACTGCTCCCTCCGCTTCGGTGACCACCTCCACCCCCACTCCTGCCGCCGTAAAAGAGCAAACCGTTAGCATTGCCAAAACAACTCCAAAAGAAAACAAGGCTCCCGAAGTAAAAAACACGGCGCCGGATAACACTCCCGATTATTCGCCCTTAACTGCAGCCACGGGTGCAGAGGCCATTGCCCGGCTGGATGAGCTGACCAGCCGGCTAAACAATAATGATAACGAGCTCTTTGATTTTAATGCCTACCAGAATAACCAGGCCCAGAATTTGAAAGTGGAGGCCGACGCCGGAATAAACGATGCATCGGCCCAGGTAAAAAAACTCAGGGAAGCCATTGTAGCCTCGAAGGAAGAACTTGCGAAGGAGCCTGCAGCCAGCGGAAGCAGCACTCCTCAGCAGCTTAATAAGGAGGGCGATGAGCTGGCCACAAAAGCCCAGGGGCTAAGAACCGATGCCGACACTAAAACCGGCGATGAAAAAGACGGACTGATTACCGAAGCAAAAAACCTGGAGGCCAAAGCGGACGAAAAATACATACAGGCATCCGAAGTGACGGGCAGCGACAATACTGCCATTTTTGACACCAACCAGGATAATATTAAAGGGCTTCTTGCCGCCAACACATCAGAACAAGCCGATGCTGCGGAGGCCAAGCGCCTGTCGGATGAAGCCGACATTGCCTTTAAACAATCGAAAGCCATCCGCGAAGAGGCAAAATCACTGCCTAACGCCGGCGCCAAGCTTGGCAACCTGAGCAATGCCGAAGAAATAGAATCGGGTGCCATTGCCCGGCAGCAGCAGGCTTTATCGTTGCTAAAAAAATCCAATCCGGGCTTTGCGCTTAAATCTGCCATCACTTCCAGCACTCCTGGCGCACCCCAGGTTTCGCAGGCCGACCTGGATGCAAAGCTAAAAGCCGTGAACGATGGCATTAATGAGCTGGCCAACACAAAATTAAATTCGTACCAGAAATTATACGACGCCAATAACTCAGAAATTGAAGCCGTAATGGCCAGTTTGGCCAAAAACCAGGCAGCCATTGATAATACGCCGCGCTTTAAAAGCGAATACGTTGCAGGCACCGGTAAGCTCGAAACTGCAAAAGGTTTTAAACAAAGCGCTGATGAGGCTGCCAATATAAGCAGCAAGCTGGCCAGCCTGAACAGTGCTATAAAAAAACAACTGGAAGCACTTAAGCAGCTGAACGAACTGAATGCTGAAATCAACAAGGCTCAGCCAACTGTTGATGTGGCTGCTGCCGGAAACACCATTACCGAAACTCCGGCAGCTGCCAATCCTGAGCCAACAGTTGCGGCAACAACTCAGCCTGCCGTTGAAAATAAAACCGCCAATACCGTTATTGACACCGTAAAAACCACTGCAGAGGTACCTGTTGCTGCCACTACTATTGATATGGCCACCCTGGCGCAAAAAGACTCCACCGCCGGGCAGCTGGCTGGTTATTTTGATAATGCCAAGGTAAGCCTCAAAAACCCACAGGCTAACTCTTCGCTTCAGAAATCACTTTCAGAATTAAAGTCAACCGACTCTGAAATTAATTCGCTTGAAAGCCGGATAAACAACTACCAGCCGCCGGCCACTACCGCACCCATCAGCCCCATAGAGCTCTTTAAAAAGGCCGATGAGCTGCTGGTGGAATCGGAGCAGATCAGTTCAAAAGCCGGCACCCTAAGAGCAGAGGCCAGCAATAAATCGGGAGAAGAGCAGGACAGCCTGCTCACACAGGCCAAAGAACTGGACAGGCAGGCGCAGGATAAAAAAATAGAGGCCTCTTCGCTTTACCAGCAGGCCAACGCTTCGGATTATGCCACCAACAACAATGCCATTAATGAGCTGCTGGGCAAAGCCAAAAACGACAATCCGGACCTTGCTTCAGAATCGGACACAAAAAACAATGAGCTGATAACGCTGTACGAGCAAACAAAAAAACTGAGACAGGAAGCCGAAGCGCTTGATAATCCCGCCGCCAAACTAGGCGCCATCAGCAACGTGGAAGAAAAAGAAGCGGAGCTGATCCAGAAACAGAATCAGCTTATTAATGAGCTGAAAAAACAATACCCGGATTATGTTGTGAAACCGCTGAACTCAGAGAACAACGAAACCAGGGAAGAGCTTGTGCAAAAGAAAACCATCTTAAAAGAAAAACAACATGCACAGCTTACCGCTTTAACCAATGCATTCAGCCTTGAGTATGAAGCCAGCAAAAATGCGGTGCCTGCTAATTTAAGCCCTGAGCAAAAAGCCATCCGGAAAAATGCGGGAGAGCTGAACACCGAATCGAAGCGCCTGCTGATAAGCGCCGCGCAGCAAAAAGATGAAGCTGAAAAAACCAAGCTGCTGACTCTTTCTGTAAAGGCGGGCAATGCCGCGGTGGAGCAGCTCAACAAGATCATTCCTGAAAAAGGCACCCTGGCCAAAACAAATCCAAACAGCAACAATGGGGATGCCGCGCTGGATAAGATAGGCAAAGACCTGGCCAATAACACCAAAACTCCTGCAACTAAACCTACTAAAAAAACACCGGCGGTTGCCGCTGTTAAAACACCTAAAGCCACTACCCCAAAAACAAAAGGCATTGTAAAGGTGGAAGGGCTTGAGGTTACAAAAGGCAATGCTTACAACGACGCCAACCCTATTCCTATAGACGGAGCCATGGAAAACGGTCTGACATTCAGGGTACAGATCGGGGCATTTAAAACCCGCCTTCCCAACAACGCCTTTAAGGGCTTAAGCCCGCTGAATGGCGAAACCACACCCACAGGCTATATTCGCTACACGGCCGGTAATTTTAATAAGCTTGAAAATGCCAATGCCGTGAAAAATGATTTGCGCCGCCTGGGATACAGCGATGCATTTGTGGTGGTGTATTACAACGGCAAGCGCATTACACTGGGCGAGGCCCTGGCCATTATGGACAAAGAGGGTAAAACCATTGACCCTAACGCCCCGCAAACTGCCGGAATTACCGCCAGCGACAATGTGCCCAAAGCCGCTGTGGTGGCACCTGTTGCCGCTGCCAGCCAGGAAACCGTGGTGGTGACAAAAGAGCTGGAAGAGATCAACGGCCTGCTTTACACGGTGCAAATTGGTGTTTACACCCGGCAGGTTACAAAACGCCAGCTGCTGAATCTGAAGCCTATCTTTACCGAGAAGCTCAACAACGGCCTGTTCAGGTACACGGCCGGTATTTACAGTAATGCTGACAGGCTGATTGGAGACAAACGAAAAGTGGTGGAGCTGGGCGTAAAAGACGCGTTTGTATCGGCTTACCTGAATGGAAAAAGAATTCCTTTTACCGAAGGCAAACAAAAACAGGCCGAAGATTCCACGGTGAGAATGGAAGCCGAAAATCCGATCGTATTTCCAGAAGCCGGTGTTGTTGAAACGCCTGCCGTGCAGGCTCCGGCCATATTACCCGCAGCTGGCAGTGCTGCAGTGCAACCATTTAAAAACAATGTAAACAGCTACCCTGCAGCTACCGAAGAAAACGGCGTAAAAACAAACGAAGAGGGCCTTAGCTTTAAAGTGCAGATTGGCGCGTACACCAAACAGGTGCCAAACGATGTGGCAGCCAGGTTTATGAGCATTACCTCGTGGCCGGTTGAGAATAAGCAGATCAATGGCCTGTTTATTTACAACATTGGCAACTTTAGCGAAGCCCGCTATGCCAAAACCTTAAAAGAGGAAGCGCTTAAGCTTGGCATCAGCGATGCCTTTATAACCGTGTATAAAAACGGGGTGAAACTGTATGGCAGCGAGGCCGCTGAAGCCCTGGCAAAATAATGCAATAAACAATGATGTGGCGTATCGGTAAAAAAAGCTTACCTGATCAGTGTTACCATTCCCTTATATTCTTTTTTCTGCCCATCGGCCGTTTGCATCGTGATCAGGTAAACATACTCCTCATTTTTGCAGGGCTGGTTTAAGAAGCTTCCATCCCATCCGCTGTTTATATCGCTGGTATGATAAATCATAGCTCCCCAGCGGTCAAAAATATGCATGCTGTAATAGCCCCGCCCGCGGGTTACGGGTTTAAAGGTATCATTCATCCCGTCGTTGTTGGGCGTAAACGTATTGGGAATATAAATGCCAAAATCGGGTGCAACGGTAATGGGCTTTACAATTGTATCTGCGCATTGGTTGATGTCGCTCACCACAAGCGCCACAGCATAAACACCCGTATTTTCAAAATACAGGTCGGGGTTTTCGTGCGATGAAACAGGCCCGCTGTTATTTACAAAATACCAGCTCCACCGCTGCTGACCCATACCCTTGCTGGCGTTGATAAAATGCACGTCCTCGTCCTCCTTTGGCTGCAAAGGCTCCCATATAAAATTAGCCTGCGGCGGAGCCAGCACACTTACGGCAAAACTTTGTGTATTGGCACAGCCGGTAAAGCTGTCTTTAAATCCACAGGTAACTATATGATTGCCGGGCTGCTGCAAACAGGTAGTGAAATTAACGCCGGTGGTTTGTGTTTGAACCCCAGTTTGCCAGCTTGTGATAATCAGCGAGGATCCCGGAAATGCACGCTCAAATTTAATATCAGGGCAAAACGGGGCGCAGCCGGCCATTGCACCCTGCAATCTTATTTGCGGTATTTCGTAAACCGTTATAGGCACCACTGCCTTGCCGGTGCAGCCGTTGTCGTCGGTTACTGTTAATGTATAATTTCCGCTTTGAGCCAGGTTGCCTATCACAAAGCTGGTATTTTTACCGTACATATTAAAATCGTATGGCCCGGTCCAATGATACTGTTTGCCGCCGCTGCCCTTAAAAACAACCGTATCGTAAATACAGGCCGACGACCGGGAAGCGTTGATATTGGCCGAAGGAAGGCCTAACACCTTAACGTATACAACTGCCGAGTTGCTGCAATTATTTGCGGTACCTATTACTGTGTATTGCTGGCTTGCGAATAAGGAGGCAGTTACCATACTGCCGGTGGCCGCGCTAAGTCCCGTGCCGGGGCTCCAACTGTAGCCGGTGGCCGATCCCCCGGCCGTTAGACTGATGGAAGAGCCCGAACATATTTTTGCGGTGTCGACCGTGAGCGATACGGTGGGAAGGGCATTTACCATTACCGTAACACTTTGCGTGGGGCTGCTGCAGCCAAAGCTGCTGCCAAACACGGTATACACGCTTGAGCTGGTGGGGCTGGCCACTGCCATGCTTCCCATGTTGTAGGTTACCAACGATGCTGTTGCAGGCCCCCAGGTATAAGCCGATGCCCCCTGCATCGTATGCGTAAAGCTTTGACCGGCACATATAACAGTGGCAGGCACAGTGGCCGAAATGGTTGGATTGGCTATTATGGTGAGCGGAACAAACTTAACAACGGTGCACACGTTGTTGCTGCCGCTTACGGTAATTGTAATAACACCGGCATTATTATAAGGAGGCAATGGTGAAAAATAAGTGGAAGGACCCGAGGGATTATAGTTAAAAACCGAGCCCGGGGCTGCTATCCCATAGTTAAGCGCTCCGGAAGCCGATAAGGTGATGATATTAGGCGATCCGTTAAATGCCTGGGCGCAAAAATTGGTACCGCTTAAGGTAAGTGTGAGCACCGGCGGATCAACAATGAGTTGCTGCACAACTGCCATATTGGTACAGCCCGCAACGCTGGTAACCGTTACGGTATAGTTTCCCGAAGCATTGGGAACGGGGTTAGTGAGCGTAGGACTTTGTGCATTGGAGGTGAAGCTCAGCGGCCCCTGCCATAAATAACTGGCACTGGTGAAAGAGCTGGCGGAAAGCGTCGTATTGGCCTGCCCCGTACACACGGTGCTGCCCAAGGCTGTGAGCGGAGGCACCGGGTTTACAATTACCATGGTGCTGGCTGCTGCCGTGCAGCCGTTCACTGCGGTTAAAGTAAGACTATAAACGCCGGCCCGCGCCATACTTATAGGATTAATACCTGGATTTTGAACCGAGGCAGTGAAGCTGCTGGGCCCCGTCCAGGAGTATGAAACTGCGCCACTGTTGGCGGTTAACTGCAGCGCATCATTGTCGCACAATGGGCTGTTTGAACCTGGCGATGCCATAACCGGCAATACCACCATACTGGCCGTGGCAGCCGTAGAGCAGCCAAACGCCGATGCCACAACGATGTATGGCGTGGTTGACAATGGATTGTCGGATAAAACAGCGCCTATAGTGCCGGTATTCCATAGATAGGTGCTGCCGGCAGATCCGCTAACAGTAAGCTGGCCCGTACTGCCCGGGCAAATGGAAACATTGCTCACACTCAATGTTGGGTTATTGGTAACAGTAATGCCAATCGTATCACTTATCGGGCAGCCGTTAAAATCAGTTGCATTCAATGTATAAACATACGATCCGCCAAAAGCGGGAACGGCCGCATAACTGGCAGTGGTTGGACCTCCTATCCAGTTAAACTGGTAAGGCTGCACTCCGCCCGATAAGGTGGACGTAAGCGCCACGCTGGTGCTGGCACAGGTGGTTGCCGAGCCCGAAGCCAGGTTAAGCGTGAGTGCCGGCGGCTGTGTAATCACAAACGTATTGCTGAACGAGCAGCCGGTTAAAGCATCGGTCACCGTTACGCTCCAGTTGCCGGCACTAAGCGTGGCAGGATTCGGCAATGAGGAAAACACGGCGCCATCGGTCCAAAAAAAACTGGGGTTGGGCGAACCGCCGGTAATATTGGTGACATTTGCCGTGCCGTTATTTACCCCGTTGCAGGTAAGGCTGGCCGTATTATTAAGAGTGCCGGTAAATGGCTGCGCCGAACTAAATGAAACGGTGGCATTTGAAATACAGCTTTGTGCCACGTTAAATATGGTAATGGAACAGGTGCCAGGCGCCAGGCCGGTGGCCATCGGCCCTATTTGACCCGATGGCAGCCAGGTATACGTATAGGGGCCTGCCCCCGAAGCGCTTACCGTAGCAGAGCCCAAACTGGCGCAGCTAATAGAGTTAACCGTGAATGTAAGAGGAGGTGCGGGTGGATTAAAAACCACCAGCGATCCCGTAGCACTGGCTGTGCAGCCAAGCGCCGATGTGCCGGTAACCGTGTAGGTGGTTGACGTATTGGCCACACCCGTTACAGCACCCGGCAAATTGCCCGGCTGCCAGGTATAACTCATAGCCCCTCCGGCAGTCATGGCAAAATTAGAGCCCTGGCAAACAGTGGGAGAACTGGCCGTAACAGTGGGTGTAGGAAACACATATTGCATCAGCGTAGCTGTGTTGGTGCAGCCAAGGGCATCGGTTCCCGTTACGGTATAAACTGTTTGCGCCGAAGGATTGGCAATGGCCGGCGTACCCAGAAGATTGCCGGGCTGCCAGGTGTATGTAACAGCTCCACCGGCCGAAAGATTTACGGGAGCTAAAGGACATACTGTGCCTGCCGTGGTGGCCGTTACCGTGGGCGGTGTAAAAACAGTGACCGTTATGGCGGCAACAAGCGCCGTACAGCCTTGCGGCGGAATAATATAAGCCTGGTAGGTGGTGGTAATGGTTGGGCTCACCACCATAGAATTGCTGGTGGAGCCATTGGCCACCCAGGTATTGGATAAGGGCCCCGATATGTTTAACGTGGTGCTGCTGCCGGCACAAACAAACTGAGGAGAGGCTGTGAGCATAATGGTGGAGCCGTAGCTGAATGTAACCCGCCCGTTGCCCGCATGTACAGCCGGAACGTTGAACTGGTTGGACCCAGAATTAAAGGAGCCTCCTCCCCCTCCGGCACCGTTGCAATTACCTACCCCCGAGCTTCCTCCTCCGCCGCCGCCGGAGTAACCGCCGCCGCCGCTTCCGCCATTAGGACTTAACCCGCAGGTGGTGTTAAATACATTAGATCCGCCACCGCCGCCATATCCGCCGGTGCTTGAGCCCCCGGCACCGCCTAAAGTATAGGCGCTGCCGCCGTTGGCCCCTACGCCGCTGCTGCCGCTGCCTGTTAACCCGCCGCCGCCGGCCGCGTTGCTTTGCGGAATAAACGCCGCACCACCACCGCTGCCGCCACTGCCGCCCGCTCCGCCGGTGTATTGCCCGGCCTCACCGGTTTGCAGCGTAGTGCCACCTATGGCCGTGTAATTGCTATTGCTCCCAAACTGGCCGGTGCCACCGCCACCCCCCGCCACTACATATGGATTATTCAGAAGATCGGTAACAAAAGAGCCGCCGCCCCCACCGGCGCCTGATATCGGAGAACCTACGCCACCAGCCTGCCCCACAAGAATCCGAAAAACCTGGCCGGGAGTTACGGTAAACACCCCAATCATCAGGGCACCTTTTCCGCCATCGTTCCCGCCCTGTGCACCGCGCACATCAATGGTCATTATAGACACGCAGCCTGGCACTGTAAACGTTTGCAGGGCACCCGAATAATTAAATACCTGCGTAGTGATCTGTGCTTTTACACCGTTCAGGAAAAAAAACAAAAGCAGAACTTGAAAGAAAACTCTTTGAGTGATCAGTTTATTTACAGAAAATTTCAAAAGGGTGCTTATACTAGTTAAATAAAGATATAAAATTAGTTGACTTCAGCACGGTTCGGTTTTGTTAAAACTATAATAATTGATTAACAACGGCACAATAAAAAAGCCGGCAATGGGTATCCAGGCCGGCTTTTTAATACAGTTCTGAAAACTTAAATAAGCTCCACGCTGCGTTTGATAAACTTGGTAAGACTTTCTCCTTTTAAAAGGCCTTGTGACAGCAATGCCAGGTCGGAAGCTTGCTTGGCCAGCTCCTTTTGTTTTTCGGCATCGTGTTCGGCCAGTATTTTTGAAATGAGGGGGTGATTTGAATTAACAACCAGGTTATACATATCGGGCATATTGCCATAAAACCCCATCGATCCGCCTCCCAATTGATTCATATCTTTCATACGGCGCATAAACTCGGGGCGGGTAATCAGCATGGGCGAATCTTTTTCGCTCAGGTTTTCAAACACTACCTGGAATTGCTCTTTATTTACAGCACTTTCAAGAATTGCCTGTAGTTTCTTTTGCTCCTCTTCGGTAATTTTACTCACCGTATTCTCGTCTTTTTTTATCAGCTTATCAATGGTATCAGCATCCACACGCACAAAAGAAGTGTCTTTCATCTTGCCTTCCATAAAGTTGATAAAATGCGGATCGAGCATGGTTTCCATCAGCAGCACCTCATAACCCCTGTCTTTGGCGGCATCAATATAGGCATGCTGCTCCTGCACATTGGTGGCATATAAATAGATAAGCTTTTTATCCTTATCTGTCTGGGCCGGTTTTACGTGGTTCTCAAACTCCTCGAAAGTAAAAAATTTGTTATCCGCGGTTTTAAGCAGGGCAAACTTAGTAGCCTTTTCATAAAACTTCTCATCGCTGATCATGCCATATTGAACAAATATTTTAATATCGTCCCATTTTTTCTCAAAATCGGCGCGTTCTTTTTTAAAGAGCTCTTCCAGCTTATCGGCCACTTTTTTGGTGATGTGACCTGATATTTTTTTCACATTGCCATCGGCCTGTAGATAGCTGCGGCTTACGTTCAGCGGGATATCAGGACTGTCTATCACCCCGCGCAGCAGGGTTAAAAAATCAGGCACAATATTCTCAACATTATCGGTAACGTAAACCTGGTTTGAATAAAGCTGGATCCGGTCTTTAGGCATTTCGAGCTTATTGCTCAGGCGCGGAAAATATAAAATGCCGGTAAGGCTAAAGGGGTAATCCACATTTAAGTGAATGTGAAACAAAGGCTCCTCAAACTGCATGGGATACAGCTCGCGGTAAAAACTTTTGTAATCCTCGTCTTTCAGCTCCGAAGGTTTTTTGGTCCAGGCCGGGTTGGGGTTATTGATGATGTTATCTACCTCCACTTCAACCTCCTTCACATCTTCGGCTTTTTCACCCTCCTTCAGTTCGGGCTTTACCCATTGTTTTTTAGTGCCGAATTTTATTTCAACCGGCAAAAACTTACAGTATTTTTTAAGCAGTTCTTCAATTTTAAAGCTTTCGAGGTATTCCTCGCAATCTTCGGCAATATGCAGCACAATGTTAGTGCCGCGCTGTGCCTTGTTGGAGATCTCCTCTATTTTATACTCGGGGCTGCCATCGCACTCCCAATGCACCGCCTTTGCGCCTTCCTTGTACGATAAGGAAAAGATCTCTACCTTTTTAGCCACCATAAACGCCGAGTAAAAACCCAGGCCAAAATGGCCTATCACAACGTTTTTATCCACTTTATCCTTATACTTGTTTACAAACTCCTCTGCCCCGCTGAAAGCGATCTGCGCAATGTATTTCTCCACCTCGTCCTTGGTCATGCCAATGCCCTTGTCTTTAATGGTAAGGGTTTTGGAGGCCTTGTCCACTTCCACCTCTATCCGGGTGTCGCCCAGGTTTCCTTTTGCTTCGCCAAGGTTGGTAAGCGCTTTCAGCTTTTGAGTGGCGTCTACCGCATTGCTCACCAGCTCCCGCAAAAATATTTCATTATCGCTGTAAAGAAATTTTTTAATGATCGGGAAGATGTTCTCGGTTTGTACGTTTATTTTTCCTGTGCTCATGTCTTTATCTTTTGTAATTGTCGTTTTTGGACTACAAAAATAATACCACCGGCGCTAATAATGACAAAATGTCAAAAGACCCTGCGGTTTATTTTTTACAGCCATCATTTCTTAGCCAAAAAGTACTACATTTAATATTTATAATAATTATTCATTGTTTAACGCTCTAATTCATCCGTATCATGAGAAAAAAATACTCTGCACTTAAACCGGTTTTAACGGGATTGTCCGTTCTTGCCATGTGCCTGCCGGCTTTAAAAGCGCAAACAAACCAAACTTTTAATTTTACAGGCAGCGTACAAACCTGGGTGGTGCCTTCGTGTGTATCTACCATTACGTTTGACGTGCGCGGCGCCGAGGGCGGTGATGTGAGTGCCACCACCGTGGGCTGGGGAGCCGGCACCGCCAGTGTTTCGGGCGGCGAAGGCGGAAGAGTGGTGATGGTGATGACCGTAACCCCGGGTGACGTTTATAATATTTATGTTGGCGGTAAAGGCAGCATGACCCTGGCCGGCTGGAACGGCGGCGGCGCGCCGGGAGCCTGCAGCGGCACCGAAGTATATGGTGCTGGCGGCGGTGGAGCGTCAGACATACGGAAGAACGGAACGGCATTTACCGACCGTTTTGTAGTGGCCGGTGGCGGTGGCGGAGCTTCCGGCTCGGGCAACAACAGCTATCAGTCTACAAACAATACCGGCGCCGGCGGTGGATTAAACGGAGGAAATGCAACCAACACCCAGATCGCCTGGGGCTTTACCTGCATTGACGGGCAAGGTGGAACACAAACCGCCGGCGGTGCAGGCGGCAATAACACCTGTTATTGCAACGGCAACCTTACTGCTCCATCGGGCTCTTTGGGCCTGGGCGGCAACGTAATTTGTGCACCATCAGGCCTTTCTACCTGCGCGTGCGGCGGCACGGGCTGCACCTCGGGCGGCGGTGGTGGTGGCGGCTATTATGGCGGCGGTGCCGGAATCGCCATTGCAGCAGGCGGCGGCGGCAGCAGCTATTCAAGCCCTTCTGCCAGCAGCGTTACACATACACAGGGTTTTCAAACCGGCGACGGACAGATCATACTCAGCTATAATTTTAACGGCGCCATTACCGGCGCCTCTGCCACACCCAGCATTATCTGTTCGGGCAACAGCGCCGTTTTAAACTCGGGTGGCAGCATGGTGAGCTATACCTGGAGCACAGGCGCTAATACCTCTTCTATCACTGTTTCGCCAACCGTTAACACCACTTATACCATTCAGGCCACTAATTCGCTGGGCTGTATATCAACAGCTACCATTGTGCTACCCGTAAATGCCGCTATTCCCAGCTTAACCCTGGCTCCTAACAGCGCCAGCGTGGTGTGTGCCGGCAAAACCTCCACCCTTACCGCCAGCGGGGCCCTGAGCTACACCTGGACGGGAGGAGTGACCAACGCCACCAGCTTTACACCCGCCGCCACGGGCGGCTATACCGTTACCGGCGGCAATGCCTGCGGCACTTCGTCGGTTGCTACTTCCATAACTGTAAATCCCCTGCCAACCATTGGTGGGGCGGCCAATAACCCAACCGTGTGTAACGGCACCTCGGTGATCCTGAACGGCACCGGCTCGGCCGGTAATTATACCTGGACCGGCGGGGTGTTGAATAACACCACCTTTACCCCATCGGCCACGCAACAGTATACCGTTACCGGCTCAAGCGCCCTGGGTTGCACCAATACCGCCGTGGTGGGCGTTACCGTGTTTGTTACCCCTACCGTGCCACCCGTAACCAGCGCCACAGCCGTTTGTTTGGGCAAAAGCGCCACGCTTACTGCCGTTGGCGCCACATCGGGCTACACCTGGAGCACCTCGCCCCCTGCCAACACCAGCTCCATTGTAGTAACACCAAACACCACCACCACTTATACACTCGAAAGAGCCAGCGGGTCCTGCACTTCCACTGCCCTTATCACCGTGTCGGTGATGAGCCTGCCCGTGTTTAATGTGGCCACACCCAACCCGGCCACCGTATGCGCCGGCACAGCTTCTTCGCTCATAGCCATTGGCGCTATTACCTATACCTGGTACCCCGGTAATTTTAGCGGCGGGGCTGTAACCGTATATCCCAATTCATCCACCGTGTATACCGTAGTGGCTGCCAATGCCCAATGTACGGCAGCGGCCAATACCACCGTTACCACCAAACCCAATCCTACCTTAACCATTGTACCAGCCAGTTCGGTGATTTGCGCCGGGGCGGTAACTACGTTAACCGTAAGCGGTGCAGCCACTTACACCTGGGCCAGCCCGGTGAGTGCTCCTCAACAAAGCCAGACCACGGTAACGGTTAATCCAATCATACCAACCTTATACAACGTAACCGGTACCGGCACCAATAATTGTACTTCGGGCC
The DNA here is from genome assembly GCA_044221905.1 of Bacteroidia bacterium. Classification (GTDB taxonomy): domain Bacteria; phylum Bacteroidota; class Bacteroidia; order B-17B0; family Aurantibacillaceae; genus Aurantibacillus. The sequence continues at coordinate 315,933 of JBGAOE010000004.1, forward strand.
AAAGCCAGGTGCTTTTGGTAAATGCTGCACCCAACTTAACGGTTTCGGTAGCTAATCCCGGTGGCTTTATTTGCGCCGGCGATGTAGGAACCCTGGTGGCACAGGGCGTGAATCCAACCACGTACAGCTGGAACACCGGCTCTGCTGCTCCTTCTATTACCGTTAATCCTGCAAGCACTACTGTTTACACGGTGACCGGAACTAATACAGTGACCACCTGCCAGAGTGTAAAAACAGTGACCCTGGCCGTGTTTATTTCCACCTTTGTGGTGGCAAGCCCTACGGCTATTTGTAAGGGGGATGTGGCCACCATTACCGCCAGCGGTGCCGCCTCCAGTTATTCCTGGAGCTTCAGCCCCACTTTAACGGCTTCGAGCGCCACCGTATCGCCGCAGGTAAACACTAATTATGTGATTACCGGCATTACCGGCAATTGCCAAACCACCCAAACCGTTTCTATGATTGTGAACCCTGTGCCTAATATTACCGGCTCACCTGCCAAGTCTACCATTTGCCGTTTTGAGCCGGGGGTGTTAACCGCCACCGGTGGCGGGGCCGGCGCTACCTATAGCTGGAGCACGGGTCAAACCGCTCCATCCATTACCGTAACTCCAATTATTACCACCACCTACGTGGTTACCGGCACCAATGCCAGTGGCTGCAGCAAGTCGGTAAATGTGGTGCAGTTTATTTCTACCTGTATCGGCATTAATGAGGTGAGCGGCAACCTGGCCGAATGGATGAGCTTGTATCCGAATCCGAATAACGGTGAGTTTACGATTAAAGCCCAGGCCGCTTTAAATGTGACCGTTGTAAACGAATTGGGCCAGGTGGTAAAGTCCTTTAAAATAAGCGAGGCCGAAAATACCGTGAACATGAGCAACCTGAGCAATGGTATTTATATGATTGTGGTTGAAAAAGACGGAAACACCGGCACTATGAAAATGGTGGTGAACAGATAAAAGAGAAACGTTCAGAGATTAGAAAAATACAAAATCCCGCGAGCTAGCTCGCGGGATTTTTTATGCAGAACAAATGCAGCCTTGTAGACAATTTATTCTTACTTGATCCCACCCATTAATTTTTTAATCAGCGGGTAAATAGCTATCAGCGTAATACCGGCAATCAGGCCATACAGGGCCAGCTGTTTATATCCTTCGGCATACACATATAATTTTTTGAGGTTGCTTGAATTTTCTGATGCCTCGGCAATGTTGGCGCCCAGTATACCGGCAAAATACTGCCCGTAGGCGCTGGCTAAAAACCACATGCCCATAATTACGGCCTGCGTTTTTGCCGGCGAAAGCTTGGTCATGGCCGACATGCCTATGGGCGACAAACACAGCTCGCCGAAGGTGATGATAAACCAGCCAAACGTAAATAGCTCAAGAGAAGTAACGCCGGCGGCATTGGCAAAAAAACGGGTATAATAAAAAATATAAAAACCACCCGCCAAAAAAAGAAATGCGAGGCCGAATTTAACGATGGTGTTGGGCTCCAGCTTCTTTTTATTCATACCCAGCCACACCAGGCCCATCGGCGCAGCAAACAGAATCACAAAAAGAGAATTGGCGGAATTATTTACGCCGTTAGGATCAAGAGAAATTCCAAAAAGAGTATTGCTTAAATTGCTGGCGGCAAACAGGCTGAGCGAGCCCCCGCTCTGTTCGAAAAAGGCCCAGAAAAAGATAGAGAATACAATAAACACCAGGGCGGCCAGCAGCTTTTTATTTTCCTCTTTCGAAAAATTGCGCATTTCGTAAAACAGGTATAACAGCGAGCAGGGGCCGATAATGTACATAAACCAGTTGGTATATTCTGTTTGCGACACCATCAGCATCACGCAGGGAATCAGCACCAGCGAGCCAATACAGGTGATGTATTCCAGTAATTTGCGGCGGGCAGGCGGCAGGTTCAGCAAGGGCGAAATACCAATAGGCCCCAGGCTGCGCTGCGTTCTTACAAAAGTAAGCAGGCTTACGATCATTACCACTGCTGCAAAGCCAAAAGCCACGTTCCAGCGCAGATGTTCAGGAACCAAAGAGGTTAACATAGAGCCATTGGCCACAGCAATGCATAAATAACCGCCAATGAGTCCACCCAGGTTCACACCCGCATAAAACAACGAAAAGCCTGCATCGCGCCGGCTGTCATCGTCCTTATACAGCCTGCCGACCATGGTGGAGATGTTTGGCTTAAAAAAGCCGGTACCAATAATAGTAAAGCTAATGCCCAGGAAGAAAAAATCTTTTGGATCGATGGATAGCAGAACGCTGCCAATGATCATAAGCAGGCCGCCCCAGAATAAGGATTTGCGAAATCCTAAGATTTTATCGGCAAACAGTCCGCCCACAAAAGTAAACGCATACACAAAGGCCTGGGTGGCGCCGTATTGCAGGTTGGCCACTACCCCATTCATGCCCAGCTGGTTTACCATAAATATAACCAGCATGCCGCGCATGCCATAGAAGCTGAAACGCTCCCACATTTCGCTAAAAAACAAGTACCACAGCTGCCTGGGGTACTTGCCTTCAAAATTCCGGATGTGATCTAATTCTTCCAAAGAAACAAGGCAGAAAGATTATTTTACGCCGTGCATCATACGCTTAAGCACAGGCGTAAGCAGGAAAAGAATAACAGAGGCAATGCCGCACAGTACCACAAACACCATAAAAAATTCGAAAAGGTTGTGGATTTCAAAGCCTGCAAACACAGGGTTTACTGCGCTGATCTGGTTGTCGTCAAGCAGCTTTAACTGTTCGGCCGTTGGTGTTACCGTTTTATCAAGAATGGGTTGAAGTTCAATGCCCAGCTCACTGGCTTTTTTAAACTTATCGCCGGTAGCTGGTAATATAGAGCCCAGTGTTCCTGAAAGAGCATAACCGGCAGCGTTTGAAATAAAGAACACGCCATAGGCCAGCGATGCAAAGCGCTTAGGTGCCAGCTTACCCACCAGCGACAGGCCGATGGGCGACAGGCACAGCTCGCCAAAGGTTTGGATCAGGTATAACAGAATCAGCCAGTAAATGGCCAGCAATCCGTTATTGCCAAGGTCTTTTACATTGTGTGCAATAATAAAATAGCTAATCGCAATCAGCGCCAGGCCAAACGATTGTTTCATAGGCGATACGGGTTCGCGGCCTTTTGCGCGCAGCTTATCCCAAAGGATACTGAACGGCACGGCAAATACCACCACAAACAACCCATTAAAGATCTGCACCATCGAAGGAGGCATGTTCCAGCCAAAGAAATTACGGTCGGTTTGATTGTCAGCGATGAACGTAAGCGATGAACCTGCCTGCTCAAAAGCCGCCCAGAAGAAAATGATAAAGAAGGAAACAATGTAAATTACCCAGATCCGCTGACGCTCTACTTTGGTAAGCGTTTTATCGGAAAGAATAAGTCCCGCCAGGGTAATACCACTGGAGTAAATAATAGGATAGATAATTGTTTTTACAGCATTCGTGCCTGAGGACGTAAAATGAAATAACAAGAACAGGCACGTAAATGCCACCAGAGACAGTACTAACGAAAGAGCTGAGAAATGAGGTTTTTGCGCTTCCCCTTCCTCGTAATCGGAGGCTTCGTTTTTTGAGGGCAATCCACCAATAGGTTTTCCTTCCGGTGTGATCACATATTTATTTTTCAGAATATAAAATGTAACAGAGCCGATCATCATAGCAATAGCCGCGGCTAAAAAGCCCCATTTAAACGCATGAATATCCCTGATGCCACCTGCATCTTTTACGTCACCAATAATAGGACAGATAAACTGGCCTAAAAAAGCACCGATGTTAATGCCCATGTAAAAAATGGTAAAGGCAGTATCCAGCTTGGTTTTTTCCTGTTTCGGATACAGGCTGCCCACCATGCTCGAAATATTGGGCTTAAAAAATCCGTTGCCAAAAATGATGATGCCCAGGGCAGTCCACATCAGCGTGGTGGCCAGGCCCAGGTTGGACGAAAATACGCTGGCACTTGAAAAAAGCAACAGCTGGCCAATGGCCATCATGGTACCACCCAGCAAAATACAATTCCTGTTCCCGAAAAAACGATCGGCAATAAAGCCGCCAAGCAGCGGGGTTAAATAGCATAAGCCCAAAAAACCGCCGTATATAAGAGAAGCATCGGCCTCTTTCATCATCAGTGAGTTTACAAGGAATAATGTAAGCAGCGCCCGCATACCATAAAAGTTAAAGCGCTCCCACATTTCAGTGCCAAATAATACCCAAAGCCCTTTTGGATGGCCTTTTTTCTCTAGTGTTTGTTCCATGTTTTTAGTTTATGTTAGGCGTCTAAAATATAATATTAATTTAACTTAAACAACCACGCAAAAAGAAATTTACAATTGATAATGTACCAAAATTGACAATTGAACGATTTACAATTGACAATTAAAATAACCTCTCCCCAATCGTAAATTGTTAATGATAAAATTGTAAATTAAAAATAACTAATCACCGCCAGGGCTGCTGCCACCGCCACAATAAGACTGATTGTAAATGTAATATTAAACGCAATCCTGTTGGAGCGGTGCGGATCAATACGGCGCAGCATGGCTGCATCATCGGCCTTAAATACAGTAAAACCGGTATAAACCAGTGCTTTTTTGTCCTGCATTTCCACCGCTTTTTTTACCTGCTCGTCGGTGACGAGTTTTATCCGTTCAGGTTTTATCTTTAGTTTTTTGGCCAGGTATTTAAAAAATTTTTCTTCCTGCACTTTGGTCTTCTTTTCCTCAGGCAGGTTTATCATAAAATTATCGAGCTCTTTTTTAGAGACCAGCAGGTCCCTGTCGGCATAGGCTTTAAGACTGCCCTCAAAGGTGGCTTTATAAAGCCGGCGGCGCGACACTTTACCGTATTTGGCAGGATCCTGCATGTACAGCACCTCCCGGTTCAGGTGCCTCATCATCAGGCCGTATAAAAAAGCGCTGTTCAGTGGCTCGGGATTTTCCTTATCCGTTGCTTTTACCGGCAGCTTAAACTGCAGGTAGGGATCTCCCCACACTTCAGCAAACGAAGGATTGACCGAAAGATAATATTTGGTGAACGACCAGTCTTTTTTTCGCGCCTTACGCCGGTGATACGATTCGCGCACCAGGTACATGCACTCCTTCTGTGCCTTTACATTGGCCGCGAAGGTTGCTTCCAGGTCTTTTTCGGCAACAAGCTCGTACTTTGAAATCTTCCAGTATTTTTTCACGGCTTCCGCCATCGCTTTTCCCTCAGCATCCTGCTTATCCTTAACCGCCACCACCAGCGTACTCTGGCTTATTTGCATGGCAAACCCATGGCTCTTTCTTTTTTTAACCGAAAGGCGCGACGACTGTGCCGATGACTGGAACAGGATAAAAAAAAGAACAACTATGCCAAAAGCGTATTTCACCCGCCTTATTTAATCTTATCCACGTTCATTACCGTAGCCTCGCCGCTGGTGCACACTTTACCATCGGCATCCTTTATTACGGTTTCAATAATGGCGCGATTTTTCTCTTTTAACAGCTCCTTTACGGTAAATACTGCTTCATAAGCGGTATCCACATACATAGGCCTTAAAAAGTTGAGCGACTGTTTTAAATAAATGGTTCCCTCGCCCGGAAAAAGCGTGCCAAACACTTTGCTGAACAACGAGGCGCCAAGCATCCCGTGCATGATAGGACGCTTAAACATGGTTTTGGCGGCATAGGCTGCATCGGTATGCACGGGATTTTTATCGCCGGTAACCTCGGCAAAGCGGTTTACCTCGTCCTGCGAAAAGCTGAACCGGTGTGTGAAAGCCTGGTTGATCTCTATCATAATAATTTCGTTTGGTGTAGCTTTAAAAATACTAAAATAATATTACTTCACAAGCGGGGATAAATGCGAATGGAAGATGTAAAATGGCAATATGGAAAATGGGTGGGCCAAATAAGACAGGCTGAAAGATTAAAGACGAAAACTGAATGGAAAATGTAAGAGGGAAAAGGGAAAAATGGAGGGATTCAGGGAAAACGAAACAAAAGCTAAAAGATGAAGGATTAAAGATAGTATCAAGAGCCAGGAAGCAAGAATCAAGACCAGCATTTATTTACACAGTCTTAGTACAAAATACAGTGTACAATATACAATCCTGAACTAACAACCAGAGACTACTGGCTTGCGACTAACTAATAGAGAACTTTATAACTTTCCAATTTGTAACTTTCTGAACTTATGAAAAATATCAAGGGGAAGCTGGAAGAAGGGCAAGAATAATGGGTTCGTCGGTCAATACAAGGAAAAACCGTAAATTTGGCAGCCAAAAAAACAACATTGTAATTTGGTTCAGGCATATATGAATTATCCAAAGATCGTTTTAAATAAAGGAAAAGAATTTTCGCTTCAACGCCGCCATCCCTGGGTGTTTTCGGGCGCCATTTCAAAAAAAGATGCTGGCCTTCAGGATGGGGACCTGGTGGAAGTTTTTTCGGCGCAGGGCCATTACCTGGCTACCGGCTACTACGCCGGAGGCAGCATTGCCGTGCGTATTATTTCATTTACGCAAACTCCCATTGATGAGCATTTTTGGTTCGAAAAAATAAACAAGGCTTGGCACTACAGGCAGCAGCTGGGTATTTTAAACGAGCACACCAGCGTGTGCCGCCTGTTTTTTGGCGAGGGCGACGGTGTGCCCGGCCTGGTGCTCGATTATTACGATGGGCATGTTGTTTTACAGGCCCACTCGTGGGGGGTGCACGTGCAAAAGGAAAATATTTTAAAGGCCCTGCAAAGAACATTGGGCGCGGCGCTTAAGAGTGTATATGACAAAAGCGCCGAAACCCTTTCGAAACATTTTACCGGTAAAACGGAAAACAGTTTTTTAACCGGCAGCTGCAACGAAGACCTGGTAGTAAAAGAGAACGGGCACCTGTTTAAGATCGATTTTATTAAGGGGCAGAAAACCGGTTTTTTTATCGATCAGCGCGACAACCGGCAGCTGCTGGGGCATTACAGTAAGGATAAAAATGTTTTGAATACGTTTTCATATACCGGTGGGTTTTCCATTTATGCAGCGGCAGCGGGCGCCAGCCTCGTGCATTCGGTGGATGCCAGCCAGGCGGCCATTGACCTTTGCAACCAGAATGCGTTGTTAAACAACGTGCAAAACCATGAGGGCTTTGCCATGGATACGTTTGATTTTTTAAAGGACCGCCAGAATGTTTACGACGTGATTGTACTCGATCCGCCGGCCTTTGCCAAAAGCCGCGACAGCAAGCACAGTGCTGTAATTGGCTACAAACGGCTTAACGCCATGGCCATTAAAATGATCAGATCAAACGGCATTTTGTTTACCTACAGCTGCAGCGGCGTGGTGGATAAATTTTTGTTTTACAACACCATTACCGCAGCGGCCATTGAAGCCGGACGCAATGTAAAAGTGCTGCACTACATGTACCAGCCGGCCGATCACCCGCTGAGCCCTTATTTTCCGGAAGGGGAATACTTAAAAGGCATGGTGCTTTGGGTGGAATAAACCAGGAGTTTTATGTTGCAAAAAGTCTCTATTTTAATCCTTTTGCTTTTATGTTACCGTATGCCAGCTCAAAAAGCATCGGCAGAGCTTAACCTGAGTGCACTGAACTTTACACAACTGGAACATGGCTTTATAGAACGTCTGAATCAGCTCCGGAAAGATCAAAAGCTTGATATTCTTACAAAAGATCCCATTTTAGACAAAGCAGCTGCCGACCAGGCTGCTTATCAAAAACAAAAGCACCGCCTTACACACGATCAGGATGTAAAAGCGAAAGAGAAGCCCCGCGACCGCGTATTCTATTACCATGGCACACATGACCAAGTGGGAGAAAACTGCATCGTCATTCCATTAAAACAAACATTTACTCCCAAATACAGCAAAAAAGACCTTGTAATAAATACGTATGCAGAAGCAGCGGAGGCCCTTTTTATGGGCTGGAAAACCTCGCCTGCACACTATAAAAACATGATAGAGCCGGTTTACGAAGTGTATGGTTTGAGTTTTAGCTTTGATAAAGATAGCAGCCGGCTTTATTGCACCCAGGTGTTTGCTGTGAAACAATTTGTTTTTAGTTCCGAAATGCAGAGTCCGGCCGATGCGTTTGGCGTAAAAGACCCCCTTCCTAACTCCTGTAACATTTTTAATACCGAACAGGCACGCAGGGCGCTGAGGACTTTTGAAATTGTACGGGGCCCCGACTCTATTTATATCAGGTGCGAAGAAGCCAGTCAGCTAAAGATTTTTTTTAACCATCCTGCTGATGGGATTTATTTCGACCTGGTTCAGCGTAACCAATTTAACTGTGGCAAAAATAACCAGCTGCATGGCTCTCCCATATACGATGGCAAAATGTTGCCGCCCGTTTTATTTAAAGACATATTGAAACGCAACCGAATGAAGGACGGAAAGAATTTATATGCTTCTGTTTGCGCTACGCCTGCTTTGCTGAAGAATAAAAACATCCGCCTCAATTATGGCTTCATAAAAAATGGGTATTCCTGTGGGTATACTTACCTGGTATCTGCACCTGAAAACAATCTGCAGATGCTGAACCTTTATCCAAAATGGGTGTATCAGCCAAATCAACCCATGCAGCCCGATTCCTTTAAGGGAACTCTTTCATTTACCATTCCGTTTGAGCGCAACGAGGTGTCTCTGAATGAAAAGCAGCAAGGCAGGCTGAAAGGGAAGCTGGAGATTTACCGGCCTTTTATTACCGATGTAGATCTACAAACGTTTAGTTCGGTGGAGGGCAGTTCACAAACAAACCTGAAACTGCAGGAGCAGCGGGCGGCTACCATTCACAACATAGTGAAACCTTATTACAACGATTCGTTGTCAATACGCCTGCAAACTTCAGAGAACTGGAACGATTTTTTTGCTCTGATAGAAAATACTCAAATGTCTTATCTGAAAGAATTACCAAAAGAAAAAATAAAGGAAAAGCTGCGTTCCAAACCACTCCTCGACTCGCTCGATTTTCTTCTGCGCATCAGCAGATGTGCCCGGCTGGATATTGGGTTAAAAGCTTTTATTGATGATAACTCGGACCCGTACCTGATTCTGGCAGCCTATAAAAAAAGTATCGAATCAAACGATTCGCTGAAAGCATTTAACCAGCAAAACAAGCTTTTAGAACACGTAACGCATCTTAGATTTGAGAGCGGGGACCTTCTGCCCATCGAAATTCCTCTCACACGAAAATTTCTTCCTCATTTAACCAACTACCTTGCTGTATCGGTCAAAGACCAGGACATGCTGCAATATGCTTATACCCGTAATTTAGCATTACGCGCCTCAAAAATAGATCCAAATTACCTGCCCATTAAATTTAACCTTTGTATCCTGAGCCTTAAATACATGCAGGCTTATGGCGATACCCTTTTGCCGGTGCCGGAACTGGAAGCATGTATGAACGCCTGTTTTAAGCTCGGAACAGCGGAAGACTCGATCATTGTTAACCACATGTGGCTGAATTACTCCCTCCTTTCGCTTTATTCCTGCTGGGAGCGTCATCTGTATCAAACTATCGACAAACACCTCTTTAATGCAAAAAAATATTATCCGGGAGCCAGGATCAGCGAAAATGAAGCCATTGACCTTGGACTTTTATTTAATTTATACTCGCGACATGGCTGGACCTGCGAATTATTATACCCTTACGTAAAAGATAAAACAAAAAATGAGGACCTGTTGTTTTTATTTAATGAAACCTATGCCACTATGGGTGGTGGCAATCTAAGTGCCGATGAATGGAGAAAATATCTTCATAAAGCAAAAAAAATGAATCCGGATCGGTTCCACCGCTGGATTGATGAAACCAATTACCAGCTTCTGAGAATGGAAACCATTAAAAAGGAATTCTGCGAAGATTAAATACAATAAAATATAATTTTGGCATCCTTTTCTTTGTATTTACCAACGCGTATAATAACTTTCGGGAAATCCGTAAATTTGTTGTATGATGTTAACAAGCAGCCACAACCCGCAATCCATCCTCTCCCACTCCGGTTACTCCAATGAGCTGAAAGCCATTGCCCAAAAAGTGTTTAACGGGCAGCGCATTTCGTTTGAAGACGGTGTGCGCCTGTATAAGGAGGCTGAGCTGGGTTTTTTGGGCACGCTGGCCAATTATGTGCGCGAGAAAAAAAGCGGCAACTATGTTTACTTCAATCACAATTTTCACGTAGAGCCTACCAACGTGTGCGTGTATACCTGCGCTTTCTGCTCCTACTCGCGGCTTATCAAGCACCGCGACCAGGGCTGGGAGCTTTCGGTGGAGCAGATCATGAACATTATTAAAGGCTACGATAACCAGGATGTGACCGAGGTGCACATTACCGGTGGCGTGGTGCCCAAGCAGGATCTTGCCTTTTACACCGAGCTCTTCAGGGCCATTAAAGCCCACCGGCCCGGTCTTCACATCAAAGCGCTGACGCCGGTGGAGTTTCATTATATTTTTAAAAAAGCGAAAGTAAACTATGAAGAAGGCCTGGCCCTGATGAAGGAAGCCGGCCTGGACAGCCTGCCCGGTGGCGGCGCCGAGATTTTTGACAAGGACATCCGCGACCAGATAGCCGGCGGAAAATGCAGCACCGAAGAATGGCTTTCTATCCACGAGATCTGGCACAAAATGGGCAACCAATCGAACGCCACCATGTTGTATGGCCACATCGAAAGCTTTGAGCACCGCGTAGATCATATGGAAAGGCTCCGCAGCCTGCAGGACAAGACCGGAGGCTTTAACGCCTTTATCCCGCTTAAATTCAGGAACAAGGACAATGCCATGGCGCATGTGCCCGAAGTAAGCGTAGTGGAAGACCTGCGCAACTACGCCATCGCCCGCATTTACCTCGATAATTTTGCCCATATAAAAGCTTACTGGGCCATGATTGGCAGAAACACCGCGCAGCTTTCGCTTAACTTTGGCGCCGACGACCTGGACGGCACCATTGACGATACCACCAAAATATACAGCATGGCGGGGGCCGAGGAACAAACCCCCAAGCTCACCACGCAGCAGCTGGTTGACATGATAAAAGCCGTTGGCAAAACGCCGGTACAGCGCGACACGTTGTATAATGTTGTGAAAAACTACAGCATTAACTGATCTTTTTTAGTAAAGTAAAATCACTACTTTTGGTCATCTAAAATTATGACCATGAAAAAATTAGCTGTTTTTCTCATCTTCATTTCTCTGAGCTCTTTTGCCCAGGAGCCGCTGGTACTGCAACCGATCCAGAAAGATACCATCCAGGAGCCAAAAGACACCTCGTGGAAAATATCGGGCTTTTTTGGCTTAAATGCCAGCAATACCTCGCTCAATAACTGGCAGGGCGGCGGGCAAAACACCACCGCGCTCAATACGATCTTTAACATACAGGTAGTTTATAGAAAGAAAAAACAGATATGGACCAATAAGCTCGATGCGCAGTATGGCATTGCCAAGCTGGGTGCCGGCGATGGTATTCCGTTCCGCAAAAACATCGATCAGCTGTTTGCTCTTTCCAAATACGAAATCAATGCTTTTAGCAAATACTGGTTTTATGCCGTACAGGGCGATTACCGCACACAATTTGCCCCCGGTTACAACTATGCCGGCGACTCCATTGTAGGCCGAGCCGTTTCTGATTTTAACTCGCCTGGCTACATTCAGTTGGCACTGGGTTTGGATTACAAGCCGGCTGAATATTTTTCAGTAACATTTGCTCCTGCTGCCGGTAAAATTACCATGGTAAACCGCCAGTACCTTGCCGATGACGGTGCTTACGGTGTTGAAAAAGCCGTGCGGGATTCGGCCGGAAACATTATCACCCATGGCAAGCGCAGCCGCTTTGAGTTTGGGGGCCGCATCATTGTTAAATTCAAAAAAGACATTTTTAAAAATGTAAACCTCGACTCTTACCTCGATCTCTTTTCAAACTACGAGCACAACCCGGGCAACATTGATGTGATCTTTAACAACCTGCTCACCATGAAGATCAACAAATACTTTTCGGCCAACGTCATCTGCCAGATGATTTACGACGACGACGTGGTGATAAAGCGTGACTGGAACCAGGACGGCGCTTACGACAATAAAAACGATATTTTTGGCCCGCGCCTGCAGGTGCTCACTACCATTGCCGTAGGTTTCGGGTATAAATTTTAACCGAAAATAATCTTATCTTTAAAGCCGGTGTTTAAGCCGGCTTTTTTGCACTGTGAGGTTTATTGTCTGTATATTTTTTCTCCTTGCATTCTGTTCCAACGCTCAGAACAATCCGTCGGATCCTGTTTTTACCATAAAACCATCGATAGGCCTCAATGCCTGCCAGATTCACGGCGACAGCTACAGCGGCTATAATAAAGCGGGGCTGTTTGGCGGCATCGCCGTAAACGCGCGCCTGAAACAAAAAATAAGCCTTGAGCTGGGATTTTATTTTTCGCAAAAGGGCGCCCGGCACAACCAGGATCCGGATAAGGGCGATTTTACGTTTTACCGTGTTAATCTTAATTACATAGACATGCCGCTTTCGTTCCGCTACAAGCTCAATTCAGCCTATTTTATCACCCTGGGTCCCTCTATTGCCTACCTTATCAATTATAAGGAAGAGAATGAGCGTGGCGACTGGACCAACGTATATAAGTTTAATAAATTTGAAACCGGCATTAATTTTGGCCTGGGCCGTAAAATTTTCCAGGAGCGCATGTATGTAGAAGTTCGCACCTCTAATTCCATCACTCCTATCCGCAATTACGGCATCCTGGCTAACCTGGTGTTTTATCCCAACCCTGTGGCCCGCTTTTTTAATAAAGGCTTGTATAACAACATTCTTACCCTGCTGCTTACTTACAATTTAAACTACAAAAAGAAAAGTGAAACAACCTCCGAGCCATAAGCTGGCCATAGCTATAACCGGCGCCAGCGGCAGCATTTATGCCAAAGTGCTGCTGGATAAATTAGTGCGGCTGAAAGACCAGGTGGCGGAAATAAGCCTGGTGATGAGCGACAATGCCAAGGATGTTTGGAAGCACGAGCTGGGCGATGAAGGGTACAAAAACTATCCCTTCGCGGTTTTTGATAAAAACGATTTTAAAGCCCCCTTTGCATCTGGGTCGGCAAAATACAACACATTGATTGTTTGCCCCTGCAGCATGGGCACCCTGGCACGCATAGCCGGCGGCATCAGCAACGACCTGGTGACACGGGCCGCGGACGTGATTTTGAAAGAGCGGCGAAACCTGATATTGGTAACACGCGATACGCCTCTTAACCTCATACATATTAACAACATGAAAACGGTAACCGAAGCTGGCGGCGTTATCTGCCCCGCTGCGCCTTCGTTTTACTCACGGCCGCAAACAATCGAAGAAATAGCAGCCACTGTTGTCGACCGGGTGATAGACCTGGCGGGCCTTGAGCAGGAATCCTTCCGCTGGGGCGAAAAAAAATAAAACCGATAACAGAACTTTTTACCGGTAACTAATCCAAACCGGATCCTGCCGCATTGATGATTTCGGCATCAATCACACCAATGATCTTAAAGTCGGTGCGGCGGTTTTGCGCCCGGCCTTCCGGGTTATCGCTGCCATCGGCATTTTCGTTGGGCGCAATGGGCGCGCTCTCGCCATAACCTTTGGCTTTTAAGCGATCGGGGCTAATGCCTTTGCTGGTGAGGTATTTCACCACGCTTTCGGCACGCTTTTGCGAGAGCTTTTCGTTATACTGGTCGCTCCCCTTGTTGTCGGTATGCGACTGAATTTCGATGATAAGCTCTGGGTTGGCCTCCATTAAAGCCAGCACCGTGGTGTCGATGGCAATTTTACTCGATTCGAGAATGTTGGATTTATCAAACTCGTATTGAATGTTGGGGATATGAATAGGATCTTTTGGCTTTTTAGACACCGGCAGGTTTTTCGAAATGGTTTTGGATTGCGTAATCCCTACCGTAGTAACATCCGAAGTGGTACCCAGGTAATCTTTTTTCTTTACAATCAGCATATAGTCCTTATCGGCTTCCAGGCTGGTGGAGTAATTGCCCTGGCTATCGCTGGTAATGGTTTTAACCAATATCTTTTCCTGTGTTTTTTTATCCTTCAGGTACACTTCAATGGTGGCATCGGGCACCACCACACCCGGATCCAGCAGTTCATTAACCGTGCCGGCCAGCAATATTTTTACGTACTCGCTGCGTTTGTAATAATAAATATCGTCGCAGCAGGTAGCGTTTTTAAGGGCATTGCCGCCTTTGCGGTTACTCACAAAAAAACCCTCTTCGCGGTTGGTGGAGATGGTGTAAAAAATATCGTCGGCACCTGTATTTATCGGTTGGCCAATGTTTTCGGTGGCCAGCCATTTTTTGCCATCGCCGGTGGCTTTAAAAATATCAAAGCCGCCCAATCCCCCTAAGCCATCAGAACTGTAATAAAGCGTGCGTGTTTCGTTATCAAAAAACGGGCTGATCTCATCGCCCGAAGAATTGATCTTTGTACCCGCATTGCGCGGTGCACGGTACAGTTTTGTTTTTTTATCGTATACGGTATACCAGATGTCGGTTCCCCCCTTCCCCTCCTTGCGGTTGCTCACAAAATAGATCACCTCATTACCTTTCACCGGGTCGGTGGTAACGGCGGGCATGGTAGAGGTAAACTGCGGCTTATTGATGGTTTTTGGAAGTTTTACCGGCTCCGACCAGCCACTCTCTGTTCGTTCTGAAACAAAAATGGCGCAGGTCATTTCCTCATTAAAATTAGGTTTGCAGCGCGTAAAATAAATCCGCTTGCGATCGGGGCTAAAGCAGGCATTGCCGGTATTGGCCATGGGGTCGTTAAACTGCGGGGCATACTCGCCATTAAACGTCCAGGCATCGTTTTGCCGTTTGGCCACATACAGTTTCCGCTTGGGCGTGTTCGCCGTATCATCCTCCACCATGTATTCTTTCTTATCGGTGCGCAGCGAGGTAAATATCAGCGTGCTGTCGTTCTCGTTCACCGGTGCGCCCTCGGTATTGATTTTGTTGATAGTGGAATCGAGGTGCTGGATGATGATTTTATTTTCGCTTTTCACCAGGGTTTGAACCGAGTCGCAAAGCTGTATCTCGCGGGTCGTAAGCTTTTTCAGCAGCTTCGAGTCGCCCTTGTATTCTTTTTTAAATTTCTGAAAGTTTATTTTAGCGCTGTCGTACTGCCCGTTCGACTTCTGCATCTGCGCGTGGTAATACAATGCTTCCGGCGCTTTTTCCTTATTGGTGTTGTATGCATTTAAAAACATGTGCTGCGCGCGGTCATAGTCTCTCACGCGCAGGTAGGCATGGCCCAAAAGGTACATGGCCGTGGCATCGCTCCGGTTGTTTTTAAGATAGGTTTCAAAAAGCGTGATGGCCGAGCCAGGATCGTTTTGCAACAGGGCGTTTTTGCCCATACGTTTCAGCGTTTTTCCCGAGGCATTTCTCAACAGCACGCTGTCTACCTGGGCCTGCGCGCCAAATGCCATTACCAGTAGAAAAATTATAATTCTAATATCTCTCACAAGGAATTTCTTTTTTATTCAAGCGTGTACTTTTAGCCCTGTAAATAAAGGCAATTTCAAAAGCGCCTTTGCTGTCAACAGCCGTTTTCAGCTTCGAAAGCGTTAGGTCATAGCTAAACCCAATGGTGTAATGCGAATAGTTTAACCCGGCGGTAATAATAGCCGCATCGGTGTTTCGCTTCAGGCCGTCGCGCCACATAAAGCCGGCAAACACCGAGTTGGTGAAAAACGGGTCCTGCGACAGGATGTACTCCACATTAACGCCGCTTACCCAATCGCTGGCTTTGGTAGTGTAGCCGCAAAGCGAGTGCGCTTTAAACACAAAGGCCTTATTGAAATAATAACTTAAGCCTACATTGTACGCCTGGCGGATGGGCAGCCGGTTTTTATCGCTCAAAAACGAATCTTTCGGCTTATCGAGGTGAAACATGGCAAAGCCGATCTCAGGCTCAAATTTGCCAAAGCGCCGCGAACCGCCAACCCCCAGGTTCAGGTCGAAATAGGTGTGCCGCTGCACCACGCCGGTTTCGTAGTTAGGCAGCGTGTTATCAAATTTACCTTTGTCCCAGTTAAGCTGGTTAGGAAATGAGTTGGCGTAAAAATCAATGGATTTGATGACAATGCCCGGCTGTATGCCCGCATGCAGTTTAAAGCCCATAATTTTTTTATGAAAGGCGGCCGAAGGCATAATTTTAGTCACCGTAAGGTTGCCGCCCGATTTATCGTTGAGCAGCATCAGTCCGCCGGCAAAATTAAGATTGCGCGGAAAAATATTCATATCGCCACCCACCGAAAACGTGTTGTAGGCTTTTGAAATATCGCGCCACTGACTGCGGTAGTTGCCAAAGATCCGGTAATCGCCTTTAAAGTTGCCGGTATTAGCCGGGTTCAGCGTTAAGGGCGAAAAGTAATACTGGCTGAAATGCACATCCTGCGCCAGGTAAATTTTTACCAGCAGCAGCAAAGCAAGGGTGCTATATAATCTGTTTTTTTTCAAAACTAGCGTATTAATCTAAAGCTTGATGTTTTTTGCAATCCGTTTTTATCCAGGTATGTTTCTACAGATACCTGGTAAATATACGTTTCCATATTTTGTGGTACACCTTTATAGGTGCCGTCCCAACCTGTTTTAATATCATCGCTTTCAAACAGCAGCTGTCCCCAGCGGTTATAAACCCTGAAATAATTGAGCTTTTTAATGCCCCAGCCATCCACGTAAATAATATCATTTACCCCATCGCCATTGGGCGTAAAAGCCGTGGGCACATCCACGCTGGTAACCGGCTCAATAAACACCGAATAAGTGCTGGTAATTCTAAAGCAGCCCAGGTTATCGGCAGACACCACCGTATAAGTAACATTAACCGTGCTGGTGGAAATAGGCGCCACGCAGTTCAGGCAGCTCAGATCGGTTGGCGGTGTCCATGTATACGAAAAGTTAGGGCCCGTTTTTGTATCTAGCGGCACATGCTGCCCTACTACAACCGTGGTGTCCCACTGTATGGCCGGTGGCGGCTGCTGCACATAAATACTTTTAACTGTGGGCGAGCTCACGCAGCCATTGCCATCGGTTACCAGCAAGCTATAGGTGGTTGATACCGACGGGGTGATCGAAACGATATTCGATATGGTATCGTTAATACTTTCGGCCGGGCGCCACACATACCCCACAATGCCTGCCGTGGAAGTGCCGGCACCGGTAAGGTTCAGCGATGCCCCACGGCACATCGAGTCGGGCGAAACAATATTAGCCACCGGCAGCGGATTCACCGTCATGTTTTTGGTGGAGGTTCCTTTGCAGCTTTGGTTACCGGTTACCGAAATTGTTACCTGGTAAACACCGGGCTGCGGATAAGTATATACCGGATTTGTTTGCGTGGAGGTGCCTCCATCGCCAAAGCTCCAGGTTACGGCAGTTACAGATGCCGGCGGTGTGGTATTATAAAATGTATCGGATTTGCCCAGGCAGTGCACACTGTCTTTGCGCGCCAGCTCATCGTTGCGCCGGAAGGTGGCGTCTACTTTCATAACGGTTACCGGCACCATCTGGAAATCGGAGCAAATAAACTGCGATGAATAATAGATCAGCTTTACTTCGGCAACACCCGATGCCGGATAAGATGTGTAAGGGTGCACTGTAGAGGATGGCGGGGAACTGTTTGCACTTACGGAATTGGTAATGCTTCCGTCGCCAAAGTCCCACTGCCAGCCGGCCACGCCGCTGCTGTCCTTAATATTAAAGGTTACCGGGTCGCCCAGGCAAATGCTGGTTTTGGAAAGATCGAATTTTGCTTTGGTGGTAAAAACGTTGAGCGTTTTGGTAATGCTGGCCTGGCAGCCAATGTTATCCGTAATCTGCATATTTACAACCGCCACCGAATTGTTAAAGATAGACGAGCCCACATTTAATATCGAAAAGGTGTAAACCGGGCTGCCGGGTCCAAAATTCCAGTTATAGAAATAGGTTTGCGCCGGCTGGCTTTTATCAATAAACTTAATGCTGGGCGCCGGCAGGCATATGGCATTCACCGGTACGTTTGAATCGGTGGAACTGGCAATCATAAAATCGGCCGTAGGCTGCGATTTTGCATAAACGGTAAGCGAATAACTGCCCTCGCAGCCAAGATTGTCTTTTACCGTTAAGGTCGCCACTGTAGAGCCTACGGTTGCAAAGCTGTATGTGATAGGGCTGGTGGCCGAAACCACCGACCCCGCTCCTGCCACCGATAAGGTATAGCTGGGGTAAGTGTTCAAGGCCGAAAATGTAACCGTTTTAGGACCGGGCACACAAACCGTGTATTGAGAGGCCCCAAAAGCGGCATTGGGCTGCACAACCAGCAGCGTGTGTGAAGTGGTACCCGAACACCCCATGTCATTATATGCCTTCATGCTGATGGTGTATACGGTTGACTGGCCAAACGCATTGGGTGGAAAGGTATGGATAATTGGACCGCTGGATGGCGTACTTTGGGTATTGCCGGGAGCCGCATGTCCGAAATCCCAGTCAAATTGGTTAAGCACGGCTGTGGGCGTAGTGGCGCTTGAATTGGTGAGCTGCACCGTGCCCCCTGCGCAAATAGAAGGCGAGCTGAGGCTAAATACCGGCGTGACGGTGTAAACAAATATTTTTTTAACCACCGTATCCGTGCAGCCGTTCAGGTCTTTGGCCCATACCATCACCGTGTGCGTACCCTGCGTGGAGAAACCGGTAGGTAGTTTTGAACCAACGGTATCTTTCGGCGGAGCGCCATCTACATACCAGGCATACCCCCTGCTGCAGCTGATAAATGCATCCAACGAGGCCGAACCGTCGAACACAACAGAAGTGTTGGCACACACCGTTTGGGGCGAAGTAACAGAAAGCCTTACGTCGCGAACCGTTACCTTCATAGTGTCTGTAGAGATTGGACAGCCGCTCAAAGCGTTCACACCAATCAATATGGCTTTGTAATCGCCTGAAGCAGAATAAGTATGTACAGATGTACTGGCCGTAATACTGGCCGGGTTGCCGGTAAAGGTTTGCGAAGCCCCATCGCCGTAAAGCAAAGTAGCGGTTTGTACACCCTGCAGCTCCGAATTAAAGGTAACCGTTAAGCGGTTGGCTTTAATACAATCGGTTTGGTAACGCCCCTGCACAATAGGCCCGTTCACGTATATAGTTTGAGTGGAAGTAATGGTGCTGGCACACTCGTGCACATAAGCCGTCATACTAAATGTATGCACACCAATGTGCGTAAAGTTCCATTTGGGATTAGGGTCACCGATACAGCCGGAAAAAAAACCATGGTCGCTGTTCATGTGCCAGTGGCTCACAGAATCCATGCTGGCGGGTGGCGTAGTATTAATAATTCTGACCGTGTCTCGCGGGCAAATGGTGCCCGTGGGTGAAATGGAAAAGCTGATGTTGTGGGGCGGATTAGCGGCATACACCGTATCTACAAACGAAGTGTCAACGCAGCCCTGGGCGGTTTTAATGATCAGGTACGGGTAATAAGTGCCCGGCGTGGTATAGGTGAAGGCCTGATTAAGCACATTGGAGCCGGTGCCGGTAGCAATTACAGGCGGTGTGGCACCGTTGCACCAGGTATAGCTGGTAATGGGATTGTGAGGAAACACATAGCTGGTATCGGTATAATTGATGGTAAGCGGCACACAGCCCTCCTTATCATCCTTATAAAACGCTGCTGTAGGCAGGGTAATGCTGTCGTACTGATGCACCACCGTGGCCGAACAGCCTGCCGCCGATATAGCGGTCATGGTAACACTCGGTGCGTAAGGCATGTTATACAGCGAGCGGAAATTGGTGTAAATATTTAAACTTCCCTGCGAAAACGTGAAGGTAGGATTGGACCCGGTATTGGTAAATGTAAGCGGCACCGTGCTTTGCGCCGGCGGGTACATCCAGTTGAATTGCGTGCCGGCTGCATTGGAAGAAGCCGTATAAGTAACCAGCATGGGCGAAGAGCAGCTGTTGGCCGGTGGTGTGGCGGTATAATCGGCCACTACCTGCTGTGCATAAACGGTGCGCGTAATGCTGGCCAGGCAGGGTCCGGCGCCGGCGCTGATGGTGATGGTATAAAGACCGGGTGCCGTATAGGTTGGCAATGCGGAGCTGGTGCCCGGAAGCGTAGAGGCCAGAAGCGCTGCCGTAACCCCATTACCCAGGCTCCAGCTGGTAACAGCCTGGTTGGCCTGAAAAGTAACCGTATACGCGGCATTCACGCAAACGGTGGAGGGTACAATAACATTTAAAGTGGTTGGACTTACGCTCACCAGCGTAGTAACGGTGTTGGTGCAGCCGTTTGAAGTAACCGTTAAGGTTACAGGATAACTGCCGGTGGTATAGGTAATAGCACCGGGCGAAGCGCTGGTGGATGTTTGCGTATTTCCAAAATTCCAGGCGTAGCTTAAATTGGCGCCTGCCGAAGAAAGCGCGCTGAAAGTAGCCGTTAAGGGCGACAGGCACACGTTAAGTGGGGCAGGTGTACTGCTGATAACTGCCGTGGGCGAAGCAATAACCGTTACCGTACCTATGCTTTTTGAATTGATGCAATCGCTGTAGGTATTGGTTACGGTAAGATCGATGGTATAGGTGCCCGGTGTGGTATACACGTGAGTGAATGGCGTACCTACATTTGTAGTGGTGCCGGCTCCATCGCCATACGTCCAATCCCACAGCGTAAGCGCCGAGCCCTGGCTCATATCGGTAATGGTTACCGTTTTGGGCGCGCAGCCACTCATGGGGTTGATGCTGAAGTTGGCCGTCGGTTTGGCTTTTACATCGGCAACCAGCGAAAAGCTGATGGGGCCGCCTCCCGATGCGGTGCCGCTGTAAGTAACGGTATAGCTGCCGGGTATGGTATAGGCAAAGCTGCCCGAACCCGTGGTATAGGTGGTTCCTGTGCCAAAATCCCAGAGATGGTTGGTGGCCCCGGCCGGAGCCTGGAAATCAACCCCTTTTGGGGCGCAAAACCCAAGCGAGGGGGTGTTAATGGTGATAGTGGGAGTTACTATCTGCGCGAAGTGTTTTGAGACCATACAAACAGAAAACAGGAAAAGAAAAAAAGAGGCCCTCCGTTTGTACATTTCAATAAAAATTATAAATTTGATTAACCAAATATAACAAAATTTCTGATTAACCTTCCTTAACGTTTGAAAAAAGTACTTGTAATATTACTTCTGTTTAGTGGAAGTAATTTTTTTTCCCAATCCCTTCAAAAAAAGCCTGATGGTTTTTGTGGTGTCGAAATTCCACCCACTTACGCACAGTGGCGTACCCATGCTGCCGGTACCCAAAATAACTTGGTAGCCATTTTAAAGCACGATACCTGCCTCAACAGAAAACTTTCGGTGGCTTTTCACATAGTGGCCGACAGCAACCAGCAGTGGGGCAACGTTACCAACGCCGACCTGGCAGCCTGCATTGCCAATCTTAACAATGTATTTAAGCGCATTTGCCTGAGCTTTGAAAATTGCAAAGTAGATGTGATTCCAAACTATACCTATAATAACTGGATACGCGCCGGCACAGAGGCTTTGGTTTGCGGCAGCTGGGACATGGATAAAACCATCAACATTTACCTGCCCGACTCTATTGTTGGTACCGCAGTGGGATATGCGCACATGCCCAACGGCGACAGGATCGTGATTGAAAAAGGAGCCATCAGCGGTGGTGTCATCATTCACGAAATGGGCCATTTTTTAGGATTATCCCATACGTTTGACGAAATAAATCCGGGCACGCCGGTAAGCCCTGCTCCGCCCAGCAATATTACCACACTCGAATTTGTTCGCCGCACCTACTCCAACTGCTATACCCATGGCGACGGATTTTGTGATACCGAAGCCGATAACTATCCTTCTGGTTACGATAAAAACGTGGGGCCATGTGGCCATGTTCCGTGGTCGGTAGATGGCTACAACGATTATTTTGTACCGCCGGTGGATAATTACATGACCTATTTTTTATGCGGCTGCCGATTTACCCAGGAACAATATAACTGGATGGCTTACATTGTACTCACCCAGCGTAATTACCTGCATTAGTCAAAGATCTCCAAAACTGGTTTTGCCGTAACTCTCTTCCCTGGCCAGCCGATAAATTTTATCGATAAACATGATTTATGAAGAATGTTTTTCTAACCAACTAATTTTTCTTTTAAAACAATGTGTTCTACCATTTATATTGTAGACTAAACAGAAAGCCTTTTGAATAGTACAATTTGAATGGCAGGTCACCCTGAACTTGTTTCAGGGTCTCAGAATTTTTTAAGCTAGTTTTTCGGTTTTAACGTTTAAACTTTGGAAATGTTAACTCAGGCTTTTTTACCTGATCAAACGGAAGGTGGCTGTTTTTTCAAAGAGGGTATTGGCCAGGTAGCCTTCGGCCGATACCTGGTACACATAGGTCTCCATATTTTGCGGCACGCCGCGAAAGGTTCCGTCCCAGCCGTTTTTAATATCGGTGCTTTCAAACAGCAGCTGGCCCCAGCGGTTATAAATCCTGAAATAGTTGAGCTTTTTAATGCCCCAGCCGTCCACATAAATCACGTCGTTCACCCCATCGCCGTTGGGCGTAAATGCCGTAGGCACATCCACGCTCGTTCTGGGGTCAATCATTACGCTGTAAGTGTTTATTACCCTGAAGCATTTCATGTTATCCTCCACCGTTACGCTGTATGTAATATTGGTGGTGCTGGTTGATGTTGGGTATGGGCAATGCTCACAGTTCAGGTCTTTTAACGGCGACCAGGTGTACGTAAAATTAGGGCCGATGTTGCTGTTTAATACAGTGCTTTGCCCTACAATAATGGTGGTGTCCCATTGTATCACAGGCGCCGGTTGCTGTATATACACATACTCGCCGGCAGAAGAGGCTGTGCAGCCAAAAACACTCATCACATCAAGACTGTAAGTAGTGGAAACCGTAGCGGTAACAGAGGTATTGGCTGCCTGGGGATTGCTAACCCCTGTGGCAGGTTTCCATTGATACTGCGCCACATCGGTGGAGGCAGATGAGCTCAGCAAAAAGCTGCTGCCGCTGCAAATGGAATCGGGCACTGAAATGCTTACGGTTGGCAATGGGTTGATGGTCATGTTTTTTACGGTCACATCCACACACCCGGCCAGTGGATCGTTTACCGACAAGGTAACGGTATACACGCCGGGGGTAGGGTAAGTATACGAGGGACTCATGGAGGTGGAAGTAACCCCATTACCAAAATCCCAGTTAAAATACAAGCCGTTGATGAGCGGGCTGTTGTTTATTTTTGACACATTACTAAAAAAGTCCTCTAAGTTCAGGCAGTGCACACTATCGTTCCTGGCCAGCTCCGCATTGCGTTTAAAATCGGCGTCCACCTTCGTTATCTGCACGTTCAGCACTGCCGTACGGGTACAGGTGTTGCCTGCCGAGTAATAAACCAGGTTTACTTGGGTGGCCCCGTTATTGCCGGGATAAAACTGGTAGCTGTGCGATACGGTGGGCGTAGGCGCCGGGGTTGAGCCCGCTACAAAAGGCCCTTCAAAATTTCCGTCGCCAAAAAACCATTTCCAGCTGGCCACATTGGTGCTATCTGTTATCTTCAATTTAATAACATCTCCCAAACATAAATTAGTCTTGTCGCTTTGTATGGTAGCCGTAGGGATTAAAACCGCCAGTTGTTTTACAATGGTAGAGCTGCAGCCATTGGATGTGCTTGCAGTAAGGGTAACCGAATGCACACCCGGGTTAAACGACCAGCCTACAATCGAATCGCTGATTGCCGGCACACCTGTAAAGTTCCAGCCATAGTTGGCAATGGAAAAATTGGAAACCGTGGTGCTGGTAAACTGAATGGTGGGCTTACATTGTATACTGCTGGTGTTGGGTGAAACAGGGTCGTTGTCGCTGAAAATAAAATCGGCAACCGGGTAATCCTGAACGTCAACCGTGGCGCTGGCGGTGCTGCTGCACCCGGCCGAATCGGTGTATATAATTATAGGCGTATAGGTTCCGCTGGCGGTATAGGTATGCGGCAGCGTGCTGGCCGTATTGATCACAGGCGGTGAGCCATCGCCAAAGATGATGCTGTTGGTAAATTCAGGAACCGAAAAGGACACCGCCTGCCCAATGCAGGAGCCCAGGGGGTATGGATAGATGTAGGTATCCTGAGGATTGTTAACCTGCAGCACCATGGAGGCAGTTGTAATGCAGCCATATAGCTGGCTTTGGGCCATCAGGGTTACGGTGTACGTTCGGCTGGGCACTGGTGCCGTATAGGAAAATACAGGCGAAAAAGTAACAGAGTTGGCTACCGGCGTGGATTGAGCCGTAGCAGGTATTATTCCAAGATTCCAGGTAAAACTGTTGGTGGCCACAGGCGTTTGCGGAGTAGTATTGATGATCTGCAATGGCATCGATGAGAGGCACGCAGGATTGGAAGCAAAGCTGAAAGACGGTGTGGGCGAATCGATGATAAATATCCGGGTGGTGGTATCGGTGCAGCTGTTAACGTCTTTTATCAAAAGCGTTACCGTGTGTGTTCCGGGCTGGTCAATAATTGCAGCATACAGCGAATTGCTTGTTTGCGCCGGCGGGCCGTTGTCAATAAACCAGGTAAAGCCGCGGCCTCCGCCCACAGACACATCAGTGGGCGAAGCTGTAAAAGTGGTAAGGCCCGACGCACAGGTAATGGGGTCTACGCTGAAGCTGGCCCGTGAATCTCTCACCCGTACAATCATAGTGTCAATAAATATCCCGCAGTTGTTGATGGTGTTGTAGCCAGTTAAAATAACTGAAAAGTCCCCAGAGGCGGGAAAGGTGTGTGTAAGGCTGCTTGAAATATTGGCGCCTGGTGTGCCGGTAACGGTGTACAGCACCGGGGGAATCACATCTCCAAAATTAACCGTGGCATAACTTGCGTCGGCCAGGTAAAAATCAAAGTCAACCACTTTTTTATTCACGCAGTTGGTCTTGAATATACCTTTCACCAAGGGCCCTTTAACCGTTACAGTTTGCGTGGGCACGAGGGTGGAGGTGCAGCCGTGGTTGGAAGCAGATACCGTAAAATTATGACTGCCCACATGCGTAAAAATGAACGATGGCATGGAGTCGCTCACGCAGCCCGAAAAAAAGCCGGCGTCGCTGTTGATGTGCCAGTGCTGAATATCGGTGGAAGACGGAGCGGCTGTTAAATGCAGCTGTACCGGCTGGCCGGCGCAGATCGAAAAGTCAGGAGTGACCAAACTCACCGTTGGCTGCGTTACCACAATCACGGTGTCGATGTACGACACATCACTGCAGCCGCCACTAGTATTAATGGTAAGAAACGGCGTGTAAGTACCCGGCGATGAATATACGAATGTGGGATTGGGAATGGCCGGAGGCGAGGTGCCGCTAATCACCTGGAGCAGGGGTGGGCTGGCGCCATTGTTCCAGGTATAACTCTGTATGGGAAAAATAGTGGGATTGGTATTGCTGCTATCCCTGAAAACAAGCTTCAGCGGGGCGCAACCCTGGCTGCCGCTTTTGCTGAACCAGGCGGTGGGCCGTCGAATGGAATCAAACACATGAATGATGGATGTACGGCAACCCAATGGCGCGCTGGTAACAAGCAACCTTACTTTAGGAGCATATACTCCATGATAGGTATAGGGGTTTGGCGAGCCTTGCGTAAGCGTAAACGTAGGGTTAACCGCGGTGCTGCCTATGGCCGAGCCCAATTGGTTATTCCAGTGTGCCACCGTCCACGAATAAGATAAGGGATTGCTGGTGTTAACAGTGCTTTGATTGATATAGGTGGCCGGCATAGAAGGTGAGCAGGTAAAAGCTGGGGCAGTGGCCGTAAATTCAGGGGTAATTTCCTCCACCATGATCGTTCGTGTGATAGAGGCCACGCAATTGCCCTCTGTGGCCGTAATGGTGAGTGTTTTTAAGCCCGGTGTCGTGTATAAGGCATATGTGTGTGAATAAATTGCTGTGGGAGAGCTCAGGAACTGCGGCGGCGGCGGCACAATGATCGTATTGCCGTCGCCCATATTCCAGGTGGTGTTGGGGGTACTGGCCTGAACAGTATAAATAAACACCGGCGGGGAATAAGGCTGCTGGCCGTAGATGCACACCGTTGGGGGTATGGCCGCGCTGACAGTGGGCTGTATGGCCGATACCACGGCTGTTTTTGAATTGGTGCAGCTATTATTATCAGTAACCGACAGGGTAATGTTATAATACCCCGGGTTGGCAAAGTTAACGGTTCCCGGGTTGCCGGAATTGGACGCACCGGGCTGGCCGCCACCAAAATTCCAGGTATACGTAAGCCCACCGCCCGGGATGGGTGATCCCGACGTGCTATTAGTGCCGGTAAATGCGGGAGCAAACGGGGCCGTGCAGGAATTAAAGCCCGGGTTTGCACCAATAATAATATTTGGCAGCGTTGAAACGGAAAAAGGTCCGGCGGTAGTGGCTGCTGAGCAGCCCGTAAGCGTGTTGGAAACCACCAGCGTGGCTGTAAAAATGCCCCCCAAAGGATAACTGTAATTAACATTGCTGCCCGAACCTACCCCCCCGTCGCCAAATGTCCATTGATATACATTTCCTCCATTACTATTGCCCGTAAAGTTAACAAGCATGGGCGCGCAATGCGAAGCCGCTACGGTAGAGCCAATAGTTGGATTAAGCGTATTGGGCAGAACCGTTATTTGTATGCTGCCGCTGGTGGGGTTTCCCCCAGTGCCGCTATAGGTAACCATATAGGTGCCGGGCGTATTATAAACGCAGGAGGGGCTGGCCGTTTGCGCCGTTTGGGTATTGCCAAAATTCCAGCTCCAGGCTGTAGAGCCCGCCGGCGAAGAAAAAGTAACCTGCAGCGGGGCGCAGCCCGAGGTTTGAGAAGCGCTTATTTGTCCGTATAAGCAGGGAAACATGCACACCCACACCAGAAATGGGATAAAAAGAACTGCCCGTGGCTTGTACATGTCGAGAAAAATTATAATTTTGGTTAACCAAATATAAAAAAATTTTTGATCCAACCAAATAAGCACCATGAAAAATATACTTCTGGCCATGTTCATTTCGTTTTCGGCGGTATGCTTCTCCCAAAACCCGGTACTTATTAATACTAATCTGCTGCACGACACCTGCCTTGATAAAAAGTTCTCCATTGTATTTTATATCCTGCTTGACAGTAATTACACCGTGGGCAGTGCCACGCAGCCTACCATCGACCTGGTAATGGATGAGCTCAACAAAGTGTTTCAGCCCATCTGTGTTTCATTTATGAACTGCAGCACGGTGCATATTCCCTATTATTACCACAGCCGCAAGTGGAGAAAAGAAATTACCGATCCCATTGTGGTTAACAATTGGTATACGCCCAAAACAATTAACATTTACCTGGTGGATTCGATCAAATCGGGCTACAGTTTTACCGAAACGGTGGTGGGAGGCTACACCTATCCCCCACCCGTTAATCCCGGCGACACAACCAAGGATGTGTTTGTGATGGAAAAGGAAAAACTCATCAATCCAAACTTTCAGGCTATTATGCACAGCTTCGGGCATTATTTCGGACTTACGCATACCGAAGACGAGCTTAACGCTGCCAACCCGGCCACTCCTATGCCGGCCAGCGGCATTCTGAGCCAGGAGTTTGCCGATGGCTCCAACAATGCCATTCATGGCGACCTGATTCCGGATACAGAGGCGGATC
Organism: Bacteroidia bacterium; assembly: GCA_044221905.1. Classification (GTDB taxonomy): domain Bacteria; phylum Bacteroidota; class Bacteroidia; order B-17B0; family Aurantibacillaceae; genus Aurantibacillus. Next base: position 343,629 of record JBGAOE010000004.1, read on the forward strand.
CCGGCGCTTCGTCGGCGCAAACCACCGATGGCAATGGCAATTATTACATTCCGCCAATTGACAACTATATGTCGGGCTACAGCACGGCCGGGCGCTTTACGCAGCAGCAGCTCAATTTTATGGCTCACAAAATTCTTACGCAGCGGCTTTATTTGCATTAATGCCGGCAACAGCATTGGCTATGTCGGCGTTAATAATTAATTTTGCAGCCTAACACCAAACACGCCCATCACTATGTCACACCTTGTAGCGCCTTCCGTATTGTCTGCCAATTTTCTCAATCTGGAAGCAGATATTGAAATGATCAATAACAGCGCGGCCGACTGGTTTCATGTGGATGTGATGGACGGTGTGTTTGTACCAAACATCTCTTTCGGATTTCCCGTGCTGAAAGCCCTGCAGCGTAAGGCTAAAAAGCCCCTCGATGTGCATTTGATGATTGTGGAGCCCGATAAATTTGTGCAGGCCTTTAAGGATGCCGGCGCTCACACACTCAGCGTTCACATAGAAGCCTGCCCGCACCTGCACCGCACCCTGCAAAACATCAAAAACCTGGGCATGAAGGCCGGTGTGGCCATCAACCCACACACGCCCGTGCACCTGCTTGAAGACATTATTGAGGACACCGACCTGGTGTGTATGATGAGTGTGAACCCCGGCTTCGGCGGGCAAAAATTTATCGACAACACCTTTGAAAAAATAAAAAAGCTGAAACAGCTGATCCGACAAAAAAATGCAAAAACACTGATTGAGATCGACGGCGGTGTGGACCTTAACAATTACAAAAAACTGCTTGAATGCGGCGCCGATGTGCTGGTAGCAGGTAATACGGTATTTGGCTCTGCCAATCCGTCCGAAACCATTGCGCAGCTAAAAGCTTAACCTCGTTGTTATGGGGCGCTGGCAAAAGCCTTGTTGTTTTTCTCTAAAATTAAGCCGATCGTCTTTGGTCATTAGTCTTGCCTCCTGGCTCTTGCATCTTTTATCTTGAATCTTGCGTCATTTATCTGTCTCTTCTTTCAACTTTAAACTCTCAACCTTCAACTCAGTTAAAGTCTGTTCTGTGGCACCACGGTGCTTGCCGGCGAAATACCCAGCAACTGCGGCGTGATCATAGGCATTACCTGTTTTACCTCCTTGTAATTTGGATTTATTTGCAGGGCCCGGTCCCAGCATTTTTTAGCCAGGCCATAACGCCGCTGGTTAAAATAGGCGCCGCCCAGGTTATACCAGGCTTCCGCATCGCCAGGTGTCAAAAGGGTGCAGCGCTTATAGGCCATGGCTGCCGAATCCATACGCCCGCGGTTAAAGGCCTGCGCACCCTTGCTTTTTAGCCTTGCGGCAAATACCGGGTAGTATCCCCTCAGGTAAGGGTTGTTGGGATAAAGCCGCTCGGCATTTTTCCAGTAAAACAAAGCATCGTTATCCTTATCCAGCTGCATATATGCCAGGCCCAGGTTCAGGTAGCCATTCACATAGCGGGGATGCAGCTCAACCGCATGTTTTAAAAAGCCAACGCCTTTATAAAGCGCCGCCTCTCTTTTGTTTTTATATCCCCCCTGCCTCACCTCTTCCTCGGTAATATGCAGGGTGCCGTTGTAATCGTTTACAATGGTGGAGTCCTGCCCGGGGATGTTAATGCCTGTGATTTCCTTGGTACTGGCCAGGTCTATCCAGCGGGCGCCGGCATTGCCCAGCACCAGCACCGAGTTGGGCATGGTTTTCACATCCTTTAAAAACAGGGTCACGTCGTTCTTCCAGTCGCGGCTGCGCTCCCAGCTTTTGATGCCAAACAGTAAGCCAATTACCATCACCGCGCTCACCAGCACAGCTCGCCGGAAACCCAATGATAACGCTTTAAGCCGGTCGAGCCCTTTCAGTGCCAGGTATGCCACAGCAATTGAAAAGCCAATGGAGGCATGGAACACCAGCCGCTCACCCATGGTTGCACCTATATCCATAATGATATTACCGATCATGAGCATAAAAAAAATGTAAACCATTAATGCAAAACCCAGCAGGTGTTTTTTGATAACCCCATATATGGCCAGACCCAACAGCGACAAGTTGAATATCAGCGATACAATAAAGTCCCAGCTGGTAAAATGGCGGTATTCCAACGAATTATAAGAATAATCGGAAGAAAGCGGGTGCGGAAAACACAAGAGCATAAAATATTTTAAAAGCACATACACCTTCGAGCAAAAGCGCTCCTCGCCGTTGGCCAGCAGGTAGGGGTTGTTCAATATCTCGGTGTCGGGCACGCCGGGCTTAAGCTTTACTGCACCCACCCGCATAGCCAGGTAAAACAGCATCACATAATAAAACCAGCTCAGCAGCTTCAGAAAATTATTCTTTTTGTTGAGGCCCGGTATAAAAATGCCGGCAACGATAAATAAAAACGGAAACAGCCAGTAGGATTTTATGGCCCGCGCACCGGGCAAAGCGTGCATGTCAAAGTTTCGCTTAATATACAGCATACAGGCCGCGCTGAGTACAAAGGCCAGGCCTACCAACAGGGCCCGCTTAAATTCGGGGGTTTTAAAAAAAGCGGGCAGCTGCACCTCGTGATCGCTGAACGTATACACTGCCAGGGGCACCAACACCACCAGCACCACCGCATATTCTTTAGAAAGCAGGGCTAAAAAAAACATAAGCGCAGCCCGAAAAACATCGCCCCCCTTCCGGGTTTCGAGATACCGGAACGTATAAATAAACGTAAGCGAGATAAAAATGAGTGAAAACAATTCATCGCGGCTTTTTACATTGGCAATGGCCTCGGAGTGTATGGGATGAAGCGCAAACAGCAATCCCGCCAGGAAAGCCAGATCGGGCATGCCACGAAAAAAGCACAGCGAAAACACCAGGTACAGAAGCGCACAGCCCAATGCATACAGCCACACATTGTTGAAGTGCCTCAGTTTTGAACCATACACCTGGCAATCCACTTCATTAAATACGCCATTTACGTCCACATCCTCTTCCACATCGTTTTTAAAATTGTGATTACGGTCCCAGCAGGAATAACACTCGTTGACCTGCACGGCGCCATCGCCGTTCAAATCCACATAATCGTTGTACTCATAATTGGTTTCCTGAATGCCGCAGGCCGAAATATGAGGCACCGCCTGTGTATTCAGCACCCCATCGTTATTGAGGTCGCGCACCTGCAGGTACAGGCCGCTGCGGTAGGTTCCCAGCAGCTCCTGCTCCAGCGCAAAGCTCACCACCGACAAAGGCCTGTAGCGCCCCCCTGCCAGCTGATCGGTGGCACACATGCGGCGGTAAAAACTTTCAAACGCATCTTTGGTTAAAATGCCTTTGATGCCTTTTATGCCTTTCAACACATGGTCGTTCTGGTGAATGATGATGCCGTCGTCCAGCGCGTACTCGTTGTTTATGGAAGGTACGTAGCTGATAAACGCCACCGCTGCAATGATGATAACGGCCCACCGGCGCGTAAGAAACGGGAAATAACGAAACTGGTTGCTGAGTGCAGGCAATAAGGGTGCCCTGAGCGGTTTTGCCGCCTGATGAAGTGTAGCCATAATAAGTGTGTGTTGTTAGTTGCGCAGCGTGGGAATGCTGGTAAGAAGTGTTGAGCTGTTTACGGAGACGGTGTTATCCTTAATAGAAAGCGCACCGGGGTGATCAGCACTGAAGCCATGCTGGCGTGTGCTGTGCAGGTTCATATCAATGGTGCAAAACAGGCAAAGGCTTATAACCAGCACCGAAAAGCCCAGCTGGTAAAATTTTAACCGGATGACAAAGGCCATCAGCTGTTCAAACAGGTGCAGGCCGGCTGCAGGCTGCTTTTTACGCGCCACCACTTTTTGCCGGGCAGCTGTCACCAGCGCTGGCAGTGGCTCGTCGATGCCGGCCAGGTCTTCGGCCATTGCACGTTTAATAAGGTGTTCTATGTTATTCCTTTCCATCTTCGTTCACATTACAGGGTTAAATAGTTTCAATTTTTCTTCAAGCAGCTTTATGGTATAATGCAGCCTCGATTTTACACTGCCTTCGGGGCAGCCCTGTATAAAGGCAATCTCGGCAATGCTTTTCTCCTCCTGGTATTTTAAAATAAACGCTTCCTTTTTTTCAGGTGGCAGCTCGTTCAGCGCTTCTTCCAGCATTAGCCTGAACTGCGGCGCATCCATCCTGCCGCTCATGCCTGAAAAAAAATCATCCTCGGCTTTCTGCACGGTGTATTGCAGCTCGGTTTCGCACTGCGCCACCACCTGGCGGTGCCGGTAATAATTTTTACAGTAGTTGGACGCCACACAAAACACCCAGGTTTTAAAAGAACGGCTTCTGTCAAATTTTTCGGGCGCCTCGGCTATCTTCATAAAAACATCCTGCAGCGCATCTTCCGCCTCTTCCTTGTCGAAGTTGAGCATGCGCATAAAATATCCCATCAGTCGCCGGCCGTAGCGGGTATAAAGCTCATCAAAGGCCAGCCCTTCGCCATTGCCTATGTAAAACATCAGGTCTTCGTCGCTGTAAATAGAAAACTTACCGGGTTTTTCGGGCATTTCTAAAATTGCTTTTTAAGTCTGAATTTGTTTTGTGTCCCACATATTCCGTGCAAGCTCAATAACCAGTACACCACGCTGCCCGCAGAGTTCATTTTTGTTTTTAAAAAGAGGCAAACCCATCTTTAATTTACTGGTAACTAGCTAATTAAAGTTAGCCATTTGCAGAAGCAGATGAATAAAAAATTACCAAATAAATCATAAAAAAAGCTCCCGAAGGAGCTTTAGAATGATTTTCCGGTATCAGGTTAAGTTAAGTGTCAGGAAAATGAAGCGTAAAAATCATTCTGTTTACCCTGCATAAAACTCAATGCCATCAATTGCTTCACGTTTATTCGTAATTATGGTTTATTTTATTCCACTAAACTATGGGCTGTGTATTTTTTTCCACTGGCTCCAACCCTTTAAGCCGCCATCATGTTGCATGCCACAGGGTACCGGTTTTGAGAACTGATATGTATGGAAGAAAGCAGTTCGTTGAAGCAGGTAAACCGTTTTTTATTGTGCAGCGTTTTAATTGGCACCGTTCTCTATTTGGGCCGACCGGTGCTGGTGCCCATCACCTTTTCGGCCTTTTTTGCCATGTTATTGGCACCCCTTGGCAGGTATTTGGAACGCGTGGGCTTCAGCAGGATCTGGAGTTCGTTTGTTTCGCTATTGGTATTAATGGCTGCGGTTTTGGGAATTGCGTGGCTGGTTTATTCCCAATCAAAAGCGCTGGCCGATGAGCTGCCGGCCATTGAAAAAAAAACACAGGCCTTTATAAGCCATGCGCAGGACTATATCACCCGTACGCTGCATGTACCAAAACACAGGCAGGAAGAACTTGTCAACAAGCAGCTCGATGCCGCCGGCGCTTCGGTGGGTGCCGCGGTAAAGGACTTTGCAGCAGGCATTTTCGGCTGGCTGGCAGCCGCGGTGCTGGTGCTTATTTTTACGTTTTTATTTTTGTACCAGCGCGAAAAGTACGAAGCGTTTTTTATACGTGTGAGCGGCCGCGAACCCGAAGAGGCCAGGCAGATGCTGCAAAAGATCAGCACCGTGGCGCAACGCTACCTTACCGGCCGAACCTTGTCGGTAATTATTTTTACGGTGCTTTTTACCGCGGGTTTTTTAATTGTAGGGCTTAAGAATGCCTTTTTACTGGCGTTTATTGCCGCCCTGCTCACCATTGTTCCCTATATCGGTTCCATTGTGGGCGGCCTCTTTCCTTTTGCGGTGGCGCTTGTTACCGAAGATTCGATGTCGGTGGCTGTTGGTGCGCTGGCAGTAATACTGGTGATACAGGGCATTGACAATTATTTTATTGAGCCCTACATCATTGGCGGCGAAGTAAACATCAGCGGTTTTTTTACCATCCTCATCCTTGTTATTGGCGGCCTGCTGTGGGGCGTGGCAGGCATGATTCTTTTTTTGCCCATGCTTGGCGTGGCCAAAATTATTTTTGACACGCTGCCGGGGTTAAGCGCCTATGGATACCTGGTAGGCGATCAGCAGGCCGAAAAACAATCGACCCGCCTGTGGAATAAAGTAAAAAGCCTATTCGGGATAAATCACAAAAAATAAAATATTTACGCGCTGGCAGGCCGCTGTTAATTTGGTTTTTAATATTATTGTGAGTATTATTAACTCAGTAAAACATTAATAAAAGCGACTATGGAAGCAGGATTAGGAGGAGCAGTGAGCTCAAAAAGCAGGCAGCCGGCGCCTGAAAATGCCCAAAAAAGCGGTCGCGAAAAAGCCAGGGCCTTTATAAAGCTGAAAGTAATCTTAAAACGCGAAACCATCAGCGTGTTCCTGATCCTGCTGGGTATTTTATCGGCTTCGTTCGGCTTAAAAAGTTTTTTGCTTTCCAACGATTTTATCGATGGCGGCATTACCGGCATTTCGCTGCTCATATCGGCGGTAACCGGCTGGCAGCTGCCCGCTCTCATTGTGGTGCTCAACATTCCGTTTATCATAATGGGCTATACGCAAATAGGCAAAAACTTTGTGATAAAAACCTCGGCCGGCATTATGGGTCTTGCCATTTGCCTGGCCACTATCAATTACCCGGTGATGACGGCCGATAAGCTGCTGGTATCGGTGTTTGGCGGCTTTTTCCTGGGTGCCGGCATAGGCCTTACCATGCGCGGCGGCGGGGTTATCGACGGCACCGAGGTGATGGCCATTTCCATCAGCAAGCGCACAGGGCTTACCATTGGCGATATTATCCTGATTGTCAACATCATTATCTTCTCCTTTGCCGCCTGGTTACTCTCGTTTGAAACCGCTTTATATTCAATTTTAGCGTATCTTAGCGCCTCCAAAACCATCGATTTTATATTAGAGGGCATTGAGGAGTACACCGGCGTTACCATTATTTCAGCTAAAAATGAAAGGATCAGAACGATGATCACCGAACAGCTGGGGCGGGGCGTTACTATTTACAAGGGTTCGCGCGGGTACGGCAAAAGCGGCTATAAATCGGGGGAAATAGACATCCTCTATTCGGTGATTACCCGCCTGGAAGTGGCCAAGCTGAACACCGAGATAGAGAAGATAGATCCGGATGCGTTTGTGATCATGAACAGCATTAAGGACACGAAAGGTGGCATGATCAAAAAAAGAATATTACATTAATTAAGCTCTTGTTATGTGGCGCTATTTTTCAGGCCTTCTTTTACGGAATAAACTAATTTTCACCATCTCGGTACTGCTGCTTACTGTGTTTATGGGCTACGAGGCCTCGCGCATGCAGCTGTCGTACGAGTTTGCAAAAATACTGCCCGATACCGACACTTCTTTTATTGAATACCAGAATTTTAAGAAAAAATTCGGCGAAGACGGCAACGTAATGGTAATGGGCTTTGAGGACAAGAACCTGTTTGAATTTGAAAAATTCAGAGACTGGACCGAGCTGAACGATAACCTGAAGAAGATTCAGGGGGTAAAAGGCATCCTATCTGTGCCCACTATTTTTAAATGCGTAAAAAACGACAGCCTCGAGAAGTTTGAGTTTGTACCGCTGATCCAGCATCCCATTACCTCGCAGCAGGAAGTGGACAGCCTGAAGAAAGAAGTTCTGGCACTGCCTTTTTACGAGGGGATTATTTATAACAGCGAAACTGGCGCCAACCTGGTGGCCATTACCTTCACCAAAAAAGATCTCGACTCCAAGCGCCGGCTCGACATTGTAAAAGAGATACGGGCCCTGGGCGATGCCTTTTCTCAAAAACACGGCATCAACATCCACTACTCCGGCATGCCTTACATCCGCTCGCAGCTGATGACCAAGGTATCCAAGGAGATGACGCTCTTTCTTACCCTTGCCATTATTGTTACGGCCATTATTCTCTGGCTGTTCTTCCGCTCTTTCAGCACGGTTCTATTTTCGCTCATTGTGGTGGTTATCGGCGTGGTGTGGTCCATTGGCATCATGGAGCTGTTTGGTTATAAGATCACCGTATTGTCGGGTCTTATTGCACCGCTCATTATGGTTATTGGCCTGCCAAACTGTATTTTCCTCATCAATAAGTATCACAGTGAGTTTGTGCAGCACGGCAACAAAATAAAAGCCCTGGCGCGAAGCATCGAAACCATTGGCGTTACTCTGTTTCTGGCTAACATTACCACGGCCATCGGCTTCGGCGTATTGTATTTCACCAAAAGCTCCATGCTGGTGGAGTTTGGCGTGGTTGCCGCTATCAGCGTGCTGGCCACTTATTTTATCACGCTCATCCTCATCCCCGTTATTTTAAGCGCGCTGCCGGCCCCAAAAGCTAAACACACCAAACACCAGGAAGGCAAGCGCATCAATAAAGTGCTTGACATTGTGGACAGCCTGGTGCAAAAACGCCGCACGGCTATTTATACGGTTACCACCGTTATTACCGTTATTGGCTTTGTAGGCATGGCTTTTATTGATATGAACGGCTACGTGGTAGACGACCTGCCTGAAAAAGACCCCGTGTATACCGACATACATTTTTTTGAAACGAATTTTAAAGGCGTGTTGCCATTTGAGCTGGCTATTGACAGCAAAAGGCCCCGGGGGCTGGTGGCCAACAATGCCCAGGCCATTTACAAGATAAAGCTGCTTCAAAAAATGATCGGCGAATACCCCTATTTTTCAAAACCGCTTTCGGTGGTGGAAGGCATTAAGTTTTCGTACCAGGCCTACCGCGGCGGCAATCCCAAATACTACAAGCTGCCGGGTGTGCAAGACCTGAAAGCGCTGACCGAATATTCGGGGTCGCTGAAGGGGCAGGACAACAAGCTGCAGAATTTTATTGACAGCAGCCAGCAGATAACCCGCGTAAGCTTTCAGGCGGCCGATATCGGCTCTAAAAAAATGAACGCCCTGATGAAGGAATTAAAGCCGCGCATCGATTCTATTTTTGATCCGAAAGATTACAAAGTGTCGCTCACCGGTCACAGCCTGGTGTTTTTAAAAAGCAACGATTATCTGCTCTCTAACCTGCTGGAAAGCCTGGTGATAGAAATTGTGCTGATAGCGCTGGTGGGCATGGCCCTGTTCCGCTCGGTGCGCATCATTTTATTGTCAAAGCTGCCCTGCCTTATCCCGCTGGTGATTACAGCAGGTATCATGGGTTTTCTTGATATCCGCTTCAAGCCTTCCACCATCCTCATTTTCAGCATCGCCTTCGGTATCTCATCCGATGGCACTATTTACTTCCTTTCCAAATACCGGCAGGAGCTTAAAAAACACGGCATGCTGGCCTCCGAAGCCATTTCAGCGGCTATTAAAGATACAGGGCTCAGCATGGTGTACACATCCATTATTCTCTTTTGCGGCTTTGCTATCTTTTCGGCGTCAAGCTTTGGCGGCACTGTGGCACTGGGCGTACTGGTATCCCTTACCCTGCTCATGTCCTTGTTCACCAACCTGATTCTTTTGCCTGCCATTTTATTATCCATTCACAAGCGTTCGGTGGCCCGATCGCTAACCGAGGAACCGCTGATTAATATTGACGAGGAAGAAAGCACCACCGCCGGTTAGTTTTATTAAAACCCATTTAATAAATTATATAGTATGAAAGACTTACTGATCAAACAAATAGATTTCGAACACTGGTCGAACCAGGAAGTGCTGAACACCCTGCGCAAAATAAATGCGCCGGATGAAAGAGCTGTGCTGCTTTTTTCGCACCTGCTCTCGTCGAGCAGCATGTGGATAAGCCGTGTTACCGGACAACCCATTACCACCACTCTTTTCCAGGAGCGTACGCTGGACGAGAGCGAAAAACTAATGCACGAAAACACCAAAGGCTGGAAGAACTATTTAAACGGCGCCGATGAAAAAGAGCTGAAGCGCATTGTGGAATTTATTTTCCCCCTGGATGGAAGCAAAAAACGCATGAGTGTAAACGATGCCGTTTTTCACATCGTGCACCACTCCTCGTATCACCGTGGCCAGATCATTGCCCGCATAAAAGGCAGCATTGAGCCGCTGCCGCTGGTAACTTATATTGCCTATGCTGCTGAAAATGTAGCCTGATTCTTTATCTTTAAGGATAATACTGTACCGGTTCTTAATCCATGGAATCTTTCCAATTTGTTAATTCCATCGCCCCTATTCCTTCGCGTTAACATTTTATTTAAAAAATCAATACGCCTGCAAAGTAAAACCATACTCTTGCATATTAACACTTTGCCCCTACCCTTTTAGCCTGTACATTTAGCTAAATCTGTAACAATCATGAAAAATCAACATACTTTTTGGAGCGCCGCTGCGCTGCTGGCGGGCATGCTTTTGTTGGCCGAAACAATTAATGCACAGGCTCCCAACTGGCAATGGGCCCGCTGTGCGGGCGGCAGCGCCTGGGATTATGCCGGAGGCATTGATTACAACACCAGCACCATAGCCACCGATGCGAATGGCAACAGCTTTATTACCGGCACCTTTAATGGCACTGCCGCTTTTGGCACGGTAAGTATCAGCAGCCCCAACTACCCCAGCGTATTTGTGGCCAAGTACGATGCAGCGGGCAATTGCCTGTGGGCCAGAAAGTTTGGCGGCGCCGACAACGATACGTATGGCAACGAGGGCAAGGCCATTGATGTGGATGGCAATGGCAACTGTTATGTAACCGGTGTGTTTAACGGGCCGGCGGCCTCTGTAATTCCCTTTGGCACCTCTACGTTAACCGGCGCCGGCGGCCGCGAGGTGTTTATTGTAAAGTACGACGCCAACGGCAACGAGCAATGGGCTTTGCAACCGGGCGGCAGCGGCTTTGCAGCCAATTACGGAAAAAGCATTGCCACCGATGCGGCCGGCAACAGCTTTATAACCGGCTCGTTCAGCAACGGGTCACATATTATCGGCAGCACAACACTTACCGCCGGGCCTTTTGTTTTAAAAATAAACTCAGCCGGCAGCCCGGTATGGGCCTCACAAATAGCGGGCATTGGCACAATGCCCATGGCCATTGATTGCGATAAGCTGGGCAACAGTTATGTAACCGGCGAACTCCAGGGCCAGGATGTTTATCCCACCACACCGGCTACCACGCTTACCAGCCTTGGCATGCGCGATGTGTTTGTATTAAAGGTAAACAGCCTGGGCGCAGTAAGCTGGGTAAATCAGTTTGTAACAGAGGCTTCCTCCGGCTTTACCAATCCTACAGCCTCAGGAAAAGCCATAAGCATTGACGGCAGCGGCAATATTTATATCACCGGCGAGCTGGATAAAAAACTGATAATAGGCACTAATACGCTGGTGTCTACCGGTAATGGCTTTAAACGGGAATGTTTTGTTGCCAAACTGGATAACAATGGCAATGCGCAGTGGGCCATGCAATCGCTCACTACTTCACAAAACATGGGCAATACGCGCGGGGCGGCCATAAAGGCGACTCAAACCGGCAATTGTTTTTTTACAGGCACTTATTATCCCACCACCGGGCTCGAATCGTTTGGCGGTGTTAGTTTCCCGCAGCAAACGGGCAATCAAAACTCCTACGTTATCCGCATCGATTCAACCGGAACGGTTAGCTGGGGCCGCTTTGCAACAGGCAGCTGTTTTACTGCCGGTATCGACATAGACAATGCCGGTGGCGTATATATTGCAGGTAACAACCAGGGCACATCGACCTTTAACACCAACAGTGTTACCAGCGCCGGAGGGTATGATGTGCTTATTGCCAAACTTGCCAATACCGGTGGCACAAGCACCCTTACAGCGATCAACAACCCTGAAAACGACGCTGATTTTTTTACCCTTTATCCCAACCCCGTAACGACCACGGCCTTTGTTTACCTTAACGGTTATGAACACCTGCAGCCTGCCGAATTGAAAATATACAACCTGCTGGGGCAGGAAATAAAAGCGATACCTATTACCGCTTCCCTAACCACCTTCGAAAAGCCGGAAATGGCCAAAGGCGTTTATTCCTATCAACTGAAAGGAAAAGGCGGCGTATTAAAAACAGGAAAACTGGTGATAGAGTAAAAACTTTCAATATCACCCGCGGCACCAGGCTTTATTCATCGTTGGCCTGGTGCTTTTTTATTTCCCCTTTCTTTCTCTATATTTACCTTATGTCCATTATTTTCAGAGAGGCGCTTGAGGGCGATATCCCTCAAATGCAAGTGTTGCGCCACGCCGTGAAGGAAAACATCCTGTCTGACCCCGGCCTGGTAACCGACAACGACTGCCTGGAATACATTACCGTGCGCGGCAAAGGCTGGGTGAGTGAAAGCAACGGCCGCCTGACGGGCTTTGCCATTGTTGATTTGCAGGATCATAATATCTGGGCCCTGTTTGTGCACCCCGATTTTGAGAACCAGGGCATAGGCCGGCGCCTGCATCACCTGATGCTGGACTGGTATTTTAAGCAAACCACCCGGCCCGTATGGTTGGGTACGGCGCCTAACACGCGCGCCGAAGGCTTTTATGCAAAAATGGGATGGACCCGAAAGGGCCTGCATGGCACCAGGGAAATAAAATTTGAAATGACACGCGATGAATGGCGGGCTTAGAAGAAAAACATACCCGTAACTTTTCCAACGGCACCATCAGCAGCACCATCTGGCAGTGCGACGGCATCCGGCTGGGGCACGCTGTATCAAAATTCACCGAGCGCTTCAGCTACCCGGCCGGTAATCAAAACGATGTGGTGCGCCTGCATTTTGGCCTCAGAGGCGATTATACATTTTCCTACAAGCAACTTAACCGCTCGTTCGATCTCATTGGCGGGCATCATAACCTGATGTATTCGCCTGACTTTGATATTGTGATCAGCAATAAAACGCTGGAATTGGAAACATTTGGCGTTCAGTTTCCGCGCGATCTGTTTATCAGCTTCACGCAAAATGCCGGCGACCAGCTGAAACGCTTTGCCGAAGCAGTGACGGAGGGAAAAAGCGCCCTGCTTTCCGACAGCTGGGGCGCTGTAAACACACCCATTCAGCTGGCCATTCAGCAGGTAGTGCACTGCAACTACGGGGGTGATCTTCAAAAGCTTTTCCTGCTTTCGAAAAGCCTTGAATTGCTGGTGCTATCGGCCGATGCGTGCAGCCAGGCCGCTGAAAAAAAAGACCGGTTTTTGAAAACCCGGCAGGATCATGAAAAAATTATTGCCGTGCGCGACCTTATCAACGAGCGGGTGCACTGCCCGCCCAACCTTTCGGAAATTGCCCGCAGCGTGGGCTTAAACGAGTTTAAGCTGAAAAAGGGATTTAAAGAAGTGTTTAACAACACGGTGTTTGGCTACCTCACCGATCAGCGCCTGCACCTGGCCCAGCGCTACTTAAAAGATACGCAAAAAACAGCGGCCGAAATATCGGCAGAGCTTGGATATGCCACCCCGCAGCATTTTAACAATGCCTTTAAGAAAAAATTCGGCAGCACTCCCGATTCGGTTAGAAATAATCCCTGAAACGCAATTGCCCGGCCGGCCAATTGGGTAATATTGCCTTATAAATTATAAAACACCAATACATGCAAGCATTATTTGTAAAAAACACCATCCACGTTAACGCGCCGGCCAATAAGCTGTGGGACGCACTGACCAACCCGCAACAAACAAAAAAATATATGTTTGGCTGCGAAACCGTATCGGATTGGAAACCGGGCAGCCCGCTATTATGGAAAATGATTTACGAAGGCAAGGAGCTGGTGGCTGTAAAAGGCCACATTGTAAGCATTGAGCCGGGCAAACAGCTGGCTTACACCACGTTCGATCCAAATTCAGAAATGGAAGACATTCCGGCCAATTACCTTACCGTTACCTATACCCTCGAAGAAAAAAACGGGCATACCCTGTTTACGGTTACCCAGGGCGACTTCAGCCAGGTGGCCGAGGGCGAGCGCCGCTACCAGGAAGCGCATAATAATGGCGAAGGGTGGAATCCCATTATGGTGGAAATAAAAAAGCTGGCAGAAAGCCTTTGAACACCCGTTGCTTTCCCGTACTTCCCGTCTTTTATTTTCCGGCGCTGCTTCTTACATTTGGGATACGATGAAAGCGCATCTTTTTTTTAAAAACAGGCAGCTGATCTGGTACGGCGTATCGATGGCCCTGTTTTTATTTTTACTGCGCTGGCTCGAGCTGCGTTTCATCATTATGGATCATGCGCTCGAAATTTACATTGGCGCCATAGCCATGATTTTTACCGGGCTTGGGATATGGCTGGCGCTTAAGCTGGCAAAACCAAAAACCATTGTGATTGAAAAAGAGGTGGCGGCCCCCGCTGCCGCCAGTTTTGTAATGAATGAAAAAGAGCTGGAGCGGCTTAACCTGAGCCGGCGCGAGCTGGAAGTATTGCAGGCCATGGCCGGGGGGCTAAGCAACCAGGAAATTGCCGGGCAGCTGTTCGTGTCGCTCAATACCGTAAAAACCCACTCTTCCAATATTTTTATGAAGCTGGATGTAAAACGCCGCACCCAGGCGGTTGAAAAAGCTAAGCGATTGAGTATCATCCCTTAAGCCAAGTCATACTAAAGTATAAAAAGAGCAATGGGTTTTAAAATCACTCAAAAGTATGAATGGATGACGGAATTGCAGGGCTAATTTTGCGGCATAAAACCATTAAAAACAAAAATTTATGAAAAAAACAATTCTTGTATTCGGACTTATTTCAGGCCTTATTGTATCCACGTTTATGTCTATTTCAATGGCCTTTCATAACAGCAATCCCGATTTTAGCTCCAGCTATGGCATGCTCGTGGGTTATGCTTCTATGCTCATCGCCTTTATTTTCATTTTTGTGGGCATTAAAAACTATCGCGACAAATATAACCAGGGCCTCATCAGTTTTGGCAAGGGGTTTACCATTGGCATTCTTATTTGCCTTATTGCTTCTACCATGTATGTTATTACCTGGGCCATTGAGTATCATTTTTTTATGCCCGATTTTATGGAAGTATACATCCGGCATATGGTAGAGGATCTTCAAAAGAGCGGGGCCACAGCGGCTGAAATTGCAGGCAAATCGGCAGAGATGGAGCAATACAAAGAGCTTTACAAAAGCCCGGTGGGATTTGCGCTGATGACCTATGCCGAAATTTTTCCGGTAGGATTAATTGTGACCCTGATCTGTGCCCTGATCCTGAAACGGAAAACCGTACCGATGGTTTAAACGGAATTAAGCGAGGTATTTAAATTGCGCAAAAGGTAGGTAAGCTTATTTCTTTGGCGGATAATAGATCACCAATGTTTGCCCTTTTACAGCCGGCTTGCTGTCGCTGATGCCGTTCCATTCCTTCAGCTGCTCCTCTTTCACTTCGTATTGCTGGGCCAGCATGGGCAGGGTTTCGTTTTCTTTTATAACGTGGTAAACCGTTTTTACCTCTGGGGCCAGCGTTCCGCTCAGTACCGCCGGCGCTACCGTATCAAGGGGCGCCACTTCGGTGAGGAGCGATTTTTCGGGACTGGGCAGGTGCTCGATGTTGCCGCTCCTTAAATCGGCCAGGTAGCTGCTGTAGTCGGCCGTTGTGTTTTTCGGAACCTGTATTTCGTATGTTTTTTTCGAGGGATTGTTAAGCACATCGCTAAGCAGCCAGGGGTTAAACGCCTTTATCACCGCTTTATCTGCACCAATATGATTGGCAAAAGCCTGCAGGCTGGTAATGGATGAATCGACTTTGTAAACCGTAACCGGAATTTTTGGAAAGTAATTCCATTTTTTCTTTTTAATTCCAAAATGGCCGGGGCTCGAAAACAGGGTTTTATAGGCCAGGATGCGGTACACAAAGCTGCCGGTTTCGCGGTTCAGCAGCAGGTCAAAATAATTATCGGTGCGCTGCCGCCGCAGGGCGCCCATAATGCCGCCAATACCCAGGTTGTAAGCCGCTGCGGATAAGGTCCAGTTTTTAAAAATACGATAGGCATCTTTTATGTGCTGGCAGGCAGCGTGCGTAGCTTTCTCCACATGGTATCGCTCATCCACCTCGTTGTTCACCTCAAGGCCATAGTTGCGCGCCGAACCGGGCAAAAGCTGCCAAAAGCCAGAAGCACCGGCCGGTGAGGTAATGTTAGACAAGTGGCTTTCTATTACGGCCAGGTATTTAAAATCGTCGGGCACGCCCTCTTTTTTTAAAATAGGCTCAATGTAGGGGAACCATTTCTGGGCTTTCTTAAACAGCACCATCGAGTTGGTTTTCCAGTAGCTGCTGCTGAAAAATTCCTTTTTAAGATCGTCCCTTATCTCGTAGTTATTGGAAGGGATCTTTTCGCCGCAAAAATCAAGATCGGCAGGTATGCTCAGGTCGAGCACATAAAAATTATTATCGCTGTACGAAAGCTGGTTTTCTTGCGGCTGTGGCCAAAACAATTTAAGCAGGAGATAGATACCGCCAAATGCCGCAAAGAAAATAAGAAAAAAAAGAGCCCGCCCGGGCCTGGATGGTATGTTTAAAAAACTCAACGTCTTTTAATAAGGGTGTTCATGTATAAAGATACAAATACCAGCAGAACATAAAAAACGGAAACATAAAAAAGTGTGTGCGAAAAACGGGTGATGAGCAAATAAGCCAGCCCGCCGCCAATAAAGCCTATGCCGCAAAAAAGGATGGCAATGCGCTTTTCGGTGATGCCTTTAAAAAACAAATGGTGCGTGGTATGGTCTTTACCGCCAATGAAAGGCGAACGACCGGCTTTTAAACGGTTAATCACCACAGTGGCTGTATCGGTTAAGGGCAATAAAAACACCAGGGCCACCACCACCACGTTGTTGAGCTGAAATCCGTTCTGTGGATTGTTCCAGCAGTTATCAATGCCCATCACCGCCAAAAAAAGGCCCAGGAACTGGCTGCCCGTATCGCCCATAAACATTTTTGACGGATGAAAGTTATATACCAGGAAACCGCATAAGGCGCCCATTACGCCCAGGTTTAAAATGGCGGAATAACTGCTGGTGTTGAACAGCGATACGTTGACTGTAACCATAAAAAAACAGATCAGGATGGATACAATGCAGGTGATGCCATCCATATTATCCAGCATGTTGATGGAGTTCATAAGACCTACCACCCAAATAACGGTGAGCAGGTAATTCAAAAACTGGTTTTCGAACATGCAGATGCTATGCCCCGAAAAAATAACCACAATGGCGCACACCAATTGCGTTAAGAATTTAAGCAGGGGCTGCGTGTTAAAGGCATCATCGGCCAGGCCCATTAAAAAGGCCATGGTGGCGGCTATTAAAATACCCACCGTTTGTATGTTCACCCCCAGGTACTTTTCGGGAAAAAGGAGCGTAAAAATAAATGCAAACAAAAACACCACGTAAAAGGAAATGCCGCCCAGCGATGGCTTTTCCTGCGGGTTCCAGCGCACCTGGCCCGAATCGTTATTGCGTATGCCAAGCGTTTGCGCAAACCGGAGCAGAATATAATTGATCAGCAAAGAAAAAACGAAGCAGGCAAAAAAGAACACGGTAAGTATAAAATGGAAGCTGAGATTCATAAATATATGCAGTCGCGTTTCTGTAAGGTTATAATCCGTAAAGATGCTCCTCTTAAAACAGGCTCGTAAAATCCTTCATCTTTTTTCCCTGCAGGTCTTTTTCAGATAATAAAGGATCGTTAATCTGCCAGTCAATCGCCAGGTCGGTATCGTTCCACAAAATGCAGTCTTCCGAGGCTTTGTTATAAAAAGCGGTGCATTTATATGAAAAAACGGTGTTGTCTTCGAGTGTGGCAAAGCCATGCGCAAACCCTTCGGGGATATACATCATCCACTTGTTTTTTTCGGTAAGCTCCAATCCAAACCACTGGCCGTAAGTAGGCGAGTTTTTGCGGATATCAACCGCCACATCCAGCACTGCTCCCGTAATAACACGCACCAGCTTGCCCTGCGCATGCGGCGGATTCTGAAAATGCAGGCCCCTGAGCACGCCTTTTTGCGAAAGCGATTGGTTATCCTGCACAAAGTCCAGGTTTAATCCCGCCTGCGCAAACGCATTGCGGCTGTAGCTCTCAAAAAAATACCCGCGCGCATCCTCAAATACTTTTGGTTTTATAACAAATACACCCTTTAACTTCGTTTCAATAATCTCCATAAAACTGTTTAATCCTTTTTCTTTCGTTTGCTTTTTTTATGATCGTCGCTGTAATAGCCGCCGCCGTAACCATAGCCGTAGCCATAACCATAGCCGTAGTTATAACTGTATATCTTGCGGCTGATGTCCACATCGTTAAGCACCACCGCCAGGTTTTTCACCGAGCTTTCGTTCTTCAGGCGGTCCAGTATCTGAGCAAACATTTTGCGCGAATAGCCGGCCCTGAATACATAAATAGGGTAATTGGCCTTTTGTATGGTGGCTATACCATCGGTAACAAGCCCCACCGGCGCATTGTCTATCACAATATAATCAAACTGCGTTTTTAAATAAGCAATCACCTCGTCCAGCTTGGGGCTCAGGATCAGCTCCGATGGGTTGGGAGGCGTGGGCCCGGCCGTGATAAATTTAAGGTTGATCATCGGGCTGTCCATAAAACAATCTTCCACACGCGTGATGCCCGTTAAAATGGTGCTCATGCCCACGTTGTTTGTTACCCCAAACCCTTTATGGATCTTGGGCTTGCGCATATCCAGGTCAATAATCACCACTTTTTTGCCGGTAAAGGCCAGCACCCCGGCCACGTTAATGGCCACAAATGTTTTACCCTCGCCGCTGATGGTGGAGGTAACCGAAACAATCTTGGGGCCTTCGCCCCCATCAATAAAATTAAGATTGGTGCGTATGGTTCTGAAAGCTTCGCTGATGAGGGCCTTGGGGTTTTTATCCACGATAAGCTGCGACACCGGAATGTCGTTTTCGTAGCGCGGCACAATGCCCAGCAGCGCTACCTCGCCGGTAGAGTATTTGGTAATGTCGGACAGCGAATAAATTTTATCGTGAAAAATATAGCGGATAAACACCAGCAGCACCGATAGCAGGATGGATGTGAGCAGCGCAATGAGTATTGCATTTTTTTTGCTGGGCGAAACCAGCGCGCCGGCACCAAGGGCTTTTTCGAGGATGATGTTTTTGGACACATACCCCGCTTTGGAAATGGAAAACTCGGTTTTTTTCTCCAGCAGCATGGTGTAATACTTTTCGCTGATGGAATAAAGGCGGTTGAGCCGCGAAAACTCCACCTCATTTTCGGGGTTGGTTGCAAATTTCGATTTAAAGTCCGACGATTTTTCGAGCAGGTTCTTGTACTTGGATTTATAGCGGAGCCTCACGGCATCGAGGCTTTCCAGCAACAACTTTTTCTGGTTCTCGAGCTGATAGTTCACCTGCTTGATGTTTTCCGAATTGGGCGTTACAGCATACAGCATGTTCTCCTTCTCCATCAGCAGTCTTTGTATGTTCTGCGTAATGTCTTTTACAATGCTTTCATACTCCGTGCCGGCAATCAGCGAAATAAGCTGGTAAATATCAATGCCTTTGTTTTTGGAAATATTGGCCTGTATTTCGGCAATGATCTTTTCCTCCATCTCCACTTTCAGCATCTGGTCCTCAATGGAAGTGTAACGGATTATTTCCGAGTTCAGAAATTTATCGTTATCGCCAAAATTCTTTTCCTTCTTAAATTTCTGCAGGTCGTCTTCGGTGTTCTTCAGGTCGTTATACACAATGCCCAGCTGCGTGTCGATAAACGAAAGGATGTTGCGCGAGCTTTCGCTTTTCCGCTCCACATCGTAGTTCAGATATTCTTCGGTAATGGCATTTACTATATCGGTGGATTTGGCGGAGTTCACGTCCTGCACCTTGATCAGGATGGTTTTCGCCATTTCGCTCAGCAGGCGGATTTCGAGGCGGCTCTGCAAAATAGCGGTTACTGCATCTACATCCGACACCGTGAAATAAAATGCATTGTTTTCGCGGATGAGCTGTTTTACCTGCGCCATGCCAAGGGCCTGGTTCAGGTAAATATTAATGTCAAACTCGTCGGTTCTTAGCCACTCGTTTACTTTAAATGCATAATTTTTGCCGGCCAGCTTCAACATGCCGCCGCTGAGCGCACCATTCAGCTCCACATATATTTTTTGCCCCTGCACCGCGCCGTTTTTCTGGTTTAGCTTCACCAAATAGGGCGACCGGTGATAGAGCTCATTGTTTTTAAACGTGCCTTCGCTGAAATAATTTACGCTGATGTCGAGCTTTTCGACCACGCGCTTTAAAAACACTTTTGACCGGATCTGCTCGATGGCTTCGGCCATCACGTTATTGTCCTCGCTGATATTATTCAGCTTCAAAATGTTATCGGCCTTGTTGGCATCGTTGATCTGGATCACAGCCTTTGATTCGTAAACCGGCTGGCTGTAGCGCAGGTAAATAAAGGCAAGAAAAAAAGAGACCAGGAAAAAAAGGATGATGATAAACTTGCTTTTGTTGAACAGGAAAGCAATAACCCCAATATCAAAATTGGTATTAAACCTTTCGGTTATATCCTTCAGTTGATTATTGGTGGTTTCTACCTGGGGATTGAGCATTTTTTACCTTAACCTGTAAAATTGAACAAGAAGCAGAACGGTAGTTAAAAGCGTAAGAATAGGCGTTAACTCGCGCACACCGGTGGCCACAGGGCGGTAGCGCGGCTCCACGTAAATAATATCGCCGGCCTGAACTTTTGAATTGCCAACCACTGCTCCTTCAATACGTGAAAGATCCAGCAGGTAAACAAAGGGCTTTTGCGCAGGATCGGGGTTGTTGCGGATCAGTTTTACCTTATAAGCCTTGCCATCTTCAAAAATGCCCCCGGCGCTGGCAATGGCCTCCATTACGGTGGTATTGTTATTTCCGATGGCCATTACTTTGGCAGCGCCGCCATTGCCCGGAAACACGATGACACGCTTATTGGTGATCCTTAGCGTGATGAAGGGGTCTACGTAGGTGCCGGCGTATTTGCTTTCCAGCAGCTCTTCGGCCTGCTTAATAGTGAGACCGGCCAGGTGCACTTCGCCGATAAGCGGCATTTTCACATTTCCGTCGCTGTTTACAATCACGTCCAGATCGGTGCGCAGGGTATTATTAGAGGTGGCGGCAAGGTCAATCAGCTTAAAGCCATGGTTTGGGAACATCCGGTACTGAACCGCATCGTTGGGCGCAATCCGGTAATCCAGGCGGCCTAATGAATCCACCAGCTGATCGTACGTAAAATCCTTTGGGGTTTTAAGCATGAGGTTGGAACGGAAGACTTTGCAGGAGGAAAAAATGACCAGAAAAAAGAAAAGGAATGTTAAATAACGCATCATACAAATATATGTTTTTTTGCCGTGATTATAAAAATTCATTACATAAAGCCCTGATTTTAAGCAGGGTATTCGATGCGTGCGTGATAAATATTCATAAGCCGTTTTTTAAATATTTTTTTAATGGTGGTAATGTCCTTAAAGGTGATGTCGGAATTGATAAACTGGTTCTGCTCGATCTTATAATCAATAATATGGTCCACCAGGTCGTTGATAGAAACGACATCGTGCGTTTTAAGGCTGCGCGAAGCAGCCTCCACCCCATCGGCAATCATCAGCACCGCCGTTTCTTTGCTAAAAGGAATGGGACCGGGATAACGGAACTCTGTTTCATCAATGCGTGCGGCATTGCCCTGCCGGTTAGACAGGTTGAGGAAATAACGCACCGAAGTGGTGCCATGGTGTGTTCTTATAAAATCAATGATTTGCTCGGGAAGATGGTATTTTTTTGCCAGCTCAATGCCTTTTATCACGTGGTTAATAATAATGCGGGCGCTTTCCACCGGCTCCATCTCCTGGTGCGGGTTAAACCCGCTCACCTGGTTTTCGGTAAAATAATTGGGATTATAAATCTTACCGATGTCGTGATACATGGCACCTGCCCTTACCAGCAGCGAGTTGCCCCCGATATAATAGATGGCCTCCTCAGCCAGGTTAGCCACCTGCAGGCTGTGCTGAAATGTGCCCGGCACGTCCTGCGACAGCTGGCGCAGCAAAGGCTGATTCAGGTCGCAGAGCTCCAGCAGCTTAAAGTCTGAAATAAAGCCAAAGAATTTTTCAGTTAAATAAATAAGCGGGTAAGCCAGCAGCACCAGCATAGAGCTAATGAGCAGCGGCGCATAAGAGGCAAAGCGGATAACGGATTGGGCCGTGCCGAACGCCAATTGGTAAGCCACAAACACCAGTACGTAAAATAAAAACACAAAGGCGGCCGCATTCAGGATCTGCTGCCGTTTGCGCATTTCGGCAATGGCAAACAGGGTGCCTATGCCCGTAACCAGCTGCAATAGAATAAATTCCAGCTTATCGGCCATAAAAAAGCTGCACAGCAGCACCACCATCAGGTGCGTAAACAGCGCCGTGCGCCCATCAAAAAACACGCGCACCAGGATGGGTACCAGGGTAAAAGGCAGGGCCAGCACCATCAGGCCGTATTTGTAAAACAAAAAAACAATAAACACCGAGGTGAACAGTACCAAAAACAAAAAGGCCACCTGCTGGTTCTGTCCAAAAATAAGCTTCCTGAAAAAAGCCAGAAAAAACAGCAGCACCATGCACAGGATAAGCACCAGCGCCCATTTGGCAAAAAAACGGATGAGCGAAAAGGCAGAAGCTGGGTTTTGAAGATCGAAATAAGCATTGATAAGCGTGCGCCGGGCAGCATTAAGCGGCTGGCCGCGCTTTACCAGCACCTGACCGGCATGGCCCATGTTTTTATACACCGACATTTGTTCGAGTTGCGAATTAAGGTACAGGGCCGACTTGGGCTCGTTAACATAATGCGTAATGGCCAGGTAATCGGGATAGTTCACATTAAGGCCCTTGTCTTTAAGGTGTTTTTCAAGAAAATCGGCCGCCGAACGGATCGTAAAAAAATCGACATAGGAAGCCGGCTGGGCAAAGTTTCCATTTATCACATACAGGCTTTTTCCTTCCAGGCCGTTTATGATTTCAATTACCCCGCGCCGGTAAATGCTGTCAAACAAGGGATGCAGCTCGGCATAAGCCACGGCATCAAGCTGTATCAGCTTATCCAGCCGGGCCAGCTTCTGGTTACGCTCATCCACGTTGAGCTCAAAAAAAACAGGCACATTTTTCTCTATCCCGTCCCTTTCGGCTTTCAGCTCTTCCGGCGTTTTCTTAATTAAAAGATCCTGGTCGGCCACCAGGTCGTCGTATAACCATACGGTCGAAAAGCTATCCACCCGGTGCCCTTTCACTTCCCGGTCGGGCAGCATTAAGCCCAGCAGGAATGAGCACACCAGCACCATGCCTAATTTAAAAACAAGGTTATGCTTTAACTGTATGTAGGAGAAGAGTTTCAGAATGTTTAGTGTTTAATGTTTAATGTTTAGTGTTTAGTGTTTAATAGAGTCACGCCATTAGTCAAAAGTCATTAGTCGTTGGTCATTAGTCGGAATGTTACTCCCTCTTCCATCTTCCATCTTCCATTTTACATTCAGTTAGAAAAAATGTCTCCGTTCGGAAAATAGTATCAAAGGTATCAAAGGGTGTCTCCTTCTTTTATCTTTATCCTGCTTCTCTTTCAGCGCTACACATAAATTCCAAACACCACCGGCACTTTTTTCAGATCGGGTTTTGGCACCCGCCGCCATTCGGCCACCGTGGCTGCCCTCAGCAGCTGGCCGGGGGCTGTGATCTCCTTCCCGATAAAAAGCCGGGTTTGTGCGCCAAGCGTAGCAAGCAGCAATTCGAGCATCTGCTCGTTGCGGTAAGGCGTTTCTATAAAAAACTGCGCCTGGCGCTGTTTTACACACAGCTGTTCCAGCTCTTTCAGCCGCTTTACCTTTTGGCCCCTGTCAATGGGTAAATACCCGTTAAACGCAAAGCTCTGGCTGTTAAAACCACTGGCCATAATGCTCAATACAATAGAGCTTGGGCCGCTAAGGGGAACCACCTCAATGCCTTTTTGATGTGCCTGTTGCACCACAGCCGCACCAGGATCGGCAATACCGGGACAGCCTGCATCGCTCATCAGGCCTACATCATGGCCCTTTAGCAGGTTATCCAGCAGGCCGGGCAATTCCGTTTCTTTGGTGTGCTCATTCAGCAGGCTTATTTCAGCCTGTTCGAGGTTGGCATATCCAAAGCCTTTCAAAAAACGACGGGCGGTTTTGGCATCTTCTGCAATAAAAAACCGAAGCTCTTTTATTACCGCTTTATTATGCTCGGGAATGAAATTATTCCCCTCTGCCCCATCGCTGATGGGAACAGGCAGCAGGTATAACTTTCCATAAACACCCATGCACAATATTAAATAAAAAAAATAACGTTACTTTGCATAAAAAAGCAACTTAATTAACATGCTGGGTTTAAAACTGGAAACCGATCCGCGCTGGGTGAACATTGTGGAAAAAAACATCGGGGAGATCCTCACCGATCACGCTTACTGCGAGCAAAAAGCAGCCACCAACGCCATTTCCATTGTTGTTAATTTCCCCTACTACCCCGAGCTGGTGGACGAAATGCTGAAACTGGCCAAGGAAGAGCTAAGCCACTTTGAGATGGTGCACGAAAAAATAAAGGCCCGCGGGTTCAGGCTGGGCTTTGAACGCAAGGATGACTATGTGAACGAGCTATACCGCTTTATGCGCAAGGGCCATCATAAAAAAGAAATCGTACTGATTGACCGCCTGCTGTTTGCTGCCATGATTGAAGCCCGCAGCTGCGAGCGCTTCAAGATCCTTTCAGAAAACATAAACGATGCCGATTTGCGTGAGTTTTACCGCGATCTGATGGTGAGTGAAGCCGGCCACTACACCCTGTTTTTAGGCTTTGCCCGAAAATATGGCAGCGGTGTGGAAGACATAAATGCGCGCTGGCAGCAGTGGCTTGATTACGAGGCTTCCATTCTTAAAAATTACGGCCGGCAAGAAACCATTCACGGCTAAGCAGTGGCAGACTACCGCAATATACTGATCATTCAAACCGCCTTTATAGGCGATGCCATCCTGGCGTCATCACTGGCCGAAAAGCTTCATGCCTCTTTTCCGGGGACCGCTATAAGCCTGCTGGTGCGCAAAGGCAATGAGTCCATTTATGCCGGCCACCCATTTTTAAAGGAAACGCTGGTGTGGAACAAGCAGGAAAAAAAACTCATCCACCTGTTTAAATTGCTGGGGCGTATCCGCAAAAATAAATACGATTGTGTGATCAACTGCCACCGCTATGCCAGCTCGGGTTTTTTAACCGGCTTTTCGGGAGCCCGCCACAAAGCAGGATACAAACAAAACCCTTTTTCATTTTTATTTAATCTTACTGTAAAGCACCGCATTGGCGATGGACGGCACGAAACCGAACGCTACAACGAGCTGGTGGAAGATTTTACCGATGCCGCTGTGTTTAAGCCAAAGCTTTACCCGCAGGCAACCGACCAAGCGTTGGTAGCTGCTTACCAGCGGCAACCCTATGTGTGTATGGCACCTGCCTCGGTATGGTTCACCAAACAGCTGCCGGCTCAAAAATGGATAGAGCTGTGCGATAAAACCGCCCATGATAAGACCATTTACCTGCTGGGCGCCCCTGGCGATAAGGGCTTGTGCGAAAACATCCGCGCCGGCTCGCAACATCCTGATATTAAAGTACTGGCCGGCGAATTAAACCTGCTGCAATCCTGCGCGCTGATGGAAAAAGCGGTGATGAATTATGTGAACGACAGCGCACCGCTTCACCTGGCCTCGTCGGTAAATGCGCCAGTGCGGGCCTTCTTTTGCTCTACCGTGCCCGAGTTTGGCTTTGGCCCCCTGTCTCACGATTCAAAAACAATAGGTGTGAGCGGCCTCAATTGCAGGCCCTGCGGGTTGCACGGCTATAAGGCCTGCCCGCTGGGACATTTTAAATGCGCCCTGCACATGCCCCTGGATGAGGCCGGTTAGGCAGCTTGCTTTCCCACATTTTTTTTATCTTTAATACATGAAAATAAAATATCTTATTTTATTGGTAACACTTTGCCTGCTTTTTTGGTATTGCCAGAAAAAACTATTTGGCTACGTGGAGGTACACGGGCGCCTGCTGTATTTCTTTTCGGAAGAACCTGTTATAACCCGCCAGGTAACTCTTTGGACAGACGATGCCACTTCCGCCAAAAACAGCACCGAACACAGCATTCTTCTGGCCACCGGCTTCACGGGTTCTGATGGTTCATTCAGCCTGCGGTCAAAGCCATCCCGGCGTGCCGCCTACTATTTTTCTTCCGAAGGATCGGGCAGAATGGAAAAGCTAAACATTCGCATTAATCAAAAAAATGATCTCGGCACCATTTACGTGGGCCGCCACTCTTTTAACTGTAAAATCAACCTGGTGCCGGTGTCAGATTCATGCATTGCCATTTCGCCTCCCAATGGCGGCAATTATACCGTTTACAGTGCGGGCACAACCACCTCGTGTGTGCAAACATTTATGTATTCGCATGCCGACTACGAAGCTGCAAAGCACCAACTGGTTGTTAATTATCGCAAAAGTAAAAACTGCAGCTCAACAAATTTTAACGATTACAGGAATTACACCTTATATGTTCCAATTACAACGGCTGACACCATGACAGTAAATCTCAGCTACTAGCCCTCCGGCAGGGATTTTGAATAGCATACCTAACAGGATAAGATTGTTATGGAATTTATTGACTATTACAAAATACTTGAAATTGACAAAAACGCCGGCGACGAGGCTATTAAAAAAGCTTACCGCAAACTGGCCCGCAAATATCACCCCGATCTGAACCCCAACGATGCCGGGGCTAAAAAGAAATTTCAGCAGATCAACGAGGCCAATGAAGTGCTGAGCGACCCTGAAAAGCGCAAAAAATACGACAAGTACGGCAAAGACTGGCAGCATGCCGATGCCTTTGAGCAGGCCGGGCAGCAGCGGGCGGGCGGTAATACCGGCACAGGGAACTTTTCGGGTTTTCAGGGCAACACCGGCGATTTTTCAGCCACCGATTTTTCCGATTTTTTTTCATCCATGTTCGGCTCAGAGCGGGCTGGCAGAACGGGCCGTACGGCCAAATACAGGGGGCAGGATTTTAATGCCGGGCTGCACCTGGATCTGAAAGACGTTTACACCACCCACAAGCAAACCCTTACCGTTAACGGTAAAAGCATACGCCTTACCATACCCGCGGGCGTTGAGAACGGGCAAACCATAAAAATAAACGGGCATGGCGGCGAAGGAATGAATGGAGGGCCCAACGGCGACCTTTACATCACCTTTTCGATTACCAACCACAGTAAATTCAGGCGCGAAGGGAACAACCTGTATGCCGAAGCAGAGCTGGACCTGTATACGGCTGTGCTGGGAGGAGAAATAACCCTCGACACGTTTGAGGGAAAGGTGAAACTGACCGTGAAGCCGGAGACTCAAAACGATACCAAGGTGAAATTAAAAGGAAAAGGTTTTCCGGTGTATAAAAAGGAAAATGAATTTGGCGACCTGTTTTACACCTACAAAGTAAAAATTCCGACCGGGCTTAGCCAAAAAGAAAAAGAACTGTTTAATGAACTTTCAAAATTAAAACGGCATGAATAACGAAGCCCTGGTATCCACGGTGCAGTTTTGCGCCTATCACAAAATTGAGCTGGCATTTATTGATTCGCTGAGCGCACACGGGCTGATAAAAACCGTAAGCGTTGAAGAAACGCAATACATCCCCGCCGGGGAGCTTTATGAGCTCGAAAAAATAGTGCGGCTGCATTATGAGCTCGACATTAACCTCGAAGGCATCGAAGCCATTTCGCACTTGCTGCAACGGATGGATGTTCTGCAAAAAGAAATAGCTCAGCTCAGGAATGAGCTCGATTTTTACCGCAAATAAGCAGGCTGGCACTGCGTAGAACAACTTCCACAATTTTACCTTCAGGGTTAAGCCTCTCTGAAACGCTTTATTATTAAGGCTTGCAACGTTTTTTTTTACCCCTGGCTGGTATAAAAATTGAAACAGCCTTAGAACATCTGTTTCAGATTCAGATGCCTATTATAAACCTTGTAAAACCAAAAATTATGGAAACTCAAAAAACAGCTGTGGCCATCAACGACCTGATTGTTATTAATAACGACCGTTATGAAGGTTATAAAACCGCCGCCGATGAAACAAAAGAGGCCGACCTTAAGGCCATGTTCACCGAATTCAGCAACCAAAGCAAACAATTCTCCGCCGAGCTCAAAAAATTTGTGCCTTCTGGCGAAGAGATTGCGCACGATAAAACCAAAAATACCGGCAAGCTTTACCGTGTTTGGATGGATTTTAAATCGGCGGTTACCGGCCACGACCGTAAGGCAATTTTATCCTCGTGCGAGTTTGGCGAAGACGCCGCTAAAAAAACATACGACGAAGTGTTGGAGCATACGGAAGAAATTCCTGCGGAAGCCATGGCCGTAATACGCAGGCAGCGTGGCGAACTTCAAAAAGGCCACGACACCGTAAAATCAATGCGTGACGCGATCGAATAGCCATTTTGCATTGGATACGATTATGTATCACAGCCAACTTCATTCAACAATTTAAAAAATCAGAAATCATGAAAACACAGCAACCAGGCAGGAACAGCCACAACGAAACAGGCCGTACCTCCTCCCCCGCCAAGCAGGGAGCCACCAATCCAAAAAAACCGAACAACGATCCTGATCAAACGCCCGAGCGCGAAGTGGAAAATTTGCCAAAAGCAAAACCAGCCACCAAAACAGCACCCGGAAAAAACAAGCCCGGTTTTCATCGCTAAGCCGGTTTATTGAATCATCTGAAAGGGTCTGCAGAATTACTGCAGACCTTTTTTGTTTGGATAAGACAGAAGGCAAATGTTATAAGAATAATGTGTTTATTATACGGTTGAAAGCTGATCATATTGAGACTGTCGAACGGTTCGACAAGGCGATAGCTATCGGCTCACAATGATTACAAACATGAATGAAGTCAAAAATTCAACTGTAAAATATAAGACAACATAAAGAAAAAGCCTTCGAAATAGCAGCTATCTCTGCTATTTCGAAGGCCAGAATGTATTCGCGATGTCATTTCGCACTAAATAACTGGACTGAGAAATCTGCTCTTTACCGAAGTTGCTCCACTGAGGCTGTCGAACCGGAGAAATCTCTATTTATTCATAAAAAAACTGAACAAAAGAAAGAGTAGGAAATTAAAGAGTTTGGTTCTCTTTTTTAAGCGGTTGCAAAATTCCTGGATTTTCATAGTTTTAAAAATTATGGGTTAAAAGATCTCAGAATTAATTCCTGTCCACAATCAGCTTCATCAGTTCGTCCAGCTTGGGCGAAAGCACAATCTCTGTTCTGCGGTTTTTTGCTTTTCCTTCCACGGTGGTGTTATCCGCCACCGGAAAAAATTCCCCTTTGCCGGAGGCCGTGAGCCGGTGCGGGTCCATTTTATATTCATCGCTCAACAGTCTTACCACGTTGGTGGAGCGGGCCGCGCTCAGGTCCCAGTTATCTTTATACAGGGCTGTTTTAATAGGCACATTGTCCGTATGGCCTTCAATGGCAATCATTACATCGGGATTTTTATTGAGTACCGTTGCCAGTTTTTTCAATGCTTCCTTTCCTTTGGCTTCCACATTGGCATCGCCCGATTTAAACAGCAGCTTGTCTGACATGGATACGTAAACCTTGCCATTCTTCATTTCAACGGTTAGCTCATCGGGATTAAAGCCCAGCAAGGCATCTTTTACCGATGCGTTTAAAAGCGCCAGCACCGAATCCTGCTTGCGGATCATCGATTCCAACTCGCGCAGGCGGGCTTCGCGCTGCCTCAGTTTTTCGAGATTTGTTCCCAGGTCGGAGCTTAATTTATCGAGCTGCGAGCCCGAGCTTTTGCGAAGCGCTTCGTAACGAACACTCAGGTCGTCATAACTCTTGCCCATGTTAGTCAGGCGATCGTCCTGCACTTTGGTAAGGTTGCAAAGGGAGTCACGCTCGTGAAGCGCTTTATTATAGCGTTTTGAGCCATATTTCTTTTTAGCTCCTGCCTGGCCACAATACTTGTGCGAAGCGCAGGAAGTGGCAAATAAAAACGCGGCTGCTCCAACAAAAGCCAGCCGTAAAATGTATCGCAAAAAGTTGATCATAACCTGTGTTTAAAAATTAATAATGAACAGAAATGCAATTCATTACAGCAAAATTGATGCGAACAGCAAAATCTTAATGTAACTTATTAAAAAACAAAGTTTTAGCCGCCACATCTTCACTTATCAGATTAAGCATAATGGCCCGCTGCCCTGCTTCCGGGGAAACAAATCTACAATCCTGGTTGGGGCAATGGAAAAAGGAAGAGGGAAAATGGCAAAAGGTCGGATTCAAGACTCAAGATAAAAGACGAAGGATTAAAGAAGGAGAATGGAAAATGGAGAGGCAGGAAAAGCGTCAGGACTTACGACCAACGACTAATGACCTGCGACTAAATAAAAGCAGAACTTTACAACTTTTAAACTGAATGGAAAACGTAAGATGGAAAATGGAGAGGCAGGAAAAGGGTCAGGACTTACGACCAACGACTAATGACTTTTGACTAATAGTAGAACTTTACAAATTTGAACTTGTAACTTTTTAACTGATGGTAAAATGGACGCAGCAAAATTAAAACCCAAAACTAAGCCCCAGGTTTAAACGAACGTTTCCATTCCATTCGTTATCGGAATTTAAAGTATTTACATCCAGAAATCCCTGGTAATAATTCATTTCGGCACTCAGCCATACCGCCCGCATCAGCCTGTAATTAACACCCGCCGACACATTGGCACCCAGGTCGAACGAAGAGCCATCCAGGCCATGGGATTCGTTTACCAGGAAGCCCATGCTCGGGCCAAAGGTTATCTTTGGACGGAGATCATTTTCATAACTATTAAAAAAGTAAATGGCTTTTAAGGGTACGCGTATGTAATCCAGCTCCGCGGTATAGATCACATCGCCCTTCGTAAGGGTGGATCCTTCGGCGGAGTAAGTAGCATCCATCCCGATGCCCCAATGCACCCAGGGCGAATAAACGGCGCTTAAACCCGCATCCCACGAGGGATTAAAGCTATAATGCCGGTATGGAATAATAAAGGAATGTCCGAAGGCGCCTTTTATCCCTATCGAAAATTTTGATTGTTCGATGGGTTGAACCGGGATGATCGCGTTGTTTTGTGCCAAGCCTTTACCACTAAAAGTAAGAAGCGCAAGAAGTATAATTTTTTTCATGGCAAAACAGAATTTAATTAATATGCTGTTTAAAACTTCATACCAGACGCTCCACTCGGTTAACTCTTCCAGTAACTATGTGCCTATGTGGTTTCTCTTATCTTAAGTCTTTTATCTTGTGTCTTGTCACTAAAGTTTAGACTTTCAACTCTAAACTATTCGCTATATTTAATGTATGAATGCAAACGAACAGCTGATCCGTCATTTTTACACCTGTTTCCAGAAAAAGGATTATGCCGGCATGCAACAATGTTATGCCCATAACGCCACGTTTAACGACACCGTGTTTAAGAACCTGGATGCTTTACATGTAAAGGCTATGTGGGAAATGCTGCTGCGCAATGGCAAAGACCTGAGCCTTGAATTCAGCGATGTGCACGCCAACGAAACAGCCGGCAGCGCCAACTGGGTAGCCACTTATACATTTTCAAAAACGGGCAATAAAGTTATTAATCGAATTCATGCCGAATTCCGCTTTGAGAATGGAAAAATTGTGCAGCACACCGACCGCTTTAACTTTTATACCTGGGCCCGCCAGGCGCTGGGCCTTACCGGATTAGTGCTGGGCTGGACCACTTTCTTAAAAAACAAAATCCAGGCTGCTGCCATGCAAAACCTCGAGGCTTTTATAAAAAAACAATCCTAACAGGTAAAAAGATCGCTTGAACCAAATAAAAAAAGAGGCTACCAGCTGCCGGTAACCTCTTTTTCAATATGCATGCAATACTATCGCACTTCCACTACTAAGTATTTGGAAGAGCTCCAGAATTCTTCCGGATCTTTGATGTTAATGCTTGCATATTTATTGTCTTTCGATTCCTGAATCTCGTAAGAGGTTTGCGGGTGAAAGGTGATCAGCTTAGGATCTTTGCCCTGAACCGGTATTGTTTTTGTTTCGCGGATATCCACTTCGGTAAAAGAGGCTTTGTTTTTATAAAATGTATTGGCCAATGCTTCTTTTTTGCCGATGCCCAGCACGCCGCCCTTCTTTTCAATCAGGCTTTTCGATTTGAGCTCTTTGGAAGTACCATATGTGAAATAGGCTTTATTCAGGTCTTTATCCATTTTGGTATTAGTTTCGGTAAGCTGTGTTTTTTCTGCAGTCAGCTGCTCGTTGGTCATCTGCATTTCGCCCACACGCTTGTTCAGATCTTCCACTTTATACGACTCCTGGGAGAGCTGTTCTTTTAACGCGGCAATTTCCTGCTCCTGTTTTTCGATGCGCAGCTTGGTTTGCTCGGCCAGGCGGGCCATAGCTTTTTTCTCTTTGCCTAATTTTTTTGTTTGGGCTTCGAGCTTGTCCAGCTTTTCCTTGTTATCGGCAATCAGCGCATTAATCATGCTGATGTTATTAAGGATGGCTTCTTTTTTGGAAACACTTTCGTGGCCATTGGTATTGGCCACCAGTCCTTGTTTTTCGCGGATCAGGTCGAGGTTCTGGTTAATCTCGTCCATAGTGGTCACCAGCTCGTTTTCAATCGAGTCGCGCGAGGCGCTAACAACGGTTACCTGTTTGAGCGCTGCCTCCTCTTTTTCGTGGTTGGTGCAGGATGTAAAAAACATGCTGGCGGACAGTGCCAGTATAAGAGGGAATTTGATAGTCGGTTTCATAGTCTGTAAAAATTAATTGTTTGAAGAATAAAAACAAATCGCGTGCCAGCACTTTCATACAAGTAAAACCATTGGTAAAAAATATCTGGCGAATTATTTACACACTGTGTAAACCTTACAAACAAAGACATTCAGATACTTTTGCACTTTTTCACATTTACATGTTGACAAAGTTTGCAGGGCTGATTTCTGATATTCTGTAAGCCAACTGTGGAGGAATGACACAGTTTGTTCCTTAATTCAACACCCCGATAATTATTCATATTGTACAATATTTTCATTAGACTAAACAGATATTTATAATTGCAAGGCATCAGTCATTGGTCGTAAGTCCAGTCTTTTGTTTCTTGCTTACGTCTTTCATCTTTTATATTGGGTCCTATGTCTTGGCTCCGCTTTGTTACTAACGCAAAACCCCTTTGGCTTGGCAGAACATTTTTTTTGACTATATTGGAACAAAATCCCATGCGCTCAACACTTTTTTTACTGGCGCTTTACGCTTTGCTTGTGTGTATTGCCCTGCCCCTGAAGGCACAGCATACGCCTGCCCCATCGCAAAAAACTTCCAGCGTTTATACAAACACCAAGCTCGACCGTGAAAAAATAACGCGCAGCACGGATAGACCCAAACCCCTTTTAACGGCTAAGGACAGCATGCTGGCGCTGCTTAAAACCCAACCGGAGGACACGGCCAAGCTCAGCACGCTGATAGAGCTTTGTCGTAACATGGTTGCCAACTCTGCGCCCGATGAAACCATGCATTATGCGTCATGGAGCTGCCGCCTGGCCGACTCCTTGTTAACCCTTGAGCGTTACCACAACAATTATACTGTGACAAAAAACCAGGCCCGCGCCTATAACGTTTTGGCCATACCCTATTGCCAGGAAGGTAATTTTGAAAAAGGGCACCAGTACTATTACAAGGCCCTGCTGATCCGGAAAAAAATAAACGACAGCAGCGGCATCAGCACTTCTTACAATAACCTTGGCACAGTATACAGGCTTACCGGCAACTATGTAACGGCCACTGCCTATCACCTCATGTCGTTAAAAATATGCGAGCAGATGAAGGACAGCTCGGGAATAAGCTATAACTATTACAACCTGGGCAAGATCAATCTTTCGATGAACAATTTTAAAAAGTCCCGCGAATATTCAGAAAAGTGCGTGATCATCCGCAAAAGAACCAAAGACATGAAAGGACTGGCGGAGGCGCTGAGTGTTTTATCGGAAGTATACGGCAAGATGCAGCTCCCCGACATGAAAATGCAAACCGATCTGCAGTCGCTGCGCCTGAGCGACTCGCTGGGCATGCGGCAGCAAAGCGCACACAGTTATAACAACATAGCCACTACCTACATGCGCACCGGCCAGCTCGACCTGGCCCTTGGTTATTACCAAAAAGCATTAGCGCTTTACCGCGAGCTGAACGATCCTTTTTTCAGCGTAAGAACGCGCAGCAACATCGGCGTGGTTTACTTTCACAAAAAAGATTTTGCACAGGCCCGGAAACTGATGTTGCTTAACATTGACAGCGTAATCAAATACGGCATCGACGACATTCTGGAAGAAAACTATGATATACTGGCGCAAAGCGACTCTGCGCTGGGCAACTACAAAGAGGCTTTTTTGTTTTCGCGGCAGCATCAGCGGCTCCGGTACAAAAACCTGAACGTGGAGAAGCTGAACAAGCTCAATGAATTGCAGAACAGGATCGAAACCTCTAACAAGGAAGCCGAAAACCGCTCACTGTCATTTAAAAACCAGGTGCAATCGCTTGAAATTAACCGCAGCCACTCACTGATGATCGCGCTGGCCGGCCTGCTGGCACTTGTGTTTGCTGTGGGTATTCTCCTGATCCGTCAAAACCGGCTCAAGGCCGAGGAGCGCACGCGCCGGCTGGAACAAAAGCTGCTGCGCGCCCAGATGAACCCGCATTTTATCTTCAACTCGCTGCAGGCCATTCAAAACTATATTTTAAAAAACGATTCCAAAGAGGCCATCCGTTACCTGAGCCTGTTTGCCACGCTTACCCGCGATGTGCTTGAAAATTCGCGCATTGAGCTTATTCCGCTGTATAAGGAAACCAATCTGCTTAAAAATTATTTGCAGCTGCAAAAACTTCGTTTTGGCAGCCGCTTTGAGTACCTGGTGGAGGTGGATGATGAGCTGGACACCATGCCGGTTAACATTCCGCCCATGCTTTCGCAGCCCTTTATAGAAAATGCCATTGAACATGGCATGAACGACATCGAAAGCGGCGGCCTGGTGCGTATTTCATTTACGCTGAAAAATAAAACCCTGGTGATGGAAATTACGGATAACGGCAAAGGCATCCAAAACACCAACAAAGGCCCTAAAAAACACGCCTCCATGGCCATAGCCATTACCCGCGAGCGGGTGGCGCTGATGAATAAGAAGGCCCGGCATCCCATCCAGTTCTCCATTGGAGAAGCTTACCCGCACGACCCCGAACGTAAGGGAGTTAAGGTTATTTTTACCATACCGCTGGAGCTGCTGTATTAAAAAACATAAAAACGTTGCGTTTATTATTTATATTTACGTGTTATGCTGAAACTACTGATTGCCGATGATGAGCAAAATGTGCGGGAAGCACTGAGCCGTATGGTGGCTTTATACAATGCCAACATAAAGCTGGTGGCAGCCACGGATAGTGTTTCCACCACCATCAACGCCATTAAAGAACACGAACCCGACCTGGTGCTGCTGGATATTGAAATGAAAGAAGGTTCGGGCTTTGATGTGCTCAGGCATTTTCCGGCGCCCAGCTTTAAGGTTATTTTCATCACCGCATTTCAGCAGCACGCCGTTCAGGCCTTTCGCTTTTCGGCGCTCGATTACCTGCTCAAGCCGGTGGATCCCGAGCTTTTGTCGGAAGCACTGACAAAAGCCGTGGACAGCCTTGACCGTGAAAAATTATCGCTGAAGATCGAATCGTTCATGTTTAACATGGATACCATGTCCAAAGGCATGAAAAAGATCATTCTCAAAACGGCCAACAACATTCACGTGGTAAACCTGCACGACATTGTATATTGTGAAGCCGATCGCAGCTATACTAATTTTTACCTGGCCGATAAAAGCCGCATCATGGTATCCAGCACCCTGGGCCATTACGAAGATATGTTTGAGAATTATGGATTTCTGCGCATCCACGCCTCTTTCCTAGTAAACATCGATTATGTGAAGCGCTACGAAAAAGGCGAAGGCGGAAGGGTTATACTTACCACCGATGCTCATTTGCCGGTGGCGGCGCGCAAAAAAGAACACCTGCTGCAGCTGCTGGCCAGGCTCTGAGTTTCCCCAGTGGCATCTGCTCTGCTGATTCGACACTGGTTACACTATTTTTTTATGGCATAAGATTTACG
The DNA here is from genome assembly GCA_044221905.1 of Bacteroidia bacterium. Lineage (GTDB taxonomy): Bacteria > Bacteroidota > Bacteroidia > B-17B0 > Aurantibacillaceae > Aurantibacillus. Next base: position 379,773 of record JBGAOE010000004.1, read on the forward strand.
GCCTGCATTTTTACAGGTGATATCCTTATGGCTTCGGGGCACTAAAAAACGATTACTTCCCTGCTGCCTTCGAACGGAAGTTTAACCCCTACACCTGCAAATCAGGCTTTTAAGCCAATGCATTTTGCACTAAATTTAGATAACCTTCTTACCTTTTTATGATGCCAATCTGCAAAAAAACCTGTGCTTTTATTTTAACCCTGGCTTGCCTGGCAGCCAGCGCCCAATGGCAGCAAACAAGCGGCCCCATCGGTGGCGGCGATGTAAAAGCCATACTTATTAACGGCCAGGATGTGATTACGGCCACCGGCAGCGGCATGTACCGCAGCTCTAACAATGGCAGCAGCTGGCAGGGCATTAACACCACCCTGGTGAATCCCGAAATGTGGGCCCTGGCTATTATGGGCTCCACCATTTATTCAGGCACAGGTGTGAGCACCTCGCCCAGCGGCGTGTATGCAAGCACCAATAACGGCAATACCTGGAATCCCCGAAACGTAGGCCTTACATTGCCACGCATTTATTCTTTTGCGGTAAGCGGCAGCACCCTGTATGCCGGTACGCAGGGAGCGGGTGTTTTTTCATCCACCAACAACGCCACAAGCTGGAACGCCGCCAATAATGGCCTGCCGACCAACCAAATGATTATGGCCATGTGTGCCACAGGCAACACCGTGCTGGCAGCCACTTATAACAACGGCCTGTTTCGCTCAACCGACAACGGAGCTAACTGGAATCCGATCATGACCGGCCCCATAGCGAGCGAAGCCATAAAATGTTTTGTGGTTTCAGGATCATCCATCTTTGCCGGAACCGCCGGCTTTCCCAACAACCCGGGCGGGGTTTTTATGTCGGGCGATAACGGCGCCACATGGACTGCTGTAAACAGCGGCATTACCGGCTACGCCGTTTATGCCCTGGCAGCCAGCGGCAATACGGTATATGCCGGCACCATCGGGGGCGTATTTGTTTCCACCAACAATGGCAGCAGCTGGAGCCCCAGCAACACCGGTTTAACAGATCTGAACGTAACCGCCATGGCAGCCAGCGGCAGCACGGTTTATGCCGGCACCTACAGCAGCATGTATGTATCGCTGAATGGCGGAGCCAGCTGGACCGCGGCCAATACCGGCATTGCAAACCTTACCACCCGACCTCTGCTGGTATACGGCAATGATATTTACACCGGCACCTATTACGACACCGGCTCACACAAAACCAGCAACGGGGGCGCCAGCTGGACACCGGTGGGCGGCGGGCTCAACGATGATGTGAATGTTTTTGCCGCCAACGGCAGCACCCTCTTTGCCGGAACAAACGACAGCGGCATCTTTCAGTCAACAGACAACGGGCAGACCTGGAATGCCACCAATACCGGCATTTCAAGCATGGCTGGTTTCGGCTACCGCGCTATCAACGATTTTGCCTTTACGTCCACACATATATTTGCGGCAACACAGGGCAACGGCATTTACATTTCAAACAACGGCGGCGCCAGCTGGACACAGGACCTCAGTACCGGCAACTATATAAGCGCCCTGGCGGTTACGGGCAATACCATTTTGGCAGGCACAGCCAACGGGCTTTATATTTCAACCAACAATGGAACCAGCTGGACTGCGAATCCCAACATTTCCAACACCAACTGGGTGTTTGAGCTGAAGGTTGGCCCCAACGGTGATATTTATATAGGCAGCCTCACCGACGGAGCTTTCCGATCAACCGACAACGGCACTACCTGGACCAATGTTACCAACTCAGGCATACCCGGTCGCATTAACTGTTTTGCATTTAGCGGCAACCTGGTATTTGCCTCCACATTTGGCGTGGGCGTATTTATAAGCGGCAATAGCGGCAGCAATTGGACAGCTGCCAATAACGGCCTGCCGCATCAATACGTATGGGACCTGGCGGTGCTCAATAACGAAGTGTATGCCGCGACGGTGGGCGGCAGCGTGTGGAAACAACCGGTGGCCAATTTTGCCGTAGGCATTCCTGAAGAAAATAATGATTGGAGCGGGGCCATGATCTATCCCAACCCTTTCAGTCAGAGCACCAGCCTCGCATTTAAACAAGAGGTAAGCGACGTTGATATTTCTATTCACGATCTCCAGGGCCGGTTGTTGCGCTCGCAAAAATTTTCAGGAAAAACACTTAACATCGAAAAAGGAAACCTGGCACCAGGGGTTTATACAGTTAGAATTAATAAAAACGGCCAGGCCATTGCCTTTAAAAAAATAGTTGTCAACTAATATGAAGAAGATATTCCATAGCATCTGTTTTTCTTTATTTAGCACCTGCGTCGCAGCACAAACCTTGAATGTTCACTCGGTGATGTCGATACGCGGAGCCGGCAGCGATATAGGCTACACCCTGGATGGGGCCAGAATGTCGGGCGCTCGCGCAAAACTGCTGAACCCGCAAAATTTTGGGCCCTCGGGCACATATGCAAAAAGCGCGGTAATTACAGATGGTTATTTGAGCAGCGGCAGCCTGGCACAGGTAGTTACCGTGCCATACAGCAGCATTTTCTTTTTTGGCTCGTTTGATATTGCCAATCCAGGCACCCAGGCATTTACCAGCTCCGAAATAGACTCGCTTTACCGCTGGTCGAAACGGGGAGGAAAAATGATCATTTGCGCCGGCGGCACCTATCCCCCTCAATTCGGACAGAGTTATGATTCCCGTATTCTTAATTTGAGATGGGGATTTTTCTTTGTGCCAACGGTTAGCCCGAGTTATTTTGTTCCCACCAGCCTGGGCAGTAATTCAGATATTTTTAACGGGCCTTTTGGCACACTGCCCGGGGCTTACCAGCAAGGAAGTATTCAGGGCTATTTCGATCCGCTGCCTGTGGATATAAAAATACTGGCAGCCAATCCTGATGGAAAACCAACGCTCTATATGGATTGTGCAACGCTGGACCTGATCTCTGCGGATGTGGACGGCTATACAACCGGTCCTGGCTCTGTTACCTCCGGAGGCATCGTTCAAACAGAGCAGGACCAGTTTTGGGTAAACACCATTGCATTTATGGATAAGCTGCAGCCCATGCCGGTCATCTCAAACAACAACAATAATTTAACGCTCAATGCGGCCTACAACAGTTATCAATGGTATCACAACGGCGAAGCGCTTGCAGAAGGAACAAGCCCCGAACTGGCAACCGCACAGCCCGGCACCTACTATGCCGAAGTAACCGTAAACGGCGGCTGCAAGGTAAAATCAGGCGAGGTGGTGCTTACCGATATTGTTTCAGGGCCGGGTACCGGCACGGTAATTACCGTTTCGCCCGACGAATGCGAAGTGTTTATCCCCACCGCTTTTTCGCCCAATCAGAATAACCTGAACGACCTGGCCTGTGTATACGGCCCCTGCATAAAGGATATTGATTTTAAAATTTACGACCGCTGGGGCGAGCTGGTGTTTGAAACCACCGATAAAAGCAACTGCTGGGACGGCAGCTATAAAGGCAAAACGCTGAACAATGCTGTGTTTGCCTGGACGCTGGATGCCACGCTCCGTTCGGGCAGGCACATCACAAAAAAAGGAAACATCACACTTATTCATTAATCTAAAATGAAAAAAATTACTGTTATAACGGTTTTGTGCTTAAGCGCCACGGCTTATGCACAGGACATACATTGGTCGCAGCCAAGCACTACCCTGCTTTATCAAAATCCCGCCTTTACCGGGGTTTACGGCCGCATGAGCATAAACGCCAATTACCGCAGCCAGTGGAATGCGGTGAACACGCCTTACAATTCGGCGCTCCTGTCGGGCGATTATTGTTTTTCTAAAGCCGAAAGCGAAAACGTGGCCATAAGCGTGGGCGGCCTTGCATACAACGATGTGGCCGGCGACGGCAATTACAGGACCACCGGCGGAGGTATTACCACCTCGTGCTTTGTAAAGGCCGGTAAAACTGTTCGCCTGGGCGCAGGCCTGGGGTATAGCCTGGTGCAAAACTCGCTGCAGCTCGATAAATTTTCGTGGGGCTCTCAGTTTGATGGCCAGAACTACAATCCTGTGCTCAGCTCGGGCGAAGGACAAGGCACGCTCACCCGCATGGTTTCAGATCTTAATGCCGGAGTGGCCGTGCACCTGGATCAGAATGGGGGCTCTTCCCTTTCGCGCTCAAACACGCGCTGGATATTTGGCTACAGCATTAGCCACCTGAACCGGGCCAACATTGGCCTGAACGGCATTTCTGACAAGCTTCGCATGAAACATACGCTTCTTATCAGCGGCACCAGCGATATTTCCGATATCTATGCCATAAAACCCATCGCCCTGTTTTACAGGCAGGGCACACTGATGGAAATAACCGCCGGCGCACTCCTGCGTATCACCATAGGCCAGCAATCACGCATTACAGGCTATAAAAAGGCTTCTGCTTTTTCGCTGGGGGCGCTTTACCGGGTAAAGGACGCCATTATTCCCACCATGGAGTTCGAAAAAGGCAGCCTGCTCTTCGGCCTTTCGTACGACATGAATGTATCGAGCATGACCACGGCCAGTAAATTGCGCGGCGGCATCGAGTTTTCGATACGGTACATTGATTTTAGCAAGTATTTATACAAGGACACATATAAGGACAAAAACACAAAAACAGGCACGCCCAGCTTTTAAGCCGGGGCTCACTTTGGTGCCGGTTTCCTGTTTGCTTTTTTTGATTTGGTGCGTTTGGCCGGTTCCGGCCTTATATTAACCATGGTGTTGTTCGACGGAGCCGTAAGACTCGCTCCGGGCGAGGCCGTACCGGTATCGGGAACGATGGTTACCACTTTTCCCTTTTTTCCATCGGGCAGGGTTCTTATCACTCCCCCGCTGGCCGGCTCATAATCGCCATCGCGGCTAACATTCACCTCGTTTTGATTGAGGCCCGCAGCCGTGCTGGTGCTTTGCGAGCGCGCAAACTCCACGCTGAAAAATAAGGCTGTTATGAGTACTTCTTTTATCATGGCACGTCATTAACGGTGCAAAGCCAATGCCAGCAAATTATTACCCGCTCATCATTTAAAAAAATAAGCTGCTGCGCTTTTCCAATATAAATTCTGGGTACCTTTAATGCCACCATGAACCAGGCGCTTACCTTCAAAAAAACGCGGATAGCCCCCACTCCCAGCGGTTTTTTGCATTTGGGCAATGTGTTTTCATTTGCCCTTACAGCAGCCCTGGCAAAAAAAACAGGCGCCGCCATACTGCTGCGCATTGATGACCTGGACCGCGGGCGGGTGGATGAAGCTTATGTGCAGGATATTTTTGACACGCTACACTTTATGGAGATTCCCTGGCACGAAGGCCCGCGCAATCTGCAGGAATACCGGAACCATTACACGCAGCTGCGGCGGCTTGATAATTATAACATGGCCTTGCAGCAATTGAGCTCAGGAGGGCATGTGTACGCCTGTGCCTGCTCGCGGGCACAAATCTTAAAAGAAAGTCAGGGCGGCGCTTATCCCGGCACCTGCCGCCACAAAAACATACCGCTGCACCAGCCGGGGGTGAACTGGCGGTTAAAAACCACGGCCGAAACAACGGTTGGCATAAATACACTTAATGATAAAAGAGCCGAATATCGGTTGCCCGCCACGGTGCAGGATGTTATTGTAAGAAAAAAGGACGGCATGCCGGCCTACCAGCTCTGTTCGGTGATAGACGATATACACTTTGGCATTGACCTGGTGGTGAGAGGCAGCGATTTGTGGGACTCAACACTTGCCCAGCTTTACCTGGCAGGTTTATTAAATGCCACATCGTTTTTAAACGCCACCTTTTATCATCACCCGCTGTTGCTCAGCGATCAAAATAAAAAGCTTTCCAAATCGGCCGGCGATACATCGATACAGTTTCTACGCCGGCAGTATACAAATAGTAAGGAGGTATATGGCCAGCTGGCCCAACTGTTAAACAACCCTTTATCCCTGGCCTGTTTTGAAGATTTTGGAGAATTACTGAGCCTTTAAACCTGATTTTAACTAAAGTGGGGAATTTTGAGGAAAGACCTGCTCATTTTTCCCCAACTTTTTCGGCGGATGTATGTTAAAACGCGGTTAAGGTCTTAAATTAAAAGATGAATAACATTTGGCGTTGTTTTTTTTAGTACGTTTACATTCCATCTTTTTACGTTAACATCTTTATGATTTGGTTCACCCACACAAGCCAAAAGATTAAAAGCTGTTTGTTACTCCTGTCATTCGCTTTATTTTCTTTACAGCTTTATTCTCAATCTATCGGCGTTACATCGCCGGTTTCTTCCGGGTCGTATTGCGCCGGAACAAGCATCAGCATCAACTTCAGCATCACCGGCACATTTTCGGCCAGCAATGTGTTTTCGGCGCAGATATCCGATGTGGGCGGCAGCTTTGCCGGAACCCCCGAAACCATTGGCACGCGCACCAGCACCACGGCAGGCCCCATCACCTGCACGCTCCCTTCTACGCTGCTAACCAGCGGGCTTTACCGTTTTCGCGTTATCAGCTCAAGCCCGGCCATCAATGGTTCCGATAACGGCGCAAATATTTCTGTTATCGGCATCAGCCTTAATGCTCCCACGCTTTCTCAAACATCGCTGTGCCAGGGCGAAACCTTTACCGTAAACTTCAGCCAATCTACCTGCAATTTTGTGAATACGCCTGCCGCCAACGTTTATTCGGTGGAGCTTTCGGATGCTGCCGGCAGCTTTACCAGTCCGGTGGTGATAGGCACGCGCACTGCCGTTACAGCAGCCGTTATTACCTGCACCCTGCCATCGGGCACAGCCGCCGGCACAGGATATCGCATCCGCATCACTGCGTCGAGCCCTGCCACCACCGGTCCCGACAACGGATCAAACCTTACGGTGATGGCCGCTGTGGGCACACCTTCGGTTTATGGCAATGGCAAATGGAATGTATATTGTTATAACGCCCGCAACGATTATTCAAACAACTACCAGGGCCTTTACACCGAAAACAACCTGAGCTTTACCACTACCGCCCGTTGGTCGGCCACAGGCAGCCCAAGCTCGGCCAATGCGGCTTCGGGCACTGCTTACTTGGGCTGTATATTCGGCAATGCCGGTTATTCGCTCAGCTTTAAGCGCACCAATATTCCCTGCGGCTATTACCAGATCGATATCCCCAGTCACAGAACCGAAGTCACCCTGTTTATTAACGGCGTAAATGTTTTTCAGCACTTAGCCGGCGGCGATGGCCACACCAATGTATGGACCGGTATTATTTCACCATCCGATAATTTGGAGTTCCAGATGTCGAGCGCCAGCAATGGGAACCTACAAGTTACCTTCTCCAAGCTCAACCAGCTTACCATGTCGGTGCCGGTTACCATTTGCGCTTCCTCCACGGCCAGCATATCTGTTACCAACACGGGCACTGTTTCGCTTACCTACTCCTGGTCGCCGGCGGCCTCGCTCAATTCAAGCACTGCTTCGGCGGTAACGGCAACACCTGCCGCCACAACTGTTTATACAGTTACGGGCACCGATGCCGGGGGCACTTCTTGCCTGCTGTTTGCCAACACGGTAACCGTTACTGTCAATCCTGTTCCCACCACCACCACCACCATCGGGTCGAGCACCATTTGCTCGGGGTTTACCACCACCACCATTACCGCCACCGGAGCCAACACCTATAGCTGGGCGCCGGCAACAGGCCTGAGCTCCACCACAGGCTACAGTGTAACTGCTTCGCCAACGGTAACTACGGTTTACACTGTGACGGGATCAAACAACTGCACCACCACGGCTTCATCGCGCACCGTAACGGTTAAAACCGTGCCGGCCGCCCCCTCACCCACTGCATTTGGCAGCGGGGTATGGAATGTGTATTGTTACAACGGAACCACCTTCAGCAATTACTACGGGTATTATACCGAGAACAACCTGAGCTTTAACAGCACCAACCGATGGGCGGCAAGCTCGAGCCCCAGTGTGGCAGCCACCACTACGGCAGGCACGGGCTACAGCGGCTGCAACCTTGTGAATGCGGGACACAGCACCATCTCAAAGCGCACTAATTTTACATGCGGCTATTACCGTATCGATATGAGCCACGACGATTACGTGACCCTATTGATAAACAACAGCACCGTATTTACACACACCAATTCCACCGGCGACACCGATATTGGCACCTGGACCGGATTCCTGGGACCAAGCTCCACCGTAGAGATCAGGCACAGCAATGCCAGCGGCAACAGCTTTATCACCGCCACGTTTGTAATTGTGCCGGTGCCTGCCTTAAGCCCGCCGGTTACCATCTGTGCCGGCACTTCGGCTACCTTAACGGCTGCCAATATTTCGGGGGTAAGCTATTCATGGGCGCCCACCACGAGCCTGAGCGCCACTACGGGCACCATCAGCATCTCGTCTACTACGGTAAGCACCAACTATACCTGCACCATACAGGATGCCGCCACCAGCTGCACTGCCAGCTCCACCACCTCCGTTACGGTTAACTCTGCCCCCACCACCACCATCTCTGCCACGGCTTCAACCATTAACTGCCAGGCCCAAACCTATACACTCATTGCCAGCGGTGCCAACACCTATACATGGTCGCCCGCCACCGGCTTAAGCAGCAGCAGCGGCTATTCAGTGGTAGCCTCGCCCACGGTAAACACCATTTACACCGTTACCGGCAACAACAACTGTTCGGCGCTGAGCGCCACCACCAATGTGATTGTGGTGCCACTGGTCAATCCTACCGTATACCCAACGGGCACGTGGAATGCTTACGGTTATGCCTCCACCACCTTCACCAATTACTACGGCTATTATACCGAAAACGGAACCGGCACCAGCGGCTACGACTTTAATACAGCCACCCGCTGGGCAAGCGGCGCTTCGCCCTCAACCACCAATACCTCCAGCGGACTGGCCTACCAGGGCTGCACCATGCCCGCCACCAACTGGAGCATGAGCTTTAAGCGAACCGGCTTTGCCTGCAACACCTACTCCATTGTTTTAAACAGCAACGACGAAACCGCCACCATTTTTATAAACGGCTCGCAGGTGGCGTCGCGCGGCTCTTCGGCAGTAAGCGTGGTAGCCTGGGTGGGGGTTTTATCGGCTTCCACCACGGTAGAGATCCGGCTGGTTCAAACCACTGGCACATCAGGCCTCAGCGTATCGTTTACCCCGGCGGCCAGCAGCCCTGCGCGCTCTATCTGGTGCGGCGCCACCAGCAACAATTGGTATACGGCCTCCAACTGGTGTGGATCGGCTGTTCCCACATCCACATCAGACGTTATTATATACACGACGGGCGCTCTGTTTCAACCCAGCATTGGCGTTGCCGGTGCGGTTTGCAACGACCTCACTATTTCAGCTGCCATTGCAGCCAGCGGCGGCACCACTACTGCCATTCCTGCCGCCACGCTAACCATGGGCAGCTCGTCTGACATAGATGTGCACGGCGACTGGCTTAATTACGGCACCTTTGTACCGGGCACGGGCACGGTGAACATATTGGGCTCCGGCTCCAAATCCATTACCGCCACTGCCACCCAAACATTTAATTGCCTTACGATAAACAACACCGGCAGCCTTACCATGTCGGGCGTTATTCATAAAATAAACAGCCAGCTCGATCTTACTTCAGGAATCATTGCCCTGAGCGGCACCCTGCACATTCTTAACGCCGCAACAGTTATAAACGCCAGCGATGCCAGTTACGTGGAAGGAGCCATTGTAAAATTCGGCAACCAGGCCTTTACCTTCCCGGTTGGCTTAAACGGCATATACCGGCCTATTTCCATATCGGCGCCGGTATCCACCACCGATAACTTTACGGCGCAGTATTTTTACACCAGCCCAAGCCCGCCCTATACCAGCACCTCAAAAGATGCCAGCATTCATCACATCAGCGCCTGTGAGTACTGGCTTTTGAATCGCACGGGCGGCTCGTCTATTGTTTATGTTACACTTTCGTGGGATTCGAACAGCTGCGGCGTGGATAACCTGCCCGACCTTTTGGTGGCCCGCTGGGACGCCGGCCAGGTAAAATGGAAAGACCATGGAAACGGTGCGGTTACCGGCAATACGCTTACCGGTACAGTTATCAGCAGCGCGCCGGTTAGTGTATTCAGCCCCTTTACCCTTGGCTCAAAAACCGCACTCAATGTGCTGCCGGTTGAGCTCACTCATTTTTCGGCCAGCTGCAGCAGCAATGGTGTGATTGTAAAATGGACAGTGGCCTCTGAAACCAACAACGAGCATTTTATACTGGAGCGCAGCACCGACGGCATTCACTGGCAGGAAGCACAGAAAATAAAATCGCTGGGCAATACCCGCAGCCAGCGCAATTACTCGATGCTTGACCGTTATTTTTCAGACGAAGTGGTTTATTACCGCTTAAGCCAGGTGGATGTGAGCCAGGATAAAAAAACGTTTAAGATCATCAGCAACCAATGCGGCGCAAGACCTGAAGAATTCAGATTTTATCCTAACCCCGCTTCCAACGAGCTCAGTCTTTTCTTTAACTCGTCGCAAAACAGGAACCAGTTGCCGGTGAGCATTCTCAACAATCTTGGCCAGCCGCTCCTGAACAAACAGTTCGATATTAAAAAAGGGGATAACATTTTCTTGATCCCGCTCAGCCTGCCACCGGGTATTTACTTTATCACCTATTCATCGGCCACCGGCCGCGAAGTGCATAAGCTGATTATTCAATAGATAAAAAAGAGCCTGGGAACCCAGGCTCTTTTAGCTTGTAATTCTTTTATTCTTTCACAAATTTTTGAGAAAGCCCTGGCTTATTTTTAGGGCAGATAAAATAAGTGCCGGGCGCCAGCTGGCTGATGTTGATGCTGGTGTGCTGCTCGGCTTCAAACTCCTTCAGCAATGCTCCATTTGAACTAATAACCTGGAAGGTTTGTTTTACAAATGCAGCAGGCGCTGTAACCACCAGGGTTTCCTTGGCAGGATTGGGGTACAGGCTAATGCCGCCGGAGGTAAGGTCAATTTCTTTTACGCCGGTGGCAGTATTCGCGCTGATGGCAATATTATCGAAATACGTTTGAAGCCAGGTGCCGGCCGTGCATTTAAAACGGATGGCGAGGCGACAGGTGGCATTGGTGGCTGCCAGGGCCATGTTTACTTTTTTGCGATACGTATTATCATTTACATAATCCGTTCCCCGGATATCGAACAAAAGTGTTTTAGCAGCCAACGCCGGATCGGCAGAACCTTTGAGCAAATAAATGGCAACGGTGTCGGCCGGGTCAGGAACGCTCATGCCATTAAACATATAACGCACGGAATCCACCTTGCCACCGGCCGGTATTAAAAATGCGGGCGATACAAACCAATTATCAACATTTTCGGACGTGGAATAAATCTGCCACAGCGATTGGGGCATTGAATAAACACCGTAGTTTGTGGTAGTATAATCCCATCCTCCGGTTAGCGTGCCTCCCTTTTTATACTCAACCCAGCCAGCCTTTTGTGTTGTGTTATCAAAGCCGGTAAAATAAGGCAGGCTTACCGTTTGACCATTGAGAACTTTGCCGAGCAGAACCGCACCCAGCACCATTAAAGTACATTTTTTCATATATTTTTGTTTTATACTGCGCTTACTCTTCGCGGTTTTCAGCATCCCCGTGTGTGACTTAAATAACGGAACGGATATAAAACAAAAAGGTTTGGGAGCCTAAAAAACGGCAAAGGGTCTTAAAGGTTTTAGATTGAGGGAATAAAAATCCCGCATTCAATCTTAAATTATTAACAGTTAAAGACTGTGATTAAAAATCGCCGCTATGTATCAGGCTGCTAACCGTTAGGTTTTAAACAAAATACGTAACTATTAATTAAAGCAGCGTTATTGCGAATGCCCTTAAAGAATGTGTGAATATTTTTACAGCGCGGTAAACTGACGGATTTATGCTGATAAACCAGGTTTTTACAGACTGGTATTTTCATAAGACCTGTTTTTTACTGCCTATAAAAACGGCAAAAAAAAATCCTGCGGATTTCGCAGGATTTTAACGGATGGCGCACCGTTTTAGTGAGCCACCGAAAATAATTTGCGGCTGTGCTGTAGCTGCGACAACACTTCAATCACATACATACCATTGGCAAGTTGGCTCACATCCAGCGTAAAGGCGCCATTATTAAACTCCTGCGTGCTAAGCAACACTTCCCTGCCATCCATCGCATACACGCGCACCTGTGCGTTTTTGTCGCCGGCGCTTCTTTCCACAGTCATTAAGCCGCTGGCCGGCACAGGATAAACAGTTAAACCTTCATCGCCTTGCAGGGCGTTAAGCCCGGTGCAGGTGGTAACCACTACCTGGGCAGGACCCGCAGTGCCGGACGTGCCGGCATTGCTGCAGGTAATGATCACAACAAACCAGGTATTGGTGTTGAGCGTTGGGGTGGTTAAGGCAGAGCCGTTAGCTCCGCTGATGTTTGAGAAAGGGCCAAGTGCCGAAATGGTGGAAGATTGCCACTGATAGGTATACCCTGCTCCGCTTGGAAACGGATTGAGGCTCAGCGAGGTGGAAGAATTGAGGCAAATGGTAACCGAAGCCGGCGCTACGAATATGGGATTGGGCGTGCCCGTGCAGGGCGTTTGCGCAAAACCGAAACCGGCAATTAACAGCGAAAAAAAGAGTAGATGTTTTTTCATAGATTGGATTTTTAGTTTTAACTAATTTAGTAAAACTTATCCAATTCTGCCGGCAATACCCGGTTTGTTTTGCCATCGCCCGGCTTTTTTCTCCCACTGCTTATATATGTGTCAAATTCTCCTGGTATTACTGCTAATTATTTGCACTCTCCGTCGGGTGTGCACGACGGCCCTTCCTTCACTTCCAGGCTTACTGCCGGCTGGGTGCTATGCCATTCGCCAAACGATTTGGTTAGCACCTGTAAAAATGTTTCTGTCGGTTGCGCTCCCGAAACGGCATATTTACGATCAAACACAAAAAAAGGCACACCCCTTACTCCTATCTTATCCGCCTCCACAATGTCCTGCTTTACTTTAAGCGCATACGTTTCATCCGACAGAGCCAGCTCCACATCTTCCTTTGCCAGGCCTATGTCTTTTCCGAGCTCAACCAGCACCAGCGGATCTCCAAAATTTTTACCCTCTGTAAAATAGGCCGAAAACAGCCGCTCTTCAGCCGCATCGCCCAAGCCTTTGGTTTTGGCCATCTGTATCACCCGGTGCGCCGCAAACGAATTGGCCACCACCGCTTTGTCGAAATTGTAGGTAAGGCCGGCTTGTTTGGCCATGTTCACCACATTTTCATGCATCTGCTCCGATTGCTGGTAGCTGATGCCTTTTCGCTCGGCCAGGTATTGGTACACATTTTTTTCCTGCGGTTGCAGCGGAATGTTCGGATCAAGCTGAAAGCTGTGCCATTCCAGCTCCAGCCGGTTCGCATCGGCAAATTGTTTTACGGCCGCTTCATAATGGCGCTTGCCGATGTAACAAAAGGGGCACATGATGTCGCTCCAGATCTCTACTTTCATTTTAGGTGTTGTGCTCATAGCAGCAGTAGTTTTAAGGGGAACCGGTTGCGTTTGGGCAGCCAGATTGAATGAGACTACGCACAAACAGGCAACTAGCAGCTTTACAGTCATGTGTTGAGGGAAATAAACACCGTGTTCCCGGAAACAAAGGTACGGATATTTATACGACCGTATCCATTGCTATCCTGCCGGATGGTCGGTATACTCTGTGTAACTATGGCGTTACTGCCTTATCCAGATATAGCTGAGAGGAAAATTACCTGTTGTGTTTACCAGCATGAGCAACGTGTCGACAGTAAGCTTTTGAATAAGGCAATTGCCTTGGTGAACACCGCCCGACCCGATAAATATGTTAGTGCCGTTTACCCAGTTCCAGGTGCTTTTAACGGTTGTATCGGCCGGAAGATAACCCTTAATATAATAGTGGTCGCCGTTAGAATTGAAATAACAATGTTCAGTTTGATCGTTCACCTTCCACCAGGTATTGGCCAGCAGCGCGGTATCGATGTTTTGCGTTTGAACCGGATTCTGAGGTGTTGCTGGCCGGTCGAAAGCCGTTTGCGTATTTTCCTTTTTACAGCTTGATGCAAATAATAAGGTTATGCACAGAAAGGTCAGGATTGTTTTATTTTTCATGATCTAATTAAATGTAAAACGATCCCTATGCACTATTCCAGGAAGTATGACCGTTTATTTTTATCCTTACGCTTAAGCTTTATTTCCCGTTGGGTAAATGGTTGTTTTTTTTAGAACCAATCCGGTAACTATTCCTAAAACAACTCCACCCGCCAAAATGAGCAAGAGATTAATGACAGCCGTTAACAGGTTGGGCAAGCCCAGCAGCCGGGTGTAATCCACAACAAACACGGTAGCTACGGCCAAAGTCCAGCCGGCAAAGCTGCCATATACCCAACGGTATGCGCCAGGCATATAGTTTTTTAACAGGCGAGATTGAAACAGCCCTACAGCCAGTGAGCCCGCAGCGATGCTCAGCACCGGCTTAAAAGGAATTTCGGGCATAAAAAGATCAAACACAAAAAAGGCGCCGCTCATCGCTATTGCCGATGTCCAAAACCATTTGCCATGCATGCTTATAGTTTTGCTTAAATAGCGCCATTGCATAAATCCTACGCCGGCTCCCATGCCCGTGCCCAGGTAAAACTGCAGGTGTTCAATTCCCAGGCCGTCTAAAAGCGCAGAAAGCAACAGGATAAAAACAAGACCCAGCAACCAGCCAAAAAATGTGGCCTTTATCCACCGGCTGGTATTAAATAACTTGTCGCTTATTACCGTCATAGATGCGTGTTATTGTTTTAAATATAAGATTTTTCCTGTATTTCTTTTGATAGTTCATTTAGAATGCAATGGCATCAATATTGGTTGCAAACTGTTCAACAAAACTGACAGTATGAATACCAACGATGTTATTATTATTAAAGGAGCCAGAGAAAACAACCTGAAAAATGTTTCACTCAACATTCCTAAAAAAGCCATTACCGTGTTCACCGGAGTTTCGGGCTCCGGTAAATCATCGCTGGTGTTTGATACCATTGCTGCCGAATCGCAGCGCCAGCTCAACGAAACATTTTCATCCTTTGTGCGGCACCGGCTGCCGCATTATGGGCAGCCCGAAGCCGATGCCCTGCAAAATCTTTCGGCCGCTATTATTATTGATCAAAAACGCATTGGCGGCAACGCCCGCAGCACGGTGGGCACCGTTACCGATATTTTTACCCTGCTGCGCTTATTGTTTTCGCGTGTGGGCCAGCCATTTGTAGGCTACTCCAATGTGTTTTCATTTAACCATCCCCAGGGCATGTGCCCCCGGTGCCAGGGCCTGGGCACCATTAGCGCCGTTGATACCGAATCTTTTTTCGACAGAACTAAGTCGCTGAACGAGGGCGCTATTCTCTTTCCCACGTTTGCCAAAGGTTCGTGGCGCTGGAAACGGTACGTGACCTCCGGCCTTTTTGACAATGATAAAAAGCTGAAGAATTACACCCAAAAGGAATGGGACCTGCTGTTGTATGCCGAAGGCGTTACACCCCCGCACCCGCTTCCCGGCTGGCCCACCAGCTCAAAATACCAGGGGGTTATCCGCCGTTTTGAACAAAGCTACTTAACAAAAGAAAGCAGCGAGCTGAAGGGCAGGCACAGTGCCGCATTTGACCGTGTAATTAGTCCTGGCCCCTGCCCGTTATGCCATGGCGACCGCCTGAGCCAGAAAATACTAAGCTGTAAAATTAACGGCAAAAACATTGCCGATTATGCGCGGATGGAAGTGAGCGACCTGGTGAACGTTATTTCATCGATAAAAAATAAGACTGCCGGCACCATGATCGCTGCTATTTGCGAACGGTTATCGCACCTGGTGTCCATTGGCCTAGGCTACCTGTTCCTCAACCGCATTACCTCCAGCCTTTCGGGTGGCGAAAGCCAGCGTGTAAAAATGGTAAAACACCTTGGCAGCAGCCTTACCGATATGACTTACATTTTCGACGAGCCTTCGGTGGGGCTTCATCCCAAAGATGTTCACCAGCTGAATGAATTACTGAAAGTGCTTCGCGACAAAGGCAATACAGTGCTGGTGGTGGAGCACGACCCGGATGTAATAGCCATTGCCGATCACATTGTGGATATGGGGCCAAAGGCGGGCAGTTTGGGCGGAGAAGTGGTGTACCAGGGCTCGCTGGCGGGGCTTTCTGCCTCAGCATCCCTCACCGGCCGTTTCTGGCAAAAATATAAATCGCTCAAAGGCACCTTACGCCATCCAAACGGTTACCTTCACATAAAAAAAGCCAGCCTGCACAATCTTAAACATGTAAACGTATCAATACCCAAAGGTGTTATGACGGTAGTGACCGGTGTGGCCGGATCCGGCAAAAGCAGCCTTATTAACGGCGTTTTACCCAGGCTGTACCCAAACATCATTTGTGTAGACCAGTCGGCCATCGGCGGCAGCAAGCGCAGCAACCCGGCTACGTATACGGGCATTTTTGATCCTGTTCGCAGGTTGTTTGCATCGGCCAACAAAACAACCGCTTCGCTGTTCAGCAGTAATTCCGACGGGGCCTGCCCTGAGTGCAAAGGCCTGGGGTCTGTAACCCTCGATCTTGCGTTTATGGACGCTGTAACAAGCGTGTGCGAGCTGTGCCATGGGAAACGGTACAACGAAAAAGCGCTTGGCTATGCACTGCGTGGAAAAAACATTTATGAAGTGCTAAGGCTCACCATTGCCGAAGCGGCAAATTTTTTCACGGAAGAAGAGATCCGCCCCACTCTCTTAAAACTCATTGACGTGGGCCTGGATTATCTTACCCTTGGCCAGCCTTTAAGCTCTTTATCGGGCGGCGAACGCCAGCGTATAAAATTGGCGATGCACCTGGATAATCGCAACGGCATTTATATTATGGACGAGCCAAGCACCGGGCTGCACATGAGCGATGTGGACAGGCTGCTCGGTATTTTTGACCGGCTGGTAAATAACGGCAGCACGGTAATTGTGATCGAACACAACCTCGACATGATCAGCCAGGCAGACTGGATCATAGACATGGGGCCCGGCGCCGGTAAAGATGGTGGCACCGTTTTGTTTGAAGGCACCACGCGCGAACTGATCAAGAGTAAACAATCATTTACCGGTCAGTTCTTAAAAAAGTATCTTCAAAAGCACAGCAGCCTTGCTGCCTGAAGCCATCTATTTATTGGGCACATAAGTGGCATGCAGCGCAAGTAAACGCCATTGCCCCTCCTGTTTTATGTAGGTTTCGGTAAGGCGTTCCCACAGCTCAATGGCGGTGTTATCCTTTTGTATGTTCCTGATAATATTGATATGAATGAGGGCTGTAAGAACCGCCGTGTTGTTCACAACCGTAATTTTTTGATCCGAAGTGCTCATCAGGGGCAGTTTGATCTGCGGGTTCATGGCAAAATCTTTTATAAACGCCTCCTTATATTGTACATCGGCATTGGCAGATGTAAATACAAAAGCCTCGGCCAGGCAGTTCCGCAGTTGCGGCTCGTCTTTATTCACCAGTGTTTTATACAGGCCGGTATGCAGGTTTAAAACAGTTTGCTGTTCCATGGCAGTTTGGTTTACTTGTGCAGGGGTTGTTACGGCGCTCAGTGCAAGCGCCATCCACATTATTTTTTTCATAACAGTAAAAATTAATTTTATTACCGTACAAACTTAAGCTGCTGTTTGCCTTAAAAATTATAACCTGGGTTATAATCAGGAAAATTATCCCTTTGGGACAATAAAAACCAGTAAGAATAGAATTTAATCGTTGAATGTTTCCATAATCATACCTCTATTTTTATTTACCCGCGCTACGGCGCCGGATGCGGCTCAGCGAAGGCTGTTTTACGCCGATGTAGGAAGCAATGTGGTAAAGCGGCACGCGCTCAAGCAGCTCGGGCTGCCGCATGCATAAATGATGATACCGCAGGCCGGGCTTATCCAGCAACAGCATGTCGCTGCGTTCCTGGGCAGCAACAAAGGCGTTTTCGGAAGCAATGCGCCCAAAGCGCTCCCAGCTTTTGCTTTTTTTAAACATGTTTTGCAGGTGATCGTACGGCACTAAAAAAAGGTCGCAGTCTTCCATGGCCCTGATCCAGATGCGGCTGGGCCGGCTGGTTAAAAAACTGTGGTAGGCCTTTGGCCACTGGCCTTCAAAATAAAAATTACAATTTACCTCTTCCCCCTCCACCAGGTGATAGGCGCGCAGGGCACCCCGCAACACAAAACCGATGTAACGGTAGGTTTTTCCCTCCTCCACAAAATAATCGCCTTTGCGCAATCGTTTATATTGCAGGCCGGGCTTAAACAGTTTCCAATCGGCGGCCGTAATGGGGCTTGTGCTGTGAATGGCGCGGCGCAGGCTTTCAAAATCATCGGTCATACTGTTACAGGAAAAATTTGATCCTGTAAAGTTGATCAATATAAACCTGAAAAACTACCGGTCGTGTTATTACACAAAAAATCTAAATCGAAGTAAATTATCGGGGCCTTTTTTTTAATAATTCAACCTTGGGGCTTACTCAATACCGGGATTATTTTTTTAAACGCGGCATTTTTTTTGCTGATCTTTCGCATTGTCTTGAATTATTTACCCTAAACTGTATTGTATGAAAAAACGTTTTACCAAAATCGGTATGCTATTGTTTTGCGTGGCAGCATTTAGCCAGGCATCCGCACAAACCCGCTGCGGCGTGGATTCTATTCACAAAAAAAACATGATGAACCCTGCTTATAAGGCCACCGTTGAAAAATTTGAGCAGGACATTAAGGACTATGTCGGTGCCTCCAGCTCGGGCACCATCATTACCATTCCGGTGGTGGTGCACATCATTCACCAAAACGGAACCGAAAACATTTCGAACGCGCAAGTACTTAGCCAGATAGCGGTATTGAATAAGGATTTCAGGCGCCTGAATGCCGATACGGCAAACACCGACCCCTTGTTTAAACCTGTAGCAGCCGATGTGGAAGTGGAATTTTGCCTGGCCACAAAAGACCCTGCCGGCAATCCCACCAACGGCATCAACCGGCAGTTTAACTCCGACACCACCCAAACCGCTGCGCAAATGCGGCAACAATATGCCTGGAACAATCTCAATTATATGAATATTTATGTTTCGCGCCGTGTGGGCTGCTTCAGCTCTTTTCCATGGGGCCCTATTGGCAACGACGGTATTTTTATTACCGACCGGCGCTTTGGCACCTTGGGTACTGTGGGACAGGAGCTGTATGCCGAATTTTCGAGATTTGGCCGCACCGGCACACACGAAGCAGGGCACTACCTAGGCTTATACCATACGTTTAGCGATTGCGGTGATACCATTTGTAATTCGTCGGGCGATTATGTATGCGACACACCGCCGGAAGACCTGCGCTGGTGGGCGGCCAACTGCCTGGATCATACCACCAACACCTGTTTTGATCAAACACCCGACCTGCCCGACCAGGTGGATAATTATATGAATTATAACATCGACAGCTGCGCTAATATGTTTTCGCTGGGACAAAAAACACGCATGATCGCGGCGCTGAACACTTACCGCAGCAATTTATTTTCGGCCACCAACCTGATTGCCACGGGGTGCTTAACCGCCACAGGCATTCACCCAACCAGCGGCGCGGGGGCCTGCCAGGTTTACCCCAATCCTTTTACAGAAGGCACCACCATTCAATTTTCCAACCCAAAACACGAGCTTCACAGCCTGAGCATATACGATGTGCACGGCAAACTGGTACGCGGCTATGCTCCGGCCAGCGGCAGCAGCATAGCCATTGAGCGGAATTCATTGCCGGCCGGGCTTTATTTTTTCAGGCTGAGCGCCGGGCAAACCATTAAAGCCAATGGAAAAATAATAATAACAGATTAGCCATAAGTCATTTGCCTGCTTCTGGAGGCGATCACGCTTTCAGGGCAGGCAATGCTTATTGTTGATTTTCATTTCCACAATCCCGTTGTTGTAATGCACCGTTGGTAACTGCGCTCGGTGCCAAATGGGACGAGGGCTTTGCACATTTGATAACGGTGTGAGGATGAGAACCGGCCGTAGAAGAGTGACACGGCGCGAAGCCGGTGTCCGGCTGAATTTTTGGGCTCAGATACGGAATGCCCAGGTTTAATCCCCTTAAAATAAACAACAGGGCCATTACAGTAATGAGCACCGGCATGGCCTTTTGTATGTTTTTCCGGGTGTGAAGGCTTATGGATCCGCTGAAAAGAGGCAAAAAAAGCATCATTGGAAACGTACCCAAACCAAACGTGGCCATAAACAAAGCACCTGCCAAAGCGCTGCCGGTGGCGGCAGCTCCGGCAATACCCATATACACCAGGCCACAAGGTAAAAAGCCATTGAGCAAGCCAATCATAAACAGCGAAGACCGGCTGCTTTTCGAAAACAGGCTTGCAAAGCCGCTTTTGATCCCCAACAAAAAGCCCGCCGCCGGGTTGTTGTTTTTAACCGGAAAAAAAACAATAAACAGCATCACTGCACCCACGCCTATGGACAGCCCTTGCTGAAAACCGGCCCATGCCACGGCCTGTCCTATGCTGCCGGCCGTAAATCCAAAAAAAGAATAGGTGATGATCCGGCCCAGGTTATAAACAAGAATCAATAAATGCCTCAGTGCCGGGGACTTTTTGTGAACAGGCAATGCCAGGGCAATGGGTCCGCACATGCCGATGCAATGAAAACTTCCTAAAAAACCAAGGCTTATGGCGGCCAGTAAAAATCCCATTATTTGAGTGTGATCGTATTTTCTTTATAATAACTTTTGCCATGGCTACTAAACGCAATCTGCATTTTATACGCGCCTTTGGCAAAGCCCGAACCATTCACGGTTTGGCTGCCATCCTTGTTGGGCCGGAGGTCTATGGCACGGTCCAGCGATGCATCGGAAGGTCTTAAAAAAACGATGCGGCCTTTTAATTTTTCGCCCAGGAGTTCTTTGGGAATTTTAACCAGAACAAAGGCACCCTTCACCTCATAATCTATTGGCGTAGCCAGCTGTGCGGCATTGTTGCTCGCATTGATCTGTTCCTGGAACTTAAGCTCCCGGGTGTAATAATCGTTGTGTTCCAGCTCGGTTTTATGGCCAAAGCACGTAAAAACCAAAGTAAGAATAAGGGCTACAAAGCCCAGGTATAACAGTGTTATTTTAATTCCCCAGCTCATGATACAGTTTTTATTTTGAATTTTAAATTTTGAATTATAAATCACCCCGGTCCAAGAAAACTTGTTTTCACCACTTTTATCCTTTTGCCATTGGAATAAATTCCGATCTGCAGCTTTGTTTTACGCGTTTTAATAGTCGCTTTATCCAGGTACACAAAAAACTGTCCCTGCGACACGTCTTCTTTTTTTGTTGCCAGCTGCTTACCCAGCACCTCAATGCGCCCGGGCATATTTTCGAGCTTAAGCTCCACGGGAAAGCTGTTGCGGGTTTTGTTCACCAGCTTAACCGTGTATAAATTACTCACCTTCCCATCGGGCCTTTGCTGATAAAGCATGCCTTTTGCCCTTAACACCGTGGCATCATAATCAGAGCGGGTAGCCAGCAGGGCTGCCTCAATGCCAATCAGCACCAGCAAAACCGCCGAGTAGGCTTTTATCCGGTTGGTAAGCCGCAGCTTTGTTTTTTCGGCAATTCCTTTTTCCGAATCAAAACGGATAAGCCCGAGCGGGCGTTTCACGCTTTCCATCATCTGGTCGCAAGCATCGATACAGGCCGTACAATTAACACATTCCAGCTGGGTGCCGTTCCTGATATCGATACCTGTTGGGCATACTTTTACGCAAAGCCCGCAATCAATGCAATCGCCTTTTACAACGGCCGGATCTTTTGTAAACTTGTGACGGGGCTCGCCGCGCATGTAATCATACGCCACCACAATGCTCTCTTTATCAAGCAGCACGCCCTGCATGCGGCCGTATGGGCACATAATAATGCACACCTGCTCGCGAAACCAGGAGTACACAAAAAAGAACACGGCAGTGAAAACCAGCAGGCTCACAAAACCTCCCAAATGCCGGCGAAGCGGTTCAGTGGCCAGCTTAATCACTTCATCCACCCCAATCACGTATGCCAAAAACGTGTTGGCAATAACAAACGACAGCGCAAAAAACAGAGTGTACTTTGTCGATTTTTTTATGATCTTCTGCATGTTCCAGGGCATTTTATTAAGCGCTTTCTGGTGGCTGGCGTCACCTTCAATCCAGTACTCAATGCGCCTGAACAGCATTTCCATAAAAACGGTTTGCGGGCAGGCCCAGCCGCAAAACACGCGGCCAAAAATAACGGTGAAAAGGGCAATAAAAACAATAAAAATGAGCATGCCCAGGCCGAAAATAAAAAAATCCTGCGGCCAGAAGATCATGCCAAAAAGAATAAACTTGCGCTCCACCACGTTGAAAAGAAAAAGCGGCTCTTCGTTTACCTTCACAAAAGGCAGCGCAAAAAAAACAAACAGGTAAGCATAGCTCAGGTACTTGCGCAGGTTAAACAGCCTGCCTTTTGGTTGGGTGGGATAGACCCATTTGCGTTTTCCCTCTTTATCAACGGTGGCAATGGAATCTCTGAAACTTTCTTTTTGTATGGAGCCCGGCGACATGGATTTATTGTTTTGATAACGAAGCCGGCAATGACAGGACTTTCGCTGTGTCGGCCGGCATCGCGGCTGAATCCGCCGGGGCAGCATTCTCAGCATACAGCTCGCCTTGTTTTTCTTTTGGTTTTGGCGGATTGCTGCCTTTTAAGCTGCGTATAAAACTGGTAAGCTGGGCTATCTGCATGGGCGAAAAATCATCCTTCCACGATTTCATGCCTTTATCGGGCCAGCCATATTTAATGGTTTTAAAAATATCGCGCACTCCACCGCTGTGCAGCCAGTATTCATCCGTAAGGTTTGGCCCGACAGTGCCTTCGCCCGCTTTGCCGTGGCAGGCCGAACAGTTGGCAATAAAAAGATCCCTGCCG
Organism: Bacteroidia bacterium; assembly: GCA_044221905.1. Lineage (GTDB taxonomy): Bacteria > Bacteroidota > Bacteroidia > B-17B0 > Aurantibacillaceae > Aurantibacillus. The sequence goes on from JBGAOE010000004.1 coordinate 402,743, forward strand.
GCAGCCAGGTCAGAAGGTTCTGTGAGCAGCTTCACAGTGTTCTCATCCACATTATTGGCCGAGCTTTTCATGTATTCCGCAATTTCGGCTTCGGCTTTTTTAATGCTGATGGCATATTCCTCGGCCTGCAGCGGTGCAGTTTTGGTAATGTGGTAATTAACCAGGTAAATAACCGATACCAATATGGTAAGATAAAATCCATACTTCCACCAGGGCGGAAGATTATTATCCAGCTCGCGGATGCCGTCGTAATCATGCTCCAGCAGGATGGATTCCTCGCGGTCCATTTCAACGGTGTCATTCAGCTTTTCAAGCATGGTCTTGCCCTTAGGTTTAGTTTCAGCAACAGGCTGTAGGGCCTTTGCATTGTTTTGGCCCAGCAGATTTTTGAAGGTGTTGAACACCACGCCCAGCACCAGCAATTCAACGGCTATAGTAACAAGCATGGTATAAAACGTAAATGGATCGAGGCCGCCTATACTACCGTCAGCAGCACCTGCCGGGGCTTTTTCCTGGGCGTGGGTCTGCAGGTTTAACAGCAAAAAAAACAAGGCCGTACCCATGGCTTTAGCAGGGCCTGAACCGTTTTGGTTCTCTGTCTTTTCTGTTTTTTTGTTGAACAGGCCCGAGGAAATAAGATTTTTTAAAGCGCCGCTCAAGGCCACAATCATAATTACAAGAATAATAATAACCAACAGCAGCGTGTTGAACAACGGGTTTGAAAAACAAGTGTCTGCCTGCCCTGCAGTTTCAGCCGCGCTCGAAAGAAGCGGCATCGTGACACCGCCGGCCAGCAGCAGGCTCTTTTTTATATTATCTTTTTTCATAAGCAAATTCGTTTTGGTTCGTATCCAGGGGAATTTGAGAAACCTCCTCAAAATGTTTTTTACCGGCTTTTAACAGGTAGATGCTTACTCCGAGGAAAAACAGGAAAAAAATAAGAAAGGAAAGCAGCGGGTAAATCCCTATGCCGGTGATGCTTTCTAAATAATTGATAAATTTCATAACGTATTAATTGCTTAGTTTGGATAATTCTTCTTTTGGCGCTGCTTTAATATCCCTGCCTAATTTTTGCAGGTAAGCAATCAGGGCTATAATTTCCTTGTCGGGCAGGGTTTGAATGCCGTCTTTTTTCAGGCTTTCGGCAATGCCTTCGGCCTGTCTTTGCATATCGGCCGCCGCAATTCTTTCATAGCCCTTCGGGTAGGGCACGCCCAGCTTTTGCATGGCCTTTATTTTTCCAACCGTTGAGGCCACATCTATCTTATCGTCGAGCAGCCAGGGATAGGTGGGCATAATGGAGCCCGGCGACATCGAGGTAGGATCTAGCATGTGGTTGTAATGCCAGCTGTCGGGGTATTTGCCGCCCACACGGGCCAAGTCGGGCCCGGTGCGTTTTGAGCCCCACTGGAAAGGGTGATCGTAAACAAACTCACCGGCTTTTGAATATTCGCCGTAACGCGCCGTTTCATCCCTGAAAGGCCTTACCATTTGTGAGTGGCAGGTGTAGCATCCTTCGCGCACATATATGTCGCGGCCCTGCAGCTCAAGCGGCGTATAAGGCTTTACGCTGGATATGGTTGGAATGTTTGACTTAACCAAAAAGGTTGGAATGATCTCAATAACCCCGCCGATAAGAACAACCACCAGGCTCATAATCATGAGCTGCACCGGCCTGCGCTCAATCCAGCGGTGCCAGTGGTCGTTGTGATGCGCTTTGTAGGCTTTTAGCAGCGGTGCCGCTTCTGCGGCCTCGTTTGCCACAAACGATCCCGCTCTTGCGGTTTTAATAAGATTGTAGCACATGGCCAGCGCACCCACCAGGAAGAGCGAACCACCAATGGCCCGGCCGGCATAGTATGGAAGCATTTTTGTAACGGTATCCATAAACTGCCATTTGAGCTGGCCTTCGGGCGTAAACTCTTTCCACATTAAACTTTGCATAATGCCAGCCCAGTAAAGAGGCACGGTGTACAGAATGATGCCAAGGGTGCCTATCCAGAAATGAAAGTTGGCCAGCTTTACCGAATAAAGTTTTGTGCGGAACATTTTTGGAATAAGCCAGTAAAGAATGCCAAAGGTTAAAAAACCGTTCCAGCCCAGCGCACCCACATGCACGTGGGCTATGGTCCAATCGGTAAAGTGGCTGATGGCGTTTATGTTTTTAATGGAGAGCATGGGCCCTTCGAACGTAGCCATACCGTAGGCGGTAACGGCCACCACCATAAATTTGAGCACCACATCGTCTCTTACCTTATCCCAGGCACCACGCAGGGTTAGTAAGCCGTTAATCATACCGCCCCACGAGGGAGCAATGAGCATCACCGAAAACACCACCCCCAGCGACTGCGCCCAATCGGGCACTGCGGTATACAGCAGGTGGTGGGGGCCCGCCCATATGTAAATAAAAATAAGCGCCCAAAAGTGAATGATGGAAAGCCGGTAGGAATAAACAGGCCGGTTGGCCGCCTTGGGCAAAAAGTAATACATCAGGCCCAGGTATGGCGTGGTAAGAAAAAAAGCAACGGCATTGTGCCCGTACCACCACTGCACCAGCGCATCCTGTACGCCCGCATACCAGGAGTATGATTTCCAGAATGAAACAGGAATTTCGATGGAATTGACAATGTGCAGCAATGCCACCGTTACAAACGTGGCAATGTAAAACCAGATAGCCACGTACAAATGCCTTTCGCGGCGGCGCAGGATGGTGCCAAACATATTCCAGCCAAACACCACCCACACCAGTGTAATGAGAATATCCACCGGCCACTCGAGCTCAGCATACTCTTTGCCCGTTGTTTTGCCCAGCAAAAGAGAAACCGCCGCCAGCACAATAATAAGCTGCCAGCCCCAAAAGTGTATCCTGCTCAGCAGGTCGCTGAACATGCGGGCCTTAAGCAGGCGCTGAAGAGAATAATACACGCCCATAAAAATACCGTTGCCCACAAAAGCAAAAATAACCGCATTGGTGTGAACCGGCCTTACCCGGCCAAAAGTGGTTTGAGCGGTTTCAAAATTAAAAACGGGCCATACCAGCTGCAGCGCTGCCAGCAGGCCGGCCAGCATGCCAACAATGCCCCATAGCATAGTGGCGTAAGCAAACTGTTTTACAATTTTGTTGTCATACTCAAATTTTTCGATTTCCATAAAATGGTTTTGTTGGTTACTGTTTATTGTTTGGGCTACCCCTTTTGGGGCCTCGCGATTTTTTTGCCTTGCTATTTTCAGATGTAAGTGCTGCCGGTAATTGTTCCCCGCTTTTCTCCACATCCGCATTTACCAGGTCATTCTCAAAAAGCATCCGCACAGAGGGCGTGTAATCATCTTCATACTGCCCGGTTTTTACCGACCAGATAAAGGCGGCCAAAAAACCGGCGGCAACCGTTAAGCTGGCTGTGAGTAATATTAAAACAACGCTCATCCGGCATCAAAAATAGCAGCTAATAAAAAAGGGCATTATGACAAATGCCCATGCAAAAACATGATTTATGTCATGGCTGAAACGCCTGACCCAAGCCGCCGGCAAGGCGAAGAAATTAAAGAAAAGAAGTGCTTACAAAAAAATCCGGGAGAAAAAAAATTCGCTCCCGGATCCTAAAACCGCTGCAACGCTTTTACCTGCTGGCTTCGGCAAATTTTTCCGAATCTTCGTAAAAATGATACTCCAGTATTTTTTCATCTTTAACAATACACTTGAGCGCCCAATCGCTTGAAAAAGGCTTTCCCGTGGCCTTTACCACATGTGTAAATTTTCCGCTCGCAAAAGCCACACTGCCTTCCGAAATCAGCTGGTCTACTGAAAAGGCTTTGGTGTCAAACGTATTCCCCAGGCTGGAGATAAACGCTTTTACTCCCTCCTTGCCTTTATAAGTTCCATAAACCTGGTTGCCGCTTCGCCCGGCATCCCTTATACCGATAATGGTGCAGCTGTCGTGAAAGGAATTCACAATGCCGTTAAAATCACCTTTGCCAAAAGCGGTAAAAAATTCATGAACCGCAGCTTTAGCGGCCGTTGTTTTTTTTGTTTCCATTGTTTTTGTTGTTGTTTGGTTTGTTTGGCCTGGCAAAGCCGCCGTGCCGCTTAATAACAAGCCCAGCGTTGCCAGCGATAAAATTGTTTGTTTCATTTTTTTAATAATTTGGAACAAAATTAGATTGTACTTAACTTTGTATCAAGTATGTACATTTTTGTATCCTACATACCAAAAAGAATCTATTGCTGATTTTCAGAGGATTAAAATGAACAAAAAAAACAAAGAGGCTCCCAATTGCTCGGTGGATTATGCCTTCAGGCGGATAGGCGGCAAGTATAAAGGAAGGATATTATGGCATTTGCACCTGCACCGCATTCTTCGTTACGGCGAGCTGAAGCGCACCCTGCCCGACGTGACCACTAAAATGCTGACACAAACGCTGCGTGAGCTGGAAGAAGATTCCCTCATCAACCGGAAAGTGTTTCATGAGGTGCCGCCAAAAGTGGAGTATTCCTTATCCGACATCGGCAAAGAGCTCATCCCTGTGATTAAGCACCTGAAAGAATGGGGCGACCGGCGGATCCAGAAAAAAAAGGCAAAAGCCACTGCGGGTTAGCTGCCGGCAGGCAGCCGGCGGCCCAGCCAGCTGCTCAGCAGGCTGGTGTAAAGTACAATCGAAACCGAGCTCAACGGCATTAAAATGGCCGCCACCACCGGCGAAAGATTGCCCAGCACCGCAAAGTAAAGCCCAATAATATTGTATACGATAGAAATGATAAAACTTCCATAAATGATCCGTTTTTCACGGCGGCAATAATCCACCAGTGTTTTCAGGCTGGCAAACTGCCTCCCATTGAGAATGGCATCGCACCCCGGCGAAAAATTATTAATATCGTCGCTCACGGCAATCCCCACCTGGCTTTGCTGCAAAGCGCCGGCGTCGTTCAGCCCATCGCCTATCATCAGCACTTTTCGGCCGGCCGCCTGCAGGGTTTTAATATAATCCAGCTTGTTTTGCGGGCTCTGCTCAAAACGCATGTCGGTGTCAATGCCAAATATTTCTCTCAAAGGCTGCCTTTCGGCATCGTTATCCCCCGAAATCACCGCCAGCTTGTATTTTTCTTTCAGCAGGCCAATCAGTTCGTGCAAGCCCTTGCGGTAAGCGGTTTTTATATTAAAGTACCCAAGCACCTCGGCATTAACCGAAACATACACCCGCGAACCACAGGCATTTTTGGACGTTGAAACACTGCCAACATATTCTTCCGAACCGATTTTAACCTGCTGCCCACTCACCAGTGCCGAGCTGCCTTTTCCACGGGCTTCAACAAAATCTTTAACGATAAGCGGCTTTTGCCAAGGTAACGCGGCAGCTATGATTTTGCTCAACGGGTGGTTAGATTGCTGAGCCAGTGTGCGAATGAGCTGCTGTTCGTAAGCACTTAACGCCCCTGCTTCAAAAAGCACAGTGGTATCGGTTTGAATGCTGATGGTGCCTGTTTTATCAAAAACAACCGTATCAATGTCAGAAAGTGCTTCGAGCACGCCGGCATTTTTTACATAAAAGCCTGCTTTTTTAAGCCGGGTTAGCATGCTGCCATTGGTAAAGGTGGCCGAAAGCAAGAGGGCACAGGGGCAAGCCACAATCAGCACCGAGGTAACCGCGTGCCAAACATTGGCCGGATCTTTTGCCCACCAGTACACCGCCGTAAGCAGGGCTATTGAAAACAAAACAGCAGTAAAATAACGGCTCAGCCGGTGCACAAAAGAAACTTTTTTTTCAGGCCGCGCTTTCTTAAACACGTCGTTGTTCCACAACTGGGTGAGGTAGCTTTGAGAAACCTCTTTCACCACTTCTATTTCGATGGCAGCTCCAACCTGCTTGCCGCCGGCATACACCAGCTCCCCTATTCCCTTTTCGGATGGAAACGATTCGCCGGTCACAAAGCTATAGTCAATATTGGCTTTGCCAAAAAAAAGAATGCCATCGGCCGGAATGATCTCATGGCTATGGATCCTCACCCGGTCGCCGGCTTTAATTTCAGAAACGGGTATCTGCTCTTCGGTTCCTTTATTGCCAATGCGGGTAACGCTTATCGGGAAATAAGACGTGTAGTCCCTGTCGAAGGAAAGCGTTTGATAAGTCCTGTCCTGAAAAAAGCGGCCTATCAGCATAAAAAACACAATGCCGCTCATCGAGTCGAGATAACCCGCCCCGGTTTGAGAAACAATTTCGGCCACGCTTCTCACAAATGTGATGAGAATAGCCAGCGCAATGGGTGCATCAATATTGAGGAATTTTTGCCGGAGGCTTTTAAGCGCCGAAATAAAAAATTCGGAAGCGCAATAAAAAAATACCGGCAGGGATAAGCCCAGGTTCAGGTAGCTGAACAGGTTCTTAAGCCGGGTTTCCTCAATATCACCGGCCGAAAAATATTCCGGGAAGCTGAGCAGCATAATGTTTCCAAAACAAAAGCCGGCAATGCCGATTTTATAAATCCTATTGCGGTCGTATTTTTTCAGCTTCTTATTATCCAGGTCCTTCATGCTGATATGCGGTTCATAACCAATGCCTGCCAGCAGTATCACCAGGCTTTTCAGGCTTAGCCGGCCCGGGTTAAAAATCACGGTGAGCTCTTTGCTGAGAAAGTTAACCGAGGTATGAATAACCCCTTTGTTTAGCGTGTTTAAATGTTCGAGCAGCCAGATACAGCTGCTGCAGTGCATTTGCGGCAGATAAAAAGTAACGTGTGCCTGGCTGCCGTCGCTGAAATGAATGAGCTTTGATGAGATTCCGGCATGATCAAGAAAAGAGAATTTTCCTTCGCGCACCGGCATTTTTTGGCTGACCCCGGGGGCCTTTTCGCGGGCATAATATTCACAAAGCCCGTTCTGGTGAATGATCTCGTACACCATTTTACAACCCTGGCAGCAAAATACTTTTTCCTGGATATGAATATGTTTGTTGTTACAGGCATCGCCACAGTGGTAACAGGTGGTTTGCTGCAGGGTTGAATGGGAGGCCGGCATCTCAGTTTGTGTATTAACCATTCAAAGCTAACGCTGCTGCATAAAACACAGCCTGAGCAAACTCACCCTGGCATATGATAAATATCAGCCGCTCACAGCCACATGGAGCCTAAGTTTGCACAAACGCCATATACGGGTTTTAGCAGTAGTATGACAGATAAATTGTTTGACCTGAATGAAGTGATAGGCTCTAACCGGAGTGGCTTCAACAGCCAGGAGCTGCAAGACGGGCAGCTTGACAAAGATCCGTTTATAAGCTTTGAAGGCTGGCTGAAGGAGGCTCTGGAAAAGGGTGACCCTTTTGCAAATGCCATGGTATTATCCACCACCGGTAAAACCAATTTGCCCGATAGCCGCGTGGTTTTGCTTCGCAATATCAGTTATGGGGGCTTTACTTTTTACACCAACTATCAAAGCAAAAAAGGGCTGGATATGGCTGAGAATCCAAATGCCTGCCTGTTGTTTTTTTGGAAAGAACAGATGCGGCAGGTAAAGATACAGGGAGAGATACGGTTTTTACCCGCCAAAGAAGCCGAAACCTATTTTGCCCAGCGGCCGTTCGAAAACCAGGTAAGCGCCTGGGTGTCGGCACAAAGCCAGGTGGTGCAAAGCCGGCAGCTGCTGGAGGAGGTCTATGCAAAAAAGCTGAAGGATTTTGAGCACAAGCCGGTTCCAAAGCCGCCGCATTGGGGAGGTTATGTATTGCTCCCCCACTCCTTTGAATTCTGGCAGGGAAAAACAGACCGGCTTCACCACCGGATCCGCTATAGCTTTATGGGCAGCGGCCAGCAATGGCTTATCGAGCGCCTGATGCCCTGATCTTCGTAAACTTCCTGAATAATTTCTGCGTTTCGGTGTCGGTTTGCGAAAACATAAGTGGGCACAGCGTGCCATTTTGTGAACTGACAAAAATCATACGTCCGGCTGACATCGGTCAGCTAACCCATGATAAAACAGTGTGAAATTCACAATGGCGCCAGCGCATACAAAAGCTTAAAAATGACTACTTTAGTTTCCGAAAAAACATTTCGTATGGAAAGCCTGAACGCGCTTTTTGAGTATGCCACAGAAGGGATCATTATTTCGGACAAGTCGGGAAAGATTGTGAAGGCCAACCCCAGCTCCGAAAAGCTTTTTGGATATGGCAAGGATGAATTGCTGGGCAAGGTAATAGAAGACCTGGTGCCCAGGAGATACAACCACACCCACATAAAAGACCGCGAGAATTTCAACAAACGCCCCCACGCCCGGGCCATGGGCAAAAACATGGATTTGTTTGCCCGCCGGAAAGATGAATCCGAGTTTCCGGTGGAGATCAGCCTTTCGTATTACAAACAGGGCGAAGACACTTACGTGATCGCTTTTATTATAGACATTACCGAGCGCAAGCATCACGAAGCCAATATTATTAAGCTGAACCAGGAGCTCGAGAAAAAAGTGGAGGAGCGCACCAAAGTGCTGCACGAGGCGCTGATTGAGCTCGAAAACTCCAAAGAGCAGCTGAGCCAGGCCCTGGAAGCCGAAAAAAACCTGAACGACATGAAATCGCGGTTTGTGACCATGGCCTCGCACGAATTCCGCACGCCGTTAAGCACCATCCTTTCCTCCATTTCGCTGGTAAGCAAATATAACGAGAGCTACCACGACGATAAAATAGGCAAGCACGTACAGCGGATAAAATCGGCTGTAACCAACATGACACTGATCTTAAACGATTTTCTTTCGGCCGAAAAGCTGGAAGAGGGCAAAGTGCTGGTAAGAAAAGAGCTGGTTGACCTGAACCTTCTGGCCGGCGAAGTGATTGCCGAGGTGAACGGGATCCTGAAAGCCGGGCAAAAACTGGCCTTTAGCCATACCGGCCACACGCTGGCCTGGCTCGACCGGCAGATGATCCGGAACATCCTGCTCAACCTGCTTTCGAATGCCATTAAATTTTCGGCCGAAGACAAAACCATCCACATTAAAACAAGTGTGGATGCCGAAACCATTGCAATTGAAGTGGCCGACCAGGGCATGGGCATTCCACAGGATGAGCAGGAACACCTGTTCAGCCGTTTTTTCAGGGCCAAAAATGCCACCAACATCCAGGGCACAGGCCTGGGCTTAAACATTGTGGCCAAATACCTTGAAACCATGAATGGTAAAATAGACTTTAACAGCGCGCTTGAAAAAGGAACTGCATTTTTCATTACCATACCAAATATAAAACCAGAGAGTCATGAAAACCATCCTGATTATTGAAGACAATCCCGAAGTGAGGGAAAACACAGCCGAGATACTGGAGCTTGCCAATTATCGGGTAATACAGGCCGAGAATGGAAAAACCGGTGTGGAACTGGCACAAAAAATACAGCCCGACCTGATCATTTGTGATATTATGATGCCGGTGCTGGATGGCTACGGTGTGATACACCTGCTGAATAAAAATCCCGAAACAGCCAGCATTCCGTTTATTTTTCTCACCGCCAAAAGCGAGCGTATGGATTTCAGAAAAGGTATGGAAATGGGTGCCGACGACTACATCAGCAAGCCTTTTGATGACATTGAGCTGCTGAACGCCATTGAAAGCAGGCTCAAAAAAAGCCAGGTGCTGAAAGCCGAGTTTTCTAAAAGCATAGATGGGCTTAATAAATTTTTTGATGAAGTGCGCAAGGTGGATGAGCTGAAAAAACTGTCGGCCGACAGAAGGATGAAGCTGTATAAAAAAAAGGAAGTGATCTTTAGCGAAGGAAACGACCCGGTTTACCTTTATTTTCTCGAGAAAGGAAAAATAAAACTGTCGCGATCGCACGAATATGGCAAAGAGCTGATCACCACCCTGTATAAGGAAGGTGATTTTTTTGGCTACACCGCTTTGCTGGAAGGCGGCCCATATCATGAAACAGCTGAAGCCATGGAAGATTCGGAAGTGTACCTGATCCCAAAGGACGATTTTCTTTCGCTCATGTACAGCAACCTGAGCGTAATGAAAACCTTTGTAAAAATGCTCTCTGATAATATCCAGGAAAAGGAAAAACAGCTGGTTAACCTGGCCTACAGCACGGTGCGGAAACGTGTGGCCAACGCCCTGGTAACCCTGCGCGAGCGGTTTGATAAAACCGATGAAAAAAATTTCAGCATTTCCATTTCGCGCGAAGACCTTGCCAACATGGTAGGCACAGCCACCGAATCGCTCATCAGAACACTCAGCGATTTTAAAAGTGATAATCTTATTGAAATCAAAGGATCGAGTATTACCATACTCGATCCCAGCCAGTTGAAAAAACTAAAAGCCTGAGTGTTAACGCCATCGCTTAAAATTGCTCAGCTCCTGCCCTTCGTCGTTCTGCCGTTTCAGGGTCCAGTCATCCGTCATGGTGGTTTCAAGCCAGGTATTGCCCGATTTTCGGAACACCTGCGCCGAAACGCCAAACAGATCCATAAAACGCTGCTCGAGCACTGATACGGGCATGTGTTCGTTTACCAGTATTTCATCGTGCCCCCTTTCCACCGGTTTTAATTCAAGATCGTCCTTAATGATAAGCTGCCTGGCGCTGCCGGCATGGTTGCCATGCGGCTTCTTAAAAAATTCGAGCTTAAGAAAAGGGAACTGGCTGTTGAATTCCTTTTGAATAACGGAGAGCTTATTTGGTTTAATAATCAACATATTAATTTAGGTGTATGGTAGCGGGCGCTTTGAGTGAACCCATAAAAATTATCTGGTGCGTATCAGGTGATCGAGACTAAAGTGCTGGTAATGCTCAGGCATAAGCAAAAGAACGGTTAGAAGTGCCAGCCTTGGAAAAACATGTTTCATATCCCAAACAGGCGTCATGTAGCTGAATGCAAAGCCAACCAGCACAAGGTCGAATCCCAACGCATATAGGGTGTAGGTTGTGAAGAATCCCACCAGCAGAAAAAAACCTCCTGCAAACTCCGCCAGGCTGGTGTAATAAGCCACCAGCGTCGTCAAGGGGCGCGGTATGTGATAATGTTTGGCATCGGCGCTAAATACGTCTATCACACCGGGCATTTTAATGCGAAACAGCTTATCATACCCCTGGAAAAAAAAGAGTATTCCTGCAAACACACGAATGAGCAGCTCGGCAACCTGGAATTTATATTCGTTCATAGTCATTTTTAAATCAAAGTTGCACCGGTTTCCGGCCATATGCATTGACTAAAATCATACTGCAGAATGATTCATCTCATGGCTGGTGGGTTTGGATGCAGGGCCCCTTTGTATTTGACTCAATCACTTAAGCCACCGAACTGAACACTGCTTTTTCAGGTGTTTTGCGCCAGTAATGCGCATCAAAACACAGGCAAATGTTTCGCAGAAAGCCCCTGCCCTTTTCCGTTACCTTAAGCTTTCGGGCGCTTATTTCAACCAGGCCATCGTTGCTTAAGGCCTCGCAGCGCCGCAAACCTTCTGCAATCGCAGGCGTATCGTCATCATCGTTTTCAAATTCGGTTTCATGGCAGCACATAATATTGCGAATATGCGTCCTGATAACAAGGTCTTCTTGGGTAAGAACGTGGCCTTTTGAAATGGGGAAATGACCCATGGCCACAGCTTGCTGGTAGGCTTCCACCACCTTTATGTTTTGGGCAAAGGCGGTGCGGGTATCGCCAATGGCCGAAACGCCAAGGCTGATCATCAATTCGGTGTATTTATCGGTATAGCCCATAAAATTTCGGTGCAGGCGTTTCTCTTTCATGGATCGATACAGCGGATCGGTTTCCAGTGCAAAATGATCAAGCCCTATATCTTTGTAACCCGCTCCACAAAACAGCGCGAGACCGGCTTCGTACAGCTGCCTTTTTTCAAGGTCCGCCGGCAAATCCTTTTCGGTGAATTTTCTTTGTCCCGGTTTCAGCCAGGGCACATGCGCATAACTGTAAAAGGCAATGCGGTCGGGCTTTAACCTAATAACCTTGCCGATCGTATCGCGAATGGTTGAGAGCTTTTGCAGCGGCAATCCATAAACGAGATCGAAGTTAACCGACGTGTAGCCAATACGTCTTGCTTGCTCCACCACCAATTCCACCTGCTCATAGGATTGGTATCGGTTGATCACATCCTGTACCAGCGGATCAAAATCCTGTATGCCAAAGCTCACCCGCCGGAAACCAAAACTGTATAAGGTATAAAGATGATCGGCTGTAGTATTGGCAGGGTGTCCTTCGAAGCCAAAATCAAACTGTTCGCAGATTTCGGCTGTTTCCAGTATTCCCGTAAGCAGGCGCTTTAAGTTTAAAGGACTAAAAAAAGTGGGTGTGCCACCGCCCAGATGGATCTCGCTGATCCGGGGCTTTTCATCAAAAAGCCGGCAATAAAGTTTCCATTCTTCCAAAAGGGCGGCAATATAGGGCTCTTCCACTTTGTGATTAACCGTGATGCGTGTATTGCAGGCGCAGTAAGTGCAAAGGCTTTCGCAAAACGGCAGATGAATGTAAAGACTGATGCCATTTGCGGAATTTGTTTTTTTAAAGCTGCTCTTTACCAGTTGTTTCCATTCTTCCTGGCTGGGAACCTCTTGCCAGGCGGGCACCGTAGGGTAGCTGGTATAACGCGGGGCAGCAATGTTGTATTTGCTCAGCAGGCTCATGACTCAATGCGCTTATACAACAGCTCGTTCGAAAGCTGGCTCACAAAATTATCGAGTATGCCCTGTTTTACATGCGGCATCACCACTATCTTGTACCATTTGGGCTCCTGGTGGTTATCGGGCACCAGGCAGAATTTGGCGGCAAGGTCCGCGCTGATGTATTTGCTGCGAAGCGTTACGATGTTCAGCTGCGGATGGCGGTAATATTCCACTCCCATATCGCTCAGCGCCGAGCAAAGCGAAGTGGTTTTATCCAACAGGTGGCTCATTTTTACGCTCCAGCCGATTGAGCCATGCATGTGCAGGATCATCCACACGCAAATGGCATTGGCACCCGAACGGCTTCCGCACAGCGTGTAATCTTTTCCCTGCACGTAAGAGGCCTGTTCGGTGCACACATAAGGCATCATGTTTTTACAGATAAGGAATATGCCGGTTCCATAGGGCGCCTGCAGCATCTTGTGCCCGTCGATGGTGATGGAGCTTACTCCGGGATTCTTAAAGCTATGGCGGCTCCGGGTTTTTGTAAACGGATAAATAAATCCTCCGAACGCGGCATCGATGTGCAGCTTGTAATCCAAATGAAGCAGGTTCAGCAGGTCGGTTATCTTATCAACATCGTCAACACTGCCAAACATGGTGGTAGACAGGTTTACATTCACAATAAAATATTTCACGCCCAGCCCGATGGCCTTCATGATCTGCTTTTCGAGGTGTGCCATATCTATTTCCCTCGACCCGGCATGCACTTTAAACACCACCGGCCTCAAAGATAAAAGATTGGCCGCCTTGGGAAACGAATAGTGGCTGTCTTCGGAATAAAGCAGCACCATTTCGCCGGGTTTTGCACCACGCTCCTTCATAAAATAATTCCGGTAAATCCAGCAGGCTTCAATGTTAGCCTCGGTGCCGCCAGAAGCCACATAACCGTCGTATGTGTTTGGCTCCGCTTCAAATATTTCTTCGGCACAAATGCGGATCAGGTCTTTTTCAATTTCCTGGCTGCCTTTAAATATGGGCTCTTTTTCCCCTTCCAGCGTATGGCAGCCAATGTGATTGGGATTGGCCACCAGCGTGGATAAAAAGGGAGCGTCTTTTAAAAAGGGAGCATCGTCGTAAAACACATCGGTGTCCAGGTACGTGGCCGGTATTCCCAATATGTTCTCACTCCGGTAATTAAGATTTTTGCCAAGGGCTTCAAACACCCGGGTCTTTATTTTTTGTGTGCTCAGCTTGGGCCAGTTCATAGGATTTACAGTTGATTGTATCTTATACAAATGTCTTTCTTGAGCCGCAACATCATCCTGATAAATATCATGCCGCAGGGTGATCCTCATCAATACGGGTTTATACCCCTCTGCTGAACTTTAGTGCTGCAAACAACAAACCGCAGCTTTTTATGGCACTGAACATTAAACACTGGCTTCGCATCTGCCTGCTTAATCTTTTTATTGTGGGGCTTTTCGGAGCCTTTATGCGTTACAAAATCGGCTTTGAGTTTCCTTATCTTAATCAAAAGCACCTGCAGCACGGGCATTCGCATTTTGCATTCATCGGCTGGGTTACACAATGTATTTTTATCCTGATGGCAGGCATCATTCAAAACGACCGGCCATTGTTTAACCCCGCTGTTTACCGCAGGCTTCTTGCGGCCAATCTCATTTGCGCGTATGGCATGCTCGTTTCTTTTACGCTGCAGGGATACGGCGCATTTTCCATCGCCTTTTCCACATTGTCTGTTGTAATTGCCTACACCTTTGCCCATTATTTTTTTAAAGACCTGAAGGGGCTTGCCAGCCGGCCTTACGCGCTTTGGTTTACGGCCGCGCTTTGGTTCAATATTATCTCATCGGTGGGTACATTTACGCTGGCCTTTATGATGGCAAGCCATAACTTTAATCAAAACATGCACCTTGCATCGTTATATTTTTATCTGCATTTTCAGTACAACGGCTTTTTTACATTTGCAGGCATCGGCCTTTTTTTGGCCAGACTCAACCTAAAAAAAACAGAGATGAGACACAACAGGCTTATCTTTTGGTTGTTTTTTGCCGCCTGCATTCCGGCTTATTTTTTATCGGTGCTTTGGGCCAGGCTGCCTGTGTGGTTGTTCACACTGGTGGCCATTGCGGCCATTGCCCAGGTAGTTACGTGGGTGTTATTTGTTATACGGGTAAGAGGCTGGGCCAGCCCTTCCAAGCCATTGATAAAATCGGGGCGTTATATTTTTACGATCATTGCCATTGCCCTTAGCATTAAATTTTTGCTGCAGCTCGGATCCACTGTTCCATCGGTAAGCAAGCTGGCATTTGGCTTCAGACCCATTGTCATTGCCTATCTTCACCTGGTGCTGCTGGCTATCGTTTCGGTGTTTTTGTTGGGCTATGCTTACTTTTATAAGCTCATTGCCGTGAACCGGATGGCATCGGCAGGCCTTGCACTTTTTGTGATTGGTGTGTATTTAAATGAAATGGTACTGGGAGTTCAGGGCATCGCCTCCTTTTCCTATACAGTGGTGCCTTTGGTAAACGAAACGCTTTTTTACATTGCCCTTCTTATTCTTGCAAGTCTTTTGCTGTTGCTGCTGTCGCAGCGCAACCAGGACCGGAAACTGGCTTAACAGCGTGTTTTTTGAGCTGCTTAAGGTCAAACAATCCGGCAAGCGGAGCGGGCTGACGCCCGCTCACTCACCGTTCGCATCATGCCACAACACATGAGTCGTTATTGCAGAATTTTTCGCCGGCCCCTTCTTCTGAAAGCGTTTTAAAATCAACCGGCTTCACCTGCCGGATCAGCTCCCCGTAACGCCCGCTGCTAATGGCTTCGTAAGGCATCTGCGCATAAGCGCCCAGCTCGGCTTTTGGTAAAAAACTGATGGCTTTCAATTCGTATTTAAAATAATCCAGAACAGTTTTTATCTGGCCGCTTTCCTCGGGCCTGAATGTTACCGTGCACGACACCTGGTTATCCGACCAGTATTTTTGAAGGAAAACTGCCAGCGCCACCTGCTCCCAAACGCTCACATCTTTAAGGCTTTTGCCGATATTGTGAACCGGGAATTCAACCACCAGCGAGCTGGGATCCACCACATCGGCTTCCACATGCAAACCGGCTTCTTTTATGGGTTGAATAAGCGCAGAAGTTTTTGCCACCCGCACGCGGCGGATATAATACTCAAACTCAGGAAAATGACAGCCCGGATTGACCCCCGCCAGCAGACTCACCGTGCCGCTGGGCTTTACACTGGTGGTTTTAATGCTTTTGGGCACGCACAGCCACGAGGAATATATATCATCCCAGGACTGGATGTGCCGGTAGCCTTCCTCGAGCCAGTTACGCAGTGTTTCCAACGAATGCTTATCAATAAAATTGGTGATGCCCGATACCGAGGTGCCGATGCGCCGGTTCCTTTTCTGAACGCGGTTGGTTTCGTGCCAGGTGGTGTTTACCAGCGTGGCGGTTTTTCCCAGCAGGTAGGCAAATTTTAGCGTCCTCAGGTAATCGTCTTTCGACTCGGCCCGCGAAGGAAATGTTTCCACCAAACAGCAAAGCTCATACGATTCAAGCGTTTGCTCGCCGCAGGGATTGGTTCCCATTGCTTTTTCATCCTTGTGATCGGCCGGATCGCACAGCCGCGAAAACGCACGGATATTATCCATAAACACATATCCTGGCTCGCCGTTAACGGCTGTTTGCTGCGCCACATCTGCAAAGTTTGTATCTGGGCCCACCAGCACGCTGTTGTTGGATGCCCAGCCCCATTCGGCCCTGCAGGCCATCGCTCCTTCGTATTTTTCTTTTTCCGCATTCCAGCGGTAATCTTTCAGCTTCCTGTATTCGGCATTTGATACATCGCCCAAAGCTATCTGCGCGGTTCGCCGCACGTTACCGGCCACCACACACTGCCCTATCATATTCATAATATCAGCAATAGCAGTAATGGTAATGTGTTTTCCATTAAGCCGGTTCAATAGCTGCCGCAATTGTGCATGCAGTTTTTCGAGCGGCGCCGCACCGGATGAAACCCCACCAAAACCCTGTATTGGGGCACCTGCCGGCCTGATAAGATCATAGCTGAAAGCAACGCCGCAAGGTTTATTAAAACCAAAATGCCGGGCAAAATAGCTGAACAAAAGTTTTTCAACGCTTGTTACCCAGCCCTCCCTTGAATCAGGGATCACGTAAAGCTCGTCGTTCCCATCCTGCTTATTTATTTCGACCTTACCGGCGCCTTCCACATCAAAGCCTACGCCAACACCCACCATGCTCATGTCCATCATAAACAAAAAGGGCTTCACTGCTTCATCCACGCTTTTGCCAATATTGCCGGTGGATACAAACGCACAGTTAAACAGCGCCTGACCGGCCTTTCGCTCATGGATAATGGCGGTGCCCAGCGACCAGAGCATCCGGCCTGGCGGTAAAAACTTCATTTTGAAAATACGGTCGTACATTTCCTGCGCCGACCGCTGCCCCTTGCGGTTGTTCCAGCCCAGCTCATTGTTCAGTATGTGCTGCTTTTGCAGGGTATATGCGCCTTCCACCACACGTCGCACGGTTTCATACCACTGCTCGTTGGTTCCATCCTCCTTTAAGCGCGAATACGTTCTGTAATACGTTAGCAAGCCCAGGCCGTTAAAGCCAAAACCTGGCGCAACATCCTTGTATTGCGCCACAAAATCGTCGTCTAATTTAAAGCTCAGCATAAGAGTATTTTTTAGTTTGTAATACGTTTATTTGAGCTGACATGAATTTTGAGCCCGCTCCTTTTCCATTTTAATGGCCTTTGGAAAAAGGATGTTGTTCTCAAGATGAATGTGCAGGTGAAGATCCTCTTCAAACTCTTTTAAAAGCGCATACGTTACGCGGTAAGTGTTGCAGGCGTCGTGCGGCGGCGTATAATTTCCGCTGAGCTCTGCTATCTGCCTGAAGCGCTCGCCTTCGGCATCGTGCTCCTCCATCATGGTATCAATAGGGTTTTGAACCGTGCCAAAATGCGGGGCCAGGGCTTCGTTAACGGCAACCATTTTTTGTATGTAAGGAAAAAGCACCAGTTCTTCTTTTTTCATATGAGCCGCCAGCTGCCGGGCCGATTGATTAAAGCTGGCGAGTATTTGTGCCAGCTCGGGGTGCGCAGCGCCGTGCACCTGGCACACTTTGGTTAAATACTGCTGAATCACCGGTGTTTTTTCGGCCACATAGCGGTGATGCTTTTTCTCAATATAGTCGGCCAGCAGGTCAATGGGCCACAATTGGTAATCGGCCTGAGCGCTCTCTTTCCTGTTGGTTATTCCGGTGAGATCGTCAATAAGCCGGGGAAGGTCGATTTTCTTTTTTTCTGCCGCTTCTTTAAGTGTTAAACCGCCTTTGCAGCAAAAGTCAATCCCGTAATTCGAAAATACTTCTGCAGCCCGGTAATCCTGCGCTACCAGCTGACCAATGATTTGTTCTTCTGTAATATTCATGGCATTGTTTTTTAATGTTTTTTTATATAATGACTGCCCTCAAAATTACTGGCCTAAAATAAAAGGACAAAATTATCCGGTATAATATAAATCATTTGGCTGAATGATTTATATCATTTACAAACGCAAAAACAGGATGTTATTTTGCTGAAGAAATCAAACCCAACTTAATATGAAACACACACTGAATGCCATTGCCGTTGTTTGCTTCCTCGGCCTTGCGAGCTGCAGGCAGCCCACACCCGAAGCTCTGGAAGCCACTGTAAATACCGAGGCACAACCGCCCGCAGCCGGCCAGTCGGGCGTAGTTGACGAAGTTTCCAACCCAAACGTAGTTCAAATAGCCGTGAGCAGCAAAGACCACACCACGCTGGTAACCGCCGTTAAAACAGCCGAACTGGTGGATGTTCTGAGCAACGCAGGACCATTTACGGTGTTTGCACCCACCAACGATGCTTTTAACAAGCTGCCGGCCGGCACGGTGGAAGGATTGCTGAAACCTGAAAAGCGGGACGCCCTGACAGATATTTTGCAGTACCATGTTTTTGTGGGAGTGATAAAGGCCGAATCGCTGCACGACGGACAAACGCTGAACGAAGTAAACGGGGGCAATATTAACATCACTGTTAAAGACGGTAAACCAATAATCAATGGCAAAGCTCATATTCTTGCATCAATTCCCGCTTCCAACGGGATCATTCATGTAATTGATGAAGTGCTGCTACCAGAACAGTAATTGATAATACTTTTTTCACCTGGCTTTATTGGTTTCTAAAGCATAGCGCCAACGCTATGCTTTTTTTGTGGCACACAGCGAAATAAAAGACCCTTTCAATACTTATTCCTCACTATCATTACTTCCAGCAGTATTAACAGCACAATCACCGCAATCTCCACTGAAAAATAAGCCACTCCCAAAAGCGTTAGCAGACCATAGAAATACCCAACCAATACCAGGGTCAGGCAGCAATATATACAGTTTGCAACGATAATAACTTTTAAATAAAAAGCCCAGTTTATTGGTTTAAAAAAATAACAGCTGAGTGAATAAACTGAATAACAGAAGGCCAGGATCGATAATTTGCAGGCCATGCTCCGGGGCATTCCAACATTACTTTCAAGTGCGGCTATTACAATGATCAGCAAAATGGCTGTTAATAATGCTCCCAAGTCATCCAGCAAAAAAATATTCCTGCGGTTAAAGGCTGATTTTCTAAAAAACCGCCCGGTTATTAGATCATTCATACTTTTTTTCAAAAACATACAGGGTTCCATAACCGGGAGATCTGAAATTATGGCCTGCGAATCCCCGTTTTACCAACTCTTCCTGAAGGATCTTCATCACAAACCAATGGCTCACAATAAGCACTTCGGCCTCGTTTTCCAAAACCAAATTGTCTAAAAACAGTTTGATTCCGAGCCTGAATTCATGTGTATCTTTATTAGAGGCAAGAAATTTGATCCTGACTAAAAGTCCCCAAACCAAAAAAGGCAGTTTTATCCCGGCCGGTAACAAGTACAGAACGTCTAACTCCTTGAGCGCATCCACCTTTTCGGTAGGTCCGTGATAGATCCGGCCAGCTGTTTTCACGGCTCTCTTCAAGGGGCTGGTGTAACAAACTTTCCAGCCTGCTTCCAAAAAATTAGCCTCCCGGCATTCAACCTCCGCCAGGTCATAATCGTCAAACCATTTTATTACCTCAGGCTTTGTAAGCCAAACTTTGCCAGGATAGGCCTGCTTAACTTTAAAATGACGCACCAAACCAATTTTCATGTTGCTGTTGAACAAGATATACCCGATTGCCGGGTATTAATAAAACATACATTTATTGCAAGGAATTTAAATGTATGAATTTTAACAATTGACAAAACATGGCATAGAAATTAAATGCCGCCAAACCTTACAAAGGTGCCAAGCACCATCATGCCAATGGCAATAAGGGTGATCAAAACAATGTGAATGGCTATGATTGGCAGGGTTTTAGCACTCAACCGCGGGATGATGAAACTACGTGCGTGAATGGCCAGGCCAAGCGTGCAACACAAAAGAATAAGCTTTATGGAAATTACTTTTTCAACGGCACTTTTAAACGAGAACCAGCGCGTTATCGCAATATTATAATTATAAGAAAGCATAACTCCTGTGATAACCAATGCCAGCAGGGCGGGCAAGCCTGTTTTTTCGTAAGCTTTTTCAAAATGCGTGATAATGGCCGGGTTCTTGTGCTTAAGCGCCCGCGGTAAAAAAGCCATGCTTAAAATAAGGTGTCCGCCAACCCATACCGTTGCAGCAAACACGTGAATAATAAGGAGAAGGTGATGCATGCAGCCAATTACAGATCTTTGTGTTTGAATTTACCCAGCGAAAGCCGGAACGGGATCAGCACCCAGAGCAGCAGCACTGCAAAGGCAATAATGATACCTGGAGCTGCGCCGAAAAAATCCTTAAAAATGGCGCCGGTATAGCCCATCATTGCCGACACATCCAAATGCAGCAATATAAGGATGCGGGCCAGATCGATAGGATTAAAGGCCGTTACAAGCACCATGGCTTTTTCGATGGGGTAGTCGGAAAGCTGAAAAAGAAAAAATAAAACCAGACCATCAAACAGCAGCGAAAAAAACAGCCAAAGGATAATGGAAATACCAATGCCACGGGCGCGGTCGCGGGTAAGCACTGAG
The DNA here is from genome assembly GCA_044221905.1 of Bacteroidia bacterium. GTDB lineage: Bacteria > Bacteroidota > Bacteroidia > B-17B0 > Aurantibacillaceae > Aurantibacillus. The sequence goes on from JBGAOE010000004.1 coordinate 423,488, forward strand.
CTCAGCAGCGCTATGGAAGCAAACACCACGGTTACAAGGCACCCGATGGCGGTCATCATTAATCCCACCGGCCCAGGGGCAAAAAGTAAAACAGGAATGCCGGCACCCAGAATAAAGGCCAGCACCAGCGAAAAAGACAGGCCAAAGAAAAGGCTTCGCCATATTTTTTTCCGTTGGATGGGCTGGCTCAGCAGGAGCTCGATAAACTCGGCGCTGTTGTAAACATAAATGGTGGAAAAGATGATGGATACCAGTGGAACCGTAAGCAAAATCACTTGGAGCAGGGTTAAGATGCCTTTGCTGCTGCTGTCTTCAAGACTGAAAACGCTCCACGAAAGGATGGCGAGCAATAAGGCATAAATCAGGATGATCCTGTTCTTGAGAATATCGAGCACAATAAATTTTACGATCCTATTCATGACCCTGGCTTCTGAGAATATTGGCAATCGCTTTCGAGACTTTTTCCTGGTGTGTGGCCAGGCGCAGGTCATCAATTGTTTTATGAAATTTCACCGTGCCTTCCTGCATAAAAATAATTTCGCTCACCAGGTCATCGAGCTCGCTCAGCAAATGCGAGGTGATGAGGATGAGCTTGCCTTTTTTCCGTTCGGCAATTATTTTTTCTTTCAGTGTTTCGGCAGCCAGGGGATCAAGCCCCGCAGTGGGCTCGTCGAGTATGAGCACGGCCGGGTTAAAAAGAAAGGCCAGGGTGGCGCTCACCTTTTGCGTGGTGCCGCCCGAAAGGGTGCGCATGCGCTTGTTAAAAATACCAGAAAGTTTAAACTGTTTCAACAGATCTTCATCCGGTCCGGCAGGCGTGTTGCGCATCGTCTTTATCATTTCAATAACCTGTCCTACGGTCATATTATCGGGGTAGCGGCCAAGCTGCGGCATGTATCCTATCTGCTCGCGGTATTTATAATCACCGGCAGTGCTTTTCCCATCAAAGGTGATATTGCCCGATGTGGGAATAACCATGCCCAGGATGCTTTTGATGAGCGTGGTTTTACCACAGCCGTTAGGACCTATCAGCGCAATGCACTCGCCCTGCCGGCAGGTTAAATTTACCCGGTTAAGAACCCTGAGCCTGCCAAAGTCTTTTATAATATTGTGCGCTTGAATCATAAAGCAATTGCCCGCATGAGCGGGGTATTATCAATAAAATTATCGGGGGTAATGCTCGGGATCATTTTCTCGGTCCGGTCGAGCAAGCTTACCATAAAGCTGCGAAACAGCAGCATGGCCGGCGGGTTATTTTCAACAATAACCGAAAACAAGCTCAAGGGCCTGTAAGGCACATCGCCGATGCTGTTTTTATCCAGGTCGTATCCTTCGTACTTGTCCCAGTAGTTGCCGTTAAAGCTGTTCAGCACCAGGCTGCCATTGGTGCTGATGTCAAACGTGTTGCCCACAAAGTTATTGGCTTTTATGTCGTTATCCATGCAGCTGGCCTGTATTTTCAGGCCCCAGCCGTTGGCCTCTATGCTGTTTTTTTCAACCACCAGGCGGTTGGTGCCTTCCATGTATATGCCGGTGGTGTTTTTTTTGAAACGGTTCCCGCGGATGTGACTGTCGGAGATCTCTTTCAGCATAAGCCCGTAGGCCGCATCTCCCCAGTTCTGCTCAAAAACATTGTTGTACATTTTTACCCGCCGGGTGAACATCACTGCCACGCCTGCTCCGTTATTACTAAAAGTATTATGAAGATAAGCATCATCGTTTGAGAACATAAAATGAAGCCCGTAGCGGATGTTTGATAAAGAATGGTTGTTAAGAATGGTTGAGTGGGTCACAAACTCGAAATAGATCCCGTCGCGGTGGCCCGAAACGGTGTTCCCGGCAATAAGAAGGCTGTCGCTTTTCCAGCAGTGAATGCCGTTGCCGATCTGTTGCTCCTCTTTTCCATAAGCGTTGATGCGGTTATTTTTTATCACGCAGTGCTTTCCATACTGGATATAAATGCCGAAAAAATTATCTTCCAGTATATTGTCGCTGATGGTGACATAATTTTTGTCGTAAACCTTAATGGCCCCCGGGTCATCCAGCGTTCCAACGCCGGAGTGCTCCACCTTAAAGCCTTTAAACAGTACGCCGTTGGCCTTAACTGACACCACCTCGTATTTTTTTTGGCCATCCAGTACGGGATAATTGCAGCCGATCATGGCAACAGATTTATCTACAAGAATAGTGCCCTCGCGGTAAATGCCTGCCTGCACATAAAGCGTATCGCCGGTGCCTGCCGCTTTTAAGCCTTCTTTAATTGTTTTAATGCGATAATTTTTGCCCACATGAATTGTTTTTGCAGGCAGCAGAGCGGCAAAACAAAAAACAAACAAAATATTTAAGATGTGTTGTTGCATTAGTTGCGCAGGTCGCTCCAGGTAAGGATCTGGGCTGCCCGGGTGGCCGAAAAAATTTCGGCGGCCTTATTGTTGTCAAAAGCCGCCAGGTTGCCTCCCATGGGGCTGCTTATTTGATCTCCTTTTACAAAAACGGCATAAGCCACCGGCAAAAACTGATCGGGCTTATTAAAGTTGGCCACAAAAAGCTTTGCCTCTTTTCCGGTTTTATTTTCCTTGCAATAGTTTTGCAGGCACACAACATCGTCAAACATATAAATTCTTCCTTTTGCAGTAATAAGCTCTGCCACAAATTTTGCATCGGCAATGCCCATCCTGCAATAATCGCAGTTATCCACGTTCAGCTTTGCCTGCACAGGCTTTGGCTCGCCGCAGGCCATCAGGCAAAAAACAGGCAGCAGCCACAACAGATGTTTTGGTTTCATTTTTTTGATTTAAAGAGTTTTGTTTCCATAAAAAAAGCCAGCAGCATCAGTGCGCCGCTGATGATAAAAAACCAGCCGCCCACAGCCGGTATGGAGTAAGCGCCGAAATTCAGCAGCTGCTTAAACCCGATCAACGGGGGCTGGTAGGCCATGCCGGGAACAATGATCGCGGCGTTGGGGTCGAGATTATGGCCATAATTATATTCCCAGCGCCAAAAGTCAACCATGGCCACAACACCGAACAAGATAAATGCGGCAAACAAAAGATAGAACAACCATTTGCGCTTAACGAACGCCGCCGTGATCGAAAAAATTACGAAAAAGCCGATCAGGTAAGGTAGAATGGCAAATTCAACAAAATCTTCTGTGTGAAGGGTTTTCATCCCGATATAATGGTTCAGGCCATTGATAATATCCACATTTCCACCCAGCCTGTCGGCATAGATCAGCAATCTCAAACCTTCCGGGTATTGCGGTGCATCCAGGTCGATGCGCCACACCGGAACAAAAACCGAGATCGCTAATAAAACTGCAGCCAGTATCAGCAGGGCCGATGAGTTACGGGATATTTTTTTTTCGGGTGTTTTCATTCCGTTCGTGTCATTTCAGGTGAAAAAGGGAGCAACAGACCGGGCTGTTGCTCCCCCGGGGTTGTGGGTTAAACTATCTGGAGGCGGCAGCTTCGGCATTTGTTTTGCCGGTGCTGAAATCGATCGGAACATTGCTTCCCTTGGGCGACACGCGGATGTAGCCCTGCATTTCCTGGTGTAAGGCGCTGCAAAAGTCGGTGCAGTACATGGGAAAGATGCCGGGTTTTTCGGCAGTCCACTTCAGGGTGGTTGTTTCGCCGGGCATTATCAGCAATTCGGCATTTTGTGCGCCTTTTATGGCAAAGCCGTGCGGCACATCCCAGTCCTGCTCTAAATTTGTAACGTGAAAATAAACTTCGTCGCCGGTTTTAATCCCTTCAATGTTATCGGGAGCAAAGTGCGAGCGGATACAGGTCATATAAACATGCACCTCGTTTCCTTCCCTAACCACCTTTGCTTCTTTTTCGCCTTTGGCTGCATAAGGGTGCTTGTTATCATCAATCTTAAAAATCTTCAGCTGGTTATTTTTAATAAGCTCACCGGGTGCCGCCTGCGCGTAGTGAGGCTCGCCTATGGTCGGAAAGTCCAGTATCATCTGCATTTTATCGCCGCTGATATCAAACAGTTGTGCACTCTGAGCCAGCTCGGGACCGGTGGGCAGATACCTGTCCTTGGTTATTTTGTTGTAGGCCACCAGGTATTTGCCAAAAGGCTTTTTACTGTCGCCGCCCGGTATGCACAGGTGCCCTACAGAATAATAAGTGGGCACCCTGTCAAGCACTTTCAGGTCCTGCAGGCTCCATTTCACCACCTCCGACGATACAAAGAAAGTGGTATACGCATTGCCCCTGCCGTCAAACTCAGTATGCAATGGGCCCAGGCCAGGCTTTTTAACCTCGCCGTGCAGCGCAGCCTCGTATTTAATGACAGGAATGCCTTCGTATTCGCCGTCAAACTGTTTGCCAGCAATCGCTTTTTGCATTTTATCGAAGCTGAATACCGGGATGAGGGCAGCCAGCTTGCCGCTGCCAACAATGTATTCGCCAGTGGGATCCACGTCGCAGCCGTGTGGCGATTTAGGGCATGGCATCATGTAACACAGGTCCTTCAGCGCTTTCGAATCAAGCACGACCACTTCTGTTTTTATTTCAGAAACGGCGCTGTGCGTTGACTCGTTGTAATAATTGTGCGCATACCTGGCTGCCACTTTTTTGCCCATGCCCGCCTTGAGGTATTCTTCGGCCTTTTTCCAGTTCACTGCCATGATAAAATCCTTATCGCGCTGCGAAGCGTTTACTTCCAGCAGCGTATTGGCCTGCTCGGTGTTGTAACACGAAAAGAAAAACCACCCGTGCGATTTGCCTTTGCCGGCATGGCTCAGGTCAAAATTCACACCCGGGCATTCGATCTGGAAGGCAATGTCCATGTCCCCATGCTCTTTGCCAACGCTGATAAAACTCAGGTATCCCTTAAAGTTCTGCTTGTACGTGCTGATGGCCACATCGCCGTTGGCGTTATCCGGCGGCACACTAAAACGGGTGCCGGCCACCACATACTCGGTATTTTCGGTGATGAAGGGAGAAGAATGGTTGCCGGCGCTGTTCGGCAGCTCAATAATTTCGGCCGTGCGAAAGGTCTTAAGATCGATGCGGGCCACGCGCGGCGTATTGTTGGCGTTGCCAAACACCCAGCGCCCGTCTACCTCACCGTTGGTTTGCGACAGTTCGGTGTGGTGCAAATCGTCCCAGGGCACAAAGCCGTGCGAGGTGTTCAGCATGGGCTTTGTTTCTTCGCTGTAGCCCCATCCTTTTTCGGGATCAACGGCAAACACGGGAATAACCCTTAGCAATCGCCCGCTGGGCAGGCCATAGCAGCTCATTTGCCCGCTGAAGCCGCCGCTTACAAAGTTATAAAACGCGTCGTATTTTCCGGGGGCCACATAGGCTTTTGAGGCGGCATCACCCGTTACCGCGTTGCTGGTGTTGGTTGGTTTACATGATTGCAGAAAAGCGGCCACTGCCAGGCCTGACAAAGCAATCGTTGCTGTTTTATTTTTCATAATATGAGGATTGTATTGTTTTATTTTGCGCCGTCGTTCTTCCGCATAAATTCCAGCAGGTTCCTTGCCTCGGCATCCGAAAGGCTTTGGTTAGGCATCCGCACCAGGCAAAGCTCCAGCATGGCCTGTGCCTCGGGATCTTTGTCCAGCATAGGATCGGGATTGGTGATAAAGTTCATGATCCATTCGGGGCTGCGTCGTTGGGTAACTCCCATCCAGCCTGGCCCCACCAGTTTTTCACCGGTAAACTTATGGCACGAAGCGCATTTAACGTTGGCAATATTTTCGCCGGAGGCAACCCATTCCGCATTAAGCTCCCCGCCGGTATTCACATTTTCAGCATTCCATTTTCCTTCGCCCCGGTGCGGGTCATATTTTGGGGGATCTTCCACCATGCTTTTCGGAGCTTCGGCCGAAGCATTGTTTTCCTCTTTTCCGGAACCGCCACAGGCGGTAAAAATGGCCATGAAGGCAATTGAAGCGATGACTGGGATTTTTTTCATAATTGAGATTTTTATTAATTAGTTTAACGGGATCAACAATTCTTCCTGGATCAAAGGTGCCTGCGTTTGAAACCTTTGCACCTGATCTAAATCATATTTCGGAGAGATTCTTATCATACCTGCTGCATGGCCTGTTTTTGATGCTGCTTTTAAAACCGGAATTGCAAAAAATAAAAGCCGCTGCAAATTTAACCGGACAAAATTATCCGCTATATGACAACGATCATTTCCGTCCCTGATATTTATCACTGGCCGGCTGGTTCTTCGATCATAGCTTTGCAGCCATCATTTATTATGCATCAATACAACGTTAACCTAAGCTGGACCGGTGGAAGAACGGGTGAAATGGAATCGCCGGAGCTGGATTCGACAATAACCGTAGCCACACCGCCCGAGTTTTCAGGCGGCGTAAGAGGCACCTGGTCGCCCGAGCATTTATTCACCGCCGCTGTAAACGCCTGTTTTATGACCACCTTTTTAGCCATAGCCGAAAATTCGAAGCTGGAATACCTGGCATTTACCTGCAAAAGCGAAGGAATACTGGATATGGTAGCCGGCAGGTACCTGATGACGGAAATAGTGCTGAGGCCAAGACTGCAACTGGTAAGCACTGCTGACAGGGAAAAAGCGGAGCGGATCTTTCAAAAATCAGAAAGGGCCTGCCTGATTTCGAATTCTGTGAGGTCTGCCATCCGGGTGGAGGGTGAATTATACACTAAACAATAAACCACAGGATGAAACCCATAAGATTTACCGGTAAAAACACCCGCGAAAAAGAATTTGTGCAGGCGCTGAAAAAAAATGTGAACGATTATTTTAAAGCAAATAACTTATCTGTGAAGGCTAACACTGCCATGGTGCTTAAAACAGCGGTTATGCTTTTGCTGTATCTGTTGCCTTTTGCCCTGCTGTTAACCATACCTATGAATGCCTGGCTGGGGCTGCTGTGCGCCGCGGTTATGGGTATTGGCATTGCCGGGGTGGGCATGGGTGTTATGCACGACGCAGCGCACGGCGCTTATTCGCGCAAACAATGGGTAAACGATTTACTGGCCGGATCGCTGTATCTTTTGGGAAGCAATGTGCTTAACTGGAAGATACAGCACAATGTGCTGCACCATACCTATACCAATGTGCACGGCCTGGATGAGGACATTGAGCACAAGGGCCCCATTCGCCTTGCCGAAAAAAGCCCGCTGAAACGGATGCACCGTTACCAATACCTTTATGCACTGTTTTTTTACGGGTTCATGACTCTGGCCATGCTTGCCAACGATTTTACAAGGCTTAGAAAATATTCGGGCATGGGCCTCATACAATCTCAGAACAAAAGCCTTTGGGCTGAATTTTTTAAAATGATATTGAGAAAGATCGTATACCTTGCGGTAATTATTGGGTTGCCGCTTTGGCTCAGCTCCTTTAATATATGGCAGGTGCTCTTCGGATTTTTTATCATGCACTGGGTGGCCAGCATCATACTGAGCGTTGTGTTCCAGATGGCGCACGTGGTGGAAGGGGCAAACCAGGAAGATTCGGACACTGACATTGAAACAGACTGGCATGTGCACCAGCTGAGAACCACCAGCGATTTTGCCAGAGACAACCGCTTGCTGAGCTGGTACGTGGGCGGGCTTAATTTTCAGATCGAGCACCATTTGTTTCCCGGCATCTGCCACATACATTATAAACAGCTGGCATTAATTGTTGAAAAAACCGCCGGCGATTATAATATGCCCTACAATTTAAAACCCGGTTTCAGGGTGGCGCTGCGTTCACACATCCGGCGCCTGAAAGAGCTCGGCATCAGCGGGCACCATTAGCCAATTTAAAGCTCCCAGAATTTATCGGCCCAGCGGTCTTCGCCGGGCTGGCTATTCATAATTTCAGGAATTATTAATTTATGCCCGGGCACCAGGTGCTGCAGCTCCTTAAACAAAACACGCTCTTCAAAGCGTATGTGTTTTTCAAGCTCCTCCCCTATCCGTATGAGCGTTTCAGGCACATTTTCCTGTGCTTCAAATAATGTCTTAAGCTTTTTATGATCTTCCAGGGCTATTTGCACCAGGGCGTTTTTCTCACCCAGCAATGGAAAAATATATTTTTCCTCGAGCCCGAAATGTGGCAGCAAATGTTCTGCAAAAAAATAATCCGTATATTTTTTAATTCTTAAAGGATCTGTTTTTTTGAGGCTGGTTCTTATTTTCCAGCACAACAGCAGGCCGTAATGGTTATCGCGGCTCAGGTTCCGGATAAATTCGTTTCTTTTTATGGGCCCTCGGGCTTTCATATTACCAAAGGCCGCCAATGCTCGCCGGTTCAATATTTTCTTCGTGAATTTCGGGCGGAACCGATAATACCGGAATCCTGGACTCATCCACCAGCTCATGATCGTAGCAACGTGGCCGCAGTAACGAGGCGTGCGGCCGCTGATCGGTCATGGCAATAATAATATCCGCCTTTTTTCTTTTAGCCGCGGCCAGCGTTCGCGCAGCGGCATTTTCGGTTTTTATGCATTCGCAGGTATAGGCTATGTTTTCTTCCTTCAGCCTGTTTTCTATTTGCCTTAAAATGCTGTTCAGTTTTGTTTCATTGCTTTTATCAGTATCCATCTGCAGGCCCACCAGGTGAATTTTAGAGGAGAAAGTTCTTGCCAACTGAATGGCTGCAATCATTTTCTGGCGGGTGTGCTCCGATAGGTCAACAGGCACCAGGATATTAGCATATCCGTGGCGCGGTGATTCAGCACGCACAGTTATTACAGGAATGTGAGAGCGCGATACCACCTGGTGTGAATTGCTGCCGCTGAATAAATTACTTACCGAATCGGCCCCCTCTGTGCCCATCACAATAAGCCCCACCTGGTTTCTTTCGCATATTTTTAATATGCCGGGTATGTGCCGGCCAACATCCACCAGCACTTTAACCGGTATGCGGTATTTTTGCCGGATCTCCTCTGCCGTGTTTTCCATTATTTTTTTATAATCCTTCGATTCGCCGGCCAGCCGGCGCAGCTCCAAAGTGGAAAGGCCGATGTTGAAAATTGATTGGGGCTTGCGCACGTACAAAAGCTGCAGCTCGCCTTTGCCCGATATTGCCAGCGCAGCGGCATGCTTCAGCGCTTTTTTAGAGGTGACAGAAAAATTGAAGGGAACAAGGATCTTCGATGTGTTCAGCTTTATCATAACCCGTTTATTGTGCACACAAATTTGCAAAAGATGCTTCCTTTGCTCCATGATCCAGATCAGGATCGGGCATGATTTCGGTCAATAAAAAACGGAGGGCCGGAAAAAGAAAGCTTACTTAAGGGGCGTTAAAAACAAGCAGCATTAAAACTTCGGACAGGACACCACGATGAGCTTCCGCTTCTGGCTTTTCCTGATCTTGCAAAACTGGTAGGACATGCTGAGCTCGTGCGTGCCTTTTGTATTTGAGTTAGACAGCTTGGAAAGCGTGTAATCGTACGAGTAGCCAATGTTGTATTTGCCAACGCTCAGGCCAAATAAAAACACAAGCGCATCGTTGTTGCGATACTCCTTTATGGGTTTAAAAACCGGGATGCCCCTGTACCAGCAGCCCACCACCAGCAAATCTTTGTTATAATAAACACCAATGTCAATCTGGTTAAACTTGGCCTGCTTTTTATAATTAAATGCAGCTGTTACCGAATGGCGCTGGCGGTAATTGCCGGCCACCATGCTTTCGTTAAAGGCATATTTGTACCCGCCATGAAACCTCAGTTCGGCCGGCAGAGCGCTCACACCGCCTGTTAATGACTGGTTGGGCTCGTTGATGTGCGAAGCTGCAAAGCCGCCCCACATGGTACGCGAATAAATCAGGATGCCCGCATTCACATCAAAGTAATTTATTGAATTGGCATTCATGGCTTCCACCGAGGCCGAACCGTCTTTGCGGGCAATCTGGTCGCTAAAAACAAAAGAGCCCAAATCGACCCGCCGCTGGGCGCCGCCTATCGAAATGCCGGCACGTCCCATCACCGCTTTTTTTATTCTTGTTTCGTAGGCATACAATGCGTTTACCTGGGTGGTGGAAAGCCCCGCAGGGCCTGCCTTGTCTTTAAAAAACTGAAGTCCGATGCCGCCCTTGTAGCGCGAAAGCGAATGATCGACAGAGGCCTGGTACGTTGTAAAGGCACCCGGTATGCCCGACCACTGGCTCCTGTAATTAAGGCTGGCCCGCATGCATACATCGGCACCGGTAAACGCCGGGTTTAAGTAAGTGGGCGCAGCATAAAACTGCGAAAACTGGTAGTGCTGCGCCTGCAAACCATTAAAACAGGCAAGAAGCAGGATTATGCGTATATAAGTGGTATTGAGTGACACAGATTCAATTCATTATTTTAATAAAGTAACACTTCCCGTTCCGTTGTATTTTCTGCCATCAAAAAACAAGGCATTCATTTTCCACACATAAGTATCCTGCTGGCAAAGCTTGCCATTAAAATATCCATCCCAGCCTATCTTTACATCGTTTGTTCTGAAAATAAGCTCTCCCCAGCGGTTAAAGATCATCATGTCGTACTCCACCACCCCGCGCACAAACGGAAAAAACACGTCGTTGCTGTTATCGTTCGGGTCATAATGCCCGCCGGCGCCACCGCCTCCATTGGGCGTAAAAGCCGTTGGAAACTGTACATCGCTTATCACGGTTATCAGCTTGTCAATAACATCGTCGCAGGTATTGTTATTGCGAACGGTAAGCGTGGCTTTATAAAAGCCCGCATCAGCGTAAGTGTGCGATGGGTTGTTCAGCGTAGAGCTTTCGCCGTCGCCAAAGCTCCAGGTATAGGTATCGGCCGTGGTGCTCAAATTGGTGAACTGTATAGGATCGCCGGGAATCTGGATCGTATAGGCCGAGGCAGAAAAATCGGCCCGCGGCCCCCTAAGAATATTCACTTTCATAGAGGCGCCTGTGTAGCCGCATGGCCCGTTGGGCGATGTTCCCAGCATCAGGGTTACCACCCCGCCCGCTTTATCGGCGGCGCTTAAGCTGTAGTGAGAGGCAGAAGCGGCATTGGTGGGTAAAAACGCACCGTTGCCCGAGGTCATCCATTGCAGGGCCGATCCGCCAGTAGCTGTAAAGCTAAGCGCCACCAAACTGTGTTTGTCGCAAAGGGTGGTATCGGCTCCCACCGCAATCACCGGTTTGGTTTCAATTACCAGCTTCATGGTATCTGTCACTACAGGACACACGTCGTTGTTGCTGGAAGTAAGCACAAAAATTACATTGCCCTGGGAAATATCGCCCGGCGACACTATGTACGTACCCGCCGGCGCATTGGGGCTGATGGTGCCGCTGCCGCTGCCGGCCCAGGTACCCAGGCTGGTAACTCCGCTTATGGTACCTTGCAGCGGTACCTGCAGCTGGGTAGAGCAAACAGCCATATCAACCCCTGCATTCACCTTGGCTTTTTCTTTTATTACAACGGTAAGGCTCGATACTGCCTTTGCACAGGCGCCATTGTTGGTGGAGGCCAGTGAAAAGCTTAGCGCCCCCGCCTGCACATCGGCAGGCGTAATAATATAATTGGTTACCGGGTTGCCGGTGGCGCCAAATATGCCGGTACCACTGGTGCTCCACAGTACGCTGCCTGCCCCGCCGGAAACAGAGCCCGAAAGATTAACCGTGCTGCTGCTGGAACAGATGGTTTGCGAAGGCCCGGCCACCGTTACCGGCTGCGTAAGAATATTTACATGCATGGTGTCGTTTACCTCAGGGCACGGCGTGCTGTTTTGCGAAGTAAGCGTAAACGTAATGCTGCCCGCAGTGATGTCCTGCGGCGTAATGGCATAAGACGTATTTAAGGACGATGCGTTGGGATTATACGTACCGTTGCCCGAAGTGCTCCAGGTGCCGGCATTGCCACCGGCATTCACATTACCGGCTAAAATAACATTGTTTTGGGTTGAGCAAATAAACTGGTTGGGCCCTGCGTTTACAGTAGCCAGCTTCATGATCTTCATCTTCACCGTATCCCTCACCACCGGGCACACGCCGTTGTTGGTGGAGCTGAGCGTAAAGGTAACCGTGCCGGCATTGATATCGGTAGGGCTGAACGAGTATGTGGTGTTAAGGGCCGAGGTATTTGGAATAAATGATCCGGATCCGCTGCCGCTCCACACGCCCGTGTTGGAAGGACTGTTGATAGAGCCGGCCAGGCTCAGCGTGCCCGCGTTGGAACAAACAAAAAGATTGGAACCAGCCGTTACAGTAGCCAGGTTAACAATGCGCATCCTCATGGTATCCTGCACCATGGCGCAGGGCCCGTTGTTGGTGGATGCCAGGGTAAATGTTACGAAGCCGGATGCGATATCGGCGGCTGTAATGTTGTAAGCCGTATTAATAAGCGTATTGGAAGGCACAAAGGCACCAGTGCCCGAACCCGCCCAGGCTCCTGTATTGCTTCCGCCGCCAATGCCGCCCGATAAATTCACTGTGCCCGTATTTGAGCAAAGTGCCTGGTTTGAACCGGCGGTAACCGTGGCAGGGATACGTACCCGCATTCTTACGGTGTCGCTCACCGAAGCGCAGGGCCCGTTGTTGGTGGAAGTTAAAGTAAACGTAACCAGGCCGGCATTAATATCGGCCGGAGTAAATGTGTACCAGCTGTTAAGGTTTGAAGAAGACGGGCTGAATGTCCCGCTGCCACTGCTGGCCCAGCTGCCGGTATTCGAAAAACCTACCACGGCCCCGTTAAGGTTTACCGATGCCGAGGTGGAGCATAAAAACTGGCTTGATCCGGCGTTCACCAGGGAAGGCTGGAGTATGCGCATTTTTACCGTGTCGGTTACAACAGGGCATGGACCATTGTTGGTGGAAGACAGGGTAAACACCACCTGCCCGGCCGTAACATCGGCGGGGGTTACAGAATAAGAGGCGCTAAGATTGGTAGCCGTGGGCGCAAAGGCTCCCGTGCCCGAACTGCTCCATGCACCGGTGGTGCCACCACCGCCAATGGTTCCCGAAACGCCTATGGTTGGTGTGGTTGAGCAAAGCAGTTGGTTGACGCCTGCATTTACTATGGCAGGTTGCCGTATTTTAATAATCAGCGTGTCCGAATCCTGAAAACAATTGCCATTGTTGGTGGAGGTTAAGGTAAGTGTCACCGAACCGGCAGCAATATCGGCCGGGCCGGGAGTGTAAGAAGCGTTAAGAACACTGGCTGCAGGGGCAAAGGTTCCGTTTCCGGTGCTGGTCCAGCTGCCTGTGGAAGCGCCGGCAGTAACCGAACCGTTGAGTGCAAAGGGGTTGGTATTACAATTAGTGCCGCCGGTGCCGGCGTTAACTACCGGCGAGGGAGTAATGCTGATAACCATATTGTCGGTGGCAGGGGGGCATACACCGTTGCCGGCCGTTATCATCGTAATGGTAACCGAGCCCGCCGCTATATCGGCCCCCGAAGGTGTGTACATGGTGTTAAGGCTGGTGGTGGAAGTAAACACGCCGCTTCCGCTGCTTGACCATAAGGGCGTGGACGTGAAGCCCGTAATAGAGCCGCTGATGTTTACCGTATTATTATTGGCGCAAACCGTAGCCGAAAGCCCTGCATCGGCAACGGGCGGTGGCTGGTTAAAAAGCGTATAGGTAAACGAAGGCCCCAGGCAGCCGGTAAACAGGCTGGTTGAAACGGTGTAAACGCCCGGAGCAGTGGCCGTTGCACACTGTCCTACAAATGCAGTAACACCCGGGCCATCCCAGGTATAAGAGGCCACGCCTGTAGGAGCGCAAAACGTGGTGGAAGCGCCGGCGCATACGGTGGCCGAGCCGCCGCCGCTAAACGACTGGCACACACCATCAATGTAAGCATAACCAAAATGCCCGCCCAGTGAGCAATCGTATGTAGAAAAACGAATGGTAACGTTTTGGCCGATGTAGGGCGTAAGGTCCACCAACACGGTACTCCAGGGCTTATAAATAACCCCGGCGGTTGAGGAGTTAAAAAAACCCGGTATGCCCGCACCGGCCGACACGTGATAAAAGGTACATGGTATGGCTGCATTTGTTGAATCAATCATATCCACCTGAAAAAATGGCTGCTCGTTGGCCGGGTGGTTGGGGTCTTCGAACACCACGGCATATTTATAAGAAAAGTTGGCGTTGCTCGGGCTTACTAAAAATGTTTGCTCAATACGGTCGGCCTGGCCTCCGGTTTGATCATTACCAAGCCGCAGCGAATAGCTGCCGCCGGGATACACCAGTGGAAATCCGCCATACGGGTCGTTACCGGTTCCGCTCATAATGGCTTGCTGGCCATTGGGATTAGGGCAGCAGCCCAGCGGGTTATAGCCCGGGTGAAAACCGCAGCTGCGAACCCAGCCGGTAAGATCGCCCAGCTCAAAATCGGCATTGATGCAGGGGCCGGCAAATATCGAATTGTTAGAGCCGGAAGTTTTATTGCTGAAGGGCTGAAGGGCTGGTGTGTTTTGCTGAACCGCCAAAGGGGCCGCCGATTGATCGCGCTTGTGCGAGGACAGGAACTCTGCGCGCTCTTTCGGGCCCAGCTGCAATTTATCGGCGTAGCCCTCCCAAAAAGAGGCGTTGTAACTGCTGTTGGATTGGGCCTGCGAAAGCAGCGGGTTTGTAAAAAAGCAGGCAAGCATCATAAAAACGTATGAAGTTACCCTTCTCATACGCCTGCTGTGTAAATAAACAGGGATTTTTTCCTGGAACGACGCTTTTTTAATACTGAAAAAATAAAAATATTTCATGCGGGTAGTACTTGTCTTCTTTTACGCACCTTTTCCGAAAAAGTTCTGTAAAACTGGTGCAGGCCTCACTATTATTGAACTACGACACAGTAAATATAACACTAAAACCGAGTTTTTTAAGGACCAAAGCTTTTTTTTACCCTACCAAAATAATTGCAAAAATATCTTAAAATTACCGGGGCATGCGGGCGCATGTGGGAAGTACGTTAACAAAGTTAATTTCCTAAAACAGGTATAAATCAGGCGCTTAAGTATTTTTGCACCCGACCCAAGGAGGCCTAAAAAACAAACTTTTCCGTTTAGTGAGATACGTATTTGAGCCCGATAATGGAGCCGATCAACGTGATGATAAAAAATATGCGCCAAAAGCTGGCAGGGTCTTTAAACACCAAAATGCCCACTAAAACGGTGCCTACTGCTCCAATTCCTGTCCATACGGCATAGGCAGTGCCAATGGGCAACGTTTGAGTGGCTTTTAACAAAAGGCCCATGCTGGCGCTCATGGTAATAAGAAAGCCTGTGTACCATAAATACATTTCGCTGCCGGTGGTTTCTTTGGCTTTTGCCAGGCAGGAGGCAAACGCCACCTCAAATAAGCCTGCAATAATTAAAATAATCCAGTTCATGTTTTTTCTTTGTTTTTTCAAAGGTCAGAAATACACGTGGAAAAAAATTTTACAAATGATAAAAAATGCGGCTTATTTAATGTCGGCTCTTATCCGGCTCAGGCTCACCTGGGTAATGCCCAGGTAAGAGGCAATGTGGCCCAGCTGCACGCGCTGCACCAGGTCAGGGTTATAACTCAGCAGCTCTTTATAACGCTCGGCCGCTGTTTTAAATTGCCGCGAAATAAATTTTTCCTCGGCCTTCACCAACTCCTGTTCGGCAAACTTCCGGCCCCAGTTGGCAATGTAAATGTCTTTATCAAAAAAATCCTGCAGCTGTTTGGCTTTTAATTCATACAACTCGCAATCTTCCAGCAGCTCAATGTTTTCGTAGCCTTTTTGATGCGCCACATAACTTTTCATAGAAATAACGGCATCTCCTTCCCTGCCAAACCAAAAGGTTATTTCATTATCGGGCAGGCTGGCATAAGCACGAACAATTCCTTTTTTAATAAAATAAACGTTTTCCTCCACTTTACCAGCCCTGAACAAAAGATGGCCTTTTGGCCGGCTAACCTCTGTGGCGCACTTTTCCAGCAATAATTTAGACACGGGCGGCAGCGGGTAAATGGCGTTAAGAATTTGATCGATGTTCATTTGAAGGTGTTTTAAGCCCAAGGCATAAACCGTCAAAGATAGGCATCGTATGCAACAAATTAATGGCCCGTGTAATATACAATATAATGTATCAGGATAATAATATTGGAATTAATAGCTCATTGTACAATATGATGTATCAGAATAATGTTGGAATTAATAAGCACTGGTATCATGCTGAGTGGTTTTTTCGGTTTTGCGTTAGGGATAGAGCGTAAAGCCCGCAGCACCGATAGTTACCGGGGCGAGGACTTGGAGCGAAAGCCCGGGCCTCATAAAGCGAGCGAACAAATGATAACCTCAAGGTGAGCTCTGCTTTATGGGGCAACGCCCAAACACTATAATTGGTGAACAGTTTGGCATATATTATTTAAAAACCCCACATTTTTTGCGAACATTACTTTGTACAATGCTTTTACGCCACTGTTACCAATCCAAAAATCTCTTTCTTTTTCCGCCGCGAAATGGGCACTTCGTAATCGTTGTTGAGCTTTACAACTTTGCCATCGTGCACAGAGTGCGCCTGGCACATATTAACCACGTACGAGTTATGTATCCGGATAAAATATTCGGGCAGCTTGTCAAGAAGCACGCCCATCCGGCTGATCATCAGGTGCTCCTTTCCCGATCTCAGCACAATCCGGCAATAGGCGCCTTCTGCTTTAATGTACATGATCTCCGCCATGTTCACTACAAAATAAAAATCACGGTATGGAACAAAAATTATTTCTTTTAGCGAAAAATCCTTTTTTTGAAGTTTTTTTATTCTTAAATCCATAAATAAAAAGCTGTTTACCTAAACAAGACAATTGAGTGGTTGCGAACCCCTACCCCCTATCCGGCATTGATTAAAAAAACAGCCGGCCAATATAAAATTTGCCGGCAAAAGATGAATTTAACCGTTAAAACCGCAGCGGCTGTTAAATGGCCTTAACAGAATTGCCGCCACTAAAAAAGTATTTCGTTTACTGAACAGGCTGTTTAAGTGATTGAACAATGCATTAAAGCCCGGGCCTTTGAATTACATTTGCGGTATCTCCGGAACTTAAAACACCATTCATTTATTAACCTTTTAATTGACTTGAAATGAATTATTTTTTCAAAATCATGCGCGTGCTTTTTTTCCTGGGATGTACCTGCGCAAACGCTCAAAACGAATTCAGCAAATGGTATTTTGGCGCCAATGCCGGCCTCGATTTCAGTACCCAGCCTCCTACAGTGTTAACCAATGGCAGCTTAAATACCGTGGAAGGTGTGGCCAGTGTCTGCGATGCAAGCGGCAACCTTTTGTTTTACACCGATGGCCTGCAGGTGTATACCAGCACGCATACGGTAATGGCCAATGGCAGCGGTTTATTCGGCAACCAATCCACCACCCAGTCGGCAGTTATTGTAAAACAGCCGGGCAACAATAATCTTTATTATATTTTTACAGCCGACCAGTATTGCGGGGCCAACGGCTATTGTTATTCTGTGGTGGATATGGCCCTGGCAGCCGGCCAGGGTTCGATTACCATCAAAAACGCCATGCTTTACACGCCCACCAGCGAAAAACAAGTGGCGGTAAGGCATTGCAACGGCAAGGATGTTTGGATCGTATCGCACCATTGCGGCAGCAACGAGTTTCGCACCTTTTTACTCACCGCCACCGGGCTTAACAATGTGCCGGTAACTTCTGCCGTTGGCGAAATGGTAGACTCCTACAACGCCTCTCCGCAGGGGCAGATCAAAGTTTCGCCCGACGGCAAAAAGCTTGCCCTGGCATCACCCAGAACCTTTAGCAGTGTTGCTGTCGGCGGTTTTCACCTGTTTGATTTTGATGCCGCTACCGGCGTAGTGTCCAACTCCCTCACCCTGCTTGGCGGCCAAAGCTTAAACAATCCCAGCTCCAAGGCTTATGGCGTCGAATTCTCGCCCGACGGCACCAAACTTTACGGTGTTGCCGTAACCTCGTATTTGCCACCCTGTTTCCCCTGCGTGCCCACCCTGCACCAATGGGATATTTGCTCCACCAGCACAGCCGCTATTGTTTCTTCGCAGTACTCCATTACCCTGAGCGGCAATATGGGCTCGCTGCAGCGCGCCATCGACAATAAAATTTACCTGGCCGTGAGCGGGCAAAGCCTCAGCGTCATCAACAATCCCAACGGCACGGGTGTTGCCATGAGTTTTGTGCCCAACGGGCAAAGCCTGGCACCGCGGGTAAGCGCCATGGGCCTGCCCAATTACATCAACATGTATGCACGCACGCCTTACACGGCTTTTACCAATACCATTGCCTGTCAAACGGTTTCATTTTCGGCCCCGCCGGCGCCTACCTTTAGCAGCGGCTGCGCGGCATCGCCTTATCCGCCGGGCGGCTACCTCTGGAATTTTGGCGAGCCTGCGGCCGGTGCCGCCAATACATCCACTTTTGTGAATCCCATTCATACGTATTCCTCAACAGGCACTTACACGGTTTCGCTCATCTTGTTTTCGAACTGCAGCAACGATACGCTTAAAAGCGTGGTCAACATCACCAAGCTGGGCCCGGTGGTGAGCGTATCGGGCGATTTTCTGATCTGCCCGGGCGAGGTAAAAACCTACACCGCTACGGGCGGCGGCGGATACCTGTGGAGCGATAATACCACGGCCGCCACAGCCACCTTTGCGCCGTTGGCCACAACGGTTTACTCGGTAACGGCCAGCTTTAACGGCTGCTCAACCGCCAGACTATTTACCGTTACGGTAAATCCTTGCCTGGGCATTGCCCAAAACCAAATGGGCCGGGGCCTGGCCATTTATCCCAACCCGGTAAGCGACCGGCTTTTTATAGAGGCCGACGCAGCGGGCACCGTTATGATTTTTGATACCAAAGGCCGGTTTGTGTCTGAACATAAAATTTATCAGGGTGCCAACCAGGTAAATACAGGCGCATTAACACCCGGTGTTTATATCCTGCAGGTACGCGACGAAAAAGGTGCGTGGCGGGCAAAGATCGTAAAAATGGAATAATACCTATTGCAGATCCGGGCGGGCCTTAACAGCGGCGGAGTAGCGGTACAATTGAAACCCGATGAGCCTTACGTATGATTTATGCGAAAAATTTTCAGCGTCGTATTCGGCCTTAAAGGTGGTGTAAGCATCCGCAAACCGGTGGTTGCTTCCTGCAATCGAAAAGTAATTGTACAGGCTGGGATCCACCGAGTTATGGTTAACATTAAACAGGATGACGATCTCAATGGGCTTATTCAGCGCATGAGCGGCAGCGGCTATTTTTTTGAGCTTGTTCAGGGTAGTGCCTGTCATTTCGTAGGCATCGGGCATATAGTTCACTAAAAAGATCTTATCGGCGCTGCTCACCATTTTTTGGGCAATGCTATCTTCGTCGGTAACAATGCCTTGTGCATCTTCAAACTGGCTGAAATAAATCTGCCGTTTTAATGCGCCGCTAGTTGAATCGTGAATGGCCTGCAGGTAGCTGAGCTTATCGCAAAAGGTGGTGTAGGATTTTCCATTGTTCCAGAATTCGTATTCGGTGGTAATGGCTCTGAATTTATTCGGAAACAGCTTGTAATAACGCGTGTATTCGTTAACCGCAATGGTAATGTTGCTGGCTACCACCGACACATGTATATGAAACGGTGCCGCCTGCGCTTTGCCGATGAAACTATTGAGCAGCGTGGCATTGGCTGGTGTGGCCACAGCGCTGGCGGCGTCGTATAAGCTAATGGCATTTAAATCGTTTTTTAAGCACCAGTTCAGCAACGAGTCTTCGGCGGCCGGCTTACCAAGCATACCCAGGAAATTGTCCACATAAACGCCCCTGAACGATGGCGGCGAAGGCTCCTGCCCGGTAATGGGCTCATTGGCCTCGCTGCGATCGGGTTGTGTATTTTTCTTGCGGCACGAGAACTGGCCTGTTGAAAAAACTATCAGACAGAAAACAAAGCACAGAGAGCCTTTTATTTTTATGCGCTGAAAAAATTTAAAATTCATTGCTAATCATGTGGGTTTCTACATTCCAATTACGCAATTAAGCGCATAAGGTTTCAAACTTTAGCCTGTAATAATACACACGAAATGTCCCTTACGAACAAAATGATTAAATAATTAACCCAAACTTAACCAGAGCAGGGGGCTGAAAACAGCCTGGTAAATCCCCCGGCTAGCCCATGGTTACTCACGTTTGCCGTGGTGACGGGCTTAATTGTTATCTCAAACTAATTAAATCAATAAATTACTGATAAATAAAGGATAAAACTCGCTTTTTAAATGATTAAAATGCTATTTTTATCGACCACTTTAAAAAATTTCAACCCACTATTAAACCCCTTTATGAAAAACCATTTTAGTATTGCATTGCTTTTGCTTTTATCATTGCAATTGCCTTCGCTGGCCGGCTCGCAGTTTCAATCCGCCAGATTTTACCAGGTTACCGGATCGGCCCAGGCCGGCGGCCTTAATAAACAGATATTGTGGGGAAAGATGAAAGGAGAGAACACCACTGCCACCGGTGGCTGGGGCGTAAGCCAGCTGGCGTTTGTACTGGCCAACAGTAATAACAGCAATGTTATAAAAGCAAAGCTCTGGTACAGTACAGAGCTTGAGTTTTCAACCGCTGTGGTAAAAGACAGTGTAATGGTGATGGGCGATACCATCCGGTTTAACATTAATGGTGTAAATAACCTCGGCAACGCCTGGGTTTATTTTTTTCTGACCTACGATATTTCTTCCACTGCCTGCAATGGTAATATTTTAGATGCGCTGGTGCCTGATAACGGTATTACCACTACCGGCAACGGTGCAGGACAAAAGTCAGTTGTTTCAGGTTATGCCGATCCTACCGGCTACCGTTCGGTTTTAGCACAGCCCGTACTGCCAGCTGTAGGGTTAACTGCCAGCGCTAACTCCATTTGCGCGGGCTCGCCGGTTGTTTTTACACCCATCCCGGTAAACGGGGGACTTACCCCGGTGTACGAATGGTTTGTGAATGAGGTGAGCGTGGCAACCACTACCGCCGGATATTTTGGCGGGGCTTTCTATCCTGGTAATTATACAACCAGCGGCTTAACCGATCAGTCGAGGGTTTATTGCAGGATCACCTCTAACCTAGCCTGTGTTACCACTGCGGGCACATCGCCGGTACAGGTTATAACCGTTATTAATATTATTAACAACACCGTTGTTATTTCGGGGCCGGCCACCGCGTATGAAGGCGCTGTAGCTACCTTTACTGCGGTAAGCTCACTTACTTTGCCTGCATATCAATGGTACAAAAACGGCGCTGCCATTAGCGGTGCCACGCAAAACACGCTCAGCACCAGTTTTACAGGCTCAGGCAATTCAATAACCTGCAAGGTAACCAGCAATGGCGCCTGCACCTTGCCCACAGTGGCTGTTTCCAACCTACTCCCCGTTTCTGTGATTAAAAAAAGCAGAAGCGCCGCCATTATGGATATGACTGTGATAAACGGCGAAACATCGCAAAGCAATTTATTCAGCGCCAAACACCTGATGGATGTGGCCGGGATCAGCTATGTGGTGATAAACAAATGGGAAGACATACAAAGTTATCCAATGGTGTTATGCTCGTCGTGGCTGGATAATGTAAGCGCCAACGCAAATGAAAGCGCCATCATCAGCAATTATGTGCAAAACGGAGGGGTAATTATTACCCCGCGCTTTAAAAACGATATTTTAAAACCCGTGTTTGGCATAAGCGGTTACGCCAGCTCTACGGCACGCTACCGCATTAACTGGAACATGAGCAGCAACGATGCTTCGCTCCGCTGGTTAAACGACTCGCTCGAGCAAACCGTTAGCCTTGGGCGCTCTTCCGAGTTTCCCACTATTTTTGATGCCCGCAGCTATGTGTTATCCACCGGCTCGGCATTAGCGTTTTATGAAGATGGCAATGTGGCGATCACAAAAAATCAGTATCAAAACGGCTGCGCCTACGCGCTGGGCATTTCGTTTAAAGACCTGGTACTGCGCCCTCAATTAAACCTGGATTATAATGCACAAAGGGTGTTTTCAAATGGCTTTGAGCCATCTACCGACGTGTTTATCTTATGGATAAAAGGGCTTTATGCCAAACATGTTCCCAACTCGGTTTGGAAACACACCAGCCCAAAAAACACCAAAGCCACCATTATGATGACACACGATATTGATGCCACAACGGCCTGCCTGTTAATGCCCACTTTTGCCGACTATGAGGACTCGCTGGGCATCAGCTCTACCTATTTTATTACCACCCACTATGTGCGCGATTTTTTTGCAAAAGATTTCTGGAGCAGCCACACCACTCAGCGCCAATACCTGCTGGCTAAAAATCAAAACGTTGGCAGCCACTCGGTGGGGCACCTGCCCGATATGGAAGATGAAACGATTGTAGGGGTAGGCACCACCGGCAATACCACTGCCAATTATCAGCCGCAGTATAACGGCAACACTACCGTTGGCGCCACTATCTACGGAGAAGTAGAGGTTTCTAAAAATCTGCTGGATCAGGACCTGGGCATTGATGTAACGGTTTACCGGCCCGGCTTTTTGTACCAGCACAACCAGCAGATCAATGCCATGAGCGACCTCGGCTACAAATACAGCTCGAGCATGAGCTCAAACGATGTGCTCACCGCTTTCCCCTACCTCACGCACAGGGATATGACCTTTAACGGCGCCTTAACCGATATTTACGAAATACCCATGACCATTTCGGACGCGCAGATCTCGAATAAGCTGGACTCTTCCAATTATCCCACACACGTGGCGCAGTGGCTGTATTGCGTTGACAGGAATACGGCCAACGGCGCTCCCACCAACCTGTTGATCCACCCTACCCGCGATTTTAAACTAAAGGCCGAGCGCTCTTTCATCAGCCAGCTGCCGGGGGGCTTAACCTTCAGAAACGTGGATGCCTTTGGCGATTACTGGAAAATGCGCGATGCCATGAGCTTTACTTCTGTGATGGATTCATCGAACAATTTAACCATTGTGATTCCCAACGCCAACCTGCCGTTGAACGAGGAATTTAGCATGGTGGTGGATAACGGGCAGCTGCTGGCCGGAATAAAGGTTGTAGATGAAAGTGGCAACCAGATTAGCATGACACAGGGCACCTGGACTGATAACGGCATTATCCTTTACAGCGAAGATCTGACAAACAGCGGCAGCCGCCGGGCATTTGTGTCGGGCAGCACCGATAAAGAAAATGCGGGCAACCAAGCCGGTATTTATACACGCTGTTATCCCAATCCGTTTAACAGCGAAACCAATATTGTTTACCTGCTGGACTCAAAAGCACCGGTATCGCTCCAGGTATTTAACATGTACGGCGTAAATGTAAAAACGCTTGTAAACGGCACCGAAACAGAAGGCCTGCACCAGGTTATATTTGATGCGAGTGATTTGCCGGGTGGTATTTATTATTACCAGCTGACCATCAATGGCAAAAGCCGCACTGAAAAAGTGATGTTGAGCAAATAAGGAATGTTTGAGCTTGTTAAAAAGCCCTTGTAAATTTACAGGGGCTTTTTTATGCAATCTTCCAACTGTTATTTCGAAGGCTTTGCAGGGTTCGAGGCTTGAGAAATCTCTTAAATTTATAATGATACCGCGAGAAGGCCCTGGCTTTTAAAAGCCAGGCGGGTTTTCTGCATAAAAAGTTCATTTTGCTTAAATTCAGGCAAATACAACTGATGGTTGTTAGAAAACAACCATAAATAGCGACATTACAACTAATAGGAACGGGTGTTTTATTGACAGCAGCCGGCCACCTCTATACCTTTGTAAAGTCGAATCAAAACAAAAAGACAACAACATGGAAAGTAAGAGTATTGGCGATAAAATTGCCAAAGCACGGAAAAAAGTAAGCCTCTCACAGGCACAATTGGCCGAACAGTTATTTATAAGCCCACAGGCAGTTGGAAAATGGGAACGGGGAGAATCCATTCCGGACATCGTTACGATGAATAAGCTGGCGAGTATCCTGGGCGTAGATCTGAATTATTTTTCAGAAAATCCGGCATCTGCCGAGGAGGAAAGGGCTCCTAAAAGCATCCATGCCAACAGCGATAGTAAACAACCGGTACAGGAAGGGGATTCCGGTTTGCAGGAGCGTCAACTCCTGACCAACTTCAGCGGCAGTGCATTGGCGGAAACCGATTTTGCCGGAGTTTCCGCACACAAACGAAAATTTAACGGCAGTGATTTACACGGCACCGATTTCTCCTGTGCAGATTTAACCGGCAGCTTGTTTACGGGTAGCGATATAAGTAAGGCCAATTTTAACGAAACGAACCTGACGGACTGTACTTTTTCTGCCAATAACCTAACAGGTAGCAGCTTCAACAAAACCATTCTTATAAGAACTTCATTCAGTGCATCAGATCTGGCCCTGGCGAAATTCAGCGATGCAAAACTAACCGAGGTAAAACTCACAGCAACCGACCTTACAAAAACTATTTTTGAGAACTGCACATTTACCGATGTGGATTTTAAGTCCAGCGATTTGAGCGGCGTATGCTTTGACGGACAAACATTTACCGGCGTGAAATTTGACAATGCTGCCCTGAACCAGGCTTCGTTTAAAGGTGCCACGCTTAAAAATGTTTCTTTCCGTCCCACTTTTGCTCTCACCAACAGGTATTATAAGACCTTAAAAACCATCAATTTCGACGGGGCCAGGATGGACAAGCTTACTTACGCTGCACTGAAAGGCGTTGGAGTGGATTTGTCGAATGTTACTGCTATTAACTAAAAACAAATGGAGAACATTATTTAAGTGAATTGCCGGCAAAAGAACCTTCATGTTCATGTTCTTGTTCTGAAAAACATAAATTTTGAGCTGAAAAATTGCTGCGAAATTTGAGCCAGCCGGTGTAAGCACCCTGGCTTTTAATGTTGGCGAGCGAAAAGGTCACAATATGGAGAGTTTTTTGAAATTAAGGTGTACGTTTTAGCACATGTCTATTGGCCTTAAAGTATCTTCTCCCAATACGTCACATCAATCCATTTATTAAATTTAAAGCCTACCTCTTTAAACTGGGCCACCTTTTCAAAACCGAACTTCTGGTGCAACGCTATGCAGCCCTCATTGGGAAGGGCTACACCGCCAATAATACCATGTAAACCCAATTTTTGAAGCCTGGCCAACAGTTCAGCATATAACTCAGAGCCCAGGCCCTTACCGGATAGGCCATTTTGCAAGTAAACCGTGGTTTCCACGGAAAATTTGTAGGCACAGCGGCTTTTCCAGGCGCTGGCATAGGCATATCCCACAACTTTACCATCCTGTTCATATACCAGCCATGGGAATTTTTCAGTGATTTCATTGATCCGGCCCACCATGTTGCCCACTGTTACTACTTCTTCTTCAAAGGTGACGGTGGTGTTTAGAATATAATAGTTATAAATTCCAACGATATCCGCTGCGTCAGAAAGCCGGGCGTTTCTTATCATGCACCAAAATTAAGACCATCTGTCATAATGCCGCTGCGAGGTTATTAAGGGTTTTTCACAAAAAAGACCCTGGAAGGTCTTTCCAGGGTCTAAAATTACTCGCAGCACAGTTCATTATCGCCACAGCAACGCGGCTCACAATCTTCCGGCCCGTTTTCGCAGCAATCTATCGGGCACGATTGCAATACTTCCGCAAAAGGTTCCGGTTGTATCGATTTTCCGAGCACAGAGAAGTCGCTGGAAATGGATAGGGCCATAAGGCCTAAAACTAATCTTTTTTTCATGGCAGCCAGGATTATTTGTTACAGCAGGCCGATCCGTCGGCTGGCTGAGCACAGCAGGCACCACCATTATCTTCGGCCTTTTCGCTTGGCGTACAGCAAACAGATTCGTTGTTTTTAGGAGTACAACAGGAAGCTGCATCCAGGCTTTCTTTGGTTACTTTGTTCTTCACCAAAGGTTCAAAAGTTTGTTTTTCCATTGTAAGATGTTTTTGTTACATCTTTATAGACGGATAAGTTGAAAAATGATGCAGCCTAACAGCGCTTTAGCCGGGGTGTCGCGTTCAGGATGTTGCCTCTGCGGTCCAGCTCGATCTTACAGCAGTCCAAAAACATTTCTTTTAACCTGGCACGGCCACGCTGCACCCGTGAGCGAACGGTAGGATAAGCCAGATCGTATTTTTCCGCCAGGTCCTTTTGTTTTACCCCTCTTATTTCCGAATCAATAATAATATCCCGGTATTCATCCGGCAACTGACTGATAAAATGATGAATGCAGTTTTCCAGCTCCTTGGTGCGGTCAAAGTCTATTTCCTCAGCGCCAGCACTGATATTGTCTACCGAGGTCACCAAGCTTTTCTGACCGTTTTTCCGGTAGTAGTCAATGATGGTGTTTTTAGTAACAGTAAATAGCCAACTTTTAAGATTCTCTTTTTTGTCTACGCCTGATAGGTTGCCATGAATTTTAATAAACACCTCCTGGAGCAGATCTTTAACGTCGTCACGGTTGTTGACACGTTTTGCGATGTAATTGTTGAGCACGGAATGAAACTCGTTGTGAATAGTAGCTATCTCCATTTGGCTAATTGTTTTATTTGTTTGGTTATAAATAAGTGTCCTATAAGTGCTACAAATAATAAAAGGGTCATAAAAACAAGAAAGGGCATTACGTGTGCAGAACCTAAAAGCAAGCCGCCCAGCAAAGCGCCGGCCGCCGCCCCCAGGTCGCGCCAGGTGGTACTGGCAGCAATGGCTTTCAGCCGGTTTTCCTGCCCGCTGGCAGCACCGCCCGGAGCCAAAGCCGAACTAATGCTTTGCAAGGTAAAGGTAAGGATTAAACCTGCTTCCGTGTAGCCTATTGCTATACTGGTTAACGAAAGTACTGTTAAGAAAATGGCCATTAAAAAAAGTCTTTCAATGCCTATTTTATCTGCCAGTTTACCCGCTAATGGTGAAACAAATACATTGCTAAGACGGCGGTAACCAACATAAAAAGCCGTTAGTCCCGTTAATTCCAATACAGATAAGGATTTACCTGCAAACAATTTCCCGATCCATACGATGAGCATTCCTTCCACAACCAGGGCCGATAAAAACACCAGTAAGTTAAAGGAGGATGGAATAAGATTAATGGTGAATTTGTAGTTTTCAGACTTGCGCGGAAGTTCGGGCAAATAAAACGCCAAGATAAAAGCCGAAACAGACAAAACAGAAAACACCATAAAGGTGGTTGGAATGCTCGTATATTTTATTAAAACCGGGCCCAAAAGCAACGCTAGAATTGGCCCTGTTTCCTGCAGGCCACGGCTTAGACCGAGTGAAAAGCCCTGGTTCTTACCTTCCAGGGAATAACTGATGCAGCTGATCCGCAAGGAGGAATAGCTGAGGCCCCAAAGCACCCGCGCGGCGATCCACACTACGAGAACGGCAGATATACCATATAAAAAGGTACTGATTGCCGCACAAATCGCTGCCAGAATGGTAATGCGTTTGTAACCAAACTCATGAAATAGCCAACCAAAGGCCTGGTTAGCTATTAAACGGATAAATCGGTTGATAGATAAAAGGAAACCAACCCAAACAATGGGCACCCCCATTTCAAGAGCATTCACCGGCAATACAGGATACAAAAATGCATCTCCGAAGCTGGAGAGCGCCAATACGAGGGCAGATACAATAGCGGGCTTTAAACCTTCCTGCATTAACAACAACTGCTTTTAGTAGTAGTACTTTCGGTGCCGCAACAGGCAGCACCATCTTCAGTGCCGGTGCTGCAAACCCCGGTTTCAGGTAAATCCAGCTCCACCTTGCGGGCCGATTCCCAATCGCCACAAAGTGCCGCCACCACAGATCGTACCTGCTCGTAACCGGTAGCCATCAAAAAGGTGGGGGCACGGCCATAACTTTTCATCCCTACAATGTAAAAGTCCTTTTCTTTTTGCCGCAGCTCGGCCTCACCATGAGGGCGAACGGTTCCGCAACTGTGGATGTTGGGGTCTATCAGGTCAGCCAGGGCCGGAACACTTTCCACACTCGAATCTACATCCACCCGCACTTCCCTTAAAAAGCCCAAATCAGGGCGAGTGCCGGTATTGCTAACAATTTCGTCGATACCGGATAAAGCTTTTTTTACCCCATTTTGTATGCCAATAATAGTCAATTGACCATTGTCATTCACTATTTCTTCGATCTGGAAAGGCGTGTAAACAGAAACCTTTTCCTCTGCGATTAGCTTTTCTATCTTAATGCCTAACTCGCCCCTGGCCGGCAGCGCATCGTTTTCCTGGCCGCCATACACTTCTTTCACATGCTTTTTACGAAGTATCCAATGTATCTGTGTATCCGGATAATTTTGTTGCAGTTTTTCCAGCTCCAATATAGTATTAATGGCCGAGTGGCCGCCGCCCACCACCAGCACGTTTTTCGATTGATAACGCGACTGATGTTCTGCCAACACATTCGGTATGCCGTAATAAATTCTCGATGCATTTTCAACCTCACCATAAGCAA
Source organism: Bacteroidia bacterium (assembly GCA_044221905.1). Classification (GTDB taxonomy): domain Bacteria; phylum Bacteroidota; class Bacteroidia; order B-17B0; family Aurantibacillaceae; genus Aurantibacillus. The sequence continues at coordinate 451,868 of JBGAOE010000004.1, forward strand.
ACATGCCGCCCGAACCTACGGGATTAGTGTTTTGCCAGGTGCCCGATGCATCGATCACAGCGCGGGCCTCAAAAAGTCGATTCACACCGTTTTGCAGTACCTGGATTACAAAAGGCTGTTCTTCCCGGCCTTTGGTTTTCATTTTATCGGTATCCTTTCTTCCCACGCCAATCACCAGGCTTTGGGTATGTATATGTGGCATTATTGCTGAATATTCAGCCAGAGGCTTGAAATACTGATCGTACAATTCTTGCCCGGTGGGCAAGCCATCTTCGTTGGGCTCTTGCCACCCGGTATTTTGCAACAGTTCTTTGGCGGCCTTATCCAGGGTGTATCTCCAGGGCGAGAACAAGCGGACATGTGACCACGATAACACATTGGCCCCTATTTTTTCGCCGGCTTCAAATAAAATAAACGTCTCATTCCTTTTTATGAGGTGTGCAGCAGCGGCCAGGCCCACCGGTCCGCCACCAATAATTGCTACGGGTAGTTTTTCGTTTTTCATATGAGTAGATTATGTTTCTACTATTAAGACGGCCTTCTGAAAAAAAGACGCGGGGTCTTTTGTTAAGAAATGCCAATGTCGCTATTACTCCGGTTTCTCGCAGCAGGCTTCTTTGTCTGAACAAATGGCAGAAGTATCGCTTTCACAGGAAGTTGAATCACAAGGGGCGGAACATACGGCAGCGGCATCTGGCGAACAAGAGGAAGGACTACAAGTGACGCTGGCAGCGGAGTTGTATTTTGAATATTCAAAATAGCTGATAAAGACAATGCTCAGAACGATGCCTAGCCAAAACACCAGCTTTGATATTTTTATTTTCCGATCTTCTGTTGCATTGGGCTGGCAGTCGCAGGCATTCCCAGTGTTGTAGGCCAATTTTGGCAACACATAAAGCTGGTAATAGGATACAGTAAAGGAAATGGCGCTCAGGGCAATAAACAGTGGCTCCAGAATGTTGGTGATGGGCGAAGCGGCAATGGTAGCCGCCGAAATGCCGAATAAGGAGGCCACGGGCGTAACACAAACACCAACACAGGCACCACCTTTGCAACAGGCAAATAAAATGGGAAAGGCAGAGGTAACCCCGCCAACAATGGTAGACCAGATGGATTTTTTAACTTTCATAGATATGTTTGACTTATTCTATCCATAGACGTAGCCGTTTTAAAATGATGCAGCTTTTAACACATTATTCCTTAGGAGAAGCCGCGGGTTTTAAAATCGTCCAGGCAAATATGGCCAGGATTGCTCCCAAAACCGGTGCGGACAGGTACACCCACAAATGTTCCAGGTGGCCGGAAACTATGGCCGGGCTCAATGATCGCACAGGGTTCATGGATGCCCCACAAATAGGCCCGGCAAACATGGCCTCCAGCAACACTACCGAGCCTATGGCCAGCCCGGCAAACATGCCCTGCTCTTTGCTCCCGCTGGCCACATTAATGATCACAAACATTAAAATGAAGGTAAGAATCAGCTCCAGCACAAAGGATTGCATGGCCGAACCGGCAGGCAACGTAGCGCCCAGGGTGTCATTGGCCGGAAACAGGAATTTAAGCGTAAAGGTGGCAATAAACGCCCCCAGAACTTGACTCATAGTGTAGGGCAAAATTTCCTTAGCCGGAAATTTCCTGGCTACCCAAAAGGCTATAGTTACGGCTGGATTTAAGTGAGCTCCTGAAATGTCGCCCAGTGCGTAAATCATGGCAGATACAATGAGGCCGAAGGTAGCTGCGATGCCGGCATGGGTAATCACCCCGCCACTAACCTGATTAATCACAATGGCACCGGTACCGCAAAATACAAGAGCAAAAGTGCCAATTACTTCCGCTAAATACTTTCTCATGCTTCCTGGTTATTAATCTTCGAAAAAGCGTACAGAGTTTCCAGCGCAATCTGCCGGCAGCGCTCATCATATTTAGCATCCTGCAGGGGCGTGTTGTCAAAGGCTTTAGGATCATCATAAGTTGTGCCCACCCGAAAATCCACTCCCGGAATGAAAGGACAATTTTCCTCCGCATCGCTGCAAGTCATAACCGCAGCAAAATCGGTTTTCGGATTTGCTGTATCATCATATATCTTCGAAAAACACTCAATAGGCTTCTGCAGATTATCAAACACCACCCGGCACACAGGATTTTGATCTGTGTTAATTACCGATACATTAAAGCCAACACGCTTTAGAGCGTTGATGGCATTCGTGTGAAAAGCAGTAGCTTCTGTGCCGCCGGAATAAGTACTAAGATTGGCAATACCATAATAGTTACAGGCAACTGCCGCCCAGATCTGTCCGAAATGACTGCGGCGCGAATTATGAGTACAAATGTACACCAGGTTAACCGGTTGGTTCATCTCAAATTTTTGGCTGATGTAACCTGAGATTTTTTCAAGCACGGCTTTCCGCTCGGCTGAAATACTGTCAAATTCGCGAACCAGGCTGTCGCAATACGATTGAATGGCTGAATACATAGAATAATGGGTTTATCTGGTTAATATTCTAGCAGCAGCCACCGTCTGGGGTGCAGCATCTTTGATTGGATTTCTGAAGGTCAGCCAGCTTTATTTTCTGTTTTTTCATAGGTATACCACATTTATCCGGTGCCAGGCAATTGGTTTGTTTATTGTTCAGTGTGAAATTTTTACCGTCATAGCCCAGGCCATATTTGCCAATGGTTTCGCCCTGGTATTCTACCTCTATTTCCGCATCTTCGATGCCAAGCACTTTTTCTGATAAAGCAATAATGTCTTGTAGCTTTTGCGGCGCCAAGCGGTGGTCAAAATCACCGGCTTCCCAAAGCTGGAAGTTCACCACCTTTTCGCTTCGCACCGTGCCGCCGCAATCAATAAAATTCTTTGTGATCTGGCCTACCTCCGTCACGTGAACGTGTGATGGCACCAGCTGCCCCGACGGAAGCTGAAAATTGAGTTCCTGAACGTTTGTCAATTCTGTTTTTAATTCCGATAGCTTCATACTGTTATTAAATCGTTATTTACCGATTATTTTGCTCAATTTTTTTTAGCAACACTTATCCTTATTCACATACGTTGCGAAAAAGGCATTCAGATACGTTTTAGCGTTTTCCCATTCCTTTTCATCAATACAATAGCAAACCTTTACACCGTCTATATCGCCTTTTATTAAACCTGCCTCTTTGAGTTCCTTCAGGTGCTGCGACACGGTGCTTTGAGAGAGTGGTAGCTCATCAACAATATCGCCGCATATACAAGCCTGTTTTTTAATCAGAAGCTCAAGTATGGCCACGCGAGCCGGGTGGCCCAGTGCCTTCATATATTTGGCAATTCTGTTTTGCTTTACGGTGAATTCTTCCGTTTTGGTAGTTCCCATATTCTGAATTAAATCGTAAAATTACGATTATATTCTAAAAAACAAATTTTCTTTATTTAAGATTCATTATTAATGGTTTGCCATGCATTTCACGCGCTGTTATTTTGAGATTATCCTGTTTTTTATTAAGTTCACTCAAAATAAAATGAAAAAAATATTACAAATAAGTCTTTTCGTAACGTTGGCCTTTTCAGTAAATGCACAAAGCGACACGCTATACGACGCATCTTTAAAATTGCTCAACAAAAAAGTTCCCACATACACAACCGTGACAATAGATGGTAAAAAAGTTGACAGTACTTATTTTCTTGGTAAAGTCACCATACTTACTTTTTTTTCATTTAATTGCGGGCCATGCTTATACGAGCTGGATATATTGGATGAAATTGTCAAGAAGTATCCAAGGGAAGAATATCAGGTTCTAATGATTGGAGGTGCCGCCGATAAGGATATGCGCGATCTCCGGGCCTACCGGTCAAACCGCTATGGAAAACTCAAACGCAAATGGGGGATTGACACTCTTGCCTTTGACATGGTTGCTGACTGTCCTAAAAATCCAGTAAAGTTTTTCAGTAAATCCTGCAGGGGCTCCACTCCGATTTTCGGAGTACATAGTTTTCCAAGGACCTTTTTTATTAATAAGGAAGGGATTATAAAAGAAATCTGCTTTGGTTTTGCAATACCGCGGGACAAAGAATTTGATGAGTATTTCTATGCTAAGTTACGCGAAGCTGAAAAATAGAGATTGATCCCAATAAAAGCAAAAAGTCATTTCTGAAGGCTGAACGGGGTTGCCGCGCATCCGTACGGCGGACCCTTGCAGACCAGAGTATTAAAGCAAGCTTTATGCACTCCTGGAAAACAAAAAAGGTTTAAGCTTTCACTTAAACCTTTTGCATTTATCTGCGGACTGGACGGGACTCGAACCCGCGACCTCCGCCGTGACAGGGCGGCATTCTAACCAGCTGAACTACCAATCCAAGACTTTAAGAACTTACCAACTACGAAGTGAACGACTGTAAGGAGTTCTACTTTGTGATTGGGAGTGCAAATGTAAGTGTTTTATTTTATTCAGCAAATATTTCTCAAAAAAAACTGCTTTTTTTCAGCTTTTTTCCAGCGCCATAATTTGCTGCGCGTGATGTTTGGTATCCACATTGTTGATCACGTGGCGGATAACACCGTCTGCCCCAATAATAAACGTGGTGCGCACAATGCCATCGTAGATCCTGCCGAAGAGCATTTTTTGCCCCCATACATTGTAGGCTTTGATGATGCTCATGTCCACATCGGCCAGCAAAGGAAAAGGCAGCCGGTATTTGGCGGCAAATTTGGCGTGCGAACGCTGGTTGTCAGCGCTCACACCCAATATTGCATAGTCGGCAGTATTCAGCGCAAGCTGCTCGTCGCGCAGGCTGCAGGCTGTGGCCGTGCAGGCTTCTGTATCGTCTTTGGGATAAAAGTAAAGAACAAGCGTTTTTCCCGGAAAAGAATCCAGGGTATACCGCTGGCCTTCCTGGTCGGTGCTTTCAAACCAGGGGGCCTTGTCTCCCGCTTTTAAATGTGTATGGTGCTGTACAAATACCTCTGGACTACTCTTCTTCATCACGGCCGCTTTTTCCTTCTTCTACGCTGTCCTCATCGTCATAGCCGCGGTTAGTAGTGTTGTTGTTATCCCAGCTGCGCTCATACGCAGGCGCATCATCCGAAGTACGGTCCGGCGTTACTTTATCAATAACGGTGGACACGGTGTCTTTTACAAATTCGCTAACCGAATGAGTAAAGTTATTTACCGCCTTCTCCACTTTTTGAACCATTTTTTTAGCCGCCGATTTTTTTGGTGCCGCTTTTCGGATCACTTTTTTAACCGCTTTTTTGGCTGCCACCTTCTTAGGAGCCGCTTTTTTTACGGCCTTTTTAGGCGCTGCTTTTTTTACCACTTTCTTAGCCACCTTTTTTACGGCTTTTTTAGCTGTTTTTTTGGCGGATGCTTTTTTAGGAGCCGCTTTTTTGGCGGCTTTCTTTACTGCCTTTTTTTTGGGTGCTGCCTTTTTTACGGCTTTTTTCGCCGATTTTTTTGGCGCTGATTTTTTAGCGGCTTTTTTAGGAGCGCTCTTCTTGGCCGCTTTTTTCGCGGTTTTTTTGGCCGGCGATTTTTTTGCTGATTTTTTTATCGCTTTTTTTGCTGGTTTCTTTGCCATATTGTTTTGAGTTTAGAGTTGATTGGTTGTTTTTTATTTTACTTTGTTTGCTTAACTTTTCAAAATACTTACAATACAATCTTATGCCACATATCCCGCACCTGGGGCTTCTTGCCAGGCATACATACCTCCCGTGAAGTATTAACCAATGGTGGGCAACAGGCACCAGTTGTTCAGGAATAAATGTAGTCAATTGTTTTTCGGATTGCAAGGGATTTTTTGCATTTGTAAGCCCTACCCGGTTGCTTACCCTGAACACATGCGTGTCAACAGCCATCGTAGGCTTGTCAAAGATCACCGAAGCAATCACGTTGGCGGTTTTACGCCCTACCCCCGGCAGCTTCACCAGCTCCTCTACCTCGCCCGGAACCTGGCTGTTAAAGTCCTTTATCAGCATTTGCGCCATACCCACCAGGTGTTTGGCTTTGTTATTGGGGTAGCTGATGCTTCGTATATACGCAAAAACGGTTTCGGGAGTTGCGGCAGCCAGCGCCTCGGGCGTGGGGTAAGCCTCAAACAGCTTTGGCGTGGTAAGGTTTACCCGCTTATCGGTGCACTGCGCGCTTAAGATCACCGCCACCAGCAGCTCAAAGGGTGTGTTGTACTGCAGCTCGGTTTCAGCAAGCCCCACCTGGGTTTCAAAATACTGCAAAACATGCTGGTAGCGCTCTTTTTTGGTCATACAATTGGTGGGACATACAATTGGTGGGAGTAAATTTAATTATTTATTTGCTGAAGCGCTTAATTGCCGGGCTTTAATAAATTGTTGCGAAAAGAAAGATTTTAATAGCGCCTATTCCTTATTTTTGCTTACCATGAACGTATTCCGGCTTTGCACCCTATTATCTGCTGCCCTGCTTATTGCCTGCGGCGGTAAGCCCAAAGCCCCGCCTGTGCAGCAAAATGCCGGGCTCAACGAAAAGGCCATCGGCGAGCAGTTTGTAAAGGCCAACAAACAGCTGGTGCAGAAAGAGAACGACGACATGGATTATTACAGTAAAACACACCAAATGCCTTTTAAAAAAACCGGCTCAGGGGTGCGCTATTTTGTATACAAGGCCGCTGCCAAAGGCGATAGCATTCGCGAAGGCATGGAAATTACCATGAACTATACCGTAAGCCTCCTAAATGGAATCAGGTGCTACTCTTCCGAAGAAAACGGCCCAAAAACCTTTATGGTGGGAAAAGAGAATATTGAAAGCGGCATTCACAAAGGTGTGCAATACCTGAAGCGCGGCGATAAGGCCCTGCTCCTTATTCCTTCTGCCCTGGCCCATGGCCTGCTGGGCGATTTCGATAAGATCCCACCCCAAATGCCAATTGTGTATGACGTGGAGATTTTTTAGCCTGGCGCTGCTGGCCGCCTTGTTGTTGCAGGGCTGTGGCAAAAAACAAAAAGAAGGCTTTGTATACCGCTACCCCGGTTATTATTACCGGCTGCTTTCGTTTGGCACCGATAGCTTCGGCTACCGCCCGCAGCACATTGCCTGGCTGGGCGCTGCCTTTAAAACTCAAAGCGACTCGGTGTTTTGGGACAGTTACAACAACCTGAACGACCGTTTTTTTATGAGCATCGATTCAGCAACAGCAGATAATTTTATACGCAGCTGCGCGTCGGGCCTTGCCATCGACGACAGTGTTTGCCTGCTGATAAAAACCGGTGATTTTTTCCTGCAGCAGTTTGGCACCGATTCCATTCCTTTTTTCAGCAAAAACGATTCGGTGGTAAAAGTGGACCTTAAGCTCAGGCAGGTGCTGAGCCCCGCAGAGTTTGCCCAGCTGGGATCGGATTTAAGGCGGGCCGAAAACAACCAGATCGAGAATTTTTTTGACTCGCCCCAGGGCTTCGAAGCCGCCCGGGATGCGCTGGGCTTTTACTGGCTCAGCCAACCGGCTCCTTCGCTGCTGCCGGCTATCGAAGAGGGCGACCTGGTAACCATGGCCTACCGCGGTTATTTTTTAAATGGCCGGCCCTTCGAGCATTCGGCCGCCAACTTTGAATATGTATATGGTACCCCCGACCAGGTTCTTAAAGGTTTAAATTATGTTACCGGCCGGCTAAAATTAGGTCAAACTGCCAAAATATTATTACCTTCACGCCTTGCTTTTGGAGAAAGTGGAAGCAGCAACGGCATCGTGCCTCCTTTCACTCCCCTTATCTACGAATTGAAAATTATAGACGTAAAAAAAATACAATGAAAAAAAACCTAGCAATTGCTACCCTGGCGGCTTTAGCGCTGGCCTCCTGCAAAAATTCCGATTTTGAAGGTTACACCAAAGCCGATAACGGATTACATTACAAGTTTTTTAACCAGGATGAATCTGCCCCAAAAGCCCAGGAAGGCGAAGGCATCACCATCCGCTACACCCTCAAAAAACAATCCAACGACTCAATGATCTTTGATTCGAAAAGCTCATCGCCCGAAGGCACCAACCGGCTCGGCCTTGGAAAATCAATGAGCATTGGCGGTATTGAGGACGCTTTAAAAATGATGGCCAAAGGCGACAGCGCCAGCTTCATCATCAGCTCCGATTCGTTTTTCCTGAAAACCAATGGGTACAAACAATTGCCGCCGTTTGTAAAACCAGGTGAGCACCTCACTTTTTTTGTAAAAATGGTTGACATTAAAAGCAAAAAAGAAATAGAAGAAAACCAGAAGATGCAGATGGCTGAACAGCAGGCCAAAGCCAAAGAAGCCATGGAGCGCGAAAAAGGCGATTTTGATAAATACCTGGCCGATAATAAAATCACCACCAAACCAAACGCTTCTGGCCTTATTTACATTGAAACCAAAAAAGGCAGCGGCCCTGCGCCGAAAGCCCTTGAAATGGTAAAAGTGCACTACACCGGCAAATTACTGGACGGCACTACCTTCGACAGCTCTGTAGAACGCGGCGAGCCGATTGAGTTTGTGATCGGGCAGCAGCCACAGCAGGTAATCACCGGCTGGGAAGAAGGCCTAATGATGATGAAAAAAGGTGGCAAGGCCAAATTGATCATCCCTTCCAACCTGGCTTACGGCGAAGGCGGCAGGGCTCAAATTCCACCTTATGCCCCATTGGTGTTTGACGTGGAGCTGATTGATATAAAACCCGCTCCTGCACAACCGGCACCGCAACCCGCCCAATAAAAATCCGGCAGCAAATTTGTAGTTAATTATCCACGTTAATACATATAACCATGAAAAAACTACTTCTGATGATCACTGCCTTTTCCCTGATAAGCATTGGGGCAGCGGCGCAAAAAAAAACAAAACCAAAACTGAGTAAAATGGATAAAGAATTTTTAAGCAAACAGCCCGATGGCATGTACGCCAAATTTGAAACAAGCAAGGGCGATATTTATACCGTACTGGAATTTAAAAAAACGCCTATGACCGTTGGTAACTTTGTAGGTCTGGCAGAGGGTGCTGTTAAAAACAGCGCTAAAGGCGAAGGCGTGCCTTATTACGACGGGCTTAAATTTCACCGCGTGATCAGCAAAGCCAATGGCGATGCGCAGGATTTTATGGTTCAGGGCGGCGACCCGCTGGGTAATGGCAGCGGCGGCCCGGGCTACGATTTCCCTGATGAGATTGACACCAGCTTAAAACACATTGGCCCCGGCATTTTAAGTATGGCCAACAGGGGCCCGGCCACCAACGGCTCGCAGTTTTTTATCACGCATGTGGAAACGCCATGGCTCGACGGCAAGCACACCGTGTTTGGCCACGTAGTGCAGGGGCAGGATGTGGTAAACAAAATGCGCACCAACGACACATTGAATAAACTGGTGATTTTGCGCAAAGGCAAAGACGCCGAAGCGTTTGATGCCGCCAAAGTGTTTGAGTTTGAAAAAACAAACTATACTGCTAAAGCCGATGCCAAAGCCAAAGCGGCGAAAGAAGCCATGGACAAGATCCTGAACGAAAAATACGGCAACATGCAAGCCACACCAAGCGGCCTGCGCTACACCGTTGAAAAAGAAGGTACCGGCAAAGCACCCAACGCCACCAGCAATGTTACCGTGCATTATGTAGGTACCTTTTTAAACGGCGATAAATTCGACAGCTCTGTAGAGCGTGGCCAGCCGGCCACATTTGGTCTTAACCAGGTAATCCCGGGCTGGACCGAAGGCCTGCAGCTGATGAAAGAAGGCGGCAAAATGAAACTGGTGATCCCGCCAAACCTGGCCTATGGCGAAGGCGGCCGTCCCGGTATTCCGCCAAGCAGCTGGCTGGTGTTTGAAGTAGAGCTGATTAAAGTAAACTAAATAGATTTAACTATGCCAACAAAACCCGGGACCAACATCCCGGGTTTTTTATTGAAGTTATACCTAGGTAGTTTTACGGATTGACAAAGGCGGTATGCAGCAGTACTTTTAAATCATCAACCTTTTAAAACCAGATCATCATGAAAACACCTCTTTTTAAAACACTGATCACATCAGCAATGCTTGTGTTTGCATTTTTTCTGCTGCCTTCAAACGCAGCGGCACAGGTAAGCAATCCCTACCCTGTTACCAATAATCTCGTGGCGGGCTGCCCCATCAAATTCAAATACTTTATCATCAATCCCTCGTGCAACACCATTTGTTACACATCTCCCATCGTTTCACTAAACAGTGGCAGCTCTATGAACCTGAACTTTGGCGGCTGCCCGGTAAATGGTAACTGCGATGTAAAAATTCAGATCGTGCAAATCGGCCTCATGGCCATCAGTCCGCCTCTTACCAACAGCGCATTGACCGGAACACCCGCAAGCACTGGTGGCGGAAGTTGCGGTACAACTGTAACCTTAACCATGGGCCTGGGCAGCGCCACAGTAAATTAACCGCTGAAAGCAAAAGTTTTGTTACTGAACAATAGCTGAAGCACCTTTAATAAAATCGGTAATCAGATAGGCCACCAGCTTACCGGTTTTATTATCGGCCTTAATGTGCGAAAGCACCGGTGCACCTTCGGCTATGTGCAGGTAAAGGGGTTTTAGCTTTGCCGCGCACTGGTGAATGTATTGCCGGGCCTGAATGGGAGAAATGCCGCTGCTGGTTTTGGCGCTGGCGGGCACATTGGTAATGGCGTCCAGGTCTATTTCCACGCCGCAGGCCGCATCCTTTACAAAACCGAGGCACTGCTTTAAGGCACCCGAAAAATCGAGCTCCTGCCTTACAAAAACCGATTCGTAGGTATTATAAAACAAATGCTGCGGGGCCTTTTTAAAGCGATCGAGCGAAGCCTGGTTATTATATTGTTCATGCATGGCAAACACAGCGTAGTGCTCTAAAAAACCTTCCTCATACGCATAGCTAAACCCGTTGCCGCTGTGCCGGCCTTCAAGCGGTCTGAAGTCAAGATGAGGGTCGCAGTTGATGACGTTTATTCTTTGCTGCAGGGCCTGCGAGGCGCCCTTGATGTTGCCAAAAGCATTGTTATGCCCGCCGCCAATAATAACAGGGATTTTACCAGAGCTTACAATGATTTTTACGGTTTCACTCACGCGCTCATCCAACCGGGCCACCAGGCCACGCAGCTGATCCAGATCACCCGTTTTTTTTATATCCAGGTCAGCGGCCGCATTCATCAAATCGTCGGTAAACACCTCACCCAATGCCATTACCAAGGCAGGATCAAAGAACTGATTGCCCTGCTGGTTTAAAAAACTTTCGAGTGCCGGGCGGAATGCCGTGCTGGCCCCTGCCCTGCCATAATTGGCCCGCACGCCGATATCTTCGGCAATACCCAATAATACAAACTGCGCCGGGCTCTTTTTAAGATCATCCTGCCAGTTTTTGGAAACACAGGAAATGGCTTCGCCTACTTTTTGCTCGCCGGAGCGATGGCGGGTGAGCGCCAGAATATCTTCCTTCAGATAAGGTTTTACATGCTGCATAATCGGGAGCAAATGTAAAGAACAAAGTACAATGTACAATGTACAATGTACAATGTACTTTGTATTAAGTAAAGTTTCAGAATAAGTGTCCTGCTGTTCTACTCTCAACTTTAAACTTTCAACTACTTTACGGTTACCTTCAGCATCGGGAAATCCCTTGGGCCATCGGGCGCCATCACCTTAATGTTTTCAATATAAATTTTACTGTTCGGTTTTAATTTGCCCAGCATTTTACGCGCCGGCTCCGATACCTGGTTGCCCTCGCAAAAATACTCGCCCATGCCATTGCCGCCAATTACCGGTGTCATTAAAAAGCTCAGCACTTTAAACGGCGCGTTAAATTCAAAGCCTGTGTTATCCACGCCAATAAAATAGATGTTTTTTGCTTCAGCCACCTTTAGCTCAAGGTTGCTGAACGTGCTTTTGCCTGCCACACGCAGCGGCGGATTAGGCAATTTTTTTACACGAAATACCTGGGGTGCGCCCTGCTGTTTTAAGCCTTCGGGCGTTTTTTGAAAAACGGTTACCGAACAGCTGCCGGCAGCGCTTACTTTAGCCGTGTATTTTCCATTGCCAAGGCTGGCCAGTGTGCCGCCGGCGCCATTTATGGTCACCACCAGGTCGGCGGGCGCCACGCCGGCTGCCGATACGGTAAGCGGGTTATCCACCCCGGCATAAAACACGTTCATTTTATCGGGGCTCACGGCCACTGCAGCATTAGCCACAATGTATTCGTTGTTATACCGGAAGTACTTATAATTCCCGCTGCCGTCCCTGAATTTGATCCAGCCGGTTATATCGCGATGCCCGGCGGTAGCGGCCGGAAGGCTAATCTTACCCGTGCCGTTTTCGATGGGTAGAACTGTAGCTCCAGGCGCAACTTTACCGGTGGCGGTATCCACCTCACCTAAAATAAACTGCAGGTTGTCGTCCTTAAAATCGGTTGACGACGCCGAAAGAAAAACATCGGCCCTGTATGTGGCACCGGTTTGAATGTATTGGCTCACCGGCACAATGCGTGCCTGCATCCTATCGAACTTAACGGCCAGCTTGCCGGCGGCCGAGGCAAACACGTTCACCATTTCGGCCTCAATGCCGCGTATATCGCTTTGCATTTTCGAAAGGTTGGTAACCACCGCCGCCAAAGGCATATTATAAAAATTTTTAATTTCCCAATTAAGCGGCTTGCCTTCATTATCCCTGAAATTATCGCGCGGGGTAAAGAGGCGTATCTTATTTTTCAGTACCTGGTAATCGCCTTCGGGCAGGCGCAGCCCGTTACGGTCTTTCATAAAATCAAGCATGCTATTCAGCGAGTCGGTGAGCGCGGTAATGTTCTTACGCAGATCAACCGCCGAATAGGTGTCTGTTCTTAATTTGGTTTCATCCTGGCCGATGAGAAAAAAAGTCGGCCCGTCAAAATTATCCAGCTGCTCTATGTGTTTCAGCGGCATGGTATCAGAGCCCGCCCTGTCTTCGGTGTAACGCACCACATTTTTCTTTACCTTTTCTATGTAATCAAATGTTTGTGAGCTGAGCTGCGTCACCCGTTTGGCTTTGGCATAATAAGGTTCAAACTCGTGATGTCCCTGTTTCACCGCATCGTCAATGGCTCCCAGTATTTTTTGAGTATTGCCGGTAAAGCCCGAGTTGGTATTTTCAATACTTTCGTTAATGGTCACAAAACCATCCAGCACCTCCCGGCTCACGTTCAGGGCAAGCAGGCAGGTAAGCACCAGGTACATCATCGAGATCATCTTCTGGCGCGGTGTTTCTTTTCCTTGGCTCATGGAAGTTGTTTTTTTAAATTATACAGTTATAAGCCGGCGCCATTCAAGGCGTTACACACTTTATTTTTTTGAACAAGGTGTATCTTTTCGCTGTCTCCGGAATTAAAGGTCCTTTTTGATTTAACGACCGGCCAGGCAGATAACAAATAAATAAGGATCATTGCAAAACAGCCAGCGCCGTTATTGGCTGCCGTTCATTATTTTTTTTACCTTTCAGGTACGTAACCTTTAAATTAAATAACCATGCTGCACCTGTATTTTAAACCTGAAAGGCTGGGCAATTATTTTTTAATGGCATGCCTGCTGTGCTTACCTGCCCTTAGTGTGATTGCGCAAACAACGCAACGTAACGGCCTGGCCGAAGAATTTTCAGCTTCAACCTGCCACCCCTGCAAAGACCTTAACGACGAATATCATCCCGCCTGCGTGAGCATTGGCGTAAACGACACCGCCACGCATGTAAATGCCATGGCTTACCAGATGGATTATCCCGGTAACGGCGACCTGAGCTTTAACCTGCACTGCCAGCAGCGCTACAGCTATTATAACCTCTGGGGCCTGCCTTCGCTTAAAATAAACGGCAAGGGCATTGCCACCAATGCGCTGCAGCCGGCACTGTATACAGCCCTGGATACCAGCAGACAGTATCCGTCCTGGTTTAAAATTAATGGCACCTACCTGATCGATGCGGCCGCAAATAAGCTGAGGATCACCGTCAACATTATCCCGCTCATAAGCTTAAACGGTAAGTACCGCGTGCACATTGCCGCCGTAGAGCGCCATTACGCCAATTATACCGATACCGCCGATGTGGACATGCCCGATTATTACCACGTCATGCGCCGCATGTTTCCCGATGGCAACGGCAAAGCCGAAAACAGCTGGACGGCCAATGTCACAAAAACCTATACCTATACCGTAAATTATTATGTGAATAATCCGCCCATGATGGGCAGCTTTGATTTTTGGGGAAATCCATACCAAAGCGACCTGATTGCCTTTGTACAGGACAGCACCTCCAAACGCATCATGCAATCGCAGGTTATAAAGCCGGCCTGGTACGTGGCCTCATCCATCAGCGAATTAAACAATAGCATCAGCAATGTGATGTGTTATCCCAATCCAGCCAAAGACTACCTGCATGTTGGATTTACGCTTGAGCAAAAACAAAATGTGCAGGTGCAGCTGATTGATCTGATGGGCCGAGAGCTTTATGTAAACAAAGCTTCATTGGATGCGGGGGCGCACCAGTTCAACCTGCCGGTTCAGCAGTTTTTGCCGGGCGTATACACCATTCAGCTCTCAACGGGCAGCGGCAAGCTTACAAGGCAGCACGTAATATCACCCCAGTGACGATGCCTGAGATTTTACTGAGAATTTAAAATTTTGCCGAAAGCTACGGTTGAGCGTGTTTTACAAAATAACTCCACACCGCGTCGCTGCTGAGTGGCATGGCGTGCACCTCCATATTTTCCTGCTTAACGGGGTGAACAAATTGTAACGAATAACTGTGCAGGTGAATAAAGCCCCCCTCGTTGCTGCGTGCAAAACCATATTTCAGATCGCCTTTAATGGGGCAGCCAATGGCCGAAAGCTGGCAGCGGATCTGGTGATGACGGCCAGTTAGCAGCTTTATTTTTAATAAGTGATAGTTGTCTGAAGAGGCTACCAGCTCGTACTCCAGCTCGGCCCTCAGCGCCTGCTTGTTTGTTTTATCCACCACGCGCGAGGTGTTGGTTTTTTCGTTCTTCACCAGGTAATGCACCAGGCTGTCCTTTACTTTTGGCGGCTTGTTTTTTACCACGGCCAGGTAACTTTTATGAATTGTTTTTTCGCGAAACAGCTCGTTAAAGCGCGAAAGGGCTTTGCTGGTTTTGGCAAAGATCACTAACCCGCTCACCGGCCTGTCGATCCGGTGAATAACCCCGCAAAAAACATTGCCCGGCTTAAGATCTCTTTCCTTTATAAAATGTTTTATTTTTTCGCTCAGGGGCGTATCGCCGGTTTTGTCGCCCTGCACAATTTCGGAGGGCAGCTTGTTTACAATGAGAATGTGATTGTCTTCATACACAATCTGCTCTTCCCAGATAGAATGTTTATTAATGCCAGTGATCATAATAAGCTTACCGGATACCGGTTTTTGTTGTGCGCCGGTTGGATTTAAACAACAGGTTAAATTTATACTCGATGCCTTTTGATGGCGGCGGTGCCGGGGCCTGCGCCAGGTAACCCTGGTTATTGATGAGAAAATAAGCTTCGGTGCCATTCACAAAATAAGACTCTTTGGCTGTTTTGTAAAGCGAGCGGTCGTAATTGTATAGGATCGTCCAGTCAAATTTTGGGTTAGCCTTCAGGTAGCCAATGTATTTTTTCAGGCTATCGTCTACACAAATGCTGATAAAGCTGACCTTGTCGCCGAATTTCTTTTTAAGCGCGGCAATTTTTGGCATTTCTTTCAGGCTCTCGGTGTTTTGAGTGGAAAAAAAGTTTAAATACACCCAGCGGCCCTTATACGAGCTTAGCGTGGCAATGGTCCCATCCTTGCTTCTTGCACTAAACCCCGGGGCCGGCGAGCCCGGCTGCATTTTATTAAAATACGCCAGCATGGTTGACGTGAGGCGGCGATGCTCGGCAATGTGTGTTTTCTGGTTGAGCTGGGTGACTATGTTCTCAACGGCAGCGGGTGAAAAATCAGGACTGAAATAAAAATCCCACATGTTTTTTAGAATTACCAGCTCGCGCAGGCTGTCGTGTTTTAAAAATTTATCCCCTTTCAAAAAATTAACGAGCAGGCCATAATCGCTTTTTACATTTATGATGTTGTATAACGACTGCCCTTTGCTGCCCGACCCTGCCACCTTAAGATAACCCGAAAAACAGGCGTTGAAAAACTTCATGTATTCGTGGTGGTTGTACTGAATGGGCTTGTTCAGGATATACCCGTTTATTAAAAAATTCTCGCCCCGCGAAACACTGGCGTTAATGGAGGCGATCGAATATTCCACGTAATTTTTGAAGTAGGCGTTGTCTATTTTTGCATAACGCTTATCACACAGCTTTTTCAGCGAATCGGCCCGCCTGAACATTTTTGGGCGCGAAAGAAAGCGGTCATCCTCTGCACCGGGTGTAAACATATTGCTGTATTGCTCTTTGTAATCAAAAATCAGCGCATTCAATTCCGTGCTGTCCGCCCCTATCACGCCAATATTCACGTACAGGTCGGTTCCGTTGTTGTAATTCAGGGCCGGGTCGAGCTCGGGGAAAGTAATGCCGTACACAAAATCGGGTTCCACATACAGCTCGCCCACGGCATCGCCTATGCGGATGCTTACCGGGCGTGTGTAGCCGGTGTGCATGCTCAGCTCAAAATACCCATCGGCATCCACTGTGTCCTGGTTCTCTTTTTGGCCGATGCCGGTAATATAATCGGTTTGTGTGAAGAGCTGAATGGGTTTACCAATGTAGGACGCATGCGCTTTGCCTTTAATGGTCACATTCTGGGCGTAAAAGCCATAGGTGCAAAGCAGCAATAAATATGTGAACAGGCTCCGGATGGGATTATAACTTTAACGATAAAAAAAGATACGGTTAGTTTTCAACGCTGTTCACTTCAAACATGTCGCGATAATTGGCCGAAACGGTTTTAGCCTGCTTGCCACCCGAAACGGCGCCATAGGCATCAAAGCCTATCACGGCAGGGTTCACAAAAATCTCATCAGCATGCAGGTGAAAATTTACTCGCGACTGGCGGTTTTTTTTAGCCAGCAGCAGTTTGTTGCTCAGGTCAAAGGTGCATTTCTGCAGGCAGTTGTTCGTTCCCGAAAATCCGCCCACGTGAATGGAATAATCTTTTGGTATGGGATTGGCCGTTGTTTTGCTGTAGCCTTCCAGCTTAAAAAAGACATAGCCGGTGTTCCAGTCCCAAAACATGCCCTGGGTTTCATCCAGCGCGCCGGTTTGTGCACCGCTTACGTTGCGGGCACTATCCACGCCAATAATAAATTCAATGGCCGTATAGCTGCCTTCGGGCACTTTATTGATGGTAAAGGTAGTAATGCCCTGCAGGTGCTTGTTTAAATGGTAACTCTCCGGTTCTGAAAACACAGTGCCATCGGCATATTTCAACTTAATGTTGGAGATATAATAATTCAGCTTGGATACCGTAAAGCTATCGTTCAGGCTGTTGCTGTACCACTCCCCCGCTTTCAGCGCACGGTTATTGGCAAAGGCACTTACCGTAAATACCACCTCGGGGTTCTTATCGGCGGGAGCAGGTGTTGCAGGAGGCGTTTCTATTTTAGCGTCCTTTTTGCAGGATAGTAATAAAGCTACACCTGCCAGCAAAGGCAAAAATCGGTTAAACATGAGCATGACCAAATTTACAACAAATTTAAGTGTTATGGAACCGGGTCGTAGCCGTGCCCGCCCCAGGGATGGCAGCGCAGAATACGCTTAAGTCCCAGCCAGCTGCCTTTAAAAGCACCGTGCTTGTGAATGGCCTCCACCGCGTACTCGCTGCACGAAGGCGTATAGCGGCAGGCATTGGGCAACAGCGGCCGGATAGCCGCCTGGTAAAATTTCACAAAGAGTATGGCCGTTTTTTTGAGCAAGCTGAGTTTTTATTTTACAACCGAAAATTTACCGGTATGCAGCCCCGATCCATCGATGCTTAACACCTTGTAGCTGTATATTCCGGCGGCATAGTCTTCCAGTAACAAACGGGTGAGCGGATTGTTTATCTCATTGCTGCTTACCTGCCTGCCGTTAATGTCATACACCTCTACCCTACCCTGTGTTTGGCGCGTTTCTATAAACAGCTCCTGCGAGGCAGGATTTGGATAGGCGCGCAGGGAACCATTCGCCTGCTGCTCCAACAAAGCGGTTGGCACACTGCCGTTCAGAATGAAGTTATCCAGCTCCAGGTACGTGCCATTGGCATTCGGGGTTTTCATATTCATCATGCTTTTATTGCCTATAAATGTTATTTGAATCGTATCGGGCGATTGCGGGCTAAAATACAGGATGGGGATATTAATCTGCTGCCAGCTGCTATACGTTTGGCTGGTGCTGTAAAAAAATGTACCTACAATATTGCTTGGGCTTTTGCGAAGGTGACCCACAATATAAACGGTATCCTGGCCTACCATGTTGGTACGTATATAGCCGGTGATAGCTGTTGGCGTTGTAGCCAGAGGCACGCCCGGCATGGTGCTGTTGCCGTTGCCATTCAATACCAGGAATCCCGAGGTATTTGGAAAAGACTGGCCATTGCTGGTGATGCGTACATATTTATTGCCGCTGTTGGGCGAAGCCGTTTGCTGGCTCAGGCCGGTTCCAAAAAAACCGGCAGGGCTATTGCCGATCCAGTTTTCAAAGTCAAGATTATTAAGACCGCTTTGCGCACTTAAACCCGTACTTAACACCAATAATGCGAATAGTTTTTTGATCATGAGAAATAAATTAAAGGTTAAGTAAATATAGAGAAAAATGGCGCTCTTTTTACTTTATGTTGAGCTTCAAAAAAGAGTCGCCGTTCACATAACCTTCCAATACATCGCCTGTTTTTACCGGTCCTACCCCTTCGGGCGTACCAGTGTAAATAAGGTCTCCCACCTTCAGGCTCACGAAACGCGACACATGGCTGATCACCCGGTCGAACGAAAAAATAAGGTCGGCCGAGCTGCCGGCCTGGCGTATTTGCCCGTTCACTTTTAGATCAAATGTAATGGCAGCGGGACCAAATGTTTCCTTTTTTACAAATTTGCCAATGGGCGCGCTGTTGTCAAACGCTTTGGCCTTTTCCCAGGGCAGGCCCTTCTCTTTGCACTGGGCCTGTATGTCGCGCGCGGTAAAGTCAATGCCCAGCCCAATTTCGTCGTAGTACTTGTGAGCAAACTGCTCGTCAATGTGCTTGCCGGCCTTGCATATCTTCAATACCAGCTCTATTTCGTGATGCAGGTCGCTGGTAAAATCGGGCATGTAAAAATCCGGCTCCCTGAGCAGGGCGGTGTCGGGCTTCATAAAAAATACAGGCTCGGTGGGCAGGTCGGCTTTCATTTCGCGGGCGTGTGCGGCATAATTTCGGCCTATGCAAATGATCTTCATAAACTAATAAAATTCAGTTGTTTAAACAGAATGGAGTTAAGTAAATGGGTAAATATAAAACAAAAAATCCGGCTTTAATTGGTACATTTGCTGTATAATTTTATGGATCAGCATTACGACATCATCGTTGTGGGCGGGGGCATTGTAGGCCTTGCCACTGCCTACAAACTCACCAATTACCATCCCGATAAAAAAATACTTGTTCTTGAAAAAGAGAAGGAAGTGGCGCAGCACCAAACCTCGCACAACAGTGGCGTGATGCACAGCGGCATTTATTACAAGCCGGGCTCTTATAAGGCTAAAAACTGCGTGGCCGGCCGCCGCGAGCTGGTGCAGTTTGCCAAAGACCATAAAATTGCGCACGACATTTGCGGCAAATTAATAGTAGCCACACACGAAAGCGAGCTGGCACACATGAACAAGGTATTTGCCAACGGGCAGGCCAATGGTGTGGAAGACATGGAGCTGATTACCCCGGCACAGATAAAAGAAATTGAACCTTTTTGCGAAGGCATTGCCGGCATTCGCGTAGGCTGCACCGGCATTATCGATTACGGCGAGGTGGCCCGCAAATATGCAGAGCTCATTAACGCTAAAAACAACGGCAGTAAAGTATTAACGGCGCAGGAAGTGACCGCCTTTGAGCGCGGTACCGACAAAACCACCGTCATCACCAAAACCTCAACGTTTACCGCCAGCCATATCATTACCACCTCGGGCCTGCAGGCCGACCGGGTGGCAAAAAAGGAAGGCAAAAAAAGCGATGCCGCCATCATCGGTTTCAGGGGCGATTATTACGACCTTACCGAAAAGGGGCTGCATAAAGTAAAGCACCTCATTTACCCGGTGCCCAATCCTAAATTCCCTTTCCTGGGCGTGCACTTTACGCGTATGATCCACGGCGGCACCGAGTGCGGCCCAAATGCCGTATTTGTGTTTGACCGCGAGGGTTACAACAAAACCGCCTTTAGCCTGAAAGACACCGCCGATGCCTTTGGTTTTAAAGGCACCTGGAAATTTTTTGGCAAGCACTGGCGCTTTGGCCTGGACGAGTACCGCGGCGCGTTCAGCAAAACCTATTTCCTGAACCGCCTTCGCACGCTCATTCCCAGCCTGCAAATGGATGACATTGTGGCCAGCCGCTGCGGCATCAGGGCCATGGCCCTGGGGCCTGAAGGCGAAATGCTGGACGATTTTAAAATAGAAAAACACGGCAACGCCATGCACGTGATTAACAGCCCCAGCCCGGCAGCAACCGCCAGCCTGGCCTATGGCAACGAGATTGCGGTGATGGCCAATGAATACTTTAATTTGAAATAAAACAAACCAATTTTTTTAATTATATTTATAATACGATGAGTAATAAAAACCTGAGGGGAACAGGCGTGGCCATTGTAACCCCGTTTGACGCAAAAGGAGAGGTGGACACCCAGGCGCTGGCAGGCCTTGTAAAACATCTGCACGCCGGCAAGGTGGAGTATATTGTGGCGCTGGGCACTACCGGCGAGAGCGTAACGCTGGATAAGAAGGAAAAGCAGCTGGTGCTGGATACCATCGTAAAAGCCAACAACAAAAAACTGCCCCTGGTGATCGGCATTGGCGGCAACAACACCAGGGAAGTGGTAGATACCATCAAACACACAGACCTGAAACCCTTTGAGGCCATCCTGTCGGTGGCGCCCTATTACAACAAGCCCAGCCAGGAAGGGTATTATCAGCACTTTAAAGCCGTGGCGCAGGCCACAAAAAAAGACATTATTTTATACAATGTGCCGGCCCGCACCGGCAGCAATGTTACCTGGGAAACGCAGGTGCGCATAGCCAGGGATTTTAAAAACATTGTGGCCACCAAAGAGGCCAGCGGCAACATAGACCAGATTATGAAGGTCATCAAAAACAAGCCGAAGAATTTTATGGTGATAAGCGGCGACGATGCCATTACCTTGCCGGTAATAGCTGCAGGCGGCGAAGGTGTGATCTCCGTGCTTGGCAATGCTTTTCCAAAAGACCTCAGCGACATGGTGCGCCTGTGCCTGAAACATAAATTTGACGAGGCGCAAAAACTGCATTACGGGCTTACCGACATTACCGATCAGCTGTTTGCCGACGGCAACCCGGGAGGCATAAAATTTGCATTGAGTCTTTTAAAAAAATGCAGTCCTTATGTTCGTTTGCCGTTGTGTGAGCCTAACGATAAGGTGAAAAAAGCGCTCACCCAACTCATCCGCAATTACAAATGAGCAAGGTAAAAATATTGGATACGCTGCAGATCGGGCAAAAGCTGAACCGCCTGGCCTTTGAAGTATACGAAAACAACTTTTCGGAAAAAGAGCTGCTGGTGGTGGGCATTGATGGCAACGGCTACAAAGTGGCGCAGGCCCTGGGCGAAAAGCTTAAAGACATTTCCACGTTGAAAATAACGCTGGGTAAAATAACGCTTAATAAGGAGAAGCCGTGGGAAGGAGAGCCAAAGCTCGATTTTGACGAGAAAGCATTTGTGAACAAAGCCGTGATACTGGTGGACGATGTATTGAACAGCGGAAAAACGCTGATGTATGCCGTGAAAGCGTTTTTAGACAAGCCCGTTAAAAAGATCAACACGGTGATACTGGTAGACAGGAGCCATACACGTTTTCCGGTAAAGGCCGATTACGTGGGGCTTACCTTGAGCACCAGCCTGCAGGAGCACATTGAGGCCGACTTTTCGAAAAAAGAAAAAGAAGCGGTTTATTTGATTTAAGCCTTTGACAGAAACTTCTAAAATATCCAAACAAAAACAAATCCAGGATCTGAAGCTGAACGCTTTGCTTGAGATCACCAAGGCTATCAACAACAACATTTCCACGGCGCAGCTGCTCGACCTTTACCAGGATATACTCGAGAACCGGCTGGGCGTGGGCAAGCTGGTGCTGTTCAGCTTTGACAAGGAATGGAAGTGCATTTTAAAATACGGCATTGACCGCGACTTTAATCACGTGGTGTTTGAAGACGAGCTGCTGGACATACACGAAATAGAAACCATCACCTTCAGCAAGGGCGAGCTGAGCAAAAGCTTTGAGATCGTGATTCCTGTGTCGCATAAAAAAACGCCGCTGGCCTTTGTGCTGCTGGGCGATGTGAACCAGGAGAAGCTGGAGCTGAGCGCAGCCATCAAGCACCTGCCGTTTATTCAAACGCTCACCAACATCATCATCGTTTCTATCGAAAACAAAAAGCTGTATAAAGAAAACATTCAGCGCGCCCAGCTGAAAAAGGAGCTGGAGCTGGCGCAAAGCATGCAGCAGATGCTGTTTCCGAAAAATCTGCCCAACACCGAGGCGCTGCAGGTAGCAGCCACCTATTTACCGCACCAGCAGGTGGGCGGCGATTACTACGATTTTTTAGCCCTGAATAACGACGAGTATATTTTTTGCATTGCCGATGTGAGCGGCAAAGGAATTGCTGCAGCGCTGCTGATGAGCAACATCCAGGCAACGCTGCACAGTCTTATCAGCTACACACAGGATTTAAAAGACATTGTGCTTCAGCTGAACAGGCGGGTGCTGCAAAACGCCAAAACCGAAAAATTTGTATCGCTGTTCATTGCGCGGCTCAACATCAAAAGCCAGCAGTTTTCTTATATTAACGCGGGGCACAACGCCCCCCTGCTGTTTTACGAAAATAAATTCACAGAGCTGAACAAAGGCTGCCGCCTGCTGGGCATTAACGACGACCTGGAGCAAATAGAAGTAGGCTCTTTTAATTACACCTCTGAATTTATGGTGATGTGTTACACCGATGGGCTAACCGATACCTACAATTTTCAGAACGATTCGCTGAGCGTGGAAGCGCTGGAAGAGATCATCGAAAAAAACCACCAATCGGCGCCGGAGTTTGTAAACAAAGCCATTTTATTTTACGCCGAAGAATTTAAGGGCGAGAACGAATTTCCCGACGACATTGCCTTGTTAACCGTAAAGGTATCCGATCTTAATTTTTAAAAGCGCTTTCCGTTACACGGCGCTTCCGGCGGTAGAAGATATCAATAGAAACCAGCGCCGATAAAAAGGCCCAAAAGGGCACCGACAGCTTATCCGTATCCAGGAAGTTATTGAGGAAGCCATGCACAAAATAGGTCATCAGGCCCATAAAAAGCCCCATGGTAATGATCTTGGTATCGCGGTGCTCAATGGTATAATACAGCCGGTAGCCCATGGAGGTGCAATAAAACAGTAAGGCCAGCACAATCAGCAGACCAAAAACGCCCTGTTCAGAAAGCGGCCCCAGGTATTCGCTGTGGGCATTGCCATTGTCGCCAAAATTGGTGCTGATGATGGTAAGATCGCCGCTGAGCTGGTATGGTGCGTATTTAAACATATACGTGCCGGGCCCCCAGCCAAAAATCGGCTTGTCTTCCCACATGCGGATGGCACAGCTCCAGCGGTTTAGGCGCTCGAGGTTAGAGGCATCGGTGGAAATATTGGTCATCGATTCAAGGTTCTTGCTAAAGTCGCCTTCGGCATCCACGTTGTTGCGCCCCAACACCATAATAATCTCTGTTTGAAAAATGAGGAAAAGCGCTGTGAGCACCGCCGAAGTAATAACCAGTGGGCGAAACCGGATATTAAGCGCCATCGTACCGAGGATGAGAAGCGCCACCCCCAGGCTGAGCCAGCCTGCCCTGGCATACGAAAGAATAATGGCCAGTATAAACAGTAATAGCAGTGAAAGTGAAACGCCCCGGATAAATTTGGGCACCGACTTGAGCAGCGTAAAGGAAAACAGCACGGGAATGAACATTGCCAGAGCGGCGCCATACGCTGTGTGATCGTTGTAAAAAGGATCCACCACCCAATCGGCAGCTTTAAAGTTAAATACATATGCGGCATGGCGCGCCAGCGTGTAAAAAACAACAATCACCAATGCCCAGGAATAACACATCACAAACGTAATAATGTTCTTTCTGCTCTGGAACAGGTGCGGCATGATCACATAGCAGCTGAAAACAAACCAGAGACGCGAGATCACGTACTTGATGGAAACCACCACATCGGTACTGGTAATGGTGGTCACAATCATCCACAGTATCTGTATTATTATGATCTGGCTGATGGAATGCCGCACATATTTCTGGTCGGTAAGTCCCGAACTGAGCTGGTTGAGCATGTACAGCAGCATAATGCAGGCCATTACCGGCTCGGTGGGGAGGCTGAGATTGAGCCCCTCCGTCATGCCCAGGTCTTTTAATGTAACAGATAAAGGGGTGGCAAAAGCAAGAAAAAACACCAGCTGCTGAAGGTGAAAAATGGCCGCGTAAATAATGAACAGGGCAAAGGGAACTATGTTGTAATAGTAAAAGTAAGGCCTGTTATAAGCCAGCACGTATGCATTGCCCAGGATATAAAGGCCTGCAATAATATAAACCGCGTATAATTTTAAGAACCTAACCAAGCCGATGGACATGTTATTACCTTTTGTACAATTGCTTTTACCGTGGAGGCGGCAGCGGCCAGAATTTTTCTTTGATCAGCATTACAAATAAACCCAGCAGGTTTGTAGCCACCAGTGAAATGATCATCAGCATCAACCGCGACGGTTTTGCTTTAAACTCATTGGGGTAAGCAGGCTGCACCACAAATTTAACGGGAATCATGGAGCGGTAGTTCACCAGCGCCTCGTCGTACTTCATTTTAATGTCGGGGTATTTTGAGCTGTACTTATCCAGATTGTCGTGCATAATTTGGTAAGCTCCGCCGTATTTGCTCAGGGTATCCATCTTTCCTTCCAGGCGCTTCATGGCTCCCACATCGTTTTTATCAACGGCTTTGGCATAAGCCTTGGCATAAGCCTTCACCTGCTCTTTATAGTGCAGCACTCCCATTTCACGCAGCACCTGCAGGCTGTCTTCCAGCTCTTTCATGCGGTTGAGCGTAAGATTGTATTCCTCTTCAACAATCTTCATCACAGGCCGGGTAATGTTGCGGTTCATGTCGGCCTTTACGCTATCGGCGTACTGGGCAATGCCATTGGCCAGCTCAGCGGCTCCATTAGCCGTATAATCGTAAACCTCAAGTTTAATGCTGCCGTATTCCGTGCGCTTGGTGCTTACCTGGTCGTCCCATTTAAGGCGCAGGTAGTGGTAAGCCAAATCGTCTTTGTCAACCCTCCAGCGTTTCCACAGATCAAACCTGTCGGCCACCCGCATTTTCAGCTCGTCGGAGTTCATCAGCTGCATCAGCCTCTCCAGGTCGTCGGCATCGCCTATCCGGATATAATCCTCCTGGTTGCCCGCATTGGCCTCTATTACCAGCTTCGACACCGAGAACTGCCGGGTAGCGAACATAACAACTGTGGATTTATATTGTTTGGGTATTAAAAATACCAGCACTCCCGAAACGATAACTGTAGCAATAGAAATCCACAGAAATTTCCGGCGCCATGATAATACTTTTAATACTAAATCCTTGGTTGAGATATTGCCTATCATATTATTTATTTGATTATTTAATTTTTATAAAACGTAAAACTGATCTTGGATTAACCATTCCGGTTACAAATGCCAATAAGCCGCTAAAAATAAGCATAATCACGAAATTAACCATCCATTGTCCGGTTAAATTTAATGTAAAGTAGTTAATAAAGAAGAGGCCGGCAATAAACAGGAAAAGCGAGGTAAGCAGCTTTTTGTTTACATGAAACTTAAACACTTTGTAACAGATGTACACCTGCAGCAGGCCGGTGATCATTTGTGTAACCAGGCTCGAAATGGCGCTGCCCAGGGCCTGAAACTTGGGAATAAGAATGAGGTTGAGCACCACGTTGATCACAATACCGCCCACGGCGGCAAAATTCTGTTTTCTTAAATTGCCGCTGGCCGTAAGCAGGGTGCCAAAAATACAGGTAAGGCACACCGCCGTAAAACAATTCATAATAATGGCCAGTATCTCGTACCCTTCGGTATCACCGGTATAGATCTTATCGAAGAACTGCTCGGCATAAAAAATAGTGCTTATTGAAACGATGAGGGCCGGGGTAACCAACAGCGTAAACGAAAGCTTTACAATATTCTCAATATTCTCCCTGTTTTTGAGCATGCGGCTGAACAGCGGAATGAGCTGGATGGAGAACAGCGTGGCAATCTGATTGGCGGCATCCAGCAGGCGGAAGCTTTTTACATAAATGCCGCTTTGCTCCTTGCCCTGATTTCCAGGCAGCATCTGCTCTATCATCACACTGTCTAGCCGGTTGTAAAAGGTCATCAGCAGCACCAGCACTGCAAAAGGAAAACTTTTTTTAAGGATCATGGTGTTAAAGGCCCAGTCCCAGTTAAGCTTAAAGGTGTGGGTTTTGTTGAGCACCACAATAAAGCAAATCAGCGAGGTAAGGGCGTAGCCGGCGGTTTGGGCCAGCACAAAGTTGAGGCTGCTTACCTGTAGGCCAAACACATTGAACAGCATGGCCACCACAATTATGATCATGATCACCCGGTCGAGCACAGACAGGAGGCTGTCGAGCCGGAACAGGTGCAGCGCCTGGAGGTTGGAGCGCAGAAACGTGGTAAAGCTGAGCAAAAAGCTGTTGAAGCAAAGAATAACCAATAACAGGGGATTATAACCAAGAACAAGAAAACCGATGGTAAACGACACCAGCATATAAAATACACCCAGCAGAAATTTAAAGCCGAGCATTTTACTGAAGTGTTTGCTGAGCAAATGGCTGTTTTGCGCAATGTTGCGGTTATTAAAATTGGTAAGGCCAAAATCAAGAAAAATGTTGAGCAGCAGCGAATAGGCAAAGATCACGGAGTACTCGCCGTAATCAATATTTCCGATCTGGCCCTGCACTTTGGGTTCTACAATAATCGTCCAGAAAGGCTTGATTAAAAGATTGAGAACCACCAAAAGAGCCAGGTCGAATATAAATTTCTTCTTTTGCATTAAAGCGGACAAATATAGTTTTTTTTATGGTTTTAGCTAATCAATAGCTAGATTTGTGCTGTGCAAATTGTTGTAAACACCCGATTATTGTTAAGAGACAGGCTCGAGGGGATCGGTTGGTTCAGCTACCAAACCCTTCAGCGCATCACCCGAAACAACCCCGATGTTCATTTTGTATTTTTATTTGACCGCGCTTTCGACGAGGAGTTCATTTTTTCAGATAACATCACCCCGCTCAGCTTGTCGCCCCAGGCCCGGCACCCCTTTCTGTATTACGCCTGGTTTCAGTTTTCGGTAAAAAACATCCTTAACCGCATGCAGCCCGACCTGTTCCTGTCGCCCGACGGTTTTTTATCGCTGGGTGCCAGGTGCCCGCAGCTGCCCGTTATTCACGACATTAATTTTTTACACCATCCAAAAGACCTGAGGCCGCTCACCGCCAAATTTTACAACCACTACTTTCCGCGCTATGCCAAAGCCGCCAGCCGCATTGCCACCGTTTCAGAGTACAGCAAAAAAGAGCTGGTAAACCACTACCAGGCCAACCCGGCCAAAATAGACGTGGTGTACAACGGCATTAATTCCTTTTTTAACCCGCTGGATGAGGCTACCCGCCGGCACACCCGGGCGCAGATAAGCGGCGGTAAAAATTATTTTGTATTTGTAGGCTCGCTGCACCCGCGTAAAAACATTCCCAACCTGGTTAAAGCCTTTGCGCAATTTAAAAAGGAAAGCGGCAGCGATATGAAGCTGGTGCTGGCCGGGCCCGATTTTTGGGGCGTTGTGCCCATTCGCCGGATTATTGAAGAGCTGGCCATGCAGGACGAAGTGATTTTTACCGGCCGCCTGAGCAACGACGAGCTGGCCCTGGTGCTGGGCAGCGCCACGGCTCTTACCTTTATTCCTTACTACGAGGGTTTTGGCATTCCTTTAATTGAAGCCATGGAAGCGGGAGTGCCCATCATCAGCGGTAATGTAACGAGCCTGCCCGAAGTAGCAGGCGATGCCGCACTGTTGGTAAACCCTGCTGATATTACCGAAGTGAAAAACGCCATGCTGAAGCTTTACCGCGACGAAAAACTGCAGCAGGAACTGGTGGAAAAGGGAAAGCGGCAAAAACAGAAATTTTCGTGGGACCGAAGCGCCGACCTGCTGTGGCAATCCATTACCAAAACCGTTAATCCAGGCGCATAGACCCCAGCACCTTTTCGGTGACACCTGAGTTTTTTTCGAAATATGCTTTCAGCCTTGCTTCGCGCAGCTTTTGCTTGGCTTCATCGCTTAGCAGCGATCCGATAGCCTCTGCCAGCCCGGCACTGTTTTCAACGCTTTGGGCCGCACCAAGAGCCACCAGCTCCACTACCTCGTTGTATTTTTGATAATTGTGGTTGTAAAACAGCACCGGCTTTAAATAAACCGCCGGTTCCAGGCAGTTGTGGATGCCTGAATCGAAGCCGCCGCCCACATAAGCAACCGTGGCGTAATAATATAGTTTAGACAGCAAACCGATGGTATCCACCACCAGCACAGCGCTTGCATTGTTTTTTTGCTGTTTGCTGTACTGCAGATAGGGCAGGTCGTTTTTTTCGAGCTGCTGCAGCAAACCGCTTACATGCAATTCATCCACATTGTGCGGGGCAATAATAAGCTTCAGGTCCGTCCGGTTTAGCTGCTTGTAGGCATTGATCAGCAGCGCTTCATCGCCGGGCCAGCTGCTGCCGGCTATTAGTATTTTGTGGCCGGCACAAAACTCTTCAAAAAATGGCAGTGGTGCAAAATTCTTCCGGATCTCCATGACCCGGTCAAAACGGGTATCGCCGCACACTTCGTAATTGCGGATGCCAATATTTTGCAACAGCCGGCCCGAGGCTTCATCCTGTATGAAAAGCGTATGAAACGTTTTTAAGGACCTTCTGAATAAACCGCCGTACCATTTAAAAAACGGATGATGCGGCTTAAACACGGCCGAAACCAGAAAAGTGGGCACACCTGCCTGCTGCAGGGCGAATAAAAAATTAACCCAAAACTCATATTTGATAAAAACAGCTACCGCCGGCTTTACAATGCTGATAAAATCGCGGGCGTTGCGCGGCGTATCCAGCGGCAGGTAGCATACCGCATCGGCTCCGTTGTTATGCTTAAATGCCTCGTAACCGCTGGGCGAAAAAAAGCTAAGCACAATTTTATATTGCGGGTGGCGGGTCCTGATGGCCTCAAGCAGCGGCCGGCCCTGTTCAAATTCACCGTAGGAAGCGCAATGCATCCAGATGATCTTTTGGCTGTTTAAGCTGCTGATATCGCGGGCAAGGTTTTGCCGCCAGTTCTTTCTTCCTTCCACCCATTGCCTGGCTTTTGTTTTTTTTACCGAGGCCAGCTTTATCACCAGGCCGTAGCAATAAATAATGAGGTTGTAAAGAACCATCCGTAAAATTAATCGTAATAAAAATCGTTGGGTTTCTTTTTATACAGGGGCAATATCCAGCCAAAGCGGATGCCCGTAAGCACGTCCAGGCGCTTTTTTGTATCGGGCAGGCCGGTGTCGTAATTCATTTTGCGCACGCTGCTGGTAAAAGCCTGGTAACATTCAAACCCCGCATAAAAATTAAGCATGCGGTTTTCGCTCAAAAACAGGTAGCCTACAAACTGACTCAATGCAAAGCCATTGGTGAGGCGGTCGTAGCCATAGGCCAGCTCGCCTTTAATGGCGGCTATCTTGCGCTGGGCATCGTATAATTTCACTTTATGCTCGAGGTAGCCGCCTCCCACCATCACCATCAGGCCCGAGTTGGGATTGGCGCTGGCCAGCTTAAACACGCGGCCAAAACACAGCTGTATGCTCATGCCCCGCTCGGTAATGCGTATATCGGCCGGAAACCCCTCATTATCGGCCACAAAGCCATCGGTGTTTTTCATTTGCTTCACCACGTCCTCCTTCACATTGCGGCCAAAACGGTAGCTGAAATCGGCGGCAAGCAGCCAGTTTTTCTTTGTTTTGTACATAAACGAGCCGCCCGCCTGCAGGTTTGGGCCAAATCGCTGCACCATATCACCCGAGGGAATATGGCCGCCTAAGTGAATGCTAACCAGGGGAAGAGCTATGGCCGAATCGAGCTGTGCTTTTACAGACAGTGAGGCAAACAAGGCCAGAAGAGTTACAAATTTCATTACAAACCTTAAAATTACTTGGTGAAATTTAAAATTCAAAATTTAAAATTCAAAAATAGCCCCGTTTGATGTGCTAAACTACTTTGGGTCTAGACATTCTATTAAAAGAGACACCGCTTTTGAATCTTAAATTTTGAATTAATATTAATTGTCCATCGCCTCCACCCTGTTTTTATAAGTGGTGATTCTTGTGTTGATGGTATCGCTTTCTACCAGTCCGTCTTTTAACCTCACAATGCGGTGCGCATGCAGGGCAATATCCTCTTCGTGCGTTACCAGTATAATCGTATTCCCTTTTTTATGAATTTCTTCAAACAAACCCATTATTTCCACCGATGTTTTACTGTCAAGATTACCCGTAGGCTCATCGGCCAGGATGATGGCCGGGTTGTTTACCAGTGCTCGGGCAATAGCCACCCGCTGGCGCTGTCCGCCGCTCAGCTCGTTAGGCTTGTGATTCATGCGGTTGGCCAGGCCTACGCTCTCCAGCACCTCTCTGGCGCGGGCATTGCGCTCGTTTTTGCCAAAGCCCGCATACACCAGCGGCAAGGCCACATTGTCGAGCGTAGTGGCCCGTGGCAGCAAGTTAAAAGTTTGAAACACAAAGCCAATCTCCTTGTTGCGCACTTCCGCCAGCTCGTTGTCGCTCATGGTGGCCACCGAAAGGTTGTTGAGCACATAGCTGCCCGAGCTGGGGCTGTCGAGGCAGCCCAGCATGTTCATCAGGGTGGATTTGCCGCTTCCCGAAGGGCCCATCAGCGCTACGTATTCGTTCTTAAAAATAGTGAGCGACACATCTTTCAGCGCTTCAATCACTTCATTGCCTATCTTATAGGTTTTGCGGATATTCGTTATCGAAATTATTTCTTGCACCAACCAAAATTACCGCATTTAAAAACGATTAAAAAACCACTTGTACCAATAATATGAGTTTTTCGAAGCGCATTGTTTATTACCTGGTGCACACGCTTGGGCTTAGCAATAAAGAAGCCCGGCAACACCTGGCACAAGGCCTGGTGCTGGTAAACGGCAGGACGGTTACCGACAACGTGATGCTGGATGACGTATCGCAAATAAATATAGGCCCGCGCGTGATACGGCCCCGTAAAAAACTGGTGTACCTGAAGTTCAACAAGCCGGTGGGTTATCAAAGCAGCCTCAACGCTGCCGTGCCCAACAACCTGTCGGATTTTTTTAAAGGGTTTGACCCCTTGTTTATTGCCGGCCGGCTCGACCAGCAATCGGAAGGCCTGCTGATATTAAGCAACGATGGCAAATGGGTGGAAACACTGTGCAACCCAAAATTTGAAAAGGAAAAAGAATACCTGGTGCAGCTGGACAGAACGCCGGACGAGGATTTTTTGCAGGCTTTCAGCAGCGGGGTACGGATTGGCAACACACAAAGCCAGCCCTGTTTTTGTGAGGCTATGGAAAACAACGGCATCCGCGTGATTTTAAAAGAAGGCAAAAACCGGCAGATCCGGCGCATGTGCCATAACCTGGGCTATGGCGTGCTAAGGTTAAAGCGCATTCGCCTGTGGAAGCTTCATCTCAACGATCTTGAGCCGGGCTGCTTTGAATTACTGAACGAACGTGACTTTACAATAATTTAACACTTAAATGTTACAACATTAAATGTTATAACATACATTTGCAGCCTAATCTTTAAACTATTTAAAACATGAAAAAATTTATTACTCCTATCGCCGCCCTGCTGATGGTATCGGCCGCGAGCGCCCAGGTAAGCTGGAAAGTGGATGCATCGCACTCCAAACTTGGTTTTTCGGTAACCCACATGATGGTGAGCGAAACCGAAGGTAAATTTAAAGTATACCAGGGCTCTGTTAGCTCAAAAAGCGACATGGATTTTACCGACGCAAAAATTGATTTTACCGTGGATGCCGCTTCGATCAATACCGAAGATGAAAAACGCGACGGACACTTAAAAAGCCCTGACTTTTTTGATGTGGCCAAATACCCTAACATTACCTTTAAAAGCACCAGCATGAAACCTACCGGCAAAGGCGCTACCTCTTATACGGTAGAAGGTGAGCTGACCATGCACGGTGTAACTAAAAAAGTGAAATTTAATGCCATTGGCGCAGCCAAAGTGGTGAAAGATCCTTATGGAAACACCAAAAACGGCTTTAAAATTACCGGTACCATTAACCGCAAAGACTTTGGCCTGGGCTGGAATGCCGCCCTGGAAGCAGGTGGTGTAGCCGTGAGCGAAGAGGTGAAGATTGACCTGAACATTGAATTAAATAAAGCTTAATTTTTAATTGCCCCTGAGCCCCCGAATTGTTTCGGGGGCTTTTTTTATAAGATGGCCCTTGAGGACGAAATAAAACAAAGCAGCTTTAAATCGCCGCAGCAAAAGCTGGCCATTAATCTTATTTACACCACCAATTGGCTGGGTAAACATTATGATGATTTTTTTAAAGGGCTGGATCTGACAACGCAGCAATACAATGTGCTCAGGATATTGCGCGGCCAGTACCCTACCGAGAGCAGCCTGAAGCTGGTGAAGGAGCGGATGCTCGATCCTATGAGCGATGCCTCGCGCATCATCGATAAGCTGGTAGCCAAAGGCTATGTTACCCGCGGCCAGTGCCCCAACGACCGCCGAAGTGTGAACCTGCTCATATCAGAACAAGGCCTGGACTTATTAAAACGCCTCGATTTTATTGACGATGCCACTAAAGACATTTTCAAAAACCTTCCTGTGCAAAAAATTGAACTGCTCAACGAGCTGCTTGATGCCTTAAGAGGTTAACCCCCATTGTACTGTTACCATAAAAACCGAATTATTAAACTATTTGTCAGGCGGAAGGTCAAAATGTCGAAGTGCGAAGGTCATCCTGAGCCTGTCGAAGGATGAAGAAGTTGGAATAATTACTATTTTTGCCCACTATGAGCAAGGATAAAAAAGCAACAAGCAGCGCCGTCAAAAATCCCAAAACACTTTACGATAAATTTGAGAACTGGGCTGCCAAAAACGACAGCCGTATTTTTTATGTATTGCTGGTTGCCTGCATTCTCCTCTCCCTGATCTCTTTTAACGCCCGCATCAGCGAGGCACATGATGATGCCCTGTACCTGGAAGGCGGATGGCGGTATGTACACGAGTTTCCTGATTACTTTTACACGCAGAACGCGCCTCTTTACCCTATGTTCCTTGGTCTGCTGATAGGCATGATGGGCTTTAAGCTCATTATTTTCAAGCTTTTTTCAGTTTTGTTTAATTTACTTGGTTTTGTTCTTTTTTACAAAGCATTAAAGGGCCGTGTTCCTGCCATTGTGTTTATACCGGTGGCAATTTTTCAGGCCACCAATTATTTAATTATTTATTACGCCAGCATGACCTTTACCGAAGCCCTGTATTTTTTCCTGCAGGGTCTTTTCTTTTTTTACGCGGTAAAAGTAATTGATATCACCAGGAGCCAACCCGTTAATATCAAAAGCCAGCTTAAGCTGTGGTTCCTGTTTGGCCTGAGCCTGTTTCTCATTAGCACGGTAAAAAGCTCGGCCATAGTAGTAATACCGGCGGTGCTTTTGTTTTTTGCACTCGAAAAAAACTGGAAAGCCGTGGCTGTTTCGCTGGGCAGCTACCTGGCCATTAAGATTGTTTACGAGCTGCTGGTGCGCTCGGTGTGGAAAGCACAAAATCAGTTTGCTGGCCAGGGAAAAATATTATTGCAAAAAGATCCTTACGATATTTCACAGGGCCAGGAAACTTTTTCGGGATTTATCCAGCGTTTTCTCGATAACTGCAACCTGTCGCTCAGCAAGCGCTTTTACCAGCTTTTGGGCTGGCGCGATGAACGAAGCGTGGAAGTGTACGGCATCCTTGCATTTATCACGCTGCTGATTGCCATTACAGGCTTTTGGCTGCTGTACCGGCAAAAAAATAAAACAATGACTTTGCTGGGCTTCTTTACCGGGGCGCAGATCATCCTTTCTTTCGTAATTCTGCAAGCCCGCTGGGACCAGGCCCGTATCACGCTTGTTTGCATGCCGGTGCTTCTCATCCTGATGCTGTATGTTTTTTATCATTTTACCACCAAACCCGGCATCGGCCAAACCATTTACCTGGTGCTGGCCGGGCTCCTGGTAGGCTCGGTTTGCCTTTCGTCGCTTAAACGCGGCGGTGCCAATATACCTATTGTGCGGAAAAATTTAAGCGGCGATACATATTACGGGTATACCCCCGACTGGCGCAACTTTTTAAAATGCAGCGCGTGGTGTGCCGACAGCCTGCCGCAAACATCGTTGGTGGCCAGCCGCAAGGCGCCTATGAGCTTTGTATATGGCAAAGGAAAAAAATTCTTCCCTGTTTACAGCGTGATAAAAAAGGACAGCCTTACCGAGCAGTCAAACCCCGACAGCGCCCTGGCCTATTTTAAAAACAATAAGGTAACGCATGTGATGCTGGGCAGCCTGCGCCGCGATCCCAACGATCCTGGCCAGGGGTATATCAATACCATACACCGCATTATGGCGCCCATTGCTCAAAAGTATCCTCAAAAATTACGACTGGTGCATACCGAAGGAGCTGCCGAAGAAGCCACTGTGTACGAAATCATTTATTAAACCAGCGCCTATCCTCAACCCGCATGTCATTCAGCATCAAATTTGGTAATTTTCTTTACAGGCGCGCTTTTTTTCTGTACAAGCCGCTTTACAGTGTGTTCAAAAACAGGCAGGATGCTTTTGAGATCAGCCTGCTTAAACAGCACATTAAAAA
Source organism: Bacteroidia bacterium (assembly GCA_044221905.1). GTDB lineage: Bacteria > Bacteroidota > Bacteroidia > B-17B0 > Aurantibacillaceae > Aurantibacillus. The sequence continues at coordinate 487,010 of JBGAOE010000004.1, forward strand.
AAACGATGTGGTGCTTGATATTGGCGCCAACATTGGTTTTTATGCGGACCTGCTTTCGCAGCTGGCCGGCCCAAAAGGAGCCGTGCACTGCTTCGAGCCCGATGCCCGCAATTTTAAGCATTTGACAAAAACCGCTGCCCACTTAAAAAATGTGGTATTGAATCACAAAGCAGTGGGACCAAAAACAGAGCGGATAAAAATTTACACCTCGAAAGAGCTCAACGTAGATCACCGAACGTATCAGCCCGAAGAATACGACAGCGTGCTGGAAATTGAGGCGGTGAGCATTGATGATTATTTAAAGGGCCGGCCCGTAAGCTTTATCAAGATGGACATACAGGGCTTTGAAATGCAGGCTGTAAAAGGCATGCAGGCCACCCTGGAGCAAAACAAAGAAGTGAAGCTCATTTCAGAATTCTGGCCTTATGGCTTAAAAAAAGCCGGCAGCTCACTGATGAAGTACTTCCGGTTTTTAACCGGCATGGGTTTTCACTGTTACCTGCTCGAAAACAACAGCCTGACGCTTTTAACGCCTGAAAAAGTAACAGCGCTGGAGCCGCTGGATAAAGCACATTATTTTAATATTTTTGCCAGCCGCCACCGTGTTTAAAAAATATACCATACCGTTTGACCTGGATGACCCGCGCGCCACGCTGGCGCATCGCGACATCATTCTTAAAAAACCGTTTTTAAAACGACTCTACATGGACTGGTACGACGTGTTTATAAAAAAAGCCCGGCGTATAAAAGGCGGCAAACACCTTGAGATTGGCTCCGGCGGCGGTTTTTTAAAGGAGGTGTTTCCAGAGGTGGTTACCAGCGATATTTTAAGCCTGCCCAATGTAGACCAGGTGTTTAGCGCCGAAGAAATGCCGTTTAAAAATAACGAGCTGGCCAGTATTGTGATGCTGAATGTGTTTCACCACATCCCAAAGCCTTACTTGTTTTTGAAGGAGGCAGAGCGCACCTTGATCCCCGGCGGTAAAATTATTATGACCGAACCGGCCAACAGTGCGCTGGGGCGTTTTATATACAAGCGCTTTCACCACGAACCGTTTGACGAGAACGGGCCCCGGGAAATAAAAGCCGGCAACCCGCTAAGCCATTCGAACCAGGCGCTGCCGCATATTTATTTTGAACGCGACCTGGAGCTTTTTAAAAAAGATTTTCCACACTTAAAAATCGCTTCCATTACCTATCATTCGCCGTTTTTATATGTGATCAGCGGTGGGGTGTCGCGCAGCGCCATGCTGCCCTATTTTATGTATCCGCTGGCCAAAGGCATTGAATGGCTGTTATCGCCTTTTGCCCGGCAGCTGGGATTATTTTGCACCATTGAAGTGGAAAAAGTGTGATTCACTTGATTTTAAAAATGATTAGTATCTTTGCCGCCACCCGATTGTGAGCGAAAAAAAACAATACTTCGATACCATAGCCACCCGCCGCAAAAAACGCGGGGTTAGCGCTTATTACTGGAAAGAAATTACCAGCTACTGTAATTATTTTTCGCACACCGACAGCTCGGTGCTGGAAGTGGGCTGCGGCAGTGGCGATCTGCTGGCCGGCATTGCAGGCTCCAAAAAAACAGGCATCGATTTCAGCGCGGAATACATTGCCTGGGCCCGCGAAAAACACGCCGGTAAAAACATCGAATTTTTGGTGATGGACGCCAATAATATTACCCTTGATCAAACCTACGACCTGGTGATCATCAGCAACCTGATAGGTTTTGTGGATGATATTGAGCGGGTGTTTGAGCAGGTACGGAAAGTGTGCCATCCCAACACGAAGGTGATTGTACAATATTACAATTCATTATGGGAGCCGGTGATAAAACTGGCCGAAGGCATTGGGCTGAAAAAAAGAACCCCGCTGCAAAACTGGCTTAACTCGCGCGATATTAATAATCTATTGTATGTATCGGGCTTTGATGTGTACCGCAATACCAAGCGGCTTATCTTTCCGTTTTATATCCCGCTGCTCTCTACCCTGCTCAACCGCTACCTGGCTAAGTTTCCTTTTTTTCGCTTTTTCAGTCTCAACCTGTATAGCTTTGCCAAGCCACTGCCTGAGAATGAGGATGCCAACTTTACCGGCAAATATTCCACCACGGTGGTTATTCCGGCGCGAAACGAAAGCGGCAATATCGAAAACGCCATTTTGAGGCTGCCGAAGTTTGGCAAGCACACCGAGATTATTTTTATAGAAGGCAACAGCACCGACGATACCTGGCAAAAGATACGGGAGATCCAGAAAAAATACGCTGCCACGCACGATATTAAAATTGGTCAGCAAAAAGGCAAAGGCAAGGCCGATGCGGTGCGCGAAGGTTATAAAATAGCCACCGGCGATATTTTAATGATCCTGGATGCCGACCTGACGGTGCCACCCGAGGATCTTCCCAAATTTTACAATGCCATCGCCAGTGGCAAAGGCGATTTTATTAATGGTACGCGCCTGGTGTATCCGATGGATAAGGAAGCCATGCGTTTTTTAAATTACCTGGGCAATCATTTCTTCAGTTGGGCCTTTACCTGGCTGCTCGAGCAGCGCTTTAAAGACACGCTGTGCGGCACTAAGGTGATGTTTCGGAAAGATTATATTAAGCTGACGAAAAACCGCAGCTATTTTGGAGAGTTTGACCCTTTTGGCGACTTTGATCTTTTATTCGGCGCACACAAACTCAATCTTAAAATTGTGGAAGTGCCCATCCGTTACCGCGAGCGCACCTATGGAGAAACCAATATCTCGCGCTTTAAGCACGGTGTTATTTTACTGCGCATGTGCCTGTTTGCGAGCAGAAAATGCAAGTTCATTTAGTGTTTTAGTTTTTAATAGGCAATGGTCGTTGGTCGAAAGTCCGTTTCCGCCAGTTAGAAAGTTACAAGTTCAAAAGCTAGCAGGTTCTGTTACCATCCATTAATGTTTGTCACCCTGGGTGATTTTCCGCTTGTCATTTTTCCCGCTTCCTGCCTCTTAATCACTTCTTCTTCTTTTTCTTCGGCTTATGTTTCTCTGCCTGCTCCGCTTCGCGCATCAGCTGGCGCCAGTTGTCGGGCGTATCTTCGGTGTGAAGCAGGGTTTGGGTATAATCTTCCTTTTTTACCTCCAGCACACGTACGGGTTTTCCTATATAACTTTCTATCGTTTCCAATACCGGCTTTTCTTCGGGGCTGCAAAACGAAACCGCATGCCCGCGCTGAGTGCCGCGCCCCGTGCGTCCTACCCGGTGCACATAATTCTCGGCCTCATCGGGCAGGTCGTAATTTACTACATAATCCACGTTGGCAATATCTATCCCACGGGCATTCACATCGGTAGTTACCAATAATTTTACTTCGCCGGTGCGAAAGCGCTCCATGGCGCTCAAGCGGTCTTCCTGCTCCCTCCCGCCATGCATCACAATACTTGCTACGCCTACCCGTTGCATGGCAGCCATTACACGCTCTGCCCGCACTTTGGTACGCACAAACACCAGCACCTTGCTTTCGGGATTTTCGTGCACCAGCCGCTCCAGGAAAAAGCGTTTGTCGTCCATCGACACAAACATTACCGCGTGATCCACATTTTTAGATACGGGATCTTTTGGCGAGATCTGGATGCGCACGGCATTTCTCACCAGTGAGTAAGCCAGCTCTTTGATCTGCTCATTAATGGTTGCCGAAAAAAACAGGGTTTGCCGCTCGCGGGGCAGGTTCAGCGTGAGCTGTTTGATGTCCTTGTAAAATCCCTTATCCAGCATATGGTCAGCTTCATCCAGCACCAGTATTTCTACGCCTTGTAATTGCAAATAACCCTGGCTCATCAAATCAAACAGCCGGCCAGGTGTGGCCACCACAATGTCTGCCCCTTCGCTCAGCTTGTCTATCTGCAGGCTTTGTTTTACACCGCCAAAAATACCGGCAGTTTTCACAGTGGTATGTTTGGCAATGGCTTCAAACACTTCGGCAATCTGTATGGCCAGCTCGTGGGTGGGTACCATCACTACACATTTAACACCTTCAGGCGCGCCCAATTGCTTGCGCAGGTATAACAGGTTAACAATAGGAATGGCAAATGCTGCCGTTTTACCGGTACCGGTTTGCGCGATGGCCAACACATCCTCTCCTTTTAAAATAGAAGGAATGGCTTTAAATTGTATATCGGTGGGCCGCTTAAAGCCAAGTTCCTCCAGGCTCTTTTTTACTTCGTTGCTGATCCGGTACTCAGAAAACTTCATAGACAGCAAAGGTACAAAATTAAAAATTGCCGTGGGCCTCCCGCATACCTGCGGAACAAATTCCCCAGGCACCGGCTATCAGCGCACCAGCTTGTTTTCGGTAGTGCTCACATAGTCTCCTTCGCTGTTAAACCAGATACTTTCTTCTCCGCGGGTAAAATAATACATCATTACCCCCTCCGCATCGGTGCGCTGCCAAATGGTAAAACGCTCGCCGGGATACTGGCGGGTATAAAACTCTTCGATCACAGCCGGGTACTGCTTGCCCGTTACCACCTCCTGCCGCGATACCACTTTCCCATCCGGGTCGTAGGTAATGGTATGTCTCACATCCAGTGAGTCGCAGTAATCGGCTACGTAATTAGGCCCGTCAATCCTCCAGCCGGCTTTGCGGTAAGGCATGTCGCGGGCAAAACTTTTGTGCACCACCGATGGAATGTCTTTATCGTGGCTTTGCACCGCATGTTTGGCCGGTGACAGGCTGGCTCCCGGCACAGGCCGTTTCTGCTGCGCAATAGCAATACTGCAGATGCTAACCAATATGGCTGTCAAAAACATTATCTTTTTCATGATTGCTTTTTATAGCAGCCATCAAAAAACAGTGCCATGCACCGGTTAAAAACCCTTATTTCTGATCAAACAGGGTTTTAAATTCAGAAAGATCGGGTAAATGTTTGCGGGCCCGCTTACGCTCATAATTATAAATACTCCGGCCCAGGTCGCGCATAAACGGCAGGCCCAGCTGATCGTACTCATATTTGCCGCTGCCTACCCGGCCGCTTTTGTTTACATAAAGCGAGGCGGTGAGCAAAAACTCGAGGTTATTTTTAAGATCGATAATGTATGCGCAATCAATTAAAAATCCATACGCCCGGCCCACTATGTTTATCACGCGAATGCTGTCTTGCTTAATAGCAGCTGTGGCCGATCCATACAGCAGGTACTTCTTAAATGAATCGTAAAAAATGGCTCTATCGTAATGCGGGTACTCGCTTTCGCGGGGATAAAGCCCCAGCTGCCGGAGCATAAACTGCCGGCTCTGGCTGCTCAGCGGCAGCCTGCGCCGTGTATCATTAAACACCAGCTCTTTCATCAGGCGGTGCACATCCATGGCTTCCAGGTAATTATGGTTGGCAAAATCCTTCGGCCCTTTTACCAGTTTCCCTTTTGCGTTGGTGTGGTATCGACCAATACGCGAATGTTTGGATGTGTGCCGGAGACCGGGTGTAAATCCGGTTAACCCCTGCTTGTAAACGGTATCCTTATTTTCATTTAAAAAATAAACCGGCGGTGTAATTTTTGCTGTATCACCGGGGCACAGCCCATCGAGCCGGTTAAAAAGGCGAATGTTTTTAAAACCCAGCTCGCTCAGCCTGGTGTGCGCATAATCATAGCCCACAAACTCATACGTGCGGGCAAACGCATTGTTATCACTCACTAAAAACATTTTTTTTATGTAATTCTCAAGTGTGGGATAGCCGGTGGACGACGTGGAATCGGTTTTGATTTTTTTCTGGCAATAAAAGGCGCTGTCGGTGATCATGGCGCTGGTTCTGTCCAGACCCGGCTTATTCAATTCTTCCAGCTTAATAAGTGCCAACAGCGCCATGGGCAGCTTTACAGTGCTGGCAGGATAAACGTAATCCTTGTGCACATGAAATTTGTAATCGGTAAAGTGCGGCTCGTTTTTTTCGTTGCGGTCAATTTTGGTGTAAATCACCTGCAGCTTATAACGCTGCGGATTGGTAAGCAGCTGTTGATGAGCGCCCAGGTGATGCTTTAAGAGGCTGTCTAAAAAAGGTGAGGTTTGTGAAAAAACCGGCAGGCCATAGAAAAAAATAAGGCCCAACAGCCAAAGTTGCCGGCATTTATTGCTCTTCGGGCTGAACAGGTATGGACACGCTGTTTTTATTTTCTTTTTTATTGGATACAAAATAAATAATAAGGCCCGCCGCTACGGTTATAAAACCATACAGCGACTCTGCCGGCCGCTCTTTCATAATGTTGTAAATAATCCAAAGCAGGATGATCAAAAATAAGGCCGGTGTAAAAGGATAAAGCGGGGTTTTGTAAGAAGTTTTCACATGTTTGTGCTTAAAACGCAGGATAAACACTCCAAAAACCGTTAAAAGAGTAAATAAATTCAAGGTAAAGCTTACATAGGTGATCAGCGATTCGAACGAAGAGGTGGCCACCAGCAGCAGCGCTATGGCCGATTGAAAAATGATGGCCACATAGGGCACGTTGTTTTTGTTGGAACGGGCAAACACGCGCAAGCCGTAAATATTGCGCCCCATGCTCTGCATTACCCGCGGGCCGGCCAAAATCATGGCGCTGATGGTGGAAATAAGCAACAGGGCTATCACCAGGCTCATAAATTGTCCCACCTGCGCGCCAAAGATCTTGTTGGCGCTCAGGTACCCCACTTCTATTACCCCCTTTAATTCATTAACCGGCACCGTATACAGAAATACATAGTTTAAAGCCGTGTAAATAAGCATTACCAGCAGCGTGCCTATAAAAAGCGCGCGGGGCAGGTTCTTCCGCGCATTGCTGATCTCGCCCGATATGTAAGCCGCCGCATTCCAGCCGCTGTAAGCATAGGTAACATAAATTAAAGAGCCGGCAAAGGCCGCCGAAAAAATATCGTGTATGGCAGCATCCGATACGTGGAAGCCGATATGGTGCTGCGGCACATGAAACAAACCAAAACCAATAAACATAAGAATGCACACCACCTTTACAAGCGTAAATGAGCGCTGGAAAAGGCTTCCGGCTTTCAGGTTGATGGAGTGAACAATGGTGATGAGAACGATTACCGTGCCGGATAACAGCAGAGCATTGACCGATGGATAAATTTTAATAACATATTGCGACAAAGCCACGGCTGCAGCGGCAATGGGTGCTGCAAAGCCCACCGTAACGCTTACCCAGCCGCTCAAAAAGCCAACTGCCGGGTGATACAGCTTTGAAAGATAGTTATACTCTCCGCCACTCTCCGGAAAAGCCGAGCCGATCTCTCCATACGTAAGGGCTCCGCAAAGCGCCAGAACGCCTCCCACCACCCACAGCATCATAATAGCAAAGCCCGAGCCAATGCCCATCACCTGGAATCCGAGACTGGTAAATACACCGGTGCCTATCATATTGGCAATAACAACAGATACAGCGGTATTAAATCCTATTTTGTGTTGCGACATGAATAAAAAAAACCAAAGTTAATTTATGTATAAGAATGCCTTTATGTGTTGCAGGTGTTGCAAAGGTCGGTGCCGATATTTAGTTTTGACGGCATTTTACGCAAATAAACACTTTAAATATGAAACTAGCAATTTTAGGCACGGGCAGCGTGGGTCAGGCTTTTGCCACCCGTTTCAGCGGCCTTGGGCACCAGGTAATGATAGGCACCCGTAGCGTAGCCGATAAAACCGCAGACCCTAAATTTTCAGAATACCTTTCCAAAAATCCGCTTGTGGCTTTAGGCACTTTTGGCCAAGCCGCCGCCTTTGGCGAGCTGCTGGTTAATGCCTCCAAAGGCGCCACCACCCTTCAAATGCTGAAAGATGCCGGCAGCGATAATCTGAAGGGGAAGATCCTGGTGGATGTTTCCAACCCACTCGATTTCAGCCAGGGCATGCCGCCCGGCCTTATTCCCGAGCTGAGCAATTTTAATTCGCTGGGCGAAGAAATTCAGAAACAATTTCCGGGCACGCTGGTGGTAAAAACACTAAACACCATGTGGAACGGCATTATGCTTAACCCCACCATGATTGGGCAGGGCGATCACATCAATTACATTTGCGGCAACGATGACGGAGCTAAGAAAAAAACCATCGATTTGCTGCATCAGCTGGGCTGGAAGGACGAACACCTGCTCGACCTGGGTGATATACGATCGGCCAGGGCCACCGAAGCCACCCTGCCCATCTGGCTAAGGGTATGCGGTGCAAAAAAATCGAGTGCATTTAATTTTAAAATCGTGATGTAGCATGATCGTTCGCAAGAATTTAAAATGGTCTGTTATTCTAAAATCCACCTGGCCCATGCTGGTGTATTGGACCATATTGGCCACAGCAGTTTTCCTGCTTTATTTTTACTGTCATGTAAGTGAGATAGCCCTTCCCTTTGCGCCGATTGGCGTGCTGGGCACAGCGCTTTCCATTTTTCTCGGTTTTCGAAACAGCTCTTCTTACGATCGCTGGTGGGAAGCCCGTAAAATATGGGGCGGCATTGTAAACAACAGCCGCACGTTTGCCCGGCAGGTTATTTCGCTGAGCAGCAGCGGACAGGCTGCACCGGCAGGCTCAGAGCTGGAGTCTTACCGCCGCAACCTGGTGTACCGGCACCTGGCCTGGATCAATGCCTTGCGCCTGCAGCTGCGCGAGCAATTGCAAAACGACGTGTGGGAGCGCGAGGTGAATGTGTTTTTAGATCCGACCGATCAAAAAATTTTAACTGGCTCTAAAAACAAAGCCACCCAGATCATCATGAGCCAGGCGAAACACATTGCGGCTGGCAATGAAAAAAAATATTTAGACGATTACCGCCACATGCAGCTCGATAATACGCTCACCGAGCTGTATTCGCTGCAGGGCCAATGCGAACGCATTAAAAACACACCCCTGCCCAGGCAATATGATTTTTACAACCGTTTTTTTACACAGGCCTTTATTTTCCTGTTGCCTTTTGGCCTGCTCGAAACGTTTGAAAAAGCCAGCCTGCCGGTGTTGCTGATTCCACTTACCGTGCTTATCGGTTTTGTGTTTCAGATTGTAGAAGGCGTTGGGCGCCGCAACGAAGACCCCTTTGAGAACAGGATCACCGATACGCCGCTAAGCGCCATATGCCGCACGATTGAAATAGACCTGAGGCAAATGCTGAGCGAAGAGCAGCTTCCTGAAAAGCTGACGCCAAAAGACGGGTATTTATTTTAACGTCTTTTCTCCTTCAGCTGCCTGTTTCAACGTGGCAATGTCGAGTTTTTTCATTTTCATAAAAGCCCGGGTTATCCGCTCGGCCTGCGCCGATTTGCCATCGCCCATCAGCTCGTCCAGTATTTCGGGCACTACCTGCCACGACAAGCCGAACTTATCTTTCAACCATCCACAAGGGCCTTCCTCTCCCCCTTCGCTGAGCTTGTTCCAGTAATAATCCACTTCGGCCTGGTCCTTACAGGTAATGATCAGCGAAATGGCTTCCGAAAATTTAAACTCCGGCCCGCCATTCAATGCCAGAAAGGGCTGCCCATCCAGCTCAAACTCCACGGTCATTACCTCGCCTGCTTTTTTGTGATGCTCCTCAAAACCTTCGTGGTTAAAATAGGCCATGCGGCCCAGTTTTGAATTTTTAAATACAGAGGTATAAAACCTGGCAGCCTCTTCTCCCCGGGTGTCGAACCACAGGCAGGGCTTAATTTTTTTGATAGTGCTCATAGGATTATAAATTATGGTTAACGGATAAGCCTGTAAATTATAATGCCAGAAAAATTCCCCAACTGCGACAGGGGTGCGACAGCTTATTTATAAAACAGCCACTTGCCAATCTCTCGCCAGCTTGTTTTTTTGCCGTACATTAAAATACCAGTACGGTAAATACGGCCGGCCAGCAAGGTAGTGAGTATAAAAGAAAGATACAGCACCGCCAGCGAAACAATCAGCTCGCCCGGGTACACATCGTAGGTAATGCGCGACATCATCACAATGGGTGACGTAAAGGGGATCATGGAAGCCCAGAAAACGGTGGACGAATCGGGGTCCATCATGGTTTTTACCGAAATAAAATAACCGATCATCATGGGGATCATCACCGGGGTGATAAACTGCTGAGAATCGGCCTCCGAATCTACGGCACTGCCAATGGCAGCCATAATGGAGCTGTAAAACAGGTAGCCGCCAATGAAGTATAATAAAAAACAAATAAACACCTGGGTGAAATTGATCTTTTCCAGCTTCTGCATCAGCTCAAACAGCTCCAGCTTGTCATCAAATTTTTCCATTTTGCTCAAATCCACATTGGTGCCGTTTTTTTTCACCAGCTCCTGCTGCTCTTTAAATATTTTGAGCTGGGCCGATGCGTCTTTTAAAAACAAAGCCGAAAGAGTCGTGGTAAGCACCAGCGTAATCAACCCCATCCCTATAAACTGGATAGTGCCCAGCACCGCCACGCCCAGTATTTTTCCAAGCATCAGCTGAAAAGGCTTTACGGACGAAACGATCACCTCCACAATACGGTTTGTTTTTTCCTCCATCACGCTGCGAAACACCATCATGCCATACATAAGCACAAACACAAACATAAGGGCGCCCATAATAAAGCCAAATACGCCAAAATCGCCCTGGTCTTTGCTGGCGCCGGTATCGTCTATTTTTTGCAGTATAATTTTAACCGATTGCTTGGAGTTTGAAATAACAATAGGGTCGATATGATTAGCCGCCAGCTTGTTTTCATAAATGATCCGTTCCATCTGGCTTTTGATATAGCTCTGAAAACCAAAGCCCGGCGATTTCTGATACAGGAGCTTCACCGCCCCGGCGCCGCCTTCAATAATATTGGGCGAGATCCACAACACGCAGCTATATCCTTTTTTGGCAAAATTCTGCCTGGCATCGTCAAGGCTCATGGTTGAATAGCTCAGCGAAATATGGTCGTTGCCGCTCAGCTTATCGCGAAACAGCTTCGACTCATCCAGCACCAGCACGTTTTGCTCGGTTTTTTCGGACTGCGACATTTTTATCATAAACCCCAGGAAAGCGGTGATGAGCAAGGGCGCCAGCACGGTCATAATAATAAACGTTTTATTGCTGAGCTTCGATTTTATTTCGCGGCCAATGATTAATCCTATTTTTTTCATACGCTGGTAATGCTTTGTTATTCGGTGTAATTGCTTTTGGTGCCCAGTGGCTCATTGCCCTCCTGCACTTTTTTTATAAAAATATCGTTCATGCTTGGAATGAGCTCGGTAAACGATGTGATTTCGCACACCGGTAATACGGCCTGCAGCAGCTGGCTGGACGAAACGTTGTTGAGCAGCCGGATGATGAACGTGTGCTGCTCCCCGTCCGATTCTTTTTCGAGCACCTCGGCCCCGGTCCACAGGGCATTGGTAAATCCTATGGCGTTGCCGGTAAAGGCGATTTTAAAGGTGTTGCTTTTATAGGCTTTTCGTATCTCTTTCACCGGCCCATCCAGTATTTTCTGCGATTTGTTGATCAGGGCAATATTATCGCACAGCTCTTCCACGCTCCCCATGTTGTGGGTCGAAAATATAACCGTGGCGCCGTTTTTCCGCAGCTCCAGTATCTCGTTCTTTATCAGCTGGGCATTAATAGGGTCAAAACCACTGAAAGGCTCATCGAGTATCAATAATTCCGGCTGGTGAATCACCGTAACAATAAACTGCACTTTTTGCTGCATGCCCTTGCTCAGCTCCTCAATTTTCTTTTTCCACCAGCTTTGCATCTCAAATTTTTCGAACCAATGGGTCAGGCGTGTTTTTGCCTCGCGTTTGCTTAAGCCTTTGAGCTGCGCCAGGTAAAGCACCTGGTCGCCCACGCTCATTTTTTTATACAGGCCTCGCTCCTCGGGCAGGTAGCCAATGCGCTCCACGTGTTCGGGCTTTAGCCGCTGGCCTTTAAAGATCACCTCGCCGGTATCGGGTCCCGTAATCTGGTTGATAATGCGGATGAGCGAGGTTTTGCCGGCGCCATTGGGGCCCAGCAGGCCAAATACCGAGCGCTCGGGCACCGTAAGCGATACATTGTTTAATGCCACATGGTTGCTGTAACGCTTCGACACGTTATTGATCTGGAGAATGTCTGCCATGAATGTTATAAAATCTCAAATTTAATGAAAGTAACGAAGCCGCGGGTAAAATTACATGAGCGGAAAAAATCAGTCGGTATCCGTTACACCGCCACTTACCACAAATTTCATAGCGTCGGCAGCATTGGCATCGAGCGGCTTAATGTTTTCAACAGGCACTATTAATAATTTGCCCGACAGGGAGTAGGAATACGGAAGGTAAACAGCCACTTTGTTTTTGATCTTAAAATCGCTCAGGTCTTCCTGCGTAATAAAGCCGATCTCCTCTATGCCGGCCGAAACATTGGTAGTTACCAGCACCGGGCGGCTGAACTTTTTTTTGTTGCCCACAAATGCATTGGTGAAATCCTTTACGGGTGAGTATATGTGCCGGATAAACGGCGCGTGCTCGAGCTTGTCCTCAAAAAAGCTGAACACCTGCTTAAACACGTAAGAGGAAGCCAGCAGCCCCATCAGCGCAATGGTGCCAAGCGTGAGCAAAAGCCCCAGCACTGTGTTTAAAATGGTGTTTTCGCTGAAGCCGACAAAAGAGAACAGGCCGGCAAAAAAATCGAACAGTTTTACCAGGATGAACACGGTAATGATAAGGGGTATGAATAAAATAAGCCCTTGCAGAAAGTATCTTAAAAACTGTTTCATATCCCGCGGGATTAGCCACCGTAAAATTAGGGGAATTTAAACACAATTTACAGTTTATTTTCCCGTTAAGCGGCTCTGCACCCAACCTTTGCCCTGCCCGTATCGTTTTTTTAATATATTTACGAATAAATGGTTATGATTAAGCGTATCCTTCTTTTAATTGCGGTTTTAATGACTGGCACGGCTGCCAACGCGCAGGACCAGCTGTATAAAAAAGACAATACCAAGCTGCTGGTGAAGATACAGGAAGTGGGCACCGACGAGGTAAAATATAAGCTGTTCAATAACCCGAACGGCCCCGTGTATATTGAACACAAAAACAACATTGCCATTATTATTTTTGAGAACGGCCAGTCAGAAACATTTTACACTGCAAACACAGCGGATGAAACGATGGCAGCGCCGGCAGATAACCGGCTGATGAGCCGTAAAGATTCCATGGCTTTTTTTAAATACCAGAACAGCGTTTCCATCAACTTTCTCAACATATTCAACAACGAGGTGCAGCTTATTTACCAGCGCGAATTTTTTAAAAGCCGCTTCAATCTGATAGTGCCGCTGTCGGTGGGGCTCGAAAAACCTGATATTACCCAAAACGTTTATTTTAATAATAGTTCTGGCAAATCATACAATCTTGATCGCAAACTGTTTGAAGCAGGCTTTGGCATTCATTATTATCCTTACCTGAACAGCAATATTAATTATTTTGTAGGACCGGTGTTCCGCTACATGCAATACGGCGGAAAACAAACCGCCAGCTTTTATACAGGTTACGGCACTCCCCCTCAAACCATTACGCTTAATTCGACCCTGAGCCGCTATTCCGTGAGCATTACCAATGGCATTGTGGTAAGAACAAAATCAAGGGTTAATGCCACCTTTTTTGCCTCACTGGGCTTCAAAAACGATATGGTAAACAAAACCATTACCAATCCATATACCGGTACAAAAATAGATCCCATCACTACCGATTTTTCTTTATATTTTTGGTCGGGCATAAACGTTGGTTTCTGCTTTTAAACTACGCATATCACCTATGAGAAAATTATGGCTTGTATTACCCGCGCTTATAGTACTGAGCTGCGCCGTACAAAAACGAAAATATCAAAAAGGGTTTTATGTTAACTGGCATAAATCTGCCAGCGCAAACAAGGAAAAAAAGAAAGAAGAACCGGTGGCCCGCGCCAAAAAGGAAACCCAGCCGCCCGTTGTTTCAGAAACAATAGCGGCAGAAGCTGCGCCGTTAAATGCCTCTGCAGATAATAAAGTTTCTTTTACTAAAAAACAGCAAAAAAATCTTTTTCAGAAAGATGATCCCTGCGATGAGCTTATTTTTCGCGACGGCACCGAGCTAAAGGGCAGGGTGCTGGAGATTTCATCCACCGAGATAAAATATAAAAAATGCGACATGCCCGACGGGCCGACCTATGTGGCTAAAAAATCGAGCGTGTTTATGATCAAATATGCCAATGGCACACGCGAAGTGTTTAAGGAAGAAGCGCCGGCTTTCAGCCATTCTTCGCAAAATCCCAAAAAAGGCGCCTATACCGGGCCAAAGGAAACGCATCCTATGGCCATTGCCTCGCTGGTGATGGGTATATTGTGCTTTGTGCCATACACTACAATTATTGCAGCCATACTGGCCATTGTGTTTGGCAATATTGCCCTGCGTAAAATAAGGCAGGACCCCGATCGTTATAAAGGCGAAGGCCTGGCCAATGCCGGAAAAATAATCGGCATTGTATTTCTTTCACTCATAGCCCTGGCGCTGATCATTATCCTGCTCATTCTGCTTCTGCTTGCTTAAGCAGCTTTGCCATGCAACAATTAGAGGTATTTGTGCAATGAGTAGCTTAGCCTGTTACACCACAAATTGCACTTAGCAGCACAAATTATAAATCAGGGCTTGCTCTTTTTAAAGAAAAAAATATCGTCGTCGGTATTGTTTTTCCGGTTACTGCTTAAGTAACCGCTTTTACCGCCAGGCAGCAGGTAAATGCCAAAATCATCAAACTGCCCGTTGATCGGGCTGCCCGCATTCTGGGCTTTTTCAAACAGTTTTCCGCCGGTGCCCGCGTTAGCAGAAAAAATATCCAGCCCGCCCAAACCCGGCCTGAAATCGCTGGCAAAATACAACACCCCGTCTTCGGTCACAAACGGAAACACTTCGTTGCCCGGGGTATTAATTTCAGGGCCCAGGTTTACCGGCGCTCCCCACTCGCCGTTTATTTGCTCGCACACAAAAATATCCTTGCCGCCCAGCGATCCCTTCATGTCGCTGGCAAAGTACAGCTTACGGCCGTCTTTGCTCAGGCAAGGATGCATAAAATCGTAGCCGGGCTGGTTGTGTTTAAACGGCTGCATCTCCCCATGGCTGTTAACCGGTGTGGTGTACAGCTGAAATTTATAAAACGGGTCTTTCTTTTTTATGCCCAGGTCTTTTGAATACACAGCTGTGCTCAGGTACAGCATACTGCCATCGCCCGAAAAGCAAAACAGGCCATTTACATTTCGCGCCTGGAATTCCTGGAAAGTAACCATTGAGTAAAAATTAAGGCTGTCGCTCTTCATGGCCGAGCTGATGTTCACAAGCCGCTCATCGGTAAGCGCGGTAAATACGCGTATGTTTTTCAACGGGTCGGAAATAAAATACAGGCGCTCGTTTAATATCACCGGCGCATACTCGTGCCCGGGCGTGTTAACGCCATTTACCTCGGTAACGCGGCAAAAAGCCGAATCCTTAAAAAACTGGAACGTATTTAAATAAGCCCTGCCCCACTCCGACACCGGTTTATTGGTGCTGCGGCTCATTTGTATAAACACTTTACGGGCGTCGTCAATCCTGTAATTGGCAAGCAGGCAGCGGGCATATTCCAGGTTGTCGAGCTCGCTGGCCTCTCCGTTTTCTATCACGGCCGGCCAATAGTCAATAGCCATCGAAGGATTATTGAGCCTGCCATAACAAAGCGCAGCCTGCCGGGAAGCATAAAAATCGCGCGGATGTTTGGCGAGGTATTTTTCGTAATAGCCAACAGCGTTGCGGTACGATTTTTTAATATACAGCTTATCGGCTTTTAGTAAGGTTTTACTGAATTTTTGAGCGCGGATACCTCCAAAAAACAACACGGCAAATGCCAGGAGTAAACTAACTTTCCGGATTAAAACAGTTGACATAAAACAGGGTGTTTCTGGTAGAGTAAAAATAGCATTTTTAATAGAACAGGAGCCCTGTATTTACCCTGTAATGCGTTTCAGCGTCCGGGCTATGATCTTCAGGTCGGTGATCAGCCCTGCTTCCAAAATGTATTTTTTATTTAGCGTCAATTTGGCCGGCATTATTTCATTAATATAGGTTTGCTCGGGGTTAGACGATTGGGCCAGCAGCTCGTTTTCGCTGAAATACTCGAGCGAAGCATAATCTGTGATGCCCGGCTTCACCAGCAGCACTTTTTTTTGCTCATCGGTGTACAGGTCCACATATTTGCGCACTTCGGGCCGCGGACCCACCAGGCTCATACTGCCAAACAGCACATTGAGCAATTGCGGCAGCTCGTCCAGCTTGTATTTGCGCAGGTAGTACCCCACGGCGGTAATGCGCGGATCTCGGCCACCAACGGTCAGCAATCCTTTTTTATCTGAACCGGTGTGCATGGTTCTGAATTTAAACAGCTTAAAATCGTTGTTGTACCTGCCTACGCGGGTTTGCAGAAAAAAAACGCCACCCCTTGAACCAAATGCAATACACAGGGCAATAGTGAGAAACACAGGCAAAAGCAGCAGCAGCCCAATAAACGACAGTGTGATATCGAACAGGCGCTTTAGCATGCAATTTTATTAACCGCCGCAACAACGGTTTTTACAACGGTATGAATCTGTTCGTCGGTAAGATCGTAAAACACAGGCAGCGATATTTCGCGGCTGAAATTATCGCAGGTAATTTTATAATCCGTAACGCGATACCCGAGTTTTTTGTAAAAGCTCATGGCAGGCACTGGGATGAAGTGTACATTTACGCTTACATCGGCATTAAAGATCTCCTGCATAATGGCGTCGCGCTGCGCTTCGGTGATACTGCGGATGCGGAGAGCATAAAGATGGTAGCTGCTCTTTTTGTCATCCGTTTCAAAAACCGGCAGCTCAAAGCGGGCGTCGTTTTCAAAAAGGCTGTTATAAAGATTTACCATGTGCCGGCGTTTTACCAGGGTGTCGTTTTCATAGCGCTCCAGCTCCACCAAGCCAATGGCTGCTGTTAAATCGGTCATATTGCACTTATACCCCGCCTCCACAATATCATACTTCCAGTTGCCTTTTTGGGTTTTGGCCAGCGCATCCTTGTTTTGCCCGTGCAGGGTGGTTACACAAAGCTGGTTATACACCAGCTGGTTATCAAATGGCGCCGGCAAATTAAGAGCTATGGCGCCTCCTTCGGCGGTTGTGAGATTTTTTACGGCGTGAAACGAAAATACGCTGATATCGGTGAGGGCGCCGGTTTTAACGCCCTTGCACGAAGCACCCAGCGAGTGGGCCGCGTCGCTCAATACCAGTATCCTGCCCAGCTGCTTCTGATTGTCGGTAGCAGCGGCAAAACCCGGCCTGTATTTTTCAACCATTGCATGTATGGCATCATAATCGCAGGGCATGCCTCCAAAATCAACCGGCATAATTACCTTGGTGGCGGTGGTAATGGCTTTTTCAATTTCTGCTACGCTGATGTTAAAGTCATGGGCATTCACATCCACAAACACGGGCCGGGCACCGCAATGAATCACCACATTTGCAGTGGCCGAATAGGTATAAGCCGGCAGAATCACCTCATCGCCGGGCCCAACGCCAAACCAGCGTAAAATCACTTCAAGCCCCGCAGTGGCCGAATTAAGGCACAGAGTGTTTTTGTTGCCGCAATACTCGGTGATCTTTTTTTCGAACAGCTTGGTGCGTGGCCCGGTGGTGATCCAGCCGCTTTTTAAAGCAGCTACCACTTCGTTACAAATTTTATCGTCGATACGGGGAGGTGAAAATGGGATCATATGCTCAATAAATATTTACCTGCGTAGCGCCAAACCCATAATCCTTATACGGGGCATCCTGGAATGTTACGCCTTTAATTGTTTTTAAAATAGAAATAATTTCCTGCTTAAGCCGCCCGTTGCCAACGCCATGAATAAAGGTTATTTTTTTCATGTTGCGCTGCAGGGCCTCGTCCAGCTCTTTTTCAAAACGCTCCAGCTGTATGTTTAGTATCTCAAAATTGCTCAGCCCGGCAGTTTTTTCAACCAGCTCTTCAATGTGAAGGTCCACCTCTTTTTCGAGCGATTTTAAATACTCGCGGTTCGATTTGGAGGTTTTTGATTTTGACTTGAACTCCTTAATGCTTTTCAGCCGGGCAATGTCCACCAGGCTAAGCTCCTCTTCCGCTTTTTGCACGTTCACAAAATCATCTTTCAATAAAAAAGCAAATACCGGAAATTTAAACTCATCGTGCCTGATAGCTGTGGAATCGGTAAGAATTTTAGGGCTGATGTGGAGCACCTCGGCAATGGGTGTTTGCGCCTTAAAGAACGAATTTTTAAACAGCAGGCATTCTACCTTGTGGTAAAAATAATCCTTAAAGAACTGGAGCTTTACCTGCCGCAGCAATACTTTCTGGTATGAGCCCACTTCGCCGTGGCGGATAGTCTGAAAGTACGCCTCGTCTTTTATGGAATAAGAATACACCAGGTTAAACGAAGAGGCATTGAACAGGTATAGTTTATAATCGTTCATCAGCGACGGAAATTCGTGATCGGGCTCTATCACAAAATAAACCGCATCGGTCAGGTGCGCATCGGGGTTCAGTTCAATGTTTTCGGCGTGGCGGTCAACAATCAGCTCGGTGTGTATGGGCACCAGCTGGCTCACCAGGAAAGGGATCTCAAAGCCATCGGGCATCTCCACAAAAACAGTTTGTTTGTCTTTAATGCGTGATACAATACCCTCGCCCACTTCGTTCAAAAAACGCACCTTATCCCCTATCCTAAGCTTCATGCCTTCATTTTCGCTTCAATGTTGATCCAGGCTCAGTTCGTAAGCCCCCTGGTTTTTAGTTGCATAAAAACCGAGGCCAAATTTACGACATAATTCCTCTGTTTTTTTAATTGTATGGCTATTATTTGAGCCATCGGCCACAAGGGTTCTGAGCTTTTTAAATCCGGCCAGGTCTTTATCGTTCAGTTTAAAATTATTACTCACCACAACAGTGCTTACCTCTTTTATATTGCCCGCAGGCCAGAAGCCCGGCCGGTTAAGCAGTAACACCAACAGGCTGTCGCTTTGAATAAAATTATACGGCCCGGTGCGCACGGTTGGATTGTTGAAAGAAATAAGCCCGGGCGCCACATGAAACCGATATGCCGCCGTATCAACCGGCGTAATGCTGGCAACTGTTTTGCTCTTTACACCTACAATACTTTTTTTACGTACCTGGTATACCAAAAGCCTGCTGTGACGCTTGGCTGTATATGAGCCGTAAATGGCGGTAAGCTGCCAGCCAATAAGCAATACCAGGGCAAAAACAAGACGCCGGTAAACGCGCGATTGAAAAACGCTTATCACCGCAAGAATTAAAAGAGAAAGATAAACAGCGTCTGCACCATTAAAATCAATGCCATCAATAAATCCAAAGCCGGGCCGGCTAAACAGGTTAATGAACCAAAGCAGGCCGGCCACCAGGTAATTGGCAGCGTAAGCCGCCAGCGAAACTTTGAGCGCCACCAGGCCAGCCAGCAGCAGCAATACAAAAGTGGCGGGAATAACCACAATATTGCACACCGGAAACCATAACGGAAATTGCTTAAAATAAAACAGCGTGAGCGGCAAGGTGCTGATGGTGGCCGCCACAGAAGCCGTTATGCTTTGCCAGACGGCTCTCAGGATCAGCTGGTCGGGCAGCCATAGCTCGGTAAATTTTGGCTGAAGATAAATAAGGCCTGCCAGGGCAAAATAACTCAGCTGAAAGCCAATGTCGGTTATAAAAAAAGGATTGCAGCACAACAGCATAAAGGCCGACACGCAAAGAATGTTGAGCTGGTTGCGCACATCGTGTCTGAAATAAATTTTGCCCAGCCCCAGCAGGCTAAACATAACCACGGCCCGCAGCACAGGGGCCGAAAAACCTGTGATGAGCGCAAACAGCCAGAGCGCCAGGTTGATGATGATAAACCTCAGCAGCCTGTACTTTTTTTTACGATCGGCCAGGTCAAATAAAAAACCCAGGGCCAGGTAAAGCAGGCCGGTGTGCAGGCCCGAAACCGACAACACATGCAGCGTGCCCGTATGGGCAAAAGCGTCCATTACAGGCCTGTCAATCTCATCGTCATAACCCGTAAGCAGGGCCGAACAAATGGCATAGCCGGCAGGGCTAAGCGGGCTTTGCTTTAACCGGCTCAATAAATAGCTTTTGCACCGAAGCCCTGCTTCCCAAACAGGGTTCAGGTGTTGATGCCGGCTTAAAGCCACATAGGCTCCCGCATCAATAAACGCGGTGTGATAAATTTGCCTGTGCGCCAGGTAGTTTTTATAATCAAATTCCTGCGGATTCATTGGCGGCGGCACCTCCAGAAGATTGGTTTTCACTAACAGCATGGTTCCGGCTTTCAATACCGTATCTTCTGCCGAACGGCGAAAATAGGCAATGATCTCTCCCTGCACGGACTCATAGGCCAACCCGCTTTTTAACTCTAGCAGCTGAAGGTTGCATTTAAGATACCGGCCTTTATCCACCGGCAAGTCGTTTATCACTGCTACCAGCCGTTGCGGCCCGCTGCCCGTGATCTTATTTGCATAATAAAGGGCCGAATGGCGCACATCTGCTTTATTTACCAGACCCATGCCATACAGCAATAAAAATACGTCCATCAGCGCCAGGAGGGTTATTTTGAAGATCCCTTCGGACCGTTTATAAAAAACAAGTATGCCTGTAACCAGCACAAGGCCGCCAAGATAAAACAGCCCGCCCGGGAACGAACCAACATGCACGCCAAGCAGAATGCCGCCAATAAAAGGAATCAATATCCTGAAAAAGGGAATGGTTGAAAATAAATTCACTCATTCTAAAATTAAACAAATTCATCAAATTGCAATAATGCCCGGTAATAATTTGATGGAGGGCAAAAAAAAATCCCGGTGTTGTGCACCGGGACTTTTTAATAGAAAAGGCTTTGTTTGTTTATTCAATAATAAGCTTGCGCGACATTTTAGCGCCGTTCATGGATATGTTCACAAAGTAAACACCTTTTGCAAGGCTTTGCTCTTTATTGATAGCCAGGCTTTGCTCGCCGGCTGGCAGGTTGTAAACAACGGCAGGCAGCACTTCCTTGCCAAGCAAATCCACCACGCTTACTTTAATGGTTGATGCGTCATTCAAGCCGAATTTTAAATTAGCCTCACCCGTGGTTGGATTGGGGAACAGGTTGAGGCGGATGCTTTTAGTCAGCTCATTCACACCGGTAGGCACCGAAAAGTTAACCGCATCCAGGTAAAAGTTATTGCCCATGCCGGCAGGAGCCTCTTCAAACACAAAGCGGATCATAACGCTTGGCGACGAAGCAAAGGTATTCCAGAAAGGGAAGCTGTTTATATCGCTGGCCGTAACAATTTTCCATTCGCTGCTGCTGTTTGGAATATATGGGGTGCTGGTAGTGCCGCCCGAATTCATAGCCATTACCAGTGAGTTAAGAGTCACCACATCGGTCCAGTTGCCACCACAGTCTTTCGACATCTGAAGCTTGAACGAATCGTTGTGGCCGGCAGCTTTGCGTGCATAAGCATAAGCAAAAGTAAATACTGCTCCCGGGTTGTTCAACAGGTCTACAATAGGCATTTGCAGTTGGCCGATACGTCCGCCGGCGGTGGTAGGTCCGTCAATATAATAAGAAGTGGCGGCATCCAGAGCCGCATTGGTGGTTTGCTGCCAGGTAACAATAGCGGCAGGAATGCTCGCCATTGACCAGCCAGTAGGGACGCCTGCGTTTTCAAAACTTTCCATGTAAGGGCCGGAAACTCCGGGAGCGCCGTTAATTACAGTTACTGTGCGTACCTGTGAGCTGGAGCCTTGTGCGTTGCTTACGGTTAAATTAACCGTAACGGTTCCTACGGTGTTAAAGGTGATGCCGGTAATAGTGGCATTTGGGGACGCAATAACAGCGCCTGTACCGGCCGTCCACTGCCATGAGCTAATGGTTCCGTTATAAGAAAAATCTTTCATGGTAATGGTGCCGCCCACGCAGGTGGTATACGAGTTGGTGGTGGAAAGGAATTCTGCAACAGGGGCACACAGGCCCGCGCCATCCACATCAGTGAAGCTTACGCCCAGGTTGCTGGTGGTGCTCAGGTTATTGCGCCCGTTGGTAACGCCAACCAGCGTTGAGCGCATCATGTTGGTTTGATCGGTGGTAAAGTTTTTAGGGCAGCTTGAGTAATCCATAATGTTCTGCACGTTCTGATAATACAGATTGCTGTTGCTTGGATCGGGAGAGGTGCAGGTATAGGCAGGATTGGGCGAGCTGGGCGGGCAGCTGGCAAAATTTCCTTTTGTGTCGGGGGTGTCGTTCAGGCCGTCGCCGCCCGAAAGGGAGCCGCAGGCCACGCCCGGATTATTGGTATTTCCGAAAGTATGCGCCAGGTTGAGCCAGTGGCCCACTTCATGGCTCAGCGAGCGGGCATCGAGGCCGTTCAGGTAATCATACCTGTATACAATGGCATCGTGCTGGTTGCCGGTGGGCCAGGTGCCGGGGCGATAGGTATAGCCCACAATAACGCCACCACCGGTAACAGTGCCCTGCGGCACAATGTTAGCCACAATATAAATGTTCAAATAACGGGTGGGGTTCCAGGTGTATGGCCAGTATGATGAGGAGGCACCGGCCGAGCCCTGCGACCAGTTGGTTTTTGGGTCTACGTGGCGCACAATACCGGTAATGCAGTTGCCGCTGGGATCTTTTTTGGCAAGCATAAACTTAATATCCGAATTGATGTAAAGCGATTTGAATTGCGTTACAATGGAAGCCGTATCGGCATTGTTTCTTGAATAATCATTGTTTATTTGCTGCAATGCGGCAATACAGGCGGCGTCCGAAATATTTTCGGGCCCGCCCTGGTGCAGGATATGGAATACCACAGGCACAGTGTAAACCGGGGCAGCCGTTTTGTTGGCAGCCTTATTGGCAGTATAATCCGTGTAGGCCTGATGCAGTGTTTTCTGGCTGGCTTCATAATTTGTGCGGGCTTCAGGATGCAGTGCAAAATGTTCCTCCATGGCTGCATACGTATTGCACGGCTGGATTTTTGTTTGCTGCGAAAATCCTAAATTATAACCGGTTAACGCAAGTCCCAGGCTTAAAATAGTAACTTGTTTTTTCATGTTTGCTGTGTTTTATTCTGTGTTATGATTTTATTTTTTTTGTTACGTCAAACTGGTTCAGCGCCATCATCTCCTTCAGTGTTTTTTGCATTCCCTCCACGCTGCCGTCTAAAAAGATCACATTGCCTTTGCCGTCCTGCGCAAAATTCTTCACAGCTTCGGTCCACATGCTGAAAAGCAGCAGGGATGCATCGAGGTTGGCCTCGGTCATTTCCTTGGCGGCACCGGCCATGCCTTTGGCCACTTCCTGCCTGAACAGGGCAATGCCCTCGCCTTTCAGGCGGGCGGCATCTTTTTCGGCCTGGGCCGATATTTTTATAAAATTACCCTCGGCCTCGGCGGCTTTTGTTCTTGTAATCAGCAATGCCTGGCCTTCGTTTTCGGCGGCCGATTTTAAATTGTTGCTGGCCACCACCTTGGCCATCGAACGCATCACTTCCTCGTCAAAGGTAATATCGTTAAGCTGCAGGTCTATTAAATGGTAGCCCCAGTTTTCGAGCGTTTGGTCAAGCTGGTCTTTTACCGCTTCCACAATTTCGCGGCGGAGCGTCAGCACTTCCGATTGTTTTTTGGTGGCTACAAAAGCCCGTACCGATCCTTCCACCGAACGCACCAGGGCCTGCATAAAATTACGCTCATCAATAAACTTAAAAGCCACGTTCTTGATCGTTTCCTCATCGCTGTTTATAACCGAATAAAGCAGCATGGCGGTAAAGTTCACGTTGGCCTGATCAACAGTAACAGCTTGAAAACCAAGCTCTGAGCTGCGATTTTGCACGGATATTTTTTTAAACACCTTTTCAATAAAAGGAATTTTAAGGTTAAGACCCGGACGCAGAATGCGGCGGAACTTCCCAAAAATGGTGGTGATGGCAATAGTGCCCTGCTGAACTGTTACAAAAGACAGCAGCAATGTTAATAAAAGCAGTATTACGATAACGATGGTTCCTATCGGAAGCATAAGTTTTTATATTTGTCTAAAGATACAAAATTTATCGTTAACGCCCAATGAGTTGCACGGATGACGCCTTACTTTTATAAGTGGTTGGTTTTTATCATTATGTGGTTTTCCTTTTGCCGCGTGTCCGCGCAGGAGGTTGCCAAAGCCGATTCCATCCCCCCTTACCAGAAATTATTCAACAAGGCATCGGCTCTTATCGATTCGGCAAAATACAAGGAAGCTTTGCCGCTGCTGAAAAAAGCGATCAAGGAAAAACCCGATTACTGGGAGGCTTACAATAAATCGGGCTTTGCAAAAATGCGCATGAAAGAATACAAAGATGCCGCCAAGGATTTTGATAAAGCAGAATTTTTTAAGCCGCTTAATTTTGAAACATCCAAACTGAAAGGCATTAATTTTTACCTGAGCGATAAATTTTCCGAAAGCAAAGTGGCCATTGATACGGCATTATCCATTGCCAAGGATGAAAAGATAGAAGACGCAGAATTGCTTTACTACCAGGCCCTGCTTATGTTTAAGGGCAAAAGCTACAAAACCGCGCTGGGCGCCTGCGAATCGGCCATAGAAATTAACCCGAAGTATGTTGAGCCCATGTTATTAAAAGGGGAAGTGCGCTTTACCATGAAAGATTACAACTACGCCATTCGTGAGCTGAGCACCGCCATCAAAAATATGCCCACCGAAAAAGTGGATTACAAAGCTTACAAGCTCAGGGCCAAAAGCAAATTTGAGGTAAAGGATTTTAAGGGCGCCGTTACCGACTGGAATGTTTACATAGAGGCATTGCCCGGTGAGGAAGAAGCGCTGATATCGCGCGGGGCCGCCAAAATCAATGCCAACGACAATTCAGGCGCCATTGCCGACCTGGATGAGGCCATTAAGCTGAATCCTAAAAACCCGGTGAGTTATTGTTACCGCGGGGTGGCCAAAGGGGGAAACAAAAATTACACCGAAGCCCTGAAGGATCTGGACTATTCTATTAAATTAAAATTTGATTATGGCGCTGCTTTTGTGAACAGGGCTTCTATAAAAATGGCCAGCAAGGATAAGCGGGGCGCCTGCGAAGACCTTGAAAAAGCGGATAGTTTGGGCGATGAGCTGGCGATTAAGTTAATTCAGCAGTATTGTAAATAATAATTCAAAATTTAAAACTGTAAGTTACACGTTAGAAAGTTAAGGAGTTGCAAGTTTAAAGTTGGGGAGGTGATTATTCCGGGTTTCTTGTTTCGTGTTCTGACTATTACGCTGAGTAATTTCTTCGTCTGAATGTATCCCGGAGTCGGGAAAATTGGAGAATACGTCCAGCTTCCTGTCTCATGATTCTGCGGCTTGTCTTTTATCCTGAATCATGTATCTTGTATCCTTTTGAATCAATTCATCTTAGCCGGCACCACCAGCTCAAATCGCGGAATCTCCACTTTAAATTCTTCCTGGTCAATGAGCTTAATAAGCGTGTAATATCCCTGCATATAGCCCATTTCGCTGGTTAAATTGCAGCCGCTGTTGTATTCAAATTTTTCGCCGGGCTCTATCACCGGTGTTTCGCCAACCACGCCTTCGCCATCCACTTCCCGCTTTTCACCAATACTGTCAAAAATATCCCAGTGCCGGAGCGTAAGCTGCACCGAAAAATCGCTTTTATTTTCGATGGTAATAAAGTACACAAAAAAGTAATGGCTTTCCTTGGGGATGCTTTGCTTATCCCAATACCTCACATCCACCGACACTTCTATATTCCGCGTGCTGATCCTAACCATGCTGCTACGAAATTAATTGCTTTGGGAATAAATATTACGCGGCAAAAGTTTTTTTAACATTTATCGTGCCACGGCTTCTCTTATCAGGGTTTGCTGATAAAGCTGCTCATATTGCGGCAGCACTTTTTCTATATCAAATTTGCGCGCCTGTGCAAAGGCATTGTTCCTGAACTCTTCGAGCAGGGCCGGATTGCTTAGCAGCTTTATGGCATGTTGCGACATTTCCATCACATCGCCCACCTTGCTTAAAAAACCCGTAACGCCTTGTAAATTCACTTCGGGCAGGCCGCCTCCGTTAGTGCTTATTACCGGCACTTTCATGGCCATGGCTTCAAGGGCCGATAAGCCAAAGCTTTCGGTTTCTGAAGGCAGTAAAAATAAATCGGCCATGCTTAATATTTCTTTCGGGTCGGCTATTTTTCCAACGGTCACCACATCGTGCCCCAGATTGAGCTGGCGGCAAAGCTGCTCAATGCCTTGTTTTTCGGGCCCATCGCCCACCAGAATCAGCTTGGCCGGCATTTCTTTTCTTACCTGTTCAAACACACGCACCACATCGTCCACCCGTTTCACTTTTCTGAAATTACTGATGTGCACCAGCACTTTTTCATCGTTGGGAGCATAGCGGCGTTTCACGCAATGCTCCATGGGTGTATCGTACTCCTTAATATTGATAAAATTGGGGATCACCGTAATTTTATTATCGATCTTAAAGGTGCTGAGCGTATCTTTTTTCAGGCTTTCGGATACGGAAGTAATGGCGTTGCTGTGATTAAGAGAAAAACGGATCACCGGCTCAAATGCAGGGTCGCGACCCACCAGGGTAATGTCGGTGCCGTGCAGAGTGGTAACGTAAGGCAGGTTTATTTTTTTTGATTTCAGGATCTGCTGCGCGGTATACGCCACCGAAGCGTGAGGGATAGCATAGTGCACGTGCAGAATGTCCAGCTGCTCGTAAATGGCCACATCCACAATTTTGCTGGCCAGCACACTTTCGTAAGGCTGGTATTCAAACAAGGGATAATCGTTTACGTTAAATTCGTGGTAAAACAGGTTTTCATTAAACAGGCTTAACCGGAAGGGCTGGCTGTACGACATAAAGTGAACTTTATGACCTTTGTTTGCCAGGGCTATTCCCAGCTCGGTGGCTACAACCCCGCTTCCCCCGTAGGTGGGGAAACATACCATTCCTATATTCATAAAAATTGAGTGCTTGTTTGGTGAATTCTTTGGCTAAAATTACAAATAAAAACAAGGGGAACAATGTTAAGAGATCCTTTGATGCAGGCTGTTGCTCACACATCTTTTATTTTCAATCGTAAATTTATAACTACCTTTGCACGCTTTGAATTATAAATTACATAGCCTGGGCAGCGATCAGGAGCTGCTGCTGAACCAAGGCAGGCTCTTGCCGCTAATGGAAGAGTTTTACACCATACAGGGCGAAGGCTACAACACCGGCAAAGCTGCCTACTTTATACGCATAGGCGGCTGCGATGTGGGATGCCACTGGTGTGACGTGAAAGAAAGCTGGGATGCCAACGTACACCCCCTTACACCGGTTGAGAACATTTTAAGCAATGTATTGGCGTGGAAAGCCCGGAGCGTGGTGGTAACAGGCGGCGAGCCGCTGATATACAACCTGGATACATTAACCCGGCTGCTGCTGGAGCAAAACATTGAAACATTTATTGAAACCTCGGGTGCTTATCCTTTAAGCGGCAGCTGGAACTGGGTCTGCCTGTCGCCAAAAAAAACACTGGCTCCCCTGCCGGCAATATATCAGCAGGCCAAAGAGCTGAAAGTGATTATTTTTAACCAGCACGATTTTAAATGGGCCGAAGAGCAGGCGGCGGCAGTAAATGACAACTGCTATTTGTACCTGCAACCTGAATGGAGTAAACAGGCACAGCTTTTGCCGCAAATAATTGAGTATGTAAAAGCCAATCCTAAATGGATGATCAGCCTGCAAACTCACAAATACATGAATATTCCCTAATATTCCTTTTACTGATTTTTGCGCTCAAATGTATGAATTACCCTAACTTTGGGTTCATATTTTGGCGCAAGTTACCCTAACTTTGGGTATTATTTCATCAAAATTTACCCTAACTTTGTGTATTAATAATAACAAATTACCATAACTTTGTGTAGTATTTTAACTAAAATTACCCTAACTTTGTGCCTAATTAAGGATAAATTACCCTAACTTTGTGCAAATGTTCCGGCGATCGGTTATACAACAACTTGAAAAATGGGCGGTTAAAAAAAACCGTAAGCCATTGGTAATGAGAGGCGCACGACAGGTAGGTAAAACAACCGCGGTTAATCAGTTTGCCAAAGGCTTTAAGCAATACCTGTATTTAAACCTGGAACTGGCTGCCGACCGACTGCCCTTTGAGCAATTTACCAGCATAGACACTCTGGTGGAGGCGCTTTTCTTTTTAAAAAACAAGCACTATTCGCAAAAGGAAAAAACCCTGTTGTTCATTGATGAGATCCAGGAGGTGCCTGAAGCCTTTAACATACTGCGCTATTTTTATGAGCAGGCCCCCGAAATACATGTTATTGCCGCGGGTTCGCTGCTGGAAACGATCTTTGATCAAAAGCTCAGCTTTCCGGTTGGCCGGGTCGAATTTCTGGTGGTAAGGCCGGTGTCTTTTCCCGAATTTTTAGGCGCTTTGGGCGAAACCGAAGCCCTTGCTCAACTGGAAAAAATACCGCTGAAAGGTTTTGCCCATGATAAATTGCTGAGCCTGTTTCATACTTATGCCCTCATTGGCGGCATGCCCGAAATCGTAAAGGAATATGCCGGCAGCAAAGACCTTACCCGTGTAGCCGGCCTGTACGAAGGACTGATAGCCGCTTACCTGGACGATGTGGAAAAATATGCCAAAAGCAGCGCCCAGGTGCAGGTAATCCGGCACGTGATCCGCGCCAGCTACCCCGAAGCCGGCAAAAGGATCAAGTTCCAGGGTTTTGGCAAATCGGCTTACGGATCGAAAGAAACCGGCGAGGCCCTGCGCACGCTCGAAAAGGCCCTGATCCTGTCTCTTATATACCCTACCACCAGCGCTACCCTGCCTTTAATGCCGGAGCTTCAAAAATCGCCGCGGCTGCAGGTGCTGGATACCGGCATGATGAATTATTTTTTGGGCGTGCAAAAAGAGATCATAAACACCACCGATCTTAACCAGGTGTACCAGGGTGCAGTGATAGAGCACCTAGTAGGCCAGGAATTACTCGCCCGGCAGTTTAATGCCCTCAGCAGCCTGAATTTTTGGGTAAGAGAGAAAAAAACATCGTCGGCCGAGGTGGATTATGTTTATCCCTATGAAGGAAAACTGATACCTCTTGAAGTAAAATCGGGAAAAGAGGGCAAGCTAAAATCGCTGCATCTGTTTATGGATGAAGCGCCTCATCAATTAGCCATCCGGTTTTATGCAGGCCATATCAACATTACACCCGTCACCACACTGCAAGGCAAAGTGTATCACTTGCTCAGCCTTCCTTATTACCTGGTATCGCAAATAGATAAGTATTTGCCCTGGTTCGAAGAAGAAGTAAAAAAAATCAGCGCTGGTTAGCCTCTAAAAAATCGAGTATGGCTTCGTAATAACTTTTGGCCACAAGGCTAAGGCGGGTATTTGACCGGATGCCGAATACATCCAGGTCGTTTTTCATCAGCGCTTCCGATTCGTCTTTATTATCCTGGTAAAGGCTTTCGCCATACACCAGCGGTGAGCTTATTTTCCGGCACAAGATCAGGTTGCGCGAAAATACACCGGGGCTGGGCGTACTAAGACTGTTGCCCTTGAGATAAACAGCGTCGCCGGCAGTAGCCACGGGCACCTGCAGGTATTTATTAAAATTAGCCACGGTGTGGCCGGCAAGCTTTTCGGAGCGGTTAAGCTGGCGGGTGAGCAACAGTCTTAAAAAATTGGTGCGCGGTTCGGGCTTATCCAGGTTATCCTCTGTAATGCCACCGCCAATAAAAGCCATGGTAAAATTACGCTCCGAAAGTTTTTTCCACGGCTCGTTTGTTTCATCCACATTAAAGTGGATGATGACACTTACATGCGGCACAAAACGGTTGATCTTATTGGCCCGGTTGGCCAGGTCGTAATCCCTGAAAAATTCCCAGAACAGCTTGTAATCAGAAAAACGAAGCAACTGCACATATCTTTCTGTGCTGATCAGCTTTTCGTTTTTCAGGCTGTCCAGCATTCTTTTTTTATGGCGCAAAAGCCACTCTTCGTAGGTGCAGTTAAAGGAGGTATGGTTGTTCTGGTAGCGGGTAAGCAACACCTGCGCACCCTGGGCCTCGAGCATGGTTTGCAGGTGCCGGGCGGTATTAAACGTTAGCACGCTTTCAAACAGCTTAATGGTATCGTTGGGAAAAAGCAGGCTGTCTTTTACAAAATAAAGGTACTTCTGCTCGATGGCAGCCTGCTTGAGCGTGGTGGAAAAATGGCCGGGATCGATGGCAATGCGGTATCCCTGCAGGGGGCGTTCTTTTTTCTGCAAGGGAGGTGTTTTACGGTCGTCGATGTTTATCAGCAAGCTGTCGAGCTGCCGTTGCGAAAGGCGCCGGATGCCTTTCCAGCGAAGCAGCGCCTGCTGTTCTTTTAAAGAGCTGTGCTCAAAAAAATCGTCAAAAAAAACAAGCTCTCTTGCATAAAATGCGAGGCTTTTTTTGCCTTTTGCATCCAGTATAAAGATGGCATCGTCCTCAAACCGCACCCGATCGCTCAACCCGCCCTTAAAATTAAGATAGGTATCAAACCGCTGTCGGCAATCTTTAATGGTTTGAGAAAAAAGAGCGCAGGGTAACAACAAACAAAACAACAACTTTTGCACCGGCCAGCCTGTTTAAATTTTACCTAAAATACCGCCAAATGCGCTGATAAAATGTGTAATTTCAAAAGTGTTATTAAACCCGTTATGTTAACAGAAGACCAGGAAAGAGCCATTCTTAAAAACGAAATCAGCTACCACACATCGCGATCGGGTGGCAAGGGCGGACAAAATGTGAACAAGGTGGAAACCAAGGTGGAGATAGAGTTTAATGTGGCTTCCTCCTCCTTTTTATCGGCCGGGCAAAAAGAAACTATTCTCGAAAAATATCCCGCGCTGGCAGACGGAGTGGTTATAAAAATAATTGGTAATAAACACCGCACACAATTACAAAACAAAGAAGAAGCGCGTGAAAAACTGATACTGCTGCTGCGCAAATTATTAAAGCCGGTAAAAAAACGCAAGGCCACAAAACCCAGCAAGGCATCAAAAGAAAAAAAACTGAAACTCAAAAAGCAGCGCAGCGAAACCAAGCAGATGCGTCAAAAAATAAAATAGTTGCTTTTTAACTCCTTAATATTCACCCTGTTTCTGCCGCTGGCATTTGCCGGCTATTGGCTGGTGCCAGCCAGGCACCGCAATTATTTCCTGCTGCTGGCCTCCTATTATTTTTATTACAGCTATAACCCATGGTTTTTACTGCTGCTTGTGGGCACCTCGGTTATTGACTATGCCTGCGCAAAACAAATGGCTGTGCGGCCATCGGGCAAAAAATTTTTTCTGGCACTGAGCCTGCTCAGCAACCTGGGCGTATTGTTTGCCTTTAAATATTTTGTATTTTTTTATAACACCGCCCAGCAGGCCCTGCACCTGCCCTACTCGGTGCTTGAGCAGCTCATTGTTCCTGCCGGTCTGTCGTTTTACACCTTTCAGTCCATCAGCTATACCATTGATGTTTACCGCGGCAAATACCCGCCAAATGATACGCTGTTCGATTTTCTGCTGTTTGTTTCTTTTTTTCCGCACATGGTGGCCGGCCCGGTGGTGCGTTATAACAGCCTGATGCCGCAGCTGAAAGCCTCCTCCTTTTTTAAGAGTATCGATTGGCGCAGCGCTTTTAGCCTGATGATATGGGGCTATTTCAAAAAGCTGGTAATAGCCGACAACCTGAACCTGCTGGTAACCCCGGTGTTTAATAACGTAAGCGCCTTCGGCGGTATGGAGCTGCTGCTGGCCGGATTTTTCTTTGTGATACAGGTATACTGCGATTTCAGCGGCTATAGCGATATTGCCACCGGTGTGGCAAAACTGTTCAACATTCACCTGAGCCTCAACTGGCGGCGGCCGCTGCTATCGCGCTCACTGCACGAGTTCTGGCAGCGCAACCATATCAGCATCACCACCTGGTTCAGAGATTATTTATACATAGGCTTAGGCGGCAACCGGGTGAGCTACAACCGCTGGCTTCTCAATGTTTTTATGGTGTTTGTGATCAGCGGCTTCTGGCATGGCGCCAGCTTTACATTTGTTGTATGGGGCTGCCTACACGGCCTGTTTTATATTGCCGAAACGCTGCTCAAAAAAAAGTTTCCGGCCGTTAAGCTTCCAGGCTTTACCGGCTGGCTGTATCTCATCCTGTTTCATACCATCACGCTCATTGCCTTCAGGGCAAATAACATACAAGACCTTTCGGTTATTTACAGCCACATTTTTTCCTTCAGGCCTGGCTATTTTTCGCTGCAGCACTTTTTTGCCCTGCAGGACCGTTTCTTTTTTATGGTGATGAGCAGTTTAATCTTTTTACTGGCCTTCAAAGAAATGAACGAGGAGTTTGCCTGGGTAAACGCTTATCCTAAAACTTATGCTGCTTTGCGGCGGGCCGCTTATGTATGCTTGCTGCTGCTTATTTTTATACTTGGGAATTTTTCCGCCAACACCTTTATTTATTTTCAGTTTTGATCCGGAAAACACTGCTATACGCGCTGGCAACCATTGCTTTGCTTTATGCGGCCCGCTACCTGCACTACCGGGGGCTGCTGCGGCAGCAGCAGGGTTATTATGCCAAATACAGCACCTGTTTTTTTAAAGAAAATCATTTTAATGTGCTGTTCCTGGGCTCCTCGCGGGCCGAAATGCACTATAACACCGCGCTGTTTGACAGCATTACCGGGCTTAACTCCTTTAACCTGAGCCTGGCCGGTGCCACGCCGCAGGTGGCTTTTGCCGCATTTAAAGCCTACCTGCTTCACAGCCGGGCGCCGGATTACATGGTTTACGAAGTGGATTACCACGCGCTGAAACACCGGAGCCGGGGAATAAAAGAATTCAACAATTATTTCCCGTTTTTGCAAAACCCGGTGCTGCTGCAGGAGTTCAATGCCATCGATCGCCGGATGAAACATTTTTATTACAACCCTTGCTTTTCCTTTCCTTACACCGGCTTTAAAAACCTGAGCACCTCACTGCACGGCTGGCTTGGCATTCCCAATTCAACCGACAGCCTGTATTACAAAGGTTATTTCAAGGAGCAGCGCCGGCCACCGCTGAACTTTATACCTGAAAAAAAATATTATGCATTCATCAACCCCACCGACCGTAGCTACCTTGACTCGATCATTTTGCTCTGCCGGCAAAATAGTATCAAGCTTTGCCTGGCGAGCTCACCGGTGTTTGGCGGAGGTGCCGTGGAACTGGCAAATAAAAAACAAATGATCAGCCAGCTCAAAAACATTGCCGGCATTCATCATCTTCAATACTTCGATCTGTCTTCGCTTCCGTTTTGCAACAACCGTCATTTGTTCATCGATCATTACCATTTGAACTACCGGGGAGCGCTCAAATTCACCGCCGTGTTTGGGGATTTGTTTAACAATAAAATCGCAAATAATTCGTTAAAAGAGCGTTAAAAAGACAAATTTTTGCCTTAACTTTAGTAGCTGAATATGTATAAATACCTCGTTCCCGCCCTTTTACTGGCGTCTCTTGGCCTTACTGCCCAAACCCGCAAATACAGTAATGAATTTTTAAGCATTGGCGTTGGCGCCCGCGCACTTTCCATGGGCAATGCCAATGTAGCGTCGGTTGAGGGAGTTTCGGCGGGCTATTGGAACCCGGCGGGCCTGCTGCAGCAAAAAAATGATATTGAAATAGGGCTGATGCATGCAGAATATTTTGCAGGCATTGCCAAATACGACTACATGGGTGTTTCAAAACGCATTGACAGCAACAGCGTGGCCGGCATTTCCATTTTACGCTTTGGGGTGGATAATATTCCCAACACGCTTGATCTGAAGGATGCCAACAACAATATTGATTATAACCGCATCAGTATGTTTAACGCGGTGGATTTTGCAGCACTGTTGAGTTACGCCCGCCAGATTCCACAATTAAAAGGCGTTGATGTGGGCGGCAATTTTAAAGTGATACGCCGTACGCTGGGCGATTTTGGCGGCTCCTGGGGATTTGGGCTGGATGCCGGCATAAAATACAATTATAAAAGATGGAAGCTGGCCGCCATGGGGCGCGATATTACAACCACCTTTAACGCCTGGAGCTATAATTTAACCGAGAAGCAGATTGCCACTTTTATACAAACCAACAACGAGGTGCCAACGTCGGGCCTTGAGATAACCCTGCCGAAACTGATACTGGGCGCCGCGCGCAGTTTTTCTTTATGGAAAGACCGCATTTCGGTGCTGGGCGAGGTAAACTTCATCAATACATTTGACGGGAAACGGAATACTGTGATTAAAACCGACCTGTGGAGCCTTGAGCCTGCCTTTGGCGCCGAAGTGGGTTATAAGGGCTTTGTTTTTTTAAGAGCCGGGCTGGGCAATATTCAAAAAGAGCTGAACGACAAGGGCACCCAGCAGATCACTACCGTGCAGCCTAACTTTGGCGTAGGTGTTAAATACAAAATCTTTAGCCTTGATTATGCGCTGACGGATATTGGCGATCGCTCCACCGCTTTGTACTCAAACAT
This sequence comes from Bacteroidia bacterium, assembly GCA_044221905.1. Classification (GTDB taxonomy): domain Bacteria; phylum Bacteroidota; class Bacteroidia; order B-17B0; family Aurantibacillaceae; genus Aurantibacillus. Next base: position 521,582 of record JBGAOE010000004.1, read on the forward strand.
TTTTTCATTAAAAATAGACCTCAACAAAAAGATGAGCAAGTGAAACGTTTAGCTGCAATAATCGTTCTGTGGTTTGTTGCATTGCCCTTTAACGCCCAAACCTACGGTAATGAATGGATCAGCTATGCGCAACAGTATTTCAAATTTCCTGTTTACAAAGAAGGCGTTTACCGCATCGATTCCGCCACGCTTTCGACCCACTTTAATCTCGCAACCGTAAATCCAAAAAATTTCCAGCTTTTTATAAAAGGCCGCGAGCAGTTTATTTATATCAGCGGCGAAGCCGACAACCAGGTAAACCAGGGCGATTACATTGAATTTTATGCCGATGCAGGCATGCGCGAGGCCGATTCGCTGGTGTACACCGGCATTAGCTACCTGCCCAATCCCTACGCTGCCATTTTTAACGACACCCTGTATGCTTTTTTAACGCTAAGCAGCTCTGCCGGCAACAAGCGCTATAGCCTGGAAACCGACACCAGCTCTGCCGCCTACCCTGCCGCCGATTACGTTTATAATGAAAAAATATTTGCCCAGGGGCCCAATTACAACTACGTGCAGGAATACGATTTTAATGTCAGCGATCCGCATTACACCCAGGCGGAGGGCCGGGGCGTTATTTTTGCCAAAGGCAGCACTGCAGCCTCAGGCTTTAATCTTTTAAACACCTATACCGCCTCCTCTCTCCCTTTTTATGTGGATGTCAATTTTTCGGGCGCCAGCCTTAACCAAAGCGTCAGCAACGATCACCAGGTTACAATTAGCTACAGCGATGCAGGCGGCAACCCGGTGCAGCTTATTGACACCATGTTCAGAGGCTTTGCCCCGGTGCGCAAGCGCTTTGTGCTTAATCCGCAAAATACGGGCAGCAGCACCAATTTAACGCTCACTTCGGTGGCAGCGGCAGGCTTTAGTGCATTCAACAATTACACGATGCTGCATTACATCCGCTTTTTTTATCCGCAGTCGCTTAATTTCAACAATCAATCTTACTGCCGGTTTGTAGCCGAAGACAACACCGGCGCTGCCAAAGCATTTTATAATTTCCAGGTATTCAATGCCGCGCCTTCCAATTCGGTGATACTGTTTGATCTTACCAACGGAAAACGTATTACCACCGTAGTGAACGGTTCGCAGGTGCGCGCAGTGATCCCTAACGGCACCGGCAAAAAAAACTGTGTGATGGTGGAAGTGTCGCAGGTGATTGCTGTGACCAGCCTGTCGAAAATAAACCAAACGGGTTATTTTATGAATTATACGACGGGTGCCGGCGCAAAGCCTTATGTGATTGTATACCACAACAGCCTGCAAAGCAGCGCTGCTATTTATAAAAACTACCGCCAAAGCCCTGCCGGCGGAAGCTACCATGTAATTACCGCCGATGTGAGCGAGCTTTATGAGCAGTTTGGCTACGGCATTAACCGCCACCCGGTATCCATCAAAAATTTTGTGCGCTTTCTGAAAACCACACTGCCCCATGCGCCCAACTATGTGCTGATTATTGGCAAAGGCGTTGAACAGGGCCAGCTAAGCCCAGCCACACATTCGCTCAACCTGGTGCCCACTTTTGGCAACCCGGCCAGCGACAACCTGTTTACTTCGGCACTTACCACTACCAGCACACTATTTTCTCCCGAAATTCCTATTGGCCGCATAGCCACTATGAATAACAGCGATGTGACCAATTACCTTGCAAAGGTACAACAACACGAGAGTACTGTGCCCGACGACTGGAAAAAACGTGTGCTGCATTTTATTGGGGGCGATACACCCGGCCTGGCCGCCATACTGGATGCGTATATGGATAACTATAAGCAGGTGATTAAGGATACCCTGTTTGGCGGCGACGTGTACACCTTTAAAAAAAACACCACGGCACCGGTCCAAACCAGCATCAGCGACAGCATTCGCCGCCTTATTGCCAGCGGGGCAGCGCTTATTAATTTTTTCGGGCATGGCTCGCAGGACGGATTTGACCAGGCAATTGACGATCCTGACAATTATAACAACACCGGCAAATATCCTTTTGTGATTGCCAACTCCTGCTATTCGGGCAATATTCATATCCCCTCCTCCAAATCGGTGAGCGAAAAATTTGTTTTTGCCAGCCAGGAGGGCAGCATCGGCTTTTTAGCCACCACCTCTTACGGCTTTGTGCATGCGCTTAACAACTACACCAACCGTTTTTATTCAGCCCTGTCGGGCAGCGATTACAACAAGGGCATTGGCGATGTGATTAAGGAGGCCAGCTACCAGAATGCTCAGGCGTTTGACAACCTGATAAAATTTACCAGCCTGGATATGACCCTGCATGGTGACCCGGCCGTAAAGATCACTAATGGCGCTTTGCCCGACTACCAGGTAAAAAACAGCGATGTGCTTTTTGATCTGAAAAAATACAGCGATTCCATCGGCGTGAAAATTCACATCAAAAATCCGGGCAAGGCTGTTCGCGATTCATTTATTGTTCGCGTGGAGCGTTATTTTCCGAACGGCGACTCGGTAACCATTTACAAAAAAATAGCCGCGCCCCTATTTAAGGACAGTCTTGTGTTTTATACCTTGCTCGACTTCAGCCGGGGCATTGGTTTAAACCGCTTTCATGTGAAGCTCGATGAGTTTAATGAAATGACAGAGCTCACCAAATCAAACAACAGCACCATCGGGACAGTAGACGTATTTATTCCCGGTGGTGATATTGTGCCCGTGTATCCATATAAATATGCAGTGGTGCCAAAAACAAACACCATTACGCTAAAAGCCTCCACCACCGATCCCTTTGCTCCCCAGGCTACGTATCGCTTGCAACTGGACACCTGCGATAAGTTTACCAACCCCGTGCAAACCACTTTAATAACCAGCAGCGGTGGGGTGCTGGAGTGGGTGGTGAATTTACCGTTTGCCGACAGCACGGCGTATTTCTGGCGGGTAAGCCGCGACAGCACCAGCCCCAGCAAACCCTTCCTCTGGAAAGAAAGCTCTTTTCAAACCATTGGCGTTCAACAGGGCTGGGGACAGGCACATTTCAACCAGTTTAAAGGCAATACCTACCGCTTTGTGAATTACAAAAAAAATCTGCGGAAATTTGTATTTGAGAACAACCAGCAGAGCATCGGCTGCCGCAACGGTATTCAACCCACCATTGTATCCACCAACATTAATTTTTCGTTCAACAACATCGTTCTCTCCTCGTGGGGTTGCGCGCCCGACGGATGGAACTTTGCCGTATTCGATTCTATCAGCGGCGAGCCGCAGCAGGTGGTAAGCCTCAACTATCCTAACCTTGGTTTGGGGTCTTATAACAACTGTGTGTGCGTTGACAACCAGGTGCTGTATGTATACTCATTTGGCGCCACGCCATACATTTTTAACTTACCCAATTGGAAAACCGACATTGAGAATTTTTTAAACTCAGTGGCTCCCAACAATTATGTACTGGCTTATTCGGTAGGTGCCTTCAATCCCAACTATGCGCAGATCTCGAGCTACAGCAATTCTCTGTATACAGCATTTGAAAGCATAGGCGCCGTGAGCATCCGCAATACAACCGACACGGTGCCTTATATTTTGTTTGGAAGAAAAGGTATGAGCGCCGGCCAGGGTCACGAGGTGAAAGGAGCGAATAAAAATTCCATTATTACATTAACCGACAGTATACAAACGCGGTGGAACAGCGGGCATATCGTTTCTGAGCTCATCGGCCCTTCAAACGGCTGGAAAAGCCTGCACTGGCGGGTGGCAAGTGTTGACAACCTGCCAGGCGACACTACTCTCTTAAAGCTGGTGGGCGTAAAAGCCAACGGGCAGGAAGATACTTTGAAAACTTTTACAAAAGACAGTGCCGATGTGATGGCGCTTTACAATTATGCCGATGCCAGCACCTATCCCTATCTGAAACTGGTGGCATTTATGAAAGACAATGTGAACCGCACATCGCCACAGCTAAAGCGCTGGCAGGTGTTATACGAGCAGGCGCCCGAATGTGCCATTAATCCGCTCAAAGGCTTTGCCAGCATTAACGACACCTTGCAGGAGGGTGACGAGGTTATTTTTAAATTTCCAATTGAAAATATCAGCGCAAAGGATTTTAGCGACAGCCTGGCAATTACTTACTGGATAGAAGACAACGGCCACAATAAAATTCAACTGCCTCAAAAAATGAAAGCCAAACCATTTGTGGCCGGCCAGGTACTGATAGACACCCTAAGAATAAACAGCTACCAGTTTGCCGGAAACAATTCGCTGTGGATTTATGCCAACCCGTTGCAAAATGCGCGTTATCAAAAAGAGCAAACACAGTTCAACAACATTGGCCGTTATACTTTTAAAGTAAACAAAGATGTGGCCAATCCCCTGCTGGATGTTACTTTTGACGGTGTCCGGATCCTGAACGGCGACATTGTTTCGTCAAAACCTTCTATTTTAATAACACTGAAAGACGAGAATAAATTTTTAGCGCTGAACGACACCAGCGCATTTACATTGTTTATACAACCGCCCGATGGCCCGCAGCGCCGGGTTTATTTTGGCCTGGGCCTGCAGTTTACACCGGCCAGCCTGCCAAAAAACAGCTGCAGCATTTTATACAATGCTGTTTTTGCCACCGATGGAAAATACACCCTGTGGGTGCAGGCCAGAGACCGGACCCGCAACGCTTCGGGCACGCAGGATTATCGCATACAGTTTGAAATAAACAACAAGCCCTCCATTACCAATGTGCTTAACTATCCTAATCCCTTCAGCACCAGCACCCGCTTTGTGTTTACGCTTACCGGCAGCGAAGTGCCCGAGGTATTCACCATACAGATTATGACCATTACCGGTAAAGTGATCCGCGAGATTACCCGCGCCGAGCTGGGTGCCGTGCACATTGGGAGAAACATTACAGAGTATGCCTGGGACGGAAAGGATGAGTTTGGCGACAGGCTGGGTAACGGCGTGTATCTTTATCGCGTGATCACCAAACTGAACGGTAATAATGTGGAAAAATCAGCCACAGCTGCCGATAAGTTTTTTGTGAAAGACTTTGGCAAAATGGTGCTGATGCGCTGATGTAAAAAAAAGAAGTGTGGCCCCACTCCGAAGCCACACTCCGGGTCAGGCCGTTTATTTAACGGCCAGCAGCTCCTTTTCGTATTGCAGCACAAACATTTGTATTTGCGTAAGCTGGTTGAGCGTACCAAACACGGTCATAAAACTGGGTCCGGCTTCCGGCTGTTCGGTAAACAGGCCTTTGGTGGGAATAGGCTTAACGCCAGGCTTATTTACCGACACCTGATTGTATTCGCGGATATACCGCTCCAGCTCGTTCATTTTTGCTTCGGTTTGGGATGTTTCCAAAAAAGGATTATCCCTGAAGCTGTGCTCATCCAGCAATTGATTTTTCTCCTCAAAATCGCCGCCTATTTTTCCGTACCCGGTTTCTATTACCAGTATAAACTCTTTGAGCTCCTGGCAGGTGCGGTTAATTTTTGCCCCCAGCTCGCTGCGCAAATTGTGGGCCGAATCATGGCGATGCATGGCGCTTACCTGCAATTGCTCATTTTCGAGAATTACCTGGCTGCGCACAAAATCGCGGGTGTTCTTCACCTTCAGCGCATAAGAGCTTTGCGGGGTGCGCATAAGGGTTAAAAACAAACCGCAACCCAGTATGATCAGCACCGACGAGGTGATCGTATTTACGCGGGTTTCGGGATTCCGGATACCGGTGAAAAAATAAACGGGTAAAAACACTGCCGCCATCATTATCAGCGAAACAGCACCCATTAAATTGGCATAAGGCCAGAACATTACCTTAAAAAGAATGGAGAGGCTGATGAGAATGGCGGGAATGGCGCCAATGGCCAGTATCAGCTTATCTTTTGTTTTTTGCTTTTCGCGCGCTTTAAGTGTAAACAGAAGCGGTAAAAACACAAAACTGGCAGAGGTAATGCCCAATACCAGTAGCACACCGGCCCCCGGCCAGTGCATAAACTTAAACAGGATGCCAAAGGTCATGGCCACAGCGGCAAATGCGCCGCTGACAATCATTATTTTTTTCATAGTGTAATAGTTTTTAAACGTTAGCAGGGTGATCGTTTCCTCCTCTATTTCCCAAAGCGCATCTTTATAAAACGTTTTGATGGCCGATTGGTAGAAGCTCTCGAAGTCACCCTTATCTCCGAGATTCCGCTCAATGATGCAACAGATATGATCGAGGAGGTTTTGCTGCAGGCTCTCCATCTCAACGCCCCGTGCACGGATGTCGCTGAGAATATAATCTATCTGTTTATCGCTGATGCGGTACATATTTACAAACCAGGAAGTAAATTCATCTTTAAAAAAGTCCCCAATACATAAATGCAAGCAAAAACAACAGGCAAGCCACCGTATCGAAGGAAAATAAAACCACCGAAAACTTTGGCCAGGCTGCGCGCCTGATAACCAGCACATTGCTCCAGAGCAGTGGTACCAGGGCTAACAACAGCAGCATGGGCACATAGGAGGCAACCGCTGCCGGAACTGTAAAATTATTAAAACCCAGGTAGGCTATGGATTTATCCTGTATGATCACAAAACAGCACACTGCCAAAGCCAGGCTGATAAACGCCGGCAGCAAGCGAAGGAACGTAAAACCACTTTTAGGGTTCTTAAAAAGATGGCGGATAAAGCCAATGAAAAAAAACAAGAAAGAAACCAAAAATAACAGGAGGTCGGCAACTAAAAACCAAAACAGGCCGCGGTTATTTAACGGCGTTTGATACCGTTGCAGGGCCGCAAACTCTTTATTGGCACGAAACAGGGAAGGGATCGCCACCGTGTGATCTCCCTTTTTCAGCTCATCGGCCAGCGAAAAACGGAGCGGATGCGAAAAATCGTGGTAGAAATACAAATCGATCCGGCCTTCGCTCAGGTCATATACCGATGTGTAAAGAGTACCGTCACCCAGGCGCTTCCGGCATACATGCATTGTATCCATCACCGACCGGCAAAATCCCATGCTGGTATCTGTTTTTGATGCCAGGTACCGCCGCCCTTTGATATACCGGGCCAGCTTAACTGTGCCTGGGTCTTTTGTTTGCGAGGGACAGAAATTAGCCAATACGTAGGTGGAATCATTGCCTACCAATAGGGTATCGGGCTCCATCACCAGGTATTTTCCGGTTCTGTCAACAAACAGCAGCATGCCATTGGGAAAAACACCGTAATTGTATTGCTCGATATAGACTTTTGCTTCATCCACCGTTTTACAATTTTTTAATACGCCGCTGATAAAGCCATTAATGTCGGGCACGGGCTTTTTTCCGGGCATGGCCTTTAACGGCCGGGCCGGTATGCTAAAGCCATCAAATACAAGCCCCTGGTTGTTCATCCCTCCCTGCGGAAAATGATCCTTATAGCCAAAAAACACGGCGCCGTACTCTCCTTTCTTCCCGTTCTCAAACCACATGCAGGGAAACACATTCCATGAATCTTCATTATTGCCCACCAGCGTTTTGCCATGGCACGTTACTTTAAACATGCTGCAGGCTACCTGGCGCGTGCCCGAAAGCAGCAACAGGGCAATCATAATTATTTTTACAAGCTGGCTTATTGCTCCCATGGTCTTATTTTTCAGTAGGTTTTATATCCAGTAAAAACTTCATGGTATTCATAAAGTCAATCAGCTCTCCCACTTTCTCCTGGGTTTTGTTTTTGCCCGAGGGGCTCAGGCTATAGTATTTACGCATCCGCTTGCCAATGTATTCGGTTTCGGTGGTCACCAGCCCGTCGCTTTCCAATGCATGCAGCGTAGGATATAGCGCCCCTTCGGTGATCTGGATTTTTTCGAAGGTTAGCTCTTTTACCCGTTGCGTGATTTCGTAGCCATACATTTTTTTATTATCGGCCAGCAGTTTCAATACAATGGTTTTAAGCGTGCCTTTTATTAGTTCTGAAGAATATATCATGATTGTGTATAATTGAATATAACGGTTACATAAGACAAAGATACATAATTTTCTTATGTATTTATCTCTTAAGTAATAAAATCATATAACCAGTTGATTATAAGAAAATTAAAATATAATAATTAAAACAAGGTGAGGGCGTAAGACCTGTTAAAACGATTTCTTTTCTTACATAAATCTTACATATGTAGTGCAGACAGCCATTGCTGAAAAAAAATAAATCTATTTAGATAGAACTTTACAGCAGGAAACGAATTAAAACCAAGAGATATGATGATACAGGAATTTGCAAAGATGGACTACCTTGAGAAGGTACACTTGCTGAAAAATATGGCCACACTGATTGACAGCTACGAAGATAACGGCAACATGGTGTTTGTTTACGCAGTAAGTGGATTTTTTGTAGAAGCCACCATTAACCCCACCACCGAAACAATTATTGATATTATCCCCTACCGCCGCGGTTTTTTAACCAATAAGAGCTACCTGCTCAATCATTTGCGGCAAAACATTCTCTCCTGCGTGCTTGTGGCTTAAACATAACTGTTTGCGCATCACCAGCAGCAGATTCTTTCAAGCTCCGATTGTGGCGCTATTCTTTAAGCACCTTAACCGTTTTGCTGCCACCACCCGTGGTTACCTGCAAAAAGTAAACCCCGGCCACCAGACTGCTTAAACCGTCCCATTGCAAAGCACCCGATCTTAACACCGGTTTTTGATCCGCCATCACAAGCCTTCCGGCAACATCGCGCAGGCTGAGCGCACTTACCTGCTCCAACCCCCGGCCAAACAAGCTTATGCTATTGGTAAAAGGATTTGGTGAAACAGAAAAAGCGCTTAGCTGGTTTTCTTTCACCCCCACCGTAACAGTGGCCTGCAGGTTGATGTCGTCAATAAAAAAGTTATTACCCGCACCATTTGTATCGGGTGTAAATTCAAATTTAAAATACACGGCCGGCTGACCAGCAAAAGGCATTACATTAACGATCTCTTCCTGCCACTCGCCCAAAACAGGGTAATACGGACTGTTGAGCGGCGAGTTAACGGAAGTGGCAAGCGTTGCCCCGTTTTTAGTGAATACAGATTGCCAGTTGCCGCTGCAGCCTGTTCTGGCGTATACCTGCAGGCGGTCGTTATCCGGTCCGTTTTTTTGCGCATAAGCATAATAAAAATAAAGCTGCGCGCCGGTGGCGCCCTGCAGATCGAATGCCGGTGTATAAAATGCAACCGGGCCGTTGGGATTATCAAAATAATTGTTGATCCAGGCGCTGTAAGTGCCGTTCCATGCGGCCGTATCGGTGCGGGCAAAGGGGCTGCCATACTGCGGCGTGGTGGTCAGCCATTGATTATCGGGAAAAACATTCTCGAAGCCCTGGTTTACATTGAGGCTGCCGCTGCCCTGCCCCGCCAGCACCAGCACTTTTTGCTGCACGGTAGAGTCGCTGCCAAACACATTGCCCACCTTAAGCTTTACAGGGGCCAGGCCCGAGCCGGTAAACGTAAGCACCCCGTTTTGAAACGACGACACATTGGAGGCCAGAGGGCTTGACCATTGCCAGGTGTTGGCCGGTGCGTTGTAGCTATCGTCGAAAAAGGTAAGGCTGTTGCCCACGCAGGTAAGCGTGGTGGTAGTTATAAACTGCGCTTTTGGCGCACAATTGGTAACAGGGTTAATAACACCGGTGGCTATTAAATTGCTGTTGCTCCACAGGTTATTGCGCCCCGCCGTAGGCGAGTTAAGGGTATTTTGCATACGCGTGCACTGGCCCGGTGTAAACATCAGCTGGCAATAAGCATACTCCATATAATTTTGTATATTTTCCACTACACCGGGCGTGCAACGAGTCGTATCCCCAAGATTACACCAATTATGGCCTTTTGTTATTGGCGTATCATTAACACCATCATCACCACAAGCTATTGTTGGCAGGTTGGTGCTGCCCCACACATGCTGCAGGTTTAGCCAGTGGCCTGCTTCGTGCGTAATAATGCGCGAGGTGAAAGGCGAGCCGGTGCCAATGCTGCCCACATAAATGCTCTTTACCACAATGCCATCGGCCTGCGGAGGCACGCTGCCGGGATAATAGGCATAAGCCGCCACACCGCTGGGCAAATCACGCACCACGTAAATATTCAGGTATCTGGTGCGGTCCCAGGTATAGATGTAATTATTAAAATTGATGCTCGTCCAGTCGGTATTGGCATCGTAGTGCCGGGTGATGCCGTTGGTGCAATTGCCATTGGGATCGAGACTTGCCAGCCTGAATTCTATTTTTGGATTGCCTATCAGGCCTTGAAAATCGGATACCACATTAATAGTGTCTGGATTTTCTTTGGCAAAATCAACGTTCATGACGTTGATCTGGTCCTGGATCTGCGCATCGCTGATGTTTTCGGGGCCATTGAGGTGAAGCACATGGAACACTACGGGGATGGTGTAATTGGTAACCGCACTGGTACGGGCCTGGCTGTTTAACTGCATTTCCTCGTTGGCCGCCTGTATCAGCTCCTGCACACGTTGCCGGGCAGCCGGATCAAAACGGTACAGGTACTCGTGGGCTTCAGAAAAGCCGCATTTTTCCTGGGCGGTTGAAAAAAGTGCCGAGGCAGCAACAACAAGGGTCAAAACTATTCTTTTCATGTATTTTATAGTTTTTAAATATAGTGAATTTAAGGTTCCAATGGAATAGAAAATGTAAGTAGGGAAGATGGAAATGGAGGATGCAAGAGTCACGAAACAAGAATCAAGACGCAGGATTAAGGATTAAAGATACAAGAGCCAGGAGGCAAGACCTGAAATTACTACCACTCAACTTAGTCTTAATACAAAATACATTGTACAATGTACAGTCCCGACTTATGACAAGCGACTAACGACTATCTTTAAACTTTCCAAACTTGTAACTCCTTAACTTTTGAACTGGATGGAAAAGGGAAGGGAGGATCTCGTGACTAACGACTATTCTTTCAAC
>JBGAOE010000002.1:0-1201949 GCA_044221905.1 Bacteroidia bacterium
TCCCTGTACCACACACGCGATATTACACAAGGCTGGAAGGGAACACTCAACAACAAAGGGGATGAACCTCTTAAACAGGAGGTATACGTCTACAGAATCAAGTACAAAGACCTACAAGGCAAAATTTATACCAAATTGGGTAACGTAACTTTATTGAGATAAAACCGGATTCATGAAAATTTATAAAAGCCTTACCTTTGCGTAGGGCTTTTTTATTTATGCAAACCACCGAAGAATTTAAACAGCACATTCAGCAGGGTTATCCAACCACAGGCAATTATATCACGCTGGGCGCAGCACTGTACAACAATCAACCGCAGCAGGGAACCCTTGTAACGCTGCCTTTAAAAACATTGAACCGCCATGGCCTGATAGCCGGCGCCACAGGCACCGGTAAAACGGTGACCCTGCAGCTGATCGCCGAAAACATGTGTGCTCAGGGCATTCCGGTGCTGCTGATGGACCTGAAGGGCGACCTGAGCGGCATTGCCAAAGCCGGCAGCAAAACCACAGCCATAGAAGAACGGCAGCTAAGCATTGGCCTGGCCTACGAACCCAAAGCCACGCCTGTGGAATTTTTAAGCCTGTCTAAAGAGCCGGGCACAAGGCTCAGGGCCACCGTTTCGGAATTTGGACCGGTGCTGTTCTCAAAAATACTGGAGCTCAACGAAACGCAAAGCGGCATTGTAGCCATGCTGTTTAAATACGCCGACGATAAACAATTGCCCCTACTCGACCTTAAGGATTTTAAGCAGCTGCTCCAGTTCTCCACCACCCAGGGCAAAGCCGAACTGCAGGCACAATACGGCAACTTAAGCCCGGCCTCGGTGTCCACCATCCTGCGCAAAATTATTGAGTTGGAAACCCAGGGCGCCGAGCTGTTTTTTGGCGAGAAAAGTTTTAATGTGACCGACCTGGTGCGGACCGATGCCAAGGGGCAGGGCATTGCCTCTGTGATACGGCTTACAGATATACAGGACCGACCCAAATTATTTTCAACCTTTATGCTGAGTTTGCTGGCCGAAGTGTTTGCTTCATTTCCTGAGGCAGGCGACACCGAAAAACCCCGGTTGTGCATTTTTATCGATGAGGCGCACCTGGTTTTTAAGGAAGCCTCTAAAGCGTTGCTGAGCCAGCTGGAATCGATCATAAAGCTGATCCGCTCCAAGGGTGTGGGTGTTTTTTTTGTCACTCAAAATCCCTACGATATTCCGGATGCCATACTGGCGCAGCTGGGCTTAAAGGTGCAGCATGCCTTAAGGGCGTTTACCGAAAAAGACCGCAAGGCCATTAAAAAAACGGCAGAAAATTATCCCGTATCGGCATTTTATAAAACCGATGAGCTACTTACCAGCCTTGGCATTGGCCAGGCCCTGGTGAGCGCCCTGAACGAAAAAGGCGTTCCTACGCCGCTGGCAGCCGTGCATTTAAAAGCCCCGGCCAGCCGGATAGGCACTTTAAGCCCCGATGAGTTAAACGCCGTTATTTCAACCAGCACACTCAACGCTAAGTACAACGAGGCCATTGACCGCGAGAGTGCCTATGAAATGCTTACCGGAAAAATATCGGAAGCGGCGGGCACACCTGCACCTCCTGCAGAGAAGGATAAAAAAGCTGCAAAAGAAGAAAAATCGATTTTTGAAAAAGCCTCCGAAAACACGATGGTGCGCCAGGTAGGGCGGGCCGTGGCCAAAGAGCTAACCCGCGGGCTGCTGGGCGTGCTGGGCCTGGGTGGCGGTTCGCGGCGCAGCAAAGGCTGGTTTTAACTGTTAGCGGGTGTTAATACAAATCCACTTCCTGTTTTGCCGAAATTGCTTAACTTTGTACCCTCTTATTTAATCAAACATCTGATATGAAATTTGGCGTTGTTGTATTCCCGGGCTCTAATTGCGACGAGGACATGGTATATGTTTTAAAAAACATCATGAAACAGGAAACCGTAAAGCTTTGGCACAAAAACACCGACTTGGAAGGCTGCACCCATATTGTGCTGCCCGGCGGTTTTTCATACGGCGATTACTTGCGCAGCGGCGCTATTGCCCGTTTTTCGCCCATTATGCAGAGCATTGTGGAGCATGCCAATAAGGGCGGCTTTGTATTTGGCGTATGCAACGGCTTCCAGATCTTATGCGAAGCCGGTCTGCTGCCCGGCGCTTTATTGCACAACAACAGCCGTAAATTCATCTGCAAAAATATTTTTATAAAGCCCGAGCACGCCAATTCGAAGGTTACTTCTAAAATTCCTGCCAACAAGGCGTTAAAGGTGCCTATTGCACATGGCGAAGGAAATTATTTTGCCGATGCCGAAACGCTTAAAAAAATGAACGCCAACGGCCAGATCCTGTTCCGTTTTTGCGACGAGCACGGCACCATTACCTCTGATGCAAACCCCAACGGCGCAATTGATAACATTGCCGGCGTGTGCAACGAAGGTAAAAACGTGTTTGGCATGATGCCTCACCCTGAGCGCGCCGCCGACAAAGAGCTGCAGAACGAGGACGGACGCTACCTGTTTGAAAGCATCCTGATGAATTAACAGGCTCCGCCTGTATTCCTTCATTAAAATTCTTTACTTTAGGATCGCTAATGATGAATGCGACCCGTGTTTTTTTTAACAGCCCCCGCAAGGTGCACGCCTGGCTGCTGACGATCTGCTTTTCCATTTATTTTTTTTATTTCCACAAGGTGCTTCTCAGTCCCAACGCGTGGCTATCGAGCATTACCTCCGATGCGCTGAAGAATTATTACACGTATGTGTATCACATCATCAACGACCGGAAAATTCTGCATTTTGAAGGCACCCATTATCCTTTTGGCGAACACGTGGTGTATACCGACTGCCAGCCACTGCTCACCTTTATACTGCGCCTGCTTCCTTTTACGCACCACTACCTGGCTGGCATCCTGCACCTGCTCATCTTTTTTTCATATGTCATCACACCGCTTATTATTTATAAAATTTTCAGGCACTTCCAGGTCAGCGCCATGGTGGCTTTTTTCTCTGCCCTGGCCATTGCTTTGCTCTCGCCGCAATTCTGGAGGCTCGACGGGCACTTTGCCCTTACTTACGAATGCGTGATCCCATTGGCTATTTTATTGTTGCTGCGTTTTTTTAAGCAGCCAGCAACAAAAACCCTGCTGCTGATATTGCTTTATAACAGCCTTCTTTTCCTCATTCATCCCTACCTGGGCCTGGGCGTTTCGTTGTTTTGCTTTTTAAGCGTTTTTATAAAAGGCCTGCTAAACCACTCATGGAAAAAAATGCCGGCAGTGTTATTGCATGCATTTATCAGCGGGTTGCTGCCGCTTATTTTGTTCAAGCTGTTCCTCTGGCTCAGCGATCCGCATCTGAACAGAACCAATGAGCCCTACGGCATCGATATTTCCATTGCCAGCGTGGCCAGCGTGTTTGTAGCCGGCTTCGGCCCTTTTGAAGCCTTTATGAAAAAATATATCAGCTCTGGCCCGCAGGAGTTTGAAGGGCTGGCTTACCTGGGTTTTTTCACGGTTCTTCTCACCGTCATTTTTGTGATCACGCTGCCTTTTCTTTTAAAAAAACTGGTTGTAAAAAAAGAGCTGTCCAGCCTGATGGGAGCAGCGCTGCTGCTTTTGTTGTTTGCCTTCGGCCTGCATAACCGGCTCACCGAAGTGTTTCACACCCACGTGTCGGCCTTCGACCAGTTTCGCTCATTAGGGCGCTTTGCCTGGTTTTTTTATTATGTTACGCCCATATTTCTTATTACTGTGCTTTACAGCTCGCTGGCCAACCGGTTAAGCGTAAAAATGCTGAACCGTATTGTGATGCCCCTGTCGCTTTTATTTTTTGCGCTCAACCTGCTGGAAGCCCATTATATGTTTAACGTGTACGCGAAAGGTGCATTTAACGACCGGAATATTTTCCGTGAAGAATTTTTAACAGCCGGAGAAAAGCAGGTGATCCGCAGCATTCGCGCTAACAATCCGCAGGCCATTATTACCCTGCCCGAATACTACATCGGCAGCGAGGTCTACGATCGCATCGGCACCGGCAATTCCATCCTGCCATCTATGATCTATTCTTTCCACACGGCAAAACCCATTGTGGGAGGCTCTCTGTCACGCACCTCCATTACCGAAACCGAGGATGCCATTGAGCTGTTTAACCCTTACAAAAACAACCGGAAGGTCATGCAGCAGTGCAGTAATCAGCCTTTTCTGGTGCTTAAAACCAATGATGAGCTGATGCCCGACGAGGAACGCGTAGCAAAAAAAACAAGTTTCTTTTATAAAAACGACACGCTGGCCGTTGGCTATATCAGTAAAAAGGCCCTGCTCGATCCGGCCCTGCCAGCTTATGTTTACAGGATCGAAAGCCTCAGGCATACTGATAATTCCGACTCCTCTAACGTATTTTATATCCATAATGAAAACCGAAGACCTTTTCTTCCATCGATGGTAAACAGCTACGAAAATATTTTTGTATTGGACTCTAACAGGATCCAAACAGGCCGTTATGTAGTGAGCCTGCATTACTATTTTACCAAAAAAACATTTAAAGGGGTTTCCAACCAGTTGATTATTGCCAGCACACAGGGTGCAAACACCGAATGGAAATACCTGAAGCCCTTGCGCCTCCTGAGCGGCTTCTACAATGGCTTTGCCATATTTGAGTATGCGTTTGACCTCGAGAAACAAAATAAATACGAATTTTTGCTCAAGGGAGGCGAAGCGGTCAGTTACCGCATTTCTGATTTTTTATTGCGGCCAAATACCCGTGATGTTCTTATTATTAATCAAACCCAGGATACGCTCATCAATAATTTTCCGACCCATTAAGCTGCCGGAGCATTTAAAAAAATGATTAGCTTTGTTTGATCCGCTATGAAAAACGGTTTTTTTGAAAAGGACTGGAAGGTTTATCTCACATTGCTTTTGCTGAGCTTCGGCTATTATTATTTTTATTACAACCAGCTTCTTCTTAATCTTAACAGCGTGCTGTTTCAACCCAACGGCGACTCGCTCAAAAATTACTATACCTACCTTTACCATATTAAGAACGATGCATCGCTCTTCCAGTTTTCGGGTATGAACTACCCCTTTGGCGAGCACATGGTGTATACCGATTGCCAGCCGCTGCTCACGTTCATCATAAAGCTGCTGCCGGTTACACAACCTTATGCCATTGGCATTATGCACGCGCTCATTTTAATCTCTTTTATTATTACGCCACTCATCCTGTACCGCGTGTTTTTATATTTTGACGTAAACCGCCTTCTTGCATTTCTTGCCTCGCTGGCCATTGCTATGCTTTCGCCGCAAATACATCGCATCGGCGGGCACTTTGGCATGGCCTACGGTTGTGCTATTCCATTGAGCATGCTGTTTTTAATGCAGTATTTTCGCACTCCCGGCATTAAGCAGATTCTGATATTGTTTGTTTATAACAGCTGCCTGTTTTTAATGCATCCCTATCTGGGACTCGGTGGCGCTGGCTTTACACTTTTAGCCATCCTGGCCAACGGCATCTTAAACCGGAAAAACCCTGCCGGTAAAAATTTCCTTACAAAAGCATTAGTGGCCGGTGCCCTGCCCGCCATTTTGTTTAACCTGTTTCTGATGCTTACCGATACGCATACCGACAGGACACCGGAGCCTTATGGTATTGACATCATGCAGGCTGCTGCCAACCTGGAGAGCGTGTTCACGCCTTCTTTCGGGCCATTTGACCTGTTTCTTAAAAAATTCATTCATTCCGAACATGTGGAATGGGAAGCCTTGTCGTACACCGGCATCTTTTCGCTGTTTATGATCATAGCGCTGCTGCTGGGACTGCCATTCTATTTTAAAAAAATAAATCTATCCAAAGAGCTGGGCGCGCTTTTTATTGCAGCGCTGCTATTGCTGGTATTTGCTTTTGGCGTGCATGTGCAGCTGCTGCAGGCCCTTCACATTAAAATTACGGCGCTTAACCAGTTTCGCTGCCTGGGCCGGTATGCCTGGTATTTTTACTTTATGTTCCCGGTTTTCTTTATCGGTCTTTTATCGGGCCTGTCGTTTAAAAACACAAGCGCCAAAAATAATTTTCTGATTATCGCCGGACTTTTATTTCTTGGCTTCAACGCACTGGAGGCACATTATTTTTTAACGCTTGTGACCAAAGGTAATTTTGAAGCTAAAAACTGCTTTGATCCCGCCCTGCTGAGCAACAATGAAAAAGAAACCCTGCGTGAGATTAAAAGTAAAAACGTGCAGGCCATTTTACCAGCCCCCATTTTTCATATTGGCACCGATGTTTACCAGCGCAATGGTGAGGTGTCGTTTTTACCGGCCCTGCTTTACTCCTATCATACGGGCCTGCCCATGCTGGGCGAAGTGCTGTCGCGCACCTCGGTAAAAGAAACCGAAACGGTGCTGGAACTGTTTAACCGTTACAAAAAAAACAGGCAGATTCTTAAGCTCCTGGAAGGGCAGAACCTGCTGGTAATAAAAACCGGCAACAATCAACCCGAAGATGAAGCCCGGATGCTCAGAACACTAAGCCCTTTTAAAACCTATGACGACCACGAATTTTCTATTGCCACCACCGCCAACTTTATTGCCGCCGAAAAAGAAATAAATGGTTTTGCCGCCGTAGCTGCCAAATCTGACACAGCGCGCAATTTGCTCTACAGGCGCTTCGAAAACCGGAAGCCTTTTTTACCGGCAAAAATCAGCGACTATGAAAAAATAATGCTGGTGGATTCTAACACAGTGCAACAAGGAGAGTATACGGTGAGTTTCCGTTATTACCTGCCCGAACGGATGTTCCGGTATATTTATAATCATCTTATCGTCATCAAATCAAACGCTGCGGGCTATAACAACTGGGAGTATTTTACCACCGTAAGAAACGGCAGCGGCTTTTACGATGGCTTTGTGGTGTTCGAATACAAAATAAACATCGACCCGCATTTTAAATATGAATTTGTACTGAACGGATCGTCCAAAGAGAATTACCGTATTTCGGACTTTTTACTGAAGCCAGCGGCCCTGGATGTTAAAATGCGCATAGAGCATAAAAATGTGTATAACAACTATCCCGAGTAAATTTAGCGGACAATCAGCACATACAGCAGGTTCAACGATTCCTGCAGCAAAATCTTCAGCTTCATTTTACTGAATACCACATTTTCCTTCAGTTCCACCGGAACAGTTTTAATGATGATGGATTTGTCTCTGAGCGAGGTATAAATAAATTCGAAATCAAAAAGATACCGCCTGATGGCAGTGGCCATGAATTTCTTTTTCCCATTCCGGTTAAAGCCCTTCAACCCGCATTGTGTATCGGTTACCGGCATGTTTAGCACCCGTTTTAAAAAAAAGCGAAACCAGCGCGAAAGCACTTTGCGGTATCCGGGCATATTGTTTTTATAATACGCCTGGTTGCGGTAACCGGCCACTACGTCGCAATTACCTGCCGTAAGCGCGCTCATAGCATCGGCCATGCTCTGATGCGTAAAGGGGAAATCCACATCGGTGTAAATCACAAAGGGCGCCTCCGAAATTCTGACACCGGTTCGCAGGGCGTGGCCTTTGCCCCAGTTTTTGTTATACCCGGTGGCCAGAATAGGAATGCCTGCTTGCTCCACTTCTGCTACCTGGGCGGTGATATTATCAAGCGGCGAACCATCGTTTACCAGGATAAATTTTACGGAATACGAGTCTTTAATAAACTCATAAAACAGCTGCAGTTGTTTGTGCCAGTTAGCGCCTGGCCTGTAACAGGGCAATACAATATCCACCTCGGGTTTCATCAATTATTTAAGCCTGTAAATAATAAGCCCCCGGTGTGTCAGTACAATCTGTTTTTCGAAATGATTGGGATAAACCTTGTTGAATTTGGCGGAGTCGCTCACCACCAGGTATTTTACGCCGGGCACATCAATGGAGTTTTGTATGGTATCGTGCTCGTAACAATTCTCGATGGTAAAACCCGGTTGATCCATAAAATAAAGGCTGTTGGTAAAAGAGTCGTCAAAAGCGCTTACAAACATATCCTTACGGGTAATACCCATGGCCTTTAACCGCGGGCCAAGATCATAATAAGGCCTGTACTCGCCACCCAGGTAAACCTTGCTGTTGTACCTGAAAAAATAATTTTCGCGGCAGTTAATAAAACATTCTTTTAAATTAAAAAACAGGATGATCACAAAAACGGGCAGAACGAGCCGGCTGTATTGCCCGTTGAGCTTCATCACCACATCGCCGGCAGTTAGCAAAAGAAAAAACACGCAGGGCAAAACGGCTATTAAATAATAATCGTGATTTTTGAACTGGTTAAGAAACAGTACCACGTAGCAGAGGGAGCCCAGCAAATACAATACGGTAATAGCCAGCAACAGCCTGTTTGCCCGCTTTATAAACAGTAAAATTAAAATAACACAGCAGGCCATAAGCACATAGGTTTCGTAAGAGTAGTATTGAAAAAGCCACACTTTCCTTACCGCATCGTACACCTGGCGCAGCGATTCAAGATCGCTGACAAGCACTGGCTGCAGTGAAAAGGCCATATTGTTAGTGACCCGCGACAGCCAGTGTGCGTAGAAGTACCACAAAAATACAAGAGCCATGCCACCGGCCATGGCCAGTATCATTTTTGGCTTTGCCTTAAACACGTATGGTTCCTGCTCCTGCTTAAACAATTTGAGACGATCTAAAAACAGCAGGCAGAGCGCCACCACAAAGCATAAAATGGCAATGGATTTAATAAGCGCTGCCAGAGTTCCAAAAACTACAAACAAAACCAGGTGCGACGTTTTGGCCGTATGCCGGTATTTAAAAAAGAAATGCCAGGCGCAAAGCACCAGCCCCAGCGATGGGGCATCGGGCATAAAATTAGGACTGTAATACAGCAGCACCGGCGAAACAATGGCTGCGCCGGTTGTAATTAAAGCAAGCAGGTTATTTTTAAACCACCGCGCAGAGAGCAGGTAAAACAGCAGGAACCCTGCTGAAATGATGAGCAGGCTAATGGCCCGCAGGTACATTTCATTAAAACCAAAACATTTGTATAGCACTGCGCCCAGGTAATAAATCACCGGGAATTCTATGCCCATCACTCCATCGCCCTGCCTGAAACGCTGGATCCGGGGCTCAAAAAAATTCATGCTTACCTCGTAATAATTGCGTGCTACCGAAGCCCGCTGGCATTGCGCCGAGGCATGAATGGAACAGGGGCGCTCATGAATAAAGCTATAAACGCCCAGGTAGTCGTAAAAAATATGCAGAGCCAGAAGAAAAAATAAAACACGAAACAGTTTTTTCAACCGGGGATTCTTAATTTCGAGCCGCTGCCAAAATGCGTCGATGACGTTGTCAATAAAAGCAAATGTGTTTTTAAGCCACTGCATTTATTACAGCTTTTGTTTTATGCTGATGTACAGGGTGTCCAGGTCAAACACCTCATCCTTGGAATTGGCCAGCTGGGCGGCCACTGTGATCTTATTATAGGCTTTGCCTCCCATTTTTGCAGGCAAAAATATAGAATCTTTAAACGGGCACCAGGCATTCAGATGCGTGGTGTAAAGCCTTACCGGCAAAGTTTGCCACGAAAGCTGCTCCTGGTCCTTATGCGTTACTACCACCAGAAATGCTTCCGATTGCACGTAATTGGACCTTACCCGGCCGCTCACAATCACATAGCCATCGCAATCCTGGTTTTTTTCGGGCAGCTCAAAATCGGCCATCATGCCAAATGTGCCGGGCCTGCTGAGCCTCGAGAATTGAAAATGCCCCAGGCTGTCTTCCAGCACGGCGTCGTCAACGCGTTTTACATTATCCACCGTAAGTATGCGGCTTTCGGCAATTTCATACTTTTTGCGGCAGCTGCTCAATAATAAGCACACAATGCCTGCTAAAAACAAGATTTTATTTATTGATTTCATGTTATACTCATTTCTGGAATTTCGCCTTCCACCACCAGTTTGCCAGCCGTGGCTTTCTTAATATCCTCCACGCTGATACCCGGCGCCCTTTCCAGCAGGCGGAAACCGCCCTGCGGCAGCACATCGTATACGCCCAGCTCGGTTACAATTTTTTTAACGCATTTTACGCCGGTAAGAGGCAGCTCGCATTTTGCAAGCAGTTTTGACTGGCCGGCTTTATTTACCTGCTGCATGGCCACAATAATATTCTTAGCGCTGGCTACCAGGTCCATGGCGCCACCCATGCCTTTCACCATTTTTCCCGGAATTTTCCAGTTGGCAATGTCGCCGTTCTCGCTCACTTCCATCGCTCCAAGAATCGTAAGATCTACCTTTTGTGAGCGGATCATGCCGAAGCTCATGGCGCTGTCAAAAATACTGGAGCCTTTGAGCAGGGTAATGGTTTGTTTGCCGGCATTAATCAGATCGGCATCCTCCTCGCCTTCAAAAGGAAAAGGGCCCATGCCCAAAATACCATTCTCAGACTGCAGCACCACGTTAAATCCATCGGGTATGTAATTGGCCACCAGCGTAGGAATGCCAATCCCAAGGTTTACAAACATGCCGTCTTTTACTTCCTTTGCAATACGTTTTGCAATTCCGTTTTTATCTAACATACTCTAATATGCTTTTTTATATGCGTTACTAAATTGTTTTTTTAAGCTCTCCGAAAGGTTCCGGGCAATGATCATGCGCCCCCTGTAACCATAATGCTCGGTGGTCCAGTTCTGGTCGGTGAATTCCTTTCCATCCACCAGCTCCAGGTTATCCACCACCGTGCAATTGTTTTTATGATATCGTTTCACCAGGTAATCGCGGTTCTGCCTCATTAAAAATACTAATTCTTTGCCAACCAAACTATCAGCATATTGTACATTTTCGGCCAGCAAATTCAGGTACAGCGGCACCTGGTGTTGGCGGCACCAGTCGGCAATGGCATCAAAATCCCTTACGCGCGGGTTATCCTCCTTCAGGTTAAACGAGTAGGCTTTTATGTAGTGACAGGCCAGCTGAATTTTTTCATTATCCCAGGTGCCATCCGTTTTTAAATAGCCACCTTCAGCCATGCCATGATCCCACTCGCGGGTGGTTTTATACCTGAAAGGAAAAGGAAACTCGAGCCGGGCATTCGTCCAGTCATCAATCATATCCGCTTCACGCTGCTGCTCGGTTTTATTGTCGAACGCCTGCAGCGATAATAAAAAGCGGTTGAGCAGGTTGGGATAAGGCTTGGTAAGCACCATCGATTCCTGCAGCTGAGTTTCGAGCTTGGAGTGGATCCAGGTGGCATCAAACGAGCGCAGGTTAAGTGTAATAATGAGCGCGTTTGGCTTTTTTGAACTGAGGTTTATTTGGGTGAGCCATTGCCTGAAAATACCGGCATGTGTGGCCGGCTTATCGATGGTGGTAATTTTGAGCGTAGGAAAAAAGAAATTAGTGATCTCCGAGATCCTGTTTTTAATGGAATCGTCATCGCGTGTATTAAAATCAGACGATTCGCCAAAATAATACATATCGGTGCTTTCCTGGCTTTCCCTGATCTGCACCGCCTCCTCGCATTTTTCGCGCAGGTCTTTTTCGTAAAAGGCAGCATTGTAAATAACGTTAAGCCCCGCCAGTATAAAGGCAAGCAGCACAACGCGTATTACAATTTTTTGAACCATGCTAAAACTGGAAATAAATAAAGGTAAATTTTTGGGTGCCCGACAATGCAAATAAACAAAACAGGATAAACGAATAAACCGCCCAGCGGAAAGCCATGCCTTGTGCATTTAAGCGCTTATCGAAGCGCGAGTTATAAAGATACAGGTCAAAAAGAACCAGCACGCCCACAAACACCAGCGGCAGCGAATAGGCCAGATCTGAAAAAGCCACATGGTTGTTTTTAAGCACTGCTTTAATAATCTGTTTTGCCTTGCCAAAGGTTTCGGCCCTGAAAAAGATCCAGATAAACGAAGTCACCACAAAAGTTTTTACTGCTAATAACGCGTTCAGCAAACCCCACTCTTTTTTGATCTCAAATTTAAAGATCATCGAAAAATAACGCTCCAGCAGCAGCATGATGCCGTGCAGGGCGCCCCACACCACAAAGGTCCAGCTGGCGCCATGCCAGAGGCCGCTAAGCATAAACACCACCATAATGTTAATGCTCCAGCGGGGTATTTTTACCCGGTTACCGCCCAAAGGAATGTATACATAATCGCGAAACCAGGTGCTTAACGAAATGTGCCAGCGCGACCAGAACTCCGACACGCTTTTGGCCAGGTAAGGCGTTTTAAAATTATCCATAATGGTAACACCCAGCAGGCGGGCGCTTCCCAGAGCAATGGTGGAGTAACCAAAAAAATCGGCATAAATCTGAAAGGAGAATAGGAAAACGGCCAGCAGCACTTCCAGCGAATGATGCTGCGCCGGGTCGAGATACACCTCGTTGACATATGGTGCAATATTATCGGCAATGGCCATTTTAATAAACAGGCCAAACAAAATAAGCTTAAAGCCATCCGAAAAATTCTGGTATTGCGGCTTATGCTCCGCCCTTAGCTCATTGCCCAGGGTTTCATAGCGCTCAATGGGGCCGGCCACCATTTGCGGAAAAAACAATACGTAATTGGCAAAATAGCCCAGGTGGCGTTCGGCCTTTTGCCTGCCGCGATACACCTCAATGGTATAGCTCATTGACTGGAAGGTGTGAAAAGAAAGACCTATGGGCAGAATGATGTTTAAGTTAACCGGGTTAAACTCTTTACCGAAAAGTGAAAAAACTGCACTGAGGTTTTCATTCAAAAAATTAAAGTATTTAAAAAAGCAAAGCAGTATAACATTGGCCGAAAGGCTGGCCAGCAGGTAAAACAGCTTGAGCCGACCGCCTACCCGCTCCATGGTTAGGGCCGCCACATAGTCAATCACAATAATCAGGAAGAGGATCAGAATGTATTTTGGCACAAAGGCCATATAAAAATAACAGCTCGCCACAAAAATCAGGATCCAGCGGTGCCTGGGCGGCAACAGGTAATACAGCCCGACCACGACCGGCAAAAAAAATAAAAAATGGAGCGAATTAAACAGCATCTTATTCTTTTAATTTAAACACCTCCACCCGCGAATTATTGAAAATGCGCCGGTAATGCCCGGCTACCCGCTCAAACGGCTTTTCGGCCCTCAGGTTCGAATCGGTTAGCACCAGGTAAGGGATGCGGTGCGACAACAATTTTTGCATGGTGAGCGAATCGTTCATAAACTGATCCCTTGAAAACGAATAGCCTTTCTGATCCATAAAATAAAGCGCCACGTTAGGGCTTTCATCAATAAGGCAAATCACGCTGTCGTTCCTGTTAATGTTGAGCTTTCTTAATTCGGGCTGCAGGCTTTCAATCGGTTTCATGGTGTTTTCATAATTCCACATCGTGTACTGAAAGATCTCTTTTTCGGAAGGGGCAATAAAAGGATACCAAACACACAGCTTATCGTTCTTGATCATCCGCAGGCGGTAGTGAGCCGCCGAATAAAACGCATTAAAGATAAACAGCACCGGCAAAATAAATTTTAAATACGATGGCAGCTTCGCCGTTGATTTAGAGAGCAGGTCCATGATGCAAAACGCGGTAATGACCGGGAATATGAACAAGTTGGTAAGATAATAATCGTGCACGGTAAACACCTTAAAAAAGATAAGGAGATACAGGATGCAAAACAGGCCTGAAAAAACAAAACAGTAGCGCAAAAATACCTCCAGCTTTTTAAATTGAAAGCTCACGTAAAGCACCAGGCAAAAAAACAGTGTCAGCATGGGCCGGTTCATAAACGTGGGCAGCAGGTTGTTGAACAGCAATCGCAGGTTATCGTAAATGGCGTCTGACTCCATATCCCATATAGGCTGAATGGTGAGGAGAAAAAAGCCGTTGTTGAATGTATTGTAGTGCAGGGCAAAATTATACCAGGCTTTCACCAAAAAAAGCGCCAGTGCAATGCTGAGCAAAGGAATCCATTTATTCTTAAACGAGCGCTCGAGCCTTAAAAAACGACTGAGCCCCAATATATCGGTGATGGCAAAAAACGCCACACAGGCTAGGGCGATGAGTGCGCTGGCCTTTACCAGCACCGCCAGCGTGGCCAGGGCCAGGGCCAGGTAAAAATGCAATGCTTTTTTTGTTTTGTAAAACCTGTAGAAAAGGCAAAACCCCATAATGCAAAACGAAAGCGCCGGCACATCCGATAAAAAATTAAAGCTGTAATAGGTGAGTAATGGGGAAGTAAGCAGCAGGCTCACCAGAAAGAAGGCCGGCAGCGCCGGGTTAAAGAACCTCAGCAGCGTGTTGAGCATTACAAATACGGCCAGCAGGTAAATAAAATATTCCAGCAGGCGGTAAATAAATTCGTGCTCGCCAAACAGTTTCCAGAGCAGGGCCACCGTGTAGTTGAGAATGGGAAATTCGCTCACGGCCTTATTATGAGGGGCTTTATTGCTGTGCACCTTGGGCTGCAAAAAGTGCATGCCTTCCTCATAGTAGTTTTTGGCGATAGAAAGGCAATCGGCTTGGCGCCATTGGTGGATGGAAATGGGCCGGTAAAATAAGGTCTCGCTGTAGAAGTTCAAAAAGAACAGAAGGATAACAATACCTAAAAGCCAAATGTTGTTTTTAAACATGCTCTGTTTCGGTTTTCAGTTAAAACGCAGGTTTTAATCTAAAATTACTTTTTCCTTACGGTCCGTTGCTCAATGCGTTTTTCGTAATTAGCGCCTTTAAAAATGCGGTGCACGTAAATGCCCGGCGTGTGAACATGATCGGGGTTAAGCGTACCGGCCGGCACCAGCTCTTCCACCTCGGCCACCGTAATTCTTCCTGCCATAGCCATTAAGGGGTTAAAGTTGCGCGCAGTGCTGCGAAAAATAAGATTGCCGGCTTCATCGCCTTTCCAGGCTTTTACCAGTGCAAAATCCGATTCAAATGCCATTTCCATCAGATAATCTTTTTCCTGGCCGTTGCAGGTAAATTTTCTTACTTCTTTGCCATTGGCCACTTCGGTGCCCACACCGGCCGGCGTAAAAATGGCAGGCATGCCGTAGCCGGCCGCCATGCAGCGCGTAGCCAGGGTGCCCTGCGGCACCAGCTCCACTTCCAGCTCCCCGCTCAGCATCTGGCGCTCAAACTCCTCGTTTTCGCCCACGTAGCTCGAAATCATTTTTTTGATCTGCTTGGTTTGCAGCAGCAGGCCAAGGCCAAAATCATCCACACCGGCATTGTTGCTGATGCAGGTAAGGTTTTTTACTCCTTTTTTAACCAGCTCTGTAATACAGTTCTCAGGAATGCCACACAGGCCAAATCCTCCCACCATTAAGGTCATACCGTCTTTTACATCTTTCAGCGCTTCCTCAGCGTTTTTCACTACCCGTTTTATCATATAAAATTTGTGTCTGTTTAATTATTTTTTGGAACAAAGTTCCACTTATCGTAATTAAAAATATTTGTCTTCGCCAGTTGAAATCCCGGCTCGTTATACAACACCCTGGCGTACAGTAATTTTTTCCTGTAAGACGTGGTGTCGGCAAAATTATTTAAAAGTACAAAATTAAATTTATTGTCCGAATTAAAGTACCAGTTCTCATTCAGCACGTGAAAATAAATGGCCAGGTCGTGCTCAAAAACGGGGTATATCTTTACGCCTTTTTTTGAAAACAGGCTGGTGCTTTTAGCATACCAATAGTTACCCACGCCTCTCAGCAGGCCTTCCTTTTCGGCCACCTCATCTACCCGGCGCGCAGTTTGGGGGTAATAGGTAAAAAAAGCGTAAAGGCGCTTGTAACTGTATTCCGAAATACCGCCCGCCATAATACAAACACCAGCTGCCAGCATCGCATATTTATACCCGGTTTTTGCCCAAACCGTACGGCGCATGCGCAGGGCCAGGAAAATGGAAAAATTTAACCCTGTAAGATAGAGGGGATAAATATTATAGCGAAAAGTGTCGAAGCCCGTAAAATTACCGCAAATAATGGGAAAGGGAATAACGATAAAGGCCTGAGCGATGATGAACACCAGTGAAAAAATCAGAAGGCTGTTCATCGACCGCCTGTTTTTAATTAATAAAACAAACAGGCAAACCTGCGATGCCAGGAATAGATACATACAAACGGTGCGAAAGCCAAAAACCACCGTATACTCCTGCACCAGGCTCATAAAAATATGGTATGAGTTCAGCATACTTTTCAACTCAAAGCTCAAAACAGGCTTGTCAAAATAAACGTAGCCGCTGGTGTTGATGGCATTATAAGCCCATGCCGCAAGGCCGGCGGCAACAATAGAAACAGCCATTAACAGCAGCGACAGGCGCCCATGCTGCCGCAGCAGGAACAGGGATGCGAAAACAAGCGGGGCCACAAACATAATGATAAACAGCTGGTCGGAAAGTGTGCCTAAAAACACAAGCACAAACAGGCCATAGGGTTTGAGCCCCGCCTGTTTTTTAAAAAGATCCAGAACAACCAGGAAGCAGCAGAGCGTTATTACAAAACTGCCGGTATGGTAGGCATTGCTGAACAAAAAGTAAGCAAAGATAAAATTGCCTGAAAAAAAGTGAACTTCCAGCAGCCATAGCAATTGCAGCAGGTAAATAACCGCATAAAAATTTTTGGAACGGCCCGGCGCTATTTTTTTAAACAACCGCACCAGCAGGTACAGGATGAGAAAATACTGCAGCAGCGCAAACACAAACGAAACAACAATAAACTGATGGCCCAGCAAAAACATAAGCACAAAATAGGCCAGCATGTCCGGAAAAAAATTAGGCGCGGGATTCAGGTGCCAGCCCTGCAGACCGGTTTTATCCACAAACAGATCTTTATACAAGGCCGGTAAATACAACGAGTCTGAGTTGAAAAAATTACCAAGATCAATTAACTCGAGGCGGCAGAAAAAACAAACGGCCAGCAGCAGGCTGGCCAGCAGCAACAAAAAATTTACATTCACCAACCGTTTCATTGGCCTTGCTCGGTTTTTGGTACAAAGGTCCAGGGGTCATAAACAAACGTGTTTGTTTTCACCAGCTTTAATTCGGGCTCATAGTACTTTATTTCTGTATGCTGCGTAAATCTTTTCCGGTAGGCGCTGGTATCGCGAAACTCGTTTAAGAGTATAAAATTAAACCTGTTCTTTTCGTTAAAGTACCAGTTATTATTGGCCACATGCGGATAAAACAACAGATCGTCATAAACTGAACAAACCCTGACCCCTTTTTTAGAGAACATGGTAATAAGCTTGGCCTGCCAGTAATTGCCCACACCGTTCAGCAGGCCTTCCTTTTCGGCCACCTCATCAATGCGGCGCACGGGCTCGGGGTAATAGCTAAAAAACTGGCGCAAGCCATCGTGATTATACCGAAACTCGCCCGCCAGCAACAGGGCAATGCCTAATACGGTTAATGTATATTTAAACCCATTGCCAAGCAGCACCGCCTGTTTAACCGTAAGGGCCATAAAAACAGCCACATTCAGCCCTGTAAGGTACAGCGGGTAAATGTTGTACCGCAGCGTGTCGGAGCCGGTAAAATTGCCGCATAATATGGGAGCAAAAATTACAAGAGGCGTTTGTACGATAATAAACAGCAGAAAAAATCTCAGTATGTTATTGCCCGAGCGGCGATGCCGGATAAACAGATAAATCATACCGATAAAAGAGGCCATGAACAGGAGGATGGCAATGCTGCGGTAGCCGAAATAAGTGACCAGGTACTCTTTAAGCAGATTACTGAACATGGTGTATGAATCTGAAATGCTTTGCAGGGTGATCTGAAGCACCGGCTTATCAAAACCCAGGTAACCCGATTTATCGATGAGGGTGTATGCCAGCACTGCCAGGCCGGCTGCAAGAAAGGAAATGAGAATGAGGCGAATGAACACCCTGAAATTATTTTTCAGGAAAAACATGGCAGCCAGGGCCAAAGGCGCTACAAAAGTTACCAGGAAAAGCTGGTCGGAAAAGGCGCTTAAAAACCCCAGCGCAAACAGCAGCCAGTACCGGGCAGTGGTTGCCCTGTCGAAAATGCGGAGCACCAGCAAAAAGCAGCACAGGGTCATAATAAAGCACCCGGTGTGGTAGGCATTGATAAATAAAAAATAGGCAAACATAAAATTGCCCGTTGGATACACCACCTCCATCAGCCAAAGCGAAACAAACAGGTAAATAACCGCATGCAGCAGGCGAGGCTGACCGGGAACAACCTTTTTAAAAAGCCGCACCATCAGGTACAGGATAAGAAAATACTGGATAAGGCCGAACAGGAACGACACCAGGATAAAATCGCCGCCGCCCAAAAACATCATGATAAAATACACCAGCATGTCCGGAAAAAAATTAGGAGCGGGATTCAGGTGCCAGCCTTGCATGCTGTTGTTATCCACAAACCAGTCTTTGTACAGCGCCGGCAAATAAAGAGTGTCGGAGTTAAAAAAATAACGCAGGTTAATGGAATCCAGCCGCCCGAAAAAACAAAGGGCCAGCACCAGGTTGGCAAGTAAGAACAGGCTGTTAATGCTCAACAGCCTGTTTACAAAAGTTTCGCTGCCTTTTTGAGATAATTTATTTTGCTGTTCTTCCATTGCGTTATGCGCCCTGCACTCAGTATTTTAAAACATATATGCGTATAACGACAAGGAACGCGTATTAGTACATCTTATCGAATTCGTTTTCACCACCCGAGCCGTCGTTTTGCAGGGCATCGTACTTGCTGCAATCTACTTCAAGGTGGGGATCAAGGTTCTTTGGCCTTGGAAAATCAGCCTGGCTCACTTTTAAATGTTTATCCTCATACACCTTTTTAAAAAACTTGCCCCAGATGGGTAAGGCCATGCTGGCGCCCTGCCCCTGCTCCATCGAGTTAAAGTGAATGCTGCGGTCTTCGCCGCCCACCCATACGCCGGCTGCCAGCTCGGGTGTGAGCCCAATAAACCAGCCGTCGGAATTATTTTGAGTGGTACCGGTTTTACCGGCAATCTGGTTGCGGAGGTTATGCTTAAAGCGCAGGCGCGTGCCCGTTCCGTAATCGCACACACCCCGCATGAGCTGCACCATCACGTAGGCATTTTCTTCGCTGAACACCTCGTCGCTGTGCGGTATTATTTCTTCCAGCACCTTGCCGTTCTTATCCTCGATGCGGGTAATAAAGGTGGGTTGTATATATGTTCCCTTATTGGCGTAAGTGGCGTTGGCAGCGGTCATCTCAAACACCGAAATGTCGGGTGTGCCCAGGCAAATGGAGGGCACGGCTTCCAGAGGCGCGGTAATGCCCATCCGGCGGGCCAGGTTTACTACGGGTGTTGGGCCAAACATCTTAATCAGCTTGGCACTTACATAGTTGATAGACATGGCCATGGCCAGCTTCAGCGTAATCATTTTATTTTCGTACTTCTCGTCGCCGCCGGCGTTATCGGGGCACCACTCTTTACCCAAACCATCGGGTACGCAGGTACGCACGCAGGGCAGCTGGTAGCACGGCGAGTAACCCTCCTGCACGGCAAGAGCGTATACAAAAGTTTTAAACGTAGAGCCCACCTGGCGCCGGCCCACTTTTACGTGATCGTATTTAAAATGTTTGTGATTAATGCCGCCCACCCATGCTTTTACATAGCCGGTTTGCGGTTCCATGGCCATAAAGCCCGTTTGCAAAAAACTCTTATAATACTTAATGCTGTCGTAAGGCGTCATCACGGTGTCAATCTCGCCGCGCAGGCTGTACACCCGCATATTGGCCGGCTTATAAAATGTGGCAATGATCTTTTCATGATCGAGCCCCTGCGACTTCAGCTCACGGTAACGCTCGCTGCGCTTCATCGAGGAATTCATAATATTTTCGATCTCCTGCTTCGAAACATTCCAGGCAAAAGGCGAATTGCGCTTGTTCTTAAGGTCTTTTGCAAACAGCTTCTGCAGCTCTTTCATGTGCTCGTTCACGGCATCCTCGGCATGGCGCTGCATGCGCGAATCAATGGTGGTGTAAATTTTAAGACCGTCGCGATAAATGTTGTAAGGCTTGCCGGTTTCGGGATTGATGTGTTTTTTACACCAATCGTCCAGGAAATTATCACGCAGGTATTCTCTGAAATAAGTGGCCAAGCCGTCGTTGTGGTCTTCCGGATGGAATGACAAGCCCAGCGGCAAAGCTTTGAGGCTGTCGAACTTTTGCTGCGTCAGGTACCCGTACTTTACCATCTGGTTCAGCACCACGTTCCGCCGCAGCAGTGTGGTATCGGCGTGTTTGATGGGATTAAACACCGATGGGTTTTTGGCCATACCCACCAGCATGGCGGCCTGTTCTATTTTTAAGCTGTCCTGGCTGCGGTTAAAATAAATTTGCGCGGCCGACTTAATGCCCACTGCCAGGTTTAAAAAATCAAACTTATTGAGATAGAGGGCCAGGATCTCTTCTTTGGTATAATAACGCTCGAGGCGCGTGGCAATAATCCATTCTTTTATTTTCCGGATAATGAGTTGGGGCTTGCTCAGCTTTTCGCGGGGGAACATCATTTTGGCCAGCTGCTGGCTGATGGTGCTGCCGCCGCCCTTACCACCCACAAAAACACCGGTCACCGAGCGGCCAATGGCCTTGGCATCCACCCCGCTGTGGTCGTAAAACCTTGCGTCTTCGGTGGCAATCAATGCATTTACAATGTCCTTGTCGAGTTTGGCAAAATTTACATTCACGCGGTTCTCGCTGTAATACTTGCCCAGTATTTTCATATCGCCGCTGTAAACAATGGTGGCCAGGTTGTTTTTGGGGTTCAACAGCTCATCTACCTTGGGCAGCGCGCCAAATACCCCAGTGCCTACCAACAGGATCACTGCAAAAAATAAAAGAAAAGGCCCCATCAGCAGTATCCAGAGCCACTTAACGTATTTACGTGGTTTTTTCACAGAATTAAAAGGTAAAAATAGCAAAAAGCGGCTACCGGGGATGTGAAATAATTAAAATTAATAACGTGCCGGGGTTGATATATTTTTTTATTATTGCAGCATGCAGGCATTGATTCTACTTCATGGCGCGCTGGGCGCGCCCGGGGATTTTAAGGCCCTGGAAAACGCATTAAAAAACCGGGTCCGCACCTATACCTTTGCCTTTTCGGGCCATGCGCAACGGCCTTTTACAGATGATTTTGGCATGCCCCTGTTTACACAGGAGCTGGCAGAATTTGTAAATGCAGAAGGTCTTGAGCGGCCTCATGTGTTTGGGTACAGCATGGGCGGCTATGTGGCGCTCAACCTGGCACGCAATGCAAAAAACCCATTGGGCAGCATTATAACGCTGGGCACCAAATTTAACTGGAGCGCCGACACCGTGGCCAAAGAAACGGCTGCACTCGACCCTGAAAAAATTCTGCAGAAAGTGCCGGCTTTTGCCACCTTGCTCGAAAGTAAGCACGGCAGCAGCTGGAAGGAGTTATTACACAAAACTGCCGGTATGATGCAGGAGCTGAGCCGCCTTGAGCTGCTTAACCCACAGGCGCTGGCAGGAATCAGCAGCAAAGTGCTGATAGGCCTGGCCGATAAGGACCAGATGGTGAGCCTGGACGAAACGGTGAATGTATTTAAAGCCTTGCCAAAAGCCAGCATGTATATGTTGCCGGGCACCAAACATCAGATAGAGAGTGCAAATGCAGAGCTGCTGGCAGACGTCATCCTAAATTTTTTAAATGAGAAATGATACTGAATTTAATAAGAGGTTCTAAGATCAAATATCTTTTGCCGGAATTTTTATTACTGGCCTCACTTTTCTCTAAAGGACAAACAACAGAGCCGGATTGCAAAAAAATCCTTGATAAAGAGCCTTATTTTATGCACCGTCCTGCTAATCTATCGAAGGATTCTGTTCAACTAGACATGGACATCCTAAGAAGATGTGGTAATCTTGATTCTATTGATAATGAGCTACTAAAAGGGTCAGTTTTAGGCACATTATTAGTAGAACTTGCTACTAAGAGTAAAGTTGTAACATATAGAGACATACTGAATTCCATTAATCAATTTAAAAAAGGTGAGGATTATTTAAAATTTCGAGAAACAATTATTATATCAAAAACTCTTGAAAGGAAAATTGTTACACGCGAAGAACTTGAAAAAGATAAAGAGCTATTAGCCAAAGTAGGCATGCCTGGCGATGAGATCGAGAAGTTTAAGCTTTTTATTGATGTGAATGCAGATGAACAGATGACTTATAAAGAAGCTTTTGAAAAGTTCATAAGCTCCAGACCTAGTTATCTGACCTCGAAATCAGAAAAAAAAATTCTTGAATTCGAGGATCTGATAGATGTTGATCACGCAATAAAGGTTAGTGTCAAAAAAAATAAAAAGGTTTTAATCTATTTTACTTGTTATGCTTGTGTCAACGCAAGAAAGATGGAAGATTTTGTTCTTACCGATGAACGCGTTAAAATGATACTAACACAAAAGTATTCGTACTTTGCAGCCTATGTTGACGCCAAAAATCCAGACAGTAAAAGCCATTTAACTGTTGGTCAAAAGTATCAGAAATTACAGTCAGAAAAATTCAAATCATCATACCAACCCTATTTTTATGTTATTGATGATGGCGGAAACGTGATTTCTGAAATTGGATACACCAATAAACCTCAGGATTTTATTGATTTCTTAAATAAGGGATTAAATCAAAAAACTTCTGACACACAAAAATAGCCTGTCTTTTTTACTGCTTTTGAATGAAGAGTCTCAACTAACGCAAAATCAACAGCCTGTTTGAATCCAGCTTGATAAAAATAAACAGCAGGATGGTGAACGACCACAGCGAAGAGCCGCCGTAACTGAAGAAAGGCAGCGGAATGCCGATTACCGGCATCAGGCCGATGGTCATGCCGATATTAACCGCCACGTGAAAAAATAAAATGGCTGCTACGCCGTAACCATATATCCTGCTAAAATCGGAACGCTGTCGCTCTGCTAAAAAAATGAGCCTTAAAATTAGAAGCAGCTCCAGGAAAATAACCACTGTGCTGCCCACAAAGCCCCACTCCTCGCCCACCGTGCAAAAAATAAAATCGGTATCCTGCTCGGGCACAAAATCATACTTGGTTTGCGTGCCCTGCAAATAACCCTTGCCTAAAAAGCCGCCGCTGCCAATGGCTATTTTAGCCTGGTTCACATTATAACCCTCTTTTTTAAGATCCACCTCACCCCGGCCAAGCAGCACATCAATGCGTACTTTCTGATGCTCCTCGAGGTGGTTATACAAATAATTGGTGCCCAGCACCACACCCGATGCCGCTACATATACCAGCGAAACAATAATCACATTTTGTTTTACCCGGCGTATAAATAAAAACGAAGAGGCGGCTATTACCGCCATGGTGATGAGCAGCCCCGATATTTGCGTGGTAATGAGCGACACTACAAATAAAATAGTGGCCAGCAATCCAAAAATGAGGAAGTTAACACTCAGGCCTTCGCGATACAGCACTATGATAAAGGCCACAAACACAATGGCCAGGCCGGTTTCGTCCTGCAGCTTTTTAATAAGGATAAGCGGCACAATGATAAACAGCAGGGCAATAAAAGTGTTCTTATAATTTTTAATAATATCCTTCAGCCTGAGCCGGAAATGCGGATTCACCAGGATATTCTGGTTACTTAAAAATTTAGCCAGGGCCAGGTTGGTGGCAAACTTCATAAACTCGGCCGGCTGTATGCCAAAGTCGCCAAAGCGGAACCAGGAGCGGCTGCCCTTTACCTCGCGCCCTAAAAATATAACCAGGATGTTGGCTAGCAGAAAAAAGCCATAAAATACATAAGCAAACACCGTGTAAAAATTGGCATCGATCAGTAAAATGCTGAAGGCAATAATGGCCGCGCCTGAGATCCAGATCAGCTGCTTGCCATATTTTTGCGAAATATCTAAAATACTCTGATGCTCCTCGTTATACACCGCCGCATAAATATTGAGCCAGCCCATTACCACAAGCAGCATGTAAATGATGATGGTAAGCCTATCCACTCCATAAAAAACGCTATTTTGATTACGGCTCATTAATGGAATTCGGTTGATAAGAGGTTTTTTCCGTGGATGAGATCGGCGGCCATGATGCGTTTTTCGAGATCGGGCCGGGTTACTTTGCCTGTCATGTATTTTTCGACCATAAGGCTTACCACCGGTGCGGCCCATACACCACCCCAGCCGGCATTTTCAACCAGGCAGGCAATGGCTATCTTGGGGTTCTCGCGTGGGGCAAAGGCCTGGAACACGGCGTGCGACTTACCATGCGGGTTCTCGGCCGTGCCGGTTTTTCCGCAGGCAATTACACCCGGTATGCGCGCAGTGTAACCGGTGCCGCCCGGCTCAAAACATTTTTGCATGCCGTCAATCACATTGGTGTAATATTCTTCCTTCTGCACCGCTACAAAATGTTTCTCTTTAAATTTCGGGTCCAGCGTTTTACCAATGCCTACCCCGCTTACGCTGTGCGGCGTGTAATAAAAACCCTTGTTGGCAATAATGGCCACCACATTGGCCATTTGCAGGGGCACCAGCAACAGCTCGGCCTGGCCTATGCCCAGCGACACCACCGTGTTGGCAAACCAGCGGCTTTTGCCAAATACCCGGTCGTAGTATTCCACCGAAGGTACGTTGCCGGGCTTATCGTAGGGCAGGTCGGTACCCAGGCGCGTGCCTGGTCCAAAGGTTTTTACAGTTTTGCGCCAGTGATCGTAGCCCTCTGTATACTTTTCATATTTTTTCTGGCTGGTAATGTCGTGAAACACATAGGAATAATACGAATTGCAGGACACCGCTACAGAGCCCACCAGGTCTACCGCACCGTGCGGGTGGCACTTGGGCTTGCCTCCCATGGGGGGATAGCCGCGCGCGCAGGGATATACGGTAGAGCGGCTTATGACTCCCTCATCCTGGCCAATTAAGGCATCAATCAGCTTAAAGGTGGAGCCCGGCGGATACATGGCCGTTAACGCCCGGTTAAACAAGGGGAGTCCCAGCGTATCGGCATAAAGCCGTGCAAAATTGCGCGAGCGCTCCTTGCCCCCCACCAGCTCATTGGGGTCGTAGCCGGGTGAAGAGATCAGGCATAGAATTTCGCCGGTGGAAGGCTCTATGGCCACCACCGCGCCCTTCTTACCCTGCATCAGCTTCTCTCCATACTCCTGCAAATCCCTGTCGATGGTGCAGTACAGCGGCTTGCCGGGAACGGCGAGCGTGTCGTACTTGCCATCCATATAGCTGCCAATAATTTTGTTGTGCACATCGGTAATGGCCACCTGGGTTCCTTTTTTTCCGCGCAGGGCTTCTTCATAACCCTTTTCCATACCGGTAATGCCAATGTAATCACCCTCTTTGTAATATTCGTTCTTTTCAGCGCCCTCTTTGCTGATCTCACCCACATACCCGAGCAAGTGCGCAGCAATAGGCCTTGGATACTTTCTAACGGTTCGCTTCTGTACGAAAAAACCCTTGTACCGGTATAATTTTTCCTGCAGTGCCGCATAGGTTTTGGCCGACATCTGCTTTTCGAAAATGCTTTGCTTGCGCGGTGAGTTGGGCGCCTGGCTGGCTTTTTTGATGCGCTTCAGGTATTCCTGCCGGGTGATCTGCAGCACCTCGCACAGCGACAGGGTGTCGCAGCCCTTGGTTTCGCGCGGTATTACCACCAGGTCGTACGAGGCCTCGTTAAACACCAGCAGCTTGCCGTTGCGGTCGTAAATATAGCCGCGCACCGGGTATTCGGTCAAATAACGCAGCGCATTGTTGCGCGCGTCGATCTTGTACTTATCGTCGATCACCTGGATGTAGAACAGGCGGCACAGGTAAATAAGGATCACCAGGCAGAAAAAACCGCCGATGATCAGCTTCCTGTCGCCATATTGTGCGCTGCTGCTCATACTCTTCGGCCTTTACTGAAAAATAAAAACTGGATCAGGTAAATCAACCCAAAGGTGCCCACACTGCTGAGGATGACACGCAGCAGGGTCCAGAAAAATTCGGAGAAGCGGAACACCTCGAGGTAAAACAAAAATAAATGGTGCACCAGGATGAGGGTACCGGCATAGCTGAGGAACCAGGCCAGGCCCATGTCTTCCACCGTTGGCTTTACGCCGGCGTCGTACCCGTCGCGCGGAGCCACATATTTTAAAACATAATAGCGCGAAAAACCCATGATGGTACAGGCCGAAGCGTGCAGGCCGGAGGAGTCGTAAAAATAATCGATGCACACGCCCAGCAAAAAAGAGCCAAACAGCACAATGAGCTTGTTGGTTTCAAACGGGATCAGCAGAATAATCAATACATAGGGCAGCAAAATAATATAGCTGCTCAGGTTCACATTTTGTACAATAAGCACCTGAACCAGCAGCAGCAGAATAAACCGCAGAATATTTTTAATTACCTCAGTTGTCACTTTGCACCTGTGTTGCTTTCTCCAGCGAGTCGCGCTCGCCTTTCAGTTTATTTTTGATCACGTAAACGTGGTTCACCTTTTTCATATCGGCGCCCAGCTTTACTTTTGCAGTGTAAAAATCCTCGTTCTGCCGGCGCTCATAATTTTCAATGGTGCCTACCATAATGCCTTCGGGAAAAATGCCTGACAGCTCGCTGGTGATCACCGTATCACCCGGTTTCATTTTTGCATGCGTAGGAATGTCGGTAAGCAGGCAATAACGGTAATCCTTGCCGTCCCACACCAAAGGCCCATAGCTGCCATCCTTCTTCAGCTGGCAGTTTACGCGCACATCTTTGTGCAGCATGCTCATCACGCTCGAAAAATTGCGCGACACGTTGGTGACGATGCCAATGATGCCGTCGCTGCTCATCACAGCCATGTCCTGCGAAATGCCGTGATCGGAGCCGATGTTGAGCGTTAAAAAATTGCGGCGCTTGTTTACCGACGAGTTTACCACCTTGGCGGCCATATAAGAATACTGCTGCTTGTAAAGGGTATCGTTACGCGTAAATTCTTTGAGGGGCAGGGTGGCGTAATTTGTTTTTAAAAAATTGCGCAGCGTGGCATTTTCAAGCGCCAGGCGGTCGTTTTCCTTTTTGAGTGAAAAATACTCCTTGGTGCTGGCGGCGGTGGCATATACATTGGCCACGGCGGCATTGGACGAGTTGAGCACGTGCGAACCCTGGTAGCCATTGTGCTGAACCATGAGCCAGATACAGATTATTTGCAGGAACAGAAAAGCAAAAACAAAATTATGCTTTATGAGAAATGCAAATAAGTTTTTCACGTTTAAAAATTATAAAGCACCAGAAAAAATCCGCTGTAATTAAAGCTACAACGCAGCGGCTGCTTTTATTTGATCAGGAAAGGGAATTTATGAACATTTTTAAGTGCAATTCCGGTACCGCGGGCCACCGCACGAAGCGGGTCTTCGCACACGTGCACGGGCAATTTTGTTTTAAGCGAAATGCGCTTATCGAGGCCGCGCAGCAGCGAGCCGCCGCCCGCCATAAAAATACCCTTGCGGTAAATATCGGCCGCCAGCTCGGGCGGTGTCATTTCAAGCGCATTTAAAATAGCCTCTTCAATTTTTGAGATGGATTTATCGAGGCAGTGTGCAATTTCCACATAGCTGATGTAAACTTCCTTGGGAATACCGCTCATTAAATCGCGACCCTGCACAGCGTAATCGGCCGGCGGGTTCTCAATTTCCGTCATAGCGGCGCCCACTTCTATTTTTACACGCTCGGCGCTGCGCTCACCTATTAAAATATTATGCTGGCGGCGCATGTATTCCTCAATGTTTCCGTTAAAATCGTCGCCGGCAATGCGGGTAGACTTATCACACACAATACCGCCCAGTGCAATTACAGCAATTTCGGAGGTGCCCCCGCCAATGTCAATGATCATGTTGCCCATGGGCTCTTCCACGTCAATGCCCATACCAATGGCGGCTGCCATGGGCTCGTGGATCATGTATACCTCCTTGGCGCCGGCATGCTCAGCGCTGTCGCGCACGGCGCGTTTTTCCACCTCGGTAATGCCGCTGGGGATGCAGATCACCATGCGCAGCGAGGGTTTAAAAAAACGGTTGCCCGGGTTGATCATTTTGATCATGCCCTTTATCATTTCTTCGGCTGCCTGGAAGTCGGCAATCACCCCGTCTTTAAGGGGTCTGATGGTTTTTATGTTCTCATGCGTTTTTCCGTGCATCATCTGGGCCGCGCGCCCCACCGCAATCACACGCCCCGTCGTCCTGTCCACCGCCACAATGCTGGGCTCATCCACCACCACCTTATCATTGTTGATAATGATTGTATTTGCCGTTCCCAAATCTATTGCAATGTCTTGCGTTAAAAAATCGAATAATGCCATAAAAAGCTAAAGAGTATTAAGGATAATGTAAGTTGTAAAGTTAGAAAAATAGCAAACTATTGTAAACTATTTAATTGTTATTTGCGAAAGATTTTAAAAATTAGTTAACAGCCTAATAGCCCAGTATTTTCAGCATGCTCTTATAGCTTTGCTCTTTGGCAAACAGGCGCGTGGTAATTTCACCATCCTCGTCGAGGTCAATAAGCACGTGCTTTGGCGCGGGAATGAGGCAGTGCTGTGTGCCACCGTAGCCGCTCAGCGCCTCCTGGTAAGCCCCGGTGTGGAAGAAGCCCAGGTACTGCGGCTGCTTATCCTGCCGTTCTATCTTAGGCAAAAACACCTGGTTGGTGTGTGCCTCGGTGTTGTAATAATCCATGCTGTCGCAGGTAAGCCCGCCCAGGTTCACCGGGCCGTAGGGCCTGTCCCAGTTATTAATGGCCAGCAGTATAAAGCGCTGGTTAATGCCCCAGGTGTCGGGCAGGGTGGTAATAAAGCTGCTGTCGATAAAATACCAGGTCTCACGGTCGTTCTGCTGCTTGGTATCCACCACCGAATACAGGGTGGCTCCGCTCTCGCCCACCGTATAGGAGCCAAACTCGGTAAAAATATTAGGCTCGGGAATGTTGTTCTGATCGCAAAAGGTCTTGATCTGCGAAACAATTTCCTCTATCATGTATTCGTAATCGTACTCAAAGCCCAGCGAATTGCGAATGGGCATGCCGCCGCCAATGTTCAGCGAATCCAGCTCCGGGCAAACCGCTTTCAGTTCCTTGTAAATGTTGAGGCACTTGTTCAGCTCAGTCCAGTAATAAATGGTATCCTTAATGCCGGTATTGATAAAAAAGTGAAGCAGCTTCAGTTTAAACTTGGCATTTGGTTTTATTTTTTCGGAATAAAGGTTCATGATCTCGCTGCTGCGAATGCCCAGGCGCGAGGTATAAAATAAAAACGAAGGCTCCTCTTCGGTGCTGATGCGAATGCCCAGGTTAACGGTTTCCGATTTGGCGTATTTTTTATAATAATCTATCTCGTCCAGGTGGTCAAGCACCGGTATCACATTAAATCCGTCGTTAATAAGATCGCAGATGTTTTGTTTGTATAAGTTGCGCTTATACCCGTTACAAATAATATATGTATCTTTGGTGAGCGCTTTTTTTTGAAATTGCTCTTTGATAATCTGTATGTCAAACGCCGAAGAAGTTTCGATGTGTATCTCGTTTTTTAACACTTCATCGAGCACAAAGCTGAAATGTGAGCTTTTTGTGCAATAACAATACACATATTTGCCCTTGTAATCTACTTTGGCCATGGCCACGTTAAACAAACGCTTGGCTTTTTGGATCTGCGAGCTTATTTTGGGGAGATAACTGATGCGTAACGGCGTGCCGTATTGCTTGATGATGTCCATTAGACATATATCATTGAAATACAGCTCGTTATCCTTTACTTCAAAACCTTCCTGCGGAAAATTAAAGGTTTGCTGAATAAGGGTGGAATACAGATTATCCATGTTTTAAAAATGTAAGTTAATTACTTTGACAGTTACAGACCAAAAGTAAGTGATTTAGATAGCACAAAACTACTACTAAATATTAATATTTGTTTAAATTTTATGATAAAACCGATTAAGATCGTTGAGGTTAAAAGTGAGATAGGTGCCGGTACCCGGGGCGCCAGTATGGGAGTGGACGCGATTAAGATTGCCGCCCTCGATTTTGGAAGTAATTTCTTTAAACGCTTTAAGTCTGTGGAGGTTCCAAACGAAAACAAGCTGCTGCTCGAACCCGTGGTGCACGATTACGCCAAACGTATCAAAGGCATTTTTAACCTGAACGACCGCATTAGTAAAGAGATCCAGAAAACACTGAAAGCGGACGAGATTCCAATTGTACTGGCCGGCGATCACAGTTCGGCCCTGGGCACCATCAGCGGCATCCGCATGGCTTATCCCGATAAGCGCCTTGGCGTGATATGGATTGATGCCCATGCCGATATGCACAGCCCCTACACCACCCCCAGCGGCAATATGCATGGCATGCCGCTTTGTGCAGTGCTTGGCGAAGATAACCGCGACCGCCAGCAAAACAAACCCGACGATGAAACCATTGAATATTGGGAAAAATTAAAGAATTTGGGTGGAATTTCTCCAAAAATAACATATAACGATCTGGTATTCATAGCCTTACGTGATTTTGAACCACCTGAGGATTACCTCATCAAAAAAAATAAGGTAAGGGTGTTTAATCTGCAGGAGATCCGCAAAAAGGCCGTTGAGCGCGTGGCTATCGACTCGCTGAACTACCTCGATCATTGCGACATTATATACGTAAGCTTTGATGTGGACAGCATGGATTCGAGGATATCGAGCGGAACCGGTACACCGGTGCCCAACGGCATCAGCGAAAAAGAAGCCGGCAACCTGATTTATTACATCATGCGCAGCAAAAAAATTGTTTGTTTCGAAATGGTGGAGATCAACCCTACGTTGGATAAAGAGAACCTGATGGCAGAAAATGCCTTTGAGATTCTGCAAAAAGCCACCAACCAGCTCAGCAACGATTTTTAAACCTTTCAACTCTCAACTTTAAACTATTTTATGTCATCAATTTTAAGCGAACTGCGTAAAAACGTACTTGTAATTACGCTTAACAGGCCCGAGAAATTCAACAGCTTTAACCGCGACATGGCGCTGCAGCTGCTGGATGTGTTGGACAAGGCGGCAGCCGATGCGCAGGTAAGAGCCATTGTGCTTACCGGCAACGGCAAAGCTTTTTGTGCCGGACAGGATTTATCGGAAGCCATTGACCCCAACGGGCCGGGCATCGAAAAAATTGTAGACGAGCATTACAATCCCATTATCCTTAAAATAAGGAATATTGAAAAACCGGTGATAGCGGCCGTAAACGGTGTGGCGGCCGGTGCCGGCGCCAACATAGCATTGGCTTGCGACATTGTATTTGTGGCCCGCTCGGCCAGCTTCATCCAGGCCTTCAGCAAAATAGGCCTGATACCCGACAGCGGCGGCACCTTTACTCTGCCCCGCCTGGTAGGCTTTAACATGGCCAGCGCGCTGATGATCACCGGCGATAAGGTAACCGCCGAGGAAGCAGTGCAGTACGGCATGGCTTATAAATTGTTTGATGATAATGCCCTGCTGGCACAGGCCCTTGTAAATGCCGATCACGTGGCTGCTATGCCCACCAAGGCCATTGGCCTTACCAAGCGCCTGCTCAATGCCAGCGCCACCAATAATTTGCAGCAGCAATTGCAGATGGAAAAAGTGATCCAGGTGGAATCGGCCAATAGCTACGATTATAATGAAGGAGTAAAAGCGTTTCTAGAAAAACGCAAGCCTGAGTTTAAGGGAGAATAGCACTTATCTTGCTTCATGTGGTCCTGGTTCCTGGCTCTTGTTGTCCTGTGTCTTGAATCTTGATTCGTGTATCCAGACTCTATTTAAACCAGCTGCTGTACATTAGGTAATTGTTGGCAATGCGGTCAATCTCACCGCTGATCAATTCCTGCGAAATGTCTTTCACTTTTTTGGCCGGTACGCCAGCAAATATACAGCCCGATGGTACGATGGTGCCTTCGGTAACTACCGCACCCGCGGCAATAATGGTATTGCTTCCTATCTCGCAATTATCCATCACAATGGCGCCCATGCCTATCAGCACATTGTCGTGTACCTTGCAGCCATGCACAATGGCGTTGTGCCCAATGGATACATTGTTGCCCAGCTCCACGGTTGTTTTCTGGTAGGTGCAGTGCAGCACGGCGCCATCCTGTATGTTTACTTTATTGCCAATGCGAATGCTGTTTACATCGCCGCGCACCACGGCGTTAAACCAAACGCTGCAATCGTTGCCCATTACCACATCGCCAACAATAGTGGCATTGGGGGCTACAAAACAGTTTTCGCCCAGGGTGGGCAAAACTCCTTTAACAGGTAAAATAACCGGCATAGTTGTAAGTGTTAAGTTTATAATCCGGGCAGCAAACCGCTGGCCGCTTTTTTCATTTCTTCTTCATTCACCGCATTGGCCTTTTCAATGGCCTTATTCAGTGTCACGGTCAGCTGCTCTTCCAGCTCCTGCTTATCGCCGTGCTGCAAAGCGCTGGCAATGGCGAGCGATTTGATTTTCCGGTTGCCTGTTATCTCAATTTTAATATCGCCGCCGGCACCTTCCACAGGTATCACTACCTCATCCAGTCGGCTTTTTATTTCTTCGGCCTTCTGCTTCATCTCCTGCAGCTTGCCCATCATATCGCCCATTTTTCCAAACATAGCAGTGCTTATTTTAAATTAAAAGATCCTTCTGTAATATTAAACGAAACACCCGCGCTGGAGGTATCGGTTTTAAAACTAAATGTCGCCACCAGCTTATTTATCACACCGGTTTTTGAAGTGTCAATACTGGCAATATTGAGTGTGCCGGTTGAGGCAGGCCGGTAGCTGTTGTTTTTTATATAAATCATCAGCGGTTCTCCGTATTTGCTTAGTGTATATGTACCAATGGCCGGCAATGCATTACAACTAAAATAAATCTCCTCATTAAATCCATCGAGATAAAAATAAGAGCCTCGCATACCGCCGCTGTATGAGCCGGAATAACAGCTATTACATTGTTTTTGTGTGCCATCTATCTTTACCGAAATAAGAGGAGCAACGGGAGTTGACGGCGGAAGAGGTTCGGGGTCTGATTTTTTCTTTTTACAGGCCGCAGCCAAAACCAAAATACCAAATACTATCAGTGTTTTTTTCATGCTTTTAATTGTTGGGGGATTAAACAAACCGGTATAGGTTCCATTTTATGCTTATTGGCTTTGTGCCGTGCGGTGTAAATTTCCATCACGTGTTTTTGCCGCGTGCTTAACTCATAGCTTTCCTTTTTTTCAATGTACTCCATGGCCCATTCCAGCTCCGGGTAGGTGGCGCCAATCTGGTCCTCATCGGTTCTTCCATCGGCAAAAAGGCCGTCGGTGGGGCTTGCCGCCTGTATGCTTTGCACCACGCCCATGTGTTTGGCCAGGGCATATACCTGTGTTTTATACAGGTCGGCTATGGGGCTCACATCCACTCCCCCATCGCCGTACTTGGTGTAAAAACCCACGCC
Source organism: Bacteroidia bacterium (assembly GCA_044221905.1). Classification (GTDB taxonomy): domain Bacteria; phylum Bacteroidota; class Bacteroidia; order B-17B0; family Aurantibacillaceae; genus Aurantibacillus. The sequence continues at coordinate 33,381 of JBGAOE010000002.1, forward strand.
AAAATCCTCTACCTTGTTGCCGGTGCCGGCCACCAGCAGGCGGTGCCGCGTGGCATAAGCATACAGCGTGGTCATGCGCAGGCGGGCCCGCGTGTTGGCCATTACCAAAAAATCCTGCACCTCTTTATTAAACGTATGCTCCATGCTTTCAAATATAGGCGTCAGCTCCACTGTTTCGGACTCTACATTGGGGAAATTTTTCTTAAGCCAGTCAATGTGTTCCTGGCTGCGGTCAAACTCGGTTTTAAACTGCCGGATGGGCATGTTGAGCACAATAACTCGGCGGCCGGTTAAGGCGCACAGGGTGGAAGTAACGGCGCTGTCTATCCCGCCCGAAATTCCGATCACAAATCCCTCGGTGCGCGATTGCTCTGAATACTGCGCCAGCCAGCTGACAATGTGCTTTTGCACCAACTCTGCGTTCATAAATAAACTCAAATATGTTTGTAAAGTTACACTTTTGAATAAATTATTGTTTTAAAGATATTTAATTTTGCCGCATGGACCCGCGGGCAATACAGTACCAGAAAAATTCGGACATACTGAAAAAATACCTGCCCGAGCAGAGTGTGCCGCTTATTGCCGAGTGGATTGTGACATTTGACTTCAAACTGAAGATAAAAAAGGAGCGCAGCACCCGCCTGGGCGACTATACCTCGCCCCGCAACGGGCTTAACCACCTGATCACCATCAATCACAACCTCAACAAATTTTCTTTCCTGATCACGCTGGTGCACGAAGTGGCGCACCTGGTTACCTACAACCAGCATAAGAACTCCGTAAGCCCGCATGGGCGCGAGTGGAAACAGAATTTCCAGCAGCTTATTCAGCCTTTTTTAAATACAGATATCTTTCCGCTGGAAGTGTTTGCCGCGCTGAGAAAATACATGCAAAACCCGGCGGCCTCCAGCTGCTCGGATGTGCAGCTGCTGCGCACCTTAAAGCTTTACGATGAAAAATCCGATTCGGTGTTTTTAGAGTACCTGCCTTACAACAGCGTTTTTTTATACAATGGTTCGCGCCTTTTTCGCAAAGGCGAGCGCATCAGAAAACGTTATAAATGCACCGAAATAAGCAGCGGCATGGTGTACCTGTTCAATCCGCTTACCGAAGTGGAGGCCTTTGAGCACGCTAGCGATCAATCAGCTTAGTGGCCAGCACAATGTTTGATTTGCTGGTTTGTTTGCCGGCAATAATATTGAGCAGCACCAGCGACGAATTTTTACCGATCTCCTGCACCGGCTGCGATACAGAAATAACGGGCTTGTCAATAATATTAAACATCTCTATATCGTCGAAACAGGCAATGCGCAGCCTGGAAGCCAGCGTTAAAAACTCTTTTTTCTTAAGCGTTTTTAAAAGCGCCACAGCTATGTTGTTATTGAGCACAAATATGGCATCGGGTGCGTTTCCTTTCTGCAGCAGCTCCCACAGCGAACGCTCCACATCTTCGTCAATATGATCGAAGCTGATGGACTTGATGTAATCGCTGTCTTCCTTCAGGTTGTTTTTTGCAAGCGCCTCGCGGTAGCCGTTCACACGGTCTTCGATGGTGCTCAGGTAAGAGGGGGTAATACAAAAGCAGGCAATTTTTTTGCAGCCGGCTTTTACCAGGTGGTTCACAATCTCTACCGAGCCGCCGTAATTATCAATCACCACGTAGTTGGTGCTGAACAATGGAATAACCCGGTCGATAAACACAATGGGCACCTTGGCAAACCTGGCCTGCTCGTAAAACGATGAATTTTTAAACGTGGAGGCGATGATCAGGCCGTCAACGCCCTGCTGGTTCAGCATCATTTCCACCAGGCGCTTTTCTTTCTCTTCGTTCTCATCGGTGCTACACACCATCAGGTTGTAGCCGTGCTCAAACAGCACGTTTTCAATATTTTTTGCAATGGTAGAGTAAAAAGGATTGGCAATATCGGTTACAATAAGGCCAATAAAATAGCTTTTACCTGTGCGCAGGGCTTTGGCAAATTTATTGGGTGTGTAGTCCAGCTGGGCTACGGCATCCAGCACAGCCGCCTGGGTTTTTTTACTGATACCGTATTGGTTACCCTTTCCGTTTAACACCATCGAAATAAGTGTTTTTGAATAACCCAGTTGTTTAGACAGATCTTCCAGTTGTAATCGCTTCATATCGCTGCGTTCATCTTCTGGCACGTTTGGTTGCGTGCAATGAACCTAAATTTTTAAATAAAGATATTGAATTCCCGCTGCCCGTAAAAGCAATTAGACGTGGTGGCATAACTTTAAGATAACAGCCTATTTTTTGTCGTTCAAACCCCAATTTTTCTGGATTTTATCGATAAAATGGGTATATTTCAGGCTTATTTATTAATTTTCAGTTATCAAAACAACAACAATGAAGGTCTCTAAACTAGCCGAAAACATTATTGGCTCAGAAATTATTAAGCTTGCCGCCGAAGTGAACGAAAAAATCAAGCAGGGCGAAAAAGTGCTCAATCTTACCATTGGTGATTTTAATCCAAAGGAATTTCCCATACCTGCCGAGCTGAAGCAGTACATTGTTGATGAATACTTTAACGACCAGACCAATTACCCGGCCGCCGACGGCATGCTGGAGCTGAGGCAGGCCGTGAGCCATCTTTTAAAGGAGCGCGGCGGCCTTGATTACAGGCCCGACGAGATTTTGATCGCCGGTGGCGCAAGGCCAGTTATTTACAGCATTTTTAAGGCGCTGGTGGATGCCGGCGATACCGTGCTGTTTGCCACACCGTCGTGGAACAACAACCACTACAGTTATTTAAACGGCGCCAATGCCGTAATCATTGAGGCCACTCCCGAGCAAAATTTTATGCCTTCGGCAGCCGATTTTAAGCCGCACATTTCAAAGGCTTCATTTATTGCCCTGTGCTCGCCGCAAAACCCCACCGGCACTGTGTTTACCAAAGAAGGCCTTGAGGCTATCTGCGACCTGATTCTGGAAGAAAATAAAAAACGCGGGTCGGCGCAAAAACCCGTTTACCTTATGTACGACCAGATCTACTGGGCGCTTACGCATGGCACCATCAGGCATTACGACCCCGTTTCGCTACGGCCCGAAATGAAAAATTACACGGTGTATGTTGACGGTATCTCCAAATCGCTGGCGGCCACCGGTGTGCGTGTGGGCTGGAGCATGGGTCCCAAATTTATCATCGATAAAATGAAAGCCATTTTAACCCATGTGGGTGCCTGGGCTCCTAAAGCCGAGCAGCTGGCAACCGCCCGATACCTGGGGCAGCTGGATAAATACGATGCTTTTCTTGCCGTGCAAAAAGAAAAAGTAAATGCCAGGCTGCAGGGTTTTTACGAAGGTTTCCAGCAGTTAAAAGCGCAGGGTTTTAAGGTGGATGCCATTGCCCCGCAGGCTGCCATATACCTTACCGTGCAGTTTGCGCTGCATGGACAGCAAACCCATGATGGCCGACTGCTCGAAAGCACCAAGGACGTTACCAAATACCTGCTCGATGAGGCTAAGCTTGCCATTGTTCCGTTTTACGCTTTTGGCTCCTCCGACAATTCGAGCTGGTACAGGCTTTCGGTGGGCACCTGCCGCATGGAAGACGTTACCCAGGTAATAGCCAATTTAAAAAATGCCCTGGGCAAATTATCGCCAGCCAGCATTGCTTCTGTTTAAACTATTATTAACCGGTCATAAAAAAACCCGTTCCTGTTCAGGAACGGGTTTTTAATTTTAGTGAACGGATCTGTTATTATTCAACGATCAGTTTTTTAGTGCTTACAGCGTTGTTGGCTTTTACATTTACCATGTAAATGCCTTTGCTTAAGCCGCTCAGGTCAATGTTAATGCTGTTGGCGCCCACTTGTGTTTCGGCTTTGGCAGCTTTAACGGTTTGGCCAACCAGGTTCATCACCGATACTTCTACAGTGGTGTTCTGTTTCATATCAATGGCTAACACCGCGTTGTTTTTAGCAGGGTTAGGATAGATATAGCTTTCTGATACGCTGCTGGCTGCAGTTTGCTGCACAGCAGTAACAGTGCCGGGGGTGGTGCTTGCGCTGAACAACAGGTTAGCAGAAGCATAGTAATGTTTCACCGGGTTTAATTGCTGCAGGGCCGCATTGTTGGATACGGTAACAGGCAATGTAACAACGATGCTTGGCGTATTGGCAGCTGTAGCAGTTGCGTTGATGGCGCTTCTTGGAGCAATGTAGTGGTTATAACCACGGTTGTTTACGTTGCTGTTAGGGCTGCCGCTAGGGCCTGTTAATTTGGTTACGTTAATTTCGGTAGGTGAAACGGTACCGGTGCCGCTGGCGCCAATTTCCACTAAGCGTGCTTTTACGTTAGGGAAAATGTTCCATTTGGTGAAACCAACAGAGTTAAAGGTAATAGTGGTATCGGTTTCGGCCCATGAGTAAACAAGGTATTTGCCATCGGCAGTGCGGCTGGTTTGGATACGGGCATCTACAGAAACTTTTTCTGTGCCCGAAGTGCCGCCGGCAGCATCCCATGGGTTAGAGCTGTAACCATCGTCAGTGGTCCTGGTGCCAGGATCTTCTGATGAAAGGGAGTCAACCACAGTTACGCTCCAGGTAGAGCCAATGTTGGTAAAGTCATACAGGTAAGGCCTTACACCTTCTACGTGCGGGTAAGTATAAACTTCGCCGTCGTAGTTAGTGTATTGGTAAGTGTAGCCTACTGAATCGGCATGTTCCTTAGCAGTAGCCCAAACAAGCGATACAAGGTGCAGGTTGTTGTTAGCATCTACCACACCGCTGATACCTTCGGTAAAGTTAAAGAAAGGCACAGTCAGGTTGGTGTTGGTGCGGGTGCTGTTTAAGTGATCCAGAACCGGGGCGGTGAAAGCAGAGTTGTTGAAGTCAATGCCTGGGATGGCTTGCCATACAGCACCGCCGTTGGTAGTTTTCCATACAATTGGCTGGTAACCTTCGTTGGCAAGTGTTGAGTTGGTAGAGCTGGCGCCAATGTGCCATACATAACCGGTTTGGCCGTCTTCGCTCCAGGCCATGCCCGGGGTTGAGATCAGGAAACGGTCGTTGCTCACGGAGTTACGCCTAACACCCGGAATGATCGAATCGTGTTGCAGCACCATGTTTCCTGAGTTAAAGGTCATTTTAACCAGGCGTGCTCCCCTGTAATCCTGGCCGGCTACAGTGGTTGCATTTACGTCGCCGTCAAAAATCTGGCCCAGGGCCCATGCCTCACCGTTGCTGGTGGTGCTGAAGTTCAGGCGTGGGAAATCCACTTTACGGCCAAAGGTTGAACCGCCGTATGGCGAGCTGTTGGCAACAAAGGTTTGGTTGGCAGCTGATGAGGTGTTGTTGTAGGTGCCAGGACCCAGGTTTTTCCAGCTAAAGCCGCTACCGATCCAGCCAAGACTGGTGTTAGCCTGAGTAATAGGAGCTACGCCTACGATGTGCGCCTGTGTAATGTCGTTTGTAGAGTTTACACCTTTATCGTTGATGATACCGCCTTGTGGGTAACGTGCCCAGTTGTTGTTATCGTTCCAAAGACAGGTGCTGTCCCAGGTAGCGCCCCAGTTTTGCGAGATCATAGCCACCAGCGCGCCGGTTGCGGCGTTTGAAGTGGTAGGAACCGGTAATGGAGAGTATGTGTTTGATTTCCTGTGTACAAAAGAAACGGTGTTTAATTCATCGTTATATTGCAGAGGCCTTGAATCGGCAACAAGCACGCCATAAATGTTCATCGATCCTGTAAAGGCATTCCAGGTAGTGTATACCGGTACAGTGGATGTGGAGCTGGCGCGTAAACCGGCCTGAGGCTCATTGGTTTGCGGCAAAGCGGTGATTTGGCTTGAGCCTGAGTTTGAAGATGCTGTTGAGGCATTTTCAACCATCGCGTTCCTGGCAGCGAACTTTTGGGCTATTTTTTCAGCCATGTTCACAACCCGGGGCTCTTGCTTAAGAGAGGCATTCTGTGGAAAGGCGCTTATAGCTGCTACTAAGGCCGACCCAAGGAGTAGGTGTTTTTTCATGTTATTTGGTTTTAGTTATTCTTGTGTTACTTATTTGGTTTATAAAATAATTAAGCATGCTAAGATAGCGAATTAATTAAATTAACACAATGTTAATTCCCTTAACTCCTAAATTTAACAATAAAATGTGTGGGGTTTTGCGTGTGGAAATTATTCAAATATAGCACATTTTTCCTGAATAAAAAAGTGTGCCAGGGCTTTTTTAGCCGCGCAGGGATGAATCGATTATTATTTTATTCCTAAAGACAGGAAACAAAAAAAGCCGCCTCAGAGGGCGGCCTTTTGCTTATAGCAAAGTTTAATTATTTGCCTTTGTTAACTGAACCAGACAGTTCAGAACCAGCTTTGAATTTTACTACTTTTTTAGCAGCAATTTTAATTTCTTTACCGGTTTGTGGGTTACGGCCGGTGCGGGCAGCACGTTTAGCAACTGAGAAAGAACCGAAGCCTACCAGGCCGATACGGTCACCTTTTTTTAAAGCTTTGTTGATAGCTTCGATTGTAGAATCTAAAGCACGACCAGCGTCAGCTTTTGTTAATTTTGAACTAGATGCGATAGCATCAATTAATTCTGCTTTGTTCATTTTTGTTTTTTTTAGGGTTAAACAATTAGTTGATTTGTTGATTACAAATTTATATTATAAACCTTGCTTGTCAAGTGTTTCAGGCAAAAAAGCGTCTGTTTTGTTGATAAATCGGCTTTTTGTTAATAAGTATGCCCGGAAAATGGCCCATACTAAGGGTTTGGGAGCCTAAAACGCCCCTTATGGTTTGCTGGCAAGCCTTCCCAACCTACCTGGCCCGCTATCTGTTGCCAGATGCACCCCCTAAAAAACAAACGCTCCCTCTTTCAGCTTAAATCCTTTCAAAAATTCGGCAGCCGGCATCCTTTTTTTTCCCTCCAGCTGAACCTCGGTGAATGTTAATATACCTCCGTTGCCATAGACTTTCAGCAGGTTTTTATTGTCTGCAATCAGCAAACCGTTAGTATAACTGTGCTTGCTTAACGTATATTCCGCACGAAAAATTTTAAGACTTTGCACCACACCTTCACCGTTTTGCAGCAGTGTAAAGGCAGTGGGGTAAGGGCTCAGGCCTCTTATCCTGTTATACAATTCCTCCACCGGCCTGTTCCAATCTATCCGGCAATCTTCCTTAAATAGCTTGGGGGCGTGTGAGCTTTTGGCATCGTTTTGCGGAATAAACGCAGGCGGGGTTTGGTTTAAAAAATGCTCCTCTATTTTTTTCACCGTTTTTAAAATAAGCTGTGCTCCGGTAGCCATCAGCACATCGTGTAAATCGCCGGCCGTATCCGATTCGCTGATGGCCACCCGCGCCTGGTACATCACATTGCCGGTGTCAATTTCGTGTTTGAGCTTAAAGGTGGTAACGCCGCTTTCTCTTTCACCGTTTATAATTGCCCAGTTAATGGGCGCTGCGCCCCGGTATTTTGGCAGCAGCGAGGCGTGCAGGTTAAAGGTGCCCAGTGCCGGCATGTTCCACACCTGCTCGGGCAGCATTCTGAACGCCACCACAATCTGTAAATCGGCTTTGAGCGCTTCAAGCTCATCGATAAAAACAGGATCCTTTAATTTTTCCGGCTGCAATACCCGCAATCCTTTTTCTGCTGCATATTTTTTTACCGCTGATTGATGAACCTGTAAGCCTCTCCCCGAAGGCTTGTCGGGAGCCGTAACCACGGCCACCACGTTAAAGCCGTTTGCCAGAAGAATATCAAGGCTTTGCACCGCAAAATCGGGGGTACCCATAAAAATTATACGCATGGCGCTCATTTATTTGTTTAAAAATTTGTCCTGTCTTGCACAGCTAAAACCTGTCATCCCAAGCCAATAACTATCGGCTTGTCAAAGAATAAGTTCTGCAGGCTCACTATGCCGTAACACAAACATTACTGAAAATTAAGGCAAATGTACACGATTGCCAGGGTTTATAACACGAGCGCGCTAAAATAAAAAAGCCGCTCTTTGCAGAGCGGCTTTTAAATAAAAATTCAGTTTTATAATTATTCAACAATTATCTTTTTAACCGCTTTTTCGGAACCCGATTCAACGCTCAGGAAGTAAACTCCCTTGGCTTTGCCGGTAAGATTAATTACGGTGTCTTTAGAGTTTTTAGCTGTTTTTTCTTCGAACACAACAGCACCTACCAGGTTCACCAGTTTAATTTTGTAAACTTCGTTAGATGAAGGCAGGCTGATGTTCAGCTGCTCATGAGCCGGGTTAGGATACACGCTCAGGTTATCGGAAAGAGCGCTGTTCTTAACCAGGCCGGTAGCTGTACAATCTGTAACAGAAAGCGTTTGAACCGCAGTGGTTGTTCCTGAAACGTTGCTGGCTGTTAAGGTAATGGTATAAGTTCCGGGAGTGTTGTAAGTATACCTCCTTGAGTTACCGGCGGCATTGGTAAACGAAGTGGCAGAAGGGCTGCTGCTCCATACGTAGGTAACGCCGGTGCCGGTTGACGTGTTAGAAGCCAATATGGTAGACGAGCTTACCGTGCCATCTAAACAAAGCGAGGCAGGGTTAAGGCTGAAACCTGCTATTGGGCTGCAATCCTGGATATTAATGGTTTTGGTGGTTACACCGGTGCCTCCAATGCTTGATGCAGAAGAAGTAATGGTGTAAATACCGGGAGCCGAAAATTTAATGGATACTGTAGACGGGCCGCTGGCTGGCGTTACCGTTACCCCTGAGGTAGCGGAAGTAGTGATGGTAAAGGTAGGCGCAGGAGCACCGGTGCTGGCGTTGGTAAGCGTAAATGCCACGTTATTACAAACGCTTGCCGGAATGTTGAAGTTAGCGGTTGGCGACGAGCAGGTTAATACATTGATCACCTGTGTGTTGGTAACCACTACGCCAAGGCTGTTGGTAGCCGCCAGGCGAATGGTGTAGGCACCGTTGGCGGTGAAGGTGATGGCCGGGTTGGTGGCAGTGGGAGACGAGAAGCTAACGCCAGCCTGCACTGCAGACCATGAATAGGTAAGACCGGCACCGGTTGACATGTTCACAGGATTGGCCGTAACCGAAGCAGATGTTTTACATACATTGGTCGGTATGCTGAAGTTGGCAGTTACACCGGTATATTTCCAGATACCGCCAATACTTGGCGTGGTTTGGTCGCTGAACGATCCCGCCCAGCCAGTGTTCACATCCACAAAGTCAACTTTAAGGTAAGGAATACCGCTGCCGCCCCAGCTGGTCCAGGTAAGGCCGTTGTCGGTAGAAAAAGAGATCACCTGATTTTGGTTATCTACAGAGGCAAAGTTGTTGGTGCCCGGGATACCGCAGAGGTCGTTACGGCCCAGGTCAGGATCGGTAGTGTTTACCCAGTTCCAGGTTACCCCGCCGTCAGTAGTATTGAAAAGAGCGGTGGAGGTGGTGCCTACGGCTACAAAAGCCAAACCGTTGGTAGCAGAAGCAAATGCAATTTCAGTTACCGTGTACGTATTAGGACCAACGGTGCTCACGCTCCAGGTAGAACCGGCATTGTTGGTGTAATAAATCCTGCCTTTGTTGGTGCCAAACCACAGGTTGCCTGTGCCTTGTTTGTCATACAGATCAACAACACCAAATTCAGACGCCAGTGGATTAGGAATGTTGGCGCCCGGAACCTGCGACCATGAAGTGCCGCCGTTGCTGGTTGTCCAGATTTCAAATTCACCGTTCACAGGGTCACCCATGGTTAAACCATTGGATGGTGTGAAGAACGATACGATGTTGGCAAAAGATGCCGAGTTGGTATACATGCCGGGAGCGGTCATGTTGCTCCATGAGGTGCCACCGTTGGTGGTTTGGTAAATAACCCCCTGTGCCTGAAGGCTTTTGGTAAAGGCCGATACCCAGCAGGTATTGGCATCAATGCCTTCCATGTTTGAAAGTGAATACGAGAGCGTATCCGGGAAAATGTTTCCGGAAGTAAACGAAGTGCCGCCGTTGATAGTGCGGGAATACCAGTTGTAGTTAAAATTGGCATTGAATCCGTCGTAACCGGACACCCAAACTACGTTTTGATCTACAGCATCGAGATAGCGTGTACCTGCAGCGGCTACGGTAAAGGAGGCATTTTGCGTAATAGACCAGCTAGGACTAGGTTGAGCCACAACTGAGCCAAAAGCCAAAGCTGCAACTACTGAGAATAATTGTTTTTTCATCGTTCTGTTATAAATTAATTTCGAATTCTAATTTTAGTAAAAATAGGGATTTTAATCGTATCATTTTAAAAAAAATTGGTTTTAACACTTATAAAAATGTTTTTAAATTTGCAGGATTTTAAATGATTAGTACAGATATTGTGATTGTGGGGGCAGGCCCTGTGGGCCTCTTTGCTATTTTCGAAGCCGGCTTATTAAAAATGCGTTGCCACCTGCTGGATTATTTACCCCAGGTTGGCGGGCAGCTTTCAGAAATATATCCTAAAAAACCCATCTACGATATTCCGGGTTATCCATCGGTACTGGCACAGGAATTAATAGACAACCTAATGAAGCAGGCCGAACCTTTTAAGCCGGGCTTCACGCTGGGCGAGCGCATTGAATCGCTCGAAAAACGCGGTGAAAGAGACTTTTTACTGACCACCAACATGGGCACGCAGGTGCAGAGCAAGGTGGTAGTAATTGCCGGCGGCCTGGGATGCTTTGAGCCACGCAAGCCCGAAGTGGCCGGCCTCGAAAAATTTGAGAACGGCAAGGGCGTAAACTACATGATACTGGACCCTGAAAAATACCGGGGCCAAAAAATGGTGATAGCCGGCGGTGGCGACAGCGCCCTGGATTGGGCCATCTTTTTAAGTGAAGTATGCTCCGAGCTCACGCTGGTGCACCGCAGCGAATCGTTTCGCGGGGCGCCCGACAGCGTAGCAAAAGTGATGCGGCTGGCCGAAACCGGCAAGATCAACCTGCTGCTCAACACCAACATTCTTTCGGTAGAAGGTAACGGCTCGCTGGGTGCCGTTGAGCTCATCAATTCCAAAACACAGGAAAAAACAATCATCCGCACCGACCACCTCATCCCGCTTTTTGGCCTGAGCCCAAAGCTGGGCCCTATTGAAAGCTGGGGACTCAACCTCGATAAAAACGCCATAGAGGTGAACACCGACGACTACAGCACCAACATCGAGGGCGTGTATGCCATTGGCGATATCAATACTTACAAGAACAAACTGAAGCTAATCCTGTGCGGGTTTCACGAAGCCGCGCTGATGAGCCACAGTGCCTATAAATACATGAATCCCGGTGTAAAGTATACCATGAAGTATACCACCGTGCAGGGCGTGAACGAGTTTTAACCGGCCTTCAAAAGGCAGAATTCACAAGCTCTTTCTGCAAAATTATTTTTGCCTGAAATTTTTCTTTCCAGTGTTCCGCCAGGTACTCCTGCTCCGGCTGACCCGGTGTAGGAATTAAGATCAGCTGCTTTTTCTCAAGCAAATACAGGTCCATCAGCGTGCTATAGCCGCTGCGGCATATAACGGTTTCAGCGTTGACGACTAATTGGCGGAGCTCCGCCCCTTCTGCAAAATTAACGGTTTGTATCTGGCGCGTTATTAATTCTGGCAAATGCGCAGCACCTCTTACCAGCACGGTTCTTTTCGGGCTGTGTTCGAGTTTATTCACCAGTGCTTCTTCTAGCAGGCTGCGCTGCGGCTCGGGACCGGAAAGCAAAATAAGATAATCCGTTTTGTGCGAAGCAGGGCCGGGCTCTTTAGATTCGGCCAGGTGGCTTTGCGGAAGAATGTATTTAACAGGGATTTTAATTTTTGCCGCATCGCTCAGTCCACCCGCCAGGCGGTTGCCTGCTTCCTCAAAATCAGGAATCCACAGCTCATTAAACCGATGTATATAGTTTTGATTGATATAGTTGGCAAAGCCGGAAAAGAAAGGTGTTTTGAGCCTGACCTGGTGCGTAATAAAAATACAGCGCGCCTCTTTATGATGAAGTCCAAACCGATTGTCGCTGATCACCACATCTATCTTCTTTCCGGTAATCAATGTTCCAATGATCTTTCTTTCTTGTTTTATCACCGAGGCAATGTGCGGCCATTGCCACAAAATTTTGAGCCACTGCGGCCAGGTTTTAGAATACCTGATGTTGTAGGATGGCAAATTTATTTTTTGAAGCAGCGGAAAATACCGCTCAAAAAAATCGCGGTTAGCACCGGTGGTTCCGATAATTACGGTATTGTTTTTTGAAAGCCGCTTTATGAGTGGCACGCAGCGGGTGGCATGGCCAAGGCCCCAATCGAGGGGCGCAATAAATATGGTTTTACCTGAAAACAAAAATGCCCACCCAAGGTAAGCATTTTATAAATAGTGAAAAGGAAACCCTATATCAGCGTTTGATATTGGCCTCGTAAATCTTTATCCAATCGGCCGGTGTCATTTTAGATACCAACTGGCCTAATAGCCGGTAGGGAATTTGCTCGGGCTTTTTAAAACGAATGCAGCCTTTACCCATATCCGGTTTTGTTTTAACCTGTTTGGCATATTCATCCGCAAACCATTTTAAAAGTCTGGGATCGGAGTATATGCCCATGTGATACACAGCAATAAAGTTTTTTTGAGAAGCAATGCTTACAAAAGGCAAAGGCAGGGTTGGATCGCAATGATAACCCGGTGGATAAAGGGAGTGCGGCACAACGTATCCCACCATGCCGTAACTCATTTGCTCCTTAAATCCTTTGGGCAGATTTTCCAGCATCACTTTCCGCAATCCATCCATGGCCACTCGCCTTTCGGCCGGCAGCCCCGCAAAATATTCATCCACCGATGTTGCTATTGATTGCATGCGCCGGTTTTTTGCGCTACGCGTCTATCTTCGCGTATTTGGAGTTTTTCTCAATAAAATCGCGGCGCGGCGGCACCTCATCTCCCATCAGCATGCTGAATACGCGATCGGCCTCCGCAGCGCTGTCAATAGTTACCTGGCGCAGGGTACGGGTTTCGGGGTTCAGCGTGGTTTCCCACAACTGTATGGCATTCATCTCACCCAAACCTTTGTAACGCTGCACATGCACACTGTCCGCTTTTTCGCCCCCCAGCAATTTGATCTGGGCATCGCGCTCCTGGTCGTTCCAGCAATACACCTGGTCTTTTCCTTTTTTAACGAGGTAAAGCGGCGGTGAGGCAATGTATACGTGTCCTTTTTCCACCAGCTCTTTCATGTGGCGGAAGAAAAAGGTAAGAATGAGCGTGGTAATGTGCGAACCATCCACATCGGCATCACACATGATCACAATTTTATGATAGCGAAGCTTCTCTAAGTTCAGGGCGCGGTCGTCTTCCTTGGTGCCACGAAAAACGCCAAGTGCCGTAAAAATATTTTTGATCTCTTCGTTCTCGTAAATTTTATACTCAAGCGCTTTCTCCACGTTCAGGATCTTACCGCGCAGCGGTAAAATAGCCTGGTAATCACGGTTACGGCCTTGTTTGGCTGTACCACCGGCGGAGTCGCCTTCCACCAAAAACAATTCGCAGGCAAGCGGATCGCCACTGGCGCAATCGGCCAGCTTACCGGGTAAGCCCGATCCGTTCATCACGCTTTTGCGCTGCACCAGCTCACGTGCTTTGCGGGCAGCATGGCGGGCAGTAGCCGCTAAAATAACCTTATCCACAATCGTGCGTGCCTGTTTGGGGTGTTCTTCCAGGTAGTTCGACAGTGCTTCGCTGATTGCCTGGTCTACCGCGCCAATGGCCTCATTATTGCCCAGCTTGGTTTTGGTTTGTCCCTCAAACTGCGGCTCCTGCACCTTCACGGAAATTACTGCCGTTAAGCCCTCCCGGAAATCATCGCCGCTGATCTCAAATTTCACTTTCTGAAGCAGGCCGTTCTTTTCAGCGTAGCTTTTCAATGTACGCGTTAAGCCCCTGCGAAAGCCGGCTAAATGCGTGCCTCCCTCGTGGGTGTTAATGTTGTTCACATAGCTCTGTATGTTTTCGCTGTATGAATTGTTGTACAGCATGGCCACTTCCACAGGAATAGAGCCTTTATCGTTCTCCATGTAAATGGGCTCGTCGATCAGCTTTTCCTTCGCATCATCCAGGTACTGCACAAACTCGCGCAAACCGCCTTCGCTATAAAAAGTCTCGCTGAACGAGCTGCCGTTCTCATCTTTCTGCCGATCGTCGGCCAAGGTAATGCGGATGCCCTTGTTCAGGTAAGCCAGCTCACGCATGCGGTTGGCCAGGGTGGTATAATTATATTCGCTAAGTGTAAAAATGCTCAGGTCGGGCGTAAAGGTTTGAATCGTTCCCCGATCAGTGGCATCGCCCACCTGCTTGGCAGGATACAGCGGCTTGCCTTTGCTGAATTCCTGCACCACAATTTTCCCGTCGCGGTGAACTTCGGTTTTCATGTGCGAAGAGAGCGCGTTTACGCAGCTAACACCTACGCCGTGCAAACCGCCCGAAACCTTATAGGTATCCTTATCAAACTTACCGCCGGCGTGCAGTACGGTCATTACCACCTCCAGGGCGCTGATGCCCATTTTTGGGTGAATATCGGTAGGGATACCGCGGCCATCGTCTTTTACGCTGATGGAATTATTTTCAAGAATAGTTACGAAGATATTTTTGCAAAAACCGGCAAGGGCCTCGTCAATCGAATTATCAACTACCTCATAAACCAGGTGGTGAAGCCCTTTAAAGCCTATATCGCCGATGTACATGGCTGGTCTTTTTCGTACCGCCTCCAAGCCTTCCAATACCTGAATATTATCTGCCCCGTAATTCTTTTTTTCTGCTGAAACTTCTGACATAAAATGGTTCTCTCTGTTTTTATTTATCCTTTAAATATACTGAAAAATTAGGGATTGGAGCGTAAATAATTCCCTTATTTTTACTAACAAAATGTTAAAACAGCCAGCCAAAATTTGGCTATTTTTACGTTGCATTTTTTATTTATGGTTTGGCATATTCTCAAAAACTGGGCGGCACTCTTAATCCCGGCATTTTATAAACGGATACAGGGTAAAAATATTCAGCATCTTCGTGTAAAAGGGCCCGTGATTATTGCCATGAATCACCCCAACGCATTTACCGACCCTGTTGCTTTTACCAACATTACTTACCCCCTGCGCTTAAAATACCTGGCCCGCGGCGATGCCTTTAAACCGGGGCTGGTTGCCTGGCTGCTCGAACAGATAGGCATTGTGCCCATTTACAGGATGCAGGATGGAGGTCTTGACGGACTCAAAAAAAATGATGCAGCCTACCGCCGTGTAAACCAGCTGCTGAAAAAAAACGCTAAAATTATTGTGTTTGCTGAAGGTATTTGTGTACAGGAGCGTCGCCTGCGTCCGCTTAAAAAAGGCGTGGCGCGCATGGTGTTTGGCGCTTACCACGCCTTGCCGCACGATAACCTGGTAGTGGTGCCGGTAGGCGTTAATTACAGCAAGCCCAATCATTTCAGAAGCACCCTGTTTTACAATGTTGGCGAGCCTATTCCTGTAAAAGATTTTATAGCCCATTTCCGCGAAAACCCGGCCAGGGCCAATACGCTTTTTCTGCAAACCCTCGAGCCCCGCATGCGCGGGCTAATCACCCACATTCGCGATAAGAGATACGACGAGGCCGTGTATATGGCCGAAACACTCCTCAAAAGAAGCCTGCTAAAAGCCCGGGGGTTGAGCCACAAAAATCTGGAACAGGATTTTGACATACTGAAGGAAATTACCGAAACTGTGAATATGGCAGTGGAAACCCGCCACGAAACAGTGGACGAATTTATGCACACCGGCAAAGCCTATTTTAAAGAGCTGGAACAACAGCAGCTGCGCGACTGGCTCATAAACCCCGACCTGAATAACCGCGTTACCCCAAAAAGTGTGTTGCTGCGCCAGGCTTTGCTGGTATTGGGCTGGCCATTGCACATTGTTGGAGTAATAGGCAACTACGGCGCTTACCGGCTCACCAAAACACTTACTAAAAAGATCCTGAAAAAAAATGTGGAATTTTATTCTTCCATTTTTATCGGCATCGGCATGTTTTTATTCCTGCTTAATTACCTGGCCTGGTTTTTGATTTTCTGGTTGTTTTTGCCAAATTTGTTATGGGCAATTATTGGCTGTCTGGTATTGGCACAATGCGGTTGGTTTAGCCTGTATTATCATCCTTTCAGGCTTAAAACGCGGGGCATGGCCAAAATCCTGAGAAACCCCGCCCTGGCAACGAAGCTGGCACAGCAGCGAAAAGAACTGATGGACCTGCTTAACAAATTTTAATAACCGGCCCCGCCGCCATGGCACGTAATTTGACTTATAAAGAGGTATGAATAAGATGAAATACAGTGTAACCTTTTTTGCTGCAACAGTGGCAGTTATTGCACTTTGTTCAGCCAATTTTAATACCGTAAGAACCAAAGCCCTGGCCCAACAAATTGGAAGCAGCACGCCCGTTGACCAATTACCCAAAAGCATCAACACTGCCTTTAAGGAAGGTGAGGTGCTTACTTACCGCCTGCACTACGGCATACTCAATGCCGGCGGGGCGGTGCTGGAGGTAAAGCCCGACCTGATTGAAGTAAGCGGTCGCAAGGTGTACCACATTGTAGGCACCGGCTACACCACCGGCAGCGCCGATTGGTTTTTTAAAGTGCGCGACCGCTACGAAACTTATCTGGACAGGGATGCCCTATTGCCCTGGCTTTTTGTGAGGCGCGTGGATGAAGGCGGCTACAAGTTCAGCCAGGATTATTATTTTAACCATTACACCAAAAAAGTGGACATCGGCAATAACGAGAAATTTGATATTCCTGCCGGCATACAGGATATGGTGAGTGCTTTTTATTCGGCCCGCAGCCTTGATCTGAGTGCCGCCAAACCCGGCGATGTGTTCAGCATCACCTGTTTTATGGATAAGGAGATATGGCCGCTGCAGATCAAATTTATTGAGCGCGAAACCATTGATACCGACATGGGTAAATTTCGCTGCTTAAAATTCAGACCTATTGTGCAAAAGGGACGTGTGTTTAAAAGCGACAACGATCTGAATGTGTGGATCAGCGATGATAAAAATCACCTGCCCATGCGCGTAAAAGCCGATATATTGATAGGCAGCGTAAAAATGGACATTACCAGCGCTAAAAATCTTGTAAACCCCACCAGCAAGGTAAATTAAAAGCGGAAGCCTACCAGCATCATGTCATCCGTTTGAGGATTGCTGTTTTTCCAGTCGTTTATTTGCTGCGCAAAATATTTGCGCTGCTCCGAATTGGGAATGTGCGAAGCATTGAGCAGCATCTGCCTGAGGCGTTTTGACGAAAGGCGCTTTTGTTTGGGCCCGCCAAACTGATCCTTAATGCCATCGGTTAATAAATAAAATTGGCGGCTGGGCTCGTAGGGCATCGTGGTGGTAGAGAACTCTGTGTTTTTTTCTTCGCCAATGGAATTGCGCTGCCCCTTTAGCTCCACCAGGCTGTTATTTTCGCCAAGGTAATAGGCACTGTTTTTGGCCGAGGCAAAAAAAGCTGATTTGTTGATCACGTTCAGCGCAATCACCGAAGCATCCATTCCGTCGCGCAAGCTGCCGGCTTTTAAATTCAGCTGGTTATAAAATAATTCGTTTAGCCGCGTCAATATTTCGCCGGGCATCCAGGTATTTTGCTCGTACACAATTTTATTGAGCAGCGAGGTGGCCACAATGCTGAGCATGGCTCCCGGCACGCCGTGGCCGGTGCAGTCGCCCACAAATACGATCACCAGGTCTTTGTGTTTTCCTATCCAGTAAAAATCGCCGCTCACCTGCTCTTTGGGCTGGTTGTAAATAAAGCTTTGCGGCAGGTGCTGATCAAAAATATCCTTGCCCACAAAAATGGCTTTTTGGATGCGCTTGGCGTAATTAATGCTGTCCAGCAGCTCTATGCGCTGCTCCTGGATTTCTGCAGTGCGCTCTTTGATGATGCGCTCGAGCAGGGCCTGCTTGCGGATGTTGGATTTGATGCGGAACGACACAATAATGGCAATGATCAGTATCACCAGTGAAACGCTTAGGTAAAGGAACCAGCCGGTTTTGTAAAAAGGCGGCACAATGCGGATGGTTACCGAAAAAGGCTCGGCGCTCCAGATCTGATCGGCATTGGAACCTACCACTTCAAATTTGTATTTGCCCGGCGGCAAGGTGTTAAACACAATAAAATGGGCCGATTGCAGGTTTTGCCATTCTTTTTCATGCGGCAGCAGGCGGTATTTAAAACTGTTTTTCTCGGGCAGGCTAAAGTCAAGCAGCGTAAAGCTTACCTTAAACGAGTTTTGATCTTCATTTAAAATAATTTCCTGCCCACCCGAAATGTTTTTAATGCTCAGGCTATCCAGTATGCCCGATATCTCGGTGATCTCTGTTTTGGGCTGATTAAAGTGCGACACGCGCTGGTCGGGATTGATGATGGCAAGGCCCTCCTGGGTGGCAATGTAAAGATAGCCACCAAAAATATCGAGGTTGTGTATGGTCTCCGAGGGCAGGCCGTCGTGTGTTTTTATTTCAGAGATCTCGCGGGTTACCATGTTCCATTTGATCAGGCCATGGTTGCTGCCCATCCACACGCTGTTTTTATATAGCACCGAGGTGGTTATTTCAGGAAAATAATCCACCTTGCCTTTAAACACCACGCTGTATTTGCCGGTATTTGGATAAAATTTGATCAGGCCCAGGTATTGCGATGAGAGCAGTACGGTGGTATCGTTGATCACCAGGGCGCTCATAATGTTGCCAACATCGTTCAGCGGGGTAAAATCCATTTTTTGCGAAATGGGATCGATTTTTAAAACGCCGTTGTAACAGGCCAGGTATACTTTGCGGTTAAACACAAAGTTGGAGTAAAAGGGATTTTTTACGCCACCGGGCTCGGGGAAAGCGGTGAACGATTCATCGCGCTTGTTAAACAGCAGCACCTCGCCCACACCACCTATCCATAAGTGATCGTCCACAATAGGATCCTGCACAATGCTGGCCGAGTAATGCTCCTGGAATTTGAAGTAGCCTTTCACCTTTGCGCCGGCCGGCGTGATCGAAATTTTTTGAAAATTATTCTGACCCGCCACATACACATCGCCATTGTAATCTTCAAAAAAATGGTTTACAAAACGCTCGTTGTTTTGATTAGGGCCCGGTACATTGGGACCAAAATTCTGGATTTTTTTGGTGGACCTGTCGTAAATCGAAAAGCCTTCCCCGTCAATGCCGGCAAATACCAGGTTGTTGTGCGTGCGGCTGGCGCGCACTGCCGAAATGCGGTTGCTCAAAAACGAGTTGCCGGCATCCTGGCGCTTGCGTTTCACCACCTCCAGGCTAGGCCGGCGGTTGGTGAGTTTTTCAACGCCCACGTCGGTGCCAATCCATAAAATATCGTTATCGTCCTTGCACAGCGCCCAGCACTTGTTGCTCATCAGCGATTTGGGATTGTCCGGGTCGTTTTTAATCACTTTGTATTGCTTGGTATCAATATCAAAGGCCGTGATGCCAAAACTCCAGAACGATTGCCAGATCATATTATCCTTGGTGTTGAGGTAGGTAACATTGGAATTAAAATTACCCGGCACCTTGTAATAAGTTTGTGAGTAATACACCGGGTCGAGCCTTACCAGGCCTTCATCCACACCCACCCAAATGTATCCCAGGTAATCCTCCGAAATGCCGGTGTGCCCGCCTTTGCTGCTCACCTCCGGTGTTATTTCGGTAAGGTGGTTTTTAGACACCTCGTATTTAAATACCCTCGAAAAAAGCTTGCCGTTTACATTTTTTTTAACCCCGGCCCATAAATTGCCGTAATGATCGAACGAGAGGCATTGCACGTTCCAGCCTTCGAGCAAGGCGTGAGCGCCATATTTAAAGGGTTCCAGCTTGTTGCTGATTTCATTGTACTTGAGCACGCCGTCTTCGGTGCCTATCAGCTTTTCGTCGCTTCCGTTCTCAACAATGCACGAGATGTGCATTTTTTTCATATATCCCGGCACCGAAGGGTCGAGCTTAATGCGCCGGAAATTGTTCGAAACCGAATTGTAAATGTTCAGCCCGTTAAAGGTGCCCACCATCAGGCGCGAAGCATCGAGCTGAAACAGGCAGGAAATAGCGGGGTTGCTCAGCGTATTGGTGTCGTTCTGAAAGCTGCGGTATTTTATAAACTCGTAGCCATTGTATTTATTAAGCCCGGCAATGGTGCCAATCCACAGGTAGCCGCGCTCATCCTGAAAAATGCTTGTTACAAACGAGTTGGTGAGCTCTTTGGAGTCCACCTTGGTGATAACAAACGATTCGGAAACCTGTGCCCCCAGCGAAACAGCCAAGAGAAGGCAGAAGCAAGTACTTAGTTTTTTTATAAACCGCATAAATATTTGGCTCTACCTGTTAAAGTAAGAACCCAAATATAACAAAATATTAATGCTTGCTTAAAGTAAATTCCGCAACAGGTTGCCAAATCGATAAATGTCCTCAAAAGAGTTATAAAGCGGCACAACGGCACAACGAATTACGTTAGGTTCGCGCCAGTCGGGAATTACCCCGTTTTCGATCAGCTGGTTGTAAAGATTTTTGCCATAGCCGTTGGCCACTATCGACAGCTGGCAGCCGCGGTTTTGGGCCGGGGTAATTATCTGCAGGCAATTGTTTTTTTCGGCGTTAATGCTGTTGATGATAAATTCAAGGTAAGCCGTCAGCTTCCTGCTTTTGGCTGTAAGCGCGGGCATACCCACCTCATCAAAAATATCGAGGCTGGCGCGGCAGGCCGCCATGCTAAACACGGGCGCATTGCTCAGCTGCCAGCGTTCGGCGGTTTGCATGGGCACAAACGTGCTGTCCATTAAAAAGCGTGTTTTTTTATCGTGACCCCACCAGCCGGCAAACAAAGGCAGGTCGGTGTTTTTTAAATGTGTTTCGTGCACAAAAGCCCCGGCCACGCTGCCCGGTCCGCTGTTAAGATACTTGTAGCTGCACCAGGCAGCAAAATCCACGTTCCAGTCATGCAGCTTCAGCTCCACATTGCCGGCCGCATGAGCCAGGTCAAACCCCACCACGGCACCGGCTTTGTGTCCCGCCTCGGTAATGGCTTTCATATCAAACACCTGGCCGGTAAAATAATTTACTCCGCCTATCATAATCAATGCCAGCGAATCCTTATTTTTTTCGATGGCCTCAAAAATATCCTCTTCGCGTATGTGATACTCGCCCGGGCGGGGCGCCACTTCCACCAGGCTGTTGGGGCTAATGCCATGAAATTTTAACTGTGATTGCAGGGCGTATTGGTCGCTGGGAAACGCTTTCGCCTCGCACAAAATCTTATGGCGGCTTTTGGTGGGCCGGTAAAAAGAAACCATCAGCAGGTGCAGGTTTACGGTAAGCTGGTTCATCATTACGGTTTCCTGCGGCAGGGCACCCACCAGTTTTGCCATTTTATCGGTCAGCAATTCGTGGTACGACAGCCAGGGGTTTTGGGCCAGGAAGTGCCCTTCTACGCCAAATTTAGCCCAATCGTTGAGCTCCTGCTGAATGTAGCTATGCGTGGTTTTTGGTTGCAGGCCCAAAGAATTTCCGGTAAAATAAACCACCTCGCGGCCATTGTGCTGCGGGAATAAAAACCGCTCGCGGTATGCCGAAAGGGGATCCTCCCTGTCGAGCGTTTGTGCAAATGAAAGGTCGTTCTTAAAATTTACCGCTTGTTCTTTGATTGCTGTCATGCCTCAGAAAAATAATCCTCAAAAATAGGCATTTATCGCTACTCTGTTCTTTTCTCTGATGAAAAAGAATCGTTGTCTGATTTTGCTGTCACCCTGAACTTGTTTCAGGGTCTGTTCCTCAGCAAAATCAGTTTTCGAGATCATCTCAGATGCATTAGTAGCTTACCATACTTCCGTGAAAACAATTACAATTTCAGATTTTCCCACTTGCTCTTAAACGTGTAAGCAAGCACAGTGGCGCGCTGTTTGGCCAATTCGGCTTTTTCGCCTGCAAAAAGCACATTTACGGTTTGTGTGAAAACGCCCAGCCAGGTATCAAACTGGTGCGGCTGTATGGGCAGGCCGCGGTGTTTTTCAAACACATTGGTTTTATAGCCCGGCTCATCGAGCAGCACAAAGCTCCAGAAATGCACGATGTGCGGAATGTGATCGGGAAAATGGATGTGGGCAAATACCGGCTTTATCTCCTCTATCTGGAGCAGGCGGCCGTAAAAAGCATTTATAAGATCTTCAATGTCGGCCCGGGTCTCGATGTCGCGCATGGCAATTATTGCAGGTTCATTGCCGGTTGCAATGTTGAATTTTGAATTAGATAAAAGAATTATTTCAAATTTCCACCCGGTTCGGCGGAAGCAGAAATATCGGGCGAGCTTGGCGGTGGCGCCTGTTCATCATCTTCGGCAGAGGCTTCGGTGATAACCGGCTCACGTTTTTTGAGCTTTTTGCGCGAAGGCTCGATTTTGATCGCGCTCTGTACGTTATTATAAACCGCGGTGCTTTCGGGTTTGCGTGCTTCCAACGATACAGGCTCGGTGATGACCGGCGCCGATACCATTGCCTTTGTTTCGGAACCGGCGGTGTTTGGCTCCGTATTTTCAGCTTTAGCCGCTGTGGCTTGATTTATAACATTACCGGTTTGTGCCTGGGGCATAGCAGCCGGCTGCTTATGCTCTTGAACCGGTGTGGTAACGGCCGTTTCGGGCAGCCGAACCTCTTCTTTTTTAGTTTCATTTACAGCCGGGCCTGCTTCGGGCTGCGGCTTGGTTTCGGCCCGCTCGTCGCCGGCCGGGTTAGGATTTTTAATGTTGATAAAGTTGAACAACAACAGCGAAAATAAAACGATGACCGAGCCAAACACTACGGGCAGCACCACATTGCGGTTCACCGACAGGCTGAAGCGCCTGACCGCCTCGTGACCCATCAGATTTTTCTGAGCGGATGCAAAGCTGTCGAATTTTTGCCAGGCTTCCTCGCTAAATGCCACCTCGTTGGATTTTAGCTGCACGCGGAGGTTTCTCTCGTCGATCTCGTATTTAAAATGGCTCATATTTTTACACTCTTTAAGCTGTTTTCAATATTCTTCTGCAGGTTAAACCTCGATTTTTCGAGGTTGGCTTTTACCGTTTGCACGCTGGCTTCGAGCAGGGCGGCCGCCTCATCCAGGCTGTAGCCGTCAATCACGTGCAGGTTAAAAATAAGGCGCTGCGAGGGCACCAGCTGCTGCAGAGATTTTATCAGGATCTCGCTGTCCACCTGGTTAAAGTCGATCAGCTCGTTGTTGGCAAAGAGGTCGTAATTTTTAGGCGCCGGCTCCGAGGCATACACCGTGCTGGCCACATAATATTCGCTGCGAATGTCGCGGATAAACGCAACGCATTCGGCCACAAACTCCCGCTCGAGGAACTGGCCCAGGTCGGTGCCGGCCGGCTGCTGCTGCAGCCTGTGAAGGCAATTGTTAAATGCGGAGTGGGTAACTTCTTCGGCCTGCGCTGCATTTTTGCTATAGCGCTGGGCAATGGCGGCCAGGCGGCCATAATACGCTTCAAACACCTGTTTCTGGGCGTTTTTGTCGTTTCGCTGCAGTTGCGCCATCAATTCCGGAGAAGTAATAAGGGTCATTTACCTTTTTAACGTTTGAAGTAAATAAAAAGTTTCGTTTTTTAGAATTTATGCACAATTTATACACAATTTTGAGAAAATCCTAAAATTTCGCCGGTTTCAACCAACTTTTAGACCAAGACTAATTTTTAACATTTAAACAGGAAAAGCCTAAGGATGCAAACTGAGGGGTAATCCGGCAAAAAAAACAAAAAATTCAGCTTCACCCACCGATGATTTTTTTCTTTTCACGCCCGGTCAATTCCTTTATTTTTTATTGCCCGGCTATTCTTTTCTGACATCTGAAAGCAAAACCGGGGTTGTATGCGGCGGCAACGGCCTAATTCGATTAAGAACCTTAGTATTACTTAAAAACATTTTTGGTTTATGCAACAGCTTTCTGCCGTTTTTTTTGCTGAATTTATTATGCTGCTGTAAATCAATTTAATTGGAACTTTTGCGGGTTTTACTTGTTTAAAACTTAACTGCGCTGTTAATTTAATTGTGTAACGCAGGCCTGCTTTTTTACATTTATTTGTACAACAGAAACACAGCTACGTATACATTAACCCTATAGCCCTTTATCAGTATGACAGAACCAATACTTATCGAAAACAAGGACAGATTCGTTATCTTCCCAATAAAGTATAAAGACATTTGGGAATTTTATAAAAAAGCGGAAGCCAGCTTCTGGACCGCCGAAGAAATTGACCTTGCTTCCGATATCCAGGATTGGAACCAAAAACTGAACGATAACGAGCGGCATTTTATCAAACACGTGCTGGCGTTTTTTGCCGCCAGCGATGGCATTGTGAATGAAAATTTGGCCATTAATTTCCTTAACGAGGTGCAATACCCCGAAGCCCGCTGTTTTTATGGCTTCCAGATCATGATGGAGAACATCCATTCCGAAACCTATTCTTTATTAATAGACACTTATATAAAAGACCCTGTTGAAAAGAACCACCTGCTGCACGCCGTGGATACAGTGCCCTGCGTAAGCGAAAAAGCGCAATGGGCCCTGCGCTGGATCGGCAACGGCTCGTTTGCCGAGCGCCTTATTGCTTTTGCAGCCGTGGAAGGCATCTTCTTTTCGGGCTCTTTCTGCTCTATTTTCTGGCTTAAAAAACGCGGCCTCATGCCGGGTCTTACCTTCAGCAACGAGCTTATTAGCCGCGATGAGGGCCTGCACTGCGATTTTGCCTGCATGCTGTATGCCGACCATGTTAAAAACAAGCTGCCAAAAGAGCAGGTAACCAAAATCATTGCCGATGCCGTGAGCATCGAGAAAAAATTTGTGGTAGACGCCATCCCGGTGAAACTCATCGGCATGAACGCCGACCTGATGTGTCAGTACATTGAATTTTGCGCCGACCGCCTGCTCGTAGCCCTTGGCTGCGATAAATTTTACAATGCAACCAATCCTTTCGATTTTATGGAAATGATCTCGCTGCAGGGTAAAACCAACTTTTTTGAAAAACGCGTGGGCGAGTACCAAAAAGCCGGCGTAATGAACAACAAAGAGGAGAATAACGTATTTAACCTGGACGAAGACTTCTAGGCTTAATTAACATTAATCGGCCCTCCGGTTCCATTAATCTTTCGTATCTTTATTTTAAGCGAGACCCGCGTCTTGCCCGGGATTGAAACCCCCAAAACGTAACTGAGATGCTAAATTTTAATTAACTGTCGCCGGTTGAAACAAAGAGATTTCTTAAAACGGAACTGAAAAAATTAGAAAGTAACTTGTAAACAATTAACTGAATTAAAAACTCAAAAAACCAAGGCGTATGTTTGTATTAAAAAGAGATGGCACACGGGAGTCGGTAAAGTTCGATAAAATTACCGCCCGCATTCAGAAACTCAGTTATGGCCTGGAGCCTTCACACGTAGACCCCATTTTGGTTGCCAAAAAGGTAATTGACGGCGTTTATGACGGTGTTACCACCAGTGAGCTGGACAACCTGGCTGCTGAAACCGCTGCTTCTTTAACGGTGCGCCACCCCGATTACGCCCAGCTGGCTTCACGCATTGCGGTGAGCAACCTGCATAAAAACACCATTAAAAGCTTTTCAAAAACCATTGACGCCTTATTCCACTATATTGATCCAAAAACCGGCCTGAAAGCTTCGCTGATTGCCGACGATGTGTTCGAGATCGTGATGAACAACGCCCACACGCTCGACTCGTCTATCATTTACGACCGCGACTTTGGCTACGATTATTTTGGCTTTAAAACCCTGGAGCGCTCTTACCTGTTAAAAATGAACAACCAGGTGGCCGAGCGCCCGCAGCACATGATCATGCGCGTGGCAGTAGGCATTCACAAAAGCGACATTGAAGCGGCCATCCGCACCTATAACTTAATGAGCGAGCGCTGGTTTACGCACGCCACCCCAACACTCTTCAACGCCGGCACACCTAAGCCGCAAATGAGCTCTTGCTTTTTGCTGCAGGTAAAAGAAGACAGCATTGACGGTATTTACGATACGCTGAAACAATGCGCCAAGATCTCTCAAAGCGCCGGCGGTATTGGCATCAGCATTCACAACGTACGCGCCACCGGTTCTTACATCAAAGGCACCAACGGCACCAGCAACGGCATTATCCCAATGCTGAAAGTGTATAACGAAACCGCCCGCTATGTAGACCAGGGCGGTGGCAAGCGCAAAGGCTCCATTGCCGTGTACCTGGAGCCATGGCATGCCGATATTTATGATTTCCTGGACATCCGCAAAAACCACGGTAAAGAAGAGCTGCGCGCGCGCGACCTGTTTACCGCCCTGTGGATTCCTGACCTGTTTATGAAACGTGTTGAGGCCGAAGGCGACTGGAGCCTGATGTGCCCTGCCGAGTGCCCGGGCCTGAGCGACTGCCACAGCGCCGAGTTTGAAGCCCTTTACACCAAATACGAAGCCGAAGGCCGCTACCGCCGCCAGATAAAGGCCCGCGAGCTTTGGGCTGCGATTATCGAAGCGCAGATCGAAACCGGCAACCCTTACATGCTGTTTAAAGATGCGGCCAACTCCAAATCGAACCAGCAAAACCTGGGCACCATTAAATCGTCGAACCTGTGCACCGAAATTATTGAGTACACCAGCGCCGACGAAGTGGCCGTGTGTAACCTGGCCTCTATTGCCCTGCCGCGCTTTGTGGATGAAAAAACCGGTGTGTTTGACCACAACAAATTATTTGAGATCACGTACCAGGCTACCGTTAACCTGAACAAGATCATTGACCGCAATTACTACCCTATTCCTGAGGCGCGCAACAGCAACATGCGTCACCGACCCATTGGCTTAGGCGTTCAAGGTTTGGCCGATGCGTTCATTTTAATGCGCTTTCCTTTCGAAAGCGAAGAGGCCAAACGCCTGAACTCCGAAATTTTTGAAACCATTTATTTTGCATCGCTTACCGCCAGCAAAGACATTGCAAAAGTGGAAGGCGCTTACGAATCGTACCCCGGCTCGCCTATTTCAAAAGGCATTTACCAGCACGACATGTGGAACGTGAAACCAAGCGATCGCTGGGAGTGGGACGTGCTGCGCGAAGAAATTATGAAATACGGCGTGCGCAACAGCCTGCTGCTGGCACCAATGCCAACGGCCAGCACCTCGCAGATTTTAGGCAACAACGAGTGCTTTGAGCCGTATACCTCCAACATTTACACCCGCCGCGTGCTGAGCGGTGAGTTTGTGGTGGTAAACAAACACCTGCTGCGCGACCTGGTAAAACTGGGCATCTGGAACGAAACGCTGAAAAACAAAATTATTGCCGCCAACGGCTCGGTGCAGAACATTGCCGAAATTCCGGCCAATATTAAAGAGCTTTACAAAACCGTGTGGGAGATCAAGCAGCGCACCATTATTGATATGGCTGCCGACCGCGGCGCCTTTATCGATCAGTCGCAATCGCTCAACCTGTTTATACAGGACGCTAACTTTGCGAAGATGAGCAGCGCACACTTCTACGCCTGGAAAAAAGGATTAAAAACCGGCATGTACTACCTGCGCACCAAAGCGGCTGCCGACGCCATTAAATTTACTGTTGACCAAAGCGCTCTGTCGCAGCCAGCCTTTGTGCTTGGCAACGAAGATCAGCTGGTGGTGGACCGCGGGCAAGGCCATGTGCTGAGCTTTGAAGAGCAACAGGCACAGCTGAGCTGCTCGCTGGATAACCCGGAGAACTGCGAAGCCTGTGGTAGCTAGCGACTAATTGCACGAATTAACACGAAGCCCTCAATGAAAATTGGGGGCTTTTTTGTTTGTAATGATCGAATACTACACTTCAGGGCAAAAACTCATCGACTTGCAAATAGATTCCGACCAAAGTACAATTAACATAAGTAAGCTACCTGATGGTATCTATATCCTTCAATTAACCACAGCTGATTCCCGTATTCCTATTCGTAAACGGTTTAGTGTCTCTCGTTAACCAATTCAAGTCATGATACTGTAGGCCCTTTGCTCAATTTTTTAATCACTTCAATAATCAAGCTTCATTACTTGCTGTATTTCTGAAAAAACCATACTACCTTACAGTACTATGACGGCAGTAAAAATCAGATATTTAATACCTATACTATTGCTCGTTGCTATTATAGGAAGAGCCCAGCCGGCTGCGCTTTTTGCACGTGGCATCTATGACAGTCTGCCAACTGGCCGTTCAAACGGCTTGGTACTCGATGCTTCAGGTAATTCATACATTACGGGAAGATATACAGGTATGATGGATTTCGATCTTTCCAACAGTACTGGCAGTATAACAGCAGCAGGGCTGGGAGATATATTTGTAGCCAAGTACAATGCCAGTGGTATCTATCAATGGGCAATATCTTTGGGTGGAGCGTTAGAGGATGAGGGTAAAAGCATTTCACTGGATGCCTTAGGAAATATACTGGTAACAGGTCGTTTTGAAGGAATAGCTGATTTTGATCCATCATCCAATACATCTACCTTAAGCTCTTTTGGAAGTGGTGATATTTTTCTGGCCAAATACAATAGCAATGGTATTTATCAATGGGCTATTGCAGTTGGTAGCCTTTCCGACGACGCAGGATTTGGCGTAAGTACTGATAATCAGGGAAATTGTTTTATAACAGGCTTTTATTCCGGAGCAACTGATTTTGATCCGTCAGCGTCTTCCTTTACACTCCCTTCAACTGGCAAAGATATCTTCGCAGCAAAATATGATCCTATTGGGCAATTTCAATGGGCATTTCATATCGACGGCGATACCGCAGATATAGCCACAGGGATTAAATGCGATCTTGCCGGTAATTGTTTTATTACAGGTAGTTTTGGCAGCGGAGCGGATTTTGATCCTTCTATCAACTCAACCATTCTCACTACCCCTGCAAATAAGAATAATGCTTTTTTAGCCAAATACGATAACAATGGCAACTATCAGTGGGCGTTTGGCATAAATAGTACGTTTTTTAATCAATCAAACGCCTTGGCCCTCGATACAACCGGCAATGTATTTATAACAGGTTTCATCTGGGGCTCAGGGCTTACAGCCGATTTTGATCCGTCGATGAACTCTGCAACATTATCTGCGGCGTATAATTCTGCTTTTGTGGCCAAATATTCAGGATCAGGAATCTATCAATGGGCTTTTCTGCTTAAGGATGGAAGTATCAACCGGGGCAATGCAATCAGCACTGATATAACAGGCAATTGTTATGTCACTGGGCTTTACAGTTTGTTATGCGACTTCGACCCTTCGCCGGCCGTTTCAAATTTGATAGCAGCTGGATTGGAGTATGTTTTTGTCGCTAAATACAGTAGCAATGGCATCTATCAATGGGCATTCAGACTCGGTAATGTATTTCCGTATGATAGCCGTCAAGGTATCTCTAACGATATATCTGGTAATACGTATGTAACCGGGCAAATGATTCAATCTCCTTTTTACCTGGATTTTGATCCTACTGCGGGAACATATCCACTCTCAAATGCTAATATTTTTGTGGCTAAATATGACATCTGCGGCGCGCCTTCTCCGCCGACAATTATTACGCCGACCTCCAACTTGTTCATCTGCACGAATACGAGTACCACATTATCAGCTATTGGAACCGGGACTATTAACTGGTTTGCCGCATCGAACGCAACATCAGCCATTGCCACCGGAACCATCATGAGCACGCCGGTTTTGAGCGCTGGGGTTTATACCTATTATGCGGCCGCCAGCACTTGTACTACAAACATTTTCAACGCAATAGTCACTGTCACGGTAAATCCCTTACCGGTAATTAATATATTAAATCCAACACCAATTATCTGTAGTGGTCAAAACATTGCCCTTTCAGCTACCGGAGCAAACACCTATACCTGGAATAATCAATTATCAAGTTCTATGATTATCGTTAACCCGACTGTGAATAGCAATTATACTGTAACCGGCAGCGATGTCAACAACTGTATGGCCTCAGCTGTAACGGGAGTAACGGTTGATGCATGTATTGCAATAAAAGATTTATTCGAAGAAAATGATTTTTCCATTTATCCCCTTCCGGCTAAAGACGAATTAACCGTGGAATGGAATCATAAACATGGAATACTGACAGTATTAGTAATGAATGATTTGGGGCAAATACTAAAAGAAATGATGTTTGACAGCTCAGATGACAAAAAAATAATCGATACGCGCGATCTTCAAAATGGGCTTTACATTCTCAGCTTAAATGCAATTGCTTCCAACGAAATAAAATATTCTGGCAAAACCAATTCAAATACCAGAATTCATAAGCGTTTTGTGATTGACAGATAGTATTTAGGAAAGTTGTTGCTATGGAAAACAACAATTGACTTTATGGACAATACAATCCATAAAAACACTTAGATCAACTACGCAAATCGCGCAGACATGAGGGTTCGAGTTGCATCACTGTCCTTATCTAACACAAACTTTAACTTCACATAAGATTTAGAACAACTGCTGGAATTACTTTTGCAGTTGAATAACCAAAACCTTGTACTAAAATGAAAATTGGATTTGCACCGGTATCTACCGTAGAAGTAAAACACGTATCGCTGCTGAGCGAGATGGAACAAAAACTAAACAATTTTTTTCAATCCAAACATTACGGAGAAGACTTAAAAGAGCTCTGTATCCGCATTATTGCGGTGAGCCCCAGTCTTGAACGGTTCTTTAAGCAGCAGGATGCCCAATACCTCAACAAAAAAAACAAGGCCGGCAGCAGGGCCCTCAAATACTGCATTAACCTTAACTTTGAGCGCTTTAACAACGCCAACGAGGCCGAAGCAAAGGAAATGATCAAAACAGAGGTGCTCAAGTCGTTGAGCTTATTTGACCGCTTTAAAAACAAGATCAAGGATTTTAACGTGACCCCTTTCCGCCAGGACATGCGGTACTTTTTTGAGCAAGCGACCGCTCATTAAGTTAAAAGTAATCAAGC
Organism: Bacteroidia bacterium; assembly: GCA_044221905.1. Taxonomy (GTDB): domain Bacteria; phylum Bacteroidota; class Bacteroidia; order B-17B0; family Aurantibacillaceae; genus Aurantibacillus. The sequence continues at coordinate 64,350 of JBGAOE010000002.1, forward strand.
AAAGTTTAAAAGGTCATTTATATGATTCTTTTGAATTTTGACCTAATAAATGTTGATTACAGTTACACCGCCAAACGGAGCTCGCTCATTGCGGACTGCTGCCATAGGAGAGCTGGTGTTTGCAGGGCTTCCTCCGCCAGCACTTTCACTTTTTCAAGCGCTATGGGAAATTTTTCGGCAAATAAGGGTGCATGCTGCCTGTCTGCCTCCATCTCCACCCACAACGCAGTAATGCCGTTTTTTTCGTTGAGATAATAATTTTCCATTGCTCCGCTCCATTCGCCGGCCGACGTGCGCTCATCAATCACCTGTTCGCGGCCCTCAAACAATTCGCCCAGGTTGATGACAGACAGGTGACGATTGGGAATACAGGTTTGAATGATACTGTAAACGCCGTTGTTTTTTCCGTCTAAAAAATAAATGCGCGAGCCTTCGCTCCAGTCGGTTTCAAGATGCGAGCCTTCGGCAAACACCGAAGACCATTTGCCGTAGGAAGGATCGCTCCACAATGTTTGCCATACCCGATGGGCCGGAGCCTGGATACGGGTGCTGAAATGCAGTGTTTTCATTGCCAGGATGGGGCACAAACCCGGTGCCATTGCTTTTATGTGAGCGGTATGCTGTTTTCATCCAACATAACATGACGCAGTATCGCAACAAGGCCGGCAATTCGGGCATTATAGCCTATGAAACGGGAAAGACCTATATCCGCATCCGGTTTCGCGACGGTGTTTATACCTACAATTACAAAAGCCCCGGCAAAGCAGCCGTAGAGCACATGAAGGAGCTGGCACAAAAGGGCAAAGGGCTCAGCACATACATCAGCCGCTTTGTAAGAGATAATTATGCGGCCAAAGCGTTGTAACTTATTATAACATGCTTTATTGTTTTCTACTGCAGGCTATCCGTCCGTAGAAATTAGTCTACAAAAAACGCTCAGGTGCCTTACAGCTGGAATGGCTTCGGATAAAAAATGCAAAAAAAGGGTAAAATAAAAACCTGCCCGGTTTTATTCCGTATATAAAGGTAGTAAGCCAAAAAAACACTGTACCATGCAAGACGAACTGATACTTAACGGCAAACGCATTAAAATGGATGTGCTGCAGGTGGTGGACGATAACCACCGGTATTTGAATGAGCACATTGTGGCCATTAACGCCACCGATCTTATTTTTTCGCCCGAAATAGCGGCGCAGCTGCGCTCTTATATTGGCGCCACCTACCCCGACCTTAAAACCATTTATTACCGCATATCGGGCGACGGCAGCAGCAACTGGCACTTTAGCCCGGTAATGGAAGACAGCAGCGAAAGTACGCCCCAGATCAATGTAAGCCCGCAGGAGCTGAAAAAATACGAGCAAACCCTCGAGCTGCTGAATCGCAAATAAAACCGTTTTATTTTTAGCAGAATTGTTATTTTTATTGCTGAAAATGAACCGGAGCAAATGAGCAAAAGGGATGCGCGCATAGACGCCTACATTAACAAATCGGCCGATTTTGCCAAGTCCGTTTTAAAACACTTTCGCGAGCTGGTGCACAAAACCTGCCCCGGTGTGGAAGAAACCATGAAATGGAATTTCCCGCATTTTAATTATAAGGGCGCTATGATGTGCAGCATGGCCTCGTTTAAAGCCCACTGCTCCATCGGCTTTTGGAAAGCCGCGCTGATGAAGGACGCGGAAGAGCTGCTGGCGATGGCCCGGAGCGAAACGGCCATGGGGCACCTGGGCCGCATTACTTCCCTAAACGATCTTCCCAAAGATGCAGCACTGACACGATACATTAAAGATGCCATGCTGCTGAACGAAACCGGCGCAAAGCTGCCGGCAAAAATCACGGCTATAAAAGAACTCACCGTGCCTGCTTATTTTAAAAAAGCGCTTAAAGCCAATAAAAAAGCACTGGCGCAGTTTGAAGCGTTCCCCTATTCGCATAAAAAAGAATATGTGGAATGGATTACCGAAGCCAAAACGGATGCTACCCGCCAGAAACGCATTGATACCACCCTGGAGTGGCTGAGCGAAGGAAAGGGCAGGAACTGGAAATACAGCAAAAAACTTTAAATCAATTTTTAAATCCCACCCATGAGCACCCACTGCCTGAACTGCGATACGGCCCTGCAAGGCTCCTATTGCCACCAATGCGGGCAAAAAGCCTCCACACACCGCATCACCTTCGGCAAGTTTATACAGCACGATCTGCTGCATGGGATCTTTCACCTGGACAAAGGCATCCTGTATACCTTAAAGCAGCTGGTGTACCGCCCCGGATACGCGGCCAAGGGATTTATTGCCGGGCAGCGCGTGGCACATTATAACATTATTGCCTTGTTTATCATTACGGTGGTGCTCCGCACGCTGGTCAATCACCAGATTTCGGAGGCCGATCTGTTTACCTCCCATACCGAGCAAAACAAATCCACCGATGTGTTGCTGAATGAAACCGCGCGCCACTATTACAAATTCTTTTACTTAATGGTTATTCCGCTCATCTCGGTGTTTAGCTACCTGTGGCTTAAAAAACTCAGGTATAATTTTACCGAGCACCTGGTAATCAATTGTTTTTTCCTTACCGGCGCTTTTATGTACAGCCTGCTTATCATGCTTGTTTCGTGGGCCACCCACATCGGCTTGGGCGGGCTGGCAGATTTGGTGAGCGTTCTCTACTTTTTTATCAGTTATTACCAGCTCAGCAAAGGCAGCTATTCTTTCTTAAATTATCTGTGGCGCAACCTGCTTATGCTGCTTTGTTTTATTCTGGGTTTGCTGCTTGTGTTTTTGATCGTTGTATTGGTATTTTACAATGGCTCATTTAAAGGCACCACTCATTTTTAGGAATACCGACATAGTTATAGAAGGGTTGGGGTTAATATTTGTGAGACCCTGAAACAAGTTCAGGGTGACAAGGATGGAGATGATTGCAAGACGGATATTATGAATTGAGCGCTAAAATGTTTATTTTTGCTATTAGCTCCGTGAGAATCAACCACATAGCATTGTCTTTTTTATTATGCCTGGCTTTTGGCCTGCCTGCCCAGATTATCAGCCGTTTTACCTGGGACTCCAATCCCGTATTAACCGCAATTAACGGGCCCAATGCCACTTCGGCCGGTGGCAGTGCCACCTCAAGCACCGGTGGCGTAGGCGGCACCAACGGGCTTAACCCCGGCGCGCCTACGGCCAACGATATTAACTTAACCATTCCCAACACCAGCAACGTGTTTGACGTAAACAATGTGGACATCAGCATTGATTACCGCCGCAACGAAAGCACGGCACAAATAGTGAAGCGCAGCGTGTTTACCTTTAATAACGGTGGCGCAGTGGGCAATTTCCAGGTAGTGTTCAGGGTTGGCACCGGGCCTACCGTGGTTACCTCAACCGCCTACCCTATTCCGCAGGACGCCACCTTCAGAACTTACCGCTTTACTTATAACAGCTGCACCGGCGTGGGCACCATGTATGTAAACGGCACTACCGTTTGGTCGAGCCCTACGCCCACCGCCAGTCAAAATCTTTACTGGACCGGCGACGGCAACGTAGTAATTGGGCAGGACATGGACGGGGCCAACAACAACGTTCCCAACCTGGATAATTTTATCTGGCAAACCTTTACCTGCACGGCGCTTCCCATAGAGCTGCGTTATTTTACCGGCACCAACGAGGGCTCGCGCAATTGTTTGAAATGGGCTACGGCCACCGAAAAAAACAACGATTTTTTTACCCTCGAGCAAAGCCTGGATGGAAGCACCTGGAGGCAGGTAGCCATTGTTTACGGCGCAGGCAATTCGTCGTATTTAAAAACATACAGCACTTACGACAACTCGCCCGCCGGTACGGTAAACTATTACCGTCTCACACAAACCGATTTTGACGGGCGCAGCGAAAAATTCAACATCATTGTGGTAAACAATACGCCGGGCCATACGGTGTATGTTTTAAAAATCACCGATCTGCTGGGGCGCGAAGTGGGTAACGATTACACCGGGCTACGCTTTATTCATTACTCGGACGGGCAGGTGGTGAAAAAAACCGATTACTGATTATATGTCTAAAGCAAAAGTTTCAAAGCAGCTGGTGAGCAATATCGATTTTTCTGCGCAGCCGCATGCCAAAAATGAGTATGAATATTGCGAATTTGTAAACTGCACGTTCAACGATCTGTCGAACCTGAGCCTTATTGATTGCGATTTCACCAACTGCAACCTCAGCAATGCCAAAACTGTTAAAGCAGGATTGCAAAACTGCCGGTTCAAAGACTGCAAGCTGCTGGGCGTGGATTTTTCAGGATCCAAAAATTTTACCTTTGAAGTTCATTTTGAAAACTGCGTGATGGATTACACCTTTTTTGATAAAAAGGAAATGAACAAAAGCAGCTTTAAGCATTGCCGCCTGCATGGCGCTAATTTTACACAAACCGACCTGTCGCGCTGCAGCGTTACCCATTGCGATTTTTACGAGGCCGTTTTTTCGGGCACCAACCTTATGGGCCTTGATTTTACCAGTAATGTTAATTTTATCATCGATCCCGAGGCCAATAATATAAAAAAGGCCCGCTTTGCATTGCAGAGCCTGCCGGGCCTGCTACAGGCCTACCAGATTGTGGTGGAGTAAATAAATAGCCTATATTTATCTCAAATTTCGGAAATCATGACAGAGGAATTTGCCCTGCAATTTGCCGCCGACTGGGCCGCATCGTGGAACAGCCACAACCTTGAAAAAATACTGGCGCATTATGCCGACGATTTTTCGATTGAAACACCCATGGCATTAAAATTGGTACCTCAAAGCCAGGGCCGCCTGCAGGGTAAGGAAAATGTGAAGGCTTACTGGAGCATCGGCCTGCAGCGCATCCCCGATCTTTATTTTGAAGTGCTGGATGTGCTTTCGGGCATTGACAGCATTGCCGTTTACTATATAAACAAAGCCACCGGAAAAAAATCGGTGGAGAACATGTTTTTTAATGCCGGCAATAAAGTGGAAAAAGTGGTGGTAATGTATTCTTAAAACAGAACGATAATCACAATGAAGCAAAACTGGCTGAAATTAGCTGCAATAATACTTTTGAGCGGCGCGGCGCTAAGCTCTTGTAAAAAAGATGAAGCCGAGCCCGAAACCAATAACCCCGGCGCCAACCCAGGCAGTGATTTTAACTGGAAAACTTCCAGCGGCTCGCAGGTAACGGCCGATTCGGCTTATTACTACGGACAGTTCACCACTGTTTTTGCATTTAAGAACGGGCTCAGTAATTCCATAGAGATCAATTTATCGGCGCTTTCGGCCGGCAATTATTCTATTTCTTCCACCACCGGCAATGCGCTTACATTTGTTACGGCATCCACTACCTACACGGCCAACTCGGGTTATTGCAACATTAGCGGTGTGAGCAACAATAAGCTGGCCGGCACATTTAGCGTGGCGCTCAGCGGTGGAACGCTTACTTCGGTAAGCGGCAGCTTTAGCGGCATTGCCCAGCGCTAGCTGAAATACGCCTCCGGGAATAAAGATTCGTTTATTTTTAATTAACATTAGTATCTTTTTATTTTTCCCAATTTTATGATCGTTTAAAACAGATCATCCGTGGCTGGTTACCGGTTCAAACATTTTACTCCCGATCCTAAATCAAGATTTGATGAATTATTCAAAATCTTTAAACAGCTGATAACACATACCAGCGGCGATGTGAAAGAAGCCCTTGACTGGATGCGCGAGCTGGATAAGGAATATGAGCTTACCGATAAGGATTATACGCTGGACGATTTTATTGCCGATCTGAAAAAACGCGGCTACCTGCGCGATAAGGAAGATGGTCAGGGCGGGCTGGCCATTACGCCAAAAACCGAGCAGGCCATTCGCAACAATGCACTGGAGCATATTTTTGGAAAGCTGAAAAAAGGCGCCGCTGGAAATCATAAAACAAAATTTACAGGTAAAAACGGGGAGGAAACAAGCGATGAGCTGCGTCCTTACGAATTTGGCGATTCGCCCCAAAGCATTGCCATGGTGGAATCGCTCAAGCAGGCACAGATCAATCATGGTTCCGATGATTTTAAGCTCACCGAAAACGATTTGCTGGTGGGCGAGCAGGAATTTAAAACACAAACATCTACGGTGCTGATGATAGACATTAGCCACAGCATGATCTTGTATGGCGAGGACCGTATTACACCGGCCAAAATGGTGGCCATGGCCATGGCTGAAATGATAAAGCGCAGCTACCCCAAAGATAGTCTTGATATTATTGTGTTTGGCGACGATGCCTGGCCCATTGAGCTAAAGGAGCTGCCTTACCTGCAGGTGGGCCCTTACCATACCAACACCGTGGCCGGGCTGGAGCTGGCCATGTCTCTTCTGCGCAAAAAAAAGGCGGCCAATAAACAAATATTTATGATTACCGATGGCAAACCCTCGTGCCTGAAAGAAAACGGTGAGTACTACAAAAACAGCTTTGGGCTCGACAGGCACATTGTAAACAAATGCCTTACCCTGGCGGCGGCCTGTAAGCGCAGCAAAATTGACATTACCACCTTTATGCTGGCCCGCGACAATTATCTGATGGATTTTATAGATGAATTTACCGAGGCCAACCAGGGCAAGGCCTACTTTACCGGACTCAAAGGACTGGGCGAAATGATCTTCAGGGACTATACCAACAAAAAACGAAAAAAACTATAACAGCATGGCTAAACCAGGCATTAACACCTTAGGCGAATTAAAAAAAACAGGTTACCAGTTTTTAAGCATTAAAGACGAGCTGCGCAAAAACCTGATTGCAAAACTGCAAAACAAGCAGGATATTTTTGAGGGTATTTACGGTTATGAAGAAACCGTTATCCCCGAGCTGGAACGGGCCATTTTAAGCCGCCACAACATACTTTTCCTGGGCCTGAGGGGTCAGGCCAAAACCAAAATGGCGCGGCAGCTGGTGAATTTGCTGGACGAGTACATTCCCGTAGTAGCCGGCAGCCCTTTGAACGATGACCCTCTGCAGCCCATTTCTAACTTTGCCAAACAGCTTATTGCCCAACTGGGCGATGCAACACCGCTGAGCTGGATACACCGCAGCGAACGTTTTGCCGAAAAACTGGCTACGCCCGATGTAAGCGTGGCCGACCTGGTGGGCGACCTGGATCCTATTAAAGCGGCCAGCCTGAAGCTCTCGTTTTCGGATGAGAACGTGATCCATTACGGCCTCATTCCGCGCAGCAACCGCTTTATTTTTGTGATTAACGAGCTGCCCGACCTCCAGGCCCGGTTGCAGGTAGCCCTGTTCAACATCCTGCAGGAAGGCGATGTGCAGATCCGCGGCTTTAACCTTCGCATTCCGCTCGACATGCAATTTGTATTTACAGCCAACCCCGAGGATTACACCAACCGCGGCAGCATTGTAACGCCTTTGAAAGACCGCATCGGTTCCCAGATATTGACCCACTATCCAAAGTCCATCGAACACTCCAAGCAGATTACCCAAAACCAGGCAAAATTAAACGATGCACAAAAACAGATAACAGTACCGGAGGTATTGAAGCACCTGGTGGAGCAAATAGCCGTTGAAGCGCGCAACAGCGAGTTCGTGGATCCAAAAAGCGGCGTAAGCGCCCGCCTTACCATCAGCGCTTACGAAAGCCTGGTAAGTGCAGCAGAGCTTCGTTTTTTAAAAAGCCAGCAACCCTACTCTTTTACCCGTGTAAGCGATCTTTACGGCGCCATACCGGCCATAAACGGTAAAATAGAGCTGGTGTATGAAGGTGAGCAGGAAGGCCCGGCGGTAATTGCCCAAAACCTCATCAGCATGGCCATTCGCAATTTGTTTGTGGAGCTGTTTCCCGATCCGGCCAAATTAAAGCGTAAAAAAGAATCTTCAGAGTATGCCGCCATTGTGGGATGGTTTTCGCAGGGCAATATCCTTGATCTGCTCAACCACGAAAAAGATAAAACCTATACATCGGCCCTGAGCGTAGTGGAGGGGTTGGAAGAGCTGGTGGCCAGATATTATCCCAAAGCCGAAGGCGCCGAAAAATATGTGCTGATGGAATTTGTGCTGCACGGTCTTGCCGAGCATTCGCAGCTCAGCAAAAATAAGCTGCTGGAAGGCGTCAGTTTTAAAGATCTTTTTGGCTCGCTGCTAAACCAGGATCTTAATTTTGACCAGGGCGAGAAGCAGTAAACTTTCTTTCATGCTTCCGAAAACAGGCTAAACTGATTTTGTTATGCCCCTGCGGGATTAAAATTTCTGTTGGCTTTTTAATTCAAATAACTTAACAGTTAATGCAACAACTATCGCTTTCCACCAGTTGCTAAGCAGAATACAACGTTTGCTCAACGCTTTCTTAATTTTAGTTTTGCAAACTATTTACAACTGTAACTTTTAATAGCAGCGCATTAATTTTTTCACTTCCCTAATTATTAAGCCGGTTTAAATAAGTCAAACGGCATATTCACATTGCGTCACATTGCATACCGTTTGTTAAAAATCAAGCATTTAAGGGTAGTACAGGCCAAAACCGTTAGTATACTTTTTAAATTAAATAGTTAACTCGCCCTTCGTCACGATCCTGCGTGACAGGCGGCTCATTTTAAAAACTAGCTTTGGATCAATAAAAACACCCCAAACAGAACTTAAAATGAAAAAAAAATTGCTATTAGGATTTATAGGCACGATGTGCTTATTTTTCGCAGAAACCGGGAAAGCCCAGGCACCTGTGCCCGCCTTTTCCATCAACCAGGCCACGGTTTGCCCCGGCACCGTGGTTCAAATCACCGATCTTTCAACGGGCGTGCCCACTGCCTGGTCGTACAGCGTAAACGGCACAGCACTGGCAACGGTGCAAAACCCCACCGTATCGTTTAATGCCGCCGGAACCTACACCATCGAGCTGGTGGCCTCCAACGTAGAAGGCCCCGGTGCCCTGGCCAGCCAAACCGTGCTGGTGAATGCAGCGCCGGTGCTTGCCCTGAGCGGTGCCACCGAAGTGTGCGCCGGCGGATCGATAACCCAAACTGTAACAGGGGCTGATACCTATACCTGGAGCACCGGTACAAGCGGCGATACCGAAACCCTGACTCCGATGGCCAGCGGCATTTATTCGGTAACCGGCACCAATGCACTGACTGGCTGTTCGAGCATCGGTACGGTTTCCATAACGGTTAATCCGCTTCCGGCTTTATCCGTTAGCGGAAGCACCGCTGTTTGCATCGGTTCGTCCGGCTCGCAAACGGTAACCGGCGCCGATAGCTATTTGTGGAGCGACGGATCGACCGGCGAGGTACTTACCGTAAGCCCCAACGTGACCACCACTTACACGGTTACCGGCACACAAGCCAATACCGGCTGCACCAATTCCATTACAGTAACCCTGGCCGTAAATCCATTGCCAACTGTTTCCATAGCCGGCAACAGCACCGTTTGCGCCGGCTCGCCGATAACCCAAACCGCCAGCGGCGCCGATACATACCTGTGGAGCGATGGACAAACAGCCAACCCTGCCACCTTTAATCCTACCGGCACCACTGTTTATACCGTTACCGGCACTTATACCGCCACCGGCTGCGAGGATACCGAAACTGTTTCCATTACCACCTCGCCTACCCCAACTCTTACCATTACCGGAAATACTGCCTATTGTGCCGGCGGGGCAGTAAGCCCAACCGTAACCGGCGCCGACACTTATGTATGGAGCACCGGTGCTACCGCCGACACAGAAACCCTGAATCCAGGCACTACCACTTCTTACACCGTAACCGGAACCAATACGCTTACCGGTTGTACTGCCACAGCGGTAGTGGAAGTTACTGTTCATCCTGTACCGGCGCTTTCGGTAAGCGGCAGCTCGGCCGTATGCCTGGGCTCTTCGAGCTCACAAACCGTAACCGGTGCCGATACCTACTTATGGAGCGACGGATCGACCGGCAATGTCATAACCGTTAGCCCCACTACGCCTACCACTTACACTGTTACCGGCACCAACACCACCGGCAGCTGTACCAATTCCATTACCGTAACCCTGGCTGTAAACCCGCTGCCAACCGTTTCAATTGCCGGCAACAGCACTGTATGCGCCGGCTCAACCGTACTGCAAACCGCCAGCGGTGCCAACAGCTACAGCTGGAACGACGGGCAAACCGGGGCCGCAGCAACATTTACCCCTTCAAACAGCGGCACTTATACTGTAACCGGAACTTACACAGCTACCGGCTGCCAGGATGCAGAAACTGTGTCGGTTACAGCCATTGCTATTCCAACCTTAGCTATCAGCGGCAATACCGCTTATTGCATTGGCGGTTCGGTAACCCCAACCGTGAGCGGCGCCGACACTTATTTATGGAGTACCGGTGCCACTACCGACACGGAAACCCTGAACCCGACTGTGACCACAACTTATACCGTAACCGGCACTAACACGCTTACCGGCTGCTCGAGCTCGGCGCCTGTAGTGGTAACGGTTAACCAATTGCCGGTACTGGCCATCAGCGGCCCAAGCGCTGCCTGCATGGGCTCTTCTATTTCTGAAACTGTAACCGGCGCCGACACTTATTTATGGAGCAACGGATCGACCAGCGATGTGCTCACCATCAGCCCATCATCGCCGGATACCTACACCGTTACCGGCACCAATGCCGCCAGCGGCTGTACCAACTCCATTACTGTGACCCTTGGCGTAAATCCATTGCCAACTGTTTCGATAGCCGGGGGCAGCACCGTATGCGCCGGCTCTACCATTGTACAAACCGCCAGCGGGGCCGACAGCTATGTATGGAACGACGGACAAACCGGCGCTGCAGCTACCTTTACCCCTGAAAACAGCGGAACTTATACCGTAACCGGAACCTATACCGCCACCGGCTGCCAGGATGCAGAAACCGTATCTGTTACAGCCATTGCTATTCCAACCTTAGCCATTACGGGCAACACTGCTTATTGCATTGGAGGTTCGGTAACCCCAACCGTAAGCGGCGCCGACACTTATTTGTGGAGCACCGGCTCTACCAGCGATTCGGAAACCCTGAACCCAACGGTAACTACTACTTACACGGTTACCGGCACCAACACGGTTACCGGCTGCTTTAGCTCAGCACCTGTTACTGTTACTGTTAATCAATTGCCGGTGCTGGCCGTAAGCGGACCAAGCGCTGCCTGCATGGGTTCATCGGTATCTGAAACCGTAACCGGTGCCGATACTTATTTGTGGGACGACGGGTCCACAAACAATGTTATTACCCTGAACCCGACTGTTCCTACCACCTACACTGTCAGCGGTACCAACGCGCTTACCGGTTGTTCAAACACTATTACCGTAAGCCTCGGGGTGCATGCTTTACCGGTAGTATCGGTAGCCGGTAATAATACCGTGTGTTCGGGCGCTGCCCTTACACAAACAGCCAGCGGCGCTGACAGCTACGTGTGGAACAACGACGGATCGACCGGCGATGTAGGCACCTTTAATCCTACCAGCAATACTGTATACACCGTAACCGGCACCAGCACATTAACAGGCTGCTCAAACGTTGCCACAGCCTCGGTCACCGCCATCGCACTTCCAACGTTGAGCCTTGCCGGTGATATGGACTATTGCGAAGGAGGAGCCACTACACTGACCGTGAGCGGCGCCGATACCTATTCGTGGAGCACAGGAACCACTCTTGATTCAGAAAGCTTTAGCCCTACCATTACCACAACCTATACTATTACGGGAACCAACACCCTTACTACCTGCTTTATTTCGGTACCGGTAACTATTACCGTTAACCTGATCCCTACTATCAGCGTAAACAGCGGCACTGTTTGTGCCGGTGATGTATTTACCATGACACCAACTGGTGCATTTACCTACACCTACTCTAATGGCACCCATACGGTGATACCAACCGGTAACGACAGCTATACGGTAACCGGTACCAGCGCCGAAGGCTGCGTTGCCTCCAATTCAGCCATAGCCAGTGTAACCGTAAATGCCCGCCCGGTAGTGAGTGTTACCGACGGTACTATTTGCGCCGGCGACGTATTTACCATTACTCCCAACGGTGCCAACAGCTATAATATAGAGGGTGGTTCGGCCACTGTGAGCCCGGCCGCTAACGCCTCTTACACTGTAACCGGTGTTGGTTCAGATGGTTGCCTATCGTCAAACACTGTTACCTGCAACATTACCGTTAATGCACTTCCAAACGTTCAGATCAGCGCCAACGCCACCGTTTGTGTGGGCGAAACCTCTACCCTTACTGCTTCGGGCGCTGACACTTACTCATGGAGCACTGCACAAACGGCTACGGTAATCACTGTCAGCCCAACCGGCAATACCACTTATACCGTAGAAGGTGTGGATCTGAACGGTTGTGTGAACACTGCCACACAAGCCGTAACTGTAAATGCACTGCCAACTATTACTCTTAGCGGCGGAACCATTTGCCAGGGCAGCCAGTTTGTATTTTCGCCGGGTGGAGGTGTTACCTATACCTACTCGGGCGGCTCGGCTACTGTAACGCCTGCAAGCACCACCAGCTATTCGGTATCAGGTACCGATGCCAATGGCTGCGTATCGGCCACCCAGGCTGTGGCCACAGTGAGTGTGGTAACTGCAGTTACCGTAACCGTAAGCGGACCAACGCAGGTATGCGCCGGTTCGGCAGTAGTGTTTACTGCCAGCGGCGCACCCAACTATAGCTGGAATCCCGGCACTTCTGCCAGCAATACGTTATCGGTTACACCAGCTTCCAATACCAGCTATACCGTAACCGGTTACAACGGTCCGTGCAGCAGCGATGCAGTAGCATCCATTACTGTGCTGGCCCTGCCATCGCTTACCGTTACCAGCGATAAAACCATCCTGTGCGCCGGCGAATCGGCCAACCTGCAGGTGAGCGGCGCCACGTCCTATACATGGAGCACCACCAATACAGGTACGGTTATTACGGTTACCCCGGCTGCTACCACTATTTATACCGTGGGCGGCGTTGATAACAATGGCTGTGCCAGCGCGGCTTCGTATACGCAGAACGTAAATGCCTGCACAGGCATAGCATCTGCCCAGGAAGGCGCCTTCTCCGGCTTAAGCCTTTACCCGAACCCAAGCAATGGCAGTTTTGTGATAGAAGTGCAGCAAAGCATGACCATGACCATTCTGAACAACATTGGCCAGGTGGTTCACCTACAGGAGCTGCAACAAGGCAACAATGCCGTGAGCCTGGACGGACAGGCCAATGGTATTTACTTTGTAAACCTGAAACAAGGCAGCCAGCAAAAAACCATTAAGATCATTAAAAATTAAACCAACGATGAATCAAAAGAAAAGCGAGGGCGTAATGCTCTCGCTTTTTTGTTTTATGCTAATGAAAAAATAACGCAAAATTTACCGCGATGCCTCAAAATATGGCGCCATATCCGGTAAAACTAAATAGCAAAGCTGTTTCGCAGGCCCAGCATTTTTATGGCGGTAACGGCAGCTTCATCGCCTTTGTTGCCGTGTTTCCCTCCCGCGCGATCGATGGCCTGCTGCTGGTTATCGGGTGTTAATACCCCAAAAATAAAGGGAATATTGAACTTAATATTCAGGTCGGTGATGCCTTTGGCCACGGCATCGCAAATAAAATCAAAATGCCTTGTTTCGCCCTGAATCACACAGCCCAGGCATATCACGGCATCCACATCCGTAAACTCGGCCAGGTATTGGGCTCCCAGTGTGAGCTCAAAACTCCCCGGCACTTCCTTCACCAATATGTTCTCGGGCAGCGCGCCGTATTGCTTCAACGTGTTCACAGCTCCTTCCTTCAGGGCGTTGGTTATTTCGTGGTTCCATTCGGCATATACAATCCCGAATTTAAATGGCCGGGCGGCCGGTACGGCGTTTCCTTCAACAGCCGAAAGATTTTTATTGGCACTGCTCATGATCTTATAAATAAAAAAAGTCTGCCGGCGAGCAGACTTTTATGTGAATGATTGTGATGCTTATAAGTTACCCAATGCTTTTAGCCTGGCAATGTCGCGCTCCATTTCCTTACCAAAGCTGGTGGTTGGAAACTCTTTGCTGATACGCTCGCAAACCTCAAGGGCTTTGGCGTAATCGCCTTTTTGCTCGTATACAAAAGCCGCTTTTTTAAGGTAGTAAGGCGTAGTAAAATTATTATGGCTCTTTTCAGAAGCTTTCAGGTAGTATTTTACGGCATCCTCCGGGTGGTTCAGTTCCAGGTGGCAATCGCCAATGGCGCCAATGGAAATAGGGGCCACCACATCGTCGCTGCCATCGTATTTTTCGAGGTACTCAATGGCCTGGTCGTATTTACCGGTACGCAGCAAACAAATGCCTGCATAATAATTAGCCAGGCTGCCGGCTTTGGTCATATCATATTCAGCGGCAATCTGTTCAAAGCCAAGCATTGGTTTTATGCCTTCGGCAGCCATTACGTTCATGCCGCCTTTCAGCGCCAGGTTAAAGCTGTCGCGCTCAAAATAGTTCTCAGCCCAGAAGATCTCGTTTGCCGCTTCTTTTTCCCTTTCGGGCATGTAGTATAGTTTGTAATAACAAAGCGCTGCAATAATAAGAGCCAGACCACCACCCACATAGGTGATCATTTTTTTGTTCTTTTCATAAAACAATTGCACGCCTTCCAGGCTTGGGTCAATTGCTTTTTTTGGTCCAGCAGTTTCTGCTTGATTTATTTCGTTATTCTCAACAGTGGTTTCTTCTTTTAAATCAGCCATTGGTATTCAAAAATTAGTCAGCGAAGATAATATTTTTTCCCGTTAAAACAGAATTTTTTTAAAAAGACCTAAAACGGTCAAATTAAGCGTATTTTTGTATAATATCCATGTTTTTACGGCAATTATCGCTCATAAACTTTAAGAATTACTCCGAATTTGAGGCCCAATTTTCAGAAAAGATAAACTGTTTTGTGGGAAATAATGGCATGGGCAAAACCAACCTGCTCGACGCCATCCACTACCTGGCTTTTTGCAAAAGTTTTTTTAATGCCGCCGACAGTCAGAATATAAAACACAACGAAGGCTTTTTTGTGCTGCAGGGTTATTTCGACAGGTTTGGCGAAACACACGAAGTGTATTGCGGCCTGAAGCGCAGCCAGAAAAAGGTGTTCAAAAAAAATAAAAAGGAATACGATCGGCTGAGCGAGCATATCGGCCAGTTTCCGCTGGTCATGATCTCGCCCAGCGACACCGAGCTGGTAAACGGCAGCAGCGAGCTAAGGCGCAAATTCCTGGATGGCATTATCGCACAATACGACAAAGCTTACCTCGATGCCCTGATCTCTTACGCGCACGTGCTTAAGCAGCGAAACGCCCTGCTGAAACATTTTTACGAAACGCAGCGCTTTGATTCGGAAACCCTGGAGATATGGGACGAGCAGCTGATCCTTTACGGCAGGTCGATACTGGATACCCGGCACGAATTTCTAAAACAATTCATCCCCCTGTTTAACCGCTACTACCAGTTTATAAGCGGCAGCCGCGAAGAAGCTGCCCTGAAATACGAGAGCAGCCTGGGCGATAAAGACCCGGGAGCCGCTGGATTTAAAACCGCCCTGCTTACCTCACTGTCACGCGACCGGGCGCTGCATTACACCACCGTAGGCCCGCACAAGGATGATCTTGAATTTACCCTCGATCATTTCAGCCTGAAAAAATTTGCCTCGCAGGGACAGCAAAAATCTTATTTGCTGGCGCTTAAGCTGGCGCAGTTTGAATTTATAAGCGGGCAAAAAAGCACCAAGCCCCTGCTGCTGCTCGACGATGTATATGACAAGCTGGATGAAGAGCGCTTTACCCGCCTGCTGGAACTGGTAAGCGGCGATAGCTTTGGCCAGGTGTTTATCACCGACACGCACCCTGAGCGCATTGAGCAGCTGCTGAACAAAAAGCAGATCGAGAACCGTATCTTCCTGGTGGGCGAAGGCACCGTGAAACTGGCGCAGTTTTAAGCCCCATTCAAAATCTGCATTTCTCTGCCTGGCCCAAAATGACAAAATACGATGCCGGGGCTAGCAGAATCTATCAGAACTGCGCCTCAGAAGTCGAGACCCTAAACTATCTGCTACACTTCTCTACTTAGCCCGAAGTGACAATTTATTTTAACAATTCGATTTTTACCGGCAACAGGCCGGCTCTGCTTAATCCTTGTACCACCGCCCGATATCAATCACAATGCCCAGCGACGAAAAATTGGCCGGGTGGCGGATATGATGGCCGGTGAGATTGAGCGTAAGGCCATACTGCGCCTGCAGTTTAATGTATTTAAAACCACCCCGCACAGTAATAGCAGGCTCGGCAAACACAAACACCGGATCCGTGAGCCGGTTATTATCCAGGTAATCGTCGTGCAACTCCTCCTGCGGATAATTACTGTGATCGAAGCTTAAATACTTTACCGCCGAAAAACGCGGCGTAAGGATCACATCTAAAAACTCGTTGCTATACCCAAAATCAGATTGCAGGAACAGCTTTGCCGCCTGTGCCTGAAAGCTGCCCAGGTAAGGACTTTCGTTCGGGCGCGTAAACGTTTTTTGCCTGTATACCGAGCCAAAACCAGGACCTGCAAAGGCTTCAAAATAAAAATTATTGTCGTCCTCGTTATTGGTAAAAAAGCCGAGCCCCAATTCGCCCATGCCTCCGCGGTGCTCGTAGCTGTTTGAAGAGGTATACTTTTGATAATAACCGTTTGCCATAATCCCAAGGTTGTTGCTCAACCCTGCCGCCAGCTGAAGATCGTTGGAAGTGGCATTTATCTTCACCTCGCCCTTTTCGCGCAGCAGCGGCGCGTTTACCGCGTTTGAGCGATACAGGGTGGTGGTGCAGCTGCTGAAACAAACAGCGCCCGCCACATTTACCAGGAAACACCTCACCGCTTTCATGTTAATGCGCTGAAGCTTAAATAACGATGACTACAATAAGGATCACTGCGGCCACTACAATAGCCAGGATAACAATGCCCACGATGAGCCCCACCAGCGAAGACAGGAGACCGCGATGCGTGGCAGCAACTTCTGCTGTCCCTTTTTTCCGGAACATTGTTTTTGCCTGCTTGTTATGCTTGGCAACCATACGACCCAGATCTTTGATTTTAAGCGCCGGTTTATATTTATTGGATACAGAAGCTACAGCCTTATCTGCTGCTTTATTGCTTTCTGCCACCGCCACAAGTGTTTGCGGGGTCATCTCTTTTTTGTCTGTTGCCGGGTGAACGGGCTGAAGTACTGGAACCTCTCTCACCGCTTGCTGAGCGACTGTGGCTATATGATTGGATTTTTTAGAAGAGGCATGCCCAAAATGGGTGTACCGCTGGCTTAAGAAGGACCCGCTTTTGCAGGCGCTTAACAATACAATGGCTATAAACAGGTAAAAATAATTTTTCATGGTAATTTGTTTTTACTGTTGTAATGTAAAAATCCATACCACCCGGAGAGCAACGCTTCTTTTACCAGAAGCTGTCTCAAAAAACTAATTCTGCTGTCCATCCTGAGCCGCCAGCTATCGGCTTGTTTCAGGTATCTGCTACTCAGCAAAACCAGGCAATTACGAGATGGTGAAACGAGTTCAGCATAATTCTGGAGTGTTTTGAAATAGCTTCCAAACAGCTGCTTTTAACGTCATAAAGCTTGCGGGCAAATGTCCGCAAGCTTTATTAATAATGTCTGTTAAACAAAAATATAACACTATCTGTGAAAACCGTTATTGTGGAATTTTTGCCACATTGTGATTCAGGATTCAAAGACAGTACGGATTTCTTACGGCCCGGGTTTACACAAGTAAGCGGTTCGAAATGATCATTAGAATTAAAATTCGCAGTTTTTTGGGGTGCGTGGAAAAGGGATCACATCGCGGATATTGGTCATACCCGTTACAAACAGCACCAGGCGCTCAAAGCCCAGGCCAAAACCGGCGTGCTGGCAGGAGCCAAAGCGGCGTGTATCCAGGTACCACGACAGTTCCTCAACAGGGATCCCGATCTCTTTCATACGGTTTTCCAGCTTGTCTAACCGCTCTTCACGCTGCGACCCACCTACAATTTCGCCGATGCCTGGGAAAAGAATATCCATGGCCGCTACGGTTTTACCATCGTCGTTCTGGCGCATGTAAAACGATTTTATTTCTTTCGGGTAATCGATCAAAATAACGGGCTTTTTAAAATGTTTTTCCACCAAGTAGCGCTCGTGCTCGCTTTGCAGGTCAACGCCCCATTTATCTACCAGGTAGCTGAATTTTTTCTTTTTATTGTGGTTGCTCTCCCGCAAAATGTCTATGGCCTGTGTGTAGGTAACACGCTCAAAATTATTGTCGAGGCAAAATTTCAGCTTATCCAGCAGCGACAGCTCCGAGCGCTCGTTCTGCGGCTTTTGTTTTTCCTCCTCTTCCAGGCGCTGGCTCAAAAACTCAATATCCTCGGCATTGTGCTTCAGTGCATAATCAATCACATACTTCAGCATTTCTTCGGCCACATTCATATTGTCCTGCAGGTCGGCAAAGGCCATTTCGGGCTCAATCATCCAGAATTCGGCCAGGTGGCGCGCGGTGTTGCTGTTTTCGGCCCTGAAGGTGGGACCAAATGTATAAATATCGCTAAAGGCCATGGCGGCCAGCTCCCCTTCGAGCTGCCCCGACACAGTAAGGTTGGTAGATTTTCCGAAAAAATCCTGCTTGTAATCAATCTGTCCCTGCTCGTCTTTCGGCGGGTTCATCATGTCAAGGCTGGTTACACTAAACATCTCACCTGCTCCTTCGGCATCGCTGGCAGTGATGATGGGTGTGTGCATGTATAAAAAGCCTTTTTCATTAAAAAAGCGATGCACGGCAAAAGCCAGGCTGTTGCGCACGCGAAACACGGCGCCAAAGGTATTGGTGCGAAAACGCAGGTGGGCGATCTCGCGCAAAAATTCAAGGCTGTGTTTTTTAGGCTGCAGCGGATATTTCTCTGCATCGCTGTCGCCCAGTATTTCAATGGCGCTGGCTTTTACTTCAACCGTTTGACCTTTTCCCTGCGAGGCAATAAGGCTGCCGGTGGCGCTTACCGAGGCGCCGGTGGTAATACGTTTTAAAGTTTCTTCGGGTGTATTATTAAAATCAACTACTACCTGCAGGTTATTATTGGTAGAGCCATCGTTAAGGGCTATGAACGAGTTGTTGCGAAAGGTGCGCACCCAGCCTTTTACCGTAATTTGCTGGCCGGTGGCTTCGGTTTTTAAAATGTCTTTAATGCGGAGACGTGCCATAAATGGAATTATAAATAAGTCTCCAAAGGTAAAAAGATTTTTGCTTGCCACAAGGCCGGTGCCAGTAGGGAATTCAAAATTCAAAAGAGAAGATAAAAGACACAAGATGAAAGATAAAAGACACGGGGACAGGGCAGAACTTTATAATTTTTCAACTTGTAACTTTAACTAATGGGAAATGTACGAGGGAGAACGGAAAATGGAGAGAATTGAAAAGGTCCAGGAATCAGAACCAGCCGATAATTCAAAATGAGCCCCAACTCATATTAAAAACTAAACATTAAACACTAAAAATTACCTTATTATATTCCTCCTCGCTGATATCTTCCGCCATGGCTTCGTAATTAAACACCAGATCGTGAATAAACAGTTTTTCGGGAAATTGTTTTGCCTCCGTTAGCTTCCTTATTTTTTTTGAGCCCACCAGCTGTATTTCCTCAAAGGCCGCGGCGTTCATAATTTTAAAATAACTCTTATTGTTTTTGTACTTCCTGTAAACGGGAAAGTTTATACCTTCAAAATTCATGGTGCCTTTTCTAAAAACCGTTGCCGGCCATTTGTTTGACCACTACAAAGATAATGTGGAAAAAGTTGCCATTGTGCTGCCGAATAAACGCGGGGCGCTTTTTCTTAAAAATTACCTGGCACAGGCCTTCGGCAAAACCATCTGGCTCCCCACCATTATCAGCGCCGAAGAGCTGGTAACAGAGCTCAGCGGCCTAAAAACAATCGAGGAGATTGACCTGATCTGCCACCTGTATGAAAGTTATAAAGTATGCTATGGCGCCGATGCCGAGCCTTTTGACAGCTTTGCCAAATGGGGACAGCTGATTTTGCAGGATTTTAACGAGATAGACCGCTACCTGGCCGACCCCGAACAGCTTTACGAAAACCTGAAAGACATAAAGGAAATTGAGAACTGGAGTCTGGGCGCCGAAGTGCTTACCGCGCACCAAACCAATTACCTTAAGTTTATGAACAGCCTGGGCGCTATTTATAAGCACTTTAGCCATTTTTTGGTGAGCAACAACTGGGCTTACCAGGGCCTTGCCTACCGCTACGCGGTGCAGCGCCAGGCCACAAATAAATACTCCGAACAGTTCGACAAGATTTTGTTTTGCGGATTTAACGCGCTGAACGCCGCCGAGCTGAAGATCTTTAACCGGCTTTACCAGCAAAAAAAAGCAGAGATCCTTTGGGATGCCGACCGGTATTACCTCGATAATCCCAACCAGGAAGCCGGCCTGTTTTTGCGCAACAATTTTAAACTTTTTCAACAACACGAACCCGGTTTTATACAGGAAAATTTTAAAGCCGATAAAAACATCCGCATCGTTTCGGTGCCCAAACAAATGGGCCAGGCGCAGGTGGTAAAACAAACCCTGCAGCAATTAATAGATGCGCAGGTGCCGCTGGACAAGGTGGCCGTGGTGCTGGCCAACGAAAAGCTGCTGTGGCCGGTGTTGCAACAGCTGCCGCCTGCGGTGGAGTATGTAAACATCACCATGGAGTACCCTTTGCGGTATACTGCCACCTACGGTTTTATTGAGCTGCTGCTGCAATTGCAGCTGAGCTTTGCCAAACAAAACCGCGCGCACAAAACCATTTATCACAAAGACCTGGTGGGCCTGATGCGCCAGCCCCTTTTCCGCAATTACGCGCGCAGCAAAGGCCTGGCAGTGCCCGTATCAAAAATTGTGGATGAAGTGGCCAGGCGCAATCTCAGCTTTATTACTCAAAAACAATTGCAGCAATTGCTGGGCGAAAATTATGCCCCGTTGGCGGGTCTGTTGCAGCCCGTTACATCAGTGGCAGCACTTTGCGAAGTGATACGGGATGTGCTGCAAAGCACCATTGCCTACTTTTCAAATCTGCCGGGCAATAACCAGCGTCAGCTCGAGCTGGAGTACCTGCAGATCATCCTCCGCAACTTTAACCGGCTGAGCGATATTTTAACGCGTTACCCGCATTTTTCCGACATACAATCGTTCCGTCAATTATACAACCAGGTAGTGGGCAATGCCACCGCACCTTTCTTGGGCGAGCCGCTGCGCGGATTACAGATTATGGGTGTGCTCGAAACGCGCACGCTCGATTTTGAGCACCTGATTTTAGTGAATGTAAATGAAGGCGTGCTGCCTTCGGGTAAAAGCATCAACTCATTTATTCCCAACGACCTCAAACGCGCTTTTGGATTGCCGCTGTACCTTGAAAAAGACGCTATTTATGCTTACCACTTTTACCGCCTGTTGCAGCGGGCCTCTGACATTGTAATTACTTACGACAGCGAAACCGATACGTTTGGAAAGGGTGAAAAAAGCCGCTTTGTAACCCAGCTGGAGCTGGAAATGAAGCAGTACAACCCACACATAAAAATTACCGAAGAGGTGGCTTTGCATGCCGGGTTTGAAGAAACACTCTCTAATGAGATTGTGATTCAAAAAGAAGAGGCGGTGCTGCAACCCATACTGAAAAAAGCAACCAGCAACGAACCGTATGGCGCACTCTCGCCTTCGGCGCTTATTACGTTTAAGGAATGCGGACTGCGCTATTATTTTCGCTACGGCGCCCATCTTAAAGAAACAGAGGCTGTGGAAGAAAGTGCCGAAGCCAATACGTTCGGCTCCATCCTGCACCTGAGCCTTGAGAGCCTGTATAAACAATTTACAGGCAGAGCCGTTTTAACCGACGAGCTCAAAACCCAGCTGGAACGTGTGGACGAAGTGGTGCATCAGAGCTTTATTTCTTTTTTTGACAACAATGAACCGGCCGGCAAAAACCTGCTGCAGGAAGAAGTGATAAAAGTGTACGTAAAAAAACTGCTGCACAACGATCTTAAATTTGCAGAACGCCTGCAGCAGCAAAAACAGTTGTTACATTTATACCATCTCGAACAGGAGTTCTCTGCGCCACTATCGGTAGCCATCAACGGCCAAACGATCACCGTTTATATTAAAGGCAAAATAGACCGCATTGACGGCTTTAACGGCAAAATCCGCATTATTGACTACAAAAGCTCGGCAAAGGAAAGCGACAAATTTACCTTTGAAAATTTTGAGCAGCTTTTTGAAAACGTGCAGTACAACAAACAATTGCAGCTGATGCTGTATGCCTGGCTGCTCTATAAAAACAACATCGCTCCGGCCGCCGCCCTGCTTCCCTGTATCATTCCCTTCAAAAATTTTGCCGAAGAGCCGAAATACATTCTTCAGAACAAGCAGCCTCTTGTATTGAGCGACGGATTTTTACACGATTTTGAGATTGCCTTAACCGCTTTTGTCGAGCGCCTATTCGATCCTGCCATCCCGTTTTCACAAACAACCGACGATAACATTCATAAATTCTGCCCTTATAACACGATCTGCAATTTCGCGGTGTAATGATTTGCCGTTAAAACGTTTAACAATCAAACAATTTATTTCAACGCAGAAATAAACCGATGGGTCTCGCTCATCAGTTGTTTCGAGCTTTCGCTGTTTATATCGGTTAATGGCCACACGTGTGGTTGATTGGGATAGATATGAAAGGTAACATTTTTTTGCAGCTGTCTTGTTTTCTCATAAAAATGCCGGCTGTCGTCCAGTAAAATCTCGCCCGAACCTACCACTAACAATAACGGCGGCAGGCTTTTTAATTTTACCTGCTCAGGGTTTGCTTTAGCGGTGCCAGCCGGCGCGTACCACTTCGCAAACTTTTGAAGCTCGGCCTGCGTCAGTATCGGGTCACTGTGCTTATTCTCTGCATACGAATGGTTATTGCATTCAATATCGAGCCAGGGGCTTATCATTACAATGCCGGCCGGAAACCCAAGTCCCGAATCCTGCATGCTTCCAAGTGCCGATAGCACCAGGCCACCACCGGCGCTATCACCCATCATTACAAGACTTTGAGCCGGGTGTTTTTTAAGCAGCTGCTTATATACCGCCAGCACGTCATTTAGTCCGGCAGGATAAGGATGCTCAGGGGCCAGTCCATAATCAATAAAAAGAATGGTTGCTTTTAGCGAATCGGCCAGGTGGCTTACCATGGCTTTGTGCGATTGCAACGAGCCCATGCCGAAGGCGCCGCCGTGCAGGTAAACAATAATTTTGCTGCTTGTTTTAGTTTCAGGCG
Organism: Bacteroidia bacterium; assembly: GCA_044221905.1. Classification (GTDB taxonomy): domain Bacteria; phylum Bacteroidota; class Bacteroidia; order B-17B0; family Aurantibacillaceae; genus Aurantibacillus. The sequence continues at coordinate 87,674 of JBGAOE010000002.1, forward strand.
TAAACCAGTAGCAGGCGCGGCCGGCTATGGTTTCGGGGCTAACGCTTACGTGCTCTGCGACCGGGTAGATCCGGCCCAGGCTCTCAAAAAATTCGCGGGAGTGTTTGATCTCATTTGCGGTTGTACTGTCCATAGGTAGTGTGTTTGATTGTGTGTAGGCCCGCTCTCCGGCCAATGTGAAGAGCAGCCCCAATAGAATGTTTTGTTTCATTGACATGGTTTTATGTTGCAAAATTATTTTCAATACTATACTTTTGCAAGTAGTACATACTTTCTGTACTAGAAAGAAAAACCATAGTATTATTGATTATCAGATCATTAAAAATGAAAAAAATTGACATAGACTGCCCGGTGGAACATTGTGTGGGCTTATTAGGTGGCAAATGGAAGCTGCCCATCATTCACGCCCTGGTACTAAAACAGCCCAAGCGCTTTAAAGAGCTGGAGCGCGAAATTGGCGGCATTACGCCCACCATGCTTACCACGCAGCTCAGGGGCCTGGAGGCGGATGGCCTGGTGAGCCGCCAGGTGTTTGCCACCGTGCCGCCTACCGTAGAGTACCGTTTGACGGAATTGGGGAAATCGATAAAACCCATGATCAACGAACTGGCCAAATGGGGCCTGTTTCATCAGCAATACATTCGCAACGGGTCTAAAATTATTCCCGGAAAAAAAGGGAAAAAGGCTGATTGTGTTTAGTGCTTAACATCATACCGTGCGCTATTCGCAAATAATGTTGGCATTTTTATAATAAAGGATATCACCAAACTATTTCACCATTCCTATTATTTGGACGTTGCTGCGAGGTTCTGCCTCCAAATTATTTTTCAGCTTCACTCACGGCCTGCAAGGCCTCGCCCCAATAACTATCAAAGCTGCGGACTTTCTGCTCTATCCCTAATAGAATTTTCCTTACTCCTCTGCCAGCACTAAATTTTCCATACCCACCGTCATTTTCATCAGGCCGAATTTGATAAACACTTTTTCATCTTTAATATCCTCTACCACGCCCACCTGGTTGCCATTGAGCACTTTTACCTTGCTGCCAATTTTCAGGTTGGGCTTGATGCGTGCTATTTTTTTCTCGGCAAAGCTGTCCAGCTTTTTTTGTTTTTTCAGGTCTTCCTGCTTTTTGGTTTCGGCGGTAATACCGTCAATAAAGCGTTTTATCACTTCCTTGCGGTCTTTCTTTTTATTCCAGTCTTCCATCAGGCGCAGGTACTTCATGCCGTAATCGGCCTGGCGCGCCAGCTCTATCTTACGCTCACGCTCCTGGTTTATTTTCTTTTCCCAGGTCTCAAACAGGGTATGATATTTTTCCTTGGCCATTTTTTTCAGGAATTCTTCGTGCTCGGCGCGCTGCATTTGTTCCTCCAGCTTTGTTTTCTGATCCTGCACGTCGGCCAGCAAACGGTTCAGTTTTAATTTATCCTTGTCTACCTTTTCTTTGGCCCGTTCAATCAGGTGTTTAGGAAAACCAATGCGCTCAGCCACCTCAAACGTATAGCTGCTGCCCGGCTCGCCCACACTCAAAATATATTTGGGCTCCAGGTGCTCCATGTCAAACAGCATACAGCCATTCACAGCGCCTTCCAGTTTTTCGGCCAGCAGTTTTACATCGCCAAAGTGCGAGGTAATAATACCCTTGGTTTGGGAGCTCACCAGGCTTTCGAGCACGGCTTCGGCAATGGCACTGCCCAGCTCGGGATCGGTGCCGCTGCCAAACTCGTCCATCAGCACCAATGTGGCCTCGTTGATCTCGTTCAAAATGCCGGTCATTGACTTAAGCTTGGCGCTATAGGTGCTCAGCTCGTTTTCGATGCTTTGTGTATCGCCAATATCGATAAGTATTTTTTCGAAAAAACAAAAGCTGCTGTTTTCCTTTACAGGAATAAGCAGTCCGCTTTGCAGCATGATTTGCAGCAGGCCAATGGTTTTGAGCGCAATGGTTTTTCCGCCGGCATTGGGGCCGCTAATCACTAAAATACGGCTGTTGCGATCGAGCCGGAGGTTGAGCGGTATTGTTTTTTTGCCCAGCTTTTTATTCTGGAGAAATAACAGCGGGTGCACAGCTTCCAGCACATTCAGCTCAAACTGATGGCTGATCTCGGGCAGGGTGCCGCCAATTTCAACGGCAAACATTGCTTTGGCCTTTAAAAAATCGACCCGGGTAAGCAATTGCAATCCTGCCTGCAACTGCGTGGTAAAAGGGCGTATAAACCCGCACAGCTCGCGCAGAATGCGGTTCACCTCGCGTTGCTCGTCAATCTGCAGTTCGGCCACATCGTTGTTAATGGCAATGGTGGCGCCTGGCTCAATAAAAATAGTTTTACCACTCTCGCTTTTATCGTGCACCAGGCCGGGCACTTCGGCTTTGTAATCGGCCAGCACGGCCAGGGTGCGGCGGCCGTTAAAAAAACCCTCTTCGTTTTCGCGCAGGTAGCCCAGCTTGCGCAGCTCGGCCACATAGTTATAAAACCGCTTATCGCTTTCGCGTTTTTTTTCGGCAATCTGTTTGCGGATTCTGCCCAGTTCGGCCGAGGCGCTGTTGCGCACAAAACCCTCCTCATCTATGATCCGGTCAATTTCTTTCACCACCTCTGGGCATGCCTCTGCGCCGAGAGCCACCTCGTGCAAATGCGGCATGACGGCTTTTTTGCCTTTCAAAAAACGGATGAGCGTATTGCACACTTCCGTTGTTTTTGCCACGCGAAGCAGGCCCGCCTCGTGCACCAGGCTGCCATCGAGGCTCAACAGGTTCAGCTCGTTCCAAACCTCATCGTGCTCTACCGACGGAAAAAAACCATTGCCGGCCAATACATCTTTTAGCTCACCGGTTTGTTTTAACTCTGAAAGAATTTGATTGCTATTGGGCTGTGGAAAAATATCACTGCACAGGGCTTTGGCCCGGCTGCTGTAACATTTTTGCTGTATTAGGTTTTTTACACTGTCAAACTGGAGGAGCTCCAGGTTCTTCGTCCCGATCATTGCTGGCAAAGTGAAAATTACAAGTTATATAAATCTTAAATTAAAAACAATAAAATTAAACATTTGTTGGAATCTTTGAATTAGCTTATTTTTGAGTGTATTAAATTATGAAACCAGAACATGAAAACGGAACTGATTGCCAAACTGGAAGAACTGCTGTTGAAAGACGCAGGTGAAGTTGCTGCTGATGTGCGCGCTCTGCAGAAAGAGTATCAAAAATTATGGACCTCTGAATTTGAAAAAGCCAAACAGGCTTTTGTTGACGAGGGAGGGAAAGCCAAGGAATTTGAGCATCCCAAGCAGGCCGACGATCTGAAGTTTGAAAGCCTCGTAGAAAAATACAACAAGCTTAAAAAGGAAAATGACGCCAAAGCCGCTGCCGAGCAGAACAAAAACCTGCTGGTGCGCCAGGAGATCATTGCCAAAATAAAAGACCTGAGCCAGCTGAGCGACAACGTAGGCTCGGCGGTGAAAATGCTGGGCGAGCTGCAAAAGCAATGGAAGGAAACCGGCGCCGTATCGTCGCATAAGTACAAGGAAGTGCAGGCCGAATACAGCAAGGCGGTGGAAGACATTTATTACAATCTTAAGATTTTCCGTGATCTGCAGGAGCACGACCTGAAAAAGAACCACGAATTAAAATCGGAGCTGATTGAAAAGCTGCGGGCCGTGCAATCGGTTGAAAACATTAAGGAAGCCGAGCGCCTGATAAAATTTTACCGCAACGAGTGGGACGAGATTGGCCCCGTACCTAACGGTAAATGGGAAGCACTAAAGCAGGATTATAAAGCCGTGCTGGACGAAACCTATTCGAAAATAAAAACGCATTACAACTCGCTGGAAGAGCAAAAGGAAAAAAACCTGAAAGCCAAGCTGGAAATTATTGAGCGCACAAAGGCTCTCACCGATGGGCTGGAGGACAACAAGGCCGCCAAATGGAACGATGTGACCGAAAAGCTGATAGGCCTGCAAAACGAGTGGAAAACAATAGGCCGTACCAGCGAAAAAGACAATGAAAAAATCTGGACCGAATTCCGCGCCCTGTGCGATGCTTTTTTTGAGCGGAAAAAAGAATTTTTTGCCGGGCTCAACGAAAAATTTGCAGCCAACCGCAAAATAAAATCAGAGCTGATTGCCAAAGCCGAAGCGTTGCAGCACAGCACCGACTGGCAAAAAACAGGGCTTGATCTTATTCGCCTGCAGGACAACTGGAAAAAACACCCCAGCAATGGCGATAAGGAGGAACCCAAATTATTTGCCCGTTTCCGTAAAGCCTGCAATACATTTTTTGATGCCCGCAAGCAGCATTACCACGATGTGGACGCCACCTACGAGCAAAACCTGTTTGTAAAAGAAGAAATACTGGCCCGTTTCCAGGAGTTTAAGCCGGGCGAGGATGCCCACGCCAACCGCGACTACCTGAAAACCATCAGTGCCGAATGGACCGCTGCGGGCATGGTGCCAATGAAGGATAAAAAGCGTATGAACGATGCGTTTTACAACCGGCTGGATGAGCTTTACGACCAGATGCACCTTGACAAGCAGGAAAAAGCAATGATGCAGTTCAGGGCCAAGATAGAACGCCTGGCCGGTTCCGAAAACGGATTTGACCTGCTGCGCAAGGAATCGGATCACCTGAAAAAATTAAGCGACGAGATCACCGCCCGTATCCGCACCTACGATAATAACCTTGGTTTTTTTAAAAGCTCAAAAGGCAACAACAGCTTCATGAAAGAGATTGAAGAGAAGATCGACGCTGAAAAAGCAAAGATCGCCGAGCTGGCCTCAAAACGCAAGCTCATCAGCGAAGAATTGAACAAGCTGAGGGAAACTGAAAAAAAGGAAGAGGTTAAAAGTTAGAATTCAGATTTTAGAAGGCAGAAGTTAGAAGTGGGCGGTTTTATATCCCTAAAAATTCGGCTACAGTTTCTTCTGCCTTTACAAGAGCCACTTCCAAATTCTCGTTCAAAATAAAAGTATCAAACAGCTCGGCGGTTTTCAATTCCTTCTCGGCTTTCGAAATGCGGCGGGCAATGCTTTCCTTGCTATCGGTGCTGCGCGAATGCAGGCGTTCTTCCAGGATTTTGATGCTGGGCGGCATCACAAAAATAGCCAGGGCATCCTGCTCAAACTGACTTTTAAGGTTAAGCCCCCCTTCCACGTCGATATCAAAAATTACCGCTTTGCCCTTGGCCCAGATACGCTCCACCTCGGCCCTTAAGGTACCGTAATGGGTGCCTGCATATACCTCTTCCCATTCCAGAAATTCGTTATTGGCCACTTTTTCCTTAAAATCTTCTACGCTCAGGTAATAATAATCCTTGCCATTTTGCTCCACTCCACGCTTTGGGCGGCTGGTGGCCGAAATGGAAAACTCGATGTACTGTGGAAACGTTTTAAGGATATGGCGCACCAGGGTGGTTTTGCCTGAGCCCGATGGGGCCGAAAATATAATAAGCTTTCCGCTGAGCATGCGCAAATATAATAAAAGCATAACAACCGGGATAAATTACCTGCAATTCGCCCTGTTATCCTCTACTTTAGCCATTAATAATAAAATAACCGGGTATTCGGTTTCTTTGCCGTAATTTTGCAGCGTTAATTTGTTATGAAAAAACTCGCGCTTCTCTTTTGCTGCCTGCTTGCCGCTCTTATCCACGCCCAGGGTCCTCCCGGCGGCGGCAATGCCAATATGATGAAAGCCATGAAGGATATTAAGGGGCGGGTGTATGGCAAAATTGTGGACGCCAAAACCAACAAGCCGGTGGAGTTTGCATCGGTAACCGTGCTCTGGTATAATAAAGACAGCCTTTTGGGAGGCTCGCTTACAGAGGAGAACGGTGACTTTAACATCGAAGGTCTGCCGGCCATGGGCGGTTTCAGGCTCAGGGCCACACAAATTGGCTACAAAACCTACGAAACTAAATTTTACATTCAAATGCCCAATAAGCTGGAGCAGGACCTGGGCGACATAAAATTTGAGGTGGATGCCAAAGTGCTGAGCGAAGTGGAAGTAACCGCCGAAAAAAACACGGTGGTGATGAACATTGATAAGCGCACTTACAATGTGGATAAGGACATTTCGGTAAAAGGCGGCACGGCGGTGGATGTGATGAAAAACGTGCCCGGTGTAACGGTGGATGCCGATGGCAATGCCCAGCTGCGGAACCAGAGCCCCACCCTATTTGTGGATGGCCGGCCGTCTAACCTTACCCTGCAGCAAATACCGGCCGACCAGATAGACCGCATTGAAGTGATCACCAATCCTTCGGTAAAATACGATGCCAGCGCCACAGGAGGCATTCTTAACATTATTATGAAAAAGAACCTGAAGCCGGGCTACAATGGCATGGCGATGGCTTATGCCGGCACCGGCGACCGCTACGGCGGCATGCTGAACCTGAATGTAAAGGAGGGGCGCTGGAATTTTACGGGCATGTATTCCTACAACCAGGCCATTAACCATGTAAAAGGCTACACCCGGCGCAAGCAGCTCGACAGCTTAAAAAACGCCTCAGGCTACTTTAACCAGGATAACTTTACCAACCAGCGCAACAAATTTAACTTTGGAAAAGTAGGCGCGGATTACATGATCAACAACCGCAACACCATTACGTTGAATGGTATGATTGTAAGCGGCAGCTTTGATACCGATGATAAGCAGGAGTACACGGTGCTTGACCGCAATTCGGACAGGCGTTTGTATGGCGACCGCATCAATAATCAGAAAGCCGCTTTCCAGAATTACAATGGCCAGCTGATGTATAAAAAAACATTCCCAAAAGCGGGAAAAGAAATAACCGCCGATCTTAACTATAATTACAACACCTCCAACAACAGCTATTTTTTTAATACGGCCACGCACACCGATCCCGATACGATGCAGATTGCCAATACCTATCAGAAAAACAACGGGATTGCCACGGCCCACCAGGGCGTGTTTCAGCTGGATTATGTGAATCCCACCGGCGAGACTAAAAAATTTGAAACCGGCATCAAGTCCTTTTATAAAAGCTCGCTCAGCTCTAATACCACAGCCAATGCCTCTGCCACCCAGGATATTTTTACGCGCGACAGCATTATGAGCAACCGTTATGTGATTGATGAGATCACCAATGCCGCGTATGTGAATTACAGCAACAAAACATTCTGGGATTTAAGCTACCAGGCGGGCCTTCGTTTTGAAGCTTCTTATTACAAAGGAACCATTACCGACAAACAACAAAGCTTTTCATACAACTACCCGTCGAGCGGCGAAGACCTCATGAAATCGCTGTTCCCGGGGCTTTACCTGTCTAAAAAATTCAGCGGCAACCAGGAGTGGCAATTAAACTTCAGCCGTAAGATCAAACGCCCGAATTTTTTCCAGCTGATGCCGGTGGTGATGTTTGCCGACAGGCAGAACTACCGCATTGGCAATCCAAAACTAAAACCTGAATTTCAGAACATCGGCGAGCTTAATTATAACAAGATTTTCAGCAAGGGCAGCTACCTGGGATCGGTGTACACACGTCTTGAAGAACAGCCCATCACCGATGTGGCTTACCCTTCGGTGGATGATCCCACGGTGCTGGTAAATACCACCATTAACGGTAAAAACAGCTTCCGTTACGGCATGGAAAACACCTTTAAATACACCCTGTTTAAAAACCTGGATGCCACCCTGAACGCCAATGTTTTTTACATCTACATCAGGGGCCTTGTAGTGGCCACCGAGCCCGAGGTAACCGCCAAGGGGTATGCCTACAATGCCAAAGCCACGCTTGCCTACAAATTCCCCAAACAACTTACGCTGCAGGTAAACGGCAATTACGAATCGCCGCGTATTTTGCTGCTGGGCAATTCGCTGCCCGTGTACTCCATGGATGTGTCGCTCAACAAAATGATTGGCACCAAATGGGTGCTCAACCTCACGCTGAGCGATGCCTTCAACACCCGGCGCATGGGCACGCATTACGAAACGCCTTATTACATACAGGATCTTTCGCGCCGGCGGGAAAGCCGCTATGTGCGTTTTACTGTAACATATATGTTCGGTAAAATGGATGCTTCTATTTTTAAGCGCACCAAACAACAGCGGGGCAACGATCAGCAGGGCAACCAGGATGGGCTTGATTTTGGCAAGTAAGCCGCCACTAATTGCACGAATTAACACCAAGCGGCACTAAACATATTTGTGCTAATTTGTGAAATTTATGGCTAATAAATACAGACTATGACACACACTATAAACATTGAAGGCATCAGGCTGTACGCCTATCACGGCTGCCTGGAAGAAGAAGGAAAAATTGGCGCCAACTACATTGTGGATGTGCATATGACCACCGATTTTAGCGAGGCCATGGAAACCGACGACCTGCTGAAGACCATTGATTATTGCACGGTTTACGAGATTGCCAAAAAGGAAATGGCCGTTCGCAGCAAGCTCATTGAACAGGTGGCCGGCCGTATGGCCAAACGCCTGCGTGCCGAGCTGCCCGGCATACACAGCCTGCACCTGAAGCTGACCAAGCTGCTGCCACCCATGAACGGCGACGTTGAAAAAGTAAGCGTAGAGATCAGGGATTGAGCGAATTTGTAGTACCTTTAGCCTCAGATATCATGAGGCCAAAAAAATACAGCAAAAAGGAAGTGGACGCCGCCCTGATCGATTTAAAGGGCTGGGCGCTCAAAAAAGACAGCCTTCACAAAAAACTGGTGTTCAAAAATTTCACCCAGGCGTTTGGGTTTATGACCTGCGTGGCGCTTGAGGCCGAAAAAACAAATCACCATCCCGAATGGAAAAACGTGTACAACCGGGTTTCCATTACTTTAAGCACACACGACGCCGGCGGCCTTACCGAGCTTGATTTTAAGCTGGCAAAACTCATTGATAAAATTTTAGAGAATGGATTTTGATAATACCAACGACACCGACCTGTCGGAGCTGGGCGAATTTGGCCTGATAAAGCACCTTACCCGCCACATCGAGCTAAACCAGCCTTCCACCGTTAAGGGCGTGGGCGACGACGGCGCCGTGATAGATAACGGCAATCTGCAAACCGTTGTAAGCACCGATATGCTGGTAGAGGGCATTCATTTTGATCTTACTTATGTGCCGCTGCGCCATCTGGGCTACAAAAGCGTGGTGGTAAACCTGAGCGACATTTACGCCATGAATGCCGAACCGCGTCAGATTGTTGTTTCCATGGCCATTTCCAACCGTTTCAGGTTGGAGGCGCTTGAAGAGCTGTATGCCGGTATGCTGCTGGCCTGCCGTAAATACAATGTGGACCTGGTGGGCGGCGACACCACGTCGAGCCGCAGCGGCCTCATCATCAGCATTACCGCTATTGGCGCAGCCAAGCCCGAAGACCTGGTTTACCGCACGGGGGCCAAGGAAAGCAATTTGCTGTGTGTAAGCGGCGACCTTGGCGGGGCCTACATGGGCCTGCAGGTGCTTGAGCGTGAAAAATCTGTTTTTAAGGAAAACCCAAACCTGCAGCCCGACCTGGAAGGTAAAGACTATATCCTGGAGCGCCAGTTGAAACCCGAAGCCCGCAAGGATGTGACAGAGATCTTAAAAGGCCTGGGTGTAAAGCCAACTTCCATGATTGATGTGAGCGATGGCCTGTCGTCGGAAATACTGCACCTGTGCACCAACTCAGAGGTGGGTGTGGAATTGTACGAAGAAAAGATCCCCATCGATCCGCTGACGTATGAGACCGCGCGTGAGTTTAACCTGGATCCTACTCTTTGCGTGCTGAGCGGCGGCGAAGATTACGAGCTGCTGTTCACCGTTGACATCGGCGATTACGAAAAGATCAAAAATTCGATGGACATTACCATTATCGGTCATATGACCAATGCTGCCAAAGGCCGCCTGATGGTTTCAAAATCCGGAACTGTGCACGAGCTGACCGCCCAGGGTTGGAATGCCTTGTTAAAGAAGTAAAAGGAAATAAGAAGTGAGATTTTAGATTTAAGAAGTACTATTTTTCAGTTCTAACTTCTAAAGTCTGACTTCTTAAATCACTTGCTTTTCTCCACCTCAAAGCCAAAGTCCATGATGAGCGGCAACGGATCGGGACGCATACCTTGCTCAAAGGAAAATTCATATTTACCTGGCAGTGCGAACCGCACGTTTTTTTTAACCGGCACGCGCAGGTCAAAAATATCGCCCGCACCGCTTCCCTGCCACTCGCCTTTCTGATTGGCCAGCACTATTTCCATCGTGTCCTTCAGCACTTTGCCATCGGGGTATTTGGTGGTTACAAATAAAAATAAATTGCTGAACGGATAACCGTCGGCATGCCGCACCATCAGGTAAATGTTGTGCAGGCTTTGCGTGTCGCTCATATCAAGGTCAAACACTGCCTTATCCTTTGCATACCACTCGTTGTTTTTAAACGTTTGGTATTTGCTGTAAACCACGTTTTTATTGCAGGCCGGCAACACCAGCATCAGCGCCAGGCACAGAAGGCCGGCCGCTATTTTATTTTTGCGGGTTGTGTTTGTTACCATCGTTTTTTGGAGTGTTCGGTTTTTTTGGTCCGCGGTCGTTTGGGCGGTTATTAGGCTTGTTGTGATGTTGCTGGGGCTTGGCCTGGTGCGCTTTATTACCCTGCTGTTTGGCCTGGCCGCCTTGTTTTTGCTGGCCCTGGCTCTGCCCTTGCGGCTTATTGCCTTCGGCTTTTGCTTTTTGCTGGTTCTGTCCGCCCTGCCGGCCATGGTTGCCCCGGCTCTTGCCGCCACCCTGTTTATTTCTGCCACCGCCTTTTTTATCAAAACGGGTGAGGCTGTCCTGGCCCACCACATTCTCAAAGTTTGGCTCGGCTTTTAATACCTTGTCTGCAGCTTTCACCGCAGGACTAAGATCTTCAGGTGTTTCGCCCTTGGCATTTGCTTCGAGCACCCCGCGCAGGGTTTTAATATCCACCGGTATCAGCACACCCGGCTCGCTGCGGTAGCTAAACCACATCATTCTTCTGAAAATATCAATCTTCTGTAAAAAAGCATCGCCCTTTTGGGTCACAATCTTTTTTCCATCCATATCCGGAAACTCTTTCAGCGCATCCACATAACTGTCGAGTTCGTAGTTAAGGCAGCATTTGAGCTTGCCACATTGCCCGGCCAGCTTTAAGGGGTTCAGCGACAGCTGCTGGTACCTGGCGGCACTGGTGCTCACGGTGCGAAAATCGGTGAGCCAGGTGCTGCAGCACAGCTCGCGACCGCAGGAGCCAATGCCCCCCAGGCGCGATGCCTCCTGCCGGGCACCGATCTGACGCATCTCGATCCGGATCTTAAACTCATCGGCCAGCACTTTTATCAGCTCCCTGAAATCAACCCGGGCATCGGCCGTGTAATAAAAAATTGCTTTCGATTTATCGCCCTGGTATTCCACATCACTGAGCTTCATTTCAAGCCCAAGCTTTAAGGCAATGGTGCGGGCCCTGTACATAGTGTTTACCTCCAGCGATTGTGCTTCGCGCCATTTGTCAATATCGGCCTGCTTGGCCTTGCGGTAAACCTTTTTAATCTCCTCGGTGTCAAAGTTCACATTGCGTTTCTTCAGCTGCAGTTTTACCAGCTCGCCGGTCATCGAAACGGTGCCCATGTCGTGGCCCGATGCCGCTTCCACAGCAATGGGATCTCCCACATTCAGGCTCAGGCTATTGGTATTCCTGAAAAACTCTTTCCTCGAGTTTTTAAACCTTACCTCTATGATATCAAAAGGCTTTTGACCATCGGGCAGGTTCATATTGCCCAGCCAGTCAAACACCGTTAATTTATTACATCCGTCGGAAGTGCCGCAGGAACCATTGTTATTGCATCCTGCCGGAATTCCGCTCTTATCTGTACCGCATCCGCTGCTACATCCCATAATTTAGTGCAAAAATTTAATGTATAAATATAGGGCATTTAAGGGGTTAATACAAAAGCGATTTAGAATAAAAGCCATAAGGCAGCCTTCCCCGCTTCCCCTCATTTTTTTACTATCTTTGAATAAACGTGAGAACTGCCTGGCTTTATATATGGATGCTGAGCGGCCTGCTGGCCGGGGCCCAGGACAAGGTATATTTTTTGGATGGCAGCGACAAAAGCGGAAAAGTGACGGAAATAGGCCCCGATTATGTGATCTTGCAAACAGAGGACGAGGCGCAAACCATTTATCGTGAAAAGATATTGCTGGTGGAGTTTAAGAATGGCAGCACCGAAATGATGAACCTGCCTCCCCAATCGCGGATTTATAACCCTACTGCCATAGCTATTAAAAATGAAACGAAAAATACCGGCGAATTTGTGCCCGTTAATTTTTTTTCGGTAAACACCATTGCACTTTGCAATGCCGACATTTCGGGATTTTATGAGCGCATACTGCCTGGTAAAAAAATAGGCCTGGGTATTATGGGTGCTTATAATTTTAATCTTTACGCCACTGCACCCAACCTGTTTATTGCCGTACTCAGCAACGCAAAAAAAAATTACGACCTGGGCGCTTATCTGAATATTTACACCCGAAACATAAGCGAGCGCCGCACCGTGTTTTATTACGGTCTTTTTGTCAAATACATGAATTTCCGGTTCAGCAGCGTGATCGAGAAAAAAGTAACCATCGGCAACTCGGTGTCCACCAACATCAAATACAGGCCGGCCGAAGGATACCAGCTGGCCACCCTACTTACCTGTGGTACACATACCAGCATTGATAAAAATTTCTATATCCGCTCGTTGTTCGGGCTGGGAGGATTTAACATGCACGGCGAGTACCGCGAACAATACAATTATGCGCTTAACAGAGCCGCTTCGCAAGCCAATCCCAATGCCCAACCTACCACGTATAACCGTAAATTTTTAATTAAAATGTACATGGGCCTCCACATTGGCTTCAATTTCTGATGCGCCTGCTGTATCTCATACTCAGCTTCGTGTGTTCCTACGCATTATTGGCCCAGGACAAGATTTTTTTCAAGAACGGCGAAATAAAAAAGGGCATTATTGTTTCCGTGGCCCGCGACGTGGTATTCTTTAAAACCAGCGATACCTCGTTTGTACAGAAAATTGCCAAAACAGACCTGGTAATGACCGAAAACTACAGGGGTTTACGGTATGTGTTTGCTGATAACACCGCCACTACCAGCCGGAATGATTCCATAACAAAAGCAGCGCCCGTGAAGCGGCATTTGCTGGGCGCTCAACCCCTTGGCATTTTTACGGGCAGGGGTACGGTGGTTTATGAGCACCTCAGCGCCAACGATAAAATTGGCTGGGTGGTGCCGCTTTCTATTACCTTCGATCCGTTTGGTACACTGTATAACTCGCGACTGGACACTAACCGCAAGGAAACCAGGCGGATCAGCGGCATTAATTTTATTGCCGGCCTGGATGTGAATTTTTATATCGGGCAGCACGAAAGCTCCAAATTTTTTATCGGCCCCAGGGCTCGGTATGGCACCGATCTGTTTTTGCGCGGCACCGAGGGGTACAGCCTGCAAACGCAGATTGGCTGGCGTTATAAACGCAACCAGTCGCCGGTAGTTCAACACCTGTCGTTTGGCTTTGGCTTTGTGCGCATTCTCTCCTCGCCGTTTGGCAGGCTCATCAATCCACGGCAATCTTATTCATGGATCAGCATTAATTACAGAGTGAGCCTGTGTTGGTAAGTTTAGACACTAACTCATTGAAAAAATACCCTTTGCCGCGGGATAACGCTCCTCAAAGCCCAGATTGCCTTGCAGGCCGCCGCTGTGCACAATCAGCAGTTTTGCGCCGGGGGTCAGTTTCTGCTTTGCAATAAGATCGAATACCGCATAAAAAAGCTTGGTAGTATACACGTGATCGAGCGGAATCGTGTTTTCGCGTTCAAACTCGTTTTTAAAATCGAGCAATGTTTGGTTGAATTTGGCATAACCGTTAAAGCTGTAGGTATTTACGAGACAGCTTTGTGCGATGGTGCTTTTTTCAAGCTCTTCGTTTCCTGCAATCGACCATGTTCGCGAAGGATCCACGGATTGCAGCAGGGCCGTTGTTTCCTGCACCAGGGCATTGGCGCCTTTTAATACGCTGATGCCCACTACCTTTTGTGAAGGTATTGCTGAAGCGAGCATGCCGCCAAACATAGTGCCGGTGCCGCAGGCGCAAAAAATATAATCATGCTCCCATGTTGGCTGCAAAATTTCCATGCAGCCCTGCAAGCCCTCCTTATTATTTCCACCTTCGGGAATAAGGTAATGCGGCCCAAAACGCTGTTCGAGCTTATGCCTGAACGTCTCTGAATCTTTCTCAAAATAGGCCTGCCTGCTTACAAAATAAATCTGCATGCCCTGCTCTTTGGCATCAAGCAATGTTGGATTCAGCTGCTGCGATTCATCGCCACGGATGATGCCAATAGCATTCAGGCCCGCAAGACGGCAGGCAGCGGCCGTAGCAGCGATGTGATTGGAAAAAGCACCACCAAACGTAATAATGGTATGATGGCCAAGCGCTTGTGCCTGTGTTATATTGTGCTTCAGCTTAAACCATTTGTTGCCGCTGATCTGTGCATGAATCCGGTCGAGCCGCAGCACCTGGGCCTCGTAACCGGCAGAAAAGGAAAGGGGTTGAAGTATGGGGGTATAAGTAATCATATACGGCACCGGGCCGGTGTTTTTGCATTAGGATTTTTCTTCCCAGATCGCAGCCAGGTGAACAATAGTTTCAACTGCTTTTTGCATGTCCTGAACGCTTACCCACTCCTGCTTGCTGTGAAAGGCATGCTCGCCGGCATAAATATTAGGGCATGGCAGGCCCATGAACGAAAGCCGTGATCCATCGGTGCCGCCGCGGATGCTGGACAATACAGGTTTTACACCGGTACGGCGAATGGCTTCGAGCGCATGCTCCACCACGTGGGGGTATTTGTCCAGCACCTCCTTCATGTTGCGGTATTGCTGAGTCACATTAAATTCGTAAGAGCACTTATCATACTGCGACAACACCGAAACCGTTATTTGGCGCAGCTCATCTTCAAGCTCCAAAAGCGTGGCCGTATCAAACGCGCGCACAATAAATTTGATCTCCACCTCCTCCAGGCCTCCGCTGATACCGGTAGGATGGATAAAGGGCTGTTTCTTTTCGGTGGTTTCGGGTGTTTTATCTTTCGGCAGGCGATCAATAATTTGTGCAGCAATTTTAATGGCATGCTGCATTTTGTCTTTCGCAAAACCGGGATGCGTAGGGAATCCTTTAATACGGATGCTCACGCCATCGGCGCTGAACGTCTCGTTCTCGAGATGGCCAATGGTTTCGCCATCCATGGTATAGCCAAAATCGGCGGCCAGTTTTTTAATATTCACTTTATCCGCACCTCGGCCTATCTCTTCATCGGGTGTAAACAAAATCCTGATCGTACCGTGTTTTATTTCAGGGTGCTGCATGAGGTAGTGCGCGGCATCCATAATCTCAGCCACACCGGCTTTGTTATCGGCGCCCAGCAATGTGGTGCCATCCGCAGTCACAATGTCGTTGCCAACCTGTTCCTTTAAAGCGGGGTGCTCGGCAAAGCGGATCACCTGTGATGAATCGTTAGGCAGCACTATGTCTTTTCCATCATACTTTTTATGGATCACCGGGTTTACATTGGTGCCGCTGCAATCGGGCGAGGTATCCACATGCGAGCAAAAACAGATTGTGGGTACTTTTTTTGAGCTGTTACCTTCTATAGTGGCATATACATAGCCAAACTCATCGAGCTCGGCATCGTTTATGCCCATTTGTTTTAACTCTTCCACCAGCAGGCGCGACAGGTTTTTTTGCTTTTCGGTGCTGGGGCAGCTGGGCGAATCAGGATCGGATTGTGTATCTATTTTGGCGTAGCGAACAAAGCGTTCGGTAACTGTAAAGTTATAGTCGTTAAAATTCATAGATGAGCGGTTATTATAAAGATTTAAAAGTACTAAAAATCTGTTTTATTTTATTTTCTTTGAAACCATGCAATTGCTCAGGCTCCGATACTTTCAATTAAAGCGCGATCTTGGCATCTGGCTTTTTATTATTGCAGGTGGGGCCTTTTATTTTTGCCTTGCGTTTACGGCCGGCAATTCTTTTTATGGTTTTGTAATTGCCGGCATGGCCGCTCTGTCTATATACCTGTATCACACCAACCGTAAAGACCGCGGCTTTATGCACCATTACCTGGAAC
Organism: Bacteroidia bacterium; assembly: GCA_044221905.1. Taxonomy (GTDB): domain Bacteria; phylum Bacteroidota; class Bacteroidia; order B-17B0; family Aurantibacillaceae; genus Aurantibacillus. The sequence goes on from JBGAOE010000002.1 coordinate 103,821, forward strand.
ACGCTGCCCAACAAGTGCTGCTGATGTATAACTTAACCGTGTTGCCGGTTTCCATTGCTTTATTGTTTAACGCACAGTGGCAGCCAGCTCTGCTGCTCCACTTGTGTGTATCGGCCATCAGCTGGCTAAGGCCTTTACAAACCACCGGCAGGTTAGTATTTATGCGCCGGCTGGTGCCTCCTCAGCAGTTTGAATGGATCAGCGGCCTGCGCAAAAATTTTTACCCCATCCTGGTATTATTGCTGGCAGCTGTTATTCTAAGCCCTGTAAAATTGTTCGGGCTGGTGGCTTTGTTCCTGCTCAACAGCCTGTTCTTAGGCTTTTACGGCTTTTCTGAGCCTTTGCTGATGCTTAACCCGGAAAGCCTTTCACCGGAGGATTTCCTGGGCCGCAAGATCAATTATTTAGTAAAAATGGTAATGATCATTAATAGTCCACTCCTGCTGGTAAATGCTCTCTTTAATCCTGAAAGCGCGTGGTTTAATCTTTGTTTTTTAATGGCCCTGCTTCTGCTGGCAGCCTGTGTTATTTATATTAAATACGCCAATTACAGGCCCAATGCGCCCCAGGGTTTTCATCTTGATTTTCTGATCCTGTTCGGCAGCCTGCTTTTGCCATATCTACTGCCCTTATCGTTTTTTTTATATTATTCCAACCGAAAAAAAGCCATTGCTCAGCTCAAGCATTATCACTATGATCACGGTTCACATCCCCACGTTTAGTTATACCGACCGGGTAATTTTACACAACATCTCGCTTTCGCTTAAAACCGGCGAGGTGTATGGCGTAGTAGGACTGAACGGTGCAGGCAAAACGACTTTTTTTCAGCTGCTGGGCGGCTTTTTAAAAACAAAAAACGCCAGTCTTTTAAAAAACGGGCAGCCGGTTCCCCGAAAAGCGATTGCATATATGGATACCGAGCTCTTCTTTTATCCTAAATTGACCGCACACGAATTTTTGAGCGTGTTTCCGGCCACTAATACCGCCTATAAGGAAGAGGCGCTGGCAGAATTGTTTGTACTGCCCCTCAACGGGCTGATCGAGGAGTTTTCGACCGGAATGAAGAAAAAATTATTACTGCTCAGCCAGATAAAACAGGATAAGGACATTTACATTTTCGACGAGCCTTTTAACGGGCTGGACCTTGAAACGAACAAGCTGCTGGAGGTCATCATTTCCATCCTGGCCGGGCGTGGAAAAACAATTTTTATTTCGTCGCACATTCTTGATCCCCTTATACACATCTGCCACAGCATTCATTACCTGAAAGAGCAAACGCTGTTTAAGTCCTATTCACAGGCAGAGTTTGGATCCGTTTCAGAAGACCTGTTTGGGAAGTATACGCGGGAACTGGAGGAGAAACTGGTGCAAATGATTTGATCGTATAAATGGCCAAGGTCATTTCGAAGGCATGGAAAACGCACGAGGTCTGAGAAATCTGTAATTATTCTACGAAAAGAGATTTCTCACGCCAATTATTTAGTGCTTACACACAAGCCCGCTCAAATGTGCACTGCACATTTGCCGCATTCGAAATGACAGAGGGAAGAAAAATGAATTATGCCACTTTCAACTGGTTCAGGCGGGCATTTTTCAGCTTATCGAGCGCGTAGTCGAGTGTTACAGTAAATTGTTTCACCGGTTTTTCCTCACCCGGCAGGGTGTACATAATATCCGTCATAATGGCTTCGCAAATACCACGAAGGCCGCGGGCGCCCAGCTTAAACTCCAGGGCTTTGTCCACCACCAGGTTCAGCACTTCTTCTTCAAAATCAAGCTTGGTGCCTTCCATTTTAAACAATTGTTTGTACTGGCGGATAAGCGCATTTTTAGGTTCGGTTAAGATCTGGCGAAGTGCATTTCGATCAAGTGGCTTCAGGTAGGTGAGCACCGGCAGACGGCCAATGAGCTCGGGAATAAGCCCGAACGATTTCAGATCCTGCGGTGATACGTACTGCAATAAATTGGCTTTATCAATATTGTGGTGGCTTACGCTCGATGAGTAGCCTACAGCCTGCGTATCGAGGCGGCTGGCTATTTTCTTTTCAATGCCATCAAAAGCGCCGCCGCAAATAAATAAAATATTTTTGGTGTTTACCTGTATCATTTTGGCATCGGGGTGCTTGCGGCCACCCTGCGGCGGAACATTCACCACCGTACCTTCCAGCAGCTTCAGCATGGCCTGCTGAACGCCCTCGCCGCTCACATCGCGGGTAATGGAAGGATTGTCGCTTTTGCGCGCAATTTTGTCTATCTCATCAATAAATACAATGCCTTTTTCAGCAGCGGCCACATCGTAATCCGCAGCCTGCAGCAGGCGGGTTAAAATGCTCTCCACATCCTCTCCCACATAACCGGCTTCGGTAAGCACGGTGGCATCGGCAATACAAAACGGCACATTGAGCATAGTAGCGATAGTGCGCGCCAATAAGGTTTTACCCGTACCGGTTTCGCCCACCAGAATCAGGTTGGATTTGTCGATCTCCACTTCCTCCTTATTGTTTTTGGCGACGTGCGCAATGCGTTTGAAATGGTTATAAACTGCCACACTCAACACTTTTTTGGCATCGTCCTGGCCTATTACGTATTCATCCAGCTTTTCTTTAATAGCCTGCGGTTTTAACAAGTTCAGGGCGTGCTGCACCTGCTGTTTCTGCTCCCCGGCCGCTTCCTCCTTAATAATGCCATAGGCCTGCGTAATGCAATTGTCGCACACGTGGCCGTTAATACCGGCTATTAAAATTTTGGATTCTTTTTTATCTCTTCCGCACAGCGAACAGCGGATGGTTGTATCTTTTGCCATTTAAATCAATTGATAATCAAATATAACTATTATTTCAGCGCTTAAAAAATCACATAAAACCAAGCTCCAGCTGGGCTACCTCGCTCATCATCTCTTTTTCCCAGGGTGGCTCAAACGTTAATTTCAGCTCGGCAGATTTAACACCCGGCACCAGTTTCAGCTTGTTCTCTACCTCTGCAGGCAAACTTTCTGCCACCGGGCAATTGGGCGATGTAAGGGTCATTACTACTTTTAAATGATCATTGTCATCCAAATGCAGTTCGTAAATAAGGCCCAGCTCCCAGATATCTACCGGGATCTCGGGGTCGAAGCAGGTTTTAATCTCATCGATCACCCGCTGCATCAGCTCTGTATTTTTTGTGACTATTATTGCTGCCATTCTTAACTTAATTCAAAATTTAATATTCAAAAGCTATAAACGTCTGACGAAACATCTGAAGTCAGCATTTAAACTTTTATCTCTCAGCTTTCAACTCTTAAAAGCGCTTCCTGCTTCATCCGGTTGATCATGCTTACCAGTCCATTGGCTCTTGTGGGACTTAAATGCTCTTTTAATCCTATTTTATCCACAAAATTCAATTTCGCCTTTACAACATCTTCGGGTTTTTGATTGGAAAGCACCCGAACCATTAATGCCACCATGCCTTTGGTGATAATGGCGTCGCTATCCGCCGTAAAAACAATTTTCCCCTCAATAAGTTCAGCCTCCAGCCATACGGTGCTCTGGCAGCCTTTTATGATCCTGTCTTCCGTTTTCTTTGCCGGGTCAATCAATGGTAACGACCGGCCCAGGTCGATCAGGTGCTCGTATTTCGATTCCCAATCGTCGCCAAAAAATTCGAATTCCTCCGTAATCTCCTTTTCAGTTTCCTCAATTGTCATGATCGTCTTTAATCTTTTGTCTTGCATCTTGTATCCTGCCTCAGGATAACATCCCGATCACCCTCTTCAATTTCTCTACAAATGCCTCCACTTCCTGCCGGGTATTATAAATCGCAAACGATGCCCTTACCGTGCCGGGTATGCCCAGGCATTGCATGAGCGGCTGCGTGCAATGATGCCCCGTTCTTACCGCTATCCCATATTTATCTAACAAGGTACCCACATCAAAAGGATGCTGACCTTTTACGTTAAACGAGATCACCCCCGCCTTGTGTTTGCTTTTCCCATATACTTCTACCTGCGGCAGCTCGCTTAACAGGTTTTGTGCGTATTGCGTCAAATCGCTCTCGTGCTCAAAAATAGCCTGCATGCCAATCTCATCCATAAAACGCACAGCCTCTGCAAAGCCCACCGCTCCTGAAATATCGGGCGTACCCGGTTCAAAACGAAGGGCGCCTTCGGCGTACACCGTGTTTTCGAAACTAACGGTTTTTATGGTACCGCCCCCTGGCTTTGAAACAGGCAGCTCTTTCAGCCATTTTTCGGAAAGATATAACATGCCAATGCCGGTAGGACCGTACATTTTATGCGCGCTGCACACAAAAAAGTCCGGATCAAGCTGCGGCAGATCAATGGGCATGTGCGGCGCCGATTGCGCGCCATCCACCATTACGGCAATATTGTGCCGGCGGGCCAGGGCAATGATCCTTTCGAGATCGGCAATAACACCCAGGGTATTAGATACGTGTGTAATGGCAATAAGCCGGGTTTTTCCGGTAATCAGTTTTTCAAAAGCAGTATAATCCAGGCTCTGATCGTCCAGCAGCGGAATGGCCTTTAAGTGGCCACCATGCTCCTGTGCCCACAATTGCCAGGGCAGCAGGTTGGAGTGGTGCTCAAAAGTTCCCAGCAAAATTTCATCTCCCGGTTTCAGGTAATGTTTTGCAAGACCCTGCGCCACCAGGTTGATGCCATCGGTGGTGCCCGCCGTAAAAATAACCTGCTGCGCATTTTGTACATTAAAATGGCCGGCCACGGCATGACGCGCCGCTTCAAACTGCTCCGTTGCCTCGCGGCTCAGCGTGTGCACGCCGCGGTGAATGTTGGCATTGGAGGTTTTATAAAAATCCGAAACACTGTCAATCACCCGCAGCGGCTTTTGCGTGGTGGCCCCATTGTCAAAATAGATCAGATCCGCATGGTTGATCTGCCGTTTTAAAATAGGGAACTGGGCGCGTATGTTGTCGTTGTTGATCAAGGTTATATGCTGTTTTCAAACAGGCTGCTGATACGCTCGCGCAGGCTGTCCACTTCCACTTTATTAATAACTTCCTGTGCAAAAGAATTAAGCAGTAATTTTTTTGCGCTCTCCTTGCCAATGCCTCTCGCATTCAGGTAAAACAGGGCATTCTCGTCGATCTTGCCGGTAGAAGTGCCGTGCGAGCACTTTACATCGTCGGCATAAATCTCGAGCTGGGGCTTGGTGTTAATAGTACCGTCATCGCTCAGCAAAATATTTTTGCTGCTTTGGTAAGCATTGGTTTTTTGCGCGTCGCGCCGCACAAAAATTTTGCCGTTAAACACTCCTGTGCTTTTATCGTTAATAATGCCTTTATACAATTCGTTGCTTTCGCAATGCGGCACCTGGTGGTCCATCAGGGTATGATTATCAACCAGCTGCGAGCCGCGCACTGAGAACAAGCCGTTTAGATGCGCTTCGCCGTTTGAGCCCGCAAGCACCACGTTATGGTTGTTGCGCACTGCCTGGCCGCTGAGTGTGATGGTGGCATTGTCGTAATGCCCGTCGCGCTCCAGCTTTACCTGGCTGGTATTTACCGAAAACCCAAGCACACCTTCGTTTTGAAAAAGATAGGATACCAGCTTTGCATTGGAGGCCACAAATTTTTCGCTCAGGTAATTGGTAAATACCTGCCCTTTGCCAACCACCACCTGCTGTTCAATAATAGTCGCCTCGGCGCCTTCCTCCACCTCAATCAGGTTGCGCGAATTGACAAAGGCTGCCGATTCGGCGCTGGATATATACAGCACATGAAGTGGGATCTGTAATGATGTTCCTTTTTCCACTTTGAGGTGAAAACCATTGCCGCTAAACACCGTGTTTAAAGCAATAAATGCATCCGACTCCACATTGGCAACAGAGGCTACGCGCTCCTTCCCTGCTTTATCGAGGTTAGAAAAAGCATTGATATGAAGTCCCTTTAAGATGATCTTATCGCTGAGCGTTTCGGAGTAATTACCGTTAACCACCACCAGCGTGATGGTATCTTCCAGCTTAAACTCTTCAATATCCGTTACAGCATTAAACTTTTGAGAAATGTTTTTAAACTCCTTTTTCAGAATCGCATCGGCATTAAAATATTTATAGTCCTCGTGCTTATTATTGGGAATGCCTTCATTTTCAAGGTAAAACAAGGCTTTGGACAAGGCCTCGTTGCTGATAAAGTTTACCTTGGCCGCACTGCCCGAAATCTGCTCGATGATCTGCTGCGCTGTGTTTGATTTTTCGACTACCATAACTACCTTAATTTGTTTGCATCTTTTGTCTTGTGTCCTGTATCTTGTATCCTGTACGTTGTATCTTGTCGTTAAAACTGCTTCTTCACCTCATCGTAGCCCTTTGCCTCCAGCTCAAGCGCCAGTTCTTTAGTGCCAGATTTCACAATTTTACCGTTATACAAAATGTGCACAAAGTCAGGCACAATGTAATCGAGCAATCGCTGGTAGTGGGTAATCACAATAAAAGCGTTTTTGTTGCTTTTCAGCGTGTTCACACCGTTGGCGACAATTTTTAAGGCATCAATATCCAGGCCGCTATCCGTTTCATCCAGTATGGCCAGGGTTGGCTCCAGCATCGCCATCTGAAAAATCTCATTCCGCTTTTTTTCGCCGCCGCTAAATCCTTCGTTCACACTGCGGTTGGCCAGCTTCACATCCAGCTCCACCAGCTTTTGTTTTTCTTTTACCAGCTCCAGGAATTCTTTGGCTGCAACCGGCTCCTGGCCTTTGTACTCACGGATCTCGTTAATGGCTGTTTTTAAAAAGTTAATATTGCTCACCCCCGGAATTTCTACCGGGTACTGAAACGCCAAAAATAATCCTTCGCGTGCGCGGTCTTCCGGCGCCATTTCCAACAGGTTTTTACCGTTAAAAATAACTTCGCCTTCGGTTACTTCGTAATCTTCACGCCCAGCCAGCACACTCGACAGGGTAGATTTGCCCGAGCCGTTAGGGCCCATAATGGCATGCACTTCGCCCGCTTTAATCTCAAGGTCAATGCCCTTTAATATTTCTTTACCGTCAACCGATGCGTGGAGGTTTTTAATTGTGATCATTTGTTGTTTTTTATTGTTTTAATTGGTTTGATAGGCGTAATTGTATACTTCTATTGCAAATTTATTTATCTCAAAAGGCTGCTGCTTCACATTCCACAGGTAAACCGAAAGTTTATCGTCCGCCTTAAAATCAGCTTCCATGTTGGCGGCGTAGTGATACTCCGCTTCGGGGCAGCAGCTTTTGGAAGGCGTTTCGTTCAGCCGGAATTGTACGTAACTTTTATGTTTTTTTTTCTTATCCTCCAGCATGGCGCATACCAAAGCATCGCGGCTGGAGTTGGCAAAATTCTCTTTGCGCCCCAGGTTAATTTTTAATTGAATGCGGTTTGAAATAAAACCAATGCTGTCGAACGAAAGGGCCAGGCCAAAATCCTTACGGGCAAAATCAAAAGGCTGTTGCAACGGTGCATTCGCATTTAAGCTGGCTACCGGCGCCTGTTCGGCATACGGTGTTAAATCGTTGCTGCCTCCCAAACATTCGCGGTATTCGTTGCCTGTTTTTAAAAATATATATTTCCACTTGTTGTAATTCATGCCCGAACGCTGCAAAATATTAACGCTGCCCTGGTAACAATACACCATGTTAATACCAACCAGCAGCAGTGCCGCAACTGTTCCAACCCCATACAGCACCTTACGGGCTTGCAGCGCGGCAAACAGCTTGGCACCCAAAAGCGCAAACAGGGCGTAATAATCCACCAGCACGCGGATGCCCAGCCCATCGTAATAGGTATAAGCACTGTAGGCCGAAAAGAAATAGAACAGCAGCAAAAGGAAAAAAGAAATGCTGAAAAACAAAAACCGGTTTTCGCCGTAAGTAAAAACAAGGCCCAGCAATAACAACAGACACAAAGGTGTATAAATAAAAAAGCCCGCATTAAAGCCAAACAGCATACTGATGAGCTGGGGCCGGGTCCAGTAAAAGCCATAAGGCGCATAGCGGTTTACAAACAAGCTGTTTTCTTTTATATACCATACCAAAGGCTGCAGCAGGATAATAAACAACAATAAACTAAGCCCGGCATAAAACACCGGGTTACGAAACAGCCGTTTGAAAAAAGCCACGCATTGCGTTTTATTGCTGAACCAGAAAAACACGGTAAAAATCACCAGGCCGTTATTAGCCCTTACCAGCAAAATCAATCCCAGCAATGCGAATGCATACAACAGGTGCTTCCGCCCGTTTTCCATTGTGAAACGCTGGCCGTGATACATAAAGGCGGTAATGAGGCAAAACGAGTACACGTGCGACATACCGCTTTCGTTCAATGCATAGTGCAGCAGGTTGGTCCCAAAAAAAATAAGCGGCATTACCAGGGCCGTTACCTTATCAGAAATACTGTTAAGCCGGAGCAGCTTTTTTAAATAAACGAGCCCTACGGTAAAATAAAACAGAGCCGCAACAGAGATAGCTGCCTGAAAAGGCAGGCTAAGGCCGGTGAGCGGAAAATGAAACAGATAAGCTACTGCAAGCCCCATTAAAAAAAACGGGGTCCATAAAACAGAAAGCCCAACCGGGTGATGCGTAAGCGGTGTGGCATCGCTAAGCCAATCGTAAGTAACTGCCTGCGGATTGATAAAGGTGGATTGCAGGTAATAATAATAATAGCGCGAATCGCCGCCCAGAAGATTCACCGAAGCGGGATCGTGCCAGGTGAAAAAACAGCAGATGAGCGCAGCCGTTATAACAGTAAACCAGATGGAATAATCAGAGTATTTATATTTTGTAGCGGGGTGCACTTTGTTAATCTTATCCTACGCTTCCCTCCAGGCTAATGGCCAGTAATTTTTGTGCTTCCACGGCAAACTCCATGGGCAGCTTGTTCAGCACTTCTTTACAATAGCCGTTCACAATCAGGCCAATGGCCTTTTCGGTGTCAATGCCGCGCTGCTTGCAGTAAAAAAGCTGGTCCTCGCCAATTTTGCTGGTAGTGGCCTCATGTTCCACCACGCCGCTCTTGTCTTTTATTTCGATGTACGGGAAGGTATGCGCGCCGCATTTATCGCCCATAAGTAAGCTGTCGCACTGCGAAAAGTTGCGGGCATTGCTGGCGCCTTTGCGAATTTGCACCAGGCCACGGTAGCTGTTGTTGCTCAAGCCGGCGCTGATGCCTTTTGAAATAATGGTGCTGCGGGTGTTTTTGCCAATGTGGATCATTTTGGTGCCGGTATCGGCTTCCTGCCGGTTGTTGGTAACCGCCACCGAATAAAATTCGCCCACGCTGTTGTTGCCTTTCAGAATTACCGATGGGTATTTCCAGGTAATGGCCGAGCCGGTTTCCACCTGTGTCCAGCTGATCTTTGAATTGTCTTCCATACAAAGACCGCGCTTGGTCACAAAATTGTAAATACCACCTTTGCCTTCTTTATCGCCGGGGTACCAGTTTTGCACGGTGCTGTATTTTACCTCAGCATCCTTATGTGCGATGATCTCCACAATAGCGGCGTGCAGCTGGTTCTCATCACGCTTGGGTGCGGTGCAGCCTTCCAAGTAAGAAACGTAGCTGGCTTCATCGGCCACAATCAATGTTCTTTCAAACTGGCCGGTGCCGCTTGAATTGATGCGGAAGTAGGTGGAAAGCTCCATAGGGCAGCGCACGCCTTTGGGAATGTAGCAAAAGGAGCCATCGCTGAACACTGCCGAGTTGAGTGCGGCATAATAATTATCGGTATAAGGCACTACCAGGCCCATGTATTTTTTTACCAGGTCCGGATGTTCGAGTACCGCCTCGCTGAACGAACAAAAGATAATGCCTTTTTCAGCCAGCGTTTCGCGGAAAGTGGTTTTTACCGATACGCTGTCAAACACGGCATCTACGGCAATGTTGGATTGCACGCCGCTGAGGCGCTTTTGCTCCTCGAGCGAAATACCCAGTTTTTCGAAGGTTTTTAAAAGCTCAGGGTCTACCTCATCGAGGCTTTTCAGCTCCGGCAGTTTTTTAGGCGCCGAATAGTAGCTGATGTCCTGGAAATTTATTTTCGGATACGGGATGTGGGCCCAGTTATTAGGCTCCTTCATGGTAAGCCAGTGCCGGTAAGCTTTTAAGCGAAACTCCAAAAGCCATTCGGGTTCATTCTTTTTTTTGCTCAGCGCTTTCACCACATCTTCGTTCAAACCCTTTGCAAAGGTTTCCGTTTCAATGTCGGTGGTAAAGCCCCATTTATACTCGCTATTGATGTGTTCTTCTAAAATATCTGTAGACATTGTTTTATTCAAAATTTAAAATTCAAGATTCAAAGCTTGCATCCGGTTCATTAACAAACTTTGCTCCTTTATAATCTGATCCTTTTATATAAGCGATAAATCCTGCCAGCATTTTGCTTAAGGCGCTTATTTTTTCATATAACTCTTTAAATTGATTCTCATTTATGTATTCAAGCTCTCTTGCAATGTGTAATTGAGCCCTGATTTCACCAGCAGATCCTTTAGCAAAACTCAGAAACTGGACCAGCTCCTTATTTCCATTCCGCTCATACCCTTCTGCTATGTTTGAAACAATAGACACTGATGCTCTTCGCAGCTGATCGATCATTCCAAAGTCTTTTTTAAAAGAAGGCTCGTTTGTGACTTTATACAAAAGCACTGAAAATTCCTTTGCCTTTTGCCAAACATCCAAGTCTTCAAATTTTTTCGATGACATTACCTGGTTTTGAATTTTGAGTCTTGAATTTTGAATCGATTAAACTCCAAAGCTCTCCCCACAACCACAGGTGCGGGTAGCATTGGGATTATTAAATACAAAGCCTTTGCCGTTAAGCCCGCCGGTATATTCCAGCTCGGTGCCCACCAGGTAAAGAAAACTTTTGCGGTCCACTACAATCTTAATGCCCTTGTCTTCGAACTGCTGATCGCCATCGCGCTTCACATTATCAAACTCCAATTTATACGAAAGGCCCGAGCAGCCGCCGCCTTCCACTCCCACACGTATAAATGTGTCGGCCGGGCGATTTTCATCCTGGATGAGCTGGAGCGCATGCATTTTGGCATTTTCAGTTACTGTAATCATAACTTATTGATTTTAAATTATTTACAATTGTATTATTAATTAGACTTAATCTAATTAGACTACAAAAATACCACAAAAAAGGTAGACGGACAAATATATTAGGCGGATTAATCCCGGAGAAAGGGACACAAACGTTAAATCTCTTAAAAGCCTGATTTAATCTAGGTTTTGAAGATAATGGACGGTGTTTTAAAACTCGCTCTTCTGGTGGAATTTGATGTCGGGAAATTTTTCCTGCGCCATTTGCAGCACCCAGGGGCTTTCGGCCAGAAATACAGGGCGGTTCTCCTTATCCAGCGCAATGTACGAGCTGCGGTCGAGCATAAAGGCATCGAGCTTCTTTTTGTCGTCGGCGCTTATCCACAGGGCTTTGTACAGGTTTACCTGGTCAAAGGTGGCGCTGGCATTATACTCTGCTTTTAAGCGGTGCTGGATCACCTCGAACTGAAGCGCACCCACCGTGCCAATTACTTTTCGCCCATCGGCTTTTTTAGTAAACAGCTGGGCCACACCTTCATCGGTCAGCTGCTCAAGGCCTTTTTGCAGCTGCTTGGTTTTCATAGGGTCGGTATTGTTCACATACCTGAACAGCTCGGGCGAAAAGCTGGGAATGCCTTTAAAGTGAAGGGTGGCGCCTTCGGTGAGCGAATCACCGATCTTAAAATTGCCGGCATCGTACAGGCCCACCACATCGCCGGGAAAAGCCTCATCGATGACCGATTTTTGCTGTGCCATAAACGCCGTGGGATTGCTGAAACGCACCTGCTTTTTTTCGCGCACGTTGTAATAATATTTGTTGCGCTCAAACCTGCCCGAGCAGATGCGCAAAAACGCAATGCGGTCGCGGTGCTTGGGGTCGAGGTTGGCGTGGATCTTAAACACAAAGCCGCTGAACTTGGGGTCCTCCGGGTGAATGACACCCACATCGGTATCGCGGTCTTTGGGATATGGCGCTATCTCTACAAAACAATCCAACAATTCGTGGATGCCGAAATTATTTACCGCGCTGCCAAAAAACACCGGGCTGATCTGCCCTTCCAGGTATTTTTGCGCATCGAGCTGATCATACACCCCGTCAATCAAATCTACATCGGCCCTTAGCTGGGCAGCGAAATCGGCGCCCACCTGCTTATCAATCACGGGATCATTGATGTCGTTGATGGTAACCGTTTCTTCCACGGTGGTTTTACTGTCGCCCTGAAAAAGGTTAAGCGATTGCTGCGTGAGATTATATACGCCCTTAAACGATTTGCCAATGCCGATGGGCCAGGTAAGCGGCCGCACGCGGATTTTCAATTCCTTTTCAATTTCATCCAGCAGGTCAAACGGGTTTTGCCCCTCGCGGTCGAGCTTATTGATGAACACGATCACCGGCGTGTGGCGCATGCGGCAAACCTCCAGCAGTTTGCGGGTTTGCGGCTCAACGCCTTTCACACAGTCAATCACCATAATCACGCTGTCTACGGCGCTGAGCGTGCGATACGTATCTTCGGCAAAATCTTCGTGGCCCGGGGTATCTAAAATATTTACCTTGTAATTCTTATAATCAAAAGCCATCACCGAAGTGGAAACCGAGATACCACGCTGCTTTTCGATCTCCATAAAATCGGAGGTAGTGGCTTTTTTGATCTTGTTTGATTTAACAGCCCCGGCAGTTTGTATGGCTCCGCCAAAGAGCAGCAGCTTTTCGGTGAGCGTGGTTTTTCCTGCATCGGGGTGTGCAATAATGGCAAATGTTCTGCGGCGTTTTATCTCTTCGGTAAGCGTCATTTAAAATAATAAGTGGGCGCAAAGATAGAAATTTAAAACCCCCGTTATTAAAAGGTTACGCTAATATCTTATATATTTTGTTTTCTAAAATAAACGTTTAAATTTGCTTCATCTATACTCCTCCCAATATGAGAGCAATTTTTACAATCTTTTTTGTCGTTTTAGCATGTTTTTTGAAATCCCAGGTAAAAACCCAGGAGTCTTATAAAAATTATTTCCAGGAAGGGCTTTATCTGTTGTTGGAGAACAATTATGAAAAAGCGCGGGAAACCTTTGAAGAGGCTTATAAAATCGACTCTTCGTCGGCCAACATCAATTACGTGCTGGGAATTTGCGACCTGAACTCGGCAAAAAACAAAAAACAGGCAGAAGGCTTTTTTGCCAAAGCCGTAAAAAATGTATCGCGCAGCTACAAGGTGGACGATCCGATGGAAAAAGCCGCTCCGCCGCTGGCTTACTACTACTACGGCAAAGCACTCCATATCAATTATAAATTTGACGAGGCCATTGCCAAATACGACGAGTTTACCAAGTACGTGGATGCCCGCAACAAGGAGTGGAAAAAGATGGTAACCAAGGATAAGGCCACCAGCGTGCTGGCCAAGGAAATGGTGGCCAACCCGGTTAACCTCAAAATTGATAACATGGGCGATAGTGTAAACAGCAAATACCCTGAATACAGCCCCGTGCTTAGCGCCGACGAGCGCACCATGATATTTACCACCCGCCGCCCCAACAGCACCGGCGGCATTATGGGCCCCGACGGGCAATATTTTGAAGACATTGTGGTGAGCTACAAAGACAACCAGGGCCACTGGACAGGCCCGGTATCGCTGAGCAGCAACGTAAACACCGAGGGCAACGAAGCCTCCATTAACCTGACCCCGGACGGGCAAACCCTGATTGTATACAGGGATGATGCCGGCGACGGGAATATTTATTACTCCACCTACGACGGTAAGGACTGGACACCCCTGAAAGACTTTGGCTCTGACGTAAACACCAAATATTTTGAATCGCACGCCTGCCTGAATGTGGATGGCACCATCCTGTTCTTTACTTCGGACAGGCCGGGAGGCATTGGCGCCCGCGATATTTACCGCTGCATTAAGCTGCCCAATGGCAACTGGAGCAAGGCACTTAACGTGGGGCCTGCCATTAATACCGAATACGATGAGGACGGTGCGTTTATGCACCCTGACGGCACCACTTTCTTTTTTGCATCAAAAGGCAGCAAAACCATGGGCGGCTTTGACATCATGTTTGCCACCCTTAACGAGGACAACCAGTTTACCGATGTCACCAATATTGGCTACCCTATTAACACCACCGACGACGATGTTTTTTATGTAACCTCGCCCGATGGCAAGCGCAGCTACTTTACATCGGCTAAAGAAGGCGGCTTCGGCGAAAAGGACATTTACATGCTGTCGATCCCCGAAAACAAGGAAGCTTTCCTGGCACTGTTCAAAGGCCAGATTGTACCGGCCGATGGCGAAAAACTGCCCGACAACCTGACGGTGGTGGTAAAGGATAAAAACACCGGCAAAATAGTGGGCACTTACCTGCCCAAGCTGGTAAACGGTACGTTCTCCACCATTCTGCCTCCCGGCAAAGACTACAGCTTTTCTTACCAAACCGCCAATGGCGAAGAATTTTATACCGAAGATATTTTTGTGACCGATGAGCAAACCTACCGCGAAATAAAACGCGAGATATTGCTGGAGCCGGTGAAACTGATTGGCAAAGTAAAAGCCAAAGAAAAAGGCATTGTGCTTAACATTATTACGCTCGAAAACAGCAAGAATAAAAAAGTGATGCCAAATGCCAAAGTAACGCTTGAAGAGGAAGGCGGCACGGCCAAAACATTTGAGACCAACGCCAATGGCCGCTACGAAGGTATTAACCTGCAGCCCGAGAAAAAATATGTGGCCTACGCTGAAGCCGGTGGAGACAAATCGGTGCTGGCCAACATCAGCACGGTGGGCGCTAAATCGGGCAAGATCATTAACCAGATCCTTTACCTGAAAGGCAAACCTGCCAAAACCACTTCCAAAGAGCTGCTGCTGGGTGTAATTGTAAAAAACTCGAGGAGCTTAAAGATCATTCCTAATGCCAACATTACCCTTACCGATTCGGAAGGAGAAAACTACGATGTAACCACTAACGAAAAAGGTGAGATACAAGGTATTGAGCTAAGCCCCGACACCAAATACGAAATACGTGCCACCACCAACGATGGCTCTATTTCTGAAAAACAAACGCTCTCCACCAAAGGTGTAAACAAAAAGCGCTTCAACAAAACCCTGCTGATCGACACCGACACTAAATCGGAAACAACCAGCTTTGAGCCGGCGGTTAAACGCAAGAAAACCACTTCCAAAGAGCTGTTGCTGGGCGTGATTGTTCGCAATTCAAAAACCTTTAAGATCATTCCTAACGTAAAAATCACCCTGGTGGATGCCGATGGGGAATTCTACGATGTAACCACCAACGAAAAAGGTGAGATACAAGGCATTGAGCTGAGCCCCGACACCAAATACGAAATTACAGCTACCAGCAGCGAAGGCAAAGTGTCGAAAAAACAAACCATCTCTACGATGGGGGTGAAACGCAAAAGCTTTACCAAAACCCTGTACCTTGATCAGGAATCGAGCGAGCCGGCTAATTTATTCCAGCCCATCACCAAGCGCCAGAAAGCCACCTCCAAAGACCTGCTGCTGGGTGTGATTGTTCGCAACTCAAAAACACTTAAGATCATTCCTAACGTAAAAATTACGCTGGTAGATGCCGACGGCGAGTACTACGACGTGACCACCAACGAAAAAGGAGAGATACAAGGCATTGAGCTGAGCCCCGATACCAAGTACGAGCTGGTGGCCACCACCGAAGAAGGCAAAACCTCTAAAAAACAAAGCATCTCTACAATAGGCGTGAAGAAAAAAAGCTTTACCAAAACGCTTTATATCGATATGCCGGACAGCCGCCCGGCCACTTCATCCGCACCTGAAGAAGGGGCAACCGGCGCCGATGGGGAGCTGGCCTTTGATTTCGAGATCTACTACAAATACAACCGCAATAAGGTGGAGGATACCGATGCCAAATGGATGAGCTTTATTGAGCGCGTGGCCGAGCAAAGTAACAGCGGCAAGGTAAAGATCAACATCCGCGCCAGCGCTTCTAAAGTTCCTACAAGGGCCTTTAAGAGCAACCAGGAGCTGGCCAACACCCGCGCGGCCAACCTGCAGGAAAAAATTACCGATGCCGTGGCGGCTAAAGGCGGTAAAACCGAGAACCTGAGCTTCAGCAAAAATGCAAAAGTAGGCGGGCCTGCTTATAAAGGCGACTGGGATCTTGGCCGCGAAAAATATGAGAAACACCAGTATTCTAAAGCTAAAATAAAATAATAACGTTTGATTTTGTTAATAAAGCACCGGCTGTAAAAGGCCGGTGTTTTTGTTTTTAGTAATTTTACGCTATGAATAATGACGCGTGGTACGTTAACTGGTTCAACTCACCCTACTACCATTTATTGTACAACAACAGGGATGCCGGAGAAGCTAATTTTTTTATCGATAACCTGTGCAGCAAGTTAAACCTGCAGCCACACGCCAGGCTGTGGGACATTGCCTGCGGAAAAGGCCGCCATGCCATAGCACTCAATCAAAAAGGATTTGATGTTACCGGCAGCGACCTCTCCCGCAACAGCATTAAAGAGGCCCTGCTGAACAGCAACCGCAGTCTCGACTTTTTTGTGCACGACATGCGCGATCCGTTTCGTATTAACTACTTTGATGCCGCCTTTAATTTATTCACGAGCATGGGCTATTTTAAAAACTTTAAAGACAATGCCCTGGTATTTAAAAACGTGGCCAAGGCGCTGAAGCCCGGCGGTTTTTTTGTGATAGATTTTTTTAATTCGGAAAAATTTGAAGACCAATACTGTGCCGACTACACCGAGCCACGCGGCAGCATCAATTTTCACATCCACAAAAAAATATCCAATAAAACCATACACAAGCGCATTGATTTTGTGCACAACGGCAAAGAGTTTCACTTCGAGGAATTTGTATCGCTGATCAAGCGGGCCGACTTCGAAAGCCTGGCCACAGCTGCCGGCTTAAACCTGCATGGCGTGTTTGGCAGTTACCGGCTGGATAATTTTGACGCAAAAAATTCAGACCGTTTAATATTGATTTTTAAAAAATAGTAATTTGAATTCTTTTTTATCCATCGTTTGCCTGATTGCTCCTATTGTGATAGCCGGCGGCATTGCGCTTAAAATTCCCATCAATCAAATGAACCTGAGGCTGTTGCTGGCTTTCAGCGCCGCCTATCTTTTCGCCCTCTCCATCATCCACCTGCTGCCCGAAGCTTATGAGCTGGGGCATGTGAAACAGATTGGGCTGTTTATTGTGCTTGGCTTTTGCGTGCAGCTGCTCATCGATACCTTTAGCACCGGCATTGAGCATGGGCATGTGCACCTGCACAGCCACGACTGCCACACCCGTTTGCCAAGGGGGATCATTATCGGTCTTTTCCTGCATTCCTTCCTGGAAGGGTTGCCTATTTATAACCCCGCACCGGGTTATGGGGCTGCCATCAATCATCAATTAATACTGGGCCTGGCCCTGCACAACATTCCCATTACCATTGCCTTTGCTGCCCTGCTGAAAGAGCACGAACCATCGGGCTCAAGAAAATGGGGCCTGTTGCTGCTTTTCTCTATGATGACCCCGCTGGGTTATTTAACCAGCTTTGTACTGCAAACCTACGGCCTGCAAAATTACCAAGCCTACAGCCAGGTGGCCTTTGCGCTGGTGATCGGTATTTTTCTCCACATTTCAACGGCTATTTTGTTCGAAACCAGCGAACATCACAAATACAACCGCACCAAGGTGCTGATGATGGCCGGCGGCATTTTGCTGGCCTATTTGATAAGCTGATGCACGATCACCTCAGCGATACCAGCGATACCGCATCGCCCGTTAAAAAAAAACAGGCGCCCGAAACATTTTTTGTGGATGTGATTGTGCCGCTGGGTGTGCCCAACCTGTTTACCTACCGGGTACCTGCCGAGCTTAACAAACAACTGGCAACCGGTAAGCGTGCACTGGTGCAATTCGGCAAATCGAAGATCTACACAGGCATTATCCACCGCATCCACCATACCGCGCCAACAGATTATACGGTAAAATACCTGGACGCTATACTGGACGATGAGCCGGTGGTAACCCCCCTGCAATTGCAGTTTTGGGACTGGCTGAGCTTTTATTATTGCGCCAACCCCGGCGATGTGATGAATGCCGCCCTGCCCTCGGGGCTTAAGCTCAGCAGCACCTCGCATGTGCAGCTCAATCCTGAATTTAATTTTGAAGAGATCAGCCACACGCAATTCACGGAGCGAGAGCACAAGATACTGGATGCCCTGCACGCCACACCCAACCTGAGCTTTGAGGCACTGGCAGAATTAATGGAAATAAAAAGCGTGCAGCCGCTGGTGAATAACCTCATCCGCAAAAACGCCGTGGTGGTGTATGAGGAAGTTAAGGACAAATACAAACCCAAGCTACAGTCATTTTTAAAGCTACACACAGATTTTACAGAAGAAAAAAAATTGCAGGAGCAACTGGATGCTCTTGAGAAAAAAGCCTTTAAGCAGGCCGAAGCCCTTTTATATTTTTTACACCTGGCCAAAACAGGTACCGATAATCTGGGTGGTTGGGTAAAAAAAAATGAACTTCTTAAGAAATGTGAGGCTTCAGCCATCAATGCCCTGGTAAAAAAATCCATTCTCCACGAAGAACAGCTCGAAGTGGGCCGCCTGCTTTTTGAAAAAAGCAATGGGGCGCAGAAAGCGCTGAGCACCGGCCAGCAAAAGGCTTACGCGGAAGTGAAACAAGGCCTGGCAGGCGGCAAGCCGGTGTTGCTGCACGGCATTACCGGCAGCGGAAAAACCGAAGTGTACATACAACTTATTAAAGATACACTTGCACAGGATAAGCAGGTATTATTCATGATCCCCGAAATAGCGCTCACCACCCAGTTGATTACCCGGTTGCGGGCGGTGTTTGGGGAACTAGTAGGCGTGTACCATTCGCGGTTCAGCGAAAATGAGCGGGTGGAAACGTGGAATAATATTTTAGGACAAAACAAGGGAAAGAGTCAAGATTCAAGAGTCAAGATTCAAGACGGAACGGGACTGGAACCCGAAACCCGAAAAAAGGAATATAAGATCATCTTAGGCGCCCGCTCCAGCCTGTTTCTCCCCTTTCATAACCTGGGCCTTATTATTATTGACGAGGAGCACGACAGCTCGTTCAAACAGCAGGAGCCCGCACCCCGCTACCATGCGCGCGATACGGCCCTTTACCTGGCTACTTTGCACCAGGCCGGTGTGTTATTGGGCAGCGCTACCCCTTCGCTCGAAAGTTATTATAATGCTATGCAAGCCAAATATGCGCTGGTGGAGCTTCAGCAGCAATTTGCCCAAAGCGGTGGCACCAGCCTCGAGATCAGCGACATTAAATTTTACGAGCAAAGCAACCAGATGAAAGCCAGCCTGGGACCTGCACTTTTTGAAGCCATGAGCGAGGCGCTGGCTAAAAAGAAACAGGTGATCCTCTTCCAGAACCGGCGCGGCTTTGCACCTTACACCGAATGCCGGCAATGCGGCCATGTGCCCCACTGCATCCAGTGCGACGTGTCGCTCATTTACCACAAGCAGCTTCAAAAGCTGGTGTGCCATTATTGCGGCTATTCGCTTACGCCGCCCAAAACCTGCAGCGCCTGCGGTAGCAACCAGCTGCATTACAAGGGCATGGGCACCGAAAAAATTGAGGAGGATGTGGAACTGCTTTTCCCGAAGGCCCGCATAGCCCGTATGGACCTTGACAGCACGCGCAGCAAATATGCCTACAAACAATTGATAGATGATTTTGAAGCAGGCAACATCGATATCCTGGTGGGCACGCAAATGGTAACCAAGGGCCTTGATTTTGACCACGTGAGCGTGGTAGGTGTTTTAAATGCCGACTCGGGTCTTAACTTTCCCGACTTCCGTTCCTTCGAAAAATCTTTTCAGCTCATTACCCAGGTGCGCGGCAGGGCGGGGCGCAAGCAGGAAAAAGGCCGGGTGTTTGTACAAACCACGCAGCCCCAACACCCGGTGCTGGCCTATATTACCGAAAACAATTTCAAGCGCTTTTATGAAGATACGCTAAGGGAGCGCGAACAGTATTTTTACCCGCCCTTTTCCCGCCTGTTTGAGATCACCGTTATTTCAAAAGATCTGAATGAGGTGAACCACCTGGCCGCAGAGTTGTTTACCCTCTTAAAGCCGGGCTTTGGCGACAACCTGCTAGGCCCTGAATTTCCGCTGGTGTCAAAGATCAAGAACCAGTACCACAAGCATATTTTAATTAAAACAGCCCGCAAACAGTCGGCGCGCGGGGTAAGGCAGCAGATTTACAATGCCCTGAACGATTTGCAGAATAATTATAAAAACTGGCGGTATAAAACCGTTATTGATGTAGATCCCGTTTAGAAATTTTGAATGTTAAATGATAAATTTTAAATAGGGCTCACTTCCCAGGTAAGATCTAAACTGTTATCAAAAACCGCATCTAACCTTACCTCCGGAGATTCCACAAAAATTTGGTATCTTTGCGCCCTGGCATGAAAACAAAAACGCTTAAAAAAAACAAAGTAAATGTAGTAACGCTTGGCTGCAGCAAAAACCTGGTTGACAGCGAAGTGCTGATGGGACAGCTGAAAGCCAATAAATTTGAAGTGGAGCACGAGGGCACCAGCGACGACCATCAGGTAGTGATTATCAATACCTGCGGCTTTGTTGACAACGCCAAGCAGGAGAGCATTGACACCATACTGCGTTACGTGGAAGCGAAAAAAGAAGGTGCCGTTGAAAAAGTATACGTAACCGGGTGCCTGAGCGAGCGCTACAAAAAAGATCTAGAAAAAGAGATTCCCGAGGTGGATGCCTATTTTGGTACCCGTGAGCTGCCTAAAATATTAAAAACATTAAAAGCCGATTATAAGCACGAGCTGGTGGGCGAGCGCCTGCTCACCACACCGCAGCACTATGCCTATTTTAAGATCAGCGAGGGCTGCGACCGCCCCTGCAGTTTTTGTGCCATTCCGCTTATGCGCGGCGGGCATGTGAGCGTGCCTATAGAAGAGCTTGCAGGCCGGGCCAAAACCCTTGCCGCCAAAGGCACACGCGAGCTGCTGCTGATTGCACAGGACCTTACTTATTACGGGCTCGACATTTATAAAAAGCGTCAGCTGGCTTCGCTGGTTGACCAGCTGAGCGATGTAGAGGGCATTGACTGGATCAGGCTGCATTATGCTTTCCCCAGCGGTTTTCCAATGGAGGTGCTGGATGTGATGAAAGCAAGACCTAATGTGTGCAATTACCTGGACATGCCGCTGCAGCACATCAGCGACAACATGCTCACCAGCATGCGCCGCGGCATCACCAAACAAAAAACCATCGACCTGGTAAATAAAATCCGCGACAAGGTGCCGGACATTGCCCTGCGCACTACCCTCATTGCCGGCTACCCGGGCGAAACCGAAAAGGATCACGAGGAAATGCTAAAGTGGGTGGAAGAAACAAAATTTGAGCGCCTGGGCATTTTTACCTATTCGCACGAAGAAAATACGCATGCCCACCTGTTAAAGGACGACGTGTCAGAAAAAATAAAACGTAAGCGCGCCGATGCGGTAATGGCTGTGCAACAGGAAATTTCTCACCAGCTGAACCAGCAAAAGATCGGGCAAACCTTTAAGGTGCTGTTTGACCGCAAAGAAGGAGAGTTTTTTATTGGCCGCACCGAGTTCGACAGCCCTGATGTAGACAATGAAGTACTCGTAAAAGCCGACGAGAACACCTACCTGAGGATTGGCGATTTTGCCAATGTAACAATTACTGAGGCTACAGATTTTGACTTGTATGGCACGCTGATTTAAGTTGTGAAAATAATACTCCATTAATAATTCTTTTTCGACTAACCGTTTGATATCTCGCGTTAAAAATCCTTCCCTTGTGAAATAAACGTCATTTCTGACAGGCGGCTTGACTCCTACTGTTAAAATGGCTATCTTTGAAGGAATAAAATGGCTCACCGTAACATATTAAAAGCACAGAGCATGGCTATGTGGAGTTAACTGATTGTTTTATCAAAACAACCAATTAATTATTTTTTATCACCAAAAACCAATTTAATATGTCAAAAGAAATAAAAAACGTAGAATACGGACTCGAAAAAATATTTGAAGGCGCCCAGGATTTTTTACCCCTGTTAGGCACCGATTATGTAGAATTTTATGTGGGCAATGCCAAACAATCGGCGCATTATTATAAAACAGCCTTTGGTTTTCAATCGGTGGCTTATGCCGGCCTGGAAACCGGTTTAAAAGACCGCACCTCTTATGTTCTGAAACAGGACAAAATCCGCCTGGTGCTGACCACCGCTTTAAAAAGCGATTCGCCCATTGGCGAGCACGTTAAAAAACACGGTGATGGTGTAAAAGTAATTGCCCTGTGGGTGGAAGATGCGCGCAAGGCATTTGAAGAAACCACCAAACGCGGTGGCCGCCCCTTTATGGAGCCTACCGTTGAAAAAGACGAGCATGGCGAAGTGGTGCGCTCGGGTATTTATACCTATGGCGAAACCGTGCACCTGTTTGTAGAGCGTAAAAATTACAAGGGTATTTTCCTGCCCGGCTTTAAAGAATGGAAAAGCGATTACAACCCGGCACCGGTTGGCCTTAAATTTATCGATCACATGGTGGGCAATGTGGGATGGAACCAGATGAACAACACCGTGAAATGGTACGAAGAAGTAATGGGCTTTGTAAACTTTTTGAGCTTTGACGACAAGCAGATCAACACCGAATATTCGGCGCTGATGAGCAAGGTAATGAGCAATGGCAACGGCCGCATCAAATTCCCCATTAACGAGCCGGCCGAAGGAAAGAAAAAATCGCAGATAGAAGAGTACATTGATTTTTACGAGGACGCCGGTGTGCAGCACTTAGCGCTGGCCACCGACGATATCATTAAAACCGTAAGCGACCTTAAAGCGCGTGGGGTGGAATTTCTGCCGCCGCCGCCGCAGGCATACTACGATGATATTCCGCGCCGCCTGGGCTCGCACATGAGCGTGATGAAGGAAGACATCAAAAAGCTCCAGGAGCTATCGATACTGGTGGATGCCGATGAGGAGGGCTACCTGCTGCAGATCTTTACCAAGCCGGTGGAAGACCGCCCTACCCTGTTTTACGAGATCATTCAGCGCATGGGCGCCAAAGGTTTCGGGGCCGGTAACTTCAAGGCATTGTTCGAATCCATTGAGCGCGAGCAGGCCCTTCGCGGCACGCTCTAAGAGTTTTAAACCCTTAATATGAGAAAAAGCAGGTGGCCTATGGCGCCTGCTTTTTTGTTATACACTATCCGGGGGTCATTTCGAACGGAGTTAGAAATCTCACCCTCAACTGTCATTTCGACCAGCGGGAGAAATCTGTACTAATGGATAGAGATTTCTCAAGCCGGCATAATGCTCACAATGTTTTCGAAAATGACACACTGGAATTATTGGGTGTTAAAACTCTCCACCTGCTTAATATCATAATACTCCTCTACCTGCTCCAGCCGGCCATTGCGCCTGAAAGAAACACGGGTTTCCACAAAGCCCCTGCACACGCGCTGGTGGCTTTCAAACCGCATGTCCATCATGTCTTTTTCATTCAGCTTTTCAAGAATGCGCAATACATTCAGGTCTTTTTTATCCACCCATACCTGGTTAGCCGTAAGGTCGCCCTGTTTCGCACCGATCACATACACCGGCCGGCCGTTCCAGCTCTGCTCCGACAGCACATTCACATCATACCCCGCGTGTTTCAGCCGTATCATCACCTCGTTCAGTTCGCGGTAAAACATGCCGCCCAACAGCAGTAGCAGGGAGCTGGAATCGGCGCGCTCTTTCATCAGCTTGCCGGCTTTATAGTTGAAAACACTATCGTTTTTATACACCACAAAATTGCCTTTGGCCTTATCGCCAAAATGGATCCTGAATTTATCGGGAAATTCAACCGCCTCATGCCACACCGAGTTGCCCACTACGCTATCGTTGCGGAAATGCGTGTTTTTTTGTGAGAATATATACGCCTTACATGGACCTTTGTAATATCTTGTATGCATCCGGCCAATAAGATTTACGGCCGTACTATCGCCCGCCAGTGCCATATACTGAAACAGGATGGTAAAAACCACCGCTAAGGTTGTGCTGCGTTTCATGCTTGCCTTATTTGTGAAGAAAGATACGAAGTTTTACCACCGCCGTATTCATTTTTCGGGCCTTATTCCTAAATTTACGTCATGGCCGAAGATTTTTCAGAGCACATCCGCGCCCTTATAAAAACCCTGCCCGACAGTCCCGGCGTTTACCAGTACTTTGATGCCGACAACGGGCTGCTGTACGTGGGCAAGGCCAAAAACCTGAAAAAACGCGTCACCTCCTATTTTACCAAAGAGCACGACAGTGCGCGCCTGCGCATTATGGTGCGCAAGATCAGCGACATTAAAACCGTGAAGGTAAATACCGAGCTGGATGCACTGCTGCTGGAGAATAACCTGATCAAGAACTTAAAGCCGAAGTATAACATCAACCTGAGGGATGATAAAACCTATCCCTGGATCATTTTAAAAAAGGAGCGCTTTCCGCGCCTGTTTTATACCCGCCGCCAGGTAAAGGACGGCAGCGAATATTTTGGCCCCTATGCTTCGGTAAAGCTGATGCACACCCTGCTGGACCTCATCCGGCAAACCTACCCGCTGCGCACCTGCAATTACGATCTGAGCACCGAAAACATAGGGAAGGGAAAATTCCGAGCCTGCCTGGAGTACCATATTGGCCGCTGCAAGGCGCCTTGCGAAAACAAGCAGGCGGTGGAGGAATACGACCAGAACATTGCCGAAATCCGCCAGATCATAAAAGGCGACATTGGTTATGCCCTGCGCGACCTGAAGGATAAGATGAACGCGGCCGCCGAAAAATACCAGTTTGAGCTGGCAGAAACGATCAAGAATAAGATCGGCATCCTGAGCGCTTATCAAAGCAAATCCACCATTGTTCATCCTTCCATCACCAACACCGATGTGATAAACCTGATTACCGATGAGCGCAGTGCCTACATCCATTTTTTCAACATCATTCACGGTGCCATTATTAATGCACAAACGCTTGAGATCAAGAAAAAGATAGAAGAAAGCGACGCCAACATCCTGATGTTTGCCATTGTTGAGTTCAGGAACCGCTTTAACAGCAAAAGCAAAGAAATTCTGGTGCCGTTTGCCCCCGAGATAAGCCTGCCCGACTGTGAATATGTGGTGCCAAAGATCGGCGATAAAAAACAGCTGTTGGACCTGTGTTATAAAAACGCACTGCTGTATAAGCAGGAGCGCGAAAAGCAGATAGCCCTTACAGACCCGGAGCGGCATACCGAGCGCATCATGAACCAGATGATGAAGGACTTGCGCCTGCGCGAACAGCCACGGCGCATTGAAGGGTTCGACAACAGTAACATTCAGGGCAGTTTTGCGGTGAGCGCCATGCCGGTGTTTATTGACGGCAAACCGGCCAAAAAAGAATACCGGCACTTTAATGTAAAAACGGTGGAAGGGCCCGACGATTTTGCCACCATGGAAGAAGTGATCTTTCGCCGCTATGCGCGGGTGCTCGAAGAAAAGCTGCCCATGCCGCAGCTGATTGTGATTGATGGCGGCAAAGGCCAGCTGGGCGCCGCCGTGAACAGCCTGCGCAAGCTGGGGCTAATGGGCAAGGTGGCCATTATTGGCATTGCCAAACGTTTGGAAGAAATTTATTTTCCCGGCGATCCCCTGCCCCTTTACCTGGATAAGCGCAGCGAAACACTCCGTATCATCCAGCAGATCCGCGACGAAGCGCACCGCTTTGGCATTACCCACCACCGCAACAAGCGCAGCCGCGAAACCTTTACCACCGAGCTGAACGAGATAAGGGGCATTAGCGACAAAACCGCTGAAAAGCTGCTGCTCGAATTAAAGAGTGTAAAAAATATTAAAGAGGCCACGCTGGAAGAGCTGGAAAAAGTGATCGGAAAATCCAAAGCAAAGCTGGTATACAGCTATTTTAAAGGTGCCGCCGAAACCGGTCCGGAAACAGAACAAAACAATACTACTGCCATTACCGATTAAATGCGACATTTTATTTTCATTTTACTGAGCGTTTTCAGCACCGTTCAATACGGGCAGAACAACCTGCGCTTTTTTTGCGCCGAGCAGCTTTTTAAAGTACGGCTGGGCGGTCAGCTTTTGAATACCAATGCCCAAACCGAAGTGCTTTCCGAGAACATTAAGAATGACACACTAACGGTAACGCTTGAATTTGACGATAAAAACCAACACCCTTTTACCATTTACCTTCTTGAAAAAGGCCAGAAAACAAAAGACCGCGAGTTTGCCTACCGGGTGGATGCGCAGCACCAACCCGTACGGCTGATATTTACCGGCATTTATGACAGGGTGCGTTTGCCCGAGCCGCTGGTGCCTCAAAAACCGGTTATTGACACCAGCTACAAAATTAACAACAGCCTGCTGGACCATTTTTGCGAGCTTAGCAACGGCAGTCCTGTTTATTTTAATAACCTGCCGCTTACAGGAACCTGCAGCATCTCTATGCCGGCCGGGTATATGGCCCACGTGCGGCGGCTGATGGGCATGGCGCAAAGCGACGATGCCCGCTATGACGTGGTTGAAAACACCTGCCGTAACAATTGCCTGAGCGTGGAACAGCTGGGTGGCCTGTTGGTTTATATCGATTACGAAATTGAAAAACTGAAGCTGGTAAAGCTTGCTTATTTTAACCTCACCAATCCTGCCGCGCGCAAAGCGCTCGAAAAAAGCTTTCGCTTTGCCTCCTCGGTGAAAGAGCTGAACGATTTTTTTGATACCAGCCACGAATACCGGCTCAAACATGGCAACTGCACCAGCGCTTCCGATTCGGCAGCGGTTAACGGATTAAGCACCCTTTTGATCAATGCCGGCAACGATTCGCGGCGCTACGAAACGCTGAAAAAACTATACGACCAGCATTGTTACTCCACCCAGCAGGTAAAGCAGCTGCTGGGGCTGTTTATCCACGACCGCGAAAAGCTGGACGCAGCTCGGCTGATGTATTTTTATTGTGTGGACAAACAAAATTACACACTGCTGAGCGACATTTTTTCGTACAAGGAAACTCAAAGCGAGCTCAGCGACTTTATAGGCAAACAGGGCCGAAAGTAAGCCTCCGCATATAATTATTGCTGATATTTACAAGCCCTTAAAGCTTTGAAATTGGCCGGCTCCTGTTTATATTTACAACAGCATTGAAGCCCGTTCTCGAAATAAAGGAGATTAGCAAAAAGTTCAGGATCCACGGCCATAAAAAGCCCTACCTGAGCCTGCGCGAAAACCTGTTTTCTTTTTTAACCCCGCAGCCAAAAAGCAACGAGTTTTGGGCGCTTAAAAATGTGAGCTTTGACGTGATGCCCGGCGATACAATTGGTATTGTGGGCAAAAACGGGGCCGGCAAATCCACACTGCTCAAAATTCTTTCTAAAATAACACCTCCCACTTCGGGCAAAATTATTTGTCGTGGGCGTATTGCCAGCCTGCTGGAAGTAGGCACGGGATTTCACCCCGAGCTGAGCGGCCGCGAGAATATTTTCATGAACGGCTCTATTCTGGGAATGCGGAAAACCGAGATCCTTAAAAATTTTGACGCCATTGTGGATTTTTCGGGCGTCGAAAAATTTATCGATACGCCCTTAAAGCATTACAGCAGCGGCATGCAGCTGAGGCTGGCCTTTGCCGTAGCTGCCTTTCTGGAGAACGAAATCCTGATCATTGACGAGGTGCTGGCCGTGGGCGATGCCGAATTTCAGCGCAAATGCATGGGCAAGATGAACGATGTGAGCAAAAGCGGACGTACGGTCATCCTGGTGTCGCACAGCATGAACGCCATCCAGTCGCTGGCCGATAAGGCTGTGTATTTAAAGGCTGGACAAACCGAAGGCATTATTCCCGTGCAAACCGCCATACAAACCTATTTTTTTGGCAACGAGCTGGACAATGCCGGTTACGAGAAATTTAACACCAGCACCGAGAATAAAGACGCCATTATTACCGAAGCCAAAATCCTTAATTCAAAACTGGAGATCACTAACCTGGTAGAGACCTGGGAGGATTTTTACATTGAGATCAGCTGGACCAACCTTACCGGGAAGCCTGTAACTGTGAGCTTTGAGATGGATAAGCACAATGGCATCCAGGTAATGTGGGTGGGCAACATGAACGCCGATCCCGGCGGCGAAAAATGCAAGGCGCCCGGAACATATACTACGCGCGCTAAAATTCCCGGGCACCTCATCAATGCCGGAGAGTTTTTCTTTCGCGTGCTGCTCTATCATTCTACCAGCCACCAGGTGTATGATATGAAAATAAACATTCTCAACATCAGCATCAAAGATCCTATGGATGCCCGCAGCATTGCCCGCGGCAGCTTTACCTCGGCCTTCGAAAATTACATGCTGCTTCCGGCGCTGGAATGGCATACGCAAAACAACTGATGTGTTATGGCCATTACCCGCGAGGAAAACATACTGCCCGGCGAAACGGTAAAAAACGGGTGGCCGGCCAATACAAAAGAAGAAGAAAAACTGCTTTTTAAAAACGACCTTGAAAAACAGCACCCCGCTGTATCGCTTTATCATTTCGAAAATATAAACATTACGCCGCAGGGCATTCTTTTCAGCGGCTTTCGCATTTACCGTCAATTTTTGATCTGGCAAAAACACGCCAGTGAGTTCAACCGGTTTTATTTGCTGCGGAATTACTTACGTCGCAAAAAAAAACACACCGATCCCGAAAGCACGTATGTGATCTGCTTCGATTACTGGTCCATGGGTTACTTTCACTGGCTGTGCGATTTTTTGCCAAGGTTAGCGCTGGTGCAGGAGCATTTACAAAAGGCCGTGCTGCTGCTGCCGCAAAACCACGACTATCCCTATGTGCGCGAAAGCCTTCACGCCCTGGGTATTCACCAGGTGCTGTGGTTTTCGAACGGCGAATACGTGCAATGCCATAAAGCCTTGGTGCCGGGTCATACCGCCATATCGGGCAACATTCGCCCGGGTCTGATGAAAACGCTGCGCAAGCAGCTTATTGATTTTTACAAGCCGCAGCAAAACAACCCGGCGTATCCGCAAAAAATTTATGTGAGCCGCAGCAAAGCCAAAGGACGCTTTATTCGCAACGAAGCAGAAGTGATACAGCTGCTGGGCACTCACGGTTTTAAAACCGTTCATTTTGAAGACCACAGCTTTGCCGAGCAGGTAAGCCTCATGTACCATTGCCGGCACCTGGTGGGCCTGCACGGCGCCAACCTGGCCAACATTTTGTTTATGCAGCCGCAGGGACGGGTGATGGAACTAAGGATAAAAGGCGATGATCAGCGGAATTATTATTTTTCGCTGGCGGCAGCCATGCAATTGGATTATTTTTACATGTCCTGCAATACCGTGCCGGGAAACAATGCCGAAATGCCCGATTTTGATGTGGACATAACCCTTTTAAAAACAGAAATAGAACTTATGTTAGCCAATTGATATGAGCGGACTTAAAAACAGTATCAAAAAAATTCCCGGCGCTTTGTTTTTTTATAACGCGCTCATCCGTCTCCGCGCCTGGTTCAGATCGTGGCTTAATGTTATAAAATACCTGGGCCAGTACCGTCGCTTTGTGGCACTCGATAAAAACAAGCGCTTTAAAACCAGTTGGAGCCTGCGCACGGCCATTACCTTTGAAGGCACTGCCAACACCGAATTCGACAGGCATTACGTATACCACACGGCGTGGGCGGCCCGCTGCCTGGCACAAACCAAACCGGCAAAACACGTCGATATTTCCTCCTCGCTCTATTTCGCCGGCCTGTGCTCGGCTTTTGTTGACATTGAATTTTACGATTACCGGCCGGCCGACCTGCGGCTTAGCAACTTAACCTGCGCTTCGGCCGATCTGAACCAGCTCCATTTTGAAAGCAACTCCATTCCCTCCTTATCGTGTATGCACACAGTGGAGCACATTGGCCTGGGGCGCTATGGCGACCCGCTGGACAGCGAAGGGGATTTAAAAGCCATGAGTGAGCTGCAGCGCGTGCTGGCCAAAGGCGGCAATTTATTTTTTGCAGTGCCCATTGGTGAGCCACGCATCGAATTTAATGCCCACCGCATTTATTCGTATGCGCAGATTGTAAGTTATTTCAGCGAGCTCGAATTAAAAAGCTTTACGCTCATTGGTGAAAATTTTTCGCAGGGCGGGCTGATCGAAAATCCGCCGGAAGAGCTGCTGAAACAACAACGCTACGGCTGCGGCTGCTTCTGGTTTAAAAAGAACTAAGCATTTGACAACATTTTCCAATACCTGTGTTTTGATCTCGTCGTGCGACAAGTACTCCGACTTATGGGACCCGTTTTTTCATTTTTTTGAAAAACACTGGCCCGCCTGCCCTTACCCGGTTTACCTGGCTACCAATCATAAAACCTATCAACGCAAGCAGGTGCAGCAAGTGTTTTCGGGGCTTAATGGCACCTGGTCTGAAGAAACACAACTTGTATTAAACCAATTGCCTTACAACTATATTATTTACCTGCAGGACGATTATTTTATCCTGAAGCCGGTAGATCAGCGTATGGTGGATCGTTTGCTCGAAAAAATAAAACAGCATAATGCTGCGTATTTACGCTTGTTTCCGGCACCTGGTCCCGATGCAGCTTTTAACGATGAGGAGCTGGGGCTTATTTCTAACGATGCGCCCTACCGCAGCTCGTTGCAGGGCGCCATCTGGCAAAAGGAAGCATTTGTGGCGCTGCTCGATAAAAAAGAAAATCAATGGCAGTTTGAGACGAATGGTGGATTGCGGTCTGCTGCATATCTCTTTCTTAGCCTGAAACCCCAACAGGGCAGTTTTAAGTATCACACCTATCCCATCAGCTATTATTACCTCACGGCTGTTATCCGCGGCAAATGGCGCCGCGAAGCTGCAGCACTGTGCAAAAAGGAAGGGGTGGTGCTTGACACCGCTTACCGGCCGGTGGAAACTTATGGGGAAGTGCTGTACCAGAAGGTGTACCAAGCATTGCCACTAATGTTCAAAAAAACAGCCGATTACCTCTCCGGTAAATTATTCCATTCTAAAAAACAGCAGGCATGAAAACAGTGCGTTCCATCAGCTTTATTGTGCGCAACGATCCGGCTTTGCTGCAGAACAATATTTTTACCGACAACCCGCTGTATGGCATGAAAAGTGATAACTATCCCTTTAAAGCCCTGAAGCAGGAGCTGGCCAAACGCGGTGTTGAGTTTAACACCTATGATATTACCCCGCCGCAGGAAGCCGACCTGGTGATTTGCCTTGACGAAGTACCCACCTTTAAAACCCTGAATGTGCTTAACAAGCCGGCGTATCTTATCATCAGCGAGCCGCCGGTATATGCGCCTCAAAACTGGGATCCCGCCAATCATCATTGTTTTGAAAAGGTGTTTACCTACGACAAGGATCTTGTTTCGGGCCCAAAATATGCGCACTACGTTTTTGCCATCGATTTTGAATCGCATAAGGCGTTTCCATCCATCAACGAAATGCAGTACCGGCAACGGCAGTTGTGCTGTCTTATAGCTGGCGCCCTGCAGGTAACGCCACCCGAAGCCGGAAGCCGCTCATTATTATACGAGCGTTATAAAACGGCCAATTATTTTGCAAAACACCATGCAGGCGAATTTGATATTTATGGCCGCAACCTCATCAACGAAAAGTTTGAATACTTTAAAGGCGCCGGCATTTTGAAAAAGCTGAAACTGGCCCCGCTGGTAAAACTAATTGCGGCACAAAAAGCAAAATACATTAAAAAAGCATTTAAAGGCAGTATTCCTCCTCTCGAAAAGCTGGACTACCACCACCGGTACAACTTTTCGGTATGCTACGATAACTCGGCCATCAGGGGCTGCATATCGGAGCGTATCTTTGATTGTTTTATTTCCAAAAGCATTCCAATTTATTGCGGCGCCCCTGATATTGGCGACTATATTCCCAAACAATGCTTTATCAATCGCAACGATTTTTCTTCGTACGAAGATTTATATAAATTCATAAAATCGATGGATTATTCCACATATTTAAATTATCTTACTGCCATTGAATTGTTTTTAAAAAGCCCGCAGATCAACCAGTTTACCACACAGCATTACGTTAATACCCTTATATCGAACTTGAATTTTGGAGAAGCAAATAGCCATATATAACACGTACATTTCGCCGCTGGCCGCACAAAAAGTGAACGAAACCCTGTCCAGCACCTTTATCAGCGAAGGAAAGCTCGTAAAAGAGTTTGAACAGGGACTGAGCGATGAATTAGGGCTGAGCCACCCGGTGGCGCTTAATTCGGGCACCACCGCCCTGCACCTGGCGCTCGACCTTGCAGGTGTGGGTGAAGGAGACGAGGTGATACTGCCCGCGCAAACCTTTGTAGCCACCGGCTTGGTTATCCTTCAGCAAAAAGCCATTCCCGTTTTTGCCGACATCAATTACGAGGATGGCAACATCAGTGTAGAATCTGTCAGGCAAAAAATAACGCCAAAAACCAAGGCCATCCTTTGCGTGCACTGGGGCGGATACCCCTGCGACATGGATGGCTTACACGCACTGGCCAGGCAGCACAGCCTGGTGGTGATAGAAGATGCAGCCCACGCACTAGGTGCGCATTATAAAGGTAAGCCCATTGGCAGCATCAGCCAATATACCTGCTTTTCGTTCCAGGCTATAAAACATCTTACCACCGGCGATGGCGGTGCCCTGGCTATGCCCGATGTTGCTAAATACAAGGAAGCCCTTACCAAGCGCTGGTTTGGCATTAACCGCGATACAGCCGCGCCTACCGAGCTGGGCGAGCGCAGCTACGATATTAATGCCCTGGGATATAAATACCATCTTAATGATTACGGTGCAGCCCTTGGCATCGCCAACCTGCAAGGGTTGAAAGAGCGCCTGGAGCATCGTAAAAAAATTGCGGGCATTTACCGCGAACGGTTAAAACAAACCGCCGGCCTGCAATTATTTATTCACGAAAACAACCGCGAAAGCGCCAACTGGCTGTTTGGCCTGCATGTGGAAAACCGGCTGGCATTTATAAGGAAGCTGAAAGCTCACAACATTGCTGCTTCGGTGATCCATCAGCGCATTGACCGCAACAGCATTTTTGGCGGCATAAAAAAAGACCTTGTGAATCAGGAAAAATTTGATGCCACGCAAATCCATATCCCCATACACGATGCCGTGGCTGAGGAGGATGCTGAAACCATTGCCAGAATTATTAAGGAGGGCTGGTAGCCTCGCATGAAACATTATTTACATAAGCCTTATTTCGAAAATTTAGATGCACTGCGTTTTTTTGCTTTCTTAAATGTGTTTTTATGCCATTGCGTGGGCATTTTTAATTACCGTTTTTCCAACAGGTATGCCGAGCTGTTTCAGCAGCATTTTTTTACCAATGGCGGCCTGGGCGTAAGCTTTTTCTTTGTACTGAGCGGTTTTTTAATTACCTGGCTGCTGCTGCTCGAAAAAGATGAAAATGCAAAAATAGATGTTCGCGCCTTTTACATGCGCCGCGTCCTGCGCATCTGGCCGGTGTATTTTTTAGTGATTATTATTGGCATTGTTATTAGCCTGAGCGGCCCCATTGCATTGCTTGAGCAGCATCATTTTAATTACAGGTTTGACCCGGGCCAGCTGAAGTGGTATGTGTTTTTCCTGGCCAATAACGAAATTCTGCTGCACGGGGCATTTTCGAGCCTTATTCTGGGCGTGCTGTGGTCGGTATCGGTGGAAGAGCAGTTTTACCTGGTTTGGCCGCTGCTATTCCTGTTCCTCAAAAACAGGGCGCTGCCGGTGGTGTGCATCCTGGTGATTATTATCTCGTTTATATTTCGCTGTCTCAGCAACAACCCGCATGCCCATTATTCCACCTTCGGGGTAATGTCCTTTTTGGCGGTGGGTGGCCTGGCAGCCTGGCTCAGCCGCTACCGGCCGGCCTTTACCCGCTTTTTTAAAAATCTGAGCCGGGGCGCTGTTGTGTTTATTTATGGCTTATTTTTGCTTTATATACCGGCCATAGGCTTTGCACATGTGTTTGGCGAAAAAGCATACGCCCTGTATCAGCCGTTTGAAGGCCTGATCCTGGCTTTCTTTTTTGGATTTATCATCCTGGAGCAGATCTATTGCGATCACTCGTTTATTAAATTTGGCAGGGTGGCCGCCTTCACCCGGCTGGGAAAAATCTCTTACGGCTTATACGCCTATCACATTCTTTCTTTTCCCCTTGTTTTTTTAATAGTTGACAAATTGGGCATTCCCGGCCACCTGGGGGGCTATATTACTAGAATATTTTTTGCATTTTTACTCACGGTTTTGTTTAGCGTTTTATCCTACCGTTTTATGGAAAAAAAGGTACTGGCATTTAAAAAATATTTTCAACCCCGGTTGCTTGCCGCCAAACAAACTACAGCAGGATGAAAACACTGATACTAGGAGCCACCGGCTTTGCCGGGCAAAATGTGGCAAAATTATTTAAGGAGAAGGGCATGGATGTGATCCTTTCTTCGCGCACGCAGGGCCTCGATCTGTTGCAGCCAGCAGCTATCAAGGAATTTTTGCACACCCATCAGCCAGATTATATTATTAACTGTGCCGCACATGTGGGCAGCCTCAATTACGTAACCCAACATGCCGCCGATGTGATGCTGGACAACAGCCGGATGCTGCTGAATCTTTACGAAGCCATTGCCACATTGCCAAAAAAACCGGTGGTGATCAGCCCCATTGCCAATTGCGCTTACCCGGCCACATCCACCACCTTTGTGGAAGAGGAATGGTGGAACGGGCCGCTGCACCGCTCGGTAATGGCCTACGGCTCTACCCGCCGGCTGATGTGGAGCATTGGCGAAAGTTTTTTATGGCAGCACAACATCCAGTCGGTATACCTGCTGGTGCCAAATATGTACGGGCCTTTTGACTCAACCGACCCCAACAAGGCGCATGCCCTCAACGCGCTGGTATCTAAATTTGTAAAAGCCGAAAAAGAAAACAGGGCCGAGATCGGCATCTGGGGCACGGGCATTGCCATTCGCGAGTGGCTGTATTCAGGCGATTTTGCCCGGGTGATGTATGAGGTGGTTACCAATAAAAACCTGGTGGGGCTTTCGGAGCCGGTAAACATTGCGCAGAATTTTGGCCTGAGCGTGCGCGAGCTGGTAGGTATTATTAACGGCTACTTTGGCAATAAATTCACCATTAAGTGGGACGAGAGCATGCCAGACGGCGCGCCCCGCAAGGTGATGGACGACCGGCGCTTTACCAAGATATTTCCAAATTTTAAATTCCAGGATTTTGAAGAAGGAATTTTTAATGTGATTAATTATTATAAATCTGTTTACCCGTATTAATGACGCAGTTTGACATAAGTACCCTGAAGCACGCCGGCGAAGATGTTTTTATTGCGGGCACAGCGGTGATTCGCCGCCCGCACCTGGTATCGGTGGGCAGCCATGTGGCCATCGATCACGGCGTGTACATTACCACACAAGCCGATATTGGCGATTACACGCATCTTTCGCCATACATTACCGTAATAGGCGGCGAAAAAAGCCGGCTCGAGGTGGGCCACTTTTGTACCATTGCCGCCGGCACACGCATTATTGCCGGCAGCGACAGCTTTTTGGGCCACGGCTTCACCAGCGTAACCGTGCCCGAAAAGTACAGGGATACTGTTCATTTTTCAACGGTTAAAATAGAGCGCTTTGCCGGCATAGGCACCAACGTGGTGATTATGCCCGGCATTACCATTGCCGAAGGCAGCGTGATAGGGGCCAATGCGCTCGTAACCAAAAACACCGAGCCCTGGACCATTTATATGGGAAGTCCCGCCAAAGCCGTAAAAATAAGGCCCCGTGAAAAAATGATTGCTTACGCAAAAGAACTTGGTTATTTATAACTGTGGAAATAACATTATCCTATATCCTCACCACTTACAATAAGTTACCTTACTTAAAAACCACGCTGCCCTTGTTAGTGGCAGCGCGCCGGCCCGACGAGGAAATTGTGGTGGTAGACGGCGGCAGCAGCGACGGTACAGCCGAATACCTGCAAGAGCTTTACAGCCAGCGACAAATTCAGCAATTTATTTCTGAAAAAGACAAAGGCGAGGCGCACGGCACTAACAAAGCCATTTTAATGGCCAAAGGCCAGTTGCTGAAAATTATAACCGACGACGATGTATTTGACTTTGAGGTGATCAATGCCTGCAAACAGCACCTGCTGAAACACAGCGACATAGATATTTGTGGGGCCGACGGGCTTGGCATAAGCACTGCGCAGAAGAACAGCCAGATGCTCACCACCCGCTATGTGGAGGGCTACCTGGAATGGAAAAACAGTAAATCCCCATTTCTTTTCTGTGGGCTCAGTTATATGATCCGCCGTGCAGCCATCCCCAAACTGGGCTTGCTGAGCACACAGCACAAAATTATCGACATTGAATATTCGGTGCGTGTATCGGCCATGGGCGCCAACATAGCCTTTTGCAATGCCTATTGCTTTGTAAACATTGTTGGGACCGACAGCAACTCCAATAAATTTTACGACAGCATCCGGCAGGAAAAAAGTCAGCTCAAAAAAATCTACCCGGGCGTCTCTAACCTTAACAATCCCAACAATCTTTACACGGGTCTTAAGGAAAAGATCAAAAAAATCATTACACCGCAAAAAGATCCTATGCAGGCCCCTGCCAGCGATCAGGAGCTATACGCGGAAACCGTATCACGCAGCCTCGAGGCGCTTAAAAACAAGAACAAAAACACTTCCATTCAATTTTTATAACCCGCACCTGAAATGAACATTTTATTCTATACGCCGTTCAATCTCAGGTCGAGGGACACCGAATCGCTGATGCAGGCTTTTATTGCCCAGAAGCACGAGGTGTTTGTGCTTACACAGGCCCCACGCGGCACGTATCACGAACATTGCGAGCGTTATGGCGCACGTACCTTTGATCATGCCGTAACCACCAACCGCCTGATGTTTGTGTTGCGGCAAATCGTTTACCTGGTAAAATTCGTACGCCGGCATAAAATTGATGTGATTTATGCCCACCTCGAAAATGCAAGTATGATTGCCGTGCTGGCGCAATACTTTATGAAAGCCCGTGTGATCAGCTGCCGCCATGTGATTGAAGAGCCACATTTTTACAATTCGAGAAAATACCTGTTCCAGGTTAAGCTGGTTAATTTTTTAAGCCGCAAAATCATTGTGGTATCCAAACGCTGCAAAGATTTTATGATAGAGGTGGAAAAAGTGCGGCCTTCAAAAATCGAGGTGATTAACCTGGCCTACAATTTTGAACTCTACAAAGCCATTGATACACAAAAGGTAACCGAAATAAAAGCCCGGCACCAGGGTGTGCTTCATTTTATCATGGCCTCGCGGTTTATTGATAACAAGCGGCCGTTTGAAGCCATTTACCTGGTGGAACAATTAAAGCAGCGCGGCATCATCACCCATTTAATGATCCTGGGCAACGGCCCGCTTGAAAAAGAGATCCGGCAATACATCAGCAGCCACAATCTTGAGAAGGAGATTACGCTTTACGGGTATGTGGACAATGTGCTCGATTATTTTTCAGCAGCCGACATTCTTTTAGTTCCTTCCATCACCGAGTCGAGCTCGGTAGTTTTAAAAGAAGCCGGCCTGGCCAGCATCACCGCCATTATTTGTAAAGATGTGGGCGATGCGGAAGATTACCTGCAAAACGCTGAGGAAGTTTTTTTAGTAAATAAAGAAACGTTTTTGAATGAAGCAATCCATATAGCAACCACCTATTCAGAAAATCGCGGCAACCTCCAAATGATGGGCCAGGCGCTGGGCAGGCGGGTAAAAGAGCGGTTTTCGCTGGCGGCAAATATTGGCTGCTATGCCCAGTTTAATACCTCAACGCCATATGAAACAAAAGCAAAAGCGCCGCGCATTGCCTTTATTTCGTCGCACATTCACAAATCGCTGCAGTTTGAGTGGTTCCAGGAAGAATTGAAGCGCAATGGCATTGACAACATTCATGTGATCATAAACACCATGAAAGATGCCGAACCGTTGCTGGCGGTTGAATTAAAACGCTTGGGCATTCCCTGCTACGTGTTTAACTACAAAAACAACTTCTCATTTTTCACCATCCTTTTCAAATTGCGAAGAATTCTGAAGCGGCAGGAGATCAATATTGTGCATACCACACTGCCTTACGGCAATCTCATCGGGCAGATGGCGGCGCTTTCGCTGGGCATCAAAGCCCGCATTACCACCTGCGAAAATGCAAGCTGGGCTTACGATTACCGGTCTACCAAACAGTGGATCATTGATAAGTTCACCTTTTGGTCGGCCAAAAAAGTGATTTCGGTGGCCGATACGGCCAATGATTTTTTGCTGGGCACCTGGAAAATAAAGCCCGGCAAGCTGATCCAGATCAATCACTCGCTCAAATTCAACGATTATGAAACGGTGGACCCACAGCGCATAAAAGCGCTGGAAACAAAGCTCAACATCCGGCCCAGCGAATTTATTATTGGCATGATTGCCCGCACTGAATTCTGGAAAGGGCACCAGTATGTAATAGAAGCTATGGCTAATATTGTGCCGCGGCATCCCGACATTAAGCTGCTTATTTGCGGCTCCATCGGCTTCGATCATCAAAAGCTGTTAAATCTTATTGCCAGGCACCGGCTCGAATCTAATGTGAAATTTATCGGTTTTGTGCCCGACCCCATTGCCTTTTTAAAGCTGATAAAAATACAGGTGCATGTACCCATCAATAAATATGTTGAAAACTGCGGCATCTCCATTATTGAAGGCATGGCCGCCAAAACGCCACAGCTGTTAACCCTTTCGGGCTACTCCTTCCAGTCGGCCCGCCACCTGCAAAATGCCTACGTGGTGGATTATTGCAACGCCAAACAAATAGAGGAGGGCATTGAGTATTTATACGCAGATTATAGCCGGGCCATTGCTTTTGGGAAGCAGGCCTATAACGACGCCCTCGAACAATATACCATAGAGCTCAAGTATCAAAAACATCTTGAGGTGTATCATACCGTTTTAAACTAATCTTCAAAAATGAACACATTGAAAAAATTCATTTATACGCTGCTCGACCTGCTTACATTTCAAAAAGGTTTTGCCTGCCGTGTCAACGGTTTTAAAGTATATTTTCCTGCCCGCTGGTTCAGGTACTTTGAAAGTGATTATGAAAAAGAGAACATTGCGTTTTTAAAAAACAATTGCAAGTCTGGCGCTACGGTGTTGGATATTGGTGCCCACCTGGGCCTTATGTCGGCCATTTGCGCACAGCTGGCCGGCGACAAAGGGCATGTATATGCCTTTGAGCCAACGCCCTTAACATTTGGCGTGCTGAAAAAAGTAACTCGTATGAATGATGCACAGGATATCATTCACCCGGTAAATAAAGCCGTATCCAATTTTACCGGCGAGCTCGATTTTTTTGTGGACGAGAATGCGGGCAGCAATGCCAACAGCCTGGTGAGCCGCAACGATAAAAACCGCAACACCCGTAAAACAGGCGTGATCACCATCGACGATTTTGTAAAAGAGCAGCGCCTTACTAAAATAGACCTGATAAAGATTGACGCCGAAGGTTCTGAGCTGGATGTACTGCGCGGTGGGATGAACAGCATGCTCCAATTCCGGCCAAAAATGATATTGGCCCTGCACCCGCAGCTGATCAAAAATAACGGGCAAAACGCCGGTGATATCTACGACCTGCTCGGGGAAATGAGTTACAGGATATTCTTCCGGGAGGCGCCTATTTCAAAACAGGAATTCGAGACCAAGGAAGACCTGTTTGATGTACATTTGATCCACGACAGCGTTTCATGAACCCCTTTTTTTCGATAGTGATACCAACCTACAACCGGGGCCACCTGCTTGAAAAAACGGTGCAAACGGTGCTCGGCCAATCGTTTACCGATTTTGAGCTGCTGGTGGTGGACGATGGAAGCAGCGATAACACCGGCGAGGTGATAAAAGAAATTATGGCAGCGAGCACTGCCCGTATCAGCTATTTAAAGCAGATAAACAGCGAGCGGGCCGCGGCCCGAAACAACGGATTAAAAAACGCCTCCGGCGCTTATGTGCTGTTTTTTGATTCAGACGACACGCTTTACCCCAACCACCTGCAAGTAGCGTACGATTATATTGTTCAAAACAACCGGCCGGAATTTATGCACCTGCGTTATGATGTAAAGAACGATGCAGGCAAGATCACCAAAGAGGGACCTGTGTTTGATACACCGCCCAACAAGCAACTTATCAAAGGCAATTTTTTAAGTTGCAACGGCGTGTTTATACGCAAAGACATAGCCCTTGCCAATCCTTTTAACGAAAACCGAAAACTTTCGGCCATGGAAGACTGGGAGCTCTGGCTCAGGCTGGGCGCCATGTACCCCATTCATTACGTTAATACCATCACTTCCAGCATCATCAATCACGATGAGCGCAGTGTGGTGATCACCAAAAAGGAAGCGCTGGTTGACCGGGCTGAGCTGTTGGTATATCTTGTAACCCATAACCCGGCCGTGATGGCGTATTACAAAACAGGCATCCGCCGGTTCCGGTCCAGCTGTTATTCCTATGTGGCGCTGCATTTATCGCTCACAGGCCATTACAAGCGCTACACGCTCCGCTATCTTGTCAAAAGCGTGGTGCAATGGCCTGCCTCTGTTTTTCACCGGCGTTTTTTCGCCACTATTAAACGTTTATTCTGAAGCCTGCAAAAAACATACTGGTGCTTACGTACTGGAGCTTTTCTGACGCTCTTATTCAAACTTATACGCTGCCATATCTCAAAATCATGCTGCAGGAGCTCCCGGTGGGCAGCACCATTCATTTGCTTACGCTTGAAAAAGAAACCGCAGTAAAACGTACTGTAGAAGACTTTCCCGCCATTCAGCACCTGCCATATAAATACATACCATTTGGTATGTCGGCGGCGTGGGACTGGATAAAAAATATTTTAAAGCTTAAAACATACATACGGCAGCAGCGCATTGATTACCTTCATGCCTTTTGTACCCCTGCCGGCATGGTGGGCTACCTGCTTTCGCGCATTACGGGCAGGCCGCTGGTGCTCGACAGTTACGAGCCCCATGCCGAGGCCATGGGGGAGAACGGCGAATGGAAAAAAACCAGCTGGGCATTCAAAATCCTGTTCTACTTCGAAAAAAAACAGGCGCAGCGTGCCCGATACGTTATTGCGGCCGCGGAAGGCATGCAAAACTATGCACGGCAAAAATACAACATTCACCTGCCAAAACTGTTCATAAAACCGGCCTGTGTAGACCTTCACAAATTCAGGCTGGAGGATCGGAAAAACGAAAACCTGCTGAGCGCGTTACAGCTGGATCAGAAAATAGTGTGCGTATATGCCGGTAAGTTTGGCGGCATTTACCTGAAGGAAGAAGTATTTGCTTTTTACAAAGCCTGTTATCAGAAATGGAAAGATGATTTTGTGGCGCTCATCCTTACCAGCCATTTTCCTACAGAAATAGAGGCGCTGGCCAGCGAAGCCGGGTTGCCCGCTCATATTTTCAGGGTTAAATTTGTGCCCCATGCGCATGTACCGGCTTACATAGGCCTGGGTGATTTTGCCATTACACCGGTAAAGCCGGTGCCCACCAAGCGTTATTGCACACCCATTAAAAATGGCGAATACTGGGCCATGGGCCTGCCGGTGGTGATCACCAAAAACATTTCCACCGATAGCGACCTGATTGAACAAAACAACATTGGCTATGTACTGAATGAGCTGAACGATGCTGTTTATGCAGCAGCCGTGAATCATATTGCCGGGCTTTTACAAAATAAAGCGCTGCCGGAAAAGATCAGGAGCATCGCCGAAAGCCATCGCAATTTTAAGCAGTGCCATCTTATTTATAAGACCGTTTACGCTTCCTGAAATTTTCTTTATTAATGTGATACAAAATAAAGAGCGAGCACAGGTAAAATGGAATGCACGGTATCTTCAGCCTTACCAGCGCTCCGTAGTTGGCAGTTGTGAGGCCTACTGAAAAGGCAAAGAACAAGGCAAATAAAAATGAGAAAATAAGCAGAGGATTGCCGAACAGCGACCGCAACAGCACGCCCAGCTTTACGCGGATAAGAATAAACAGCGAAAAGCCCAGCATAAATAAATTTTCGAGTCCCGAAATAACCATCACGGGATTTCGGGCATCCCAGATGTATGGCCTGAAGAGGGCCATGTTGATGGCTGTTGGTATTTTTGACGAGATGCCCGAAATGGTGGCATCAAACTCACCGATATTATAACTGTTGCTCCCATACTGGTCGCGGATAAGATCCTGCTGGGTTTTTACAGCTTTTTTAAGGATATTGTCGAGGCTGTATTCGCCAAGATACTCGCCAAAAAACCGGAAGCCCAACACAATAATGCTCCCTGCCAGCACCAGAATAAGAGGCAGGCTGAGTGTGCGCATAATCGGGTTCCTGATTTTCTTCAGCTTGTAAAAATAATTCCATACGATCGATCCGGGTGCCAAGGCAAAGAAAATATAAGGCTTGATCAGGATAATGATCATGGAGCAAACAATGAGCAGCAGGAGGTATTTCAGGCGGCGCCTTTTAAGAATCAGGAACTGGTAAACCGCATAAGTATAAAAACCGGCTGCACTCAGGGTATACGTATCTTTTAAAATGCCCGAGCCCCAGAATGCCACCGAAGGCACAAAAAATATAGCCACCGCAAAGCCCTTGTGCACTGCGGGGAAATTATCCACAAATACCTCGTAGAGCCTCCAAAGCCCTATAAAGCTGACACTGGCCAGCAGGATGGTGGTGGCAATAAAGCTTTTAAATGCCAGCAGGCAAAAAGGCAGCGTAAGCAACACCGTAAAAAATGCGTAATTATCTGTGTGGCTGAAATAAATATAGCCGTAGTCGCCAACGGCATTCACCTCGGCCACTGCCCCGTTGGCCGAAGAAACCAGGTCGTAGAACAGCGAGAAGTTGCCGCTGAGCAGCACATTAAGGTGGGTGCAGGTGGTATAATAATAGTTGGTGGCATCGCCGCCCTCTGTATAATAAAATGTGTAAATAAGGCACAGCGCCACACCTCCGCCTACCTTGCACATCAGCGCCGGCAAAAAGTAGCGGTAGTATTTTTTGTCGGGCTGTTTGTATTTTGAATTCTTATACCCGTTGGCAAGAAAATAAACCAGCAAAATGTAAAAGGGGCTCAGCAGCAGGTCGTAGATATCAAGGATGGCGGATTCCATTCAACCCGATAAATGTACTAAATTGCTCCCTGTATTAAAACCATTTTAATTGGTTTATATTTGCGTGGTATGATTTACCGGCGACCATGACCCTTCAGCCTGTTTCACATATTAAATACCGCCGCTGGCTGTTCAGTGTAAACGATTATTTTTTGTGCAGCACGGCAGCAACCAATGCCGACATTAACTATTGCATTCAATGTTCACAAAACATTGAGGGCCGCCTCCACGAATTTTACACCCTGCTGATTGACCTCGAGCAGAGCCAGGAGCGGCTTTGGCAAAATATTTATCATCGCACCCGTTCCGAAATTGCCTCATTTACCGCCAACCAGGCTTACGAGTATGGTGTCATCGCCGAGCCTGCGCGTTTCCAGTTACGCGAGTTCAGCGATCTGTTTAACCGGTTTGCCGTCCATAAAAATATTCGCAAGGCCGAAACCTTCCGGCTGGAAGCCTACCGTCGGCAGGGATTACTGGTCATTTCCTTTATCCGGCAAAACAACCGTTATCTCTGCATTAATTTTTACCGCGTCACACAGCAGCGGGCCACCAATCTCTATTCCTTTCATTTAAAGCATGAAAACGATCGGCACTTCACTCCTTCGCATTTTGGCCGCGCGCACCGCGCGCTGCATTGGCTGGACATGCTGCACTTCAGGCAGGCGGGCATAAAATTTTATGATTTCTGCGGATGGTACAATGGTAAAGAAGATCGGCAGTTACTGAACATCAACCGCTTTAAGGAACAGTTTGGCGGCCACAAAGTAAAAGAATACAGCGGAGTGATTTATAAAAACCCACTGCTTAAATTCTTAAAAAGCCTAAGGTAATGGAGAGCAACCAGGCGTTATATAATACCGATGCCGTGCTAAGCTGGTATAAAAAGCAGCAGGGCTTAATGCTCGCCGAAGCGCGTGTGTTTGAAGAGCTGAAAGACCGCCTGCCGGGTTTCAGCCTGCTGGATATCGGCATTGGCACAGGTCGCACCACTGCGATGTTGGCAGGGCTGTGCAACACATACGTGGGTATTGATTATTCAGCCCGGCTGATGGAGGAAGCAAAAAAACAGTATCCCGGGGCCAACCTTCGCCTGATGGATGCCCGCAACCTGTCTGCCTTTAACAACGGCATGTTCGACATGGTTAACTTTTCGTTCAATGGCATCGATTACGTAACGCTTACCGATCGCCTGCAAATAATGTCGGAAATACGCCGTGTATTAAAGCCCGGCGGCATTTTCTTTTTCTCCACGCACAATAAAGCGCATGCCAGCTTTAATACCAGGCCCTGGTTAAATCGCAGCGCT
The DNA here is from genome assembly GCA_044221905.1 of Bacteroidia bacterium. Classification (GTDB taxonomy): domain Bacteria; phylum Bacteroidota; class Bacteroidia; order B-17B0; family Aurantibacillaceae; genus Aurantibacillus. The sequence goes on from JBGAOE010000002.1 coordinate 148,447, forward strand.
TCGGCACTTATTAATTTAAAAACCTTTATCCGTCTTTTGCCGTTTTGGCCGCGCCACCTGGCTAAGAAAAAACTGCAGCGCTTTAACGATGATTATGCCCTGCTTAACGACAGTGCACATTATTACGGGCTGCTTACGTTTTACACAACACCCTTGTTTTTAAAAGAGCAGCTGTGTCAGGCCGGGTTTACAGGCATCGGTCTGAGAACTCATTCGGGGGAAAAAACTGAAGATCATTTGCTCGACAGCTGGATCTTTGTTACCTGCACCCGCTCAGCGCTTTAACCACCGGTGAAAGCCGTTGATCAGAAAAAACACTTCTTCGGCCGTATCGTGATGCACATTAAACCGGGGCAGGTTATACCGGTATTCTTTATCCTCTTTTAAGCGGCGCAGGTCCACAAAATCGTTAATGGCCGTAAAACAGATCTTATAAAGCTTTTTCGAAAGCGAAAGCGACAGCTCGTTGTAACTGGCAAAAGGAAAAGCAAACGCGCTTACCTCCTGCCCGGTTTCTTTTTCAATGATCTGCTTTGATTCTTTCAGTTCGCTTTCTATCAGGCCAATATCGTGCTCGTTGCTGAAGCTGGGATGCGTTAGGCTGTGCGACGCCACTGTTACCAGCTCGGGGTCCAGCAGCCGCAGCTCGTCGAACGAAAGCAGCTCGTGCTCAATTACCCGCTTATCATCCATAAACTTTTGCCTCAGGTCGTTTACAATGGCCATTCGTTCGGCTTGCCCCATGCTGCAAAGGTGTTTGGTAATGTCCAGGTTTAGCTTAAAGCCATCGTTACTGTTTCTGTACCTGATCGTTATATTCCGTTGCTTCAAAAATTCATCAATTTCCTGAAACGAATAGTGTTTGATAAAAAACACGATGGTGGAGGTCCAGATATGGCCCTTATTGGTGATTTGGTAGGGCAGTATGAACAGGGCCGATGGGGCCTGCTGCCGCTTAAGAATGGGATAGGCGTAATCCAGGTAATCCTTATAACCGTCATCAAACGTGATAAAGCAGGTTTTTGCGAGCGAATGCTCAGCGCCGGTAAACGAATAAAGATCGCTCAGCGGCCTTATGATATAATGCTTTTTAAGCAGTACAATCATCTTCTCAAACAGGCGGGGGTGAATGCCCGGCCAGATCTGGTCATATTCAGGGATGATCTTGTGAAACACAAGTATGGGTACGCGCTTTCTCTTCCGGTTCACGTAAAGCAGCAATTTTCCGAAGCCAAGCGTGTAAAGAATTTTAAAAAACAGGTTTCTTAAAAAAACCATATAAAGAAAAGTAACTGGTTGTACAGACAAATTTATGTTTATATTTAATATCTCTAAACAAGCACTTAAAAAATATGCAAACAATCCTGGTGACCGGGGGAGCGGGCTATATCGGCTCCCACACGATTATTGAGCTGCTGAACAAAACCGATTACAAGGTCATCTCCATTGATAATTTTTCCAACTCCTCGGCCCAATCCTACGACCGCATCAGGGCATTAACACAGCGTCCATTCGACGTGCTTACCTTTGATCTGTGCAACGATACTGCGCTTCGGCAAAACCTGGACGCCATACAGGGCATTACCGGCATCATTCACTTTGCCGCGTTTAAATCGGTGCCCGAAAGCGTGGCCGATCCCATCCTGTATTACCAAAACAACCTGGGCTCGCTCACTAACCTGCTGAAATATGCAGCCGAAAAAAAGATCCACCATTTTATTTTTTCTTCTTCCTGCTCTGTTTATGGCAACAGCACCGAACTGCCCGTAACCGAAGAAACAGTGCTGCAAAAGCCCGAAAGTCCTTACGGCCATACCAAACAAATGGGCGAGGAGATCATTTCCTTTTTCTGCAACGCACAACCTGCATTTAATGCCGTGCTGCTGCGCTATTTCAACCCCGTAGGGGCGCACATCAGCGGCAAAATTGGCGAGCTGCCCATTAATAAGCCCAACAACCTGGTGCCGGTAATTACACAGGCCGCCGTAGGAAAAAACAAGCTCACGGTGTTTGGGAGCGATTACGATACGCGCGATGGCTCCTGCATCCGCGACTTTATTCATGTGAGCGATGTGGCCGATGCGCACATCAAAGCGCTTAACTACTTGATTGAGCATAAAAACAAACAAAACCTCTCGGTGTTTAACCTGGGCACCGGCAACGGCGTGAGCGTGATGGAAGCTATAAAGTCTTTTGAAAAAATGGCCGGCAAGCCTCTTGATTACACCATTGGCGGCCGGCGCGCTGGCGATGTGGTGGCTATTTATGCCAACAATGCCCGCGCTAAAAAAGAGCTGGGTTGGGAGCCGCAGTTTTCGCTGGACGATATGATGCTGAGCGCCTGGAAATGGCAGCTCAACCTGGAAAGCCAGGTTGCCTGATATTTATGCTTCAACCCGCACCGTTTTTTCTTCCTTTTTAACCAGGCGGCCAATGGGCTTTGAAAAAGCGTCTAAACCCTGGCGATGAAACAAGTCCGTTACTTCAGCTATACTGCTTTCCTTCACCGAAACTAAAATGCCCCCGTTGGTTTGTGGATCGGGCAATATGGTAAAGGCCTCCATTACATTTACGCCTTCTGCAAAAAACACCTGGCTGCTGTAAGCGTTCCAGTTTCGATAGGTAGCATCGGGCACAATGGTTTGTTTTATATAACCGGGCAGCGAACTGATTTTTGGTACGGCATTGTAACTGAGCTCGGCTGTTAACCCACTGCCGCTTGCCATTTCAATCAAATGACCCAGCAGGCCAAAGCCCGTCACATCGGTCATAGCTGTTACCCCGCTTATCTTTCCAAGCTCCCCGCCAATCGTGTTCAGCTGTGTCAGTTGTTGTATCAGCAGCTCCCGGTCCTCCACCTCCAGCACTTTTCTTTTTTGCGCGGTGGTTAAAATGCCAACCCCCACAGGTTTTGTCAAAAACAGTGCATCGCCTTCGGTAGCTGTATTATTTTTTTTCAGATGCGCCAGGTTCACCAGGCCGTTTACCGATAAGCCAAACACCGGCTCGGGTGCATCAATGCTGTGTCCGCCGGCCAGTATAACACCAGCCTCTGCACAAATGCTTCTTGCCCCTTCAAGCACCTGTTGAGCCAGCGCCGCCGGCAGCTTGTTCACCGGCCAGCCCAAAATGGCCAGGGCCAGGTGCGGCGAGCCACCCATGGCATACACATCGCTTATGGCATTGGCAGCAGCCACCCGGCCAAAATCAAAAGCATCGTCCACCACCGGTGTAAAAAAATCGGTGGTGGCAATCAGGCCCTGCCCGTTGCCAAGATCATATACCGCCGCATCGTCGTTGCTGCCATTGCCCACCAAAAGCCGCTTATCTTCCGGCTGCGCGGTTTTGCTCTGCAATATTTCGCTGAGCACCTGTGGCGCTATTTTGCAGCCGCAGCCTGCGCCATGTGCATATTGAGTCAGGGCAATATTATCATTGGGTGTTTGCATACTTCAGTAAGTTTTTGAGATTGGCCGCCGCATCGGTGGTGTTGCTGTCAATGTAAATAATTTTGCGCTGCTCCTGTTTGCGCTTGGCTTCGTTTTTATGATACAATTTGTCGTAATACTTCAGCAACACCGTAAAGCAGCCATTCACATCATCGTCCATCAAACAATTCACCGCCGTTTTTGCCTCGAGCCCGCCCAGTTTTTTAGTGATGCGGATAATCGCATTCACCAGGCTTTCTTTCGGGTAGGCGCTGTAACCTTTAATTATGTGGGTCAGGCGCAGCTCAAACGGCACGTTGATAAAGTAATAGGGCAGCCCGATGTAATAATTGAAAAACGAAACAGGCAGATTGATCTGCCCGATGCGCTGGCTTTCGTATTCGATCCATATATTTTTGTGCTCGCCGGCAAAAGAAGCCTTAAACAGCTGCAGCGCGAGCATATTTTCAAAATGTTCCTGCGAAGGCTGCTCCAGCCGCTTAAGATTGCCAAAAGCCGAGCCTTTGTGATTGGCCAGCTCTTCCAGGTCGATTACGCAGGCCTGTGTTTTTTTCAGTTCCTGTATAATGCCCGTTTTATTGCTGCCGCTATAACCGCCAATAATGCTTAGGGGATATTTTTTTTCAAACTGCTTCAGCGCCCAGCCGCGAAAAGCCTTGTAGCCACCGGTGAGCTGGTACACCTTAAAGCCATACAGGTCGAGCAGCCAGGCTACCGCGGCACTGCGCATGCCGCCGCGCCAGCAATGTACTACCACTTCTTTGGCCGGTGCAGCCTTGCTGCCTGTTAAGCGTTCTGCTTCCTCCACCATACCCACCAGGTTTTTGCCAAAAGCCGCCAAACCAATTTTAATGGCCTTTTCGCGACTCTCCTGCTTATAAGCAGTGCCTACCACACGGCGCTCTTCGTTGGTAAATAAAGGAAATGAAACCGCACCGGGGATGTGCGCGTGACTGTATTCGCCGGGGCTTCTCACATCCAGCACCGGCAAGGTGTTCAGCAGGGGCAAAAACTCATCAATATGTATTTTAATAACAGCCAATCCCTGTCAGAAAGTTAAGAAATTAAATACATGGCCGCTCTGCAAAAATCCTCAAACCCCAATACCCAGGTGTGAGCGGAACTTTACGTCGTAATCAGCAATGCTTCTTAAGATTACCTCATGGGCTTCGGCAGCGCCATAGGTATGTGTAATTTCAACTGCCTTTTTCTCCTGTCCCGGCATATTTTTATAGGTTAAAAAATAATGCTTCAGGCGATCTATCACAGCGGGAGGGCATTGGCTCACGTCTTTCAGGTGGCCGTAAATTTCATCCTGTTTCATCACGGCAATAATTTTATCGTCGGCCTCGCCCTTGTCTATCATTCTGAACCCGCCAATGGGAATGGCTTCCAATATGATATCGCCGCTGCTGATGTTGCGCTCTGTCAGCACACAAATGTCCAGCGGGTCGCCATCGCCCTTCACCACCTCCCTGCCCGACTTCAGGGCGGCATATTCGCGCACTTTTTCATCGCAATACGTTTGGGGCACAAAGCCATACAGCGCAGGCAAATAGTTAGAAAATTTCTGGGGCCTGTCCACTTTGCGGTACCCGGTTTGTTTATCAATCTCATACTTTACCGTATCAGAAGGTACCATTTCGATATACGCCGTTACAATTTCAGGGCAATTGTCTCCAAAGGAAATGCCGTGCCAGGGGTGCGGTTTAAACAACTTAACGCTCATGCTCAAATTTTAAAGAATTTATTAAATAACCAGTAAAACAAAATAATAGCCAGCAGCGAACAAATAAAGATCACGGCCAGCTGCCCCGGCTTGGGAATAAGATTACGGTTTTCGCCCTGCACGATCTTGTCCTTTAAAAAGCGATGAAGACCCAGGTGCTCACGCAAAAATTTCACCTCATCCTCATAATCGTTGCCGTAGTTCACCGTATAAAAATCTTCCTTGTCGTTGCTGAAGTATTTGCGGCTGCGGCTGCACCAGTCCATTTTGGCATTGTCTATCTGCTTGTAGCGGCTGTACATGATCCACTCATCGCCCGGGCGAAACTCCATGGCACAAGGCACCCCGCATTCATACAGCACTTTAAACGTACGAGCTGCATTTCCTTTATACAGCTCCTGGATCTCGAACAATGCCTCACCGAACTTATCGCCGCAGGGAGTTACAGAAAGAAGCCTGCCTTTAAAAATAATTTCGTATTTGCTGCACTCCTCCAGGCCAAGACTGGTTAGCGGGCACTGGCAGGCCGCTGTGCGCAAATGAAATAATACAGCGCAGGCAAAAACCAGTCTCCAACCCCGGGCTTTCATGCTTACCAGCTAAAGTTTTTTACAAACTGCTGCGCCGCGTGCATGGGCTCATACATCACGGCATCTTCATGCAGAAAAGGAATGTGTTTGCGGAATTGCGCAAGCAGTGTTTCAAGGGCCGGCGATGTTTTTTGCGGCCGGCGGAATTCGACGGCCTGCGCAGCGTTAAATAATTCAATGGCCAGCACCTTTTCGGTATTTATAACCACCTGCAGGCACTTGGTGGCCGCATTGGCGCCCATACTCACATGGTCTTCCTGCCCGTTGCTCGACACAATGCTATCGGCGCTGGCAGGGGTGCACAGTTGCTTGCTCTGGCTCACAATACTGGCCGCTGTGTATTGCGGAATCATAAAGCCGGAGTTTAAGCCCGCATGGCCGGCCAAAAATGGCGGTAACCCACGCTGACCCGAAATAAGCAGGTACGTACGACGCTCAGAAATGCTGCCGAGCTCCGACATGGCGATGCATAAAAAATCGAGCGCCAGGGCCAGCGGCTGGCCATGAAAATTACCACCGCTCAATATTTCGTCTTGTTCCTCAAAAATAGTGGGGTTATCGGTTACTGAATTTATTTCGGTTTCAAACACCGAGCTCACATAATGCAGCGTGTCTTTGGTAGCTCCATGCACCTGCGGCGCACACCGAAACGAATAAGGATCCTGCACATGCTTTTTCCTTTGGGTGATGAGCTCGCTGCCTTCCAGGTGGCGGCGCACAGCCTGTGCAGTCTGCAGCTGGCCCGCGTGCGCGCGGATGGTATGCAGGTGGTCTTTAAACGGATCGATGCGCCCGTCGAAAGCGTCGAGCGAAAGCGCCAGTACCTGGTCGGCTGCCTGGTTCAGTTTGCGGGCTTTTATTAACGCATAAACGCCATAGGCGCTCATAAACTGTGTGCCGTTAAGCAACGCCAGTCCTTCCTTTGATTTGAGGCGGATGGAGATCATTTTCTTTTGATCGAACACCACAGCCGTATCCACATGCGAGCCCATAAAATTTACCTTGCCCATACCCAGCAGCGGCAGACATAAATGCGCCAGGGGCGCCAGGTCGCCACTGGCACCGAGCGAACCCTGCTGGTACACCACCGGGTGAATTTTGTGATTGATAAAATCGCACAGGCGCTCAACGGTTTGCAGCTGCACGCCGCTTTTGCCGTAAGCCAGCGACTGGATCTTTAACAGCAGCATCAGGCGCACAATGTCCTGAGGCACTTCTTCGCCCATACCGCAGGCGTGGCTTTTCACCAGGTTTTCCTGCAGCTTTTCCAGGTCGTTATCGCCCACGCTTACATTGTATAAAGAGCCAAAACCGGTGTTAATGCCATAAATGGGATCCTTGGCCTGTTTTATCTTGCGGTCAAGGTACGCACGGCAATCGCTGATGGCTTTTTTGGAAGCCTCTGAAAGTGTTACCACAGCGTCTTTATCGTCCAGAAATTTTTCAATATCGGCCAGGCTCAGCCGGCGGGTATGGTCAATGGTGAATGTCATGCAATTCGGTTTTTATAAAATGAATCATATCGCTGATGTTCAGCTCCTGCTTGTTGCCGGTAGTCATGTGTTTGAGCGCATACACGTGTTTTTCCATCTCGGTGCTGCCCACGGTGCATACAAAGGGAATGTTTTTTTTGTTGGCGTAATCAAATTGTTTCCCGATTTTTTTGGTTACATCGGGGTATACCTCGCAGGCAATATTATTTTTGCGCAGCTCGGCCGCCAGGCCAAGACAATAAGCCTGCGAAGCCTCGTCAAAATGTGTGAACAGCACTTTGGTGTTGGATACATTGCTTAAAGAGGCAGGAAACAGGTTCAGCTCCTCCATCACATCATAAATGCGGTCAATGCCAAACGAAATGCCCACGCCGCTCATGTTCTTTAATCCAAAAATACCGGTAAGGTCGTCGTAGCGCCCGCCACCCAGAATGCTGGGCGTAAACGTGCCGGCATTTACCTTTACTTCAAAAATGGTTCCTGTATAATAATTAAGACCGCGGGCCAGGGTAATATCCAGCTCCAGGCTTGTTTTATTTGAGAGGTTCAGCGAATATTCCTGCTTAAATAAATATTCCAGCTCTTCAATTCCCTTTTTACCCACCTCGCTGCCCGATAAAAATGTTTTTAAAAAATCGAGCTTTTGTGCCGCATTACCGGTATTGGTAAAAAGCCCCTGCAACTGGTCAATGGCTTTTTGCGCAATGCCTTTCGAAGCTAATTCTTTATTCACACCCTCCAGCCCTATTTTATCAACCTTATCAATGGCCACGGTTATATCAATAATTTTGTCGGGTGCATCAATTACCTCCGCAATACCGGCCAGTATTTTGCGGTTATTTAATTTTAAAACCACCGGTACGTTTAGCTCCGAAAACGATTTATCGATCAGGGAGATCAGCTCCAGCTCGTTCATCAGCGAATCGCTGCCGATGATGTCGGCATCGCACTGGTAAAACTCCCGGTAGCGGCCTTTCTGCGGCTTATCGGCCCGCCACACGGGCTGCACCTGGTAGCGCTTAAACGGGAAAGCCAGGTTATTCTGGTTCATCACCACAAAGCGGGCAAAGGGCACAGTGAGGTCATAACGCAGGGCTTTTTCGGTTAATTCTTCCGAATTGCGCGACGACTCGAGCGAAAGCTCAAATTCTTTTCTAAGCGCCTCCTTGTTTTTACTTTCATGAATCCGGCTGTTCAGTATTTTAAAAATCAGCTGGTCGCCCTCCTCCCCGTATTTGCCGGTAAGGGTGGTTAAATTTTCCATGGCAGGGGTCTCAATGGGCTCAAAACCAAACAATTCGAAGTTGCGGCGGATGGTATCCAGTATAAAACGGCGCTTCAGCATATCGGCCGGGCCAAAATCGCGCGTACCCCTAGGGATGGATGGCTTCATGAGAATGGATTAAAAACAGGCATTAATTAAGTCAGCAAACTTAATAAAAAAAGGGGTAAATCAACTAGGGGTAAGCCGCGTTACGGTTGTCCTGTTATGGCAAAAAAGCCGTAAACCATTGATTTGTAAACAAACAGCCATTCCACCATGAATTAAAAATGATTTTCTATGAACGGTAAAATTTTTATCTGGAAACTTGCAAGACAAAAAAAGTTTCCGTAGTTTTGTTCCGATTTTGTACAAATGTTAATTTTTGACTTTAAATTTGAATTTTTTTAATGACTTTATGAAACTAAAACTTATTTTATTGTTTGCCTGTGCCACCCTGGGAATGTTTGCCCAGGAAAAATTCTCGCTGAGCGGGTATATTAAGGACGGGAAGAACGGTGAGTCGCTGATAGGGGCCACGGTTTACAAAGTGGGCTCTGGCATTGGCGCCTCGGCCAACGAGTATGGCTTTTTTGCCATTACCCTGCCAAAGGGCGAGCACGTTATCGGGGTGTCGCTGCTGGGCTACCAAACTTTTACCTTTAGCATTAACCTGGACAAGAACACCACTAAAAACATTGAGCTGAACGAGGAAGGAAAACAGCTGGACGAGGTGGTGATTACCGGCGAGGCTGAGGACAAGAACGTAAAAAGCGTTGAAATGAGCACCGCCAAGCTGGATATTAAGCAGATCAACAAAATTCCGGCGCTGCTGGGCGAAGTGGACGTGGTGAGAGCCATTCAGCTGCTGCCCGGTGTAACCACCGTGGGCGAAGGCGCCAGCGGGTTTAACGTACGCGGCGGCAACATCGATCAGAATCTGATCCTGCTGGATGAGGCCCCGGTGTATAACTCTTCCCACCTGTTTGGTTTCTTTTCGGTGTTTAATCCCGATGCCGTAAAAGACGTAAAGCTTATTAAAGGCGGCATTCCTTCGCAATACGGCGGCCGGGTGTCTTCTATCCTGGATGTGCGCATGAAGGAAGGCAACAGCAAAAAGCTGGCCGTAAACGGCGGCATTGGCACCATTTTTAGCCGCGTAAGCATCGAAGCGCCTATTGTAAAAGACAAGGCCAGCTTTATTGTGGCTGCCCGCCGCAGCTACATCGATGCGTTGGCAAAACCTTTCGCCAAGCCTTCGAGCCCTATTAAACATGCTGATTTTTATTTTTATGACCTTACCGCCAAATTAAACTGGCGCATTGACGATAAAAACACCGTATTTGCCAGTGGCTACCTGGGCCGCGACGTGTTTGGCGTAACAATTTTCAGGTTCAACTGGGGCAACTCTACCGCCACTGCCCGCTGGAACCACATCTTCAACAAAAAGCTGTTTATGAACACTACGGCGTTTTACAGCAACTACGATTACTATCTTGAATTTAAAACCGAAGACGGCCAGGGCTTTAAATGGAAAAGCAACGTGATTAACTACAGCATCAAGCCTGACTTTTCATACTTCTTAAACAATAAAAACACCATTCGCTTTGGTGCGCAGGCGCTTATGTACGATTTTTTACCTTACAATGCCCGCGTAAAATTCAGCGATGGCGCAGCGAAGGATCTTAAATCAGACAAGCGTTACGGTGTTGAATACTCTGTATATGCCGGCAACGAACAAAAGCTGCTGCCACGGCTTACCGTTGAATATGGCCTGCGCGTAAGCATATTCAGTTACATGGGCAAAGGCACAGCCTACACATATGGCGATACCACGCTGAATGAGCAATTGCCACTAAGGGAAACCAAAGAATACGGCGCCTGGAAAACCATTAAAACGTATGTAACCCCCGAGCCTCGTTTCGCCATGAACTATGTGATCAACTCCTTCAGCTCTATAAAAGCCAGCTACAACCGCATGGCACAATATATCCAGCTGATCAGCAACACCGCAGCCAGTACCCCGCTCGATGTTTACACACTGGCTTCCAACAACCTGAAACCGCTTGTTGCCGACCAGGGAAGCATTGGTTACTTCAGGAATTTAAAAAACAACATGTACGAAACCTCGGTGGAGGTGTACTATAAGCAAATGCAAAACCAGCTGGATTATATTGATAATGCCGACCTGTTCATTAACCCCAACGTTGAGGCACAACTGCGTCAGGGCCTTGGCCGCGCTTATGGCATGGAGCTGTATGTGAAAAAAACCAAAGGCAAGCTTACCGGCTGGCTCAGCTACACGCTTAGCAAAACCGAGCGCAAGGTGGCTGACATCAGCAACGGCAACTGGTTTTACAGCCGCTACGACCGCACGCATTGCTTAAACACCAGCGTGAGCTACGACATTACAAAGCGCTGGACCTTATCGGCTAACTTTGTGTTTCTGAGCGGCACACCTGCCACGTTCCCAAATACCAAGCTGCAGATTCAGAACCTCAACATTCCATACAACACCGATGGGATCCGCAACAACTATCGCGTAACTCCATACCACCGGCTTGATTTTGGCGCTACCTATGCCTTCAAAAAGAACGAAAGCCGCCGCTACAAGCAATTCCTGGTGTTTAGCGTATACAACGTGTATAACCGCCGCAATGCGTTCAGCATCTTCTTCCGCACCAAGGAGAACGACCCTTCACAACAGCAAACCGAAGCCGTGCGCTTCTCAATGATAGGCACTATTGTGCCAGCCGTAACATATAACTTTAATTTCTAAAACAGGATATGAAAACAGTATTTAAATTTTTCTTGATCGGTTTTGCAGGCATTATTCTTAGCTCCTGCCAGGATGTAATACAGATAAAACTCGACGAGGGATCGAAGCTGTACGTGATCGATGCCTTTTTGAACGACCTCCGCCAGCCGCAGGTGGTGCGTGTGTTAAGTAACGACAGTTATTTCAGCAACCGCGAGGCACCTCCTATTACCAACGCCGCCGTGGTATTAAAAGACCTTAGCACCAATGCACAATATACATTTACGTATACCGACCACGGCAACTACGTGTTTAACCTGGCACCCACTGATACCATCGCAAAAATCAACCATCAGTACGAGCTGAATGTGACCATTGATGGTGTTGTATATAAAGCACTGGCTACTCAAAAACGCTCGGCCACCATCGACACCATTACCACCCGTTTTGAAGACGTGAACGGGGGATTCGGAACACCATTAACCGCCTGGTCGTGTACCATGCAGGCAAGGGATAAGGTAGACGCCAGTACCGATTATTACTGGGTAAAAACCTTTCGCAACGATACTGCCTTTTCTGCGGCCGGCGACCTGAATGTATGCATTGACGGAACCGGTGGTGCCATAGAAGATGCTGATGGCAAAGACAGTGTGCCTTTTACACCGCCGGCCACCCTGCTTAGCTTTAAACAATACGCCAGCGGCAATAAGTGCCGGGTGGAGATCCACTCGGTATCGCGCGAAACCTATTTCTTTTTGCTGCAGGCAGTAGCACAAATCAATAATGGCGGTTTATTTGCAACCACACCCGAAAATGTGAGAACCAATATTAAAACACCTTCGGATGCTAAAATAAAAGGAGTGGGTTGGTTTAATATGGCAACCGTAAACACAAAAAGCCTGATTATTCCCAATCAATAAGCAAAATCTTTATGTACATAAAAACCTGCGCAGAAATTGTGCAGGTTTTTTATTTTAGGCCGTATTCATTAAATAATGTCCTATATTTACATGGATAATAATTTATTGCACCCGAAACTACGATCATAGCAACGCCCTAAAACAGTTACCATGATTAGGATTTTTTTCTTCCTCATTTCGTTTGTTTTACTGATTCCCACAAACAAGGCCCAGGTAAGTTATGGATCTGCCGCAGCATTCGGCATGCGTAAGCTTATTCCCGGCTACCAGGGCAATGCCATACAGGTGCGCCGCACCTGCGATAATGGCGTAACAAACATTGGCTTTAGCACCTGTGGCGACCTGGACACCGTTGCCTTAAAAAAATTTGTGATTGCTGCCAATCCCTTAAGCGCTACAACTGTGACTGCCGCCACCGCTTATAGCCTGCGAAGGCTCAGTTGCTCTTATGCCGGCTCAGCCATACGCGTGCGCAGCAGCGCTGTCGGCAGCCCCACGCTTGATATTGGCTTTACCGCCAACGGCGACCTGGATACAGCTGCATTAAAAACATTTGTGGGCAGCAACAGCGCCTTTGTTACCATCTGGTACGATCAAAGCAGCAAGCTGCGGCATGCCGGCCAGGCCACCGCCGGCAGCCAGCCGCGTATTGTCAATGCGGGTGTTATTGATCGGCAGGGCGGCATGCCGGCCCTTCGCTGGTTGGGCATGGGGTATTTTATGAACACAGCTGCCTACACCACCTATGGCACAGCAGCTTGTTTTAATGCCGTAGCAAGGGTTGGAACAGATGTTACCTACAATACCATTGTAAATAAAACCACCGTTAATTACCCGGCCCCGCTTGATTTGTACAATGCCCAAATGGTTGTTGGAAACGGCGCCGCTTATTCGTTTTTTGGTTACGGGCAAACGTTTAACTCGGCGCTGCCACTCTCTGTATGGACCTACCAGGCCGCCTCGGGCGGCAGCTATAATTTTTATTACAACGGCGGCCTCACGGCTTCGGGCACAGTGGGCTCTTATGGCGACAACGGCAATCCGCTTACGCTGGGCAGCCGTTCCGATGGTGTTACCGGGCTTAACGGGTGGATTTCGGAGATCATCACCTTTGATGCCCTGCCTTCGGCCACCGACCGGCAATTTCTCGAGTGGTCGCAATCGCAGTATTATTCTACCTCGGGGCCTGCCCTGGTTTTGCCCGCTTCGCCGGCCAGCGCCTATGTGGCCACCTGGTACGATCAGAGCGGCAACCTCAAAGACGCCGTGCAGCTCACCGCCTCTTCGCAGGCCAGGATCATCAATGCCGGCCTGATCGAAAAAAACAGCTCGATACCGGCCGTGTTTTTTAATGGCTTGTTGCAAAATGTAGTGGCGCCATTGCCGGTAAGCGCTTATCCGGTTACCATGTCGCTGCTGGCCAATACTTCGGGCAGCTCTACAGCAGGAGCCTTTGTAAAATTGGGTACGGATGTAAACCTGGGTCAGGCTGGCGTTGCCATTGGCATCGGCAGCTCAGGCGGATCGTTTCTTACCGCCGGCACTTCGGTGATTGGAGTAAAGGAATGGGTGGCCAATTGCCCATCGAGCCCTAATGTGAATTATCCTGCCACCCCTTTTATATCCACCACCATACAACAGCCGGGCAGCGGCGGCATGTCTACCTACCTCAACGGCGCCAATGTGCCGCTGAGCAATTCGGCCAGTGCGGTGGGCGCTGCTATCAGCGGCAGCCTGTTGCTGGGGGGCTACGTCAACTCCTCGCTTCTTTTTCCGGCTGTGCGCGAATCGGAAGTTATTATTTTTCCCACCGATCTTTCCGTTACCCGCCGAACCCTTCTGGAAACCAATCAGGCGGCATACAGCGCCGTTAGCATCAGCAACAGCAAATACACACCGCCCACTGCCACCACCTACAATCGTTTTGTAGCCGGTGTAGGCCGCGAAAGCGCCACCGATAGTGTGAGCGGCACACGGAGCACGGTGGGCATGGGCTTTGTAATAGGCCAGGCCGCGGGCGATTTTTTAAAAGACAATGGCGATTATCTTACCATAGGCATTAACTGCCCGGTAGGCGCAGCCCTGTCAACCGCCAACCTGCCTGCCACCGTGGTGCAGCGCTGGAGCAACGACTGGTACCTGAACAAAACGGATGTGGGCGCCAACAATGGCACCATTACTATTTACTTTGACTTTGGCGAGTACGGCATGCCCGGTATGCCCGGCACGGCCTCCAACTACGTGCTTTTGGCGCGCAACTCACCTGCCGCTACGTTTTCCATTGTTGCCGGCACCACCAAATCGGTGGTGAACGACCGGGTGCAGTTTGCTGTAGATGCAGCCAACATTCCCACCAATTCGTATTATACCATTGCCACCACCAACTCGGTGGCCAGCACCCTGCCCATCGAGCTGCTGGCGTTTGATGCCACCTGCAGCGCAGACCGGGTGAACGTTAACTGGACAGTGGCCTCGCAAATTAACAATGCTTACTTTACGATTGAGCGCACGCTGGATGGTGTTCGTTTCGAAACCCTTGGCCAGATAAAAGGCGCAGGCACCACCCGCGAAAAAAAGAGCTATGCATTTACCGATAACAATCCTTTTATCGGCACCTCTTACTACCGGTTAAAACAAACGGATAACGACGGCTCAGAAAAACATTATAAGCTTGCAGCGGTGCTGTGCGATGCCTCGCCCGAGCTTAAGATTTATCCCAACCCCAGCCAAGGCCTGTTTGTAGTGGAAGGTGCCGATTTAAATTCAGACATAACGGTATACAATGCCGCCGGCATAAAAGTGTATGAGCAAAAAAACACGCTCTTAAAAAAGCAGGAGATCGATCTTGCCCGCCTGCCCGACAGCATTTATTTTATCACTGTTCAGAGCGGCCAGAACAAAGCTGTTCGCAAAATTGTGATTCAGAAATAACAGGATTACGTTTTACTTCTCGAAGTATTTTTTCATGTATGAAAAGTAATGGTCTTTCCATCCCTTTTTATACCGTTCGCCCTGCCCGTCGGGAATGTTGCTGTGGCTGATGGATACCAATGTGTAATCGTCTTTAAAAGTAAAAAACAATTCTATCACCGAATCCTCATCGCCCGGCGAAAAATCAGTGGTGCGCCACTTCTGGATTATTTTTTTATACGGGAAGATTTCCACATTGGTGCCGGTAATATAACCGTCGCATGCCGAAAAACTTCCGCCCTCGCTGGGACTTGTTGTTGCTTTTGCTCCACCTGTAAAATCAGAGTGCACCTTATCGTTCAGCCATCCGGTAAATACCTCTTTGGCCGTACAATGTAGTTTTACAGATACTTTGAACTTTTCCACTTGTGTTGTTTATGCTTGTTTAGTACGTTGCTCTTTCTCCTTCAAGATCTCCATCACCGAGTCTGCAATCCGGGCGGGGGAATAACCGCATTCTTCAAAAAGCTCCATGGGCTCGCCATGCTCAATAAATTTATCGGGAATGCCAAGGCGCTGCACCCTTGCCGTGTAATGGTTATCGGCCATAAACTCAATTACGGCGCTGCCCATGCCACCTGTAATACAGCCGTCTTCCACGGTAATTACCTTAGTGTAGCGGCCAAATACCTCGTGCAGCAGCGCTTCATCCAGCGGCTTTGCAAATCGCATGTCGTAATGCGCAGGATCAATGCCTTTTTCTTTCAGCAGCTCAATGGCATTGGCAACCAGGTTGCCCGGGTGGCCAATGGATAAAATGGCCACCTGGCTGCCGTCTTTTATTTTACGGCCTTTGCCAATTTCAATTCTTGTAAACGGTGTTTTCCAGTCCACCATCACCCCATTGCCACGCGGATAACGAATGCTGAAAGGACCCGGCACGTCTTCGAGCTGCGCGGTGTACATCAGGTTGCGCAGCTCCTCTTCATTCATCGGTGCGCTTACAATCATGTTGGGAATGCAGCGGAAAAACGCCAGGTCGTAAGCGCCGTGGTGTGTTGGCCCATCGGCGCCCACCAGGCCGCCGCGGTCGAGGCAAAACACCACTTTCAGATCCTGCAGCGCCACATCGTGTATCACCTGGTCGTAGGCGCGCTGCATAAACGAGGAGTAAATGTTGCAAAAAGGAATGAGGCCCTGCGTGGCAAGCCCGGCGCTGAAAGTAACGGCATGCTGTTCGGCAATGGCCACGTCAAACGCCCGGTCGGGCATGGCTTTCATCATAATGTTAAGCGAACAGCCCGATGGCATGGCGGGCGTAATGCCCATGATCTTCGGATTTTTTTCGGCCAGCTCCACAATCGTATGGCCAAACACATCCTGGTATTTGGGCGGCTGCGGTGTTTTTGGCGTTACCTTAATAATTTCGCCGGTTTCCTTATTAAACAGGCCCGGCGAGTGCCACACGGTTTCGTTGCCTTCTTCGCTGAACTTATATCCCTTTCCTTTTTTGGTAAGTATGTGCAGCAATTTTGGTCCGGGAATATCTTTTAAATCGGCCAGCACCCGGGTGAGGCGCACCACATCGTGCCCATCTACAGGGCCAAAGTAGCGGAACTTGAGCGACTCAAACAAATTACTTTGTTTCAGCAGGCTGGTTTTTACTGCATTCTCCACCTTGCTGGCTATTTCCTGGGCGTTGGTGCCAAACTTGCTGATTTTGCCCAGCAGCTCCCACACCTTGTCTTTGGCTTTGTTGTAAGTATGCGAGGTGGTAATATCGGTTAAATATTCTTTGAGAGCGCCCACGTTGGGGTCAATGCTCATGCAGTTATCGTTAAGCACCACCAGCAGGTTGGCATTTTCAACACCGGCATGGTTCATGCCTTCAAAGGCCAGCCCGGCGGTCATGGCGCCATCTCCTATTACGGCAATGTGCTGCTTATCCTTAAGCCCTTCGTATTTGCTGGCCACTGCCATGCCCAGCGCTGCGCTGATGGAGGTAGACGAGTGACCCACGCCAAATGTATCGTAAAGGCTTTCGCTGCGTTTGGGAAAACCGCTGATGCCTTTGTAAACCCGGTTGGTGTGAAACACATCGCGGCGGCCGGTAAGTATTTTGTGGCCGTAGGCCTGGTGGCCCACATCCCACACCAGCTGATCGTAAGGTGTATTAAAAATATAGTGCAGGGCCACCGTTAATTCAACCACGCCCAGTGAGGCGCCAAAGTGCCCGCCCTTAACCGAAACCAGGTCGATGATGAACTGCCGTAGCTCGGCGCTCACCTGTTCCAGCTGCTCTTCGGTTAGTTTCTTAAGATCTGCGGGAGAGTTTATTTTTCCCAATAATTCGCCGGGAACAAACCCTGAACCTTTTACAATTTCCATTCTGAATTCTTATACAAAGATAAAAATAATTAACTCACTCCGGGGCCGGTTTCGTATAGCACCTCAAGAGTTTATGCCTGGTGTTAGTAATAATTAACGGTTATGGGGTATACCGCAACGCCAGTCTGCAAACAGGCTTATTTTTTAAGCAGGTAGCCTTTTTCAAGGATCACTGTTTCTTTTTCGCTTTGTGCCAGTTCAATTTTTTCGTGAATGTCCTGGTAGCCTTTTTTCTGCACATTGAGCTCATATTTTCCACCGCGCAAGGTCAAAAAATATTCACCGTTTTCGTTGGTAATGGCCGATGCCACCGGCGTGTTCAATTCGTCCTTCACGGTCACTTCCACATCGGCAATGCCGTAGCCTTCGCCGCCTTCGCGGATGGTGCCTTTTAAAATGCTAAGGCCGCCGGTTTTGCGCTTGCCGTCTTTTTCAAGAATGGCATAATCTTTCAGGTCTATTTTATAAATATCGCTTTCGCCCAGGCCGCCTTTGCGCTCGCTCGAAATATAGGCAAAGCGCGCATCGGCGCTTACGCTCAGCTGACCTTCCTTAGCGGCACTGTTAATGGGGTAGCCCAGGTTTTGCGGTGTGCTCCATTTACCGTTTTCCAGCACGGTTTTAAACACGTCGTAGCTGCCCATGCTGTTGGGATTATCACTGCAAAAGAAAAGTGTTTTGCCATCAGGAGCCAGAAACATGCCGGCCTCGTCGTATTTAGTGTTTACCTCGGGTCCCAGGTTTACGGGCTCGCCCCATTCTTTTTTATTCAGCTTCTGCACCATCCAGATGTCGCTGCGGCCATAGCCTCCCTTGCGCTCACTCATAAAAAAGTAGGTTTTACCGTCGGGCGACACGCAGGCGCCGCCTTCCCAATAACTCGATGAAATGGGCTTGCCCAGGTGTTCGGGAGTTTTCCATTTGCCGGCGGTGATCTTGCTCACGTACACTTCGCCGCCATACGATTGTTTATTGTTTACATCGTTTTTGTAAATAAAAATCTGCTTGCCGTCGGGCGAAATGCTGGTGCAGGCATCGTGTGCCTTGGTGTTTACCGAGCCGCTCACAGGCTCTGCTTTTGCAAAGCCCCGCGTCACCGAATCGTAAGCCGCCATATAAATGTTCTCAAAATACTTGCCGTCGCCTTCGGCATCCACCTCAGCGTCGGTGCCTTCGGGCCTGCGGGTGGTAAACACCATTTTGCGGGCATCAGCGGTAATGCAAGGGTTTTTATCGTCAAACTTACTGTTAATATCGGGCCCCAGGTTGGTAACAGTTACGTCCAGCGGCCCGGCCATCATCGTTTTGGCGTTCTGGCACTGGCTCAGCAGGGTGGTACCGTCTTCCATCACTTCTTTTTCGGCATTTTTATCGTCTTTCACCAGGGTAAACTCCTCAATGGCCTTGTCAAAATTCTCCTCCGCCTGGTAAATCCGGCCCAGGTACAAATGGGTCTCCGGTTTCACATCCTTTTGGGTGGCTTCGGCTTTCAGAAACGTTTCCTTCGCTTTATCCATTTGCCGCAGGTTATAATAACAAAAGCCTACGTAGTGCAGCACAGCAGCATCCTGAGGGCTGTTCTTCTCAATTTCGCGGAACGAATTAAGCGCTCCTACAAAATCGCCGGCATACATTTTTTGCTTAGCCAGCACCATTTTTGCGGCATCGCCGGTATTGGTGAGCACATTTCCCTTTTTATCGTTTTGAGCGGTACCTATAAAAGCGATGAATACAAGGATATAGCTGAGTTTCTTCATATACAGGAATTATAAAAAACTAAAATACAGGTTTTATTCCTAAAAGTGCCTTATTTATGGAAAAAGTTTTCTATTTTTATATAATGATGAAAGCACACAAACTGGTATGGATCGCACTGTTTGTGATCTGTATAAAGCCTTTGCATTCGCAAACAACAACCTGGGCCGATGACATTGCCCCCATTTTATACAAAAACTGCACCAGCTGCCACCACCTGGGAGGCCTGGCGCCCAATCCGCTGATGAGCTACAACGATGCGTACAATTTTCGCTACCTCATAAAGCAGTATGTAAACAGCAATTACATGCCGCCCTGGCCGCCCGATGCCAATTACAGGCACCTGGCTTTTGAGCGCATTTTGTCTGATAACGACAAAAATAAAATTTCGCAGTGGGTGCTCAATGGAGCCCCGCAAGGCAACAACGCCAATGCTCCTTCGGCACCGGTGTATACCAACAACACCAGCAATTTGCCATCTATTGATTTTAGCGCCAAAATGCAGAACTACCTGGTAAATACCGCCACCGATCTGTACCGCTGCTTTATCATCAACACCAATTTTGCCACCGATCAGTTCGCCTCCGAAATTGAGGTGAAGCCGGGTAACGCAAGCATTGTGCACCACGTGCTGCTTTACGAAGACACCACCAACCTGATTCGCCAAAAAGACAGCGCCGATGTGGGTGCCGGCTATACCTGCTTTTACGGCACGGGCAGCAGCGATTCGAGGCTCATCGGCGAATGGGTGCCGGGCACGCAGCACATCAAATTTCCTTCGGGCATGGGCATTCGCCTGCGCAAAAACACCCGCCTGGTATTGCAGGTGCATTATCCAAAAGGCACTTATCAAAAGCTTGACAGCACCCGCGTGAATATCAAATTTGCCGCCAACAGCTCCTCGCCATTCTTTCGCGAAGTATTTTTAGCGCCGGCCATCAGTGAGGCTAATCTTATCAACGGCCCGCTTTCCATTCCTCCCAATGTTGTAAAAACGTTTACGGCCAGCACCGTGCCCACTGTAGGACAAACCCTGCCCTTCCAGGCGTTTACGCTGCTTTCGGTGGCCCCGCACATGCACCTCATCGGCAAAAAAATGAAGGTGTTTGCGCTGCAGAGCAACACAACCACCAGTACAGCCGACACCATCCCGCTCATTAACATTCCCAACTGGGATTTTAAATGGCAGGGGGTTTATAACTTCCGCAACCCGCTTCGGGTGGCACAGGGCAGTACACTCATTGCACAATCGGCATATGACAATACCACGGCCAATCTTGCGAATCCAAGCAATCCGCCCATACAGGTAAATGCCGGCGAGGCTACCACCGACGAAATGATGCTGGTGTTTTTTGCCTTTACTTATTATTTTCCGGGTGATGAGACCATTGTAGTAGACAATTCGCCGCTGGATGTGGGTTTACAGGAAGCGCAAAAAGACATTGTGAACACGCTGCAGGTTTATAATGTGTTTCCCAACCCGGCCAAAAACAGTGCCCAACTGGGTTATTTTTCGCCAACAGCCGGCCAGGGCACTGCAAAAATAACCGATGCCAGCGGCCGCCTTGTAAAAGAATGGCAACTTAGCCTGCAACAAGGTTACGGCTCAGCGCCCATTAACCTGGAAGGCATGGCAAAAGGCCAGTATTTTATAACCCTGCAAAACAAATCCATTACCAGAACCAAATCATTTATAGTTTATGAATAAACGCAGACTGATTATTACAGGCGCCGCCTCTCTTACGCTTGCATTTGCACTTTTTACCGGTTGCGACAAAAAAATAGGCAAACCGCCAGTGAGCACACCGCCACCGGCAGGTGCCTGCGACAGTATTACCTATACCAAACACATTAAAAAAATAATGGATGAGAATTGTGTGGCCTGCCATGGCGATGTGAACCCGGTTGGCGGGTTTTCGCTGAACAGCTACACCCAGGTAAAAACCTATGCCGATAACGGAAAAATAAAAGCCACAGTGTTTGATGCCATACCTAAACTAATGCCCGATGGCGGGCCGCCATTACCACAGGCTCAAAAAGACCTGATCATGTGCTGGCTCAATAACGGGAAGAAACAATAGGTAATTGGGAGGCAGGAGCCAAGAATCAGGACTAACAACTATTAACCAGCGACAAATGACTATTATATAAAACGGATGATGGAAAACGGAATTGTACCCCTTCAAATTCAACCCGAAATAATAAACCCTTAACACGGAATAATCATTCCTTCAGCCTTCTAACTTGTAACTCCTTAACTTTCTAAACTGAAGGGAAAAGGTAAGATGGAAAATGGGAGATTGGGAACCAAGATTTACGACCTACCGCTAATGATTTACGACTAAGTTCAGAGAAACCCGAAATAATAAACCCGTAACACGGAATATATTAATTCTTCTTCCGCATGCTGATCACAATAGGCACTCCGCTGAAATCGTATTCCTCGCGGATCTTATTTTCAAGAAAACGTTTATAGGCCTCGGTAACATACTGGGGCAGGTTGCAATAAAACATAAACAGCGGCTCTGTTTTTAGCTGTGTAATGTATTTTATCTTCACGTATTTCCCCTTGGTGGCCTGCGGCGGCGTATTGTCTATCACCCGCAGCATATAATCGTTGAGCTCGCGCGTGGGTATGTGGCGAGTTTTGTTCTGGTATACCAGCATGGCTGTTTCTACCGCGCGCAGAATACGCTGCTTGTCGAGCACAGATGTAAAAATAATGGGAATATCCTTAAAGGGCGCCATACGCTCGCGGATCCGCTCTTCGTACTCTTTAGCGGTTTTGGTGTCTTTTTCCACCAGGTCCCACTTATTTACCACCACGGCCACTCCCTTGCGGTTTTTTTCGATCAGGCTCAGAATACTCAGGTCCTGCGATTCCATACCGTCCTGCGCGTCTATCATCAGCAAGCACACATCGCTGCTTTCGATGGCGTTAATGGTGCGCATCACGCTGTAAAACTCCAGGTCTTCGTGCACCTTGGCCTTGCGGCGCATGCCGGCCGTATCTATCAGCCAAAAGTCGTAGCCGAACTTGGTATAGCGGGTGTTAATGGTATCGCGCGTGGTGCCGGCAATAGAGGTAACTATGTTCCGCTCTTCGCCCAGCAGGGCATTGGTGAGCGAGGATTTGCCCACATTGGGCCGCCCTACAATGGCAATTTTTGGAATGCTTATTTCTTCGAGGCCTTTTTCATCTTTGGGCAGCATTTCCACCAGCTTATCTAAAAAATCGCCGGTGCCGCTGCCGCTGATGGCGGAGATGGGATACACCTCGCCCAGGCCAAGCTGATAAAACTCTGCTGCGTAAGCCGCTTTATCATGGCTGTCCACCTTATTGGCCAGTATCATCACCGGTTTTTTGCTTTTTCGGATAAGGCTTGCCACTTCGGCGTCGAAGGCGGTTACACCTTCTGTAACATCCACTACAAACAGCAGGGCAGTAGATTCTTCAATGGCAATATTTACCTGCTTGCGGATTTCTCCTTCAAAAATATCGTCGCTGCCCTGTATGTAGCCGCCGGTGTCCACCAGGCTAAACTCCACGCCCTGCCACTCCGCCTTGCCGTAGTGCCGGTCGCGGGTCACGCCGGCCACCTCGTCTACAATGGCCTGGCGGGTTTCGGTCAACCGGTTAAAAAGGGTCGATTTACCCACATTGGGTCTTCCTACAATGGCTACAATGTTTGGCATAAGGGTGCAAAAATAGCAAGAAGTTGCGTAACCTGCTATATTAAATCGTTTGGCCCTCAAAAAAGGGGCACTTCCTTCCCTCATTTTAACCTTCAGCCCGCTAAATACAGGCCCTTGAACTTTGCAAAAACGGCATGATTGCTGTATATTTGGTTAGATGACCAAAGCCTGGCTGGCTATATTCTTTCTTGTTACCGGCAGCAGCCTTATCAGAGCCCAAAAGGATTCCTCCCGGCATGCAGTTATCCCTCACGTGAGCCCGGCCCTACGTTTTACCGAAAACAAGGGCCAATGGGACGATCATATCCTCTTTCGCGCGCAGCTGGACGGAGGCGCGCTCTTTCTCGAAAAAAACGCCCTTACCTTTAACTTTTACGACAAGAAAAAATACAGGGCCATCCATCATGCGGCATTTGCCGGCTTTGCTCACAATAACTATAACATTAAAGGCCATGCTTATAAAATATATTTTGAAGGCGCTTTGCCTGATCCCACAGTAGAAAGAACAGAGGCAGGAACCGACTATGAGAATTTTTTTATCGGCAAAGATGAGCGGAGGTGGAAGGGAAACGTAAAGAACTATCACCGCGTTTGGCTGCGCAACCTTTATCCTGGCATCGACTACGAAGTAATTACTGCAACAAGCGGTTTAAAATATAATTTTCATGTAAAAGAAAATGCCAATGCTTCTGCCATCCGTTTAAAATATGAAGGCATGAGCAGGCTAAAGCTTCAAAACGGCGTTTTATACCTGAAGCTGGAAGTGAACGAAGTGACAGAGCAAAAGCCTTACGCCTACCAGCTTATCAATGGCCTGGTAAAAGAAGTAAAATGTAATTATGTGCTGAGGGATAATGTGCTGAGCTTTGATTTTCCTGAAGGTTATGATAAAAGCCATGAACTGGTGATTGACCCTGTATTGGTATTTGCCGCACAATCGGGCTCAACGGCCGATAATTTTGGCATGACCGCCACCTTTGATAACCAAGGGAATTTATACGCCGGCGGCACTTGTTTTTACCAGGGTTATCCGGTGGTGGCCGGCTCCTATGACATCAGCTTTAATCCACAGCCCGGACAGGCAGGAGCCTTGCCAGGCCTCACCGATGTGGTGATCACCAAATACAATGCCACCGGTAACTCGTTGGTTTATTCAACCTATCTTGGAGGCATGCGCACCGAAATTGTTTCGAGCCTCATTACCGATTCTCTGAACAACCTCTACTTATACGGTGCTACCAGCTCTACTGATTTTCCTACTCCCAACGGGTACGACCAAACGTTTAACGGCGGCAGCAACATCAACTTTGTGTTTAACGGCACCTCTTTTCAGGGGGGCAGCGATATTTATGTAAGCAAGTTCAACCCAACCGGCAGCACCTTATTATCTTCTACCTACCTGGGAGGAAGTGGTAACGACGGAATTAACTGCAATAATGCTCTTACCACTTACACGGTGCCCATTTGTCTTTATAACATTGTGGCTTCGCCCATAGGCTTCATTAATGTAAGTAATGAGTCGCAGGCCGACTCATTGCAGTACAATTATGGCGATCAGTACCGCGGAGAAATTCAGCTGGACAAAAACCTGGATGTATACATTGCCAGCTCCACGCGCTCACCAGATTTCCCCACAGTTACTCCCATAAGCGGCACTCTGAGCGGCAAGCAGGATGCCGTTGTGTTCAAACTCAGCAACAACCTGTCTAATTTATTATACAGCACTTATCTGGGTGGCAGCGGCAACGATGCGGGCTATTCATTAATAGTGGACGATACCCTGCAGGTATTTGTAACCGGGGGCACGTACAGCAGCAATTTTCCCACCAAACCCGGCTGCTACCAAACAACATATAATGGTGGCAAAGCCGATGGCTTTATAGCCAAGATCAATGCGGCAGGCAACACCCTTCTTAAATCCACTTATATTGGCACAGCATCGTACGACCAAAGCTATTTTATACAAAGCGATGTGAAAGGCCGTATTTATGTATATGGCCAATCGCTCGGCAATATGCCGGTGTCTCCCGGCGTGTATGCCAATCCTAATTCGCACCAGTTTATTGCCCGGCTCGACAGGCAATTAAATAACGTCAACCTGTCCACTGTTTTTGGTTCCGGCTCTCCCACACTCGACATTTCTCCTTCGGCATTTGCCGTGGATGTTTGTAACAGTAATATTTACCTATCCGGCTGGGGAGGCTCTTTTATGAGCTGCACTCCCATCAGCAACATGCCTGTAACCCCTAACGCACTTTATTCCAATCCGCCCAATGGTATTGATTTTTATTTAATGGCCCTGAGCCCGAATTTTAATTCGCTTTTATACGGCACTTATTTTGGCGGCGCACAAAGCGCAGAGCATGTGGATGGGGGCACCTCGCGGTTCGATCGCAGAGGCATTATCTACCAATCGGTTTGCGCCGGCTGCTCTTCTACAACACTCACACCTCAAAATACGTTTATCAGTAACCCAGGCCAGGATTTTCCGGTAACGCCAGGCGCCTGGCCATCAGCATCACCCGTATTGCCGGGCCTTGTAAATAAAAGCAATAATTGTAATAACGGTGTATTTAAGCTCGATTTTAAACTGCAAAACACGGTAGCAGTCATCACCAGCAATACGGTAACAGGCTGCGTGCCGCTTACGCTCACACTCACCAACAGTCTGCCCGGCACCAGCTATCTCTGGAACCTTGGCAACGGCGTTACCACTTCTGTTATTCCCAATCCTACCATCACTTTTACCAGCGCTGGTGTGTTCACGGTATCACTGCTTGTAATAGATACTACCCGGTGTGTAAAAAAAGACAGCATCGTAAAAACCTTTACGGTGTTTCCATTACCAACAACTAATTTTACGGTAACCCCGCTTCCCTGCACCAATTCGGTAAGCACGGCCAATGGCTCTTCCGGCAGCCTTGGCGCCAACCCATACACCTGGAATTTTGGCGATGGAAACACCTATACAGTCACAGCCCCTTCGCATACCTATGCCGCCAACGGCGATTACACAGTAACGCTTACAACCAAAGATGTGAATGGCTGCAGCGCCGCCAAAGCCAATACGGTGCATGTGTTTAATTTCGCGCCGGCCGTCAATAGCGCCAGCATCTGTTTCGGATCCAAAACAACCCTCACGGTAACCGGCGGCACCAGCTATACCTGGAATCCCGCAGGAAGCCTTAATAACAATCAATCTGCCACGCCAATCGCCGGCCCTACTATAAGTACCATTTATACGGTTTCGGTTCTTCATGTAACTCCACAGCACACTTGTGCGGGCACCGTTACCACACAGGTATTGGTAAACCCCACCCCCACGGCCAATTTCAGTTTCAGCGTCAATCCCTGCGGGGGCGGTGTTAACTTTACCGATCTATCGGCGGCTAATGTCACTGCCTGGAACTGGCAGCTTAGTTCTTCTGTTACCAGCACGGTTCAAAACCCGTACCAATTCTACAGCACAGGCGGCACCTACAACGTAAGGCTCATCAGCATCAACGGCTTTGGCTGCAGCGATACCATTACAAAACCGGTAACGGTGGGCACTCCACCTCCTGTGGGCATTAGCTCGCCCACCACCGTTTGCGAAGGCGGCAGCGTGCAGCTCAGCGCCACAGGTGGTATCAGCTACTCCTGGTCGCCGGCTGCAAGCCTCGATATTCCGGTGATGAGCAATCCCAATGCCTCGCCCAAGGCCACCACCGTATACTCGGTTATTATTACCACTACCAGCCCCACCGGCCCCTGCCAGTTTTTACTAACTACTACGGTAGTTGTAACCCCGCTCTCCACTATTCCGGTGAGCGCGCAGGCCAATCCATCGTTTATAATTACCGGCAATTCCAGCACACTGGTATATCTCGGCGACCCGGGCGCGCAGGTGAGCTGGCTGCCGCCGGGCAGCACCACGCCTCAAACGGGCTATACCGTAACCGCCAAACCCGATAAGCCAACCACCTACACCGCCGTGGCCGTAAAAGGCGCCTGCCGGCAAAGCGCCGAAACGCACGTGGATGCTTACACCGAAGGGTGCATTGATAAGGATGTGTTTGTGCCCAATACCTTTACGCCTAACAACGACGGGCAAAACGATCTTTTCAGGGTGCGCGGGCTGAAGATAGACGAGGTGTACTTTGCCGTGTATAACCGCTGGGGCGAAAAAGTATTTGAAACCACCGACAAAACCCAGGGCTGGGATGGCCTTTACAAGGGCCGGCCCGCCGACATTGGCGTGTTTGGCTGGTACCTGAAGGTAAAATGTATCAATGGAGAAGAAACATTCCGCAAAGGAAATGTGACCCTGATCCGATAAATTTTTTTTCAAAAACAAAAAAATCACTACATTTGCCGTCCTAAACGGTAGGTATAGCTCAGTTGGTTAGAGCACCAGATTGTGGTTCTGGGGGTCGTGGGTTCGAATCCCATTACTTACCCTAACAAAACAAAGCAGCCGCGCAATGCGCGGCTTTTTTATTTTATGCACCAAGCGTGAAAGCTCTGCTTTCATAAGCGCAGGCGCATAAAATAAAGCGACGTAGCCGGCTTTGTGTTGTTTGCGGGAACTCTGTGCAATACCGGGATCAGCGTAGCTAATCCCCTTGTTCCCCCACTAAATTTGTTTTTATAGCCATTCTTTTAAGAATTCTTTAGTAAAACACTTCGATTTTATCGGCTAACTTCAGCATGTCCAAATAGTGATGGGCAAAATAAATATGGCAAAAATTATCAGCGAAAAAACGGTTTTTAACGATTGGTTTCACGTAGAGGAAGCGGAGGTAATACAACGGTCGGCACGGGTAAGCCGCATGCGGCTCAACCGAGCGGAAGCTTCGGGCGTATTGGTATACAATACCAGCAGCGGCAGGTTTATTCTTACCAAACAATTCCGCTATGCTATTTCATCCAAACACGCCGGCAATATTTTAGAAATTGTGGCGGGCAAGGTAGATCCCGGCGAAACACCCGAACAGGCTGCCCTGCGCGAATGCGAGGAAGAAATCGGCTACCGCGTGCAGCCCGGTAAGCTCACGCACATTGCCTCTTCTTTTGCCAGCCCGGGCTATAGCTCGGAGCTGCTTCACCTGTATTATGCCGAGGTTTCTGACAGCGATAAAGTAAGCGCCGGCGGAGGGCTTGAAGAAGAGCATGAAGAAATCGAAATTGTTGAAGTAAGCAAGGCCGATTTTATAACCGGCGCAGCGGACATGAACGATGCCAAAACCCTGATCACCGCCCTGTGGTTTGTGCAGCGGTAAAATGCAGCGCATTAACTGGCATTATTTTTTATAGCCCTGGCAGATGTTTGTGCCACTTTGCCGAAATAAGCCGGGTTTATAAAATTTTTGGGTTAAATTAGCGTTACTCCTGTACCACCGGCCAGGGAATAAAAGCCAGCATCGCCACGCATGAAAATTATCAAACGCATTTTTCTCGGCCTCTTTATTCTTCTGTTTCTCATTATTGCGTCGGTGTTTGTGCTCATTACTTTCTACAAAAAAGAAATGGCGCAGCTGCTCACCGATAATCTTAAAGCAGGCTACGGGCTTACCCTTAAAATAGAAGATGCCGATGTATCGTTTTTCAGCAACTGGCCCCAGGCATCGGTAAAGCTCAAAAACATTTACCTGGCCAGCGATCGGTATCCCAATCCCAATGAACCATTCTTAAAAGCAGGATCAATTTCCCTGTCGTTCAATCTCAAAAAACTACTGCACAAACAATTTGTGGTGCGTTCGGTTTCCATCAGCGATGCCGAAATTTTGCTGGTAAAAAATACCGATGGCTCCCGCAATTTCGAGGTCAGGCAATCGCCCGCAGCGGCCCACCACGACAGCAGCACCATTAGCTTTGAAGTGGATAAGGTAACTATAAAAAACACGCGTTTCCGCTTTATAAATCATGATAAAAATCAAAACATAGATCTGCACCTGGTGGATGAGCACATCCGACTGAAACAGGCACAGGACGGGCTTTGGGCCCGGATGGAGGGTGATCTGAAAATTACGGAGCTGCTGTTTAATCCTAAAAACGGGCCATTCTTAAAAAACACATCCGTTAAAACAAGCCTTTCGCTGGCGGCATATTTTAAAAGTAAAATGATTGTTGTATACCCATCATCTTCGGTAAGCATACAAAATCATCCTTACCGCGTTAGTTCTTTTATTACGCTGGCCGATACTGGCAGCCTGATGCTGCAGATAAAAAGTGAAAATATCCGCTACGAAGAGGCAAGCCGTCTGTTGACGCCAAAAATCCAAAAAGCGCTCGGCAACTTCAGCGTTGAAAAACCTTTTAATGCCACGGCACTGATCATTACTGCACTTCGGGTAAAACAAGATCCCATTTTACTGGTGAATATTGATGTAACCAACAACAACATTAAAATAGGCCACAGCAAAATACCATATAGCAACGTGTCGTTCAAAGGCCGGGTGTTTAGTCTTGATTCGTCGCGGCGCAAAGGCAATATGGAAGAAGCCAGCATTTCATTCACCGGCATCAAGGGTAAAATATACGATTATCCTTTTTCAGCCTCCGTGCTGCTGCGCAATCTTACCGATCCTGACATTGCCATTAACGGGCGCCTGCAGATCGAAGCCTCAAAGATCAAGTACAAAGTGGCGCAGGATTTTATTCTGAAAGGCAGCTGTGTGGTGCAGCTGCGTTATTCGGGGCCAGCCAACAGGCTCAATAAAGAGCAGTTTCTGAGCCCGGCCATGCGGCTGGATGCCAACCTGCTGTTCAACAACTTCAGCTACCAGGAAGCCAACAAACCCTTTACCTATGTGGTAAACGGCAAAGCCCGCGTCAATAACCGCGACCTTACGTTTGAAAATTTGCTGCTGCGTACCGAGGGCGGAGAAGCCGCACTAAAAGGCAGGGCCGAAAACTTTGTAAACTATGTGCTGGGATACAGCAATACCGTAAAAGCCGACCTGAGCGCCCGCACCGATTATTTTAACCTCAATCCATTTTTACCAAAAAAAGGCGAAGCCGCTGCAAAAAAGGCAAATGAATCGCCGGCCGACGCACACAAACAATCTGCCAAAAAGGTGGATGAAAGCCAATTTGAATTCAATGCCTCGCTCTTTGCCAAAAAATTATACATCCGCAAAGTGGAAGCCGAAAATGCCAGCATTGTTCTTTCGCACAAAAACAGGCTGCTTACCATTAAATCCATCAATGCCCATACCTGCGGCGGAAAGCTGGAAGCCAAGGGCAGTATTTATGATCTGAGCCGGGTGAATGTGGAGATGCAGATGGATGACATAGACATCAGCCAGCTGTTTGATGAGTTTGAGAATTTCGGGCAAAAAAAAGTGGAGAGCCGGCACGTAAAAGGCCGCATATTTTTAAACGCCACCTTTAAAACCGACCTGGACGACAACATGGAAGTAAAGGGCGAAAGTATGGCAGGTGAGGTAAAGCTGAAATTAAAAGACGGGCATTTGCAAAACTTTGAGCCGGTGCAAAACATGTCTAACATTATTTTTCGCAACCGGAATTTTGACGATGTTACATTTTCAGAGCTGAACGAAACGTTTAAAATAAAAGGCTTTGAAATGCAGATAGAGGAGCTGGAAATAGGCTCAAACCTGCTGAACCTGTATGTAAAAGGCATTTATCATTTTAAAGAAAGCTCAAACATCAATGTCACCATCCCCTGGCACAACTTACGTAAACGGGGCAAGAATTATGTTCCAAAAAATTATGGCGAAGGCGAAAACGCAAAAGGCCTCAAACTTAATTTTTCAGGCCCCACCAATAATATGAAACTGAGCTTTGGGCACAAGGAGCTGAGCAAGTAAGCTCAGTTTTTTTCAGCAATCGCCTTAAACAATTGCGGCCAGTACAACCAGCCGTCTTTTTTAGCCAGCTTCACAAAAATTATGTTCTTTGACGGGTACACGTAAATAAACTGGCCCAAAAACCCTTCTGCAAAATAATCGCCGCTGGGCGCTGCCACATATTGCATGAGCTTTCCCTCGTATTTTGTATCCCTTATTTCATAAGGTTTTGCAAGGGTGGCTGTATCGGCCAGCTTGTAAAATTCAGGTGTATGCCACCATTGATTGGAATAAATAAACCGATTTTTTGGCTCTTTAAAGTTTACCGATTCATCCACCCAGCTTTCGGGCACCACCTGCCGGCCCTGCCAGTTGCCCCTGCGCAAGTACAGGCGTCCAAATTTGGCATAGTCCCTGGCGCGCGCATTAATGCAGCAAAAGGCTTTCTCAGTGCCATGCTTCCGGCTATCGATGCTCCATCCGGCATCAAACTCGGTGCCTATCTGCGACCAGATTTTTTCCTGCAGGTAAGCCGTCAAATCCTTTCCCGTGGCTTTTTCAATAATAAGGCCCAGCAGCTGGGTATTCAGGCTTATGTATTCAAAATTCTTTCCCGGCTCTTCTTTTATCTTCATATGCCGCACATACTTTTTTAAGTTAGTGCCATAATAATATTTGCCTACATCGGCAAAGGGATTGTTGTAATGCTCATTGTAATAAATACCCGATTGCATATCCAGCAAATGCTGTATGGTGATTTTGCCAAATTTTTCCTTATTCAAAAAATCGAGATAAGTGGTAATGGGCTCCGCGGTGCTTTTTATAGCCCCATCGTGCAGGGCTATGCCCACCAGGGCCGATACGTATGATTTTGCCATTGAAAAGGAAGGCACAATGGAAGAGGCTTCGTAACGCGGAGCATACCATTGATACAGAATGCTGTCGTTGCGAATGGCCAGAAACGCCACAGTGCCGGTTGATCTCAGCATTTCTTCAAACGTGAGCGTTTTGTTCTTCCTCTTCAGCTCTTTAGGCAAGCGCAGCGTGTTGCTGTTACCTTCCTTAAAATAAAAGGGCTCGGGGGCTTTCTTCAGTTCTTTTTGCTGAAATTTTTTATAATCGCTGATGCCGGCAAAATTATAAATGAAATAGCGGCCCACGTGGCACGATGGAAGCAGCACCGCTAAAAATAAAACAGAAAAAATAATTCGTTTCTTCATTTAAAAAGCCGGTTGAGCGGTTGTGCTATGGTAGCATTGGGTTGGTTTATCCTGAGGAGCTCGCAAACGGTAGGCGCAATCTGGGTAATGGTTATGTATTCATCCGATGCGCCCGGTTTTATGCCCTGGCCGTAAAACAAAACAGGCACATGCGTATCGTAATTATAACCGGCGCCATGGGTGGTGCCTTTGTCGCCATGCTCCATCCAAGCCGGCTGGTAAATAAAGCACACATTGCCGCTCAGGCGGTGGTTGTATCCGTTTTGCAATAAACCTCTGTAATCCGGGCCCACATAGGCTTCACGCATCAGCGTATGTGATGGGTATGCCTCTGCAATACCAGGCTGTGTGATCATAAAACCGGCCAGCTTTTTCTCTACCTGGTCTATGTCAAGTTTTAATGCCTCAAGTTTTTTTTCGCTTATAAAAACCTGTTCGTTGCTCAGGCTCGCCAGCAGGGTACTATCCCCATAGGTATTATAAAAATAAGATCGCAGGGCGAAGCTCAGTTGTTTATCGCTGATGTACCCGGCCGGAATTTTATTGTCTATTAAATGATTAGGCACATCGGCGCCGCCATGGTCGGCTGTTAAAAATACGGTGTAATTGTTTTTACCCACTTCCCTGTCCAGGGCATTCAGCAGTTCTTCCAGGTCTTTATCCAGGCGCAGGTATACATCTTCCACCTCTACTGAGCGTGGTCCATACGCATGGGCAATAATATCGCTGCTCGAAAAGCTGATGCACAGCAGATCGGTCACTGCATCCTTTCCCAGCTGCTCGTTTTTCAGGCAGGCCAGGGCCAGGTCTTTGGTGAGTGTGTTACCGTAAGGCGTATACAAAATAATTCCTGCCTTGTTTTTTTCAATAAAGGAGGTGTAGCTGTACGGAAAAACAGGCTTGTTTTGTTTATTGGGCACTCCTTCGTAGCGGTTGTCATCGGCAATGGATGCGCTGTAGGTTTCAAGCGGGTACAGTGTGTTCCAGCCTTTTGCAAGATAAGTGCCAGGCAGCTTCTTTGCATTAAAGTCGTTCAGCCAGATTGGCAGCGCCGGCATGTACCAGGTAGAGGAAATAAAATTGCCGGTTGCATCATCGAACCAAAAGGCGCCATCGGCCGCGTGCCCGGCCGGCAAAATGGCGCTCCTGTTTTTAAGCGCTACGCCAAATACTTTCGCCTTGCCATTTGAGCTCATTTTTAATTCATCGCCAATGGTAGAGCTTAGCTGGTTTTTGGGCGACATACGTCCTTCGCGGCTCGCAGAGCCAAGCGGTTTTACGCTGCTGTCTTCCACGCAGTTTGTATAAGTGCCGTTGTTTTTTAAAAACCACTCGTTGGCAATAATGCCATGCGCGCGCGGGGTGGCGCCGGTGTAAATGCTGCTATGGCCCGGCCCGGTGTAGGTGGGAATGTAATTGTAATGCGCGTTTTTAAAATAGTATCCATTTTTTACCAATCGTTTAAAGCCGCCTTCTCCGTAGCGATCCCAATAGCGGTATATATAGTCGTTGCGCATCTGGTCTACCACAAGGCCCACCACCAGCTTTGGCCCGGGTTTTGCAGGAGGTTGCGCAGCCGCCGCTAATCCAAGCAGGCCCGCAATCAAAAATAAATAAAAGGGTTTCATATCAATCCAGTTTTTGAAATACGGAATTATTACTTTTAAATTCCGGCACCAGATCCTTCATACGCTGCACAATCACTTCGTTGTTCTGCGTATCAAACGACTTTATCAGCTCATCCACAATCACTTTCACTTCATCGTACGCGTATTCTCTCACCTTGCCGATCAGTATCTGATTGTGGTGCGTGGGCAGCGTGTTTTCACTGTTGGCCAGCAGCTCTTCGTAAAGCTTCTCGCCGGGTCGCAGCCCGGTGTATTCAATGGTAATATCACGGCCTTCCTTCAGGCCCGACAGTAAGATCATTTTTCGGGCAAGGTCAACAATCCGCACCGAATTGCCCATATCAAACACAAAAATCTCGCCGCCTTTGCCCATGCTGGCAGCCTCCAGCACCAGCTGGCAGGCCTCGGGAATGGTCATAAAAAAGCGCGTAATTTCGGGGTGTGTAATAGTTACCGGGCCACCCTCTTCAATTTGTTTCCGGAAGCGCGGAATCACCGAGCCGTTAGAGCCCAGCACATTGCCAAAGCGCGTGGTGATAAACTTAGTGGATGTGGTTTTTCCGAAGCTCTGAATGTATATTTCTGCAATACG
The DNA here is from genome assembly GCA_044221905.1 of Bacteroidia bacterium. GTDB lineage: Bacteria > Bacteroidota > Bacteroidia > B-17B0 > Aurantibacillaceae > Aurantibacillus. Next base: position 182,629 of record JBGAOE010000002.1, read on the forward strand.
CTTGCTGGCGCCCATCACGTTGGTGGGATTCACTGCCTTATCGGTGCTCACAAACACAAAGCGCTCAGCGCCATGCTGCGCGGCCAGCTCGGCCACTGTTTTTGTGCCCAGCACGTTGGTGAGAATGGATTCCGACGGGTTATTCTCCATCATGGGCACATGTTTGTAGGCGGCAGCATGAAACACCACCTGCGGCCTGAAGGTGGCAAAAACATTCCGCATGCGCTCTACGTTCCTTACATCTGCCATTACCACTTCAAAAGCGGGTTGACCGGCTTTTTCAGAAAATTCCAGCTCCAGCTCGTGCAGCGGGCTTTCGGCCTGGTCCAGCAAATACAGCTTGGCAGGCCCAAAGCGCAGGCACTGCCTGGCCAATTCGCCGCCAATGCTGCCGGCAGCACCGGTAATCAATATGGTTTTGCCCTTCAGCTGCGCGGCAATAATATCGGCATCGAGCCGTATCGGGTCGCGCTCCAGCAGGTCCTCAATCTTTATGCTCTTTATCTGGTTAAAGCTCAACTCCCCGTTTATCCACTTGGTAGGCGGTGGCACATGCAGCACACGGGCATTGTTAATAAGGCAAATGTCTGTGATCTCGTTCTTTTTCCTCGGTGAAATTTTTTGAATGGAAATGATCACCAGCTCCACATTATTGGTTTTGATCAGCTCCTGCAATTTTCCCGAGCGGTGAATAAACACGCCCTCCAGGCGCCTGCCTTCCTTACGCTCGTCATCATCCACAAAGCCCACTACCCGGTATTTGATCGATACGTCGCGGTCCAGCGTACGCTTGGTAATAATGCCGGCCTCCCCTGCTCCGTAAATAATCACGTTTATTTTTTCCTTGCCCGGGTTTTTGCTTTCAAAATACAGCGCTTTCACCATCAGGCGCGAGCCTATCATTAAAAAAAGCGATACCAGTCCGTCGATAATAATTACCGAGGTGGGAATCATGTAATAACCAAGAATAAATTTAAGCGATACTGCATTGAGCAAAAACAGCAGCAGGCTGCCGGCCAGGATCACTAAAAAAATACGCACCGTATCGCGCGAGCTGGTATAGCGCACCACGCCTTTATACGTTTTAGAAATAAAAAAGGAAAGAAAGCGCACACTGAGCACAATGGCAAAATCATAGGGCAGGTTTTTTTTATCCTGTGCCGGCATAAACGAGTCGAAATAAAAGCGGATCAGAAAAGCAAACGACAAAGCCAGCGCGCAAATAAAGGTATCAATGAACAGGATCGACCAGCGCGGCAGATTATACTTCCAAAATAGTTTAAACAATTGATACATAAATGCCGCTTAAATTTACTTATTTTTTTTGAGCCTGCGGCGCCTGCTCCGGGCCGGTTTTAACAGCTTCAATAGGCTGCTTAAGTTGTATAATGGGCGGCGCCGGCACCTCGCAGGCCGCAATCTCGCAGGCGGTGCAAATCTCCTTCCACTTCAGCTCCATGCGGCATTCGGTGGGCTGTATAAAAATCTTTTTTTTGCTGCTGTCCGGCATCGGAAACTCCATTTCGGTAGTAATGGTGCGCGGCCCTTCAAACGCAAAAGGCTCCTTAAAATACTCCTCCAGGTGAATGTCCTTTATGTGCATTTTTTTACCAAATATCACAGTGTATAACTCAAACACCGCATGCGATATTTTTATATAAATCAGGTTTTTATTGTTATCGTAGTTGATTTTTACATCGCCCACCACTTTGGTTTTATAATCAAACAGGCTCACTTTTACAATCGCATCGCAGGTAAAATAGCTGCTGTCGGGGCGTATGTTTATTTTTGGGTTGCGCACCGTCCAGGTGTAGGTACCGTTTATCAGCATCACTTCATAACTGTTGGTGCCGCTAATATCGCCTATAGCCACCAGCACCTTATTAACCGCCTCTTCGTGCAGCGACACCGAAAAGTCATTGATTTGTCCGGCTTTTTTCTGAGATAACAATGGCTGCCATGCAAAACCCAGAATAACAAATAAAATTATGTGCTTATTAAAAACGCGCATGCTTAAAATTTCACATATGGCAATAATCCATGCAACCCCCCTTCGCGGCCAAAGCCGCTTTCCTTATACCCGCCAAACGGAGATGCAGGGTCAAATTTATTATACGTATTGGCCCATACCACACCAACCCTGAGCCGCCCGGTTAAGTTCAATATCCTGGCGCCCTTGTCCGTCCACACACCGGCGCTCAGGCCATAGGGCATATTATTGGCTTTTTCAATCGCTTCTTCGGTGGTTCTGAATGTTTGCACGGTAAGCACAGGGCCAAAAATCTCATCGTGCACCAGCGGGCTGCTTTGTGCCACACCGGTAAACAGGGTGGGCTTGCAAAAAAAACCATGGCCCGGCAATTCCCCTTCCGGCTGATACATTTCAAACCCTTCCTGCTGCCCCTTTTTTAGGTAGGCATTTATTTTCTGAAACTGCTCTTTGTTATTAATGGCACCAATGTCTGTATTCTTATCCAGCGGATCGCCCACAATAAGCGTGGCCATACGCGCTTTTAATTTTGCCACTACCTCATCTGCCACGCTCTCTTGCACCAGCAGCCGCGAACCGGCACAGCACACGTGTCCCTGGTTAAAAAAAATACCGTTCACAACTCCTTCCACGGCCTGGTTAATGGGTGCATCGTCAAAAACAATATGCGCACCTTTGCCTCCCAGCTCAAGGCTTAATTTTTTGCCGCTGCCAGCGGTAGCCTGTTGTATGTTTTTGCCTACCTGTGTGCTGCCGGTAAAAGCAATTTTATCAATGCCCGGGTGGTGCACCAGTTCGGCGCCGGTATCGCCGGCACCGGTAATAATATTTACCACGCCAGCCGGCAGCTCACAGTCTTGTATAATTTCGGCCAGCTTTAGTGCCGTTAACGATGTGTTTTCGGCAGGCTTTAGCACCACGGTATTGCCGGTGGCAAGCGCCGGCGCTATTTTCCAGGCGGCCATCAGCAGCGGAAAATTCCATGGGATAATCTGCGCGGCCACACCCAGCGGCTGCGGGTTGCGGTTTGGGAAAGCATAGCCCAGTTTATCGGCCCAGCCGGCATAATAAAAAAAATGCGCGGCAGCAGCCGGAATGTCAAAATCGCGGCTTTCTCGAATGGGTTTGCCTCCGTCCATACTTTCTATCACGGCCAGCTCGCGGGCACGCTCTTGTATCATGCGCGCAATCCTGAAAATATATTTACCCCGCTCTTTGGCCGGCAGTTTTTTCCATACTTTTTCATAGGCCAGCCGTGCAGCTTTTACAGCGGCATCCACATCCTTTGGCCCGGCATGGGCCACCTCCACCAATGGCTGACCGGTGGCAGGGTTAATGCTTGCGAAGTGTTTTTTGCTCTGGGGCTTTACAAATGCACCGTTAATAAACAATTCATAACGCTGCTTCAGCTTTATATGATCGGTAGATTCGGGAGCAGGAGCATAAGCCCAGGTAGGATCGTTCGTCATTAAATTTATAATTCAACGTTAATCATTTCCAATATAATTACGGCTGTAATAAGCCCCGTATTTTTCTTTGCCCAACTGTAATACCAGATCGTTGGCCAGGCTGCTGGCCCCAAAGCGAAACCAGTGTTTGTCCAGCCACATCGGGCCAAGCGTTTCGTGCAGCATCACCAGGTATTGCAGCGCCTGTTTGGCGCTCGAAATGCCGCCGGCAGGTTTCATGCCCACCATACTGCCTGTTTTTTCATAATGTGCTTTAATGGTTTCAAGCATCACCAATGTTACCGGCTGGGTAGCGGCCGGCTGTATTTTTCCGGTGGATGTTTTTATAAAATCGGCGCCGGCCTGTATGGCCAGGCTGCTGGCTTTTTTCACGCTATCAAGGCCCGTAAGCTCGCCCGTTTCCAAAATTACCTTCAACCGGGCGCCCTGGCAGGCCTGCTTAATGGCCGCAATCTCGTCGAACACAGCGTTGTAATTCCCTCTCAAAAATTCGCCCCGGCTCAGCACCATGTCCACTTCATCGGCGCCGTTTTCAACAGCAAAGGTTGTATCCTGCAGTTTGGCGGCCAGCGGCACATTGCCGGCCGGAAATCCCGAGGCCACCGAGGCCACTTTCACACTGCTGTTACCCAGCGCCTGCCGGGCCGTTTTTACATACACAGGGTAAACACAAACGGCGGCCACTGCAGGCACAAGTTCCATATCTCCTGCAGGGTGCATGGCCTTGTAGCAAAGCTGCTTCACTTTTTCAGGCGTATCCTTTCCCTCCAGCGTGGTAAGATCTATCATCGATAGGGCCAGCCTCAATGCATACTGCTTGGTATCTTTTTTAAGGCTGCGGGTGTTAAGCTGCGCCACGCGCTCTTCCACTCCTGCCTGGTCTGTTGTACCCGTATATGCAAACTCAAAGCTCATAGCCAGTGGCTAATGTAATCATTTTAGCCGAAAATGGGGGAGGCAGTATGGGCAGTTAAGCGCCCGTATTAAGTTTTTTTAATACCCGCTTTATGATTGGCCCAGCTATTAAATTAGTAATTTTGAGCCGGCCATGTTTACCTTTTGCAAACCCGTTTCTTCCAAAAAAAGATTTTTACCGCACAGAAAACTGGACGATCGTTTCTCATTCAGCCTGTTCGAAAAAGCGGGGGCTGTGCCGCAAAGCGAATGGGAGTCCATTACGGGCGGCAATACCATTTTTCTCGAACTCTCTTATTTAAAAATAACCGAGCTGGGCAGTCATGCGCATCTCAGCTGCCGGTATGTAATTATATATTACGCCGGCCTGCCTTGTGGCATTATTTATTACCAGGTAGCCGATTTTAAAGCCGGTACGCTGGGCGATTTGTTTGTACAAGCCGATGCCCAACGCTCCAGGCGCATGAACCTGTTCGAAAAATATATCGATTCAAATAAGGAAGAGGTGCTGCTACGCCTGTTTACCTGCGGCAACAACCTGGTGAGCGGGGAGTATGGCTACCTGTTTGATAAAAAAATAAACGAGGGGATTGCCCACCGCCTGCTGCTTAAAATTACAGACCTTATTGCACGGGAAGAAAAATTAAAAGGCACCATATCGGCCATTTTGCTCAAAGATTTTTACGCGCCACGCCAACCCGAAGAGTTGTTCAGGGAGGAAAAATATTCAGAATTTTTGGTGGAGCCTAACCTTATCGTCGAAATCCCAACAGGAGTGCATTCGATGAACCAATACATTGAGCTTTTTTCAAAAAAATACCGCAACCGGGCCAAATCCATTTTCAAAAGCCTTCAGGAGGTCCAGATTCGTGAACTTTCGCACCATGATATACAGCGTTGCGAAAAAGAGCTGTATGCCTTGTATGAAGAAGTGTTTGAAAAGGCCCGGTTCAAGCTCATCAAACTTCCTCAGGATTATTTCAGCAGCGTAAAACACGCTTTTGAAAAACAATTTGTTGTAAAAGGCTTTTTCAGGGGCAATGAGCTTATTGCCTTTTGCAGCAGTTTTTTAATGCCCGACGGCTCGGTAGAGGCACATTACATTGGCCTCAACTACGCGCTTAACCTTTCGCTCAACCTCTACCAGAATATTCTTTACACCATTATTGATGAAGCCATCAAACAAGGGCGCTCCACGGTAAACCTCGGGCGCACGGCTGCCGAAATTAAAACCACGGTGGGCGCGCGGGCAAAAGACCTTTTGTGTTATCTCAAACCTTTAAACACCATCTCGCGCCTCATTCAAAAACCCTTTATTGCCTTTCTACAGCCTTCGGAGTGGACACCCAGGAATCCTTTTAAAGAAGAAGGTTTGGAAAAAACGGCAACAACCGTTTAACCAAACCCTCGTTATTATTTTATAAAAGCAGGCTGGCCTTATATGCCCAGCTCAAAACGTATGCCCTGTGCCAACGGCAGGTTGCTGCCCCAGTTCACCGTGTTGGTTTGCCGGCGCATATAAGCTTTCCAGGCGTCCGAACCGCTTTCGCGGCCGCCGCCGGTTTCTTTTTCACCGCCAAAGGCTCCGCCAATCTCGGCGCCGCTGGTGCCAATATTTACATTGGCAATACCGCAGTCGCTGCCGGCTGCGCTTAAAAATAATTCAGCCTCACGCACGTTCAGGGTCATGATAGAGCTTGAGAGCCCCTGTGGCACACCGTTTTGCAGGGCAATGGCTTCTTCCATGGTTTTGTATTTCATCAGGTACAAAATAGGTGCAAACGTTTCGTGCTGCACAATGGCCAGGTGGTTCTCTGCTTCGGCAATAGCCGGCTTCACATAGCAGCCGCTTTCGTAGCCTTCGCCTTCCAGCACACCGCCGTTTACAATTATTTTTCCGCCTTCGGCAATAATACTCGCCAGTGCGTTCTGGTAATTTTTTACGGCATCTTTATCAATCAGCGGCCCCACGTGGTTCTTCTCATCCAACGGGTTTCCTATTTTTAACTGGCCATAAGCCTTCACCAGGCTGTCTTTCACTTTTTGGTAAATACTTTCGTGGATGATCAGGCGGCGGGTGGTGGTACAGCGCTGGCCGGCAGTACCCACGGCGCCAAACACCGCGCCAACCACAGTCATATTCAGGTCGGCATGCTCGGTAATAATAATGGCATTGTTACCGCCAAGCTCTAAAATGCTTTTGCCAAAACGCTCGGCTACCTTAGCTCCTACAAGGCGTCCCATACGGGTAGATCCTGTGGCCGATACCAGGGCCACCCGGGTATCCTCTGTCATATATTCCCCTACTTTATAATCTCCATTCACTAAGCACGAAATACCATCGGGCAAATTGTTTTCCTTAGCCACTTCGTTCCAAATGTGCTGGCAGGCAATAGAGCACAGCGGTGTTTTTTCAGATGGCTTCCAGATGCACACGTCGCCACAAATCCAAGCCAGTGCTGTATTCCAGGCCCAAACGGCCACCGGGAAATTAAATGCGCTGATAATGCCTACCACGCCCAGCGGATGCCATTGCTCCATCATGCGGTGATTAGGCCGCTCACTATTCATTTGCAAGCCAAATAATTGACGCGACATGCCTACAGCCAGGTCGCAGATATCAATCATCTCCTGCACTTCGCCCAGCCCTTCCTGATACGATTTGCCCATTTCGTAAGAAACCAGCTTGCCCAAATCGGCTTTTTTAGCGCGCAGCTTATCGCCAAACTGGCGCACATATTCTCCCCGTTTGGGTGCCGGCAGGGTTCTCCAGTATTTAAACGCCTCGGTGGCGCTGGCAATTACTTTTTGATAATCGGCCTTGGTGGTGGTTTTAATTTTACCAATCAGTTTTCCATCTACAGGGCTATAAGATTCTATAGCATCGCCGCCCGAAAACCAGTTCTGGCCGGTTGAGCAGCCTTCGTTAATATCCTTTAAGCCTAAGGCTTTTAATGTGTTTTGCATACCAAAAATTTTAGTAGGCAAAGATACTTATAATTGCTGAAAGAAATGACATAAGTATTAAAGCCATTCTTTTCCTATTCTATCTTGATATTCCAAAATGGAAGATCAAGTTTTGGCTTTAGCGGCGGCCTTTTTCCCGGCCGGCAGCCGGTAACCAATCTTTTTCCGGGGTTTTTGTACGCCCCTTTTTCCTATCAGCTCATCCAGGTATTGAAATACCAGTTCTATATTTTTCACATTATTATCTGTTTTTTTCCGAAGCTCTTCAACCGCCAGTTTTAATTCCGTATTATCTATCAGCGCCCATCTTATTTTTGTAAAAATCCGCATAATCTGTATGTTCACATATTTGGCCTTTTCGCTGGTTAAAATTCCTGATAGCATGGCCTGGCCATGCTCGGTAAAGGCGTAAGGCAGCTCTACTTCAAGAGCATGTTCCCGAGATTTACAGATTTTGAAAATGAATTCGCAGGAGAAGTTTTTGTTGTTGTTAATACGTTCTTTAAGTTCTGCTTCTACGAGTTGCTGAAATTCCGGTAAGTTAATTGATGTTCTTCAGAGAGTTGATAGACCGTCAAGATCAAATTGTTTTAAGTTTAACATGGGTTTAATTTATTTTAGTTTCATTAGTAGAAACAATTACTAAGCCACGAAGATTTTTATGCGATCATGGCTAATTGTAAAAAACATTATTACAAAATAACCTGACAACAATCTGATAAGACTGAGAATAGATCTAAAAGATCATTATCCGTCTATAATTACGGATAAATATCTGTATTGACATTTAATTAAAAAGATAACCCTAGGAGATCAATGACCAAATTTTATCAGAATTACTATCATGATAAGGATAAGTACTAATATGAGGTGAGAAACGCGGTGACCAAAATTAAAAGTTATTCCCATCCATCTAACTCTCTTCAAAACAAGTATTCGCTTGTCTTGTGGATTATAATAAATAAAACCCCAGATCCAATTTGACGGATCATTGTGCCAGGTGTTTAATGTTTCTTCATCAGGATCTTCTGTTCCCATCTTAATTCTTTTAAGTGTTCAACGAAAAACTAAACTTGCTCCCTTCTCCAACTTCACTCTCAACCTTTATTCTCCACCTTGTCCTTCAATAAACTCTTTACTTCGCCCCAGAGTCAGAAAAAAACACAGAAGATTTATTACTGCTAATATAAAATTCATCCTGCGAATTAAACTTGCCGGAAAATAGTTTATTAATATCCTGAGCTAAATCCGATTTAGTTTTTGTTGAAGAGTAGGAGTGTTTTTCTTCCCGTAAGGGTTTTGGAAGTAGTGTCATGGGGAGAGTTGATTAAACCTCTCTCAAAGGTAAATATAATTTATTATCTTTATCACTAGATACATGACACTGGATACATGACATACCAGCGACTTCCCTTGAAAAAGCCGAATAACAAATGGGTAACAAAAAGGGCCTAAAAGAGCCTAATTGGGTCTAAACTCCAGCTGTGCCAGGTCCTTATCCAGCATTACCTTATGCCCCCTGATCAGGTAGATCTGGTTCATAATAATTTCATTCGGTATCAATACATTACTCTTGTTTTTAGCCATACGTTTTATATTATAAATTTTCAAATTCCTGTATCTTGATATTCCAATTTGGAACATCAAGATTTAAAAGGCCTCAGTTCTTAATAAATTTAAACCAGCCGATAGATGATGAATTATTCGCAATTTTTATAAAATAAATCCCTGGCGCAAGAAAGGTAATATCCATCTTGTTTAATCCTGATTCCAATGGCTGCTGATAGATACTGCTGCCTGTATTATCAAGCATTTTCAAAGTGCCAGTCCAGTCCACTTTAACACTAAGCCTGCTGCTGGCCGGGTTGGGATAGATCGTTACTTCATTATCTTTAACTGCCTCACCCACAAAACCCGTGCAGGGGTCTACCGATATTGGCTTACTATCTGAATTTACGCAGCCATTATTGTCGGTATAAGCATAAGTCAATGTAAAATCACCAACGGTTGCAGGATCGAACATGTTTCCCGTAACTCCCGTTCCGGAATAAACACCGCCCACTGGCGATCCGCTCAGCATAATTGTTGGACTATTAAGGCACAGGGATGAACCAAAGGGCATTAACGAAACTGATGGCAGGGCCAATACCGTAACAGTTGTCACGGCAGAATTTGAGCAGCCTTCAGCAGATAAGCCAATAACGGTAAATACAGAAGTAGCAATGGGTGTTATAATATAAACCGATCCGCTGGAAACGCTGTTCCAAATGTAACTATCCCCCCCATTGGCAACAAGTGTAGCCTGACTGCCAGCACAAACAGTTACAGAATTAACAGCTATTACCGGCAGATCGTTAACCGCAACCGTTGCCGTAGTTGAAGCTGTTGCAGAACAGCCAGAGGCACTTCCCACAACAGAATAAATTACAGTGGCAGACGGGGTAACGCTGATAGCAGATGTATTTTGTCCTGAAGACCAACTATAGCTACCGGCCCCCGAAACAGTTAACAGCGCAGCAGAGCCTTCACATATACTTACAGAGCCGGCTGATAAAACTAAAGTGTCTACTACCTGTACAGCGCAGGTGGCCGAATTGGTACAGCCTTGCAATGAGGTGCCGCTAACTGTATAAACAGTAGTAGAACCGGGATTCGTTGTAATGGAAGCACTGCTCACACCATTGCTCCAGGTATAAGTATTGGCTCCTGAGGCTGTCAACAAGGCATTGCCTCCATTACAAATAGTTGGCTGATTGGTGATAATTTGTGGCAAAGCGTTAACAACCACAGCAGTACTAAATGTAGAAGTCCCACAACCATTGGCAATGGCGAGCGAATAATTGCCGCTTACCGGACCTACCAGTGTAGGGCTTTGAACAGAGGCAATAAAGCCACCTGCACCCGACCAGGTGTAGGTAAACGGACCAGGGCCTATAATAACAGGATTAAGAACCAGTGAATGACCGGCACAGGCAGGTCCGCCAGCAGTGACAGCAGTTATCTGAGGGTTCTGGCAATAGGGCGCAAACGCAAGTCCTCTGAAAATTCCATTGGGAACAGACGATGCCAACGTGGTGGCTGTTGCTGCCACACCCACATCATTTATAGCTACCAGCCGATTTATACTGCCTTCAGAAGTAGTTGCATATACTTTTGGGATATTGCCTGAAAAATCGGCTACTACTCCCCTGGCACCGTAATTGGCACCGGTTCCGAGTGTATATGCCAATGTCCATGTACCCGCACTATACACCCATTTTTGAATGCCGCCTCCGTTGGCAGGAGTTCTTTCGTCGGCTACATAACACACTGTTTGTGCCCCATTAAAATAAAAGCCATAAGGCCCTGGTGTTCCTGCTCCGGTACCCGCCGTGCTGATAATTAAAGAAGCTGTTTGTCCGCTGGTAACCGGAAGGCCCAGCCCGGCTCTAAAAATACCCTGGGTGCCCGAACCGCAGGAAAAATACAAGTTGCCGTTAAACACTGAAATACACCTGGAATTGGTAATTGAATTTTGAATAGTGGCCGCCGGTGAGACCGTTCCGAAATAGTTAGTGCCGTTATTGGCGCCCACAGCCCAGTAATTGCCGTTTCCGTCGGAGGTGGCGCCGCGAATACTATTACCGGAGAAAAAAGAAGCGCTTACGGCAATGCGGCTGTAATTGCCCACCACATCAACAATGCCAACACCCCGGTTTATACCCGAAGCTGATGATGCCGCCAGGGTTGTGGTATTTGGCAGGCCCTGCGCGTAACCCCCAAACACCAGGTATTCACCATTAGCCGATAAAGAAAGAGCTCCTTCGGAACTGGCCGAACCGCTTATGATAAGAGGATTTACCGAGCTGGAAACAGCCACAGAAAAACCAGCAACACCCAGTGGCGAATATTCCTTTAAAAAAATTGGGTTACCGGTATTTATCAAAGGCGAAGCGCCATCACCGGCCTGGAGAACTACCAGGTTGCCGGCAGTAAATTGTGAGAAGAGCCTGAAAGAAACGAAAAGCAAAAAAACAGAATGACGCCATGCGTTTAATTGTTTATTCATAAAATGTGTGATTTAGAAGAAACCGAAAAATAAAATAAAAAGTTTTTAGAATCGAAGAATTATTGTCCGTAAAAACACCTAGCTCATCTACGCAATCCGCGCAGGTAAAAGGTTTCAGACGTCTTTCTATTCATTAACTGTTAACTTGCTGGCGTCAGCCAGGCAAAACATTTATCGCGTAAGCACCTTAATCTGCGCATAGAGGTTCTCATGCATTTTGCCCTTGTTGCCCGCAACATAAAGCATACAAGATACAATGTACATCGTCCTTTATTGCCTCCCAAAATAATTAACCACTCCCCGTTCATACCTTTTGCAAAATTTAATACCATTACCCCAGCATTACTAAAAGGTTAAGCCCCCGGCGCCCCTATGCCCATTAGCGTAACGCTAGCGTGGTATCCGGCAGTGCTTTTTAATTTTAATTTAATCTGCGCCTCACGTCAAAATAACCTCCGCTGGCCAAATTTGTAAAACCCTTCGCTTATGAAGAAGACTTTTTACAAAACCATTGTCCTGTCTGATATTCACCTGGGCACAAAATCAAGCAAAGCCAAAGAGGTGCTCCATTTCTTAAAGCGCCATAAATGCGAAACCCTCATCCTCAATGGCGATATTATTGATGGCTGGCAGCTGCGCAAAAGTGGTAAGTGGACCAAGCAGCACAGCAACTTCTTTAAGCACATCATCAGCCTCACTTCTAAAAATAAGTGTAAGATCATTTACCTGCGCGGCAATCATGATGATTTTCTCGAGCAGATCATGCCCCTTAAAGTAGGCAACTTCTCTATTAAAAAATACTACGTGCATTATGGGGTCGATAAAAAATACTTTGTTACCCATGGCGATTTGTTCGACAACATCACCACCCGTCTTAAGTGGATTGCCAAGCTGGGCGATGTGGGTTATACCTTTCTCTTATGGCTCAACCGCCATTATAATGCCTATCGCGAAAAGCGCGGCTTGCCGTATTACTCGCTCTCGCAGGTGGTAAAAGCAAAAGTTAAATCGGCCGTATCGTTTATCTCCGATTTCGAAAATGAGCTTGTAAAAGTGGCCCGTTCGCGCAAATGCCATGGCATCATCTGTGGTCACATCCATCAGCCGGCCATTAAAGATATTGATGGCATTCAGTACCTCAACTCGGGCGATTGGGTGGAAAGCCTCACCGCCCTGGTGGAAGACGAGGCCGGCAACTGGAAAATTATTTATTACCAGGATTGGCTTGACAGCCTGCCCGAAAAAACCGTCGCTAAAACCGAAGCCCCCTCCATCAGCGAAATAATTCCATCCGGTGTAACCATTAAAGCCTAAAATCTATGTCAAAAAAATACATTCTTGCCGTTCAGGGCGAAGGGCGCGGCCACATGACCCAGGCCCTCAGCATGTACGATATGCTTATTGAGCAGGGGCACACCGTATGTGCCGTATTGCTGGGCTCCAGCGGCGCCAGGGATATCCCTAAATTTTTCTTCGAAAAAATAAAGGCCCCCATCATCCAGCTGCAAAGCCCCAACTTTGTTACTGATAAAAAAAATAAAAGCATCAACGTGACCCGTTCGGTCATTCACAACTTCAAAAAAATAAAAACTTTCAGAAAAAGCCTGGCCACCATCGATGCCCTAATGAAAGAGCATCAGCCCGATGTGGTCATCAACTTTTTCGATCTTCTCATCGGCCTGTATTACCGCTTTTATAAGCCTACGGCTAAAATGATCTGCGTGGCCCACCAATACATTTATTTTCATCCTGATTTCGAATTTCCCGAAGGCCGGGCTATGGATAAGGCGGCCATCAAATTCTTTACACGCCTCACGGCCACCGGTTCCTCAAAAAACCTGGCGCTGTCGTTCTATAAAATTCATTCCGAAAATGAGGAGGTTACCGTGGTGCCGCCACTGTTGCGCAAAGAAATTTTTGAGCTCGAGCCCAAGCACGACGATTTTTACCTCGTTTACCTGGTTAACAATGGTTATTTTGAAGAGGTGCTCGAGTGGCACCGGGCCAACCCGGGTATCGAGCTGCATTGTTTCACCGATCAGCCCGACAGGCTCTATTCGCAATACAGCTTTGATAAAACCAAGCTGGTGGTGCATGCCATTAACGACACCCTGTTCCTCGAGCTCATGAGCAAGGCCCGCGGCCTGGCCAGCAGCGCCGGGTTTGAGAGTGTGTGCGAGGCCATGTACCTGGGCAAGCCTGTTTTGATGGTTCCTATCCATGGGCATTACGAGCAGTTTTGCAACTCGCGCGATGCCTACAAGGCCGGCGCCGGCATTTTCGACGATAAATTTGATTTGAGCAAACTTGCCAATTTTTCCACTACATTTGACGGCAATAATTCCTGGTTCAAAAATTGGGTCGTTAATGCAAAACACAGAATTTACAAAGAGATCATCAGCGTCTAATATGCCGCGTAAGTTATTATTTATTGTTAATCCCAACGCCGGTAAAAAAATTTCAGAGCAAATCATCGAAACCATCCGCAAGGAGTTTCCTCAGAACATTTATTACCAGATTGCCATTTGGAAAGATAAAGACCACTTTGAGGAAATTACCCATTTGCTCAAAACCGAAGGTTATACCGATGCCGTGGCCGTAGGCGGTGATGGCACGGTGAATCACGTGGCCAAAACTATTTTAAACACCGGCATCACGCTGGGCATTGTACCCATTGGCTCGGGCAATGGTCTGGCCCGAGCCCTTGGCTTGTCCATGAAACTGAACGAAGTCATTCGCCAGATAGCCGCCGGCAAAACTGCCACCATTGATAGCGGGGTGGTAAACAACATTCCTTTTTTCTGCACCAGCGGCATTGGGTTTGATGCACACATTGGCAATCTCTTTGCTACCTCGGCCAAGCGCGGTCTGCAAAGCTATGTCAAAATCACCATCCGCGAACTGTTTAAGTACCGCGCCAAAACGTATACCCTTCAGTTCAACGGGCAAAGCATTACACGCAAAGCCTTTTTAATTACAGTGGCTAACGCCGGGCAGTATGGCAATGATTTTTACATTGCGCCCCAGGCCAGCATGCGCGATGGCAAGTTTCACATTGCCATTCTCAAGCCCTTCAATCCTTTTCATTTACCGGCGCTCATGACCAAGCTGCTCTCAAAAAAAGCACACCTCAGCTCCCGCATCGAAACGTATGTAACAGATAAGGTTACCATTATCCGCGATGGAAAAGACACCATTCATTTTGACGGGGAGCCGGCTGTAGAAGGCAAGGAAGTGTTTTTTGAGAACAGACCTGCTTCACTCAATGCCATTATAGGCGATAAATTTAATCACTAGACGTTTGTTTCTTAAGCTGCCTGTTTAAAGCTGCTGTATATAGTACAAAAATAGGTCCATGGCCTTGCGCTTGGGCGTATCAAGATTATAATCAATGCGCTGCGTCAGGTATTCCAGCGTTTTTTCCTTGCTCAAGTTTTTAATCGGCCCGCTTTCGTCAATGGCCTGCTGTATGTGATCCATGCCATATTTCAGCACGGTGTTAAACTCTTTTACAAAATCAGCGGGCAGCGGCTCGGTGCTTACCCAGGCCGCAAAAGCAAAAGGCAGGCCGGTAAAATTTTTCCACTCCTGCGCCAGGTCGTACTCATAGGCAAAGCGCCCGTTCAGGCCAAAGGTGCGGTCGCCAATCACCACGGCGGCCTGGCTGCCGCCCAGCTGCTCTTCAAAGCCTGGCTTGGCGTCTACATAATTCACCGTTTTTTTCCAGTAAAATTTAAACAGCACGCGCGTGAGTGTAATCGATGAGCGCGACTGGTAATCCAGCGTCACGCTGTTTATATCTTCTATAGGCACCTGGCTGTAAAGCTTCACGCTATCCACCTGTCCGTTGGCACCAATGCAATAATCACTCTCTATAAAAAAAGTGTCTATTTCACTTAGCATAGCCACGGGTATCAGCGCCAGGTCTACCTGCTTATACTTTAGCTTCTGCCCGCAAATGCTCGGTATGTCTTCCTGCAAATCTATCCGCTCCAGCAGCGGGCTTTTTTTCAGCGCCCATTTAAAGGGCAGCGTGTTGGTGTAATTAACGATCGATATTTTTATTTTTTCAGTGCTCATGTTTTATCGTTTCTTCATGTCGTACAGGTGCAGCCCTTTGGCCCAGTGGTCAGCCACTATGCGCTGGGTTTCAAAGCCGTACTTTTCAAAAAAAGCATAGGTGTGCTGCGAGGTGGCCACTACCATAGGGCAGCCCGGGTAAATGGTTTCGGCCAGCGCCAGCCGCTGCTCCAGCAAAAATTTGCCCAGGCCCTGCTTGTGCAGGCTGGCCTGCACCATGCCCCAGCACAGGCACACGGTGCCATCGTCGTTTTTCCCAATGCCGCCGGCGCCAATTACCTCGTCGTTTCTCAATAGCACATAATAGTGGCAGTCCCACTCCAACTGGTCTACCTTCAAAAACTCTTCAAAATCGGGCCACTCCTGTTCATCAAAATAACGGGGTACGTTCGAAAAAAACACTGGCTTTAGCGTTGCAAAGTCCTGAGCTTCATATTTTCTAATGCTTACACCCGGGTTCATAAGGTAATTTGTGTTATTTTTGAGCAGGCAAAATTAAACAAAAAACTCTCATTCATGAGCGATAATAAATACCAGCTTCGTGGCGTTTCGGCGGGCAAGGAAGATGTGCATGCGGCCATTGCAGCGCTGGATAAAGGTTTGTTCCCAAAAGCATTCTGCAAAATTGTTCCCGATGCGCTCAGCGGCAGTAACGATCACTGCCTGGTGATGCACGCCGATGGCGCCGGCACCAAATCGGCGCTGGCTTATATGTATTGGAAAGAAACCGGCGACCTGGGCGTGTGGCGCGGCATTGCGCAGGATGCTGTGATCATGAACGTAGACGATCTCATTTGTGTGGGAGCCACCGAAAACATTCTTCTCTCATCCACCATCGGGCGCAACAAGCACCTTATTCCGGGCGAGGTGATCTCTGCCATCATCAATGGCACCGAAGAGGTGCTGCAAAACCTGCGCAGCAATGGCATTTCGATTTCTTCCACCGGCGGCGAAACCGCCGATGTGGGCGACCTGGTGCGCACGGTTATTGTTGACAGCACGGTTATTTGCCGCATGGAGCGCAGCAAGGTCATCTCCAACGACGGCATTAAAGCCGGCAATGTGATTGTGGGCCTCAGCAGTTACGGCCAGGCTTCATACGAAAACGAGTATAACGGCGGCATGGGCAGCAACGGCCTCACCAGCGCGCGCCACGATGTGTTTGGCAAGGCGCTTGCCAAAAAATATGCCGAAAGCTTTGATCCGGCCTTACCTGAAAGCGTGGTGTATACCGGCAGCTTAAACCTTACCGATAAGGTTGACGTGTCTTACCGCCACCCGCAGGGCAATACTGTAAACGAAAAAATAGACGCCGGCAAGCTGGTGCTTTCGCCCACGCGTACTTATGCGCCGGTGATCAAGCAGGTAATTGCGGCATTGGGTAAAAATATTTGTGGCATTGTGCATTGCAGCGGTGGCGCACAAACCAAGGTGCTGCATTTTTTGAACGATAACCTGCATGTGGTAAAAGATAACTTATTTGAAGTGCCGCCCTTATTTAAAACCATTCACCAGCAAAGCCATACCGATTACAAAGAAATGTATAAGGTGTTTAACATGGGGCACCGCATGGAAGTTTATGTCGATGAACAATTTGCCGAACAGGTAATCGCTATCAGCAACAGCTTTAACATAGAGGCTCAGATTGTGGGAAGGGTAGAAGCACACAGCGGCTCAAAAAAAGTAAGCATCCGCTCTCCTTTCGGAAATTTCGAGTATTAATTCCCCACTATTATCGGCCAACTGATTTTCACCTCAAATCAATATTGGCAAGCCTTCCGGGCCTTTTAAAAATTATCAGCTGATTCTCAGTCACTTGTATTTTTCTATCAAGCGGTTTTGGGGGCAAGGTGTGTTTTTTTGCTCATATAATTAAATCACGCCCTGGTTCGGGTCCATAATTTGCTTGAATAGGGTAGTATTCACCGTTTTAAAACACACGATCATGAAAACGTTAAAAACACTCCTCGGCTGCCTTTTATTTTTTAGCCTGGCAAGCGCCTGTAAAAAGGAAAAAGACCCCGAACCGGCTCCTTCGCCGGCACAGCCTACGCCTTATTACATTCGAATGACCGATGCCCCTGCGGCCTATTCGGCAGTAAACATCGATCTTCAGTCGGTGGAAATAACCGGCAATGGCAATACTGTATCTCTGAATGTAAACCCAGGAATATATAATCTCCTTAATTTTTCGAACGGGCTTGACACCTTAATTGCCACGGGTTCGCTTACTGTGGATAAAGTGCAGCAGATCCGCCTCATCCTGGGTCCTAATAACTCCATTATTACAGCCGCCGGAGTAACTCACCCTTTAAAAACACCCAGCGCACAGCAATCAGGATTAAAGTTGCAGGTGCATCAAAACCTGCAGGCAGGTGTGGCTTATTATGTTCTTTTAGATTTTGATGCGGCTCAGTCTATTGTAGTGGAAGGAAATGGCGACTACTCACTTAAGCCGGTGATCCGGACCATTGAAACGGCTCTTAGCGGCGCTATTAAAGGCAAAGTGTCCCAGCCCGGGGTGCCAACCACAATTACGGCTACATCCGGCTCACAATCCTATTCTACAGTGGCCAATGCCAACGGCGATTTTATTATTTCCGGTCTGCCACCGGGCACTTATACTGTTACCATCACTCCGTCTGCGCCTTTTAATGCAAGTACTATCAGTAACGTAAATGTTACGGTGGGCAATACTACCAATGTAGGTACCATTACCATTTAAACTGATTTATGCAGCTAGTTAATTTAGCAGCATACAGCTAAACCGGTTGCCTTGTGTTATTACCAGGTATAGTTTATGATCGTTAAACAGATGCGTGGCCAAAGGCATGGCCGATGCACCTGCTTTTTTAACCCGCTGCGTCAGCAGATCGGCCACCTGCAGCTCGCCGCGGTTGCTGCTGTAAGTAATCAGCACCGATAAAGCCTGACTTTTGTAAACAATGCTTTCGCGAAGCTCTTTATCCATTATTTTGCTCAATAACAGGTTGCCGTGCAAATCATACGTTAAAACGCCGCTGGGCCGGGTAAAAATAAAACCGGTATTTCCTGCTTCATCCACGCTCCCAAAATCAGTTACTGCATTCTCAATCACGTTATCCAGCTTCACCAGTGCTTTTTTATCGCTGAAAGAGATCCGGTTAATGGCATTGTTGCTGTTATCGGCATATACCAGGCAGGTGGTATTAATGTTGGAAGTGCCGTCCAGGTAAAAACCGCTGCAGTTCACCGTGGTGCGGTTTTTTAAGCCAATGCGCTCATCGCCCCGGCGGCTGAAGGTGTATATTTTTCCTTCCTCATCCACTGCCACCAGGTAGTCGCTTAATCCCACCTTAATATATTGCACAGCCAGTTTCACCCTGTTTTCTGTTTTAAAAGGCACAAAGCCATTTTGTTTGGCCCCGTTTATAGCGTAATTATAAATCAGCCTGTTTTGGCACGCTATAAACAGGCGGTAATCGTGGTTGCGCTCGTAATCAAACAGGCTCAGCGGGGCTGTGGCTTCGGCGGGCAATTTCACCGGGTAGCCTTCCACGTAGTGGCCATTGCGGTCAATCAGGTGCAAATAGTTTTTAGAGCTGAAGAGGGCCTGGTACTTGTTGTTCTTAAACGCATCCACCGTAAATATGTCAGAATGGATCCGCTCGTTCAATTTTTTCTTCCACAGCACCGTTCCTTTGGCATTTACCAGGTACAGGGTATTGGCTTCGTCCTGCACCAGCAGCTCGTTTTCTCTGGTTTGATGATTTATAAAGCCGGCGGCTTTCATGCCGCTGAGCGTATCCAGCTTCAGGCTCCACAACATGGGCTGCTCGTTGTTGGCCTTCTCTGTTTCGTGCAGCAGCTGGCAGCGGAATTTAAACCGCTTACCCTGCCGCGCCAGTGAAAATGAGAAGTGCCTGAAATTGTGGAACACTTGCTTTTTGCTGCCGATGGTAAAATTAAAAAAGAGCGGAATGTGCTGCACCACCGCTTCGGGCACATTATAAACCATGTAATTAAAGCTTTCGTAAAAATGCTGGCTCTTATAATTGGCAAAGCTTGCATCGCCGCTTATCAGCTGCCCGCTTTTCAGTACGCGTATTAATAATTGCAATTGGTCTTTTTCATCCGCAAAATACAGCCAGTCGTTTTTTCTTATGGCAAAACCCGTGCTTACTGCCGATAGTGGCGCAAACAGGCTCAGGGCTTTGCCTTTGCCGGCCAGGCGAAACAGCGAGTCGCCGCCTTCAAAAAAAGCAGAGTCGCTCATCAGCTTAAGATGGTTAACCGCCATAACGGTATCTGTCACCCGCACCGCCACCACGTGCTGGTGCAAATCGGTTTCAAAATCAACCAGGTGGCGCTCCACATTGGCGTAAAACTCGCGGTCTGCATCATACAGCGCGGTATCGTTGGTGCGTGCCCAAAACTCTGCATTTTGCTGTTCGCGCTGCGCCAGGTCCAGCTTGCCTTTCAGCTTCCAAAAGCTGCTAAAGCCGTAAGCTTTAAACGCGTGGGTGCCCAGCGGCAGTGCATTTATAAAATCAGTTGGCTGGGGTTCCTGCTCCATCAGCAGGGGCAAAATGCCACCGGTGCCCGGGGCATAGTAGCCGTTTATTTTTATCTGCGAAGGCTGCACCTCAATAGCACCCGAAGAAATGCCGTTTTCGGCAATCAGCGAAAGATTGAGCCTTTGCCGGGCTTTGCTTTGTGTGTACAGCTCATGGCTTACGTAAACAGAAAGCAGGTTGGTTTCCTCCAGCGAGCTTTTAAAATCATAAAAAGCTTTGTTCTCATATAATTTGGCGCCGCCGCTTTTAACGGCTTCCGCCAGCAGTGCGCTCTTGTTCGAAAACACAACCACGCCCTGGCTCACGCTAAAATAAAACGCACGGCCGGCAAGCCTGAATTCGTAAGCGCCTTCCTTTTCAACGGCTTTCAACAGCCGCGCGCTTTCCTGCACCACCTGCTGCTGGCTGCCCAGTTGCCTGATGTTAAAAGCAGCCAGCCAGTTCATATTGCGGTATAGCGCAAAATGCACCGGGTTGTTTTGCAGCTCGGCCACCACCAGGTTGTTTGATCTGAATAAGGAATCAAACACCCGCAGGGTGTTGCACAGATCGTCCACTTCTGCAAATTGTTTCAGCTTGTCGGCAATAAGGCTTTGGGAATTAAGCTTTTTATTCAGCTCAAAAAAATCGGGCGTGTGCAAATACAGCATACAGCTGTCGGGCAGCACTGCCAGGGCTTCCAGGCCCGGCTTCTTGTTTTCCTTTAAATGAAAATAGCCCCACCCGCCAAGGCCGGCGGCCAATAACACAAACAGCCCGAAGGTGATTTTTTTGAACGGGGACATTGCTAACTAAGCTAGCCATAAAATAAAGCGGGAAAATACCTGCAAGGATGGAGTTATAAATACCGTGCTGTGAATATTCACAATTCCAGCTCCAGCTGCTCATCGGGCACCAGCGCAAAGCTCATGCGGTGTATGGCGCAGGGGCCGTGCTTTTTAAGGCTTTCGCGATGAAACGAGGTGGCATAGCCCATATTGGTTTGCCAGCCATAGTGCGGATAGGTTTCAGCCATCTCCTTCATATAGTCGTCGCGGTAGGTTTTGGCCAGTATGCTGGCCGCGGCTATGCTCATAAATTTACCATCGCCCTGTATAATGCAGTGGTGCGGTATGTTTTGATAAGGTTTAAAGCGGTTGCCGTCGATCAGCAACAGCTCAGGCCTTACCTGTAACTGATCGAGCGCTCGGTGCATGCCTAAAAACGAGGCGTTTAAAATATTGATCTCGTCAATTTCGTGGTGGGTGACTATACCAACGGCCCAGCCCAGCGCTTTGGCCTCTATTTCGGGGCGCAGCTCATAGCGGTCCTTATCGCTCAGCTTCTTACTGTCGTTCAGCCATTTATTGCGGTATTTTTTAGGCAATATCACTGCAGCGGCATACACCGGCCCGGCCAGGCATCCCCTGCCGGCCTCATCGCAACCTGCTTCCACCGCTTCCTTATGAAAAAATGCTTTTAGCACGGCTGCTAGTTAAGGCTTTCCAATGTGGCTTTTATTTTACTAAAATCAGGTTGCTCGCTGGCATTTTCAAGCACTTCTTCATAGCGTACCACGCCATTACCGTCAATCACAAAGGCCGAGCGCTTGCTTACGCCCTCCATCTTCATGCCACCAAATACGGGGTAAATGGTTTGATAGGCGTTGGAAGCCGTTTTATTAAAATCGCTCAGCAGGTCAAAATTTAATTTTTGCTCCTCTTTAAATTTACCCAGCGTAAATGCCGAATCTACCGAAATGCCAAACACCACCGCATTGAGGCTGTTGTACAGCGCATAATTGTCGCGCACGCTGCAAAGCTCGGCCGTGCAGGTGCTGGTAAAAGCCAGCGGAAAGAACAATAACACCACATTTTTTCCTTTGTAATCGCCCAGTTTTATCTCCTTTTTTTCGGTATTGTAAAGCGTAAAGCCAGGTGCCGGCTCATTCAGAAGAGAACTCATACTAATATATGTTAAGTGTTAGGATTTAAGCAAAATTACTTTAAAATGATTTAAAAAGGAATCCCTACTTTTGCACACATTGTTAAAAAACCAACCATTTTAAAACTATAAAATTATGTCAAGCTTAGTAGGAAAAAAAGCGCCGCTGTTCAAGGCTGGTGCGGTAATTAAAGGAGGAGAGATCGTTGAGGATTTTTCCCTGGAACAATACCTTGGGAAAAAATACGTGCTGTTCTTTTTCTACCCGAAAGACTTTACGTTTGTGTGCCCTACCGAGCTGCACGCGTTTCAGGAAAAATTAAAGGATTTTGAAAGCCGCAACTGCGCTGTAGTGGCCTGCAGCACCGACACCGAAGAAAGCCACTGGGGCTGGCTGCAAATGAGCAAAAAAGAGGGTGGCATCAAAGGGATCACCTATCCTATTGTGGCCGATACCACCAAAACCATTTCGCTTAACTACGGCACGCTTTCGGGCGATTACGATATTGATGACGAAGGCAACCTGGTAGCCACCGGGCCCATGATCGCTTTCCGCGGTCTGTATCTTATTGACCTGAACGGCGTGGTGCGCCACCAGCTCATTAACGATTTGCCGTTGGGCCGCAACGTAGATGAAGCCATCCGCATGGTGGATGCCCTGCAGTTTTTTGAAGAAAACGGCGAAGTGTGCCCCGCCAACTGGACCAAAGGCGACGAAGGCATGAAGGCCGATCACAAAGGGGTGGCCGAGTACCTCAGCAAAAATTAATATTAAAAATCAAAAGGAGGCTTTGCCTCCTTTTTTTATGCCATAAAATATGATTCCGTTTCAAGAGCTCCTGATATTTTCGCTGGCCGCACTGGTGCTGGTAATCAGCCCCGGCCCCAATATGATCTATCTCATCTCGCGCGCCATCACACAGGGAAAAAAAGCGGGCCTCGTTTCGCTGGCGGGTGTTATCTGCGGGTTCTTATTTCATATCCTTATGGTTTCCTTCGGGCTCACCGCGGTGCTGTTTGCCGTGCCCCTGGCCTATATACTTTTAAAAACAGCCGGCGTGGCCTACCTGCTGTACCTGGCCTGGCAGGCCGTAAAACCAAACAGCAAAAATATTTTTGATGCCCGAACCGACCTGCCGCACGACAAAACCGGCAAATTGTTCAGCATCGGCTTTCTTACCAATGTGCTCAATCCAAAAGTAGCCATGTTTTATTTATCCTTTTTCCCGCAGTTCATCCGGCCCGAATACGGCTCAGTAATGATGCAAAGCTTACAGCTGGGGGTTACGCAGGTGCTGGTAAGCTTTTCGGTAAACCTGCTCATTGTGTTAACGGCCTCCAAAGCCGCTGCCTTCTTTGCACAAAACCCCGCTTGGATCAAACGGCAAAAGTGGTTTATGGCCAGTGTTTTAACCGGGCTTGCCCTAAAAATGGCGTTTACAAAGGCTAAATAGTTCCTCTGTATCAACACCATAGGTGTTAAAAAGTAGCGGGCTATTAATTTTAAGTGGCTCACCCAACCCTTCGCCAACCGCCCTCGTATTTATGTATAGGTTTCGTTTTACTAACGCATAGTAAACGGGGTGAAACACGTATCAGGACAAATACAGAGGTAGTGGCAAAGCGGCGTTAACTGCAAACACATAACTGGTATCTTTTTTAGGGGGTGCCTTTACAGTTATCAGCCGGCCACTACCCTCACCCCGGATAAGCGGAAAAATAAAAACCCGGAACAGTTTGTCCGGGCTCTATTTCTTAAATTTCATTTTCTTACATCACAACTCTTACGCGTCGTAATCAATGGTTACAGTAGGTGTAATGGGGTGCGACTGGCAGGTGAGAATAAACCCTTCTTCCACCTCGGCATCGGTTAAGGCAAAATTGGCGTTCATTTTCACTTTGCCTTCCAGCACTTTGGCCCGGCAGGTGCAGCACACCGCGCCTTTGCAGCTAAACGGCGCATCCACCCCGGCTTCAATGGCAGCTTCCAGAATGCTGAGGCCCCCGGTTTCAAGATCAAATTCGGTTTCGATGCCGTATTGCAGCACTTTCACTTTTGCGTTCACATTGCCGCCTTCGGCCACGGCACCGGCATTGTTTACCGCGTCGATCACCGATGTGAAATATTCGATGTGAATTTTTTCTTTGGCAATTTTTAAACCTTCCAGGGCTGTTTTCACATTTTCCATCATGGGGCCTGGGCCGCAGATAAAATATTCATCGGCGCCGGTAAGCTTAAAATTCTCAACAAGTGCTTTGGCCTTATCGGCCGTAATAATGCCGGTTTGCAGGTCAGAGATCTTTGCCACCGGCTGATCGAGCACATGCACCACCGTGAGGTTGGGGTTGTTTCCTACAATCGTGTCTATCTCGTTGCGAAAAATGATGCTGTCCTCGTTCTTATTGGCATACACAAGGGTAATCCGGCTCTGCTTTTCGATGTATAAAATACTTTTTAAAATGCTCATCATGGGTGTAATACCACTGCCCCCGGCAAACAACACATAGTTTTTTGCCTTGTTGCCCGCAAGCACGGTGTGAAAATTGCCCATGGGTGTCATCACCTCAATGGTATCACCCACTTTCAGCTCGCGGTTAATGTAGGTGGATACTTTTCCGCCGGCAACCTCCTTAATAGCCACGCGCAGCTCTTTTTCGGCATGCGGGCTGGTACAAAGACTGTACGAGCGGCGCACTTCCTCTCCCTTTAAATGCATTTTAAGGGTAATGTATTGTCCCTGCTTAAACTGGTATTCCGGCTGCTGCTGTGGTGGGATTTCAAACGCCACCGAAACGGCCTCAGCGGTCTCGCGCCGTATGTCTTTTACCTTTAAGGAGTGGAAACGTGCCATATTTTTAAAATGTTCGCAAAAATAGCCCTTTATAGGGGATAAAAAAAGTTATTTTGCCCTAAGAGGCCCGCATTTGGCATTGTTTAAAGCGCGGGCGGTCAATTATTTTGATTAAAACCCCATAAAACCGTATCTTTGTATGAATACCAAAACACTTACATCCGTAATGGAAACCAAGCAGTTTGAAGATCTTTTTGAGGCCAAGCTGGCCAAAAATGAAATGATAGAGCCCAAGGACTGGATGCCTGAAAATTACCGCAAGCACCTCATCCGCCAGATATCGCAGCACGCGCACAGCGAAATTGTGGG
Source organism: Bacteroidia bacterium (assembly GCA_044221905.1). Lineage (GTDB taxonomy): Bacteria > Bacteroidota > Bacteroidia > B-17B0 > Aurantibacillaceae > Aurantibacillus. The sequence continues at coordinate 207,738 of JBGAOE010000002.1, forward strand.
CATGCTGCCCGAAGGCAATTGGATTACCCGCGCCCCGAGCCTGCGCTCAAAGCTGGTGCTGCTGGCTAAGGTTCAGGATGAAGGCGGACATGGCCTGTATCTTTACACCGCTGCCGAATCACTGGGCATTAGCCGCGACGAAATGCTGAACGCCCTCTTAACAGGCACCGCCAAATACTCCTCGATTTTTAATTATCCAACCCTTACCTGGGCCGATGTGGGCGCAGTGGGCTGGCTGGTGGATGGCGCCGCCATTATGAACCAGGTGATGCTGCAACGCTCTTCTTATGGGCCTTACAGCCGTGCCATGGTGCGCATCTGCAAGGAAGAAAGTTTTCACCAGCGCCAGGGGTATGAGCTTACTACGCACCTGGCATTTGGCACACCGGCTCAAAAAGCCATGGCGCAGGATGCGCTTAACCGCTGGTGGTATCCTACCCTGATGATGTTTGGCCCGCCCGACCGCGAAAGCCCCAACAGCGAAAATGCCATGAAATGGCGCATTAAGCGCGAAACCAACGACCAGCTGCGCCAGCGCTTTGTAAACCAAACTGTAACGCAGGCCGAATACCTGGGATTAACCATTCCCGATGCGAACCTGAAATGGAACGAGGAGAAAAAGGGCTACGACTTTAGCGAACCCGATTGGGCCGAGTTTAAAAACGTGATCAAAGGCAACGGCATCTGCAACAAAGAGCGCCTGCTGTCGCGCAACAAATCGCATGCCGATGGCGCCTGGGTGCGTGAAGCTGCCGCTGCTTACGGTAAAAAACAAAACGAGGCTTCTATTGCCGCATAACATCCATTCAACATTTAAAATTCAAAATTTATAATTTCAGTTATGAGTGACAGCCAGGGCCCAATGTGGGAAGTGTTTGTACAGAAAAAATCAGGTCAGCCGTTTGTGCATTGCGGCAATTTACATGCCTACGATAAGGAAATGGCGCTGCAAAACGCGCGCGATTTATATACCCGCCGCGGCGAAGGCATGGCGCTTTGGGTAGTGCCCAGCGAGGCCATTGTGGCCAGCAGCCCCGAGGATGCCGGTGCTTTTTTTGAGCCCGCCAACGACAAAATTTTCCGTCATCCTACGTTTTACCAGATCCCCGATGGCATAGGCCATATGTAGTTATTAGTTTTTAATGTTGAGTGTTTAATACAGTCCTCGCTAAACACTTAAGCACTGATAACTAAACACTAAAAACTTATATTATGAATTCGCAAGAAGCTTTATTCAATTATACCCTCCGCCTTGGCGATACCAGCCTCATCCTGGCACAGCGCCTTACCGAGTGGACCGGGCACGGGCCTTTCCTGGAAGAAGACCTGGCGCTTACCAACATTGCGCTCGACATCCTGGGCCGCGGCAAAAGCCTGCTCGAATATGCCGCGCAGCTGGAAGGCAAAGGAAGAACCGACGACGACCTGGCTTTTTTCAGGAACGACCGCGAATACTTTAATGCGCTTATTGTTGAGCAGCCCAATGGCGATTATGCGAAAACCATCGTTCGCCAGGCATTGATCGATTGTTTTGATCTTTTATTTTACACAGCGCTTTCAAAAAGCAAAGACCACACCCTGGCCGGCATTGCCGCCAAATCCATAAAAGAAATTAGCTACCACAAGCGCCATAGCTTTAGCTGGGTAAACCGCTTTGGCAATGGCACCGAAGAAAGCATGAGCCGCCTTCAAAAAGGCTTTGAAGAAATATGGCCCTTTAGCGGCGAGCTGTTTGAAATGACCGAAGTGGACGCCCTGCTGATAAAAGAAGGCATTGCCGTTGATCTGAATGCGATCAAACCCGCCTGGGAAAAGGAAATTAACGACCTGTTGGCAAAAGCAAACCTGGCAGCGCCCGAAAATATATTTATGCAAAAAGGCAGCCGCCAGGGCCTGCACACCGAACACCTGAGCTACATACTGGCCGAAATGCAATCGCTGACGCGCATGCACCCTGGCGCCAAGTGGTAATCATTTCATGAGCAGCGGCTGGAAAAAAATAGCGCCTTATTTTGTCGACTTCTGGCAGTATCTGATCATTATTGTGATTATGATTATTGCTGCCGTTTTTATACTTTAGAACAAAGGCCGCTTCTTAATTGTTTACCTTGTATGTACACCGCGCAAGACATACGCGATTTTCTTTCCGAGATTCCAGACCCGGAGATCCCGGTTATTTCTATTGTAGAGCTGGGCGTAATTCGCAACATCCGCGAAAAAGATAACAGCGTGGAGGTGGAGATCACTCCCACCTATAGCGGCTGCCCGGCCATGAAACAGATAGAGGACGATGTAAAGAAAAAGCTGGCCGAAAAAGGATTTGAGCATATCAGCATTATCACCTCCTACAGCCCGCCCTGGACCACCGACTGGCTAAGTGAAGGGGCTAAATTAAAATTGCAGGAATATGGCATTGCTCCTCCCGAAGAAAATACCAGCGACAAATCATTTATCACCGGAAAGCACAAAGCCATTACCTGCCCCCATTGCAAAAGCAAAAACACGGTGCTGGTCTCGCAGTTTGGCAGCACGGCCTGCAAAGCCCTCTATAAGTGCAACGAGTGCCTGGAAGCCTTTGATTATTTTAAATGCATTTGATTTTTTGTATACTGTACAATGTACGTTGTATTCAGTCTGTGTGATAAAACTGAATATTATGTTCTGAAAGGCATTCCGACTGAGTACGAAATACAATGTACATTGTACAATGTATGGTAGATACTCCGTTAAATAACCCGGTAATTCCGGTTCTCCCCAATCCTCCAGCCCGTCAGCTTTTCCACCAAAAACAAAAAGCGGTATTTTAAATTTGTTTTCACCTTCGAACGGTCGTACACAAAATTCCATTTGGCGTCGTTAATCCGCTTTGCAAACACCGCGGGGTGCGATCCCTTATACAGCTCCAGCAGATCAATATTGCTGTAGTCAAATTCTTCGGTGGCTGCAATGTGTTTTTCCACCCAGGCATCGTCGTGCCACATTTTATGAAAATCGTTCTGCTTGGCCTGCTGCGCTTTGGGCGGCTTCACCCAGCCGTAGTGATAAATAAACGCATCGATTTTTTTAACGTTCAATTTTTGATTGTCTGCCGTGCGGAAACCCTGCGCATCCTTATACGAGCGGATGCGCTTGTTGTTGCGAATGATGCGGATCTCGTTTTTATACCAGCGGCGGCCCGCACCAATGTATTTGTAATGCCCGTAAAAGTGTTTGTATTCAAACAACAGGCCCTGCACTTCCTTATCGTTACTGTAACGCTCCATCGCCCGCTTAATCACCGGCAGATCCTCCTCATGCACACACTCATCGCTCTGAATATAAAAACACCAGTCAAACTCCGCAGGAATAGCGTCAAACACCTTGTTGGTTTCCACCGACAATACCTTGCCTCCTTCGCGCAGGCTGTCGTCCCACACGGTGTCTATGATCCTGATCTTATCCGAAGCAATAGATTCTATCAGTCTGCGCGTGCCATCGTCGCTGTTTCCCACACCCACGTAAAACACATCGCACACCGGCAACACCGATGTAATGGCTTCCACCACCGGGTAATCGTATTTAAGCGCATTGCGTATAATGGTAAATCCTGCTGTTTTCATATCATACATTTTAAAACGGGTAGCCGATGCCGAAGTTGGCCACCACCTGGTTCCAGGGCTTTTTATCAAAGGTCCAGCGATCGCCTATCTCATATTTAGGGTCTTTTAACGGCGCCGCCAGGTCGAGCCGCAGTACAAAAAAATTAAGATCCCAGCGTATGCCCAGCCCGCCGCCAACAGCCACCTGGTCTAAAAAACTGTTTACCATAAACTGCCCGCCCGGCTTGGCCTCATCGGGCTCAAGCCGCCATATGTTGCCGGCGTCTACAAACAAAGCGCCGTTAAACGATTTGATAATGTGAAAGCGGTATTCCACGTTGCCTTCCAGCAAAATATCGCCAATTTTATCATAACGTGTAGAGCTGCCCCTGGGATCGTAGCTGCCCGGGCCCAGTGTGCGCGCGCGCCAGGCCCGCACGCTGTTGGGACCACCGCTGAAAAAACTTTGCTCGTAAGGCAATACACCCAGGTTGCTCAGCGGCTTGCCAATGCCCGCCGCCAAACGGTATACCACACGACTTTTGGTGCGCACAGGAATATAAATTCTAAAATCTATATCGGTACGCAGAAATTGTGCAAACGGAACTTTGAATAAAAGATAACGCCCCAGCGAATCTTTTGTTTGTCCGGTAATTTCATAAAACTTCCTTAAAATTGAGCCCGATGACTCTACATTGAGCTTGGCAAAAAACGCGGCCCGCTTACCGGTATTCGAATTTTCTTTGGATGTGTAGGTCAACCCATACTTACTCAGCGTGGTAATGTGATCCTGGAAGGAGTTGATCAGGAAAGCATCATTGAGGTTGGACAGATCGCGCTTAAACACTTCCAACAATTTTGCTCTTACCACATAGGCCTCAAAGGGTATAAAATCGTGCCTCAGCCGGCTTTTGCTGGTTCTGAAGCTAAAGCCATAATCAATGTTGGTGATTACGCGGCTAAACTCGGGGCGCGACTGGTAGTTAAGCGAAGTTTTAATATAGGTGCGCGGCTGCTGGTCTTTGCGGAATGGCAGCAACGAGAAAGGAAAAAACGCACGGGGCACTGAAAAGCTGAGTTCAGGGCCAAACTGAATAGTATTGAACGTGCGCTGCAGGCGCCGCAGATCGGCCACATCGGTAATGGAATTGATGTAATTGGTGTCTTTCGATAATTGTTTCTGTGCAGAAATAGCGCCCTGCAATTTTAACTCCACCAATTCGCCCGCCCTGAAAAAATTCCGGTTCTGGTATACCACGCTGCCATCAATTCCAAGGTTGCCGCTGGTGTTGGTGCCTTCGGCCTGGGTGGTAAGCGATTGTTTGATCAGCGGCAGGCACACAATGTAACAGTCCAGGCGATTGTTGTATTGATCGTTTCGCAAAAACTGTATGGTCACGTTTCTGAAAATGCCCAGTCCCAGCAGCTGCTTATACGTTTGCTCGGCCGTGTCTTTGCGAAACAGCTGGCCGCGGTAGATATCCACATTGGTTAATATCACATAGCGCCGGTAGTTCAACGGGTTGTTCAATAAAAATACGGTCCCGGGCCGGCGGGTCCTGAGTGTATCCTTAAACCGGGCATCCCTGATGTTTCCATAAACGGGCTCGGTGGTGATGTATACATTTTCGATCGTAAACCGCGGATGGTCTTCGTATACGATCGAATCGTTGGCGCTGCTGAAAGTTCTGCCGAATTTTTTTAAATTGTAATCCAGCCGCACCCGGTGATTACTCGTATCCCCATCAAAGTCGATGTAGGCGTTCTCAAAATAAAAATATCCGTTGTTTAATGCAAAATCGGTAATGCGCTGCTGCTCGGCCTTTATTTTATCCCAATCGTATTGCATGCCGCGGCTGAGCAGGGTATTTACGGTGTCTTTCAAAATAAGCGCTCCCAGCTTTTCATCGTCCAGGTCATACGTAAACCGGTTAATGATATACGGTTCGCCGGGATGCAAAATGTACTTAACATGCACGCGCCTGGCCTTGTGCGTAAATATCACCGTATCGGTTACCTTATTATCAAAATAACCCTTGTTAAACAGGTATTTGCTCAGCTGCAGGCGTGTTTGCTCGGTGAGTATCGAATCAAACACAACGGCCGGCTCGCCCACATCGCGTATGTTCTCAAGCAGAATCGGGCTTTCCTTATCCTTTAGCTTTGGCACTTTGGGGGCTTTCCCTTTTTTGGCGCGGCGGGCATTTTTACGCTCAAATTTTTTAACCTTCTCGGTATTTTTTTTATCGTACTTTAAATTACGGGCCATTTTGCGGCGCTGAATTTTATCGGCGTCGAACTGGTTATACCACCAAACAAAAAAATGCATTTTGCGAAACAGCTTGCGGTTTGGCTTTTGCCTGAAAAAGGCCTCCATGTTTTCTTTCTGCAGATCGGTTTTGCGGGTGTTCACCACTTCCACCCTATCTACCAGGTATTCATTGGGCTGCAGCTTTTTGGTGGGATTGCAGGCCATAAAAAGTAACATGAGCAGAGGAAGCTGCCAAAAAAATTTTACCGGTTTTTCAAAACAGTGCCTGGTCAATATTTTTGCGAAATCTGTCAAGAATACCTGATAAAATACGCTAATTTAGGGTAAAATATGCTTAGTAAAAATCAAATAAAACAAATACAATCCCTGCATCTTAAAAAATTCAGAGAGTCGCAGCAGTTATTTATTGCCGAGGGTGTAAAAACAGTTTTGGAAATTGTAAATACGCATGCCGGTTTGATAAAAGAACTGTTTGCCACACCCGATTTTATTGCTGCACACCCTGCTCCACCAACTATCCATTACACGGAAGTTACCGAAGCTGAACTCACGCGCATCAGCGGCCAGCAGGCTCCCAACAAAGTGCTGGCGGTGTGCGGTTACCTGCCGCCAAAAAAAAACACGTTCAGCTTCAACACAGGATTTTCGCTTTACCTGGATGAGATCCGCGACCCGGGCAATTTTGGCACCCTGCTGCGACTGGCCGATTGGTATGGCATCTCCACTGTTTTTTGTTCGCCCGGCAGCTGCGAGCTGTATAACCCCAAAGTGATACAGGCCAGCATGGGCGCCTTTTTGCGGGTGCAGGTAGTTTATACCTCATTGATTGAATTAAAAGCTGCTACGGGAATTAAAACCGTTTACGGCGCCTTGTTGCATGGCAGTAATCTTTACCGCACACAGCTTTCCAACGGCCTTATTGTAATTGGCAATGAAGCTAACGGCATCAGCGATGAAAATTTGCCGCTCATCGATCAGGCCATCACTATTCCGTCACACCAAGGCAACGGCACCGAGTCGCTCAATGCCGCAGTGGCTGCTTCCATATTGGTTTCAGAATTTTATAGGCAGTTAAAGGTGAATTGATCTTACGGCACGACTTATTTCCGTTTTACAAATCCTTTATACCTCAGCTTCACCGGGCCTTTGGGATCGTTGCTGTTTATATACACCACCCTGTCCTGCCGGTCGTAGGTGGGTGCGGTGTCAAACTTCACCGTTATTTTAGCGCCCTGCCCGGGCAATAGGGGCTGTTTCGGAAAATCAACCGTGGTGCAGGAACAGGAGATCTCTATCCCGCTAATAATCAAAGGTTCGTTGCCGCTGTTCGTAATATCATAATCCAGTTTTACCAGCTCGCCCTTTGTTACAAAGCCAAAGCTTTTTTTTGCATCGGCTACCTGCAGCCGGGGCTGAGCATACGCACCAAAGCAGGCTGCAATCGTAGCAATGCACAGCAGTGTTTTTAAATAAAAAATCCCGCAGGTTGCGGGATTTTTTGAAGGAATATCTGAATTAGTTCGCACCGGCAGGTTTAGGTTTGATCTCACCTTTGATCCGTACTTTTTTGGTGCTGTATTTAGCATTGGAAGTAACGGTTACATTTTTTTCAAAACGGCCTTCGCGTTTGGTGTCATACTTTACTTTAATCACACCGCCTTTGCCAGGCAGGATGGGTTCCTGCGGCCAGCCTGGTTTACCGTCGATGGTGGTGGCAGTACAACCGCACTCGCCGGTAACCGAGGTAATGGTTAAAGGTGTTTTACCGGTATTGGTAAACTTAAACTCTCTGATTCCGTTCGCATCATAATCTATGGTGCCGTAATCCAGCACTTCAGTTTCAAATTTAATATCCGGTGCATTGGGATCAATGCTTGGTACTACGGAGCCTCCGTCCTGCGCATTGGCGCCAAAACTTAAGCCCAGTAAAAGTGCCAGTAGCGAAACTATTTTTTTCATGGGTGTGGTTCGTGTTTAGGAATTAACCTTTCTTCTCAGCGGGCGCTCCGGCAGGAGTGGCATTCTGAGGGAAAGTTTCTTCAACCGGTTTTTGCTCAACAGTACCTTTGATGGTTAACGTTTGAGTACCGCTTTTTGCATTGGAGTTAACGGTAACGGTTTTGTAAATACCGCCTACGCGCTGCGTATCGTATTTCACTTTGATAACACCGCTTTTGCCTGGCAGGATTGGTTCTTTAGGACATTGAGGAACGGTGCAGCCGCAGCTTCCCTGGCAGTTGGTAATTACCAGTGGCTCTTTGCCGGTATTGGTAAATTTAAATTCACATTCACCATTACCACCTTGTTTAAGGGTGCCGTAATCGTGTACCATTTTGTCCATTTTAATGTCTGCAAGGCTGGTTGGTGCAGCCGCTGGGGTTTGAGCAGCCTCGTGGTTGTGGCCATCACCGGCAGCATGTCCGTCTTGTGCAAAAGAGAAAGCAGTTAAGCCTGCCACTAAACCAAGAGTAAAGATTACTTTTTTCATTGTGATTTATTTTTTGTTTAATTAATTACTAAAATCGTGCCATAAAGATATTACAAACACCGGATTCTTTGCGTATTTTTACGAAATTTAACAAAAAATTTGCAGGCCTATTTTAGCATGGAAATATCAAAAACATACAATCCCCGTGAAGCAGAATTGAAGTGGTATCCGCATTGGATAAAGCATCGTTTTTTTAAATCAACACCCGATCACCGCACACCATACACCATTGTTATTCCACCACCAAACGTTACCGGCGTGCTGCACATGGGGCACATGCTTAACAACACCATACAGGATGTTTTGATACGCCGCGCGCGTATGCTGGGCTACAATGCCTGCTGGGTGCCGGGCACCGATCACGCCAGCATTGCCACCGAAGCCAAGGTAGTAAAATTATTGGCAGAACAGGGAATAAAAAAATCAGACCTGAGCCGCGAAGAATTTTTAAAGCATGCCTTTGAATGGAAAGAAAAATACGGCGGCATTATTCTTGAACAGTTGAAACAGCTGGGCGCCAGCTGCGACTGGGACCGTACGCGCTTTACCATGGAGCCCGCCATGAGCGAAGCCGTTATTGATGTGTTTGTTGATCTCTACAACAAAGGGCATATTTACCGCGGCGTGCGCATGGTGAACTGGGACCCACAGGGCCTCACCGCCGTGAGCGACGAAGAAGTGATTTACAAGGAAACCAACAGCAAGCTGGTATACGTAAAATACAAAATTGAAAACAGTACCGACTTTATAACTGTAGCCACCACGCGGCCCGAAACTATCATGGGCGATACCGCCGTGTGCGTAAACCCAAACGATGAGCGGTATGCACACATCAGAGGCAAATACGTGATTGTGCCGGTGGTAAACCGCAAGGTGCCGGTAATATTTGATGAGTACGTGGATGCCTCGTTTGGCACCGGCGCGCTGAAAGTGACACCGGCGCACGACATTAACGACTTTAACCTGGGGCAAAAATACAAGCTGCCTACCATTGATGCCTTAACGGCGGATGGCAAGATCAGCGAAGCGGCAGGAGCCTATGTGGGCATGGACCGTTTTGCCTGCCGTAAACAAATTGTTAAGGACCTGCAGGAGCAGGGCCTGGTAGAAAAAACCGAAGATATTAAAAACAAGGTGGGCTACAGCGAGCGCACCGATGCGGTGATAGAGCCCAAGCTGTCGATGCAGTGGTTTTTAAAAATGCAGGATGTGAGCAAGCCCGCATTGGAAGCGGTGCTGAGCGGCGATGTAAAGCTCATTCCCGAAAAATTCATAAACACCTACAAACACTGGATGGAAAATGTGCACGACTGGTGCATCAGCCGCCAGCTATGGTGGGGGCAACGCATTCCGGCTTGGTACGATGGCGCGGGAAATACCGTGGTGTGTAAAACAAAAGAAGAGGCAATTGAGAAATTCAAAATTCAAAATTCAAAATTGAAAATTGAAAATGTAAGGCAGGACGAAGACGTGCTGGACACCTGGTTCTCCTCTTGGCTCTGGCCTATGACGGTGTTTGACCCCGAAGTGATTCGCAACGGTTGGGACAGTGCCAACGCTGACTTAAAATATTATTACCCTACCAACGACCTGGTGACTGCTCCCGAGATCTTATTCTTCTGGGTAGCGCGCATGATCATTGCCGGCAAGCAATACACAGGGCAAAAGCCCTTTACCAATGTATACCTCACGGGTATTGTGCGCGATAAGCTGGGCCGTAAAATGAGCAAGAGCCTCGGTAACTCGCCCGACCCGCTGAGCCTCATTGAAAAATACGGTGCGGATGGCGTACGCGTGGGTATGCTGCTGAGCTCTCCAGCGGGCAACGATTTGCTGTTTGACGAAAGTTACTGCGAACAGGGACGGAATTTTGCCAACAAGGTGTGGAATGCATTCCGCCTGATCAAAGGATTTCAAACGGCGGATACAGAGCAGCCGCAGGCTTCAGCAGCAGCCATCACCTGGTTTGAAAATAAATTGGCAGAGCAGCTCGAGATCATTAATGACCACTATGCCAAATACCGCATGAGCGATGCGCTGATGGCCACTTACAAACTGGTGTGGGACGATTTTTGCGCCTGGTACCTGGAAGTGATCAAGCCGGAGTTTGTTGACGGTGCTCCGCAGCCTATTGATAAAAAAACATACGACAGCACCATTCAATACCTGGAATCGCTTTTAAAAATAATGCATCCCTGGATGCCGTTTATTACAGAAGAGATCTGGCACCTGTTGAAAGAGCGTGGCGAAACCGATTGTATTATTGTGGCCGAATGGCCTAAAACTCTGCATAAATTAGATACGCGCCAGCTCGGCGAATTTGAAGTAAGCAAAGAGCTGGTGACCGTGGTACGGAACGTACGTGCACAAAAACAGATCTCTCCAAAAGAAAAACTGGAAGTGATTGAGCGCTCGGATGCCACACGCTCTTATTTTGATAATGCCATTATAAAAATGGCCAACCTGTCGGGTTTTAACTATTCTAAAGAAAAAGTGGAAGGCGCGTTTAGCTTTGTGATCAAAACAACCGAATTCTACATTCCTCTGGCTAATAATTTGAATGCGGAAGAAGAAAAAGCGCGGCTGCTCAAAGACCTGGAATACAACAAGGGCTTTTTAAAATCGGTGCAGGTAAAGCTGGGCAACGAAAAATTTGTGGCCAATGCCAAGCCTGAGATAATAGCCGTGGAGCGTAAAAAGGAAAGCGATGCGCTGTCGAAGATAAAAGCGCTGGAAGAACAACTGGCAGCGCTTTAATTAAGCAGAACATAATTTAAAATTAAAAAGGGAAAGCTCAGGCTTTCCCTTTTTAATTTTATTTACAGATTGGAGAGATAACGTTATGATGTTATTCCTTCACAATACTGCGTACGGCAACAACCGCGCCATTGTTCAAGACCCTTACAAACAGGAGACCTTTATCGTGAGCGGACAGATCCATGGTTGCTTCTGAAGCGGTTATGGCTTGTGATTGAACTAAAACCCCCAGCACATTATACACTTCAATTACCGAAGCGCCGGATAAGCCCTGCATTTTGAAGGTCATCACATTTGTTACAGGATTGGGATAAACAAGCAGGTGCAGCTGTGCAGCAACAGTTTCGAGGGCAGAAGGTGTTGTGCCTCCACCATTCAGCTTCATGATAAACCCATCCAGGTTGCCGGCAGAGCTGAGTGTAGAAGTAGCAGCGCCCGGGTCAAAATCACAGGTGTTGCTGAACGAGCCGCAGGCATAAAAATTACCGGCACCATCCACGGTTGTGCCGTCAAAGTTATTGTTATTGTAGGCCGTGCCGCCCACTACACCGCCCCAGATAAAGCTACCTGCAGCATCGAATTTAGAAATATAAATATCGTCAGTGCCTCCGGTTAAAGGCACAGTATAGGTAGATGCGCCCGGATCCATGTCAAAAACAGCTTTGTATGGCCCCGAAATCCAGGCATTGCCTACACCATCCACGGCAATATCCGTTGCTTCATCCAGTGCGGTAGTTCCCATACGTTTGGCCCAGCCAAAATTACCTGCAGAATCCAATTTCGAAACAAACAGATCCCTGTTTCCCGCAGAGGTAAGCGTAAAGGTGCCGGCACCAAGGTCAAAATCGGCGGTACCAGCCAGGCTCCCGCAATAGTAAACATTGGCGGCAGCATCCAGTGCAATGCCACTGGTTTTCATGGCCAATGAACCATTTAACGACCTTGCCCAAACCAAGTTACCGCCGGGGGTGAGTTTAGTTACATAACCGCCATCCGGGGCGGCGGTATAATTCACAACGGCCGGACCCGGATCAAAATCGACCGTGCCGCCAAAAATACCTGTGGTGAAGAGGTTGCCGGCCGCATCGGAAACAATGGAATACCCATAATCGTCTATAGCCGTAGTTCCGGTTCTGATGGCCCAGGCATAGTTACCTGCGCCGGTAAGTTTTACGGTGAACGCATCACCGTTTAAATTTCCGCTGGAAACAAGGGGTGGGGTTGTTGGTCCAGGCGTCGGATCAAAATCAATGCCCCCGCGGAACCAGCCTGTGGCAATAATATTGCCTGCCGGATCGGAGGTCATCCCATAAATATTAGAGAAACTACTCTGGCCTTCAAATTGTCTTACCCAAAGAAAATTTCCTGAGGCGTCCAGTTTTAATATAAACTGGTCTTGTTGAACAATTGACGTTGTGCTCAATGTAACCTGAGCCGGGCCCGGATCAAAATCGACGGTATTCCAGAACAGACCTCCAACAAATATATTGCCGGTGGGATCCAGGGCCAGACCCTCTACGCGATCGGCGCCAAAGGTTTTGGCCCAAATAAAGCCTCCCGAAGCGTCTGTCTTCACCACGTAAGCGTCTACCGCCGTAACAGCAGTTACCGTATACACACCGGGTCCCGGATCAAAATCAACCGTTCCGGAAAAGGTTCCGGCTGTGAATACTTCCGACAAGGAGTTTGTTTTAATGGCACTGGCTCCGTTCCGCTCAGTACCCTGGAAGGCTTTTACCCATTGCAGCGAAGGCGCCTGGGCCTGCAACAACTGGTATGCTGCACATAATGTAATAAGATAGATTTTTTTCATAATCGTGGGGTTAAGTGAGTTGCTGTTTTTTGTCCTTTTATCAAAAATATAAAAAAATCTGACTTTCACTACTTTCAAAAAGAGTTTTTTCCAAAAAAGAGGATCGGTAAAAACTAAACATTATGAAAGAGACCATACAATTTTTTAAACTACAAAAGCAACAGGAAGTTTTTTGCAACGGCATTTTTTTAAAGGAGACCTACCTCAACTGTCTTAGCAAAAAAGATTATATTTACTCATCTAAAATTATACCCATGAAGTCGGTTTACCGCATTTTGGCTGCGTGCCTCATGCTTACTTTGTTGTTTAGCAGTTGCAAGAAAAAAGAATCAAAAGAACCCGAAAAAGCAGAAACACCATCGCCTTTGCCTGTTGTAAGCACTTCGGGCATTGATCAGATAGACGGCACGTCTGCTTCGGGCGGTGGGCAGGTAAGCTCAGAAGGCAGCAGCGCCCTTACCAAAGTGGGCATTTGCTGGGATGTTGACCACAATCCCACCACGTTGAGGCCACATACCGATGTAGGAGCAGGCACAGGCAGCTTTAATAGCGCCATAACCGGACTGACTCCCAACACCACCTACTATGTGCGTGCCTATGCTACCAATGCTTCGGGTACGGCATACGGTAACGAGGTGAGCTTTAAAACCCTGCCCTCCTGGGCATTTCTAAATATTCAATCCAGCAATTATCCTTTGTTTTTATTTTATCAGGGGAATAAAATTTTTGGCCTGGATTATGACGGTAGTATGATAATTTCTTCGGACGAAGGAGCCGGTTGGAGCTACGGTCCTAGCCAGGGCAATGTAATGGGAATAACAAACAATGGCTCTGCTTTATTTTGTTTAACGGTGCCTAATGCTAATAAGATCTATATGTCTACCGACAACGGCGACAGCTGGACACATAGCGGCACAGCACCTACCAGTACAACCGTTTCTAATTTTATTTTTAACGATATCGTGGCCAGCTCGTCTGCCATTTATCTGGCTTCGATTAACAATGGTATTTTCAAATCAACGGACAACGGATCCAGCTGGAATACGATCAATACCAATTTGCAGGATTTAGAAGTGAGGAAATTAACGATCAACGAGTCCGTTCTTCTTGCAATAACAGGAAATGATCGAACCGGCTTGTTTTTATCTACCGATGGCGGATCTAATTGGGCCCCGGTTAATAACGGGCTTTCAAATAAAGCTATCTATTCAGCAGCCATAAGCGGCAGCAGTTTTTTTGTATCCACAGAGGACGGTAATTATACGTCGACCAATAGTGGCAGCACATGGACAAAAATTAATAATAAGCTGGGAAATATTAACGTCGCATTAGTCTTTGAGACAAAAGGCAATAATGTTTTGGCATATGGAAACGATATTTCAGGCAATAACAACGCCATGTTTTTCTCTAAAGACAATGGCCTTAATTGGGTGCCGATACGCACCGGTCTTTATAATCTGAAAGTTTCCTCATTGGCACTCGGTAATACCAAGGCCTATTGTATGACCAGCAATAAAAATTTCTATAAACTGGATCTACCATAAATTTTGTACAGCTACTTGCCAGGAAATTGACCCTTTCGGCCATTGCTGAAAGGGGTTTTTTTTTCGTTTTATAGCAATGGCTTTGCGTTCGGTGCTAAAAATATCGTTTTTCAGCCTTTGAAATAAACAAAAAAGCCTCCTCATTGCTGAGGAGGCTTTATCGTTGCCCGAGCTGGATTCGAACCAACATAGTCGGTACCAAAAACCGAAGTCCTGCCATTAGACGATCGGGCATTTTTGATTTTGAGATGCAAAAATACTAATTTTTTTATTTGCGCAAGTATTTTTTGAAAAAAATCGGTCACAATTCTCGTTCAGCGCCCCAAAATGAACCAAGTAAAATCTTATCTTCGCAACCATTACCTTGTAAAATATGATGACAAAAGAATTTATCCGGCTTAATAATATCATTGGCTGGCTGGTATGGGCAATTGCAACGTTTACCTATTGTTCAACCATCGAACCTACCGCCAGCTTTTGGGATTGTGGCGAATACATAGCCTGTGCCTATAAACTGGAGGTGGGTCACCCTCCCGGAGCCCCATTTTTCCTGCTGTTAGGCCGGTTTTTTGCGCTTTTGGGCGGCAACGATCCTGCACACGCCGCCATGATGGTAAACATCCTGAGCGCCTTATCCAGCTCGTTCAGCATCCTGTTCCTGTTTTGGACCATTACCCGCCTGGGCATAAAAGTATACGCCAAAAAAGTGGCCGATCTTGCAAAACCGCAGCAATGGGCTGTTTTAGGGGCCGGCATTGTGGGCGCCCTTGCCTATACATTCTCCGATTCGTTCTGGTTCAGCGCTGTTGAGGGCGAGGTGTACGCCATGTCATCCTTTTTTACCGCGGTAGTGTTCTGGGCCATTTTAAAATGGGACGAGGAAGACAGCATAAATCCCACCAGCGCCCTGCGCTGGCTTATCCTCATCAGCTACCTGGTAGGTTTGTCCATTGGGGTGCACTTGTTAAACCTCCTGGTAATTCCGGCCATTGGCTTTATCATTTACTTTAAAAAATACACCTTCAGCTGGAAAGGCTTTTTTATTGCCGGCATCAGCTCGGTGCTGCTGCTGGGTTTTGTGCAAAACCTTGTCATTCCCAAAGTGGTAAAATTTGTGAGCGACTACGAAGTGTTTTTCACCAATAAAATGCACCTGGGTTTTAGCACCGGCACGCTCCTCTTTTTTCTGCTGCTTATCACCTCTCTTACTTCTTATATTTTTTATACCGTTACCAAAAAAGAAAATCACTACAAGCTGGGCCTGATCACCGCGGTGGCCTTTTCGCTGTTTGCTGTGGTTACAGCACCAAGTGGCGGCGGCATGTTTACCCGCCTCATCATGCTGGGCGGAATCATTTATGCCATTCACCGCTTTAAATCAAAAACCATTACGCTCCATGCCGTGTTCCTGAGCTTTGCCACGCTGCTCATCGGTTATTCTTCGTTTTTTGTACTGGTTATCCGTTCGTCGGCCAATACGCCTATGGATGAGAACGACCCGGAGAATGCTCCCAACATGCTTTCGTACCTGCTGCGCGAGCAATATGGCGACTGGCCTTTGCTTTACGGGCAGTATTACAACGCTCCATCGCTGGCCCGCAGCGAGTACGGCAGCGGCGACCCTATTTATGCGAAGGATAAAGTGAACAAAAAATACAAGGTGATTGACGACCGCAAAAATTCGATCCCTAAATACGAAAAAGACTTCTGCACGCCGTTTCCACGCATGTGGAGCGGGCAGTCGCACCACGAAGCCGCCTATAAATACTGGGGCAACGTGGCCGAAAATCATAAAAATAAAATTGTGGAGGGCCGCAACGGTGAGCCCGAAACCGTAGAAATTCCTACGTTTGCGGCCAACATGAATTATTTCTTTGGCTACCAGCTACGGTTCATGTACCTACGCTATTTCTTCTGGAACTTTGTAGGCCGGCAAAACGATGTGCAGGGCATGATGCGCAACACCATGGAAGGGAACTGGGTAACCGGCGTAAAAGCCGTTGACGACGCCCTGCTTGACAGCGACACGTCGAAAGTGATTTATCGCGACAAGAATAATTTTGCCAGCAACCATTTTTATGCCCTGCCGCTTATACTGGGCTTGCTGGGCATGTTCTTTCATTTTAAGCGCAACAAGCCCGATGCCTGGGTGGTGCTGAGCTTCTTTTTGCTCACGGGCCTGGCCATTGTGATATACCTTAACCAAACGCCCTACCAGCCACGCGAGCGTGATTATGCGTATACGGGCAGCTTTTATGCCTTTGCCATATGGATTGGTTTTGGCGTGCTGTTTTTATACGATGCCCTGAGCAAAAAAGCTGCCACCATGGGCATTGCCATTGGCTCCACGGCGCTGAGCATGATTGTGCCGGGCATTATGGCCAAAGAAGGCTGGAACGACCACGACCGCTCGCTGCGTACCCTGTCGCGCGATTGTGCCATTAACTATTTGCAAAGCTGTGCTCCCAACGCCATCTTATTTACCAACGGCGATAACGACACTTTCCCGCTCTGGTACGCCCAGGAAGTGGAAGGGATCCGCACCGACGTGCGCGTGATCAACCTGAGCCTGTTGCAAACCGACTGGTACATCAAACAGATGCGCCGCGCGGCATACGACAGCCCATTGGTTCCGTTCACCATCCCCGAAGAAAAGCTCGAATCCGAAAAATTATCATACGTGATCCTTAACGGGCAAAATCCGAGGCCAATGGCGCTTAAAAATGTGCTCGACTTCATTATCAGCGACGACCCGGCCAACAAATACGACAACAACGGCGACCTGATTGATATGACCCCCACCAAAAGCTTTTATGTGGATGTGGACAGCCTGAAGGTGATGCGCAACAAGGTAATTGCCGTGAAAGACACCAACCGCCTCACCAAGCGCATTAGCTGGGACATGGGCGGCAGGAACTACATCACCAAAAACGACCTGATGGTGCTTGACCTGGTGGCGCATAACAACTGGGAGCGCCCGATATACTTTGCCGTAACCACCGGCGACGAAGCGTATGTAGGCCTGAAACGCTATTTCCAGCTCGAAGGCCTGGCTTACCGCTTTGTACCTATTAAACAAACCGACCTGGAGGAATCGCAGGGCGGCCGTGTGAACACCAGCGCCATGTACGACAACATAATGAATAAATTTTTGTGGGGCGGCATGGATAAGCCGGGTGTGAACCTGGATGAGAACTGTGTGAGGATGACAGGCAACCTGCGCATGCAAATGTGCATACTGGCGGGCGCGCTGATTAACGAAGGAAAAGACGCCAAGGCAAAAGCCGTGCTGGATAAATGTTTAAAAGTGATGCCGGACGAGAACATTCCATACGACGCCACCATTTATACGGCCTGCGCCACTTATTACCAGCTGCACGAGCTGGAAAAGGCCAATGCCCTGGCTAAAAAACTGTTTGACATTTTTGAGGGCGACCTGAGGGTGTATAACGCGCAAAAGAACAACCACCGCATGGCTTACAACCGCGAGATAAACCAGGCGCAGGAGATATTGAAGCGCCTTACCGCACTGGCCCAGCAATTTAAGCAGGAGGCGCTCAGCAAAGAATTTATGACACGGTTAAATGCCATCGTTCCGCGCGAGGAAATGAGCAGCGAACCCCAAATGCCTTAACAAATAACTTCATAAAAGAGAGGAGCCGCCAACTCCTCTTTTTTTATACAAGCTCGTAAGCCCTTGAAAAATATCCTGCTCATACAGCCCAAGCCCATTATCCGGAAAATTTATCCGAAAGCCCTGTGGAACTTAAGCAGGAATGAGAAAAATCTATATCTCACTTTCGACGACGGCCCCATTCCCGGCCTTACCGAGTGGGTGTTGGACGAGCTGGATAAGTTTAATGCCAAAGCCACATTTTTTTGCGTAGGCGCCAATATTTTAAAACACCCCGCTATTTTTGAGCGCATAAAGGAAAAAGGGCACGCCGTGGCCAACCACACCATGCATCATATTAAAGGGTTTAAAAACACCGTGGCCGATTATTTAAAAGAGGCCGAAGAGTGCCGGAAGCTGGTGGGCAATAACCTGTTCAGGCCGCCTTACGGGCAGCTGAAGCGCAGCCAGTACAAAGCCTTAAAGGACCGCAGCTATAAGATCGTTTTGTGGGATGTGATCAGCTACGATTACGAAACCATTTCTGAAAAAACCTGCGCCGACAATGTGATCAGGTATTCTAAAAACGGCAGCATTGTTTTATTTCACGATAACTGGAAAGCCGAAAAAAATATGAAATATGCCTTACCTTTGTTTCTTGAACATTTTTCGAAGCTGAATTATTCATTTAAAGCATTGACAACATGAAACACCTGGGTTATTTTATTCTGCTGGCCGGCCTGGCCTTTGCGTGCGGCGCGCCAAAAACCAGCGGCAATGCCATGGTAGAGCGCTCGTTTAAAGTATGGGGTAATTGCGAGCAGTGCAAAGCCACCATTGAAAAAGCGGGCAAGCTGGCCGGGGTAAGCGCCATTAACTGGAGCGAAGATTCGGATACCCTGACTGTTAAAACCGATACCACGGTTACGAATACAGATGATATTTTAAAAGCCATTGCCGGTGCGGGCTATGACAACGAGCGCTATATTGCCGATGCTGACGCCTACCACAATTTGCCGGAGTGCTGCCAATACGAACGCAAACAATAAAAATTAATCAGGATTTTGCCTTATACAGCGGCACCGTGCTGCAGGGCTCGCCATACATAATGCTTTTGGCCACAGGCTTCAGCAAAGCGGTGAGCTGCACAAATGCATTTACGGGAATTTGTTTTTCGCCGCAGCCTTTTATCACCAGCCGGGCGCCCTGGTACTTGCTCACGTCCAGTTGCGCCAGTGTTTCGGCAAATAATAAATTCTCTATATCATTAAGATCAGCAAAAAAAACGCGTTTGGCATGCGGCTCCAGCGCCAGGGTTAGCAGCATATAAGCCCAGTTGGGCACAATGGCATCGGCCGTGCACACAATGCCCACTATCTTGTCTGTGTAGGCGCTCCAGTTGTTTGTTTTTACAAACTCCCTGAACTCTTTTTCCTTCAATATAAGCTCCATAAACAAATGGGGCTTAATGTCAAAAAGCTCTTTGGGGCTGTTATCGTAAAACGCTTCCAGATCAATGGTCACTATGCCGCTTTCTGCTACTTTATTAACGATTTCGCTCATAATTACTGGTTAAGGCACGCCGGGTAAATGCCGGAAAAATAACATTAAAATTACAAAATATTTAGAGGGCCTTGTACCTTTGCGCCACCGGCCAGGTTATTATTATCTGTAATTAACATTAATTTGATTAAAAACTTTGTTAAACCAGCGGCGCAGGTTACTTATTTTTTGATAAATTCATACTCTTAATTGAATAAGGCATTTTTAATACTTGTTTTCTCTTTTTGCGGTTTATACTGCCTGCCGCAGGGTTCTGACACCTTATTTATTCACTATTATGCCCAGGCACCCTTTGCGCTGAACGACAACGGCGATTCGAAAGGAATTGAAATTGATATTATTAATGAATACGTAAGCTGGCTGAAGAATACCAAAAAAATGCAGCCACCTGTGAAGTTTGTGAAATTCACCGATTTTGACCTGATGTACTCGGGCACCAAAAAGGCTCAAAAAAACACCATGGGCCTTGGATCGATCACCATTAATGCGCAACGCATGAAGGAGATCGACTTTACATCGGCGTATCTTAAAAATGTTTCTTTTTGCATCACCAACGGCAATGCCCCTGAAATAAAAACAAAAAATGCCGACGAAATTGTGCGGGTGCTGGGCCCTATGACAGCACTGACTCTCACCAACAGCACCTTAAACACTTACGTTAACGAGATCAAAAAAGCGTATGTACAGGATTTAAAAATAACGGCGCAGCCCAGCGAGATCAAAATCCTGGACGAGATCTCGAAAAATGTATTGTTTTTTGGCTATGTGGATGCGGTGGGTTTTTGGTTTTACCTGAAAAACAACCCCCAGAAATTTTTGAAGATGCAGAAAGTACTCAACCAATCGCGCGAGGAACTGGCATTTATACTTCCAAAAGGAAGTCCGCACCGCACCTTATTCAACGAATTTTTTAACGGCGCAGCCGGTTTCAAAAAATCCAAAAGCTACAAGGCCATTCTCGAAAAATACCTGGGCTCTTATATGACCCAGACCATGGCCGTTAATTAATTCACATTCTAATTTACTCATAACAGGAGGGCAGGCATGATAGCGATAGATAAAACACTGATAAGCGAAGACCTGCTGGAAAAAAGATTTGTGTGCGACCTCAACGCCTGCAAAGGTGCCTGCTGTGTGGCCGGCGACAGCGGTGCTCCGTTGGACGAAGAGGAGCTTCCGATCCTGGACAGCATCCTTGACAAGGTAAAGCCCTATATGGTTAAAAAAGGCATTAAGGCCATCGAAAAACATGGCGCTTATGTGGTGGATGGCGACGGCGATTACACCACCACTCTGGTATCGGAGGGTGCCGAGTGTGCTTTTGTATATTTTGATGAGAATAAAATTGCCAAATGCGCCATCGAACAAGCTTACTACGATAAAGTGATTGACTGGAAAAAACCGATGAGCTGTCATCTTTACCCGGTGCGTATCACCAAACACAAAGGTTATGATGCGGTAAACTACAGCAAGTGGGACATTTGCCAGCCAGCCTGCGATTGTGGTAAAAAACTGGACGTGCCGGTGTATCGTTTCTTAAAAGAGCCGCTCATCCGTAAATATGGCAAAGGCTGGTTTAAGCAGCTGGAGCAAAGCGCTGCACTGTATCTTAAAAAAGACTGACCTTAATTTCCACAAATTAAAACAAAGCACTGCATGAAAATTCTGATCACCGGCTCAAACGGTTTATTAGGCCAGAAACTGGTGTACAAGCTGCGCAACCAGCCGGGTATTGCCTGCATAGCCACCGCCCGCGGCGTCAACCGCCTGGTAAAGCAGGAAGGGTATGTATACGACAGCCTGGATATTACCGATAAGAAAAACGTAGAAACCGTATTTGCAAAACACCTGCCCGATGTGGTGATTAACACTGCGGCCATGACTAATGTAGATGCCTGCGAAACCGACCGCGACGCCTGTTGGTTGATGAACGTGACGGCTGTGGAAAACCAGGTAAATGTTTTGGAAAACCTGAAAGCTCAGCACAAGGATTATAACCCGCACTTTATTCACCTGAGCACCGATTTTATTTTTGACGGCACCCACGGTCCGCTGGATGAGAATGAAAAACCCAATCCCCTGAGTTATTATGCCGAAAGCAAGCTGGCCGCCGAAAGCATTGTAACCGCTTCGGCGCTCGACTGGGCCATTGCGCGCACCGTTTTGGTTTATGGTATTGTAGACAATATGAGCCGCAGCAACATTGTGCTGTGGGTAAAAGCCAACCTTGAGCAGGGCAAAACCATCAACGTGGTCGACGATCAGTTCAGAACCCCTACCCTGGCCGAAGACCTGGCCGATGGCTGTATTTTAATAGCGCAAAAAAGAGCCAAAGGCATTTACAATATTTCCGGCAGGGATTTTTACAGCATACTGGAGCTGGCCCACGTGGTGGCCGATTATTACGGACTCGACAAAAGCCTGATAAGGCCCAGCAAAAGCGCCGACATTAAACAACCTGCCAAACGACCGCCCATTACCGGGTTTATTATTGATAAGGCGGTGAACGAGCTCGGCTACCAGCCCCATAGCTTTACAGAGGGCATACGCCTGCTGGAAGAGCAGATGAAAGAGATGGCGAAATAACCGCCTGTGCAATTCGCAGTTAATATCTTCGTGCCTGCGCCGCTGCTGCTGAGCTTATATTTTCTAATTTTAGTTTTTGCAAACAGCTTCGCGTGGCGCATCCATTAAAAAAACTGGCAGGGCAAACGGTCATTTATGGTCTGGGGAGCATTCTTCCGCGGGTGATCAACTATCTGTTTTCGCTGGCGCTTACATATATTTTTCTTCAGCCTACCGAGCTGGCCTCCAACACCGAATTTTATGCCTACATCAGCTTTGTAAAAATTATTTTTACCTATGGCATGGAAACCGCCTTTTTTAATTTTACCAGCAAGCACGAAAACAAAGACCGTGTGTATTCCACTACGCTCATTTCCATACTCATCAGCTCTGTGGTTCTGTCGCTTATTCTCATTGCTTTTTCGGGGCAGCTGGCAAGTATCAGCGGTTATGCCGATCACCGCAACTTTGTGGTATGGTGCGTGCTGATTGTGGCCACCGATGCCGTTATTGCCATTCCCATGGCAAGGCTGCGCGCCATGAACCAGGCCAGGCGCTTTGCCGCCATCAACATTATTAACACGCTGGCTTACCTGCTCATTAACCTGTTCTTCTTTATTGTGTGCAAAAATGCCTGGCAAAACGGGGAGGCTAATTTTTTTGCATCGCTTTATGATCCTGCTGTTGGCGTGGGTTACGCTTTTCTGGCCAACCTGCTGGCCAATCTTTTATCCATTGGCTTGCTGGCCGGGCAGTTCAAAGGTTTTGACTATGTATTTGACCTGGCTCTGTGGCGCCAGATGTTTGCTTACGCCTGGCCGCTTATTTTTGTAGGACTGGCCGGTATGATCAACGAAACCTTTGACCGTATTATTCTTAAATATTTATTGCCCGAAGGGTTGGGCGCTCATGAGCTGGGTGTTTACGGCGCCTGCTACAAGATCTCTATTTTAATGACCATTTTTATACAGGCTTTTCGCTACGCCGCCGAGCCTTTTTTCTTCAACAGCGCAAAAGACACAGACTCAAAAAAATTGAATGCGCTGGTGATGAAATATTTTATCATCTTTTGCCTCTTTCTTTTTCTGGCCACCATGATGAACCTACCCTGGCTCAAAGGCATGATCAGTGTCAATTACCGGGAGGGTTTGGGTGTGGTTCCCATTTTGCTGCTGGCCAATTTATGCCTGGGTGTGTATTACAATCTATCCATCTGGTATAAGCTTACGGGGCAAACAAAATTCGGGGCTATTATTACCGTGGTGGGGGCCGCTATTACGCTTGGCATAAACTTCGCCTTTATTCCTGCGCATGGTTACATGGCCTGTGCCTGGGCCACGCTGGCGGCTTATTTCAGCATGATGGTGATTTCTTACATAGCCGGACAAAAACATTATCCTGTAAAATATAACATGCGCAGCATTTCGGTGTTTACCTTACTGGCGCTGGCTCTTTATTTCCTGTCTTTTGCTTTTTCAGGACTGGCCACTGTTTTCCAGCTCATCCTGAATAACTTGTTATTGTTTTTGTTTGTTTTTTTATTCTACAAACTTGAATTTGACAACCTGAAAAAATTAAAGCATCCCCAGCCATGACCATTCCTGTAGTTAATACCTCCAAACACCCTTTGCCCGAATATGCCACGGCCTTATCGGCGGGTCTCGACCTGAAAGCCAACCTAGAAATGCCCATTACATTAAAGCCATTGCAGCGCCAGCTGGTATCCACCGGGCTGTTTATTGAATTGCCGGCCGGCTACGAAGCGCAGATAAGGCCGCGCAGCGGACTGGCATTTAAAAACGGGGTTACGGTATTAAACTCGCCTGGCACTATTGATGCCGATTACCGCGGCGAAATAAAAGTGCTGCTGGTAAACCTGTCGGATACCGATTTTGTAGTAAACGATGGTGAGCGCATTGCGCAAATGGTGATAGCGCAGCATGAGCAAATTACCTGGCAGGCCGTGAACGAACTGGGCGATTCGGCCCGCGGCGCCGGCGGTTTTGGCAGCACCGGCAAACATTAACTTCAGCAGAGCAGGCTACAGAAATTACTTGCAAAAATTATCCTTCAGGTCTACGGCTATCTGCGAGCCCTCTTTAATAGCAGCATCTATGGTTGCGCAGGCTTTGGCGGTTTCATTCTGAACCTGGTAAACATAGGCAAGACCCAGGTATGCATCGTAATTTTTACGATCGAGGCGTATGGCCGCCTCGTAATCTTTGGCTGCTTCGGGATAATTGCCCGTGAATTCATACCAATAAGCCCGCGAATAATAAGCCAGGGCACAATCGGGATCCATAGCGATGCAGGTTCCCAGGTCTTCAATGGCCGACAGGTATTCTTCGAGCATGCCAAACGCCACCGAGCGGTTAAACACAGCTTTTATGTTTTTGGGATTGTCCTGCAGGGCCAGGTTAAATTCAGTGATGCTTTTGCCATAGTTTTCATCGGAAAAACAAATGAGGCCATTGAGATAATGCCGCTCCGCAAAGGCAGGATATGTTTTAACCAGGGCCGCATACGTTTTTTTTGCCTGCTTCACATCGTTCATTTTAAGATACACCATGGCTTTGTAATACAAGGCGCTGTCGGCATAATAGCCTTTATTAAAACACGAGTCGCTGATGAACAGGCAGCGGGTAAAATCGCCTTTGTTCATCCCGGCTTTAAGATTTACATATAGCCCCTGCGGGTAGCAGCCTGTCGCAAGGCAAAACAAAAAAAGATATGTGCACACACTCTTCATGTTTAAAAGGTAAGCGCCGGACACCTGGCTATTGAGTGCCGGCCGCTGATCCGCTCTGACATGCCAAAGGGCGTAATGCCCAGCATCAGCTCAAAACTATTGGGCGCAGCATAGCGGGCCATGTTTAGTGAATAAGAGTAGGCCATGCCTGCCGTAAGATTGCTGAATATGCGCACCTGGCAGATCACGCTCAAAAAATTAAGATTTCGCAGGGCTGCACCGGCCCCCACTTTGTTAAGATAATAGGCCATCACATTCAGATCAACCGCCGGAATGTGCAGCACCGTGGCATTGAGCGCCACCGAGGGCATTACCAGGAACGCATCGCTTAAGGGAATACGCCGGCCAAATGCAAAAAAAAGCACCGGTTGCAATTGCGAAGGGCTGCCAATACGGTTGCCGTTAAAATCTTTTATGTAATTAGTAGTTAATTGCCGGGCGCTTACATCAATAAAAATTTTCTTATTGCTCAGCCGGAAACCCGGCATGATATCGGGATACATTAACGTTCGCGCGCTGTTTCCCTGATTGGCAGGGTCATTCCTGTCGAGGCTGCCGTTTGAAACAAAATAAGCGCGCAGCCCGGCATAGGCGCCAAAAGAAGCCACCCAGGTTTTTCTCACCAACAGATGAAGGGTGTAATTGAAATAAACACCGCTGTTGGTAAACACGCCTGTTTCGTTATTCTCTAAATACACACCCACGTTTTGCCACAGGTGGTAGCTGCGGGGCGGACGGGTGGTCATTGAAAAATTGGCAAAATTTTCCTTCGGGGCATGCTCAAAACCCAGCCATTGCCGGTTAACGCCCACCACGTAATTGTATTTTTGGTTGATATCGGTGCCGGAAGCAGCGGGATTAACACCGGCCTTGTTGAAGATGTACTGCGTGTACAGCGAAGTTTGCTGGGCCCTGCCGCACAGGCAAACAAACAAGCACAAATATCCTGCAATAGTTTTCATTGCTTTTATAACGATATTAATCCCCACATCCTGCCGGTTACTCCCTTGTCTCGGCGGTAGCTAAAAAAATCCTCCTCAAAGGTGCATCGGTTCATGGTCCAGATGTTCTTTGCCGGAATACCCTGCTGCACAAGCACCCAACGGTTACAGGCCGCTAGGTCTATCCGGCTGTTTTTGCAGCAGCTTTGCGGGAAACCCGCTGTTTCAAACTGCTCGATCACCTCGGGGCCCACTTCAAAATTGCGCTGCGAAATACCCTGGCCAATGGCTACCTGTATAGTTTCGGGTGCGGCACCCAATGCCAGCATCTGCTGTGCCACATTTCCCGCAATTTTGCCCACCGTGCCGCGCCACCCCGCATGCGCCGCACCGATTATTTTTTGCCTGGGATCGTAAAACAACACCGGGTAACAATCGGCGATGCTTACTGCCAGTATCAATTCGGGGTTATTGGTAACCAGCGCGTCGCCCTGTTGCGATCCCGGCCGGGCATCGCATACCGTAGTGCCATGCACCTGCTTAAGGGTGCATAATTTTTTAGAAACTACGCCAAGCCGCTCGAGCGCCCGCTTGCGGTTGGCTAAAATATAATCGGGATCGTCTTCCGAACCGCCCAGGTTCAAAGAGGCAAAAGGCCCCTGTGAGACCCCGCCATGGCGTGTTGAAAAACCATGCCTGCATGCTATGTTAGGCGCTTTTAGCCACATTAATTAATATAGCTCAGTTTCATCATGTTGGTACGGCCCTTTTCTTTCATGGGCATGCTGGCAATGTTCACCACCAGGTCGTCGTTCTTCACAAGGCCTTGTTTTTTAATGTAATCCTTCAAATCGTCAATGGTTTGATCGGTGCTTTCGTACTTGTCGTAATAATAGCCACGTACGCCCCACACCAGACTCAGAGTGGTAAGCAGCGACAGGTTATCGGTGAAAATAAAGATGGGTGCCTTGGGCCGGTGGCTCGACAGCTTAAAGGCCGTGTAGCCGCTGTTGGTCATGCTGATAATGGCATGAACCCCTGCGTGGTGTGCCAGCGAGCAGGCATTGTAACAAATGCTGTCGGTAATATAAGTAATGGTTTTTATCTGCGGAATGTGTTCTTTATAATAAATCGTATCCAGCTCTTCCACCTCGGTAATAATGCGGCGCATCATTTCTATTACCTTGGTTGGATATTTGCCCACCGACGTTTCCGCGCTCAGCATCACCGCATCGGCCCCATCCATCACGGCATTGGCCACATCGTTCACCTCGGCGCGCGTAGGTGTATAACTGGTGATCATGCTCTCCATCATTTGTGTGGCGATAATCACCGGCTTACCGATTTCGATGCACTTGTTCACAATCATTTTCTGCAGCAGGGGCACACGCTCCATGGGCAGCTCCACGCCCAGGTCGCCACGGGCCACCATAATGCCGTCGGTTACGTCAATAATATTATCGATCTCGCGAATGGCTTCCGGTTTTTCGATTTTAGCAATCACGCGGGTGCGCTTGCCTTTGTGTTTGATAATATCTTTTAGCTCAACAATGTCGGTAACGCTTCTCACAAACGAAAGTCCGATCCAGTCAAAATCCTGCTCCAGCGCAAAATCCAGGTCGCGCAAATCTTTTGGTGTAAGACAGGGAAGTGAAATTTTGGTATTGGGAAGGTTCACTCCTTTTTTGGAAGAAAGAACGCCCCCTACGGTGATCTGGCAGCGCACACTGTCCTTTCCGTTGGTGTCGAGCACTTTTAAATGCAGCTTGCCATCGTCTATCAGCACCGTTTCGCCTACCTTCACATCCTGCGGAAACTGCGGATAAGTAATGTATACCTGGTGCTCATCGCCTTCCATTTCTTTGGTGGTGATTACGATCTCCTGGCCGGCCACCAGGTTGGCGCTGTTGTTTTTAACCACGCCAATGCGCAGCTTGGGGCCCTGTAAATCACCCAAAATACCTACGTGGCGGTTCAGCTTTTTATTCAGATTGCGGATATTATCAATGGTTTTTTTTACGGCATCGTAATCGCCGTGCGAAAAATTGATCCTGCAGATATCGAGTCCCTCGTTAAACATGGATTCGAGCACAGCTTCATCAGCTGTGGCAGGTCCCATAGTGGCAACAATTTTGGTACGGTTAAATTTCTTCATCTTAGAGCCGGTATGTATAAAGCATCTAAGTTAGAAAAAGGATTTAAGGATAAAAATAAAATAGGGTTATTTAAACTACGCAGAATACGCAGGTGTTTGCCACTAATTACACTAATTTACACAAAAGGATCACTACTATGATCTTTGGTATAAGAACAAAAACAGATGAGAGGAATTCGTGTAATTAGTGGCTAAAGTTACTTCCGTTTCGTCACCCGCTCTGCCGCTTCCACAATATTAATGGAATCAAGCCCGTATTTGGTCATCAGCTGATCGGGTGTGCCGCTCTCGCCAAAACTATCGTTTACGGCCACAAACTCCTGTGGTGCCGGGTTTTTACGCGCCAGCAGCTGTGCCACGCTATCGCCCAGGCCGCCATGCATCTGGTGCTCTTCGGCGGTTACCACGCATTTTGTTTTTTTCACCGATTTAAGAACCGCTTCCTCATCCAGCGGTTTAATAGTGTGTATGTTGATGATCTCGGCGCTGATGCCTTTTTCGGCCAGTTTTTCGCCGGCTTCAATGGCTTTCCACACCAGGTGGCCGGTGGCAATAATAGTTACATCGGTACCTTCGTTCAGCATCACCGCTTTGCCAATTTCAAACGATTGATCGGCAGCAGTAAAATTAGGCACTGTAGGCCGGCCAAAACGCAGGTATACAGGCCCCTTATGTTTTGCGATGGCAATGGTGGCCGCTTTGGTTTGATTGTAATCGCAGGGATTGATCACCACCATGCCCGGCAGCATTTTCATCAGGCCAATGTCTTCGAGGATCTGGTGCGTGGCACCGTCTTCGCCCAGCGTAAGGCCCGCATGCGAAGCGCATATTTTTACATTTTTACCCGAGTAAGCAATGCTTTGGCGGATCTGGTCGTACACCCGGCCCGTGCTGAAGTTAGCAAAGGTGCCGGTAAAAGGAATTTTGCCGCCAATGGTCAAACCGGCAGCAATGCCCATCATATTGGCCTCGGCAATGCCCACCTGGAAAAAGCGGCTGGGAAATTCTTTTTCAAAAGCATCCATTTTTAAGGAGCCTGTTAAATCAGCGCACAGAGCCACTACATTCTCATTCGATTTTCCCAGTTCCAGCAATCCCGCGCCGAATCCCGAACGCGTGTCTTTTTTCTCGGTATATGTATATTTTTTCATTGTCTGTTTTTAAAACAACCTAACGGTTTGCGGCAAACCCGACTTCACTTCAAAGTTGCGCTGTATGGTTTGCAGGGTTTCTTTGGCAGTGCTATAGCGAAACACCACCTTATACTTCCCGGGTTGTAAATATATGATTTCGTTTTGTAAGGCGGTGTTTAAATTACACACCCAGGTCACGGTTTTTCCATCATCGGTATAAATGCTGCCATAGCCGTTTCCCCCCTGCTTCATCAGTGATACGCTGCCGCTGGCAGGTATTTTAATACTGTTGGTGCTGCTTTGTTTTATCTCCACATCTTTGAGTAAAATACGCGGCAGGGTCAGCACTTCCAGGTCGTATTTGCCTACAATGTATTTTTCGGTTTTTCCAAAATTCTGCACATTCAGCGTTATGGCCTCATTTCCTTTTCTGATCAGCGTGGTGGGATTGTACTGGTTATAAGTGCCGTCAAGTTCCAGCTTTAAATAGCCCTGCGGCGCATCGAGCGGGATCACATTATGTTTGCCCTTTATGATTGAAATGTTTTTCTTTTCCACCGGCGGAATGGTGTGCACCACCAGGTCGTATTTTAATTCAGGATCTAATACCAGCGTATCGGGATTGCCCCGGTGGTTGATGGTGTGCAGGTAATTGTATTTTACCCTGCCGGTGCCTGCCTCGTAAAAGGTCATGTCCACGTCGGTTTCGGTGGGTTTTTTAAAAATATCCAGCAGGTCCACCTGCACTGTAGTTTGCGAAATGGCTTCGGTAATTACCAGCTTGAGCACATCCTTAAAATTGGCTTCGTTGCTCACATCGTAAAACTTGCCCATGCAGCCAAACACATCTGCAAACTTCACATCCAGGCCCACACCAATTACAAATGGACGTAAAAAAATACCTTTTTTTTGCAGCTCGAGGCTTACCTGGCAGGGATTGCCGCCGCACTCCTCAATGCCATCGGTAATTAAGATCACAATGTTCCTGCAATTATTTTTGGGTGTAAAATCGGCCGTGCACTCGCCCAGGGAATAGGCAATGGGCGTAGTGCCCAGCGGTTCGAGCCGCTGAATGCGCTGCTTTATTTTAAGGGCATTGGTTTTTGCAATGTCAAAAGGCACTTCGAGCTTACTGTCTTTGCAATTGCGCTCGGGCTTAAAAAATGTGGTATGGCCGTAGCAGCGCAGCGCCAGCTCCAGGTCGGGCAGGCCTTTGAGGCTGTCTAAAAATTCGCCCATTACTTTTTTGGCCACCTCAATTTTTACATTGCTGTTCCAGGGCGCGTACATGCTGTACGAATCGTCGAAAATAAAAAGAATGCGGGTAGTGATTTGCCCTTTGAGGGAATGTTGAATGTTGAATGCTAAATTATAAATTAAGAATATAACAAATAAGCGTTTCCTTTTGAACAATCGGCCCATTTATAATTCAACATTTAAAATTTAAAATTTCCGTTAGCTAGTAGTCGGCTTCGGTTTCTATCATCTGCGCCAGGGCCTTTGCCAGCTGCTCGTCGTTTGGTGCAGAGCCGTGCCATTTGTGGGTGCCCATCATGTAATCCACACCCATGCCCATTTCGGTTTTCATCAGTATCATCACCGGTTTGCCTTTGCCCAGGTGGGTTTTGGCTTCGTTCAGCGAATCAATCACTTTATCAAGGTCGTTGCCGGTATTGTTCTCAAGCACCGTCCAGCCAAAGGCTTCGAACTTGGCTTTGAGGTTGCCCAGCGACAATACTTTTTCCACATCGCCATCAATCTGGCGGCCATTATAATCCACCGTGGCAATGTAATTATCCACTTTGTTGGCGGCGGCATACATGGCGGCTTCCCATATCTGGCCCTCCTGCAGCTCGCCGTCGCCGTGCAGCGAGTATACAATGCTGTTATCTTTATTCAGCTTTTTTGTGAGAGCCGCGCCAATGGCTACGCTCATGCCCTGCCCCAGCGATCCGCTGGCCACACGCACCCCCGGCAGGCCTTCGTGCGTGGTAGGGTGCCCTTGCAGGCGGCTGTTGAGCTTGCGAAAGGTGCTGAGCTCGCTTACCGGAAAATAGCCGCTGCGGGCCAAAACGCTATAAAACACAGGGCTGATGTGCCCGTTGCTCAGGAAAAAAAGATCCTCGTTTTTGCCGTCTATGGTAAAATTCTTCGGGTCGTGCTTCATCACTTTACCGTAAAGGGCCACAAAATACTCTACGCAACCCAGCGAACCGCCCGGGTGGCCCGAGTTTACAGCGTGCACC
Source organism: Bacteroidia bacterium (assembly GCA_044221905.1). GTDB lineage: Bacteria > Bacteroidota > Bacteroidia > B-17B0 > Aurantibacillaceae > Aurantibacillus. The sequence goes on from JBGAOE010000002.1 coordinate 239,155, forward strand.
ATGCGAACAATGTCGCGGCGCACCTGCGAGCATAATTTTTTTAATTCCTGCGTTTCTGCCATGCCATTTTTTCTTTTGGATCGCCGGAAAAGGCGGTCCTGAGCGGCAAAATTAGCATTTGGCAATGGCTTATTGCAGGAATGTTAATAATAAATAAGGGATGTTAAAAACTATGATTTTTTCATGTACGAACGGCAAGAAAAGCCTGTACGGATTAGTATATTTGCGTTTTGAATTGAACATGAAACGCGGTGTTATACTTCTTTTTTGCGCGCTGGTGACTTTTTCCTGTAAAAAGGATAAAAAGAATGATCCGCCTGCATCGGACCCTGAACCCGTTAAAACCGGCACGGTTAACCTGAATATCTTTACCATCGACTCGTTGGGCAACCGCGAAGCAGACCCCAGCAACGTAGCGGTAAGCCTCTACCAAACCGGCTTTTCTGCCATCACCGGTGCCAACGGCAATGTTTCTTTCAGCCAGGTGCCATACGGCACGGTGCTGCCGGTGCTGCAAAAACAATGGTACGAAGGCCCGCCTATGCGCCTGGAGCTGAGCTCTGCCGCAGTATGGGACACCATTCCCTGCGCCAAATATTCGGCTTACAAGCTGCAAAATTTAAGCGGCTTTATTTTCAGCCCCGACTCCATTCCCCTTTCCTTTCAGCTCGACAGGCCTGTGCCGGCCGGCAAGCGCTGTAAAATAGCCATTGTATTTGCCGGCAAGCCGGTAGATGCCAACAATTACAGTACGGTGGATACCATTTCGGTAAATACGCAAACCGTTCAAAAGCGCAATATTGCCTTTTTGCCGAACCTGCGGGCCCTGCTGCAAAACATGAAAAAAGACACCACCCTGTATTTCAGTGCCATCCCTGTTTCATACGGTATTTACCACAGCAACGTATTCAACAAAAACGTGCTGCTGGGCGAAAATCCGTTTCTCGCTGATAATTTAATCTTTAACAAATACTGGTAAATCAAAAACTGAACACAATTTATGGCTTTAAAATGCGGAATAGTTGGCTTGCCCAACGTAGGCAAATCCACTTTATTTAACTGTTTAAGCAATGCAAAAGCACAGGCAGCTAACTTTCCTTTTTGCACCATCGACCCCAACGTGGGTACCATCACCGTTCCCGACGAGCGCATCAACAAGCTGTCGGATATTGTAAAACCCCAGAACATTGTGCCCACCACCGTTGAAATTGTGGACATTGCCGGGCTTGTAAAAGGCGCCAGCAAAGGCGAGGGCCTGGGCAATAAGTTTTTGGGCAACATCCGCGAGTGCAACGCCATACTGCATGTGCTGCGCTGCTTTGACGATGATAACGTAGTGCATGTTGACGGAAATGTGAACCCCGTGCGCGACAAGGAAATTATTGACACCGAGCTGCAGTTGAAAGACCTGGAGAGCGTAGAGGGTAAAATAAAAAAATACGAAAAACTAGCCAAAGCCGGATCAGACAAGGAAGCCGTGAGGATCTACAACACGCTGGTGAAGGTGAAGGAAACGCTCGAAAGCGGCCAATCGGCCAGGGCCTGCGTGCTGGATGAGAACGAGCTGCCCAACATTGCCGATCTGCACCTGCTTACCATTAAGCCGGTGCTGTATGTGTGCAACGTGGAAGAAGCCTCTGCCAAAACCGGCAACAAACATGTGGATGCGGTGCGCGAGGCGATTAAGAACGAATCGGCTGAGCTGCTGATCATTACCGCACAAATGGAAAGTGAAATTGCAGCCCTTGAAACCTACGAAGAGAAACAAATGTTTTTAGCCGAAATGGGACTGGACGAACCGGGCGTAAACAAGCTGATAAAAACCGCTTACAAGCTTCTGAAACTGGAAACATATTTTACAGCCGGCGTAAAAGAAGTGCGCGCCTGGACCATTACCAAAGGCATGAAAGCGCCGCAGGCCGCGGGTGTGATACACACCGATTTTGAAAAAGGATTTATAAAAGCGGAAGTGATCGGTTATAACGACTACGTAACGCTTGGCTCGGAAGCCGCCTGCCGCGATGCCGGCAAGCTGCGCATAGAGGGCAAGGAATATGTGGTGAACGACGGCGATGTGATGCATTTCCGTTTTAATGTTTAATTTTTTCATTTATTATTAAACTGTTTCGCGTTTCGTGTTCTAAACCCGAAACCCGGAATAATAAACCCGAAACAAAAACTATGAGAAACGACGAAATCGATTACAAAATTTCAGGCGAAGAACTACAGTGCGTTGAAATTGAGCTGGATCCCCAGGAAGGCGTAATTGCCGAGCCGGGCAGCTTTATGATGATGACCGACGGCATTGACATGCAAACCATGTTTGGCGACGGCTCCAACCAGGGCGGCTTTATGGGCAAGCTGTTTACAGCGGGCAAACGCCTGCTTACCGGCGAAAGCCTGTTTATGACGGTTTACACCAATGTATCCAGTCAAAAAAGACAGGTAACCTTTGCAGGGCCTTATACCGGTAAGATCATTCCGATGAACCTGCAGCAGCTGGGCGGTAAGATCATTTGCCAGAAGGACAGCTTTTTGTGCGCGGCCAAAGGCGTTTCCATCGGTGTGGAGTTTCAGCGCAAGCTGGGCACCGGGCTGTTTGGCGGCGAAGGTTTTATTATGCAGCGCCTCGAAGGCGACGGCATGGCCTTTGTGCATTCGGGCGGCTTTGTGGTTGAAAAAACATTGGGCCCCGGCGAGATCCTGAAAATTGATACCGGCTGCCTGGTAGCATTTACCAGCGGCGTAGACTACGACATTCAATTTGTGCGCGGCGTAAAAAATGTGATCTTTGGCGGCGAGGGCTTGTTTTTTGCCACGCTGCGCGGTCCGGGCAAAGTATGGATCCAGTCGTTACCAATCAGCCGCCTGGCGGGCCGCATTTTGGCCTATGGCACCGGCAGCCGCCGCGAAGAAGGCAGCATACTGGGAGGCCTGGGCAATTTACTGGATGGAGACGGCATTTAAAATGAGTTGTTAGTTTTTAATGTTTAGTTCTTAATATTGAGAATTGGTAAGCAGAACTAAACACTAAGCACTAAACACTAAACACTGATAAAGATGGCTAAATCAAACTATACCGAAGATAACATCCGCTCGCTCGACTGGAAAGAGCACATACGCACCCGCCCGGGCATGTACATTGGCAAGCTGGGCGATGGCAGCGCGTTTGACGACGGCATTTACGTGCTTTTGAAAGAGGTGATGGACAACTCGATTGACGAGTTTATGATGGGCGAAGGCCGGCAGATAGACATTAACGTGAAGGAAGGCGTGGTTTCCATCCGTGATTACGGTCGCGGCATTCCCCTGGGCAAAGTGGTGGAAGTGGTTTCTAAAATGAACACCGGGGGCAAGTACGACAGCGAAGCCTTCAAAAAATCCATTGGCTTAAACGGGGTGGGTACCAAAGCGGTGAACGCGCTTTCCACCAACTTTAAAGTAACCGCTTACCGCGACGGGCAGTCCAAAACCGCCGAATTCAGCAAAGGCGAGCTGGTAAAAGAGCACAAACTGGTGAGCACCAACGAAAAAAACGGCACGCTGGTGGAGTTCAGACCCGACGATACCATTTTTAAAAAATACCATTTTGTACACGAGTACATCGACAAAATGGTTTGGAACTATGCTTTTTTAAATACCGGCCTCACGCTTACCTTAAACGGGCAGGTGTATAAATCTGACAATGGATTGAAGGACCTGCTGGAAAAAAACATTACCGGCGAAACCCTTTATCCCATTATCCACCTGCGGGGCGAAGACATTGAACTGGCCATGACGCACAGCAACGAACACTTCAGCGAAGAATATTACAGCTATGTGAACGGGCAATACACCACCCAGGGCGGTACACACCTGGCAGCCTTTCGCGAAGCGGTGGTAAAAACCGTGCGCGAATTCTACAAAAAAGAATTTGAGCCCACCGATGTGCGCAAATCCATTGTGGCGGCCATTGCCGTAAAAGTGCAGGAGCCGGTGTTTGAATCGCAAACCAAAACCAAACTAGGCTCCAACGAAATAGGTCCCGGCGGGCAAAGCATCCGTAGCTTCATTGGCGACTTTATCAAGCAGCAACTGGACAATTACCTGCACAAAAACCCCGAAGCAGCCAGGGCCATTGAAGCTAAAATTCTGGCCAATGAGCGCGAGCGCAAAGAGCTTTCGGGCATTCAGAAGCTGGCGCGCGAGCGGGCCAAAAAATCGTCGCTGCACAACAAAAAGCTGCGCGATTGCCGCATACATCTTGACGATACAAAAGACGCACGCCGGCTCGATACAACGTTATTTATCTGCGAGGGCGATTCGGCCAGCGGCTCTATTACCAAAACACGCGATGTAAACACGCAGGCGGTGTTCAGCCTTAAGGGCAAGCCGCTGAACTGCTTTGGTTTGGGCAAAAAGGTGGTTTACGAAAACGAGGAGTTTAACCTGCTGCAATCGGCCCTCAATATTGAAGACAGCCTGGAAGACCTGCGTTACAACAACATTGTGATCTCCACCGATGCCGATGTGGACGGCATGCACATCCGCCTGCTGCTGCTCACTTTTTTCCTGCAGTTTTTTCCCGACCTGGTAAAGAACAATCACGTAAAGATCCTGCAAACACCGCTGTTCAGGGTGCGCAATAAAAAAGAAACTATTTACTGCTACAGCGATGAAGAGCGCCGTGCGGCCATTGCCAAACTGGGACCAAAGCCCGAGATCACCCGCTTTAAAGGGCTTGGCGAGATTTCACCCGATGAGTTTAAAAATTTTATTGGCAAAGACATACGCCTGGAGCCGGTATTGATAGACCAGAAAGCCAGCATCAATGAGCTGCTGAATTATTACATGGGCAAAAATACGCAGGGCCGCCAGGATTTTATCATTGACAACCTGCGCGTTGAAAAAGATGTGGAGCAGGAACTGATGAACTGATTGTGACAAACCGGTTTTCAGGAATTTTAACTACCTGTAGCGTATTAGTTCCCTTAATATGGCCTTAATGCGTTAAAGCAAGTTAATTTCATAAAAATGAATATCTTTGGCACAATAGATGAGACCAACACATTAAAAATTTAAAACCCATCCTATGAAAACAACACAATTACTTTTAGTTCCGGCAATGGCCGCTTTGATCCTTTCGGGCTGCAAATCCAAAAAGAGTACGCCCGTTCAAAAAGAAACAGGAGCCGTAGAGATCTCAGTGCCTTTCAGCGGCAAAGAGTATCGCAGCGATGATAATTATTTCCGCTCAAAACAGGTTGGAAAATCGCCCGACATTGCCACCGCTAAAAAAATTGCGTTCCAAAACGCCAAAGCTGAAATGGCAGGTAATATTAACAGTGTTGTAAAACGCGTTACCGACCAGTACACCAACCAGCGTACCGTTGGCAATACCCAGGAGTTTGAAAACAAATTCGAGGAATTGTCGCGCGAGGTGGTTAATCTCGAAATGTCGAACGTAAAAGAGATCGGCGAAAAGATCTTTAAAGAGCCGGATGGCGGCTATAGCTACTGGATTGCCCTGGAAGCCGGTAAAAAAGAAGTGTTTGACAAGATCGACGCTAAAATTTCGAGCGATGCCAAACTGAAGCTGGATTACGACAAACAAAAATTCCAACAGATTTTTGATGCTGAAATGAAAAAACTGGCCGACGAAGGCAAGTAATCATTCGTAAGGAGGTTGTTTCAAATGGATAAACGGTTGTTTTGAATAGTCAGAATAACTGCCATTAGAAACAACCTTTTTAATTTAGCACGGGCTTGAAAACTTTTACCCACATATTTTTTTGCAGCATAATACTTTTTACGCTGGCAGGATGCAACGGCTCTAAGAAATATTTTAAAGCCGCCGAGCGACTTGAAAAACAGGGGCTTGTGAACGAAGCCGCCGAGTATTATTATGAGTCGCTGCAGCGCAAACCCACCAATGTAAATGCACGCATAAAACTGAAGGAGGTAGGCCAGAAATATGTTTCCAACCTGGCGTCGGAATTTTTCAGAAATTACAATACGCAGCAAACCGAAGCCTCGCTCGAATCTTTTGAGAAGCTGCGCGATTTTAACTCAAGGGCCAATGGGCTGGATGTAAAATTCGATTATCCAAAAACCTACGAAGACGATTACCAGAAAGCCGTTGAAACCTTTTGCCTGAAAAACTACAACCAGGCGGCAGTGCTGGTAAACCAGAAAAAATACAGCCAGGCGCTGGGCTACATCAGCGCCATAAAAAAATACAACAGCGCTTACAAAAACACGCCGCAGCTCGAGATCATTGCCACTTGCGAGCCTTTGTATCAAAGCGCCATCAACAATCTCGAAAACAAAAATTATTCGGCTGCTTTAAACCAGCTGTCGGCTATTAAAGAAAAAACCGACAACTACAAGGATTACAAAGACCTGCTGGAACTGGCCACCGCCCAGCAAACCAAAAGCTTCATCCTGTTTCAACCCAAACCTTCGGGCGATAATGCCGAAAGAGACGTAGAAGAGTACCTGTTCAATAATTTCGGGCAGATCTCCGTGCAAAAACTGCGCTCCATTAAAATTATCAATAACACGCCTTTTCAAAATGCACCGGGCTCTACCGACCTCAACAGCGGCGAAAACGTAGACCTGATACAAGCCATACGCAAAGCCACCGGCGCCGATTATTTTTATGTGTACGATGTAACGAACCGCCGCGAAACAAATTCAGGCGTTTCAAAAACACCGTACCGCGGCTTCCAGGAAGTGAAGACCCGGAAAAATGATACGCTGGTAATAACCGAATACAAAGCCTTTGATTACAACCTGGCCAAAGCCCAGCGCGCATACTCTTTCGATTTTAAATACAAGATCATTAACGCTTATTCCAACCAGATTGTGGCCTCGCAGCTGCAAAGCATGGTATCGCAGGATGCAGTGGAGTACCAGGAATTTGCAAGAACATTCAACGGGAATATCAACACGCTTTATCCGTACAATCCCCAGCAAACAGCACCGGCCAACCAGTTTGGTCCCAATGCCTGGCGCAACATGTTCAGCGCGCGCAACAGCCTTAAAACATTTGAAGAATTAAAAAACGACGCTTATAACAAAACGCTGAACCTGTTTGTTAACTCGGCCGCCAATATGAAATGAAAAAATTCTGTGCCATACTTGTTTTTGTTGTGTTAGCCGCGTGCAGCAGCAAAAAAGCCGTGGTGCAGCAGCCCGTGGCCGAGGTAAAGGTGCCCAATTGGGTGAGCAGCCGGCCCAACAACGGTTTTAAATACGTGGGCATTGGCGTGGCAGATAAATTAAAGGGCGGCAGCTACCAGATCGAGGCCAAAAAAAATGCGCTCTATGACCTGGCTTCTGAAATAAAAGTGGACATTTCCACCAACTCGGTGCTGTACACGGTTCAAAACAACAACAACTTTAACGAGAATTTTAATTCCCTTATCAAGCTCTCCAACAGTGATAACATAGAAGGTTATTCGTTGGTAGACTCGTATGAGAACGACAAACAATACTGGGTGTATTACCAGCTCGACAAGCAGGAATACCAGAACCAGAAGGCGATGAAAAAGCAGCAGATCATCACCAAAGCCTCTAACCTCATCACTGCCAGCTTTTACGACGAGAAGAACAAGGATTTTTCATCCTGCTTAAAAAAACGCATCCAGGCTTTTGGAGTGCTTACCCCTTACCTGAGCGAAGAAATTAATTTTGATGCCGCGCAAACCAACGGCGTAAAAAATGTGTTCGATCTTACCAACCTCATCCAGCAGCAGCTGCAATCCATCTCCGTGGTTCCACAAAAAACGCTGCCTGTGCTAAAGCCATACCAGCAAACCTACGCTGCGCTGGTGTATAACCTTGAGCTCAAAAACAAAACCCCGCTGCAAAATTTTCCTTTGCTGGTGAGCAGTGATGAAGACCGGATCAACATCAACGAAAACACCGCCACCAATAATACGGGCGAAGTGCAGATAAAAGTGAACTCGGTGGAGCCGCTGAACCAGAATGTGGCCTTTTCGCTCAACCCGGATATTTCGCGGCTGATGGGCACTGATTCCATAAGCCGGGCGGGCATTACCCTGTTAAAACAATTTATTCAAACCTCGGCCTTGAAGGTGCAGGCCACGGTATCCAACATTACCATTTATGTAAACTCCATTGAAAAAAACTTCGGGAAACCCACCGGTCTTAATTCCATTGAAACATTTATCAAGCAGCGCTTCAACGGGCAGGAGGTACGCCTTACCGACCGGCCCAACGATGCCGATTACATCATTGAATCGGTGGCCGAAACCCAGGAGGATATCAGTAGCGACGTGCTTCAGAAAAATTATAACATCCGGCTGGCAGCGCTCGTCATTAACCTGCAATTAAAAAATAAAGCCACCGGCGAGGTGGTTTTTAAAACGCAGGTAAACGATGTGTACGGCTACGCCAACAGTGCCGAAAAAGCGGGCCTCAATGCCTATTCCAATCCCAAAGTGAGCGGCAAGCTGGCCGAATCGCTTTTTTTCTTAAAGCGGAAAATACTGGTGTATTGATCGTTTAGCCTCCCGGCCGGGGCTGGAAACCGGTTTATTAAACAGGATTTTGTGAATATTTAAACCGATTTTTAGGGCTTGCCGGCCCTATTTTGCTCCTATTTTAGAAGTCTAATCTTATATTTGCAGTTTAAAATTGAGTAAAGGAGCATGAGCGATAATAGTTTTGAAGGAGCGGACCAGGAAAATCACTACGAGGTAGATAACATTACCCACGTAAGTGGCATGTTCAAAAACTGGTTCATTGATTATGCTTCTTACGTTATTCTGGAACGCGCGGTACCCGCCATTGAAGATGGCCTGAAACCCGTGCAGCGTCGTATTTTGCACAGCATGTGGGAGCTGGAGGATGGCCGCTACAACAAAGTGGCCAACCTGATTGGCAATACCATGAAATACCACCCCCACGGCGATGCCAGCATTGGCGATGCGCTGGTGACCATGGGGCAAAAAGACCTGCTGATTGACTGCCAGGGAAACTGGGGAAATATTTTAACCGGCGACAGCGCTGCCGCGCCCCGGTATATCGAGGCGCGCCTCTCTAAATTTGGCCTGGAGGTTTTATTCAATCCCAAAACCACCAACTGGGGCCTTAGCTACGACGGCCGCAACAAAGAGCCCATCACGCTGCCGGTTAAATTTCCGCTGGTGCTGGCGCAGGGCGTGGAGGGCATTGCCGTAGGCCTTGCCACTAAAATACTGCCGCATAATTTTAACGAGCTCATTGATGCTTCGATACAAATACTGAAAGGCAAAAAGGCAGCCATTTATCCTGATTTTGCCACAGCGGGCATTGCCGATTTCAGCGATTACCGCGATGGCCTGCGCGGCGGAAAAATAAAAGTGCGTGCACGCATTAAGGAATTAAATTCCAAAACGCTTATCATTTCCGAAATTCCGTTTGGTACCACCACCGGCTCGCTTATCGACTCGATACTGGCGGCCAACGAAAAGGGAAAGATCAAGGTAAAAAAGGTGGAAGACAATACGGCTGAAAACGTGGAGATCCAGGTTCACCTGCAGCCAGGCATTTCCACCGATAAAACCATTGATGCGCTGTTTGCCTTTACCAACTGCGAGGTAAGCATATCGCCCAACGCCTGTATTATTGAAAATGAGCGCCCCCGCTTTATGGGCGTGAGCGAGATTTTAAAAGACTCTACACTGCACACCAAAGAGCTGCTGAAGCGCGAGCTGGAGATTGAACAGAAAGAGCTGGAAGAAAAATGGCACTTTGCCTCGCTCGAAAAAATATTTATTAAAGAAGAAATGTACATCGACTTTAAGAAATATTCTAACAAGGAAACCTTATACGCTTATTTGTACGAACGCTTCAAGCCGTTTAAGAAAAAACTGCTGCGCGACATTACAGATGACGATCTGCATCGCCTCACCCAGATCCCCATGATACGCATTACCCGCTTTGACAGCATTAAGGCGGAAGAGCACATGAAGGAGCTGGACGAAAAAATAGCCACGGTGAAACACCACCTGGCCAACCTCACCGATTATGCTGTTGAGTATTTTAAAAACCTGAAAAAGAAATACGGCGCCGGCCGTGAGCGTAAAACCGAAACCAAGCAGCTGGAAGCCATTGTGGCCACACAGGTGGTAATGGCCAACGAAAAGCTTTACGTGAACCGCGCCGAAGGATTTGTGGGCACCGGATTGAAAAAAGACGAGTACGTGTGCGACTGCTCAGACATTGACGACATTATTGCCTTTACCGAAGAAGGCAAGATGAAAGTGTTTAAGGCTGCCGACAAAGTGTTTGTAGGAAAAGACATTAACTATGTGGCCGTGTTTAAGAAGAACGACGACCGCACCACCTACAACATGATTTACAGCGATGGGCCAAAAGGCATCACTTTTGTGAAGCGCTTTAATGTAACCGGCGTAACACGTGAGAAAGAGTACGACCTGACCAAAGGCACGCCCAACTCTAAAGTGCACTGGTTTACCGTTAATCCCAACGGCGAAGCCGAAAAAGTGCAGGCTATTTTAAAGCCTGTAAGCGGCCTCCGCAAGCTGGAGCTGGATGTGGATTTTACCGACATACCGGTGAAAGGCCGGGCATCGCTGGGCAACATTGTTACCAAGTACGCCGTAAAAAAGGTAATCTTAAAACAAAAAGGCACCTCTACTTTAAGCGCTGAGGATTTTTGGTTTGACGAAACGGTACACCGCCTTAATAAAGAAGAGCGCGGCACTTACCTGGGCAAATTCAGCGGTGACGATAAGATACTGACCATTACCAGCCAGGGCTATTATAAATTATATACCTATGATGTGCTCAATCATTTTGACGACGACATCATTATGATTGAAAAATATTATCCGCACCAAACGCTTACCTGCATCTATTTCGACGGCCAAAGCAAATCGTATTTTACCAAACGGTTTGATCCGGAAATGGTGAGCAATAAAACGATGATCATCACCGAGCACGAGCAATCGCGCATAGAACTGATCACGGCGCAGATAAACCCCATTGTGGACGTGAAATTTGCCAAAGAAAAAGGTGCCGACATTCCTGAAGAAACGCTGAAGATGGTGGAGTTTAGCCCCATGGTAAACATGAAAGCCAAAGGCAAAAAACTAAGCTCTTACAAGGTGAAAGAAATTAATTTGCGCGAGCCAGAAGAAATTAAGGCTGCAAAAAAATTCCTTTCGGCCGATGAGGAAAAAACCGGTCTTTCGCCCATGGAGCTGCACCGCCGCGCCATGGAGAAGCTGGACAAGGACAATGCCAAAAATTTCCTGGACGGCGACGGGCAAATTACCTTTGAGTTTTAATTCTTATTCCCAGTCATTTCGAACGCATCGGTGCTATACCACTGGCGTGAGAAATCTGAAATTTATTCCGGCAGAGATTTCTCACTATCGTTCGAAATGACACTCGTATTTCCGAGTCATTTCGACCGAAGGGAGAAATCTGTATTTTATTCTTTGCAATAGCGGGAATCCTTTTCTCTAACACCACGGTTGAGATTTCTCACCGTCTGAAGTTATTCCAGGTAAAACGGTTCGAAATGACAACTCGTATATCATTAACGTATTTCCCACATTCCAGATTTTTTGTTATTTTTACCCTAGTAACTAATCAACCCACTGGCAATGAGCCTGTTCCTTTTAACATTGCCTGATTAGCACTTTATTATTTAAAATTTGATAGCGTTTTGCGAATCAAAACCGCAATTAGCCATATCCAAATTATGAAAAAGATATTCCTTATCTCCAGGAAGCCTCTGTTTCTTATTTTCCTTTCTCTTTTTGCCATAGGGTTACGCGCGCAGGTATCGCAAACGTTTAATTTTACCGGCGCTGCACAATATTTTACTGTGCCTACCTGCGTTACTTCCATCACCATTGAGGCCTACGGCGCACAAGGCGCTAATGATGCGGCCACGGGCTGGATCATTAACCAGGGCGGCTATGCCCGTGGCTGCTTTACAACCACGCCCAGCAATGTATATACACTTTACGTAGGCGGGCAGCCCACCGGCACCCTTGGTGGGTATAACGGTGGCGGCACGGGCTATCCATCGCTGAGCGGTAACACAAGCGGAGCAGGCGGAGGCGGCGCATCGGATGTGCGTTTTGGCGGCACAGCACTCACCAATCGCATTTTGGTAGCTGGCGGTGGCGGCGGTGGCGGATCTGACGCAGGCTCGTCAGGCAACTGGGCAATAGGCGGCGGTGGCGGCGGACTTACAGGTAATGAGGGGCAATGCTATGATGGCGGCTGCGCTGGCACACAGCCAGGCTCGCAAACTGCCGGAGGCTTAGGCATGTGTGCGGGGTTTTTAGGCGTATCACAGGCTGGCAGCTTTGGTTATGGCGGTAACGCCAACCCTGTTTGCCTTTACGGTTTTGGCTGCGGCAGCAGCAGCGGCACCTGGGAGGGCGGTTATGGCGGCGGAGGCGGCTGGTACGGCGGCGGGGCCGGTGCCTCTAATTTTGGAGGAGGAGGAGGCAGCGGCTACATACTCCCTGCTGCTACTTTTACTGCTTTTGTCAACGCGGTGAAAAACGGACATGGGCAAATTATTGTTTCCTATGATCTTAACATGCCCCTATCTGTTACCACACCCTCTTGCTCATCTACCGGCGATGCTACTGTAACGGCTTCGGGAGGTTATATTCCTCCTTTAACTTATACTTGGTCGGGCTCCGCAGCAACCACATCGATTGCCACTGGTCTTTCTGCCGGCATCCATACCATCACGGTATCTGATTTTGGTAATTGCAGAACGGCTACCACCACCATTAATATTACGCGGCCATCCACGCTAACGGTCAACAATGCAACGATCTGTTCGGGCCAAACCGCTACACTCACATTAGGCACCTCCTCTTCTTACACCTGGAGTCCTGGCGCCACACTTAATGCTACGAATACGGCAAGTGTACTAGCCAATCCTACCATCACCACTATTTATACGGTTAACTCCACCAACTCCCAGTTATGCATGAGTACCAACACGGCGCAGGTATTGGTTAATCCAACGCCTACCACTGCTGCAGCAAATACCACCATCTGTATTGGCAACAGTGCATCGCTCGCTGTAAACGCCATGCCATCGTATACCTGGAGCCCCATTGCCGGATTGAGTGCCAGCAATACACAAAGCGTTATTGCATCACCCACTATCACCACAGTATATACCGCCAGCTTTACCAACTCGTTTGGCTGTGTGGGCGGCAAAACCATACAGGTGTTGGTCTCCTCCACACAAACTGCCGCCATTCCCAATGTTACTACCTGTGCCGGGCAAACGCTGAATCTCTCTGCAAACGGCTTAACCGGTATTGATTATAACTGGACGGGGCCATTATCTTTTACATCGTTTACTGATAACCCCAGTATCAGCCCGGCCACCACTGCCATGAGCGGCCCTTATAATTTTAGTGTAACAAGTGCTGCCGGCTGCACCACACAAGCCGTTACCAATGTTACTGTATTTGCCCAGCCTTCATTAACCATTACCGGCAACTTCCAGCTATGCCCCGCCACAAATCTTACCCTGAGCGGGAGCGGCGCCAATACATACACCTGGGCAGGCCCGCCGCCAAACAATTTTAGCAGCACCGCGCAAAACACGCTGGTAAGCAACGTGAGCGCATCAGACGATGGCATTTATACATTAACAGGGGCTTTTGCCAACGGCTGCAGCAGCTCGGTGTCTCAATCGGTTTCGGTTACCTCCGTACCAGTTATCACATTTAGTTACAGTAATCCCGTGTGTGTAAATGGCACATTAACTCTTTCGAGTCCTGCAGCGGCGTCTTATACCTGGAGCGGACCAAACGCCTTTACAAGCTCGGTGCAGAACCCATCCATTACCAATGTGCAAACCATAGCCTCGGGCGTGTACACACTTGTTTCCACGCTGAACAGCTGTACTGCATCGGCCACACAATCCATTACGGTGAATACCCTGCCTGTGCCCACCGTTACCAACAATTCAAGCCTCTGCGAGAGCAATACCCTGCAGCTGGGCGCAACAGCCGGTGTTACGTATACCTGGACAGGACCAGCAGGCTTTAACAGCACACAGCCATCACCATCTGTAGCCAACGTACTGCTTACCAATGCAGGCGTTTACAGCGTAACTGTTACCGATGCCAATGGCTGTGAAGCATCTGCCATCACTTCTGCTACAATTCTACCCAACCCCACTATCAGCGTAACAGGCGCAACGGTTTGTTTAAATCAACCCGGTATGCTTAGCGTAAGCGGGGGCACCGGCTGCGCCTGGACAGGACCCGGGGGGTTTTCCTCCTCCATTGCCAGTCCAACCATTAACACCGTGGATAACCTTACCGCAGGGCTTTATCCGGTTGTTGTAACTGCTGCCAATACCTGCACCTCGGGTGCTATAGCCACACTCGCCTTTTTACCTTTGCCGGCCGTGGCCGCCACCGGTACCACCGTATGCCTTAATTCCACAGCCACTTTATCTGCCGCCGGGGCAGCCAGTTATACCTGGGCAGGCCCAAACACGTATTCGGCTACAGGCCCAAGCGTTACGTTTACAGCAGCCACAGCGCTTTCCTCGGGTGGTTATACAATCACAGGAGCAGGTGCAAACGGCTGTATTAATACAGTTACCACTGAGCTGGCAACCCTACCGCTTCCTGTGCCAACCGCCACCAACAATTCTGCCGTTTGCGAGAGCCATACCCTGCAGCTGGGCGCAGCAGGCGGCGTTACGTATACCTGGACAGGGCCGGGCGGCTTCGGCAGCACGCAAGCAACTCCCTCTATAACCAATGCACTACTATCGAATGCTGGCGTTTACAGCGTAACCGTTACCGACAACAATGGCTGCCGGGCATTGGCCACCACAGCTGCCACTATTCTGCCCAATCCCACTATCAGCGTTACCGGGGCCACTGTTTGTTTAAACCAACCTGGTATTTTGAGCGTGAGCGGTAGCACTAACTGCACCTGGACCGGGCCTGGCGGATTTTCATCATCACTTACAAATCCAACCATTACACCTGTAGATAATCTAACGGCAGGATCGTATTCGGTTGTTTTAACTGCTGCCAATACCTGCACCTCCGGTGCCATCACCACACTCACTTTTTTACCTTTACCAGCTGTAGCAGCCACCGGCGCCACAGTATGCCTTAATTCTGCAGCCACCTTATCGGCCAGCGGCGCCAACAACTATACCTGGACGGGCCCAGGCAGTTATTCTGCTACCGGTTCGAACATTACTTTTACAACAACCAACGCGCTTTCAGCCGGCGTATACACCATTGCAGGAGCAGATGCAAACGGCTGCGTGAATACCGGCACAACAGACCTGGCTACCATGCTCTTACCCGGTGTTACAACAACCAACAACGTAGTGTGCCGCAATCAGCCTGCGCAGCTTGCCTGCACCGGCAGCAGCGATGTGGTGGGTTATTTATGGAACGGCCCCGCAGCTTATACTGCGAGTGCACAAACGGCTACCATTGTTTCTGCTACAAATGTTTCTCCTGTTAATTATACAGTTACTGTTACCGCCCTGAATGGCTGCACCACACAGGCAGTAGCTACGTTATCCACCCACACCTTACCAACAGTGGTGGCCACTTCAACCACTATCTGTAAGAACCAACCCTTTACCAGCATTGCCAGCGGCGCACTCACTTATACCTGGAATGGGCCGGCAGGAAGCAATACGTTAGCCACTTATGTTTTTGCCAATGTAAATGGCAGCTCGGTCGGAATCTATACCATTATTGGAACCGACGTGAACACCTGCACCAACCTAACCACTGCAAGCATCGACACCTTATCGCTACCTGTCGTTACAGCCGGTGGCAGCACCGTATGCATTGGCAAACCAGCAACATTAATAGCCGGTGGAGCAATCTCTTATTTATGGTCAGGTCCGGGCGGATATACCTCGGGTTCAGCCAACGCCATCCTTCCTTCTACAAGTAACACCACTGCGCAAACTTACACCGTAGTAGGTACTGCCGCCAATACCTGCACACGGGCTGCCTATGCTACGCTGGCCACTTACCCGCTGCCGCAACCAACGTTTACTGCACCATTGCGCGTCTGCATCCATTCAACCATGCGGCTGCAGGGCGCAGGAGCCCAAACCTATACCTGGAGCGGACCATTTAATTACTTCCTGGCAAACCAGGACGTGAGCATTCCTGTTTTTAATATGCAACAGGCCGGTACCTATACGCTCAGCGTTATCGATAACATGGGCTGCACCAACTTCACCACTACCTCTATTTTGGTAGACCCTGCACCAACCGGCAAGCTGGTGAGCAACAACCGTAATAACTACTGCGTGCCTTTCTGTTCAGAATTCTGGCTGAAAAGCAGCAGTGCCTCTCCCATAGTAAGCACCGTTTGGAAAGCCAACAATCAAACCATTGCCAGCGACACCTTTAACCTTTGTATTGCCAAAGCCGGCGACAACGGCGTGGTGGGCACCTTTACCGACGCCATTGGCTGCACCAGCACGATGAGCTTTGCCGTACAGGGTAATCCAACACCGGTTGCCGATTTTGATTTTATTCCGGCCAGGCCTGTGGAGAGCACTGACCTTGTATTGTTCCACGATCAAAGCAGCTGCGAAAAGCCGGTGAACTGGGAGTGGTTTTTTATTGACAATAAGGGCTTTTCGAGCAACAGCCAAAACCCATCTTATATCTTTGAACAGGCGGGTACTTATGCCATAGCCATGCAGGTTACCAACAGCTGGGGCTGCGCTGATACGGTAATAAAAACCATAATTGTAAGCAGCGATTTTAACCTGTTTGTTCCCGATGCCTTTACGCCCAACGACGATGGCCTGAACGATATTTTTATGCCTAAAGGCAATGGTATTTCAAAATATAATCTTAGTATTTACGATCGCTGGGGGAACAGGATCTTTGAAACCAGCGATCCGGCAACGGGCTGGAGCGGCCCTGTAAACGGCGATAATTCAGCTGACAATGTATACCAGTGGCTGATTGAATGCACAGACACGCACGGAAAAACAAAAACACTCACCGGCCACGTAACCTGCGCAAGATAGGTGTCGGCGTGTTTTTAAGATAATCGGCTATACCAGCATTGTTGGATTTTTATTGCGGAACATCAGAAACTCCATTTTTGTTGAAGAACAGATTCTGAAACAAGTTCAGAATGACTGCAAAAATGGAGTTTCTGAGAGACGCTGAAACACTTGTCGCGAGCCGGTGCCAAAGGAAATTCAGCGTGACCAAACGATACTCAGAATTTTCATAAAGGCTTAATAGTAAATTGCTCTCATGGCAGCACCATCCATTTGCTTACCGCTTCATCGAAATATTTTCGTGCACCCAGCGCACCTCTTCTTCGGGCGAAATTTCTTCTTCTTTTTTCAGGCGGCTAAAGGTAGCGCCCGGGTGATCGTAAGGCCTGCTGTCGTCAAAATAAGGGCCCACTACGCCCAGCATCCAGCCATATTCGGCCGCCCAATGCGGCTCGTTTACTTTAAAGCGAAACACTTCGTAATGCACAAAGTTCCCGCTGCTCTCAAAGTCAATGCTCACACGTTTCAGGTAAGCCATTTCATCGGGGCTTGCCTCCAGCTCGGTTGGAAATTCGAGCCAACCCGCCAGGTTGCTTTCGGCGGCCTTTACAATGCTTATAAATTCCTGCGGAAAAACATGCGTGCAATTATACTCGTGCAGCAACCGGTAGGTGGTTTCGCGCGTTAAGCGATTGCCTGCATATTCGTACACATCCTGCTGCACAAGGACCTCGCCTTTCGCCAGTTTTTCGTAAAGGCTCTTAACCCGCTCAAACCGCAGGCGGTTACTGGCTTTCGTCTGGCGTTTCACCGCAATGATCCTGTAAACCAAAACAGTTCCAATAACAAAAAGTATGATCAGGAGTATATACATGAGGTCTCTCAGCACTGATCGTTTATAATATGAACGCGATCAGCTATGTTACAGATGCTCTCAGGCCATGCGCAATGCCAGGTCTATCAGCCGGTTGCTATAGCCCCACTCATTGTCATACCAGCCGATGATTTTTACCAGGTTACCCACCACGCTTGTAAATTCAGCATCATACAACACGCTGTGCGGGTTGCCGATCACGTCAATCCCTACAATGGGGTCTTCGGTATAGGCCACAATGCCTTTCAGGCTGCCCTCTGCGGCTTTTTTAAAGGCTTCGTTAATTTGGGCTGCAGTAGGTGTTTTGGTAAGCACACAGGTAATATCTGTCAGCGAGCCATCGGGCACCGGCACCCGCATGCCGCATCCTCCTATTTTTCCTTCCAGGTGCGGAAATATGCGTGTAATGGCCTTGGCGGCACCGGTAGAGGTTGGAATAATACTCATGGCAGCAGCACGCGCCCGGCGCAGATCTTTGTGCGGCGCATCGTGCAGGCGCTGGTCGCTGGTGTAAGAGTGCACGGTAGTAATGTAAGCCTCCTCTATTCCAAACGGCTCCAGCACCTTCAGCATAGAGGCGGCGCAGTTGGTGGTGCAGCTGGCGTTTGAAACAATCACGTCGTCTTTGCCCAGCAAATGATCGTTCGATCCCAGTACAATGGTTTTAATGCCATCTTCCTTGGCGGGCGCCGAAAGAAGCACCTTTTTGGCCCCCGCCTGCAAATGCAGCTCGGCGCTGGCCTTATCCAGGAAAAGACCGGTGCTTTCAATCACAATGTCCACGTCGTGTTCTTTCCAGGGCAGCTTGGCAGGATCTTTAGACGAAACAATCCTGATTTTCTGCCCGTTGATCACCAGGCTGTTGCCTTCGGCTTTTACCTCGCCTTCAAAAGCGCGGTGCACCGAATCGTACTTAAGCAGGTGCGCCAGCGTGGCGGCATCGGTTAAATCGTTGATGGCCACAATTTCGATGGCAGGGTTATTAATACAATTGCGCAGGAAAACCCGGCCGATACGGCCAAATCCATTGATGGCCACTTTTAGTTTTTTCATAATTCAGGACTGTTTTGGTTTTTTCTGATTGGTGATCATATCGTAAATGAACCAATCGTTTTTAATGCGTATTAAAATTTCGTCACTGCCCAGAAGCTGCACTTCGTCGGCATACAGCGGTTTCTCTTCTTTAGTGGCAATGTTGTTAATAATGTAATACTCTTTGGGCTCGTACAATTTATAGATCACAAAATTTTTAGTCACCATGTCAACATGCTTGTGGTAGCTGGCCACTTTTTTTCCTTCGTAATTGTAAATATCATCCTCTGTGGTGGCGCGGATACCGGCACTGCAGGCAACAACCAGCGAGTCTTGCGTGTTGAACTTAATGTCCGAATATTGAAAAGGCACCACCTGTTCTTCCTTAAAATTAATAACACCCGTAAGCAGGGTATTGTTTTCATTTACCTGCACCAGCAGAA
This sequence comes from Bacteroidia bacterium, assembly GCA_044221905.1. Lineage (GTDB taxonomy): Bacteria > Bacteroidota > Bacteroidia > B-17B0 > Aurantibacillaceae > Aurantibacillus. The sequence goes on from JBGAOE010000002.1 coordinate 258,536, forward strand.
AAGCAGGATCGGCGCAGAAACCGATGTCGTGATACCCCTTAAAAGTGACCTGGTTAAAATCACGGTCCACCAGGTTTTTTTTATTTTTAACGCACACTGCAAAAAAGCCGGCGTTTTCGGTAAACTGTTTGGTGCTGTGCTTATTAAATGTAAACACCGTGCAGGTATCGTTGCCCGGCATTTTTACCATTAAGCGTTTATCAGCACGGTTAAAGTAATTGCAGGCATAACTCACCGTGTACACTTTGATGAACTTGTTGGCCGAGGTGCCGCTGGAACGGTAGCAGGCCATACATGCTTTGCCGGTGGCGTCAAAATTAAGCACCGTGTCGTATAAGGCAGGAAGAAGGGTGGTGTTATTTTCGCGGATGCCCCACTTTGAATTTTCTCTGAACAAAACGGGTTGAGACGCCAGCGCCCACGATAAAAGCAGGAAACATCCAAAAAGAATATGCCGGGTGAGCGTCAACGGAATGATACCCTAAAATTAATTAAAATTGAGGGATACCAAAAGTGGTAAAAACGGGGTGTTTTCGACATAAAAACCGCTTTTCCGGCCCTTTTGGATTCTTACCAAAGGCACAAAAACAGGCGCTTTTACCATTCACCGCCCCCTGTTTACCATTCACCGCCGGCCGTTATAAACTAGCCTAAATGCCATTGCTGGGCGAAGATTGGCGTTTTACCTTTACAAAAAATTTAATTGCAACATGAATAACGAACAACAACAAACACCTATATCACAGGACGAATTGTGGAGAAAGATGGAAAAACGTCACCGGCGCGGCAAAATCATGGGAGGACTTTTAGTCGTTACCATCGGCTCGCTGTTTTTGGCCCGCGAAATGGGCGCCGAGATTCCTACCTGGGTATTTACCTGGAAAATGCTTTTAGTAGGCCTCGGCATTGTGGCTGCGGTAAAGCACAAATTTTTACACCCGGCCTGGATTGTGCTGGTAGGCGTGGGTGGCTGCTTTTTATTGAACGACTTTTACCCCGACATGCACATCCGTCCCTTTATCTGGCCGGTACTGATCATCCTGGTGGGCCTTGCCATTTTATTTAAGCCCCGCCGCAAGGAAATGCTGTACGCCCGCCGCCACTGGAAAGCCTGGCACGACAAGCACCACCACTGGCATGGCCGCCAGCACTGGAACAGGCACGGCTGGCATAACCCTAAAAACCCGTGGTGCGACCCTGAGTTTGAAACCCCCGCAGCACCATCGAACGAAGACTATATTGATTCGGTAGCGTTTATGGGAGGATTAAAAAAAAACATTCTCTCAAAAAAGTTCAAAGGGGGGGATATAGTGAACATTTTTGGCGGCGCAAATATTGACCTGAGCCAGGCTGATTTTGAGGGCACTGCTACGCTCGATATCACGCAAGTATTTGGCGGCACAAAACTGATCGTGCCTGCCAACTGGGAAATAAAATCGGAAACCATCACCATTTTGGGCGGCATTGAAGACAAGCGCCCTGTACAACCCGCCATCAACGGCGAGCCGCAACGGGTGCTCATACTGATAGGCACCACCGTTTTAGGCGGCATTGAAATAAAAAGCTTTTAGTTAATTAAATAAATAATATAAAAACACTCCCATAAATTATGAAACGCTACCTGGTAAAACTGATGTTCAACATCAACATTGACAACGGGAACCATAACTCCCAATTTGATGAGCAAGTGCGCGTGATTGAGGCGCATAATGCCGAAGACGCCTTCTTTAAAGCACGCAGCATTGGCCGCAAAGAAGAAGAAAGTTTCTTGAACAACGACAAACAACTGGTAAAGTGGCAGTTTATTGACGTGGCTGAAGTATACCCGCTCGAGCATGTAAAAGACGGCGAGCAGATATACTCCACCACGCGTAAGATCAAAGACACCACTTCGTTTATCAGCTATATCCGCCAGAAATCGATGGAAATACAGGCAAAAAACCTCACCTTTGCTTAAGCACCAGTGAAGAATGCTTTAGTATACAGCCCGAAAAAGTTCATGGTAATAACCATTACCTGGTGGACCTTTTGGGCATTGATACAAACCCTGCTCATTCACCGCTACAACATGAGCTGGGCGCATTCGCTGCGCGACGGATTTATTTCGAGCGCTTTGCTTGGCGGTGCCTGCTTCCTGGCCCTTACGCTTTATAAGTATTACCAGCCGGGCACAAAAAACCGGGTTTACCGGCTTATTTATGCCATCGGCATTTCCATTTTATTCTGCGTGGTCGATCACTGGCTGCTTCACCTGCTTTTTGGCAGCGACCCGGCTTACCTTAATTTCCTGATCGCCTCCATGCCCCTGCGCTTCATTATTTCGTTCCTCATCATTTCATTTGTTACCATTATGAACTGGCTGTGGAACACCCTGCTGGAGCAAAAAGAATACGAAAAAAGAAGAAACGAGGCCGAGCAGTTGGTAAAGGATGCCGAGCTGTCGAGCCTGCGCCAGCAATTGCAGCCGCATTTTTTATTCAACAGCCTCAACTCCATCAGCGCCCTGGCCGGCAGCAAACCCAACGAAGCCAGGAAAATGATCCAGCAGCTTTCAGAATTTCTGAGAGGCACTTTAAAAAAGGACGAACAAAAAAGTGTGCCGCTGCGCGAAGAGCTCGAACACCTGGCCCTGTACCTGGAAATAGAAAAAGTGCGTTTTGGCCACCGGCTTAATATTGATATGAATGCGGCCGAAAACAGCCTCACTGCCGTATTGCCGCCGCTGCTGCTGCAACCCATTGTTGAAAACGCCATTAAATTCGGGCTTTACGATACCATCGGGCAAATCACCATCAGCCTCTCTACCACTCTTGAAAACGCGTGGCTGAACATTGAAATTAAAAATCCGTTCGATCCCAAAACCCAGAATACTAACCAGGGCACGGGCTTTGGACTCAACTCCATACAACGTCGCTTATTTTTATTATATACCCGCAACGACCTTTTGGCTACCGAAAAAAAAGAAGGCCTGTTTATTACCAAACTGAGAATACCACAACCCGCATGATTAAAGTTGTAATTATAGACGACGAGCCGCTGGCACGGAGCATTGTGACCGAATACCTGCAAAGCCACAAAAATTTTGAAATAGTGGCCGAATGCAACGACGGTTTTGAAGGCGTAAAAGCCATTGTGCAGCACAAGCCCGATCTTGTGTTTCTTGACATACAAATGCCAAAAATAAACGGCTTTGAAATGCTGGAGCTGCTGGATAACAAACCATCGGTGATTTTTGCCACCGCGTTTGACGAGTACGCCATTAAGGCTTTTGAAGCCAACGCCGTGGATTACCTGCTCAAGCCATTCAGCAACGAGCGTTTTGACAACGCGCTTAAAAAATGGAGCGTACAAAAACAGGAAAGCGGCTCCCCCGAAAGAGACATACACCAGCTGCTTGAAAACACCGAAAAACAGCCCGAAGAAAAAAACCGGATAGTGGTGCGCACCAATAACGAGATACAAATTGTGCCGGTAAGCGACTTGTTTTACATTGAAGCGTACGACGATTACGTGAAGCTGTTTACAAAAGAGCACTATTACCTGAAAAAGAAAACCATGAATTATTACGAGCAGATCCTCGACGAATCTATTTTTTTCAGAACCCACCGCTCGTTTATCATCAACCTGCAACAGCTTACCAAAATAGAGCCGCTTGAAAAGAACAATTATGTGGCGCTTTTAAAAAACGGTAAAAAGGTTCCCTTAAGCCGCACCGGCTATGTTAAATTAAAGGAAAAGCTCGGTATTTAAGCCGCCGGTTATTTACTGATCACCAGCTTTTGGGTATCCACCACCTGTGCATTTGCCGTAAGCCGCACCATATAAATGCCATTGTTCATTTCAGAAGCATCAAACTGAAAGGGACCATTGTTTGAAACCGTTTTCTGAAACACCAGGCGGCCATTTATATCAAACACCTCCAGCCTGCCATTGGCAGCAGCTTTTGTGCAGCGCACCGTTACCAGGCCTGAGGAAGGGTTTGGATACAGCACCAATCCGCTCTCCTCTCCATTTTTAAAATCCGGCAAGCCCAGCACAATGTTCATATTGCCCGATTTCATGCCGTTGCCAAAGCTGCTCACCCACATTTCTGACGTATTGTATGGGTTAAAAAACACGCGCTCGGGCTGCTGAAACGGGTAGTTCTGCACCATTGAAAAGGTAGGGCTTCCGGCATTGATGTTATTGCTGTACCAAAGGCCCTGGGCTTCGGTGGTAATATAAAGCTGGTTGGCGTTGTTGGGATTAAACGTGCAGGAAGTGACCCTGTCGAGCGTACTGCCCGACAGCTTGGTCCAACTTTGCCCGCGGTTGGTGGTTTTATAAAGACCGCCCAGGCCGTTGGGTGCGCCGCCCCAGCCGCTGAATACGCATGCGTACCAGGTGTTTTGCGCCGGATCGTTGGGATCGATCACCACATCCTTGGTCCAGTAATACATGCCGGTGTGCGACACATCGCTCCAGCCATTGGTGGCAGGATCGTAAATAAACACGCCTGAACTGGCCGTAAAGCCGCTGCCGGTTCTTCTGCCCGAATAGGTGCACACCATTTTCCCATCGTTAAGCACCACAATGCTGGCCGGGTGCTTTTCGGTGCGCGGCGGGTTGGGAAGCAGGGTCCAGGTGGAGGTGGCCAGGTTTTGTAAATCGTTGCACACATAAATGCCGCCCACGCCGTTGCCATTGTTATAATGGATCACGCTGGCATAGGCCCTGTTGGAGTTATTGGGGTCGAGCGCAACCCAGAATGCCGGGTGGTTAAACACTTTTACATCCTGCCAGGCAGCACCATTGTTGGTTGAATAGATAATTTTACCATTCGGATCCGAAGCATCGAGCTGCGCATCCTGCAGGCGCGTGCTCTGGTACATATCGTGAATGCCCGAAGTAGCGGCAAACAACGTGCCGTTAGTGGGGTGTTGCACCACACGATACGTAGAGTTGGCAGGATTGCCCGTATAATTAAACGACCAGGAACTGCCGCCATCGGTACTTCTTACCCCGCGAATATCTGAAAAGCACGACCACATGGTATTGGCATTGCACCAATGCACCTGCCAGCAGGTGGTGTTTTCGAGCCCGCAGCTCTGGTAGCTTTGGTTGGGCGGCGTATTGGCCCCTGCGGCATGTTGCCCGGCAGGGTCTACATAACCCTGCTGCCAGGTGGAGCCACCCGTGCTGCTTTTATGCACAAAGCCAAAATCGCCAAAAAGTAAGCTGTTGCTGTTGTTTGCTGCTACGGCCAAACCAAAGGCGCACTCGCCGTATCCCCAGCCACGGTCGCCACCCTGCCCGCTCCAGCCGGTGGCAATGTTCTGATTGGAGCTGGTGTTGAACAGATGGGCCCAGGTCATGCCCGCAGTGTTGCTTTTCATCACATCGGGGTAGGAGTTGGAATTGCTGCCGGCCGTGTACACAGTGCTGATGTCGTTTTCAGCCATGCGGATAAACATGGGGAAATCAGACGACATGTTCAATCCGTTCATTTTTGGTGTCCAGTTGCCGGTGCCGTAATCCACCGAATAAATGCCTTTTGGAAAATTGTAATAATCAGAGCCCACTACTCCCACGTAAATATCAGAAGCATCGGCCGTGATGCAGAAAAAACGGGTGGTACTGCCCACTTTAGCGCCTGCAAACGACCAGATGCGCTCGCTGGCAGGCAGGCCGGTGATGGTGGCGGTTGACCAGCTGCTGCCACCGTTGGTGGATACCAGCACGCCATCGTTGGTGCCTATGTAAATAGTATTGCCATCAAAAAAAACACCGCCCACCACGTTGCCCGAGCTGCCAAGCGCGGTATGAATGTTGGTGAACGTAGTGCCCCCGTTGCCGGAAAAATAAATCTCGCCATAATACGAAATGATGATCCGGCCAGGGTTGTTATAATCGGCATCAATGCTGAAGGTTTCTTCGCTGTTATCGGGGTTGCCCGGCAGGGCCGACCAGGTAAGGCCGTTGTCGGTACTCTTTACCGGCACCACCATGTCGTTGGCGTAGCTTACTGAATACAGCAGGCCAACGCTGGAAGTAAAACACACTTTTGAATTGTGGCCGCCGATCAGCTCCTGAAAATGCACCTGGTTGTAAGAGGTGCCAAAATTGGTGGTATGAAACAGCTCGCCCATGTCGCACGACACATAATACTCGTTATTGTTGGCCGGGTTGATGGATACCGCAAAAAGAGCACCGCCGCCGCCAATCCCCCTGGAACCAAAGCTGGCCGGCTGGGCCATTACCGATATACAAAAGCAGGCGCAGAGCCATGTAAAAAAATGTTTCATGATAAAAGGTTTAGGTTTATAAAAAACAGGTTTCAGATCCCATGGCATTATACGGGCTCCTAAGTGCCTAAGTTTCAAAAAAGAAAATTGGTTAAAACTGCATAACAATGTGCCAGCTGGTCCTTTAAATCTTGCGTTTTGTCGTTACACCGCTCTGTCGGCTTTAAACCTCTTAACCTGCTTTACTATTTATAGTATTTGGGCATTGTCGTCAGAATGTTGCTGCAAGTCCTCGCCCCGATAATTATCGGAGCTGCGGCTTTCCGCTATCCCTCATGCAATTCATATTCTTCTGCGTGAGGGATTGAGCCATTGTTTGAGCTCTTTTTTATGGGCCCGTAGGGTCATAAAAAAAGCGAGTGGCGAAAGCCCGACCCGAAGGGACACGCCCTAATGAAAAATATTTAGTAAAAGTAACCTGCTTCATTATTTTATTATTGGGAGTTGCCTGTGGCCCCGGCTTTCCGCTCTATCCCTAACGCATCTGATGCATCATAAATTTTTATTAAATTTTTTATGGAAAATGAATTGCCCTCACATCTCATTCATAAAAGAGCTATTCACTTAAAACTAAAAGCCATGTTTAAAATTTCATTCTTCGCATTTGTGCTGGCAGGCCTCTGCAGCATTGCGTCCATTACTTTTGTGCCGCCGGGCTCAGCGTGTTCCATTTATGGCACGGTTCAAAGTCATAACGGTGCTGTTCCCAATGCCAGCGTTTATTTATACAAGCCCGACAATACATTGGCCGGCCAGGCCGTTTCGGCCACCGATGGCAGCTATTGTTTTAAAACGCTGCCGGCGGGCAACTATAAGCTAACGGTAAGCTGTATGGGCTACCAGGCTAAAACTATAAATGGTATTAATTACAGCGGGAAGAAATACCTGAAACTGGACCTGATCCTTAAGCAGGATCAACTCAATTTGGAAGAAGTGGAAATTAAAGCAGAGCCCTGCACCAAAGAAAAGAAGCGCATAAGCACCTATAGCCGCAAAGACAAAATGGGGCTGGCTGATTACGAGGGTTATGCCGCTTCCACCTACATGCATTCGCCGGTAAGCCAGGACGCCGATTACAATACCGAAAATTACAGTAAAATAAACGACAACGAGTTTAAGGCTGCCGATAAAAACCCGCTCTCCACCTTTAGCATCGATGTAGACAGGGCTTCTTACAGCAACGTGCGCCGCTTTATTTCGCAAGGCCAGCAGCCACCGGCCGATGCCGTGCGGGTGGAAGAAATGATCAACTATTTTAGCTACAATTACCCCGAGCCAAAAGGCAAACACCCCTTCTCCATCACCACCCAATACATGGATTGCCCCTGGAACAAGGAGCACGGCCTGGTGCACATTGGCATACAGGGCAAAAACATAGCCATGGAAAACATGCCGGCCAATAACCTGGTGTTTCTGATCGACGTGTCGGGCTCGATGGAAGACGCCAACAAGCTGCCATTGCTGAAATCGGGCCTGCGCTTGCTGGTAGACCAGATGCGCCCGCAGGACCGGGTGGCCATTGTGGTATATGCCGGCGCTGCGGGGGTTGTGCTGCCTTCCACTCCCGGCCATCAAAAGGAAAAGATAATTGAAGCCCTTGAAAACCTGCATGCAGGCGGATCCACAGCCGGCGGCGAAGGCATTTTACTGGCTTACAAAACAGCGCACGAAAACCTGATGAAGGAAGGCAACAACCGCGTGATTTTGGCCACCGACGGCGATTTTAATGTAGGTGTGAGCAGCGACGGCGAGCTGGTGCGGCTGATCGAAAAACAGCGCGAAGGCGGCGTATTCCTCACAGTACTGGGCTTTGGCACCGGTAATTATAAAGACTCTAAAATGGAACAGCTGGCCGATAAGGGAAACGGCAACTATGCCTATATTGACAACATACTGGAGGCTAAGAAAACACTGGTGAAAGAAATGGGCGGCACCTTGCTTACCATTGCCAAAGACGTGAAAATACAGGTGGAATTTAACCCGGCCAAAGTAAAGGCTTACCGCCTGGTAGGCTACGAAAACCGGCTTTTGAACAACGAGGATTTTAACGACGATAAAAAGGACGCCGGCGAGCTGGGTTCGGGGCATACGGTTACCGCCCTTTACGAAATCATCCCGGCCGGCTCCCAGGAGCTCACCGCCTCGGTGGATTCGCTCAAATACCAACGTACGGTGTACACACCCCGCTCAACGGCAAATAATGAGGTAATGACCATCAAATTCCGCTATAAGGAGCCTAAGGAAGACCACTCGCTGCTGATTACCGAAGTGGTGCCGGATAAAAAAGCAGGCTTTGCCTCGGCCTCCAACGACGCGCGCTTTTCGGCAGCCGTAGCCGGGTTTGGCATGCTGCTGCGCGATTCGCAGTTTAAAGGCAACAGCAGTTTCCACAGCGTGTTAGCCATGGCCCGGGCCAGCAAGGGCAAAGATGAGGACGGCTATCGTGCCGAATTTATACGGCTGGTGGAAATGGCAGAGCTGCTAAAAAAATAAGCCATGCGCTCAAAAACAAAAGCCAAGAGATAAACTCTTGGCTTTTGTTAAATAACCAGACTCAGAAGCACCATATCCCACCTTGGCTTAAGCTGTTGGTGTTGGTTTGTGGTAGAACAAATAAGAAATTGAATAACTGGATCAAAAATAGAGAGGCATTGTTATGGTTATGTAAACAACACGTAAAGCCAGCGTTGCGGGTTGGTTTCAACTAAAAATGTTGTAAACCGGTAATGAACAGGGTGTTTATTTTGTTCATCAGTGGTTAATTTCCGCTGTAATGTTCACGAATAATGTGGGATTTTTATAATAAACAATGTGTCAAACTATTTTACTGATTGTATTATTTGGGCGTTGCCTCATAAAGCAGAGCTCACCTTGGGGTATCATTTGTTCGCTCGCTTTATAAGGCCCGGGCTATCGCTGCAAGTCCTCGCCCCAATAACTATCGGAGCTGCGGGCTTTTCGCTCTATCCCTACCGCAAAACGGCAAAATCACTCAGAATAACACAAGCGGTTATTAATTCCAACATTATCCCGATACATTAATAAGTTCCGCTTACTTTACGTCCAGCAGCTCAATGTCAAAAATAAGCACCGAGTTGGCCGGAATATTGGTGCTGGAAGAGCTGCCATAACCCAGCGCCGAGGGAATAAGCAGCTTGCCTTTGCCGCCTTTTTTAAACAGCAGCAGGCCCTCGCGCCAGCCTTGTATGTTCGAACTCAGGGTTGAGCTGTAGCTTTTATTCTGATCGAAAGTAGTGCCATTGGTGAGGTAGCCTTTATAGTTTACAGTAATAAACGAGCTGGCCGATGGCTGCACGCCGGTGCCCTGGCTGGTAATTACGTAATACAGTCCGCTGCCGGTAGCCGTGGCGTTAAGCCCGTTTTCGGAAATATACTTTTTGATGGTATTATCGTCCGAAGTGGCCTGGCTGATGATATTCTTTTTTTTGCAGGAAACAGCTGACAGCAATAGTAGCGAACAAAAAATCCCTTTCAGGGCCAATGATCTCATGGGTGTTTTATTTTTAAAGCCCTAAAGATAATTTATTTTGCAGCCTTATCCGGCGGCAGGGGTTTAAAATCAGCATTTAAATTGTTATTTTTATTTAAAAAATTATGGCACAAACCGATTGGTCATCCGCACTAAAGCCACTACTGGCAAAATACAAAGGCAAGCCGCATCCCCTCGAATACAAAAACCTTTACCAATTGGTGGTAATGGTGGTCCTGTCGGCGCAGGATTCCGACAAAAACATCAATTCGCTGGCGCCCGCTATTTTTAAGGTCTACCCTACCATGAAAGCGCTGGCCACCGCCACCGAGGACGACCTGTTTAAGCTCATCAGCAAGGTGCGCAATTTTGGCAATAAGGCCAAATGGCTGATGCAGCTGGCGCAAACCGTAAAAGAAGATAAGAATATTCCCTTAACCATGGAGGAGCTCACCGGGCTTCCCGGCATTGGGCGCAAATCGGCCAATGTAATTATGCGCGGCGCCGGTATAAAGGCCGAAGGCGTTATTGTAGATCTTCATGTGGTGCGCGTAGCCCCCCGTATCGGCATTGCCTCGGGCACCGATCCTAAAAAAATAGAAAAACAAATTATGGAGGTGATCCCGCAAAAAGACTGGGGCGAAATTGGCATGGCCATTTCGTTTCTGGGTCGCGAAACCTGCCGGCCCACGCACCCGCAGCATCATGACTGCGTGGTATCCAAACACTGTGCTTATTTTAAAGCGAACCACTGATTTAGCATCATACAAATGCCTCCACTATTTGTATTGTCTGGGCATTACCTACAAGTCCTTGCTTCGTTACATTCATTTGTGAGAATACTCCGGTGGTACTTCTATGTCCTTTTGTCTTAACACAAAAGGACCAAAAAGTCAAGGCTGCATGGCCTTCTGCTAAAATCTACAGCTGCTTTGGCCGGGCCCTTTGATCATAACCTTCCGCCGGAATAATCACAACAAGCGGAAGGTTAGCAAAGTGCCCACACACCTCCTGCTCAAAGTCATACGACGACGTACTAAATGCCTAGACCCTGACTTTTCGCGCGCGCTCAAAGCAGCCTTGATTTTATACGCTGAAGGCCATGAGGCCAGATGGCTGAGCGACGTTGTTACAAGTGTTCGTCCCGGTAATTATCTGGACTGCGGGCTCATATCTTCGTATCTTGGTATAAACAACCAGGCCGCGTAAGAAAATCTAGTCGGGCTAGACACACTAAAGGTGATGTTGACGGAAAGGCAGTCTCTACGCGGTTTTTTTCTAGAGTTTGAACAGTACCTAAAGAAATCACCTTGATTATCTTGTATTTATGAGCAAAAACGTTGGAAAATATCTGGATAAAACCTAAAACCATGAATAGCAATTTATTAAAGTATTCCATTGGCATCGATATCTCGAAGGATAAGTTCGATGCCTGCCTGATCAGTCTGGACATTCATCTCCAGATTAAGGTCCGGGCAACACACAAATTTACAAACACCCCCGCCGGGTTTAAGGATCTATCTTACTGGATCAATAACTCATGCAAGGAGAAAGCTTCTGTTGAAATACTTATGGAGGCTACCGGAGTCTATCACGAAAGACTGGCGATTTATTTAACCGAAGAAAAAAGAACTGTTTTTATTGTGTTGCCAAATAAATCCCAGAAATATCTTCAGTCTCTGGGCCTTAAGTCAAAAAATGATGCAATAGATGCAAAAGGCCTGGCCATCATGTGCACACATGGCCAGTTTACGGCCTGGAAGCCTATTTCAAAATATTTTTATGAACTAAGGCTCTTGACTCGCCATTATCAAAGCACACAAGAGGCCAAGCTATCGGTTACAAACCAGCTTCATGCTCTAAAGCACAGCGGGTATTCCAATACTGAAATAATCAAGCATCTGGAAGAAACCGTTGCCGTATTTGATAAACAGCTAAAAGAGTTTAAAAGGCTTATTGCGCACCAGATCCACAGTGATGAGGAGATAAAGAGAAAAGTAATAGGCATATGCAAGATAAAAGGGTTAGACACCTTAAGCGTAGCTACTATACTGGCAGAAACAAACGGCTTTGAGTTGATCAATAATATTCGCCAATTAGTAAGCTATGCCGGCTACGATGTGATTGAAAACCAATCCGGAAAACACCTCGGAAGGACTAAAATATCGAAGAAGGGTAACAGCCGCATACGAAGAATACTGCATATGCCGGCTCTTGTGGCTGTAAAATACAAAGAGTCTGGTTTACTTGGACTATATGAAAGAGTCTATAACCGCACAAAATTTAAAATGAAAGGCTACGTAGCTGTGCAGCGAAAATTATTAGAATTAGTTTACACGCTTTGGAAAAAGGATGAAGAATACAATCCTGGCAAAATAAGTAGTGCTACCGAAGTAGCACTACACTAGATAAGCAGTCAGATAAATCCAGCTACTTTCTTTCATAGATCAAATTTAACAAAAAACTTTTGGTTTTTAAGACAGTACCTTTCCGCTCTATGCCTAACGCAAGTGGCAATTTTCATCTGCTCTTTAGCATGAGGAATAAAGCTCCCGGCAGATCGGACGGCTTACCATGATAAGCGAATATTTAACTAGAATAAGAGCAGTAAATAAAAAAGCCAAGAGATAAAACTCCTGGCTTTTTTTGTATTGTTCAGCTCCGGCAATAAACTATCTTTTAGTCAATAGTTACCTGCTTTTTGCTTTTCAGCTTTGCTTCATCGTGTTTGGCAATGGTTAACGATAACACGCCGTCTTTGTAGCTGGCATTGATCTGCTCTGCATTGGCGCTGTCGGGCAGGCTGAAGCTGCGCTTAAACGAGCCGTAATGAAACTCGCGGCGGGTGAGGGTTTCATTCTCTTCTTTTGTTTCTTCCTTGCGCTCACCGCTAATGGTTAATACGCCGTTCTCCACTTCCACCACAAAATCTTTCTTATCCATGCCCGGCGCAGCCAGCTCTATTTTAAAGTCAGCGCTGCGCTCTTTCACGTTGGCCGATGGCATCCAGCTGACCTCGTTTTCTGCCCGAAGGCGGTCAATGGCTTCTGAGAAAAAAGATGGGAAAGAGATGGAACGGTCGAACGATGGAAAATTATGAAAGCCGTTGCCGTTTTTAAACTTTACAAGTGTCATGATTTTTATTTTTTAATGGTTAAACTTTTAATTGTTGATGGATACGTATCTGCCTACATGAACAACAAACCTTGTTCCGGCATGGATTTTAATGACAGAACAACTGATTTTCACTTTTTTTAAGAAAATGCGAATGAAAAAATTTCCGGTTTTTGAAAAAGGAGAGGTCAGAGTGTCATTTGTTTTGAATCTTACTTTTCTTGATAAAAAGTAAGCAAAAATCAAGACTTGAATGATTCATACACGCGATAGGCACTTACGTGAAAGCGGAAGTGGAATTGCCGGAGTTTTTGACTATTTAAAAATGTACCCGATCATGGAGGACCTCCTTCAAAATTTTGTTTTCAAAATATCTTCCAGCGATAAAAACCAGAAGCCACGGCATTATGTGCTGTGGCTTCTGGTCCGGATAAAAAGTACAAATAAACTCCGGATCTAACTGACCGTATCCCACCTTGGCTCTTGCCTTGGTGTCGGCGTATGGTATGTTTTAACCTCTGGGCGCCATGCGCCGTTGCTCTTTGTATGTTTCAACTTCAGATGTGGCGAGGATGATAACATACGGTTACATGCAAATTACATGCCAGACAATTTTCAGCGCACAACCGGGTTCAAATACCCGCTCAATAAGGAATTGAGCGGCGTGTAATTTATTCCACATTTTTTACGGAGACTTTAATTAGTTGAATAGTGCAACTATCCGGGGCATCAAAAATTTAAAATGTATTCGCCGCGCGTAGCAAAGTATCCCACTTCTTTATTATTTTTAGCCGATGATTCTGATCGTTGACGATAAGCCCGAGAATATTTTTTCGTTAAAAAGCCTGCTTACGCTCCATAAATTTGAAGTGGACACGGCGGCATCGGGAGAAGAGGCGCTGCGAAAAGTTTTGCAACACACCTATTCGCTTATTATCCTTGATGTGCAGATGCCCGGCATGGACGGCTTTGAAGTGGCGGATGCTGTTTCAGGATTTAACAAAGCAAAAGACACCCCCATTATTTTTCTTTCGGCTGTTAACACCGACAAAAAATTTATTACCAAAGGCTATACCTCGGGCGGCACCGATTATGTGACCAAGCCGGTGGACCCGGATGTGCTGCTTTTAAAAGTAAAAACATTTTATAAGCTTTCGGAACAAACGCGAGAGCTTCAAAAAACGCAGACCTCGCTGCGCAAGGAAATAGAGCTGCGCGAGCTGGCCCAGCAGGAGCAGGCCGAAAGCATACAGGAGCTGCAGGCCGTTATGGAATCGCTGCCGCAGATAGCTTTTACGGTGAATAAAGACGGCGATATTGAATATGTAAACGAACGTTGGTACGAATACTCCGAACAAAAAGGCGCCTTTCCCGTGCCGCACCCCGACGATGAGCACGTGTGCCGCGCCTGGGAAAAATCTTTTGCCAAAGGCCAGGAGTTTACCAACGAGATCAGGATAAAAAAAATAAAGGCCAGCAAATACCGCTATTATCTTTTACGCATTACCCCTATTAAAAATACAGGCAGCGTTTTAAAGTGGGTGGGCACCTTTACCGACATACACAAGCAAAAAACGCTGAGCGATGTGCTGGAGCACCGGGTAAAACAACGCACCCGCGATCTTATTCTTAAAAACAAGGAGCTGGCCCTCAGCAACCACGAGCTGCAGCAGTTTGCCTGGGTGGCTTCGCACGATTTGAAAGAGCCTTTGCGAAAAATACAAACCTTTAATTACCTGGTAAAAGAAAAATACCTAAGCGAGCACAAAGAAGCCTCTGTTTACCTGGAGCGTGCCATCAGGTCTTCCAAGCGCATGTCGGACCTGATAGACAACCTGCTGCAGTACTCGCGCCTGTCGGCCATTCCCATGTTCGAAAAGGTAAACCTCAACATCATCCTGCAGGAAATACTGGCAGACCTGGAAGTGGCCGTACTTGAAAAAAAAGCCGACATAACGGTTGGAGAAATGCCACAGCTGTATGCCGTTCCAAGCCAGATAAGGCAGGTGTTTCAGAACCTCATCAGCAACGCCCTTAAATTCTCAAAACCAAACGAGCCGCCTAAAATCATTATCACCGCCGAATACCTGGACAGCGTGGCGGAGAGCGACCAGGCCAAAGCCGCGGGCCAGTCCTGCCGCATTGTTATTTCGGATAACGGCATCGGCTTTGATGAAAAATTTCTTGACCGCATCTTTGTGATCTTCCAGCGGCTGCACACCCGCGATGCTTATGAAGGCACCGGCATCGGCCTGGCCATCACCAAAAAAATAATTGAGCGGCACAACGGCACCATTACCGCCCAAAGCCAGGAAAATGTAGGTACGCGTTTTATTATTACACTCCCATTGCAAAACAATTAAAACAACCCGCAACTTTATGAAAAACGCCTCTCCGGGAATACTCAGAAATCTGCAGCTTGTATTCATCATTTCCACAGCCTTGCTTGTGATCAGCATCACCAGCTCCCTTTTCAGTTTTCAGAAGCTGGCCAGCAGCTCGCAAATGGTGAATCACACCAACAAAGTGATGATCGAAACCGAAAACATGAGCTCGTACATGCGGGAGGCCGAAAGCAACCAGCGCGGTTATGTGATCACGCTCGATCCCGTGTTTCTGGAACCTTACGAAGCTGCCAAAAAAAATGTGCTGGCAGCGCATGCCAATGTAAAGGATTTAACCCTTGATAATCCCCTGCAGCAAAACAATTTGCAGGAGGCCCGAAAAATGATCTACCAGCGGTTTAAGCAGATGGAGAAAATCATCGACCTTACCGAACAGCTGTCGCGCGTGGCCAATGAGGATACCCTGACCCGCTATAACGAGATGATGCGGGGAAAACAAATGATGGATGACCTGCGCAGCATTGTGGACCGGATTAAGGCAGAGGAAAAAAGACTACTGGACATTCGCACCAGCCAGCAGGAGCGATTTACGGCATACACGCCGCTGCTGGTAGTTATTGCTTCTGTTATCTCCATCCTCATCACTGTTTTTTCTTACGTGCGCATTAAGCGCGACCTGGAGGAAAGAGCCAGGAAACAAAAGGAGGATGAAGAAAAATATACCGAAACAACGCAGCGCATCAGCGTGATGGAAAGCGTTACCAAAAAAATAGCCGGCGGCAACTATTCGGTGAGAAGCGCCGATAAAACCAACGATGAGCTGGGACTGATCTCCAAAGCACTGAACGACATGGCCGTGTCGCTGGAAACTAATTTTAAAACGCTGAAAGACAGGAACTGGCTGCAGGAAGGCAGCGTGCAAATAAGCGACGCCCTGCGGGGAGAAAGAGATGTGACCCGCCTGGCCGAGAACCTGCTTGCCTGCATTACCACCTATTTGAGTGCCCCGCTGGCCACCCTGTATACCAACCACACAGGCTCGTTTAGCCTTACGGCCAGCCATGCGGCTCACCATGCTCCTAAAAGTTTTATACTGGGAGAGGGCTTGCCGGGCCAGGCAGCCAAAAATAAAAAGATAAGCGTGATCACCGATCTGCCACCTGATTTTGTGCTCCACTCTTCGCTCGGTTCCACCCCGCCCGTGTCGCTCATCCTGGTTCCGCTGGTGCACGAAAAAGAAACCATTGGCCTGGTGGAAATAGGGTTGATGCGCTCTCCTGAGCAGCTGGAGCTGGACTTTTTAAGCGCCAATGCCGAGCCTATGGCCATAGGCATTAATGCCGCCAACAGTTATGTGAGGCTGCAAAACCTGCTGGAAGAAACGCAGGCCCAAACCGAAGAGCTGCAGGCGCAGCACACCGAGCTTGAAAACCTGAACTCGGAGCTCGAGGCCCAGGCGCAAAAGCTGCAGGCATCGGAAGAGGAGCTAAGGGTGCAGCAGGAGGAGCTGCAGCAAACCAACGAAGAGCTGGAAGAGCGCTCGCTGCTGCTGGAGGAAAAAAACCACGAGGTAATTAAAAAAGCAAAGGAGCTGGAGGTAACCACCCGTTATAAATCAGAGTTTATGGCTAACATGAGCCACGAGCTGCGCACACCGCTTAACTCTATTTTATTACTGAGCCGGCTGCTTTCAGAAAACCATGAAAAGAACCTGAACCGCGAGCAGGTGGAATATGCCGGCGTGATCCAAAGCTCGGGGCGCGGCCTGCTGGGCCTGATTGATGAGATACTGGACCTTTCGAAAATTGAAGCAGGCAAAATGGAGCTCGAATATTTGGATACGCCGCTGCCCGAAATTGCCGACGACCTGCAAAGCCTGTTTACACCCATTGCCAAAGAAAAAAAACTGCAGTTTTCGGTTACCCTCGATAAAAATCTGCCGGCCACCATCGAAACCGATAAGGGCCGGCTGGAGCAGGTTCTGAAAAATCTTTTGTCGAACGCCATTAAATTTACCGCCACGGGCTCCGTGAGCCTGGGCGTGAAAAAATGCGCCACCAACAGCGCCATGATCTGCTTTGTGGTGAAAGACACCGGCATTGGCATTGCCAAAGACAAGCAGCAGTTTATTTTTGAAGCCTTTCAGCAGGCCGACGGCTCTACAAGGCGGCAATACGGCGGCACGGGGCTTGGCCTTTCCATCAGCCGCGAGCTGACCCGCCTGCTGGGCGGCGACATACAGCTGAGCAGCAACCTGAACGCCGGCAGCGAATTTACCCTGCGGGTGCCTGTTATAAAACCCCTGGCTGACCAGGAGCCCGGAACCGAGCCTGAGACGGAAAACGCTGCACAGGCAGAGCCGGATTACCCGGCCGATAATAGCAAATATATTTCGGCAACTATTCCCGACAACATTCCCGACGACAGGAACAACATTACTAAAAAAGACAAGGTAATTCTCATTGTGGAAGACGACACGCATTTTGCCAAATCGCTGCTGGAGGTAACACGTAAAAAAGGCTATAAAGGCGTGGTGGTGGTGCGGGGCGACGAAGCCGCCGATTGTGCCCGCCAGTACAGGCCCCTGGGCATCCTGCTCGACATACAGCTGCCGGTAAAGAGTGGCTGGGAGGTGATGGACGAGCTGAAGCGCGATGCGCAAACACGGCCTATCCCGGTGCACATCATGTCGTCGCACAAAGTAAAAAACGAAAGCCTGCTGCGCGGCGCCGTTGATTTTATAAACAAACCCATGGCCTTTGAGCAGGTGCCCGAAATACTGAAAAAAATTGAGTATGTGCTGAACCGCGACCCCAAGAAGGTGCTTATTATTGAAGATAACCCCAAACATGCCAAAGCGCTGGCCTACTACCTCGAAACGTTCAACATCACCTCCGAAGTAAAGAGCAATGTAACGGAGAGCATTGCCTCGCTCGGAAAAAAGGAAGTGGATTGTGTGATCCTGGACATGGGCATACCCGATGCCAAAGCTTACCAGCTGCTGGAAGAAGCCAAAAGAAACCCGGGGCTCGAAAAACTGCCTATTATTATTTTTACCGGCAAAAGTCTTTCGATGTCGGAAGAGCAGCGCATCAAACAATATGCCGACTCTATTGTGGTAAAAACCGCGCATTCTTACCAGCGCATGCTCGACGAGGTATCGCTCTTTTTGCACATTATGGAAGAAAAGAAAAAACCGGTTGAAAAAAATGAATATAAAAAACTGGGCATTTTAAATGAAATATTAAACGGAAAAAGCGTTTTGATCGTAGATGATGACGTGAGGAATATTTTTTCGCTGTCCAAATCGCTCGAAACGCTTAAAATGAATGTAATTACCGCGCTGAACGGCAAGGAAGCCATGGACCGGCTGAAGGAGCACCCCAACGTGGACCTGGTGCTGCTGGACATGATGATGCCGGAAATGGACGGGTACGAAACCGCCAAAAAAATACGCGAGAACGAAAAATGGAAAAACCTGCCGGTGATTGCCGTAACCGCCAAGGCCATGACCGGCGACCGTGAAAAATGCATCCGCGCAGGAGCGTCGGATTATATTACAAAACCGGTAGATATTGACCAGCTGCTTTCGCTGCTGCGCGTATGGTTATACGAAAACACCAAATAAGCCCATGCCTAAAAAAAAGATACTGATCATAGACGACGATCCTAAAAATATTTTTGCCCTGAGCGCCAACCTCAAGGCAAAAGGGTTTGAGTGCGTGGCCTGCCCGGGCGCTGCAGAAGCCATTCAGCTGCTGCAAACCGATGCCCCGGTAGATATGGTGCTGATGGACATGATGATGCCGGGCATGGACGGGTACGAGGCCATTCCGCTTATTAAAGCCATGGAAAAAAGAAAACAACTGCCGATATTTGCCGTAACGGCACAGGCCATGACCGGCGACCGCGAAAAATGCCTGCAGGCAGGGGCCAGCGAATACATTTCGAAACCCATTGACCTGGACAGGCTTTTGAACGCCCTGGCTCAATACCACATTACTGCATGATTGGCGACGGAGAAATTGATATTTTAATAAACGACCTGCTGGAATGTTACGGCTATGACTTTGCTTTTTATGCCCGTGCTTCGCTGAGGCGCCGGGTAAACCGGCTTTACACGCTCGACAAATTTTCCGATTTCGAATCCTTCCGTCAAAAGATCATCTCCGACACCAATTACATCAAGCGGTTTATAGAAGAGATCACCGTTAATGTCACAGAAATGTTTCGCGACAGCACGTTTTATAAGGCGCTGCGCGAAGAGGTATTGCCCGATCTGGGCACCCACCCGTTTATCCGTATCTGGCACGCGGGCTGCTCCACCGGCGAGGAGGTGTATTCGATGGCCATCCTGCTGCAGGAAGCCGGCATCCTGCAAAAATCGCTTATTTACGCCACCGACATCAATCCCGGTGTGCTCGAAAAAGCCCGGCTGGGAATTTTCCCCATGGCGCATATGAAACATTACTCTGAAAATTACATTGCCAGCGGCGGCCTGCACGATTTTTCGTCGTACTACACGGCCAACTACGATGGTGTGAAATTTAACGAGGCGCTGAGCAGCCGCATGATCTTTTCAACGCACAATCTTGTTTCGGACGGTTCTTTTAACGAATTTCACCTGATCGTGTGCCGCAACGTGCTTATTTATTTTGACAAGGAGCTGCAGGAAAAAGTGCTGCGGCTGTTTGATGCCAGCCTGGCAAAGCTGGCATACATTGCCCTGGGATCGAAAGAAACCCTTAAGTTTTCGAACATACAAAGCAAGTACAAACAAACCGGCCGGGAAAAAGTATGGAGAAAGATAAAATAAACACTGTGTGCGAGCTGCTTGTTATTGGCGGTTCGGCCGGCAGCCTCGAAGTGCTGCTGAAGGTGTTTCCCCGGCTGCCTGCGTCGCTTGGCATTGCCATTGTGCTGGTGCTGCACCGCAAAAACTCGCCCGACTCGATGCTGCCCGAGCTGCTGAGCACCCGCACGGTGTTGCCGGTAAAAGAAATAGAAGACAAACAACCGCTTACCGGCGGGCATGTATACATTGCACCGCCCGATTACCACCTGCTGTTTGAAAAAAACAAGGTCATCTCGCTTGATTATTCAGAAAAAGTAAACTACAGCCGGCCCAGCATCGATGTGGCTTTTGAATCGGCCGCCGAAGCATTTGGTGCTAAATTGTGCTGCCTGCTGCTGTCGGGCGCCAACGCCGATGGCATGGAAGGTTTAAAACATGTAAAAGAAAAAGGCGGCCGCGTGGCCGTGCAGGACCCCAAAAGCGCCGACACGCCCTATATGCCAGAGCAGGCCATTGCCAACGTGATGGTGGACCATGTGCTGAAGACCGAAGACATGGTGGCGTTTATCAGTGGGTTGTAGGCGTTTGACCAGCATTCAGGGATCTGAAGTTCATTTCGCCGAATGAAAAGAGATGGGGGACAGCATTGATCTGTTTAGAAAAGTAACCAAACAAATTGGCGAAATACTTTGCCTCAGTCTATTCAGTCGATTATTACCGGCAGCAGATCTAAAAAACAAATATCAAATCCGCCATCGGTCTGCTAAAGTTTGCTATAGCTATAGCAAACACAAAATATCGGCCGTTTAAAAGTTAAAGGCTTCTTTATCTCGTTAGTAAACAATCTTTCAAATTAAATTTTTAGGCCGTTTTTAGTCTCCATAATTTAACACATACGTTCATATATGCCGCTGGTTTCAAACATGTCGCTGTTGTATATTTGGCCTGCCCAGGTATACTACCAAGTACCAGTAAATTTCCTTCCGGTTCTTTATTATTAGCGTTCTTATTTTATAACCTTTTTAAACCAAACCGCATGAAATCATTTAGCCGTTTTTTAATGCTTTTGCTCTGCCTCGGTGCAGCAACTATAAACGCACAATCTACACTTCCCAACATACCGCGGGTGCTTACACCCGGTGGTAAATTTGATGCTGTATTTGATCGTTTTGGAGAGCAATATGCCTTAGCCGACCTGGGGTTAAGGTCTCCCCGGCCCCTGGGAACAAGTTCTTATACCATTGCAACCGTGCCAACAACGTCTTGCACTGCCGGCTATTTCAACCTGTATTTTGCACCAGGAAGCGTTGCGTTTGTTACCGGAACAAATAGCGCTATATCGCAATCCATTATCTGCCAGGTGTTCAAAGATCTCTCGGGTTTTATTAACTCAACGCTCTCTTATACAGGCACCACTAATCGCATCAACATCTACTGTGATGATGCCGGTGGAAGTTTCCTTGGTTTGGCTAGTCCTTTCTTTGTTTTCCCTGCCAACACAACAAATACGGCCCAGGGCATTATGGACGGAATGGTGTATAAAGCCCTTACAAGCGGGGTAGACCCTTATTCGCTGCTACCAATTACGTCTTTTTCCACCAATGGCACAGGTGGCTTTTACCATGCCGTAATAAAAGCCAATCCCTTACAGCCCTGGAATTTTGCAGTTAACACCACCACTGCCAATTCTGCCGACTATGACTTTTACTCTATTATGCTTCACGAAGCCACACACGCACTTGGGTTTCTTTCATTGATAGGACCAGGTGGCGGGTCGCTTTTTGTGTCGGGCAATAGTTCAACTTATTTTTCGCGTTATGACCAGTTTTTAAAAAATGCCAGTGGCACCTCTTTACTGGCTATTTCTGGTTCTACAAGTTGCCCTAATAGCAATGTTGTGCTCAATCCCGCCATTACCATTTCTACTTCCATTGGCTTGTCGAATTGCACCAATACGGGTACCGCCTGGAACTCCAGCAACTGCTCCAGCGCTACCATCTATTCCAGTCCGAATACTACCGCTACGGTTTATACACCCATGTGTTATGAATCAGCGAGCAGCCTGAGTCATTTCGAAGATTTGTGTACCTATCCGCCCACATTTACATCCGCCTGCACGTCTACATTTGTATCGGGTTTTAACGACCTTTATTTTTTAATGAGTAATGCCAATGTTCCTGGTAGTTGCAATATAAAGCGCCATCTCAGGGATGAGGAAAAGCAGGTTTTATGTGATTTAGGTTATTCCGTTAATCTAACCTTTACCAGCACTGCCGCCGGCGCTACCTATACGTATGCCAATAGCTGCGCTCCTACAGCTACTATTGTGGGATTGAATGACGGCTACAACGGCAGCGCATTTACGTATACAACCAACTCAACTACCCTCACTATTTCCCTGGCCTCTATTTTAGGAAACGATATTCCTTCCACCGGGCTCCAGGTTTCGTGCCTTGAGGTTTTATATAACAATGCTACCTACACTTTAGGCGCCAATAGTTTAAGCATCACCGCCGCACAAGCTTCGGGCTTGGTAATCCTTAAATACTATCCGCAAAATACCAGCACCCTCAAACAAGGCAATGCTACTTATATTTTTGCCTATTTTGTGCCGGGCATCTGCAATGCCGCTACGGCCTGCAACATGGCGCAAAACGCTGGGTTCGAAAATTTGACAGGCGGCAACCCATCCTGTGGTGTGATTACTCCCAATGCCCAGCCGTCGCCGGGTTATGTACCCATAACCTTCGGTTGCTGGGATATTTATGAAAACACCAATAGCGCACCGCCGCTTTTACTTTCTACCGCCTGCCCGGCAAACACGGGCTATAACCTGGGATCAAACACCATGGGTTTTAATCCGCCGCTGAACAGCTTTAACGGCAGTAATAATGTAGTGATATTACAGGCCAGCCCACAAAACGTATCTTCTATGAAAAACAAATTATCCTCCAACCTAGCCCAGAACAATTCTTACCGCGTTACATTCTGGGTTAAGAATTTGCCAACCTCGGTTGCCAACAGCTTCACTTACAATCCAAATAACGCTCCGGCAGTGATTACGGTTGCTTGCTACCCTATTTTTGCGATGACACCTACGCTCAATTTTCCGACGGGTTTAACCACCCTCGCTCAGTTTACTGTTAACCCCTCCAATCTCTGGTCGCAGGTTACGGCCACGTTTGCTATGTCGCCTACCGCTCCCAACCAAGGGGCCCTGATCATCGGGCTTCATAACAGCAATAGCGCTTCGGTGCCAACAGGCGGTGGCAATATGATGTGCCTGATTGACGAGATCAACCTGGTGCCAATAGCCAGTCCAACGTTTGCTATTCCGCAAAGCACCCTGTGCGGCACCACCACTTATACCAACCTGGCACAATATACCTCGACTGTTACGGCAGGTGTATTTTCGGGCACAGGCGTTAGCTTTAGCGGAGGCACCTATAAATTTAATTCGCCGGCCAGCCTGGCTACGGGCATTTACCCGGTTGCGTTCACCTACACCAATGGCGGTTGTGAAAATACCATCTGGCAAACCGCATACAATACCTCGCTCAGCTCCGGTACCCGCACACTTTGTGTGAACTCCTCCACGGGCACGGTGTTAAGCGCCAATAGTCCCACGTCTTCTTCCACCGATTTTGCCTACACCTGGCAGCCGGGTTCACTATCGGGCATCAACCCTACTGTGAATCCTACGTCGAGCACGGTGTATACCTTAACCGCATCGGCGGGTACTTTTTGCCAGGGCAGCAGCACGGTGGGTGTCAACACCTTTACCAATTGCTGCGGCACTTCGACCTTCGCCGCTTTCTCTGCCACTTCTATCGCTTCGAACACCCTGCTTTCGGGTCCGCTGGTAATTACCAATTCTATTACCGTGCAGCCGGGGATAAATTTAACCCTTAACGGGCAGATTATTTTTGCCAACAACGCCGGTGTGATCATCAGCGGCGGGGGCGTGCTTGGCTTGCAGGCCGCGCACCTGCTTTCGTGCGGCAACAGCATGTGGAAGGGCATTAAACTACAGGACAATGCCTACATGACCACCACCATTACCACCACCAGCCTGATAGAAGATGCGGAGCGGGCCATTGATGTCAGCCCCCAAGCCACCAGCTCGCTCAGCATCATCCTCGACGTATCTGATGTGATCTTTAATAAAAACTATATTGACATTCACATTGCCGGGTACCAGCGCAGCTCGGTCACCTACAGCAATGTGTTCTCTGTACGGAACTGCGTGTTTACCTGCCGCGATTATACTTATACTACGACCCAATGGCCGAGCGCTTCCACCTCCACCGCCGGGTTACGCACGGCCAACAATGCCACCACCGGTTTAACCCCACCCTATTTGCTGCAGAGCGCCACGGTAGCTACTTTAAAAAGCCCTTATGCCGGGCAGTCTTCGCTTATTGCCATTAAACTGAGCACGGTGGGGCTTACCAGCGGCAGCACGTTTTATGATGTGAGGCTGGGGAGCACTACCGCCAGTGAGTTTAATTTGTTTGATAACCACAACAGCTTTGTGTATGCCGAAGAAAGCAACCTGAGCTTTATCAACGGGGTGTTTCAAAACACGATCTACACCGGTACGCTAAGCCCTGCCAACGGCAGCGCTATTTATTACAAAACGCTGAGCAATAACTTTAACGGCAAGCTGGACCTTACCGGGGCCAATACCAGCACGGGGGTGCGCTTTTGGAACTGCCACCGGGGGGTGGAGGGTAAAAACGTTTACCGGTTTAATATGGAACAGGCTATCTTTCGCAGCACCCAAAGCACCACCAGCACGCCCTCTGCGTACTTACCCGGCAATACTGGCCTGGTGCTGGGCACCAACCGCTTTCAGTATTACATAAGAAACAACGAGTTTACAAACATTAACCTGGGCATCAACATTCCGCTGGCGCCCGGCGCTACTACGCTGGTGCCGCCCTCGTGCTCTGTATGCCTGGCTTATGGCATATATGCCGCCAACATTTCCATACTTACCAATACCTTTTCATCGGGCGGTGGCGGCAGCGCTTACCTGGGCAAGGCGGTTGAAATCACGTCACCCATTACCGCTTCTTTAACCATTGCGCCCAATGGCAATGTGAGCCCCTATGTGGTGGGTGCGGTGATCCAGGGCAATAAGCTAGACCGGGTGTATCGCGGTATTTATGTGAACGGATTGGTTAAATATCAAGCCACTGCTGTCAGCAATACAGTAACATTAATCCAAGACAATAACAATACAAGTGGTTCTGGGCAACATGGCATCGATTTCAGCAACACGATTGGCACAATAAATAGTTATGGCCGAAGTGTGATTAATGGTAATGACCTAAGCGGTATCGGGACCAACTCCCTTACAAATAGTCTGGCTAGTTTGGTATATTGTGCTGATAATACCGGTGTATTAACCCCCAGCGTGACTTGTAACGATGTGCATGAATCTTATAATGGATTTACTTTTTACAGTTCTAATCTAGGAACACAATGGAGTGCTAATAATATGAAAGAGTTGAAGCGAGGTATGCTTTTAACTGATAATGGTAAAATTGGGCAACAAGGTACTGCAAGCATAGGAATGGGAAACAACTGGAACGGCACCTGGACAGCAGGGGTAAATAATGGAATTTATACTTTTAATTCTACAGCGACAATATCGTTACTCTATGCTTCTAGTGCAAGCGCTCCAGCCTTCCCTCCAAATCTGGACGGTTTTCCAAATCCAAGCTCATATGCCTCTGGTACTTTAGCTATCCGTACTACAACAGTTTCTAATAACTTTAATTGTAGTGTGCCCAATGCGGTAGTAACTGAACCTTCTATTCCAAGTATTGGAAATTATGCAAATGCAGACGAATATTATATTGGACAAACGGCTTTGTATCGCTACTTGGACATTAATGACAGCATCAAGGATGCTTCAGGGACTTTAAAACCCTGGTACAATGGCCTAGCAGGGAGCAGCTTTGATAAGTTTGCACAGGCTGAAAGAAAGTTTATTGTTGGCGACCTGACTTCTGCCAGAACACTTTATACGGCTATTACTCCAACCAACAACATAGAAACTAATTATAAAACCTACTACGGTTTGTACTACAGCTACGCTAACAATAGCTTTGCGCCAACCAATGGAACGGACGAAACAAACCTTAGGTCACTGGCAAACGGTTGCCCTAGTAAGGATGGTGCTTGCGTGTACCAGGCAAGGGCTTTGTACAATACCGTGTTCGAAATATCTGCCAATTACCCAGTATGCAGTACCAGCGGAGCCAGAATGGCCGATATTAACGTCTCAGAACCCATTGCCTCATGGAACATCAATCTTTACCCCAACCCGGCAACCCATCAGCTAAACATAACAAGCAGCCATGCGGATGAGATACTGGAAGTAAATATTAAAGACCTGAGCGGCAGGCTAGTCTTTACTAAAACCGCAAAACTGGATGGTTTTATTACTACCTTAGAGTTAGGATTAATGAATGGCGCCTATCTGGTAACGGTTACTAACAAACAGCGCGGACAAATCATTAAAAAACTGATCGTTGAAAAGTAAGCTAAATATCTCCCTGAAACAGCAATGGCACTTAATCCTGCCATTGCTGTTATTTTGCTACTCCTTTAAAGCGCAGACTTTAGCCAATGTTATTGCTAATGGAAGCTTTGAAGAGTATTATGATTGTAATTTTCCATTTGCATTAAGTAAAGCCAAATCATGGCTTAGTATCGATTCAAGTAGCTATGGCGGACAGTTTGCACACACTTGTTATTCAGCAATCCCAATTAATGGCAGCGGTTTTCAGTATCCTCGAACGGGGAATGCCTATATAATTTGTGGGTTTTATTGGAATAACAATCCAAGAGGTTATTTAAAAAACAGATTAAAACAAAATCTTCAACAAGGTAGGACTTATTGTGCGAAATTTCACGTCAATATTGCTGACAAGAGCACTTATGGCATTGATGGTTTTGGGATATATTTTGGTAATACCCAAATTGATACTATAACTTACTGCAATATCCCTTTAACTTATTTGGTTCCCCAAGTGCAAAATCCAACTGGAAATATAATTTCTGACACCCTCAATTGGACAGCAATTACAGGTACATTTATTGCAAATGGAACCGAAAAATATGCTCTTATTGGCAACTTTAAATCTGATAATACAACCGACACTTTATTAATTAATTCTACATATCTGCCAACTATTTTTACAGATGTTTATATTGACGATGTCTCCTGTATTGACATTGATCTTTCTGCTTATGCGGGAAGAGATACCTCCACCGTGCCCGGCGCCAGTGTATACATTGGCCGGCCCAGCGATGTGGGCATTGACGAGGCATGCACCTGGTATCAGCTGCCGAATATCGCGACCCCAATAGCGACCGTAGCCGGTTTATGGGTTAATCCCATAGTAACCACCACCTATGTAGTGCGCCAGCAGCTGTGGTGCAGCGGGGTGAAGTGGGATACGGTGGTGGTTAACATCAGCCCAGTAGGTTTAACAAGTCAAAAGGGCTTAAGTCAAAATTTAAAAGTTTATCCAGTACCTGCTGCTAATGAATTATATGTTGAGCTAACAGTGCAGGATATTAATAAGGAACTGATCAAAGGCGAGGTTTTTAATTCCTTCGGGCAAAAACTGCTGGAGCTTTACATAGATCCTTCCTACAAGAATACGATCGATGTAAAAGAGCTGCCCGATGGGATTTATACCCTTCAATTGACCGTAGCTGGTTCAGCCGCTTCGGTTCGCAAGCGGTTTAGCATTGATCGTTAGCTGATCGTTGAAAAGTAAGCTAAATACATTCCTGAAACAGCAATGGCAACTAATCTTGCCATTGCTGTTCTTTTGTTCAATCCTTAAAGCGCAGTCTATAGCCAATGTTATCGCAAACGGTAGTTTTGAAGAAAATTATGATTGTAACCAACCGGTTCCTATAAGTAAAGCCAAATCTTGGTTGAGTATTGACTCATCTAGTTATGCGGGGCTTTACTATTCGACCTGTAACGGGTACGTTCCATTAAATGCAAATGCCTTTCAATATGCTAGAACAGGAAGCGCATATGCAATTTCTACACTATACTGGATTAACACAGGTCGGGGATATCTGAAAAATAGGCTCAAGCAACAGTTGCAAGCTGGCAAGAGATATTGTGCTAAATTTTATGTAAATATCGCTAATAGTAGCACATATGGTATAGATGGTTTTGGTATCTACTTTGGAGGTGACTTAATCGATACAATAACTAAATGTACCATTCCTCTGACCTATATCAGTCCCCAGGTACAAAATCCTATAGGAAATATAATTTCTGACACTTTAGATTGGGTGCCAGTTACCGGTACATTTGTAGCCAATGGAACCGAAAAATATGCTTTAGTGGGTAATTTTAAATCTGATGGCTCAACTGATACTACTTTAATAAACTCAGATAATCTCCCACTTATTTTTGCGGACGTCTGTATCGATGATGTTTCCTGTATTGACATAGACCTGCCCGCCTATGCCGGGCGCGACACCTCTACCGTGCCCGGTGCCAGTGTATACATTGGCCGGCCCAGCGATGTGGGTATTGACGAAGCCTGCACCTGGTACCAGCTACCCAACATGGCGACTCCAATAGCGACCGTAGCCGGTTTATGGGTAAACCCGGTTGTTACCACCACTTATGTGGTGCGCCAGCAACTCTGGTGCAGCGGGGTACAGTGGGACACGGTGGTGGTTAATATCAGCCCGGTAGGTTTAACAAGTCAAAAGAGTTTAAGTCAAAATTTGAAAGTATACCCGGTGCCGGCGGCTAATGAATTATATGTTGAACTAACAGTGCAGGATATTAATAAGGAACTGATCAAAGGCGAGGTTTTTAATTCCTTAGGGCAAAAACTGCTGGAGCTTTACATAGATCCGTCCTGCAAAAATACGATCGATGTAAAAGAACTACCTGATGGCATTTACACGCTTCAATTGTCCGTAGCTGGTTCAGCCGCTTCGGTTCGCAAGCGGTTTAGTATAGATCGTTAACTGATTATTGAAAAATAAGCCGGACATATTTTTAAAACTGCAATGGCATATAATCCCGTTGCTGTTTTTTATTTGTTCTCTTAAGGCGCAACCCATAGCTAACATGGTCGCCAATGGAAGCTTTGAAGACATTTATGATTGCAATGCTCCATTTATTCTTAGTAAAGTTAAAAGCTGGTTAAGTATTGATTCAACAAGTTTCGGTGGTATTTATCGAAATGTCTGTAATTCTAGTATCCCACTAAATGGAAACACTTATCAATATCCTAACACAGGATCTTCTTATGCGATGTCGACATTTTTTTGCTTACTTCAGAATTGTCCAAGAGGTTATTTAAAAAATCGCTTAGAAGCAAATTTAGTCGCGGGAAAAACATACTGCGTTAAATTTCATGTTAATGTCACAAACATGAGTCCTCGTGGCATAGATGGGTTTGGGATATATTTTGGAGATAATTCCATTGATACGATCAGTTACTGCAATGTACCATTAAGTTATATTTCACCACAGGTAAAAAACCCCATTGGTAATGTGATCAGCGATACCATGAACTGGGTGCCTATTACCGGTACGTTTGTGGCCAATGGCACTGAAAAGTATGCTTTAATTGGTAATTTTCTGGCAGATAATGCCGTTACTACTGCCTCCATAAATTCTCCTTATTTTCCTGATTATTGGACCGACGTTTGTATCGACGATGTTTCGTGTATTGACATGGATCTTGCGGCTTACGCCGGACGCGATACCTCCACCGTGCCGGGCGCCAGTGTATACATTGGCCGTTCATCTGACGTAGGTATTGACGAGGCCTGCACCTGGTACCAGCTACCCAACATGGCTACACCTATTGCTACTGTGGCCGGTTTATGGGTAAACCCGGTGGTTACCACCACCTATGTGGTGCGCCAGCAACTCTGGTGCAGCGGGGTGCAGTGGGATACGGTGGTGGTAAATATCAGCCCGGTAGGGTTAACAAGTCAAAAGGGCTTAAGTCAACATTTAAAAGTTTATCCAGTACCTGCTGCTAATGAATTGTATGTTCAGATAACGGCGAATACTCTTAATAAGGAACTGATCAAAAGCGAGGTTTTTAATTCCCTGGGGCAAAAACTGCTGGAGCTTTACATAGATCCATCCTACAAAAATACGATCGATGTAAAAGAACTAGCTGATGGCATTTATACGCTACAATTGACCGTAGCTGATTCAGAAGCCTCGGTTCGCAAGCGGTTTAGCATTGTACGATGAGCCAATGGGCTTGCCGTTACACTGACAGTCTGGGATTGGCGAGGTAGATCTCCACTCTATTCCTACCGGCATGTACCTGCTTAGAGTGCATGCAAAGCAGAATCCCCTGGCGATTAAATTTTTGAAAGAGTAATAGGACCTTGTTGATTTTTGTTGTTTACTTTTGTTTCGTAAATAAATTGCGAGACCCTGAAACAAGTTCAGGGTGATGGGCCAGGATTGGAAAGTTTATTTTTTGCTGTTTACTTTCGTTTTATTTTGTTTTATCATTGATCGTGAAATCCTGAAATAAGCTGAAGCTATCTGTTCGGGGTGTTTGGGCAGGGCCAGGATGGCTACCGTATTCACCTGTTTCCACGGTTCAGGTTTTCAGATAAAACTCCTCCTTGTGATAAATTTTACCGTTTACCTGTATTTCTATCCGATGCGTACCCGTTTCGTGCTTGCGGGTGGTAAAATCTTTAAACACTTGTTTTTTAGAGAATGAGGCCCGTTGTTTGGGCCCCAGCGTGAGCTCTTTTAATTTAAAGACCTTGGGCGAGAGCTCGCCCGATTTTTTGCGGTAATGAATGAGATAATCCACCACCAGCTTTTGGCCGGTGGCTTTTTTCGACACCAGGTCGAAGGAAAAATGGAGGCTTTCGCCCAGCTTCAGTTTTGAAGGCGTGAGCTTAAAATTTTCGAGCGTTATCTTTATATTCTTTTCAAAATCGAATACGGCCAGCGAACTGGCATTGCCTTTTTTGATCAGGCTGCGGCTGGCATGCTTCACAATCCAGGCCGTGTGCGGGTGGGCCTTATTCCAGGTACTTACCACCTGCAGCATATAGTCCGGGTTATCCTTCGAAACATCGTTTAAATGGTTGGCCACCGATTTGCGCACATACAGCTCCTGGTCTTCTTTCAGCGCTTCGAGGATGGGCTGCGTAACGGCAGGGTTGCTGATCACAGCATCGAGCTTAAACGACCAGGGCAGGCGCGGCCGGCTACCCTCAGAAGACAGGCGCCTGACGTGATGGTCCTTATCGGTGGACCATTTTTTCATCACCGCAATGGTTTTCTTAAAATCGCGCTTCAAAAATTCGCGGATCGCAAATTCGGAGGTGCCCATGGAGGTGAATTGCTTCAAGGCCTCCATCGACAGGTCGAAATGTTCGTGCCCATAAAGCCCCACATAATCGGGAAAAACAAGGCTGGTATAACCGCGGGGCATGTTGGGCGACACCTTAAACAAAACCGCCATCGCTTTTTTGTAATCGGGTGATAAAACCCGGTTCATGGTTTGAGCCGTTTTTCTCAGACGTTCGTTCAGCGACAAGGGTTCCAGGCCATCCAGCATGGCGGCCAGGAATTTTTTAGGGTCAATAGTTTTATCGGCATCGTTTAATGCCTGTGCCAGCTTCTGATAGTAGGCTTTGTTGAACATTTCCTTTAAAGGTTCCATAACTGATTTTATTCTGTTTTGTTGTACTTTTCTGTTAAATTCTTTTCGAACCATCCTTCGACAAGCTCAGGATGACAAGTTTCCAATCGTAAAGTAAACCGATTATTTTAATAGCTATTGATTAAAATAGATACGAAGCGGGTAACGCTCTTCAGCTAAAGGTTTTGCAACACCAGTTAAATTAAAGTGTTTTATGAACCGGTATTTTAATCAGTTCTGTTTTGGAGATGATCTCCTCCAGCGCCTGGTAAAGCCTGTCAAGGTCGTGCTGAGAATTAAATGCATTGATAGAATAGCGGATAAAGACCTTATCGTCCTGCCGCATCACCGGAATCTCGACCTTGTAGGTTTCAAACAGGTGGCGCTGCAGTTTTTCCGGCTCCGCCGTGTTTACCCGAATGCTGAGCATTTGCCCGATAAACTCGTCGGTGACCGGCGCCAGGGGTTTTGTGCCCAGCAGATCGCAGAACCGTTGCGCGTTTTCCTGCACCAGTTTCCGGCATTGTGCGGCAATATGCGGCCAGTTATGTTCTTTCATAAACTCAATAGCCTTTGGCACAGTTAAAAAAGCAGAAAAATCGCGGGTGCCCTGGCCCTGGTGGTAATCAATAAACCGCGAGGCGGATGGCAGGACGCTATCATAGCCCCAGCTTACCACCAGCGGATCGAACAAGGGCTGGAGCTCTTTTTTTACATAAATAAACGAGCAGCCTTTTGGCGTAAGCATCCATTTGTGGCAGGCCCCGGTGTAAATATCGGCTTCCAGCTCGCGCAAATTAAGCGGCACGTGGCCGGGGGCGTGTGCGCCATCTACAAAAGTGATGATGCCTTTTTCCCTGGCCGCCCGGCAAATTTCTTTTACCGGCAGCACCAGGCCTGTGGCGCTGGTAATGTGGCTGATGAAGATAAGTTTGGTTTTGGCGCTCAGGCCCTTAAAAAAATCGGTCACAAACTGCTCTTTCGAAACAAGGGGCAGGCCAATGGACTGGCGCACATAACGGGCGCCGCTTTTTTTGCAGTAATAATTCCAGCTTTTATCGCAGGCCCCGTATTCAATGTCGGTGCTCAGCACCTCATCGCCCGGCTGCAGGCTCAGGCTTTTGGCAACCATGTTCACGGCATGCGAAGGATTGGGAAAATACACCACGTCATCGGCATCGCAGCCAATATACCCGCCCAGCGCCTCGCGCGAGCGTTTCAGATTTTCAGGGCCATTCACGGCAATAAACTGCACCGGCTCAAATTCCAGCTCGCGCTGCCACCGCTGGTAATCGTCGAACACAGGCTTTGGGCAGGCGCCAAACGAGCCAAAGTTTAAAAAAGCGATTTCCTGATTTAACAGGAATTGGGATTTGAGAGATGTGTTTTGCATGCCATAAAATTATAACATTTTTATTTTTGTGCATGGCTACAACCGTTAAATTATTTATGCTGCTGGTAGGTTGCAAGCCCGCCGGCCGCTATACCGAACAGCACGATGTGTTTTTTGGCATCGCCGCTTCGCTGAAAGAATTGGTCCCGCACCTGTACGATTTCTGGCCCGAAGCCAAAGGCAACCTGCACATTGATGCCTGGCGCGAAGTAAGCCGTGTAGGTGATTTTTCGGTAAAGGTAATTGAAAAAGAAAATGAGCCGGCGCGGCCGGCCGCACAGCACCTGTTTTTTTTAAACCTGGGCGGCTACAAGCCGCATGAGTTTGAGGAGTATCATTACAAACTGCTGACAGTGGCCGAAAACAGCGGAGCCGCCATACAGCTGGCCAAAAACGAATGGTTTTACCGGCACGTGGGTTTTGAAGGCGCGGTGTCGCACATTGACGACAAATACGGACTGGATGTGGACGACATATATGCCGTGAAGGATATTTTAGCCCCGGCGTTTAAAGCCTTGTACCGGCTGGAAATAGACGCCGCTGAAACAGCCCCCGATGCCATACACCTGGGTTACTTGCCTCTGTCGAAATTAAAGAACTAAATGATAGTGGACGGCAGAGATTTCTCACCGCCTGGGTTTATTTCTGGCAGGTCGGTTCGAAATGACACTCTCTTATGGGTCATTTCGAAGGCTTGAGGAAAAGTACTGGCCTGAGAAATCTCTGCCGGGGTTTTGGCGCAGGCTCAGTCTTCAAGCACCTCGCACAAAAAGCCATGATCGCGTACCAATGCGATGATGACATCCGGGTCGATGTTCTCGCCTTCCACCCTGAGTATGCGGTCGCAATCCTCCAGGTCGAAATTAATGCCATGCCACGGCAGGTAGCACAGCAGGCGGTTAAGCACCTGCCCGGCCTGGCTTTTGGTGGCCACATTGGTTTTAAACACTTCTACCGTAACACGCCCTGCTGTTGCGGGCGCAATATATACATGATTCATCGTTTTAAGTTTTAACAGTGCAAACCTAAACGGGGAGACTGACAACCTTATGGCAGTCCGGAATTTTATTTTTTAAATTGTTTCTCTTTTTTATCGTTAATGCCCAATACCTGGTCTATCATGCCAAATTCCTTCGCTTCGCCGGCCATCATCCAGTAATCGCGGTCAGAGGCCTCGTGCACCTTCTCATACTCCTGCCCGCTGTGCCGCGAAATAATGGTATACAGCTCTTTTTGCAGCTTTAGCACTTCGCGGGCGGTAATCTCGATATCGGAAGCCACACCCTGCACGCCGCCCGAGGGCTGGTGGATCATGATGCGCGAATGGTTGAGCGCCGAGCGCTTGCCCGGGGCGCCGGAGCACAGCAACACTGCCGACATGGACAGGGCCACACCAATGCAGGTAGTGCCTACATCGGGCGCAATGTGATGCATGGTATCGTAAATGCCCAGCCCCGCATATACCGAACCGCCGGGCGAGTTAATATATAGCTGGATATCGCGCTTGGCATCGGCCGATTGCAGAAAGAGCAGCTGGGCCTGGATGATGTTGGCAATTTTATCGTTCACCGCTTCGCCCAAAAAAATAATGCGGTCAATCATCAGGCGCGAAAACACGTCCATTTGCGCCACATTCAGCTGACGCTCTTCCGTAATATAAGGCGTCATGGCCGTAGGGTGAAAGTGATCCTCAACCCGGTTAATAAAGCCATCTACATACTGGCTGCCAATGCCGTGGTGCATCACAGCGTATTTGCGAAACTCATTTTTAGTGATCATAAGATAGTTTTTAGTGTTTAATGTTTAGTTTTGAATAGACTGTATGATGTTTTTTGTATGTTGTATTAAGTCCTTGGTCAATAGTCTTTAGTCGGTAGTTCCCATAATAGTTTTTAATGTTTAGTGTTTAGTGTTGAATAGTCTGTACTATGTACTTTGTATCCTGTATTTTGTCTTGCATCCTGGTTCTTGGCTCTTAATTCAACCGTTCGGTCTTTAATCTTGTGTCTTGAATCGCTTTAGAATGGACATAGCTTCCCCGATTCATCTTGGTGAAAGAAATCATGAATTCGTAAATGACAGATTATTTATTTCGAAAAAATGGCCGCAATGCGTTGCCGGAAGCTCTCGTAGCGGCTGTGCTCAAACAATTTCCGTTCTGCAGCCTGTATTTCTTTTTTTAAGCGGTTGCGCCCATAATTTTTAATCAGGCCGTACGTTTGTTGCTGCCAGGCCAGGTTATCGCGCAGCGTTTCCTCCAGCAGCAAACGCGCCTCAAACAGCACCGCTTCTTCGGCTTTGAGTCTGCCCGACAAAAAGTCGTCAATGGCTTTGGTGTCACTCCATAAAGTCTTCATAGGCCAATGATTTTTCTTTTACTTTTTCCCTTACCTTTTCAAGGCACTTGTATTTTTGCACCGTGGCCGAGCGCACCCCCGAAAAACCAAAACTATCCGCAATTTCCTCCAGCCCGGTTTTATCAAAATAAAAGGCGCGCAGCAGCTCCATGCATTTTTGCCCGGCCGCCTCCAGGTAACGGAGTATTTTTTTTGGGGAGGCCACCCGGTCTTCGTGCTGCTGCACATCGGCCAGGTAATTTAAGGGCTGGTGTTTTGCCTGCTCTGCATAACGCTTAGACCAAACGTTGCGCGCAATGCCAAAAAGATAGGCACTTTCGTTGGTCCGCAGCTCCAGTTCCCCTTCCTGCATTTTTTCATAATACGCCAGCAATGCTTCCTGGAACACGTCTTTGGCCTGCTCAAGGCTACCCCCCATTTTGCGCACATACCGTGCCACCGCCGGGAAGCAGCGCTGATAAAGCTGAAGGAACAAATCCTCGCGGTTTTTTGACCTTATGCTTATTTCCATTTTTGGCTGCATGATTGAACCTGTTTTTAATACTAAGTGCCAATTACCTGCAAGGTATCACCTTTTTTGGATCAAATAATTTTAAAATTTCAGCTATTTTTGAAAATGCCAAATTCAAAATCCAATTCAAAAGGCCTGATAACCGCCTCCAGCTTCGAATTTTTAAAAGCCGTAGGCAAAAACAACAACCGCGACTGGTTTAACACCCACAAAACAACTTATTTAAACGAGCTGGCTCATGTCGAAAGCTTTGCAGAAGCATTGCTGCAGCTAATGAACAAGCACGATGTGATAGACACACCGAATGGCAAAAAAAGCCTGCACCGCATTTACCGCGACACCCGTTTTTCGAAAGAAAAAACACCCTACAAAACCAACTGGAGCGGCGGTTTTACCCGCGCCAGCAAATTGCGCAGGGGCAGTTATTATTTTCACCTGGAACCTGGCAAAAGCTTTGTGGGAGGCGGTTTCTGGGGCCCCAATCCCGAGGACCTGAAACGTATCCGCGATGAGATGGCGTATGATACCGCCCCCTTGCGGAAGATCTTAAAAAGCAAAAATTTTGTAAGCACTTTTGGCAGCCTGCAGGGCGAGCAGGTGAAAACGGCTCCAAAAGGCTTTGCGGCCGACGACCCGGCCATTGATCTGCTGCGCTACAAACAATTTTTATTAATAAAACGCTTCAGCGATAAGGAAGTGCTAAGCAGCACTTTTCTGAAAGAGGCAGACCAGGCCTTTAAGCACATGCGCCCTTTTTTGGATTACATGAGCGAGGTATTGACCACGGATGTGAATGGCCTATCGACAGTATAAAAAAAATTTTAGTGTTTAATGTTTAGTTTTGAATAGGTTGTACAATATACCTTATGATGTATCAGAATAATGTTGGAATTAATAACCACTGGTGTCATGCTGAGTGATTTTTGCGGTTTTGCGTTAGGGATAGAGCGTAAAGCCCGCAGCACCGATAGTTACCGGGGCGAGGACTTGGAGCGAAAGCCCGGGCCGCAAGTGAAGCTGAAAAATAATTTTTGAAGGCTGAACCTCGCGGCAACGCCCAAACACTATAATCGGTGAACACTTTGGCACACTTTTATTTAAAAATCCTACATTATTTGCGAACATTACAATGTACCTATATGATGTATTAAGTCGCCAGTGTTTGGTCGGTAGTCACATAAGGATAGTTCTTAGTGTTACTAAAGAGTTTTTAGTGTTTAGTTTTTAGTGCTTAATAGCTGATAGCGATAGAAAAGTTGTTAATGTTTAGTTCTTAGTGTTTAATAATTGATGGGCACTATTACTTTTTCGATTCTTGTTTGGCTTTTTTCCTGAAATAACGCTTCATCGGGAAACTGTGCTGCAAGCCTTCCAGGTCTTCGTCCAGCTTTTTAGAACCGCTTTCCAGGTTTTTAATCGTAGCTTTCAAATGTGCGCCGCTTTCGCGGTCGTGTAGCAAAACACCTACGGGGCTTTGCGGATCGCGGGCGGCCTGTTTTAAACCGGCAATAAATACCGCAGCCGTATCAGCAATGTGATGGAGCTGCGTTACTGACGCATTTATGGCTCTGAATACGGTGGTATCGCTCGTGAGCTCATGTGCCAGCGTGCCTTTTTTATTAAGCCCGGCGCTAAAGGCCGACAGCGAGGCCATGAGCTGCTCCGCCTTATCGGAGGCCTGTTTGAGCGAAGCCGTGGTAGCTGCTATGTTAGTGTAAATACTCTCGTCATTAATTAACCGGCCCAGGCTGCCCTGCCCGTTTGCCATTTTTTTACTGATGGTTTTAAAATCGTTTGTTATGGCCAGTATGTTCTTATTGTTTTCCTGCAGGGTGTTTATCATGTCTTCCGACGAGAAAGTTTTTTCAACCCCCAGCACATCGTCGTCTTCAATGGGCTGGGCTTTGGCGCTACCACCATAAATAACAAGAATTTTGTTCCCGATAAACCCATCGGTGCTTACTTTTACCTTGGCATCGCGGCGGATATAGGCCTGCGCCTTTTCGTCCACGTTCATCACCACGCGCACCTGTGCATTGCCATAAAACTGAACTTTTTTAACCGTGCCTATTTTTACGCCCGAAAACCAGATGTTATTGCCCTGCTGCAGTCCGTTTACATCGTCAAAAATGGCGGTAAGCTGTATTTTGGTGGCAAAGGTTTTGTGCATGTTGCCAATGGTGAGTATGGCCGCCAGTAAAAAAACGAGTCCCAGCAGCACAAAGAGCCCCACTATTACCACACGTTTATTGGATGATTCGTTCATAGTTTATTGTATAAAATTGTAATTATAAAAACTTTGTACCCGCTCGTCTTTTTCCTCAAATACCTCATCAAAGCTGCCCGTTTTTAAAAACTGCCCGTCGAGCAGCATGGCCACCCTGTTGCCCGTGGCTTTGGCGCAGGTAAGGTCGTGGGTAATGATGATGGAGCTGGTTTTATAGCGGCGCTGCACATCGTTGATCAGCTCATTGATCTCGATGCTGGTAATGGGGTCGAGCCCCGAGGTGGGCTCATCGTACAGCATAATTTCGGGCTGGAGGATGAGGGTGCGTGCAATGCCGATGCGCTTGCGCTGCCCGCCCGATAAGGAAGCCGGCATCTGCTCCAGTTTGTCTAAGAGCCCAACCGCGTCGAGCACCTCTTCCACCGCCGCATCTATTTCTCTTTTACGCAATTTCTTAAAATTCATTTTCAGCGGAAAAGCCAGGTTCTGGTGCACGTTCATGCCATCATAAAGCGCACTGTTCTGAAAGGAGAAACCGATCTTAAGCCGCAGGGCATCCAGCTCGTGTCGGCTCAGTGTTTCCACTTCGCGGCCCAGCACTTTTACACTTCCGGCATCGGCTTTCAGCAGGCCCACCAGTATTTTTATAAGCACCGATTTGCCGGTGCCCGACCGGCCCAGCACCACTACATTTTCGCCTTTAAACACATCGAGGTTAACCCCGTTGAGCACCCGCAGGCTGCCAAACGATTTATACAACCCGCGGATGGAGATTACGGCCTGGCTTCTGTCAATATGATCGTACTCGTGTTTCATACTTATTTACCTGAACCAGCCGCTTACCTGCACAATAATTATTTCTTCGATAAACACAAAAAACATAGAGGTAACCACCGCCTGGTTGGCCGCGCGGCCTACTCCCACCGTGCCCTGGGAGGCATTATACCCCTTGTAGCAGCCCACCATGCCGATGGTAAATCCAAAGGCCAGCGATTTAAACACGGCTGTAAATACATCCAAAAAAGTAATAGTGTCGAACCCTTTTTCGAAAAACGTAAGCAGGCTGGTGGCCTCGTGTGAGTTAATGTTTATAAACGCGCCCAGCAAGCCCACAAAACCGCAGTAAAACGACAGGATGGGAATGGTGAGCGTAGTGGCCAGCACGCGCGATACAATAAGGAATTTAAATGGATTAATCGCCGACACTTCCATGGCATCGATCTGTTCGGTAACACGCATCGATCCCAGCTCGGCGCCAATGCTGGAGCCTATTTTACCGGCGCAGATAAGGGCGGTGACCAGCGATGCCAGCGCCCGCACAATAGCGATGGAAATAAGCGAAGGCAGCCACGAGGTAGCCCCGAAGGTTTCGAGCGAAGGGCGCGATTGTTTGGTAAACACAATGCCCGTGATAAACCCGGTAAGCGTGATTAGCGGCAGGGAACGCAGGCCCAGCTCAAAGCTCTGATTTACGATCTCCCGGACATTGAGCGGGCGCCTGAATACATCTTTAAAAAAAACACCGAGGAATTTAAACGCATTGTAAACCCCCGTAAAATATTCATCCATGCCTTTTGAAAATAAAAACGGCTTTGGCTCCTGATCTGGCATAATGAGTATTGACTAACTGATGCCTGAATATTAGAAAACGAATGCCAGCGGGAATGGAAAAGCCTGTGGATTTATTTCCCCAGCGCTTTTAAGTGCCTACGTGTTTTACGCAGTAGTTAACGAATTCTTTACCCGGATCCTTTAAAATCAACTATTTCAGCCCTTTCCTCCCAACCATTTAAAACCAGGTGTTGTAAAGATTAGGAGAGTGATTTACTAACCAAATTGATTAAACCTCATGAAAACATCTATTAAAACAACCCTGGCGGCAGCCGCACTGTTTATGGCAGGCAGTACACTGTTGCAGGCACAAACCATGACGGGCACGGTATTGATACAGCCCTGCAACAACAATGGGCAAATTGGTGTAACCGTAACAGGCCTTACGCCACCCATCAGCTACTCGTATACCAACTGGATGGCCAACCAGAATGTGGTGCACGCCAACATTAACGCCACCACCGACGATTTGCAAAACATTGCCGCCTACCAGGCGCAATGGGGCAACGCCAACATTTGGTCTGTAACGGCTTCGGATGGAACTAACTCTGCTTCGCAAACGTTTACACTTACCGCTCCTTTTTCGTTTGCCGATACACTGAACGTGGCCAATTGCCCCGCGCAAAGCACCCTGCAGGCCACCTTTATCGGCGGCACGCCTCCGTTTTCGTGTGCCTGGACCAACCTGACCACCTCGGTGGTTTACCCGGGAAACGGAATTCCGGTACCTAATGGCCCTTACAGCCTGCAGGTAACCGACGGCGCCGGCTGCATGGTGTCTTCCACCACCTTTAGTAACGGGTTGAACGTATTTACCAACTCTAATATTTCGGTAAACATAAACGGCACGGCGGCTAACTGTACCAACGGAACAGCCAACGCTTCGGCATCGGGTGGCACAACACCTTATACTTATTTGTGGAGCAACGGTGCTACCGCCCAGAATTTAACTGGCTTATCGCAGGGATTTTTTACCTGCATTGTTACCGATGCCATTGGCTGCCAAAGCACCGGTTATTATAATGTAAGCCAGGGGGTGAATATTAACGTGAACACCACCATTACCAATGCCACCTGCCTGCAAAACAACGGGGCCGTTACCACTTTTGTAAACGGCGGTGCTGCGCCTTACAGCTTTGCCTGGTCGAACGGCGCCACTACTCAAAACGTGAGCAGCCTTGCGGGCAACCAGCAATACATTGCACAAGTTACCGATGCCAATGGCTGCACCGGAACAGGCTATGCCTATGTAAATGCCACCACCCCTATTGCGGCCACTTATACTGCCAGCCCCAGCTCCTGCACGGCAGCCACCGGCTCGGCCACATTAACCGCTAGCGGCGGCACGGCGCCATACACCGTTATCTGGTACACCTACCCATCTTCTACCAGCGGCGTTTCCATTTCGAACCAGCCTACCGGCACCTATTCTTTTAAAATAACCGATGCCAATGGCTGCATCCGCACCGGCGCTGCCGTTATTCCACCATCGAGCACCATCAACGCATTTCTGACTGCGCCTATGGTGGTGTGCCCTGCCACTACCGGCAATGTGAACCTGAGTGTTACCGGCACCAACCCACCTTTTACCTATGCCTGGAGCAATGGGTCGACCGGCAGCGCACTTACCAGTGTGCCCCTGGGCGCTTATAGCTGTACCATTACCGATGCCACCGGCTGCTCGGTAACCAAATATGCTTACCTGGGCCAAAGCAGCCCTGTAAATGTTGGCTTCAGCATCACACAGGCCAGCTGTATTTTTGCGGCAGATGGTGCTATTACCGCCAATGCTA
The DNA here is from genome assembly GCA_044221905.1 of Bacteroidia bacterium. Lineage (GTDB taxonomy): Bacteria > Bacteroidota > Bacteroidia > B-17B0 > Aurantibacillaceae > Aurantibacillus. The sequence goes on from JBGAOE010000002.1 coordinate 300,158, forward strand.
CCGGTGGTACCGCACCATACACCTATACCTGGTCGAACGCGCAAACCGGCCCCAGCATCAGCGGCTTAGGCGCAGGTTATTATTATGTGTATGTAACCGATGCCAATGGCTGTACCAACAGTTACTCAAATATAATGGCTGTAGTGAACTACAATCCGGCCAACAACTCATGCTATTGCACCATAACAGGCACAGTGTATGCAGATGCCAACAACGATTGTACTCAGAACGCAGGCGAAAACGGCATTCCAAACATACAGATCCACTGCAGCGGCATGGGCTATGCTTATACCAATGCCAGCGGCGTATACAGTTTTATAGCACCTACCGGCTCCTACACCCTTACCGAATCAGTACAGCAAATTTATCCGCTGGCCAGCTGCCAGAGCAATAACCAGGTAGTGTCGGTAACCGCCGCTGCCAACTGCACCACTGCCGTTAATTTTGCCAACAACGTAGTGCCTATCAGCGACCTGCGCATTTTTACCACCAATGTGAACTGGCCGGTGCCCGGCAACGTTTATACTCAACAGATAATTGTAAGCAATGACGGCACGGTGAATGAAAGCACCGCTAAACTGGGTTATACCCACGATGGCCAGCTGACTTACAATAACAACTCTTCCTGGCCCCTGGCCCAGCAAAATGCAATTACCTATCCTAACTGGTACAGCGTTACCTCCGGATTCCCCAGCCTGAGCCCCGGCAGCAGCTCCAGTACGTACATTAACTACAACGTGCCTACCAACATTCCGGTAAACACCGTTGTTAATTTTAACGATAGCATTGCCAGCACCGCTCCCATAGCTACTTCGTGGTTAACCGATAATACGCCCTGGAACAACGTAGACAATCACTACTCCCCAGTAGTAAGCTCTTACGATCCTAACTTTAAAGAAGTAACTCCGCAAGGCGTAGGCCCGCAAGGTAACATCCTGCCTAAGGATTCTATCCTGACCTATGTGATCCACTTCCAGAACACCGGCAGCTATTATGCGCAAAACATTGTGCTGGTTGATTCGCTGGACAGCGACCTTAAGATCTCCTCACTCAAACCCGGCTATTCCGATCACCAGTACACCACTTCCATCAGCGAAACCGGCGTAGTGAAATTCACCTTCAAAAACATCAACCTGCCATGGAAATCGAGCTACGGCGATGTGTTGAGCTCGGGCATGGTGAGCTACTCTGTGAAATTAAAAAACAACCTGGCCGTGGGCACGCAGATCAAAAACAAAGCTGCCATTTATTTTGATTACAACGAGCCGGTGATCACCAACACCACGCTCAACACCCTGTCGACCCCGGTAGCTATCAAAAATCTGAAGCTCACCAACCTTGATCAGGCAGCCCTGTTCCCTAATCCTGCCACCAATTTCTTTAACCTGGCCGTAAAAAGCGATATAAACACTGCCGGCACGCTCAAAGTGTTTGACCTGAGCGGCAGAGAAGTATCTACAAAACAAATTGACCTACATGCAGGCGAAAATAACCTAACCGAAAACACCAGTCACCTGCAAAGCGGTATTTATCTTGTTCAATTAAAAACCCCATCCATGCAGATCGGCAAAAAACTGATCGTTACTAAATAAATTGAAAAGATAAACCGCTTATAAACAAAAGCCCCTGATTATCTCAGGGGCTTTTGCTTTGGTATAACATGCTTTCCGGCCTGGCATTACTGGCCGTCGAGAAACTGCTCCAGCATGGCTGCAACGCCCTGCACCATGGTGCTGTCTTCTTCTTTCCAAAACATAGCTTCGCCAAAACATTTGCCGTGCGGCCCGGGAAGGATGGCCAGCTGTGCCTGGGGCATCAGGCGTACCATTTTTACTGCATGCTCGGGCATTACCACATCCTGGTTGCTGATGATGACCAGGGCCGGTGCCTTCACCGCGCGGATCGTTTCGTCCGGCCAGTTTTTAAAGCCAAGCATTCGGCCGCTGTCTTTTTCGTACATGTGCATGAGCTGCTCGGGTTTTGGCGCCACTTTTAAAAAAGCATCTTTATACACCTGGGGCATATCGGCAAAGGTGGCTTTTTTCATCGATTCCCAGAAAAAGGGATACAAACCTTCTCTTTGATAAAAGGCTGAAGCAATGATGACTTTATTTACCAGCTGCGGGTGACGAACAGCCAATTGCATGGTGGTGCTTCCGCCATTGCTAAAGCCAAACACGTCGGCTTTTTCAATGTTCAGCGTTTTCATCAGGGCCGCCACGTCATCGGCATCCTGCTCAAAGCTGGTGGGGCGCTCAATATCGGCCGTGCGGCCATGTGTTTGCAGTTCCATAGCTATTACCTGCCGGTGCCTCGCAAAAATGGGCAGCAGCCTGCTCCAATTGGTTTCAATGGTGGAGCCGCCGCCGTGGATCAGCAGCAGGGGCTTGCCGCTGCCATGCACTTCGTAATACATGTTTAATCCGTTTACGGCCGCATAGCCGCTTTTAAATTCCTGCTTCATGGTAGTGGTTGTTTTTAAAGAATCTGTTTTTATATCTGGTACGGTGCTATTGCTTTCGGGCAAGCGGCTGCAAGCGGCCGCCAGCAGTATACATAAGGGAACGATCTTTTTCATAGGTTACGATTGAATTTATTTTTACAGGTGATTTTATTTTTATGAATGGGCTTGGTTTAACCGTTTGTCATTTTCCTTAACTCTGCTTCCAGCCTGTCGAGATTTTCTTCGTTTTTTTCCACCGCAAATGCTTTTACTTTGCTGCAGTCTTCGGCAGTGTCAAAAATCATTTTAAACGTTAGGGTTGTGACCTCCTCTGCAACCCGCTTAAATGCAACAACCACACGAAACCTGGGATTTGAATGGTGATGCCAGGAAACCAGCTGCAGCGGAGCGATCTCTATAAATTCGCAGTCATTGGGATAATTGCCCTTATCCGGCCCGTGCATGGTAAAGCTCCATTTGCCGCCGGGCCTCAGGTCAAACTCATGAAATGTATTGGTAAAACCTTTTGGCCCCCACCAGTTTTTAAGGTGCAAAGGATCCGTCCAGGCTTTAAAAACAAGATCGCAGGCGGCATGCAGTTTTCGTGTGGTCACAATTTCGCAGGCGGGCAATGTGTTCAACATTTCATGCATCTTTATTGATTTTTAGGGGCCAGGCGATTTAATGTAAACTCCTTCATCCGGTCAAACATCTGCAGCCAGCTTGGCAGGGCGCCGGTGCGCCGGGCCACGCCTTCGGCCACGGTTTGATGAAGTACGATCCTGGTTTTATTGCCAATGGCTTCAAAGGCAATGGTGATCAGCGTTTCCTGGGGCCAGTCGGCATCCATACCGGCTTCCACCGGCTTTAGCACATTGCCGTTCTCATCAGCAATAATGCTGCTGTGCACAATTTTTTCGGGAAAAGTAACTTCGAAAAACGTGCCAATGCTCCAGCACTCCCCAAAAGATGGATTGTGAATGCACCAGTGGTAGCTGCCGCCGCTAAACACTTCCAATTTCTTAAATTCCACCCTGCACCCGTTTGGCGCATACCAGTGTTTTAGCGCCTCGGGGTCGGTCCAGGCTTTGAACACGATCTCGCGCGGCGCATCCAGCTCATAGGTAATAAGCACATCGCCCGGCTTATTTCTGTTTCTTTTTTCCATTTTTTTTATGCTTTAATTTTTTATGATTGGTCGTTTTATCCTCCACCATCTGCTCCATCTCTTTTTTCTTCATCACACCCAAATAATCTTCGAGGGCGTGAAAACGGTTCATCCACAGCTTCTTCGATTTTTCGGCCCAGCCGGTTACCTCGTTCAGCGGCTCGAGGCGGGCTTCGCAAAAGCGCTCGCGGCCCTGCTGCTTTATCACAATAAGCCCGCACTCGGTTAAAATTTTAATGTGCTGCGAAATGGCCGGCCGGCTCATGTTAAACTCACCGGCAATGGCATTGAGGTTTAAAGTGCTGCCAGCCACCAGGTGAATAATGGCGCGGCGCGTGGGGTCGGCGATGGCCTGAAAAACATCTCTGCGGGTTTCCATAAATAAAACTAATATGTAAGTATTTGCTTACAAATATATGCGTAAGTATTTACTTACACAAATTTATTTTCTCAAAAGCTGTTTAAAATAGTGTTGCCTACTCCTAAATACCAGTCGTTATGGTAATTACACCCTGGTAAGCTTTCTTTTCATGGCTTTTTTTAGGTATCATTTATAATCGTATTCAGGGCGCCTCCCGGGCCTTTCGCTTTAGCCGGCTTGCACGGTATAAGTGCCGCAAAAAAAACCGCGCGTGCGGGGTCTTTTGCCATCGCAAAAGCCGCCGCCACGCGGCGGCACTAATACCCTGCCGCGCCGGGCTGCCGCGTCAGTCCCTGGCGCAATTCAGCAAACATAAGCAGCAGCTCCATAGCCGCTGCTTCAAACCTGAACAGCTTCTCAGGTATTAAAAATTATCTTCTATTACATGAAGTACTGCGCAGCCTGCCTAGGTATTTTTACCGATTGACAAACCTTTTCCTGTATCGTATCTTTATAATAGTTTGTGTAAAATCCCACTACCGGCAATAATGCCGACCGGCAATGCCGGTACGACAATAAAAAAGAGAAACCCCGTAAGGTTTCTCTTTTTGCTTTTTTAATAAAACGATCCGCTATTCTTCTATGGGTGTGCACAGCTCTATTAAAAAGCCATCCAGGTCTGTTATGTAAGCAACCGTTTGGCCCCAGGGCTTTTTGGCAGGTTTTTCCACCAGGGTAGCGCCTGCTGTTATCGCTTTGTCAAGCGCTTTGTCAACATCGGGGGTGGCAAATGCTATTTCCACTCCCAGCGGCTTGCCACCCGGCTTGCTTTCTATAAACCCGGCCTTAAGGTTGGTGTTGGCCAGCTGAGTGGCGGCAAAGCCCAGGGCAGTGCTGCCGGTAAGCAATTCGCCATACTCATTGCCCGGGGCAATAAATTTTCGTTTAAAGCCAAAGGCCTTCTCATAAAATGCAAGGGATTGTTCCACATCCTTTACAAACAAAATGGTGTAAGCAAATGTTATCATGGCATTGTTTTTTAGGGTTATAAATGATCTATGGGTTGGTGTGTGATCACATTTCCATTTTTATCAATGGGTATAAAAAGGTTGTAGGCCACCTCCCAGACGTTGCCTTCCACATCGGCCATTAGGAAGTAACGGCCGCCAATGTCTGGCACTGCAGGCGCCTGAACAATTTTTACACCGTTGTTTTTCATAAAGATATAAAGTTCTTCCACCTCCTGTTCAGAATTAACCATGTAAGCCAGGTTAAAGGGCCTGAACCCGCTGCCCTGCGGGGAGGTATTATTAAACGCTGCCATATTCTTCCTTCCATATAAGCCCAGCAACAGGCCATTGAGCTTAAAAAATACAATGTCCTTGTTTTCAGCCACCGGTTGCCAGTTAAATTTTTCGATGTAAAAATTCCGCATGGCAGGCAAATCTTCGGCCGCCAGGGTAATAACGCTTAAACGCTGATTCATAGCCATAGACATTGTTTTGTGATGCTGGCACGCTGCTATTAAAAAACCAGTAGCGCAAAGGATCGTTAATAATCGGTTCATGATGCGGCAAAGTTAACCCCTGCGCTGGTGCTTTGCTTTGTAAAAAAACGACATGCGTTATAATTGCGAAGGCGTTAGTCCTGTATACTTTTTAATTGTATTGGCGAGGTGGGCGTGATCGTAATAACCATGATCGAAAGCAATGTGCAGCAGGCTTTTATTGTTACTGTTATTATGAATGCTATGCAAAACCTGCCGGAAACGCACCAGGCTGATAAACTCTTTGGGACTGATGCCGATAAATTGTTTGAATTGCCTTTCGAGCTGGCGGGTGGAAAGCGAATGGTGGTCTTCCAGGTCGGGCACACGCAGCAGGCCTTTACTGCACTCAATGGCACGCACTACCTGCTGCAGGTGATGGCCAGGAGGCGCCAGCCGGTTAAGAAAAAACCGGTTGAGATATGCTACCGAATGTTTAAGCGTTTGTTTAAGATCGGGCGCCAGTTTGGTTTCAAAGGCCACGGTTTTATCGGTAAACCCGTGCAGCGATGCGTATTGATAAAACGCCGAAAAACCGGCGGGCTTAAACCTAATGCCGAGTAAATGTGTGTTTTGCTGTACCCTGCTTTCAATAGCCTGCGTCATAGTGCCTACCAGGTAAACGTTTTCGCTCTTCATGCTTATGCCATCCTTATCTCTTAGGTCATCGCCCAGGTTAAGGATAATATCCACACAGCCATCGGGCAAAATGCGCTGTGAAACCGGCTCAGGGTTATTGCCTGTTACGGTCCAGTAAGCATCTATATAAGGTCTCAGGGCCAGGTGCGGCTCAAATTGCTGGTAAGGCATACACGTATTATTCGCTCTATTAAAAGTACAAATAAATACTGCTATCGTTATATATATAAGCGTGCAACACTTGTTCTGATCTTTTGTCGCAAATTACCCTATCTTCTGTCGTTGATGTATCCCCCGGTTCGTTAAAAGCTGTTGTAAGTTTGTATCGTGAAACCAACGATAAACCTTAAACAGAATATGAAAACAAAAACAATCTCCAGACTTAGCAACATTTTTTTACTGCTTGTGTTGATGATAAACCATGCCACCGCGCAGCACACAACCGCCAAAGCCAGCGTGGCAAAACAAAGCGGCTATGCGCCGGTAAACGGCCTTAAAATTTATTACGAGGTGCACGGCAGCGGCAGGCCGTTGGTATTGCTGCATGGTGCGTATATGACCATTGGTCTCAATTGGTCGCAAATAATTCCCGAGCTGGCCAAAACCCACCAGGTAATTGTTATGGAAATGCAGGGCCACGGGCACACGGCCGATAGCGACCGGCCATTTTCATATCCTGCGCTGGCCAGCGATGTGGCCGGTGTTTTAAAATACCTGAAAACCGACAGTGCCGATGTGCTGGGGTATAGTGTGGGCGGTGCCGTTGCCACGCAGCTGGCCATTGATCATCCCAAGCTGGTTAAACGGCTCATTGTGGTTTCATCGGCTTATAAGCAGGAGGGCTGGCTGCCCGAAGTAAGGGAAATGCTGAAATCGTTTAACCCTGGCTTTTTTGATAACACCCCGTTACCGGCCGAATACAAGCGGGTGGCGCCGGACACCGCGCACTGGTATAAATTTGCCGCCAAAATGATCGCTTTTGATGCTTCGCCCTACAACCTTGGCGAAGAAAAAGTAAAAGCCATAAAAGCGGCCACTCTTTTAATCAGCGGCGATAACGACGGGGTGGACCTCAACCACCTGGCGGCCTGGTACCGCCTGCTGGGCGGCGGCGTGTTTGGCGATGTGGCCGGCCTGCCCAAATCGCAGCTGGCCATACTGCCCGGCAAAACACATGTAACGCTGATGATGCAGCCCGAAAGCGTTATTGCTGCGGTTGAGCGGTTCTTAAGCTCAAAACAGCAGGAATCCCAGCCCCATCATTAATTATCAAATCATAAAAATCTATAACCCTAAAAAAATGAAAAATACAATTTACCCTTGCCTGTGGTTTGAAAACCAGGCCAAAACAGCTGCGGAATTTTACTGCTCGGTATTTAAAAACTCAAAAATAACCACCGATACGCCTATGGTAGTGAATTTTGAGCTGAATGGAAAAAAATTTATGGGCTTAAATGCCGGTCCCCAGTTTAAATTTAACGAAGCTGTTTCGTTTGTGATTGACTGCGACACCCAGGAGGAAATTGACTATTACTGGAGCAAGCTCACAGTTAACGGAGGCAAAGAGGGCAACTGCGGCTGGCTGAAAGACCAATTCGGCGTATCGTGGCAGGTAGTGCCAACCGCACTGGGCCGTTTAATGAACGACCCCGAACGCGGACGGCGGGTAATAGATGCCTTTTTAAAAATGAAAAAATTTAACATCGCCGCGCTCGAAAACGCCTGATCGCATTTGCGTGAAAAAGCCAGCCGTGCTTTTTAAATCACGCCTGCTAAGCGCCAGCCCCGTAAGGCTGGCGTTTTTTTACAAACGGCGGTATGTGTTTAGCACACTTGTTTTAAAGTGAAAATAAAGTGGTTGGCTCCGGTTATAAAACGGCAGTATTTTTATACATTTATTCCCCGTAGCTCATTTGTATGGATGTATTTAAAGATTATCAGAAAGCGCTTTTCCCCTATGCTTACAATATTCTTGGCTCGGTTGACGATGCCAACGATGCGGTGCAGGATGTGATGGCCAAGCACCTTTCGAATAAAAATATTCTTTTGGATGAAAAAAATTACCTGATTAAAAGCGTGATCAATAAATCCATTAACGTTAAAACACGCAGCAAAAAAATGGCGGGCGGCGTGTGGCTGCCCGAGCCCATTGCCACCGAACAGGCCGACAGCCGCTTAATGAGAAACGATATTATTTCGTACTCGCTGCTGGTATTGCTTGAAAACCTGGGGGCTAAGGAGCGGGCCGTGTTTATTCTTACCGAAGCCTTTGATTATCCGCACGAAGAAATTGCGGATGCCCTTGATATTACCATTGAAAATTCGCGGAAGCTGCTGAGCCGCGCGAAGGAAAAACTAAAAACGCTGCGCCATCAGAAAACAACGGAACAAACCATTGCCCCCGCCAAAAAAGACCTGAACAGTTACATTGAAGCGATTCGCATGGGCGATACTGCTTCACTGATACATTTACTGGCCGAAGATATTTCGTTTGTAGCCGACAGCGGCGGCAAAGTTAAAATTGTGCGCGCGCTTACCAGCGGCGCCAGCGCTGTTATTGATCTCTTATTTTATCTTTACACTACTTATCAAAAAGAGTTCAGGGTGGAAGTTGCCAGCATTAATCACCAGAGTGCACTGCTTTATTATAAGAATGGCGAGCTTATTAATTGCCAGGTGTTTGAGCTGGATGAAACAGGCACCAAAATCCATGCGATTTATTCGGTAGTAGATCCCGACAAGCTGAAAAATCTCGCCAGGCATTAAATTCATTTTTCATTTATGAAAATGTAAGCGGCTCATGATCAACAGATTATGTTCTGTTTTTCTATTTCCTGTTTTTTTTTAGCCTCCCTTGTCACGTTTTTGCCTTGCAATTGGTTTTATAAACAGAAATCAACATTAATAACTATGCAAAACGCAAACAAAAACAACCGGCACAAGGCAGCATTCATTATCTGGCTGGCCATTTACCCGCTCATTACCCTGCTTTATGGCCTGCTGGGCGATTACCTGGCCATGGTGGTGATGCCTGTACGAACACTCATCCTCACCCTTATTGCGGTGCCCATCATGTTTTATTTACTGGTGCCCTTGCTCAACCGGCTTTTTAGCCGCTGGCTCGGTCAATAATTCTTTCCACAAGTTAAATCCAATTAAATCCTAAAAAAACAACATCATGAAAATTGTAAAAGTAACCTACACGGTAAGCGCTGACTTCAGCAAACAAAACGAACAAAACGCCATTGCCTTTATTAACGACATCCGTGCGTTGAACAACCCGGCCATTCGCTACATCTCATACCTGGGCGACGACGGCAAAACATTTACGCATATTGCCACCTTTGATAACGACGCGGCCCAAGCGCAATTTCTGGCCCTGCCATCGTTCAAATCGTTTCAGCAGGCAAGAAACGGCAGCGGACTCGAAAAACCTGAACACCTTGAGCTGGTAACGCTGGTGGCCGCATCTTATAACATTTTTGAATGATACAAACTAAATGAAACGAAAAACGCCAGGGGCCTTCAATGCAAAGCCTTTGGCGTTTTTTTATTTTATAACTTGCTATACTTTACGGTTGAATTTTTGACGTCATTCCTATTTATTGTCATGGTGAGCTTGTCGAACCATCTTTCGACAGGCTCAGGATGACAAGCTTTCAACCGTAAAGTATAACATTATTTTATAATTCATATATTTATATCACAACAGTACAGCCATGAAAAAATACTTTTCCAGCCGGTTCACTTTTCTCATCCTGAGCCTTCTTTTTATCGGTTCGGTTTCCGCTCAAAAAACAAAACCGGTTAAAACGGCGGTGATCAAAACAACTATTTACTGCGATCATTGTAAGGTATGCGAAAGCTGTGGAGGCCGGATTTTAAAAGAGTTGTATAACGAAGCCGGGGTTAAGAATACAGAAGTAAACTCAAAAGCGAATACGATCACCGTTGTGTACGACGAGCGTAAAATTACGCTGGAGCAGGTGCGCGAAAAAATCTCGAAGCTTGGATTTGATGCCGACCAGGTAAAAGCCGATCCGGCCGCGGTGGCCAGGCTAGACGATTGCTGTAAAAAACCTTTTTGATTTATAAACTGCCGAAAGCGAGGCATAAGGCCTAGCGCTTATTCAACACATTTGTTTTTCCCCAGGCAGACATGGCATTGAATACCGGGGCCAGGCTCTTGCCAAACTCTGTAAGCGAATACTCCACACGGGGTGGAACCTCGTGATACTGCTTCCGCTCAATAAGCCCGTGGGTTTCCATTTCTTTCAGCTGCTGGGTCAGCACTTTTCTGGATATGGAAGGAATTCTCACTGCTATTTCGCCAAAGCGCCGGGTGCCTGCCGTGAGGTAAAACAAAATAATGCATTTCCACCTGCCGCCAATGTATTCCAGCGTTGCCGTCATCGGGCAGGCCACCTCTTCATTAAAACTTGCCATTAGTTACAATTTAGTTACCACTTTATCTTCTGTTACCAAAAGGTAACAAAAATATTCTTAACCGGCTTATCCGTTCCTTTGTCACACAAAAATAAATCATTCAGTAAAAAACAACAAATACCATGATCGGCACAAAACACTTAAAAATAACCGGGTCGCTGGCAAAGTCATTGCTGGTTGGCATTGCAATTGCCTCATCCTTAGCGGCCACTACTCACAAAAAAATCAATAACACCAATCAACAACAATTAAAAACAAACAAAATGAAAACAGTACTCATCATCGGCATGAATCCAAATACCATCGACTTCTCGAGCCCCGAAATGCCGAAAGGCGTAACCAAAGAAATGGTGGAACAGGGCACAAAGGCTACTTTAGAAAAATTAACCGCCATGGGCTATCCGGCCGAATCGTTTTTGATAGATACCGGCACCACCGATTTAAGCGCGCTTGCAAAACAGCTAAAAGAGAAACATTACAATGGGATTGTAGTTGGCAATGGCATAAGAAGTCTCGCCTCAAATTTTATCCTGTTCGAACAGATCATCAACGTGGTGCATGCCAATGCGCCAAAAGCCAAAATTATATTTAACACCCTGCCCAACAATACCGATGAGGCGGTAAAACGCTGGTTGTAAAAAGAAAAAATAAAATTATGAAAAAGCGATTTTTATTCCTGGCCCTTCTTTTTACTTTATCCATGGCCGGTCAAAATAACGTTTCACAATCCCTAAAATCCACAGGCACCATGCCCCGCGACAAATGGAGCTGTTGAACAAAATTACAGGCAGGTGGATCACCCAAACCACCGTGCGCGATGCAAAAGGCCAACATGCTTTTAAACCCCTGGGCAGCGACATTTACCAATGGTCGCCTGATGGAAATTTTATCGTTCACACCGCTTATGGCATCCGCGACTCGGTGGGTTTTGGCGCCATGGAAATAATCGGTTACGACCGTGAAACGGGTCATTTTATCAGCTACAACTTTAATCCCGATGGTAGCTTTAATATGGACAAGCTGGTGATTCAAAACGACACCTGGCTGTGGACGGGTAAAAAAATACGCTCGACCGGCCATATGAGCAAACAAAGAACACATTTTACCGTAACGCACGAAACAATTACGGATAACGCAAAGTACACGTACTTTATGGAAAGCCGGCTGACGAAGGGCGCGGAATTTTAACTGGAACAGGACCTGTGAATGCCGTTTCTCAAAAAAAATTCCGCTGCGCTCATGTATCTCAGCTTGAATATTTAGATCCGATAGAGCCGGTATTTACTTCACCCGCCACTTTGTAACTGGCAATAATAACTCCTTTTGATGTAACCGTGCTTTCTGTTAATGTAAAGGCTTTTGCAATGGCACCATTGCTGAATAGCTTTTTCCCTTCTCCGAGCATCACCGGAAAAATCCTGAGGTGAAGCTCGTCTGCCAAACCATTTTCGAGCAAAAGGTGGATGAGCTGGCTGCTGCCCCAAACCTGAATATCAGGGCCTGCTGTACTTTTAAGCTGCTTAATGTCTTGCAGGCTTTGAAGGAATACTGTGTTTTTCCAATCTGACGTTTTCATTGTATTGGAAAAAACATATTTGGTTCCATCATTTATGCCGGCCCAAATCTCCGGGTGTTTAGGCCAGAAGTTGGAAAACCCTTCAAATGTTTTCCTGCCCAAAAGATAATCTGCTTCCGCCTTCATTTCTTTTTGCACCGCCATACCGCTCACCTGTTCGGCATATGGCACGCTCCAGCCGCCATATTTGAAGTCGCCCGATAAATCATCCTTAGGACCGGAAGATCCCTGCATTATGCCATCCAGGGTAATATGTGTTGTTATGATAATTTTTCTCATGTGCTTTTTATTTTATGGTTAATTTGAATTTGGTTTTTACATCGTTAATTGATAATGCAAAGATGTGATGCGTTGTAAAAAATCAGAACATGCAAATACGACAACTTTAGGGGCCGATTACGTCAATTTGTGTCTTGTTTATTTTTGTATGACAGCCATGAAACGATATCAAGCCCAAATGGTGTAAAGCGTACAACCTGGGCATTGGGAATCCGTAGATATCTGCTTGTTTACCTATTCGCCTGGACAAGGCGATGCGTTCACCCAATTTAAGTATAGTAAATTGCCTTGAACTATGCGTGTTTTCTAAATATGTATAGAAAAACAAACTTTTCCATACACGTTTGCATTCAATTACATTTAGCATTTGTAATTTACTTATCTATATGTGCATTATAACACACATATCACTTGCTTTTGAGATCGATTTTTCAGTTTACTGCATTTTTATGCATTTTACTGCATGTTGTTGTATTTTGTTGCATTTAATTGTATATTTATATTGAAATATGCACTTTAACACACATGACGACCAAAGAAATAGGTGAACAAGTTAGGGAAAGACGCGATACACTGCGTTTGCAACAAAGGGATTTAGCTGAGCTTTCAGATGTAAGTCTTCGCACTATTATCCAGGTTGAGAATGGTTCAGGTAATCCTTCTTTACTTACCCTGCAGAAATTGGCTGGCGTGTTGGGCTTAGAAATGCAGTTAAATGTCATTCATAAATAATGGCAGCAAGCGGAATAGTTTACCTCAACAATGAACCAACCGGCACAATTACCAAAGCCGGCAAGGAATTTATTTTCCGTTATAGCGATGAGTATTTTAATAATCCGCAAAAAAGAGCCATCAGCGTTACTTTGCCAAAAACGCAACAAGAGTATCGTTCCAGCGAATTATTCCCGTTCTTTTTTAATATGCTCAGCGAAGGGGTCAACCGTATGCTTCAGTGCCGGCAATTAAAAATTGATGAAAATGATTATTTCAGTTTGTTGCTGGCAACAGGTGGCAACGAAACCATAGGCGCAGTAAGTGTAAAACAGGAGACAGAAAATGAGCGTTGAAATTAAATATTGTCCCGGATCTTTAAAGGAAGGATTTACGACCTATAGTGGTGCTGTCCTAAAACGGATGTTCGACAACAAAAAGGTGCATCACGTCTTGCCTTTTCCCTCTCCTGATACAGAAGGTCCTCTGCAGGAAAAATTTATAGAGAACCGCCGGCGCATTTCTATTTCCGGTGTTCAGGAAAAGCTCTCGCTCATTCTTATAAAAAACAAATTGAGGCTTACTGAACAAGGCGAACAGGGCCAGTATATTTTAAAACCTATTCCACGCGACATCAAAAAGGTAAGCCAGGTGCCAGCTAACGAACACCTTACCATGCAGATTGCAAGACAAGTGTATGATATTCCCACAGCCGAAAATGCGCTTATATTTTTTGATAACGACAAGCCTGCTTATTTAACCAGGCGCTTCGACCCTAAGCCATCAGGAGGCAAATACCTCCAGGAGGATTTTGCAGCCATTGCGGGCAAAACAAAAGATAATGCCGGCCCCGACTTTAAATATGAATACAATTACCTTGCATTAGGACAACTAATGGCAAAGCATATTAGTGCTGCCGAGGTTGAGCTTGAAAAATATTTTAAGCTGGTGGTATTTAACTACTTATTTTCAAACGGCGATGCACACCTTAAAAACTTTTCGCTCATTGAATCTTCTGACGGAGATTATATCATGAGCCCGGCCTATGATTTGGTATGTACCCGTATTCATGTTGAGGACGGTGATATGGCTTTAAAATCAGGGCTGTCAGAAAATTCTTTTGAAGATTCTTCTTTTTCCGCATTGGGTTATTACGCTTATGATGATTTCCTGGATTTTGGCCTGGCTCTTGGTTTAAAAGAACCCAGGGTCAAAAAAATGTTGGGTGTGATGCGAGTGGATCAACCCACGGTGCATACATTAATTTCTCATTCGTACCTCGACGATGAAACCAAAAAGCTTTACACAACATTATACAAAAACAAGCTGGCTCGTATAAATAATTCAATAACAAAACGAATATAGCCTTCTCGCTTAATAAAATTCACCGGCATAAACCGGCCAGCAATGGGATTGCGCCGCATTACCGCCAATTACGCCAATAAGATAAAAAACAGCGGGTTAGAGCATGGATAGTTCCCACGATGCTGTATAGGAAGTATTGATAAAAGCAATGAGAAGCGAAAGAATAAAAACAGGGTTTTACGTCGCTGACTGCGATCCCCTGATGTGTTCATCTCGAACTCGGAGTTAGAAGAGTTGAAGATTTTGATAGCATTAAAAAAATTGTATTCTATGGGAATGAGAGCGAGAATGAAGAAAAACAGAGCGGTGCTGATCGCTTTCGCTCTGTTAGCGAGCTTACAAACGCTGAAATTATCGTAAAATAGACGGTAAAAATGAGTGTGAGAGCGAGAAAGAAGAAAACCAGAACTCGAATGTTCGCTCTCGCTCTCATTCTCGCTCTGGTTTTGTGATCCCGCTGGGATTCGAACCCAGGACCCCTACATTAAAAGTGTAATGCTCTACCGGCTGAGCTACGGAATCATCGCTATCCGAACATGTTCGGAATTATCACTTTTTCGCAGGAACCGTTCCGCTTGTGCGGAACATTTCGTATGCGGGCCCGATCAAAAGAAAAATCCTTAAATCGGGCTGCAAATATAGTAGTCTTTTACTCACCTGCAAAATATTTTTTGCATTTTTTTTCGGGGTAAAATTTTTGAGAATTTGCTACAATTTATAATTTAGCCTGCAGATGTTCGAAAAACCCGAAATAATGCTGCTTAAGGGCTTTTGCGGCGTATTGTTTGGCGAAAGCAAAGAAAATATTGTGAAGATATTTGGCGAGCCCGAAGAGATCCAGAACCTTACCGACGATATCCTGAACAACAATTCGCTGGTATACCATTACTGGGAATACGGCTTTTCGCTGTTTTTTGACACCAATGCCGAACAGGCCTTTTGCAATGTGGAAATCGACAACCGCGAGACCCTGCTGTTTGACGCAAAGCTTTTTTCGCTGCGCGAAAAAGAGATCGTAGAACTGATGCAGCAAAACGGCCATGCCTTAAGCGACACAGAAATGCACCAGTGGGGCGAAAAACGCATCAGTTTTGACAGTGCCGGGCTCGATTGTTATTTTGAGAACAACAAGCTGGTTTCGGTGAATTTTGGCGTGCTCGAAAGCGACAACAAATTCCACTATTTCCCCAATTAATCGTTGTTTACCATTATCTTTTTGCAATAGCTGCGGCTTTCCGACCTAAGCAACAGCAGGTAGCATCCGCTTTTCAGGCCGCCCGTAGAAATGCGCCATTCACCGTTTGCCTTTTCAATAGCTACTGCCTGGCGTGCGCCGGCGGCATTAAACAGCTCTGCCCGCTGCAGCCAGGCTTCATCCGGGCTCCTAACGGTCAAATGCCCGCCCGATACCGGGTTGGGGTACAGCCAGATCTCCCCATCCGGCTCTTTTTCGGCAAGTGCCGTGGGCAAATAAACATAAGAGCAGGTTTTAATATAGCAGCCGTCGTTTTCCTTTAGCAGGGCCATATAGCTGTTGCCCGCAACAGCGTTCAGCGAAGCGGCATTGCCCACGTCCACTCCATTCTCAAACCACCGGTACGTGGCAAATGCAGCCGGCACCGACAGCTGGCCGCCCGATTGCTGAATGCCGATGTTTTGTACGCCTCCCAGGTTATATTTGCTGTGAAACGTGGCGTTAAACACCGAGCTGTCGCCAAAAGCCCTGAGTGAATACGCTGTAGACGGAGTGAGCGTTCCGTTATAGTTCAGGTTTTTTGCCGGCAGGTTAAAGATGGTGGAGAAAATGACCGAGGCCGTTAGATAGCTGCCGGTATAAGAGGGGTGCGCCCCATCGGCATCCCAAAGATCAACCGATGGCAGATAATTCACCGCTTTTATCCAGGCTTCGCCAATGGGCGCGATCACTTCCTTCATGGTATCGTTCAGCACCACGTAATTGCGCAAAATGCGCTGTATGCATTCAATACCCGTGTTACCATAGGGAGGCATGCCGTTTTTCCAGGCCCAACCGCCAAATAAAATTATTTTGGCGCAGCTGTTGTTGGCTTTCACCGAATCCATCAGTTTTATATGGCCGGCCTTTACCAGGCTGGTGGTTGGAAACTGTGCCGAATCGCGCACAAAACGCCCCTGGTTATCCTGTATCACCACAAAATCCCATTTTTTAGTGCGGATGAGCGCATACACCGCCGGGTTGTATGCATGCGCCTGGTTGCCCTGGGCTATATCGCCCACCGAAATGCCGCCGGGGGTGTGTGAAGCCGTATACACCGCAATACCGGCCGAATCGGCCAGCCCCTTCAGCATCTGGGGCATGTTGTTATAATACGTAAAACTATTGCCAATAAACAGGATTTTAGTGGTATCCTGGCAAACAGCGCCCGTGCAAACAAGCGCCAGAATAAAAGAAAAAATGATTTTCATAACTGTGTAGATCAGAATTGCAAGATACTTAAAGCAAGCGCCCCTTCGGCGCCGGTTTACTCATTCAGCCAGGGGCGCCGATCATTTAAACCATAAAATGGAGGGGCAGGGCAAAATTTTTCTTCCCAAATACACTACACAACAGGCAGCTGCGTTTATTGCCGGATACTGAATAAAATCTTAACTTTAAACTCACAAAAAACCAAATTATGGCAGGAACTGAATTATTTGGCGCCGAAGAGCGCAAAGAAGTGAACGACGTGATGGAAACAGGGGTCCTGTTCCGCTACGGGCACGATGCACAACGCAATAACCATTGGAAAGCCCGCGATTTTGAGGCAGAGGTACGAAAAATTACCGGCGCTAAATTTGCACATGCCATGAGCAGCGGCTCTACGGCCATAGCCACAGCCCTTGCCGCCAGCGGCATTGGTGCAGGCGACGAGGTGATTGTACCGCCTTTTACTTTTATTGCCAGCGTTGAAGCGGTGCTGTTTATTGGTGCCATTCCAATTTTTGCCGAGATAGACGAAACCCTTTGCCTGAGCGCCGAGGGTATTGAAAAAGCCCTGACCCCAAACACCAAAGGGGTGTGCCTGGTGCACATGTGCGGCGGCAATGCCGAAATGGATTCCATTATGGCCGTGATCAAAAAACACAACCTGATTCTGGTGGAAGACGCTGGGCAGGCCTTTGCCTCTTCCTATAAAGGAACTTATACCGGCTTGTTTGGCAAGGCGGGCAGCTACTCGTTCGACTTTTTTAAAATAGCCACAGCCGGCGAAGGCGGTGTGCTGGTGACCAATGACGAGGATACCTATAAAAAAGCCGATGTATACAGCGACCACGGGCACAACCACGTTGGCGCCAAGCGCGGCATGGAGCAGCATCCTTTCCTGGGCTTTAATTACCGAATTTCGGAGCTGCACGCAGCCGTGGCCCTGGCACAAACCCGCAAAGTACCCGGCCTGCTCGAAAAAAACCGCAAGCATAAAAAATTCATGCAGGAGCTGCTGTCAAAAAATCCAAACATCGGTTTTGCCAAACTGGGCGATGAATCCGGCGATTCGGCCACTTTCTTAAATATTTTAATGCCCGATCCTGAAACGGCCAAACGCACGGTGGATGCTATGAATGCCGCCGGTGTGGCGGGGTTTGATTACTGGTTCCTGAACATGTATCATTTTGTGAATCAATGGGATCATTTAAAAAACCTGAGCACCGTATCCAAACTGCCGATACAGCTGCTGGATAAGCCACAGGACTACAACACCATGCAGCTGCCCAAATCACAAAATGTGGTAGGCCGCCTTATTTCGTTCAGCGTTAAATACAACTGGACCGAGGCCGATATGAAAACCCTGGCAGCCGGTATCCTGGCCAGTGTTGAAAAAGCCATGAAACCGGTAAACGCTTAACGATTGAATTGGATGAAGTCCGCCAGTGTAATACAGGCGGACTTTTTTATTTATAAATAACAACAGCGCATTTGTGAAACACTTCCTGGCTTCAATACTCCTATCTCTTTCGTTTTGCACCGTCAGTGCCCAGGTTCAAAAAATAATTACCACCGACATAGACAATTTCTGGGTAGCATTCGATCAGATCACCCGCACGAGTGACTCTGCAGAGCAATACCGGTATCTGCAAGAGCTTTACCTCGATCAGGGCACCGAAGGTTTAAAGGACCTGATGGAAGTCAGGCGATACAGCGTAAAGGGGTATGTAGATGCCATTCGTGCTTATCCCTTGTTCTGGAACTCCATCAGGGCCAACACCTTTAAATCAAAGATGCTTAGCGGCGACATAGAAACAAGCATTGAGAAGTTGAAACAACTTTATCCTGCTTTAACTCCATCCACCATTTATTTTTCAATAGGACTTTTCCGCACCAACGGTACCATCCGGCATAACAGGATCCTGATTGGCAGCGAAATGGCCCTTTCTGATAAGGAAGTGGATGTGAGCGAACTTCCCGAACATCCTAAAGAGTTTAACACCTTATATACTCCCATAAATGATATTGGGCTGCTTTGCACGCATGAATATGTGCACACGCAACAAAAAGAACTTGTGCATAATTTGTTATCATACTGCATTTATGAAGGTGTGGCCGAATTTATTTCTACCCTGGCCACCGGAAAAAATTCTTATATAACCGCCGTGGAGTATGGTCGTCAGAATTACCCGGAAGTGCGGCGGAAATTTGAACAGGATCTATTTATTCCATCCAGAACTTTTAATTGGCTCTGGAGCAGTAATAAGATCTTCGGGCAGCGGGACCTGGGCTATTCTGTGGGTTTTGAAATGGCCGAAAGGTTTTATAATAATGCCAAAAACAAACCGGCTGCCGTGGCGGAAATGATCAACCTGGATTTCAGCAATGAAAAAGCAGTGGAAAAATTTGTCGACCAATCCGGGTACCTTTCAAAGCCGCTCAAAATATTATATAAGGATTTTGAGAAGTCAAGACCCAAAGTAGTTGGTATCCGCCAGTTTAAAAATGGGGAGCGCGTGGATCCAAACACAACAACGATCACCCTGATTTTTTCAGAGCCGATGGATCCAAACACGCGTGGCTTTGACTTCGGCCCCCTGGGCGAAGAAAATGTGCTAAGGGTACAAAATGTGATCGGGTTTTCGGACGACCGGAAAACATTTACCTATGAAGTAAGGCTGCAACCCGCCAAACGTTATCAATCGGTGGTTTCGAACAAGTTTGTCAGCTCTGTCGGTATACCGTTAAAACCCTATCTGATCGACATCATGACGAAACAATAACAGACTGATACCTAATTTAACCACATACCTGACCCCTCTTAAAAAAGAATTGCAGCTTCATGGCATTCATACTGGGCAGCACGACCATACGATCTCCTTCCGATACGGAAATAAATATTTTGATCTTGTGCTGGCAAGAGAAGATGTATTTCCAGGCCTGAATGCTGATACACCTGTTCTTCCTATCTATCAGGCGGTGACCGCACCACAGAAAATAGCTGCCATCATCCGCTCCAAGCTGGGCTTAAACACCTCTGTTTTTGCCCGCAACTGCCTCCTGCAAAAAATTGACAAAACCACCGCCACCAAGTTTCTGAACCTATACCATTTAATGAATGCTGCCCAAAGTGCTTACCATTATGGCCTGTTTCATAAGAACGAGCTGGTGGCTGTGGCCTCTTTTTCAAAAGGCCGCAAAATGAACCGCCTGCCGGCCGATAAGCGTTCGTTCGAGCTGATTCGTTTTTGCTGTAAAAGCGGCATTACGGTTACAGGCGGGTTGAGCAAACTGGTGCGTAATTTTGTACGCGAAAAACAAGCCGGCGATGTGATGACCTACGTTGACAAACAATGGTCGGACGGCGGATCGTTTTTACGCGCCGGGTTTAAACGTGCCGGAGAAAGTGAGCCCGTAACATTTATAGTAAACAAAAACACTTACGAAAGAAATTATTATACCGGCAATGCTTTTGACGAACAGCAGTTTTACCTGGCGTCCAATTTTGGGAATCTTAAATTAGTGTATACACCCGGTGAATGATTATAACTGCATAGTGGTGCTGGGCCCAACAGCCGGCGGGAAAACACGGCTGGCCTGCCAGCTGGCATATCACATAGGCGGAGAGATCATCAGCGCCGATTCGCGGCAGGTGTACCGATGGCTGGATATTGGCACCGGCAAAGACCTCGACGAATACCACATCAATGGACGAACCATTGCGCACCATGTAATAGATGTGGCGCATCCGGGCGAGCAATTTTACCTGCACCAGTTTATTGCCGCTGCACAGCAGGCGTTTCACGAGATCCGGTTACGGCACAACGTGCCTATTATTTGCGGCGGCACCGGGCTTTACCTCGATGCCCTGCGAAAAGATTTCAGCCTGACGCAGGTGCCCGAAAATGAAGTGCTGCGCATTGAGCTGGCCGCATTATCAAAGCTACAGTTGGTGACACGCTTAAACACTTACCCGGTTGATCTGACAGAGCATGTGGATCGTAACTCGGTGAAACGATTGATCCGTGGCATTGAAGTGGCCGAATACCGCTTGCAGCACAGGCCGGAAATTGTGAAGCAAGAGCTGCCCTTTAAGCCTTATTATATTGGTGTAGATGTAGATATAGATGAGAGGAAACAACGGATCAGCGCCCGCTTGAAAAAACGACTGGAAGCAGGGTTGATTGAGGAATCGGAAAGTCTTTTACAGCGCGGCATTTCGAGCGAACGCCTGGAGATGCTGGGCCTTGAATACAAATTTGCGGCGCACTATTTGCAGAATAAAATTTCGAAAGAAGAATTATTCACAGGCTTGCAAACCGCTATTTTTCAATTCGCCAAACGACAAATGACCTGGTTCCGTAAAATGGAAAAAGAGGGTGTGCACATTCATTGGGTGGAGCGGGATATAACTGCAAGTGCCTTGGCAGATTCATTGAAGAGTTACTTTTGACACACTACTTATACAACTAAGACACGCAGTCACTAAGAGACACTAAGCATTAAACTAGTGAAAAATCCTTTCCTCAGTTTTTTACGTGACCACTGACACACACAGATCACTGGAGTTATACGAATTATTAAATTAAGTGTTCCTTCGTGTTCTCAGTGCCTTAGTGGTTAATCGGACTTTAATGAATCACCCAGCAATTCAATCTTCACCTTGGCCAATCCTGTTTTCAAAAAATTTAACTGACGGGCAGCCCGCCGGGTAAGATCAATTTTCCGATGTGAGCGCCTGGGCAAACGATCGTTGATGCGCACCACCACCGTGCTATCGTTTTTTAAATTAGTTACTTTTACACGAGTGCCAAAGCTCAGGCTTTTGTGTGCAGCAGTCAGACTATCGCTGCTAAATATCTCTCCATTGCTGCAGCGCCGGCCTTCGAACTTCTTAGCGTAATAGCTGGCGGTGCCGGTTTCAGACGCCTGTTTTTTTTGTGCATAAAAAGCAAAAGCACAGAAATGAAAAAAAAGCAGCAGGCAAAATCTCATTCCTCTAACTTAATTAAAAAACCGCTACGTAAAATACGCAGGGAAGATCGCCGCTAATCACACGAATTTGTACCAATTATTCATTGCAAGCGCAAGTGCTATAAGATCATGCTCGTGTAATTAGTGAAATTAGTGGCTCCCCAGCTTT
Source organism: Bacteroidia bacterium (assembly GCA_044221905.1). Lineage (GTDB taxonomy): Bacteria > Bacteroidota > Bacteroidia > B-17B0 > Aurantibacillaceae > Aurantibacillus. The sequence continues at coordinate 322,278 of JBGAOE010000002.1, forward strand.
GAAAGTTAAAAATGCTTGTTACATTTGCTGCTGTAATGGATGCCCAATCCCCACATACTCAAAAACCGGTGAAGCTGGCCATTGCCGATGATCAGCACCTGTTTCGCAAGGGGCTGATAGCGTTGCTGAGCGACTTTAGCAATATTACAATCACCATTGAGGCCTGCAACGGGCAGGAATTGCTGACGAAGATGGAAACCATTGCCGCCGATGTGGTGCTGCTGGATATACAAATGCCCGAAATGAACGGCATTGAGACCACCGGCTGGCTGCGCAAAAAAAATCCGGATACCAAAATTCTGATCCTTACCTCGCACAACGAGGAAGAGCTGATAAAACACCTGATCGTAAAAGGTGCCCATGGCTTTTTGCTGAAAGACAGCAGCCTTGAAACCATTGTGGAGGCAGTGAGCGGAGTTACCGAAAACGGATATTATTTTAACGACAAGGTATCCAAAGAAATGGTAAGCGACCTGCTGAACAAATACCAGATCAAACCGGTGTTTAACCAGGTGGCTCTTTCTGCCCGCGAGCTGGAGATCATCCGCCTTATCAGCCAGGAGCTCACCAACAAGGAAATTTCCGACAAGCTTTGCATCAGCACCAGAACCGTGGAAACCCACCGCGAGAACATCCTTCAAAAAACAAATGCCAAAAACAGCATTGGCATTATCATGTACGCGTACCGCAACAACATTATTCATTAATTATCCTGTCATTCTTTCTTTTTGAACCTGCCCTTCCGTTTCCGGGGCCCGGCACAGCCGTCTCAAAACCCGCGTGGCTGCTGCAAATTGTGATTTTTTTCAAAATAAATTTGGAAGAATAAAACTAAATGCACTAAATTTGCGTCAGAATTAAACCACCCCGTGTGTTTTAATTTATTAAGAAGTGGCGAGAGAATAGGCTCACTGACCCACTGGCAACCAACTAAAAGTCCCGTTAAACCCGGGATTGGAAAACAGGTGCCAACTCCTACTCCGGTGAAAAACGGAGAAAAATAAATTAAAAAATAAAAACATGAAAAACACCGTGTTACCACACCGCTCCCAATCCACTCCCAAAACAGGTTTTAATTCTGTTCCCTTCCGCAATTCCGGCAACATGCTGATGTGTTGTTGTTGTATGTGCTAAATCCTTTACTCCTTCGTGTTTAAAAGGTCCGGGCTGTATGGCCCGCCGCACGCTTTGTCCCTTTCAGGGCCATTATCAACAATTTTTTTATTTACCGCCGGGGTACCGGCTAAACAACAAACATCAACATGGGATCCAACCATTCACATACCGACCAAAAACATCATAACCTCCTGAACGACCTGGAGTTTCTGCTGAACCTTAAATTTGAAGCCACTTACGCCAGCGTGGTACGCGGCGGGCACTCGCCTTCCTACATCGATGCCAGGAAAAAGAAACGCCTGGTAAGCGCCGTTAATCTTTTAGCGCAGCCCGAGGTGAGCGAGCTGATCCTGAAATTCCCAACCTTTCAAAATTAATTCCACGCCCCGATGAAAACATTTGTATCCAAAGAAATTTTTGTGCTCGAGAATAAAAGCCTGCTCCCAGGTCTTGAGATTGCCTACCACACCTATGGCCGGTTAAATGCGCAGCGCGACAACGTGGTGTGGGTATGCCACGCCCTCACGGCCAACAGCGACGTGTTTGACTGGTGGAGCGGCCTCTTTGGCACAAACGCCTTCTTCAACCCCGAAGAACATTTTATTGTTTGTGCGAATAACCTTGGCTCCTGCTACGGCAGCACTGGCCCGTTAAGCATCAACCCGCACACGGGCGGGCCGTGGTTTTCTTACTTTCCGCAAATCAGCATCCGCGACCAGGTTCAGGCGCATGAGTTATTGCGGCAGCACCTGGGCATCGAAAAAATAAAGCTGCTCATTGGCGGCTCGCAGGGTGCACAGCAGGTGCTGGAATGGAGCATACAACAGCCGGGTGTTGCCGAAAATATTGTAGCGATAGCCACTAATGCGCGCCATTCGCCCTGGGGTATTGCATTTAACGAAAGCCAGCGCCTGGCCATTAAAGCCGACAGGACGTATTACGCCAACACACCCGATGGTGGCCAGAAGGGCCTGGCTGCGGCCAGGAGCATGGCCCTGCTGAGTTACCGGAATTATAATACCTATAATCAGACGCAGAAAGATCATAACGAATGGCCTTACGATCACAATGCCAGCAGCTACCAGCGCTACCAGGGCCAAAAGCTGGTGAACCGCTTCAATGCTTATTCTTATGTGGCGCTCAGCCAGGCCATGGATTCGCATCACGTGGGCCGCGGCAGGAATTCGGCCGAAGAAGCCCTGGGAAGCATTAAAGCCCGCGCCCTGGTGATCGGCATCAGCAGCGACATTTTATTTCCGCCGGCCGAGCAGCAATTTATTGCGGCCCACATCCCTGGCAGCCAGCTGGCCATCATCGATTCGTTTTACGGGCACGATGGATTTTTGATAGAAACACAGCAGCTTACCGCCCTGGTCAAAAATTTCCTGGAGACACCGCATAAAAAACAAATTTTTAAACAACATAATCTCATACACCTGTAAACTACATCATGTCAAAACAACTCAACATAGGCTTATTTGGCTTCGGCTGCGTGGGGCAGGGTCTGCACCATGTGCTCAACAACAGCACGGGCTTTAAGGCCAACATTGCAAAAATTGCCGTAAAAAACAAAAACAAGCCACGCAGCGTGCCGGCCAACCTGATCACCTATAACAAGTGGGACATCCTGAACGACCCTTCTATTGACGTGGTAGTGGAGCTGATTGACGATGCGGAAGAAGCCTATCACATTGTTACCGAAGCCATCAAAAAAGGCAAGCACGTGGTAACAGCCAATAAAAAGCTGCTGGCCCTGCACCTCGAAGAGTTATATAACCTGCAGCAACAATACAATGTATCGTTGTTGTACGAGGGCGCCGTGTGCGGCAGCATTCCCATTATCCGCACGCTGGAGGAATATTTTGACAACGAAGAGCTGGAAAAGGTGACCGGCATTTTTAACGGCACCACCAATTATATTTTAACCAAAACCATCAACGAAAAGCTCTCGTATGAAGAAGCGCTGGCACAGGCCCAGCAAAAAGGGTTTGCCGAAACCGACCCTACTAACGATGTGGAAGGGTTTGATCCTAAATTTAAAGCCGTGATACTGGCGCTGCATGCCTTTGGTCTGATCTTAAAACCAGAGGAGGTTTTTCACATTGGCATTACCGGCCTGCACCCGCACGACATTACCTATGCCCTTGAAAAGAACTACAGCATTAAGCTCACACCGGTGATCCAGCGGGTGGGCCACAGCCAGGTAAGCGCCCTGGTGATCCCCCAGTTTGTAAAAGAACCCAATTCCCTGCACAAGGTAGAAAACGAGTTTAACGGTGTGATCGTGGAAGGCAAATTTTCGGGCGAACAGTTTTTAAAAGGCCGTGGCGCGGGCAGCTATCCCACCGGGGCAGCCGTGCTGTCCGATATCTCAGCGCTGTCGTATGGCTATAAATACGAATATAAAAAGTACCTTCAACCGCATAAAGAGCTGTTTACCAACGATGTTACCGTGCAGGTTTACCTGCGCTATCACTCGCTGCTCGACCTGGAGCGGCTTGAATTTGAGGAAGTGAAAGAGCGTTACACCGGTGTGGATTACAATTACCTGGTGGGCAATATAAAGCTGGCCACTCTTTTAGAACAGAAAGACTACCTGCTTGAACAGAAGTTATTTGTAGCGCTGGTTACCGATACCATCCGCCCGGTGAGTTCTCAAAAAATAAATAAAAAACAAACCATTCATATTAACCAATAAAAATAAAATACCATGTCAATACGATTAGGAGATACCGCTCCTGACTTTGCAGCAGAGTCGAGCGAAGGAAAAATAAATTTTTATAACTGGCTGGGAAACAGCTGGGGCATCCTGTTTTCGCACCCGGCCGACTTTACCCCTGTATGCACCACCGAACTGGGTGCCGTGGCTAAATTAAAAGCCGAATTTGAAAAACGCAATGTGAAAGTGATTGCCCTGAGCGTGGACGATGTGGCCTCGCACCGCGAGTGGATCAAAGACATTAACGAAACGCAAAACACGGTGGTTAATTTTCCCATCATCGCCGATCCGGTGTTTGAAGTTTCGAAGCTTTATGGCTTTGTGCATCCCAATGCCTCTGATAAGTTTACGGTGCGTTCGGTGGTGATCATTTCGCCCGATAAAAAGGTGAAGCTGCTGATCACCTATCCCGCCTCCACCGGCCGCAATTTCGACGAGATATTGCGCGTGGTGGATTCGCTGCAGCTTACCGCCAATTACAGCGTGGCCACACCGGCAAACTGGAAACACGGTGACGATGTGGTGGTGGTGCCCGCCATTAAAACAGAAGAGATCCCCGCCCGTTTTCCAAGAGGATTTAAAGAAATAAAACCATATTTGCGTACAACACCTCAACCCAACATTTGATTTCCGCTGTATGATTCAATCAACTAAAAATTCCGTGGCCGAGCGGTGGCGCAAGGGCATGCAACCCTTTACGGCAATTCGTCCCGATAGTTATGGGGAACTGTTGGAATTACAGAACAATACATTATGTCGCTGCAATATATTTTTGAATTATTAGGCACCGGCTTTTTTGCCATATCGGGTGCTTTGGTGGCCAACGAAAAATCGAAGCCCGATTGGTTTGGCGTTACTTTTATTGGCTTCATCACTTCCATTGGTGGTGGCAGCCTGCGCGACATCCTGATAGGTAGCTACCCCCTGGCCTGGGTGCACGATCCTAACCTGATGTACGCGATACTGGCCGGTATAGTGCTGGCCAGTATTTTTTACAAAACTTTCCTTCAGCTGCGGAAAAATCTTTTCCTGTTTGAAACCCTGGGCGTGGCCATGTTTACTGTTATTGGCACTGAAAAAGCCCTTCACTTTGGTGTGAGCCCTGTGGTGGCCGCCATCATGGGCATGTTTTCGGCGGTGATGGGCGGTGTGCTGCGCGATGTGCTCACCAACGAGGTGCCCGTTCTGTTTCGCAAAGAGATTTACGCCACGGCCTGCCTGGCAGGAGGTTTTTTATACCTGGCCCTGGATGCCGCAGGTTGTGAGCGAAGCATCAACTACATTGTTTCGATGATCCTGATCTTTTCCATCCGGATCATCTCCGTAAAATTTAACCTGAGCCTGCCCAAATTCAGGAAAGAGAATGAAAACCAATAATATTCCTAACTATGAAAATAACCGTTACACGCATCAACAACGCATTTAACCTTGAAGCCAGGAACGAAGACGGCAACCGGCTGTTGATGGACAGCGCGCCGGAAGCCGGGGGATCGGGGCTTGGCATGCGGCCCATGCAGCTATTGCTGTCGTCGCTTGGCGGGTGCAGCGCCATGGACGTGATTACCATTTTAAAAAAACAAAAACAGGAGATTGATTTTTTTGAAATAGAAGTAAATGGCAACCGCGAAAAAACGGGCGATGTTTCATTGTTCAGAAACATTGAGCTGCATTTTAAGCTGAAAGGAGCTGTTGAGCGCGACAAACTCGAAAAAGCCATTGTTCTTTCGCTCGAAAAATACTGCTCGGTGGCCAAAACCCTGGAGCCTACTGCCCGCATTAGCTACAAAATAACCCTTAACGAATAAATTATAAAAATATATCCATTATCATGCAACAATCAGCGTTTGAAACAACCGCCATTCGTGCCCAGCTGGAACGAAGCGCCAACAACGAGCATTCGGTGCCGCTTTACCTCACCTCTGGTTTTATTTTTGATACCGCCGAAGACATGCGCGCCGCTTTTTCGGAAGAAAAGGAGGCCTTTGTGTATTCGCGCTACACCAATCCCAATACCAGCGAGTTTATTAATAAAATATGCCTGCTGGAGGGCGCAGAAGCCGGCGTGAGCATGGCCTCGGGCATGGGTGCCATTTATACCACGCTGGCAGCCCTTCTTTCGTCGGGCGATCACCTTATTGCCTGCTCCTCGGTGTTTGGCGCCACGCATGCCATTTTCAACAAGTATTTTCCAAAATGGAACATTGGCTATTCGTATTTTGATGCTGGCAACCCGGAACAAATTGAACAGCTGATACAGCCGGCCACTAAGCTCATTTACGTGGAAACACCTACCAATCCGGCCATCGACGTGATTGACCTGGAGCTGCTGGGCCGCATTGCCAAAAAACATAATTTGCTGCTGATTGTTGACAATTGTTTTGCCACACCTTACCTGCAACAGCCTATTCAATTCGGCGCCGATATCGTGATCCATTCCGCCACCAAGTATATCGACGGGCAGGGCCGCGTGTTGGGCGGTGTAGCTGTTGGACGCAAAGACCTCATCCAGGAGATTTATCTTTTTGGCCGCATCACCGGGCCGTCGCTCTCACCCTTTAATGCCTGGGTGCTGAGCAAAAGCCTCGAAACCCTATCGCTGCGCATGGAGCGGCATTGCACCAACGCTTTGTATATTGCCGAAAAGATGGAAGGGCACCCTGCGCTGGAGTTTATCAAATATCCCTTTTTACCTTCTCACCCGCACTACGCCATTGCCAAAAAACAAATGAAGCTGGGCGGCGGCATTGTTACTTTTTCTTTAAAAGGTGGCTACGACGCCGGTAAAAAAATGCTGGATGCGCTGAAGATGCTGAAAATATCGCCCAACCTGGGCGACGCGCGCAGTATTGCCACACACCCGGCCTCCTCCACGCACAGCAAGCTGAGCGAGGCCGAACAGCTGGCCGTAGGCATCACTCCGGGCCTCATCCGCATATCGGCCGGACTGGAGGATAAAGACGATATTCTGAATGACCTTTTGCAGGCCTTAGGTTAAGACCGGGCTTGCTTTTATGAAGGTGGTTTTGTTATATTTATAGTAAAATCATTGTTTATGAAAAAAGTATTCATTGGTCTTTCTGTTTTTTTTGTTGTACTGGCCGGAGCGCTGGGATTTTTCTGGCACTGGGTGCTTTGGTTTTATGTGATCATTTTTCCGCTTATTATCATCGGCGTGGCCGATATGGTGCAAACCAGACACTCCCTGAAGCGCAATTTTCCTTTGGTAGGCCGTATGCGCTGGTGGGCCGAGTGGATGCGTCCGAAAGTTTACCAGTATTTTGTTGAGTCGGATACCAGCGGGGCGCCTTACAACCGGCTGAGCCGCAATGTGATTTACCAGCGTGCCAAAAAAGTAACCGATACCACGCCCTTTGGTACACAGTTAAATGTATACGAGCAGGGTTATGAATGGCTTAACCATTCCATCAGCCCTCTGCCCCTTGAGTCGGGCGACCACGATCCGCGCGTGCTGGTGGGTGGCCCCGACTGCAAACAGCCTTATTCTGCCAGCGTGTTTAATATTTCGGCCATGAGCTTTGGCTCGCTGAGCAAAAACGCTGTGATGGCGTTGAATGGGGGCGCCAAGCTGGGCAATTTTGCGCACAACACCGGCGAGGGTGGCCTGAGCCCATACCACCTGCAACCGGGCGGCGACATCATCTGGCAGATAGGCACCGGCTATTTTGGCTGCCGCCATACCGACGGCACCTTTAATTTTGAAGCCTTTGCCGAGCGGGCCAATTACCCGAATGTGAAGATGATCGAGATAAAGCTGTCGCAGGGCGCCAAGCCAGGGCATGGTGGTATTTTGCCGGCTGCCAAGGTTACCGACGAGATTGCAAAAATACGCCTGGTGGAAAAAGGCAAAGATGTGATGTCGCCTTCATATCACCGCGCCTTTGGCACACCACTGCAATTGGTTGAGTTCATAAAAAAGCTGCGCGACCTGAGCGGCGGCAAACCCGTTGGGTTTAAGCTTTGTATTGGCCAAAAGAACCAGTTCATCAGCATTTGTAAGGCCATGATCAAAACCGGCATTATGCCCGATTTTATTACGGTAGATGGCGGCGAGGGTGGCACCGGCGCGGCACCCATCGAGTTCAGCAATTCAGTAGGCATGCCGCTGCGCGAAGGCCTGGCCTTTGTATACGATGCGCTGCATGGCTTTGGCTTAAAAAAACACATCAAGATCATTGCTTCAGGCAAGGTGCACACCGGTTTTGACCTGGTGAAAAATTTTTCGCTGGGCGCCGATATGTGCAACGGTGCAAGGGCTATGCTAATGGCTGTAGGCTGCATACAGGCGCTGGAGTGCAACACCAACACCTGCCCCACCGGCGTGGCCACTCAAAATCCTGCCCTGTATAAGGGCCTGGATGTAAACGATAAAAAAGTGCGGGTCTTTAATTATCACCATCAAACCGTACACGCGGCAGTGGAGCTCATGCGGGCAGCGGGCATTCAGCACCCCGATAACCTGCACCGCTCGCACATTTACCGGCGTGTGAGCCCAAGCCAGATCCAGACCTATGCAGAAATGTACCCGTATTTATTAAAAGGATCCTTGCTGGAAGCCCCTTATCCCAAAGGCTGGGAATTGGACATCATGCACAGTTCTGAAGATTCGTTTGATACGATGCTGAAGTATGCCTGAGATGATTGCTAAGAATTTTGAGAAGCGGTACCCTTCTTCTCAAGAAAATCTTTGATCTTCAATACTTGATCTTCAGCAGGAAATTCTTTTTGATCTCGCTATCGCTTACCCCGATGTCTGACACGGTCATTTTTTCTTCGAGGGTTTCGTAGCCACGCGAGGTAACGGTTATTTTGTAATTTCCGGCCGGCAGTGCCATCATAAAATTGCCGGTTTTGGAATGTGGGGTAAAGGTATATTCCAGATCGTTGGCCTCATTGGTAGCAATTAAATTAACAGCGTAATTACGCGGCTGGTTTTTTACAATGGTATCGCCCAAAAACACGCGGCCTTTGTAAATGTTTGTTTTTTGCTCGGTATCGTTAAAGCGCACGCGGTAAATATCCAGGTCGCCATAACCGTTGGGCCTGAACGCACTCACGTAGGCCAGGCGATTGTCCTGCGTTACGCAAATGCTGCGGTCATCGTCGGTTGAGTTGATGGGATAACCCAGGTTAACCGGCGGAGTAAAGCTGTTTTTTTCTTCGTCAAAACTGGTTTTAAACAGATCGAAGCCCCCCATGCTGTTGTGGCCCTGGCTCGCAAAATACAGGGTTTTACAGTCATAAGATAAATAGGGCGACTCCTCATCCAGCGGCGTATTGATAAAATCGGGAAGCTTTTGCGGAATGGCCCAGATGCCAAACGGCGTTTTTCGGCAAAAATACAGGTCGCTTTGCTCGCCTGCTTTTTCGCGGCGCGCAAAAAACAACATGGTGCCGTCTTCGCTCTGGCAGCCGCTCGATTCAAACTTGTCGTTGATGTTGGGCATAAAAATACGCGGCTTGGCAAACTCCGATTCAAGGTCCTTGCGCGACGAAACGTAAATGTCACCAAACTTATCGATGTGATCGAGGTACACATAAATATCCAGCGCGTCGGATTTAAGGCCCACCACCTGCTCGTCGAGCGAGGAGTTAACCATTTTGCCCGCATTTTTTGGAGTGTTCCAAACCCCGTTCTGCGAAGTGCTCAGGTAAATGTCGCTGCTGCGGTAACCGTCTATTTCCACCTTTTTGCCGCCGATATTATCCTTGCGGCGCGAGGTAAAAGCCAACACACTTTCGTTTTTATTAATAAAGGGGTAATAATCGGGCTCCTCGCTGTTTACCTCCTTACCCAGGTTTTGAAAGGTAATGTTAGAAGGCTTGCGCATAAATTTAATGGCGTTCTCGCATTCGGCAATCCCTCGATCGGCCTCATCGGCGCGTTTGGGCTTTAAGGTTTTGAATTTCTGGTAAGCGGTAATGGCTTCGGCCAGCTTATAATTAAGCTGGTAAGCCTTGCCCAGGTAGAACCACACATCGTCTTCGGCTTTGGGCTCTTTGGAGTAGCTCTCCAGGTTGGTGATGGCCTGGCCGTAGTTAAGCCGGGTGTGCAGGTAACAAATCCCCAGCCAGTATTTTATTTTTTTGTTGTCGGGGTCCTTCTTCAATTCCACCTTGTAAATGGGAATCGCCATTAAATAGTTATGGTTGTCAAAGTGCTCGTGCGCATCTTCCAGCTCCGTCCTTTTTCCGTTAACAGTTTGGGCGGAAGCGCCAAGGCAAAGGCATACAAGGGCAGTCAGTATCAGTGGGATAAACTTCATAATGGGCCACCGAATATAATAAATAATTGCATATTACAACTATTTCTTTTGCGATAATTTGAAGAGAAGTTCCTTTTCTTTTTTGCTCAGGCTGTCGTAGCCGCTTTTTGAGATCTTGTCCAGCAGCTCGTCCATCAGAGCTTCCTCGTTCACCCGCTTTTCGTTATAGGCATCGTCGGCATGGCGGGTCGGATTCATGTTTTTGCTCACCACCTTCAGCTTGCTTTTTCCCTTCGGCAAAAACGAAATGTTCGAAATATCAACGCCTCTTTTTAAATAATAGCCGTATAGCAAGCCAAAGGTAATACCCCCCAGGTGGGCAATTTTGCCGCCGGTGTTAAACGAAAAATCAATAAGCGTGCTTAGAATAAAAACAAGAATGGCAAAATATTTATATGCCATTTCAAAAATACCCCACAGGTTTACCCGGTAGTTGGGTGTGTACACGGCCATTACCATAATAACGCCCAGCACCGCCGACGAAGAGCCCAGCAGCGTGGTGTCAAAAAACGAGCCGGGCATAAGAAGCCCGAGAATGAGAAGCAATGCCGCGCCGCAAAGGCCGCTCATTACGTACACGTAGATCAGCTTTTTTTCGCCCAGGATAAGAAAGAACAGCTGTGCCGAAAAATACAGCAGCAGCATGTTAAACAGCACTTCCAGCAGCGCCTGGTGCACAAACATGTAGGTAAAAATAGTCCAGAATTTATAAATAAAATCATAGCCTCCCACCTGCAGGGCCAGGTAAGGCAGCAGGTTGGTGTGCGCCAGGTGATACGAAAGGTTCACCAGCAAAAACATGGCCACGTTAATAATGATAAGCTTGGCCAGGTTGCCCTGCTGTGAAAACGTGCTGCTTATTTTCTGAAAAAAGTTCATGTTAATAAAAGTTGTGCCTGTCCTTGCGCCACAAAAGCACAATGATGATGCCTACAAACAAACCGCCCAGGTGGGCAAAGTGGGCTACATTGTCCATGGGGTCGTTTCTCAGGCCCGAAAAAAGCTCAATGGCGCCATAGCCGATCACCAGCCATTTGGCCTTTACAGGAAATAAAAAATAAAGGTACAGTTCGCGGTTGGGAAACAGCATGCCGAAGGCGCCCAGCAAACCAAACAACGAGCCCGAAGCGCCTACAATGACGTTGCCATTCAGGTAAGCATACTTTTGCTCAATGAGCTGCGATTTTTGAAAGGTGGAAACATCGGGCGAAGCAAGGTCGGCATTTACAGCTTCAAGCACCTGGGGTATTTCGATAAACATAATAATATATTGGGCCATTGCTGCACCCAGGCCGGTAAGCAGGTAAAAAATAATATAACGCTTGGGGCCCCACAGTTGTTCGAGCACCTGCCCGAAAATAAACACCGCCAGCATGTTGAATAAAATATGCTGAATACTGCCGTGCATAAAAATATAGGTGATAAACTGGTGGGGTTTAAAGTCAGGCGCCAGGTAATAGTGCAGGCCAAAATAGGCTGTCAGGTCAATACCCTTAGCAGCGAGTATCTGCGTAAGTAAAAACATAATCACATTAATGATGATGATGTTTTTGGTAACCACCGGCAGGTAACCAAAGCCGCTGGGCCGGTACTGGTTGTTGTTAAAATTCATTTTCTAAAAAACTTTTCAATGTCGTTGTAATCCACATCCATCATCACCGTTTTGCCATTGGCCGTGTGCAGCGGGTTTTCGCACTGCATCAGGTGGTTCAGCAACAGCTTCATCTCTTCTGTTTCCAATGGTTTGCCGTATTTAATAGAGGTGTTTTTGGCAATGGCCCGGCACAGGTTGTCGTGCTTTTCCAGCTTCGAATCAATGGTGTTGAGCTTATACGTTTCGAGGATGCCCTCAATGGTTTGCTGCACGTTAAAATCCTGCATATCGGCCGGGGCACCGTTCACCACAATGCTGTTTTTGCCAAACACTTCTATGTCAAAGCCCAGGCTTTTAAATTCATCCATCAGGCCCTGCACCATGCCAAAATCGTTGGCGCTCAGCTCTATCTGCTCGGGAAAAAGCAGCTGCTGCGTCACAATGCCGTGATCTTTTTTAGCATTTAAATAATGTTCGTACACAATGCGCTCGTGCGCCCGCTGCTGGTCTACAATCAGCACGTTCTGATTGTACGTGGTAACAATGTATTTAAAATTCAGCTGAAACACGTTAAAGTCCAGCGCTTCGCGCTTCACCGTGTCAAGCGCCTGCTGCTCCTGTTCCGGGGCTGCAGTAACGGTATCGGCATTGGTTTTAAATCCGTCAAACATGGTTTCCCAGTGCTGGCGGTTCACCTTTTGCAGCACCGTTTCGGCCGGGGCGCCCGAGCTGCCGGAAGAAGCGCTGTTAAAGGGATTATAGTTGCTGTTGTAGCTCACCTTTGGCTGCGTATAGGTTCTGTCGCCGGCAGGCAGGCTGTTGCTCAGGCTGGTTTCGGTGTCAAAGTCGAGCGTACCGCCCACGTTGGCTTTGCCCAAAGCACGCTTAATGGCGCTTACCAGCAGCATGTACACCGTTTTATCGTCGGTAAATTTCACCTCCGTTTTGGTGGGATGAATATTAATGTCGATGTGTTTGGGATCGAGCTCCAAAAAGATAAAATAACGCGGGTGTGCCTGGAAGCTGATAAGCTCCTTGTAGGCCTCGTACACCGCATGATTCAAAAAGGGGTTGCGCACAAAGCGGTTGTTTACAAAAAAGTACTGCTCTTTTTTTGTTTTAATGGCAGCTTCGGGCAGCGATACATAGCCGCCGATCTTTACAAACGAGGTTTCTTCGTTAATAGGCACCAGCTCTTTCTGAATATAGCTGCCCAGCAGCGATTTGATGCGCTGCATTAAATTGCCGGGCGGCAGGTTCAGAATTTCGTTGCCATTGCTTTGCACAATAAAATGAATATCGGTGTGCGGAATAGCCACACGCTCAATTTCATCGATAATATGTTTTTGCTCGATCTGGTCGCTTTTTAAAAAATTACGCCGGGCCGGTATGTTATAAAACAGGTTTTTAACCATAAACGTGGTGCCCGGTGCGGCCTGGCATTCGGTTTGCGACAGTACTTTGCCGCCTTCAATAATGATGTGCTGGCCCAGTGTATCGGCGGGCTGCCGGGTTTTTAGCTCCACCTGCGCAATGGCCGCTATGCTGGCCAGGGCCTCGCCCCTGAAGCCTTTGGTGGTGAGTGCAAACAGGTCGTCGGCCGAGCTGATCTTGGAGGTGGCATGCCGCTCAAAACACATGCGCGCGTCAAAAGGGTTCATGCCCTTGCCGTTATCCACCAGCTGTATCAGGCTTTTGCCGGCATCCTTAATGATCAGGCGGATGGATGTGGCACCGGCATCGATCGCATTTTCCACCAATTCCTTCACCACGCTGGCAGGCCGCTGCACCACCTCACCGGCCGCTATCTGGTTGGCTACGTGGTCGGGCAATAAAGCTATGGTGTTATCGGGCATAAGAGTCTCAAAAATAAGGATAAATATGCTCCGGCGAGTGATAAGAATTATTAAAAAGCCAAGAAAACGCAAGCCCGTAAATCCTTGCAATTTTTTTAGTAATTTACCCGATTGAAATTAACCTGTAAAATGCAGTCATCAAGCATTTTACCAACTAAACGCATGAAATACCATTTCCTGTTACTGACACTTTTTCTGAGCAGCTGCCCTGCTCTTGTGGCCCAGAGTAAAAAGCTTGAAAAAGCCAACAGTCTTTACACCAGCGGCGCTTACGCCGACGCCATTCCCCTGTACGAAAAAGAGCTGAAGAAAGACAGCACCAGCCGCTTTTTGCTTTCGAACCTGGGCGATTGCTACCGCATGACCAGCAACGCGCCCGGCCAGGTGCGGTGCTATGGCAACCTGGTGCGCCACAGCAAGGCCGAGCTGGTGCAGGAATATTATTACGGGCAAGCGCTGGCCGCTATTGGCAAGGCCGAGCAGGCAAAGCCTTACCTGGATAAATATGCCACCAATCAGAAGGCGCACGAGCTGGCTGCAAAATCGTTCAGCAAAAACGCCGATGCCTACAGCATGCTGCCGGCGGCTTATAACTCAAAAGAAAATGATTTTTGCGCGGTGATGTTTATGGATGTGATCGTATTTACCTCGGGCCGCTCAAAACCTTTTTGGGCCAGCAAAAGCGAGGAAGGAGGCGACGACCGCTATGTGCATTTATACACCACGCAAAAAAGCGCCAAGGGCCGCTACCTGAAGCCAAAATTATTTATGCGCGACCTTACCACACGCTATAACGACGGGCCCGTATGTTTTAACAAGGAATTTACCAAAGTATACTTTTCGAGAAACTACTTTAAAAAAAGTGCGCGCAGCAAAGACGGCAGCTACAAATTGCGCTTGTTTGAAGCGCGGCTCAACAGCAGCGGCTTTGATACGGTGGCCCAGTTTCCATTCAACAACAACGAGTACAACCTGGTGCACCCCAGCCTTTCGGCCGACGGCAGCGCCCTTTATTTTGCATCGGACATGCCCGGCGGCAAAGGCGGCATGGACCTTTACGTGAGCCGCAGGGTAAACGGCCAGTGGGCCCAGCCGGTGAGCCTGGGCGATAAAATAAACACCGAGGGCGATGAGCTTTTCCCGTTTATAAACGGCAACGGTTTGCTATATTTTTCGTCAGACGGGCACAATGGCATGGGTGGCCTGGATATTTACGAGGCCAAGCTGAAAGACGATAAGGGCCTGCGTATATATAACATGGGCGAGCCGGTGAACAGCAAGTACGACGATTTTGGATATTACCTGATGACGGATAATAAAACCGGCTTTGTAAGCTCTAACCGCAAAAGCGGCGGCGAAGACGACGACGTGTATCACCTGCTGGTGCTGCGCGAGGTAAAGCGCGGCAAAGAGGGAACACTGCTTGTAAAAAACAAAGCCACGGGCGAGGTGCTGCCCGGTGCAAAAATTATTATTAATGCCGATACACTTACTGCCGGCGAAAAAGGCGAATACACCACGCTGTTTGACGAGGATGCCGACTATGCATTGCAGGCCGGCAAAGAAGATTATTTTAAAACCGAAGCGCAGATCAGCACCAAAACCATTGCAGAGGACAGTTTTGTGAAAGAGCTGCTGCTTGAAAAAGATCCAAAGCTGGTGCTGGTAGCCACGGTAAAGGATGCCCGGACCAATGTGCTGCTCGAAGGCGTATCCATTAAGATCAGGGAGCAGAATGGCAACAGGCTGGTAGACTCCACCCTCACCGGCCTGGAAGGCAATTACAGCAAAAAGCTTTCCTCGCACCGGCTGGGCGACCAGCTCCATTACCTCATTACCGTTGAAAAAGCGGGCTACCTGGCAAAAACTGCCACCTACGACCATACCATTACAACACCGGGCGAAGTGAATATCAGCGAGCGTGTAAATCTTTCGCTGGGCAAGGTGGAAGTGGGCATGGACCTGGCAAAAATGATAGAAATAAAACCCATATACTTTGATCTTGGAAAATCGGTGATCCGTCCCGATGCCGCCACAGAGCTGGATAAGGTGGTGGCTATTATGAACGAATACCCAAACATGTCTATTGAGCTGGGCTCTCACAGCGACTGCCGGGGAGCCGCCCCCGCCAACTTAAAGCTGTCAACCGCCCGCGCCAAAGCCAGCGCTGCTTACATCGTAAAAAAAGGCATTAACAAAAGCCGCATTGTGGGCAAGGGGTATGGCGAGTCCAAACTCCTGAACAATTGCGCCTGCGAAGGAAAAAAAGTGGTATCGAACTGTGCTGAAGAGGAGCACACCAAAAACCGGCGCACCGAATTTTTGATCACCCGGCTGCAATAACCGGCGCCTTCACCTTACCATCACGCTCTCAACCACATCATGAAATTTATCCGCCTGATACTGATGCCGCTCTGGAAGATCTGGTTTGCCCTGTGGTTTGCCATTCCCTTCCTGCTCCTGTTCCCCTTTTTTTATGTGGCACTGCGTACCAAACATTTTGATTTTGTATTCAGGCTGAAGCGCTTCTGGGCCCGTATCATTTCCCTCGGCTCTTTTCTTTACCCACGCATTACTTACACCTCTCAAAAATACAACCTGCCCAGGCCCTGCATTATTGCTTCCAATCACACCTCTTACCTCGATATTATTTTCAGCCCTTTTTACGTGGATCATACCGCCGTATTTATGGGCAAATACGAGTTGCTCAAAATTCCGCTTTTTAAATACTTTTTTGTGTACCTCGACATACCGGTAAACCGAGGAAAAAACACCGATGCACACAAAGCCTATACCGATTGCGGTAAAAAAATAGACGAGAACATCAGCCTGGTTATTTATCCAGAAGGCACCATTAGCGATGCCGGCAGTTTGAAACCCTTTAAAAATGGGGCTTTTAAGCTGGCTATCGATAAGCAGGTGCCCATTATACCGGTGGTGAACCTCAACAATTGGTGTTTTTTGCAGAACGGGGGCTTTTTTAAAAGCAACGGCCGGCCCGGCATTCCGCGCATTGTAGTGGGCGATCCCATACACACAGCCGGCATGACCGATAAAAACATAGCCGAACTTAAGCATAAAGTTCATACCTTTATGATGCAAGAATTAGAGAAACTGAATGCCAAACAAAATTGATATTAAAACGGTGGACGAGATTGCGCACCTGGCGCGGCTTGAGTTTAACGACGAGGCAAAAGCCGAGATTGTGAACGACATGAACCGTATGCTGAGCTTTGTGGATAAGCTGAACGAGCTGAACACCGACAACGTGGAGCCGCTGATATACATGACCGATGAGAAAAATGTGCTGCGGGCCGACGAGGCCGAAGTCACCATCAGCCAGAAAGAGGCTTTAAAAAATGCACCCCGCAAGGACAGCGATTATTTTAAAGCACCGAAGGTAATTGAGCAAAACCGTTAAAAAAGTTTTTAGTTTTAAGTGCTTAGTTTTTAATATAACACTCCCCGGTGGCTTAGTGCTCTCCGTGGCTTAGTGGTAAAAATCCCGGATTAATTCCCCTCAACAGGTTCTACGCCTTTGCGAAATACCCGCTTCCACAGCTGATACAGCTGTTTTCTGAAAATAAAAGCAATGAGAAGGTAAGGCACTGCCATGAGGTATAAAATGCCTGAATTAAGACTGCGCGCCAGCGAATTGGGATTATGCTGCATGGATGACTCCGCCGCCTGTTTGCACATGGCGCACTGCGCTGCCACATCGGGCTGCAGGGCCAGAAGCAGAAACAAAACAAGCGTGGTGTATACAAATTGCTTTTTCAAGACAATACAAATTTACGTTACTTTTTGTTAGATCTTATCGTTTTGGCCAGTTTTTTATAGCTTTCCAGCGAATTTTCCATATCCCGTAAATTATTGGCCGAAATGGCCGCCATTTTTTCGAAACTGAGACGTACCTCGTCGTGAAAGAATTGTTTGTTTTTAGCATAATTAAGGCCTATCACCAGGTATTTTCTCGGTTCCTGCAGCAGGCGAACACACTCTTTCAACACTTTTTCGGTTACCGGCTTGCCATCGTATTTTTTGGCGTAGCGCTGGTAATCGTCAAAATACACGGCCGCCAGGTTCAGGTAATTCACCAGCCGGTCGTGAATAATGTTGTCGCAGGCGCGGGTATACAGCTCGTTGGCCGGGTCGTTCCAGTGGTAGTGCATAAATGACACGTACTCGGCCGTATCGGATCTCAGTTTTAAAAAAGCAGTAATGGAATCCTGGTAATTAAAAAATACCGGGTGCTCATTGGCCGCACCGCGGTAAAACGATTCTTTGGGCAGCGGGTAAGCGCTCAGCTGCCACATGGGATCGAGGGGCCAGTGATCCTTTACAAATTGAGCCGGATTGGTAAAAAAGTACCTGTCCGAAAACTGTTTTTTATACTGGTTCATCTGGTTCACGTAGCCGTTTGACCAGGTAACGTCCAACAGGTACCAGGCGGTATCCAGCTTCACTGCATTCCAGGTATGCATAATATCGTCGGCCACCTCATCGTCGTGTTTGGTAACGCCGATCACCATTTTTGAGATAATGGAGGCATGCTCGCAGCACTTATTCATGAGCAGCGAAAAACCTTCGCACACCGCCTTGCGGTATTTCAGTACCGTATCGGCATGCTGGGTGCCGGATGATGAAAGACGGCGCAGCCCCAGGCTGCTGTTCTCCTTGTAGCGGGTAAGCAGCTCTTTGTCGTACGAAATGTTGAGTGCAATCCAGGTATAAAAGGCGCGGATCTTTTCGCGGTCGGAAATAAAAGTTTGATTCACAAAACGGACCAGCGAATCGAAATTATTGCCTTCTTTTTCTGAAAAAGCCGAGATCTTTTTATCGATGCGGTTATAATACGCAATGTCTGAAAACTGCGGAAACACCCGCCCGGCAAACAGGAAGAAGGATACGAAAAAAATGTGTTTTATAACAACACGCTTTATTTTCAAGATGAGGTAAATTACTCTCCTTTAAAATCGGGCTTGCGTTTTTCGAGAAAAGCGCCTACACCCTCTTTAAAATCTTTGGTGCCAAACGATTTGCCAAACTCTTCTATTTCGGCCTGGAAACCATTTACCTGGTTGTTGTACCCGGCGTTAATGGCTTTAATGGCCGCTTTAATAGCCGTTGGGCTTTTGGTGGCAATTTTAGCCGTAATCTCAAAACATTTGTTCAGGATCTCGTCCTGCGTGGTAACATAATTGGCCAGGCCCCATTTGTAGGCATCCTGCGCATCGATCATGTCGGCGGTCACAATCATTTCAAACGCTTTGCCTTTGCCCACCAGCTGAGCCAGGCGCTGTGTGCCGCCGTAGCCGGGAATAATGCCCAGGCTTACTTCCGGCAGGCCCATTTTTGCATTATCGCTCACCACGCGAATGTGGCAAGCCATGGCCAGCTCGAGGCCACCGCCCAGTGCAAAACCGTTTACAGCGGCAATAATAGGCTTGCTGTAATTCTCAATAAAATTAAATACTTTAAAATGTCCGGTAGAGCTCAGTTGCTGCCCTTGCTGCACCGAGTAGTTGGCAAACTCTGCAATATCGGCTCCTGCCACAAAAGCTTTTTTACCCGCACCGGTAATAATCACCGCGCGGATCTCCTGCTGGTTTTCCGCTTCCACCAATGTTTCGTGAAGCTCTTCAATGGTTTGTTTATTCAGTGCATTCAACTTGTCCGGACGGTTAATCGTTATGACCAGAACGCCGTTTGTAATCTCGCATAAAATATGCTCACTCGTTGCTACCATGGGTGTTAATTTTAAAAACTTGACAAATATAAACCAATTGGTTTTAGGTTGAACAAAAGTTTTAAACCTTTTGGACCGGTCTGTACAGAAGTTTTAAGTTAAAAAATACGATCGTATTTAAATTTTGCTATAACTGCTGCCAGGCTTCAAACGCGGGATGTTTATCGCCGGCCGTTAACTTTAAAACAGGATGAGAAAAAAAAGTATTTCCTTTTTTATCCTTTTGCAGAATAATCGTTTTTAGACGTTCGTTGCTGTTTACACTCAGCGTTATCTCTTCATCGCTTAAAAAATAATTCAGCCAGTGCTGCAGGTTATTTTTAAGCATCATGTTATTCACCGCCATAATCTCGTCGCCCGCAAACAATCCGGCTTTCCAGGCCGGCGAATAAGGCGCCACCAGGCCTAGGCGGCTGAAATGGCCGTTATCCACCGTTTTAAAACCAAAATGATGCTCACTGGCCAGCGGGGCGGCCTGCTTAATAAAATCAATGCCCAGCTCGGTAAAACACTCGCGCAGGGGCGCCTCATAATCGTTGGGCGCGTAAACATAGGTTTTAAAAAACTCCGTCAGATCTGTTCCGCTCACCCCGTTCACCAGGCTTACCACATCCTGTTCCGAATAGCCCAGCTGCTTTTTCCCAAAGCGCTCGTACATCAATACGCATACATCGCGCAACCGTTTTTTATACCCGGTGGCTTTCAAAATTTTTACATCCAGCATAAAGGCAACCAGGTTGCCCTCGTCGTAAATATTGGTTTTGCGGTAAGGCGCGCCAGGCACATACCCATCCAGCCAGGTTTCCCAGCTGCTGGCCGCCACGCTCAGGTTATAACGGCCAAAATTATCAAAGTGTTTCACCAGCCGCTCGCGCAGGGTTTCAAAATACTGTGCCACGGTAAATACCCCGCTGCTCAATAGCAGCTTATCGCCGTAATAAGTGGTAAACCCCTCATACACATAACCTGTGCGGGCATAATTCTCGCGGGTATAATCATAGGGCAGCATTTCTTTTGGCCGTATGGTTTTAATGTTCCAGGCATGAAACAGTTCGTGGCAGCTTACGCCCAGTATATCTTCGTAAGTGGCACCTTCGTTAATGGCATAGCCGGGGCCTATGGCAATCACCGTGTTTTTTTTATGCTCCACGCCGTGATAAAACTTAACCGGCAGCACCTGGAATAAAAAATGGTATTCACCGGTGGGACAATCGCCCCAAAACTCCAGCTGCTTTTTAGTAAAGGCGGCGAAGTCTTTTTTGATCTTTTCGAAATCGGGCCGGCACTCCCCGTTGAAGTGCAGGTAAAATGTAATATTATTTACCGTATAGCTATCGGTTTGAATGGCAGCCGAAGCAATAAAGGGCGAATCCACCAACTCTTCGTAATCGGCGGCGATCAACACATTGCCTTCTTTTTTAAGCGACGCGGCAATTTTATAATTATCCGGTATTTTTAATTCCACACGGTGCTCCTCTTCCCTTCTCCCGTCCACATACAGGCAGCAATGCACCGGGTTGACATACACCTGCGCCGCATCGGCAAAACAGGCGCCGGCGTTGAGCTCGGCGGCGTAATAGCTGTAGGTTACTTTAATTTGTTTGCAGTTTTTTGTGTTCACTTCCCACAGGTCCTTGTTCAGCTTGGTGTATTCCAGCGCCTCGCCGGCCTGGTTAAACACATCCACCCGCTTTATGTTTTTAGCAAAATTGCCCAGCTCGTAACGGCCCGGGCGCCAGGCGGGCAGCTGCAGGCGGGTGATGTCGGCGCTGATGTTGTTCACCAGCATATCGATATAAATGTAATGCGATGCGGGATTTTTCTGGTAAAGCAAATAATGGATCATGTGCAAAAATTTTAATCAGCAAATGTATATATTTGAACAATAGCTGAACACGTGCTTAACACACTTTTTATCCCTGTTACCAGAGGATTAACTGCAGTGAAAGCTGTTATTTTCAATTAGCCATGAGTAAAAAAAATAAGAACGGCGGGTTGGTGTATTCCACCAATCCCAATTTTAATCCCGGCGATGGGCTTGACGATGAAGCCGAAAGCATTGCCACACCTGCAGGGCAGCAGCCTTTAAAAGTGTATCTCGACCGGCTGGGTGGCGGCAAGCTGCTGAGTCGCGTGAATGGCTTTACCGGCAAAACCGGCGATATTGAAACACTGGGCAAGCTGCTGAAACAAAAATGCGGTGTGGGCGGCAGCGTAAAAGACCGTGAGATCCTTATCCAGGGCGATCACCGCGACAAAATTATTGCGCTGCTTTTGAAGGAAGGATACAAAGCCAAAAAAGCGGGGGGTTAGTCCGCTTTTTATAATGCCCGCTGATCAAGCAAATCAACGCAGATCCATAAAAGATGCCGCAGATTAGCGTGGAAAATATCCAATAAAAAAGCCGGTTAGTCCGGCTTTTTCTATACTAATATCACTGCAACTGTACGGTCAGTCTACAATGATCTTCTTTACCAAAGCGTGGCTGCCCTGCTCTACGCGCACAAAATATACGCCTTTGGGACTGCGGGTAATGTCCACCTCTTTGGAATAACTTCCCGAAAAACCCGGGAGCTTTTCGCTGAACACCAGCATGCCGTTCTCGTTTAAAATTTTTACATCGGTGTCGCCTTTTTCAGGCAGGGTAAAGCTCAGGTTAAAACGGCCGTTGTTGGGGTTGGGATAAAAATCCATTTTCTCCACGCTCAGCTTGCCATCGGTGGCACCGGCATTTTTATTAAGTGTTCTGAGGTCTTCCTCGCTGGCGTTCACAATTTTTAATTGACGCACCACTATTATTTTCACATCCTCTTTAGAATCTTCCGCTTTCTCACCGCCGCAGGGTGCTTTTTTAATCATCAGCACTTGCGAATGCCCGCCGCTGGCGCTATCCAGGTGTATTAAAACATCTTCAGCGCCGGGCTTCAGCTCACCGCCAATGTTAATCACCATTTGCTCTTCGCCGGCATGACCCGGCATACGAATGCTTACATTTTTTTCCTCGCGGTTACCCCTGGTGTCCTTGGTAGAATTAACTGCTACTTTACCATCCTCATCAAATTTTATTTCCGGCGCTTCCTGGTTGTTGTCAATAATGATCACTTTCTGCATTTTGCCTTTTTCCCCTTCCATGTGCTGCAGTGTGGCTGTTCCTTCGTCCAGCACCAGCATTTGGGGGTTATCCACGGTATAAGTGGTGTCGGTAATTTTTTCGACCCCGTTTATTTTTTCAATTTTTTTTATGTGCACCGTAGCCCCTTTCTTTTGGGTTTGTGCGCATATTAAGGCTGAGCTTAAAAGCAGGGTAAGGGTAATAATAATTGTTTTCATAGTGTTTGTTTTAAAATTTATAATTGCCTTGTTTTTATTAAAGCAAAGCTAGAGCGGCCATCACGCTGGGCAGGTTAAAGCCCGGTTAAACACTGTTAAAGAAAAGTTAAAGTTAAGAGCCGGCGTTAAATAGTGGTTAAATTTGGTTGGCATGAAAACCACCCCGCACCGGTTGATTATTGCGCTGCTCGTAAGCAGCGTGCTATTTGTGCTGGCCCTGCAGGGCTTCTGGATCAGGAATTTTTATGTACAAAAAGAAGAGGCATTTAACGGCACCATTTATGCGGCCCTCGAAAAAGTGAGTGCTAAGCTCGAAGAGCGGCAGCACGTGCAAATGGTAAAAGAGCGCATTATACTGAGCCGGCCGGCGCCATTAACACCCAAAAGAAAAAGACCTAAGGGTTCCGCCATTACCACCCATGCCGCCGTATTTAATAAAAAAGTGGGCCGGGCGGCTGTGCGCATTATGCACACCAGCGAGCTGAAAAACAGCATGGAACAGGTGCAGGTGTCTGATTCGCTGATCACCGTAAGCCAGGGTAATACCATGATCAGTGTTACGAACGGGCCGCCGCCGGAATCTGACAACGTAGTGGATAAGCTAATGGACAAAATGATGACCGAGATCCGTATTATTGACACCGACGAGCGCAACGGCGATACCATCCGCCGTGTTATCCAACAAGTGCTTGGCAACAAAGGCATTTTTATTCCCTTTGAATTTGCCCTAAAAAAGATTTTTAAAACCAAGGAAGAAACGCTGGCCAGCTCTGCCGGGTTTCAGCCTCAGCTGGCTTCCTTTGTCACCGATCTGTCGGCCGACAAGGTCTTCAGCACACACAATTTTTTACTGGTGCAGTTTCCGGGCAAAAACAATTTTGTGTTTTCCTCTATGAAAAATATGCTGGTGCTGTCGCTGCTGTTCTCGCTTATTTTGCTGGGTACGTTTTATTACACGCTGCGCCTCATCCAGGGCCAGAAAAAGCTCAACGACATGAAGAGTGATTTTGTAAACAACATGACGCACGAGCTTAAAACACCCATTGCCACCATTTCGCTGGCGCTCGACTCTATCAGTAATCCACAGGTAAAAAACAACAGCGAGCGGTTTAACGATTACACCCGTATTTTAAAAGAAGAAAACCATAAGCTGAATGCCCACGTGGAACGGGTGCTGCAGCTGGCCCAGCTGGACAAGGGAGAGCTGCCCATGCAGCCCGAAGCGCTGAACCTGGTGGAGCTGCTGCACAGCTGCGTGGCGCACCATGCTCTGCACATCAGCGGGCAAAAGGCCCATGTAAAGCTCGAGCTCAGCGGCGAAATGCTGCCGGTATATGGCGATGCGCTGCATTTGCAAACGGTGTTTAACAACCTGCTGGATAATGCGCTCAAATATTGCTCCAATCCCTGCGTGGTAACCATCAGTGCCGAAGCAAAAAATGATTGGGTGGTGGTGGGGTTTAAAGATAACGGTATTGGCATTGACGAAAAACTGCAGGCAAGAATATTTGAGCGCTTTTACAGGGTGCAGAGCGGCAACCTGCACGATGTAAAAGGTTTTGGCCTGGGCCTGAGCCATGCCCGCTCGGTAATTGAAGCGCATGGCGGAAGCATTGCCCTGCAAAGCCAGAAAGGCAAGGGCAGTGAGTTTATTATTACACTGAAGCGTTATGACAAAGGCTAAGCTACTGTTGGTGGAAGATGAAAAAAATTTCGGCTCGGTATTAAAAGAATACCTGAAAATGAACGGTTTTGACGTAACGCTGTGCGAAGACGGAGAACAGGGGTTGGGCGCGGCAAAAAATTCGGGATTTGACCTGTGTATTATTGACGTGATGATGCCAAAAAAGGACGGCTTTAGCCTGAGCGCCGAAATAAAAGCGCTGGACCAGCAGGTGCCTTTTCTTTTCCTTACGGCCCGCGGCCTGCGCGAAGACATCATAAAAGGCTACAAGCTGGGCGCCGAAGATTATATTATAAAGCCCTTTGATTCGGAAGTGCTGTTGCTTAAAATACAGGCCATTTTGAACCGGCGCCGGCCAAGGCCCGATGAAAAAGATTTTATGCACCAGATTGGGTGCTTTAGCTTTAATGCGCGCCTGCGCTCGCTCAAAGACCAGCATGGCGAAATAAAGCTGTCGCCCAAGGAAGCAGCCCTGCTTAACCTGCTGTGCCATCACAAAAACGATGTGCTGCCCCGCGAAACGGCCTTGAAACAGATCTGGAAAGAAGACACTTACTTTACTGCCCGCAGCATGGACGTGTATATTGTAAAGCTGCGCAAATACCTGGTGGGCGACAGCTCGGTGGAGATCAACAACGTGCATGGCAATGGCTACAGTCTTTTGGTGCGTCAGGGCAGTTAAGTATCATTAAGACATCAGCAGGTCACCCTGAATTCGTTTCAAGGTCTCGCAATCTTGTACAAATTAAATTACGAGATGCTGAAACAAGTTCAGCATAACCGGAACAGCATCAGGGTCACCCTGAACTCGTTTCAAGGTCTCGCAATCTTGTACAAATTAAATTACGAGATGCTGAAACAAGTTCAGCATAACCGGAACAGCATCAGGGTCACCCTGAACTCGTTTCAGGGTCTCTCGATTTTATACGAAATTAATAATGGGATACTGAACAAATGCACCCTGCGTTAGGGATAGAGCGAAAAGCCCCCAGCATCGATGATTACCGGGGCGAGGACTTGCAGCGATAGCCCGGGCCTCATAAAGCGAGCGAACAAATGATAACCCGGGGTGAGCTCTGCTTTATGGGGCAACGCCCAAACCATAAAACTGGTAAGAGAGAGTTAGTTTAGGCCGTCGGAACAGCATGACTGGAGGATATCAGGTCTTGTTTAACCGTTTTACACCTTTCTCAAAAAAATTTACCGGCGGCTGTAACTTTTATTCGTTTGACAGCGTCTTACTCCCAATACAAAACCAGAAATCATGAAAAATTTTAAATCTCTCCTTCTTTTCCTTGCATTTATCCTTATGAGCAGCCAGGCACTAACCGCCGGTAACGACAAAGGGGATAACAAAATAGGCCGTAAGATACGCGCAGCCCTGAGCACGCCCAAATGCCTCAAAAATAAAAGCCAGACACAAAAGGTAACCGTTTGTTTTTGCGTGAACGAAAACGGCGATGTGGTGGAGGTAAGCGCCAAAACCACCAATAAGGAAATAAAAGAGCATGTGGAAAAACAATTCCTCACGCTCAATCTGAAAGGCCTGTCGCCCTGTGTGACCAATACAGTGGATGTGGCCTTTGTGAATTATTAAGCTACTCTGCCGCTATGCAAAACCCCCGAACAAACTTCGGGGTTTTGTTGTTTATAATATATCGCGCACGATCTTAAAATTTTAATTCAAAGCCCCGGCAGCAAGGGCTTGGCCCACTTTTTTAACAAAAGCTACAATTCATAGCAAGCACCTGCTACAAAACGTAATACCTTTGTGTGTATAAGTCACCACTTGTAGTGAATAAGAAAGCAGGAGAGGAGCGGAAAGCGGGTTGTAACTTTATAAAAAACGTAATCAATTAACAAGTATATATTATGGCAAAAAAAAATGGAGAAGAGGTCATTGAGGCGGTAGATTCGAAAAAATCTGTCAACGCTGAAAAATTAAAAGCCCTTCAACTCACCCTTGACAAACTGGAAAAAACCTACGGCAAGGGCACAATTATGAAACTTGGCGATACCAAAATAGAGCCGGTAGAGGCCATTTCTACAGGGTCGCTGGGTCTTGATATTGCCCTGGGCATTGGCGGCTTGCCAAAAGGCCGTATTGTGGAAATATATGGTCCTGAATCGTCGGGTAAAACCACCCTGGCCATTCATGCCATTGCCAATGTGCAAAAAAACGGCGGTGTAGCGGCTTTTATTGATGCCGAGCACGCTTTTGACCGTTTTTATGCCGAAAAATTAGGCGTGGACACCGGCAGCCTGTTGATTTCTCAGCCTGATAACGGCGAGCAGGCGCTCGAAATTGCGGATAACCTCATTCGCAGCGGGGCCATCGACCTGGTGGTGATCGATTCGGTGGCAGCCTTAACACCAAAAGCTGAAATTGAAGGCGAAATGGGCGACAGCCGCATGGGCCTGCAGGCCCGCTTAATGAGCCAGGCCCTGCGCAAGCTTACCGGCACCATCAACAAAACCGGCTGCTGCTGCATCTTTATCAATCAGCTGCGCGAAAAGATCGGTATCATGTTCGGTAACCCCGAAACCACCACCGGTGGTAACGCCCTTAAATTCTACGCTTCGGTGCGCCTCGACATCCGCCGCGTAAGCCAGATCAAAGACGGCGATAGCGTAACCGGAAACCGCGCCCGGGTAAAAGTGATCAAAAACAAGCTGGCCCCTCCTTTCCGCACCGCCGAGTTCGACATTGTGTTTGGCGAAGGCATCAGCAAAGTGGGCGAGATCATTGATATTGGCGTTGAAAAAGGCATTGTTAAAAAATCGGGTTCGTGGTTTAGCTACGACGATACCAAATTAGGACAAGGCCGCGACGCCGTAAAAAATCTCTTTGCCGAGAATCCTGACCTGGCAGAGGAGATCGAAAATAAAATTAAAGACGCTTTGAACGCTGAAGCTGCGCCAACAGAATAAGCCAAAAGGGTTTTTATCAGGAGATTTGTTTATGGGAGCCATCCTCTTTTTAAGGGGGTGGCTTTTGTATTTATATACCGTACGAGCGTATTCTCTATTCAATAGTCTACGGTCATTTCGAACACGGCAAATGTGCAGTGCACATTTGAGCGGGCTTGTGTGTAAGCATTATATAACTGGCGTGAGAAATCTGTTCTTAACGTCTTTTACATTCTCACGATCAGCCGGCATTCAAAAACATTAGTACCTTTATAAATACGTATTTGAAATATCAGAGTTTCAAATTTTCAAAGATTAGAAGTATAAATAATTTTATTAATAATTAACTTGACAGCAAAGAAGGATTTTCTTAAAAAGAGGAAAATGGATTGGATTTTACTTTTGACAGTGCTTGGTGTTGCTGCTGCATGGACACCCTTTTTAATAGAAAGATTTACACCTATTAAAATTAAAGGGAAAATAATTAGTCAATATGATAATGCTGGAACATTCGCAAATGAGTCAAAGGCCATATTTCTATTTAAATTAAGCATAGTCTCTCTTAACCAGTCATTTGACTTAAAAGATATTGATGTGAATATTAAATATCAAAAAAATGGTTGGACAAAAAATAAGAGCGTAAATCAACGATCAACCTATTTTACCTTAGAAAATCAACTTAAAAAATTAAATGTTCCAGAATCATCTTTTCTAAATAATATTTCATACTTAAAAAAAGATGAGCCTGTAGTGGGATACTTACTAACCACATCCCCATTTCTTCCAAACGATCAAATAACTGAAATTGAATTCATTTTCGAGTCATTTAGAGGAAAAAGGGAGTCGCTGCTATTTAAATCTGAAGAATCAAATAGTTTAAAAATGCTGTATGACGACAGTATTTGGGTAAAAGTTGATTCAATTACTACTGATACCCATTAACAGAAGAGAGATTTCTCCCTGCCTCGTATTATTGTCAAAAGCAGGTCGAAATGACAATAATAGTGCCCAGTCATTTCGAACACATCAGTATTATGCCACTGGTGTGAGAAATCTGTCCTCTTAACCGACAGTATACTCTGAGATTTCTCCCTTCGGTCGAAATGACGATGATGAGGCGTCATTTCGAACACATCGGCATTACACCATTGGTGTGAGAAATCTGCTCTTAACGTCTTTAACATTCGCACCATCAGCCGGCATTCAAAAACATTTGTACCTTTAAATAAAATGTTCTTATAAAAAGACAAAGTCTCAAAAGCATAATCCTGTATATGACACAAAAAACAAGATTCAAGCTTACCGCACTGCTTCTTTTAAAATTTACAGGCGCATTTTCACAATTAACGGTTGACACAACCCTCTCTATCGACTATTTGGTTGACAAAATCCTAATAGGCAATGGTGTGAGAGTGGGAAACATTCAATGCCACACCGATAAAGAAGCCCTCGGTTATTACAAATGCGCCGAAAACAAAACAGGTATCCGCAGCGGGCTGCTTATCGCTTGCGGACAGGCCACCAACGCCATTGGCCCCAATGATTCCCCCGGCTCATCCACCTTTTTGCAACTACGCGTAAAAAAAAGAAAACGCCGGGACAGGGATATGAATAAAATAGCTCATGGCTCCAAGCTTTATGACATCTCCATGCTTGAGTTTGATTTTATTCCCCTGCACAACAAAATTGTTTTTGAATACTCGTTTGGCTCAGAAGAATATAAGGAATATGCGGGCTCGCAATTTAACGATGTGTTTGGCTTTTTTGTAACGGGGCCCGAAATGAAACAAAAGAACGTGGCGTTGCTACCCCAGGATAAAAATGCAGTGACTATCAATAACGTTAATCAAAATAAGAACAAACTGTATTTTATTGATAACGATCCCTTTTTAAATAATAAGCTGTTTAAAAATGTATCGTTTAAGCCCCGCTTAAGCTTCTGGCAAAAGCTGGCCTCACTCTTCAGCAAAAAAACAAAACAGGGCGACACCGTATTGTTTTACACCAAAGCGTTCAAAAACGGACTCGACGGCAATCTTCTGAAAACATTTCAGTACGACGGATTCACTAAAAAAATGAAAGTGGTATTTTTTGCAACGCCTTATGAAAAATATCATATAAAAATTGCCATTGCCGATGCCGGCGATGCAGCCTTCGATTCAGGCGTGTTTCTTGAAGAAAAATCGTTTGTATCGTTTAAAGATACGCTCGATCCCAATTACCTGTCGGCCATGAAGCGAAAGACATATACCAATTTTGACAGTGTTTTTGGAAACTATAAAGTAATCCCGATCGTTGAAGCCGAAAACTTCGAAGTATTTGAAAACACGGTTGTGAATTTTGGGGTAGACTCCTATGCCATTCCCGACAGCTGCAAAAAGAAGCTGGATGCCTTAGCAGCGTTTATGCGGAAAAACCAGAAATTCACTTTAAGCATTACCGGCTACACCGATAATACAGGCAAAGACAAAAAGAACAGGGAGCTCTCCGAAAAAAGAGCCGTTTCGGTGATGTACTACTTGTCGGAAAAAGGCGTGGACCGTCAGCGCTTAAACTACCTGGGGCACTCTTCCGAAAACCCTATTGGCGATAATAAAACCGAGCAGGGCAAAGCCATGAACAGGCGCGTGGAGGCTGAACTCGAAGAATAAACACCCTGCTATCCAATCCCACCAAACCCATCAAAATGTTAAATATTTGGAACTGAACATTTTTTGTATTTATCTTTGTAACTAAGATATTTAGTCAATAAGATAATGTCATCCTCTCTCACCAAAGAACAGGTACAAAACTTCCGCGAACTGAGCCGCCGCTATTCAGACACCTCCATCCTGATGCACGAAGCCATTGCCCGCCGGGCCGGGCTGGCCGGCACCGACCACAAATACCTGGGCCTGCTGGTGCAGCACGAAGCGCTTACCGCCGGCCAGCTGGCCAACCTTACCGGCTTAACCACCGGCGCCGTTACCGGGCTGATAGACCGGCTCGAGAAGAAAAAACTGGTAAAGCGCCAGTTTGACAAAACCGACCGGCGCAAAGTTATTATTGTACCTAATATGGGCGCTATTATGAAACTGCTGGAGCCATTATTCAGCCACCTGCAGCAAAAAACAATAAACCTTGTAGGCTCTTTCAGCGAAAAAGAACTGCAGGTCATTACCCGCTATTTCAGCTCCGCCATCAGCATTATGACGGAGGTGACCGAACACTTAAACCATAAATAATTAACACCATGAATCCCATCACCACCAGTTACTTCACACGGGCCGAGATCTGGCTCTTTGTGACCACTCTCTTCTATTTTTTAATGAACGGCGCGCAGATTTTCGAAACCTGGGTGATTGTTCCTAAATGGACGGCCAACCCGCCCGAGTCACTACAGCTGTTTAAGGGAAAACAAGGGCTCGATTTTAAAACCTTCTGGATCGTGATCCACTCGCTGCACGAGATCACATTTATACTGGCCATTATCTTTTGCTGGAAACTCGACCCCATCCGCAACTGGCTGCTCATTCTGTTTACGATCCATTTTGCGGTAAGGGTATGGACCCTCGCTTTTTTTGCCCCCAATATTATTGACTTTCAGAAAATAGCCAATGGGCTGAGCGAGGGCGCTGACCTGCTGAACAGGGCCAGCTTGTGGCGCACGCTGAACTACATACGCGTTGGGATCTTCATTGCTGTGTCGCTGGGATTAATTCCGGTACTGGTGAAACTGGTAAACATGAAGGCACAATAACCAATAGCAGGCCGCGTAAAACAAAAAGAGGATAGCCCGCGCTTAGCTGATAAGCTTTTTATTGATGCGGTAGCCCTTGCCCTTTTGCGACTGCACAATACGCTTGCCAAAAAACTGGCGGATGTTGTAAATGTGCACATCAATGGTGCGCTTGTTGGCTACCGTTTCGTCGTTCCAGATACGGCTGGCGATTTCGTTTTTGGTAAAGAATTTTTCGGAGTTGTTATACAACAGCTCAAATAATTTGAACTCTTTACGCGGCAACTGATACGCTTCCCCGTTCTTAAAAATAAGGTAACGGTCGTTGTCAATAATTACCTCTTTTTTAGAATTGGTGGTGATTCGTACCCGCCGTTGCAGCAGGTTTTTGAGAAAAAGCTCCATCACCGCCGCTTTATTGTGGAAACTGATAAAGGAATCCACCCCCGAGTTAAAAGCCAGCTCCTGCACAAAATCGTCCTGCTTATCGGTATAAATGATCACATAGGGGTTTGAAGGCAGGTTTTTTTGCAGAATTTCCTTGCAAAGAATCACCGCATCATTTGGCATAAGATCGAGGTTAAGAAAAATAACATCCACCGAGTTTTCGTCCAGGAATTCAAAAAAATCTTTCTCCTGGTTAAAAATAAAAATGTTCTGGAAAGATTGCTTCAGAAGGTCGATGGTCTTAAAAATGCGACTAATCGCGTTATCCAGGAAAACAATATAGCTTTGATTGGCACTCATCTAAAAAGTAAAGTTTAACTTTTTAGTTTAAGACACGGCCAAATTAACGTTAACTTAACATTATTAAACCGCTTGTAAAATCCGGATAATTGAGCAGGCTTTACGCCAGGCCCAAGCCGTGATAATCAATAATAAATGGGCGAAGCTAAACGGCGCTGAATAATTTATTGGCCGAAATATTAAGAATACCAAAGATCTTTTCCGTTTCCTGCTGCAAAGCTGAAAGATTGGAAGGAGCCTGCATTTTAAGTGTTTTAAAAAAGCGGTCCATTTTATCGAGCCAGGGCTTCAGGCTTTTTAAATTTCGTTTGTTAAGTACCGCCTTCAGTTTTGGATTTACATTCACCTCTTCCAAAAATTGGTGAAGCACCGCTTTTATTTTTTTGCCCCGGGTCGAATATCCTTCGGAGCAGCTTTCGAGAATATATTTTACGAGGTCAATATTCAGGTGATAGGTTTTGATCAGTGCTTCCATGGTGCAACCCTTGGTTTTGCACAATTCAATCCTGTTTAAGGCATAAGTGATTTTTCTTCCTGTCATAAAATATAAAACGCCTGCTAAAAGTAGCAGGCGTTTTTCAGAAAAGTAACAAGTGATTATTTATTTACGATTAATTTAACGGTT
Organism: Bacteroidia bacterium; assembly: GCA_044221905.1. Classification (GTDB taxonomy): domain Bacteria; phylum Bacteroidota; class Bacteroidia; order B-17B0; family Aurantibacillaceae; genus Aurantibacillus. The sequence goes on from JBGAOE010000002.1 coordinate 354,610, forward strand.
TCTTTACCTAAAGCGGTGCTTAAGGTTACAAAGTAAATTCCGTTGTTTAATTCACCGGTAGAAATGCTCAGGCGGGTTTCGCCGGCAACAATGTTTTGATTTTGGACAGGAGTGGCTACCAGCTTGCCGGTAACATCGCACACCATTACATTTAACGAAGCAGCCGAGCTGGTATTGATCACCAGGCTGGTTGCATCGCTGTTGGCCGGGTTAGGATATAACGACACCACGCCAATAGAACCGTTCACCTCGCGAATGGAGGTAGTGGCGGTACAAATGGCTGCACTGCCTGACACTGCCGCAATAGCGGGCGTAGTGAAGCTGGCGCCGCTTAACGCAATAGAGCCAACAGCAGGACGGTAATCAGGACTGGTATAATTATAAGGGTTGGTAAGAATGTTGGCGCTCGATTTTAACGTATCGTTAAAGTTAGCGGCAACAAAAGTGTTGGTGCTGATCACACCAAAGGTGCCTTGCTCGGTGGCACGGTCGCCATAACCGGCGAGAATGTTGTTTTTGAAGATCAGTGTGCCGCCATTCGCATTTTGCTCGCACAACTGGCCATCGATATAGATACCGCGGGTTTTGTGGTCCATTAAAATAGAGTTCACGATTTTAAGGTTGGAGTTCCTGCGGATACGGGCGCCGCGACGGAAACCCGGGTGGCAGGTAGCCGTTGAAACACCGCGCAGAGGACCAATATCGGTTACGTTTGAGAAAATAGCCGAAGTTAATGGAGCGGTAGTGGTTCCGTTTGGATCATTGTCCGATTCAAAGCCTTCTGAAGTAGAAGCGCCTGAAGGAGCCGCATACGTAGGATCGGCCAGGTTCGGATCGCGAACGCCGAGACAGAATTGTACAACGCCGCTGAAGCCGTTATCGGTGTCAAAGTCATCATCAACACCGCGGTAAGCCACCAGGTGCTTGCAGTTTACAGTGCCGCCAAACCATTCAAAAGAATCATCGTTGGTAAACGAGCACTGAACGTGATCGATAACAGTGCCACGGCCTACTGCGCCAAAGGTTAAACCGTTGATCTCTTTGTTAGGCGCGTAAACGTAACCGCCAAACTCAATGCGTACATACTCCAGGTCGCCTGAGTTGTCGTTATCGTTAGGGCTGGTGCCGCCACCGTATTGGGTTGCGTTGCTCGGCGTAATGCCTTCAATATTGTTTATGCCGTTAGGGTTATTGTTGTTGGCCAAACCCATCAGGATCACACCACCCCAGTCTCCGGGGTTACGTGCGCCGGGAGCCTGCTCTGAGGTAAACACAATGGGGGCAGTGGCATTGCCTACGGCCATTAATTTGGCGCCGGTAGTGATAAATAAGCCCGAACCTGCAACAGCCGATGAGCCACGGATGATAACACCCGGTTGAATAGTTAATATGGCATTGTTGGTGACATACACCTGCCCTTGCAGCGATATTACCTGGCCGGTGGACCATGTAGTATTGGAGGTGATATTTGCGTTTACAGTAGCGTTTGTAGCAGGATACACTTTGTTTTGAGGATCCCACTCTGTCCAGTTGTCAGTCCACATAGGGGTTGGGGCCGGGGCAAATGCACCACGGTAGCAAACCTGCTCCAGGAAAGGAGTTTGCGCAATAGCGCTTGTTAAAGAAAGCGCTGTAATTGCAGAGAGTAAAATTTTTTTCATCATGTTTAAATTTGTTTTACAAAGTTCAGGCATTGGCTGCCGGCAGATGTTAAATGCGAATTAAATAACTATGAACGATGTGTTACCTGATGTGTGTTTTTATTTACATTCAGGTAATGTTGGCTTGTTTTAAAATTTATAGGTTATTTGCAGCCCAAACGTGCTTCCGTACTTGAGCGTGCGAATGATGTCGTCTTTGTCTTTATCAAAACGGCCGTTACTGTTCTTGTCATTGTAAAGATATTGCAGCTGGGTTTTAGCTAATAAGTCGCGGGCGGTAATCCTTATTTCGAGACGGTTCTTTAAAAAGTTTTTAGAGGCCTGGGCATCCAGCACCGTGCGCCCATTCTCCCAAATATCGAGCTGGGTGTTGTAATTACCCACCACACTGATGCGCTGGCCCACCCGGTTCACTATAGCGCTTATGCTAAATCCATTGTCGTTGTCCACATAAGAAAGGCCTGCATTAACCAGGTAGGGCGACTGCCCCTGCAGGGCCCTGGTTTTGGGTGCATCCGCCGGCCTGGAAGGAAGACTGGAAACATCCACCACCGACTTGATGTAGGCAAAATTGGTGAACAGCGTCAGGTTATTAAGAATCCTGCCCAATGCACTTGAATCGTTTTTAAGAAAAGTGCCTATAATAATGCGATACTCCAGCTCAAACCCATAACATTTGGCCTTAGGCAAATTGGTATAAGAAATCTCGTTGGCATTGGTGCGGGCCACCTGCTCAATCGGATCTTTAAAATCCTTATAAAAGCCAGAGGCTGAGAACAGCTGACCGCGACCCGGATAAATCTCGTAGCGAAGGTCGTAATTGGTGATCTTGGCGCGGCGGAGTGTATCATTACCGCTGGTAAAAAAGAGCGTGGTAAAATCGTAAAAGCCAAATGGTGCAATTTCCCTGAACTCAGGCCGGTTAAGCGTTTGCGAAAAGCTCAACCGTATGTTTTGCTTTTCGTTGAGCGAAAAAATAAGGTTGCCCGAAGGCAAAATATCCACCACGGTAGTGTCTTTGGTTATAAATTCCTTATTGATATTATAACGTTCATCGGGGAACGTCAGCTTTTGATTGTAGGATTCGACTCTGGCGCCTAAAACAGCGCGCAGCCATTGTTTGTATTTAAGATCCGCCATGGCATAGCCAGCCATTAATACAGCGCTGGCTTTGTAAGAGTCGCGAGGATGCGTGCCTTCGGTGAGCTTTAAGCCGCCCAGACCGGAGCTTAACAAGCCCATGTTCTGATTAGAGAAGATCTGGCTCTCATCCTGTGATAAAATACTATAGTCAGTAAGCCCCAGCTTATTGGCATACAATGTGTATCCAAACTGGCGGGCGGTAAAGTTACGCTCGCGTTTCTGGCCCATGCCGCCCAGCTTCAGGTCAAAGTTAAAATTTTCCGATACTTTAAACGGCCGCGACACATCGAACTTCATGCTTTTAATGTCTTCCGACAAGGTAGACCAAAACGAATAACCGCCGTAATCGTTGCCCACGCTGCTTGGCGAAAGTGCCGCCTGGTAAACAGTATCAGAGGGGCTCGGGTTGCTGGGGTCTGAAATATATTTAAACCGCCCGTATATATTCCTCCGCAGCTCCGGAACATCGCGCCTCACGTAACTGTAAGAGCCTACCCAGTTGATTTTGATTTTGGCTGTAGGGATATAATGGTCGCCAATCAGCTGATTGGATAAAATGCGGTTGGAGGTGAACCAAAACGCGGTGCTTTTCGAAAGCGCCGGATTGGTTTCAAATAAGTTGGCAGCGCCTTGCCGCTTTATCGTTTGATCGTTGGAGTTAATGCTGTAAAGGTTTTTAGAGCTCAGCGAATTGTTTGAATTTATTTTGCAGCTCAGGTTCAGCAAGCCGCCAGCCAGTATCTGCGTGGTGTGGTTATCATCGTTAAACGTGGCGTCGAGCTGCGAGGCACGGCTGGGATCGGAATTATCGGAAAAACTGTTGCGCGTGGACGTAAAAAAGTTATTGGTTTTATTATAGCTCACCGAAGCGAGGATGCCGATAAAATCGCGCTCCTTTAACTTAATGTTGTAACCGGTGGCCACCTGGAATGACATATTGGGCGCATAGGTTTTTTTATACGTGCTCCAGTCCTTTTCCGGCAGCGATTTGGCCAGCGCTGCCTTATCCTGCGGTGCGATCGGAAAATTCTCGATCTCGGGGATCTGCACCGGCATTTTTCGCGAGCCATCGTCGAGGCCCAGCCAGTCGCGATTACCGCCTTTATAATAATACTGGTCCTTACCGGTGGTAATGGTGTTGTAACCGCTGCCTACCGATACCGACACAAAGTTTTGCTCGGGAATGCTTTTGGTGCTGATGTCGATCACACCACCGGCAAAATCACCGGGCATATCCGGCCGCGCGGTTTTGGTAATCACCAGGTTATCGAGCATGTTGCTGGGAAAAATATCAAAGGCAAAGGCTTTGCGGTCGCTTTCGGAACTGGGAAGTGGCGCACCATTTAAGTACGCGGCATTGTAACGCTCATTCAAACCCCGCACAATGGCAAATTTATTATCCTGTATGCTGGCCCCGCTCACGCGTTTCAACACATCGCTGGTGTTGCGGTCGGGCGTGCGCTTAATGGTTTCGGCACTGATGCCGTCGCTCACGCTGGCATTGTTTTTTTGCTGCAGCACCAGCGCAGTGTTGTTCTCCTTATTTAAGGTTACCACCACTTCCACTTCCTGCAGGTCGTTAGAGGCCGAAGGCTCGAGCTGAATGTTCACATCGGTGACATCCTTATCCTTTACCGTAACCTCTGCTATTTTTTTAGTGGTGTAGGATATATAGCTTACCACCAGGGTTACCTTGCCTGCCGGAACATTGTTAATGGCAAATTTACCGTCGAAGTCGGCCGAAGCGCCGCGCTGCGTGCCCTCTATCAATACGGTGGCGCCGGGCAGGGTTTCGCCGGTTTTAGCGTCCATAATGGTTCCTGAAATACGACCGGTTTGCGCCCTGAAGGGATTAATTAAAAAAAGAAAACAAATAACTGCTAAATACTTTTGCATGCTACATGGGTTTTAAACGCTGCAAAAAAAACAATATAACTTAACCTCTACTTAAATTTCATGTTACCAAAAGTTTAACTTAAGCGAAGTATTTTGGAAATAACTTAATAATAAGTTAACTTTATAGGACAGGTCCTTTTACTAATTTTGTTCCATAATTTTATTTTTAGTTATGAGTAATTCAGCCTTTAAAATACTGTTAGTTGATGATGAGCCTGATATTGTTGAGTTTTTGGGCTACAACTTAAAAAAAGAAGGTTACGAAATTTTAACAGCCAACAATGGCAAGGATGCCATTGAGATAGCCAAAAAAGAGCTGCCCCACCTGATTGTGCTGGATGTGATGATGCCCGATATGGATGGGATTGAGACCTGCCGCGAGATCCGCGAGCAAAAAGGACTTCAGGATGTACTGATCGCATTTTTAACCGCCCGCAGCGAGGATTATACTCAGATTGCCGGTTTTGAAGTGGGGGCCGATGATTATATCACCAAACCCATCAAGCCGCGTGTGTTCATCAGCCGCATCAAAGCGCTGCTCAGGCGCCTGCAAACTGCCGGCACTTCCGAGTCGAACGTTGAGTTTGGCGATGTAAGGATTGATAAGGAAAAACACTCGGTATTTAAAGGCGACACCGAAATATCGCTGCCTAAAAAGGAATTTAAGCTGTTTTCGCTGCTGTGCAGCAAGCCGGGCAAAGTATTCACCCGCGAGTTTATCCTCGACCAGGTATGGGGCGATGAGGTAGTGGTGGGCGATCGCACCATTGACGTGCACATACGCAAACTGCGCGAAAAAATAGGTGAAAACTATTTTAAGACGGTGAAAGGCGTGGGTTACAAATTTGAATTTTAAATCCACCAATCATACAGATTTTACAAAGCAAAAATTAAAACCCCGGTTAAAAATAACCGGGGTTTTGTTTTATAGGGTGTGGTGGTTATTCATGATCCTTCTCGTGGCTGGCTTCGCGCTTGGTAATGTCTTCCACCTCGGTAATAAATTTTGAAACTTTCTGGCTGGCGGCGGCACCGTACGAGTCCACCAAAATACCCTTAATGCCGTCGTTGGTCTCAACCGCGTATACAATGGCATTGTCTGCCGGATCGCTTTCGCCCTCAAAGCGGTAAAAGCTGTTGATCTTTACCTCGTCGGGATTATACAACTTGCCGCTGGTAGGCGCCTGCAGTCCCACTTCCTTAATAACAAAATTTTCGGTGTACCCTTCGGCCTGCAGCCGGTTGGTGGTGCTGGTCATGGTGGTCATTTCCTCCTTGTCCAGATATCCTGTGGTTTTATGCCCGGTATTCATAGCTTTCTCTTTTTAACAGATTAAACAAGAAAAAGTTGTGCCAGCCATTATCCAGGGCCAATTGCCTGTTTATTCCTCATTGTGGGGCTCAGCCTCGGGTGTGGCCGCAGGGCCCGGGTTTCTGAAGCGCTCGTCCAGCATCCAGCCAAACTTGCGCACCAGGTTATCCTCCCATTGATCGAGCTGCCGGCGGCTAACCTGGCCGTATGTAGGCGTTTCTTCCACCTCCTCCCGGCCTGTGCCGGATGCCACATTTTCTTCGGCAAAAATTTTGGCAGGTTTTAATCCAAGCGCCGCGGCTATTTTTAAAAAATCCTGGAGTGTCAGCGATACCCTGCCCCGCTCTATCCGGGAATATTTGCCTTTTTTGATCCCAACCAGCTCGCCCACCTCTTCCTGCGTATACCCTTTGGTTTTTCTGGCAATTTTAAGTTTTTCTAATACCTCGCTTAACACGAGGGCTAATTTCCTAATAATCAAATTACTGTAATTTCATCAAATGACAAAATATGTCTTTAAAAGACAATGCCAGTTTTAAAAAAGCGGTTTTTTGGCCGCTGCTTAAAATTTGATTGCACTTACAAAACCACACCAACAATTCATTACTTTTAATTCCCTGTTATTTTACCCTGTTGCACCCACTTTAGCTGCTGAACGAATGAGCTTTTTAAAAAACACTTTCAGTTCCAAGAACGAAGAAGAAATTATTGGCGATTATGCCGCTTTCTGGCGCTGGTTCCGGAAACACGAAAAACAGTTTTATGCTGTTATTAAACAAGGCAACGATATTGAAAATGGTTTTTTTACCCCTCTGTCAGCCGCGCTGGAACAGCTAAACAGCCGCGTGTTTTATGTGGCGGGCATGTACGATCTGCAGACGGCCGAGCTTATTTTTACTGCGGAAGGCAGTGTAGCAACTATTTATTTTGTGGAAGAGCTGGTGAGCCACGCGCCGGGCCTCAGTGGCTGGAAATTTACTGCCCTGAAACCCGCCATTGACATTTTGGGGATTAATATCAGAATGCAGGATTTTGAATTTGATAAGGAACGGCTGAGCTTTTACAGCACCCATCACAAAAACTGTCCGGACGAGATTGACATTACCCTGGTGCATCAAAATTATGTGGAAGAGCACCACGACGCCTTGTTCAGCGGCTCTTATATTTTTCTCGAAAACCTGCTGGGCGAGCTGGATTCGGTGGCCATTATCGATCACCTTACGCTGGCGGGTCCGGCCGGAACAAACCAGGACCTTATTCCCATAGAAAAGCTGCCGGCTTTTTTAACCTGGCGGCAAAAAGAGTTTATCGAAAAGTATGAGGGCATGCGCCGCCATACCGAAAACGACAATTACTCGATATTGGAAGCTGAGCTGGGAAATGGCAAAGGACTGATAGCGGCCATGAACACCGACCTGCTGAAATGGGATGCCAAGGCCTCGCATCCCTGGCTGGTAACGGTGGAGTTAAAATACAACGGTTCGCAAAATAACGGAATGCCCAACCAGGAAACCTACCAGCTGCTGGAAGAAATAGAAAACAGCATTTTAACCCAACTGAAAGATGCCGATGGTTACCTGAGCCTGGGGCGACAAACCAGCGATGGCGTGCGGGAGATCTATTTTGCCTGCAAGGAATTTCGAAAGCCTTCGAAAGTATTGACCGAAACATTAAAACAACCAATGGCAGGCATTGAGGCCAGCTTTGATATTTATAAGGACAAATACTGGCTATCGCTCAGCCGCTTTAACGGAAACTGAGACCGACCTTCGAAAAACACGCCAAAAATCAAGGACAGTTTTAAGCCAGGGCCTGACATCTTTTAGCATAAAAAATCCAACATTATTCACGAATATTGTATATGACAACGTTGAAACTGCTTTTTCAAAAACACAAACAGCTCATTCCTCTACTTATACTGTTGATTTACTGTCTTCGCATTTTAGTTACCTGGATGGATGGCACCGTAGAGCTGGCGGGCCAAGCCCTGGCTTACACGCCTGACATGAAGCACTATGCTGCCTTTGCAGCGGTTGCATTAAACGGCCTCATATACTTTGCAGCACGGCGGTTTTACAAATACACGCTCATAGCAGCACTGCTGCTTGGCTTATTTGGCCTTATTAATTTCTCGGTGCTGGAAACCACATCGCGTTACTCTATCAATACCTTTGGCATTACCGTTGAGCCGTCCGCTTTTTTTGTATTGATCCTCACCGTGGTGCTCAACGCCCAGCGGGCCGGGCAGCTGCTTTCGGGATCCGACAAAGAAGCCGAAGCCCGTGTTTCGAACCTCGACCTGGTGCGCCGGAAAGAAGAGGTCGAAAAATTTAAACGCTTGTTTGTTTCCAAACCAACCGAAGAATTGATCCGCCTGCGCGACGACCCCAGATCATCGGAGTTTGCAAAGGAAGCTGCCGGCAGCTTACTCGCGGATAGAGGCTGAATTTTTGAAAAACATACCCAGTCTGACCCAGTACTCTTCACCGTCATGCTGAACTTGTTTCAGCATCTCGAAATATCCCTTACGCCAAACAGCTTATAAATTGTTTATCGTATTAATAATACTTATTTGGCCGGTTCCTCCACGGCTCCCTGGCTTACCATACAGGCTGCCACAGCCAGCATGAGTGAAAAGAAGGAAGCAACCGTCCTCACGCGGTGCCATTTGTTCCAGGGCATTTCAAACCGGGTGCGGAAGTTAAGCATCTCTTCGGGCGTGGCCGATTGTGTGTCAAACGCATCAAGCGCTTCGTTGAGTGGCACATTGCCGCCTATGGTAACGCCAAACACGCCCACCGCATAAATAATAGCAGCCGCCAGCATAAGCACAAAACGCGCCGAACCCGGCTGCCTGTAGCATAGCCAGGCGCTTAAAGGCAGCAGGAACAGCGTGCCCATAAAGGTGGCAAAAAATACAGGATTCAAAATTACGCGGTTAATGGATTGCATAGCAAGCAGGTATCCTTTATCGTCCAGGGCACCAAGGGCGGGGTTCACAGAACAGGAATACGCGTACCATAGCCCCGTGATGAGGGCTATGGATAAGGTTGAAATGAAAAGAACGAGTGTTGATGCTGTCATGTTTTTAAATTTAAAGCTTGTATTCATAATTATTTTTTTATTGAATGAATGGTTGAGGTCTTATATATTATTTCCAGGCACCGGCTGCCAGGGCTTTTTTTGCATAGTCCGAAAAATCGGTGGCTTTTCTGCCCAACGCTTCTTCCACCCCGGGCATTGTTTTTTCGTTGCGCCCATCCAGCACCTCGCTGAATAAATACGTGATCAGCCAGATGATGTCGCCGGGCAATTGATACTTTGCCAGCTCTGCCACATAATCGTGCGTGCTTACCTGCTCGTAAACAATGGTTCTGCCGGTAACCAGGGCTATTTCGTGCACCGCCTCCTTAAAGGTAAGCAGGCGCGGGCCCGTAACCTCGTATATTTTACCATGGTGCGTGTTTTCTGTGAGCGCTGCTGCTACCACATCGGCAATATCGTCTACATCCACAAAAGGTTCGCCCATATCACCAGCCGGCAGGGCCACATAGCCGGCCATTACCTGTTCGGCAAAAATGCCCTCGCTGAAGTTTTGGCAAAACCAACTGGCGCGTACAATGGTCCATTCGAGACCCGATTGCATAATAATTTGTTCGCACTCCTGTGCCTCTTGCTCACCACGACCAGAAAGCAATACCAGCTTTTTTACACCAGCCTGTGTTGCGGTTTCTGCCAGGTAGCTGATCGCATCTTTAGCGCCGGGTATCGCCACGTCGGGCTGATACGTAATATACACCGAGTGCATGCCTTCCAGCGCCGGCAGCCAGGTGCGGGTGTCGTGCCAGTCGAACTTAAGGGCCGAGCTGCGCGAGGCGCTGTGAACCGGCCAGTTAAGCAGCTCTAATTTGTTTACAACGCGGCTGCCGGTTTTACCAGTGCCGCCAATAACCAGTACAGGTTGTTTTTTTTGTTGCGACCCGCCGCTTATACTTTGCAGCGCGGTGTTGCGTGTTTGCAGTTTTTCCATAATAAAGAATTTTTATTCAAAATTAGGCACGTTGCAAGCCGTAAAATAGAACAAAACCGACAAGCGGATCGTTCACTGCAAAATCTGTTGTGTCGAGCAGGTTTTCTGATCGTTTTTGAAACTGGTTGGGAGATGTGCCCGCAAACTCTTTAAAAGAGCGGATGAGGTGCGACTGATCGGCGTATTCGTTTTCGTAGGCAATATCGGTAAGCTTATCGTAGCTGTTTTTACGCATCTGGTTAAGCGAGGCCTGGAAACGGCAAATGCGCGCAAAAAGTTTGGGCGTAATACCCACCTGCTGCTTGAATTTGCGCTCCACACTTCGTTCCGAAAGGCATAGCTTATCGTGCAGCTCTTTCAGCGAAATGTTTCCGTTGGAGCGCACAATTTGCGAAATGGCGTAATCGATCACGCTGTCGGCATGCGCGCTGTTTTTGCGGATGAGGAAAAATAAATACGCAGAAAGTACTTCTATTCTATGCTCAATGTCCTGACCCGTATGCAGCTTTTCGGAGAGCGGGTAGCCGGCTTTTTCCGAAAGTACATCCAGGTCCAGGCAAATGTCGGTCAGGCTCTCGGCATCGAGGCCAAACACCGATTTAAGCGCATTGGGATAAAAGTGAATGCCGATGGTGCTGAACTGCCCGGTGAGCCTGATCTCGGCCGGCACGGTAGACTGGCCGTATAAAGTAAGGCCGGGCATCAGCTTGTTATTCTGGTAATACAATCCTTTTTCGCGCGGCTGGAATAAAAGGCCGGGCCCACCATCGGCAATGGTTTGAAAGGTGTAAGTAGCGTTGGTATCCTGGCTCTCCAATACCCAAAAATACCGCACGTGGTTACGCAGGTATTCGGGTGGTTGTATTTGCCGGTAATTCATAGGCAGCAATGGTAATATGAAGTTAGGAAAATTTTTTAACTCTTAATTGCGGAGTGTTTTTACATACACCACAATGGCATCTATTTGTGTTTTACTCAGTCGTTTCGACCAGTTGGGCATAATGCTTTTGCCATAGCTGACGGTGTTCAGCAGCTCAATGTCGCTGATGCGGCTGGTTTGCAGGTTTTTGGCGCCCCAGCGGCCACGTGTGCCATCCAGGCCATGGCACTTTACACAATTTTCCTCAAACAGCAGTTTGCCGGCAGACGGCGGTGTTTGAGCGTTTACAAGGCTTTGGCCTTTTACAAGAATAATAAATAAGAACAAAATCCTTTTTTTAGCAATACTCATCCATAATGTTTTCATAGCTTTTTTAATACAAAGGTGAAAAAGCAGCTTGGGCCAAAATTGAACAAAACCGACAAGTTGCTGAAAATGAGATTTAGCAGTCAATAAAGCCTGTTTGCTTTCTTTAGTGAGTATAAAGGATTTCAATGTTCGCGGATAATGTGGAATTTTTATAATAAAAGGTGTATTAAACTATTTTTCCAGCTGTATTATTTGGGCGTTGCCTGCGGCCCGGGCTTTCGCTGCAAGTCCTCGCCCCAGTAACTATCGGACTTGCGGGCTTTCCGCTCTATCCCTAACGCAAAACGGCAAAAATCCCTCAGCATGATACCAGTTGTTATTAATTCCAACATTATTCTGATACATCATATAAAGGATAGTTTTTACTTTTACAGGAGTGTCTGTATTAAGAAGATTATTTAATCGTTTTAACCCTTGCCTGTGAAAACAAATTTTGATATTCCCCAGTTATTTCTTCGGTTGGTGCTGGGCATTGGTTTCCTGCTGCCGGTAATGGACCGGTTTGGATGGTTGGGTGCAGCAGCAGAACACGGAAATGCCTGGGGAAACTGGAAAAATTTTGTGGATTACACCCAATTACTGATGCCTTATTTATCGCATTCGTTAGCCGAAATAATGGGGGCATTGGCCACTCTGGGCGAAGTGGTATTTGGCATAGCTTTAATTATTGGTTTTAAAACAAGACTGGCGGCCCTGGGTAGTTTTTTGTTGACATTAATTTTTGGGTTGAGCATGGCGGTTTTTTTGGGCCCGCGCATCCCATTTAATTATTCGGTGTATGCCGATAGCGCCGCGGCCCTTTTGCTGGCTTGCCTGCCTGCTTACAGATGGAGCGTTTCAAAATAGTGGCTGTATAAAACGGGACTAGTACTGTAAATTTTTGGACCAATCTCAAATAAAAAAAGAAAAACCTGGGTTTTTCTTTTTGTGCTCCCACCTGGGCTTCCCTCGCCAGGCTCGGGATAAACTTCTCGGCCAGGTATAAACAAAAAAAAGAAAAGCGGCGCTTTTCTTTGTGCTCCCACCTGGGCTCGAACCAGGGACCCTCAGATTATGAGTCTGATGCTCTAACCGGCTGAGCTATAGGAGCAATTTTTCCGATTAAGGATTGCAAAAATAGAGAAATACGCCATATTTGCAAAATAAAATGCAGGCTATTCAAAACATAATTTTCGACCTGGGCGGTGTGATCATCAACCTCGATACACCCGCCACCATCAGAGCTTTTGAGCGCCTGGGCGCCACCCGTTTTTCGGATGTGTATACCCAATTGCAGCAAACCCAACTCTTTGATTTGTTTGATAAGGGCCAGCTGCCCGAGGCCGATTTTCGCCGCGAATTGACCGCGCTTACCGGCCTTGCGCTGAGCGATACCGATTTTGACGCGGCCTGGAATGCCATGCTGCTGGACTTCCCGAAGCACCGGCTGAATATGCTGGCGAGCATCAAGCCAAAATACCGCAGCTTTTTACTGAGCAACACCAACTTTATACACGTACATGCATTTGAGGCCGAGCTGCTCAAAAGCCACGGCCATCGCAACCTGGAAGGGTTTTTCGAAAAGGTGTATTATTCCTGCAACATGGGCATGCGCAAACCCGACCGCGAAATTTTTGAGTATCTGCTAAAAGAAAACAGCTTAAACCCGGCCGAAACCCTTTTTATCGACGACAGTCCACAGCATGTGGAAGGCGCACAGCAGGTGGGCCTGCAGGCTATTTTACTGGGTAAACACGAAGAGGTGACCGAGCTGCTGAAAAAGCTGAAGCTGATATAAGAAAGAAATTCAAGATTTAAAATTCAAAAACATTGCTCAGTACCCGGTATTCTTTTGAATCTTGAATTTTAAATTTTGAATTAGCTTATAAAACGCATCACTTCCTCAAAAAACTCCCTTGGCTTTTCGGCATGGATCCAGTGGCCTGCACCGGCAATGGTTACCAGTTTAAAGTTGGGGAAACGACGCTTAAAATCGTCCAGGTCGCTGTCTTTCACATAGTTTGATTTTTCACCGCGCATCACCAGGGTATCCACCGGGCTGCTTCCTTCGGGCGCGGCAGCTATCACCGCATCGTAATTGTCGCTGATGGTTTTCAGATCAAAACGCCAGGCCATCTGCTCGTTGTCTTCTTTCCAATAAATATTTTTCAGCAAAAACTGCTTGGTTCCAAAATCATCCAGGTATTGGCTCATGATGGCCTCTGCTTCCTTTCGGGTTTTAATGGCTGTAAAATCCACGGCATGCAGGGCTTTCAGCACATCCTCGTGGTGGCGGCTGGTGGCGCGCGGCGCCATGTCGGCAATAATAATTTTTGAAGCAATGCCGGGATATTTTAATTCAAAAAACATCACCGTTTTGCCACCCATGCTGTGGCCCAGCAATATTGGGTTTTTCAGACCGTGTGTATCAATAAATTCTTTCAGGTCGTCGGCCATTGCCTCGTAATTCCACACATTGCTGTGCGGCGAAAGGCCGTGGTTGCGCTGATCAACGGCAAACACCCTGAAACCCTTTTCGGAAAACCCCTTGCTCAGGGTGTTCCAGTTATCGCTTTGCCCAAACAGGCCGTGCAAAATAATAAGCGGTGTTCCCTGCCCGTATTCCCTGTATGCTAATTCCATAATTTTATTTGAGCTGCCTTAAATATAATTGCACCGTATTTTCAAGGCCATAATACAAGGCATCGCTGATGAGTGCATGGCCAATGGATACTTCAAGCAATCCGGGCACATGCTGCTTAAAATATGCCAGGTTTTCAAGGCTCAGGTCGTGGCCGGCATTAACGCCAATACCAAGCTCTACGGCCAATTGAGCTGCTTCGGTAAATTTTTTGGTTATTTTTTCCTTCTGGGCTGCAAACAGGCGCGCGTAGGTTTCGGTGTACAGCTCAATGCGATCGGTACCAATGTCTTTTGCCCCGCGCACCATATCCGGATCGGGGTCCACAAACACAGAGGTGCGAATGCCCTGCGCTTTAAATAAGGCAATGGTTTCCTTTAAATAATCCTTATGCCGGTATGTATCCCAGCCGTGATCGCTGGTGAGCTGCCCTTCTGCATCCGGCACCAGTGTTACCTGGTGGGGCTTTACTTCCAGCACCAGGTCTACAAATTTTTTTTCGCGTGGATTCCCTTCTATATTAAATTCTGTGGTTAATACCGGTTTTAATGCCCGCACGTCTTTATAGGTAATATGCCGCTCATCGGGGCGCGGGTGCACGGTAATGCCCTGTGCGCCAAAGCGCTCAATGTCTGTGGCGGCTTTTATAACATCTGGAACAGTGCCGCCGCGTGCATTGCGCAGGGTGGCTATTTTATTGATATTAACGCTTAATTTAACCATTTATGAATGTAGCGGGGATTTAAAATTAAAGTAAAATTTCCGACGGCTTTTCAAACAATTGTTAGTTTTTTATAAATTAGTTTCAAAATTAATTAATTTACTACTTTTGCCTGCAAATGCTGGTCGGAGATTTAATAACAGACGAGATTCCCCCGTTAAAAATAACGGATACCGTGGAGCTGGCGCTTGACTGGATGGAACAGTTCAAGGTGTCGCACCTGGCCGTGGTGAACAACCGCGAGCTGATTGGCGTGGTATCTGAAACCGACCTGATGGATTACGAGCACCCCGATGAGCAGATCAACGTAAGCAAGCTGCACCTGATGCGGCCGGTCATTCACCATCACCAGCATACGTACGACCTGGTGAAGCTCATGAGCAGCCTTAATTTAAGCCTGATACCGGTATTGGACGAGCAGGAAATGTATAAAGGCTGCATTACGCTGAAAGGCATTGTTCAAAACCTCAGCACCATGATAGCGGTGCAAAATCCCGGCGGCGTAATTGTGCTGGAGATGAACCAGCACGATTATTCGGTGACACAAATTGGCAATATTATTGAAGGCAACGATGCCAAAATTCTGAGCCTGCACATTTCTTCCACTCCCGAAAGCACTAAGTTAGAGGTAACCATTAAAGTAAACCGCGAAGACCTTTCGGGCATCATTCAAACTTTTAACCGCTACAACTATTCAGTAAAAGCCACTTTTAACACCAGCGGTTTTGACAGGGGCATGAACGACCGGCTGGATGAGTTCCTGCATTTTTTAAACATCTGATGATGCTGTTAGTCCTTCGAAACGAGGACTGTGAAAAACAGATTAACCAAGCGAACCGGCAAACTGCTGCGGCGTAAGTGCGTTATTCAGCTCAAAGCTTCCTATGCGCGTACGGCACAAAGCGGTTAAGTGCGCCCCGCTGTTCAGCGCCAGTCCAAAATCGCGGGCTATGCTGCGGATATAAGTTCCCTTGCTGCATACGATCCTGAAATCGACAAATGGCATCCCGATATTGCTTATTTCAAACTCTTTGATCTCAATTTCCCTTGGTTTGATTTCGGTTTCTTCACCCGCCCTTGCGAGCTCATAGGCGCGCCTGCCGTTTATCATCACCGCGCTGAAAATGGGCGGCACCTGTTGCTGCAGGCCCACAAAGCCGCGGGCAGTATCGTAAATCGCTTCTTCGGTAATATGTTCTGTGGGATAGTGCCGGTCGGCCGGCTTTTCAAGGTCAAAGCAGGGCGTGGTGGCTCCCAGGCAAAACGTGCCTGTATATTCTTTTTCCAGGCCCATAAATTCGTTGATGCTTTTTGTTTTTTTGCCGGTGCAAACAATCAGCAGCCCGGTTGCCAAGGGATCGAGCGTGCCTGCGTGACCCACCTTGGGCTTGGTCATTACCTGGTCGAGTAACAGGGACGGGTGTTTTTTGATGGCGTATTTGATTTTATTCACCGCCTGAAAGCTGCTCCAGGTATAAGGCTTATTAATAAGCAAAACCTCGCCGGTGTAAAAATTATAATTCATCGGGCAATTGTGCAGCCGTTAAAACACTTCGCGGGCCACTGCCTTTGTGGTTTCTGAAGCACCCATGGTATAAAAATGCAGGCAGGGCACATTGGCTTTTATCAGCTCCCTGCTTTGCTCAATGCACCATTTGATGCCTGCTTCTTTTATCTGCTTATCGTCCTTGCACTTTTCCAATTGCTCGTAAAAAGGCTGCGGAATATCGCATTGAAAAATTTTGGGAAGGCTGGTGATCTGCTTTTTGCTGGTTAATATTTTCAGCCCCGGAATAATGGGCACATTAATGCCATGCTCGCGGCAGAGCTTTACAAATTCAAAATATTTTTTATTGTCAAAAAACATTTGCGTTACCACATACTCGGCGCCGGCGTCCACTTTTGCTTTTAAATTTTTAAGGTCGCTGATGATGTTGGGCGCTTCGTAATGTTTTTCGGGATAGCAGGCCACCCCAATGCAAAAATTGGTGGGCGCCGCTTCGCTCATGTCATCATCCAGGTAATTGCCCTTGTTCATTTCGGTGATCTGTTTCACCAGGTCGATGGCATAAGCATGCCCGCCCGGCTCAGGCACAAACGAAGGCTCGGTTTTAATGCTGTCGCCACGCAGGGCCAGCACATTGTCGATCCCCAAAAACTGCAGGTCTATCAGCGCATTTTCGGTTTCCTCGCGGGTAAAGCCTCCACAGATAATATGCGGCACGGCATCCACGTTGTACTTGTTCATAATGGCGGCACAAATGCCAACCGTGCCCGGGCGCTTGCGGATACTCACTTTTTCGAGATAGCCGCCGTCGCGCTTTTTATAAATGTATTCTTCGCGGTGATAGGTCACGTCAACAAAGGCCGGCTTAAATTCCATCAGCGGGTCAATGCCATCGTAAATGCTTTGTATGCTTTTGCCTTTTAAAGGGGGGAGAATTTCGATCGAAAAAAGCGTTTTTTTACTTTGAAGAAGCTTTTGTGTGAGTTTCATACACTAATTAACAGAGATGATTTCTTTAATTTCGGGAACAGCGCGGCGAATGGTTTCTTCAATGCCGGCGCGCATGGTCATGTGGCTCATGTTGCAGGTTTTACAGGCGCCTTTCAGCTCTATCTTAAGCGTTTGATCCCCGGTTATTTCAACAACCTCCACATTGCCCCCATCGGCCTCAAGGTATGGGCGAATGGTATCAAGGGCCTCTTCCACTTTACGGTGCAGCGTATCCATCTTTTAAATTTAAGGTAAAGATACAAGGAAAGAAGCACATAGCAAACACGTTTTAAAAGAGCGGGTGCTTTTTAATCATTTGCTAAATGGAATAAATTTCAGGTACTTTGCCGCATGGAAGACAACCTGATATTTGGCATGCGGGCCGTGATAGAGGCGCTGGAAGCGGGCAAGGATATTGAAAAGATACTGATACAGAAAGGCCTTTCGAACGAGCTGTACAACCAATTGCGGCAGGCCCTGCGCGGGCAAACCGTGCCCATACAGTTTGTGCCTCCCGAAAAGCTGAAACGCCTCACCGATAAGAACCACCAGGGCGTGATTGCCTACCTCACCGAAATAAATTATTACCAAACCGAAGAGCTGCTGGCAGGCATTTTTGAGCAGGGCAAAACCCCGCTGCTGCTGGTGCTTGACCGCGTGACCGATGTGCGCAACTTTGGCGCCATTGCCCGCAGCGCCGAATGTGCGGGGGTTGATTTTATTATTATACCGAGCCGCGGCGCCGCGCAGATAAACGGCGACGCCATAAAAACCAGCGCCGGCGCCCTGCACCGGCTCAAAGTGTGCCGCGAAGACAATTTGAAGACCACTCTTGAATACTTAAAGGAAAGCGGGCTGCAAATAGTGGCCTGCCACGAAAAAACCGATACGCTGATTTACGAGGCCGATTTTAAACAGCCCACCGTGGTGATCATGGGCAGCGAAGAGAACGGCATCAGCAACGAATACCTGAAACGCAGCGACGTGCAGGTAAAAATACCAATGGCCGGTAAAATTGCCTCGCTCAACGTTTCGGTGGCATCGGGCATTGTGTTGTTTGAAGCGGTAAAGCAGCGACTGGAGTTATAAGCTTATACAAAGCATTTTCTTAAAAACCCGCGCAGCGCCTTGTTGCTTTGCCTTGGCGATTCAAGGAAGCCGAAGTGCCCGTCGTGCTCGAGGTGCAAAATGGTTTTGTTGCGGATCAGCTGCGCCTGCTCCAGCAGCGCGCTTTCGGGCAGCATGTTGTCGTGCCGGCTTATCACCATCATAATGGGGTATTGCACCAGGCCCAGTATTACGTCGCGGCTCTGCCGGTCGCGCATGCCATGCAATGCCGCCACAATGCCCCGTTTGCCGGTTTCTTTGGCAATGGCTGTGGCAAAGGTAATCTCTTCTTTCAGGTACTTCAGGTTTTTAGTGGCAAACAAGTTGCGGATGGTGTTTTTTGTATACACCGTTTTGCTGGCCTTTACCAGCTGTATGGCCCGCAGGCGGTCTTTCTTTTTTTCCTCGCTGTCGGCATAGGCAGTGCTGTTGTACAGGCACAGGCCCCGCAGGCTATCCGGAAAAAGATCGGCAAAGGCAAGGCCCACATAACCACCCATGCTGTGGCCCACAATCACATATTTTTTAAGCTTCAGCGCATCCATCACCGCTTTCACGCAGCGGGCCATCAGGTCCATGCTATGGGCATAGCCAATGCAGGGCGTGGCCCCATGGCCGGGCAAATCGATGGCAACAACACGGTACGATTTTGAAAGATTGTGGATGGTGGTCTCCCAAATGCGGTGCGAGCCCAAAAACCCATGCAATAATACCACTGCCCTGCCCTTTCCTTTATCGAAGAAGCTGATCTTTTCTTGTTTGTAACGAATGGTTTTAAGCATGCTGTTTTTAGGGTGCAACGGCCGCTTTAAAGTAAGGAAAAGTTTTTAATTAGGATTGTACAATGTACGTTGTATTCTGTCGCTTCAACTCCGCTCATCAACGGGTTCTTTTGAATTTTGAGTTTTGAATTTTGAATTATTTATAGCGAATTCAAAAACCGGAGCAACGCAGCGCGATCGGATTTGGAAAGATTTTTAAAAGCGTTTTTTGAAGCTTCTCCTTCACCGCCATGCCACATAATGGCCTCGGTTAAATTGCGGGCGCGCCCGTCGTGCAAAAAGTTGTTGTGCCCGTTCACAATGGTGGTAAGGCCAATGCCCCACAGCGGCGGGGTGCGCCACTCGCTGCCGCTGGCCCTGAAATCGGGGCGGTTATCGGCCAGGTCGGGACCCATGTCGTGCAGCAGCAAATCGCTGTATGGATAAATAACCTGGTTGGAAAGCTCGGGGAAAATCATGTCGGTAACGGTTGTATGGCGGGCCGTATGGCATTTTACGCAGCCAATGTTATTAAAAACAGTTTTACCGTTTTTTACTTCCGCATCGTTGGCATTTCTTCTTCCGGGCACAGCCAGTGTTTTTATGTAATACGCCACGGCATACAGCGTGCTGTCGCCCAGCTCGTAGCCGGTTTGGCCGGCATCGTACTGCGGCTGACCGTAGCAGCTTTCCTGCTTAAAAATCATGTTGGTAATGCCCATGTCTTCCACATAGGCACCGGCCGATTGTTGAATGATGCTGGGCTGAGCGGCCTTCCAGCCAAAACGGCCAAGCTTTACGCTTTGCGACAGCACGTCAAAACCATAGTTGGGCCTGCCGCTGATGCCATCGCCATCGGCGTCGTTCTCATCAGCACGGGCAATAATGTCGGCTTCGTCAATCGCCTCCAATAATCCCAGGCCGCACACCGGGCTGGCCATGCGGGCCGAGATCATCACACCGCCTGGCATGGCCATGTAAGGATTTTCAATCGTAAACAATGGCGCGCGAAGGCTGTAGGTTTCGCCATCGGTAAACTGGTAGCTGTTTTCGGTGTAGCTTACTTTTACACCCGCCTCGGCAGCAATGCCAAAAATACCGCGTTGCTGCAACTGCCCCCCAAAGCCCGGCACAGGATTGGGCCCGCCATGCGGCCCCTGGCCTGGAACGCTGATGCGGATAAGCAGCGAGCTTAAGGCATCGCCGGCATTGGGCGCTTTACCGCGGCCATCTGCAATATGGCACGAGCCGCAGGACTGGTTGTTGAACACGGGACCCAGCCCGTGATTGAGTTGGGTTCTGTCGCTGTTAAAAGTGGCTTCAAAAGCGGCGTCACCGGCTTCGTGCAATTGCTCTTTTAATTCGGTGAGCCCGGTAAACATCTGGCTGAAGGCCGAAGAGCCGCTGTTAAAAACCGTTTGCTTGCCCCCGCTGTACCACTCGTTGCGGTCTTCTTCCTTTAGCGGCTCGGGCTTTTTGCAGGATTGAAACACAGCAAACAGCAGGGCCAGCAGGCAGGAGCAACAAGTGATCAGCGTTTTTGTGGAGCGCATGTTTTTTTAGTTGGTAATGGTTTGAAGATAGGTTTTCACATCACCTTCCAGGTAAGCCTGCAAGTCGCCTATGGCATTAATGGCGTTTTGCACCTGCGTGCGCTGTCCGTTGGTGGTTGAAATGGCCTGACCAAAAGGCATGGTAATATTATTGAGAGAGGTAATGGCTGCGGCAATTTTTGTTTTGATGTTTCCGTCCATGGCCAGGTTGCCTGATTTGATAAGGTCTTCCATGCCTTTGCCATCGCTGGTGTACTTGCCCAGGTACATGTTTTGCACGCTTTTAATGTTGTTGGTAAAATCAACTATTGAGTTTTTTGCAAAAGGCGATTCTTCCAGCAAAGGATCTACGGCATCAAACGGCTCTTTTATTTTGCCGTTGGCCACTTCGTCGCAAATGCCCGCCATGGCGTCAATCACCTCTTCATATACGGCACGCTGCGTGGCGTAAATAGCGCTGCCCGAGCCGGCAGTTGTAAATTTAACGGTGTAGTTATTCGAAACCGCGGGGTCCCACGAGTTTTTTACCTGATCGCTCAGTGTTTTGATGTTGAGCGCCAGTGCTACCGCCAGGTCTTTTTCGCGGCTCGTGAACTGGGTTTCGTCCTTATTGCCGTTTTGGCCAAACAGCAGGTACTCCAAGGGATGAAAGCCTTTCAGCGACTCCTCGAGGTTGTCGATGTACGACGAAGTAAAAGCGTCTGACGAGGCCAGCACCGAATCCATGCGGTTAAAATCAATCGGCCAGGTATCAATGCGGGGGTCAATATTATCAACGCTTACAGGGCCAAACAAAAATCCTTCCGATTGCTCCCAGGCGCTGCGCACATCTTTCCACGAGGTTTTTGCGGCAGTGAGGTTAGCGGCAGTGGATGCGCCGCTGAAGGCCACCAGGTTGTTATAAAGGGTGTTTGCCTTAGCCGCCATGTCGGCATACGAAGCCAGGATCACGTTCGCTGCCACTTCATTCAGGATCTGCTTCCTAGCTTCTGCCGGGTTTTCAGGAGTGGCTGGATTTTCGGCCTCGGGCTTTTTTTCTGATTTTTTGCAGGAAAGGGCGCCAGCCAAAAGGAGTGCCGCCAGAGAAAGATGAGTGATTTTCATGATGAAGGTGTATTGGATTAGTTTAAGTGTATTTTAATGGTGCTGTTATCTACTTCGGTTTTAAATTTTTTTAAGGGCGCTGTGGCCGGCTGCACGGTTACATTCCCGTTCAGATCGAACGCACTGCCATGCAACGAGCAAAACAGGCCCGACTTGTTTGCCGTAAGCGACTGGCTCTGATGGGTGCATTGCATATAAAGAGCATTATAGCTGTTGTCTTTTTTCTTTACCACCAAAATGTCAAACTCCAGGTTGGGGTTTTTTACGATCAATAAGTTTTGCCCTTCCTTAAAAGAAAGCTCCGGCACCAGGATGGTTTTTTCGGCCGAGCTGGTTTGCAACACCGGCAGCGGCGAACAGGAGCTTAATGCGCTTAACAGGGCGCCAGCGCCTATTATACTGGCACATCCCATACACGATGATTTTATGAACTCGCGGCGCAGCATTTAAAAACTATAGCCTATGCCCAGGTTCACAAAATTATTAGTGGTAAAAAACGGCACATTGGTGGCGTAGGGGTTGGTAACGTACAACAGCTTGTTATAGTCTCCTGTAATTCTTCTTACAAAATCAGCTTTTACCGAAACACCTTTTAGCGGCTGAAAATGCAGGCCGGCCACCAAAAACTGTTTTTCCTGGTAGCCATCCTCAACACCGTTCTTAGGCAGGCTGGCATTCAGGTTCATGGCTTCGTAGCGGGCAAACAGCATCAGGCTCTTAGAGCTTAGCTTCATAAACGGCTTAAACAGATTATAGCCCAGCTCCACATAATAACCATACATGCTGCTGGGTGTGTTATTGGCGAAAGCCTTATTGATCCGGTCGGCATCTTTAATGCTTACAAAGCAGCCCAGCGCTTTAAACTGGATGCCGCTGGGTCCGTTGTATTGCACATTTATTTCGTTTAATGCCACCGGTGTTCCAAAAGCGCCATAATCAAGCCCCAGGCTATCGCCCTTCTTTTTCGACACGCCGGCGCTGCCGCCTAAATACGTGGAGGCCTGGATGCGGAAATGGCTCACATAATAAAGCAATGCTGCATTTACCGCCAGGTTGGAGGCGCTGGCATTGCTGCCTTCAAAGCGGCCTTCGCGAATGCCCGAGCCCTGCTTAAACCCCTCGCTGTTTAACCCGTTCATAAGCGCCGCCGAATAATTGAGCCCCGGCAGTGCCGGAATTTGGCCGTAAAACCCAACGCCCAGCTCGCGCCAGGTAGCCGGTATCACAAATTGCTCTACGTAAGGTCTGTCGTTACCATTAAATGTGGTGGGCAGGTGATTTTCGTTTATGATTCCCATGCGGGGAATAAACAGTCCGGCAACAATATAATTATTGTGATTCACATTAAATTTCAGGAACAGCTGCTCCATCGAAATCTCGCCCGCCGGATTGCCGGTGGCCACTTTGGCGTTTTCGAGCTCCAGCTCCGAAAAAAAAGAGATGCGGTCGGAAAAACGATGGCCCAAAAACAGTACGTTGCGGGTAAGGCTGGCTGTGCCGGTTTGGTTCCTGAGATCGTACTCCACCTTGGCCTGGCCATAACCCGAAATAACGGTGGGTGCGCTTTTGGGCGTTAACCCGGCATTTAAGGAATCTTCACGCGTAATAACCTGTGAAACACTGTTGAGGGAAAATAAAAAAATGAGGCATCCCAAAAGGGGCAATCTATTCATGATACAAAGCTATTTGCCCTGTTAAATTTTCACAATACCATAAAACAGGTAGGCCCCGGGATACCTTATTTATGGTATTAACAAAAAAGGCACAAATGCCTAACTTTAGAGGTTAATTCTATGCCAACGTTAGCACAATTACAAAAGGGGCAAACCGCTGTGGTTCGTTTGTTTACAAACGAATTGTTAAGCTCCCGGCTCATTGAAATGGGCTGCCTGCCGGGCGAAACAGTAACCCTTTCAAAAACAGCTCCCCTGGGCTGCCCCATTGCCATTAGTGTTTCGGGCTATGAGCTAAGCCTGCGCAAAGAAGAGGCCGACTCCGTGCTGATAGAACTGGTGGCCTAACGTGCCTGAAACTCACACAAATACGCGCCTTCGCATAGCCCTGCTGGGAAACCCCAATGCCGGCAAATCGAGCCTGTTTAATGGCTTAACGGGTCTTAATCAAAAAACCGGCAATTATGCCGGGGTAACGGTAGACCGGCTGGAGGGCCATACCGATTTTTATTCCGGCAAAACGCGCTACCAGTTTTCTATTCTCGACCTGCCGGGCATTTACAGCTTATTCCCAAAATCGCACGATGAGGAGATTGCCTGCCAGACCCTGCTGGACGCAAGCGAGCAGATAGACATTGTGGTGATTGTAGCCGATGCCACCAACCTGAAGCGGAATTTACTGCTGGCCACGCAGCTCATCGATCTTAAATTTAAAACCGTGGTGGCGCTCAACATGATGGATGAGGCCGAAGCGCAGCACATACACATTGACACCAAAGGCCTGGCTGCTACGCTGGGCGTGGCGGTAATACCTGTTGACTCGCGGCACCGCCAGGGGTTTACACAGCTAAAGGAAGCCATTGTACAGGCAAAGGTAAGCGACAGCCTGTTTTACGATCTCAGCGCCAGTTATGTAGCCAATGGTAATTACAGGGCATTCATCCATACAAATCTTCACGCACAAACCGGCAAGGAGCCCACCGCCACCGAAAATGCCGATAAGATTTACCGCTACAACACCATCAATTACCTGGTGGCCCGCTACGTAAAAAGCCCCCAGCAGCTTTCTCGCAAAGAGATCACCGCGCGCATTGATGCCATAACCACGCATAAGATATTGGGCTACGTGGTGTTATTGCTTGTCCTTTTCCTGGTGTTCCAGTTTATCTTTTTTATCTCCGAAAAACCCATGGCCTGGATCGAGCAGGGCTTTCTGATGCTGGGTGAGTTTACACGCACACATTTGCCCGAAGGCCAATTGAACGACCTGCTGGTAAACGGGGTAATTGCCGGTGTTAGCGGCGTGGTAATGTTTGTGCCGCAGATCGCCTTTTTGTTTTTATTCATTGGCTTTCTCGAAGACTCGGGTTATATGGCCCGCGCCAGTTTTATTATGGATAAGGTCATGCGCCGCTTCGGCCTTAACGGCAAATCGGTGATCCCGCTCATCAGCGGCACGGCCTGCGCGGTACCTTCCATTATGGCCACACGCTCCATCAGCAATGTAAAAGAGCGGCTCATCACTATTTTTGTGCTGCCCCTCATCAGCTGTTCGGCGCGCCTGCCGGTGTATACCCTGCTTATTGCGGTGCTGTATCCCAATACGCATTTTTTAGGCGTGTTTAATTCAAAAGGGCTGGTGCTGTTTTTGCTTTACATGCTGGGTTTTGTGGTAACGCTTATCACTGCTTCGGTATTAAAGCGTCTTATCAAAACCAGCGAAAAATCGTTCTTTATTATGGAACTGCCGGTGTACCGATGGCCACAGCCTAAAAACATCGGCATTATGGTATACACCAAAGTAAAGGTGTTTATTAAAGAAGCCGGCAAGATCATTCTGGCCATTTCGATTGTACTGTGGTTTTTGAGCTCGCACAGCTTCAGCCCCACATTTAAGGCGCTCGAGGCAAAACAGCAGGCGCTCGAAATTGCGCCGCAAACAGCAGCCACCGAAGCGGCCCTGCGCAGCATACAAACCGAAAAGCTGGAGCATTCGTTTATCGGCAGGCTGGGTCATGCAATTGAGCCGGTGATCCGCCCCCTGGGCTTCGACTGGAAAATAGGCATTGCCCTTATCACCTCCTTTGCCGCCCGCGAAGTGTTTGTGGGCACCATGGCCACCATTTATCAGTCGGGCGGCGATGACAACCTTACGGGCATTAAGGAAAAACTGGTGGCCGAAAAAGATGGGCTTGGCCAGCCAAGATACACGGCTGCCGTTTGCTGGTCGCTGTTGCTGTTTTATGCTTTTGCCATGCAGTGTATGAGCACCGTAGCGGTTGTCAAGCGCGAAACCAAAAGCTGGAAGTGGGTGATCGTCCAGTTCTGCTTTATGTTTGCACTGGCCTATATTTCGGCGTTTGGGGCATTTCAGCTGCTTTCGTGATTTAGGAGCTGCTTTCTAAATATTTTCAGTCATTGGTCTTTCTACGTTTTTACCGCAAAATTTTATGGGGTCAATATCTGCCTTAAAATTTTGGGATTCAATAAATTAATTCCATTTTTACATTTAAAACAACCCTGGATGAATTTCAGATTTTTATTTGCTCCGGCCATTTTACTGGTCGCATGCCATAGCACCAAAAAAGTTACAACACCCACCCCTTCCATAGCCAACGAACCGGCCATACAAATGGATACCATTACGGTAACCGCCAACGAGCCCGTAAAACGCGAGGTGTACCGCGCCACCAACACCATTAGCAGCGATCTGATACACACCGAGCTGGACGTGCGGTTTGACTGGAGCGAATGTAAAATGTACGGCAGGGCCAGCATACAGGCCAGGCCGCATTTCTATCCTACGGATGTGCTGTACCTCAATGCCCGCGGCATGGAGATTAAGCGTGTGGAAGTGCACGAAGAAGCTTCGGTGACCGAAAAGAAAAAAGTGGGCAATAAAACGGTGGAAGAAAAGGTGGATATCTGGAACACGGTGCTGGCTTCTTCCTTTAAATATAAAAACGACACCATTAAAATAAACCTGGGCCGCCTGTTCACAAGCAAAGAGAATTATTATGTGGTGATCGATTACATTGCTCATCCCAACAATTTGAAAAGCGGCGGCAGCATGGCCATTAACGATGATAAGGGCCTTTACTTTATCAACCCAAAAGGCGAGAACAAATACAAAATGCCGCAGATATGGACACAGGGCGAAACCCAGTCGAACTCGGCCTGGTTTCCTACCATCGACAGCCCTAATTCTAAAATGATGCAGGAAATTTTTATCACCGTGGAGGATAAATACACCACACTTTCAAACGGTGTTTTGGCAGACTCTAAAAAAGATGATTTTGGCCTGCGCACCGATCACTGGGTGCTCGATCTGCCGCACGCACCTTACCTGGCCATGATGGCCGTTGGCGAATTTAAAAAGGTGGTGGATCAGCCCTGGAACGGGAAAGAGGTGAGCTACTACGTGGAGAAAGAATACGAACCGTATGCCAAAGCTATTTTTGGCGACACCCGCGAAATGATGGAATTTTATTCGAACAGGCTGGGCGTGCCTTATGCCTGGCCAAAATATGCGCAGGTAGTAGCCCGCGACTATGTGAGCGGCGCCATGGAAAATACCAGCGCCACCCTGCACGGCGATTTTATGGTGTACCAAACCCCGCGCGAAATGGTGGATGGAAAAAAAGGCAATTCGGTGATTGCACACGAGCTGTTTCACCAGTGGTTTGGCGACCTGGTGACCTGCGAGAGCTGGAGCAACCTGCCGCTCAACGAAAGCTTTGCCACCTACGGCGAATACCTGTGGGAGGAATATAAGAACGGCCGCGATGCCGCCGATTACCATTCGTTCAAAAGCCGCGAAGGTTACCTGGCCTCCGAAAAAGAAGTGGACCTGGTGCGCTTTGATTACGAAGACCGCGAAGACATGTTTGACGCCTTTAGCTACAACAAAGGCGGGCAGGTGCTGCACATGCTGCGCAAGGCCGTGGGTGACGATGCCTTTTTTGCTTCGCTGAAAAAATACCTGGAGACCAATAAATTTAAATCGGCCGAAATCCACAACCTGCGCCTGGCAGTGGAAGAAGTAAGCGGGCGCGACATGAACTGGTTCTTTAACCAATGGTTTTTAAACAAAGGCCGCCCAAAATTAAAAATAAGCACTGCTTTTCATGCCGAGAACAACCTGCTGGAGCTGACCGTGGAACAAAACCAGGATTTAAAAAAATTCCCTTTATACACCCTGCCGCTGGAAGTGGATGTATATGTGGACGGAGCCCCGGAGCGCAGTCACATAAACATTACCGAAGCCAAACAAACCTTCAGCATTATTACCTCCGGCAAGCCATTGCTGGTAAACTTTGATGCGGAGCGGCAATTGCTTTGCGACCTGGATTACATCAAAAGCAGCAAGGAATATGTGTTTCAGTACCGCAACGCGCCTTTATTTGGCGACCGCCAGGAAGCATTGAAAAAGCTGGACCCGGCTTCGGGCGATACCGCCGTGGCTAACGTTTTCAGGCATGCCGCACGTTACGATAAGCTGGCCGCCATTCGCAACATGGCCATTGGCAGGCTCGATAACCTGGCAACTGACAAAGCGGCCGTTAAAACACTGCTGCTTGACATTTATGCAAGCGACAAGGTCACCAAAACGCGGGCCAAAGCGCTGGCCTCGCTCAACAAACAATTTGGCACCGATGCCGATGTGAAAGCCCTCAACGAAAAAGCACTCGGCGAACAGTCGTACGCCATTTGCGGCGAAGCTCTGCAATACTTTGCAAAAACCGATACAAAAACGGCCATGGAAAAAGCAAAGGCATTTGAAAAAGAAAGCGGCAAAGATGTATTGTATCCTGTGATGGACCTGTATGCCAATAATGGCAGCGATGCACAGCTTCCTTTCTTTCAATCGGCCATCCCTTATTTTAATGGCTTTGAAATGGTGACCTTTTGCACGCAGTATGCCAAAACGGCCAAGCGCTGCACCAGCGATGCCTCGGCCCTTGCGGCGGCCAAAGATCTGGAGATGCTTGGCAGGGATGCGAATAAGTTTACCAAGTATGCCGCCACCAAGGGCATTAAAGATATTATGGCTGCCTGGGAAACAAAAGAAAAAAGCCTGGTGGAAAAGGCCGATGCAGCTAAAAAAGAGAACAAAGACGCCAGCCAGCTGGAAAAGGAGCTAAAATCGGCTACCGAAACCAAAGAAGCGCTGGCCAAAATGTACCAGGGCCTTAAGTAACAGTAGTTAAACGTTTAAAGCTGAGAGTTGAGAGAAATTCCAGGTACACATTTTCCAGATTTTATTTTATGACACACCGTGCTTTTATTTTTGCTTTGTTTTTTTTTGCAGGGTTATGTTTTACAAACTGTAACGGCACCGCATCGCAGGAAAAATCCATTGAACAGGTAGTGGCCGACATTAACGCCAAGTGTCCGCAGATGATCGATTCGGAAACACGGATTGACGGCATTGAAATAAAAACCGATAACGCGCTGGCGTATAAATACACATTGGTGAACATTGCTGCCGCCAGTGTGGATACGGCCGAATTTCGCAAAGCGCTGTGGCCCGGCCTGCTGAGCCTTATTCGTACCAATGCACAGATGAAGGAGCTGCGCGACCGGAAGACAGTGTTTGAATACGATTACAGCGACAAGGAGGGCCGGTTTATTTACAGTTTTAAAATTTACCCACGTGATTATACACCATAACCGTTATTATTTTTATGACAAAAACCGATCCCGAAAAGATCCTGTTTCTTGACATTGAAACAGTACCTGCTGTGTACAATTACAACGAGCTGCACGAAAACACCAAAGAGCTGTGGGACAAAAAATGGCAATACCTTAAAGAAGCAACGCCCGAGCAGCAATATGCCAAAGCCGGCATTTATGCCGAGTTCGCCAAAGTGGTGGTAATTGGCCTGGGGTTTTACAACCAGGGCAAGTTTAGGGTAAAAACCATTGCCTCTGAAAACGAGACCGATCTTTTAAAACAATTCTCAGACCTGTTGCAGCAGCATTTCAACAGCTCTGCCCACCTGCTGTGCGCGCACAACGGCAAGGAGTTTGATTTCCCGTTCTTATGCCGGCGCTTTCTCATCAACAATCTGCCCCTGCCCAAACTATTGCAAATACAGGGCTTGCGGCCCTGGGAGGTAAAACACATTGATACCATGGACCTTTGGAAATTCGGCGACATTAAAAACTTCAGCTCGCTGAACCTGCTGGCGCATGTGTTTGGCATTCCTTCGCCCAAGGACGATATGGACGGGAGCATGGTAAGCAAAACCTTTTACGAGGAAAAAGACCTGGCAAAGATTGAACGCTATTGTAAAAAAGATGTGATTACCCTGGCCCGCGTGTATAACCGCTTTGCCGGCGCCGGAAATTTAGGCGACGATGACATTATTTTTGTGTAAATTAAGGCCCTGAATATGCCAGGGCACCCTACTATAGCAATGATTGGCAGCGGCAGCTGGGCCACGGCACTGGCCAAGCTGTTTCTTAACAACACAGCCGGTATCAACTGGTACATCCGCAAGGAAGAGGACATTGCTTTTTTCCGCGAATACAACACCAACCCCCGCTACCTCAGCTCGGTGGAGTTTGATACCGGTAAGATTCGTTTTTTTAGCTCGCTGGCCGATTGCATCAAACAATCCGATTACCTGGTGCTGGCCATTCCATCGGCCTTTTTACACGATGCCTTTGCCGGCCTGCAACAAAAGGATCTGGAAGGCAAGATTATTTTTTCGGCCATTAAGGGCATTGTGCCGCAGCACAATTTAATTGTGGGCGAATACCTGAACAAGGTATTTGGCGTGCCGCTCGAAAACATTGGCGTTATTACCGGCCCCTGCCATGCCGAAGAAGTGGCGCTCGAAAAACTGAGCTATCTCACACTTGCATCCATTAACACCGCCAATGCACAAACAGTAAGCAGCTTGTTGAACTGCCGCTATTTAAGCTCAACGGTGAGCGACGATATATACGGCACCGAATATTCGGCTGTGCTCAAAAATGTGATTGCCGTTGCCGGCGGTATTTGCCACGGCCTGGGCTATGGCGATAATTTTTTGGCCGTGCTGGTGAGCAATGCCATCCAGGAAATCAAGCGTTTTGTGGATGCCGTGCATCCCATCGATCGCGACATCAACGCCTCGGCTTACCTGGGCGATCTGCTGGTAACCGCCTATTCGCAGTTCAGCCGCAACCGCATGTTTGGCACCATGCTGGGCAAGGGCTACAGCGTAAAACAGGCCCAGCTCGAAATGAACATGGTGGCCGAAGGATACTACGCTGTAAAATGCGTGTATGAGATAAACCGCCAGGTAAATGTGCACATGCCCATTACGCAGGCCGTTTACAACATTATTTATCAGAATGGCCAGGTACGCAAAGAGATCAGCCAATTATCCAAATTATTATCCTGAACGTTTTGAAACACCTGGCCACCACTCTTTCTGTTGTTTTTCATCCGCTGCTGATGTGCACTTACGGCTGCCTGCTGCTGTTTTTTGGCATACACAACACCGTGTATGATTACCTCACCACCTCCGGAACCAAGTGGCGCATTTCGCTGGTTGTTTTTTTATTCTCATTTTTGTTCCCAGCCCTCAACATCCTTATTCTTTACCGCCTTAAGCGCATCCCTTCGCTGAGCCTGAGCCGCCAGCAGGACCGTACCTTTCCTTACATCATGACCTCGGTGTTTTATTTCGGGCTGTTTTACCTGATGCTCGATGTAAACATCTGGAACGTGATTAAAATATCGGTTGCAGGAGCGGGGCTGGCTATATTGCTCACGGCCATTATCAACCTCAGGTTCAAGATCAGCGCCCACATGGTGGGCATTGGCGGGCTGCTGGGCGTGCTCATTTCCATTTCGCGGCTGCTCAGGTTTGATATGACGCAGTTTTACATTGGCATTATTGTAATAGCCGGCCTGCTGGGCTTTGCCCGGCTGCAGCTCAACGAGCACAAACCCTCGCAGGTGTACCTGGGCTTTTGCCTGGGCCTGCTGGTGCAAATGGGCCTGTTTTTTGCCCTGCAGCGCATTGTATTTGTATAATTAAGTAATTGTGAATTTAGTAACCGGGGCCACCGGCATAGTAGGAAGTCACGTTGTTCTGGAGCTGCTCCGGCGCAATCAGCCTGTGGTGGCCGCCAAACAGGCGGGCAGCGACACGGGCCGGTTAAAACAGCTGTTCTCTTACTACATTCCCAATGCCGGAGAGCTGTTTGGAAAAATACAATGGGTGGAGCTCGATGTGCGCGACATTCTTTCGGTAGATGAGGCCCTGCAGGGTATCAGCACGGTATATCACTGTGCGGGCTTTGTATCCTTCAGCACCCGCGACCGTAAAAAGCTGGCCGACATTAATGAAAAAGGCACTGCCAACGTGGTGAACGCCTGCCTGGCAAAAAAAATAACCTTGTGCCACGTAAGTTCCATTGCCACCATTAATAACCTGGATTACATAAAACCCCTGCACGAGGGTGTTTTCTGGAAAACCTCGGGCCACGAAAGCGACTACGCCATCACCAAGTACAATGCCGAGCGCGAGGTGTGGCGCGGCATGGAAGAGGGTCTCGACGCCGTAATTGTAAACCCGGGGGTGGTGCTTTCGCCCGGCTTCTGGCAGCAAAGCAGCTCGCGCCTGTTCGATGCCTGCTACCGCGGCAACCGTTTTTATACCGATGGCCTGGCAGCTTATGTGGCTGCACCGGATGTGGCCAGGATTATGGTGGACCTGGTGGCGGCACGTTTCTTTGCAAACCGTTATATACTGGTTGAAAACAATTATACCTTCCACGAAATATTAAACACCATTCACAAGCACCTGGGCAGGCCCCTGCCATCGGTAAAATCCTCGCGGGCTATGCTGCGCCTGGCTGCCATGCTGTCTTCGCTGGCTTCTTTTTTTACCCTGCGTGAGCCAAAAATAACCAAAGCCGTGGTACAGGCGGCATTTAACCGGCAGCGCTTCTCCGGCCAAAAGATCCTGGAGGCGCTCGATACCCGTTTTATCCCGGTGCAGCAAACCATTGCAGATATTTGCCGGGCGTACCTTTCCGAAAAATCAAATACCCGTTCAAGTACCTAGTCTTCAATTGTTTAAATTTTGTATTTGTCAACATAATTTTGGTTTTTGTAAGTTATTTTTATACTTTAGTCTAATAATTTAACAAAACGTATGCACATCGCGATAGCGGGAAATATAGGGTCGGGAAAAACTACTTTAACATCTTTACTCGCCAAGCACTACAAATGGCACGCACACTACGAAGACGCAGACGATAATCCCTACCTGAACGATTTTTATGAAGATATGCAGCGTTGGTCCTTTAACTTGCAGGTATATTTCTTAAATAACCGTTTTAACCAAATTCTGGATATCCGCAAAGGCAAGCACACGGTGGTTCAAGACCGAACCATCTACGAAGACGCTTATATTTTTGCACCCAATCTTCACGCCATGGGCCTTATGACCTCGCGTGACTACGATAATTATTTTTCCTTATTTAAGCTCATGGAAAGCCTGGTAAAAGCGCCGGACCTGATCATTTACCTGCGCGCCAGCGTGCCTACACTTGTAAAACAGATCCAGAAGCGCGGGCGCGACTATGAGAACAGCATCCGCCTCGATTACCTGAAACGCCTGAACGAGCGGTACGAGGCATGGAACGCTTCTTACGAAGCGGGCAAGGTGCTGGTGGTGGATGTGGATGATGTGAACTTCAGTGAAAATAAAGAGGACCTTGGAAAAGTGATCCGCATGATTGATGCGGAATTAAACGGACTTTTTAAATAGTGGACGTGAAAGTAAATAAGGATGCTGAATTTTTTGACCTGCATTTTTCAAAACAGGTTGAACATGTAAACGGCATTGGCCAGCTGATCCTGGCCTACGATGGTGTTTTAAACTCGGAAACCATCTCCAAGCTGGAAACCGAGATCGAAAGCATGATCATGGACAAGGGTCTGCCCAAAACCGTGATCAAAAAAGTGTTCTTTATTTCCATCGAATCGCTTCAAAACATGTTCATCCACGGCCATAAGGATGACAACGGGGCCAAACACAATTTCTTTATCCTTTACATTGTTGGCAAAACCGTAAAAATACTCACTGCCAACCTGGTGTATAACGATACCATCGCCAAGTTAAAATCAGACATTGCCACTATCAATAATTTCGACGATCCGGCGGCGCTTAAAGCTTATTACCTCGAGCATCTCGAAAAGAACGAGCTCAGCGACAAAGGCGGTGCCGGCCTGGGCTTTATCACCATTGGCATGAAAAGCGGCAACAAGCTCGACATCAGCTTCCAGGAAATCAACGAAAAACGCTCCATGTTTATGATGGAAGTGACCATTAACGTTGATTAATTTTCTATTCATTTTTATTTTTCCGTCCCAATGTTGTCTTGCTTCTTGAAGTCTTGACTCCTGGTTCCTGAATCCTGCTGTGAATGTTGAATTTTGAATGTTGAATCCTTAAATTTAAATCCCAATGCCGGGCAGGCCTCATCATAT
The DNA here is from genome assembly GCA_044221905.1 of Bacteroidia bacterium. Lineage (GTDB taxonomy): Bacteria > Bacteroidota > Bacteroidia > B-17B0 > Aurantibacillaceae > Aurantibacillus. The sequence goes on from JBGAOE010000002.1 coordinate 388,438, forward strand.
TCTCTTTATTTCGTCGTGGTATCCCAACCGCAATAACCCCACACATGGTATTTTTAACCGGGCTTTTGCCGAAGCTGCGGCTCTTTGCAACACGGTAAGCGTGCTGCACGTGTGCTCCGACGAACATCTTACACAGGAGTTTGAACTGGTGGAGAGCACCGAAAAAAACATCCGCACCGTAATTGTTTATTATAAAAAAATAACCTCCGCCTTTCCCGGCTTATCGGCCTTACAAAAAAGAAAACAGCTGCTCAGGGGGTTTGAAATGGGGTATCGCCATTTATTTTCAACCGGCAGCAGGCCCGGCCTTATTCAACTAAACGTGGTAATGCCCGCCGGCATTGGCGCAAAACACCTTTCCCAAAGTTACGGCATCCCTTACATCATCAACGAGGGTTGGAGCGGCTACTGCCCGGCCGACGGCAGCTACAAAGGCCTGCTGATGAAGTATTTTACAAAAAAAATAATTGCCGGCGCGCAGCGTATTATGCCGGTGAGTAAGGATCTGGAAACCTGCATGCAGGCCCACGGCCTTAAAGGGAATTATACCATCGTGCCGAATGTAGTGAATACAGAGCTGTTCAGGCCTATGCCGGCAGAGCCACACAGCGGCACGCGCTTCATCCATATTTCGGCGCTTGATGATTCGCAAAAAAACGTAAGCGGCATCATTCGCGCCTTTAAACAGGCATTAATTAAACAAAGTGATCTCACATTGCAAATTGTAGGCGAAGGCGACGGCCGCGCAGGATTGCAGCAGCTGGTAAAAGATCTGCAGCTACACCATGCGGTCAGCTTCACCGGCCGCTTAATGGGCCAGGCCATTGTGCAGGCCATCCACCAAAGCGACGCCCTGGTGATGTTCAGCAACTACGAAACGTTTTGTCTTACGATAGCAGAAGCACTGGCCTGCGGTAAGCCGGTAATTACCAGCCGGGCCGGAGGCTTAACGGACCATATTGGTCCGGAACTGGGCATCACCATTGCCAAAAAGGATGAAGCCGGCTTAAGCGAAGCCTTCTTAAAATTCTCTTCGATAAAGTCTTCATACGATCCTGAGGTATTGCGGCGTTTTATAACGGAGCATTATACCGTGGAAAAGGTAGGGAAGCTATTGACGGAGGTGTATAATGACGTTTAAATTTTGCCATAACAGGATAAATACGTTTCTTTCTTAAAAACAACCCTTGCTCAAACGCCTTATATCCACCCTTTTTACCCGCGGCGCGGTAGCCCTGCTCAATCTGGGCATATTGCTGGTAGCCAGCCGGCAGCTGGGCAGCAGCGTGGTGGGACAAATGAGCCTGCTCATCGTGAATATTGCCATTGTGCAGATCATCAACGAGATTTATACGGGTTATGCCCTGGTGCATTACATTCCGCGATTGCCTTTAAAACAGCTGTACCGCAGCGGGCTGCTGTGGCTCGTGGTTTGCGGCGGGTTATTAAATGTTGTTCTCCTGGTATTTCATATCGGGTTGCGCGAGTTATGGCTGCACGGACTCATTCTTTCTCTGGTTATTACCCTGCACTCCTTTCATTGTGTGATATTGCTGGCCCGGCAGAAAATAGCCGCTTACAATTTTTTAATGTTGTTTCAACCCCTGGCTTTGTTTGTTACCCTGTGCCTACAGATTTTTGCGCTGAAAAATAATTCTGCCAAAAGTTATATCGCCGCACTTTATGTCTCATACTGCTGCTCGGCGCTCATCTCGCTGTTATGTTATTTGAAGCTGGATAAAAAATCAAAAGAAGAAGAACATGCGTTTAGTATTTCAGCCATCATCCGCAATGGTTTTGTGAACCAGCTGGGCAACCTGGCCCACACACTGAGTAATCGCTTTAATTATTACATGATCGCCGGCACTGCGCTGGTGGGTGTTTATTCGAGCGCTACCTCGCTAATCGAGTCGGTGTGGATCATTGGCGGCAGCGTGGCACCCATGATCCTGACCCATGTGGCAAACAATACCGATACTGCAACCAACAGCCGGCTCACTTTCCTATTGTCGAAACTGAGCTTTTTGCTGAGTGTGGCCTGTGTTATCATCCTCTGCTTCCTGCCATCTGAGTTTTTCACTTTTCTATTGGGAAAAGATTTTACCGGCACAAAAACCATCATGCTGTATCTCTCCCCGGGGGTGCTGTGCATTAGTTTTTCCACGGTCATCAGTCATTATTTTTCAGGCCTGGGCAGCCAGCGTGTGCAGCTAATTGCCAATAGCCTGGGGCTTGTAACCACCATTATTGCCAGCTACCTTCTGGTACCCCGCTACCAGCTCATCGGGGCCTGTTATGCCGCTTCCCTGTCGTATTTTGTAGCAGCGCTGGTGCTGGTAATTGTGTTTATGAAAGAAAATGGATTTTCGGCGAAAGCCTTGTTTGGCTTGAAGAAGGAACTGGACTTGCTGAAGAAGTAAAACCTAGCGGTCATTTCGAACCGTTTTACCGCGAAAGACCTGAGCGGTGAGAAATCTCTCAGGGAAGATATTCAGGTTATTAGCACAGATTTCTCAAGCCAGCGGTGTTTTCTCCGATGCTTTCGAAATGACAGTGATGTGTTTAGAGTAATTCGTGAAATTAGCGGCTATTCTTTCGCCGCATGTTTTTCCACAAACTGTGTTAGCTCCACAAACTGCGCCACCGAAAGCTGCTCAGGCCGCTTATCGAGCAGTGGATGTGTAATGCTATTATTATTAAACAAGGTGCGCACCGAGTTGCGGATGGTTTTACGGCGCTGGTTAAAACAGGTTTTCACCACTTTTTTAAAAAGCACCTCATCGCAATCGAGTTGTTTTACATTATTGCGCGTTAAGCGGATGACCGCACTTTTTACCTTGGGCGGCGGATTAAACACCTGCTCGCTCACGGTGAATAAATATTCGATGTCGTAAAACGCCTGCAGCAGCACACTTAAAATACCATACACTTTGCTGCCGGGTTTTTCGGCCAGGCGCAGGGCAACTTCTTTTTGAAACATGCCTACCACATAGTTCACCTGGTTCTTGTTCTCCAGGATCCGGAACATGATCTGGCTTGAGATGTTATATGGGAAATTGCCAATAACATTATAATGCACTCCGCTCAGTTCTTTGAGATCAGTTTCCAGAAAATCGGCCAGTTTTATTTTTGCTGCTTCTGCCGGGTATTTTTGTTTGAGAAATTCCACCGATTCGGCATCCACATCCAGCGCAAAAAAACGGTCGCGGTGAATAAGGTGCTGTGTGAGCACACCGGTGCCCGGCCCCACTTCTACAATGGGCGAAGCGGCGTCCAATTCCAGCAGGGCATCCACAATATTCCTGGCAACATTTTCATCGGTCAAAAAATGCTGGCCCAGGTGTTTTTTAGCCCTTACCGGTTGATGTTTCATGATCCTATTTTTTGTCCGCCAAGAGCCATCAGGTATGCTTTTATCAGCTCATCCAGGTCGCCGTTCAGCACGCCTTCGGCATCGGTTATTTTTAATTCGGTGCGATGATCGTTCACCATTTTATAGGGATGCAGCACATAGCTGCGGATCTGTGAACCCCACTCGATCTTCATCTTTCCTTCTTCAATGGCATTTTTGGCTTCGTTGCGCTTGCGCAGCTCCAGCTCATATAATTGCGACCGCAGCATTTGCATGGCCATTTGCCGGTTGCCCAACTGCGAGCGCTCCACCTGGCATACCACCACAATGCCCGTAGGCTTGTGGGTGAGCTGCACCTTGCTTTCCACCTTGTTTACATTTTGCCCGCCCGCGCCACCGCTGCGCGAAGTACTGATCTCGATATCGGCCGGCTTAATATCAATTTCAATGGTATCGTCAACAATGGGATACACATACACAGAGGCAAAGCTGGTGTGACGCTTGGCGTTAGAATCGAACGGACTGATGCGCACCAAACGGTGCACGCCATTTTCGCCTTTTAAAAAGCCATAGGCCGACTCGCCTTCAATTTGCAGCGAAACAGATTTGATACCGGCCACATCGCCGGCATTGTAATCGAGCTCTTTTACGGTATAGCCCTGCTTTTCGGCCCACATCAGGTACATGCGCATGAGCATGCTGGCCCAGTCGCAGCTTTCTGTGCCGCCAGCACCGGCATTGATCTGCAATACACAGTTCAGCGCATCTTCCTCGCTGCGCAGCATGTTTTTAAATTCAATGTGCTCCAGCTGCTTCAGCGTTTTATGAAACTCTGCTTCCGTTTCTTCCTCGGTAGCATCGCCGCTTTTAAAAAATTCGTACAGTGTGTTCAAATCCTCTACCTGCCTGATGAGTTCCTCATAGGCAATGGTCCAGCTTTTTACCTGCTTTACATCGTTCAGAATTTTTTCAGCTTTTTTGGAGTCATTCCAGAAACCCGGGTCTAGCGTTTTTTCCTCTAGCAGCTCCAGGTCGTGTTTTCGGCGATCGTAGTCAAAGAAACCCCCTCAATGCGCCGCTGCGTTCATTCACGTCTTTTAATTGTTCGGTTGTAAACATGGCGCAAAGATACGATTACTTCTGCATTTTAACAATTATGGATCAAAAAACAGATACCACTAAGACACGGAGAGCACTAAGAAATACTAAGAATATATAAGCTACGTGTACTTTGTGTACTTTGTGTGCTTAGTGCCTTAGTGGTTTAGAAATTCGCTTAGCTTTAAAATTCCTTTTTTGTCGGCCAGAAATATACGTACCCAGCCAGCATTACCGCGCCAAACAGGGGCAAACCCATTACAAACGCAATAAAAAGGTGCATCACAACACCCACCGTAACAAACGGTTTTTTTATCTTTTTTACCCACACCAGCAGCGGAAAAAGCAGCTGGTAAAACAACACGGCATAATTTAATGCATAATCCAGCCAGTAAGGCTGAGTGTTGGGATTGCTGTGTATAAAATAATGATGCACCAGCGATACATCAAATACAGCCGTACCGTGCAGCCATTGCGGATCGGCCAGCTTGGCCAGCGCCGACAAAAAATACACCAGGCACACCTGAACCATCACTGCTGTTGCGGCCAGGTTGTGCAAAATAATTTTCAGGCCGCTCCAGGCGCTGAACGTATTGTGCGAAATAGCTAAAAAACAGTTAAAGAGCAGAAACTGGTTGAGCAGGTAATCGCCGCCGGTAAGTGTGGCATACAGGCAATTGTGAATATTGATCGCCAGCAGCCAGATGAAGAGATCGGGCAGCAGGTAAAACCCTGGGAAAAACCATGCAAAAAGGCTAAAAGTGAGGAGAGCAATAATACACCAAAAAGCAAGGGAAGGATGCCCGTAAAGAAAAAAGGCAATCTGCCCCACACCCGAAGCATAAAACGCTTTGCTGTATATAACAGAGTTTTCGCCAAAATACACCGGGTAATAGGCCAGCCACAGCAGCGTTTTTATAATCACAATGGCATACAGCAAGCGTTTAAACCAGGCGCTTTGCCTGCTCAGCCGATAATCGTTACAAAAGTATGCGGTTAATTTTTCCAACCCGGTTTAAATTAATGAAATTATAAATTTAGATGTTTATTTTTACGCTTTAGATCTTTTATGCCCAACTTTAAATACACGGTATGGACCCTCGCGATACTTTTGGTTGCCGGCCTGTATTGTTTTATTGAAGCCGACGGCAGCGGCGATTTTTCCATTTTTATGTCGGCCTCGGGTGGGCTGCGCGCGCACCGTAATATCTACGAGGCACAATACTCTGGTTTTTACAATTATTTTTACTCTGTCTTGTTTGCGCTCATCCTTGAGCCGTTTTACACCTGGCCCTATTTTTGGGTAAAGCTGGGCTGGCTGCTTTTAAACATGCTGCTGTACGGTCGTTTGTTTCAGCTATTGGCCCGCGCCCGGGCGGTAAAAGACCTGGCCCCCAAACAACGCAACCTGTTTTTGTTTTTTGTGTTTTTATTCTCGCTCCGTTTTTTGCACGAAAACATCCACACCTCGCAAATCACCATTCTTATTTTATGGTGCAGCGTTGAAGGCTTGTACCGCATACACCGCAAACAGGCCACCAGGGGGAGCGCCCTCCTGGCCCTGGGCATCAATATTAAGCTGATGCCGGTGGTGTTGCTGCCTTATTTGTTGTACCGCGGCTATTTTAAAGCCTTTGGCCTTACCTGCCTGTTTTATGTTCTTAGCTTTTTAGCGCCTTCGCTCATCATCGGGCACGATTACAACATGCAACTGATCAAAAGCTGGGCTGCCCTTATTAACCCGGTGCAGCCGCGGCATGTGCTCGATGTGGAGGAGCGCAGCTTCCACGGCCTCTCAACCCTGGTGGCCACGCTGTTTGTAGAGCAGGTGCCCGATGTATACGCCCTGCCCATTAAGCGCAATATTGCCGATATTTCCTTATCCGCCCTGTTTAAACTCTTGCTGGTGTTGCGACTGGCACTCATAGGCCTTACCCTTTATTTTTTAAAGTGGCCGCCTTTTTGCAAAGCAAAAACCACCTTTGCCGCGCACACAGAAATAAGCTACCTGCTTTTGATCACTCCGCTGCTCTTCCCTCACCAGCAGCATTATGCCTTTTTATTCATCACCCCGGCTTTTGCGGTTGCGCTCTATTATGTGATGCAGCAGTATGCTTCATTTTCTAAAAAGAAACGCCTTACACTGGCAAGCCTGTTATTTCTTATTTACGTGGTAAGTAATTTAAAATTGCTGCTGGGTGAATTTAATCCTTATTACGAGCATTTTAAGATATTGACCTATGCCGCCCTGCTTTTAATACCTTTGCTGGCATGGGTGCTGTATGCCTCAACGCGCCAGCGGCCGCTATTCATTGCGCAGAATTAACACGTGGCCGCAGTGCGATTCGTCTTTGAGCGTGGTAACGTTTTTAAACGTGGTGCGCCAGATGTATACATCCTGCTTGCAGTTTTCGCCCCTATATTTTCCGTCCCAGCCTTGGCCGGGTTTGCTGGTTACAAACAGGCGCTGGCCCCAGCGGTCGTACACTTCAAAATTATAATTCAGTACGCCCATTACCACAGGTTTAAACAGGTCGTTCAAACCATTATCGTCGGGCGTAAAGGTGTTTGGCACCCAAAACCGGTATTCGGGCAATATGCGCACCGTTTGGCTGGCGGTGCTTTTGCAGCCGTGTTGGGTGGTTACGGTTTGTGAAATAAGGTAGTCGCCATAATCCTGGTAGTAGTGCGCCACATCCGAATAGCCGGAAACCGTTCCATCGCCATAATCATACTGCCAGTAATTTACATTGGGGCTCGAGCGGTTCAGGATCTCGATCTGCGGCTCAAAAATGCTGGTTATTTGCGGCGAGCACGAAAAGCCCGCTATGGGTAAGGGATAAATAGTGACGTTTGATATCGCCGTAAGACTGGTATCGGGGCACAAACCCTCTGTAACCGCCATCAGCGTGGCCTGGTAAAGCCCGGCCACTGTAAACTCCTGGATGGGCTCATACGCCGTGGAAGTGGCGCCATTGCTAAACGTCCAGTAAAATTTCATGGGCAGGTCGCTGGTGCTGCCATTGCTGAACCCCACTTTGGCCGGTTCGCAAAAGCTGCTGGGCGAATTGTTGATCTTAGCCTGGGGCCGCCTTAACACCCGCACCGAGTCTGTAAACGAATCGCGGCAGGCAAATTGTTTGGTATTCAGCGTTACAAAAAACTTACCGGCCTCGCTGTATACAACGCCCGATGGATCTTTTACCGCCGCCGTGCTTGGTGTGGCCAATGCGCTGAAATTCCAGCCAAACTTGGCCGAAGCGGCGTAAGTGCCATTGGCCGCAAACGAAAAAGAATTGTTTTTAAGACATTGTTTATCCTGGGGTGCAAAGGTAACCGTCAGCGGCGGGTACACGTAAATTTGTTTGATCGTTGTATCTGAACAGGGCTTGCCGGGGTTCACCACCAGGGTCATTACATACTGGCCGGTATCCTGGTAGGTGTAGGTGGGGTTTGTTACGTTAGAAGTGTCGTTGGTAAGCCAGGGCACGCCAAAATCCCAGTGGTACACCAGCGGCCCCACCGTACCGATGCTTTGGTTGGTAAACGTAATGGTGTTGCCGATACATTTTTTTTCGGGAACAGAAACCATGCTTTTTACCAGGATGGTGCAGGGCACTATGTTAAACTGAAAATCGCGGTAGTGTGTGCCGATCAGCACATTGTTTCTGAACTCCTGCACACATACGCCCACCACAAACTGGCCGATAAGAGTAGGCTTGCCGGTTAAAATACCCGTATTGGGATCGATGCTCACCGAAGGATTGGAGGCAATAGGATAAGATCCATCATAAGGCGAAACAAAATCAACATTGGCATAGGGCGGCGGCGGGGCTTTGCTGGGGCAGGAGGGCGGCGGCGCCGGGCAGTTGGGAAACACGCCAATGGCCGAACAGCAGGCATCGCCCCCCAGGAAAGGAGGACATAAGGAATATACCAGCTTATCGCCATCCGGATCGGTGGCCGAATGGTCAAAAACAATATCCAGGTTGTTGCACAAAAAAATGGGTGGAAAATTTTTGAATCGCGGTGAGCTGTTACTGGCTACTTCTTCGGGGCCGGGTATTTTGGCATAATATGTAGAACCCTGGTTGCCGGGTAAAAAAAGATTGATGATGGTATTGTTGCGGCAACAACGCTGGTAAACAATATAATACCCGCCCTGCAATGAAGGAAGATTAATAGTGTAAGTGTAAATTCCCTCTTCCACACAAACGGTGTTGGGTGTTTGGATACAGGGGCTGTTGATGGTGGGTGGTATGTTTGTGATTACCGGCGCGCCGATATCTACTGTATAGGAATTGCCCGTATTGGCTTCAATAATAGTCATAAGAGCCGGCAGAAATCCGTTGGGGCCTGCTACGCCGTCAAACGGGGGGATGCCATTGTAACAATCCCTGTACATTTTAAGCGTAATACGGTAATTATTGCCCCCCAGGTTATCATATATCATTTCTCCTCCAACAATATGCGTAGCGTATGATCGGAGAACACAAAACAATGAGACGATGAAAAAATACTTTTTCACGCGTGTTTAAAATTTATATTAAATTACAAAAAATAAACCACTTTGTCCAACTCTTATACAGCTGGCCGCGTTTAACTGTTAACCGGCTGCTTAAATTTTGGATTTTGGCCTTTTATTTGCATATTTTTGTATATGCTCAAAAAAAACGCGCTCCTGCTTTTATTGCTGCTTCCCACTGCCGGCCTGTTCGGCCAGTTATTAGTGGCAAGAGATACCATCACCGTTATTGAAAACAACTACGTGCTCAAAATGCCTTGGGGCAACGGGCTTAATTATGCCAACATTTCCACCATTGATCTTGATTTTGACGGTAAGAAAGACATTGTGGCTTACGACCGGCTGAACCAGTTTGGCACCGGGCCGTTTCGCTGCTACCTGAACAGGGGCGGCGCCGGGCAAACCAAATACATAGCAGCACCCGAGCTCAGCTATTGTTTCCCGCGCGTATCCAACTGGGCGGTGCTTATCGATTACAACCACGATGGCAAGGAAGATATTTTCTGTTCCACCAGCGCTGGCATTAAGGTGTATAAAAATACGAGTGCCGGCACACTCAGCTTTGCGCTCGAAAAATCGCTGTTATATTCCTATTTTCTGCCCGGGGTTCCCTCCTCCATCACCAACTTATACGCCAGTTCAGTAGGCGTTCCGGGCATTGCCGACATTGATAACGACGGCGACTTTGATATTTTAACCTTTAGCCCTCTGGGCGTGTTTGCCGAATATCACAAAAACCTGAGCAAAGAAAATTATGGCCACAGCGATAGCCTGGTGTTTGAACTGGCCGACGATTGCTGGGGGAAATTTTCTGAAAGCAGCTGCACCGTAAATTTTAATCAGTGCGGCAATAAGCCTTCTGTGGGTCATATTCCCAACCCCGACGAAAAAACCTATCATGCCGGCGCCTGCCTTACCTGCCTCGATTCGGACGGCGATGGGGACCAGGACCTGGTGCTGGGCGATATTGCCTGTAATACGGTGCAGTATATTCACAACACCGGCAGCTCCATATCCAGCCCCTTAATGAGCGACAGTACCCTGCTCTACCCTAATTTTCCGGCCAAAAACAGCACCACCCAGATCAGGATCAACAATTTTCCCTGCACCTATTATACAGATGTGGATAACGACACAAAAAAAGACCTGGTGGCCACCCCCAATGCCTTTGGCAGTGAGAATACAAAAAGCGTGTGGTTTTACAAAAATACCAGCGCCACCTCTACGGTTAATTTCCAGTTTGTAAAAAATAATTTTTTACAGGACGAGATGATCGAAGTGGGACAGAATTCTTTTCCCGTGATATTTGATTACGATAACGACACAAAAAAAGACCTGCTGATAGGCACGTATGGTTATTATCAAAACAACAGCCTCAAGGCAAAGCTGACACTTTACAGGAACGTGGGCTCGCTTGCCCAGCCAGCGTACTCACTCATCACGCGCGACTATGGAAATGTGAGCGCACAAAACCTCAACAATGCCATGCCTACCGTGGGCGATGTGGATGGGGACGGAGACGCGGACATTTGCATCGGCACCTCGAGCGGGCAGATACACTGGCTCGAAAATACCGCAGGATCGGGCAATCCCTGCAATTTTTCGGCCTTTCACAACAATCCCTTCACCTTTACTACCACCTCGGCGGCAGCGGCACCGCAGCTGTTCGACCTCGATAATGACGGCAAGCTGGACCTGCTCATCGGCATGAAAAATGGCCGCATTGCCTATTATAAAAACAACAGTGCCGCACCCGGCACCCCAACGTTTACGCTTATTACCAGCTTTTTGGGTGGTGTAGATGTGAAAGGAGATCCAAACCTGTTTGGGATTGACGGCTATGCCGCTCCGTTTTTTTATCGGGAAGCCGGGCAGCTGAAGCTGCTGGCTGGCTCGGTGGATGGCAGCATTTTTCATTATACCGTGCCCAACATAGCAGCTAACTTTAACCTGGTAAGTAACCTTACCAATAATTATAACGAAGGCGGACAATCGGTTCCCTGCTTCGAAGACATTAACAACGACAATAAGCGCGACCTTATTATTGGCAATGCCGGCGGCGGCCTGGCCCTCTTCACCTCCAACGCGCCCATGGTGGGTGTACAAGAGCTGAGCGCCACGGAAGTGAACGATCAAACCCACTTGTTCCCCAACCCTACCAATGGCCTGCTGAGCGTGCACATAGAAAAAATAAACGTAAAGGAGGGACAGATACGGGTGTACAGCCTGGTGGGCGAAAGCGTGATGCACAGCTCGCTTTATTCCAATACAGCAACCATTAACCTGCAGCACCTGAACCCGGGCGTTTATTTTATAAAGATAACCCTGCTGAGCGACCGTGGAAATTGCACCATCACTAAAAAAGTCATCCGCGAGTAATTGAAAGTTCTGTTCAGATATGTGATTGTTCTCTTTTCCCTGCTTATTTTTTCGTGCCGTAAAGACGTGGGAAAAGTAAAGTACGGCAATTATCCTCCCGAGATTGGCCTTATCATAAACCATCAGTGCGCCACTGCCGGCTGCCACAATTCGTACAGCTATAAAGCCGCCAACGGGCTTAACCTCGACAGCTGGCCTAACATGTTCAGGGGTTCGGGCAGCGGCTCGCCGGTAATACCATATAGCAGCCGCTTTTCATCTCTCTGCTATTTTATTAATACCTACAGCGAGCTGGGCCTGCAAAACAAGCCCACCATGCCGCTGAACAGCAAGCCGCTGGCAGCCACCGATGTAAAAAAGATCATGGATTGGATCGACAACGGAGCGCCCGATGCAGACGGCCAGGTGATGTGGGCCGGTAACCCCAAGCGAAAAAAACTATATGCGGTAAACCAGGGCTGTGATGTGGTGACGGTGTTCGACGCCGAAACACAGCTGCCCATGCGATTTATACCGGTGGGCACCAAACTGGGTGGCAACACGCCGCACATGGTAAGGGTTTCGCCCGACGGAGAATATTGGTACGTTATTTTTGTAAACAATAATATTATGCAGAAGTACCGCTGCAGCGACGATGCCTTTGTGGGCAACATTCCCATGTCGCCGTTGGCTGCGGGCACCGGTTCGGGCAACGCACAGGACTGGAACACCTTTGTAATAACAAAAGACGGCAAGCGTGCCTATTGCGTATCGTGGACACAAAGCGGCAAGATAAACTGCGTAGACCTGGAAAACATGAAGCTGCTGCACTACCTGGGCGGCCAGGCTTACCCGCACGGCATTGTGCTGAATGCCGCTGAAGACACGCTTTATGTGGCCGCACAAACCGGCAATTATATGACCGAAATAGACACCGGCTTCACTTCCGCCAATCCGATTGTGCTCGAAAGCGGTGCTCAGAAATTTGTGAGTTCGCTCGATCCGCACGACCTGGTGCTTGCTCCCAATAATAATGACATTCTTATTACCTGCCAGCAGTCTAACGAGGTGAGGGTGTATCATATTCCTTCCGGCACGGTAACAGCCGTTATACCCACCGGCGTTTACCCGCAGGAGATCATTTATGTAAAAAGCACCAACCAGTATTTTGTGAGCTGCACCGAAGATGTCACCACTTTTCCGGGCTCGCATGGGCTGATAACACGCATTGAGGCCAATGGATACGCCGCCACCAAGCTTAAATGCGGCTTTCAGCCGCACGGCATTGCGGCCGACGAAACAAGGAACCTTCTTTATGTACTGTCGCGCAACATTGTGGCCAATGGGCCTGCGCCCCATCACACCAGCCAGTGCCAGGGAAGGAACGGCTTCATCAATTTTATTGATCTGAATACGTTTCTACTTTTGCCAAAGCGCTACGAATTAAGCGTTGACCCTTATTTTATTTACGCGCGGCCATGACCGGAGAATTGAACAGCTGGCTGGCCAAACAACCTCTGCTTCTTTTTGACGGAGAATGCGGCCTGTGCAACCGCGCGGTGCAATTCCTTCTAAAACGCGAAAAAAAAAGCTTGCTTCATTTTGCCCCTCTGCAATCAGCGCCGGGTACAGCGCTTCGCAAATATTTTGAGATCAGCGATAAAACCGACAGCCTGGTGCTTATCAAAAACAACGAGGCTTACATCAAATCATGCGCTGCTTTGCGCTTAACTAAATATATGAAAGGCTTATGGCCGCTCATGATGGTGTTTCTCATTATTCCGCCTTTTTTGCGCAACCTGGTTTACGATTTTATAGCCAGGTGCCGCACAAAATGGTTTGGCAAGGTAGAAAGCTGCGCCCTGTTGAAACAGGAGGACCGCAGCCGGTTCCTGGCCATGTAGCATTTTTTTGCCTGTCATTTCGAACGCGTCACAGAATGACTGACTCAGCCATTTGTTTCTTTCAACCCTAAACTTTTAACTGATTTGGCGTAAGAAATCTGTATTTAATTCTGAATTATTCTTAAGATTTCTCCCTTAGGTCGAAATGACACGTTAACCGGATAACCATTGACATCTAATTTGTATTGGCAAACGCAATACTGGCCACCGAAACCTGTATTCCCTCCACATCCTTTAAAGCCTGCCAGGCAGCTTCAATAGTGGCGCCGGTGGTGATGACATCGTCTACCAGCAGCACATGTTTGTGTTGCAGCAATTGTTGGTTGTTTATTTGAAAGATACCTTCCACATTTTCCCAGCGCTGGTATTTTTTCTTTTTGGTTTGTGTGCTGGTTTCCACCACCCGCTTCATCACAGAAGCGTTCATGGGCTTATGAAGCCTCTCCGACAATCCCCGCGCAAAGCATTCGCTCTGGTTAAAACCACGGGCTTTTAGCTTTTTAGTATGCAGCGGTACCGGCAGCACCAGGTCTACCTGTTCCATAACCCCCGCCAGTTGCAGCTCATCCCCGTACAGTGTTCCTAAAAACTCGCCCAGTTCTTTTTGCTGCTGGTACTTAATGGCGTGGATGAGCCGCTGCACCCGGCCGCTTTTTTCGAACAGGTAAAAGCTGGCGGCCAGCTTTAAAGGTACCCGGCCGGCCAGGCTCAGCGCCAGGCGGTTACCGGGCTCGTGGTGATAATTGCTTTTGGGTAAATTAAGCCTGCAGTAATTGCAGATAAACTGCTCGTGTGCAAAAAGATGGCCACCGCAGGCCTCGCAGCGCCGCGGGTAAATTAATGACAAGAAATCGTTAATAAGTGCCATACATTTAACAACTAATGTACATAATTGCTTGTTATTTTTGGTATTATGAGTGAGCAAAACCAACAGACAAAGAAAAAACGGGGCATTATTTTATGGGTGATTATTGCCCTGCTGCTGGGCAGCAATGGCTACACCATCTGGCTATTGTCAAAAGAAAAAAACCGCGTGGTAGAAAGCAAAATTGTGACCCAGAAAATAATTGTGGAGCGCGACAACATACAGTCTGACCTGCTGGCCCTGCAAAAAGACTACGAAAGCCTGCAAACCACCGATGCCGCCATGCAGAAAGACATTGATGAAAAAAAGGCCCGCATTGAAGAATTGCTGAAAGAAGCCGCCAAACACAAAGGCGATGCCTATACCATTAATAAGCTGAAAAAGGAGGCGGAAACCCTGCGCGCCATTATGCAAGGCTACGTGCGCACCATTGACTCGCTCAACACCCTGAACCAAACGCTGGTGGCCGAAAAGAAAACGGTGCTGAAACAACTGGGCGTTGAAAAGGAAAAACAGAACGTACTCATTAAAGAAAAAGACGAGCTCAAGAGCACCATTGCCAAAGGCAGCATTCTTACCTGCTTTAATATTAATGCCAAAGCCGTATTGTTTAAACGCGGCGGTAAAAAGGAGGTTGAAACCAGCAAAGCGCGCAAGGCCGAAAAAATAAAGGTTAGCTTTAGCCTGGGCGAAAATAAAATTGCCAAGCCCGGCGAAAAAGCGGTTTACATTCGCATTATGACACCCGATGGAAAAGAAATGGCCAAAAACTACGACGAGAGCTATAAATTTAATTTTAATCAAAGCTCGGGCTATTATGCCGGCAAAGCCGAATTAAACTATGCCAACGTGGAGATAAGCGGTGTTACTTACTGCGAAGGCCAGGGCGAAATGGTGCCGGGCAATTACATGATCGAGATTGCCTGCGACGGCGTGGTGATAGGCAGCAGCAATCTGAAGCTGGATTAAAGCCAGCCACGAATTTCACCAATTACACTAAAGAGTTTTTTCTGACCGGTTATCAAAAAACCCCTCTCCATTCTGGAAAGGGGTTTGTTCTTATTTAGTGTAATTCGTGGCTTATTTTGTGCAATAAGTGGCTTACAAAATCAGCATGGCATCGCCATACGAATAAAAGCGGTATTTTTCCTTAATGGCTTCCTTATAAGCTTTCATCACCAGGTCGTAGCCGCCAAAAGCGCACACCATCATCAGCAGCGTGCTTTCGGGCATGTGAAAGTTGGTGATCATACAATTGGCAATGCTAAAATCGTAGGGAGGAAAAATGAATTTGTTGGTCCAGCCCACATACGGGTTTAAATGCCCGGTGGTTGAAACCGACGACTCGATGCTGCGCATCACCGTGGTGCCTACGGCGCACACTTTTTTGCGCTTGTCCTTGGCGGCATTCACAATTTTGCAGGTATCGCTCGAAATAATTACTTCCTCGCTCTCGGTTTTGTGCTTGGTAAGATCCTCTACCTCCACGGTGCGGAAAGTGCCCAGGCCGATGTGCAGGGTTAAAGGGGCAAACTGCACGCCTTTAATTTCGAGGCGCTTTAACAGTTCGCGGCTGAAGTGCAGGCCGGCAGTGGGAGCTGCCACAGCGCCTTCATTTTTTGCAAATACAGTTTGGTAGCGCTCGGTGTCGGCCTCTTCGGCAGGGCGCTTAATGTATTTGGGCAAAGGGGTTTCGCCCAGGTCGTACAGTATTTTACGGAACTCCTCGTAGCTGCCGTCGTATAAAAAGCGCAGCGTACGGCCGCGCGAAGTGGTGTTGTCAATTACCTCGGCCACCAGGTTGTCGTTCTCTCCAAAATAAAGCTTGTTGCCAATGCGTATTTTACGGGCAGGATCCACCAGCACATCCCACAGGCGGCTTTCGGCATTGAGCTCGCGCAGCAGAAACACTTCAATTTTGGCGCCGGTTTTTTCCTTATTGCCATACATACGCGCCGGAAACACCTTGGTGTCGTTAAGCACCAGCACATCTCCGTCGTCAAAATAATTGATAATATCCTTGAATTTTTTATGTGTAATTTTTCCAGTGGCCCGGTCAACAATCATTAACTTTGCATCCTCGCGGTTTTTTGCAGGGTGCTCTGCCAGCAATTCTTTTGGCAGGTTAAATTTAAACATGGATAACTTCATACCTTCTGATAAACTATTGTAAGAAAATGAGATCGATTTTTTAATCGAAAGGAGCCTCAGGAGATAAAATCAGCATCCGGCTCAACGCACACTGATTAAAAAATAAATGTCATAATCTTACGGGATTAATTCGGGTTGCAAAATTAAGATTTTTTTTTAACTTAATTGATAAAAATCTGTAAAAAAAGTGTAAAATACGCACGAATGGCTTTTTAGCATTGTATTTTGCCTAATTTTATAGAGATTTTACCACAAACGCATGATTTTTAACAAAAAACTGAAGAAGGCTGTTATCGCTGTTTCTATTACGGCAGCAGTTATTACCGGCCTTGCCTATACCCCCGATTATTTTGAGATCAGCAAGAACCTGGATATTTTTAATTCGGTATACCGCGAGCTGAATGTGGCCTATGTGGATGGTACCAAGCCCGGGCAGCTGATGAAAACAGGCATTGATGCCATGCTGGGCTCGCTGGATCCTTATACTGTATATTACACCGAAAACGACATCGAGGATTTTCGCTTTATGACCACCGGCGAATACGGGGGCATAGGCGCCATTGTAAACGACATTGACGGCAGGATTGTGATTGCCGACCCTTATGAGGGCTTTGCCGCTTACAAGGCCGGCATTCGCGCCGGCGACCAGATCATCGGCGTAAACGGCATTAATGTACAGGGCAAGCGCAGCGACCAGATCAGCAGCCTGCTCAAAGGCCAGGCGGGCACTCCCATTAAGCTGAAGCTGCTGCCCGCAGGCAAAACCGATGCCGCGGAAATAAACCTGATCCGCGAGGAGATCAAAGCCAAAGCCGTGCCTTATTACGGCCTGATGCCAAACGGGCAAACCGGCTACATTAAGCTGGTATCGTTTACCGATAACTGCAGCGGCGAGGTGAAAGAAGCCCTCACGGACCTGAAAGCCAAAGGCTGCAAAAACCTGGTGCTCGACCTGCGGGGCAACCTGGGCGGCCTGTTGCTGGAGGCGGTAAATATTGTGAATTTTTTTACGGAAAAGGGGCAGGAAATTGTATTTACAAAAGGTAAGATACAGGAATGGGATAAATCCTACATCTCGGTGAACAATCCCATTGACACCCAAATGCCCATGGTGGTGCTGGTTGACGAGAATTCGGCCTCGGCATCCGAAATTGTGAGCGGCGCCCTGCAGGATCTGGACCGGGCGGTGATCATTGGCAAGCGCACCTACGGCAAAGGGCTGGTGCAGCAAACCAAAGACCTGGTGTATAATGCCAAAATTAAAATAACCGTAGCCAAATACTACATTCCCAGCGGACGCTGCGTGCAGGCGCTCGACTATAGCAATAAAGACGAGGAGGGCCGCGTGGAAAAAGTGCCCGACAGCCTGATCACCGCTTTTAAAACCAAAGGCGGTCGCATTGTGTACGATGGTGCCGGCGTGATGCCCGATATAAAAACGCACGACGAAAAATTCGGCGTGGTGCTGGTGTCGCTTATTTCCAGATTTCACATTTTTAATTACGCCACCGATTATGTTTTAAAACACCCGCAGCTGGCCCCCGTAAAGGATTTTGAGCTGACCGAGAACGAATATGCCGCGTTTTTGGATTATTTAAAAGACAAGGATTACAGCTACAAAACAAAAAGCGAAGTTGAGCTGGAGGATCTGAAAAAGAACGCCGAAGAGGAAAAGTACTTTGCAGACATTAAGCCCGAATACGAAGCGCTGGTGGCCCGGATGAAAAACAATAAAAAGGACGATCTTACCAAACATAAAGCCGAGATTAAGGAATACCTTGAAGAGGAAATTGTATCGCGCTATTACTTCCAGAAAGGCCGCATTGAATATTCGCTGAAAGGCGATGAGGACCTGAAGGAAGCCACCCGCTTACTTTCTGACGAGAACAAGATCAAAATTTTACTGACAATGACAGATAAGCCCACCAAGCCGTTCAATGCTAAGAAGAAATTCTAAAGGGGTGAGTGTTTAGTGCTTAGTTTTTAATAAGTAATAATCGTCAGTCACAAGCCCTTGGTCGTGAGTCCTTTTCCTTGCTGTCTTGATTCCTGCACCCCTCAATCACCCCCATTTTCCCTTTTCTCTCTTACATTTCCATTGGTTAGAAAGTTACAAGTTGACAAGTTATAAAGTTCTGCTGTCAGTCATTATCACATCTTGTTACTGTCATGCTGAGTGATTTCTTCGCTTTGAGTATTTGCACCAGCGAAGAAATAGCATCGAAGTGTGCATCTTGCCTTTTTTAAAATGCCCGTTAAATTTTGAATCCCTTGGCTTCGACTTTGCTAAGAGAATACTTTTAAATTTTAAGCTTTGAATTTAGAAAGTGCTCATAAAGCCAAACTGAATAATGAGCCGGCTGGGATAAATGGAAATATTACTGGGCGTAAGATTGTACATGATGGAGGTGCTCAATGCCGCTTTATCACCAATGGGCTGGCGAAACCCACCGCCCACCAGCACATAATCCACCCAGGTTTTTGCATCGGGCTTGTACCCGTATACCATGGGCTGCAGCAGCCGGTCGTACTGGCCCTGCACAAACACACCGTCGGTTACAAAGTAGCGCGCATAGGTATGGGTGCCGTAAATAGACTGCGTGTATTTGCCATAGGGCGCCCCATAATCCAGGCTAATGTAATTATAAATAATGCCCACTCCCACGTTAAAATTCTTGGCCGGAATATAGCCAATGGTAGGCGACAGGTAAATAAACGTAAAGGTGCCAAACTGCAGCTGGAAATTGCCGCCATAGGTCACTTTTTCTTTCCAGTCGTCGTTGCGCTCGCGTTTTCTTTTCAGCGAATCGCGCTTGGTCACAGTGCCGGTGTACACACTGTCGGTTTGCGCCTGTAATATGGTGCTGCCCGGCAGCGTAATCACTGCAAGAATTAAAATAAGTTTTGCAAGGCTGAATGGCTGGCTCATGTAATTACGAAATATTCTGCAGTGGTTTTCATCGAATATTTCGCCATTGAAGTAACGAAATATCAAGTATCTTCGTATGCTAAAATTACTAAAAAAATGCTAATACTTATTACCGGGGCATCCAAAGGCATTGGTTTTGAAACCGTGAAACAACTGGCCGCCATGCCGGGCAACCTGGTAATTGCCGTTTCAAGAAACACGGCACCCCTGGTAAAATTAGCCACCGATGGGCATACACACTCGGTGCTGCCGTTAAAAGCCGACATTACCAATCCTCTTCACCGAAAAAAAATAGCGCAAACCCTGCGCTCGCTGGGCTTACCACTCGATGTGCTGATCCATAACGCGGGCGAGATTGTGAACAAGCCTTTTGAAAAGATCACTGAAAAAGAGCTGCAATCGGTGTATACCACCAATGTGTTTGCACCCTTTTTGCTCACACAGGCCCTGCTGCCTTTTTTTAATAACCGGTTACGGGCGCATGTGGTCAACATCAGCAGCATGGGTGGTTTCCAGGGCAGCGCCAAATTTCCGGGCCTCAGTGCTTACTCCAGCAGCAAATCGGCGCTGAGCGGCCTTACGGAATGCCTGGCCGAAGAGCTCAAAAACAAAAATATTTCGGTAAACTGCCTGGCCATTGGCGCGGTGCAAACCGAAATGCTGCAACGCGCTTTTCCCGGTTATAAAGCACCACTCAAACCGCAGCAGATGGCCACATTTGTGAGTGATTTTGCGTTGAACGGCCACCGGTACTTTAACGGCAAAATTATTCCGGTTTCATCCACCACACCCTAATACTTATTATGAATACAGGCAGGAATAAACGATGCGCAAAAGTTCTTTCCTTATTTTTTATTGCCTGCCGCCTTGTTGTTTTTTCGCAAACCATTACGCAAACCATCCGTGGGGTGGTGCTCGACAAACAAAGCCAGGCACCCATACCCGGTGCCATTGTGCAGGTGCTCAACAGCAACCCTTTACTGGGAGCCGCCAGCAACGATAAAGGTGAGTTTAAAATTACCGGTGTGCCTATCGGCCGCTGGCAGTTAAAATTTAAGGTGCTGAGCTACCAGGAAAAATACCAAACGGTGATCTTAAACGCCGGCAAAGAGTCGGTGCTTGTCATCGAGCTGGAAGAGAACGTGATCCAGAGCGAGGAGGTAACCGTAACTGCCGGGCAGGATAAAACACAAACCAATAATAAAATGAGCACGGTAAGCGCCCGTGTGTTCAGCGCCGAAGAAGCTGCCCGTTATGCCGGCAGCCGCAACGACCCCGCGCGCATGGCCGCCAATTTTGCTGGCGTAAGCGGGGCCAACGATTCGCGCAACGACATCATCATCCGCGGCAATTCGCCCATTGGCATTTTGTGGCGGCTCAACGGGCTGGATATTCCAAATCCCAATCACTTTGGCAACTCAGGCTCTACCGGCGGCCCCGTAAGCATTTTAAACAACAACACCCTGGGCAATTCCGATTTTATGACCGGCGCTTTTCCAGCCGATTATGGCAATGGCACCTCCGGCGTGTTCGATTTAAAAATGCGGCAGGGCAATAATGAAAAGCACGAGTTTGTAGCGCAGGTTGGTTTCAACGGCTTTGAGCTGGGCGCCGAAGGACCGTTCAGCAAAAAGAAAAATGCCTCTTATATGCTTAATTATCGCTACTCCACGCTTTCTGTGTTTAAAGCCCTGAACATTGATTTTGGCACCGGCGCAGCCGTGCCTCAATACCAGGATATTAGCTTTAAAACCGATTTCGGTTCGGCACGTAGCGGCAAATTTGCGCTGTGGGGCGTGGGCGGCTTAAGTTATGTAGCCCTGCTCGAGAGCGACAAAAAAGCGGGACAGGACCTTTACGGCTATAGCTCGCGCGATACCTATTTTCGATCGAATGTAGGCGCCATGGGCATTTCGCATACATACCTGTTTAAAAACAATGCTTACTTAAAAACCAACGCCGGCATCAGCGGGCAATACAATCACATTATTGCCGACCGCATTGACACCTCTTTTAAAACCCTAAAAAACCTGAAACCCGAATACCGGCAAACCACGCAAAACATCCGATATTCGCTCAACACCACCTACAATAAAAAATTCAGCGCGCGTAATTTTTTAAGCCTGGGTGTATACGCTGAATTTTACAATACACTTTTTATCGACAGCAACGATACGCACTTTGGCACCAACACTTTTGTAACGTTGCGCAATTATAAGGGCAACACCTCTTTGCTGAGAGCCTTTGTGCAATGGCAGCACCGCTTTACCGATAAGCTTTTGTTCAATGCGGGGCTCAGCAATCAATACTTTTTGCTGAACGGCAGCAATGCCCTGGAACCGCGGCTTGGCTTAAAATACAACATCAACAAACGGCAGGCGTTAAGCCTGGGCGGCGGCCTGCACAGCCAGCTGCAGCCGGTGTATTTATACTTTGCCAGCGATACGCTTAACGGGCAGCGCGTGGAAACCAACCGTAACCTCGACTTTACAAGAGCCATACACGGTGTGGCAGCTTACGACAATAATTTTTCGGCCAGCTTCCGCTTAAAAGCAGAAGTGTACTACCAATACATTTACCATGCACCCGTAAAAAATTATCCCGACTATTTTTCGGCGCTTAACCTGGGCGCCGACTTTAACAGCCCTAACGTAAAAAACCTGGTGAGCAAAGGCAGCGGTTATAATTACGGGCTGGAGGTGACACTCGAAAAATTTTACAGCCGGGGCTACTATTTTTTATTTACCAGCAGCCTGTTTCAGAGTAAATACAAGGGCAGCGACGGTGTGCTGCGCAACACGGCTTTTAACGGCAATTATGTGTTGAACCTGCTGGGCGGCAAAGAATTTAAGATGGGACAGAAACACACCTTAAGCCTGGATTGCAGAGGCACTTATGCCGGTGGCAAGCGTTATTCGCCCATTGACCTGCCCGCCAGCATTGCCGCCAATGAAGAAGTGAGAGATGGCGCACATGCCTATCAATACCAGTACCCCGATTATTTCAGGCTGGATGTAAAGCCAGGATACCGCTATAACAGCAAGCGCGTAACCCACGAATTCAGCGTAGATATACAAAACATCACGCGCAACCTCAATGTGTTTCAGCAAAGCTATGACATTGCCAATAAGCTCATCCGCACCGATTACCAGCTGCGGTTTTTTGTGATCCCGCAATACCGGGTGTTATTTTAAGATTATCGCTCTTCGAAAAAAAAGAGCTTACTCTTTTATAAACTTAATAAACTGCGTTTTCCCTTCCTTATTGCTCAGCTTTACAAGATACACGCCATGATCGAGCTGCGAAACATGTATGCGCTGATCTTTAGCGCTCCGGCCAAAGCTAAGCGGGCTGCTCACAATTTGCCGGCCCAGTGCATCGGTTATTTCAACTGTAATTTCAGCGGATGCGCGACTGCTGTTGCTTACGTACAGCCACTCCTGTGCAGGATTGGGGTAAACGCTGAAGTTTAACGGCTCAATACCGGCCACTTGCAGCCCGGTGCAAATGCCTGAGTACACGGCCAGCGTTCCGGTGCTGGTGCAGCCGTTTACCTCTGTGCCATAGCAGGTATATGTGCTAAGGCCCGAAGCCGGTATTTCAATAATCTCGTAATTTACCTGCGTGCCCGGTTCCCAGGTATAGGTGCTTACCCCCGAGGCAGTAAGAGTGGTGGAGTTCCCGGCGCAAACCGTTGCCGGGCTGGCCGACAGGAACATGGGCGGGCTGGTAACATTTATGGTTTTGGTATACACACTCATCGTACCGTTATCTGCCGCAAGCGTAATAGTGTAAACGCCTGGCGATGAAAAAGACACGCTGGGTGAGATGGCGCTGTTGCTGGGGTAGAAGGTGGCGCCGGGCGAGCTCCAGGTATACGACATGGTGGGAAAACCCGACGATGTATTTATGATTTTGATCAGCGGCCCGGTGCAGGCCCCGATGATATTGTTAAACTTTGCCGTGGCAGGCACATACTCAACGCTGCACAAATTGTGCGTGCCCAAAAGCTGGCGGTAAGGGCTGTTGGCCATGGCGGTTTGTATGCGGTTGGCCTGATCGGTGGTAAACATGTATTTGGCAGGATCGTTGGTGTAATCCATAAAATTCATAAACATCTCGCCGTCGGGCGAATTGCCCGCGCAGGCATTGGTTTTAAAGGGATAGGTGGGCGAACCGAAATTGGAGGAAGATGCCGGCGGGGTGTCAACGCAGTAATCGGTGGCCGAACAATTGCCATCGCCCCATATGTGGCGCAGGCCCAGCCAGTGGCCTATTTCGTGTGTGCTGGTACGGCCACGGTCATACCCGCTGTAATATACATTGGGGGTATAGCTGCTAATGGATCCAAAACATTTGGCATAACACCAAAAGCCATCGGTGGTGCTGGTGCCATTGCCACCACCAAGGCCCGAAAGGCCCGAGAGTGGCGGAAAGGTGGCATAACCCAGCAGGTTTACACTGGCCACGTTCACATCGGTTACCCATATGTTGAGATAACGGGTAACATTCCAGATAGAGCCCGGTTTAATGGTGCCATCCATGTAATTTTTAAAATTGGTATAGCTCGAAATAGAGCCGGGATTTGTCCAGCCTTTGCTGACGTAATTTACCCGGTCAATGCCCGGCTCGGTAAGAATATTTCCGAGTGTATCTTTTGTGGCCAGGCAAAACTGCACCTCGCAATCGGCAATCTTTACAGCGCCATTGGCATCAATGCTGGCCGATGGTATGTTTTGCGCGATAGCCCAGTTCGAAAAAGCGCCAACGGGGTAATTGCCCGAATTATAGCCAGAGCCGGCATAATCGTTGTTAAGCGCCAGGATCTGAGAAACCAGCTGCGCCTGCGGCAGGTTGGGATACGTGCCAACGGCCTGCCCGCCATGGATGACGTGAATAATAACCGGTATGGTATATATGGCCGACTGGGTTTTTTGAGCGGCGCGGGCTTGCATCAGGCGCTGAAGCTCCTGTTCCCACTGCTCATCCGGTATTTCGGTGCCGCAATAGTTTTTAAGAGTTTGCGCCTGGGCGGGTGCGCTGAATAAAACAGCCATCAGGGCAGCTACGGTAACCCGTACAATTTTTTTCATTTCAAGTTTTTTAGGTTTTCTAAAATATAGCATTTATTATAAATCACCAAAGCAAAACGGCATATTAACACTCAAATTCAAGCTATTGTTAAATAGAGGCCATTTTTAAGCCCCCAGGCCCTATTTAGAGGCTAAAAATGCCTTACCGCATTGGAAAAATTGAGTATCTTCGTTTAGGTAATTTAAAGGAAAAGAAATCATGATGCGGAATTTAAAGAATCGCGCCGTTGCCGGCCTGTTTTTGTTACTGCCGGCTTTTGCCCTGGCCCAGTCTCCCAAAAAATATTATGAAGCAGCACAAAAGTTTGATGCTGCAGGAAATTATAAAGATGCTATCGAAAATTATTCAAAAGCCATTGACCTGGACCCTAAGTACGAAAAAGCCTACGAAGCCCGCGCAGTAAGCTATGAAAAGCAAAACATGAAGCAGCAGGCCATTGACGATTACAAAAAAGTGCTGGCCTTTGAGCCCAAGGAAAAAACCTATTACTACAACGCCGGCCGCCTGCTGAACGACCTGGGCAAATACGGCGAAGCCGACCAGATGCTGCGCAAGGCGCTGGAGCGCGACAAAGGTTATGCAGAGGCCATTGAAGTGGAAGTAAAAGTGCTGCACAAGCTAAAGGATTATAACTACGGCCTGGTGGTAACACAGCTGGGGCTCGACGAAAAGAAAAACGCACAGACTTATTACAACCATGCGGTGATGCTGGACAGCCTGAAGAATTACCCGGAAGCGGAGAAGTTTTATAAAAATTCAAAGTACTACGATTCTAAATTCATGCCGGCTTATGTAGGCCTGGCACTGGTAGATGTGAAGCTGAACAAGATGGACGAGGCCACAAAAACATGCGAGGATGCACTGGTGAAAGCGCCCGACAACATGGACATTTACTTTGCCAAAAGCATGGTAAGCGCTTCTAAAAAAGATTTTCAGAACGCGCTGAATGATATCACCAAGGTGGTGCTTTCAAAGCCAACCATAGCCGCTTACAAACAGCGGGCTATTTACTACGAAAAACTGGGCCAGTACCAGAACGCCGTAAATGATTATGTGCAGATCTTAAAACTGGATGAGCGCGACATTGATACCTACCTGAAAAAAGCGGCTGCCAACGAGCAGATGCAGAATACCAAAGCCGCCCTGGCCGATTACAACAAAGTGGCGGCCCTGGCTGCCGGCAACAACAAGGTAGAGGAAATTGTAAAGCAGGCCCGAAAGAAAATGATTGAGCTGAGCCGCGAAAGCGTAAAGCCTGAAATAACGCTCACCTCTCCCAAATCGAGCGAAAAAAACCTGATCAAACTGTCGGCCGATAAAGAAGATGTGCTGATCAAAGGTTTGGTAAGCGATGCCAGCCTTATCAAATCCATCAGCGCCAATTCAGGCACGGTAACCTACGCACAGGATTCGATCAATCCAGAATTTACCGTTAAGATCACCGGCCTGTCGAAAATAAATGAAATTACGGTAACCGCGGTGGATATTTACAACAATACACAGGCCACCCAGTTCAAAATCGAAAAAACCGAAAGCAATAAGCCCATTATTGCCATCGAAACACCCGAAGCCTCTTTTGAGAACGAGATCTTTATCGACAACAACAATGCCGATATTTACCTGCAGGGCAAGATCAAAGACCAGAGCCTCATCGAATCCATCACCATCGACGATCAGCCGGCATCTTTCAATCCGTCGCACATGAATCCCGATTTCTCGTCGCAACTCACCATTGCCAATAAAAACAAAATTACCATTACGGTAAAAGACATTTACGGCAACGAGAACAGCCAGACTTACCTGCTCAACCGCAGCGGCGCCACGGCCGGCATCGATAACCCCATGGGAAACACCTGGGTGGTGTTTATCGAAAACAGCCATTACACGAGCTTCCCCAGCCTCGAAGGGCCCGCCAAGGATATTATGTCCATTAAATCGGCGCTTACCGGTTATAAGATCACCAAAACCATTCACAAAAAAGACATGACCAAAGGCGAGATGGAAAAATTCTTCTCGATCGAGCTGAGGGATTATGTAAAGAATAACAACATTAACTCGCTTATGATCTGGTATGCGGGACATGGTAAATATGTGAGCCCAACGGGCTACTGGGTGCCGGCCGATGGTAAAACCGACGACGAGTTCAGCTACTTTGGCATCAATAATTTAAAAGCGGCCATGCAGTCGTATTCATCCAAGCTTATTCACACGCTCGTAATCACCGATGCCTGCGAATCGGGCCCCACTTTTTTAATGGCCATGCGCGGCGATGATAACAACAAGCGTTGCGATAACTGGGAGCTTACCAAGGCCAAATCGTCGCAGGTATTCACATCGGCGGGCTATGAGCTGGCTTCCGACAATTCGCAGTTCTCAAAAACCTTTGCCTCGTGCCTGGTAAACAATACCGATGCCTGCCTGCCCATCGAAAAAATAACCAAAAAAGTATCGGCGGCTGTGGTAGGCGCTGGCAACCAGTCACCCAAATTCGGTAAAATAAAAGATCTTGAAGATGAAGGCGGAACTTATTTTTTCATACGAAAATAATACGTTGTGCATAAACCAAAACCCCTACATCTCCTCCTCTTTTTATTACCGGTTTTTTTCAAGGCCCAAACCTACCCTTTTATCAGCTATGGCGTAAAAGACGGCTTGTCGCAATCCAACGTATCGGGCATTGTGCAGGACAGCTCGGGTTTTTTCTGGCTGGCCACCGAAAGCGGCATTTCGCGTTTTGATGGTAAAAATTTTACCAACTACACTACCGAAGACGGCCTGGCCGATAACAATGTGAGCGCTATTTTTCTCGACCGGAACAAACGCATCTGGCTGGGACACGAGAACGGTGCAGTAACTGTTTTTGACGGAAAAACCTTCACGCCATTGCACTCCAAAGTATTGCCCAGGGATAAAAAGATTTATGGCTTTTTCCAGGACAAGGCCGGCAGCCTTTGGATCTGTACGGCCACGGCCGGGGCCATTAAAATTATGGATCCCAGCAAGGTGGGCAGCGCCCGCTCGCACATTCGCGTGTATTCGGGCAAAGAGGGCCTTAGCCAGTATGTGTTTTCGGCCGTGCAGGATGCGCAGGGCAATACCTGGTTCCTTACCGACATCGGCATTAAGCTCCTCGATAAATCCACCCGCAATTTCGAATTCTTTCGCCCCGAAGGCATGCCCCCGGGCCAGGTAACCTGCCTGGCGCAGGACAAGCATTCAAACTTACTGATCGGCACCTCGAGCGGTGCCATTTCAAAATACAACACGCAAACAAAAGGTTTTGAAGTGCTGGTGAAGCCCACCGATCTTGGCGCTGTAAACATGGGCAGCGGTCCTAACTTTATTTACACCATGCTCGAAGATAAAAAGGGCAATGTGTGGGCATCGGTATTTAATTACGGCGTGTGCCGCTACGAGGCCGCTACCGGAAAAGTAACCGTGTTTAGCACCGCCAACGGGCTTGGCACCAACAAAATAAAAAGCATATCGGAAGACCGCGAAGGGAACATTTTATTTGGTACCCTGGGCGAAGGCATGGAGGTATTTACCGGCGAAAAATTTATTTCGTTTTCAAAGCGCGACGGGTTAACCGATAACCACGTGTGGGCGGTGTGCCAGGACAGGAGCGGCAACTACTGGTTTGGCACCAACGAGGGAATTACGCTGTTTAATCCGAATGCAGGCACTGACAAGGCCTTTCGTAACCTGGGTTTTGCCGATGGCTTAGCTTCAATGAACGTAAGGGCCATTGTGGCCGATAAAAGCGGTAACCTGTGGGTAGGCAGCTGGGGCGGCAAAGTGCTTAAATACGACCTGCAGGCCAAACGCCTGGTAGATATGCCGGGCCTGGCCGATGTGGTGAATCCATACGTGAGCTGCCTGATGGTGGATCGCAAAAACAATTTATGGATTGGCACCATTGAAGGCGTGGTGAAATACGACATCAACAGCGGCACCATAAAAACCCTGCGCACCATTAACGGCCTGAGCGATAACGACGTGACAGCTTTTTGCGAAGACAATAAGGGCCAGGTATGGATTGGCACCAAACAAAAAGGCATTACGGTGTATGACGGCAACACCTATAAAAAGCTGGGCCGCGACAACGGCCTTACGTATGGGAGCATTACCTGCATGGCCGAGGATGCCGCACAGAACATCTGGATTGGCACCGAAGGCGGCGGCGCGTTTGTATTCGAGAATGGGAAATTTACCAACTATAAAATAAAAAACGGACTGGTGTCTGATTTTGTAACGCTCATTGTTCAGGACGTCAAAGGCAGCATGTGGCTGGGCACCAACAAGGGCTTGAGCAAATATGACCCGGCTAAAAAAGAATTTATCACCTATGCTGCCGGCGAAGGATTTACCGGCTTGGAAACCAAAACAAAATCGACCTACCGCGACGATAAAAATAATTTATGGTTTGGCACGGTAAACGGCGTGTTTAAATACAGCCCGGCAGAAGATGTGCCCGTAACACAGGAACCCGTTATCAAGCTTACGCGCTTCCGGGTGAACCTGCAGGACCATGCCGTGAGCAAAAAGATCAGCCTTTCGTACGAGCAAAACTCCCTGCATTTTGATTTTGTGGGCATTTCGCTTTCCAACCCACAGGGTGTTACTTACAAAACAAAGCTCGAAGGGTATGACAAAGACTGGAAACAGGCCTCATCGCAGGGTTTCGAGATCTATTCCAACCTGCCGCCCAATAACTACACGTTTCATTTAATTGCCTGCAACAGCTCGGGCGTATGCAACAGCCAGCCGTTTACCATGAAGATTGTGATTACCCCGCCGTTCTGGAAAACCTGGTGGTTTTACCTCATCGTGCTGGCCGTGATCGTAAGCGTGCTGTTTACCTACATTAAGCTGCGCGAGCGCAAGCTGCGCCAGGAAAAAAAGATACTGGAAGACAAAGTGCAGGAGCGCACCGCCGAAGTGGTGCAAAAAAACATGGAGCTGGATGAGAAAAATAAGGACATTACCGCCAGTATCCGCTATGCCAAACGCATACAGGACGCCATTTTGCCGCCCAACGATTTTGTGCAGACCCATTTGCCAAACACCTTTATCCTGTTTAAGCCCAAAGACATCGTGAGCGGCGATTTTTACTGGGTGGCCGAGGAAGGCGATTATGTGATTTTTACAGCCGTGGATTGTACCGGCCATGGTGTGCCTGGCGCCTTTATGTCTATTGTAGGCCACAACCTGCTGGATCGCATTGTATTGGAACAAAACATTTTTAAGCCTTCGCAGATCCTCGACGAGCTGAACAAAAGCGTGAGCGATACGCTGCGCCAGTCGGACCACGAAGAGAACGCCGTGCGCGACGGCATGGACATTGCCCTTTGCGTGTTTAACCGGAAGACTAACGTATTGCAGTATGCCGGGGCTTACAATCCGCTGTGGCTCATCCGCAACGGTGAGCTTACCGAATATAAGGGCGACAAATTTCCGATTGGTAACTTACGCGCCGGAGAAAATAAAAAATTTGCCAACCACGAGATTCAGCTGGTAAAAGGCGATACCGTGTATGTGTTTTCGGACGGTTATGCCGACCAGTTTGGCGGGCCATCGGGCAAAAAATTCAAATCGAGCAGCTTTAAACAATTGCTTATTGACTCTATAGCTGTACCTATGGAACAGCAGGGCGAATTACTGAACGCCACCATTGAGAACTGGCGTGGCAGCCTGGAGCAGGTGGATGATATTTTGGTGATTGGGACAAGGCTTTAGTCCCGGTTTAAAGCTGCCACGAATTGCACGAATTAAGGTAAAACAATCCGCATCTAATTTGTTCAGCGCTCAGACAATCTCTCCAGCTCCTCCCCTGTTAAATTGCGCCACTCACCGGGTTTGAGCTTACCTAAGTGGACATTCATTACCCGCACGCGCTGCAGTTTTATCACCTGGTAATCGTAGGCATTGCACATGCGACGGATCTGCCGGTTGAGGCCCTGTTTCAAAATAATGCGGAAAATCCGTTTGGTGCCGGGCTCAAGGGTGGCAGTACAGGGCTTGGTTTTAATGCCTTGTATTTCGATTCCCTCAGTGATCTCTTTTAAAAACTGGTTGCGCACAGGCAAGTTAAGCGTTACCAGGTATTCTTTTTCGTGCTCGTATTTGGGATTGGTAATGCGGTCGTTGAGCTCGCCCACATTCGTAAGCAGAATCAGTCCTTCCGAATCTTTATCCAGCCGGCCAACGGGGTAAATCCGTTCCGGGTGATTGACCGCATCGATAATATTCCCCTTAATTTTTTCGGAAGTGCAAATGATACCTTTGGGTTTGTGATAAGCGATGTATACCGGCGCAAACGTTTTTTCCTTCAATTCTTTCCCATCCACCAGCACCACATCGCCACTGTTCACTTTGGTGCTAAAGGTGGCTGTTTTGCCATTCACCGTTACCCGCTTTTCTTCAACCAGGTCAAACGCCTTGCGACGCGATGTATAACCGGATTGGCCGATGTATTTATCGATCTTCATGCAGCAAAGGTAGAATTAACCTAAAAATAAACGCCATTTATCAATTAAACCCGGCATTCTGGCACATCGGAATGACCAATCCCCGATTAATTTTTATTTTTATCTGCAAAATCATCGCTGTGAATTACTTCATTAAGATCCTGGCGGCAATGGCCATTGTTGCGGGCCCTGGTTGTTTTGGCCAAATTGCCCCACCCTATTACAGTAACTTTGACCAGGTGGCCGATACCGCCGGCTGGAAACATTATTCGCTTTCGGGTACCGACGACTGGGTATGGGGGGCGCCCATCGGCAACCAGCTCAGCTGGGCCCTTTCCGGACAAAAAGTATGGAAAACCACGGCCTACGCCAACGGTGTATGGGCCATCAATTCCGAACGCTGTCTTGAATCTCCCTCGTTCGATCTCTCCAGCCTCACAACCATCTATCGCCTTACCTTTGCCCACCAGTATGATATGAATACCACCAGCGGGGCCAATGTGGAATATTCTACCGACAACGGGCTTACCTGGATTCTTCTGGACGGCTTGCCGGCCGATAAACAGGACTGGTACACCAGCACCAGCACGGCCTGCACCGGCACCAACGCCGCCTGGAGCTCCTTTTATCCCAATCTCTATAAATTTTCGATGCACAATCTCTCTTTCCTGGCCGGTCAGGCAAATGTCAAATTCAGGTTCAGGCTTTGCAGCACGGGATCTACCTCCGAAGGCTGGATGATAGATAATTTTTCGGTGGAAGAAAACAAGCCCAACATTTATTGCTCGCCAAAGTCAATCGATCATGCATCCAAATACTGCACCTCCTTTAATCTCACCACACAAATGGTGTATAACCAATGGGGCTTCACCACGTTTACCAACGTGATCAATTATTACCTGTCAACCGATACCATTCTTACTGCTGCGGATACGCTGTTAAATTCAATAAGCTCCAACTGGGGCTCCACTTTTGTGAACTGGAACAATACGCTTAGCCTGCCGCCGGCTTATACAACCGCAGGAACAAAATATATTTTTGTAACGTTTGATTCGGGCAATACGCTGGCTGAGTCGAACGAGAACGATAACAGCTGCATGTTTAAGCTGATTGTGGACTCGATACTGCCGGCGCCGCTCGTATCGAGTCTTGAAAACGGCCCCATGTGGACCACCAGCAATTCAAACCAATGGGTGCTTGGCGCAGGGAACAACTACCTGTATGAGAACACGCACTCAGGCGCCAATGCCTACTTCAATTTAAACAACAATCCCATTGTTTACCAAACCAGTTACCTCGAAAGCCCCTTGTTTGACTCACAACTGGAAGATTCCACCATTATTTCGTTTTGGTATGTAAGTAAAAGTTACCTGGTAAATGCAGGTACCCAGGGGCCCATTCAATTCAGCCAGGGCTGCCCAAGCAACAGCAGCAGCGGCGTTATCGGCGGCATTCCCGCCATTGCGGCGCATGCCTGGGGCTATGTTAATCATTATTTGCCGCAGGCTGCCGACACAAGCCGCAATGCCAGGATACGGATCATAAACGGCGTGGGCTATGCTTTTCCAACCAACAACTTTCAGAGTTACGATCTGTTGATTGACGATATTTACATAGGCCGGGCAAAAGCCGACCTGAACATAGAGTGCGATACAAAAAACCGTTACACTGCTACGAGCGATGTATCGGATACGCTTAAATACACCCTTGTAAACAGCGGCTTAAAATCGTGTCTCGCTTCCTCCACCGCCTTTTATTGGTCAACCGATTCGCTGCTGGATTCAGGGGATCTTTTTCTTGGCTTTAAACCCGAGCCTTCCATGGCCGCCTCTTCTTCGGTTACCAGCCAGTTTATTTATACAAAGCCCGGCACAGCCACCGGCAGGTTTTATGTGCTGTACCTGCTCGATTCCATGCAAACGGTGGATGAAATGCGCGACTACAATAACACCGGGTATTTTACTTTGCACCAGGATGCAAAACAAACCTATCCCTATATCAATGATTTTGAATCGCAGATCACGGGCTGGCGCCACAACGCTTCGTTTCATAAGGACGAATGGACCTGGACCGCCCCTTCCAAGCCCGAAATAAGCGGCGCTTTTTCAGGATCAAAGGCCTGGCTCACCAACGACACCGGCTTTGTTTCACCAAAAAGCAGGATGCATCTTTACAGCCCCATATTCGATCTTACCAGCGCCATAAGACCCACGCTTGAGTTCGACATGCTGATGCCTTCCAGCGCCAATACATTTCCCATTGATATGAACATGAGCTATTCAACCGACAATGGCGCTACGTGGACCGTGCTTGACACGCTCGGCAGATCGTTTAACCGCTGGTATTATTTTATGGGTTACGATGCTTCGGGAGGAATAGACGGAGCGACGATGGGCCAGGCCAGCGGTAATTTTTATGATGCCACCGAGCCCGTTTTTGTGTCGAGCGCCAGCTACAACGGCAGGGATTGTAAGCGCATTCACCGCTACATACTGGATATAAAACGGTTTGCGGGCATCAATAAAATCCAGTTCAGGTTTAACATTGCCAGCAACCAGGCTACCTCAAACATGTACTACGCCAGCCAGGGGGCCATGGTCGACAATTTTATGCTGCGCGAAGGAAACCCTGAATTATTTTTTGATTATAAAAAGAGCTTGATGCTCAGCTCCAACAGCAATGTTATTACGCTGAACGGCCAGGTAAAAAACGGGGGCAATTATGTGGCTAACCCCGGCCTGCTCCAATTTTATGTTTCCACCGACAGTGTTTACAGTGCCAATGATGTGCTGCTTGGCACAAGCACTTACACCTATACCCGGCCCGACAATTATGCTTATTTCAACAAGCGGTTTGCTTCGCCGCTAAATTTTAATACCTACAAGTATGTGATCATCCGCTGCGACGCAAGCAACACAACCGCCGAAATAAACGAATCAAACAACGATGTGGCCTGGCCCCTGGCGCTGGACAGCCTGGTAAACGCACAATACTTCAACAACTTTAACGATACGGTTGTTGACGGGTGGTTTGGCTATTCCATTTACAACAATGCCATTTATGGCCACCGGGTGCGCAACCAGGTGCCGCCTGCCGGTAACCTCTTCCAGTTTTGGTACCGCTCCGGCGAATTGTTTACCGACCAGGTGGAAAGCGGTTCCTGGAATCCCGATCCTACTTTTTACATTCAGTCGCCCAAATTTGATTTTAGCGGCAGCCTTAATGTAGATCTTTCTTTTAAGCTGATGTGCACAGGTGCCGCAAATACCAGCGGCGGTATTATGGAATATTCAACCGACGGGGGCAATACCTTCCAATACCTGAACCTTAACTCTGCCAGTCAAACGCCATACAACTATTTTCTTTCCAATTTTGGGGTAAATGGTTGGGCAGGCCAGATAGGGCTTAACCCTCAAATGAATTATGCACCGGTGCAGGCCAATGTTTCTTTTCTTGCCGGCCAGGGCGATGTGGTGTTCCGTTTCAAATACAGGAGCAATCATTATTTTTCGCCGGGCAGCGCGCATGGCATAAGAATAGATGATTTTAGCGTGGGGGTTACAAAAATAGATTATAAGGCCAACGATTTTAATGTGATACTCACCGCGCCGGTAAACAACAACAGCATTACGGTTAACTACAGCTATACGTATAACGAATTGTTTTATTGCCCTGCCACCACCATCCGGTTTTACTGGTCGGCCGACAGTGTTTTGAACACGAATACAGATGTGCTGCTGGGCACAAAAAACGTGCTGCCGGCCACCGGCATACTCGTCAAATCTGACTCTATCGCCGTTGATCTTAGCAGTGTTAATTTTTCAGGCCTGGGTTATCTTTTTTATAAGATCGATCCCACCGATTTATTGGTGGAAAGCAGTGAGAATAACAACGTGGGCTCATTTATTATTACCAACTATGTGGGCTTTAAAAAGCAGTATGCCGCACAGATCGTCGCTTATGTTTCCGCACAGAATCTTTACGCCCGCTGTTCGGGTCAAAGTCCTGAAAATCCTTACAAGCTAACTGTTACAGATGATCTGGGCCGCAGGGTGTTTGAAAACGAGATTCAGCTTCAGAAGGAAATGACCACGGTGCCGCTGCCGCAATGGCTTGCCAAAGGCTTGTATTATGTAACATTAAGCAATAAAACGTCACATATTACACTCCGGTATGTGGTAGAGTAATAAACAGGGTTGCGCTACTGCTTATTCTTTCAGTATTCAACCGCTTCATGGCCTGTTGCGCATCTGTAACTTTAAGAAAACAAAGACTGCAAGATGCATAAGACATGACTGTCCTGCGTGTTGCATCTTACATCTTTTATCAGGCCTTTAAATATCCCAGCAGCTTTTCCACGCTGTCTTTGGCATCGCCATAAAGCATGTCGGCATTGGATTTATAGAACAAAGGATTTTCAACGCCGGCATAACCCACCGACATAGAGCGTTTCATCACAATCACTTTTTCGGCTTTCCAGGCTTCAATCACCGGCATGCCGTAAATAGGGCTGCTTGGGTCGTCCTGCGCGCCGGGGTTCACCACATCGTTGGCGCCAATCACCATCACCACATCGGTATCGGGCAGGTCTTCGTTAATTTCATCCATTTCCAATACAATATCATACGGCACGTTGGCTTCGGCCAGCAGCACGTTCATGTGGCCCGGCAAACGGCCTGCCACGGGGTGTATGGCAAAACGCACCTGCTTACCCGCTTTGCGCAGGGTTTGCACCATGTCGTAAATGGGATACTGTGCTTTGGCCACAGCCATGCCATAACCCGGCACAATCACCAGCGATTTGGCTTCTTTTAAAAGCTGCGCGGTTTCGTCGTGGGTAATGGCGGTTACTTCGCCTTCAATGGCTTTTGCCTCACCTGATTTGGCGGGTGCGTTGCCAAAGCCGCCAAAAATTACCGAAAAGAAAGAGCGGTTCATGGCTTCGCACATAATGATAGAGAGAATGGCACCCGAGCTGCCCACCAGGGCGCCGGTCACAATCAGCAAATCGTTGCCAAGCATAAAGCCTGCGGCCGATGCCGCCCAACCTGAATACGAATTAAGCATGGATACTACCACCGGCATGTCGGCGCCGCCAATGGCCATTACCAGCATCACTCCAATAAAGCTCGAAATGGCGGTCATCAGGTACAAATACATCATCCCATCGGTGCCGGGAGCCATGGTAAACAATACGCCCAGGATTACACAAACCACCAGCAGAATAATATTTACAGCATGCCTGCCTGGGTATAACAGGGGTTTGCTGCGCACCTTGCCTTCGAGTTTGCCCCAGGCTACAATAGAGCCAGTAAAGGTTAAGGCTCCGATAAACACACCCACAAACACTTCCACCAGGTGAATGGTGTGTTCGGTAGATGCCAGGACATGTGTTTTAGGATCGAGGTATGAGCCAAAGCCAACCAGCACGGCGGCCAAACCCACAAAGCTGTGCAAAATAGCCACCAGCTGCGGCATGGCCGTCATTTCTACCTTGCGGGCCAGCAGCACGCCAATAACCGATGCAATGGCAATGGCGATGATAATGTAAATGTGACCTGCCACACCCTGGCCAAACACCGTGGCCAGTATGGCAATGATCATGCCCACAATGCCGTAAAACACGCCACGCTTGGCCGACTCCTGCGACGACAGGCTGCCTAAGCTTAAAATAAAAAGAATACTTGCAAATAAATAAGCTGCGGTTTGAATTTCCTTAACGATCATATAATTACTCTCTTATTTTTTAAACATTTTCAACATACGCTGTGTTACCACAAAGCCACCTACAATATTGATGCTGGCCACTAAAATGGCAATAAAGGCCAGGATGGTCATGGGGCTCGAAAGATCATTGGTGGTTTGCAGCAGGCCGCCCACAATGATGATGCCGCTGATGGCGTTGGTTACCGCCATTAATGGTGTGTGCAGCGAGTGCGACACATTCCAGATCACCTGCCAGCCCACAAATACCGAAAGCACAAACACCGTAAAGTGCTGCATGAATTCGGCCGGGGCAAACTGCCCGATCAATAAAAGAAACAGGCCTATCACCACCAGGCGGATCACCATAGACCGCGCCTGCTGTTTTGCTTTTTGTTCGTCTGTTTGTTTTGGCGCCTCCGCTTTGGCCGGTGATGCCGTTTTTGGTCCGCCCGGGCTTACGGGCAGCGGCTGCGGCGGCCAGTTGATCTTGCCCTCGTGAGTTACCATGGCCCTTGATACCACGGCATCGTTCATATCAATCTTAAACTTATCGGCCTTGCCCATATCATCCAGCAGGTGGCACAGGTTGTTGCCATACAGCTGCGAGGCCTGGGTAGGCAGCTGGCTCAGCTTGCCCACAATAGTTACACCATTGTCGGTAGTGTATACTTCGCCCGGCTTTGTAAGCACGCAGTTGCCTCCGCTGGAGGCAGCCAGGTCTACAATCACCGAGCCGGGCTTCATAGCGGCCACATGGTAGTCGAGTATTAATTTGGGAGCCGGCCGGCCCGGAATTTGCGCGGTGGTTATAATAATATCCACCTCCTGGGCCTGCTCTTTAAATAAAAGCATTTCGGCCTCAATAAACTCCTTGCTCATTTCTTTGGAGTAGCCCGAAGAGGTAGCACCATCTTCATCTATCTCCACCGTAAGAAATTTAGCGCCCATCGATTCAATCTGCTCTGCCACTTCCTTACGGGTATCAAAGGCCCTTACAATGGCGCCCAGCGAATTGGCGGCGCCAATAGCCGCCAGGCCCGCTACACCAGCACCAATTACCAGCACCTTTGCAGGCTCTACCTTACCGGCAGCGGTAATTTGCCCGTTTAAAAACCGGCCAAAATGATAGGAGCCTTCAATGACCGAACGATAGCCCGCTATGTTGGCCATAGATGACAGCACGTCCATTTTCTGCGCCCTCGAAATACGTGGGATGGCGTCCATGGCAATGGCGTTCACCTTTTTATCGGCCAGCTTTTGCAGCAGGGGCTGGTTTTGCGCCGGCCACAAATAGCTCAGCAGCACCAGGTTTTCCTTCATCATACCCACCTCTTCCATGGCGGGCTCTTTTACCTTTAAAACAATATCGGAGTTACCGTAAATTTCGGCAGCGGTTTTAACAATTTTAGCCCCTGCTTCTTCAAAATCTTTGTCAGAAAAATTGGCCTTAAGGCCCGCATTGTGTTGGATGTATACTTCAAACCCTTGTTTTTGAAGCCGTTTTACCGTTTTTGGGGTGGCTGCCACCCTTAATTCATCAGGAGATATTTCTGCTGGAATTCCAACTTTCATGTGTAGATGTTTATTGTTATTAAATAGTCACCTGCCATATACATATTTTCCGTTTTTACACGTAAAAACATGGCTATTTCATGTGTTTTGTCGTTTAAGGGATCAAATAACGTAAAATAATTGAGAAAATAAAACGCGGGTTTTCAATAGTTTTGACTACTTCAAAAGGTCGGGACGCCGCAGCCGCGTACGCTCCAGGCTTTGCTCGTGCCGCCATTTGTCTATATTGGCGCTGTGGCCGCTCAGTAATATGTCGGGCACTTTCCAGCCGTTAAAATCGGCGGGGCGGCTGTATACCGGCGGAGCCAGCAAATTATCCTGGAAGGAGTCGCTGAGGGCCGACGTTTCGTCGTTAAGCACCCCCGGCAGCAGGCGGATGATGGCATCGCTGAGCACTGCGGCCGGCAGCTCGCCCCCGCTCAGCACATAATCACCAATGCTGATCTCTTTGGTAACCAGGTGCTGGCGCACCCGCTCATCCACGCCTTTGTAATGCCCGCATAAAATAATAATGTTGTTGAGCAGCGAATAGTGGTTGCACAGCTTTTGGCTCAGCAGCTCACCGTCGGGGCTCATATAAATCACCTCGTCGTATGGCCGCTTGCTTTTAAGATCGGCAATGCAGGCGGCTATGGGCTCTATCATCAGCACCATGCCAGCACCGCCGCCAAAAGCGTAATCGTCTATCTGCCGTTGCTTATTGCTTGAATACTCGCGCAGGTTTACCAGGTTTACCTCGGCCAGCCGGTTTTTTATGGCACGTTTCAGGATCGAATGCCCGAATGCGCTTTCCATCAGGTCGGGCACCGCGCTTATAATGTCTATTCGCATGCGCAAAGATAAATTTTATTGCCCAATGGCTAATTAACGATTTGGTAACATTTGGATAATCATTTTTGAAGCTTGCTCATCTATTTTTGCCTTGTTGAAAAAATTCGCTTACATACTCCTGATCTTTTGTTTACCGCTGCTGAGCCTGGCTGGCAATGACGATAAAGGAAAAACCGCCCCCCGCGTAATTTCGGCCAAGGTAACCGATACTTATGGCGAGGCGCTGGCCGGCAGTAAAATTACCGTAAAAGAAACCGGCGAAAGCGTGTTTGCCAATTTTGAAGGCGTTTTTAAGCTGTCGCTCGATGCCAGCAAAGTATATTCCCTCACCATCGAAACCCTGGGCTACCAGCCTAAAGAGGTAAAATCAAACGAAATCGCTCTTTTCTCAGAGCTTTCGCTCAGCTCCCTTTAATCATTTACATTCAAAAGCCCCTGTTTGCAAGGGTTTAACCTTTTTTGCCGTTGTTATTGGTAAAGTTAATGTTATGTTTTTGTTATACCATTGTTTATAAACCGTTATCTTAATATCTTTGGTTTAACAAATTGTTCGTTCAACCACAACACCCAAGAACTATGAAAAAGGTAAGTATAGTAACAGCGCTGATACTGGGTTTAAGCAGCTTAAACTCCCAGACCTTAAACGATAAAGGTTTGTATATCGATAACACGGAAGCAGGCTTAATAAGCGGGGCGTTATTTAACGGGGTCATTTCAAAAACCCAGGATGGCATTAAATCTGACTTTACCGTAAAAGAAGGTGTGATTGACGGCCCGGCCAATTACTACTACGCTTCGGGCAAGCTCATGGAGAGCGGTACTTTTACCAACGGTCAGAAAGATCAAAAATGGGTACGCTACACCGAAAACGGCAGTATTTCGGCCATTGCCTTTTATCACTTAGGCAAAAAAACAGGCACCTGGCTGGTGTTTGACGATAATGGCAAAAAACGCTTTGAAATGAATTATGACAACGGCGAAAAAACCGGGGTTTGGACCAGCTGGGACGAGAACGGTGTGGTAGCCAATACCAAAACCTACGGCCAGGCCAATTAATTCCTGAATCCTATTTAAAAAGAAACCCCTGCTTGGAATACAAGCGGGGGTTTTGTTTATCATCATTGTTCTATTCGCTCAATTTTCTTATTCTCTCTAATTCTTCAACGTCAATAAGATCCTTTGGTCAGCCAGAAGCTTTTTTCGCTTCAATGAGTTGATTGATTGAAAGAAATTTGATAGAAATGCCTTCAATAATTGCAGTAGATGCTAATTCGTAGCACTCATCAAACCTAATTTGACCAAACCCTTTCAGTGAGGTCATGATATCAAGTTCAAATCCTGAATTTAAATAAATAGAGGTATAACCTGGTACAAATTGTGTAGTTTCAATCGATTCGAAATCACCGATCTCAAGCTCTTTTAATACACTTCTCAACGCTTTCCGGTTTTCAACCGTGTCTTTAATCCATAAATCAATATCCTGCGTGGTTCTATTAAATCCATTGAGAGCAGAAGCAAACCCGCCTACCATAAGATACAATGTGTTATACTTATTAAGATATCGCCAAAGGTTCAGTATTTCATCATCGAGAATATCCTAAATCAGGATTTGGGTTTAACGATTGTTGCTCTTTCCAGTTTCTGACTAAGCTTTATCAGACGCATCAGCATCCAAAAACGTTGCGTATGCGTAGTGTTTAACCGCGCTTTTAATTTTTCTTCTTCACTCAGAAATATTGGTTTTTGAGAGTTCATTTAACTCATTAAATATAGTTATAAAGCGCATAATAAAAAAACCAGCTTTCGCTGAAAAGCCGCTACCTTTGCGGCCATGAATTTACTCT
The DNA here is from genome assembly GCA_044221905.1 of Bacteroidia bacterium. Classification (GTDB taxonomy): domain Bacteria; phylum Bacteroidota; class Bacteroidia; order B-17B0; family Aurantibacillaceae; genus Aurantibacillus. The sequence goes on from JBGAOE010000002.1 coordinate 429,137, forward strand.
CGGTCAATAACCTTTCCAAAGCCTATGGCGCCAAAGTGCTTTTTAAAAACATCAGCTTTGGCATTAATTACGGCGAAAAGGTGGCCCTGGTGGCCAGCAACGGATCGGGCAAAAGCACCCTGTTCAAGATCCTGAAGGGGATTGAGATTGCCGACGAGGGCGAAGTGGTGTTCCGAAAAGACATCGTGGTGGGATTTCTCGACCAGAATTTTGTGTTCGACGAATCGCTCACCATCCAACAGTTGATTGACAATGCCGACAACCAGTTTGTAAAATGCATCCGCAACTACGATGCTATTATTAAGCTGAGCGAAACCGATGGCAGCCCCCAAACGGCCGACCGGCTGGAGGAAGCGCTGAACGACATGAACCGCATTGGCGCCTGGGATTACGAAAAAAACATTGTGGAGATCCTGTCGCGGCTCGAAATAAAAAACACCGCGCAGGTGATCAGCACCTTGTCGGGCGGGCAAAAAAAGCGTGTGGCACTGGCCCTTACGCTTATTAACCGGCCCAACCTGATTATTATGGACGAGCCCACCAATCACCTCGACATTGACATGATTGAGTGGCTGGAGAATTATTTGCAGGATGGCACACTGAGTATTTTACTGGTAACGCACGACCGCTATTTTTTAGACGAAGTGTGCGACCGCATTATTGAAATTGACAACCACGAGCTGTACGAGTACAAAGGCAATTTTGATTATTACCTCGAAAAAAAAGCGGAGCGTGAGCAGATAAAAGATGCCGAAATAGACAAGGCCAAAAACCTGTACCGCAAAGAAATTGTGTGGGTGCGCAAAATGCCAAAGGCGCGCGGCACCAAATCAAAATCGCGGGTGGATGCGTTTTATGAGCTCGAGAAAAAAGTGAAGCAGCGCCGCGCCGAGAAAAAAATTGAGCTCACCGTAAAAATGGAACGGATGGGCTCAAAGGTGGTGGAGCTGCACAAGGTGACAAAAAACTACCCCAATAAAACCATCCTCAACGATCCGTTTACGTATGCCTTTATTCCCGGCGAAAAAATAGGTGTGGTGGGAAAAAACGGCGCCGGCAAAACCACGCTGCTCAACATCATACAGGGCAAAGAGCCGGTTGACAGCGGCAAGGTGCAACTGGGCGACACCATTGTATTTGGCTATTATTCGCAAGGGGGTATGGTCATCCCCAACGACAAGCGCATCATCGAAATTATACAGGCCATTGCCGAGCACATTCCGCTGGCCAACGGCACAAGCCTTTCGGCGGCGCAGCTGCTCACGCGCTTTAATTTTCCACCCAAGGTGCAATACAGCTATGCGCATACGCTGAGCGGGGGCGAAAAAAGAAGGCTGTTCCTTCTGACGGTGCTGATAAAAAATCCCAATTTCCTCATCCTGGATGAGCCCACCAACGACCTCGATATCCTGACCCTTCAAACATTAGAGGATTTCCTCGAAGAATTTAAAGGCTGCGTGCTCATTGTATCGCACGACCGGTATTTTATAGACCGCCTGGTTGATCATACCTTTGTGCTGGAGGGCAACGGGGCCATTAAGGATTTTCCGGGCAACTATACCGAATACCGCACCTGGAAAGCTGAGCGGAAGAATGAGCCGGAAGCTGCGCCCGTTATTACCGAAACCGCTATAAAAGAAAAGCCGGCAGAAAACGCCACGCCTGCCACGCCGGCTAAAAAACTGCCTTATAAAACACAGCGCGAGCTGGAGCAGCTTGAAAAAGACATTCCCCGGCTGGAGCTGAAAAAGAAAGAGCTGGAAGAGCAGATTATACAGGCCGGCAGCGATTACGCCAAAGCACAGGAAGCAACGGGACATTTGAACGCGCTTAGCCTGGAGCTCGACGAAAAATCGATGCGCTGGCTCGAGATACAGGAAGAGATGCAGTAAGCGGTTACACCTGGTCCAGCATTTCCTTGGTAAGGGGTTTTATAAAAAACACCACACCCGGCGAAACTTCCTGGGCCTTTGCCCGGTCGGTTTGAAACACCGACGAAGTGAGCATCACCAGCCTTGGCAGCCGGGCACCCTGTTGGGCCACCAATAGCTGAAGCGCTTTTATAAACTGAAAGCCATTCATCAGGGGCATGTTTATATCTACAAAAATTACTTCGGGATAGGTTTTAAGCAGCGTTTTAGACGAGACCAAGCCGTTTAAAAATGCAAGGGCGCTTTCGCCGCTGGTGCACATGTGTATTTTTTTTGCAAAACCGTTCACCGAAAGAAGCTTGCTGCTCACAAAATTATCCAGCTCGGCATCATCCACCAGCAGAACCGAATTGTATTTATAATGCTTGGCCATGGTACATATTATTTACGGAACCTAACGGTAAATCTGGCTCCTTCGTTCACTTTACTGTCAATAAGAATATTCCCTCCCAGTGTTTCCAGCTGCGACTTGATAAGGAAAAGCCCCAGGCCTTTGCCTTCCCTGTCCACATGAAAACGCTGATATAGCTTAAATACCTTCTCCCGCTGCGCATCCGCATCAAAGCCCGTGCCATTATCTGAAAAGGTGAGCACTACAAAGTCACAATCTTCTTCGGTTTTTACCGAAATATTGAGCGGGCGGCTGTAATCGCGGTATTTAAGGGCGTTGGTAAGCAGGTTCAGGAAAATGCTTTCGAGGTACGATTTATTGAACCTTACTTCGGGTGCCCCGCTGAAATCGGCGCAGATGATGGCCCGGCTTTCTTCTATAAACCGGGCGCACTGGTCCTGTGCTTTTTTGAGGCCGGCCGAAAAGAGCAGCTTTTCGTTTACAATGCTTGGATTATCCTTAATGGTTAAAATAGAGCTAAGGTCGCGGATGGTCTCGTCAAACGACTGCGAGGCTTTTTTAACCCCATCCAGGATCTGGCAGAGTTCTTTGTTCCTGACCTTATAACTGTCTAAAAGATTGGTGAGGCCCAGCAGGTTGGCGATAGGGCCCCGCAGGTTGTGAGCGGTAATGTAGGCAAACTGCTGCAGGTCTTTGTTGTTTTGCGACAGCTGCTGGATGAGCATTTCTTTTTCATGGATGTTTTTCTTGCTTTCAGAAATATTTCTCGAAAAGCAGGCGGTTCCTATCACTTCGCCGTCTTTATAAATAGGATGAAACGAGATTTCGAACCAGGCCGGCTCGGGCAGCTCGGTAAACTGTATCTCGGTGAAGGTTTCGCCGGTAAACGCGCGGCTGTAATAGTGGCGGTAGCGCTGGTGTGTTACCCCATCAAAGCTGTTCATCAGCACCGTGCTTCCTTTTTTAATAATAACGCCCGCCGTTTTTTGCATGTATTCTTTAAACGGCCTGTTAAAGGTAATGAGCCTGAACTCGCGGTCAACGCTCCACATCAGGTCACGGGTATTGTTGATGAGCGATTCGAGGTTCTTCTGGTCAAACTCTCTTTCCTGCTCCACCGTTTTTTTATCGCTGATGTCGTTGCCCATAATACAAATGCCTGCCACCACGCCGCCCGACATAACGGGGCTGATCGAAAAATCGATCCATACCGTTTTATCGGGCCCCCGATTATAAGACCTGCTATACTGGATAATTTCACCCTTCAGCACGTTTGAAAAAGCCGTTTTTAAAAAATCTACCCTGCCTTTTTCAATAAAGTTATAAATGCTTTCACCAATTTCCATATTACGGCCATAGGCGGCAAAGCCATATTTTATCGCATTTTGGTTAAACGATTTAATGTACCCGTCGGGGCATACCAATATAAAGCCCTGCACCGTATTTTCAAGTATCGCCCTAAAGTTTTCCTCCGATTGTTTGATAATGTTCTCAGCCATTTTCTTTTCGGTGATGTCCTTGGCGGCAATGCATACCCCGGTAATCTTGTTGTTTTCCCAAACAGGTGTAAATGTAGACTGGAACCAGAATGTATGATCGTTCTGCTTGTAAAAATCAATTTCAAACTGCACGGTTTCGCCTTGCAGCACTTTTTCAAATACAGCCTTAATGTTCTCTCTGCGGTCAGGGTGTATATGATCCAGGAAACAGCAGTCCAGCGTAGCCTCGTCGGGGCCGTATTGCAGCAAAATACTTTTGCGGGCTTTGGTGTTAAGCGCCCTGATCAGAAAATTAGCATCGGTAAGCACAAAGGCCTCGGTTGAGTTTTCGAAAATAATATGCAGGTTATTTTCCGACTTTTTCACCTTTTCCTCCGACAGTTTTTTGCCGGTGATGTCGCGCGATACCCTTGAGGCACCAATTACACGGCCCTGGGTGTCAAAAATGGGAGAGACGGTTAATGAAATATCGATCAGCTCTCCATCGCTGCGCAGGCGACGGGTTTCGAAGTGCTTTACGTGCTGGCCTTTTATTATCCGCTCAGCAATTTTTTCTTCTTCGTTTTGAAATTCCTCGGGAATGATTTTATGAATGCTAAACCCGATCATTTCCTGCGCACTGTACCCAAACAGCTTTTCGGCACCCGGGTTGCAGCTGGTGATATTACCGGCCAGGTCTTTACTGATGATGGCATCGTCGGACGAGTTAACGATGGACGCCAGGAGCGACTGCTGCTCGCTGAAACTCTTTTTTTCGGTGATATCATTCACTAATCCAACAAAATAGCCATGTTGCGGGCAATACAACGTTATCGAAAACCATTTGCCCAGCGGCTCAACAAAGGTTTCAAAAGTTTCGGGCTTACCCGATAAGGCCACCCGGGTAATCAGCTCAAAATAAAGAGGGTCAGATTCGGCCAGGCCTGGCATTACCTCGCTGGCCTTGCGGCCAATAGTATTGGTGAGACCGGTGAGTGCTTCGTAGGCCTGGTTTACCGAAATATAGGTGTAATCCACCGCCCGGTTGTTCTCAAAAATAACGCTGCAATAGGCAAACCCATGCAGCAGGTTTTGAAACAGGTTACGGTACATGTCTTCGCGGTCGCGTATAAAGCCTTCGGCCCGCTTGGCATCGCTGATGTTACGGATAAAAACATCCAGCCCGCCATTGGCCGAGGGGTAAATATGGTTCTCGAGCCAAAGATCAAGCGGCTCGTAATAATCTACGTTGTGTACATAAATCTGTTCTGAGAGGGCCCTGTTTATCGCATGGTACAGTTCCATGTCCACTGCATCGGAATAAACGTCCCAGATGTACCGGCCAATCAAATCGGCAGGGCTTTTCCCCGACAGCTCGCAGAATTTTTTGTTTACATAGGTGTAACAAAGACGGCTGTCGAGAGACAAAAATGCTTCAGAAATACGGTCGAGCAGTGTCTCAACCCCTTTCCCCGCTTTTAATCCTTCCAGAAAATCCTGCCGGCTCTCAATTCCTTTTTTCATTTTTTGTGTTGATGTGTTTTAATGTTTAAAGCTAGGCAAAAGCCGGCGGTACCTATGAAAGGCTAACAGGGCATTATTACGGATGTAAGATTTTTGAGGAAAATGTAGCTTTGGTGAGAGCCAGGAAGCACGAATCAGGACTAATGACCAGCGACTTGCGACGAATGACTGGCTATAATGTAAGAGGGAAAATGGGGATTAAAGATGAAAGAGCTAGATTTATGCAGGTCACCCTGAACTTGTTTCAGGTCTCACAATTTATTAGACGACTCTACGGGATGCTGAAACAAGTTCAGCATGACAAGGGAAAAAGACGGTGCCCGGAGCTAAGAACCAGGAAGCAAGAGCCAGGAACCAGCGCTAAGACAAAAGATGAAGGATAAAAGATGAAAAAGCTAGATTTATACAGGTCACCCTGAACTTGTTTCAGGGTCTCACGATTTATCAGAAGGCTCTACTGGATGCTGAAACAAGTTCAGCATGACAAGAGAAAAGAACGGTGCCTCGAGCTAAGAACCCCAAAGCAAGAGGCAAAACAAAAGATGAAGGATAAAAGACGAAATCAAGAAACAGGCCAGGCACTTAGTCTTGATACAAAATACAGCGTACATGATACAAGTTAACGCTATTAAACACTAAAAACTGTCTTAAGGCTTTTGTGCTTTAAAGATCGACTTCATAAATTCGCTGGCAAATACAAAGTCAAATAATTCTTTATTGGTGGTGTCCAACACCTGGTTTTTATTGCCGGTCCACCAGTTTTGCCCCTGGTACACAAACATAATGTTGTCGCCAATTTCGATCACGCTATTCATGTCGTGCGTAACAATAATGGTGGTGATCTTAAACTCTTCGGTAATATCCTTTATCAGGTCGTCGATAATGATGGATGTTTTGGGGTCGAGGCCCGAATTGGGCTCATCACAAAACAGGTACCTGGGATTGTTGGAAATGGCCCGTGCCAGGGCTGCCCGCTTTTTCATGCCGCCGCTCAGCTCCGCCGGGTAAAGCTTGTTTTTACCTTCAAGCTTTACGCGCCGCAGGCAAAAGTTAACCCGGTCCAGCTTCTCATCGTTGCTCAGGTCGGTAAACATATCCAGCGGAAATTTTACATTCTCTTCCAGGGTTTGCGAATCAAACAAAGCCCCGCCCTGAAACAGCATGCCTATCTGCTTGCGCACTTCCTGCTTATCCTGCGGGTTCAGCTTCGGAAAGTCGCGCCCGTCGTACAAAATTTCGCCGGTATCGAGCTGGTGCAATCCCACCATCAGCTTTAAAATAGTGGTTTTGCCACAGCCGCTTTCGCCAATAATGAGGTTGGTTTGCGAGGGTAAAAATTTAAACGACACGTCCTTTACCACCTGCCGGTCGCCAAAGGTTTTATTTATGTTCCTGATCTCTATCACCGGTTAAAGAAAAGATTGGTAAGAATGAGCCCGAACAATAAGATTAAAATACTGCTGTACACCACGGCATTGGTGCTGCTTTTGCCCACCTCCAGCGCACCGCCGGTGGTGTGGTAACCGTAATACGAAGACACCGAGGTGATAATGAATGCAAAAATGATCACCTTGGTAAAGGAATAATACAATTTCCAGGGCTCAAAAAAAGCCTGTATGCCAAACACGTATTCGTAAGACGTGGTGGCACCCGACGAAACGCCCATTAGGAAGCCGCCGCACAAGCCCAGGAACATGCTCAGCGCTATCAGAAAAGGAAAAATAAATACGGCAGCCGCAATTTTTGGAAAAATAAGATAACTGGCCGAGTTAATGCCCATGATCTCAAGCGCATCAATTTGCTCGGTAATGCGCATGGCGCCAATTTCGGAAGCAATATTAGAGCCCACCTTGCCCGCCAGGATCAAACAAATTACCGTGGGGCTGAATTCCAGCAGCATGCTTTCGCGGGCGGTAAATCCCACCGCATACAAAGGCACCCAGGGGCTGGTAAAGCCAAACGCTGCCTGGATGGTAATAATGCCTCCCATAAACACCGAAATAATGGAAACGATAGACAGCGAGGAAATACCGATGGAATCGATCTCGTAAATGGTTTGTTTGATGTACACCCTGAGCTTCTGAGGTTTTTTAAAAACCCTGAACATGAGCATAAAGTAGCGGCCTATGTGAAAAAACAGTTTCATAAAACGTTGTGAGGTTTAACGGCTGTTTGATGGAGAAGGATGATTATATGCCGCCGGCAGGAGTGTATCATAAATCGCTGCCTAAAAGTACTAAAATATTCGCTTATATTTGTAATACTCTTATGATCAAACGCGGCCTGGTTGCTCTTTTTCTCATCGCCTTTGCGGCCTGCGGCCTGCAGGGCTGCATCTTTCATAAAAACAAATGCGATACCTGCCCCAGCTTTAATAAGCGCAAAAAATAAATCAATATCCCACCTCTGCATACAAGCCAACGCCCACGCCCGATATCTTGTGCCACTGATCCTGGCTGGCGTTGCGAAAATACGTGGAAGCACCCACCAGCTTTGTTGAAAAAGCAAGGCCGCTTACATCGCCCAGGTCTTTGATCCACTCCATGGCAATAAATACGGGCTTATCGGTATAAATGCCATACGGCTTCAGGTCCAGCTCGAGCAAGCCGGTTTTTTGCAGCGGTTTTAAAAAAATATTCTGCGCTAAAAGCGTTTCACCCGGGTAGCCTTTTTCATTCACGCTGTATACGTTGATCCTGAACAGGGGTGTATCGATCTTATTGGCATTGATATTCACAAAAAATTTGCGCAGCTGGGTATGCGGATATTTTATCTTGAGCTTTACTGCCAGCTCGGCGCCCAGGTTGTTCTTTTTAAACCCGGCCGATACGGTTTTGGTCCGGGTATCGTTGCCCAATACTTTGATCTTTGTTTTGCTGGCCGACACCGCCACTTCCTGCAGCGTGGCCGCTTCGGGGCTCAGGTAAATGCGCCCGTTATTTTGAATGGATGAAACCCCGAGCGTTTTTGCACGGAACCCGATCATTGAAATTTTTACGGGCTCGCCGGCCAGGCTATCCGGCACCTGAAAGTTAAATGCGCCGTTTTGATCGGTAACTGTGCCAACACCCTTGCCTGTTATGCCAATATTGGCAAATTCAACCGGTGCTTTGCTAAGGCTGTCTATCAGCACACCCCGGCACACCTGCTGGCTGAAAATAAAGTAGTGGGTAAAACACAGCAGTAAAATAATAATAACTCTCCTCATCGGGTGGGTTTTGCGTAAGACGCATTTCACCCACAAATAGTTACAGGCTGTTTTCTTCATGAAATTATTTTATGCAGTGTTATTTTAATAACAGCCGGAAACATTAATACCCGGCTGAGGCAGCGGTTGTTTTTTCGATGGGATGCCAGGTAGTTTTAATTTCCTGCAGATCCATGATGCGGTAAGGGTTCTGGCTCTCTTCTTTTTTCCAGTCGTACTGCCAGTTAAAAAAACGTTTTACGTTCAGGGCGCTGTTTTCTTGCATGGTTTTTATGTGCCGGGCATTACGGTTGCAATAAACAGCAGCATTCACATCCATGTGGCTCGAAAAATGGCCATGCAGTTCTTCGGCACTGCCGGTAAGGATATTTACCACGCCACCCGGCAGATCGGAGGTAGAAAGCACTTCGGCAAAGGCCATGGCCGTTAGCGGGAATTTTTCATCGGCCAGTACCACGCCCGTGTTGCCCCCGCTTATTGCCGGAGCCACCACGCTGATAAGGCCCAGCAGCCCGCCGGATGGGGGAGCTATGATGGACACAACCCCCATGGGTTCAGGCATCGAAAAATTAAAATGCGGCGAGGATACCGGATTTACACTGCTGAACAGTTGCTGATACTTATCGCACCAGCCGGCATAATACACCAGGCGGTCAATGCCTGTTTCCACTTCCAGCGCCGCTGCTTTTGCACTCATACCCTGCTGTATCAGCTCTCCGGTAAACTGGGCCCGTCTTCCTTCCAGCATTTCGGCCATGCGGTACAGTATCTGCCCCCTGTTAAATGCGCTCCTGTCGCTCCACGCTGCAAAAGCAGAGCGGGCCGCTGTTACGGCATCCCGAAAATCCTTGCGTGATGCCAGGCAGATATTGGCCATGGTTTCCACGGGGCATTACGCGGCTTTTTTACGCGATTCCAGTATCAGCCCGCAGTTGGCAGAAGCCCAGTCGGTAAGCTTTGAGAGCTGCTGTATTAATTCATAACCCAGCGCGGTAAGCCGGTATTCTACCCGCGGCGGAATTTCGGGATATACCTGGCGTGTTACAAAGCCGTCTTTTTCAAGATTACGCAGGGTTACCGTAAGCATGCGCTGCGATACATCGCCAATCTTGTGCTTAATCTCGTTAAACCGCATGGTGCCATAGCCTCCTAAGGCACAAAGTGCCAAAATGCTCCATTTGTCGCTGATGCGTGCAATGATATCCCTTACCGGGCATACCTGGTTGCGGGTGGTGTTGGCCTCCTCAAAAATTTCCTGAAATTTTTTTTCCCCTTTAAAGTCTTTCATAGTCGTAATGGTTACATAGGTGTTACTTGGTGATGGCTCTGTGCCCTCTTGTATAGGCATTAGTTACCGTTTAATTTTGAGTTATTAAAAGTAACTATTAATCCTTCAAAAAACAAAAAATCATGACAGAAAAAATTCTAGTAACAGGCGCAACCGGCACTATTGGCCAGGTATTGGTAAAACAGCTACAGCAGAAACAGGCTCATTTTACTGTGGGAAGCCGCGATGTGGAAAACGCTAAAAAAAAGCTGGGCTTATCCGGCAACGTGGTTCGCTTCTCATTTGACGAGCCCGCCACGTTTGAAGCTGCAACCAACAACGTGAACTGTGTGTTTTTACTTGGCCCGCCATTGGTATTAAATATGGAGAAGCTGATCATTCCCTTTCTCGATTTTCTTGGCTCCAAAAATATTAAACGGGTGGTTTACCTTTCGGCCATGGGCGCCGATCAGATGAAAGAACTCTCGTTTCACGGCATAATGGAAAATAAACTGAAGAGCGACGGTTTTGATTACACCATTTTGAGGCCTGCCTTTTTTGCACAGAATTTTAAAACCTACGAAGCTGAAAGCATTTTACAGCGCAGCATCTTATTTCAACCGGCCGGCAGCGGCAAGGTGGCTTTTGTAGATGTGAAGGATATTGCCGCAGTGGCCGCCGCCGCCCTCACCGAAAGCGGCCACTCCAAAAAAACATACGAGATCACCGGTCCCGAAACTCTTTCTTATTATGATGCCGCTACCCAGCTGAGCGAAATACTGGGAAAAACCATTACCTATCTGAATCCCAATCCGCAGGAATATACGGAGGCATTGAAAGCCGCCGGCGCACCCGATTTTATTGCACCTTATATGGTTTCGGTGTATTCGGCCATTGCCAATAACCAGGTAAACAGGGTATCGCTGGATGTGGAACTGGTAACCGGCAAAAAACCGGGTTCACTGAAAGAAGTGCTCAAAAGTGACTTTTAAGCTAAAGAAAAGCCCCGGAAGAAGAGAAGTTATCGCAAAATACCTTTCTGTCATGCTGAACTCGTTTCCGCATCTCTAAATTGCGTGATTTTGCCGAAGAGCTGACCCTGAAACAAGTTCAGGGTGACGGCAAAATCAGTTTTGAGATACCTTCTATAAGCTTTCGGGGCTCTGTTAAATTCGACTTAAAACGGCACAAAGCTTAAACCCAGCATGCAGTTAAAGCGTTGGCTGGGGTATCGCTCCCAGCGGTAGTAGCGCTGGCCGGCAATATTATTAAACCGTACAAAAAAGCTCAGCATTTTGCTATAACGGTATTCGCCTTCCAGGTTCAGGTCGGCATAGCCCTTTAGCTGCTTGGGCTGCAGGCTGGTGGTGCCATTATCTTCCACCTGCGTGAGCGCCCACTGTTTGCCCATAAAAAACAGGTCGGCCCGCACAATAAACTTGCTCTGAAGGTTATAAATGCCCGAAAAGGTAAGATCGAAGTCGGGTTTGTGATACGCACGCGTTAAGTTCTTTGGCTTATAAAAATAATAGTTGCCTTTGGCGATCAGCTTAAACTTTTCGCGCAGCTGGTAATTCAACTGGCCATTTACGGTAAGCAGGCTGGTGTTATCATACAGCACGTTAAAGCGGTTATACACCAAATTGGCGCCGCTGTAATCCATCACATAAAAATACATGCTGTCGTATTGTGCGTAGCTAACCCTGGCATCGTAACCCATGTTGCTGCTCAGGTGCCCTCTTAATCCTACAAAGCCATTGTACTTGTTGTTGGTGTTGGCATAGTGCAGGGTGGTGTCTGCAAAAGGATTCTCCTGGGTCAGTCGCCGGAAGCTGTTCTTGATCAGGCCGCCATTGATACCCGCGTAGGGAATCACCATATTCTCATAAACATTATAGTTTACATTCAGCTGCGGGTAAAAATAAAACCGGGCTGTTTTCCTGAAATAATCCAGCGTGCCGGTTAAGCCCAGATCGGCGTGCCACTTCTGGCCGTTGGCTTCAAACGATGGATTGAGGCTTATGATTAAATCGTTAACGGTATCATTGGCCTGCTTATGATTATAAAAATCAGTCAGAAAATTCACGTTCAGCTTTTCTTTGTTCACAAACATGGCGCCCTGTGCATTCAGCTTCACGTTATTCTCTGTTTCGCGGTGCAGGTTTTGCAGGTTATAATAACTCAGCCTAATGTCGTGGTTAAGATGTGTGCTATCGGTATAATGGCTCAGCAGCTGCAGCTTGGGCTCTACCAGCTGGTAGCGCTGGCGGGTGTATTTTTTATCATCAAGTTGGTTTAGCCTGGCATCGTAGCCGTAATAATGCACTACGTTGCGCTCATAATTAAAATCCCCGCTGAGCGTGTGTTTTTTGTACAACTGTTTGCCGAAAACGCTGATCACATTTTCGCTGAAGCCGCCATACCCCACATCTTTGAGCTGTGGCGTACCCGAAAAATGTTTGAGATGTGCCCCGTAGCTGCTTTCGCGCGAGCGGGTGTTGGCCACCCAAAACTCGGCATAAGGCATGTTGTAAAACGGACCATAACCCACCTTTAACAAAGAGTGATAGAGCTTTGTGAGCGGCTCGTTCTGCAGCTTTGCCGCCTCTATGGTTTGCACCTGGTATTTTGGGAAAATGGGAGCGCTGGCAATGCTGTATTTAATGTTATCAATGCGCTTTACGGTGTCTTTTATTTCAGGAATTTCCGAAAATTTAACCGCGTCCTTAATGGTTGGCTGAAAGCCGCTGGTTACCTGGTAATTCAGGTCGTTGAGCCCGCCCTGTGCCAGGGCCGCCACGGCATAGCCCAGCATCATCAGGCAAATCAGTACCCACTGGATCTGGTCTTTTTGCCGTTTGCTCAAAAAGGCATCTTGAGTTTTGCGTTCGTTATATATGTCAGGTGAAGCCATGCAAAGGTCTTATTTAGGTTGTTCAGTAACAGTTTGAGTGGGTGCTGCCTGTTTTTGCTTTTCCAGGTCTTCCATCATTTTATCAAACAGGTCCTGCTCGTTCTTATTATTATTCAGGTTCAGCTCCATGCTTTTTCCGTTTATTTCGTTTTGCTGTTGTTTGTCCTTGTTTTGCTTTGCCTTCAGCTCATCCAGGCGTTTCTGCGCCTCGTCAATGTATTCCTGCTTGGGCTTATTGTCGATCAGGCTCTGTAAAATCACCTCCGCATCGGCATCGCTGCCCTGTGCTATGTAGGCATCGCCCAGCAGCAGCATGCCTTTATTATTCCAGTCATCGTTGCTGTATTCATAGCCAATCATTTTGGTAACTGTTTTTTCCACCTCTTTATATTCTTTTTTAGTGAACTGGATCCTGCCCATGTAATAATACGCCTCAGCACCCGTTACGTTTTTCGCAGCTTTGGTCATGGCTTTAAACTCAATCTGGGCATCGTCGTAGCGGCCGGTTTCATAAAGCGACTTGGCTTTGATGTATTTGGCCTCGCTGGTTTGCTGCGGGCTCAGCTTTTCGGTGGCCAGCACCTTGTTGGCCTCTGCCAGCGCGGTTTCAAACTGGCTCAGGTAAAAAGCACAGCGCATGGCCCCCAGGCGGCCGGCGCTTTTGTTGGCCGGTGTTTCGGCCACATCCTGCAGCTGCTGAAATAAAGGCAGGGCTTCTGCGTATTTTTTATCCTTATAAAACAGGTACGAAGTTTTGGCCAGAGACGTTTCGCTGTAAATGCTCCGCGGCTTTGAAATAATATACTGATAGCCCGGCAGTGCCTTCTCAAACATATTTTTACTGTACGCACATTCGGCGTAATTAAACTGCGCTTCGTTAATGTATTTTCCGTTCGGAAATTTGGTCATGTATGCTTCCCACTTGGGCATGGCCACATCACAGTCTTTCAGGTTGTAAAACGCATCGTAGGCCGCCTGGTAGGTGGCTTTTTCCAATTGGTTTTCCGACAAGGGATTGCCCACCGAGGCAAAATATTTTTCCATGCCCTCCACATCGCCTTTGGCTTCAAAGATCTTTTTCACCGCCTCCAGCACATCCTTGGCGGCTTCGCTCTTACTGTCGGCCTGTATAAATTTGTCGTAATACTCAAACGCTTTGTCATCCTGCTTGCGGCCATAATAAATATTGCCGAGCTGAGCGTAGCAGTTAGACGTAAAAGAGGAATTGGGATAATTTTTCAGGATCTTGTTGTAGTAGGTAACGGCGTTATCTTCTTCGTGCAGGTTATTATAATAGGTGTCGGCAATTTCGTTGAGTGCCGCACTTAAATAGCTGGAGGCCGGGTAGCGTGTTTCAATTTTTTTGAGCTCGTTTATTTTTTCAGCGTAGTTTTTGTTCACCCCGTCGCACAGCGCTTTCTGGTAAAGGGCATAATCCACATCCAGCTTGTTGAGGCTGATGGCTGTTTTGTAATATTGCGCCGCCTGCTGAAAATCGAGGTTCATAAAATAACAGTCGGCCGTGCGGATATTGGCATCGGCCACTTTTTTCTCATCGTATTTGCGGGTAGAGAGCAGGAATTTACGGAACGACACATTGGCGTTGGTAAAATCCTCTTTTTCCTTGCGTTGAAAATAAGCGTAGGCAATGTCGTAATTGCTCAGGTCGTATTGTTCGAGCTGCAGGGCGCCGGGCGTTACCTGGAATTTTTTCCAGGCTTCGATGGCGGTGGTATAATCCTTGCGCAGGTACGAGATCTCGCCCAGCCAGTATTGGTTGAGTGAATTTAATTTCGGGTCGGAGTTTTGCGCCAGCGATTTTTTAAATTGTTTTTCAGCATTGTTCAGGTCGCTGTTATTAAAATATTCCACACCTTTAAAGTAAATGAGCTTCTGGTAGGTAACTTTCAAAATAGGATCGATCCCATTCATGCTCTCCATGCTTTGAATGGCCAGGTCGTAATTTTTAGTGGTGGAGTATACATTGATGAGAAAATTGTAACACTCATCTTTTCGCGGGGAATTAGGATATTCCTTCAGGTATTTGGTAAAGCCTTTCACCGCTTCATTATATGGGCTAAAGTCCAGCTCGTAACTTAAACGCGCAAAGCTGAAGAGGGCGTCCTCGGTAATCTTTTTATTAAAGTCGAGCTGGTAAGCGCTGTAAAATGCATTTTTGGCCTGTATCTTCTGTCCCAGGTGCAAATGGCAATCGGCCATGTGGTACCAGGCGTTCTGCGCCAGCGTATCTTTATTCTCTGTGGCATTCTCAAAACAGGTTACGGCATTGCCCCAGTCGCTGGTTTTATAATAACAATAGCCCAGCGCATAGTTGCCTTGCGGGTTTAAACCCATGCCGGCTTTTTTAAGATAAGGCAGGGCTTTGCCATAATCTTTCAGGTTAAAATAGCTCTCGCCGATCATGCGGTTGATCTCGCCTTCCTTTTGTATGTTGGCGCTGTCGTTCAGCAGCTGCGGCGCTTCCTTCACCACCTTATCGTACTTGCCCTGTATAAAATAAATTTGTGTGATGTAATAAGGCACTACGCTGCCAAAGGTTTCGTTGCCTACCAGGCGGTTAAAGCCCTGCAGGGCGATTTCGTATTTTTTCTCTTTATAGGCAATGTGCGAATAATAATAGTTGGCCGGAAAAGCGTACCTGTTATCCACATCCTTGATTTCGTAAAAATCGGTTTTCGCTTTTTCGTCGCTGCCACCCTGCAAATAACTGTAGCCGCGCTTAAAGTGAAGCTCCGCCAGCTGTTCCTTGTCCAGCTTATACAGGTCCACTTTCTCAAAATACTCCAGTGTTTCGGGGTGCTTCTTTTTTCTGAAGCTGGATTTGGCGAGATAAAAATACGCGCTGTTTATTTTTGTGCTTTCAGGGTACTTCTCAATAAACTGGCGCATGAGCCATTCACTGTCTTTATTAAACAGCTCGATGCCGCAGGCTGCAGCGTAATACAGGGCATCGGCCTTGAGCGTGGAAGAAGCGGTGCGCGCCGCATACTCGTTAAAATTTTCCTGTGCGCTTACGTATTGCTGCTTGTCAAATAATTCGAGCCCCAGCTTGTAGAGCGCATCCTTATCGGTATAAATAGCGGTTTTCTGGGCATTGGCCGTTGTACAAAACAGCGCAAACAAAACCAATGTGCTTAGTCTCATAAGATACTTCATTCCATCAAAAAAATCAGGTAAAATTTTATCCCACTAAATTTACTTTTCTACCGCCCGCGCTTTCGCTGCTACGCTGTACAGTTATTAACCCATTGGTGTTGATATTGGTATAATTCAACGCCTGTAAAAAGTTACAATCCGGCTAACTTAGATGCCTGTTATGAGTGAGTTAATCCGATTCGAAAATGTGACCATTTTCCAGGACGAGCGTCCCGTTGTTGGCAATATGAGCGTGGGGGTGACAAGCGGCGAATTTGTGTACCTGCTGGGCAAAACCGGGAGCGGCAAAAGCAGTTTTTTAAAAACTCTGTATGGCGATCTGCCACTGAATAATGGGCAGGCCAGCGTGTGCGGCTACCAGCTCAACCAGCTCAGGCAGCGCGATATTCCGTTTCTGCGCCGCAAGCTGGGCATCGTGTTCCAGGATTTTCAGCTGCTGAGCGACCGCACCGTTTACGAAAATTTAAAGTTTGTGATGAAAGCCACCGGCTGGAAAGACGAGCAGAAAATAAGAGCTCGCATTGCCGAGGTGATTAAGCAGGTAAACCTGGAAGGCAAGGAAAATAAAATGCCGCACGAGCTTTCGGGTGGCGAGCAGCAGCGTGTAAGCATTGGCCGCGCGCTGGTAAACGAGCCCGAGGTGATACTGGCCGATGAGCCCACCGGCAACCTGGATCCTGAAACTTCTGAAGAGATTCTGATATTGCTGAAACGCCTGAGCGATAATGGCTGCGCGGTATTGTTTGCCACGCACGATATGCTGGTGTATAACAAGTTTAAATCACGCACTCTGCTGTTTGAGAATGGCAAGGTGCACGAACCGATCTAAACCGGCAGCTCTTCCACCGATAATTCCTGCGTTCCGTTTTTCCAGATGGCTTCGCCCAGGGCTTTGAGCAAATGGGCATCCTCCTCTTCCACTTTCGCAAAAATATTGCAGCCGTCCAGGCCCCTGCCCTCGCCGTAATAAATGCCCATGCAGTTGGTAGTTTTAGCGCGTGTGGGTTTTAAAGGCCCAAACACCACTTCACCCGGCTCGGTAAATACCGAGGAATTTTCCTGGATGATATCCAGCGGTGGGGCATTGTCGATCCAGATCTCCTGGCCCGACACCCGGGCGTGCATAAACACCCGCTTAAATGGCAGCAGGGCCGCAAATGCTTTTGAGGTAACAGGCGCTTCCGCTTCGTAAAACTTAAAGCGAATCACTGTGTTGTTTTCGGTTCTGATGATAAATCCTTTCATGCTCTATTCCCGCAGATGGCGCTGATTGTATGAAACAATAATAGCTTTAATTTGTGTAAGCTCTCTCAAAAATATTCCGAAGTTATGCTGAACTTGTTTAGCACCTAATTTTGCTGTCACCCTGAACTTGTTGCAGGGTCTGTACTTCAGCAAAATTATTTTTTGAGACAGATCTTAAATCTTATCATACTCTGCTTTCACAAAATCCATCAGCTCTTTAATATAAGCCGGGCTGAAATCAAATTTAATGCCGGCAGCTTCATAAATTTTTGGAATGGATTTGGTATAACCCAGGGCCAGCGCTTTTTTATAATTTTCAACCGCTTGCTTTGGATTTTGTTTGTAGTTGCGCCACACCGCAATGGCGCCTAATTGTGCAAAGCCATATTCAATATAATAAAAAGGCACTTCAAACAAGTGCAATTGCATCTGCCAGCGGCGGTCCAGGTTATCTTCCAGTCCTTTGTAATCAATAATGCTGCTGCCAAAATCGGCAATGATGCCGCGCCAGGCTTCGTAGCGCTGGGCCACGCTGTGTTCCGGATTCAGGTAAATCCAATGCTGAAATTTATCAATGGCAGCAATCCAGGGCAGCGTGTCCATCACCCCCTCCAGCTGCTGGCGCTTGGCGCGTTTCAGCTCATCATCGGTTTTAAAAAATACATCCCAGTGCTCCATGCTCATCAGCTCCATGCTCATGCTGGCCAGCTCGGCCACTTCGCTAGGGGGCGATTTAAAGTCCACCAGGTCCAGATCCATGTCCAAAAACGAATGCACGGCGTGGCCGCCTTCGTGCACCATGGTTACCAGATCGCGGTGCAGGCCCACCGAATTCATAAAAATAAAGGGCACATCGGTTTCATACAGCGGGTACTGGTATCCTCCCGGGGCTTTGCCCAGCCTGCTTTCCAGGTCGAGCCGCTTCATTTGCTGCATGGTGTTAATGCAATCGCCAAAAAAGGGATCGAGCTTATGAAAACACGCGATGGTTTTATCAATCAGCTCCTGTGCGTTTTGAAATGGTTTCAGAGGAGGCAAGCCGTCTTCATCCACCGAGGTATCCCACGGCCGGTAGTCATTCAGCTTTAATTTCTGTTTCCGCTTTTCATCGTGTTTGTTCAGCAGCGGTACGGCGTGCTGTTTCACCGCCTCGTGAAAATTGAGGCAATCCTGCACCGAATAATCAAAACGGCCCAGGGCCTGGTGCTTGTAATCGCGAAAGTTTTTAAACCCGGCATTGAGCGCCACTTTATGCCGCAGGCCTACCAGCTTTGTAAATAGGTCGTTCAGCGCTTGCTCATCCTGTGCGCGGCGGGTTTGTACCTTACCATACACCTGCTCGCGGACGCTGCGGTTCAGGTCCTTTAAAAACACGGAAGCTTTTTGCAACGTCATGGTTTCGCCATTGTGCTCAATGCTCTGCGCGCCATTAATTTCGCCAAACTGCTGCTCCAACTCCTGCAGCTGGGTATTCAGCGGAATGTTCTCTTCCCTGAACAGGTCGATGCTGTTTTTGATGCCGCGCAGGTAAATATCATACCCTGTTTTGGTAAGGCTGCTTTTAAATTCGGCCGCCATAATTTTTTTGTTGAGCTCATTGCCCAGCGGCGCCATGTGCGGCTCAATGTTCTGCACAAAATCGTTGTAGCTGTCGCGTAGCTGCGTATTGGCCGTATCGCAGGTCATTTTAATATAACGCCAGGCCATGTTCTCGCTCACTACTGAGCTCAGCTCACTGTAATCTTTCAGCCAGGTTTCGAGCTCCGTCGCTGAGGCGATTGGGCGTTCTTTTAATTCGGTGAAATAAGGCTTCAACAGCTCCCAGCTGGTCACTGTAAAATTGGGCTTAACAAAATGACGTTGCATAAATTTTAATCGTAAAAATGTTGAATGCTAAAATTAAACATTCCGGCCACCAAACGAAAATTAATTAAAGTAAATACGCCGGGCATTGGTGTGGGTGTTTTCAACCACCAGGTAAAACCCGGTCAATTGACCGGCAGCCGGCCGGGAATATTGCAGGTAATTTTTGGCCATCCGCTCCAGCATGCTAAAGTTCAGGTCGTTTTTTACCGGCCCGTTGAGCGTTTGCTGCAGCCCGGTGTTTTTTTCGAAATAATGAATGGTGTTTGAAAAGGCAATCACCAGCGGCTCCAGCCCCGCCAAACGGTTGGCCTGATGCCGGGCCAGCACTTCCTTAAACACATCGGCGGTTTTTACAACTCCATGGTCTTTATATTGCACCAGCAGGCTGTAATTAGCATCGGGCGCAGGCGCAAACAAATTCCAGTTCTGGTGAAAAAAAGGATACACATAAGCGTAGGCCAGGTAATCTTTGCGTGTTTTGGTATCGCTTAAGGGATAGGCATAAATAACCACTAAAGTGAAATGAAGCAGAAGAAGCGCCAAACCACCCATCAATACTATTTTAAAAAGCACCTGCTTCATTTATAGATAAAAGTGTTTTCGAATAATGCGGAATTCATATGAAAGTTGCACCAAACCATGTTACCAGCTGCAGTACTTGGGTGTTGCCGCGAGATTCAGCCTACAAATTGCTTCAGCTTCACCCGCGGCCCTGGCTATCGCTATAAGTCCTCGCCCCGATAATTATCGGTGGCTGTGGGCTTTCCGCTCTATCCTTAGCGCAAAACGGCTTAATCGTTCTGAATGACACCAGCGGTATTATTCCAATATTATTCTGAAACATCATATATACATTTTCAAAGATAAGCATTACCAAATTATTAAAATGCTACGTTCTGTTTCAAAAGGATGCGCATGACCTTCTTTATTACTTTTTGCTTGATCAAAAAGTAATAAAAAATCAAGGCTAAATAGTATTCAGCTAAAATCTACGGCGGCTTTGGCCCGGCCCTTTGATCATAACCTTCCGCCGGATAACCCGTGCAGGCGGAAGGCTAGCAAAGGGCCCACACACAAGCTGCTCAAAGTCATATTCAATCTACAGAGCGCCTATGCCTCGACTTTTCGCTCACAATCAAAGCCGCCTTGATTTATACGCTGCATCCTATTAGGCCAGAAAACCAACCGCGTGCTCCATACTGGCCTGTTGCCGCTCATCAATTTCTTTGTGGCAGGCTTTCGCATTCTTGTTTTTTTAATACTTTAGCGGAACATATTTTAGAGCATGAAACACGTTTTATTGAGCGCCCTGCTGGTTGGGGCTATTAGCCACAACACTTTTTCGCAGGACAAATTACTGACCATACAGGAAGCCGTATTAAAAGGCCGCACCGCCCTGGCGCCAAAACGCCTGCAAAACCTGGGCTTTATACCCGCCTCAAAAAAACTGGCTTATGTAGACAAAGCCGAGATACGGATGGTGGATGCCGAAAGTGGTAAGGAAACCGTGGCGCTTACCACTACTGCCTTAAATAAAAAACTGGCCCAGGCTGCTACCGATACGCTGGCGGCGCTGGATAAGCTTAGCTGGAAAAATGAAAACGAGTTTTATTTTGCAAATAAAAAAGGCGAGTGGCTATATGCCCTCGATAAACAAATACTGTCTAAATCAGAGCGCAAACAAAGCGACGCCGCGCTGGATAACCTGGATGAGTTTAAGGAAGGCGAAGTATTTGCCTATGTGAGCAATAATAACGTATATGTATCGGTAAACGGGCAGGTGAAACAGGTAACGCAGGACGGCTCTTACGACATAGTAAACGGCAAAAGCGTGCACCGCGATGAATTTGGCATCAGCAAAGGCACTTACTGGAGTCCCAACGGCAACTTCCTGGCGTTTTACCGCATGGATCAAAGCGATGTGACCGATTATCCTATTATTGACTGGAGCACTTACCCCGCCAAAAACACCAACATCAAATACCCCATGGCCGGCAACAAAAGCCATTATGTAACCCTGCACATTTATGATGTAAAAAATAACAGCACACTTAAAATTAAAACCGAAGGTCCAAAAGACCAATACCTTACCAACGTGGCCTGGAGCCCCGATGAGAAAAAAGTATACATAGCTGTTTTGAACCGCGAGCAGAACCATTACAAGCTCAACGAGTACGATGCCGCCACCGGCAATTTTGTAAAAACCCTGTTTGAGGAAAAAGACGATAAGTATACAGAGCCCCTGCACCCCATGCTGTTTGTAAAAAACAATCCCAAACAATTTATCTGGCAAAGCCGCAAAGATGGCTACACGCATTTTTATTTATACAATGCCGATGGCAGCCTGGTAAAGCAGCTCACCAAAGGGAACTGGGAGGTGAAGGATGTGAACGGCTTTGACGCCAAAGGCGAAAACCTCATTTTTCACGCCAACGAGCAAAGCCCGGTAAACCAGGATGTATATGCCGTAAACCTGAAAAGCGGAAAAGTAAAACGCCTGACACAGGACAACGGTTTTCACACTGCCGTAGTGAGCAAGGGCGGCGACTACCTGATCGACAATTTCTCGTCGTGCTACACCCCGCGCGAGTACCGGGTTATCAGCATTGCCAGCGGCAAGCAGGTAACTTTATTTAAAGCCGAAAACCCCATAAAAGAGTATAAGCTGGGCGCCTGGAGCCTGTTTAGCATTAAGAATGCCGAAGGCACCGACCTGTACTGCCGCCTTTTTAAACCCGCCAATTTTGACAGCACAAAAAAATACCCGGTGCTGGTATATTTATACAACGGCCCGCACTCGCAAATGGTAACCAACACCTGGCTGGCCGGCGGCGAGCTGTGGTACCAGTACATGGCCCAAAAAGGCTTTATTGTGTTTACACTCGATGGGCGCGGCACCTCGCACCGTGGCAAGGCTTTTGAGCAGGCCATTCACCGGCAGCTGGGCACTAAAGAAATGGAAGACCAGCTGAAAGGCGTGGATTATCTTAAATCGCTGCCTTACGTGGATGGCAGCCGCATTGGCGTGCACGGCTGGAGCTATGGCGGATTTATGACCACCTCGCTCATGACCCGCTACCCAGGTGTATATAAGGTAGCTGCCGCGGGGGGACCGGTAATTGACTGGAGCTATTATGAAATTATGTATGGCGAACGCTACATGGACACGCCGCAGGAGAACAAAGAAGGGTACGATAAAAACAACCTGCTTAACCATGTGGATAAGCTGAAAGGTAAATTGCTGATGATTCACGGTGCGCAGGACGACGTGGTGGTATGGCAGCACAGCATCCTATATCAGAAAAAGGCGGTGGATAAAGGCGTGCAGCTGGATTATTATGTATACCCGGGCCATATGCACAATGTGCTTGGGAAAGACAGGGCACACCTGATGGAAAAGATCACCAACTACTTTATTGATAATTTATAGTGCGCGCTACCAGGCCTCGAAGCCGGTAAGCGACCTGAACAGGTTTTTGCCGCGGATGTTGATGCTCAGGTTAAGCTCCCAGGGGCCTGACCGGAGCTTGCCGGCACCCCTGTCCACTATAATATCGTAGCCTACGCCCAGGTTAAAGAAATAACAACGGAAGCCCGCATTCAGGTTTATGCCCGAGTTCCAGAGGCTCCATCGATCTTTGGGATCGGCAGTATTCCAGCGGTAGCCGGTGCCCACCACCAAATAGCGCTTTAATACCGCATTTACCTGCAGGCCCATGTAGTCCACATCGCGCTGCCGGTCGAACCGCGCCAGCGCCTGCAGCATCGAATTGTTATCGAGCTTAAAGTTGTAGGAGCTGTGCAATGTAAGCCGCGTAGGCCAGGCATAATCCCCCTCCAAGCCCATGTTGGGCCTATTGATGTGGAAGAGCGCAGCGCCCAGGTAAAAATTCCGGTAATTAAATAACAGGCCCGAGCTGATATCCAGGTTGCTTTTATTGGCCGATGGAAGATTGCCAAGGATCCAGTGTTCGCCGGTTCTGAAATCGATCACACCATTGGCATCTTCCGATGTGGGATTTGCATTCAGCCTTCTTTGCATATAGCCCAGCTGCAGCGAGGGCACAATTTTAAGCTTAAAGCCCGGCAGCGAAAAGTGATGCGCGTAAACAAACGCCATGGCATCTGTTTCCAAAGCGCCGCTGAGCTCCTCGTTGTGTGTATAAATGGCGGCAAGGCTTACGGGCAAAGGTTTGAGTTTTGCATCAACCCCCAGGTAAGCAGCGGCATACGGCATTGGCTTGGTCGATCCCTGGTAGCGGTACTGGGCCTGCGCCCGCACAAGGCCATTGCTGCCTGCAAACGAAGGATTAAGATAAACCAGCGATTGGTTGGAGTTGGTGAACGAAAGGTCCTGTGCCTGCGTATCAAGGCAAGCCATAAGAAGGAACAGGATACAGAACTGCTTTTTCATGGTTATTGTTATTACATAATTCTAACCTTACACACGTTATGCGTTATACCAGCGCCGATGTTTTGTTCATCAGCTCTTCAATTTCATCCGCTTCAATAGGAATATTCTTCATCAGGTCCAGCTGGCCGTTCATGGTAATCAGCACATTATTCTCAATGCGGATGCCCAGGTTCTCTTCGGGTATATAAATACCGGGCTCAACGGTAAACACCATGCCAGCCTGCATGGGCTCGGTAAAAAAGCCCACATCGTGCACATCCAATCCTAAAAAGTGACTGGTGCCATGCATAAAGTATTTTTTATAGGCCGGCCAGGCAGGGTTCTGGTTTTTTACCTCGTCTTTTTTCAAAAGACCCAATGCCAGCAGCTCTTCGGTCATCATATCGCCTACCACGCTGTTATACTTTTCAAACGTTTGGCCGGGCACCAGCAGCTTGGTAGCCGCACGGTGCACGCGCAGCACGGCATTGTACACCTCGCGCTGGCGCTTGGTGAATTTGCCATTCACAGGTACGCTGCGGGTAAGGTCGCTGGCATAGTTGGCATACAGGGCTGCCACATCGAGCAGAATCACATCGCCATCCTTACACTGCATGTTGTTTTCGACATAATGCAGCACGCAGGCATTTTTACCGCTGGCCACAATGGGGCCATAGGCAAAGCCCTGCGAGCGGTTGCGGATAAACTCGTGTATAAATTCGGCTTCAATTTCGTACTCCCACACGCCGGGCTTAATAAACGACAATGCGCGCCTGAAGCCTTTTTCAGTAATGTCGCAGGCCTGCTGTATCAGCTCCAGCTCCTGGGTGCTTTTCACCGCCCTTATTTTCTGCATAATGGGTGCGCTGCGCTCATACTTGTGCAGCGGGTATTTTGCCATCAGCTCTTTATTCAGGCGATCCTGTGCCGATTGGGTAGGAATGGAGGCGCGGGTGTGTTCGTTGCTGTTCAGGTAAATATGCTCGGCCTGGAAAAAGAGCGGCTTCATGATCCGGTCAAAATCCTGGAACCAATACACGTGGTCAATACCGCTGGCACGGGCGGCCTCCACCTTATTCAGCTTGGCTCCATCCCAAATGGCAATGAGCTCGCTGGTTTCCTTCACAAACAAAATCTCTTTGTGCCTGCCATCTTTTACATCGGGAAAAATAACCAGCATGGTTTCCT
The DNA here is from genome assembly GCA_044221905.1 of Bacteroidia bacterium. Classification (GTDB taxonomy): domain Bacteria; phylum Bacteroidota; class Bacteroidia; order B-17B0; family Aurantibacillaceae; genus Aurantibacillus. The sequence continues at coordinate 453,680 of JBGAOE010000002.1, forward strand.
CCTGGTCAATGCCGCACAGGTAAAACAAATCGCTGTTTTGCCTGAAACCCATGCTGCCATCGGCATTGGTAGGCATAATATCATTGCTTATAAAAACCGCCAGCGAGTTGGGCTTAAGAAGATTTCTGAATTTTTTCCTGTTTTCAATAAATAAAGCGCTGTCAATGGCCTGGTATTTCATAACGTTAGTATAATTAAAGTAAGGATACTAAATTAGAAAATTAAGCGCTTAAAAACAATACCGCTTATACCTGCGGCTTGCCTGTAATCACGCTTACCGGTCGGCCAAACGAAACACCAGCTTTAAGCCCGACCAGCTATCATCCACGGCGCACACTTTTACATCCACCAGCCCGGTGTCCAGGGCTATTTTCCGTACCAGGTCCTCGGTAAGCTCCGTTTCTTTTTTAGCGGCCTTTTTGTACCACGAGATCCAGATGGTTCCGTTTTTTTTGATCGTTTTTTTTAATGCCGGCAGCTCTGTTTGTAGTTCAGAAACTGAATTGGTGAAAAAATGAATGAAGTCCGTTTCTCCTGCTTTCTTTTTAAAAAAAAGTTTCCCCTCCATTTCAGGGATCAGGTTTTTGTAATGGGCTGGCGGGTTAATTAACTGCACGGTAAAGCCCTCTTTCAGGCCCAGCTTTTTATACAGGGGGTTGGGCGAATATCCAGGCATGGTTACTGGGTAAACGATTTTTCTAAAAACGCGGCGTATTTTTCAAGCGTGGCATTGTGGCCCATCATAAACCTGGAAACAAAACGGAAAACAGGATTATATATCTCGCCATTTTCGGTAATGGTAATAAGCGTATGATCTCCCCGGCCCTCGAGCCTGTATTCCCAGGTGCCGCCAAATGGAAGATTTTTGCCCGTAATTTCAGTTATAAAAACTGCCGGGGCTTCTTTTTTAATAATCTTCAGCGGCAGGCGATCGCCACGCTTATCCACTTCCATCCATTCGGTTTCGCTTACCGCTTCAACCGCTTTCAAATCGCTGCGCCATTGTGCATAGCTTTTAAAATCAGTGATCTGCTCCCACACTTTTTCAACCCGGTGTGGAATGCTGCGCTGAACGGAAGCCCGGTGTTTTACCGGCAGCAGGTATCCAATGATAACCACCACCAGGATCAGGAGGACAATAATGCCTGCAATAATTAACAACCATTTCATATGTTCTGTTTTTTAGAGTTTCTTTTGTTCCACGACTTTCCAAGGCTTTTACTTTTCATTTCCATTTCGGCGGCATAGGCCAAAAGCCCCAGCCCGTCAAGCGCCAGCTTGCGCTCAGTAGGGCTTAGGCGGCTAAGCAGCGCCTCCACTGCCAAGGGATCAAGCACCGAATGGCTTTGTTTTATTTTAAGCCCCGGGCCCGTTAACGTAAGATTTGTTTTACGTGCATCCTTTTTGTCTTTTTCGCGTTTCACATATCCCTGGCCCACCAGCTTGTCGATGGAAATAGACATGGTAGAGGGCGTAACACCCATGTGCATGGCCAGGTCATACACGCTCACCGCCTCTTCCTTATCCAGGTGATCTAAAATGCTGGCCTGGTTGGCCGTGAGCTTTGCCCCCGTTTCTTTGTCAGTAACGTGGCGTGTATGGCAGGCAAAATAAATCCTGGGATAATAATCCATTAACCGGCTCGCTTCTGCTTTTAATACCATTTGCTGGTAAAATTAATAATTTGATTTGTCAAATCAAATTAATTGCAAAATGCCAAAAATCAACCCGTTTTACAATAATAAATTATTTGAAGCGTGCTATTTTATTTTCAGAAAGCTCTTTCATAAACCCGGCGCTTTCGGTAGCCGGCGCATATACAGTTTCTTCATAGAAAAAGCTGTTGTTTGTATTATAAAGCACCACTTTCCACATGGTAAGGTGCTTCACATTTTCGGCACGAAAGCTTATCAGTGCTGCTATGGGCAGCTGCCAGACTTTCAATCCCCTGAAAACAAACAAGCCTTTTTTAATCAGCACCGTTTTATTCTGCAGCTCAAGCTGTGTGTAACGATAGTCGCACCGAAGGTATAAACCCAGCCACAGGCTCATAAACAACAAGGCCGGCAGAGACAGGAACTGCCCTGAAAAAAGAATAATGACCCACAGTAAAAACGGAATAGCTGCAAAAATCAGCGCGTTGCTTTGCGAAAGGCTGGTGCTGAACGTGCGGGGTCTGAATCCCGGCAGCAGCTGGTTTTTGGTGCCGAGCAGCTGGTGGCGCACACCTACGTGGGTGCGCTGCCCCACCGTTTCCTGGTTGAGCAGCACCGCGGTGCTGTAATACAGCAGCGGATAACGCGCCCTGATCTCCTCAGGCGATTCGAAAAAATGCTCGATGCACACACTCGTGAACTCGCTGAGATTGGCCCCTCCGTATTTTCTGAAAACGGTGCTGCGCCCGTTGCGAATGTCGTTATACGCTTCGTAGGCAGAGGCGAGCCAGCTGTTAAAATAATGCTCAAAAAAATAATCCTGGCCCGAGCCCTTAATATCATTGAATCGCAGGGCATGCGAAAACTCGTGCAGGCCCAGGTTCAGGTTATCATCGGCAATATGATAGCCTTGTATAAAGCTTTGCCAGCTCAGCTTGATATAACCTGCTGTATTGGTTTCGCCTTTAAACTGAAGATTACCCGCAGGGCTTGCAAACACTGAGGGATAAAGCACAATGTTGTCGAAATAACTGAGCTCCCAGGTTTCGAGCCCCAGCGTTAGCTGCACGGCCGATGCGGCCACCAGTGCCCTTACTTCGCTGGTAACCTTAAATCCACCGGCACCGGTAATTGTTTTTTCGGAAATAAAGCGCCGGCAGCGGGCTACAAATAAATTTTTATACTCTTCGCTCAGGGTTAAATAATAACCAAAAGAGCTTGCATAAATCTGCTTCAGTTGCTCTGCAGTTAAGCCTGTTGCGGGTTCTTCAGCCATTTTTACAAAAAAAGGAAAAAATGTTTTTTTACTAAATTAAACACTTATCTTTGCTCATTAAGATAAAATTAAAAAGTGTATGATTGATTTAACAGGAATTATTTCTATTTCGGGCCAACCGGGCCTGTTTAAAATTGTTGCCCAGAGTAAAAACGGAATTATTGTGGAGGGCCTGTCCGATAAAAAGCGCAGCAATGTATATGCCTCTACAAAAGTGTCCACTTTGTCAGACATCAGCATGTTTACCACCGGCGATGACAAACCTATCGAAGAGATCATCACCTCTATTTTTGAGAAGGAAAAGGGGGGCGCTGCCCCGGATAATAAAGCCGACGATAAAGCCGTTGAAAAATATTTTGCCGAAGTGCTGCCCGATTATGACAGGGACCGCGTATACATCAGCAACATTCGTAAACTGCTGAGCTGGTACAATGCCCTGCAAATTTCGGGCAACCTGAAAGAAAAAGAAGAAAACAAAGAAAGCGACGAAAAAACAAAAGCCGCAAAAGCTGCTGCCGATACAAAAGCCGCCGCCAAAAAAACAGGCGCTAAAAAAGATACGGCAAAAACAAAAACAAGCGCCGGCGTGAAAAAAACCACCGGTGTGCGTAAGACAGGAAGCGCTTAATTCTTTTTGCTATTAAGATAAACGAACCATCCCCCAACAGGGATGGTTTTTTATTGCGCAAAACCGTTAACAAGCATTAACTGTTAAGCTTGTGACGCATTTATGGCATCAAAAAGCCTACGTCCGCTAAATAGATCGGCATGTTTAACATTTTTGGATCGAATTAATTTCTAACTTGGGTCATAAACCATAAACTTTGGAACTATGACAAAAAAACTACTCTTTGTTTTGGCCGCTGTTTTTTTATGCGCGGCTAAAAATTTTTCTCAATGCACCCTTCCCTCAAGCGTGGCAGACGTTACCCTGCAATGCTCTGACAACATTGTACAGGGTACCACCACCCGGTCGGGAATTGCATTTAATCCCATACTGAATCTTTATTATTCGGTTAATGCCGGCAACCCCGGCTTTCCGGTCGAAACCTTTACAGTAACCGGTGGTAATGCCTTGTCTACTATAGGCCAGGGGGCAGATTACCGCGGCATCTGGTGGAATCCAAGCACCAGCGTGATTGAAGGAAACACCTACAGCAACGGCGGCCTTTATTCGACCGGTATTGCCAGCGGTACCGGCTATGCCACCGGTGTAGCCACTTTTGTAGGCGCGGCAAACATGCCTCCGAGCGGCCAGGGATGCGGCCATGCAGACCTTGCCGGCAATATGATCATTTATTACGAAAGCGGTTCCATTTATAAATACAACCGCTCTACCGGAGCTTTTATTTCGAGCGTTTCCATTACCGGCTTGCCAGTGTCCACCAGCAACCTCAATTCTTACGGCGTTGCCTTTACCGGAATTCTGAACAGCGAAGTGGCTGTTTACGACTACATTAATAAGTGCATTTATTTTATCAGCTATGCAGGTGCTTATGTAGCCACCTGCACCCTGCCTCCTTCGGCGCCGGCAGCTTCTGCATATCAAATGGGCTTTGCCAATAACCGCATGTTTTTATACAACGATGCGCTGCTGCAATGGTATGGCTATCCTATTATGGGCGGTGCTTCGAGCCCTACCATTTCTATTGCCGCCAGCAGCCCCACCGCCTGCACCGGGCAAAACATTACCTTTACGGCCAGCGGAGCCAGTACTTACACCTGGAATACAGGAACCGTTTCTTCAAGCCTTGCTGTTTCGCCAACCATTACTGCCAGCTCTATAAACACCACCTATACCGTGGTGGGCACTAACACTGCAGGCTGCACAGGTTCGCAAACCGTAGCGCTGTTGGTAAATCCAGGCTCTTCGGTAAATATCACTCCTTCCTCCACACTTATGTGCATAGGCTCAACCGTTACACTCACCGGGGCTAACGTATCGTCTTACACCTGGTCGCCCGGCGGATCCAACGCTACCAGCATTAACGTATCACCGACCGCAAGCACCAATTACACCGTGAAAGGAACAAATGCGCTGGGATGCTTATCAAGCGCTACCCTGGCTGTTTCTGTAAACACTGCCGTACCCAGCCTGAGCGTGGCCAACGGCGCCAGCGTGGTGTGTGCCGGCAAGCCTTCCACCCTTACCGCCAGCGGGGCCCTGAGCTACACCTGGACAGGTGGTGTGACCAATGCCACCAGCTTTACACCCGCTGCCACAGGCGGTTATACCGTTACCGGCGGCAATGCCTGCGGCACTTCGTCGGTTGCCACTTCTATTACAGTTAATCCCCTGCCAACCATTGGCGGTGCGGCCAATAACCCAACCGTGTGTAACGGCACAGCCGTGATTCTGAATGGTACCGGCTCGGCCGGCAACTATACCTGGACCGGTGGTGTTACAAACAACGTTTCGTTTGTTCCTTCTGCTACGCAACAATACACCGTTACGGGCTCAAGCGCCCTGGGTTGCACCAATACCGCCGTGGTGGGCGTTACCGTGTTTGTTACCCCTACGGTGCCACCCGTGGCCAGCGCCACAGCCGTTTGTTTGGGCAAAAGCGCCACGCTTACTGCCGTTGGCGCTACCTCGGGCTACACCTGGAGCACCTCGCCCCCTGCCAATACCAGCTCCATTGTAGTAACGCCAAACACCACCACCACTTATACACTCGAAAGAGCCAGCGGGACCTGCACTTCCACTGCCCTTATCACCGTGTCGGTGATGAGCCTGCCCGTGTTTAATGTGGCTGCACCTAATCCTGGCACCGTATGCGCCGGCACAGCTTCTTCGCTCATTGCCATTGGCGCTATTACCTATACCTGGTACCCCGGTAATTTTAGCGGTGGGGCTGTAACCGTGTATCCCAATTCATCCACCGTGTATACCGTAGTGGCCGCCAATGCACAATGTACCGCAGCCGCCACCACCACGGTGAGCACTATTCCAAACCCAACATTAACCATTGTGGCCAGCAATTCGGTGATTTGTGCCGGGGCGGTAACTACGTTAACCGTAAGCGGGGCGGCCACTTACACCTGGGCCAGCCCGGTGAGTGCTCCTCAACAGAGTCAAGCCACGGTAACGGTTAATCCAATCATACCAACCTTATACAACGTAACCGGCACCGGCACCAATAATTGTTCTTCGGGCCAAAGCCAGGTGATAATAGTAAATGCCGCTCCTAACTTAACCACGTCTATCGTAAACCCGGGCGGCTTTATTTGCGCCGGTGATGTGGCTACTTTAACGGCACAGGGTGTGAATCCAACTACGTACAGCTGGAACACCGGATCCAATTCTTCTTCTATTACCGTTAATCCTGCAAGCACCACTGTTTACACGGTGACCGGAACCAATACAGTGACCACCTGCCAGAGTGTAAAAACAGTGACCCTGGCCGTGTTTATTTCCACCTTTGTGGTGGCAAGCCCTACGGCTATTTGTAAGGGGGATGTGGCCACCATTACCGCCAGCGGTGCCGCCTCCAGTTATTCCTGGAGCTTCAGCCCCACTTTAACGGCTTCGAGCGCCACCGTATCGCCGCAGGTAAACACTAATTATGTGATTACCGGCATTACCGGCAATTGCCAAACCACCCAAACCGTTTCTATGATTGTGAACCCTGTTCCGAACATCAGCGGCTCACCCGCCAAGTCTACCATTTGCCGTTTTGAGCCAGGGGTGTTAACCGCCACCGGTGGCGGGGCCGGCGCTACCTATAGCTGGAGCACGGGTCAAACCGCTCCATCCATTACCGTAACTCCAATTATTACCACCACCTATGTGCTTACCGGCACCAATGCCAGCGGCTGCAGCAAGTCGGTAAATGTGGTGCAGTTTATTTCTACCTGTATCGGCATTAATGAGCTGAGCGGCAACCTGGCCGAATGGATGAGCCTGTATCCGAATCCCAATAACGGCGAGTTTACAATTAAAGCCCAGGCCGCTTTAAATGTGACCGTTGTGAACGAATTGGGCCAGGTGGTAAAGTCCTTTAAAATAAGCGAGGCCGAAAATACCGTGAACATGAGCAACCTGAGCAATGGTATTTATATGATTGTGGTTGAAAAAGACGGAAACACCGGCACCATGAAGATGGTGGTGAACAGATAAAAGAGAAAACGTTTAGAGATTAGAAAAATACAAAATCCCGCGAGCTGGCTCGCGGGATTTTGTATTTTAAACTAAACCGGATAAAAAAAATTATTTATCCTTATAAATCACCATGTTCAGGATTCCCTTGCTAGGGCTCGAGTTATCGCTAAGCGAAACCACAAAGGGCTTGCGCTGCCCTTCAAAACAGTTATAAATCACATAGCCTTTGTCTTCGGTGGGATTAGGCAATTTGTTGGCATAAAAATCTTTTAGGTCGCAAAACAAATAAGAGCTCAGTTCTACGTCGTTGCTGTTTATCTGCACATTGATCTCTTCGAGGCTATCGTTGTCGAGTGTGTAGTCGATAGAATAATTAGTGAGGCTATCGGCTTTGTATTCGTAATACAGGTGTTCGGGCGACTCCTCAGTGGGTTCCACCTGTTCGATCGATTTTATTTTTTCGGAGCTGCTGTTCAGGTTTATGCCCCTGAAAACACCGTCCTTGGTGCGTACAATCTCATCCAGCAGCGGGTGAAATCCTTCAAACACACGTGGCTTGGGTTTCTCCGCTTCTTTTTTATTTTCCTGGCACGATAAAAAAACGCACCCCAGGGTAAGAGCCGGTAAAATTATTTTGGAAAATAAGCGCAAAGGGGATCGGTAAAAACTTAAGCAAAGATAATTATTTAAACCGTTATCGCTATAGCGGCCTGTTTTTTATTTGAGGCTGCAAGAGCTGGTTATTTTTACCGATGCTTAACGCCTACGAATGTGCTCCTTCTTCGGCGTGCTTCACTTCGGGCCGCATTTGCGGAAAGAACAGCACCTCCTGGATGGCGGCATTGTTGGTAAGCAGCATGGTTAAGCGATCGATGCCAATACCGATTCCTGCTGTAGGCGGCATGCCATATTCGAGTGCGCGTAAAAAATCGTGGTCAATAAACATGGCCTCGTCGTCGCCACGCTCCTGCAGCTTTAACTGCTCTTCAAAACGCTCGCGCTGCTCAATCGGGTCATTGAGCTCGCTGTAGGCGTTGGCAATTTCCTTCCCGTTAATCATCAGCTCAAAACGCTCCACCAATCCTTCCACGCTGCGGTGTTTTTTGGTAAGCGGGCTCATTTCCACCGGATAGTCGGTAATAAACGTAGGCTGTATGTAATTGCCTTCGCATTTTTCTCCAAAAATCTCGTCAATGAGCTTCCCCTTGCCCATGCTGGCTTCTACGTGAATGCCCAGCTGCCTGCACACATCGCGCAGCTGCTCTTCGCTCATTCCTCCAATGTCAAACCCCGTATGCTCCTTAATGGCTTCATACATGGTTACGCGCTTAAACGGCGCTTTAAAATCAATGGTTTTATCCCCCACGGTTACTTCGGTGGTGCCATACAGATCGGTTACCACCTTTTCGAGCAGCTGTTCTGAAAAACTCATCATCCAGTTATAATCCTTATACGCTACATAAAACTCAAGCACTGTAAATTCGGGATTATGCGTACGGTCCATGCCTTCGTTCCTGAAATCTTTGGCAAATTCATATACGCCTTCAAAGCCGCCTACAATAAGCCGCTTTAAATACAGCTCGTTGGCAATACGCAAATAAAGCGGCATGTTCAGCGCGTTGTGGTGCGTAATAAAGGGCCTTGCCGCAGCGCCGCCCGGGATGCTTTGCAAAATAGGCGTTTCCACTTCCAGCAGGCCGGCATTGTTCAATACCTGGCGCATGGAGTTGATGATCTGCGTTCTTTTACGAAAAGTGTCGCGCACCTGCGGATTGATCACCAGGTCCACATAACGCTGGCGGAACCTGAATTCGGGATCGCTTACCTCATCAAACGACTTGCCGGTTTCGTCGGTTTTTACCACCGGCAGGGGTTTCAGCGATTTGCTCAACAGCTGCAGCGATGTCACGTGGATCGAGATCTCACCCGTTTTAGTGGTAAATACATATCCTTTTAAGCCAATGATATCGCCCAGGTCTACCAGTTTTTTCCAAACAGTGTCGTAAAGCGATTTATCATCGCCGGGCGCAATGTCATCGCGCCGCACATAAATCTGCACGGTGCCGGTGGCATCCTGTATTACAGCAAAGCAGGCCTTGCCCATGTCGCGAATGCTCATGATGCGGCCGGCAATGGAAATGTCCTTATAATTCAGCTTATCGCGCTCGTAATTGTCCTTTATGTCGCTGGCGGTGGCATTGGTTATAAATTCATCTGCCGGGTAAGGATCGATTCCCAAAGCCCGCAAATCTGCAAGTTTTTGCCTTCTTAATAACTCCTGTTCGCTTAACTGATTGGACATTTTGCTTTAAAAATTAGTTGGATGCGAAAGTACAATTTATCTCGTAAACGCCGCTATTTTGTTAAAAAAATACACAAAAATCGGGTTACAATCTGTTGATTTTCAGCATGCTGACCCTTCGCTTTATTTAACAGGCGTATACCTGAACAAAGCCGTAACTTTATATAAACAAATTAAAATAAAGATCAAGAAAGGATTAAAATGACCTCGATAGAATTTAACGCAAGGATCTTACACGAAAAAACATCGTTAAGGAATTTTGCGTTGAGCCTCACACACAATATTGACGATGCACTGGACCTGTTGCAGGACACGTATTTGAAAGCCATTACTTACCGCGAAAAATTTGAAGACAGCACCAATTTAAAAGCCTGGCTGTTTACCATTATGAAAAATACGTTTATTAACGCGTATCGCCGGGGAGTAAAAACCAAACAGCTGATCAGTAAAGGAGACGATATAGCCATGGACCGCGCGTTTAAGCAAAACAGCTACGACCACAGCGACAGCCGGCTGAATGCCAAAGAAATTATTAAACACATTGAAACGCTGGAAGAGCAGTACAAAGTGCCTTTTACACGTTATTACAACGGTTATAAGTACGAAGAAATAGCGCAGGAAATGAACCTGCCGCTGGGCACCATCAAAAGCCGGATTTTTATTGCGCGCAAGCTGTTAATGAATGCGCTGAAACATTTTAATAATTAACTTTAAACCCTTCCCATCCGGAAGGGTTTTTTATTTTATGAAACAGCAACTCAGCGTATTCTGGTTCAGGCGCGACCTGCGGCTGGACGATAATGCCGGCTTATACTATGCCCTGAAGGAAAGCCCCTGCGTGCTGCCGGTTTTTATTTTCGATCGGAATATCCTCGATCGGCTGGAAGATAAAGAAGACCGGCGCGTGGATTTTATTCACCAGGCAATTACGCACCTCAACGGGCAGCTAACCACCAAAGGCTCTGCACTAAATGTGTTTTACGGAACACCACAGCAAACATTCAAAACCCTGATGGAGGAATACGCTATTCACACGGTATACTGCAACCACGATTACGAGCCTTATGCACGCACGCGCGACAAGGAGATCAGCGAGCTGCTTCTGCAAAAGGGCATCGCTTTTAAGAGTTTTAAAGACCAGTGCGTTTTTGAAAAACAAGAAATTGTGAAAGACGATGGCAAGCCTTATACGGTGTTTACTCCTTACAGTAAAAAGTGGAAGGCAGCGCTGAAACCTTTTTATTACAAACCTTACCCGGTGGCACGTTATTTGAAAAAACTGGCCCCGCAAAAAGCCGGAGCCATTCCATTGCTGCAAAGCATGGGCTTTAAAAAAACGGGAATGGCATTTCATCCCAAAATAATGGTTGATGATGCCTTGCTGAGAGACTATGCCAAAACCCGCAACTACCCGGCCCTGCACGGCACCAGCCGCCTGAGCTGCTACCTGCGTTTTGGTACGGTCAGCATCCGCCGGTTGGTAAGCAAGGCGCTGCCGCTGAGCGAAACCTGGCTTAACGAGCTGATCTGGCGCGATTTTTATATGATGATCCTATGGCATTTTCCGCATGCCGCCGAAAAAGCATTTAAAAAAGAATACGAGCATATTGCCTGGATAAACAACGAAGCGCAATTTAAAACCTGGTGTGAAGGCCGCACCGGATTTCCGATTGTGGATGCCGGTATGCGCGAGCTGAATGCCACCGGCTTTATGCACAACCGCGTGCGCATGATCGTAAGCAGCTTTTTGGTGAAAGACCTGTTGATAGACTGGCGCTGGGGCGAGGCTTACTTTGCCTTAAAGCTCAACGATTTTGACCTGAGCGCCAACAACGGCGGCTGGCAATGGGCAGCCGGCAGCGGCTGCGATGCGGCGCCTTACTTCAGGGTATTTAATCCCACCGAGCAGCAAAAAAAATTCGACCCGGAATTTATCTACATAAAAAAATGGGTGCCCGAGTTTGGCACCAGCGCCTACCCTGCCCCTATGGTTGATCATGCCCAGGCACGGCTGCGCGCGCTGGCGGTTTATAAAAAAGCGCTGGGCGAAAGCCGGCAGATGGAATTATTTTGATTCTGATTTTACCCTCTCACTTCAATACGGGCAATGTCCTTTAATTTTATTGGCACACATTTTGGCCCGTGCAGCGTGGGCGTAGAGCGCTCGCCAATCAGGTATTCATCCTTCCAGATGTAAAGGGTTTTGGCGTAAAAGCGAATGCTTTTATTGCTAGTGGTGATCACTGTTATTTTAGAGTCGTACTTAAGCCGGCGCAAGCTGGTTTTGCCTATTTTATCGGCGCACTGCAATGTATCGAGGTGATTGTTGTATTCTGCCTTATAAACACTGAAAAGCTTATTCAAGCCAAGGCCCTTGTGGCCGTTGGCCGCCGTTTCTGAATTCGGCCTCAGGCGGGTCTCCAGGTGTCGCCGGTCAACGGTATAAACCGAGCAACCTGACACGGTAATAAATAAAACGAGAAGCGGCAGCAAACGCCGGTGGGAGTAAGTAAAGTGGGTCATACACAAATTTAATCCGCCCCGCGTTAAATAAAAAATTATTGCTGTTAAAGTTGATCTTCTTGCTTTGCAATTCCCCAACTATTGCACTAGAACTGTGAAATTCCCCACATTTTTAACAATATGCAATTTCACTGAAGCAGGAATCAGAAGCCATCTCAGAAACTAATTTTGCGCCGCTCTGAGCCGATAGCTATCTGCTTGTTTCAAGGTCTGTTCGTCAGCAAAATTAAAAGATCAGGAGATGCTGAAATAAGTTCAGCATGATGCTGGAGTATTTTTGAGATAGCTTACAGAAAGAAAAACGCGGGACTATTACCTGGCAAGCCGTATGATCCTGAGCTTATCAAACAAAAGTATAATGGGATAAGCGGGATCAAACTCCCACCATTTGGCGGCAAAATTGGGGCGCGAGCCGGCCTGATGGTGGTTGTTCTGGAACAGTTCGCCCAGCAATAAAAAATCAATGAATAGGGTGTTTTTTGAATGATCGGGACAATCAAAATTGCGATATCCGTATTTATGCCCGGCCCAGTTTACAATGGCGCCTTGTATGGGGCCCATTAAGAAGTGTATGGGCAAAAACAAAAACATCCACCACTGCGTCGCAAAAACAGCGTAAAATGCAATGTAAAGAGCTGCAAAGCTCAGGCGCATGGCCCAGCTATCGGCCACCCTGTCAATAAGCGGGTATTCCGGGAAATTGCGGTCGAATTTTGGATCCACCACGATGCGCTTGTTCAGCACATCGTTATACACTTTTTTGGTGTGCATCATCATGCTGAACACTTCCCTGAAAAAATGCGGTGTGTGCGGGTCCTGCTCCGTATCGCTGTAAGCATGGTGCATGCGGTGCAAGATAGCGTAGGCGCGTGCATTGAGGTACGAAGAGCCCTGCGTGACCCAGGCAAAAATATAAAAGAAGCGCTCCCAGAATGCGTTCATGGTAAACATTTTATGCGCGGCATAGCGGTGCAAAAAAAATGTTTGACCAAACAACGAAAGATACCAGTGTGATACTAAGAATATAAAAATGATCATGTGAGAAACTGTGACAAAAAGTGCTTTCCTAATCTACGTAATGCGCGGGCTAATTGATTTAGCCGCGGTGTTACTGTTTGTTAAACGTCTCTAAAGTAAAAAACCTTCCGCTTCCGCAAAAGGTTTTTTAAAAAGACTGTTGTTAAATTTTATTATCCGTTCAACGCTTCGGCACCGCCTACAATCTCGAGGATCTCTTTGGTGATGGCTGCCTGCCGGGCTTTGTTATACGTAATTTTTAATTCGCGCTGCATGGCCTTGGCATTATCGGTAGCTTTGTGCATCGCCGTCATCCGCGCACCGTGCTCGCTGGCAAACGAGTCGAGCAGGGCTTTGTAAAACTGCGTTTTTACAGAGCGTGGAATGAGTTCGCTTACAATATACTCTTTACTGGGCTCAAAAATATAATCGCTGGCCGAAGCGTTGTTTTCGCTTACAGCAGCAACCACCGGCAGCAATTGCTCTTCAACAGGCACTTGCACCGCGGCATTCCTGAACTGGTTATACACGATCACCACTTTGTCAAACTGCCTGTTCACAAACGATTCCATGATCTTTTCGATCACCGGAGCAGCGTTCTCAAACGAAAGCTTGTCAAACAAGGTATTGGTGTGGTGGGGCAAATCCTGGCCGCTGATAAAGTAAGAAGTACGCTTGTAAGCATCCTGCACTTTTTTGCCAACCGGCACAATGGTAACATTGCAACCGGCATATTCGTTTTTAATAAGCAGGTTGGTTTTTTTAATAATGTTGGAGTTAAAGGCGCCGGCCAAACCGCGGTTGGAAGAAACAGCAATAATAAGCACGTTTTTCACTTCACCGGCCCGGGCATAAATATTCTCCGAAGCATCCACGCTTGCGCTTACATTTTCCAGGATCTCTTTCAGCTTGTTGGCGTAAGGGCGCATTTGAGTAATGGCATCCTGGGCGCGTTTCAGCTTGGCAGCACTCACCATTTTCATGGCGCTGGTAATCTGCATGGTTGAACCAACCGACGTTATTTTATTTCTTACTTCCTTTAAACTGGGCATTCTATCAAGTTTTTAGTGGTTAGTTTTAAGTTTTTAATACTGATAACTATTAAAAACTAAACACTTAAAATTAAAACCTCTTTAGTATTTGTATTTAGCCAACAGGTCTTTCGCGCAGGCTTCGAGCGTGTTGGTGATCTCGTCGTTAAACTGACCGGCTTTGAGGCTGTCGAGCGTGGCTTTGTGTTTGCGCTCCATAGCATCGAGGAATTCTTTTTCGAACTCGCTTACTTTATTCACCGGAACGCTCCTTAACAGGTTTTTGGTACCCAGGTAAATAATAGCAATTTGCTGCTCTACACGGAATGGGGTAAACTGAGGCTGTTTCAGGATCTCGGTATTGCGGGCACCTTTATCAAGCACCGATTTGGTAGCGGCATCCAGGTCAGACCCGAATTTAGAGAACGCTTCCAGCTCGCGGAACTGCGCCTGATCGAGCTTTAAGGTACCGGCCACTTTTTTCATCGATTTAATCTGGGCGTTACCACCCACGCGCGATACAGAGATACCTACGTTAATAGCGGGACGGATGCCCGAGTTGAACAGGTTCGACTCGAGGAAGATCTGCCCGTCGGTAATGGAAATTACGTTGGTTGGAATGTATGCCGAAACGTCGCCCGCCTGTGTTTCGATGATAGGAAGGGCTGTTAACGAGCCGCCGCCTTTTACCAAAGGTTTGATAGATTCCGGAAGGTCGTTCATTTGTTTGGCAATGTCATCGTTGGCGTTGATTTTAGCGGCACGCTCCAGTAACCGGCTGTGCAGGTAAAATACGTCGCCAGGATACGCTTCGCGTCCCGGAGGACGGCGCAATAACAGCGATACTTCGCGGTAAGCCACCGCTTGTTTCGAAAGGTCATCAAACACAATCAGGGCCGGACGGCCGGTGTCGCGGAAAAATTCGCCGATGGCAGCACCCGCAAACGGTGAGTAGAACTGCAGTGGAGCCGGATCCGAAGCGTTGGCGGCCACTACAACTGTATACGCCATAGCACCATTTTCTTCCAATACGCGTACCACGTTGGCTACCGTAGAGGCCTTTTGACCTGTAGCCACATAAATACAAAATACCGGCTTACCTGCTTCGTAAAATTCTTTTTGATTAATAATGGTATCGATACACACTGCTGTTTTACCGATCTGGCGGTCGCCGATCACCAGCTCGCGTTGCCCGCGGCCAATGGGAATCATGGCATCAATCGCTTTAATGCCGGTTTGCAGCGGCTCGTTTACCGGCTGGCGGTAAATAACGCCGGGTGCTTTGCGCTCAATTGGCATTTCGTAAGTCGGCCCCTGGATAGGACCTTTGCCATCAATGGGCTGGCCCAGGGTATCCACCACGCGGCCCAGCATGCCTTCGCCCACTTTGATAGACGCAATGCGGTTGGTGCGTTTGCACGAGCTGCCTTCTTTAATTCCTTCGCTGTTGCCTAATAATACAGCACCCACGTTATCTTCCTCGAGGTTGAGCACAATTGCCTGCAGGCCGTTTTCAAACTCAATGAGCTCGCCGGCCTGTACTTTCGACAAGCCATAAATGCGGGCAATGCCATCGCCCACCTGCAATACGGTTCCTACTTCTTCCAGCTCTGCTTCGCTTTTAAAGCCGCTTAATTGTTGTCTTAAAATTGCAGATACTTCTGCCGGTTTTATTTCAGCCATGTTGGTATGGTTTGTGGTGTATTAATTTAATGCTTTGTTGGTTAATTGTTTTTTCATGTCAATCAGCTGGCGGGCCACTGTTTTATCAATCTGCCTGTCGCCGATCTTTAAAATAAATCCGCCGATCGTATCGGGGTTTACTTTTTCCACCAGCTCCACTTCGCCTTTGGTTTGCGCACGCAGCAGGTCCAGCACTTTTTCGCGGCTGGCAGCATCCAGGCCACGGGCCGAGGTAACCACCGCTGTGAAAATATTCTTATTGGTTTTATAAAGCTCGTCAAACGCTGCGGCAATTTCGCGGATGTATGATTCGCGGTGCTTGGCGGTAATAAGGCTAAGAAACGACAAGGTAATTTTAGAGATCTTGCCTTCAAAAATGCTTTTCAGCACCTGCAGTTTTTTATCGGTTTTAATCACCGGGCTTTTCAAAAAAAGATCAAACTCGTGGTTGGTGGTGCAGATCTCGCTGATGGCTTTCATGTCCTGGCGCACGGCATCCAGCTGGTTGCCTTCAACCGCAAGGTCCATCAGTGATTTGGCATATCGTGTGGCTGCGATCATGTTAGTTCAGGTTTACGTCTTTCATCAGGTTAGTCACCAGTGCTTTTTGTTTTTCGTCGTTAGAAAGCTCTGATTTCAGAATTTTTTCGGCTATCTCGATAGAGAGAACGGCCACCTGGTTTTTAAGCTCGGCTACGGCTGCATTTTTTTCGTTGCTGATCTGCTCGCGGGCCGATGCCAGGATGCGGTTGTACTCGGTTTGCGCGCGCTGCTTGGCTTCGGCAATAATAGAGTCTTTTGTTTCGCGGGCTTCCTTCAGCATGTTATCGCGCTCGGTGCGGGCCTGGGTTAAAATAATCTCATTGGCCGATTTCAGCTCACGCATGTCGTTCAGCGCGCTTTCAGCGCTTTTCAGGGCTGTTTCAATACTTTTTTCGCGGGTTTTGATAGCGTTCAGAATAGGTTTCCAGGCAAATTTGCCCAGGATAAACACTAAGAGAATAAAAGTGATGGTGGTCCAGAAAATAAGACCTACCGCGGGCTCAATTAAACTTGCTAAAATAAACAGGTTCATGGTTTTAAATTTTAATTTCTTTTTTTGTTTCCCAATTTAAATAAGAACCAGCGCCGTTACCAACCGTAGCGGCACTGGTTGTCTTTTTTTGAATTACTTCGACATTAAAGACACTACCACACCGAATAATGCAACACCTTCTACAAGGGCTGCAGCGATGATCATAGCTGTCTGAATTTTCGAGGTAGCTTCAGGTTGACGTGCAATGGCATCCATTGCATGACCACCAATTTGTCCGATACCGATGCCGGCGCCAATTACGGCTAAACCTGCTCCGATTGCTGCGATACTTCCTGTCATTTTTGTTTGGTTTTTATTTATATTGGTTAAAAAAATTCTCTTTCAATTAATGTTTGGCATGCGCCAGCTTTTCATCGTCCTCATTGTGCGCACCATCCTCGTTGTGATCGGCTACGGCCGAACCAATGAACAGAGCGGTAAGCATGGTAAAGATATAGGCCTGCAGGAACGCCACCAGGCACTCCAGCACATCAATAAACAAGGCAAAAGCCACCGAAACCGGCGAAATGTAAATGGTTTTGAATACGAAGATGAGGCCGATGAGTGAAATAACAATGATGTGGCCGGCTGTGATGTTGGCAAACAAACGGATCATTAAGGCAAACGGCTTGGTGAGGATCCCTACGATCTCGATTGGAATAAGGATTGGCCAGATGGCTTTGGGTGCATGCGGCAGGAAAATGTGCGACCAGTAGTTTTTGTTGCCGTTAATGTTGGTGATGATGAGGGTGCAAACCGAAAGCACTAAGGTGAAGGCAATGTTACCGGTAAGGTTGGCGCCAATGGGAATAAGGCCAAACACGTTGTTGATCAGGATCATGAAGAACACGGTGAGCAGGTAAGGCACATACTTATCGGACGTGTGACCGATGTTCACTTTGGCAATATCGTCGCGCACAAACACCACCAGCGGTTCAAAGAACGACTGCTTGCCTTTTGGCGGCGTGGTGATGCCTTGCTTTTTATAGGCTTTGGCTATGGATGTGAAAATGAGAACCAGAATAATCACAGAAATAAACATCTGGGTTACGTTTTTGGTGATCGAAAAATCGAGCACGGCTTCGTTCAGCACTTCCACTTCGCCTTTTTCGTGCTCGGTAAGGCTTAAGTATTGCCCGTGCGCGTTAGGTGTTTCAGAGGCATAATAAATCTTATCTTCAAAATTCACAAAACGCTCGCCGTTTTTTTCAACCACCACCGTGCCGTGAATATCGTGGTGAAATTCGGAAGCCATAAAGCAGGCAATGCCGTTTTTGCCTTTTAAAATTACCGGCAGGGGAATGGAAACCGCATCATGCCCTTCGCCCCAAAAATGCCAGGAGTGTGAATCGAGGATGTGCTCAAACGCCACTTTGGTAATATCCACTTCTTCTTCCTTATCGGTTTCAATCTTATTCAGATCGTAAACGCCGCCGGCCTCTTCCACCAGGGTATCCACGCTATCCTCGTGGTGCGGTTCGGAAGCGCTGATTTTCGCTGAAAAGCCCATTAACAGGGCAATTACTAAAAAACAAACTGCTGAGAACTTGCGGGATAGGCTGATTTTACTGGTCATTGCGAAAAATGGCATTAAAAGCGTATAAATTCGGGTGCAAATGTAGGCATTTTTTAAGAAAATCCAACAATATTCTGGCCTATTTTTGGCTCAAACGGCGGAAAATCCTAATTTTAACAATAAAAAAACACACGGCGTTTTATGAATTACTGGCTCATTAAATCAGAACCCTCGGTATACAGTTGGGAACAATTAACAAAAGATAAAAAAACAGGCTGGGAAGGCGTACGCAACTACGCCGCACGCAATAACCTGCGCGATATGAAAAAGGGCGACCTGGCATTTTTTTATCACAGCAACGAGGGGCAGGAAATTGTGGGCATTGCCAAAATAGCCAAGGAAGCATACCAGGACCCCACCACCAACGAAGAAGCCTGGCTTACCGTAGAAGTGGCGCCGCACAAGGAGCTGAAAAAACCGGTGGGTTTGGCCGCGCTTAAAAAAGACCCTTTTTTTAAAAACATGGACCTGGTGCGCCTGGGCCGGCTTAGCGTGGGAAAGGTTACCGCCGACGAGTTTTTAAAGATTTGCGATATGGGCGGTGTAAAGCCTTAGTAGCGTAGAGTGACGAGTGTTTAGTACAACTCCTACCAATTCTGATTTTCTATTACCTGTATCGCATTGTTTAAGCGCTGGTCATCCGTGCCGGTAATAATGGTATACGGGATCATCGATTTTTTTATCTCCGCTTCGTTCATCTGAAATAACAGGTCGCGGCTGTGCTTGTTTTGCCGCAGCGGATCGGGCACCCAGGGCACCTGGTTGTCGGTCAAAAAATAATAATCGTAGTTTACCTGTGCCAGGCCTTGTTGTATAAACGCCGGCGTGGTATTAAATTCAAGCTCGGCCCAAATTTTTAAAGTTATCAGCGTGGTGTCGCAAAACAGGAATTTGTTTGCCTGCTGCATCATCTCGCCTTCCATCTCTGTCTGCCGGCGGGCTATTGTTACCAGGTCGCTAAGCGTGTAATCATAAATATCCGAATTGTTAAAGTATTCGCGGGCATACTCGGGTACGCATACCGTGCCGTAGTGTTGCGCCAGGGCTTCACACAGCCAGGTTTTGCCGGTGCTTTCGGCGCCCACCACCGCAATTTTTTTTATACCGCCCTGCGCCATTTTAACCAGCCGTAAAAAGCAATGATGGTGAACAACAAGTTTAAAAGGGCAAACAGCCACATTTCCTTAAGGCCATACAGCAATACGTAGGTGGCATCAATCAACACCCATGCCAGCCAATTGCCCACCCATTTTTTTGTCATCATATAGGTGGCGGTAAGGCTGGCTGCCGTAAGCACGCCATCGAGCAGGGGCCTGTCGCCTTTAAAGTAAATAAGCAGGTAATAATACAGCAGGCTTTGTGCTATGGTAACCAGAATTAAGAGCGGCCATAATTTTACCGGCGTTTTTTCCACCTTAAAATCTTCATTCTTTTTCCTGTTCCAATACAGCCAGCCGTAGATGCCCAAAAAGAAATACACCACCTGCAGCGACATGTCGCCATACAAACGCTGCGTATAAAATTCGAGAATGGAGCTGAGCACTGCGACGAGCGCTACCGGCCAGCACCAGATGGTTTGTTTGATGGTGAGCCATACTCCAAGCGCCCCGCTCACAAGGGCAATTATTCCAAGAACAGACATTTAATCGACCGGTATGTTGTTGGCCCTGAACTCTTCGAGTATTTTCATAAAGTTGCCGTAAGGCGCATCAGAGCTCCATAGGTAAGAATTAAAGGCTATGCCGTAAAAGCCGTATTTGGCGGTTTTTGCAATTACCCGGGGCGAAGTGCCGCCGCGGGCCACCAGGCGCTTGCCGCTGTTGCGGATAGCCGCCGTAATGCCGTCTTCGTAAAAGCCGCTGTAAAATTCGCCGGTCATGTTGTTATACATGGTGCCCACCAGGTAGTAATCAAAGTCCTGCTCCTCCTTTTTATAAATTTGCTGCAGCCTTGAATAAGAACGGCTTTTTGATGTTTTGCCGAATTTCATTTTGAGCCTGAGCCTCACAAAAAAATACTGCCAGCTTTTTGACAGGTGGGTGCTGCCGAGGTGAATGCCCTTTAAGTTGAATTTTATGGCCAGGTCGTGGTGCGAATGGATCACAATGCGGTTGTGGAAATGGGAAGGGATTTCGCGGATGTACTCTGCCATTTGATTGGTGGAATACTTGGGCTTGCGAAGATGCAATGTATTAAGACCGCTTTCGAACATTTTTGTTACCATGTTCTGCTCGTCCGGCACATCGGTAGAGGGCGTTATTACAAATAATTTCATAGTTGTGTGACTAAGTTAATTACCAAAGAACAGGGTCTGATTGCGGGCCAAGATACTAAATTCGGCTAATTATTAATGCGACGAAGCGTTAAAAACATGAACTGATTTCGTTTAATAAGTATGCGTTTTTTTCGAGCGCATTTCCCACAACAATCATACTGGCACCCGTTTTTACGGCCTGCCGGGCTTTTTGTTTTGAATTGATGCCGCCTCCAACAATTACGGGTACCGACACCTCTTTGCGCACTTTTTTGATGAGGGTTTCGGGCACGCTGGTTTTGGCGCCGCTGCCGGCTTCGAGGTATACCGCCTTAAAGCCCAGCTGCTCGGCCGCAATGGCGGTATTCACAATATAATCCATGCGCTGCGGATCGAGGGGCTGCGTGTTGGTGACCTTTTGCGTGGTCGACACATTTCCCCCATCAATAAGCAAATAGGCTGTAGACAGGTATTTGAGCTTCATTTTTTTTATGACCGGTGCAGCGGCAATATGCTTTTCGATCAGGTAATCGGGGTTGCGGCCCGAAAGCAGGCTTAATAACAAAAGCCCGTCGGCCTCTTTGGTAAGCTGTGTTTCATCGCCCGGAAAAAGTACCACGGGAATAGACGACAGTTTTTTAATAGCCCGCACGGTTTTATAAATGTCGCCCTTACTGAGGCTGCTGCCACCCACCAAAAAGCAGGCCACTTTTTGGCCTTCGGCGATGCGGATGAGCTCCGGGTTAAATTTATCCGGATCGATGAGCACCCCCAGCAGTGGCTTATGGGTGGTGTTCAGTTTTTTTATCAGTCGGCTAAATTTCATTTAAAATATACACCAGCATGTACTCCTCAATTTTTTCGCGTATCAAATGAAATTCCTTCTTAAGATCTTTCGTTTCAATTTTACCAAAAATTACAGTACCGTCAAAATCCTGCACCGAGATATTTGTTTTAAAATTGAGCCCCTTCAGCCCGTGATATTTATACAGGGCCTCCTTGGCCGCCCAAATGCTGATGAGGGTTTCAACATTGGCACCGGCAAAGCGCGCCTCCCGCTCATTCAAAAATTTATGCCGTATGGCCAGCACCTTATCCCTGATGAGCTCAATGTCTACACCGGTATTGCGATGCCGGTTCATGAGAATGACCAGCCTGCTGTGGGAGTGAGAGATGGAAATGTGCTCGGGCCGGCCGGCCAAATAAGGCTTGCGGTGCTCGGTATAGCTCAGGGTCACACCGGCCTGGCCGAGCATTTGCTCCAGCACAAACTGCGCGCCTTTAAGCTCCTGCTCGCGCCCGCTTTTAATCGTGTAGCGGGCGGCAAAGGCTTCAAGATCCAGTATGCCCAGCAAGATGCCGGGAGAGATATGCCGCTGCTCGAACATGTATTATATAAGTTGAGAATTACAAACTTAAAGCTTATCTTTGTATTCCCTTATTTTGAATATAAATTAAATCATCATATGTCAACTACAACCACAACAAAGTACGTTCCGTACAAAGTGAAGGACCTTTCATTGGCTGAATGGGGTCGCAAAGAAATTAAGTTAGCTGAGGAAGAAATGCCCGGGCTGATGTCGCTGCGCAAAGAGTATGGCGCCAGCAAACCGCTGAAAGGCGCACGCATTGCAGGCTGCCTGCACATGACCATACAAACCGCGGTTTTAATTGAAACCCTCAAAGAACTGGGCGCTGAAGTAACCTGGAGCTCGTGCAATATTTTTTCAACCCAGGACCATGCCGCTGCTGCTATTGCTGCTGCCGGCATACAGGTATATGCCTGGAAAGGAATGAACGCCGAAGAGTTTGACTGGTGCATTGAACAGACCCTTTGGTTTGGTGAAGACCGCCAACCCCTGAACATGATCCTTGATGACGGTGGCGATCTTACCAATATGGTATTTGATCAATTCCCCGAGCTGGCTGCCGGTATCCGCGGCTTGTCAGAAGAAACCACCACCGGCGTACACCGCCTGTATGAGCGTATGGCAAAAGGCACCCTGTTGTTGCCGGCCATTAACGTAAACGATTCTGTAACCAAATCAAAATTCGATAACAAATACGGCTGCCGCGAATCACTGGTGGACGCCATTCGCCGCGCCACCGATATTATGCTGGCCGGTAAAGTGGCTGTAGTGGCCGGTTATGGCGACGTTGGCAAAGGTTCTGCCCAATCCTTATCGTCACAAGGTGTGCGTGTAATTGTAACTGAAATTGACCCCATTTGCGCCCTGCAGGCAGCCATGGATGGCTACCAGGTTCAGAAAATGGACAACGCTGTGAAGCTGGCCGATATTATTGTAACAACCACCGGCAATAAAGATATTGTGGTGGGCCGCCATTTTGAATCGATGAAACACGGCGCCATTGTGTGCAACATTGGCCACTTTGACACCGAAATTGACATGGCCTGGCTGAACAAAACTTACGGCAATACCAAAGACGTTATTAAACCACAGGTGGACAAATACACCATTAAAGGCAAAGACATTATTGTGCTGGCCGAAGGCCGCCTGGTAAACCTTGGCTGCGCCACAGGCCACCCAAGCTTTGTAATGAGCAACTCCTTTACCAACCAAACCCTGGCCCAGTTAGAGCTTTGGACCAACACGGCCGCTTACGAAAAGAAAGTGTACGTGCTTCCAAAAATACTCGACGAAAAAGTGGCCCGCCTGCACTTAGCCAAAATTGGCGTTGAGCTGGATACCCTGAACCAGGAACAGGCCGATTACATTGGCGTGAAAATCGAAGGTCCGTTCAAAGGTGAAGCTTACCGCTATTAAGCCTTAATTTATTTACTTTTTAAAACCCCGGCAAAAAATGCCGGGGTTTTTCATTGGTAAACCATTGACCGGTTCTCTTACTTGTCCGATTGATAGTTTTACCCATAAAAGCATACTTTTTACTCAATCGTTGCTTTTATTTTTATTTTAACAAAACCCGGCCGGGCTATTTTCAGTATATAAATATACACACCCCTAAATTTTTTAGATTAATGTTTATATTTGAATAGGCTCAGGGTCTATGAAACGTATTTTTGTACCATCTTTTTTCCTGCTCCTGTTCCTTTTGGAAACGCGTTCCGTCATTTCCCAAACCGTTATCTTTTCAGAAAACATGGGTACGGGGGCATTCAGCAATCCTTCCATTCCATCCTTTTCGGCCAGTTTTCAAAACTCAGCCTGCTCATACACATTTACCGGCAGCGGCAATGTGAGCACGGCCAACTCCTCTTCGGGCGCCTACACCGGCGCTTCGGGCGGCAACAACGTGGTGCTTAATTCGGGCTCTTCGCTTAATTTCATTGTTTCCGGCATCAACACCCTGGAGTATTCCTCGCTAAGCTTATCGTACGGCTTATACAACAATAATGCGCTCAGCTCCGGCGCCGGGCTGGCCGTGGCAGTAAGCACCGATGGCATTAGCTACACTGCTCTTAACCGTTCGGGCAATTTCTGGCTTTTTGGTGGCTGGCTGCCCGAAACCTGCACAGGCACCATCCCATCCACACAAAATTTATACATACGCTTTATTAACAGCTCTGCGTTTATCAGCTTCAGGATAGACGACCTTGTGCTTACCGGAACTCCCACATCCAGCAGCAATCCAACAGCATACAACAGCTGGCCCGCCAGCTACACGTTCACCAACTGGCCTTCGTCGAGCGCGGCAGGCACTTACCCTGCAAACATCCTCTTTCATTACGGCACCACCGGTGCGGCCCAGCCTTTAATAAGCAACATCACTGCTTCGTATAATTATGCCAATGCATACAGCCTTACAGCGCTCAGCGCCTGTGCCTCGCTGGTTTCGGGCCAGGGCAGCAACGGTGTCTCATTTGTAAACCGCAATCCGGGCAACGCCGCCAGCACCGGCAACCTAGGCGAAACCGTGCTGGCGCTAAACACCACCTGCCGGGCCAGCGTGCAGGTAACCTGGCGGGCCGGCACCATCAGCAATAATGCCACTCCTTATAAACTAAGGGCGCAATACCGCGTTGGCAACACCGGTGCGTATACCGATTTACCCAACGCATCGCTATCGCAGATCGAATACACAAGCCCGGCATCAGGCGCCAATTACGGCCCCATTACATTGCCCGCCTCCTGCGAAAACCAGGCACTGGTACAAATCCGGTGGGTATATTATTACGGAGGTTCGGGCACCGGCACCGGCGACGAAATTAATCTTACCAACATCGGCGTATCCAGCCTCAGTTACCCTGTTATTGCAAGCATCGGCAACCAAACCTTGTGTGGCAGCAAAACACAGGCCGCTATTAACTTTAGCAGCACGCCGGCCGGCGCCAGTTTTGGCTGGTCAAACAGCAATACATCCATTGGCCTTGCTTCGGGCGGAACCGGTAACCTTGCCGCCTTTGCCACGCCCAGTATTTCGGCGCCGCCCGACAAGGTGGGTGTAATAACGCTCACTGCCTCCTTAAACGGCTGCAGCAACACGGCTTCATTCAGCATCACTGTAAAGGGTCCGCAAGCCGCCAGTATATGGACGGGAGCCAGCTCCGGCGTATGGGACGAACATTTTAACTGGAGCAATTGCGCCTGTACGGCCATTACCAGCGCCACCATCCCGGCGGTTTCCAGTCCAAGTTTTATTCCCATACTGTCGGGCACTACGGCGGCAAATGTAAATTCGTTGACACTCAATAGCGGTGCCGTGTTTTCGGTACAGGGCACGCAAACGATAAACCTGTATGGCAGCTGGATTAACAATGGCACCTTTAATACCCAAAGTGGCTCGGTGATTTTATGCGGCAGCACGGCGCAAAACTTCAGCGGCTCTTCGGCCACGGCGTTTTATAATCTCACGTTAAACAATGCGGCTGGTGCCAGCCTTTCCTCTGCCCAGCAAATTACAGGCAGCCTGCAGCTTAACTCGGGAACTTTTAATACCAACAACCTGCTGACCCTTGCAGCAAGCGCGGCCGGCAGCGGTAAAATAGGGCCCATTAATGCGGCGGCGGATATTATTAACCGGGTCACCGTGCAGCAATATGCTCCTGGCGGCAGCACTGGCTGGGCCCTCCTGGGCTCTCCCATTTCCACGGGGCTTAGCATGGTTGACTGGAACGATAATTTTACCATTACCTGCCTGAGCTGTCCCAATGGCTCTATGTCGGGATTTACATCGGTGTATGCTTACGATGAAACGATCGCGGGCAGCTACAGCGCCACGGCCAAATACATTCCCCTTACTTCTATTTCAAACAGCATTGACAATGGCAAGGGTTACTGGGTTTACTTGGGCAACAATTACCCGGCCACCACTGCCATTAATTTTGATGTGAGCGGCACTGTGGCTAAAAGCAGCTGCCTGAGCTGCAGTGGCCCGGTTACTATTCCCGTTTCGCGCACCAATAATACCAGTGCCTTCGACGACGGCTGGAACCTGGTTGCTAACCCGTTGCCATCGCCCATTAGCTGGACGGCACTGAGAGCCGGAAACACAAGTGTGGACAATGCCATATACGTTTACAATGCCGACCTGAACAGCGGCACCGGTGCTTATGCCACTTACATTAACGGTGTAAGCAGCACACTAAGCGGCGGCATTAACGACACCATACCCATGTGCCAGGGCTTTTACGTGCATGCGAGCAACAACACCAGCCTGGTGGCCGGCGAGAATATTAAAATAAACGCCAACCCTGCTTTTTTAAGAACCAGCGCCGCGCCCGCAAAACCCATTGTGCGCCTGGTGCTGAATAAGACTGACAGTAGCTACAGCGACATGGCCACTTTTTATCTTGACCCGGGAGGCACAACTAATTTCCAAACCGATTTGGATGCCTACAAGCTTATTTATGACGCCAGCCTGCCTTACCTGGGCAGCATGAGCGATTCGGCGCTGACTTCGGTTAACGGGCTGCCCGATAATTTCAGCAGCCTGAGTGTGCCGGTTAAAGCCATCGCCGCTGCGGCAGACAGCTTTTACTTTTCGCTGCTCATCAGCAATTTTCCAAACAACATTTGTATAAGCCTGTACGACAGTTATACAAACATCACCACCGATTTGCGCAACCAACAGTACCGTTGCCTTTTGCAGGACACCACCACCGCAGCTCGGTTCAGCATCCACTTTTTTTCGGCACCGCTTTTGGCCAGCAGCACGCTGGTGCCCCCCAATTGCCAGAGCCCCTACACCGGCACCATTACTGCTGTGGGTAGCAACGCAGGGCCTTGGGACTACGAATGGAAAAACGGCACTAACATTATTAAAACAAGCCAGAATAAAAATACCGCTGATACGCTGGTGTCGGGCAGCGGCAATTACACTGTAAAAATTAATACCAGCGGGCAGTGCGACCAGTTTTCACAGGCATTTAATGTTGCTTCCGTATCAGTGCCCGGCGCCGGAATTTTTGTGAACACCCCAATTATTTTGCCACTGAGCCCGGTTAATTTTATAAGCACTTCTGTCAACGCCCAATCCTATGTCTGGAATTTTGGCGATGGCACAGGTACTTCAGTT
The DNA here is from genome assembly GCA_044221905.1 of Bacteroidia bacterium. Lineage (GTDB taxonomy): Bacteria > Bacteroidota > Bacteroidia > B-17B0 > Aurantibacillaceae > Aurantibacillus. The sequence goes on from JBGAOE010000002.1 coordinate 480,669, forward strand.
TTGGCCAACCCGATTCACAGCTATTCGCTGGCGGGCAACTACACCGTGCTGCTGGTAGTACAAAGCAGCTCAGGCTGTATTGACAGTGCCACGGCGTTGATCGCTGTGGATCCGCCCACCCTGCTGACGGAATCAATGGTTTTAACCGATCACGTGTTTATAGAAACACCGCCCGGCACGGATTATGTGCTGGTAATGGATTTTGCAACTGAAAAGGATGTGACCGTAGAATTACTGGATGCTGCGGGCAGAAAACTGATTGCCTATGGGCTTACCCAGGTGCGCAACAACCGGCAGGAGATAGATCTGAGCCCCCATGTGCATGGTATTTATTACTTAAAGGTGCAAGCCGGGGATGCTGTAAGAAAAACTTTTAAGCTCCTGCACTAGCTGTTTTTAGTGGCTTTGAGACCACGGATCATTTCCCCGAAATTTTGTTTTCGAAGCATGGCGTTAATGGTGTTTAGCACACGCTCTGTTTTGGTGCCAGCTGTTTTGGCGGTATTAATGTAGTTATGAAAATAATTCTGATTGGCCTTGTTCATACTTTCAAACTGTGCTTTGGCCGCTGCGTCGTCTTCCAGGCAATCCATCAGCTCCTGCGATTTGGCGGCATCGCGGGCATCAAGCGCAATACGAAGTATTACCATGGCCCCGTGTTTCTTACCCAGTTTTTTGCGCAGGTCGGCATTGAGCGTAATAATGAAGTTGCCCTCGCCTACCGGGAAACAGGTTTGCCGTTCGATCTTCACATCGTCAATAAATCCCTTTACCCGAAATTCTTTATTTGATTTGAGCTTGAGCTTGGTGAGTATGTCGGGCGGAATGTATACAAAGGTCCATCCCGATTTTTCGCCCCAGGTGCCTGATTTTTGAATGATGGCGGAAAAAGAATGCATGCATCAAATATAGCCACTAATTTTGCGAATCATGAGCCGAATGTTGCCCCTAATTTCACGAATTAAGACGAAATACTAAGGGTAAATCAGAACACACCAGTGTTAAACTCAAAAAAAATTGTCAAAATTAGTGTCATTCGTGGCAATGACAGGAATTACACTTTCTGCAATTCAATCACCGTAATTTCGGGCCAGATGCCCAAACGGCCCGGGTAGCCTAAAAAGCCGAGACCTCGGTTTACGTACAAAAACTGCTTGCCCTCCTGGTACAGGCCTGCCCATTGTTTATAGATCCATTTGGCAGGGCTCCACTTAAAGCCTGGAATTTCGATGCCCAGCTGCATGCCATGCGTGTGGCCGCTCAGGGTCAGGTCTATTTCGCCGTATTCGGTGCGCACCTGCTTATCCCAGTGGCTGGGATCGTGGCTCATTAATATTTTAAAGGGATATTGCTCGGCGCCTTTATAGGCCTGGTCTAATTTGCCATAGCGCGGAAAACGCAGGCTGCCGCCCCAGTTCTCAATGCCTAATAAGCCTATCTGTTTTCCGTTTTTTTCGATGGGCACATGCTCGTTCATCAGCACGCGCCAGCCAAAAGAGGCCTGCGTGGCCTTCAGCTTTTCGAGGTTCTCGTGTTTTTGCGCCGCGCTGTCCCAGCTCACATAGTCTCCATAATCGTGATTGCCCAATACGGAGTAAACGCCGTGCGGCGCTTTCAGCCGCTTAAAAGCATTTTCGTGGCCATCCGTTTCACTGGCAGTGTTATTCACCAGGTCTCCTGTAAAAAGAATCAGATCGGGCTTTTGCTGCAGCACCAGGTCAAAAGCGGTGTGCAAGGGGTCGCTGCTCATAAACGAGCCGGTATGTATGTCCGACAGCTGCACAATTTTAAATCCATGAAACTCATCCGGCAGGTTGGATGAAGGTATTTTTACATTATGGATCCTGTATTTATAGGCGCCGCGCACCATGCCATATATAAAGCCAATGGCGGGTATAACGGTAAAGGTAAGCGCCACCTGGCTGATGAATTTGAGGCGGCTGATGCCCTCTACCACCTCGGCCTGTGGCGCTTTGGAGGTTCGCAGTTTTGAAAAGGCCCAGCGGATAATGCGGGTAAGGTCTTCGAGAAAAAGGAACACAAAACAAAACACCTTGCACAGCAGCAGGATGAGAACGATGGAAAACATAAAGCGCAGCACCCCGCTCCAGTTTGGCGGCGGGTAAAAAATAGCCAGGCCCACCAGCGCAATGTCGAGAATAAGCAGTCCGTAAACAATATAAAGAAAAACGTTTTTGCGGGTTTGGCTGAAATCCTGCACGTAAGTGCGCATGGCCTGAACAAAATAATATTCAGAAAGAATAATAACCGCCAGGGCAATAAAAAAACCAGCTCTCATTTTTTGTAACCGTCAAAAGTAAAAATTAAACGTCATGGCAGCGTCATAGTATCTACATACCAATGTTAATTATTTCCAAAATAAGGCATCAGGGCCCCGGCCATTTCTTCTATTTTTGAATTATCATCAATTTTGTATCGGGAGATTTACCATGACTAAAAAAATCAGGATAGGGATCATTTTTGGAGGCCAGAGCAAGGAACGCGAAATTTCTTTTGCCGGCGGAAGAACGGTATATGACAACCTGAACAAATTTATTTTTGACGCTGTGCCGGTGTTTGTTGACAGCTTCGGAAATTTTATCGAGCTCGACTGGGAGTTTATTTACAAAGGCACCATTCGCGATTTTTATCCACCGGTTGATTTTTTGCCGGCCGGATCGCCGTTTCAGCTTTACGCTGAGAACCTTGGCCTGCTGAATGAGGACCAGCAATTGGCCCTGATTCAGAAAATAGGAAAGAAGCTGAGCATGGTGGAACTAAAGCAAAAAATAGATTTTGCATTCTTATGCCTGCACGGCCCTTATGGCGAAGACGGGCGCATACAGGGCCTTTTTGAGTTCAATCATATTCCCTACAGCGGGTCTGGCATCCTGGCTTCTTCTATTGGCATCAACAAAGCCGTACAAAAAGAGATGATGGTGAGCCGCGGCTTTAACAGCCCCGCATACATCACGATTAACCGCCGCGAATGGATAGACGGCAATGGAAGCAACGCCTTTAAAACGGTAAAAGAAAAAATAGGATTTCCTTGCGTGGTAAAACCTGCCAACCAGGGCTCGAGCATTGGCGTGAGCATTTTAACGGCTGACGACAATTTTGCATTTATGAGCGCGGTGGAGAAAGCGCTGTTTACCCGCTGGGTGGATGCCAAAGAATGGCAGAGCCTTTCGGCTGATGAAAAAATAAATTATGTAAAAACACTGGCCGATATCCGCGAAGGCATTGGCATGCCGCTCGCCATCAGCCATCCCAAAGAGCTGAACGCGCCGGTGATTCACGATCCCAATGAGCTGCTGCGCTTTTTGGATACGCATTTAAAAACCGACGGCTTTGTGCTGGAAAGCCTCGACGGCGAAAGCTCGGTACTGGTGGAAGGATTTATTGACGGCAAAGAATTTAGTTGTATTGTGCTGGAGGATGAGCAGGGCAAGGCCATTGCACTGCCCCCCACCGAAATCAGAAAGGGCAAAGAGCTGTTTGATTACCGCAGCAAATACTTACCGGGTCTTTCGCGAAAAATAACCCCCATCGACCTGCCGGATGCACAGATAGAGGCCATTCGCGAAGCCTGCCAGAAATTATTTTACGACCTGCATTTTGACGTGTATGCCCGCATTGACGGCTTTTTAGACAAGAGCGGCAGGGTGTTTTTAAACGACCCCAACACCACCAGCGGCATGATGCCCTCCTCGTTTTTCTTTCACCAGGCTGCAGAAATAGGCTTAAACCCATCGCAGTTTCTTACTTTCATCATCCGCACCTCGCTGGCCAAACGCCTGCTGCAGGCCAATGGCAGCCCAGCGTACAGGCAGCTGCTCGAGCAGGTGGATGCGCAGATTGTGAACGATAAAAATGCGCAGGGAAACAAAAAAAGAGTGGCCGTGATTTTAGGCGGTTATTCTTCGGAGCGCCACATATCGGTAGAAAGCGGAAGAAACGTGTTTGAAAAACTGGCCTCGTCCGAAAAGTATGCGCCTTTCCCTGTATTTTTAACGGGTAACGATGCCGAACAGCAGATGTACCACATCCCCATTAATTTATTGCTGAAAGACAATGCCGATGATATTAAGGAAAAGGCCGAGCATTTTAAAGTGCACCCGGTTATAAAAAACATTATGCAGCAGTGCGCTGCCATTACCGGCAAATACGCTTCAGCCAATCACACCGCATCGCCCGAAAAATTATCGTTTGCCGCCCTTAAGCAAAAGGCCGACGAGGTATTTATTGCCCTGCACGGCCGGCCGGGCGAAGACGGCGCCATACAGGAAAAGCTGGATGCCGTGCAGCTGCCTTATAATGGGTCGAGCAAAGAAAGCTCATCGGTGACCATTGACAAATACCGCACCAACGAAATTTTAAGAGATAACGGTTTCCTGATTGCCGAGCACATTTTGATCACTAAACAGGACTGGGCAAAAAACAAGGCAGAGCTTTTGGCCATTCTGCGCGACAAGATCAAATACCCCTTTATTGCCAAGCCGGTAGACGACGGCTGCAGCAGCGCTGTAAAAAAAATAAAAACACCCGAAGAGTTCGACGCCTTTTGCACGCTGATGTTTCGCAGCGGCGAAGACCTGGATGCTGCTGCCTCCAACCTGCTGCACATAAAAGCCAAGGAAGAATTCCCACAAAAGCAGGTGGTGCTGGTGGAAGAGCTCATCAGTAAAAAGGCCGCCACTCATTTCCTGGAAATAACGGGCGGCATGCTTACGCGATACGATCAAAACGGCGGGATCGAATACGAGGTGTTTGAAGCTTCTGAAGCACTGGCCGACGGCGAGGTACTGAGCCTGGAAGAAAAATTCCTGGCCGGGCAGGGACAAAACATTACCCCGGCGCGTTACGCCAAAAATACAGCCGACCGCCAGAAAGTAAGCGAGCAGGTAAAAACCACGCTGGGTGCCGCTGCCAAAGTGCTGGGCGTTACCGGCTACTGCCGCATTGATGCTTTTGTGCGCATATACAGCGACCTGAGAACCGAGGTTATTTTTATTGAAGTAAACTCGCTGCCGGGCATGACGCCTGCCACTTGCATCTTTCACCAGGCGGCCATCAATCATTACAAGCCTTACGAGTTTATTGACCGTATTCTTGATTTTGGGAAAGCCCGCCTCGAAATGGTATCGTAAGACGGACTTTTTACCGGCCGCAGCGTTTTTTAATTGTTAATATAGGTCATCATCTGCCAAACGCTTTAAAAAATTGAGTAAGTCACTGCTTTAACAGAGCAGGGAATTTTTATTTGGGTTAAACACCGCTTTACATTCATAACGGCTTAAGCAGCTGCACTATTAAGCTCAATAAAACGGAATCATTAACCTGAAAATCTCTGTATCATGAAAAAAATCTTATGGCTGGTGTTACTGGCCCTGCAGCCGGCATGGCTGAATGCCCAAAATGAAGCGAATTTTTACAGGAACTATTACTTATCAGATGTGTCTTATTATTCGCTTGGAAGACATGTGGCAGCAAAAAAAATAATAGAAGATAAGCTGCTGGGAGGTTATTTTATTATTGGCCGCGCCGAAGTGAGCGGCGGACCTAATCATTTGCTGCATAACGTTGTATGTGTTGCTAAAATTAATTCAACCGGTCAATTCCTGTGGACAAAAACCGAGGGCTCGGTTAATTATGAGTATTCGGACATAGAACAAATGAGGAACGGGCGCCTGCTTCTTGCCGATGGAAAAGCCATATATCCTTCAGGAAACTATGGTTCGGGATTCAGAATGTCGGTAGCTGATAATGCTTACAGTTCTGTATTCTGGGAAAAGAATTATGTGACCGATAACAACGCTTCCTGCCGGGCCGCCATTGAATCCATTAATGTAAGCAGCCAGCAAACAGATGGCGTGGTTGGCTGCGGCACTACCTCTGTTTTCCAGGGGCGTATTCATTGTGTAAAAGCCAGCGATGCCACCGGAGCCATCATCTGGTCGAACACCTACGACTTTGGAGGGAGCAACGAAGGGGCCAACGATATTTGCCAGGCCGAGGATGGGGGCTATTTAATAACCGGCTACAGCGATCAGCACCTGGTACTGTTTAAGGTAGACTCTGCCGGCAACTGGCAGTGGAGCCATAAGATGGATCTGCTGCCCGGCCAAAACGCGCAGGGCATGGTTGTTCTTAACGTACCCGACGCTTCGGGCTACAGTGTTTTGGTGGGAGGCAATATTGACGCCAGTACCGGCGCTCATAAAGCTTTTGTTTTAAAAAGAGATAATGCCGGTGTTTTTACCCTTGCCGTTTCAGCCCTCAATGGAACGTATTCCAATCTGCATTCAATGGGCATGCGCACCAACAATGACCTGATGATTTCGGGTGTATTGAAAGACCCGCTTAACCCTGCCGGCAGGAAAAGCTACCTCAGCACGCTTTCATTATCGAATATTTTTAATACCACAATGGCCCGCGAATTTGAGGTGCCAGAGTCACGAAACACAGTGGTTACTTCCGATAATTCGTTTATTACGATCGGTAGCACTTTTACCAACATCCCCGAGCCGTTGTATGTTTTCAAAACAAAATCAAACGGACTGGTGAATTGCCTTGGCGCCGAATCTGCATTTCCGATGAGCGCACATAATCCAACACTTCTAAGCCATTCGTACAGCGTCACCACCAATACTTATGTGACTACACTGGGTCCATCGCCAGAGTATCTGACCAGGGAAAGCACTCTTCTTTGCTGCTATACCGCCAACGCCGATGTGCAAACCATTACCATTCATGCCAGATGCAATGAGCTGGTAGAGCTGGTGGCCAATTGCGAAGGCGAGTCGGTAAAATGGTTTGACGGGAACGATTCGCTTATTGTTGGCAACAATACCAATTTTCTTTCGTTCATCTCCGGGCAATCTACCCATCGCACGGCGCGCAAATATAATTTCAGCGGCTGCGTGGTGTGCGAGAAACGTTTTGAGGTAATTGTTGAACCGGAAGTGTGTTTTACGTTGCCGTCCACTATATGTCTTAACCAGCCAATAGACCCGGTGCTTACCTGCGATATGAGCCGCATTAACTGGCACCGCTGGGTGGTTACCGAACTTAACGGTGCCTGGGAAAACCGGGTGGTGAAAGCCCAGCTGCCATATAACGGCAGCCCAACGCCTGTTAATATTAAAACGCTGTGGAATGGTTTTATACCCGGCAAATGTTATGGCATTTCGCTCGACGTGCAGGACTCCTGCGGCAATTCAAACACCCTGTACCAGTTCTTTTGCATTCCGGCGGTTGAAGAAGATACCATTACCCTGAGCATGTGCGCGCTGAATGGGAATACCACCCGCTGGTTTGAGCCTGCACCGCATTGCACCGGCGCTTATTATACATTCCTGGGCAACGATTCGAGGGATTATGCCTACGGCTACCCTCTTGCTCCCGGCAGTTATGTGATGGACTGCATGGATGTCGGCGGCTGCGAAATAAAACGGGTGCTGGTGCAGGTAAATGCCCTGAGCCCGCAGCCCGTTAGGGAATGCTACAAACCCGTTTATTACTGCGAGCTGATGCCAAACCCCGAAGGCATACTGCCCGACTGCGACAGCTGCTATCGCAACGACCCAAGGGTTGAATTGTTTCCGCTGGAGATGGAAACGGTGAACGGCACCGTGCGCTATAAGCGAAAAATTATTGACTGGGATAACTGCCGGCAATGTGATTTTTTGTTTGAGCTGGTAGATGCAGCCTGCCAGTTTACACCCAACTTTGCATTTTATGCCTCGGCCCTTCATCCCGAAAGTATTACGCTCAGCAACACCTCTGTATCGGGGCCCGGCACTGTACCCTGTGGCAATCTGTGGACTATCCGCGACCTGGCTTCGCCCGTAGCCACCATTAATCCGGCGCCCATGTTCAGCTTTACCGGCACGGTGGGGCACACTTACCAGGTATGCCTTACCGTAACCAATTGCGCCTGCGGCCGCGAGTGCGCCAAAACCATTTGCACCAATGTGTTTGCCGGCAGCGAAGGGCCCCTGCGCATGGCCAGTACCGCCGGCAGCAGCATTGCCAGCGTAGGTGCAGATGGCAGCGCCATGCCTGCGCCGTTACAGCAAGCAATCATAAACATAGTGCCTAACCCGTCTACCGGTAAATTTGCGATTGCCAATTCGCTGGGCCTGCCAGCCTACGACCGCGTAACGATAAACGGCAGCGGCGGCGAAACATTATTTGACAGGCACAACCAACCGGCCGATCACCAGTATGGCCTGACCCTCAATCCGGGCATTTACATGGTAAGGGTAATTGCCGGGCAGCTTATAAAAACATCAAAGCTGGTGATACACTGATAAAGCCGGTGACACAAGATTAAAAAAGGGCCTTGTGTTTACAAGGCCCTTTCATTTTCTCAAAGCGTTTGGGCTGTTACGCTGTATTTATAGCCGGCATTTGCTATTAATTTTTATTTTTACAGGATGGAATTTGAGATCAAAGCGCAAAACAAATTCAGCCTGGGATTAAAAGAACTGTGGGAATACCGGGAGCTGTTTTATTTTTTCACCCTGCGCGACATTAAAGTAAAATACAAGCAAACCGTGCTGGGTTTTTTATGGGCGGTGCTGCAGCCGCTTATTATGGCGCTTCTGTTCACCGTTTTTTTGGGCAAGGCCATTGGCAGCTACACCACCCTGAGCTTGCCTTACGACGTGTTTGCCCTGAGCGGGCTCCTGCTATGGGGTATTTTTTCTTCGGGCCTCAACAATGCCGGCAACAGTATGGTTTCTAACGCCAACATTATCAAAAAAATTTATTTCCCGCGGCTCATCATTCCCATATCGGCCGTGCTGGTGGGATTTTTTGATTTTATGATGGCATTTACGGTATTTGTTTTATTCTGCCTGTTCAGGCATGTGGCATTCAGCTGGACGGCGCTGGTTTATTTTCCCCTGGGTGCTTTGCTGGCCTGCGTGGCCACGTTTGGCTCGGGCGCACTGCTGGCCGCGCTCAATGTAAAGTACCGCGATTTCAGGTATATCATTCCCTTCCTGATCCAGTTTGTACTGTTTATCACGCCGGTTATTTATCCGCCCGATATTACCAACAATGTGTATCTGAAAGGCCTGATGGCATTAAACCCAATGAGCGCGCCGCTGGATATTTTCAGGGCAGGCCTGTATGGCTGCCACCTTCATCCCGGTATGGATGTTATAAGCCTGGCCTCTTCATTTGTTCTGTTTGCCGCCGGGCTTATTTATTTCAAAAAAACAGAAGCTTATTTTGCCGACCTGGCCTGATGCCGGTTTATTTTAAAAACAGGTCGAGCTCATCCAGACCCAGGTTTTTTACATAACCAAACAGGATCTGGCTGTTATCCTGCACGCTGATGCTTACAATCTCTTTTTGAATACGGTCGAAAAACACCTCGGCATAAAAATTATTGAGGAGAAATAACGAGATGTTATACTCATAATAGGTTTTTTCTGAAACCAGCTCGCCGTAATCCCAGATGGCTTCAGTTTTTTGACTAATGCTCAGTTTTATAAACGCTTCCTTTTCCATACGGCTCTATAAAATTACTACGGTTTATTACCAATGCTTGCTATGTTTTATAGCATGTAACGAAGGGTAACCAAAAGATAATCAAGGCATTGCAGGATATTGAAAAGTATTTAGTAATTTAGATCCAGACCCACATTTTCATGAAACATTTATTTACCCTCTGCGCGGTTATGCTCATAACCGGCAATGCTTTGGCCCAGGGCGGCAGCACACAATGCCCCACACTCAGTCCCGGGCCCACCTACATTTTGTGCCAGAACCCAAACATTACCATTTCGGCTCTTCTGACCTCTTCCAACACCATGATCACTTTTTCATGGGCTATTCCCGCCACAGCTTCGGTTTCGGGCACCAACAGCAAAAACATCACCACCAACGCAACCGGTGTATACACGGTTACCGCCTATAATACCGTGTTGAGCTGCTCAGCCTCCATGCAGTACACCATTAGCGGCTGCGTAGGCATTAACGAGGAGGGCTTCGACACACGGTTTAACGTGAAGGCATTTCCCAATCCCTGCGCCGATACTTATTTTATAAACACGGATGTGCCTTTAAATGCCAGCTTTTATAACGTAAGCGGGCAGCTGATGCTGGAGCGCCGATACGAAAAAGGCAATCATTCTGTTGATGCGAAGAACTGGAGCTCCGGCCTGTATTTTTTAAAGCTGGAAATTGAAAATTATACACAAACACTGAAGATCGTTAAAACAAACTAGCCCTGTTTTAAAACCATCCTGCTCCGCTTAATTGCAGCTTTAGTGGCTTTGGGGGATTTGCTTTAAGGTTTCAAGCAGGTAGGTCCAGAATTTTTGAACCGAACTTATCTGCACTTTTTCGTCGGGCGAATGTGCACCGCGAATGTTTGGCCCAAAAGAGATCATTTGCATGCCTGGATAGTTGGTACCTAAAATACCGCACTCCAAACCTGCATGAACGGCATTTACGTGGGCTTCTTCTTTAAACAGCTCTTTATAAATGCGGCTCATTAGTTTTACAATGTCAGAGCCTGGTTTTGGGGTCCAGCCCGGGTAAGCGCCGGCATAGCTCACATTGGCGCCAGCCAGTTCAAACGTGCTTTTAATAGCGGCCGCCAGGTCCATTTTTTCACTGTCAACCGAGCTGCGGGTAAGGCATTGCAGGCTATACTCGCCTTCTTTTACCAGTACGCGTGCCAGGTTGTTGGAGCTTTGCACCAGGCGGTCAATATCGGGGCTCATGCGGTAAATGCCGTTGGGGCAGGCATACAGCGCGCGCAGCAGCTGCCGCTGAAAAGCGGCATCCAATACCGTGGCGGGCATGCCTGCCGGCTCAGCGCCGAGCGATAAATTGGGATCGGTGGTGGCATACTCCAGCCTGAGCACCTGCTCCAGCGTTTTTACAAATTCGTTGAACTCTTTTTCTTTTGCTGCCGGCACACAAACAACCGCCACCGATTCGCGGGGAATGGCGTTGCGCAAGCTGCCGCCGTCAATGCTATGAATCGTTATGGAAAATTTTTCTTCAGCCTGCAGTAACACGCGGTTCATCAGCTTATTGGCGTTTGCGCGGCCCAGGTATATGTCCATACCCGAGTGCCCGCCGGTTAATCCCCTTAAAGTAATGCAAAAAGCCTTTACATCTGCCTGCACCCCCTGCGTGGCATAACGGTTCGCGGCCGTCACATCCACCCCGCCTGCGCAGCCAATGGTGAGCTCGCGGTCATCTTCGGTATCGAGGTTAAGCAGGTACTGCGCCTGCAGCAGGCCCCCCTCCAGGTTCAGCGCACCGGTCATGCCGGTTTCCTCGTCAATGGTAAACAAGGCCTCTATGGCAGGATGTGTGATATCGGTGGCAGCCAGCACAGCCATAATTGCGGCAACACCAATGCCGTTATCAGCCCCCAGGGTTGTACCGCTGGCTTTTACCCAATCGCCATCCACCAGCATATTTATTCCCTGCGCATTAAAATCAAACTGAGTCTCTGCATTTTTTTGATGCACCATGTCGAGGTGGCTTTGCAGGCATACCACCGCCATTTTCTCCATGCCCTTGGTGGCAGGTTTTTTTATGATCACGTTACCCACCTTGTCGCGCTGGGTGGATAAACCCAGCTGACTGCCAAACTGCAGCATAAATTCGATCACACGCTCTTCTTTTTTAGAAGGGCGCGGAATGGCGTTTAGTTCTGAAAAGTGCTTCCAGAGCGATGAGGGTTGCAGGGATGAGAGCATAGCTGTTTTAATTTAACAGCCCAAAAATAGCAGGAGGTTTTGAGTTTAGCTAATCCTTACACCGTTTTATTTTTCACGAAGTGCACCGTGTTATTTTACAAGGGTAATGTTGCCTTTTTTTACCACCTGCCGGCCCGAATGCATTTTGGCCGTGAGGGTCCAGGCAAACACCGCGCTGTTCAGCTCCTTGCCCTTATAGGTGCCATCCCAGCATTTGGCCTTATCGTTGGTTTCAAACACCAGCTCGCCCCAGCGGTCGTATATTCTGAACAGCAGCTCCCGGATGCAGAACCCATACGTGCAGGCCATATCGTTGCGCCCGTTGTTGTTGGGCGAAAAGGCGGTGGGTACAAATATTTCGCATTCGTCCAGCGAATCCGCCACATGGCAGTCCTTTACCGTTACCTGCTTTTCTGCCGTAAAGGGGCAGCCCATGCCATCCAGTCCAAAAACAGAAATGGGATACGATCCGGCATTGGCATAAGCATGGTTTACCAAAACAGAAGCGCCGGCGGTGGTGTTGTCGCCAAAGCTCCATTGCCACGAGGCGGGTGCCAGGCTGGTTTGCATCGAAAAATTTACAGCGGTGTTTACGCAAAACGACCCGGGACCCTTGATCGCCGTATTTTCGGTGCGTTTTCCATCATACCCAAAAAAATAAGTATAGCCATCGTGATCGCCAAAGCCGCTGGTAAAAGCATAGAAGCCGCTGTCTGACACGAGCTCGTGAGAACCCAGCTGAATATCGACCTTGGCCTCTGAATAGGCAGCGTTATTGGCAATGGGGCTAAATGACACCGGCTGATTATCGAGCCGCAACAAACCTGCATCGGCAGTTTTGGTAATAATATTTACCGCAAATGCTGTAAAACCAGGCGGATAGGCTTGTGTATCATAGGCCCTGAAAAGAGCTTTTCGCAAGCGGTATGAAAAGGGCATCACCGTTTGAAAGGAACAATCACCCTGCGATGAACAGAACTGCCCTTTTTTAAACTGACCAACGGCCACCGGCTTACTGCTTTGCAAATGTTCTGTTTGCTGAATGTCTTTCTCATAAAACTCTCCTTTGTTGAGCGTAATGGGTGTGCCGCAGTTAAAATACAGCTTGGTATCGTCTTCAGCTGCAAGGATCCTGAACAGGTCGCCCACGCCGGGCGTGAATGGCATGAGCATATAATCGGAGCCCCAGCTGCGCATCGGAAACGCCATGTCGTATAAAGGGCTGGTGGCCGCACATTTTACCGTAGTAAATGTGGAGCCTGAATACACTGCGATGCGTTTGCCGTTGCGCGTTTTTATAAGGCTTCCCGTAAGATCGCCTTTGGCCTGCACCTGGTAGGTTTGCCCTTTTTGAAGCGTTACCGAAAAGCTTGTCCCCGCAGGCCGCAGCCATTGCGTGGTGGCGCTGGGCGTAATGTCAACAACCGTATTATCTTCGGCAGCCACTATTACAAATTCGGGCAGGCCGCTGTTTAGTTTGAGGCTGTCCGTATAGGTTATGATCATATAACTGTCGCCCAGTTCGTGCAAAGGCAATACGGTGGAGGCCTCGCTAAAATAGGCCCGGTGATGCTGGGCTACCACGCTGATGGCATTGTCGCTGGTAACCTGCATGCCTTTTTGATCCACAATTTCTGAACCCTGGGCATAAAGTATGGCCGACGGCAAATTAACCTGGGTGCACTGCCCGCCCTGCACCGAAAAGTTTTGTGTGTAGCCGGTTGCCGGAAAGGAGATAGTGCCGCTGGCATTATTATCGGCCGAAATAAGCAATGAAAACTCCGGGGACCCATTTCCTCCCAGGGGAAGATTTTCGATAAAGCCAATCCAAAACTCGGTGCCTTTGGTGCTTGGTGTTTGAGCACACAGAGGATAAGAAATGAGCTGAGCGATGAACAAAAAAACAAGCCACGGTTTTTCAACGAATTGCATTTTCATAAGTGGTAGATTAAAACAATAAGGTAGTGCATTTAACGCGCGGAGCGCTAATTAACGGAACAGAAACAGGTTACGAATGGAGGTTAAGCGCTCACGTTTGCTGTTTTGATAATTTTAAATCGTTTTTAATCGTCGCAGATGGGAAAATAAAAGAGCCATGAAAGTCCTTTGACAGCCGGGGTTTGTCCAAAGCTGTTGCCACATTTAATTTAAACATGTATTTTCGTTCAAAGAGCATTATCATTTTTTGAACGCAACCACCGTAAAATACACCCGTTTTGGTATCATTGCCTTGTGCGTTATTGCCTTTTTACCTGTGTTGAGCGCCGGCTTTGTAAATTACGACGATCCCGAATACATCGTTGATAATTTTTACCTCAAAAAATTCTCCTTTCAAAATATTGCTGCCATTTTTTCGGGCAAAAGCACCGTGTTGTATGTACCACTTACTATTTTCAGCTACCTGTTAGAATACACGGTGTTTGGCGAGAATGCCCGCGTGTTTCACACCGTTAATCTTTTGCTGCATGTTCTTAACGGCTTAATGTTGTTGCGCATTTTGTTGCAGCTAAAAGTCGCCAACCATTACCTGGTGTATGGGGTGCTTTTATTTTTTACGCTTAACCCCCTGGTTACCGAAAGCGTGTGCTGGGTTACCGAGCGAAAGGACGTGCTGTACTGTTTCTTCTTTTTCCTGGCCGCCAGCCGTTTCCTCGCTTACTTTGAAACGGGAAAACCAAAGGATATTTTTCTTTGCGGGCTGCATTTTGTGCTGGCCTGCCTGAGCAAGCCTATGGCAGTAACCCTGCCGGCTTTAATGGCGCTTTATATTATTTACCGCAACCGGGCGCTCCTGCGCCAGTTTATTCCTGTGCTTATTCCATTTTTTGCCGGCTCGGCCCTGTTTGCCTGGCTGGCTTTTCATAATGTTCACTCCAGCGAGCCTCAAAAAATATTGAATTTAAATTATACGTTTTTTGACCGCGGACTGGTGTTTATGGCTGAGCTGGGATTTTATTTCTTTAAGCCGTTTTTGCCTGTTCAGCAGCATTTGTTTTACCTTTTCCCTGTGAGAGGGCATTTTTTTGAAAACCTGGGCTTTATTGCTTTCCTGCTGGGTGGTGCAGGGGTTATTGCCTTAATTGTTTATGCAGCCCTTAAAAAACACAAAACCACGCTGTATTTATTTGCTGCCTGGCTTGTTGTGTTAAGCCCGGTGCTTCAGCTGGACAGTAATAACCATTCTTATGTGAACGAACGGTATTTTTATGTTGCCATTATTTTCCCGGCCGGCCTGCTTTTTTTATGGCTGAGCCGTTTTGCCCTGCGCGAAAATGCCCTGCGCAGCGGGTTTATTATTGTGCTGCTCTGTTTTGTTGCCCTCACTTATACACGAAGCCGGCTGTGGCGCGAAACCAGTGTGCTGATGGAGCATGAGCTGAAGGAAGACCCGAAGAATCCCATGATTATGAACAACCTGGGTTATCATTACAATTCTATTTCGGATTTTACACGTGCCAGGGCCTTGCTTCAACAAGCCATTACGCTCGATCCCGATCACCCCTTTTACCTCAACAATTATGGCTGGGCGCTGTCGGGGCTAAATCAAACCGACAGCGCCATTGTTTATTTTAATAAAGCACTGGATAAAAAACCAAATTTTGTAGTGGCGCTCAATAACCTGGGCATTTGTTATGCTCAAAAAAAAGACATGGACAATGCCTATTATTATTTTGTACAGGCATTTGACCTGGATAAGAATAACGATGAAACACTTTATTACCTGGGCATGTATTATAAAAATACCGGCCGGTCCAGGGAAGCCTCTCCTTATTTTAAAAGGGCCTACGAGCTGGGCAATAAGCAGGCCGCTAAATACCTTGGCCTTTAAACCAAAGGCCTGTTTTCTTTCAAAACCTTTGTTTACCGCCAAAGCGGGCTTTTAACCGCTGACAATTTCTGGGAAAATCTTACATCTGAAAGGCCATGTTTTAAACCGAGACCGCCATCGACCATTTGTACCCTTACTTCGTATCAACAAATTTTATCTAATTATTAATTAAAATTTTTAAACCATGAGAACAATTGTAATACTCTTTTTAGGGATCCTGATCCAGGGCCGCATATCGGGCCAAAGCGTATTAAGCCCCTCCACCGAAGTAAAAAGCGGGAACAATGCTCCCTGTGCTTTAATGTATACCGGCGATAAATGGACCGTGGCACACAGCGACACCGCTCATCATCAATGCTCGGTGCTTGTTATTAAGAGCCTGCCGCCTCATTCAAAAATTTCGACGGTTATGAACCCCTTTATTTCAATGAGAGGCAGTTATACGCTGAAAAAAGACCCTTCGCTGGTAATACCCGATGATTGCACCGTGATACTGGAAGACATGCTGACCGGGCAATACTTTAACCTTAAAACACAGGACTCGTACGTGTTTAATATCACCCGTGGGTTTAACCAGCCGCGCTTTTCGATAGAGGTGAGCCAGGGTATTTCAAAATCGGCTGTTGGTGCAAAATAAAAATAGGCAGAAAAATCACTCAGGCCAACTCCTTCGGTATTGTAGTTTGGTGTTCTTCGATGTAAAGGGGGTACAATTGCCGGCAGCTGCTATTTATTAATAAAATAGTCTACCAGGTGTGTTTCAGCAATAACAGCCCCGCTCCAAATGTCGAATGTTTCTGTTTTTACCAGGCCTATATTCTTTGTGTAATATGAACGGCCGGAGGGGATGGTTTTGTTATTGTCAAAAATGCAGTGAAGCACCACAATGGTAGGGTAATAGTCCACTCCCGAAATAGTGATGGTTGTATCTCTGGCCATAATCCCCGAAGTTGTTCCACGATGACTACTGAAGCTGGTCATCCAGCCGCTGCCAACCGCCATTGTTTCGGAGACAACAGGAATAAGTGGTTGACTAGGCATACCGATAGAGCTAAATATAGCCTGATCGTTGTGAATACAATAGCCCCAAACAAACTGGCCGTTATAAACCGGAACATAATAACGTCCTGATGGGTAGCTTTTATTACCCCCCTGGTCCGGTGAGTTAGAAATAGTAACCGTGTAAGAGTCTTTTTGGTACCTGGCATCTGTTGATGACATGCTTCCATTGCTGTATTTCCAATAAGACCCCGGGTATACCGGAAAATAAGGTAGGGGTTCAACAATACCCAACGCAGCGGTATCGGCCTCGCTTATTTTTCCAAGATTAACAGTAGTGGTCTTTTTTTTGCAGGAGGTCAGGTTAACGATCAGCGCTAAGATCAAAAGTAGGAGAACAGGTGCCTTATTCATAGTGCTTTTTTTATCTTACGTCACACCCGCGTAAAAGGTTGGGTTTATCTTTTATAGCACTACCTATACAATGTCACGTGGCCCTGCAACTCGTGGGCTTTGCTGTTATTGGTCATTACATTAATCTTCCAGATGTAAACATCCGTTTGGCAAACAACACCTTTATAAGCGAATTGTTTAGCACGCCGAGGGCTTGGTCATACGATTTATCCTAGCTGATTGTACTGCGAAGGCGTTAAAGATGAAACCCGTATATTTTGTTACAACTAATTACGCCCTTATTGATTTTAAAACTGCAAGGGCCACGGCCCTTTTTTTGTTACGTTTACAAAGGTTTTGGAAAGCTGGCTGCGATGCTCTTTAAGCTGCTGCTCTATTTGCAAATTGTGTCCACACTTATTTTGATTGCAGGAATGGCTCAGCCGGTGTTTGTTCAAACGAAAGAGCCCGGCCCCGGAACCAAACCAGAGGTTTCCCATCCGGTCTTCATAAATGCTTTGCACGCAGCAATTGGTAAGCCCGTATTCGGCGCCAAAAACCGTAAACAATTTTCCGCCCGGCCTGAGCAGGGCCAAAGGATCGAAACAGCGAACACTGCCGCGGGTGGATATCCAAAGCGTGCCGGTCCCGGCCTCAAATAATTTCCATACCTCATTGCTTCCTTTTTCATCGGTATAGCAGGTAAATGGCCCTGAACCCGCCACCGATAGGGCATGTGGATCGTAGCGGCACAATCCCCCACCCAGCGTGGAAAACCAAATATTTTCATTCTTGTCCTGTAAAATGCAGTGAACTTTATTATTGCCCAGGCCGTCTTTCTCCGTAACATGCGCCAGCAATTTTCTTCCTGGCACGGAAGGATCGTAACAATATGCCCCGGCGCCATTTGCAGCAAACCAAATGTGCCCCGCACGGTCTTCCAGGATGCTTTTAATCTCCAGCCCCGTACCCGATTCCGGAATTGGAAAAACAGAAAACGTTTCTGTGCCCTTATTTGAAAGAGCCGAAACGTTGCAGCAACACAGGCCTTTGGCGGTACCTACCCAGATGTTTTCCGACCTGTCTATTAACAGGCTAAACACGTGGCGGCTGCTTAAGCCGTCTTTCTCCGAAAAATGGATGAAGCGGGTGCCATCGTATTTGGATAAGCCGCCCTCAGTGCCAAACCAGATATTCCCATTTTTATCCTCGGCCATGCCCTGCACTGAAACACCGCCGAAACCTTCTGCCGGAGTGTAATAGGTTAAGGTTTTACCATCGTAGCGGCACACTCCGTCGCCCACGGTGCCAAACCACAGGTTGCCGCTCCTATCCTGCAACATGCACCGGATGTACTGGCTTACCTGTGCCGTGTCGGTATTGGGGCCGGTATATGCCCTTGCCCGGGCCGATTTTATAATCCGCGGACTTGCTGCTGCTGTGTCGTTTAACAAGCTGTTTGTTCCTGGAGTGCTTGCCGGCAATGCTTTGTGTGGTGTATCCAGGTTGTTTTCCGGGGCTTTGCCCTGGCCGCTACAGGAAAATAAAATAATTGCCGGCAGCAGCAGAAGCAAGCAGTGACTATACGCTTTTCTTTTCAAGCTGTGGTTTGATTGTGTTTTTATGATTTACAAAATAGATATTTTGACAACGTAAAAAACGGCGTTAACAGGTCGTTAACAGCTTGCGTTTTTATTCAAAATCACATTCCAGGAGGACCAAAAACAGATTTTGCGACCGGTTTAATTATTAATTTTGACTGTGATAACATTAAAACGAACTTCCTCAGACAACAGCGACTTCCAGGATCTTGTCAAAGAATTAGACAAAGACCTCCGCATCCGCGATGGCGAAGACCACGCCTTTTTTGCACAGTTTAATAAAACAGACACTATTAAGCACGTGGTGGTGGCTTATCAAAACGACCGGCCGGTAGGCTGCGGCGCCGTTAAGCAGTACAACGATAAAACCATGGAGGTGAAACGGATGTTTGTGCCTTTAGCGTTTCGCGGCCAGGGCATTGCATCGCTGGTATTGCAGGAGCTGGAGAAATGGTGCCGGGAGCTGAATTATCACAGCTGCATTTTAGAAACCGGGCAAAAACAACCGGAGGCCATACGGCTTTATCAAAAAAACAATTATGCTGTGATTCCAAACTTTGGGCAATATGCCGGCGTGGAAAGCAGCGTATGCTTTGAAAAGGTATTGTAAATACACCATTGGAACGGCCCTTGCTCAGAAGCCGGCGCAATATTTTCCTGTTTAAGCCGTTATCCCATAACTGGGAAAAGCGGGGTTAATACTTATTCCTTTTTTGTTTTGCTGTTTTGCTTTTTCACAGGAAAGTGACGGCTATGGCATTAACCGCCCCAAGTTTTATAAAAGAAAACTGCACGTAGGCTTTGCCATTTCGGGCAATTCGGGCGATTTTAGACTGAACACAAAACCCAACTCACAACTGCCCGATACGCTGATCGGCAAATTGCTTTACCGTGTTAAAACCGTTTATTCGCAAGCCGCACCGGGCTTTGCCATTGGCCCGGTGGTGGATGCGCGGCTGCATGAGTACATTCGCCTGCGCTTTACGCCCAGCATCAGCTTTGCCGTCCGTCGCATCAATTACACGCTTGAAACCGCAGACCGGGGCAGCGTAAAAAAATTCCAGAAAACGGTAGAGTCCGTCTTTCTTATTTTCCCGCTCGAAACAAAGATCCAATCCAAGCGCCTGGGCAATTTCAGTGCCTACGTGATAGGCGGCGGCGGGTATACGCTCGACCTGGCTGCGCGGAAAAAATCGGCGGGTGTTGCCGGCGGGCCCAACCAGCTGGATGATAACGTAAGGCTAAAACGCGACGACCTGTTTTACAGCGCCGGCGCCGGAACCGATTTTTATCTTCCATACTTTAAGCTTGGTCTTGAGCTCAAACTATTAATAGGAACTCAAAATCTGCTCAAGCCCCAAAACAGTGTGTTTGCAAACAGCCTCGAAAAGATCCGGGCACGCATGGTGGTATTTAGTATTACGATTGAAGGCTAGCTGCCGTTTTAAATCCATTTCTGTATTATAATCACACCTTCCGTCACTTATCGAGCTGTTCCAGCACTTCAGCTATGGCGCCCGGTTTCGTAAACTCCCGGAAAAAGCAAAGACTCCTCAACCATGAGTCCCCTTCTGGTGAGTGCTGATCCGGATTTAAAACCCTTCGGGCAAGCCTTCCGTCGAAATGGTATGCGTTTGAAATAATTTTGTCATAAGCAGGCCAGCCTCTGTCTTTTTTTTCTGCGCCAGACCCAGTTCAGCTTCCCATACGGCAGCATTTTTTTGCTGCTTTTCTTTATCGGCCATAAGCCTGTTAATCTGCAGCTGCGTATCGATCAGCTGCGATACCGTTTGCCATGCTTCCTCGTTTACCTCTTTGAGCCTTTCCAGAAAGGCGCTCCTTTTTTTAAAGCTTATATTCTCCGCTCCCGCTACATTAAAGTGCAGGCAAACCCGCTGCAGAACTTTCAACAGCAAGCCATTACTTTCCTTATTTTCCATATGCTGATCATTTAAATAAATTCCCGAAAAATCTTAGTTTCAATTTAAACCATAGATTCAGGCAAAAGCAAAGGTTACTCAGATTTGAGTAACCTTCCGCTTCGTGGTAGTCCCACTTGGATTCGAACCAAGGACCGCAGGTTTAGAAAACCTGTGCTCTATCCAGCTGAGCTATAGGACCATTTTTTGTGATTTTCTTCTAAAATCGGTTCACCTCAAAAAGGCAACAACAGCCTGAAATCTACTATTTTTCGAGCATGCAAAGGTAAAAAAAGAAATTATTTAAACAATTATAATTATTTTAGTGCACAAGGTTAAATCTCCCCTGGAGCTATCTGTTATCATAGTAAACTACAACGTAAAGCACTTTCTAGAGCAGTGTCTGTTTTCTGTTTTTAAAGCTTTAAAAAATGTGCGGGGCGAGGTGTTCGTAGTAGATAACAACTCGGTGGATGGCTCACTGGCGCTGATCCGCGAAAAATTTCCACAGGTAAAGCTCATTGCCAATAAAACCAATACCGGCTTTGCTGTAGCCAATAACCAGGCCATCCGGCAGGCCAGCGGCGAGTTTGTGCTTCTGTTAAATCCCGACACCGTGGTGCAGGAAGACACTTTTGAAAAAACGCTTGATTTTATGAAAAGCCACCCAGAGGCCGGCGGACTGGGCATTAAAATGCTTGACGGCAAGGGTAATTTTTTGCCAGAAAGCAAGCGCGGCCTGCCCACACCCGCTGTGGCATTTTACAAGATCTTTGGGCTTTCACGGCTGTTTCCGGGCTCTAAAAAATTCGGGCAGTACCATTTAACTTACCTCGACAAAAACAAAACCCACCCCGTGGATGTGCTCAGCGGTGCTTTTATGCTTATGCGGCGCCAAACCCTTGAAAAAGTGGGCCTGCTCGACGAGACCTTTTTTATGTACGGCGAAGACATTGACCTGTCGTACCGCATTACACAAGGGGGGTACAAAAATTATTACTTTGCCGAAAGCAGTATTATTCACTACAAAGGCGAGAGCACCAAAAAAAGCAGCGTTAATTACGTGATTGTGTTTTATAAGGCGATGGCCATTTTTGCAAAAAAACACTTCAGCCAGAACCACGCCCGCCTGTTTCACTTTTTGATTTACCTGGCCATTTACCTGCGCGCTGGGGTGGCCATCAGCGCCCGATTTGTAAAACAGGCATTTTTTCCGGCCATTGATTTTGCGCTGATTCTGCTGGGGCTTTACATCTGCAAAACTAATTACGAGCTTTACTTTAAGCTTTATCCTAATTTTTATTCTCACCGCATCATCAATTTCTTTTTCCCGCTTTATACGCTCACGTGGATGTTTTTTGTATACCTCACCGGTGGCTACGACACCCCGCTGAAACTCACCAAAACCACGCGCGGCGTGCTCACCGGCACGGCCTTCATTTTGGTTATTTACTCGCTGCTGCCCGAGTATTACCGGTTTTCGCGGGCCCTTATTCTTATCGGTTCTATGTATGCGCTGCTGGTGTATCTTATTACCCGCCTGGTATACAGCCGGCTGGGCATTAAGCGCTTTAAGCTGGGCGGCCAAAAGATCAACGCCCGCATTGCCATTATTGGCAGTGAGGCCGAGTTTGAGCGCGTAAACGACCTGCTGAAAAAAACCAACATCAAATCCGAATTCACCGGCTTTATCAGCAACGAGAACAATGGCGTGCGCAACCGGCATTACATCGGGCACTTCGACCAGATTAACGAAGCCATAGACATACACGCGCTGAACGAAATTATTTTTTGCGCCCGCGATATTTCCTCGCAGGATATTATTGATAAAATGATTACCCTGGTAACCAAGGGCGTTGAATTTAAGATAGCACCGCCCGAAAGTTTTTCTATCATTGGCAGTAACAGCATTGACACGGCGGGCGACCTGTATGTGATAGATGTAAACAATGTGGGCCGGCCCGAAAACCGGCGCGAAAAACGCCTGCTCGATCTGGTGGTGAGCTTTACGGCACTCCTGTTCTGGTGGCTGCTCATTTGGTTTCAGAAAAACAAGCTCAATTTTTTGCCCAATGTGTTCAGTGTGCTCTTTGGCATTTATTCCTGGGTGGGTTATGGCAAGGCCACCCGTAAGGATCTGCCAGCGCTCAAGCCCTCGGTGCTTACGCCGGCGGGTACAATGCAGGGCCTGATTAACGAAGAACGTGTGAACAAAGCTTTTCTGAATTATTCCAAAGACTATCACATTGAGAACGACCTGCGCATCATTTTTAAAAGCTGGCGCTTGCTGGGCAGCTAATCACCCGGAATGACGGATAATTGTTAAACTATGTTTAGCCCCTTGTACCGCAAAAAAAATAGCTTCAACTTAGATAGATCAATCCTTAAACCGCCCATGAAAAAAATTGCCTCCTTTGCCTGTTTACTGTTATTTATGACCTTTGGCGCTTATGCGCAGCAAAACCCGGTGCTGTGGTTTGCGAGCTACAAACCCATTAGCGCCACCGAGGGCGAAATTGTGATTACCGGCAGCATTGAAAAAGGCTGGCACACTTATTCGCAGCGCCCCAACGATGCCGGCCCCATTCCTACAGCTATTAAATTTACGCCCGCTGCCAGCTACCAGCTCGACGGAAAAACAGAGGAAAGCAATGCCCACGAGGAATACGACCAGGCCTTTGACGCAAAAATATTTGTGATTTCGGATAAAGCCGAGTTTAAGCAAAAAATAAAGCTGAAAGGCAAGCCCGGTTTTACCGTATCGATGAAGGTGGATTTTATGTGCTGCAACGACAAGATGTGCCTGCCGCCTAAAACAGTTGATCTGAGCGTAAAGGTCCAATAATTAATTCCTATTTTTACATCTTTTATAACCCACACCAATCACTTTAAATTACCATGAAGAAACTTTTATTTTTCTTTGTTTTTCTTGCCTCGGGCCTGCTGGCGCAAGAACAGCACATGCAATGGTTCCAGGAAACAAAAAAGATCTCGGCCTGCGAGTACGACATTATTTTTAAAGTGAAGATTTCCAAAGACTGGCACATATACTCCATCATAAAAAGCAGCGGCCTGGAAGCGCCATCACCCACCTCCTTTACCTTTAACTCTTCGCCCGATATTGAGTTTATTGGTAAGATCACCGAAACACCGCCGCACAAATTTTTTGACTCGGTGTTTAAAACCATTGTGCGCACGCACGAACACCAGGCCACCTTTACACAGCGCGTAAAAGTGTTGAAAGAAGGCACTGTAAAAGTAACGGGACAATACGACTCGCAGGTGTGCCACGACGAGTTGGGCTGTGATTTTCCACCCATCGAAAAATTTACCTTTGAAGTAAAAGGTTCCGGCGAATGCAAATCTGCGGCAGCTGTTTCACCTGCTGTTCCCGATTCAGGCCTTGTTACTTCAGATTCCACCGCCCAGGATTCAACAGGCAAGGTTGCTGAAACAATTCCTTCCAATACCGTTACACCCGCAAATGCTGCTCAAACAAATACCGGCAACATGAGCTGGTGGGCCATTTTCCTGGCAGGTTTTGTGGGTGGTTTTGCCGCGTTGCTTACGCCCTGTGTGTTCCCAATGATCCCAATGAATGTGAGCTTTTTTACCAAACAATCCAAAACCAAACGGCAGGGCATTAAAAACGCGCTTATTTATGCCATTTTCTTAATTGTGCTGTATGTGGGTCTTGGCCTTGGGGTTACCTTGATTTTTGGCGCCGGGGCGCTGCACACGCTTTCTACCAACATTTGGTTTAATCTTGCTTTTTTTGTGCTGCTGCTGGTGTTTGCCATCTCATTTTTAGGCGCTTTCGAAATTGTGCTTCCCAGCTCGTTTGTAAATAAAATGGATGCCAAATCCGATAAAGGAGGGCTGGCCGGCATTTTCTTTATGGCATTTACATTGGCGTTGGTTTCGTTTAGCTGCACCGGTCCTATTATTGGTACACTGCTTGTAGAAGCCGCTTCCACAGGCAGTATCTCAGGTCCTTTCTGGGGCATGTTTGGTTTTTCACTGGCCCTGGCTCTGCCCTTTGGGCTTTTTGCAGCCTTTCCCGGCTGGCTCAATTCCCTGCCAAAATCGGGTGGCTGGCTCAATTCTGTAAAAGTAACTTTAGGCTTTCTTGAGCTGGCGCTGGCGCTAAAATTTGCTTCCAATGCCGACCAGGTGGTGGAAGCCGGAATTATAACCCGCGAAGTGTTTATCACTCTGTGGATTGTGATTTTTGGTTTGCTGGGTGTTTACTTGCTTGGCGCCTACAAAACATCGCACGACAGCGATGTCAAATCCATTTCAGTAACCCGCCTGTTTTTTGCCATTGTATCGTTTTTTGTTACCATTTACCTTATTCCCGGCCTGTGGGGCGCGCCTTTAAAATTGTTCAGCGGCATTTTGCCGCCGCTGGATTATTCGGAATCGCCGCACGGCTTTGGCGGCTCACATTCCAGCACCAATGCTCCCGCCGCAGGCACCGACAGCGAATTTGCCCAGTACATGCACACCAGCAGAACCGGCATTGTTTATTTTAAAAACGATTACGAACACGCCCTGGCTTATGCCAAAAAAGTAGGCAAGCCGCTGATGGTGGACTTTACAGGCCACGCCTGCGCCAACTGCCGTAAAACCGAAGATTATGTATGGCCCGACCCCCAGGTAACCGGCTTACTCAATAACGATGTAGTGCTGGTATCGCTTTATGTGGATGATAAGCGCGCGCTGGAAGAAAAAGATTACCAGAAGGTATTCTGGTATGGCAAAGAGCGCATGATTACCGACATTGGCGACAAGTTTAAGTACATGGAGGAAACCCTTTACGGGCAAAGCACCCAGCCGCTTTATGTGCTGCTCGACGAAAATGAAAAACCGCTTAACGCGGTACGGGGTTACAATTCAAGCATTAGTGAGTATGTGGCCTGGATGCAGGAGGGCATACAGAATTTCAAAACCAAAAAACAACCTTAATTGTTGGGTGATTTAACCCTAAATATCTAATTTAGCTAATAAAACCAAGACTATGTTATCTCCACATGTAAGCAAAGCTTTAAACAAGCAAATAGAACTGGAAGGATTTTCCTCGCAATATTACCTGGCAATGGCCAGCTGGGCCGAAACACAAGGCCTTAACGGCGTGTCGGCCTTTTTGTATCACCACTCCGACGAGGAGCGCATGCACATGCTCAAGCTCATTAAATTTGTAAACGAGCGCGGCGGCCATGGCGTAGTACCGGCCTTAAAACAGCCACCCGTTACCTTTAAATCTGTAAAATCGGTGTTTGAAGAAATTTTAAAACACGAAATGAAAGTGACCGCCGAGATCAATGCCATGGTGGACGCTACTCTTAAAGAAAAAGACTACACCACGCACAATTTCCTGCAATGGTATGTGAGCGAGCAGATTGAAGAGGAAGCGCTGGCCCGCCAGATTGTTGATAAGCTGAAGCTGATTGGCGACGATAAAGGCGGCCTGTATTTCTTTGACCGCGACCTGGAAGCAATGGCCAGAACCGCCAGTGCCAGCATAGAAGAGGTAAGCGGGAAAGAGAAGAAAAAATAATTTGAACTATCTGGCAACGAAGACAAACACGTCTTCGTTGTCTTTTTTCATGAGATACTTTTCGCGCGAAAAAGTTTCGAGGCTCTTTTTGTTCGTGCGCAGCTCCTTAAGGCTGGCCTTGTTATTCTCGATCTCGGCCAGGTAATAAGCCCGCTCCTTATCCAGCTTACGGCATTTCTGGATCAGCTCATACTGGGTAAACACATCGTTTTTATCAAAAAAAAGAAGCCACGCCACAATGCCTGTGAGCGTTAAAAAATATTTATTCTTTAATAGTTTGAGTAAAAACATGTTACTTTAAACATCAAAATTAAGCCATTTTGCAAAAAACAGGCGGCATAAGCCAAAAGATTATCAATACAGCGCTGTTAGCTTGTATAGGCCTGCTGCTCTCTTTTTCGTCGGGCGGCACATTTAAGAGCAGCCAGCTGAAATATGCCCGTGTGAAGACCGCTTATAAAAAGTGGCCTGCCCTGCAGGCGCTTTTGTCGTCAAAACAGGTAACCAGCAATGATTTTGATCTTTATTTGAGAGCCTTTAAGCAGGAAAGCGAGCTGGAGGTATGGGCCAAAGGCAAAACCGATACACGCTACACCCTTTTAAAAACATTTGCCGTATGCGCCAAAAGCGGCGGCCTGGGGCCTAAGCGCCGGCAGGGCGATGGGCAGGTGCCCGAAGGGTTTTACCGCATCACGCACCTGAACCCTGCCAGCAATTATCACCTGAGCCTTAAGGTAGGTTATCCCAATAAAAGCGATGTGATAAAAGGCGGCAAAGACCCGGGCGGCGATATCATGATTCACGGCAGCTGCGTTACCATTGGCTGCATTCCCATTGAAGACGGACCCATTGAAGAGCTGTATGTATTGTGCGTGGAAGCCAAAGACCGCAACCGGATTATATATGCCGATATTTATCCCTGCCGGTTCAGCGCGGCCAATCAACAGCAGCTGGAGAAAAATTTTCCAGAGCCAACGCGGCAATTCTGGGCCAGCCTGAAAAAAGCCTGGATGTATTTTGAAAAGAACCATGCCCTGCCAAAAGTAAGCATCAATACAACGGGCGATTATACGATTGAACCTGCCGAACTATGAAAAAAAATTTATTGACCCCTTGGCTTTACATTGTATTGGTAACAGCATTCTTGCTGGCCTGCGGCAAGCCCGCTGAGCAGAACGATGCGGCCTTGCCGGCAAACATTCTGAGCGAGGAAGCCTTCAGCCGCCTGCTGGTGGATTTTGCACTGGCCGAAAGCGCCATCAACGTAAACGTATACAACATACCGGTGAGCCGCATGGATACGATCTATGCCTTTAATCCTTTAAACGACAACCATGTTCGTAAAGCCCAGTACGATTCAACGCTAGCGTTTTACGCGGCCCACCCCGAGCTTTATAAAAAGGTATATGAAGCTGCGCTGGCCGCTCTGAGCCAGATGCAGGGCCGGCGCGACAGCCTGTCGGCTAAAACGGTTTCTAAGGATTCTGTTTTAAAATAGCAAACTTTTCGTACTTGCCGCTGCTCAGGTAAAACACATCATCCTTTACCCCGCCCGAGGTATAAAGCAGGGGCACCAGGTCAAAATCGGCATTGCGGTAAACCAGCTCTTTTTTAACGCTGCCGTTGTAAATGGTATACCTCACAATGTTGGCGCGCCATAAATTAGTTTCCTTGCTAAATTTATGATAGTTAAACAGCGTTGGATCTTTTTTAAAATTGCCGGTGGCTTCCAGCATAAACAGGTTTAATGTATCGCCCGAAAAAGCAAGCATGGCCTCACCTATATTCTTAAACCGGGTGCGGCTCTTAAAGGTAAATACCTTGCGCGGCACCAGGTATTGCCGGGCCACCTGGCCGGTTTGCAGGCCGGTTTGCCAGATAATCAGCTCCTTATAATAGTTTTCATCGCGGCGCTCCGAAAATTGAAAAACGCTGTTGCCGCACACATATTTTTTCAGTGGCCGGTATTCTTTTTCGCTCGCGTATTTATAATCGCTGCCATCGTAAAAAGTGAGCGCATTTTTGAGATCGCCGGCCAGTGGCGCAGAGCTTGTATAATATATGTTATCCAGACCGGCACTGAATTTCTTGGCAAAAAACCAGGTATCGGCTTCGGCCGAATCGTTTATTTGCAGGTTGATATGCGCCAGGGCGGTAACACTGTCGCCGGAGGCCAGCAACCGAATGCCGTTTAAGCTGCTTACATTGGCCAGCAGCGGCACTTTATGAAGCAGCGGGTCGTGGCCCGGCGGATAACTTACCAGGTGCAGCGAGTCGTGGTAAAAAACAGGTATGCTTAATTGCGCCTGGCCCTGGTATTTTCGCTTATAGCCCACCACGCGCGATTTGGTGAGCACATAAAACAGGTGCCCGCCTTGGTTACATTCAAAGGCGCTTGAATAGCCGGTAGAGGCGCTTTCAAACGGCAGCTTTTTAGTCCACAGCATTTTGCGCTGCACGGCGTCGTACAAATACACCGTTTTTTTCATGGGGCCGCTCATCAATACCTGTGATGCGACGATAAGCACCTGGCTGTTGCCGCTAAGCTTAAAGCTAAGATCAAAATCCTGTATGTTCTTTTCCTTTTCGAGGCTCACCAGCTCTGCAAAGCCCGACGATTTGGAAAGGCTGTCGATCACCTTTAAATAAAGCGCTTTTTTTGAGTTGGTGATTTTTTCGAACAGGAAATACAACTTTTTGTGCTGCTCAAAAAAAAGATAATCCAGGTTTTCGTAATCAAACCAGCCGGCATTTACGCTGTCGAGCTTAAGCGGTGTAAAGCCCATGATCTCGGCCGAGGGTTTGGCTCGTTTTTCGATGGTGAGATCGTGCACGGCTTTGTTGTAGCGCAGCACATAAAAACAGCCGGGCTGCGAATTGATGAGCGCCAGCGGTACGTTTTTTTTAAACGCCTCAAACCGGCGGCTGAACTCAAGATTTTGAGCAAAAGAAAAGGCGCAGAAACCAATTATACAAATGATCCATGCGCCTCTTTTCATGAGTAATATGTTTTTTATTCCACGGTAACACTCTTGGCAAGGTTCCGCGGCTGATCCACGTTACAGCCACGCATCACCGCCACGTGGTAAGAAAGCAGCTGCAGCGGAATAACGGAAATAAACGGCACTAAAAATTCGTCGGTTTCGGGTATCTCTATCACATAGTCCGCTGTGGCTTTCACTTCCTTATCGCCCGAGGTAACTACCGCCACAATTTTTCCTTTGCGGGCTTTTACCTCCTGTATGTTGCTCACCACTTTTTCATAGTTCTCGCCTTTGGTGGCAATTACAAACACCGGCATTTCCTCATCTATCAGGGCTATGGGGCCGTGCTTCATTTCAGCTGCCGGGTACCCCTCGGCATGAATGTAGGAAATCTCTTTCAGCTTCAGCGCGCCTTCGAGCGCTACAGGGAACGATACGCCGCGGCCCAGGTACAGGGCATTGCGGCTGTCTTTATACATAAAGGCAATTTCGCGCAGCTTGTCGTTTATTTTTAATACCTCTTCAATTTTACCAGGAATAGCCTCGAGCTCGTACAACAGGCGGCGGTAGCGGCTCCTGTCCATAGTGCCGCGGATATTGGACACCTGAAGGGCCATGAGTGTGAGCACTGTAATTTGTGCGGTAAAAGCTTTGGTGGATGCCACGCCTATTTCAGGGCCAGCGTGGGTATAACAGCCGCCATGTGTGGCGCGGGCAATGGATGAGCCCACTACGTTGCACACCCCAATTACCGTGGCGCCTTTCGATTTGGCCAGCTCTACAGCAGCGAGCGTATCGGCTGTTTCACCGCTTTGCGAAATGGCAATCACAATATCATCCTGGTAAAGCACCGGGTTGCGGTAGCGGAACTCTGAAGCGTACTCCACTTCCACCGGCACACGCGCAAATTCTTCAAACAAATATTCGCCTACCAGGCAGGCATGCCACGAGGTGCCGCAGGCCACAAAAATAATACGCTTGGCTTTTTCAAATTTTTTGGCGTGGTCGTTAATGCCGCCCATTTTAATTTCGCCGTCGTGTGCATTTAAACGGCCGCGCATGCTGTCGAGCACCGAGCGCGGCTGCTCATAAATCTCCTTCAGCATAAAGTGGTCGTAACCGCCTTTTTCAATCGATTCGAGCTCAAGGGTAAGCTCCTGCACATACGGCGTAATTTCCTTATCCTTCAGGTTTCGGATCTTCAGTTCCTGGTTGCGGCGCAGGATGGCCACCTGCTCATCTTCGAGGTATACCACGTTTTTAGTGTATTCTATGATGGGCGAAGCATCGGAGGCGATGAAAAAATCGTCGGTGCCAATGCCAATCACCATGGGGCTGCCTTTTTTAGCGGCCACAATGGTATCGGGATCGTTTTTATCGAGCACCACAATAGAATAAGCGCCAATTACCTGGTTTAAGGCCGCCTGCACGGCGTGGCTCAGCTTCATGCCTTCGTGCACCTGAATTTCTTCGATGAGGTGAATCAGCACTTCGGTATCGGTTTGCGATACAAATTCGTGATTTCTTTTTTTAAGCCCTTCCTTAATGGAAGCGTAATTTTCGATAATGCCGTTGTGGATCATTACCAGGTTGCCGCTTTGCGAATGGTGCGGGTGCGAGTTGCAATCGTTGGGCTCGCCATGGGTAGCCCAGCGGGTATGGCCAATGCCGATATCGCCCGAAATGTCTTTGCCTTTTACAAAATCAACAAGGTCGCTTACCTTGCCTTTGCGCTTATACACATTTAAGTCGCCGGTTTTATTAATCATGGCTACCCCGGCGCTGTCATAACCGCGGTATTCTAACCGCTGCAGGCCTTTTAACAAAATGGGATAGGCTTCTTTTTTACCAATGTAGGCTACAATTCCACACATAAATAGATGGGGTTTAAGTTCTTAGGTTTTTTAATCCTTTAAAATTACAAAATTTTAGCCTATCATCTGCAAAAAGCCTATTTCTTTAGCAGTAAGGAAGCGGTATTTGCCCCTTGGCAGGTCTTTTTTGGTTAAGCCGGCAAAAGTTACCCTGTCCAGCTTAAGCACATCGTAGCCCAGTTGTTCGAACATGCGCCGCACAATGCGGTTGCGCCCGCTGTGCACCTCAATGCCGATCTCTTTTTTGCCCTCGCCCACAAAGGCCAGGTCATCGGCTTTTATCGGGCCGTCTTCCAGCTCTATGCCCTCCATAATGGCATTAAAATCGTCGGGCTTAAGCCCCTTGTTGAGGCTTACATGATATACTTTCTTAATACGGAATTTAGGATGTGTTAACTTTGTGGTCAGCTCGCCATCGTTGGTAAACAGCAGCAGGCCGGTGGTATTACGGTCGAGCCGGCCTACGGGGTAAACCCGCTCGCGGCAGGCCCCGGCAATCAGCTCCATCACGGTTTTGCGCTCCTGCGGATCATCCACGGTGGTGATATAATCTTTGGGCTTATTGAGCAGCAGGTATACCTTGCGCTCGCTTTTTACAGCGGCGTCGCCATAGGTCACTTTATCGCCGGGATTGATTTTGTACCCGAGCTGGTCTACCACCACGCCATTTACCTTTACCACGCCGCTCTGTATCAGCGTGTCGGCTTCGCGGCGCGAGGCCACCCCGGCGTTGGAGAGGTATTTGTTCAGGCGGATCTTTCCATCATCGCTGGGCTGCTTGGCCACCGGCTTTTTACCCGGTTTTTTCTTCCGGCCGTCGTGCTTCGGGCTTCCCGAAAACACTTTGCCATCTTCAAAATCACCAAATTTTACGCGTTTAATGTTCTCCCCGCTTTCCTCTCCCTTATTATGCCTTTTTCGGTCGTTCCTGTCGCCCGTATTTCTGCCGGCTTTGCTGCCAAAGCTCCGGCGTGGCTTTTCATCCAAACCTTCGGAGCGTTTCCGGGGCTTATCACCAAAATCGCGTTGATCTCCGGCACTGCGGCGCGGTTTTTCATCAGCATTTGATTTTTTATAACGATCGTTGCGGCGAAAATCTCCTTGTTTATCCAAATCCTCCGAACGTTTGCGGGGCCTATCCTCCGATTCGCGCTTATCACCAAAGCTGCGGCGCGGTTTTTCATCTGCGCCTGATTTTTTATAGCGGTCGTTGCGGCGGAAACTTTCCGGTTTCTCGCTTCCTTCCGAGCTCCGGCGGGGCTTGTCATCAAACTTAAATCCACGCGGACGGTCTCCCTTATCCTCCGAAAAATTACGGCGGGGTTTTCCTTTAAAATCGCCGGGCTTTTCCTTTTTATCAGAAAAGGCTTTCCCATCCCGTTTTTTGGGCTTATCGCCAAATGGCCGGTCGCTGCCCGGCTTGCCGCCTTTAGTTGCTTTAAAGCTGCCCCTGCCGCCCGGGCCGGGCCTTTTATTGTCTGATTTACGCATGATATTACAAATTTAACTTAGCCGATTGCCGGATAAAACGCCGCCTCCAAATGTTTTACAGTAGCTGTGTTATTAAGTTGCAACACGCTTACAATGTCAAACCGCGACTCCAGGGTGAGCTGGTGGTAGCTGAGGTACTGCTGGGCGGCGGCAATCAAAAACTTTTGCTTTTGCCGGGTCACAAACAGCTCCGGCTCGCCAAAGGTAGCATTTTTTCGGGCCTTTACCTCTACAAAAACAATGGTTTCGCCTGTTCGGGCAATAATATCAACCTCGTATTTCTTAAACCGCCAGTTGGTTTCCAATACGCGGTATCCTTTATTTTCTAAAAACTCTTTAGCCAGGTTTTCGCCCCAATCTCCAAAATTTTTAGAATTATTTGCCATCGCTTAATTTGATCTATCACTAAAATACATAAATTAGTATTTTTATAGCCACACATGAAACAATTAATTCTTCTCAGCTGTTTTTTCCTCAGCCTTTTCCAGGCCGGCGCCCAGGGCTTTAGCGGCAGCATTGAGTTTAAACAATACACGCAAAAAGATACGTTTAACAACATATATCTTGTAAAAAGCAAGCTGGTAAAGCTGAATCAGTTCTCGAAAAAAAGCACCAACATTGAAGGCAGCTTTATTTTTGACCTGGCCGGCAACACCATTCGCTTTGTAAACCCTAAACGCAAGGTGTGGGGCGAGCATAAAAGCGAAACAATGCCGGTGATACATGGAAAATGCGAAGTGACCAAAGGCAGCGCCACAAAGTCGGTGGCAGGCGTTAAGTGCCTTGAATATACAGTGGCCAACACCGAGGAAAATACCAGCATTACCTACTGGATAGCCGAAAATAAATTCGATTTTTTTCTGCCCCTCATCAAACTCTGGAACCGCAAGGACAAACAAAGCATTTATTTTAACCAGATCAAAGATCTGCCCGAAGGCAGCATGCCGCTATACAGCGAAGAAAAACAAATAAGCGACGGCAAGCTGATTACCAAGCTGGAGGTAACAAAAATAAACAACAAAACACCCGACGATGCCAGCCTGGATGTGCCGCCCGGCTACACCAAGTTTGATTAACTCCCGTCTTTAAACTTTCAACGCTCAGCTTTCAACTTTCATCGTTGACGCCAAACAGCATGTTTAAAATGCCGGTGAACAAAGAAAGCACCAGGCTAAACAGGATGGCCCAGCCAAATCCTTCCACCCGGAAGCCGTGAACAAGTTTTTCGGCAAAAATAATAATGAGTGCATTGATCACTAGCAAAAACAAACCCAATGTAAGAATGGTGATGGGAATGGTTAAAATGGTGAGAATAGGCTTTACAATGGCATTTAAAAAGGCCAGCACAACGGCTACCATTAAAGCAGAAAAATAATTATCGATGGTAACGTGCGGCAAAAAATTGGCCACAATAAAAACCGCCAGCGCCGAAATAACTATTTTAAGAATAAAGTTGATGAGCCCGAAGTTACGTTTTTTGCTTCTTCTTTTTAGCCGCGGGAAATAAAATATTATTCAGGATGAGGCGGTAGCCCGGTGAGTTGGGATGCAGGCTCAGATCGGTGGGCGGCTCTTCCACCCGGTGCTCATAATCCTCGGGATCGTGGCCGCTGTAAAACGTCCAGGTGCCCTTGCCCACCTCGCCATGTATATAGCGCGCCTCGCCAAAGGCTTTGGCCTCGCCCATAATGAGCACATTTTTTTTAATGTATTGTTTATTAAACGCGGCGGTTTGGCCCCAAAAACCCTGTATCACGTTGGTGTGATTCTGGCAAAGCATAGTGGGCACAGGATCCCATTTGGCAGAGAATTCGAACAGGGTAAACAGGTCGGTTTTCTGATTCATACCATAGGTTTGGCGGCGCGTGCCATAGGTGTCGATGGTGGAGTATTCGTATTCCAGGGGATTCATGCTCAGCACATAGTTCTCAAACGCAAAGCCCTTCGAAAAATCGAGCTTCGAGCTGGCACTCCTGTCGGCCGGGTCGTGGTCAAACATGCTTTCGCAAATGTCAAGGCCTTCGGCTGCCAGCGCTATGTCATAGCTGTCGGTGGCGCTGCACATGGCAAATAAAAAGCCGCCGTTAAACACAAAGCCCTTTATTTTTTTAGCGGTATTCAGCTTCATGAGCGACACTTTGGCAAAGCCCAGCTTTTTGGCCAGCGCCTCATTTTCCCTTACCTCGGCCTGGTACCAGGCCGCATGTTGAAACTGCTGGTAAAATTTACCGTACTGGCCGGTAAAGTCCTCGTGGTGCAAGTGCAGCCAGTCATAATCTTTCAGCTTATCTAAAAACACTTCCTCGTCATAAATCACGTCGTAGGGAATTTCGGCATATTTTAATACCAGGGTCACGGCATCGTCCCAGGGCTGCTTGCCCGGCGGCGAATACACGGCAATGCGGGGGGCCTTTTCGAGCTTCACGGCATCCTGGTTGGCTTCGGGGTTGGCTATTTCGGCCAGTATGGCGCTGCCCTGCGCATCCGAAATGGTTTCGTAACTGATGCCCCTTATCACGCACTCGTTCGAAACCGGCTTGGCATTGGGAATCATAAAGCTGCCGCCACGGTAATTCAGCAGCCAGTGAATTTCCAGCTCGCCCTTCAGCGCCCAGTAGGCCAGGCCATACGCTTTGAGGTGATTTTTCTGTGAATCGTCCATCGGTATCAATACATACGAGGCGTAGGTATGAATACTTAGAAACAGAGCTAAAAAAAAGAGGAGGAATTTTTTCATGGCCGAAGGACTAAGTTAGCAATAATTGCCCGAAACAATCAGCCAAAAGCCTGAAAAAAGGTTAAACCCGCTTAGGCGCCGGTGGTGATCTTTTTGCGCAGCACGGCCACTTCTTCGCTAATGGGCTGCAAGGTATCTTTGGTATACACGGTTTGTGTTTCGGCCACATCAAAGGCCCGGTAAAGCGATTTGAGATCGGCCAGCATGGAACGCCCGTTCTCGTTGAGCGGCGAAGATTCGAGCATCACAATAAGGTGTTTAAGGGATTCTTTTTGATCGAGTATGGCTTTGATAATTTTTTCGTTGTTAAGGCTGATGGCCATCTGGCACGAAACATACAGGCCTTCGATCCAGCAGCCCGCCAGTATAAAGGCCGAGGTGGCGGGGCGGTTGTTGTATTTGAGGGTTTCATCCACGCGCTTAAACGCGTCGATCACAATTTCGAGAATAGAGTCTTTATTGCTTTCCTGGGCCTGGATGCGGTCAAACAATTTCTGGTCAAACACGTTGTTTACGCCCAGGCTGCCCGCCAGCACATTCACACATTTTAAAAACACCATGCTTTCCTGTGTTTGATCAAAGGCGCTGGCAATGTTAAGATCTGAGCCATAAATGCCCAGGTTGGCCGCTTTAAAAAATTCTACAGTATACTTGTTAACTGAATTGGGATCGTTTAAAAAATCGGGGTTGTATTCTATTTTATTATCATCAATCAGCCCGAGGATGAGCTTGCGGTCGGGTAATGAGTTAAATACGTTTTGTGCGTTGAATTTGGTTTCCTGCACCGCTTGCATGGTATGCTCATCTTCCACCAGTATTTCTTCCGATTTTTCGGAATTATTGCATGAACCAAGAGCGAGAACGGAGAGAAGTGCAATTATATAAAGCGGTTTCATAAATGAGTTGTATATACAAATATAACAATTATACGTTTTATTTTCTTACGCCGTTGCGATAATTCATGCGATTGATCTCCTTACCGTTTTTGTCATAAAAAATCCACTCTCCATCGGGTACACTCTGCACTTTATCTTTTCGGCGGTCGTGAATAATGCTGTAATTACAGATACTTTGAACCTTTGAGTTGGAATAATAGCTGATGGATTGACCGCTGAGCTTACCGTTTTTGAAATGCTGCACCCGGCTAACGCCACCCGTTTCAAAATAATAAGTCCATTCGCCCTGCTGGTGCCCGCGCCTGTATTTTCCTTTGGTGTCCACAAATCCGCCACGCTCGTACCACTGAATGTACTTGCCGTTTTTAATGCCGTTAACATAATTTACAATTTCGCGCGGCTGCCCGCTTTCGTAAAAATAATCCCAGGTGCCTGTTTTATTATTCTTGCTGTTGTATTTTCCTGCGTAATTTGCCTTGCCGTTTGGATACCAGCCCTGCCAAAGCCCTACCATCTGCGCATCCTTAAAGGTGCCCTCGTCTTTTTTAGTGCCATTGTCCCACCAGCTGGTCCATAAGCCATTTTCCTTGCCATTCACATAAGGCCCTTCCTGCAGCTTTTTGCCGTTTTCGAACCAGGTGGTCCACACGCCGGTTTTAATCCCGTTCTCATAATTGCCCTGGCGCCATTTTTCGCCGGTGCGGTAATAATAATCCCAGGTGGCATTCTGCCTGTCGTTCAGGTAATACCCTTCGCTCTCCACTTTTCCGTTCGAATAATAATAGGTCCACTTATCGTCGCGCAGGTTGTCTTTAAGCGTGCCCATCATTTCCATCTTACCTTCTTTGGTATAAAATTTCCAGAGGCCGTTCTTTTTATTATTGCTGAAGTTACCCTCGCTTTTTACTTTGTGATTGGGAAAGTAAGAGGAGTAATATCCTTCGAGGATCCCCCGCTGGTAATTGGCTTCGTAATCGAGCTCCCCGTTAGGATGGAAAAAGCGCCACAGGCTGTCCTGCAGGCCATCCTTATAAAAACCCATGGCGCGCACCAAACCATTGTCGTAATTGGCGGTAAGGCTGCCATTGCCCGAGGCTACCAGCTGCCGGCCTTTTTCGTCCCAAAGGTCCACCAGGTAAAGCACGGTGTCCTTATATTCCTTAACAAATTTTTTCTGCCCGCTCTCGTAATACTCCTCCCACTCACCGCAGGGTTTGCCGTTGCAATAATTTTCGTGCGCCGCCACTTTGCCGCTGCGAAAATATTTTTCGATGCTGCCGGCGTACTTGTCTTTTTCAAACAGGCCTTTTCCTTCCAGCTGGCCATTATCAAAATAATACAGCCACTCGCCTTCTTTTTTTCCCAGCACAAAATTTTCGCGGCTCTTTACTTTGCCATTCTCATAAAAAGAGGTCCAGGTGCTGTCGGCTTTATCGCCGATGTAGTGCGTTAACTGGGCCAGCTTTCCGCTTTTGAAATAATACACGTTGGTGC
This sequence comes from Bacteroidia bacterium, assembly GCA_044221905.1. Classification (GTDB taxonomy): domain Bacteria; phylum Bacteroidota; class Bacteroidia; order B-17B0; family Aurantibacillaceae; genus Aurantibacillus. The sequence continues at coordinate 518,184 of JBGAOE010000002.1, forward strand.
CCCGTTTCTCGCCCCTGAAATAACGCTCCATGGCTTTCTTGGTGCCGTCGTCGTAATAAAACGTCCACACGCTGTCTTCTTTGCCATAATGATAAAACCCTTTGCGGCTCACATTGCCCGATTTATAAAATTCGGTGTGCGTGCCATGGGGCATGCCTTTGTAATAATCGGTTTCCGACTTCAGCTGGGTTTGTTTTGCATCGTAAAACTCCTGCTTTAGCTGCGCCGAAAGCGGCAAAACAAAGGCAAGCAGCAGAATATGGATCAAAAATCGCATTCACTAAAATTAGACAGCATAACGTTAGCCGGGGGCTTTGGTTACACCTTTTGTGAACAATTTTAGGGTTGAAAAGTGTTGCCGCTTTGCTTTTTGGAACTTGAAAGCAGTATAAAATTGAGCAGGGTAACAAGCCATACCAACTTAAGGCCATGGCGATGAGAGACTTCGGAGGAAAAGGCAACCAAAAAGGCGCTGAGAGTTATTAGGGCAAATACCATTACCAGCAAAAAACGAATATTTTTATGGAGGCGCCTGTAACGTTTAAAGATCAGCCAAATCAGCAGCATGGCTAAAAAACTGGTTGCGACTGTATAATAAATGTTTAAATTTTTGAGGTGCAGAAAAGAGCCACGGCTTTGGGCTGAGGCCGTACAAAGGTTTTGATCGGCAGCCGCATACTTTTTTATGCGTTGTATCAGAATTGTATTATCGAGAAAAGCGCCGTTGCCTTCGCCTACGTCAAACATCACGAGCTGCCTGGCAAAAAAAATGCTTGTTTGCTTCAGCTGCATGAAAAGAAATTCGGAGTTCCCAAGGCTTAGAGCGTTTATTTTTTTTAGCTCCGGCCGGGCTGCTTTCCAACCGCCTATTTTATACAAGGGGCTTTCGGGTTTCCAAACAAATGCTTCAAACGATTTTGGAATGGAATCGACATACCGGCATAGTTTAAATTGTTGTGTGCCGCACTGACCGACCAGTATTTTTTGCAAAATTCCTTTTTGAGCCAGGCTGCCAGCGTAAAAAATATGCCGTGATTTGGAAATAGCGGAGGTCATGATAAGAAAAGAAACTGCCAGCAATGCCAGCAGAATCAGTGTCCTGCTCCAAAAGCTGCGAAGGCTTAGGTGAGAAAGGAATTTTTTTCGCAACAGCAAGATCAGCAGCAGCAAAACAGTATATACAATAAAGTTGGAAATGTGAGACGCGGCCGAAATAAAAAACAGGATATAAAGCCCGGTTGAGTTGTTCCGCTCTTTCATAAAGATACACAACAGGCACAGGAAACCCAAGGCTGCCAAAAAATCGGGTAGCAGCTGGTTAACGCTCCATCCAAAACCGGTAAACAAGCACAGGAGCAGCGTGAGAAAAAAAAGTGACGGATAATTTTTATTGTTTGCTGTAAATACATTTAAAACCTGGTATAAGACATAAATAACCACGAGTGACTGAAACAGGGGCACAAACATCAGCGAAGCTCCATTCAGGCTCAGCAGCCTTAGCAGCAAGCCATAGGTAATAGGGCGGTCAAAAGGCGTTTCAAGCTCAAATCCCGCCGAAAGGTAGGTGGATGTATCAGAATACAGGATGGGATACCCATTGATAATTGTAAGCAGGCAGGTTATCAGCGCAGCAGCGCCAACCGTAATGTAGCGGTTGCTAATCCAGAATGCGGCTCTGCTTTTGAGTTCCATTAAAAAATACTTCTCTCTTTTTAATCATTTTGAACCTTGTAAATTCTGTAGTCCGCATTTTCAAACACTGCCTGGTAAGGAAGCTCTACCAACTGCCCAAAGGCTTTTTTAAGCACCACAATGTATTTAAGCCCTTTTTGCTGGAGGTCTTTCATATACTCATTATTCAAAAGGGTTTCATTGCTTTCCACCCAGCCTTTGCGGTGGGCAAAATACATGGGAGTGGGCACCTGGCCGCTGTTAATGGCAATTAAATCGCTGCGCCTGGAAAAGGAATCAAGGTCGCGCTCCAGGTTTAAAATGGCCAGGTTGTTGGGCTTAATGTAAAAATCACCGTTCTTGTTTAAAATACTTTCAATGGCCAGGCCGGCCAGCAATACAAGCGCCAGCTTTTTGTTTTTTACCTGTGTAAGGGTATAGCCGCACAACAGCGCCATGATTGGCGCAAAAGGAACGATGTAATACGAATGGTGATAAAATGCGAAACCCGCCTTGAAAATAATGATCAGAAACCCGGCGAATGCAAGCATAAAGGCAAACAACAGTTCTTTTTCTTTTTTAATGATCAGCAAAGGCAGCGCTATTAAAAACAATACAAAACCCGTATAACCCAGCGCTTCTTCATAAAATTTTTCGAAAGCCTCGTCCAGGTGGCTTACTGTTTCCATAAATCCTTCGCGAAGGCCTTTTCCCATAAAAAAATGGCTGAACTCATATGTTTGCGTGAGATACGGCACCCATTTAAAATAATAGATGCCAACAAGGGCAGCAATTGGCACCGTAAACAGCAATAACAGGATCTTAGCTTTTGCTGCGGTTTTTTTATTCATCAACACCAGCGGCAATAAGGCAAACAGGTATGCCGAGGGGAGCTTGGAAAGCAGCCCTGCCAGCACAAACAAAAAATACAGGCCCAAATTTGTAACGCTGCTTTTACGGTCAAGAAAGTTACTTCCATAATAAAACCCAATAAGCACCAGCGACATGGAAAACGTATCGGGCATTATTTTGCGCGAATAGGTGAACCACACCGAAAACAACAAGGTAAATGCCGCGTTAAAGGCCAGTTGTGGCGTTACGTATTTTTTAAGCAGCTTGTGAAAGTAAAGAAGGCCAAAACTGGATACCACCAGGTTGATCAACCGCCCATACCAATGCGCATAGCCAAACACCAGCGACACCAGGTAAATCAGGTAGTTGAGCAAGGGAAATTCCATGCCGGTAATGCCGGTTTTTTCACCCGCAATGTCAATTCTCGGGAACAGGATGTTTGAACCGGTTTCCAAAAAATTGCGGGCCGCCATGGTTACCGTGGTTTGCCGCCAGTTGTGTGCTACCTCGAGCGGCGGGTTAAAAATGCCAAACAGCCTCACCACAAAAAAGAGCAATACCCAGAAACGATAATCTTTTATTGTTTTTTTCAAGTCCATAATGCTGCCGCTCACGGTTTTATCCTGAATTTTTGACGATACTCTTTCTGCTTCGTTTTTACGATCAATTCGTATTCGGAAGATGCAGCCTTCAACTCCTGCTCTTTGTCAAAACCGGTAAACACGATGTTACCTCCCGCCCATACCAGCTCCATGGAAGAACCTGTGTGCCCGAGTTCGCCGCTTGTTTTAATGCGCAGCTTCCCGTTTGGCGATACAGACAAATGGATCATTCCTTCGGTATTGAATTTCTTTTTAGAATACATCAAGCCCCGCTTGCGCGTTGGCTTAGTATGATAGGCTTCCTCAAATTTGTCCGACTGCTCAAACTCCTGCGGCACAAGCAGTGGAACTGCCTCTGTTGTTCTTTTCCAGATCCTCAGGTAATCCACGTAAAAGTTATTGGGGAAAGGCGTTGTTTCATCCGGTCCCGGCTTAAACGCGCGCCCATCCTTAGCCACCTGTGTGTTTAAATAAATGTTCATGGGGTTTGAAAAACTGCCTTTGAACCAGGCCAGGGGCCGGCTGTTTACATACCAGGTAACGCCATCGGGCGCCCACTCCAGCTGCATCCGGTTAAAACCATTGTGCAGGTAATCCGACACCGGCAGCCAGCCGCCCCAGTTGCTGCTAAAGCCCAGCTTATTTTTATAGCCCCTGTCGCAGCCATTTGGGCAATGGGTATCTACGTGAATTTCGTTATTACGTTCTCCTTTAAGTTCAAAAGCGTCGATCTCTTCGTTTTTGTTTCCGCCATAAAACCAAAAGGCCGGCCAAATGCCTTTGCCTTCTTCCACTTTAAACCTCAGCTCATAAAGACCATAGTGCCATTTTTGTTGCGACAAAGCGCAACCGGCCGTATAGTAACAGCGGTATTTCCTGTCGCTGAGCACTAGTTTTTTTTCTCGCAAAAAATTGCTGTCCATCTCAAAAGGATCTACAACGTAGATGCTGTCTTTTTTAGACATGATAAAAACAGCCAAACCATCCTGCAGCTTTATGTTCTGCGGTGTGAAAACAAACTCCTGTGACATATTAATGGCCGGCCAGGGCTTGTCTTTCCAAAAGGAGCTGTTTAACGTCTGTGCATTAAACTCATCGCCGCCCGCATAAGTAAAAGCCTGCAGCGAATCGTTTGAGATCTTAAACAGAAGCTGGGCGGTGGCTATGCATGGAAAAAGAAAAAGGCCGGACAACATAACAAGTCCGGAAAAAATAAGGTGACGATGCTGCTTCATTTTGACGAAACAAGTTACCGTAAAATTTTTTGATTGTGCAAGTAAACCGATTGCGGGAAACTATTTCAAAAAATACCCTGAAGTCATGCTGAACTTGTTTCAGCATCCCTTGATCTCCTAATTTTTTTTGAAATAGCTTTTAGTCGTTAAGCTTCAGCACGGCCATAAAGGCGCTTTGCGGAATCTCCACGTTGCCCACCTGCTTCATGCGCTTTTTACCTTCTTTTTGGCGCTCCAGCAGTTTACGCTTACGGCTGATGTCGCCACCATAACACTTGGCGGTCACATCCTTACGCATGGCCTTAATGGTTTCGCGGGCTATGATTTTGGCGCCAATGGCGGCCTGGATTGGAATTTCAAACTGCTGTCGCGGGATGAGCTCTTTCAGCTTTTCGCAGATCTTTTTGCCGAACTCGTAGGCATTACTTCTGTGAATCAGCGCCGACAGGGCATCCACCGGCTCGCCGTTCAATAAAATATCGAGCTTGGCCAGGTCCGATTGTTTCATGCCGATGGGATGGTAATCGAACGAGGCATAACCTTTTGAAATGGATTTTAAGCGGTCAAAAAAATCGAACACCACCTCGCCCAGCGGCATTTCAAACACCAGCTCCACGCGGTCGGCGGTTAAATAGTTCTGGTTCACAATCTGGCCGCGTTTTTCGATGCACAGGCTCATTACCGGGCCAATAAATTCTGATTTGGTGATGATGTTGGCTTTTATATACGGTTCTTCGATATAATCGATACGGCCCGGATCGGGCAGATCGCTGGGGTTGTTTACAGTAACGATCTCGCCATCGGTTTTATATGCCAGGTACGACACGTTGGGAACCGTTGTGATCACCGTCATGTTAAACTCGCGCTCCAGGCGCTCCTGGATGATCTCCATGTGCAGCATTCCTAAAAATCCGCAACGGAAGCCAAAGCCAAGCGCCGCCGAACTTTCGGGCTCCCAGGTGAGGGAGGCATCGTTCAGCTGCAGCTTCTCCATGCTATAACGCAGCTCTTCAAAGTCTTCGGTGTCTACCGGGTAAATGCCAGCAAATACCATAGGCTTCACATCTTCAAACCCCTTAATGGCTTCGCCGGGGTTGGCAAATGCCGTAATGGTATCGCCCACTTTCACCTCGCGGGCTTCTTTAATGCCTGAAATGATATATCCTACATCGCCCGCGCTCAGCTGGTTGCGGGGCTCCTGCTTTAATTTGAGCACTCCAATCTCGTCGGCATTATAGGTGGCGCCGGTATTCACAAATTTTACCTTTTCGCCTTTTTTAATGCTGCCGTTCTCAATTTTAAAATAAGCGATAATGCCCCTGAACGAGTTAAACACCGAATCGAAAATGAGGGCCTGCAGCGGTGCAGCCGGATCGCCGGCCGGCGGCTGAATGCGCTCGATGATGGCCGCCAGGATCTCTTCAATGCCCATGCCCGATTTGCCGCTGGCCGGAATCACTTCCGAACGCTCGCAGCCAATCAGATCCACAATCTGGTCGGTTACCATCTCGGGCTCGGCGCTTGGCAGGTCCATTTTATTTAATACGGGAATAATGGTCAGATCGTGTTCGAGCGCCAGGTAAAGGTTAGAAATGGTTTGCGCCTGGATGCCCTGTGCGGCATCTACAATGAGCAGGGCGCCCTCGCAGGCGGCAATAGAGCGCGACACCTCGTAGCTAAAATCCACGTGGCCGGGGGTGTCGATCAGGTTCAGCACATATTTTTCGCCTTTGTAGGCGTATTCCATTTGTATGGCGTGGCTTTTAATGGTAATGCCCCGCTCTTTTTCCAGGTCCATGTCGTCCAGCACCTGGTCCTGCATGTCGCGTTTGTTGATGGTGCCGGTGTATTCCAGTAAACGGTCGGCCAGGGTGCTTTTACCGTGATCAATATGGGCAATGATGCAAAAATTGCGGATGTTCTTCATTCTGCTCTTAACTACTTGTTTTTTAAGGGCTACAAAGATAGCAAAATGTTGGAAATGAGGTGGATTTGAGCCATTATTACCTGTTTTTTAATAATTTGTTCGTTTGGGCTTAAATTGGCTTACAGACTCTCTCATTTGTTGCACCAATCACTTCGTGTATTTTGAGAGTGGTATTAATGTCTTAGCCTCTGGATATTGTGTTTAAAATCATAGTCTCAACGTATAACTATCCGGTTTATCTCGGCATTCCCATATCCGCCCTGCGCATGCGCTTCTTCATCTCCTCTTTAAACTCTTTGTAGCTCATCATTTTTTTGCACTTTTTAGTGTCCAGGCTAAATACATCGTCGCCGATGTCTTTTATTTCCACTTTGGTAATCGAAGTTGTAATGGTCATGCCAACCTCCGTTTGCTCAGTGCGTAAAACAAACCCGAGTTTTCTCAGGGCCTTCGTATAATCGTTATCCTGTTCGGTGCCTTGCAGTGCCAGCGTATTGCCCACCTCTTCGGTATTTATCTTATCGGTATACCAAACCCTTACGCTTGTATTAAATGAAGTGCCATTGGCTTTTCCCGAATAGCTGATCACCGCGCTTTTGCATTCATAGCCAAGTATGCGGGTTGTCTCTGTATTATTAACTACGTCCACATTCTCAATTTTGTAATCCTCGTTATCGTATTTTGCAATCTCCGTTTTTGTATCCGAATAACAATCTTTGCCATCCACCAGGCTCACATTTTCACCTACAGTAAGCATAAATTGTTTGGTATTATACTTTTCTATCTGTACAAGCGTTTTTTCTTTCTTTTGATAATGCTTATAGCTACTGTTCCACATTTTTCCAAGCATAGCGGCCATACCGCCTTCCACTTTAACAGCTCCTTCCACATACAGGCCTTTTTGGGCTGTTAGGTTTCCTAATAGTAAAATGCCTAGGCAAAAAGTAATACTTAATTTAATTTTCATTTTAGCAGGTTTTAGCCAGGCAAGATAATTAAAAAACGGAATATCGCTCCGCCACTTTTTTTAACGTTGGGATTGCCTAATTTTACAGCCTTATTCAACTACGTGGCTTTTAATCCCTTTGATATAAACCTGCCGGTAACCGAAATTATTGAACAGGTGCGCGGGCAACTGGCAGCTCAAAACACCTTAATTGTAAATGCCCCGCCCGGTGCCGGCAAAAGTACCCTGCTGCCCCTAGCATTGTTGGACGAGGCCTGGCTGGAGGGTAAAAAAATTATTATGCTCGAGCCCCGGCGGCTGGCAGCACGCACCATTGCCACGCGCATGGCAGCCCTGTGGGGCGATGCCGTGGGCGAAACCATTGGCTACCGCATTCGCTTTGAAAACCGGGTGAGTAAAAAAACACGTTTGGAAGTGGTAACAGAAGGCATCCTTACCCGCATGCTGCACCACGACAATGCGCTGGAAGATGTGGCCATGGTAATTTTTGACGAATTCCACGAACGGAGCCTGCACGCCGATGTGGCCATGGCCCTGTGCCGCGAGGCGCAACAGGTGCTGCGGCCAGATTTGCGGATCATGGTAATGTCGGCCACGCTAAACATGCCCCAGCTGGCCGCGCTTCTTAATGCACCCGTAGCCGAAAGCAAAGGCCGGCAATACCCGGTAGAAGTTAAATACAGCACCTCGGATGCCGACGAAACCCTGTTGCCGGAACTGGCGGCACGGGCCGCCATTGTAGCCATGCAGGAACACGAAGGCGATGCGCTGGTTTTTTTACCAGGCGAGGGCGAGATCCGCAATTGCGAAGAAATTCTGGAGAAACAATTAGGCAATTACGAAGTACACGCTCTGTATGGACAGCTACCGCCACAGGAGCAATTATTGGCTATTATGCCCAATAAACAGGGCAAACGAAAAATTGTGCTGGCCACCTCCATTGCCGAAACCAGCTTAACCATTGAGGGCATACGCATTGTGGTGGACACCGGCTTTGGCCGCACGCAGCGCTTCGATCCAAAATCGGGCCTTTCGCGCCTTGAAACCATAAGGATTTCAAAAGACTCGGCCGACCAGCGGGCCGGGCGGGCGGGCCGCTTGAGCAGCGGCGTATGCTACCGGCTTTGGACCAGCGTAACCCATACCCGCCTGGCCGAGCACCGCGTACCCGAGATATTGGAAGCCGACCTGGCCGCACTGGTGCTGGACCTTGCCCAGTGGGGCATTGGAGACATGATGCAGCTCACCTGGCTAACGCCGCCGCCAAAAGCGGCCTTAAGCCAGGCCAGCGAAACCCTGCACCAGCTCAATGCGCTCGAAAATAACCGCATTACAGCGCATGGCAAACAAATTCACCAGCTGGCCTGCCACCCGCGCCTGGCACACATGCTGCTGATGGCCAAAGAACAAGGCACTCTGCCGTTGGCTACCGATGTGGCAGCCGTGCTGGAAGAGCGCGATCCGCTGCCCCGCGAATCGGGCATTGATATTAACCTGCGTATTGAAGCGCTGCGGCGTGCCCGCAGCACCAACAGCGGCGGTAAAATAATGGCGCGCATCGAAAAAGTGGCCGCCTCCTACAGGCAGCTGCTGCACGCTGCTGTAAGCAACCAAACGTTTGATCCCTTTGACACCGGCCTGCTGCTGGCCTACGCTTATCCCGAACGGATTGCCTCGGCCCGGCCTGGTAACAACGCCCAGTTTCAGCTGGCCAATGGCAAGTATGCCGCCGCGGGCCATAAAGACGACCTGGCGCATGAGCCCTGGCTGGCTGTAGCGCACATAGACCTGCGCGACGGCCTTGGTAAAATTTTCCTGGCTGCGCCATTAAATCCCAAAGACCTGCTGCCTATGGTAAAAGAGCGCGAGGTAATTACCTGGGATACGCGCCGGGGTGGCATTATTGCCAGCCGCGAATTAAAAATAGGGAGCATCGTTCTGCAGTCAAAGCCACTGCCCGCTCCAAGCACGGCGGCTTTGGCCGAAGCCATCGGCCAGGCTGTTAAAACAGAAGGACAAAACCTGCTGAATTTTGACGATGGCATGCAGCAGCTGCAACACCGCATTTTAAGCCTGCGCCAGTGGAATGCCGATGAGGGCTGGCCCGATGTAAACACCGACGAGTTGTTGCAAAACAACGAAGCCTGGCTGGGACCTTATTTAACAGAGGTAAAAAAAACGGATGACCTTAAAAAAATAAACCTGGCAGAGGCCCTCCTTCACTGGCTCAGCTGGGAACAGCAGCAGGCCCTGCAAAGCCTTGCTCCTGACAGGCTGGAAGTGCCCAGCGGCTCAAAAATCAACATTCAATATTTTGCGAATGGCGCCACGCCTGTATTATCGGTGCGCCTGCAGGAAGTGTTTGGCCTGAGCGACACACCGGCGGTAAACAACGGGAAAAACAAAGTGGTGATGCACCTTCTTTCGCCCGGGTATAAACCAGTGCAGGTAACCTCGGACCTGCGCAGCTTCTGGAACAATTTATACTTTGAGGTAAAAAAAGAATTGCAGCGCCGTTATCCCAAACACGCCTGGCCCGACGATCCATGGACGGCACCGGCCGTAGCCAAGGGCAGGAGCCATAAAAAATAATGCATTTTACAGTCGCAAAAGAGTTTATGAAAATGAAATGACCCAAAGAGAACGATAGTCATTTAGAACCGCCCTACCAAAAATAAACCCTGGCGGTGAGAAATCTCTGTCAAAAATCAAGGATAGTTTTAAGTGAGGGCCTGCGCTATTTTCGATAGCCTTTTCTGGACAGCTGCCGGAATAACATCCTCCGGTCACGCTGAACTTCCCGAGACAAGCTCGGGACAAGTGTTTCAGCATCTCGTAAAATCTTGGACATGATTGTCGTTTTGCGTCAGGAATAGAGCGGAAAGGGAGGACTTGAAACGATAGCCCGGGCTGCGAGTGAAGCTGAAAAATAATTTGTAGGCGGATCCTCACGGCAACGCCACAAATAATATAAATGGTAAACCCGTTCTAATCCAGCCGGTTTACTTTGCCTCTTACGCCGCTGTAAATATCCCCCTCTATTTTTACGGGCAGGCCTTTGTAGTTAATGTTGCCGCTGTTTGAGATCACATACTGGATCAGCGGTGTTTGAGAAGCGTTAATATTGCAATCGCCCAAACTCTGGTTGGCAATGTAAGCGTAGCTTTTTATCCGCAGGTTCATGGCTTCCAGAAAATTGGTTCCAAAACAATACACGTTCAATTGTTCGCACTCGCCGCTCACATAAATATCGCCATTGCCATGCGAGCTGGTTTGTATTTTTTTGTATGTGCCGTTAATGTAAATATCACCCGAGCTTTCGGCGCGCACCGACAGGCTGTCCTGTTTAAAGCCGGCATCGAATGTAAGTGACCCCACCCCATAATTAACCGCTTTTATAATATGCGGCATGGTTACGTTCACTTTTACAGTATGCTTATAGCCACGCACAAAATTGCAGGTGTTGTTGTCTTCTATGTTTAACACATCACCAGTTACTTTGGTTTTAATATTGTGAATAATATTTTTACCCGCAATCACCTCCACCTTAAATTCGTTGCCCTGCAAAATTGTGACACTTATTTTATTGTAAGCCGATACCCTGGTGAATTCTTCGGGGTAACGCGTTTCAGTTTTCTCGGCGCCATAGGGTGTAAAACAGGCCCAGCGGTTTTCTTTGCTGCACGAAGTCAGTAAGAACAGTATAAAAAGATATGGAAGCTTTATTTTCACTGCGGCTAAAATAGCTAAAATAGGCTTTCGCCGGGCTATTTTAACATGTTCACGATCATGGCCTATTTAATTTTTCTTTCCAGGTCAATGTTCTCATCGCCGGGCTTATAAGGCATATAGGTAAATATAAACTGGAACATCTCCTCGGTGGTTTTCATGCTTTCCACCCCATTGCCCTGTGTAATAAGGCGCGGCGGGTGGTAGGGGTTGTTCGCATTATCCGGCGTGTTGTCATAGGTGCCATACACATGAATGGTGGTGCCCGCCTCCAGCTTTAAGGGATGTTTATAGGTATAATAGTACTGCCAGCGGAAATCCCATTTTTTTATACGGATAAGCGGAATGGTATCGCCACTGGGCTTAAGCGCATAGGCTAAAAACGTTTTGCCCACCAGGTGCATGTGCGGGTTAACAGATAACAGCGAAATGGCCTGCTGCAACGTATACTGCGTGTGAAATGTTTTTATCTCATTAGGCGGAATAATAAACTCAGGTTCGATGGGCGACAGTCCGAAGGTACCCAATTGGTTTTCGCTCACGGGGCGCTTTATGGGTATTTTACGAAAAAACACATTGATGTAGCTGCTGTCAATAACATCGGCATTGCTGGGACCGTAATGAATGTTATTCAGTAAAAAGGCACCGCTCTTTTTCATGCGGTAGCCGCCAACCGCCGCCGGATAGGCCGGTGGTATGTAGCCCGGCAGGTAATACACCGTGTTGGGCGTGAGCGTTGGAAACTGGGGCTGCAAACGGTCTGTATAAGGAATGTTCATGCTCCGGTACACATCCATCAGCTGCGCCCGCGTATCGGCCGACACGGATTCACCCTGCTGATAATTGAAGCGGCGCTTCTCGTCGTAGCTGATCAGGTGCCCGTTTACGTGGTGCACCAGCTTTCGCTGCCCCGGCACAAATTCAACAAAGTCAACAATGGTGTCTTTGGCAATGCTGTACGGAAATTTCATAATCATAAACACATCGGTGCCGTTGCCTTTAAGAGGTACAGGTTTCACCGCTTTAATCACCAGGTCGGGCTTGCCAAAATAAGAGCCGGTATAAAACACCGGCGGCGCTGGCTCTTTCAGGCTATCGCCCCGCGGGCAGTTATGATCCACCCAGCTTTTCAGCTGCGCAACCTCATGAGGGTTAAGCACTTTCTCATCGATAAAATGAGAATAGCTGGCATCGGCCGGCCAGGGCGGCATGTAGCCCGACTGGGTTACGAATTTGATGAGCTTTGCTTTTTTTACGGCATCGGCATAGCTCAGCAGGTTAAAGGGTCCGCTTTCGCCGGGGCGGTGGCAGGGCGTGCAATTTTTAAAAATAACCGGTGCAATGTGCTCACTCCAGGTAGCTTGGCCAATAGCCGGCTCATTCTCCTGTTGTGCCGGTCCGCAGGAGGCGGCAACACAAAGAATAAAAACAATTTGTAAGGTAACGAGCAACTTTTCCATCGAAAAACGTTTCAATATTATGCATATAAATTCAATTCATACGCTTCTGACCGAATTTTTGTACAGCCCCCTCCAGGCAGCCTGTTATCCCTTTTATTATATATTTGCGCTATGTACAAGCTACTGTACTTCTTTTTCCCTTTTTTGATTCACATCGTGGCACAGGCGCAAACCAGCGACAGCCTTATTGCCAGCTTTACTTTCAACGGCACTGAAAATCAAGGCCAAAAATACCGCGCTGTATCCTACGGCGGGGTGCCGGCAGAAGACCGGTTCGGCAATAAAGGGTTTTCGCTGTATTTTCATGGAAATGCGGGCAGTTATATCAACCTGGGTACCAGCGAAGCCTTAAAACCTTATCGCGGGTCGGTTTCCTTGTGGATAAAGATTGATCACGTCATGCATAAAGGAGCCGGCGTGGAATCAAATCCCATCATTGTTACAAGAGCGCATGCCGGCGAAGAAAACAACGAGGCCTATTACATTGGAATTGATATGAATACCGGCAACCTGGGAAGCTGCGTGTCGATCTCAGCACAAGAACAGGTTTCCCTATACTCAAGCACGGTTCCCAGCCTTAGAAAATGGCATCATGTTGTTCTCACTTACGATGATACTTTTTTCTGTGTTTACCTGGACGGCGCCCTGGAAGCCAAGGCATTAAAGGGTTTCAGGAGTCGGTTCCTGAAAGGGGATTCCATCCTATTGGGCAACAGGCTTAGCAAAAAAAACAACCGTTTTTTTAATGGCTGCATTGATGACGTTGAAATATACGGTAAAGTGCTTTCTCCTCACGAAGTGATCCGACTGTATAACAGTCCCGATCCAAATAAAAGAGCTACCCTGTTTAAATACGCCCTGCTCTTTGTGGTGTTGGCAATGCTGATCCTGTTTATTATCTGGATTATACGGTGGCGCATCCGGCAGGTGATTGCTAAAGAAAGGGCCCTGCTGAATCAAAGTTATGAAAAAGACATCCGGATTTTGCGTGCGCAAATGAGCCCCCATTTTATTTTTAATTCACTGAACTCCATTCTGCAATTCATTATCACCAACGAAAACGACAATGCCGAATTGTACCTCACTAAATTTTCAAAGCTCATCCGTAAGCTTCTTGAAAGCAATACCAGGGAAAGCATTCCTTTAAACGACGAATTATACCTTTTGAACGGGTATATAGAAATAGAATCACTCCGGTTTAACAATGTATTCACCTATCAGATGCACGTAAGTCCCGCCTTAGATCCAAACATTGTTTGCATCCCACACTTTTTGATACAACCCTTCGTAGAAAATGCCATTTGGCATGGGTTATTGCGAAAAAAAGGCAATAAGCTCCTGTTCATTTCCTTCGAGCTGGCGGAGCCGGGCGTTTTACTCTGTATCATCGACGACAATGGCATCGGGCGCCAAAACCAAAAAACTGACAAGCCCTTTGTTAAAGAAAAATCGCTAGCCATTGATTTTGTGAAACAAAGGCTTGAATTATTCAGTAAAATGAAAAAAATACCGCTTGGTCTTACCATTGTGGATAAACTGAATGCTGCTGGCGGCAGCGAAGGAACAACGGTTAAATTAAAAATTCCAATCTTAAACTAAATAAGCTATGTTACGGGCAATCATCATAGACGACGAACTGATAGGCATTAAAACCCTTAAAGTATTGATCGAAAAACATGTTAAAGACATAAAAATTGTTGCAACAAGTGCTGAACCGGAAACAGGGATCACCATCATTGAAGACTACCGGCCCGATATTGTTTTTTTAGACATCAGCATGCCGGGCTTAAACGGGTTTGAATTGCTGGACCAATTGCAGTTCAGGGATTTTAAACTGATCTTCACCACGGCTCATGAGGAATACGCTTTAAAGGCCATTAAGAGCCGGGCTTACGATTATTTGCTGAAGCCTATCGACGCCCACGATCTTAAAAAATGCCTGGCCAGCCTGGTGAATGACCGAAAGCCCGGCAACCAGGAGTTAAAGGAAACGAGCCTGGATATTATCCAGATTCCTGTGAACGACGGAGTGATTTTTATACAATCGAAAGATATTATCAGAATAGAGGCATCCGGCAGTTACTCCATATTTCATCTTGAAAATAAGGTGAAGCACCTTGTGTCCAGAAACCTTAAGGAATGTGGACTTCTGTTGGATCCTTCGCTTTTCTTTCGATCTCATGCTTCGCACATTATTAACCTGAAGAAGGTTGTAAAAATGGTCAGCGCCGATGGATTGTTCGTAAAAATGACAGATGGGTCCGAAGCCGGGATCTCCAAAAAACACAAAGACGCCTTCCTCGAAAAATTTAAAAGTCTCTAGGATCACCTACTGCTTTCAAAACCGGAAGCCCCATTTTTTAATTACAAGGTCAAACCCGTCGTTTACAAACCCGAATGCATATTCTACAAACCAGCCTCGTTTAAACGCAGCACTTAATCTTATTTTTATAAAAAACGAACGATGAATACCATGAAGAAAATTTTAAGTGTTCTAAGCCTGCTATGCTTTACGCTTCAGGCGCGAAGCCAGAATAATAATAATGCGCTTGGATTTAACGGATTAAATAATGACATTACTTTGCCTTATAGCAGCCTACTGGATTTTTCCATTAACAGCAGATTTACTGTTGAATGCTGGGTAAAAACTTCGGAAAACACAGGCATTATTTTTTCGAACATGATAGACGCCTCACCCTTCAATGGCTACGATGTAGGCGTTGTAAACGGCAAATTCAGGTTCGCCTTTAACGAGGTGGATCCGAGCAGCTGGCTGTATGTTGAAACGGTGAATTTTGTAAACGACGGCCAATGGCATCACGTGGCTTCTGTTTATAACGGCATCCCCAATGCTGCCAACGTTGATCTTTATGTGGATGGCGTTTTGCAGGCAAAAAACATCATTGCCAACAACCTCTCCGGCCCCACTAACAATTCCAACCCCGCCCATATCGGTTCCAGGAACAATACAAACTATTATATGAACGGGACGATTGATGAATTACGGGTTTGGGGCAAACCCCTATGTGTTGCTGAAATTGCCGCCAGGATGAACTGCCAGATGACCGGCACCGAAACTGGTTTGTTGGCTTATTATAATTTTAACCAGGGGGTTGCCGGTGCCAATAATACGGGCTTAACCAGTTTGCCCGATCTTACCGGCAATAATCAAACAGGCGTACTCACCAGCTTTGCCCTGAATGGCCAGAACTCAAACTGGATAGCATCACCGCCAGCCTTAACCGGCACCTGCCAGGTCTTCAATCTTATTTCTATTTCCGGCAGCACCGCCATTTGCATCGGCCAGTCGGCTACGTTTAACGCCAGCGGCGCCACCTCCTATACCTGGAACACCACAGCCGACACGCCCGCCATTACTGTTAGTCCAAATGCTAATACTATCTATACCGTTTCGGGAGTAAACAGCAATAACGGCTGCACTGGCACCGCTTCCATTGCTCTGCAGGTATCCCTTTGCACAGCCATTAAAGATCCTGCTGCAAACAACGCGCATGCAGTTGTTTCGCCCAATCCAGCCAACGGTATTTATGAGGTCAGCGGTCTCGAAAGCGGAACCATAGTGGAATTGTATAACTATGCCGGCACCTTGATCTTCAGCACGGTTTCAGGAACCGAGGCGATCAGATTGGATATCAGCAAACATTCCGATGGAATGTATATTCTGAATTGCAGAAATGAAAGAGGTTTGCATACCTACCGGCTTATTAAAGAATAAGCACAGACATTCCCGCCGGCGCTTCCTTTAGGGCTCTCTTAATAATTGTAATAAGGGCTTATCATCAGGTAAACCACCACGCCGGTAATGGTTACGTACAGCCACACCGGGTAGCTGTAACGTGTGAGGCGGCGGTGCTTTTCGCGCTGGTCGGTAAGCCCGTAGTAAAACGAAAGCAAAATCATGGGCAGTACCAATACGGCAAGGAAAATGTGCGTGAGCAAAATAAAAATATACACTGCTTTTATGCCCGCCACCTCTGCGCTTTCGGCAATGCTCATTATGCCATCATGGTTGGCGTCGCCATACTTGGTATCGGGTATAAAATAGTGTGCGGTTACATAATTGATCAGGAACAGCGCGCTTAACACAAAGGCCGTAATGTTTAAGCGCTTGTGCAGCTCAATGTTGCGGCGCTTAATAGCCAGCAGCGATAACAATAAAAGCACCGAGCAGCTGCCGTTCAAAAAGGCGTTGAGCGTAGGAAGCTTATAAATAAAGGATGGAAATGTATCGGGGTGCGGTATGTATTTTTGATTCAATACCAGCACCAGCAGGCACACTGCCAGCGCGGTGGAATAAATAACGGTTTTAACAGCTTTTTCGTTGTATTTGGCCAGGGTTGACATGCAGGTAATTTTGGCCGAAGTTAGGCAGCAAACGCCATATAAAAAAGAAAAGGCGGGTCAAAATCCCGCCTTTTATATGAATGGTTAAATTATTTGCTCAGCTGTTCTGTGCTTACACCGGTAGAGGAGTAGCCCCCGTCGTGATACAGGTTTTGCATGGTTACCATGCGGGTCAGGTCGCTGAACAGGGTAATACAGTAGTCGGCACACGATTCGGCGCTGGCATTGCCCAATGGCGACTGGCTTTCGGCAAAGTCAAAGAAATCGTTAAATCCTTTTATGCCGTTGCCCGCCGTTGTTTTGGTGGGCGATTGCGACACCGTGTTGATGCGCACTTTTTTATGTTTGCCGTAATGGTAGCCAAAGGTGCGGGCAATGCTTTCGAGCATGGCTTTAATATCGGCCATGTCGGTATAAAAAGGATAAGCCCGTTGCGCAGCAATGTAGCTTAAAGCCACCACCGAAGCATGCTCGTTCAGTGCGTCGAGCTTATGCGCCATGGCCAGCATTTTGTGGAAGGTAAGCGCCGAAACGTCAATACCCTTCTGAAAAAAATCGTAGTTAAGCTCGGTATAGGGAATATTTTTACGGATGTTTACGCTCATGCCGATAGAGTGCAGCACAAAATCGATTTTGCCGCCCAGGTGCGTCATCGATTCGGTATAAAGCTTCTCGAGGTCTTCCATGTTAGTAGCATCGGCCGGAATTATTTTTGACCCGGTTTGCTCGGCCAGCTTGTTTATTTCGCCCATGCGCATGGCAATAGGGGCATTGGTTAACGTAAAGGTAGCGCCTTCTTCGTGCGCCTTTTGGGCCACTTTCCAGGCAATTGAATTTTCATCCAGCGCTCCGGTAATAATACCGCGCTTTCCTTTCAGCAGGTTATAAGCCATAATGTTTAGTTTGGTTTAGGGCACAAATATAGGATTTATTAAAAACTAAAATAGTTATTGTGAATATAGTACTGCGCCGAATGATAAAGGCTTTGCGTGGTTTGGTACAACGAATCAAAACGCTGCTTTTGCAGTGGGTAATGGTCCTCGGGGCTCATGCTGTTATACTTCACCGCCTTTTTCTGGTTGCTGTTCAGCAGGTGGTAAAAGAAAAAGTCATCGGTTGTCACATACCCTATTTTATCATCGGCGCTAAAAAAAACAAAGGGCCTGTTTTCTTCAAAAATATTTACGCCAAAACTGAAATTAGGATAACGCACCTGCAACACCGAAGCAATGGTTTTGATAAGATCGGGCTGGTAGCCCAGGTGGTGATTTACTGCCGGCGCCAGATGTTTGGGGCAATGCACAATTAAAGGAATGTGATGATACGTGATGGGCATATCGTACACATCGTTCATAATCTGGCCATGATCGCCCAAAAACACAAACACCGTATTGCTGTACCAGCTTTGTTTTTTAGCCTCATTCAAAAATTGCTCCACCGCCCAGTCGGCATACAGGCTGGCGTTTTCTTTGGCATCGGCGCCCGTAGGTTTAAACGCAATGTCTTTTGGAATGTTCCAGGGGCCGTGATCGGTACCGGTCATCACATAGGCCACAAACGGCTGATCTTTTCCACCAGCACTTACCGTTTCCACTAACTTGTGATAAAGCTTGTGGTCGGGAATGCCCGTTACCCCAATGCTTTCGGCGCTGCTGAAATCGTTGCTGCTGATGATCCTGTCGAACCCGTTGAGCGTAAAAAAACCTTCCATGTTATCGAACACCGGATCGTGCGTGGCGCAAAAATACGTTTGATATCCATAAGGCTTCAGCAGGTTGGCCAGGGTGGTAAAGGGCTGCTGCGTGCACTGGCGCAAACCCTGCTCGGTATAGATGGTTGGAAAACCGGTAGCCGAAGAAAACAGGCCATTAAAGGTGTGAATGCCCGACGAAAAAAAACGGTCGAAAAAAACCGATTCTTTTGCCAGCTGTGTTAAATAGGGCGAAAGGTTTTTGTTGTGGTAGTAACCCATTTTTGCAATGCTCATGCTTTCCATCAGCACCACCACTACATTTAATTTTTTGATGGAGTCGGCCGGGGTAAGTGCTTTTACCGGCGTAAGCAGCTTGCCATTGGCGGGAAAATAATTCTGCGTAAAAAACGCAGAATTTATTTTCAGGTCTTTTTGAATATTTTTAAGATAATCGGTATTGCCTTGTTTGCGGCTTAAGCTTTTAATAAGCGTAAAGCTGGGGTTGAGGGCAATCTGGTTCACAAACGCATTCTGGCTTACAATGGCCATGCCCTCGTGCATGGGGCTTTTGGCCGAAATGCGGCCCCGGGCCGAAATAAAAATAAGCGCCGCCAAAACAAGCAGCTGTGCATAGGGTTTAATGCCTGCCGATGGTCCCGCAACGGCCAGGCCTTTCATGTATCCGGCACGGATTCTTTTTAAAAAGAAAATAAAGGCCGTGTAAAACGCAAGAAAAAGCAAAAAGAAACCCCAGTAAAAAAAATTGCTGAAAATGAGCTTAACTGTATAGCCCGGTGTGAGCTGCCAGGCGAACACGCTTTTGCTGATGTGGCTGCCAAATTGCGAAAAATAAGGAATATCGGCGCAGGAGATAAAAAACACCACTGCTGTAACGAGCCATAAGTATACTTTTACCACATTAAACAAGGTAAAGTTGTGCCTGAAAAACGTTTGGTGGCAAAATAGCAGCACTGCCGGCAGCATAAGCGTGTATGAGATAATAATCAAATCGAAACGCAGCCCGCGGAAAAAAGCCAGGGCGTAATCGCCAAAGGCTTCGTGGTTGCCGGCGGGGATATTAAAATAGCAGAACAGTATGCGGCAACAAAAAAAGAACAGGCAGTAAAATTCTGTTAGTTTTAAAATCAGGCCGAGAAAAGGACTTGAAAAAATACCGTAGGTTTTTCTCATTGACGATTATTTAAGGCGTGATTAACCCTAAATTTACCGGTAAAGATACTATTTTAATTCAGATTGAGCAGCTCCCTGGCGTTTACCAGCGCTGACTGAGTGGGATTACCGGTGCTCAGCATTTTGGCAATTTCGGTAATGCGCTCATCTTTGTTCAGCTGCCGGATGTAAGACACCGTTTTATCGGCATCGTCCTTTTTGTACACAAACAGGTGGTGATCGCCTTTGCTGGCCATTTGCGGCAGGTGGGTAATGGTAATTACCTGCATGCTTTTTCCCATGTTCAGCAAAATGGCGCCAATTTTATCGGCCACATCGCCGCTCACACCGGTGTCAATCTCATCAAAAATAATAGTAGGCAGTTGTTTTTTACCTGCCAGCAGGGCCTTGAGGCTTAACATCAGGCGCGACAGTTCGCCCCCGCTGGCAACTTTTTGCAGTTCGCTAAGGCTGCCGCCTTTATTGGCCGAAAACATAAATTTTACCTGGTCGAAGCCCGCAGGGCCTATTTCAGGCTGCTGCTGAAGCTCTATTTTAAACATCGCATTTTCCATCGAAAGACCGGTGAGCAGCTCCTTCACTTTTTTCTCGATATCGGGAATGGCTTTTGTACGCAGCTGGGTAAGGCTTTTTGCTATTTTATGGCATCCGGCACTCAGCTTTTCAATTTGTTTTGCTGTTTTGTCAATCTCGTTTTCGAGCGAGCCAAATTTCAGCAGCTTTTCTTCTATCTCCGCTTTTATCTTTAACAGCGCGGTCTCGTCGGCAGCATTGTGTTTCTTCAGCAGCCTGTTCAGCTTATCCAAACCTGTGTTTACCTGCTCCAGCTTTTCGGGGTCAAAGCTCACCTCGTTACCGGCATCTTCCAGCTCGGCGGCCAGCTCCTTCAATTCGATGTAGGCCGATTGTATGCGCTCAAAGTATTGTTCGTAGCTTTTGCCATATTTGGCAATGCCCTGCACGGCCTGGCGCACCTGGCTTAAATTGCCCAGCAGGTTGTTGTCGCCACCGTTCAGCAGGTTGGCGGCATTAACCAGGCTGCCTTTAATGGCCTCCGCATTTTCAAGGCCCATGCTCTCTTCCTCCAGCTTCTTTAACTGCCCCGGCTCCAGACCGGCTTCTTCCAGCTCGCTAAACAAAAACTGAAAATAATCGAGCTCTTTGCGGGCCTGCGCTTCCTGCTCCTGCAAATTTTTCAGGGTATTCTTAAGTCCGTTCAGGGCTGCATACTCCTGCTTATAATCCTTGTAGATACCCAGGCTGCCGGCAAAGGCATCCAACAGCTCGAGCTGAAAATTAGCCTGGTTGAGCAGCAGGGTTTGATGCTGCGAGTGAATATCGATAAGCTTTTCCGACAACAGCTTCAGCGCATTGAGGCTTACCACCGAGTCGTTTAAAAAGCTGCGCGACTTTCCATCAACGCTGATCTCGCGCCGCAGCACCAGGTGCGCGTCATAATCCAGGTCGTTCTCTTCAAAAAAAGACCTCAGGTCGAGCCCGCCGCTTTCAAACTCGGCTTCGATAATACATTTTTTGGTTTTGTTTTGCAGCGCCGTCAAATCGGCCCGCTTACCAAGCGCCAGGCCCAGCGCTTCTAGGAAAATAGATTTGCCGGCCCCCGTTTCGCCCGTAATCACCGATAAATGACCGGGAAAAGTAACATCCATCTCGTTAATAAGCGCAAAATTGCTTATGTATAACCGTTTAAGCATGTGCGCCAAGTTCGGTGAAATTACAGAGTTTAAAAAATACAGTTTTTAAACCCGGGTTCCTCATTTTTCAACATTTATTGCCTTCGCTCAAAAAAACCCGGGTTTCACTCAACGACACGTTTATTTTTTGGCTGTTTTTAAAAACAGTTAAACAATTGTTTAATCAAAAGTTAAACAAACGGCTTTTTTAGCGCAAACACCCAACGGTAGGCCCTTGCAAAGCGTATTAGATAAAAAAAGGCAAGTCATGAGACAGTTAAAAATAACCAAACAGATCACCAACCGCGAAACGGCCTCTCTGGATATGTATTTGCAGGACATTGGCCGCGTAGAGCTTATTTCTGCGCAGGAAGAAGTGGTGCTGGCGGTGAAGATAAAAAACGGCGACACACATGCCCTTGATAAGCTGGTGAAAGCCAACCTGCGCTTTGTGGTGTCGGTAAGCAAACAGTACCAGAACCAGGGCCTGAGCCTGCCCGATCTTATTAACGAAGGCAACTTAGGCCTGATAAAAGCAGCCCAGCGTTTTGACGAAACGCGCGGTTTTAAATTTATCTCATACGCTGTATGGTGGATCCGCCAGAGCATTTTACAGGCGCTGGCCGAACAAAGCCGCATTGTGCGCCTGCCGCTTAATAAAATCGGCACCATTAACCGCATCAACAAAACGCTTTCAAAAATGGAGCAGGACCTTGAGCGCGAGCCAAGCTACGAGGAGCTGAGCGAGGTGATTGACATGATGCCAAAAGATATTTACGACACCATGCGCAACAACAACCGCCACCTGAGCATGGATGCGCCGCTGAGCAGCAACGAGGACGGTGGCAATATGTACGACCTGATGCAGAACGATGGCTCGCTGAATCCCGATAAGGAGCTGCTGGGCGAAAGCCTGCAAATGGAAATTTACCGCGCCCTTTCCACATTAACCGAGCGCGAGGCCGATGTGATCAAGCTGTTTTTTGGCCTCGGCGGCAAACATGCCCACTCGCTGGAAGAGATCGGCGAAAAATTTGACCTCACCCGCGAACGAGTGCGGCAGATCAAGGAAAAAGCCGTAAGGCGCTTAAAACATGGCTCGCGCAGCCGCCTGTTAAAAAGCTACCTGGGATGATTAGTTATTATTGAGAATAGGAACGTTTATTTCTTATCTTTGGTAGGATGAGCGACAACCGTCTCCTTTACCTGAACGGCCTGCGCGGCATATTGGCTGTTATTGTTTTTATTCATCATTTTTTATTTGCCTTTTGCCCCGACCTGGTTTTTGGCGGCAATTACCCTGATTTTGCTTCCGGCAAAATAACCGCCAGCTTTTGGATTGCCTATACACCGCTCAATGCTTTGTTCAATCCCGGCATGGCCATTAATTTTTTCTTTTTGCTGAGCGGTTATGTGCAATCGCACCAATACTTTTTAAATGAAGATGTGGCCTTTCTCCAGAAAAGCTTTATCCGCCGCTATTTTCGGCTGGCCCTGCCTGTTTTAGTAACGGTGTTGCTTGTGTTTATTTTTCACCGCCTGCACTGGATCTATAAATACAACATGCCGCACAACCAGCTTACCTCTGAATGGGTAAAGGGCATGATGCCGGACAACCTTGGCTTTTTACAGGTGCTTAAATATGCAATTGCCGACTGCTTTAACGGAGACACGCGTTATTACCAGGTATTGTGGACCATGTCGCCCGAGTTATATAATTCCTGGATGGTAATGATACTGCTGATGGTAACGCACGGCACGCATAACCGTATACCTTTGCTGGTGCTGTGGATGATTTTTCAGGCCCTTATTCTTCAGTCATTTTATTCGCTGGCTTTTACGCTCGGGCTTTTGCTTTGCCAGCTCCACCATCAGTCTGCCCGGTTTAAACAGCTGTTTTCAATACCGGTTTTAAAATGGGTTTGTTTTTTGGCCGGCGTTTATTTTGCCTCTTTTCCGTTTACAGGTTACGAGGGGTCTACCAGCCGATCCATGTATTCTTTGCTTTCCTTTTTTGATAAATTTCCGCACGTGGTCAGCTACCTGTTTGGCAACCTGCTGCTGTTTATCGTTCTGCTGCATTCCAATACGCTTCAAAAGCTGTTGTCAAAGCGCACGCTGCTTTTTTTAGGCAACGTTTCGTTTATGTTTTACCTGCTGCATTTCCTGATCCTGTTCAGCTTTTCGGCCTGGCTTTATCAGCAGCTCATGCCACTGCTGGTTTCAGCAGCCAATCTGGTGGTTACAGGCATCGCCTCGTTTGGCCTGATTGCGCTAACATCTTACCTGCTCACCCGTTATATGGATGCGCCGGCCGTGCGCTTTGTAAAGCTGAAAACAGACCGGCTGTTTGCTAACGAAAATTAACAGACCTGCAAGTAACACACTTCGTAAATCAGCCTATATTTAGCGGTTAAACAAAAAACAAACGCGGCTGCCATGTTATTTTATTTCTTCTTATTTTTATGAACCTAAACTCTACAAACCTATGACGACCACCAAGCCAAAAAAATCATTGTTGCGCCGTATTTTTAAATGGACAGGCATAAGCCTGCTTGTTCTTATTATTTTGCTCATTGCGGCCCCTTTTATATTTAAGGATAAGATTGTTGCCATTGTAAAAGAGCAGGCCAACAATAACCTCAATGCAAAAGTTGATTTTGGGGATTTTGACCTGAGCCTTATTTCGTCTTTTCCCGATTTCAGGTTTAAGATCAGCAATGTGAGCGTGGTGGGCATTGATGAGTTTAAGGACGATACGCTGGCCTTTATAAAAGAGCTGCGCACCGATATTAATTTAAAAAGCGTGATCAGCGGCGATAAATACCAGATCAATTCGGTGGTGATAGACCAGCCGCGCATTTTGGGCAAGGTACTTGCGAGCGGCAAAGCCAACTGGGACATTGCCAAACCCAGCACCGACACTGCCAGCGCAGCACCGGCCGACACCGGCACTACCAAATTTGCCATGAAGCTGAAGGAGTTTAAGATCAGCCACGCTTACATAGTGTATGACGACCAGAAGGGCGCCATGTACTCAAAACTGGAAGACCTGAACTACGAGCTGAAAGGTGATTTTACACAGGATAACTTTGTACTGAGCAATTTGCTGGAGATTGCCAAAACCACCTTTAAAATGAGCGGTGTAAATTACCTGAGCGACGTACATACCCGCTTAAAAATGGACCTGGATATGGACATGCCACACATGAAATTTACCTTTAAGGAAAATGAGTTTAGCCTGAACGACCTGGCCCTGGGCTTTGACGGCTATGTGGCCATGCCCGATACCAACATTAACATGGACCTCAAATTCAACACCAAAAAAACAGAATTTAAATCCATCCTGTCGCTTATTCCAAGCGTGTATTCAAAAGACTTTGCCTCGGTGCAAACCGCCGGCCAGCTAGCGCTTGATGGATATGCAAAAGGCACTTATAACGCTTCGCAGCTACCCGCATTTGGATTAAACCTGGCCATTATCAATGCCATGTTTAAGTACCCGAGCCTGCCTAAATCTGTGAACAACATTAACCTGGCGGTAAAAGTGCTTAATCCTAACGGGGTGCTGGATGCTACCACGGTGGATGTAAGCAAATTTCACCTCGAAATGGCGGGCAATCCGATTGATATGACCGCTCACGTAAGCACCCCCATCTCCGATCCAGGCATCCGGGCCGGGCTGAAAGGTCTTATTAACCTGGCCACCGTGAAAGAATTTGTGCCGCTCGATAAAGGCGACAACCTCAGCGGCACCATTAAATCCGACATCAGCATCGACGGCCACATGAGCGCCATTGATAAAAAAGAGTACGATAAATTTAAGGCCAGTGGTTCGCTTGAAATTGACAAGATGAATTATAAAACCACCACCCTGCCTTACGAAGTATTGCTCAATGCCATGAAGCTGAATTTTACCACGCAGTATGTGGAACTGGCTGCTTTTGACGCTAAAATGGGCAAAAGCGACATACAGGCCAAAGGTAAGATCGAGAACTTTATGCAGTACCTGTTTAAGAACGAGCTGATAAAAGGCACCTTTGCCATTAACAGCAGCCTGATGGACCTGAACGAACTCATGAGCTCATCTACCAGCACCGCGGCAACTACGGCTACCACCGCCGCTACGCCAACTGCAGCTGCCTCTTCAACTGCAGCCGCCTCTGTAGCCGAAGTGCCGGCCAATATTGATTTTAACCTGGATTGCCATATTGCAAAAGTGCTGTACACCAACCTGGTGCTTGATAACCTGGCAGGCAACGTGGTAGTGCGCCAGCAAAAAGTGGACATGACCAATTTAAAAATGAACACCATGGGCGGAGCACTTACCATTAACGGGTATTACGAAACTACCAACCCTAAGCGCCCCACCACCGGACTTAATTTAAAAGTAGAGAACTTCGATATCCAAAGCACGTTTAATGCTTTTAATACCGTGCAAAAGCTGGCGCCTGTGGGTCAGTATGCCAAGGGTATGTTTACCGCCACACTCGAGAATTTTAAAACCTCCCTCAACGAAAAAATGGAGCCTGACATGAGCACGGTAGATGCCCACGGTGTGTTTAAAACCAATAAAGTAAACGTTGGCGGCTTTCCGCCGTTTGTAAAGCTGGGCGAATCTTTAAAAATAGAGCAGCTTAAAAACATGGAGGTGAGCAACATCAACCTCAACTATACCATTAAGAACGGGCGCATCAACATCGAGCCATTTGAAACCAAAATGAATGGCGTAACCACCAACATAAGCGGTAGCACCGGCCTCGATCAAACCATTGATTATAAATGGAAGCTCGAAGTGCCGCGCAGCCTGTTTGGCAGCGCCGCCAACTCTGCCCTTACCGGCTTGCTGAACCAGGCCAATGCCGCAGCCGGCACCAATGTAGCGCTGGGCGAAAAAATAAACGTAACCGCTTTGTTTGGCGGCACGGTGATGAAACCAACCATTAAAACCAGCCTGAAAGACGAGGGCAAGAGCGCAGTGGCCACCGTTACCACGCAGGCCCTCAACGCAGGAATTGACAAAGCGGCCGAAGAAGCGCAGAAAATACTGGAAGACGCCAAGGCACAATGCGAAAAATCGAAAGCCGAAGCGCAGGCACAGGCCGATAAAGCCAAGCAAGAGGGTTATGCACAGGCCGATCAGCTGGTTGAGCAGGCCTCGAACCCTATTGCCAAAGTGGCTGCTAAAAAAGCCGCCGAGGTGGCCAAGAAAAAGGTGGACGAAAAAGTGCAGAAAATAGTGGCCGATGCCGAAGCGCGCTGCATGCAGTCGCTGGAGGAAGCCAAAACCAAAGCGGCGGCCAAAGCGGCGGAGAGTAAAAAATAAATTTTAAACAAGCCCCGAACCTTTTACGTTCGGGGCTTTTTGTTTGATTCGGAAAAGACTGAACCATCTATTGAAGACAGAAAATTCGGACGCTGTTTGAGTTCAGGTTCAGGAAGCTGGTTATTTAAAAGCTCATTTTAACTAATAAACCGGCGCCAAGTTTGCACTTGCTTAGACACAGTTATGCCACACATTTATTAAAAAGCGGAACTGACCTAAGATACATACAAACGATACTGGACCATAAAGGCAGTAAAACTACAGAAATATATACCCACGTTAGCGCCAAAAGTCTTCAAAACATCGTATCTCCCTTTGACCATTTGTGAAAAACGGCTATATTTATAAACCTGCCAAAAGTTCGACAATAGGATCGAAATGGGTTGAATAAGCGAACTTTTTTGCCGGGTATAAGGTAGTTAGGGGCAATTATAATGACACTTAGACAAATAATCATCATCTGGACAATTTGTCTCTTTTCTTGTCGTGACAATTCGCAAAAAATATCGGTCGACAAAACAACAGACTCGACTAAGACCGAAAATGCGAAAAGAATAGAGCCGGATTTATCGGACATCAAGACTCCTGCCGGAAATATTATTAAATATAAGCGAACTGGTGACAACTTTCAAATACAATGGTTTCAGGACGGACAACTACAAACTTTCGTCGACACTTTTCAGGTTTACGGTGCTGAAATATGGATACCAAGGTTTGAAGATGAAAACGAGAATTTTGTGATACTGAGAGCCGGCTGCGGAAGCAATTGTTGGTTTGAGTTCTTTTTGCCACTTAAAAGGGGGTTAACGGCAAAGTCAATTGACAATCCCCTTGCCTTCGATATCAAACAAAACTATGTGGCATATGTTGTTGACAGCTTGGAGATTTTAAACTTCAAAACCGACAAATTGCAAAAATTCCCGTTGGACAGTTGTACATCAGACGTAATGCCATACATCTGTATCGACACCATTTATTTTGGTATCAAGTCTTTGAGCTACAAATGGGACCATTCAGCAAGATGGGACTATACACCAAAAAAAGCGAGGCAACTTAGAATAAAAATATAACTGCCCCTAACAGCAAGCAAGCGACCTCTTTTTGTGGATTAACGCTCAAATGTGTAACTTGACATTACAAAAAGTGGACGCCAGCTTGCGGTCCGTTATAAGCCATTTTTAGACAGACCCAAACAATGACACTCTTAGACAAAATATCTCAACTTCCTGACAAAAAGAGATGGTGGACGGCAATCTGCATAACATTCATCGTATCTTCTCTTTTGACGCTACTCGGCATTTACGGTATTGGACAATATGGACTAGCACTCTTCATATTGACACCTTTATTCGTCGGGTTTAGCTCGACAGTTATTTATGGGTATAATCATAAAATCACAAGGACAACCGCAATAACAATTTCCTCAGTGACAATCGGCTTAATGACACTGGTTCTTTTAGTTTTTGCTATCGAAGGAATCATTTGTATTGCAATGGCAACTCCTATAGCCTTGGGACTATTGTTCATTGGCAGCTCACTTGGACACTATTTCGTATCCAAACGGCAATCCAATACCATGACAACCCTAATTGCTTTAACTCTTTTAATTCCGCTGACTGGTTTCATTGAGAAAAAAACTGAAAATGAAGAAAATAACATCATGTCAGTGACCACTTCCGTTAAAATAAATGCAAATGCAGAGACTGTTTGGAAAAATGTAATTGTATTTCCAGAACTAAATCAACCTACAGAGTTGCTATTCAAAGCTGGTATTGCGTATCCCATTAATGCAACAATTGACGGACAAGGTGTTGGAGCAATTCGATATTGTAATTTCACGACAGGTAGTTTCATCGAACCAATAACCAAATGGGACGCTCCCAACCTACTTAGTTTTGACGTTCAAGAATCTCCCGCACCAATGAAAGAACTCAGCTTTTGGGACATCGACGCGCCACATCTGCACGACTATTTTGTTTCCAAAAAAGGACAATTCAAACTAATTAAAATTTCGGACAACGAAACTTTACTTGAAGGAACCACTTGGTATTATAATAGAATCAAACCAAACTTTTATTGGAATTTGTGGAGTGACTACATTGTTCACCAAATTCATAATCGAGTATTGACACATATAAAACAGACATCAGAAAAAAACGGCTTATAACAGCAGTCTTGCGCCATGCGGACAAAGAACCCGCACGGCGCAAGACTGCCATCCGTTAACGGTAAGCATAGACGACCAAACTACAACAAACATTCTAAAAAATATGGCAGACATAAAATATCAAATAATTCAACCTGACGACACCGGAAATATAGAACTTATAGCGAACTGGTATTTAAGCGAGTGGAACATTCCGGTGCAGACAACAATTGAAAAAACAAAAAAACTTTCGCCAGACAATTATGAGTTTCAAATTTTAATGACACTTGGCGGCAAACCTATCGCAACAGGCGGACTATACAACCACGTTGGACTGCTGGACAAAGAGCCCCGACTTAAAATTTACAAAAATTGGTTAGCGTTAGTTTACACAAAGCCCGACAACAGAGGAAAAGGATTAGGTGCGTTAATATGCAGACACATTCAAGACCACTCTAAAGACCTTGGACTGAGAGAAATTTATTTATTTACGCATACTGCAGAAAATTTATATAAAAGACTTGCTTGGCAACAATTGGAGCGACTTGCTTTAGGTGGCAAAGACATCGTAGTTATGAAAAAAGAGTTATAACAAGACAACGTAAAATCAAACGACACAAAACTTGCCGAAAAATGCCAATCGCTAACAGCTCCTACAAGCAAAAGCGGCTCGACCTTACCGCCTATTTTGCCGCTTCTGCATAGCCGCAAACCGTTAACGCGCATTATGACTTCAAAATAGGCCTGACAGTTGTTTTACTTCCAGCGCTTTAATAAAAAACCTCTTCATTTCTGAAGAGGCTTTCTTATAATGTTTATTTATTAAAGCGGATTAAACTACAATCTCGTCGCCATCCTTATTAAAAAACTTATACTCCATAAAGCCCTGGCTGCCGATGCCCTGCACTTTGATCCACTGCTTGTGCTCGCGGTACCATTTCCATTGCAGGCTGCGGAACCAGCCGCCTTTTTTAATAAATGCTTCAATATACGGGTGCACATTGAGCGTAATGTTTTTTTGGTTTTGTTCTTTTGCAATAAAGCGCAGGGTGTTCTCAATCTGGTCAACAAACAAAATGCTTGGCTGCACTTTGCCGGTGCCGCCACAGCTCGGGCAGGTTTCCAGTACCTCTACATTCACCTCGGGGCGCAAGCGCTGGCGGGTGATCTGGATGAGGCCAAATTTGCTCGGCGGCAAAATGTTATGCTTGGCCCGGTCGCTTTTCATTTCCTCTTTCAGCTTGTCGTACAGCAGCTTGCGGTTATCTGCACTGTGCATGTCAATAAAATCAACCACAATAATGCCTCCCATATCGCGCAGCTTGAGCTGGCGCGCCACTTCGGTAGCCGCTTCCAGGTTCACGTCAAGCGCGTTCTGCTCCTGTGTGTTTTCGCTTTTGGCGCGGTTGCCGCTGTTCACGTCAAACACGTGCAGGGCCTCAGTATGCTCAATTACCAGGTAAGCGCCGCTTTTCATGTGCACTGTTTTTCCAAACAGGCCTTTGATTTGTTTTTCAACACCATAGGCGTCGAAAATAGGCAGCTTGCCATTGTATAATTTTAAAATGTCAACCTTATCGGGCGCAATGGTTTTGATGTAGGATTTCAGATCGTCATACACTGCCTGGTCGTTAACATGAATGGCGTTGAACGACGCGTTTAAAAAATCGCGGAGAATGGCATTGGTGCGGTCTACCTCGCCCAGCACGCGGGTGGGTGGCTGCGAGCTTTTAAGGGCTTTAAAACACTCGTCCCAGCGTTTTACCAGGTCGTTCAGGTCGGCTTCCAGGTCGGCCACCGATTTGTTTTCGGCCACGGTGCGTACAATCACACCAAAGTTTTTAGGCTTAATGCTCTGCATTAATTCCTTAAGCCGGGCTTTTTCCTCAAAATTGCGCAGCTTCGACGATACCGAGATCTTATCCGAAAACGGCATCAACACCAGGTAACGTCCCGCAAGGCTTATTTCCATGGTAATGCGCGGGCCCTTGGCGCTGATGGGCTCTTTGGCCACCTGCACCAGCACGTTTTGCCCCGATCGGATGATCTCGTTGATTTTTCCGTCTTTCTTGATCTCAGGCTCGTTCTTAAAGTACATGAGGTTGCTCACGTTCTGCTTGCCGTTTTGTGCCTGTTCAACAAATTTGATGAGAGATTGCGCCTGGGGACCCAGGTCTAAATAATGCAGAAACGCATCTTTTTCATATCCTACATCCACAAAGGCGGCGTTGAGGCCTGTCATTACCTTTTTTGCCCTGCCTAAATAGATATCGCCTACCGAAAATCTTGAATTATTTTTTTCGCGGTGCAGCTCTACCAAACGCTTATCGTTCAATAAAGCTATAACAACTTCGTTAGGCGTGGAATTAATTACTAATTCTTGATTCACGCGCTTAATATTTTAGTTTCTTGTCAATTGCTTCATAACCTGCCATGTGTTTTTAACGCATTAAAAACGATACATAAACAAGGCTTAGCGACAATTGTTTTTAGCTTGTTAAAATTTAGCAATAACCAAAGAGCGGGAGAACAAAACTGCTCTCCCGTTTATTGGAAATTAAGTAAACAGCCGGCTAATCAGCCGGTTATTTCTTTTTATGACGGTTTTTCCTCAAACGTTTTTTACGTTTGTGGGTTGCCATTTTATGTCTTTTTCTTTTCTTTCCGCTTGGCATAGTCTTCTTTGTTTAATTGTTATTATTTATTTTTTTAATTGTTGTATGTACTTGTTTATCTCGTTGCGCTCCATGGCATCGGGCGTGCGGGCCGCAAATGCCTCCAGTGCTTTGATGGTGCTGGCCGTTTCTCCCTGCTGCTCGTAAGCATCGGCCAGGTGCAGGTAAATTTCAATGCGGTTGGTGTCGGCTGCCAGCGCTTTATTAAAGCGGCGGATGGCCTTGTCGAACTGCCGGCTTTTTACCGAAAAAAAGGCAAAGGCCAGCTGCAGCTTCACATTGTTACTGTCGGTTTTTTCAACTTCCCTCAGGCGGCTGATCCCTTCCATGGGGTTGGTGGTTCCTTCCACATAGCACGAGGCCAGCATGATCTGCCCGTCGATATTGCCGGGCTCCAGGGCAAGGCCTTTATTAAAGCAGCGCATGGCGCATTGATAAAGGGCCGGCGTTTCGCTTTTATCTTTCGAGAACTGAACCGCATAGTAGTAGCGGTTGCCGGCGCTAAACCAGCTGGCTGCCTTGTTCTCCTTTTTGGCCTGCTCTTCGGCATAATACGATGCCAGGTCGGGCCGCTTGAGCCTGTCCCAAAATGCAGAGAGGCTGTCGTTTTTTTGCTTGGCCGCAAAGCCGTCGGCTTTTTCCTTCAGCGCAGGCTCCAGGCTTTTAAGCGCCTGGCCCAGGTAAACATCCAGCGTGGCAGCATCGCTAACGGCTTCAGAGCCGGCGGGTGCTTCCACCTTCTTTACCTCGGGCGAGGGGTTGATTTTTGGTGCAGTAAATAAAAGAACGAATAAAACAAGGGCCCCGCCGATTAAAAGTAACTGGATCTTTTTGGGACTCATGCTCTGTTTGTTTAATCAATGTTTTTTGAAAGAGGCTCGGCGCTTTTTACATTGCGTTTTACCCTTTCTGAAAAGGTTTTGGCGGCTTTAAATGCCGGGATATAATGGGCAGGAATGACAACGGTGGTGTTTTTGGAGATGTTACGACCTATTTTTTCGGCGCGTTTTTTCACTACAAAGGTGCCAAACCCCCGCAGGTACACGTTTTTTCCTTCTACCATTGAGTTACGGATCGTTTTCATGAACGCTTCAACGGTGGCCTGAACAGCCATTTTTTCGATACCGGTTTTTTCTGCTATTTCGTTAACAATATCTGCCTTGGTCATTTTTACAAACTATTTAAAATCAATTAATTGTATTTTAAAACGGGCAGCAAAGATAGTATTAAAATTAAGAATTGAAAACTTTTTTTAGTTTTTACTGTTTTAGGCCTCAGTAGCCTCTAAATGCTGTAATTTTAGCCCTTTATGGATAGCTGGTTTAGTGCCAAACTGATTAAATGGTATCATAGCAATAAGCGCGATCTGCCCTGGCGCAATCACCACGATGCTTATAAAATATGGCTTTCGGAGATCATCCTGCAGCAAACCCAGGTGGCACAAGGCCTGGCCTATTACCTGAAGTTTACCGAAAAATACCCCAATGCCAAAAGCCTGGCCCGGGCCAGCGAAGACCAGGTGCTTAAGCTGTGGCAGGGCCTGGGCTACTATTCGCGGGCCCGCAACCTGCATGCCGCCGCCAAGCACATGGCCGGTCAGTTTAACGGCCATTTTCCCACCAATTATGAGGATATAAGGGCTCTTAAAGGCGTGGGCGACTATACCGCTGCCGCCATTGCCAGCTTTGCCTACAACCTGCCCTATGCCGTGGTGGATGGCAATGTTTACCGCCTGCTGAGCCGGGTGTTTGGCATCGATACACCCATTGACACCGGCCCTGCCAAAAAAGAATTTCAACAGCTGGCCGATAAGCTGCTGGATAAGAAAAACCCCGGCCTGCACAACCAGGCCATTATGGAGTTTGGCTCGCAGTACTGCCGGCCGCTGAACCCCGATTGCCCCAACTGTATTTTAAGCGCCCACTGCTTTGCCTTTAACAATGGCCGGGTGGCCCAATTGCCGGTAAAAGCAAAAAAAACAAAAGTGCGGCACCGCTTTTTTAATTACGTGGTGCTGGCCGATAAAAACAATGCCGTGCTGGTGCACAAGCGCCAGGCAAACGACATTTGGCAGGGCCTTTACGAGTTTTGCCTGCTGGAAACCGATAACGAACTGAGCCCTGAGGCTCTTCTAAAAACCCCGGCATTTACTGCCCTGTGCGGCAAATCATTTAACCTGCTGCACGTATCCAGGCTGTATAAGCACGTGCTCAGCCACCAGCATTTATTTGCGCGGTTTTACGTAGTTAAGATACCATCTGCCTTTAAAGCAGGACGAACGTTCAGCCCCGTTGGCACACTCAAAAAATTTGCCTTTCCAAGGCTTACCGAAAAGTTTCTGGATGATTGCGTTTTAAAAGAATTGTTTTAAATTTGGGAAAAATCAGTTTTATGAAAAAGCTATTGCTGGCCTTGTTATTCATTCCGTTTATAAGCAGCGTTAAGGCACAGATTTATAAAGCCAAGGACGGAACCACCCAGATCACCTTTTTTTCGAAAGCACCCCTCGAAGACATTGAAGCTCTGAACAAAGGCGCCATTATTGTTTTAAATACCACCACCAACGACATACAGGTAAGAGTGAGCATCCAGAACTTTAAGTTCAAGAACTCGCTGATGGAGGAACATTTTAATGAGAACTACCTGGAAACGGATAAAAAAGGACCGGCCGATGCCAGCGGTGCTCCCACTTATCCCAACCGCAATGCCATTTTTAAAGGTAAGATCAACGAAAAAATTGATTATACACAGGATGGCGAGCACAAAGTAACCGTTGCCGGAAAAATGGAGCTGCATGGCGTAACCCGCGATGTAACGCTGGACGGTACGCTTACCAAAGCCGGCAACGACATTCAGCTTTCCAGCAAATTCAAGATCAGGGTGGCCGACTACAACATCAAGGTTCCATCCATGTATGTAAAAAATATTGCCGAGGTGGTGGATGTAACCATGAACAGCACCCTGGAGCCTTTTCAAAAAAAATAACACCGGATGACATTCAGCAGATTTTTTCTTTTAGCGGCATTGGTTTCAGCTTCCAAAGCCGTATTTGCGCAGGACGACCTGCTAAGCCTGATTGAAGAAAAAAAGGAAGGACCAAAAAAAGTATATGCCACTTTTAAAACCGTAAAGATCGGCAATGCACAAACCATCGAAACGGTAAAGCGCAATCACCTCGACTTCCGCATCAGCCACCGGTTCGACAATATTTACGACGACAATCTGTCTAACCCGATCAACGCCACGGGGCAAACCTTCATCGGTTTCGACAATTCGCGCGATATCCGCTTTAGCTTTGATTACGGCCTTACCGAAAATATCACCCTGGGCATTGGCCGCAGCAAAATGAACCATCTTATCGACGGCAGCATTAAATGGCGCCTGCTGGAGCAAACCACCAACTTCAGCATGCCCATCTCCCTGGCCCTCTTCTCCAGCACAGCGTATTCGCACGATCCATTTTCGGTTATTTACGGCGACATTGCCAAAGATTTTAACACCAGCGAGCTTCACCGCTTCAATTTCTTTCACCAGGTAATCATTGCCAGCAAGCTCAGCGACTGGCTTTCGCTGGAGGTACTGCCCAGCTACATGTACCGCAATTACATCCGCC
This sequence comes from Bacteroidia bacterium, assembly GCA_044221905.1. Taxonomy (GTDB): domain Bacteria; phylum Bacteroidota; class Bacteroidia; order B-17B0; family Aurantibacillaceae; genus Aurantibacillus. Next base: position 553,327 of record JBGAOE010000002.1, read on the forward strand.
AGGACATCAACACAAAAAACAACAAATTCGACGAGAACGGATTTTTTTCGCTTGGGTTTGGCGGCCGCATCAAGTTGAGCAAACGCGTAAGCTTTATCGGCGATTACTTCTACAATTTTGCTCCTTTTTATCAAAACAATCCCAGCAGGTACAACCCGCTGTCGCTTGGCTTCGAGATTGAGACCGGGGGCCACGTGTTTAGCCTGTTTGTTACCAATGCCAGCGGCCTGATCGAGAACAACTTCATTCCTTACACCACCGATACCTGGACCAAAGGCCAGGTGAAGTTCGGCTTCTGCATTTCACGTACCTTTGCGCTCTGAGGTGGCCGCCGATCTTTATCATAATATTTTACAGGATCATTTACTTCAGCCCTCGCACTTAAACGCCATAGCCCGGATAAAAAGCGAGCCGGTGTGGCCTTCTGTATTCTTTTTATTTTGCCTCGTGCTGATGGCGCTGATCAAGTTCAGCTCTTTTTCAAAGGTGATCAAAATTGTACAATCCACTTTCAATCTGCAGGCGCTTAAGCAGCTCGAGCGCGAAGAGCTCAATCCCTTTCGGTTTTATGCCCTGGGACTTAACCTGTTTTTTATGCTTAACCTTTCTTTTCTTTTATATAAGCTCAACAGCATTTATAAGTTTATACTGGTGAGCAGCTTCAGCTTTTACCAGTTTTTATTTTTCTTTGGCATTGTTTTGCTCATAGCAGGTTTTAAGCTGGTGATTAACCGCTTGCTCAGCCTGTTTACCAATGCCCGCAAAGTAATTGCAGAGTATTCGCTCAATTCGCTGTTCATCAATCAAACGTTCGGGCTCTTACTGTTTCCGTGGGTGGTGCTGATGGAGCTGGGGCCGTTTAATCCCATTGCGTTTATATGGGTGTCGCTGCTGGTATTGAGCTTGGCCGTGCTGCTTAAGTGGTACCGGGGTGTGATAATGGGCCTGGTGGAGGAGAGAATAGGATTATTACAAATTTTTTCTTACTTTTGCAGTCTAGAAATTTTACCGGTTTTTGTTCTGGTAAAGTATATTATCGAAACGTTTTAACAGGGCACATTAATGTCAGTAAGAAAAATTGCCGCTAAAAAAAAAGCGACCGCCGCTGGCGGAAAAAAGTCCAAAAACGCCAAATCAACCGCCTCTTCAGCGTCTAAAAATAAAAAAACGGTAAGCGCTTCTTCCAGTAAAAAAGCTGCAAAACCCGCTAAAAAAACCGCTCCAAAGCCTGCCGCCAAAAAAGCAGTGGCCGTAGCCGCTAAAAAACCGGCGGTTAAATTGCCTAAAGAAAAAAAGGTGATTGCCAATGCCGAGGCAAAAGAGCCCATTGAAAAAGCGCTGGCGGTAAAGCGCGTACGCAAATCGTCTAAAAAGCCGGTTATTACGCTGCCCCCGCCTCCAAAAATTGAAGTAAGCAACTACACAAAAAATAAGGTAAGGCACATTCTTGTGTCGCAGCCCAAGCCGGTTGAAACCGAAAAGAACCCTTATTTTGAGCTGGCCAAAAAGCATAATATCAACGTTACCTTCAGGCAGTTTATAAAAGTGGAGGGCTTAAGCTCGCAGGAGTTCCGCGCTCAGCGGGTTGATATCCTTGAGCACGGCGCCGTTATCTTAACCAGTAAAATGGCGGTTGACCATTATTTCAGGATCTGTAACGACATGCGCATCACCGTGCCCGAAACCATGAAATATTTTTGCATCAATGAGCAAACGGCTTATTACCTGCAGAAATACATTCAATACCGCAAGCGCAAGATCTTTTTTGGCCATGGCACCATCATCGACCTGGTGGACGTGATACGCAAGAACAAAGACGAGAAATTTTTGCTGCCGGCCAGCGATGCCAACAAAGAGCAGATCATGGATTTTTTGGATGAGGTAAAGATCACCTACACCAAGGCCGTGTTTTATAAAACCGTGCCAGCCGATCTTTCCGATGTAAAAACCCTGGCCGATTTTGACATTCTTGTTTTCTTTACACCGGTGGGCATCCGCTCGCTCAAGCAAAACTTTCCTAACTTTAAGCAGGCCGATACGCGCATTGCCGCCTTTGGCCATGCCACCGCCATGATGGTGAAAAACCTGGGGTTGCGGCTCGATGTTTTTGCGCCAAACCCACAAAACCCAAGTATGACGGGCGCTTTGGACAGCTACATTAAAGAGGCCAATAAACGCTAAGGATTGCTGCCGCTGCTTTTAGCAGCAAGGGCCAGCAATTTTTTCACTGCATTTTCTATCACCAAAAAATCTTCCTGCTTTTTGGCCGTGTAAATAAACGCCAGCAGCACTTTTTTGCCGGCCAGCTCCAGCTGCTGGTAAAAGCTGTTTTTATTCAAGCGGTAGGCCTCGCGCATGCGGCGTTTCAGCAAATTGCGGTCGTGCGCTTTTTTAAAATTGCGCTTGGGTGCCACAAACATGGCCTGCGCTGGCACAGCCTGTTCGGGCGGTGCTTCCATAAAAACAAGTTTCAGCGGAAACGCATTGGCGCCGTTACTTTTTTGAAAAAGCAGGTCGATGGCTTTGCGGCTGCACAGGCGCTCCTGTTTATGAAATGTATTTTTAATAATGCCGAAGGTTAATGTTTGTGCTCTTTCTTAAACCCCATGGGCTTCGAAAATTGGATTGGTAAAGATAATTTTTTACTTTTACAACCTATAAATTATAACTAACTATGGGAAAAGGCGACAAAAGAACCAAACGCGGTAAAATACATATCGGATCAACCGGTGTATCACGTTTAAAAAAGAAAAAGGCAGCAAAAAAAGCCGCTTCAAAAACCGCTCCGGCCAAAGCAGCTAAAAAAGCCGCACCAAAAAAAGCCGCTAAAAAAGCAGAATAAAAAATACTGAGAGCTGTCGCACCCGACGGCTCTTTTAGTTTTAGCACTTGAACCTGCCCGAATTTAATAAGCAAGCACAGGCGCGCAAAAAAGAGAACCAGGCTTTTTATAAAAAGCTGGCGCAGCGCACGCCTAAAAATTTAGACGATGCTTTTCACCAGGCGCACGAAGCTGTTTTTTCAAAAACAGATTGCCTTGCCTGCGCCAATTGCTGCAAAACAACTTCTCCCATTTTTTACCAGCGCGATATTGAGCGGGCGGCCCATGCAGTAAAGCTAAAGCCGGGAGAATTTATACAAAAATACCTGTTTATGGATGAGGAAGGCGATTTTGTACTGCAGCAGGCGCCCTGCCCTTTTCTTGATCCTGACAATTATTGCCGCATTTACAAAGACCGGCCAACAGCCTGCCGCGAATACCCGCACACCAACCGCAAAAAAATGCAGCAGATACTGCCGCTTACCTACCGAAACACGCTCGTATGCCCGGCAGTGTTAACAATTACCGAAGCTTTGAAAAAGCAGTTTGATTTATAAAAATTATGAGTAATTTAACTGCAATCCCACATCGCCACACGGCATGCGAACAAAACTTTTTTCCGTTGCTTTTTTTCTTTGCCTTTTTTATTCGATACAGGCACAATTACCGGCAGATATCCCAACCAAAGGCCTAAAAGGGTTTTGGCCGTTTTCGGGCAATGCCAACGACGAGAGCGGCAACGGACACCATGGCACCGTACACAATGCCAGGCTGGCGGCCGACCGGTTTGGGAATAAAAATAATGCCTATTCGTTCGACGGGCATACTTCTTTTATTTCAACCCTGTATGAGGGCATTTTGGGCGCCAACCCGCGCGCTGTTTCTTTTTGGGCGCTGGCACACGTTAACTTCCGAGAGTCTCACGGCATGGAGGTGGTGTCGTGGGGCGACATACAACACTATCCGCATGCCGGCCAGCGCTTCGGTTGCTCTTTCGGTGGTTGTTTTACGTGCGAGCAAAAAACAGAACACCTGGGCGCCACTGTGGATGCAGCCGATGCAGGTGTAACGTTTGAGGGCCATGAAAGCGTAGTGGACGGCAACTGGCACCATTATATTTTCCAGTTTAAGGGCAGGTATGTAAAAGACGTGGAGGTATACCAGGATGGTCTTTTATTAACGCACGAGCCGTTTCGTTTTTATAAAAACTGCCTCATCAATACCAAACCCCTTATGCCCGTTACGTTTGGCGTGCTCACCAAGCCCACCATGCAATCCTATTTCAGCGGTATGCTTGATGATGTTGCCATTTACGACAGAGCTTTGAGCGTAGAAGAGATTGAAGCCCTTTACCAGGCGCCCGACCCCAACAAAAAATTCACTGTAAAAAAATGGGTGCTCCCGGCCCTTATTACTCTGGCAGTTCTGGCGGGGCTTGTATGGCTTATTGTAAGAATAGCCCTGCGGCGCGAAAAGCAAAAAAACCAGCTCAAAAATAACTGGTACGAGCAGGAAAACAAGGTGCTGAAGGCCCAGATGGATCCGCATTTTGTGTTTAATTCGCTCAATACCATCCAGCAGTTTATTATTGTGAATGAAAACGAAAAAGCACAGCTCTATCTTTCCAAGTTTTCGCGGCTCATTCGCAAAATGCTGGAAAGTAATATTAACGACAGCATTACACTGAAGGAGGAGATAGACCTGTGCGAGCGCTACCTTGAGATAGAATCGCTGCGGTTTAATGCCGTTTTTAATTATAACATCGAGATTAAACGCAATGCCGATCCTGCTTCGATACACATTCCCAATTTTTTAATACAGCCCTTTATCGAAAATGCCATCTGGCATGGGCTGCTGCCAAAGGAAGAAGGCGAAATGCTGCTTCACATTTCGTTTGAGGTGATCAATAAAAACACGCTGCTATGCGTGGTGGACGATAATGGCGTGGGCCGGCAGCAGGCACAGCCAAAGCAGGTTTTTGAGCGCAAAAAATCGTTGGCCATCACCTTCATCCGCCAGCGCCTGCAGCTGATGAGTAAAATGAAAAAAGAAAGCTACGGTGTTGCCATCACCGACAAGCGGCACAGCAACGGCAGCCCCCTGGGCACCCTTATTCACATTACATTACCCATACTAACCCCCTGAGATAACCATGTTAAGAGCAATTATTATCGACGACGAACCCATTGGGATTTCAACCCTGGAAGTGCTGATCGGCAAATACACGCCTGCCATTAAAGTGGTGGCCACGGCCACCGATCCTAAAAAGGGCATTCAGCTGATAGAGGATTATGAGCCTTATATTGTGTTTCTGGATATCAGCATGCCCAAAATGAATGCGTTTGAGCTTCTGGAATCGTTAAGCTACAAAGACTTTAAACTGGTGTTTACCACCGCCCACCAGGAGTACGCCATTAAAGCCATTAAAAACAGGGCCTTTGATTACCTGCTAAAACCATTGGACATACAGGAGCTGCAGGCCTGCGTAAATAATATTGTAGCCGAACATCAAAAACAAAAAGCAAAAACAGAGCCCAGTCTAAACATCATCGAGCTTTCGGTGAAGGACGGAATTATTTTTGTGCACCCGCAGGATATTGTGCGCATAGAAGCTTCGGGCAGCTACACCACGTTTTACCTGGCCAACCAGGTAAAACACGTGGTGTCAAAAAACCTTAAAGAAGTGGAATCGCTGCTGCCGGAGCCCTATTTTTTCAGGTGCCATGCCTCGCACATTGTTAACCTGCGCAGGGTTACCAAAATGGTGAGTGCCGATGGCCTTTATGCGCAAATGAACGACGGCTCGATGCCCGAGATCAGCCGGCGGAATAAAGACAGCTTTTTGGAAAAGCTCAAGCAGATTTGATGTGTATAGCGGTGCGAGCATCCTTCACGAAGCAACGATCCGAATCTCGAACAATCTGTTTACGAAATGAAAAAAACAAATCTGCTTCTCTTTTTTTATTTTCTCTTCGCGTTGTGCCATGCCCAGCAAGGTGACCTGGAGGCACTTGAAAAAAAACTGAATCAAACGCAGGAAGATACCAACAGGGCAAAAGCCCTGGATGACCTGGCCTGGGAGTATTCCTTTTTAGACTATACCAAATCCAACACATATTGCCGCAAGGAAATTGTATTGAGCCGGAAAATAAATTACACCAGCGGTGAAGCCAATGCCTGCAGCATTATGGGAAATAATTTCCGCGGGTTAGGCCAGTTCGATTCGGCACACTACTATTTAAGCCAGGCATTGCTTATTCGCAAAGACCAGAAAAACAAAGAAAGGGTGGCTGCAACAATTATAAATATCGCGAACATTTATTTTAGCGAAAAAAAATACACCAAAGCCATTCTCACTTATAACGAGGGCATAAAACTGGCGCATGAGGCCAAACACAAAAAATATGTCCTGGTGGCTTTCAACAGTTTGGCAAATTTGTACCGCGATCTGGGGCTTTATAATAAAGCCATTCAGGCCATGGACACAGCGATACGCATAAACAAAACACTTAAGGATTCGCACGAAGAACCTTATCTGTACACTACCATGGCCGGCCTGCTGCACAAAATGAACAATCTTAGAGCTGCCCTGGCTTATGAGCGCAAAGTATTAAAACTATTGGAAACCCAGCACAATGTTGCTTTGGAAACCACCGTGTTTAACAATATGGCCAACAACTACAGCAACCTGGGGCTGTTTGACAGTGCCTACGCCTTTTATATGCGGGCCCTGGAAGCGGAACGGCAAATTGGCGACACAGAGGGTATGGGTACAACAAACATCAGCCTGGCCGCCATGTTCCAGGATCAAAAAAAATTTAAAGAGTCGCTGGTATATTGCGAACGAGCCATGACAGTTGCAAAAACATTAAACGATACCGTAATTGGTTACAAAGCCAGTGTGCTTATGAGCGAGGCTTATATGGAGCTGAAGGATTATGACAGGGCGCTGGCGCTGGCACTTGAAACAAAGGCCTTAATTGAGCCCCGCAATGCAATCGACGATCTGCATTCTGTGCACTTAACGCTGGCTAACATATATAAGCATCTCGGTATGTATCGCGAAAGCGTTGCGTGTTTTGAAAAGGTTTTTCTTTACGCCGATTCTCTTTTTACAGAAAAAAATGCCGAAAGCAGCGCTGCGCTCAATGTGCAATTTGACGTGTACGACAAAGAAAAGGAAATAGAACTGCTGAACAAAGATTTTGAGCTTAAGGAGGCCGAGCTTTCCAAACAAAAAGTGGCAAGGCAGCTCAGCAGCTGGATAGCAGGGCTGGTGATCCTCATAGGCCTTGTGCTGTTGTTCTTCAACAGGCGAATAAAAAAAGCCCGCGCCATCATTCAGGAGCTTAAGGAAAAGGAACAGGAAAATAAAGTGCTGAAGGCCCAGATGAACCCGCATTTTATTTTTAACTCTCTCAACAGCATTCAGCAGTTTATTCTTTCGGATGATAATGAAACGGCCCGGTTTTATCTTTCAAAATTTTCGCGTCTCATGCGAAGGCTGCTGGAAAGCAATATCAATGACTTCATCAGTTTGAGCGAAGAAATAGATCTGTGCGAAAAATACCTGGAGATTGAATCGCTGCGGTTTAACAACGCATTTCATTATACTATCAGCATTAAAAATGGCCTTGATGCCACACGCATTCACATTCCGCATTCGCTTATCCAGGCTTTTCTCGAAAACGCCATCTGGCATGGGCTGCTGCCAAAACAGGGTCCAAAAGAGCTAAGTGTTTTGTTTGAAAAAACAAGCGAGCGTATGCTTATATGCCTCATTACCGACAATGGAATAGGTCGTGTAAATGCGGAAAAAAATAAATCCATGCCAGATGAAAAAAAATCGCTGGCCATTGGGTTTATCCGTCAGCGCTTGCAGCTATACAGCAAAATTTATGGTAACGATTATGGCCTCGACATTATTGATAAATATACGCCGGCGGAAGAAAGCGCCGGAACGCAGGTTGTTTTGCGGATTCCAATTATAAACCCCTGATATATGCAAACCCATTATTCTGATTCCTTTTAACTGAATGAATAAAAGAACCTGTTCTATGCGCTTGTCAGCTGCTGCCTTTAACCGCTCAGCTTTTCTTTTTCAGTTTAAATGCGCTTAGCGCGTGCTGCCCGCTTTTGGTTTCAACCAGTATGTTGTTAAGGGCAATGCCAAGCACAATCCCATCTTCGTAGAACGGCGAATTATATGCATCCAGCAGCTGGGCGGTAACCTTGTCGCCATGTTTGAATCCTTCAAATACGGTTTTGGTGGCATAAAAAAGATTCTCTGAATTGGTAAGCGTGTTTTTATCTGCAAAATTGTTTGTGGCCAGCAGCATAATACTTTTGTGATCGGTAGAGGCTACTTTGTATAAGCCATAATTTTTGCCGTTGAGGCTAAAATACACACTGTCGCCCACCGCCAGCGTATGGCCGTTTGACTGGGAGGTTTTTTCCAGCGGCTCGGGCGGCTGAAGATATTTTACCAGTGAATCCCTGAGCACCAGCTTTTTAAAGGCGTTGCTGAAAGGAGCGGCAAGGGTATCGTTTGTTTTCATTACCTCAGCGCTTATCAATGCCTTGCTGGTATAAACAATGCCGCCAAAATAAAACGTTTTTGTAAAATCAACCGAAAAGTTGGCATAATACTCGTTCTTTTGCAGCGGCCTGTTTTTAAACAGGTTGGCCTTTGCCTGCAATATCATGCGCTTTTTGTGCATGCCGGTAATACCAATAACAGCCACACTTTTACACTCGCCTGTGGCAATGTCAATATAGCTGTCGTTTACGTTAAGAAGAGGTCCGGAGCTTACATTGCCTGAATTGAATACCAGGCAGGAACTCATTAAAAAAAGAAAGGTAATGGGAACAAAAAGGCTTTTCATAATTGGCTTCTAAATAATCTTTGGATCGGGAAGTTATGTAAATTTTATAATGCCAGGCATACCAAAAATAAACCCAATGGGGACTTCTGCAAACTAAACCGCCTGCCTCACAAATCAATTTACACCTCCTATCGGGCATTTACCATATTTACGGGATCATAAACCTTTAAAAACAAACTATGAAAACAAAAAATTGCTTTATGTTAGGAGCTGCAATTCTCCTAACCTTTGCCGGGTGCAAAAAAGAAGTAAAAGAGAAGTATACAACCACAAATCCTGCCGTATCCTCTTCTTTTAACGAAAGAACCGGCCCATCTGTTATTTTAACCGCCGACGTGCTGGATTTCAAGTCGCAGGATGTTTTTGACTCACTGGCACGTGTATTGGAAGACGACCAGGGCGAATACACGATGACCGGCTTTAAATCATTATACAGCACATTTAACGATGTGGTAGCCGATGAAGATCTCGCTATGACCTCATTTATTGCCAATTATGCCACTGAAGAGGATGCACTTGCCGACCAGGCATCCTTTCAACATTCCGAAACATATACGAACAATGCCGACATTATACAGCACGCCAATTTTCCCGACGACAATGAGCCCTATATTCGCATGAACGTTCATTCAGCTACCGTAGCCAAATTGGTAAACAAATATGGCTTTGTGATTATCGACGACCGCCTGATCCGTTTTACAAGGGATACGATTTATTATACGGATACTACCTTCAGCCATACCGTCACTGCATTTAATCTCACAAATACACGTAATGGAGGCCTTTTGGATCAGGCATCTCCTGTCAGAATCATGAGTCCTTCCTCTTTTCCCAGCTGCGCATGCGCAAATGGATTTCAAAAACTCAAATTCGCCACCCTGCATAAATCCGGCACATCCAGTACACGCAGACACGAAGTGGATGTAAAGTTTTTCCAGGCACCTTTCCCGAGTCCTTTTGCAGCCATTCCTCCTCCTCCATCCAGTACAACCCTTTGTGCGTCTCATTCCTATATTATAGCCAATTACACATATTACAAAAACCAGTTATTCGGTGGATGGATTCCCACAAGCTGTTTCATGACAATTCAAGGTGCTTATAACCCTTCTCCGGTTCGGGTACCAACCGTTTATTCGGGTTCCAATCCCTTGTCCTTTACCCCAAGTTTCCAGATTAGCACGGCAACCCTCACCCATTTTTACGATAAAAACCTTGTAGGAACCTCATACCTGCCCTGCCTGTCGGTTGTAAACGGTGATTATAAAATGGCAACCATGGAGCCCGCACTGGGCTTCTTTGCGATGGGTTTTACTTCTGCAAACTGGTAATTAGCTCTTAATCTCAAAACAAAGGCCCGCTCATTGCAGCGGGCCTTTAATAATTATAAGGGATCAAAACCTGCTTTATCCGCGGGCTAATAACTTGGCCACGTACTTTCCAATAATATCAAACTCAAGATTTACAGTACTTCCGGGCCGTATAGTTTTAAAATTGGTATGCTCCAGTGTGTAAGGAATAATATGCACGGAGAACCCTGTGTCGGATGACTTAACTACGGTAAGGCTCACACCATTCACGGTAATGCTTCCTTTTTCAACAGTGATGTTGGTGGGTTTGGCCTCGTGCTCAAAAACAAACTCCCAGCTGCCGCTCAGATCGTTTACGGCATTGCATCGGGCGGTAGTATCCACATGGCCTTGCACCACGTGGCCATCAAAACGGCCATTGGCAGGCATGCAGCGCTCCAGATTTACCAGGCTTCCGTTTTTCAGCTCTCCCAGGTTGGTGCGCTTCAGCGTTTCATCAATGGCGGTAACGGTATAATTATCGCCCTCAATTTTTACAACCGTAAGGCAAACGCCGTTGTGCGCCACACTTTGATCAATTTTGAGCCCATGCGTAATGCCGCTTGAAAAAGTGAAGTGCACATTGCTGCCTTCGCTCTCTGTTTTTTCAAGCCGGGCCAGTGTTTCTATAATTCCTGTAAACATACTTTGTTGGTTTAATCTTTCAGCAGGCTTTTCACCAGCTTTTCGGTGTGCTGCTTATACACCTCATACTCATTGCCTGTGGCGGGTCCGCTAAAGCCTGTATGAACCTTTACCACCTGGTGCTGCTTGTTTAAAAAAATGGTGGTAGGAAAAGCGATGATCTGGTTTAGCGCCGAAAGGGTTTCGCTGGCTTTTTTAGCGCCGGTTTGCCCGGTAATCAGCACTTCGTAATTCATTTTCAACCGGTTTTTCATGCGCAGCACCTGGTAGCGCGCCTTGTCGGGATCGCTGGTTTTTTCAAAAGCCAGGGCAATGATCTCAAGGCCCTCGCTTTTATACTGCTCGTAAACCCACGACAGGTAAACGCTCTCATCCATACAGTTAGGGCACCAGCTGCCCATTACCTGCAAAATAACCGGCTTCCCCGCATATCGTTTATCCTTTAGCGATACTTCTTTTTTATCGGTGTTAGGGAACGTGAAATCAATAACCGACTCTTTATTTTTTAAAAAAGTGATTTCTTCCGCATCTCTCAGCTTAAACGCCGCGTTTTGTTTCGCAGTCCAGGGCTCCATCCAGGTGGGCCCGGCATAAAATTTTCCGTTGAGCTGCCCCATCTCATTCAGTGTGGCCACAAATAAATAAGCATGCGCTCCGTCAAAACACGACAGGTACAGTTCGTTTCCGTGCTTCATGCCCTCCAGGTATCGGTAATCGCCGGTTTCGGTCAAAAAGGTGCCGGTTACGTAATCGGTTTGCTCAAGGTGATGAAACACGCCTATGGCTTTAGAGCTGTCTTTTAAACCCGGCGAAAAAGTGGTTTCCCATTGGCCTTCAAAATAGGGGCTGGGCTTACCCGGCATAAATAAAAAGCGCCGGTCTTCTCCAAACACGGCCCTGAATTTCATGGTGTTGTTGTTTGTTTTATAATGGCTGATCCATTGCCCCTCCAGGTTATCGCCCACCTGCACGGCTCTGAACTCGGTATCAAACACAGGCATTTTAAAATTCACCGAATCGCCTTTTATGGTTATTTCATCCACCACAATCCGCTCATCGGCATTTTTAATAATCATTACTGGCTTTTTACCTTTGTATTTTACTTCAAAAATAAAGGGGATCTCGGGGGTGCCTTCCGCCGTGCTTATCAGCACTGCCCGATAACTCCCCTCTTTCAGCTTTTTTGTTTTTGAAAACAGGCTGAAAGAGAAAATTAAAAACCCGAGTGTAAATATAATGCGCATGTTATTTATTTTTTATGGCTCATCGCCACCAGGTTGGCAATCCGGTAAAGCAGGCGGGCGGCCACATTGGCATCCCACTCGTTGCCCTCCGGCCCCGGCGACACTTCGTTAAGATCAAACGCAATAAAGCGGCGGCCGCTCTTTACAATTTTTTCGAGCAAAAACAAAACCTGCTCCGTTTCAAAGCCGCCGGCCACCGGTGTGCCGGTATGCGGACACAGCTTGGGATCGAGCCCGTCGATATCAAAGCTCAGGTAAATGTTCTGCGGCAGCTCGTTCACAATGCGGTTGCAAATCCTGTCCCAGCTATCGCCATTGTACTGCGCATATTTAATGTCGCGGTCAAAAAATGTTTTTACGCGGCCGTTGCTGTTGTTAATGAGGTTGAGCTCCTCTTCGCAATAATCGCGTATGCCCACCTGCACCAGCTTTTCAACCTGCTTTATCTTTAAAGCATTGTACATAATAGAGGCGTGCGAAAATTCAAAGCCTTCATAGGCATCTCTCAAATCGGCATGTGCATCTATTTGCAGAATGGTAAAATCGCCATGCGTTTCGGCCAGGGCCTGCATCATGCCAAGCGGCGTAGAATGGTCTCCACCTACAAGACCCACTGTTTTGCCCTGTTTTATAAAATGGATCACACGGTTTTTCACCCAGTTGTTCAGCCAGAGGCATTCTTTTTGTATATCGGCTGCTGTTTTTTTCTGCGCTGGATCGTTCGCATCGGCGCCGTTGGCCAGGGCATCAATATAACGCTCTGCTGTTTGACGCAACGCTTCGCTTTTGGCATTTACCTCGCTGCTGATGGCATCCATGCCAATGCCTTTTTTCCAGGCGTCTTTTACAAGCGGGTCGTATAAATCCACCTGGTAGCTGGCGTCGCGTATGGCCTGCGGGCCATTGGCCGTGCCGCCGCCGTAACTTACGGTCACCTCCCAGGGCACAGGTATTAACACGGTTTCACACTCCTCCAGTGTAAATGGCAGGCCAAACATACCATCATTTAACTGCCCGATGCCATTGGCATCAAAGTTTTTTATTTTTTCTTCTTTGGTCATATATGTAAATCAGGGTGCCACTCTCGAAATGAGCCAGCTGTTGTTTTTTAAGGTATAACAAATCCTGTCGTGCAGGCGGCTTTTGCGGCCCTGCCAGAATTCGTAATAATTGGCGGTAAGCACAAAACCACCCCAGAATGCAGGCCGCTGTATGCTTTCGGGGCTCATTTGCTTTTTCAGGGCTTCCACTTTTTCCTCCAGCTCGGTGCGCGAGGCCAGCACATGGCTCTGTGGGCTGGCCCAGGCGCCTATTTTAGATTCATAAGGGCGGGCGTTGTAATACGCATCGCTGCGCTCTTCGCTGGCGGGTTTCACCGTTCCTTCAATGCGGATCTGCCGCTCGAGCTCCGGCCAAAAAAAAGTGATCGCCACATGGGGATTATGTTTTAAATCTGCCGATTTCCTGGAGTCGTAATTGGTATAAAACCAAAACTGATTGTCTTCAAACTCGCGCAGGTAAACTATGCGGGCCGAGGGTTTTCCCCCGGGCGAAACGGTGGCCAGGTGCATGGCCTGCACCTCCTGTATGTTTGCCTCCACGGCCTGTTGCAGCCAGGTGGTAAATTGTATAAAAGGATCCCTGCTTACTTCCTTCTCCGACAGAACGCCTTTCATAAAATCTTCGCGCAAATGCGTAATGTGATCTTTTAAATCGCCCATGCAGTAAAGTTAGAGAGAAAATTGAAACCCGCTTTATTTTTTTGAATTGCGGAACGGGATGAAGCGCTTTTTTAATAAAACTTCTCATTATTCTGAGATCGATAGGCAAGTCTTCCATAGTTTTAAACTTTGGAAGACTTGCCGCTCTCCTATCGCTTAAAAAATAAGATTGCGCTTGCTCGGCAGATCATTGGCTTCAATGGTTTGCACCTGTATCACCTCTTCAATGGTTTTCAGTTTATCCAGCACCTTAAACTGGTACTGATGAATATCCTCCCCTTTCAGAATTACAAAATAATCGGTTTTGGGCAGCTCCTTTACCAGCCTTACGCTTTCTTCCACTTCGAGCCCTTTAAAAAGATCGTGTTGCGCCGAGGCGCTGTTGTTTGGTTCTTCAAAATTACTGGTATTGGGCACCAAAAAATATTCAAGGCCCAGCTCTTCGTCCATAAAATGAAACAATGAAAATTTAAACACCTTGCCATCCTTCAGATTAAAGGGCACATAATCGCTCAGCCTTAAATCGGTTTGCAATACATCGTTTACCCGGCTCAGCATCACATACTGGTTTTCAGAGCAGCTAATGCCAATGAGGGCAAAATCAAGATCCTCTTTATTGGTATTTAAAACATATTTAGCCAAGCTCTCTCTTCAATTCCTCCAGGGTCAATTGCGCTGCCTTTTGCTCAGCCGATCGTTTGCTGTAATTTTCAAACCGCGTGTAGGGTTTGCCATCAATAAACACCTGCACTATGTAGTGCTTGTTGGCCCCCACGCGCTCCTCGCTCAGCAGCTTATACTCCAGCGTAAATTTATTTTTCTGGCAAAAAATCTGCAGCTGGCTTTTATAATCCTCGTTGGTGTTTACCAGCTCATCCAGGTCTACGTGCAGCTTTATAATTTTTGAGATAACAAATTTACGGGTGCTGTTATAGCCCATGTCCAGGTAAACCGCACCAATAAAGGCTTCAAAGGCATCGCCATAGGCGCTCGATTTGGTTTTTTCGTCTTTGGTGAGGCTGGCTTTTAAAAAATAATTAAAGCCAAATTTCAGGGCCAGCTCCTTCAGGCTTTGACCATTCACAATTTTGCTGCGCAGCTGCGTTAAAAATCCTTCATCCTTGTAGGGGAACATTTTAAACAGATATTCGGCAATAATGGCGCCCAGTACGGCATCGCCCAGAAACTCGAGGCGCTCGTTGCTCACGGTGGTGCCGCTGCGTTTCACCGAAATGCTGCTGTGAAAAAAAGCCTGCTGGTAAAGCGAAATGTTTTTTGGCGTGAAGCCGGTGGTTAATTTTACCCAATTCTTAAAATCCTTATCGCTCTTTTTGGTGGTGGCACCTAACAGCGATAATAATTTTTTTATGGCCAAAATCTTAAGGGTTAAATTTTTTGATCACAACGGCTGCGTTGTGTCCTCCAAAGCCAAAGGTGTTGCTGATGGCTATGTTTACCGGCCGCTCCTGCATTTTGTTCAGGGTAAGGTTCAGGCCCGGATCCACTTCCGGATCAACTGTGGTATGATTGATGGTTGGAGGTACAATGTTGTTTTTAACCGCCAGTATGGTGGCAATGCCTTCTATAGCGCCGGCGGCGCCCAGCAGGTGGCCGGTCATACTTTTGGTGGAGCTGATGTTGAGATTATACGCGTGCGGGCCAAATACATTTACAATGGCTTTCAGCTCGGCGGTGTCGCCCAGCGGGGTGCTGGTGCCGTGCGTATTAATGTAATTCACTTCCGATGGTGAAATCCCGGCATCTTTAAGAGCCCTGTTCATCACCAGGGTGGCGCCCAGCCCTTCAGGATGAGGGGCGGTAATATGGTGAGCATCGGCACTCATGCCGCCGCCAATCACCTCGGCGTATATTTTAGCGCCGCGCGCCAGGGCGTGCTCCAGCTCTTCGAGCACAATAGCGCCGCCGCCTTCGCCCAGTACAAAACCGTCGCGGTCTTTATCATAAGGCCTCGAGGCGGTTGCAGGGCTTTCGTTGCGGGTGCTCATGGCCTGGCAGGCGTTAAAGCCGCCCATGCCGCTTTCGTTGATAGCCGCTTCGCTGCCGCCGCTGATAATAGCCACAGCCTTACCCAAACGAATGTAGGTAAATGCGTCTATTAAAGCATTGGTAGATGAGGCACAGGCCGAAACGGTGGTAAAGTTAGGGCCGCGAAGGCCAAAACGCATCGAAATATGACCGCTGCAGATATCGGCGATCATTTTTGGAATAAAAAACGGGTTAAAACGCGGGGTGCCATCGCCTTTGGCAAAAGCAAAAGTTTCGGTTTGAAACGTATCGAGACCCCCGATGCCGCTGCCCCAGATAACGCCAATCTCGTTCTTATCCACATTGGCGGTGTCCAGGCCGCTGTCGGCAAATGCCTGTGCGCTGGCAGCTATGCCATACCAGGAATAAGCGTCCAGTTTACGGGCTTCTTTTTTATCAAAGTAATCTTCAGGATTAAACCCCTTTACCTCGCAGGCAAAGCGGGTTTTAAATTTTGATGCATCAAAACGTGTAATAAGTGCGGCTCCACTTACGCCATTTATCAGGTTGTTCCAATAGTCGTTTACACTATTGCCCAATGGAGTTACTGCGCCAAGACCCGTAACTACTACACGTTTTAATTGCATAAGGTAAAATTAGTTTTTAGCGTTAGCTTCAATGTAAGAGATAGCATCGCCCACGGTACTGATCTTTTCAGCTTGTTCGTCAGGAATGGCAATGTTAAACTCTTTTTCAAATTCCATGATAAGCTCAACTGTATCCAGTGAATCAGCTCCTAAATCATTAGTAAAACTGGCGGTTGGAGTTACTTCTTTCTCATCAACGCCTAATTTGTCCACGATGATCGATTTTACTTTGTTTGCAATGTCAGACATTATTCTTTTGATTTAAAAATTTGGCACAAAAATAGAAATATCGCAGCTAAAACAAAATTTTAACTTTAAAATTGTTTTTGGTTTTTAACATTTGCCGGCCTTTTTGCCAGAAAGGGCATTTGTTAAGGTGCTAATAATGAGAGGTGTTACCTGACCGCGGATTGCGGAGGATATCGGCTATTTTTTTAACCTTAAGCCGGCGCCGGCCATAATCGTGCCGTGTATAGTTTTTAAAGTACGCCGGCATGGTGGCAGCTTTTCCTTTTTCCTTAAAGGCCGGCGTAAATATGACATAACATAAAAAGCTGACCGTTAACAGGCCGCCACTCATGTAAAGCAGCTGAAAGCCCGAAAGCTCCTGCGCAATAAGCACCTTAAACTTATGAGTAATGCCTGCCTGGGCGGCCTCGATGTTCAACACTAACAATCCTACCAGGATGATGATTGCTCTCAGCGTTCTGTTTTTCATAGTACAACCTCCTTTTCACTCTATAAAAACGAAATGAAACCGCCCGGGGTTGGCTGTCAGGCTATATTTTTAACTTATTTATTGTTTTTTTTATTTGAATTATATGCCTATATTTGCATCCTGAAATAATAAGAATATCTGATGGGGGACTTTTGTCCCCCATTTTATTGATTAAAAATTTGATAACCAAAGAGCATATTTTACAGCTGGCCAATGAGCATCTTGGCAGTGGGCCTGTGTTTGTTACCGGCATCCGCATCAGCTCCGATAACCAGATCAACCTGTTTATCGACGGCGATAACGGTGTCAGCATCAGCGACTGCGTGAACCTGAGCCGGGCCATTGAGGGCAACCTCAACCGCGAGAAGGATGATTTTGCGCTCGATGTAAGCTCGCATGGCGCCACCACGCCGCTTACCCTGCCCCGCCAGTACCCAAAGCACATTGGCCGCAGCTTCGAGATACGATTAGTAGACGGCACCAAAGCCGAGGGCGACCTGGTGGAATGCAGCCCCGAAGGAATTGTGCTGGAATCCAGCAGCCGCGAAAACAAGCCGCTGGGCAAGGGAAAAGTGACTGTAACCCGGCAGCAGGCCATCAAATACGACCAGATAAAAGAATCAAAAATTAAACTTAAATTTTAAATAAAAACAAAAAACCATGGAAAGCGTAAACCTGATTGAGTCGTTTTCAGAATTCAAAGACATCAAGAACATTGACAGAGCCACGTTAATGAGCATTATTGAAGACGTATTCAGAAGCATGTTGATTAAACGATTCGGTAGCGATAAAAACTTCGACATCATTGTGAACCCCGACAAGGGCGACGTTGAGATATATAAAAACCGCAAGATTGTAGACAATGAGTTTGCCGAAGATTCGTTTGATTTTGACGAGAACAAGCACATCAGCTTTACCGACGCCCAAAAAATAGAGCCCGATTTTGAGATCGGCGAAGAAGTTTCTGAAAAAGTGAAGCTCGAGGATTTCGGCCGCCGCGCCGTATTATCGGTGCGTCAAAACCTGGTGCAAAAAATCCTTGAGCTCGAGAAGAGCGAGATCTACAACAAATACAAGGAAAAAGTGGGCGATGTGATCACGGCCGAAGTTTACCAGGTATGGAAAAAAGAGATCATGCTGATGGATGACGAAGGCAATGAATTGCTGCTGCCTAAAACCGAGCAGATCCCTTCTGACTTTTTCAAAAAAGGCGACACTGTAAAAGCAGTGGTTTCTAAAGTGGATCTTAAAAACGGAACGCCTTCCATTATTGTTTCCCGCACCTCGCCGGTGTTTCTTGAGCGTTTGTTCGAAAATGAAGTTCCCGAGATTTTTGACGGGCTCATCACCATCAAAAAAATTGTGCGCGAGCCGGGCGAAAGGGCCAAAGTGGCCGTTGAGAGCTACGACGACAGGATTGACCCGGTGGGCGCCTGTGTGGGCATGAAAGGATCGCGGATACACGGCATTGTGCGCGAGCTTAAAAACGAGAATATTGATGTGATCAACTTCACTAATAACTCTAACCTGCTTATTCAGCGCGCATTAAGCCCGGCCAAAATCACCTCCATTAAAATAGACGATGACACCAAGCGCGCCGAAGTGTTTCTGAAACCTGACCAGATTAGCCTGGCCATTGGAAAAGGCGGATTTAATATTAAATTAGCGGGGAAATTAACCGGGTATGAAATCGACGTGTTCCGCGACACCGACATTGACATCGAAACCGAAGATGTTGACCTGGAAGAGTTTTCAGATGAGCTGGATGCCCAGATCATTGATGCGCTGAAAGCCATTGGCTGCGACACCGCAAAATCAGTGCTGGAGCTGAGCGAGGATGAAATGATGCGCCGCACCGGTATGGATGAGGAAACCGCCAAGCAGGTGCGCGATGTGCTGAGCGCTGAGTTTGAAGACTAACACGCGGCCGGTTTTTATGGTTTTCCTTAATTAACCATGAACATTAACATTAGAAGATTTAAACCATATGTCAGAAGGAACTAAAACGCTTAGATTAAGCAAAGTGGCCAAAGAATTCAACCTTTCCCTCGGAAAGATTGTTGAATTCCTTGCATCCAAAGGCCACCCAGTGGAAAGTAATCCCAACGCCAAAATCGGCGATGAGGAGTACCGCCTTTTACTGAAAGAGTTTTCGAGCGATAAAAACGCGCGGGAAGAAGCGCAAAGCGTAGCGCAAAACAACAGCAAGGTGAAGCGTGAAACCATCGTTCTGGATGATTTTAAAACCAAAAAGCATAAGGACGAGGAGTTTGACGAAGTGGTGATAAAAGACCTCACCGCCTCTAAAACTCCGGCCACCACCAGCCCCGAAAAGCTGGAATTAAAAAAGGAAGCGCCCGTTACCAAAGCCGCCGTGGAGCCTGCCGAAGGCCCCAAAGTGCTTGGCAAGCTCGACCTGGATGCGATGAACCTGAAAACCAAGCCGGACAAAAAAACCAAAAAGGAGAAAGAGGCCGAAAAACCGGTTGAAAAAGCCGTTAAGGAAAACGGCAGGCCGGATGCAGAAGTTCAGGAACCGCTGACGGTGGCGGAACCGGTTGAAAGCCCTATAAAAGAAGAGGTGAAAGAAGAATTTCTTGAAACCAAATACGAAAAGCTGGAAGGCCCTAAAATTTTGGGCCGCGTAGAATTGCCGGTGGCCAAAGATCCGGCCAAAAAACCGGCGGGTAGCAGCAACGGTCTTTCGCCCGATAAGAAAAAACGCAAGCGCATCCGCAAAGGCGGCCTTTCGCAGGAAGAAATTAAAAAAGTGGGGAAAGAGCAATCGGCCATTGCCCGCGAAAAAGCCAAGGAAAAATACGGCGACCCGCGTGCCAAGAAACCAACCACCCACTCGCCCGGAAAACCGCGCCACGAGCTCACAGAAGAGGAAATCCAGGCGCAGATCAAAGAAACCCTGGCCCGCCTGAGCGAAAAGGGAAATAAATCAAAAGCATCCAAATACCGCCGCGAAAAACGCGAGGAGATCCGCGACCGGATGGCCGAAAAGGCCGAAATGATGGAGGCCGACAAGCGCCTGTTGAAAGTGGCGGAGTTTGTGAGCGCTAACCAGCTGGCGCAGATGATGAACATGCCGGTAACGCAGATTATCTCTACCTGCATGTCGCTGGGCCTTTTTGTATCCATTAACCAGCGCCTTGATGCAGAAACCATTTCCATTGTGGCCGAAGAGTTTGGCTACGGTGTTGAGTTTGGAACGGCCGAAGACCTCGAATCGATTGGCGATGAGGATAAGGATTCGCCGGAGGACCTGATTCCGCGTCCGCCCATTGTTACCATTATGGGCCACGTTGACCACGGTAAAACCTCACTACTCGACTTTATCCGCAAGGCTAACGTTGTAGCCGGCGAAGCGGGCGGCATTACGCAGCACATTGGCGCTTATAACATTAACCTGCCTGATGGGCGTGGTATTACGTTCCTTGATACGCCGGGTCACGAAGCCTTTACGGCCATGCGTGCGCGCGGTGCCAAGCTCACCGATATTGCCATTATTGTGGTGGCGGCCGACGACAGCATCATGCCTCAAACCAAAGAGGCCATTAACCACGCACAGGCAGCCGGCGTACCCATGATCTTTGCGATCAATAAAATTGATAAGCCGGGAGCTAACCCCGATAAGATCCGCGAGGCACTGGCCAATATGAATATACTGGTTGAGGAATGGGGCGGCAAATTCCAGTGCCAGGAAGTATCGGCCAAACAGGGCAAAAACATTGACCTGCTGCTTGAAAAAATATTGCTGGAAGCCGATATGATGGACCTGAAGGCTAACCCAAAACGCAATGCCACCGGCAGCGTGATAGAAGCCAGTATGGAAGAAGGCCGCGGCTATGTGGCCACCATCATGGTGCAAACCGGCACTTTAAAAGTGGGCGATATTATGCTGGCCGGCAGCTACAGCGGCCGGGTAAGGGCCATGTTTAACGAGCGCGGCCTGAAAGTGGATGCCGCCGGACCATCGCACCCTGTAAAGGTGCTTGGCTTAAGCGGTGCGCCTACTGCCGGTGATAAATTTAACGTGCTTGACGATGAGCGTGAAGCACGCGAGATTGCCAACAAACGTTTGGTATTGCAGCGCGAGCAAGGCATTCGCACACACAAGCATATTACACTGGATGAAATTGGCAGACGCTTAGCCATTGGCGACTTTAAAGAGCTGAACGTAATCGTAAAAGGCGACGTGGATGGCTCGATTGAAGCCTTGTCTGACTCTCTCTTAAAACTGTCCACCGAAAAGGTGGCTGTAAATATCATTCATAAATCGGTGGGCGCCATCAGCGAAAGCGATGTGTTGCTGGCCTCGGCTTCCAACGCCATCATTATCGGCTTCCAGGTACGCCCCAGCCCAAGCGCCCGCAAGCTGGCCGAAACCGAAGAGATCGACATCCGCCTGTACTCTATCATTTACGACGCCATTAACGAAATTAAGGCCGCCATGGAAGGCATGCTGGCACCTGAATTTGAAGAGAAAATTGTTTGCAACATCGAGGTAAGGGAAGTCTTCAAGATTTCGCGCGTGGGAACCATTGCCGGCTGCTACGTGCTGGATGGCAAAGTAACCCGCAACACCAAGGTGCGTGTGATTCGCGATGGTATTGTGTTACACACCGGCGCCCTGGGCTCGTTAAAGCGCTTTAAAGACGATGTGAAAGAAGTGAACTCAGGCTTTGAATGCGGCCTCGATATTGAAGGATTTGACGATATCGTAATCGGCGATATTATTGAGGGTTACGACCTGATTGAAATTAAAGCCAAGCTCTAAAAATCCGATAAACCAATATTAAAAAAGCCTCCGTTATTGGAGGCTTTTTTTATGACTGCACTTTTCATTTCATTTATCAGGAGAGAATTTTTTTGATCAGCCCGGTGGTGGAGTATCCCTGCAAAAAAGGAATGGTTGCCACCCGGCCGCCATTGGCCATTACCACATCGTAACCCACTATTTTTTCAACGGCATAATCGTCGCCTTTTACCAGCACATCGGGCAGCAGCAGTTTTATCAGATCAAAAGGCGTGGCTTCGTCAAACAGCACCAGCGCATCAACGCTGGCCAGGCCTGCCAGTACGGTGGCACGCGCAGTTTCATTGTTAATGGGCCGGTTTGGCGCTTTGTTTTGTAGGCGCACCGAGTGGTCGGTATTTAAGCCCAACACCAAAAAGTCGCCCAGGTCGCGGGCCTGGCTCAGGTAATCCACGTGGCCGGGATGCAGAATATCAAAACAGCCGTTGGTAAACACCACTTTTTTGCCGGCCTGCTTTAACTCTTTTATCACTTGTGTCGCTTTATCGCGGCTTATGAGCTTATTTTTGAGCTGTTGGTGAAACGACATGTTTATTGCGGTTATAGATCGGTAAAACAATAAGGCTTATGGCGCCAACAATCACCACCAGTATAAACTGGCTCGACCACGAAAGCCATGGCAGGGCAAAGGCGGAGGCTTTATCAATGTGATAGGTGTATAACAGAATGCCGCCTACAATGGCCGGGTAGGCCCCCAGCCCGCCGGGCGAAAAGATAACACCAAAGGTGCCGAACAACAAAAGCGTTAAGCACTCGGCCTGACCCAAATGTGAGGTTCCGCTCAGGGCAAAGAAACACACGTAAAGCGCGTAAAAATAGCAGCACCAGATGAGCAGGCTTAAAAGAACAAACTGCAGTGGGTTTTTTAATTTTCGGATGGAGCCCACCCCTTCGGCCATGCCTTTAATAATGCCGCCCAGCTTGCCTTTGAGGAGCGATGAGAATTTTTTTCGCAGCAAAAACAAAGCGGTTAAGATCAGGAGACCGGCTATGGCAAGAATAAGCAGCTTAACAGAATCCATAGCGTCGAGCTTCTGGCGCAGCTTGTCAAAAATAAGCTCGTTGGCCAGGCCCATCAGCTTTGAGAACTGGAAGGCCAGCGTTAAAAAAAAGATAACCAGGAAGAGGATAAAATCAATGATGCGCTCGGTGATGACGGTGCCAAACCCGATTTCAAACGGAACCTTATCGTATTTGGCCGCCAGCGTGCAGCGCGAAATTTCGCCCATGCGCGGAATGCCGTAGTTGGCAAAATAACCCACCAGCACGTGGCAGGTGGAGTTAACCAGGTTGATGCGGTAACCCAAAGGTTGTAAAAGATAATTCCAGCGGTACGCTCTTAAAAAATGGCTGATAAACGAAATTACCATCGCCATGGCTATCCAGAAATAATTGGCCGTGGTAAACGCGTAAATGATCTCGTCTTTTTCTTTCGGCGTTATTTGCCGCACCGACAGCCAGATCAATAAAATACCAATGCCCAGCAGAATAATAAATTGTATGGCAGACCTGGTATTTTTTGACGCCATTTTATTTCAGTTTATTGGTGGCCGTATCGGGAAACACTACCCAGGGCCTGAATGATTTTGCCTTCTCAAAATCCATGTTGGCATATGACAACACTATCACCACATCGCCCAGGCTCACCTTAAGAGCTGCCGGCCCATTCAGGCAAATAACCCCGCTTCCGCGGTCGCCTTTAATCACATAGGTGGTAAACCGCTCGCCGTTGTTCTTATTCAGCACATGCACCTGCTCGTTCTCAATCAAATTGGCAGCGTCCATCAGATCTTCATCAATGGTGATGCTGCCTATATAATCCAACTCAGCCTGCGTAACGGTTACACAATGCAGTTTGGACTTCAAAACCTGAATTTCCATAACGCTGCAAATTTAGGCTTTTTTATTAGTTTTCCCCCATCATTAAACCCAACAAAATCAATAACTTTATACAATTTTTAACCTTTAAAAGCCTTATTCTGCAACCCTGAAACAGCTTATTTCAATACTCATTTTTTTTCTGTTTTCAGCCCGTATTTTTTCACAGCAAAGCGATGGTTACGGGGTTAACCTGCCAAAATTTTACAAGCAAAAACTACATTTTGGTTTTACCATAGCCGGCAACACCACCGATTTCAGGCTTAATCCAAAGCCCAACTCTATGCTGCCCGACACGATCATTAACCACGTTCGCTATGGCGTTAAAACCGTGTATTCGCAATCGGCGCCCGGTTTTGCCATTGGCCTGGTAACCGATGCCCGCCTGCACGAATACATTCGCCTGCGCTTCACACCCAACATCAGCTTTGGTACCCGCAAAATCAATTACACGCTTACCAATGCCCGCCGCGACAGCTCCAAGCTGTTTCAAAAAACGGTGGAATCTGTGTTTCTTATCTTTCCGCTCGAGGTTAAGGTGCAGTCCAAACGGCTGGGCAATTTCAGCGCTTATGTGATCGGTGGCGGCGGTTATTCGCTCGACCTGGCGGCCCGCAAAAAATCGGCGGGCTCTTCCTCCGGAGGGCCTAACCAGTTAGACGATAATGTGAAGCTGAAACGCGACGATTTGTTTTACAGCGCCGGCGCCGGTACCGATTTTTACCTGCAATACTTTAAGCTGGGCCTTGAATTGAAGGTGCTCATAGGAACCAAAAATTTATTAAAGCCCGAAAACAGCGTATTTACCAACAGCCTCGACAAGGCTCGCTCGCGCATGGTGGTATTTACAATTACCTTTGAGGGATAAGATCAACATTGAAGAATAAACATCTTCCGGCATGCAAACAAAATTACAACTGCAGGTAAGCCCGCAAACGGCGTTAAACGAGGCTCTTTTAAAGGAGGAAATAAGCGGGCGGCTGGGCTTAAAACCCGGTGATGCCTTACAGGTAAAGCTTTTAAAACGGAGCATTGATGCGCGGGGCCGCAGCATAAAAATAAATCTCACCGTGCTGGCGGCGGTAAACGAAGCCATTCCTGCCACTGCCATTGAGCTGCCTTACCGCGATGTGGCTTCTGCCAAAAACACCTGCCACATTGTGGGAGCCGGCCCGGCCGGCCTGTTTGCAGCGCTGCGGTGCATTGAGCTGGGCATAAAGCCCATTGTGATAGAGCGCGGCAAAGACGTAAAAGCAAGGCGAAGAGACCTGGCGGCCATTAACAAAGAGCACCTGGTAAACCCCGAAAGCAATTATTGTTTTGGCGAAGGGGGTGCAGGCACCTACAGCGACGGAAAGCTGTATACCCGCTCCAACAAGCGCGGCGACATCGAAAAAATATTGAAAACACTTGTGTTTCATGGTGCCAGCGAAGAGATACTGGTGGATGCGCACCCCCACATTGGCACCAATAAATTGCCGCAGCTGATCCAGAACATGCGCGAAACCATTCTAAAATTCGGTGGCGAAGTATGGTTCAATACAAAGCTCACTGATCTTAACTTAAAGGGCGCTGCAGTGTCATCGGTGGTGGTTGTAAAAGATCAACAGCAAACAGAAGTGCCTGTGCAGCATTTGATCCTGGCCACAGGCCATTCGGCCCGCGACATTTATGAGCTGCTTCACCTGAAAAATATTTTAATAGAGGCTAAGCCATTTGCGTTGGGCGTAAGGGCCGAGCACCCGCAGTCGCTCATCGATAAGATCCAGTATCATTGCGGCACCTTGCAGGACGTTATCTCCACGCGCGATTATTTGCCGGCCGCCAGCTACAGCCTGGTGCACCAGGTAAAGGGCCGCGGCGTATATTCGTTCTGCATGTGCCCTGGCGGCATTATTGCGCCTTGCGCCACCGCGCAGCAGGAGGTGGTTACCAACGGCTGGAGCCCCAGTAAGCGTAATAATCCCTATGCCAACAGTGGCATTGTGGTGAGCCTCGACACCCGCGACTTTGAACCTTTTAAGCAATTTGGCCCCCTGGCCGGGCTCGAATTTCAAAAACAGTTTGAAAAAGCCGCCTGGCTGCTGGCCGGCAAAACACAAACGGCGCCGGCACAACGCCTGCTCGATTTCACCAACGGACGGGCCAGCGCCACTCTGCCCGACTGCAGTTATCAGCCAGGCATCACACCGGTGGATATGCAGCAGGTACTGGGTAAGTTGATAGGCCCGGCGCTGAAAGAAGGCTTTAAAGGCTTTGGCGCAAAAATGCGCGGCTACCTCACCAACGAGGCGGTGATTGTGGGCGTTGAATCCCGTACCTCTACACCGGTGCGCATTCCGCGCGATAAAGAGGGGCTATACCACCCCCAGCTCAAAAACCTTTTCCCCTGCGGCGAAGGGGCGGGTTATGCCGGCGGCATTGTAAGTGCCGCCATGGATGGCGAGCGTTGCGCCGATGCGTTAATAGAACGGGCATAAATTTTTAAATCCGATAGCGGGGATTTGCTAAGTTTGTATTGCGCATGAAGTATTGTTGCACGATAGTGAGCGTATTGTGTTTGCTTTTTTGTAAAAGCGTCGCGGGGCAAAATCTTCCCGAAACAATCCTGTACCCGCTTCGCGCCAAACCGCTTGTCAAACAGATAAAATACCTTGATTCAACTGCCATGGCGCTGAGAACAAGCGATCTGTCACTTTCGCGCAAAGTTTCGGAATACAGCATTGCTCTGTCCAAAAAAAACAGGCTCGATTCGCTTACCATCAACACCTACCTGATCCTGTCGCGCACCAGCCGGTTTAGCGGTATACTCGATACTGCGCTGATGTATATTGACAGTGCCAAGCACCTGGCGCTGGCCAATAAGCTCACAAAAAAGTATTACAACCTGCTCGTTGGAGAAGGCGTGCTGCACACACGAAAAGGTGATTACGAAAGTGCCACCCGCAGTTTGTACAAAAGCATTGAATATGCCGAACAAGCGGCAGACTCAATGGCCCTGCACGACGCCTTTGAGCAGCTGGGCACCGTGAGTTTTTACCGTAAAGATTACCGGGGCGCTGTGCGGTTTTACAAAAAAGCGCTCGATCACCTGAATTCGGGCACCGGCACCAAAACGTATTTTGTAACGGTAGATAACCTGGGCCTTGCTTATTCCAATCTTCAGAAAATGGACTCTGCCTTGTTTTATCAAAAACTGGGCATTCACGAAATAGAAAAAACAAAAGACTCGGTAAAAATAGCCGAAAGCTGCATCAACATAGGAACCACCCTGGTGGTGATGAAAAACCTGCCGGAGGCGGAGCGCTATCTTTTGCGCGGCTATGCGATCCACCGGCTGCTTCGCAACGAATATGGGATACAGGTATCCTCCCTCTATCTTGGCCGCATGTATCTCGAAAACGGCAATGCCAAAAAGGCCCTGCCATACCTGGAGCAGGCCTACACCATAGCCGCCCGTATGAAAGTGGAGACGCAGCTGAAAGAAACGCTGCAAGCCCTTACCAGGGCTTACCATGCCCTGGGCGATTACAAAAAAGCGGCCGAACATTATGCTTTATTAACCACACTGATTGAAAAAGCCTATATCGAAGAAAATTCAAAGACCATCAACGAACTTTCCACCAAATACGAAACTGAAAAAAAACAGCAGCAGATACAGCTGCTGACCTCTGACCGGGAACTAAAACAGCAGCGTATCGAAAAAGACCGTTACATTAAGCTGCTTACCGCCAGCATTGCTTTGCTTCTGCTGGGCTTAAGCCTGGTGTTTATCTTCCGGTTCCGAAAAAAGAAAAAAGATCACCAGGTGCTGATGGAAAAAAACCTGGCCATTGCCCGCCAGAAAAGCGAAATAGAAGCCCAGAAAGAGCTGCTGCTGCAAAAGAACCAGGAGATCACCGATAGCATCAATTATGCCCGGCGTATCCAGCACTCGGTATTGCCTTCGCAGGCTTTGGTTCAAAAGCTGTTTCCACAGTCTTTTATTTATTTTCAGCCCAGAGACATTATCAGCGGTGATTTTTACTGGGTGAGCCATAATAAAGGGTATACCTATTTTGCGGTGGCCGATTGCACCGGCCATGGCGTGCCCGGCGCTATGATGAGCATGCTGGGCACTGCTTTGTTGAACCAGATTGTGCTCGGCTCAAAAACAGAGCTTCCCTCTGATATCTTAAAAGAGCTGCACCATCACCTTTTGCGCAGCCTCAATGAAAATATGGAGCAGCGCCAATCGAAGGATGGGATGGATATTGCGATGATACGGGTGGATGTGCAGAAAAAAGAGCTGATGTTTGCCGGCGGCGGACGATCGCTTTACCTGGCGCGTAACGGTGAGCTCATCACAATAAAAGGCGATAAGCATTCGATTGGTAGCACCATATACGAAGACAATAAAATAAACTATGAGCTGCACCGGGTGGATATTTCCGAGCCCCTGCAAATTTATTTGTTTACCGACGGCGTGCCCGACCAGTTTGGCGGCCCCCGCAACAGCAAATTTCTTACCCGCAACCTGCTTCAGCTGCTTACCCGTCTGGCAGCCCTGCCTTTGCCGCAGCAGGAAAAAGACTTTGTTGCCTCTTTTGAAAATTGGAAACAGGGGCATGAGCAAACCGACGACATCACCCTGGTATCGATAAAACTGCCTTAGCGCTTTTTAATTTTCATCTGCAAAAAACAATTACATTTGCAGTTTATGGCACGCATTTTAACAGGCATCCAAAGCACCAACATCCCGCACCTGGGCAATCTCCTGGGCGCTATTTTGCCGGCAATCGAAAGCAGCAGGCAAGCTGGTAACGAATGTTTGTTTTTTATAGCCGATCTGCACACGCTTACCAGCAAAAAAGATCCGGCATTTATAAAAGACAGCACCAATGCCGTTGCCGCCACCTGGCTGGCCTTTGGGCTCGAGCCGCAAAGAGATTTGTTTTACCGGCAAAGCCGCGTGCCGCAGGTAACCGAGCTTACCTGGTATCTCAACTGCTTTACCCCATACCCCATGCTGGCCAACGCGCATTCTTTTAAAGATAAAAGCAGCCGGCTGAGCGATGTAAATGCAGGCCTGTTTACCTACCCGGTGCTGATGGCCGCCGACATTTTGTTGTACGATGCCGAAAAAGTGCCGGTGGGTAAGGACCAGATGCAGCACATTGAAATAGCGGCCGACATAGCCCAGGCGTTTAACCACAAAGTTGGAAAGGACGTTTTTGTGATTCCCCAGTCGCAGGTAGACGAGCGCGTGATGATTGTGCCGGGTATTGACGGACAAAAAATGAGCAAGTCTTACAACAACTTTATCAATATTTTTTTACCCGAAAAAGAGTTGAAAAAAGTGGTGATGAGCATTGTTACCGACAGCAAAGGGCTCGAGGATCCAAAAGATCCTGACACCGACAACGTGTTTAAAATATACCGCCTGCTGGCAAATACAGCGCAAACCGAAACCATGCGGCAGAATTATTTAAAGGGTGGCTTTGGCTACGGTCATGCCAAAACCGCTTTGCTCGAGCTTATTCTCGACAAATTTAAAGATCAGCGTGTGGCTTACAGTCATTTAATGGCAAACACAACCCTGCTCGAAAAAGAGCTGGCCATTGGTGAGGCTAAGGCCGCAATCATAGCCAACGAAAAACTAAAAGCCGTGCGCGAAGTAATTGGCTATACCTGATACACGCATCAATGCCCGGTAATAATTAATTGCTGAGTGGCTCTGCCCGAGTTACTAAGCACACTTATAAAGTAATTCCCGGGCGACAGGTTGTATTTTTTAAATTCGAGGCTGTAATGTTTTCCAGGAATTTCCATGCTGATCTCGGCTATTTTCACCCCGTTCGCATCCGTTAGTACAATTTTATCGCCGGCATTAAACCCACGCTGAGGCGCTATCCACACAAACCCCGATGAAGGATTGGGAAAGATGCTGAACATCATGTCCTGCGTATGTTTTGATACCCCGGTTACCGATCCGCTTTCGACGATGCTTAAAAACTGGTTGGTGGCCAATGCTGTCGAATGCTGAACAATGCCCGAAGGCCATTCTACCCTTACCGAGTCAATGCCGGTGGCGTTGCCCAGGCCAAAATGCACCCTCAGGTCGCCCTGGCTGCAATATGCCTGCTGCGCCGAAACCTCGCGCATTTGCCACACGGCATTGCCATTAATGATCGCTTTTATTTTCACCTTGGCGCCGATGGCGGCACGGTTGCTGATAGTGCCCGTTAATTGTATGGTGATCCAGTTATTGGCGTTGCCGTTGTTATGATACAACAGGTCGGGCTCATCAATGCCGCCAAACCGGCAGGTGGCCACCGCCAGGTCCTCAAAGCCGTCGTTATCATAGTCGCCAAACGCGCAGCCGTACGACCAGGCAGAATCTGCCACCAGCGCGGTATTGCTTATTCTCGAAAAAGAACCATTGCCATTGTTCAGGTAAAACAAATTGGTGAGCTTGGTAGGAGTTCCAAACGCATTGGTCACAAACAGGTCCAGGTCGCCGTCGTTATCCACATCGCTCCACGCCGAGCTGAAAGAGCGGCCATAAGTGCGTGAAACCGTGTCGGCGGTTATTTTTGTAAAAACAAAATTACCGTCGTTCCTGAACAGGGCATTGTTGGCCAGGTCGTTAGCCAAAAACACATCCAGGTCGCCATCGTTGTCATAATCGCCCCAGCAGCCGCTCATGGTATTGCCCGCATTGTTCAGCAAAGGGCCGCTCGTTAATTTTGTAAACACGCCGGGGCCATCGTTGCGGTAAATGTTCTCATTTTCGCTGGCTTCGTTTGTTACAAAAAGATCAGGGTCTCCGTCCAGGTCCATATCCGTCCAGTTCACACAGCGCGAAGTGTATGCATCGGTAGCTGCTGCACCGCTTGTTATTTTTAAAAATGCATTGTTGCCCTGGTTGTGATAAAGAAAATTACTTTTGCTCGCTCCGGCACTATTGGTGACGTATAAATCCACCAGGCCGTCGTTATCATAGTCGCCCCAGGCCGCTGTTTCCGAATAGCCTCCATCCGTCACCAGGTTGGCCGAGTTTACTTTTGTAAAAGCAGCCGAACCATTATTAAGATAAAACAGGTTGTTTTTTCCGTACCAATTGGCCACAAAACAATCCAGGTCGCCGTCGTTATCGGTATCGGCACAGGTGGCGCCATCGGAGGGCATGTTGTCAAGCACAATAGAATCGGATGCCAGAGCGGTAAAACTGCCCGTGCCGGTGTTCATATACACCATGTTGTTTTGTCCGCCATAAGGACCGTTGGTGATAACACAATCTAAAAAACCATCGTTGTTTAAGTCTACCCAGTTCACGCTGCGCGAATCGCCTGGGGTGGCTGCCAGCGGGTTGCCCGTAATTTTTGTAAATGATTGCGGGTAAAGCTTAGCTGCTAAAATACACACTGCCAGAAGAAAATAAAGCGCTTTCATAAGAGTTATTTTTATTCAAACTTATACTGCATTAACCCGCTTTTTTCTGAAAATAGAGAAACAGGCTTTTCCTGCATCCATACAACAGGATGCGCCATTTATCGGCAGTTGATAGGTTGCAGGCTGCTGTTCATCTATTTTTATGCGGGCAGCCAACATTTTTTCTAATTTAAGATCATGAAATACCGGCGCCTGCTGCTGCATGTATTGTTCTGGCTGGTTCAATACAGCATTAGCTTATACAACGAGCTGTACCTGTCGGCTTCTTTCAGCCGGCATCCCTCTGCGCTTTTATTTTTACAGGCGGCTGCCAGCGTGGGGCTGGTGTTGTTGATAAAGCTGGCGGTTACTTATTATGTGCTTTACCGGCTGGTGGGCCGGTGGATCAGCCAAGCCGGCAAACCAGCGCTTTATATTGAAACCGTTATGGTGATTTTGCTGGCCGTGGCGGGTGTGCGCCTGCTCATGCAGCATGTAATATGGCCGCTTATTTATGAAGAGAGCCGGCCCGTGCTCTCAGGCCTTCAAATCATTGCGCGCTACTTATATTCGCTGCTCGACCTGATGCAGGTGCTTGGCATTGCCGCAGCCATTAAATTGTTTAAGCTGCGCCTGGCGGCAGTGAAGCAGCAGCAGCAGCTAAAGCGCGAGAAGCTGCGGGCCGAGCTGTTGCATTTAAAAGGCCAGGTGAATCCTCATTTTTTATTCAACACCCTCAACAGCATTTTTTCGCTCGCACGCGCCCAATCGCCGGCTGCACCCGAAGCCATTCTCCAGCTTTCAAAAATCCTTCGTTTTATGCTGTATGAAACCGGGCAGGACACGATTTTATTGAGCGAGGAGCTGGCCATTATTGAAGACTATATTGAGCTGCAGCAGCTCCGTTACAGCCGGCGCCTCACCGCC
Organism: Bacteroidia bacterium; assembly: GCA_044221905.1. Lineage (GTDB taxonomy): Bacteria > Bacteroidota > Bacteroidia > B-17B0 > Aurantibacillaceae > Aurantibacillus. The sequence continues at coordinate 585,383 of JBGAOE010000002.1, forward strand.
AGATTCGAAAAAAATACCGACGATGCCGAAGCCCGCGTTGCGCCTCTGCTTTTATTGCCTTTGGTTGAAAATGCCTTTAAGCACGGCAGCGTGGAAGGAGGGATTATTGACATCCGTGTTTCGCTTAAGGCCAATGCGCTTTGGCTTGAAATAAAAAACCCCATGGGCCAGGCCCCCTTAAAAATGAAAGGCGAAGGCGAAAGCATAGGCCTGGCTAACATTCGCAGGCAGCTGGAACTGCAGTACCGGCAATTTTCGTTGCAAACTACCCGCCTGGGTAATATCTTTAAAACAAGTTTAAACATTCAACTGGCGCCGCATGCAGGCAATAAATTGTTTGATAGTGGAAGATGAGCCCCTGGCAGCCGATGTGCTGCGGGAGTACGTTGGCAGGTTGCCATCGCTGGCGCTGACAGGGGTTTGCGAAAATGCCCTGCAGGCCCTGGAGCTGCTTCGCAGCCAAAAAATAGATCTTATTTTGCTGGATATAAACCTGCCAGGGCTCAACGGCCTCGATTTTATTACCACCATAAAAGGCAGCTGCCACATTATCCTTACCACGGCCTATCATCGTTATGCACTGAAAGGTTACGAGCTCGACGTGGTGGATTACCTGCTCAAGCCCATTGCCTTTAGCCGTTTTTTGCAAGCCGTGAATAAGGTATTTGACCGCACCGGGCATCAAAGTCAGATAGCTGCTGAAAAGCAGCACTATTTTTTTAATGTGGACAAAACCCATGTAAAAGTGATGGCCGATGAGATCCTGTACATCGAAAGCCTTAAAGATTACATCCGCATTTACACCGCCCAAAAAAAACTGGTCACCAAATTCCGCATCGGCGAAATGGAAAAAATGCTCGGCAGCACCACGTTTCTACGCATCCATAAATCTTATATTGTTAATACGCAAAAAATAAGCAGTTACTCTCCGGCAAAAGTTACAATAGGCACGGCTACCCTGCCTATTGGGCGCATTTACCGAAAAGCAGCAGCAGCGCGTTTTAATGATTTTTGATTAACAATTAACCGATGGGTTGGCCGCCAGGCAATTTCTTTACATCCACCGCGTTATTTTAACCAGATACCAAGTTCCACGCATACAATACCCTGTTTTCATTAGGTTATTATCCAAATTTTTGTATATTTGATCTGCTTATAAAGGTTATGAAAAAAATACTGGCACTGCTTTGTTTTGTTGTTTCACTCACAGCTTCCGCCCAGGACAGCACCGCGGTGTGGAATCACGAAATTGGCTTTAATACGGTTTCCCTCATCAAGCAGGTGATCAGCAACAATCCCTCCGCTACGCTCGAGCAGTTGCCTTACGATGTATTTTACAATCTTTACTCTAAAGATAAGATCGGTTTTCGCCTGGGCCTGGGCCTTGTTAACAGGCACGAAAGCGTAGACATCACCGGGCAGATGGATCCCCGCACTACCGACCAGCTGAACCTCAACATAAGGGCAGGGGTTTCGTATAATTTTGTCAAATCGGGCCATATTACACTCAATGGCTTTGCCGATTTTGTGACCGAGCGCTTTAAGCGCGAAACCGCCAATACCTTTACGTCGCAATCCATACAAAGTCCTATTGAAAACAATAAACTTGTAACTACCGACAGAACCACCGGTTATGGTGCGCAGGTAGGCGTAGGCGTAAAATACAACATTTACAAGCACTTGAGCATATATGCCGAAGTGCCTATGGTTTTTTTGAGCGAATCGGTAACCTCCGATGTAACTCTTACCAACAGCAGCGGCATAAACAACACCTATTCGAGCAGCGACAAATCCTCTACACGCATTATAATACCCACAACGATATATTTAGTGCTTAGATTTTAACCTTTTTAATCCTGTGCCATGAAAACAAAAATCAGCTTACTTCTAATCCTTTCGATGGTGATCATCGTGGTTTCGTGCAAGAAGAACGAAACGCTGAAAGATGAGGCCAATGAAAAGTACTCATCCACCCCGGTGCTGCCGGCCACGCCCGATAACTATACCAGCTCGGGCAACGACCGGCTGGCCACCCTGGGCCGCGTTCTGTTTTACGACCGCGCGCTTTCTCTCAACAACAGCGTGTCGTGCGCCAGCTGCCACCAGCAAACCCGGGCATTTTGCGACAACCTGCAGTTCAGTCCCGGACTCGAGAACCAGCAAACCTCGCGCAACACCCCTTCCATTTTTGCAAAATCGGGACGTATGTTCTGGGACGGAAGGGCAGACAACATGAGCAACCTGGTGCTTAAGCCCATTAAAAATCACGTAGAGATGCGGTTTGAAGACCTGAACCAGCTGGCTTCCAAAATTTCTAAAATAAACTATTACCCCGCTCTGTTTGCGGGCGCTTTTGGCGATGATTACATCGATAGCTCAAGAGTGCGCCAGGCCCTGGCCGAGTTTATTAAAAATTTCAATTTCTCAAACAACCGCTTTGCCCGTCATCAAAAAAACCAGGCAACGCTCAATGCTTCCGAAACACTGGGCAAGCTTATGTTTTTTGGCAAGGCCCGCTGCTCTAACTGCCACCACATCGAATCAAACAGCCTGGTAGGCCCTATTTTCGACAGCACCAGCACCGGCGGTGGTTATGGCTTTACCGACGATGACTTTAACATTGGGCTCGACAAGGTATATGCCGATAACGGCATAGGCTCTATCAGCAACCAGGTGAGCGACAACGGTAAATTTATGGTGCCGGTGCTGCTTAATATTGAGCTTACTGCGCCTTATATGCACGACGGCCGTTTTAAAACCCTTGAAGAAGTGGTGGAGCACTACAACAGCGGCATTAAAAACCATCCCAACCTCGACATTTTCCTGAGAGACATTGACCTTGAGAATTTAGATAACGGGATCACCGAACAGCAGCTTCTGACCGCGTTTGACAGCAACCACAACGGCCAGCTGGATGAGTTGGAAATTCAGAATATCCCGCCCGTTAAATTAAACCTGAGCGATGCTGAGAAAAAGGGCCTGGTGGATTTCCTGAAAACACTTACCGATCCGGCCATCCTCACCGATGCCAAGTTTAAAAATCCATTTGTAAAGGCTAACTGAGTCACAACATAATACTGCAAATAAAAAGCGCCGGAAAAATATCCGGCGCTTTTGTTTTTATACTATTACAATCTGTTATACTTTACGATTGAACGCTTATCATCCTGAGCCTGCGGAAGGATGGTTCGGCAAGCTCACCATATCATGCTTCGGCAAGCCGATAGCTAACGGCTCGCCATAATAAAATGCAAGCCTGTTTAAGGATTAACGTAAACATAATTCTGATACTTGTTTGAAAGCTCAAACAGGTAAAGCTTGCCATTAATGGTGATGTGCGAATAATTACACGCCTGGAAATAAATGATATTGGTAGACCAGCTACCCGATGGCAGACCCGCCAGCTCATTTTTTGTGAAGGTAACAGAGGTGCCCGGTGCCGAAACTTTCTTTTTGATGGTTTGGTTGGAGCTGCTGGTAGGGATGATCGTTACAATTAACGAATCGTAATTGGAAATAAAATTATCGGCCGTAACTACAAAATCGTTCACCAGGCTAACGGAATAAGAGGCGGTGGAAGGAACTATGGTAGGCGTAATCACCGGGAACCCGCGTGTAAGAGAAATGTTTAGCGGCTTAAAGGATCCGTTCCCGGCGGTGAGCCATGCCGGCACGATATTACTCACGTCCTGCTGAAACGGCGTGTTATATAGATAAGACACCTGGCTTCCGCCAAATCCGTTAACGGACAAATTCATCGCATTGCTGAACTGAACGCTGCCTACCGCCACATTTCCAAACAATTCGCTAAACGAAAGATTGTTGTTAACATGATCGTACGTTTTGGTGAGACTGGCCGCCGGATCGTGAAAGGCCGCATACAGGGTTACTTTATAATTTGTCAGATCGTAATTATAGTTGGATATGCCTGCAAAAAAATAACCGTGAATAGCCCGCGGATTTTCCGGCAAGCCTTTGGCAAGTTCCGTGTCCTGGGGACCGGGATCAGGATTGGCTTTCCTTTTGTTTTTATGGCAGGCAGCAAATAAAACTGCCAGGCACAATACAGCCGTTCTAAAATAGCGCATGGGCATCGATTTAAGCACCGGCAGCGCCTGTTATAACGCGCTGGTGGATTCAGAATCTAAAATAGCAAATTTTTCGAAAGGTACAACGGCCGGCCGGTTTTATTCCACCCAGCTTTTATAGTACTTGCCATCGTCTATGCCCATGGCCTCTTCGGTTACCATCAGCGGCCTAAAAGTGTCTATCATCACCGCCAGCTCTTCGGTTTCTGTTTTGCCAATGCTGCGCTCCATGGCCCCCGGGGCAGGCCCGTGCGGTATGCCTTTGGGGTGCAGTGTAATGTGGCCCTGCTTAATATTATTGCGGCTCATAAAGTCGCCGTCCACATAATACAATACCTCATCGCTGTCGATATTGCTGTGGTTATACGGTGCCGGTATCGCCAGGGGGTGGTAGTCGTAAAGGCGCGGGCAAAAGCTGCACACCACAAAGGTGCTGGTTTCAAAGGTTTGATGCACCGGCGGCGGCTGGTGTACCCGGCCGGTAATAGGCTCGAAATTGTGAATGGAAAAGCCCCATGGGAAGTTATAGCCGTCCCAGCCCACCACATCAAAAGGGTGTGTGGCATACACCATTTCGTGCATCATGCCCTCTTTCTTTATCTTCACAATAAAATCGCCTTTTTCGTCGTGCACCTCCAGCTCGGTTGGCAATTTATAATCGCGCTCACAAAACGGCGAATGCTCCAGCAGCTGGCCCTGCGAGTTTTTGTAGCGCTTGGGCGTATAAAACGGCGCATGGCTTTCGCAAAACAGCAGGCGGTTGTCCGATCCGTCAAAATGCATCTGGTAAATCATGCCGCGCGGAATGATCAGGTAATCGCCATACTCAAAGCGAATGTTACCCATAAAGGTTTTTAAAACTCCCGTGCCTTTGTGAATAAAAAGCATTTCATCGCAATCGGCATTTTTATAAAAATACCCGGTTTGGCTTTTGGTGGGTGCTGCCAGGCCTATGGCACAGTCGCCGTTGATCAGCAGCGTTTTGCGGCTCTCCAAAAAATCGTCGGCCGGCTTTATTTCAAAGCCTTTCAGCAGCAATGCTTTTATGTTTTTATCAATGGCTATTTTAGGTGCCACCGAATAGCTCTTTAAAATCTCTTTTACCTGCGTTGGCCGGTGCACATGGTATAACAACGACGACATGCCATGGAATCCTTCGGTGCCAAACAGCTGTTCGTAATAAAATTTATCCTGCTCACTTTTAAAAATAGTGTGCCGCTTTTGTGGGATCTTTCCGAGGTGATGATAAATAGGCATTGTACGTGTGTTTATACTGTTTTAATTATTTAATGAGCTTGCCCTTAACGTGCAGGGTTTGGTCCATGCTGAACTGCTGGCCCGAGGTGGAGCCGGCGCCAAGGGTAAGGGTAACCCTGAACTGGATCTTATCTTTAAAAATATAGTCCTTAATGTTCACGTCCTGCAGATCGGCCGAGGTGCTGGTGGTGCCTGCCGGAATATTGCTTTTGGTGGCTACCAGCACATCGCCCAGGTTGGAGGTTTTAAGGTAAATGGCAATGTTTTTTAAAATGCTCAGATCGCTGCCCGAAGTGGAAATATTAAAGCGGGTCATTTTAATTTCGGTAATGTGGTCCTGCGCGGTTTTTTTGGCCGAAAATTTACTGCTCGATTCGGTGGGGATTTCGGGTGTCGAAAAATCGGCCGGCACGTTGGCGGTATAACTGGCGGCAGGCACCGTTAAGCTGGTGCTGTAGCTAATGTCAAATTCGGTGAGCTTGTCTTTTTTGCACGACAAATTAAACGCGATCAGAGGCATCAGCAGGCAAAAACCAAGGATCTTTTTCATAAGGATATTGTTTTTAGATGAGTTTTAAAGTTACATCATTTTTTAATATTTCCTTCAAATTTGGCCGCAGCCGGCTTTTGTAAACCGACAGGCATTCGGGACCGTTTTTCACGCGGCCTTTGCGAAGCCGGCGCTGCTCTTCTATGGGAAGCGCCGCAATGCTCATGCACTCCGGTGTGCAGCATCCCTTCATTTTTTCGTTACAGGCAGCGCACTGTATAAACAGCAGGTGGCAATCGTCGTTTTTGCAGTTCACGTGCGTATCGCAGGGCGCCCCGCACTGGTGGCATTCGCTCAGAACATCGTTGGTAATGCGCTCGCCAATGCGCTCGTCAAACACAAAATTAACCCCGCGAAAACGGCTTTCCAGCTGCTGCTCTTTTATTTCCTGCGCGTATTGTATAATGCCGCCCTGCAGGTGGTGCACGTCGCTGAATCCCTTGTGCTTCAAATAGGCGCTGGCTTTTTCGCAGCGAATGCCGCCCGTGCAGTACATGATCACTTTTTTATCCTCCTTGCCCTTCAGGTAATCCACCACCAGCGGCAGCTCTTCCCTAAAGGTATCGGCATCGGGGCAAAAGGCGCCGTCAAAGCGGCCCACTTCGCTTTCGTAATGGTTGCGCATGTCCACCACAATGGTGTCGGGGTTTTCGATAGCGGCATTAAACTGGCGGGCAGTCATATAGCTGCCGGTTTTAGAGGGGTCAAAGTCCGGATCATTGATGCCGTCGGCCACAATTTTTTCCTTTACCTTAAGCACCAGCTTGTAAAACGATTTGCCGTTACCATCCACCGCATGTTTAAAAGGCACCCCGCTGAAAAATGAATAGCTGTGCAGGTCTTTTTCAAACTCGGCCCAGTGCGTTTGGGGCACGCTCATTTGTGCATTAATGCCTTCCTGGGCCAGGTAAATCCTTCCAAAGCAGTTCCAGGCGCTCCATTTCACATACAGCTCGTCGCGCAGCTGTTGGGGATCGGCAATTTGGGTGTAACGGTAAAAAGATACTGTTTTTCGCGGAAGGTTTTCTTCCTGTAAACGCCGCTTCAGGACGTCTTTGTCAATACGGTTTACTAATAAGGCCATACGTGATAAAAATAATTGCAGGTTATATTATCATCCAGAAATAAAAGTTTTAAAAAAACTTTTAAATACTTAGGTTTGCAAAGATATAAAATGTTTTTAAGATTCATGTCATGGGCGACACGCGTGAGAAAATCCTGATCATAGGTGCTGGCGGGCAAATTGGGGTTGAATTAACAGCCGAGTTATCAAAAATGTATGGTCACGATAACGTGATCCCCTCTGATCTTAAAAAGCCCGAAGGCCAGCCTGCCAATCCCTTTGAAGTGCTGGATGCCCTTGATGGCAAAGCCATGCACGGGTTGGTGAAAAAGCACGGCATCACGCACATTTATCACCTCGCAGCCCTGCTTTCGGCCACCGGCGAGCAAAATCCCATGTTTGCCTGGAAGCTCAACATGGAAAGTCTTTTTCATGTGCTGGACCTGGCAAAAGAAAAACACGTTAAAAAAATATACTGGCCCAGCTCCATTGCTGTGTTTGGACCCACCACCCCCAGCCAAAATACGCCGCAATACACGGTAATGGAACCAACCACGGTTTACGGCGTAAGCAAACAGGCAGGCGAGCGCTGGTGCGAATGGTACTTTAACAAGCACGGTGTGGATGTAAGAAGCCTTCGCTACCCCGGCCTCATTGGCTGGAAAAGCGCACCGGGCGGTGGCACCACCGATTACGCAGTGCATGTTTTTCACGAGGCGCTTAAAAAAGGAACTTATGAATGTTTTTTGAGCGAAAACACGGCCCTGCCCATGATGCACATGGAAGACGCCATCCGCGCCACGATCGAGATCATGCATGCACCCACCGAAAACATTAAGATCCGCGGTTCTTATAACTTATCGGGCATCAGCTTCAGCCCAAAAGACATTGCCGCCGAAATAAAAAAACACATTCCTGATTTCAGCATTACTTATAAGCCCGATTTCCGACAGGCTATTGCCGACAGCTGGCCAAAAAGCATTAACGATACGGAAGCACGGGAGCACTGGGGCTGGAAAGAAAAATACGATCTGCCCAGGCTGGTAGAGAACATGCTCGAAAACCTGCGGCAAACAGTGGCGCGATAGTTCTTTATGTGCCGGGCGATGATGGGTCATCCCTTTCTTTCCAAATAAGGACAAGCTGAAGTACGCCTAAAATAAGTACCTTTATTATGCCTGCCTTCGCACCATGAAACGACCCATACATCCCGATTTTCTGCGCTTACTGGATTTTAAGGATCAGCCTCTCATTGATCTTTTCAGCGATTTGCGGCAATTTGTTATGGAAATGTGCCCCGACAGCAATGAGCTGCTTTATCACACGCATGCCTTAACGGCTGTCTTTTCCGTTTCCGACAAGCTGCAGGACGCTTTTTGCATGTTGCCCATTTATACCAATCATGTGAACCTGGGCTTTAACAAAGGTACCCGTTTAAAGGACCCGCATAGCCTGTTAACAGGAACGGGAAATTTGATCCGGCACATAGACATAAAAAAGCCCGCCGATTACCGTAACCCGAAAGTAAAAGCATTGCTGAAAGAGGCGGTTGATTTTGCGATAAAAGATATGACGAAGCCTGCGAAGTCGGTCGGCAAAACCATTTCAAAAATAAAGAAGTGAAGATTGGGCCGGGTATTAAGCTTCCACCAACCCGGCATTTTTAATGGCTACCTGCTGCGCCACATTTTGCGCCAGCTCTATAAACGATACAGCCTGCGGGGTATCATCCTGCAATACAGCCGGCCGGCCGGCATCGGCCGCCTCGCGCACACTTTGCACCAGCGGCAGCTGCGCCAGCAATGGCAGGCTTAATTCTTCGGCCAGGTCTTTTACACCATCCTTGCCAAAAATATAATATTTATTATCGGGCAGTTCGTGCGGTGTAAACCAGGCCATGTTTTCCACCAGGCCTAAAACGGGTACGTTCAGCTGCGGCAGCTCAAACAGGGCTATGCCTTTGCGGGCGTCTGAAATAGCCACCTGTTGCGGCGTGCACACTACCACCGCGCCGGTTAAAGGCACCTGGCTGCAAAGGCTTATCTGTATATCGCCCGTACCGGGCGGCAGATCAACGATCAGGTAATCGAGCTCGCCCCACACGGTATCGTAAAACAGCTGCGACAGGGCTTTTGTAGCCATGGGGCCGCGCAGGGCCACCACCTGGTTGGGGCCTGCCAGAAAACCAATGGAGTTTATTTTTACGCCGTAGCTTTCAACCGGTGCCATTTTCTTTTGGCCGTTAAACTCAGCGGGTCCGGGAGCTTCGCGCTCCACACCAAACATAATGTGCTGCGAGGGGCCGTAAATATCGGCATCCACCAGGCCCACCCTAGCGCCCTGGCGCACCAGGCCCAGCGCCAGGTTGGCGGCTACTGTGCTTTTACCAACGCCACCCTTGCCGCTGGCCACGGCAATAATATTCTTCACGTCTTTCAGCGTGGTTTCGTCCTTTTCCTTTTTGGTGGTTACCGAAGCCGTCATGTTGATTTTCACCTTGGCTTCCTTATCCACGTAATGCAAAATAGCATTCATACAGGCGTTGTGGATCATGTCCTTCATCGGACAGGCGGGTGTGGTAAGCACCACCGTAAACGAAATGTTTTTTCCGTTCACCTCTACGTCCTTAATCATGTTTAGAGTCACCAGGTCCTTTTTCAGGTCAGGGTCATCCACATACTTAAGGGCATCTAATACTTTTTGAACTGTGATTTCCATGATACAAGTCCCAAAGATACGGGGCCGTTTCGGGAATTGAGTTAAAACCTGTTATTTATTCTGATTGGGAGCCGGTGCAGCTGGCTGTGCAGGATTAGAGGCCGCGGGAGCGCCGGCTGGGGGCGTTTGGCCCGGTGCCGGGGTTACCATTGCCGGTGTGGCGGCCGGCCCCGGAGCTGCCGCTTCATCCATCGACATCCTGATCACATTGGCGATCGAATCCTGGAAAACCTTTGCCCGGCGGTGCATGGCATCGCGCTCTTCGGCAGCCGGACCGCAGCCCAGCAGAACAGCGCCCAGGCTAAAAAATAAGAGTATATTTTTCATAAAACTGTAATTGCGCAAAGCTAATCAAAAAACAGAAAAGCCCCAAAGCAAAGCTTTGAGGCTAATCAGCTAACTAACTAAACACAAATAATTAATGTTTTGGAGCTTCAGCAGGAGCTGTAGTTGCAGCGGCAGCAGCAGCGGCAGCAGAATCAACGGTAGCTTCAGGAGTAGCTTCGTTCATTTGGGTGCTGATAGCGTTTGCAATAGAATCAGCAGTACGTTTTGCGTTTTCTTCCATTTTAGCTTTTTCTTCAGCAGAAGGACCACAAGCTACGAATGAAGCAGCTACTACAGCTACTGCGATGATTGAGAATGCTTTTTTCATTTTGATTTACGTTTTAAAATTGTTGTTGATTTTACATTGATACTTTTTTTTTTAAATGGTAACCCAAAAAAAGTGCTTAATTATAAATTAATTCATAATAGGCTGACTATCAGTCAAATAAATTTGATTAATTTTCGGGTTACCCCCTATTAAATCATTTTAAACATTAATTGTTGCGCGCTTAAGGTTACCTTTATGCAAAACAAGTATTAACCTGAACACGGCGTTTATGTCAAAAGCAAAAGTGCAGTTTACCGATGGCCAGTTTATGGATGGGTTGCGCACCGGCAGTAACGAAGTATTAAACGCCCTGTATAAAAAGTACTACAACCTCGTTCTTAAGCTTATTGTAAACAACAGCGGCAGCGAAGAATCAGCGCAGGACATTTACCAGGAAACAGTGATTGTGCTGTACGAGAATGCCCAAAAACCGGGCTTTGAGCTCAACTGCCAGCTGCAAACTTATATTTATTCGGTGGCCAAGCGTCTTTGGCTGAAGCAGCTGAAAAAAAACGGAAAGACCTTTCTCTTAAAAGAAGAGGAGGAGAACGAAGTGGTGGACGTAAGTGATGGGCTGGAGGAGCACTTGAGCCGCGAAAGCGATATTGAGAGGATGAACCAAAGCCTTAGCGAGCTGGGAGAACCCTGCGCCACGCTGATCAGCGATTTTTACGTGCACCGGCTGAGCATGGACGAGATTGCCGAAAAATTTGGCTACACCAATGCCGACAACGCCAAGAACCAAAAATACAAGTGTTTACAACGCTTAAAAAAGTACTTTTTTGATAAACCATTAGAGAACTATAAAACAGAAGGACAACCACATAATGAGACCGACAGATTTATTTGACGATTATTTAAACGGAACGATAGGCAGGGAACAACAGATTGAATTTGAACAACGCTTGCAGTCAGACACCGCCTTTTCGCAGGCTTTTACCGAGCACCGGCAATTGATAAGCGCCTTGCAGGCCCGCGCGGCAAAGCAGGCGCTTAAAGAAAAGCTCCAAAACATTCACCGCCAAGAATTTGGCAATGCACGTGTTATTAGCATGAGCCAGGATGGCACCTTTGCCAAACGTTTTGGCAAAACGGCTGCCGTGGCCGCCACTACTGCCCTGGTGGCTGTGCTCAGCACCGTGGCTGTACTCAGCATGGGTGGCTACCTGCTTAAAAAACAAAACAACCAGCTCATCGATTTGAAGCGCGAGATCCTGGAATTAAAATACTCCACGGAAGCCATCAACGGCACGCTAGTGGAAGAGATCAATAAAAGCAAGCAAAAACCCGCCTATGCCCCGGCCAACCTCGAGGGCAGCGCCTTTGCCATTAATAACAACGGGTATGTGATCACCAGCCTGCACATGGTGGAAAATGCCGACAGCATTTTTATCCGCAACAACAGCACCGAAAGAACCCTGGCCAGCCTTGTTCTGAGCGATCCCAAACTGGACCTGGCCATTCTGAAAATTGAAAACACTGCCCTCATCAAAACATGGCAGGTGCCTTTTGCCTTAAAAGAAAAGACGACTGATGTGGGCGAAAAAGTGTTTACCCTCGGCTACCCGCGCAAGGACATGGTGTACGGCGAAGGTTCGCTGAGCTCGCTGAGCGGCTATTTTAACGATACCACCATGTACCAGGTGTCTATTCCTGTAAACCCCGGCAACAGCGGCGGCCCGCTGCTTGACGACAATGGCAACATCATCGGCGTGATCCGGGGCAAGCTCAACAGCTCTGAAGCCACTGGTTTTGCTATAAAAGCCAATGAGATCCTCAAATCCATCCGCAGCCAGGCAACCGACAGCACCCGCCGCGAGCTGCTGGCACAAGGCAAAAAAGCGCCTTTAAAAAACCTGAAACGCTCAGAGCAGATCAAACGGATCAATCCTTATGTATTTAATGTTCTGGTCTATAAAAAAGACTGAACAGCTGCCTTTAACTTTTTTAACGGAAAAAGATCTTTTTTGACCGCAAAATCCGGTGCGGGATTAAAATTTTTGAACCTGAAAAATTGTTCTGATTATCAGTAAATTAACCGAAAATTAACCGGTGATTAACGGCTTTCTAACAGTCAATTCACGTCTAAAAATAATTAGAAAAATGTTTTCGTCTAAAAAGTAAAGTTATTAACATTTTATTGGTTAACTTTGTAGTCCTCTAAATCCAAAACGCATGTTTGAGATACTAAAACACTTTGAAAGCAAATACGGAACTTTAAAAAAGAAGGGTTTGCGTATTGAGGGCTTGTCGATGATAGACCCTAAACGTAAAAAACATGTTATTATGGTAAGCAAGCCCTTTATGTTTGACAACCGACAGTTGCCAAAAACCTACGAAGGGCTTGATATTAAGGCAAAAATAGAGGGTGAGCTGCCAAAGGAGTTTGCCATTAAAAAAGACGCGGTCAAAAAAGAATACGTTTGGGCACCCATGAAATTTGAAAAGTATGTGGACCGCTGCGCCGATGAAATCCGCAAACAGTTTGGCAACCCGCACATGAGCCGCAACGAGATGCTGGATGCTTTGGCTTTTGGCAACTTTGAAGAGCACAAAAAGAAAAGCCTTCAAATGATGAAGGATGGAAAAATTCCTCCTTTTAAAATGAATTAATTACTTGAGATAATAAGTAACAGCAATTGTCATAATTAAGGGTTAAACAATTAGTTACTTTGATAGAGAATGCCGGTTGGTTACCGGCATTTTCGCTTTATTATACCCAGGTTCCCTGAGCGGGCCGAAAGGCCTTACAACACGGTGCGGCTTAACCTTAAATAATCTGTAAAATAGTTCTGAACGCAGCGTATTTTTCGCCAAACATGGCTTTGTGAGCGGCCTGCAGGCCAGGCGCAAACTCTTTCTGGTACTTTTCGATATCACCCATTTCGAGAAATTTATATTGTATCGAATAGGTGTGGCCCTCGTCCTCCACATAAAGCACTTTTAAGATCTGGCTGTCAATAAAACAGCCTGTTTTCATCACATCGGGTATGTGCACTTCCTGCATCCAGCCCAGCCACTTGTAGTGTATCTCATCGGCAATATTTACCGTTACATTATAAATAAACATGGGAGCTAAGATAGGAATAAAAACCGCTACCTTCGCCGCTTATAAGAGGTAAGAGCTTGGTATAATATTTGTAATTTTGTGTCGATATGAAAACAGATTTTGTAGAAGAACTACGCTGGCGCGGGCTGTTGCAGGACATCATGCCGGGTACGGAAGAATTGCTGAACAAGGAAACCGTTACCGGTTACATTGGCTTTGATCCCACTGCCGATTCGCTGCACATCGGGCACCTCACGCAGATCTTCACGCTGCTTCGTTTTCAAAAAGCGGGCCATAAGCCCATAGCCCTCATAGGCGGCGCCACCGGCATGGTGGGCGATCCCAGCGGCAAATCGGCCGAGCGCAACCTGCTGGATGAAGAAACCCTTTTTAAAAACGTGGAGGGCATAAAAAAAGAGCTGCAGCGTTTTCTTGATTTTAACGACAGCGCCAACGGGGCTGTGCTGGTAAACAATTACGACTGGATGAAGAACTATTCGTTCCTCACCTTTATCCGCGATGTTGGCAAGCACCTGACCGTTAGTTATATGATGGCAAAGGACTCGGTGAAAAACCGCCTGGAAACCGGCATGAGCTTTACCGAGTTCAGCTACCAGCTGCTGCAGGCCTTTGATTTTTATACCCTGCACCAGGAAAAGAACTGCAAGCTGCAAATGGGCGGCTCCGACCAATGGGGCAATATTACCAGCGGCACCGAGCTGATACGCCGCAAAGCCGGCGGCGAAGCCTTTGCCTTAACCACACAATTGATTAAAAAAGCCGACGGCACCAAGTTTGGCAAAACCGAAAGCGGCAGCGTGTGGTTAGACCGCAACAAAACATCGCCTTATAAATTCTACCAGTTCTGGATCAACGTAAGCGATGTGGACGCAAAAAACTATATCAAGGTATTTACCTTTTTGCCAAAGGAGGAAGTGGAGCGCCTGATCGCCGATCACGACCAGGATCCCGGGAAACGCACACTTCAAAAAACGCTGGCTAAGGAGCTTACCACGCAGGTGCACAGCGAGGCCGATTACCTGGCGGCCGTTGAAACCAGCCAGGTATTGTTTACCGGCTCCATCAGCGATTTAAACAATTTGAACGACGAAACGTTTTTAGATGTGTTTGATGGCGTACCGCAGTTTCCCATTGATAAAAACGAACTCGACAGCACTATGAATGTGATAGACCTGCTGGCCGAAAAAACAAAAGTGTTCCCCAGCAAAAGCGAGGCGCGCAAAATGATCCAGGGCGGTGGCATCAGCATTAACAAAGAAAAAGTAAGCAGCCCCGACCTGGTGATCACTGCCAGCCACCTGATTAAAACCAAATACATCATCATACAAAAAGGTAAAAAGAATTATTACCTGTGTTACGTTAATTAAGCATGGCCCTTAAGCATTCGCAATACCTTAAGCTTTCGCAAAAGCTGCTGCCTCAGCAAATTCTGCTGATGAAGCTGCTGCAGCTGCCTACCCTGGCGCTCGAGGACCGCATTAAGGAAGAGCTGGAATCGAACCCGGCGCTGGAAGAAGATGCCAACGACGGCGATGAGGAGTTGTACAGCAACGAAAATTCGGAGGAAGGAGGCGAAGAGGAGTTTGACGACAACGGCGACCTGAAGGAAGACGAGCTGAAGACCAGCAACGATGTGGAGATGGAGGATTATATGGATGCCGAGGAGCTGGACTCTTATAAGTATGATGTGGTGAATAAGGGGCCCGACGAGGAGTCGCGAAGCTTTGTGGTAGCCGAAGGCATTGGTTTCCAGGAGCTGCTGGAGCAGCAGCTGGGCTTAAAAGACATCAGCGAAAAGGAATACACCATTGGCATGTACCTGATTGGCTCGCTGGATGAAGATGGTTACGTGAGGCGGGAGCTGGAGCTGATTGTAGACGACCTGGCGTTTAATTATAACATTTCCACCACGGTGGAGGAAGTGGAGCAGGTGCTCAGGATCATACAAAGCTTTGATCCTGCGGGCGTAGGTGCCCGCAGCCTGCAGGAATGCCTACTGCTGCAGCTGGAGCGCAAAACCGAAAAAACCCGCGAGGTGGTGCTCGCCATGGAGGTGATCCGACACCACATGGAAGAGTTTTCGAAAAAACATTACGACAAAATATTAAAACGCCTCGAAATCGATAACGAAGAGCTGAAGGACATTATTGACGAAATAAAACACCTCAACCCAAGGCCGGGCAATAGCGATACCAAGGAAAGCAGCTTTAGCGCGGTGGTGCCCGATTTTATCATTACCGTTACCGACGGAGTGCCCGAACTCAGCATTAACGGGCGCAACATGCCCGATCTGAAGATCAGCAAAGATTACCAGGAAATGCTGAAAGAGTACAGCAAAAGCAAGGATAAAAGCAGCCGCGAAGCTTCGGGCTTCATTAAAAGCAAAATAGAAAGCGCCAGCTGGTTTATAGAGGCATTGCAGCAACGTTATGCCACCATGAGCATTTGTATGAAATGCATCCTGGAGTACCAGCACGATTATTTTGCGACCGGCGACGAAAACAAGCTCAAGCCCATGATCCTGAAAGACATTGCCAGCCGGGTGAACATGGATCTTTCCACCATTTCGCGCATGGCCAACAGTAAATACGTGCAAACGCCTTATGGCACATTTTTACTCAAAAGTTTTTTCAGCGAAAGCATGAGTACCGACAGCGGCGAGGAGGTGAGCAGCCGCGAAATAAAAAACATTCTGAAAAGCTATATTGATACGGAGGATAAGCGCCACCCGCTTACCGACGATGAGCTTTGCGCCAAGCTGAACGAAAAGGGCTATAACATTGCCCGGCGCACCGTGGCCAAATACCGCGAGCAAATGGACATTCCCGTAGGCCGCATGCGTAAGGAGATCTAGAAGTCATATCAACCATCCCCACAGCCACGGAGTATTTTTGTTTGTACCCGTGTTCTTCCGGTTATTCAATAATTATAAAAGTGTCTTTCTTCGGTATTTTTTATTTTACGGGAGCATGATGCCATTGTAATAAAAGGCATGGTTTCGCACTATTTACTGTTACAAAGTAAAGTGTTTTTTCAGCCATCTACGTGTTTTTACGGATTGACAAGGGCAGTTTCGCACTGTAATTTAGTGCACTCTCCAATTTAAACCTTAAACCCAAACTAAATTATGAAAACGAACACGTTCCTTCTGGGAATGCTGCTTCTTGCTGCATTCTTTGTACCAGCACAAATTACGCCCTCTATGTCCATTCCCAATCCCATCCCCAACTACGATGGCAGCTATGATAACTTCGGGCAGGGAGGGTTATACTATCCTAACGGCGGCGAAGTTAGGTTTGCGACCGAAAAACAAGAGAATGCTCTTGACATCGTAAAATACTACTCCATGAATACATATCCCAAGCGGTTTTTATTAAATAACAACAATATTCCTGGTGTTATTCTAAAACAAAAACCACCCCGGCGGGCAAGCAACTCATAGATTCTTTGCACAGGATCGACTTGGAGTGGAAGAACAGCACCACCAGCGCTTTTTTAGCGCGGGTAGATACGCAGAATTTTGCAAAGTTGAATTATTTTACTGAATGGTTTGGCGCAAGTGGCAGAACCGATGTGAGGGGCGGGGCAGCCATTGCCTGCCAATCTATTTATAAAAACATTGACCTGGTTTATACCAGCAACAATGCCGGGTTGGTGATGTATTTTGTGGTATATCCGGGTGGCAACTATAAGGATATACAAATGCACGTAGCTGGTGCAAAAGCAACCTCCATTGTGAGCAGCAAATTAAAAATACAGGCCAATTGGGAAAGTACTACGTTTGAAAAACCCCAGATGTATCAATACACCATCAGCGGAAGCAATGTCATTTCGCCCGTAAACATTGCGAACGCAGATTGGGTAAATATGGGTGGGAACACGTATCAGTTCACCACCATATCCAGCTTCAACAGCTCGTTGCCACTAATTGTACAGATAAAACAGGCCAACGCCGTAACCATAAGCACTCCGGGTTTAAAATGGAGTACGTATTTTGGTGGTACACAATATGAGTGGTTAAGCAAAACGCATACCGATGCCAGCGATAATTTATATATCGCCGGGTATTCCAATTCAGCAAACCAGTTCCCGCAGGCGCAGGGTGTAGTTGCAAGCCCAAGTAGCAATGGTGATGCAGCTCTTGTAAAATTCAATTCACAGGGGCAAATTCAGTGGAGTACGTTTGTTGGGGGTAGTGGTAACGACGAGTTTTACGATTTTGATTTTACTGGTAATAGTATTTACTGTGTAGGCCATACTTCAACAAATAATCTTACAACAGTACCTAAAACGGGGGCCACTACTAATGCCACCTATGGTGGGGGAAGCTGGGACGGATTTATTTGTGAGTTGGCGCTCACACCTGGGACAGGACTAACTACACTAAATTGGCTCACCTACTTTGGGGGTAATGGCGATGAGGAGCTGAACGCCTGCAAATTCGACGCACAGGGCAATTTTTTCGTGGTTGGTGCCAGCGCTTCTACTAATATGACCCCTATGGGTGGGACCGGAGCCTATGCCGTGAATTTTAATGCTGCGCAGCTCTCCGCTTTAACCCCCTTATCTACGGACGGTATCATTGCCAAATTTAACACCAGCAGCTTACAATCGTGGTTTACGTTTTACGGCACAGATGCGCTTGGTGCTAATTCCAACTCGTATGCAGCCGATTATTTTTATGGCCTCACCATTAGCGGAAGCGATGTGTACGTTTGTGGCAAGGCCGGTGGCAGTAACTTACCGAATAGTGTAAACGCGAAGTCGAACAGTGGTAACTTTGATGGTATTTTAGTCCGGTTTACAACTGCCGGTGTTTTGGCCACGAACAGTGCCAAGTTTACCGCTGGAAACATCAGCAACTATGCCGTTAAAACACTATGGGGCGATGTATATGCCGTGGGACAGTCCGCTGGTGCTATGACCACTGTAAACTCAGGCTTGTACTATTTCCAGTCCGCTTCTTCCGGTGCAACCGATGCCTGCTTTAGCGTACATTCTCAAAATCTGGCCACCACCCTTCACAATTCCTACCTGGGCGGCGATGGTGACGATGCGGCCTATGACTTACAATTTACCTCCAACAATTTGTTTTACATAGCCGGGGGCACTAACAGCACGAATTTTCCAACATCTAATATTTATACGGCGATGTATAACAGCAATGGAGGCCCCGACCCGAGCAGCGGCATCTGGACCAATGATAACTTTGTAACCTGTATTCAGAAAAACAATGTGAATCTTGTATGGAGCACTTACCTGGGCAGCAAGGAGTATCCCGAATCATTAGGGTTTCCTAAAGGGCTGGATTTTCAGCAACCCCGGGCCATTACGACGATTGCGGTAGATAGCCAGAATCGATTGCATGCTTTAGGTTATTCCAATTCGATAAATACGTTTCCTCTGGACGATGGGCAGCAAATTCCGTACTTTCAGGGTGTAAAAAGCGGTGGCACAGCTGACGATGCCACCATCACGCGTTTTGATGTATTTGCCGTCAATTCGATTGTAGGAATACAGGATTTTGAAAACACAGCGGTTGTGTTTGGGCTTTATCCAAATCCAACTTCAAAAAGCATCCTCATCACGCATACAGAACTTATCAATGAGGATCTGCGTTATGCGGTATATGACCTGGGCGGAAAAAAATTAGCCGCAGGCAATTTAAAGTCCAGCGAGGTCAAAGACATTGATGTATCGTTTTTGCAAGCGGGTGTGTATATTATTAACATCAGCAACGGCCGCAAAACCTACAGCAACAAGTTTGTGAAGACCGACCGCTAACTGCCGGTTTTTTCTTAAATTCATACTATGAAACGCCTCTTTATTCTCCTTTTTCTAATGAGCTTATTCAGAACAGCAGCCCAGCAAAACTGGGCTGCTGTTCCCTGCTCAAAAATGCCGGACGCTGTTGCGATCAATAAAATGTTTATTGACTCTCTGCACAACGAAATAATTTTATATAGTGTTAATGGCTCTAGTATTTGCAACTCTATTTACAAAGGTATGTTTGCCTATAATGGCAATGGGTTTCACGACCTGGATAAGGGAATAAATACGCATAACATTAGCCCTTCTGCCGGTGGTGGACTTTTATGGGATTGCATCACCTACGGAAATAAAACCTTGTTTGGAGGCAGTTTTTATTCTGTTGGTTCTAATACACTTTTTTCAAAAGCCATTGCTTTATGGAATGGCGCAGTATGGGATACTTTTCCAAAACATATTTTCAGCAATACTACCAATTTTAGCGGCGGTGGTTTTTATGGTTTTTTAAAATGGAATAGCAAGCTATGGATGTATGGGGGCTTTGATACCATTGGAAACACCATTACTAAAAACCTGGTGACCTTTGACGGCAATAACTTTGCACCTGTTCCTGCAATACCAATCAGCAATTACGCTCCAATCACTAAAATGGTGGTCTATAAAAACAAGCTGATAACGACGGGCAATTTTTATGATTATCCTTCTTTTGATTTTTACCGCTTAGCCCAGTTTGATGGCACCAATTGGACACAAGTGGGTAATGGTGTTCGGGGCGGCCTTTCTGCGTGTCACACCATGGCAATTTATAACGATACATTGTATCTTGCGGGTGCCTTTCCTAAGTCCGCCGGTAATGCCGGTAACTACATTATGAAATGGGACGGCAACCAGCTTTCGGATGCTGGTTTTGGTGGATTTTGTGGCTATGGAGCTATCTGGAGCTTAGTACCATTCAAGAATAGACTGTATGCGTTTGGTGGCTTTCAGTGCGCAGCCAATCAAAAAGCCTTTGGGATGGCTTATTATGAAAATGGAACATGGACGGTGCCACAGGATAGCGCCGATAATTTGATTACAAGTGCCGTGTTGTATAACGATGCCATTTATATTGGCGGTGGTTTTAAGAGCATAAACGGCGACACCACCTTACAAAAATTCGTAAAATTGGTATGCCCGGATTTTGATGCAGCCGCTGGCTGTATAAGTGGATTTAAGGAATCTCTGAATAAATTAGATGTAAAGATCTATCCTAATCCCTCAACTACCAAACTACATCTGGAATTTGAACAGGCAACAACCGTTGATAAATTAAGCATTTTAAACACACTGGGGCAAGAAATATACGAACTGAAAAAGCCTCAATCAAAACAGGAAATTGACATATCTTATCTGCCAAGCGGCATTTATTTCCTAAAAGCAGAAAATAAGCAAGCTCAAGGCGTATTTAAAATTGTGAGGGAATAGGTATTTCCTGATTACTGACTACAGCTTATAAAGAAAAAGCCACCACTTATTTGATTATTTATTTTCCATGCAGCCACGAGGATAATTTTGTTTTAATGACCTTATTCAAATGAAACAGTTAGTTATTCTACTTCTCCTGTTTATCTGTACAATACCAACAGCAGCCCAACAAAACTGGGCTGCTGTTCCCTGCTCAAAAATACAGGACGCTGACGCGATCAATAAAATGTTTATTGACTCTCTACACAACGAAATAATTTTGTATAGTATTAATGGTTATAGCATTTGTAACACCACTTACAAAGGTATGTTTGCCTATAATGGCAGTGGTTTTCACGACCTGGATAAGGGCATAAATACGCATAACTCAAATCTGACAACGGGTGGCGCTCAGGTATGGAATTGCATTACCTATGGAAATAAAACCCTATTTGGAGGGGGCTTTCTTTCGGTAGGTTCTAATACACTTTATTCTAAATCACTTGCTTTATGGAACGGAGCCGTGTGGGACACCTTTCCTACCCATTGCTTCCCCAACACGCTAGATTATAGAGGTGGGGGATTTTACGGCTTTTTAAAGTGGAATAGCAAACTTTGGATGTATGGAAAAATTGATACCATAGGAAATACCATTACCAAAAATCTGGTTGCTTTTGATGGCAATACCTTTACACCTGTTCCGGCAATACCCGTTAATCAGAATTCGCCAATTACTAATATGATAGTCTATAAAAACAAACTCATAGCGACTGGCAATTTTTATGATTACCCTTCTTTTGATTTTTTCCGCCTAGCCCAGTTTGATGGCACCAATTGGACACAAGTTGGTAAATGCCGGTAATTACATTATGAAGTGGGACGGCACCCAGCTTTCGGATGCCGGGTTTGGTGGATTTTGTGGCTATGGCGCTATCTGGAGCTTAGTACCATTTAAAAACAGGCTGTATGCGTTTGGAGGCTTTCAGTGCGCAGCCAATCAAAAAGCCTTTGGAATGGCTTATTATGAAAACGGAACATGGACGGTGCCACAGGATAGCGCCGATAATCTTATTACAAGCGCCGTGTTGTATAACGATGCCATCTACATTGGTGGTGGCTTTAAGAGCATAAACGGCGACACCACCCTGCAAAAATTCGTAAAATTAGTGTGCCCGGATTTTGATGCGGCAGCCGGTTGTGTAAGTGGATTCAGGGAATCCTTGAATAAATTAGATGTAAAGATCTATCCTAATCCCTCAACTACCAAACTACATCTGGAATTTGAACAGGCAATAACCATTGATAAAGTAAGCATTTTAAACACACTGGGGCAAGAAATATACGAACTGAAAAAGCCTCAATCAAAACAGGAAATTGACATATCTTATCTGCCAAGCGGCATTTATTTCCTAAAAGCAGAAAATAAGCAGGTACAGAGCGCATTTAAAGTGGTGAAGCAATAATGTTTTTAAATGATTGTTACAGCCCATAAAGAAAAGCCTTCTAATCAAACACCCTTAAAGATTATACCGTATACCCAAAGCTGTATTTAATACCAAACCCGTAGAAGCGCTATACCTGCTTCTGTTAACGTAAGCCCCGGGAGCCAGGGTTCCGGTAAGATTAAGATGTTCCAGAAACTTTACGCGTTTTGAAAGCCGCAGGCTGGCGCTTAAGGGTGCTGTGGCATATCCGTTAAACCCCACACCGCTCAGGCGTTTGTGCGACGATTCTACAAGCACCGGGCTCATCCTGCCTCTTGTATACGTATTGTGTTGTTCAAGCGCCGAGTTTTCATTCAGGATCAGCTCTGATTTTGTAACCACATGGCTGGCCTGCAATGCGTGGTTAAAGAGAATACCCGGCGCCAGCTCAATACCTGCAGAAAACCAGAAACGCCGCTTTTGATTAGTGCTTACACGAATGCCGATAGGCAGTAAAATATTGCTGGCATCAATAGTATAATTGTAACCCGAATAATATTCATCGGCTTTTATCAGCTTGGTGCCGTTTGCCTGGTTCACATAAATGCCCGTAGTGTCCACATTGTTCTTTGAGTAATAGGCCGATGCCAGGCTGGTGCTGCCGTAGCGCAGACCCGCAAACACTTCAGCTTTTTTTGATTTATGATGGCCAAAAAAAACAGTGGCATAAACCTTTGCGGAAGTGTACCCGTTTATGTTCTGCGCCGGTTCGCCCAATCCTGTTCTATACCCGCTCAGGTCGCGGTTCAGCAATTCGTTTTCATGCACAAAGGCCTTGAATTTTTCGCGGCTCACCGCATCGCTGTTGCTTCCCATAAAGGCCAGGTCGAGTTGAAACCCGGAAATACGAAACCGTTTAAGGCTGTCGGTTTGTGCGCCCGCGCCAAGTGTGATCAGAGCAGCCGCTATACAAAGATGATTCTTTTTCATGCTTTATAAACGGACGACATACCGGTTTATTGTTATAGCTTACCCATGGACTGCCAAGGCCCGCCATTAGGGCATATCAAGACTAATTTTACTGTCATGCTGAACTTGTTTCAGCATCTCGCGATTATCTTCAAGATAAAAATTCTAGTGGGCTTCGAGCCAGTTAACACCGGTGCCCATGCCCACCTCAACGGGTACGTTTAATGGCAGCGCATATTTCATGTGGTGTTCTATAATAGGTTTTACACGCTCCAGCTCGGGCTTGTACACATCAAACACCAATTCGTCATGCACCTGCAGCAGCATTTTGGTTTTAAACTCCTGCTTTTTAAGATCGTTGTAAATATTGATCATGGCCACTTTGATCATATCGGCCGCGCTGCCTTGTATGGGTGCGTTAATGGCGTTGCGCTCGGCAAAGCTTCTCACCGTGGCGTTGCCCGAATTTATATCGCGCAGCCAGCGTTTGCGGCCAAGAATGGTTTTTACAAAGCCATTGGTGCGGGCAAATTCCTTCGACCCGTTCATATAATCCTGTATGCCCGGGTATTCTTTAAAATAATTGGCAATGAGCTCCTGCGCCTCTTTGCGCGGAATATTAAGATTTTCAGCAAGGCCAAAAGCTCCCTGGCCATAAATAATGCCAAAGTTCACACTCTTGCTCTTGTAGCGCATTTCCTTGGTTACTTCCGATTCGGGAACGCCAAACACTTTGGCAGCAGTGGCCGTGTGAATGTCCTTATCATGGATAAAGGCATCGCACATATTTTTATCCCCGCTAATGCTGGCCACAATGCGCAGCTCTATCTGCGAATAATCGGCGCTGAGCAGAATATGGTCTTCATCGCGAGGAATAAACGCCTTGCGGATCTGCCGGCCGCGCTCAGTACGGATAGGAATGTTCTGCAGGTTGGGGTTATCGCTGCTGAGGCGGCCTGTAACGGCCACCACCTGGTTAAACGAGGTATGAATGCGCTTGGTGCCCGGGTGAACGAGCAAGGGCAATGAATCCACGTAGGTGGATTTTAATTTTACCAGCTCACGGTAATCTAGTATTTTGGAAACAATTGGGTGCGCATTTTCGAGCTTGCTCA
Organism: Bacteroidia bacterium; assembly: GCA_044221905.1. Taxonomy (GTDB): domain Bacteria; phylum Bacteroidota; class Bacteroidia; order B-17B0; family Aurantibacillaceae; genus Aurantibacillus. Next base: position 609,504 of record JBGAOE010000002.1, read on the forward strand.
GCACATCTTCGCTGGTGGCATACTGCCCCGTTTTTGTTTTCTTGGGCTTGTCTACTATTTTCAGGTATTCAAACAAAATTTCGCCTACCTGTTTGGGTGATGAAACGTTAAATTTGGTTCCTGCAAACTCCTGTATCTCTTTTTCCACCACCAGAATGTCGTTTTGCAGCTGGTTCGAAAATTCTTTCAGGGCCGGTACGTCCAGGTTAATGCCTTCGCGCTCAATATTTGCCAGCACCTTTATCAGCGGCACCTCTACCTCGTTAAATAGTTTTTCTACCTCATTTTTATGCAGCAGCGGCGCAAAATGTGTTTTGAGCTGTAAGGTCACATCGGCATCTTCTGCCGCATAATCCTTAATTTTTTCCACCTCTACATCGCGCATGCTCATCTGCTCTTTGCCTTTTTTACCAATCAGCGTTTCGATGCTCACCGGCGTATAGTTTAAATAGGTTTGTGCCAGCACGTCCATGTTGTGCCGCATGTCGGGCATAATAAGGAAGTGGGCCACCATGGTATCAAACATCTTGTTTTTAATGTCAATGCCATAGTTTTGCAGCACCTGGTAATCGTATTTAATGTTTTGCCCGATGAGGGTTTTTGTGTCGTTTTCAAAAATGGGCTTTAGCCAGCCGAGCTGCTGCAGGGCCTCTGAACGATTGGAAGAAATGGGCACATAAAACGCGTGAAACTCTTTTACAGAAAATGACAGGCCCACGAGCTCCGCATCGAGCGTGTTTAACGAAGTGGTTTCGCTGTCAAAACAAAATTCGCTTTGTTTTTCAAGCAGCGCAGCCAGTGTTTTGATCTTTTCTTCGCTATCTGCCAGCTCGTAGTTGTGATCCACATCGCGTATGGTTTTAAAATTACTCGCCGGCGCTTCCGCCGAAGCCGGTGCGGCCGATGGTTCGCCGGTATCGGCCGGATCGCTGAACAGGTCGGGCGCCGAGGCCTTTGGAGGCTCTGGCAGCTTTTCCTTACCGCCTATGTCTTCATTCAGCACCTTTTGAGCAATGGCTCTGAACTCGAGCTCTTTAAAAATTTCGAGCAGCGCCGGTTTATTCGGCTCTTTCATGGCCAGTTTTTGTTCGTCAAGCTCAATGGGACAGTCGAGGCAAATGGTAGCCAGACGCTTGGATTGAATGGCCATGTCGCGGTTGGCTTCCACTTTTTCCTTCATTTTGCCCTTTAGCTTATCGGTATTGGCCAGCAGGTTTTCGATACTGCCAAAATCCTTGATCATCTGGATGGCGGTTTTTTCGCCCACTCCCGGTATTCCCGGAATGTTATCCACCTTATCGCCCATCAGGCCAAGAATATCGATCAGCTGCAGCACATTGCTGATCTCCCACTTTTTACAGATCTCTTCGGGGCCCAGTATCTCGGCGCCATTGCCCAGGCGGGCAGGCTTGTATATAAAGGTGTTGGCATCCACCAGCTGCCCATAATCCTTGTCAGGCGTCATCATATACGTGGTAAAGCCCGCCTTCTCCGCTTTAGTGGCCAGCGTGCCAATCACATCGTCGGCCTCATAGCCTTCAATGCCCAGCACTTCAATGTTAAAGCCTTTTACCAGGTCTACAATCAAGGGGATGGAGGTCCGGAGATCTTCGGGCATTTCCTCGCGGTTGGCCTTATACGATTCAAACTCCACGTGACGCTGGGTAGGCCCCTCCATGTCAAACACCACGGCAATGTGCGTAGGCTTTTCCTTATTCAGTATTTCGAGCAGGGTATTGGTAAACCCAAAAATGGCCGACGTATTAAAGCCTTTTGAATTGATGCGCGGGCTGTTGCTGAATGCAAAATACGCCCTGTAAATAAGGGCAAAGGCATCGAGCAGAAATAATTTTTTGTCGCTTTGTTTGGTGATCATGCGTTTTTTATTTGCCTTCCTTCCAGGCGTTGTATTTTTTAATTACTTCAATGGCAGTGTCAGAATCAAAGTCCTTGTCGTCGTCAAAATCATTGATAAAGTCGGGGTGGTCTTTCATCCAGTCGGTCATCTGCTTTTTAAATTTTCCCTGTTTTACCGAGGTAAGATTTGCCGGGTCTTTTTTGTGCGAGATAAAATATTCGGCGCCAAGTATGGGCTGATTCATACTGATCATCTCGTACATGATCTTGTACATGTTTATTTCGCCAATGGCCAGCACCTGGTAATATTTCATCTCGCCTTCAAAATCCATGGCGGCAAAATGCCTTTCGTTAAACCCATATGCCTTTGATTTTTTTGGCTTGTAGTTTTTTATGGCACCGGTGGCATCCTTAAAGTACACTTTGTTATAACAGTCCTGCTCTTTTTTTGGATTATATTTTACTTCGCCTTTCAGTGTGTCGCCTTTTTCATTTACCACATATCCTTTTACAAAGGTGATTTGAGCAGGGGCGCTGCATACAGCAAAGCCTGCAAGTGCAATAAATAAGAAGCGTTTGGCAAAGATGTGTTTCATAGTTAAGCTATTTGTGGGTTAAAGCGGGTTTAAACAATTATCAATGTTCGAATTTTATTTCATACAGGCTGGGCCATGCCTTGCCGGTGACGTAAATCTTATCGCCGGCAGCATCATAGGCAATGCCATTCATTTCGAGCGAGGCAGGATGGAAATTTTTTACGTTGTAGCTTAAGGGGGTGAGGTTAATTTTAGCCACAATGTTACCGGAGGCCGGATCGATCTTCACGATATAGCCGGTCATCCACACGTTGGCATAAATAAACCCGTTTATAAATTCGAGCTCGTTGAGCGCATCCTGCGCATAGCCCTTTTCCTTTACGCTCAGGGTTTTTACAAGCTTAAAGTCTGCATCGTAGTAGCTCAGCTTTTCGGTGCCATCGCTCATAATAATATGGTTGCCGTCGGTGGTCATGCCCCAGCCCTCGGTGGCATAATTAAACTGGCCTATGCGCTTAAATGTTTTTTCGTCGTACATAAAACCGGTGTGATTTTGGTACGTAACCTGGTAGATCTTATTTTTAAACACCACCATGCCTTCGCCAAAATAAGTCTTGCCGTCAATTTCCACCTTTACGTCTATTTTACCGGTGTTCAGATCCACCGGCCCCAGTACCGAACGGAAATGGCTGCCGGCCGGCGTGCCTGTGCTCTCAAATAATTTGCCGTTGTGAAACAGGAGGCCCTCGGTAAACGAGGTGGTATCGTGCGGCAAGGTAGCCACCACCGAATAGTCGAGCACCGGAAGCTCTGCTTCAATGGCTGCGGGGGCAACAGCCGGCTCCACGTTTTTTGGCTCCGTACCACAGGCGCTCAACAATAAAACAACGGCTATGCATAAAATTTTTATGTGTTTCATAAATGTGGCTCTGTTATATCTTCCAGCTGCTTCCTTCCTTGCTGTCTTTTACCTGTATGCCCGCACCGGTCAAGCGGTCGCGGATCTCATCGCTCAGCTTAAAATCGCGGCCGGTTTTGGCCTGTGCGCGGATGTCGAGCACCAGCTCCATCACTTTTTCCAGCGCGCCGTTCAGCTTGCTGCTTCCTTCCTCGCTTTTAAGCCCCAGCACATCGCTTACAAAATCCTTGTACATTTTTTTCAGAAGGTCTATGTCGGCCTGCGTGAGGCTGGTTTTTTTATCGTTGGCAGAGTTGATGATCCGCACCGCTTCAAACAAATGTGCAATCAGCACCGAGGTGTTAAAATCATCGCTCATGGCCTCGTAGCACTTGGCCTGCAGCGTCTTAATGTCTTCGCCCGAGGTGGCAGAGGGCTGCAGGGTTTGCAACGTTTTGTAGCTGTCCATTAAGCGCTCAAAGCCTTTCTCGCTGGCCTGCAAGGCTTCGTTGCTAAAATCAAGCGTGCTGCGGTAATGCGTTTGCAGCATAAAGAATTTTACGGTCATGGGATCGTAGCCTCTTTCGAGCAACGGGTGGTTGCCGGTAAACAGCTCGCCGGGCAAAAAGCCATTGCCAGCGCTTTTCGACATGCGTGTACCGTTAACGGTAAGCATGTTGGTATGCATCCAGTAATTTACAGGCGTTTTATGATAGCAGGCCTGCGATTGTGCAATTTCGTTGGTGTGATGGGTGGCCTGAAGATCCATACCTCCGCCGTGAATGTCGAAGGTATCGCCCAGGTATTTGCGGCTCATGGCCGAGCACTCGATGTGCCAGCCCGGAAAGCCCCAGCCCCAGGGTGATGGCCAGCGCATCAGCGTTTCTGGCTTGGCCTTTATCCACAAGGCAAAATCGAGACGGCCTTTTTTTTCGTCCTGTCCGCTCAGCTCTCGCGTGCCTTCCAGCAGCTCCTCCAGCTTGCGGTTGGTAAGCTGGCCGTAATTAAACTCTTTGCTGTATTTTTCAACGTCAAAATAAACCGTGCCGTCTTTTTCGTAAGCAAGGCCGTTTTTTAAGATCTCCTTCACCATTTCGATCTGTTCGCAGATGTGGCCGGTGGCGGTAGGCTCGATGCTGGGCGGCAGGGTATTAAATGCCTGCATGATGTTGTGAAACCCCACGCTGTATTTTTGCACCACCTCCATGGGCTCCAGCTGTTCGAGCTTGGCCTTTTTGGCAAATTTATCATCCCCTTCGTCGCGGTCGCCTTCCAGGTGGCCGGCATCGGTAATATTACGCACGTACCGCACCTTGTAGCCCAGGTGCAGCAGGTAGCGGTAAATCATATCAAAGGAAATAAACGTGCGGCAATTGCCCAGGTGCACATCGCTGTAAACCGTAGGACCGCACACATACAACCCTACAAAGGGTGGATTTATGGGTTTAAACTCTTCTTTTTTTCGTGTAAGCGTATTATATATCGTAAGGGCTTGCATAGTCATGTAAATTACGGCAAAAAAAAAGACGGAAAAAAATTTTCGGCAAAAAATGAGCGTTAAAGAATGCTGTAAACAGCGGCAAAAACGGCGCAGAAAAATTAACCGTTTTAGCCCGGCCCGGAAATAAAAAACCCCCTTAAAATAAGGGGGTTTTAAATCGTTTTTATTTTCCTTTGGGAGCTGGCGGCGATTTTACGCCTCCACCGGCGGGAGTGTTGGCAGGAGCTTTAACACCGCCTGTGTTGGAAGGTGCTACACCAGGAATTACCGCGGCAGGCATGGCATCCAGTTTCTTTTTAACCGCCAGCAGAATGTCCTCAGACGGTTCGCTGTACAATACGGTTGGGTTTTGAGTGCTTGTGTCGAGCACATATTTATAGCCGCTTTCCTTTGCTACGGTTTCAATGGCTTTTTTGGCTTTTTCCATAATGGGCGCGGTCAGCTCGGCCGTTTTACGCTGGTAGTCCTGCGAGGCCTGATTCCTGAACTCTTCGATACGACGCTGCAATTGCTGAAGATCCTCCATTTTATTTTTCTTAAGCAGCTCGCTCATGGTAGCTTCCTTTGCCTGGTAATCCTGGTATTTGTTTTCAAGCTCTGTTTGCATGGCCACACTTTCCTGCTCCAACCCTTTAAAGTAGGTTTGAGCGGCTTCTGATGCCACTTTTGTTTCGGGCATCATGCTCACCAGCGAATCAAGGTTAATGTGCGCTATTTTTTGTGCATTGGCAAATGTCAGGCTTCCTGTGGCGGCAATAACCAGGGCTGCTTTTTTAATTGTTGTCTTCATTTTTTGTGTTGGTCGTAGTTTTTACGTTTATGGATTTTAAATCATTTTATTTTTTGTACCCGAGGTAGGTCAGCACATCGTCGCTGCGATCGTATTTGGTGTTGGCATACAGAATGGAGATTTGCCCGCTTTTATCGAGTACAAAACCCAGCGCATTTTTTTCGGCCACTATCTTAATAGCGTTGTATACCTTGTCCTGTATAGGCTTTACCAGCTCCTGGCGCTTTTTAAACAGCTCGCCATCCACGCCAAAACGCTGCTTCTGCAGTTCTTTGGCCTCGGCTTCCTTGTTAATGATCTCGTTCTCGCGCTTCTTCTTCATATCTTCGGTCAGCAAAATAGCGTCGGCCTGGTAGGCTTTATACAGCTTGTCTATTTCTGCAAACTTGCCTTCCATTTCCTTTTGCCACTGCACGCTGGTTTTATCCATTTCGGCCTGTGCAGCTTTAAATTCGGGGATCTGGCTCAAAATATAATCCGTGTCCACATAGCCAAACTTGGCAGCACCCGCCTGCCCATAGCCCAGTACAGAGATCATAAAGGCTGCCAGGCAGGCTATTAGTTTCTTTTTCATCATTTTATTTCTTTTAAAATTAAACATAATAATAAAATGCGCCAATATACGATTTATGATACAATTAACAATTTTTACTATAACTCGCCCAGCGTACCGCCAATGGTAAAGTGGAACTGGCCCCTGCCATTGCCCACCGATGGGTTGCCCGGAATGGCATCGAAGCCCCAGCCGTAATCAATTCCCAACAGGCCAAACATGGGTAAAAATACCCTGAGGCCAAAGCCCGCACTGCGTTTCACCTGGAAAGGATTAAAATATTTATAGTTGGTCCAGGTATTGCCTGCTTCTGCAAAGCCAAGCACAAAAATAGTGGCCTGCGGGTTCAGGCTGATGGGGTAGCGCAGCTCCATGGTGTAACGCGCACAGATAGGATCGCCGCTCGAGGAGGATACGCTGTTATCCGAATACCCCCGCAGAGCAATGATTTCGCGCGCCACAAAATTCTGGAACCCGCTGATGCCGCTTCCGCCCATGTAGAACCGCTCAAACGGCGAGAACCCAACCGATTTGTTGTACTGCGCCAAAAAGCCGTAGCCTACTTTGGTGCGCAATACCAGGTTGCGTGCCTCCTTGCCTTCGGCCGCCTTTTTATTGGTAAGCTGTGTAAACCACTCTGCCGTTATTTTGTATTTCTGGTACTCAATAAATTTATACCGCTCCTGGTCGCTCAGGGTGCTGTAGTTTTTATTATTCACCAGCGAGTACGGCGGAGTAAATTGGCCGTGCAGCACAAAGTTAGACCCCGAGCGCGGGTAAATGGGCTGATCGATGGAGTTGCGCGAAATGTTGATGCCCAGGTTAAGGTCGTTGGCAAAGCCGCTGCTGAAAATAAACGCCGAGCCGTAATTGCGCAGCTCGTAGTAATTATAGCTCACGCTGGTGTACATGTTAAAGTAATCGTCGGGCCATTTCATTTTGCGGCCAAGACCCAGCGAGCCGCCAATAATGCTCATGCTGGCGCGGTTGGGATTATAGATTTTACCGCCTTCGCCATCAATGTATTTTTTTTGCCCGTTGCTAAACAGCGAGTGAAAGGCCGAAACCGTAAGCGCATTGGGCTTTTTGCCGCCCAGCCAGGGCTCGGTGAAGGAGAAGTTATACGACTGGTAATAAATGCCGTTGGTTTGCGCACGCACGCTCAGGCGCTGGCCATCGCCGCTCGGTAGCGGGCGCCAGGCTTCGCGCTTAAAAAAGTTTTTTGCCGAAAAGTTGTTGAAGGTAACACCCAGGGTGCCAATAATGCCTATGCCTCCGGCACTGCCCGTGCCGTTAAGCGCCGAATTGCCGCCCCAGCCGCCGCTGAGCTCTATCTGGTCGCTGGGCTTTTCTTCCACGGTGTATTCAATGTCCACGGTTCCATCGGCTTCGTTGGGCGTTGGCACCGGGTTTATTTTTTCAGGGTCAAAATAACCCAGCTGCGCCAGCTCGCGTACAGTGCGGATAATGGCCGAACGGCGGAACAGCTGACCCGGCCGGGTATAGATCTGCCGGTAAATAACATGGTCGTTTGTTTTATCGTTGCCTTTTACCGTTACTTTATTGATGGTGGCCTGCCTGCCTTCGTACATCAGAATGTCAAAATCAATGGTGTCGTTGTGAATATTGCTTTCCTGCGGCCTTACCTGGAAAAATAAATGGCCGTCGTCCTGGTAAAGACTCATTATATCAAAGCCGTTGGGGTTCATCATCAGGCGCTGCTCGAGCTTGGTCTGGTCGTACGTATCACCCTCTTTGATGTTAAGAATGGTGTCGAGCTGGCCGCTGCGGTATTTGGCGTTGCCAAACCATTTAAATTTACCAAAGTAATACTTATGCCCTTCAGCCAGCGTAACATCAATCACCACCCGGCTTTTGCTCACAAAATATACAGTGTCTTTTAAAATGCGGGCGTCGCGGTAGCCTTTCGAATTGTATTTTTCAATAATGGCCGGCAGGTCTTTCTCCAGGTTGTCTTCAAGGTATTTGCCCGAGTTAAATGGGTTCCACCAGCGCCTGGGCTTGCTGTCGCTCAGCTTGCGGCGCAGCTTGCCGTCAGAAAACACGGTGTTGCCGTGAATGTTCACTTCCTTGATCCGCACTTTTTTTCCCTTGGTTACTCTAATCGTAACAATGGTATGCGGGGTTTTGCCGGTGGTGTCTTTGATTTGAAGAATATCCACCTTATTAAAATAATACCCTTTTTCGAGGTAAAAATCCCTTACCGTGTTTTTAATGGTGCCCAGCATGTAGTCGGTTACCACGCGCTCTTTCAGCAGGCGTATCTTATTGCGGATATCGTCGGCCTCGCCTTTTTTTACATCGCCCTTAAAAGAGAATTTAGACAGGCGCGGGCGCTCTATCACCTTAATGATCAAAAAAATGTCGCGTCCCACAATTTTGTCCTGCACAATCTGGATATCTTCGAAAATACCCTGTTTCCAAAGGGCTTTGATGGCATCGGTGATTTTATCGCCGGGCACGGTGATTTCTTCACCAACGGCCAGGCCCGATAATAAAGAGACTACCGACTTATCGGTAAAATCAACGCCTTTTACATCGATGCCGCCAATGCGGTATTTTTTTGTTGACTTAAACGATTCGATCAACAGGCTGTCGCTTAACTGGGCAACACTTTGTTGGGCAATGCATAAAAAGAGGAGTATCCGTGCCAGGCGGTTCATTTCAGGAATCAGCTGTTGGTTAATTGCTCGCTGGTTTTTCCGAAGCGGCGTTCGCGGTTCTGGTAATCAATAATGGCCTTAAAAAAATCATCCTTGCGGAAATCGGGCCAAAGCACATCGGTAAAATAAAATTCGGCATAGGCCAGCTGCCACAGCAAAAAGTTGCTGATGCGGTGCTCGCCGCTGGTGCGTATCATCAGCTCCGGATCGGGAAAAGCGTTGGTGTTAAGGTGCGTTTCTATCAACTCAGGCGTAATTTCAGCAGCCTTTAATTTACCGGCCTCTATTTTTGAAGCTATTTGTTTTACCGAATCGGTTATTTCCCATTTGCTGGAATAGCTAAGGGCAAGAATTAAAGTAACGGTTGAATTATGGGCTGTCAGATCGATCGATTCCTGCAGCTCTTTCTGGCAGGATACCGGCAGGCTTTTAATATCGCCAATGGCCTGCAGCCTCACTCCTTTTTTGCTAAGGTTAGGCGTTTCCATGCTGATGGTGGCCACCAGCAATTCCATCAGGCCATCCACTTCTTCTTTGGGGCGGTTCCAGTTTTCGGTGCTAAAGGCATACAGGGTCAGGTATTTAATGCCTATTTCGCCGCAGGCCTCCACCACGTCGCGCACAGAATTAACGCCCTCGTGGTGACCGAAGATGCGGTCTTCGCCCTGTTGTTTGGCCCATCGGCCGTTGCCATCCATAATAACGGCCACGTGCCGGGGGATGTTGTTTTTATTGATAGACAGCTTTAAATCCATGGATCAGCGGGGTTGGCAAAGATAGTAAATTAGTCAAAATCAGCTAATTAATTTGCGCGCTTTTTGGTTTTTTAACAGCGTGCAAATCAATGCCTCAAGCAGCATCTAGAAGCTTAAAGCAATGATACAGCGGCCCCAGCCATGATCAACCCCCTGTCTGAACTCGGGCGTAATATAAAACCGACTGTATGTGATCCTCACACGCATAAACGCAAGGCTTATTCCTCCTTCACCATTAAACACCAGGCGCGATACGGTGGCGGCAGGCAGTGTGTAAATGCTTTGCGAAAAAACGCCGCCCTGCAGTGTGGCATTATACACCACCAGCCTGGCCTGTGCCGAGGCATGAAGCCATATCTTAAATTTGCCGCGGCCGGTGTGCGCCCTGTTGCCCAGGCTGCTGAAATAGGGCTCCGCTATTCCTGCGCGGGCATACAGGCCTGCCGCCACATCATCGTATAAGGTACCTGCCCTGATGTTTGCTCTTGCCATCAGCTCTGCATATTTTTTATTCCAGATCGCTTTTTCGATGGCAACGTTGTAATTGATCACCGCATCGTTAGAGAGCTGGTTTTCCCAGCCCAGCGGCTGTATATTATTCAGTACTTTGTGTATGGCTTTTTGTTCCTCTTCGCCTTTGGCCGCCGGGCCGATTATGCCCAGATCCAAGCTGCTGTGCAGCAACAAGTGGTTTTGCGAACAAATGGAAGTGCGTGCGTGCGATACAAAAAACACGGCGCTAAACGGGCGCTCATTATAAAAAACACCCGCATGCCTTATACTAACAGGTGTAAACACATCCTGCTCTGCCTTAAGGCCATAATAATTAAGCGTTGCCTGTTTAAGCTTTAACAGCGTGTGCGAAAAAGGGGAGTAACGCACTGCCGGGTGAATGAAGCTGAACATAACGCCCTGCGTATAATATCGGTCGGTGGCGCTAAAAAAATCATTGTCGTAATACAGGCTGATATAATTTTCTGTTTTAACGGGCTTTTGCAGCGCCGTGTCGGGCTGCGAAATCCCTTTTGCAAAATGGAGAAAACAAAAAAGTAAAATAACCGGCTTCATGGATCATACTTACGCGAAAAACATACCGGGGGATTTAATATAACCGCAATATGGCTTTATAGTTTCGCAAACCGCTTCACTTCTTTTCCATCCACCAGCACGGTGCCGGAAACAGGCTCAGCGGCCTCACCCAAAGGTTTTGTCCTTCGGGCTGGTAGGTGGCCTTGTACACCACCAGCTCCTCCAGCGTTTCGCTGTGCCTGGCCTGGCCGGTTACTTCGTACAGCTGGCCTTTGTAGTGCCTGTATAATCCTGTTTCTATCATTTAACTCGTGTGGTCTGAAACAATCACCCAGCGTCCGTTTATCTTTTTCCACATCAGCGTAAAATGGCCGCCCACAGGTTTTTCCTTTTGCAGCTCCCATTTGCCAATTACGTATACAGCTGTATCTGAAAGCAAACTGGCTTCCACGATGGTAAATTTTAAAATGCCCATGGCCGCCTTGTCGGGGTAAGCTTTCAGGTAATTATCCAGGGTTTTTTGCCAGCCATAGGTAATGCCCCGGCTTCCAATAAATTTCAGGCTGTCGCTTTTCCAGTAATAATCCATAAAGCCTCTCACATCGCCCCTGTTCCAGGAATCCTGCTGCGTGGCCATATGTTTCAGCACGCTGTCGCGGCCGTTATTAACAGGCTGCGCCAGGCAGGCAGCCGAGCACATCCAAAAAACAAAAATTAACCCTTTCATCTTCGTAAATTTAAACAAAATGCCTATCTTTGTGCCATCGTTCTTTTAAAAACACTTATTAAGAAAAGCCGAGGGAAACGCCCTGTGACGCTTTACCAACCCTTGACGAAATGCTAAATTATAAATGGTAAATTATAAATGAGGTCGCTCATTTAACATTCATAATTTAAAATTTATCATTTCCAAAGAAGGTGGGAATTCGTTCCTGACTCGATAGCTATCGGGATCGGGAAAAAATAAGTCGGAAACCATTAGTCATTATTTTTTTAAAACAAGCATAAACTAATCCCTTCCGGCACTATACTGGAGGGGATTTTTATTTTGAGTATGAGCACAATACAACAAGAACTGGAAAAACGCATCCTGGTGATTGACGGAGCCATGGGCACCATGATACAGCAATACAAGCTGGAGGAGAAAGATTACCGTGGCAAGCGCTTTACGGATTGGCACAAGGACCTGAAAGGCAACAACGACCTGTTGTCTATCACCCAGCCCAATATTATCAAGGCCATTCATAAGGAGTATTTAAAGGCCGGGGCCGACATCCTGGAAACCAATACCTTTAGCGGTACCAGCATTGCCATGGCCGATTACGAGATGGAAAGCCTGATCTATGAGCTTAACTACGAATCGGCAAAAATTGCCAAAGAAGCTATTGAGGAATTTAAAAAAGAAAATCCTGAATTTGCCTCCGTTGCCAAATTTGTGGCAGGTGCCATGGGCCCCACCACCAAGCTGGCTTCTATGTCGCCCAATGTAAACGATCCGGGCTTCAGGGCCGTAACCTTTGACGAGCTGGTAACGGCTTACACCGAGCAGATCCGCGGCCTGATAGACGGCGGGGCCGACCTGCTGCTGTTTGAAACCATTACCGACACGCTGAACGTAAAAGCGGCTTTATTTGCCACGCAGAATTACTGCGAAAAAATAAACCGCAAAATGCCCGTGATGGTATCGGGCACCATTACCGATGCCAGCGGGCGCACGCTTTCGGGGCAAACCACCGAGGCCTTTTTAAATTCGGTGTCGCATGTTGATTTGTTGAGCATTGGCCTTAACTGCGCCATGGGCGCCAAAGACCTGCGCCCTTACCTGGAAGAGCTGGCCAATAAGGCTCCCTTTTTTGTAAGCGCTTATCCCAACGCCGGGCTGCCCAACCAGTTTGGCGAGTACGACCAGGATGCCCATGAAATGGGACACCAGATAGAAGATTTTCTGAAAGCCGGGTTCATTAACATTGTGGGTGGTTGTTGTGGCACCACGCCTGCACATATTAAGCGCATTGCCGAGCTGGCAAAAAATTTCAAGCCGCGCAAAAAACCTCAGCGCGATACATTAATGCACCTGAGCGGGCTCGAGCCCTTTGCGCTGACACCTGAAAGTAATTTTATAAACGTGGGAGAGCGCACCAACGTAACCGGCTCTAAAAAATTTCTGCGTCTTATAAAAGAAGGTAACTATGAGGAGGCACTTTCCATTGCCAAAGACCAGGTGGATGGCGGGGCGCAGATTATTGACGTGAACATGGACGAGGGGATGCTGGAGAGCGAAGCCGCCATGACCACGTTTTTAAACCTGGTGGCCTCGGAGCCCGATATTTCGCGCGTGCCCGTTATGATCGACTCCTCGAAGTGGAGTGTGATTGAAGCCGGACTTAAATGCGTGCAGGGCAAGGCCATTGTTAACTCCATTTCGCTGAAAGAGGGCGAGGAAAAATTTATTGAACAGGCACATAAAATAAAACAATATGGCGCGGCTGTAATTGTAATGGCGTTTGACGAAGTGGGCCAGGCCGATACCCTGGCACGCCGCATCGAGATCTGCAGCCGGGCTTATAAGGTATTGGTGGAAAAAGTGCAGTTCCCGCCACAGGATATTATTTTTGATCCCAACATTTTTCCCGTGGCCACGGGCATGGAAGAGCACCGGCTCAACGCCCTCGATTTTTTTAACGGCACCAAATGGATTAAGGATAACCTGCCGCATGCCAAAGTGAGCGGTGGGGTGAGCAACGTATCGTTCTCTTTCCGCGGCAACGACCATGTTCGTGAGGCTATCCATTCGGCCTTTTTGTTCCACGCGGTAAGGCATGGTATGGACATGGGCATTGTAAACCCGGCCCAGCTGGTGGTGTACGACGACATTGAAAAAGAGCTGCTGGAGCTGGTGGAAGACGTGCTGCTGAACCGGCGCGACGATGCCACAGAACGCCTGGTAAGCCATGCCGACTCATTAAAGGGCATTACCAAGGAAAAAACAGAAAAGGACGAAGAGTGGCGCAAAGGCTCGGTGGAAGAGCGCCTGAGCCATGCCCTAGTAAAGGGCCTGGTGGAATATATTGATGCCGACACCGAGGAGGCCCGCCAAAAGCTGGGCCGCCCGCTGCATGTGATAGAAGGCCCGCTGATGGATGGTATGAACGTGGTAGGCGACCTGTTTGGCAGCGGTAAAATGTTTTTGCCGCAAGTGGTAAAAAGCGCCCGGGTAATGAAAAAAGCAGTGGCTTACCTGGAACCTTTTTTGCAGGCAGAAAAAGAAGAGAACCGGAAAAACGGCACCGTTACCAACGGCCGGCAAAGTGCCGGAAAAATACTGATGGCCACTGTAAAAGGCGATGTGCACGATATTGGTAAAAACATTGTGGGTGTGGTGCTGGCCTGCAATAATTACGAGATTGTGGACCTGGGCGTCATGGTGTCGAGCGACAAAATACTGGAGGAAGCCAAAAAGCAGGATGTGGATGTGATCGGCCTTAGCGGCCTGATTACTCCATCGCTCGACGAAATGGTGCACGTGGCTAAAGAGATGGAGCGGCTGGGCTTTAAAATTCCTTTGCTGATTGGCGGAGCCACCACTTCCAAAGTGCACACGGCCGTAAAAATTGCACAAAACTATTCGGGCCCGGTGGTGCATGTAAACGATGCCAGCAAGTCGGTGCCCGTGGCCAGCAGCCTTATTTCGACCGAGCTGCGCGATGGTTTTATGGCCGATGTGCATAAGGATTATGAGCGGGTGCGCGAGCAGAATAAAAATGCGCAGTCGCAAAACAAATTTATTTCGATGCAGGAGGCCCGTGAAAACAAGTTTCCAGTGGATTGGGGTAAAACGGAAATCACCAAGCCAGGCTTTACCGGCAACAAGGTGTTTGATAATTACGACCTGGCCGAAATTGCCGCGTACATTGACTGGACGCCCTTTTTTCACAGCTGGGAAATGAAAGGCTCTTATCCCAAAATATTTAATGACCCAGAGCGCGGCGCCGAAGCTAAAAAATTGTTTGACGATGCCCAGGCCATGCTTAAAAAGATTATCGACGAAAAGTGGCTCACGGCCCGTGCGGTAATAGGCATTTACCCTGCCAGCAGCGTTAACCACGATGATATTGAGGTGGTGAGCGTGAATGGCAAAGTAACCCGCCACCTGTTTCACTCCATCCGCCAGCAAACCAAAAAACCGGCGGGTCAATACAATGTGGCGCTTTCTGATTTTATTAAGCCCAAGAATAACAACGGTCAGGACACTGACGCTTATACCGATTACATGGGTGCCTTTGCGCTTACCACCGGCATTGGTATTGACGAGCATGTGGCCCGTTTCGAAAAAGACCATGACGATTACAGCGCCATTATGCTAAAGGCGCTGGCCGACCGCCTGGCAGAGGCTTTTGCCGAGCTTATGCACAAAAAAGTGCGCAAGGAATACTGGGGCTATGCCCACAACGAGGCTTTCAGCAACGAAGAGCTCATCCGTGAAGAGTATGCCGGCATACGCCCGGCACCCGGCTACCCGGCGCAGCCCGACCATACCGAAAAATTAACCCTGTGGAAACTACTGGATGTGGAAAAAAACACGGGCATTGTGCTTACCGAAAGCCTGGCCATGGTGCCCACAGCAGCTGTAAGCGGCCTTTATTTCTCGCACCCGCAGTCGCATTACTTCGGCATTGGAAAAATAAACAAAGAGCAGGTAGAGGATTATGCCCGGCGCAAAAATATGCCGGTGGAGCTGGTAGAGCGCTGGCTGGGCCCTGCATTGTCTTATTGAGCTATATACATTTTTTAACAGCTGCGCTGCCTCGTTAAGAAGGTTTAACGCCTCAGGTTCAATTTTTATTTTAATTTTACTCACGCATTCACTCGTTAGTATGATTAAAAAAATCTGGTCGCGTATTTCCAATCAGGGCATCAGTTCTACGGCCAACGATCCGGAAACGCGCAGGCTCCGTCTCACCAACCAGTTTGTATTTCTCGCTGTTTTATTCACAGCTTCTTACACCGCGCTTTGTTATGCCTGGGGGGTGCGCCATGCCTTTTACCTCGAAGGCTCTCTCACCGGTGTGTTCATCCTGCTGTTTCTGAATAGCCGGGCGGGGCGTATCCAGCTCACACGTTATCTTTTTGTATTTATCATCAACCTTCAAATGCTGGGCCTTTGCCTGTGTTTTGGGCAAAACTCGCAAATGCACCTTATTTTTATACCCGTGGCCGCCGTGCCTCTTATCTTATTCGGCATCAGCCCTGCCTGGCGCGTTGTTCTTTTTTCATCGCTCACCATTGCGCTTTTTATTTTTCTGTTCGTGATCCATTTTTCCTCCTTTCTGGCAGAGCCCATTCCGGCCGGGGTGTATCCTTACATGGAAGTGTGTTCCATTCTTACCTCCATCATTTGTGAGCTTATTATTTTATACGCGTTTATTAAAACCTCCGACAAGATTGAGCAGCGGTTGGATGAGAACAACTCGTTTTTGCGCCACCAGGTAACGGCTATTTTTGATAATTCGCAGGATGCGCTCTTTTTGGTGGATGGCGAAACCCGCAAGATCATTAAGGCCAATAAGCGGGCGGTGGAAATTTTTGAAATGGATTCGGAAGAGGATTTTTACAGCCTCACCGGCCTGCAGCTGCACGCCAACGAAGTGAGCTCGCACGAGCTGGCCGAAATGCGGAGCCGGCTCGGCAGCACCGGTATTTATGAGGGCGAGGTATTGTATAAAACAAAAAAGGGCCGCCTGTTCTGGGGCGCACTGGCGGGCCGGCTTATCGATATACAGGACAAGAGCTATCAGTCGGTGCGCGTTACCGACATTCATGCTCAAAAAACCGCGCAGGAATTAACCAAGGCCGCGCTGCACGAAAAAGAAGTGCTGCTGGCCGAAATACATCACCGGGTAAAAAACAACCTGGCCGTAATCAGTGGGTTACTGGGCCTGCAATCGGGTTATGTGGAAGATGAAAAAGCCAAAAAACTTTTCGAGGAGAGCCGTAACCGGATTCACACCATGGCGCTTATTCACGAAAAACTATACAAGCACGAAAGCCTTGCCAAAATTGAGTTCGGGCTTTATATCCACGACCTGATCGATCATATCGAACGCTCGCACAACCTGATCGGCACCCGCATTTTATTTTCGGTGCTTTGCACCGATGTATTTCTGGATATTAAAACCGCCGTGCCCTGCGGCCTTATTTTGAATGAGCTGGTAACCAATGCCTGCAAGCATGCGTTTACAGGCAAAAGCGAGGGCAAGATAAAAATAGAGTGCATTAAAACCGACAACCGGGTGCTGCTGCAGGTAACCGACAATGGCATAGGCTTTAATGCCGAAGAGAAGGTGCCAAAATCAAAAACCCTGGGCCTCACCCTTATCAATGGGCTTGTAGAGCAGCTTAACGGCAAGCTCAGCATTCATACCGAAGGCGGAACCCGCTACTCCATTGTGTTTGAGCTGTAAGAGGCAATTCGTCAAATAATTCATCAACTGTTTCCAATTCTTATTATCTTAGCGCATACTAAAAAAAGCCCCAATCGTTAAGTTTGAGTGGCGCAGTTAAAACATAAACTCACTCCGGCCATAACGTATGAGAGATATATTAAAAAATTCTCTTGAGTCTTTTAAGTCGTTCTTAAATAAACAGGGTAATTTCATCGTTTTTACCTGCCTGTTTTATTCGCTGTGGCTGGTACAAAGCATTGCCAACGATCAGCATTTTGTGCTTCATTCTTTTAAGGGCCGTATGATTGGCATTGCCACCCTGGAGGGTTACGACATCGGCCAGCGGGTTTCTTTATTTTACAAGTGTGCGGGTATTTTACTGGGTTCTTTTTTTGTTTTCAGCCTGGCCGGGTATCTTATCTTCAAAAAATTTCCGGCGCTGCTGCAAAGCGTTGAAACAAAAATTATCAACTACCTGTCGCTGGCCGGTATTATTTTTTATTTGTGCGGGCTGTTTAACTGCTACGTGAAGGACAGCATTGAGGTGCTTTACTCCTTCCACCGGTTTATGCTGGTGGCTATTTTACTGCGGCTTGTGTTGTTCCGCAAAACCCAACCTAACGTTTATAATTATACGCTGGTAATTTTACTTTCCGTGTCTCTTTTCTACCTGGTGCGCGATTGTTTTTTCTTTTCGGCAGCCGACTCGCCGCCTGAATTTCCCAACACCACGCTTATTATTGCCGGGCTGCTTTTTATCGGCCTGGGTTTCCTGTTAAAAAAAGATCCGGGCCAGGCCGGCGTAAACAAAATAGCTTATTACCTGCTGCCCCTGATGCTGCTGCCGGTTGCCACCATTTTAAAAGATGAAATATACCTGATCTGCAAAGCCCGCCACCTGGCGCCACCCGATCTTTTGCTGCTGTATATTTTGCTGCTGGCCGTTCTCGCCGGTATTGTTCTTTTACGGATCAGGCGCTTCAAAAAACGCGGCGGCTTAATGCAAAAGGAGCTCCTGGCGCGTTATTATTTCCCCCTGTTTATTTTTTCTGTGGCCGCGTTTTCGAAGTACTCCTACTACACCTACTTTTCAACCGAAACGTTTGAGCTGGCCAATAAGTACCTGCCCATTATGGAGTTTAAGCTCTTTAATGTTATTCCTACGCTCGAAAAATTTAACTCGCACGTATTATCCGATTATTTTTTCAGCGCCATTTACACTTTTTTAAACGGGCTGCAGTGGGGCTCTGAAATGGTGTTGTACGATTTTTTATATCCGGTTATCTCCTGCGTATTATATTACTTCCTGCTTTTTTACCTGTCGCGCAATGCCTTTATTGCCTTTTTCGGCGCCATGCTTTTTCCTTTTTCAGCAGCCTTGCTGCCCGAATCGTTTTCGTTTGGCGTATTTGCCGTTTTTGCCCTGCATAGGATCATTACGCAAAAACCTTCCTTAAAAAACTACCTGGTGTTTTTTTTAACTCTGGGTGGTCTCATCCTCTGGCGTATCGACCTGGGCTATGCCTGCGTGTATACCATGCCCGCCCTGCTGGTGTATTATCACCTCCGCAGTAAAACCTTCCGCATTCAGCCCCGTTTATTAATTATGGGCGCCCTCTCGGTGCTCGGCATCACATTGCTTACCGTTGTTGGATTTTGTTTATACCGGGGCGCAAATCTTTTTGAAAAACTGCCTTACGCGCTAAATTACCTCTCCTCGTTTCAAACCTACGGCTTAATGTCGTTGGGCGACCCGGCACAGGTAGCCTATAAAATGCACTATTATGTTTTTCCGGTTACAGTGGCCATTATACTTCTGACGCTTATTATTAAATACCCAGCGCTCAACAAATCGCGCGGCCAGCGCCTGGCTTATCTCAGCCTGCTTTTTATCTGCGGCTTTTACTTTGCCAATTTTAACCGCGGGCTGGTGCGCCACGGGCTTATCGAAAATACCGACCTCAACACCTCTTCCTACATTTACCTCATTATACCCGGCGCTTTTCTTGTGTTTTTTCATAACAGAACACAGGTATTCCGCTGCTGCGGCCTTTTTGCCATTGCGTTTTTTCTTATTGTTAATTACAAGCTCCCCAACCCTTACCTGCCCCGCAGCTTTTTTGAAACCAGCCTTGAATTTGATCTGCTGAAACAACCCGCCGACCTGCCTAAAATACAATCCCGGGTGATCCATGAACCGGATTATAAAGACAACAAGGACAGCGCTTTTATCCGTTTTATTCATGAGCATACCACGCCCGATGAAACGTTTATTGATTTTTCGAACAACCCGATGCTGTTTTTTTACACGCAAAAAATAACGCCTTCGTACTTTTATCAAAACCCGCTGTGCAGCCACAACGAGTTTTTGCAAAAGCGCTTTGTTGCCGATTTAAAAGATTATAATACCCCCTGGCTGGTGTTTAACAGCACCGACTCCTGGGGCATGGATGCGGTTGACATTGTGCCAAACCCGCTGAGGCATTACCGCATGGCCGAATACTTTTACAGAAATTATACGCCTTACGTTATTGCAGGTCGCTTTAGCGTATGGAAAAATAACGCGGCCAAAGACTTTAATAAAAAAGACACGGTGTACCGGTTTTCCGCCAATCCCGACTCGCTGGGCATAATAAGCTTAAAAACCGAGCTGAACTGCCGGCCCGGCAAAAAATACCTGGCCAGGCTGGTGCTCGCCCATGCCGGCAACAGCGTGCTGCTTAAAACAACTCTCGCAAACGATTCGTCGGTAACCCAGGCGCCCGAATTTGTGGACGAGGAACATGGTTATTTTGTGCTGAGTGGCCTGCCGGGACCGCGCCGTATTGAGCTGCAAAATGTGAGTGATACAATAAGCTCATTTCATATTATCGAATGTGATTATATTCCCGATTATCACGCCGAAAAATTTCACATGTTTTACCTTACCAAACTGCCCTACCTATGGGGCACATACGATAAGGAAATTTCGCAGGAGCCTGTTATCTTTAAGCAAACCTTCAGCGCGGAAGACCAGAAATACAGGCGGTATTCGTTTAAAGTCCCTCAAAAGCTCGACAAGTCGACCGGCAACACCGTGCTGGTTACGCTTAAAAACAGGAGCGACAAGCTCCAAAGCCTTTTGCTGAGCTTTGGCAAGGCAGGCGCAAAACACGGCACCCGTATTTACTTTACAGTGCCTCCGTCTATGGATAAGGAAGAGCGCTATGCCATACGCGTAAGCAGCATTTATAAGTGGTACAGCGATCTCACCGACGAAATGTGGGTGTATGCCGACAACGACGATGTGGTGCTGAAAGACATTAAAATAACCAAAGGACTGTAACTAATGACACACTCTATCAACGAATGGCAGCTGTTTAACTTTATCAAAAAAACCAGGCATTTTAGCTGCCGGGCTTCCATCATTTAAAAGCAACGCGCCTGGAGATCAAACGCAAAATACTTATTGACGGGCTGGTGGGTTCTCCGCTGGCTTTTTTGGTTAATTTAACGGCCCGCTTTCTGGGCTTTATTTTAAGGATCGATCACTCGCTCGAGCCTGAATTTAAAACCATTGTTATTTCAAAATACGCCGGGCTGGGCAGCATTATACAGGCCACGCCGCTTATTCAAACGCTGCGGAAAAAATACCCGCACTCAAAATTTGTATTTGTTACCACCAAAGGCAATGCTCCGCTGTTTAAGCATATACCGGACGTTGACGAGCTGGTATTGGTTTCTGATAAAAACCTGTGGGAGGTTATTTCCACATCGTTAACGCTTATCCTGCGCATGTGGCGCCTTAAGCCGGGCCTGTACATCGATCTTGAATTTTATTCGAATTACAGCGGCATTATGACCACGCTGTGCAAAGGCCGCAACCGGCTGGGATTTTATAACCGCGACCGCCTGTATCGCAAAGGCATCTACAACCACCTGGTTCCGTTTGATGTGGAAACACCCATATCGGAAAGTTACCTGCAATTTGCCGACCTGTTAAAATGCGCCCAAAGGATCACGGAATTAAAGCTTGTGGTGGGCCCGGAACCAGGCAATACCGGGGTTTTACACAAGCTGGGCCTGGCCGGTTCCGATCAGTACATTGTGGTTAATCCCAATGCGTCCGACCTACGGATCGAAAGGCGCTGGGATAAAGAATCCTATATCGACACCATTCATTACCTGCTGCAGAAGTTTCCGCTGTATAAGATTATTCTTATTGGCAATAAGGCAGAAGCTGCCTACGTGAGCGAAATAGCATCGGGCATGGCTGCTCACCCCGGCCTGGTAAACTCGGCGGGCAGGCTCTCGCTCACCGAGCTGATTGTGCTGATAAACGGCGCACGACTAATGCTCACCAACGATACCGGGCCCATGCACATTGCCTATGCGCTCAATATTAAAACCATTGCGCTGTTTGGCCCCTGCTCGCCCCGGCAATACGGCCGGGCAGAAAATGCCGTTATCTTTTATAAAAAAGTGGATTGCAGCCCCTGCGTGCATACCTTCTTAACGCCGCCCTGCAACGGCAATAATATTTGCATGAAAAACATCCAGACCCTTGAGGTAAAGCAGGCCCTGGCAGAGAGCCTGAGCCTTTAGGTTAACCCTTTCGGGTTTGTCCACCCCTTGCCAGCTAAAACCGGAAAGATTTAGCCAGGACAAAGTAACCGGGCAGAAACCCTTGGGGACCCCAAGGGTTTATTGCCAGGCAAATATCCATTAAATGCCAATCTTTTTAAACATGCTCCCGCTTTTAAACTTCTTCTCCTATCTTTACGCTTTATTTTCAAAAAATGAGCCAGTCAAAAACCATTAAGAGCGCCTTAGTTTCGGTATATTACAAAGATCATTTAGAGCCCATCATTAAAAAGCTGCACAGCCTCCAGGTGAAGCTATACAGCACGGGCGGCACGCTTTCTTTTATCGAGAAGCTGAATATACCGGTAACGGCCGTTGACTCGGTGACTTCTTATCCCGAAATTTTTGGCGGGCGCGTTAAAACCCTGCACCCTGCTATTTTTGGCGGTATTTTGAACCGGCGCGATAACAGCACAGACCGGAAAGAAAAAGCGCAGCACAACATTCCGGATATCGACCTGGTGATTGTGGACCTGTATCCATTTGAAGAAACGGTGGCCGCCGGCGCTTCCGAAGAAGATACCATCGAAAAGATCGACATTGGCGGCATATCGCTGATACGTGCCGCCGCTAAAAACTTTAACGATGTGCTCATCGCATCTTCGCGCCACGATTACGAAGGCCTGCTGAATTTACTGAATACCAAAAACGGCGCCACCGACCTCAGCGACCGCAAACATTTTGCCGCCAAAGCCTTTGCCACTTCATCGCATTATGACAGTGCCATCTTTCAATACTTCAATCAAACCGAAAACATTGCCCAGTTTAAACAAAGCATTCAGCAGGGCCAAACCTTGCGTTACGGCGAAAACCCCCACCAAAAAGGCACTTTTTACGGCAACCTCGATGCCATGTTTACCAAGCTGAACGGCAAGGAGCTTTCTTACAATAACCTGCTGGATGTGGATGCCGCAGTAAACCTGATCGCTGACTTTACAGAGCCTACCTTTGCCATTTTAAAGCACAACAATGCCTGCGGCGTAGCTTCGCGCAGCAGCATTCACCAGGCTTATGTGGATGCGCTGGCCGGCGACCCGGTATCGGCCTTTGGCGGTATACTCATTGCCAACCGGCCTGTTGATGAGGCCACGGCCGCCGAAGTAAACAAGCTGTTTTGCGAGGTGGTTATTGCGCCGGCTTATAACGATGCCGCGTTAACGCTGCTCAAATCAAAAGCCAACCGCATCATCCTGGTGCAAAACAAGGTGGCGCTGAGCAAAAATTCGTTCCGCACCTTACTAAACGGTGTGATAGAGCAGGATAAAGACCTGAAAACAGAAACCGAAGCAGACTTAAAACCGGTAACCAACACTGCCCCTACTGCGGCGGAGATCAAAGATCTGCTGTTTGCCAACAAGCTGGTGAAACACACCAAATCAAACACCATTGTGCTGGCTAAAAACGGCCAGCTGCTGGCCAGCGGCACCGGCCAAACCTCACGGGTAGATGCCTTAAGGCAGGCCATTAACAAGGCGCAAAGCTTTGGCTTTGATTTAAAGGGCGCGGTGATGGCCAGCGATGCGTTTTTTCCGTTTCCTGATTGTGTGGAAATTGCGCACAACGCCGGCATTACAGCGGTGATTCAGCCGGGCGGCTCTATTAAAGATAAAGAAAGTATTGACTATTGCAATGCGCAGGGCATGAGCATGGTAATGACCGGAACACGGCATTTTAAACACTAAAGTTTTTTTATGAAAAAGGCTTTGGTATGCCCTCTCCTGGTCTTTGGCAATTACTTTTCCCTCAACGCTCAAAAAACAGAAGAGATCAATCCCTCGGGCTACACACACAACTATGTGGTGGGCAACCTTAAATATATTGAAGACCTTAAAGACACCGCACGCCTGCGCTACATCGTCACCATACGGGTAAGCGGCGCGCAGGAAGAAATGCCTGCGCTGGGCCTTATACAAATAAAAGCCAAACAGCTGGGCGCCGATTGTTATTACATGACCAACGCATTGCTAACTGAAACCAGCGGTGAAATAACCCTAAGATTGTTTTTTGGCGGTGAGCGGTTTATTGAAAACAACAAAACGAAGCAGATCAGCAATCAGGTTTTTATTTTTAATCAAACCCGCAAAGGTAATGACACCGCTGCGTTCTATTTAAACGGTCAGCCACAATCGTTTCTTTTCAAAAATCATTACCACATGCATGCAGAGCTAAACCGGGAGATTGTTATTGGTGTGAACCAGGACAAGATCACGACCTCCCGTTTGATTTTTAAAAAGCCTAAACCCGCGCGGTTTTTTATTTTGCCCGATAATAAAAAAACAATAGTGATGGGTGGGCAGCCTGGCGCAATGCCTTCGCTGTCGGTCAGCGGCATACCAATCTCTATTCGTAAAAATAAGTTTTATGAAATGAGTTACGATTATGGCCGTCTTTTTTCGGAGCTCTATCGCTAAGCGATTTAAACTCGCTTGAGCACCAGCTCTTTGGGCGGCCGTATCACCATCGGGAATTTTTCGATCTTCACCGAGCTGCTGTCCAGGCCAAACGCCTTGGCTTCGCTTAAGCTAAAACGCTTGAGCACAAAATAAATATCGAGTATTATTTTTTCAAACAGCGGCAGGTCGTTTTCGTACGACAGGAATTTTTCGAGCACCACAAATTTGAAGTCGCCAATCACGTTGTTTTTATTCAGCGATTCATAGCGACTGGTAATGTCCACCTCTTTGTTCTGCACCAGGTCGGCCACCACCTTGCGAAACATTAAGTTAATGCGCGGGGCTATGCGGAATCCGATCCTGAAGTCGACGCGGATAATATCCTCGTTGGCAATGTGGCTCACCTTGTATTCCATGCGGTAAGGCTCATCCAACACATCCACGTGCAAAAACCAGTATATATCGGCTTTTTTGGGCCGCTTCTGTAAAATAGAGTAAATGATCTTTGATTCGATCTGTGCCGGATCATAGGCACTGGTCATATACACCAGGTGGGTGGCATATTTCTGAATGGAGGGATCGGTGCTCAGGTCCACCAGCATTTCCTTATAATTAGCAAGCGGCACCAGGTCGGTGTAGCGCTGGCGAATGAGCTTGGCCAGGTACCAGCAGCCCATAATAATTGCCAGCAACAGGGCTATGATGAGGGTGATATAGCCGCCTTTGGGAAATTTTTCGAGGTTGGCAATTAAGAAGGAGCCTTCGATGACAATGTAAACGGTTACAAACACATTGAGAAACCAGATGGGATATTTTTTGAGCCGCATAAAAAAGGCAAGCAGGCGCGACGACATGATCATACCCAGGATAATGGTGAGGCCGTAAGCCGCCTCCATGTTTTTGGACTCCTCAAAAAACAGCACAATAAAAATACAGCCCACGTAAAGCAGCCAGTTAATGGAGGCAATATACATCTGGCCTTTCATATCGGTAGGGTATTTGATTTTTACCTTGGGCCAGAAGTTAAGGCGCATGGCCTCGTTAATAAGTGTAAACGAACCGCTGATAAGGGCCTGCGAGGCCACTACCGTGGCAATGGTGGCAATGCCCACGCCCGCGGGCAAAAACCACTCGGGCATAATGGCGTAAAAAGGATTTTTATTGTGGAGCTCCTGCCCTTCCATAGAGAGCAGCCAGGCGGTTTGGCCCATATAATTGAGCACCAGCATGGCTTTTACAAAAACCCAGCTGCGGCGTATGTTGTCGCGGCCGCAATGCCCCATGTCCGAATAAAGCGCCTCGGCCCCGGTGGTACAAAGAAACACCGAACCAAGCAGCCAGAAAGCGCCCGGATGATTGAGCAGCAGGCGGATGCCATAGTATGGGTTGAGCGCCTTTAGCACGGTGTAATCGTGCGAAAGGCCCAAAAGGCCCATCACACCCAGCATCAGGAACCACACCAGCATTACCGGCCCGAAAAAGCGGCCGATAAACTTGGTGCCAAACTGCTGGATAAAAA
The DNA here is from genome assembly GCA_044221905.1 of Bacteroidia bacterium. GTDB lineage: Bacteria > Bacteroidota > Bacteroidia > B-17B0 > Aurantibacillaceae > Aurantibacillus. The sequence goes on from JBGAOE010000002.1 coordinate 635,085, forward strand.
ACAAGCCTGTGATAATGGCAATTACAATGGGGATGGTGTGTATGTGGCTAAAACGCGGCATGAGCTTTAAACCCTCAATGGCCGACGATACCGAAATGGGGGGCGTAATGATGCCCTCGCCCAAAATGCAGCAGCCGCCAATAATGGCCGGAAAAATAAGCCATTTGCGCTTGGCTTTTTTTATAAGGGCATAAAGCGAAAAAATTCCTCCCTCACCCTTATTGTCTGCCTTCAGAGTAAAGATAACGTACTTAATGGTGGTTTGCAGGGTCAGCGTCCAGAATACCAGCGACATGCTTCCGATGATGACAGTGGCATCCACGGGCTTATCGCCAACAATGGCCTTCATCACATAAAGGGGGGAAGTGCCTATGTCGCCGTAAATGATCCCGAGCGTAACAAGTAAACTTCCAAAAGTGATCTTATGGGTCGTGTGACCGTTATGAGTATTTCCCATGTGGGTGGGCCAAAATTTACAGGCACTAAAATTAATATAAAAACAATAGCAGGCCTTAAATGTTGCAATTATTTTATCCTCAGGGTCCGGCTCAAAAGCCGGTAAACATTATTTAACTATCGGTCAAAAATAGCTGTAAACCACAATTAATCACCGCTTTGCAACGTTAAATCCATCCTGTGCCTTTGTTTAACCGTTAAAACACGGCACAGGCTTTGCGGTATGCCATAAATGAACTAATTTTATAATTGACTTTCTGTGAAAAAAACAGCTTTACTCCTGGTCTTTTTGTTGATGTCGGCAATGGGTTTTGCCACCCACAACCGTGCCGGCGAGATTCTGTATAAGCGCATCCCTCCTTTAACACAGGTTGTTGGCGGCGTAATTGTTCCGGTTTTTAACTATTCCATCACTATTTACACCTATACCGATCATGGCCCCAACGTGGCCGACCGGTGCGCCGACACGGTGCTGTTTGGCGATGGCACCCGCGGCATTGCCCCGCGTATTAACGATGGGGTGGCTAACTGCGGGCAGGGCTGCATTCACTGCGGGCAGATTATGATCAGCGATCCTAACTTTACCGTTAAGCTCAACACTTACACCATCACTCACACTTATTCCGGCGCGGGCTCCTACCTCATCCGCATGCTCGATCCCAACCGCAATGCAGGTGTTCACAACATTCCCAATTCCGATCAGCAGCCTTTTTATCTCGAATCGCTGTTGATCATCAATAACTTTTCGGGAGCCAATTCTTCGCCGGAGTTTCACAACCCGCCTACCGACAGGGCCTGCGTGGGTAAATGTTTTTATCACGACCCGGCGGCTTACGATGTGGACGGAGACAGCCTCAGCTTTGAGATCACCGATTCAAGGGGCCAAAACGGGCAAACGGTGCCGGGTTATTTTCCGCCCGAAACCGGCAACGGCGGTGTTTACAGCATTAACGCCGTAACCGGCAAGCTTACCTGGTGCAAGCCCCAGTTCAGAGATGAATACAACATTGCCTTTATTGTGAAGGAATGGCGTAAAAACACCAGCGGGGTATATCAAATGATCGGCTACGTGCTCAGAGATATGCAGGTGATCGTAGACGCCTGCCCGCTCAACAATCCGCCTGAAGTTGCGGTTCCACCCGATACCTGCGTGGAAGCCGGCACACTGATCCAGAAAAATCTTTACATCACCGATCTTCTCGATCCTCTTTTCCCAAATCCCAACAACAAAGTAACGCTTTCGGGCGCCGGCGGGGCTTTTAACGCCCTATCGCCCGTGGCCACGCTCTTCAATACATTCGACAATACGCCCTACATTTCTAAATTTACCTGGCAAACCACCTGCAACCATGTAAGAACACAGCCTTACCTCACCACGTTTAAAGTGGAAGACCAGGGCCCCGATCAAAACCTGGTGAACTTCAGTACGTACAGCATCCGGGTAGTGCCACCTTCGGTTAAAAACGTTTTGGCCACGCCCATGGGCTCCACCATGAAAATTACCTGGAACGGCGTTTCCTGCAACCCTTCGGGCAATCCGTTGGTGGCTTATAAAGTTTATCGTAAAAACGATTGCACTCCGCTTACCTACAGCCCTTGCGCCACGGGCATCGATCCTGCCTCGGGTTTTTCGCTCATTGCGCAAACGGCCACACAGGTCACCCAGTTTGTTGATAATAATTCGGGTAACGGCCTGGTGGTGGGCCAAAATTACAGCTACATAGTAGTAGCGCTCTATACCGATGGATCGCAAAGTTTTGCCAGCTCACAGGTATGCTCCAAGCTGAAGCGCGATATCCCAGTGCTGCTGAATGCCGATGTGCTTTCTACCTCTGTTACCAACGGTTCGGTATACGTGCGTTGGTCGCGCCCGCTGGTAAACACCGGCAATTTGGATACGCTTACCTTTGTTGGGCCCTACCAGTTTATTCTTAAATACAGGAATGGCCGCACCGGAAACTTTAATCCCATTTTTACAAGCAGCAGTCCTTACTTCCTGGCGCTGGATACCTTTTTTACGCATGGTAGCGTAAATACTACAGATAGCATGGCGTTTTACCAGGTAGAGTTTACCGCCATGAATTCGGCCACTCTGGTGGGATCATCGCAGCTGGCTTCTTCCATCTTTCTTTCGGCGCAGCCGTCCGACCGGAAAATAACCCTGAGCTGGAACAGCAACACACCATGGCACAACACCCTGTACACCGTTTTTAGAAAAGATCCCGGGTCAAGCACATACTCGGCCGTTGTTACCACCACTTTAACCACCTATGCCGACACAGCGCATATTGTAAACCGCCACACGTATTGTTATAAAATACTGGGCAACGGCGAATACTCTGACCCTACCATTTATAAGCCGCTGCTCAACAACTCGCAAGAGGTATGCGCCACTGCCAAAGACCTAACGCCGCCCTGCAGCCCAACGGTGAGCATAGATGCCAATTGCCCCACCGGCTTTGTGCGGGTGAACTGGAACGATGTAAGAAACAGCTGCAGCGACGATGTGCTCAAATATGTATTGTTTTACAAACCAACCTTAAACGATGCCTACGCGTTGGTGGATACGTTCAGCAACGACACCACCAGCTTCAGCCTGGATAACCTTGATTTTATTGCAGGCTGTTATGCGGTGCAGGCTGTTGATTCGAGCGGCAATGCCAGCCCCATGAGCGTTGATTTTTGCATAGACAACTGCCCCGAGTTTGAGCTGCCCAATATTTTTTCGCCCAACAACGATAAGGCCAACGATGTGTATAAAGCCATTAAAGTGCGGCAAATCAAAGAAATTGACCTGACCGTGTTTGACCGGTGGGGCAACCTCGTGTACAAAACAAAAGATCCTTATTTTCAATGGGACGGCGTGAGCCAGCAAAGCAAAATGCTGGTAAGCGATGGCACATTCTTTTACTTTTGCACGGTATATGAGCCGCGCCTTACCGGCCTGCGAAAACGCGAGCTGAAAGGCTACCTGCAGGTGGTTCGATAAATTCCGCTACTTTTGCTTCTTTATTTTTTAGATGAAGCTGTATAAAAACCTGGTGAACGCAGTGGGCCAGACCCTGCAGGAAATTTTTGCAAAAAACCGCTATGCCGATAAAGCGCTGGAGCGTGTGTTTAAGCAAAATCCCCAGTGGGGCAGCAGAGACAGGCGTTTTGTGGCCGAAGCGGTTTACGACATTGTACGAAACTATCGCCTGTACGCCACGCTGGCCGAATCTGAAAAAAATTTCTGGTTTATTACCGCCGTGTGGCTGGTGCTCAAACAATACGAAATACCCGACTGGCCTGAGTTTAAACATGTAAATGCGGCGCACATTCTGAATCACGCCGAAAGCCTAAGCTCCAATCTTCCGGTTTATCAATCGTATCCTGACTGGCTTTGGCAGCTCGGCTTGGATGAGCTTGGCGCCGATGCCTGGGAACGCGAAGCGGCAGCGATGAATGTGCAGGCCCCTGTGTTTTTAAGGGTAAACACACTTAAAACCACGGTGACAAAGCTACGTGAGGCGCTTTTAAAAGAAAACATAGAAACCCAAACCCTAACTGGTTTTGAAAACGCCCTGGAGCTGAGCAAGCGCGTAAATATTTTTCAGAGTGCGCTGTTTAAAGATGGCTGGTTTGAAGTGCAGGATGCCGGCTCGCAGGCCATCGGCGAATTTTTGAATCCCATGCCCAACGATGCGGTGATTGACGCCTGCGCAGGCGCCGGTGGCAAAAGCCTGCACCTGGCAGCGCTGATGAAAAACAAAGGCCGCATCATCAGCATGGATGTGGAAGGCTTTAAGCTTGACGAATTAAAAAAACGCGCCAAACGCGCGGGCGCACATAACGTAGAAACCCGCGTGATCGAAAATGACAGTACTATTGCATCGCTGGCCAACAAGGCCGACAAACTGCTGCTGGATGTGCCCTGCAGCGGGCTGGGAGTTTTAAAACGGAATCCCGATGCCAAGTGGAAACTGAGCGCTGATGCCATTGCACGCACCAAAACCACGCAGCATCACATTCTGTCGCGCTACGTAACCATGCTCAAACCCGGCGGCACCTTGGTTTACAGCACCTGCAGCATTTTACCTTCCGAAAACCGGCAGCAGGTTGATCTTTTCCTTCAAAACAATAATGACTTTGAGCTTCTTAAAGAGCAAAGCTTTTTCCCAAGCCAGGGGGTGGATGGTTTTTACATGGCCGAGCTGAAAAAGAAAAAACAATAAGGCAGTTCTTCCGGCGTTGTTGACTCTGCAAGGGTTCAAGGGCTTTTTAACGGATCTCCACCGATTCCATAATCTCGTAGCCCAGGTATTTTTCAAGAATCTGGTGGTATCGCTTCGTGGATGTAAATCCAAAACCACTTTCAAAAAATTCGCTGAGGTATGGTGCATGCACACCGTTTTTTGGCATGATCATGCCAAACGATTCGTTCTTTTCGCTGAATACCTTCTGGATCTTTAAAAATTTAGACGGGTTCCTTTTTACAAAAGCCCAGTACGCCACAATATCGGCATAACCAAACACTTTTTTGTTGGCGGCAATGCTATCCAGCACATTGCTTTGTTTTTCGGTAAAGGTAATTTTAACCTCGGCATCGTTTAGCCGCGACTGTTCGTACAGGCGCTTTAAATATTTTAAGTGGGTTGATTTGTTGACTACCAGCGCCGTCATACCATTCAGGGCGCGTGCCACATCCACCGCGTCTTTCGATTTTATGGTGGCAATACTGCCATCGGTTACCAGCACCGCTATGTTTTGAAGGTAAGGCGGTGAGAACATCACCTCGCTCTCACGCTCCGTATTGTCGGTCACCGATCCAAGGCCCACTGCTTTCGATCCGCCGCCTTTAACAGCGTTGTAAAAGGTGCTGAATTCGGAAAATGCTTTGTAATTAACACCCACAGTAATATTCTTTTTTTGTTTCAGCCAGCCCACATACTCCTCTATAATATCCACCTCTATCCCCTTAGGGGTTGAACCCTCTTTGTAGGCAAACGGAAAGTTTTCGTAATAATAAATATTCAGCGAATCCGGCTGGGCTTTAATGCCAGCTGTGAGCAGCATCATGCCTATTAAAACAAACAACGTTTTTTTCATGCTTAAATAAATTAAGGGTTTATACAAAAATGTAAATTATAATTTCATCCGGCAATACGGCAGCAATAAGCTTTTCTCAGCACCGTGTTAATAAAAGAACGCGATGTTTTTAGTTAAGCCGTTGCATTTAGCTGATAATTAGATGTTTACAAACTAGCGCCAGCCGCGTGTATTAAAATAAAACAGGTTCATGTTTAAGAGACTGCCTAATCCTCTAAATTTGCACTGTCATGAAAAAAAACCTCTGTTTGTTTTTGATGTTTTTTGCCAGCCTGTTTTACAGCCAGGTAAAAAATGTAGACGCCGCCACCTTTAAAAAACTGGTGGACGAAAAAAAAGGAATACTGATAGATTTACGCACCGACGACGAGATCAAAAAACGGGGTATGATCAGAGGCGCCGTGCAGATTGATTTTCTTGCAAAAGACGCCGAAGCGCAGATCGGAAAGCTGGATCACAGCACACCCTACCTTATTTACTGCGCCGGCGGCGTAAGAAGCGAAGAATGCGGCGCGCTGATGCTGAAGATGGGCTTTGCGGATATAACCAATCTTGAAAAAGGTTTTGCCGAATGGAAAACAAACCGTTTTGAAGTGGAAAGCCGCCAATGAAGGTTGTTTACGCCATACCGGGTTTAGGAACCACCAAAGAGTTGTACCGCAACATCCGGATTGATGGGCATGAGCTGAAAGTGCTGAGCTGGCCACCGCCACAACAGGAATATGATCTGCCTGCTTATGCCGCTCAATTTATTTCTCAGATCAATACGCATGAACCGGTAAACCTGCTGGGCGTATCGTTTGGAGGCATGTTGTGCGCCGAACTGGCCGAGCAAATTACTGTAAATAAAACAGTGCTTATCTCTTCGTGCCGAAATGCCTGCGAGTTCCCGATTTCCTTAAAGCTGCTCCGGATTTTCCCGGTGCACCGCTTATTTCCCGACCGCCTCATACGCCTGATTGCCAAAACAAAACGCCGGTTTTTGGGTTTTGAAAAATCGTTTGAGCCGGTTTTTTTCCAGATGATTGATCAAATGCCGTTGCAGTATTTTTCGCACTGTATTCATTACATTATTACCTGGCAGCGCAAAAGCAATGCAGCTTCTATTGTTCAGGTGCACGGTACCTACGACAGACTGCTCTCCAGCAAAAAAATAGGAAATTTTTATTCGGTTAAAAACGGTACCCATTCTATGGTTTTGGCCAGGGCTAACGAAATAAATGCTATCTTAAACCAGGAATTCAATGCACAGTAACGATCTCCTTAAACAGGCCATTGCAGCCGCCATAAAAGCCGGCGAAGAAATTCTAAAAATATACCGCACGGCCGATTTTTACGTGGAGACCAAAAGTGACAATACGCCGGTAACCCTGGCCGACAAGGCCGCCAGCAAGCGTATCCTAGAAATGCTTTCCGGTTCGGAGCTTCCTATCATCAGCGAAGAGGAAGCCATCAGCCCCTACGATCAGCGAAAAAACTGGGATCATTTCTGGCTGGTGGATCCGCTGGACGGAACCAAGGAATTTATAAAACGCAACGACGAGTTTGCCGTAAACGTGGCGCTAATCGAACATAACATACCCGTAATTGGAGTCATTTATGCCCCGGTGCTTAACACCATTTATTTTGCGCGCCAGGGTTTTGGCAGCTATCGCGTAGTATTGCAGGGCACGGGCTATGATACCAGCGCGCCAGGCTGGTTCGAAACTTTAACTTCCTATACCGAAAAGCTGCCCCTGCAAAAACTGCCGGTCAATTATACACTGGTGGCCAGCCGCTCGCACCTGAGCCGCGAGGTAAACGAGCGCATTGCCGAATTAAAAAACCTATACGGGCAGGTAGATGTGATTAACGTAGGCAGCAGCATTAAACAATGCTGGGTGGCCGAGGGCAGGGCGCACGAGTATCCGCGCTTTGGTACCACCATGGAGTGGGACACTGCTGCCGGGCAATGCATCCTGGAAGAAGCCGGTAAAAAGCTGATTGATCTTTACACCAACGCCCCCATGCGTTACAACAAAGAAAGCATGAAAAATAATTTTTTTGCGGCAAAAGGCTAAGCAGCCTTATTTACTTTCCTGCATCAGCAACCGCGACAACACGTAATTATTGTCTATCACCAGCTGCTTAAAATCCTTACGCACTTTAACAATCAGCTGGTTGGTGGTGTATTTGGTAATGGCATAATCGTATTCAATGGCTTCACGCCCCTGTTTCTCAAGGGCAGCAAAGGCTTTCAGCAGGGTTTCGCTAAGCGGGATGGTTCTTTCCTTTTTAAACAGCCAGTAGTCTTTTTCTCTTATTTTAAGCGCAGAAAAGCGGCGGTTGGGGAAAACAGTGAGCGAAGACGTGTAATAATCAGCATAATACCCTTCGGACCCGCGCTTCACCACAAATTTTTCGGTGATAGAATATTTTTGCGGCCGGCCGGTAAGAGTTTGGCCGGTAGCCGTGGTGAGCTGCTGCACAGCCTCTTCCACATGGCATTGGTAATACACCACCGAGTCGCCGGGCACCAGGTTATTCAAAAACCGTGATGAGGTGCTGGTGGTGGGTATAACGGTTTGTGAACTAACGCAACTGCCGCTAAAACAAAGTGCTATCAGAAGGGCTAACCTCATGCGTGTGTCAGCCTTATCTGTTTGGCCAGCCGGATGGCTTTTTCCTTCACCAGGCTTACATCGGCGCCCGGCTGGTCGTTGCACAGCACCACTGCCATGCGCCGGTAAGGCCGCGTGGTGGGCTTATTAAAGATCTTCACATCTGTATTATTGTTATCCAATACCTCGGCAATGCCGTTAAACTGAGGTCGCCCGCCTTCATTGCTTGCCAGCACCACGGCCGATGCGCCGCATTTTACCAGCTGCACTTCAGGAATGGGCAGGCCCAGGATGGCCCTGGCATGCAGCTCAAACTCATTGTAATTTTGAGTGTTGGCAAGGGTTACCATACCCGTATCGTGCGGGCGCGGCGAAAGCTCGCTGAAATAAACACCTTTGGCGGTAAGAAAAAATTCTATGCCCCATATGCCGTAGCCGGTAAGCGCTTTGGTTACCTTTTCAGCCATTTGCTGCGCTTCGTGCAGGTCTTTATCGCTGATGGCACAGGGCTGCCAGCTTTCCTGGTAGTCGCCGCGCTCCTGGCGGTGGCCTATGGGTGGGCAAAACAGCGTCGAACCATTTTTTTGCGTCACGGTCAAAAGCGTTATCTCTGAATCGAACTTAATAAACTCCTCCACAATCACTTCCTTATAATCGCCGCGCGAGCCTTCCAGCGCATACTGCCACGATTTTTCAATGTCCTGCTCCGACTTAACAATGCTCTGCCCTTTGCCGCTGCTGCTCATCAAGGGTTTTACCACACAGGGGATTCCTATTTTTAACACCGCCTGCTTAAATTCTTCCAGGGTGGTGGCATATAAATAGGCGGCCGTGCGCAGGCCCAGCTCTTTGGCGGCCAGGTCGCGAATGGCCTTGCGGTTCATTGTAAAGTTGGCTGCTTTGGCGCTGGGCACCACGGTAATGCCCTGCTTCTCATAATCATAAAACCGCTCGGTGCGAATGGCCTCTATTTCCGGTACAATCAAATCGGGCTGGTGTTTGGCCACAATGTTATCCAATGCGGCGCCATCCAGCATGTTTATCACTTCAAATTGGTGCGCCACCTGCATGGCCGGCGCGCCGGCATAGCTGTCAACGGCTATTACATGCTGCCCCAGCCGCTGCAGGGCTATTACCACTTCCTTTCCCAATTCGCCGCTGCCAAGCAGCATTACTTTTTTATGCATATTTTGTGTGTGCTATTTTTTAAATCCTATGTCTATCGTTTCTGGATAATGCTGGTGCAGCATGCCATACAGGCCATAGCCAACCGCCAGGCCCACCACGCCGCCAATAATTGATTTTATTTTACGCTTTTGCCGGGCTACGCGCTCATAACCCAAAATATAAGCATCGCTCTCCACATAAGAAGGATTGCTGATGGTTTCGGCCCTTATGCGCACCTTTGGAATGCCGCTCAGCGCCATAAATCCAAATGGGGCTACAGGCCCCCAAAACGTTCCGGTTAAGCCGCCCATAAGGCCGGCAATGCCGCCGCCTATCAAGGCCCCCCTGGCTTTAAAGCCTTTATGCGCATCGCGCTCGCCCTTCATAAACATCCACATCTCATCGCGTGTAAACCAATTGCCAATGGTGCTGTCCTGCTGGTAATAAAACCGCTTATAGCCGTTTGCAAAACGCACCATATACAGCTGCTCCAGCTCGAAGTGAATTTTCTTGCTCGGTTTTTTGGGATCGAGAATGGTGACTGCTCCCAAAACGGTGTCAATTATTTTTTCGCCCACCACGTGCCCGTTCATTAGGTAAATGGTGTCCTGGGCATTGGTTTGCGCCGGGGCGGGCTGGATTGCCATTAAAAAAAACAGGCTCAGGAGAGTGTTACGAAGCATTGGCCAAAGATAAAGATTAATCGCAAAAAAGATTTTTTCACACAGGTAAATCAGCGCACCGGTGGCTCATCAATACGCAATTACCTGCTCTTCAATGGTGGCCGGTATCTGGCGCTCGCCATACTGCTGGTTTCTCAGCTGAGGCTCAAAGCCCGCTTCGCGGATGGCGTCCTGTATGGTTTTATAGGTAAAGCGATGCGGTGCGCCGGCGGCGCTCACCACGTTCTCTTCAATCATAATGCTTCCAAAATCATTGGCGCCGCCATGCAGGCAAAGCTGCGCGGTGGCTTTACCCACCGTAAGCCAGCTGGCTTGTATGTTTATAATATTAGGCAGCATAATGCGGCTCAGGGCCAGCATGCGGATATATTCGTCAGACGTAACGTTATTCTTGATCCCCTTTAAGCGGTTCAGCAGTGTGCCATCGTCCTGGAAGGGCCATGGAATAAAGGCCAGGAAACCCTTGGCATCTGCCGGTTTCTGGGCCTGCACCTCGCGCAGCCATACCAGATGCTCAAAACGCTCGTAAATAGTTTCCACGTGGCCAAACATCATGGTGGCGCTGGTGGTAATATTCAGCTGATGCGCGGCTTTCATCACCTCCAGCCATTCGCGCCCGGTGCATTTTCCTTTGCTGATCAGGCGCCTCACCCGGTCGTTCAGTATCTCCGCACCTGCTCCCGGAAGGCTGTCCAACCCTGCATCCACCAACGCTTTCAGCACTTCGGAGTGCGTGCTTTTTTCGAGCTTGGTAATGTGCGCTATCTCCGGCGGGCCAAGCGAGTGCAGCTTAATTTGAGGAAAGTGTGATTTTATTTCCTTAAACAGGTTCACGTAAAACGAAAGCCCCAGGTCGGGATGATGCCCGCCCTGCAGCAGCAGCTGATCGCCTCCATACTTAATGGTTTCCTCTATTTTTCGCTTATAGGTGTTTATGTCGGTTATATACGCCTCTTTGTGACCAGGAATCCTGTAAAAGTTGCAGAACTTGCAGTTGGCAATACACACGTTGGTGGTATTCAGGTTGCGGTCAATTTGCCAGGTAACCTTGTTCGAGTTGTTTTTATGGATCTTGCGCAGCTCGTTGGCCACAAACATCAGCTCAGAGGTGGGAGCCTGCTCAAAAAGGAACACGCCTTCTTCGATGCTTAAAAATTCGAGCTTCAGCGCCCGGTTCAATAACGAATCAACTGTCATGCTATTCGATTGGAAATAATACAAATTTACAATAGAATTGTTTAATAACACGTGTAAATAAAAAACCCGGGAATTGCGTCCCGGGTTTTTATACAAAGAAAGTAATTTCTGTTAATTTTTAAGCAGCCTGGTGGTATTCACCAGCCTGTGCTGCTCATTGTAGGCTTTTAAAACATATACGCCTTTTGCCAGGCCCTCAGTGGCCAGGCTGGCCTGCTCTTTTACGGTTTGTTTAAGCACCAGCTGGCCAAGCGCATTGTATACTTCCACGCTGCCTGAAACATTGATGATCTTTAATTCGTTGCCAAAAGGGTTTGGGTACACCGAAACCGAAGCCTGGCCGGGCTCAATGCTTTCGATGCCCGTGCAGGCATTTACCGACACGGTAACCACGGCCTTGCTCACACAATTGTTGGTGGCAGTGCCCACCACCGTGTATGACGATGAGCCGGGCACCGACGCGGTGGTGATGGCGTGAACATTGGTGAAGTTAGACGTGCTGGCCCAGCTGTAAGAGCTGGCACCGGTGGCCGTAAATGTGAGTATGTTCTGAGGGCAGGTGGTAATGTTGTTGGCGCTCAGTGTTGGGGTGCCGGTAATGGTAAGGTTTGGCGAAGGGCTAACGTTAACCGACACTGTTTGCATGCCGGTGCAGGCACCCGAAGCGCCCGTCACTGTATAAACCGTTGTGGCGCTCGGCGTCACGGTAATGTTCTGGCCGGAACCGCCGGGGCTCCAGGTGTAAGAGGAAGCGCCGGTGGAGGTGAGGCTTACTGAGCCGCCGCTGCACAGCGAGCCCTGGCTGGCGCTGGCGTTTACCGAAAGCGATACGCCCAGGGCAACCGAAACGTAATGCGTGGATTCGCAGATACCGTTGTAGCCTGTTACAGAATAAGTGGTGTTGGCTGTGGGTGTTACAACAATAGAGTTGCTGGTAGCACCGGTTTCCCACGAGTAAGTGGTGGCCCCGGTGGCCACCAGAGTAGCTGCCGTGCCCGCACAGGTGGTTACATCGGCCACCGACAGGTTAGGCGTTAGTGTTACCGTTACAGCTATGGTTTCGGTGGTGTTGCAGTTTGGCGTGCTTGAGCCGGTAACCGTATAAATGGTGGTGGCAGTTGGGCTCACGGCAATGGTGGGCGTGGTAAGGCCGTTGTTGGCCCAGGTATAAGTGGTGGCGCCGGTAGCCGAAAAGGTTACCACATTGCCCGAGCAAATATTGTTGGTGGAAGAGGTAACTGTAAGCGTTGGATTTGGGCATGGAAGGGTATAGCGCACGCCATCAATGCCAACGTAGCTGCTGTTGGTGCCGGTAGGGCCCGCAGAAGTAACAAAATACCGGAAGGCAAAACGGCCGGCGAGGGTTCCCGTAAGGCCGCTGAGGGTGGTGGTATACACTGTCCAGTTGGTAGGATAACCGGTGGTGGTAAGGCTTGGGTTTACAGTTACCAGCAGCGTGGTAAAAGTGCCCATAGAGTTAGTGCCTGTAGGAATGGTGGCTGCGCCGGTGCCCATGTACAGCTCCAGTCTGTCGGGGGCTGTTTGCCCTGCCGGAGCTGTATTGGTGCGGGTGGCAAACTGAAACACGCCGCCGTTGTTTAAGGTTACCGTTGGGCTGATGAGCCAGTTGCTGATTACCCCGGTGCTGCCGGTGGTGTTGTTGTAATTGGCCGCAAAATAAGCCGAATCGGCACCGTTATACGCTGCAAATATCAGCGGGTTTCCCATAAACCAGCCGGTAAGCCCTGTTGGCGAGGAGTTGTTTATTTTTGTCCATCCGGCCGCACCGCTGGCGGAGTTAAAATCCTGCGACAGTACGATCTGCGCCTGAGTTTTTAAAACACATATTGCTGCAAGTGCGAGGAGAGTAGTTTTTAGTTTCATATTGTTTACGCAAAAGTTTACACGAATGTAACTAAATTATTTTACACCAGCGCTTCCAGATATACATTTGAAGCCTCCAGATGTACATTATCATTTGTTGTTGTTGTTTGCTCCCTGCTTCCAAGCCTTGTAAGCAGGGCGCTTCAGTCTTCCATAATCTGCGCCTGTATCTTTTTAGGCAGCGAACCCACAATCAAATCGTACGAGTTGTCGATCCATTCGCGCAGCATTTTTTTTGATGCTCTTCCATCGCACAAAATGGTGTTCCAATGCACCTTGCTCATGTGATAACCCGGCTGCACAAAATCATATTTTTCTCTCAGCTCGATGGCTTTGGCAGGCTCGCATTTTACATTAAACCGCAGCGGACTGGAAGCAATGCCTGTAAGTAAAAACATTTTGCCGGCCACCTTAAACACCAGCGTGTCGCTGTCAAACGGAAAGCTTTCTTCCACCAGCTTTTTGGCCAGGCAATACTCTCTTATTTCTTCGATGTTCATTCGTAACAATTTCTTAATATCAAAACCAAATATGCTAAAAAATAAGCCAGATGTAAAACGTGTTGCTTTTAATCCTCAAATCTTTGAAATATTTGCACTCAAATAGCGTTAAAAACCTAAAAATACTTGTGAATTGGTTTGTTCTTCGAAACTATTTAGCTAAGTTTGGCGTTCAAAAAAAATTAAAACTAAACATCAAAAAATAAAATAAACAAAGTATGAGCACAAAAAAAACATCGGGAGGTTTCCCACTAATTGTTTCTGCGTTAGCGATCGTTATCTGCCTTGCCATCGGCATTTTTATTTATAAGGGCATTTTGGGTGCTGCTTCTAACTTTGAAGGCGGCGATGCCGACAAAGGGCATCCGCACAATATTTTAGGAACGATGTATAAAGGCGGTTTTATCGTGCCTATTCTGATCGGATTCCTGCTTACGGTACTTACCTTTGCCATTGAGCGTTTTATCACCATTCAAAAAGCAAACGGCCGCGGCAACACCGATAAGTTTATTACCAAAATCAAATCCCTGATTTCATCACACGATTTTGATGGCGCCATTGCCGAGTGCGACAAACAAAAAGGCTCCCTGGCCAACGTGGTTCACGAAGGTATTTTGAAATACCAGTTTGTAAAAAGCGACTCTGCCATGGACAAAGAGGCCAAAGTTCACGCCATCCAAAAAGCGCTTGAAGAAGCAACTGCGCTTGAGCTGCCGATGATGTCGAAAAACATGGTGGTTATCTCAACCATGGCCTCTATCGGCACTCTGGCCGGTCTTATTGGTACGGTTGTGGGTATGATCCGTGCGTTTGCCGCCTTATCTGCTGCAGGCGCTCCCGATACTTCCGCCCTGGCAACCGGTATCTCCGAAGCCCTTGTAAACACGCTCGTGGGTATCTTAACCTCAGCCCTGGCCATCATTTTTTATAACTATTTCAGCAACCGTATCGATCAGATTACCTATGCCATGGATGAAGCCGGCTTCTCCATCATCCAGGAATTCCAGTCGACCGAAAAATAATCCCGGAATTTTTTTCTGGGTTATTTATGGAAAGTAATAAAGTTATTCATCTTAATATAAAAACACTGTAATGTCAAAAAAACCATCAAAAGGAGGCGCTCCCGCGTTAGACATGACACCGATGGTGGATCTTGCGTTCCTGCTGGTAACATTCTTTATGTTAACAGCCTCTTTTCGCATGGCCGAGCCGGTTACGGTTGATCCCCCCTCTTCCATCGGCAAGGTCGATCTTCCCGATAACCATATCATGGTAACGATTGATGAGAAGGGCCGCGCGTTCTTCGGCATCAGCAACTCCACCGCCAAAATGAACGCCCTGCGCGACATGGCTGCCAAATACAAGGTAAATTTTACCGAAGAGCAGATCGTTAAGTTCAGCGGCTTGCCAAGCTTTGGCGTGGACATAAAAGACCTGCCCCGTTACATTGATGCCAAGGAGGATGACCGCAAGAACTTTCAGCCGCAAAAAGGTGTGCCTCTCGATACCATTACACCCAACAACCAGCTGAAAGACTGGATTGCCATTGGCGGCCGAAAAGCCGTTGAAATGTACCAGGCAGCCAAAGAGCAGGCCGAAGCCACCCATTCTGACTTTAAGGCCGAAAAGCCACGCTATGCGATTAAATGTGACGGAGAAACCAAATATATCTTTGTAAAAGATGTGGTAAAAACCTTTACCGATCTGAAGATCTACCAGTTTAACCTCATCACATCGCTGGAAGGTGGCGGCACGGTGATAGAACCGACAAAATAATAACATTAACCACTAAACCTAATTAAACAATGGCAGAAATAGCAGAAGGCGGCGGCGGTGGCCATAAAGGCGGTAAGAAACGCGCCAAAAAACAAAGCACCCGGATCGATATGACCCCCATGGTGGATTTGGCGTTCCTGTTGCTTACCTTTTTCGTATTAACCGCAACGTTCAGCAAGCCAAAATCCATGGAGCTCACGTTCCCGGCTCCGCCCGAAAATAAAGAAGAGCAGCCTCCCATTAAAAACGGGATCACGTTTTTATTATCTGACAAAAACCGTATCTTTTATTACGAAGGCGAGTTCAGGGCACAAGCCGACGACAAAGGCCCTAAAACAGAGCTGAAAGAGCTCAGCTACGATCAGTCGAGCCTGCACAAATACCTGTTAGACAAAAACAAGGAGATGCAGGACCAGATCAAAGGACTTACCGAACAGCACAATAAAAACCAGCTGGCCGACACCGCGTTTAAACGCATGGTGCGCGAAAGGAAGGCTGATCCCAAATCGTTTACATACCTGATTAAAACCGACGATAAAGCTACTTACAAAAACGTAATTGACGTGATTGACGAGCTGAACATTAACGTGGTGGGTAAGTATGTGATGGTGGATATTTTAAAACCTGAGCTGGACATGATTAATGAAAAGCTGGGCATTGCAGCGCCGGCCACTCCAAACTAAATAATTAAAACAAGATGTTAAAGAACTGGAATAACTTAACCCTTGACGAGCGCAACGACCTGGTTTTTGAAGGCAGGAACCAAAGCTACGGCGCTTATGAGCTGCGCAGGAATTACAACCGGCGTGTTACGTTCATTATCGGGGGCATGATCGTATTCTCCTTTGTGCTGCTTGGCGTGAAAAAATTTGCCGACAGACCAAAAACAGAAGAGGTAAAAGAAACGATTAAGGTAGAGCAGATTGACCTGACCCCACCTCCGCCTATTGAAGAAGTGCCGCCACCACCGCCGCCGCCGCCACCGCCACCAATGGTGGAAATGGTAAAATTCGTTCCTCCTGTAATTAAGGACGATGCAGTGGAAGAAGAGCCTCAAAAGCTGCAGGAAGAAGTGAAGGAAACCAACGTGGGCACCAAGGACCAGGAAGGTGAAAAAGACATTGTAGCCCCCCCTACCGAAGTGGCAGGACCCGGTGAGCCAGCGGCTCCCGAGATCTTTACCATTGTGGAAGAGCAGGCCGAATTTCCCGGCGGTGTTGCCGAAATGTCGAAATATATCCGCGATCACCTGCAATACCCTGCCATGGCCCGCGAAGCCGGCATCAGCGGCAAATGCTTTTTAAAATTTGTAGTGAACGAGAACGGCGAAATCAGCAACGTGGAAGTGCTGAAAGGTGTTCCCGGCTGCCAGGATTGCGACCGTGAAGCGGTGCGTGTAGTTAAATCCATGCCTAAATGGAAACCGGCTAAAATGACCGGCCGTAGCGTAAAATGCTACTTTAACTTACCTATCAACTTCAAAATCCAGGGCTAATAATCACCTTAACGCATTCATAAAAAGCCATAACGCGTTGTTATGGCTTTTTTAATTATCTAATTTTACTCAATGATGAAACCGGGTATACATACAGTCTCTGCATGGTTTGGCGCTATGATGGTGCTGCTGGTATTTTCGGGCGCTTTTGCCTTTGCCTTTACCGACCTGATGGCCGATCGCCTGTTTGGCTCAAAGCGCATCTGGTTTATTGTAATATTGGTAGCCTACGGCATTTACCGCAGCTTCAGGCTTTATCAGGTTTTTAAACAATCGCGCCATGAAGAATAAATTTCACATCGCGGTCTTGCGTCCTGTTGTCTTGCTTCTTGGCTCCGGCATCTTGTGCCTGGTAGCAACTTCGTGCGATAACTACTTCAAAAACGATTACGTGGACAACTCGCCCACTTCAGGCAAATTAAAAGTGGCTTACGACGAAGGGATGGAGCTTCACATCAAAAACCAGGTGCTCACGTTCGAATCGCAATATCCCCATGCGCACATCGAACTGATCCCCTCCTCGGAAAGCGACGCCGTGCAGGCCCTTTACAGCGATAGCTGCCAGGCCATCATGATCTCGCGCGGGCTGAGCGAAAAAGAAAAAAAAGCCTTTGCGTCAAAAGGGTATTTTCCAAAATACTCGCCCGTAGCTGTTAGCGGCATTGCACTGATTACCAATGCGGCAACCCCGCTCAGCAAGCTCTCCATTGAACAGGTGATTGAGTTGCTTGGCAACGGCGGGCCGGTTAAGGACTCTGCCGGCAACGATCTTTTGCTAAAGGTGCTGCTGGATAAAAACAATTCGTCGGTGGTGCATTACCTGGCCGACTCGCTGCTTAAAGGCGTGAAATTTTCGGCTAACTGCAACATTCTGGGCTCTACGCTTGAAAGCATTAATTACGTGGCGCAGCACAAAAACACCGTGGCCTTTATTGATTTTGCCTGGCTGAGCGACAGCGACGATTCTATTTATATTGCCAACAAGCCTTTTATAAAATTTTTGCACCTCAGCAAGCCCGGCAGCAATGTATACGAATATCCGCACCAGAGCAGCTTTAAGCTGGGTACCTACGCGCTTACCCGCAGGGTATATGTTTACCGTAAAACCGGCGATTTTACGCTTGCCAAAGGCTTTGAAAGCTTTGTGGCGGGCCCAAAGGGGCAGCTCACCTTTTTAAAGCAGGGCCTGCTGCCTGCGCGGCAAAACGAGCGAAACGTTGAAATAAACACAAAGCCGCTGAACGCCGAATAGCCTCATAAAATATGCTAATTAGCGGTTTTATTAATTAATTGGTACTTAACTTGCATTGTAAATATTTGTATTAATTTTACGCAGCTTAAAACAAAAATGAAAAAAACACTTGTAGCGGGCGCCTTAAGCATAACAGGCTTCATCAACGCCCAAACCTTGCCCGAAATCATTAAAAAAACGGATAACGAAAATTTTGATGCCGCTGCGGCCAGCTTTCGCGAGCTGATAGCCAAAGAGCCCAACAAAGGCGAAAATTATTTTTATTACGGCGAGAATTTTTTTAAGAACGAAGACCCGGACAGCGCTGCTATTTTTTATCAGAAAGGTGTGGACATGAATGCCACAAGCCCGTTGAACTACGTGGGCCTTGGCAAGGTATTGCTGTTTAAAGGCAATGTGGCCGATGCCAAAGCACAGTTTTACAAAGCCGCCACCTTGGGTGGTGCAAAAAATACCGAGGTAATGCGCCGTACGGCCGAAGCCTGGCTGGCCACCGGCAATAAAAATGCCGATGAGGCGCTGGCCCTGGCCAACAACGCCGTGAAGCTCGAAGCCAAAAATCCTGAAAATTACATCATCCTAGGCGATGCCCAGCTGGAAAAAAATCCTACCGATGGCGGCGCGCCGATAAAAAGCTATAAAATGGCCACCTCGCTCAACCCCAAAAGCACCAAGGGTATTTTGCGCGAAGGCAAGCTGTACCAGCGCGGCCGCAACTACCAGCTGGCGCTCGATAAATACAAGGAGGCACTGGCCATTGATGCCAGCTTTGCACCGGGCTACCGCGAAATTGCCGAGCTGTATTACCTGGCCGGCCAGCCTGCCAAATCGATCGAGAACTGGAAAAAATACCTGGAGCTGAACAACAGCGACCAGGCCCGCTACCGTTTTATGACCGCGCTGTTTGCCAACAAACAGTACGCCGAAGCAATTTCTGAGTATGAGAACCTTAAAAAAACAGGCTTTAAAAATGCTTACCTCGACCGTATTGCCGGTTACAGCTACCTTGAGAACGGAAACAAAACCGATACCATGGCTTATACCAAAGGCTTAAAAGCCATGAACGATTTTTTTGCCATGGCCGGCACTAACTTCAAATACAAAGCCGCCGACTACAAATACAAAGGCCTGCTGTTATTGCGTATGGGTAAGGATTCCCTGTCTAAAATCGAAATGGAAAAGGCTGTAGCGCTCGATCCTTCTATCGGTGGCGACATTAACTCTGAGCTGGCCAACAATGCCATGAAGGTGAAAAAATACGATGAGGCCATTACCTACTTTATGCGCAAAATGAACGGCGACGCCAAGAACCTGAACAATAACGATTACTACAACCTTGGCCGCGCATATTACTATTCGGGCGGTAAAATCCTTAACGAATCAAACAGCATTAAGGATGCCAAACTGCGCCAGAAAAAAATAGATGAATCGTTGCCCTTTTTTGTAAAGGCTGATTCTGCATTTTTAAAGCTTACCGAGCTTAACCCCAGCTGGCCGGTGGGCTTTTTCTGGAGAGCCAAAGCCAACGCACAGCTCGATCCGGATAACACCAAATGGCTGGCCAAACCTTATTACGAGCAGGCCCTGGGGCTTATTAAGCCCGAAGAGCGCGGCAGCCCGGCCAACAAAAGCAATGTGATTGAAGCTTACGAATATCTTGGCTTTTATTATGTTACCACTAAAGACAAAGTGAAAGCCGATGAGACCTGGAACCTGGTAAAAGAGCTGGATCCTAACAATGCCAAACAAAAGAATTATTTTAATCCGCCCAAAGCGCAAGGCGGCGGCACTAAAAAACAATAACTCAAAACCCGGCATGGCCGGGTTTTTTTATTACCTGAATAATTCCTGCAGTTGCGGATTGTCGAGCGACTTGCTCTGGCGCGGTATCTTAAAGTCGCTGAGCATAGATGTTTTTAAGTTAATGCCCAGCGTGTAGCTTTGGTTGTAGCCAAAGGGCACCCAGCTGATGCGCGCCTCCCAGCATTTCAGATCCCTGTAAACATTCACGCTGGTATAGCTAAGCTTTTTTTGAACAAAGTCAAAGCCGGTGGTTACGCCTACTTTCCAATATTTGGTAGGCATCATATCGGCGGTGGCATTGAGTGCATGCGTGGTGCGTATGCTGGTGGCGTCGGGGTTGGCCAGCGTAAGGTTATAGGTAATATTGATATTCCAGGGCAGTACCTCGTCAGGATCTAGATCGTTCACCGCATCGCGCTCGGCGCCGTTGGTCATATCGGGCGGCTTGCGCAGCTTGCGTGCGGCCTGCAGCTTGTTGCTGCTAAAGTTGGTGCCCAGCGTCAGGTAAGCATCGGTAAACCGCAGCAATTGCCCGCTTTGGTTATAGGCATACCGCGAAGTGATGCGTTTTCCAACTTTATCATACGCGTAGGGATTAAACACCGACGATACGTTTAAATCAAAGTTTTTAAACAGCACCGTACGGCCTGTAATGCCCACATTGCTCATCCGGAAGCTGTCGGCAGCAAAATTGTAGGAAGTGTTCAGGCTCAGGTTTTGTATGAGGGTTACTTTGTTATATGTGATGCCGGTATCTGTTTTTTGCTTCAGCTTCGCATCCACGGTGTTGTTGAGGTTAATGCCCAGCGCGTTTTGCTCGCCGGGCTGCGGGCCGCTGTAAATGCCACTTTCAAAAATAGAATAGTTTATCTTGTTTCCATAGCGGTCGCGCTGAACCTGTTTCCAGAAACCATACTGTTCTTTTCCAAAATCGGGTCGATAAGAGTATGTAAGCGTTGGCATTAAGAGGTGGCGCACCTGCTTTACTTTTCCTTTTCTGAACAAATAATCAAAATATACCTTGGTATTAAAAGCCGTGGTAAAATTGGCGTCGTAGCCGCCTGCAAAGCCCCTGTTAAGTTTTGTAATTAAGGTATCCCTGCCCGGTACCGGCACATAAATGGGCATGGGTCCGTCAATCCTGCGGATGCTGGGCGGTATATAATCCTGCAAAAATACTTTCTGGGTGCTTTTGGTATACATTACCGCGCTTAAATTAACTGCGGGTGTTACTGTAATGTATTTAAGCACGTTAAAGTTGGTGGAAATGGGAAGTGAATGTTTGATCCCATACTTCATTTTGTCTTCGAGGTTGCCTTTAAAAATAGAGCTGTCGGGCCCGCTCAGCGTATTTTGCGCGGTAAGCAGGTAATTCACGCCAATTTTATCAAACACGTTTTGTTTAACCGCATTTTCGCGTTTAAACGGAAAAAACCGGTTGATGTTATAGGTGAGCGACGGGAAGGTAACGTCCATTTGCCGGGTCACGCTGTTTTGGCTGTGCGATGCATTAAGGCTCAGCGAGCTCCACTTAAAAATTTTGGTGAAGTTGATCTGCGAGTTAAAGGTATTGTTCAAAAACTGTCCTGAATTAACCGAATTAAGGCGGTTGTAGCTTTGGTTGCCCACCACGTTCACATTGGCACCAAACTGCACGGTGGGGTTGTTTCGGTTATCCTGCCCGTGCACCCAGTTGATCTGGTAAGCGGTTTGTTTATTGAACTGTGCTGGAATATCGCGGTCGCCGATGTTGAATTTGCTGTACGACAGGTTAAGCGCCCCGCGCGATTTATACAAAATATTGTAATTGTTGCTGGTTGCCAGCTGCCAGCTGCCGTTGGCATAAATATCGCCGCGAATGATCATATCCGTTTGATCGTTAATGCCCCAGTAAAAACCGCCCTGCCGCAGGTTAAAGCCCCGCTCGGCAGAGTTGCCGAAGGTTGGCAACAAAATACCGCTGTGCTGTTTTTTGGTGTTGGGAAAATAGCCGAACGGCAGGCCCAAAGGCGTTGGCACACCGCCAACTTCAAGATACATGGGCCCCGTTACAATTTTATCGTTTGGAATGATCTTCGCTTTGGTGGCCCTGAAAACCGTTCGTGCATCAGCTTCCTGGCAGGGTATGCACTTCATGTTGCGCATGTAAACAATATTGGTGCTGTCCTTTTTTATTTCCTGGCCCACCACCAGCAGCTCGCCCTGCTTGGTAAGCGCATTAAAAATTTTGCCCTTCTTGGTTTTAAGGTTGTACATGATCTTATCGGCATTCATCTCCTCGCTGCCATCCTTAAACACAGGCGTGCCTACGCTTTTGCCGGCGCTGTCCTTTTTGCCATAGGCTATCACCAGGTTTTTGTTATAATCCAGCTCAATAAATTCGGCGTCAATGCGCATGCTGCCATAGGTAACCCAGGCTTTGCCATACAGCAGGCCCCGGCCTTTTCCCGGCAGGGCCACAATGCTGTCTTCGGCGCTGTATTTAATCTGCTCCTCTATGGTTTCGGCATCGTCGCTGCCGGCATCCACTGTGTCGGTTTTTATTTTTTTTAACGTATCTGCAGGCTGCGTCTGGGCGTTTATAGGGCTGGCGCCCAAAGATATTAACAAGCAAAAGAAGAGAACTACTTTATTATGTGTGGATAATATCAAGCCGAATCGAATAAATTTATTCAATTGTTTCAAAAGCATACAAAGCTACAATACTTTGCTGTATTGCACAGTGTTTTGTAGGTAGAGATGGTTAAAAAATTCAAATATTTTTCCCTTTTAATCTCGCTTGCGCTGGTGTTTACGGCCTCTTCGCCAAACAAAAGAGCCGGTGCGGGCGCCGTAAAAATTATTGTGATAGACCCCGGCCACGGCGGCAAGGATCCGGGCTGCAGCGGTGCCATACACAACGAAAAAGAAGTGTCTCTGGCAGTGGCGCTCAGGCTGGGCAAGCTTATTGAAGACAATTTTAAGGACGTAAAGGTCATATACACACGCACCACCGATGTGTTTGTGGAGCTCGAAGACCGTGCGCAGATAGCCAATAAGGCCAAAGCCGACCTGTTTATTTCCATTCACTGCAACGCTGCCGGAAAACCGGTGATGGTAAAGGATCCCAAAACCGGAAAAAAACGGCCCAAAACATACCGGAACAAAAAGGGCAAAATGGTGGTGGTTGAAAAGCCAAACCCCGTGCCCTTCGGTACCGAAACATACGTCATGGGATTAAAAAACGAAGAGGGGAAAATGAAGGTGGCCACGCGCGAAAACTCCGCCATTTTTTACGAGGAGGATTACGAAAAAAAATACGGTGGCTTTGATCCTGAGAGCGAAGAGAGCTACATCATTATGAGCAATTACACCTCGGCCTATGTGATACAAAGCGCCAGCCTGGCCATGAAGATACAGGAAGAATACACCAGCAAAGCCGGGCGTGTGGATAAAGGCGTGCACCGGCAAAGTATTTGGGTATTGTGGCGCACCTCTATGCCCAGTATACTAACCGAACTGGGCTATTTAACCAACCCGCTGGAAGAAACCTTTATGGCCAGCGAAAAAGGCCAGGACTACCTCGCAAAAGCCCTTTTCAGGGGTGTGCGCCGGTATAAGGATGAGATTGAAGGAAAAAAAAAAGAATACGACGACGAATTTGAGAACCAGGAGCCGCTCGAAAACGAAAACATAAAAGCCGGCAATATACCAGGCCAGAAAAAAGCAAGCGAGGAGGAAGAGGAAGAAGAGGCCAAAGCACCGGTTAAAGAGCCCGAAAAAGAAAAAGATAAAAAGTTACGCGATACAGTAACAGAGGTAAAACCCGAACCTGTAAAAGAAAAGATAGATGACGACGCCTATGCCCAGGTGGAGCTGAATATAAAAGACACGCTTGCTACAGTTGCAAAAAAAGAGACCGAAGAGGAAGATAAAGACACCCTTATGTCGGCCAAAGCAATTGCTTTAAAATTTAAAAAAGAGCAGGAAAAAAAAGCGGTGCACAAAACAACCGCTAAAAAAGACAGCAGCCTGATAAAAAAGCCAAAAGCAAAAGAACCGCCGGTAACAATACACAAGCTGCCCGCTAAAAAAACAGAAGAAACAACCGCGGCTAAACAACCCGAAACGCCTGTTGCCCCCGGAAGCATTGTTTTTAGAGTGCAGTTCGCAAGCAGCGAAACAGAGATAGACCTGAAAGAAAACAAATATGCCGCCATAGTGGATGGTAATTTTTACAAAGCAAAAAGCATTTACAAGTATACCTCCGGCAATTTTACCTCGTTTAACGAGGCGGTGCAGCATCAAACCCTGCTGCGCGAAAAAGGATTTAAAGACTGCTTTGTGGCCGCATTTCGCAGCGGCGAGCGCATGGACGTAAAAGAAGCGCGCAAGCTGACAGGGCAGTGAAACAGCTGAAAAAATTCAAAAAGAGCGCTTATGAAAACCAGCGCTCTTTTTAATTTTATCTCGTGCCGCTTATCTTGCGTTGCCAATGGTTTCCTTAATGGTTTCTTTCTTCTGCTTGATCACCGCTGCTGCATCTTCGTTGCTGTAGCTTTCAATCAGCGAGCTGTCGATCATCTTTTCAACGCCATTCACCATGGCGGTTTGAAACGAGCCGATAACCGTTCCTACAAAATTGCCCGAGTTGGTGAGCGTGGCCGTATACATGTAGCTATTGTTGCTGGTTTTGATAATGGTGCCAGCCAGCTTGTAATTACCGCCCAGCTCGATGTTAAACGACTGGTTGATCACGTTCTCAGCGCATTGATCAAAAATGCGCGAAGCAATAAGTTTGTGTGTGCCGGGGTGTGTGCCTGAGGCAAAAGCGTTGCTGAAAGCTACGAATAAGGCGAGGAGGAGGAAGGATTTTTTCATAATACATGGGTTTTGATTGATTTGCGACAAACCTAATTACAGCTTGTTCGGTTTACAAGCACAAATCGACCAAAGTGTATTTATTTTAGAAAAGTGGTATTTACTGGTTCGCGCCTCATTATCGGGCACAAATTTTATTCCGTCGATCCAAATCAGATTTTAATGCCGATAAGACTCATGTCGTCTGTTTGCTCATAATTATTTTTCCATTCGACAAACGTGGAATCGAGCTGTTGTTTTTGCTCTGAAATTTCTATGGTTGACACCTGGATAAGAAGTTCTTCGAGTTGTTTGTATTTGAATTTTTTTCCTTCGGCACCGCCAAACTGGTCGGCAAAGCCGTCGGTGGCCAGGTATAGCATGTCATCCGGCTGAAGCGTAACTGTTTGTGAAGTAAATTTTTCGTTCGTATCCAGGTAGCTGCCAATGGGCATTTTATTCCCTTTAAACTGCATCAGCTCGCCTTTTCGCACCAGGTACATGCCGTTGTTGGCGCCTGCAAATTCAAGCGTATTGTCCATTTTATTCCATACGCACAGCGAGAGGTCCATACCGTCTTTTTGCGAAGTATCGCCCTTTTGCTCGAGCGAATGAATCACTTTTTCACGCAGTCGGTTCAAGATCTCATCGGCTTTAAACAGTTTGTTCTCTACCACCAGCTCGTTTAAAAAGCTATTGCCCAGCATGCTCATAAAGCCGCCCGGCACCCCATGCCCGGTGCAATCGGCCAATGCAAACACGGCACGCCCGTTGGGCAGCACATAGGCCCAGTAAAAATCGCCGCTCACAATGTCGCGCGGGTGGTACAAAATAAAATGTTTTTTCGAAATCCGGTTCCACACTTCCTCGCCGGTAAGAATGGCGCTTTGTATGCGCTGTGCATAATTGATGCTCGAAATAATATCGTGCTGCTTGGCTTCGATCAGGTTTTTCTGAAAAGAGATCTCCACATTTTTAAGCTCCACTTCCTGCTTTTGCTGCTGAATGATAACACTGGCCTTTTTAATGCGGCGGTAAAAAATAATCACCACAAAGCCTATGATTGCAAACAACAGGGCGATGCAGGCAATAAAAATAATGGCCGATTTTTGTTTCGAGAGCTGTGTTTCTTTCAGCTCAGAGGTTTTGTTGAGCAGCTCTATTTCTTTTTCTTTTCCGTAAATATCAAATTCGATGTTGAGTGCAGCCGCCGTTTCGTTATTTTTTTCAGAAAGCACCGAGTCGCGGTACACAATTACTTTCTCAAGATAGTCCGAACTTTCTTTATACATGCCCAGGCTCTTGTAAATAGTGGAAAGAGTGGTGTATACATCGTACAGGTCGCCGATGATGTTCATCCTCTCGGCCATGGGCACGGCTTCGCGTGCCACTGCCAGCGCTTTGGAATAGTTGTTGTCGGCAATGTAAGCGTCGGCCATAATCATCGAGGCCTTGTAAAAAAGCACGGTATCGCTGTTGAGGCGCGCAATGCGCCTGGCCTGTTCTGAGTACTTCAGCGATTCGTGGTATTTTTGCTGCATCTGGTACAGCAGGGCTATGCCGTTGCTGGTAACACCCGTGCCCGAAGAGTCGCCTGCCAGCAGCTCTGCATCGAGCGCCCGCTGGTAAAAAACATAGGCGCTGTCAAACATGCCAAGGTCGCGGTAATAGCTGGCCATGTTGTTTGACACGGTGGCTTTTAAAAAAATGTCGGAGTGGTTGGCCAGGGCTTTCAGGGCCTTGCGCCCATTGGCAATAGCCGCATCCACGTTGTTCATTTTATTGAGCACCGAAGCCATGGTGGTGTACAAATAAGGTTCCTGCAGCGTGTCTTTTATGATTTTATTAGCGCTCAGCGCCGTGTTCAATGCTTCAATGGCCTTGTCTAAAAGGCCCACCACCCGGTATACATCGGCCAGGTTGGTGGAAGCCACTATCACGCCTTTTTTAAAGTCGGCCTCGTTGGCATTTTTAAGCGCCTCGTTATACGTCAAAATAGCCTTGAGATAGTTTTTTTCTGAGTAATAAATGTTGGCAATGTTCACCAGTACCGCCGATATGCGGTCTTTGCGGTTCTGGTTTTTACGGATAACCAGCGCCTGGTTTAAATAATAATGCGCCGAATCAAAATCGTTAAGGGCCCTGAAGTTATTGCCCATGGTGCTGTAGGCCATGGCCTGCCCGGTAAGGTAGTTTATCTTTTTGCTCAGAGCCAGTGTTTTCCGGCAATAGTCGTTAGAGGTATTAAAATCAAAATAAGAATATTCCCAGGCCAGGTCGTCCAGTGCAATCACACGGTTAGTGTCTTCCCTGGTGTATTTTTTAAGCTTTGCCTCCAGGTTTTTAATGGTTTCGTTTGGCTGCGCAGCTACCGCTAAAACCAGCAAATGAAAGGTGAGGATGAATATGGCTGTTTTCTTCATCAGCCAAATAAATTACTGAACACTTCTTCCATTTTCGAAACCGGCACCAATTCTATTTTATAGCTCCTGGTATCAAGTCCCTTAAGGTTATACGAAGAGATAATTATTTTTTCAAAGCCCAGCTTTTCCGCTTCTGAAATGCGCTGCTCAATGCGGCTCACAGGGCGTATTTCGCCGGTAAGGCCAATTTCTGCAGCAAAGCATACGTTTTGCGGAATCGGCAAATCTTCGTTGCTTGATAAAATGCCGCAGGCCAGGGCCAGATCAATGCCAGGATCCTCTACCTTAATGCCGCCGGCAATATTTATAAACACATCTTTGGCGCTGAGCCTGAATCCGCAGCGTTTTTCAAGCACGGCCAGCAGCATGGAGAGGCGCCGCAGATCGAAGCCCGTGGAAGAGCGCTGCGGAATACCATAGGCCGCGGTGCTTACCAGGGCCTGGGTTTCTATCAGCATGGGCCGGTTGCCTTCGAGCGTGGCGGCAATGGCCACTCCGCTGGTGGCCTCGTTGCGGTTGGTGATCAGGATCTCCGAAGGATTGTTCACTTCCTTCAGTCCCGATCCGTTCATTTCATAAATGCCCATTTCGTTGGTGCTGCCAAAACGGTTTTTGGTGGCCCGCAGCAGGCGGTAAATGTGGTTGCGGTCGCCTTCAAACTGCAGCACGGTATCCACCATGTGCTCCAGCACTTTAGGCCCCGCCAGGCTGCCCTCTTTGGTAATATGGCCTATCATAAACACCGGCACATTGGTTTCTTTGGCAAAGCGCAGAAACTCGGCGGCGCATTCGCGCACCTGGCTCACACTGCCCGGGCTGCTGTCGATATAGCTGGTGTGTATGGTTTGAATGGAATCGATGATGAGCAATTGCGGCCCGATGACATTTACCTGAGCAAAAATATTCTGCGTATTGGTTTCCTGCAGGATGAAGCAGTTTTCGGTGGTAATGCCTATGCGCTCGGCGCGCATTTTTAATTGCTGCTCGCTTTCCTCGCCGCTTACATACAGTATTTTTAAATTTTTAAGCCTCAGGGCCAGCTGCAGCATCAGGGTTGATTTGCCTATGCCGGGCTCGCCGCCAAACAGCACCAGGCTACCAGGCACAATACCGCCGCCAAGCACCCGTGTGAGTTCCTGCCCCGGCACAGCAATGCGCGGGTATTCGGCAATGCCTATTTCCTGCAATAAAACGGGTTTGTTGGATTGGCCGGCCGGGTTTTTACCGGCCGAAAACAACTGTAAGCGGCCGTTGCGGCTTTCTTTCTGAACCAGCTCTTCCACCAGTGTGTTCCACTCGCCGCAGCTGTTACATTTACCTGCCCATTTGGCTGCCTGTGCCCCGCAATTCTGACAAAAAAAAGTAGTTTTTGTTTTGGACATGAGTGTTGATTATGCCAGTTGCACAGCGCTTTCTGCTGTTAAAGCATATTTAATTTTTGCATGAGCTCTTCGCGGTACGAACCTCCCACCGGGATCACTTTTTTGTCGTTCTCCAAAATCACATTCTGCGAATCAATGCTCTGTATCTTATCCAGCCGCGCAATAAACGAGCGGTGAATGCGTGCAAAGTCAACATTGCCCAGTTTCCTGTCAATGTCTTTCATGGTGCTGTGCACCGTGTAGCGGGCATTTTGCGTGTTTATGATCACGTAATCCTTTAATGCTTCCACAAAATAAATATCCTTAAGCAGCACCTTTACCAGGCGGCTGTTGGCTTTCACAAATAGTATGTCCTTGTTGTTATCGTCCTTGTTCTCAACCAGCGAGTACAGGAAATCGCGCTCCTTCAGCAGAGCGGCGTCTTTCTGGTGTTTGTACACCGCCATTTCAATAGTGGAATGCAGGTCTATTTCCTTAAACGGCTTTAAAATATATCCATAAGGCTCCGTTATTTTGGCCTTGGCCAGCGTGCCTTCGTCGGCATAGGCGGTGAGAAAAATTACGGGCACATTTATTTTTTCCTTTATTTTTTCGCTCACGTCAATCCCGGTCAGGTCGCCTTTAATCATAATGTCCATCAGCACCAGGTCGGGCATCAGCTCGGTTATTTTTTCAATGGCATCGTTGCCGTTGTTGGCAATGCCTACCACATTGTAACCCAGCTTGCTCAGGCTGTTTTGTATGTCTTTGGCAACAATACTCTCGTCTTCAACAATAAATATGTTCAACTTTTCCATATATGTAATTACATCTTAAACGTTACTAAAATCTCTGTGCCCACGTTTTTTTCAGACTTAAAGTTAAACTTTCCGTCAATTTGTTCAATTAAGGTATTAACTAACTGTAAGCCAGGCGAATGGCTGTTTTCAAAGTCAATATCAGGGCCAAAACCCACCCCGTTATCTTTCAACTCTAAAAATACAAAATTATTTTCGCATTTTAAGCTAATGCTGATAACACCCTTGCGCGAGCCGGGGAAGCCGTGCTTAATGGCATTGGTCATCAGCTCATTAATGATAAGGCCGGCAGGTATGGAACTGTCGAGCGACAAGGTAACCTTGTCAATGTTCAGCTCCAGCTTTATTTTGTCAATGCTGTCCGAATAGGATTGAACAATGTTATTTACCAGCGTGTGCACATAATCCGAAAAATTAACCGAGGTAAAGGACTTATTCTGGTACAGGCTTTCGTGTATGTAAGCCATGGTTTTTATCCGGTTCTGGCTTTCTTTCAGCAGCGTCAGCGCATATTCGTCCGATACGTAAGACGACTGCAGGTTAAGAATGCTGCTTACCACCTGCATGTTGTTTTTTACACGGTGGTGCACTTCTTTCAGCAGTATTTCCTTTTCCTTAAGCGACTGCTCCATGCGCTGTTGCACAAACCGCTTTTCGGTGATGTTGTGCGCAATACCACTCACCTCCACCACTGCATCGTTTTCGTAAATGGGATTCAGAAATATTTCGAGATAAATTTTTTTATAGCTTTTATCGAGCGTTTCTATTTCAAAATTAGTGGCGGCGCCGTTAAACGCTTTTCCGTAATGGTAGTTGAGCAGCTCGGTATATTCCTTATCGTTTGAGAGCACTCCCCTGTCGAGCACCAGGCCCAGGTAAGGCTCGGTGTTGTAGAGCGATGTAATGAGGTCGTAATAGTTTTTATTAAAAGAGGTAAGCTTTCCCTCATTGCTGATGGTCCAGATGTAATGGTGGCTGCTTTCAAAAATAGCGCTCAGCTTGCTGGTTTGGCTCAGCAGCTTTTGTTCGTACATTTTTGAATCGGTAACATCGTGTGCGATGCAGTTAATTTCGGTTACCTCGTTGTTCTCGTTAAAAATAGGGTTCAGAAACACCTTGCGGTAAACCTTCCTCACATTGATATCCTCTTTCTCAAACTCCAGCTTGTTACCGGCAAAGGTTTCGGCATATTTAGGATACCAGAAATTTACATACTGCTGCCGGTTGCGCTTCAAATGCTCATCTATCTTGTATCCCGGCTTAATTTCAATGTCGTGCTGCAGCCTTACTACGTTAAAAAAATTCTGGTTGTAGGTGGTTACTTCGTATTTGCGATTCACGATCCACAACAGGTGGGTGGAGCTTTCGAAAATAGACGACAGGTGCGCCGTTTTTTCGATCAGGCTTTTTTCCACCTCCTTGCGCTCTTTTATTTCCTTTTGAAGCAGTTTGTTATTTATTTCTGTGATCTCGTTCTTCATCCGTTCACGCTCGCGCTGCCGCTGGTCGCTCAGGTTGTTCACCAGGGCCAGCACACATTCCACATCGTTAAACCTGATCAGCAGCGATTTTATTTCCACTTCAATGAGGCCGCCATCGCTGCTGCGGATGTTGTAATTAAAAAATTTACCCGTGTTTTTGTTCTTATAAATGTCGTTTATTCGTTCAACCGCCCGCTTACGCTCCGCTTCTTCAAAAAAATCGATGGTAAATTTGCCCAGAATCTCATTTTTGTTTTTAAGGCCCAGCAGCTTTAGCAGTGCATTGTTGCAGTACAGGCAAACGCCATGATGGTGTATCATATACGCGACCGGCGAGTTGTCGAGCAGGTTCCTGTAGTTAATGTATTGGTTCTGTATCTCTATTTCCTTTTCGCGCTGCTCGGTTACATCGCGCAAAATGTTGAGAAAAAAGCTCACCTTGCCTTTTGAGTTGGTGATCGGAAAGAAATTACTTTCCAGCCAGATCTCCTCCTTGTTGTTTTTAAGTATCCTGAATATATAATAACAGTTTTGCTGTATGTTGTTTTTCTGGATCTTAATGAGCTGTTTATCGGTGTTTAAAAAATATTCCTTAGTGCCTATTACGCGGCGGTTAAAAAACATGTTGTCATCCAGCAGCTGCTTAGGGCTAAAACCAAGTATTTTCTTAATGTTGGGGCTTACGTACAGGTATTTTTCAACGGGTAAAAATGTGTAAAAAGCAATAATATCGTTCCCATTGTTGGTGATCAGGTCAAATTTCTCCTTTGTCTCCATCAGCAGGGCCTCGGTTTCAACCCGCTCGGTTACATCGCGCATATTGCCTATAATGCCTGTAAGCTCTTTTTTAGCCCCAAACACCGGATTCACAATTACCTCTAGGTATTTTAACCGGCCCTTTTTATCGGTAAAACGCACCAGCCCCTTGCGGTCTTTATTTTGATTGGAGAGCTGTAAATATTCTTTTTTGCTGGTAATGATAAATTTCCGGTCGTCCTTATGCACCTGCGAGGCCAGTATCTGCGGATCCTTATAAATCTCGGCCGGCGCAAATCCCAAAAGATCACGGGCCGAATCGCTTATAAATTTTACATGGGTTTGCGGCTGAAAGGATAAGTGAAAAATGACATCCACGCTGTTGGCGCTTATTTGCTGTAGCTCAACATTTACAGCCGGCATTTTTTCCTGCACATCCGTGGCCGATAAAATGGCCTGATACACCTTTTTATTGGCAAAACCTACCTGGTTCAGGCTTAATTCTGCATTTAGCTGAATCTGCTTATGAGTAACAAGGCTGGTTTTGAAGCCCTGTATGGCTTTGGAGGCTGTTACCCCGCTCAGTTTCTTTTTAAATGCAGCCTGGCTTGTTTTTGAAACAAACGAAAGAAAAGAATTTTTTTGGATGGCCTTTAGCTGTGCAGGTGGTAATTGCAAAAGCGCAGCGGCTTTTTTATTTAAAAAATAAATACGGCGGGCGTCAAATAAAATAACAGGCACCGGCAGTAAATCAAGCGTATTTACGTCCACATCCTGAACCTTCTTTGAGTTAAGAGCCATTATTTATAAAATAACGAATCTAAAAATTATTTCCGGATTGTCTGCGTCCGGTTTTCGTCAATTTTAATATTATAGGTCCTGAGGCTTTCTTCGTACGTAGGCCTTATTTTATCGCCCTGCCATTTTATCTCAATATCGTTTTTATAGGTAATGGTTAAAAAGTTATAACCCGTTTCATCGTAATATTTCCAATCGCCGTCTTTAGCCCCGCTTACATAATTTCCTGCATACATTTTAGCCCCGGTGGGATGAAATCCTACATGCGGACCCACCGGGTCGCCCCCCTGAAAGCGGCCTTCAAACCGTTTTATTTTACCAGGCATGTACCAGCTTTTCCAAAGGCTGTCGGGCTCATCATTGCTATAGTTTCCAATCTCTTTATAATCGGGCGTTTCGTAATTCCATACCCCTTCTTTTTTATTATCGGCAAAATTGCCCTGCAGTATTATTTTGCCTGCTTCATCATAATCGGTCAACAAACCTTCGCGCTTGCCGTTCACATAATTTTCTTCGCGCCACAATCCCCCGTTTTCGTAATACCATTTCCAGCTGCCCTGCAGGCGGCCTTTTTTATCGTACCTGCCTTTTTGCTCGAGCTTACCCGAACTGTAAAAAAATTCCCAATCGCCCACCCTGTTACCTTCCTTATAAAGCCCTTTGCCCCTGAATTCGCCTGTGTTGTGAAATTCAGACCATATGCCTATGCGTTGTCTCAGGCTATCCACAGCGCCGCGGGCCACCACGGTACCGTCAAAATATTCAATGGCGCTGTCAGGTATAGGCGTATTGCGGCAAACCAGCTTGTTGATATAAACGGGCACCCGGCTGGTTGAATCTTCTTTTAAAAACAAGCTGCTGTCGCAGCGCATTTTTTGAATGTACTTGTAATGTGTGCCGATAGCCACTCCGTCGCTATACACCCCTTCGTATTTCAGGGTATTATCGTCATACACCTCCCTGTACACTTCCACATTGGCTATTTCCGGCGCATTCATAATCTGGCGGCCATTGTCAAATTTTTTAGTGGCAAGCAAGTTTCCTTTTCTGTCGTATTCCTTTACATAACCGTCAAGCGAGTCGTCGTTAAACTTCTGCTCTTTTTTTACCTCCATGTTATCATAAAAGTCTTTCCAGATACCCTGTTTTCGGTTCGCAGGATCGCGCTGGTTTATTTTTTCATAACTCTGCAGTATGCCGCCTTTGTAAACACTTATAGCCGTTATCAGCGAATCCTGACTAAACTCGTAAGCAGTGCCTTCTATTTTACCTTTTACATAAGGCACGGTGGTTTTTGTTTTTCCGTTTTTATAAAAGCTGCGCGCCAGGCCTTCGCGTATATCGTTTAAATAATTTTCAGTGCTTAGCAAAACCTGCGAGGTATCGTATACCGAAGTAAGCCCGTTTTTTTTACCCTGACCGTAGTTAATGGATTTCGATAATCGGCCCTTATCATCATAAAACTTCCATAAGCTGTCCAGTAAAAAATTCCTGCGATTGCCTTCTATTTTTATTTTACCGTTGCGGCTGTAATTTTTCCAGTAACCATCCGGCTTTCCATCACGCATATTCCCTTCGCTGCTTATCTTGCCATTGTCATAATAAAATTTATTATAACCATTGGGGTTGGTGGTTTGAGCCAATAAAGTGTTTATACAAATTGCCAGACTGAAAAAAAGAAAAATATAAGAACGCTGTCTGTTCATTAGAATTAAGAAAACTAAATATAACAATTATAATCCAAAGCTGGCCGATAAATCAAGCATTCTCAAGATAGGTTTTTTGGCTTTTTCAATCAGCTCTGGGTCCATCAGCAGCTCAGGCTGCTCGTATTTTAAAGCGGTATAAATTTTTTCGAGTGTATTCAGCTTCATATAAGGGCAATCGTTACAGGCACACAGGTTATCGGGCGGTGCAGGAATAAAGGTTTTGCCAGGGCTGTTTTTTTCCATCTGGTGCAGTATGCCTGTTTCTGTTACTACGATAAATTCCTTATCGGCCGATTTTTTTGAATAATTGAGCAATGCCGTGGTGCTCCCAATAAAATCAGCATGTTCCAGCACCGGCGCTTCGCATTCGGGGTGCGCAATTACTTTGGCAAAAGGGTGCTGCGTTTTTAATTTTACCAGCTTTTCGAGGCTAAACAGCTCGTGCACCATGCAGGTGCCATCCCACAACACCATGTTGCGCCCGGTTTTTTTATTAATATAAGCCCCTAAATTTTTGTCGGGCGCAAATATTATTTTTTGATCCTTTGGCAGGCTTTCTACAATTTGTACGGCATTGCTGCTGGTGCATATAATGTCTGAAAGGGCCTTTATATCAGCGGTGCAGTTAATGTAGGTAATTACAATATGATCGGGATGCTGCGCTTTAAACGCTGCAAACTCCTGTGGCGGACATGAATCGGCCAGCGAGCAGCCAGCTTTCAAATCGGGGATCAGCACTTTTTTTGTCGGATTCAGAATTTTAGCGGTTTCGGCCATAAAATGAACACCGGCAAATAAAATAACATCGGCATCGGTTTTTTGAGCCTGTTGCGCCAGGCCCAACGAATCGCCAATATAATCTGCAATGTCTTGAATATCAGAATTTTGATAGTAGTGCGCCAGGATCACGGCATTCTTTTCCTTTTTAAGATAATCGATCTCTTTAAATAAATCAAGTGCAGGATCAACTTCTTTATCCAACCATCCTTTATCTAATAATATAGAATTCATTTTTAAAAATTATTTATGTATTTGTATTATAGGGCTGTTGAAACTGTTAACTTTTAAATTGATTTTGTTTGGTTTTGCTGCTTATAAAAAGCAGTTAACAGATATTCAACAAATTTAGTTATTTAAAAGCTTGATTATCACGCCTGCTCATTGCTATTAACAATAGTTAGTACTTGTTAGTCTTAATAAGTTTATCCTGTTTCAGTATGTTTAAAACCCAAAATAGTGCTTCATAATTTCTTACGAATAATTATAACTTTTGTAGTTTTTGATGTGATATTTTATATAAGACACTTTATCTTAACCTTTCCTTAATTTTTTACTCTATAAATATTAACGCAGAATAAATTAATTAACAATTAGAATGTTTATTTGTTAGATTTAAGGGCATTGATTTACAGGCTATTATTTTATTAGTGTTAATTAACGTTGATTAGTATTTTTGCACTTCATTTGTTGCTTTAAAATAACTGTATTATATGGAAACGAAAATTGCGATTGGTGCCGATCACGCGGGGTTTGAGCTCAAGCAGGAGCTGATTGCCTATCTTAAAACAAAGCAGGTAGCGTGCGTTGACAAAGGCACTTACAGTGCTGATAGGGCTGATTATCCGGACTTTGGCCATGCAGTGGCAAATGCTGTTATAAACGGTGAAGTTACTTTTGGCATATTAATGTGTGGCAGCGGTAATGGAATAAATATGAGTGCCAACAAACATAAGGGTATAAGAGCCGCTTTGTGCTGGAACAGCGAAATTGCTGCACTGGCCCGGCAGCATAACGATGCCAACATATTGGTGCTGCCAGCAAGGTATATTTCTAAGGAAGAGGCTCATAAATGCGTGGATGCTTTTTTATCTGCCACGTTTGAAGGCGGACGCCACCAGGATAGGATCAATAAAATTGAAATTGTATAAAACCTTTTTTAAATTATAGCGTACAAGTAAGCATGAAAAAAACTACTCTTATTCTTATGATGCTGGCTGCGGTTGGCATCAAAGCCCAAGTGGGCAAATTTTTTCCGGTTATTGAAGGCTCTACATTGGATGGTAAGCCTATGCACCTGCCACAAAGTAATGGTAAATACAGCGTAGTGGCCATAGCCTTTAACCGTGGCGCAGAAGATGCGCTTAAAAAATGGCTAAACCCATTGTTTGAAGTGTTTGCCGCTAAAAATGATAAAAAAGCGGCGCATGATATGACAGAGGTGTATGATGTTAATTTCTTTTTTGTGCCCATGATCAGTGGTTTTAAAAAGGTGGCCGAAGAATTTAAAGCCGGCACCGACAAAGGTTTTTGGCCTTACATTGTAGATACTGAAAAATCAGATATCAGCGTGGTTCAGAAACAACTGGAGGTTAAGGATAATAAAATCCCTTATTTTTATATTGTAGATAAAGCCGGCAAGGTAGTAGCCATGCAAAGCGGCAGTTTCAGCGAAGACAAAATGGATGCGCTGGAAGACGCCATGGATAAATAATTATCGGTTTCGCGATACTAACGGTTTGCTTATGTAACACCAGTCAATAGAGGTTCGCGACTATTTAATAAAAAGCCTGTTAAACGTTGAAGCAGTTAACAGGCTTTTTTATTGGCGTCACCGGCCGATCTTATGTGTATTATATTGATTAACAATTAGTTAACCAGTTTCGAATTTTTTAAGACCAAATATGGCTTTGTAGCGGAATGAGCGGTACAATAAAAAAATTGCCTATCTTTGCACTCCTGTTTTGAAAAACGAATACGACATAATAGTGGTTGGTGCCGGCCATGCCGGCTGTGAGGCAGCTGCAGCTGCGGCCAACATGGGTTCAAAGGTGCTGCTTATTACCATGAATATGCAAACCATTGCCCAAATGAGCTGTAACCCGGCCATGGGTGGTATTGCCAAGGGCCAGATTGTGCGCGAAATTGATGCGATGGGTGGCTACAGCGGCATTGTGTCCGATAAATCGGCCATCCAGTTCCGTATGCTGAACCGCAGCAAAGGGCCCGCCATGTGGAGCCCGCGCACACAAAACGATCGCATGCTGTTTGCGGCCTTATGGCGCGAAATGCTGGAAAACACGCCTAATGTTGATTTCTGGCAAGACATGGTTCGTGGCTTGCTAATTTCAAAAGACGGCAAACGGGTGGAAGGTGTGCTCACAGGCATGGGAATCGAATTTAAAGCCAAAGCCGTGGTGCTTACCAATGGCACCTTTTTAAATGGCATTATTCATATTGGCGAAAAACAAATTGGAGGCGGCCGCACCGGCGAAGCTGCCAGCCATGGCATAACGGAACAATTGGTCCAATTGGGATTTGAGAGCGGCCGTATGAAAACAGGCACTCCCCCACGCATCGATTCGCGTTCGCTCGATTATTCAAAAATGGAAATGCAGGAGGGCGATGAAGTGGCCGATAAGTTTTCGTTCCTGGATAATACCTCGCCTTTTATCGCAGGCAAAAAACAAGTGCCTTGTCATGTTACTTATACCAATCAAAAGGTTCACGATATTTTAAAAACGGGTTTCGAAAAGTCTCCCATGTTCCAGGGCCGCATACAGGGTTTAGGCCCCAGGTATTGCCCCAGCATTGAAGATAAGATTACCCGGTTTAGCGAGCGCGAACGGCATCAGCTGTTTGTGGAGCCCGAGGGCTGGAATACCGTTGAGATCTATATCAATGGATTTTCTACTTCCTTGCCTATTGATGTGCAACAAAAGGCCCTGGGTTTGATACCAGGTTTTGAAAACGTAAAGATGTTCAGGCCGGGTTATGCCATTGAGTACGATTACTTCCCTCCTACCCAATTAAAACTTACGCTGGAAACCCAGCTGGTAAACAATCTTTATTTTGCAGGCCAGATTAACGGCACTACGGGCTATGAAGAAGCAGCCTGCCAGGGTTTAATGGCTGGTATTAATGCACATTTAAAAATTACCGAACAACAGCCTTTGGTACTGAACCGCTATGATGCGTATATTGGCGTTCTTATCGATGACCTGGTAACTAAGGGTACCGATGAACCATACCGCATGTTTACGTCCCGCGCTGAATATCGACTGTTGCTGCGTCAGGATAATGCCGATATTCGTTTGACCCCTTTGTCTCATAAATTAGGATTGGCTTCTCAGGAGCGTCAGCAAAAAGTTTCAGATAAAATAGCCGGATATAGCGCCATCATCGATTTCTTTAAAAACACCAGTGCTGAGCCAGCTGTTTTAAACCCGTTTTTAGAATCTGTTGGGTCTGCTGCCTTAACGCAAAAGCTTCGTTATTTTAATGTGCTTTCGCGTCCTAATGTTTCTATTCCGGAGCTAGCAAAAAGCGATCAGGTTCTTTCTACCTTTTTAAAGAGCTATAATACTGAAATAATCGAGCAGGCCGAGATCCTGATGAAATACGAAGGATATATAGAGCGCGAGAAAGAAAATGCGGATAAAGTAAAACGCCTGGAAGACCTTGTAATTAAGTCAGACTTCGACTACGATTCGATTGTAAGTTTGGGTGCTGAAGCCATTGAAAAGTTTAAAAAATTTAAGCCTTACACTATTGGGCAAGCCAGCCGCATTTCGGGTATTAATCCTTCTGATATTTCTGTACTCCTTGTTTATTTAGGTAGATAGGTTTCACGTGGAACATTCCATATTTTATGAAAACAATTGATAATTGCCCTATTTGTAAAGCCACAAACCATTCCCTTTTTTTAGCTTGTAAAGATTATACGGTTAGCGGCGAAATCTTCAATCTTGTTACATGTTCTTCCTGCAATTTTGTGTTTACCAATCCCCGCCCCCAGGATTCTGACTTAGCAAAGTATTATGCTTCGCAGGATTATATTTCGCACAGTAATACCAAAAAGGGTATTGTTGCAAAATTGTATCACCTGGTTAGAAACTATACTTTGAAAGGGAAAATCAGTCTTCTTTCTAAGTATGTTTCACGTGGAACACTTTTGGATTATGGATGTGGAACGGGCATGTTTTTGAATCAGGCCAAATTGAGCGGATGGAATACTTTTGGTATTGAACCTGACGGTGGCGCCCGGCAGATAGCATCCCAAATGAATTTGCCTGTTTACGAAAGCAAGGAAGAATTAGCTGCCAAACATCCAAATTTAAAATGCCACGCCATTACCCTTTGGCACGTTTTGGAGCATGTTACCGATTTAAATGAAACTATTTCCTATTTCAAAAGTGTGTTAGAATCTAACGGAGTGTTGATTGTGGCGGTACCAAATCACCAGAGTGAGGATGCCAGGCACTACCATGAATTTTGGGCCGCTTATGATGTTCCAAGGCATCTTTACCACTTCTCAAATTCCACCATAAGTTTGCTCCTAAAGAATAATGGATTTTCACTGGTTCAAATGCACCCTATGAAATTTGATAGTTTTTACGTGAGTATGCTCAGTGAGAAATACCGCTCTGGTACGATTAATTACTTTAAGGCATTTCTGGCGGGTTTAAGATCGAATCTCAAGGCTTCAGGACCAGGAGACTACTCCAGTGTTATTTATGTTTTTAGGAAGGCTTAAAATCGTTCCTGCGAAATTTGATCCCGCTTTTGGCGGGATTTTTTGTGCCCATGTTCCACGTGAAACATTAGACTTTTCTTCCATTTAATTCCGGCCCCTCGTTTCAATCTTTTTTTAGATCTAACTTTTCGAGGTTTCACTAGGCGGTTTATTCCTTACACAACCAATTATGGAGTGAAAAGAAATCTCTGCCCATGGTTCTTTTTCGGTTTAAGATATTAAATCGTTTAGACGCCTTTCCGCCATCATTGGTTCCATAACCATTACCAAAGTATCCCGCAACTATCGTTTCACCTCCTCAATTTTGGTTTTAACGTGTTTAGACCTCGCTCCACAAAAGAAAGTATGTTTAAGATACCATTATACCAAGGACCGAAAGTCTATGGTTTCGCCTTAAACTTCGAACATGCATTGCTTCGACTATATAATAATCAGCTTTATTTTGGGGTTTGTAGATTAATCCCAATGGGAAGATGCAGCCATGTTCCCCAGTCGACTGCTATCATTTGTTCCACGTGAAACAATTCTGCTCCCCTCACATTTCCCTCTTTCAATTAGCCCGGTCAAACCCTATCCTTTAGTGTAAATCTTTCTGTTAGTTTCCTATCTTATTCTTAGGTCTTAACAGCTTTTGCCGGCCTAGGTCTATTAACTAGACTGGCGTGTCTTAGAATAAATTTGCTGAGTTTACGCTGAGCAATCCGGTATAATCCAAACTGTTTTGAAATGTTTCCATTTGTTCAACGGTATAAGTCGGGTTCTGGTGCGCCCGTCTTATCCAAACCTGTAATGCAAACAAGCTGGTTTTATGTTAGTGAGGTACGGTTAAATTTTCCGGAGATCTACTTCAGAGGTGCTTAACTGCGTTCTGAAATTGGGTTAATGAATTTGCCGAGCCCCAGCTCAGAAGAGAATAGATTAAATTACGCGTGTAAAGGGCTAAATCGAGGTTTCTGAGCAGCGTCAAAATGCATGATGTTAAATCATTGGAGCTTCCCTTTGTTTAGCACATTATTGATTTCAGGGTATAATTCAGGCTTATCAAACGGAGCCTCCAGCCATATCAGAGGCTAAAAAATTATGGGTGGAGTCTCCATTCAGATTCCACTCGATTTTGTATTCACAGAGTCTGAAGATTTAAAGCTTGAGTGATTGCTCTGCTTTTTTCGAAAGCATATCCACTTAATTCAGGCGGGAACGACATGTATAACTGTTCTCTATTTGTCTCAGAATGGCTCCATGGTTTATGCCAAAAATACTAAAGCGACAAGCTTTTATCGGGATAGTTGTATAGATTCTCGGCCGAACAATTTATCCCAAACGACCTCCGAAATCAAAAATTGTTTTTAAGTGTTTTAATGCATGGGAGAAACCGATTGAGGCATGACCGGCCATTCCACCTTCGCCTCAAGCCTGGCTCAGTTTCAAATGATTTGGCTCTTCCCGCTATTTTCACTCAAAATGTCAACTTCTACTTCTAAATGATAACCACGCTTCGGAAGGCGTGGCGCGATTCGCTTTTACTTCCAAAAAACTCTTGGATGCTATTCTCTTCTGTAGGCTTTGATTTACCGGAATAACCAACATTATCATTACCTAATTGTATGAAAATGGAATTGCAAGAATATTTAAGGCGAATACCGCTCTTATTATTGCTCAACAGAATCGAACTGATTTTTTGGACAGCAGGCCTATCCTATTTGAGACATAAAACATTGACTGCTCTTCAGGAAAGAGCGTTAAATGTTCTTTAGTATTAATGACTTTTGTTTTGAGGCAAGGCGTTAGAATTTTTCAGGGCTTAAAGTTCCACGTGAAACATAAGTAAGAATAGGGCTCATGCTAAACTAAAGTGGCTGGGATATTTCATCCGATTTGCAATTGAACAAACCTTAGGCGCCATCAGACTCAGGTACTAGGAATAGAATAATTAAATACCAGGTTATGGTTTTAACCAAGGGAAATCAAAGTAAGTTGTAAAAATTTTATGGCCCAGATCTTCATCGCCACAATAGAAAAATAACCGTAACACTTTACGGTTAAAAACTTGTTCTTGAGCCTGTCGATGGCGAGGTAAATAAATCGATAGCTATCGGCCCACTATGATAACATCAAAATCCAACCTAAGTATAACCAACATAAAAAATGAAACAGAGCTTTCCGGAACTGGAGCGGGATTAGAAAACCAAACCAGGAGGAGCTGGAATATAATGTTAGATTTAATCCGGAAACAGAACAGTGAAACAATAATTGTCTTAAAGGGAAAGGATCAACTGTTTCCCGTATTTGTATTTAAGAAAAAACGATGGTGAGAATACCGGGCGCTCAAATTCCTGTTTTAAGTGGTGAATAAGTTTTTCCGGATTTTCGGAAGAACGGAGCAAGGATTCTCCTGAATCCCTTTTTTGATTTAATACCTGTACAAAGCTCGACCATTCCTGGAGCGTAGATGGTGTTGTTGAAGAATTTATCATACTGCCTGTTGTTTATTCAAAACAAAATTACTACGATGCGTAGCTTTTTGTTGCTACAATTTGTAGAATGTTGTTTGCGTGAGTGTTAAATAAGGCTTAAGACGAATGTGTGTTTACAACTCGCTGCCCTGATCACCGCAGTTTGCCTTATTTTTGAGCCATTAAAACAAAAGCATGGCTAATATTTTTGAGTTTGATGGCTACAGGCCGGTAATAGACCGAAGCGCGTTTATTCACCCCAATGCTACGGTAACCGGCAACGTGGTAATAGGCAAAGATGTATACGTGGGGCCCGGCGCTGCCATACGCGGCGATTGGGGCCAGATTATTATCGAAGACGGCTGTAATGTTCAGGAAAACTGCACCATTCACATGTTTCCGGGAACAACGGTGACATTGAAGGAAGGCGCACACATTGGCCATGGCGCCATTATACACGGTGCCACCATTGGAAAAAACAGTCTCATAGGAATGAACAGCGTGATTATGGATGACGTGATCATTGGCGATGAATGTATTATTGGCGCATTGGCCTTAGTGCCTGCCAATATGCTTATCGAAAAACGAAAAATGGCCGTGGGCAATCCGGCAAAAGTAATTAAAGATGTGAGTGATGATATGATTGCCTGGAAAACAAAAGGCACAGCACTTTACCAGCAATTGCCGGCCGATTGTTATGCAACGCTTAAGCCCTGTGAACCGTTGAGGCGCGAACCGGCCTTTAAGCCCAAGCAGCAGGACCAGTATAAAACCTGGCAGAAAGAAAAAAATCAAAACAAATAATTGCCGCCGGTTCCGCAATAAAACCGGCTGTATTATTAAAGATTACGTATTTTTGAATTCTATTTATTTTGTGTTAATTTAAAGTTCTTAAATTGTAAATTTAATGGCGAAGAGCAAGTCGATTTTAAACAATAATTCCACCCGTTTTTTATACGAATACCTAAATAATGCTTCGCCAACGGGTTTTGAAAGCAGCGGCCAGAAATTATGGCTGAACTACATCAAACCCTATATAGACGAATATTTTGTAGATACTTATGGCACTGCGGTAGGGGTTATTAATCCCAAAGCCGAATACAAGGTGGTAATAGAGGCGCATGCGGATGAGATCAGCTGGTTTGTGCACTACATTACCAAGGATGGCTTTATTTACCTGCGCCGCAATGGGGGCAGCGATCACCAGATAGCCCCATCCATGCGCGTAAACGTTCATACCAGCAAAGGCATTGTAAAAGGGGTTTTTGGCTGGCCGGCCATTCACGTAAGGGATGCTGCGCGCGAAGAGCCGCCCAGCCTCAAAAATATTTTCCTCGACCTGGGCTGCAAATCCGATAAGGAGGTAGAAGAGCTGGGTGTGCACGTAGGCTGCGTGGTAACCTATGAAGCAGAGCTGATGGAGCTGAACAACCGCTTTTATGTGGGGCGTGCGCTCGATAACCGCGTTGGCGGCTTTATGATAGCCGAAGTGGCCCGCCTGCTGAAGGAGAACAAAGACAAGCTGCCTTTTGGCCTGTATATTGTAAACGCCGTGCAGGAAGAAGTGGGCCTGAACGGCGCCACCATGATAGCCCGCAAAATTAAGCCCAACGTGGCCATTGTAACCGATGTGTGCCACGACACGCAAACGCCAATGATGAATAAGGTAACCAGTGGCGACCTGGCCTGTGGCAAAGGCCCTGTGCTGAGCTACGCACCGGCTGTGCAGAATAACCTGCTGCAGCTCATTATTGACGCCGCTCATAAAAACGGCATTGCCTTTCAGCGCCAGGCGGCCTCGCGCTCTACAGGCACCGATACCGATGCCTTTGCTTATGCCACCGATGGCATTGCCTCAGCGCTTATTTCTTTGCCCCTGCGCTATATGCACACCACCGTTGAATCGGTGCATAGGCAAGATGTGGAGGAAGTGATAAAGCTGATTTACCGCTCACTGAAAACGATTAAAAACAATCAGGATTTCAGGTATATTAAATAGTACTGGGTCCCTGGATAAATGAAAGAAAGTCCCCCTGGCATTTACCACGCGTTTTAAATCTTAATCCAAACTAAAAATGCCCATATTAGGTACAATTATAAAAAGCGCTATAGACATTCGCTCGCGGATACCAACCCGGAAAAATGTATATAAGCAACAAATAAAACAGCTGCAAAAGCTGCTTACCAAAGCTCAGTTTACGCAGTTTGGCACACAGTTTAAGTTCAGCGAAATGGCCCTGATGGAAGATCCCATCAGCACGTTTCAAAACGCAGTACCCATTTACGATTACCAGACTATTTTTGACAGCTGGTGGCACAAAGCCCTGCGGGGCGAGCGCGATGTATGCTGGCCCGGCAAGATCAAGTATTTTGCCCTGAGTTCGGGTACCTCCGAATCGTCGAGCAAGCACATACCGGTTACCAAGGAAATGATCAAAACCATTCACAAGGGCACCCTCAAGCAGATTCTTTCCACCAAGCATTTTAACTTTACCAAAGAGCAGTACGAAACGGAA
This sequence comes from Bacteroidia bacterium, assembly GCA_044221905.1. Taxonomy (GTDB): domain Bacteria; phylum Bacteroidota; class Bacteroidia; order B-17B0; family Aurantibacillaceae; genus Aurantibacillus. The sequence continues at coordinate 679,673 of JBGAOE010000002.1, forward strand.
GTGCTGTTTGTAGGCGGCAGCACCAACCTAAACTACAACGGCACTTACTTCAGCGGCGATTTAAGCGGTATTACCACCGGCACACAGCCGCGCTGGTTCCAGAATTTTACCCTTCCGGGTCCCGACATCCGATCGCTGACCAACTGGGAAAACAAGCTGCAGGAAATTGTGGACAATGCCAAGCAATGGAATGTGGGGTTTATTTGCGGTGTGCCGGCCTGGATCCAGATTTTGTTTGAACGCATTATAAAACACTATAAGGTTAATACCATACACGATGTGTGGCCAAACCTGGCTATTTATGTGCACGGGGGCGTGGCCATCCACCCCTACCAAAAAAGTATTGATGCCCTTTGCGGCAAAAAACTGATCTACCTGGATACGTATATGGCCTCTGAAGGGTTTATTGCTTACCAGGAGCGGCCAAACGACAAACAGGCCATGAAGCTGATGACAGACAACAAGCTGTTTTTTGAGTTTGTGCCGTTTAACGAAGAAAATTTTGACGCTGATGGCAATGTAATGCCAAGGGCCCGGGCGCTTAATATCACCCAGGTGGAGCTGGGGGTGGAATATGCGCTGCTTATCAGCAACTGTGCCGGCGCCTGGCGGTACCTGATTGGCGATACCGTTAAGTTTACCGACCTGAAGCGCTGCGAAATAATTATCACCGGCCGCACCAAACATTTTCTGAGCCTGTGCGGCGAGCACCTCAGCGTGGACAACATGAACCAGGCCATAAAGCTGACAGCCGACGAGCTGAATATTAATATAAACGAATATTGTGTGGTAGGTGTGCCGCACCAGGGCCTGTTTGCGCACCACTGGTACGTTGGCTCCGACAAGCCGGTAACCCAGGAAGAGCTGAAAGAAAAACTGGACAAGCACCTGAAGGTATTAAATGATGATTATGCTGTAGAGCGTGAGCATGCGCTCAAGGAAGTGATTGTAACAGTGTTGTCAAACGACGCCTTTATCGACTTTTTGGCAAGCAAAAACAAACTGGGCGGGCAAAGCAAATTTCCGAGGGTACTAAAGGGTAAGAACCTGAACGAATGGATGGCTTTTTTGGATAATTATAAAAAATAAACAGACAGTCTTTTGATCCTTGAACTCATATCTCAAACAGTTGTCATTGTCCTTTTCCTTACTTTTTCTTTTGGTCCGGCTTTTTTTGCACTCATAAACACCGGCATCAAGTATGGTTATCGCACAGGCTCGCTGTTGGCGCTGGGGGTGGTGCTGAGCGACTTTGTGGTGAGCATGCTCATCATACTGCTGGTGCACTTTGGATTTTCCAACCTGATCCAGAGCGAAAAAAGCCATCGTTTTATGGGCATCCTGGCGGGCATCATTCTTATTATTTTCGGGGCGTTTCATTTTAAGGACCAAAGCGAAAAAAACGAGGATGCCACCATCGAGGTAAAAAACCCTTCGGCTGGCGCCATGATCTTAAAGGGCTTTTTCCTGAACAGCCTTAACCCCGCGGTTTGGCTGCTGTGGCTCAGTAATGTTACCCTTATCAGCAAAACACTTCACAACAGGATGTTTAACATGATCCTGTATTTTAGCATTACCCTGGGCCTGGTGCTGCTGGTGGAGTTTGCCAAGGTGTCGGCGTCAAATAAACTTAAAAAATTCCTTACGGTTAAAATCATGCACGTGATAAACGTGATTACTGGCGGATTGTTGATTATATTTGGGGTAGTACTAATTTATAATCATTTTTTTGATACATGACAGAAGAGGAGTGGAACCGGTTTAAAGACCGCCTGGTGGAAAGCATGACATTTCCAAGCGTGTATATGTTTAAACTAATTGTTCCGAGCGAACACCGCTCGATTGCGCTGGCCGAAAACCTGTTTGAAGGTGACGCAGATATACACACCAAGGAAAGCGGCGGTGGCCGCTATACCAGCATTACCGCCAAACAGGTCGTAATGGGTGTTGATGAGATCATTTCGATTTATAAAAGAGCCGCCACCATTAAGGGGGTTATTTTTCTGTAATATCCTGCATGGGCCCGCAGCTGCAGCTTTCATCCGATAGCTTAACCGTTACCATTAACCGCGCCGGCGCCGAAGTGAGCAGCATTGCCGATCAGCAGGGTCTGCAATACCTCTGGCAGGCCGATAAGACCGTTTGGGGGCGGCACGCGCCGGTGCTTTTTCCCATAGTGGGTAAACTAAAAAACAACGCGTATACATTTAACAGAACCGGTTTTTCCCTGCCGCAGCATGGTTTTGCCAGGGATATGCTGTTTAGCATAATTGAAACCCGGCCGGAGTGCTGTTTGCTGGAGCTGAAAGCGAACGGTGAAACGTGGAACATTTATCCCTTTGACTTTGTGTTGAGAATAAGCTACCAACTGCAGAACAACCGGCTTACCTGCACCTACCAGGTTAGCAATTCCGGTAAGGAAATTATGTGGTTTAGCATTGGCGCCCACCCGGGCTTTAACTGCCCGTTGCAGCCGCACGAAACTTTTGAGGATTATTACCTGGAATTTGAGCCAGGCCGTTATGAACGCACGGTACTTTTGGAAGGGCTGAGAAGCCATGATAAGCAGGCCCTGGCCCTGGATAATAACCGCCTGTATTTAACGGAGCACCTGTTTGATAACGACGCCCTGGTATTTGAAAACACGCAGGTGAGCCGCATCGCCCTGGCCTCAAAAGCCTCGGCGCACCGCATAGAAATGGAGTGCACGGGCTGGCCGTATTTTGGCATCTGGGCCAAAAAAGGAGCCAGGCGGTTTATTTGCCTGGAGCCCTGGCAGGGCATTGCCGATGCACTGGACAGCAGCGGCCTGCTGGCTGAAAAGGAAGGGATTATAGAACTGGCGCCCGGCCGCGATTTTAGCTGCAGTTTTAAGACAACTTTCTCCTGATTTTGTTAATTTTCTTTATTTATAAGGCCGCCAACCCCCATTCATTAAAGAAAATTTGTTATTTTTGCCCTCCTAAAATTTTATAAGAGACAACATGAATATTACTAAGCACGATATTGACAAATTGAACGCAGAGATCACTATTTCTGTAACTCCAAACGATTACGAAGGTCGTGTAAACGAAGGTATTAAAAAAGTGCAGCGCCAGGCCAGCATGCCTGGTTTCAGGCCGGGCAAAGTGCCTGCAGGGCTTATTAAAAAGCAATACGGCACCCAGATTATGGTGGACGAGATCAACAAGCTGCTGAACGATGCCATTTACAAATACATTGAGGAAAATAAAATAGAGATACTGGGCAACCCGCTGCCAAAAGACCAAACCGCGGTTGACTTTGTAAACCAAAAAGATTTTGAATTTGTTTACCAGCTGGGCCTTGCACCTGAGTTTAACGTAAAGCTCGACAGCTCAAACACCTTTACATACAAAACCGTGAAGGTAGACGATGAGCTGGTTGAAAAATACGTGAAAGATGTGCGCCGCAACTATGGCAAGCCTTCTAATCCCGATGTGTCGGGCGAAAAAGACGTGGTTTTTGTAGATATTAACGAGCTGGATGAAACCGGTGCCATTAAGCCCGGCGGTATTTTTAAAAATACCAGCATCAGCTACGAGCGCATTAAGAACGAAAATGCCAAAGCCAAAATACTGGGCCTGAAGCGTGAAGATAAAGTGGTGATCAACATCGACGAGCTGTATGAAACCGCTCTGGACAAAAGTATTTCGCTGGGGATTGATAAAGAAGCTGCCGAGCTGGCGCACAGCAACCTGCAGCTTACCGTTAAAAACATTGCCCGTATGGATGATGCTGAGCTTGACCAGGAGCTGTTTGACAAGGTGTATGGCCCCGGCAAAGTGAGTACGGAAGAAGAATTCCGCAATAAAATTAAAGAAGAGCTGGGCCTGATGTTTAATGTGGATTCAGAGCGCTTTTTAAAAACCGAAGTGGAAAAAAACCTGGTTGAGAACATAAACCTGCAATTGCCCGATGCATTTTTAAAACGCTGGTTAACCGTAGCCAACGAAAAGCCCATTACCCAGGAAGAGCTTGAAAACGAATACCCGAACTATGCCAAAGCCATGCAATGGCGCCTGATCGAAAATAAGATCATAAAAGACAACGAGATTAAGGTAGATGCCAACGAGGCAAAAGACGAAGCCAAGGCCTTTATTAAAAGCGAATACGCCCGTTATGGCCAGTCGCCGACAGAAGAGGATCTCGAAAAAATTTCGGCCGACCTGCTGAGCAAGGAAAAAGAGGCTCAGAAGATCTTTGAAAACATCTACAGCAAAAAAGTGCTTAACCTTATTAAAGAAAAATGCACGCTTCAAACCCGCGAAGTGAGCTACGACGAGTTTTTTAAAAATAATTAAGAGATTATATCCTGAGATGCTGAAACAAGTTCAGCATGACTTGAAATATAAGGATAACATTAGTCTTAATAGTAAATAGAAGAAGAAGCCCCGGTACTACCGGGGCTTTTTGATTATGTATTATATGCTCAGCAAGACATGTAATAATGGACATAGATTGCGTCGCTATCGCTCGCAATAGACTTGAGATAGGGAATGATGACAAGTTAAGGAGGATAGACCTTCGATTGCAGTGGTATAAGCAATAACAAGAAAGAGCCCACTATAGAGCTACCTGGCGTTAAAGAGCCAGCCGCTGGGGTCCATGGTTTTCTGGCCTTTCCAGATCTGAAGGTTCATAGAGGTTTTGCCTTCTTCCTCGTTGTGCATTACCGTGCCAATAGGCTGCTTTATAGACACTTTCTGACCCGTTTTAACCAATACGTCGCTCAGGTTGCTATAAACGCTTAAATACTCGCCGTGACGGATAATTACCAGCTTGCCGCCGGTGGGTGATATGGCAATGCCTGTTACCTCGCCCTCAAAAACGGCGCGGGCCTGCATGCCTTTGGTGGCGCAAATCTCCACACCGTTGTTAAACATCATAAAACCTTTAATGGCCGGGTGCTCGTGCTCACCATAGGTTTCGCAAATAATGCCTTTGGTTACCGGCCATGGCAGCTTGCCGCGGTTGTTCGAAAAGTCCTCGCTCAGGGCCTCCGCTTCTTCGGTCAGTTCAGGCACCAGGGCTTCCTTTTTTTCCGGAACGCTGGCCACAGCGTTGTTTTTTTCCTTTTTAGAGCGTTTCTTTTTTTCTTCGCTGGCTTTCTCCTCTTTGGCGCGCGCTGCGGCTTCCGCAGCTTTGGCGGCCTCTTCGGCTTTGCGCCTTATTTCGGCCTCTATCAGGCGCTTAATGGCCAGCTGCAGCTGAATGGCATCCTGCTTTTTCTTTTCCAACTCGCTCTTCAGCTCTTTTTCTTTTTTCTGTAAATCGGTGAGCACCTGTTCCTGCTCTACTTTTTCGGCGTTCAAATTGGTTTTTTCCTCTTCCTCGTTGCCCAGCAATACATTTTTTTCGTGCCGCTGTTCTTTCAGTTCTGTTAATTTGGAGAGCAGCAGGGTTTGCGTGCCAATAATCTCTACCGCCTGTTTTTTGCGGAATTCAGAATACTGCTGCATGTATTTAAGGCGCGAGTAGGCCTGGTTAAACGTTTCGGAAGAAAAGATGAACATTAGCGCCGTATAGGCATCGCGGTTTCGCTGGGCAAAAACAATCATGCGGGCATATTCGGCCTTTAGCTTCAGCAGGCTGTTTTTTAAAAGCTCTACCTGCTTTTCGTTTTGTTTTATTTCGCGATTTATTTGCCTGATTTGCGCATTGATGGTATTGATCAGGTCCTGCCGCTTTTCGAGCTTCATGTTGATGTTTACCAGGGCGCCAATGGACGATTTTTTGTTGGCCTTGGTTTCATTCAGCATCGAGTTGATCTCGCTGATCTCTTCGTTGATCCTCTTTTTTTTATTTTCGAGGTCTTTTTTCGGATTTTTCGGATTTTGAGCGGGTAGGAGGAAAGGCTGGCTGCACATACAAAAAATAAACAGCGCTAAAAGTAGCGCCAGCCTATTTTTTTTGTATTTGTATAGGGTCATACTTGGCCGGAATGTTTAAACTCAGCTTTTGAACCGAGTTTTTTTCTATGCGAACATAGTCAATTTTTAAGTTCGCTTTTTTCTCTGCCAGTATATCAATATCAACATGGTATGGTGCAAAAACGCTGTCTTTGGAGGTAAAATTGCTGTAGTTGGCAATAAAGCGGCGATTGGTGGCCGGATCTATAAACTCATTGCTGAGGATCTTAAAATTATCGGGATTGAGCGTGAGCGTTTGCATGGCTTCTTTCAGCTCGCCGGTGCCGTTTTGTATTTTGCGCAGGCGGCGCTTGCGCACGGTGCTGAGCAGGTAATGGCAGTTTTGCCGGTCGGTAACGGGCTTCAGGCGGGTATCCTCATCGTAAAACTCGGCGCTGTTGCCAAACAGCACGGCTTGCAGCAAGTCATAGTCCAGGTCGGCGTGCAGCAAATCGTTTATGTAATTAAAATCGCCCCTGAAATAGTTTTTGTTGATGTAGTTCACCATCTTCACCGAGTCGCGGGTAATCAGGATCTTGGCCACTTCCAGCCCCAGTATGTAGCGGATAGAGACCAGTATGGCGCTGTCTTTTTTTATGGAAAGCTTAATGTCAAAGCTTTCTTCCTTACCGTCAACTGTTGACTCTACATTGGCTTTGGCATACAGCCAGGTAAAGCCGAATTCATTTTCCTTGGCATACCGGCTCAGCGCCCTGGCAGTTTTATAATCGAGGCGGCACCGGCCGGTTAAGGTGTCTTCGGCCGTCACAGCAGGCCGCACTTCGGTTTTCTGCATCTTTTTTTTATGACGGCAGGCTGCGGCCACCAGTAATACCAGCAGGCAGCACGCCATGTATCGCCAAAAAAGAAAGAGTTGCTTAATCATCCGTTTTTTTATCTTTTATTTTTTTCAAAAGTGTTTCGGAGCTGTTACCGGCCTGCTTTGCGGCCTCCCATTGCTGCAGGGCTTCGGCGGGCCTGTTCAGCTTATAAAGCACATCGCCGTAATGCTCCAGTATGTTAGGATTTTTAGGACCCCTGGCGGCTTTTGAAAGCCATTCTTCTGCCTCCCTGTATTTTTTTTGCTGGTACAATATCCAGCCATAAGTATCCATGTAGTTTTTATCGTTGGGCTTCAGCTCAATGGTGCGCCGCGAAAGCTTCTCCGCTTTCTCGAGATTTTCGGCGCGCAGCGATAAAAAATAAGCGTAATTATTCAGCACATAGGTATTATCCGAATCTATTTTCAGCGCGTCTTCAAAGGCTTTGTCAGACCGGGCGTAATCTTTGTTATAATAGCTGGCGTCGCCCAGGCTCTTATAAAAATCAAGCAGCAGGTTCTTATTCTCTACCACAAACTCCATCCCGTCTTTTAAAGAGAGAACCGCCTTTTTATAGTTTTTTAATTGTATGTTGGCCACCCCGTTGTATAAATAATTGGTAGGCTGGCTGGGGAAAAATTCCATGGCCCGCTCGCTGTGGCGTTCCAACGAATCGTAGCGACCGGTTTCGTAGTCGAGGTTCAGCAGCTTGCCCCAGGTAATGTAATCGCGGCGATCGTTGATGGCCGCCAGGTAGTAATGGCGTGCAGCCTTTTCGGGTTTGCCGTCGAGCATCATAAAATCGGCATACACTACGTTTGCTTCGGGCGCGGTGGGATGTACCTGCAAAATAATGCCCGAGAGCTCAAGGCCCTGGTTTTTTGTTTTAACATCGTTGTATTCGAGGCTGCGCTTGTAAAACGAGCCGGCAATGCTGGCTTTGGTCACTACATCCAGGTCGGGATTTTGAAACGCTTTTTTGAGATGGGAAAAAGCCTCATCGTTTTTGCCCTGCGAGCTGTAGTAATCGTGCAGGGCAAGGTTTACCGTGGGGTTAGAGGGGTCGATGGCCAAAATCTTATCGTACATTTGTTTGGCTTTGTCGAGCTGGTGATTTTCCATGTAAAAATCGGCCAGGTAGGAATAATAGCGCGACTCTGATTTATCGGAGGCTGAAAGCTTGAGCAGCTCGGCTTCCACCTCTTTTGTTTTTTTCTGCTCTTTTAGCAGCTTTATTTTATTCAGGCTTATTTGCTCATTAATACCGTATACTTTTTCAAGGCTTTCGTATATGGTAAAGGCTTTATCGTATTGCCCGGCCTTAGAGTATTGTATGGCAAGGTCTTCTCGGAACTCGGTATTGGCCGGAAAATTTTTTACCAGGGCTTCGCGCACCTTAATGGCCAGGCCGTACTGGCGCTGCGTGTCGTAACAGTCCACCAGCAGCAGCTGGTACCATTCGTTTTTAGGCTCGGCTTCGGCGCAGGCTTTGGCATTGGCAAGTGCCAGGTCGTTAACACCCAATAGCTTATAAATAGTGCCCAGCTCATAGTGCACGGCGGCATTGGAGGGGTCGAGCTCGCGGCAATCGTTAAACAGCTTCAGGGCGTCCTGCAAATTGCCTTTCATGCGGGCTGCGCAGGCATCCACATATTTAGCGCCAAAAACAACCTCGTTGAGCTCTTTACTTGGCTGGCGGGTAAGGGCAGGCCCGGCGCCCGGCGCTTTTTTAGCGCTTTTGCAGGCAATAAATATCAGCGGCGCCAGGAGGGCAACCGGGTAAAAAAAAAGATATTTAAAGCGTTTAAACAACAAGTTGAGTGTAGTCGCTGATGCTTATTTCTATGGCTTTGCCTGCAACTTCGGAGCCAATGCCCAGCATGCTGTTGTGCACGTTGGCACAGCTTATTTTGGCATCGGCCTGAACAATGGAGTTGGCCACAATGCTGCTGCTTACTTTGGTGTTGGCGCCAATGCTGGCATGCGGCCCAATAATCGAGTTGCTGAGCTCTACATTGTCGCCAATAAAGCAGGGCTCAATCACCAGGCTGTTGTTGTTTTTAATGTTTTTACCTTTCAGGTGGGCTTTGCCTTTGTCAAACTCGAGCACGCGCTGGTTGGTATATACCGTGGCATTTTTATTGCCGCAATCGAGCCACTCGGTTACCTGGCCGGGCACGAAGCGGGTGCCTTTGGTTTTCATGTTTTCAAGTGCATTGGTAAGCTGGTATTCGCCTTTTTCGGTAATATTATTATCGAGCAGGTACTGCAGCTCGCTTTTTAAATAATCGCCATCCTTAAAGTAATAAATGCCAATAATGGCCAGGTCGCTCACAAAGGTTTGCGGCTTCTCCACAAAATCGGTTATGGTGCCTTTGGCATCGAGCTTTACCACGCCAAACTGGCTGGGGTCGTCGATCTTCTGAACCCAGATAACACCTTCCTGCTCGGTATCCATTACAAAATCGGCTTTAAACAGCGTGTCGGCAAAGGCCACCACGGTTTTCCCCTTAATAGCGTCTTTGGCGCACATAATGGCGTGAGCGGTGCCCAGGGCTTTGTCCTGGTAATAAATGCTGCCTTTGGCACCCTGGCTTTCGGCTACCTTCACAAGGTTTTGTTCCACTTCGGCGCCAAAATCGGGCCCTATTACAAACGCTATTTCATTTACCTTCTGGCCGCACACTTTGGTAATGTCTTCTACCAAACGCTGTACAATGGGTTTGCCTGCTACGGGAATTAGGGGTTTTGCTGTGGTGAGGGTGTGAGGGCGCATGCGCTTGCCCTTACCGGCCATGGGGATAATAATCTGCATATAGGTTTTATAATCTCACAAAAATAACATAATTTACTAAGCCAAACCGGTTAAATGAGCGTTAAAAAATACTTTATTGCCATTGTTATTCCGCCGCCTTTACTTCAAAAAATAGAGGCCGTTAAGCACGATCTTTTTTTGACGCATGGCCTCAAAGGCGCGCTCAGAAGCCCTGCCCACATTACCCTGCACCGGCCCTTTGAATGGAAAGAGGAAAAAGAAGCCCGGCTTATGGAAACCCTCAGTGCCTTTAAATATGCCAACAACATGCAGCTGGCATTGCAGCACTTTGCTTTTTTTGAGCCACGGGTTATTTATGTGCATGTGATAAAAAACGAGACACTTTTTGAGCTGCACGCTCAACTAAAAAAGCATTGCGCCCGCGAATTAAAATTGCTGAACGAGGTTGAAGATAAAAGAGGCTTTCACCCTCATGTAACGGTGGCATTCAGGGATCTGAAAAAACCTTTGTTTTATGAGCTGCAGGTGCAGTTTCAACATCAGCGCTTTGAAGGCGTGTTTGATTACAAAGGATTTTCACTGTTAAAGCTGGGCGCTAAATGGGAGGAGCTCGTGTTTTTTCCGGCAGGGGAGTAACCGTTTACTCAATAACTCATGCGCTTAAATAAATAAAAGTTTCAATAGCATGCCGGCAGTAAATGCAATGCTTACATTAGGCATCAGCAAACCCCCATTATATGCTGCACCGTGTTATTAAACCGCTGTTTGTTTTTTTTGCATTGGCCCTGGTTCTCCGAATGCCTGCGCAAATAAGCATGTACCGCTGTTTTCCTCAAACCCCGCCTTTTGGGTCGTATGCCATCTGCGAATTTCAGAAACCCGTAAAAACGAGCGATAACGGCTACATTTTTTCCTTCTTCCCCTGGAGCCCAAATTTACACGGGGCGTATCCCTATGATCATTATGTCATAAAAACAGATTCGAATTTTATCCCGCAATGGAAAAAGCCGTATTACACAAAGGCCATTTCATTGCCAACCGGCGGCATTATTCTTATTTACAATACCACGATGATGTATAATTTGTACAACGGCATGACCATTGAAAAGATTACACCCAATGGCACGCAGGTTTGGATAAAACAATATGCCGGCGAAAACATGGTGCTGAACGATGGCGTGTGTTATGGCAACAAAATACGCTTTGTGGGCCGCAAGCGCGGCAACAACGGCTTTCCTTTTTTTGGTGAAACCGCACAGGCCTATACGCTGCTGATGGACACTTCTGGTAACTTCATTTCGCATTCCCTGTTCGATAATTCTTATAATGGCAATGCCGATTTTTCGCGCATACACCGTACGCCGCAGGGAGATTTTTTGGTGTACAGTGTTATGCATGCAGAGTCGGCAAGCGATATGGCGCTTGCCAAGTTTGACAGCAGTTTTACATTTATGTGGGGCCGCAAAGGCATTTTGCCAAATACACCCCTTGCTCTCACCGACCTGGATGTGCTTTCCAGTGGGAATATAGTGGCTACGGGCACACAGGGATACCTGAGCTCGCTGTTCAAATTCGATGGGCAGGGCAATTTATTGTCACAGTCGTATATAAATTACGGCTCTGCAATAAGCGGTCTTTGTAAAAAAGGCAGCGGGAACTACCTGGTTTCTTCGGCTATTTACAATTCTAATTCCTTTTTTCTGGATTCGCTGTTTTTATTTGAGATGGACACGGCGATGAACATATTGTGGCGTAAACACTATACCAATTACGGCCTTTCAACGGGTACATCACTTATTAAGCAGGATAAAATTTATACCCAGGTATTAAATAACATGCAGCCCTTTATTTTTTCGAGCGATACCCTAGGCAACAACTGCTCGAGCTCCAGCGGTATGTTTTCGAGAATTACCAGCACCCTGCAGCTGGCCAGCTTTACTATGACGGCTGTGGCTTCTACAGCCATCATAAACCCGGTTATTTTTGACACATTGATGGTGCAAACCTATGGCGACTCGTGCCGCTGCGCACCCAGCATTGCGGTTGTGCCGGGAAACAACCTGTGCGTAGGCGCTACGGCCACTCTTACTTCCACGGGCAGCTACCCGGTGTCGTGGTACAATACGCCGGTTGGCAATACGTTTATTTCGCCGGGCGCCCAGTTTTTAATTTCTTCCGGAACACCGACGGTTCGCACGGTGTACGCACAGGATTCTATTTGTGCCATTCCTAACCGGGTGCCGGTAACCTTTACGTTTAACGCCGTGCCGGTTTTAACCCTGAGTGCTTCCAGCAGCAGTATTTGCAGCGGTACTACGGTGACGCTTACGGCGCAGGGCGCCCCAGGTTACAGTTTAAATGGTTTGACGGCAGGACCTTCTATTACCGTTTCACCTCTGGGCACTACGGTTTACTCGGTAACGGGCGCATCGGCACCTGGCTGCAGCAGCTCCCAAACCATTGGCATTTCGGTGGTTGCCACCCCTACGTTGAACACGCCGTTGAGCAATTACCTGGTTTGCGCGGGCTCTTCAACGGTGTTATCGGTAAGCGGCGCCAATACGTATTTCTGGACCACCGGTGCCACCAGCTCTTCAATAACAGTATCTCCGCCAGCAGGTATGACCAATTATACGGTTTGGGGCTATAACGGTTTGTGCTCTGCCACAACTACAGTCCTCGTGTTTTCGGTGTTTGGCTCAGCTGTTACCATTACTGGCAGCTCACCGGCCTTTTGCCCTGGCAATAGCTATACACTCAGCGCATCGGCCTACGCGGTTAACACTTTTACCTGGAATAATGCAGCTGTCACCACTTCTTTAGTGATAACGCCAACTGCCAGCGCGGTATATACCGTAGATGCGATTAACTCGGCTGGCTGTGCCAGCAGCAACACGTTTAGCGTTGGCATACTTCCCAATCCAACCATCAGCATCAATCCGCCAAATCCTGTGGTTTGCCAGGGCACACCGGTTTCTTTTACGGCCGGCGGCGCAGCCACCTATAGCTGGAGTAATGGAACAACTTCCCCCAGCTTAAGCCTGGTACCGGCTGCCAGTGGCACCTATTCGCTCATGGGGTGGAATGCCAATAACTGTGCTGCAACGGGGGTTGTTTCAGTTACCGTAAATTCAAATCCTGTAATTACAATTGCCCCATCCACTCTTTCTATTTGCTATGGTAATACAACCACTTTAACCGCAAACGGAGCCAGCAATTACAGCTGGACCACCGGCGCTGCTTCAGCGGCTATTAGCCTCTCTCCGGCACAAACCGCCAGCTATGCGGTTACCGGCAGCAATGCCAATGGCTGCAGTAATATGGCCGTGATTACCATCACGGTTAATCCTTTGCCGGTGGTTTATGCAACAGCCAATACATCTGCCATTTGTCCCGGCGATTCGGCTGTATTAGTGGCAGGCGGCGCAAATTCCTATTTGTGGAACACCGGCAGCAGCCTGGCACAAATAACTGTAACGCCGGCAGCAACTGCCAGTTATAGTGTCACGGGCACCAGCCTTGACAATTGCAGCGCCTCTGCGGTGATTACCATACCGGTGAATCCTTCGCCGCAAATCAGCGTTAACAGCACGTCGCCGGTTATTTGTGCGGGCGAGTCGGTTACATTAAGCCCTTTGGGGGCAGCCACCTATACCTGGTCTTTTCAAACAGCTCAGCCGGTAATTGTGGTTTCGCCCGGCGTTACTACGGTGTATACACTCAGTGGCACCGATCTGAATGGCTGTACGGGTATGGCCAGCTTTACACAAAGTGTGAGTGTTTGTACCGGGCTATCTGAAAACACAATGCCGATGGGAATTTTGATCTTTCCCAATCCTACCAGCGGCAGCTTTATCATCAAGGTTGATAATAGGGAAGGAGGGAATACGATGGCGCTGTATAATTCGTTAGGACAATCACTTCTCGAACAAACTATTATAAAAGAAAACACAACGATCCAGCTCCAGGACCATGCCCCCGGGGTGTATTACCTGCATGTAAAGGGCGCCGCAAATGAGCGGGTGTTTAAGGTGGTGAAGCAATAAACTCTGGGCTGGGCCCGGGCCGGGCCATTAGAATATTTAAATCAATTCTAAATAAGCCGTGTTTGCGATTTAACCGCGTCAACACTAGGTGTTTGGCCACCTGTTCATCTTGATTTTATAAAAATAGATTTACGTCAAAACTTGATTGGCAAGCTTTTGCTTAATACATTTGCCTAGCAATTTCATTTTTCACATTATGAGTAATAAAACTGGTTTTTTGTCGTCATCTATCGGAAAAAAGGTAATCATGGGCCTTACGGGCCTCTTCCTTATTTCCTTCCTGGTAGTGCATTGTTTTCTTAACTCGTTTATATTTTTTAACGATGGAGGAATTATGTTTAATACCGGTGCGCACTTTATGGCAACCAACTGGTTGATCCGTGCCATGGAGCTGGTGTTGTTCCTGGGCCTTATTCTTCATATCATCCAGGCGCTGGTGCTTACCCTTCAGAATAAAAAAGCCCGCCCGGTGGCTTACGCCAAATTTAACGGAGCCGCCAATTCGAGCTGGTACAGCCGCTCAATGGGCTTGCTGGGCACTCTTTTGCTTATCTTCCTTATCATCCATTTGGCTCATTTCTGGGTTAAATCGCGCTTTACCGGCCTGCCGGGCGAAGATGCCGAGGGGCATGAAAATTTATATGCGGTGATGCAGGAAACATTTACGCATGCCTGGGTGGTAGTGGTTTATTGCCTTGCCATGATATCACTGGCCTACCACCTGCTGCACGGCTTTCAATCGGCATTTCAAACCCTGGGGCTTAACCACAAAAAATATACCCCGCTTATTAAAACCATTGGCACCTGTTTTTCCATCATCGTTCCCATCATTTTTGCCGCTATGCCGGTAACAATGTACCTGGGTATCATTAAATAAACAGTATTGCTCAACGAACGTAAAAGGAGATAAAACACTATGGCTTCATCACCAAAATTAAATTCAAAAATTCCCGAAGGACAGTTAGAGAACAAGTGGACAAAATACCGCTCTACCGTTCATTTGGTTAACCCGGCCAACAAGCGCAGCCTCGAGGTGCTGGTAATTGGCTCGGGCCTGGCAGGCGCTTCGGCTGCCGCCACGCTGGCCGAAATGGGGTATAAGGTAAAAGTATTTTGTTTTCAGGATTCGCCGCGCCGCGCACACAGTATTGCCGCGCAGGGTGGGGTGAATGCCGCTAAAAACTATCAGAACGACGGTGACAGCGTGTACCGTCTGTTTTACGACACTATTAAGGGTGGCGATTACAGGGCCCGCGAAGCCAACGTGCATCGCCTGGCAGAGGTGTCGGGCAACATTATTGACCAATGCGTGGCACAGGGTGTGCCTTTTGCGCGCGAATACGGCGGCACCCTGAGCAACCGCTCTTTTGGCGGCACGCAGGTGCAGCGTACGTTTTATGCAGCGGGTCAAACCGGCCAGCAGTTATTATTGGGAGCCTACAGCGCGCTGCAGCGCCAGGTGGGTATGGGCGCAGTAACCTTACTGGCCCGCCACGAAATGATGGAAGTGGTGACCATTGACGGCAAGGCCCGCGGCATCATTGCCCGCGACCTGATCAGCGGCAAGCTCGAGCGCCATTTTGGACACGCCGTGTTATTATGCACCGGTGGTTACGGCAACGTGTTTTACCTGTCTACCAACGCCATGGGCAGCAACGTAACTGCCGCCTGGAAAGCACATAAAAAAGGAGCCTTTTTTGGCAACCCTTGTTACACACAAATTCACCCAACCTGTATTCCTGTGTCGGGCGATCACCAGTCGAAGCTTACGCTGATGTCGGAATCGCTGCGTAACGATGGCCGCATTTGGGTGCCAAAGAAAAAAGACGATAACCGCAAAGCCACCGATATACCGGAAGAAGAACGCGACTATTACCTGGAGCGCCGCTACCCGGCCTTTGGTAACCTGGTGCCGCGCGATGTGGCCAGCCGTGCTGCCAAAGAGCGCTGCGATGCAGGTTACGGAGTAGGCACCAGCAAAATGGCGGTTTACCTTGATTTTGCAGCAAATACGGAGCGTTACGGAAAAATTGAAGCCAATAAATTAGGTCTTCACAATCCTTCTAAAGATGAAATTATCCGTTTGGGTAAAGATGTGGTAAAAGAAAAATACGGCAACCTGTTTGACATGTACAAACAAATTACCGGCGAAGACCCTTACGAAGTGCCGATGCGCATTTACCCGGCGGTGCACTATACCATGGGAGGCCTTTGGGTGGATTATAATTTAATGACCACCGTACCGGGCATGTATGCCCTGGGCGAGGCTAACTTCAGCGATCACGGCGCTAACCGTTTGGGTGCTTCTGCGTTGATGCAGGGCCTTGCCGACGGTTATTTTGTGATCCCTTATACCATTGGCGATTACCTGTCGGAAGAGATCCGCACCAAAGCCATACCAACCGATCATGCTGCATTTGTAGAAGCAGAAGCAAAAGTGCAGGGGCTTATTGATAAGTTCTTTAGCATAAAAGGAACAAAGTCGGTAGATCATTTCCATAAGCGCCTTGGCAAAATTATGTGGGACAAATGCGGTATGGCCCGCAATGCCGAAGGCCTGAAACAAGCGATTGAAGAAATTAAAACCCTGCGTGCTGATTTTTGGAAAGATGTGCGTGTAACCGGTGCTCCCAATGAGTTTAACCCGGAACTGGAAAAAGCAGCGCGCGTAGCCGACTTTTTAGAGCTGGGCGAATTAATGTGTATTGACGCACTGCATCGTAATGAGAGCTGCGGCGGCCACTTCCGCGAAGAGTATCAAACGCCGGATGGTGAAGCCAAGCGCGACGATGACAACTTTACCTACGTAGCTGCCTGGGAATACAAAAACGAAAGCAACTTTGAGCTGCATAAGGAGGAGTTGAAATTTGAGAACATTAAGCTGGCGCAGAGGAATTACGCGTAAACGGGATGAAAGATAAAAGACACAAGATAAAAGATCTGTGTCTTGAATCAATAAGTCTTGAATCTTGAATCAAAAAAATTAAAATATGAGCCACGGAAATATGAACCTCACCTTAAAGGTTTGGAAACAAAAAAACAAGAACGAAAAAGGCCGCTTTGAAACCTACGCTGCCAAAGGCATTTCGCCCGACATGAGCTTTTTGGAAATGTTTGATGTAGTGAACGAGCAGCTCATCAGCGAAGGCAAGGAGCCCATTGCGTTTGACCACGACTGCCGTGAAGGCATTTGCGGTATGTGTAGCATGTATATTAACGGCCGCCCGCATGGGCCAAAGCAGGGTGTAACCACCTGCCAGCTGCACATGCGCAGCTTTAAGGATGGTGATACCATTGTGGTAGAGCCATGGAGAAGTGCGGCCTTCCCGGTTATTAAAGACCTGGCGGTAGATCGCTCTTCGTTTGACCGTATTATTTCGGCCGGTGGCTTTGTGTCGGTAAACACCGGCAACGCCAAGGATGCCAACAATATTTTAATTAATAAGGACGATGCCGATGAGGCATTTAATGCCGCTGCCTGTATTGGTTGCGGTGCCTGTGTGGCTGCCTGCAAAAACTCAAGCGCCATGCTGTTTGTTTCGGCCAAGGTATCGCAGCTGGCCTTATTGCCGCAGGGCCAGATTGAAAAGAAGGCCCGTGTGCTGAACATGGTAAAACAAATGGATGAGGAAGGCTTTGGAAACTGCACCAACACCGGCGCCTGCGAAGCGGAATGCCCTAAAAGCATTTCTCTGGAGAACATTGCACGCATGAACAGAGAGTATATCAACTCAAGTTTTACCTAAGAGGTGGGAAAACGAATGAAATAAGCCGCTTCATAAAGAGCGGCTTTTTTTTGTCTTTATTCAGCCGTTGTGAGTACTAAAATCTATAAATGCCCGTTTATAAAACAATGGCTGGGAAAATAGTTAAAATTATTTTTGTAATAATACCTTATTTATTCATCGCATCTCTTTTAGCCTTTTACCTTCATGCCAGGTTTTTGCTGGGGCGGTTTCCATCGTTTGATAACCCTGATCCGGGAGAGTTATCCGTCAGTTCTTTCTATGGGCCAATTGTTTGTACGACACTGTTCGCTTGGATTTTTTCAGGATTTATTTGGCTTTTTATCATAATGCCCTATATGCTTTTAATCCGGAGAAATATGTTTTCTTGTATAGGAACATTTGGAATTATAGGGTACGCGGGAAGCTTCGTTTTGCTTTGTTCAGAAATAGGAGCGTGGTTTTGGGATTAATGGCTATTCAGACCCGTTCAAACATCTTGCCTGGCTTGCTTTTTACCAGGTTGCTGAATTCGAGCTGAAGCAGCAGGGCCGACACCTTGCTGATGGGCAGGCGTGTGGCCTGGCAGATCTCATCCATGTGCACCGATTTTTTTTCGGAAAGCAGGCCCACAATCAGCTTCTCATCATCACTTAAATTTACGAGCAAAGGAATTTGTTTGGACTTATTTTTTACTTTCTCTTCTTCAAGCCATTGCATGGCATCCAGCACATCGGCGGCGCTTTCCACCAGGCCGGCACGGTTTTGTTTTATCAGGCCGTTGCATCCTTCGGCCAGCCCGTCGCCGGCCCTTCCCGGATAAGCAAACACATCTTTATTATAACTGTTGGCAATGGTGGCGGTAATCAGGCTGCCGCCGGTGCGCTTGCTTTCTACCACTACCAGCGCATCGCACAGGCCGGCCACAATGCGGTTGCGCTTTGGAAAATTAACGGCATCGGGATTGGTGCCGCTCATAAAATCGGTTAATAACCCGCCTTGTGCCAGCATGCGCTTTGCTGTTTTGTCGTGCACTTGCGGGTAAATCCGGTCGAGACCATGCGCCAGCACTCCTACGGTTTCGAGCCCATTGTCGAGCGCAGCCTTGTGCGCCGTAATATCTATGCCATAAGCCAGCCCGCTGATGACCAGGATGCCTGAACCGCTGAGGTCTTTAATAAACTCCTGCGTTTTTTCTTTTCCATAATCGCTGGGCCGGCGCGTGCCCACCACGGCAATTATTTTATCGGCATTTAAATCGGCAGTGCCTTTGTAATACAACAGCACCGGGCTATCGCTGCAGGTTTTTAAGCGCCTGGGATAGTCTTCGCCGGTAAAAAACAGCGGCCTTATTTTGTATTTGTGAATAAAGGCAATTTCTTTTTCGGCTTTGCTCAAAACGGGTTTACTGCCGGTAATGGATTTAGCCAGCAAACGGCCAATGCCAGGTATTTTTTGCAGGTGTGTTGATTTTTGACGAAACACCTCGCCCGCACTGCCACAATAGGCCAGCAGGCTTTTGGCATTTACATCGCCAATGCCCTCAATAAGGGTTAAACCCACCTGGTAAAGCAATTCCTCCTCCATGCCTCACAAAGCTAACAGAAAGCGCCAGGCCTGCTTGCTGTAAATTGTAGTATTTTGGATCAGAATAAAATTACAGCCTGGTTTTATCCAGGCTTTTGTATTTCATAATGCAGCTGCAGGGTATTTGCGTTTAATTTCACTACATCTATCAAGCTGAGTTTTGAATCAAATTCTACATTTTGTAATAACGGTAACCCGCCTCCGAAAAGCGAGGGCTCCATTACAAAATAAATATCACTTACCAGGCCAGCATTTATAAACAGGCTCATCACCATGGCACCGCCAATAATAACGGCCTCGTTATGGCCTTTTTTGCTGAGCATTTCAACAATTTCGGAGGGTTTGTTTTTTGTAAACACAACAGTAGGGTCGTCGGACCTGGATTTACCGTCGCTGGTTAGCACTACGGTTGTTCCCTCGTTTTTAAGCGGCAAGTAATCCGGTGCAATAATGTTATAGGTTGTTTTACCCATTATTACCGCCTTTGCCTTTTGGCAGATGGATACAAAGCCCTGCCCGTATTCAGCCGACAACCAGTCGGGAACGTTTCTTTTGTTGGAGATAAAGCCGTTTGCCGAAACGGCGATGTAAATGCTGATTTTCATTTTTGTATTTTTGTTTCAAAGGTCCCGATAAACGGGTTTACAAACAATGACTAACAAAATTGTTAGCCTTAATCTTTACGCGTATGAGAAAAATACAATCATCCAATTATATAAACGAGCAAGCCCTGTTCCAGGTGTGCGAGCGCAATTCGGCCATCAGCATCATCAGCGGGCGTTGGAAAGCACAAATTGTTTATTTTATTTCTCATGGAAACAATCGCTTTCACCTGTTGCTGCAACAGTTGCCCAATATTTCTGAAATGGTTTTGGCCAGGCAGTTAAAGGAGCTGGAAGCCCACGCTATTTTGGTGAAACAGGAAATGCCGGACACCGTGCCGGTGGGCATCAGATACATTTTAACCAATAAAGGATTGGACCTGGTGCCCATCCTGGACAGTTTGTGCCAGTGGGGGAAACAGTATGCTGAGGGGAAAGAGATTTATGTTGAGTTGAAAAATCAGGAGTGAAAAGAAAGAACTATTTTTTGAGATCTTACCGAGACCCTGAAACACCGGTCCCGAGCTTACCTCGGGAAGTTCAGGGGGTGAACTTAAAACAGTGGTTATTTCATTTAAGATGCAGTTGTGTCAGCTTTAGATATACAGCCTTTCAAAATCGTTTCTTTTTTGGTAATAATTATTTTTTTGGAAGAATTTGAAAAAACCGAATCATTGTCCACACAGCCGCTGCAGGTTTCGGCTAGTATTTCTAAAGAAAAAGATTTGTCCTGTGTTGTAAGTTTAAAAGGATAAAGCAAATTATTGTTTTTAATCTCATAAGAAAAGTCGCAGGATATGGAAAGTGTGTCTTTAAAATGATGCATTAATAAATTTATTCGCTTGGCGTAAACCTCGCATCTCCAGGTTTTCTTTTGATCTGATGCAACCAGTAGTAGGCTTGTTGTATCAATCGGGTTATATACAGTTATGACTTTTGTTTGGAAATTGTCTTCGGGATTATAAGGTACGCCGGGAATTTCTTTTTTCGGAGCTTGATTACAGCCAGATAAAAGAAAAATTAAAAAAATAACAGGAAGATGCTTCATTGAAAATATTCTTTATACTAAGAACCAAGATGTTTTCCGGAGTGACTACTTCGTCAGCATTACAAACGCGCTCCAGTAAAAAGGCTGCTTAAATTTTACTTTCAGCTGCTTGATGGCATCCGAAAAGGCTTGCGCCTTATTGCCCGTTTTGGCATAGTTGGTATAAAACAAGGTCATCAGCTGCATGGTGGCATCGTCGCTCACGCTCCACAGGCTCATGATAATGCTTTTAGCGCCCGCAATTAAAAACGCGCGCTGAAGACCATATACCCCTTCGCCCTGTTTTACACTGCCCAGGCCGGTTTCACAGGCACTTAACACCACCAGGTCGGTTTTATCCAGGTTAAGGCTCATGGCCTCGTAAGCAGTTAAAATACCATTTTCGCTATTTTGCGCCGGGCGATAATTTTCATCAAACACATTTTCGCAATTGGCCAACAACACACCGCTGCGCAACAATGGATTTTCCTTGGCGGCTGCGATGTCAACCCCCAGCACGCGGTTGGTTTCCATCTGGCTGAGGTCGGCCAAAAAATAACCGTGCGTGGCTATATGCAAAATGCTGGGCGAGTTAATGGCTTTTACTTTGGTTTCGGTGGCATTGGCACCGTACAGTGCTGTAGGTTTTATTTTGTAAGTGGTTAATAGCTTGGTGATGTTTTTTACTTCGGCTTCGGTGCCCGGCAGCTGGGCCACCACGCCATCTTTGCCGTACAACGGATTACCAATTAAAAATGCCGTAGCGGGCTTAAGTGGGGTACTTTCGGTTTGTTTTACATCCTGCATGTCTTTGGTATTGCCTACAAACTGCAGGTTGTAGCGGTCTACCAGGTATTTGCCGCTACCATCTTTAAGCGCATTCAGGCTCAGTTGATGATAAGCGCCGTCAAGCGACAGGTAAATGCGGGCCGCGTTTTTTAACTGATCGTCCACTGCTTTCCAGGTAAGGGCAAAGGCTTCGTTTTCGGGTTTTTGATGAATGGTTTTTTCCCGGAAGTCTTTTATGGCCGCTTCTATGGTAGAAGCATCACCCATCTCTATGGGTTTAATTTCGGTAGGGGTTAATATTAATGCCACATAATTGGAACTGCCTGTAAAACCGTTTTTATACTCGTTCAATTCTACAATCTCAACAGCGGCTTCGTTGGGCTTCAGTAATTTTTGAAGCGTTTCGTAAGTAATGGGCTTATCGCCGGCATTTTCCTTAAACAAGGCGCTTTTTTGCGACAGTTCGCGCTCCAACTCATCGGCGCGTTGCTGTAGGCTGTCCACATTTACACGGTCTGCCACCAGCTCTTCTTTGCTGAGCTGATAAGCCTGGTTCAGGTTCTCTTTGGTTTCGAGCCACTGCGTATAAGTGGTTTTAAGCGACTCATCATTGCTCGAAAAAATGATGTTTCGGATTTTGGAAGAGTTGTTTAATAAAAAGCCTTTGGTGTTTATGATGGTGTTGTAAAAAGAGGCCACCAGCTCAGCATCGGTTTTATAATTACTATTGGCAAAAGCATAAAAACGCTGCAGGCGGTTGTTGGTTTTTTCCCAATAAAGGGTTTTTTCATTATCATTCAACGAATTAAAAAAACTGCCGATATAAGAAAGGGTGATGTCGATCACCGTTTTGTAGCTGGTTTTTGTTTCGGTTGTTTTTCCGTTCTGCCACTGGGCCAGGGCCAGGTCTTCCAGCGCCTGTATGTAATTGGGATGTTTCTCACCATAAATATCTTTTTTAGCAGCCACCACTTTTATCATCAGCTCCAGCGCCTTGCCTGGGTTGTTGTTGTACCGCTGAAAGTTGGCCTGCTCCTGCATAATGGCCACCGTGGCCGGATTTTTTTCGCCCAGTTTGCGCTTGTCAATGTCGTAAGCACTTTGCAGCAGTTTTTCCACCTCGCTGGTTTTATTCATTTCCATGTAAAGCTGCGCCAGGCCTTTTTTGAGGTGTGCCAGGTCGGGGTGCGTGCCCAGCTTTTTTTCTTTTTGTTTTATGGCTAGCAAATACAGGTCTTCGGCATTGGTGTATTTTTTTTCGAAGCGGTAAATGTTGGCCAGGTTAATCTGCAGCTTAATGTAATTGCCCGAGTTTTCCTTCATAATGGTGGAGGCCTCGGTAATGCTGGCAATCATTTGTGTTTCGGCATCCTTCAGCTTGTTCATGTCCAGGTAGGTCATGGCCAGGTTATTGAGTAGCAGCACTTTTGCCAGCTTGTCGTTTTGCATGCGCGCCAGGTCGAGCCCTTTTTTAAACTCGGCTTCTGCATCGGCATAAAATCCGGTTTCTTTTTTTAATACCGCGCTGTTGTTTACAGATACCAGCAGCATGCCCTTGTTATCGGCATTCTGGCGCAGCTTCAGGGCCTCTTCGGTATAGGTTTTGGCCTTGTTAAAACGCCCGCGCGACTGATACAGCAAACCCAGGTTGCTCAGCGTTTGCGCGTAGTTGGTAGTGGCTTGTTTGTGATCTTCCTCATACAGTATCTTGGCCAGCTTAAAGCTTTGTTCGGCCAGCGCGTATTTGTTGCCGGCCAGCAGCAGCTCGCCGTTTTTTAAATTGGTATAGGCGCGGTCCTCAATGGTTTTTTCCTCCTTGTTGGCAAACTTGGCAGCGCTCAGCAGCGAACTGTTAAAGGCATTGCCTTTTTCATCGGCTTCAAACAAGCCGCTGTTATCTAAAAAGCAGATGGAGTAATTAAAATTGCTTTCATCATATTCCTTGCGCTTCTTCTCAAAATTCTCCATGGCCTTTTCGCGCGCTTTTTCACGGGCCTTGTCTTTGGCCTCATTGGCTTTATCTTTCATAAAGCCGCCCACATCTACCTGCGGCAACAGCACATAGGGCGCTATTAATGCGGCAATTGTGATCAGGAGTTTGTTTTGCATAATACAACGCTTTTGGTGAATAAATGTAGCTAAAATATTATTACCCGGTTTTTCTTAACGCGTTGAGAAAATTTTCTATATTTAATCTTTTCTATCAAGGCCCATGAAACACCTTTTACTTCTGCTGTCAGTTTTTTGTAGTTGTGGTCTTGGTGCACAGGATACCGTAAAAGTGGGCATTAGCGTAACACCTGCCCAGCTGGCCGAAAAAGACTATAACAGCGGGCTTGCAGCCCTGAAGAGCGGTGATTTTAAAACAGCCACCGATTTGTTTACCAAAGCGCTCGATGCTAAACCCGATTTTGACAAAGCATTTTCGAACCGGGCCATTGCCCAATCCAACCTGAAAAATTACCCGGCTGCCCTGGCAGATATTAATAAAGCCATTGCGCTCAATCCCAAAAATCCCGAAGCGTTTTTTAACAAGGCGCTTATTTTTTTCAGCACACAAAACAAAGACAGTGAGCTGGTGGCGCTTGATAAATGCCTTGCCTTGAATGGAAGCCATGCCGAAGCCCTCTATTACAAAGGCCTTTTGCAGTATGAAAATAATCAGTTTGACCTGGCCATTGACCTTTATTCCAAAGCCATCGCCGCGCGCCCCGATTACAGCTATGCCTATAACGACAGGGCCAGCGCCAGGCGCGCCAAGGGCGATTATGCCGGCGCGATGGCCGATTATGAGAAAGCTGCAGCAGGCAGCGGCGCACAGGCGATTTTTATTTATAACAACCTGGGTTCGGCCTGCCGGCTGAATAAAAATTATACCAAAGCCATTGAGGCCTATAGTAAAGCCCTTAATGCAGATCCGGGTTATTTAACAGCGCTGAACAACCGCGGCGCGGCGCATTTTGAAAACAACGACCTGAAAGCGGCCCAGGCCGATTTTGAAGATGTGCTGAAAAAAGATCCTAAAAATTCGTTTGCCTATAATAACCTGGCCTCTATTGCCATAAAGGAAAAAGATTATAAAAAAGCCAAAGACCTTTCGGGACGGGCCATTGAGCTCGACCCCAAAAACGGGCCTGCCTATTATAACCGCGGCATTGCTGCACAAATGCTGCACGACGAAACCGGCTCTTGCGGCGACTGGAAAAAAGCGCTGGAGCTAGGCGTGGATGGTGCCAAAGCGTTTGTAAATGCATCGTGTTTAAATTAATAAGCGTCAATGAATCGTATAAAACATACCCTATTCATTTTTTTTCTTATTGTTTTTATTGCAGAAATCAATGCCCAAAACATAGCGTTTGAGCGCGAGAACTTTCCCAACAGGAAAGAGGAATTTAGGGATGCCATGCGCAAGCTGGATGTGGGCACACAGTTTTTTGAAGCGGGGCGCAAAGAGTTCAGAGAGCAGCGGCAGTTTTTTTTAACAGAGCATAAGTACTACCCGGTGAGTCATTATGATTACCTTAAATCCGGACTCAAAAACTTTAGAGATGCATTATCGCCGCTAAGCGATGCGCAGAAATTCAACCCCAGCAATGCCAAGCTTAACTTCATGCTGGGCTTTATCTGGTTTATCACCGATCCTTCGGCCAAAGAAACACTGAGCAATTTTGAAGCGGCCAATAGCGAAGATCCGAATGTGGACCCCGAACTGGCTTACTGGCTGGGCTGGACCTATCACCTCAACAGCCGCTGGGACGAAGCCATTGTGCAGTACCGCCGCTATATTGGCTACCTGATGCAAAAAAACAGGAACAACCTGCCGGCTATGGAAGACGGCAATAAAAAAATAAGTGAGTGCATGGTGGGCAAAGAGCTGAGCGTAAAGCCCGAGCGGGTGTTTGTAGATAACCTGGGGCCTAACATCAATTCCGCTTTCCCCGATTACGGACCTTCGATTTCAACCGACGAGGCAACCATATTTTATACGGCCCGCCGGCCGGGCTCGGTAGGCGGTAAAAAAACCGAATACGACAATGGTTACCACGAAGACGTTTACTCTTCGTTTAAAAGCGGGGGCAGCTGGCAGCCTGCCAAGCAGCTTTCGAAACGAGTGAACACCGATACGCACGACGCCGTGGCAGGCCTTTCGCCCGACGGCAGCAAGCTGTTTGTGTACCGCAACTCGGGCACCGATGGTGGCGACTTATACGAAACCGTGCTGTTTGGCTCCGATTGGGAAGAGCCGGTGCATATGAACAAAAACATCAATACCAAGTTTCACGAATCGAGCGTGAGCTTAAGCTTTGATGGCAAGCGCCTGTATTTTATCAGCGATAAATTTACAGGCCTGGGCGACCGCGATATTTATTACAGCGATTTGGACGTAAAAGGCGAGTGGGGCCCTGCCCGCAACCTGGGCCCGGACATAAACACCAGGTACTCGGAAGAAGCCGTGTTTATGCACCCCGATGGCGTAACGCTTTATTTTAGCAGCAAGGGCCATAACACCATGGGCGGATACGATATTTTTAAAACCAGCTTTGCAAACGGCAAATGGCAAACACCGCAAAACCTTGGATATCCTATTAACGGACCCGATGACGATGTGTTTTTTGTAGTGAGCGGCAGCGGCAACCGGGCGTATTTTGCATCGGCCAAACAAGGCGGCTATGGCGAAAAGGATATTTATAAAATAACGTTTTTAGGACCTGAGAAACAACCTCTGCTCAACACGCAGGATCAGCTGCTGGCCATGGTGGCCAACCCGGTGAGCAATTTAAAAACCGAAAACGCGGTGGAAGTTAAATCGGCGCGCCTTACCTTATTAAAAGGCCATGTAACCGATGCTAAAAATAAAGATGCGCTGGAAGCCACCATTGACCTGATTGATAATGACAAGAACGAGGTGCTGGCCACCTTTAAATCAAACAGCAGCAGCGGCAAATACTTAGTAACGCTGCCAAGCGGCAAAAACTACGGCATTGCTGTAAAACGCGAAGGCTACCTCTTTCACTCCGAAAACTTTAATTTGCCCGAGGATGCCGATTTCCAGGAATTTGAGCTGGACATAGCCTTAAAGAAAATAGAAATTGGAAGCACCATTGTGCTGCGCAACATCTTTTTTGATTCGGATAAAGCCACTCTTCGCCCAGAATCGGCTAACGAGCTGGAGCGGCTGATAAAGCTGCTGAAAGAAAACCCGTCGCTTAAAATAGAGCTGGGCAGTCATACCGATGCAGATGGCTCGGTAGAATACAATTTAAAACTGAGCAACAGCCGGTCGGCATCGGTGGTGGATTACCTGATCGCAAAAGGCATTCCGGCCGGGCGCCTGGTGGCCAAAGGCTACGGCGAAACCAAGCCCATTGCCGATAATAATACAGCCGATGGTAAGCAAAAAAACAGGCGTACCGAGTTCAGGATTTTGGAAAAGTAAGCACTTAAAGCGCCAGGTGTTTTGAGCGCACGGCTTCACCCCAAAACAGGGTAGCCGCTTTATCAAAGGTTTCAGGTAAATCCGTAGTGTAAAAAGTAAGGCTTCCGCCTTTGCTGCAGGCCGCTTCCATAGTGGGATGGCGATTCAAATACTCCTTAAGGCTGTGGGCTACGATGGTGCCCTGCGATAAAAGGGTAACTCCTGAAGGAAGTGCGCTTTTTATTTTGTGCTGAATTAAAGGGTAATGCGTGCAGCCCAGGATAATGGCATCAATCAGCGCTTGCTGCGCCATCAGCTCACCCGTGTATTTTTTTATAAAATAATCGGCGCCGGCATTGTCGTACTCGCTGTTCTCGATCAGCGGCACCCACATGGGGCAGGATTTTTGATATACCTTTAGCTGAGGGAAAAACTTTTCGATCTCCACCGGGTAAGAGTCGGAGCTAACGGTTCCTGCAGTGCCGAGCACACCTACATGGCCTGTTTGGCTGTAATTTCCGATAATTTCAGTGGTAGGCCTTATCACACCCAGCACGCGCTTATGAGCGCCCAGCCCGGGCAGGTCTTTTTGCTGAATGCTTCGCAGGGCTTTGGCAGAGGCGGTGTTGCAGGCCAGGATAATGAGCTCGCAGCCCATACCAAACAAGTGTTTTACGCACTCCAGCGTGTATTCGTAAACGGTTTCAAAGCTGCGCGAGCCGTAGGGCGCACGGGCGTTATCGCCCAGGTAAATATAGTCGTAATGCGGCAGCGCTTGCTTTATCTCCTTTAGTACGGTAAGGCCGCCAAAACCGCTGTCGAAAACACCAATGGGGCTATGTGGCTGCTGCGGCATCATTTAAAACCACAAATCTAAGCAAAGATTAAATTCGTTGCGCCGGTTCACCAGTTTATTTCCCCGGCGAAAAATAAGATTGTCCGCTTCCAGAATGCGCCACTCGGCATTAAAGCTCACGGTTTTGTAAGGCATCAGCTCAATGCCGGCGGTGGTGCCGCTGATGCGCTCGCCAATGTCAAGGCTGCCGGTCAGTATGCGGTTGGGGTCCGAAAAGGTTTCTACCCGCAAATAAGGGCTGATAAGCCGCGTGAGCTCATACTTGGCCACTGCCAGCGCGCCGTATAAATAACCGGTTTGGCCGGTATCGCTTTTAAGCGAATGCTGCTGCGAGCCAAAATTAAGATCAAGCCCTACAATCAGTTTTTGAAGGTGCAGGGTGGAGTACAGGTTGTGATACACGCGCTGGTGCTTTACGGGCGCATTGTCGGGCGACTCGTCGCAGGTAAGCACATTGTAGGTAAGCGAAATATTTTTGGAAGGATTATAAATGGCGGTAAGCCCAAAGGCCTTGTTGCGGTTATTATCCAGGTACTCGTTATAGCCGTTAAATACGCCGGCCTGCAGGGTAAGCCGTGTGTTGAGCAAATACGTGAGCTTGGCCCCGCTTAAAAAGTACGGGTCGTAGTAATTCATAATGGACATGCTGGAGGCAATGTTTTCGCGGGGCTGAAAACTTTCGATGCCGATGTGGGTTTTAAAAAAGCCCACGTCGGCCCACAGGTTTTTGTAAATACGAAAGCCGCCGTTGGCCTCCTGGATGAGGTTGAATGTTTGTGGCCACGAGCTTTCGGGCACATCGCCGTAATGCAGGGTAATATTGCCGCGTATGTCCTGGCTTTTGTATGCCAGGCTTATCAGGGCCATGTTCAGCGAAAACTGGTCCTTACGCGGCTCAAGGGTGGGAAAAAGCACAAAATCGTTGTACAGATTGTCATCGTCATTGCCCGAAAAGTAAGAAGAAATATAGCCGCCTATTTTTAATTCGGGATGCAGCAGGTTATTGATTTCCGATACCAGGCGGCTGCGGTTAAATATCAGGTCGGTATCCGACTGAAAACGGATGCTGGCATTGTGGTTTTTGGCGTTAAAGAGATCGTATTTTTGAGCAAAAAAAACAGCGGGCAAAAACAGCAAAAGGATGTGGCACGCTTTTTTCATTAATTTGCAGGATTTGGCAACAAAAAAACACAATAAATCTGTTAGTTTTACGTTTTATAGGTTCCATTTTGTTAAAAAAGGCGCTTTTATATTCCCTTTTAGTATTAACCCTTACCGTTGGTGCTCAAAGCCGGCTGCGTAATTTCAGGCAGCGTGAGCTGGGCTTTTACGCAGGCGCCAGCTATTACCTGGGCGACCTTAATCCAC
Organism: Bacteroidia bacterium; assembly: GCA_044221905.1. Classification (GTDB taxonomy): domain Bacteria; phylum Bacteroidota; class Bacteroidia; order B-17B0; family Aurantibacillaceae; genus Aurantibacillus. The sequence continues at coordinate 708,616 of JBGAOE010000002.1, forward strand.
GCGGCCATTTTTTAAACTCAAAACCGGCTGCAGGTGTTTTTTTTCGCTATACCACCAATTACCGATACGCATTCCGGTTTGGGCTTAACTACGGCTCGGTAATGGGCAACGACCGGCAGAGCAGTGAGGCCGATCAGAAAGAGCGCAACCTTAATTTTAAAACCAATATCTGGGAGCTGAGCACCATTGCCGAATTTAACTTTGTGGAATACCGCATCGGACACGATAAGCATCGCTTTACCATGTTTATTTTTGCCGGCCTGGGAGCATTTTATTTTAACCCCAAAGCCGATATTGGCGATGGTTACCAGGCGCTGCGCAAATACCGCACCGAAGGGCAGGGCCAGCCTTACCCACGGGTGCAAATGTGCATCCCTTTTGGCCTGGGGCTTAAATGGAACGTGGGCGAGCGTTGCGGCCTGGGCGTAGAATGGGGCCCGCGCCGCACCTTTACCGATTATATTGACGATGTAAGCGGCGCTTACCCTGAAATAAACGAAACCAAAGGCGGGCAATACACCAATCAAAGCCTTAACAAAGCAGCTTCCACACCGGGCAGCATGCGTGGCAATCCCAGCACCCGCGACTGGTATTTTTACTACGGCGTAACACTCAGCATTAAGCTGCGCGACCCGCACCCGCAGTGTTTTAAGGATTTTTGAACGCACCGCTTTTCAGAGATATCAAATCTTTGAGGAACCCTATAACAAGGTATAATAATATAGAGAAGATAGCCTTACCGGCGGATGCGGATGCTTTGATAGTTCAGCATCCAGTAAATTAAATGTTCTTTGGGATCAAAAACAGTTTCAGGATCGTTCACTAATCTATACATGTCCTCCCTGGCCAGGTAAGCAGCCAGGTGATAAACACCATTCACACAAATGATCACCTGCTGCCCGTTTGGAGGTGGATCATCAATACTTGCATTGTTCCAGTTCATATCAAATAGATTTACGGCACTTAAATCTATTTACTCATCGACAAATTTACTCAATTAATCTAGGACATAGGGGTTTACCCTTATTTTTAACAGCTGTGCTTCAAAGTCTTGCGCAGTTTGCAAAAAGGATCTTATTCGAACGGATAAAACAAAACGGCAGGATTTTTGCTGAGATTTTTGCAGCGTGCCAAACCCCAACCGTGCCTCGCGGCACGCCAGAGCTATTATAAACCATGAGCAAGCTACCTGTTCGCATGGAGTTGAAGCAACTCTATGGCATTTCTTTTATCGAAGGAGGTGTGGTAATGGTAACCGAAATTGCGGGAGCCAAACTGCTGACACCTTTTTTTGGCGCCTCGTTGTACAGCTGGGCGTCCACTCTCTCCATCACCCTGCTGGCGCTTATGTGCGGCTATTATGCGGGAGGCTACGTTACTACAAAGCCCAGGTTTTCATCGCCCGATAAAATACTGTGGGTGTTTTTTACAAGTGGCTTAACCGTGTTACTCATGCCTGTTATCAGCCACTTCATCATGCAGTCCACCATCACCCTCTCCTTTTTTAGCGGCCTTATTATTTCGCAGCTTTTCTTTTTGTTTGCGCCCATTTTTTTAATGGGCATGATCAGCCCCATGATCATTTTCCAGGTTACCAAAAAAGCCGAGCAATCGGGCCGTTCGGCAGGCAACATTTACGCCGTTTCCACCAGCGGCGGTATTTTGTTTACGCTGGTGTTTGGCTTTTTAATCATTCCTCAATTTGGCATTGCCTTCCCGCTTAAGCTGCTGGGTTTTTGTGTAGCCTTGCTGGCGCTGCTGCTTTTGGCAAAAGATAAGTTTATTGCCAGAAAAGCGCCGCTGGTGTTTCTGTTAGGGTTGTCAGCGGCGCTGGCCTTTATGTACAAGTCACGCCCTTTTTCAGAGCACGCAAATATGCAGCTGGTTCATTATTCAGAAGGCTTGCTGGGCGAATTGAAGGTGGTGGACGAGCTTACCCAGTCGCCCGACGGCAGGCCGGTGGCCATACGAAAGCTGCGGGCCAACAACGTGCAGCAAAATTTTGTGTTCAGGGACCTGCCTTCGCAAAGCCTACTGTATTATGTAAACTTTACAAAGCAGCTGATAAAATGTTTGCCCGGAAAAAAATCGGCGCTGCTGATAGGGTTGGGGGCGGGCAGCCTGTATTCGGTGCTCAGCAAAGAGCAGATCCCTGTTGAATCGGTGGAAATAGATCCGCGGATTTACGACATTGGTGTAAACTATTTTGAAATGCCCGATCATAAAAGCAGCAATGCCATTACCGATGGGCGCTACTTCATTAACGCGACCAACAAAACCTACGACCTCATTATTTTGGATGTGATCATCGGCGAAAGCGTGCCCGGCCAGTTGATCACCCTCGAAAGCTTTGAGCGCCTGTACCGCCTGCTGAGCCCAAAAGGAACCTTAATTGTGGAACACGGCGGGGTGAATAGCTTTGTGGGTAATCGTTTTGTGCCATCGGTAGCGAAAACACTGGGCGCAGCGGGTTTTGAAGTGCTTACGTTTAATCCCGCACGTTCAAACACGCACGGCGACGTGTTGTTTGTGGCCACAAAAAATAAATTTGATATCGGCAACAGCAGCATAGCCGACGATGTGTTGATTAAAGGCGGCCCGCTGGCGGATTATGTATTACCGCTAACGGCATTTGACAATAGCCGCGCCGGCATTTTTACCGATGATAAAAACGATGCCGACCTGCTGCTCAAAGAGCATTACTTTACTGTGAGAAAGGGCATTCGCAAAGAGCTGGCCAAGCTTGGAAAATAAGCAGAAAGAACGAAGCCTTTACCTGGATGCGTTTTCGAACCAGGGAACAATGATCTTATCCATAAAATTCAGGAAAAACCAAACAATCATCATCACAACAGCGATGACCATTGACCGGATAAGAATTTTATTCAGCGCTTTTTTAAGTTTTCTGTTCAAGTAATCTGTAATGGTTAAAAGTTCTGGCGTGGTGTCCCTTACAAATTGGGTTAAATCTAAGTAATTAAACAGTAAAAAAAGGTTCGGTAAACCGGCCTTTTTATATCCGCCTGCCGTTACCGCCCCAGGCTTAATCAATAAATAAACAAGCCTGAAGCAAATGGTTTTCCGGCAGCGCTTAATCGATAAATGCAATAATAGAAAAGCATCTAAATGCACTTAGCGCCGCCAGTTTGTCGTGTTAATTTATGGTTAAGCGCCGGCTTTACATGTTAACGCGCCTACCCTCTTTGTGGTATAAAACTTAAAATTGATTAAGGATTTGTTAGTGTTGCTGTAAACCCCTGCCCGGAGCTATGCGCTTACTTTGTAGCGTATTTTATAACAACAAACACGCAACACTATGAAAAAAACATTACACGCCCTGTTTATTGGCTTATGCACTGCCGCAATGGGGCAAACTGTTACCACCGGCCCCAGCAGCTCGCAAGGTCCTTATGTACTTCCCAGCGCAGCAGGCTATTCGGTTACATCTATTTTAACTGTTACCGATGTGGCTGGTGGCTACACCTTGTGCGGCGTGCCCGATGGCCTCGGTGCTTTTGACAATGGCGATGGCACTTTTACCCTGCTGATGAACCATGAGTTTGGAAGCATTACCACAGGTTCGGTACACGCATATGGGCAAGCCGGCGCCTATGTATCCAAATGGATCATCAATAAATCAACGCTGGCCGTGGTAAGCGGCACCGATTTAACACAAACCGTAAACCTGTGGAACGCTGGTACCAGCACCTACTCGGTATACAACAGTTCAAACACCAGCACGCTTTCAGCTTTTGCGCGCCATTGCTCGGCCGACCTGGCAGCTGTAACAGCGTATTATAATCCCTTTACCGGCAAGGGCACACAGGCCCGTATTTTTATGAATGGCGAAGAAACCGGCAACGAAGGCCGCATGCTGGCTCACGTAGCTACAGGTACCAGCGCCGGTAATACTTATGAACTGCCTTACCTGGGCAAATTTTCGTGCGAAAACCAGGTGGCCAACCCGCACCCAAGCGACCTGACCATTGTAGCCGGTTTTGACGACAGCACCCCGGGCCAGGTATATATTTATGTGGGCAACAAACAAACCACCGGCAGCGAGATTGACAAAGCCGGCTTAAGCGGCGGCACGCTGTATGGTGTGGCGGTAACCGGTGTTATTGCCGAAAGCAACACGCTTAACATTCCTGCAAACAGTGCATTTACACTCGTGAGCATGGGCCAGGTGCAGGCCATTAGCGGCGCCTCGTTAAACACCATGAGCAACAACCTGGGTGTAACCACCTTCCTTCGCCCCGAAGACGGCGCCTGGGATCCATCGCACCCCAATGATCTTTACTTTAACACCACCAACGCCTTTAGCAACACCACTACCCCAACCCCAAGCCGCTTGTGGAGACTGCGCTTTACCGATATCAGCAACCCGCAACTGGGCGGCACCATCACCGCGGTGCTGGATGGCACCGAAGGCCAGCAAATGCTCGACAACTTAACCATTGATAACTCAGGCCATGTGATGCTGGTGGAAGATGTGGGCAACAACGCCTGGCTGGGCCGCGTGCTGGAGTATAATATCAACACCGATGTGCTTACACCGGTAGCCATACACGACTCTAACCGGTTTATCACGGCCGCTCCAAACTACTTAACCCAGGATGAGGAAGCATCGGGCATTGTAGATGTTCAGGCTATCCTTGGCCCCGGCAAATTTTTATTTGTAACCCAGGCGCATTATGCCATTCCCGGCGCGCCGGTTGAAGGCGGCCAGCTGCAATTGCTCACCAGCCTGAACACGGCCACCTCAAACCCCGAAGCCAATGTGCAGGGCAACTCCACCAACATTGCCAGCGGCAACACCGCTATCAGCGCGGGCGATAACACCGATTTTGGCTCTATTCCTGCGGGCACCAACGTTAGCAAAACTTTTGTGCTGCAAAACACCGGCACCGGCTCTTTAGTGGTGTCGAGCTACAGCCTAACCGGCAGCTCTGCTTTTTCAATGGTTAGCCCTCCGGCCCTGCCGTGGGTTATTGCTGCAGGCGCCTCGCAAACCTTAACCATTAGCTACAACCCTGCAGCAGTGGGTACTCACTCCGCCATCGTAAACATTTTTAATAACGACCTGGACGAGAACTTTTACACGTATAAAATACAGGGTGCAGCCGTTACCGCTACCAATGTTGGCATTAACAGTATTGTGGCCAGCGGCTCGCTGCTTAACCTGTATCCTAACCCAACCCGCGAAGAAGCGGTAGTAAGCATTACCCTGGATAAAGGGGCGCATGTAGCCATTAAGGTATACGATCTGCAAGGCAAAGAAACCGGCCTGCTGCTTAACAAAGACCTTGGCAGCGGCGAAAACCAGGTTACCCTCAACACCGCCGAGTTGAAAAACGGCGTGTACTTTGTGGAAGTGGTAAACGGCGAAAAATCGAACAAAATAAAAATGGTGGTTAAACATTAGAACCTAAACAAACCCCTATACCCCAAAGCCAGGTGTGTTTTTTACGCACCTGGTTTTTACTTATAAACACGGTGTTGCACGCATGAAGAAGAATTTCATCATTATTTTTTTGAGCCTGTCGGCGCTGCTGGCAGTGCTGGCATTTAAAAAAACCAGCGCCAAAGCCGGTTATACCGAAACCTATTACAAAAGGCTGAATGCCCTGAAAGCCCGGCAGCTGGCCCTTTTCAGAATTATCCAATACAGCGGCAACATGATGCAGAAAGAGCGCCAGGCGATTAAAACGCAGATACAGGAAGCGCGGCGCCTGCTGAAAGGCATGGATTTTTGGCTGAGGTACCTGGAGCCCGTTTCTTACAAAAAAATAAACGGCCCGCTGCCGGTGGAATGGGAAACCGAAGTGTTTGAAAAATTTGAGGCGCCCTACAAACGTGTGGGAGCGGGCTTAACCCTGGCCGAACTTTACCTGGAAGAAGAGCAGGTAGCGGTTGATTCGCTGGCGAGGCTGATGGCGCCGGCGGTAAAAGCCCTTGATGTGTACAGGGCCGATACCATTGTGAGCCATTTAAACACGCCCGATCATTTTTATTTATGCAACCGCCTGTTTTTGCTTAACCTGGCGGCCATTTACACCACAGGCTTCGAGTGCCCCGATACCAGCCGCATTATACCCGAGCTGCGCACAATGCTTGGCGACGTGAACGGCATTTACGCAGTATTTAACGAAAGCTTTTCCGATAAAGCCTTACCGGCCAATTACCTGGAGCTGTACCGCCAAGCGCTGGCCTTTGTAAACAGCCAGCCAAATAATTACCTGCGGTTCGATCATTACACCTTTTTAAGAGACTATGTAAACCCCTTGTTCTCGCTCAATCAAAAGCTGGTGCGCGACTATAATGTGGCCAGCAAAAGTTATGTGGATTATGCACTCAATAAAAACAGCGCCTCCATCTTCAGCAAAGACCTCTACCGTGGCCAAAATGCCAAAGGTGTTTTTTTGAGGGTGTACGATAAGGATGTTTTGGCCGAAATTGACCGCATTGGCAAGCTGTTGTTTTACGATCCCATCCTGTCGGGCAACAACCAGCGCAGCTGCGCCTCGTGCCACAATCCAACGCAATATTTTACGGATACGCTGAAAACTACCGCCCTGCACTTTGATGGAAAAAATCCCTTGCCGCGCAACACGCCATCGCTGCTCAATGCTGAATACAATCACCTGCTGATGCTGGATGGGAAACACATTTCGCTGCAGAGCCAAACCAGGGATGTGATTACCAACACCAGCGAAATGGCCTGCCAGGAACAAGACGTTCTGAAAAAAATATTAAGCTGCAGGGAGTATAAGCAGGCCTTCAAAAAACTTTTAAAATACACGCCGCAGGAGCCCGAAATTAGCATGGAGCACGTGTCGTCGGCCATTACCATTTATTACAGCAAATTCAGCCATTACTACGCACCATTTGACAAAGCCATGAACCAGGCGGAAACGCTTGATGCGAAAGCAAAGGAAGGCTTTAACGTATTCATGGGCAAAGCACAGTGTGCCACCTGTCATTTTGTGCCCCAGTTTAACGGGGTAAAACCGCCTTACGTAAGCTCTGAGTTTGAAGTGCTGGGCGTGCCGGCCGACACTAATTTTAAAGCATTGAGCCATGATAAAGGGCGCTACGGCATAAACCCCGCTGTGGAAACGGCGCATGCATTCAGAACCGGTACCTTAAGAAACTCGGCCAGAACCATGCCCTATATGCACAATGGCAGCTTTGCTAACCTGGGTCAGGTCATTGATTTTTACAACGCCGGTGGCGGTGCGGGCAAAGGGCTTTTGGTAAACAATCAAACCCTGTCGGCCGACTCGCTGCACCTGAGCCTGGCAGACAAAAACAACTTGCTGGCCTTTATCAATTCGCTCAACGAGCAGGTTGAATTTGAAGCGCCGCCGGCGAAGCTTCCGGAGTCGCGCATTAAAAAACTAAATGCCCGCAAGGTGGGAGGGGAATATTAACATGCAACTGAAACACACACTGATGATAACAGGTGCCCTGGCCACGCTGCTGGCCTGCACCGCACAAAAAGAGGCTATGTATGAGCTGCCCGATGCCATGCTGCCGCACGTGAAAGTAGAATACGCCAAGCGCTGCGAAAAAGGAAAAATTTTGTACGAGATGACCTGTGGCAAATGCCACACGGTAAAAAAAGGAAGAAAAGAAATAATTCCCGACTTTAAGCCCGAGCAGCTCACGGGTTATACGCTGCGCACGGCCAACGCGCGGCACGAAAGCAGCATGCCCGACAGCCTGGTAAGCGAAGATGAGCTGGGCATTATTATGACGTTTTTAAGCTATAAAAAGAAAAACCCAACGAAGTGATGATTATTTTCAAAAGGGGAATATGATTCAAACTTTTAAATTTTGACCTGAAAATATTTCCAAACTAATTTTGCAGTCACCCTGAACTTCCCGGGGCAAGCTCGGGACAAGTGTTTCAGGGTCTGTTCTTTAGCAAAATTACATGATTCAAGAGATGCTGAAACGAGTTCAGCATGATCTGATAGGTTTGCGATACCGTTATATTCCTTTCAAACCTTAAACAGTATGCTTCCTGAGCCGGTAAAATCCTGCGGCGGTAATTACCGTTACAGCACCCAATACAATAAACATTACATTAAAACTCGTAGCATCCACCAGCTGCGAAAAAAGCACAGGTCCCAGCGTTTGCCCAATGCCCCAGGCTATGGTATACAGCGCGGCGTATTGGCCCCGGTTGCGGTCGTTGGAGCGCGAGGTCCAGAAGGTGTTCATAAAGGGCATCGACATGATTTCGCCCACGGAAATAAGCAGGATCATGACCAGCGCCACAGTTGCTGCCTGCCCCGGAATAAGCAGCGAAAAGTACGATACTGCGCAAAGAAACGTGCCGGCCACAATGTAGCGCATGTAATTGCCCCGGCGCTCGAGGTAATAAATAAGCACCATTTCCACCACGGCAATTAAAATACCGTTGAGCGCCATCAAAAAGCCAATAAAGCGCTCGTCCAAAAACAGGTTGTCTCTGAAATATTTGGGAATAGTGGTGAACAGTTGAAAAAAGCACAAAGCGTATAACGTAGCCAGTGCAATAAACCAGATGTACACCTTATCGCGGTAGGCCGATTGCGGGGGATCAGCGGTGACGGCACCTTGTTCGGCATGGCCCTGCTTAAGTTTTGGATTCAGAAAAAAGAACAGCAGAAAAGCCGCGCCAATGTTGGTAAGACCATCTACCCAGAATAAGAGCTGGTAATTGTAAGCTGCCAGAAACCCACCGATGGAAGAACCCACTGCCCAGCCCAGGTTAATGGCCAGCCGGTTGAGCGAGTAAGAGCGGGTGCGGTTTTGCGGGCTGCTGTAATGTGCAATGGCAGTGGAGTTGGCCGGCCGAAACGCCTCGTTCACCAGGCTGAGTATAAAGGTGCAAAGGCAAATGAGCGGGTAAGATTTTACCTGGCCCAGTACAATAAACATAACTCCGCCAAAAAACAGGGTGAACAGCTGCACGTTGTAAAAGCCGATTTTATCGGAAAGCCTGCCGCCAAAGTAAGCGCCAATAACAGCGCCCAGGCCAAACAGACCCATCACCGTGCCGGCTTCGGCCAGCGTTCTTCCCATATCGCTGCTGGTAAGATACAGCGTTAAAAAGGGAATCACCATGGTACCGCTGCGGTTGATAAGCATAATAAGCGACAGCAGCCAGGTTTGGCGCGACAGGCCGGTGAACGAGTTTTTGTATATGGAAAGTGTGCGGTTCAGCATCAGCCAATCATAAATTGTTTAATCCCCTCTGCCAGCTCACGCTGTATGCTCAGCGTTTTATCGGCATTGTACCATCTTTGCACCGTTACCGATTTTTCTTCCGGCGATACGCCCTTTTGCCGGAGGTCCATCACCAGGTCCTGCAGCTCTGCCGGCCGTGGCCCCCAGTTAAACTTTTCTTTTAAATCGCCATCCACGCAAATTAATTTTGGAATAGAGCGGCCGCCATTGGTCAGGTATTGATCCATCAGGTCCAGGTTCTCGTCGCGCAGCAATAATTTAAGCGTTATGTTCGGGCAGTTTTTTTCTATCCATGCCATCACCGGCAGGCTTTGTGCCGCATCGCCGCACCAGCCCTCGGTAAGCACCAGCCAGGTGTATGGGCGCGATATTTTTTTAAGGAGTGCTGTCAGATCGTCTGTCAGCACGGTAGTTTTATCCAGGCGCTGCATGCGCTGCCAGTTAAGCGTGGCATAGTGTATGTATGTTTCGCTTTGATTACCGCCCGTGGTTTTGCCCTGTGCCAGCAAGTGTTGCAATAAGTGCCGGTACTCGCCATAGCTCGTTGCCCGGTCTAAAAAATGGCGTGTGATCATAAACGGCCTTTAATAATTTCGTCAACCACCTGCGGATCGAGCAGGGTGGAGGTATCGCCCAGGTTGGATAATTCGCCTTCGGCTATTTTCCTTAAAATGCGGCGCATGATTTTGCCGCTGCGTGTTTTGGGCAGGCCGCTTACCAGCTGTATTTTGTCGGGCCTAGCAATGGGGCCTATCGATTTGTTCACGCATTCCAGGATCTCTTTTTTGATCTGCTCCTGCGGCTTATCTGTTTTTGTAACAATGCTAAAGGCGTAAATGCCCTGGCCTTTAATGTCGTGCGGGTAGCCTATTACCGCGGTTTCCACCACCTCGGCCTGCTGGTTAATGGCATTTTCAACCTCGGCCGTGCCAATGCGGTGCCCGCTCACATTCATCACATCATCCACCCGGCCGGTAATGCGGTAGTAGCCATCGGCATCGCGCCGGCAGCCATCGCCGGTAAAATACAACCCGGGGTAGGTGGCAAAATAAGCCTGGCGGCAGCGCGCATGGTCGCCCCAGGTGGTGCGCACAATAGATGGCCATGGAAATTTAATGCACAGGTTGCCTTCCACACCATTGCCTTTTATTTCGTTGCCTTTTTCATCTACCAGCAGGGGCTGCACGCCCGGCAAGGGCAGGGTGGCAAAGCCCGGCTTTAACGGCGTAATGCCGGCCAGGGGCGAAATTAAAATGCCGCCTGTTTCGGTTTGCCACCAGGTGTCCACAATGGGGCATTTGCCTTTGCCAATGTGGGTGTTGTACCAGTGCCAGGCTTCCTCGTTAATGGGTTCGCCCACACTGCCCAGCACGCGCAGGCTGTCTAATTTATAAGGTTTCACAAAATCCAGTCCTGCCGCTTCCAGCGCGCGGATAGCTGTGGGGGCGGTATAAAAGATATTTACCCGATGTTTGTCTACCACCTGCCAAAAACGCCCGCTGTCGGGGTAATTGGGCAGCCCTTCAAAAATAACCGAGGTGGCGCCTGCGAGCAGCGGGCCGTAGGTAATATAAGAGTGGCCGGTAATCCAGCCCACATCGGCCGTGCACCAATATATGTCACCGCGGTTGTATTGAAACACATTCTCAAAGCTGTAGGCCGTATACACCATGTAGCCGCCGCAGGTGTGCACCACGCCTTTGGGCTTGCCGGTGCTGCCTGATGTGTATAAAATAAATAAAGGGTCCTCGCTGTCCATGGCCTCGGGCTCGCATTGTGCGGGTTGTTTAGCGCATTCGGTCTGCCAGTCAAAATCACGCCCGTCGTGCAGGGCCACCAGCTGTTGGGTGCGCTTATAAACAAGCACGGCCGTTACCGAGGGGCAGTTTACCAGCGCCTCGTCTACCGTGGCCTTCATAGGCAGGTGTTTGGGTCCGCGGTATGCGCCATCGCTGGTAAGCACCAGCTTACACTGGCTATCGTTAATGCGGTCCTGGATGGATTGTGCGCTGAAGCCGCCAAACACCAGCGAGTGCACGGCACCAATGCGGGCGCAGGCCAGCATGGCAAACACCGCTTCGGGAATCATGGGCAGGTATATGCATACCCGGTCGCCTTTTTTTATACCAAAGCTTTTGATCACGTTGGCCAGGCGGCACACCTCTTCGTGCAGCTGGCGGTAGGTGATGTTGCGGGCTTCATCCCCCGGCTCGTTGGGCTCCCATATAAACGCCACATCGTTGCCATGTTCGGCCAGGTGGCGGTCAATACAATTTTGGGTGATGTTTAATTTGCCGTTGATAAACCATTTTACGTCCGGCGATTCAAAATTCCATTCCAGCACTTCGTCCCATGGCTGCATCCATTCAAACTCAGAGGCAATGCCCGACCAGAAAAGCCCGGGCGATTCGACACTCTGCCTGTACAAGCTTTCATAATGTTCCATGGATCGTATTTTCATAACGCAGGGGCTAGGAACTAACAAAATTAAATTTATTTGGAAGAAAAAGGTTTAAACCACTCACAAAAAAAGCTATCAGGCATTTTATTATACCGGTTAATTTCGTTGTTAATAAACATTTACACCGTCTTAACCCGCCCCGGTTCTATTGTTTAATTTTAAAACATGATGAAACGATGGACAACTTTTTTGGGCCTTGGCCTGCTGATTTTGGGCGCCTGCGTGCCTGCGCGCCTGCTCGACGAATCGAAAGCAAAACTTAACACCTGCGAAACGGAGCTGAGCGCGCTTAAAAAATCATGCGCCGAAAACGAGGCCAAGCTGGCCGAATTAAAAGAACAAACCACCAAAGATCAGAAGGTAATTACCGGCCTTACCCGCGATACCAGCATTACCGGCAGCAATCTGCGAAACATGATGGCGAAGTATGATAAGCTGAACACGCTTAACGAGCAGCTGATGGACCGCCTGAACAAGCTGCTGACCGGCAGTGCCAACGATAATGCCAAGCTGAGCGGCGATTTGCAGATGACCCAGGAGCAGCTGCTGAAAAAGCAGGATGAATTAAAAGCCCTTGAAACCCGCCTCAATGCTCAAAAACAGGAGCTGGACGCCCTGAGCGCCGAACTCAAAAAACGCGAAGAGCGGGTAAATGAGCTGGAAGCTATTTTGAAGAAAAAAGACCAGGCCGCGGCCGACCTGCGCAAAAAGCTGAGCGATGCCTTGTTTAACTTTGAGAACAAGGGCCTTACCATTACCCAAAAAAACGGCAAAGTATATGTCAGCATGGATGAGAGCCTGCTGTTTGCCAGCGGCAAAACCAACGTGGAGCCCAAAGGCGTGGAAGCCTTAAAGAATGTGGCCAAAGTGCTGGAGCAAAACATTGATATAAATGTGATGGTGGAAGGCCATACCGACGATGTGCCCATGAAAGGCAGCGGCGATATAAAAGATAACTGGGACCTGAGCGTGATGCGCTCTACTTCGGTTACAAAAATATTGCTGGGCAGTGCCCGGCTCGATCCAAAACGGATCACCTCGGCCGGCCGGGGCGAATTTTTTCCGCTCGATCCGGCCAAAACCCCCGAAGCGCGCAAGAAAAACCGCCGTACCGAGATCATCCTTACTCCCAAGCTCGACGAGCTGTTGAAAGTATTGGGCGATAATTAAAATAACCCTATTTTTATAGCAATATAAAAATCAGCAATCATGGGAGTATTAAAGGAGTTTAAAGCATTTGCCATTAAGGGCAATGTAATTGACCTGGCCATTGGTGTGGTTATTGGCGGCGCATTTAATAAGATCATCACCTCGCTGGTGGATGACATTATTACGCCTGCTATTTTAACCCCCGCCTTAAAAGCAGCTAACCTGACCAACCTCGCCGATCTCAAAATTCCGGGCACGGCCATTAAATACGGCAATTTTATATCCACGCTCATCTCTTTCACCATCATTGCCTTTGCCTTATTTATGGTGATAAAGGGAATTAATGCCGCCAAAAAGAAGGAAGACACGGCCCCTGTTGTGCCACCGGGACCCACCTTGCAGGAAAAACTTCTCATGGAGATCCGCGACAGCCTGAAAAAGCAATAAATAAATTGACAAGTTAACAATTTCTTAATATTAGCTTTCCTTTTAATTGATTTCATAACGTTTAGTTTGCGGTAAAATTTACTGCATGAAATCAACGCTGCATTCGGTTCTTTTTAAAATCATTTTTACAATAATGCCTGTTGCCCTGTTGGGCCAGGAGCCTGCGCCAAAGCCGGCTAAAATCCCCTACTTTAACTTTAAAAACGGGCTGGGCTTTGCCACGCCCGACAGCTCCTATTCGCTCAACCTGCGTTTCAGGGTGCAAAACCGGGCGCTGGTAAACACTGCCAGCGATGAAGACCTGAGCCCTGAATCGTATGAGGCACGGGTGCGGCGCTGCCGCCTGTCGCTGGCGGGGCATATGCTTAATCCCAGGCTCAGCTATTATGTGCAGTTCTCTTTTTCGCGGGGCGATATGGACTGGAGCGATGCCGATGCCAGTACGGTAAACACCAGCCCTAACGTGGTGCGCGATGCCATGATCTTTTACAAGCTCACGCATAACCTTCAGATTGGCTTTGGCCAGGGTAAGCTGCCCGGAAACCGCCAGCGCATCAACTCATCGGGGGCTTTGCAGTTTTACGACCGCTCCATTGTAAACGCCAACTTTACGCCCGACCGCGATTTTGGCCTGTTTATGAACAATACCAGCCATTTGGGCAATGCCCTGCTGGTGGCCAAACTGGCCGTCAGCTCGGGCGAAGGCCGCAACTCTACCAGCAGCAACACGGGGCTGGCCTACACCGGCCGACTCGAATTTTTGCCCCTGGGCGCCTTTACCGATAACGGCGATTTTTTTGAAGGCGACCTGGCCCGTGAAACAAAACCTAAGCTGTCCATTGCCGGCGGCTATCAATACAACGACCTGGCGGTGCGCAGCGGCGGGCAGCTGGGCAAAGACCTGCTGGGCACTAAAAGCTACAACCTGTATATGGCCGACCTGGTGTTTAAATACCAGGGCGTGGCGCTTACGGCCGAATACATGCGCCGCGATGCCGATGGCAGCCCGGCGGTAAAAGGCAGCGATGGAAAAACAAGATACATGGTAACCGGCGATGGCATTAACACCCAATTGAGCTATTGTTTTAAAAGCATGTGGGAGGTGGCCTTGCGGCATTCGCTGGTAAGCCCCCATCACGATGTGCTGGCCCATGTGCGCGAAAACGAGCAATATGGCCTGGGCCTGAGCAAATACCTGAACAAGCACAAGGTAAAGCTGCAGGCCAATGTGTTTTATAACCGCGAGCGCGACCTGGTGCTTAATAAAGATATGAATAAATACTTTTTTGCCGTTTTCCAGGTAGAATTGGGGATTTAACGTTATCTTAACATTGTGAAAAAGAAAAAGAAAGAGATTTGACGCATTAAATTAATAACCCATGTTTGGACTAGATACCTCACTCACCATACTCCTTATTGTTTGCCTGCTCTGCGCCTGTTTTTTTGAATTCATCAACGGCTTTCACGATACGGCAAATGCAGTGGCCACCGTTATTTACACCAACTCATTAAAACCTACTGTGGCGGTGGTATACAGCGGCCTTCTTAATTTTTTGGGCGTGATGCTGGGTGGTATTGCCGTGGCCATGGGCATTGTAAACTTATTGCCGGTGGATGTGCTTATTGACTCAGACCCCTACCACGGCGTAGCCATTGTGCTGGCCTTATTGTTAAGCGCCATTGCCTGGAACTTTGGTACCTGGTATTTTGGCATTCCATCCTCCAGCTCACACACCATCATTGGCTCAATTTTAGGCATTGGTATTGCTTTTTATTTTTTACCCGGCCATACTTCTGCCGTTAACTGGGATAAGGCCAAGGAAACGGGGCTTGCGCTGCTTCTTTCGCCGCTGCTGGGCTTTTCGATGGCCATAGTGATGATGTTTATATTTAAGCGGCTTATAAAAAACGATGTTATTTATAAAGAACCCATACCGGGCAAAAAGCCTCCCGTATGGGTGCGTGCCTTATTATGGGCCACCTGCGGCCTGGTAAGCTTTTTTCACGGACAAAACGACGGGCAAAAAGGTGTGGGTCTTATTATGCTTATTCTTATTGCCGTGCTGCCGGGCACCTTTTCGCTCGACTCTACCGTAAACCTGCAGGGTGTTAACTCCAACATTACCGGCATTACCAGGCTAATCACCAAAGCAGACACCACCGTATTATCGGCCAAAGAAAAAAAGATGCATGCCGAAGTTCTTTCCTACGCCGCGCAGTTTGGAGAAATTATAGGCCCCAAGGTGTATTCGGGCGATGTGGACCTGAAAAACCGCTTCGATATCCGCAAGGCGGTGGTGAAAATAACCAAACACACCGAAAAGCTGATTGCCGGCGAAAACCTGGCCCTGAGCGCCAACGAGATCAAAGTGCTGAAGCAGGAAATAAAAGCCACTAAAAAACTGATTGAGTACGCGCCGTCGTGGGTGATCATACTTATTTCGGTATGCCTGGGGCTTGGCACCATGGTGGGCTGGAAACGCATTGTAAAAACCGTGGGCGAAAAAATAGGCAAGCAGCACATGAGCTATGCACAGGGTGCCAGCGCCGAAATTGTGGCCTCTATTGGCATTGGCCTGGCCAGCTGGAAAGGCGTGCCGGTAAGCACCACCCACATGCTTTCTTCGGGCATTGCCGGATCGATGGTGGCTAAAAAAGGATTGAAGAACCTGCAAAAAGGCACGGTTAAAACCATAGCGCTTACCTGGGTGCTTACCCTGCCTGTAACCATTGTGCTTTCGGGCGGCCTGTTCCTGCTCTTCAGGGCCTTGCTGTAATTAATTAAAAGTTTTTCTTAACCATTAGATAAATAGGCTGGTTGCACATTTAAACTTGCTTCAGCCGGGTTAAAATGCGCTTTTTAAGACGCTCCCTGCGTGCGTTTACCGTTGCGAGAAAGGCATTCAAAGCGTGGTGCCCGTTATGAATGCGGGCATAACGGGTCAGAGACTCGGACAGGATCACTTCATCGTGCCATTGGCCAATGTGTTCTTCAAGATCTTTTAATTTAGCGCTGCTAAACCGGGTTGCCGGCAAATTCAATAAGCCGTCAATGGTTTTGGCCTGTTTCAGTTTTTTCCGGATGTCGTGCAGTGTTTCATCGTTGCCGGCGCTGCGCCTCAACCGCCGTATTTCGGTAAAAAGAGAATCGCTGTAGGCGGCCGATTTTTTTAGCAGCCCCGGTTGCTGTTTAAGAAATGAAAACAAGCGGTGATAGTGCTTGCTGAACTTTTTTTGATTAAAATGCCGGATCGTTTTTTCAAATTCTTTTTCGTGCCGGTCTTTCTTTTTCTTTACAGCATTTCTGAAATTACGCAAGCCCTGCGATCGAAGCGAAGGAAGTGACTTAAGAATCAGCGTGGCTTCCCGTATCTTACCAGCCTGTTTAAATACCGGGCGCACCCACTTGAGCATCGGTCCGGCATTAAATTCAGGCGGGTTGGTGGTTTCTAAAAAATAAAGCAGGGCGCGGATCCGTTTAATATCCACGCGCAGCTTATGAACGGTTTCTTCATCCGGGCTGCCACCGGCGTGCAGGTGCTTTAAAAGCGATGCTTCCTGCCCGCGGTATACTTCGGTTATGCTTGGCGTAGGGCACATGTTACAGCAAATGCAAGTTTAGTGCCCGCCATGGTTAAAACAATTGGCTGAGGTGCGTGTCGTCCACCAGGTTGGGCAAGGTTACTTTTAAATGGGGTGTGCGCTCCATTTCACGTTTAATGGCAAACAGGGCCTCCTCGTTGCGCGCCCAGCCACGGCGGGCTATGCCGTTATTCACATCCCAAAACAGCATTTGTTCCAGCCGGCGCTCGGCCTCGGGGCTGCCATCGAGCACCAGGCCAAAGCCGCCGTTTATTACCTCGCCCCAGCCCACGCCGCCCCCGTTGTGCAGGCTTATCCACGTGGCGCCTCGAAAGGCATCGCCCACAAAGTTCTGCACGGCCATGTCGGCGGTAAACCGCGACCCGTCATAAATATTGGAAGTTTCGCGGTAAGGGCTGTCGGTGCCGCTCACATCGTGGTGATCGCGGCCCAACACCACAGGGGCGCTTATTTGCCCGGCTTTAATGGCGTTATTAATGGCGCGGGCAATTTTAATGCGGCCCTCACTGTCGGCATATAAAATGCGGGCCTGCGAGCCCACCACCAGGTTGTTTTGCTGCGCATCCTTTATCCACACAATGTTATCGTGCAGCTGTTGTTTTATCTCCGCCGGTGCAGTGGCGTATATTTCTTCGAGCACCTGCTGGGCCAGGCGATCGGTGGCAGCCAGGTCTTCGGGTTTTGCCGAGGTGCACACCCAGCGGAAAGGGCCAAAGCCATAATCAAAACACATGGGCCCTAAAATATCCTGCACATAACTTTTGTATTTAAAATCGCCGTTATCTTTCACAATATCGGCGCCGGCGCGGCTGGCCTCCAGTAAAAAGGCGTTGCCGTAATCGAAAAAATACATGCCTTTGGCTGCCAGCTGGTTAATGGCCGCAGCGTGTTGCCGCAGGCTGCGCTGCACTTCCTGTTTAAAAGTTGCCGGGTCGGCTGCCATCATAGCATTGGCTGCTTCCAGCGAAAGCCCTTGCGGATAGTATCCGCCGGCCCAGGGGTTGTGAAGCGAGGATTGGTCGCTGCCAATATCCACGGTCATGCTCTCCTTCAGTAATTTTTCCCAAAGATCCACCACGTTGCCCTGGTAAGCCAGGCTCACGGCCTCTTTGTTTTGCTGCGCCTGTTTGGTGCGCGTTATCAATGCATCCAGGTTATCAAACACCTCGTCCACCCAGCCTTGCGAGTGCCGGGTTTTTACAGCCTTGGCATTAATTTCGGCGGTAATGGAAACCAGGCCCGCAATTTTGGCAGCCTTGGGTTGCGCCCCGCTCATGCCGCCCAGGCCGCAGGTAACAAACAGCTTGCCGCGGCGCTTGGCTTCGGTTGGAAATTTTTTGCGGGCTGCGTTCATAACGGTAATGGTGGTGCCGTGCACAATGCCCTGCGGGCCAATGTACATAAAGCTGCCGGCGGTCATTTGCCCGTACTGGGTTACGCCCAGGGCGTTAAATTTTTCCCAGTCGTCGGGCCGGCTGTAGTTGGGGATCATCATGCCGTTGGTAACCACCACCCGTGGCGCATCCTTGTGCGAAGGAAAGAGGCCCAGCGGGTGCCCGCTGTAAAGCACCAGGGTTTGCTCATCCGTCATAGTGGCCAGGTACTGCATGGTGAGCAGGTATTGCGCCCAGTTTTGAAACACCGAGCCATTGCCGCCATACGTTATAAGTTCGTGCGGGTGCTGGGCCACGGCATAATCCAGGTTATTGCTCAGCATGTGCATAATGGCCGCGGCCTGCCGGCTTTTATGCGGGTACTCGTCAATAGGCCGGGCATAAATTTTATAATCGGGCCTGAAGCGGTACATGTAAATGCGGCCGTAAGCATTCAGCTCGGCGGCAAATTCCTTTGCCAGCACGGGGTGGTGTTTTTTATCAAAATAGCGCAGAGCGTTTTTCAGCGCCAGTTTTTTTTCTTCTGGGTTAAGTATGTCCTTGCGTTTAGGGGCGTGGTTAATGGCCGCATCGTAATTTTTTGGTGCCGGCAGCTCGGCCGGAATGCCGTTTAAAACAGAAGCCTGAAATTCGGTCATGGTCATAATCATGACCCGAAATTACGATAAAATAAGCAGCCCCAAAAGTGCCTGGGGCGGGGTAAAAGCTTAAGTTTTTGGCGCGTCCTTATCAAACTGCCCGGTTTTTTTGTTGTAGCCGTAGGGGCAGTGCTTGCAGCCGTTTTTGCAGCAATAGCCGCGCTTAAGGTGGTATTTTTCGGTAAATACAATATAGCCCTCGGGGCTATAGTAAAAATCTTCGGGGTCCAGTTCTTTCTTGAACATTGCGGGAGTAAAGGTACGGATTAAGCTGCCTATTAAAAAATAACGGAATAGCCAAAGGCGTATTAATGTATCATGTTTGGGCATTCCGCGAGGTTAAGCCGCCAAATTATTTTTCAGCTTCACGCGCGGCCGGGCTATCACTGCAAGTATTCGCCCCAATAATTATAGGGGGCTGCGGGCTTTTCGCTCAATCTCTAACGGTAATTTTCATAAACTGCTCTGCGTGAGGGATTGAGCCATTGTTTGAGCTCTTTTTTTATAGGCCTGCTAAGGCCATAAAAAAAGCGAGTGGCGAAAGCCCGACCCGAAGGGGCACGCCCTTATGAAAAAGCATCTATTAAAAACAAAATGCTTCACCGGTTTATGTTATTTGGGCCTTGCCCGGGCTATTGCTACAAGTCTTCGCTTCACTGCGGGTTTTCCGTTCACGTGAGCGGTTTTATAAGTGAAAATAGCAATAGAGATGCTGAAACGAGCTCAGTATGACCACGAGATATTTTCGCTTAACTTCTAAAAAACAAAACGCTTCACCATTAGGATGAAGCGTTTTTTAATATATTTTGCGTGCGTTAAAAAATTATTCGGCACGCTTAATGGTGCAGCCAATCGATTTGGTTTCCTGCATTTTTGGCGTTTCGTTTTTCAAAAGCGCTGTCAG
This sequence comes from Bacteroidia bacterium, assembly GCA_044221905.1. Classification (GTDB taxonomy): domain Bacteria; phylum Bacteroidota; class Bacteroidia; order B-17B0; family Aurantibacillaceae; genus Aurantibacillus. The sequence continues at coordinate 728,452 of JBGAOE010000002.1, forward strand.
GGCATCTTTTAAATAAGGAGCTTTTACCGCGGCGGGGTCTTTTACATTATCGTCAATAGCGCCTTTGTAAATAAGGCCTTTGGGGTTAAATAAAAAGCACTGTGGTGTGCGCGAGGCGCCAAAAGCATTGGCCAGCAGGCTTTTTTCGTCAACAGCATAGGTGCATTTAAGCTTTTGCGCCGCAAAGTATTTGGTCATTTCCTCAAAGCTGTCGTCTTCGCTGCGCTGGGCCTCATTGCTGTTTACCAGGGCAATGCCAATGCCGTTTGCCACGCAAAAATCGGTGTATTCCTTTATGCGCGATTCGCTGAGCTTTACATAGGGGCAGGTGTTGCAGCTAAAAATAACCAGCAGGCCCTTGCCTGTTTTTAATTCGTTGAGCGAAACGCTTTTGCCGCTCACATCCTTCATTTTGTAGTCGCCCTGCGGTATGGGCGCGTTAAGCGCCAGCTCTTCAACAGGCAATGCACTTTTGGTGAACGAAAAAAACAGGATGGCTGAACAAACAGCAAAAAGCACAACAAAGAATGATAGATTTCTTTTCATGGCTGCGGGGTTAGGTTTAAAACACCTTATGGGGTGCTAACTAAAGGTAACTATTTTTTTTGGCTTGTAAAAATGCAGCAGCCCATAAACCAGCATAAAATAGACGGGACCTGTACCATTGGGGATAAAAAACGTTAATATAATTATAAAAAGCGGGCTGTTTATTTTTTACGCATTTATACCGCTGCGGCACCTAACTATTGCTGAACTTTATAAGGATGGAAGAGCAACTGCCAATTGATAAACCTGGGAAAAGCGTTCTTAAGCGAATAGGACGTCTTATTCTTTGGCTTTTTATGCTGCTGCTTGTTTTTATGGGCGGCCTTCTGGCCCTTTTGTTTGTTTATGAAGATGAGGTAAAGGCTGCCATTATTTCGGAGCTGAACCGCCACCTGAAAGCCGAAGTGAAGATTGACCCGAAAAACATTGACCTTACGATTATTAAAACGTTTCCAGATTGTTCGGTGGAGTTTAAAGATGCACTGATGCTGGAGGCGCTCAACATCAAGCAGCGTGATACGCTTTTGTTTGCCGGCCGGCTCAACCTGCACTTTAACATGAAGGATTTGTGGAACAAACATTACCGCATTCATAAAATAGCGCTGCACGATGGGGTAATAAAATTAAGAGTGTTGGGCAACGGCCAGGTAAATTATATTTTTTGGGACCAGGCGCAATCTAAAAACAACAGCACCGCCGACCCCATGGCTTTTGAGTTGAAGCTGCTGAGCCTGGAGCGGTGCCGGGTGAGTTATAAGGATAAGCAGCACTTTTTTAAAACGGATGGCATTGTTGAAAACCTGCAGCTCAACGGTAACTTTCATCTTTCTGAATTTAGCCTGCAGTCGCAGGGCAAATTGCAGATACACAGCCTGGCCAGCAAAGACCATCAATTTTTAAAAAACAAGCACCTCGATTTTGAGCTGGCTATGGATGTAAGGCAAAACCGCTACACCATTAGCAAAGCCAGCTTAAACCTTAACAGGCTTTTGCTGGATGTGAGCGGCAGCTTTGTGTATGCCGATAGCCTGGCCGATGTGACCCTTAACTACAAGGCGCCGGCGCTGGATATTGCCTCGCTGCTATCGCTGCTGCCGGCTGGCGTTAAAAGCAACGTAAGCGATTACCAAAGCAGCGGCAATTTTTATGCGCGCGGCAAATTCAGGTTTGCCTCTTCCAAAAACTTTGCCCTTACGAGCGATTTTGGGATTGCCAAAGGTGCCATTACCTATAAGCCACAGGGCACCACCGCCCGCAACCTGCACCTGGATGGGAGGCTGGAGTACAGCAACTCGGCCTCGCTGTTAAGCCTCAAAAACATTTCGCTGGCCTTAAACAACGATGCCGTTAACGGCAGCTGCAGCATTAGCAATTTTTCAGATCCCTTGCTCAACCTGTCGGTGCAGGCCGGGCTTCACCTCGAAAACCTGCAGGCTTTTTTTCCCATTGATACCTTAAGCAGCCTGAAGGGAAATTTAAAGATCCACTCAAGCATTAACGGCCGCTGGCGCGATTTAAAAAGCCAGGCCTTTTCAGACAAAGTGCAGCTGGAACTGGATGCCTGGGTAAGCGGGCTGGAGGCCAGGTTTAAAGGCGATGACCGCACGGTGTCGGTCGAGAACTGCTCGCTGACGGCGGTGGGCCGCGAAATAGAGGTAAAGGAGCTGAAGCTGAAACGCGGCAGCTCGGATATTTTGCTGAACGGCAAGCTACCGGGCATTTTTAATTATTTATCGGATAACAAAAACCCGCAGGTGATTACCGGCAATCTTTTTTCGAATTATATCCGGCTCGAGGATTTTATGGTAAAGTACCGCTCCTCGGGCGGAGAGGGGCCGCTGATACAGCCCAACATACGTTTTAAGTTAAATGCCGCCATTTTAAAATTTACCTACGCTAAATTTGAGGCGCGCTCGGTAACCGGCGAAATAGAAATTCACAACCAAAAAGCCATGGTGAGCGATATGCACCTGGAGGCCATGGATGGGGAAGCCACCATAGATGCCTTTGCCGATAACTCGCGCAACCGCCTGGAGGTAACCCTGCAAAGCAGGCTAAAAAACATCAACATCAGCCAGCTGTTTGCACAATTCAATAATTTTGGGCAGGCCACCCTGCAGGATAAGCACCTGAAAGGCTTTGCCTCGGCAGAGATAGACCTAGCCGGCAACTGGAGCAATAAGCTGGAGGCCGATTACCCCTCGATACACGCCAACTGCAACCTGGGCATTGAGCGGGGTGAGCTGGTTGATTTTAAGCCCCTGCTCAGCCTCTCGCGTTTTGTGGATATACAGGATCTGCAGCGCATCCGTTTTGCCACCTTAAAAAGCAACATCCGCATCGAGAACAAAACCATCAGCTTTCCCAAAACAGAGCTTAAAAACTCGGCGCTTAACCTGAGCCTGTGGGGCAGCCACACCTTTAACAACGAAATTGATTACCACCTGCAATTGCTCATCAGCGAGCTTCTGGCCAAAAAGCGTAAAAACAATAACGATGAGTTTGGCCCGGTGGAACACGACACCGAAAACAGGCGCAGCGCTTTTATTTTAATGACCGGCACGGTAGATAACCCCATTATTAAATACGACCGCAGGGGTTTGAAAGAAAAAATAAAAGCCGACATGAAAGAAGAAAAGAAAGACATAAAGCGGGTGCTGAAAGAAGAGTTTGGGTTGTTTAAAAAAGATACCGCCGTTAAAAAAAGCGGCAAGGCCGCCCCGGTGTTTGAACTGGAGAAACCCGCCGGCACTGCACCTAAAAAAACGCTGGAGCCCAAGAAGAAAGAGGAAGACGACGAGGATTTTTAAAGTATGGTTTCCTCACGGTGAGCACTTGCAGCGATGGCCCAGCCGAAGATAAGGGCCAAACAACACGTGCAGCTTTTGGGCTTACAAGAATAAACCCGGTATAGCGTTTTTACTTGCATCCATTACAGCTTACAACCACTTGGGGCAACATCCTTAAAAAAATTCCAATTATGTTGTTTAAAAAACAATTTAAAAGCCGCCTGTGCGTTTAATACATGTACGTTAGGAAAATTCGCTAACTTCGGTTTTAAAGTTACGCTACAACCATTACTCATACATTTTGAACATCTATCACCAAAAACAGCGTTGGAAATTTGGCCTGGCCGCCGCCGCCATTCTTATTGTAATTGCCTCCTTTTGGTACACCACCCGTCTGGTAAGGCGCATTAAGCAAAACGAAAAGCAAAAAATAGAGTTGTGGGCCAAAGCGGTTAAAAAAAAAGCCAGCCTGGTAAAGTTTACCAAAGGCCTGTTTGAGCAGATAAAGATCGGCGAAACCAAAAAGGCCGAGCTGTTTGCCGAAGCCACCCGGCAGCTGAGCAACGGCGACCTGGCGCCGGACCAGGACCCCTCGTTTATTTTAAAAGTGCTGCAGGAAAATACCACGGTGCCGGTTATTCTTACCGATGCGAATGACAGCATTGCCACCTCCCGAAACCTGGATTCGACACGGGATAAGGACCCCGCGTATTTAAAAGAGCAGTTGCGTATCATGAAAAGCCTGTATGCCCCTGTGGAAATAAACTACTACAAGGGGCTTACGCAAAAGCTGTATCATAAGGACAGCCGCGTGTTCAACGAAATAAAGCTGGTATTTGACAGCCTGCTCAAATCTTTTTTCACAGAGGTGGTAAATTCGGCCGATGTGCCGGTTATTTATACCAATCAAAACCGCGACACGATTATTGCATCGGGCAAAGTGGATACTGCGCGCATTAGCAGCCCGCAAAAGCTGGCGGCCACGCTCGATGAGCTGGCTTCGCAAAACACGCCCATTCCCATCGACCTGGGAGAGAGCACCAAGGATTATATTTTTTACGCCCCCTCCGAGCTGGTGACCCAGCTTAAGTTTTACCCCTATGTGCAGTTTGCGGTCATCGGCCTGTTCCTCATTATTGCGTATGTATTGTTTAGCACGGCGCGCAAGGCCGAGCAAGACCAAGTGTGGGTGGGCATGAGCAAGGAAACGGCCCATCAGCTGGGCACGCCCCTTTCGTCGCTCATGGCCTGGAACGAGCATTTGTTATCCATAGGGGTTGATGAATCGATCGTGAACGAAATGCAGCAGGATGTGAAGCGCCTGAACACCATCACCGACCGCTTCAGCAAAATAGGCTCGCAGCCAACGCTTGAGCCACAGAACATAAACGAGGTGCTGAAGGATGCGGTGGATTATCTTGAAAAGCGGACCTCTAAAAATGTTATTTTTCACCTCAATGTGCCCGAAGAGGCAATTGTGGCAAAACTGTCGACCCCGCTGTTTGAATGGGTAATTGAGAATATTTGTAAAAATGCGGTGGATGCCATGGATGGCAAAGGCGCCATCACCATTACGCTGTATGATGTGCCCGAAGGCCTGTATATCGACATTGCAGATACGGGCAAAGGCATTCCCAAATCGAAATTTAAAACCGTGTTTGAGCCCGGCTTTACCACCAAAAAAAGGGGCTGGGGCCTGGGCCTGAGCCTGTGCAAACGCATTGTTGAAATTTATCACAAAGGCAAAATAAGCGTGCTCAACAGCGAGGCCCATCGGGGCACCACGTTCAGAATAGAGCTGCCAAGGAATTGATTCTTAACAATGTGTGCGGTTGCGCAATCGGGTCAAAAAAATTACATTTGGAACGATCCAATTTTTACACGCACATGCCAGACAAAAGCAATGGGTATGATAAAACATACCATCAGGCATCAAAAGCAGTTGCCAATAGTGTAACCCAGGCAAAGGGAAACCAGATGCCGGCTGTAAAGGCAGTTTCCGCAGGAGGGTTCACCAGTTTTAATCCGCCCGGCCATCAGCCGGTTTTACAGGCAGTGTGGGAAAAGCAGAACGATGATTTATGGAAAGAGAGTGCCTTGATTGACGGTGTCCAATGGTTTCGCAATGCCGCTGGCAAGCTTTGGTACCGCATAGCGGGCACCATAACAGAAGGCTCGGAAGACGCCTACCGGCGCTGGGAAGGAGAAAAATTTACCGAAGATCAGTGGGACCTGATAGAGCTTCATGCTTCGGGCAGCGTGAAAGGGAAAGAAGATAAGGTTTCACCGGTAAGGTTGGATATCGGGTATTTATACAAGGGCGTTTCGCCGCTAAGATTAAGGGCTGATTTTGCGGAGCCCTATTTACCCATTGGCATCCGTCCGGGCTCTGCCACCGCAAAAGAAATGGCCTCCTCCGGCCGCCTACCTACCGACCTCGATTACGTGACGGTTTGGTTTGGCACGCAGGATGTAGGGATCGATTATTGCAAGAAGCAATCCACATCTATTTTACTGAGGATAAATGTAACGGGGCATCCGATTATTGTGTCTGAAAAAAGCTATTTTAGCACAATGCCGGTAGCCTGGTCGAGGCTGGAGTATTTTACGAGCGCAGGAATGTGGGCGCCAATTGTAAAAGGAACGATGCCGCGCAATGTCAAAGATTTTTCAGAGGATGACGCTTCGGGGAGTGATGAAAATGAGTGGAGCGAATAATACCCCTCATGCATGAAACAGAATACGCTGTAGCGTGAATTTTGTATTGTTCGGGCGTTGCCGCGCGGCTCAGCCTCCTGATTATTTTTCAGCTTCAAGCGCGGCACGGGCTATCGCTGCAAGTCTTTGCTCCAATAATTATCGGGGCAGCGGGCTTGCCCCTTTATCTCTAACGCCAGCAATAAATTAAGACTTTTCCGGCCAGCGGTAAACCACGGCCTCCAGGTATCGGTTGGTTTTAAACTCTTTAACAAGTATGCCGCCTCCGCGTTCAAACACCTGGCGAAACAAAGGGTTCATATACACAAACCAGGTTTCTGACTGTGTGGAGGCGCGGATTTTTTCGAGCACGTTTTTTAAAACAGTTTCATTAAAAGGATTGAATAAAAAATAAAGTGTGGGCTTATTTTTATAATCACACTGCAGCGCGTTGGCATGTATAAAATGAAAGGTGGAATCCACACGTTTAAATAAATAGCGCTGTAAATTTTGTTTGGCGTCTTCCAGCAGTTCCTGATCCAGCTCAATGCCGGTAAGATGGCTATATCCTGCCTGATCGGCTGCAAACAAAGCCCGGCCTTTGCCGCAGCCAATATCTACAAAATCAAACCCCCGGGTATTCTTTATCGTTTCGCCTAACAGTTGTTGAAGCACCCGGTAAGAGGCGCCCTGGTAATGAAAAAACTCACGCGAGCCGCTCTTTTTTATGGTGGCTGTTTTTATGCCGAATCGTTTTTCCTCTTTCAGCTCGGCGCGAATGAGGCGAAAGGTATTGCCCGGCCCGCGGCCCCATGCAGAGCGCAAAAAGTAGAACACGTAGAGCAAAACTTTCAACTTAATTGTGTTTTAAATGTTGCGTAAATGTAATACCTTCATATCATATTTTTAATAGTTAAGGGTTGTTATGCAAATTGACCTGGCAGCAGAGCGAAAAGAGATCTTAAACCGGTACCGATTATTGATGAAAGCCTGCAAACGCAGGCTTGAGAAGGGGGATAAGGAAACCATCCGAAAAGCGTTTGAAGTGGCCGTGGAGGCGCACAAGGAAATGCGCCGCAAAAGCGGTGAGCCTTATATTTACCACCCCATTGCCGTGGCGCAGATTTGCGCTGAAGAAATTGGCCTGGGCGCCACCGGCATTGTATGCGCCCTGCTGCACGATACGGTGGAAGACACCGACCTGACGCTGGATGACGTAAAAGGGCTGTTTGGCGAAAAGGTGGCGCAGATCATCGATGGGCTCACCAAAATATCGGGGGTGATAGACAACACCTCCTCCATCCAGGCCGAAAATTTCAGAAAAGTGCTGCTCACCATGAGCGAGGACATTCGCGTGATCCTGATTAAGCTGGCCGACCGGCTGCACAACATGCGCACGCTGGAGCACATGAAGCGCGACAAGCAAATGAAAATTGCCAGCGAAACACTTTACCTCTACGCGCCGCTGGCCCACCGCCTTGGCCTTAATACCATTAAAACCGAGCTGGAAAACCTGGGGCTCAAATACACCAACCCGGATTCTTTCAACGACATTGCCAATAAGCTGAAAGAAAGCGAGCCCGAGCGTAAAAAATTCATCCAGAAATTTATCGATCCGTTAAAGGAAATCCTTGCCGAGCAGGGCTTTAAATTTAAGATCTTTGGCCGGGCCAAATCCATCTTCAGCATTTACAATAAAATAAAAACCAAGGATGTAAGCTTTGATGAGATTTATGACCTGCTGGCCATCCGCATTGTAATTGATTCGCCGCTCGACCAGGAAAAGTCGGACTGCTGGAAAGTGTATTCCATTATTACCGATTTTTATCATCCCAGCCCCGAGCGCCTGCGCGACTGGATAAGCACGCCCAAAAGCAACGGCTACGAAAGCCTGCACACTACCGTAATGGGGCCTGCCGGCAAGTGGGTGGAAGTGCAGATACGCACCACGCGCATGGACGACCTGGCCGAAAACGGCTACGCCGCCCACTGGAAGTATAAGGACAGTGCCAACGATAAGGAGAACAACCTCGAGAACTGGCTGCTGCGCATCCGCGAAATGCTGGAGAACCCCGATCCCAACGCGCTCGAATTTCTGGATGATTTTAAGCTGAACCTCTTCAGCGACGAGATGTTTGTGTTTACACCCAAGGGCGACATGAAAACCCTGCCGGTGATGGCCACAGCGCTTGATTTTGCCTTTGAGATTCACACCAAGGTGGGCGAGCATTGCATTGGCGCCAAGGTAAACCACAAGCTGGTGCCGCTTAGCCACGAGCTCAAAAGCGGCGACCAGGTGGAGATTTTGACCAGCAGCAAACAAACGCCCAAAGACGACTGGCTGAACTATGTGATTACGGCCAAAGCCAAATCAAAAATAAAAAACAGCCTGAAGGAGCAGCGTAAAAAAGTGGCCGAGGAAGGGAAGGAGATCATGGAGCGCAAATTTCAGCGGTATAAGCTCGAGTTTTCAACGCATGTGATCAACGAGTTTTGCAATTACCTGAAACTGCCTTCCTCGCAGGAATTATTTTACCGCGCCGCGCTGGGCAATGTAGATGTGGCCGAAATCAGGGAATTTGTAAAATTCAGGGAAACGCCGGTTAAAAAAGGCCGCAAGGCCGAAACGCCCAACCTGGAGCAGCTGGTGACCAACGCCCGCGGCAAGTCAGACATGCTGGTGATCGGCGACGATCTGCAGAAGCTCGATTACAAGCTCTCGCCCTGCTGCAATCCCATTCCGGGCGACGACGTGTTTGGTTTTGTGACCGTATCGGAAGGCATTAAAATTCACCGCACCAACTGCCCCAATGCCATCAAGCTGCTTTCCAACTACGCGTATCGCGTGGTAAAAGCCAAGTGGATGAACGATGAGCTCATCTCCTTTCTGGCCGGTGTTAAAATTACCGGAACTGATGAGCTGGGCATAGTGAATAACATTACCAAGGTGATCTCCAACGAAAATAACGTGAACATGCGGTCTATTAATTTTGATACCGACGACGGTATTTTTGAAGGCACCATTATGATTTACGTGCACGATACCAAGCACCTGAACCACCTGATCGAAAATTTAAAGAAAGTGAAAGGTGTGAACAGCGTGAAACGGATCGACGAAAAAAACTAACTTATGAGCGCACTTCGCGCATGCGCAGCTTTTTGGCCGGGTTGCCCTGGTAAATCCAGTCGGCCTCTATGCTGGCGGTGGCAACGCTTCCCACGGTAAGCAGGCTGTTGCTGCCCAGCTTCACACCCGGGCATATCACCGTTTTGGCACCGGCCCAGGCGCCTTCCTCCAGCGTTATTTCGCCCACCACCAGGTCAAACGACCGTTTTTTGTAATTATGATTGCCGCAAAGCAGCAGCGCGCCCTGCGACACGCAGGAGTGACTTTTTAAGGTAACTTTGGCCAGGTTATCGATCCATACCTCCTCGCCAATCCACACATGATCACCTATAACCAGGTGCCAGGGGTATTTGATGGAAACGTGCGGCTTGATGATAAGGCCCTTGCCCACTTTGGCGCCAAACAGACGCAGCACAAAGCGCTTGGGGCCATAAAACGGAAAAGGCGAGCGAAAAAAACACAGGTTAATGGTATACCACAGGGCCCGTACAAAAATGCTGCGCCCCGGCTTATACCAGTCGTTATTAAACGACGAGAGGTCAGTTTTGGATACAGTCATTAAACAAATTTTTATATTGCTGCTGCACGGCCTGCAAATTTATCCTGTTGCGAATATACTCAATAGCGGCCTTGCTTTTTTGCGAAAATTCGGCTGCATTTAATTGTGCCATGTAAATAATGGCTTCTTTAAACTTGGTGCGGTCGGCCAGCGCTATGGCAAAGCCGGCATTATTGGTCTCCAGGTCGTTCCAGGGGGTTTGGTCGCTGATAATGGCCGGGCAGCCGCACAGCAGGCTCTCTACAATGGAGTGCCCGAAATTTTCGTTGAGTGTGGGTAAAAACAGCGCATGGTAATTGCACACGGTGGCCTGCACGGTGTGAAACGGCAGCTCGCCTTTGTGCGTCACTGTAATATTAGCCGGTAGTTTTTGTATCAGCTGTTTACACTCCTCCCAGTATTCAGCACTTTCGATGTTGCCAAAAATATCGTAGCTCACGGTGTATTCAGCCGGTATGGTTTGCAGCAGCTCCAGCGCCATGTGCAGGTTTTTGACCCGCGCAATGCGCGAAAGAAAAAACAGCTTTAAATGACCGGCTGTTTTTACGCTTTTGTTTTCAACCACGCCAGCGGCGTTTACGTTGGGCGCCACATATATCCTGGCATCGGGAAACTTGGAGAGAATGTCTTTTTCTTCCTGCTGCTGGCTGGCATGAAAAGCCAGCGTTTTATACAGGCCCGACAGCCGGGCAAAAAACAGGAACAGCCGTTTTTTGAAGGCCTTGAGGCCCAGCGCGCCTTTGCCCAGCATGCCCCTGGGTGCCAGTAAAACCGGCACAGGCAGCAACCCGTTTTTTTTAAAGCGCACCAGGCTGATGGAGAAATGAAACGACCAGAAGCTGTTGAGGTACACTAGGTCGGGGTTTACCTCCTGCAGCACCTTTAGCACCTGGGCCGGGTTTAAACCGGCACGGCTGAAATAATAATAGTGTATGTTGCCGGAAGTAAAGAAGCGGTCGGGTGTAATGTTTTCGTAGCGGGCCCGGCTGCCCAGGTCCTGGTTGGTGGTAATAAGGTAAAACTCAAAATCGTGCTGCAGCAGGTTCATGAGCGAATAAACGGAGCGCACCGGTCCGCCGGCCTTTGTTCCGGGCAGGTACCAATCCATCATCACGGCTATTTTTTTTTTGCTCAAACCTGTAGATTATTTTCGCGGATCCAGTTATTTAATACTACCAGGTGCCAGATGCGGCTCCAGGTCACAGTCCGGTCGCCTTTTAAAAAACGCTTCCAAAGGTCGCGGATGGCCTGCTTATTGCAAAAGTCGTATTCCGAAAATTCGAAAATATTTTTTTCGCAAAAGGTTTTCAGCTCGTTCTTAAGCCAATACTGCCAGGGCAGGGTAAAGCCCATTTTGGGGCGGTTCACAATCTCATCGGGCAGCAGGTCGCCCAGGCTGTCGGTGAGCAGCTTTTTAGGCGAATGCGGAAATTTATAGGCATCGCTAATGCCCAGCACAAACTCCACCAGGCGGTGATCGAGAAAGGGCTCGCGCACCTCCAGCGCCACGGCCATGCTCATCTGGTCGGTATCACGCAGCAGCACATTTTGCAGGTAAGTGTTTATTTCGGCCACCGAAACAGCGCTCAGCAAATAACCGTCAATCTGCGGCACATCACCCACAATGTGTTTAATCATCCCAAACGGTTGAGGATTTCTGAGCAGTGCCGAAAGCTCGCGCTGGGTATACAGGCTGCGGTTTAAAGGGTAGGCCGTATTAAAGTTTATTTTTGGCTGAGCCAGCAGCTCGCTTATTTTGTTGCCGCTTACCGAGCGCTTTTGCAGGCGAATGGCAAGCCCGGCCGACCGGCGCGCCAGGCCCGGCAGGGCATTGATCCACGAGCGTTTTTGCAGCTGGCTCATGCGCTTAAACACATCGTAGCCGGCAAACAGCTCGTCGCCCCCAATGCCGCTCAGCGCCATGGTAATGCCTGCCTGCTTGGTGGCTTTTGATACAATGTAGGTGTTGGGGCCGTCGCCAGTGGGGTGATCAATAGCGGCAAGGGCTTCGGGCAGCTGCTTTAAAAAATCGTCGGGCCTCAGCTTTATTTCGTGGTGATGGGTGTTGAACTTTTTAGCGATGAGCTGCGCATACTTCGATTCGGAAAATTCGCTCTCGTCAAAGCTGATGTTAAAGGTTTTCACTTTTTCGTTGCTCACCTCGCTCATTAAGCCCACCACCGCGCTCGAATCGATACCGCCCGACAGGAATGCGCCAAAGGGCACATCGGCCACCAAACGCCGCTGCACCGAGTGAGCCAGCAGCTCGTGCACTTTTTTGCAAGTGTCCTTATAATTAAGCTCCTGTGCGGCAGCGGTGTTAATGTTATTGGGCGTATAGTAGCGGGTAATGCTGGCTTTGTGCTGCGTTACTTCGGCATAGTGGCCGGGCATCAGCATTTTAATGCTTTTTACAATGGTGTTGGGCGCCAGCACCGTTTGGTACATGGCGTATTCGGCCACAGCCTCGGTGTTGAGCGAAAACGTTTTTACACCCGAATGAAGAATGGCGCGGACCTCGCTCGAAAATAAAAAGCCTTCGTCGCCGTAATAATAATACAGCGGTTTTACCCCCAGCCTATCCCGGGCTACAAAAAGACTTTGCTGCTCGGTGTCGTATACCGCAAAGGCAAACATGCCGTTAAAATATTCCAGGCATTTGTTTCCCCAGCGGATGTAGGCCGCCAGGATCACCTCGGTGTCGGAAGCGGTTTTAAAAAAATAGGGCGTATAACCCAGGCCATGGCTGCTGCGCTGCAGCTCCAGTTTCAGCTCCTTGTAATTATACAGCTCGCCGTTGTAAACAATTACGTAGCGCCGGTCGGTCGAAAAAAATGGTTGGTTACTCTCGGGGCTCAGGTCGATGATCGAAAGCCGGCGGTGGCCCAGGCAGGCCAGCTCATCGTTCCAGGCGCCATCGCTGTTGGGCCCCCGGTGGGCCAGGCGCTTGTTCATGCGCTCAACAACGGCCTGCTTTTGTGCTGCGGTGTGTGTGGTTGAAATAAAGCCGTTAATGCCGCACATGATCGCCTGCCTTTATTGAATTTAAGAAGCGTTTGTCGTTCAACATTAATTTTATGCCTTCTTCAATGCCCACCAGTTTTTTATTCAGGATCTCGCGCATGCGGCTGTTATCGGGCTGCCGGCGGGTCATATCGCCTTCTTTGAGCGGGGGCAGGTATGCAATTTTTGACGAGGAGCCGGTGAGCGCAATGCACAGTTCGGCCAGGTCTTTCACCGCCATCAGCTCATCGTTGCCAATGTTGATCACGTCGTTCATCAGCAGGCGGTCGTTAAATATTTTGGCGCACACGCTCACAGTATCGTCCACATACGTAAAGGTGCGGGTTTGGGTGCCATCGCCGTAAATAGTGATGTCGCGGTTGTTAAGCGCGCTGGCCAAAAATTTTGGCACCACAAAATCGGTGCTTTGATTGGGGCCATAGGTATTAAAAAACCTGAAAATGGTATAAGGCAGCTGGTAGGTTTGCCAGAAGCTTCTGAAAAAACATTCGCCTACATTTTTTACCACGGCATAGGGCACGCGCGAATTAAGCGGGGTGCGGTGCTCGTTTTGCGGCAGCTCCACGGGTTCGCCATACACTTCGGAGCTTGAGGCAAAATACACATGCTTTACCGACGAGTTTTTAGAAAGATTTAATATGTTCTTAATGCCTTCAATGTCCTGCAGCACATCCACCGGGTTTTCCTGTGTGCGTGTAACGCCCACCACGGCTGCAAAGTGAAACACATAATCAAAGTTATACGAAAGCATCACCGACGAAATGTCGTTGAGGTTGTTTACGTCGGCCTTAATAAATTTCCAGTTGGTATAGGTAAGCGATGGCAGCTTGGACAAAAAGCCGGTGGAAAGATTATCCACAATCACCACAAAATTTTTGGGATCGGTGATCAGCTTTTCAATTAATGCGCTTCCAACATTGCCGGCGCCTCCTGTTACCAGGATCTTATTTTTTATGGAATTCATCATGCAGTTCGGTTATGGTGCGGGCCCATTTCTCAGGGCTTATTTTTTGAGCCAGTGCGTGGCTTTTTTCAGACATTAAAGTTAAGTCTTTGGGGTTTAATTCCACTATTTTTTTTAGCTGTTTTTTTAGCCCGGCCACATCGCCTGCGGAAAATACGTAACCGTTACTCCCTTCCTCCAAAAAGGCTTCGTTGGCACCTACGGCGGTGCTCAACAGCATGGGAAATCCGGCGGCCGCATATTCCTGCACCACCACGCCCCAGGGCTCAAAGCGGCTGGGCAAAACAAACACACCGCTTTTTTCGAGCAGCGGTTCCAGGTCGGCAGGCTGCACAAAACCAAAGTGTTTTATTTTAGGGTGCTGCACCGGCTCAAGACTGCCCGTGCCCAGGCACCATAGCTCCCACTCGTTTGGGCTTTCGTTCTGCAATTGTATAAACGCCTCCCATAAATCGGCCACACCTTTAAAATCGTAATAGCGGCCCACGTATAAAAGCCGTTTGGGAAACTGCTGTTGTTTTTGTGCGGCTGTTTTTTGATATACGGCGTTAAACTTGTTGAGGTCGCAGCAATAAAACCCTTCGGCAATGGCATGGGGGGCAAAGCCCAGCTTTTTTACATAACGCTTTTGAACATTGCCCGGCACCCAGGCCTGCGAAAAAGTGTTGAGCAAAAAAAAGCGGCTCAGCAGCATGGCCAGGTATTGTTTGGGCGAGCCGGTCCAGTGGGTATCGCAGGTAAGCACGGTGGGTATTTTTTTAAAATAGGGTTTGGTGATCTTTAAATAATCCTTATCCACCCAGCCGCTGCACACGATGGTGTCGGGCTTTATCGCTGCCACCAGTGTTTTCAGCTGGTCAGCCGAATAATCGTTTTTGTTGTAGATTTTTATTTTTTCGGAAACCGTGAAACGGAACGGCGCTTCTTTGTTCACCGGCCAGCGGATAATGTGCACACTGACGTTTTTTGCCAGCTCTTCGCAACATTTTAAAAAATAATCGGCCAGTTCGGTGTATAAAAATAAAACGGTCATCAAATAATATTCACCTCACGCTCGAGCGTAACGCCAAAGGTATCAAACACTTTTTTTAAAACATGGGCCGAAAGCTCATACACGGCCTGGCCGGTGCAATTGTTTTTATTGATGAGCACCAGCGCCTGTTTTGAATGTACGGCCGCACCGTTCATTTCAAATCCTTTCAGGCCGCATTGCTCAATCAGCCAGCCGGCCGCCAGCTTATAATCACCATTGGCCAGCGGATAGGCTACCAGGCCTTCAAATTTTTCTTTCAATTGCCTGTAAACGGATGCGCTTACTTCGGGGTTTTTAAAAAAACTGCCGGCATTGCCGGTTACTTTGGGGTCGGGCAGTTTACTTTGCCGGATGTGAATCACGGCGTTGGACACGTCGCGGATAGTGGGCTGGGCAATATGCATGGCTTCGAGCTCGGCATTAATGGCGCCATAGGTGGTGTTGAGCTGCGCCTGTTTTTTTAACCGGAAGGTAACCGAGGCAATGAGGTACTGGTTTTTATACTGGTGCTTAAACACGCTTTCGCGGTAGCCAAAGGCGCACTCCTCTTTTTTAAAAATGCGCTTCTCGCCGTTGCTCATCGCATACGCTTCGAGCTCCTCAAACACTTCCTTTATCTCAACGCCGTAAGCGCCTATGTTTTGCATGGGGCTGGCGCCTACACAGCCGGGTATCAGCGACAGGTTTTCGAGCCCTGCATAATTGTGATCGATGCAATACATCACCAGTTCGTGCCAGTTCTCGCCGGCAGCGGCGGTTACCAGCACCTCGGCATCGGTTTGCGAAACCACGGAAATGCCCTTGAGGTTGTTTTTGATGACCAGGCCTTCAAAATTGCGGGTAAGTAGCATATTGCTGCCCCCGCCAATAACCAACCGGGGCTGCGCACGGTACAAATCGCTGTGCACCAGTTTGCGAAAATCGTCGGCAGAATTTATCTCGGCAAAGTAACGGCAAAAGGCTTCAATGCCAAAGGTAGTGTAGGGTTTAAGGTTTACGTGCTCTTGTATGGCAGGCATGGTGGAGCAAAAATAACCATTAAATTACAGGTAATATTTTTATCTTTAGCCCAATATCAACAAAGTATTTGTTTACAACAAAAAAAATAGCGCTTGTCAGTGTTATCAACGATCTGGTGACCGATCAACGCGTAAACAAAACCTGCCACACGCTGCTCGAATGCGGCTATGAAGTGGTGCTCATCGGCCGCCGCCTGCCCAACTCAATGCCCCTGCCTGCCTGGCCGTTTAAAAGTATCCGGATGAAACTTCTGGTTAACAGCGGCCCGCTGTTTTACTTTTTTTTTATGATGCGCTTATTTTTTAAGCTGCTGTTTACCAAAGCCCACCTGCTGTATGCCAACGACCTGGATACCCTGCTGCCCAATTTTTTAGTGGCCCGGTTAAAAAAAATACCGCTTATTTACGACAGCCACGAGCTGTTTTGCGAAGTGCCCGAGCTGCTGCACACGTCGGCCAAACGCCGCCTGTGGCTGGCCATCGAAACATGGATCGTTCCCAAACTGCCATACGCCATTACGGTAAATAAAAGTATTGCCGGCATTTTTGAAAACAAATATAAAACGCATTTTTACGTGGTGCGAAACATACCGCCTGCGGTGGAAGGATTTAAGCCCCGATCCAAAAAAGAGCTTCAGTTGCCGGAGGATAAAAAGATTGTTTTGTTGCAGGGTGCCGGCATTAACATTGACCGTGGCGCCGAAGAGCTGGTAGAGGCTATGCAATTTGTGGAACACGCGCTGCTGCTCATTATTGGCGGTGGCGACAGCTGGCCGCTATTACAGCAAAAAATAAAGGCATTGAACCTGGGCGATAAAGTACGGTTGATAGACAAGCTGCCCAAGGCGGAGCTCATGCATTTTACGTACAACGCCGACCTGGGCATCAGCATCGATAAAAACAGCAACCTTAATTATTACAACAGCCTGCCCAATAAGCTGTTTGATTACCTGTATGCCGGGGTGCCGGTGCTGGCCAGCCGCCTGCCCGAAATAGAAGCTGTTGTTACGCAATTTGAAGTGGGTGATTTTATTTCCGGGCACGAGCCGCGGGCCATTGCTCAAAAAATAAAGGAATTGTTGGGCTCGCCAAAACTGGCCGTATACAAAGCCAATACGGCCAACGTAAAGCCGGTATTAAACTGGGAAAATGAAAAGAAAACGCTGATGGGTGTGATTAAAGCTGCGGCAAATGGAAAAACCGTGTAATTAAAAATATGTAATTTTAGGCCAATCAAAAACTATGGAATTTTCTGCAAAACAAATCGCACAACTTTTAGAAGGAACAGTGGAAGGAAACGAGGACACCGTGGTGAATAATTTCGCCAAGATAGAGGAGGGAGCTCCCAAAACCCTGTCGTTTCTGGCAAACCCGCTGTATACCCATTTTATTTATACCACCGATGCCAGCATTGTCATCGTAAACAAAACCCTGGTGCTGGATAAGCCGGTGAAAACCACCTGCACGCTGGTGCGTGTTGACAATGCCTACGAATCGTTTGCCAAGCTGCTCAATCTGTATGCGCAAATTAAAAACAACAAAGTGGGCATTGAGCAGCCCAATTTTATAGCGCCTACCGCCACCATGGGCAGCGATTGCTACCTGGGCGCCTTTGCTTACATAGGCCAGCAAGTAAAAATAGGCAACAATGTAAAAATTTACCCACATGTGTATATTGCCGATAATGTTACCATTGGCGACAACACCGTGCTGTTTTCGGGTGTAAAAGTGTATCACGATTGCATTATAGGTGCCAACTGCACCGTGCATGCCAATACGGTGATTGGCAGCGATGGCTTTGGCTTTGCGCCCAACAACGAGGGGCATGCCTTTACCAAAGTGCCGCAGCTGGGCAACGTGGTGATTGAAGATAATGTGGAGATCGGCTCCAACGCTTCCATCGACAGGGCCACGCTGGGCTCTACCATGTTAAGAAAAGGGGTAAAGCTCGATAACCTGGTGCAGATTGCACACAATGCCGAGGTGGGCGAAAACACGGTGATAGCGGGCCTTTCGGGTGTTGCGGGCTCTACCAAGGTGGGCAAAAATTGTATGATTGCCGCGCAGGTGGGTATAGCCGGGCATTTAAAAATTGCCGACGGTGTTAAAATTGCCGGCCAGTCGGGCATTGGTGCCAATATTGAAAAAGAGAACGACATTGTGCAGGGCTCTCCGGCCTTTGGCATTGGTGAATACAAGCGGGCTTATGTATTGTTCAGAAGCCTGCCCAAGCTGAACGACCGCATTAACCAGCTGAGTAAAAAACTGGAGGCAAAATAAATGAAACTCGATATTTTAGCCATTGGCATTCACCCCGACGATATAGAGCTGAGCTGCAGTGGCACCATTGCCAAACACCTCGCCATGGGCAAACAGGTGGGCCTGCTCGATTTAACGCTGGGCGAGCTGGGCACACGGGGCAATGCCGCGCTGCGCACGCAAGAGGCCATGCAGTCGGCCAAACTACTGGGCGTGGCCTTCAGAAACCAGCTGCAGTTTAAGGACGGTTTTTTTGAGAATAACGAAGCGCACCAGCGGCAAATCATTCAGCAGATCCGCCAATACCGGCCCGACATTGTTTTATGCAATGCCATTAGCGACCGGCACCCCGATCATGGCCGCGCGGCAAAACTTACAGCTGACGCCTGTTTTTACAGCGGCCTGGCTAAAATAGAAACCGCCTGGGAAGGCCAGGCGCAAACCGCCTGGCGACCAAAGGCGGTGTATCATTACATACAGGATCAGTTTCTGCATCCTGACTTTGTAATTGATGTCACTGATTTTATAGAAGTAAAACACAAAGCCATCATGGCTTTCTCTTCACAGTTTTACGATCCCAATTCCAAAGAGCCGGCCACGCCCATTTCGGGCAAGGATTTTTTAGAAAGCCTTGATGCCAAAATGGCCCTTTGGGGCCGCGCCATTGGGGCGAGTTATGCCGAAGGGTTTACGGTGAACCGTTATCCTGGCGTGAAGAGTTTGTTTGATCTGGTTTGATCTTGTCTGAATGCCATTGCGAGGCGAGGCGAAAGATAACTCAGGCCGACGCAATCTTTTATAAGCTGTCAAAAGGCAAATTCTTTCGGGCCTGGGTGTGTTTTATAAAGCTCTCCCGGGGCAAGCCCGGGACAGGTCGGAATGACTATCCGGCTTGTCATTTCGAACCGCTTTACCTGGAAGAGACCCAGGTGGTGAGAAATCTCTCAGTGGATGTAGCACAGATTTCTCAGACCAATGGTATTTCACCGATGTCTTCGAAATGACCCTGACGGGAGTGTTACCCAACATAAAACAGTCATTTCGAACCGCATTACTGAAAATGAACTGGGCGGTGAGAAATCTCTACCGGATATTTCTCATTCACTAGAACAGATTTCTCAGACCAATGCTGGCCGTTTAAAGTTGAAAGTACCCTGTAAAAGATGAGATTGTTAAAAAGCCGGAAGATTATTTGTATAGCAGTGCAAGAAATTATGCAGGACTTGAAGCAATGATAGAAATTGAATTAATTCCTCAGGAGTTGAGAACGGTAGGATAAAGCGCACGGATTGCAAATCCGCGCCATCGGGTAAAGAGTTTACGAGATGCTGAAACAAGTTCAGCATGACCAGAAAGGGAACCAGGCGGTGAGAAATCTCTACTGGGGATTCTCATTGCTAAGAACAGATTTCTCAGGGCCAGTCTTTATCTCCAAAGCCCTTCGAAATGACACGTTCTTTTTAAGAAAGAAACTTCAAAATCTCTGCACACACTTCCGGCACATGCTCCAGGTTAAGCGTGTGGCCTGCCTGGCGGATGATCTTAAATTGCGAGCCGCGGATGTGTTTGTGCACCTCCTCTGCCAAATGAGGCGGCAGCAACATGTCTTTTTCGCCTTGTATAATAAGCGTAGGGGTGTTGATGGTTTCCAGCTCTTTGCGGTAATCGCCCCGCTCTTTGGTGGCGCGCATCAGCTTAAAAATGGCATCGCTGTTCTGGTTGGCCTCTTTGCGGGCCTCCTTCATGGCGCTGATGGGGATTAAAGGATTGGCAAAATAGTTCTCGCTCAGCACGCTGGGCAGCATAATGTCCAGCATCAGGCCGTAACCGCCATTTTCCAGGGCCCGCCACCAGCTCAGCTCAATAGCATCGTAATAGGGCGTTTTGTGTGCAAAGGTGGAGATCAGGATCAGCTTTTTGAGCAAGCCCGGGTATTGCACCGCCACGTGCTGGGCCACCAGGCTGCCGTACGACAGGCCAATGAGCACCGGGTTGCGCACCTGCTCTTTTTCCAGCAGGGCTTTTACATCGGCCGCATGCTGGTTAAAATTGCGCCACTCCGAGTTTTTGGCGCTTTGCCCCTGGAAAATGAGATCGAGTAAAATAACCCGATAGCGGTTTTTAACGTAGGGCAGCACAAACAGCCAGGCCAGCGTGCTTTGCGTGAGGCCGTTTAAAAAAACAAGGGTGTATTCGGAGTCAGGCGGGCCATGCATTTCGTAATACAGATCCAATCCATCGGGTGTTTTGCAGATCATGCCTTACAGGTAGTAAAATTCAACACCGGTTTCGCTTACGGCCAGCCGCGCTTTTTTACCCAGGTAAAAGGCCATGTTCTCATCAATATGCCCGGCCGGAAAATTGTAGCACACCGGGTAGTCGTATTCCTGCACGGTTTCGTCAATAATTTCCTCAGCCGTCATGCCAAAAGAAATCGAATTGTCTTTCATCTCGCTCATGCCGCCCACAATAAGGCCGGCCAGGTTTTTGAGCTTACCGCTGCGCTTTAACTGCAGCATCATACGATCCACGTGGTACAAAAACTCATCCAGGTCTTCGATAAACAGCAGCTTGTTGTCAAAATCCACCTCCGAGGGGCTTCCGCTCAGGGCGTAGAGCAGCGAGAGGTTGCCGCCAATCACTTCGGCTTCGGCCACACCCGGCTTATTGAGCGGGTGCAGCGGAATGGGGTATTGAATGCGCTCGTTAAACAGAAGTTGTTTTATGGAAAGCGTGGCTTCTTCGTGCTTTAAAAAATTAACCGGCATGGTGGCGTGCAGGCTCACAATGCCCATGTTTTGCAGGTGGCAGTGCAGTACCGTTACATCGCTGTACCCGATGAGCCATTTGGGATTTTTTTTAAATGCCGAAAAATTCACATTGTCGATAATGCGCAGGGTGCCATAGCCGCCGCGGGCCACCAGTATGGCGCGGGCCGTTTTATGATCCAGGGCCCACTGCAGGTCTTCGGTGCGCTCTTCGTCGCTGCCCGAAAACTGGTGATGGCTTTTAAAAAGATTAGGGGCCAGCTCGGCCTTAAGGCCCCAGCTGTTTAGGATGGCAATGGTGGGGTTTATTTCAGCATCGCTTATTTTACGGGCGGTGGCTATTATTACAACCGTGTCACCTGGTTTCAGGTAAGGGGGTATCAGGGGCATTTATCGTTTCTTTTTGGCCGCTCGCTTTTTAGCCGCCGGCCGGGCTTTGGGCCTGTCGGCTTTTTTGGCGTGGTAAGCAATGTTGCTCAGGTTTTGTTTGTATTTTTTATGCACCGGTTCGTTCTCCACTTTAATGTGGTACCAGAACTGCCCGGTTTTTATGCGGTAAATCTGCATTTCAGACACCCCAAACTTATCGGCCAGCTGCTTATACGACAGCTTGCGCTTGGGGTCCCAGATCATTTTTTTAAGCTGGGTCACGCTTTTTTCGTCGAGCACGCGGGCATGCGAGCTTTTGGTAATGGCCTTGCGCTGCCGTGCGAGCACCGATTTAGGGCTAAAGGTAGTATGCGCGCGGTGTTCTTCGCGCGTGGCCCACTTTAAATTATCCACATGGTTGTTTAAATAATTATGATCCTTGTGGATCACAAACTTGTGTTTGGGCGAGGGCTTTTTCAGAAACGCCTGGGCTACCTCGCGCGAAATAAAAATGGCCTTGTTTCTGCCGTTTTGCCGGGTATTAAAGCGGTAGTTGCCCGCTGTTGGCTTAAATGTTCTTACTTCCACCTTGCCGGTGCTTTCCGGCAAAATACCAAACCGTCCATGGTTAGATATCACATAAGGAACCGTTGGTTTTTTTCCGTCGATGGTAAACGTTCTCCAGATTTCTTTTTTATGACTCATGTCGATTTATTTTAATGATATATTTACCTTTGCTATATATAAAGATAATAATATTTAATTTGTAAAGAAATACGGTAAATCCTGCCATTACAGGCAAAATACCACATCCGCCTTGTCATTTTTATGAGCTCAACATTTAAAAGAACTTTAGTTACCGCTGCTTTGCCGTATGCCAACGGGCCCGTGCACATCGGGCACCTGGCAGGCTGTTACCTGCCCTCCGACATTTATGTGCGCTACCTGCGCAGCGCCGGCCAGGATGTTAAATTTATATGCGGCAGCGACGAGCACGGCGTGCCCATTACCATTAAGGCCAAAAAAGAGGGCACCAGCCCCCAGGCCGTGGTTGACAAATATCATCAACTGATGGGCGATGCCTTTAAGGATTTTGGCATTTCCTTCGACATTTATTCGCGCACCTCCTCTAAAATCCACCACCAAACGGCCTCGGCGTTTTTTGAAACGCTGTACAACAAGCAGGGCTTTACCGAGCAGGTAACCGAGCAGTATTACGACGAGGCGGCGCAGCAGTTTCTGGCCGACCGCTACATTATGGGCACCTGCCCCAAATGCGGCAATCCCAATGCCTACGGCGACCAGTGCGAGCGCTGCGGCTCTTCGCTGAGCCCCACCGAGCTCATCGAGCCCCACTCCACCTTATCGGGCAGCAAGCCGGTATTGCGGCAAACCAAAAACTGGTTTTTGCCGCTGGATAAGCTGCAGCCTAAAATAAAAAGCTACCTAGAGCAGCACACCGACTGGAAAACCAACGTATACGGGCAGTGCAAAAGCTGGCTCGACAGCGGCGACGGCCTGCAGCCACGGGCCATGACCCGCGACCTGGACTGGGGTGTGCCGGTGCCCGTGCCAGGCGGCGAAGGCAAGGTGCTGTACGTATGGTTTGATGCGCCCATCGGCTATATTTCGGCCACCAAGGAGTTATTGCCCGATACCTGGGAAGATTACTGGAAAAAGAAAGATACGCGCCTGATCCACTTCATCGGCAAGGATAACATTGTGTTTCATTGCATCATTTTTCCGGCCATGCTGATGGAGCACGGCGAATTTATACTGGCCGATAATGTGCCCGCCAATGAGTTTCTGAACCTGGAGGGCGAAAAAATCTCCACCTCGCGCAACTGGGCAGTGTGGCTGCACGAGTACCTGCTGGAGTTTAAAGACAAGCAGGATGTATTGCGCTATACCTTGTGCTCCAATGCGCCCGAAGCCAAGGACAATGATTTTACCTGGAAAGATTTTCAGGCGAAGAACAACAGCGAGCTGGTGGCCATTTTTGGCAACTTTATTAACCGCACGCTGGTGCTCACCCACAAATATTACGAAGGCAAAGTGCCTGCCGCCAGCACCTATACCAAAGAGGATCTGCTGGTGCTGGAAGAGCTGGGCAATGCCCCCGATAAAATTGCCCGGGCCATCGAGCAGTTCCGCTTCCGGGAAGCCATTGCCGAGTGGATGAACGTGGCCCGCATGGGCAATAAATACCTGGCCGATACGGAGCCCTGGAAGCTGATAAAAACCAACGAGGAGCGCGTAAAAACCATAATGAACGTGGCGCTGCAAATTTCGGCCAACCTGGCCATACTGGCCGAGCCCTTTATACCTTTTACCGCGCAAAAACTGTTTAACATGCTTCACCTGCCGGCCCTTAAATGGCCTGCTGCCAGGCAAACCAATAATATGGCGGCCGGGCACACAATAAATAAGGACGAATTGCTGTTCTCTAAAATAGAGGACAGCGACATACAGCTGCAGCTGGAAAAGCTGCAAAAAAGCAAGGAGGCAAACGCCGCGGCCATGAGTGCAAAAAAAGAATTTAAGCCCGAAACCTCGTTTGACGAATTTTCGAAAATGGACATTCGTACGGCCACTATTGTAGCAGCCGAGCTGGTGCCCAAAACCGACAAGCTGCTGAAGCTGACCGTGGACACAGGCCTGGATACGCGTACGGTGGTGAGCGGCATCGCCAAATTTTATAAGCCCGAGAATATTATAGGGCAGCAGGTATGCCTGCTGGCCAACCTGGCCCCCCGCAAAATAAAAGGCATTGAAAGCCAGGGCATGATCTTAATGGCCGAAAATGCAAACGGGGAGCTGAGCTTTGTGGCGCCCGTTAAAACAGGAACCGAAAATGGCGCTGAGGTTAAATAAAATACTCGGCAGCCTGTTTTTTGTGCTGGCAGTAGGGCTGGCGCAGGGGCAGGAGGATTATAACGACGAGCACCGGCCGGGGGATAAGGATTACAAAAGCGGTGAGCAGTTTGAAAAATTCTGGAAGCGCCGCAGAATCGTTTCTGCCTGGCAGATTGGCCAGCTGAAGGAAGGGGCGCTGGTGGTGCGCTTAAAAACCAACCAGCGGCTGATTGATGGCCTGCTGAAACAGGGCGATACGGTGATGGCCGAGCAAAAACGCCTGGAGGCGGCCGCTATTAACGTAAACACCATAAAGGCTTATCTGAATTACTACACGTTTAGCAAAGTGTATTTTATATACAGCCACAGCAGCGACAGCCTTTTAAAAGGAGTGCGCAGCCATATTTTTTTAGACAGCACCCTGCAGATAAACCCGGCCATTGCCATGGCCGAAAAGTTTTACCTGCTGGCCGAGCGCGATTACGGGTATAACTCCACCATTGGCTTTGTGCCCGAAGACTCGGCCCGCCTGGTGAAGGAGGAGGGCTATGCCGTAAAGGAAATGGCAATGATCGTTAAAAATAAATACGGCCACCAGCTCAAGCGCCCTTTTCCTTTTGACGTGGGCGATGGCTTTGACCCCAGGCTTAAACCCGTTTACGTGGAGCATGTTGAGATTGGCGGCGTGTTGGTGCCGTTTAATGTGAGCAACATAAAAACATCGGGGAGTGCCCGCAGCGAGCGCAACATGTTGAACTACAAAGTGCATGGCCGCCTCATTGCCCTGTACCTGCCCAAGTATTATACCTACAAGCGCATTTCCACCACGGTGATGAATTTAAATGACAATTTTTATCATTACTACCGCTCGAGCCCGCACCTGGATGAGAAAAGGCTGGACCCTGCCATTAAGCCGTTTTTGTATTAGCACGGCATAAGCCCTAAACATAAAAGCCGGTTATTGTAACAACAATAACCGGCTTTTATGGATGCAATCTCAAAAACATTCTGAGGTCATGCTGAACTCGTTTCAGCATCTCTTGATTACCTAATTTTGCTGAGGAGCAGACCCTGAAACAAGTTCAGGGTGACAGCAAAATTAGTTTTACTGTATCAGATTTTTACCAGGCTCAGCTCATCAATCAGGTTTTTAGCGCCGCCCAGCTTATCAATAATAAACAGCACGTAGCGTATATCAACACAAATGGTGCGGTTCAGATCTTTATCAAAAGCTACCTTGTGGCTCAGGGCTTCGTAATTACCGTCAAAGGCCAGGCCAATGAGCTCGCCCTTGCCGTTTATGACCGGTGAGCCCGAGTTGCCGCCGGTAATATCGTTGGTGGTGATAAACGACACCACCACGTCGTTGGCTTTTTTATCAAAATAAGGGCCGTAGTCTTTATTGCGCATCAGCTCCAGCAGTTTTTCGGGCACATCAAATTCATAATCGCCGGGCTTGTATTTTTCCATCACGCCTTTCAGGGTGCAGATCTCGCTGTATTTCACAGCATCGCGGGGCGAGTAGGATTTTACATTGCCGTAAGAAACACGCATGGTAAAGTTGGCATCGGGGTATATGGCGCTGCCTTTTTTCATTTCAAGAATGCCGTGCTGGTATTTATTGTTGAGCGCGTAATTGGTGGCGGCAAACTCGGTAAAATACTTGTTAAAGTTGTTGTTGTAATTGTTCACAAAGCTCATGGCTGCTTTGTAAGCAGGGTCTTTGTGCAGGGTAGCCGTATCGGGCTTGGCAATAAAGGCCTCCCATTTGGCATTGTCCAGTATAAAGGTGTTTGCAAATACAAACTCCGCAAATTTTTTGTAGGTTTCCTCCTTGCCGGCATCGCCCCAAAGGCCTAGCGCTGCACAAAAATCGGCAGGTTGCTGTGCGGCAACAATATCGTTATGGAACATTTGTGTCACCACCGCCAGGATGTTTTTATCGGAAGCGACATTCTCTTCTTTTATAAACTTATCGCGGTTGGTTTTGGCGGCTGTGATGGCTTTGGTCAGGTCTTCGGGTTTGGCAGAGGTGTTGGCAATGGCACCGTCCAGCGCTTTCAGGCTCGAGGCAAACCCCATCAGCGGCGAGCCTAAAATTCCTTCAACCAGGTAGGCACGGCCTTTGGCATAAGGGGTCCAGGCATCGTGAGCGGCCTTAATGTTGGCAAACAAATTGTCATATTCAGGCTTGCCTTTGGCCCAGGCGGCAAAAGCGGCCTCTTCTTTTTCTTTCTGGCCTATTACGTTGTATTTGATGAGCTGCTTTGATTCGCCGTCAAAAAATTTCCAGTAATTGGCAATGCCGGCATACGAGCTGGCCAGCTGAATTTTAACAGCCGGATCGGCCATCATTTCTTTCAGCATTAATTTAAGGCGGGCGTCGCGCAGGTTTACCAGGCTCGGGTTTTCGATATCCACCTTCAGTTTAAGGCCGTAAGAGGTTTCGTAGCGGTTGGTGCTGCCAGGGTAGCCAAAAATCATGGAGTAATCGCCATCGTTAACCCCTTTGATGGAAACGGGTAAAAAATGTTTTGGCACATAGGGCACGTTATCGGCCTTGTATTCGGTAGAGGCTTTGCCATCGGCGGCCTGGTATACGCGAAACACCGAAAAATCGCAGGTGTGGCGCGGCCACTCCCAGTTGTCGGTGTCGCCGCCAAATTTACCAATGCTTTCGGGCGGTGTGCCCACCAGGCGCACATCCTTATAACGCTGGTAAGTGAATTGCAAAAACTGGTTGCCTTTAAAGAAGCTGCTCACGCGCACTTCATAGCCGGTACCTTCAGAGGCTTTTAAGCCCATTTCGTTTAAAATGCCCGGGAGCTTGGCCGTATATTCATTGGGTTTCAGGTCTTTCATTTTGGCGAGAACCGCTTCGGTTACATCATCAATCTTTACCAGAAACTGCACGCTCAGGCCCGGGCAGGCAATCTCTTCCTGCTTTGATTTGGCCCAGAAACCGTCTTTCAGGTAGTTATGCGCCACGCTGCTGGCAGCGGCAATATTGCCGTAACCGCAATGGTGGTTGGTAAACAAAAGACCCTCTTTGCTTACCAGCTCGGCGGTGCAGCCGCCGCCAAAAATAACAATGGCGTCTTTTATGCTGTTTTTATTAATGCTGTACAATTGTTCCTTGGTGAGCTTTAAGCCGTGTTTCACCATGTCGGCGTAGGTTTTATCGCCGATCATCTGAACCAGCCACATGCCCTCGTCGGCTTTTACCGGCGCCAGCTGAAGGCAGAGTGCAAAAAGTAATACTGAAGTAATTTTTTTCATGTGTTTAATTATTTTAGGTGCAAAAATAACAGGGTTTTTTAAATAAGCGGCACTTTGAGGACGAACAGCTGTATAATTTCACGTTTGTACGCTTTACAGATGCCGGCCAATAGCAGCGAGCCTATTTACGAAGGTTTTGCCTCCTTTTTTTTCTCCTCCTGGCAGCAAATACAATAATGGCAATAATAACGGCACTGGCCCCAACCGCTATGTTTGTTTTTTTGGCACCTTCAGTGTTTTCTGTTTCGGGGGCCACGTATTCTTTTTGTATGGGGGCTTCCTGGGCACTGAGCTGAAGGGCCAGAAAGGTGCAGATGGCCAGGCAAAATCGCTTCACTGTATTCATTGGTTTTTAATTTTGGAATAAAGACCAAAAGTATAAAAAATTGTTTTCGGATTCACATGCAAGGTCAGGCCCTGGGCTTGAATATTGACTTTCTTTTCTTATCTTTAATCGGGCATTCGCCTTTAACGTAAAAAATCTCCGTAATTTTTTTAAACTGTTTGCGCAACCCATGGTAAAACGGAGTTATTTTCTTTTTTTTCTGGCGTGGCTTTTAGGCCCGCTGGCACTGAGCGCACAAAAAGGAGCCAAGGTGGTGGCCGATGACAAAACCCGGCAGCCTGTGGATTATGTGTTTATACAATCTGACGACAATGCCATAAAGCTGCTGAGCAACAAAGAGGGCCGCTTTATCCTGGCAGGCGAAAGCGCCGCCAGGTATTTCAGCTTTCATAAAATGGGCTACCGGCGGCGGAGCATTGCAACAGCCGAGCTGGCCGGCATGGATACCGTTTTTTTAACGGAAAAAAGCATCGAGCTGGCCGAGGTGGTGATCAGCAACAATAAGCTGGATACGCTTGTGAAAGACAAGCGCTATTATGTGGATGACTACCTGGTGCTGCCCGACAATAACTTTTTGATCATTACCTCTAAAATAAATGTAAGCGGGTTTGACGTATGTTATTACGATAAAAACAAAGGCATTACCCAAACAAAAAAAATAAAGGATGAGACCGATGCCCGCTTTGTGACCGACTGTTTCAGGAACATACACCTGCTCAGCAACCGTTACTCGCGGCAGCTGGCGTTTGACAGCGACACGAGCTTTGAATTTTTGCCAAAATACAACCGGGCGGTGTTTGACAGCGCACTGGGCAACTGCATGCTGAAAGTGGATACCCAGGTGATTCTGAAATACGAGCTGCCGCCCATGAAAATTGACATCGGCTTGTACGATATAAAACAAAGCTCCCCGTTTATTGTGTACCATCGTGTGTCACGCCATGCGCGGCGGCCCTTTTATTCGGTGGCGTATAACACGCACATGCAGGAAATGATAAGGTACGAGATATCGGATGCTGCTATGACATCGCTGAACGATTACCGCCGGCAGAACCAGATCATGCTGTTTTTTAATAAAATTGCCGGACCCATTTATGCGCCCCTGTTTTTAAAAAACGATACGGTGGTGGTGTTTAATTTCCAGGAGTATAAAATTGTGTTTTTAAACAAAGCCGGCAAGCGGCTGCGCGAGGTGAGCATGGATAAAAACGAGTTTCAGGTGCTACGCAATTTTGAAATACTCTGCGATCAGCCGGCACAAAAGTTTTACTTAAAAATGCGCGATGCCGATCGCTCGTACATTAAGCGCATTGACATTTATTCGGGCAAAATTTCAAAAACCATTAAGCTCGAAAAGATTTTTGCCCGCAACATACAAATTGTAAACGACCATATTTACTACCTGGTGCGCGAAAAACAATGGGACGACACCCAGTATTTGTACCGGCAAAATTAGTATCTAAGGGTCCATTTTGACCTGTAAGGCCGGTTGCCCATACAGATCATTTTTTGTGATATCAAAGCCCGCTTTACAGCCAAATTGTTTTATCTTATCTGTAATTTTAACCACTTCTTAAACCCCACGAGTTATGACATACAAATTTTGCGGCCCTGCCGCAAAAAAATTAATGGCATTGTTTTTTTTAATAATGCCTGCAGTCAGCTTCGGCCAGAACACGAAAGCAGGCGATCAGACTATTTTCGACAGAATTGCTTACCTCTACGATCTTAAAGCTGCTTTATCAAAAGAAACCTGGGTAGGTTTCAGTGAAAAGGAATACGATGTGCCGATCATTTATTATACCGATGATGCGTCCTACGTAGCCAATCCAACAGCCCGTATCCTGAGGTTTTTGAGGCCAGAGCTTGTTTTTCAAAATGAGACCCTTAAAATTTACCAGACGCATCCGCGGGTGGACACGATAGAGCACCATATGAGCATTTCCTACGAAAGAACGGATTCATTACGCCAATACAACTACAATTTGCCATGCATGAAATGCAGCAGTCCTGAGATGACCCTCAAAAAAAATCCATCGGCCACATCTACCGAAAAGTGGGCAGCCCTGGTGCTTCATGAGTATTTCCATGGGTTTCAATACAACCATAAGGCATTGATAGAATATTCAAAGAATAACTATCTGTACATTTCGGGAGATGGCTTTAATAAAATTTATAAGAGGAACCCCTGGTTTAAGGAAAAAGTGGACAAGGAAAACGAATTGCTGCTGATGGCTATTGGAGCCACTGATAGTGTAACTACCATGAACCTGCTGAAAAAATTCTTCGCACTCAGGGATGCGAGAAGAAAGAGCATCAAGCTGAAGCTGAACTTCAATCTTGAACAATACGAAAAGTACTATGAGACACTGGAAGGCACCGCACGCTATATGGAGTACAGCCTTTACCAACAATTTGCTTCCATGCCGGTGAATGAAACGCTTGCTAAGTCCGACCCCCTATACCGTTCGGGCGGACACTTTAAAAATTACAGGATTGAAAATGACGATTGGCTTTATACAACAGGCAAAACCTCTTACATTTATGTGATTGGGTTTAATATGACCCGGCTTTTGGATAAACTGAAGATTGAGTACAAATCAACCCTTTTTGCAGACGGTAATTTTTCGCTGGAAGATATTTTAAGAACCGTTGTAACGGTTAAAGATGCGGTAGGGAATAAAGACTAGGAGCTATCTCAAAAACCCTCCAAGGTCATGCTGTCCCGAAAGCTTTCGGGATCTGCATCTCTTGATCACCTAATTTTGCTGAGGAACAGACCCTGAAACACTTACGCGCATTAACCTGGGCCAAACCGGCCCCTCAGAATGTCTATTTCACCCGCCTTTAGCAACAGATTAAGACGCTATTTTTGATAAAAAATAAAACGCTCTTATGAATAGCCCTTTGCAACAGCCGGTGCACGCCAACATGAAACCGGCTGAGTTTATTGCCCTGTCGGCCAGCACCATGATGCTGACAGCCCTTGGAATCGACATTATGCTGCCCGCCTTTGGCCAGTTGCGGAGCCACTTGGGCCTCAGCCCGGGCTCTACAGCCACCGCACAAATCATTTCCTTTTTTTTTATGGGCCAGGTGGCCCAAATTATTTTTGGTGCGTTTTCAGACCGCTTCGGGCGTTTAACTATTTTAAGGATCGGTTTTCCGCTCTATATCCTGGGGGGCATTGCCGCTGCCTTTGCGCCAGGCCTTAAGTTGATGCTGGCAGCACGCTTTGTAGCCGGTGTGGGAGCCTCGGCCGTATTTATGACCACCATTGCCGGTATTCGCGACCGCTTTGTGGGCAACCAAATGGCCCGCATCCTGTCGTTGGTGTTTACTGTTTTTCTTTTCACTCCTGTTATTGCTCCATTCCTGGGCCTGGCTATTCTTTCCGTTTCCTCGTGGCAAATGGTGTTTTTAACGCCGCCGCTGTTTGCAGTTATTGTGTTTGCCTGGTCGCTCCGCCTCCAGGAATCGCTTCCGCCCGAACAACGCAGCACGCTTAGCCTGGCAGGCATCCGCAAGTCTGTTTTTACGGTGGTGGGCAATGGTGTTTTTTTGAGGTATGCCACTACCACCACGCTGCTGTTTACGGCCTTAAGCGCCTATGTGGCCAGCTCCGAACATATTATCGGCAACATATACGGGAAGCCCCAATGGTTTGCCTGGATCTTTGCGGGCATAGGTCTGCTGATGTCGTGCTGCACGCTGTTAAACGCCCGTCTTTCGGCAAAATACGGCGCGCGCAAAACCATCCGCGCCTTGCTTGTTGTTTACACGGTGATAGCGGCCCTGTTGCTGTTATTTACAATTGCCAGCGGCCACCGGCCGGGCATGCCTGTGTTTTTTAGCGGCGTGGCCCTTTTGCTGGCCATTAACCTGGCGGTGGAGCCCAACAGCAGCGCCCTGGCGCTCGAGCCCATGGGCAGCATGGCGGGTATGGCTTCAGCGGTTTATGGCACGGCTTTCTTTTTTATAGGGGCATCGCTGGGCTCGGTCATCAGCCATTTAATGACCAGCAGCGTTTTTCCGCTGGCGCTCAGCTTTTTTGCAGTGGGGCTTATTGGCTTAGTGCTTGTATTCAGCGACCGCCGGCCGCTT
Organism: Bacteroidia bacterium; assembly: GCA_044221905.1. Taxonomy (GTDB): domain Bacteria; phylum Bacteroidota; class Bacteroidia; order B-17B0; family Aurantibacillaceae; genus Aurantibacillus. The sequence continues at coordinate 760,191 of JBGAOE010000002.1, forward strand.
AAATAACACCTTCTGTCTAAATTAACCCGGCACAAAGTCTGTATAAGCACCTGGGCATGCGTAACGCAAACGGTACATTTGTAGCATAAAAACTAAGGGTAAGCCGATAGCTATTATCCGGTCGAACCATGATATGCTGAGCTTGCCAAACCATCCTTCAATAGGCTCAGGATGACGTTTTAACCTGTATGTATAACAAAACATGAAAAATTTTAAATGATGAAAGCAATACAGCTGGAACAATTTGGCATTGAGCATTTAAGGCTTACACAAATTCCTGTGCCGGCCATTGGTGAAAACGAAGTGCTGGTAAAAACCACCGCTGTGGCATTAGAGTTCCACGACCTGATTGTGGTGGAGAACAGGATCCCGTTTGGCATCCCGCTGCCGCTCATCCCGGTTTCGGAAGGGGTGGGTGTGGTAGAGCGTGTGGGCGGCAAAGTAACCCGCTGGAAAAAAGGCGACCGCGTGCTCATCCCATTTATTGCACGCTGGGAAGCCGGCAAAAATACGCCTTACAACGACCAGTTGCGAACCGCTTTTTCGCGCCCGGGCCTTTTGGCGGAGTATAGCGTGCAGCCCGAAAACACCCTGGTGAAAACGCCCGGCAACCTGAGCGATGTGGAAGCGGCGCCCTTGCCGGTGACGGGGCTTACGGTTTGGACCTGCCTGGTGGAACAAGCCAATATCAAGGCCGGGCAAAGTATCCTGGTACAAGGCAGCGGAGGAGTTTCGCTGTTTGCGCTGCAAATAGCCAGGTTGTTTGGATTGAAAGTAATTGCCACTACCGGCAGCAGCGAAAAAGCGCAGCAGCTGAAAGCGCTTGGGGCCGATGAAGTCATCAACTATAAGGAGTTTCCACAATGGAGCAGCGAAGTAAAGCGCCTCAATGGCGGTATGGGAGTAGATGTAACGCTGGATGTGGCCGGAACGGATACCATTGAGCAAAGTATTTTGTCGGTAAAGCAGCATGGCTTTGTGGGCCTGATGGGCCTGCTGACGGGCACTAAACTTACGATCGACCTCATTCCAATCATCACCAACTACATACGCCTTCAGGGGTATTCGGTTGGCAATGCGCAGGAGCTCGGCGGCCTGGTAAGCGCTATTGAAAAAAACAATGTAAAGCCGGTGATAGACCGTGTTTTTCCGATGGATAGGGTGCAGGAGGCGTTTCATCATTTTAAATCGGGCAAGGCCTTTGGCAAAGTGGTGATTACGTTTTAAAGAAAACGTGCCCGTTTATGCTGCACATGCCTGTTCGCTCTTAGCTGCATACGTTATGTGCCCTGCACATTTTTTTGTAGCACTGGCGATAAACATTTATCTTCGGTACAAACATTGTGCGGATAAACAATGGGTGGGTCAAAAACTGCCAAACATTACCGGCTGTGTTTTGACATCTCAACTTTGTAAACCGGGCGTTTTTAAAAATTTATGACCACACAACTCACGGATGTGCAGTTCGAATGGCAAAAATTCGGCCACTTGTTCAAACGAAAAGAAGTTGCTGCCAAAACCACTTTATTGCAGGAAGGTGAAATTGCCGGTAAAATTTACTTTATTGAAAAAGGCTGTTTTAGGCTTGCCTTTAATAATGATGGTAAAGACATTACCTTTCAGTTTTTTTTTGAAGGCGAGGCCATTTCGTCTGCAGAAAGTTTTCGGTACAACCAGCCAAGCCTTTATTCGATTGAGAGCCTGGAAGCTTCTACCGTGCATATGCTCGATAAAACAGATTATTTCAAAATCATCGAAAACTCTCCATTAATTAAGCAGGACATTGAAGAGCAAACCATTCGCAGGCTGTTATACATCGAAAAACTATTTCTATCAAGAATAAAAAACAGCCCCGAAGAGCGATACAGGGAATTATTGGAGCAGTATCCCAAAATCCTTCAAAGAATCCCTCAGCATTACATTGCTTCGTTTTTGGGAATAACCTCTGTTTCTTTGAGCAGAATCAGAAACAGGCGGTAGTGTTTATTAACAATTGTTATCGTTACAAAATGGTGTGATGCTGAACTTTGCATAAACAAAGGTTAAAAATCAAAATTCTTAAAATTATGCAAACGTTCACCATTCAAATTCCCGACAGAGATATTGACTATCTCAATCAAAGACTTTTAAACGCCCGTTGGTTTAACTCCGCCCTTGAAGATGACTGGAAAAGAGGCGTGCCGGCCAACTACTTGAAAAAATTAGCAGACTATTGGCGAACCCAATTTAATTGGAAAAAACAAGAGGCCTTGCTCAATCAATACCCTCAGTTTATCACTCAAATCGACGGGCAAAATATCCATTATTTGCATATCAAATCACCAAAGCCCAACGCCACCCCCTTAATGCTTATTCATGGCTGGCCGGGTTCATTTGCCGATTTTATGAAGGTGATCGAACCACTTACCAATCCATTAACAGAGGGAGAAATTGCCTTTGATTTGGTAATTCCTTCCATTCCGGGGTTCGGTTTTTCAATACCTGTAAGGAACAGAGGCTGGAATATGATAAGAATAGCTACAGCCTTTACCACGTTAATGAAACAATTGGGCTATGAGAAATTCGCCGTTCACGGGGGTGATATGGGCGCTGGTCTTGTGGGCATGATGTCGGGCATTGCACCACACAACCTGATTGGCACACATATCAATTCTGATTTTTTTGCCGTGGCGGGGCTTGGCATGTTTCCTGCCGATAATTCATTTTTTACCGACGATGAAAACAGATGCCTGGAACGAATGAAGCAGTATAAAAAAGAGGGAACCGCGTATTTAGAGATACAGGCTACAAGGCCGCATACGATAGGCGCTGCATTATCAGACAGCCCCATTGGGCAATTGGCATGGATGATAGAAAAATATAAAGAATGGACGGACTCAGATAAACATTTACCCGAAGAAGCCATTGGTATTGACCAACTGTTGACCAATGTTTCCTTATATTGGTTCAACCTGTCAGGCGCATCAAGCGCCGAAATCCTGGCCGAAAACATGAGCATGGCTTTCGAATGGGGCGGGGATAGTTTACAGGAAACAAGCCAATGGACGCCTCCCAAAGTTTTATCGGCCGTGGCTTGTTTTGGTAAAGAAGAAGACGAATCTTTGATGAAAAAGCTAGTTTCATTTATGGGTAAACCCGACCGATGGGCTTTTTATGATGAGGGGTGTCATTTTCCCGCAATGGAAGCGCCTGCCTTGTTGGTAAATGATATCAGAACATTTTATTCAGGCATAGCAATATGAATAGTAAGGAGATAATACGGCTGCGCCTGGTTAATCAAAGCCTGTCAGCCAATTGGCTTGAAACGCCTGACGACGTGGTGGCTCATTTTGGCGCCATGCAGGCCCAGGATTATTCGATGGCACTTTGGGCGGTGGCCCTGCGTATGAAAAGCGCTAACCGAAGTGCCATTGAAAACCTGATCAACGCCGGTGAAATCATCAGAACACATGTATTGCGACCTACCTGGCATTTGGTGCATCAAAAGGATATCAGGTGGATGATGGAACTCTCGGCCCCCAACGTAAAAAAAGCAACGCAATATATTGATAAGAAAGAAGGGCTCACCAACGAGCTGTTTTTAAAGGTTTGGAAAATAATCGAGAAAAAATTCCATAAAGCAGACAGCCTCAGCAAGGAGAATATCATGGATTGTTTGCTGATGCACAAGATCACAGTCAGTAATTTGCTCGCAACTCAAATTATAATCAGGGCGGAGTTAGAAATGCTCTTATGTAACGGAGATAAAAAAGGAACGTACACCCTTTTTGAAAGGAGAGTGCCAGCGAGCAGTAAGATCTCAAAACCTGAATCCATTGCAAAGCTGGCTCAATTGTATTTTCAATCACGGGGCCCTGCCACATTAAAAGATTTTGCCTGGTGGAGCGGATTGAGTGTGAGCGACGCTAAAATTGGAATAACGGAATTGGGCAAAAAACTGGAAGAGTTTACGTACAATGAACTGAAATATTATCATTTCGAAAACAAAAATACCATTGCAGGAAATCCGATCTGCGCGTTATTGCCCTGTTACGACGAATACATGGTAGGTTATTCAGAAGGGAGGAATATAGTTTTACCGGCTGACCCCGATAGCTCCGAAACCGGAAACGGAATTTTTAAGCCCATCCTGCTATCTGAAAATGAGGTGGCAGGCACCTGGAGAAAAAGTAAAAAAAGCCCCTTTGTTGAAATTCATACATTCTCTGGCAAAAAGGAAATTTCACCAACAAAATTGAAACGCTGTGCGGAGCGATTTAATTTATTCAGCAAATAAGCCAGAATAATGAAGCGGCAACGGATGCAACAGGGTTTAGGGCATTATTCTTTTCTTGCGATCCCACCCAGTTTTTTGTCTTTTACAACTCCATTTTCATAATAAACCTTCATGCTTTGCGCATTCTCAAAGTATCTGGTCCATTCGCCATGCTGCACTCCGTTTAAGTAATTGCCTTTTAAATACACTTTTTCATCATAATCCCAATAAACCCATTCACCTGTTTTTTTCTCGTTCAAATAGTTACCTTCAGCCTTCTTCGAGCCATTCTCATGATACCATCGCGTGAAAGCAATTTGCCCCTTATAATAATTTTCCTCAAGATCCAGTTGTCCCTTTTGGTCCCAGAATTTCCAAACGCCGGTTCTTTGATTGTACAGGTACTCACCCTCTGATTTTTTAGTGCCATTTTCATGCAGGAAAATCCATTTATCCTCACGCTTATCGGCATGATAAATTCCTTCACCGTCTTTCGCGCCATTTTCATACCAGTATTTCCATCGCCCTTCGGCTTTATTATCTTTGAATGCTCCTTCAGATTTTTTCTGGCCGTTCTCAAAAAAATAAACAAAATGTCCCTGTCTCGAATTCAATTCATTTAAGGTATAGGTTCCGATCATCCGAAGTTTATTATTCATAAAATAATCGTACGCCTTCCAGGGTTCCGCGCTGTTTGTGCCTTTAATCCATTTTCTGTAATAAGCGGCCTGCCCGCTATTGGTTGTTACAGCACCATCTTTGTTGAAATAAATGGCAGCAGTATCCTGGCCTGAAAGAACAGAAGCGGAAAAAACAAACAGGATTATAGATAGATGTATTATTTTCATTTCAGACCTATTTATCGAAATAGATTATTATAGGCAAATTGCCTAAAACTTTATTTTTTTCCTCGCATACCTTCTCATAATCCGCAGCCGGAACAAACGGAGCTTTTGTGTTGAAATGATACGTCACTTGAAAAGAGTTGCTGCTGAGCTGCTCTGTTTTTTCATCGAAAAAAAACGTTGCGTTATCGTGTTTAACATATCGGTCATAAATCAACATGTCATCGGGAAAATGGAAAATGATCTGATAATTTAAATTCATAGGATAGGGGATGGCATAATCAAACTTTCGCGTACCTGTTATAAACATATTTAAATAATCATATACTGTGCGCGGCTCAAACTTAAACATCCAGTAGCCGGCCAGTTTTTTTTCCGCTTCTTTGTCTCCGTCCTTCCAAAATCCATCTACATCATAATGGTAAGTAATTGAAATGATGTTGCTGGATGCATCATCTTTAACTGTTACATCTGCCGCTTGATTTACGGAGGGATAAATTAATTTCAGATCCTCCGAAACAGCTTTTACAAAATCGGCGGTTCCGTGTCTCTCCAGGTCTATCCGCCTTCTGTCCGCCTCAAAACCATACCGGGTGGATTTGATCTCAAGAGTGGAAGGTTCTGTAAAGGATTTAACGGTTAATTCTTCTTTTATTTTTACAGCCGACTTCATGTTGCGTGGAGGTATTCTTGCCAGTGAGTCGGATGGTTTTCCGATAATCAATGCCCGGCCATAATCCACCAACGATACATTTTTGTAATCGCTGCCCTGCTGCATAATTGTAGGGTCTACCCAATAGGCTACACTGTCTATTTCAAAAGTAACAATACAATGATTAAAAACTTCGTTGCCTGGATAAAATTTGGCAAGTGTATTTTGCATCCCAACATTTACAAGCACCGGATAAGCTTTGGTTATACCTATCTTTTTGAGGAGCGATACCATTAAAAGCGATTTATCTTTACAGTCGCCGAATCTCTGCTTAACAACCTGATCGGGAGGGAAGGGCTTTATGCTTCCAATGCCGGCTTCAATACCCATATACCTTATGTCATCCTGAACGTAATTGATTATTTTATTTATTTTTTCATCTCTTGTTTCATTACCGGTAAAGATCTCTTTAAAAACACCCTGTAAGTTTGGTTGTACACTTAAGGTAAATACGCCTTGCGCCCAGGTATTAACATCTTTCCATGTTTTAAAGCTGCTGAGTGTAAAATATTTGTAAGGGATAATCCAGCTTGGAATATTTTTTTCAAGTTTAGTTGCTTTGCCATTCTCTATCGTCATGCTTATTTCACGGTATTTTGGTGTTGATGCGCTGGTAAATTTTATACTGCTGTCGCAATCAACACATTCGTAGCTGTAATCCTTGTCTTTAGAATATAAAACACGCACAGAATATAGGTCAACAGGATTGGACGTTTCTAAAGGGATAAATAAGTACTTGCTGTTTTTAAAAATGGGATTCTTTCCTGTTAGCGTATAAGCAAAATCAATCAAATCGTCTTTTCGTATATCAATAAGATTATCGTAAGCTGTAATTCTTCCCATATAAATCCCGTTATGAAGATCATACTCGTTATTCATTATCTCAAAGCTCAGGCTGTTCGTGCGGTCAATCTTCACTCCGTTTCTCCATACATAAAGATGATGTATTTTCAATTTCTGGTAAGATGTGTCGAATGTGACGAGTAGCTGCGACGCATTGGTAATGCCGCTGTAAGAGAGCACTTTGGTTACGTCATGATTATAAAATGCGTTTTCATCCAAATTCACCTGGTAGTCTGCCAGGGTGGTGTAATAGCCTGAGCTTATGTCATATTTCGCAACGGAGCTGCCCCTGGGGATTTCAAGTAAGCTCACCCAATCGGCTTCTTTAACAATCTTGTATTTTTGGGAATAAGCAATATTTGAGGCAAAAAGCAGTGAAATAAATAATATTGCTATAGATTTCATTTTGGGTAATTACGAAAATAGCTATTAAATAACAATAATACGAAATGTCATGAAGATTCGGGTGTGAACGTGTATATCCATTAAAAACCACCTTCAAGTAAATGTAAAATTTGCACTCATAAAAAGCAGCTGGCAGTAACTGGAAGAGTTTAGGATTTTGGCAAATTTCGGAAAATGGATGTAGGTAAAAGAATGAGTATGAGAGCGGGAATGAGGAAAAACAGAGCAGTGCTGATCGCTCTCACTCTCATTCTCGCTCTGTTTTGTGACCCTGGCTGACAGAATATCGAACTCCGAGTTAGAAGAGTTGAAGATTTTGATAGCATTAAAAAAACTGTAATCTATGAGAATGAGAGCGGGAATGAGGAAAAACAGAGCAGTGCTCATCGCTTTCGCTCTTCGCACTCGCTCTGTTTTGTGACCCTGGCTGACAGAATATCAAACTCCGAGTTAGAAGAGTTGAAGATTTTGATAGCATTAAAAAAACTGTAATCTATGAGAATGAGAGCGAGAATGAGGAAAAACAGAGCAGTGCTCATCGCTTTCGCTCTTCGCACTCGCTCTGTTTTGTGACCCCGGCGGGATTCGAACCCACAACCAACAGAACCGGAATCTGTCATTCTATCCAGTTGAACTACGGAGCCAGAAGCTGCAAAGATAGCATTAAATTAGCTATTGAAATACTTAGCGATAAATTTTTTAAGGTCCTCCGTATTCAGGCTCTTGAGCTTTTTTTCGAGCAGCATGGCCTCGCTGCGTGTTGGCTTTTCAATGGCACCCAACTAAATCCCAGGGTTTGTAAGATTTGGTTGATTTACTAAGCCATTGTTGTGACGGATAATTCGGGAATCAAGGTCGCCGCACTGCCCTATGTAAAACCGGCAGTGTGATGGAGAAACGAGAACATAAGTATAGAATTTTTCCATAGCCGGGCTGTCATTCTATCCAGCCAGGAGGTAAACTCCTGGTGGCGGGGCTTGCCCTGCCATTGAACTGCGGAGCCCATAATTACACAAATAAAACACCATATTTTTCCCCGGATTAGATAATATTGTTGTAATTTTAACGTTACTTACAAAAATGTAAATAAACTATTGATGGGCAGGGTACTTTCTCTCTTTTTTTGTGTTTTATTTTTTCATGCGTTCTCTCAAATCGGTCCACGGGTGTGGCAGGATCACCTGAGCCTGAACAGCTGCCTTTCTGTTGCCAAAGTGGGCTCAAAGGTATACGGCGCCAATAAAACAGGCGTGGTTTATTTTGACCAGGCCGAGCTCAGCCCCCAGGTGTTTACTAAAATAAACGGCCTGAGCGATGTGAGCGTAAAGCTGCTGCGCGCCAACCCTTATAACAACAAGCTGATGGTGTTGTACGAAAACTGCAACATTGATGTGATTGATCTGCAACAGAACATTACCAATTACGCCGACTTTAAGCTAAAGGTGCTGAATGGAAAGAAAACCATTAACGAGGTAACGTTTTATAAGCAGTACGCCTATATGGCCTGTGGCTTTGGCATTGTGGTGTTTGATATGGAGAAGCTGGAAGTACGTGAAACGTTTGTGATTGGCGCCAATGGTGCCGACCTGGAAGTGTACCAGCTGGCACTGAACGATTCCCTTATTTTTGCGGCCACGCCCAAGGGCCTTTTCAAAGCCAATTACAAAACCCAGGACCTTGCCAACTTTAATAACTGGAAACTGGCAGCCGCGCTGCCGCAGGGCTCTTACAGCGGGGTGAGCGGCGCCGGCGGAAAAATAGTGGCCGCCTATTCTCCTTACAAATCCGATCCTACACAGATTCTGAAAGATACCCTGTACCTCCTTAACAATAACACCTGGAGTGTTTTTGACGCCAACCCCTCGGGTTATATTATCTATAAAATGTGTCTGAGCACGGATTCTCTGATCTCTTACGTAGACCACAACGGGCTGAAGGTGGTGAACGTAAATACAAAAGTGCCAACCAATTACCTTACAAGTTTTAACGGCCATACCGATTTTATGGTGGCCGATGCATTTTACAGCAAAGATCACCTTTCTAACTTTGTGTACTGGGTGGCCGACCTTAAGTACGGGCTTTACCAAACCTACTCTTATTATCCCTTTTACAAGCAGTACCCTGTAACCCGCAATGGCATTAACCAGGCGTACATCAACAGCATCGATGTGTTTAACGGCAAAGTGGCGGTTTCGCCCTCGCACCCCGACGATGGTGGCGGCTCGGCCTACCTGGAGGAAGGATTGAACGTGCTGAAGGATGGAGAGTGGTCGTATGTTAAAACAAAAGACCTGAACAACAACCGCATTTTGGATATTACCTGTGTGCTGTTTGACCGCAAAGACAATACCAAAATGTGGGCCAGCTCGTGGTTTAACGGCCTGCTGGAATATAAAAACAACCAGCTGGTAGGCGTTTACGACGCTTCCAACTCGCCCATGTCGGAGGCCAACCCGGGCAATCCGAGGGTGAGCGGCCTGAGCATGGATACCGACGGCAACCTGTGGTTTGCCAACAGCGATGTAAACAACTACATCAGCGTGCGCAAAAAAAACGGCACATTTCAGACCTACAATTTTGGCGCCGCCCGTTTTACCCGCAAAATACTGGTGGATAGGAACAATTATGTGTGGGCCCTGCACGAGCGCGAAGGCGGCATCACCGTATTAAAGCACAATAACTTTGGGGCCCCTACCTATAAGCTGCTTACCAAAGATGTAAATAACGGCAACCTGCAGTCCAACTCCGTATTTTCTATTGCCGAAGACAAAGATGGAAAAATTTGGGTGGGCACCTCGGCCGGGGTAGTTGTATTTTACAACCCATCGAGCATTTTTTCGAGCTCTAATTTTGATGCGCAACCCATCAAAATTGTACAGGATGGCAACGTGGAGCTTTTATTGGGCAAGGAAGTAGTAACGTCTATTGCCGTAGACGGCGCCAACAATAAATGGATGGGCACCCAAACCGGCGGGGTGTATTGTTTTAGTCCCGATGGCATGCAGCAGCTTTATCACTTTACAAAAGACAACAGCCCCCTTTACTCTAACTTTGTAATGGACCTTAATTACAACGAGGCCACCGGCGACCTGTTTTTTGGCACGGATTTGGGCTTGCAGTCTTTCCGCAGCCCCATACTGGAGGGCGACAAGCAGTACAGCGATGTATACGCCTATCCCAACCCGGTGCGGCCAAAATACCAGGGCACGGTGTTTGTGCGCGGCCTGGTGGATAACTCCATTGTAAAAATAACCGACGAAAGCGGCAACATTGTTTGGGAAACCAAATCGCACGGCGGCCAGGTGGAGTGGGACCTCACCACCTTTTCGCACAACCACGTAGCGCCGGGGGTTTACGTGGTATACACCACCTCCACCGATGCCGAGCAAAAAGCGGTCACAAAAATACTCGTGATCAATTAATGCGGGTTTCCGATAAAGCCATCATTCTTCAAGCGATCCGGTACGGCGACAAAAAGCACATTTTAAAGCTTTACACCCGGCACAACGGCCTGCTTACGGTGGCTGCCGCCACCAGCAAAGCCAGCTCTTCCAAAATAAAACCCGCCGGCATTTTGCCGCTTAACCTGGTGAGTGTGGAGCTGGTGCTCAAACAAAACAAGGATGTGCACCAGCTCACCGAAGTGGCTCCCTATGCCATTCTTAACCACATTCCCCTGTCGCTTTCCAAGCTTACCATAGCACAATTTTTAAACGAAATTCTGCTCAAATCGCTTAAAGAGCAAAGCGCCAACCTTCATCTTTTTGAGTTTATCGAAACCTGCCTGCGCCTGCTCAACGACCTGGAGCAGGATTACCAGAACCTGCATCTTTATTTTTTAACCGAGCTCACCCGCTACCTGGGCTTTGAGCCGCAAAATAACTACAGCGCATCCCGGCCCTTTTTTGATTGCCGCGACGGGCAGTTCTCGCCGGTGTGCCTGGCTCTGCCGCTGGGTTTGAGCAAAGAGGATTCGGTTCTTTTCTCAGGGTTTTTAAAAACAAGCGGCCTGCACCAAAAGCTCACAAACAGCCAGCGCCAATGCCTGCTCGATGTTTTTCTGGCATACTACGGGCTGCATGTGCCGGCTTTTGGCGAGGTAAAAAGCCTGGAGGTGCTGCGCCAGGTAATGGCCGGGTAAAATGCGGGTTACAGGCCATTCATCATGATGCGGTCGGCAAGTGCCGGCCAAAGCCGGTTGATCCATTTAAGCAGCTTGGTTTTGCCAATGTAGCTTTCATAGCGGTTGTTTTTAAAATCACTAAAAAACTCGTCCACCAGCTTGCGGGGCGGCATTTTCGAGCGGCCGCGACCTTCGGTCATAGGCGTATCTATCAGTGCGGGTATAATTTCAAATACCTTAACCCCTGTATCTTTTAACTGGTAGCGCAGGGCTTTGGTAAAGCTGTGCAGCCCGGCCTTGGTGGCACAATACACCGGCGCCGATTTTTTTGGTGTAATGGCCAGCCCGCTGCTTACGTTTACAACGGCGCTGCTGCCGTTTTTAATAAGAAGCGGCAATAAAAGAGCCGTTAGCTTCACCGGCGCATTCAGGTTGGCGGCTATTTCGTAATCCACCTTGTTAATTACCGTGGCCTCATCTATAAAGCTGTAGTTGTATTGCACGGCGGCGTTATTGATCAGCAGGTTTAAACCGGGGTAGCGGCTCTCTGCCAATAACACCAGCTCATCCAGCACCAGCGGGTGGGTAAGGTCGCCTTCAAAAATTTCAACTTCGGGGTATTGCTTTTTTACAGATGCCAGCCTGGCGGCATTGCGCCCGGTAATAATTACCTTATTACCCGCTGAGATAAACCGCTGCATAAGCTCAAAGCCAATGCCTGACGAGCCGCCGGTGATTAAAACAGTGTTTCCTGTCAGTTTCATAAATCATTGTATTAATGTGTCAAATTGTTGGTAGGCATTTTCCTGCCCGGGGATGATCTCAACCACCTCAAAGTAAGGCAGCCGGTATACATCTGTATCGCGAAGCCGCTCCATAAACAGCTGGTAGGCAGGCAGGTTATCCGTTTCTAAAATCACAAAATCCGAAACGCGGGAATTAAAATATTCGCTGTCGTAAAATTTAAGCTGCAGCTGCCCTGCAAATGATTGAAGAATGGGACTCAACGTGGCTTCATAAAAGCTCCGGCGATCGCTGCGCGATAACCGGAGCCAGGCTGGTGTGGCCTTTAGCAGTAAAAGAATGGTAAGCGGTTTCATATTATTGGGTGGCAATGGCTTCCATCTCTATCAGCGATTTGGGGTGAGTGGCCATTACCGGCACCGGCACAATCACGCTGGTGGGAAAAACATCCAGGTTTAACATGGGGCCGGCAGTGCGCAACAGCGCGAGTTTTTTTTCGGGCGTGTAATCGGCAATATACACGGTGAGCTTAATGATGTCTTTTTCGGAAAGCTTAACGGCAGCCAGGCAGGTTTTCAGGTTCTCTATGGTTTTTTTAACCTGGCCGGCAAAATCTTCGGTTGCCAGCTTGCCCGTGCTGTCAGAGGCCCACTGTCCTGAAATAAACACCAGGTTGGCGTTTTTGTTCTTGGTGCCAATGTGCGAAAACCCGTTTTTAGACGCGTCAAATACGCCCGGCGGGTTAATAAACGCATTGTTGTTTTGTGTGGTTGTTTTTTGTGCCAGTGTGGCCGATGCAAGCAGGGCCAGGGCCGCTGCGGGGAGAATTCTTTTTGTCATTACGGTTGGTTTTAAATAATGACACAAAGTAAGCATGTAAAAAAGCGGCGTGCATTTACATAGGTAAAGAAATAGATACATCATAATAATATTAGAGTTAATAATGACTCCTCATGCAGAAGGTATATGAATTGTGTTTTGAGATAGCCCAGCCTCAGGCAAGGTCAAGTAATGTAACTAGTGAAGCGTATTTGCTTTTAATAATACGTTATATAAGGACGTGCCCCATAAAGCAGCGCTCACCTCGCTATTATTTTTGTTCGCTCGCTTTATGGGTCGGGCTTTCGCCACTCGCTTTTTTTATGGCCTTAAACAGGGCCATAAAAAAGAGCTCATACAATGGCTCAATCCCTCACGCAGAATGGAGTATTGCCGCCTTGCGTTAGGGATAGAGTGTCCATAAGAAATCATTTGCCGGTAAATTTTCGCCGGATACGGCTTAGCTGCGTAGGTGTAATGCCTAAATAAGAAGCAATGTGGTATTGCGGCACCAGCTGCTCCAGCTGCGGGTATTGTTTCTGAAAAAGCAGGTAGCGCTTATCGGCGTCAAGCAGCACAATTTCTATTTCGCGCTGCTCTTTATTTACGAAATATAGTTCTGCCAGCCGACGGGCGGCTGTTTCCAGGTCGGGACATGATTTGTACAGAGCTGAAAAAGCCGGAAAATCGGCCATCCATATGCTGCAATCGGTAATGGCCTGCTGGTTGATGACATTGGCCCGGCCGGTGATGAGCGAGGCGTAGCCGCCAATAAAGCAGGGTGCCGTAAAAAAATGTTTGTTGTATTCCTGCCCCTCGCTGTTCCTGTAAAAGGCCCTCATCACACCATGTTCCAAAAAAGCAATGTGTGTGGCCATTACACCTTCCTTAATAAAAAACTCTCCCTTGCGAACAGTGTTTTTGGCAAATAAGCATTCGATCCGCCTCCAGCTGGTGTCTGAGATCGGGTTCAGGGAATGGATATAGGACCGGAGTGCTTCCATAGCGTTAGAATTTAATCGCGGTAGGTGTTCCAGAAACTGGTTTTAAATGCAATAAAAAAATAAGGATCCTGCAGCTGGTAATTGTTTGTGTTTTTTTCGGCGCGTTGTATGTAGCCCAGCTCCAACCGCATGTTCATATCGGGGATAAGAAAATAAGAAAACTTTACCTGGCTTTGCAACAGCGTGGTTTTAACGCCCTGCGTGGTGTTGTGCCCATACTCAAACGGCCGCGTGGTATAGGGCAAAAAAATGTTCTGGCCCACGTTTGATCTTGGGCTCAGCGAATCTTTGCCCACAACGGCATATAGGCCCTGCCAGCTCAGCTCCCAGCTGTTTTTGCGGTAATTTACAAAGCCCAGCAGCTCCCTGAAATTGGCGCCCAGCGGGTGCGCCAGCGGCATGCCATAATGCGCGTAGTTTTGCTGCACCACTCCGTGCGAATAAGTGTATGGGCGCACCTCGTTATATTCTACCTGCAGCTTTAAACCGCTAATGCCAAAAGCATTGATGTATTTGGCACCCAGCTGCCAGCCCTGCTTGTTGCCCCACCAGCCGCGGCGGGCGCGCACTTCTTTTAGAAAAAACTCGTCAAGGGCCAGCTGCCCGTATAATTTCAGGTGCCTGAAGAGGGTGCCGTTGATGTTTACACCAATAAACGAATTGTCGGGCGAGCCCACGGCGTACTCCTGCGGGCGCAGAAAAATAACAGGGTTGAGGTAATTCACCTCAAACGTCCGCACCTGGTTGCTGTCGGTGCCCCGCCACACAATGTTTTCAAACAGGCCAACGTTAAGCTCCTTTATAATATTATAGCTGAGGTAGTGAAAGGTGCCGAACTTATTGGTATAATCTTTTTTCATGCCGTTGGCGGTGCTTACATCATACATCCAGCTGTACCAGGCGTTGTATTGCAGGCGCCACAGGTTGGCATTCATTCTGAAATAAGGATAGGCAGGGCCATAATCGCTCAGCAGCAGGCTGCGGTACCCGTCGCCGATAAAATGTTTATCGCGGCCCAGCTGCAGGTTAAAAATTTTACTGTTGTTGGGCGAATAAGAAACATATCCGGTGTAATCCACAAACGAATAGCCGTTTTTTGAATTGCCATAGGCCTGCCCGTAAGCAGGAATTATTTTTTGCGTGGAAATGCCGGTGTCGTTAAAAAACGGGAAGCTGCTTTTGCCACCGTACACCGATGCGGCAAAGGTAAAATCGTTATTGATGTTGAGCTTTACATGCGTGCCGCCGATCAGCGAAGGAATTGTTTTTTTGAGCACGCCATCATAACCCAGCTCGGCATCTGCAATGGGGTGCACCTGCAGGTTATACCAGTCGGGCTTTTGGGGTTTTTCGTTGAGGGTTTTGCTCAAAAAAAAGTTTTTAAAGGCGTAAAAGCGGAAGGGCACCACCGAATCGCTGGCATCGGCAAAGGTGCTGCTTAAATAAGGTTTAAAAGCCGAATGAAAGGTGGTGTTGGGGCGCTGAATGTTCCAGTAATCAAAGGCCTCCTGCATTTCCTGGTTCATAAAGGCATTGCGGGCCAGGGGCTCGTATTGGGCAAAATACGAACCTGCATAACAACAAAGTAGAACAATCCGGGTTTTCATGCAGCGTAAAAGTAGTAAAAACCCGGTTTTGATATACAAGTGGTAAAACATGCCTCTTCTTTTTTGGTACATTTGAAAATCTGCTTATACCCACGTCACCCATGAAACGATCCTTATTTGTAGCGGCTGTAACATTTGTTTCGCTGCTATTGCCCGGCCAAACGGTTAGTATTCGCACCGGGCAGCCGTTTAAAACAGCCAAGCACATCAGAAGGCACGATCCCTCCGGCTGCGATTCGAGCGGGGCCTATTTTCTGAGATGCGAAACCCGCTACCTGAATTCGCTGGAGATTCATAAAACCGACCTGGAAGGCCGGCCTGTTTTTCAAACACACCTAAGCATAAAAGAGTACGTGGGCCTTAACAGCGACGTAATAGTAGTGGGGTTGTTTCCGGCATACAGAAAGCTCCTGTTGTTTATCCGTGCCTACAGCAAATCGCGGGATATATTGTTAATGTATGAATTTAATCCTGTCAGCGGTTCACAAGTTGGCAAGGCAAGGATAATAGAGGAATTTCCGGCAAAAGAAGATGGCATCCGTGTCACGGCAGGCATGTCGCCTGACCGGAAAAAAATGTTTATAGCAGCCAAGCGCGACGGAGGATATGCGGACTTTACCGTAAAAGTGTATGATGTGGATGAATGGAACATGCTTTGGGAAGGCCGCCTGCCACACAGGGTTCAAAATGAGCTTGCTAAAGGATCTGAATTTATTCTGAACGATGAAGGGGTGTTGTCATGCCTGCTTCAATACAAGAACAGCAAAGGCGATCACGCCCTGGTGGGAGTTTTAAAGAAGGGGCAAGCAGAGCCTGATACTGTACGTATTGCCGGGGAAGGGTTAAAGCTCTTTAATCCCAGGCTAAAACTTGCCGGTGATAAATTGTATTGCTATGGGCACTGCCGGCCAAAGGATGATGAAAAGGCCGGCATCCGGGTTTTTATGACAGTATGGAGTTCCGGCTTAAAGCCGCTGAGCCGGAGCTTCGAAGGCCAGAATACGGAACTGAAAAACCTGGAGGAATGGTCGGAGGACAATTTTAAACCGGTAGACCTGTTTTTATTGAATCATGAAACCTATGTTGTATATAACAGGAACGATGACTTCAGATATTACCATTCAGTCAACTATTCCCATTCAGATAAATTGGCCGCGCAGGAGCACTGGGAGAAGGAGCTGCTTGTATACAAGTATACTAAAGAATACAAACTGGAGTGGATGAAAATAATACCGCGAAATACGCTTAAAGAGAAGGGAGATTATAAAAACAGGAACTTTACTACCGGCCTTGCCGTTGTTCCGGGGAAACATCTGCATTTTATTTATTATGAGCATCCCACCAACCTCGAAAAGGATCCTGATATGACCATGGATCCAGGAAAATATAAGGCAGCCAAACGGAAAAAGAAAAGCCTGCTTGTGTGCACAACCATTGATGAGAAAGGCAGGCTGAAACGGCAGGTCATCGATCAGCAGCCTTCACCCATTCTTATGTTCAACGGTTATACCGATAAACTGTCGCCGGCCCCAGCGATGGTTGTAACAGATCATTATGTTTCAGGTAAAGCCCGAAGCTACGATATTATTAAAATAACGGAATAATACCAACCTGAATTTAAGCCTCCCGTAAGATTGTGTTTTTGAAGGCATGAAAAATGCGTAATTCAGAAATCAAGCATTCCGATCAGCGCTGTAAAATAAAAACGCGATCCTTATGGATCGCGTTTAATCTATGTGCTCTATGTGGTTAATAAAGTATTACGCCGATTTCATTTCGCTCAGCACCTGGTTCATGCTGCGCACGGCGTCGGCGCTTTTGTTAAAGGCCGCTTGCTCATCGGCATTCAGTTTATAGTCTACAATTTTTTCCCAGCCGTTTTTGCCGATAATTACAGGCACGCCCAGGCAGATGTCTTTCTGGCCGTATTCGCCGTCCAGCAGCACGCAGCAAGGGAATAATTTTTTCTGATCGTTGATGATGCTGTTTACCAGTGCTGCCACGGCAGCACCTGGAGCATACCAGGCGCTGGTGCCCAGCATGCCGGTTAAGGTAGCACCGCCTACCATAGTATCGGCCGCCACTTTTTTCAGCGTGTCAGCATCCAGGAATTGAGAAACAGGCGCACCGGTGTATGAAGCCAGGCGGGTTAAAGGAATCATGGTGGTATCGCCGTGGCCGCCGATAACGGTGCCGCTGATGTCGCTGGCAGGCGCGTTGAGGGCCAGTGATAAATAACATTTAAAACGGGCGCTGTCTAAAATACCACCCATGCCGATGATGCGGTTTTTTGGCAGCTTGCTTTCTTTCAGGGCCAGGTAGGTCATGGTATCCATGGGGTTGCTCACCACAATGATGATGGCTTCGGGCGAATGTTTCAGCACATTTTCAGTTACGGTTTTTACAATGCCGGCGTTAATGCCAATCAGCTCCTCGCGGGTCATGCCCGGTTTGCGCGGAATGCCGCTGGTAATTACCACCACCTTGCTGTTGGCGGTTTTGCTGTAATCGTTGGTGCTGCCGGTAATACGGGTGTTAAAGCCGTTGAGCGTTGCGGTTTGCATCAGATCAAGCGCTTTGCCTTCTGCAAAATTTTCTTTAATGTCGAGGATTACAACTTCGCTCGCAATGCGATTAAGGGCAATGTATTCGGCGCATGTAGCTCCTACATTGCCTGCCCCGATAACTGATACTTTCATGAGATAGATTTTTAATTGTGTAAATGTATAATATTATTTAAAAATATGATGTAAATGCGCCTGACATTTTACACCGCAAATTTAAGATTTTATCCGCGCCGCCAGGTTCAGCAGCTTGCCTTCCTCAAAATAATCGGTCATCAGCTGCAGGCCCATGGGCAGGCCGTTGCTATGTGTGCCGCATGGCACCGATATGGCGGGAATGCCCGCAATGGGCGCCTGTACGGTAAAAATATCCTCCAGGTACATTTTAATGGGGTCGGCGCTGTTTTTGCCAAACTCAAAGGCCGTGCCCGGTGTGGAGGGTGTGAGGATAAAGTCGAAGCGTTTGAACAGCTCGCGGGTTTTGTCCTGTATCACCCGCCTTACCTTCTGGCCCTTGCTGTAATAGGCATCGTAATAACCCGAGCTTAACACAAAAGTGCCCAGCATAATGCGGCGCTTCACTTCTTTACCAAACCCCTGGCTGCGCGATTTTTTATAGGTGCTTTCCAGGTCGGTGGCCTGCGGGCTGCGGTAGCCGTAATGGATGCCGGCAAAGCGCGACAGGTTTGACGAAGCTTCGGCCGTGGTAAGTACATAATAGGTTGGCACCAGGTAATCCAGGTAAGGAAAGCTCACCGGCTCCAGCGTATGGCCTTCGGCTTTCAGCTTCTCAATGTGGCTAAGTACCGATTGTTTTACTTCGGGGTCAATGCCTTCGTTTTCGAGGCACTCTTTGATGTAAGCGATCTTGTATTTTTTTTCGGGTAGCAGGGCTTTCGAATAATCATCCACTTCTTTGGAAGAAGAGGTGTTGTCGTGCGCATCCCGGCCGCTGATAATTTCAAGCACCAGGGCCATGTCTTCCACGCTTTTGGTAATGGGCCCTATCTGGTCGAACGACGAGGAGTAGGCGATGAGCCCGTAGCGCGACACGCGGCCGTAAGTGGGCTTCATGCCATAGGTGCCGGTAAAGGATGCCGGCTGGCGGATAGAACCGCCCGTATCGGAACCCAGGGTAACATGGCACAGGCCGGCCGCCACTGCCGCTGCCGAACCACCCGAAGAGCCGCCGGGCACGCATTTTTCATTTAAGGGATTGAGCACATTGCCATAGGCTGAGTTTTCGTTGCTGCTGCCCATGGCAAACTCGTCGCAATTAAGGCGGCCAATGATAATGGCATCTTCGGCCAGCAGCTTTTCAACCACGGTGGCCGAATACAGCGATTCAAATCCTTCCAGTATTTTAGAGGAGGCCGATACCTTGTGGCCTTTGTAGCAGATGTTGTCTTTTAGGCCAAACACCACGCCGGCCAGCCTGCCGGCCCCGCCGCTTTTCAGCTTGCCGTCCACCTTTTCGGCCTGCGCCAGGGCCGACTGCTCAAACACTTCTAAAAAGGCATTGAGCTGCTTTTTTTGCCGGATGGCCGAAACGGCTTGTTCCACAAGGCTTTTGCACGAAACAGCGCCCGATGCCAGATCGGCCTGCAGCTGCTTGATGGTTGAAAAGGAATACACAGGTAATTTGGTTTTTAAATAAAATAAAAAAGCGTTATCCGTTTCTGAATAACGCTTCAAAGCTAAGCATTAAAAATTATTTTTTTTCAGTTTCGCTGCTTTCAGTTTCGCCCTTGCTGGCGTCTTTAAAATCTTTGATGCCCCTGCCGAGGCCTTTCATTAATTCCGGAATTTTTTTACCTCCAAAAAGTAATAAAACAATGATTAAAATAACAATGATTTCTGTAGCGCCCAGGCCTCCTAAAATTCCCAATATAAATGTTGCTGTCATCAGTAATGATTCTTGCCGCAAAGTTACACAAAATATCGGCGCAAAACAAATAAACAGGCCCTGGTGATGCTGAGACAGATAAAACAGCCTTTTTGTTGCGCCCGCCCGCTTTAACCATGCTTGAGCGATGCACGGTGCATGCCGTAAGTGAAGAACAGCCGCTTATGGCGCAAATGCCTTGATGGAAGCGGAAAAAGCCATGAGCCGCCGCAAAACGGATGATGCGAAGCAAAGAGGAATTAAGCTGCGGGCAGGAGGCATAAAATGTAGACAAAAGCCTGGAAAAAGCAAGGATTAATTGTCTTTTTTTTGTCATGAAAGTTTGATGGTTTCTCCAAAAATCGCTAATCTTACAGTCTAAATTTGAACGTCATGAGCACCAATTCACCCATCGATTATTTCCCCATTTTTATCATGTTTACCATTGCGGTGGGCTTTGCGGTAGTGTCTCTCTGGGCCACTCACGCGCTGGGGCCAAAGCGCAAAACCAAGGTAAAGCTCGAGTCGTTTGAGTGCGGGATTGAAACCCAGGGCAATGCACGCGTTCCTTTTTCAATCAAATACTTCCTGGTAGCCATTTTATTTGTGCTTTTTGATATAGAAGTGATTTTTATGTACCCATGGGCCTCTAATTTTAAGGAACTGGGCATGCTGGGCGTTGTGGAGGTGTTTAGCTTCATTGCCCTGCTGCTGGTGGGCTTTTATTACATGATTTCTAAAAAGGCCTTAAACTGGGAAGATTGAGATTTAAGATTTAAAGAAGTCAGATTTAAGAATGACAGACTTCTCACTTCTAAAATCTAACCTCTAAAATTATTTTAAGATGACTGATATCACCAAAAAAACCAAGCTCGAGATTGCAAAACAGCCCGAAGGCATTGAAGGCCCGGGCTTTTTTGCAACCAAGGTAGACGATGTGATCGGCATGGCCCGCGCCAATTCGTTATGGCCGCTGCCTTTTGCCACCTCGTGCTGCGGCATTGAATTTATGGCCACCATGGGCTCTCATTATGATCTGGCGCGTTTTGGCATGGAGCGCCTGAGCTTTTCGCCCCGCCAGGCCGACCTGTTGATGGTAATGGGCACCATTGCCAAAAAAATGGGTCCCACCCTGCGCCAGGTATACGAGCAAATGGCCGAACCGCGCTGGGTATTGAGCGTGGGCGCCTGCGCCAGCAGTGGCGGCATATTTGACACTTACAGCGTGCTGCAGGGAATTGACCGCATTATCCCGGTGGATGTTTACGTGCCCGGCTGCCCGCCCCGCCCAGAGCAGATCATCGAAGGCATTTTAAAGATCCAGGAGCTGTCTAAAAACGAATCGGGCCGCCGGCGCAACAGCCCTGAGTATAAAAAATTACTGAACAGCTACGGAATCGAATAAAAATAGTTTTTAGTGTTGAGTTTTTAGTTATGAATAACCCTTACTAAACACTAAGCACTAAACACTAAACACTGATTAAAATGAGTCAAGAAACATTAGATCTGGTAAAAGAAAAGCTCAACGCCAAGTTTCCCGGTGTTGTTGTATCCGCCGAGGTATTATACGACTTTCCTGTATTTACCGTTGCCCACGAAAGCACCCACGCGGTCTTAAAATTTCTGAAAGAAGATGCCGATCTCAACTTTCATTTTTTAACCGATCTTACCGGCATGCAAACCGCCGATGAAAAGCAGCTGGGGGTGATTTACCATTTGCACAACATGCTTAAAAACAGGCGCGTGCGCGTTAAAACCTTTTTCGACATCAATAAACCCGAAATACCAACTGCCACCGATCTTTGGCCTGGGGCCAACTGGATGGAGCGCGAAACCTACGATTTTTACGGGGTGCGCTTTAAAGGCCATCCCAACCTGGTGCGTATTCTCAACGTGGATGAAATGGATATTTTTCCCATGCGCAAGGAATACCCGCTCGAAGATCAGACCCGCGAGGATAAGGATGACAGGATGTTTGGAAGATAAACAGTTTTTAATGTTTGGTTTTTAGGGTTTAATACACCCGCTAAAAACTAAGCACTAAGCACTAAAAACTTGAATAAAATGAAAAAAGAAAGCACTATTACGCCGCCGCCGGATACCATGGAAAAGGAGTATTCGACCCTGAACCTGGGACCCACGCACCCGGCCACACACGGTATCTTTCAAAACGTGCTTAAAATGGACGGGGAGATCATTCACGAAGCCACACCAACGCTGGGGTACATACACCGCGCGTTCGAAAAGCTCTCGGAACGCAGGCCCTACGCCCAGATCACTCCCATTACCGACCGCCTCAACTATTGCTCCTCTCCCATTAACAACATGGGCTGGCACATGACGGTGGAAAAACTCATTAAAGCCGAGATCCCCAAGCGAGCCGAATACATGCGTGTCATCATCATGGAGCTGTCGCGTATTGCCGATCACATTATCTGCAACACCATCATTGGCCAGGATACCGGCGGCACCACCGGCTTTTTATACCTGTTCCAGTGGCGCGAGCATATTTACGATATTTTTGAAAGCATTTGCGGTGCCCGCCTCACCACCAATATTTGCCGCATCGGCGGCTTTGACCGCGAGTGGAGCAAAGTAACCTGGGACCGCATTCATGCCTTTATAGAAGGTTTCCCAAAAGCACAGCGCGAGTTTAATGCGCTGCTGATGCGCAACAAGATTTTTATGGACCGCACCATTAACTGCGGGCCCATCAGCGCTGAAATGGCGCTGCAATACAGCTTTACCGGGCCAAACCTGCGGGCAGCCGGTGTTGATTACGACGTGCGCGTGGCTACGCCTTATTCCTCGTACCAGGATTTTGATTTTAAAATTCCTATCGGCACGCATGGCGACACTTACGACCGCTTTACCGTGCGCGATGAAGAAATGACCCAATCGCTGGAGATCATTAAACAGGCCATCAAGAATATGCCCGATGGACCGGTGCATGCGGATATTCCTGATTTTTTCCTGCCACCCAAAGAGCAGGTATACAACAACATGGAGGCGCTTATTTATCACTTTAAAATTGTGATGGGCGAAACCGATGTGCCGGTTGGCGAGGTATACCACTGTGTGGAAGGCGGCAACGGCGAGCTGGGCTTTTACCTGATCAGCGATGGCGGGCGCACCCCGTTCCGCCTGCATTTCAGGAGGCCTTGTTTTATTTATTACCAGGCGTACCCTGAAATGATAAAGGGCACCCTGCTGAGCGATGCCATCATTACCATGAGCAGCATGAATGTGATTGCTGGAGAATTAGATGCCTAAGTTAAAAGTCAAAATTTAAAATTAATAAGTCAAAAGAACCAGGGTTAGTTGGAATATAAAAAGGAAATAAAGAATTGGACCATTGCATTTTCGGTTTCTATTGTTAAGCTAACGAAGGAACTGGAAGGAAAGGGAATTCCTTTTTCAATTATTAATCAATTGCTGCGGTCAGGAACATCTATAGGTGCAAATGTTCATGAGGGAAAATCAAGCTCCTCGGAGAGAGAGCTGACAAGATATTTATCTATTGCATTAAAATCAGCAAATGAAACGCAATATTGGCTTAAAATTATTAGGGAAGCTTACCAGTTTAACTCTCCAATAATGAACGAATGTGATAGCGAACTTGCCGAGTTAATGAAAGTTTTAGCGACGATAATAATAAAGTTAAAAAACAAACAGGAAATAATTAAAAACTAAGATCCAACTTTTAAATTTTTAATTATAAATTTTTAATTATGGGAAGTCAGATACACGGAGCACAGCACTTTGATGCGACGAAGAGGGCGGAGGTAAAGTTCGGCCCCGAAGCCATGAAAACGGTGGAAACAATTATTGCGCGTTATCCCGAAGGCAGGCAAAAATCGGCACTGCTGCCGGTGCTGCATGTGGCACAGGCCGAATTTGGCGGCTGGCTAAGCCCCGAGGTGATGGATTATGTGGCTTCCATATTAAACATCAAACCCATTGAAGTGTTTGAGGTGGCATCATTTTACACCATGTACAACTTAAAGCCCATGGGCAAATGTGTGCTGGAGGTATGCCAAACCAGCTCGTGCTGGCTCAACGGGGCGGAGGATATTGTGAAGTACATCGAAAACAAGCTGAACATTAAAGTGGGCGAAACCACCCGCGACGGCCTGTTTTCGTTAAAAGTGGCAGAGTGTCTTGGTTCCTGCGGCACGGCGCCCATGATGCAGTGCGGCGCCAGCTTTCACGAAAATTTAACCTACGAAAAGGTGGACCGTATTCTTGATAATTACAAAGCCGAAGGAAAACTAAAAAGCTATACCGACCTGGATTATAAAAACACACTATAACTAAATTACCGCGCTTCAACCAACGGAGCGCCTGCAGCGTATGGGCAAAAAATTATTAATACACAACGCACACGTACCGGGGATAGAAACTCTGAATGTGTACCGTGCCAATGGCGGATATGCTTCGGTGGAAAAAGCGCTGAAGAGCATGACGCCTGACCAGGTGACCGATGAGGTAAAAAAATCGGGCCTTCGCGGCCGCGGTGGCGCCGGCTTTCCAACCGGCATGAAATGGAGCTTTCTGGCAAAGCCCGAAGGTGTGCCGCGCTACCTGGTGTGCAATGCCGATGAATCGGAGCCGGGTACTTTTAAGGACCGCTACCTGATGGAAAAAATTCCGCATGCGCTCATCGAGGGCATGATCACTTCGTCATACGCCTTGGGAGCTAAAACTTCTTACATCTACATTCGGGGCGAATACTTTTATGTGGCACGCATTCTCGAAACCGCCATTGCCGAAGCCTATGCTGCCGGCTGGCTGGGCAAAAATATTTTAGGCACCGATTTTTCGCACGACTGCTACGTGCAGGTGGGTGGTGGCGCCTACATTTGCGGCGAAGAAACCGCCCTGCTCGAATCGTTGGAAGGCAAGCGGGGCAACCCGCGCATTAAGCCCCCGTTTCCGGCGGTGGCCGGTTTATACGGCTGCCCTACGGTGGTAAATAATGTGGAGACCATTGCAGCGGTTTGCCCGATTGTAAACATGGGTGGCGAAGAGTATGCAAAAATCGGCATCGGCAAATCTACCGGCACCAAGCTTATTTCAGCCTCGGGTCATATTAATAAGCCGGGTGTTTATGAAATTGAATTAGGTGTTCCGGTTGAGGAATTTATTTACAGCGATGAATATTGCGGGGGAATCCGCAACGGCAAAAAAATGAAGGCGGTGGTGGCCGGGGGCTCATCCGTGCCTATTCTTCCAACAGAACTTATTTTAAAAACCGCCAAAGGCGAGCCACGCTTAATGACGTATGAAAGCCTGGGCGACGGTGGTTTTATTACCGGCACTATGCTGGGCTCGGGCGGCTTTATTGTGATGGACGAAGACACCAGCATTGTAAAAAACCTGTTCACCTTTACCCGTTTCTATCACCACGAAAGCTGCGGTCAGTGTTCACCCTGCCGCGAAGGTACCGGCTGGATGGAAAAAATATTACAGAAATTTTTGAACGGCACAGCCGTTGAAAGTGATGTGGATCTGCTGTGGGATATTCAAAGTAAAATAGAAGGTAAAACCATTTGCCCGCTGGGCGAAGCGGCTGCCTGGCCTGTGGCTGCTGCCATCCGGCACTTTAAGCAGGAGTTTATTGATATTGCAAAGAGCAAGAAGTTTGTGGATATCAGCCATTATAATAGACTAAATAAGGTGACAGCATAAGGCAGTATAAAATCAAAAGTCAGAAGAAAAGCAAATCAAAATTCAAATGCCGATTGGAGTATAAAAAAGATATAAGGGAGCAAAAACAAATAGTGCACGAAAAGAATTGGCAAGATTTTATGATATCGCATTAAGATCGGCAAACGAAACCAGTTTTTGGATAGAGGTTATTGCCAAAGGATATAATCTGGAATCAAAAACGAAAAAAAAATAAAAGAGGAATTAGACCAAATAGAAAAAGTATTGGGAAAAATAACAGTTAATCTTACAAAGAGCAGTAAAGATCTTTTGAATTTTGACTTAAAAAACTTTTAACTTAGAATGAAAGTAACTATAGACGGAATAGAGATTGATGTGCCCAAGGGCACCACTATTCTTCAGGCAGCCCGCATGATTGGGCCTGAGGTGGCCCCGCCGGCCATGTGCTATTACAGCAAGCTTAAAACCAGCGGCGGTTATTGCCGTACCTGCATTGTAAAGGTAACACAGGGCAGCGCCGCCAACCCAACGCCCATGCCAAAGCCGGTGGCCAGCTGCCGCACCGAGGTGATGGATGGCATGGTGGTGGAAAACGTCACCAATCCCGATGTGCTGGAAGCACGCAAAGGTGTGGTGGAATTTTTGCTGATCAACCACCCCCTCGATTGCCCGGTATGTGACCAGGCCGGCGAATGCAAGCTGCAGGACCTTGGCTATGAGCACGGCGCGGTAAACACGCGTTACGAATTTAAGCGCCGCGAATACGAGATGATTGACATTGGCGACAAGATAAAGCTGCACATGAACCGCTGTATTTTGTGTTACCGCTGTGTAAAAACGGCCGACCAGATCACCGATAACCGTGTGCATGGGGTTATTGCCCGTGGCGATGCGTCAGAGATCTCGACCTATATCGAAAACATCATCGGCAATGATTTTTCGGGCAACGTGATCGATGTGTGCCCCGTAGGCGCTTTAACCGATAAAACTTTCCGCTTTAAACAACGCGTGTGGTTTACCAAGCCGGTGGATGTGCACCGCAACTGCGATAAATGCTCGGGCAAGGCACGGGCCTGGCTGAAGGGCGAGGAGGTGCTGCGCGTTACCGCCCGCAAGGATCAGTGGGACGAGGTGGAGGAATTTATCTGCAACTCATGCCGCTACGATCATAAAAAAACCAGCGACTGGGTGGTGGAAGGCCCTTCGCCGATCCACCGCAATTCGGTGATCTCGCAAAACCATTACCAACACTTAAACGAATTAAAACTCCAGGTATTAAAACAGCAAAAAGCGCTGGGCTTTATGCCGCTGGATAAAAAACCGTAAACCATTTGAGCTATGATGCTAATAGAATTTATCATTTATAAATCCATCATCTGTGTGGCCATCTTTGCGCTTTCGCTGGGCATAGCCGCTTATTCCACCTGGTGGGAGCGTAAATTTGCAGGCCTGCTGCAGGATCGCTGGGGCCCAAGCCGGGCGGGCAAATGGGGCCTGTTACAGCCTTTGGCCGATGGCGGAAAAATGCTCTTCAAGGAAGAGATCGTGCCCAACGTGTCGAATAAATTTTTATTTATCCTGGCCCCGGGTTTGTTTATCGTTACTGCCATTATCGCGGGGGTGTTAATTCCCTGGGGGCCGGCCATGAAGATTGGCGATTCTGTTTACGCGCTCCAGGTATCGGATGTAAACGTGGGTGTGATTTTTTTGCTGGGTGTTACATCCATTGGCGTATACGGCATTATGATCGGGGGCTGGGCCTCCAATAACAAATACTCCCTTTTGGGCGCCATCCGGGCTTCGGCGCAAATGATCAGCTACGAGCTGGCCATGGGGATTGCGCTTATTGCGTTGATCATTACAGCCGGCGGCACGCTGAGCTTCAGCGAAATTGTAGCGGCACAGGATAAAGGTTTTGCCAACGTGGTGTGGCAGCCGCTGGGGTTCCTTATCTTTTTTGTATGTGCCCTGGCCGAAACCAACCGTGCGCCGTTTGACCTGGCCGAATGCGAAACCGAGCTGGTAGGCGGGTATCATACCGAATACTCGGCCTTTAAGCTTGGCTTGTTTTTATTTGCCGAATACATCAACATGTTTGTATCGTCGGCCGTGATGGCAGGCTTTTATTTTGGCGGCTACAACTTTCCGTTTGCGCAGGAATTGTATCATGCACTTGGCCTGCAGGAAGGTTCCTGGATCATTTCGCTCATAGGCTTTGGCGCTTACTTTACAAAAACGCTCATATTCATTTCGGTGTTTATGTGGATCCGCTGGACCATCCCGCGCTTCCGCTACGACCAGCTGATGAACCTGGGCTGGAAAGGCTTGCTGCCGCTGTCGCTGCTCAACCTGGCCATTACCATTGTAGTAGAATATTTCAGAGGAAACATTAAATTTTAAAACATGAAAGGAATGAAGATAATGTGTTTTATTGCTAATCTGGCCGACTCTGCCGAGGTGTGTGCAATCATCCTTATTGCCATCGTTTCATTCATAAAGGCATAACGTCATGCAATTAACCAACAGAAGCAAAGTAGTATCCCACAAAGAGCAAAGCTTTGCAGAAAAAATTTATTTTCCGGCCATTGTCAAGGGAATGGCCATCACCTTCAGCCACCTTTTTAAAAGAAGGCCCACGGTGATGTACCCCGAAAAGAAGCGCGACATAGCACCGGTATGGCGCGGCCAGCATGTGCTGAAGCGCGATGAGAACGGCGCGGAACGCTGCACAGCCTGTGGCATGTGCGCAGTGGCCTGCCCGGCAGAGGCCATTACCATGGAGAGCGGCGAGCGTAAAAAAGGCGAGGAAGGATTGTACAGGGAAGAAAAATACGCCACCAAATACGAGATCAACATGCTGCGCTGCATTTTTTGCGGCCTGTGCGAGGAAGCCTGCCCCAAAGAGGCGATCTTTTTGACCGACCGCCTGGTGGATGCCGAATACGAGCGCGATACGTTTGTATACGGAAAAGACAAGCTGGTGGAAAAAATAGACAAGCGCATTGACGTGACCAAGCGGCAAACGCCCGAAGTGCTGGCCTTTAAAAAAATACCGGGCCTGAAGCACAACGAGCTGCACCAGGAGAAGCTGGGGAAAGGCAAACACTAAATAAGAAGTTAGAAGTCAGATTTAAGAACTAAAAAACTACGAGTAAACTATAGATTTAAGGAACAGCACTTTCAAACTTCTTAAATCTTAAATCTTAAATAAAATATGTTAGGTTACACAATTACACAATGGCTTTTCGGGATTCTTTCCTTTATGGCAATTATGTTTGCTTTAATGGTGGTATTTACCCGCAACCCAGTTAACTCGGTGCTTTACCTGGTGCTTACGTTCTTCTGCATCGCCGGGCATTATCTGTTAATGAATGCGCAGTTTCTGGCAGTGGTGCACATTGCCGTATATGCCGGGGCTATCATGGTGCTCTTCCTGTTTGTGATCATGCTCATGAACCTGAACCAGGATT
Organism: Bacteroidia bacterium; assembly: GCA_044221905.1. Lineage (GTDB taxonomy): Bacteria > Bacteroidota > Bacteroidia > B-17B0 > Aurantibacillaceae > Aurantibacillus. Next base: position 789,137 of record JBGAOE010000002.1, read on the forward strand.
CGGAGCCGCAAAAAACAGCCGTTTCAAAGCTCATTGCCGGTGTTATCGGCGGGCTTTTACTGGTGGTGCTGGTGGGCGCCCTGCGCGGCACCGAGCAGCTGAACCTGAAACAATACGGCTATTCGGAGGCCGGCCTGATTAAAAACCTGGGCCGTGTGCTGTTTCACGAATACCTGTTCCCCTTCGAAATCGTGTCGGTGTTACTGCTGGCTGCGCTGGTGGGAGCTATTATGATTGGGAAGAAAGAAATAAAATAAGAAGTCAGAAGTTAGATTTAAGAAGTTTGATGGACAAAAAGGATTTAAAGATTAGAACAAAGCAATTTGCGGTCGAAACAATTCGATTTGTGAATACTTTGCCTAAATCAAAATCCAACGACGTAATATCCTATCAGATTTTAAAATCTGCAACATCTGTTGCTGCTAACTACAGAGCATCTCTGAGGGGGCGATCTTCGGCTGAATTTATTTCAAAGTTAAATATAGTACTTGAAGAAGTCGACGAGTCAATGTTTTGGTTTGAACTTATTGAAGAAACAAATGAAAAAATAGATGCCGCCAAACTGAAATTGTTGCATAAGGAAAGTGATGAGCTTACGGCTATATTTACGGCTTCTTTAAAAACTGCGAGAAAAAATTTAACTATTAAATCTTAAATCTAATTTCTTAAATCTGACTTCATAACATGATCAACGGAATCCCAGTAAATATGTACCTGATGCTAAGCGCCATCATCTTTATTATAGGCGCCATTGGCGTAATGGCAAGGCGCAACACCATTATTTTATTTATGTGCATTGAGCTGATGCTGAACGCCGTGAATTTATTGCTGGTGGCATTCAGCACGCTGCACGGCGATTCGAGCGGGCAGGTGTTTGTGTTTTTTGTAATGGCCGTGGCGGCCGCCGAGGTGGCAGTGGGGCTGGCCATATTGAGTATGATTTACCGCAACGTAAAAAGCATTGATTCGGATCTTTTAGGCAATTTAAAAAACTAGTTTAGTAAAGTATATATGATACAGTCTGCAGCACTCATTCCATTATTTCCCCTGTTGGGATTTTTGATCAATGGGTTTTTTGGAAAAAAAATGAGCAAAGGCCTGAGCGGCGCTATTGCCTCGCTTTGCGTACTGGCCTCTTTTGCAGTGTCGGTGCTGGTGTTTGTTGAATTGCAGGGTGCTGCTCAAAAATCGCACACCATTAATTTATTTTCGTGGATCAGCTCCGGCAGCCTCGACATTCCTTTTGAATTTCTGATCGATCCTTTGTCGGCCTTGTTCCTGCTTATTATTACAGGTATTGGGTTTTTAATTCATATTTACTCGGTAGGCTATATGCACGATGATGATGGCTTTGCCCGCTTTTTCACCTACCTGAACCTGTTTATCTTTTTTATGCTGCTGCTGGTAATGGGCAACAATTACCTGATCATGTTTGTAGGCTGGGAAGGCGTGGGCCTTTGCTCTTACCTGCTCATCGGGTTCTGGTTTAAAAACACCGCCTATAACAATGCCGCGCGCAAAGCCTTTGTGATGAACCGCATTGGCGACCTTGGCTTTTTGCTGGGCATCATCCTTATTTTTATCACCTTTGGCAGCATTTCGTACAATGCCGTGTTTTCAAAAGCCGGTATGGTTCCCGAAGCGGTGGTTACCACCATTGCGCTGCTTTTATTTATTGGCGCCATGGGCAAGAGCGCACAAATTCCGCTTTACACCTGGCTGCCCGATGCCATGGCGGGTCCAACCCCCGTTTCAGCGCTCATTCACGCGGCTACCATGGTTACAGCGGGTATTTACATGATCGTGCGCTCCAACGTGCTTTATTCCATCAGCGAGGTAGCCAGCCACACGGTGGCGATTGTGGGCGCCATCACCGCATTATTTGCGGCTACCATCGGGCTCTTTCAAAACGACATTAAGAAAATCCTCGCATACTCCACCGTATCGCAGCTGGGCCTTATGTTCCTGGGCCTGGGAGTGGGCGCTTACAGTTCGGCGGTGTTTCACGTTACCACGCATGCATTTTTTAAAGCCTTATTGTTTTTGGGCGCCGGCTCGGTGATTCACGCCATGAGCGGTGAGCAGGACATCCGCAAAATGGGCGGCCTGTGGGGTAAAATAAAAATTACAGCATTTACGATGTTTTTGGGCACCATTGCCATCAGCGGCATCCCGCCGTTCAGCGGCTTCTTCAGCAAGGACGAAATTTTAGCGCACACCTATGAGCATAGCCCGGTATTGTGGGCAATAGGCATGATCGCATCCATTTTAACCGCGTTTTATATGTTCCGCCTTTTATTCCTCACCTTTTTTGGCAAATTCAGGGGCACCCACGAGCAGGAGCATCACCTGCACGAATCGCCGCTTTCGATGACCTTCCCTTTAATGGTGCTGGCCGTACTTTCTGTGGCCGGCGGCTTATTAGGCTTACCCGAATTCTGGCACCAGCATAACTGGATGGCAGCGAACCTGGATACAGTTATTGTACGTAAAAATCCAAGCATTATGAGCCACAACACAGAATGGATGCTGATGGGGATTGCTGTGGCAGGTGCTGTGGCAGCCATATACGCCACCTGGGTTATTTATATGAAAAAGAAAACCCTGCCGGCCGCGCAGGAAAGCGATTTGAAGCCGGTGCAGCGGATTATTTACAACAAGTATTACGTGGATGAGCTTTACGATGCGGTGATCCGCAAACCGTTAGATTTTCTCTCGTCGGCCTTTCATAAATTTTTTGACATTCAGCTGATCGATGGCATTGTAAACGGGGTAGGCAGCTCTGTAAAGTTCATCGGCTCATCGGTGCGCTATTTGCAAAGCGGCAACATCGGGCTTTATATCATGAGCATGACTTTGGGCGTGGTGCTTATTATTTTATTAACCTTTTTAATTAAGTAAAGAATACAGAATATATGTTAGCAGCTTTATTAATCGTTTTTCCTTTACTGGCGGCTCTGCTGGTGTTTATTGCCCGGGGAAATGCCGCGCGAAATTTGGCGCTTGGCTTTTCGGTGATTGAACTGGCCCTGGGCCTTGGCGCTTATTGTATTTACAAGCACAACCCGGCTGCGGCCATTTTAAGCTTTGATTGCTGCTGGGTGCAATCCCTGGGCATCCATTTTTCGGTGGGTATCAACGGGCTCAGCCTGCTGATGGTGTTGCTCACCACATTTCTTGTACCTCTTATCATTTTATCCTCCTTTAAAAACACATACGAAAACGCGCATAATTTTTACGGCCTGATCCTGCTCATGCAAATGGCCCTGGTAGGCGTATTTACCGCCAACGATGGCTTTTTGTTTTACGTGTTCTGGGAGCTGGCCCTTATTCCTGTGTACTTTATCTGTCTGCTTTGGGGCGGCGAAAACCGCGGCCAGATCACCTTCAAGTTTTTTGTATACACCCTGTTTGGCTCGTTGTTTATGCTCATCGGGCTTATTTACTTGTATAATCACACCAATGTAGATGGCCTTAAATCGTGGGCGGTGCATGACCTGTACAATGCGGGCAGAAGCTTAACAGGCGTTCAGCAAAGCGCGGTGTTCTGGCTTATTTTTATTGCCTTTGCCATTAAAATGCCTGTGTTCCCGTTTCACACCTGGCAGCCCAATACCTATGTAAATGCCCCTACGCAGGGCACCATGCTGCTTTCGGGCATTATGCTTAAAATGGGCACCTTTGGGCTAATTAAATGGCTGTTGCCGGTAGTGCCGCTGGGTGTTGCCGAGTGGGGCTTAACGGCCATCGTTCTTTCGGTTATCGGAATTATTTACGCATCCATCATTGCCATTTCGCAAAAAGACTTTAAGCGCCTGATCGCTTATTCATCCATTGCCCACGTGGGCCTGATCTCGGCCGGTATTTTTTCGATGAACCAGCAGGGCATACAGGGCGCCGTGATGCAAATGCTGGCGCATGGCCTAAACGTGGTAGGACTGTTTTTTATTGCCGATATTTTGTGGCGCCATACCGGCACCCGCGAGATAGATAAGCTGGGCGGCATTCGCAGTATGAATGGCAACTTTGCCGTGTTGTTTCTTATTGTGGTTCTTGGTTCGGTGGCGCTGCCGCTCACCAATGGCTTTGTGGGCGAGTTTCTGCTCATTAACGGCGTTTACCAGTACAATGGCGTAATTGCAGCCTTTGCCGGATTAACCGTAATACTGGGCGCGGTGTACATGCTGCGCAGCTACCAGGGCATTATGCTGGGCGACCGCAGGGACTCCAACACCGCCTTTGGCCCGCTGGCAGGCAGCGACAAGCTGGTGCTTATTATTATTTGCGCAGCGATACTGGCATTTGGCGTGTACCCAAAACCATTGAACGATATTGCGCAGGAAGCTACGCTGCAGGTGCTGAATAATTTAAAATAACAGAAAAACAGGTTTAAAAAGATATGAAAGGACTATTGATTATAAGCGGGCTTGGAATTTTAGCCATGCTGGCTGAGATCTTCAAATTTAAAAAGCTGCTGCTTCCTCTTATCCTGCTGGGGATAGTAATTGCCTATGTGTTTAACTTTATGGAGTGGCGCAGCGGCATGAGCATCTCTTATTTTGACAACATGATCGCTTTTGATAAGCCTGCCATTGCATTCTCAGGCATCATACTGGCCACCGCCTTCTTTTGGTTTATCCTGGCCAACGATTATTTTGAGGAAGACTCGAATCTTGTAGACCACTTTGCACTGGTATTGTTTGCGCTGGTAGGCGCCCTGATGCTTACGGCGTTTAAAAACATGACCACCCTGTTCCTGGGCATTGAGATCATGAGCATACCGCTGTATGTGCTGGCAGCAAGCAAGAAAAAAGATCTGAAGAGCAACGAAGCGGGCTTTAAATACCTGATCATGGGCTCTTTTGCCAGCGGCTTTCTTTTATTTGGCATTGCCCTGGTGTATGGTGCTACCGGCAGCTTTGATATGCTGAAGATCCGCCAGTTTATTACCGACAATGCGGGGCAACTGCCTATGTTCTTTTATGTGGGCGTTATTTTAATGCTGGCCGCCATGTGTTTTAAAGTGTCGGCTGCGCCGTTCCATTTTTGGGCGCCCGATGTATACGAAGGCTCGCCTACGCTGGTAACAGCGCTCATGAGCACTGTGGTAAAAACAGCGGCCTTTGCAGCCTTTATGCGCCTGTTTATGGTAGGCTTTGGAAGCGTGAGCGAAGTGTGGAACGGTACGCTGGCAGTGGTAGTGGCATTATCGCTTATTATTGCTAACTTCTCTGCGGCCATGCAGCAAAGCGTAAAACGTATGCTGGCTTACTCCAGCATCAGCCACGCCGCCTTTATGCTGATGGTGATTCTGGCCAATGTAAGAAGCAACCTGTCGGTGGATGCTATTATTTATTATTCGCTGGCTTATTCGGTAGGCAGTATTGCAGCTTTTGGAGTGCTGTATAACGTTAGCCGCAATGGCAACGAAAATTACGATGCCTTTAACGGCCTGGCCAAACGCAACCCGGCCATGGCGCTGTGTATGACCATTGCCATGCTTTCGCTGGCAGGTATTCCCGTTACGGCCGGCTTCTTTGCAAAATATTTTGTGTTTACCACCCTGATCGGCACCTCTTACAAATGGCTGCTCATCCTGGCCATTCTTACTTCGGCAGTAGGCGTTTATTATTACCTGCGTGTGATTATTGCCATGTATTTTAATAAGCCCCACACTACCGATGCGGTGGCCATCGAACGGTCTAATTCGCTGGTAATTGTGCTCACAGCCGTTATTACCATTGTTATTGGCCTGGCGCCCGGCCTGGTTGCTAACATGTTTGCATTTTAAAGCAACATCAAAAACAATTCATAAAAAAAGCGAGCAGCACGGCTCGCTTTTTTTATTTATGAGATAATTAGTTTATAGTCTTCGGAACAGATCCTTGATATAGTCCATAGTGGCTATTTCCTTGTAGTTATCACCAAAGGCATGGTTCCACATAAACGGCAGGTTGTACGACACGGTGGCCATCCGGGTCAGGGTGTCTTCGTCCCAGCTTTTGCTTAAGCGCTGCGGCAATTCGATCTTATGTTTTCTGATCATTTCTTTAAACTCTTTTACGCCCTGCGGGTAAATGTCTTCGAGGTGCTGAAAGATGACACAGTTGGCAAAACAATGCCGCGTGCCATGTATTTTAGACAGGCCGTAGCTCAGCGCGTGGCAAACGCCCACTTCGCTGTAAGTCAGGCTCAGGCCGCCCATTAAAGAAGCCACCATCAGTTTGTCGTTATTTTCAGGTGTTTGCCCGGCGCTTTCATTCAAATATACTTCGCGGCACAGGTGCAGGGCCTGGTCGCCATACGCCAGGCTAAATGCGTTATTGCGGATACCGTTATGAGATTCAATGCAGTGAATGTAAGTGTCCATGCCGGTATAAAACCACCAGTCGGTGGGCACGCTGGCAATTAGCTCCGGGTCGAGGATCACCTGGTTAAAAACAGTCCAGTCGCATTTTAAGCCCAGCTTTTTTTCAGGGCCTGTGAGCACAGCGGTCATTGATACTTCGGCGCCGGTGCCGCTGATGGTGGGCACGCCCAGGTGGTAAATGCCCGGCGTTTTTACCAGGTTGAGGCCCTGGTAAAGGGTAGAGGAGCCTTCGTTGGTGAGCATCAGCGACAGGGCTTTGGCAATGTCCATAATGCTGCCGCCACCAATGCCTATTACCCCGCTGGGCAGTCCCTTTTTCGAAAGGATCTCATCACGCAATCCATCCACCTGCTCGGTGGTTGGCTCGTAAGCATCCACATCGATGTGAAACACCAGGTCTTCGGGCTTATTTTGCAGCTGTTGGCTCAGCGGCTTGCCTTTAAAATAATTGTCTACAATGTATACAAAGTAGTTATTGTTCTCTTTCCTTAGGGGTGCAATGGTTTCGGCCAGCTGCGAAAAAGCGCCGCGGCCATAGGTAACCTTGTCGATGTTTTTAAAATTTTTGTGTTGCATAGTTTTGTGCGCCACTAATTTCACGAATTTGCACTAACAAGAAGTAATTGAATTTTGACTGGAGGATCAGTTAACCACTTCGTGCTACTTGGTGTAATTCGTGGCTATTAAGTTGTATAAAATTGTTCTGCTTTCTCCCAGTTTACCACGTTCCACCAGGCGGTAATGTAATCGGCGCGTTTGTTCTGGTAGTGGAGGTAATAGGCGTGTTCCCACACATCCAGCGCCAGCACAATGTTTCCCTGTTCGGCCGCTACGGGCATCAGCGGATTATCCTGGTTGGGCGTGGTGGTAATTTTAAGCCGGCCGTCTTTAACAATGAGCCAGCACCAGCCGCTGCCAAAAATTTTAACGGCACTTTCGGCAAATTGTTTTTTAAAGGCGTCAAAAGAACCAAAGTCGCTATTAATGGCGGTGGCCAGCTTACCCATGGGTAAATTGGCTTCTGCTTTCGGGTTGGGCTTCAGCATCACCCAAAACAGGCTGTGGTTATAATATCCGCCCAGGTTGTTGCGAATCACCGCGGTGGTGCCCGGGTTCACATGCCGGCACTTATCGGCATCGCTGGCCTGGTAATCCATATCGGTGGATGGGGTGGCGTTTAATTTATCGATATAAGCCTGGTGGTGCTTTTTATGGTGAATCTCCATGGTTTGCTTATCGATAAACGGCTCCAGCGCATCGTAGGCATAGGGCAGGGCAGGTAAGGCAAAAGCGGCAGGGCCCGAAAGGAATTGTGCAGCATTTTCAATACCATTTATATTATCCTTGCCTAAGGCAGCGCCAGCCAGCCCCGAAAGGCCCAGTAAGGCGCTTTTTTTAAGAAAATCCCTCCTGTTTTGGCTCATGGCTTAAAATTGAATGAGTAACTGATTTTTTTCGACCGCGGTGCCTTTTACCACGGCTATTTTTTTAATAAGGCCCTCGGCCGGCGATTTTAAAATGTTTTCCATTTTCATGGCTTCCAGCACCAGCAAGGCATCCCCTTTTTTTACGGTATCGCCCTCGTTTACCAGCACATTTAACACCATGCCTGGCATCGGAGCTTTTACATCATTTATCTTTTTGGTGTTTAAGGCGTCAAGGCCAAGGTTGTGCAGCAGCTCATCGTACTTATCCTTCAGCTGCAGGGTAAATTTAAGGGCATTGATCTTAACCACCATGCTTTTTTCTTCGGCATTGAGCTTTACCAGGTCGGCCGTATAGGATTTGCCGCCCAGCAGCAGGTGATACTGGTAATCGTTTATCTTTATCAGATCGCCGTTCACTGGCTTGCCGTTAAGTGTTCCTTCGAATGTATTTTTAGACAGCTTCAGGTCGGTTTTAAAGATGTCTTTTCCGTTTACAGTAATAGAATACATGGCTACAAATGTAAGCTTTATTAAAACAAAAAACCCCCTTCCGGCAGGGAAGAGGGTTTATAAAATTTTTTAAAAAGAATTACTTTTTGGTGAACTCACCCATTTTATTATCGTAGTTGATAAAGTAGCCGCCTTTGGGCAGGTTGCTTACATCCACTTTATTGCCATAACCTTTTTTTACAATGTTGCCGTACTGGTCGTAAATTTCGTACATGGTTTCGGCAGCAGCTTTGCCTTTGGCGGTAAAGTTAATTTCTTTGCTGGCTTTGGCAGGGCCGTATTCAATTTCGCTCACCTCGCTCATAAAGTCAACCGCTTTGCTTAAGCGCGGCTGGCCGCTGTAATCGGTTTGGCGCACGCGCAGCTGATTTTTGCCGCTGTGGGGCGATACTTTAAAGGAATATTCGTTGCTGGTAGGAGTGCCCATGCCTTCCACCTCGCCTACTTTCACCCATTTGTTCCAGCGGAATTGCTCCACCACAAAAGCCAGCTTGCCTGTTTCCGATTTGGTGGTCCATTTCAGGGTTCCATCCTTATCGGCGCTCATGTTTACCACCTCAAAGGTGCTTTTTGGCTTTAAAACTTCCGGATTTAATACTTTTGGCTTGCAATCGGCCTTGTGAAAAATCTTTACCTCTACCTTATCGCCAATGTTTAATTTGTGCGACTTCAGGTCTATTTCAAATGCGCTGGAGTTGATCTCGTCTGTAGTGATATTACCGTTCACCTTTACCTCTGTTACACAAAAACCAACGCCGCCCGATGCAAAGGGATTTTGAACGTATAATGTTTTACCCTGGTAGTTTCCTTCTAAAATTATCACTCCACCCTGTGCATTCATAAAATGGATGCTGCCAACCAGGAAGAACAAGTGTATTATAAATTTTTTCATTTAAAACTACAATTCTTAGCGTGCAATATTATAACCTAATTTTTTAATTACAAAATATATTTTGGATAAAAATACAATTTATTTGATATATCTTTAGCATAATAAGGTTATTCCAACGTAATTTTTAAACGTACCCGCCAGTATGAAAATTTCTGTGATAAGCCTGCTGCTGTTCGTTTTGATGTTGGGATTAACCACGTGTCAGAATTCGGCAGAAAATGCAGGCAATAACACAGGCGGACCAAAAACAGGCAACAATGTGGTGCGGATTGTTGAAATAGCCTCACCGGCCAGCATCTTTCCGCATACCATCACCAACTCGGTAGAAGCCTTAATCACCTCGCAGATTTATGAAGGGCTGGTAAAGATAAACCCCAGGGACTTAAGCATTGTGCCCGGCCTGGCCGAAACGTGGGACATCAATGCCGCTTCCAGAACCATCACCTTTCACCTGCGCCGGGGGCTTAAATTTCAACAAACGGAGGCGGTGCCCGAAAACGATTCGGAAATAACCGCCAGGGATGTAAAGTTTACCTTTGAGCTGCTTTGCACCAGCCGGCCCGGAAATGTGCAGTTTCACACCGTTTGCAAAGACAGGATAGCCGGTGCCAACGAGTTTTACGAGGCCAGCCGCCTCAGGCAAAAAGCAGCGCTAACAGGCTTTAAACTCATAGACGATTATACCTTTTCCATTACCCTGCTCAACTCGCCCGGGGTTTTTCTCGAGATCCTGGCCAACCCGGTGGCAGGCATCATCAGCCAAAAGGCATACAACATGAAACAGGAGGATGTCAGCGTGGGCGCCGGCCCGTTTATTCTCGATCAAAAATCGTCAACCGGCACACATTATGCCCTGTACCGTAACCCCGATTATTATGGGCGCGACAAAGCCGGCAGGCAGCTGCCGTATCTCGATTCGCTGGTGATTGATATTGCGCCTTCCACCGAAGAAGCCCTGCGCCTGTTTCAAAGCGGCCGTGCCGATTTTATCAGCTCGGTGCCCGGCAACCGGCTGCAGGATATTGTGCAGGACAACATAAAGCTTTTTAAAAACTCAGAATACATTCTCGAGCGGCGGCCCGAAATGATCAGCTATTTTTACCTGCTCAACACGCACCACCCGCCGCTCAACAATGTAAAGCTAAGGCAGGCCATTAATTACGCCATTGACCGGAACCAGATCATTGATCATGTGCTTTACGGGCAGGCTTACGGTGCGGCCATACACGGCATTGTGCCTCCCAGCTTTGGCTTTTACCGCATCAGCACCATAAAAGGGTATGACCTTAACATAGATAAAGCGCGGAAGCTGCTAAAGGAGGCGGGTTTCGCCAACGGTAAAAATTTGCCCGAGCTGCAGCTGATCGTTAACTCGGGCAACTCGCGCAACAACACGGTAGCCGCCGAAATACAGCGGCAGCTGAAAAACAACCTTAACCTTAACATAACATTTGAGTCGCTGCCCAACGCCGAAAAATATAACCTGCAGCTGAAAGGCAAGGGCGATATTTTCAGGGAAGGCTGGGTGGCCGATTACCCGGGGCCTGAATCCTTTTTGGCATTATTTTACGGCGGCCCGGTAAGCAACGACAGCGCGCAGGTGTTTTTTCCGAACACGCTCCGGTATAAAAATGCGGAGTTTGATAAGTACTACGAGCTGGGTCGCGATGCCCCCGGCCGCGATTCGGCAACCACCTGTTTTTTAATGGCGGAGCAAATATTGGTGAACGATGCGCCCCTGGTGCCGCTTTGGTACGAAAGCAACTGCCGCCTGATTAAAACGCGCATGAAAAATTTCCATTCCAACCCGCTGAGCTATTTTGACTTTGCGCAGGTAAGCATCAGCGATCAAAAATAGCTTAAATCCTTGCAGAACTTTTTCAAAATGCACCGCCATACCGCTGTTTATTTTCTTTTTTGTACTTTTAGCTTTCTTATATGAAACTCAAAGCGCCCGCTTTCGTTATCGGTTTATGGTTATGTTCCCTGGCAGCAATGGCGCAGTATACCATTAAAGGCAAAGTGTTTGCTGCCGACAGCAAAGAGCCCCTGCCTTTTGTGCCGGTGCTGATAAAAGGCACTAATTTTGGCGGTCAAACCGATTTTGACGGCAACTACAGCATCAGTGCCTCTAAGCTGGGCGACTCGGTGATAGCGGCCTATGTGGGCTATAAGCGCACGGCACGGCCCATCAACAAAAACCTCAACGCCCAGGAAGTGAACATCCCTATGAAGGACGAAGGAGGGATTGCGCTGGATGAAATTGTAGTGTCTTCGGGCGAAAACCCGGCGCACCGCATCATTCGCAACTGTGTTAAGAACAAGGATAAGAACAATAAGAACAACCTGACGGCTTATGAGTACGAAGCCTATAACAAGCTGGAGTTTGACCTGAACCGCATTCCTAAAGAAATGCGCGATAAAAAAATACTGAAGCCCATCAGCTTTGTGTTTAATAATGTGGACAGCTCGTTTAGCGGCGAAAAACCTTCGCTGCCGTTTTTTATGATAGAAACCCTGTCGCAGTTTTATTATAAAAGCAGCCCCAAGCGCAAAAAGGAAGTGGTGATGGCCAGTAAAATAACCGGCCTCGAAAATGCCAGCATCTCGCAGGTGCTGGGCGATATGTACCAGAACGTGAACATTTACGACAATAACATCCTGGTGTTCAACAAACAGTTTCCGAGTCCCATCAGCGATAACGCCCTGTTTTATTATAAATTTTATCTGCAGGACAGTGCCTTTGAGGGCAACCAGTATATTTACCACATCAGCTTTAAGCCCAAGCGGGTGCAGGAGCTTAGCTTTACCGGCAATATATGGATAGCTGATACCACCTGGGGTGTGAAGCGGCTTGAAATGAGCCTGCCCAAAGATGCCAACATCAACTTTATTAACACCGCCAATATTATTGAGGAGTTTACTTACCTGGACAGCACCTGGACACTGATGAAAGACCGCCTGGTGATTGATTTTGCACCCACCAAAAAAGCCATTGGTTTTTACGGGCGCAAAACGGCTTCTTACAAAAAAATAAAACTCAACGAGCCTAAGGAAGACAAGTTTTATGAATTTGGCGATAAGATTGTGGTGGATGACGATGCACTCAAAAAATCGGACGAGTTTTGGATGCAGAACCGGCACGATAGCCTGACGCTGCGCGAGCAGAAGATCTTTAAAATGATAGACACCATCCAGTCGCTGCCCATTTACCGCACCTGGGTGGATGTGTTTTATTTGCTGGTGGCCGGCTATAAAAAAGTGAATAATTTTGAGATCGGGCCATACTCCAACCTGGTGTCCTACAACCGCATTGAAGGCCTGCGCCTGCGCTTTGGAGGCCGCACCAGCGAGATCTTCAGCAAATGGTACGAGCTCAGCGGCTACGTGGCCTACGGCCTTGCCGACGAACGGTGGAAATATGCGCTGGGCTTTAAAAGTTTTCTCACCAAAAAGCCACGCCGGCAGATCATAGGAATGAATTACCGCAGCGACAACGAGATCCTGGGTCAAAGCACCAACGGCTTTTCGCAGGACAACGTGCTGGCCTCCTTTTTCCGTTCGAGCCCGCTTACCAACCTTACCCGCGTAAGCAGCGTGCAGGGGTATTACGAGCGCGAATGGTTTCCGGGCCTTATTACCAAGGTTAGCCTCATTGGCCGGCAGCTTACCCCGCTGGGCACCAACCATTACCTGTATCCTAAAAACGATGGCAGCATTGCCGAATACGAAACCATTAACAACACCGAGGCCCGCATCAACCTGCGCTTTGCCTGGAAGGAAAAATACGTGGGCGAAGGCTTTAAGCGCCTTTCCATCGGCACACGCTACCCTATCATACAGGTAAACTATTCCAAATCATTGCAAAATGCGTTTAAAGGCCAGTACGATTATCACAAGCTGGTGATCAATGTGAGCGACCGGCTGCGCATTACACCCATTTTAGGTTACACCGATTTTGTACTCGAAGGCGGACAGATTTGGGGCGCTGTGCCTTACCCGCTGATGGAGCTGCATGGCGGTAACCAAACGTATCTTTACGACTATATGGCCTTTAACATGATGAAGTATTATGAGTTTGCAAGCGACCAGTTTGCTTCCTTGGCGGTATTTCATCACTTCGAAGGCCTGTTCTTTAACAAAGTGCCGCTGCTGCGCAAGCTGAAATGGCGCGAGGTGGTTACGGCCAAGGCTATTTGGGGCTCGGTAAATGAAAAGAACCGCCGCACCCTGCTGTTTCCCTCAAGCCTGTCGGCGCTCGACAAAGGGCCTTATGTAGAGGCCAGCGCGGGCATCGAAAACATACTCAAAGTGTTCCGCATTGATGCGTTCTGGCGTCTCAATTACCGGTTTGAGCACTCTATTGATAATTTTGGTATTAAATTTGGATTCCAGCTAGCGTTGTAAGCAATGATCTTAAGAAGCGAAAATTTAATAAAAAAATACAAAAGCCGCACCGTGGCCAACAACGTGTCGGTGCAGGTGGAGCAAGGCGAAATTGTGGGACTGCTGGGCCCCAACGGTGCCGGCAAAACCACCTCGTTTTATATGATTGTGGGCATGGTAAAGCCAAACAGCGGCCGTATTTTTTTAGATGACCTGGACATTACCAAAGAGCCCATGTACCGCCGGGCGCAGCTGGGCATTGGCTACCTGCCTCAGGAAGCTTCGGTGTTCCGCAAGCTCAGCATCGAGGACAATCTTTACGCCATTTTGGAAATGACCAAGCTCACCAAAAAGGAGCAGCTGATGAAAGCCGAAAGTCTGCTGGATGAATTTGCGCTGCACCACGTGCGCAAAAATCTGGGCGACCAGCTGAGCGGGGGTGAGCGCCGGAGAACGGAAATAGCAAGGGCCCTGGCCACCGACCCAAAATTTATTTTACTCGATGAGCCTTTTGCCGGGGTGGATCCCATTGCTGTGGAGGATATTCAACAGGTGGTGCGTAAGCTCCAGGAAAAAAACATAGGTATTTTAATTACCGATCACAACGTGCACGAAACGCTGAGCATTACCGACAGGGCTTACCTGCTGTATTCGGGCAGTGTGATCAAAAGCGGCACGGCCGAAGACCTGGCCAACGACGAGCAGGTGCGCAAGGTGTATCTTGGCGCTAACTTCGAGCTCAGGAAATAATGGAACTTATTTTTGCATCGGCCAATGCCCATAAAATAAATGAGATCGGCGCTATGCTGCCTGGATCTTTCAGGCTGCTTGGGCTAAGGGATATTGGCATTGATTACGAAATTCCCGAGCCCGGCACCACTATTCGCGAAAACTCTTTTTTAAAAGCGCAACACGTATTAAACGTGTTAAAACAGCAGCAAAAAGGCCACTTGCCGGTATTTTCCGACGACAGCGGGCTGGAGGTGGAGGCCCTGCAGGGTGCGCCCGGCGTGTATAGCGCGCGTTATGCGGGCATTCCAAAAAACGACACCAGCAATAACAACAAACTGCTTGCCGAAATGCGTCATACTACAAACCGTAAGGCACGTTTTGTTACTGTTATCACCTTGCTGATAAATGAACAGGCACACTGTTTTGAAGGAGAAGTTACCGGCACTATTACCCACGAAGCGCGCGGCAGCCATGGCTTTGGCTATGATCCGCTGTTTGTGCCAACGGGCTACCGCAGCACCTTTGCCGAATTCGGCGCTGAGGTAAAAAACAGCATCAGTCACCGGGCAAAAGCAGTGGAGCAGCTGATCGGTTTTCTGGCGGGAAGATAAAATACGCAAGAAGCAGGACGGCAAGAGGCAAGACTGTAAGATGCAAGATAACAGGACGTATGACAGAGAAACACCCTTCGATACAATTTTCCGTACAGGGGAAATGTGTCTGTAAGCGGAAAATCACTCAGGGAGACTGGAACAAAAAAGATTAATGATTAGCAGCAGAACTTTGCAACTTTTGAACGTGTAACTTTCAACTAAATGGAAAATGGAAAATAGAGGGATCAAGAGGAGGCAGGAATCAAGAGTCAGGACTTACGACCAGCGACTAATGACTTATATCTTAATACAAAATACAGCATACAATGTACATTCAAGACTAGTGACCAACGACTTGCGACTAATGACTATTAAAAACTAAACACTAATAACCAAAAACTATTTCACTTCCCATTCCTTCCAGTCCATTTCTTCGCCGTTTAAAATACCCAGGTAGCTGTGGTAGCGCTCAGAGCTTATCTCGCCGTTTTCCACGGCTGTTATAACAGCGCATTTGGGTTCGTTCACATGCAGGCAGTTATTAAACTTGCAGTCGTTCATCCTGGCACGGATCTCGGGAAAATAATGGCCCACCTCTTCTTTTTTCATTTCCACCAGCCCCAGCTCCTTAATACCGGGACTGTCGATAATACCACCGCCAAAGCTGAGCGGGTGCAGCTCGGCAAAAGTTGTGGTGTGCATGCCTTTGGAATGAGCGCTCGATATTTCGCCGGTTTTTAAATCCAGCCCGGGCTGCAGCGCATTAATAAACGTTGATTTGCCTACGCCCGAATGGCCGGCCACCAGGGTTGTTTTATCTTTAAACAATTCCTGCAGCGCTGTTATCTGCGGGGTGTCGTAGCTGCTCACTTCAAAGCAATGGTAGCCCGCGGCGGTATAAATGGCAATGGTTTCCTTTTGTATTTCCAGCAGCGCATCGTTCAGCAGGTCGCACTTATTAAAAATAATTTTTGCGGGTATGCCGTATGCTTCGGCTGTTACCAAAAAGCGATCAATAAAGCCCAGGCTGGTGCGTGGGGCTACCAGCGTGGCAATAAGCACAGCCTGGTCGAGGTTGCTGGCGATGATCTGCGCCTGCTTGCTTAAATTAATAGACTTGCGAATGATGTAATTGCGGCGCGGGTATATTTTTTCGATCACCGCTTTGTTGTTTTCTTCAAACTCAAGCTCTACCTCGTCGCCCACGGCCACCGGGTTGGTGGTTTTGCGACCCTCCAGGCGGATCTTACCTTTTAACAGGCAATCGTAAATGCTGCCCTCCGCCATTACCTGGTAGTTGCTGCCGGTTGATTTAATAACGGTGCCTTTCATTCTCAGGCTGCTAAATTAATCAGTTTAAAACAAATAGCTTTCTAATTTGTAGGATTATCTAATAAAGTAGTAAATTAGGCGCGTTTTAAAAAACAATCAAACAAGCTATGATGAAAGAAGTATATATTGTTGCCGCCGTAAGAACACCACTGGGTTCGTTTGGCGGAAGCCTTGCAGGCGTGCCTGCCACCAAGCTGGGCGCAGTGGCCATTAAAGGCGCTATGGATAAAATTAAGCTCGACGGCAAGCTGGTAACCGAAGTATTTATGGGCTCGGTGCTGCAGGCCAATCTGGGCCAGGCGCCTGCCCGCCAGGCAGCCAAATTTGCCGGCCTGCCCGACAGTGTAAACTGCACCACCGTAAATAAAGTGTGTGCCAGCGGTATGAAATCGGTGGCGCTGGGCGCTCAAAGCATTATGCTGGGCGATAACGAAGTAGTGGTGGCCGGTGGCATGGAAAGCATGAGCCAGGTGCCGTATTACCTCGAAAACAACCGCTGGGGCGCCAAGTATGGCAATGGCGCTGTGATTGACGGCCTGGCAAAAGACGGCCTGACCGATGTATACAACAACCACGCCATGGGCAATTGCGCCGAATTGTGCGCCAAGGACATGAAATTTAGCCGCGAAGAGCAGGATGCCTTTGCCATTGAATCTTACAAACGCTCGGCAGCTGCCTGGAGCGCTGGCAAATTCAAAGAAGAAGTGGTGCCGGTAACCATTGCCACCAAAAAGGGAGATGTTGAGTTTAGTGAGGATGAGGAGTATAAAAATGTGAATTTTGAAAAAATTCCAACGCTGAAACCGGTATTTGTAAAAGACGGCACGGTAACTGCCGCTAACGCCAGCACCATGAACGATGGCGCAGCAGCGCTTGTATTGATGAGCAAAGAAAAAGCCGAGGCCTTGGGTCTTAAGCCCATTGCCAAAATAAAATCGTTTGCCGATGCGGAACAAACCCCCGAGTGGTTTACAACCTCACCGAGCCTGGCAGTGCCAAAAGCGGTTGAAAAAGCCGGCTTAAAAATGAGCGATATCGGCTATTTTGAGCTGAACGAAGCGTTCAGCGTGGTGGGCCTTGCCAACATCAAGCTCATGAACCTTGATGCGGCGAAGGTAAATGTAAACGGTGGTGCCGTATCGCTGGGTCACCCCCTGGGTGCCAGCGGCGCCAGGGTGCTGGTAACGCTTATTAATGTGCTTAAGCAAAACAAAGCCAAATACGGCGCTGCCGGCATTTGCAACGGCGGCGGCGGTGCCAGCGCCATGGTGATCGAGAACGTAGACTAAATGCTAAAGCAAAACCTTTGAGGTCTTTAAGACCTCAAAGGTTTATAAATTAAAACCTCAGCTGGAATATAGTTGAGGTTTTTTATTTAATTTTATCCCTCATAAAAATTAAATGAAATCAACTGCCTTAACCAACAAACACATTTCGCTGGGCGCTAAAATGGTGCCATTTGCAGGATATAACATGCCGGTATCTTACTCCGGTTTAAACGAAGAGCACGTAACGGTGCGCAACCACGTAGGCGTGTTTGATGTGAGCCATATGGGCGAATTTATTCTCAAAGGCCCCCATGCGCTCGACCTTATTCAGAAAGTAACCAGCAACGATGCCTCAGTGCTGGTTGACGGAAAAGCCCAGTACTCCTGCTTTCCAAACAAAGAGGGGGGCATTGTGGACGACCTGATCGTGTACCGCATAGATGCGCAAACCTACATGCTGGTAGTAAACGCCAGCAATATTGATAAAGACTGGAACTGGATCAAGCAGAACGATACCTGGAATGTGGACATGAAAAACATTTCGGACAATACCTCGTTGCTGGCGGTGCAGGGCCCTGATGCGCTTAAAACCCTGCAAAAGCTTACCGATGTGAAGCTGGCCGATATCCCGTACTACTCGTTTGTGAAAGGAAATTTTAACGGCATGGACAATGTGGTGATCAGCAACACCGGCTATACCGGGGCGGGCGGCTTTGAGCTGTATTTCGAAAACCAGTATGCCGAAAAAATGTGGGATGCTATTTTTGAAGCGGGTAAGGAGTTTGGCATTAAACCCATTGGCCTTGGCGCGCGCGACACGCTGCGTCTCGAAATGGGTTTTTGCCTGTATGGGAATGACATTGATGATGCCACTTCGCCCATTGAAGCGGGTCTGGGCTGGATTACCAAGTTTACAAAAGACTTTATAAACAAAGGCGCCATTGAGCAGCACAAGCTGCAGGGAGTTTCAAAAAAGCTCGTTGGTTTCGAAATGATTGATCGCGGCATTCCGCGCCACGATTATGAGATTGCGGACAGCACCGGCAAAATTATCGGTAAGGTAACGTCGGGCACACAATCGCCCAGCCTCAACAAGGCCATTGGCCTGGGGTATGTGGCCTCCGAATTTTCAAAACCCGAAAGTGAAATTTTTGTGATGATCCGCGACAAAGCCGTTAAAGCCCGGGTGAGCAGGGTTCCCTTTCTGAAAAAATAAATGTTTTAGATCAACGCCCGCAAATGGCGGATAAAGTTTGTAACCTTATAGTTTTAGAAAGAGTAAAAATTTATGGAAAACAGCCGGGCAAATTGTTTAGTGGTTATTTTTTAAAATTTAAGCTAAAAAGAGACTTAAGTAATATCAAAAACCTTTATATTTGAGTTGAAATCATGAGAAATTTTTTAGGCGCTTTAATTTTAACTTGTTTGTTTGTTTCGGCCAAAGCCCAAACCGAAGAGGTGTATGGCAAGGATACGATCAATAAAACGGATGGCGAGGGCCGGAAACAGGGGAAATGGGTGCTTTTTGGAAAACATAAGCCGGGTACCTGCTACCAGGATGAGCAAAAAGCGGAAGAAGGGAAATATGCCGATAACCGGAAAGCGGGTCTTTGGATCGAGTTTTACTGCAACGGCAACATGAAGAACAAGCTTACCTTTGCCAGCGGGCGCCCGGATGGTTATGCCATTATGTTTCACGAAAACGGGAAAATAAGCGAGGAAGGCAACTGGAAGAATAACCGTTGGGTTGGGAATTATAAGCTGTATTACGAGAATGGCCAGGTGCAGCACGAGTTTGTGTTTAACCCATCGGGCAAACGCGAAGGCGCTCAAAAGTATTTTCACGAAAACGGCCAGCTGGCCATTGAAGGAAACTTTGTAAACGGCAAGGAAAGCGGGCTTATTAAAGAATACTATGAAAACGGGGATGTGAAGGCAGAGAAAAACTACAACGACGGAGCCGTGGATGTGGCTTCCATCAAAGAATTTGATCCCAAAAAACCAATCGCCAAAAAATCGGACGACCCGCTGGACAATGCGCCGGTAGTAAAGGTGCGTGAAGACGAGCGGCCTAATGAAGCCGCCAAAAAAGGCAAAGCGCCGGCCGGGCCGCTGGTGCTAAATGGTCCGCAGATCCTGTATAACCGCAACAAACAAATTACGAAAGACGGCGTTTTTAAAGACAACCGCTTTATGGATGGAAAAGCCTACTTCTACGACGAAAACGGCATCCTAACCCGTGTGGCCGTATACAAAAACGGCATCTATGTGGGCGACACCCAGGTAGAAAACTAATTAAGAGAGCGCTTTTAAAGCGCTTTTTTTATTTTCTGTTTCCTGGATTTAAAAAATTGTTTTATTTTTGCATACTCTTTTAAAAAGTGTTCTACTAATACAAAGAGAAACAAAACCGGGGGATTAGCTCATTTGGCTAGAGCGCTTCGCTGGCAGTGAAGAGGTGATCGGTTCGAATCCGATATTCTCCACCCGAATTTAAAGCCTTCCGCATGGAAGGCTTTTTTTATTGGCGCACGTTATATAGACTTTGGCGAAAAGCCACTGGCCGGGAATCTATTCTTACACAATGGGTTTGCTCTCTCACCAGAATAGTTGCAGTACACTACCGAAAGAGATTTCTCACCGCCGGCAAGCGTTACGATAAGCGGTTCGAAATGACTGGCAGGGTGGTCAATCCGGCTGCGCACCGTCATTTCGACGGCATCGGGAAAAGCCGCTGGCCAGAGAAATCTGTTCTTATCTACTAGGTGCTCTCATCACAAGAACATGTTGTAATACACTTCCGAAAGAGATTTCTCCTAGCCGGCAAGCGTTATCATAAGCGGTTCGAAATGACCCGGTTGATACACACAGGAATAATTTCCACACTCCCCAAGTAGCATCCCTGGCGATTAACAATTCACTTTTCATATTAAGATAAATTAAGTTAATTTAAGCAAACAAGGCATTCGTCTATAAGATCAGGCAGGGCACGTAGCCCGTATATCCTTTAAATACCGGCCTTTAGGTATTGGTACGCAATTTGATAACAGTAATACAAATACCTGTACTCATGAACATTTTGCTTATTGACGATGACCCCGAATTCCTGTTTTTATTGAACGAACTGGTCCGGAAAAACGGTTTTCAATCGTACACCGCCACCAATGGCATTAAAGCGCTTGAGATAATGACCGAACAACAAATTGACCTAGTGATTACCGACGCCATTATGCCCGATACCCCCATCATGTCTTTTATCTGCACGCTCAAAAACGAATACCCCTCGGTGCCGCTTATTTTAATTTCCGGTCTTCCCGGAAATCCTCTTATTGGCAACTCCATGATTTTAGGTGCCGATGAGTTTATTCCAAAGCCCATCAACACGCATACCCTGTTTGATACCATCAACAAATACAAAGCGGCCTGACAGCCAGCTAAGCCCGCTCATTTTTTAACGCTCCGGGCCCGGTCCGTTCGGCAATTATTAACGTAATTCTTTGATTTTGCGTGTCATAAACACCTGGAAATTTCGTAGATTTACGCTCTTAAAATTTTTTGCGTAAAAATGACCACCGACAAATTTGTAAGCCGTCACAACGGCCCCCGCGAGCAGGAAGTGAAAGCCATGCTCAAAAAAATTGGAGCTGCCAGCGTTGATGAACTGATACAGCAAACCGTGCCCGGCAACATACGTCTTAAAAAGCCGCTGAATGTGGCGCCGGCCATGAGCGAATACCAGTACAGCAGGCACCTGAAAGCGCTTGGTAAAAAAAACAAAGTGTTCCGCTCTTATATCGGGATGGGTTATTACAACAATATTTTACCGGCGGTGATCCAGCGCAACGTGCTGGAAAACCCGGGCTGGTATACTGCCTACACGCCTTACCAGGCCGAAATTGCACAGGGCAGGCTCGAGGCCATTCTCAACTTTCAAACCACGGTGATGGATTTGACCGCCATGCCCATTGCCAATGCCTCGCTGCTGGATGAAGCCACAGCCGCTGCCGAAGCGCTGTTTATGTTTTACAGCAACCGCAGCAAGGAGAAAGTAAAAAATAACGCCAATAAATTTTTCGTTAGCAATACCTGCTTCCCACAAACCATCGACGTGGTAAAAACCCGCGCCGTGCCGTATGGCATTGAGCTGGTGATTGGCGATGCAGGCACCGTTAAGTTCGACGATTCGTTTTTTGGCGCGCTGATCCAATACCCGGATATAAACGGTGAGGTGAGCGATTATAAAACATTTGTTGCCAATGCAAAAGCACTGGAGATACAGGTGGCTGTGGCCACCGACCTGCTGGCGCTGGCCCTGCTTACGCCTCCGGGCGAATGGGGTGCCGATTGCGTAGTGGGTAATTCGCAGCGTTTTGGCGTGCCCCTGGGTTATGGCGGCCCGCACGCGGCATTTTT
This sequence comes from Bacteroidia bacterium, assembly GCA_044221905.1. Classification (GTDB taxonomy): domain Bacteria; phylum Bacteroidota; class Bacteroidia; order B-17B0; family Aurantibacillaceae; genus Aurantibacillus. Next base: position 811,060 of record JBGAOE010000002.1, read on the forward strand.
TGCCTGCCGCGAAGATTACAAACGCCTTATCCCCGGCCGTATCATTGGTGTTTCGGTAGATGCCGAAGGCAACCAGGCCCTGCGCATGGCCCTGCAAACCCGCGAGCAGCACATTAAGCGCGACAAAGCCACTTCAAATATCTGTACCGCCCAGGCCCTGCTGGCCATTATGGCAAGCATGTATGCCGTATACCATGGGCAGGAAGGCATCCGCGCCATTGCCGAAAGCGTGCACGGCGCCACAGCCTTTGTGGCTTCGGAGCTCAAAAAAATGGGCTACGAGGTAAAAACAAAATTGTTTTTTGATACCGTTGTGGTAGCTGTCGACGCTGGTCGCGTTCACCAGCTGTCTGCCGCCAAAGAGATCAATTTCCGCTACGTGGATGCGCATCATGTAGGCATCTCGCTCGATCAAACCATCGAAGAGCAGGACCTGAACGACATACTGGCTATATTTTCAGAAGCCAAAGGCCAGGCCCCAAAGGCGGTTTCATTTGCTGCACAAAATTTAATCAAAGGCACCTTTGCCGAGCGTAAATCGGGCTACTTAACCCACCCGGTGTTTAACAGCTACCACAGCGAAAGCGAAATGATGCGTTACATCAAACGCCTCGAAAATAAAGATCTGTCGCTGGTGCACTCGATGATCTCTCTGGGGTCATGCACCATGAAGCTGAACGCTGCCTCGGAACTGCTGCCTCTTACCTGGCCTGAATTTGCGTCTATACACCCTTTTGCTCCCATTGAGCAGGCGCAGGGTTATGCCGAGCTGATCGAACAACTGAATAAAGACCTTTCTGAAATTACAGGTTTTGCCCGCATGAGCTTTCAGCCCAACTCGGGCGCACAGGGCGAATATGCCGGGTTGATGGTGATACGCGCGTACCACATTGCCAATGGCCAGCCGCACCGCAACATAGCGCTTATCCCTTCTTCGGCCCACGGTACCAACCCGGCCAGCGCCGCTATGGCGGGTATGACCATTGTAGTAACCAAATGCGACGACAAAGGCAACATTGACCTGGTTGACCTGAAAGAAAAAGCCGAAAAATATAAAGACAACCTTTCCTGCCTGATGGTGACTTATCCTTCTACACACGGGGTGTACGAAGAATCCATTATGGAGATCACCAAAATGATTCACGACAACGGCGGGCTGGTGTATATGGATGGCGCCAACATGAACGCCCAGGTGGGCCTTACCTCGCCCGGCAACATTGGTGCCGATGTGTGCCACCTTAACCTGCACAAAACCTTTGCTATTCCGCATGGTGGCGGTGGTCCCGGCATGGGGCCCATTGGCGTGGTTGAAAAACTGGTGCCTTTCCTGCCCTCGCACACGGTGGTAAACACCAGCGGCGATAAAGGCATCAGCGCCGTATCGGCAGCGCCTTATGGCAGCGCGCTTATTCTTCTTATCTCTTACGGCTATATTAAAATGCTGGGCGCCGAAGGTCTGAAACAGGCCACCGAAATGGCAATTTTGAACGCCAACTACATGAAAGAAAGCCTGAAGGATCATTACAAAATTTTGTACACCGGCAAAAATGGCCGCTGCGCCCACGAAATGATTCTGGATTGCAACGAGTTTAAAATGGCCAGCGGTGTAGAGGTGGCCGATATTGCCAAACGACTGATGGATTATGGCTTCCACGCACCAACGGTAGCTTTCCCGGTAGTAAATACATTAATGGTGGAGCCCACCGAATCGGAGGGCAAAGCCGAGCTGGACCGTTTTTGCGAAGCCATGATCAGCATCCGCAAAGAGATCAAAGAAATTGAAGAAGGCAAATTTGATAAAGCCGATAATGTGATTAAAAATGCGCCGCACACCTGCAAGCTGGTGGTAAGCGATGCCTGGACCCGGGCTTACTCCCGCGAAAAAGCGGCTTACCCGCTCAAATGGGTGCGCGATAATAAATTCTGGCCAAGCGTGGCCCGGGTTGACAATGCCTACGGCGATCGTCACCTGGTATGTTCCTGCGCCCCTATTGAGGCTTATGCCGAAGCGGTAGAAGCCTGATCTTTAAAACCAAAAAGCCTCCCACTCCACCCGGGAGGCTTTGTTTTTTACCCTAAAATTTAACGATTGTTAAGGCTTAAACATAACAACACTTTAATGGTTATTTATGGCAGCGCACACACAAAAACAATAAAATATTAACTGATAAAAAATTGGCCCGATTCACTTCCACCCTCAAAAAACTCCCGCGACCTAAAAAAGCACTCAGCTGGTTAAGCCTTTCCGTACTGCTTCTTGCCATTGTTTTTTCACTGGGCAGCTGCTACATGCTTAACCGGTATATATATACCGATAAAGAGCTGGAAGAGCATTACCAGAATAAACCGCTTAAGCCGGTATACAAGCGCCTTGGCTTTTTAAATCACTCGTTGCATTACGCCACCATTGGCCGCAGCGATACTTTGCCGCTGCTGGTGTTTGTGCACGGCGCCCCCGGCGCCTGGTATGGCTACCTTAACCTGATGGACGACAGCTTGCTTCAATCGCGTTACAAAATGGTGTCGGTTGACCGGCTGGGTTATGGCAAATCTGATTATGGAAAGGCCGAGCTTTCGGTACAAATGCAGGCGCTCGAAATTAAGCGTATTATAGATGAAGAAAACACTACCGGCAAAAAAGTGGTGATCCTGGGCCGCTCTTACGGTGCGCCCATTGCCGCCTGGTATGCCATTCATTATCCACAAAATACCGAAAAGCTGATGATGGTATCGCCGGTAATTGACCCCGATAAGGAAAAGTTTTACTGGTTCAGCGATCTTGGCCGGCTGGGTCTTGTGCAGGCCATGCTGCCCGAGCTGCTGAATGTGGCCACTGCCGAAAAATTTTCGCACGCGGGCGAAATGAAAAAAATGCAGCCACAATGGAAACACCTTTACAGCGACACATATGTAATTACCGGCGCTAACGACGAGGTGGCCGATACAGCCAACTTTTCATTTGCCCGCCGCAACATTACCAATTGCCGCTGCACGTTTATTAAGCTTGAAAATACCGGCCACCTGGTGACGCGCCAGCATCCGGAGCTGATCAGGGAACTGCTGCTGAAAAAAGAGCCTGAGGGCCTTGCCATTGATGGCCGGCCGGCAAAGGATATAAACGCCATTAAGCACGCCAACTAGCGTGTTTTAATTTTGCTTTTAACTATAAAGGCTGTTGGAAATTCGGCCTGGATTTTTTTGAGCGATTCAAAGGCCTCTAATTTTGTTTTGTAATCGCCCACCAACACCACCCAGTTAGGCTGTTGGTACTCTTCATCGGCACGGCATTCGGTAAAACGTGCCGAAAATTTGGTATGAACGGCTTTGGCTTTATCACGATCGACACCAAAGTGGATCTTGATGCGATAACCATCCAGCTCGCCACCGGTGAGGCGATGGTATTCGGATTTTTTTTCAACCAGCTGCCGTACTTTCAACTGGGTTTGAGCCTGGTCTTGTGCGCTTAACTGCAGCGTGAGCAGACTAAAAAAACAAAAGCAGAAGAGCTGCTTAAAGGGTAATGTCATCAGCTACAAAAGTAAGCTAAAATTAGGTCGGGTATGGCAAAATTTGTTAATTTTGTAGGCTATTCTAGTTCAATAACATGGATAAATTTTCGTATTTAGGAAACAGCGATGTGACCGCCATTGACGAGCTTTTTACAAAGTTCAGCAAGGACCCCGAATCGGTGGATAAAAGCTGGCAGGATTTTTTCAGGGGCTTCGAATTTGCACGGGCCGATTACTCATCCAACGGCAGTGAAGGAATTTCTGAAAATGTAGGGAAAGAGTTCAGGGTCATCAGCCTGATTACCGGTTACCGCCAGCGCGGGCACCTGTTCACCAGAACCAATCCTGTTCGCCAGCGCCGCCAGTACGACCCCACGCTTGCCCTCGAAAATTTTGGCTTATCGGACAAAGACCTGGAAACCGTTTTCCAGGCCGGTAAAGAAGTAGGCATAGGCCCCTCCAAATTAAAAGATATTATTGCGCACCTTGATAAAACCTACTGCCAGAGCATAGGTGTAGAATACTTGTATGTGCGTGAGCCACAAGTTCTTAAGTGGTTGCAACTGCGCATGGAGCGCAGCCAGAATACCCCCGCCTTTTCGAAAGACGAAAAACGCACCATTCTTAAAAAACTGACCCAGGCGGTGGTGTTTGAAAACTACCTGCATACCAAATTTGTGGGTCAGAAACGTTTTTCGCTGGAAGGTGGCGAAACCGTTATTCCGGCCATTAACACCGTGATGGAACACGGCGCCGAGCTGGGTATTGAAGATTACGTGATAGGCATGGCACACCGCGGACGCCTGAATGTGCTCACCAATATTATGAACAAGTCCTATAAGGACGTGTTTACCGAGTTTGAAGGCCGGCCCAGCGAAGACTCGCTGTTTGATGGCGACGTAAAGTACCACATGGGCTACTCGTCGGACATTGTGAGCGACGGCGGCAAAAATGTGCACATCAGCCTTACGCCCAATCCCTCGCACCTCGAAACAGTGGCCTCTATTGTGCAGGGCATTGTGCGTGCTAAAATCGACAACCGCCACAAGGGCGATAATTCAAAAGCCTGCCCCATAATTATACATGGCGATGCGGCCTTTGCCGGCCAGGGCATTGTGTACGAGCTCATACAAATGAGCCAGCTGGATGGTTACAAAACCGGCGGCACGGTGCATTATATCATCAACAACCAGGTGGGCTTTACCACCAACTTTACCGACGGGCGCTCTTCTACTTACTGCACCGATGTGGCTAAAGTGGTGTTGAGCCCGGTGTTTCACGTAAACGGTGATGATGTGGAGGCCCTGTGCTTTGTATCGCGCCTGGCCATGGAATTCCGTCAAACCTTTAAGCGCGATGTGCTGATTGATGTGCTGTGCTACCGCAAATACGGGCACAACGAGGGCGATGAGCCGCGCTTTACGCAGCCCTTGCTATACAAAGCCATTGCCGCGCATGCCAATCCAAAAGATATTTATGTAAAAAAACTGGCCACCGAAAGCCCTGAGCTGGCCGAGGAAGCCAAAACCATAGAAGGCGAATTTAAAAATGAGCTGGACAGTAACCTGGACGAGGCGCGTAAGGTAGAAAAAGCCAAAGTCACCTCTTTTTTACAGGGAAGCTGGAAAGGCATGAAAATGGCCGGTCACAGCGATTTTGAGAAAAAAGCGGATACGGCAGTGAATGAAAAACTGTTTTTAGAGCTGGCTCAAAAAACCACCGAGCTGCCCAAGGACAAAAAATTCTTCAATAAGATCCAGAAGGTTTATGATGACCGAAAGGCCATGATCAAAAACAACACTTACGATTGGGCCATGGGCGAGCTGCTGGCTTACGCCTCGTTGATGAAGGAAGGTTTCCCGGTGCGGTTTAGCGGACAGGACGTAGAGCGTGGCACCTTTTCGCACCGCCATGCCATTGTAAAGCTGGAAGACAGCGAAGAGGAATACACACCGTTGAATAATATTGATTCGGATGCAAAGCTGAGCATTTACAACTCGCTGCTGAGTGAGTACGGCGTGCTTGGCTTTGAATACGGCTATGCCTTTGCAGCACCCAATACGCTCACCATTTGGGAAGCACAGTTTGGCGACTTTTTTAACGGCGCGCAAATTATTATTGACCAGTACCTGACCTCGGCCGAATACAAATGGCGCCGCATGAATGGCCTGGTGATGCTGCTGCCGCACGGCTACGAAGGCCAGGGGCCCGAGCACTCGAGCGCACGCATTGAGCGCTTTTTGCAAGCCTGTGCCGAAGACAACATGCAGATTGTGAATGCCACCACCCCGGCCCAGCAATTTCACGTGCTGCGCCGCCAGCTGAAGCGCGATTTCCGCAAGCCGCTGGTATGTTTTACACCTAAAAAATTATTGCGTTACCCAACGTGCGTAAGCACGCTGAAAGATTTTACCGAAGGCGGCTTTAGTGAGGTGATGGACGATACAGCCAATGCTAAAAAAGTAACGCGCGTGGCATTTTGCTCGGGCAAAATTTATTACGAACTGATTGAGCGCCGCGAAAAAGAAGGCGTGGATGACATCGCCTTTATCCGCCTGGAGCAGCTGTATCCTTTCCCTAAAAAGCAGGTGGAGGCTATTCTTGAAAAATACAGCAAAGCCAAAGAATTTTTGTTTGTGCAGGAAGAGCCTGAGAACATGGGCCCGTGGCGTTTTGTGGATAAGCACCTGCGCCAGCTGAACATGCGCTATGTGGGGCGCGATGAAGCAGCCAGCCCGGCTACCGGTTTTGGCAAGCGCCATGCAGGCGAAATAGAGGAAATGATGGTGAGTATTTTTTCATCGAAAGTATTAGTAAAATAACACAGGGTATTTATAAATAAACAAAACAGTATTTTTTATGGCAATTGTAGAATTAAAAGTTCCCAGCCCCGGAGAGTCGATCACCGAAGTAGTAATAGCCCGCTGGGTAAAACAAACCGGCGATGTGGTTGAAAAGGACGAGGTGCTGGCGGAAATTGATTCCGATAAGGCCACGCTGACGCTTAATGCGGAAGATGCCGGTAAAATTGAATTGCTGGCCGGCGAAGGCGACACCGTAAAAGTGGGGCAGGTAGTGGTAAAGATCGATACTTCGGTAAAACCCGAAGCCAAGGCCGAGCCTAAAAAAGAAGAAGCTAAGAAAGAAGAGAAAAAAGCAGAACCGGCAGCGGAAACAAAAAAAGAAACCGTAGCAGCCAAGGCAGAAACTTCGACTGGCAAAACCACTTACGCCACCGGCACAACCAGCCCGGCAGCCGGTAAGATCATGGCCGAAAATAATATCAGCGCCAAACAAATGAATGGCACGGGCAAAGGCGGCCGCATTACCAAGCAGGATGTGCTGGCAGCGCTTTCAAACGGCTTGCCCGGAGCTGTGGAGGTAATGTCTAACTCATGGCAGGGTGGCCGCGCACAGGATCGCAGCAAAATGACCTCGCTGCGCAAAACCGTGGCCAAACGCCTGGTGGCGGTTAAAAACGAAACAGCCATGCTTACCACCTTTAACGAGGTGGACATGAGCGGCATTTACGCCATTCGTGCCAAATACAAAGATAAATTCAAAGAGGTGTACGGCAGCAACATTGGCTTTATGAGCTTTTTTACCAAGGCCGTTACCGAGGCGCTCTATCATTTCCCAGCGGTAAATGCCATGATCGACGGCGAAGAGGTGGTGTATAACCGCTACTGCGATATTGGCATTGCCGTAAGCGCCCCAAAGGGCCTGATGGTGCCGGTGTTGCGCAATGCTGAGCTGATGAGCCTGGCGCAGATCGAAGCCGGAATAAAAGACCTGGCCATTAAAGCCCGCGATGGCAAATTAACCATTCCCGATATGGAAGGCGGCACCTTTACTATTACCAACGGCGGCGTGTTTGGCTCTATGATGAGCACACCCATTATTAACCCGCCGCAAAGCGCTATTTTGGGCATGCACAACGTGGTGGAGCGGCCTATGGCTGTAAACGGCCAGGTGGTGATACGCCCCATGATGTATGTGGCGCTGAGCTACGACCACCGCATTATTGACGGTAAAGAAAGCGTGGGCTTTTTGGTGAAGGTGAAAGAAATGCTGGAGAACCCAAGCCGCATGCTTTTTGGCGGTAAAAATCCTGAAGAAGTTCTGCTGGGATTATAGTGTTAAAATCGTTCTTTTAGAGAACGTTTTTTTCTCATTTACGTATAAAAGCTTATGAAGAAACAGTTACTTTTTATTTTATTCATAGCTTACGCCTCTCTTTTCAAGGCCCAGGTCACACTTACCTGCACATCTACCACCTCGGTATGCCCCTGTGGGGCCGGCGGTAGCCTGGCAGAGTTTTATTCAGGCTACTTTAACGACGTTCAATCTTACTTTACCAGCAACACGCCCGGTATTACCCGCAACGATGCTACCATTAATTTTACAGCAGATAACAGCTGGGGAGCCATTGTACCTCCGGCCGGCGGTTCCAATGCCCAACCCGAAACTTACAGCACCCGCTGGTCGGGCCGTATTTACCTGGCGGCCGGCACATACACATTTTGGCTCACCAGCGACGATGGAAGCTGGATGTGGCTGGGAGGCAATGCCCTGGCTACAAACCCCACCAACGGCACTGCTTTTATCAATAACGGCGGCCTGCACTCGGCTGCCACGGTATCGGCTGCGGTAACACTTACCGACAATTGCTGGCAGGATTTTAAAGTGCACTTTGGCGAAAACACCGGGCAAAACCGCTGTAACCTCGAGTATGCCAGCACCGGCCTGGGCATTACCCGCCAGGCAGTGCCGGGCCCTGCTTTTTGCCCCTGCATGTCAAATGCGGTGCTGCCGGTTGAATTAAAAGAGTTTTACGGCAAAGCCAGCCGCAATAATGTGATGCTTTACTGGAGCACGGCCACTGAAAAAAACAACCAGAAATTTACCGTGTATAAATCCATTAACGGCAGCAAGTGGTGGGTGCTTGGCCAGCAGAACGGCGCCGGCACCAGCAGCAGCACTAAAAACTACAGCATGATGGATGCCGATCCGCTGATGGGGCCTAACTATTATTATTTAGAACAAACCGATGCCGATGGTACGATGAAAAAATTTGAAGTGATGATGGTAGACTTCAGCAAAAGCGAAGATTATGTGAAGCTGTTCCCTAATCCTTTTGAAGACAAGCTTAGCATTACCTCTTCTACCGAGTGGTCCGATTCCGACAGTTTTGAGCTGTATGATGCGCTGGGCAACCGCCTGCCAATGCCCGTTATGCGCAGCAATGCGTATAGCATTGAGCTAAACACGGCCCAGTTGCCGCCCGGGACTTACCTGGTTAAAATAAAAACCTCTTACCAGGTGATTGTAAGGAAATTGCTGAAAAAATAAAGTTAGCCTTTAGTCCGGTTTTTCATTTATGGCAATCATAAAGGTTGATACTTCGAATACATTGCCGTTAAATGTAGAATCGCCTATCTTTAAAGAGGTGGTGTCTCCATAAATATTGAGCCCAATTGGTCTTAGATCTAAAATGGTTACAGCGCATACATCCTCATCGGTCATTTGTGCCCGTATTATTAAAGTATCATCAACTTTTGCCGTCAATTCTCTTAAAGGGATAGATTTTTCTATTTGTACTTTAACGTGTTTACTCTCATTTTCCTCCACCACAGGCACCCAATCGGCAGAATTATCTTTAGCATAAAGCCAGATCGTTGGAACAACACCTTTCCCAATTAAGATCGGGGCAAAATTATTAAAACCAATGATACTACCGCCACCATTAATTTTATTAGAACAAACCTCTAAAGTTTTAAGCGGCTTGTAATTTGTAGGGTATTTTATTTCTGTCATCAGCTATTTTCAAAATGTTTTTTAATACGATCAACGAGTCTTCTTTTTTCGTTTGGAACCAGCTGGTTAATTAAGTAGCTCAATCCCATCAACACTAAAGCGATTAAAAAAGCAAAAACCTCCCAGGCGTCAAAAGCAATTTTTGGATCGATTTTATTACCTATTAGTTTGGCAATCATATTTAGAAGCAGGGCTATTGCTGCGCCTAAAAGAGCCTGAGCAATTGTAAACCAAAAACTTTCTCCTTTTATGATTTTATCAAAATCATACCGTTCAAGAAGATAAGGTTGCCTGGCAATTCGAATCTGCGGATTTGTGGTCATATTATCATTTACATATACAGGAGCGGTAAATGTTTGACCAGTGTATGTTGGAGGGTTATTCATCTTAAACAATTGTTATTAAAAGCTCCAAAATTTTGAAGCTAAACTAACAAATATTTTAGCTGAAAAATATGCGCGAAAGTTCGGTTAACCGTCCGTTTTCAAAGAAAGACTAAAAATCAAATTTAAGAGCGCCTGTTCTGTACAGGTAAAACTCGGCGTTACGCCGCCGGGTCAATCCTTTCAGTTCTTTTCCGCCGGCCCGGTTCCAGCGCAGAAACTGTGCTTTAACACGGTCATAAGCCAACGGGTTGTTATTGATCACCTTCAGTAAGGTAGAGGTTTTTAAATTGCCCGCGCCCAGGTTGTAACAAAAGCTTACCAGCGCGTCAAACTGCTGTTGGCTTACATCGTCGCGCGTATAGGCATCCACCATTTTTTCAAAATAAGTCAAATCGTGCTTCAAATAAGCATCTGCCTGCTGGCCGGTGCATACATCAGTCAGCCGCACTTTTTTGCCATTGGGATATAGGGTGGTGCCATAACCAATGGTGGGCACTTTGGCCGGGCATAGGTAGGCACTAAGCTTCAGGCTTTCAAAATGTTTTACCAGGTTAAGGCAGCTTTGCGAAGACTGTGTGATTTTTGGCATGATCATGTAAAAGATACAAACGAAGCTATCCTATTTGAGCCCACATGTCAATCCGTATTTATACGGAATTGAGAAATCTTACCCAGGTGATTGCAAGAAAACAGATAAATAGCAGCGAATCACTCGCCAATCAGGCCAGTTATAAAGTTATTTGGGAGATTGGCAATGTAAAATGGGAGGTTAGCACCATAAAAGTCTGATAACCGGGCTTTTAGGCTTAATTAAAATTTTAAATTTGTATTAAACCCCACCCATGAAAACAAAATTTCAATGGCTTTTACTGCCCCTGTTTTTACAGCTTAACACATTTTCGCAGGATGCCTGCCTGCGCGAACCTACCCGGAGCGTTTTTTTGACGGGCAATGGCATTAATGGCAACCAGCCTTATGCCCTTGCGCATGGCGACCTTAACAACGACGGGCTCACCGACCTGGTAGTAACCAATTACGGCACCAGCGATCTTTCGATCCTGCTGGGCAACAGCAACTCGTATTTTTTACCGGTAACGTTTTACCAGTTGCCGGTAGCCAATGCCATGGGCTCTGCGCTTGGAGACTTTAACAACGATAATAACCTGGACGTTATAAACCGGTATTGGAACAGTGGCGTGGTAACAGTACACATGGGCAACGGTGCAGGCTCTTTTACATCTACTACGAGTTACACTGTGCCCAACTTTTACTACGCTATGGGTTTGCGCGTAGGCGATTACAACAACGATACGAACCAGGATGTGTATGTAAATACCAGCGGGCTTCCAACCGATGGGGTATTGCTACAGGGTAACGGTAATGGTACGTTTACACAAACTAATTATTTTATGAATTATGATGGCCCCCTCGCCGATGTAAATAACGACGGTATGCTGGATAAAGTACATTTATCGTCCGGTTTCAGCAACACAGTGGTGATAGAACTTGGGACAGGCAATCTTAATTTTGGCACGCCTACCCAACAGGTAATCACTACAACGGTTAATCCTAATTTTACAGCCATAAAACTCATTGTGGGCGACCTCAACAATGATGGCAACCAGGACCTGGTGATGAAGAATTCAATGAGTGTTGGCCCTAACAGCAGCCAGGATCACCTGGTAACCATGTATGGCAATGGCCTTGGAGGATTTACCTTTGGCCAGGATCTTTTTCAACCCGCACTCATACAGGCCATGCCGGTAAAAATTGCCGATCTTAATAATGACCAGCAGGCCGAGATAATTGTAAGCGGCACCAACGCTTATGCTGTATACATGAATAATGGCGCCGGGAGCTTTTCAGAACCGTTGAGTTTTCCGGGTACCGGTGCCACCGATGCGGTGGATATTGACGGGGATCAGTACAAAGATATTCTGGTGGTGGCGCAGAGTAATAATGCTGTAACAGCCATGCGTTCAAGGCCCTACAGTTTTGTAGGGGGCAATGTGTCGGGCCACGCCATTATTGAGGACCTGGATAATGATGGGGTGACCGAGATAGTGACCTGCACAGGCTACTCTTCGGTAACGGTGATCCGGAATATGAACAACACAGGTTATTACAGAGCCGAACGCTCCTACCTGGTGGGCGATCAGCCGGAGTGGGTGTCGGCCGGCGATTTTAATAACGATGGCATTAAAGATTTGGTTACCGGGGCTACGTTTACCAACCAGGTGTCAGTGCTGATGGGTGTTGGTGGCGGCAGCTTCAGCCCTGCCAGCGCCATTACGGTTACCAATAACCCCCGCATGGTAGCTGTGGGCGATTTTAATAACAACGGTGCGCAGGATCTGGCCGTGGCTATTCCCAATAACAATAAAATACAGATTTTAATGGGCAATGGTAATGGTACCTTTGGTGCTCCCACTACCTATGTCATGCCCAGCAACTTCCCAAGGAAAATACTGGTGGGTGATTTAAACAACAATGGAACCCAGGACCTGATTGTGATTTACCTGAGCAGCTCCAATCCATCAATACTGATGGGTAATGCAAACGGCACGTTTGGCGGGGCAACGGCCATCACACAAATAACCGGTGATGCCGACCTTGGCAACATTAACAATGATGGCAACCTGGATCTGGTGATTGTTCGCTCCAACAGTGTAAGTGTGATGCTGGGTAATGGTACGGGTGGCTTTGCCGCTCCGGTTACCTATACCACGACCAATACGGGCGGAAGCATTGATGCAATAGACCTGAACAACGATGGAGTAGACGATGTGCTAATGGGATTTACCGCCGGCGGGGGCTTATCAAAACTGATGAACAACGGCAGTGGTACCCTGTTACCCCCAGTTGATTATGCCAATGGCTTTACCTTTCCTTATCTCTGCACGGGCAAGATCAATAACGATGTATTTCCCGATGTGCTCAGTTCAGAACAATATATTTACCTGAATACTACCAGCAATATTACGGCCGCTTCCGGCTTTACACTGTGCCAGGGAGCTAGCCTTACGCTTAACGGACCTGCCGGAGCCAACAGCTATAGCTGGATGCCGGGGGGAAACACTACAGCAGCGCTTACGGTAACGGCCGCCGGCACCTATTCGCTCATTACTTCCGATCCCAGCGGTTGCGTATCAACCAGCGGCAGTATAACAGTCACAGCATTGCCGTCTCCTACACTGGTTACCGCTTCACAAACCGTATGTGCCGGTACAAGTACTGTACTTTCGGCAACAGGAGCCTCTACTTATTCGTGGAGCACCGGGGCAACTACCGGTAGTATTTCCGTGCTTCCGGCAGTAAGCACCAGTTACACGGTAACGGGAACAGGATCAAACAACTGTACAACCACTCAAACACTGGCCGTTACTGTAAACACCGCCTGTGCCGATGTGTGGCCGGGTGATGCCAATAGCGACGGACTGGCTGATAACCTGGACGTGCTGGAGCTTGGCCTGCATTATGGCCAGAGCGGTTCCGCCCGTGCTACCACCAGCAATGCCTGGCAGGCTTTTTATGCCAACAGCTGGACAGGAACAATTACCAATGGTAAAAATATGGCGCATGCTGATTGTGATGGCAGTGGCCTGATTGACGCCAGCGACACGCTGGCTATTTACAACAATTATAACTTAACGCATACCTTCCGTACCGGCCAGGCAGCAAGCGCCATCAGTGATCTGAGCATTGTTCCCGACCAGGCTTCAGTAAGCTTGGGTCAGTGGGGCAGCGCCTCCATTTACCTGGGCAGTAGCAGCACACCGGTTAGCAGCATCAATGGTCTTGCCTTTACACTCAGTTTTGATCAATCGCTTATTGAGGCGGACAGCATTTATCTGGACTACCCGGTTTCGTTTTTAAATGGCAGCAATCAAAACCTGCATTTCCGCAAGCGGGTGTTTAATAGCGGACAGCTTTATGCCGCCACCACGCATACCAACAACAGCAATGTGAGCGGTTTTGGAAAAATAGCCAGCCTTAATTTTAAAATTAAGCCGGGCCTGGGCAATCCGGGGCAATTGACACTGAGCCTGAGCCAGGCCAATAAATCGGATGCGGGCGGTGTTATTTCGCCGCTTACGGCAGACGCCTGCACGGTACAGGCATTGGCCGGCACCATCGGTTTTGTATCGCAGCACCTTCAACAATCGGTGCTTACTATTTTTCCTAACCCGGTTAAAAACAACCTGCTTATTAGCGGAACCAAAGCAGGCCAATGCATAGAGTTGGTGAATGGCATGGGCCAGGTGCTTTACAAAGGCCTGGTGAACGAAACAAACCAAAATACCTGCCTGGTAAACATGCAGGCATTTGAGGCAGGTATTTACTTTATAGGCGTATATGAGGCCGGCAAGAAGATCTCTAATTTTAAACTGGTGAAAGCGGAGTAGATTGGTTTTAAACTTCAGATAATACCAAGCCCCCAAAGCAGCAACAGCACCCAAAAAACAAGCAGGAACAATTTTTCATCCCGGCTCATGCGGTTGGTTACTTTATCGTGTGGGTGCTGCGCCAGGTAATAAAAATTAAGCAGGTGAAGCAGCGGCAACAGGATTAAAAACGAAAAGAGGGATAAAAGACCTAAAAGCAAAGAACCGCTCGCGTAGCCGAAAATAAAAACAGCCAGGAAGAGAGCAAACAGTAAGCTCACTGGTAGCTTTTTGGCATAACCATTTTCGAGAGCCAGCCGCTTAAATTGAATAAACAAGCCAAAACCTGTAACGGCAATGAGCAGCACCCGGAAACCGGGATGAATGCGGCTGTTTTTGTGTTCTTTTAGATAAGTCCAATGTTTGTAAAACCAAAAAAACAGGTACACGTTAAACGATAGCAGGCAAAGCAAACCAAAACTTAAAGGTGATTGGTAATTAGAGAATGGTGCAGTACCATGTGTGGATTCCTGCTCGCCAAGGTGGGTGTTTTGTGGGTTATTATCCATAGGAGATTAAAAACCGCGGATCTCTTTTAGAAATTCCGCGGGTTCAATGCCTAAGTTAAGCTTTTTCCAGAACGGCCTTTAAATTTTCGGTGCCTTGCTGCAGCGCTTTGCCCAGCATGCTGCTGATCATGCCCAGCATCAGGTTGGAAGGGTATTTCATGGTGCTTAAAAAACTCCAGGTAAAGAGCGTTTGGTTTGGCCCCTGCGAGCTAACCGTCATACGTACCCTGGCCACATCTTGCCGCGGCTTAATAAAGCGCAGCTCCAGGTCTATGCTTTCGCCTTCTGTTATTTTTTTGATTTCCTGTTCGCCGGTACCCACGTTTTTCTTTTTGTCGCTGTGCCAGTAATATACAAAGCCCACTGTGCCATCGGTGCCACGGTATTCTTTTTTCATATCGGGGTCCATCATGGTCCACACATTAAAGTTGTTTTGGTTTTTTACCTGCCTGATGTAATCAAACACTTTTTGTTTGGGCTGATGAATGACAATGCTTTTTTCGACAAACATTTCTTTTTTGCTAACGGCCGCTACCAGCAGCAGCAATGCAATAATGGCGAGAAGGATAATTAAAACGATCATGTTGTTTTGTTTTTAATGTTAATGTATAGGTTAATAATTACAACACAAAGGTCAGTATTAAATCGAGCGGCCGTGTATATCGAAAACGACAACTTGGGGGGATAATTGCGACAATAAGAAATTTTGCAGTTATCTCAAAATGCACATTGGGCCATGCTGGCCCGAAAGCTTTCGCGATCAGCATCTCTTGATTGCCTGATTTTTATGAGGAACAGCGCCTGAAACGCCTGTCCGGGCAATAGCCCCGGGAAGTTCAGGGTGACAGCGAAAATCAGTTTTTGGGATAGATTCTGCTAAAAAAACAGACTCTGGCTCTAATCCTCCGAATTTTCTTTTTTCTCTTCCTCGTTGCCATAGGCGCCCACCTG
This sequence comes from Bacteroidia bacterium, assembly GCA_044221905.1. Taxonomy (GTDB): domain Bacteria; phylum Bacteroidota; class Bacteroidia; order B-17B0; family Aurantibacillaceae; genus Aurantibacillus. The sequence continues at coordinate 826,677 of JBGAOE010000002.1, forward strand.
TTTCATTTTGCGCAGGAAGTCGTCCTTTTTCTTCACCGTGGTGGCGTCAAAGCGGTAAGACGGGCCTTTTTCCACATCCATTTTTTTGCTCTTGCTTTTGAGCTCGGCAATTTCTTTATTAAAAGCCTGGTTGCTGCTTACCGCCAGCATAGTGCCTTTTACAAAGTTAAAATAGTACCAGGTGTTGCCGTCGGCTTCCAGGTAGATGTCAAGAATATCGCCGCCGCGTTTTTTCTCTATTTTAATCACGCTGTTGTTGAGGTAGCGGAAAATTTCGGTTTTTAGAATATTGCCAAGGCCAATGGGCCCTTCTGATACGTAGCCTTTTGCTTTTTGGTTGTAGGCAAGCTTCACGTGGTTGAGCACCAGGTTTTTTTCGAGCTCGTCGGGAAATTTTTTGTAATTGCCGTACAGGTTCAGCTCCGACAGGGCCCTGTCGCCGCGCTCTTTGCCCAGCAATTCAATAATACCGTGGTTAAACAGGTCGCCCTCAAAAGGAGTGGGGCTCAGCTGGGCCAGGTACAGCTCAAAATCCTTGGCCATTTTTTTAATGGCGCTGCTTTCAAAAAAGAAATCAATCACCATCATCAGGTTAAAGCCCACGCTGTCGCGCACCGAGTTGTAATCGCTGTTGCCCACACAGGTAAGCTTTATCTGGCCCAGCTCGTTGCTGATGTTATAACGGCCTTCCGACGACATGATGCAGTTGTCGGTGTTAAGGCTCACATAATTGCCGGGCAGGCTCATTTCCGAAAGTTTTTCCTTGTTGGAGATCTCGTACTGGTGGTTTTCCTTGTCGTAAGTAAGTAAACCGTTAGCTTCTATCACCTCTTTGGAGCTGCGGGCGCCCTGCAGCGATAAAAAGGCCGGGTACACCATGTTGGTATCGGCATTGTAAAACAGGCCCGTGCCCACGTTGGCGCCGTTCATGTCCAGCGCTTTTTCAGGAATGGGAATGAGGATGTCCTTTGGATTGATCTCACCCGTGAATTTCAGATACGATTTTCCGATCTTGCTGCAGTTGTGCACAATTTTGGTGCCCCCGTCGAAGGTAAGGAACTGCTGAGATGCCTGCAGGTGCACGCTGCCCGCAAAACTGAAAAAATCGTTGAACTTAAAATTGTCGCGCTCGGGGATCACACCGTCTGAAATGGTTTGGCCGCCGGTATCGGGCCGTATGGTTTTAAAATAGATTAGGTAAGGCTTGTCGTTCTCGTCCAGGTACTGGTATTCGCCCGAGGCCAGGTAGCTTCTGCGCCCGAAGAGATTGGCCGTGGTATTGCGGATGGTGTGGAATTTGGTAACCGTGTTGGCCAGGATGGAAGATTCGCGCAGCGTATCCATCACCGCATTCTTAAAGATCTTCACATCGCCGTTTTTTGGGAATACGCGCGCATCGGCCACGTTGATATAAGGCACATTTTGACAGGAAATAATGTATTTGCGCAGGTTGTATTTGGCCGCAGGGGCAAAAAAGCGCAGCGAGTCCTGCTTGGGGTGTGTACTTATAAATTCTGGCCCTTCCAGATCGAGGCCCTGTTCGGCCGCCTCCTGGTCCATTTTTTTATTCTCGTCGCCCAGCTGTATCTCTTCGGCATCCATAAACCATTTAAAGCGATCCATAAATGCTATGTATTGGTTCTTGTCAAATTTCACATAAGAGCCTTCGCCGTTTGTGATAAAGTCGCCGGTGCGGGTGTCGAAATCTATTTTAGCATTTACGTTAACGGTGCTAAAGGTGAAGCCTTCCTCCTCAAATGCCTTGAGGTGAAAATTGGAGGTATCGGCAAAAAAGCGCCGTTTTACAAACAAAATGTGGCCCGAGCTCAGGTCGGCTTTTTCGAACTCTACCTTGCCATTGCCGGTAAGTTCTTTGTAAGTGAGGTCAAAGCGGCCCCTGAAGCTCACATTTTCCTTATAAAGCCGGAAGGGTTTTTTGAGGTCGAAAGCCTGCAGCAAATCGTTGTAAGGCATAAAGTGCAGGCGCACCGTGTCGCCGTGCGCTTTCGGAAATTCGGGGTTCTCTCCTTCGGCCACATCAAACACATTGGCGTTGCCATTGGCACTGTCGGGAAAAAAAACCAGGTCGGGCACCTTCGACAGGCTGGCGCTGAATTTGAGATCGCCGCCGCCGCGCAGGCCCTTGTTGCTCAGGCGGATCTCCTGGTCGAACACCCCTTTGCCGCCGTAAATAGGAAAACCACCCGGAGGGGTTTGGCGGATAAAGCCAAAGGAATAATCTTTTTGGAGGGTAAGCGTTTCTTTAAAATCGGGAAAGATATTGGCCGAAGAAAAGGTGCCGTCAAAGCGCAGCCCCTCGTTGCGGAAGTTATCAAGGCTGTCGATGGTAAACGGATCGAGCTTAAAGTAAAACTTGTCGCGGTTATAAACACCTTTAAAGGTTTGGCGCCGGTCGTAAAAAGTATAACTTTCCTTAAAGCTTCTAAAGCTTGGAAAGGTGGGCGCCCGGCCCCAGCCGCTTTTGTTCTTGGGTGCGTCAATGCTCAGCTCGCCGTTTACGTTCTCAATTACGGTTTGCACTTTTTTAAACGGGATGTTGCCGTTTACATCGGGCTCAAACGCCTCTACAAACACTTTAATGGAGTCGATGGTTTTCATCTGCATCTTAAACTGCTCGTAGTCAAAAATGAAGTCCTTGCCGATAAACTCAAACTTACCGGAAGCCACGGTACCGCTGAAATCCATACGGCGGTTCTTTTTCAGGGTGAGCTCGCCCCCGCGCGGAAACATAAACACTTTTTGCGTGTCGCTCAGCAATATTTGCCTCACACCGCGAACCGTTATATCAAAATTAAGCAGGTTCATGGTGGCATTGTCCTTGCCGGGCAGCACCGAGTGCAGGGTAATAATGTCGTAATCGTGCTTGTGCTTGGCGTTTTCGGCATAATCAAACAGGCGCTGCCTGATGGTGATCATGTCGCTTTCGGGGTTAAAATAAATGAGCCCCGAAATGGCCATTTTGAAAATGATGGGCCGCAGGTCGTTGGCCAGGTATTTGAGGTATTTGGCAAAATCCACCACGCTGAACGAAGGCGCCTTGTCGATGGAATAGTAATACTCGATCATTTTGCTGATGGGGCTCACGTTTTCGCCGCCTTTAATGCTCTCGGCTTTTTCGCGGGTGTAAAAATCCATCGATTCGAAATAGGCTTCGCCCTGAAAATTGTTGGGCAAGAAATTAAAGGCCATAAACGGCTCGTCGATCTGCCACACAATCTGTTCAAAATACATGTCGTATTTATGGTACGAGTTCAGGAACGGCGTTTTTTGAAGACCGTCGTCGCCCCGCAGCAGCGTGATCTGGCGCTTGTCTACCTGGTACGTAAAGCTCAGGCCCGGATGGTAAATGGTGTCTTTTTCGAGAAAAAACTTAACGGCACCTGGGCTGGCCGCAATTTTTTCCTTGCTCATGCCAAACGCTTTGGCGCTTATTTCCAAAAACTTTACATCGTCGCGCTTAAAAATAATGCGGGCCGGGTTGCTGGCGCTGCCCGATCCTACAAATTTTGGACCGCGCATGCCAAAGCCGCCGTCGTAATCCACATCGGGATAAATGTTTTTTACCAGCAGGCGCTTGCTGTAAGAGTCGAACCGCGGGAAGGTTTGTTCGTTGTTTTCGGTTACAATACGATCGGTAAGCTTACCCAGCTGCGGCTTGTCGAAAAACTGCTTGCCCACAAAGGTGGCGCTGTCGCTGCTGTAGTTGCCGGTTTTGCAATCAATGGTGTAACGCTTTAAAGAGGCAAACACCGAATTGTCCAAGCCGCAGCGCTCCCAGCTTACCTTACCCCCTTTGCCCTCAAAACGCCCGGTGGTGGGGTAAAACAAGCCCTTGGTTTCCTCAATGGCAATGCTGTCGCCCCGCGGGTTTACGCCCACCAGGGTAATGTTTTCGAACCGCACTTTCGGAATACTGTCGTACTCAAACTTAAAATTGGGCTCGCTGCTGTAATACACATAGGTGGGGGTTGAGTAAAAGGCATTGTTTTTAAAAATGTTCTCGCTCATGTCAAAAAACTCCTGCACCCCACGCACCGATTTGCCTGCCAGTATTTTGTTAACGCAGTTTTGCCAGTTGTCGAAGTTTTCGTCGCTTTGTTTGGCGTTTATACAGTTAATAAGCGTATTAAAATAGCCGTAAAAATAGGGGTAGGGCTTCATGCGTTTGGCCAGCATGGCATTGGCCGTTCGGATGGAAATTTCCTTGTAATAGCCTGCAATCACGTTGGTGTTCCACAGCTTCTCAAAATTGCGCATGTAATCGGTGGCCTGCTCTTTGTTTACCGCGCTTTCAATAAAATACGCGTTCAGGTCGCGGATAAACTTATTGGTATCGTTGGCAAACTGGGTGAATTTTTGAGCCTTAAGGCCGGCCGAACACAACAGCAGGCTGAATAAAAAGATGCGGATGGGAGTTTTAAAAGGCATAGAACCGGTTTATGTTTAATCAAATATAAATAATACCTCATAGTTTTTAATAGTAAACCGGGGTTTATTTAAGATTTATTGCACCAAAGCACAAAAAGCCTGTGGCACCGGGTAAGCCGGCTTTTTTGCTTCGGCAGCGGGCAGGCATAAAAAATTGGGTGCAACCCTCAAAAATCAGTATCTTTGCGCTTTAATTCTGATTATGTCGATTGTTAAGTATTCTGAACAGCTTGCTGATGTGGAAACAGCAAAAAATTTAGGCTTATTGCCCGAAGAGTTTGATCGTATTAAAACCATATTGGGGCGCACTCCTAATTTTACCGAAGTATCTATTTTTTCGGTGATGTGGAGCGAGCACTGCTCGTACAAAAACTCCATTACCTGGTTAAAAACCCTACCAAAAGACGGGCCGCACATGCTGGCCAAAGCGGGCGAGGAAAATGCCGGGCTGGTGGATATTGGCGACGGACTGGCCTGCTGCTTTAAAATAGAATCGCACAACCACCCCAGCGCGCTGGAGCCTTACCAGGGCGCAGCCACCGGTGTGGGCGGCATTAACCGCGATATTTTTACCATGGGTGCGCGCCCTATTGCGCAGCTCAATTCACTGCGCTTTGGCGATATCAATTCTCCCAAAACCCAATGGCTGATAAAAGGTGTGGTAAAAGGCATTGGTGATTATGGCAACGCCTTTGGCATACCTACCGTGGGTGGCGAAGTGTTTTTTGACGAGTGTTATAACGTAAACCCCCTGGTAAACGCCATGAGCGTGGGCCTGGTAAAACAGGGCGAAACCATTAGCGCCACCTCGCACGGGGTGGGTAACCCGGTATTTATTGTGGGCTCTTCAACCGGCAAGGATGGTATTGCAGGCGCAGCTTTTGCCAGCAAAGACCTTACCGAGGATTCGGCCAAAGACCTGCCTTCGGTGCAGGTGGGCGATCCCTTCCAGGAAAAATTACTGCTCGAGGCTACCCTCGAAATTATTAAAACCGGCGTAGTTGTTGGCATGCAGGACATGGGTGCCGCCGGCATTACCTGCTCTACCTCCGAAATGAGCGCCAAGGGCGAACATGGCATGAACATCTGGCTGCACAAAGTGCCTACCCGCCAGGCGGGCATGCACCCGTTCGAGATTCTTTTATCTGAATCGCAGGAGCGCATGCTGGTGGTAGTTGAAAAAGGCAAAGAAGCCGTGGTGAAAAAGATTTTTGATAAATGGGACCTGAACTGCGAGCAGATAGGCGAGGTAACCGCCGGCAACCGCTTAAAGTATTATATGTACGACGAGCTGGTGGCCGATGTGCCTGCCGATGTGCTGGTGCTGGGCGGTGGCGCCCCCGTATATAAGCGTGAATATAAAGAGCCGGCGTATTATGCCGAATCCAAAAAGTTTAAAATCGAATCGGTGGCCGAGCCAAAGGATCTGAAGCCTGTGATGCAGCACCTGGCCAAGCACCCCAACCTGGCCAGCAAGCGCTGGGTGTACAACCAGTACGACAGCATGGTGGGCACGGTGAACATGAGCACCAATGCACCCAGCGATGCCGCCATTGTAAATATTAAAGGCAGCAAAAAAGCCCTGGCCATGACGGTGGATTGCAACTCGCGCTACGTAAATGCCGACCCCGAAACGGGTTGCGCCATTGCGGTGAGCGAAGCGGCGCGCAACATTGTGTGCAGCGGCGGCGTGCCCAGTGCGGTAACCAATTGCTTAAACTTTGGCAATCCTTACAATCCCGAAGTATACTGGCAGTTTGTAGGCTCTATCAAGGGCATGGGCAAAGCCTGCTTAAAATTTCAAACCCCGGTAACGGGGGGCAACGTAAGCTTCTACAACCAGTCGAGCTACGAGGGCCCTGTATTTCCAACGCCTACCATTGGTATGATAGGTCTGCTGGAAAACAAGGAGCACCAAACCACGCTGGATTTTAAAAAAGAAGGTGATGTGATTTACCTGGTGGGCGAAAACAAAAACGACATCAACTCATCGGAATACCTGTACAGTTTCCACAAAATTAAAAACACACCGGCGCCTTACTTTGATCTGGACACTGAATACAAGGTACAGCAAGCCATTCAAACCCTTATTAAAAACAAGCTGGTTAACTCTGCCCACGACGTGAGCGATGGCGGTTTGTTTATGACCCTGCTCGAAAGCGGCATGGTGCACAACCTGGGCTTCGAAATTTCGTCGGACAATGCCCTGCGTAAAGACGCCTTTTTGTTTGGAGAAGCACAAAGCCGCGTGGTGCTTAGCCTTTCAGCCGATAAGGCTGAGGCCCTGGAAACCGAATTGAAAAAACAGGGAGTAACATTCAGCAAGCTCGGAACGGTGAAAGGCAATGGCGTGGTAATTGACGGAACCAATTACGGCGCGGTGAGCGAATATAAACATGCATATGATACCAGCATTGAAGGCTATTTGAGCTAAGTACTTTTTCAATTACACTATTGTTTAAAAGGGAGATTCAGATGATCTCCCTTCTCTTTTTAAGTCCTGATCTGCACTATAAGCCGTCATTCCGAGGGCATGAGGTTAGTGCCCGTGCCCGAAGGAATCTGTCTCTTACGGCGTTTAACGGTGTCTAAAAGATCGCGTCGGCCTGGGGTCTTTTTACACTCACCTCGCAATAACAATCCCGTTGGTAATAACCGTTGTCACCATATTCGGGTCATTCCGAGGTTTTTGAAAATGTATTTCCGGTCGGAGGAATCTGCCTTTTAAGAGTTTTAAACGATAGACCTTACAGCATTTTTCGAAAGTCAGACAAAGAGAGCTAAATTATATGAGGCCGGAATGGCTTCTAGGGTTGCATCTAAACTCAATTATTGCCTACATTTGAAATAACGCTTAAAAAAAAGTCAATGGATCCGTACCAGGAAACCTTTGAAAGCTGGGACAAAGTAGCCCAACTGTACCAGGAGAAATTTATGGACCTGGATTTATACAACGACAGTTACGATCTATTTTGCAGCGGACTGTCGCCGGGCGCTGCTTTGCTTGAAATAGGCTGTGGCCCGGGCAACATTACGCGCTACCTGTTAAACAGGCGTCCCGATCTTAAGATCGAGGCTACCGATATTTCACCCCAGATGATTGAGCTGGCGGCGCAAAACTGTCCGCAGGCGCAGTTTATGGTGATGGATGCACGGAATATTTCTGAATTGAGACATCAATACGATGCCATTGTGTGCGGATTTTGTATCCCTTATCTTACGGAGGCCGATACTGCGGTGCTGATTAACAACATCAGTCGTTTGCTGGTTAAAGGCGGGGTGTTTTACCTGAGCTTTGTAGCTGGCAGCAGCAGCCAATCTGGGTTTCAGGCGGGCAGCAGCGGCCACCGGATGTATTTCTATTACCACCCGATGGAAACAATAGAAGAAATATTAAAGAAAAATAATTTAAAGCTTATCAAAACAACTGTAAAAGAATATCAGCGCAATAGCAACACAATGGAACAGCACAGTATTTTGATGGCAGGAAAGAATTAAAGGATGAGCGATATTGACCTGGCATTAATTATTGACTAATTTTGAAATACATCTAAAGAAACAAAACATGGAAAACGCGGATATAAAACAGGTGGTGATTGATTTATTTGCAGGCGCCGACGAGCGGAACTGGCAGAAGGTGGAAAACACTTTTGCGGCCGAGGTACTGCTGGATTACACATCTATGAATGGTGGCCAGCCGGCCGAACTCACGCCCAAACAGATTGTGGATGCCTGGGCGGGGTTTTTACCGGGCTTTGATAAAACCCACCACCAGCTTTCGGGCCTTGAGATAACAGAGAACGGCACAACGGCCACGGCGCATTATTTTGCCCGTGCCGCGCACCTCATCGGGCAGGAAGAGTGGATTGTAGAAGGCAATTACGAAACCGTGCTCGAAAACACAAGCGGCAGCTGGAAAATAAGCAAACATAAATTAATGCTGGCAGGCCAGTTTGGCAACACCGGCCTGCCTGCCAAAGCCGCCGAGCGGGTAAAGCAGCTGCAATAGCCGCTTAACAAACAAAACAGTGACCTTAATACATACCGGACTATGGAAAACGTAGAAGCTATTTTACTCGATTTAAAGGAGCAGGCACTGCGGGCCACTAAAAATGCCGACGCGGCGTTCTATCAAAACTACCTGGCTGAGAGTGCCATGGCCATTGTTCCCTTTGGTGTGTTTGATAAAAATGCGATTGTACAGCAAATGAGCTCTGCCCGGTCGGCCTTCAAAAGCATTGCCATTGATGATACGAAAGCCATTGTACTGAGCCCCGAAAGCGGCCTGGTGATCTATAAGGCAACTTATGAGCGGGAAGATAAAACCACGTTTCAGGTATTTGTAACAACGGCTTATTCTAAAATTAATGGCATCTGGAAAGGGGTGTTTTACCAGCAAACCCCCGTGGGGAAAATGCCTTGAGAAGCTTATTGCGGTTGACAGAAGCGTTTAAAGTAATGGCATGAAACGGGAAATAATTGAAGTAAATGATTTTGCGGTGCTCATTGAGCAGGCGTTTCCTAACGAGCCGGGCATCGAGATCTGCCGCTTTCCCGAGCCATCGATCGGTTTTTCGTTTTACGGGTCGGGCAATGTAGAGCTAACGGTGCACGATGACCGGGAACGCCATACCTATAATAACACCAAAGGCATTGCCATTTCTTTCAGCGCCAACGAGCGGGTGGAATTTGTGCACCACATATCCAACCTCAAACCGCTTCAATGCGTGTGTATACTTACCACGCCCGGTAAACTGCAAAAGCTGACGGCATCCGAAGCCGGGCTGTTTAGCCGCCATGTGCCCCATCTGCTAAACCCGGCTGCGGGTTACACCGAAGGTCCGGGCCTCCACATGTCGCCACCCATGCTGGAAGCAGTGGAAAAAATCTTTGCAAACACCTACCAGGGCCCCATGCGCAGCATGTTCATCCGCAGCCAGGTGGTGGAACTGATGGCTCACTTTTTTGCTTTACTGTCGTTGCCGCACCACCTGCCGGCCATAAGCACCCGGGAGCGTGAGAAACTGTACCAGGCCCGCGACATACTTACCGGAAACATGGAAACGCCGCCTTCGCTCAGCGCCCTTTCGAAACAGGTGGGACTGAACAGCCACACGCTTAAAAAACAATTTAAAGAATTGTTTGGCTTGCCGGTATTTAAATACCTGCAGCAGGAGCGCCTCGACAAAGCGCACGCGCTGCTGAGCACCGGCAACATCAATATACAGGAAGCCGCGTGGGCGGTGGGTTATGAAAGCATCAGCTCTTTTTCCGGCGCGTTCCTGAAAAAATTCGGCATTCGCCCCAGCGAGCTGCGAAAATAATTCCCTTTCAAACAAATCTTATTTCTTTTCGAACCAATACCCCTGTTTAAATGCACCTAGGTTTGCATGTATAATTAACTCAAAAGAAACATGAAAACTAAAAGAGCCGTTATGGCCGGCATACTTGTCTGGACCATGATCTTCAGCACCTTTATGGTGCTCAGCTTTATTCCCCGAATAAAAGATTCGAACGCGCAGCAAGACAGCATCGTGCTGCTTTTATTACTGTTATACTCATACCTGGGCGCCAGGTTTTATTACAGGAGCGGCAGCACTGCGCATGGTGCGCAGGTGAGCGGGCTCATGATCGCCGTGATGCTCACCCTCGATGCCATCATTACCGTGCCGGTGACGGAGTTTCCAAAGGGCGGCGGTTACGCCTCATTCTATTCTGCTCCTATTTTGTGGGCACTGGTGCTCGAACACTTACTCTGCACCGTGGCGTATTGGTGGATAAAGGTGCGCTTGCCCAGGGCCGTAAGCCAAAACGCGAGTTAAGAGAGCCAATCCTTCGGAGGGTTAACCCTCGAAGAGTTTTCTTACCATTTGGTAATTGCGGCCTACCAGGGGCCGCTTAGTTTTGCGGAAAACAAAACTAAGAATATGCAACGATCAAAAGTACTTCTTACAGGGGTTTCGGGTTTCCTTGGCTCGCATACCGCCATTCAGCTGCTTGAAAAAGGGTATGCCGTTACCGGCACCATCCGTAATCCTGAGCGGGCCAAGGCCATCCGCAGCCTGATTGCCAGGCACACGGCCAATGTAAACAACCTTCACCTTGTAACGGCCGATCTGCTCGACGAGCCTGTTTGGAAAGAGCTCACCAAAGGCATGGATTATGTGCAGCACATTGCTTCGCCTTTTCCGCGCCAGCTGCCAAAACACGAAGACGACCTGATAAGACCGGCAAGAACAGGAACGCTGAACATTTTGAAAGCCGCAGCCGATAACAAAGTAAAGCGGGTGGTGGTTACCTCTTCTATCGCCGCCATTATTTACGGCAAAACCAGGCAGCAGCTCAAAAACGTGCTGGATGAGCACAGCTGGACGGATGAGCTCAATAAAAAAGATACCACGCCTTATTATCGCAGCAAAACCATGGCCGAAAAAGCCGCTTGGGAGTTTGTAAAAACAAAAGCTCCAGGCTTGGAGCTGTCCGTTGTTTGCCCTGGTGCCATTCTGGGCCCGGTGTTGGAAGACGATTTTGGCACCTCTGCCAATATTGTGATCAAAGCGCTGGATGGCAGCACACCGGCCTTGCCAAACATCGGTTTTGATATTGTGGATGTACGCTCGGTAGCCGATCTGCTGATCCGCGCCATGACCATGCCTGAGGCTAAAAACCAGCGTTACATTGCTTCGGCAGGTTATATGACGATGAAGGAAGTAGCCGATGTGTTAAGGCAAGCCTACCCCGGGCGTAAAATTCCCGCCAGGGTGCTGCCCGATTTTTTTGTGCGTCTTTATGCTAATTTTGATAAAACTTTAAAACCTATTTTGATGGACCTTGGCATCGAAAGAAAATTAAGCGCGGCCAAAGCTTCGGGCGACTTGCAGTGGCAGCCGCTGCCAATGCGCGAGGCTGTGTTGACCTGCGCCCAAAGTGTGCTGGAGCTGGGCATTGTTAAGTAATAAAGTATGGAAAAATTAAAAACCGCCCTGCGTTTTGGAGGGATCCTTTCAGAGGAAAGCATTGGGGAAGTGCTGAGGCATTTTGAAGAAAAACACCTGAGGCCAAACGATCATTTTCAGCAACAGGATAAAACAGCGAGCCGGATCGGCTTTATCAGCGAAGGGGTGCTGCGCGTTTATTCGGTGACCAGGAATGACGAGGAGGTAACAAAATATTTTGTACGGCAAAACCAGTTTGCGGTTAACCTGGAGAGTTATTACAATGGGCTGCCCAGCGATACCGCCATGCAGGCCGTGGTGCCAACCAGCCTCATGCTCATTAAGAAAACCAGTATTGAAAAGCTGAGTACCGACATCCCTAATTTTTATATTTTCATTAAAAGCTTAACTGAGGCGCACCTGCTGAACAAGATCAAAGACAACGATTTTTTGAATTACGGTTCGGCTAAAGAAAAATACCTCGAGTTTATAAAACGTTATCCCGACCTGGCCTTGCAGGTGCCGCAGCAACACATTGCGTCTTATTTAAAAATTACGCCGCAATCCCTCAGCCGGATCAGGCACGATCTGTCAAAAAAATAAAAATTTGATGCGATCCCTGAGGCCTATACGGCTTGCAATTCGGGCCGTTGGCACACGCCATCCAACACGTCTATAATTTCAGAGAGATGGTTTAAGGTAACCAGTTTGGTGCGCGTTTCCTTAAAGTTGGCAATGCCTTTAAAGTAATTGGCATAGTGGTTGCGCATTTCGAGCAGGCCCAGCTTTTCGCCTTTCCATTCTACCGACTTGAGCACGTGGGTTTTGCATACATCCACACGGTTAGCCAGGGTAGGGGCCGGCAGATGCTCACCGGTTTTAAAAAAATGTTTTATTTCGTTAAAAATCCAAGGATAACCAATGGCCGCGCGGCCTATCATAATGCCATCTACCCCGTAGCGATTTTTATATTCAAGCGCTTTTTCGGGGCTGTCGATATCGCCGTTTCCAAAAATGGGAATTTTAATGCGGGGATTGTTTTTTACTTCGGCAATGTGGCTCCAGTTGGCCGAACCTTTATACATTTGCGCGCGCGTGCGGCCGTGTATGGTAAGGGCCTGTATGCCTACATCCTGCAGGCGTTCAGCCACCTCCATAATGTTTATGCTGGCGTCGTCCCAACCCAGGCGGGTTTTTACCGTTACCGGCAAATGCGTGCCTTTAATCACGGCTTTGGTGAGCCGCACCATCAGGTCAATGTCTTTTAACACCCCGGCCCCTGCGCCTTTGCACACTACCTTTTTTACCGGGCAGCCAAAATTAATATCCAGCAGGTCGGGATTGGTGGCGTCTACAATTTTAGCCGAAAGCTCCATGGCTTCTTCGTCGCCGCCAAAAATTTGTATGCCCACAGGCCGTTCGTAATCAAAAATATCGAGCTTTTTGCGGCTTTTGATCGCATCGCGGATCAGCCCTTCGCTGCTGATGAATTCGGTATACATGAGGTCGGCCCCGTATTGCTTGCACACGTAACGAAAGGGCGGATCGCTCACGTCTTCCATGGGCGCCAGCAGTAATGGGAAATCGGGTAATTCGATATGTTGGCCTATTTTTACCACGCCGCAAAGGTAGTCAAAAGATGGCAGTAATGCTAACTCTGCTGGCCTGCAAGGCTGGTTCACCTCCTCAGTCATGCTGAACTTGGTTCAGCATCTCGCAGAACCCTTTCGGGAAAATTGTGAGACCCTGAAGCAAGTTCAGGGTGACGCGTTATCCAGATTCATGCTGAACTTGTTTCAGCATTTCGTAAAACTGATCCAATCAAATGTGAGAGCCTGGAAGACTTGTCTTGAGCGGTAGTCTCGAGGAGTTCAGGGTGATCCGATGTGTACTGTTTTATCCTTAGTCATGCTGAACTTGTTTCAGCATCTCGCAGAACCCTTTCGGGAAAATTGTGAGACCCTGAAACAAGTTCAGGGTGACGCGTTATCCAGATTCATGCTGAACTCGTTTCAGCATCTCGCAGAACCCTTTCGGGAAAATTGTGAGACCCTGAAGCAAGTTCAGGGTGACGCGTTATCCAGATTCATGCTGAACTTGTTTCAGCATCTCGTAAGACTCTTCCAACAAAATTGCGAGACCCTGAAATACATGTCCCGGGCTTGCCCCGGGGACTTCGGGACGACCCGTTCAGCATATTCAGCGGGTTGACTGGTAATACACCTCCTTGAGGTGAAATTCCATACCGGGCGCCAGGTAGTTGATGCGGCCCAGGGTCATGGTAATGTCCACGGTTTGATTGTTGTAATACAGTTTCTTGTAGGTCTTAAAATCCTTAGGCACAAAGGGAATGCTGAAAGAAACTTTGTAATTGTCGTAGCGCGTGTTGCCGGTGCGGTTGCCATTGGTGGCCGGCACAATGCTGTTTTCGGTGCTGAAAATACTCAGGCTCACGCTCTGGTCCTTCCACACGCCGGCGTAAAAAATGCGGCCGTTAAGCGCCAGGGTTTTGGTGTTGCTATTGCTCAGCACCGGAAAATCTTCTTTCAGTAAAATGGCTTTAAAATAAAGCAGGCTGTCTATGTGGTCGTTCAGCCAGTTATCGGTAGTGTCATTTTCCGTGCGAAATTTGCTGAAATCCACTTTCAGGTAAAACTCGCCGCGTGTTTCGTCGTAAAACAGGTACGACACGTTGTCTACCGTGAGGCAGTTTTTCTGGTCGTTGCACGACTCGATGGAAGTGCCCGAGGAAACCAGCTCCTGGGCGGTGCCGGTGAGCGCAGCAAGGCTTAATGCAAGCAGTATAAGTTTTTTCATATCACTGTTTTATGTGCAAAAAGCATACCATCCTTAAGCTGCTTTGCGGTTAAACTTCAGGGCTTTCAGCATCCAGTCGGGCAGCGGTTTTTCGGGTGCCCGCTTGCGCAGATCGAGGTACCAGCCCAGTTTTTTGAGAATGGGTATTTTTTTGGTTTCCACAAATTCAATCAGCGCGCCATCGGGGTCCTCAATATAAGTAAAGTGGCCGGCGGCCTCGCCCATTTCAAAGCCCGCGCCGCCGTCAACTGTAAACGGATGGCCTGCCTTTTCGCAGGCAGCTTTCAGGGCAGCCATGTTTTTAATGTCGAAGCACAGGTGTATAAAGCCCAGGTCGCCCCACAGGCGGCCGTCGAAGATCTTGCGCGGCGCATAATTTTTAGCCTGCACCAGCTCTATGTAACTTTGGCCCAGCAGTTTTGAGAAAGGCCCTACGCGCGGCCGGCTGTGCGTTAAAATGGCTCTTGCGGCAGCGGCCGTACCGTTGGGCAAGCCCACCAGGTCGTCAAAACTTTTTTCGCCTTTGTATAATACCTTGTCGTAACCCAACACCGTGGAATAAAAGGCGATGGATTTTTCGAGGTTGCTCACCCCAATGATCATGCCTGCGGGGCCGCCGGTTTCCTTTAATCCTTTGCCAAACCAGTTGTCGTCTTCAATAATTTCGAACAGATTGCCAAAAGGGTCTTCTATAAAAAAATGCTGGCGGCCCACCGGGGTTTTGCTCACACCGCTCAGCAGCTTTACACCTTTTGCATTTAAAAAATTGTAAGTGGCGGTAATGTTTTCGGTTTTTATTTTGGCGCAAAATAAGCCAAGGTCACCCATTTGGGGTTTAAAGGCCGGGGGCTGCGGTGTGCGGCTGGTGTATTGCCAGATCTCGAATCCGCCACCGCCTTTTAAATTAATGGCTAAAATGGCATGGCGCTTGTGTGGCTGGCCGCCGGTGTAGGGCAGCATCAGGTTGGCCTCGGCCGCTTCCTCAAAAATGGGCACATCCATGCCAAAGTGCGTGTTGTACCATTTAAAGCCTTCGTGCACATTGGTCACGCCAATGCCTACCTGCTGTATTCCCGAAATAATGTACTGATCCATAACGCACAAATATATTGCGATTTTTCCAATGGCAAAGTGCCGCCCGGTATAAACGCGTTATTTAATGATGATCTTTTGTGTGCTGCGCCCTTCGTGGCCGCTTAATACGGTTATCACATAAATGCCCTTTGCTGGCAGCTCTTTGGCATCCAGCGTTATTACCCGATCATAGTTACCGGCAGCATAGCTTCTGCTCCAGCAATGTTTACCATTTTCGTCGTTCACCGTTACCTGCAAATCCTGGTCGTTGCCTGGCATTTCTATGTGAATGATCCCCTCTGAAGGATTGGGATAAATGCGTACCGGGTTGCCGGCCGCCTGGTTGTTTACAGCCACCAGGCGCAGGCTGGCGCTGCTGTTGTCAAAATCGGTTTGCCGCAACCGGTAATACGACAGGCCTTCATAAGGTTGTGGATCGATACCGGCATACGTATTTTGCACCAGGCTGGTGCCGGCACCTTTTGCCGTGACAACTTTTTCGAACACCTCGCCGTCGCGGCTTTTTTCAACCGTAAAATAATCGCAGTTTTTTTCGGAGGCGGTGCTCCAGGTAAGCTTCACGACGCCATTTACCGGCAGGGCTTTAAAATCGAGCAGCATTACCGGCAGGGGGCTGCTAAAATAGTCGATGCTGCCAATGGTATAATAACCATCGGCGCTAATGGCCAGGTTGTTGAATAAAATTTTATCGCCGCTGATGGAAGAAGCAGTTGCCATTTCGGTCCAGGCACCGCTTAGCCCGGCGCGGTACAGCAGCCTGTAATTTCCGGCGCCCAGCGGCGTGCCGGGCAGGCCCCCGTCGCTCAGATCAAACTCAAGGTTCACACTTTGGGTGGCCGCTGTGTTGGTCACATCCAGGTACCAGATGCGCTGCCAGCGCGCTTTGTTTATGCCGGTAAGCCCAACCACATCGGTGGTTATCACCGAGTTGGTGGCCGTGGCGTGCCCCGCCAGTAAGTAGTCGGTATTGTCGAGCCCGCCCGAGGCCGTTATGGCCATTCCACCGCAGGCAGAAGCCGAAAAGGAAGTGTTGCTGCCGGTGCTTTCCTGCCCAATGCCGGCCACGTCATAATCATAATCGCCGTTGCCGCTGTTGTCGCCGGCATATTTATCGTTGGCCGACAGGGCAATGTTGTATTTGGCCGACAGGTGATTGTTTACGATAATACGCCTGGCCGGCACCAGCGCTTCGCGGTAAATGATCACTTCGGCAATATAGCCGCCAAAAGGCCTGGGGTCGCCGGCATCGGTGGTCCCTAAAATAATGGGTGAGGCATTATCCGGCACCAGGGTGCTGGTTTCGTTGGATTGAATGTCGAGCGATTCTTCAGAATACACATTCACCCGTGGGTTGGCAATGTTGCCGTCGTACACCACATCGAACAGGTAATTGGTAGCGGTAGTAAACGAACCATTGCTCGAAAAGCGGTCGTTGGTGGTTTGTATGTCTACCCACAATTTATTGCCGGTATAATAAAAGAGCATAAACGACTGATCGACCGACACGGTGGTGCGTTTTGAAACGATCACGTGCGCATCGCCATAGTTCATGGGGCGGGTTACGGTAAAAAAAGTATAGCCGCTGGTATTGTCCAGTATGGGCGAATCGGGGCCAAGCATTTTATCGTTAAGCCCCGAACCGTTTACATTGTCAAACAGGATGGCCGGAAAACCATTCATAACATTGGTGCTGAAGGAGGGTTGCTGCGCCGTGGTGGTTTGGGTCATGTTGAGGCCGTTGCCCGACTGGTCGTTCCACGAAGAAATGGCGGTGTTATTAACGCTGCTGGAAGTGCCGGCGTTGGCCTTGAGCCAGAACACGTTGCTGGCCGACGTGCCCACGCCTGCCGGTCCGGTTTGTGCAGTTACCAACAAGCGAAAACAGAATATGAACACGAAGAGCGTTTTTTTCATGCAGTATCTACAAAAATAACGAAAAACCAGGGGCTTTCAAAAGGAGGAAAACCCTGAGAAAATGGCTTCTTCGTCAGTCATTTCGAAAGGTTTCTGAAATCATACCCAGACTCTATCCGACGGAAATTTCTCACCGCCGCGTTTTCATAGGTTAAAGCGGTTCGAAATGACAATGCGTGTATTGGGGACTAAAAAAGGGCATGTCATTTCGAAAGCATCGGCAGTACACCATTGGCTTGAGAAATCTGTGTTTTATTCCGGCAGAGATTTCTCCCTTCGGTCGAAATGACTGTAGGGTATAATGAAATTTATTTTCTACTTTTGCCTTCATTGTAAAAACACAAACGCATTATGTACGGCCAGTTAAAACAACAATTGCAAGCCACTTTATCTGAAATTGAAGCCAACGGCTTATTTAAGCGCGAGCGCGTCATTACCACCCCTATGGATGCCGTGGTAAAGGTAAACGGCAAAGAGGTGATCATTTTTTGTGCCAACAATTACCTGGGTCTGTCGTCGCACCCCAAAGTGCTGGCCGCTGCCAAACAAACGCTCGATACACATGGTTATGGCATGAGCAGTGTGCGTTTTATTTGCGGCACACAGGACATTCATAAAACCCTCGAAAAAAAGATCTCTGATTTTCTGGGAACTGAAGATACCATTTTATACGCTGCCGCGTTTGACGCCAACGGCGGCGTGTTTGAACCCCTGTTTGATGAGCAGGATGCCATTATCAGCGACGAGCTGAACCACGCCAGTATTATTGACGGGGTGCGCCTATGCAAAGCGCAGCGCTACCGCTACAAAAACTGCGACATGGCCGACCTGGAAGAGCAGCTGAAAAAAGCGCAGGCCCAGCGGCACCGCATTATTGTTACCGACGGCGTGTTCAGCATGGACGGCTTTGTGGCCCCGCTGGACAAGATCTGCGACCTGGCCGATAAATACAATGCCCTGGTGATGGTAGACGAAAGCCACGCCACCGGGTTTATCGGCAAAACCGGCCGCGGCACCATCGAAGCTAAAAATGTAATTGGCCGTGTGGACATTGTGACCGGCACTCTTGGAAAAGCTTTAGGCGGTGCTATGGGTGGCTTTACCTCGGCCCGCAAAGAAATTATTGAAATACTGCGCCAGCGTTCGCGCCCCTACCTGTTCAGCAACTCGCTGGCCCCAAGCATCGTGGGCACCAGCATTGCCGTGTTTGACATGCTGAGCGAAACCACCGCCCTGCGCGACAAGTTGGAGTGGAATGTGAACTACTTTAAAAAAGGCATCAAGGCCGCCGGCCTCGACATTAAGGATGGCGACAGCGCTATTGTGCCGGTAATGCTTTACGATGCCAAGCTTTCGCAAACTTTTGCCGACAAACTGTTGCAGGAAGGTATTTACGTGATCGGCTTTTTCTTCCCCGTGGTGCCAAAAGATAAGGCCCGCATCCGTGTGCAGCTGAGCGCCGCTCACGAAAAAGAGCACCTCGATAAAGCCATTGCTGCCTTTACCAAAGTGGGCAAGGAGCTGGGGGTGATTAAATAACGGGTTTTACTATGCCGGGCGTTTTTTGTATTTTACAACTATGAAACAACTTTTTCTTCTCCTCATCGTTTTTGTATTCGTGCCGGGCGTTCAATCCCAATCCTGGGTAAAAGGCGTTGGCAGCGGTTACGACATAATGGATGGAATTAGAATTGCTGCTACTCCCACGGGTGAAGTGTATGAAGCAGGAACTTTTGGTGGCATCGTGGATTTTGATCCCGGTATAGGCACTTATACCCTGAATGGCAATATCACCAGCGCATATATTGTAAAGCTCGACGCAGCTGGCAATTTTATATGGGCCAAAATACTGGATCAGGAAGTACTGATAGATGCACTTGCAACTGATAGCTCAGGAAATCTGCTCGTAGCGGGGGAATTTTATAATACGCGCGATTTTGATTTAGGTCCTGGAGTGTTCTCTCTTACTTCTAACGGCCAGCAAGATGTATTTATATTAAAACTTGATGTCAATGGTAACTTTTTGTGGGCTAAAAGCATGGGCGGACCAGATTACGACAGGGTAATCACGTTCAGTAATCCTGTTAATAACAGTTTTTTTATAACCGGCTATTTCGACACTTCTGCCGATCTAGATCCTAACCCCTTGGTAAACCAGCCTTTCAGTTCAGCCGGCCTAAGTGATATATTTATTACCAAAATGGATTTGAACGGAAACACGCTATGGACCAGCCGTTTGGGTGGGACTCTTAATGAGGTTGGCGTTAGCGTTACTACCACTTCCCTTGGCAATACTTATTTGGCTGGGGCCTTTTGCAGCCCTGTTGTTGATTTTAATCCGGGTATCGGGACCTATACGCTTGCCAGTGCAAATGGTATAACAGCGGGATTTGCTGTTTTTGTATTAAAGTTAAACAACGCTAATAATTTTATATGGGCAAAACGGTTAGGCAGCTCCACAGGCCAGATTGGTGTGCGATCGGTTGTAGCCGACAGCCTGGAAAATGTTTATCTTTCAGGCAACTTTAACGGTACCTGTGATGTTAATCCTGGCTTTCCGGTGTATAACATCACCGCCGGATCCAGTCTAAATAATTTTTATACCGCCAAACTCGACTCGGCAGGAAACTTTGGATGGGCCGGCAGTATGCCAAGCCCCGGGGTTTCGTTTGTAGATGGTATGGTTCGTGATCTGGCAGGCAATTTATGTCTTACCGGGTGTTTCCGAAATACCATTGATTTTGACCCCGGTCCAGGCCAATGGATTTCAAGTGTAAATGGCTCTTCTACTACTGCTAATCCTTTTCTTATAAAATTAAGTTCTTCTGGCGTTTTATTGGATGTAAAACACATGAAAAGTCAATTCGAAAGCCGAGCACAGGATATTTGTACCGATGGCTCCGGTAATATATATCTAACAGGGTTTTACGCAGATACATGTTATTTTGATTTTGGATGGGGACCTTACCCTCTTACATCAACCGGCAGTTACCCTTATGCATTTATTTATAAGCAAAGCAGCACACCGCCCGTTCCGCTTGGGCTTGCGAGTGGCCAAACAGCCAGCCGGCCGCAGGTTTACCCCAACCCCGTCACGCACAGGCTTTATATAAAAATGCCGGGGCAACTCAGTGCCGCAAAGGCGGCTATTTATAACAGTGCCGGAGAACTAACAGCAACCATGCCGCTGGATGAAAACAGCAGCATTGACCTTGGCGCATACAGCAGCGGCCTTTACCTGCTGCAGCTTACCGATGGCAACGGGCTATGTGCTCGATCAGCGGAAAGTGGTGAAAGAGTAAAAGATGTTGTAAAGGTCGTTGGCCATTAAATGATGCTGGCGGTACAGGTTTTTCCAGGTATTGGTAATCGCATGCATCGGTGCCCAGGCGCTTGCTGCCATACAGATCGTATTCTTTTAAGATGAGTTTTTCCTGGTAGGTGTTGGCGGCAATGGTCTGGTAAGTCTTCTCATACGTGGCCATGATCTGCCCCTGGGCATCGCGCACGTAATAGGTGTAGATCCAGCTGTTTGGGGGGCGTGCCCTTCAGCAATTAACAATTTTAAGAATGAAAAAATAACTCTTTCTTTTATAGTATCCTGCTTCAGGTCGGGCTTTCCGCTGCAATCTTTTTATGCTTGTTCATTTATCTGGAGCATAAAAAGGATTTTCGCTGCAATCCCTCACGCGGTGCATCAAGGTCTCTTAACTATTGAGTAATACTACATGATTTTAGCTGCTTATCATTTCTTTCATACTTTTTCCTTGATGAAAAAGTATTGCAAAAAATCAAGCCAAAAATATAGCCTACACACCTCACAGAAAACTACAGCTTTTACGTGTGCTTACACACTGGCCCAGCAACACTAAAGCCTTGTTTTCTAGTTCACCGCAAACCTGCTCCTATTTTTGGCAAGGCCTGCGCACAGGGGTTTGTAGAAAGATTTGTTTTTAGTCATTTAGGAGTCTACTCATAAATCAGGTACTAAAGTGAACATTACCCAAAGTGAACATTACCAGATAAGTGCATTGTAAACCCACTTTATCACGGAGTTGTAGGGATTTTAGAGTTAATTTCTTTCCCATTGATAAATAGGTTTGATATCCTATTTGACTCTTCTATTATCATTTCTTCAAAACTGTTCCATTCATTTAATGGTTTTGTAGATTTACTAGAGCATCTAAACACTTTATTAGATTGGTTAATATATAACTTTGAACCATCCCAGTTATAAATACCAATAAAAATCATGTCGGAAGACGCATCTTTTATTCTCTCTGTCGTGTTTGACGGGATTATTGAAAATGGCTGCCAAATACTATTTGCTGTTCTTTCAAAACTACTCCTTAACCCATATAAATTTAATGTATTAGAATACATCGTTAGACCATTCATATGATTAAGGAAGGTCCTGTACTGAGAAGGTATTTCAAGATTAATTTGCTTTTCTATTCGTTTAACATCTTCTTCGGGGATTCCATTGAATATTGCGTGCAGCCAAGCTTGCGGAGCAATATGAGGAACATGCCCGATAAGGAAAGCGCCAGTGCTTTCAATATATTTTTCTCCAGAAGCTTTATCCTTTTCTAGAATTTGTAATAACTGACGTATGTAACTCATTATTCTTTTTTATTCTCTATCGATCTATTTTGCAAGTCACCAGATGTCGGATTTTTAAAATCACCATCATGTTTATTTAAATGCTCTTCTCTACCATTAACAAATTCGATGTTGTTTGGATCCCCTGCTAAAGATAGATTATCTTTTACACTATTTATATGATGGCCTTCATATCCTTTCACTTTTCCAGTTTCCTTTAATTCATCTATTTCGGCTTTGCTCCAATCCCTTGTTGGAAGAGTTCATAGGGTTCTAGCGGTCCTTGATTTTCTATATCAGTGGAATTCACAATTTACAAGGTTTCAAAGTATAGTAGACCGCTTGAACATTACAAAAAAAAGAGAGCGTTAACTCTCTTTAATTTTAGGTGATAAAGTGAACATTATCTTGTTTACCAATATGTTTTGATAAATAGAATTTTTACTTTTGATCGAATTACCTTGACACATAAAGAATGACTACCAATAGATTGTTAATTTCATATAAAACGAGTATTGCTTCTAACGCTGATTATGATATTTTTCTTGGTACGAATAAAATTGGTGTTTATAAAAAACTTCAATTTCTACATTTTAATACAAATAAATGCATAATTCAGCAAATAGATAAAAAATACATTATTAATTGCTTAGGAACAAAAGATAAATATACCATAAGTAGAGATAATCAATATCGAAACACAACTGTTGGAACTATTGAATCCGAACTTTATCTAAACGAATCCAAGATTAATGTACTCAGAATTCCTAATGGTATATTTTCAAATCATAAAGGGAAGATTTCCTTTACTGATCATGATCAAAAACAAATTTTCGAGTTAACTGAAGTAAAAAGAAACTTTCTATTTCCAAATTTCAAAGACGAGGGTACAATCATTATTCAAAACCATAATAACGCTGCAGGTTTGATAACCTGTGGCATGATATTTAAAGATCTATTAAGAGATATTGAGCCATATGGTTAAACTATTTTTTTGAATTAACATCGAATTTGTCCTCGTAACCAACTATTTTGACAGAGTCCTTAATTTTTTCAAAATAAAAAATCCTAGTCGATTTTTTTTTCTTTCTTAACACATTATAATAAATTTCCAGATTCCAATTCTGTTCTGTCATTTTAACAGATTTATTATATATGGTTTCTACAAGTTGATACTTTAAAATTTCACCTAAAATGCTATCACTTGTTAAACATTGATTCTTTATAGAATTATAATCTATCTGATGCACGTATAAATGCATGGAATCAAATTTATGAGCAATATCAAAATTCATAAATTTTTGAGAAATCTCTTCTGATTTTCTAACTAAGGTTTCTTCAACGTTATTTGGCCCTGTACAAGAGAAAAATACAAATAACGTAATTAAAAATATTATTCGTTTCATTTGGTTATCTTCGTTTCACCGGTGGAAAATGTTATACTAGATTTGTTCTTATACCCTATGCTATTTGATGTTTTACCAACGGAAATTGTACCTGTTTCAGAGTGGGTGCCTTTATCCAAGTTTATTTCCTGTGTATAATATACGTTTGCTCCTTGAGTAGATCCACCAGCCTGAATGGTTAAAATGTTTTTGTTTTCAGATATTATACCTCCGCTTTTAATTTCTTCATTAACAGTTCCTGTGCTACCACTTACGTATCCTTCTAGTCCAGCCCCAATTTCAAAATTTGCGGCTGATAGTCCTTTCGCACCCGCCTTCAAATTTACTTCATAATTTAGCTCTAATGCTAAACCACCTGCACTTTCTGAAGATGCAAATGCATTTAAATCAAACCCAACAGAATATTTATTAAATGTCACTTTCCCTTTTAAGCCCAATTTCCCCGTATTAACTAGATTTTCACCTTCACCTATAGTATTTCCCTTTAAGGAAGTAATAAATCGATCTCCTTTTGCCCCAAGACCTTCAAGTGATTTTCCAATTCTATTTGCAAAGGTGGGAGTTTCATTGCTGAAGCTATGCGTTGGTGTGAAATCAGTTCTAATTTCGCCTTTATTATTAATAATTGTAACTTGTATACCATGTCCTTTACTACCACCGCTTCCGTCACCTATACTTCTATAATCTACTTTATTAACTAATGTAAGTCCGTCATTATTTTGTTTATACAAATAACTAATGTCCTCGCCACCATCTAAATCAAAATTCGAAATGGGACTATTTCCAGCAAAATGATAGGGCGAATAATATGGGAATTTATATGCCAGCGGGCTCTTGCCGCTACCAGATGTTCCTTGTATCAGCCCATGCAACGTATGAGGCATTTTGTAAGTACTGGCAATCACAAAAAGCAGTTTGCGGTTGTTGTTTTCGCCTATAATGCCGCTGGATTCAATCAGGCCGTCTATGTGTTGTATTAAATTTGGCTGGCTTAAAAAAGCAATGGCTTCTTTTTCCTTTTCTGGGCTTAGTCGGTTAGTACCTTTTTCTTTATGGCCGTTCAGTTCCGCTAATTGTTGATCTCGGTGAGCTTCGAGCAGGTCAGTGAGTTTTAATAAATCGGTTTCAACGGCTGTTATATCAATTTGTTGTGATTCTAATATTAGAATTTACGGGTTTTCACCAGCGGACAGGACATAAAAAAAGAGAGTGGTTAACTCTCTTTACTAACTGTGATGTCTTTTAGAAACTTTTCTACAATATTTTTTTCTTTAGAACTTGATTGACTTTCGCAATTATATGTTACAAATAAAATAGAGTGTTCATAATAAAACATGGAAAAAATGAAAAAGCGATCATTAAGATTTAACTCTATGGAAAGTTGATCGTTATTTATCTGTTTAATTTTGTCGTAATATTCATATTGATTTTTAACAATTACAATAGTTTCTGATATGAAATCATAAAACTCATCAAAAATATTAATATTACTATCTGATGGTGTTTTAAAATGTGAAATTTGGATTGCTCCTTCTCCGTTTTTATCATCAAATATGATAAAAATACCCTGGTCTATTTCAGAACCCCAGCCATTTGGAATTTCAAAAGTGAATTTTCCAACTTCAATTTTCTGACCTTCATCTTTATTCATGAAATGACTAATTTACATATTTATATCTAGCTGCCAGGCTTTTTCTGCTGTGGTGTGTAATAAATAACTCTTGCCTTTTTCCCAGTAGCCTCTTCGTATTTTTTCGTTTGGGCCGCTCCTTTCTTCATACCTGATTCGGTCTTAGGTTTCAATTCGAGTAAATTTCCACTAGGAGTTTCCACGTCAGGATATAACAATTTCCCAGTTTTTGGGTCTTTATATGTAGGTTCCGATTTCCATCCATTACCTTTAGCCTGAACTTTGGCTTCGAGAATTTTATGTTGTGCTTTTCCCTCCGTAACAGCAGCTCTAACCTTTGGATTATTCATTCCTTTAGGAGCCGTAGTGTTAGGACTTGAATTTGGCTCTTGGGTTACAATTGGTGTATTTTGATCGGGAGTTCCAGAACCTTTACTTAGTGCCGCATTTCCTGCCTCGATCTGTGCCTCGCCATGCATATAAACTAACGCATTGGTAGTATTAATAAGCATGTCAGCCGTTGATTGTGCATCAGTTGCATACCCTGATTGATCTTGTGCAAACGCTTTAAGGGCTTCAATAGTGTTAAATGAATAATTACTCCCATTATAACTGACCGTGTAATATGGGTCATGAGGGACAAATACACCAACAAGATTCGTAAATCCGATATCTACACTTGTTGTCTTTAGTTCTGTTCTACCATCGTTTTTAGTCATCTCAAATTTCATCCATTCCCCACCATCTATGTCAATACCATCGATAGGTCTATTAGATGCAAATTGATATGGGGTAAGTTCTGGGTAAGATTTAGCCAATGGATCAACACTCAAAAACCTACTAATCCTCGGATCATAAATCCTCATTCCATAATCCTGCTGATTTCCTGCCCCCTTCACCTCGTTATCATTCTCCTTGCCATTGAACCCGTACCTATAAGAAGTCGAATTCTGCCACGTTCTTCCCGGCATGGTCTGCCCGAAGGCATAATAGTCCGTATGGCTCAATACATCGGGGTTGTAGTCGCTTATACCTGGTATCTCACACATACTCACATTGTCCAGCTTAAAGCTGCTGCCCACTGCCCCATGGATCCTGAAGGAGATATACGTCTTTATCCCTGGTCCGTTCCACACCGGGGTGTAGGTGAAGTTGTAATGCCCCAAGGGAGGATTGTAGCTGCCCGCCTGAAACGCCGGAAGGATGTTCAGCGTGGCCGGCACTACGTTGTTGTTCTGCTCATAGATAAAGATCAGGATCTTGTCCGCAGCCGTTAGTGTGCCCGGGTCAAAGTCAAAGTCTACCCGGTATTTTCTCGAAGGTATGTTGGTGCCCAGTAAGGCGTCTACAGTGCCCCATGAGCTGGCGGTGGACCGTGTGGCTACCAGCTGGCCCCCCGAGGTACTCAGTGTGATGTCGCCGGCTCCTATGCCTGCCGGTACCCCGCTCTGCATGTCATAGCTGGCCTGGCAGGGCTGCGCGCTGGTAATGGTGGATACTACCTTGCGGTCGCTCGTAGTGGCAAGCACGTTGCCCAGGTGGTTGCTGTGCTCAAATAGTTTTTTACCCAGCTTCCGCGGTACCGGTGGTATGCTGAAATTGGCCGGTATGCCTATGTATACCAGCGGAACGTTGATGTTGGTAAACCCGCCCCCGCTGCCGATGTTGGCCGTAAAGGGCTGGCCAAGGGTCTGGTAGTCCTTCACATCCGTGCCCAGCCGCTTGCTCCCATATAAGTCGTATTCTTTTAAAATGAATTTTTCCTGGTAGGTGTTCGCCGCTATGGTCTGGTAGGTCTTTTCATACGTGGTCATTATCTGGCCCTGGGCATCGCGCACGTAATAGGTGTAGATCCAGCTGTTTTGGGGGCTGGGTGAGGCGCTGGTTCGGGGCTTCACTATTTTTACCACCCGCTGCCGGTTGGCATCGTATAAAAAGTCAATGTTGGGCGGGTAACTGCCGCCAGACATGGGGCTGCCGTCGCGCACAATCGATTGTATTTTACCATCGTGGGTCCAAACAATGTTCGCAATGTGTTCCGCTTTGTCTAATATCAAATTACCGCGCCCATCGTAATCATAGTTCCAGCTGGCTTTGGTGGGGTCGCTGGGGTTGGCCGTCACGTTCTGGTGGCTGTCGTCGGCATAGCCGCTGGCCGCTGCATCGGCAATGCCTATGAGGCGGTTCGATTTGCGGCTGCCCCAATAAATATAACTCTTACCGTAGGTGTAGGTCATATTATCCATGGGCAGGCCGGCCAGGCCGCTGGCCACAAGCGCTGTGGCCCCGTTCTTGGTAGTGCTGGTAATGTTGCCGTTGTTGTCATAGCTGTAGGTTTGCAGGTACGAGTTATCGTAGTTGCTGCTCGTAGGCGTATTCCAGCTGTTAAAGCCACCCAACGATGAATTTGTAGTCAAATCCCGGAAGCTTTTTACTTGCTTCAGCCGGTTCAGCTGGTCATAATTGTAAGCGGTTACCTGTGGCGCCGGCTGGTCGGCTCCTATCACGCTGTTCTGGTTCTGGTTCAGGTAGCTGCTCGTCATGCTGCTGATGTTGCCGTTGTAAAGGTTGGGCGCGCTGACATTCAGATCAAAAAAATTGTTGGTGCCGGTGCGCAGATTGGCCTCGTTGGCTGTAAATACGTAAGGCGCCGAGCTATTACGAATGCCTTGATAGTCTTTGAGCGTGCCCGAGGTTTGCGAGTCAAAATAATTCAAAGTAAAGCCCGCCGCATCTTTTGCAAAAATGCCGTGCAGGCTGCCTTTGGTTGAATGGTATTCGGTGCTGTAGCGGCTGTCCTTGCCCATGTCCTGGCCGGCATCCAGCACGGCGCTGTTCATGCCTTTGAGCCAACCATGGATGGTGTAGGCATAGTCAAGGCCGTTTACCTTGCCATCGGCCACTTCTACGCGGGCCAGCGGGCCGTGCTTGTAATAAAAGTATTTGGCGTCGCGGTCCCAGTGTATGTTATCCTTACTGGTAAGCACCTCGTGCAGGCGGTTATCAGCATCGTAATAATATTTGTGCGTTACCTGGTCGTCTTTGCCGCGCTGGTATATAACCCGGTTCACATTGCCGCTCACCAGGTCGTATTCGTATTCAATGGTTTTGATGTGCTCCCAAAGGCCTATCAGGCCCGGATTTTCCTGCACCAGCTGCACCACGTTGCCATGTATGTCGTAGCTGAAATAGGTGGCAAAATCATAGTTGTTGCCGGTGGGCCAATACTGCACCGCCGATACCCGGTTGCGCAGGTTGTTTTGGCCGTTCACAAAATATTGTGCAATGCTGGCACTGGCCGGTACATCGTATGTGGTCATCACTATGTTGATCCTACCGTAACCACCAATATAAACAGCCCAGGCATCGGGTGTAAAGTAGCTACTGTTGCCGGCAAAGAGGCTTTGTATGGTGTTAAAGTTGGCATTCACATCGTTCACTTCGCCGGCCTCCACTATCCTGCCCAGGCCATCGTAATTGGTATAGCTGAAGCGGTTAACCCCCTGCGCCCGCTGGGTGGCGTTTTGCGAAGCAATAATGCGGCCCGAATAGTCGTAAACGTATTCGGTGCGGTCGTCCTCATCCGGGCTCAGGCTGCTCAGGCTGGCGTTGCGCGAGTTGTAGCTGTAAAGTGATGGATATTCGTGCGCCGGGAATACCGGCGTGGTGCCGCCGGCCCGGTAGGCATCAATGTTGGTAAAATCCGTAGGACTGGTAAGCGGCTTTACGCCCGCCGGTGGCACAGTGCGCACCAGGTTGCCCGCATTATCATAATAATACAGGGTATAGTTAAATTCGTTGAGCACATAGGTCCTCTCAAATTTTTCGTCGGTGATGCCCAGGCAATAAGCTTTATAGTTTTTACGCAGCTTTTCTTTTTCGGTCGCCAGCTGGGCCTGGTATTGCGCCATGCCGTTGGCATAAGCCTGCTCCAGCATGTCGGCCAGGCAGGGGTCGCCAATTTCGTAAGTGTTGCAGCCATATATGTGCTCATTCACCGGGTTCTGAACCCTGCTTCCCGGGTTTCCACTACTACTGTTGGGATCTACTGTGCAACAAGCAATACTTGAGGGCACGAGCACCTGGTAGGCTTGTATAGTGGCATTCTGGGTCATGTTGTAATAGCTAGTATTGTTCCACGGTGTGGGCGATGCCGGCGTGCGGTTAATGCCGTATTCGGTGCTGCAAATACAGCTCAGCTCGTCGTAGTTATCAAACGGAGGCCTGTCCTGCAGGGTAGCTGAATTATAATTCCAGAGCTGTGCCGCAGTGGTAACTGTCGAAGGCAACGTACCACCGGCCTGCTTGGTGGCAAAATCCAGGTTGTTGTCCATAATCTGCGAGCAGGCGCAGCTGCCTAACAGGTAATTCTGGTAAGTCGTATCCGTAGCCGGCAGGGCGGTTACCTGCACCGGCGGGAAGGTGAACAGGTCGGGGCAGGCCGCCGTAAAGTTAAAAGCCGTTAGTACCTGTTGAAATGTGTTATAGTGAGGGCCCACCGGCGCATAATAACTATAGCTGCCAGGCCAGCTGCCCACCGCTGCAGGGCTCGAAGCATAATTGGTACCACCCGAAATAATGGCCGATACCCCTGAAGGATTTTTGCTGTCGCTGCCGTAAGCGCACACCCCTATCAGGTTGTTTTTAATGTTGTTGTAAGTGGCAGAGCCAACTACAAGCGTGGGGTCGCACTGCACCAGCTTGTTCATCCACACTTCGGCATAGGCCGTACAATTGCTTAGGTAAGAGCCGGCCAGGCTGGTAAGGATGGGATTGGAAGTATTGGCGCCCGATGCCGAATTGGCCATGGCCTGCGGCCCGATGGCAAACATATCGGTAAAAGTAAAAAAGTTGCGGGTTTTGTTGGCATACAGGCTGCTCAATGCGCTGCTGCACACTGCCGAAGCATCCAGTGATGGGTTGTATTTGTTAATGCTGCAGTTGGTTACTTTATTGGGCGGCACAAAAATATTACAGGTGTTAGGGTAAGTATACTGCGGCGAGCTGGTACCAATACACTCGTTCAGGCAGCCATACTGGATCGCATTTTCGCGCGCCAGGTTTTCATACAGCTTTAGTTTTTTGCTCAGGTAAAGCCCCCTGAAAACACGCCACTGTTTGTTTTTATCGCAGGCATTGCCGCCAAAACAAAAGGTGCTGGTATTAAACGAAGCGCCGGCCACAATAGAAGCTGCCAGGTAATAGGCACATTTGCCGGTAGAGTTGTTGTTGAAGGAGCTGGTGCTTTGCCCCGGCGGCAATAGCGCCGTTACCCATGCGCCCGGGGCATTATTGATCCGCAACACGCCCACCGAATTGTAATCGGTATTGATCTCCTGCTGCATGAGCGAAATGCTGCTGTAGCCGCTCAGTCCCAGGGTAAAAAACGGATCGGGGTTGCTGCTGCCGCAGCCAAACGAACAGCCGCTGGCACTCGGGCCATTTGTACAGCCATTGCCACCCGAAAAAGCGCCCAACGGTTTCAGAAGCCCGAGCGAGCAGGCTTCGTCATAAGTATTCACTTGCATCATCTGCTGGTCGTAAAGCAGGCTGGCCGAGTTGGTTTGGCAAAACTGCAGGTAGCAGTATTCGGGGTGAAAGGGTAAAAGATCCATGGCCCAGCTGGGCCTGAAGTTGTCAATAAATTCCTGCACGCTGAGCTGGTTGGCGTTTACTTCCGTACCCGCCGTATTATACACTTTCGAAACAGTGGTGCCATCGGCCTCGTGAAAAACCACGTTTACATAATTTACCAAACTGTTAGAGCCGCCAAAGATACTCAGGGCAGTGCCCGCCCCACCTTGCGCATACTGACCGCACGCCATAGTGTTGCTTGAAGGGGTGAGGTCGTGCAGCATTTTAAGACGATAGGGCTCGCAGGGGTCGTTGGCACAGTTGGTACCGCACTCCTGCAAGAGCACATTTTTTTCGGTAGTGCTCAGCGAATGTGCCGAAGCAAAGTTGTTTACCGCCGTGCTGCATTGTGCGCAGGTAAACCCGCATTCCGATGCGTCGATCTGCGAAACCAGTGTATTGATAAAGCTGGCCGAATCCGAAAGGCAGTGCAATTTATACGTTCGCCAATAGGTTTCAAATTTTGTATCGCTTACCCGCAGCTTTTTAGTAACTATATAGTTGCCTACTGTGGGAAAGGTAAGACTCAATGGGCTTACCGGCAGCGTAAATTTTGTAGAGGTGGTACAGGCCGCTTCCGGATTGGTGGCCAAAAGCCCCAGCATTTTGGTGGTTTGTTTGCCAGGGGTAACCACATCCAGGTCCACCAGCTCGTTACCGCACTCGTCTTTCACACTCAACTCCATTTCGTAAATGCAGTTAAGGCACAGGTTGCTGGCAGCCGGGCACACGGCCATATCGCGTGGGGTGAGTTCATACACAAATTGCTGCGTTACGCCAGGTTCGTCTATTAAAATTGATGTGTTGACGGAAAGCTCGTAGTCTGATTTTTTATTTTTTACCAGCAAGTTATCGGTCAGGTTAGTGGCACGCGTGGCATAATCGGCAAGGGCGCTTACCTGGGTTGGCTTTTGGCCGGCCAGTGCTGTAGCTACCACGTGGTTCTGCATATCCAGGTAGCTTACTGAAAGCTGGCCGTTGGCATCGCGCACACTGTTTTTTTTGTAATGATCCACGGTGCCGGCTTCGGTGCCAAACAGGCGGTCCAGCTCGCGGCTGCCCGGGTTCGAATAAAAGTATTTGGTTTCTTTGTCAGAGCCCACTTTATGCGCCTCTCCGGGCTGGTTCTGGCTGCGGATGCGGCCGGTAAGATCAGGCGTATATTCGGTTCTGATGTATGGGTATTGCCCGGCATCCGGCAGGAGCGCTTGTTGGGCTTCCTTGTCAAACGACTGCGTCGAAAAATAAGCTGAAGCACCTCCCGTGTTCAGGATCACCGGCGCAGGGCTTACACAGGGCGTAGTTTCAGGGTCAAAGGTATTTTTGTCAAACTGCACGCTACCAGTGGTCAGGTTCATGTTTGCCGTATACTCAATGGCTTTTTTATTCAGCGGCGCCGGCAGTACCTGCACCGCCGGGCGGCCCTGGAAGTCGTACAGCGTGCTTGAGCTGATGGTGACGTTGTCGGTATTTGAGCGCGCAATGCTGTAGTGCGGCTTCATCAACCCGTCGCAAAGATCGGCGCCGGCGCCCTGCTTTCCGTTTTCATCAAAGGTAAGGGTAGATACCCAGTTAAACTTGTCGCTTTCAAAACCGCTGCAACTGGCCATCAGGTTACCAGGGTACACCGCGCCCGAACCATAGTCGGGCTGGCCCACAATTTCATTGGCCCACTTGCCTTCAAAGGTAGTACCCGGCCAGTTGCACATTTTTCCTACCGGCCGCACGCGGTACATAATGGCACCTTTTTCATACAGGTCAGGAATACGGTAGTAGTTAAAAGGTGTGCGTATGCGGGTGGCATTGTAACGGAAATCGTATTGCGGTATCTGGCTGTTATACGAGTTGCTCCAGCACCATTCCAGGTCGTAAGCTTCTACGCCCTGCAATACCGGCCAGTGTATCTCAATTTCTTTGCTGGCGGCCAGGTAGCTGCTCCCCATGTTGCTGTTTACCTGCGTAGCTGTAAACTGTTGCATTTCGTAATCGCGGGTCGAATGGATCCTGGCTTCCAGGTATAAATCCATGGGATCGGGCACCTGCACACCGCCCTGCATGGTCACGGTTTTTTTTACCGTTACGTGCAGCATGTACATGTTATTGAGCACCCAGGCTGTTTTATCTGTATAGGTAGTGCCCTTTGCCGGGTCGTAAGTAATGGCAATCGATTGGTTATAGTAATAGTAAGGATTGCCCATTTTATCATAGGCAATGGCATCAAAATAAAGAGTAGCCGAAAAAGCGTTGGCGTGAAACTGCTTCATGGTTTCGTCCATACCAAATTCCAGCACTGAGCGCGAGCTCATGTTGCAGGCATTGTAGGCCGTGTACCAGGGGGCCAGCGTACTTATGGGCGGATAGTACTTGTCGTCTTTCACCAGCACCTCGTTGTACACACGCGGGTTGCTGATGCGCGATGTTTTTATTTCCTCAAATGCCGCCATTCTACTGCCAAACAGCAGCAGAAACAAGCCGGCTATTAAATAACGATGCCTTTGTTTGCTCATAATGCTTTTATTAATTGATAGCCCGAATACTGTGGCTTAAGTGTAAACGTCATGCCGCTGCGGGTTACAAAGCGGCTGATGGAAAAATCGGTGGTAAAGGTAGGATCGGTGGTAATATTACTGAATTCCACCTCCGAGCGTACCTGCTTAAAAACGCCGTCCGAAATTTCCATGTTGTCGGCAAAATAGGTCACAATTTTGGTGATAAATTTGGTGCTCACATTTACGTATACTTCCGTTTTCGAAAATTGCCCGTCGCTGTATACAAACTCATATTTTTTCTGCAGCGAATCTTTCATCGAGATGTTTACCGTTTTAAAGGCCATGTAAAGTGTATCCAGGTACAGGTCGGGTATGTTTTTAGGAGTTCCCGTAATTGTTCTTACCGAATCTATGACAATCGTTCTGCTGTCGTAATCCACAATCACGCGCAGTTTGTTGCTGTACACCGTTTCAATGTTAAACGCTTTGGTATTCACCTTGCCGTTCTCCAGCCGGTAAAAGCCGGTTTGCGTTTCAACAGGGTTGTTGGTTTCATCGGTGTATACTTTATATATCACCGTCATCGACAGTTTGTTCAGCGCAATGTAATTATCGCTGATCGCTTTAAAGTCGCGTTTTACATTTTCAAGCTGGCTCATGCCGCTGCGCGTCAGGCACAGCAGCGCCATTAGAAAAAAGCTTTGTTTGGCAAATGTCTTCATGTTATTTTTTTAATCCGGTTCTTGTTTCTTTAATGGTAAAAATGCCCCGCTCGGTTTCTTTTTTCACCCGCACCAGGCTCAGGTCTTCATCATACTCATAGTAAGTGGCAAAGTTTTTGTCGTCCAGTTCTGCCATCAGCTGCAGGGTTTTGGGGTTATAAACCTTCGTTTGCATCGTGGCGGAAAAAGGATGGACGCGCAGATCATCAAAACAAGCGGACGCGCCCGTATTTGTATTGTAAAGATCTATGCGGTATTGCGCCACGCTTCCGCCATATGAAAGCACGGCGTTATAATAATAATCCTGCTTTTGCCAGCCGTTTACGATCGGCGATTTCTCGACCGAAGTTGGCGTCAGGAAATTAAACACACCGTTGCCGGTATTGCTTACCCATAGCTTGGCCCCCACATTCGGGTATTCATCGTAAACCGCTGTTGAAGCCACACGCACCCACACGCTCAGCACAAATTTACCACGATCGGTACCAGGTGAAAAGGGACTGAAGTTATCTACATAGTCACCCGCCTTCAGGATATAGATGCCCCGGCTGGTAGCAGGGCGCAGCGTGTAGGCATCTGTGAGGTTACTATTGGAGGTAGCGCTGGTAATATCGGTAAAGCGCCCTGTTTGGCTGGCGGTAGTATTGGCTGCAAGCTGCAGGCTTTTGGTGCCTGTGTGCGCATAGGTGGTGCTCAGCGAGCGTTGCGCATCGGGCGCACCATAATTGAAATGGAATTTAGAGTCGCAGGTCAGGTTGGTGTTATCCGCTGCATTCGAAAGCCGGTCTTCAAACCCATCGGTCAGCAGTTCATTCGCATACGCATTGGCTGCCGTGGCTATCGGCAGGCTGTTGTTATAGCCATAAATAGTGCTGGCCGGCCGGCCTAAAATGTCCCGGGCCTGGTAGGTGTTGCCAAACCAGTCAATTTTATCGGTCTCTGAGGTTTTCACCCATTTGTTATAAGGGCTGCTGTTTTTGTTCGGATTTTCGTTCATCGACTTCACAAAGCCCGTTGGGCTGCTAGGATACCACCAAAAAGGAGTAAACGTACCATAGTCTCCGTCGCTCACCAGGTTTCCGCTCATTTCGCGATTGCTGCCCTGGTTATACTGCGCCTGGCTGCGGTTCACAAAATAATCGTAAGCGCGTTTCGGGCGCCAGATACCGCGCAGGCCGTTCAGATAAGGGTTTACCATGCAATTGTCCACTACCGGGTCTATAGGCACTGCTACACAGGTGCCCAGGGCGCCATAGCAGCCTGAATTCACTTTCCCTGTAAAGGCCACACTACCACCGGTTGATAAATTGGCCTGGCCTGAAAAATCGTAGGATGCGCCAGCAGCTGCCGAAATAACCTGAAGATTGTTTACCGAGGTTACATTGGCCCAGTCGTTGTTTGCGCCTGTAGGCATGGTGAGTACAATGTTGGCATAAGAATAGCTTTCGCCGCAATCATCGCGCTTAAAGGGTTTTTTCCAATCCCACAAGGCGCTGCCTTGCAAATCTATTTTAACCACGTTCCATTGCGAAGGATAACTGCTCCACCATTTGCAGCTGTAGCTCTCAAATTTGTAATAACAGCCTTTTGGAGGATTGAACGGAACACTGTACACACAATAATTGCCGCACATGGCCAGATCGGCAAGCGGCCCCAGGCCCGCCAATAAACCGGTAGAGTTGGCATTGGCCCAGTTAGGCGCCTGGGTGCTGGTTCGGCTGAAGGTGTAATCAGGAGTTTGATTTCCTGCATTGTGGGCAAATAGTTTGGTAGAGGGAACAGGATAAGGAGAATAAACCGCGTTATTGTAATTGGTTGAAATCAAAGTGCTGAGGGCATTCAGAAGATTGTTACCCCCGCCCGTGGCATTGCAGTAAATAGAATTATATACCTGTGTGTTGGTATTAAAATTGTCATTCAGGGTTTTGGGTGAGCATTTCTCGCACAGCATGTTCCATTTTTCATCGTACTCCACCGCGTTGGCGCTTAACACACCAAGGCCCGCCAGCACCATACCGCTGGCCACCGGGTAGTTTAGGCTGGTAAGTGTGCCTATGCTGTTGGTTTGCAGGTTGCGCCGGCCCGAGCGTTTTATTTTAAACAGGTAATGCGCGCCGGCCCCACTGGTAAAAAAGTTAGTGGTGTTTACCCGGGCGCCATCTTTATCAATCAAAAACAACATGCCGTTGGTACTGTTGCTGTTGTTGGGCGCCAGGTCCCTGATCACCCAGCAGGTGTTGAGGTAGCTGCCCTGCTTGTAAAAAGTACCCTGCGGGTTGGTATAGCTCACCGCATTATATACGACTACTTCGTCGCCAGGAAAAAAGTAATTGTCAGGGTTGGTAATAGTAATTTTTCCGCAATCAAAGGTCAGGTTCGTGGCGTAATTACATACATCCAGAAATTCCATACCTGTGTTTTTATGCGCACTGCCCATGCCATCGTAAGCCCAATAGGCCGGGTAATTAAAAGTATACACCGGCTTATTAAACTGGTTGGTGGTAGAGCTCAGCAGCACCTCACCGGTTTCCTGGTCATACAGCAAATTGCTGGTTTTGGTAGACGAGTTGTTATCAAAAGCTTCTACGCTTTCGAGAATGCCGAATTTTTGCACGGTTTTGCAGATCGTGCTCGAGTAAAATTCAGTACGCGACTTGGTGAAGTTAGGCCAGTAAAACGCCACCGGTATATAGCCCTGGCAGGCCATGGTAGTAACGTTTACCTGCGATGAGAATGCCGATACCTCTGACTTGCTCATGCGCGCATCATTCACCACGTCTATCTCAACACCCAGCTCCTGCTGGCTCACTACTTTATCGGGGCCCAGCACACTTACCACGTTGTCCAGCTCTTTGGCATCGGTTTTGGTTTTGTAATTATATTTTACACCCGATATGGGTGTGCTTTGATTTTCAGCAAAATTTCTTACGGATTTTAAGCGGCCAAACATATCGTTGGTTTTAACCACAAAGCCCTGGCTTAAGTAAACTTTATCATCGTTTTTTATATTAAACACGCGGTTCAGTAAATTCGGCCGCACCCGCTGCTTGTTCAGGGTGGTGCGCTCTTCCTTGGTAGGATAATCGCGGGTGGTATAAAACTGGTGCTCCACATAGCCGGTGGCATTTTTTACCACGTTGGTTCGCGACAGATTTTTTACGGTTACGCGCGAGTAGCCCACTGTGGCATTGGGATAAAGGCTTTCGCAATAGGGCATTTCCTGGAAAAAGGAATTGTTGAGCGAGGCGCTGGCTTTTACCGAAAAATCAATGGGCCGGCGGTTCGAGTTTTCATCGCCCCCCGACAATGGCTCGTAGCTGGCCACTCCGGAACTAATGGTACGATCACCTTCCTGCACGGTATAATCAAACACCTGGCCATAATCGGCGCTGGCCTCCGAGCTTGAGGTCATACCACCCCAACTGTCGTTCATGGTGATTTGTTTTACCCGGCTGCCGCCACCAAATTTTTTACCCGCAGCATTATACAGGCGAACAAAATTCCTTGGATAGTTTGACGAACCGTAAACAGATTTGCAAAACTCATGCTGTGCCAGGTATTTGTTTACGCCCTTATACATGGCCCGGATGTCGCCCATGCTGGCACCCAGCGTGGTTATTTTATTTACATTTGACCCCGCCGGTTCAGAGCCGGGGTAAATAACCTTGGGCACCTGCAACCGACCAATCTGCAGAGCAGCTTTGGCTACAGGGCTAAACTCAGAACTGTTTTCAGTTTTTTTATCATTTAGCTGCACTCCTTTTAGTTTCACAACCACCTCGGTGCCGGCCACCTGTATGGGCGAGGCCACATTATCCACATCGGCATAGCCGCTTATGTATTCATAGGAAGCGTTGTCGTTTTTGTTAAGCTTCACATAGCAGCGGAAATAGATCTTGCCTTCCCCGTTCAGATAATAGTCTTTAAAGTATTGTTCCTTGTTGGTTGCTGCCACAAGACCCGCTACCCCCGGGTCACCGGTGAGTTTAATGCGTATATAATTATTCCCGGTAATGGTGTTGGCGCCTATAGATCCATCATGCAGTACCGAGCTAAAAGGGCCTGCGGAAGAAGAACTAAAGCCCATGATCTCATAAAACTGCGCCGCTGGCTTATCATTCACGTACGCATACTGGTCTGCTTCAAAGTCAACACAAATCTTGCTGCCCGAGGGCGTATAAATGGTATTCAGGTTCCATTGGTTGGCATTTTTGTTGTTAAGAAGATTCACATCGGCCACATTTGTGTTATTGATCTGTAGTGTGTAGGGATATTCCGTATTACCTACCAAAATATTTGAAACAATGTCGGTCCCCGGATTGGTCGCCGGCGATTTGTATTGACCCCAGCGATCCATGAGACCATAGCCATAACCCGCATTGTAATTGGCGTCTACCGCCGTTACGTTGTTGGTTACCGGGTGCCCCAGGTGCGAGGGGTCGGCATAAAAAAATACGTAAGGGTTGGCAATGCCTTTGCTCGAATTGCCTTCGGTAAACCAGATCTTTTTAAGGGTGAGCTTGCCTTTGCCCGAAGCGCTGCTGTTTGGTGTGTTGGGGCACAAGGCATAATCGTATTCAAAGTTCACTGTTTTGATCAGGGTTGGCGGGTCCTGGTCGTATTTGGGCTTGGCATACAACTTTATCTGCTTCAGCTTTTTAAGCGCAGGTGTGGCATTAATACCACCGTTATCCCCATTTACTTGCAGGCCGTCCAGGCGATCGTCCAGGATAAATTCTGCAAAGTAATTTTTGCTCTCAATGCTGCGCGCGTACCAGATGTCTTTTTGCCCATAGGTATAGCTGCCTTTTTGATCTTTTACATCCGAATACATCCCTTGCGCGTAATACGCTGTGTTACCTGCATCCGCCGGCATGCGCCAATTATAAGTGCCTGTCAGCTTGCTGTATTTAAATTTGGTAAAGCTGCCCAGATCGTCGTCGGTTACCCCATCGTTGTTCCGGTCCACATAATCGGGCGAAAGCACGGCGGTGATCAAAAAGCTGTGCGCGTATTCCGGCACCTCGTTTTTTTCATAATATTCATTTACTGTGTTTACCCGTGAACCCGCTAGTGTGTTTTCGAACCCATAGCTTACCAAACCCTCATTGGTATTGGGTAGAGGCGTTTGAGCTGTGGCAAATACCACCTCGCGCTGAAGGCGGTTATATACCGGTATTCCGTATACATACCGGCTGCCATTGGTTTGCAGCACGCTGATCTCTGAAATATGGTGTGCTTTGGTACCGGCATTGGCCAGGCGGGTAATGGTGCTGGCAGGTGTAGCAGGATAGCTTGCCGCACCCGATGTGTTAATGCTGTAGTTGGCAATATCTTTATCCAGGCCAAAGCTGGCCGCATCGGTTACGGTCAGGTAACTCACCAGGTTTTCCCGTTTGTTACGCTCGGTTTTACTGGTGGCCGCGGCTGATAGTAAGGTAGTTACCTTGTTGGCAGTTCCATACTCCAGCTCACTGGTGGTTCTGTACTTTTTTTTGCCAACGGCTTCCAGCACCGGCCTCACCGCCCGGTCGTTTCCTATCTGGGCATTAAAATTAGTGTTGTCAAATACCTTTTCGCCCGAAAAACGAAAATAACATTCATCGGTCTTATCCACGTTCGCGCTGGTTGATAGGGCCTCGTCGCCTTTAAAGCCAATATATGGATTCAGTTGGTTGTAATCCTCCTCTTTCCAAAAGCCAGATTCGCTGCTGGCATTCACATCGTTCACATTCAGGCCAATATTTAGCCCCGTGCCCACACCCAGCTCACCACCCACAGCAGTGGAAGTGCTTTGGTATCTTACCCGCGGATCATACACCACAGCGATGTCGTTGCGGCTGGCGTGAAAAGCGCCCGATAAGCCCTGGCCAGTAACCCGAAACATGTCAAACGTATTGCTGGTTACCGGGGCATTCGGCGTTTCGGCATAAAAGCTTCCGTCCTTGTCGCGCGAATAATCGAGCATTACTTTTTCAAAACGCCGCGGGTGTGCCACTGATTCGTGCTCATACATATAGCCGTATCCGTCGTAAGATAGGGTATTGCTTGCCAGTTTCGAGTTTGAAAAGAAACCGCGAATGCTGCCGTAAGTAAATAAAGCACAACTGGCAGCACCGCCTTTTATGTCGTAGCTATACAGGTTACTTACGCGGTCAAAATCGAGCCTTGGGCTAAAAGCGGTGCTGCTGAGCGGCGTTACGCCGGTAAACGATTTATGAATCGACGCCATCGGCTGTCTGTCATCCAAAAACTTCAGTTTCCCCGAAACACCCAGCGACCAGGAATCGCGCCCCGTTCTCGAATTGGAAGCAGTACCGATATTTATTCCCAAGCCTGCCGCCACAGTGGCCTCTTTCCCCCGCTGGTATTCTCCCGATATACCGCCATGGGCATTAAAGGTAGCACCATCCTGCGAGCTTACGCGCAAACCCAGCCCGGCCGAAAAGCCACCGGCGCAACCGTCGGTATTGGCCGCAGATAACGCCATGGTGGGCTCTGCACAATATTCATAACCCCAGCCTTTATAGTTGCTATACACTACTCCGGCGCCGGCCGAAAAGCCGCCGTAGCCCGAAAATTCGAATCCGCCGCCTAACGATACTCCCCAGGCCTTATGATCCAGGAAAGAGACCTCGCGGTTTATTTGCTCTTGCTTAAAATCATCCGGCAGGCCTCTTACACCACGATTAATGGCCCCTGAGTTAAGGGTCCAGCCAAGCCCTACCCAGCCAGCCTCTTCTTCAATGCCAGGATTGGAGTGAAAAGCAATATTTACGGGATAACCATCTACATCCAGCAAGGGAATGTTGTAAGTAAAATCACCGCTAAACAAATTAACCATTTCAGTAGAACCCGCCGGCTCAAAGCCAGAAAATTCGTCCTGTGACGGACCGCCGGTTAATCCAAAACTTTGTGTTGGCAACAACAGGTTATTAAATAATAACGCCAGGGTAAGTACCCGCGACATCCATTTTGAAAATCTGCTATCGGCAAAAAATTGTAACATAATTTTATAATTTAAGCTGTGGTATATTTTCTATATTCTCTTTTTCAAATTTGAACTTGATAAGCCCCATGCCAAAAAGATTATCTTCATACTGCAGGGTCATGTCACCCACACTGCCGGGTTTATAAAATGCCAGCAGCACTTTCATTTCTGGCAAAAGATTCTGATTATCCTCGTTGTTCAAAAAAACGCAGGATAGTTTCTTATCACCTGCCATTAAACTAAAGTCATTTCTCAATTTGGTTTGTACATAATACTGGCGGTTAAAGTAATCTTTCTTATTTGTTACATTTTCTTTCAGGGGTGATTGCCCGCCGTTTTGATGTTTTATCCTGAGCACAAAATAAATGTATGTAGCGCTGTCGGTGTTGTTATGGCCTCTGCTTTGCAACATAAACAGCTCCTCTGGTATGTAAGATAAAGTATAAGTAAGATCCGAAATGGTTCTTTTTCTAACCAGGCCATGCTCCGGATCAGCCAGGTAAGCACTTAGCTCTTCGGCCGTGGCTTGCCTGTGGCAGCTGCTCAAAGCCAATAATGTCATTATCACTGCTGCCAGTTTATTCATCGCCAAAACGTTTGTTGATGTATTTTAAAACCTCTTCGGAAATATTTTTACTTTTGGCGGCATACATCAGGCTACCTTGCCCGGTGGCGCCCATAATAAAATCATAATGGTTGGCTTCTCCGTATTCCAGCGTCAGCTCGCTGATCTGCTTCCATATTTTCTCATCAAACTCCTTTTCCATTTTTAGCAGGTCATAATCCAGTTCTTCTTTTTTCTTTCCAAGGGCATAAGCTGCCGATTCGCTGTTTTGCCTACTGGCAATAAGAGAAAGCGAGTCTATAATATATTTATAGCGGTGGTGTTTGTTCTCAAGAATACCCTTATAGTGTTTCTTTAAATCGGATTTATCATACAAATAAAGCGTATCCACAAAAGCCAGCTTAGGTGCTTTGTTATTATTTATATACAGCCAGCCCAAACAAATGGCCGCCGCACATAATAAAAGAATCAGCAGGTTTTTGATCATTTCATAAATTTTAAATAGGTGATTTCGTTTTTTTCGTTGGTTACCTCCAGCGCAAAAAAGCCGCTGGCCGGGTAGCCACACTGATTAAAATCGATCACAAACCGGTTATCACCCAGGTTTTGTACCATGGCAGGACAGCTCACCTGGTTTCGGTTGTTATCGTATATCTTATAGTTCAGGTTGGTGCTTATGTACTGGCCGGTATATTTAAAGTATAGTTTATTATTCGTCATCAGGTAATAGGAGCCGTCATAGCTGCGGCTCAATTCAGCATACTGGTTGTCAACAACTCTTCGTTTCAATGTTCCCGTACCTTTGCAGCCGTTGGCGTCAGTGGCCGTTAAAATAAGATCGCCGTTTCCGTTTACCGGTTGAAAATTATTGGTGCAGGCCGTGGAAATGGTGCTGTTTGTATTGCTGTCTATCCATACACACGTGTAAGGAGCCGTGCCGCCGCTGATAAACGGAACGGTAGAGGATGCCGAATAGGAAACATCAGGAAAATAGTAAAGAATATTTGGCGATATACTGACACTAAGATTGCTATTCACCACGATGGTGATCTGCGCCGTTAACACGCACCCCGCAATAGTTGTCGAAAAGGTATAGGTTTGTGTAGCGCTCGGGCACACATTGATGGAAGAAGCCGTGGAACCACCCGGCGACCATAAAAAATTGCTCAACGGCACCGGATCTGTGTAGCTATTGTTAAACCCAAATTGGTTAAAAAACCCGGGTGAAAGAGTAATGCAGGCCCCCTGGCAAATGGGGCCGCCGGTACTTTGCACAGCCAGTTTTGAATAAAATTTGCCCAACAGGTTGCAGTTTATGCCCGGTGGATTGCCCGTACCTGGCGCAACGCCCTTTGCAGCATATTGTGCGTCGGATGAAATATTCGATGGGTTATTCACAATATCAAAACCATAGTTAATGTTTCCATTGGCGCTGCTGCTCACCAGGCTCTGGTCATACACAAGCACCTTGCCGTTTATAACCGCATCGTTGCGCGAGCTGCCACTAATAAGCATCTTGGCATATTCCGATACGTCAGTGGCATCGGTCGATCCGTTGATCATGCCAGTGGATAGATTGTAGTAATCTTTTAACCTGGTATATGATGAAAAACCAAGGTTCATGGTGGCCGTATTTGTAAACGAGTTCAATACTTTCATCACGCTATAATTGTTAAGCACCGCGCCCTGTGAAAGACTCATATTAATGTTGCAGGTGAGCGTTTTGTAATTGGTAACCACACCTTTTGATACCGTCATGTTGCCGCTTACTTTAAAGTCTTCCTTGTTCGAGATAATATGTCTCGTGTCGCTCAGCGACAGGTTCTGACCGATCAGCGCAAAGCTTGACCCTACAATGTTGTTATTAAAAATAACATCCGCAGCTGTGATGGAGCAGTCCATGCTGTTGCTTACGTTAAAGGTTTTATTGTTGTTGATGAGGATCTTATTTTCGCTACCGGTACCTGAAATATTAAAGGAGTTCAGCAGGTTCACAATGCCATTGTTGATAATGGTTTTATTGCGGGTATTGCTCAGGTTGGTTGATCCCGACACGTTGACAATGCCGGTGGGTGAATTATAAAGCTTAAACGTAGCGTTATTGATGTTGAGGTTACTCCCCACATTAAAGTAAGCAACGGTCGTATTGCTGGGCGCGGCCGGATCAGTAATACCGTTGTATACATTTAACACGCGCGATGAGATGCTTAAGTCGGACGAGAAAACAACCTTGCCACCGTTGTATACGTTAAAAAATAGGCTGTCGATGCTCCCCATATTGATAGCCGTGCTGGTAAAAGTGATCTGCGAAGCGGCATATGCATAAACGCTAAGGTTGCCGGCAAAGGCGATGGTGGCTTCAATATTTTTAACAATGTTATAGTTTTTTACAATACCACGGCCCCCGTTCAGCTTTAGGTTGTTTACCGTACCGCTGTTGCAGAGTGTGCCTCCGTTCAAAAATACTTGTCCCGTAAGAGTTGCACTTGCGTTTACACAAAGCGACTGCCCGGCATTGATGGTGTAATTAGCCCCGGTGCTGGTGGTAACCAGCGTACTGCAGCCCGTGCACTGCGCATAAATGTTTACCGACGCTACGGTAAAAGCAAGAAGCACGGCAAGGCACCGGTCTTTCATTAACAATAATGTTGCCATGAATTAATCTTTATTGATGATCCCTGAATTTGTAATCGAGGAGAGGCTTGCGCCCGAAAGGGTATCGCAGTTAACAATAGCACTGTTGGTAAACGTGCCCGCCGTATAATTAATGCTGTTCCTCACATTTATAATACCACTGTTATCCAGCGATCCGCCACTAATAACCAGGTCTGCTTTGAGGTTCGTAATCGATTTTAGCCCGGTAACCAGCATACAGCTCGGGGCAAGCGTTGTAGTCCCGTTAAAGATCATAATGGCATGATTGTTTATGGTGCCTGTGCTTATTATAAATGTTTTGGGATTAAATGTGCCTTTGTTGCAGATCGTTCCGCCGTTTAATGTAACTGTTCCGGCA
This sequence comes from Bacteroidia bacterium, assembly GCA_044221905.1. Lineage (GTDB taxonomy): Bacteria > Bacteroidota > Bacteroidia > B-17B0 > Aurantibacillaceae > Aurantibacillus. The sequence continues at coordinate 870,939 of JBGAOE010000002.1, forward strand.
AATTCGCCGAGACTGTCAATACAAAAAGTCTGGCCGGCGCTAACAACGTAGGTCAATGTATCATAAGCAGTAATATTAACGGTACAGGAGCTGCAGGTTTGAGCATTGTATCGCGCCAATAACAGGGTTAGCAACAACAGTAGGAAAGTGTGTGGGTTTCGCATGTGGTGTGGGTTTTATGGTGAAGTGAATATTTATATGTCTATGCCCTGGATTATACCTTCAAATTTTCAAATATAGTTTATGGTTTACCTTTAGGTTCAGCTATTGAGTAACTGCAGGATTTAAATTAATAATTGGCGGTAAGTAATTAGCAGGTGGGTTAAACCTGGTTTTGGAGCCCTCAAATGTATAATATCCATAACGGTTTGCTTGTTACCAAATTGTTTTTAAATGGCATTATTAATAATCAATTGATAATCAAGCTTTGTTTTTACAAACACCCGTATAAACATACGGGGTACTGCTTGAGCCAAAAACGATTTAAGTTTTTCTAAACCAATAAGCTGAAATTTTAGGCCTTTTGTGTTTGTAAGTGCTTGGTAATTAAAGAGAGCAGACTTCGCTAATTCACAGGGAGGATTAGCTAAATTTTAAACACAGTTCACTAAACGTATGGGCACCGCGTGAAATAATAGTATAACTTGTGGTTAAGAGTTAATCCAATCCACACGTTTTATGAAAAAATTACTTGTTTTACTTTTTGCCCTGCCGCTTATGGCCCTTGGGCAAAATGCCACCTGCATCGACGCCGGCTTCGAAAACCTGCCGGTGGGTGCAAACACCTCGCTGGGCTGGTCGGTGAGCACCGGCCTCAATACCAGCAACAGCATCATTTGCCCAAGCTACCCGGTTACATATAACTTAAACGCAGCAGCGACCAGTGTTAGCACCACTCCCATCGCCGATCATAAATGTTATGGCGTGGCCAGTTCACCGTTCAGCGGCAACAAAGTGATGGTATTGAATAAAGGCAATTATTATTCGCGCACGCGCATGGTTCAAAGCTTTTCGGTAACAAACAGCAACTTTATATACCGTTATGCCTATAAAGGGTTGATCAACAATGGCATTAACTGCGACGGCGCTTCGCTTATTTTTAATTTTTACGATTGTAACAATGCCCCTGTTCCGGCTATCAGCCGAACCATTGTCACCAATTCGGCCACCTACAATGCCGATGTGCCGTATTGGAACACCGGCGCCCCGTTTTATGCCGGCGGTATCCTTTATAGCATGTTGGTATACACGCCCAACTGGGTCTTACACTCGGTCAACCTGTCGCCTTACATTGGCACCTGCATTACCGTGGAGGTGATTGCATCGCCCAACACCATGGCGGGCTGGGAAGGGTACTGTTATTACGATTGCGAAAGCACCGATAACCTGATTGAACCGGGGCCAGGCCTGGTGCAGAGCGCCGGTTCGTTCATCTGCTGCAATCCGGCCGGTGCGGTGTTTAATGCCCTTGCCGGCTTTTCATCGTACCTATGGCAGGGGCCTGTGGGCAGTGGTGTATCGGGTACCACAGCTTCGTCCATTACCACTTCGGTTTCGGGCACTTATACGCTTACGGCCGGCAGCGGCACAGCTGCCATCAGCCAGGTGTTTACCCTCAGCGTGGCCAGTGTGTTGCCTTTTGTTACCATATCTGCCAGCAGCCCCTCGGCCTGCACCGGCGGCACAGTGGCCCTGCAGGCATTGGGCACGGCGCTTACCAGCTACACCTGGAGCACGGGAGCCAATGCAGCGGCGGTGGTGCCTACAATTACCAATACCGCTTTATACATGGTGTCGGCCACCAACACCCTGGGCTGTGTGGCTACCAGCAGCCTGCTGGTACTCGCCAAGCCGGTGCCCACCCTGCAGATTTCATTCACCAGCACCAGCGTGTGCCAGAATGCACCGGTTTGGTTGAGTGCAACAGGCCAGGGCGTTAGCTCATACAGCTGGAATACGGGCCAAACCGCGCCCTCCATTACCATTAATCCGCAGGCCAGCGGCGTTTACGAGGCCACGGCCATCAATAATTTTGGCTGTACGCAAGCCGCCTCGGTGTTTATTACGGTGTGGCCGCTGCCGCCGGTGCAGATTGTACCTACGGCAAGCGCCATATGCGCGGGCCAGTCACTTAGCCTAACGGCTGTTTCCAGCCCAACCAACACCTATGTGTGGAACACGGGCGCCACCAGCCCTTCTCTCACCGATCAGCCCGCCGCATCGGCGCAGTATTGGGTGCAGGTAACCAATGCCAATGGCTGTAAAAACGCCGATACGCTGAATATAACGGTTTATAACCTACCGCAAGTTCAGATCGGCGTTTCGGCGGGCACTATTTGCGCCGGCGAGCAGGTCACACTTACTGCCAGCGCCATTAACGGGAGCGGCGGAGCCATCAATCTATGCACCTGGAGCGGCGGCTACACAGGAACCATTATTGCTGTAAGCCCATCGTTAACCACGGGTTATACAGTTACGGTAACAGACCTCAGCTTGTGCATGGCTTCCACTCAAAAAACAGTGCAGGTAGCGGCCTGTACGGGGCTTGAGCAGCTGGCAGAACCCACGCTGCGGGTACAGGTGTTTCCAAACCCCGCTGCGGGTGCGTTTACAGTAAAAGGGTATAAGCGGGCCAAAGGATTGGTTGTGAATGCGCTCGGGCAATCGGTAAAAGAATTTGAAATTTCTGAAGCCAATGGCTTTTTAGCAGAAATTACAGGTGTTGAGAATGGCATTTATATTCTGCGAGTGGATGACCAAACCTCACGGGTAATCGTTCATTAACGCAGCGCTCAGTAATCCCCAAAATCATTCAGGTCGCGGCGGTCTTTTTTAGTGGGCCGGCCGCTGCCTTTTTCGCGCTTGATGTTGCTGATAAATACCGATGGAAAAAAATCTTTTTTTTCAGCCGCCGGCGAATGATCGGCGTAGTATTGTTTTGCAATCTCAAAGCTTTGGCGTTTGCTCAGCAGGCCGGTTACTTCAATAATTTTTTTGGTATCGCCCAGGGCAAAGCTATAACGCTCGCCGGGTTTTACAACATGCGAGGGCTTAAAGGCCTGCCCGTCGAGCTTCACCTTACCGGCCTTAATGGCATCGGAGGCTAGCGTGCGCGATTTAAACATGCGAATGGCCCAAAGGTATGTGTCGGCGCGGATTTCCAAAATTAATTAAGAACAACAAACCGGGCGGCATAAGCCTGCTCCCCATCGGTAAGCCACAGGATATAAAGCCCGTTGCGAAGGCCGTTCACACCAAAGCTGGCTTTGTTGGCACTGGTAGCCAGGTTAACGGCTTGCAGCGGAGCGCCGGTTTGAGTGAATAAATGCCCGGTGAGGTACACATCTTTATTAGTATTGGTAAGCACCAGGGTTATCTGCCCGTCTCGCTCCACGGGGTTAGGGTATACAAACATGCCACCCCGGCTTTGCGGGCTCACGTATATTTGCAGGGGCTGCGACATTTCAATAGGCACCAGCTCCACTTTATAATAATTGGTTTGGTTTTGCACCGGGCCCATATCGGTATAGCTTTTATCCTCGCTGGCATTATAGCTGCCGCAAATGCCCGGGTAATCATAAATCACCTGGTAGTTATAGGCATCGGTGCTGCGGTAAACCCTGTAACCCGAGCATTGGGCGCCGGCCAGGATGGTGAATCTAACGCCCACATAAGAACCGGCGGTAACCAGGTTAAAATTGCTGATGCGCTGTGAAAAAGCGTGTAGGGAAGTGGCGGAAAACAAAAGTATCAGAAAGTGCCGCATGGGTGGTCCTTGTATCGATAGCCCATAAACGCCATGGACCATGGATACAGTAAAATTAAGGATAATACCCGTTAAAAACAAAACCAGGCCGATACCTGGGCCTGGTTTGGAAGCGGGTTGAGCCGGGTCAGATGGGGAGGTTTAGCAATCACACGATGAAGATACTGAACCACTGCCCGGAAACCGCTGAGTGCCGTTTTGAACTTATTTAACTTTACAAGGGAAGTTGGGAAATGGTTGGGTGGATTTTAATTCAAAAGTTTAAAAGTTAAAATTTAAAAGAGACAGAAAGCAAGAGGCAGGACTAAAATAACAAAAGACAGAAGGTTTAATTCAAAATTTAAACAAAGCCTAGTCATTTCGAAGGGCTCTTTTAAGCTAAACGCGGCCCTGAGAAATCTGTTTTAAACCGAATGTCATTTCGACCAACGGGAGAAATCTGCTCTTCGTCCGATAGAGATTTTTCACCGCTGCGTTTTCTCACAGGTAAGGCGGTTTCGAAATGACAGGGTGTTAATGTGGAAACTGAGTGCACTGGAGCCTAATTCAACATTCAAAATTTAACATTCAACATTTTAAATGTCATTCCTCTGTAATCCATAAGTAAGTGTTACGCCCATTGTAATACAGGCACAGCACATAATTGCCTTTGGCAAGCCCCAGCGTTTTGGTGCTGATGAGTAATTGATGACTGCCAGCGGTATACGGCGTGTTTTTAAAGACAATTTTTTCAAAGCCGGGCTCCAGGGGCTTGTATACGGCAGCGCCCATTACCAGTGGCTGGCTGGAGCTGAAATGTATATTCAGCGTATTAGTAAAAGCCACCGTTTTTTCTATACGCAATTCTTTGTTTGTTTCAAGCCGGGTGTAAGCATCCAGCAGGCTGTCGGTAACAGCAGCTGAAACAAAGTTGCCTTTGGTAGTTTGCGGCCAAAAAATGTTAGCAGTGTGCGGGGCAGTTGTAAAAAGTCGCTGGCTTAAGCCGGCGTTATAAGCAACCGGTGTGTGGTTCAGTTTATAGTAATTAAACAATAATCCGCCATTATCACTCACCGCCAGGCAAACATCGGTGTACGGGCCGTTTAAATAGTTCTGCCGGTCGAAATACGAAAGATACACCCGGCCCGTGCTTTCATCTATGGCCAGGGCGGGTTTTAGCTGCTCTTTGTGATTGGGCCTGTAAGTCACTAATACCGGCTCGGTCCAGTTGTCGCCCCCATCGTCGCTGTACACCAAAAACACATCTTTGTCTTTTGTTCCGTTCTTATCATCGCTCCAGCACGCATACAGCCTGCCGCGAAATTGGCCGGAGCTTTGATCGCAGGCCAGCACCGGCCAGCCGTTAAAAGAAGACTCCTTGTTTTTGTAAGTGATTGGGACTATGGTTTTGGTTTCGGGCAGCCAGGCAGTGCCGTTGTCGGTGGATCGCTGAAACACCAGCCGGTTCGAATCGGGCCAGCACACGTAAATGGCTCCGTTATTGCCGGTACAGCTTGTGGCGTGTTTTATGTGCCTGAATTTTTGAGGTACGGCAGCATTCAGTTCCTTGGGCAATGCCGTTGGTTCAATGTGGAATTGGGCCTGCAGCGTACCACGGGTGAACAAAAACATAAAGGTTAGGAATAAAAAAAATCTCATAGCCTGCCATACAAAATTAGGGATTTTGAACAGCTGCCTGCTTTTCTTTTTATAATTAAGCACAAAAGCATAATTTAGCGTTTTTCTTAAAAATCATGGACAAATCAACCATCAGCAGCTACCTCGACAAAAATAAAGAACGTGTACTGAACGAATTGTTGGATCTTTTAAAGATTCCTTCGGTGAGTGCCGACAGCAAATACAAACCCGATGTGTTAAAAACGGCGGAAGCCGTAAAACAACGGCTGATAGAGGCCGGTGCCGATAAGGTGGAAGTTTCGGCCACCAGCGGTTTCCCGGTGGTGTATGGCGAAAAGATGATCGATCCGGCCAAACCTACCATTGTGGTTTATGGGCATTACGACGTGCAGCCGGCCGACCCCTTGAATTTGTGGGATTCGCCGCCCTTTGAGCCGGTGATCAAAAAAACCGACATTCACCCTGACGGGGCTATTTTTGCGCGCGGCGCCTGCGATGACAAGGGCCAGATGTATATGCACGTGAAGGCGTTTGAGCTGATGATGAAAACAAACACGCTGCCCTGCAACGTAAAATTTATGATCGAAGGCGAGGAAGAAGTGGGTTCGCCCAGCCTCGGCCCCTGGATCATTAAAAACAAAGAGAAGCTGAAAGGCGATGTGATCCTGATCTCCGACACCTCGGTAATTGCCAACGATACGCCCAGCATCGACACCGGCCTGCGCGGCCTGGCCTATATGGAAGTGGAGGTGCAGGGCCCCAACCGCGACCTGCACAGCGGTGTGTACGGTGGCGGTGTAGCCAATCCCATCAACGTGCTGTGTAAGTTAATTGCCGATTGCCACGACGAGAACAAACACATTACCATCCCCGGCTTTTACGAGGCGGTGGCTGAGTTAAGCAAAGAGGAGCGTACGGAGCTGAACAAAGCCCCTTTTGACCTGGAAGCTTATAAAAAAGACCTGGGCATTAACGACATTGCCGGTGAAAAAAATTATACCACCATTGAGCGCACGGGCATTCGGCCCACACTGGATGTGAACGGTATTTGGGGCGGCTACACCGGCGAGGGCGCCAAAACCGTATTGCCGGCCAAGGCCTTTGCCAAAATAAGCATGCGCCTGGTGCCCGATCAAAATTCAGAAACCATCAGCGCCCTGTTTCAAAAGCATTTTGAAAGCGTGGCCCCCAAATCAGTGAAGGTAAAAGTAACGGCGCACCACGGTGGCGAGCCGGTGGTAGTAAGCACCGAAAGTGTGGGTTACAAAGCGGCAAGCATGGCCATGGAAGAAACCTACGGTAAAAAGCCCATACCCACCCGCGGCGGCGGCAGCATTCCCATTGTGGCCCTGTTTAAAAAAGAGCTGGGCCTCGACAGTATTTTAATGGGCTTTGGCCTCGATTCGGATGCCCTGCACTCGCCCAACGAACATTATGGTCTTTTCAACTATTACAAAGGCATTGAAACCATTCCTTTGTTCTACAAACATTTCACGCAATTATCCGGTAAATAATCATGGCCCTTTTTTTCCGCTGCATTGCCTGGCTTCCGGTTTTTCTTTTTATTTCCTGTGGTCCGCTGCAGGAGGTGCAGTGCACGGGCGTGAAGGGCTTTAAAATAAACAAAATAAACGCGCAGGGCATTGACGGGGATATAATGCTGGGCATAAAAAACCCCAACCGCAGCGGATTTTCTATTTACAAAAGCGAATTTGATGTAACGTACAGCGGCATTTACCTGGGCAAAGCCCGGCTGACCCACCGCGTACACATTAACGGTAATGCCGAAGAAACCTACGCCTTTAATTTAAAAAGCGATTTTAAGAACATGAACCTGGCCGATGTGATGAAGCTGGTAAATGGTTCGGGTGGCAGAGGCATGGTGGAGGTAAAGGGAGATCTGAAAGCCGGCAAGTTTATTTTTATCCGTAAAAAATTTCCGGTCAATATAAAAGAGCGGGCTTCGCTGGATTAACAGGTTCCTCGTTAGAAACTGTCTCGAAGATACTCCGAAGGTCATGCTGAACCCGTTTCAGCATCTCTGGATCTGATTTTGCTGAGGAACAGACAGCAAAATTAGTTTTTGAAACTGCGCCTTAGTAAGAAGGTTTTTTATAATACGTGCGGCCGTTGAGCTTTAGCTGCATGGTGGAATAAAAATGGCCAGCCCCCGTTTCCACCAGTATCGAATCAATTTCAGTTGGCTCCTGGTCTATTTTTAATTTGTGAATGGTTCCTATCCAGAGCCATTGTTTTCTTTTTTTGGCTTTTCCGCTGTATCGTTCTGATTGAAAACATTCGCTTTGGGTAGAGCGGGTATAATGGCTGCCGTTGCCGGCCGGCGTTATTTCCAGCACGTAAGGCTCGCAGGGCGGCGCATGCTGAACATCTTTGCGCTGCGACCAGGTACCAACATACTTTATATTTTCTTTGGCCACATTTTTGCGACAGGCGCCAACCAGTAACAGTACAATAAAAAACGATAATACTTTCATAAATTATTGTATTTTAATTTAACGAGGGGTCGTAGCTGAAATTGGAGAAGATGCTGTAACTGTCTTTTATTTCGCCCAGCTGCAATCCCCACAGGTCTTCGGGATCGGTGCCAAAAAAGTTAGCGTCAAGCGGCTCGTGCACCAGCCAGTGCCGCTGCTCTATCTCGCCCTCCAGCTGCTGATCAGACCAGCCGCTGTATCCCGAAAAAAACTTAACCTGATAGTTCTTTACTTTGCCGTGCTCAATCAGGTGCAGCAGCTCGTTAAAATCGCCGCCAATAAAAATATTATGGCCTATGGGGTACGAATCGCTGAGGTTGTGGCCCAGCGTGTGCAAAAAAAACAATTGATTTTTGGCCACGGGCCCGCCCTCGTAAATGGGAAAATTGCCGTTTTTGATCTGCGGCCTTACATCGCGCAGCATAAACTGGGTTTTAAAATTAAGGCTGAAACCAACAGAGCCTTCGTCGCCGTGCGAAGTGAGGTAAACCACCGAACGCTTAAAAAAACCGTCGTTGAGCAATGGATGCGCTATGAGTAACTGGCCCTGCATGTTTTAGTATTGAAATTTATAAAAATTACCTTTTACTCTAACGTTTTTAGTAATTTTTTTATTGCATCCCCATATTATTTAATAGGTTTGTGTAATAATAAAAAAACGCTTATGACTGTTGCGGCCATTTACGCCTCCGATCTTGATCATGCCATTGGGAAAAACAATCAGCTGCTGTGGCACCTGCCGGCCGACCTGAAATTTTTTAAGCAAACTACCATGAGTTATCCCATTGTGATGGGGCGCAAAACGTATGAAAGCATTGGCCGCCTTCTGCCGGGCCGTAAAAACATCATCATTACCCGCAGCACCGATTACCGGGTAAATGGTGCCGAGATCTATCACAGCATTGAAACGGCGCTGGCCGCCTGTAAACAGGATCCACAGGCGCCCGAGAAAGTGTTTATTATTGGCGGTGCCGAAATTTTTAAGCAGGCGCTGCCGGTTACCGATGAAATTTACCGCACAGTGGTGGAATCCACTTTTGACGCCGATACGTTTATGCCACCCATCCGCGAAAGCGAGTTTACCCGCACCTGGGAAGAATGCCATGCCCCCGACGAAAAAAATAAGTTCGGCTTTTGTTTCGAAAAATGGGAGCGGGTGAAGGGTTGATACCAAACACAATGTCATCGTAAGGCGAGTGTAAAAAGATACCCAGGCCGACGCGATCTTTGAATAGTTGTTAAGAGGCAGATTACTTCGGGCTGGGGTATACATTTTGCAAAAGCCCTCGTAATAACTTTGGATGTTAGAATTAATCAATCATCAGCTTCTGCCCGCTGAAATTAAACAGGTTGAGCTCCTGCGCCTTGTTGAATAATAAATTCACGGCATTAATCCCTGCATCTCCCAGGTCTACCGAAAAATCATTCACATATAACTGTATGTGCTGCTTCATCACGGTTTCGCTCATTTCCTGGGCGTGGGCTTTTACATAGTCCATACAGCTTTCGGGGTGGGCAAAGGCAAACTCTACGCTGCGCTGAATAAGCCGGTTCACTTTATGCTGCAACGCTTCGTCAAACGAGCGTTTAATAACAATGCCACCCAGCGGAATGGGCGCGTGAATGAGCGATTCCCAGAATTCGCCCAGGTCCATTATTTTTTTGAGGCCCTTTTGTTCGTAGGTAAAACGGTTCTCGTGAATAATAAGGCCGGCATCTACTTCTTCCTGCAGCACAGCGTTTTCAATATCGCTGAACACATATTCCACCTTATTGCTCAGTTCGGGAAAAGCCAGCGAGAGTAAAAAATTGGCGGTGGTTAAGCGGCCCGGAATGGCCACCGTTTTAATTTCCTGCGCAGGGTCTTTTATGCCGCGTTTGGAAATGAGCAGGGGTCCGCAGTTAAAACCCAGCGCGCTGCCGGCCCGCAGCAATATGTAATGCTCTACCGCATAGGCATAAGCATGAAAGCTGAGCTTGGTGATGTCCAGCTCGCAGTTCAGCGCTTTGCGGTTCAGCGTTTCCACATCGTCGAGCTGCACATCAAAATCGAGCCCTTCGGTGTCTATTTTTTTATGCACCAATGCGTCAAAAATAAAACAATCGTTGGGGCAGGGCGAATATCCTAAACTTAATTTCACAGGTGTGATTGGTTGATGAGTTCAATAATACATTTATTTAAGCTGCCAATGGCCAGCGGCATGTTCCACTTGCTTTTATCGCGTTTTTCCACATAGTTGGATACGGCGCGCACCTGCAGGCAGGGGCCGGCAAAATGCTCGCAGGCCCTGAAAAAAGCCGCGCCTTCCATACTTTCCACATCGGCGTTAAATAAGGCCCTGGCACGTTCAATGCTGGCCTCGTTGCCATGCACTTTATTTACCGTAATGCCGCTTACAGGTTTTAAATGGTTTAGTGCTAACAGATCATGGCCCGTTTTGTTCATATAGCTGTTGGTGCCTCCCAGGTTCATTTCGTGATAACGGATAAAAGCGGCGTCGTCTTCGGCGCCCATTTCGCTCAGCGTATCCGATACCACATTCACCACTTCCCCCAGGGCCAGGCTGCGGTTAAAAGCCCCGCAAACACCGGCATTGATCACGTAATCAAAACCCAGGTCGGGGCAGCGGCCCAGCTGGTAGGCTGTGTTTACCATGCCCACGCCGGTTACAAGCGTATAAACGGTTTTGGAGGCGTTGTGCAGCAGGCCATTGGCCTTGCCGGCCGAGAGCTGAAAGTGCCGGGCTATCCCCTCAATTTCGAACGGTGTGGCGGCTACTATTAAAAACTTAGGCACGGTCAAAATTAAGTATTTTATGTAACTTTGAGGCATGATTTACCTGACGCGGCATGAGCATTTTAATGCGGCTCACAAGCTTTACAATCCCAACTGGACAGAAGAGAAAAACACCGAAGTATTTGGCAAATGCGCCAACGCCAACTGGCACGGGCATAATTACGAGCTGATAGTGACCGTAAAGGGAGAGGTGGATAAGGAAACCGGTTTTTTGATCGATGCCAAAAAGCTGAGCGCCATCCTCAACGAGCAGGTGTGCGAAAAACTGGATCACCGCAACCTGAACCTGGATGTGGATTTTATGAAAGGCAAACTCACCAGCACCGAAAACCTGGCCATGGCCATCTGGGAGCAGATCACGCCACATTTGCCTACAAATGTTAAATTGCATTGTGTAAAGCTGTATGAAACGCCGCGCATTTGCGTGGAGTATTTTGGCGGGCAATAAGTTTATTTATCATTATTCTTAGCAGAATTCTTTTTATAATTCACTATCTTTACTTTCCATTTGTTTGGGGAACAAAATCCCGACCCATGGAATTGTCCCCATAAAACAGCCGCTTGGTCAGCAAACTTCTGACGCAGCAGCCAATGTATGAATAAAAAAGTAGCCGTTTTCAGAAAGGAGCACTTTAACGCCGCGCACCGCCTGCACAATGATGAACTCAGTGCAGAGGAAAATGCTGCGTTGTTTGGCCGCTGCAATTACCCCAATTACCACGGACATAATTATGAGCTAACGGTGCGCGTAAGCGGCGAGGTGGATGCAAAAACAGGCTACGTGATTGACCTGAAAATGCTGAGCGGGCTGATAAAAGAATGTGTGATTGAACGGTTTGACCATAAAAACCTGAACCTTGACACGCAGGAATTTAAACATCTGAATCCTACGGCCGAGAACATTGCCGTGGTTATTTACAACATCCTGCGCGAAAAATTAGAGGCGCGCTATGAGCTAAAAATAACACTTTATGAAACAGAAAGAAACTATGTTGAATACCCTTGCTGATAAAAATAAAACCATTGCCGCAAATTTATCGGCAGATGAAATAGGCGATGAGCACATAAGCACCAATATGGATACGCCCATGAAAGCCGATGCGTTTAAGCTGAGCGATGCCGAAAAAATGGAGAAGATCGAGCGCCACTTTCGCGAGATTATGGAAACACTGGGCCTCGACCTGAACGACGATTCGCTGAAAGGCACACCAAAGCGTGTGGCCAAAATGTATATACAGGAAATTTTCAGCGGCCTGAACCCGGCCAACAAGCCAAAAATTGCGCTGTTTGAAAACAAGTACCGCTATAACCAGATGCTGGTGGAAAAAGACATTACCTTTCACAGCAATTGCGAGCACCATTTTGTGCCCATTATCGGCAAGGCCCATGTGGCTTATATTTCAAACGGCAAGGTGATAGGCCTCTCCAAGCTGAACCGCGTAGTGCAGTATTTTTCGAAACGCCCGCAGGTGCAGGAGCGTTTAACCATGCAAATAGGCAGGGAGCTTCAAAACATTCTGCAAACGCAGGATGTGGCCGTGCTGGTAGATGCCCGGCATTTGTGCGTATCCTCGCGTGGGGTGCAGGATATCAGCTCGGCCACCGTTACTTCGTTTTACGGCGGCAAGTTTGAACAGGAAAACACCCGCCAGGAATTTTTAAAATATGTGGAGCTGAAAACCGGGTACGGGGATTAGAAGTTATTTTAAGTTATAGTCAAACCTTCAAGGTCTCAGCCTGTAATCAGCAAAGACCTTGAAGGTTTTTGCGTTCAAAGGTATCCCATTGGCGTTTTTTTGCAGCTCATTCTGGTGCTGTCACATAGCGGAGTAAATTCATTTGTTATGAAACACAGTTAAGAATGCGCGCATTCAGAGGAGTTCTTTTAAGCTAAAAATATTCCTGCAGTGTATTGTTTGGGCGTTGCCCCATAAAGCAGAGCTCACCTTGGGTTAATCATTTGTTCGCTCGCTTTATGAGGCCCGGGCTTTCACTCCGAGTCCTCGCCCAGGTCATTATCGGGGCTGCGGGCTCTCCGTTCGATCCCTAACGCAAACCCGGCAGTATCAAATTAAAAAAGCCGGCTACCTATGGGCCGGCTTTTAATAAACTTATAAAAATATTAATCCTTTAATATGCGGTACACCGCCTGGCTGCCGTTGTTGCTGATTTTAACCAGGTAAACGCCTTGTGACAAAGCAGTCACCTCCAGGCTTTCTTTTAATTCGGCTTTGCCGGAATACTTACGCGTCATTACAGTTTCTCCCAACAGGTTCATTACGCACAGCTCGGTAACACCTTGTGCATTTAAATTAACGGCGGCTACATTCAGCTCGCTGCTGGTTGGATTAGGCCATACGGTAAGGCCCAGCGGGTTGCTTTGCGAAGCAGGATTGAGGCTGGTGGGATTGGTAACCGTATTGGTGGAAATGGTAAAGTTGTTATTGCCAATGTCGTAAAACACATTGCCGATGCTTTCCACCTTAATGCGGCAGGTGGTAATATTGGCCGTTACCGTAGGCGAGGTTACCATTTCAATGCCGTCGTTGGAAGTGAAAGGCACCAGCACGGTGTAAGTTTGCCCTGAGTTATAAGAGATGAGAATGCGCACGTTGGAGCAGCCTACCGGCAGCATGTCGGTATTGTTCACATCCCAGGTAACGGTTTGCGGTGTGCCGGAGTTCCACACAATGCCGGTGGTGTTGGGGTTGGTAACGGTTAAGGGCCCTGAGTTATCGATGGTTACCGAATTAATGGCGTAGCACACGCCGCCGCCGCCCATTTTATTGTCGCGGGCGGTAAGCCTGAATTCTAATACCTGCGGCCCGGTGGCGGGCAGGTATTCGCCCTTGGTGCCGGTGTAATTGCCGCTTAGCACCACTGTTTTATTGGGGAAGTAGCGGGTAGCAGAGGTATCAGGGGCATAGGAGCGGAAATATGGCCGGCTGCCCGAATTCCAGTTGCCGGCGCTGTTGCCCGGGTCGGTTTCTTCCCACGAATAGGTAAGCGCGTCGCCATCCGGGTCGGTGGCGCTGCTGGTAAGGTAAAACGGGGTTGATTTTGGAATCACATAGCCATTCCAGGCATTTACCACGGGTGGCTGGTTGCCGGTGGCACTTACCACGGGGCATGTGCTGCCACTGCCCGTGTGGCTAAAGTTCACAATCTCGTCGAAGCTGGTGGCATGAAAATAGGGAATGCTGTTATTGGCCAGGTCGTTTGCAAAATTGCAGATGCCCGCATAGGCCATAATAGTAACGCCGCTGCCAGGCTCGGTAGAAGTGGAGGCATTGCGGTTGCTATTGCATGAGCCCGTGATGCAGTTAAACGTATGATTGCCTTCAAACTGGTGGCCCATTTCGTGCGCCACATAGTCAATGTCATATGGGTCGCCCACCGGGTTGGCGCTGCCGGTTACACCGCGGGCCTTGTCGTTAATGTTGCACACACAACCCAGGTTGGCCACGCCGCCGCCGCCGGTGCTGAAAATATGGCCGATGTCGAAATTCGCTGAGCCAATGGTGGCGGTTACCACTGTTTGGTTTTCGCCCAGCAGGCTGCCACCGTTGTTATTGGCGGTATAAGGGTCGGTTAAAGGATCGGTGAAAATAACCATGGTTTCGGTGGGTACCAGCACCATGCGAATGGCCACATCGGTTTCGTATACACCATCCACCCGGTTTACACTGGTAACAATTCTTGAAAGCGTTTGCGACACAGTAGGAGCAGAAAGGCCTGTGGCGGCCACGGCATATTCGCCGGTGCAGGCTACTGCCAGGCGGTAGCTGCGCAGCTGCGCACCCACACATACGGCGGGCGTACTGTTGGCTGCCCGCTGGCCGGTTTTTTCGGGATTGCCTTCGTTGTTTTTTGGAGCGCTGGTTTCAACGCCAATTTCAGGCGCCACCTCCGCCTGATTTTTTATAAAATCGCGCGTGTAATAAGTGATGTAATCGTTGAGGTTGTTCACACAAAAGGGGTCAATAAAAAAATCGCCGTGCACACTGCGCACCATGCCGTGAAAACCAAAGCTGTTCCAGTCGAGCTTACCATTGGCATAAGGGTCATCGATGCCTTTTACGCTGAAGGTTTTTATCTGCGGGTAAGCGGCCCCCAGCGCATCGGCCATAATGGGGCTTTCGATCACGCGGAAACGCTGGAAACTGCCGTCGGGCAGCGGAAGGCTAATGATACAGCCGCTGGCATTGATGACGACCTGTTTTTCGTGCGGCGCCGAAAATAATTTGTCTTTCAGCGCAGAGCCGTTAAGGCTTACGGTAAGGTATTTCTGAGGAATGATCTGCCGTTTACCGGTAATTCGGATGGATGATTCGGAAATGGATGACCAGAAGGTGTTACTGCTGCTTTGGCCCAGAAAACCTGCGGGAAACAGGAAAAGGCCCGCGAGCAACAGGAGTGTGTGTAGTTGTTTCATGTGTGTTTTAAATTTACTATCATGGCCGGCAAATAACGGACCATACGTGGTTTGTTGATAACCAAATATAGTAAAAAAAGCCGAAAAAGTCGATCTAAATTAATTTAGAAAGCTTGCGCTTAGCGGCGCTGGTCAATGCCCCACAGGAGCTTATTGCGCAGGGTGGTAAAAAAATGCTGGCCTTCGAGGTTGATGAGGTTTACCCGGAAACCGGCCTTGCGGATCTTGATTTCGGAATGTGTGGCAATTTCGGTATTGCGCGAGTCGAGCGAAACAATGCAGCTGTCGCCACGGCCGCTCACGCTAAAGCTGATCTCTTTATTGTTGGAGATCACAATGGGCCGCACCGTTAAATTATGAGGGGCAATGGGAGTAATGATGAAGTTATCCGAATCGGGCATCATAATGGGGCCGCCGCAGCTGAGCGAGTAGGCAGTGGAGCCCGTAGGCGTGGATACGATCAATCCATCGGCAAAATAAGAATTCAAAAAAACTCCGTCCACATAGGTATCGATGTGGATCATCGTGCCGCTGTCTTTTTTATGCAGCGTAAATTCGTTGAGCGCATAATTAATGCCTTTAAAGCTGTCGAGGCAGCCGCTTATTTCGATGAGCTCGCGCTTATCGAGCGTAAATTTTTCTTTTAATAAAAGCTGCAGCGCATTTTCGAGCTCGCTTTTATTTACCGTGGCTAAAAAGCCCAGGCGGCCGGTGTTTACGCCCAAAATAGGAATGCCCGATTTGCGCACCAGGGCCACAGTTTCGAGCAGGGTGCCATCGCCGCCCAGCGATATGATGTAAAAGGCTTTCGAGATCAGGTCTTCCGAAGAACTGAATGTATTTAAGGTGAGCGAAAACCCCTGCTGCCTCAAATAATTATAATAGGGCTCGTGCACGATGACCTCCACGCCTTCTTTTTTGAGCAGGTTGTGGATCTGCTCAATATAAAGCGCCTGGTTGTCTTTGGTAGAACGAGCGTAAATGGCAATGGTCATGCGGCAAAGATAAGGATAAATTTAGTTGAGAGCTGGAGTAATCAAGGGCAGATGGAAGATACAAGATTAAAGATAAAAGTCGGGCGTGTTTAGAACAGAATACATGGTACAAGGTACAGTATACGAATTAAGACATCAGTTCGCGCAGGGTCTGCTCCAGCTTTTCGATGCGTTCTTTGGCTGCATGAAGTTCGGTTTCGAGGCTGGCCACACGGCTCTCGAGCTCGCTCACATGGCGCCGCGCCGGCTCCTCTGGCAGCTGCTCGCCGCTTTCTTCAATGGTTTCGCCCAGCAGGTGCGCATAGCGCGCTTCTTTCTGACCCGGGCGTCGTGCCAGCTCGCGCACAAAAGGGGGCTGTTCGGCAGCCAATTTGTTCAGTACCTCCTGTACCGATTGCAGCGAATGAAAGCTGTGCAGGCGGCCCGAATTGGTATTGAGCTCGCCGGGGGTTTGTGCGCCCCTTAAAAGTAACAGGCAAAGCACGGCCAGCTCCGCATCGCTGAGGGGGTGAACGGTGGTAAAGTTGTGCTTGTATTTGGTTACGCGGCTGGTGCCCCCTACGGCAGTGCTTACCAGGCTCTGGCCTTTTAGGCTGTTGAGCGCCAGCACCACGGTTTCTTCATCATAGTCCACCACCGGGTGGCGCGAGGTTTTTTGATTGCAGGCGGCCGTAAGCGCATTCAGCGTCATGGGGTAATAATCGGGCGTGGTTTTGCTTTTTTCGATGAGGCTGCCCAGCACTCTGAGTTCTGCTGCACTAAGCAGGGGAAGTGTATTATCAGGATCCATAACTATTTTAAGGTGTTATGAGTTTGTTTACCTCGTTCAGCTTGTTGGTGGCATATTCATCGGCAGGCTTTACTTTCAGCGCCGCCTCATATTCCGTTTTTGCTTCCTTATAGCGTTTGTTGTTAAAGTGCTCGTCGCCTTTTTTTATTTTTTCCTTGTACATATCGGTGCTGCCCAGCACCGGCGGAATGCTGTAATCGGCATTGGCCTTGCCGTTGGCATATTTTTCCTCTATTTTTTCGTAGGTTTTTTTGCGCTCTTCTTTTTCTTTGGCGGCCCGCTCGGCCTCTCTTTTTTCACGCTCCTCGCGGTCGGCTTTTTCCTGCTCGGCCCGCTCGGCGGCTTCCTTCTGTGCTTCTTCCTTATCACGGGCTTCCTGCTCGGCCTGTTTCTGGCGGGCTTTTTCGGCTTTCTCTTTTTGCTCGGCGGCTTCTTTTTCGGCGGCCTCTTTTTCCTTAGCGCGGCGCTCTTCCATTTTTTTCTGCTGCTCTTCTTTTTCTTTGGCCATTTCCTCCTTTTCTTTCTGTTCGCGGTCGCGGCGCTTCTGCTCGGCTTTTTCGGCATCGGCTTTTATGGCCGCAGCATCTTCGGCCTGCGATTTGGCAAGGCCTGCACGCTTACGCTCGGCTTCGAGCTGCTCCTCCGATTTTTCTTTTACTTTAATGGTGCCCTGTTTTGTTTTTACCGTGGTGGTTGGCTGGCTGGCGCTTGTGGCAGCCGGTTTGGCAGGCTCCTGTTTATCGCTGGCCAGCTTTTCGCCTTTCTCTTTTTCTTTCTTTTTCGATTCCTCCGCTTTGGCTTTTGCCAGCTGATCGTTCATGGCCTGGTCTTTGGCCGCCTTATCGGCTTTGGCCTTTGCCACAGCATCTTCTACAGCTTTTTTATCGGCATCTTTTTTCCCGGTTTGCGGTGGCTCCGTTTTTCCCGTTTGCGGCGGCTCTGTTTTTGCGGCGGAAGCTTCCAGCGCTTTTTTATCGGCCGCCTCTTTGTCCTGCAGGCATTTGCCCACTTTGGCCAGCTGCTGCGTGGGGTAAGCCTCACCCGGAATAAGTGTTAAGGCTTTTTCATAAAGGCTTTTGGCCAGCGGGCAATCAGGCTTGTTCAGCGCCTCATCGCCCTCGCGGTTGGTGCTGCAAAATTTTTCGATGAGCTTATTTTCGGCATCCGAAATTTTGGTAACGGCTTTAATGCTTTTTTCGGTGGTGTTATCGTCGTCCAAAAATTTTTGTCCGCGCGAGGTGTACACCACTTTTATTAAGGGCTGGCTGAGGTACGAATAGTCGATACCCGGTAAGGCTTTGGCCATAATAAAACCGTCGATGCGATAAGATGGCTTAAAATTATCCTTGGCCACATTTTCAGGCACGTCTTTGGTATTAATGGCAAATTTTTTGCTGTTACAACCGGGGTAAGACACTTCGAGCAGGTACTCGCCGTTGGCCGGGATGTTGATCCTGAAATCGCCGTTGCCGCCGCTGCTTACCTCGTTTACCAGCCCGCCGCCTTTGTAAAGCTTAATGCTGGCGCCTGCCAGGCCTTTTTCCTCCTTGTCGGCACGGGTGCTCAGTTTCCAGGTGCGCAGCTCCACGTTGCTGCTTAGGCTAAGCGCCCATTCCTGGGCCGGGATAGTTGAATGAGCAAGAAGCAGCAGGGGTAAAAACAAAGTTTTCATAGTGGCGTACGATTAATACTTAAAAGTAAAAAAAATATCGGAAAGCGCCGCAGTATTCGCCTAATCGGGTTTATGCGCCGTGGAAGGGCCGGCTTTTACAAACGGCCATTCGCGTGTGCGCCAGGCTTTGATAAAATATACCACAATGCCTGAAGCAATAACGGCCAGGCCTGTGAGCACCATGTGCAGCCCGGTGGAGACGAGTATGCCGGCCCACAGAATAATGGCGATATAAACCGGCAAAGGAAACAAGGGCATTTTATATGGAAAGGCAATTTTTCCCCGCGCACGTCGCAATAAAATCAATCCAATGGCCTGGCCTATGAACTGGATAAGGATGCGCATGGCCAGGATGGCGCTGATAACATCGCTGAGCCGGAAGAGGAGGCTGAACACAAAGGCCAGGCTGCCCAGCGCCAGCAGCGAAATGTGCGGAAACTGACGGGTAGGATGCAGGCGGGCAAATATTTTAAAAAAAGCGCCATCGGATGCCGCCGCGTAAGGAATGCGGCTATAACCCAGTGTGGCCGAAAACACCGAAGCAAAGGCCACCCACAACACCAGCCAGGTAACAATGTTGGCAGCCGTATTGCCAGCCAGGCGCTGCATAAACAGGCTGATCACAAACTCGCTGTTTTTGGCCTCCTGCCAGGGAATAAGGCTGGTAACGCTGATGTTCATGGCCAGGTAAAGCACCGAAATGCCGGCAATGGAAAGAAACATGCTGCGCGGAATATTTTTAGCCGGATCCTTGATCTCGCTGCCCAGGTGGCACACGTTGTAATAGCCGAGGTAGCTGTAAACGGTTTTAACGCCGGCAAAGCCAATGGCTGCTACAAAGGCATAGTTTACGGTAAGCCCATCGTTGATGTGCTGCAGGGGCTCGGTAAAATGCCCGCCGGCAATGCCGCCGCCGATGATCCACAAAAGGGTGAGGATAACCCCGCCCCAAAGCATGATGCTGATGTTGCCGATGGTTTCGATCTTACGGTAAAGCAATACGATAATTAATATGACCACCCCCCCGCTCACGGCTTTGCTGCCTAGCGTGCTTAATGGCAGCAGGTAAGAAAGATAGGCCGAAAAACCGATGGCGGCGGAGGCAATTACCAGCGGCGCCTGGATCATGGTTTGCCATACGAATAAGAAGCTCATCAGGCTGCCCGCTTTACCGGCGCCATAGGCTTCCTTTAAAAAGTTATAAGACCCTCCGGCCTTTGGAAATGCAGCCCCCAGCTCGCTCCACACCATGGCATCGATAAACGAAAGGATGGCGCCCGCAATCCACGCGTATAAAAAATAAGGGCCGTTCATCATGCTGATGACCATGGGCAGGGTAATAAAAGGGCCAATGCCCACCATGTCGATCATGTTGATGGCGGTGGCTTGTATGAGGCCTAAGCGGCGTTGCAGCATAAGGAAATAAACGGGGCCAATGTATGTAAAAAAGATTAAAGACCAAGGTTAAAAAGAATTCAAGATTCGAAAGAGATACAAGACTAAAGATAAAAGATGAAAGAGCCATGATTTATCCAGGTCACCCTGAAGTTCCCGAAACAAAGCCGTAGCTATCGGCTCGGGGCAAGTGTTTCAGAGTCTCACGATTTCTAAGAAGGCACTCCGAGATGCGGATCCCGAAAGCTTTCGGAACAGCATGACGGGGGAACGAGACGGCGCCAGATTGCTTCGGACCTGAGTATATCCGGAAGTCCTAGCAATAACGGCGCCAGGGGTTCAAAAGGGTTGAACAGAATGAGAGCGAGAATGAAGAAAAAAGAGCGAGTCGTGTTTCGCTTTCGCGCTTCACTCTCGCTCTTTTTAAGTGGTACCAATGGGGCAGTTGTCGAGTTTTAATCCTGAAGATTTGCTCAAAATTTTCGAGTTTTTGGAGGTGATTGAGCCTTTGGGGCTAGACTGACTCAAAATAGGCTTAAAAGGCAGATTTAGAGCTTTCTAAGGGGGCTTTTACACAAAGAATACCTCGAATTTTAGCCGTTTTGATGTTTTGAAAACGTCATTTATGAATTTAAAAGTCATGTCCTATTTATGGGATAAGTAGTGTTGTACACTATAATTGAATCCAATCCGATTTCTTGCCTGTACCTGTTAAAACAAGTAATTGAATTGCCCTTGTCATAGCTACATACAACAATGATCTTTCCATTGTATCGAAATCAATCTGTTGAATTCTGTCCCATGTTTCAAACGATGACGGATGCATTGGAAGTGTTTTGTTGTTTATTCCCGCCAAAAAAACAACCTTGAATTCAAGTCCTTTTGTGTTATGAAAAGTAGAAAGGGTTAGCCCATTTTGATTTCCTGTGCCAGAAGTAATGTCGAAATAAGGAATTTTACTCTGATGTAAATATTTTTTGAGATCGCTCATTGTTGATTTTAAACGCGTCGCAATACAAATATCCTTATAGGAGAAACTCCGCTCATTACTAACCAATTCTTCTATCTTATTTTTCAGGAAACTAAACTCTTCGTTTTCAGAACTAAATATTTGATAAATTGGTTTTTCACCGTGAGTTAATGAAATATATCCATTTTTGCGTTCTTCTTCACCGTCGAAATCATCATAGGTCAGATTAGATACGGAACTTATTGCTAAACGTTTAATCTCTTCAGTTGTCCGGTAATTTACTTTTAGTTGTTTGCTTCGATTTCCTCTTACATTTATCCCTGCTTTTGAAAAGTTGATTTTACGACTATAAATTTTCTGCAATGGATCGCCAACTAGAAACAAATCATTTTCCTTTTCAGATACCATTGAACGCAATAGCCTCAATTCGGGATTGGAAAAATCTTGTATCTCATCTGCAATAATAAAGGAAAATGGTTTTTTACTCGTGTTTTTAAAATGATCATTTAGTTTGTTTATTATTTCTCCAAATTCATAATACTTTTCTTTGTCTTTAAAGAAAATATATTCTTTAAAAACTGACCAAATCTCCAACCGGTCTTTTCTTCCTAATTTTTGACTCCTTCCAATACGAGGGACTCTTAAATACTCATCTTCAGAATGAATATTATTTTGCACTACAACATCAGAAAATTCTGCTTTTAGAAAGTCGGAATCAAACCTAGAAGGTGTAAAGTCCAGTACTTCTTCCCATAGATTACGTTTTAAATCATCGTCCGAAAAGTCCAGTATTTTAGAATTAGAAGGGATTAATCCCAATTCTTTTGATAAATCAATTGCAAGACCATGAATATTCTGAACTTTCATTTTCTGAGAGGGGACACCCAATAAATTTAAGGAATCCACTAACGAGTCAATTAAGCTTTTCGTATAAGTTGTAAAAAGAATAGGTTTCACTGAAGTTACTTCTTCCAATTCCGACAGAACTTTTGTGCGGTGCAAAGCACAAACAGTTTTTCCAGTTCCTGCAAGGCCAGTTACTTTAACTGAGCTGTTAAAAGATCCATTTACAATCTTCCGTTGAGAAGGATGAAGAAATATTCTCCACTTTTGAAAGTCATCATTAAATATTGCTTCAATATCCTTATCAGTTATTTCAAAGAAATAGCGTTGATTATTAACGGTGGTATCATCAATTAACTTTGGGTCAGTTAATGTAGATTTTCCTTCCGCTATTTCCTTTACGATTTCGTCATAAGCAACACCATCTATTAAATAAAATAAATGTTCAAAGGCATCTGATGGCAAGTATTTTTCGATCTCTTGAAGTTCATTTAGAGAATAAATATTTCTTACACTCGGTAAAAGCACTTTTGGTACTCCAATCACTTCTAATTGTTCATCAGTATAATCTTTGTAGGCACTCGATCCAATAGGGTTAGAAACGACTTGCGTTTGCTCTAACGCTTTTTCCTCGACATCATATACTTGGTAAGATTGGGTGTTCGTATTCCACTCAAATATCTTATTTTTAGCCCAATTCATCGCGTCATCATGATGATCGACCCATAATAGATGAAAAACATCATCTTTTGGCGACATGTGGATGATGGCCCTATATGTTTGATCAATTCTAGCTGTTCTTAATTGCGAGTCTTTGAACGTGTTTATTTTCTCGAAATTTATTGCACTTGATTGCGGGTTCTTTTTGAACTTATCCATAAATTCCATCGTCTTTTTTTGAATACCTTTTGGTAAACGAATAAAAGAATCCATGAATTTATCGTATATAAATAGTTTCATGCTATAAATCGTTTAAATTTAAATTATCAATTGTTTTTTCTATATATCCGTTCTTTTGAAATACTTCGCGGCTATTATCATCAAAAGGGTCTATAAATATTTTTTTTTGGTGAAAGCCTATTGTCGCTTCAGCTATTATAGCTCCATAATCATCTTCCAGATAAAATGAACAATCTCTATTAAAATCGACACCTTTATTTATTAGCTCAGTGATTAAATTATGGTATTCGCTTCCGAAATTTTCAAATATTTCGTCTATACTTTCTTTTAGCTTTGGAGCTTCCGTAAGATCCAGCGATTGGACTTCTAATCCGATTTCGCCCCAGAAAAACTGATAAAGATTAAACAGATTCCAAAAATTCTCCCACGATCGTTTATCCCAACCTTCATTATTATGACTAATAATTATCCTTGCTAATACTGACAAGGAATTTAACTGAATAAATATTCTTGTATCGATATTTTCGGTTAAGGGTAAGTCATCTAGCATGCAGTAAGACTCTGCCGCTTTATGGGTAGGGATACCATCGAAATTTACAGTCGGAGAATCCAATATTGACTTTACTTGATCGCTTAAAAAGGAATGAGACAAGAATCCCAATTGAAGAGGAAATAAAATTTGTTTACAAAGGTCACCATTTCTTACTTCAGCTTTATAAATGTTTTCAAGAACGTATAACAAACGATCAAGGTTGTTTCTTCTTGTTTTAAATTCACTATCAAATGATTTATAGATTGGGGCAGGGGCTATTTTAGAGTAGTTAATGTTATAGGTTACTATTTTTTTATGCAATTCATCTGATTCATTTCCGGCTAGTGTTATTTGATTTTCAAAACGTGTTAAATCGTCCCAAGTCAAAGACCATTGTTTAATTGTATTTGATTCAATTATTCCAATTCGCTTTTTAATATCGCTAAAGAATCGATTATTCTCTTTAGATGCGTGGAATTGGTATCCATCCAAATAGATCGCAATAGATGGTATTTGATTTAATTCGTTATCCGAAATAGATTCCCCATTAATTTTTACGTCCGTGCAAATAATAAGATGATCACATCTTGTGTAATATTTTACGCCATTACTTTCTCCAAGGGAGATTTGTGGGCGAATAAGATAATGCAATTCCGTATTGGCTCGCTTGATTTGAAGGCTATACAAATTTATTCCATCCTCAGTTTTCGTCTCAAAATTCCAACCCAATAATTGTTGATCTTCTTTGCTGAAATATGTTTTTAGTGCACGTATAAAGCGCTCTTCTAATTCAGACTCTTCAATTTTACCGGAATTTGTAACGTCATTTAATCCATCCTGCAAATAATCCCATTTATCTGATGAAACATAAATCTTACGAAATAGCTCTTCGGCACGTTGCCTGCTCAATTCCTCTCTTTCAAATTGATTTCCGTAGGTATAAATACATCTATAGCAGCCATCTTTGCCGTTATACTGGCACGTACAATCTTTTATAGCCTTATAAGCTTTATCTATTAATGAACTAAACTCTCTTTCGTTAAATAATTTCGCAAGATATCCTGTGCCACCGGGAATAGTGTCGTATAACACTAAGAATCGATCATTTCTAGAAGTTTGTTTATTTAGCTCTTTGTATTGGCAAATTTCTATGTGTTGTGGATTGCCTTTGTAATAGTGTTTTAATCCGAGTTCAATGCCGGATTTAAACATTGCAACCAGACTTTCCGATTCAAATTCCTGAACTGGTAAAAGGATTTTGATAGCTTCCGTTTTTAACTGACGGTATAAATAGACTTCCTCAAATACATTATCAGCAACAGAATTATATGCAACGTCACGCTTTTTGCACCATACATAGTGCCGCTCTTTTAATTTACCGTTTGGGAAATTATTAAAAGGATCGCTTGATGATTTTCCGCAATGTTTACAGGTTATATAGCCAGATAAATTTACTTCCGTTTCATTGATTTTTATAGGGCGATTTACTGAATATTCAGAAAGGCCATAATTAACTTCATATACGTCTACTTCTTTTATGTATTCAATTCCAAAAGGTATTTTAACCATTGCCCAAGCGCCTTGGGTCGAGCTTTGAGTAAAATTAAAATGTTGTGTAGTCTTTGAAATCTTTTCTTCCCTTTGTTCGCTGGCATCATCAAGCGTGGACGTAGCTTCATCGTTAAAGGATTTAACGGCTTTTAGTTTCACAAACTTGTGCTTGTTGTTAATTGATCCCCAAGAGTAATCAGCGCACTTAGGACAAGCTCCTTGCTGCCCACTATCGCTTTCAATATGATCACATTTCGAGCAAAAACGATAATCTAAAGCCTCTTCTTTCCAGCTAATTACATTTAGCCCTGTTATCTTTAGTTTATAACCTTGAGTATAAAATAAGTTATCCGGAACTAATTCTCTTAATGCAGATTTAGCTGGACGAACCAATTCTATTGATTTTGGTGTATAAGTTGAATCTCCCACCCCAGTCAAATTCCTGTTTCTCACTTGGGCATTAAGCACAACCCCTGTTTCTGGAAAGGCATAATTAGGGAGTAAACCAACATTGGTAAGGTGCTCTAATACGGATCGTTTTAAAATGTTGTGGATTGTTCCTCCAATGTTTTTAAACTCCCTTAAAAGTTGCTCTTTAACTTCATCTGTTTCTCCTAACTTATTTTCTTCAATATATTTTTGAATATATTTTTGTTTTTCCTTTAGTTGTTTTACCTCTTCCTTCAATTGAGAAAATTCAACTTTAAAGTTTAGATAAAACGAATCACTCCGTAACAACAACTTCAATTCTTCAAGTATAGGAAGGCTTACATGCTCTAACAAATGAGAAGTAAATCTCTCAAATAAAACACTTTCATTCGTTTTAATGAATGTAATAATTCGATTAAAAAATAATGTAGGGTCTTGCGGATCAATAAATTCAATGTGGAATGGCCGTATTCTAAAGTTAACGGGTATTGAATTTTTAGTATGATCGCTTTTAGTCCATTCGTCAATAGAGAATGCCAAAAAGTGACGTTTTAGTATTTCTTTTGCTTCTAAATAACAGCCCGGTGAGTTAACCTCACCTTGCATCATTTCTTTCGGCTCCTGAAAATAGTATTGATCGTGCGAATCGTTTGTGGCAAAATTTACAATTAGAGCAGAACCTGAAGCACGCCCTGCGCGTCCAACTCTTTGTATAAAGTTAGATGGCAATGGAGGAATAGAGTTATTAAATGTTGTATTAAGATCGCCAATATTAATACCCATCTCTAGAGTTGATGTAGCAACTAATGCATTTAGTGAATTAAAAAACGGTCTTTGTTTGAATGCGTATTCTTTCCTTTCTCTATCTGAACGCTCTAATAAACCGGTATGTTCAGTTGCATATATCCTTGGAGATCTCTGTCTATTATAAACTTGTTTATAATAATTTTCGGTGTCATTTTTTACTTCCAGTTCATAATGACCAACACATCGGAAACTTAAACAAGCTGCACCTTGCAGATTTTCACTATCAGATATATGAAGTTCATTTTTGCACTGATTACATGAATAGGTTTCTACATTAGGACTGAGAAATAATTTTTCTGCTTTTAATGAGAAATTTCTAATTCCTTCAGCATTTTTAGCATCAAGTATTCCTATTTCATCTGAAGCTAGTGTAGTTAAAAGTTTAGTGTAGAACTCGTTTACTAAAGCATCTGCATTTGAAGCTAATGGAAAAGATTTCCGGAAATATACATGAAACCAATTGGTACTGGAAGTACTTTTGGCTGTTAAATCAAATACACCAAATGTATTAGCCTGGTCAGTAATAAACTTAGGTAACCTTGTTTTCTTTCCAAAATTCTGAATTAAAAAATATTTTTTATTCGTATATCCGGTAATAAGGTAATAACTACTTTTTTCAGTTCTGAATTTATTTAAATAGGGATGATCTATTCCTCCTCTTGTTCTTAATCGATGTAAGAAGGCATTCAGAAAAACAGTGAATTCGTTTTTTGTAATATTGTTTAAGCTGTTTAAGTCTAGCCAATCTTTAATTTTATCGTATGTATTAGCTAAATCCTCTCTTTTAAAGTATGTTCCTGATGAGCCAGTTTTTTCAAGTGTTCTACCAATTATTGCATTGTAACCAACTTCGGTAGATATTTCCCAATCCATTCTCCTGTTAAATTCTTCAATGAACTCAGGAATAAATTTTTCCGGTGCTTTTTTATAGTTTACAATCTTAACATCACCTTGATGATCGGCAGGAAAAAATTTATAGAGATATGCTTCAATTGGTTTTTTGCCTGTCTCATCGGCATTTTTCAACCAATACGCTTTAAATAATTTTTGATACTCGCTTAATGAAATGTCCGTTTTGATTTCATTAATTACTCTTTGCATCGCAGCTCTAAAAGTAAATTTATAATTTCTCGCTTCTATAAACCCTGCTTGATGTGCCGCATCTTGTACTCCATTTGTGAATGCTAAAACCTTCCTGTCTTTTTCAAGTGTTTTGTCTAACTCGCTCGAAATTACTTGACTTATAGATATGCTACTTAATGTTGCTGTTTTTGTACCAATGATAGCAATGGTATTTCTACTATTACAAACAGGACAAACATGATCGGCTTTAGTGCCAATCACTTTTCTATATGAAATTATTTTAAAGCGATTCTTTTTTTGCTCATGAAATAATCCAAGCGTATTAACATCAACGTAATTGTCAAGTGTGTCGCTTGGGGCATACTCGTCTATTTTTAAATTTTCATCTGAATATGTATTTGTAAAATATAGATTTTTGTGATTACTAAAGTATTTTTGATAAGTATCTTTAATATCATCTTCTATATTATTTCTATTATCATGCTTAATAGTAGCCCAGCCACTTGTGCCACACTCTCTGCAAAAGTATGGGGGAAGTGCCTTAATTTTATCTTCGGTTGAAACCGAATCCTTCCAGGAGAAAAGGGGAGTTTCTTGAAACAAGCGCAAAATACCTGACAGTTCTCTTATCCATAGTTGCACCTGAACATAAAGTAAAGGGAATTTTTTTTCTCCTTCTAATACTTTTGCTTCTGAAATAAGAGTTAGTATGGAACGTACTAGTGTTTCTTTGGGCGAATATTGGTGTTCATCCGACCAATCGGCTAGATTTTTAAATTCATTATTTGCACGTCCGAGTTCAATGGTTATTTCTTCGAACCCGATGACTCCTTTGTTACAAATTTTTAAAAGATCTCGTACAATTTTGTATTGTTTCAAATGATCACCAAGCTGATGGCTCTCTATTTTAGGGTTTAAGCCCCACAGCACTAATTGTTTTTGAATATAAGTTTGGTATGAATCAGTTGCTTTTATTCTACTTTCAGAAATTAAAAAATCCGTTGGAATAAAATTTTTCTCAGCAACATCTCCGAAAAATTCCTCTGCATCTATTCTTGTTTCGCCAATAATGCTTGTTTCATTAAAGTCTTCGCCAAAAACTTTTGTAGCATAATCGGCTAATAGTTTTGGTGCTTCATCTCCCGAACCTATGGTTGCAGAAGTACCTACAGGACATAAATATCCTTTGGGTAAATTTAATTTTAGTTTTAAACGCCTAATCAAATTGGCTACATCAGTTCCCTGAGCACCATCGTATGTATGAAGTTCATCTAAAACAAGAAATTTTAATAAAGTAGCATGCTCAAAATTATATTGCCACAATTCGTGAAACTTACTCCTCATTAAAGCATAATCCAGCATCTTAAAATTAGTGAGTAATATATCAGGAGGGTTTGATAAAATAGTATCTCGCTCCTCAATAATATTTTTCTCGCCCATATCTTTGGGATACTTCTTTTTACCTTGTCCTTCGCCAATAAATAAACCGGCAGTTACCTTTCCTCTTGTTCGTTCGTCAGCATATATGGCTTCAGCAATACGTTGAGCTTGATCGGTCGCCAAGGCATTCATTGGGTATAGAATGATTGCTTTTATTCCCTTTTGCCCCTTGTTTTTAAAGCAATAATCTAATAAAGGGTATAAGAATGCCTCTGTTTTACCTGATGCTGTACCCGTTGTTAAAATTGTTGGTAATGGATTATTTCCATTTTCCGTACTTAATCTTTCAAATACAACTGCTTGGTGAGTGAATGGTCTGAAAATGGGTTTAATTGCCAAAGGCAATTCATCTAAGTTGCCTTCAAATTTTTTATATGGAAGTTTTAAGGATACATATGGGCCTTTGAACATTCCATCCATTGAGTTTTCAATCAGGTCTAAAAATGCTCGTTGCACAGCTTTATCCTGAAAGCTATAGGTTGCTTTTAAATACTCTATTATCGAGACTTTAACTTCGTATGCCTGTTGTAATGCTAACATCTATCTTATTTAATTTTCCTATACAATTACCACCATTTTTATCACTTCTTAAATCTGCAATTTCTACAGCACTTCCACCAATTTTTCTACCTGGTACCCTAGTAGCTTTTCTACCAACTTTTCTACCAACTTTTCTACCAACTCATTTACCATATAAAATCATAACTATTTGATATTCAATATTATATGATTTAGTTTTCTACCAACCCATCTACCAACCCTATTCGGCAGCTGGGTAGATAAAATTGATTTTCCATTTACCCCCTTTGTTCGGGCCGATTCTTTCAATAATCTTTAGTTCTTTCAAAAAACTTAAATGGTTATCAATTGCAGTATCACTTATTGCAAGTGCGTTTGCAAGCTGACTTATGCTAATAGTTGGTTGATTATTTATAACGTGTAAAATTGCCAATCGTTGAGCATTAAGTTTTGCGCTCCATAATTTCTTCCATTCCTCAAAATTGAACTGCCTTCTGAGTAGAATGGTAAACATTCCATCTATTCTATATTCCGGAGAAGTTAGGCCATTACTATGCATCAGTTCTTCCATACGTGGAATTCCGGAGCCTATTTTCTCAACTAAATGCATACGATCAAACAAACCAAAAATTAGCGGATTGCGCGAC
Source organism: Bacteroidia bacterium (assembly GCA_044221905.1). Classification (GTDB taxonomy): domain Bacteria; phylum Bacteroidota; class Bacteroidia; order B-17B0; family Aurantibacillaceae; genus Aurantibacillus. The sequence continues at coordinate 900,622 of JBGAOE010000002.1, forward strand.
AAACTTCTTTTCCCAAATTCATGACTGATAGCTGATAACAATCCTCCGGGATTAGAAATTTCAATGCGATCATCAAATACTTCAATTGTAGTTACTGCACCTTTTTCATAATAATCTCTATGAGAAAGAGAATTAATAATGGCTTCTTTAAAAACCGTTTCCGGTATTTCCCAATTTTCTTTTCGCGCACCGGAACCTTGCCCTTCAATATCATAAGAAACATTTATCTTACCACGCAACCATTCAATAGCTTGTGTATATTGATGATAAAGTGCGCCACCGAATTTTTTATCATCGGCTATATAACGCTTATCTGTTCCTTTAAATGCAACACAACGAATGATTGCTTGTTCATAAATGCTTTCGGGTTGATTTCCAAAAAATAGAACTGCTCCGCTTTTAAACAATCCGTCTTCAGTATAAAGTTGTAGGTTTTTTAAAATTTGTTCATTGCTAATAGAAGCATGGAAACCAGCATCTGCACGGAAAGCATTAAAATTGTCATTATCTATTTGTACAGTATCAAACTCTTTGCAAGGCGATTCGTCAAAATAAATTTTATCCGCCTGCTGAAAGAAATCACGCATTTCTTCGGCAGTTGTTAGCTTCTGAGTATTTGGTCCAACTCTAACAAATATTGCTCCCGAAAAAATATAGGGTTTGTTTTTACCGGAAGGAACATTAAGTACTCCTACATCAAGCCCGTCAACACTAACAATTTCGATGGTGCAATTTAATTTAGGATTGATTTCGCTTATAGAGTTTTGTATAGAGGACCGTTTAGTATTATCTATACTAACACCCTTTATGACATTAGTGTCATCTACACCAATAAGAAGAACTCCACCAGCTGCATTGGCAAATGCACAAATTTCTTCGGTAAGGTCGCGCACTTTTGATGGAACGCTAACTTTAAACTCTGCTTGGTATCCCTCGCCTAAGGCTATAATTGATTTTATTTGTTCTGCTGTCATTTGAGTAATTAATATTTTATACTGATGCAGTTTTGACTGCGTCTATGTTTAATCTTATTTTATATGATTCGTTATATACAGTAAATTTCTCATTTTCTAAAAAAGAGTGGTTTGAATCGAATACCAATAAACCCGGAAATCGATAAAACTTAGGCTCGACTTTAACATTAGTTACTAAAATAAGGTCATAGTTAGATTTGTGCAAACCAAAATTAACCTCCGGATTAGTTATAATGAATTCCGTTCTATCTGTAGAAGTGCCTTTAACTTCTATGTATCGTATTTCATTGTCTAAATGTAATTCCATATCATAACCCTTTCCATCGTCACCCGATAAAATTACCCCTGCTTTTTCAGCATTACCCGATATCCAAATTACCTTATCAGCACCGTGTTTTCTTTTAAGTAACTCATAAGTATATGCTTCTGCTAATAGCCCCGTTTCTTCTCTAAATGCAACATTAAAGCTTCCTCCAGATCCTTTTTTCGAACGCGATCCATTTGTTGAGTTCCCTTCGTTTTCAGGATTACTAGAAATCGTAACATCTGCTATTTCAAATGAACCGCTATTTGCTAAATCTTTCGCCTTATTTAAAATATCAACACCATCGGTATTGACGCCATCAGTACTTTCCGCATTACCATTTTCTGTATAACCTTCGGTTACAAGACCTATTTTTAATTCTTCATACTTTTCATAAATTAATAATGATGCAAACTCCATATTATGAATCAGTGTCTTTAAATCAATATCAAAAGGATACTTATCAAGAAAGAATGTTCCTTTCTCTCTAACATTTTCAATTGCAGTTAAATCTTTGCCTGAAACTATTAAATCGCTAGATTGAACATCAAAATCATTTTCTAACCAATCAAAATAAAAACTTTTCGAGTCGAATAAAAAGGAGTTGATAATTTTAAAATTAGTAAACTGGTCGTGTTTTTTAATTAGTGTAAATAAGTTTGATTGCTTTTCCGAAGATAACTTGAGTTTGTTATATAATGCATTGTGAAAGGCTATTCCATTAGCTATTTGTAAGGAGCGAATTTGGTCGAAATATAATTCAGTAAAATCAATTTGAAAAATAGAAGATGAGTTATAAGTTTCAATATCTATTGCAAGTTTTGTAAACAAATCTAATAAAATTGCATAATTTGAAGGAGAGGAGATGTACTTGTAATTGATTTTGTCTGCACACACCTCAATGTATTCGGCTGTTATAAATGAATCTTTTTGTTTTAATAGTTCTGTTAATTCATTTTTATTACCATCATTTATTTCTGAAACATTGGCCCCACAGGCTTGTAAAAGTCCTTCCCAAAAAAGTTTTTCTTGTGATCTAATTGAACCAAACATTTTTTTTACTTCCTCCAAAATCTGAAGGTTTTCGCCAAACTCTGATTTTAATACAATCTCACGCTGAGCTTCCATCAAGGAAAATAAATAGATAAAATCTTTTTTACTATCAATAACTTTTAAAACACTATTAAATATATCTGATATCGATTCTGCTAAACGAACATCAGACTTTAACTTTTCTAAATCATTACTTATTGAAATTGGTACTTTTATATAGAACGAATTATTAACGGCATCTTGAATAAATTCATAATCATTAATTTCAAGTTTTTCTAATTGATCTTCTCCAATAGAATAATCTGCCGTAATGGCTGAACACAAAATAATTTTAAGCTTACGCAAAGAAGTTAATTCACTTCTATCTGAATCTTTATCAAACCTATAAACATAGAGTTTAGGCTTTAAAAGCTCTAGGTCAGTTTCAAAAGTATCTTGTATTCTACAAGTAGAATGGTCATGCACATGAAAACGAATTACATCAAGAGGCTTAACTCCAAAAATGTCGTGTATCCTTTCTTTCGAACGTCTTTTATCCATTTCAAAAATCCAAAACTTTTTTAAAACGTCTTTGCAAAAAGTTGAGTTCGGCATATAATATACCTTGTCATGATCCTGATATCCTTTTAAGTTGCCCTTTCTGGCAAACACCTTCCCTTTTTTGAAGTAATCTATTGCAGCATTCGAGCTGTTTTGTATTGTTCTATTTAATGATGTTTGAAGAATTTGAGCGTAAATCATTCGTGAGTTATCGCCATCCGGAAAAACGGATTCTAACTTATTTAATATCTGATAAACCAATGAATCTTCAATAGTATCAAACCCTTGGTTTGTTCCAACGTGACGTAATAATTCATCAATTTTACTCTGACCAATTTTAACTTCTCTAAAACTGATATGGTTGTAATCTATTTCAGGAACATTTATTAAAGGGCTAAATGATTTAAATGTTTTATCTCTAATTAATTTGTGAGGTTCCTGCTTTTCTCCGGAAGAAGATTTTAACCAGGCTGTTTGACTAATCTTCCATAAAATGTAAGATCGCACCTCGTGTCTTTTAAAATATCTTCGTGATTGCTTAGATTTTAGCCAAAATCCAATTGTTCCATTAATTTCCTTCTGTGTTAAAATAATGGATGCGATATTAGGATCGGTGTTTAGCCAAGTTAAAATAGATTCAGAATCATTTTTCGTCAATATTTCTTCAAGGTATTCAACTGATTGAACTTCAATGTCGTATTGATTCAATTGAATACCACGTACTTCTTCCTCACTGGTTTCTTCTTTATATGGCTCTGAAATTACCGGAAATGTTATGTTGTTTAAAACCGACTCTATGTATCTCTGCTTTTCAATAGGGTCTTCAATTTTTTTCTTTAAAAGTGCAGGGTATTCTTTTACACCAAGCCACTTGAGAAAATCTTGAACTTCTGAAATGTCCTCACTTTCCAGTCCTATTTGATCGGGAGGTGGAATTAAAAGACTAGGCTTAAAAGAATTAAAGAGTAGCGAATTAACATAACCGTTTGGATAAGCGCTTCCGATGTACATATCAGAAACATTCTGCTTTTCGTTATTTATAATTAATGTAACATTCACATCTTTTGGAAAAGCCGGTGCTTTTTCAGTATTTAAAATACTACCCTTAAAAAAAGTGAAAAGCGATTTTATAATTTTAACCGAAACCGAAACGTCAACACTTGCATCTTGGTCTGCTAAACGAATTATTTCTCGGATAACAGGATCAAAGGCATATTCAGCAACATTGAATTTACTGATAGAATAAACAATTTCTCTTCCGATTGTTTTTTTTGTGATTGCAGATAATTCATCGAATAACGATTTGTCCATGAACGAAACCTCTATCTCTTCCGGAATTTTGAGGATAGATCGTTCGGGTGGCATAATCACGTTTTTTGATCCAGAGACAGGCTTTTGATGCTGATCAAGAATCAGAGATGGCATATCAGAAAGCTGAACGTTCAATAGTTCTGCATAATTCCGGCTACAAAACACCATTAATTCTGCCCGTTCTGCGATAGATAATTTACTGTTGATTTTCTCTATTTCTGATATGATAGTTTTTGAAGTGTATTTGTTCTCTCCAAACTCAGTCAAAAGATTTTTAATGCGGTAATCATGAGTTGGCATTAATAAATCGCCAAATATTCCAAATTTATCGAAAGGAAGAACTTCTGCAATGTCACAGTCATACCATTTTGGTTTTTCAGAATACTTTGCATACCTCATTTCATTTATAGGAAACAAAGGCTTACTCAAGATTTCCTTTTTCAATGCCTCGTTAAATCCAAGTTCCGTCAGCCTATCATTTGATTCTTTATTAAGAGCAACTAACTTTATGGGATTCCACGAAACGCCTTTGTTAGTTAGCTCAAGAGCTGTATTAACCATTAATTCGGCTAAACTTGAAAGCAAAAATCGATTTACATCATTTAAAATGAGTTGATTCCTGTCTCCAGACAAATCAAACGTACCATGTATTAATGCTGGAAAAGGAAATTGAACTTCAGTTTTAAAATAAGAAAACAACTTATTGATATTATCATCTAAATTTGGCGTAACAGCAATTTTAAGTTCAAATTCAAATTTGTTTTTATGATCTCCTATTCTTAAATACTCAGGCAGGTTTCCGTTTTTTGAATATACCGCCCATTCTTTTGACGAAATTTCTGCACCGTCTTCGTTATAGGTAACTATTTTTTGCGTTTTATCTTCAGGCTTATTCGCTCTAACAATTCTCTTTTTTGTTTTAGGACTGTTGATTTGTATTCCCGTTAGGTTACTAAGAAATAGCATAACTTCCGGACCTAGTGAATCGATCTGTCTTTGTATATCTTTTTCGATTTGTATCTTGTCAAAATCTATAATGACATATGTATCAAAATCCTTATACTCATCTTCCTTAATAGTTAACCATTGAGGAACAGATAAAGTTGAAATGGGAAATGGTTCATCCGTAGTGTCTTTAACAAATGCTTCTAAATCAGGATGTTTTTCATAAAGTTCTTTGAGTTTTGAAACTGCTATTTCACTTGAAAATTGAACAGCAATATTTTTACTGATAATCTTAATTGAATTTGCCCACGTTAATATGGATCTAAACCCAAGTCCCTTTACACCAATTTTGTTTTTTTGTTTAAGTTTTGGGCTCACATTAGGAGTCATCAATGACTGAATTCCTTTTAATGTGAATGGATTTCCGTGGTTAGCAACTATTAAGCGGTTGCTTGTTAATTCAATGTAAACGTCTCCTCTGCCGGGTCCAGAAACTTCATCTTCTGCATTCTGAATCAGCTCCAGCAACTGCCTGCCATTGTATTCCTCACTTCTTCGGTTTTCTTCACCAAATAAACTAACCAATACGGATTTATCCTTGATGTATGTATCAAGACGACTCTGTAATAATTTATCTATTTCTAATGAAAAGTTCATTAAATATTTTTAGTTATTTGTGCTTCTATTTGATCAATAATTTGTGCTACTTCTTTCTCAACTTCCTCCTTCATGTTTTTTTCTTGACGAGTAAAGTGTTTTTTTGCTTCCAGGTGTTTTGCAATTCCTATTTCCTTCGCAATTTCAATTACACTATCCTTTACATCGGTAATCATTTCTTTAATTAGTCTGTCTTCAGTATAATTTGAAAGGATACTTTGCAAGAATTTTTGCTCTTCTTCAGTTGACATGAGCTCGCGAACAGAGTCAAAATAACCATTGAGTTGCTCAAGATGGTTTAGTCGTTTTGATTGCCCGGCAAGGCGATAAGCTAGAAATGGGTTAATAAAAGCTACTTCTTTTACAGCTGCTTCATAATGTTCGCTTAATCTTCTTATTTCTTCTTCATCGTTTAAATTGTTTATTTTTTCCTTAACCATTGTAATAATCATTTGCTCTACTTGCGCTCTTTCTTCTTTGGGAATCGCGCCAAAACGCTTTTCCATTTGCGCCATATAAATTGTAATAAAGCTTGTAAAATCATTACGACTAACAAAAAAATAAAGTTCTAACAGATGAAATAACAGATGATTTAACTTGGCTTTTTTTTCCCGTTTATTTTTACGCCATGCAAAAAACTGATTCCAAAACAAACCAAGCAATATACCTGAGATTGCTATAAATCCCGCAATAAGTTGAGTTCCGTATTTTGAAGTAAATTCGCTCATTAGTTGCGTTGATTGTTAAATTGATTGTATTCGTTAATAAGAGTGTTTTTATCCCACATTATTTCATCTTGATAAAATACCCCAACAAATAAATTTTCCGGGCAAGGAGTGGACATATCTGAAAGGTGCTTTCCTAAATAATGCTTTGCTTTCTTAAATATTTCCTCATCCTTACAGCCAACTATCGAAATAAAAGCAATATTATCTTCACTACTAATCTTATAAACTTTTGCAATATTTTCTATTTTGGCGGGAATAAGTCTGTCTCTTAATTTAAGATAATCTTCATGTGCTTTGTAACGTATATCCTCCTCTGATCGAATAAATTTTAATTCAATTGCAACGCATTCCCCATCATACGCAAAACCTTTGCTTGTATATTGTCCAAACAGTTCAATGTTTTTTACTTCTAATTTCGCTGGGTCACCAATAGTTAAATCAACCTCAAACCCTGATTTTTGATCGGGTTTGAACCAGGTAACTTGAGAATGAACAAATGTTGTTTTAAGTTGCGCTCCATCTACAGGAGCTCCACAGTATTTTCCGCTCATCGAATCGTGGTAACCTGAGAGTTCATCTTGTTTCAATAACTCCGAAAATAAATGGCATTCTAAGTCGCCCTCTGTAAGAAGTAAACCTCTGTTAACTCTATATTTGTTTTGTAGGGCCTTAAGAGCTCTTTTAGTAGCCTCAACCCAACTAGCGGTTAATTCATCCATTTTTCCCTTTACTAATTATTTCTTTTAATTCTTCAATTGATAATAAGGCAACTCCTCGATGCAACATTCGGTGGCAGTTAGCGCATACCGGTCGTAAATCTTCAATCTTTGTTTTTCTTTTCCCTTTTGAAATCGGATATAAATGATGTATTTCTATAAAACCATCGCCATGCGAGCCATACATTTTACCGAAATCAAAATTGCATACAGAACATTTTGTACCATACTTATTTTTAGCGAGATCAATAATTCGCTTATCTCTTGTTGCAATCTCTTTGACTATCTGAGTTCTAAAGCCTTCGTCAAAGCTTTGCTGAGTTTTATCTTTAGTGTTTAATTGAACTTGCAGTTTTTTATCCAATAAAGATTGATGAACCAGTAACTCAAAACGTTTACTGGATTTTTGATCTTTTTTAAATTTCGTTTCGATATCAAAACAATCTACTTGTTTAGTCCAATTTAAAAATGACTTTATAACCTGAGTTTTAAAATTACCATCAGGAAACGTTAACACATTTATAAATCCCATAGAATACAACCATTTTTTAGCTGCACCACCGTTGTAATGATAGGTATCATTTATCCCTGCGCTTTTACCAAAAGTCCATTGCTTCATATCAGGAGTGCAGATATAATTTTTAGCAGATGAAATTTCTTTTTTCCATTCATCACCATGCTGAATTATAAATTCACTTCTGTTTTTTATGGTTTTATATATTTTTTCGGTAGTTGTCATTTCTATTTCTCTTTAAACTTCTCTTCAAAATGTACCCAGGCACGTTTATAATCTTCTACGCGATCACATTTGGTAAATGGCGCGTAATAAGTAATTTGTTTTCCTTTATATAACTCACTTTTTATAATGGTATGGGTTATATCATCTCCGGCGTTATTATCCTTAACTCTTTCCCAATCGGCTCTATCTAAACCAACGCCAACTAAACCTTTACTGCAAGTAAACACAATGTTTCCTTTTGTATCGTACCAGGTATCATCTTCGTTTTGTTGTAATACAGGAAACTGCACATTGTATATTAAAACTAACTCTTCTAAACTTAACCCTAATGCCATAGCTACAATTACATCAATTTCCACCAAAGCTTGTCTGCGCTCAAAATAATTGCGCAAAGGGGTATTCCAACTCCATTCGTGGCTTAGATTTTCAAACGGTTTTAATCTACTATCAGAACTACTCCAAGTGTCTCGAGAAAATTCACTATTGTAATTGTCTTCCCATAAATTTTTATATTGTTTATTAATTGAATTAAGAAGTAAGGTGCGACATATCAATGAATCCTTAAATTGATTGTTTATTTTATAAGGAAAAGACTCAATACGGTTTTCTGTTAAATTACTTGCCCCAATAGTCTTAACATAAAAATCAAAAACAAGGGAAGATAATATCCCGGCAAATTCAATAGTAGTTGCTTCATCCTCGAATGCCGTTGAGATAACGGCATTAATATGTGATATCATTGGAGGGATAATTGCAGGTTGTAAAGTTCTTTCCATAGTAATATTTAGCATTGTGCTATTAACTACTTTATAAGAATCAATCCATAAATTCTCTTCAGATAAGTTATATTTAGTTGTAAAATTCTCTACTGCAACTTTTGGGCTATAATTAGTTCTCGGTAAAAAATCTTCGCTTATTTGTGTTAAATCCACATTGTCATAGTCTGAGCTTAAAGCGCATTTCTCCCTTGGATTTTTATATATAGGTGTTCCTACAAAAAAGTGAGGGCCACCATAAATCAATTCGTACTTTTCAAGGTCAGGATATTTTGTTTCACGAATTATATCTCCAGCATCAACCGCATCAGTTTCTCTAAAGCATGGAGTTATAACGTGTTTGATATCTTTTACTCGATGTGTATTTTTAGATAGTTTGTTTAAAATTGAAATAATTTTATTTGAATGAATAGAAACTAATTTAGTACCTAAAGTATTATTGTCATTCTCGAAAGTCTTGTTAAGAATTTCTAAAGCTTCATTATCAATAAAAACTATACGTTCTTTGTGTGGTTTTACATTCCAAATAAACTTTTTGGTTGTTTCGTCCTTTGTCTTTATTCCTCCTGAAATACCCACGCCTGAATGAACAAATGACAAATCGATCGTTTGTGGGTGAAAAAGATTATTAATGTTATAAAAACCTATTTTTTCATCTGTTTGTCCTGAATATATATTTATACTGTATGAGTTATGATGATCAATTTCATTAAATAATACTAACTCATTTTTAAATTGAAAATGATAAACAAGTCTTTTATATAGTTCTTTGCGGAATATTGCGCCATCAGGATCTTCGTATAAAGTTTCAGGATGAACTATACCAGCTTTGCCGCTAATATTTAATAATGAAAAACTATTCTCAACTACACATTTGTAAAGATTGTTTTTTTGCCCAACTAATAATTTGTAATTCTGAATCCCTTTAATAAATGATGTAGTAGATTCTGCATGTAACAATCCATTTACAAATAGAGTTTTAAACTTTTCATCCTTTAGACATTCTTCGCCAAATGCTCTAGCTTGTGGAGAGCTTACTTTTCTAATTTGCAATTCCGGACGAAGCTCCGACAAAAATAACTTTTCATCAAATTCAACTTTTAGCCAAGGTGGATTCCCAACAATTACATCAAAACCACCGGCTTGTTTAAATACCTCAATAAACTCTAGATGATTATGAAAAAAGCGGTATTTAGCAGCTAAGTTTTTTACGGTTTCTAAACGGTTGTTTTCAAATAAATCTTGTCGGTTGGTGTATTTTCTAATGCTGTTTATGGTGACTTCTTTCTCACTACTGTTGCGGTAAGCTTTTAATCGTGCTTGTTTAGGCTCGTTAAACAATTTGGTTTGTTCAACACCCGGAGCAAATAAATCCGCTTCGGTTTCTTCCTCTTGCAGTACCTCGTCTAAATCCAGCTCTAAAATATTTTGCACATCCTCGTACCATTGTTTTCGGCTTGGTAATTCCACAGCTTCGCGCACATCCCAAAACCAAAGGGAACACCAATAATCCATCAGCATTTTTAATTTAAAGTAAGGGGCATTGTGTTTTTGGCGTTGCTGTGCTAATTGGTCTTTTTCGTCATAGGCTGTAAACATCACACCCTGTGGCTGCTCATGACCAAAAAAGTTTTTCTTTTCTCCGGTATATTGGTTTATCAGGTTTTGAAAACTGTAATGCTCTTCCAACAATTCATCAATGCGAACACATATTTTTTGTAATACGTTGAACTCATCGCTTCTTATCGGTTTACAAAATTCGGTGCGCCATTCGCTCACAGCTTTAGCTTCGGCAGGGTGTTCGGCCTTTAATAATTTTATACCTGCGCTAGGCACCATGTTTTTATCGGGCAATAAAAAATGGTAAATCTCATCTTCCTTGCGCAGATTTTTCTCCTTTTTAAAGCCACGCATTTGCGGTGCTATATCCCACCATTCTTTTTTAATGGGTGTTTGTCGTGCTTTGGTTGTTCCTTCTTTCGGGTATTCTACAATAATATCTGTTTTAGTATATACTTTTAACCAGGCACCTACCACTGCATTACCCACACCCAAGCGGTAGCCAAAGTAGGGCACTTCCATATCTTTATGGATTACGTTTAACCATAAGCTCAATTTACCAAGTTCTATGGCTGTAGGGTTAATATCGACACCATACACATTGTTGGTAGCTATGTATGCTTTTACTCTTTGTAGTTGATCTTGATAATCTTTTGCCGGGACTTTTCGTTTAAGCTCTTTTTGTTTTGTTTCTAAAAAAGCTTCAGCAATTTGATTTACCACTTCGTTTTGAAAAGCCGATGCTCCTTGCGCTGGCTCTAAAATTTTAAGTTCCAATAAATCATCTGCTTTTATTTTTTTATCATGCAGTCGTTCTAAAATTGGCTTAAGGGTATATTTTACGGTAGTACGGGTTAACACTTCGGGTGTATAGTACGAGGCTGATTGCTGTCTGTCGCGCCCGCTTAACCGGTAAACAAAGGTTCCTTTTACAAGCAACTTATTTTTCCCTTCTTCGTCTTTTAAAATTTCATCGTTCTTAAAATCATCAATACGAGAACGAGGCACAACAAAAGTCCCTTCGTTTGGTTGGCCTGCCGGATGTACTTCTATATAATCCTGTTCGGCATAAAATCCCCGGTAGGCAAGCAAACCTTCGTAAACGCTACCTAATTGGTTAATTCCCAAATTGGCGTAAGAGATACGGCCACGCGCCTTACTTTTTTGTTTTTGAGATAAACTAAGTTGACAAATAATATTTTGCCAAATTCCATTTCGGAATTTGATACCTTTTAGATGATGGAATTTGAGATCATCAAACAATGGCGTATCTAAACGGTTTATGGAAAAACTTTTATTATCTGCTTCTTTATAACGGTAACCATTATTTAGTAAATGAAATAAATGGCTTAACGATTCGTGAAAGAAATACCCGTTACGCGCGCTTTCACTATTCAATTGCACTTGTTCCAATTCGCGCAACATATCAAGGCTGTAGCCTTTTTCGTACACCTGATCGTTCATTGGTAAAATACCAAGGTCAGGACGACTTTCGGCATAAAACACAAACAATAAACGATACACCATGGTTAAACAGTCGTCTTTCATCTCCTGTTCAAAGGCATCATCGCTCTCGTTAAAATCTTCTTTTAAAACTTGTTTTTTAAAATACAAGGCCTCGTTTGCCAACAACTCAACCGCATGAATAATTCCTTCCTTTAAGTCTTTGGTAACTGCGTAAGCGCTTTTATGCGAATCTTCATCTAATTGATCAAGCAATAAAATATCGGCTTCCGGTGCTAAAGATGATTTAGAAAGTAATAAATGGAATAATTGATAATACTCTTTATGCAAGGTTGCTTCATCAAACAAGTCTTCTAATTTAATGCGCAGATAACTCCCTTTAAACCATTTTTCAAAATGGAGTAAATACATTTCGTTTCCGGCCAATAACAAAACATAGCTTGGGCGGTCTTTTAAATCAATTAAAAACAGTTCATTAATGGCTTCATTAATAACACTTGGTGTTAAGGTGTCGCCATCCTGCACTTGAAAAACCAAATCCCATTGTGCGCGATTCCAATTTTGCTCAAATAATCCTTTAGGTTCAATTTCGCCTGTTTTAATTAAGGCTTTCATTTCAAGCACAAACAAATGAGGTTGAGTTCCCCGATATAACTTGTGCCTTACCGGAATAACTTCCGTATCATTTAAGTGAAATAAATTATCGTAATCGTTGGTGGTAGTATCGTATCCAAGAGCGTTTAAAATTTCGGTATGGAAACGATACGTTCTTTCGTTTTGATCCTTACAGCGTTTTAAATCCAAAAAGTCTTTTTTAAAGGCAAAATATTTTTCCTTTAAACTAAGTATAGATTTCCCAATCGTCCTTAAATCGTCTTCGTTATATCCTGCTTTGTCAGCAACCTTTTTGGGGAAATCATCCGTAAAATAATTTCCTGAAAAATAATCACCAATATTTTCTATGAATTTAAGCATATCAATTTTTAATTATAAAATACTGAAAGCAACTTCAGAAAGGGTTCGTTATTAAGGCTTGTCATGTTTCTTACATATTGCGAGCGTTCGTGCAGAATAGTTTCGATTTCACGCGCCACTTTTTCTTTTTTGCCAAGCACCAATACAGTAGTTTGCTGATGAAACTCCAGTTCCATTTGATGTTTTGACGCTTTTTCCCATTTTGTTAAATGCTCATCGTATTCATTTAATTTCACTTGCATTTCTTTTTGCAGTTCCTGTTTTTTTAAATTCATGTACAATGTTTTGGCATACATAACTGCACCTTGCAGGTTTTGTTGAAGTGTTGAAACTGTATCTACCGGAATAGCCTCATTGTAAAGCGTATTACTTAATTCATAACGCTGAATAAAATCAGCCAAACTGCACCATCTTTCTTTTTCATCGCTCAATAAATTTCCTTCTGCATCTAATCCGATCAAAAAGAAATCAGATAAAACAGCCTGACCAAGATCGTTACTTACTTGCCCATGAAATAAATAGAATGATTTGCCTTCCGGAAATTTGGAAGATTTAATAACTAAGGCTTTGTCTTTATCTACATGCGCTTCCAACTTGGTCATCATAAAACGAACAATAGGATGGAGGTCATACATCACCTGGAACTCAGCCCATTCGCCTTTTTTACGTCTTGCTTTAACAATCGCTTCTTCTACTTTTTCCTTATCAATCGTTAATTTAAAAAGGCCTTTCTTTTTAGGTTTAGCTTCCGGAGGCATATCGTATAATACAGAATCAATCTCTTCTGTATTCGTAAATTCAATTAAGCCATCAGCACCAAACACAACTTCATTTTGATTTAATGCACCGTTGGCAATTAAATATTTTATAAGTGATTCGTAATAATCATAATCTGAAGGAAAGAAACTTTCAAAATGTTCCATAGGCTTATCGTCAATTACAGCAATGGTTTGATCTGATTCGTTTTCAAACAAACTCGTATAATCAAAATCCTCATCCCCTTTAGTTGTTGCAAATAATTCTTCTTCTTTGCCAAGCATAATTGCCTTTTCAACCTTTAGTTCTTCCTTTTTAGAATCATACAGGTGCATCACTGATCCAGCATCGCCAAGAGTTTTATAAACCTCGTTTTCTTTTTCAGTTAATTTTTTGATGATGTGTAAATCGGTTTTTAACCCGTCAACATTAGCATCAGCCAATAAATAATAAATAAAAGGCGTTTTGTTTTGTCCGAAACGATCAATACGACCATTACGTTGTTCTAAAGTAATGATAGACCAAGGCACATCGTAATTAAACAAATGATTACAGTAATAGTGTAAGTTAACACCTTGCGCCCCCGCATCTGATGTTAAAAACACGCGCACTTCAGAATCTTCCTTTCCAAAATCTTCAACAGCACTTTGTTGTTCTGTATCCGACATAGAGCCGTCAAACAGTTTAATAATTTTCTTGTCTTCTTCTTTAACGTCTAGTTCTATTTCGAAATCTCTGGCTATTGATTCTGCTAAAAAGCGCATCGTTTCAATGCGTTCCGAGAAAATAATAATACGATCATCATTCTTTTTCCCTTTCCACCCTTTTTCTTTAAGGTGTTTTTTCAGTTCGTTGTATTTACTATCGTTGCCGCTATTAATAAGTATTTCAACCAACCTTTTAGCTTCTTCTAATATAGTTAGGTTATTTTCTTTTAAATCATCAGAGGCTTTGCTTTCATTGACTTTGGCAATCCTATTTTTGATAGATAACAAACAGGCTTGCGGAGATGACATGAAAGATTTAAAAAGACTGATTGAGAATAAGAAATCTTTTCTTTTCTTTTTTTCATCTTTTGCTGTAAGCGCATCAAACTTTAAAGTTTGTTGATAGGTTAGAAAATCAATTTCTTCTTGCGATAATTTTGGCAACAGGGAAATAATTTGTCGCTCTTGAAATTTATCTTTTATAGAATTTTCAAGAATATCATTTTTAAATCTTCTTACATAATAAGGTTCAACATCTGCTTTAGAGTAATCGCCATTTCGGGGAATAGCGGTTGGTTCAAGCATTGAAATTATATTGGCAAAACTTTCTTTTTTACCATTGTGAGGTGTAGCTGATGTAAGCACCATTGCTTCGCATCGGGTTGCTAAAAACTGAGCAAGTGTTCCGCGTAAGCTTCCTAAATTTGAAACGGTGTGTACTTCATCAATGGCAATAATGTCCCAACGAGATTTTTCTAAATAGTGCTTAAATTTTGCGTTATTCTTTAAAGTATCAATCGATATAATCGTTTTATCGTAGTAATCAAAAGGGTTTTTATTTGCAGGTAGTTCCGCTTTTATTTTCGCGATCCCCTCAGAATCCAATCTCACAAGCGGAATAGCAAATCGGTTCCATAGTTCCTGCTGAAATTGAGCAAGTATTGATTTTAAGGCAATAACTAAAATGCGCTGGCCTTGTCCGCGTTTAATTAATTCTGCCATAAAAACGCCTGCCTCAACGGTTTTTCCTAAACCAACAGCATCGGCAATTAAAATCCTTGGTCGCGCTAAATTAAGCGCCTTAAGTGTTGGAGTGTATTGATAAGCAGCTCCATTAATAGCAGCTTTATGCGACACTTCAATTTTTTTAGAAGTAAAACTTGCATTGCGTAAAACAGTTTCTACATACAATTTTGTTTTTTGATAGCCGTTTTCAATATCAGGAACTAAAATAGTATTATCAGGTTCAAGTATTTGAATATCCGAATCAATGGTTGTATCAAAAACGTAATGTTTTCCTTTTACTAGTTCGCTTATGCCCTGGCATTTTATAATTGGGCTTTTTCCGGCATTTGGAATAACCTGATTAATCAGAAAATCCTCTCCTCTAACAGAAACGCGAATGCCGGCAGCTATATGATGAATAATGTCTTCGGTCATCTTAGTGTTTTAAGGTAGAGTCTTTAATTTTTTCTTCAACAAGTTTCATGGCGCGCAAAGCCATTTTTTCATTAACCACATCCTGGAATATTTTGTCGGCTAACCATGTCGTCATCATCTCATTTAAGTCTTGCTTGTAGAACTTTGCTAAACGTTCCAATTGTGGCTTTGTAGGTAGGCGATCTTCGCATTCCATTTTACTTAGCAAGGTTGAATCTAAATCAGTTGCAGCAGCTACTTGCCTAAGCAGCAAGCCTTTTTCTTCCCTTAATTCACGCAGTATAACTCCTATGGTTTTCATAATGTGATCTTTTTTGACTTGACAATTATTGCCAAATGTATCGTATGGAGTTTATAGGGCAATGAAAAAAAGGAATTAATTATTAACTTTTCTAATAAATTAGAAAATTGTATGTTAACATCCCTGTTAACACCTTTCCCAGCAAGCCTTTTAAGGTTTTTCAAATTTTTGTTTATATTAGCTTCTGCAAATGAAAACTTCGTTATCACACCTTCCGGAACACAAGCAGGTTGAGCTAAAGGCCATAAAAGAGGCGTTGATCCCACGCTGGGGCGAGATCGAAATGATCATCTTGTTTGGAAGCTATGCCCGTGGGAATTGGGTTGAGGATAAATACGAAGATAAAGGCATCATTTACGAGTACAAATCAGATTATGATTTGCTCATTATTTTAAGCAAGAACGGGCAGGCCAACGCTGATTCTTTTATTCAGTCGGTATCGGGCAAACTGGAAGAGTTAAATCTTCCTACGCCAATTAACCCAATATTCCACGGAATTGATTTTGTAAATGCCGAGTTGCGCGATGGTAACTATTTCTTTGATGAAATAAAGCAAGACGGTATTTTATTATTTACAACCAGCAGATATACATTAGACGAGAAGGTGCCTAAAAGCCCCGCCGAACAGCAGGCTAAGGCGCAAATGTATTTTGACGGCTGGTACAATAGCGCAAATGAATTTTTCGAGTTTTTTGAAATCGCAATTGAAAAAGACTATCTGAATAAGGCTGCGTTTGAGTTGCATCAAGCAACAGAACGTTATTATGGCGCTATCCAATTAGTTTTTACAGGATATAAGCCTAAAACACATGACATCGAAATACTTGGCAAGCTTGCCAAAGCGTTAGATATGGAGTTTGGAAAAGTCTTTCTTAGAGCAACTATAGAAGAAAGAAGACGGTTTATTTTGCTTAAAAAAGCTTATGTAGAAGCCAGGTATAACATTCAATATTCGATCAGCAGAGCCGACCTAGACTATCTCAGCACCCGGGTACGTTTACTTAGGAAGTTGACGAAAGAAATCTGTGAACGAAAAATAGAAAGCTTTACTAAATAGAGAATTCATCGAGTTGATACAGAAGATTTCAAAATCTAAAAATCAACTCCATGAGATCAAAAGTAAAACAACTAACACTTGTTAAAGGTCTGGGCGATATTGAAACGCCCGAAAACAATCCAATTCTACTTCATTTCCTAAGTCCATTAGAGCTCGAAGCCTACAAGAGCAAATTCCAACCCTTTAAGTACAACCTCGATGGTATAGTCCTTGATATTGAGCCTCATATGTGTAAAGAGCTATATTGGCAATCAAAGCGTCATGTAATTAAACTTCGCCAGCTCCTACAAAAAAGCAAACAAAAAATTCTAAAACAAGATCCTGAACTTAAACGCTTCCTGCATAAGCCGCTCAAGCACCACGATCTTCCTACACGCATTTATCACATTTTAAAAGGCAACGGCTGTTATAACATGGCGGAGGTTGCACAAAAAGGTGAAGCAGGACTAAAACGGATGCGCGGTATGGGTAAAATTCAAATCTCACATATCATGAAGCTGTTTATCGATAACGGCTGCGGTGATCTGTTTTTATAGCGATCATTTTCCCGATATCGGGAAAATGATCTTTTTAATATGTTGAAACGTCAATCCGTCAATACGTTTTGACGTTTTTGCTATTAAACTCGTCTACAATAACCCGCTATAACCAGTAATAAAGCTCAATGTGGCTCAATAAGGCTGAAACAGGACATTCGCTGAAAGCACTTGCCAGACCTTTGTATCCTAAATCAAAATGACAAACAATACCCTGCAATACCTACCAATACCCCGCAATAACCTGAAAACTTGGCATCCGTTAAAAGCACTTGCTAGAACTTTGTACTCAAATCCAAAAAATCAAACCATCAAAACGCGATCAAATGACAAATAATAAAATTGCAATACCGGCCAATAACGTCAATAACGTTCAAAACACGCATTCGTTCAAAACACTTGTCAGAGCTTTGTACTCAAATCTAAAAATTCAAATCGTCAAAACGGAATAAAATGACAACTGAAAACAAATCAACCGAAAACAAAGAAGATGGCATGCCAGCCTGGGTAATGCCTATACTCAGCGCGCTGGGCAGCATGGGTGGCAGCTATATGTTGTGGGTAAAACCTTTGCAAGATAACTTTAAGGCTATGAGCGATCAGATAGAAGAGTTGCGTGAGGAAGTTCGCGAACTTAAGCGTAAAAATAACCGCGAGGCCGAAGAACTTGAAGGCGAGGAGGAGGAAGACGATTATCTTTTACCTAGTAGGAAACTACAGCCTGTAAAAAGCAATTCATCAAAACGTAAAACACTTTCCCTGCGCTAATGGAAAATCATAAACACACACTTCAAAAAGAAATCAATGTCCCGCTGGACGCGATGATGGATGTAGCCAGCATCATTGCCGAAACGGAAATGCAAAGCACTATATCAGGCGTTAACGCGAACAAGAGTATTGTGCAGTTAACCATTAGTTATCCCGATGGCATCAGCTATTACCAACGTGCCATTGAGAACATAGAAGCAACTTTATTGGAATACCGTCATTTCCGTTTTGAAGAGGAGGATGGCGATTGGAGAGATAATTAATATGAAACACACCTGCCTGTATTGCAAAACCGAATTTGAAGCCCCTCGCAAAGACAAAAATTATTGCGATGCGTCGTGTCGTCAGCAAGCCTATATGCTGCGGAAAGGAACTGCTATGGCAGGTTTTGAAATACATAGCAATACTGAGCAGAGGAAACCAATTCAAGAAAGTGAGCGAATAGAACCGGTTATAAACGTTCCTAAGAATGAAAAAGAATTCCGTCCACGGGCAGGCAAATTTATTAGCCACGTAGTGGAACTAATGGAGCAAAGAAATTACGAATGCCTGTTGCAAAGCCTACGTCGCGAGAACGCTGAAACCGTTAAAAGCCAAGACTGGGTTAACCTACGCTTGCGCTGTCTTGTAGAATGCTTGCTCACCTTATCAGAACGAAAAACTATCCTGCTGAGTGATCTGGCTGAGATCACGAATACATTCACATTACTACTTCGATCTTCTCATTTTCAAAATTTACCAGAACCATATCCTTATACGCACAAAGTAAAAGAGCTAAGAAACAAATTAAAAAGCATCTATACTGCCGCAGAAGACCTGGAGGAGTTTCGCTTAAACCTTAGTAAGAGTTTAAAAATAGAACTGATCGCCATGCGTTGTGAATTAAGAACAGTAGCTCTGCGGAAAACATACAATCAATTGCAATTTAAAGAAGACAAGAAACCATGCAAAACAGATCTCCACCCTGAAGAAAAGCCGTCATTGAAACAATGGCAGATTAACCTGAATAAAATAAGAAGTGAGAAACAATAAAAAGAAAAAACATGAGAACAAAACAATTTGAAGTGCCAATAGAAATGATCGCTGAATTTTCGGAAGCATTGGGAGACAGTGGCCTTAAAAATTCCGTAAACGGTGTAAACGAAGAAGGCGAGATCCTAATCGCGGTCGGATACGAAAAGAAAGAGCGCGCTACCGTATTTGAGCTAAGTGAGCTCATTGACGACTACCATGACGAGAATAGCGAAGAAGACGAAGATTGACGATTAATGTGAAAGGCCTGCTGTGTGTTGCCCGACAGTTGCGGCACAAGGCGGGACTTTTTTATGTGGAACGATTGGATTATGTTAGACAGGCTGAAAGCCAATAAAATCATTGGAAAGGAGAACTAAAATGAAAAAGTCAAATTTAAAAAACGAAGAAGAAATCACAGAAGTAACGTTGGAACGTGCAAGAGAGTTATTAGGTAATAAAACCATCTCGGATGTGGAATTAAAAAAGTTGATGGATAACCTGAGAGCATTTTGCCGGATCGTCATTGATATTGAGGGTTCGCAGAAAAAAAATGAACAAAAGGAGGAGCAAAATGAAAAAGATTCCAGCCAATAGCGAATTTGAATGGCAACAATCATTTGATTGGGACAGGACGGCAGATATTACGACTGAAGAAGTGAGCGCAAAAGATGGCTGGAGCTACTTAACAAGAGAGCAGGCTGAAGAAACAGCGCACTTTATCAGGATGATGGGAATGCTAATCTCTCATGTCATGATAAAGCAGCAATATGGAGTAGCAAATGAAGCAAAAATAATTCGACTCAATACAAACGAAACAAACAACAAAGCAGCATGAAAGAAATTGTCTTATTCAATCAGTTTGCAAAAGGGCAAACCCAAGCGCTTAAAAGAACGAACAATTGCGTGATCTATACACGTGTTTCCAGCAAGGAGCAAGAGCAAGGGTATAGTTTGGACACGCAGCGAAAGGCCTGCGAGGAATACGCTCATAAAAACAGCTATGCCATCATGGGCCATTTCGGTGGCACCTATGAAAGCGCTAAAACCGACGAACGTAAGGAGTTCAACAAGATGCTTTCCTTTGTAAAGAAGAGCAAAGAGAAAATTACTTACATCATTGTTTACAGCGTAGATCGTTTTTCGAGATCAGGAGCTAATGCCATTTATATCAAAGATCAGCTACGGCAAGTAGGTATATTTTTGGTTGCGGTCACACAACCGGGAGATGCCTCCACATCAAGCGGAGACTTTCAACAAAATATCCAGATCATATTTTCGCAATACGATAATCAACTACGCAGAGAGAAATGCATGGCAGGCGTGAAAGAAGCATTAATGCGCGGTGAATGGTGTCACAAAGCCCCTTACGGGTACGATGAAATCAAAGTGAATGGAAAGCGGCAGATCGTGCTGAATGAAAAAGGCAAGCTGTTACAAAAAGCATTTTACTGGAAATTAAAAGAACGCATCACGCATACCGAAATTTCCGAGCGCTTGGAAAAGCATGGGTTAATCCTTGATGAGAAAAGATTATCCGGCTATTTCAGAAATCCTTTTTATTGTGGCCTTATGGCGCACAGCGCCCTCGGAGGTAAATTGATAGAGGGCAAGCATGAGATCATGGTTCCTAAAGACGTTTTCCTGAAAGTAAACGACCTATTGAGTAGGAACACCCAAGGCTATTCCTGCCACGAAGAAAACGAACCCATCCCGCTAAAACGCTTTTTAAGATGCGGCCATTGCGGAACGCCCATGCGGGGATACGTCATTAAAGCAAAAAACCTGCCTTATTATAAATGCAACACAAAAGGCTGCTGCAACAATAAAAGGGCCGATGAGCTTCACGATTGCTTCGAGGATGGCCTGTCGCTTTTAACCGTATTGGAAGACCCTACCATGCGTAAAATGATCACCAAGCAATTGATTGCAGAATTCAATAAGGGGACTAAGGAAAATGATGCTTCAAAAGAGGTGTTAAAGCGTCAAGTGACGGAAATTCAGAAAAAAATCGACCGGCTGGAAGAGCGACTAATCTTGGAAGAAATTACCCTAGACCTTTATAACAAGTACGTTCCCAAATTAAAGCTTGAAATTCTGGAATTAGAGAAGGCCTTGCTGAAAACCTCCAGCAGGGTGTCGAACTTGGCAGAAGGCGTGAAGAAAGTAATGGACTTATGCGGGAACCTGCGTAAAATGTGGCAATTGCTGCCCTATAAGGACAAGCAGATTTTCCAAAACCTCCTATTTCCTAAAGGAATTTGGTACAACAAGAAGACTGGGGAGTGTCGAACCACCGAAATAAACTCGGTGTTTCGCTACATCGCTGAGTTGACGGGCAACTTAGCTAAAATAAAAATGGGGGAGTCAAAATTGATATTTGACATCCCCCACTTGGTGGCTCCGGCAGGAATCGAACCTGCATCTAAAGTTTAGGAAACTTCCATTCTATCCATTGAACTACGGTGCCCGGACGGTTTAAAACCGAGGCGTAAAAATAGGGAAAACAAATTGGTTTTTAAAATTTATTCCGGAGGTTCTTTTTGGATTGCCGGCGCTTACCCAGTTGTATACCGTATCCTTACGGTATATATCCTGGTAGATTGTTTTTGCTTCAACAAGCTCCCTCGTCTTCCATCGCCGCGTGGATCTGGATAATCTTGTTGAGCGTTTCCAGGGTTTCCATATATTTTTTTTGGCCGATGGCTTTTATATATTGATCGGTGAGCCCGGTTAACCGGTGCCTTGCGTGGATCACCATTTTCATGCCGTGCGTGGTGAGCGTAATGAGCGAGCTCCGCGCGTCCTCCGGGTTGGGCGTCAGCTCTATCAGATCAAGGTTCTGCAGCTCCTTGGATGTTTTGCTCATGGCCTGTTTGGTAACCCGTATTTTTTTTGCCAGCTCGGTGTTGGTAATGCCCCCCGGGCCGATGTTCATTAAAAATGCCATGTAGCCCACTTTCATATTGGGATAGCCCGCCTTTGACAAATTGCCAAGGCACCATTCGTCAAAATGCCTTTTAAGAAATGACAAGATCTTGGCAAAATTCTGCTCGGGATGAATAGCCAGCTTTTCCATCTCTTTTTCCAGTGCTTTCCTGTTCGTGGTCATTAAAATTATTTTACTGGTTTACAGTCGATTAAATGAATGAGTATACAAATATAAAAAAAATATTAGTCAATTTGGTTGACCATATAGTAAACTTGGTTTACTTTTGTATAAAGTTTATTAAAACATGCCTGAATGGAAACAAATTCAACTCACATAGCGAGCGCCCCCAAAAAGAAAAACAAAGCCGTTTTTATTTTACCCGTTATATTAGGCTTAGGCGCCTTCTTCGGCATCAGGGCCTACATTCATTCTGTAAATTACCAAAGCACCGATAATGCGCAGGTAGAAACCAACACGCTGCCTGTGCTGAGCCGCGTTTCGGGCTACGTGGACTCGATCGGCGTTTCGGATTTTGGCGACGTAAAAGCCGGCCAGCTTATTTTAAAAATTGACGACAGCGAGTATATTCTTGCTGTGAAGCAGGCGCAGGCCGATCTGTTGTCTGCCGTTGCAGACCTGAGCTTGGCTCAATCGAACCTTGGCAACAGCAGCGCCAATTCGGGCGTTGTAAAAGCCAACTCAGACGTTCAAAAAACACGGCTGGATAAAGCGAAGGCAGACCTTGCCCGCGACGAGGCTTTGTTCAGGGAAGGCTCTGTGACAAAAAAACAATTTGAAGATTCGAAGGCGAATTACGAAACCGCGCTGAAGCAGCTGGACGCCAATAACCAGCAGCTGGTGCTGGCCAACAGCCAGAATGCCACCAGCGCTGCACAGATCGAAAAAGCGAAGGCAGTTGTTGAACTTCGCCAGGCCCTGCTCGACCAGGCAAAGCTGCGGTTGAGCTATACAAAGATCTATTCTGCCATTAACGGCAAAATAGGCAAGCGCAACCTTGAAAAAGGCCAGTTTATACAAGCCGGGCAACCCCTTATGACCGTTGTGAACAACGAGGTGTTTTGGGTGGTTGCCAATTTTAAGGAAACGCAGGTGGAGTCTTTAAAACTGGGGCAGGAAGTAGCCATAGACATTGACGGATACCCGGATACGGAAGTAAAAGGTAAACTGGAAAGCCTGAGCGAGGCCACGGGCGCCCGTTTTTCGTTACTGCCGCCCGACAATGCCTCCGGAAATTTTGTGAAGGTAACGCAGCGGGTGCCTGTAAAGATCCGCATCGACAACCTCAGTGAGGTGCGCTCCATCCTGAAAGCGGGAATGAGCGTGGGCGTGAGCGTGCATGTAAAATAACACGAAGATGGAATTAACACCGGCGCAGCGGACTATTATTGTAATCACCACGGTGGCGGCAGCCATCATGGAACTGATTGATACGTCCATTATCAACGTAGCCTTGTCCGACATCAGCGGCAATCTTGGCGCTACCATAGAAGACACCTCGTGGGCCATTACTGCCTACGCCATCGCCAACGTGATCATTATTCCGCTCACAGGATTTCTGGCGCGCTACTTTGGCCGCAAAAATTATTACATCACCTCCATTATTATTTTCACCATTGCATCGCTTATGTGCGGACAAGCGGGCAGCTTATGGTCGCTGGTGTTGTGGCGCTTTATACAGGGCATTGGCGGCGGCGCCTTATTATCCACCTCGCAGGGCATTTTATTCGACTCTTTTCCGCCGGAAAAAAAGGCAATGGCTTCGGGACTTTTTGGAATGGGCATTGTGCTGGGTCCGGCCATTGGCCCTACGCTGGGCGGGTATATTGTAGATAATTATTCGTGGCCGCTGATCTTTTACATCAACATCCCCTTTGGCATTGTGGCCACCATTTTAGCGTATAGGTTTGTAGTAAAGAAACCCGAAGAAATTAACATTAACAGAAAGGCGATCCACATCGATTATTTTGGCATTGTTTGCCTTGCCATTGGCGTGGGCTCGCTGCAATACGTTTTAGAAAAAGGGCAGGCCGACGATTGGTTTGAAGACAGGTGGATACGGCTGCTGAGTGTGAGCGCTGTGCTTGGCTTGCTTTTATTTGTGTGGCGTCAGCTTAAAATTGCTGTGCCGCTGCTCGATCTGCGCGTGATGGCAAATAAAAATTTATTGTCGAGCAACATCCTTACGTTTGTAACCGGCTTTGGTTTGTTTGGCTCAGTTTTTATTTTTCCGGTAATGGTGCAGCGGGTGATGGGCTTTACGCCAACCGAAGCCGGCCTGGGCATTGTGCCGGGCGCGCTGATAGCCTTGCCGCTTATGCCCATTATTGGCAAGCGCATGGGCGCCGGCACTTCTCCCATTGTATTTGTTGTGCTTGGTTTTATCTTTTTTATACTGCATGGCCTAAGCAGCTCATGGGCCACGCCGGATGTGCCGCGCGCATGGTTCATTGTTCCACAACTCTTCAGGGGTGCGGGCACCGCTTTTCTGATCGTGCCTCTGATTAACCAGGCAGCCGTAGGCTTAAAGCCGCAGCAGATGTCGTCGGGCATCAGCCTCACCAATATGCTCAGGCAGCTGGGCGGCTCGTTTGGCATTGCCGTGATGAATACCTATGTGGCCACAAAATTTGCAGAGCACAAAAACGACCTGATCACGAATATAACGGCCAACGATCCAGAATATCTGAACCGGGCTGCGCAGCTTACCAATGGCCTGGTAGCCAGGGGCATTAACCCTGCCGTGGCCGAAAAAGGCGCGCTTTTGTTTATTGACGGAACCATGAGCCGGCAAAGTTTTTTTATGGCATACCTCGATGGCTTTGTGCTCATCAGCATTTTTTTTGTATGCGCCATTCCTTTTATTTTCCTTCTTTCCACCAAGAAAATAAGTGCCGCCACCCAGGCAAAAATTGCAGAAGAATCTCATTAATACGAATTATGAAAAAAAATAAATTAATACGGCTGATCATTTGGTTTACAATAACCACGGCTGTTAAGGGTCAAACAGCCGGTAACCCGGAACTGGTGCAGCTGGTGAACAGATCATTTACCTACAATCCAAAAATAAACGAGCTGCAGCAAAATGTGGTGATACAGGAAGAACGGCTGGAAGTGGCCAAAACCTATCTTTTGCCCTCTATTACGGCCACGGGCTCCTATAATTATGTAACGCCCATCGGGCAGATCACCTTTCCAGTGGCGCCGGGGGTTGATAAGCTCATTAAATTTCAGCCAAATAACAACGTTAATGTTGGACTTGGATTGAATTACCAGGTGCTTGATTTTGGAAGAGCCAGGGCCAACATTCATAAAAGCAGAACGGAGATACAACAATCGAAAGACAACGTAGCGTTTAATAAGACCCAGCTGGCTGCGCAGGTAGCCGTTATTTATTATGGCATCGTTTACCTCAACAGCGCTATCGCCGTGCAGGATTCGATCATTGCTTCGTTGGAGGAAACAAAAAAACAAACCGCCAGCAGGCTCAAGAATGGCGATGCACTGGAGCTGGACGTGCTGACCATTAGCAGTAACATAGACGCAGAACAAAACCGCAAGGTAGAGCTGCAAACCCTGCTCGAAAAACAAAAGAACATGCTGATGTATGCCGCCGGCGTAAATACAATTGCCCAGGGAGGGTCTGATTTTAATTTCGGCGCAGGCGCTTCCACACTGCCGTCAAACGAAGAGCTGGTAAAGCAGGCCGAGCAAAGCAACCTTGATTTTAAAATGGCCAATCAGCGCAATATGCTCACCGCGCACGACTGGGACATTATCAAACGCAGCTATTACCCATCGCTGAACATTGTGGGCAACGCGGGGGTGCGCAATGGCTACCAGCCCGATATAAATGCGATGAAGCTGAATTACCTGGCCGGCGTAAGCTTTTCGGCACCCATCTTCCAGGGCGGCCGGTACAAGCAGCAAAAGCAGGTGTTTGAAGCCACCAACACCTTAAATAATTTAAGCATTGCTACCTTAAAGAAAAATTATGAGCGCGACATAGCGCAGGCCACGGCCGATATTCATTCGTATACAACCCGGCTGGCGAATGTTCAGGGACAGATCAACCAGGCACAAAAAGCCCTTGAACAAACCAGCTCAAGGTATAAAAATGGTGTTGCCATACAGGTGGAATACATTAACGCCCTTACCACGCTGCAACGCATCAAACTGTCGGCGCTGAATTTTGAATATCAAAAATGCCTGGGCCAGGTGGAGCTGAGCCGCCTTACCGGTAATAAATGGTGGTAACGATAGGAAGCCATTTCAAAAATACTTCTGTGCGAAAATTGAGGATTCGGGCGAAGCTAAGAACTGTTTGATTCGGGTTTTCACATCTCAACTCCCAAGGTAAGCCGATAGCATCGGTTCGGAACAAGCTCCGATCGATGCAACATTGCGGGTTATGACATTTCGAGCGGAGTCGAGAAATGGGCCTCAACATTTTACCGGGAGCTTTATCCCATTACCCAAAAAACAAACAGGAGACCATCGCTTAGCGTGTGGTTTACTTTTTTCCCCCATTAATTATTTCCAATGCTTTATTTTCAGCATCTTTTGATTTTACTTCAATATCCGGGGCTACTCCAAGCTTGTCTAAACGAACACCGTCGTAAGTATAAAAATCGGCAATGGGCACCATTAGCAGATATTTGCCGGATAACACAAAGGGGGATGCTGCCAGCATGCCGCCGTATGTTTTTTCACCAATGATGGTGGCTTTTTTTCTGTTTTTCAGCGCATAAACAATCGGCTCGCAGGTACTAGCTGTGTTGCCATTGGTTAAAACGTATATCTTGCCTGTAAATACGGGATTGGCCGGCTTCTTAAATACAAGTTTGACGCCGGGTGATCTTCTTAGCTCACCCCCAAACTCATCGGTAGTTTTGGGTTGAAGTTCGGGCAGGGTATTAAATAATACGGGCTGATAGCCGGAGTAGTTTAATTTATTTGTCGGAAAATAACCCACTTCCGTATCTTCAGTTATGATATATTTTGCGAGTTCAAAAGCAGGACCAACGCCTCCCCCTCCATTGTTCCGTAAATCGATGATAAGATTTTTGAAAGCCGGGTTTTCTACAATTTTAGGTAAAATTGCGGCCAGCTCCTCCTGCGAGCTGCTGAAATTTTTAATTTGCAAATAGGCAGTCGTGCTGTTTTTCTCTTCAAATACAACCGATTTCCCTGTATTCGCTGTTTCCCGGCTGTCGGCAGTATCCTGCCCAATTAATAAACTTAAATGGGTAAACGGAAGTTTTCGGGCGAGTATGTTAAAGCCGAAAAACAATTCAATATCGTCGTGCGCGTTATTACAAAGTTTTTCAAGTTCCTTTTCGAATTTTTTCCATTTTTTAGTTTGCAGCACCTCTTTGGAATAAATATTATCCTGTATTGTTTTTACCAGGTTGGGGTAGAGTCCGTTGTAGATGATCCTGTTTTCTGCAGAATTTATGCCATGCACCGTCCCTATGGCTTTTCCGACATTATTAAGTAATTGCCCGCTGAGCACGTTGTTTTTTACAATCCCCTTAAATTTTAGTTTTCCGAACATGGGAATGCCGGTGTTGCCAAACAAACTGTCCTTTTTCTGTTCGCCTTTGATGGTTACAATAATCCCTTTTTTAGGCAACTTGCCTAAAAGCCTTCCCAATTTTGCTTTACTGCCCGCAATGCGTACATCGGCATTTTTTGGGGAAGTTATTGTAAACTGATTTTTGGTTAGGCCCACCGTTAGAAATGTGGAAATTACGGTGCCGCTGCCAAAATCTATTTCACTTTTAAAATGCCCGGGGCTGGTTTGTGCAAAAGAGGAATTAAACAGGAGAATCAGGGCGAAATTCAAAGCGACGAATTTCATTTTTGTGTTATTGTGCATAGTTTGTAGGATTAAGTGAGGGCTCAAAGTAAATGCGAAATACGCTGACATTCAATTAAATGTGATGAAACCATACTTTTTTTGACGACTGGATAGCTTCATGCATCCTTTTTTATTGAAGAATTAAACCGGCATGGTTTTATAATTCTATAACCTGTTGTCTTTACGATTGAATTTTGACTTCCCGTATGTTTATTGTTATGGTGAGCCGATAGCTACCGGCTTGTTGGACCATCCTTCGACAAGCTCAGGATGACCGCTTCGACAAGCTCAGGATGACAGACTTTCGACCGTAGAATATAACACAACATAATTCTACAACAGGTTTTCGATAAAAGGAATTTCCTTTTGTATCACTTTGCATGGGTTATGCAATTCAGGGAAGGGGTCAAAATAAATGCGAGATACCTTGTTATTGGAACCAATTTGATGAAATGATTGGTTTTTTTGACGACTGGATACCCAAAATGGAACTGTTTTTTTCCTGAAAACTAAAGCACGATGCTTTTTATGTGCTTATAATAGGTTTTCGAAAGCGGAATTTCCTTTTCGCCAATCCCAAAAGAGATTTTTGCCCCCTGTGAATTGCCGTTTATTTCTTTTATTGTGCTTATATTGACAAGATAGGAGCGGTGGCATTTTTCCAGAAAAGGAAGCTGTTCGCAAACATTGGACAGTGTTTGCCGGAATGTTTTGGAAATGACCTTTTTGCTTTTATCAATAAAACAGATCTCAACATAGTTTTCCACAGCTCTGATAAATAATAATTCTTCTTTTTCTATTCTCAGTATTTCGTTCTTGTTTTCTCCGGTAAGTACAATCGAATTTTTTGCGGGCGGAATAATGAGCTCGCCGAACTTCTGCCGTAAATAGAGCATTAAGGGAACAAAAACAGGGGTCATATAAGCGACCGTAACGCTTAAAAAGCGCCAATAGGTTGCAATGGTTAAGTATGTAAGGTTTACTACAAGCCTATTGTATAAATAGAGCACCGTGCCTGAGAATAAACAAAAGAGCAGCGTGGAAATGATCTCATGGCGCACCCGCCACACCTTACCCAGCCTGAAATACAGGATATTTTCGATACTGCCGTGAATGACAAATACAACAAACGTGAACACACCATAACCGGAAAGAAGCGCTATTTTGTTATCCGCTTCGAATTGGCTTGTATCAAACGGTTGGAGAAAAATAACGATGAAGGACAAATAAAGGCACAGAATAAAACCAACCAGTACTTTTCTTTTTATGGATGCTATAAAATGTATTTGTCTTTTTAAATAATTCAATTTATATAAACTGTTTTAAACTGTTCGAAAAAATTGTTGGAGGAATGAAATTGACAGCACAAATATTGGGTTTAATTTTCAAAATAAGTCCGGCAAATTTCATACAGCGGCGTTTAGCTATAAAAGCCTTACCCGCTCTTCCTCCAGGTCGATCTGGTATATCTGATCGAGGATGAGCTGGTCGTCGATGTCGGGATCTTTGTTTAGCCTGGCCAGGAACAAGCGTTGATTTTCCAACAACTCGAGATAAGCCTGTTTGGTGGCGGCGCTCATTCGTAAATGTTCGGGCTGGCTGATCTTGTGCTCCCACTGCTGCATCATGTGCTGCAGGTAATTGTGTTGTTCCAGGTCCTGCCGCTGCTTTAATAATTTTACGGTTTCGCGCACCAGCTGGTCTTTTATCTTCAGTTTCACCTCCTCTTCGTTTACATCGCCCAGGTTATCAAACGCGTGCGAACGCCGGATGAAGTATGGAAGCGTAAGGCCCTGGAGCAACAGGGTAAGCAGGATGGTAACAAATGTTACAAATAAGATGAGGTTGCGGTGCGGGAACGGCACCCCGTTTTGCAGGGTAATGGGAATGGCCAGTGCCGCCGCCAGCGACACCACGCCGCGCATGCCGGTCCAGCTTAATAAAAGCGGTGTGCGCCACATTCTTTTTTTATCGCCCCGGTTGGGTGCAACGCCCGGCCGGAAAATAAGTGTGGCCAAAAGAGCGGTATAAGAGCTGATGAGCCGCGCCAGGATAAGAATGCCGGTTACCAGCACGCCGTAGCCGATGGCCTCGCTCAAAGGAATTCCATCGGCCCTGAGCCCCTCTACTACGGCCGGAAGCTCGAGGCCGATGAGCATAAATACAACGCCGTTGAGGATGAAGATGAGTGCTTCCCAAAAGCTAAAACCCCGTACCCGGCTGCTGCTGCTTAAAAACGAGAGCTGCCGGTTGGCCATAAACAGGCCTGCCGACACCACTGCCAGAACGCCGGAGCTATGCAGCTGCTCGGCGATCCAATAGAGAAAATAAGGCTCGATGAGGGTAAACACAATGTCGGAAGGCGCATCGGTGGGCAACAGGCGGTGTGCCTGCATAAAGAGCCAGCCGAATACAAGTCCGATACCAACGCCGCCAACCACCATCCACGAAAAACTCATCACCGCGTCCTGGAATATAAACTGGCCTGTGGCCACCGCCGCCAGTGCAAAGCGGAAAATGATGAGCGAGGATGCATCGTTGAGCAGGCTTTCGCCTTCTAAAATAGCGGCGGTGGATTTGGACACGCGTACAAATTTCATAATGGCGCCGGTGCTTACCGCATCGGGCGGAGACACAATGCCGCCCAGCAGAAACCCGAGCGCCAGCGTGAAACCGGGGATAAAATAATGGGTTAAAACCGCCACGCTAAACGCCGAGAATAACACGACCAGAAAAGCAAAGCTGCCAATGATGCGCCACCAGCGCTTCATTTCCTTGAACGAAATGCTCCAGGCAGCTTCAAAAAGAAGCGGCGGCAGAAAAATAAAAAAGATCATGTCGGGGTTGACCTGTACCTGCGGGAGGCCCGGCACAAAGCTGATGGCCAGGCCGGCCAGCACCAGCAGCACCGGGTAAGCGATCTTTAATTTGGTTGCCAGCAGTTCTATAAGCACTATGCCGGCCACCAGCGCCAGCATAAAGGGTAATTGTTCGTGCATGCTTAATCTTAATTTGTAGGGGTTAACAAAAACAAATGTAACGATTCAAAGCAAAAATGGAATAAGAAAAAACACGGTGGGACAACATCCCATCTTCGCGAGAATACGCCCGGCCTTCACGTTTTGCTTTTGTCACCAGGGTGTTACTCTTAGCCATGAAGCTAACCATCTGTTTCGGAAGCCCGTGGCTTTGCGCCGAAGATGCAAAAGGATCCGCTAACGGTTGTGACGAGTGACGCTTACCCTTATTTACGCCGTAATGATCAGTTTTTTTGTACCTGTAAAACCATCGGCTTGGATGTTTACCGTGTAAGCTCCTGCCGGAAAATCCTTAATAGTTATGTCCAGCGTCTGCGCTTCCTCCGATGCAAGAGAATAAATCAACCGGCCGGTAACATCATTAATTGTGATTACTATATGTTTGCAATTTCTGCCCAGATCAACCGAAAGCAGATGAGCAGCCGGGTTTGGATAAAGCGTTACAGGCAATAAAGCTGAATTATCTCTGATGCCCGTTATTATAAAATTCCTTATCGCATTATACATCGGAGTATACACACCATATAGTTGTGACCATGTGTTGGTCATCGTCACCAGGGTAAACCCGTAATCATAGCTATGAAACATGTCAGACATATTGGTGTAGTATCCATCATGACCCAAGGTATTAACAGTTCCGGAGTATACTTTATGTACACCCAGTCCGTATCCGTTCCAAAACGCATAACTATTCGGCGTAAATATCTTCATTTGGTTAAACGATGCGGTGCTAAGAAGCGTTCCGGTGAATAAGGCCCTCGCAAAAATAGCCAGGTCTTCGGGCGTGGATACAATATTTGCACCGCCAAAAGCATAGGTGAGTATCGAGGTTTCGGGATTATTGCTATAGTTTTGCATGCCGCTGCCAAAATCCCACCATACCCCGGCCCGGGGTTCGGTATAGCTTTCAAAACCTCCAAAATACGTATGCGTCATGCCGAGCGGATCCCAGATCCGGTTATGCAATTCCTGCTGCACGGGATTACCGGTAATTGTTTGAACGATCAGTGCTAGCAAGGCATAATTGCTGGTTGAGTAAGAAAAATTTGTTCCCGGTGCAAACGCGGGCGTGCCGCTTACAATGTTTTCAAGTATTTCTAAAGGAGTAAAAGCATGATTGAAATTGCTTGTAACTAACGTTTCGGTGGAGGGTGTTTCCAGGTAATCGGCAATGCCGCTGGTATGATTGAGTAACTGCCGGATAGTTATCGAAGGATTAAAGCTTGCGTTTACGCTAACGTATTTTGTCCAGGCCGAATCCAAATGAAGAAGGTTGTTTTCTGCCAATAAAAGAATGAGCGTGGCCACGTGTGCCTTGGTAATGCTGGCACCATGAAAAACGGTTGTATCCGTAATGGCAACGCTGTTTTGACCGATGCCCGAAGTGCCTTTCCACATATCGCCGTTTGGCATGATCAGGCATGCAGATACCCCTTTGCTTCCCGCCTGCACCCGGTTGTTGAGTATCTGTTGAAGCTGGGTTGCAAGTGCAGGGGCAATTTGAGCATTTAAGCATAACAACTTGGTGAAGGCTACCAGTGTGAACAGCAGTCTTTTTTGTAATTGTTTTTTCATGGCCGTTGAGATGATCGCTACATGAAGTTACTTAAGAGATGTGTTAAAAGCCAATCCAATCTGATAACTGTATTTAAATCATTTTACAAGTGGCACTTTTTTTAAAGATATGGCAAGCCCCTGTTTGTTAAGGATTCTTCTTTGGTAAGCGGTTCAAATTTGACTCAGCGGTTGCGGAGCTGCTGCCTGTGTTTGTGGAATTGCGCCAGGGGCTGAAGCGGCAGCCCGGCGCGGCAGGGTATTAGTGCCGCCGTGCGGCGGCGGCTTTTGCTATCGCAAAAGACCCCGTACGTGCGATTTTTTTTACGGCACTTATGCCCTGCCAGCCGGCTAAAGCGGAAGGCCCGCTAGGCGCCCTGAATGCGATTTTAAATAACACCTTAAAAAAGCCATGAAAAGACGAAGCTTACCCGGCGGAGTGTAACTGTTATAACGGCAGGTATTTAAGGGCATATACTCCGCTTTTAAACAGCGTTTTGATAATTAAGGTTTTTGGAGCGTTTTTCGCCGGTATTTAACATACCTGAAAAAAAATGTGTTAAAAAATTTGCGCAACCAATCATTTGCATATATATTTGCGCAACCAATCAGTTTCATAATTTAACCCAATATAAAAAACAAAAAAATGAGAAAATTAAAACTACAGGTGCAAATGAGCATGGATGGCTTTATTGCCGGCGCCAACGGAGAAATGGACTGGATGATCTTTGACTGGTCTGACGACTTGAGTGATTATGTGACCCGCCTTACCGACCCGGTAGACACTATTTTGCTGGGCCGTAACCTGGCCGAAGGCTTTATTCCACATTGGATTGCCGCTCTTGCCAACAATGAGCCCGGCGCTAAAAAAATTGTGGAAACCCCTAAAGTGGTGTTTTCGAAAACACTTACGGCCTCGCCGTGGAGCAATACGGCGGTGGCCAATGGAAACCTGGCCGATGAAGTTAAAAAACTAAAAAATCTGAAAGGCAACGATATGATTGTTTACGGCGGCGGCCAGCTGGTATCGGCTCTTATTAAAGAAAACCTGATTGATGAGCTGAACCTGTTTGTGAACCCGGCCATTCTTGGCAAAGGCATGCCCATTTTTAGTGAAGTAAGCCAAAAACAAAACTACCGGCTCGCCAACAGCAAACAATTTGACTGCGGCGTGGCCTTGCTCAGCTTTAATCCTATTGACAATTTAAACTAAACTAACAATGAAAGACATGGACAAATGGCTGGAACAATTCCGCAACATATGGGCCAAACGGTTTGCCTTATTAGACCTGTTATTACAAAACTTAAAAGCTAACAAGAAATAATATGGAAAAAATAGCTATTAAAATAGCAAGCATAGTTTTTACGATGCTGCTCACAAGCCTGGCTGCGCCGGCAAGTAATAAAACAAACGCGGCAGTGCCGCCGGCCAAAGGCTACGCCCCGGTAAACGGCATCAACATGTATTATGAAGTGCAGGGCAATGGCCAACCGCTGCTACTGCTGCATGGCGCTTATATGACCATTGAAGGGCCGATGCGCGAGTTTGCAAAAGAGCTCTCGAAAACGCACCGAGTGATCCTTGCCGAATTTCAGGCCCATGGCCGAAGCACCGATAATAACCGCGATATTACGTATGAGAACCTGGCCGACGATGCCGCTGCTTTATTGAAATATTTAAACATTGACAGCGCCGATGTGATGGGTTATAGCATGGGTGCTGGCACGGCCCTGCAGCTGGCCATCCGCCACCCGAGGCTGGTAAAAAAAATGGCCTGCGTATCGGTTAGCTACAGCGATGAGGGATTGCAGCCAGCCTTTAAGCCCCTGGTGCCAACCATTACCCCGCAGCTGTTTGAGGGTACTATTTTTAAACGGCAGTACGACAGCCTGGCTCCCGATAAAACACATTTTCCAATACTTGTTGCCAAACTTAAAAAGCTGGACATGACGCCTTTTAACTGGGAGAAAGAGTACGCAAAAATAAAAAAGCCCTTGTTGCTGGTGTTTGGTGATTGCGACATGACCACCATCGAACACATTACCCAGATGGTGAGAAAACAAGGCGGCAATCTGCCCGGCGACCTGGGGCCCATGCCACGCGTGCAGCTGGCGGTGCTGCCGGCCACCACGCATTTGGGAATTCTTTCGAAAATAAATTTTATTAACTTGCTGACTCAGGAATTTTTTGCAAGCAACTAATCCTAACTATTAAATAAAACAACTATGAATTTAGAATTTGACTTTACCGTAAACAAGGAGAACAAAACCATCCGCATTAAAAAACAATTTGCTGCAGAGCCAGAGCTGGTGTGGGACGCCTATACAAAACCCGAGCTGCTGGAACAGTGGTGGGCGCCTAAGCCCTGGAAGGCAAAAACAAAAAGCATGGATTTCAGGGAAGGCGGATTTTGGCACTATGCCATGGTGGGCCCCGAGGGGCAGGAGCAATGGGCCAAGATACACTACAAAAAAATAGAGCCCTGCAGCTATTATAACGCAAGTGATAGTTTTATGAATGCCGACACCAACGCGGAAACGCCAATTGCGGACTGGAAGGTTCGCTTTACCAGCAAAGGCGAAACCACCCTGGTTGAAAAGCTGCTAACCTTTAATGACCTGGCTACACTGGAAATGGTGATAAGCATGGGCTTTAAGGAAGGCATGACCATGACCCTGCACGAGCTGGACCGCTTGCTGCCGGAGATGAAGAAAAAGCGGCTGAAATAATGCAACTGAAAAAATCCCTTTTGCGCGTGCGGAAGGGATTTTTTTGCAATCAAAATTCCAAGCGTAAGGCACACCTTCGCTAAGCGTCGGTGCGTAAGAGATTGCAGCATAAAGCCCGACCTGAAACAAGGCGTTATGAAGAAAAAGCTGGTTCAGTCTTAAAATTATCTGTTGCTGGAGGGCGCACCCTTATTATAAATAAAAGCTCATCAACCACCTTGGCAACGTCGCCACTACAGTGAGCGACCGCAGGATCATCCTCACGGCCTGCCCACCGAGTTTTTGTGCAACTTTAACAGCAGCCCTGACACTGGTTTAACCATGTACTATGGCAATGCCACTAAGCCGGGAGGCTGGTTTACCGGTACGACAGCAATGTAAGCTTTACCTATTCATTTGCGTATCTGAAAATTTAAATTTTTTCTTTCGGGTTTGTGATAAACTTAAATCGTTTTATGCTTTATGGATTGGCAACGATTTTTTTTAAAACATCTGGTAGCCAGTAAACCGTTATCGTATTTGCACATTAAAAGTCTGCCAAATGTAAACCGAAAACCGGTTTCCACATCTTTGTTTTAAATAGCGCTAAACAGCGAACTATATTTGATTACCGGAAACAGTTTATCGTTGTCCGGCCCAATCCTAACAACACAATGCTTTACCCACACACATCTGCGGTGCAGACTTTGGCATGTCTATGCCTTACCCGATCAGTTCTTTTGCTGATAGAAGATAGTGCCATTTTACATATCCCTGAACACATATGAAAATAATTAAACCGCTTTTAACACTGGTGGCGCTACTGGGTGTGGCCACAACGCAAGCTCAAATCAAAGCGCTGGCATATATCGATCACCTTAATCCGGCGTATTATGATACCCTTGGCAATATTACGATTACGCCATCCGGAGGATATCCACCCTATACATATAAATGGTTGCCAGGCAATACCAGCAACAAGGATTTGACCAATGCTAAAAAAAACACGTATACGCTACGGGTGAAAGACAGTCACAACGACTCGGTAAAATATAAATACAACATTGGCCATAAGCTGCTTTGGGCCTCTTTCAGCGGATTGAAGCAAAGCAACGATACACTTAAAAATACAGGCCCGTTTAGCTGGGGCTCAGCACTAAGCAAAAACACCTTTCCTGCTAATAACGACATGTGGTTTGAGGTAGTATTGAACTCCGGCGCCACTTACCAGAAAATTGGTGTGTTGGACAGTGCATTTACATTGGTCAACAGTTGTGAGGATATTGATTTTGGTGTGTACATATTTGCCAACTATCTCCAGCAGATAGTGAACGGTGCGGCAATGGGTACTACTGTAAATTATAACCCGGGAGATGTGTTCAGGCTGGAGCGCATTGGCAATACCATAAATTATGTGCTGAATGAAACCGTGGTGTGGAGCACTACCCACTCGAGCTATGGCTCCAAAATATGGAAAGTACGCTGCGGGTTGCACGACAGCTCTATACCGATGGTAAATGTAGGCTGCAGCTCCAGCGTATTGGGCAATACCTATTTTGCAAAGTATATAAAAATTCTTCCCGTTATTATTCATAATACCGATAAGGATCGCCTGGACGGTTCAGTGACACCACTTGCCCGCGAACCGGGCCTGGTAATGTATACCTGGCAACCCGGCAGCGTGATTACAGCTACCCTCGATTCAAGCAGCAAAGGCATATATGGCGTTTTGGGCCAGGATTACCTGAATACTACCAGCTACTATGCTTTTCCCATTGACTACAAAACAAAGTGGTCTGATTTTACCGGTGCAAAGCAGCAGCGTGATACACTGGTAAATACCGGACTATTTACCTGGGGGTCTGCCGTGAGTAAAAATGTTTTGAAGCCTGGTAAAAACGGGCATGTAGATGTAGTACTGACGAATAACAATACCTATGCGCACATGGGCTTTTTGGACAGCACCTATTCGGCCAATACCAATACCGACATTGACCTTGGTATTTATAAATCTCCCACCAGCATTCAACGGATTATGAATGGGACCTATTATACCATGGCGTCGTGGGACGAAGGGGATATTTTAAGAATGGAGCGCGTGGGAAACACGGTAAATTACCGCCTGAATGGTGTGGTGATATGGACGAACACAGACGCTACCTATTCACAAAAGAAATGGCGCTTCAAGGCCATGGTATACGAATCGGGTGCTCCGGTGGCAAACATAGGCTGTTCGTTTACGGCGCCGCTTGAAATGACGGTTACCAAAGAGCATGCCGATTACGATTATCCCTATAATGCGTATGCCTACCTTGATCTTGCCGGAGGAACGCCGCCCTACAAAGTATTGTGGAAGGACTCGCTAAACTCTAATTACAGGGGCGATATGGTGCCCGGCATTTACGATGTACAGGTTAGCGACTCGGCGGCCGTGGATACGCTCAACCGGCGCGTGTCTGTGGGTTTGCGACCCGGCTGGTTGTTTAATACCAACCTGGTTTTTACGCCCGATACCGCCAAAACCTTGCGTTCCGATTCACTGGGTCTTTCACTGGCGGGTAATATGATCAACAAAAACACCGATGGCTGGGTTGAAATAAAGGTGACCAAGCTGGCCGATGACTATGCTTTTGGTTTTGTGGGCGACAACCAGGATGTGTTTACACAAAACAGCAGCTACATTAATGGTTTTAAAACAGGCAATACGGGCAGGGCATATACGCTTATGCAACAAGCCGTAAGCGGCACCCTGCCGTATACCAGCCATGTACTGACGCTTAACGCGGCTTACGACGTGGTGCACCTGGTGAGGATAAAAGCAGGCACTATTTACCTGCTGTTCAGGAACAGCTCCGACCTGCTTACATATACCTATGCTGAAGGGGATATTATACGTGTTGGCCGCAATGCCAGTGGAAACATGTATGTGGCTAAAAATGATGTGTTGTTATACACACACAGTGCCAGCGCATTGACCCAGTATCTTTACCCCGCTGTAGTACTTAACGGAGCAGCTTTGTATGCCCGACCCATAGGCACTGTAAAAGGAGGTGGCGTGTTTAACCCTGCACCGGTTATGCCCAATGTATATGCCGTGCCACAGGTAAAACTGGATGGCGGATTTTATACACCGGTAGCCAACCGGGTACTGTTTACCGTGGAAGGAGAATACAATACGATGAATCTGAAATTTAATGTGTACAGCAAAACACACGCAGTAGTTCTTTCTAACAACACGCCTAACCTGGCTAATTACATTAACAGCACCCTGCACAACCTGGGCGATAACCGCTACTCGTTAAATGTTGCAAGCCTGGCCCCCGGCTTTTATATACTGGAAGTAATTAATGAGAAAAACGAAAAGCTTTACCTGCGGTTTAAAATGATTAGCAGCGGCATCGTGCAGAATCCTAATACTCCTAACAACCAGGGTGGGGGCGGAATTAATCCTAATTAAGAATAATTATTATGCTGAGAACTGTTTTATACATACTGCTGGCGCTATTGCTGCTGGCCATTTTATACCTCAACTGGCAAACATACCAGCGCGTTAAAACCGTGGCCTTTGTGGATACTGCTTACCTCTTCAATAATTTTAAAATGAAGGAAATACTGGAAACGCAGTTTAATGAGAACAAGAAAAACCGGCAGCAGCAGTTGGACAGCCTGTACGACCAGGTGACGAGTCTAAAAAATACCGCTGCGGAGGAGGGAGTGAAACGCCTGCAGCGGCAATACCTCCACCAACGGCAGGCGGCCCTGGAAGAGCAGGAGCGGCTGAAAGCCACATACGATGCCCAGATCTGGAGCCAGCTGAACAGTTATATAAAAGAATACGGCCAGGAAAAGAGCATCGACCTGGTGCTGGGTGCGAATGGCGAAGGCACAGTGATGCATGCGGAGGAAGACATGAACATTTCAAAACAAGTGGTGGATTATGCCAATAAAAAATACAATGGTGAATAAACAGTTTTTTTGTTTCATAATTGCCTTATGCCTTTTTTCGGGCTGTGGCAGGCAGCAGCTGGCTCCCGAGCAGTTTATGGCGTATTATAACAACAACAAACAGGAGCTTGAAAAAACCCGTGATTCGGAAGCGTTTTCTTTTGAGGCCGGATATCTTCCGGGGGAAGTGCTGGCACTCAGGGAAAATAACCATGCAGCCTCTGCCGATGGACGCGCCTTTGACAATGCGCTGAGAAACTACGACAGCGCCTATTATTTTGCGTTTAAGATCACTCCGCTGAACAATGTGCCCATGAAAAAGCTGGTTGCCACCAAGGAGAAATACGCCCAGATGCTGCACTATTTAAATGGAGAGATTAAAAATGATTTTTACCTGGAAGCAGGGGCTAAAAAAATAAACTGCGGCCTGATGCACGTGGAAAGCGAGCTCTCTATCCAAAACAGCTTTTTGTTTGTGATGAGCTTTGAGAAAACAGACTTTGCCGATGCATTGAAAGAGGACCTGGTATTGGTATATAACGACGAGCTGTTTCAGCACGGTATTTTAAAATTCAGGTTCAGCAAAAGCGACATTAATCATTTCCCAAAAATAAAAGCGAGTTAAAATTATGTTCATACGATTAAACAACAAAGCCGTTTCAAAAGCTGTTTCCAGCCTGCTGCTGGTTGCCATCCTGTGCAACAACATTATTTTTCCGTCGAGGGCATTTGCCCTTACGGCAGGGCCCAGCCAGCCCGAGTTTTCGAGCTTTGACAGCGCAGGCGCCAGCGATATGGTAAACCTTTTTACCGGCGATTTTAATTACAACATCCCCCTGATGGATGTGGACGGTTACCCGATCAACATTGCCTACCACGCCAGCCCGGGCATGGATCAGGAAGCCAGCTGGGTGGGCCTGGGCTGGAACATCAATTCGGGCGCCATTAACAGGAGCGTGCGCGGCCTGCCCGATGATTTTAACGGCGAGGAAATAAAGCGCGAAATTAAAATCGAGGATTTTAAAGCCTGGGGCGTGGGCATTGGCGCGGGTGTGGAATTTGTGGGCAACAGCGGCAACTTTAGCCTGAGCGGCGGGATGGGTGTTACCAAAAGTAACTACAAAGGTGTGGGCCTTGAGTTTTATTTTGAGCCCACCATGGCGCTGGCGGCCGGCAATAAAATTCAGGGCTCGCTCACAGCAGGCCTGGGTGTAAAAGCGAGCACTACCGACGGCGTTAGTGTTTACCCCCAGCTGGGTGTTGGCGGCCAGTACAAAACTGCAAACACCATTGCCAGCATTGGTATAAATATGGGTGCCAACTACAATTCGCGCGAGGGCTTAAAATCCGTTTCGGCCGGCGTGGGTCTTTCAGTGGCCAGGGGCAAAGATTTTGACAAGAAAAGGAGTTCCAGCGATAAAAATAAGGGGAGCAATGGCATGGGCATGGGTTTTGGCTCGTCGGCCAGCGTGCCGGTTTCATCGCAGGCCTTTTTACCCAAGGCCAGCGGCGACACCAAATCGCAAAGCTACAGCCTCGATTTTAAGCTGGGCACCAATGCCTGCGTAACAGCCCCCTTTGGTTACGTGCGGGGGTACTACGCGCAAAACGGCATGGTGTCTACCGACATTAATCTCCCGGGCTATGGGTACCTGAATTCACCAAATGTTTACCCTCAATCGCTGCAGGATTTTACCCGTGAAAAGGATGGCATGATGTATCCCGAAACACCGAATTTGCCCATTGCCAATTATAGCTACGACCTGTTTTTTGCATCGGCACAGGGTATGGAAATGGCTTTCAGGCCCCACCGCAACGACATGGGCACCGTGCATGACAACGCCACCACCGAGTCGAGCTTTGGCCTTGGGGTGAGCGGTGAACTATTGTTGATGCCTGACATCAATGTGGGGGTGAATGCAAGCACGCAATGGAGCGAGGGCAATGCCGGCCGCTGGGATAGCGAGAATGATATGCTGAACAGCGCTCAATTCTCCTTTTCCGCCAACGACTATGAGTCGGCTTATTTTAAAGTGGCCGGCGAGAAAACAACGGACGACAATGCCTTTTTGAGCACTGTTATGAATGACAGCCCGGTGGCGGTGGAGCTGCAAAAAATTTCTGACGAAGACTGGAAAGCCAACAACCGCCTGGTGAACAATGCCGGCACGTTTCAAACCGTTGGTGCCAATTTCAGAAAAAACAAACGGGCGGTGCGCAATAACCTGGTGAGCACGCTGAACGCCTCTGAAGCACAGTACGCCGCGATAGACAAAACCATTTACAGCTATAACCCGATAGTGCCTAACACGTTTACCGGCCAAAACCTGGCCAATGTGTTAAATCGCAATAATCCCACTTTTCCTTACGGCGAGCTGCTAAGCAGCAATTATAATTTTACATCCAACCGCCTGGCTTTTTCGGGCAATAAAAAAGATCACATTTCGGAAATCATGGTCACCAACCCCACCGGCGGCCGTTATGTATACGGCATACCGGTGTATAACCGCACCCAGCACGAAGTTACCTTTAATATTTCGGGCTCGGCACAAACCAACCTGGCGTCTAATACCAATTTTGGTCTCATTTCGTATGCCCCCGGCACCGACAATTCCAAATCGAACAGCAAAGGCCTCGATCATTTTTACGAGCGCAACATCGTGCCGGAATACGTGCACTCCTACTTGCTCACCGAAATTCTTTCACCCGACTATGTAGACCGTACGGGCAATGGTCCTTCGGCCGACGACTATGGCGATTACACTAAGTTTAATTATTCGATGATGGGCTCCGGCACCGGCAGTTACCAATGGCGCGTACCTTTTGACCAGAACAAGGCGGCTTTCAATTCAGGATTTTTGAGCGACAAAACCGACGATAAGGCCAGTTACATTTATGGTACACGCGATGTGTGGGTGCCGCATTCCATCGAAACCAAAAACTACATAGCCCTGTTTGTACTGGATCCTGCGCAGCGCAGCGATGGTATTGGCGTGAGCGATGAGAACGGCGGAAAAACCACTGGCGCCCGCCAAACTAACTGCCTCAAGGAGATACGGCTGTATGCCAAAAAAAACCTGTCAACTTCTTCGCCCAACGGGCTCACGCCCATTAAGGTGGTGCATTTCGAATACGACTATTCGCTTTGTCCCGGTATTTCCAATAACAATTTAACGGCCAGCACAGGCGTACCGGTGCCCGGCACCGGCACGCCTACCAATGGCAAGCTCACGCTTAAAAAAATATATTTTACCTACGGCAACAGCAACAAAGGGAGCTTAACGCCTTACTTGTTTACCTATTGCAACGGCAATTATGGCAGCGCTGCCGATAATCCGGCTTACGATCCTTCGTCGGTAGACCGCTGGGGTTATTACCAGAAAAATAACGGTGGAAATCTGAACAATCTCGATTTTCCGTATACAGTGCAAGATGCCACAAGCGCCGATGCAAATGCACGCGCCTGGAGCCTGACGGAAATACAGACCCCGGCCGGCAGCAAAATCAATATTACCTATGAAGCCGACGATTATGCCTACGTGCAGGACAAGGAAGCGGGACAAATGTTTGGCATCAGCGGCATGGCGCTTAATAGCGCTGGCGCAGGGGTTGGCTCAACCTTGCACGGCAGGGATTTTATGGTGGTGGACCTTTCGGCCAGCAAAGCGGATGGGGTGCCGGTAAATGCTCCTAATGCGCTGAGCCTGCTGAAGGAAAAATACTTTAAGAGCTTAGAAAAGGTATACATCAAAGCCTGTGTGGAGCTAAGACCCGGCAAGTATGAATTTGTGCCTTTGTATGCCGGCATCGAAAGTATTAATATAAGCAATAACGTTAGTTACAGCTACGGTGGCAATACCTATTACAACGCCATTGTGAAGCTGAGCCCCGTAGGCATTAACGACGATAACTCGAGCACGCAGATCAATCCCATTGTAAAAGCGGCCTTTCAGCTAGGACGCATGTACCTGCCAGGCGTTATCTTTCCCGGTTCGCAAAATTCAGGCAACGCCGAAACCATTATTAAGGGCCTGGTTACGCTCATTACCGATGTAAAAGCACTCTTTATAGGAATTAATAAAGCACTTTACAATAGGGGCATCGCCAAAACCTTTGTGCCGGCCCGCTCGGTGGTGCGCCTCTGCAACCCCACCGGCAAAAAACTGGGAGGAGGCTCACGTGTAAAAAAGATTGTGATCAACGATAACTGGAATGCCATGACAGGAGAAACTGCCTCTACTTATGGACAGGAATATAGCTACACCACCAAACGCAATGGTGTCGACATCAGCAGCGGCGTGGCCAGCTACGAACCTATGCATGGGGGCGATGAAAATTCGAACCGTGCACCCGTCGAGTTCAGCATCAACCGCCCTATGGCACCCAACGACGAATATTTCCAGGAAGAGCCTTTGGGCGAGAGCTTCTATCCCGATCCATTGGTGGGCTACAGCAAGGTAACCGTTAAAAATCTGGATCGCACCGCACAAAATGTAAGGAAACATGCTACGGGCAAAACGGAATATGAATTTTACACGGCACGCGATTTTCCGGCCTATACCGAAAGAACAGACCTGCAGAAACAGCGGGTAAAGCCCGAACTGATAAAAAGCCTGCTGAACTTTGGCTCTACCGACAAGCTATACATGAGCCAGGGCTTTGCCATACACACCAACGACATGCACGGCAAACCCAGGGGGGAAAAACATTATGAAGAAGGCGAACATAAAACACCTTATGCCGGCATTACCTATTTTTATAAAACCCGGGCTGGTACTACCAACCGGCTGGATAACGTGGTGAATACCATTAGCCCCGGTAACGTGGTTTCCAGCAAAACCATGGGTCAAACCACCGATATTATTAACGATGCGCGGCATGCTGTGAACAGTATATGGGGCACGGGTGTGAGTGTGAACGTGAGCCTGGGCAGTTGCAGTTATTATGTACCACTGTTATTTATATGGCCCAGCTTTTCGAACGAAAAGCGCGAGTTCAATTCTATCAGCACCACTAAAGTGATTAACCAGTACGGCCTGGTGGATTATACCGTGGCCTTCGACAACCACTCGAGCGTACAAACCCGTAACCTGCTGTACGACGAGGAAAATGGGGAAGTGGTGTTAACCAGCACCGCCAACGATTTTGACCAGCCGGTGTATGATCTTAAGTATCCCGCTTACTGGGCTTATGACCGCATGGGGCATGCTTATAAGAACATTGGACTAAATCTTACGGCCAACACAGTAAACTATATAAACACCACCGGCGAAGTATCTGGCTCTTACCTGGTACCAGGTGACGAGGTACTTACACGCATAAACCCAGCAGGCACTTACATGTCCACTTGGGTAGTATATGATGCCGTTGCTAGCAGAACATACCTCGTAAGAAGTGATGGCCAGAAATTCATAAACTCCGGCACTTCTGCAGCCAACATCGATCTGAAGGTAATCCGCTCGGGCCGGCGCA
Source organism: Bacteroidia bacterium (assembly GCA_044221905.1). Taxonomy (GTDB): domain Bacteria; phylum Bacteroidota; class Bacteroidia; order B-17B0; family Aurantibacillaceae; genus Aurantibacillus. The sequence continues at coordinate 945,471 of JBGAOE010000002.1, forward strand.
ATTTGCAGGAGCTGCCCATGGCAAGTATTACCTCGCTGCAAAATCCCGTGAACAGCACTACCAACAAGCTGGTGGTTAATTCCAGTACGGGGGTGTTGAGCGCATCGGCGGTAGAGTATTCAGAAAACTGGCAAACCATTTTGGGCGATACGAAAGTATTGCAATGCAGCTGCAATGCCACAGATTTTTATACAGCCGAGAAAAATTTTATTATGGGCCTTTTTCTCAATGCGCCCTTTAATACCAATATCGCGAGTACCAGCCCGTTGAGTGGATATAATTCTCAGGTTTATCCCAATGCAAATCTGAATCTTCAAACCTTAACAAATAATTATCCTTTTGTGACCCAATTCTGGAATGAGATTGGCATGTACGGTGCCAGTTTTTCAGTGACCAAAAGCTGGACAATGGTGGGTGCTGTTTCACCTGTATTATACGACAACCTGGATATTGACTTTAATGTGACAGGCAACCCGCAACCCTGCGGCGCCGGAAACAATTACCGCATTGTGTTACGCATGCCTCATAATTATAACAATCCCGGGGCGCTTACCAACGACTGGACCAAGGTAGTGTGTATAACGCCTAATACCTATAACCTGCTGAGCTGCTGCCCAAGCTCCATCGTTAATACCCGCATGGGCAGCATGAACAACCCGCCCTGCGGAATCATTGCATTTGGTCTTACCACAATCCCCAACGTAGTCATTAACAGCGTAAGCGAAGATCTGGCGGCGGCCAGATTTTGTGGGGAGAAACGGGAAGAATGCACCAATCTGCCTTCTACCACGGTGCAGTGTGGTAAATTGGTGAATGAGGTAGTGAACCCTTATATTGAGAACCTGCGCGGCAACTGGCGCCCCAAAAAAGATTATGCTTACCTGATAGCGCGGAACTCTGCCAATACCAACATTGCAACAAACGGCGCTTACAGCAATTTTAAACCGTTTTACGATCAGCAAAATACAAGTGCCTGGCTTTCGGTAAACAATGGTGCCCGTACCTGGGATAATACCATAAATAACAACTGGATGTGGATCAGCGAGGCGCAGCTCATTAATCAACACGGCAATGCGCTGCAGATGAACGATGCGCTGGATCGCCGCTCGGCCAGCCTGTATGGTTATAACAACACCCTGCCCGTTGCGGCCGCGGCCAATGCCTATTATAACGAAATTGGCTTTGATGGATTTGAGGACTATGATTATTTGTACCAGGAGTGCTCGGCCCTGGGAGCTAACAACACCAGCGGCTATATCGGGCATTTTAATTTTTATGGCGATGCTAACCGCGTGGTAGCTTTGGGCCATACGGGCCGCTATGCCATTTCGGTGCCGGTAGCCGCGTCGGGCAGCACGCCTTCCAAGCTGAGCGTAACGCGCAAATTTACCGCCAATCCATTATCACCCGTGGCCGACAACGTGCCGTATACGCTTAAGCCCATAGACAATGCCGGCTTGTTTGGCCCGCTGGCCGCCACTGCCCGCAAATACGTACTGAGTGTATGGGCCCGCGAAGTGCAGGGCTTCATACTCATTACCTCGCCACAGGTAAATACCTACACCGGCCCGTCGGTCAACATCAAAATCAACGGCAGCCCGGCCTCCATCACTACCACCCGGCGTACGGCTATTATTAACGGCTGGCAAAAGATCGAGTACGAATTCAACGTGCCGGCCATGGCAGCCGGCACCCCTATGGACATAGAGCTGGTGAATGCCAGCACCCAGCGGGTGTGCCTGTTCGACGACCTGCGTATCCATCCGTTTAACGCCAGCATGAAAACCCAGGTGTTTGATCCACAATCGCTGCGCCTGATGGCCGAGCACGACGACCGCAATTTTTCAACCATTTACGAATATGACGAGGAGGGCACGCTGGTAAGGGTGCAAAAAGAAACTGAAAAAGGACTGTACACTGTAAAAGAAACCCGAAGCGGCTTAAGAAAATGAAGAAGATACTAATAGCTATATTTTTATTAGCGGGTTACCTGGTGCCGGCGCAGGACGCCAAAACCGATTTTGAGAAGATCAACCGCATGTATTACCAATCGGAGCAGCTGCGCATGGACGTGCGTTACGATCTGTTTTTTGACAACGAGGTTAAACCCGCTGATTCGGAAAGCGGGGTGTATAAACGCAATAAAAATGAATATTATTTGAAGCAGGCCGGCAACGAAATGCTGGTTACCGGCGAACACCTGATTGCGGTGGACCACAGCTCTAAGGTGATGATTGTGGAAACGGCGAAAGGCCATGTGAACCCTGCGAATCCACTTAAAATGGACCTAGACAGCCTGCTGCGGTTTTACGAAAAAATAGAATTTTATAAAACCGGCGCCCGGCAGGAGCTGAGTGCCTATCGCTTCAGCTTTAAAAACGGGCTTTACCAATCTATCGAGGTGGTGTTTGATCCTGCCACGTTTTACGTGAAGGAGATCATCAGCCTGTACCGCGAAAAAATGCCCGACGCCGCTAACGTTAACCGCAAGGCCCGGCTGCGAATGAGCTTTTCGGGCATGGGCACCACCTCTGTGTTTGATAACGACTTTAAACCATCGCACTATGTTACTGCCGGCAAAAACAAACTGGTGCCGGCTGCTGCTTACACAAATTATAAACTACTCACCAACCTGAAACAATTATAAGTATGAAAAAAGATAAACTGCTGGTTTTCCTGTTTTTTATATGCTGTGCGTGGCAGCTGCCGGCTGCGCTTGAGATCAAAAACGCACGCGTGAATAATCCCGCTGCTGGCGCACAGATCAACGTGTTCGACGAAAAATACTCTACGGTGCCCAACTGGTGGACCAATGGTTATAATTATACCGCACATGAGGATTTTATTCGCTTTGGACTGGATGAAACCCAGCACCTGGTATACCCGGTCGATTTTCAATCGACCATCAGTTTTAACATTGTGGCCTATGCTAATAACGGTACTTCAACTCAGATAACCGGTAACTCACTGGTAATTACGTACCGGAACAATGGTATCTATACCGATAAAGCCATTAAAAAACTGAATGGCGACTATGCCAGGATTGTGATTAATGTGACAGGCATTACCACCATCAACCTCAATACTTCGGCGGTAATTGCCACCCCTTCGGGATTGTTTATGGAAGGCGAGGTGCAAACTACGCGCTTCTATGCATTTCCCAGCACTACATGGGCCCCCAGCAGCATACCTACGGAGCTCAACTACAACCTCATTACCCGCAATTGTGGCGCCGGTGTGTGTGTTACCGACATGGAAGTGTACTGGAACTATATGATCGGTGCCGAAGAGTATGAGCTGGAGTGGACTTGGGTGAACAACTACGCCGGCGCACCGCTGGTATATAATTTTGCGCACGACGGCACCCGGGTGATCACTACCGGTAACACCTACAAAATACCATTGTTGTATGAAAAAGGGTATATTACTTTCAGAGTGCGTGCCATTGGCCGTCGGGGACCTGACCCCATTACCGACCGGGTGGAAACGCCCTGGTCGAGCAATGCCCTGTACCTCGATTACGGCTCGGTAAGCAATTTCCCCAACAACATCAAATACCAGGTAAGCACGGCCAACAGCAGCAGCGGTGACCTGCTGAACTGGGGTTCTACCATGACCTTTGCCGAGGACGGCAAAAAGGGAGCCGGTGTGAGTTATATGGACGGCCTGCTGATGGGCCGCCAGAGCCAGGCTAAGCTCAATACCGAGAATAAAACGATTGCGCAACAAACCATTTACGATTTCCAGGGTCGCCCGGCGGTGAGCGTGCTGCCCGTGCCGATGGACCGCTATTATTTTTTATACGAGCCCGCCTTGAACATGAATACTTCAGGAACGCCACAAATTTACACCAAGCTCGATTTTGATGTGGACAACACGGCCTGCGCGCCAGCCACCGGTAAGATGAGCAAAAGTGCCTCGCTGGGCGCCTCCAAATATTATTCCCCCAGCAATACCAACCAGGCCGGAGCGCAAGGTTATCTGCCCGATGCTGCCGAGTATCCTTTTGTTCAGGTGGAATATGCACCCGATAAAACGGGCCGTGTGGTTGCACAAAGTATGCCGGGCGATGCGCATAAGCTGCAGAGTGGGCACGAAACCAAATTTTATTATACGAACCCTGGCAGCAGTGAGCTGAAGCGCCTGTTTGGCTCCGAAGCCGGCAATGTAGGCCATTACGATAAAGACATTGTGGTGGATGCCAACCGCCAGGCAAGTGCCACCTATAAAGATATGAAAGGCCGGGTAGTAGCCACCGCGCTGATGGGCGACCGGCCAACTGCTCTCGACACCATAGCCGGTTACAACAAGGTGGCGCCGCTCACCGACGATCACATTTTGTTTAATAAAACAGACAATAGTAATTACAGCATTGTATCCTCCAAAAAAATATTTGTGGAAGCCGCTGGGTCTATTCAAACTTTTGTGTATGAATTTACCCCCCAAGATTTTACGGATGCTACCTGCGCGCCTTTAAAATGTTTTGATTGCATTTATGAGGTAGAGTTCAGCATTAAGGACGAATGCGGTGCCGAAGTGAGCAAAACCGGCTACCCCGCCGGCCAGCCGGTAACGGCTACGGTGGGGGCACCCATTACTACCGGCAATGTGGGTACCTGCGACAACCCGAGCCTTAAGTTCGAGCTGTCGCCCCAGCCCATTTCGGTTACCTTTCCGGCGCTGGGCAATTATGTGGTTACCAAAACGCTGCGCGTCAGCGATACGCCGATAGACCAATACATTATCGAATACCTGGCGGGCAATACCTGCATCAAAAGCCTGCAGCAGCTCATCCAGGACGAAACCAACGCCATCGATTTTTCTTCCTGCGGCACCAATTGCCAGGCCTGTTCTACGTCGGTGGTTAACTACACAGGAAGCCTCACGCCGCAGAAAAAAGCCGAGCTCATTGCCAAATGCATGGAATTGTGCCAGCCGTACAATCCCTGCGAAGCCGGGCGCCGCGCCATGATCTCGGATTTTGTACCGGGCGGGCAATATGCTGCTTACACCCAGGTAAACGGGGTGTATTCCAGCAACGACCCCACATCGATTTTCAGTACGGGCTCTGTGCTGGGGATTATTTATACCGGCATTACCTATCCTGCGAACCTATATGTGACCATTAACGGGGTCAGCACTAATCCCGCCATTCTGACACTGGCCAATTACATTAAGTATTTTAAGCGCGAGTGGGCCGAGCTGTTTTTGCCGTATCACCCGGAATATGCCTACCTTGAATTTTGTAACCTGAACAAGGCCAGCGATCAATACGATTATGAGATGCTGCAGGTAACCTCGTTTGACGAGGCCTGCGCTAAAGGATTTTTAAAGCCCCTGTCGGGTCTGAGCGGTTCCAGCTGCATGAACTCCTGCACCACGGCCAATTACGACCCGTTTTTTGCCGCCGGCGGGCAAGGCTTAACGGCCAACCTCATTGCACAAAACAATTCGTACACCGATGCGTATGGAAATGCCAAGCCCAGCGCGGCCGCCTATACCTACCGCGATTACATGCTCAATGCCTTTAACCAGGTGTATCCCCTGCCTTCCAACCTCAGCAGCCCGCCCGCTATTTACAACATGGCGCGCCTGCAGGCGGGCAGCGGCCAGGGGCAGTTTGGCTGCGATAACTGCACCAAAGACAAAGAGTGGCTGATGTTCCGAGAGCTATACCTTACGTATAAATTCAGGCTGGTAACCCAGCGCAAAACCGATTACGTGATCCAGAAAACAGCCACGCTCAATGGCTACCGCACCGGTTTTAATGGCTGTATGGTAAACAGCGGTTTTACCAACTTTGCCCCGAGCTCGGCCAATTCTATCAGCATTAATAATTCCAACGTACTGGTATTATCGCCGCCTAACTTTGTGGCGCCATACTCCCTCAACTTTTTGCCATTTACCTATTCCAACAGCTATCCCAATTTTCCACCGACTTCGCTTTACACGTTTATAAATTATCCTGTTTCAAAAACGCCTTATGCAAGAGATAATAATTGTACCAATAATCCTTATCACAACCCCTGGGGGCAGGACACCCGCGCCTGCGCCGGCAATATCTCCGGCGACATTAACCAACCCTGCTCAGCCACTTATGCCTCTTACTATGCAAGCAAAACGGCCCGCTTCCCGCAGCTGCCCTTTGATATTACTTCGCTTATCAACAGCTACAACAGCCAGGTACCGGCGCCCAACAACATCATGCCCTCAAATTCTTCGCTTTTCCCATCATTAACTCCGGCTGCCACCACCAACTATTGCAACGACCTGTGCGCCAGTTATGCCGAAGAATGGATGTATAAGCTAAAAGATTGTAATGGTGCTATTGATCCGAGCAGCAGCAGCTATAATCCTACTACATACAACAATGTAAAAAATGCATTGATTGCCGTGTGTGCCGATGGCTGTGATGCCAACAATCCCTTTGGTTCCAGCTCCATCAATCCTGCTGCGCCCAACCCGGCCTTTAACAGCTTTGCTGCCGTGCTCACCAGTTTTTTTGGCAGTACTTTGGCCGAATGCAGCGAAGACCTGCTGAGCATGCCGCGGCCTTACGGCTCCAATTATACGGGCACTTCCAGCAATCCCTCGCAGCTCGATACCTGCGGCTGTAACAAAATATTAAAAGCCAAATACCTGTTTGTTCAAAATGCCGGTTCGCTGCCGCCGGGCATCACTATAGTGGATAAGTATTTTAATTACCTGTACGGCAACCTGCCAAACAACTTTGCGCAGCTGGAGTGCAGGTGCAGCAGCCCCTGGGGTACGCCCAATCCTATTAACAATTGGTACACCGCCCAGGTGAACCTTTCGGGCTGGAGCCCTTCTCAGCAGAGCGCGCTCTCTACGGGCGGAGCCATTTATGTGCCGGCCTACCTGGCCTGCCCCAAGCCTTGTGTGAACTGTGCCGCCGTGGTGGCTGAGATAAATGCTTACAACACGGCACACCCTACCTACGCAGCCAGTGAAAATTATCCCATCCTGCTGGCCACGCACCTTAATAATTATTTCAACTTTAACCTGGGTTACACTGACTATATGGAGTTTTACAACAACTGTAACGCCCCGCCTAACTGTGGCAGCCAGGTGCCCGTGGCCGCCAAGCTGGTGAATGTTATCAATCAATGGTTTACCTTATATAACAATTCGCTGCCCACCGGGCCTTATTCTCCCGGCGTGGTGTTTGGCAACGGTGCTGCACCAGCTATACCGGCATTGTTTAACAGCGCTGGCACGCCCGATTTTTTAACCTGCACCAGCGCCAGCCCGCCCAATACCTCCGGACTTGTTACGCCTTGCTCCAATGCAGGATTTAACAATGCTGGGCACGGTGCCATTTTTGCCAACCTGCAAAATGCCGCCATGGGGCAGCAATGCAGCAACTGCGAACTCATGCTGGATGGCATGGCCCTGCCACCCATTGGTGTTTCGCCCTTAAGCCCGCAGCAACTGCCCGTGGTAACGGCCGTTTATTTCGGCAATTTTGGTCCTATACCCGGCAGCGCCCTCAACTACAATTTCAAATTTGTGCTCAATACCAGCAGCGTGCATGGCTACGGCTACCTCTCGTGCCTGCCGGCCATGACCCCCTGCAACGTAACGCTGTGCGACCGCGGTTTTGAAACCGTGAAACCGCTCGACGACTGCGCCACCACCCTGCTCAACAATGCCTACAACAATGCCCTGGCCCAGTTCCAGGAGCAGAACCGTGCCGTGAAAGACAATTTTACCCGGCGTTATAAAGAAAAATGCCTGGGCCTTACCGACGAAAAATTTGAACGCACCTATAGCCTGCGCGAATACCATTACACCTTATATTATTACGACCAGGCCGGTAACCTGCGGCGTACTGTGCCACCTAAAGGAGTTGTATTGCTTAACCCTGCCCAATACAATAACACGCCGGCCCACACGTATGTAACGGGTTACTCGTACCAGTCGTATAACGCGCCGCTTACCTCACAATCGCCCGATGAAATTGCCAGCACCGAATATGTATATGACAAGCTGGGCCGTATTGTGGCATCGGCCAATGCCAAACAAACGGCCGCCGGTGCACCGGGCCCTTATTCGAGCTATACCTTATACGACAACCTGGGGCGCATTATTGAAGTGGGCGAGGTAAACGCTTCCATTGCCACGCTGCGAAACGCGGTGGCTGCCAATAATTTTGTAACCGCCGTTACCACACCCGTACGCAAGCAGGTAATCAAAACTTATTACGACCAGGCGCTGAACGCCACCATCAGCAACCTGTTTCCTGGCAACACGCAAAAAAACCTGAGAAACCGGGTGGCTACTGTGAGCTACGAGGAGACGGACGACAACAACTCCGCCACCTACAACCATGCCACACACTACAGCTACGATGAGCACGGCAACGTAAAAAACCTGGTGCAGGAAAACGGGGCCCTGTATAATTTTGCCACGCCTTACTTTACCCTGGAGTACGATTACGACCTGGTGAGCGGCAATGTGAATAAGGTGAGCTATCAGAAAGGCCGGCAGGATGTGTTTTTTCACAAATACGAATACGACGATGATAACCGCCTGCACACCGTATATACCAGCAAAGACGGCTTGTACTGGGACCGCGACGCCAAATACTTTTATTACGACCACGGTCCCCTGGCGCGCAGGGAGTTGGGTGAGCAAAAGGTGCACGCCGAAGATTTTGCTTACACCATACAGGGCTGGATAAAAGCGGTGAACAGCAATGCGTTGGATGTGAACGCGGATATGGGCAAGGATGGCACCGGCAGCAACTTCTCATCCACCGTTACCGACATTCACAAATACTTTGGCCGCGATGCCATGGGTTACAGCCTCAATTATTTTAGCAACGGCACGCTCAAAGACTATACGGCCATTAAAAGTGCAGGCTTTAACACCGGCACCAACAAAAACCTGGTGGCCGACATCAGCGCGGTAAACAACAATAACACGGGCTTTGGCCTGCTGAACGCCGGCCCCGACCTGTTTAACGGCAACATCAGCAGCATGGTCACCAGTATCATCGACAAGGATCCCACCAATACCGTTACCGACAACACGGCTTTCCCGCAGCTGACGGCTTACCGCTACGACCAGCTGCACCGCATCAAACAAATGAAAGCCTACCGTAATTTCAGCGCCGCCGGCAATGCCTGGAGCGCCGGCACTTACGACGCCAGCTACGAGAGCACGTTTACCTACGATAAAAACGGCAACATCAAAACCCTTAACCGTAACGGGATAACAGCCGCGCTGTCTTCGGGCAAAAACGCCCCTATGGATGTTCTTACGTATACTTACCTCGATAACAACGGCTTTAACACCAACAAGCTCATTGGCGTAAACGATGCGGTGGTTGGCAGCGGCTACAGCACCGATATTAAGGGAACCAGCAGCGCCGTGGCCGGCAACGTGCCTACCTATGATTACGAGTACGACGAGATAGGCAACCTGCTGCGCGACAAAAAAGAATTTATCGACAACATTGTATGGACCGTGGACCGCAAGGTAAAAGAAGTACGCCGCAATGCCGCGGCCATGTTTGCCGCGGGCAAAAACCTGCCCAACCTGTATTTTGAATACGATGCCAACCGCCAGCGGGTGGTGAAAATTGCAAGGCCTATACAAAATACCGCTGGCTATCCGGAGTTACCGGCCTATAACTGGACCTATACGTATTACGTGCGGGATGCATCGGGCAACATCATGGCCACTTACAACAACCTGATCTTTAACCCCGGACCGAGCGCATTTTGTGTGACCCAGGCCACCGAGTTTGACGTGTACGGCTCCTCGCGCCTGGGTACCGATGTAAAAGACATCCTGGCCCAGGTAGGCGGTGCGGTGTATAACTCCGGCACCGGCAAATTTCAGTTCAGCACCCCTTCGGCAGCCCACACCTTTTACAATGCAGGCCACGTGCTGGGCAACGGGGCTTACGAGCTCAACAACCACCTGGATAATGTGCTAACGGTAGCCAGCGACCGCAAGGTGATGAACAGCACCGGCAGCACCTTTAATTTTTATACGGCCGATGTGCTGGAAACCCACGATTATTATCCTTTTGGCTATGAGATGCCAGCAAGGAGTTTTGGAAACCAATATCCAAATAATTTTAACGGACAGCGAGACGATAAGTGGGATGGAAATGGAGGTAATTATTTGGATTTTGGCGCGAGGATACACGATGCGCGTTTAGGAAGATTTTTTACACCCGATCCGGCCCGATCGGGTTGGAGTTTCGAATCTCCATTTATTTTTGCCGGAAACACTCCCATTCAGGCGATTGATATTTATGGTGAAAAGATTTATTTCGTAAATAAGGACGGCACAGTACTAGATTTGTCGTCTGAAGCCGATGTTAAAAAAATCGACGACGCTACATTTAGAGTCGCTTACGCTACATTGCTGAGAACAGAGGCTGGGAAAGAACTAATAGAAAAGTATAAAAAGAGTACTACACATAATATTTATATAAGGAAAAACTATAGGCATGAATACCATGGAAATAATCTTGCTGGAACATTGGGAGATGTTAGTAAGTTGATAAAAAATAATCGTTTTAGTTCTGATAATCTTGACAATGGAGGCCAAAAAGTGTGGCCGAATTCGATGAAAATATTTGAAACTATTGATTTCTCTGGCGAAAATGGCAAGACCTCGTTGATCGCATTATCGAGAGAGCGGTTCGAAATGGATGATAAGATTACAAGCGTATATGATGATAAGAATAAAAAATGGATCGCTACGAACAATACTCACGACAAATATGATTATGCGGAAGCAATATATCATGAAATATGGGCGCATGTAGAATATCCTAACTATGTCAATCCTGGAGATAAAATTTCAGAGAATCATCACAACAATTATGGGTCCTATACGTCAAAATTAGATATGAGGAGGGAAATTCCAATTGATCCCGATAGGCCAGGAATGGGTACTTTCATTGACGCAAATAAACTAACACCGTATAAAATTATAACAAAACAATTGCTTAATTTGAGGAGCAAGGATAAACCAAAAGCAAGGCTAAGAAGCAAAATGTAGGAATGAGATCAAGAATAATAATAATAGTATTATTGACTGCTTGTGTGAGGCAAGAAAAACATGCATTGGAAAAACAAGTCTTTTATCAAGCTAAACTATCGAATTTAGTACAGATACCTGCTAATCAAAGAGGATATTTTGCTATTTGGCAAGGAGAAAAGATAAAAAAGGGTAAACGAGTTACTTCGTTCAATCCAAAAATAATAGGTAACGAACTGGAGTTAAATTTTCATCATGAGAACTCAGGAGATAGTTATATGCTGAAGGTTTCGGGTGCACAGTTGTATTATAAATATGAAAACCATTCAGATGTGCTTTCCATTAAGGATGATTCTATAAAACAAGTCAGAAAATTTGTTTTTTTAAACAAAATCTCTTACAAGGCTGGCGACACATTGTCAGGAATTTTTTACATAAAAGAGCAGATCTGGAATAATTCTGTGGCCAAATCCCGGGAGGCATTCGGATCGTTTTTAGGAGTCGTTTCAGAGGAGATGAGCAATAATTGATATTGTTATCTATTTATCCCGCTCCGCAGGATTTGCAATCCTGCGGCAAACCTAAATGAAAAGAATTTGCAATTCTTTGCGGGTTTCAAATTCGCACTTAGTCATGCGAAAAAATTGAATATGAGCAAAGTGTGACTTTGGAATAATTACTACTTCTTATTTTCTGACTTATTACATCCGCTCCGCAGGATTTGGAATCCTGCGGCAAATCCTAAAGGAAGAGGATCTGCAATTCTTTGCGGGGTTTCAAATTCGCACTTAGGGTCTCGCTATTATATGAGGAATTAAATTTAGAGATGCTGAAAGAAGTTCAGCATGACCTCTTCCGCCTCGCTCCGCAGGATTTGCAATCCTGCGGCAAACCTGAATGGAAAGAATCTGCAATTCTTTGCGGGGTTTCAAATTCGCACTTAGTCATGCAAAAAATGGAATAAAGACAAAGTGAGACTTGTAATAATTACTGCTTCTTATTTCCGGATCGTCAGCTTCTCCTTCCCGATCTTTACCACAATAAACTCGGCGGTAATGGTTTGAAACACCATGTCGTCAATGGTCTGACCTGGTTTTATAATTTGCGAGCTGCCGTTTACCGAGATCATGGCGGCCATGGAGCCGCTGCTTTTGTTTTCGATAATGCCCAGGTATTTAATGTCGGCCAGCTTTTTTTCAACGGGTGGGGCCACCGGCTTTTGAACCACCGCCGGCTGCGGTATGGGGGCCTGTACCATGCGTGGCGTATGGGCTTTGGGCTCTTCTTTTAAAAAAGGATCTTTATAGTCGAGGCTTAGAATATATTCGGCGCTGTCCTCTGTTTTTGGCTTGGGGGCGCTGATCATATTTTCGGCGCTTACCATCGCGTCGTCTTCGTGAAAAGCAGCATAGATCTTATACCCCATGTAACCCCATATGAGCAGGTTAAGCGGCAATAAAATATATATGCTTTTTTTTCCTTTCAGCATGTGGACTTAAGGTGCCAGGGTAAAGGTGCCGGTGCTGCTGAAGTTGGAGGTATTGCCCACCGAGTCGATGGATTTGACCCGCCACCAGTAAGGTACGGTGCTTGAGCCGGGCGCCGATAAAAGGGTGTTGATGGGCATTTTTGCAATGGGCAGCAGGCTGGTGCCACTGATGGCGGTAAGGCCCGCATCGCTGTAAATATAAATACTGTCCCATGCCACGTCGGCAGAAGGGCGCTTCCATTTTAAGGTATCTATGTCTTTTACAACCGCAGTAAGGCTGCTGGTTTGGGTCACCGACAGGGTGTTGGGCGCAGCGGGCTTTGTAAGATCAATTTTAAAACCGCGCGGCACATTGTATTGTGAAATGCTAAAGGCATTGATGGCTTTTACCTTCCAGGTATAATACCCGGCTGTAAACGTACCTGTATAGGCCTGCTGGGTAAGGGTAACATCTGTGGGCGGATTGGTGCTGATGTATATTTCATATTTATCGGCTGAAAAAACAGGGTTCCACGAAAAGGTGATAGGACCGCCGCCCATCACGTAGCCGGTGGCTGGCCCCAGGGGCACCACCAGCTGCCCGCTGAGGTTGGAGGTGCTGTCGATGGTGAGGTTATACAGGGTGTACTTGGATCCGCCGCCCCCGTTTACGCCCTGTATGCGCCACTGGTATTTGCCCGGCGTAAGGCTTAGTTGCAGCTTGGTGCCGCTCACGTTGGTATCGGCCACCAGCACCTGGGCGCTGGCAAAATTAGGCTTTACAACCTGTATGTTATAGTTGTCGGCCCCATCCAGCGCCTCCCACCAAAAGGTGATCATGTTGCTGGTGGTAACGGTGTTGTTGGCCGGCGCCAGAATGGTCACCGAATCGTTGCCGATTTTTTTGGTGATAAAATCCTTGCAGGAGCCAAGCAACACGCCGGTGATTAGAATTAAAAAAAAGCCGCGCTGTTTCATGATTATTTTTTACGGGTCTGGTTAAACGATTGGGTGATTAACGTAAGGTATAAATTTTTACGTTTGGTTTGCAGGTCTCTTACCGAAAAGAAACGCACCGACATGACCCTGGCCAGGATACGGAATTTGGTTTCGATGGCCTGCTCGAGCATGAGCAGCTCTTTAAAGCCGCCCTTTACGGTAAATATGTTGGTTTCTACGGCAATGCTGGCATTGCTGTAATTTTTTGAGCCCGGTATTTCGGTAACCGTACAGTTGTTGTTTACGGCAAAATCAGAAATAAAAGCGGTGAGCTTGTCGCGCAGCGAGGTGCTGTCGTTGGCGGTATACACTTTTTCAACCAGCGCCATTTTCGATTTTAAAAAGGGAATCTCTTTTTCTTTTTCGCGCAGCCAGGCTATTTTCTTTTCCTTTTCCTTAATATCGCGGCGCATGGCCAGGGTTTTGTGAAACGAGAGCTGCCAGGCCAGCATCAAAAACAGCGCAAAAGCACCCAACAGCACCAGGCATTTTTTTGAATATGAAAGATTCTTCCCCATCAATCGGTCACAATTTTTAATTCAAAGTTAGGCTGGTTGCCCTCGCTGTTAAACGCAAATTTTTCGAGGTTAATGTCGCGGATAAAATTCTGCGATTTAAGCACGTTGAGCCACTCATTCACAATAAGGCTTTTGTTGCAGTTGCCTTTAATGATGATCACGTTGGGTGTAAAGCTGGTGAGGCTGTCTTCTTCGGTGTCTTCTTTCTGCGGGTTAAAGGTCCAGTCGGTAAGCACCACCTCGTTTGGAATGGTGGCCGCAATTTTATCGGAAAATTTGGAAATGGCGCTGTTGTTTAAAATACCGGCCTGCTCAATCAGGCCTTTTTGTTTTTCGTAATTGCTCAGCAGCTCGTTTATCTGGTCGTACTTGCCCTGGTAAATGCTCAGCTCGGTTTCCAGCTTTTTGCTGGCGCCAAAATAATGGTTGAACGTAAAAAAATTAACCAGGCAGAATAAAAACGCCAGCGAAATAAAAAAATAGCTGAGCACGCGCAGCTTGTTGCCTTGCAGGTGCCGCTGGTGGTATCCTTCCAGCTGCGCATCGGAGGTGTGCTGCTCAAACCCATTGGTAAGATACAGGTAGGCTGCGCCAAACGGCAGCACCGTGTGCCGGTTAAGCAGCAAGCCGCCGGCATTATAGGTTTCGGTGTCTGCGCCAGTTTCAGAACCGTTATCTGCAACAGACTCCACCGAGTTATTGGCCAGCTCAATGGCATAGGCGGTGGTTTGAAGCCGGGTAAAGGTGCTGGTAATGGGCGCCACACCCGAAATAAAGGCCGGACCGATCAGCACATCGGCTACTTCATAATGATGACTGCTAAAGTATTCCAGGAGGTTGTCGAGCTGTATTTTGCGGATCACCGCCAGGTAGGCGTAATTGTTTTCCTGCGGGTGCAGCTGCACGTAAAATTCATCGGCCTGCACGGTGGGCAGGTGCTGTGCCAGAATTTCAGCGAGGCTTAGTTGCTGCTCTTCGGGCAGGCTTATTTTTTTATTGATCACCCCACGGCCTGTAACACAAAGCATCACGGGCAGCTTGTTTTTTTTCACCTCGGCGGGCAGCTCGGGTTTTTGCTCCGACGAAAAGCCGGAGGCAAGGCTCAGCTGGTTGTTCTGGTTTTTTACAATGCACCCGTAAAACAGCGTACCGTTATCTCCCAGCACAGCTTCAAGGCTGCATACCGAGGATTTGATCAGATATTTTTGAGGTATCCATTTTTCCCAGAACATGGTGCTAGCTGTAAATAATGGTTGGCTTTATAAAGATAGTGAGTTTGTTTTGACTTTTGGTTTTGGTGCGCTCGCCAAAAAACCAGCGTAAAATTGGGATGCGCGACAGGCCCGGCAGGCCTTTACCGCTGTGGCTCACGTTGTTTTCCTCCAGGCCGCCCAGCATAATCATTTCGCCGTTTTTTACGCGCACCAGCGACTGGAAGTCGCGGTTGATGGTGCCCGGAGGAGCCGTAGGGGCCACGCGCTCGGTAAAGGTAGATTGTTTTACGTTAATGGTCATGGTGATCTGCTCATCGCCCGACACCTGCGGATCGATGGTGAGCGAGAGGTCGGCATTTACCGGCTTGTAGTTAACTGTTTGCAAAAGGTTTTGGGTTACGCCCGAATTCACCAGGTTGTTGTTTACTTCCGAATAATACTGTGTTTGCCCGATGCTGAGCTTGGCCTCGTGCCCGTTGAGCGTGGCAATCTGCGGGGTGGAGCGCAGCTTGATAACCCCTTGTTCTTCGAGCGCCCGCAGCGTGATGTAAAAATTAGGGGTTACGTTGCCCAGGTTAATAATGCCCAGGCCATTGATGCCGTTAATAAGGTTGTTGATGCTGGCCGAGTTGAACGAAAGAATGGCGCCCGGCAGCACGGTGCCATTGGTGGCCGCAGCGGGCTTGGTGCCCAGGCCGGCGGTTAAGCCAGTAGAAAGTGTATTGCTTTTGCGCACGTCGGCAATAATCACTTCAATATGCACCAGCGGCACCACCAGGTCAATCTGCCTCAAAAACTGCTCCAGCTCATTGATGCGGGGCTGTGAACCGCTTACAATAAAACCGTTCAGGTCTTTAAACATCTTTATGTCCACCCCTTTTTTCAGCTCGGCGGGAATCATGTCGGTTACCTTATCAATGGTGCGGTTTTTAAGGGTGATCAGCTTGTTCTGCCGCAGGCCCTCCAGGTTGCGGTCGCCCACCAGGTAAATGTCGCCTTCCTTTTTAAAGGTAAAATCGGTGCCGTTAAACAGCAGCTTCAAAAAATCGTCGTAATTGGCGTCGTTTATTTTTACCGTGGCATTGCCCTTTAGCTCCGAAAAAAGAAAATAACTTTTGTTGAGCTCGTGCGATACCGTATTCACAATTTCAGACAGGGGCTGGTTTTGCGCATCCAGGCTGATAAAGCCGTCTTTGATCACCAGGTTGGTGTTGTTTGGTTTTACAGGCTGGTTATTGGTCTGGCTCAGCTGGTTGTAAGGATTATAAGGCTGATTGTTGTTGGGCCGGTTAGGGTCGAAGGACTGCTGCTGGGGCGGCTGTTTTTTTTCAAGAATATAAAATCCGTCCTCGCTCAGGGTCACTTTCATATCGTTGGCAAAGGCCAGCTTTTCGATGGCATTGTCAAACGAGGCATTTTGCATAAAGCCGCTCACGGTCTTACCGGAAAGCTCGGGCGAAAAAATAATGTTTTTGCCGCTGAGCTTGGTGATTTCTTTGGCCACATTTCCCAGGGTATCGTTGTTGAGGTCGTAGCTCAGCAGGCCGG
Source organism: Bacteroidia bacterium (assembly GCA_044221905.1). Taxonomy (GTDB): domain Bacteria; phylum Bacteroidota; class Bacteroidia; order B-17B0; family Aurantibacillaceae; genus Aurantibacillus. The sequence continues at coordinate 962,243 of JBGAOE010000002.1, forward strand.
CGGTGGTTTCGTAATGCACATCAATGGCTTTGCGGGCAATGGTTTTAACCGGCGCCGGCGGGGCGGTGTAGCGGGCAAACGACATGATGGGCCCCACGAAGGTGATGTCGAGATCGTTTTTTTTGCAGAGAAACAGGAAGATCTCTTTAGCCGTTACATTTTTAAAATTGTTGGAGATCCGGATGTCCAGCGAGGGGTCTACGTTCACATTGAGGTTATTGCTTTGGCCGATGGCCTTGATAAAATCCTGTATGGAAGCGCTGTTTACCGAAAGCTCCACCGGCTCGTTAAGGCCCGGGTAGTTTTTGCCCAGCTGGTTCAGCTTTTCGTCCAGCAGGTCAAAACGGTCCTGCGCGCGGAAAGCCACCGCCAGGAACAGGAATACGATGAGGAGTTTAGTTTTCATGAATGAGGTATGGATAAATTTCATCTAAGCTGGCCTCGCCGTTAATAAACAATCCCAACGCATTTTCGGCTAATTTACTTATTTTATTTTGTTTGCAGTATGCGTCAATGTTGGTAGCGTTATGCTTAATGCTTTCGGCAAGCTCTTTGGTTATATTAATCACTTCGTAAATGGCCTTGCGGCCTTTATATCCGGTGTAGTGGCATTGCGCACAGCCGGCCGGCAGGTGGTGGTGCGCCATATTTATGTTTTGATAGCGGGCCGGCAGCTCCTGCTTGTCCAGCGCGTGTTTGGTTTTGCAATGCGGGCACAGGGTGCGCACCAGGCGCTGCGCCACCGAAAGGTTAAGCGTATTGGCCAGCAGGTATTCGGGCACGCCCATGTCTATTAAACGCGAAATGGTGCCCCAGGCCGAGTTGGTGTGAATGGTGGAAAGCACCAGGTGGCCGGTGAGCGCAGCCCGGATGGCCATTTGCGCGGTTTGCGCATCGCGGATCTCGCCCAGCATAATGATATCGGGATCCTGTCGCAAAAATGTGCGCAATGCTTCAGAATAGCTCAGGCCAATGTCTTCCTTCAGCTGCACCTGATTAATGCCGTCCAGCGTATACTCAATGGGATCCTCTATGGTGAGTATGTTGGATGTGGGTTTGTTGAGCTGCTTGAGCGTGGCATACAGCGTGGTGGTTTTGCCCGAGCCCGTTGGGCCGCTGATGAGGATAATGCCGTTGGGTTTGCGCACGGCCAGGTTATAACGCTCTAATTCGTCGGGGGCAAAGCCCAGCTTGTCAATGCTCAAATGGCTGGCATCGCTGCCCAGCAAACGCAGCACTATTTTTTCGCCGTATAAGGTGGGTAAAATTGAAACGCGGATGTCGAGCTTGTTGTTGTTAATGCGGTAATTGATGCGCCCGTCCTGCGGCAGCCGTTTTTCGGCAATGTCGCAATTGGCTTTGATCTTTATTTTGTTGATCAGGGTAGGGTAATCGGCTTTGTTGATCTTGTGCCGGTCTATCAAAACGCCGTCCACCCGGAAGCGGATGCGGCATTTATCATCATACGTTTCAATGTGAATGTCGGAGCTGTTCAGGTTTTTGGCTTCGTTCACCAGCAGCTCCAAAAAGCTGTCGGCGTGCACATTCAGCTTCAGCGTTTGCGAGGTGGACTGCTGATTGCCGGCGTTGGTTTTGGGATACAGCTCCAGCAGGGTTTTCTCAAGCTCGGGTTTGGCGATAGAGCGTAATGAAATTTTATGCCCCAATATTATTTCAAGCTCCTGCACCAGGCCGGCCTGATTTTTTTCGCTGCTTACGGCAAGCTGCAGCACGTTATTGTCAAAACCCAGCGGCACCACCTGGTAAAACCAGGCCTGGTCAACAGATACCATGCTTTTAAGATCGTGTGTGGCGAGAGGGCTTGTCATGTAATAAACGGTTGTACAAATAACGCTTTTTTTTAGGAGCAGGGCTATTTGCGGGATAACTTTAACAATTTAATTACGCGCTTAGGGCACTTGGCTTTATATGTGGTATAAACCAACATGCACATTTTACAAATCCAAACACTTGTTTTGCAAACTCCGGAAGAGTTTCTAAATCTTTTTAAGTTTATTTAGGCGGTTTTACTGGATCAGCCCTTGTTTCATGCTGTATTGGATCAGCTCGGCAATGTTGTGCGATTTGGTTTTCCGGTAAATATTTACCCGGTGAAAATTTACGGTGGTCATCGTTATTTTGAGACTGGCTGCAATTTCCTTGTTGGTTTTTCCCTGGCATAGCTCCTTAAGAATTTCCAGTTCGCGCTTGCTTAAAGCCAGTTCGTCGAATAATGGGTTGATGGATTTTTTATTCTGGAGGCTGCTCAGCATCGCTTTCGATAATTCCTGATCAAAGTAATGCCCGTCCTTATGCACTGCCAGTATTGTTTTCCAGAGGGTTTCCTCGCTGGCGCCTTTGGTAATGTAAGCTCTTGCCCCCATGGTCACAAACTCAATCATGTACATGAGTTCGCTGTGCACGCTCAGCATCACCACTTTAATGTCGGGAAAACGTTTGGTAATGATCTCGAGCGCCTGGCGGCCGTTCATGTTTGGCATTTCAATGTCCAGCAGCACCACATCGGTGCCGCTGTCTTTCAGCAACGCCATCAGCTCTTTGCCATCGGCAGCTTCACCAACTACGCATAGCCGCGGATGTTGCTCCAGCAAATTTTTTAATCCCTTTCTTACCAGGCGGTGATCTTCGGCAATCACAATTCGTATTTTTCTGTCGGGCATGGGGGCCTGAGTGTTTAATTAGTTTTGCCCGAGTGTTTATACGGGTATTTTTTCTTAGCGCTGAAATTATAGTTTTGAAAATCAACTATTTGTTTTTTCCACAAATTTTTTTTCGGCTGCGCCTAAAATTTTGCCCATTGTTTTAGCAATACATTTACGCGCACCGGTTCTTTGCATTGCAACTAAGCTAATCAATTTTTTGAAGTATTAAAGGGTAAAACGCACGGTTTTACGGTCAAAGGCAAACTAGCGCGGTAAAACGACCACTTATAAAACCCTGCTGGTTAAGTATCCTTTGCTTAAAAAAAAGCTGCGGGGTTGATTTTATTTTCGGGCACGTTCGTTAGGTCAGGATTTATATGATATAAACTATAAAGCATCACATGACAAAAATAATTTTAAGCCACCAGCGATTATTAAAGGCCTGCGTTCTAAGCATTCTGCTTTTGTTGGGAATGCTGGCAGCCAGCCCGGCTCACGCGCAGTGCCAGTCTTTTAACGGCAAGTTGGTTGCCACACCAAATCCTATTTGCGCCGGCATGCCGGTGAACGTGAACTATGTGGGCACCAATTACCCCATGCAGAATAATATTATTAACTGGAGCTATAACGGCACTGCGTCAACCGTTATCCCCAATCCGCCCCTGCCTTACTGGTCGTGCAAGATAGTGAGTGTTACCACCACCGGCACGGCTGTGGCCACCGGCACAGCCATTATAAGCGGGGTAAGATGCCCTTTTACCATTACGGTGCAGATAAGGGTAAACGATGTTACGGCCAATGCGGGGGCCGATATGCCGATTACACCGGCGCCTGGTACCATTGTTATTGGCGGAGCACCTTCGGCCACCGGCGGAGCTACCCCCTACAACTATGCATGGGCCCCTACGGCCGCCATTACACCCACTGCCGGCCAAACCGCGGCAAATCCAACCGTTATGCCCAGCTTCGGAACCACTTATACCTTAACGGTAACCGACGCCATGGGATGTATATCCACCGATATGATGACCTTTTACCTTACCTATTCCTATGGCGAGCTTCAGCGTGTGCTCGACGGCGGATTTTACCAGGTGTACAACGGCAAGCTTTATTTTACCATTGACAGGGAATACAGCAACGCCGCCCAGCTGAAATACAAGATTTATGACGAATGGCATATTTTAAGAACCGACTACAGTGTGGGAGGCATGCCCGCCCTGGCCGTGCAGCGGGGCGACAACCGCTTTCTGCTCGATCTCTCATCGGGCACGCTGGGCTATACGGCTACCGACAATAATAAGTTTTTTACGCTGGAGGTCACCAACGAGAAAAACGAGCTATTCTTTTTAAAATTTAAATATGCGCAGTAACCCGGCTTTAAGAATAACAGTTAGTGTGCTGGTAATAGTGATCGTAATTGCTGCTACCTGGCTCGTCAGTAACCGGCAGTTCAAAAAGAGTTATGCCTGGCTTAACCTCAACAAAGTGTATAACGAATTCAGCTTAAAAAAAGACCTGGAAGGGAAATACAAAGTGGTGGAGGCAGAGCGGCTGAAGATACTGGACAGCCTTGAGCTGCAGCTGAGGTTAATGGCTGGCCGTGCACAGGCGGGAGCAAAGGATGCTGCGCTGGCGTATGAGTTCCAGGCCCGGCGCGAGGATTACCTTACAAAAAAGCAGCAGTTCGAAGACGATAACGACCGGTTGAGAGCTGATTACAATAGCCAGGTGCTGACGCAGATCAATCAATACGTGAAGGACTTTGCCGCTGAAAAAGGTTTTTCGCTGGTACTGGGTGCCGATGGCACCGGCGCCCTGATGTTTGCCGAAGAAAGCACGGAGGTAACGGACCAGGTACTGCTGTTTATTAATAACAAATACAAAGGAAATAAATGAAAAAACGGGTGACGATAGGGGCGGCCCTGTGCCTTTTGATTGTGCTGCTTTTGCCGGTGTGTTACAACGCGTATAAAAGCGAGGTGCTTCCTTCTTCGGGCCGGCCCAAAACAGGATTTTTTAAACGGCTTTTCGGATCGGGTAAAGCAGAAAAACACCTTCTGAAGCCGGCCGAATACATGGCGTATTGCGAGGAGGAAAGCAACGGGTTAAAAAGCAGCAGGACCATCGGCGATTTTGTGTTTTCGGTGTTTTATCAGCCGGTGCCTTACCTGGCGCTAAAAGAGCTTAAGAGCACAACGCCTGATAAAGCGGCGATGGCAAGCAAACAGGAAGAATACGGGCCCATGAGCTACTTTGCGTTTAAAATCGAGAATACACGCTGGCGCGATGAGCTGATGAAGCTGAATCTGAAAAGTGAAAACGAGTACTACGCGCGGCTGGAGTACATGTCGTTTAAAATGCAGCAGGATTTTAAACTCATACAAGGCAGCGACACGCTGGCCTGCAGCCTGTTTCATTTTGAGCGGGTGTATGGCCTGGCGCCTTTTGCCACATTTGTAATGGCTTTTCCAACACCCGCAGCGAACCGCGAATTTAAGCTCTGGTACCACGATAAACTATTTAATAACGGCATTATTATGATGGACTTCGAAAGCGGGTTCATCAATCAATTACCAACCCTTGATATTTAAACATGAAAGAAAGGTATAAACGCATCATCGCCATGTTTCTGGCATTAAACCTGGTGGCGGAAGTGGTTTCGCCCACCGTGGCGCTGGCGCTAACCAGCGGCCCCTCGCAGCCCGAGGTGCAATCGTTTACACCCATAGGCACCAGCGATATGGTGAGCCTGTTTTCAGGCGATTTTAATTACAACGTGCCGCTGCTGGATATTGACGGCTACCCCGTAAACCTGGCTTACAATGCAGGCATTGGCAACGACCAGGAGGCCAGCTGGGTAGGGCTGGGCTGGAACATTAACCCTGGCAACGTAAACCGCAGCATGCGCGGCTTGCCCGACGATTTTAAGGGAGACGTGGTGCACAAGGAGATCAGCATGAAGCCCAATCAAACCTTTGGTGCCAGCTTCGGCCTTGGGCTCGAACTGTTTGGAAAAGATGTGAAAGTAAAAAAAGCGGGCAACGGTTATGGCGGCCTGAGCCTGAACCTGGGCTTAAACTATAATACCTATGCCGGATACGGGATGGACATGAGTGCGCGCGTTTCGCTGTCTCAAACCAAAAACAACGCCAGCGGCTTTAACGGCTCGCTGGGACTCAACTCCGGAACCGGTAAGGGGCTTGGTATTTCGGCCAACGTAGGTTACCAAAAAAACATGAAGGATAAGGACGGCATGACACGCTCGCACGGCCTTACCCGCGGCAATGCCTCGTTGGGGCTAAACTATAATACGGTGGGCGGCTTGTCGAGCCTCACATTTAACTACGGCTTTGAAGGCCGTAAAATGAAAACCAAAAATGGTGAGCCGGTAACCACCCCCGATGGAACGCCTTTGTATAAAAACGGCAACATGAACGGGGGCTTTGGATATAGCTTTGCCAGCCCCAGCTACATGCCCTCGTCGGGACCGGAAATGGTGAACGTGGGACTGAACCTGAGCGTGACCTTTGGGTTTGAAGCGTTTGGACAGCACCCCAAAGGCACCATTGGGGCCTATTACTCAGGGCAGTTCATAAAAGATAAAACCAAGGATTTTGAAGCGTATGGTTATTTAAATTCTGAGCTCAACAACAGTTTTGCCGATCCTGAAAACTCTTCGAATAAGCTGCACGATTTTAACCGCGAAAAAGATGCCAGCTTTACCATGAATACGCCCAACCTGCCGGTAACCAATTACTCTTACGACAGTTTTAATTATACCGGGCAGGGCATCAGCGGCGATTTCAGGCCTTGCCGCAACCATGTGGGCACTGTGTTTGATCCGTATCTTAAAAATTTTCCGAGTATGAACGGCAACGTGGGCATAGAGCTGGGCGCCGGCAATGTGGCGCATGGCGGTGTAAACGTAGAGCTGAGTTTTTCGCGGACCAAAACAGGCAAATGGACCGATAAAAATGATGCGGAAAGCAAAACCCTGTTCAATGGCGGAAATCTTGATTTTAACGAGAGCATCTACTTTAAACAGGGGGGTGAAAAGGCGGCCGAAACCGACATGAATTACTTTAACAATGTAATCAATGGTTTTGAGCCGGTGCGCTTAGGGCTGCAGGTAGCAGGCGCCGAAACATTTTTAACCAACGACCTGACCACTAAATACGGCGCCACCAAATCGCTGTCGAACAATACGCGCTCGGCCCGCGTGCGCCGCAACGAAGGTGTAACCGTGCTCACGGCGCGGCAGGCGGCGCTGGCCGGACTGGAAACCAGCATAAAAGATTATCCGCTGAATAACTTCGCCAGCTTTTACGGCACATCGGGTCAGCCCTCGTCGATAGCCCGCGTGAGCGGCAACCGCAAAGAGCACCATATATCGGAAATAAGCACCCTGCGCGACGATGGGTCCCGTTATATATACGGTATTCCGGCATATAACCACATCAACAAGGACGCCTGCTTTGCCGTGGAGCCCGGCACCATTAGCTACGGCACCGGCCTGGTGTCGTACTCTGCAGGGTCGGATAACAGCACCAATAACTCAAAGGGCCTCGATCAGTATTTCGACAGCCAAAGCATGCCGCCGTATGCACACGCTTATTTATTAACGGCGGTACTTTCTTCCGATTATGTAGACAGGACGCAAAACGGGCCCAGCCGCGACGACCTGGGCAGGTACACCAAATTTAATTATACGAAGTATGCTTCCAACTATAAATGGCGTACGCCCTTTGGGACTAACAGCGCCAGCTTCAACCAGGCTTTGTATTCCTCATCGGGCCCGGGTGGCGACGATAAAGCGAGCTACACCTATGGTGAAAAAGAAGTTTGGTACCTGCACTCTATTGAGACAAAAAATTTTGTAGCCGTATTTGAGATCGAAAACCGCCAGGACGCCATGGGTGTGGCAGGAGAAAATGGGGGTATTGATGTGAATCAGAAGCAACAGCGGCTAAAAGAAATACGCCTGTATACCCGCCAGGAATTTATAGATCACCAGGCTACCGCGGTGCCTTTAAAAGTAGTGCATTTTGAATACGATTATTCCTTATGCCCTTCTATTGACAACAACAGCAGCGCCGGCCAGGGGAAACTAACGCTGAAAAAAGTATGGTTCAGCTACGGCAGCTCTATGAAAGGAAAACTATCGCCCTATGAATTCAGCTATAACACAGCGAATGTCGCCACCAATTATGCTTACAACCCTAAATCGTACGACCGCTGGGGCAATTACAAACCCAATTCGCCTCCGGGCGGGTTTTCCACCAACAGCACCAATGCCTATTTGCTTACCAGCGAATTTCCTTATGCCGAACAGGATGCGACCAATGCGAACCTGTATGCCAACGCCTGGAATCTTTCGAAAATAAAGCTGCCCAGCGGATCGGAAATAACGGTAACGTATGAGGCGGATGATTATGGCTTTGTGCAGGATAAAAAAGCCATGCAGATGTTTACAGTACAGGGCGCTGACAATGCTATGAACAACAGCACGCCCGGCAATTTATTGTACGACACCAGCCCGGCGGTGATAAACGATTGTGTGTACCTGAACCTGAGCGCTGCCGATGTGGCCGAAGTAGGCGCACGCGTAACTGCCAGCGGCCTGAGCCAGAGCCAGGTGTTGAAGAACATGTTTTTTACCGATGTGAACGGGCAGCCGCTGCAATACCTCTACTTTAAATACCTCGTAAATGTGGAGCGGAACCTGAACGCCTATACGCCCAAGTATGAATATGTAAGTGGGTATGCCGCGATCAATTATTCGGTGGCACCCGTTATCTATAATAACCGCCTGGTGTTTAAAGTAAAATCGGTGCCGGTGTTTGATAACATTCCATTGAATGTAAATACACATCCTGTAAGCATGGCGGGCATCAACTTTGTGAGGCGCTACATGCCGCGGGTGGCATTTGATAATAACCAGGATCCGTTTTCGAGCGTTGGCAGCAACCTGCTGGCCCTGGCCCAGGGCATGAAAGCAGCCTTTACACCCATTGTGCAGTTTTTTAAAGGCGGTGTTTCCAACGCGCTGAGGCTTTCGCATGCCAGCCAGAAATTTGTGCCCGAAAGATCCTTTGCCCGCCTGTATTCGGGCCGGCAGTTTAAAAAGGGCGGTGGCAGCCGCGTAAAGCAACTGCAGCTCACCGATAACTGGTCGGCGCAGAGCGGTAACATTGCGGCATCTACCAGCACTTATGGGCAGGTATACGACTATGTTACCAAAGATGCCTCTGGCCGCACCATCAGCTCGGGTGTGGCAAGCTACGAACCGTTAATTGGCGGCGATGAGAACCCGTTCCGTCAGCCGGTGTTTTACGAGGAAAAGCACATACTGGCGCCCGACGACGACTATTACCAGGAGACCCCTTTTGGCGAAGCCATGTTCCCCGGCCCTTCAGTGGGCTACAGCCGGGTGGTGGTGCGTAACCTGGAGCGTGTGGTGCCCAGCGTGAAGCAGGTAAGCCGCCACGCTACCGGCGCCGTGGTGCACGAGTTTTATACCGCCAGGGATTTTCCTACCAAAACCGACCGCACCGATGTGAAGAAGCAGCGGCATAAGCCCAACCCGGTGGCCAAATTCCTTAAATTTTTTGTGCGCGATTATATGACCACCAGCCAGGGCTACCAGGTAGTGTTGAATGATATGCACGGCAAGCCCAAGGCCCAATGGACTTACCAGGAAGGAAAAACCTCTGCTTTAACCGGCGGTACAGCATTGGAAGAGTATTACGGGAACAATTACATCTCGGGCATCGAATACAAGTATAAGCGGCACCTGGACGACCTCGTGAATAACGTGCAGGTAATTGAAAAAAACGGGCAGATCGCAAGCGCCCAGGTGGGTGTGGATTATGATATGGTGGTGGACACACGCGAGAGTTTGACGACTACGCGCAACGGCACCACCCAGGGCAACCTGGAAGGATTTTTGCTGGCCATTTTCCCGGCGCTGGTGCCAACCGTGTTCCCGGGCTACAGTCAGGAAAAAGTCCGTTACCGCTCCTCGGTGGTTACAAAAGTGCTTTACCGCTACGGTTTGGTGGATGAGGTAATTGCTTATGAAAACGGGGCTAAAGTGGCCACTAAAAACACGCTTTGGGATGCCGAAACCGGTGAAGTGTTGCTGACACAAACTTCCAACAATTTCAGCGACCCGCTGTACAATTTCAGCTACCCGGCCCACTGGGGCTATGACCGTATGGGTAATGCCGCAAAAAATATCGGTGCGCAAAGCAAGATCGTATCCGGCACATTAAACAATCCGGGCATACTCACTGCCGGCGATGAGGTCATCCTGAATGGCAGCAGCGATGCGCGCGGCTGGGTAAAATCAGGATTGCCAACCGTGCAGATCATTAACAGCTCTGGGGCTACCATAAACCTGAACAACTATGATTTTTTAACGGTAACGCGTTCGGGCAACCGAAATCAGCAAAATCTTCCAATAGCCAAGGTTGTTTCACTGGAGAATCCGGTACTCACAAACGGGAACGTAAGCAGCTTGCAGTTGGCTAAATCAACCAGGGTCATTAGCGCTAACGCTTCGGAGTACAAAGATGGCCGGGGGATATTTTGTAACTGCTCTGTAACTTCCACAACGGTTATTAATCCTTACTTAACCGGCCAGGCAGGTATTTTCAGGCCCCAGGCCAACTATGCCTATCTTACCGGCAGGGAGCAAAGCCGCAAAAATGACAATACCAATCTGCGCAAAGATGGGCCTTATCTTACCTTTGCGGCGTTTTGGCTGCCCAATGGCAGTGCTCCCTACAACTGGACCAAAACCACAGATCCAGCCTGGCAGTTTGTAACCAAGTCAACGCTTTACAGCCCTTATGGCTTTGAATTGGAAAACCAGGATGCCCTGAACAAAAGCGCTTCGGCACAATACGGTTACGGTAATTCGCTTCCTATAGCCATAGCCTCTAACGCCAAATACAGCCAGATGGGCTATGATGGATTTGAAGATTACGATTACAATCTGCCCTGCGAAAACCATTTCGGATTTATACAGTACAGCAATGGCACCAGCCTGGTGTCTTATAACAAATCCACCAACAATTATGTATCTAAGTCCAATTCACAAAATCAAACCTTTTCGCACACCGGAAGAAAAAGCATCAAAGTGCTGCCTGGGGCAACCATGACCTTTAGTGCCCCTCTTCAGGCTACCTGCAGCGCTAACCCTAACACACCTGTAATTTATTAACGTGTATGAAACAACTTAAAAACACAATGCTGGCCACCTTATTCGTTTTGGCAACAGGCATCCGGGCACAGGAAAACAAACCGGTGGTAAGCACCTTTATGGTTAACGAGCGGCCGGTACTTTTAACCGACAGTCTTGGAAACCGTACGCTAAAACCAGATACCGTAACCCTCGAGATTCTTATGTCGTTTGCGCACCTGGTAAAGGAAATAAAACAAGTGCACTTCCAGATTGGCGATGCAGCGGATAAGGGCAATGTGCTGGATGAAACCCTGGTGCTTACCAACAGTGGCGATAAAACGTACCTCACGGGTTTGGGAATGAATAATCAGCTGTTGAGCTACGGCACCAACCTGGCCTTTACGCTTAAGCGCAAAAAATATGCCAATGGCAAATGGGCTTCGGTTTCTTACGTAACCAACAATAATATCACTTCGGTAAAAACCCACTTCAAAATTAAAAACTAAGATGCAACGTTTAATTTATACCCTGCTGTTGATTGCCGCTGCAAGTATTTCGAAAGCGGTGGTTACTTTTACGATTACCAATACCGGAACGGGCAGTGCCGGTTGTGCCGATGTGGTTTTGTCGCAGGCACAAACGCAGGCCAACCTTGGGAATGATGTGATCGTGTACATGGATGCGCCGGGTTTTTGCGCGCCGGCTATTGTACTGTCGCTCACATCGGGCAGCCTTACCATTCAAAAAAAGCCCGGTGCGGCAGTAGCGCAGGGCTTTGATTGGTCTATAAATGCCAGCGGCTCGGGGTATGCGCTAAACATTACCTGCCAGTCATCTCTTACGGCCATTACGGTTAAAGACATTACCGTTCAATATTTTGCGGGTGTTATTTCTTTAACCGGCGGCAAAAGCTGCTTAATCGACAATTGTATTTTTAAAGGCTACAATTATTATCCGGCAATTTATTTTGTGGATCTTAATAATGGCAGCAACTCGCACGTGATTAAAGATGTAACCGTTCAGAACTGCACCTTTTCGGGCAGATTTACAACAATTGCCTGGTACGACCCGCAGGGCTCCACCATTTGCCGGAAAAATTATTACTTCACCTCCACCGCCGCAAAAACATTTAAGGTGCTGAACAACACCTTTAAAACCCTGGCTTCTGCGGGATGCGGCGGGCCAAACTGGTGTATCAACGGGAGTTTTTTTATTGAAGATATCATTGATATATCCACCTATGCCGGCACCGATAACCTCAGCATTGAGATAAAAAACAATTCATCGCCGCAGGCGCAGGGCTCTTTTGCCACAAGAATAGGCGCCTCGCCAACCACCTATCCGTTTGTAGGGTCTTATATGAACAATGATTATTTATTCAGCGTAGACATACAGAACAATTCGCAGATGAGTCATATATTCCTGGACCGGCCTTTGAGCTACTGGAAGATCCAGAATAACTCCATCATTCCCTGTGCCTCATACATTGGCCAATCGGGCATTGTGGTGAGCCCTAATTATCCTGGAGGGACTTCAAGCACCTTGTACACTACGCAGAAATTAGGATTTATTAATTCAAACAGCGTGTATTGCAATAACCAAACCTACATCAACAGCAACAACACGTTTAACAACGCCATTGCGCTTCCCAATTATTATGCGCCGGCTGCCAGAACCTGGGCCACCATTGTGGGTAATAAATCACCTGGCTGCGCGCTTACAGAGATCCTCGATATCACAAACATGTCAGGCTCTATTCGCATTTATGACAACGTTTCGGTAAGGCGCTGTAAAATAGCGGGCACGCAGTATTCGGTGCAGCCCAATGGATTTACCACGGTGCCTATTATTGCCATGAACAACCCGATGACCGCCACCCTGGGTTTGACAAGCATTGTGAGCGGCAGCGTGGTGGCCAATTATACCTATACCGGCATTTCAAATGCCAGCAACAATGATTTATACATTGATTTTTATAAATCGAACGCCAATGGTGATCTTGTAGACTACCTGGGCGAAAAACTTATTCCGGTAGGTTCTATCAGCGGCAGTGGCACGGCCAGCATTACCATCCCCGGTACGGTGACATTGAACGGCAGCGACCGGATTGCCATAACGCTGACGGGGCTCAATCCCAATCCGGCTACGTATCCCACGGTTGTATCTTTTGGCACCAGCTATGTGTTTTACCCCATGGACCTTACACCCTGCACATCGGCCAGCTTTAATGCGCCTTTAACAGCCTGTGCTTACCCGAGCGGTGTAGCCGTAACCGCCAACCTGTGCGCCAACACTCAGGCGGTATATACCTGGAATATGTATGATCCCAACGGCAGTCCATTGGTAGGTTATGGTTTTTCGGGCCCCAACATCACCATCCCTTCTTACATACAAGGTACTTATACACTAAAGCTTACTGTTAATTATCCCGGGCAAACCGCCCCGCAAACCGCCTATCAAACCATTGTGATCAACAACAGTTGTGCGCCGCCGCCGCCGCCGCCCAACAGTACGCCCTGCTGCAACCCAAGCCCGAGTTTGACAATGGTGAATCCACCCACCCAAATTTGCGCCGGCGAGCCCATTACCTTTAATTTTGCCGGATCGGTGTGCAGCTCTTCCAGCGACATTTATATTAATATGGGAGAGTGCCAATGGTACCCGCTATACAGCGGAAGCAGCTTTACCATCACCAAAACCATTGTACACACCTATAACCAGCCCGGCAATTATACGATCATCACTGGTGGACCCAACAGCATGTGTTATTATACCCTCACCAATATCACGGTGCTGGATTGCGATGATGGCGGCGGCAACGAGGCCCCCAACTGCCAGCCTAATTTTAGTCCGCCACCCGGCGATTACATTCTCAGCTTTTGGGTGCGCGAGGAGCTAAGCACCTATGCCAATCTTCTTACCTACTCTTCGGGCATGCATGTGAATTACATGCTCAATAATGCCAACAATACCATACAGGTATATGCCGATGACCCCAACAATGCACAGAACCGGATGATAGACCGATGGCAGAAAGTGGAGCAGAAAATTACCATACCGCCCAATTCAACCGACATTAAGCTGAGCCTGGTTAACCGCGCCAATAATAGTTCCAATGCTTATTTTGACGACATCCGGTTCCACCCCTTCAACTCCAGCTTTAAATCCTATGTCTACGACCCTGTCACCCTGCGGCTCTCGGCCGAGCTCGACGAGCGTAACTACGCTACCTTTTATGAGTACGACGAGGAAGGCCAGCTGATACGGATTAAAAAAGAAACCGAACGGGGCGTAAAAACCATTAAAGAATCGAGAACCAGTGTATCCAAATAAAGAACATACCAACCGCGGCTTACTCATGCTCTTTTGTTGTTTAAGCGCTTTGCTGCAGGGTCAAAACCTGAAGTCGGATATTGCCTCGATCAACTCGGCCTATCGCCGGGCAGATAAATTATCCTTTGTATTTGAGCTGAACATGTTTGAAACCTATCAGTCGCAGCAGGTTTATTACACGCAGGCAGGCGTTGTTCAAAAAAGCGGTAAATCCACTTACCAGAAGTTTGATGATACGGAATGCATCAACACCCCCCAATACTCAGTAATCATTGATAAAGAGGAGAAGGAAGTGGTGTATGCCCCTAAGAAAATAACTTTTAACCACGATGATCCCGGACTGGCTATCAGCCTTGACAGCCTTTTGCTGTTTTGCCGGGCGCACCAGTTCAAAAAAGAATCGGAAAAACTATACAGCTATGGTTTTGACATGACAGAGGCCTATCCGGATTATAACCGGGTGGTGGTTTATTTTAACCCAAACACATTCATGGTTCAAAAGCTGGTGTTTTTTTGTGAAGAAGACGACATTTCCACCGACAACCAGGAGGAACATCTTTCAAAGGCGCGCATCGAAATTAATTATAAGAATATTGACACCAGTCCCAGCCTGAACGATAAGGATTTCTCTTACGAGAAATACCTGGTGAAGTCAGGTGAAAAATTTCAGCTAAAACCAGAGTTGAAGAGCTATCACTTAACCGTTTTATCGTTTTAAAACATGGAAATTAAACAACCTGCATCGTTTAACCGGATTTCAGTTATGAAAAAAAGGAGCATGTACCCAGCTTTGAGCCAGCTGTTTTTGCTGCTGGCCTGCTTTGTGGCCATTACCGCAAGGGGTGGCATTGAAAAATACAGCGCTGCCGCCTCTACCAAAATTGGCGCCACTACCAGCCTCACCAACAACGTATCGGTGGTAGCTCAGGACGGGCAGTATGTAAGGTATATGAATGCGTATTTAACCAACACCAACACGGCCTGGTACGGCAATGGTGCAGGGTTTACAGCCGGCACTTTTTACGACAAACGAGTGGCCAACCGTGTGATATTGAGTATAGATCATACCGACAGCTATTATACTTCTGCTGCCTACACAGTGGTGGTGAGCTTTAATGTTACCTATAAAAACCTTACTGGAGCTTTTCAAACGCTTACCGCTGCCAAGCAATTAACCCTTACTAATAACCAGACCGCTGTTAACAAAGACAAAGCCGTGTACGAATTTATGGGCGGTCATGAGCTCAGGGTACAGGTAACCGGCATCAGCATTACGGGAAGCGGCATTACGCTCACCAACGCAAAGTTATTGCTGGTGGGAGAAGTGGAAATTGAACGATACTATTACTTCAACAGGGATGCTCAATATCCTTCGGCCGATTTAACGCACTGTTCTGCCGACCTGCTTACAAAAGGAGAAATTGAGGTACGCTGGAAACCGATTGAAGGGGCTGAATGGTATGAACTGGAGTGGGTGCACATTAATAATTACGATGGAACAAAATCGGGCTCCAACTACAACAACATTGCGGCCAGCCAGCTGCTTCTTGAGGAAAAAATATTCGACATGAATGCCACACGGGTCTCCACGGCGAGTAATTATTATCGTATTCCTTACATTTACGAGCGGGGCTATATTCTTTACCGCCTGCGGGCCTGGGGGCGAACCGGCGTAGTGATGGGTTACGATGTGCCGGCGCGATGGTCAACCGAAATGGGGCAGGTGGGCAGTCCGGCCAATGTGAGCGTTTTCACAAACAAATTCCCCCTTAGCAGCGGTGGCTGCTCCAATGCCAATGAAGTGTTTCTGAGCCTCACCGATGCGATAAACTGGCAGTCGAGCATTTCGTATGCAGAAGAGGGGAAAAGCAAAGCAGTGGTAAATTTTGTGGATGGCAGCCTTCGCAGCCGGCAAAGTGTTACCAAACTGAAATCGAAAAACGATGTGATCATCGGCGAAACTATTTACGATTTCCAGGGCCGGCCGGCTGTGAATATTTTACCTGTGCCTACCAGCGCCCTGAAAATAGCCTATGTGCCCGCATTTAACCTGGTTTCGGCAGGCACGCCTTACCTCAAAGATAATTTTGATTACGACCAGGGAAGCTGCGCCGCTACCGCACCCACGTTGCATATCAGCACGGGCGCCAGCAATTACTACTCGCCCAGCAACCCGGTGCTTACCGATGAGAACAAATACATTCCCGATGCAAAAGGGTATCCATATACACAAACAGAATACACGCCCGATAATACGGGCCGGGTAAGGAACCAAAGCGGCATAGGCCCGGATCACCAATTGGGCAGCGACCACGAAACAAAATATTTATATGGCGTTCCTGAACAAAAAGATCTGGACCGGCTTTTTGCTTCGGAGGTTGGCAATGCTGTGCGTTATAAAAAGAACCTGGTGGTGGATGCGAACGGGCAGGCCAGCGTTACCTACATGGATCCTGCCGGCAAAACAATAGCTACGGCCCTGGCGGGGGCTACGCCAACCAATGTTACCAGCATTGCCTCCAGCGGCTCGGTGCTTACCACTTACGATCTTCTTACCAAAATAAATCCGGCCGATAACACCGGCCTTGCCGAAAATATCGATATCCCCGGCCAGAAAATCACGCTGCAGAAGAGCATACTTGTGCCCTCTAACGGGCCATACACATTTACCTATGCAGCCACACCGCCCAAGTTTGTAGATAACTGCGGTGCCACGGTAATTGTACCGCCCAACAAAGTGGTTACCACCTCGGGCACAAAATGTTACAACTGTGTGCTCGATGCCAAAGTGAGCCTGCTCAACGAATGTGGCACGGAATTGTTTTCGCAATCGATTTCAGCTACGCCACCCGGCAACTTTACGGTGGCAGGTACACAGGATGCCACCTGCCCCGGAGCAGCCACCCCGGTGCTCAGTAAAACGTTTACGCCTTACGATGCCACAAATGCTACCAACACGGCCTGGCTAAAAACGGGCAGCTACCGGCTCGAAAAATCCTTGAGCATTAATCAAAATGCCCTGGCCGCGTATACTGCCAATTACATGGATACGCTGATAAATCCCTGCCTGTTGAAGCTGAGCGATTTTAAAGCAGGCCAGAACCTGGCGATTGACCTGAGTGGCTGCGGCATGGACTGCAGCACCTGCAACGCTGCCCTGGGATCTTATTCGCTATACAGCGGACCGTCGTGCAAAATTTGCCTTACGCAGGCGCAGTACGATTCGCTGAAAGCAGAATGTGCTGAGCTGTGCACCACGGTTTCGGATAAATGCGAAAATGCGCTTACCATGCTGGAGGCCGATGTAAACCCTACCGGTCAGTACGGCGAATATAACAGCACTTCATCCAGCAATGCCAGCAACATTGTGCAACCACAGCCCAACAATTCTACCGCCGTGTCGTCTTTTCCATTGTCGGTATTCAACGAAACCAATTCGCTGCCTGTTAAAACGGCTATGGTAAGTACCTTTACCGCCACAGGAAACTATAACCCCAGTTTTTACACCACATTTGAATATCATCCCGACTGGCGCCATCCCTACAATCCAAATCCGGCCATTGCCGCCAATTCTGTAAAAAAATTCACCTACCTGGATGAGTTTGGCAACGTGTCATATACCAAGGTGGTACCCAGCGGGCCTAACTATATACCGGCCGTGCATACCCTGCACACCAATAAGGTAATACAGGATCCGGTTACCGGTGATTATAAGGTGGAAGTAAAATACCTTGCCAACCTGCAGGACTTTCTGAATATCTGGGAAACCCAATGGGCGGCTTCGCTGGTGATTTATCATCCCGAATATTGTTTTTATGAAAAATGCGTGGTAGATCAGCTGAGCAATAATTACGACGAGAACCTGATCGAGAACGAAGCCATTACCGATTTTAACACCTATCTCAATTCAGTAAGCACGCCAACCTCCGGCAATCAATTCATGTTTCCGGTGGGGGTTCCCCCGCTGAGCGGCACCTCGCCGTATTCCGGCAGCATCATCGATCCGTATTTTATGGCTACCGGCAGCGGCAGCCTCGAGTTGAATAATATCCGCACGGCCATGGTTAATTACATGCAGGACCCTTCCAACCCTGGCAGCTACATCAGCATATGGGATGCAGCGTACCGCATTGTACACTGCCCAAATGCCACGCCGGGCTCTGTATGCGCTTCGGCCAGCATGACACCCGGATATATTTTTACTACGGATGCGGAATGGCAAACCTTTAAAGGCATGTATCAGAGCTTAAAACAATCCTTCCAGGACAAGATCAACATACAATATGCCATTGCCAATTTGGGATATAACGGTTGCATTGGTGCCGATGTGTTTGATCCTTTCCAGTATAATTTTTACGACCCCTATGCTGTTGTTATTACCTACAATCCCTTTTTCTTTACCTTTTGGTTCAGCTGGAATTTCTGGCCACCGTTTAATGTTACCAATGTATCGCAATACTACAATCCGGAGCAGCCTTGTAAAAGCAGTACCTACCAACTGTACAGCGGCAAAAACCCAAGATTCCCTACCGCCGGCATGCTGATGCCGGGGGCCCTCAGCGACCTGAGCCCGCCCTGCTATGACGAATACAACAATGTGATTCCCTGCGCCGGCACGCCGCTGGACGTACTGAACGGACTGGGCAACATGATGGATATTGCCGCGTTTAATAATTGTGGCCAGTGCCCTACGGCCATTAATTTTGAGCTGCTTCTTAAAGGACTGTCTACCTTATCAACCACCCCCAGCCAGCTTGACCTTACCAACAGCTCACTGCCAGGCGTAAAGCTTACCTGCGCCCCCCTTACTTCGTTGCACCAGGAGTTTACCACCGAAATGGCCCAGAATCTTTTTGGTGCAGGATCGCCCACTACCAACGTGTATTGGACCATGGATAATGCCGCTACGTCGGGAACCTATCTGAAAGGCAAATTTACATATGGCAGCAGCCCTGACTGCAATGTGTACCTGCAAATGCCGGCATATATTATTCCGGCAGGTGTACCGGGTTATACCCCATCATACACGCCATTTCTTAATACGTATACCTTTGCCGATGCCGTTGATTTTTGCTGTATAGTATACAGCCCCAGTACCTATACATTTCCTGCCACGGCCGGCTTTTCGGGCCCGGGTCGCTTTTCGGGCCAGGTAACGGTTAAGGTCAAATCGGGCGACCCCCTGTATGATCCTACCAAAGATACATTCCGGAAAATAAAAATAGAAGGCTACGCTTCCTGCATTGATTTTAAAAACTGTGCTTTTGAACCCGTGTGTGAAGCCAGCGCCGAAATAAAACACCTGCAGAATATGCTCAATGCCCTGCTGTTTACCAGTCAGCCCAATTTACCTGCGGCGGATATTTACAGCACCACACCCATCGGATTAACAACGGTGCCCTACAGTGGTTTTCTTCAGCCTTCATTAATCACCAGCCTCAACAATGCCATTGATCCGTCTACCAATAACCTCAGCGACCCCTGGTTTTGGCAGCTGGTAAGCTCTGCCGGCAAACAGCTGGTGGGATATATAAAGCCCAACGGTGTAACAACAAGCAAATGCGACATTACGCTTGAACTGAATAGCGGCTCATCTTATGGCTCCGCTGATATTATTAAGTTAACCGGCATTAAGCCAAGCACGGTGACAGCCGCGCCGCAAGGGGCATTTACCGCGTATGCCCTGCTTAGAAATACGCTCGTTAACAGCAATAACGCAACGTGGGAAGTGATTACGGGAACGGTTTCGTGTTTGAGTGCAGGAAAATGCGGTACGAATGTTACCAGCGAGTTTGGGCTGCATCCTGAAAGCGCGGGAGTGTCGTACGCCTACTGCCCTCAAAACCCATGCGACGGCCCTGACTTTTTGAGCATGTTTGATAATTATTACCTGGAAACACTGTCAACAATTTACCCATCGAGCACCAATAATGGATCTGTGTTTACCTGTCCAACCACCACCTGTGTGAATGTGCCTGGTGGGGGCTGCACGTTCTCTATCTTTTTACCGGCCGGCGCCAATTTCAGCTTGTACAACGATGTATTTGTAAATTTTTCGGCGCCAAATCTAACGCTGACCACCAACGGCAATTACAACCATTTTTACATCACTGCCACGGTAACCACCAATTGGGGAGCCAACACCTTTACTACGATACTTGACGGAGCAGTCTCCTGCATCAATTTCCCGGTTTGCGAAGCCTGTTCCAATGTTGGCAACCTGGTGGTTAACGGCGATTTTGAACAGGGGAATACAGGATTCTATTCAGACTACACATACGACCCCCTGAAGAGCCTGGCACGCTACACTGTGCCCGGATTGGGCCTGCCCGGTGCGGCTACGCCTTATGGCAAATATTACAATGTGTACAATATAAAGCCGGTGTGGAGTTGTTACTCGCAGATGAGCGATCACACCACCAACCTGGCAGTTAGTACGCTCACGCCTCCTACATCTTTACCCTGCTCTCAATCGGGCAATGGCAAAGCATTGGCGGCGCGATCGGAAAACATCACATTGAATTATGCTTCGGCCTTGCCTTCAGACGTATGGTACCAATATGTTACATTAAAGCCTAACACGATTTATAATTTTAAAGCCTTTTTTAAACACGCGCAGGGAAGCACCACCCTTAACGGCACCAACCAGATGGGCATGGTGTTTCAGCTATATGTGAACAATGTGCTTACCGGCCAAACGCTGATAGCGCCCACCGGGCCACTGGACCTTATTGATACAGTATGGAACATTTCGCAGTGCAGCTTTAATGCGGGCGCAAACGGGCCCAATACCAGGTTAGGCATAAAATGTTTTTACGCTGCCGTAAGCGGCGCTACGTTTACACCGCCAACGGCAACCTCTAATACAGACTTCCTGTTTCTGGTGGACGATATTTCTGTAACAGGCTGTGTGGTGGGCGATCCCAACTCCATTGCCTGCGAGATACCTGAAAGTTTCCTCGAGCCATCGGATCCTGACTGTATTGAAAATGCGCTGAATACGGCGATGGAAGAAGCCGAGTATAATTACAATTTTTATCTCGACACGCTCCGAAAAAGTTTCCAGTACCGCTACGTAAAAGCCTGCCTCAATACCTACCAGGACTTTTTTATGAAGTGTTATGACAGCGAGAATAATTTTACGCTTTATTATTACGACGGAGCCGGCAACCTGGTTAAAACAGTGCCGCCGCAGGGTGTAAACCGCCTGCCCGATAATGCCGGCACCCTGGCTCAAATTATGCTCGACCGGCAGAATAACACACAAACTGTATTTACCGCGCACAGCTATGCTTCGGTGTACAAATATAACTCTCTCAACCAGCTGGTGGAGCAGGAGATGCCTGACCACGACGGATTGAACGCCTGGAAGACGAATAATTTTACAGGTGTGCCCAACACGCAAAACATACAGAGTGCGGCTTTTAATGGAAATAATGGGGTATTGGTTTCCAATGCTGGTGGCTCAGGCTTCCTGTATACCTTTAACCAGGCCAGCGGGGCATGGGTGCCTGTTACAAACCTTACGCTCAACAACCTGAACGATGTGGTATATGTTACTACCGGCACCTACTATGCCCTTGGAAAAGACGGAACGGTGCTTAAAACCACCAACAGCGGCACGAGCTGGAATTTTATGCCTTTCCCCAATTCAACCTCTGAAATCATGAAAGGGTATTTACTCCCTTCCAGCACCGAAATCGTGGCATTTGATAAGGAGGGAAA
This sequence comes from Bacteroidia bacterium, assembly GCA_044221905.1. Taxonomy (GTDB): domain Bacteria; phylum Bacteroidota; class Bacteroidia; order B-17B0; family Aurantibacillaceae; genus Aurantibacillus. The sequence continues at coordinate 984,152 of JBGAOE010000002.1, forward strand.
TTCCTGGACCTCTTCGTCGGCGGGCACGGTATGGACACAGGCCAATAATGTATTTGGTTTTGCATCGGGCGAAAAGCTGGTGGATGTAAAAATAAATACAGGGGGCACGCTGGGCTGGGCCATCAGCTCGATGAGCCGCATTTTTAAATTTAACGGCAGCAGCTGGGTGGCAACGGCTAATAACGTAAGACCTGTTAGTGTTGCCAAAGTTACCGGCGATGGCAGCGCCACAATTTATGGCGTGGGAGACGACGGTTCGTTCTTGAAAAGCACCAACAGCGGCGTTACCTGGACGGAGAAAGCCATTCCTTTTAACACACCGTTTATCGACGCCCAGTTTTATTCGGCCAACAATGGCTTTGCAGTAACTCAAAGCGGTGATGTTCACCAGGTGTTTAGCGGGGGCAACTCGTTCCTCGATCTTTCGCCTTACACCAATGCGCCTTCGGGAGTGATTGCCATAAGTGCCAACACCGGCACCTTATATGCCATGGATGGCAGCGGAACTTTTAAAAGTTATAACTATGCCGCACCATCCGGCACCTGGACCAATCTGTCTAATTTACCAAGCGCGGCATATAACTGTTTGAGCGCTGCCAACGCTAATTACATGTTTGCAGGCGGTAACACTGCCACCTTGTACAGTTACGACATCAGCACCGATACCTGGACCCAGCTGGTGAATACCAGCCTGTTGGGCAGCGAGAATATTATTTCCATTGACTTTAAAGATAACTCGGGTAACATAGAAGGCTACCTGGTAACCGATGCCGGCAAAGTTTATAAGTACGACGATTCGGCTAACCCTAGTCCGCTTACACAGGTGAGCCTTTCGGCCAGCACCTATGTTTCAGTATACGCCACCACGTTCAACACTGCCTTTGCGGTGAGCAGCGATGGCTACATTGCCAATATTTCGGGCACTTCGGGTACTGAAACGGCAACCAATTTAAACAACAGTTTCAGATCGGTATTTGTAAATACTGCCGGAAGTCTGGTAGCAGCTGGCCAAAACTTAGCCGACCTGGCCGGACAGATGAATACAGGCCCGGCTTCGGGAACAGTTTTTGCCAATACGTCGGCTAATATGACCCCTCCAAAACTTATGGCCGTGTGCACTGGTGGAGCCAACTTTTATATGAGCGGCTTTGATGGCACGGTGCTGAAATACAATTCAGGAAATAACACCTGGGATACACAGGTAACCGGCAGCAACACCGAACTGGATGCCATTGACTGTTCGGGCAACAATGTGCTGGCCGCCGGCAAAAAAAATACGAGCGGTGTGGCCAATAACCAGGTTGTGTTTTCTTCCAACGCCGGCGCCAGCTGGTCGGCCATTACCAACACAATAGATGATATGAATGCCGTAAAATTTGCCAACGGCAGCATTTACCTGGCAGGAGCCAATACCAAGCTCGCTACTGCGGTTTGGCCGCCATCTTCACTGGCCACTATTGCTACGCTTTCGGGGGTGAATAAATTCAATGCCCTTACATCCAATGGCAGCACCAATCTGCAGGCGGTGGGCCAGAATGGGCTTATTTACGGCATCAATGCCTCGCTCAATACGGCTACGCCTGAAAACACCTTTAATCCGCCGGTGCTGAACGATGTAAAATGGTTTGACGCAGCACATATTATTGCCGTTGGCAATAACGCCCAGATTTTAGTGAGTGATAATGCCGGGGTGAGCTGGAAAATAGTAAGCCCGGGCTCTGTAACCGGCAACTTAAAGGCGGTTGATATTTTAAATGCTAATACAGCCATTGTAGTTGGAGACAACAATGAATATTTCCAGGTAAGTTATACCTGCACCGGGCCTAACTGTGCATATACAATTAATAATTCACTCACCAAACCAACCGGCAGCGCAGTATACAACGACATAAGCATTGCCAACAATAGCATCATAGTGGTAACCAACGCAGGCACCATTTATTACAAACCGGCTGCAGGTGCCTTTAGCCAGTTAACGCCATCTGCCTCGGGTCCGCTGAGGTCGGTATACCTGGTGGATAATACGTTTGCGTATGCCGTGGGCGATAATGGCGCTCTGATGAAAATCAATCCCGGCGCACCAAGTGTCACTTCCATTACACCTCCCGGGTTCATCGGCACCGGCAATAACCTTAACAGTGTGTACTTTAAAGACAATACCGTAGGTTATGTGGCCGGCACCAACGGCATTCTGGCCAAAACCACCGATGGCGGCCTTACCTGGCTCAATCAATCCACACCTTCTTCCATTAGCAGTGTAAATACACTAAACGCCATCGTGCCGGGCATTAACAGCAATATTGCCGTGGGGGGCAGTGGTGGCGCCTCAGGCAGCATGCAGGATAACCAAAACCAGGTATCGTCGCGCTTTTATTACGACAAGATGGGCCGCCTGGTGGCTTCGCAAAACTCAAAGCAATACAACAAAGATCCGTTTACATACGGTTATACAAAATACGACGCTTTGAGTCGCGTAATAGAAGTGGGCGAAGTAAAAGGCACTTCTGATATAGAATTGCTGCCAAATACAAATAATGGTCAGGTAGATTTAACAGCATTTTCAACTTGGATAGCAAATGGCTCAAATGTTTTCACTGAAATCACAAAAAGCTATTATAGTATACCTCTATTTCCATTGCCAGCTACCTATGATGGTTCTGGAACTTTTACCCAGGATGAGGCGAAACTAAGAAACAGGATATCCTATGTAACATATCAGGATGTGGCTGGGCAAAATTACAATACTGCATCGATATTCAACTATGATGCTCACGGAGACGTAAAAAGTGTTTATCAGTTTAACCCTTCATTACCGGCGGGCAATAAGTTTAAGCGCGTTGACTACGAGTATGATCTGGTTAGCGGAAAAGTAACTAATATAAGCTACCAGGCTGGCAAGGTAGATCAATTTTATCATAAATTTTATTATGATGATGATAATAGGATTACCAATGTATATACCAGCAAAGATAATTCCATTTGGGACCAGGACGCCAAGTACTTCTATTATCGTCACGGCCCTCTATCACGAGTAGAATTAGGTGATAATAAAGTTCAGGCCACAGATTATGCCTACTCAATACATGGATGGGTAAAAGGCACAAATTCTAATAAGTTGGGATGGGTAAATGATATGGGTCAGGATGCCAAGCCAATGAGTGCTAATAGCATTAATGGATTTATTAGCGAAGACGCAATGAGCTATAGCCTGGGGTATTATATGAACGATTATCAGTCGATCGTGCCCGGCTCAGTCAGTCCAACCACTTATTTCTTGGCTGATGCTTCAGGAAGTGCTATTAATGCTTCTAACCGGAACATGTTCAACAGAAACGTCAGCAACATGACCAAAAGCATTAAAAAATTTATGATGGCCAATGGCGGAAAACCTCAGAATTACATGTATCAATACGATCAGCTCAACCGGTTGGTGGAGGCGATCAGTTTTGAGGATTATAATCCAAGTACGAACGTGTGGAACAATTCTGCCCTTAACAGCAATTACAAAGAGTTTTTCAGTTATGATGCCAACGGCAATATTCAAACTCTGAAACGCTATGATGGCAGTGGCGCAATTATGGATTCGCTGTTATATAAGTACAATAACACTGCCAATGGACTGCCGCGAAACACCAACAAGTTGGCCGCTGTTATGGACAGAGTTACCACCGCAGGCATCAGTGATGATATTGAAAGCGGACAAGGCTATAATGTTTCTAACCATACCCTTGATAACTATCAGTACGATAACATAGGAAATTTGATAAAAGACGCTCAGGAGGAAATTATGTCTATTGATTGGACCATGTATGGTAAAATCAAACGAATTATACGAACTAATACAAGCATCAAACCTGATTTGGAATATAACTACGATGCATTTGGTAACCGAATAAGCAAGATCGTTAAAACAAAGTCTGCACCTGGGGTACTAAGTGCCACTAATTTATGGACATATACTTACTATCAGAAAGATGCGCAAGGAAATGTAATGTCAGTTTATGAGCAGAATGCCGCCAACAGTAATACGCTGACTTTAATAGAACAGCATTTATACAGTGGTGCCCGACTCGGAGTCTTATCAAGAAATCAGGATGTAGTTACCACCTGGACAAACCAAGGAATTTACGAACGGAATGCTGGCACCAAAGATTTAGAAATGATTAATCATTTAGGTAACGTATATACTATCGTTAGCGATCGGAAATTACCTGTTGATGATGGCGTGTATAATGGTTCAGGTGTGCAAACGAGCAGTACGCCCGATGGAACAGTAGATTATTTTACACCGGATATTTTAACAGCGTCAGATTATTATGCCTTTGGCAGTCCCATGCCGGGAAGGCAGTTTAATAATAGCACTTACAGATACGGGTATAATGGAAAAGAGAATGACAATGAAGTAGAGGGCGTTGGTAATTGGCAGGATTATGGAGAAAGGATGTATAACCCAAGAATTGCACGGTTCCCATCGCTAGATCCTATTGCAAAAAAAATAGTCTGGAATTCTCCTTATGCTTTTGCTGCAAACAGGCCTATTGATGGGATAGACCTGGAAGGAGCGGAACATAAAACCGTTGTGCATTATGTTGATATGCTGGCGCATGCCGATGGATCAGCTAAAATTGTCGATACAAAAGTTTCTATCGATAGAAACGCATCATTTGTAAACAATGGATGGAGTTATGCTAAGACGGATATCTTCTATATTGATGTGAATACTGGCGAAGTGTATCAGGATCAATCGCTAATTGAATATACAGATAACCCAACAACAATAGGCGTCGATTATCCTAAACCATCTGCATATTATGATTACTCTGAAATAAATGGCGGAAGTAAGGAAAAACTAGCCGATGACGCAGACTATGTTGCAAATGGGGAAACCGGTAGTTCTGTCTGGCGTGCAACTGCTCTTCTTTTCAGAGATATAAAGGCTCCCGACAACAAGAGCAATCTGGAAGATGTGGATGACCTTATGACGGCGTCCATGGCTCCTGTGGGGTTTGTAACACGGTCGGGAAAAATAGTTAAAGGCACTTGGGTAATGGAGTCAACAAAAGGATGGTCTAATTTTTCTAAAAACTATCAAAGGCAGATTACAGGTGTTGAACCCGGAAACACGCTGTTGTTGAACGGCGTGAAGTTTGATGGGGTTGTTGGCAAGACATTAGTAGATGCGAAAGGGAAATACGCCTTTTTATTGGAAAAAGGATGGGCTCAGGAAAGCTTACTCAAACAAGCAAGAAGACAGATTAAAGCAGCAAACGGAAACCCTATCGAATGGCATTTTGCCGAAAAAGAAGCAGCAGATGTGGTTAGCAAATTGTTCAAAGATAAAAGAATCAAAGGAATAACCGTTAAGCATTCTCCGGCTAACTTTAAATAATATGAATGGAAAAATTTGCCTGTACTGGGGAGAACGGAAAGAGAGCACAGATGGGTTGACGCAGTTAATAAATGAAACTTGTAAATCTCTAGGAAATACAGAAGAATATTTTAGGTTTTGGTATCCGACCGAAAAACCAAAAAAGAACCAAACAGTTGAACCGGTTAATGTATCTGTAGATAGAATAAAGGATTTGGTTTTCAGAAGCAGATCTGTGAACGATATTGGTTTGATAGAAGAGGATCTTGGATATACTGTTTGTTTAAAATCAAACATAAATTATTCAATTGCTAATGTTTTATCTATTTCGGCGGGTATTAATTCTCCTGAATTTTTGAACAGTGTGATTTTGGAATTTAAAAATTTTGAGGAGCTTTTAAATAAATTACGAGGACTCTTTGTAGAGCTTGTAGAAATATGGGCTCCCGATTTTGGATTTGTAACGGATGAGCTAACTGAGGCAGAATTGGAAAAATTATTCGGTGAGGAAAATAATTTGGGAATCTACGCATATTCCGCTGTACCGATTGAAGAGCGCGCTAAACCCTTTTTTATTACAACTAAGAATAAAAAAGGATACTTTTTGGAGCTTAAAAAGTAATGACTATTTAGTTTTTAAGAGTTGTCTGGGGGCCAAAAATCATAGCCTGGCAATAATACAATTTCTCTGCAAGACAAAGCAGATTTTTTTAATTTCTTCTTTGTCTTTCAAGGAAAAAAAGTATGAGTCAAGAAGCAGGAAGTAATTTGGTTAATTTTTTAAAGCGCATGCCGTTGAAGTTTTTTGATAAGGTGTTTCGGCAATGATTTAATTTCTTATTTTAGGCTCCTCAATGGAATTAAATTCAAAGTCCCTACGCTATTATAACTACGGTATCGCGTTACTTTGTATCATTGCCTTCTTTCCCGTTTTCAAAGCCGGTTTTGTCAATTACGATGATCCCGAGTACGTTTTGAATAATAGCTACATCAAACACTTTTCCTGGGAAAACATAAAATCCATCTTTGCCGGCAAAGCCACTATCCTGTATGTACCATTAACGGTTTTCAGCTACATGCTTGAATACAGCATGTTTGGCCAAAGCGCCAAGGTATTCCATACCGTTAATCTGCTTCTGCACATTGTTAATGCATTGCTGTTATTCTGGATTTTAAGACGGCTTAACATCCAGGATACTTATCTTATCGGCCTTATTCTTGCCTTTTTTGCCCTGAACCCCCTGGTAACAGAAAGCGTGTGCTGGATTACCGAACGAAAAGATGTGCTGTATTGTTTTTTCTTTTTTCTTTCCATCCTGCAGTTTTTAAATTATTACGAAACAAAAAAAGCGAAGGCGCTTTTGCTTTGTTTTGTATGGTTTGTGCTGGCTTGCTTTAGCAAGCCCATGGCAGTGAGCCTGCCGGTTCTTATCCTCATTTTTATGGCATATAAGTCGCGTAAGGCAGAATTAAAGAAATGGCTCTTCCTTTTGCCCTTTTTCCTGGTTTCGTTTATTTTTTCGGTTGTTTCCATCCGCTTCATTAGCACCAATGCGCCCGGTAAGATTCCTGTAACCGATTATGACCTTGTGCAGAAGCTTGTGCTGGTAGTATCAGAGCTGGGTTATTATTTTATGAAGCCTTTTATGCCGGTGAAACAGCAGCTGATCCAGCTGTTTCCCCCTCAGGCTGATTTTTATAACACAACACCTCTCCTCGTTTTTGCGATCGCCGGCCTACTTGTGGCAGGATTTATAGCCTACCAGGTACTTGCAAAAAAACAGTTTCTTTTAGGGATATTATTTTTAAGCTGGGTTATTTTTCTGTTGCCCGTTCTGCAAATTTACCCTAATACCAATTCGTATGTCAGTGAGCGGTATTTTTATGTTTCCATTATTTTCCCCATAATAATTATTTATCAATACCTGCAGCGTTTAAAAATTCCGGCAGTTAATTTTCAATGGACCTTGTATCTTATTCTGCCGGTTTTTGCAATCCTTACGTTTCAACGCAGCAGGGTGTGGGCCGGCTCCAAAACCCTTTTCGAGCAGGAGTTGAAAATGGATGGCCGGGATCCTTTTGCACTTAACAACCTGGGCTATTATTATAATGAGCTGGGTCAATTTGATAAAGGATATAAATTGCTGCAACAAGCCGTGCAAATAGACAGCAGCAATGCGCTGTGCCTGAACAACTATGGCTGGGCGCTGGCAGGCCTTGGCCGAACCGATAGCGCGATCATATACTTTAATAAAGCGATTGTCAAAAAGCGAAGATTTGCCAATGCCTTAAACAACCTGGGGGTGTGTTACATGCAAAAAAACCTAAACGAAAAGGCCCTGGTATGTTTTAGCCAGGCTTATGCGTTTGAACCAAATAACCACGAAGTGTTGTATAACCTGGGAGCCTACTATCTAAAAACAGGGCAGGTAGACAAAGCGCGACCGCTGATCAGAAAGGCCTATGCGTTCGGCAATAAATCGGCCGCCAGGTATTTAAACTATTAGGGCACATACACACTCAAGCGTATTGGCAGGCGCAGATTGTCTTGCAAGCCCGGGAGAGATTTCTAAATCTTTTTAAAGAACCCTGTCATTTCCTAAAATCTTTATCACTGCTGAGACTCATGAGATTTTGGTGTTTTTTTTAAGCGCTGAAATAGTTTGTAACGCCTGTAAATCTAAAATAATGCCTAAAAAGCATTCTGTAGACTAAGGCATACAATCTGCAAACTTAAATCCACTTATCACAAACTTGATAAAAAAAAGGAAAGACGCGACGATATATTAGCGAGGCGATTTTGGTCGGCTACTTATTATCTAATATTAAATGCAATTTATTTAATGGCAACAAGCAGTATAAAAGTCAAGGCACTCTTTTTAAGATTAGCACCAATAGTTCTTTTATCAATAGTGCTAAGGGTGGGTGTTGCACAGACACAATGCCAGGCCTTTGACGGGAAACTCAACCTTAACCCAAACAGGCCAATTTGTGTTGGAGCAAATGTAACAGGAATTTTTACCACCAGTTTTCCGATTTTTGGAAATTTATCATGGAGCTATTCCGGCGGCGGCTCGCCTACGGTAACACCTCTTAATCCGCCACCGTTCAGGCAATGTAAACTGGGTCCGGTAACAGCGCAAGGTACCTTTGTGGTTACTGGTACGGTTATTATTGGCAGCACCCAATGCCCGTTTACCTCAACAATGATCGTAAAAATAAACAATCTGGTGGCAGAAGCCGGACCCAACCAACCCATTACGCAGGTGCCTGTTACAGCAACGCTTGGCGGAGCACCCACTGCTTCTTTGGGAGCATCGTCGTATTCGTATGCCTGGGTTCCTGCCACCGGGCTTTCCACATCCGGTCAAGTTTCCGCTAATCCCACGCTAACGCCCACATCCAATCTGGGTTATACGGTAACGGTAACCGATGCCGACGGTTGCACTGCTTCAGATTACATGCAGTTTTATTATCTCTATTCCTATGGTGAGCTTAAAAGAAGCCTTGGCGCCGATTATTATCAGGTTTTTAATGGCAAGCTTTATTTTACGCTCGACAGGGAATACAGCAACGCCAGCCAGCTTAAGTACAGAATATACGACGAACTGCATTATGTGCGCACCGACTACCTGGTGCCGCCCGCGCCTTCGCTGAGTGTTACGCGCGGCGATAACCGGTTTTTGCTGGACCTTTCGGGAGCGCTGAGTTACACAGCTGCCGATAACAATAAGTTTTTTACACTGGAAGTCACTAACGAAAAGAATGAAATTTCCTTATTAAAATTCAGGTATGCGCAATAATCCGGTGTTTAAAATCCTAGGTCTGCTGATTACTGCCGCCCTCGTTGTGGGTGGAATCTATCTGTTCAATAACTGGCAATTCAACAAACGTTATGCCTGGATCAATCTGAACAAAGTATATAATGAATTTGGAATGAAAAAGGATCTCGAAACTCAGTTAAAGAATGTGGAAGCAGAAAGAAGAAGGATTTTGGATAGTCTGGAGCTTCATCTCAATCTGGTGGCAGCCCGGCTGGAAAGGGAAAAGGTGGTGGATAACAAGGTGATGGAATCCTTTCAGGCAGGAAAAGAGGAATACATGACAAAAAAACAGAAGTTTGAAGAGGAGAGTGAACGGTTGAGGGATGAGTACAACAGGCAGGTACTCACACAGATCAATCAATATGTAAAGGAATATGCACATGCCGGTCATATTTCGATGGTACTGGGGGCCGATGGTACAGGAGCGGTGATGTACGCCGAGGAATCGACGGATATTACCGATAAAATACTGGTTTATATAAACAACAAATACAAAGGCTTAAAATGATGCGGTATTTTAAATACGTAAGCCCATTATTAGCGATATCGCTCTTTGTGGCGTGTACAAATACGTCGGGCAATCCGGCTGTATCTGACAATAAGGGCTTTTTTGGTTCGGTGTTTGCCGATGCCGGAAAAGAATGCGAACAAATGAAACCCATAGATTACCTGGCTTATTGCGAAAATACGGCCAATGGGTTAAAACTTACAAGGGAAATGGGCGACTTCGTTTTCTCCGCATTTTATCAGCCCATTAGCTATCTGGCTTTGAACGAGCTTAAGCCTTTGGATACCTTAACCAGAACTGCACTCGAAAGTAAAGTAAAGGAGTATGGAGATATGGATTATTTTTCGTTTAAGATACAAAATACAAAAAGCCAGGGCGAACTGTTGAAAATTGCCCTTCGAAGCGAAAGCGATTATTACGCGCGGTTAGAATACCTGTCGTTTAAAATGCAGCAGGATTTTAAGCTGATTAATGGCAAAGACACATTGAATTGTGCCATGTATCATTTTGAGCGTATTTACGGCCTGGCACCATATGCCACTTTTGTATTAGCCTTTCCAAAAATAAACCCTAAAGAAAGCCTGACATTTTGTTTTCATGACCAATTATTTAATAATGGAATTATACAGCTGAATTTTGAGCAGCAACAAATTAACAACCTGCCAAGTCTTGACATTTAATCATGAAAGAAAGAAATAAACGTATCATTGCCATGTTTCTTGCTTTAAACCTTGTGTTTGAAGCGGTGTCGCCCAGTGTGGCTATGGCCCTAACAGGCGGCCCCTCCCAGCCGGAAGTGCAATCATTTACGCCGGTGAGCACCAGCGACATGGTAAATCTTTTTTCGGGGGATTTTAACTATAACATCCCGTTGATGGATGTAGACGGCTACCCGATCAACCTGGCCTATAATGCGGGGATCGGCAACGACCAGGAAGCGGGCTGGGTGGGCCTTGGCTGGAACATCAATCCGGGAACGGTAAACAGGGGAATGCGCGGGCTGCCCGATGATTTTAAAGGAGATGTCATTCACCGCGAAATAAATATGAAACCCAATCAAACCTTTGGTGCCAGCTTTGGATTGGGGCTGGAATTGTTTGGTAAAGACGCTAAAGCAGGCGGTAAGCAACAAGGCACGGGTTATGGCAACCTGAGCTTAAGCCTGGGCCTTAACTACAATACCTATGCAGGCTATGGTATGGATATGGGTGCGAGAGTCTCCTTATCACAAAGTAAAAATAATAAAGACGGATGGAACGGTTCGCTGGGATTGAATTCGGGAACCGGAAAAGGGCTGGGTATTTCGGCCAATGTAGGATATCAGAAAATGATAAACGACAAATCGCAGGCCAACCGCACCATCACCGGCCGGAAAAATGCCTCGCTCGGCCTTAGTTATAACACCGCATCTGGATTGAACAGTCTTACATTTGATTATTCGTTTTCGAAGAATAAGCAAACGGTTACATGGTCAAGCACAGATATGGTAACCTTGCCAACGGTAGAGAACAAAGGCGGATCTACCAACGGGGGGTTTGGCTACAGCTTTGCCAGCCCTACCTATATGCCCAGCTCGGGGGTTGAAATGGTGAATGTTGGCCTGAACCTGAGTGTTACTTTCGGATTTGCTGCTTTTGGCCAGCACCCCAAGGGCACTATTGGCGCCTATTATTCAGGGCAGTTTGTAAAAGATAAAACCAGAGACCTGGAAGCCTATGGATACCTCAATTCGGAGTTGAACAACAGCTTTGCCGATCCTGAGAATTCCTCCAATAAGCTACACGACTTTAACCGCGAAAAAGATGCGAGCTTCACATTAAATACTCCTAACCTGCCGGTTACCAACTATACGTACGATAGTTATGCATACACCGGGCAAGGGATCAGTGGAGATTTCAGGCCGCACCGCAATCATGTGGGAATGGTGTTTGACCCCTATACTAAAAACTTTCCGAGCATGAATGGCAGTGTGGGCGTGGAGCTGGGCGCCGGAGGCATTGCACACGGAGGGCTAAACGTGGACCTTAGTTTTTCGCGTACCACCACCGGCAAATGGACAAAAAGAAACAATGCCGAAGGTAAAGCCCTGTTTAGCGGCGGAAACCAGGTTTTTAACGAGAGCGTATATTTTAAGCAGGGCGGAGAGAAGACTGCTGAAACCGATATGAACTATTTCAACAATGTGATCAATGGTTTCACGCCTGTTCGCATGGGATTACAAAAATCTGGTGCGGAAGCCTTTTTAACGAATGATCTGACGACGAAATACGGGGCAACTAAACCCTTGCTTGTTAACTCAAGGCTTGCGCGCGTGCGCCGGAATGAATCTGTGTCTGTGCTCACCGCCGCCCAGGCGTCAATTATGGGGCTTGAAACCAGCATTAAGAGTTATTCAATAAATACTTTTTCAAGTTTTTACAGTGCGGCAGGGCAGCCATCTGTTATACCAAGGGTTGGCGGCAACAAATTAAACCATCACATTTCAGAAATAACCACGCTGAGAGACGACGGCGCGCGATATACCTACGGAATTCCGGCATACAATAATTTAAGCAAGGATGTAACATTTGCGGTTGAACCGGGTGCAATTACTTATTCAACAGGCTTGATTTCTTATTCAGGTTCGGATAACAGCACTTCAAATACCAGGGGGCTGGATAATTATTACGATAGCCAAAGCATGCCCCCGTATGCCCATGCGTTTCTCCTCACAGCGGTTCTTTCGCCGGATTATGTGGATAGAACCCAGAACGGACCAACGCGCGACGATCTGGGGAAATACACAAAATTTAATTATACCCGGTTGGCAGAAACCTACAAATGGCGCAATCCTTTTGGCAGCAACAGCGCCAGCCTGAACCAGGCGCTGTATTCATCAACCGGCGCCGGCGGCGACGACAAGGCGAGCTACACGTACGGCGAAAAGGAACTCTGGTACCTGCATTCGATCGAAACCAAAAATTATGTGGCGGTTTTTGAGCTCGATAATAGGCAGGATGCTTATGGTGTGGCTGGAGAAAACGGTGGTATTGATGTGGGCCAGAAACAAAAGCAATTAAAAGAAATACGACTGTATACAAGGCAGGAGCTGACCGATCGCCAGGCCAATGCCGTTCCGCTAAAGGTAGTGCATTTTGAGTACGACCACTCGCTGTGCCCGGGGGTGAGCAATAATGGCGGCGGGCCTTTGGGAACCGGGAAGCTGACACTCAAAAAGGTTTGGTTCACTTACCAGGCTTCACAAAAAGGCAGGTTGTCGCCTTATGAATTCAGTTATAATACCGCTAACGCAGTCACCAATTATCCGTATAACTCAAAAGCGTATGACCGCTGGGGCAATTACAAAGAAAATCTTCCGCCGGGCGGATATAATCCGAATAGCAGCGGCACTACTTATCTTACTACCAGCGAATTTCCTTATTCTGAACAGGATCCGGCAACAGCTAATTTATATGCATCTGCCTGGAATCTTTCCCGAATCAAGCTCCCCAGCGGGGCAGAAATAAACATTACCTATGAAGCAGATGATTATGCCTATGTACAGGATAAAAAAGCGATGCAGATGTTTACTATCCAGGGGGCGGATATAAGCTCGGGGGGAGCCAACAATTCAAATCCCGGAAGTATTTTATACGACACATCGCCGGTAACGTTTTATGATTTAACGTATGTGAATCTCAGTGCAAGCGATCTGCAGGCGGTGGCCTCTACCGCCACGCTGCTTAATATTACACAAAACGAAGCGGCGCGGCGCATGTTTTTAACGGACGAAAATGGCGTGCCTATCCAACACATGTATTTTAAATACCTGGTAAACGTAGAGCGTAACTTAAATCCCTATACACCCAAGTTTGAATACATCAGCGGCTATGCTAAAATTGATTTTTCAACGCCGCCGGTCATCTACAATAACCGCCTCGTATTTAAGGTGAAGACGGTGGACCTTTATGACAACATCGCATCCAACCAATCCATGCATCCCGTGAGCATGGCAGGCATTAATTTTGTACGCCGCTATATGCCCCGCGTGGCGTATGATAACAATCAGGATCCCTTCAGTTCTGTTGGAAGCAACCTGCTGGCACTGGCCCAGGGTATGAAAGCGGCATTTACCCCCATTGTGCAGTTTTTTAAAGGGGGCATGTCAAATGCATTACGCCTTTCGCATGCCTGCCAGCAATTTGTTCCCCAACGCTCATTTGTGCGCCTTTATTCAGGCAAGCAGTTCAAGAAAGGCGGCGGTTGCCGTGTAAAACAGGTGCAGCTATCAGATAACTGGTCGGCTCAGAGCGGCAATATTCCAGCTTCAACCAGCACCTACGGACAGATTTATGATTACGTTACCAAAGATCCCAATGGCAGAACCATCAGTTCCGGCGTGGCCAGCTATGAACCCATGATCGGTGGCGAAGAAAATCCGTTTCGCCAGCCTTTGTTTTATGAAGAAAAACATATCCTCGCTCCGGACGATGATTTTTACCACGAAACACCCTATGGCGAATCTATGTTTCCCGGCGCATCGGTTGGCTATAGCCGGGTGGTGGTAAGAAATCTTGAACGCACGGTGGGAGCGCCGGTTACCCAGCAGGTAAGCCGGCATGCCACAGGAGCTGTGGTCAGCGAATTTTATACCGCAAAAGATTTTCCGACAAAGACAGACCGGACGGACGTGAAAAAGGAGCGGCATAAACCTAATCCTGTACTAAAATTCCTCAAATTTTCGACGCGCGATTTTATGACCACCAGCCAGGGTTACCAGGTAATCGCAAACGACATGCACGGTAAGCCAAAAGCAAGTTGGGTGTATAAGGAAGCTAACCCCACGGCGCTTGCCAATGGAAGAGCGCTTGATGAATATTATGGCAACAATTACATTTCCGGGGTTGAGTATAAATACCGGCGCAATCTCGATCAGCTTGATAATAACGTACAGGTGATCGAAAAAACAGGGCAGATATCAACGGCTATGGTAGGGGTAGATTACGACATGGTATTGGATACGCGCGAGAGCCAGACAGTTACCCGGAACGGTACCCTGCAGGGAAACCTGGAAGGATTTTTACTGGCCATTTTCCCGGCGCTTGTACCCACTATCTTCCCCGGCTATAGCCAGGAAAAAACAAGATACCGTTCAGCAGTGGTTACTAAGGTACTTTACCGGTACGGCCTGCTGGAAGAAACAATTGCCCATGAGAACGGGGCCAGTGTATCTACCAAAAACACATTATGGGATGCTGAAACCGGAGAGGTGCTTTTAACGCAAACCACCAACAGTCATAATGATCCGGTATACAATCTTTCGTACCCGGCACACTGGGCTTACGACCGTATGGGCAGCGCATCAAAAAACGGCGCGGCGGTGAGCAATATTCTTGCCGGCAATATTGTTTCTCCCAACATTCTGATTATTGGAGACGAGGTGCTTCTAAACGGCAGTGGCAGCGCACGTGGCTGGGTAAAAGCAGTGTTGCCGGCAGTGCAAATTATTGATAACACAGGCGCTGTATTGAATCTTAGTGGCTATTCATCGTTGACCGTTGTCCGTTCGGGCAACCGCAATCAGCAAAATGTTCCCGTAGGCGGTATTGTGTCGCTTCAAAATCCAATTATTACCAATGCGGGTGTTCCCACATTAATGGTTGACAAATACAGCAAAGTGGTAAGCGCCGGCGCTACAGATTATAAAGATGGCTGGGGAATATTTTGCAATTGCAGCGTTACCGGTATTGATCCTGTTAATCCGTTTTTGACCGGCCAGATGGGAACATTCAGACCGGAGTCGGATTATGCTTATTTAACCAGCCGCGAACAAACCAGGAAAAATGATAATACCAATTTACGCAAGGATGGGCCCTATACCACATTTGCAGCGTTCTGGTCACCAAATGCTGCAGCGCCTTATAACTGGACCAAAACAACCGATCCGGCGTGGCAATATATAACCAGGTCAACTTTATACAGCCCATACGGGTTTGAGCTGGAAAATAAAGATGCCCTGAATAAAAATTCGGCAGCTCAATACGGCTATGGAAACACCTTACCGGTGGCAGTTTCTTCTAATGCAAAATACAGCCAGATGGGTTTTGACGGATTTGAAGATTATGACTACAACGCAGCTTGTGAAAATCATTTTGGCTACATACAGTACTTTAATGGCTCGGGAATGGTAACCTACGACAAACAAAACAACAATTACGTGTCTAAAGCCAATTCTCAGAATCAAACTTTTTCACATACGGGAAGAAAGAGCATTAAGGTACCCTATTCCACCACGGTAAGGTTCACAGTGCCTCTGCAGCAAAATACCTGCAACCCAAGCCCCAATGCACCTTTAATTTATTAAAATGATGATAAGGATTAAACACATATTCTTAGCAGGCCTGATGTTCCTTATTCAACAGGCCGCTTTTTCGCAGCAAAAAGATGCCAGGGTAAATACCCTTATTGTAAGCGAACGCCCATTAGTGATGAAGATGGACAGCCTGGGGAACGAACGAATTAGCCAGGACTCGGTTTTAATTACGATCCAAATCTCATTCAGCCACGTATTAAATGAGATCAGCGAGGTACATCTTGAACTGGGTGATGACAAGGATAGGGCGAATGGAATGGAAGAAAAGATATACCTGAGCAACAAAAACAGGACAACCTATTTAACCGGAATGGGATTTAAAAACGAGCCGGTAAGTTATGGCCGCAATCTGTACTTTGAAGTTAAGCGCAAAGCTGGTTCGGAAATAAAATGGGCCGGGGTATCTTATACCACTGCAAAAAATGTGACCTCGCAAAAAAATTATTTCAAAATAAAAGATTGATATGCATTTACGAATCATTTATACGCTGCTATTGTTGGCCGCCGTGCATTTTTCAAAGGCCATACTGGTTACATTTACCATCACCGATGCGGGATCGGGCAATCCCACTTCTGCCGATGTTATTTTATCGCAGGCTGAAACACAGGCCAATGCCGGTAACAATGTAATTGTTTACATGAATGCACCTGGTTTTTGCGCGCCAAACATCGTGCTTTCTTTAACTTCTGGCAGCCTCACCATCCAAAAAATGCCTGGTGCAGCAGTTCCTCAGGGTTTTGAACCGGCGGCTAACTCGCCCAATGCGCCATGGACGCTTGTCATCTCGTGTCAATCTTCGCTCACGGCCGTTTCAATTATGTCTGTCACCATTAAATCGCGCATAGGTGGTGTAAGACTTACAGGCGGTGGTGCGTTTTTGGGAGATAATATTACGTTTACATCGTATCAACAGGCAATTTTTTTTGAAGACCAGCTTGGTGCAAATGCTCACGTTATTGGAGATGTGCTGATACAGAACTGTGTATTTTCCGGAAGACTTGCACCAACCATTTGGAACGACCCCATGAGCAGAACCATTTGCCGTAGAAATTATGCCAAAGCCGTTTCTCCCGCCAAAGTATTTAAAATTCTGAACAATACGTTTAAGGCCCTTCCAACGGCAAATGGACTTGTTTACCTGGAAGACCTTATTGAAGTATCCACTTACATGACTACCGATAATTTAAGCATTGAAATCAAAAACAACAGCTCTCCCCAGCCACAGGGATCCTTTGCCCTTAAAGTTGGAGCATCTATAATAAGCGGCACGTATCAGAACAACGATTACTTATTTAGTCTGGATGTGCAGAATAACACGCAGATGACCCATTTGTTCCTGGACCGTCCGCTAAACTATTGGAAAATTCAAACCAATACCATATCTCCCAGCCCATCGCACCTGAGCCAGGCAGGTATCATAGTTACCCCTGGCTACCCGGGAGGTCTTTCGCCCAGTCTTTACACGGTGCAAAAACTGGGCTTCATTAATTCAACCAGCGTCACCTGCGCCAACCAGACTTTTATAAACAGCAACAATACATTTACCACGCCAACAACGATGCCAAACATGTCGTATGCACCGCCCAGATGGTGGGGGGCTATTTCTGGAAACAAATCGCCGGGCTGTGCGCTTACGGAGATCCTTGATATTAACAGCATTTCCGGATCAGTACAAATTTATGAAAATGTATTGGTAAGGCGTTGCCGCATTACCGGAACCCAGCCGCTTACCCAGTTAAATGGCCTTACCAATCAGCCCATTGTGCATGTTAATTCACCACTCTCAGCCACTCTCAACCTTACCAGCATTAGTAGCGGAAGTTTAATGGCAAGTTATTCATATACCGGAATTACCAATGCTACCAACAACGATCTGTATATTGATTTTTATAAATCAAACACGAACGGTGATTTGCTGGATTATATCGGCCAAAAGCTGGTGGCAGTGGGGAGCATTACAGGCAGTGGCTCGGCGGCTATTTTAATACCCGGAACGGTGACCTTGTCTCCCTCCGACCGGGTGGCCATGACCCTTACCGGTGTAAATCCCAACCCGGCGCTTAATCCTACAGTAGTGGCCTTAGGCACTAGTAATGCGTTTTACCCTTCAGATCTGACCCCTTGTGGCCCCGGCATAATCAGTGCACCGCTCATAGCGTGTTCTTACCCCAACGGTGTTCCGGTGAGTGCAGTATTGTGCGCCAATACTCAGGCCACGTACTCCTGGAACGTTTACAGTGGGTCTTCACTGACCGGATATATATTTACTTCTCCAACCTTCACAATTCCTTCCACACTTATCGGTATTTGGACCATTAAGCTCACTGTTTCTTATCCGGGTCAGGCTGCGCCGCAGGTAACTTATCAGAATATTGAACTCAATCACGATTGTATGCCGGCACAGGTGTTTACGCCCTGCATCACGCCAAGCCCAACCATGACTGTTGCAAACCCGCAGGCTACTTATTGCGTGGGCCAGCCTATTACCTTCAACTTTATTGGCTCTTTCAGCACTTCAAATAACGATGTGGACATCAACATGGGCGAATGCCAGTGGTATGATCTGTTCCATGAGGATGGCCCTACAATTTCCAGAACGGTGGTACATACCTATAATCAGCCGGGAACATATATCGTTCAAACCAAATCGGCATATAACAGCAACTGTATTTATAGTATGAATTACATCACCATTGTTGATTGTGACGACAATTCCAATGTGGCTGCACCTGATTTGCCCGACTGCCAGGCGAATTTTAAGCCACCGCCAGGCGATTACATACTCAGTTTTTGGGTGCGGGAGGAGTATGCGAATTATAACCTGACAACCACTTATGCGTCGGGCATAGATGTAACGTATAACACAAGCTCAACACCGGTCATAGTATCGGTATATGCCGATGATCCAAGCAACTCGGGTAACAGGTTGATTGATAAATGGCAAAAAGTGGAGAAGAAAGTAACCATTCCTGCCAGTGCCCTTGATTTTAATCTGGATCTTGTAAATCGCGCTTTCGGTGGGGCCAATGCCTATTTTGATGACATCCGCTTCCACCCGGTTAATTCTACCTTTAAATCATACGTATACGATCCGGTAACACTGCGCCTTTCAGCTGAGCTTGATGAGCGCAATTACGCCACTCTTTACGAATATGATGAGGAGGGGCAGCTGGTAAGGGTAAAAAAGGAAACGGAAAGAGGAATAAAAACTATTAAAGAATCGAGAACCGGTGTATCAAAATAAAAATATCATATTGGCAATTGTTTTATTTCTTGGCAGTATTGCCGCAGAAAGCCAGAACCTCAAAGCCGACCTGGCCGCAATTAACAAGGCATACCAGAAGCTCAATAAAATGTCGTTGACCATCGAACTGAATATGTTCGAAAATTACCAGACCGAAAAAGTATATTTTACGCAGTCGGGTACGATGCAGAAAGACGGGCAAAACACATTTCAGAAATTTGAGGATACGGAATGCATTAATACTCCTGCCTATTCGGTAATTGTAGATAAGGAGGAAAAGGAAATCGTTTATGCCCCGCGTAAAATTAATTTCAGGCACGATGATCCGGCCCTGGCCGTTAATCTGGACAGCATTCTTCTGTTCTGTAAATCCAACCAGTTTAGGAAACTATCTAAAAAAACGGCTTGCTATGATTTTTTGATGATGGATGCCTACCCGGACTACAATCAGGTAAGCATTTGTTTTGATCAGGACACTTACCTGGTTCAGAAAATTATTTTTTATTGCGAAGAGGATGATATTTCTGTGGACAATGAAAGCGAAAAATTTGCCAGGTCGCGCATTGAGATTACTTATAAGGATGTAAACACAAAGCCTGTTTTTAGAACCGCGGATTTTTCCTATGAAAAATACCTTGTGAAATCGGGAGATAAATTAAAATTAAAGCCGGAGCTCAAAGACTTCCATTTAACCGTTTTGTCATTCTAACATGAAGCATAAAAAATTTAATTCAATAACTGCTATGATTAATACGCCTTTTACGCAAGCTGCTTTTAAAGCGATGTTGTCAATTCTTCTTTGTTTTGGCATAAGCCGGTCTTATGCCGGCATAGAGAAATACAGCTGTGCCGTTTCCACCAAGCTCGGAGCAGTTAATGCCTTCAGCTTAGGAGCCTATGCCATTGCGCAGGATGCTCAGTATGTGAAGTATATGAACGCACTGATTGCAGTACCCGCTACCGTTTGGTATGGTGCGGGCAATGGATTAACTGCCGGAACGTTTCAGGATAAGAGCCGGAAGAACCGTGTTATTTTAAGTATTGATCATACGGATAGTTATTTTACCTCTACCGCTTATACAGTTGTGGTGGATTTCCAGGTAACCTATAAAAGCCATAACGGCAGCAGTTTTCAGCCCACCACCAGCAACCAGCAATTAACCATTACCAATAACCAGGCGGCTGTTAATAAAGATAAGGCCGTATACGAGTTTAACGGCGGCAATGAGCTCCAGGTAAAAATAACCGGCATAACCATAACCGGCGGAGGGATTACGCTTACCAATGCCAAATTATTAATGATAGCGGAAATAGAAATTGACCGTTATTATTTTTTTGACCGCGATGCCCAGTACCCCACCGCCGACCTGACCCATTGCTCGGCCGACCTGCTTACCAAAGGAGAGCTTGAAGTAAAATGGAAGCCCATTGTGGGCGCCGAGATGTATGAGCTGGAATGGGTTTATATCAATAATTATGATGGCACAAAAACCGGACCTAACTATAATCAGCTTGCTGCAAATGCTTTGTTACTGGATGAAAAAGTATTTGAACTCAATTCCACGCGCATTTCAACCAACAATAATTATTACAGGATACCCTATATTTACGAACGAGGCTATATTTTATACCGCTTGCGTGGCTGGGGTCGCAAGGGGTCGGCTATGACCTACGATATGCCGGGAAAATGGTCCACGGAAATGGGCTCGGTGGGCAGCCCCACCAATGTGTCGCAGTTTCTTAATTTTTTTCCGCTCACATCCGGCGGGTGTCCTGGCGCTAACGAGGCTTTTATCAGTTTTAACGATGCCATGAACTGGCAATCGAACATTTCTTATGCAGAAGAGGGCAAAAGCAAGGCGGTAGTTAATTTTGCCGACGGCAGCCTGCGCAGCCGGCAAAGCGTTACCAAATTAAAATCGAGCAACGAGGTCATCATTGGCGAAACCGTGTATGACTTTCAAGGGCGACCTGCTATCAATATTCTGCCGGTGCCATCGCCCACACTTCAGCGAATTGCTTACACCCCCTCCTTTAATGTGGTGTCGGGAACCAATTCATATTTGAAACAGGATTTTGATTACGATCAGGGCAGTTGTGCAGCCACAGCCCCTACCTTGAATGTGGGATCGGGTGCGAGCTATTACTATTCACCGAGCAACACCCTTACGGTTAACGAGAATAAATTTATTCCCGATGCAAAAGGATATCCCTATACTCAAATCGAATACACGCCTGACAATACCGGAAGGATCCGCAACCAGAGCGGGGTTGGGCCCGACCATCAGCTGGGCAGCGGCCATGAGGCAAAATACCTGTACGGCGTGCCTGAACAAAAAGACATCGACCGGTTGTTTGCTGGCGAGGTAGGTTATGCCTCCAGGTATAAAAAGAACATTGTGGTAGATGCCAATGGGCAGGCCAGCGTTACATATCTCGATCCGGTTGGTAAAACCATTGCCACCGCACTGGCCGGCGCCACACCCACCAATGTGATGAGTCTTGCTTCAAGCGGTTCGGTGCTTACCACTTACGATCTGTTGAATAAAATTAATCCGGCTAATAATTCGGGGCTGGCCAATACACTCGATATTCCGGCTAAAAAACTCACCCTTCAAAAAAGCATCCTGGTGCCTTCCAATGGCCCTTACACGTTTACTTACTCCGTTACACCGCCAAAATATACCGAAAACTGCGGTGGCACTTTTTTATTGCCCCCCAACAAAACGGTTAATACCTCGGGCACAAAATGTTATAATTGTGTGCTGGATGGTAAAGTAAGCCTGCTGAACGAATGTGGTGTGGAGTTATTCTCCCAATCCATATCGGCCACCCCACCCGGTAATTTTACGGTAATGGGAACCCAGGATGCAAGCTGCCCGGGAGTGGCCAATCCGGTATTTACAAAAACATTTACACCTTATGATGTTACCAATGTGTCGAGCACAGCGTGGCTAAAAACAGGAAGTTATCTGTTGGAAAAATCTTTGTCAGTTAACCAACCGGCTTTGGATGCGTATACCAACAATTATATGGATACGCTTTTGAACCCGTGCATTTTAAAGCTAAGCGATTTCAAAGCGGCCCAGAACCTGGCGATTGACCTGAGCGGCTGCGGTATGAATTGTAACACCTGTAATGCTGCGTTGGGCTCCTATAGTTTGTACACAGGGCCAAACTGCAAAGTTTGCCTTACACAGGCGCAATACGATTCACTGAAGGCAGAATGTGACGAATTGTGTAATAACGTTTCGGAAAAATGCGAAAATGCCCTGGCGATGATGGAAGCCGATGTGAATCCAACCGGCCAGTACGGCCAATACAATTCTGCCAGTGTCAATAATGCCACTGTTATTATAGTGCCGCAGCCAAATAACACGGCTTCGGTAACTTCTTTCCCCCTCTCTGTTTTTAACGAATCGGCGTCTAATGCACTGCCCATTAAAACGAATATTAATACGCTGTTTTCCAGCAGCGGCTATACGGCGGCCAGTTTTTCCGCAACAACCTCTTCTTATGTATATCATCCGGATTGGCATCACCCTTACAACCCAAATACATCTATCACGCCTTCTGATCCAAAAAAATTCAACTATCTGGATGATAATGGGAACATTTCTTATGTAAAAGTCATAGGATCTTCTCCTAATTATACACCGGCGGTTCATAGTTTGCATTTCAATAAAGTAATACAGGACCCCAATACCGGTGATTATAAAGTGCCCGTTAAATACCTGGCCAACCTGCAGGACTTTTTGAATATCTGGGAGAGCCAATGGGCCAGTTCGCTGGTTATTTATCACCCGGAATATTGCTTTTACGAAAAGTGCGTGGTAGATCAGCTCAGCAATAACTACGATGAAAATCTCCTGGAAATTGATATCGTAAGCGACTTTAACACCTACTTAAACTCCACAGGAACGGCCACCACCAGCGGTCAGTTTATGTTTCCGGTAGGTATTCCCCCCGTATCGGGCACAACGCCCTATAGCGGAAGCATTATTGATCCTTATTTTAAAGCTGCAGGTAGTGGAAGCGTGGAACTTGCAAATATTAGAACAGCCATGGTAAACTACATGCAGGATCCTTCCAATCCTAATTCCTATATCACTATTTGGGATGCAGCCTATCGCATCGTTCACTGCCCGAACGCAGCGCCGGGATCTATTTGTGCAACCACCTCTATATCGCCCGGTTATGTGTTTACCACAGACGAAGAATGGCAAACATTTAAAGGCATGTACCTAAGCCTCAAACAGTCTTTCCAGGATAAGGTTAATATCCGGTACTCCATCGGTAAAACGGGTTACAACGGGTGTATTGGGGTGGATGTATTTGACCCGTTTGCTTACAATTTTTATGATCCCAGCGCCTATACCCTTATTTTCAATCCGAATTTTACTGCTTTCTGGGCCGCTTTCGGCTGGAACTTTTTTTGGCCGGTTATTGCAACCAATACCTCGCAATATTATAACCCGGAGCAAAACTGCCAGCTCAAAACGCATTATCTCTATAGTGGGAAAAATGCAAGGTTTGCCACCGCCAAAATGTTGATGCCCGATGCCCTGGCCAATATAAGCCCGCCTTGTTACGATGATAATAATAACATCATTCCCTGTCCTGAATCGGCGGGCACTGCCTTAACCAGGTTTGGCAATATGATGGATGTTGCCGCCTATGCAAATTGCAGGCAATGCCCCACTGCTGTAAATTTCGAGATGCTGTTAAAAGGATTGGTTACCTTTTCTACGGCCCCCGGTCAGCTTGATATTACCAACAGCTCAACACCGGGTGTTACACTTACCTGTGCCACCACTAATTCAAAGCACAAGGAGTTTACCAATGAAATTTTCAAAAACCTGTTTAGCATCAATGTGCCAACCGCCAATGTGTATTGGAAAATGGACAATGCCGCCTCTGGCGGAACTTATCTTAAAGGAAAGATCAGCCATAATGCCACTGATTGTGATGTGTATATTCAAATGCCGCCTTACGTTGTATCGGCAGCCACATCAGGCTATACATTTACGGCGCCGTTTACAAACACATACACCTTTAACGATGTAATTGATTTTTGCTGCATTGTTTTTAATCCAACCGCTTATAACTTTCCGGTGGTAGGTGTTGTTTCTGGGCCAGGCCGCTTTTCGGGCCAGGTAACGGTAAAGGTAAAGCCGGGCGACCCTTTGTATAATGCCAGCCAGGAAACCTACCGCAAGATTAACATTGAAGGTTATGCCCCCTGCATGAATTTCCAGAGCTGTGCGCTTGAGCCGGTGTGTGAGGCCAGCAAGGAAATAAAGCACCTGCAGAACATGGTCAATTCGCTGCTTTTTACAAATGCTACCATGACTGCGGCCGCTATTTACAGTGCGAGCCCGGTGGTATTAACCAATGTGCCCTACAGCGGCTTCTTGCAGCCGGTTCTCCTCGCAAGTTTAGACAATGCGGTGGATCCATTCAACAACAATCTTGCGGACAACTGGTTTTGGAATTTTAGCAGTTCGGCCGGTAAACAGCTGAGCGGCTATTTTAAACCCAATAATAATGTTGGCACCGGTCAGTGCAGCCTTACGCTTCAAATAAATCCCCTTTCTGTGTTTGGGGGTGGCGATATCGAGAAAATTACAGGAATTTTGCCGAGCACGGTCACTACGGCACCGGCCGGTGCATTTACCGCGTATGCGTTATTAAAAAATGCTTCGGCTTCTCCCTCTCTTGCCTGGGAACCCATTACCGGAACGGTCTCGTGCCTGAGCGCCGGCAAATGTGCTACCACTTCTATCAGCAGTAATTTTGAGATCGGCCAGGTCAATCACGATGTTGGTCTTACTTACTGTCCGAACTCAGAATGTAACGGGCCTTTCCTGTTGCTTAACCCCCGATACAACAATAAAACAATTGCACAGATCGTTGCCGCCTCAGACGGAACGCTTGTAAATAGCAACACCGTATTTACCGGCCGTACCGATAATTGCGTGACCACCTCGGTGGCTTGTACATTCTCTATTTTTTTACCACAAAATGTCAACTATGATTTTCTGAATGCCGTGGTAACTATTACGCTTGGGCAGCCAAATCTGACCATACCGAACGGGCTTGGCAACTATAATCACTTTTATGTATATGCTACGGTAACGCCAAGTGTGGGTCCAGCTTTCACCGCCGTATACGATGGGTACGTTCCTTGCATCGACTTCCCTGTTTGCCGTATCTGCAGCAATGTGGGCAACTTGGTCAGGAACGGAGATTTTGAAGAAGGCAACAAATCGTTTTATACGGACTATACTTTCGATCCGCAGTCGAGTTTATCCTATAGCAATTATCCTACGTTGGCTATGCCTTATGCAGCCTCGCCCCATGGTAAGTTTTACAATGTATACAACATCAAGCCCGTCTGGGGCTGTACTCCCGGCGACATGACGGGCGACCACACCACTGTTCTGGCGACTAATTCCATAGTGCTTCAGCCATCCCTTACCTGTGCTGCTAATGGAAACGGGAAGGCGCTGGTGGTGCGTTCAGAAAATATTACGCTGGATTACGCCACGGCTCTTCCTGGCGACATCTGGTCGCAATATGTGAACCTGGTTCCAAACACAGTGTATGCGTGGAGGGCGTTTTTCAAAAATATTTACCCGCCGCCAGCGCTCAATGGCTCACCCAATGGCTATGGCCTGGTGTTTCAAGTGTACCTCAACAATACGCTGATCAACCAAACCATTGCCACTGGAGCTACCGTTCCATTTTTTCCGCCGCTCGACCTGGTGTGGCACACGTCTCAGTTTTCTTTTAACTCGGGGTCCAACACAGTGAATACAAAAATGAGTATTAAGTGTTTTTACGCCGTGTGTCCTAACTATACAACCTTCACAAATCCTACCCCCACACCAAACACCGATTACCTGTTTATGGTAGACGATATCTCACTGGTGGGTTGTATTGATGGCGATCCTAACTCTATTGCCTGTGACGTGCCTGCGCAGTTTATAGAGCCGCAGGAAGACGATTGTGTTCAGAATATTCTGAACACGGCAATGGAAGAAGCCGAGTACAATTACAGTTTTTACCTGGATACCCTTCGTAAAAGTTTTCAAAACCGCTATGTAAAAAAATGCCTCGATACCTATGAAGATTTTTTTATGAAGTGTTACGACAGCGAGAACCAATTTATGCTGTATTACTACGATAAGGCGGGCAACCTTGTGAAAACCGTACCACCGCAGGGGGTGAACCGTATTCCCGACAATCCCGGTATTTTATCCCAGATTATGCAGGACAGGGAGAACAACACACAAACGGTGTTCACCACTCATTCCTATGCTTCCGTATACAAATACAATTCAATCAATCAGCTGGTAGAGCAGGAAATACCCGATCACGAAGGAATAGGATCGTGGAAGGCCGCTAATTTTACCGGGGTGGCCAATACCCAGAGCATCCAGGGTGTTGCTTTTAATGGAAGCAATGGCGTGTTGGTATCTAACCTCGGCGGCTCGGGTTATTTGTACACATTTAACCAAACAACCAATGCCTGGGTACCTGTTACCAACCTTACCCTCAATAATTTAAATGATGTGGTGTACGTAACCACAAATACCTATTATGCCGTGGGCAAGGATGGTACCGTATTGAAAACCACTAACGGGGGCACCAGCTGGAACCTGATGCCGTTTCCAAACAATTCGGCAGAACTGCTAAAGGCCTGGGTGTTGCCGTCAAGCACCGAGATTGTTGCTTTTGATAAGGATGGAAATTCCTGGACCTCTTCGGCCAGTGGCACTGTATGGACGCAGGCCTCTAACGTATTTGGATTTGTAGCCGGCGAAAAGCTGGTGGACGTTAAAATAAATGCAATTGGTACTAATGGATGGGCCATCAGCTCTACCAACCGGATTTTTGGACGCACCGGTGCATTCTGGCAGTGGACACCTATAAGCAGTAATATCAGAAGTGTCGGACTTCACAAAGTGGCGGGCGATGGCAGCGCTACGGTGTATAGTGTTGGCGATGATGGAACCTTATTAAAAAGTACAAACAGCGGTCTTAGCTGGACCGAAAAAGTCTCGCAGTTTAACACGCCCATTACCGATGCCGATTTCTACAGCGCTAACAGCGGCTTTATTGTTACCCAAGGTAGCGTTTACCAAACCGTAAGCAGCGGCAATGCTTTTTTCAGTCTTTCTGCGCTTTCCAATCCACCGGGCAATGCACAGTTTATCACCTTGTGCAACGGCCTGGTTTACTGCCTCGACGCCTCTACCGGTAACCTGATGAGTTATAACTATTTAACCCCTACGCCCAGCTGGACCACCCTGGCCACTCTACCTTTGGGAACCTATAATTCCCTTAGTACCATCAGCAGCAACCTGTTGATGGCAGGAGGTAATTCAGAACTGTTATCGGTATACGACATTTCGCTCGATACCTGGTTCCAATTACCAAACACAAGTTTGCTGAGTGGTGCAGATGTTATGTCGGCAAGCTTTAAGGATAATGCCGGCGATATAGAAGGTTACCTTGTAACTAATAATGGGGAAGTATACAGATATGATAACTCGGCTAATCCTAATCCGCTGACGTTGGTCAGCCTCACTTCAACACTTTACCGCGATGTGTATGCCATGACCTATAACACAGCCATGGCAGTGAGTGGTGATGGAGTTTTTGCCAACATCAGCGGCACCAGCGGCAGCGAAACTGTGCCGGTAGCTGCCAATAATCTCCGTTCCGTTTTTGTAACCCCGGGTGGCGACCTGGTGGCTGTGGGTGAAAATACAAGCTCACAAACAGGGCAAATTCATATGGGCACTGTAAGTAGCAACTTATTTGCTGATGCGTCGCCTTATGTTACAATTCCTCAGCTCAAAGCGGTTTGTTATTCCGGCTCTGATTTTTATATGAGCGGCACAGACGGCACGGTGTTAAAATACAATAATGCCACCGGCACCTGGGATACAAGGGCCACCGGCAGCAACACCCAATTTGACGCCATTGCCTGCTCGGGTAACAATGTTATTGCTGTTGGCAAAAAAGACAATACCGGCACGGCCAATAATCAGGTAAGTTATTCTTCCAATGGTGGTGTTACGTGGACTAACATTGTTAATACAATAGATGATTTAACTGGCGTAAAACTAGCCAACGGCTATGCCTATGTGGTGGGTAAAAATAATAAAATTGCCACCGCCTTGTGGCCGCCCGCGTCCTTAACACTCATTGCCACTCCGTCGGGTGTAAACCAGTTCAATGCCATTACCTCCAACGGCAGTACCGGCTTAAAAGCGGTCGGACAAAACGGCTTGTTATTTGGTATTAATGCCTCCTTAAATACTGCTGCATCTGAAAACAACTTTAACCCACCGGTGCTCAACGATGTAAAATGGTTTGATGCTACCCACGTTATTGCGGTGGGCAATAACTCGCAGCTTTTGGTGAGCGACAATGCGGGAGTAAGCTGGAGTGCTGTCAGCGCTGGCACATTGGTAAGCAATTTTAAAGGCGTGGATATTTTAAATGCCACCACGGCTATTGTGGTGGGAGACAATAATGGATATCGCCAGGTGGCTTATAGCTGCGTGGGCCCAAATTGTTCGTATACGGTCAGCACGCCGGCATCGGTGCCACCTTCGGGAGCGTATAACGATGTAAGTATTTCCAATGGCAACATCCTTGTTGTTACTAACACCGGCAGCATGTATTACAAGCCGGCTGCTGCAGGTTTCAGTGCTCTCACACCTTCAGCAGCCAATCCGCTCAGGGGTGTGTTTATGCTCGATAATTCATTTGCCTACGCAGTTGGAGATAATGGTACGCTCATGAAAATTACTCCGAGCGCTTTAACAGCCACACTTATCTCTCCGGGTTTCATTGGTAATGCTAACAACCTGTACAGTGTGTACTTTAAGGATAATTTTATAGGATATGCAGTGGGTACCAATGGCATTTTAGCCAAAACTACCGACGGTGGCCAAACCTGGAGCTCGCAGGGCACGCCTTCTTCACTAACCAGCCTCAATACTATTAACGTGGTAGTGCCTGTAAACAACAATAATATTGTGGTAGCGGGCAGCGGGGGTGGCTCCGGCTCTGTTCAGGATAACCAGAACAACGTATCATCCCGGTTTTATTATGACAAGCTGGGTCGTTTGGTAGCTTCGCAAAATTCCAGGCAATATGCCAAAGATCAGTTTACTTACAGTTATAATAAATACGACGCACTTGGCAGGATTTTAGAAATTGGCGAAGTAAGAGCAACTTCTGACATAGAGTTGCTTCCCAATACCAGCAATGCGCAGGTGGATATGGCGGCACTGACCACCTGGCTGGGCAATGGGGCCAATGTGTTCTCTGAGATCACCAAAACATATTACGATGCCCCGGCTGGAGCTTTACCGGCCGCCTACGACGGATCGGGGGCTTTTGTACAGGATCTGTTCAGCATGCGCAACAGGGCCTCCTATTTTACCTATCAGGATATTGCAGGAGCTACGGTGGATGCGGCCACCTTTTATAGTTACGATGCGCATGGTAACGTGAAAACACTTTACCAATACAATGCAGCCCTGCCGGCTGGCAATAAATACAAACGTACGGATTACGATTATGATCTGATCAGCGGCAAAGTGAATAGTGTGAGTTATCAGGCTACAAAAGTGGATCAGTTTTATCATAAATATTATTACGACGACGATAACCGAATCACGAACGTGTATACAAGTAAAGACAACACCATATGGGACCAGGATGCCAAGTACTTTTATTACCGGCACGGACCCTTGGCACGTACTGAGGTGGGTGACGCCAAGGTGCAGGCAAACGATTTTGCCTATACCATTCATGGCTGGACCAAAGGCACCAACTCCAACAAGCTCAATTGGAATAACGACATCGGTCAGGATGCCAAACCGCTTAGCGCCAATGGTATCAACGGTTTTGTGAGTGAAGACGTTACCGGCTACAGCCTGAGCTATTATAAAAACGACTACCAGTCTATTGTGCCGGGTTCGGCCAGCCCCTCCACTTATTTCCTGGCAGATGCCACCGGCAGCAGCATTGACGCTAATAACCGCAACATGTTTAATGGCAACATCAGCAACATGACCAAAAGCATTAAATCGTTTATGGTTTCTAATGGCGGCAAGCCACAAAACTACATGTACCGGTACGATCAGCTGAACCGCCTGGTGCAGGCCACCAGCTTTGAAGATTATAATGCTAGCACCAACGTGTGGAATAATGTGGCTTTGAACAACAGGTATAAGGAGTTTATGGTGTATGATGCCAATGGCAATATTCAGCGCCTGAAGCGTTATGACGGAGCGGGCAACGTGATGGATTCCCTTACCTATATGTACAACAACATTGGCAACAACCTTCTCAAAAACACAAACAAACTGGCGGCCGCCCTGGATGCTGTTTCCACCGGCACTATAACGGATGATATTGAGAGCAATCAAAGCTACAATGCTAACAATCATACCCTCGATAATTACCAGTACGATAACATAGGCAACTTGGTTAAGGACGGGCAATCAGGAATTGGCAGTATTGAATGGACCTTGTCGGGTAAAATAAAAAACATCATACGCGCCAATACCAGTTCTGACCCTGATATCTTTTATAGCTACGATGCAAGCGGCAATCGCATTGGCAAAACCGTAAAAACCAAAGCGTCGCCGGGGGTGTATACTGCACCTAACCAATGGACTTATACATACTACCAGCGCGATTGCAGAGGAGAAATCATAGCTGTGTATGAGCAAAATATTGCTAACAGCAGTACGTTATCACTCATAGAACAGCATATATATAGCGAAAATCGTTTGGGGATTCTTTCAAGGAATCAAAATGTAATCTCTGCCTGGGCCAGCACAGGGTTTACATATAGAAATGCGGGTGAGAAATCTTTTGGGCTCTCCAATCATCTTGGAAATGTTTTGACTACTGTGAGTGATCGTAAGCTACCGGTTGACAATGGGGTATTTAATGCTTCCGGAGTGCAAACCAGCAGTGTTCAGGATGGATTTACGGACTATTTCACACCTGATATTTTAAGTGCAACAGATTATTACGCGTTCGGAAGCCCAATGCCTGGTCGGAGGATCAATATCAATTCATACCGCTTCGGATTTAACGACCAGGAAAAAGAAAACGAATTATGGAATGGAGCAACATTCTATAAATTTCGTGTAGCTGATAACAGATTGGGTAGATTTTTTAGCGTGGATCCGCTGGCTCATAAATTCCCGCACAACAGTAGTTACGCATTTGCAGAAAATTCTACCATTGCGTATTTTGAGCTCGAAGGCATGGAAAAGGTGCACTTTCAGAATAGAGATAAAACCATTGACGTTACAGGAATGAGTAATGCGCAGATTGAAAAACTGGTTGTTGCTAATGGATATCATTGGGATTCAGATTGGTATGACCCCAACGCTAAAAGTCATGAATATTGGAATTTTAGCCAAAGCTTCGATTCTTTTC
Source organism: Bacteroidia bacterium (assembly GCA_044221905.1). Taxonomy (GTDB): domain Bacteria; phylum Bacteroidota; class Bacteroidia; order B-17B0; family Aurantibacillaceae; genus Aurantibacillus. Next base: position 1,015,935 of record JBGAOE010000002.1, read on the forward strand.
ATCATTCGCAGGGAACTAATCTGGAAAAGTACAATTGGAAAGCTATTTATGACATGAGAGGGAAGGTTTATTATTCCGATTGGGATAGAACATTTTTAGAATGGATGAGGGCAAAAGATGCTGAGCTGAATAATGATTGGAAAGAAGGAGTTAAGTTTGGCCTTCAATCTGCCTCAATGGTGTTAGGTGGGATTGGAATTTTCGTTAAAGGGGGAGCCGCCTTAGCCACTTGGGGTGGGGCTTGGACACTTACGGGAATGGCTTTCACCGCAGATGATATTACTGCGATTGGCGGAGAGTCAATGTTATCTAATACAATAAAGGATAAACTTGGGAAAAATTGGCAGCAGGCCTACGAAATTACAAAACTTACGTTTGGTGCGCTTGATGCAGCTAAAGGAACGATTGATGTTGGAGTAACATTAAGTGATGGCAGTCAATTAGACCTCCTATGGGACGTGTCGAACAAGGTAATGACAACCACCGGCTATGTAGCCGCTCCTGTGATAGATCAGTCAAGTAAGAAATAGTTAATAGCTGATGAAATGTAACTTAATAAAATTGAGTGTTGGACTTTTTCTTTTATTGTGGATTACGCTAATGATCGTTTTAGCGGTAATGACTTCTGAATATTTTCTTCTTCTATTATTCATGTGGTTTTTTGGCCTTTATAAAAAAGCTACATTTATTTATAGAGTAGAAAAAAATTATGTGATACTATTTAGGAATTTCAGATTGCACCGGTTAAGTTCCAAAGATATAACCAAGGTTTTTGCCGAACGGAGCGCTGGGGGTTATCGTGGATTTATTTTTGAATATAAACTATCTCAAAAGCTTTTTAAATCAGGGTTCTCTTTTGGGTTTAGAGATTATGTTAGTGAGGTTTTAAATTTCATAAATGGAAATTATCCAATAGACGTTAAAAGTTTCGAGAAGATTGGAATTTTTTACAATGGGAAAGAATTCAAGTATACTTAAGAAGAATTTTGGTCCTCATTCCAAGAAATGAAATGCAGCAACGCTATTGAAATAAGATTAAAAAGCAGAAGGTATGTACACTGCACAAAATCCCCGCCAATGGCACCGTTTGTTCTCTCTTATTAAACCAAAAAAGCCCTAGCACAGCTGAAATAATAAACACGCCCGAAAAGAACGGCACCAGCTGCAGCATGTTCAGCGTAATGCCAATAGCTATAAACAAAATCACATCAGCCAGCCCAATTTTAGAATCGATAGGATTACTGAATTTTTTCTCTTTAAAGAAATAATAAAGCAACAGCACGCCGAAAAGTAATCCAAAGTATAGCAGTGATGATAGTGTATTAGCCAGCAAGGCATACGGGCCCTGCAAAACATAAACAGAAGTCAGGCAAGTGAAGGAATATAGCAGCAGCACCCAAAGGCTTACCAGCCGTTGCTTAAAATCCTGGTAACAAATAATAATGCTGAGAAGTAAAAAAACAGAAAAGAAAAGCAGCTTTAAAGGCATTTGCTTTAGTCTTTGGTCACCTCGCGCAGGTTCTCGTTCGAGTCTATTTCCCACACATTGATCTCGCCGTCCTGGTCAAAATCGGTCACAGAGGTGGCGCGGGCCTTAAAGCTTTTGGCCGAGGCTTCCACCACTTCCACTTTGTAGTTGGCATGCCCGTCCTGGGTTACCAGCTTGGCCTGTTCAAAGCCCAGGTCGTCAATGCTGTTGGAATATTTGGAATGCACAAAAAAATAACTCTTTTCCAGCTGCATCAGGTGCTTGAGCTGCAGCTGCGCCTCCATGGCTTTGGTTTTCGAGATCAGGGGCATTAACGAGGGTAGGGCCAGTAGTACCAGGATACCGATAATAGCCAGCACCACCAGCAACTCGGCCAGCGTAAAACCCTTTATTTTTTTGGAAAGCCGTTTCATGTTCGATGCTATAAAAATAATGTTTTTTAATGTAAAACTCAACGCAATGGGGTGCTTTTACAGCTAAAACCATTTTAGTACGCCCATCTTAACTTCCTCGGTCTTTCATCTTTCGTCTTGTATCTTTTATCTTCCCTAAAACCCGTTACTCATCTGGAACAGCGGCATATACATGGCCACCAGGATAAAACCGATGATCAGGCCCAGGATCACAATAAACATGGGTTCTATCACTTTACCCACCACTGCCTGCTGGTGCTCAATTTCCTCTGAATACTGTTTGGTGAGCTTTTCAAAAATAAGCTCGGGTTTGTTCACTTCTTCCGATACCTTGATCAGGGCCGTGAGTTTTTGCGGAAAAATATCGTGCTTCGAAAGACTTTCGTGCAGGCTTTTTCCGGCCAGCACATCTTTTTTTACCGTATCCAGGGCATATTCCAGCGGGTAATAGCCAATCATGTTGCGCACCAGGCCCAGGGCCTCTATCAGCAATACCCGGGCGCCCAGTAACAAGCGCATGCTCTGGCAAAAACGCGCCAGGTAAATTTTGCGGATCAGATTGCCGACTAAAGGTATTTTTAAGAACAGGGCAGAGGTATAATGGCGATACCAGGTTTTTTTATGCTGGGTTTTGTGCAATGCATAAAAGGCCAGCACTAAACCTACAATGCTGTAAAAAATGGTGGACGATTTATTGCTCACGCGGATGAGGAACTGCGTGGCGGCCGGCAGCTGCCCCCCGGTTTGTTTAAAAATATCGCCAAACATGGGCACCACAAACGACAGCATAAAGTATACGATGAGAATGGCCAGGCTGATCACAATAATCGGGTAGGTTAGGGTGCCGATGATCTGGCGGCGCAGTTTGATGGAGCTGTTGTAAAACAACCCCAGCTCGTTGAGCACCTCGCCCAGCTTGCCGGTTTCTTCGCCGATTTTTACGCTCTGGCACTCGTAATTGGTAAACACGGTGGGGAAACGCAACAAGGCCTCGTATATAGAGCGGCCCGAAATAATATCGGTTTTTATGTTGGTGATTAATTCGCGGTGTTTTTTTACGGTGGTTTCCTGCTCAATGATTTCAAAAGCGGTTACAATGTCAATGCCGGCCGAAAGCAGCAGGCCCAGCTCGGTGTAAAACCATTCTTTTTGTTTGTTGTCGAATTTTTTTTCAAACAGTTTTATTTCCGTATTCAGCAGTTTGCTGAGGTCCATGCCCTGTGCTCCGCTGGCTTTGGCAGTGCCGGCTTTGGGTTTGTTCGGGTATTTCGACAGATCGATGGAGGCCAAATCAGTTTTGTTTTTCGAGGTTGAGCTTGGTAACGGCGTCGTAATTTTTATGGAAAGTTAGATGAAATTTTTGCTTTTGAAAATAAATGTCAAACTCCACCTGATTTACCAGCCGGTTTTGCCATAAGGGGTTGCTAAAGGCCTCAAAACCACAGTTCAGTTTTTCGCCGGCCAGGTGAAAAGTATCCGTTCTCCCGGCGCGGGTCATCAACAGGTTTTTTTCGCCAAACTCCAGCCGGCTTTCGCCAGAGTCGGCCTTAAAAACGATTTTTTCATCATTTTCTTTCAGGATCAATACCGGTTGTGTGGTCAACGCATCGCCCCGCTTTTTGAGCTCGTTGAGCTGAGTAATAAAAAAGCTTTGTTGCCTGAACTGGTTGAGTAATTGCTGAAGGTAATTAAAGCTCAGGTAACAAAACATGATCATGATGCTGGTGAGGGCCAGCGTCACCAGCATTTCGGCCAGGGTAAAGGCTTTTATTTTTTTAGTTGCCATGCGTGGTTACCAGCAGCTCGGTTATTTTTTTTTGATTGGCGTCGTACACGCTTATTTTCACATCCACACAATCGTAAAACGCGGGATTTTTGACCACTGTTTTTTTGATGCGGTATTCTTCTTCGGAGTAGGCGTTATCAAAATAATCCCTGGCAGCCAGGGCTTCGTTCATGTATTTTTCGGCCAGCTCGCTGGCTTTAATGCGGATAAAAGGCAGTGTGCTTTTCTGAATGTTGATGTAAATAACCACTGCCAGCGTGGCGCAAAACGAGGTAATGGCCAGGGCCACCAGCACCTCGGGCAGGGTGCTGCCTTTGTATGTTTTTTTTAAAGCCATTTGCAGCATTTGTAAGTGTAATAGGTTTTAAACACAGCAGGCACCACCAAACTGTTTGCAAATTTTTTAGGGTCAAGCTCGCAATCCAGCAGGTGGTTTTCATACACGGCCGACGGTGTGCTTAACAACAGGCCGTTGCAATAAACGCTTCCAAATATTTTTCCCTGCACGTGCGCATAATTGCTGGAATACACCAGGCCATACACCTCGCAGTTCTTGTTCAGCTTTATCATAGCCGGGCTTTGGTCGTTTTCGCTCAGCGCCACCAGCGCTCCGTGCACCACGCAGCCCCGGCCCAGGTAAATGCCTTTCATGGCCGTATTGCCTGTGTTACCATTAAGAAGGGTTAACGACGAGGGATAGCTGAGCAGGCAGGTGTCTTCTACAATAATGGAATCTTTGGCCAGCACATGCAGGCTGCCCTTAAAACCCTTTTTGATGCGCACCTTGGCAGCCACAATCAAAATATTGTCCAGCACCGCGTGGTCGCTTATCACCACCTCGCTGGCCACCAATTTGATGTTACCGCTTAAGGTATTGCTGGTAATGCTTGTGCTGCCGGATTGAAACAGGGCGGTGCGGCACGAAAAATCCAGGGCCAGCTTTTCGGGTAAAACACCCGCCAGGCTATCGGTGGCAGGGTTCACTTCGTTCATACATGTTTTAATGGTTTCTGCCAGCAGGTCTTTTACCGGGGGCACCTGCATGGGTGCCTGGCGGATAAAAGCATTCAGCGGTCCGTCGCTGTTAAAGCTTTCGCCTTCAATATAAGCGGGCTTTATACCGGCGGCCGGTAAATAACACAGGCCGTTAAACTTTATTTTTCCGGCCAGGCCAATGGGCCGGCTCCTGTCGGCCACCACCAGGGCCGTATCGGCAGCAGCAGCGATGCCATACAGCGCCGCTTCTTTTAAGCTGTGATGCCGGTTTTTGGACTCCACGCTGATGAGCTCGTAGCAGCCCCACTGCAGCTTTTTTATCCGGATGGAGTCTTCGTTAAAAGGCAAAGCCTGCCATTTGTTATTCAGGGCCGCTGAAAAATTCTGCGAACCCGCCATGCTGAGCCCGCTTTTAAGATTGAAATGCAGCTGCGTGAGCGCCAGGCGTGCCAGCACCTGCCGCTGGTTAAAATAAGCAATGAGAATAAAAATGCTGAGAACAATGCCAATCACAATGGAAATGATCAGCGCTATATAAAGCGCCCCACCCTTGAGTTTCAGCTTTAAAAACATTATACGGAGCTCGAAACGGGTTTGTTTTCAGGAGTAGCCGGCGCTTTTTCCTTTTTCTTAAACAGGTTTTTTAATTTCTGGCCCAGGCTTTTTTTCTGCTTGGCAGGCGCCGGTTGATCGTTTGGCTGTTCGCTAGCCGGTGTTTTTTCTTTTTTTCGTTTCTTAGGCTCTTTTGCGGGCTGAGGCTCTTCGTCCGGCGCCTTTTTTACTTTCTTCTCTTTTTTAGGTTTAGGCTCTTTTACTTTCCTTACCTTTTCTTTTTTGGGCTTCGGTATAATTTCCACACCATGCCGGTATCGTTTTGTTTCGGCAATAGCGCCGGTATTATTATAGGTGTAAAATTTGCCCTGCAGCAGGTCGTTCCTGAATTTGCCTTTGGCCATCAGGTTTCCGTAGTCGTTGTATAATTGATATTTTCCGTGCTTGCGGCCTTTTTTATAGGTGATAATTTCTTTCAGCTTACCATCGGCATACCAATAGCGCCATTCTTTGTTGCGCAGCCCGTATTTAATAAAGCCCGATTCGCGCAGTTGGTTATTCTCGAAATAAAACGATTTGTAGTAGCCGTGCAGCAGCTTGCCATCATACCCGGCCTTGGTCTCAATAATTTTATTGGCGCTGCACCACAGGTAGCTGCGGTCGTCCAATACCTTTATTTTTTTTGCGTCCTTCAGCATCTGGGTCTTTACGGTATAAGTGTCGTAATTCACCACAATGTTAAAGGTCTTCATCCTATCGGGATCGATTGGCTTTTGTGCGTGGCCATAAGCAACAAGCAGGCATAAAAGTATCAGCAGCGGGCTTTTCATTATTGATTAAAAATAGCTCATTTTTACTGCCCGTGCAATTTTTTGAGGATCTGCAAATTGAATTTAGCCAAAAGAGCATCGTTAACGAATAATACCTATTATTTTAAATTACTAATGGTTGTTTTTGAAAGCAATGGGCGGCACTTAAAAACGGGTGAAGTCGCTGTAAACCTTCTTTTCAGCAGACTCAAATGTTAAAAACGTTGACGGCAGCATAAAATCACCGGATTTTCCTTTTTTTCTTCATATTTCTCCAGCCCCCTTATCACCACTGCATTCCAGGGCCATTTGGCTTCCTGGTGCCACCCATCAAAAACCCGATAAATCTTACATACGTACTCTTTGCGCGGAAATCAGAAAAAAAACGACCCCCTCTCTGCCGAACTTTACATCAGAAAACAACAACAAACTAAAAACAAGAAATCATGAAAACCTCTACCCTCACCCTCCTGATCTTCCTCACCAGCCTGGTGGTTTTTAACAACCCTTGCTTTGGTGGCGAAAAAGACAGCCTTTACTGCATCGAAATAGACGGTAAGGTGCTCATCCCTAAAAACGACCTTTCCAGAACCTATAAAATAGAATTGCTTTGCCACAACGACCTGGTTGATTCAGGCCTGGTGGTAGACAACGAATCCTTTCTTTTAAAAGTTAAGAAAAACTCATGGTACACCATCCGCATTATTAAAGAAGGTTATTTTCCCATGGTAGTGAGCATTGATACCCGCCTGCCGGAATACAACACCGGCAACCACAGCTTCCACTTCGACACCGAGCTGATTGTAGAAAACTACACCAGCATACAGGATCAGGATGCTATTGATTTTCCCATCGCTATTGTTTCTTTCAACTCCAGCAACGATATGTTTATGCCGGTGAAAGAATACAGCAAAAATATTAAAAGCTCGCTCTTTGAAGAGCAGCCAGGCCTTAAAAACACCTACGTGAGTGTGAGCGGCCGCAAATAGTTTGTTTTTTCATGAGGATAGTTTGTTTTCTGGTTTATTAGATCGCCCACACAAACAAAGAAAAAACCCCCGGTTTCCATAGGCCGGGGGTTTTTCGATGATAGGGGGTTGGCTTATATGCCGTGCCAACTTATTCTTTTATGATTTTACGCGTAAGCACCGCGCCGCCATCCTCATTAAACACCCTCACTTCATAAAGTCCATGTGCGTAACGGCTCAGATCCAGCTGCGTATTGCCGTCCAGTTTTTTTTCAATAATAAGTTTTCCGTCCAGGTCCCACACCGATGCCCTGCCATTAATGCGCGAAGGATTGTGGACCGTGAAAATGCCGCTGCCAGGATTGGGACCTATGCTCATTTCGCTGCCGCTGCCTGCAAGGCCGGGTATGCCGGTATCCAGGTTGGGATCAATGATAGGCCCTTGCGTTTTATTAATAATCCAATTAGTGGGGTCCACTTTTATTACCGACACCGAGCCGGTCATAGGAATGTAATAGGTTTCCACGAGGTTGTTATGCATTAAGCGCAGCGTGGTATCGGGGTAACCAACGCGTGAAATGCGGTATTCCATAGGTGTGATAAACAAAGGCGTAACACTTGGCTGGCTTACGGTTTGCGTGCTCTTTAAAATAAGTGTGTTGCCACTTTTGTAGTAACGCACCCCAAAGGTGGGATAGCCCTCGCCATAATACCACTGGCTAAAAAACTGTGTGGGATCAATGCCGGTTTGAGCCTGGTAATAATTCTTAAAATCAATAACCGAAGCGTTGCTGTTTTTATACGTGTTCTGAAAACCACGCAGGGTGTTGAACCACAGGGAATCGTTGTTGGTTAAGAACTGTAGGCTGCGGATAATAGAGCCGCCTTTGGAATAGGTAAGCCGTGAGTTAAAGATTTGGGTGGTGCTCATAGAATCGTTTACAAACACGCTGCCGCCGGGCAGTCCCATAATGTACTGGTGATCGCTGTTGAGGCGGCCGGCAAGGGCGGTGGGGTCAAGATATTCCGCCGTAAGGTATTCACAATAGGTGGCAAAGCCTTCGTTGATCCATATGTCGCGCCAGCCTTTGCAGGTTACATTATCGCCCCACCATTGGTGCCCCAGCTCGTGCGCATCGAGGTAAAAATCAAAAAACAGCAGGGTGGTCATGGTCTGATGCTCCTCACCACCGCCAAAAGGGGCCATGCAATGCCCGTATTTTTCTTTATAAAAAGGATACATGCCAAACAGGTTGGAGTATAAATTCATAACCTGCGGCAGCTTGTCAAGATCCACTTTATCGCTGGCTATCCAGCTGGGATTAGTGATGGCATTGTCATAAACAAAATTCTGAATCAGGATAGAATCGTTTACCAGGTACTGCGGCTTGGCGTAAAAATTATACTCTTTGTATTTAGCCACCGCTACTGAGATCAGGTAATAATTAATGGGTGTGCGCGATTTCCACTCGTAGCGTTTTTTATTGCCAACGGTCACTACGTTTTCGAGCACGCCATTTGAGCCTGCTTTGTTGGTGGAGTCGGTGGTTACAAATACCCAGCTTGAGTCGATTTTATCGGTTAAGATCTGCTTGCAGGGCCACCAGTGATACCCCACAAAGCTTTCGCTGAGGCTCCAGGTAGCCTCGTTGCCATACCAGGGGTCAACGCCTGTGTCAAACCCGCTGCCAATGGCCGATCCCCCGGTGGGCGGAAGCCCCCGGTAGTAAACAGTGGCGGTAAAGCTGCTGTTTACCGGCAAAGTGGCCGGGGTTTTTACCTTTACCATGCTGTCCTGCCGCACAGCTGGCAGCAGCTGGCCGTTAAAACGAATGGAATCGATGGTATGGTTAGGATGCAGCAGGGTCATAAATGTATCCAGCGGTGCTATTACTTTGGCTACAATGGTGGCATTGCCGCTGATGTAAGTGGTGTCGCGCTCAATGTTCAGATTAAGATGAACAAATTTCATATCATACTTCAGCTCGTGCGAGGTAAGAGCGCTCAGCTGGGCCTCGCGGGCCTGGTGTTGCAGCTGAATAAGGCCGGTTTGCTGTTTTGTTTTGGCGCAGTGATGCTCCTGGGCCTGCGCAAAAACAGAGATCAGGCAGGCAAGGGGAAGTAACAGTTTCTTCATGGGTAGTTTTTTGGTAGTACAAGATACAATTCTCCTGCTTATGTTTTACCCCCGCTTATCCAGCCAAAGCTTCCATATATGTAAAAAAGCGGGGCTTTAGCGCTGAAGTATTTTTTCTGAAATGCAATTTTGCGTGTACCTTTGCCGCATGTTAAAAAACGATCTTTTGCTGCGTGCAGCCCGGGGCCTTGATGTAGAGCGGGCTCCTGTGTGGCTCATGCGCCAGGCCGGCCGTGTGCTGCCCGAATACAAAGCCACCCGCGCCCGTGCCAAAAATTTTGTGGAGTTTGTAAAAAGTCCCGAGCTGGCGGCCGAAGTAACCATACAACCCGTTGATATCCTGGGAGTGGACGCTGCCATTATTTTCAGCGACATATTGGTAATACCCGAAGCCATGGGCCTGCCCTATCAAATGATAGAGGCCAAAGGCCCCTGGTTTGAAAAGCCTGTTAAAAATCAGGCCGATATTGAGCAGCTGAAAGTTGCCGAGGCCGGCGACCTGGATTATGTGATGCAGGCGCTGAAGCTTGCTAAAAAAGGATTAGACAACCGGGTGCCCTTAATAGGCTTTGCGGGCGCCCCGTGGACCCTTTTTGCTTATATGATCGAGGGCAGCGGCAGCAAAACATTCAGCCAGGCCAAGCAGTTTTTATACACCCGGCCCGAGCTGGCGCACCAGTTGCTCGAAAAGATCACCCAAAGCACCATTAACTACTTAAAAGGCCAGGTGGCCGCCGGGGCCGATCTGCTGCAGATCTTCGATTCATGGGCTGGCGTGCTCAGCGAAAATATGTATTACGAATTTTCGCTTCGCTACATTTCAAAAATATGCGATGCGCTGTCGCCATTGGTGCCGGTAACGGTGTTTGCCAAAGACGCGCATTATGCCGTGCAAAAAATTGCGGAAACCAGCTGCAGCGCTGTGGGACTCGATTGGACGCTGAACCCGGCAACGGCCCGCGCACAGGCCAATGGCAAAACCCTGCAGGGCAATGCAGACCCATGCCTGCTGTATGCACCCGAAGCAAAAATTACGGAAGAAACCCACAATATGCTGAGGGCGTTCGGAAAACACCGTTATATCTGCAACCTGGGCCATGGCCTGTACCCCGACCTGGACAAGGAAAAGGTGAAGCTGTTTGTAGATGTGGTGAAGGAATTTAAATGGTAAAAGACAAAAGGCCTGTATCCCGGTCTTTCATCTTATGTCTTTTCTCTAATAAGTTAAACGTTCCCTAGCAAACACATGGTTTCAAGGCTGGGAGTTGGGCTTCCGCCCATTTTTTCGATGGTTACCGCAAAAGCCTGCGCTTCGGGCATCAGTTTCATTTTCTGAAAAACAGTGTCGCCATTCATGTCTATCATGCCGGCGTCTACCGGCTTACCGTTTACAATGGCCCATAATTGGTATTGTTTGCCGGCAGGTGGTTTCATGCTGCTGCCGTTAAAGTACAGCTCTTTGGTTTGTGTGTTCCACAAAACAGTGGCCGCTTTGTTGGCCATAGAGTTCATACCGTTCAGCGCAATTTTTTTCACCATCGGGTCGGCGCTTAGCTGCAGCTGCTCGCGTGTTACAGTCATAGCTGCCTGCTGCACTTCCATTTGCTCGGCCATATAGCTTTTTTCGCTGGTAAGCAAGGCCAGCTCGCTGTTAAGCTGGTTTAATTTTTTGTGCAGGGCAAGCGTGTATACAAAGCTGCACACCAGTAAAAACAGGCTGGCGGCAATGCCCAGCTTATAAAGGCTCAGCGTTCTTTTGGTGTTCAGCGAAATCTCTTTTGCGCCAGCTTCCACCGGCGGGCGCTCTTCGTTAAACTGAAGCGAAGCGGCAATTTTATCCTTCAGGGCGGGGTTTAAGGGCGGGGCCAGCTGCGCTGAAACGTGAAGCAAACCATTCTCAATGGCCTCAATTTCGGCCAGCAGCTCAGGGTGCTTTTTGCAAAGGCTTTGAATAAGCGCTGTTTCTTCAGCGCTGGTGGTGCCTAACACATAGCTTTCTAATAAGCCGGACGATATGAGCTCGTTCACGTTCACTTTAAATATTCTTTTTTGGTAAGATCCCTCAGCGTTAAGATGGCCTGCCGTATTTTTGTTTTAACGGTGCCCAGCGGCATCGCCAGCTTTTTGGCAATTTCCTCCTGGGTGTATCCTTCAAAATAGGCCAGGTCAATCATCACCTGGTGGTCTTCCTTTAATTTATTGATAATGGTTTTTAATCCGATCGATTCGTGCCTGTTATCTTCTACTGCAAGGCTGTTTCGTTCATATACGGCCTCGCTGGTGCTTTGGATTTTCGATTTTATTTTCTGGTGCTTTGAGCGCTTGCTGTCAATGGCCAGGTTGCGCGCAATGTTCAGCATCCAGGTATACAGGCGCCCTTTCTCCGCGTCGTAAGATGCAAAGTTGTTCCAGATTTTTAAAAATGCCTGCTGTATCACATCCTCCGATTCTTCGGTGTCGTTTAAAACAGCGTTTACCACCCCATACAATGCCTGCGAATAATTGTCGTATAAATACGAAAAGGCTTTCTGGTTGCGCTCCCTGATAAGCACAATCAACTCGTCCTGCGTGTATGTTTGTTTAGAACCCAAAATTCAGCGGCCAAGATACGCATTTGCGTTTATAATAAAAGCATAATAGCCCGCCACGCATTTTCGATTCATAAAACAATGTTGGGTTGTTGTGAAACGTCGGTATAATGACTTACCGCCAATTTTAACAAATCAAGCCAAATCCAACGCTTCTTATTATTCGTACCTGTGTAAAATCCTGTTGTTAAACCATTGCTAAAAATTTTTGATCATGAAAAAGAAGCTGGTAAAAATTATCGTATGGTCGGCTGCCGTTACTGTGCTGCTGTTTGTAGTGCTGGTGGTGCACATTGTAATTGTTACAAAACCCGTGCAGTACGATAATAACGATCTGCAGTTGAGCCGCATTGATTTTAAGCAGCCCATTGATTCGGCCGAAGCGGTGAAAATCCGCAGCTTTGTAGCCCATCTGCCTGGCGTGCAGAATGCCCTGTTTAACCTGCACGACCGCACGCTTGTTTACGGGTACACCCTTGGCAAACAAAGCTCTGCCAACGTGTATGAGCGGCTCATGAATTTTGGCCATTATAAGGCTGTATGTTTTGTGCCCAATGCAACCCAGCTAAGCGGGGGCTGTCCTGTAGGAAAAGACAAAAGCGCGTTCATCTATAAGCTGGCTGCTTTTGTTTCGAAATGTTTTCATTAAAAAACAGCTTTATTCACCTTAAACCAAAACCAAACACCATGAAAAAAACACGCCTCATTCTTCCGTTTTGCCTGGCTCTTGCCAGTATTATTTACACGGGCTGCAAAAAAGATAAAAAAGACCCTGAGCCCGAGCCAACGCCGGCAGCGCCGGCTCCTTCGCTTTACGACAGGGTGGGTGGCACCGCCACGGTTGCCGATCCTAAAAACAGCAGCCAGATGATAGAAAAAGGCAGGCTCACGCTGCGCTCGGTGGTAGACAGTGCCATTTATGTGATTGCCGCAGATACCGCCATGACCAAGTATTTTGGCGTATTGCTGGCCGAAGTGTCTGCCAACAATACTACCGGCTTTGCAGCCCTGAGCAAAAACCTGACCGATTTTTTCTGTTCGGCCACCGGCTCCAAAAACACGGCCTATGCATACATGGGCAAATCTATGAAAGCGGCACACGATCCGGCCACCCATAGCCGCATTGGCATGAAGGTAAACAGCACCGATTTTGACAGGTTTGTGGGTGATGTGGGCACTGCCCTGGCCAAAAATGGAGTTACCACCACCAATAACAAAGCCCTGGTAGACGACCTGGTGGCCCTGCTTTACACCACCAAAGCCGATGTGGTGCAGCGTTAGCACTATCTTTTTTACAAATTAAAAGGCCGGCTCAAAACCGGCTTTTTTTATAAATACCTGGTAAGGGGTCGGTCTTGTCTCCTGCTGTCATGCTCCTGGTTCCATTTGATTTTTAGCCTAAATACCCCAAAAAACACCCGATAAAGCTTTAATAACCATTATTTAACCCTTTTTAAAGCCTCATTCTGAAAGCTTTGCGGTAATTTGCTGAATTTTGATTATCTTTGCGGCCTTAAAAATTGAATTTGTAATCATGTCTGAAATTAGAAACATTGCCATTATTGCCCACGTTGACCACGGTAAAACCACCCTGGTAGATAAAATCCTGCATCAGTGTAATTTATTCCGTGAAAACCAGGCCACCGGCGAACTGATCCTGGATAACAATGACCTGGAGCGCGAGCGTGGCATTACCATCCTGGCAAAAAACGTTTCGGTACAATATAAAGGAACCAAAATCAATATTATTGATACCCCGGGCCACGCCGACTTTGGCGGCGAGGTAGAGCGTGTGATGAACATGGCTGACGGTGTGATCCTGCTGGTAGATGCTTTTGAAGGCCCAATGCCGCAAACCCGGTTTGTGCTTCAAAAAGCCATTGCAGCCGGCAAAAAAGCGATCCTGGTGATCAACAAGGTAGATAAGCCGAACTGCCGGCCGGAAGAGGTGCATGACAACGTATTTGACCTGTTCTTTAACCTGGATGCGACGGAAGAGCAGCTTGATTTTCCAACGGTGTACGGCTCCAGCAAACAAGGCTGGATGGGCCCTGACTGGAAAACAGCCACTACCGATATCACTTATTTATTGGATACTATTCTTAAGAATATTCCTACTGCCCCAAAACGTGAAGGCACGCTCCAGATCCAGATCACCTCGCTGGATTACTCTTCCTTTATTGGCCGTATTGCCGTAGGCCGTATTTACCGCGGAAAAATAAAAGAAAACATGCCGGTAAGCGTGGTTAAGCGCGACGGCAGGATCCAGAAATCGCGCATTAAGGAATTATTTGTGTTTGACGGTTTAGGCAAAATGAAGGTATCTGAAGCCGAAACGGGCGACATTTGTGCCTTTACCGGCATCGAAGGCTTTGAGATTGGCGATACCGTTGCCGATTTCGAAAATCCGGAGGCCATGCCAACCATGCACATTGATGAGCCAACAATGAGTATGCTTTTCACCATCAACAACTCGCCGTTTTTTGGCAAGGATGGTAAATTTGTAACCTCGCGCCACCTGCGCGACCGCTTATACAAAGAGCTCGAAAAAAACCTGGCCATGCGCGTGGAAGAAACCAGCTCCCCTGACTCTTACCTGGTATTTGGCCGCGGCATTCTTCACCTGTCGGTGCTTATTGAAACCATGCGCCGCGAGGGCTATGAGTTACAGCTGGGCCAGCCGCAGGTAATCATTAAGGAAATTGACGGTGTGAAATGCGAGCCGGTTGAGGTATTAACGGTAGATGTTCCACAGGAATCGTCGAGCAAGGTAATTGACCTGGTAAGCCAGCGCAAGGGCAATTTGTTGATCATGGAGCCAAAAGGCGATCTGACCCATATCGAGTTTGAAATCCCTTCGCGCGGTATTATTGGCCTGCGTAATAACGTGCTTACCGCTACGGCGGGCGAGGCCATTATGGCGCACCGCTTTAAAGCGTATGAGCCCTGGAAAGGTCCTATCCCGAGCCGTATTGCCGGCGTTTTGATCAGCAAGGATAAAGGAACTGCTGTGGCCTATTCGATTGACAAGCTGCAGGATCGCGGTAAATTCTTTATTGAAGCCGGCGAAGAAATTTACCCGGGCATGATCATCGGCGAGCACATTCGCCCTGACGATCTGGTAGTGAACGTATGTACCGAAAAACAATTAACGAATATGCGTGCATCGGGTACCGATGAAAAGATGCGGATCGTTCCAAAAATAAAATTCAGCCTGGAAGAATCTATGGAATACATCCAGGGCGATGAATATGTGGAAATCACGCCGAACTTTATACGCCTGCGCAAGATCTATCTTGATGAGAACGAGCGCAAGCGCATGAGCAGGCAGCTGGAAGCGCAATAAGCATCAGAATACCATTGAATTCAATAAGCCCCGTTTGTATGAACGGGGCTTTTTTATTGGCACAAAGTTTTATTTGGCTTTATAAAAAAAGATCAATGAAAAACATAAAGCTGGTGCTGCCATTGATAGCAGCCGGTATTGTAGCCGGAGCGCTGATGGGCTTTGGCACCATTCCCAAAGGCGCTGTGGCGGTAAAACCTTTCGACCAGAAAAAATACCTGGGCACCTGGTACGAAATAGCGCGGCTGGATTATAAGTGGGAGCGGAACCTCGACAATGTAACGGCCACTTATTCGCTGAAAAAAAACGGGCAGATTCGCGTGGATAATAAAGGCTACAATTATAAAAAGAACCAATGGGAAGAAAGTATCGGAAAAGCCAAGCCGGCCGGCGATCCGCAGGAAGGCAGGCTCAGGGTGTCGTTTTTTGGCCCGTTTTATTCGGGTTATAATGTTATTGCCATTGATCGGGATTATCAATATGCGCTGGTGGCCGGCGAAAGCACCAAATACCTCTGGATCTTGTCGCGCAGCAAAGATATTCCCAATGCCGTTAAGCAGGATTACCTGCAACAAGCCAGGGCTATCGGCTACAATACCAGCGCGCTGGTTTGGGTAAAACACAACCGGCATTAAGCGGTGGCTATATTGCCGGCGTGCGGCATATCATTGCATGTGCAGGCAGTATTAAGCCAATCGTATTTTATGGTAAATATATTTTAACCGGCCGCTGTATATTGTTCATAATAAACAATTTCCTGTTCAAATCAATTTTTCTATTAACATGAAAAAACCGGCTCAATTAATAGCTTTATCACAAGTTATTTAATTTTGTTTATATGGCCCTTAAAAAACTGAGCAAAACAAGTATCGCCGAAAAGAAAATATTTGTGCTGGATACCTCTGTTATAATTTACGACCACACTGCCATTAAGAATTTTGCCGAGCACGATGTGGTGATACCGATAACGGTGCTTGAGGAGTTGGATAATTTTAAAAAGGGCAACGACACCAAAAATTTCGCCGCCCGCGAATTTACCCGCTACATTGATAAGATGAGCGGTAACAACACCCTGCAACACTGGACCTCTATAAACGGTCCTACGCGCGGCAGCTTTAAGATTGAGATGAATTTTTCATCGAAGATCAACGCCGAGCGGGTGTTTGACGAGCGAAAGGCCGATCACCGCATCTTAAACACGGCGTTGTATACCGCCGAAAATAATCCTGGCCGCAAGGTAATACTTGTTACCAAGGACATCAACCTGCGCATTAAAGCCAAAAGCCTGAGCCTGCTGTCGGAAGATTACGAAACCGGCAAGATCAAAACCATTGACGAGCTGTATACCGGCAACAGCGAGGATATAAAGGCCAGCACCGATCAGATAGCCACTATTTACAACAAGGGCAATCACGGCGCCAAAGCTATTTTAAAACGGAATGCCGCGCTGGCCAATCAATATTACGTTTTAAAAAATGGCTCGCAAAGTGTGCTGGCGCGTTACAACCAGGAAGATGATACCATGCAGCGGGTAATAAAAACCGCGGCGTTTGGCGTGGTGCCAAAAAATGCCGAGCAGGCCTTTGCACTCGATGCCATTATGAATCCAGACATTAAGCTGGTGAGCATACAGGGCGTGGCCGGCACCGGCAAAACGCTTCTTTCGTTGGCCGGCGCACTCGAGCAACGCCGCAATTACCACCAGATTTACCTGGCACGCCCCATTGTGCCCTTAAGCAATAAAGACATTGGCTACCTGCCGGGCGATGTGAACAGCAAGCTCAACCCGTATATGGAGCCGCTGTGGGACAACTTAAAATACATCCGCAGCCTGTTCAGCGAAAAAGACAAGGAGCACAAGCAGCTGAACGAAATGGTGGAGGCGCAAAAGCTGGTGGTGTGCCCGCTGGCCTATATTCGCGGGCGAAGCCTGAGCAACGTGTTTTTTATTGTGGACGAGGCGCAAAACCTTACCCCGCACGAAGTAAAAACAATTATTACCCGCGCCGGCGAAAACACCAAGATCATCTTTACCGGCGATATTCACCAGATTGATACGCCCTACCTGGATGCGCAAAGTAACGGCTTAAGCTACCTGATTGAAAAAGTAAAAGGGCAGAAATTATACGCGCATATTACCCTCGAAAAAGGAGAGCGCAGTGCGCTGGCCAACCTGGCTAACGATTTGCTCTAAACGCATAATTAAAAACCTTTAAGGTCTTTGCGTTTATGCAAGAGACCTTAAAGGTTTGTCTTTTATTTCTCGTTTAAATCTTCATCTTTTCCCGATAAAATTATTGGCTTAATAGCCAGCACGCTTTGCACCAGGCCCATGTCGTCAAAGCTCAGCGGCATCAGGTATTTTCTGATCTTCTGCTTTTCGAGCGCTTTGCCGGTGGCTTCGCCCATGGCGATAGCCTGCTGATGTGGCTGCCAGGCATTCTTTTCAAAATACGACTCCACATTGCTTGGGCTGGTAAATACCACCACCTCCACATCATCGGCAATTTTTTCGGCTTTATTTAGTGTAGCGTACACTTCCAGGTTAATTACATTGTCGCGCTTTACCATTTGCCATTGTATGCTTTGCATGCTGCCGCGCGCAATGGGAAAAAGCACTTTGGCATTGCCCACCTTGCTGCCAAATTGCTTGCCCACCAGCTTAATATCTGTGCTTTGCCCTATAAAGTCGGCGCGGCGGCCGTGGGCCCTGAGCTCGGCACTGGTGGAGGTGCCAATGCAGCCAAATTTTACGTTCGGCTCCAGTTTTGGATTCTGGCTGAAAAAATAACGCACGGCATGTTTGCTGCTAAAAAAAATCCAGTCGGTTTTTGGCAATTCCTTAATGCGGATCTGCTTGAACTCAATAAGCGGTTGGCCCTCTACCGTAAAGCCCAGCGCGGTAAGCGCCCTGGGAAGGTAGTCGTCGGGCTTAAAGGCTTTGGTAACAAATATTTTTTTTGGCCGTATGCCCTGTATGTGATCAAATACCTGGTCCACAAAGCCATCGGTATCCAGCGTTTCAAAATAAAGCTGTTTGGGCTGCTGATCCCAGGCCTGGGCCACGCTTACCCACAGCTTAAACCGCAGCCGGTCTTCATCGTCGTGCTCGGTATCGCAATAGGCGCCAAGCGGTAAGTGGCAGCCGCCGTCAAACATATTCAGCAACTGGCGCTCAATGTTTATTTTGATCAGCACATCCAGGTCGCTTATTTCATCTATCATGCCCATCAGCTCATCATCATCTTCGCGCACCTGCCAGGCAAGCACACCTTGTGCCGGTGCCGGCACAAATTCGCGCGGATCAAGCTTTTCCACCGTAAAATCGTCCAGATCTATCTCTAAACGCTCGATGCCCGCCGTGGCCAGCAAAATGGCGTCGTAACCACCAGTTTTTAATTTCCCTACCCGTGTGGGTACATTGCCGCGCAGGTCTTTTACCTGCAGATCGGGCCTGAAGGCCAACAGCTGCGATTTACGGCGGGCAGAAGAAGTGCCCACCACGGCATTTTTTTTGAGATTGAATTTAAGCTTGTCGTCGGTGGCCTCATCATTAATAATCATCATATCGGCCGGGTCTTCTCGCTTCGAAACACCGGCTATCAAAAGGCCATCGGGGCTTTCGGTGGGAAGGTCCTTGTGCGAATGCACTGCCAGGTCGATGGTTTTGGCCAGCAATTCGTCTTCCAGCTCTTTGGTAAAAAAGCCTTTGCCTTCCAGCTTATCAAAGCTGGTGTCCCATTGCTGGGTGCGATCGCCCGAGGTGGAAATAATTTTCAGCTCAGCCTCATGACCCTTTTCCTCCAGCAAACTTTTGGTGTAATTGGCCTGCCACAGCGCCAGTTCGCTGCCGCGCGTACCTATGATAATTTTTCGTTTCACGGCAGCAAAGGTAAAAATTTAGCCGCACAACCGGAACAGGTTTTTTATGTCAACCCATGAGATTTTTTGCTATGATTTACCGCAAGTGCAAAGAAGGCTCAGGCGCCAAGCCATTTATAAAATACGCCCCGCTTGCTACGGGCGAGCGGAATCTGCCGGTCGTTCTGCATCACGATCATTTCGGGTACTTTGAGGTAGCGTGTCACCCTGCGCAGGTTAATGATAAAAGAATGGTGCACCCGCATAAAGTCGGCATGGCCTTCGCATACCTGCAGCTCAAATTCGCGCATGGTTTTTGAGCACAGTGCCAGCTGCGAATCTTTGTGGCAGATCTGCGTATAATTGGATACCGATTCAAAGTAGAGAATATCGCTCAACTCGATGGATTCGGTGCCCGTGCGCGAGTTAACAATAATTTTTTTCGGCTGTTCGGGATACAGCTCCTTTAAGAGCCTGGCGTAGTTTAGCTCCTTTATAAAGCCGTGATTATCCACCAGTGTTTTCACTTTATTGATTGCGAAGCGCAGATCCTCGGGATCAATCGGCTTCAGAAGATAATCGATGGCATTGTTTTTAAGGGCCTTTAATCCATACTCGGGATGAGCCGTGGTAAAAATAAGATGAAAATTTCTCCAGTTCAGGTTATTAAGCAGCTCAAACCCATCCATCTGCGGCATGTTAATGTCCAGAAAAACAATTTCGGGCTTGTAATCCTCAATGCACCCGATGCCTTCCCTGGCCGAGGTATGTTGCGCCACCACTTTGATGTCGGGCGCATGATTTTCAAGGATAAGCTTCAGCGCTTTTATTCCTTTTTGCTCATCGTCTATAATTACGGCCCGCAGCATGGCTTATTTGTTTAATATGGGGAGCAACAGTTTCACAATGGTGCCCTGCCCCTGCGGCTTATCCTCAATGGTTAAGCTGCAATGCAGGCGGTGTATTTTGTTGAGCAGCTCCAGGCGCTGCAGCACAAATTTAGTGGCAAGCGGCCGTTTTTCGGGAGAGCGGTTAGGGTGCTCTTTTCTGCCGGTGCCGTTGTCTTCCACAACGCAGTATATATAATCATCCTGGTAAACAGAGAAAGAAATCGCAATTATTTTTTCTCCCGGTTTATTGAGCAAGCCATGCCATATCGCATTTTCAACAAAAGGCTGCACCATCATTACCGGGATGCAGATAGCCGAAGGAACCAAGGGGTCGCCGGCGGTGATGGTGTATCGAATGTCCTTTTCGAAGCGGAGCGACTCCAGCTCCAGGTAACGCTCCAGCAGCTCTATCTCCAGTTCCAGCGTTGTAAAATCTTGCATGTTGCTTTCCAGTGTTTTTCTGATCAGCTTCGAAAATTTAAGCAGGTAGTGGCTGGCATTTTCATATTCGCGACCCAATATAAAAGTATGCAGGGTATTGAGCGAATTAAACAAAAAGTGCGGGTTCATCGAAGCGCGCTTTACCCTGAGCTCGGTTTTAAGAATGGTGTTGTTGAGCTCCAGGCGGGCTTTTTCTCTTACCACCGCCCGCCGCCGCAGCAAAATGTAAAGCAGCGAAATAAAAAAGGCAACACCCATACCGGTAAAAATCCAATGCAGGATTACCCGGCTGGTTTTTGGACTGGGATTAGGGGCCCGGTACAGGGCATTTATCTCACCGGCCGTAAGCACTTTGTTGTAAAACATAATATCATCCACCGATCCGTTAAACCACCGCCGGTTTTTTTTATTGGCGGTGCTGCCAATCACTACCGAATCGCCAGCCATATAATGTATTTCGAACTTTTTAACCAGCTTGTCGAGCAATACGCCGTTAATGTAAAAACAAAAATAGCTGGTGTCGAATGTAAGCACCAAGTGTTGCCACTCGTTGCGGGTAAAAGCACCGCGGGTAAAAGAAGCCACCTCCTCGGTAGAGTCGTTTACTGCAAGGGCCAGCACCTTCCCGGTTTCGAGCATATAATAGATGGCGTATGATTCGTAAAAATCATCCAGAAGCGTGTATTTGGTAATAAGAATCGGGTTGTACTTTCCTCCTTTTCCGGTCCACACCGGGTGTTCCATTTTTACCCAAAGGGCAATGCTTCCGTTTTTAGGCTTTAGCTGCTTATAACACCCCAGGTTGATATAGCTGGAAGAATTGCCGCTCACAAACATGGCGTGATTCTCATTTCCAAAGCGATCGTCAGTAGGATGAGCGCCCAATAACCGAGCCTTTTTATGGTTTATCTCGTCGTAATCCTTACCATTATCAAACGAAAAGTGGGCTATTGGCTTTGGCAGCGTTTGCGAAACACCCGCCGTAAACACACAAAACAATGCGCCGGAAAATAAAATACGCCGTATGTTCATAATTGCAACCCTTTACTGCAAGTATAATAATAATCAAACTAGGAACCAGAAATAAGCATCTGCCAACGGCTCAAAAGAAGCAGCCACTTATACAACCGCTGCCACAAACCGGCCTAATATCCATCAGACTCCTTTATTTACAAGGGTTGCAACGTGTTTGCGATAAAATAGGTGCAAGCTGCCCGGTATTTATAACCATTTGTATAAAAGCAAGCGTAAAATAATGTACGCAGGCCCACACGCCCTGAATTGGCCGTATACCTTTGCCTCCGACCCGGCCGGTCATTAAAACCAAATTAACCATTTAAAAGCAGGTAACGATGAAAACAAAATTAATTTTAGGAGGCTTTATCGCCTTATCAGGCATTGCGAGCGCCCAATGGACAGGCACCAGCCCGTCGCCCATTTCCACCAACCAAAATGTAGGCATAGGCACTGCAAGCCCGGCGTATGCTTTAGACATTCTTAACTCTGCTACCGACGGCGGCGCGCGTATTACGCAAAACTTCCTGGGAGGCTCGTGGCTTTATTTAAACAACACCACCAGCAATGGGCGCAATTGGGGCATACTTTCGAGCGGTGGGGCCAACAATGTAGGCGGCGGCCACTTTGTGCTTTATGATATAACAGGCATTAGCGGAGTAAGCCAGCCCCGGTTTTTTATTAACGGCACAAGCGGAAATGTAGGCATTGGCACCACCACGCCTGCACACCGGCTTCATGTGGCTACAACTGCAGGCGCTGCAGGTGCTGCTGCCGTTAAAGGCGAGATCAGCAGCAATGGCTTTTCAGGAGCAACGGGCGGTATTTTCACGGCCAGCGGTGGCGGAGCCGGTATTACAACTTACGGCATCCAAACATCTATCACTAATTTAAACCTGGGCGGTATCAATTATGCCCTTTACGCGTCTGTATCAGGCAATCCAAACAGCGGCAATGGCCCCAACTATGCCGGTTATTTTAACGGCGATGTGGTAACCACCTCTACGGGATATTACTTTTCAGACAAACGTATCAAAAAGAACATTGAAAAAATGAACCGTTCGCTGGATATCATTAATAAATTGAACCCTGTCACCTATAATTTCGACAAAGAATCCAATCCTTCCATCAATCTGCCCTCTGCAAAACAATATGGCTTTGTTTCGCAGGAAGTGCAAGAGCTTTTACCCGAGTTTACAAAAACAATTATACACCCGGCTAAGCTTGATGAAAAGGGAAATGAAATTGTTGCAAGCAAAGAGATTCTTGGCCTGAACTACCAGGGCTTTATTGCTTTACTGACCAAAGGCATGCAGGAGCAGCAGCAACAGATTGAAAGCCAGCAAAAACAGATCAGCGCCTTACAGGATCAGGTGAGCCAGCTGCTGAATAACAAAACAGGAAATGCCACCGGTATCAACTCCTCCAATACAGGGTTGAACGGCTTGGTTTTATCACAAAACGAGCCCAACCCGTTTAACCATGAAACGGTGATCAGGTACAATCTGCCCGATCAAACCAGGCAGGCGCTGATGAACGTGTATGACCTTACCGGCAAGCAGATCGGCTCTTATCCTTTAACGGAAAGAGGCGATGCTTCCATAACTATTACTTCAGAAACACTGGCTCCAGGCATTTATATCTATTCGGTAATAGCCGACGATAAGTTGATGGATTCAAAACGCATGGTAGTGACGCAAAAATAATTGTTTGCTAAAATAAAAGGCCCTGATCACCGGGCCTTTTTCATTGGCTCATTTTTGCAGCCAGTTCAAAAAAACCTTCCGCCGGCTTTTAGCCAATGGTATTTTTTGCTCGTTCGACATCACGATGATGTCGCTATGCTTTACCAGGCGTACCACCTGGTGCAGGTTAATGATGAAAGAATTGTGCACCCGCATAAAATTTGTATCCCCGGCACAAAGCTGCGTTTCAAAATCCTTCAATATTTTGGTCGTGAGTATCTGGTGTTTTTCAAGGTGTATGCGCGTGTAATTAGAGCTGGACTCCATAATCAGTATTTGCGCAGGGTCTACCCACTCCACCCCGGTTTTGGTATTAATGAGCAATTTGTCGTTTTTATTATCGCCGGCCAGCTCTTGCAACAGTTGCCGCAAGGCAGCGGCAGAGCGCTCCTGCTCTTCTGCGGCAATACCGGCCTTTACCCTGGTGATGGCAAGGTTCAGATCATTCCGGTCAATAGGCTTAAGTAAATAATCGATGGCATTGTTTTTAAGCGCGTTGATGGCAAAATTATGATACGCGGTGGTAAAAACAAGGTTAAAATTGCGGGTGGCCAGTTTTTCGAGAAGCTGAAACCCATTGAGCTCCGGCATATTAATATCAAGAAATACGATCTCGGGCCGGTAATTTTCTATCAGGCCAACGGCTTCGCTGGGGTTTGTGGTTTTGGCCACCACCTTTACATCCGGAATAAATTTTTCGATCAGGATCTCGAGGGCGTCAATGCCCTGCTGTTCATCGTCAATAATTATGGAGCGCAGCGTCATAAATTATTTTTTAAATATCGGTAAAACAATTTTTACAATAGTGCCGCTGCCGGCGGGCTTGTCATCAATAATTAACGACCCTTTTAAATTATAGATCTTGTTCAGCAGGTTAAGCCGCTGAAAGATGAAAGCGGTAGCCATCGATTTTTTTTCATGCGGATGTATCACCCGGTTAACTCTTCCCAGGCCGTTATCTTCAATAACGCAGGCCAGGTGAAGCTCGTCGGGTTGCGAAAAGGAAATGTGAATGCTTTTTTCGCCCTGTTTTTTCAGCAGGCCGTGCCAGATGGCATTCTCCACAAAGGGCTGCAGCATCATAATGGGGATGTTTACCGCGGATGGCACAATGGGCGGGTGTACGACAATGGAATATTGTATGTTTTTTTCGAACCTCAGGTTTTCGATCTCAAGGTATCGTTCCAGCAGGTCTATTTCAAGCTCCAGCGAAATGAGATCAGAAGTGTTGCCTTCCAGGTTTTTTTGCATCAGCTTCGAAAATTTTACCAGGTAAGCGCTCGCATGATCGTTATTGTTTTTGAGAATAAGGCTGTGCAGCGTATTCAGCGAATTAAATACAAAATGGGGGTTCATCAGAGCCCGGTTTACGCGAAGCTCTGTTTCCAATTGTTTGTTTATTAACTCCAGCTGCTGTTTTTCTTT
Source organism: Bacteroidia bacterium (assembly GCA_044221905.1). GTDB lineage: Bacteria > Bacteroidota > Bacteroidia > B-17B0 > Aurantibacillaceae > Aurantibacillus. The sequence goes on from JBGAOE010000002.1 coordinate 1,040,395, forward strand.
TTTCAGCGTTTTACTCAGCTGGTAGCGGATCAGAAAATAGATAAAAACAAGCGCCGCGAGGCCCGCCAGTATTAGCAGGATCCAGTTCAAAATTATTCTCTGTTTGTTGGGATTGGGGGCCTCGTATAACTCCATCACCTCGCCATCGGTTAAAACCCGGTCGTAAAATTCGATATCGTCCACCGCGCCCATCAAAAAGCGGTTGTTTTTTTTATTGGCGCTTGATCCAACCATTACTGAATCCAGTGGATCGAACACCGATTCATAATTTTTAAACGCCCTGCCTTCGCAAACACCATTCAGGTAAAACGAAAAAGAAGTATTGTTATAAGTTATCACCACATGATACCAGGTTAACAGGCTGGTGTTTTTTTTGCTTGCAACATTGGTCTGATCGAGCGAATCGCGCATGCAGCAGACCTGTATTTTTTTTGCCTCAAGCATGTAATATACGGCATAAGCCTCATAATAATCGCTGCGCGGCCCACATTTGGTAAGTATAAGAGGATTTACTTTAGTTCCTAATCCATGAAAAACTTCTGCATCCACCCGCGCCCAAAGCGAAATGCTTCCTGATTTCGGCTTCAACACCGGATCGGTGCCCAGGTTGATATAACTGTGCTCGCTGCCCGACAGGTAAAGGGCGTTGTCTGCATTGCCAAACCGGTCTTCTGTAAACGTAGCGCCCACCACTTTGGCTGCCTTGCCGCTTACCTCGTCCCGTATGCCCTTGCCATTGAACGAAAACTTAGCGACCGGGTTTTTTGGCACCTGGGCTGCCGCAGCAAAACCAATGGTGCATAAATAAATAAGCGCAACATATTTTATAACCGTTTGCAAGGGAAATTTTGTTTAATTCTGCAATAATAAGAATTAATGTCATAGCCGGTTGAAAAGGCAGTGCCCGATTTCTCGATAGGCATTACCACTTATCAAGCCATTAAGCCCGGTTGTCCGAAAGGATCGTCCAATACAGGTTTTTGCAACAAGGTTCTGCCTGATGGCGTGGTTTTGAATGCCAGCGTGCGAACTCCCGACATTGCTTGCTGCCTGGGAAAATAACGGCTTGGAAAGGCCGGTTATTGAGCAGCAGTCTTTTTTATGGAACAAGCCACCGGAAAAAGGCGGTGCGCCGGCTTTTGGACAAAGGAATTTTCTGGTGGTCGATCATCACAATGGTGTCCGACTCTTTCAGATATCTTAATACCTTATGAAGATTGATCACATACGAATTATGCACACGCATAAAGTTGAGGTTGTTGCCCAGCTGCGCTTCAAACTCTTTCAGTGTTTTTGGGGTGAGAATGGCCTCCTGCCCGTTTAAATACACCAGCGTGTAATTTGATTTTGATTCAAAGTACATAATATCAACGGGGTCGATGTATTCAACGCCGTGCTTTGAGCTAACGGCCAGCCGGTTGGTGTAATACTGCGCCACGCTGTTTAAATAAGCGTATTCAAAACGCGTGGCATCCTGCTGCTGGCCAATGCGCTGTTTTATCCGGTCAATGGCGCTACGCAGGTCGCGGTAGTCTATTGGCTTCAAAAGATAATCAATGGCCTCTTTTTTCAGCGCTCTCAATCCATACTCCTGGTAGGCCGTTGTAAACACCAGGTGAAAGCCTTTCCAGTTCAGCTTTTCAAGCAGCTCAAAGCCGTTCATTTCGGGCATGCTGATATCGAGAAACACGACCTCAGGCTTAAAATTCTCGATAAGCTCTATCCCCTCGGGTCCCCTTAGGGCCTGGCCCACCACTTTAATATCTGCAATGTGCTTTTCAACAAGCAGCTTCAGCGTATCAATGCCGGTTTGCTCGTCGTCAATTATCACCGATCGTAGCTTCATGCGGATAAAGTTTGTTTAGAATGGGTAAAATAATTTTCACAATGGTGCCCTGGCCGTTTTCCTTATCAATAATGCTCAGGCTGCAATCAAGGTTATGTATTTTATTCAGCAGGGCCAGGCGCTGCATCACAAAATTGGTAGCCAGCGATTTTTTCTCCTGGGTGCCTCCCGGTTTCATTTTCCTGCCAATGCCGTTGTCTTCGATCACACACTGCAGGTAATTGGCTTTGTACAGCGAAAAAGTGATCGTAATGATCTTATCACCCTGCTTATCGCGCAACCCATGCCACACACTGTTTTCGACAAAAGGCTGCAGCATCATAATGGGGATAACGGTAGCCGATGTAATTACGCCTGTGTCTTTTAAAATAATGTGGCGAAACTGTTCTTTAAACCGCAGGCTTTCAATTTCGAGATACAGCTCTATCAGCTCTATCTCGTATTCCAGCGAAATGGTGTCAGACATGTTGCTGTCGAGTATTTTCCGCAGCAGTTTCGAAAATTTAACCAGGTAGTCGCTGGCCATTTCCACGTTACTGGTTAAAATGTAATGGTGCAGGGTGTTCATGGCATTAAACACAAAGTGGGGGTTCATCAGCGCCCTGTTAATGCGCAGCTCGTTCTCGAGCTGCCGGTTGGCCAGCTCAAGCCGTTGCTTTTCCTTTTTTAGTTTCAGGCTAAACCTGTAGCGGATGATAAAATATACGCCAACCATCCCTGCCAGTATGGCCACTATCCACAAAATACGCATCAGCAATATCCTGGTTTTATTTGGATTGGGCTCCTTATAAAGCAGGTACACCTCGTTTTGATCAAGCGTCCGGTCGTAAAAAGTAATATCGTCAACCGTGCCCCGCAGCACCCGCTTGTTACTTTCATTAAAAATAAGCCCTACAATAACCGAATCGCCCGGCTCAAAGTAAGAATCAAATTTTTTGCCGACGGTTATTTCCCGGTTCCCGTTAAAATACAGAGCAGCCGAATCCTTATTGTAGGTTAACACCAGGTGATACCAATTAAGCTCCTCTGCCCCCTTGGAGGGTGTTTGCATGTTAACCTGCTTTAAGGAGTCGTTAGACAAAACGCTTTCGAACGATCTGGAATGGGTGTTAAAATAAATAGCATAGGCCTCATTGTAATCGTTGCAGCTGCAATTACGCGTGGTGATAATAGGATCTACCTTGATGCCGCTGCCAGAGTAAACAATGGTTTCCAGCTTTACCCAAATGGAAATGCTTCCTGCCGCGGGCTTCAGCGCCGGGTAACTGCCAAGGTTAATATAGCTGTCGTGATCGCCAAACAAAAACATGGCGCTGTTGGCATTGCCAAAACGGTCCTCAACAAACCGTGTGTTTACCAGCTTGGGCTTTTTATGGCTGATCTCGTCTTCATGGATGCCGTTGTTGAATGAAAACCTGGCCGAAGGCCTCGGCACCGCCTGGGCCAGCGCAGTTGTGCAGGCAGCCATCAGCAGCAAAAAGAATATGGAGCCGGATTTCAAAAAAAGGTTGAGTTTTTAAACTATTATGGCATTACGTGCAAGTATAAGAATTTAAAAATAATCGCCCTCAACTTCGGCTTGTGTAATTACTCAAAAAAGCAGCCACTTATAAATTAATGCCGCACAAGGGCATCGCAACCCTGAAAGTATTGCCAATATTGGGATTCAGAGCCCTTCTGGCTTTAATTCTAGCTCCTCAAAAAATTACCGCTTGTATAAACCCATGATTAATCATTAAGAAAACACGACCAGGATTTTATTAAAAGAGCCGGAAACTGTGACGCACAAATTTGCCGCGGGTTTCACGCATAAAGCGTTATACGATTTGGCACTGCATCACCGTGTTAAACGGGTCGCCACCGGTTACGAAACAGAAGTTTGTTTTGTGAAATTTAGTGCTGTAAGCGATTAATTTTTGGAAGCCAGAAACACTTCCTTGGCCGTTTTAATGGCCACCGCATTGTACTTTTTTTCAACGTACGAAAGCACCTTGGCCAGCACCTCTTTGCTTTGAGTGTCGAGCGAGCTTATTTCTTTGGCAAACACTTCGTTCACCGCCAGGTCGTTAATGGCTTTTACCTGCCTGGGCACTTCGCCAAATGCCAGCTCCACGCGACGTTCTTCATAAAGGCGGTTAAACAGGCGGCTGCGCTCGCTGATGATTTCTTCGCATCTGACAATTTCGTTTTTGCGCAATTGCAAATTAGCCTCTGCCTGTATTTTGAGCGAGTTAATGTCTATGTAATGCACCTGCCGGTCGCCTGCTACCTCCCCGGTAACATTGGCCGGTAATGAGAGGTCTACGATCACTTTTTTAGAACCGTCATTTCCTTTCAGCTGCTGGTAAACAGCCGGGGTGATTAACGCCTGCGCGCTGCCGGTGCAAACAAAAAGCACATCAAAACCTTCGGTATAATTTTCGAGGGCGGCTAATTCAAAAGCGCGGCCGTTGAGCACCTGGGCCAGTTTTTGTGCATTGGCAAGCGTGCGGTTAAATACGGTAAAGTTGGCAAACTTGTGTTTTTGCAAATAATTGGCCAGTATGGTATTGGTTTCGCCGCTGCCGACAAATAAAATGCGCGCATCGTTTTTAATGCCAAAGTCGCGCAGCTGCCGGTAGGCCAGCGAGGCTACAGAAACCGGGTTGCGGGCAATATTGGTGTTGGTATATATGTCCTTGGCGGTTTCGATGGTTTGTTTGATCAGAAGGCGGATAAAATCGCCCGTTAGGCCCAGCGCATTGCAAAAATCATAGGCTTTGCGCACCTGTGTAATAATTTCGCGCTCGCCCACCACCAGCGATTCGAGCGATGAGGCCACTTTAAGAATATGCTCAATGGCGGCATCACCTTCGTATAATTCTGCCGTTTCAGAAAGGGCACGGGCTTCAAAATTATTGAGCCGGCTGTTTAAAAACAGGGCTATTTCCTTAATAACGAGTTTGGTAACATCGACCGGGGTGGTTACCAGCAGCTCAATGCGGTTACAGGTGCTCAAAAACAGCAATTCCTCAAATCCAAAGCGGGTTTTCAGTTCGCCCAGCATGCTGGCCTGGTCTTCCTGCGTGAGGTGAAGCTTGCCAATAAGCTCAAAAGGAAGATACTTGTGCGTAAACGCTATGACTTTAAAAGAGTTCAAAGTAATATACCACAAAGATGGTATATAAACCCCATTTATTTGTCATAATACTGTCATTTATGACTTAAATCAGCACAAAAAATACGACTTAGTCGTCAGTGGGGTCTGGGGCAACGGTTGCCTTGGCTTTCTTGGGTTTTATGGTGTTAGGCCAAAGAATATTAATAAGCTCGTTGTGGATGGAAATAAGGGTTTTGCTAATGCCGTTGGTGATGGTAATATTCTCGTTTGACTTATTTTTCCAGCTGCGTTTCACCTCCTCGTGCGAGCCGTCGCTCAGCAGAATATAAAATTTTACCACCTTGCCGTTCCTTACCTCGGCCTTGCCGTTGTTGCACACCGCTTTGGAGCCCTGGCGTGTGGCAATGATCACATCTTCATACACGCCGTCTTTCACTTCCTCGGCGCCGCGCTCTTCAAATTTTACGGCCCATTTGTTATAGCAGTTCAGCTCTACCTGCCTTTCCTCCTGTGAAAAAGAGACAGCAGCGGTTAACAGTGAAGCGGCGAGTAATAATTTTTTCATGTGATGGAGTATGATGAGTTTCAAACCTACAAAAAAAATTTAAAAGATGGCAAATTTAATGTGCAATTTAATTGGTTAATTTGCAGCATGCTGGTTAAAACTTTTGGATACGCAGTGCAGGGCATTAATGCTACAAAGGTTACCGTAGAAGTGAATGTGGGCATTGGCATTAATTTTTACATGGTAGGCCTGCCCGATAATGCGGTGAAGGAAAGCCAGCAGCGTATTCATACCGCCCTTAAGCAGCATAATCTTAAAATTCCGGGCAAGCAGGTAACCATCAACATGGCCCCTGCCGATATTAAAAAAGAAGGTTCGGCCTATGACCTTACCATTGCCCTGGGCATTCTGGCCGCCAGTGAGCAGGTATTGCACAGCCAGGTTTCTGAATTTGTGATTATGGGCGAGCTGGCGCTGGATGGAGAGCTAAGGGCCATCAAAGGCGTTTTGCCCATTGCCTTAAAGGCGCGGCAGGACGGGTTTAAAAAAATGATACTGCCCGAGGTAAATGCCCCCGAAGCCGCTGTGGTGGAAGGCCTGGATGTTTTTTACGCCCGTAATATAAAACAGGTGATCGATTTTTTTAACGGCGAGGCAGATCTGCCAAAGGCGCTGATAAACCTGGAAGATACGTTTTCGGGAGCAGGCCCCCTGCCCGAATTTGATTTTGCCGATGTAAAAGGCCAGGAAAATATTAAGCGGGCACTTGAAATTGCGGCAGCCGGCGGACATAATGTGATACTCATTGGCCCGCCCGGTGCCGGCAAAACCATGCTCAGCAAGCGCTTGCCCGGTATATTGCCGCCGCTTTCGATAGATGAAGCACTGGAAACCACTAAAATTCACAGCGTGGCCGGCAAAACCAGCCGCCTGGGCGGCCTGGTAACACAGCGGCCTTTTCGCAGCCCCCACCATACCATCAGCGATGTGGCCCTGGTGGGCGGCGGTAACAACCCGCAGCCCGGCGAAATAAGCCTGGCACATAACGGCGTGCTGTTTCTTGACGAGCTGCCCGAATTTAAGCGCACCGTGCTGGAAGTGATGCGGCAGCCCATGGAAGACCGGGTGGTAAGCATCAGCCGCGCCAAATCGAGCGTGGAATACCCGGCCAGCTTTATGCTCATTGCCAGCATGAATCCCTGTCCCTGCGGCTATTACAACCATCCTGAAAAAGAATGCGTATGCGCGCCGGGCATCGTGCAAAAATATCTTAACAAAATAAGCGGGCCTCTGCTTGACCGTATTGACCTGCACATAGAAGTAACGCCGGTGCCTTTTGCTGAGCTTAACAAACAACAACAGGCCGAAACAAGCCGCGAAATAAGAACCCGCGTGGTAAACGCCCGGCAACTGCAAAGCAGCCGCTACCGCGGCGAAAAAAACATTTACTGCAACGCGCAAATGCGCAGCAACCACCTGAAGCTGCACTGTGAGCTCACCGCCGAAGGGAATGCGCTTTTGAAAAACGCCATGGAACGGCTGGGCCTGAGCGCCCGTGCCTACGACAGGATCTTAAAAGTGGCGCGCACCATTGCCGACCTGGATGTTTCAGCAACGATACAAACCGCCCACCTTGCGGAGGCCATACAGTACCGCAGCCTCGACCGCGACGGCTGGGCCGGCTGATGATAAAAGCAAAGGCTTTGAAAAAAAACAGGGGATACATATTTCTTTTATTACTGGTAACGGGAGCGGCCGCCCAAAGCACAAAGCCCGGCTTTTTAGCTGACTTTAAAAAGGCGGGGCCGGCTGAAAAAGTACGACTGGCGGCCAACACGCACTTTGATGAGATCGTTTCTTATTATTCGCGCATAAAAGATACGCTGGCGCAGATCAAAAAAACGGAGTACCAGAACCCGCAGCCCAGCCGGCTTAAATTTTTGTTTGATAAGCTGGAGGCCAACCGCGAGATGTATTACAAAAATTACGCCCGCGCTATTTTCATATACGAAAACTCGCTGCACAATCATGCGGCCACTATCAACGATTCGCTGCGCTGCCTGGTGGGGCTTAAAGATCTGTTTATCAAAATAAAGAACTATAACAAAGCCATTGAGCTTAATCACCTGATTGAGCGCAAGTGGCCGTTTAAAACCGATACCGTGCCCATCTATTACGGCACCGCAAAAAGCAGCATTTATCACCAGATAGGGCTTACTGAAAAAGCCATTGCCGAACGGCGGAAGGAGTTTAACGCTCTTCAAAAAAAGGATACTAATGCCACAGTGGGCTATTGCAACGATGTGGGCGTATTTTACAATGTGCTTAAAAATTCAGACAGCGCCAGCGCATATTTTATAAGGGCCAGGCATCTGCTTGAGCACATGTATTATCCGCCCAAGCGCAGAGATGCCATTAACTTTTACAAAGCTTTAATAGAGGGCAACCTGGGCCTGGCCTATTACAATTGCGGAAAAATTAATGAGGCCATGCCCCTGCTTAAAAAAGACATTTATTACAGCCTGCAGGTAAATAATTATGGTAGCGCGCTCAACAGCTACCTGCTGTTTATAAAAATACAGCTCGATCTTAAAAATAGGGCCATGGCCACGCGCTACCTCGATACGGCCAAAATCATGGCCGATAAGATCACTGATCCTGCGTACCGGCTTAAGTTTTTGCTGGCTCGGGCCGAGTATTACGACCGTACGGGCAACTTTTCGAAAGCAAGCGAAAATTACCGCGAATACCTGGAGCTGAAGAACGAAACCACCACGCTTGAAAACGTGCAGCGCATGAAAAATGAGCGGGTAAGCATCAGCATAGACCAAAAAGAGATGGAGCTGGCCGAGCGTGATAATATTTTGAAACAAATGCAGCTGAACGAGGCCAGGGAACGCTCTTACAAGGCGTACCTGGTGGCCGGGGTTTTGGTAATGCTTGTTATTATCGGCTTTCTGATCCTTAACAATTACAACGCCAAAAAGCGCGAAGAGCAGCTCTCCAATAAAAACAAGCAGATCAGCTCTCAAAAATTCCAGATCGAGCAATCGCTGAAGGAAAAAGATGTTCTTATTAAAGAGATCCACCACCGGGTTAAAAACAACCTGCAGATCATTAATAGCATGCTGAGCCTGCAGATTGCCAAAGTGGAGGACGAAAAAACAGAGTCGATCCTGCGCGATGCCAAGCAGCGCATCAGCTCGATTGCGCTCACGCACCAGATGCTGTATCAGAAGGAAAACCTTTCTACCGTTGATCTGAGCGAATACCTGGAACGGCTGGTAAGGCAAATTCAGCTGATCATGCCCTTGTCGGACATTGAGCTGGTGACCGAAATTCAGGCCGGAAGCAACCGCCTGAGCATTGACAATGCCGTGCCGTTGGGCCTGTTGGTGAACGAATTGCTTACCAACGCATATAAGCACGCTTTTCCTGTTGGCACCAAGGGCCGTATTGTGGTGGCGCTCACCGAAAACGAAGATTCATTTACCATTAGCGTGAGTGATAACGGCATTGGGCTGCCTCAGGATTTCAGGGCGCTGGAAAGCAAAACGCTGGGCATGGAGCTTATTTATATTTTAGCCGATCAGCTGGATTCGAGCCTGACCATTGAGAACACCAGCGGCAGCTCGTTTAAGCTCAACGTCAAAAAAACGTAACTTTAGCGCTGAATTTTTTTGTGAAAGAAGTAAACCAGATATTACTAGACCTGAAGCGCCGCATTTTTAAGCCGGTGTATTTTTTGTGCGGTGAAGAGGCGTATTACATCGATGTGATCAGCGATTATATTGAGCACCATGTATTGGAGGAAGCCGACCGGGAATTTAACCAAACGGTGGTGTATGGCAAGGACACCGACCTGGTGGCTATTCTTGGCCAGGCCAAACAATTTCCGATGATGAGCGAGCACCAGGTGGTGATTGTGAAGGAAGCCCAAAACCTCAAAGAGCTGAACAAGAGCGCAGGCTCTGACGATGAGGGGGCAGCCGCTTCCAAATCAAGCGCCAACAGTGCTTCGCAGCAATTTTTGGCTTATATAAACAATCCGCAGCCTACCACCATACTGGTGTTTTGTTTTAAATACAAAACCATTGATAAGCGCAGCGCCATTGCCAAGGCCCTGCAAAAACAAGCGGTTTACCTCGAATCGCCCAGGCTGTACGACAACCAGGTGCCCGATTGGATCGGCAATTACGTAAAGGATAAAAATTATACCATTGGCCCCAAAGCCACGTTTTTAATGTCGGAGTTTTTGGGGAATGACCTGAGCAAAGTGGCCAACGAAATCAACAAGCTAATGATTAATCTGCCGGCCGGCAGCGAAATTACCGCCGAGCTGGTACAGGATAACATTGGCATCAGCAAGGATTATAATGTGTTTGAGCTGCAGGATGCCCTGGCAAAAAAGGACATATTAAAAGCCAATCGCATTATCAATCACTTTGCGGCCAACGAAAAAGAGCACCCGGCAGTAATGGTGCTCAGCTCTTTGTTTGGGTACTTCAGCAAAATTCTGAAATATCATTTTTTAGCGGATAAAAGCAAATTTGCTGCTGCCCAGGCCCTGGGTGTCAATCCTTATTTTGTGGACGGCTATGCCAAAGCGGCTGCCAATTACAGCTCGCTGAAGCTCAAGCACATTTTTTCGTACCTGAAGGAGTACGATCTCAAAACCAAGGGCGTTGATAACAGCAGCATTAATAACGGTGAGCTGCTGAAGGAGCTTATTTTTAAGATCCTGCATTAAATGATCTCCCCCTATCATCGAAAACCCCCCGGCCTATGGAAACCGGGGGGTTTTTCTTTGTTTGTGTGGGCGATCTAATAAACCAAATAAACCAGAAAACAAACTATCCTCATGAAAAAACAAACTATTTGCGGCCGCTCACACTCACGTAGGTGTTTTTAAGGCCTGGCTGCTCTTCAAAGAGCGAGCTTTTAATATTTTTGCTGTATTCTTTCACCGGCATAAACATATCGTTGCTGGAGTTGAAAGAAACAATAGCGATGGGAAAATCAATAGCATCCTGATCCTGTATGCTGGTGTAGTTTTCTACAATCAGCTCGGTGTCGAAGTGGAAGCTGTGGTTGCCGGTGTTGTATTCCGGCAGGCGGGTATCAATGCTCACTACCATGGGAAAATAACCTTCTTTAATAATGCGGATGGTGTACCATGAGTTTTTTCTAACTTTTAAAAGAAAGGATTCGTTGTCTACCACCAGGCCTGAATCAACCAGGTCGTTGTGGCAAAGCAATTCTATTTTATAGGTTCTGAAAGGGTCGTTTTTAGGGATGAGCACCTTACCGTCTATTTCGATGCAGTAAAGGTTGTCTTTTTCGCCACCAAAGCAAGGGTTGTTAAAAACCACCAGGCTGGTGAGGAAGATCAGGAGGGTGAGGGTAGAGGTTTTCATGATTTCTTGTTTTTAGTTTGTTGTTGTTTTCTGATGTAAAGTTCGGCAGAGAGGGGGTCGTTTTTTTTCTGATTTCCGCGCAAAGAGTACGTATGTAAGATTTATCGGGTTTTTGATGGGTGGCACCAGGAAGCCAAATGGCCCTGGAATGCAGTGGTGATAAGGGGTTTGGGGGATTTTTTATTTGAAACGCTGAAAAAGACTTTATGGAGGATATTTTAACAATCGCAGGTTGATTAATCGCCGTTGCAGCATTTATAGTATTTTTTATCTTTGAGTAAACCCACTTAAACTTCATCCTCATGACTAAAACATGTATTAAACCAGGCTGGCTGTTTATACTTTTTATGGCTATAAATGTGCAGGTTATCCATGCGCAGGCCCTATATGCAATTACGCAGAAGATCTCCGGCAATCTTAATTACGTTTCAATGGTTAATCCTGCGAACGGGAATGTAAACATAGTTTCTGCATCTTCTGTCAGTAAGTTTCTGATGAGCGGTATCTCCGGCTTTAATCCCATTGCCAAACATTTCTTTTTTATTTCACCCACCGACTCGCTGGTGGTGGTAGATGTAACGACAGGCAATGCCGTGGCCAAAAACAAAACATCGGTAACCACCACCCACTACGTGGTGGCCATTGAATTTAATTGCGCTGACACAACCCTGTATGCCATGCTGCAAAACAAAGCCGATAATAAAAATTACCTCTCAAAAGTAAACCCGCTTACCGGTATTTTTACGCTTATTTCGCCGGCCCCGGTTTCAAAAGCCATGCTGGGAGGCATTTCCACCCTCGACCCGCTGGGGCGTAAATTTTATTACGTTACTTCGGGCGACACCCTCTTCGGCATCGACTTAAGCACAGGCGCTATTGGCAGTAAATGTAAAACAGCAGCCCCCGGCGCTTATATGACCATGCTCATTGAATTTAACCCCCAGGATAACCTGTTGTATGCCATTAGTCAAACCAGCCCCAGCAGCACCCCGCCCAACCGCGATTACCTCTCTACCATCCATCCTGCAAACGGCAGCGTTACGCTTGTTTCTCCCACACCGCTGGCCAAGTTTATAAGCACCGGAATTTCGTCGCTTGACCCTATAGGCAAGCAATTTTATTTTATGAACACCGGCGATACGCTTTACAGCGTGGATATGAACACCGGCATGCTGCTGAATAAAAATAAAATCTCGGTTTCGGGAACTCATTTTAACGGGCTGATAGAATTTGATAAAGGCTGTGCTCTGGTTGCACCCACCGGAATTAATGACCAAAACGGACGCCAGGCCCTAACAGCATTTCCCAACCCATTTTCACACCAGGTTGAAGTAAGAGGGAGCTTTAATAACAGCCGAATTTTAATCAGCGATGTAACCGGGAGGATAGTTCAGGATATTGACAATGTGAACGGGGAGTCGGTGATTATATATCGCCATACCTTGCCTGCGGGCTTATACCTGCTAAGGCAGCAGCAAAACAGCAGGGTGATAGCGACACAGAGGCTGCTGATCACAGATTGAAGAACAGGATCAGTTCTTTACATATTCTTCTTCTGTTGAGGATAAATTGCGCAGCGACAGCGATAAATGAAAGCCGTGAAGGCTCAAAAAATAACCGCCGTCAAAATTAAACTTCTTGTTGCCCGATCCGTATTCTTTTTTCCGTGTGTCGATGGTTACTACCATGGGGGTATAGCCATCTTTAATAATGCGGATGGTATACAGCGAGTTGTTTTTTACCCGCAATAAAAACGATTCGTCGTCCACTATCGTGCCCGAGTCTACAACGTTGTTGTGACAAATCAGCACAAGCTTATACGAGCGTAAATCTTCATTTTTCGGGATAAACACTTTACCGTCTATCTCAAAAGAGTAAAGGCTGTCTGTTTTACTGCCAAACATGGTGGTAGAGATACAGAAAATACTGATTAAAATCAGTGTGACCGGTGAGAGGAGTAAGGTTTTCATGGCTCCGTGTTTTTAATGGTTAAGTTCCTGAGTAATTCTACTGTAAAATTGCATCACCGGCTGCGCATTTTTCACCTCAATTTTATATAAACAGCACACGTGTAAGATTTAATCATCGTTTGTGCCTGCATTTCTCTACCTATAAGGAATTAGAAGCTGCCAGTATTTTGCCGGCTGCTATTTTATAGTATTTTTACCTGTAAATTTTATAGCGCCAGCCATGCAGCATACCCCTGAAGCGGAGATTTTTTTAACTAAAATGAGCAGCTACCAGCCTTTATCAACCGAAGCCCGGCTGGCCTGGAGCGGTATTTTGCGCAAAAAAACCTATAAGAAAGGCGAAAATTTCGTATCCGAAGGCCAGCTCACGCACAAGGCAGCCTTTGTGCTAGAAGGGCTTTTTTCGCAATATTATACGGCAGATAACGGCGACGTGGTGATCAAATACTTTTTTCCCGAGCTGCGCCTGGCGGCATCTGTTACAGCCATATTAAGCCGCACACCCAGCATATTTACCATTAGCGCCATCGAAAACACCGTGGCACTCGAATACGATTTTTTTGAATTTAAAAAACTGGCACAGCAGCACAGCGACATTGCCTTTTTTTATATCAATTACCTCGAACGACACTGGATCATGGAAAAAGAGCCTTTGGAAATTTCGCTGAGGCATGACTCGGCCAAAACACGCTACGACGAGTTTCTGGCCAAATACCCGCAGCTGGTAAAGCGGCTTAAGAAACACCACATTGCGGCTTACCTGGGCATCACTCCCACGCAGCTAAGCCGTATTTTTTTCGCCAACAAGTAATTTTTTTTCGGTTTCTCAACAAATGTAAAAGTTTTGCAGAGCAAAGCGCTGCAACTTTGTGCCATATTAATCAATTAAAAAATAAAAACATGGCAACAAAAGTATTTATCAATTTACCGGTTAAAAATCTCGACAAGTCAAAATCATTCTTTACCGGCCTGGGTTACAGCTTCAACCCGCAGTTTACCGACGACAAGGCGGCTTGCATGATCATCAGCGAAAATATTTTCGCCATGCTGCTCACCGAGCCTTACTTTCAAACCTTTACGTCAAAACCCGTGAGCGATGCCGCCAAGGCTACCGAAGTGCTGATAGCCATTGATGCGGAATCGAAACAGGAGGTGCAGCAGATGGTAAAAAAAGCCAAAGCGCTGGGGGCTGATATTTATGCCGAACCGCAGGACCACGGTTGGATGTACCAGCACAGCTTTGCCGACCTGGACGGACATCAATGGGAAATTATGTCCATGGATCAAAGCCAGATCCCGAATTTATCGGCAGAATAAAAAAATAATGTGCAATTAAAAAAACAGAAATCATGAAAAAGAACAAAATAATTTATTGGACCGCCACTCTATTTATTGTGCTGCTTGAAGGCGTAATACCTGCACTTACCAGCCACACCGAGCTGGCCCGCGAAGGTACGCGGCACCTGGGCTACCCGCTTTATTTTGCCGCTATGCTGGCGGTGTTTAAAGCGGTTGGCGCATTGGCCCTGGTATTGCCGCAGGTAAGCCGCCGCGTGAAAGAGTGGGCTTATGCAGGCTTTGCTTTTGATTTTATAGCGGCGGCCGTAAGCAACTGGGTGGTTGATGGCTTTGGGTTTAACGTCATATTCCCGCTGATCATCATGGCCATTCTTTCCGTATCTTACATTTTTTTAGGTAAAATTAAAGGTGAATCGATCATTACATCGTATGCAAGCAACGGATCATACTGAGCAGATCAATCGGGCGGTGGTAGTTGCCAAAGCCGGAAAATAAAAATGAAATCTACGGAGAGCCCGGTGCAGCAATGTGCCGGGTTTCCTATTTTAAAAAAGCATTTACTTCGTTCAGTACCACGCGCGCTTCTTCATCGCTGATCTGCATGCCCAGGCGAATAAGCTTGGCCTGCGAGTTAAATTCAAGCCGTTCGCCCCCTTTTACCCAAAAGCTCTGGTTAAAGTTGTCGGCAAAGCTGCTGTTGCTGATGGCAATTAAGCGAAATTTGCTTACCAGGTCCAGGTTATATTCGCGCACCTTTCCCTTTTTATTGATCTCTTTTTGATAGTGCAGAATGCCTTCGCGGATCCACAATTTTTCGCGCCCGAATTTTTTCCAGATAAACGCACGGGCAATATTAAATTCGAAATAGGCCCAAAAGGAAAGGTAAACGATCACAAACACTTTTGCATTGGAATCGCTGAGCTTAAAATAATTGGCAAACACCAGCATGCCGCAAACCGTCCAGGCCATCAGCCATAAAAAAAGAAGCCCGAGCTTTTTTTTATCCTGGCTGGGCAGTATCACAATGCTTAAAAGATCTTCTTTTTTTAAAATGCTGATGCGGTTACTGATAACTTTCATGAATGCGAAGCGTGATGAGGGTCAAATTTTTTATTTTGCAAATTTAAGATATCTTTAAAGCATTATCCACTTTTATGACGCAATTAAAAAGGAGCCTCAACTTATTTGACACCATAATGCTCGTTTCGGGCAGCATGATAGGTTCGGGCATCTTTATAGTGAGCGCTGATATGATGCGGGTGCTGGGCTCGCCGTTTTGGGTGATGATGTGCTGGCTCATCAGCGGCGCCATTACCCTCTTTGCGGCCCTGAGTTACGGCGAGCTGGCGGGCATGATGCCCGAGGCCGGCGGCCAGTTTATTTACCTGAAGCGGGCTTATGGCCGTTTAACTTCATTTGTATACGGATGGACGGTGTTTACGGTGATTCAGACCGGGGTAATTGCCGCAGTGGCGGTTGCCTTTGCGCGGTATGTAGGTGTATTGCTGCCCTATTTTGATGAGAGCCATACGGTGTATTCCTTCCGGGGTTTTTCTTTTTCGCGGGCGCAGCTGCTGGGTGTGGCGTCCATTTTTTTTCTTACCTGGCTCAACAGCAAGGGCATTAATAATGGTCGCATCATTCAGCGTGTGTTTACCAGCGCCAAGCTGCTGGCCCTGCTCGGCCTTATTATCATTGGTTTTTTTGTAGGCGCCCGCACCGGGTACTGGCAGGCCAACATGCAATTGCCGTTCAGCGGGTCGGCAAACGGGCAAATAAACGCAGGTGTTCTGCTCGGTGCACTGGGTGTGGCCCTCATCGGATCTTTATTCAGCAGCGACGCCTGGAACAATGTGACCTTTATTGCCGGCGAGATCAAAGAGCCTAAAAAGAACATTCCACTCGGCTTGTTCATTGGGGTGCTGATTGTAACCGTGCTTTACCTTTTGGCCAATGTGGCATATTTTATGCTGCTGCCGGCCAATGGCTCGCCCGATGGGCAAACCGTGCTGGAGCGCGGCGTTGCTTTTGCGCAGAACGACAGGGTGGGCACAGCGGCCATGCACGGGGTGTTTGGCGAAGTTTCGGGATACCTGATGGCCCTGCTCATTGTTATTTCGACATTTGGCTGTAATAACGGTTTGATCCTTGCCGGGGCCAGGCTGTTTCAATCCATGGCGGGCGAAGGCCTGTTTTTTAAGCAGGCCGCGCATCTCAATAAAAACAATGTTCCCTCCAAAGCCTTGTGGCTGCAGGCCCTATGGGCTTCGGTGCTTTGCCTGAGCGGCTCCTATGGGTCGCTGCTTGATTATTGCACCTTTGCCTCGCTGTTGTTTTATGTGATCACCATTGGCGCGCTGTTTTACCTGCGCAAAAAAGAGCCCAACACACCGCGCCCTTATAAGGCCGTTGGCTACCCGCTTATTCCTGCCCTGTATATTTTAATAGCGGGCGCCATCTGTATCGACCTGCTGGTGTTTAAGCCGCAAAACACATTTGCCGGCCTGGGCATTATGGCGCTGGGCATACCGGTATATTTTCTGTTCAGCCGGTATGAAAAAGCTTAACGCGTGGTTCAATAATTATTTTGGATTTAACCGCCAGCAGCGCAACGGGCTTTGGGTGCTCATACTCATTAGCTTTACATTGTTACTGGTAAGAATCTTTTACCCGTATTTTATGCAGCCCGGTAAAATTGTGATCCAAAACCTGCCGTTGATAGAGCGTAAAACCGATAGCGCTTATGTGGCGGCACGTTCTTATCCGGAAAGAGAAAATGACACACGACCCGAAACGGCGCACTTGTTTGAATTTGACCCCAACACTGTAACCGCCGAACAACTGGTGGCCCTTGGCCTCAGGCAAAAAACAGCTGCTACCTTTTTAAAATTCAGAAGCCGGGGATTTGTGTTTAAAGAAAAAAAAGATCTGCTGAAAGTGTATGGCATTTCTGAGCAACTCTACAAGACGCTTGAACCGTTTATTAAAATTGAAAATAAAAGCAAACAGCCGTTAACCCCTCTGCCAGAAGCTGCGGCGCCGCCAATTCAGAAACAAGTTGCCGCCCCGGCTGCACATGCAGAGCTCAATTCGGCCGATAGCGCAGCCCTGGTGGCACTAAACGGCATAGGCCCTTCGTATGCCCGGCGCATTTTAAAATACCGCAGCCTGTTGGGAGGCTACCTGCGTGTGGAGCAATTAAAAGAAGTGTACGGCTTTACCGAAGAGCTTTATGAAAAGGTAAAGCCTTTTGTAACGGTAAACGCATCGCTGATCAAAAAACTAAACCTGAACAAGGATGACTTTAAAATCATTAACCGCCATCCCTACCTGGGCTATGAGCTTACCCGGCTTATTTTTGACTGGCGGCGCAAAACAACCATTAACCCGGTTAATTTAAAAGACATTCTCAACGATGAAGGCTTGTATCAAAAGCTGTTGCCTTATCTTGAGTTTTGATGTTATAGAAATACAGCAGGCAGTTTTTAACGGATACCTGTTAATGTCCAACTGAATCCTTTTTCAAAGTGAATTTCGCGTGAGGGATGGAGTCCCGTATCCATTGGCATTTGAGCTCTTTTTTGCTGCCACTAGGAAGCTGTTCAGATTTGAATCAGCGGCTGTGTTGCTGCTGTACTTGTTTTCGGAATTGCGCCAGGGACTGAAGCGGCAGCCCGGCGCGGCAGGGTATTAGTGCCGCCGCGCGGAGGAGGCTTTTTGCGATAGCAAAAGACCCCGTACGCGCGATGTTTGCGGCACTTATATCCTGCAAGCCGGCTAAAGCGAAAGGCCCGGAAGGCGCCCTGAGCCTTATTTTAGATAGCACCTTAAAAACCATGAAACTTGCAAGAAGTGCAACTACTACTGTAACAGCTGGTATTCAGAGGTGTGCAACACTGTTTTTAAACAGCTTCTGAAGCTAACAAAAGAAACGAATAGCGACAGCCCGGCCCAAAGTAATAGTTGCTGCTATTGTTTAACAGCACGTAAGAGGCACAGGGTTTTGGCAGTAATTTTTGCCCCGTGCTTCTAAAAATCTTATTATCTTTAACCCATTATTTAGCACAAAGTTATGAGCGATAAACAAAGGACGATTAAAAAAGCTGTTTCTGTTTCGGGCGTGGGTTTACACACCGGTGCGCCGGTAACGCTTACGTTTAACCCCGCGGCAGAAAATCACTGGTACAAGTTTCAGCGCATGGACCTGGACGGCCAGCCGCTGATTGATGCCGATGCCGACCTGGTGGTGGACACATCGCGCGGAACCACGCTGGAGAAGAATGGTGCTAAGGTGCATACCACCGAACACGTGCTGGCGGCCCTGATGGGGCTAGGCATCGACAATTGCCTGATACAGGTTACAGGGCCGGAAATGCCTATTATGGACGGGAGCTCGCTGAAATTTATTGAAAAGCTGGAAGAAGCCGGTGTGGTTGAGCAACAGGCCGAGCGCGAATATTTTGAACTAACCGAGAACCTGACCTTTGAAGACCCGGTAAAGAAAGTGGAAATGCTGGCTGTGCCGCAGGATGAGTTTCGCGTAACGGTGATGGTGGATTACGGCAGCGAAGTGCTTGGCACCCAGCACGCATCTATGTACAACATGGGTGAGTTTAAAAAGGAAATTGCACCCTGCCGCACCTTTGTGTTTTTAAGAGAGCTGGAAGCCCTGCTGGCGCATAACCTGATAAAAGGCGGCGACCTGGACAATGCCATTGTATTGGTAGATAGCGAGCTGCCCGAAGACAAGCTGAATCACCTGCGGAAGGTATTTAACAAGCCAAATGTGGAAGTAAAAGGCCGTGGGGTATTGAACAATACCAAGCTGCATTTTTATAACGAGCCCGCCCGCCACAAGCTGCTGGACATTGTAGGTGACCTGGCCCTTGTGGGCAAGCCTATGAAAATTCATGTGCTGGCCGCCCGCCCGGGCCATGCCGGCAATGTTGATTTTGCTAAAAAGCTGAAAGCGCTGGCCAAAAAACAAAAGGCTGAAAAAGATTACCCGAAAATAGACCTGAACAAGCCCCCGCTGCTCAACATCACCGACATTATGAAAATATTGCCGCACCGCCAGCCCATGCTGCTGGTCGACAAGATCATGGAGCTGTCGCAGGAGCATGTAATCGGTGTTAAAAATGTAACCCTTAACGAAGAATTTTTTAAAGGTCACTTCCCCGATTTCCCGGTAATGCCGGGCGTATTCCTGATCGAAGCCATGGCGCAGTGCGGCGGCGTGCTGGTATTAAAAACGGTGCCCGACCCCGAAAATTACCTTACTTATTTCATTAAGATCGACGGCGTTAAATTCAGGCAGCAGGTTATTCCAGGCGACACTGTGGTGTTTAGCCTCAACCTGGTAACGCCCATCCGGCGTGGCATTTGCCACATGCGCGGCGTAGCGTATGTAAACAATAAGCCCGTAATGGAAGCCGAAATGATGGCGCAGATAGTAAAAGTGAAAAACCTGGAAGTGAAAACTCCCGAACCGCAATTAGCCTAAACCCAGCGTATGATATCACCCCTCGCGAATGTGAGCCCCAGGGCAAAAATCGGCAACAACGTTACCATCGAAGCCTTTGCTACCATTTATCCCGATGTTGAGATCGGCGACAACTGCTACATTCATCCCAATGCGGTTATTTACCCCGACACCATTATTGGCGAAGGCTGCAAAATTTTTCCGGGTGCGGTAATTGGCATTGTGAGCCAGGACCTGAAATACAAAGGCGAAAAATCGAACACGGTGATCGGTAAAAACACTACCATTCGCGAGTTTGCCACCATTCACAAAGGCACGGCAGACCGTATGACCACCAAGGTGGGCGATAACTGCCTGATTATGTGCTATACGCATTTGGGGCACGACTGTGCTATTGGCAACAATGTGATTATTGCCAACAATGGCAGCCTGGCAGGCCACATCACGGTGGAAGACTTTGTGGTGATAGAAGGCGTGGTGGCCGCGCAGCAGTTTGTAAACATTGGCGCGCATTCGTTTGTAGCCGGCGCCTCGCTGGTGCGCAAAAGCGTTCCGCCGTATATTCGCGTGGCCCGCGAACCGCTGCAGTTTATTGGCGTAAACACCATTGGCCTGAGCCGCCGCGGTTTTGATAAGGAAGCCATTAAGCAGATAGAGGATATTTACCGCATTATTTTTGTACGCGGCCACAATGTTTCCAATGCGCTCGAAATAGTGGAGAGCGAAATGCCCGATACTGTTATTCGCCGCGAGATCGTTGAATTTATCAGGCGGCAGGAAGACGGCATTGTAAAAGGCATCTAAGCCTCTGCAACTAAAAACGTGTTATCCATCCAGGTAAATAAGCTCGGCAAAAAATTCAACAGGGAGTGGATCTTTCGCAACCTGTCGTACACCATTGCTCCCGGGCAAAAGCTGGTGATCCTGGGATCCAACGGTTCGGGAAAATCCACGTTGCTGCAGGCGCTCAGCGGTTTCATTATCCCCAACGAGGGCGATGTTGTTTACAGCCTGTCTTCGCAGGTTGTTTCGCCCGAAAAAATAAAGGATCATATTGCCTTTGCCTCGCCCTACCTGCAATTAATAGAAGAACTGACGCTCACCGAACTGCTGGCGCACTTAAGCCGCTACAAGCCGTTTATAAACAACCTGGCACCCCCCGTAATAATAGAGAGGATGGAGCTGGGCCATGCTGCGCACAAGCCCCTGAAACAATTTTCGAGCGGCATGAAACAACGGGTAAAGCTCGGCATTGCCCTGTTGAGCGATACGCCGCTGCTGTTGCTCGACGAGCCCGTATCCAACCTTGATAAAAATGCCATTGGCTGGTATAAGAATCTTATCGCTCATTATACCGCCAACCGCACGGTAATAGTGTGCTCCAACGCCATACACGACGAATATTTTTTTTGCGACACCGAGCTGAACATGGCATCTTTTAAACCGGGAGTATCGAAAATTTAACCGCTCAAGGTTCTTTTTAGTCGCTTTATCCTTATTTTTTTACCGGGCTGTGGGTATTCTTTTATCTTTACTCCATTATGGAATTAAAAATCACCCAGCTTAGCAAAGTTTACCCGGGCGGCATCAAAGCCCTTTCGGATATTAACCTCACCATATCCAGCGGCATGTTTGGCCTGCTGGGGCCCAACGGGGCCGGCAAATCGAGCCTGATGCGCACTATTGCCACGCTGCAGGAGCCCAGCGAAGGCACTGTGTTTTTAGACGACCTGGATGTGATTAACGATAAGGATGGGATGCGCAAAGTGCTGGGCTATTTGCCACAGGATTTTGGCTTTTACCCCAAGGTAACCGCCAGCGACATGCTCAACCATTTTGCCGTATTAAAAGGCATTAGCAACAAAGCCGAGCGTAAAGAGATTTGTAATGCGCTGCTGCATCAAACCAACTTATACGAAGTGCGCAGCCGCTACATTGGCGATTACAGCGGAGGTATGCGCCAGCGCTTTGGCATTGCGCAGGCCCTGCTCGGTAATCCAAAACTTATTATTGTGGATGAGCCCACAGCGGGCCTCGATCCGCAGGAGCGCAACCGCTTTCATAACCTGCTGAGCGAGGTGGGCGAAAACATCATCATCATTCTTTCCACCCACATTGTAGAGGATGTAAGCAACCTGTGCCGCAAAATGGCCATTATGAACCTTGGCAAGGTGCTGTTTCACGGCGAAACGGTGGCGGCTCTCGATCTGCTGAAAGGAAAAGTGTACGAAGCCATGATAGAAAAAGAGGCCCTGGCTGATTACAGGCAGCGCTACCAGGTTATTTCCACCCGCGTATCGGAAGGTAAAATTCTTATTCA
Source organism: Bacteroidia bacterium (assembly GCA_044221905.1). Classification (GTDB taxonomy): domain Bacteria; phylum Bacteroidota; class Bacteroidia; order B-17B0; family Aurantibacillaceae; genus Aurantibacillus. The sequence goes on from JBGAOE010000002.1 coordinate 1,062,334, forward strand.
CGTAATGAGCGACGCCATGCCCGGTGCAGGATTTAAAGCCATTGAAGGAGACCTGGAAGATGTTTATTTTTCACATATCAACGCCCGATAAACGCCAAACCTTATGTTTAAAGAGATTTTTTTATTTGAGCTCAGGCTCTGGTTAAAGCGGCCGGGAATTTATATTTATTTTCTCATTTTCTTCGGCCTGGCCTTCCTGCTCGGCGCAGCCATTTCGGGCATGTTTGGCGGTGTGAGCTCCGACACCAATTCGCACATTAACTCGGCCACGGTTATTGCCGGCATTCTCACCAGCTTTAGCAGCGATTATTTGTTTGGGCTCATTACCCTGCTTATTTGCGTAGCGCTGATGGCCGGTGCCGTGCAAAAAGATTTTCAGCACAACAGCTTTGCGTTTTATTTTACAAAGCCCATTTCCAAATTCAATTACCTGGTAGGCCGCTTTAGCGCCGCTTTTTTGCTCACCGTACTGGTGCTTACCGCTGTTATTTTCGGGATCCTGCTGGCTTATTCAATATCACCCAATGATAATGGCCAGATGGGCGAATTCAGGTTCATGAATTTTTTTCAGCCCTTTTTATTTTTCCTTATTCCCAATACGTTTTTCGTGGGCTGCCTGTTTTTTTGCCTGGTTACCTTTACGCGCAATATGACCAGTGGCTACGTGGGCAGCCTGGTGTTTATTGTAGTGGCCGGCATTGCCCGCAGCAGCATTAACGATATTGATAACAAAACGGTGGCCGCTTTGCTCGATCCCTTTGGCTCGGAAGCCTTGGATGCCGTAACCGAATACTGGACCCCGGCCGAAAGCAATACGCGCCTGCTGCCGTTTGCCAGCTACATTGCCTATAACCGCCTGCTGTGGCTGGGCCTGTCGTTTGCGCTGCTGTTGTTTACCTATTTCCGTTTCAGCTTCAGCCAGTTTTTAAACCCGGTAAGTATTTTTAAGCGCCGCACCAAAGAGAGTGCCTCTCAGCCTTCAAAAGCCATTCAATCCATTGGCCATTTGCCTAAAGTGGCCCAGCAATTCGGGGTTCAATTCTCCATGCAGCAGCTGGCGTTTCTTACCCGCTTTGAGTTTTTAAAAATTGTAAAATCGGTTTTTTTTATCATCGTCATCTGCCTTTCGGTATTGCTTACCGCTGTTACTGCACAATTCTCAGGGCTTTTGTATGGCACCGAGCTCTATCCTGTTACCTATAAGCAAATTGAACTGTCGGGCGGCACCTTTAGCTTTTTTCAGCTCATCCTGGTGGTGTTTTATTCGGGCGTGGTTATCTGGCGTGAGCGCGACAGCAAGGTGGACGAGCTGGTGGGCTCTGCCCCGGTAAAAAACGGGGTGCTGTTTGTTTCTAAATTTTTGTCGCTGCTGCTGCTTTGCCTGGTTGTAAATGTGGTGTGTATCATTACCTGCATTTTTCTGCAGGCCTTTAGCGGCTATACACATTTTGAGCTGGGATTATATTTTACCGATCTCATTTTACTTAAAATTGCCAGCATTTCGCTGTTGGTGGCCTTGTGTATGTCCATACAGGTGTTTTTCAAAAACCGCTACTTCGCTTTTTTTGCCGTGGTGTTTATTCTGCTGGGCATTCCGCTCATTCTGCGCGCCTTTAAATACAGCAACGACCTGTGGACCTTTAACTCCAGCGGTGAAACGCTGAGGTATTCGGATATGAACGGGCACGGGCATACTTTGCCCAATTATTTTATGTTCAAGGGATACTGGATCGGGTTGATGCTCATGGTCGCATCGCTGGCGGTTGCTATGTTTCAGCGTGGCAAAGAGCCGGGCTTCGTAAGCAGGTTCAGGCACGCGGTGCGTCATTTCAGCGGGTTTTATCGGTCGGCCGCGCTATTGGGTCTCGTGTTCTTTTTGGGCTGCGGTTTTGTGATTTACTACAACCGGTCGGTGCTTAACACGTATAAAACACCTAAACAAAAGGAAAAAGAAACGGCTGATTTTGAAAAGGATTATAAAAAATACGGGGCAGAGCTTCAGCCGCGGTTGGTGGCTTCTAACCTGCAGGTGGATATTTTTCCCGACGCACTGGGCTTTACCGCGAAAGGCAGCTATTACCTGAAAAACAAACATGCGCAGCCGGTTTCAAAAGTATTTGTCAATCTTCTGGAAGGAATAAAGATCAACCGGCTTTCATTAAGCGTTCCCGCCTCTAAATTTTTGAACGACACTGCCCGTGCATTTTTTGGGTTTTTATTAAATACGCCGCTGGCGCCGGGCGATTCGATGCAGCTGCAGTTTGACCTCGCTTATTTCCCTAAAAACTTTATCATGCGTCAAAACACCACCGAAGTGGTGCAAAACGGCTCGTTCTTTAACAGCGGGCTGCTGCCTTCTATCGGCTATAACCCGGCCATGGAGCTGGAGGATAATTCGGCCCGCAAAAAATACGGCCTGCCGCCAAAGCCGCGCATGGCTGCCATTACCGATACCGCTGCCCGCCGCAACAATTACATCAGCAACGATGGCGACTGGATCCGGTTTGAATGCACAGTGTCTACCAAAGAGGGGCAAACCGCGCTGGCACCGGGTTACCTGCTCAAAGAGTGGAAAGAAAATGGTCGCCATTACTTTCAATATAAAATGGATGCGCCCATTCTTAACTTTTACGCGTTCCTTTCGGCCGAATACGAGGTGCTCAGGGATAAATGGGTGAACCCGCTGGATAGGAATAACACCGTGAACATCGAGATTTATTATAACAAAGGCCACGAATACAACCTGGGCCGTATGGTAAAAGGCATCAAACAATCGCTCAGCTATTTCACCAAAAACTTCAGCCCTTACCAGCACCGCCAGGTCAGAATCCTGGAGTTTCCGCGCTATGCCTCTTTTGCCCAATCGTTTCCCAACACCATTCCTTTTTCAGAAAGCATAGGCTTTATAGCCAAGGTAAACGATGCCAACGCCGATGAGGTGGATTACCCCTTTTATGTAACGGCCCACGAGGTGGCGCACCAATGGTGGGCGCACCAGGTAATAGGCGCCAACGCGCAGGGCTCCACACTTATGTCGGAAACGATGGCCCAGTACAGCGCGCTGATGGTGATGGAAAAAGAATACGGCCAGGCTGCCATGAGTAAGTTTTTGAGATATGAAATGGACGACTATTTGCAGGACCGCACCAGGGAAGGCAAAAAGGAAGTGCCGCTGATGCTGTGCGAAAACCAGATGTACATCCATTACAACAAGGGCAGCATGGTGATGTATGCACTGAAGGACTACATTGGCGAAGACACGCTCAATGCGGCGCTTGCCCGTTATGTCAATAAGGTGCATTACCAGGAGCCGCCCTACACCACCGCGCTCCAGTTTTATGATTACATAAAAGCGGCCACGCCCGACAGCCTTAAAGAAACCGTAAAAGACCTGTTTGAGCGCATTGTGGTGTTCGATAACGGTATTAAGAGCTGGAGCTATGCCAAAACACCGGATGGAAAATACAAGATCATGGGCCTGGTAAAATCCGACAAAACCCGCAGCGACAGCCTGGGCAAGGCACAGCCAGTAAATCCTCACGACTGGATAGACATTGGGGTATTTGCTAAAAACGAAAAAAAGCCAAAAGCGCCCGGCACCGTTATTTTTATGAAAAAAATAAAAATTGATGCGCTGGAACAGCCGTTTGAGCTGGTGGTGGATCAGGAGCCTTATATACTGGGCATTGATCCGTACAACAAACTGATTGATAAAAACACCGGCAACAATATAATGGACAAGAACGGAAAAGAAGTTGGGGTAGGCGGCGAGGCCGCAGGTGTGGTTATTTCAACGGAATAAACGCTGTTTAATTTTAATTTCCTAAAAGTGGGCAACTCTTCCAAAGTTTCAAACGTTGGAAGAGTTCAAAAGTGGTTAACTTTTTCTGCCACCCACTCAAAATTTAACAGCTTTTAAAAAAGGTCTTAAAAAATCCGGCTCATTCTCCCGCTAAACTTACTAAATTTATGGGATTGTAAATTATTGCCCGATGATGTTGAAGAAAATTGTTATTGCCGCACTGGGTGCTCTGTTTGCACTGCCTGTATTATCACAGGATGCTGGCCATGGCCTAGTGAGCTGGCTGAGCTTTAAAGAGGCTCAGGAAAAGAACAAACAGCAGCAAAAGCCCTTTTTGGTGGATGTTTATACCGACTGGTGCGGCTGGTGCAAGCACATGATGAAAACCACGTACTCCAATCCGGCGCTGGCCGCGTATATCAATGCCAACTTTTACCCGGTTCAATTTAATGCCGAAACCAAAGATACCATCGAATACAACGGCAAGATCTACAAGCCGCTCTCTAAAGAGCCAAGAACCCCGCATGAGCTGGCGGTTAAATTTTTGGGCAGCAGCCTCAGCTATCCCTCCACACTCTTTATCACCAACAACTTCGAATATTCATTGCTGACGCAAGGTTACCTGGAGGACAAAAAAATGGAGCCGCTTCTTATTTTTATGGTGGAAAACGCCTGGCGCAGCGGTATTTTTGATGAATTCAACAAACATTTTACGCATACGTTTGTGGATACCGCTTTTGCCAAAACACCGGTAAAAATATATTCCATTACCGAAGTGGAGAAATTACAGAAAAAGAAACCTAAGAAAGTGCTGGTGAATATTGAGGCAGGTTTTTGCAATACCTGCAAGGTGATGCAAAAAACCACCTTTGTGGATACCAGCATTGCCGCATATATCAACGCTAATTTTTACGTGGTTAATTTTAATGCCGAGGTAAACGACACCATTGTCTTCAAAGGCGAAAAATTTTACAAATCGTTCATCAATAATTTCCCTTTGCATAGCCTGGCCCTTAAGCTCACGGCCAATAAATTCAGTTTGCCCGCCATTGGTGTGCTCGATGAGCAGCTCAACGGCATCGATGCGCTGAATTTTTACCAGTCGCCCGAGCAAATTAAGCCCTACCTGGCATATATTGGCTCCAATGCCTATAAAACAAAAACCTTTGCCGATTTTTTAAAAGGCTATTCAGATAAGATGCTGGCAGTTTCTAAAAAAGGCAAGAGTTAAGTTAGGTGTATGCGGGAGCATATTTTTGTTAAATAATACTGCATTCCACAGCCGGCATTTTCTATTGCAGCAAATATTCAGTAAATTTAATTCACGACAACCCATGCGTTTCTTAAGCCTTTTCCTGATCTTTTTGTATTCCTGCGCCTTTTCATCGGGCAGCGCGCCCGATACGCTGGAGGAAAAGCCTTTGTCGGCACCGGCGCCCAAAGAGCTGTGCAAAAACGTGGTGGGTGTTTTTAACCCGCAAACCAACTGCAACGAAAACTATGTGTTCGACCCTACGCTGTACGCGCTTAGGCTCGATACATTGCCGCAGGTTCGTTTTTGGCGCAGCATCATGCGCCTGCACGAGGACAGTGCCCTTGTGAACGTTGGCCGGTCGCGCGACATCGTACAAAAAGTATGTGTAAAAGAGTGGAACCTCAAAAACGATTCGCTGAAGCGCTGCTACCGCGACAGTGTGCGCCTGTCGCGCAGCCTCGATACGGCCAGCAGGGTGCTGGTAACCGGTGGCAAGCGGTTTTTCTACGATTTTAATAAAGCCTCGCTCAACTTTCAAAAGGGCATTCATTGTTTTGTTGAGAATGGTGTGGATCCCTGGTTTGCCCAGGCCATTCTGCTTATCGAAAGCCCTAACAAGCTGCAAAAATCAAATGCCGGTGCCTATGGGCCATTTCAGTTGATGAAAGATGTGGCACGCCTGTATGGATTGAAAGTAAACCGGCAATTGGATGAGCGGGCTGATTTTGACCGCAGTGCGTATGCTGCCAGCAGCCTTATCAAAAACATCTGCATTCCCAAAGCCTGCAAAATGCTCGACTCGCTGGGCATCAGCAATTATAATGAGAATGAGCTCTGGTTCCGCCTGCTGGTGATGCATATTTATCATGCGGGCTCTTACAATGTGCAGTGCGCCCTGTTTACTTTTATGCCCCGCGAGGGCAACATGAACCTGGTGTATAATTTGTGGCAGGCGCAAACCTCGCGCTTTAAAAGCGCCTCGCAAAATTACTCGCAGCTTATCCTGGCCGCCATGCTCGAAATGGATGAACGGGCCGCCATTGCCAAAGGCCTTGCGCTTACTTCCAATTAAGCCGGTGTGGCATATTTTAAAAATGCCTAACTTTGCCTTTTTTCAATATGATGGATTTAACCCGCCGCCCGCGCCGTAACCGTAAAAGTGCTGCCATTCGCAGCCTGGTGCAGGAAAACGCCGTTACCGTAAACGACCTTATTTTCCCCCTGTTTTTAATCCCTGGCAAAAACAAACGCTCCGAGGTAGGCTCCATGCCCGGCATTTTTCGGCTGAGTTCGGACCTGATGTTAAAGGAGATCGAGACCTGTCTTCAACTGGGCATTACCACCTTTGATATTTTTCCGAGCCTGGATGATAAACTGAAAGATAAGAAGGCCACTGAGTCGCTGAATAAAAAAGGGCTTTATCTTTCCACCATCCGCGACATAAAAAAGAAATTTCCGGAAGCGGTGATTATGACCGATGTGGCCATGGATCCATACAGCAGCGACGGGCACGATGGGTTGGTGAAGAACGGGGAAATTGTAAATGATGAAACCCTGGAAATTCTGGCGGCCATGGCCCTGGCGCAGGCCGAGGCAGGAGCGGATATCATAGGGCCGAGCGATATGATGGATGGCCGGGTGGGAGTGATACGCCGCGCATTGGATAAAAATAAATTTACCGATGTGTCTATCATGAGCTATACCGCCAAGTATGCCAGTGCTTTTTATGGGCCTTTCAGGGACGCATTGGACAGCGCGCCTAAATTTGGCGATAAAAAAACCTACCAGATGGACCCGGCCAACAGCCGCGAGGCCCTTTTGGAAGCCGACCTGGATTACGAAGAAGGCGCCGATTTTTTAATGGTAAAGCCCGCCCTCAGCTACCTGGATGTGATCAAGTCGCTTAACGATAACTTTGCATTGCCCATCGCCGCCTACAATGTAAGCGGGGAGTATGCCATGGTAAAAGCCGCCGCACAAAAAGGCTGGATAGACGGGGACCGTGTGCGCGACGAGATATTGCTGAGCATAAAACGGGCCGGGGCTTCGGTTATCCTTACCTATTTTGCCAAGGAGTTCGCTGCTTCAAAAAAATAAGTATCTTAGCGTTACCGTATCGTTTTATTAAAAAACATCAATGTATACACTTACGGAACGATTATATAAAAACAACGTGCTCTTAAGTTATTACGGTTTTTTTGATCTCGGTGTGCTCGACCAGGTACTGCGTATTGCCCGAAACAAAATGGAAGACTACAATGAGGCGGAGCCTGTGATTAAAAAGGTGAGCAGCGCCATTGGCGATTGTGTGAGCAACATCATCGAGCATAATTTTTTTCCGGAAGATGCTTTTCTTAATTATAAGTCGCTGCTGCTTGTATCCGTGCAAAACCACTCGTATACCATTGATACCATTAATGTGATTAACGATGTGCAGAAACGCAGCATTCACAAACAGCTCGATTTTCTTAACTCCAAAACAAAAGAGGAGCTGCAGGGCCTTCGCGTGCAGATTCTCAAGAACCAGCGTCACCCGCTCAATACCGAGCTGGGCCTGGGGCTTATTGACCTGATGCTGGATTCGGACAACTACGGCTACCGGTTTAAGGACTACGGCTCCAATTTTTTATTCAACATCAATTTCGAGATCGGCGCCATGAATTAAGCGGCTGCAGGATTCTCTTTGTTCCCGTGCAGTTATGCTCCCTGGCAGTCACATTATTTTAACCGGTTTTATGGGCAGCGGCAAATCGCTGGCTGGGCGCAAAATGGCGGCTCTGGCCGGCCTGGCATTTATCGATCTGGATGTATACATTGAACGGCAAACACACAAATCGGTTCAGCAGATCTTTGACAACAGCGGCGAACGGGCATTCCGGGCCATGGAAAGCGAGGCGCTGACGCAGGTGCTGGCCCTGCCGCCAGCCGTAATAGCCCTGGGCGGCGGCACCGTGTGTTTTAACAACAACCTGCAGCTGGCAAAACAAGCTGGCTGCCTTGTTTACATTCAGCTGCCGGCATTGGCCCTGGCCAATCGCTTAAAGAAAAGCAAAAACAAACGGCCTTTACTAAAAAACACGGCGGAAGAGGAATTACCAAAAAAAATTGAATCCCTGCTTGCTGAGCGGAAAAAATTTTATGAGCAGGCACACATAACTGTAAATGGCTTAAATTTAACGCCACAAAGCTTATACAACCAGGTACTTGAGTTTCAAAAAAGCCATAGTAGTTAGCAAAGCATGCACACTGTTTTTTTTACTGCCCTTTATAAGTCCGGGTCAGGATCTGTTGATCGATCGGCAGCACCTGGGTTTTACAGTGGGTGCTAACGTGGCTTTTGGCACTCACTTTCAGCGCTTCGGGTTCAACGCCAATTTTTTTTATGTCAGCGGGCAATTCCAGGCCAACACGCAGCTGCGCGCTTACCTAAGCTTTAAAAACTTGGGGCCTGGTTTTATTTATCCCGAGTTGGTTGCCTCCCAGGGCGTGTTGGTGGCCTATGGTGCCAAACAATCTTTTTTCAATCCTTTTCTCAGCTCGGTATCCAATCAAACCGGTTATTCCAGCTCGGTGGCTTATTCGTACAACGCCTATTTCAACGCTAAAAAAACAACGCAGCAAACCGGTATAGTGGCTTTGCAGTTCAATGCCATTTCGTTTATTGCCGAAAACGACATTTTGGCGAGAACCTATTACGACCGGTTTCGCACAGGCGCTTTTTTACTGCAATACCAGTTTGAAGACAAATACCAGGCAGCGCTCAACTGCACGTTGTGGACCGGTAAAATGGGACGTACCATCAGCGACAGCACCGGCGGGCACTGGCCCTGTTATATGGATACAGTGCGCGGTGTGTATGCCGGCCAATCACACGGCCTGCTGAGCGCTCAATTTAAATACAACATAGGTCTTGCGCAAAACCTGCAGGCCAATGTGGGGATAGATGCGGAGCAGGTGCGCAACGCAGTGCAGAATAAGCTCATTCACGACCTGGTGTTTATTCCGCGCCGCTGGGTAAAACCCGGTAATTGTCACATGCCTATGATTGATAGTGAAGGCGGGCAGTACCTGCATAAGCCCGGGCAGCGCATCCGGCCGATAAAGCCTTATTGGAATGTATTTAGCAATGCCAATGTGTTTTATTAGAAACTTATCTCAAAAACTAATTTGCTGAAGAACAGATCTTGAAACAAGTTAAGGGTGACGGCAAATTAGTTTTTGAGATAGCATTTAAGCTTATTTCAGCTTCTCATTCTTCCGGTGCCGCTCACCGTCACGGTTGGTTTTTTTATCCAGGTTTTTTTTCAGGGCTTCTTCCAGGTCAATACCGGTTTGATTGGCCAGGCAGATCAGCACAAACAGCACATCAGCCATTTCATCACCCAGGTTTTTTTGCTTGTCGCTTTCCTTTTCGCTTTGCTCGCCATAGCGGCGGGCAATAATGCGGGCCACTTCGCCCACCTCTTCGGTAAGCATGGCCATGTTGGTGAGCTCGTTAAAGTAACGTACGCCGTATGTTTTTATCCACTGGTCAACCAGCTGCTGTGCCTGCGAGAGTGTCATTTAATAGTAGTTAAAGGTTGCACGGCCAGTTTAATGCCGTTGGTTTCAAATGCCTTTTTCAGGTCTTCATACAGGGCGCTCATCAGCATTGAAGTGTCGCCCGGCAGGCAGTAGGGGCGAACGTGCAAATGCAGCACTCCTTCCGAAAACCTGCCGATAAAGATCTCGGTTTTTTTATCGGCAATAATCTTGTCGTGCAGGGCCAGGGTTTGGTATATCACCTGTTTCACTTTATCCAGGCTGTTATCGGTGCTTACCAGCAGCTCAAGGTTTACCCGCAGGTTGCCATAGCGCGTGGTGTTAATGATGGTGCCGTTAGAGAGCGGACCGTTGGGCAAAATTACCAGCTTGTGCTCGCCGGTAAGCAAAATGGTGTTAAAGATCTGGATCTCCATCACCTCGCCGCTTTGCCCAGCCGCCTCAATGCTGTCGCCCACGCGAAAGGGCTTAAAAATAAGAATGAGCACTCCGCCCGCAAAGTTGGAAAGCGAGCCCTGCAGGGCCAGGCCAACAGCCAGGCCGGCAGCACCCAGTATGGTCACAAAGCTGGCCGTGCCCACACCAATCATGCCGGCCACCGTTACGATCAGTACAATTTTAAGGCCAATGCTAAGGAGGCTTTTTAAAAATGTGCGCAGGCTTACATCCAGGTCGCGCCGGGCCATTGTTTTTTCGGCAATGCGCGAAATGCGTTTGATCAGCCAAAGGCCCAGCAGCAGTACAATAATGGCGGAGATCACATTGGGGGTATACTCTACCACGGTGTTCACCATTTTATCGAAATAAGAATTCAACTTCATCTCCTTATCGGCTATTTTTTCTTTTACCGCTTCCACATCCGGCAGTATTTTTTTAATTCCGCCGGGCTCTTCCAAAAAATATAACATAGTGCAAAAATTTATACCTTCACAAAGCTAATAAAAAATGAAAAAAACGGCATGCCTGCTTTTCTTATTAATTGTTGCTAAGGCAACAGCACAAAACGGGGCGCGGCATTGGGACACCTTAAAATACGAAAAATTCAGGACTACCTTTATGCTTGGCGTATTTCAGTCGTACCGCAACTTTAACAACGATTTTCAGCAATATGTCACCCACGATACGCTCAACCTGTCAAAACCCGCTTACTTTGCCGAGTCGCAGCTGCTTTCGGGGGTTGAGGTCATTTACGACAAATTCAGCCTGGCTGTAGGCCTGCGCAGCGTTCCGCCAAAACAAAACACGGGCAAAGGCAATACCCGCACCTTTAATGCCAATCTCAATTTTGGCGGCAACATTTGGTTTGTGCAAAACATGCTCCGGTCATTTAAAGGTTTTTACGACAACAATACCCGGCTCTACGATACCACCTTCCGGCAAACCGGTCAATACTACCAGCGGCCCGACATCAGCAATTTTTTGTACCGCACCAAATTCCTGTATTTTACAAACCATAAAAAATACGCGTTCAGGGCCGGCAATGCCGGCAACTACCGCCAGTTGCGCTCGGCCGCCACCTGGGTGCTCAGCGGCAACATCAATTATTATAACCTGCAAAGCGACAGCTCTTTTTTTCCTTTGCCAGGGCGCACGTATTATAGTGATTATGCTTCGCTGCACGGCTTAAGGGTGGTTGGTCTTTCGTTAAACGCCGGCGGCGCTGCCACGCTTGTTATTCTCAAAGGTCTTTTTCTCAGCGGTATGTTCATTTTGGGGCCCGAGCAGCAATGGCGCAGGTACCGTTATCAATATGGATCTGCACGCCTCTCCTATGTTTCGCTCTCCGGCGAGCTGCGTATTTCTCTTGGCATTAATTTAAAGCGCTGTTACCTGGTGTTCAGCAACACCAACGATTTTGTGGCGTACAACAGCTCATTCGTTGGCCTTACCAATAAATCCATTTCGGGCGGCGTTACCTTTGGCTGGCGCTTTCGAAATTACGAGGTGCCCGAATTTTACAAAAAGTTTCAGAAAACAAAATTCTATAACTCCATTTAAGCTACTTTTGCTGTTATGACCTACGCCACCTTAAACGATTGCCTGCTCGACCTTGAAAGGAACGGCCATTTGCTCCGCATTCGCGAAGAGGTAGACCCTGAGCTGGAAATGGCGGCGATACACCTGCGGGTATTTGCCAACAAAGGTCCGGCTTTATTATTTGAAAAAGTAAAAGGCAGCCCCTACCAGGCGGCCAGCAACCTGTTTGGAACCTTAGAGCGCAGCGAATTCATGTTCAGGCATACATTGGCAAGCGTCAAAAAAATGGTAGAGTTGCGCAACAATCCACTAGCAGCTTTCAAAAAGCCTTTCACTTATGCGTCAACAGGATTAGCCGCCTTTAAGGCTTTGCCCAAGCGTTCTTCCTTTGCAGCAGCCGGTTTTAAAGAGATTCGCATTTCAGACCTGCCGCTGATAAAACACTGGCCCATGGATGGCGGCGCATTTGTAACCCTGCCCCAGGTATACTCAGAAGATATAGAGAAGCCGGGTGTGATGGCTTCGAACCTGGGCATGTACCGCATTCAGCTTACCGGCAATAATTACACACTTAATAAGGAAATAGGACTGCATTATCAGCTGCATCGTGGCATTGGCATCCACCAGCATAAATCCAATCAGAAAAATGTTCCGCTCAAGGTAAGCATTTTTGTGGGTGGTCCGCCGGCCCATTCGCTGGCGGCTGTAATGCCCCTGCCCGAAGGGCTGAGTGAGCTCACCTTTGCCGGGGCCCTTGGTGGCCGGCGTTTTCGTTATGCCTATGTGGATGGTTTCTGCATTTCGCTCGATGCCGATTTTGTGATCACCGGTGAAGTGTATCCCAATGAAAACAAACCCGAGGGCCCTTTTGGCGATCACCTGGGTTATTACAGCCTCACGCATGATTTTCCGCTGATGCGGGTGCATAAGGTATATGCCAAAGACAAAGCCATTTGGCCGTTTACAGTGGTGGGGCGCCCGCCGCAGGAAGATACAGCCTTTGGCGCATTGATCCACGAGATCAGCGGCAGCGCTATTCCAAACGAAATTCCCGGTGTAAAAGAGGTGCATGCGGTAGACGCTGCTGGCGTGCACCCGCTGCTGCTGGCCGTGGGCAGCGAACGTTATACGCCCTACCTGGCCACCAAGCGCCCGGCCGAACTGTTGACACAGGCCAACCGCATTTTGGGAACCGGCCAGCTGAGCCTGGCCAAGTATTTATTTATTGCCGGCAATCAGGATAACACGCTGAGCTGCCACGATCCAAAAGCATTTTTAACCTACCTGTTTGAGCGTATTGACCTTACGCGCGATGTGCACTTTTACACCAAAACCACCATTGATACGCTGGATTACAGCGGCAATAAAATTAACGAAGGAAGTAAAGTGGTGCTGGCGGCTTATGGCGATAAAAAGCGTGAATTGAATAATAGACTTCCACCCGGCATAAACGATTGTGACTTTGTGAGTCGGCCGGTATTGCTTATGAATGGAGTGATAGGGCTGATGCTGGAGCCTTTTACCAGTTACGAAACTGCAAAAGCAGGTATCAAAAAATTAGCTGCCTGGGTAAGTGAACGGCTCATGGATTTTGAAGGCATTGTGCAGATTGTGATTTATGATGATTTTAATTTTAAAGCTGAGGCCGGCGATTTGAGCGACTACCTTTGGGTCACTTACACCCGCAGCAATCCCAGCGATGATATTTATGGTGTGAACGAATTTGTAGAAAATAAACATTGGGGTTGCCGGGGCCCTATGATTATCGACGCCCGTAAAAAACCGCACCATGCGCCGGAGCTAAAGGTAAATCCTGAAACGGAAAAACGCATAGCGCGGTTTTTTGAAAAAGGCGGCCCACTTTACAAATGGGCATAGTGCTTATTCCTTAATAAGTTTTATTATTTCTCCGGCACCGCCCGCATTCTTACAGTGTATCATGTAAAGTCCTGGCGGCAGTTGTTTCACGTCTATTGTTGAGTCGCCGGCAATATACGTTTCAAGCAGCATTTGTCCCGCAACGTTAAACACCCGCAGTTGTTTTTCTTCGTTTGTTTCTGAGTGTATAAATAAAAAGCCTGCAGCGGGGTTCGGATAAATGTTCAGGCCGGGGTATTTTGCCTGTTCGCCAAGAGACGTGCACATGCTGACATATTGTGTTACTGTAACCGAATTGGAGCAGCCCTGGATGTTGGTAGCTGTTACCGTATAGTTGGTGGTTACGGTTGGGCTTACTGCAACGCTTTGTGTGGCGGGCCCCGATACCCAGCTGTAATTGCCGCCGCCGGTGGCGGTTAGCACAGCGCTGCTGCCGGCGCAGATAGTATTGTTGCTGCTGGCCGCCGCCAGGTGGCAAAGGTTGTCGCAGGTGTTGATCTTCGACAGAAAAAAATCGGGATTAAATCCGCCGTCGGAGCTCAAAAGGCTATCTGTGCCGCTGGTCCAGTCAAAATCAAGCGACCCGATAAACGAGCCGAATGCGTATAACTCGCCGGCAGAGTTTATTTTTAAAGAACAGCCGCCTGCAAAACCGAACTGGAAAGTTTTAATGGGTTTGGCCCAGGCTAGGTTGCCGTTGGCATCCAGCTTTGAAATAAAGCCGCTGTTATTACCGCCAGCCAGGGTATAAGTGGCCGGGCCCGGATCGAAATCAACGGTGTCTACCACACTGCCCATTGTATAAATGGCATCACAATCGTCGGTGCAAATGGAAGTTGCGTTGGTGACTGAAAAGCCCGAACTGTTTATGCCCCTGAAGTGTTTTGCCCAAATAAAGCCACCCAGCGAATTGAGCTTTACAAAATACGTGCCGCTTGAGCTGCCGCTCGAAAGGGTATACGAAGCAGGGCCCGGGTCAAAATCGACCGCATCGCTGAAACCGCCTGTAATGCATACATCGCCGCTGCCGTCTTCAACAATATCCAGGCAGCTGCAGCTGTTGTTGCCATCGCCTATCTGCGTGGCCCATGCAAAATTTCCAGAGGCGTCTAATTTTAAAGCAAAACCGGCTGCCAGAGATGGATTGGCGCTGAGCGTATATGTTCCGGCACCCGGATCGGCATCGATCACACCCCGGAACCATCCATTCAGGTAAATATTGCCGCCCTGGCCAATGGAAATTTTTTCGGCCTGAACGCCATTGTTGGGGTTGGCAGGCCCTGTGTTGGTAATTTCGCGGGCCCATATAAAATTGCCGGAAGGATTGAGCTTTAAAACATAAGTGCTTCCATTGGCGCTGTTTATAGGATAAACGCCCGGACCGGGATCCAGGTCAATGATTCCTGTAACGGCACCGGTGCTGTATACACTGCCTGTAGCATCGGTGGCAATGCCAAGGCCGGTTTGTATGCCGCTGCCACCCATTTTAACCGCCCATGCAAAATTGCCTGTTGCATCGAGCTTTAAAATAAAAATATCAGGGCTGGGTCCGCTTGAGCTTAATGTAAAGCTGCCCGGTCCCGGATCAAAATCGGCCGTGCCCATAAAGTAACCGGTTATGTATATATTGTTGTTGAGATCGGTAGTGGCCCCCATAGCAAATGTTTCCTGCGAGCTTTGCAGCTGGCAGGCCCAAAGCAAATTACCGGTAGGATCGTATTTTGAAATAAAGGTATGCACGTTCACATTGGGCGTACTAACGGTGCTGGTCCCCGGTCCGGGATCGCAATCGGTAATGCCGTTGAAATTGCCAATGCACACCAGGTCGCCGTTGGAATTAATGTTTAAATGAGGCGGATCAAAACTGTCGCCCGTGCCACCTATTTTTTTTACCCACAGGTGAAGCGGCTGCTGCGCCCAAGCCGTTAGAGCGCAGAATAATAAAAGCAAAGAATAGATTTTTTTCATGTTGGATTAGTTTTAACTAAACTACAATAATTTTCAACATCTCCAACAGAAACAAAAGCCCTCAACGGTCTCGGGATCTCAATAATAGCGGGGGTTTGTGTATTTTTAACCGATTGTTAATTACCAAATACTTTCTTCAAAAGATCGGTAACCCGCGCGGCAGGGTCTTTCCGGATCTTGATCTCTTCGTCTGAAATAAGAAGCATTAAGCCGTTAATGGCTTTGTTGGTTACGTATTCATTCAGATCGGGATTTTGTTTTTTTACCAGCGGCAGCTTGTTGTAAGCGGTTACCAGTGGTTCCCAATAACTGGTAACCTTCACTTTTTCAATGGCCTCTTTTACAATAGGCATAAACTGGTCTTTGAGCGGGCTGTAAGTGGTTTTGCGCAAGTAATTGGTGGCGGCTGTATCGGCGCCTTTTAAAATGGCAAAGCCATCCTGCACGCTCATATTGGTAATGGCATTTACAAACACCGGTGCGGCTTTGGTGGCAGCTTCTTCCGCAGCGCGGTTCAGGCTCATCTCAAACTCCTCTATTTTTTTAGAAAACCCCAGCTTCATTAGCTTGGCTTTCATATCGGCCGCCTCCTCGGGCCATGGAATAAAAATTTTGGTGTTTTTATAAAAGCCATCCAGCTTGCCGGCCATTCCCGATGAGTTATTGGTGCCAATGGTCAGGGCTTCCTTCAGTCCTTTCACCACTTCCTCGTTGGTAAGCTTTGGCTTGCCGCTCACAGCCGTTTTGGCTTTATTCTTAAGGTCTTTTAAGGTTTGTGCATTTAACGAAAACGTTACAAGGAGCAGGGCGGATAAAATGATCGGTTTCATGGGAATAATTAACTTTGCACCAAAGATAACGGAATCCACAAGCAGCGGATTTTAAAAAATGCAAAATTTTATATGAACGCCGAAATATTAACAATAGGGGATGAGATTTTAATAGGACAGATTACAAATACGAACAGCGTGTGGATTGCACAACAGCTTAACCTGGCGGGGATAAAAACCGTGCACATGGCCAGTGTGAGCGACGATGAAAGCGCCATTGTAAAAGCATTTGCCGATGCCGAGCAGCGCGCCGACTTTGTTTTTATCACCGGCGGCCTGGGCCCTACCAAGGATGATATTACGAAAAAAACCTTTGCCGCGTATTTTAATACCGCGCTTGAATTGAATGCCGATGTGCTGGAAGACGTGGACCGTTTTTTTACCAAACGCGGCAGAGTGCTTACCGAAATAAACCGTAACCAGGCCCTGGTGCCTAAGGGATGTACGGTAATTCGCAACGCTTATGGCACGGCGCCGGGCATGTGGATGAAAAAGAACAGCACGGTGTTTATCAGCATGCCGGGTGTGCCGCACGAAATGAAAGCCATGGTAACAGATTCGGTATTGCCGAAAATAAAAAAGGAGAACGCGTTGCCGCATATTTATCATAAAACGGTGCTTACGCAAGGCATTGGCGAAAGCACGCTGGCCGAAACCATTGAAGCCTGGGAGGATGCCCTTGCTTCCAAAAATATAAAGCTTGCCTATCTCCCGGCGGCTGGTATGGTGCGCCTGCGGCTTTCCACCGTCGGGGCCGATCCGGTGCTATTGCAAAACACAGTGCAGCAGGAGATCGAAAGCCTGAAAAACATTATCAGCAAATACATTTATGGCTACGAAGAATACGGCCAGGAGCAGCCCACGCTCGAAAGCATCATCAGCCAAATGCTGCGTGAGAAAAAACAAACCCTTTCGCTGGCCGAAAGCTGCACCGGCGGTTATGTTGCTTCGCTGATCACGTCTATTCCCGGCGCTTCCGAAGTGTTTAAGGGAGCCATAGTGCCTTACACCAACCAGGCCAAGCACGAGCTGCTGCAGGTGGATGAAAAAGTGTTTACCACGGTGGGTGCGGTGAGCCAGGAATGTGTGGAGCAGCTGGCCCGGCACGTGATCAAAAAATTTCACAGCGATTATGCCATTGCCGTTTCGGGTATTGCCGGGCCTACAGGCGGCACCCCCGAAAAGCCTGTAGGTACAGTATGGGTGGCAGTGGCCGATAAAGCGAAAGTAAAAACCATAAAATTCCAATTTGGCGATCATCGTGGCCGTAACATTGTGATGACGGCCAATGCGGCACTTAATATGTTAAGGAAATTTATGGTAGGAGAAGAATAGTCAATACCATACCTTTATAGTTAAAATCACTATGCCTCAACCTCTTGTAACACTTACCACATATACGTATGCCACCGAAGCATACGTGTTGCTTGCAAAGCTTGAAACCGAAGGCATTGTGCCTGTATTGAAAAACGAGCACCTGCTGGCCACCCAGCAGTTTTTATCCAATGCCGTTGGTGGACTCGATGTGCAGGTAGAGGAAAAAGACCTTGCGCATGCCCGGGCCATACTTAAAACGGTGGAGCACGAGCGAACCGCCGCTGAAAAAGTACCTGAAAGCCTGGTAAAAGATTATGAGAAAGTGCTCACCTATTGCCCTGAATGCGAATCGGCCAATGTATATCGGAAAAAAGGATCGTTGTTTTCTTTTGGCCCCAGGGAGCACCTGTGTACCGATTGTAACCACCATTGGAAGCAATAATAGTTTTAATCTTTCTTCATGTCCTCCTCTCCTCCAAATTTTAACCGAATGATGCAGATCATTGACGAGGTGTTTTCCACCCGCAACGATCCCGGGCAGATACAGGTAACGCCGCAGCAAATGAAAAAGCTGGAGAAGATACACCCGGCCACATTGTCGCGCGTGGAGGATGAGAACGGACCGTTGATATGGGTATTAATGATTCCCACCACCGAAGCAGTAATGCAGGAGTTTCTGGCGCAGCGTATTACTGAAAAGCAGCTGCTCGAAAAAACAAAACCCGGCGAAGCATACACCTGCATTTATTTGTGCTCGGCCACTACTTTGCCCGAACACAGGGGCAAAGGCCGCACCAAAAAATTATGTGTGGAGGCTATCAACGCCATTTCTCAAACACATACAATTAATACCTTGTTTGTATGGCCGTTTACAAAAGAAGGAGAAGTGCTGGCACAAAAAGTAGCCGATGCGTGCGGCTTAACCCTTTTGAAAATTAACCATTAACATCAATAATTTATGAGAAATTTTTTTAAGGTTTTTGTTACAAAGGACTGTCGGTTAAATAAACGCCGTGCTCGTTCAATGGTTCAAGATACAATACGGTATCAACCGGTAGCTTAAAGCGGAATTGCGAGGCTGGCCGCCAGTTGGCCTTGCCGGCTATTGTAAGCGTTTCGCCCTCCTCCAGAGCACCTTCGCTGGCGGTTAGATCTAACGACCAGCCCATATAATCTGTTGGCCGCTCGCCATGCTTTACCAGGAATTCTTTTAGCTCAGGGGTTGTAAAATGCCAGAAGCAGGAATGGGATTCCTCGTCCATTTCGACAAATAAGGCTACCAGCTTGGTATTAATAACGGCGTAATGCTCGCCATCGTAAATCACCACATCCGACATCTTTTCCTCTTCCAGATCAATATAGTTTTTAAATAATTCTCTCCGGCTGCTGCTGTCTTTTACTCTTACGTGATAATACACGCATCGGCGTTTGGATAAGGGAGCAACCAGGGTACGGCCGGCAAGCACTACTTGGCCTTTGATTCTAACCACCTCGCCATCTTTTGCGGCGCCAATGCTTGTTTTTTCTGCTTTTGAAATGGTTGTATGAATGACAGCTTTTTTACTTGGAAATAAATAGTAAATAAGCAGTAAAAGTAGCCCCAAACCTGCTATGAATACATAATAACCCATAATAAGCAAGATAGAGATAAATTCAAAAATATCATTGAAACACGCAGAAAATTAAATGCAAGGAATTATAACCGCGTAAGCACCTAGTGCGCGCGTAGGCCCTGCCAAAAATAGACGCTGAGTAGCAGTGAATTGAGAAATCAAGGTTTTAGTGCGATGGAGGTTGTGTGTGGAGCACGTAAAAAACCGTAGATTTCCAAGTGGCGCGTGGAAGTATTTTTGGCTTGATTTTTTGACTACTTTTTCATCAAGGAAAAAGTAGGAATGGAAATTTGTTATTATTAAAATACCCCTTAATTCTTCCTATCTTTGTACTAACAATGGAACCTGAAGAAGAAGTCCTTACCGAAGTAAAAACCCTGCAAAGCGAGGAGCGGCAAACCATTGTGCATTGCAGCTGCGGCGACGATTATGCTTACCGTATCTGGCCCTCTACCTTTTTGGTGGAGCATGGTACCGGCAGGCAGGCCCGGCTCATCACTGCGTTTAATATTTCTTTTGCGCCGCAATGGACTTTAAACGACGGCAAGGGCTTTACCCTTATTTTTGAAGGCCTCAGCAAAGAATGCGCGGTGTTCGATCTCAAAGAGATTATACCCCAGGAAGGAGGGTTTGAAGTTCTGAACATCCTCAGGAATAATACGGACGTGTACCAGGTAAGGTTTTAAAAACCGGGCTACTTTAAATTGATGAGCTCGTTGGTTTTTAAAAAAAGGTCCATAAACAGGATCTTTGGATTGGCGTTGCGCTCCACGTAATAATAATTGGTGTTGAATTCCTCGATCAGCCGCTCGTAATTTTTTTGACTCACAAACGGTGCAAATTTTTCGAGAAACTGTTTTTCCTGCCCGCTCAGGCGCACCAGGCTTTTATCGCCAAAATTAAACATCAGGCAATCGCGAAACACCTCCAGTCCGTACTGCAAAAATTGTTTCTGCTTTTCGCGGCCCGAGGTGGCATTCTCATCAATCCATTGCAGCACCTTATTGCAATCAAACTTAAGCGCCAGCCGCATAAAGGTTTGAAAATTATTCAGGAAAGAAACACTCTCTTCATTATGCGTCAGCAGGGCAATGGCCTCGGCATAATTGCCGTTGGCCAGCATGGCGGTTTGTTTGGCCGTTTCGCCGTTTATGCGGTAGTTGGCCACCAGCGCGTCGGCAATCTCCTGCTCGCTGCATTGGTAAAAAGGGATTTGCTGCACCCGCGAAATAATAGTGGCCAGCAGCTGGTCGGGATGGTTGGACACCAGCACAAAAATGGTTTTTTCAGGCGGCTCCTCCAGTATTTTTAAAAGTTTGTTGGCGGCTTCCTGGTTCATTTTTTCGGGCTGCCATATGATCATCATTTTATAGGAGCCTTCGTAGCTGGTGTAGCTCAGCTTTTTTAAAATGTCGTTGGCTTCCTCAACAGGTATAATGGGCTGTTTGTTTTCGGCGCTCAGCTCGTTAAACCAGTCGTTAAGGCTCATATAGGGCTGCGCCAGGAAAGCTTCGCGAAACTCTTTGACAAGGTCGTTGCTGCTTTTCACATCCTTGCTTTTGGCAATGGGAAACACCAGGTGCAGATCGGGATGAATGAGCTTGGCCACTTTGTTACAGGCGGCGCACTCGCCGCAGGCGCCCTCTGCTTTTTTACTGGTGCAATACAAATGTTGTGCAAACGCCAGGGCGGCAGGCAAATTACCGCTGCCCTCGCGCCCCGAAAATAAAAGCGCATGTGGCACTCGGTCTTCCTTCACCATTTTCAGCAGGCGTTGTTTGGGCTCCTGCTGACCCACTATCTGCGCATACAACATGCTTCAAAGATAAATAAAGCCTTTAGGTTTGCCAACGCCGGCTCAAAAGTATTCGGTAAAAAATAACCGCCTGTAAACCAAGGCAGCGTTTCTGCAAGGTGCAACCCCACTTCTGCAAAACAACAGCCGGCACGCGTCGGTTCTGTGCGATAATGTTTTATCTTTAACACACAAAGCAAACCATGAAAAGATACCTGTTATTATTAATGTTTGTAGCAAACGCCGTTGGTTTGCGATCCCAGGGTTTTGTATGGGCCAAAAACCTGGGCGGGCAGGATAACGACTTTGGCAGATCGGTAACCACCGATGCCAGCGGCAATATATACACCACCGGCGTTTTTTCCTATACGGTTGATTTTGATCCCGGGCCGGGCGTATATAACCTGGTATCGGCGGGAGCCTACGATGTGTTTGTAACCAAGTTTGATGCCAACGGCAATTTTATATGGGCCCGCGCCATGGGTGGCCCCGCCATGGAGTACGGCAATGGCATTGCGGTGGATGCCGCTGGTAATGTATATACTGTTGGCAGCTTTGAAGGCACCGCCGATTTTGACCCTTCTGTCGCAAATTTTCTGCTCTTTTCGGCCTCGCTCCCCGGTTGGGGCGGCGATGCGTTTATTTCGAAGCTGGATGCCGCCGGCAATTTTGTATGGGCAAAACAGGTTGGAGGCACCGGCGAAGATGCGCTGAATGCCATAACACGCGATAACATGGGAAACATGTATTTTACAGGCTTTTTCCAGGGCACGGTCGATTTTGATCCGGCGCTGCCAACCTTTACACTTACGGCGGATGGAAACTGGAGTGCCTTTGTATTAAAACTCAACACCGCCGGTAATTTTATATGGGCCAGCCAGTTAAATGCCGTTTCCAACGGGTTTGGCGACATGGCCAAGGCCGCCGCGCTGGTAACCGATGTTGCGGGCAATGTTTACCTCACCGGCAATTACCAGGGTACGGTTGATTTTGATCCCGGACCGAACATTGACACCCTATCCTCGGTGCTGATGCCACCTTTTAACACCAGCAGCGTCGATGTTTTTATTTCAAAGCTCGATGCGTTCGGGAATTTTGTATGGGCCAAAACTCTTGGCTCAAATACCATCGACTATGGCCGCTCCATTTCACTCGACGCACTGAACGGCCTTTTTTTAACAGGGTCTTTTTATCAGACAATTGATTTTGATCCGGGCCCCGGTACCTATACAATTGCCTCCAATGGCAACGACGATGCCTTTGTGCTGAAGCTTGACATAAACGGAAATTTTGCCTGGGCCCATGGCCTTGGTAGTGTGAACACGGACGCTGGTATTTCGGTAGCCACCGACATAGCAGGTAACAGTTACATTACCGGCTCGGGCACAGGGCCGGTTGATTTTGACCCGGGACCTGGTACCTACACCATTGCAGGATTATCGGGCCTGTTTATCGAAAAGCTCGATTATTCGGGCAATTTTGTATGGGCCAAAACCGTTAGCGGCACACAGTACGCAACACCCTGGCATTTGCATATAGATGCGCTTGAGAATATTTTTATTACCGGTTTATTTAAAGGCACACTTGATTTTGATCCGGGTCCGGGCGTGGCAAACCTAACAGCTGGCGGCGGTTATTTTGATTATTTTATTTTAAAGCTGGGTTGCCCCGCAGTTAACCCGGCGGGAGCCATTACCGGGTTGCAGGGCATGTGCGCCGGCGATACGCTCACCTATGGCATCAGCCCGGTAATGGGTGCGAATGGCTATTCGTGGACGGTGCCGCTTGGTGCCAGCATTATTGCCGGTGCCGGCACGCCATCCATTACCGTAAAATTTGGTGCCTTGGGCGGTACGGTAACGGTAATACCGCTCACTGTTTGCGGCAGCAACCCTTCCGCCTCTTTGGCCGTCACCGTAAATCCGCTGCCGGTTTTTATGGCACAGCCAGTTAATCAAACAATAATGGCAGGCGCCGGTGTGCAATTTGTTGCAACCGGCTCGGGCGCTTCATTGCTTTACCAGTGGCAGGAAAACAGCGGGCCGGGTTTTGTGAGCCTGTCAAACTCAGGCAATTATTCAGGGGTTACCACACCTTCATTAAACATCGCTAACGCCTTACTTTCGCAAAACAATTACAGTTACCGCTGCCTTATAACAGCGGCGGGCTGCCCGGCGATTTCAGACACGGCCTGGCTGGCGGTTATTACCCCTTCTACTTCTTCAGGTATTCAGTCACTGCAGGGTAACAGTAACTTCAGGATCTATCCCAATCCGGCTCACGATAAAACAATGATTTATGGCAGCCCGGCATTGTGGGGTGCCGGGTATTCTTTCTGCGATCAAACCGGCAGAGTGGTGTTGTATGGAAAGCTGGAGGAGACAGAAACCACTGTGGCTCTTGAAAAGCTGGCTGCCGGGCTTTACTTTTTACAAGTGGAAAATGGCAGGCCTGTAAAAATTATTAAGGAGTAAAACTAGCTACTTATGAAGCTTATGCAAGTCCCTTTAATAGCTTCCAGGAATAATTATGCGGCGCTTAAACCGAGGCTATTTGTTGTTGTACTCGTTCATACAACGCTCAAGCCCTACAAATGCAAAAGCTTTGATGGCATCGCCGGCAATCTGGATGCGCTCGCCCAGCGTTTTTAATTCCTCCTCGTTCCACTTGCCCAGCACGTAATTTACCTGTGCGCCTTTATTAAACTGATTGCTGATGCCAAAGCGCATTCGCGGATAAACCGGGGTATTCAGCACTTCCTGTATGTGTTTAAGCCCGTTGTGCCCGCCATCGCTGCCTTTGGGGCCAATGCGTATTTTTCCGAAGGGCAGGGCCAGCTCATCTACCAGCACCATGGTATTGGCAACATCTATTTTTTCGGCCTGCAGCCAGTAGTTTACGGCTTTGCCGCTCAGGTTCATGTAAGTGGTGGGTTTGATCAGGATCAGCGTTTTGCCCCGGTGTTTCATTTCCGCCACATCGGCATAGCGGTCGCTTTGGAATTTAACGCCTGCTTCGGCGGCCAGGTGATCTGTTATCTTAAAGCCAATATTATGACGCGTTTCGGCGTACTCTTCGCCGATGTTACCAAGGCCGACTATGAGAAATTTGCTCAGTGTTTTTTTGTTTTATAAAGATTGTTCTTAATGTTATAGCGAATGCAATCCCAATATTCCTTGCTGTAGTCCACAAACACTTCCTCGCCGGCTTCAATGTTGCGCTCGGCCACAATGTAGCACTGATCGCCAAAGATCTCGTACGACGAGTTGTTCTTTAGGCCTTTTACCCGGCTCAGGCCCTCGGCATCGTTGGCATAGCGGGCCTTGTGCTGCGGGGTGGCAAACGCGTCGATGCAGCGGGTCTTATTGATGTAAAACAGGTAGCCGTCTTTGTCTTCGGCCACGCGTTTTTCATATTCTTTCCAGTCAATAATCTCTCCTTTATACTCAATTATTTTAGTGCCTTTTTTTATTGCCTTGTCAGTAAACAAACCCTTGCCGGCATTTGGCAGGGACGACTTTTTAACATGTAGTGCCATAGGGCGACAAAAATAAAGTTTAATTATATACCCGGAAGTACTTTTAAAAAAATGTTGGCAAGTAATATGCCCCAAGATTCACAGTTGTACCGGAAAAACTATTGAACGTCAGAATTTTTTAGTGTTAATCAGTGTTTTTTTATTAAGAACTAAACACTAAACATTCAAAACCTATACTGTGTAATTTATAGCACTTCCCTTAGATAAATCCGCCGCCGATCTCTTTAAACGCTTCATTGTTCCTGGCTTCCGAAACGGGCAGCAGTTCGGCGCCTGCGTCAGAAATCACCAGCAGTTTATCGCAATACCTAAGCGTAAGATCAAGATCGTGCGAACTCAGCAGGATGCATTTGTTCTCGTTGCGGGCCAGTTGTTTCAATAAAATAAATAATTCGTGTTTGGAAGCGTAATCCAGAAAGGCGCTGGGTTCGTCAAGCAGCATCACCGGTGTTTGCTGGGCCAGCGCCTTGGCAATCACCGTTTTTTGAAACAAGCCGTCGCTTAGCTCGTTCAGCAGCTTATGGCGGTGTTTTTCGAGCCCGCAGGTTTTAATGGCAAATTCAATGGCCCCTTCGTGTTCGGGTTTCAGCTGGTGAAAGGCATTGGTATAAGGAATTTGACCGGCCGCCACCACATCGTAGGCTGTTAAATTAAACCCGCCTATTTTTTCGGTGAGCACCACGGCTATTTTTTTCGAGAGCTCGGCCAGCGATAGCCGTACGATGGGTTCCCCGGTAATTTCCAGCTCGCCGCTCAGCATGGGCAATAAGCCGCACAGGCTTTTCAGCAGGGTGGATTTGCCGCTGCCGTTAAGGCCCGCAATGCCCACAAAGTCGCCGGGAAACAGCTCAAGGCTTAGCGCACTGACAATCGGCACCGGGAGGCCCGTTTTGCGATAACCCAGCGTGGCATTTTTTAAGGTGATGCAGGCGGCGCTCATAAATTACCAGTGTTTGTTTTTAAACATTAAATAAATAACCAGCGGCGCGCCGATAAAGGTGGTGATCATATTAATGGGCAGCGCTACGTTTTTGATGAACGAATTGCTCAGCGCATCGGCCAGCAGCAGCAAAATGGCCCCAATTAAAATGCAGGCAGAAAAGTGCAGCTGCTGCCGCGAAGAGGAAAATACCATGCGTGAAAGAATAGGCACGGCAATGCCTACAAAGGCCACGGGACCGCAAAAAGCGGTGGTAAGACCCGTAAGCGCCGACGAAATGAGGATAAGGTAAAAGCGGCTGCGCGTAAAATGTATACCGGCGTTTTGCGCATAGTTTTGGCCCAGCAGCATGGCATTAAGAGGCTTTATAAAAAGCAGCAGCGCCGCAAGGCTTACCAGTGCCACCGGCACGTAAATGGCTAAATCGCTGCGCGTGGTCACTGATAAGGAGCCCATGCTCCAGATCACAAAATTTTTCAGGTTGTTGGGATCGGCAAAATATTCGAGCGAACCCTGTATGGCGGCGCAAATCTGCGAGATCATCAGCCCTATTAAAAGCAGCACCACGTTGCTGTTTACCTTTTTTGAAATAAACAGCACCAGCAGCGTAATCATAAAGCTGCCCGACATGGAGGCCAGCACTATAAAACTTTTGCCGGTAAAAAATTCAGACACCATGTAAAGCGACTGGCCGGCCAGCAGGCTGATGCCCACCATGAGCGATGCGCCCGAGCTGATGCCCAGCACATAGGGACCCGCCAGGGGATTTCTGAAAATGATCTGCAGCACCAGGCCGGCTGCCGCCAGTGTGCTGCCGGCCATGATGGCCGTAATGGTTTTAGGGAATCGGATCTGCCAGAAAATAAAATCGTTGCCCGTAATGTCGGCCTGCTCAATATGCTCGCTGCCGCCAAACAACAGGCTTAACACGCACGATGCGGCAAACAATAAAATTAAGACGAGAAATTTTATACGATCGGCTCTTTGCAAAGCTTAATTTATTTGCCGGTAATAATACAAATCATTTTTCACTTCGGGCACGAGCTCAGGGTGGAACACCGAAATAAGATCGCTCAGGATCCGGTCGGGATATATCATGCCGGTTTCCCAATAAGTGCTGTAGCCTTTTTCGTTGGTAATTTTGTTGTTGTTATACAAATGTCCTGTTTTATAGGCCCTGAATTCGCTGTAGCGCGGCTCCTGGTTCAGCAGCTCGGCTTTGGTCCGCACCATCGACAGGTTGATCCAGAAGTCGGCATCCTTGGCTTTGGCATATACCTGCTCAAAGCTTAGCTGCAGGCTGCCCGCATTGTTATCGTCTTTCCATACATAACTGGCGCCGGCATCGTTCAGCAGCTGGGCCACATAGCTTTTGCCGCCCGGCACATACCAGGTGTCGCCGTATTTTAACTCATTAAATACCGTGGGCAACCAGGTGGCATGTTTTGCCAGGGCCTGCAGCTCACGGTATTTTTTTTCGGTGGCGTTAAATAACGAATCGGCGAGTTGTTCCTGGCCAATAAATACGGCATAAAATTTTATCCATTCCGCGCGGGCCAATGGGCTTTTTTCTAAGTGGTCGAGGCTCACGGCTATAGGAATGCCGCTGTCTTTCAGTTTTGGGTTCACATCACGCCCCTGTCCCATGCCGTACATAAAAATAATATCGGGCCTTAGGGTAATGGTTTGTTCTATATCTGGCTCGGGGCCTTTTGCCAGCTCTATCAGTTCGTGGTTGCGGCACTTGCTCAGCAGCTGGGGGTTTACTACGTAATCGGCATTGTCAATGGCCACCAGCCGGTTGTCGGCACGCAGATCGCAGATAATGGTGGCGTAAATGCTGCTGAGCGCTGCAATTTTTTTACAGGGCGTTTTTATAAATACAGTCCGCGCCGGAAAATTTTTCAGCTGGGCAGAGTCGGGTCCAACAAGGTAAGTGGCGGTGGTATCGGCATCTGAGCGGTTACCGAACACATGCACCACGGTAAACCCCTGGCCTTTTTTGATGGCAAAACGCTCGGCATAGCGCAGCAGGGTATCTTTTTTTAAGATGGTGGCCACCGGCGGTAACTTGCCATGATCGGAAGGGGCGTGGCAAGATGAAAAAAACAGCAGGCCAAGCCCTGCAATAAATCCAAATAAACACTTATGCGGCATAAAAATAAATATCAAATATACTTCCCTGTGGCGTATTGTTGCGCACCTTTATACGCGCCCGGTGCTGGCGCACCAGGTAGCTTACAATGTACAGGCCCAGGCCGGTGCCCTTGGTGTTGCGGGTTTCCTCGTTGCCGGCCCTGAAAAAGCGCGTAAATATTTTTTCCTTGTCGCCGTCGGCAATGCCGCAGCCCTTATCCTGTACGCTCAGTATGGCGGCGTTTTTTTCAGAACGAAGCTCCACCACAATTTCTTTTTTGCCCGGAGAATATTTTATGGCGTTATCCACCAGGTTGGTGATGATGGAGGGAAAAGAAGCCGGATCGATGTTTTGATAAATGTCCGGTGTTAGTTTAAACTGCAGCTCTCCCGAAGAGATTTGCGGGCCATAATAGCGCTGCAGCACCTGCTGCACAAATGTGCCCAGGTTCTGCCGTTCTTTTGGGAACTGCAGCTCGCCGGCCTCCATGCGGCTGCTGTACAGCACATTGTCTATCAGGGCATTCAGCCGCTCGGTTTCTGTAAGCGCACTGGCAATCAGCTCCTGCCGCAGCGGCTCGTCCAGCTTTTGTTTTTGCAGGGTTTGCAGCTGCAGCTTGGTGGCGGCAATGGGCGTTTTCAACTCGTGGGTAATGCTCAAAAAAAAGTTTTTCTGCTGGTTGTTCAGAGCGGTTTCTTTGTCGGCCGCTTGTTTTACCTTGTAAATGCCAAACAGCAGCAGCAATAAAAAAACAGTGCCCTCGCTCACAATCATAACGGTTTGCATGTTTTTTTTGTGATGCAGCAGCGCTATGTCTTTTTTAAGCTGCGCCTCATCCACCGAGGCCAGCTCCTTAAGGCGTTGCTTTTCTTCAATAATAAGCCCGTTTTGCTTTACCAGCAGGTATTCCCACCACAAAAACTGCAGCAGAATATACCCGAACAAAAAGCCCAGGATAAGTATCGAGCGCGATTTACCTTTCATGGTCGGCGGCCTGAGGAAATGGAATGAGGTTCTCTATCTGTGCCAGCACTTCTTCCGAGCGCTTTACAGAAAGCACGTCTTCCACTGTCAAATATAACTTATTGTTCTGTTCCTTAAGTGTGCACAGGGTTGGATATTTTTGTGCAAACAGCAAAGCGCCCTGGAACATGGGACTCGAAAAATAATCGCTCTGCTGCCTGTTTAAAAAATAGGCCAGCATTTTCCGGTTTTTGAGGGTAATCTTTTCAAAGCCCAGCCGCATGGCTTTCCAACGCATGCGCACTACGTTGATGAGCTCCACCGCCTCGGCCGGTATAGGCCCAAAGCGGTCGCGCAGCCCGGCTTCAAACAGCCTCAGGTCCTCCTCGCTGGTAATGTTATCCAGCTCGCGGTATAATAATAAGCGTTCGGTAAGGCTGCTCACGTATTCTTCGGGAATGAGCAATTGCAGGTCGGTGTCCACCACGGTTTCTTTTACAAACTGCCGCGAAAACACCGATTTGTCTTTTGTTTGCTCATCACCCATCGACTCTTTATACCAATCTTCTTCTTTCAGCTCTTCCACCGCCTCGTTCAGTATTTTCATGTAGGTGTCAAAACCCATGTCGTTTATAAAGCCGCTTTGTTCGCCGCCCAGCAGGTTGCCGGCCCCGCGAATGTCCAGGTCGCGCATCGCTATCTGGAAACCGCTGCCCAGGTCGCTGAAATCCACAATGGCTTTCAGGCGCTTCCGCGCCTCATCGGTGAGCACAATTTGCGGCGGCGCCAGCAGGTAGCAAAATGCTTTTTTATTGCTGCGGCCCACGCGGCCCCGCATCTGGTGCAGGTCGCTCAGGCCAAAGTTTTGTGCATCGTTAATAATAATGGTGTTGGCATTGCTGATGTCGAGCCCGCTTTCAATAATGGTGGTGGCTACCAGCACGTCGTAATCGCCTTCCATAAAACCAAGCATCACATCTTCGAGCTTATCCCCGTCCATTTGTCCGTGCCCGATGGCAATGCGTGCGTCGGGCACCAGCCGCTGGATGATGCCGGCAATGTCCATAATATTCTGCACTTTGTTGTGCACAAAAAACACCTGCCCGCCGCGGCTCAGCTCGTGGCTCACGGCATCGCGTATCAGCTCCTCGTTAAAGCTGTGCAGCTCGGTTTGCACCGGGTAGCGGTTGGGGGGTGGGGTAGATATGGCCGAAAGATCGCGCGCGCCCATCAGGCTGAACTGCAGCGTGCGCGGAATAGGGGTGGCGGTAAGCGTCAGCGTATCGAGGTTGCTTTTGAGCGTTTTTAATTTATCCTTCACGCCCACACCAAATTTCTGTTCTTCGTCAATAATCAGCAGGCCCAGGTCCTTAAATTTTACGTCTTTGCCCACCAGCCGGTGTGTGCCAATAATGATGTCTATTTTCCCGTCTGCCAGTTTTTTAACGGTTTCCTTGGTTTCTTTGGCACTCCTGAAACGGTTGAGGTAATCCACGTTGCAG
Source organism: Bacteroidia bacterium (assembly GCA_044221905.1). Lineage (GTDB taxonomy): Bacteria > Bacteroidota > Bacteroidia > B-17B0 > Aurantibacillaceae > Aurantibacillus. Next base: position 1,092,391 of record JBGAOE010000002.1, read on the forward strand.
GGCAGATCTTTTAAGCGCTCTTTAAATGTTTTGTAATGCTGGTAAGCCAGAATGGTGGTGGGCACCAGCACAGCCACCTGCTTGCTGTCGCACACGGCCTTAAACGCGGCGCGTATGGCTATTTCGGTTTTGCCAAAGCCCACATCGCCGCACACCAGCCGGTCCATAGGATGCGGCCGCTCCATATCGCGCTTCACATCTTTGGTCACTTTCACCTGGTCGGGTGTATCCTCGTAAATAAACGAAGCTTCTAGCTCGTGCTGCAAATAGTTGTCCTGTGGATAGGCGTGGCCCGGTTTGGATTTACGTTCGGCATACAGCTTAATAAGATCGTAAGCCAGTTCCTTAACGTTGCGCTTGGTTTTGTTTTTGAGCGTTTGCCAGGTGGTGCTGCCCAGCTTGTCAATGCGCGGCACCTGCCCTTCCTTGCCGCTGAATTTGCTGATGCGGTGCAGGCTGTGAATGCTCACATACAGCACATCATTATCTTTAAACAATAGCTTTACGCTCTCCTGCTCCTTGCCGTTAATAAGCAGTTTTTGCAGACCTGCAAACCGCCCGATGCCATGATCGATGTGTGTTACATAATCACCGGGATTCAGCATCAGCAGCTCTTTCAGCGTAAAGGCCTCGGCGCTTTTGTATTTTAGCTCTTTCAGCTTAAAGCGGTGATAGCGCTCAAAAATCTGGTGATCGGTGTACACCGCTATTTTCAGATCCTCGTCAATAAAGCCTTCGTGAATGTTAAGTGGCACATATTCTATCAGCGAGTCGTAGGTACGGTGCTCTTTGGCAAGCAGGTCGTTAAAAATGGTGATCAGCCGATCGGCCTGCTTGGTATTATCGGTTAAAAAATAATTGTGATAACCCTTTGTTTTATTTTCTTTGAGGTTGGCAATCAGCAGGTCAAAATTTTTATTAAACCCGGGTTGCGGGGTCTGCTGAAAATCAATGGTGTTGAGCGCCAGTTTCGAACGTACGCCAAATTCCATGCAGGCAAAGCGGCTAATCTGCTCATTCAGCTCCTGGCCGTGGGCATACAGCTTTTCGGGCTCGGTTTGTTTTATTTCGCCCTGGTATGCCTCGTAGGCTTTTTGAGCGCTTTCAAATTTTTTGTCAAACACATCGGCGGTGTAAGCGGCGTCTTCAAAAAAAAGCAGCGTGTCATCGGGCGAAAAATAATTGAGCAGCAGGGCCTTATTTTCGGTAAACACCGATGAGTTGATGTTGGGAATGACGGTTACAAACTCGAACTGCGCGTTCGAAAGCTGCGAGGCAGGATCAAACGTGCGAATGGCTTCCACATCGTTGCCAAATAATTCAATGCGGTAGGGAAATTCATGCGCAAACGAATAAATATCGATAATGCCCCCGCGGATACTGAACTGCCCGGGCTCAAACACAAAATCAACCGCCTCAAAATGATACGAGTGCAGAAACTCCGAAATAAACTCCACCGACAGTTTTTCGCCCTTGCGGATCTGCAGCGTGTTTTGGTGCAGCTGCTGCCGCAGCGTTACTTTTTCGGCCAGCGCCTGCGGGTAAGTTACCACCAGGCCTTTAAATGTTTCGCGGGCCAGCAGGTTAAGCACCTCTGCCCGCTCCTGTATGTTGGCATTGGTGGTTTTGCCCACCTGGTACGGCTGCCGGTAACTTTCAGGAAAAAACAGCACTTTCTGCTCATCGCAAAGAGCCTCCAGGTCGTTTTGCAGATAAGCAGCCCGTTCCTTGTCGGAAGCAATAACCACGCAGTTTTTTGCCTCGAGGGCCACTACCGATTGGACGAGAAAAGACACGGCAGATCCGTTTAAACCCCTGAACCAGTGATTCTGGTGAAAGTTTATGGCGGCTAATTTTGATGGAAAGATGCCCTGCGGCTTCTTATTCAGGAACATGTGCGGCGGCAAAATTACAAATTATGTCGCATTGTTTATAACAGGGGTGTTTTGCGACCGGTGGATGCAACCACTTATATTAAAATTACAACCACTTAATTAAATAAAATTAATAATGCTTAAAAACGGCGCCGGATTGTGTACAAATCCTTGCAGTACGTCCCAGTTCACCTCATTTTAACATTAGTATTATTGATACATTAACTTTGGATTACTATATTTGTTAATGCAATAATTATCTTAAAACTAATTAAACAAAAAACACCATGAAAAAAAATCTATTCAGTACGCTTGCTTTTGTGTCTGTGGCAGGAAGCATGTTTGCTCAATTACCGGTAAGCACCGCGCCTCAGAATAAGAAGGCCGTGCTGGAAGAATTTACCGGTATTTATTGTGGCTACTGCCCTGACGGGCACCAGATCGCCAACGCAATTCATGCTGCCGATCCCAGCAATGTGATCCTTATTAATATCCACTCTGGTGGTTATGCCGTGGTTGCTCCGGGCGAGCCTGATTTAAGGACTACCGAAGGTACTGCCATTGATGGTATGACCGGTATGGGCATTACCGGCTATCCTGCCGGCGATATGAACCGCAAAGTATGGTCAGGTTCTGTAATGTCTGGTGGCCGTGGCAGCTGGACCGGATGGGCCAACACCGTTAAAACCCAAACAGCATATTGCAACGTGGCCTTACAAGGTACACTGGATGTAAATACCCGTGTGTTAACCGTACAGGCAGAAGTGTATTACACTTCGAACGGAGCTGCTGCAACCAACTCTTTAAATATCTTCTTATTGGAAGATGATGTTACCGGTCCTCAGCACAACTATGGCACTCCAACGCCATATAATGCATCTAACTACAATGCTGACGGAAGCTACAACCATAACCACGTGTTGCGCAAAGCCTTAACCCCAACCTTTGGCTTAACCATTCCTAATACTGCAATGGGCACCACGTTTACAACCACTGCAACTTATACCGTGCCACAAACTTATGGTGCAGCCGGCAAAACCAATCCTTGCATGCTGGGTAACCTAGAAGTTGTGGCTTTTGTAACCGAAACCAACGTAAACACCATTAACGCCAACCGTGGCCCTATCACCTTAACCGGTTTTGCAAACAGCCTCGATGCGGGTCCAACCACCTTAAAATCTGACGCTAACGTTTGCTTAGGCAATAACTTTGGCGCCTCTTTCAAATTTACCAACTATGGCAGCACTGCCATTACTTCGGCTAACTTTGATTACGCTGTAAACGGTAACTACATTGGCACTTTTGCCTGGACTGGCAATGTTGATCCTATGACCTCTTCACAAACCATCAACATTCCTAACTTTAACTTTCCGGCCAACCCAACCAACACGCTTACTGTTACGGCTATGAACGTGAACGGCGGTACCGACCAGAATGCTGCCAATAACATAGTAACCAAAAACATTCCTTTTGCTCCGCTTGCAACCTATGTTAACCTGGAGTTTAACTTTGTACAAGACCGTTATGGTTCAGAATCTACCTGGTCTATCGAAGACGAAGCTAACGCTTCTGTAGTTGTTAGCGGTGGTCCTTATTCAGATTTAGCGTCTAACGGTACTGCACTTCATACAGCTACCTTTGTAGGTTTGCCAAACACCTGCTACAAAGTAAAAGTAAACGATGCTTATGGTGATGGCATCAACAACGGTTATGGCGCAGGCAGCTACAACCTGAAATCAAACGGTGTAAACGTGATCACTTCAAACGGCCAGTACGGTACGGGCGAGATCAAGCTGTTTAAAACCGGCACCCTGGATACAAACAGCGTTATTACTGGTATCAAAAATACAGCTACTCACATCCAATCGGTGAACCTGTATCCTAACCCAGCCTCTAATGTTACCAACCTGGCTATCAACCTGTCACAAAACGAAACCATCAGTGTTTCTGTGATCAGCAGCATTGGCCAGGAGGTTTATACCTCAAGAAACAACAAGCTGAATGCCGGTGTTAACAACATCAGTCTTAATACTGAAAACTGGGCATCTGGTGTTTATTTCATCAACGTATCCACCACTAATGGTGCTATGAAACGAAAATTAACAGTATCTCACTAAAATTTTAGTGAAAATTGGATTACCACTTATAAAAGCCGGCTTTTAAAGCCGGCTTTTATTTTTTATATTTGTAGTATACAATAACTAATAAGAACTCATGAAAAAAATCATTACGTACTGTATTATAGGATTGTCGTTTAGCGCGTCAGCACAAATAGCGGCATACGTTCTTAACCCAAACAATGGTGCCATTACTGCAACCATTACCAATGGGTCTAATTTGCAGTTTTACACTGCCAGCGATGCGATCGAATCTGAAAAGATTAAGTTCAAAAACATGTCGGCATCCACTCAAACCTACAACATGTCGCGTTCATTTACTGCGCAAAGCCCTGCGTTGTTTACCGATGGCATTGCCACCAATAAGCCCAACAGCTATTTCTGCTTTGGCACACAGTGTTTTGGCAGCAACGTAAGCATTGCCGATGCCTCTAATTATACGCCGCTGGCGCCGGGTGCCGATTCGCAAACTTCGGGTTTCCCGGTTTCCATCTACCTGTCGGAGGCACAAAACCTGGGCTACTACGTGGTACGCTACAAAATTTTTAATGTAAATAACCCTAACGATAGCTTATCGTTCAATGCCGTATATAACGTTCAAAGCGTTGGCTTTAAGTCGATCGATAAGCTGGATGCCGTATCGGAATTATATCCTAACCCAAATAATGGTTCGGCTGTGGCCTTTGACCTTGACAGGGATGAGGAATTAAAATTCCAGGTATACAACAGCCTGGGCAGCCTGGTTTACACCGGTGCCAAACAAAAATACGCTGCAGGCAAAAACAAGCTGGCGCTCGACGCTGCTTCGCTTACCAACGGTGTTTATTTTGTAACCATCAGCGGCAACTCGGGTAAAACCACCAAACGCCTGATCGTTAATAAATAAAACAGATATGCTACTTTTAAGCAGGAAGCCGCTCATTTGAGCGGCTTTTCTTTTTTATAAGTAAAATAATTGCTTTCTTTACAGCTTTATTTAAGCGCTTATTTATGGAATTATACTTAGACTCGGCCAATTTAAAGGAAATTGAAGAAGGCTTTAAACTTGGCTTTTTAAACGGATTAACCACCACCCCCACCTTTATGCAAAAGGAGGGAATTACAGATATAGACGGCACCATTGTGAAGCTGAGCAAAATAGTGCCGGTGCTGCAGATAGAAGCCCTGGGCAATACCGCCGAGGAAGTGTTGGCTGAAGCCGAGCGCCAGCTGGCTCTTGGACTTGACCCCGCCAAAACCGTATTTAAGATCCCCGTTTCGCTCGAAGGCGTGCGCGCCTGCAAGCTGCTGCGCGATAAGGGCTACCTGGTAAACGTGCACCTGGTGTATACCCTGCAACAGGCTTATATGGCCATGCAGGCCGGCGCCACGTATGTGTGCCCGCTGGTGGGCCGCCTGCAGGATCAGGGTCACGATGCCCTTGCCCTGGTAGAGCAGTGTGTGGATGCTGTGGAGGTATACGGTTACGACACCAAGATCATGTTCTCGTCGGTGCGCCATGCCGAGCACGTGCGCAATGCCATCAACATTGGCGTGCATACCATTACCGTGCCTTTAAAAGTATTAAAACAGCTTACCGAAAATAACTTTACCACCGTGGGCACCGACCAGTTTATTGCCGATACCCGCTTGATGATGGTACGTGTAAAAGAAGCCATTAACGGTGTGAATCCCGTTGTTTCGGAAGATACCAGCATTACCGATGCCATTATAAAAATGACTGAGTACAACTTTGGGGCTGTAACCGTGGTTAAAAAAGACGGCAGCATCAAGGGCGTATTTACCGATGGCTCGTTGCGCAAGCTGCTTATGGAAAAAGGTCGCGATATTTTGAGCAAAAAGCTGAGCGACCTGGATTACCGCGAGCCAATCACAATTGACGGCGGTGTATTGCTGAATGATGCCAGCGTTCTGTTTAAAAAAACAGCCGTAGATACCATTGTGGTAACCGAAAACGGCAAGCCGGTAGGTATGCTCGATATACAAGACCTGAAATCTTAAACAAAATAGCCCCGCCTCCCGGCGGGGTTTTTTAATGCATGAATATCCAGGAAGTTTTTATAAAGGCAGGCGGGCGTTTTGTTTCAACACCCGAGGTTATTTCGGCCAGGCTGAAGAACATCAAAGCTTTTATTTTTGACTGGGACGGTGTGTTTAACAACGGCCAGAAAAATGCCGAAGGCAGCAGTAACTTCAGCGAGGTAGACAGCATGGCCACCAACCTGCTGCGCTATTCTCACTTTCTTATTCATGGTCAATTACCGCTTGCAGCCGTTATCAGCGGTGAGAAAAACGAAACAGCCTTTTATTTTTGTCGCCGCGAATGTTTTAATTATTCATTCTTTAAAACCCCGCATAAAACCGATGCGCTCCATTATATCTGCAAAGAGCAGAATTTAAAACCCGAAGAAGTGGCTTATTTTTTCGACGATGTGCTCGACCTTTCAGTGGCTAGTCTTTGCGGCTTGCGAATCATGGTGCAGCGCAGGGCTAATCCATTATTTACCGAGTATTGCATCCGCCACCAGTTGGTAGATTATTTAACCGGGGCCGAAGGGGGGGCCTATGCCATTCGCGAAGCCTGCGAATTGCTAACGGGGCTTAATGGCAATTTTGATACCGTTATTCACGACCGCACGCATTACGGCGCAAATTATAAGAGCTATATTACGCAGCGCCGGCTGGTAAGCACACAGTTTTTTACAGTAAAGGAAAATGTGGTGGAAGCTGTGATCATATAAACATTGCAGAGAATGACTTGATAATAAAAAAGGCTGTCCCAAACGACAGCCTTTTGTTATATATAAAGAAAAAATTATTTGTTGGCTACCACCATGCGTTTTGAATATGGAACCGGCTCCTTTTTGATCGAGCGGAAAAGTACTGATCTGTTTGCCGGTAAGGTCATAAACAGCCAGGTAAGAATTAGTTACCTGCTGAGGTAAGGTGTATTTGATGACTGTTTCGTGTGTGAAAGGATTAGGCTCGTTCTGGTTCATCGAGAAGCCTGTGATTTCTGTATTGTTTTGGTTCAGCCCCGTTGAGCTGCTTGTTTTTTGTTGCAGTTCTGTAATGAGCCTTTCCTGTTGTTCGATTTTTTGTTTTTGCTCATCCAGTTGTTTTTGCTGTTCCTGCGCGTTGGCGATCAGGATTCCGAAAAAAGCAGTGTAATTAACTGTTTTGTATGCTTTTTCTTCGGTAATGGTCTTACCGTTTTTATCTTTTACAGCAGGGCTGGTTGTTTCGCGAACCAGCTCGGGCAATACTTTTTCAAGCTCCTGGGCAATGATACCATAATCTTTCCGGTCACTCACATTTATGCCAAATTCATTTTCCTTGTTATATAAAAATGTCTTCGGCCGCAGCTTGCTGATGATGTCCTGCGAATTGGTGATAGGGGCAATCTCCTTCTTTAACCGCTTGTCGGATACTGTCCAGGCATTGGCTGTGCAATAAGCGGCACCGTTTATTTTCACGTCTCCGTCAAAATAACCCGCCCAGGGCGCGCTAAAGCGTGAAGCATACAAAGCGTTTCCATACACCCCTGCATTGATGGCAGGTGCATGAGAAATAGCATAATTATTGTTGTCTAAATAGCCGGCTACGCCAAAGGAGGTAGCGGCAAAATCAGCCACGCCTTTTACACCAATATTCACATCGGAATTACTGCGCGCACCGCCGCCGTCAGATAATCCGTAAACAGCGCAGTTGATGGAAGATACACGAGCTTTGTTCCTGGTTTCGCTGTATACACCCCTGTTTTGCGCACCAGAGTCTGCTATGAAACGGCCGCCGTAATTGTCGTTATCGCCGGTTGCCTCGCCATAAACGCCTGTAGCATACGCGCCGATACCAAGCCCGTTTCCTGAATGGCCGATGAATATCCCTCCGAAAGGCCGCGTTGCCCCGCTGGATGTAGCTGAAACGCCGATAGCATCGCCTCCCCCATTTACACGGCGCGAAACATTGATATTTGCTCCGTAAAGCGTGGTCGCATCTCCCAGCACGTTGATGAGATTACCGGTTAAATTGTGGGTGCAGTCCGTATTTACATCATTAATGAGGCCGGTTACATTGCCGCCCACCTTGGACCCGGAAGTGTAATACAATGCCATGGTATTGCGAATCGTATTAAAGCCGGTGCTTGGCGCAGTGTTGGTATGCGAAAAAATCGCTTTTGAATTGCTCAGACCATAAAAATAAATGCTGCCGGCGGTAATATTATTACCAACGCCAAATTGCCCTTCACCGTTAAATACAAGGTCATACTTGTTCGACCCGTTCAGCAGGCTAACATTAGTATTCCTGATCAGGTTGCCACCGAGCTCCATAAAACCGGATGTGTCGTTAAGGCCGTTTTGCTGGGCCATCGCACCGTAAGCTGTAAACACGCTTAGCAGTGCCAGTTGCTTTTTGTAAGTGCGGAATGTTGTTTTTAGATTTTTCATGATTTTTTGTTCTTGAATGGCCTACTCTGAATAGGTTTTCGGCTACGCCCCCGTGAGTAAACCAAATGTAGTTTCACAACAAATCCTTGTCAATCCGTAAAAACACTTAGATTATTTAAACTTAAATCTGTTTAGCCGCTAAATGCACTAACCAGCACAGATTTTATGGAAACACAAAAGGAGATTATGTTGTGCAATTTTGTGACAGAAAAGAAATAGGAAAAGCGCTTTAATTCAACTCAAACTGCATCTTAAGGTAAATCTTATTACCGTTTGGTTTAGCGTAATTCATGGCAGAACCATAAACAGCAACAGCGTTTTAACTCAGCTCAAACTGCATCTTGTTGAGCTTGTGATAAAAACCTTCGCGGTTTAAGATCAGCTCCTGGTGTGTGCCGGTTTCCTGCACCACACCGTTTTGCAGCACCACAATTTTATCGGCGTTGCGGATAGTGGCCAGGCGGTGTGCAATCACAATGCTGGTACGGCCCACCATCAGTTTATCCAACGCTTCCTGCACCAGCTTTTCGCTTTCGCTGTCGAGGCTGCTGGTGGCTTCGTCGAGAATAAGGATGCTTGGATTTTTGAGCACGGCGCGGGCTATGGCAATGCGCTGGCGCTGCCCGCCCGAAAGCTGGATGCCGCGCTCGCCTACGAGCGTATTAAATTTATCGGGGAATGACTGAATAAAATCAAAAGCATTGGCTTTCCTGGCGGCATCTTCAATCTCTGCCTCGCTGGCGTTGGGCCGGCCGTAGGCAATGTTATCGCGGATGGTGCCTGCAAATAAAATCACGTCCTGCGGCACTAAGGCTATTTGCCCGCGCAGCTCGCTCAGCGAAATGCTTTTACTCTCCTTGCCATCAATTAACACAGTGCCGCCAATAGGGTCGTAAAAACGCAGCAGCAGCGAAGCGATGGTGGTTTTGCCCGAGCCGCTGGAGCCTACCAGGGCCACGGTTTGCCCTGCCGCCGCGCGGAAGCTGATGTCTTTTAATACACTGAAATCGGGCCGCGAAGGATAATTGAACGACACGTGATTGAATTCGATCTCGCCGCTGGTATGTTTGGCAGGGCCGTTGTCTTTCAGCAGATCGATGTTCTCTATCTCGCCGTCAATAATCTCGAACACGCGGTCGGTGGCGCCCAGCGCGCGTTGTATCGAAGCAATCTGTTCAGGTAATCCTCCTAACGAGCCCGCTACAAACAGCGAGAGCATCAGGAAGGTGCCAAAAGCTTCTGGTTTTAAGGTCCCGTTCACTTTTAAGGCAAACAGCATTTGCCATAAAATAAAAAAGATAGAGCCAAAAATAAATACCATCACAAACGAAAAAAACAGGCCTCTGAAAATGCCGTACTTTAAGCCAAAGGCGCGGATGCTTTCAGAGATTTTTTCGTATTTGTTGATCTCGTAGCTTTCGTTGGTAAAGGTTTTTACGTTTGTAATGCCTGTAAGGGCTTCGCCTACCACCACATTGGCTTCGGCAATTTTTTCCTGGTACGATTTGGAGAATTTGCGGATACGCTTCGAAAATAAAATAGCGGCCACGGTAAGCGGCGGGATAATAATAACAAACCATTTGGCAATAGCCCACTCGGTGGTGGTTACCAATAAAATAAGGCCGCCAATACCCACCACGCTCTGGCGGATAAATTCGGCAATGTTGATGGTGAACGCGTCGGAGATGACATTAATATCGGTGGCCATGCGGCTGCTCAGCTCGGCCACCTGGTTTTTCGAGAAAAAGCTCATGGGCATTTGGACCAGGCGGCGAAAGGTATCGCGCCGCACCGCTTTGAGCACATTTTCAGTTACCTGCGCAAAAAAATACACGCGGCCAAACGAAAAAGCAGCCTGCACCAATAAAATAACCAGCAGTACCAGGCCAATGTTCATCAGCTCGCTGCGCACCTGCTCCACCGGCATATTGTTCTCTGCCAGGTAGCCCAGCATTTTGCCCGATTTAAGGGGAAAGACCAATCCAATGCCGGCGCTGCCGGCTAAAAAGATCATGCCCAGGATAAACTTCCATTTGTGAGTGCCCAAATAGCCAAACAAACGCATGGAGCGTTTAAAATTGGCCAGGCTTAATTTGGCCTTCGGCAATTCGTCGGTATCGCTGTTTACAGGTCCTGAGCCCCTGCGTCGTTGTTTTGCCATAAAAAGCACAAAATTAGCGCATATATCCCGTATCTTGTCATAAAATCGTCATGTGGGCTCCAAAAGATGTTATTTTAACAGGGAAGTTACTGCCGGGTTAAAGTATGGATAAAGCAGGGTCAAAGTATGACATACAGCATAACGACACGAATCTTGAAATAATTTTTGCCGGAATAAAAAATACCGCTATATTTGCAATCCATTTTTGAGATTTAGTAACAATAATAATTTAATATCATGAAACGCACTTTCCAACCATCGCAGCGCAAAAGGAAAAACAAACACGGATTCAGGGAGCGTATGGCTACTGCAAACGGCCGTCGCGTACTGGCTTCACGCCGTGCCAGGGGTCGTAAAAAACTGACCGTTAGCAGCGAAAAAACTCATAAATAAAACCGTATTTAACAAAAAGCCGCTTGCTGCCATGCGAGCGGCTTTTTTATTTGAATAACAGCAGGCTGCAAGCGGGTTTTGAGGCAATAATTTGTTAATAAATTTTGCGGATCAAACAAAACGCCTATCTTTGCAGTCCTTTTAAAAGAAGGCAGTGGGTAAGAGTCCTTACATAATCCAGTTTGGAGGTTTATCTGTTGGTTTACACGAATTTGAATTTGAGGTAAACGAAAAGTTCTTTAAAAATATTGAGAATAATGAGATAGAAAAGGCATCGGTGTTTGTAACCGCCACGCTTACCAAACAGAACAACCTGCTGAACATGCACTTTGTTTTTTCGGGTACAGTGGAGGTGGGGTGCGACCGCTGCCTCAAAAACTTTGATTTCCCCATTGAAGGAGAGGAAGAGCTGGTGATAAAACACGGCGACCCGGCCGAAAGCAATGACGAGATCCTGGTGATCCCCGAAGGAGAAACACAGTTTGAGCTGTCTCAATATTTATACGAATACATTACCCTGGCGCTTCCGGCCCGGCGCGTGCCCTGCGAGATTGACGAAGAAAAATTCAGGTGCGACGACGAGATGCTGGAAAAGCTGGACAACTGGAGCGCGGCCCCCGAACAGGCCGAAGAGCCGGAAAATCCGATATGGGAACAATTAAATAAAATAAAAAAGTTCAACCAAAATTAAAATTAAGAAACCATGCCAAATCCTAAACGAAAATTATCCCGCTCGCGCAGAGATTCACGTCGTGCTACATACAAAGCGCCTTCTATGACCATTACCAAAGATTCTGCCACCGGCGAAGCGCACCTGATGCACCGCGCCCACTGGTTTGAAGGCAAGCTTTACTACAAAGGAAATGTAGTGATGGAGAAGAAAGCCTAAGGGTTTTCGCAACGGGTTTGTGCCATCATCCGGCAAGGATGATGATAGTATGATGCTTTTTTGAACGGAGCAGGCTGCAAGGCCTGCTTTTTTATTTGCGGCAGGGAGAGATAGATGCCCTCGTTTTTTTTGCAGGTCTGCTGCCCTAAAAAGGCGCGTTTTATCTGCAATTAATAGTTAAAAATCAAATTTTTTTGGGGTGTTTTTAACCATATAAAATTGTATTATTGTAGTTTATTAAATTTTTCATACGGCGTAATTATTTATGAAAATTGGCTTTGACATTTCGGGCGGGGATTTTGCACCCGGCAACTGTTTGGAAGGCGCTGCCATGGTGGCTGCTGAGCTGCCGGCGCATGTGAAATTAGTGTTGATCGGCGACAGTAACCGGGCTAAGGAGTATTTTGCAAAAAAGGGCATTGATGCCAATAAATTTGAATACGTACACACCACCGAAATAATTGAAATGGGAGAGCATCCCACCAAGGCGTTCTCGCAAAAACCAAACAGCAGCATCTTTGTGGGCTATAAAATGCTTAAGGAAGAGCAGTTGGATGCATTTGCCAGCGCCGGCAATACCGGTGCCATGCTGGTGGGTGCCATGTTTACGGTAAAGGCCATTCCGGGGGTTATCCGTCCCTGCATTACCACGCTGCTGCCCAAAGAAAACGGGGGCTTTGGCCTGATGCTGGATGTGGGTACCAATGCCGACTGCAAGCCCGATGTGCTTTACCAGTTCGGTATTTTAGGCTCTATTTGCGCCAAAGAGGTGTACAAGATCAATAATCCTAAAGTGGGCCTGCTTAATATTGGTGAAGAGCCTGAGAAGGGCAACCTGGTGTCGCAGGCGGCTTATGCACTGATGAAGGATTCGAAAGATTTTAATTTTGTGGGCAACATCGAAGGCCGCGAACTGTTTTCGGATAAGGCCGATGTGATTGTATGCGAGGGATTTGTAGGAAATGTGGTGCTTAAAACAGCCGAAGCGTTTTTCGACGTGATAAAAAGGCGTAACCGCAGCGATGAGTATTTTGACAAGTTTAACTACGAGCTTTACGGCGGCACCCCGGTGCTGGGCATTAATTCCAACGTGCTGATAGGACATGGCATTTCGAGCTCGCTGGCGTTTAAAAACATGCTGCTGCTGGCCAAAGACCTGGTGGATGCCAAACTGAATGATAAAATAAAACAAATTTTCCAGTAATGATTAAAGCCGCTATCACAACTGTAGCAGGGTTTTTGCCCGAGAATATTGTTACCAATGCCGATTTTGAAAAAATGATTGATACCACCGACGAGTGGATTACCACCCGCACCGGTATCAAAGAGCGCCATATAGAAAAAGACCCAAAAAAAGCCACCTCCGATATGGGTGTGGAAGCCGTAAAGCTGCTTTGCCACAAAAGAGGGATCAGCCCCGAAGAGATAGACCTGTTGATTTGTGCCACCGTAACACCCGATATGGTGTTTCCGGCCACTGCCAATCTTATTTGTGCCAAAATAGGTGCCAAAAACGCCTGGAGCTACGACATGGGTGCTGCCTGCTCGGGGTTTTTATATGCTTTGGCTACAGGCAGCCAGTTTGTTGAAACCGGCCGCTATAAAAAAGTAGTAGTGGTGGGTGCAGACATGATGAGCCGCATCATCGATTATGCCGACCGCACTACCTGTGTTATTTTTGGCGATGGTGCAGGTGCAGTGCTTTTAGAGCCGAATACCGAAAATGCAGGTGTTATGGACTTCTTATTGCATTCTGACGGTGCAGGTGTTACCCACCTGCACATGAAAGCCGGCGGCTCTTTAAATCCGGCCTCGCACGATACCGTGGATAAAAAAATGCATTATGTATACCAGGAAGGGCAGGCCGTGTTTAAGCATGCAGTATATAATATGGCCGAGGTAAGCGCCAACATTATGAAACGTAACAGCCTGGAGTCGAAAGACGTTGCCTGGCTGGCCGCCCACCAGGCCAATAAGCGCATTATAGACGCTACGGCAGAGCGCATGGGCATTGGCCCCGAAAAGGTGATGATGAACATCGCCCGCTACGGCAACACCACGGCAGGCACCATTCCACTGCTGCTGTGGGATTACGAGAAGCAGCTTAAAAAAGGGGATAACCTGGTACTTTCGGCTTTTGGCGGTGGTTTTACCTGGGGGGCGCTTTACCTGAAGTGGGCTTACGACGGCAGCAAAAGCGGTAAATAATAAATTTTCAGAACATCAGATTTACAAAGCAGGACCAGCGTCCTGCTTTTTTATTATTGTGGTGTTATTCTTTACGGTTTGTCATGTTGAGCTGATAGCCTTAGGAGCTCTATTCTTCAGAAAAAATACATGAAAATTACTGTTTTAGGTTAGGGCTAGAGTTGAAGCCCGCAGCTCCGATAATTATCGGGAAGGACTTGCAAGGGCATTCCGACCTTCGAAAAGCACCGTCAAAATCAAGGACAGTTTTTATGCGAGGGCTTGTGCTAAGCAAACGTAGTGTGCGTAAAGGCAGCTAGCATTTGAGCATTATTGCCGCACACCTTGTTTGCGGGGCTAAACTGTCCGTAGATTTTAAGGTGGTTTTCGGCAGTCTTGATTTTTTGTTACTTTTTGATCAAGCAAAAAGTAATAACCCTATTGTCGTTCATGCTATGATCTTAATTAAGTTTTACAAACATCGATGCTGCCATACTCAAATTTCGATCCTGAATTATACATTGGTCCGCAAGTATTATTTGCATTGATAACCTGGCCCCGTAGGTAACGTCCAAACAAAGTAGGATAACAGATTATTTTATTATTGTGGTGGCAGCTTGCGAAGGATACGGTCGTTTTTAAACACCACGCGCTGGGCCATGTGACCGGTGGAGTCATAATAATTCCAGATGCTGTCGCGCTGATCGTTTTTATAAAAGCCCTCATAGCGCGTTTTTCCGCTCTCGTAATAAGTCACATTCATACCGTGGCGCAATCCCTTGTCAAAGTGCATTTCGCTCCAGGCAATGCCGTTGGGGTAAAACGACAGCCACTGGCCGTGCTGCTGGCCCAGGCGGTAATACCCTTTAAATTTGATGATCCCGTTCGGGTATTTGTCTACATAGTCGCCGGTGTAAATGCTGTCGGGCGGCATAATCAGCAATGGGTTCAGTTGTTTCAGAGAATCCACCTTATGTTTTTGTGCTATTCTGGAGAGTGAATCGCGCTGCTGTTTTTCTTCAGGGCTCAGCTCTTTTTCAGACATGTTGCAGGCACTGAGCAGTAACACAAGGCAGGGCAAAAGGTAAAAAAACGGGCGCATGGGTTTATTTTTTTCGTTCAATGGCATAAACAAGAAGGCGTTGGAGGCTGTGGCGCGAATCGTTGTCGGGCAGCTGCTGCAGCACGGCAAGGGCTTTTTCCTTATACTGCTGCATAATCTTATTGGCATAGGTAATACCGCCTTTTTTGATCACAAAATCGATCACGGTTTTTACCTGTTCGCTTTCTTCGTTATGGTTTTTAATAATGTTGATGATCTTTCTTTTTTCGAGCCAGGTGCTGTTGTTGAGCGCATAAATGAGCGGCAGCGTCATTTTTTTTTCTTTAATGTCGATGCCGGTGGGCTTGCCTATCTGCTCGTCGGTGCCAAAATCAAACAGGTCGTCTTTTATCTGGAAGGCAATGCCCGTAAGCGTGCCGAACTCCTTGGCAATGGCAATGGTTTTTTTATCATCGGTTACCGAAGCAGCACCTGCCGCGCAGCAGGCAGCAATAAGCGTGGCCGTTTTTTTGGTGATAATATCAAAGTACACTTCTTCAGAAATGTCGAGCCGGCGGGCTTTTTCAATCTGCAGCAGCTCGCCCTCGCTCATTTCGCGCACCGCTGTGCTCACAATTTTGAGCAAATGAAAATCGTCGTTGTCCAGCGATAACAGCAGGCCTTTTGACAGCAAAAAATCGCCGATAAGCACCGCTATTTTATTTTTCCAGAGCGCGTTCACGCTAAAAAAGCCCCGTCGCTCGTTGCTGTCGTCCACCACATCGTCGTGCACCAGGGTGGCGGTATGCAGCAGCTCTATTAAGGCGGCGGCGCGGTGGGTGCTGTCGTTTATCTCGCCCACGGTTTGCGCGCTCAAAAACACAAACATGGGCCGTATCTGCTTGCCCTTGCGTTTTACAATGTAAGAGGTAATTTTATCCAGCAGGGGCACCGTGCTTTTCATAGCATCTTTGAATTTGGCTTCAAAGGCCTCCATGTGAGGCGTTACCGGATTTTTTATTTCGTCAACTGCTTTTGACACAGATAGCTAATTTACCTTTTATTTTAATTCGGGCGAAATGAGTTTGTTTTTATTTGCCAGCTGGCCGCAGGCGGCGTCAATGTCCTTGCCGCGGCTGTGGCGCACATTGCAGATCACGCCGTTTTTTTCGAGGTATTGTGTAAACGCCAGCAGGCGCTCTTTGGTGGTTTGTTTAAATTCGCCGCCGTCAATGGCATTGTATTCAATAATGTTCACTTTGCTTTTCACCCGTTTGCAATAGTCGGCCAGCTCGCGCGCATCCTGCAACGAATCGTTAAAATCTTTGAACACGATGTATTCGAATGTGGGGCGTGTGCCGGTTTTTTGCGTAAAATAATTCAGGGCTTCCGCAAGATTATCGAGCGTATTGGTTTCGTTAATGGGCATGATGTGGTTGCGCTTCTCATCATTGGCGGCATGCAGCGAAAGGGCCAGGTTAAATTTCACCTGGTCGTCGGCCAGCTTGGTGATCATTTTGGCCACCCCGGCTGTTGAAACCGTAATGCGCTTTGGCGACATGCCCAGGCCTTTGGGGCTGGTGATTTTTTCAACCGAGCCCAGCACCTCTTTATAATTGAGCAAAGGCTCGCCCATGCCCATGTACACAATGTTGGTAAGCGGTGCCTGGTAGCGCTCCTGCGCCGTGTTTTTTACCAGCACCACCTGGTCCACAATTTCATCGGCATTGAGGTTGCGCATGCGCTTGAGCTTGCCGGTGGCACAAAACGTACAGCTCAGGCTGCAGCCCACCTGCGATGAAATGCAGGCCGTCATGCGCGACTGGTGAGGAATGAGCACGCTCTCCACCACGTAATTATCGTGCAGGCGCATGGCGCATTTAATGGTTTTGTCGGAGCTTACCTGCAGCTCGTGGATCTGCACGGCGTTAATGGCAAAATTAGTTTCCAGGTAGTCGCGCAGGGTTTTAGAAAGGTTGCTCATCTGGCCAAACTCCACCACGCCTTTGGCCCACAGCCAGTCGTATACCTGCCTGGCCCTGAACGCCGGTTCGCCTATCTCGCCAAAGAGCTGTGTAAGCTGGTCGGCCGACAGGGCGCGTATGTCTTTTTTTGCCATTGGCCCGAAAAATAAAGTTTACAAAGATACTAAGACTTTCAGGATTTTAAGCATGTTTGGCTGCAAGGCACCATGGTTGAAAATGGTGGATTTTGGAAAGAACCGGGGAGATAGAAGGGAAATAATTACCTTTGCGCCATGCGGTTTCTGAGTGCTGATAAACTTTTTGACGGGCAGCGGTTTTTGCCGGACAATGCCCTATTGGTGCTGGATGAAAACAAACATTTAACAGAAATTACCAGTTCAGAAGCCATTGAGCCGGCTAACATAGAAAGGCTGGAAGGGATCTTAACGCCAGGCTTTGTAAATGCCCATTGCCACCTGGAGCTAAGCCATTTAAAAGGTGTGATTGCCCGCCATACGGGATTACCGGAATTTGCCCGGCAGGTGATCATTAACCGCAATAAGATAAGTGCCGGCGAACAGGCAGAGCACAGGCAGGATGCCGACCGTGCCATGTGGGATAAGGGCATTGTAGCGGTAGGCGATATCAGCAATGGCCCTGAGAGCTTTAAAACAAAAACGGGCAGCCGTATCTTTTACCACACCTTTGTTGAGCTCATTGGCTTAAACCCGGCCGTTGCCGATACCGTGTTTGAAAAAGGCCAGGCGCTTTTGAAAGAGCTTAAAAACTCTGGCTTGGCGGGCAGCCTGGCGCCGCATGCTCCCTACAGCACCTCGCGTGCGCTCATTCAAAAAATTGCGCAGCAAAACGAAGCCTTAAAAGAAAGCTTCTCCATTCACAACCAGGAGAGCCCCGATGAAAGCCGTTTTTTTATGGGCGAGCCCGGCGGCTTCGATAAATTATATGCCTTTTTGGGCATCGACACTTCGTGGTTTAAGGCACCCCAAATGGCCAGCCTGCCCTATTATGCAGAGGCATTACCCTCAAAAAGTCCGGCGCTGCTGGTGCA
The DNA here is from genome assembly GCA_044221905.1 of Bacteroidia bacterium. Classification (GTDB taxonomy): domain Bacteria; phylum Bacteroidota; class Bacteroidia; order B-17B0; family Aurantibacillaceae; genus Aurantibacillus. The sequence goes on from JBGAOE010000002.1 coordinate 1,110,535, forward strand.
CAACACGCTTACTGTTGCTGCCGACATAGCTGCCACTGCTCATAAACAAGTGTACTGGTGTTTTTGCCCGGGCGCTAATCAATTTATCGAAAACAAGCTACCCGACTATAGCCTGTTTACAGGGCTGAAAGAAAGCATTTGCATGGGCACCGATAGCCTGGCCAGCAACGCGGCTCTTGATGTGGTTGCCGAAGCAAACATCATTCTTAAAAATACAAGCGCGTTTTCGGCAGAGGAGCTGTTGCGGGCCATAACGCTAAATGGCGCCAAAGCGCTGGGAATGGAAGATGATTTTGGAAGTTTTCTCCCGGGCAAACAGGCGGGGCTCAACCTGGTGAGCCTGACAGATTCCGAAATCCGTTTTATAAAAAAAATAGCGTAATACGATGCTTTATTTAAAAACATTTTGCTTTAATCCGTTTCAGCAAAACACTTACGTGCTGTATAATCACGAAGGCGCAGCGTTTATCATCGATCCGGGCAATTACACCAGCAGCGAGAACGACATGCTGAAGGCATTCATAGAGGAAAAACAATTAAAACCCGAACGGCTGCTTCTTACCCATGGGCATATCGATCATATTTTGGGCAATAAATTTGTGTTTGATACGTATGGCTTATTACCCGAAATGCATGAGAGCGACCTGTTTTTTATTGAACGGATGATGCAGAGTGCTGCCATGTATGGTTTGCGTGCCGAACCATCGCCTTTGCCCAAGCAGTTTTTGAAAGAAGGAGATAAAATATTGCTGGGCAGCTATGCGCTCGGGTGTATTTATACACCGGGTCATTCGCCGGGCAGCATTTCGTTTTATAATAAAGAAAACAAGCTGCTGATTGGCGGCGATGTCTTATTCCGGGGCAGCGTTGGGCGAAGCGACCTGCCGGGCGGCGACCATGAAACACTGATCCGCTCCATCAAAGAAAAAGTGTTAACGCTGGGCGACGATGTAAAGGTGTTTAGCGGCCATGGCCCTTCTACCACCACCGGTTTCGAAAAAACAAGCAACCCCTTTTTAACGTGATTTAAATAAAGCATTGGGTATTCTTTTTATCTTAGCAGCATCAAACTCAGGGTCTTCATAATCAGCTTTCTTACTACGCTCAACCTTGCAGCCCAGGATAGCACCGCCCGGCAAACCAAAGAGAAGTTTGACAAAAAGGAAGAGATCATTTTTGACAACAAACGTTACCGTGTATACAACAATTATTTAACGTTTGGCAGCGGCTTGCTGGCTTCCACCATTCGTCTTTCGGGGCAGCGGGCCTATGGGGCCGATTATAACTTTCACGTGCGCCGGGTGTATTACCAGGCCGGCATGCTGCTGAGCGGCGAAAATATTTCGGCCAGCAACGACATCAGCATTCACGGCTGCATTGGTATTCGCGAAGAGAAAAATTACACCAACGTGGCCCTGTTTGGCGGTCCGGCCTTGTTTACGGGTGTGGAAGGCACGCCAGGGGTTACCGATCCAAAGCTATACGATGGGGCTGGCGCGTATTTTTGTTTTCAGGCGGTGTTTAAATTTAAGTACGATCTTGGCTTAGGTTTTGATGTGTTTGCCGAACTGAGCGATAAGCGCAACATAGGCGGTTTTAAGGTAATTCTCTTTTTTTCGGGGGCTTACCAGGGCGTGAAAGGCAATTACAACCCCCACGTTAAATCAGAAAACAGGCGATGACCGATTTTATGATCGTTGGGCAGGGCCTTGCTGCGCATGCACTCATGCACAGCTTTCACAGCCATGGCATTTCATTTCATACCATCGGCAGGGGCGATCTGAGTAACTGCTCGCGCATTGCCGCCGGCATCTGGAACCCGGTGGTGTTTAAGCGCCTTACCAAAAGCTGGCTGGCCGATGAGCTGATCCCGCAGCTCCATTCCTTTTACAGGGAATGCGAAAACCGCCTGGGCACATCCTTAATAACCCTACGCCCCATTGTAAAACCTTTTACCGAAAACCAGGAAAAACAGCTCTGGCTCAAAAAATCGGTCACCGAGCTGCGCCGGTACCTGGATGAAACCCTGTATTCGGAAATTCCGGCCGCCATGCAGCATTGCAGGATCACGAACGGTTATGGCCTGGTGAATCAAAGCGGCAACCTGAACGTGGCTGCTTTTTTAGAAGCAGGCAATTTGTATTTTAAGGATTTTCTTAGCCACGAAATATTTGATCACAACGAACTGAACATACTGGAAGACAAAGTAAGCTACAAAGGCCGCGAGGCCCATAACATTATATTTTGCGAAGGGCACCTGGTGAGCCGGAATCCTTTTTTCAGCTGGATCCCACTAAAACCGGCCAAGGGTGAGGTACTTACCCTGGCTATTCCCGGGCTGAGATTTAGCAACCTGGTCTTTAACCGCAATGGGTTTTTAATGGATTTAGGGTTGGGTTTGTATAAGGCTGGGGCTACGTATGAATGGGAAGATCTTTCGGATGTGGCAACCGGTAAAGCACTCGGCGAACTAACGGCCCGGGTTGAGCAGATGATTGATTGCCCCTACGCTATCCAGAGCCACGAGGCAGGCATCCGCCCATCCTCGCTCGACCGGCGCCCGCTTATTGGCGCGCACCCGGTGCACCAGCGCTTGTTTGTATTTAACGGCCTGGGCACCAAGGGGGTAATGCTGGCCCCGTTTTTTGCAAATAATTTTGTAAATTTCTACTTACAAAAAGCGGAGCTTTATCCTGAAGTAAGCCTTTCGCGATTTTATTCTTTATATGAAACCCACCAGGCATAAAATGCGGCTCATAGGCCGGCGCGAGTTTGTAGACCTTCCGCAGCTGGGCATTTTTGGCATTGAGGCAAAAATTGACACAGGCGCCTACACCTCCTCCATACACTGCGAAAAAATTGCAGTAAATTATGAGAATTCAAAACCAATACTTTACTTTACCATTGGGCTCCAAAGCCATGGAGTGGAGGAGCACAAGGAGTTGCGCACGGAAGAATTCACCCGTAAAAAAATTAAAAACTCGTTCGGCGAAATGGAAGAACGGTTTGTGATAAAAACCCTCATACGCATTGGCCGGAAAAAGATCCGGTCGGGCGTTTCGCTTTCCAACCGGGGCAGCATGCGTTACCCATTGCTCATCGGGCGTAAATTACTGAAAGGAAAATTCCTGGTGAACGTAAGCCAGGTGCACGTGGGCGGCATTACCCTCAGCAAAGCACTTCATCAATTAACTCAAAGCAACCAATTATGAAAATTGCGGTTTTATCGCGCGATAAAAATCTGTACTCTACCAGGCGGATCCTGGAGGCGGGCGAGCAGCGCGGCCACGAAATGTTATTGCTCGACCACATGAAGTGTGTGCTGGTGATTGAGCAGGGCCGGCCACACATTTATTTCAATGGAAAAGAAGTGGTGGACGTAAACGCCGTGATTCCGAGAATAGGGGCATCGGCCACCTTTTACGGCTCGGCGGTGGTGCGCCAGTTTGAAATGATGAAAATTTTTACTGCGGTTGAATCGCAGGCGCTGGTACGCTCGCGCGATAAGCTGCGCAGTTTGCAGATACTGGCCCGTGCTGGCATCGGCATTCCCAAAACGGCCTTTGCTGCCTCGCCCAAGGATAAGGATATTGACAGTATTATTGAAAGCATAGGCGGTGCGCCCTGCATTATTAAGCTGCTGGAGGGCACACAGGGCATAGGAGTGATACTGGCCGAAAATAAAAAAGCTGCCAAAAGCGTAGTGGAAGCCTTTGTGAAGCTGAAAGCGCAAATGCTGGTGCAGGAGTTTATTAAGGAAGCCGGCGGGGCCGACCTGCGCGTGTTTGTGGTTGACGGCCAGATTGTAGGCGCCATGAAGCGCCAGGGCAAGGAAGGTGAATTCAGGAGCAACCTGCACCGCGGCGGCACCGCTTCTGTAATTACCCTTAGCGCCGAAGAGCGGGCCACTGCAATTAAAGCGGCTAAAAAGCTGGGCCTTGGCATTTCGGGCGTTGACCTGCTGCAGTCGAGCCGCGGTCCGCTGGTGATGGAGGTAAACTCTTCGCCCGGGCTGGAAGGCATTGAAGGGGCTACGGGCATCGACATTGCCGGCAAAATAATTGAATACGTAGAGCGTAACGAGTTTAACAAGCCGGGGGAGTAAAAAGAGAAGTTAGAAATAAGAAGTTTTGACAGAATAGAGGACACAAAACTTCATCTGCAGCCTATGATGTAATAACAAATCCGAAAACACGAACCCGAAACACGAAATATTCAAACGCGAAATAACAAACAGAAACTGTGCAAAAAATCATCAGCATTAACGGCCAGCAAATCAGTCCCGGCGAGAACAAAACGGTTATTTTAAACTCTTACGAGCTTCACACAAAAACAAAGGTCGAAATCCCGGTGCATGTGATCCACTCGCGTCAGCCGGGTCCCGCGCTGCTGCTTTCGGCGGGCATGCACGGTGAGGAAACCAACGGCATCGAAATTATCCGCAAGATCATTTCGCGCGATGAGGTGCAGGCTCTTAAATGCGGCACGCTCATCGTTATCCCGGTTATTAACGTAGTGTCTTTTTTATTCGGCAGCCGCGATCTGCCGGATGGCCGTGATCTGAACCGCTGTTTTCCCGGCAGCAAAAGCGGTTCGCTGGGCAGCAGGATTGCGTACGATCTGATGAAGCATATTTTGCCTATTATTGATTTTGGCGTGGATTTTCACACCGGTGGCGCGCGCATCAATAATTATCCGCAGATCCGCTGCGTGTTCGACTTTCCTGACAACCTGGCCCTGGCCGAAAATTTTTCGGCGCCCCTGGTCATTGACAGCACTTACCGCGATGGTACTTTCAGAAAAGAAGCCTCAAAAAAGAACAAGCCCATCCTGGTTTACGAAGGCGGCGAGAGCATGCGGTTCGACTACCTGGCTATTAACGAGGGTGTGAGCGGCTGCCTGCGGCTGATGCGGGCCTACAAGATGATTGACCTGGACCTGCCGCCCAACCCCTCGGTAAAAATTAAGGACGATACCTGGGTGCGTGCCAATAGCAGCGGGCTGTTCCACATGAATGTGAGCAATGGCTCACATGTGCTGAAAGGCGACCTGCTGGGCGTTATTTTTGACCCCTTTGGCGAGTCGGAAGACAAGATCGTATCGCCCACTGACGGGTATATTATAGGCCTGAACAACCAGCCAGTGGTAAACCAGGGCGATGCCCTGATCCATATTGGCATGGAAGACGAAAATTGAGTAACTTTAAAGCATGAAACAGGCACTCGACCTTTCCGACTACTTTATCATTGCGTTTGTGGCGGTGGTATTTATTGCCGGGGTTACCATGGTGTTTAAATTCATGCGAGGAAAAAATTAACATGGCCTTTAATCAATTTATATTATTCCTGAACCTGGGCGGTGGCGAGGTGATCATCATTTTGTTTGTGATTTTGCTTTTATTTGGCGGCAAAGGCATACCCACCATTGCAAAAACGCTGGGCAAAGGCATGCGCGAATTTAAGGATGCCACCAACGGCATTCAGCGGGATATCATGAACAGCACCAGCGGCATTGCCGATCAGGTAAACGAGCACATACAGGAAGTAAAAAAAGAAATAGAGAAAGAATAGGCTTGTATTTCTTCAAAAAATCATACTTCCTGCTTTTGCTGCTGTTAACGGTTTTTTCTGCAAACGCTCAGCAGCCTCAAAAAATCAGGCTCAAAAAAGAGCAGAGCACTGTTTATTTTTTTCAAAAAGGAATTAAAAGCGACACCATTATTAAAGGCGGCTCAGACCTGTTTTACCTGGTAGTGCCCGATTCGTTAAAGCCGCTGCTCAGCATTTTGGTGGAAAACGGGCGCTTGGTGGCAACCGCCAACGACAGCCTGGTGCAGTTTGAATTTTTAAAAGGGCTCAGCTACGAAGGTATGTATGTGCCAAAAGACCATGAGAGCGATCAGCCTGGCCTGAGCGCAGCAAAAGATAAGCATGTGCCAAGAGTATTAAAAAGCCTTATCAATGGCACAGCGCCAACCGGCGGTGATGAAAAGAAGATCCGCATCCGGCTGCTGAACCGCAAGGAAGACAAAACCCTGATCGAAAATTATTTTTATTACCGCTATTAGATCTGCCGGATCAGCTCTTTCAGGATCAGCGTCATCTTTGGCTCCTGCAAATTGGCTGCGTGCAGCACTTCCTCGTGCGATACCGGCAACACGTGCCCCTCAATGCCAAGGTCGGTCACAATGCTGATGCCAAACACATCCATTCCCGCATGTTTGGCCACAATTACTTCGGGCACTGTGCTCATGCCTACCACATCGGCGCCCATGCGGTGCAAAAAGCGGTACTCGGCCGGAGTTTCAAAACAGGGGCCTGTGAGGCCTACATATACGCCTTCGCTCACTGGTATGTGATGTTGCGCGGCAATTTGTTTGGCCAGCGCAATGTAACTTTTTTTATACGCCTCGCTCATATCTACAAACCGTGGCCCCAGCGCCTCGTGGTTTTTACCGATAAGCGGGTTGGTGGGAAAAAAATTGATGTGATCGTTGATAATCATGAGCTCGCCCACTTTAAACGCAGGATTCATGCCTCCGCTGGCATTGCTCACACAAAGGGTTTTTACGCCCAGGGCACGCATCACTCTTACCGGAAAGGTCACTTCCTGCATGCTGTAGCCTTCATAAAAATGAAAGCGCCCCTGCATGGCCACTACAGGTTTGCCACCCAGCGCGCCGAAAATAAGCCGGCCTCCGTGACCTTCTACGGTGCTGATGGGAAAATGAGGGATCTCGTGGTATGGGATCACGTGCGCCACAGCAATTTCGCTCACCAGGCCACCCAGCCCGCTTCCTAAAATAATGCCTACCTGTGGGGTAAAATCCTGTATCCGCTCACGAATACTTTTGGTGGTGAATTCTATTTGTTCTAACATATTTTAAAACCGCCTCGTTAAACTCTTCTTCCTTGTCCTTAAAGCTTACTTCCACCGGCAGGATATAAATATTCATACGTTTGGCAATGTCCCACACCGATTTGTTTTTTAAGCGCATCAGGTCTTTTTCGGTGGTCACTAAAATTTTATTGCCGCCTTCAAAGCCCTGGTAATAACGTTCAATGTCTTCCAGGTCCTTCAGCGTGTATTCGTGATGATCGTCAAAAGGCAGATGCTTGAGGTCGGCCGAGTACTCTTTTAAATAATTGAGCATGGGCTGCGCATTGGCAATGCCGGCAAAAGAAATAATGCGAAACCTGAACAGATCGTTGAGCGTATCTATTTTTTCGTTGGGGTTTGATGCCGAATACAGCTCGCCGTACTTAAGATAGCTGAAAAAAACCTGCTGGTGGGCCCGGGCGTTAATATCCTTTAAAATGGTGCGTATTTCCACGGGGCTTGTGCGGTCGGGGGTTTTGCTGATAACGATGATATCGGCCCGCTGGATGCCGCTTTTAAATTCACGCAGCGTGCCGGCCGGCAGCATCCAATCATTAAAGTACAGGTTGTTGTAATCGCTCACTACAATCATAAGGCCGCATTTAACCGCCCGGTGCTGAAACACATCGTCGAGCAGGATCACTTTTGGCGCTTCTTCGCCCAGCCGGGCCAGGTTTTTTATTCCATTCACGCGGCTGGCATCTACCGCCACCTGCACCTTGTATTTTGATTTGTAAATGAGCGGCTCATCGCCAATGTCTTCGGCGGTGCTGTTTTCGGCCGCCAGCACAAAGCCCGAAGTTTTACGCTTATAGCCCCGGCTCAGCGTGGCAATGCTCACATCTTCCTTTTTGAGCAGGCGAATGAGGTATTCTACCAGCGGGGTTTTGCCTGCACCGCCCACGGCCAGGTTGCCCACCCCTACCGTATGAACATCAAACTTTTTTTCGGGCAAAAAATGCCAGTCGTACAGGCGGTTTCTGATAAGGGTAATGATGCCGTAAAGGAACGCAACGGGCAGAAGCAGTATTTTTAAGCCGCTATTCAAACTGCTTAAATATGCTTATTTTTTTTGACACCTTAATAAAAATTTTGGAGAATCTTAATTAAGGGCTTGGGCATTACTTGGATTCGTTGTCGTTATTGCTCTGAAAACCCAGCTGATATTGCTGCGGATCGAACTTTACCTCGTAAAAATTAGCCGCCCGGTGATAGTTGAGGATCAGTGGCGATGCTTTGTCCCACTCGTCCACCGGTGTTTTCGACATATTGGTAATGCCTTTCAGGCACGAGGCAATATTTTTTTGCTTCCATTTGGCCTGGTTGGTTTTAAGGTTCCAGCGGGCAAACACCAGCTTGGTTTCCTTGCCGGCCCCGCAGCGCCCATCATCGTTGCTGGCATCTATTTTGGTAAAGGCGTCGATATACACCAGCACATACAACGAATCGCCGTTTTGCTGCTCAAACAGGGTTTTATACACTTCGGGATCGCGGCACAGCGAATCGTTCATACAATAATTAAGCACCTGGCCCTTGTGCACCAGGTTAATGCACAGTTTGGTGCGCTCGGCCTTGGTTCGGGCTTTTTTGGTATATACCGTAAACTCGTTCGGTACTTTCGCGTCCAGCTCCACCTGCTTCAGGCTGTCCTTTTTTAAGGAGTCGAGCCTGGCCAGCTCCTGCTTGGTTGGCTTTTTAGCAGCAGGCTTCTTTCCTGCGGCGGGCTTGGTTTGCGCTCCGGCAAACGATACAAGCAATAGAAAAACAAGGGTAAATCTATACATGCAACTAAAGTAAATAAATTTTTTCGGAATTTAAAACTGGCCGGCTTCCACCAGTTTTACCGCTTTTTCTATCATCAGGTCTTCTATCTGCGGGTCGTACTCCACCTTCATGCTGTTGCCAAATAGGCGGGCCAGCGTTTGCCACATGACGGCCTGGAAACTGCCGCGCAGCTGCTTCACAATTTCATAAGTGGTTTTGCCGGTCTCGCGGTCAATCAGTTTCATCAGCACCCGGCCCTGCGAAACGGTAAGGCCCTTGAGCTCATCTTCAAACTCATGGCGCAGGTCTTTTTCGCATACTTTCAAAAACACTTTTTTATAGTGCTTGTCCTCTATTTTTTCGAGGGCTTTGTCGTATTCTTTTAACTTGGCTGCTGCCAAAATCGCGTAAGGGTACACTTTTTTTACATTAAACTTGGTTCGGGTCCACATTTCGTATTGCCGCGGGGTTTTAAAAACAAAATCGGTGTATACGTAAATGGTGTTAAGGTCAACCACGGGCAGGGTGTCGCCGTTTACCACCTCGGCCCGGCAGCGGTAACCGCTGGGCGGGGGCACGGTAATATCATCCGCAGGGCGGCTTTGAGCGTAAGTGAGAAGAGGCTCCAGGATCAGGCAGCCAAAAAATAAAATGCCGGCAATTTTCTTAAGATGGATATTTCTGAAAAAATGAGCAATCATTGTTCATTTATATCTGTGTAACGCAAAAAGTAACCTGCAAGTTGCGTGCTAATTCAGGCGCTTGGCTTTCCATTGGCTTTTTTTAACAGAAGCGGGAGCTGTTTGGGCTGCAACAGGGCTTTTTTCGAAGAGCAGGCCGGCGGCAATGGCCGCAATTTCAGCATATTCCGGGTTCTGCACCTCCAAAACGGCCGGTGTAAAATGGTTTTTAATAAAGCCGGTATCAAACCTGCCGCTTACAAACGCCTCGTGCCTTAATACAAATTTACAAAAATCGAGGGTGGTTTCCACGCCAATAATTTTGTAATCGTTCATGGCGCGCAGCATTTTTTCGATGGCTTCGGTGCGGTCTTTTCCGTGGGCTACCAGCTTCGAGATCATGGGGTCATAGAAAATAGGAATGTCCATGCCTTCCTCAAAGCCATCGTCAACCCGTATGCCCGGCCCGGCAGGTGTTTTATAAACCGACAGGCGGCCAATGTCGGGTAAAAAATTATTGGCAGGGTCCTCGGCGCACACGCGCACTTCAATCGCGTGGCCGTTTATTTTAAGATCGTTTTGAGTGATGCTCAGCGTTTCATTGCGCGCCACTTTTATTTGCTCCTTCACCAGGTCCAGCCCGGTAATCATTTCCGATACAGGATGCTCTACCTGCAGGCGGGTATTCATTTCGAGAAAATAAAAATTAAGGGAGTCGTCTACCAGGAACTCTACGGTGCCCGCCCCGCTGTAATTGCAAGCCTTTGCCACATCCACGGCACATTTGCCCATTTTTTCGCGCAGCTCCGGCGTTAACACACTGCTGGGCGCTTCTTCGATCAGTTTCTGGTGCCGCCGCTGAATGCTGCATTCACGCTCAAACAGGTACACGCAGTTTCCATGGTTATCGGCCAGCAATTGAATTTCGATGTGCCGTGGCCCCGTGGCGTAGCGCTCAATAAATACAGCGCCATCGCCAAAGGCCGAAATGGCTTCACTCACCGCCAGCTTCATCTGCTCTTCCACCTCCTCTTCGCGCTCAACCAGCCGCATGCCTTTACCGCCGCCACCGGCGCTGGCTTTAATCAATAAAGGAAAACCCACCTGGCGGGCCACTTTTATGGCCTCTTTTACATCGCTGATGGCGCCTTCCGAACCGGGAATCATAGGCACGCCGTATTTTTTGGCGGTGGCCTTGGCACTCAGCTTATCGCCCATCATGTCCATGCTTTCGGGGCTGGGGCCTATGAAAGTAATGCCGGCAGCGCGCACCTTTCGGGCAAAGTCGGCATTTTCGCTCAAAAACCCGTAGCCGGGGTGAATGCCGTCAACCTTCAACTCTTTGCAAATGGCAATGATCTTATCGCCCTGCAGGTATGATTGGGCACTGGGCGGCGGGCCCACGCAAACGGCTTCATCGGCATATCTTACAAAAGGCGCATTGCGATCGGCCTCCGAAAAAATGGCCACCGTTTTAATTCCCATTTCACGTGCGCTTCGCATCACGCGAAGGGCAATTTCACCACGGTTGGCTACCAGTATTTTTTGCATATAAGTTTAAGTTTAGCAAGGCTAAAGATAAACAATAATCATTTGGCAGAATGTTGGCGCGGCTAGCTTTCTTTTATTATTTTAGAACTTGCAATATGTTTTTTTACCTCTCTAAAATAGTTGGCTTTTTATTTTCGCCCCTGCTGTGGACCTTCCTGCTGCTGGTATACTCGTTTATCACTAAAATTGATAGCAGGGCCAGGAAGCTGCGCCGGGCAGCCATCATTTTTCTTTACGTATGCAGCAATCCTTTTTTGGTGGACGAGTGTTTCAGGCAATGGGAGCCGGTAACACCCGATTACGACCTGATGAGCACCAAATACGAGGGAGCTATTGTGCTGGGGGGCATTGGCGAGGTGGACATGCGGCTGCAAAAGCTCAATTTTGGATGGAGCGGCGACCGCTTGTTTCAAACGCTGGCCCTTTACCATACGGGCAGAATTAAGCGCATAGTATTTACGGGTGGATCGGGCAGCATTGAATTTCCTGAAAAACGCGAAGGCATTTATGTGAAAAAATATTTAAGGTCCATCCACGTGCCCGACAGCGCCATGGTGATTGAATCAGAAAGTAAGAACACATATGAAAATGCTGTGTTTACCAAAAAATTGCTCGACAGCCTGCAGCTGAAAGGCAATTTTTTGCTGGTTACCTCGGCTTATCACATGCCCCGCGCCATGGCTGTTTTTAAAAAAGCGGGCTACATAAATTTAACGCCTTATATCACCAACAGGATGAGTGGCATCAGGCGCTACAGCCCCCTGCATTTATTTGTGCCCAACCCGGGCGCGCTGTTTTCGCTCGAGCTGCTTATTCACGAGTGGATAGGCTACGTAACCTATAAGCTGAAAGGATATGCCTAGGCTGCCCGAAAATCTGCTGCAGTTTATATGGCAGCACCGCCTGCTGAAGCCTGCAGATTTGCGCACCACCGCCGGCAGCGAACTGCTGGTGTTAAGCCCGGGATCTCTTAACCGCGACGCAGGGCCTGATTTTTTTAATGCCCGCATTAAGCTGAATGGCCTTGAGCTGGCCGGCAACATAGAGCTGCACGTAAACACCAGCGACTGGCTGAAGCACGGCCACCAGGGCAATAAAAACTACGATACCATTATTTTACACGTGGTGTATGAGCACGACCTGGACCTGGCACAAAATACAAAACACGGCGTGGAAGTATTGGAGCTGAAGCACCTGGTGCATAAAAGCGCCCTTGATAATTACGAACAGCTGCAGCAGGCAAAAAATAAGCTGCCCTGCACCGGCCTGTTAAAGCACGTGCCCGACCTTAAATTTACCGCCTGGCTGGAGCGAATGGCCGTTGAACGGCTGGAGCATAAAATAACGCGGCTGGAAGAGCTATACGGCTTTTTTAACGCAGATTACACCCAAACGGTTTATGCCCTGCTATTACGCAATTTTGGGTTTCATGTAAATGCCGAGCCTTTTGAGCGTATTGCCCGGCACCTGCCGGTGCGGTTGCTGCTTAAGCACGCCGATAACCTGCAGCAGCTCGAAGCCTTACTGCTTGGGACTGCCGGCCTGCTCGAAGACCAGTTTGGCGATAAACACAGCCAGCAGTTGCAAAATGAATTTGAGCACCTTAAAAACAAGTATAACCTGCTTCCCGTACAAAAAGAGATTTTTAAATTCTCGAAGCTGAGGCCGGCTAATTTTCCGGGCGTGCGCCTGTGCCAAATGGCGCTGCTGATACACACCAACAGTGAACTGGTGAGCCATCCGCAACGTTATAATTCTTACGGCTTGCTGAAGGAGGCCCTGCAACTGAAGCGGGAGCATAAAACCCATATCCCGGCACCGGGAAAAGAAGCCATCGATACGATCATCATCAACACCTTTGCGCCCTTTTTCTTTTTTTACTCCCGCAAAACGCTGCAACCTGCATTTTTGGACCTGGCGCTCGATCTGCTGAGGCAATCGGGCTTTGAAAAAAACAATAAAACCAGGTTGTTTGCCAGCCGGCAGCAGGCACTTGCCCATGCGGCCGACAGCCAGGGCCTTATAAACCTGTATGATAATTACTGCAGTAAAAAACAGTGTTTGAAATGCGGCATCGCCGCTTCTATGCTGCAATCGGCCGGGTAAAAACCCGGGTTACTGAACCAGGCACTCGGTAGAGATCCGGGCATTGGCCCCGGTGGTGCCGCTGCTGTCAGAAATATTCCTGTAGGTTTGATTAATGTTTTCTTCCTCGTGCACACACACGGCATTGGCCTGCTGTTTGGTCAACTTCCTGTTAATAGACTGGGTATTGGTCATTTCATACGCCTCGCCGTTTGGGTAATAAATATCGGTGGTGCACGCGCAGGCGTATTTTTTTTTGCAGGCCGTCATACAAAATACAAGTAGCAGTAGTGGAAAGAGCTTTTTCATCAATAACGTTTAATTTTCGATGCTGCAGGTGGTTATAATGGATTCACCTTCATCCAGCGGATGGGCGCCGTTGGCGGTATACCATTTGGTAACGCTGGCGCTGATGGCCATTTCCTCGCTCCGGCAAGATGTTTGGGCCTCGCGTTTGGTGAAAGCTTCGCTGTATTGTGAATTGGAACCGGGAAAAAGTTCGGTTTTAAGATTTCCCGAGGCTGTTTTGTATACCGCGGTGGTGTAGCACCGGCAGGTGTAAACTTTGCGGCAGCCTGTAAGACATATGGTTATCACCAGAAAGAGGAGCAGGTTTTTCATGTTCTTAATGTTCGGGACCGGAAATGGTGTTCAAAAATTACAGGGGGTATTTTCATGGATTGCCTTAGGGGTACACAAAAATATTCAAATTTTTGATGTGCAGCCTCCTGTGGCCGTAAAACCGCTGTTATTTTCAAAAAACCTTAACACATCTGGTCTTAATGGCGGGCCGGCGTTTTAAAATACCTGTAAATAGTTTATTTTTGTGCTGTGATAAGCAGCATTATTCATTGGTTTGAACAAAAAGCATTTGGGGTATGCCAATGGCTTGGCGGCAAGCTGGGCATAAGAACCACCACGGTGCGCATGTATTTTATCTACCTCTCCTTTTTCACCTTTGGCAGCCCGGTTATTATTTACTTTATCATGGCGTTTATACTGGAGCATAAAAACTACTTTAAGCCCTTTTATACCCGCAAGCGGCCCAGTGTGTGGGATATTGATTAGAAACCATCTCAAAAATAAGGCAGTAGGATGCCGATCAGAAACCACTTACGGGGGATTGCGGCCCAGGTGTTTGGCATAAAAATAGGTGAGCGTAGGCAGGCCCATCAGCATCATTATTCCCAGACTGATAAATATCAGTGCGCCCATTCAGGATTATTTTTGAAGTTCTTCCCAAAACTCGGCACCACGCCGCGTGTGAGGAATTACAATGGTGCCGCCCACAATGTTGGCCACGGCAAACACTTCGTAAATCTCCTCTGTGCTGCAGCCCTGCTCTTTGCACTTTTCGAGGTGGTATTTAATGCAGTCGTCGCAGCGCAGCACCATGCTGGCCACCAGGCCCAGCAGCTCCTTGGTTTTCACCGGCAGCGCCCCCTCGGCGTAGGTTTGGGTATCGAGGTTAAACAGGCGTTTGATCACCAGGTTATCCTTACCCAGTATCACTTCGTTCATTTTTGAACGGTAATCATTAAACTCTTTAACGGCGTTGCTTGACATGGCAATTTAAATTAGCTGAGCTTGTGCTTTTTGATCACCCAGGCCGACACAAATACGCTTATTTCATAAAGCAGGTACATGGGCACGGCCACAATCATTTGCGAGGTAACGTCGGGGCTTGGTGTAATTACGGCAGCGGCAATCAAAATGATCACCACGGCGTGTTTGCGGTACTTGCGCATAAACTGTGGCGTAAGCAGGGTCATGCGGGTTAAAAAATAAACCAGCACCGGCATTTCAAAAATAATGCCTGCCACCAGGGTCATGGTGCTGATCAGCGAAATGTAATCGTCAAAGGTATTGTTGGTTTGCACAATGCCGCTGGCAGAAACCTGGTAGTTCACCAAAAAATTGTAGCTCATGGGAAACAGCAGGAAGTATCCGAAAAAGATACCGATGAGGAAGAGAATAGAGGCAATGATCACAAAAATTTTCACCGGGCCAATTTCCTTGTCTTTTAATGCGGGGCTCACAAATTTCCAGAGCTCCCACAGCACAAACGGAAAGCCGGCAATAAAGCCGGTTACAAAAGAAATCCACATGTGATTGAAAAACTGCTCCGAGGCGCTGAGTGTTTGCAGGTGCTGCGTGTGCACGGTCATACACATCACATCGCCCACGCCTATTTTATAGCCAAGGGCGCACAGCACCCGGTAAGAAATAAAGTCCTGCTGCAGCGGCCCAAAGATAACGGTGTCAAAAATAAAATCGTTGAGGCAAAAGGCGGTAATGGCCAGCACGGCCACCACGGCGGCGCTCCGCACCAGGTGCCAGCGCAGCACTTCCAGGTGCTGCAGAAAAGGCATTTCGGATCCGCCGGATCCTGCTTTATTAGATGCAAAAAAGGCCATTAATTACGGCTGCAAATTTACACTAAAACCTGCGCTTTTCAAATCGCGCCAAAAGGCCGGGTACGATTTGTCAACCACTTCGGGGTGCTGGATAAAGAGCTGCCCAAAAACCAGGGCCAGCGGCGCAAAGCTCATGGCCATGCGGTGGTCGTTATAGGTGTTTATAGCGACAGGAGTTTTGGGTTTCAGGTTCCGGGCCGGGCCTATGTGTATGGATTGATTGGTGATTGCAACGTTGGCTCCAAATTTTTCCAGCTCCGCTTTAAGGGCCAGTATGCGGTCTGTTTCTTTTATCTTAAGGGTTTTAAGGCCCTGCAGGTGGCATTCGATGCCCAGGCCAAAGCAGGTTACCGCCAGGGTTTGCGCCAGGTCGGGGCAATCGGAAAAATCGTGCTCAAAAAAAGTAAGCTTGGTTTTTACGTTGCGCAGCACAATGCTGTTTTCGCTAAACCGGGTTTCTACTCCCAGGCCTTCAAAAAGCCCGGGCAATACGGCATCGGCCTGCAGGCTTTGTTTAAACAGGCGTGGCAATTCTACTTCCGAACCCGCAGATAAGGCACACATACTGTACCAGTAAGAAGCCGACGACCAGTCGGACTCTATTTCGAACGCGGTGATAGAAGGATCGGTGGTTAAGGGACTCACGTGGATGCCGTTTTGAGAAAACACCACCTTTGCCCCCAGGGCCTTTAATAATTCAACACTCATGCGAATGTAAGGTGCAGATACCACCTGGCCCTGCAGGCGAAGCTCCAAACCGCCGGGTAGGGCAGGTGCAATAAGCAGCAGCGCCGAAACAAACTGGCTGCTGATGCCCGCATCGATGGCCAGCGTGCCACCTGTAAGATCGCTTCCTGTAATGTTTAACGGCGGATAATTTTCCTGGCCGATATAAGAGATGTTTGCGCCAAGGTTCCTAAGGGCATTTACCAGGCTTCCAACAGGCCGTTGTTTCATGCGTTCAGAACCGGTCAGCGTCCAAACACCAGGTGTTATGGAAAGAAAAGCGGTTAAAAACCGAAAGTCGGTGCCCGCATGGCCCACATCTATAACAGTGCCGGTTTTAGCTTTAATAATAGCAATTGCCTGCTTTAGTAAATTTGTATCCTCTGCGTCAGAAAGATTTCCCAGCTCCAGCGGTGTTTTTATGATCTCGTTCAGCAACAATAAGCGGTTGCTGATGCTTTTAGAGCCTGAAAGGCTTACCGTGCATTTTATAGAATGTTGTGGTGCGCCAAGCCCTGTCATAAAACAGATTGATTATAATATAAGATCGCTTTTTCTAGTTGAGCCGTGCTTACCTGAACATCAAAGCGGCAGCTGCCAATGCCATCAATAAGGGCAAACAATATACGGCTGCCCGATGTTTTTTTATCGTTGGCCATCAGCTCAACAACCTGTTTTGTGGAAAAGCGGATCTTTTGGAGTTGAAAGGCAGACTGCAGAGCCTTGTTAATGGCGGTTAAATCTTTTTTAGCGATCAGTTTCTTTTGCCAGGCAATGTGACTTTCCACCAGCATACCGGCTACTACAGCTTCGCCGTGCAGCAGATCCTCTCCGGCCGCCAGCGCCAATGCTTCGATGGCATGCCCCAGGGTATGGCCAAAGTTGAGCGTTTTGCGCAGGCCTTTATCAAAAGGATCGCGCTGCACAATGGCATTTTTAAGCCCGATGCTTTTGCGGATAAGATGCTCTGCCGGCAATGGTTTGCCGTTTAATTCCTGCCAAAAGGCGGCGTTACTTACCAGTGCTATTTTATATACTTCGGCCAGCCCGTTTTTATAATGCCGTGCCGGCAGGGTATGTAAAAAACCGCTATTCACAAACACGGCCTTAGGCTGGGCAAAGCTGCCAATGCTGTTTTTAAGGCCGCCAAAATCGATGCCCGTTTTTCCGCCCACACTGGCATCGGCCATGGCCAGCAGCGAGGTGGGAATGGTAATAAAATCAATGCCGCGCTTATACACCGATGCGGCAAAGCCTCCCAGGTCGCTTACCACGCCACCGCCCAGGTTAATCAGCAGGCTGTGCCTTCCGGCTTTTTCTTCCAGCAGCGTTTGCCATATGTGCTGGCAAAAATCAATGGATTTGCTTTGCTCGCCGCTTTCAATTTCAATTACCTGCGCCTGGCCCAATAAAGGACATTGGGTGATAAGCCCGGGCAAACAATGTGCGAACGTATTTTCGTCGCACAAAATAAAGTACGAGCTGTAAGGCTGGTTTGAGAGAAAAGAAGAAAGCGAGCGGAACACGGAATGACCGGTGTAAACCATATAGCCATTGGCTTTTATCGGACCTGTATTGTTTGTTGCTGCCATTAGCTGAGCCAGTTGTGGATAATGGTTTCACCATGTTCGGACAAAATGGATTCGGGATGGAACTGAACGCCTCTTACATCATAATGTTTGTGCCGTGCGGCCATAATCAAACCTTCGCTGTCCACAGCGGTAACCACCAGATCGGAACCTGGATATTGCTCATCAATAACCCAGGAATGGTAGCGCCCTGCATTAAACACGGTGGGACAGGCATTAAACAACGGGTCTTCGTCAATTAATTTCACCGGGCAGGCCATGCCATGATATACCCTGCTGAGGTTTTTTAAGCGGGCGCCAAAACGCTCGCCAATGGCCTGCAGGCCCAGGCACACGCCCAGTATTGATTTAGTGTGGCCGTAGCTGTTTAATAATTCGGGCATAATGCCCGCCTGCGAGGGTAAGCCGGGTCCCGGTGATAATAAGATCTTATGGTAATTGTTTACCTGCTCCAGGTCGATCTGGTTGTTTTTGATCACATCGAAAGATATGTTGCTTACTTTTTCTACCAAATGCACCAGGTTGTAGGTAAAACTATCGTAATTATCCAGTATCAGCAGTTTCATATGCCTGCTGCGAAGATAGCTAATTAATATGTACTGCCCCCGAATCCAAACTATGAATGACAACGTATATAAAGTATGGGATTTTTTGTGCATTTACTCAGTCTGCTTATGTTATGCCTGCCATTTTATCAAACGCGCAAAGAAGTGCGCTATCTGCCCCTGGGCGATTCTTACACCATTTGCACCGGTGCCACCGAAAAGGAGTCGTGGCCTTACCTGCTTGCGCAGCATTTAAATGAAAAACAAACCGCTTGCCGGCTGCTCGATAATCCTGCCCGCAACGGCTTTAGCACACAAAACCTGATTGACGAAGAGCTGCCCCTGCTGCCGCGTCTTAAGCCCGACTTTGTAACCCTGCTCATTGGGGTAAACGACTGGGTAAGGCAGGTGCCTCTGGGCGTGTTTAAAAAAAATCTGGAATACATTCTTGATGAAACTCAAAAAGCGCTGCCCGATAAAAGAAAAATTGTGCTCATTACCATTCCCGATTTTGGAGTGACCCCACAGGGCAAACATTATGGCGGGGGCCGCCACATCAGCAGCGGCATTGCAGCTTTTAATACTGTAATTAAGCAGCAGGCGCTTGCGCGCAGGCTGCCGTTGGCAGATGTTTTTGAGCTTTCTAAAAAAATGGGGGAGGATAGCAGCCTGGTGGCGGCCGACGGGCTTCATCCTTCGGCTAGCGAATATGCACTGTGGGAAAAGCTGATTTTTGAAAAAGCTGAGGAAGTTTTAAGATAGCCCCTTTGTTTGTATGGCAGGATGGAAATAAAAAAGCGGCGCTTTGTGGGCGCCGCCTGTTTAATTAATTTCCCAGGTCTTCAAAACTCAGGTCTGAATTTTTTGCTTCTGCACTTTCTTTTGGCTCGTAGTGGCTTTCCACCTCGGGTGCATTTTCGCGGATGTGGTTCACCGCTTCGTCGAGGCCTTCCATAAATTTTTCAAAATCTTCTTTATATAGAAAAATCTTGTGCTTTTCGTATGTGAATTTGCCATCGGTGCCAAAACGTTTCTTACTTTCTGTAATAGTCAGGTAATAATCGTTCCCACGCGTGCTTTTTACATCAAAAAAGTAAGTGCGTTTTCCTGCTCTCACTGATTTTGAGAACAAATCTCCTCTATCATTTTTTTCAAGTTCGTCAGACATGTTTTTTGGTTTGAATTACAGCAAATATTAAAAAAAACTCGTAAGATTGGCAATATGTTAATAATTTAATTTTATTGTTAATAGTGCCTGAACGCAAAAAGCCGCTCCCACAGGGCAGCGGCTTTGTTGAAATACTGGCTGATGCAGCTCAGGCGTTGCCGCCTTTTTTTGTTTCTTTTATATTCTTGCAGCTGTCAAACATTTTCTGGATCGCTTCTTTTCCAAAAAGGTTCTCGCTGTTTTTGATCTCTTCAAAGCTGTAGTCGCTGTTGCCAATTTTTTGATTGAGCAAAAAATGGAACTCGGGCTGGGTAATTTCGCTTTCCCACATAATGGCGTTGACCTCTTCGGTGATAAAGCTCTTGAGTTTATTCACCTCGTCCTCTTTCACGTCCTTTTTGCGAAGCTCAATATCGGCCGGCTGCTCATTAATGCTGATGGCAAAGTTTTTTCCAACCTGTATATCCAAAGCGCCATACGACTGCTCGGTGATGATAAGCCGTGAATGCGTGGTGTCGGGAACAAAAATGGCAAACGGTTTTCCGTATTTGCTCAGGTCAAGCACGTTCATGCCTTCGGGCGCCACAATGGCTTCTTCTTTTTTTCCACCGCCGCAGGAAATTGTGCCTGCCAAACATGCAAAAGCAAAAAATAACTGAAAGATTTTTTTCATGATAAATAAGTGATTAAAGATGTGATTGCAAATATAATTGAATTTTCGTGAGGAGCACGAAAGGGGCCGGTGAAGAAGAACGGCCGGGGGAAGGATGAAAAAGAACTAAAATAAAAAACCCCGCTGATGCGGGGCTTTTATTACTTTTTCTTAGCTGCTTTCTTAGCTGCTTTTTTAGGAGCCGCTTTCTTAGCTGCTTTTTTAGGAGCTGCTTTTTTAGCTGCTTTCTTAGCTGCTTTTTTAGGAGCTGCTTTTTTCGCTGTAGCTTTTTTAGCTGTTGCTTTTTTTGCCATGGTTTTTTGTTTTTGAGATTTGTTGATACGAAGTAAATAAATTTTTACTTCTTATCTAATTATTAAGGACTTATTTTTTCAACATAGATTTGTTGAAATTGTTAATAGTGTTTTAAGGTCTTGATCTGAATTACCACAGTATGAATCCTGCGCAGAATTTTTTTGAAGAGATGCTCTGAATACGCTGATTTTACAGGTGTTTTGGAGGCACAGCAACTTTAGGGGATAAAGATACGTATTTTTGTTTTCAGTCAAAACGAAAAATGAGGCGCCGTATTTTTTTATTCTTTGATCGAAATTTCTTCTTCAATTTCCCAATCCGAAAGCACTTTTATTTGCTTTGAATGAATAATTACCTGTTCGGGCTGTTGTTTTAAAAGCAGTTTTCCGGTATCCCATTTGCCGTTTGCATTGTTATCGTAAATGATCTTTACCAAATAGCTGCCCGGCCTTACATCAGTAAAATCAACGGTTACAGCGTTACTTACTGCAAGCGGAAGCGTTACCGGCGATTCTTTTACGGTTTCCTGCCGCTCGTTTATTAAACGGATGATATAGGCCTGTTTTTTGTTTAAAAGCAGCTTAAGGGTCACTTTTCCGAATTCGATCCTGCTTTCGGGTTTAAAACTTATGCTGTCTGCCGCATTGCAAACATCTGTGGCGTCAAAAAAAGCGCAGGTGTCAATCTTAAAGGTATAGCTCATTGCTTCTTTTAAGGTATTGTTGATCTCATAGCGGTTCACATCCAGCCACCGGCCTTTCACCGGCTCGGCATTAATGGCTGAGTCCTCGCGGCTGCTTAACCGCATGTTGGCGGTTTCGGTTTTCTGAATGTTCATCCAGTTTGAAAAAGTAACAATAAGGGGTGTGTTTAAAGAAAGGGTATTGGCCGAGACATTAAAGGCATAACCCTTAAACTTTTTTTTGGCGGCCGGCTTTTTGGGCAGGGCTATTTTAAGCGTGTCGGTTTTATTGTTTGACTGGAGCGCCAGGCCAAGAGTATCGCCCATATCCTTATAATAAATGGCGATGGTGTCTTTTTCAACGCCGGGGCGGGTTTCAAAAATACCGGCGCTGTCTCTTTTATTAAGAGCCATAACATGGTTTACCGCTTTTTTGTTTAAAAGCACCTGAACCAAACCATAGTAAGGCAGCAGGTTTTTTTTAATAAAGCTTTTGGAGGCTTCTTCCTGGAAGAGGTGGAATTTTAGACTGGTATCTGTGGTTAACGTCAGATCGCTGTCAAGAAAAGCTATTTTTTCTGTTTCACCATCGTAATGCCCGTTTTTGTTCTTATCCTCAAACGCATAAGCCCTAAACGTTTTACCGGGCAGGTTGGTGAAATGAAATTCGCCATCGTCGTTACTTTTCCCGGTGTAATCAGGTGCCTCCTTATAGGGCAGGCTGTCGCTCATCGCGTTCATGTATAAGCCTACCAGCACACCCGCCGAGGCCTTGCCGGTAAAAGCGTCGGTAGCCGTTCCGTTTATTTTTAACGAATCGATGGTGCTGCCGGTGCTAAATACATAACTGAAATCCTGCAATGGATTTCCTTCGTGCATATCCACAATGGCTTTGCCAAACGAAAAACGATAGGTGGTGTTGGGTGCCAGCTCTTCCTTTTTTAAAGTTATACGCAGGCTTTTGCGATCGGTTTCAACTTCGGGTGCGGTTTTTAATTTTGGTGATACGGTTAATTGATTGGCCAGGTCGCTTACTTTTACATATTCGTCAAATTCCAGAACAATCAGGCCGGCGCTGAAGCCTGTGCTTTTATTGGCCGGCACAGCGTTTAAGAGCTTTGGCGGCGCAGTGTCGCGCTTGCCGCCGCTAAGGGGCACCACCTGGGCGCAGCGGGTAAAAATGAAGGCTGCTATAAAAACCCAAATTATTTGTGATACTTGCTTCGGCATTGACTAATTTTGCAAAAGTAGTGACAATATTTTATAAACCGTTTAAATTTCAGGTTGATACATTATTATATAGGCGTATTAAAAAAACTGACACCGGCCAAGGTGTTTAATTTTTTTAAGCTGGCTGCCAGTTTTTATTATTCGCGCCTGGTGGGTAAGCCCGTGCAGGCCGGCCTGCCGGTTTTTGTGAGCATAGAGCCAACCACCAGTTGCAATTTAAGATGTCCGCAATGCCCCAGCGGCCTGCGCGAATTTACGCGACCCACCGGCATGCTGCAAAACCAGCTGTTTGAAAACGTCATTGGCCAGCTTAAAAAGCATCTGCACAGTCTTACGTTTTATTTCCAGGGTGAGCCTTACCTGAATCCCGGCTTTTTAAAAATGGTGGCCCATGCCGGCCGGCAAAATATTTACACCATTACCAGCACTAACGCACATTACCTTACTGAGGAGAATGCAAGGCAAACGGTGTTGAGCGGGCTCGATAAGCTTATTATTTCGGTGGATGGAGTGACACAGGAAGTGTACGAACAGTACCGCATTGGCGGAAAACTGGATAAGGTGCTGGAAGGCACCCTTGAGATGGTGAAACAAAAAAAGCTGCTCAAAAGCAAAACCCCGCACATTGTTTGGCAGTTTGTTGTGTTTAAACCCAACCAGGGGCAGGTGGCCGCAGTAAAAAAACTGGGCCGCGAGCTGGGGGTGGATGAGGTAAAAATAAAAACGGCCCAGATATACGATTTTAAGAATGGCCACAACCTGATTCCCGATATTGGCCATTATGCCCGCTATAAAAAAAATGCAGCCGGGCAGTTTGAGATCAAGAACAAGCTTTTGAACCAGTGCTGGCGCATGTGGCAGGGCTGCGTGATTACATGGGACGGTAAAATTGTGCCCTGCTGCTTTGATAAGGATGCCAAGCACCAGCTGGGCAATCTTACAAAAGAAAAATTTGAAAACGTGTGGTTTTCGGAAGCGTACGCCAGCTTCAGGCGCTCAATACTCACCGGCCGCAACCAGGTGGATATTTGCACCAATTGCACCGAAGGCACACAGGTGTGGTCATGATTTGTTTAATCGGCGAGTCTCAAAAGCCAAACACCAGCTCAAAATGGGTGCCGTTCTCGGTCCGGTAGCTATGTTTGCCGTTCAGTTGCTGCGAAAGTGCCTGTATTACGGTAATGCCCATTGAATCGCGGCTGTTAAAATCGTCCTTCAGCCCAATGCCGTTGTCGCTCACGCTTAATTTCAGCTCCTGCTCGTCTTTCCCGGGGGTAAAGCCAATAACAATATGCCCCCGGTCGCGCTCCTTAAACGCGTGCTTATAACAATTGGTGAGCAGCTCGTTCAATATCAGCGCACAGGGAATGGCCATATTCAGGTTGAGCTTCACCGCGGCAATGTCGCTTTGCACGGTTACCATTTTGGCCAGCGAAGGATAGGAGTTTTTTATCTCTTCCACCAGGTCATTAATATAGGTGCTGAAATTGATCTCCGAAAAATCTTCCTTGCGGTAAAGATGGTTATGGATGAGGGCCATGGAATTGACCCGGTTTTTACTTTCAAGCAATACGGCCCGGGCTTCCTCATTATGTGTGGTATTGAGACGCATGTTAAAAAAGCCTACCATAATGGCCAGGTTGTTTTTTACACGGTGGTGCAGCTCGGCCAGCAACACTTCCTTTTCTTTCAGGGCCTTTTTTACAGTAATCTCGCTTTCTTCGCGCTCTTTTAAGCGCTGCTTATACAGGTCGTTGATCATCTCATTGTTTTTGCCGGTGAGGTATATAAAAAAACCTACCGTGGCAATGCTCAGCATCAGGTTTACCACAAACATGCTGTAGCGGTTGCTGTTATAGGAAGGGGTTTCGGTGTAAGAAAAAGCGTTCAGCAAAATAAGAGCCAGGGTAAATAAAAACAGGATCACGATCAGCAGCCGGTCGCGCCGGGCATCAAATGCAAAGGAAATGGAAAGAATAAGCGGAAAGTAATACAGGTAATCGCCCGACTGCACGCCGGCCAGCGAGCCGAAATAATAAATGGTGAGGCCGATAAAAATATAAAGAATGGTCACCGAAATGCGATGGTGGTGCAGCTTGTTGAGGTAAAGGCACAGGATAATCACCAGCGAGGAGATGCCAAGTACAATGCCTTCATAAGTAAAGCCCAGCAGCAGATCGCTGACGCCGTTAATCAGGTAAAGTAAAAAGGCAATAAAGGTATACTGGTTAATTAAAGTAATCCGTTTTACGTGTTTTTCCTCCCCGTTGGGTTTAATACCGATAGACGATAGGGAGGTCCAGAATTGTTTGATCATGAGTAAGGCGAAAGTAAGGTTTTTAAGGGTTCAAAATTCAAGATTTAAGACACAAGATGCAAGACATAAGAGGCGGCTCGGAGGATAAACAAGAGATTGAATTAAGGAATCAAGAGCCAGGAAGCAAGACAACTTATTAAAAATGTATAATGAAAAGGAGAATAGCAGGAAACAGGAATCACCGTTCGATGCTTAGACCGGTTCAGTACAGGTACAATTTCTTCGCCGGCCTGAACCTCAAACAAAGAAATCACTCAGTGCGACAAAAAACGGGAACCAGGACTTGGGACCAACGCCTTGTGACTAATGACTATCAACTTAGTCTTAATACAGAATACAGCGTACAATGTACAATTTCGGATAAGCGACTAGGGGCCAGCGACTGGTGACGAATTCAAAATTAAGCGCTAAACACTAAAAACTTTAATTACCTTTGATTCTTCATTTTAGTGTTATGATTGTAATTACAGGTGCGGCAGGCTTTATTGGAAGCTGCCTGGTTTCGAAGTTCAATTCCGAAGGTGTTTCAGACCTTATTCTGGTAGATGATTTTTCTAAGATTGAAAAAAACGGAAATCTCGAAGGCAAACAGTTTAAACAAAAAATGGAGCGCAGGGATTTTATTGCCTGGTTTGAAAAACACTCTGGCGAGATCCGTCATGTGATCCACATTGGTGCGCGCACCGATACCACCGAATTTAATGTCGACATTTTTAACGAGCTGAATGTAAACTACACCAAAGCACTGTGGAACATCTGCGCCCAAAACAATATTCCTTTAGTATATGCCTCGTCGGCTGCCACCTATGGTTTGGGCGAGCAGGGTTATGTGGACGATGAGTCGAAAATAGGATTGCTGAAGCCGCTGAACCCTTATGGCGACAGCAAGAACGAATTTGATAAATGGGCCCTGCAGCAAAAACAGCAGCCACCCGTGTGGCAGGGTCTTAAGTTTTTTAATGTATACGGCCCCAACGAATACCATAAAGGCCGCATGGCCTCGGTTATTTTTCATGCCTTTAACCAGATCCAAAGCTCTGGCAAGGTAAAATTATTCCGCTCGCACCGTCCCGATTACACCGATGGCGGCCAGCTGCGCGACTTTGTATATGTAAAGGATGTGGTATCGGTGATCTGGTTCCTTTACACCCAAAAACCAAAAAGCGGCATTTATAACCTCGGAAGCGGCAAGGCCCGCACTTTTTTAGACCTCGCCAATGCCACCTTTAAAGCCATGGGCAAACTGCCGCTTATTGACTTTGTGGATACACCGGCAGACATCCGCGATAAATATCAATACTTTACCGAGGCTGCCATGGGCAAGCTAATTTCGGTGGGTTACAGCCAGCCTTTTACCAGCCTTGAGGACGGCGTGAGCGATTATGTAACGAATTACCTCGTTCCGGGAAAGTATTCATAAAGGCATGCTAATGCGCTGCCATAAGCGTGGACAGATCTAATTTTCAACCATCAGCATTTTTTGCGCTGCCTTGAGGCCATTGCCCGATACTTTTACAAAATAAATGCCACCGGCCACTCCACGCAGATCAATGGCCTGTGAATAGGCGCCCGGGGCCTGTTTTTCGTTTACAAGTGTCTTTACTGTTTTCCCCGAAAGATCAACCAGCTCAACGGTTACTTGCCGGGCCTGCGCCAGGCGGTAAGCAAGGGTGGAAGTTTCTTTGGCCGGGTTGGGATAAACCGAGACAGAGTGCAGGGCAAAGCTTGAATTTTCTTTTACGGCTGTTGGTTCCGATACAGGGGCCTGTGCTTTTAGCTGCATAAGCACCGGCGGCAGCGGAAAATCACCACTGGTGCTGCCATTGCCATTCACCGCATTGCCCGCTGCATAAATGGTGGCTGTATCGCCCACAGAAGGTGCCACCCAGTCAAATGTAAAGCTGGCCTGCCCGGTGCCCGATTTGGGCGTGCTGTGCACGGCGTTTTTTCTGCCGCTCGAAAAAAGAAACTTCACACCGGGGCCCTGGTTCTGCATCATGCCTGCATTAATTAAAAACTGGTCGAGAATTTCGCAGCCAAAGCCAAACTTATTAAAACCACTGGCAGCAATAGTTACGGTCATATTATAAGTGGTGCCGGGCACAAACTCATTGAGCGTAAATGCCGGTGTGGAGCTGATGGTGATGCCGGATGAAGGACTGGAAGCATTGCCATGGCACGAATTGCAGGAACCCTCGCCGGGTGCGCCGGTATACCCGGCAATGCCGTTTTGATATTTGATAATAAAAGCCGAGCTGCCCAGCAAACAGGCAATGGCAAACAATGAAGTAACAATTCTTTTTTTCATAAAGATCGATGTGGATGTTTAATAAAGTAAAATTAGACCATTGGCCTCTAAAAAAGCAGCACTAAACAATCAGGCACTTGCACTTTTCAATCATTTTCTGATTTTTTCTGGCGGTACTGCACGGGCGTAAGGCCGGTATGCTTCTTAAAAAAGCGGTTAAAATAAGGCACGTCTTCAAATTTCAGGTAAAACGAGATTTCTTTTACGTTCATATCGGTGGCATACAGCAGGCGTTTCGACTCCAGCAAAAGCCTGTCGTGAATGATCTGCATGGCGGTTTTGCCCTCGTGTTTTTTGCAAAGCGCATTCAGGTAATTGGGCGACACGTTGAGCTTTAACGCATAATCCGAAACCGATTTGTGCGACAGGTACAGTTCGTTTACCAGTTTTTTAAATGCCAGGGCCTTTTGTTTTTTGTGCTGGTTAAGCGGCCTGGCGTTATTGTGGCTGTCCATAAAAAAAGCCCGGGTTTTTACCAGTATCACGTTCAGGTAGGCGTGAAACAGATCGGTGCTGTTGTCGCGGTTTTTCTGCAAATCGCGGTTGGCCGAATGAATGAGGCCTGCTATTTCACCGGCCAATGCCTTGCTCAGCTTCAGCACAGGCGGGTTGGAAGGGTCGTAGAACGGGAAGTGCTCAATAAAATCGCCCTTGCTGTTAAGCGCCGCCACATCTTCGGTAAAACAAAGAACGTAGCCTTTGGTTTGATTCAACGTGATGTGATGGATCTGCCCCGGCGACACAAAATGAAGGCTGCCACCCTCAATGGGATAATGATTAAAATCGATCTCGTGATCGCCTCTGCCGCTTTCGAAAAAAAACAGCTCAAAAAATGTGTGCCGGTGGGGTGAGCTGCTGTCGTACGCTTTGCCACTTTTACCAAGCACATCAATAATGTCGAAGCCAAAGGGGGCCATCTCCTTGGTTTTGATCTTATACACCGGTATGGGCTGGCTGCTTTCCATAAGTTGCAACAGTAATTAAAACAGGCCCGCTGTAAAAATTACAGCAACTGGGAAGGAACCGGGCCCAACTGTTTTTATATTCGCAAAATCCTTTGTTATTTTAGCTAAAATAAAGAAAAAACAATTTCATCTCTCAGAATGATGTTAAATATGAATTTAGCGATGGGATCGCAAACATCCTTTCGGTGAACCGGCTCGGAAAAAAAACCGTTCGGTTTTTCCTGCTTTTCTTTTTTTTATTCAATGCGTTGCTGATTGTTTTAACAGCCACACATGCCATTGGCGATTTTGGCAATTATTATTATGGCAGCCGGTTTTTTTTGGCCGGAACAGAGCCACTTAAATTTTACCAGGACATTCATTTTTTCAATGCCCTCATCAGGGAGTATGAGTCAGGCGTTTTTTTTGGGAATTACACACCCGTGCCTCCCTTCTCACTTCTTTTTTACGCCCCTTTTGCCTGGCTGGGCTCGGGAGCGGCGAAGCTGTTATTTAATTTACTGAGTCTGGTGGTTTTGTGCTGGTCGTTGAAAAAAGCGCTTTTCCATTTTCAATTTTTCAGCTATGGGTTTTACCTGTTGCCATTCATTTTTTTTCAGCCGCTTTATTCTAATTATCACCAGGGCCAGGCATATATTTTAATGGCCGCTTTATTGCTGGAGTTTTTTATGGCCTGGCAAAAACAGCAGTCCGTTACAGCCGGCTTATGGCTGGCGCTGATGACCGTGTTAAAAATTTTCCCGGGGTTTATGATTGTACTGCTTTTTCTTAAAAAAGACTGGCGAACGGTTTTATGGACCGCCGTATTTTTTATGTTTTTCCAGGCAGCTACGCTGGCGCTGGTTGGAAAAGATACTTTTTTCTATTACGCAGCCATGGTGTTTCCGCGCCTTGCAGCAAACGACATTACTGCGCCTTTTTTATATACCAACCAAAGCCTCCACACGTTTTTGCTCCATGCATTTGTTTATGAGCCATACCAAAACCCTTCGCCTTACATTCACCTGCCTTTTATCTCGGTTTTAATTCAACTGGTATTCTACGTTCTTCTGTTCAGCTGCCTGCGGAGGATCGTAAAGGAAGCCCCGCTATTTGTTGGTTTCTTTATCGTTTTGCTGGGTGGTATACTTATAAATAAATATGTAACGGTGTATAGCCTGGTGCTGCTGTTGCCTTTTATGTTTCTTTTAAAAGACATGGCCCAGCACCGCTTTTTACCCATGGCTTTTGTTTTACTGCTGGCCTGTAACCTGCCTATTCACCGGCTGGCAGACATGCCCTTGTTTATTCAGTATAGCCGCCTGTGGCTGTTTGCAATACTCTTTGTGCTGCTGGTCAGGTCGATAAAACCAAAGATAAGGTTAGCTGATGCCGCTGTATCACTGCTTATTTTTATAATTCCCTCATTGGCGTTTACCCGGTATAAGCCCCTCAGTGGCCAGCGCCTGTTTTCGCACACCGGCATTTTGTACGATTATAAATTGAGCAGCCGGGGCCTGGTATTGTATAGTTGCCTGGGTGCACGCGATACCAGCCAGGAAGTGCCTTTAGTGGTGGGTAAGATCGATTCTTCGGTTCATGTTTTAGGGTATTCGCAGGCTGTTATTGGGAAAACTGTTCTTTATTCATCGTCCGGGCAGCTAAAAAAACCGCTATTGATTAACGATACCAGCCTGCTGGTAATGAGCGATGAGCGCCGGGGAGTGGGCATGTACGAGCTGCTGATAAAAAAAATAAAACCTGCGCATGATTAGAATAACGGCTTTAATACTTGCAGTACTTGTTTTTCTGTCGTGTCATACACCGAACGAAAACAAGCTCACCCTGTTTTATGCTTCCAATTATAAGAATGATGGGTGGCAAAACCAGCGCACCGGGTTGTTATGGGCTTTATCCTACCTGGGAGCCGCCTTGCCAAAAGATTCGCTGGATAAGGCCATTCACTGGAAAGATTCAACCACCTTTGAGCTGGATTTTAAAAAGCTTGGATTTACAACACCGGCTCTGGAGGCCATCGCGCTCATTAACGATTCTTTAAAAAACACGGCATACTATAAGCGCCATCAGCGGATGGACCTTGGGTATTTTATTACCGCTACTATTGGCAGCAGCTGGCATTATTATAAAATTGTGGGCATGCCGGCCCGGTTGAGCGAGTTTTATACAAAGCATCCTGCAGCCGGTTTTAAAACATTTCCGCTCACCCAGTCTTCTGTGGCCAGTCATCACCGAGTTATCAGATACGCATCGGCCACGGCAAACCCCTGCGATTGGGTTTTTGTGGCCGAAGAAGGTGATGGCAGTGTGATGGATGGATCATTCTCGGCATCGGTGCTCGAAGTGTTTGATATTATGCCCAACGGGCAGCTGCGGTTTGGAATATACGATAAGGCGGGCCGTTTAATAGCGGCAAGCCCTGCACGGTTGGGCAATGCCGGCAAACCTGCCAAGTGCCTGTGGTGCCACGAAATTGTGATCCAACCCCTGTTCAGGGCAACGGATTCCATAAGCGGCCGTGTTTCGCCAACCGAATTTCAAAACGATGTGCTGGAAAATATGCTGATGCTTGATAAATACCGGCGGGGGCTTAAAAGCGACATTGATTTTGAAAACACCCAGGACCATACGCAAATGGAATTGTTGTACATTTCATACATAGAACCTTCAATAAACCGCTTGGCCGTTGAATGGAACATGCCGGAAAAAGACGCGCAGGTCATTGTGAAGTCACTAAAGAAACACGATCATAACGAGTTTAAATTTTTAAAAGAGTTATTGTATCGTCATTCGGTTCCGCAAAAAGATGGTTTGCCGGTGGTTGAGGATATTCGTGAACCTTCGGCAAATGAACCCGATTATTTTAAACAAGCCGGCAGATGAGGAACACATGATGAGTTTTGTATTACGTTTTATAAAAACCCTGTTTATAAGTTAATGGCCAATGCACACATCATCAAAGCCAGGTTTGCCGGCACCCGGGTGGATGGGGCTGTTCGCAATGTGGGACTTGACGTGGCCCGGGGGCTTTGTGTGCTGTTGGTGGTGGCGGCACATACCAATAACATCCTAAGGCCTTATCTGCCGGTGTACAAGCTTATTTTTCCACTCGGCGAAATGGCGCAGGATCTGTTTTTTGCCCTGAGTGGCTACCTGGTTGGGTCACAGATTTTGAAGCTCGCCAATACCGGTATATCCAGGGCAAAAGCCCTGTTTGGCTTTTATGTGAAACGCTGGGTGCGCACCCTGCCATTTTACCTGCTGTTTGTAGCTGTTAACCTGGTTTTGTTGCACCAGGTTTACCTCCCGCATGGCCCTGTATTTTTAAAGCAGCCTGTCAATGCCTGGCCTTACATTGTTTTTTCGCAAAACCTTTTTACCCGCCACCCGGCCTTTTTTCCTGAAATATGGCCTATTCCCATCGAAGAGTGGTCGTACCTGCTTTTGCCTTTGCCATTTATCATGCTTGCAGACTTTTTTAAAACGGGAAACACTTTCAGGAAAAAACTGGCGATTTTACTTTTTATGATCCTGCTGGTACAAACTTTTCGTATGATCTATATTTTTACACAGCATCCCGAAACCGACTGGGAGCTGCGCAAAATTGTGATTTACCGGATGGATGCACTATTGTATGGGTTTTTGATGGCTTTGTTTATTAAAGAAAGCGGCTTTAGCGGCCACCTGAAATTATACCGCCATAGGTTTTTGTGCGCGGGCCTTTTCCTCCTGGGCATATCTTTGTTTTTTCATAAAATTTTAACGGGCGACGGCTATAACGCTCTGTTATTTATTTACCAGCCCCTTGCCTGTGCATTGCTGCTTCCCTTTTTTATTTATACTGATTTTAGGGCCAATGCCCTTACAGCCCTGCTTACACATTTCAGCCTTACGGGTTATGCGGTGTTGCTGTCGCATCTTTACTGCCTGCAGTTTTTAACGCTCACCTTTTTTCAGCCAACGGGCCTGCTGAGCGCATCTGTTATTACATTGGCTTACCTGGTTGTGCTGGCCTTATTTTCAGTGTTATTTTACAATTTTGTAGAGCGGCCAATATTGCTCCTGCGCAAAACCTAAGCTGTTGAGAATTCCGCTGATCCATACCAAAACCGGTCTCAATTCGGTGTTTAATGTAGGCAGAAGCCTGGTAAATCCTTTTTTTGTGGCGGTGCTCACGTATCTTTTTATTGCAAAAAACCTGTCGCAGGGTTTGCTTGCCATTAATAAAATCAACGCAGTCATCAACCTGCTGCTTGTTTTTTCGGGCTGGGGACTTAAAGATTACCTGGTGAAAGAAAGTTATCAGTCGCACCGGCAGTTTAGTCATAACTGGCGCCTGGCCTTCTATTCCAGGTTTTTGCTGGTGGTTCCGCTTTTATTTGTTGCACTGCTCTGTTTTAATGGATATGCTTTACTTTTCATTTCATTCATTTTTTTACTGCGTACCTTCAGCCAGCTATATGAGCCGCATATATTGCTAAACAGGCGCAGCGGCCTGTTTTTTGGTGTTGATACGCTGGCAGCCGTTATCATCAGCATTTTAATATGGCAGGATATTGTTACTGACGATGTTCTGTTTTTTTACCTGGTGATTGTTTCCGAAGCTGTTAAATTGTTTTTTTGCCGGCTCCTGTTTAAGCAGGCTCCCGGCCAACCGGTTCTTTTCAGCGAGCTTAGGGCCTTTCTTAAAAATACCCGATTTTATTTCTTCCTGGTGTTGGTCAGTTTTTTTCAGAGCAAGGCCGATTTGTATGTGCTGGGTTTTTTATTTGAGCCCGGCCGGTTTAACGAATACCAATTGCTGTCAAGCCTTATTTCGTTGGCACACATTGTCATCAGCGCGTTTGTGGTGTCATACTCCAGGCTGGTGTACCGGAACATCGGCGGATCTGTTCTTGCCTTTCGTACCATTGTATGGCAATCGGGCGCCTGCGTGGCAATAGGGTCTGCAGGGCTTATATACCTGACGCTTAATAAGGTATATGGTTTCGATTTTAGTGTTTTGAACTGCCTGCTGGCTGGTTTCAATATTTTGTTGTTTGCTTTTGTTCTTTTCGAAATGTTTTATTACACCCGGCAAAACTGGCTGCAAAAAACCATTCAGTTTGTATTGGTATGCGGTGTCAGCAACCTGCTGCTAAGCCTTTTATTGATTAAACAATTTACCATTAGTGGTGCGCTGCTCGCTAATACACTTTCAGCCCTGCTCCTCGCACTTCTTATGCGTTTTTTCAGGATCCGCGAAACAGCAGGAAAAAAAACTTAGCAAGTGCTTTAAAGTTCAGGGGGAAGGCATAAAAAGCCTTGAGAAAGTTTTTCAAAGAAATGCTGCGCCGGCCGGTCTGTGAAAAGTTGCCGGCCAATTGATAAAAATAACGTGACCGGGTTCGGGCATTTATCCACCACGACACTTTTCCGTTGCGTTTTAATTGTTCCAGGGTTTTAAATTCTTCGGCAAAGGTTTGAATAAAAGGGGCATTTGCACCCATATCCATCGACATGTTGGTGCCATGCTTCAGAATATTTACCATTGGGGCATCCAGTATCACGGCACTCTTCATGGCCAGTAACCGTAAAAAAAGAGCGCTGTCGCCTTGTTTTAAGGTATTGTCAAACAACAAGGGCGGCGCTTGCTGCTTAAACGAAAAGCAGCTGGGATAGATCACAAAGCCGGCGTTAAGCAGGCGTGCCCTTAAAGGATCTTTTTTTGCACGCGTTATCAGCGCGTCGCTGAACAGAATTTCTGAGCCGGAAGCTTTGTGTATTGTGGCGTTTGATATGGTACAGCCGGTGCCCGGCTGCTTATAGGCTTCGTATAATTGTGCCAAATAACCGGGCTCCCAGTAATCGTCCGAATCGAGAAAAACAATAACCTGGCTGGCTGTATGGCTCATCCCTTCATTGCGCAGCCGGGCCAGCTGCCCGCCGGTATTTTCAACCCATAAATAATTGAGGCGCTTGTCGTTAATGCCAGCCACCATAGCTGCTGTGCCATCGGTCGAGCCATCGTCAACAATGTAATATTCGAATTGTGCATGCGTTTGTGCCAAAACAGAATGGATCGCTTTTTCGAGAAGCTGCCTGCGGTTATAAGTAATGGTAATAACTCTAAACACCTGCCGAAGAAGTTTTGCTCCGTAGGTCTAAAAAAGTGAGAACGGCGTAAGAAATAAACACCGGCATGGCCACTTTTTCAAACTCCAGGAAACCGTTAAAAAAACCATGGATAAAGAAGGTGACAAGGCCGCTGAATGTATAAAGTGCTATGTCGCCTTCAGGAAATCCCTTGTATACATGAATAAGCCGAAGGCTCCTGGTGCATACAAAAATAATAATGGCCGTAAAAATCAGCAGGCCCGGCAGGCCGGTTTCGCTGAGGTAGTTCAGGTATTCTGAATGGGCATGGCCCTTGGTGCCGTTAAATGTGCTGATGCGGGTAAGATCCTGCCGCTGCTGATACTGGCCGTAAAAAAACTGGTAAGTGCCAGGGCCAAAGCCAATAAGTGGCTTGTCGGCAAACATGCGCAGGGCGCACTTCCAGCGGTTGATCCTTTCTTTGTTGGAGGCATCAGTGTTTACATTGGAAATGGACTTAAAGTGCATGGCCACGTCGTTGGAGTGGCTGATGCCTTTGTTTTCTTTTAAGGATACGCTTATTTTATTCCAGTTAAGCGCCAGGGCTGCAATAACGGGGAG
The DNA here is from genome assembly GCA_044221905.1 of Bacteroidia bacterium. Taxonomy (GTDB): domain Bacteria; phylum Bacteroidota; class Bacteroidia; order B-17B0; family Aurantibacillaceae; genus Aurantibacillus. The sequence goes on from JBGAOE010000002.1 coordinate 1,145,101, forward strand.
GATCGAATAAAACAAGTAGCGCACACGGATCCTTTTTTTCAGAATGAAATAAACGGCCAGCGCCATCAACAGGCTGAGCCAGGCCGCCCGCGAATAAGACAGAACAACCGCGGCCAGGAAAACGAGCAACAGCACCATGTACCACCAGCGCGTTGTTTTTTTATATTGTTTATTAAAAGCGCAAAACACCAAAAAGGGGATAAAAAACACCAGGCAGGCGCCGTATATGGTATGGTCAAAATAAAAAGGGGCCGAAATTTGCTGCGAGCCCACCGTGGTAAAACCCAAGCGGGCATGAATAACAGTGGCATAAACAATGGGAACTAAAAAACCAACACAATGCAGGGTAAACACCCGCTTAATATTTTTAGCATCCTGCTTAAACAATTCGTAATAGAAATAATAAAATGCCACGTAATAAAACAATCGGATGATAAAACGCTTGAGCGATACATCCAGCAACTGACTGAACACAGATGTAATCAGCAGCCAGGCAAGGTCAGCTAAAATAAGTAGGGTGAGGGGGTGCTTTAGAAAGCTGCGGTCGGGCCTCTTATCGAGAATGATCTTTACCGCAAAAAATGCAAACAGTAAAGCGCAAATGGCTTCCGAAGGCAGGCTTATTTTAGAGCCTCCAAAAACCGCCAGGGGAACAGATACCGGGATCAATAAGCTCAGCCCATACAGTAAAAGCTGCTTGTAGCGCAAAACAAAAATAGCGGTGGCCACAGCAAACAGCAGCAGGCTGATAATTTGGAGCTCGCTGCCAAAATCAATAAAATAGTCAATAAAAAAAAGCGATAGGATCAACAGAATGATCCCGTTATAAATGTAGTTGGCGTAGCCGGCAGGTGTAAAGCTACCTGTTTTCACTATTGTGTTTAAATAAAAGAATGATGATGGACACGAACAGGGCAAACAAAATTCCCACCGCCGTATTTACCGTAAACGAGGGCGATATTTTTTTATGATTGGGCTCGCCGTAATTGATCACATACAGCTTGGGTATAGGGTTTACATAGGTTTTTTTTACCTTGATAAAGCGGTTTTTATACTCTTTCAGCACCTCGTACATGCCTTTAAACGCAATAATATCGGGTCCTATGCCGGCATTGGCCGAGGTAGTTGAAATGGCGCTCAGCTTGTCAAGATCGATAGAGATCTGCGCATCAGACATGAGTAGGAGCAGGCTGCTGATCTTGTTTTGCTGAAGCCGTTCGGTGAGATTGGCCTGCAGCGAGTCTACCTTATGTTTCTGCTGCTCATAATCGGCCAGTGCATTTTCGTAAGCGGTAATAATGTTTCGTTTATAAATTTTTTCGCGCAGGCCGTCGGCCAGGTGTATAATGTAATTCACCATGTTGGCCGACAGCTCTGCATTTTTGGAACGCACCGAGATCAGAACCGCCATGCTGGGCATACGCTCAAACTTAACGTTTTTGTAAAATTTCTTTGTCAGTTCGTCCATCCACTCGGGGCTGCTTTTATCCACTTCGTAATAGGCCACCAGGTCAAATTTCTTCACCACCGAATCGCGGATCTCGCCCGACTGGAAGATCTGGATGAGGCGGTCGGCCTCCACATCATAGCCAAAGTTGGGAAAGTCAATGCTGTTGTCGATAGAAGTGGAGGAGGGAGGGTATACCATGCCGTAAGACTTATATTCCTTAGGCACAAAAAAAGTGATGCTAAATGCGGCTATGCCTCCAAGCACCGCATAAATGATCAGCGTTTTTAGATGAGTGGTAATAAATTGCCAGAAACGGGTGGCATCCGATTGTTGCTCTTTTTCTGATAGCATACTTAAACAGCCCTTGTGTGATTAGTTTCAGCGAATGTATGAAATTTTTTAAATGAACTCAGCGACTGCACGTTTAGAAGCTATCTCAAAAAATATTCCCAGGTCATGCTGAACTCGTTTCAGCATCTCTTGATCACCTAATTTTGCTGAGGAGCAGACCCGGAAGCACCTGTCCCGGGCCGATAGCTATCGGCTCGCTTCGGGAAAGTCTAGGGCGACAGAAAAATTAGTTTTTGAGATAGCTTCCAGCACGCTTCAAACAGTTGGCATCGCCCGGCGCGCGGTTTGTATAAATTATAAGAATGTTACAAGTGTTAAAAAAGGGAAGCCCGGATACGTTGCAGCGGTCCGGGCTTTAAGCGGGATTTATTTGTTTGCCTTACTACTGTCAGCAAACAATCTCAACATAAATCTCCCGCAAGTTAGGTTAGGTGCTACAAATTAACAGCATTCAAAAGTTAAAATCAATCCGTAAAAACACGTAGATTGCTTCTTTTCCAAGGGCGGAAAACAGTATCATTTTGTTTACATTTGTGTATAGGATGTATCAGGATAATGTTGGAATTAATTAACCGCTTGTGTCATTCTGAGTGATTTTGCCATTTTGCGTTAGGGATAAAGAGAAAGGCCCGCAGTGCCAATAATTATCGGGAAGGACTCGCAGCGATAGCCCGGCCCAAATAATACAATCAGTGAAATCGTTTGGCACATTGTTTATTATAAAACCCCCACATTGTTTGTGAGCATTACATTTGTGTATGTACAAAATACTTTTATTTAACCCCTGCGCCACTTCCACCAAGCCGCGCATCCCCAACAGCATTCTGCAAGTGGCGGCCAGCATTGAGGGTAAGTATGAGTATGTGATCGTTGACGGCAACCTCGAAAAAGATCCCGAGGCCCGCATCCTGGAGTATTTTTCCACGCACGGCATTAACCTGTTTGCCAGCACCGTAATGCCGGGGCCGCAATTAAAGCAGGCCATTCCCATTTCAAAAAAAATAAAACAGCTGTATCCCAAAACCACGGTGGTGTGGGGCGGGTATTTTCCTTCCAACCAGCCTAAAACGGTGTTAACGTCGGGCTATGTGGATTATATAGTAAATGGGCCCGGCGACAATACCTTTCCGCAGCTGCTGCAGGCGCTCGAACAGCATTTGCCGCTGCAGGGCATCAAAAACCTGATCTATCTTGAAAAAGGCCAGGTAAAAAAAACGGCAAAAGAAGAGCTGCTTGATTTGGATAAGCTACCTGCGCTGCCGTACCAAACCCTCAACTCGTTTTACCCGTTGCAGCGCTACCTGGGCAAAACCTACCTGGGCAAAAAAACAATTGCCTACCACAGCAGCTTTGGCTGCCCGTTTACCTGCTCGTTTTGCGCAGTGGTGCCCATTTACAATGCGCGCTGGAAGGGCCGTTCGGCTGCCGGCATTTATGCCGACGTAAAATTTTTAAAAGACCGCTACCAGGCCGACGCCATCGAGTTTCACGACAATAATTTTTTTGTATCGGAAAAGCGCACGGTTGAATTTGCAAAGCTCATCAAAAACGAAAACATGGTGTGGTGGGGCGAGGCCCGCATCGATACCATGGATAAGTACAAGGATGAATCGCTGGCAATGATAAGAGAGGCGGGCTGCAAAATGATATTTTTTGGAGCAGAAACCGGCAATGACGAGGTGCTTAAAAAAATGGACAAGGGCGGCACCCAAAGCGGCGAGCAGATCTTGCGCTTTGCCGAGCGACTCAGGAAATTCGACATCATTCCCGAATACTCGTTTGTGTTGGGCCTGCCTTCTGATACCGAAGCCGAGGTAGACCGGCAGATTGACGAGGACATTGCCTTTATTAAGAAAATAAAAGCGGTGAATCCCAACACCGAGATTATTATTTACACCTACAGCCCGGTGCCTACCGAAGGGTCGGACATGTATGACCAGGTACTGGCTTCGGGCTTTAAATTTCCCGAAACCCTCGAAGACTGGATCAGCCCGGCCTGGGAAAATTTCGACCTGCGTAAAAATCCGCTCACACCCTGGCTCAAGCCCTACATGATCGATAAAATCCGGAATTTTGAAACCGTGCTCAACGGGTATCATCCCACCGTTTCGGATATCCGCTTCAAAAGCTGGCAAAAGCGCCTGATTAAAGCCTGGAGCGGCGTTCGCTACAACATGGGCATTTATATGTTTCCTTACGAAATAAAGGCCCTGCAAAAACTGTGGAAATACCGTCAACCCGAAACCGAAGGATTTTAAAAACAACGTGAAAGCCTTAAGCCTGCTGCTTGTAAATACTTTTTGGAAACCGCTGGTAACGCGTTACATTTCCAAAACCACCCGCTACCGCTACAAGGGCATTGGGGTGCATGTGTTTCCGGGGGTATTCCATCCGCGCTTTTTTTTCAGCACCACCATTCTTTTGAAGCACCTCGAAACCCTGCCGCTCCAAAACAGATCGCTTTTGGAGCTGGGTGCCGGCAGCGGCCTCGTTTCGCTGTTTGCCGCCAGGCGCGGCGCGCTGGTTACTGCCTGCGACATCAGCCGCACGGCGGTTGATAATGTGCTGCATAACCAGCGCCTCAATGCCATCACCTTCCCGGTTTTTCATTCCGATTTATTTACCGCCCTGCCGGCAACTGTGTTCGATACCATCGTAATAAACCCGCCGTATTATAAAAAAGACCCGGTTTCAGAAGCCGACCACGCCTGGTACTGCGGTCAGAATGCAGAGTATTTTCAGAAGCTGTTTGCATCCCTGAAAGGATTTATACACGCGCAAAGCAAGGTGGTGATGGTGCTTTCTGATGCCTGCGATGTGCCGCTTATTGCATCCGTCGCATCGGTGCATGGCTTTGAGCTGCTGCTCATCAGGGAGTACCAGCGCATGATAGAAAAGAATTTTCTTTTTTTGGTGCAGGCTGCCGCAAGGCAATAGCCGTGTTGCATTTTATATAAATTTTGGGTCTCTTGGTATAATTTTATCGGTGTTTATCAGGTTCTTCTCCCAACCCGGGGCCGGGCATTTACGTATACATTCATAAGAAGCCACTTGTTAAAAACCATTATTGGCCCGGGCGCGCAAATGATAAAAAACATTTACCTTTAAAGTAATTAAAACTATGACGGAGCTGGAAGAGGATACGATTTGCCTTAGCAAAGAGCAGCATGCAGTGTATAGCTGCATTTGCTACTTCGACGTGTTTAAGCACCCCGTGAAACCGCAGGAGGTAGTGCAGTTTACCAGCTTTAAAATCACGCAGGCATTGGTTAATATTATCCTCGACGAGCTGGTGGCTTACCGGCTTATTTTTGTGCAGGATGGGTTTTATTTTCTCGATCATGCCAACACGGCATTGATCAACAAGCGCAGCAATGCCGAAAAGCGGTTTTATAAAAAGCAAAAAACCATCTGCTGGTTTGCCGGTCTTATTTCCGTGTTCCCTTTTGTGGAGTCGGTTTCCATTTCGGGCTCCTGCTCCAAGGGCTTGCTGGATGAGGATGGAGATGTGGATTATTTTATCATTACTACGCCGCAGCGCGTTTGGCTTTGCCGGACGCTGCTCATCGCCTTTAAAAAAATATTCCTGCTTAACTCAAAAAAATATTTTTGCGTTAATTATTTTGTGGATACCAACAATATGGAAATTCCGGACCGCAATGCGTTTGTGGCCACCGAAATAAAAACGTTGATGCCGCTGAGCAACCGGCTGGTGTTCGAAAAATTTTTGAAGCAGAACGACTGGACCAATGCCTTTTTTCCCAACAAGCCGGATTATAACAGCTTATTGCTGCACGAGCCCCGGCCAAAAAAATATGCATTGGGCTGGCTCGAATGGCTGCTCAATAACCGCCTGGGCGATGCATTTGACAAATGGTGCTTTCAATTAACACTTTCGGCCTGGGAGAAAAAATTTCCGCACTTCAGCAGAGATGAATTTGACCTGAACCTCCGGAGCAAAAAAAATGTATCCAAGCATCATCCCCGGGGGTACCAGCTAAAGGTGCTTACCGAGTGGAGCAAAAAGCTGGAGCGTGTGAAAGTTTTGGCATAAATGAAAGTACTGCTCACACATTCTTATTTTCTGCATTTTGACAACAAGCAGCTGAAAACGCATACGCCTTTTCCGCCGCTAGCTACGCTGTATGCGGCCGCCACCCTGCGCGCCAATGGCTTTGAAGTGGCCCTGGCCGACCTGCAGTTTTCGCCCGACCCGGCGCTGATAGAACAGGAAATAAAGCGCTTTGGCCCCGATGCGCTGGTTATTTGCGACGACGCCTTTAACTATCTCACCAAAATGTGCCTCACCAACATGCGCGAGGCGGCGTTTAAAATGCAGCAGATAGCGGGCCGTTATAAGCTGCCGGTCATTGTCTCCTCGTCGGACGCTACCGATCACCTTGAAAAGTATTTTACTTACGGCGCCTCCTACGCGGTAATTGGCGAAGCCGAGCAAAGCCTGCTGGAGCTGTTGACAGCCATGAGAGAAGGTAAAACCGATGTAAGCGCCATTCCGGGTCTGGCATATTCGTCGCAGGGTAAGGTATTAAAAACCGCGCCGCGGCAGGTGCTCAAAGATCTTGACCAGCTGCCGCAGCCGGCCTGGGACCTGCTGAACATAAGGCCTTACAGGGAAACCTGGCTGAAACACCATGGCTATTTTTCGATCAACATGGTAACCACGCGCGGCTGCCCTTATAAATGCAACTGGTGCGCCAAGCCCATATATGGCAACCGTTATAATTCGCACGCGCCGGTAAGCATTGCGCAACAAATAAAACAGCTGCAACATGCCTTCGGTTTTACGCACATTTGGTTTGCCGACGATATTTTTGGCCTGAAGCCTAACTGGCTCAGGGATTTTAACAATGCTGTGAAGGAGCTTGGCTTAACATTTAGCTATAAGATCCAGAGCCGGGCCGATCTGTTGCTGGAAGACGACAACATTCGCTACCTGGCCGAATCGGGCTGCACAGAAGTGTGGATAGGCGCTGAAAGCGGCTCCCAGGCAATATTGGACGCCATGGATAAGGGCACCACGCTGGCACAGATTGAGCAGGCCACTGCCTTATTAAAAAAGCACGGCATCCGGCCCTGTTTTTTTCTTCAGTTTGGCTATCTGGGCGAGCAAATGGCCGATATAAAAAAAACCATTGGCATGGTAGAGCAGCTGCAGCCATACGATTTGGGCATCTCGGTGTCGTACCCGCTGCCGGGCACGGGCTTTTACGAAACGGTAAAATCACAGCTCATTCAAAAGCAGAACTGGAAAGATTCGGACGACCTGCACCTGATGTTTAAAAACACCTACCGCCCCGAATTTTATAAAATTCTGCAGCGTTTTGTACATTACAAGTTCAGAACCACACAGGCCCGCCAGCACTGGCACCAACGCCAGTTTGGAAGACGCATGGCGTTGGGGCCGTATTATTACGCCCGCCTGCTGATGCTGGGTAAAAAATTAAAAAAACTTGAACCCGATGCACACAGCCTCGTTTGATACTTACGCGCACCTGTACGATGTGCATTTTACGCTTTCGCCCATTGGTATGGCGCAGCGCCGCATTGTGCACAACCGGCTGCTGCCGCTCTTAAATAAAAACCAGGCGGTGCTGGAGCTTAATTGCGGCACTGGCTACGACGCTTTTGAGATAGCCAAACACGTGGGTTCTGTACTGGCCACCGATGCTTCGCCCGCCATGGTGGCCGAATGCGAATTTAAGCTCCGCCAACAAACATCCGGGCATCTCGGATTTAAAGTGATGCGCGTTCAGGAAGCAGACGGAAGCCTGGGCGCTTCTGATTTTGTGTTCTCTAACTTCGGGGGGCTTAATTGCCTTTCGCCGTCAGAAATGGAACGCTTTGCCCACAGCTGCCGTCAGAATATGAAACCGGGCTCAGAGCTGTTTTTGGTGATCATGGGCCGGCATTGCCTGTGGGAAAAGCTTTACTTTTTGTGGAAGTTTGATCCTGCCAGGGCTTTTCGGCGTAAAAAGAAGGAAGGCACTCCCGCACAGATAGAAGAATTGGAAGTGATGACCTGGTATTATTCTCCCAATGAGCTGCGGCGCCTGTTTGCGCCGGGGTTTAAGCTGAAGGCCTGCGGCCCGGTGGGTTTGTTTGTTCCACCCTCGTACCTGAACCCTTTTTTTGAGAACCGCCGCCGTCTGCTTAAGGTATTGCAGGGCCTTGACAGAATATTTTGTAAATTTAAATGGACGGCCGATTATGCCGATCATTTTTACATTCACCTTAAAAAATAGCTTGGTACTTTTAACGCACGGATATTTTTTGGAAGAAGATGCCCGGGAAAAGGAGATCATGAAGCCTTATGTTCCCCTGGGCCTTTTATACATTTCGGCATACCTCGAAAATAAAGGCATTCAGCACGATGTGTTTGATTCTACGTTTTCGGATTTTGAATCGTTTACCAGCCATCTATTAAAAACTAAGCCGCGGCTCACGGGCATATACACCAACCTGATGACCAAGCTCAATGTGCTTAAAATAATAGCCTTTGTGAAAGCGCACCCGGATCTGAGCGACTGCAGAATAATTTTGGGCGGGCCCGAAATCCGTTATAATGCGCAGAATTACCTGCAGCACGGCGCCGATGTGCTGGTGATTGGCGAAGGGGAGCAAAGTTTTTTCGAGCTGTGCGAAGGGTTTCTTAACTCAGGCGCATTGCCGCAAACGGTGGATGGCACGGCCTATTTAAAAGAAGGAGCCGTTTTTTTTACGCCCGAGCGGGCCTTGTTAAAAGACATTAACCAGCTGCCCATGCCGGCCCGCAAAAAAATTAACCTGGCGCTTTATGGCAACGCCTGGAAAAAACACCATGGTTACAGCATGTACTCCATCAGCACCATGCGTGGCTGCCCCTACACCTGCAAATGGTGCAGCCGCGCCGTGTATGGCGGCACATACCGCCGCCGCAGCCCCAGGCTGGTGGTGGACGAAATGGAGTTTTTAAAAACAAATTATAATCCCGACCGGCTTTGGTTTGTTGACGATGTGTTTACCATTAACCACAAATGGCTGCGCGAATTCAGCGAAGAAGTGCTTCGCCGGAATGTGATCATCCCTTTTGAAATAATTACCAGGGCCGACCGCATGAGCGAAGAGGTGATAGAGCTGCTGAAAAAATCGGGTTGCTTCCGGGTATGGATCGGCGCGGAAAGCGGTTCTCAGAAAATTATTGATGCCATGGATCGACGCGTGGAAGTTGGCATGGTAAGAGACATGATCATTAAAGCCAAAAAAGCGGGCATAGAGGCTGGTACGTTCATCATGCTCGGCTACCCGGGCGAAAATAAAACCGACATCCGCGAAACCATCAATCACCTGAAATTATCCGATCCCAGCTTTTACACCATTACGGTGGCCTATCCCATCACGGGCACACCATTGTATAACGAGGTGAATGAGAGTGTGAAGGCCGAAGGGGCCTGGGCATCTATCACCGACAGGGAGTACGATTTTAAGCGCAATCATTCCCGTAATTATTACCAGCATGCCATTCGCTGGGTATACAACGAGGTGAGCTACGGCAAGGCACAAAAGGTATCCGATAAGATCAGGTATAAATCCAAATCTTTTTTGGCGCAGGCTTTAATGATGATCTCGTAGCAGCTGAACAAAGCACCGGCAGTGGTGTTATATAAATTGAGCATGTTTAAGGAAGTGAATATCAGGCAGCAGTTGCTGCAGTCGCGCAAAAAAAGCCGAAAGGGCGGCGAATTGCTGGTGAGCGAAGCACAGCGCATTCTGCAGCAGGACCTGTTTACCGAAGAAAAGATACTGGCCAACCTGAAGCAGTATAACCGCGCGTTTGAATTGCTGGATGAGGAGGGGCTTGACGACAGCCTTATTTTTAGTGTTGGGGAAATAAAGCGGGTGTGCGTGCATTACCGGCTTAAATTTTTGGAAAGCAGGATTTTTAAACCCGAAATTCCGTATGAAGCGGTTCTGCGCATAAAGGGGCTGAATGAGCAGTTTGCCAAGAACATCAAAGAATTTCGCATTCTGGCCGCTCCCGGAAGCTTTGTAAACAAACTAGCCGCATCAGAGGCCCTGCTTTTTGCCAAAACCAATTACGATAATTATTACCTGGTGCACCGCTGGGGCAAAGCCCTGCCCTGGCACCGGAAAGTGCAATACTGGCCAATGCGCTGTTTTGAAAACCTGTTTTTAACCGTTATTGCAATTACACTGGCGCTGGCGCTTTCGCTGCCCATTGGTTTGATCACCCTCGATTCGAAAGCGGATTATTGGAGCGGCTACCGGGCCGCTGCATTTTTTCACCTGCTTATTTTTAATATGGGTGTTACGGCTTATACCACCTTTGCCTTTTCTAAAAATTTCAGCAGCAGCATCTGGAATCGTGAACGCGATTTTGATTAGGAAAAAAATAAAGGTCAAACCTTCAGGGTCCTCGATGCCTGTGCTGTCACAGACCTTGAAGATTTATCCGGTTAAGATAAACCATCGCCCATCACCTTTACGGTAATGTTATTCAAGGCATCGCTCAGCCTCAGCTGGCACGAAAGGCGCGAGGTAGGGGTAATGTTGGGCAGGGTATCCAGCATGGCATATTCATCGTCTGTCACATCGCCCAGGCGCTCAAATCCCTCAATCACTTCCACGTGGCAGGTGGCACACAGGGCCATGCCCCCGCAGGTGGCCAGTATGTTGTATTCGTTGCCTTTTAAAAACTCCATCAGGCTCAGGCCCATATCGGTTGGCGCTTCCAGCGTGGTAATGCTGTTGTCGGGATTCTGGATATTTATTTTAATATCGCTCATAATGTATGGCTGCGAATTTCAGTAATTTTTATGGATTAAAATAATCGGCACTCAGGCCGGGCGTTTCTCTTCGCACAATTCCACCAGCACCCCATTGGTGGATTTTGGGTGTAAAAAACAAATCCGCTTATTGTCGGCCCCGTCTTTTGGCTGTTGGTGAATCAGCTCAAAACCTTCGCCTTTCAGGCGCTCCATTTCCTGCTCTATATTATCCACCTCGTAGGCAATGTGGTGTATGCCTTCGCCTTTTTTCTCAATAAATTTTGCAATGGCGCTGTTGCTGTCCGTAGCCTCCAGCAGCTCTATCTTGGTGTCGCCCAGCATAAAAAACGAGGTGCTCACGGCCTCGCTGGCCACGGCTTCTATTTTATAATGCGCCTGGCCAAACAGTTTGCGAAACAACGCGTTGCTGCTTTCGAGGTTTTTTACGGCAATGCCGATGTGCTCTATTTTTTTTATCATAAGATGAAAAGGATTAATTGACAGTGCTGAAAAATTCTTTTTCGCTGATGGATTTAAAGCCCCTGTTGAGCCCCTGCCCCAGCACAAACTCTGTAACCGGCTGCAGGTGCGAAGGCTGCAATTTTTCATAAAAGCGGGGAGCTTTGGTGAACGCGCCCTTTGTTCCTGCCTGTTTCAGCTTTTTACCGGGGTCAAAATTTTTTCCGCTGCTGTAGCGCAGCCACACCGGGGCTTGAGGCAAATGCTCGAGCAGGCAGTGATGGCCGTTGCTGATAAAGCAGCTTTTTAAAAAATGCCGCGCCGAAAAAAGGCATACAATCACATCGGCACCGCTTTGGTTATTTATTTTCAGCGAAGCGCCCGGCAGGCTGTCGGCACCGGCTCCTCCAAAAAAATCGGCGTAAGGCATGGCGGCTGTTTTGGCCGCGGAGGCAACGGTCTTTTCCGCAGTAACCGGTGTGAGCGGAGCGATTACCACCTTTGGTTGTTTAATCCCGGTTGGCACGGCCAGCCGCATAATCAGTAAAAAGAGCGCCACCGCAACAGGTGTTGCAAACAGCACGTATTTGTACTCGTTATAAGTTTTTTTTGTGCTGGTTTCGGTATCATAGGCCGGCGCCGATTTGGCGTATTTGCGAATGTGTTCGTTATAATACTGCCGGCGCTTCATTTCCTTTTCGTCAAAGCGCCATGTTTTAGTGTTGGTGGTGGCACTGGTTGCAGCGCTTGTGTGCTGGTATTTTAACCGGATGTCGTAGTTGGATTTTGAAATAGGATCGGAGAGCACTTCGTAGGCCCTCAGGATCCTTTCAAAATATTCTTTGCCCGTAGGATTTTTGTCGGGATGGTAGAGCTTGGCCAGCCTTCTGAAAGCTGCCTTTATTTCGGAGCTTCCGGCGCCTGTTTTTAAACCCAGTATTTCATAATAGTTGCTCACCGGTATAATTCACCCTTTGAATTTTATGGAGTGGAAGCCGCAAAAAAGTTACAGCTTAATGCACACATTTTTGGGCTCGGTAAAAAAGTCGAGTGCCTCAAAGCCGCCTTCTCTGCCCACACCGCTGGCTTTTACGCCGCCAAAGGGTGTGCGCAGGTCGCGCAGCAGCCAGCAATTGATCCATACAATGCCGGCGTGCAGGTTATTGGCAATGCGGTGCGCCCGTGTCAGGTCCTGTGTCCACAAAATGCTGGCCAGGCCATACATGGTTGAATTGGCCATCATCAGGGCTTCTTCTTCGGTGTCAAACGGGGTAATGGTTACCACAGGGCCGAATATTTCTTCCTGGTTGGTGCGGCAATCATAGGCCAGTCCTTCAATAACGGTGGGCTCAATATAATACCCCTCGGCAAAATCGCCGCCCAGCGTTACCCGCTTACCGCCGCACAAAACAGTGCCGCCTTCGGTTTTTGCAAGATCAATATAACCCAGCACCTTTTGCATGTGCTGTGCCGACACCACAGCGCCCACCCGGGTTTTTTCCTCCAGCGGATTGCCGATCACCAGCTCTTTGGTTTTAGCAACAAAATCTTTTTTAAACTGATCGTAAATTTTGCGCTCCACAAAAATGCGCGAGCCGCACAAACAAATCTGTCCCTGGTTCGAAAAAGAAGAATGCAGCGTGGTGGCCAGCATTTTTTCATAATCGCAGTCGGCAAAAATGATGTTGGGGTTTTTACCGCCCAGCTCCAGCGACAGTTTTTTGAACATAGGCGCTGCAATACCGGCAATGTGTTTGCCGGTAGCTGTTCCGCCCGTAAACGATATCAGCGGAATGCCGCTGTGGCTCACAATGGCATTGCCCACTTTGGGCCCAAGGCCGTGCACAATATTTAAAACTCCGGCGGGCAGGCCGGCTTCCATGCATATTTCAGACAGCATAAACGCGGTCATGGGTGTAATTTCCGATGGCTTGGCCACTACGGTACAGCCCGCAGCCAGGGCAGGGGCTATTTTCCAGGTAAAGAGGTAAAGCGGCAGGTTCCAGGGCGAAATGCAGCCCGCCACACCTACCGGCTGACGCAGGGTATAATTAATGGCAGTATTTTCCATGCTGTGCGCCCTGGCATCAAAATGCAGAATACCGGTGCCGTAAAAATGAAAATTGGCTGCGGCTCTTGGAATATCAACCGTTTTGGCCAGCTTCAGGGGCTTGCCGTTATCCAGGCTTTCAGCCAGGGCCAGCTTGTCAAGGTTTTTTTCAATCAGCTCCGCAATTTTAAGCAGGTAGCGCGATCGCTGCTCCTTAGGTGTTACACTCCAGGTTTTAAAAGCGGCACGGGCGGCCTGGTAGGCAAATTCCACGTCGTGCTCGTCGCTGTCGGGCAGATGCGAATATACTTTGCCGGTGGCCGGACAATAATTGTCAAGGTAATTTTTAGAAATTGGCTCAACCAGCTCACCGTTTATATAGTTTTTGATGTGTTGCATAATTTGACTTTAAAGTTAAGACATAAAATGCAACTATTTTAATCTAAAATGGGCATTTTAATACCTTTGCAGCTGCGTGAAACCAACTGTATCCATTATCGGCGGCGGGGCCTGCGCCCTCATGCTGGGCTGCGAGCTCAGCACGGCCCGTTATCATGTACGCATTTATGAGCAAAACGCGGCGCCGGGCCGCAAATTCCTGGTGGCCGGCGACGGCGGCCTTAACCTCACGCATTCTGAACCTGCCGGCGATTTTATACAGCGCTACACACCTTTTCCGTTTCTTGAACCGGCGTTCCGCCAGTTTAGCAATCGCGATTTTATAAACTGGCTCAATGGCTTGGGCATCGAAACCTATGTTGGAAGCAGCGGGCGGGTGTTCCCAAAACAGGGCATCAAGCCTGTGGAAGTGCTGAATGTTTTGCTGCAAAAAATAAAACAAAACCGAGTAGAGCTGCACATGCATCACCAATGGAAAGGCTTTGCACCCGATAATACTTTGCTGATGGAGCATAAAGGCACCTCCTTTGCATTAAAAAGCGACATCGTTATTTTTTGCCTCGGCGGGGCCAGCTGGCCGGTAACGGGCAGCCAGGGCAGCTGGGCGGCGTATTTTAAAAACAGGGGCCTACTTGTCAATCCGTTTGAAGCCAGTAACTGCGCTTATAGGGTAAATTGGCCCACTGATCTGATTGCAGCTATTAAAGGCAAGGCGCTTAAAAACGGTGTGGTGCATTGTGAGGGCACATCGCATGCCGGAGAAGTATTGCTTACGGCCGAAGGCATTGAGGGGAGCGGCATTTACCCGCTCAGCCCCCCAATAAGGCGTCAACTCAAACAGCAGGGCCGGGCCGAGGTGTTTGTAGACATGAAACCCCTGGTGACAATAGAAACCCTGTTGCAACGGATAAACATGCCGCGCGGTAAAAATTCTTATACCGCCCACCTCGAAAAACAACTGAATTTAAACCGGGTGCAGCTGGCGCTGCTCCGCCACCTGCTTTCAAAAGAAGATTTTGTAGATGCCGAAAAGCTGGTAAGCCACATTAAAAAATTACGCATCGTTATTACTTCGGCTGCACCGGTAGAAGAGGCCATCTCAACCGTGGGCGGACTTGCGCTGGAAGAAACCGGGCCGTTTTTTGAACTGAAAAAGCTCCCCAATCATTTTGCCATTGGCGAAATGCTCGATTTTGACGCGCCTACCGGCGGTTATCTTTTGCAATCGTGCTTCAGCATGGGAAAGTGGCTGGCCGATCGCCTGAATGCATTATGATTCAACGGATTAAGCACTTTAAGACTAACGCAAAAAATTGTTAAAAACTTTAAGATGCCGGGTTGTTTGATTTTGGTAAAAAGCTGGTATTTTCACCCGTATATAAACCAATAAAACTTATTAAAATGGATCAAACTACCCAAACTGCTCAACCGGGCCCTTCGGCGCCTAATAATGGCAAAGGGCTCGGCATTGCGGGGCTTATTGTAGGAATTATTGCCCTGCTGTTCTCGTTTATTCCATGCCTGGGCATGTATGCCCTCCTTCCGGCTGTTGTGGGCATTATTTTATCGGCCATTTCTATGAAACAGCTGGGAAAAACAGGGCAGCCAAAAGGTCTGGCCATTGGGGGGCTCATTTGCTCGCTCGTTGCCGTGCTTATTGCCATTTACTGGATTTATATAACCTATTACTTGGCGCACAACTCTTCTGATGCCATGCTCAAAATTTCGGAAGAGCTGAATAAAAACGGCATGATGGACTCGCTGAACAAAGCCATGGAGCAATTGAAGGAAATTACCGATACCACCCAAAACCACTAATTGTATGCAAAAAATACCGGCCTATGTTACCATTAGCGCCGTATTTTTTATAGTAATAGGAATAGGCTTTGCTTATTCCTATTTTTTTTATCCCGATCAGCACCCCATCGGGTGTGTTATAAAATCATACACGGGCAAAGATTGTCCTTCCTGCGGCTTCTCGCGCTCCTTTTCGCATTACACGCACTTTGAGGTGCAGCAGGGCAAAACATACAACCCGCTGTCGTGGCCGGTATTTTTATTTTTTACGGTACAGCTGCTCCTGCGTGCAGCCATCGTTATGCATTACTTGTGGCGTCGCCATTCATTTTCGCCGCCGGTCATTTTTTCAGACGTGGTAATTAGTATTTCACTATTTTTATTGGCATTTTTACCCATCATTCTAAAAACCTGAGCATGGAAAATAATTTGGATAACCAGTTTGTAAACGATTTGGCGCCGCTGCCGCAAAAACCCCAGTTTTTGAAAGTGCTGTGCATTTTATCCTTTATTGCCTGCGGGTTAATGATCATTTGTTGCCTGGCCGGTGCCGCCATTGGCTTAGGGCTTGGCGAGGAAACGCGCAATGAGATGTGGACCATGATCCTGCAAACGCAGCCGCAGCTCGACAGCATAGAGCCCCAGGAGTTTTTTCACGCCCTGGGCATGGCCAGCATTCTTTCGCTCATTGCCAACATTGTATCGCTGGTGGGCGTTATTTTAATGTGGCGCTTAAATAAAATTGGTTTCTTTATTTACGCCGTGGCCGAACTGTGTGTGCATTTTTTTGGCGTAAAGCTCAATGGTGAAACCGGCGGTTCGGCTGCCGGCACTGTTTTCTGGGTTATCATCGATCTTATTTTTATCGTCCTCTACGCCGTTAATCTTAAGCACATGAATAAAAAAGCGGTGGCCTGAATTTTTCAGGCCCGCTTACCAAGCCGGGGTGCTTAGCACACGGTTGCTTCCATTTTTATAAATCCGTTTTTGCATGAAAGAGTCCCGTTATCCTAAAGGCTTATTCTTTTTAGTGTTCACCGAATTCTGGGAACGCTTTGGCTACTACCTCATGATCGGCATTTTTATGCTGTACATGACCCTGGATAAGGAAGCCGGCGGGCTGGGCTGGGACAATGCAAAGGGCGCCGATGTGTACGGCACATTTATTGCCCTTGTTTTTTTAACCCCCTTTATGGGCGGTCTTTTGGCCGATCTCAAGCTGGGTTACCGCCTCTCCATCACGCTGGGCGGCCTGCTGATGGGCACCGGCTATTGCCTGCTGGCCGTGCGTTCGGAGCCGGTATTTTACACCGCCCTGGGGCTGATGGTGATTGGCAATGGTTTGTTTAAGCCTAATATTTCGGCCCTGCTGGGCAACCTGTTTAACGATGACCGGTACAGGGATAAAAAGGATGTGGGCTATAATATTTTTTACATGGGCATTAACCTGGGGGCGTTTATATGCACCTTTATTGCGGCGCTTATGCGCAACAAAATAGGCTGGCACGCGGCCTTTATTTCAGCAGGTGTGGGTATGTTTATTGGTGTGATTACTTTTTGGGTTGGTATAAAACATTACAAGCATGTGGATGTGCGCAAAGAACCGGCGCCCCAAGACCGCCTGCTGCTCATGCGCTTTGTGGGCATGATGCTGCTGGGCCTGGTGTTTGCTTTTTTCGGATGGATCATTCCAGGCAGCATTATGGGCAGCGACAGCACCGATGCCTTTTTTATGTTTTGCCTCCCCGTTATTTATTTCTTTGCTTCTATTTATAAAAACGCTGCCGCCGAAGAAAAAAAACCACTGGGCACCATGTTTACCATTTTCCTGATCGTGATCCTCTTCTGGTCTATTTTTAAGCAGAATGGCACAGCCATGACCACTTATGCCGAGTATTACACCGATCGTGAGGCGCCAACGGCGCTTATGCCCGTAACACGCTTTATGGGCTTTTCAGACACCATTGCCGCCCGTAATAAAACTGTCAACCAGCTCGATGAGCAGTTCAGGCGCATTAAAGATGAAAATGGCGAGCCCAAAAAATGCATAGATTACCCGGCCTATTTTAAAAACCTGGATGCCGATAAATACCCCGAACCAGGCGGCAAGCTGGAAGTGCTGAATACCGAGCTTTTCCAGTCCATCAATCCTTTTTTTGTGATTACACTTACGCCGCTGGTCATCGCTTTTTTTAGCTGGATGCGCCGGCGCGGCAAAGAGCCCACCACGGCCACCAAAATTGCTTACGGCCTGCTTATCAGCAGTCTTTCCACCCTTATTATGGTGGCTGCCGTGTATGCCACCGGCAATGGCATGACCAAGGCCAGCGCCTGGTGGGAAATTGCGTCTTACGGCGTAATTACCGTGGGCGAATTGTTGTTGAGCCCCATGGGTTTATCCATGACCTCCAAGCTTTCGCCGGCCAGGCTCACGGCCTTAATGATGGGCGGCTGGTACCTCTCTACATCCATTGGTAATAAGATCAGTGGCGCCCTGGCCAAAAACTGGGATAAGTTTGACAACAAGGCCAATTATTTCCTGGTAAACTTTGCCCTGTTGTTTTTAGCATTCTTAATCATGCTGCTATTACTCAAGCGGCTCAACCAGGTGTTTAAGAACCCGGCGTAGAGCAAGGAATGTTCCTTTGCATATTTTTACATTTGTTCGTGGCTAAAATGGTTATCTTTAATCCATGAGTCATCTCCTGCGGCAAAACATCGAAAAAACAATTTCGTTAACCAACGATGAGTTTGAGTTTGTGCTGTCTCATTTTTCGCGCCGCAAATTTAAAAAGCACCAGTTTATTGTTAGAGAAGGCGACCAGGTGGACTACGATTATTTTGTGGTGGATGGGTTGGTAAAAGCCGCGCATATCAACAACGAAGGCAAGGAGCACATTTTACAGTTTGCCATGGAGGGCATGTGGGTGTCCGATCCGCAAGCCTACCATCGCGGCACAAAAGCCACACTCAACATCGATTGCCTGGAGGATACCGAGGTATTGTTCATCTCGCTGCCAAACCGCGAAAAGCTGTGTTCGCTCCTTCATAAGATGGAGTCTTTTTTTCTTCAAAAAACCACCAATTGCCAGATCGTACTCCAAAAGCGGGTGCTGTGTCTTATCAGCTCAAGCGCACGCGAGCGCTATGAAAACCTGCTGAAGCTCGACCCCGCTTTATTTCAAAGGGTGCCCAAAACCCTCATTGCCTCTTACCTGGGCGTTACCCGCGAAACGCTGAGCCGCCTGGCTCTTACACAGGCGTGATATTCATCACGCCGTATCTGTGATAATTGTCCTTTTACAGCCGCTTTCTGTGCCTGAATTTTGTAGCATCAAATTCAGTGATTATGGAATACAAACAATTAGGAAAATCGGGACTGAAAGTTCCCGTACTAAGCCTGGGCACAGGCACTTTTGGCGGCACCAACGAATTTTTTAAGCGCTGGGGCGAAACCGGCGCAAAAGAAGCCAGCCGGCTGGTGGATATTGGCCTGGAGCACGGCATGAATTTTTTTGATACGGCCAACGTTTACTCGCTGGGCTCTGCCGAAGAGGTGTTGGGCGCAGCGCTCAAAGGCCGGCGCCATAAAGCCATTATTTCCACCAAGGCATCGTTTGCCATGGGCGATGGTGCCAACCAAAGCGGCTCCTCGCGCTACCACCTGTTGCGTGAGCTGGAAGACAGCCTGCGCCGCCTGCAAACCGATTACGTGGACGTGTATTTTATGCACAGCATCGACGAAAACACGCCCATGCAGGAAACACTGGCCACCCTGCAGCAAATGGTGGCCAGCGGCAAGGTGCGCTACATCGGCTGCTCTAATTTTACCGCCTGGCAAATCATGAAAGCACTGTCGGTGTCAGAGCGGCTCAACTTCGAAAAATACGTGGTGTACCAGGGCTATTATTCGCTTATTGGGCGCGATGCCGAACAAGAGTTGATTCCATTGCTGCAGGACCAGGGCCTTGGGCTGATGGTGTGGAGCCCGCTGGGTTGGGGCCGCCTCACCGGTAAAATTAAACGGAACAATCCCCTGCCCGAAGGACGCATAAAATCGGGCGGCCTGGCCGGTGGCCCGGTGGTGAGCGACGAGCGCCTGTATGCCGTGATGGATGTGTTGGAAGAAGTGGCCGCGGAGGTGAATAAAACGGTGCCGCAGGTGGCTATCAACTGGCTGCTGCAAAAGCCAGTGGTATCTAATGTGGTGATGGGAGCGCGCAATGAAATACAGCTGCTCGAAAACCTGGGCTCTGTAGGATGGAACCTGACACCGCAACAGGTAGAGAAATTAGATGCTGCGAGCACACAGGAGCTTTTGTATCCGCATTGGGTTGGGAAACGATAATAGGGTGATCCGTTATTCCTTCACAATTTTTTCTATCGCTATCATTCTATTACCGTCAAACAGCTGAAGGAAATAAACGCCGGGAGAAAGTTGTTCCAGCGACAAACGCTCTTCCGGCTTTAAATCAAAACGGCTGTGAGCAATTTTTCCCAATGTGTTGCTCAGCTTAAGATGATAAGTGGCATGCGGTGTTTTATCAAATCGAATATTTATTGTTTCCTTAGCAGGATTAGGAAACAAGCTAAAAGCAACACCTGAGGTGCGATCGGCGATTCCCAACGATTCACAGTTGATCTGGATGAGCCTGCTCAGGGTATCGCTGCCGCAAACCAGCCGTACCAGGTAGCTGCCATTGCCAGGGTAATTATGCACAGGGGTATAAAGCTGAGAGGTGTTATTCATGCCGGAATCCGGGTCGCCGAACATCCACCGCATGCTGCCATTATTTGCAGAATCGGTAGCACACTTATAGCTCGAAAAGGAAACAGTGGAACAGTTGGAAGAAATACTGTAATTGATAGAGCAGCTCACAGTAGAGGTGTTAAAATAGCTGCTCATAAAATTGGGCAGTCCGGCCCAGGAACTTGCCAGTCCCGGTAGCAAAACACCAAGATCGGTATAATTGCAACTGGTTCCCGTTAAGTTGGGATTATTAATCACACCAAGATGATATTGAAAAAGCCGGGCTACATAAAGCTTGCCATCCGGCGCTGCCTGAATGGCCCCTTTCCGCTGGATGGTATTGGACAATGCAACCCGTGAGGCAATGATCATGCTGTCGAGGCCGGAGGAAAGGTCCCATTGAAACAAATTGTCGTTACCATCTTCTTCGTCTGTGCCGCCGTAAAACTTTTTACTGTCAGGCGAAAATTCACAGCCATATGGCTTACTCGCATTCAGCACCAAGGAATTTGTGACAATGCCTGTGCTGTTATCAAAATCAAATAGCTCATAGCGATTGAGTCCGTAAATACCCAGGCCCAGTTTTTGGCCGTTGGGCGATGCTTTCATATAACCCACTATGTTATAGAGGTTAAATGCATGAACACTGCCTATTGTGCTTATAACAGGCGCATTTACTAAGCCTGTTGTGGTGAGTAAATAAGCCCTGAAGTCTGCAGAATTCCAATCGTGCGAAATCACCCACACATCCACGCCATTGCAATGTTTTACAGCGGTTAGCTTTTCGCCGCAGGGTGTTTGCAGCTGAACATTTTTGACTGTTACGGAGCCCATGCCTGCTGCCAGGCTCATGTCTACTATCGAATAGCATAAGCCATTGGGCCCCGCCTGCTGATCGGCCGTAAATACGTAATAGAGGTTTGCGCTGCCGGGTTGTTGAAGAATAAGGGAACCCTGGGTGCTCGATTGGTTGCCGCCTAAAAGATTGGTGCCATTGGCCATAGGTGTATGTGTTTGGTTCCAAATGGTAAGGCCATTGGTATAAAATAGTAAATTTCCCTGATTGTCGGCAATGCTGGCCGAGCCTTCTAAGGCTATTATGGTAGTGTCAGCCAGCGCAGTAGGTGGCGTGGTTGCAAAATCAAGCCCTGCATAAAAGCCAAAATACCATTTTTGCGTTTGATTAAGGGGCTGGCCTAAAAAGCGTAAGCATGCTGTAAAAAATAGAAAAGCAACAAGTGCGTGTTTTTTTTTCATAAAAATGAATTAAGAAAGAAGATTTTTAATAATACGCGGAAAACACAAAGAAGGTTGGTTCAGTATTTGTTACGGATTTATATTATCGGGATCAGGGTAAAATTCGGCTAGGCCCACTCCCATGCAGTGCGATACATGCCCTGCGCTTCGCAATACTGCATAAACGATTGGTAAAAGGGGCTTGCGCCAATGGTAGCGCCATCGCCAATTACCACCAGCTTTTTACGGGCGCGGGTAATGGCCACGTTCATGCGGCGCAGGTCGTTCAAAAAGCCTATCTCCTGCTTCTCGTTGCTGCGCACTAGGCTAATGTAAATCACATCACGCTCCTCGCCCTGGAAACCGTCGATGGTTTTTATGTCGAGGGCGTGTAGCTTTGTACGTTCCAGTTCTATGGCACTCATGTTATCTTTTAGCCATTCGCGCTGCTCTTTGTAGGGTGAAATAATGCCTATGTCAATGGCAGGTAAATTTTCCAGTGCGGTGTAATCCGCTGTTAGCTGCTGCAAGTGTTTTAAAAGTATTTCGCCCTCCTTTGGGTTAAAAAAGCTGAGTGTTTCGGGATTTTGTATCTCGTCAAAGCTGCAGCCCGAGGTATCGATAAACTCAATATTCTTGCCCATGTAGCTTGCAGGGTCGTTTACCAGCGCCTGCTCCGACACGCTTTCGTCGGCAATAAGCTCGCCGTTATAAAAATAGTGGTTGCTGAAGCCCATAATGGCAGAGCTCATGCGGTACTGGCGGTTAAGTAAGGCCACCGTGCCGGGAAGCCGGATGCATTTGTCCAGCAGCGTGTGATCGAGTCCTCCCTTTTTGGCCTCCATGCTTTTTACCACCGGTGGCAATTGAAAATGATCGCCACACAAAATAAGGCGCTTGCATTTCAGCAGGGGAATCCATACCAAGGGCTCCAGCGCCTGCGAAGCCTCGTCGAAAAAAAGAGTGTTAAAGCGCTTGCGCTGCAGGCCACGGTGGGTGCTGGTTACCGGGGTGCAGCAAATTACCTGGCTGTTGGCAAACAGTTCGTCCACTATATAATCCTCCAGCAGGCGGGCTTCCTTAATACTGTTTTTCGCCTCGGTGTAAAAAGCAGCGCGCTGTTTTGCATCCTCTTTTCCAAATGTGCGTTTGTATTTGCCGGCCATGCGAAAATATTCTTCGGCATTGCGGCGCAGGTTCTTAATGTCTTTATAATAAGGCGAGCTGCTGATCTTCCCGTCCATGCTGCTGCCCATCAGCCCGTCTGAAATGCGCGCCGGGTGGCCCAGGCGCAGCACATCAATGCCAAGCTCCAGCAGCTTTTCGGTGAGCAGGTCAACCGCCGAATTGGTGGGGGCGCACACCAGCACCTGTTTTTCCTGCTGCAGGGTAAGGCGTATGGCCTGCACCAGGCTGGTGGTTTTGCCGGTGCCAGGCGGGCCGTGCACCACGGCAATGTCGGTGGCGCTCAGCACATGCCGCACCGCGCGGTTTTGAGAAAGATTGAGCTGCGGGATCACCAGCTCTTCATCCGTTTTTTCGAACGAAATAGGAATAAGCCCTTCGATCATATCACGCAGCTCGGCGCTGCGGTTGTGCTTGGCATCAATAATGGCATCCAGCGCCAGCTGCATTTCGGTGTAGCTGTTGTCGTCAAACTGTATGTTCAGGCCCAGCTTGCCGTCGTAACACCAGTCTGGCAGCTCGTCGGCATGCACAATGAGCCTCAGCGAGTTTTTTGAAACGGTTTTAATGGTGCCGGTAAGCTCGTGCGTTTCATTCTGCTGGTTGCTGAACAGGCTTATGTTTTTACCTGAGCTGAACTGGTGGGCCTGGTCGAGGTGCGTGGTGCGCTCCAGCTCCAGGTGCAGCAGATCGCCCGAGCCCAGCTCTTCGCTGTTTATTTTTACAGGATACCAGGTAACCCCGTTTTTGCGCCGCTGCTCGAGGTTTACGCGCAAAAACTGTTCCTTATATAAGCGGAAATCCTCATCGCGCTCAATGGCCAGCAGCTGCTTTACTTTTTTTAAGCGCTCAACGGCGGGCGATACGGTCATTGCTGTGGCTCCTTTAGCTTCAAATCACGGCGCAGCTGGCTGCTCGTTTTTTTCGATCCGTCGTGGCTCCAGCCGGGGGGGCCAAATACATACAGCAGCTTGGCTTTAAGCGACGAAGGTTTTTTAAGGTCTTTAAAAATATTGCGCCATTCGTGAAACACCATGGTAACCGGGTGATAGGTGTTGATGTTTTCGGTAAGGCCGTATCTTACGGGGTCTTCGTCCACTTCCGGCTGAAAGGTGCCAAACAATTTGTCCCAGAAAATAAACAGCATGCCCATGTTCTTGTCGAGGTAGCGCACGTTGCTGCCGTGGTGCACGCGGTGGTGCGAAGGGGTCACAAAAATATATTCGAGCAGGCCCAGGCGGCCTACGGTTTGTGTGTGCGCCAAAATGCCGAAAATTTGCGTGGCGCTGTAAATAAACATAATGTCAATACCTCTAAAGCCCAGCAGCGCCAGGGGTATAAAGTAAATAAAGCGGTAAAGCGGCTGGAACACCGATGAGCGGAAGCCCACGGTAAAATTAAACTCCTCGCTGCTATGGTGCGTTACGTGCACGGCCCAGAAAAAACGGCAGTAATGATCCACGCGGTGCAGCCAGTAGTACATAAAATCTTCGGCAAACAGCAGCACAACCCAGTACAACACGGCGCTGCCGGTCCAGCTCACCAGGCGCAGCTCGTAAAAATAGCCCAGCACCAGCAGGCATATGCCGCGGATGATCACATCCAGGCCCATGTTGAGCGCGGTAAGGTAAACATTGGCCATCAGGCCTTTGGTGGTGTAAAGCCCCTTGTTTTTGAAATAGGAATAAAACAATTCAAATCCTATTACAATGGAATAGATGGGGATGGAGATCAGAACCAGCAGGTATTCCCTGAATTCATTCATGCGGCTGCAAAGGTAGCAGAAGAATGCTAATTCTGAAAACGTTTTTGGGCTTGCTGAACTCTTCCAAAGTTTTAAACTTTGGAAGAGTTGCCGGTACGGGCTGGCCCTGATTTATAAAAGCCCACTGGGCTTTTATAAATCAGTCCTCCTCCAGCATAAAAATGGCCTCGCCAAACTCGTTTATGGCCTTGTGATCTTTTTTGATCCGGGCTTTTTCGAGGCCGGTTCGATAAAAATTCAGCGCTTCGGGAATATTGGATTGGGCTTCGTATAATTTGCCCAGCTGGTAATAAGCGGCAATGTAATCGGCATTAAACCCAATTACTTTTTTAAACTGGCTTTCGGCAGCAGCCGGGTTTTGCCCGCTGGCATATTCCATGCCCAGGGCGTAATTCAAAAAAACGTCATCGGGTTCCTGTTCCAGCTGGCTCAGCAGCAGGTTAAGGCGCTTTACGGGCTCCATCAGGCAGAGGTAAACTGTTTCAGAAAACGGGTGTCGTTCTCAAAAAACAGGCGGATGTCTTTTATATCGTATTTAAGAATGGCAATGCGCTCAATGCCCATGCCAAATGCAAAGCCTTTGTACTTTTTTTCGTCGATGCCGCAATTGATTAGCACCTGCGGATCCACCATGCCACAGCCTAAAATCTCGAGCCAGCCGGTGTGCTTGCACATGCTGCAACCAGAGCCTTTGCAGATAGAGCAGGTCACATCCACCTCGGCGCTGGGCTCGGTAAAAGGGAAATAGCTGGGGCGCATACGAATCTTCGTATCCTTGCCAAACATTTCGCGGGCAAAATACAGGATCACTTGTTTTAAGTCGGCAAACGACACTTTTTCATCAATGTACAGGCCTTCCACCTGGTGAAACTGGCAGTGCGCGCGGGCGCTCACGGCTTCGTTCCTGTAAACCCGGCCGGGCGAAATGGTGCGGATGGGCGGCTTTTGGGTTTCCATAATATGCACCTGCACGCTCGAGGTTTGTGTGCGCAGCACCCGTTCGGGGTTGAGGCTCACATAAAAGGTATCCTGCATGTCGCGTGCGGGGTGATTTTCGGGCGTATTCAGGGCGGTAAAATTATGCCAGCCGTCTTCTATTTCCACACCGTCGCTTACGGTAAAGCCAATGCGCGAAAAAATATCGATGATCTGGTTTTTTACAAGCGTAATGGGGTGGCGGCTGCCGTTTTGCAGGGCGGGGAAGGCGGGCAGGCCCAGGTCCATTGCCGGGCCCTGGCTGCCTTGTTTTGATTCAAAGGATTCTTTGAGCTCGTTTATTTTTTCCTGTGCCTTGTTTTTGTCGAACAGGGCGCTTACTTCGCCTTTTTTGCTTAACCATTTAATGCGGTATTCTTCTACCTGCTCTTTGGTTTGTGCGGCAAAAGATTCCACCTCTTCCAGCAGCTTATCAATTTTCTCAAGCATAATTACCTGTTTGTGAACTGCAAAAATAAGAAATTTGAGGCAAGGCGTAAACAAAAAAGCCCTCCGTATTAGCGGAAGGCTTTTTTAAACAAATACGAAAGGAATTATTTTAATTCGCAATTCCTATCGGTAGTGGTTACCGAAGTCCAGGCAAAGCTTCCGCTTCCGCCCGAATCATTAGCCACAGAAGAAGTTGAGAAACAGTTTTGCGACCATTTGAATTGTTTCTTCTTTTGTTTGGCCATTGTAACCTTATAAGAAGAATTGGTAATGTTAGTTTGTGCACCATAACCGCTGATCACTTCGGTTTCAGTTGTTTTGCACTCGCAGGTGCGCTCTTTACGGCACGAGGTAGCACCAAGGCTCAGGGCTATTACAGCTAATAATAAAGTCTTTTTCATGGTTTTAGTTATTTTAATTTACAATCATATACCCAAGTAGTTGTATTCCCGTTTGAAGAAACGTTAACATCTGTTTCTTTCTGGCACAACGATTTTGCATCGCGCTTAGTCACCTTTTTAATAGTGATTTTCCTTGGGGCAGGATCGGTAGTAACGACACCCTGAGAGTTAGTGTAGCTGGTAGTACACTCACACTTACGGTCTTTTTTGCAGGAGGCCAGGCTTATTAAACCCAGGCATGCAACAAGTAGTGTAATTTTTTTCATGTTTCTTTTGGTTTAAGGATTCGGGCAAAAATAACAAAATTTGATTGATCGACAACAAAAGTGACTTGGTCTGCTAAAACAGGATTGTTGTCGTGGAATTATTTACCCAGCCTTAACATTGGCTTTCAGTTCAAGCAATACCACGTTTTCTACATGCGCGGTTTGCGGGAACATATCCACCGGCTGTATTTTACTCACTTTATACATATGTTCCATCAGTGCCAGGTCGCGAGCCTGTGTGCTGGGATTGCAGCTTACATACACCACTTTGGCCGGTTGCGCCTCCAGTATTACTCTCACCACATCCTCGTGCATGCCCGCGCGCGGCGGGTCGGTAATGATCACATCGGGCCGGCCGTGCTGATTCACAAAATCGGCCGTCAGCACATCTTTCATATCACCGGCATAAAAAACAGTGTTTTCAATCCCATTGTTTTTTGAATTAACCCGCGCGTCCAAAATAGCGTCTTCCACGTACTCAATACCTACGACCTTTTTAGCCTGCCGGGCCACAAAATTAGCTATGGTGCCGGTGCCGGTATACAGGTCGTACACCACCTCGTGGCCGCTCAGGCCCGCAAATTCGCGGGTGATCTTGTACAGCTCGTAAGCCTGTAACGAATTGGTCTGGTAAAACGAGCGGGCGCTGATCTTAAAGCGCAGCCCCTCCATTTCCTCAATAATATGGTCGCGGCCCGAATAGGTTTTTATGTCCAGGTCGGTCAGCGTGTCGTTGCCTTTTGGATTGTGTGCATACTGCAGGCTGGTAATTTGCGGGAAAGAGGTTTTTAAAAACTCCAGCAGGTCCAAAACTTCCTGTTCCTGCCACTCAAACACCGAAAGCACTACCATTACTTCGCCGGTGCTGGTGCTGCGGATCATGAGCGTGCGCAGCAGGCCGCTTTTGTTGCGGATGTTGAAAAAGGAAAGCCCCTTGTCGAACGCATATTGTTTTACGGCGTTGCGGATGGAATTGCTGGGCTCCGGCTGCAGGTGGCAGGTGTGTATGTCCAGTATCTTATCAAACATGCCCGGAATGTGAAACCCAAGCCCGTTCTTATTTTCAATGTTTTCTTTTACCTGCATCTCCTCGCTGGTAAGCCATTTTTTGTCGGAAAACGAAAACTCCAGCTTATTGCGGTAAAAGTATGGCTCCGGGTTTCCGAGAATAGGAGTGATCTTTTCAAACGCCAGCTTGCCAATGCGCGTAAAGGCGTCGTGCACATATTTTTGCTTAAATTCCAGCTGGGCGGTATAGCTCAGGTTTTGCCACTTGCAGCCGCCGCAGGTGCCAAAATGCTGGCACACCGGGGTTACCCGCTGCGGCGAGAAGCGGTGTATGGTTTGGGCCCTGCCTTCGGCAAAGCTGTTTTTTTTGCGGTGCACCATCACGTCCACCACATCGCCCGGCACAGCCCCTTCAATAAACACCACCAGCCCGTCGTTTTTGGCAATGGCCTTGCCTTCGGTGCTGATGTCAACCACCTCCAGGTTTTCCAGCAAAAAGTGTTTTTTGATCTTGCTCATAAAAGGGTGGTAAAGATAGTGATTCCCGGGTAACTTTTGTACAAAGTACATTGTGCACTGCACATTGTACTTTGTTTAAGAATGTCATTAAAACCCTATCTTTGCAGAATGTCCCGGTATTTTTTAACCTTGTCATACAACGGCACTGTATTTAACGGCTGGCAATCGCAGGAAAACACGCCCAACACCGTGCAGCAGGTGTTAAACGAAAAAATGTCGATGATCCTGCAGGAAAAGATCGAGCTGCTGGGCTGCGGACGCACCGATACCGGGGTGAGCGCCAAAAATTTTGTGGCTCATTTTAATTCCGGTTGCGGCGATCTCATCAGCAATAAAAAGCACTGGATCTATAAAATCAATACCGTGCTTCCGCCCGAAATAGGTGTGCAGGACATCCGCCAGGTGCGCGACGAGGCCCACGCCCGCTTTGATGCCACCCAGCGCGTGTATTATTACCACCTGCACCAGCTCAAAGATCCGTTTATCGGCGGGTTCAGCTGGTATGTGTTTGGTGAGCTGGATTTTGACCTGATGAACAGGGCTGCTGCCATTCTGCTGGAGTACGAGGATTTTACCAGCTTTAGCAAGCTGCACGGGCAAACCAAAACCAACAATTGCAAAATAACCAAAGCCGTGTGGCACAAAAGCAGTCCCAACGAGTGGCGCTTTACCATCAGCGCCGACCGGTTTTTGCGCGGCATGGTGCGGGCCATTGTGGGCACACTGGTGCTGGTGGGGCGCAACAAGCTGTCGCTGGCCGATTTCAGAAAAATAATAGAGGCTAAAGACCGAAAAGTGGCGGGAAACAACGCTCCTGCGCACGCCCTGTTTTTAGTGGGCATTAACTATCCTAAAAAAATATTCATTGAGTAACGAGCAAAAAAACAAAGGATTGAACCTGGGCATGATCCGGCGGATCCTGAGCTACACGCGGCCTTACAGGGGCATGTTTTTAGCGGCGGTGTTCATCACCCTGCTGCTGTCGGCACTGGCTATTGTACGGCCCCTGCTCATCAGCAAAGCGCTGAACGATTTTGTGACCGCAAAAAAAGACCTTCACGGCCTCAATTCCATTTGCCTCGTTATTTTGTTTTTTCTGGTATTTGAGGCCGCCTGCCAGATCGTGAACCTGCGCATCACCAACCTGCTGGGGCAAAACATTGTGCGCGACCTGCGCAACCAGGTATACCGGCACATTTTGCATTTGCGCAATGCGTATTTCGATAACACGCCGGTGGGCACGCTGGTAACACGCGCCATTTCTGACATTGAAAGCCTGAGCGAGGTGTTTTCGGAGGGATTTATTGTGATTGCCGGCGACCTGGTGATGCTGGCCATTTTTATTGCAGCGATGTTTGCCAACAACTGGATTTTGGCCCTGCTGGCGCTGAGCACCATTCCTTTGCTGTTTGTGGCCACCGCCATGTTTAAGCGCGGGGTAAAAAAAACATTTACCATGGTGCGCAATGCAGTGGCGGCGCTCAACACGTTTACGCAGGAGCACATTACCGGCATGCGACTGGTGCAGCTCTTTAACCGCGAGGAGCGCGAGTTCGAAAAATTTAAGGAGATAAACCGCGAGCATCGCGTGGCCAACATCAAATCTATTTTTTATTATTCGGTGTTTTTTCCCGTGGTCGAAATTCTTTCGTCCCTGTCCATTGCGCTTATTATTTGGTTTTCGGGCATGAAGGGCAATACTTATCACATCGGCCTGGGCGACATTACCTTTTTTGTGATGATGATCAACATGCTGTTCCGCCCCATCCGCATGCTGGCTGATCGCCTCAACACCCTGCAAATGGGCATTGTATCGGCCGAGCGGGTGTTTAAGGTTCTGGATACAGCCGAGCACATTCCGGCCACCGGCAATAAGCCGTTTGAAGGTGTGAAACACAGCATTGATTTTAAGGACCTTTGGTTTGCTTACCGGCAGGAACATTATGTGCTTAAAAACATTTCCTTCAGCATCAAGGCTGGGCAAACGGTGGCCCTGGTAGGAGCCACCGGTGCGGGCAAATCCACCATCATTAACCTGCTGAGCCGCTTTTACGAATACAACAAGGGCGGTGTTTTTATTGATGGCACCGAGATCAGGGAGTTTGACCTGGAAATGCTGCGTAAAAACACGGGCGTGGTTCTGCAGGATGTTTACCTGTTCAACGATTCGATCGTAAACAACATCACACTCAATAATCCCGAGATTAAATTTGAGTCCGTGGTGGAAGCCACCAAAAAAATAGGCCTTTATAATTACATTCTTTCATTGCCGGCCGGTTTTGATTACCAGGTAACCGAGCGCGGGCAAAGCCTCTCGGCCGGCCAGCGACAGCTCATCGCGTTTATCCGCGCCTTTGTTTACCAGCCGGGTATTTTTATTCTCGATGAAGCCACCGCCACCATTGATACACCTACCGAGCTGCTCATCCAGCAGGCGGTGGAAAAGATCTCGGAAGGAAGAACTTCTATTATCATTGCTCACCGCCTGTCTACCATTCGCCATGTAGATAAAATACTGGTGTTTGAAAAAGGAGAGATCATTGAGGAAGGCAGCATCAGCGAGCTGCTGGGCCGCGACAGTAAATTTAAAAAGCTGTACGAGCTGCAGCAGGCCGAAGTGTTGAGCTGAGCCGCCCCGAACAACAACTAAAAATTAAAAAACAAATTAAACCATGCCCTCTAAATTAGAGAAGTTTGCCGAGCTTGAAACCTTTACCAACTGTTTTAAATTTTTCTTTAACAACCTGAGCGATGGCTTTGCCTTAAAAGGCAAATGGCATTCGGAATATTTTAAAAATACCAACCCGCTGCTGCTCGAGCTGGGCTGTGGGAAGGGCGAATATACCATTGGACTGGCGCAGCACCATCCCGAAAAAAATTACATTGGGGTGGATGTAAAGGGCAACCGCATCTGGACGGGTGCCAAACAGGCCCTGGATGGAAAGATGGGCAACGTGGGGTTTTTACGCACGCGCATCGATTTTATTGATTATTGTTTTGACGCCGGCGAGGTGGATGAGCTCTGGATCACCTTTCCTGATCCGCAACCGCAGAGCACCCGGGCCCGCAAGCGGCTCACGCATCCTATTTTTATAAACCGCTACAAAAAATTTTTAAAGCCCGATGGCGTCGTGCATTTAAAAACCGACAGCACCAGCCTTTATGAATACACGCTCGAGGTAATTGAAGAGCTGAAGCTGCCGCTCATTTGGCACACCAACAATTTGTATAAGAACTGTCCGGCCGACCGGCAGGAGCTGGTGAACATAAAAACCTATTACGAAAAACTGTTTACCGATAAAGGCGAGGATATTAAATACATTTGTTTTAAGCTGCAATAGTTTTGCAGCTTAATCAGAATCAAGTGTTTCAGAATCGGTCTGAGTTTTTTCAGTGAAAAACAATTTCCGGATGCCCGGCCTGCAAATAAAAACAAGCAAGCCGGCGTGAAGGATCAGTACCAATAAATAAGCAGAAAAATCCGGCTGCGGCATCAGATTCATCAACGGATCATCTGAAGTGGACGTTTTAAAACGATGGTACAAAAAGAACAGGTCGGTGGAGACACCATATACCAACCAGATTAAAAACAGTTGCCAGCCCAATTTCATTCTTTTCCATAAAAGGAAAATGGTTAAAGGCAGGTACAGGTATTCAACCATAAACCAACAGGCATACAGATCGCCATTGGCAATTTGCCCGAACTCAAAAAGGATGGAATGAAATGCTGTAATGGATTTGTAGAGGAATAATGCACCCAGGACAATGCAAAGAAGCGTAATCGATTTTTCGGGAGTTTTTTGGGTTAAAGGGTTTAGCACACCCCAAATGTTTGCTGCCTTGTTTGAAATTTCTTTTTGCTTTTGAAACTGAACATCCGCTGTTTTCTGGTCCCTGGTTTTTTTGTCATTCAGCTCGGTTTTTGCAAGCTCAATATCCCGCCTGCTTTCTAACTCAAGGGTTGCAGCTTCAATAGCTAAGGGCTGATAATCTTGCCCGTTTTCAATGATTTCCAAAAGCCGGAAAGTTGGTAGGTTTTTGTAAACGTTTGTAAACTGGTTTTTCATGCAATATTTCCGGTTTTATCAAATGTAAATATTATTGCCGCTTTCTTCACAAAGCTTTGGTAGTTAATTAATGCAGCCCCAGGGCAAATCTCAAAAATAATTGGTACTTTAATCGCATCTCTCAACCATGCGCCAACAACCCTTGCTCGAAGTTAAAAACCTGGTTACGCAGTTCCGAACGGAGCGCGAATCGGTGAATGCCGTAAACGACGTATCGTTTACCCTGCACCGGGGCGAAACCATTGGCATAGTGGGCGAGAGCGGCTCGGGCAAATCGGTTACCTCGCTATCGGTGATGCAGCTTATTCCCAATCCCCCGGGCAAAATTACCGGCGGGCAGATTATTTATCATCCCGGTAGTGGACCAAGTGTGGACCTGGTAAAAATCACAGCCGAAGACATGCGACGCTACAGGGGCAATGATATTGCCATGATCTTCCAGGAACCTATGACCTCGCTCAACCCGGTGATAAAATGCGGTGAGCAGGTAATGGAAGCCATTTTGCTTCACCAGCGTATTTCTAAAAACGAGGCGCGCCAAAAAACCATTGCGCTTTTTAAGGAAGTGCAGCTTCCCACGCCGGAGCTGATGTTTGCCCGTTACCCGCACCAGCTTTCGGGCGGGCAAAAGCAGCGGGTGATGATTGCCATGGCCATGAGCTGCAATCCCTCGGTGCTGATAGCAGATGAACCTACAACCGCCCTGGATGTAACCGTGCAGAAAGCCATACTTGACCTGATGCAAAAACTGCAGGTGCAGCACAACATGGGCATTTTATTTATCACGCACGACCTGGGCGTAATTGCCGAGCTGGCCGATACGGTGGTGGTGATGTATAAGGGCAAAATTGTGGAGCAGGGCCCCGTGATGGAGATCTTTTCAAACCCGAAGCACCCGTATACCAAAAGCCTGCTGGCCTGCAGGCCGCCACTGGATGTAAGGCTGAAGCGACTGCCCACTGTGAGCGATTTTATGACGCGCAACGACAAGGGTGAGATTGTTGAAACGGCGGAGCGGGGGGACAATGCTCTTAAACGAGTGATTGTAAGCGAAGAGGAGCGTAAGAACAGCCTTGAGGAATTATACAGCCGCGATAAAATACTGGAGCTAAAAGAAGTAAGAACCTGGTTCCCTTCTAAAAAAACTATTTTTGGAAAAGTGCTCGATTACACAAAGGCTGTAGATGGCGTGAGCTTTGATGTGTATGAAGGTGAAACCCTTGGCCTGGTGGGCGAAAGCGGCTGCGGTAAAACCACCCTGGGGCGCAGCATTTTAAAGCTTACCGAAGGCGTAAGCGGCGGGATCTTGTACCGGGGCACCGAAATTTTGGGTATGAAGGAGGAAGCGTTTAAAAAATACCGCCGCAACATGCAGCTTATTTTCCAGGATCCTTACTCTTCGCTAAACCCGCGCATTACCATTGGCAATGCCATTATGGAGCCCATGGAGGTGCACGGTGTTTTAAAAAATGCAAAGGAGCGGAAGGAGCGCGTAAAAGAATTGTTGCAGCGCGTGGGTCTTGAGGCCAAACATTATAACCGGTATCCGCACGAATTTAGCGGCGGACAACGGCAGCGGGTTTGTATAGCGCGCGCGCTGGCGCTTAACCCCCAGTTTATCATCTGCGACGAAAGCGTGAGCGCGCTCGATGTGAGCGTACAGGCGCAGGTGCTCAACCTGCTGAACGAGCTGAAATCGGAATTTAAATTCACCAGCATTTTTATAAGCCACGATTTGAGCGTGGTGAAATTTATGAGCGACCGCATTGTGGTGATGCAAAAGGGCCGGGTAGAGGAGATGGGTGATGCCGATGAGTTGTGTGCCAACCCTAAAAGCGACTACACGCGGCGACTGATCGGCTCTATTCCGAAAGGCAGGATAGAGGATATTCAACGCGCGCTTGAAAAAAAGAAAAGCGCTGTGCTTTAATTTATGTGGGATTTTTTAAAACAATTAACCGACCCTAACAGTATTATTCACTACGGTGGCTTATGGCTGCTGCTGTTTGTGATTTTTGCCGAGACCGGCTTGCTGGTAGGCTTTTTTTTGCCGGGCGATAACCTGATTTTGCTGGCGGGCATACTTTGTAAGGCTAAGCCGGAGCTGATACAGGTAAATTACCTGGGCATGGTAACGCTGATGACCGCCGCTGCGGTTCTGGGCAACATATCGGGCTATTGGTTTGGCCGGGTGGCCGGCGAAAAGCTGTATGCGCGCAAAGACAGCTGGTTCTTTAAAAAAAAGCATCTCGAAGCCACGCGCGTGTATTACGATAAATACGGGGGAAACCTCACACTCATTCTTGCCCGCTTTTTGCCCATTGTGCGCACCTTTGCACCGGTTATTGCCGGCGTCATCCAGATCGATTTTTTTAAGTTTATGATCTTTAATATTGCGGGGGCCATGGCCTGGATCTTAAGTTTAACAGCCATCGGTTATTTCCTGGTGCAGGTGTTTCCCTCCATTACCGATCATATGGGCTATATTTTTATAGCGCTGATCATTCTTACGGCCATACCGGTGTTACGCCTTATTTTTAAAAAGAAGAAAAATTAAGTCAAACCCCAAGAATTAAATTCCGGATTTCTCTTTTGAATTTTGATTTTTGAATTTATAAATCAAGAGGCTTGCCCTGGTAGTAATCCAGCACTTTCAGCTTAAACACATAATCGTATTTGGCCTGCAGCAGGTTGCTTTCGGCTGCAAACAGCCTGTTTTTTGCGGTGGTAAAATCAAACGCATTAATAGCGCCGGCGTTGAATTTTTGCTCGGCGTATTTAAACGATTCGGTGGCTGCATCCACGCTCGATTTGCTGGCGTTGTATTTATTGAGGCTGGCTTTTGCGTTTACATAGGCCTGGGTAATGTTTTTATACAGGTTTTGTTTGTTGAGGTCCTGCGTAAATTTTGCATTTAAGGCCGTGAGCTTGGCATTTTTAATGGCCGTGTGTGTTTGCAGGCCGTTAAACAACGGTACGGTAATAGTAAAGCCTACTGTTTTATTGATGTTATTTTTAAATTGCTCGGCCAGGGGCGTATTTTTGGTGATGAGCTGCGTAACGGGTGTATACACGCTATCGCCGCGGTTGGTAATGCCGCTGAGCTGGTAGCCGGTAATGTTGGCCCCAAGAATATCTTTGGCCAGCCCCGAGGTACCGGTACCCATGCTTGCATTAAAGGTGATGGAAGGGCTTATTCTGCCACGGTTGGCGGCCAGCGCTTTTTCGGCGCTGAGGATCGAGTACTCGCCGCGCTTAATGCTGGGCTGGGTTTTCAGGCCTTCTTCGTACACACTCTGAATGTTGTTTTGCAGCAATTGCCCTTCCTTAATATCAATTTCGGGCCGCTCTACTTTAAAATCAGAAACACTGTCAAGGTTCATCAATTGCCGCAGCGTTAAAAGAGAGATCTGGTAATTGTTTTCGGCCGTGGTTAAGTTCAGCTCGTCGTTGGCCAGCTGGGCTTTAATATCGTATTCAACGCTTTTTGCCATGGCACCGGCGGTTACCAGCTTCTGCGTCCGGTCCAGCTGTTCGCGTGTCATTTCATATTGGTTTTTCGAGATCCGGGTAAGCTCCTCCGAGAATATAACGCCGATATAGGCATTGGCCACGTTCAGCGAAAGATCGTTTTGCTGCTGTTTTAAATTCTCCACGCCGCTCAGGTAATTGTACTCGTTGGCTTTTATGGTATTGTATTGGCTAAGGCCGCTCCAAAGCACCACGCTGCTGCTTATGAAAAAGTTTTGTGAAAGCACCTGTGAGCTGGCAAACTGGTTGGTAAACCGGTCAATGGTTTGCCCGAAGTTATAGTTGTGGTTTAAACCGGCATTGAGCGAAGGCAGCGCCTGCGCTTTGCTTTGGGTGGTGTTGTTTTTGTTTATTTCGTTTGTAATGGCCGATTGGCGCAGGGCAATATTGTGCGTAAGCGCGTAGTTAATGCATTGCTTCAGGCTCCATGTATTTTGTGCCTCGGCCCCGGTGGCAAGGCCTGCAAGCAGTAAAACAAACAGTTTTTTCATCGCCTAAAAGTAATACTTATTTGGCGTGGAAAGAAAAGGGCCTGAAATTCTTACACTAACGGCGAATTTCAGGTTTAACCTGTTAAATAGAAGGGCCTGGCATGCTGTAAAAGTACGGCACTTAGCTTTTCACTTCCGAAAGATCCTGCGCTTTATTCTTGCGCCTGTTAATGATAATAACCAGGGTAAGGAACAGCAGCCCGCTGGTGATAACGGTAAGCAGGCTGTAAGTGGGCACCTGAAAAAAGTAAGTGATGAGCGAGGTGCCTATTGTGAAAATAGAGAAGGCATAAATGATGATCACTGTTTTTACATGCCCGAAGCGGCAGTCAATCAGCTTGTGGTGTATGTGATTCCTGTCGGCATTAAACGGCGACTGCCCTTTTACCGCCCGGATAATGAATACGCGCAGCGTATCCATAAGCGGGTAGGCCAGGGTTGAAATGGCAAATACCGGTTTGCTTACCTGCACCCAAAACGAGTCCAGCTGCTGGATGGGGTATTCGATCATTTTTATGGCCAGCACACAGATAAACATGCCGATAACAAGCGACCCCGAATCGCCCATGAAAATTTTGGCCGGCGAAAAATTAAAAATAAGAAAACCCAGCAGCGCGCCCGCCAGCGAAAAAGCCAGTGCGGCATAAGGAAACTCGTTGGCATAAATAAACCAGATGCCAAAAGCACAGCAGCTTAAAAAGCCAATGCCGGCAGCCAGGCCATCCACGCCGTCAATCAGGTTAAAAGAATTGACCACCACCACGTAGGTAAAAATAGAAATGAAAACGCTGCCCCAGTAGGGAATATCCGATACCCCAAAAATACCGTGAAGGCCGGTGATGCGGATATCGCCCATCAGCACCAGAATGAGCGCCACAATGATGTGCGCAAACAGTTTTTTTACGGCCGCCGTGCCGATAATATCATCTTTTACCCCCACAAAAAACAAAATAAGGCTGGTGGCAATAATAAGCTTGAATTCTTTTACCGATTGCAGGATCTTATCATAATAGATCATATCGTCGATATTGTACCACAGCGCATAGGCGAAGAGCGTGCCAGCGTAAATGATGATGCCGCCGATGGTGGGCACCGACCGTTTGTGGATCTTACGGTCTTCGGTGGGCGTATCAATAAGCCTTTTTAATACCGCTACTTTTATTAAGGCCGGGGTAGAGTAGAGCACTACTACAAAAGAAGTGAGAAATACTAGAATCAGCGCAACCATCTAAAAGTCGTAATACAGGTTATATAAGCTGGTTTTAAGCCCCAGGTAAATATAAGAAGTTTCGTTGTTTAAGGCATTAAAGGTATAAAAATTTTGCAACCTGTAATTGGCGCCCAGGTAGATGTTTAAATTATAAGAGGGGTTGATCAGGTATCCCACCCGGCCGGAAAGAAAGTGCAGCTGGTAGTGTTTGTCGCCATTCAGCAGGGTGCTTTGATAATTGTACCGGGCGGTTACAAAAAAACGCTGCCATTTGTAATCGCCCATCAGCACCAGCTCGCGGCCGTTGGGAGGTGTAAAAGCCAGCCCCTGCCGGTAGTGCGAATACGACTGGTCGGACGACAGGCCCGGAGGTGAAGTGTAGCTGCCGCCGCCCGCCTGGTTGTATTCGGCCTGAAGAAATAAGTTGTGCAGGCTAAAGGCGTTAAAGTACTGGAGCCCTGCCTGGTAACCCACACCTGCCTGGCCGAAAGAGCTTTTGCGGAGGTTGTCGAGCATCCATTGCCCGTAAACATTCAAACCGTTAGTCAGCTTTACCTTTACATCGCCGCCGGCTACAATATTATTTTTATTATCGAGTCCAAAGGGGATCAGGTTGGTGAAAATAACCGGGTTAAAATAATAAGCATCGAGGTGCTGGTTGTTGCGGGCATCGCCGGCCTGCCAGATCATACCCTGGAAGAAGCCGAGATTCAGCCATTTGGCCGCATTGAGGCTCAGGTATTGAAAGGAAGCTGCTTTTTTCTGGAACAGGCGTTCGGTGTTTGGGTTTTGTTTGGCAGCGGCAGGCACCAGGTTCATCAGCGAAGCATATATGTTTGTATACTGCACCCGGCCCTTGAGCCACTGCTGGGTAATACGCGCATAAGGGTAATTAAAGGCATTGTCGCTCAGCAGCAGCGAACGGTAGCCATAGCCTATCTTTTGCTTGCCCTGGCCCAGCTGTATGTTCAGATTTTTTGAGGCCTGAATTGAAATGAGGCCGGCCGAAAAGGCATAATCAAATCCTGTAGTTCTGAAGGCCTTCCAGCGTCCCTGGCCCGGCACTGTGAGCGTTGAAAGTGCGCTGGCGGCAATATAGCCCGGAAAAACAGATTGATTTTCGGCGAAGAGGGTTTCAAAATAAACCTTGCTGCCCACGTAGCCGCTGCCTATAAAGCCGCGGGTATTGGTGTAAATGAGCGATTTGTTTTTGGCCGACAGGTCGCGGCCGTATTCAAAATTCAACACCGGGTCCAGGTAAAGCCTGAAGTTTTGTTTGGCAGGCTCCACATACAGCAGGTGCTTGTAAAACACAACATCCAGCGCCGGATCGTCCTTAATGTATTTAAACACGCGGTGGCTGTCGGCCACGTGCACATAGGCCGGCGAAAAAAAATGAATGTAAGGTTTTACGCCACTGTGCAGCGAGGAGTCTTTTTTTGCCAGCGCTTTTTCGGTGAGCAGCGAAAAAGAGTAATCGCCCGGCAGATTATAAAACTGGGCTTTGGTAACAACAGCAAATAAAAATACAGGAAAAAAAAGAAACCATTTCGCGGTTGTATCAAAAGACCTGTTTTGATAACCGAATCGCCACCGTTTAGTTTTAAATTTTAAATTTTGAATTTTGAATTGGGGTACTACCAAACCTTTACGTTTTCTTTCTTTTTAAAATCTTCGTAAACCATTTTAATGCCTTCTTCCAGTTCTATTTTGTGCTTCCAGCCCAGGCTGTGCAGCAGGCTCACGTCCATCAGCTTGCGCGGGGTACCGTCGGGCTTGCTCAGGTCGTGTTTTATTTGGCCGCTGTAGCCCGTAATTTTTTGGATGAGCAGGGCCAGGTCTTTTATGGTGAGGTCTTTGCCGGTGCCAATGTTTACGTGCTGCTGCCCGTCGTAGTTCTGCATCAGGTACACGCAGGCATCGGCCATATCGTCGGAGTGCAAAAACTCGCGCAGGGGCGAGCCCGTGCCCCACATTTCAACAAACGGCGCGTTGTTTTGTGCCGCCTCGTGAAACTTACGGATCAAGGCTGGCAGCACGTGCGAATTGCTGAGGTTATAATTATCGTTGGGTCCGTAAAGATTTGTGGGCATCACCGAAATAAAATCGCAGCCGTACTGGCGGCGGTAATTTTCGCACAGCTTAATGCCCGCAATTTTGGCAATGGCATAAGGTTCGTTGGTGTCTTCTAAAAAGCCGCTCAGCAAATAGTCTTCTTTTAAGGGTTGTGGTGCCAGCTTTGGGTAAATGCACGAAGAGCCCAGGAACAGCAGTTTTTTTACCTTGTGCACAAAAGCCGAGTGGATCACGTTGTTCTGGATCATCAGGTTCTCGTACAAAAAATCGGCGCGGTAAGTATTGTTGGCCTGTATACCGCCCACTTTGGCAGCTGCCAGAAACACGTAATCGGGTTTTTCTTTTTCAAAAAAACCGGCCACTTGTTGTTGATTGCGCAAATCCAGCTCTTCGGATGTTTTTAAAATAAAGTTTGAAAAGCCCCTTTGCTTTAAATTTCTCAGAATGGCAGAGCCCACCATGCCGCGGTGTCCTGCAATGTATATTTTTGACTGTAATTCCATTTTTTGTCTGCCACCAATTGCACTGATTTTCAAAAAACAACTTATCAATTACATTAGAGTGATTCGTGAAATTTGTGGCGCTTATTCCTTATAATTTAAAACTTTATGTCCGCCTTCCAGCAGGTACTTATCGCGCTTAAATAATTCAAGATCGGCCTGCACCATTTCCTTGCATAGGCTTTGCACCGTGTACTTCGGGCTCCAGCCCAGCTTGGTTTTGGCCTTAGTGGCATCGCCCACCAGCAAATCCACTTCTGCCGGGCGGTAGTATTTAGGATCAATTTCCACCACCACTTTGCCGGTGGCGCTGTCAATGCCTTTTTCCTGCTCGGCTGTGCCTTCCCACTTCAGGGTAACGCCCACTTCGGCAAAAGCCATATTGATAAATTCACGCACGGTTATTTTAACACCGGTAGCCAGCACGTAATCATCGGCCTCATCCTGCTGCAGCATGCGCCACATTCCCTCCACGTAGTCGCGGGCATGGCCCCAGTCGCGAATGGAATCGATGTTGCCCATAAATAATTTTTCCTGCATGCCCAGGCTTATTTTGGCTACGCCGCGGGTTATTTTGCGGGTCACAAAGGTTTCGCCGCGAATAGGGCTTTCGTGGTTAAACAAAATGCCGTTGCAGGCATACATGCCGTAAGCCTCGCGGTAATTTTTAGTGATCCAGAAGCCGTATAGTTTGGCTACGCCATAAGGGCTGCGCGGGTAAAAAGGGGTGGTTTCCTTTTGTGGCACCTCCTGCACCAGGCCGTACAGCTCGGAAGTGGAGGCCTGGTAGAAACGCGTTTTCTTTTCGAGCTTTAAGATGCGGATGGCTTCGAGGATACGCAGGGTGCCCAGGGCATCGGAGTTAGCAGTGTATTCGGGGGTTTCAAAGCTTACTTTTACGTGGCTTTGCGCGGCCAGGTTATAAATTTCGTCGGGCTGCACCTCCTGCACAATCCTGATAAGATTGGTGCTGTCTGTCAAGTCGCCGTAATGCAAAATAAAATTTACGTTCTTCTCGTGCTGGTCCTGGTACAGGTGGTCTATCCGGTCGGTGTTAAACATTGAGCTGCGGCGTTTGATGCCGTGAACAATGTATCCCTTGTTTAATAAGAGCTCTGCCAGATAAGCGCCGTCCTGCCCTGTTACCCCCGTAATTAATGCTACTTTTGCCATAATTTAAAGAAACAATATTACAAAAAAATAAGGGATTAAGGCACTTGTTTAGCCGGTTAATATGATTTTAGTATATTTGACTTTTGAAAAACTTCTGTTCAGATGAAATCAACCTTCACAAAAAAGAATTATTATTTATTGCTGGCCGGCGTGCTTTTAATTGGTATTGGTTATTTGCTGATGATTGGCGGTGGAAGCGAAGACCCCAGCGTATTTAATCCCGCTATTTTCGATTTTCAGCGCATTACGCTGGCGCCGGTTGTTTGCCTGCTTGGCTTTGTAGCGATTATATTTGCTATCATGTGGCGCCCAAAAGCCACCCAGGCGGTTAATTAATGACGCAGCCTGAACATTTCTCACACACTACCTTAAAAAATCCAGGAATTTATTTTTGACGTCAGTATGGATGGCTCCATGCTTTTTACCGGGCCAAAAGTTATTGACCTGCTTTAATTTTATTATGACATATTTTCAAGCCTTAATTATTGCCATTGTAGAGGGACTAACCGAATACCTGCCGGTGTCTTCCACAGGGCACATGATGATTGTAACCGCCATACTGGGCATAGAGCCCACCCCTTTTGTAAAACTCTTCACCGTAGCCATTCAGCTGGGCGCCATTTTAAGCGTGGTGGTGCTTTATTTCAGGCATTTTTTTAAATCGGTGCAATTTTATTTGAAGCTGCTGGTAGCCTTTATTCCCTGCGCGGTGGCCGGTGTGCTGCTCGGCGACTGGATTGACGCCCAGCTCGAAAATGTATTTGGTGTGGCGGTGGCACTGTTTGTAGGCGGCATCATTTTGTTGTTTGTCGATCGCTGGTTCAATCATCCTGATGCAGCTTCCGAAGAAAGTGTAACCTATGCCCGAGCGTTTAAAATTGGCCTGTTCCAGTGCCTGGCCCTGTTTCCCGGTGTAAGCCGCAGCGCCTCCACCATTATTGGCGGGCTCACGCAAAAGCTTACGCGTAAGGCTGCTGCCGAATTTTCCTTTTTCCTGGCGGTGCCTACCATGTTTGCCGCCACAGCCAAAAAGCTGCTCGATGCCTTTAAAACCGACATTGAATTTACATCGCACGAAATAAGCCTGCTGGTGTTTGGCAATATTATTGCTTTTATAGTGGCCATGCTGGCCATTAAATCCTTTATCGGCATCCTCAATAAGCACGGCTTTAAAGGCTTTGGCATTTACCGCATTGTGGTGGGCGGCGCGCTCATCATCCTTTTTATGGCCGGCGTAAAAATAGCCGTGGTTTAAACCAACAGCGTGCTGTTGATTAATCGTTGCCCCTGTACGGCCGTGGCGCTCAATTATAAAATAACTTCGCTGCCATAACACGGTTGTGAGCGACAGATTAACCAAAAAAAGATTGCGCACCTCGGGCGCCACAGTTATCATCAGCCTTTCGCTGGTGCTGTTTATGCTGGGCGCATTGGGCCTGTTGGTTATCAATGCCAGCAAGCTTTCCAAGCATTTTAAAGAAAACGTGGGTTTCCAGGTGTATTTAAAAGATACCGCTACCTCGTCGCAAACCGATGCGCTCATACAGGAAATAAGCAACTCGCGCTTTGCCAAAAATGTGAACCTGATCAATAAAGAGCAGGCGGCCGAAAAGCTGAAAGCCGACCTGGGCGAAGACTTTGTGGCTTTTTTGGGCAGCAATCCCCTGCTCAATTCGCTTGAAATAAAGCTGGATGAAAATTATGCCAACAGCGATACGCTTCAGGCCATTGAAAAAAACCTGCTGCAAAAACCGTTTGTAAAAGAGGTGGTGTATCAAAAGGAAATGATCAACAACCTCAATAAAAATACGCGGGCGGTGGCTTTCTTCATTCTTATTTTTAGTGGCGCACTGCTGGTGGTGGCCATTGCGCTTATCAACAACACCATTCGCCTCTCTATTTATTCGCAGCGGTTTTTAATACGCACCATGTACCTGGTGGGTGCCACAAGGGCCTTTATCAGCAAGCCGTTTATTTTAAAAGGATTCCGGCAGGGCATTATTGCGGGCATTATTGCAGGCATTATGCTGGCAGGCTTTTTGGTGCTGAGTACCCGTTTTATTCCCGATCTGCTGCAGCTGCAGGACGAAAACGTGCTCCTTATCCTCTTTATTTCCATCATCCTCATCGGGGTTATTATTTCGGCTTTTAGCGCGCTGCTGGCAGTGTTGCGTTACCTGCGCCTCAAAACCAGCGACCTTTACTTTTAAGCATTCTTAACCTCTGTATTAGCGGGGATTTAGCTATATTCGTAGCGTTAAAATTTAACTATGGAAAACAACCTCAGAAACACCAATATTGATAACTTAGGCTATACCGCCGTTGCCAGCGAAAACAAGCTCTTAAGGGCTTCTTTTTCGTGGATGAGCCTGGCCATGCTGCTCACTTCGCTTTCGGCGCTGCTGTTTGCGTTTGTACCGGAATTAACGGGCTTGTTGCTTACCCAAACAGAAACTGGCTTTAAGCCTACCATTTTTGCCTACGCCGTAATGTTTGCGCCCTTGCTGTTTGTGCTGGGCATTGGCTTTGGGTTTCAAAAAATGTCTTACCCGGCGCTCATCGGCCTGTTTGTGGCTTATTCCATCATTAACGGCATCAGCTTCAGCACCCTGTTTTTTGTGTATAAGATTGGTGCCATTGCCAAGGTGTTTTTTAGCACCACCGCGTTGTTTGGATTAATGGCTGTGGCGGGTTACACCACCAAAACAGATCTTACAAAACTTGGCAGCATTTTAAAGATAGGCGTTATTGGAATAGTAATTGCCATGCTCATTAATTTTTTTATGCACAGTGCGCAAATGGACTACATCATCAGCGTTCTTGGTGTCATCATCTTTACCGGCCTAACGGCTTACGATGTGCAGAAGATTAAAAATGTGGGTGAATACGCCGGCGATTCGGCGCATACCAGCAAGCTGGGCATTATGGGTGCATTAACCCTGTACCTCGATTTCATCAATCTTTTCCTGTTTTTGCTGCGCCTTTTTGGTGGTCGCAAAGATTAAATTTTTTGATTTTTTTTTCTTAAGGCCGGTGTGTTTTTCATACCGGTTTTTTTATTTTAAACATCTGCTGAAGCATGCCCGGAAAGGCCCGGGTTCACTAAAAAAAATCTAAAATTGTGAAATAATTAGCGAAAGATGTTTAATACTGAGTAAAGCCGGGAGGGCCAACCCGCAAAAATTTCTATATTTGTTTACAAGGTAATGCTGACCCAGGGCATTAACACCTAACGATCACATGAAACGTATTGAACTGATAAGATTTTTTGTTATTTCCTGCTTTTTGCTGGTGGGAAGTATGGTTTACGGGCAGGCTACCAACGCGCTTTGCTCTAATCCAACTCCGTTTTGCACTGCTAACGTGGTTAACTACCCGGCTGCCACCAATGCGCCGGCGGCCGGCCCGGGCCCCAATTACGGCTGCCTGGGCTCTCAGCCCAACCCGGCCTGGTTCTTTTTTCAGATGCAAACAGGCGGGCCTGTAACCATTACAATGGGCTCTAACAACGATATTGACTTTATTCTTTGGGGTCCCTTTACCTGCCTGGCTGGTGCCTGCAACAGCCTTACCGCCAATAATACTATTGACTGTAGTTATTCTCCCTCACCCACCGAAACCTGTACCATTCCGGCAGCGGTTCAAGGTGCTTATTACATATTGCTTATTACCAATTTTTCTAACCAGATGCAAAACATCACCTTTAACCAAACCAACGGCAATGCCCCAGGCGCCGGTGTTACCAACTGTAACGTGGTTTGCTCGGTTACTGCCACCAACAGCGGGCTTATTTGTCCCGGTGGCACTGCAACCGTAGGTGCAACTACCGGCTCGGCGGTAACATCTTATACCTGGGTGG
Source organism: Bacteroidia bacterium (assembly GCA_044221905.1). Lineage (GTDB taxonomy): Bacteria > Bacteroidota > Bacteroidia > B-17B0 > Aurantibacillaceae > Aurantibacillus. The sequence goes on from JBGAOE010000002.1 coordinate 1,189,855, forward strand.
GCCCTAACGGTTATAGCTCTACCAATCTGAGTAACGTTATTTCAAACATTCAATCCAACAGCAGTTATACCATTATTGCCAATGCGGCCGCCAGCACAAGCTCCTGCGGCTCTGCCGGCGGCTCCACCTGCCAGGCGGTTACCAACATCAGCGTAGTGCCCTTACCCGTTTACGCGGTCGTTCCGCCTACGAGTACGGTGTGTCAGAACGGGTCTTTCATTGTATCGGTGGCTATTCCTAATGCCCAGGCGTATAACTATCAGTGGAGCGGTCCACCGGGCTTAACCTTTACCTCTCCCAACGGTTCAGGGAGCTTTGTGGGCACAGCGCCCATCTCCACCCAAACGGCGTTGCTGGTGTACACGGTGGTGGTAACCCCCACGGTTCTCAACTGCCCGCAGCCCACCACGCTGTCGGTGCTTATCAACAATCCTCCCACACCCACGCTTACCATGCCTCAGCCTATGTGCAGCACCCTGGCCGTAGCGGCCATTACGGTGAACCCTCCGGGAGGCACCTTCTTTGGTAGCCCTTTGGTAAACAACCTGGGCATCATCACGCCCAACACCGCCACCAGCTTTGGCACCTTCAGCGTGGGCTATACCTATACGCTGGGCAACTGCACCACCAGCACCACGGCCAACTTTTCGGTGGCCCGTTATAACACGGCGGCCCTTACCGGCACCATTGGCAATAGATGTGTGAAAGACCCGGCCTTTAACCTGCTGAGCATTGTTTCCAACACACAGGGCGTTTGGTCGGGCATTGGCATTCCATCGGGCAGCAACAGCTTTGATGCGAGCGGTCCTGCGCCCCTTCCGCCCCTGATTACGGGCTCTTACGTGCTTACCTATAACAATCCCTCCACGCCGGTTCCCTTCAACTCGGTGTGTATGGCCACCAGCACCATTATGGTCAACGTCTTCAATCCACCCACTCCTACCATAGTTCCCATTGTGCCCAAATGCACCAATGCTCCTACCGTAGCCCTTGGTGCCAGCCCGGGCGGCGGGGTATGGTCGGGCAACCCGGGTGTGAGCCCGGGCGGGATCCAGAGCCCCGGCCTGAGCAGCAACCTATTGGGCACCAACAGTGTGACTTACACGGCCGGGCAGGGCACCTGCGTGGCCAGCGCCTCGGCCACCTACCATGTGAGCCGTTATAACACGGCTGCCTTAAACACCAGCGCGCTGAACATTTGCGTGACCACCAACACCATTGACCTGATGAGCCTTGTGAGCAGCACGGTAAACGGCAGCTGGCTGCAGGCCCCCGGGCAGCCGCCAGGCCTTATCATCGGCACCTATTCCTTTAACCCGGCGGGGCTGGCCACGGGCAGCTATGTGCTCACTTACAGCACCTTTTCCAACCCCAACCCCAACCTGTGCCCTGAAACAAGCAGCCTGACCATTGGCCTGTTGAACCCGGCCAAGCCCGTGATCAGTGCGGTGAGCCCTAAATGCAGCGCCGATGCTCCCTTCCAGCTGATGGTAAGCCCGGCCACAGGCTCCTTTGTGCCCAGCCTGTATGTAACGGCCAGCGGCATCTTCACTCCTTCCTTAAGCGCCATTGGCCAAAACCCGGTGCAATACATCATTGGCACCAGCACCTGCAATGCCACCGACACCCGGCTGGTGAGCGTGGAAGCCTTTGTGCCCTCTACCATTATTACCCCTGTGCCGGATCAGTGCAACACCAGCCCGATGGTGAACCTGCAGCCCATTACGGCCAATAACCAGGGCAGCTGGAGCGGCCCGGGCGTGATCGGCACCAACTTTAACCCGGCCGTATCCGGTGTGGGAGATATTGTGTTGAGTTATAACACGACCTCCTCTCCCAATGGGCTGTGTCCTTCCCAATCCACATTAGCTGTAAAAGTATATTCCCTGGCCAATCCCAGCATCGATCAGCAGGGCCCTTTCTGCAACTCCGGCGCCCCTATTAAATTAACGGTAAGCCCACTGGGCGGGGTGTTTGGCGGCAATAACAACGCCAGCGCGGTAGACCCCAACGGCTGGTTTAACCCCGCTTATGCCGCTATTGGCAAAAACATTGTAAACTACAGCGTGGCGGCAGGCCCTTGCATGGCTTATGCCCAGCAAACCATTGTGATCGAGCAATTTGTATCGGCCGATTTTGCCAAATACGCCGGCCCGTTTTGTAAGAACGACCCGGCCGTAGACCTCAATACCCTGGCCCAATACCCGGGCGGTGCCTGGACCGGGCCGGGTGTGGCGGCAAACTCGTTTAACCCTGCCGATGCCAACATTGGCAATACCAACCTGATTATTTACCGCACCCATTCCATTACCGATGACCTGTGCCCGGATACCAGCGCCATGCGCATTATGGTGAACGATGTGCCAAAAGTATCCATTGTAAGGGATATCAAGCAGGGCTGCAACCCGGTGGAGGTAACCTTTAACACCCCCAACACCAACACCGGCAAGGGGGAATGGACCCTGGGCGATGGCTCGGATCCGGAGAAGGGATTAACGGTGAGCCATACCTATACCGCCCCGGGCACTTACAGCGTGGTGTTTAATTACTGGGACGATATTGGCTGCTCCACCCAAACGGTGATGGCCAATGCCGTAACGGTGTTTGAGGTGCCGCAGCCCGATTTTAGCTACAGCCCTTACCAGGAGGTGACTATTGCCGAGCCGCTGGTGCAGTTTGTGAACCAAACCCCCAACCTGGGCAGCAATACCTATGAGTGGAAGATTGCCGAGTCGTTTAGCACCACCGAGGTGAACCCTAAGGCTAATTTTACAAAGGCGGGCGATTACCGCATTACCCTCACCGCAATTACCCTGGATGGCTGCAAGGCCGAACTAACCCGCATTTTGGTGGTGAAACCCGATTTTAATGTGTTTATCCCCAATACGTTTACGCCTAACGAGGATGGGCTCAACGATACCTTTATCCCCGTGTTTTCTAATTACGGGCTGGATACCAAAACCTTTGAAATGGAGATTTTTGACCGATGGGGAGCCTCCCTGTACCACACACGCGATATTACACAAGGCTGGAAGGGAACACTCAACAACAAAGGGGATGAACCTCTTAAACAGGAGGTATACGTCTACAGAATCAAGTACAAAGACCTACAAGGCAAAATTTATACCAAATTGGGGAGTGTTACCCTGTTGAGGTAAGAATTGAAGTTTGCAATAAAAAAGGCCGCATTTCGCGGCCTTTTTTATTATAAAAAAAATTTATAAAACTGCGCGTAAAAAAGCAGGCCGTTATATTGTAAAAACGCCAGCGCTTAGTGAAACAACAATTGTATTGAGTGAAGAGAAAAGACATCAAAAAAGACTTCGTAAAGCAACGCCGGGAATGAGCGAAAAATAAGGTGTTTGGGGCATTTTGGAGCTAAGTTTACAAATATAAAAATGTGCCAAATGAAAACCGTTCACTACTTAGTCCTGCTCATCATTCTTAAGTCAGGCAATGCCTTTTATGCTCAAACCAGCAAAGCCAGAATTCATGCTGCCGATCAGCAGTCAGACGTATTGGCCACTGATGTAAAAGCACAATTCGTAAGCAACCAAAACTATTTATATTCTGCGAGCGCGTTAAGAGACCTTACCCGTTTTTACGGCGACTCTCTTCGCGGTTTTGATGAGAATGCTATTAAGCTGGAGCTGATGGCCCGTAATTTTTACGGTCAGGAGTATTTCACAGCCATGAATAATCAGAAACGTGCATTCATCAATAAAAAATACAGCATAGGCCCTGCTTATGCGCCACAAGCCCCTGTGCCTTCGCAGGCCGGCAACAGGCCTATTGGCGGTGGTGGCAACACCATTAACGTGGCTCCTTGCGTAAACGAAGATTTTGAGCTAACCGCGCCAGGTGTTTATAACACGGCTAATGCGGTAACAGGCTGGACGATTGACAGTGGCAACAATCCTGTACTGCCCACCGGTGTGGCTTGCCAGGGCCCTGTGGTTTGGGCACCGGGCAGCCCTGAGTTTTCCATTGTTGCCACACCTATTCTTGCACTGCCGGTAGTGGCCGGTAACTTTAGCATTGATAACGTAAACATTCCCAACTCGCCGCTTGGCGGAACAAACGTGGCCCGGTTGCAAAACAGCATCATGGGCTCGCTGGCCACCCGCATGCGCTCTACTTTCCCGGTAACAACCTCCAACACGCTGTTTCAGTTTGCCTATGCAGGCTCGTGGGATGGGTCAGGCCACCAATGCTGCGATCAGCCTTCGTTCAACATCCGTATGTACGATTGCCAGGGTGTGATGCTTACTTGCGCCACCGTAAGTCTTACGCCTTCGGGCCAGGCCTGTGTGAGCGGCGTACCGGGCTATTCGGTAACCAACAATATTTCGTGGACCAACTGGAAGGTAAACTACATAGACCTTACTCCCTTTTTGGGCACCTGTGTAACGGTTGAAGTGATAAACAGCGATTGCAACGGCGGCGCTCACCACGGCTCGGCTTATTTTGATGCCCGCTGCGGCGGTGCGCTTATCGGAAGCGGCTTAACTCCCGTTGCCGGCGGTACACTCTCAGGAGCTGTAAGCTTTTGCGCCGGTTCCAACCAGGCGCAAATTGCGGCGCCTCCGGGCTATACCTCTTATCAATGGTATGCCCCAAGCCCCGGCAATCCGCCGGTAGCCATCAGCCCAACGCTGGGTGGCAATACGCCTATGGTAACTATTCCTAGCCCTGTTGCCGGCAGTGTATACAGTGTTCAGCTTGTAACTGCCTCGGGATGTACCTATACTGCTATCGATACTTTAAAATTCACATCAGTGGTTGTTGCCGGTGTTGGCAGCAACTCTACCTGCCCGGGCGGCGCCAGCGGTTCTGCCACAGTTCAGGGCAGCGGCAGCGGCACAGGGTACAATTATAACTGGTTTGGGCCGGCTAATCCAACGCTCTCCCTAGGCACCGCCTCTGTTATTTCGGGTCTTGCCGCGGGTGTGTATACGGTGGGCGTTAGCGGCGCCGGTGCTGCAGGCTGCGGCTCGGCAGTGGCAACGGTCACCATCGGCGTTTCTGCGCCCAATACGTACACGGTGATAAGGCCTTTCTGCGGCAATCAGGCGTTTTTATCGGCCACAGGCAGTAACTTTCAATGGTACAACGGGCTAACGGCCATTTCGCCAACGGCCGGCGGAACAGCATCGAGCTATATAGTTTCGCCGCCATCAAATGGCCAAGCCATAGTTTTAAGTTACATAACGTTGCAGGGCTGTAAAGATTCGGTCACTTTTTTACTGAGTCAAACACCTTCCGGCGCTATGTTTGCCAATGGTATTTCTTTTGCCTGCCCGGGTGTGGCCAACGCCACGGCCAGCATTCTCATGACTCCTGCCAGCGGTGCGCCTACGGGCATCAACTCTTTCTCTGTATTTTCCATAGCCCCTACGCCGGCTTATTCGGCCAGTCTTTTTCCAACTTCTTCCAATTCGTTTGCGCTTAGCGGCATGCCATCGGGCACTTACAACGCTGTGGGATTTGATGGAGCCTGCAGCTACAGTACCAGTTTTGTGGTGAACGATTACGTGTATAACTTCCAGGTGAGTCCGCAGACTTCCACTTTATGCCCGGGCAACAGCATCCTGGCGGGTGTAAGCTTTTCGGTGCCTATTACGCCTGCTCAGTATTCCTACCAGTGGAGCCCCGCTACCTGGATCACCGGCGGTTCCATGAACACCAATAACATTTCGGTGCAGATTGCGCCGGTAATCCCAACAGGCTCTATTATCACCACCACGTATTCAATAACAGTTACCCCATCGGTGGTTAACTGCCCTATTACGCAAACTATTTCTGTAACGGCGGTTAACCTGCAAAATCCGGTGATCAATCCTATTCAGCCATTTTGCAACAACGCCAATCCTCAAATAATTACTGCCACACCTGCGGGCGGTGTATTCTCTACCGGCTCGGGCGCCTGGCTTAGCGCGGGCGGTACTATCACTCCCGGCAATATCCTTACTATGGGTACCAACACTTTTGTGTATGCGGTAAGCGTAAGCACCTGCCAGGTATCGTCGGTGGGCAGCTTTAATGTGGCCCAGTTTAACCCGGCTACGCTTACAGGCAGCATCGTTAACCAGTGCAGTACGTTCCCATGCACCAATCTGATGGGTATTGTGGCCAGCACGGTGAGCGGTGCGTGGAGCGGCCTGGGTGTAAACAATAACACTTATTGCCCAACCAACCAAAATGGCTTATACACATTGACGTATAATACCAGCTCAAGCCCATATCCGAATTTGTGTCCAGATGCAAGCACGATATCGGTATTGGTAAACCAACCGGTAACACCGCTTATAACACCAATGCCTGCGTTTTGCACCAATCGCGCAGCGTTTACTATGACTGCCAACCCTTCGGGAGGAGTATGGTCATGTGCTGTTAATCCTATTCTTATTACGCCCGGTGGTATTGTTACGCCAGGTTCTGCATCCTTAGGACAGACCACGGTGACCTATACATTCAATAATGGCGCTTGCCCGAGTATGGCTTCCACAGTGCTTGATGCAACGCTTTTCCGTTCGGCGGCGTTAACGAACACGCTAGCGAACTTATGTGCGAACAGTGCCCCGGTAAATTTAATGGGTATAGTACAGAACACGGTGAGTGGCGTATGGAGCGTTGTTCTTCCACCGGGCTCTTCGAGTGCTCCGTTCTCTGTTCCGGGCAACATTCTTACACCGAATATGAACATTCCAACGGGTACCTACACCTTGCAATACAATACCACCTCTTCTCCTAACCCGAACGTATGCCCTGATTTCAGCAGAATCGCGGTTCACATTTTAAGTCCCTTAACTCCAACGGTGACTCAGCCGTCGGTTCATTGTAATGTGGATTCACCGTTCCAGGTACAGGTAACACCTGCTACGGGGTCTTTTGTTCCAACGCCTTACCTGACTGCCAATGGTATATTTACCCCGTCGCTGAGCCCTGTAGGCTTCAATGCGGTTCAATATGTAATAGGCACCAGCACCTGTAACGCGAGCGACACCAAAACGGTGAGCGTGGAAGGCTGGGTGGACCCCGCCATTATTGGCAGCATACCTGATAAATGTAACACGGGCGGGATTGTAAACCTTGGGGGCTTAACGCAAAACAGCAGCGGTTACTGGTCAGGCCCGGGCATCAATGGGCCTACCTTTAGCCCGGCCCTGTCTGGTGCAGGCGTGATTACGCTGAACTACAACACGAGCTCTGTGCCGAGCGGGCTTTGCCCTGCCACGGCTACGCTGGCGGTAACCGTATACTCTCTGGCCACCCCCCTCATTACCCAGGTGGGCCCTATCTGTAACTCCCAGGCCGGCCAGCTGCTTAGCGTAAGCCCATTGGGCGGTACCTTTGGCGGACAAAACACGGGTGCTGTAGATGCCAATGGCTGGTTAAACCCACAGGCTGCCATCATTGGGGATAACATTGTGAACTACAGTGTTACCTCTGGTCCATGTATTGCCTATGCGCAAACGACCATCAAAGTTGAAAAATTCATTTCGGCCGACTTTGCCAAATATGCCGGCCCATACTGTAAAAACGATGCGCCGATCGATCTGAACAGCATCGTACAAAACCCGGGCGGTGTATTTGCCGGCCCTGATGTAAACGGCAGCATCTTTACCCCCGCCAAAGCCAATATTGGCAACGGCAACATCATCGTATACCAAACACACTCGATGCCAACGGCCAGCCTTTGTCCTGACAGCAGCGCGATCCGGATCCAGGTGAACGACATCCCGAACGTATCGGTGGTGAGCAACAACTCGGTAGGCTGCGCCCCTGTGGAAGTGATATTGAGCACGCCGAGCACGGGAGCAGGCAAAGGAGAATGGAGCCTGGGCGATGGCTCTGAGCTTGAAAAAGGCTTAACAGTAAGCCACACCTACACGGCTCCTGGCACCTATACCGTACTGTTTAACTACTGGGATGAAATAGGCTGTAATGCACAGATCAGCTTAAAAGATCCGATCACGGTGTATGCACCGCCTACAGCAGCGTTCAGCTATGGTCCCTACAACGAATTGACGATCTCGGAGCCGGATGTTCAATTTACCAACCTGAGCACGGTATTGGGCAAAAACACCTATGTATGGAAAATAGGCAACCTGTATGAGCTTACGGAAGTGAACCCTCAGGTTAAATTCCCAAAAATAGGCAAATACGAGATCAGCCTGACGGCCACCACCATCCATGGCTGTAAGGATAAAGTAACGCAAACCATCGAGATCAAGAACGACTTTGGGATCTATATTCCGAACAGCTTTACGCCTAACGATGACGGGCTGAACGATACCTTTGGCCCTGTGTTCTCGCCCTATGGTTTGGATGCCAAAACCTTCGACATGGAGATCTTTGACCGCTGGGGTGCCTCGCTGTACCACACCAAGGATGTGAGCAAGGGCTGGGATGGCACGGTTCAGAACAAAGGCTCGGAGAAGCTTAAACAGGAAGTGTATGTGTATAAGATCAAATACAAAGACCTGGATGGGGTGATTTACAACAAGCTGGGCCACGTATCGCTGCTGCGATAAACGCCTAGTCCCTACCAAATAATACCATAAAGCCGCCTGCAACAGGCGGCTTTTTTACTTATTAACAGCAATTGGGTGAATACGCAACCTGACTTCGTAAAGCGAACCCAAAAATGAGTAAAAAATAGTTGGAAATCCGGCTGCATCTGTTATTTTTACAAATATATAATACCATCTTCTCATGAAACAGTTTGTATTCCTTTCGTTGCTGGTTGCTTTAGGGTTTAATGCTTCGCTGCAGGCCCAGATAAGCAAGAAAAAGATAAAACCGGCTGAGCAGGCGCCTGCCAACGATGTTAAGACAGATTTTATAAAGGATCAGAACTATTTATATTCTGCGAGCTCGTTAAGAGATCTTAATCGTTTTTACGGCGATTCCCTTCGTGGTTTTGATGAAAATGCGATCAAAGCAGAGTTGCTTACACATAATGTGTATGGTAAGGAATACATGGGTTATATAGCCCGTTTAAAAAGACAATATATTGATAAAAAATACGGCATCGGTTCGGCCGATCCGGCAAACAATCCGGCAGGCATGCCTTCGCAGGCCGGCAACAGGCCTATTGGCGGTGGTGGCAACACCATTAACGTGGCTCCCTGCGTAAACGAAGATTTTGAACTTTCAACTCCCGGTGCGTATCCTTTCAATGCCAGTGCGGTAGCAGGCTGGACCATCAGCAGCAGGAACATCGGTATGTGTAACGACATCACGCCCTGGTCTGCCGGCGGCCCTGAATTTTGGGTAGTAGCCACTCCTATATTAAACGCATTGCCTCTTGGCAGCGTATTAAACGCAGCCCCACTGGGCAACTCGCCATTAGGCGGCAATAACGTTATTAAAATGCATGACCAGATGCCGGGAGCGCTGCAAACAAAAATTGCACAAACATTCCCGGTTACTTCGGCCAATACCTTATTCCAATTTTCATTTGCCGGTATGTGGGAAGACGGCGGCCACTTGTGCTGCGAACAGCCTGCATTAAGGATCATGATGTTTAACTGCGTGGGCGATACCTTAAGCTGCTCATCATTAAGCTTAAACGCCCTCGGGCCAGGCTGCGTAAACGGTGCAAGCGGTTACCAGGTGGCAGGCTCATGGTCGTGGACCAACTGGCAAACCAAATACATTGACCTTACTCCCTTTTTGGGCACCTGTGTAACCATTGAGGTAACCAACAGCGACTGTATTTACGGCGGACACGCCGGCAGTGTTTATTTTGATGCCCGCTGCGGTGGCGCCCTCGTAGGCAGCGGCTTAGGTGGTAACGGCGGTAACATTGGCGGTCCGGTAAGCTTTTGCGCCGGCTCCAACCAGGCGCAAATCAATGCCCCTTTAGGCTATTCATCCTATCAATGGTATGCTCCAAGCCCCGGCAATCCACCGGTGCCAATGAGCCCTACGGTTGGCGGCAACACACCTTTATTAACCATTAATAACCCGGTACCGGGCACTGTTTATACTGTACAATTAGTAACTGCTTCGGGTTGCACCTTTACGGCGCTTGATACATTAAGTTTCTCATCCGTCTCCATTATAGGGCTCGGCACTAACTCCACCTGCCCGGGCGGCGCCAGCGGCTCTGCCTCTGTGCAGGGCAACGGCAGCGGTACGGGTTATAACTATAACTGGTACGGCCCTGCTAATCCAGCGCTTTCCATAGGCACGGCATCCACCGTTTCGGGCCTGGTGGCCGGTATTTACACGGTCGGTATCAGCGGCTTTGGTGCAGTAGGCTGCGGCTCGGCTGCAGCAACGGTCACCATCGGCATTTCGCCGCCCAACACGTATACGGTAATTAAACCTTTTTGTGGTAACGAAGCTTATCTGGCAGCTTCCGGAACCAACTTCCAGTGGTACAACGGGCTAACGGCCATTTCGCCAACGGCGGGGGGCACGGCAGCGGGCTATACGGTACAGGCGCCTTATAACGGACAATTCTTCTGGCTTTCTTATATAACCCCCCAGGGCTGTAAAGACTCGGTTCAGTTTCTCTTAAGTCAAACCCCGGCCGGCTCTATGTTTGCCACAGGCATTTCTTATGCCTGCCCGGGTGTGGCCAATGCCACGGCCAGCATTATCATGAGCCCTGCCGGCGGAGCTCCTTCGGGTATTAATTCCTTCTCGGTGTTCTCAACGTCTGCGCTACCATCGCCGGCTTACTCGGCCAGTCTCTTTCCAACATCGTCCAACACATTTGCGGTAAACAACATGCCATCCGGCACCTATAGTGTGGTTGCCTTCGACGGATCCTGCAAGTACAATACAACCTTTGTCGTCAACGATTATTTGTACGATTACCAGGTGAGTCCGCAGACTTCCACTTTATGCCCGGGCAACAACATCCTGGCGGGTGTAAGCTTTTCGGTGCCTATCACACCTACGCAATATTCTTTCCAGTGGAGCCCTGCTACCTGGATTGTGGGTGGAGCCATGAACACCAACAACATTTCGGTGCAGATTGCGCCGGTAATCCCAACAGGCTCTATCATTACCACTACCTATTCAGTAACGGTTGTACCTGCAATTGTTAACTGCCCTATTACCAAAACCATTTCGGTAACAGCGGTTAACCTGCAAACACCGCTTATTACACCGCTTGCACCTTTCTGTACCAACTCTACGCCTAAAACCATCACGGTTTCTCCATCGGGCGGAACTTTTTCTACCGGCATGGGCAACTGGCTGGGTACGTTTAACGGTGTTGTTACACCTAACCTGATCAATACCATAGGCACCAACACTTTTGTGTATGCGGTAAGCGTAAGCACCTGCCAGGTATCGTCGGTGGGCAGCTTTAATGTGGCCCAGTTTAACTCGGCGGCACTTACCGGCACTGTGGTTAACCAGTGTACCACTTTCCCATGCACCAATCTGATGGGTATTGTGGCCAGCACGGTGAGCGGTGCGTGGAGCGGCTTGGGTGTGAACAACAACACGTTTTGCCCAACCAACCTGAACGGCTTATATACACTTACTTACAATACCAACTCTACGCCTTATCCAAACTTATGTCCCGATGTAAGCACCATTACAGTAAAAGTGGATCAGCCGGTGGCACCATTTATTACTCCGCAATTGCCATTCTGTACCAACCGGCCGGCCTTTACCATGGCGGCCAACCCTCCGGGCGGTACCTGGTCGTCACCAATTCCTAACCTGATCACTCCTGCAGGTGTTGTAAACCCTGCGGTGGCGCCATTGGGCAATACGGTTCTTAACTATGTTGTTTCCACCGGTGCGTGTTTAAATACGGCCACAACGGCATTAAGCGCGATGCTTTTCCGTTCGGCGGCGTTAACGAACACGCTAGCGAACTTATGTGCGAACAGTGCCCCGGTAAATTTAATGGGTATAGTACAGAACACGGTGAGTGGCGTATGGAGCGTTGTTCTTCCACCGGGCTCTTCGAGTGCGCCATTCTCTGTTCCGGGCAACATTCTTACACCGAATATGAACATTCCAACGGGTACCTACACCTTGCAATACAATACCACCTCTTCTCCTAACCCGAACGTATGCCCTGATTTCAGCAGAATCGCGGTTCACATTTTAAGTCC
>JBGAOE010000005.1:0-381487 GCA_044221905.1 Bacteroidia bacterium
TCAACGAACTGGGCCAGGTGGTAAAATCGTTTAAGGTAAGCGAGCAGGAAACCAATGTGAATATGAATAACCTGAGCAATGGTATTTACATGATCATGGTTGAGAAAGACGGCAATAAAGGCACCATGAAAATGGTGATCGATAAATAACATTTAAAACATCTGTCCTTAAAAAAGCCGGCTCAAAAAAGAGCCGGCTTTTTTTATGCTGTTTTAATTACGGCCGGATTTTCATTTTTTAGTATGCCATGTTATGCTGGCTAACCTTCGGCCAGCCGATGGCTATTGGCTCGGGATAGAAGTTTTTCAACCTTAATGTCTGCCCGGATTTTTTATTAAAGAATAGTGTTAAGCAAGCCAAAAGATTTAGCTTGTTTTAACCAAAAGCCATATTATTGAAGCTGTATAATTATTTACCTTCAACACTTATTTTTTAGCAACCCATGAAAAAACTTATACTGTTTCTGGCACCCGTATTTATTTCCTCTTTTCTTTTAGCACAAATGCAGGCGCCGCAAAATGCGGCAGACATTATTTTGGCGCTTAAAAAGCTTAACACAGTAGGCAGCGTGCTGTATGTGGCAGCACATCCCGATGATGAGAATACGCGGCTGCTGGCTTACCTGGCCAACGAAAAGAAGGTGAGAACCGCCTACCTTTCGCTTACGCGGGGTGATGGGGGACAGAACCTGATTGGCAAGGAGCAGGGCGAGCTGCTCGGGCTCATAAGAACACAGGAGCTGCTGGCGGCCCGGCGCACCGATGGCGCAGAGCAGTTTTTTACTCGGGCCAATGATTTTGGCTTTTCAAAAAATCCGGAAGAAACTTTTTCTATCTGGAATAAAGACAGCGTTTTATCGGATGTGGTGTTTACCATCCGCAAATTTAAACCCGATGTGATTGTTTGCCGTTTTCCCACCACCGGTGAGGGTGGGCATGGCCATCACACGGCGTCGGCTATTTTGGCGCAGGAAGCCTTTGACGCGGCGGCCGATCCGTCAAAATTCTCGTGGCAGCTGAAGTATGCCGGCGTATGGAAAACCCGGCGCATTTTCTGGAACACCTTTAATTTTGGAGGCACCAATACCACCTCACCTAATCAGTTGAAAATGGATGTGGGCGTGTATAACCCGTTGCTTGGAAAAAATTACGGCGAAATAGCGTCAGAAAGCCGGTCGATGCACAAAAGCCAGGGCTTTGGCTCGGCGCGCCAGCGCGGCACAAACGTTGAGTTTTTTAAACTGATAAAAGGCGATAGCGCCAAACAGGATCTGCTGGAAGGCATTGACATTACGTGGAACAAATTCAAATCGGGCGAAAAAATAAGCAAGCTCATAGAGCTGTGCATAAGGAATTTTGATCCGCAGGCGCCCGAAAAATCGGTAAAGGAGTTGATTGTTATTTACGAGCGGATTGCTGCGCTGGAAGAAACAGACGCCCTGGTAAAAAGCTGGAAGGAACGAAAACTGAAGGAAACCGAAAGCCTGATGCTCTCTTGCTCGGGTTTGTGGTTGGAAGCTCAGGCTGCGGATTACAGCGGGATTCCCGGAAAAGACGTGAGCATTACAGCCCAGGTGGTGAGCAGAAATAAAAGCGAGGTGGTATTAAACCGCGTTTTATTTTTAGGCCAGGACACCACCTGCGCCCTGGCGCTAAAAACCAACGAGCTTTACAGCTTTAAACGAAAGGTGCGGCTGTCATCCACCTTGCCGTTTTCAACGCCATATTGGCTCAGCGAAAAACACGAGCAGGGACTTTATGCAGTGAGTGACCCGCTGCTGATTGGCCAACCGGAAAACGATCCTGCCACCAAGGTTGTTTTTGATCTGAGCGTGCAGGGCCATCCCATAAAAGTGAGCAGGCCATTGGTGTACAAGTATACCGATCCTGTGAAAGGCGAGGTGTATCGTCCGTTTGAAGTGCTGCCGCCGGTTACGGCCAACATTTCTGAAAAGGTATTTGTGTTCAGCGACGATCACCCGAAAGTGATACGGGTGGTGTTGAAAGCCAACGCCGATAACGTGAGCGGCCGGGTTGAGATTGCGCCGGTGTTTAATGCCATGGGCATTGCGCAAAGCTTTAAGGATTTTAAATTAAAGAATAAAGGCGATGAAGCCGTTGTGGAAGCTACGCTCACCATCAGCGATAAAGGAGGCTCTGGTTTGCGCGCTTATGTGTTTGTAGATGGAAGCGTGTATCAAAAAAGCATACGGCGGGTAGAGTACGATCACATTCCCTACCAGTTTACCCTCAGCGAAGCGGAGGCAAAAATTGTGCATGTAAACATGGGCAAAGCCGGCTACAGGGTGGGCTATATACCCGGTGCAGGCGATGAAATACCGGCTTGCCTGAAACAGGTTGGCTACGATGTAACCATATTAACCGACGATATGCTTGGCAAGGAAGACCTTTCGAAGTATAGCGCCATTGTTACAGGCATCAGGGCATACAACACCAACGACCGCCTGCAGGTGCACTATAAAAAACTGATGGAGTATGTAAATAACGGCGGCAACCTGCTGGTGCAGTATAATACCAACAGCCGTGTGGGCCCTCTTCAGGCCGATATTGGCCCTTACCCCTTCACCATTTCGCGCGACAGGGTTACCGATGAAAAAGCAGAAGTGCGATTTAAGAACGCGCAGCACCCGGTGTTCAATTATCCTAACCAGATTACCGCTGTTGATTTTGCCGATTGGGTGCAGGAGCGTGGCATTTATTTTGCCACCGAGCCCGATTCACATTACGAAGCGCTGCTGAGCCTTAACGATCCGAACGAAAAAGCGTCGGATGGAAGCCTTATTATTGCCAAATACGGCAAAGGGAATTTTATTTATACGGGTCTTGCTTTTTTCAGGCAGCTGCCGGCCGGTGTACCGGGCGCTTACCGCCTGTTTGCAAACCTGCTGAGCCTGCCACAAAATAAATAATACAGCATGAAAGCGTCACAGGAAGAAAATTCACCAATACTGAAAACCTGGAAAAATGTATATGCGGTTGTGATCGGCACACTGGCTACTGTTATAATATTACTTTACTTTTTTACAGAAAATTTCAGATGAGTGTTGTCGACTGGCTGGTATTGGCGGTTACCCTGCTGTTTATAGTGTTGTACGGCATCTGGAAAAGCCGCGGTACAAAAAATATTGATGGGTACCTGTTGGCCGACCGCAAGCTGCCCTGGTATCACGTGGGTCTTTCGGTAATGGCTACACAGGCCAGCGCCATTACGTTTCTTTCGGCTCCCGGCCAGGGGTATAGCGATGGCCTGCGCTTTGTGCAGTTTTATTTTGGCCTGCCGCTGGCCATGGTGGTTCTTTGCATCACGTTTATTCCTATTTTCCATAAGCTCAATGTATATACGGCCTACGAGTATCTTGAAAAGAGGTTTGACAACAAAACCCGCTCGCTCACAGCTTTTTTATTTTTGCTGCAACGCGGTCTTTCCACCGGTATTACCATTTATGCGCCGGCTATTATTTTATCGGTTATACTAAATGTAAACGTCACTTACACCATCCTGGTAAACGGCCTGGTGGTGATCTTTTATACCGTTTATGGCGGCACCAAAGCGGTGTCGTATACCCAGCTGCTGCAAATGAGCATTATTTTTGCCGGCCTGTTTCTGGCGGCGTATATGGTTATTCATTTATTGCCCGATAATGTAGGATTTACCGATGCCCTGCACATTGCCGGAAAAATGAACAAGCTCAATGCCATTGACACGCATTTTGATGTGAACAACCGCTACAACATTTGGTCGGGCCTTATCGGTGGTTTTTTTCTGCAGCTTTCTTATTTTGGCACCGATCAATCGCAGGTGGGCCGCTATTTAACAGGCAGCTCCATCACACAAAGCCGACTTGGCCTCATTATGAACGGCCTGGTGAAAATACCCATGCAGTTTTTAATACTGCTTATTGGCACCATGGTATTTACATTTTACCAGTTTTACCAGCCACCTGTTTTTTTTAATGCCACCGAAGTAAGTAAGCTGAGGCAAAGCACTTATGTAAAGGATTACGAGCGGCTGGAGCAGGAGTATGCAGGCATCCATGCCAATAAAAAAGCGGAAGTGAATAACCTGGTAACAGCCTTGCACAGCCATAATGAAGCTGCCATCGACAACAGCAGATCCAGGCTTCAGCAAATGGAAGAGGAGGGAAGGACCGTGCGCGGCAAGGTAAAGGAGCTCATGATTAAAAACGATGCCGGCGCGGTTACCGACGACACCAATTATATTTTTTTGAGTTTTGTCACGCAGCAGCTGCCGGTGGGTGTGGTGGGCCTGCTGATCGCTATTATTTTCCTGGCTTCCATGGGCTCCATGGCCAGTGGCTTAAATTCGCTGGCCTCGGCTTCGGTGGTTGATTTTTATAAGCGCCTGTACAGGAAAGAGGCCAGCGAAAAAACTTACCTCAATGCCTCAAGGTGGCTCACAGTATTCTGGGGCATTTTCTGCATCATCACCGCTTTTTATGCCAGCAGGGTGGGCAATCTTATTGAAGCGGTAAATATTCTTGGATCGCTGTTTTACGGGGTTATTCTTGGCATTTTTCTGGTGGCTTTTTACCTTAAAAGAATAGGAGGCACTGCTGTTTTTATTGCCGCGCTGCTGGCCGAAGTGGTGGTGGTATACATTTGGGCGGCCAACCTCATGGCATTTTTATGGCTGAATGTGGCAGGCTGCCTGCTGGTGGTTGTTTTTGCATTTCTGATACAAAGTATGCTGAGGCGCTCTGAACAGGTTCAATAAAAAATCCCGCCGGAGCGGGACTTTTTAGTATAAGAAAACAGCTGAAGATTATTTTTTATTTTCAGCAATCAGTTTTTCGGCCTGCCTTACATAATCATCGTTTTTAGCTTCCTTAGCCAGCACTATTACCTGCTCGGCAGTGGTTACAGCACCTTTTTTATCGTTCAGTTTTGTCTGTATTTTGGCTTTCAGCTGAAACATCCAGAACGCTTTTGGATTTTGATCAATGCCTTTGTTTACATAATCAAGGGCTTTGTTCAGGTCTTTGTTGTTTTCGTAATAATAGTTGGCCGATTGAAAGAATGGACGGGTATCCGCGGCCAGCGCCGTTTCGATGTTTTTCATCACTTTAGCATCAATATCGGCAGTAATGCTGAACGCTACCAGTGTTTTTTCCCAGCTCAGCGCAATATTGGCGGTGGTAGGGGTTACATCCGTAACGTCAATGGAAAATGTTTCAACATTTTCGCCCAGGGCTTTTGGTTTTACGGTAAAGTGCGCCACCTCGTTCTCTTTTTTATAATCGGCCACATTGCCGCCAAGGGTCAGATCCTTATACAGCATAATTTCCCAGCTGTCTTTATTTGGAATGGTGTAAAGAGCATAAGTGCCGGCTGTAATGGCGCTGCCTTCCACTTTTACATCTTCGCCAAAAGTGATTTTAGTGGCGGAGTTGGCACCGGTGCGCCATACTTTGCCAAAAGGCACCACGTCGCCAAAAATTACGCGTTTTTTTACACCCGGGCGCGAATAATCAATCGTAATTTCAGAAAGTGCAAAAGCCTGCTTAATGGTTTGCGATGGACTTGGAGCAGGTGTTTTTAACTGCTGCGCCTGGATGCCAGAAATGCTCATAGCAACAATGGCAGCTGCCACCGGAAGAGATTTTAAATGTTTTAGCATGTGTTTGTAGTTTAAGTTTATGATTTGGTTTGGCGCCAAAGATAAAATTTATAGAAGAAAGGATAACAACCCACCGCTATTTAAACATTTTTTATCATTTGTTTATTTTGGTGCCTATGGGGGTAGGATGTTAATTTTTTGAATTACATTTAATTCGGTTTAAAGCTTCAAAACGATGATTATAGGAGTGGCAGGTCCGTATTCGGCAGACAGCCGCGAAGAAAGGGACAAAAATCTGTTAAGAATGAATGTGGCGGCGGCCCGCCTGCTCGAAATGGGGCATGTGCCGCTTATTGGCATAAACGCGGCCCTGCCGGTGCTGGCGCAGGCAAACCTGGCCGATAGTTATGCTGCGGCCATGGATATTTCGCTGGCGGTGATCGATGCCTGCGAGGGACTTTTGCTGCTTGCCGAAAGCCCCGGTGCCAACAGGGAGCGTAACCTGGTGCTGGCCAAAGGCCTGCCCGTGTTTTATTCAATTGGTGAGATCCCACTTCCGGCAAACAACAACAACAAATAGTATGGATAAAACATCAGACGCCATCCTGTCTAAATACACCGAAGAAATTTATACCCTGGCCCTGCAGCTCAGGCAATTTGTTTTAAAACAGCTCAACGGAGTTACTGAGCTGGCCGATGTTGCCGCTATAAGCACATGATCTGCACCATCATTCCATCCAAAAAGGGCATCAAGCTGGGCTTTTATAAGGGCAGCGGGCTACCCGACCCTGCGGGCCTGTTAACCGGCAGCGGCAAGGTGCATCGTTACGTCGAAATAAAATCGGAGGCAAGTCTGAAGGATAAAGCACTTAAAAATTTAATGACCGAAGCCTTGAAGGCTTATAAACAAAGGATGGCAGATTAAATTTAGCCGCAGGTTTTAGCGGTGGATATTACATTATTCGCGAACGTTGCCTTTACAAGAATACAGCTTGTATCCTGACAAAAAATTAAAACGCTTTATTGATCCCGATCATCCAGCGGAACTGGATATAGTCGGTTTCGGCATAAGGCAGCCGGCTTACAAACAGTGGAAAATCAAAGCGCACGGTTAAAGGCTTCACATTATATAATGGCCCCCATCTTACAATGCTGAAGGTTGTGCCCACACCGGCGTCGGCCATTACATCGCTCATAATGTTGGGCTTGCCCGGATTGTTGATGTTAATCACACCTGCATCGCCAAATAAATAAGGTTGAATTTTAATACTGTTCTTTAAAAACCGTGGATTGATGAATTTAAACAGTTCGCCAAATTCAATTTCGGTGTTAAAGGCAGCGCCCGTAATTCCTTTATAGTCGTAGCTCAGGGTGCCATCGGCATTTGGCCGCGCCAGCAGGTAGCCCGAATAGCCGCGCAGGTTAAGGCCTCCGCCCGCGGTAAAATGATTGGTGGAATTGCCAAAATTACCCCACTCCGGCGGGAAAAAGCCCATCGAACGGGTATATTTATTGTCCATCAGCTGCTCGTTATTAGCACCGGCCACAAACAGCATCGACTCTGATGGCAGCTTGCTGCCAAAGCCCATTTGCCCGAACACGCGGGTGTTTATATTAATAAGCCCAAGATCGTTCCTGTTTACCACGGCTAATGTGGCTGCCGAAAAATCGTAATCTTCGGTAAAGGCCGATGAGCGTACGTTTAACAGGATATTGCCCGTGCCTCTTTTGTAGCGGTAATTATGCTCCACGCCCATGTGAATGGCGCTGTTGAGCTGGCGGTATCCCCATTCCTTGTTGTTGATCAAATACACCATATCCTGCGGCATATCGCGCAGCATGGCCTTTAAATGCGTGTAAATACGGGTGCGATCGTTGTTGCTTTTTTTCTCAAAGCCTACCAGGCCGGCATCAAGGCCATCGAGCGATTTCAGCTGCAGGTACAGGTTTGATTTGCGCACCAGTTGGTGGGTGGATGTTTTATAATCAAATAAAAACGAAAGGGTGTTGAATTTATTCACGGCCACGTTACTGTCCAGGTAAGCCTGACCAAGCCCGCTGCTAAACCAGGCAGCCAGCTCAAACACGTGCTTGGTGTTCAGGTAGTCGCCGCTTAATACGGCACCCACTTTCAGCCCGTCGTAGCCGTTGTACCAAAACGATGGGCGGATGCGCATGTCGTACTTTTTCCAGTTGGGCGGATTGTAAATTTTAGAGTCAAAGCGCAGGTTAATGCGCCCGTTTTTAGCATTGTTGATCATGTTTACATCGGCCAGGCGGTAGGACGGATCGATGATCACATTTTTTATTTTTGCGCCGATGTTGAGCGTTGCCGTATAAGTGGGTTTCAGCTTTGGCCCCCAGCCAATCCAGCGGGGCAGAGTGGTGGCGCCGGTTGGTTTTTCAAACCAGGTGTTGGGTATGTAATAGTGGCGGGCAGAGTCGTTTTGGTCTATCACCACAAAATCAATGGGCATTTGCATGCCGCCTTTGCGCCGGAAGGTAATTTCGTAAACGCCACCTTTTTTGCGTTTAATGCGGCCTATTTTATAATCAATGGTTTTGGTGGTTTCGAGCCATTGGTCAAAAAACCAGTTCAAATCCACACCGGTAAACTGAATGATGGAGTTCCTGAAATCTTCGGGGTAGGGATGACAGAATTTCCATTGTTTAAAATAATGCTGCATGGCCTTGTCAAACAGCGCGCGGCCCAGCACATACTCCAGGTTTTTAAGCATGGCGGCTGTTTTGGTGTACGATTGCCCGTAGCCACCCCCGTGGCGTATGCCGCCGTTAAAATCGTCGGCATGCGTGTTCAGCGTCACTTCTTCGTGGCGGGTTACAGCGCCGGCGTAATAAGGCGTATAAATTTCATCGTCAACAATACGCCGCGCTTCGGTAAAACGCTCCACGTATTTGTTTTTTGAAGGTTGCTCGAGCGCAATAGGGCCATCAATAAACTGGTAGGTGTCGGCTGTATAAAATTGTGTAAAACCTTCGTCAAGGTAAGCGCGGTAATTTTCGTTGGTGCCCACCATGCCCTGAAACCAATTGTGTGTCATTTCGTGAATAAGCAGGGTGCGGTAATCCGGATCAAAGCCCCCGCAAAGTGTCAGCATGGGGTATTCCATACCATCCTGCGCATCGGCCACCACCATTTTTGGATGGTGATAAGGCCCAATGTTATAAGAGTTTACTTCAATCACCTTGGCAATGTAGGCCGGTGCATTGTACCAGCCGGCAGCGTGCGATTCCTGCACCAGGGCAATGCAGCGCACCCCGTCCCAGTTGGTTTCGCCAATGCGGTAATTGGGGTCGGCGGTAAAGGCAAAGTCATGCACATTAATGGCCGAAAATTTCCAGGTTTTTTTGGTGCCGTCGTATTTTGTAATGCTAGAGGGGGGGGAGTTAAACGGTTTTTTCAAAAAATTGGAAAGGTCCAGCTTTTTGCGCAAGGTGTCGGGCAATACTTCTTTTTCGTTGATGAGCGTGCCGGTGCCATCCGCCACGTATTGCGAGGGCAGGGTCATTTCTACGTAATACGAGCCAAAATCACCGTAAAATTCATGGTCCATGTGCTGGTCGGTGTTCCAGGCAAATTTTTGATCTATAACGGTAACGCGGGGATACCAGTGCACCACATCAAAGTGTTTTTTTCCAAACGAGTTAAACAGCTTCATGCGGTTGCGGATCACTTCCTTATCAAAATAGGTTTTGAAATTAAGGTTAAGGGTAACGGATTCGCCGGGGGCTAAAGGTTTTGCGAGGTACACTTTTAAAATGGTGTTGTCTTGTTCGGTCTTTAGTTCCTGGCCTCCGGCCGAAACATGCTCTACGTTGGTGCCCAGGTTCTGGCTGCGGTATTTGCCAAATTTAAGGTGGTAACCGTTGTGCTTATACAGGTCGGCCAGGTACGAATCTTTTGTTTGGGCATTGCTGTAAAGATGAAAATAAACGTAAGAGAGGGTGTAAGGCGAATTGTTCCAGTAAGTCAGCTCTTCGGCGCCGGTAATAATGTCGGTGCTGTCGTTCAGCTCGGCTTTAATGTTGTAGTGCACATCCTGTTGCCAGTAGCCTTCGTAGGGTTTGCGGTTTTTCCAGTAAAGCGGGTTGGTGGCCGAGCGGTAATCAATATACTCGTTTTGCGAAAAAGCGGTAAAGCCCGATAAAAAAATACAAAGCAGCGCTAAAAGCGAAAGGCGGCGGCAATAACTTGTCATAATCAAAAAACGCGTAAATGAATAATGGCATAAATATAGGGGAGAATTGCATGCGAAGCTCATAATTCAGGATTCAAAAAGGGGAGCTGGACAAAAGTCTTGATACAAAATACAGCGTACAATACACAATCCGAACCAACGGCCCGCGACGAATGTCTTCTGACTAAAATTTAGTATTGATACGGAATACACGATACAATGTACAACTTCAGATGCGAACAATCTGGCGCAACGCATAAGAACAAAAAACCGTAATTTTGGATCGGAATGCCCAAAATGTTAAAAAACCGGGCTTTTGAGCTCTGATCAGGGCTTATTTTTTTAACAAAAACGACCCTCATTCTTTTGATTTCCAATTAATTTAGTATATTTGCAACCCTATTTAAAAATAAACAATGGAAAAACGTTATGAGACGGTCTTCATTTTAACTCCCGTTTTGTCTGATGATCAGGCAAAGGAGGCCGCAAAAAAAATTAAAAAAACCATTACAGATCTGGGAGGCAAGATCGTAAATGAAGAGAACTGGGGCCTTAAAAAACTGGCTTACCCTATTCAGAAAAAAACAACAGGTTTTTACCACCTGCTTGAGTTTGCCGGCGAAGGCGCTGATATTGTAAATAACCTTGAGGTGGTTTACAAACGCGATGAGCGCATTCTGCGTTTCCTTACCGTGGCACTTGATAAGCACGCCGCTGCTTATGCCGACAAGCGCAAAGGACTGGTAAGTGAAGGTAAAACCCGTAAAAAAGAAACCGCTACTTCATAATGGTTCAACAATCAACGTTTAAGAAAATGAGCTCACCGAAAGACATTCGCTATTTAAACCCTCCTACTGCTGAGGCTAAAAAGAAAAAATACTGCCGTTTCAAAAAAAGCGGTATTAAATATATTGACTACAAGGATCCTGATTTTTTATTGAAATTCGTTAACGAGCAAGGCAAATTATTACCCCGCCGCTTAACAGGCACTTCTTTAAAATTTCAGCGTAAAGTGGCACAAGCTGTAAAACGTGCCCGTCATTTATCATTAATGCCATACGTGGCCGATTTATTGAAATAAATCTTAGGAGGAAATTAACAATGGAAGTTATTTTAAAACAGGACATAAAAGGTTTAGGCTATAAGGACGATAAGGTAACCGTGGCAAACGGATACGGTCGTAACTTTTTATTGCCAAAAGGCATGGCAACCTTAGCTACAGAAAGCGCTAAAAAAATGCATGCCGAAATTCTGAAACAACGTGCCTTTAAAGAAGACAAGTTGCGTAAGGAAGCCACTGCCAACGCCGAAAAACTTTCGGCAGTAAGCGTAAAAGTTGGTGCCAAAGCCGGCGAAAGCGGCAAAATTTTTGGTTCGGTAACCACCATCCAGATTGCAGATGCCTTGCAAAAAGCCGGCTACCCGGTTGAGCGCAAAAACATCGAGCTTTCTGAAGACAACATCAAACAGCTGGGTGCCTATACTGCTAAAGTACGCCTGTACAAAGAAGTATCTGCTACCGTAAACTTTGAAGTTGTAGCTGAATAATCTTATGAATTGAATTTAAAAACCCGCATCCACACCGGTTGCGGGTTTTTTTATGGAATGAATACCCATGTCTTTCAGCCACCATTCGGTTTTCCTTTTCTTTTCGGCCTTTGCCGCCCTGGTATCGGTAGGCATGTGGCTCGACTATTTTCGGCGCATAGATGTGTTTGAAAAAGAAAAGCTGGCTCCTTTGATCATTGCCTTGCTTATTGGCGGCTGCACGCCTTACCTGAGCCTTACTGTTTACCGGTTTATGGATCATGCCGGGTTTAGCGAAAACGGCAGGTTTTGGCACGATCTGCTGTATTCAATACTTGGCATCGGCCTTAATGAGGAGCTGTGTAAGCTGCTGGGAGTGATGGTAACGCTGCGTGTATTGAAAAAATACGTGGATGAGCCCATTGATGTGCTGGTATATGCAGGGGTTACGGCCCTGGGCTTTTCGATGGTGGAAAATTACCATTACTTTAACAACCACGGCATTAAGATCATCACCTCGCGCACTTTTTATTCTGCGCTGGAGCACATCATCAACACTTCCATCATTGTATACGGCATTTACCGGCAAAAGCTGTTTAAAAAAGGGCACTGGCTTGGCAATACGCTTGTTGCCATGGCCGTGGCCGTGGCCTCACACGGGCTGTTCGATTTCTTTTTGCTGGATAACGTGGCCGGATACTTTACCGCTTTTTTATCCATCGGTGTTTACCTCGTCGGCATTAATTTCTGGATCCAGATGCTAAACAATGCCAACAACTATTCGGCCTATTTTAGCTATGATAAGATACACCACACCAATAACCTGGTAACCCGCCTGTTTACCTGGTATGTGCTTACACTGCTCATTGCCTTTATAAACAATGCGCTGCTGGCTAACCTGCGTTTTTCCTTCATCACCTTATTTTACGGCCTGGTGTCCGATGGCTTTTTATTTTTCATCGTCATCCTGCGTGTGAGCCGCTTTAAGATTTTTCATCTTAAATATTTTACCATCAGGCCTGAGTTCCCGTTTTACATTACCCGCAATAAGGATGAGGATTTTGTATTCCCGTTTATAAATGTTCCTCTTAAAATAAGAGGCGAGAGCCACCAGGAATATTTTTTAACCCGCTATCTGAATCGCCGGGTGGAGCTTTACCCGGTGGATAAAAGCAAAAGTTTTTTGAACGGGCCTAAACAAGCCACCATTACAGGCAAGCTGCTGCTGCACGACGATGTGGTGGTATATACCGTTACTGTTGATGCCGTGCCGCTGGGGACAGCATTTGTGCTTAAGCCCAAAACCAGCGGCCGCAGCCTGGTAGATGGGCAGTACCCCATAGAAGGCTTGTGTAAAGCTACTTTGCCGGAAGCAGGTTTGGAGGGGCTTACGTACAAAAACCTGGAGCTGGTAGAGTGGGTGTATGTAAAGCCGTTGCCCTGATTTCAAAAAGGAGAACGGAGGTTTATTTTTATTATCTTTAACCAAATTTAATCTCCCATGAAAAGAACAAAACTGTTTGGTATTACAGTCATTTTGTTGTTTGCCGTTGCACTGGTGTTTACTTCCTGCAAAAAGCGCAAAGCTTTTAACGATGAAAACGGCCAGGCGTCGATTGATAACCGCAATGCGCAAAGCGAGAACGATGCGGCCATTAACGATATAAACGATGTGATTGGCCAGCAAACTACCCTGCACGGCCGCTCTTCGGGGGTTTACAGCACCAAAGGGGTAACGGGTAACCTTTGCGGTCTCACCATCGACACGGCGGGCATTGCCACCGGCTCGGTAAAGCTCAATTACGACGGCACCACCTGCTTTAACCGTAAGCGCACTGGCTCCATCCGCCTTACCATTCAGGATTTTGTAAACGGTAAGCGCTGGAAAGATGCGGGCTGCGTGGTAAAAGTGGAATACCTGTCGTATAAGATCACCCGCCCTTCCGATGGCAAAAGTCTGGAATTAAACGGGGTGCAGTACATCACTAACGAAACGGGCGGCACCTGGTGGGAGCTTCTGATCCTGAAAACACAATCTTCCCTCTCATCCACCATTAAAGGCACCAACCTGGATGTGACGTTCGACGATGGTAAAACCGCTTCTTACAACATTAACCGCCGCTTTACTTACACCTTGCCGGGCGGTATCATTACCTGCACCGGCGAAGGCATTGGATCGCTCAACGGGCAAAACAATCTCGAAAATTACGGTCTTACGCGCGATGGCGATGAGTTTACCAGCGAGGTATCCACCCCTATTATCTGGAACCTGACCTGCGGCCCCTGGGCGCCGGTGCAGGGCGAAGTGAACATTAAAGTGGAGGGCAAGGACTTTAAGCTCAAAGTGCTCTTCAGCGTCGATTCAAAAGGTAACGCCGTGGAATCCTCTACGAACTCCTGTGCCTATGGCTGGAAAGTGGAGTGGAGCTACAAAAAGAAAACAAAGAAGAAGGTGATTGGGTATTACTAAAATTCAAAATTAAAAAGCGCGCCGTCATTGCGAAGGCTTATTGGAAGACATACCCGGACCTGAGGCAATCTGGCGCGCGGCCAGGAGTTAAGATAAAGAATTAAAAACAGAGGCAAGAAGCAAGAGTCAGAACTCACGACTAATTCAACATTAACCATTTCACAAAAAAATCCCTTTCAGCTACTGAAAGGGATTTTTTGTTTATGAGAATAAAAGATAATTAGCCAAATGCATTAAAGCCGGTTACATCCATGCCTGTGATGAGCAGGTGTATATCGTGCGTGCCCTCATAGGTGATCACGCTCTCAAGGTTCATCATGTGGCGCATAATCGGGTATTCGCCAGTAATGCCCATGCCGCCATGTATCTGGCGTGCCTCGCGTGCTATCTGCAGGGCCATGTTCACATTGTTGCGTTTGGCCATGCTTATTTGTGCCGGTGTGGCACGCCCCTCATTTTTAAGAACGCCCAGGCGCCAGGTAAGCAGCTGTGCTTTGGTGATTTCGCTGATCATTTCGGCCAGCTTTTTTTGTGTGAGCTGAAACGCACCAATGGGCTTGCCAAACTGAACACGCTCCTTGCTGTAGCGCAGCGCGCTGTCGTAACAATCCATGGCCGCGCCAATGGTGCCCCAGGCAATGCCGTAGCGCGCGCTGTTAAGGCAGCCCAGCGGGCCTTTTAATCCTTTAATTGTTGGAAAAATATTTTCCTTTGGTACTTTTACATTGTCAAACACCAGCTCGCCGGTGGCGCTGGCGCGTAAGCTCCATTTACCATGGGTTTCGGGGGTAGTAAAGCCTTGCATGCCTCTTTCCACCACAAGTCCCCTAATGTCGCCGGCTTCATCCTTAGCCCATACCACAGCAATATCGGCAAAGGGCGCATTGCTGATCCACATTTTAGCACCGTTCAAAATAACGTGCTTTCCATCGCCGGCGTCTTTAAAATTGGTAAGCATACCGGCAGGGTTGCTGCCATGGTCGGGCTCTGTTAGCCCAAAGCAGCCCATCATATCCCCCGATGCCAGTTTGGGAAGGTATTTTTTACGCTGCTCTTCGCTGCCGTAAGTGTAAATTGGATACATTACCAGCGAGCTTTGCACCGATGCGGTGGAGCGTAATCCGCTGTCGCCCCGTTCAAGCTCCTGCATAATGAGGCCGTAAGAGATCTGGTCTAAGCCAGGCCCCCCGTATTGAGTGGGAATGTAAGGGCCAAACGCACCAATTTCGGCCAAACCTTTGATCCATTGTTTTGGAAAAGTGGTGGTTTGACAGGCTTCTTCCACAATGGGAGAAACTTCCTTTTTTACCCAGGCGCGGGCGGTTTCGCGTATCAGCTTATGCTCATCGCTTAAAAGCTCATCCATCAGATAATAATCGTGAGCCTGAAAATTGTCAGTTGCCATAGTTTAAAAATGTGCTGCAAATTTAACAATTAAAGTGCTGAAACAAAGCCTTGTTTTAAGGGTATTTATGAGAAAAGCGGTTGAAAGGATAATCCCGGGCCGTTTTCCTGCAGGAGGCTTTTTGGCTGCTATAATTCCCTCTGGCCCTCTGTTTACGAAGGGTTTAGGCTTAAGGGTACTGTAAAAGCCCATTTTCAAAAAAACAAAAAATCTTACACATGTTCTATATACCCGGAAATGAGGAAAAAAACGGCCCTCAAATGATAGAACTTTACATCAACAAACAACAACAAACTAAAACAAAAAGTCATGAAAAATTTAATCTTATCCCCGCTTAGCCTGATCCTGATCAGCCTCCTTTCTTTCACAACCCCCTCTTTTGGCGGTGAAAAAGACAGCCTTTACTGCATTGAAATTGATGGTAAAGTGCTGATCCCTAAAAACGACCTTTCAAGATCCTACAAAATAGAGTTGCTTTGCCACAACGACCTGGTAGATTCAGGCCTGGTGGTGGACAACGAATCCTTTCTTTTAAAAGTTAAGAAAAACTCATGGTACACCATCCGCATTATTAAAGAAGGTTACTTTCCCCTGGTGGTAAGCATCGATACCCGCCTGCCGGAGTATAACACAGATAACCACCGGTTCCACTTTGATACCGAGCTGATTGTAGAAAATTACACCAGCATACAGGATCAGGATGCTATTGATTTCCCGATCGCTATTGTTTCTTTTAACCCCAGCAACGACATGTTTATGCCGGTGAAAGAATACAGCAAAAATATTAAAAGCTCGCTTTTTGAAGAGCAGCCGGGCCTTAAAAACACCTACGTGAGTGTGAGCGGCCGCAAATAGTTTGTTTTTTTCATGATAGTAGTTTGTTAGTTTTTAATTACCCACACAAAGCCCCTGTAGCAGCAATGCGCAGGGGTTTTTGGCTTATGCCCGGTGGGCGTTGCCAATAAGCAGATCGGTTTTTTTCAGAAGAGAGCTTTGGCATTGTGCTTAAAAATGTGTATTTTTAAACAAGGCCGTTTCTATTAAAAAATCAGCTGCATACCTGTTTTTTATCCTTCTTTTGTCAAAAATTTCTTTTGCACAGGATATCCATTTTTCGCAGTTCAACGGCTCGCTGCTTAATCTTTCACCTGGTTTTACCGGGCTTTTTAACGGCGATTTCAGGGTGGGAGCCATTTACCGCAGCCAGTGGCAAACCGTGCCGGTAAAGTATTCAACCGTTAGCCTGGCCGGTGAGGCGCGCATTAAGCCCGTGCAGCTTCAAAAAGACATGGTGGGCATAGGCCTGGTGTTTAATAACGACCGGGCCGGCGATACCCGCTACGGCACCACGCAGCTTTATGCCAATGGCAGCTACATTTTTTTAGGCAAGGCCGACAGCAGCCTGCTGGTATCGGTGGGTATGAACCTGGGCTGGTGCCAGGTAGGCTTTGATTATTCAAAAATGAGCTTTGATAACCAGTTCGACGGGTTGCAGTACAACTCATCCCTGGGCACCGGCGAGCATTTTGATTTAACACGCTATAATTTTGCCGACCTGAATGTGGGCACCGCATTGCAATACGTGCACAAGGCCAAGCACCGCTTTACCTATGGCATTGGATTGCATCACCTCACCAGCCCGGTCATTTCATACCAGGGCGCCACGGTGAGCAAGCTCGATTTTAAAGTGAGCAATTTTGTGGGATATTCCACGGCCATCAACAACAAAACGGATATTATCGGCGAAGCGCTTATTGCCGGGCAGGGCAAAAACTACGAGCTCATTCCCCATGCTTCGCTGAAATATTATATGAGCCGCGATATTAACCAGGCGGTGCTGGGCGGCCTGTGTTTCAGAACCCGCGATGCGGTGATTTTGCGCGTAGGCTACCATTACAAAACGCTGCAAACAGGCATGGCCTACGACATCAACATCAGCAAATTTTATGCGGCCACCAACCGCCGAGGCGCTTTCGAAATTTTTATCAACTACGTGATCAAGCGCCCGCGCAGCTATATTGCCAAAAAACGGGTGTGCCCGGTATTTATGTAAATGGTTCATCTTCGCTTGTATATTTTTTTTGGCGCCTGGCTGCTCATGTGTTTGCCCGCCATTGCACAATCCGACCGGCAGCTGAAACTGCAGGCCGAAGAAGCCATGCGCAATAAAGACTGGTTTGGCGCGGCCCAGTATTACAACCGCCTGTTTAATCACGATAGCAGCGACATACGGATTAAATACAGCTATGCAGAATCCAGCCGCCTGAACTTTGATCTGGATATAGCGCTAAGACTGTATGCCAAAGTAATTGCTGAGGATAATGGAAAAAAATACCCTCTTTCGTTTTACTGGACGGGGCAGCTGCTTAAAACCAAAGGGCAGTATAAAGAGGCAAAAAAATGGTTTGCCAAATTTTCGAAAGTGCGGGCTAAAAAAAACGCAGAAATGGAGCAATACATCACCCGCTCAAAGCTGGAGGTGGATGCCTGCGACCTGGCGCAGATCCTGATAAAAAAGCCGGTTCAGGTAAATGTAGAGCACCTGGACACCAGCATTAACAGCAAGGTGAGCGAATATGCGCCGGTTGAAAAAGACAGCATGCTTTATTTTTCATCGCTGCGAAACGGCAAGAAAAAAGACGCGAATGAGATTAACTTTAATAAAATATACGCCTCCGACGCAAAAAACCAGAAATGGCAAAAAGTAAAAGAGTTGGATACCAACATTAACGCCACCTACCTGCACAATGCCAACACCTGTTTTAGCCCCGATTATAAACAAATGATCGTATCGCGCTGCCAGGCTAAAAATGCCAGCGAATACACCTGCGAGCTTTACATCAGCCACCTGGTGAATAATAAATGGCAGGCCCTGCAGCGCATGGAGGAACCTGTAAACGCCAAGGGCTTTAATACCTCGCAGGCCTGCTTTGGAAAAATAAAAGATCGCCCGGCCTTGTTTTTTGCCAGCAACCGACCGGGCGGCAAAGGCGAAATGGACATTTGGTACAGTTTTAGAAACGACGACGGCACTTTTGCCGAGCCGGTAAACGCAGGTGAAAAAATAAACACACCCGACAATGAAATAACGCCCTGGTTTGTAGGCGGGCAAAACAGCCTGTTTTTCAGCAGCGCCTGGCACAAGGGCCTGGGTGGCTTTGATATTTTTAAAAGTGCGTATGACAGCAGCGGTTTTGGCGAGCCTGTAAATGCCGGCTATCCCATCAACAGCAGCTATAACGATATTTATTATTCGGTGAATAAAAGCGGCGACCGGGTTTACCTGTCGAGCAACCGCATTGGCTCTTTTTTTGAGAACAAGCTGAACTGCTGCAACGATATTTACCGCTTCAGCATCGATCCCATTGTGCCGCCTGCTGCACCCATCGATTCGGTGGAGCTGGTGAAGGGACAAATGAAGCTGCTGGTGCCGCTCACGCTCTATTTTCATAACGATGAGCCTGATCCTAAAACAAAAAATACCCTTACTGCCAAAAATTATGAAACCACTTACCGCGACTATAAAACCCTGCTGCCGCAATATTTAACGGCCTACACCAGCGGCCTTTCGGCCGGAGAAAAAGAGGACGCCGGGTATAAGGTAGAGAATTTTTTTGCCGACAGCGTGGATGCCGGTATGGAGGACCTGGCGCGCTTTTCGGTAATGCTGCAGGCCCTGCTGGCTAAAGGCGAAACGGTAAAAATAACCATGAAAGGCTATTGCAGCCCGCTGGCCAGCACCGATTATAACATTAACCTGGCCAAACGCCGCATCAGCAGCCTGCGCAATTACTTTACCGAAACGCAAAACGGTACGCTGGTAAAATACATTAATAACACCACGGCGGGGCAGGGTACGCTTATTTTTGAAGACGTTGATATTGGCGAATTGCCGGCCAGTAAGGTAAGCGACGACTATAAAGACAAGCGCAACTCGGTGTATAGCCCCTATGCGGCTTCAGAGCGTAAAATACAGGTAATAGCGGTGGGGTTTGAAAAGTAGAATTCAAGATTCAAAAGACCTATACGACTTAGATCTTATCTTTAATCCTGCATCTTTTATCTTTTTGAAAATTACTCAAACCGTAAGCTTTCAATCGGATCGAGCTGCGAGGCGCGCTTGGCGGGAATGTATCCGCTGAGCAAGCCCACAATAATACAGATCACCACGCCGGCAATGATCCAGAACCAGGGAATAAAAAATCCGGTGTCGAGCCCAAGGCTGATGAGGTTGCCCATGATAATTCCGAGTAATATCCCAATAAGGCCACCCAGCACGCATATTACCACGCTTTCGATCAGGAATTGATTTTTTATGGTTTTTTGAGTGGCCCCCATGGCCTTGCGGATCCCTATCTCGCGGGTGCGCTCGGTAACGCTTACCAGCATAATGTTCATTAAGCCTATGGCGGCTCCCAGCAATGTAATAAGGCCAATAATGGTGGCACCCGCTGTTACCTTTTGCAGGTTGTCGATCAGCAGCGTGGCCAGGCTGTCGGATTTTATAATGCCAAAATCGTCGTGCCCGGTAACTCCAATTTTACGGATTTTGCGGAAAAGCCCGCGGGCTTCCTCTAAAAACACATCCACCAGCACGCTGTTGCGCGTGAGCACATTAATGGTAAAACTCATGTTGTCCGATCCAAAATACTGGCGGGCATTGGTGAGCGGTACAATGCATATTTTATCACCGCCAAAGCCCGAGCTGTTGCCTTTTGGTTTTAAAACACCTATTACTTTGTAATGGCCGGCACCTATTTTAATTACCTTGTCAATAGAGTTGCCTTTTGTGCCAAACAGGGCCGTTTCCACATCTTTTCCAATAATCACCAGGTGGTTGCCTCCCGTGGCTTCCTGCCCGTTAAAATTGCGTCCTTTTTCAAGCTCGTAACCGGCCGTGGCTATATAGTTCTCGTCGCTGCCAAACACCTGTATGTTTGGGTTTGTTTTTTTTTCTTCAAACTTAAGCCGGGCAGCCGCGTTGGCCAGGGTAGATACGGAAATGATAACGGGGTGTGTAAACTCGCTTTTAAACCGCAGGGCCTCTTTATAAGTGATGGGAGTAAAGCTTTTTGCCTTTCGCCCTTTGCGTCCCACGCGGATATTAATATCGGCATTGCGGATGGTAAAAGTGTTGGCGCCCATGCTGGTAAAATTGTTATTAATGCCGTTCTTTATGGCATCAATGGCCGACAGGATGCCTACCAGCGCCATAATGCCAATGCTGATGATGAGCATGGTGATAACCGCCCGAAGGCGGTTGGCCTTAATGGAATCGATGGCTACCGAAATATTTTCTTTTAAGAAACCCAAATGCGCATTAAAGTTACGCATAAGGACATTCTCTTTCGAATGAAAATGACGAATTGTCCCCTTTCAAGATAAATGGTTGTTGGGTCGGATGAATTCCGAAAGAAACGGCAGCATTCCCTTCTTCCATTTTCGCCCGCTTATCCTTGTTTTTATTCCAGATGCATATTGAGTGTTTTTTTTTGAAAAATTAAACTAACTTTAATTATGGAAAAGCCAGCCCTCCTTTTTTTATTGGTGTTAATGGGGTGGGGCTCTGCCAGGGTTTATCCTCAATCCCATAAGATTGACTCATTGGCTGCCCTGCTTGAAACCGACAGACAGGATACCGCCCGGGTAACCCATCTTTACACGCTTAGCCAGGAACACAGAAAGATTGGAGGTTTTTCGGAAGCCCTGAGTTATGGGCAGCAGGCGCTGCAGCTGGCCAATCATATAAAGTTTAAACGCGGTGCCGGTAATGCGCACAACTGCATTGCAAATGTGTATTACATGCAAGGCAACTATCCCGAGGCACTTAAAAGTCATACGGCGGCCTTAAAAGCAAGAGAAGAAATTTCCGATGTGCCTGGAATGGCGGCTTCCTACCACAACATAGGTGTTATTTATGAAAAGCAGGGTGAATATTTTAAGGCGCT
Organism: Bacteroidia bacterium; assembly: GCA_044221905.1. Taxonomy (GTDB): domain Bacteria; phylum Bacteroidota; class Bacteroidia; order B-17B0; family Aurantibacillaceae; genus Aurantibacillus. The sequence goes on from JBGAOE010000005.1 coordinate 21,148, forward strand.
TAGCAGCTACTCCGCAGCTCTTGCCATATATGTGAACGATGCTGGCAATGCCTTGAACCTGGCAAAAACCTATAACAACATTGGCATTATATACGATAAGCAGGGGCAGTATGCACGGGCTCTTGAATATTACCTGGCAGCGCTTGGAGAAAATGGGAAGCAGCCGGAAGCCATGAATGAAGGGGGCTTCAATGGCTATATGAATGTTGGTAATATCTATTATCAGCAAGGCAATTTAACAGAAGCTTTAAAATATGAGCAGGCCGCCCTTAAGCTGGAGAAGGAGAGGAAAAACAGGCAGGGAATTGCGAGCGCTTATAATAATATTGGAGTCATTTGCGAGAGGAATAAAAACTATGCGGAAGCACTCAGAAATCACTTTTCGTCGCTGGAGTTAAAGCGGGAGATTGGAGATAAGAGTGGAATTGCCGCTTCTTATAACAATATTGCAGTTATTTACCGAAAGCAGCAAAAATACCCGGATGCGGTGACCATGCAATTTGCCTCGCTCGCTATTTATACCGAGATTGGCGATAAGGAGGGCATTTGTATGTGCAATGTTAATTTGGGTAAACTTCAAAGCGAAGTTAATAAGCCAAAGGATGCAGAGCGCCACTTTAACCTGGCCCTCCGGCTGAGTAAGGAATTGGGTAGCCGCCGGCTGCTTACAGACAGTTACCGCGGATTGGCGACGCTAAATAACGTAATGGCTGGTACAAGGCGAACGACACTCAAAAAAAAGGAGGAATATCTGGCGAAAGCATTGGGATATTACCGGCTCTATCTGGCAGATATGGAAACGTTAGCTGCGGCAACGCTGCCAGCAAATTAAAAGATCAGGATCACCTGTATATTTCCTTTTTAGCGGCCAGCAAGGTATTTTTAATCAGCGAGGCGATGGTCATAGGGCCTACGCCACCGGGCACCGGCGTAATGTAGCTGCATTTGGGCGCCACTTCGTCAAATTTCACATCCCCTTTCAGCTTATAGCCGCTTTTGGTTTCGTGGCTTTCTACACGGGTGGTGCCCACATCAATCACCACGGCACCTTCTTTTACCATGTTGGCTTTTAAAAACTCGGGACTGCCCAGGGCGCAGATAATGATATCGGCTTTTTGAGTGTGCGAAATTAAATTTTCTGTTTTGCTGTGGCACAGCGTAACTGTGCAATTGCCCAATGCGGTGTTTTTGGCCAGCAGTATGCTCATGGGCGAGCCCACAATGTGGCTGCGGCCAATTACCACGCAGTGCTTGCCGCTGGTTTCGATGTGGTATTTTTCGAGCAGCTGCACAATGCCATAGGGCGTGGCGCTTACATAACAAGGCAGGTTAAGCACCATGCGCCCTACGTTAATGGGGTGAAAGCCATCCACATCCTTGCTGGGCGTTATGGCTTCAATAATTTTATGCTCATTAATGTGGCGGGGCAGTGGCAGCTGCACAATAAAGCCATCTATGTCATGGTTGTTGTTGAGGTCGTTAACGGTTTGCAGCAGTTTTTCTTCGGTAACGTAATCAGGAAAACGCAGCAGGGTGGATTTAAAGCCCACACGCTCGCAAGCCTTTATTTTGCTGGCCACGTAGGTTTCGCTGCCCCCATCGTTGCCCACCAGCACAGCAGCCAGGTGCGGCTGCTTAAGGCCCGAGGCCATCATGCGCCTTACCTCTTCGGCAATTTCCTCCTGTATCTCAAGCGATATTTTTTTTCCGTCGATGAGTTGCATTAATAATTTTCAATTTTATATAATGTATAGCTCTTATTACCTCGAAAAGCACTTTCTTGAATCGTCATCTTAGCACTGTAGTGTTGCATAACAGAGTGATTTTTGGGAGGATGGTAATTTAAACGAACAGAGTCATTAGCGTAGGATAATTCGGGCTTTTTTAATAATTCCAACCTAGCGGTTCCTACAAATATCGCCCTATCTGTATACCTTACCAAACCCCTGGCATGAATTCCTTTCCCACAAGTTTTAAGTGGGCCATAATCGCCCTCACCATTTTTTTTAATTTCTAAAAGTACAAAATTACAATCATGATTGTTTGCTGCCCAAATCCCATACATGCTAATGGGATATTTCCAAATCCGCTTACAGGTTGAACCACAAAAACAAAATACAAACAGGAGTGTGGCTGCAAGCAGTTGGTATTTGTTCAAAAGTTGTGTCATCTGTTTGCTGTATAGTTGAGGTTTAAAGTCGACTTCTCTTCTCTTTCAACGTTAAACTTTCCGCTTATTGTCTCGGCATTCCCTTCGGCATGCTGCGCATCAGCTTCGACATGGCATTTTTGTCGTTCATCATGCGCATCATTTTCCGCGTATCTTCAAATTGTTTTAAAAGCTTATTCACCTCCTGTATGCCCTGGCCGCTGCCTTTGGCCACGCGCTGCCGGCGCGATCCGTTCAATAGTTCGGGTTTGCTGCGTTCTTCCGGTGTCATGCTGAAAATAATGGCCTCAATGCCTTTAAACGCATTGTCATCAATGTCCATTTCCTTGGCGGCCTTGCCAATACCGGGAATCATACCTACCAGGTCCTTGATGTTACCCATTTTTTTGATCTGCTGCAGCTGGCCTAAAAAGTCGTTGAAGTCAAATTTATTGTTGGCAATCTTTTTATTCAGCTTGCGGGCCTCCTCCTCGTTAAACTGCTCCTGCGCCCGTTCCACCAGCGTCACCACGTCGCCCATGCCCAGTATCCTGTCGGCCATCCGCTCAGGATAAAATACATCCAGGGCTTCCATCTTCTCGCCGGTGCCAATAAATTTAATTGGCTTGTTCACCACGCTTTTGATGGAAAGCGCCGCACCCCCGCGGGTGTCGCCATCCAGCTTGGTTAGAATCACGCCGTCAAAATCAAGGCGCTCGTTAAATGCTTTGGCAGTATTCACGGCATCCTGGCCGGTCATGCTGTCCACCACAAATAAGATCTCGTTTGGCTTAACAGCTTTTTTCAAATCGGCAATTTCGGCCATCATCTGCTCGTCCACCGCCAGGCGCCCGGCAGTATCTATCAGCACCACGCTGTTGCCGTTTTCTTTGGCCTGCTTAATAGCCGCTTCGGCAATTTTAATGGGATTTTTTTCCTCCTTGTTGCTGAACACCTCTATGTCGATTTGCTCGCCCAGCACGTGCAATTGATCGATCGCTGCGGGCCGGTATACGTCGCAGGCCACCATCAGGGGTTTTTTGCCCTTTTTGGTTTTTAAATAATTGGCCAGCTTGCCGGTAAAAGTGGTTTTACCCGAACCCTGCAAGCCGCTCATTAAAATAATGGTGGGGTTGCCACCCAGGTAAATATCTTCCTTGGTGCCGCCCATCAGCACTGCCAGCTCATCGTGCGTGATCTTGATGAGCAATTGGCCGGGCGATACAGCCGTGAGCACATTGGCGCCCAGCGCTTTTTCCTTTACCGAATCGGTGAAAGATTTGGCTACCTTATAGTTAACATCGGCATCCAGCAAGGCTTTGCGCACTTCTTTCAGCGTTTCGGCTACGTTTATCTCGGTGATCTTGCCCTGGCCTTTAAGTACTTTAAACGCGCGGTCAAGCTTATCCTGCAAATTATCGAACATGATAAAAAAATTGATTAATCAGGCTGCAAATTTACGAAAATGCGGGAAATTATGGTGAAAAGGGGTTGCTAAATTCTTGGCTGGTAATAAAAGCCGAGTCGCTTAATGTTTTTAGAAATAAAATTACTTTTCGTTTTTCATGGATGGTAAGCTTTGAGCCGCCCTGGTGCACAAATTCCATTTTATTATCGATGGTAGGACTTGTTTTAAGGCCGATATTATAAAAGTCGAGTACTTCCTCCAGCGAGGCAAAACGTCCGTCGTGCATGTAGGGTGCGGTAAATACAAGATTTCTCAGCGAGGGGATCTTAAATTTTCCCATATCGCTGCTGTTTTTGGTAATGGTGCCAAGTCCCCCATCCTTAAATCCTGTTGTGGTGCTCACTTCATCCAGCCCGTTATTACTGAACTGGCCGGTAGTGCCCAGGCCGTCGCCATCGGTTGTATGGCAGTGCAAACAATTGCCTTTGGTCATATCATTCACAATTTCCATACCTTCCAGCTCCTCCAGGGTAAATTTTGCCCGCCCGGCTATTACCTGGTCGTATTTGGACTGGTAGGAAATTAATGTGCGTTCAAACTGTGCAATCACATTGGCGATCAGGGTGCTGTCTATCGGTTTTTCACCATACAGCTCTCTGAATTTTTTGCGGTAGAATGCGCTTCGGGCTAATCTTTCGGTTGCGGTTTTCCAATTCAGACCCATTTCATTTCTGTCTCTTACCGGATGAAATACCTGCGACTCGATGCTTTGTGCCCGGCCATCCCAAAACAGGCTAGGGTACCAGGCAAGGTTAAACAAGGGGGGGGTATTGCGGCGCTGAACCGTTCCGTTAAAGCCTTTGCTTAGTTGGTTAGGCGCATCGCTAAAGGCATGCTGTTGTTTATGACAGCTGGCGCAGGAAAAACTGCTATCGGCGCTCAGCACCGGATCGTAAAATAGATAACGACCCAGTGCTGCCCCCTGTATAGTAACCGGGTTGGTGGCCGATACCGGCATGGCCGGAAACTGACTAACCTGTGGAAAAACATAAGGCCCGTTGCTTACAAGATCATTAAATGAAACGCAAAGACCCAGAAGGATTACTAAAACCGTAAAAATTATGGGCTTAGTTTTTCTCATAGATCAGTTTGAACTTTGAGATCTTTTTATTGATGGTGACATGCAGATAGTAGATGCCTTCTTTGTGTTTACTGATGTCCAGCACCACTTTGGTATAGTTGCGGCCGTAGCTTTCCACCAGCTTTCCTTCGTTATCGTATAATTCAATGTTATGTATGGCATCTGTATCGCTTTTCTTTTTCATTTCCACATTCACAATGCCATCGGTTATATTGGGATATACCACCAGGTTGTCGATTTGGCTGTTCTCTTTTACCGGGTGGACAATTGTTCTGCTCGCGAGAAAATTATCCAGCATCCAGCCTTCTTTGTTGGTATTAATACTGTCCGATTTAAAGGTAAAGCGGAAAAGGATGGAATCGTTCTGATTAGCATAAGCATTACTAAGACACAGCCAAACATCGCGCCAGTTGTTGTCGGTTCCGCTAAAGCAATATTCATTGGTATTGATGGTGTCCTTATTTCCAGGCAAAAAGCCATAAAACTGGTACACGCTGGGGTTGTTATGCGCATTTTGCCAGGTGTTGCCGCCGTTGACGGAAAGCTCCACAATGCCTCCGTCCTTTCCCGCATCCATGTCCAGCTTTTGTTTCCAGCGCAACGCAAAAGGGGTTGGGTAATAAGTCATAGTATTTAAGGCTACAAAAGTAAAAGTGGATATATTATTTACCGGGTAGGCATTGATGGTGTCGGTTACCATTACCTTGGGAATGCTGCTGGCACTGTTAAACAGGTTTTTTTGCGGTATTCCTATCTGCCAGATATTATTGGAGCTGGTAGAAATACCCATAATGATAGAGTATGCAGGATTTGTGTAAGCACCGTCAAAATCCTGATACTGTGCACTTGCTGCCGCTGGTACAATTATTAGTAAAAAGTATAAAATTTTTTTCATAACATAAAGATTTAATTGATGAATAATAGCTTTTGAAAATTACTACGACGCGATTTGTCTGGCAGTTGGGCCACTTTTTCAAGTGGTGCCTTTGAGCAGGTATGTGGCCGCTTTGGTTGGTTTTGCGGCCTCCCGCGCATTATACCCTTCTATTAATTAATAGCAGGTTGAGTTAACATGCAGGTTAATGCGGAATTGCAGTACTAACCTGGTAATAAAGTGTTTGGAATTTGGTATTGGAAGGCTCCAGCTCACAGGCTTTTTTTACATCGGCCAGGGCAGCGGCGTATTGTTTTTTACTGAACAAAAGCTCGGCGCGCCTTACATATAGTTTTGCATTGCCGGGTTCGGCGGCAATTTGTTGGGTGCAGGCATTCAGGTGCTGCTCTATCCAGCGCAGGGTGATCTGGCGCTCCAAACCCCTTGGTATATGCGCGGCACAGCATTCCTTAAGCATCTTTAAGTCCTGCATGGCTTTGTCGGTTTCGCCAAAGCGATGGTAGGTTTCGCAGCGGGTTAAGTAAAGCTTGGCATCTTTTTCTGAAAGAGCAATGGCGCTGTTTATATCGGCAATGGCTTGTTGCTTTTTATTCAGCTCGGCATAAATGCAGCTGCGGTTGTGAAACAGCTTTGACCGGCCGGGCTGCAGCCGTATGGCTTCGTTCATAGCGGCCAGTGCGCCATTCAGGTTGTGCCTTGAATAAAGCAGCTCGCTTTTTTGCGAATAAAACATATAATTGTCCGGGCAATGGGCAATGCCTTCGTCCAGGTACGAAAGCTCGTCGCGGTATACATTTATCCGCACAAAGGTGACGGACGCATAGGCCAGGGCTATGCCTGCAACTAGCAACCGCGCCCTTTTGGAATCCAGATTTACACGGAGCTGGCCGGCAAACAGGGCAAGGCCCGTCATGGCGGTATAGGCGCGGTGCTCGTACTGTTCGCCCAGGGGCGAAAGCACACCGAACCACACCGGCATGGCCAGCAACAGCAGGTACATAAACAACCCGGCTGCGGCTATTTTTTTATTTTTTAAGCCCGGCTTAACACAAATAAAAATTAACAGAAAAAGATTGAGCAGCCCGGGCCACAGGTTTGTATTGGATAGGGTGGGTGTTACCGATAACTGAACCGGAATAATGGTTTTACCAATAAAGATCAACAGCGATAAAATAAATTGTTTGCCATTAGTTAAAAAGCCGGCTGAATTGGCGGGTGAGTAATGCACTGCGTTGCCACGCAGTAGAAACCAGGCGGCGATCAGCGCCAGCCAGCATGCCAGCCCAATAAAAAACAGCCGGCCAGGGCGTTGATACACAAAAAATAATGCAGTAAAAATAAACGGCAGCATTACCGCGCTTTCTTTGCACAGCAATGCACAAAAAAAGAACAATAAATGAAGCGCAGCCTGATATGGCTTGCGCTCGTGTACATAAGCAACGAGGTAAATGAGCGCCGACAGCATAAAAATGGCCAGCAGCGAATCGTTGCGTCCTGGAATCCAGGCCACGGCATGTGCCAGCACCGGGTGCAGCGAAAATAAAAGCGCCGGCACAAAGGCTCCCAGGCTCCCGGCGCCGGTTTTTACAAGCAAGCGGTAAAGAAGTATTACCGCACACACGTGAAAAAGCAGGTTGGTGGCATGATACAGCCATGGGGCCAGGTGGGCGGCCTGGTAATTCAATATAAAGCTCCACATCAGCAGGGGCCGGTAATAAATGTGCTGTATCGAATCGCTGAAAGCCTGGCCAAGGTTGCCCCATTTTGAGAGAAAAGCGGTGTCGTTTACAATCAGCCACTGTTCGTCCATGGGCGAAAAGCCATAAAAAATACTTTTAAAATAAACCAGCACCGGGGCTAAAACCAGCATTGCATATATTTTTTTAGCGCTGTTTAAAAAAGAAAAGGCCCCACTGTTACCCATTGCCGTGCTGGTATAAATTTTGTTACAGTTTTCGCAAATCTAGTAAATTGAACGTAAATTTATAGAGCCAAATGAACCACCAGTATTATATGCAGCAGGCCCTTGAGCTGGCCCGGCAGGGCTGGCCCCGCGTGGCGCCCAACCCCATGGTGGGTTGTGTGATTGAAGAGAACGACCGGATTGTGGCCTCGGGATTTCATCAAACATTTGGCGAAGCGCATGCCGAGGTAAACGCTATTAACCTGCTGCCGCCGCAAATACAGCCGGCTGGCTGCACCCTGTATGTTACGCTCGAGCCCTGCAGCCACCATGGCAAAACGCCGCCCTGTGCCGAGCTCATCATTAATAAGGGATTTAAGCGCGTGGTGGTGGCCTGCAGCGACCCCAACCCGCTGGTGGCAGGCCTTGGCATTAAAAAAATGCGGGAGGCCGGCATAGAGGTAACCACCGGCCTGCTCGAAAAAGAAGCCCGCGAGCTGAACAAACGTTTTATCACTTTTTTTGAGCAAAAAAGGCCCTATTATATTTTAAAATGGGCCCAAACCGCCGATGGCTTTGTGAGCAGGCTGAAGGCCAAAAATAAAGAGGAGAACAGGATCTCTGGCGCCGCTTCGCAACAGGTGGTGCACCGCCTGAGGGCCGAAGCCATGGGCATAATGGTGGGAAAAAACACGGTGCTGAACGATAATCCGCTGCTCACCACGCGCCTGGTGGATGGGAAAAACCCGGTCCGCATTTTTATTGACCGCAACCTGCAGGTGCCCATGCATTTTAATATTTATAACAGCGAAGCACCCACACTGGTGTTTAACGCCTTGCGCGATAACAACAACGGCCACATCCGCCATCTAAAAATTAACTTTGATGGCAATGTGCTGCAGCAGGTTTCGGAGCAGCTTTACAATTTAAACATACAAAGCGTGCTGGTGGAGGGCGGGCCCTACCTGCTGGCTGATTTTATTGAACAAAACCTGTGGGACGAAACGCTGGTGTTTCAAAACCCCGACCTGTATTTTAAGGAAGGCATTAAGGCCCCTGCCTTTGCTATTAAAAACACCTTCGACCTGGTGGGAGACGATAAGCTCTACCATCATGCCAAAAATGAAGCGCTGCCAGCCGTGGGGGTGCTTGGGAAGGAAATATTTTAGATTTCTTGTTCCGTGTTGCGCGTTCCGGGTTTTGGGTTTCAGACATAAAAACCCGGAATAATAAAGCCGAAACCCGAAATAATGAACCCGGAACACGAAATAAATAGCCCGAAACACGAAATATTTGGTATATTCAGATTCTTCATGTATATTTGCGTCCCTTTTTAAGGGAAATTTAATCAACGATAAAGATTTATAACATGTCACGTATTTGTCAGTTAACAGGAAAAAAGGCTATGGGCGGGAACAGCGTATCGTTCTCAAATACCAAAACCCGTCGTCAATTCAAAGTAAATTTAAAACGCAAGCGTTTCTTCGTTCCTGAAACCAATGAGTGGATCACCCTGCGTGTATCTACCTCGGCGTTAAAAAATATCAACAAAAAAGGCATCAGCGCCTGCTTAAAAGAAGCCAAAGCAAATGGCATCTTAGCTTAATTTTAAAGGAGAAACAGAGTCATGGCAAAAAAAGGCAATAGAATCCAGGTAATTTTAGAGTGCACCGAGCACAAAGAGAGCGGCAAACCCGGCACCTCACGCTACATTACCACCAAAAACAAAAAAAATACCACCGAGCGTATTGAGTTGAAAAAATACAACCCAATCCTGAAACGGATGACTGTTCATAAAGAGATTAAATAATTCATAAAATTCTGACAAATGGCAAAGAAAGTAGTAGCAACGCTTAAATCAGGTAAAGGCAAAGATTTCACCAAAGTAATTAAAATGGTAAAATCGCCAAAAACCGGCGCTTATAACTTTAAGGAAGAGATCGTGCACAACGACCACGTAGGTGACTTCCTGAAGTCAAAGTAATCAACTTTATTTTAGGTTTTTTAAAGAAATTCTTTTCCGCTATGGGAAAGAATTTTTTTTGTTTTATATATATTCGTGCTCAGTTTGTGTAATTGTTGCACTAAGCGTAATTCCCCATTATCATGAGTTTTTTTTCAAAACTGTTTACCAAAGAAAATAAGGAAAGTTTAGACCAGGGCCTGGCTAAAACCAAGGAGAGTTTTTTCGGAAAAATAACCAAAGCCATTGCAGGGAAAAGCACTGTAGATGCCGATGTACTGGATAACCTGGAGGAAGTGCTCATCAGCGGCGATGTGGGGGTAAACACTACTATTAAGATCATTAAGCGCATCGAGGAGCGGGTAAAACGCGACAAATATGTAAGCACCTCGGAGCTGAACAACACCCTGCGCGATGAGATCGTGAGCCTGCTGGCCGAAAACAACAGCAATAAAAGCAGCGCACACTTTAGCGAAACCCTGTCCAAAAAACCGTATGTGATTATGGTGGTGGGCGTGAACGGCGTGGGTAAAACCACCACCATTGGCAAGCTGGCGCATCAATTTAAATCGGCCGGCAAAAGCGTGATACTGGGCGCTGCCGATACCTTTCGCGCCGCAGCTGTAGATCAGCTCACCATTTGGAGCGAGCGGGTAGGGGTGCCCATTGTAAGCCAGGGCATGGGGGCCGACCCGGCCAGCGTGGCTTTTGATACCTTAAGCAGCGCCAAGGCCAAAGAGGCCGATGTGGTGATTATTGATACCGCCGGCCGCCTGCACAACAAGGTGAACCTGATGAACGAGCTCACCAAGATCAAAAACGTGATGAAAAAAGTGATTCCCGATGCGCCGCACGAAGTGCTGCTGGTGCTGGATGGCAGCACCGGTCAAAACGCAGTGGAACAATGCCGGCAGTTTACCGCCGCCACCGATGTAACGGCGCTGGCGGTTACCAAGCTGGATGGCACGGCCAAAGGCGGGGTGGTGATCGGCATTTCCGACGAATTTAAAATACCGGTGCATTACATTGGCGTGGGCGAAAAAATGACGGATCTCCAGGTGTTTAATCCTGCTGAATTTGTGAACAGCCTGTTTAACAAATAGCCACTGATTACACGAATTCCACTAAGCTGGCGTGTAATTCTCCTTTATGCGTTAATTCTGAAATTGATGGCAACATGGGCTGCCAAATTTGATCAATTCCTCCTCCTCTAAGTTTTGTTTCTCTCCGGTTTGAGCTAATTTGTGAAATTAGTGGCAATCAACTGATCGCTGTTCATTTTACTTTTCACAAAGCTTACTTTTTCAGTAATAATTTTATAATATTACGTGATTAAAACACAACAAACGATGAAATCCTTCCTGTCCATATTTCTTTTTGTTCTTTGCCTGCCGCTTGCAGCCCAAACCCCTTCTTACGAAGAGCTTGAATTTGAGCTGGATTCTACCACTGCCACTTATAAGCCAGCCAGTAAAAATTTTGTGTTGGTGCGCTCCAAGCGCGGCGCCAGCGGGCTTAACAAAACCGCGCAGGCCGATGCCATTACCTCTGCCGAGGTAACTGAAATAGTGCTTGTGTTTTCTGAAACAGATGCCTCTGACCTGGCCGACCGCGAAGTGGCTAACCAGGAACGCTGGGAAAATCTTTTAAAAACCTATCCTGAATTTTTTCAATTCAGCACCACCTACAAAAGCCTTTGCCAGTGTAAAATTGGGGGCGATGCCGAGGCGTTTAAACAATCGCAGGGTTTTTACATTTTCGTAAACGGCGAGGTGCCCAAGGTGGCGGTTGAAACGCCAAAAGCCGAAGAGCCAAAAGCAGCTGCGCCCAAAGTCGAGGAGAAAAAGGCCGAAGCAAAAGTGGCCGCTGCAGAGCCTGTAAAAACCGAAACAAGGAAAGCCGAAGAGAAAAAAGCAGAAGAAAAAAAGGCCGATGAAAAAGCGGTAGCCGCCCAGGTGGCCGAAAAGAAAGAGGAAGCAGCGCCTGCCGACAGAACAGCCGTAAAAGCGCCGGAAGAGCCAAAACGGGAGCCGCGTGAAGAACGCAAAACCGAAGAAGTGAACGAGGAAAAACCCGCCGAAGTGGTAAGAGCAGCGCCCAAAAAGAAATCTGCGGTGGCAAAAGCCCGACGGGCCAAAAATCCAAAAGCTTGCCGGGTGGCCTGCTATGGCAGTGGCGACGAAGACCTGCACGCGTTTTTTAAAGACAATTTAAAGCTCTCTAAAAAAGAGCGTAAAAAAGCCAAAAAGAACCCCGTAATAGTAAAGCTGCAGCTGAATGTGGACGGAACCATTAAAAAAGCCATGGTTACCTGCCCCGATGAAAAGCTGAACCTGCTGGTAACCGAAGCCATTAAATCCATGAATCCCTGGAATGCCTCTGTAAAAAGCGGCCTCACCGTAAAATCGGAAGTGAAAATGACCCTTAAATACGATAAGCCCAGCAAATCGTTAAAGCCTTTCGAGGTAAGCATTACGCCCCGCCTGGGCGCCAAATGCCCCTGTGCCAGCGATTCGGAGCTGTTTGATTAATTTATATTTCTGCGCAAAACAAAAATAGAACTGTTCATAAAATATGGGTGCCCGGATGCGTCAATCCGGGCACCGTTATTTTTTGTAGTGCCGGGCTTTCTGCAAATGCACAATGGCTCCAAACCTGTTGCCGCACAGGCAGGTGCGTTTTCAACTGCCAAAAACGGTAAAAATGGCATTACTGTTAAATTTTCAAATATCTGTAATTCAATGGTTTAAAATACCAACGATTGCCCCGCATTCCCTTAATTCTTAGTATATTTGTAGCCCGATTTTATTAAGGCAGAATCGGCTATTAGCAAATAAGTTTAACCCCTCAAACCGGCCTTAAGGGTTTGATACAATTAATTAAAATTAAAATGGCAGAAAAAGCCCAAGTAACAGGAAATCCCGATTTCGACTGGAATTCGATCGGTAAAAAGCAGGACAATTATTCAGTTGAAGAAAAACAGAAGCTGGACGACCTTTACGGACAAAAATTAAGCACCATTACCGATCTTCAGATCATTGAAGGCGTGGTAGTGGCTAAAAATGCGCGCGAGGTAGTGGTAAACATCGGTTACAAGTCAGATGGCGTAGTGCCCCTGTCTGAGTTCCGCTACAACCCCGAACTAAAAGTTGGCGACAAAATCGAAGTATTTATTGATAAAGCGGAAGATTTGCAGGGTCAGCTGGTGTTATCGCACAAAAAAGCACGTGCCGGCAAAAGCTGGGATCGTGTTAACGATGCGCTTAACAACGATGAGATCATCAAAGGATTTGTTAAATGCCGCACCAAAGGCGGCCTGATTGTTGACGTATTCGGCATCGAAGCGTTTTTACCGGGCTCGCAGATCGATGTAAAACCAATCCGTGATTACGATGTGTACGTTGGCAAAACCATGGAGTTTAAAGTGGTTAAGATCAACAACGAATTTAAAAACGTGGTAGTGTCTCACAAAGCGCTTATTGAAGCTGAGCTCGAGACACAAAAACGCGACATCATCTCTAAACTTGAAAAAGGCCAGGTATTGGAAGGCACCGTTAAAAACATCACATCGTACGGCGTGTTTATCGACCTGGGCGGTGTTGACGGCCTGATCCACATTACCGACCTTTCGTGGGGCCGCATCAATCACCCTGAGGAGATTGTGAAGCTTGACGAGAAGATCCAGGTGGTGATCCTTGAGTTTGATGACGACAAAAAACGCATTGCCTTAGGCTTAAAACAATTAACGCCGCACCCTTGGGAAGCATTGAGCTCTGAGGTGAAAGTGGGCGATAAGATCAAAGGAAAAGTGGTAGTGATTAACGATTACGGCGCTTTTGTTGAGATTGCCCCTGGTGTAGAAGGCCTGGTGCACGTAAGCGAAATGAGCTGGAGCCAGCACCTGCGCAGCGCACAGGAGTTTGTGAAAATCGGCCAGGAAATCGAAGCCGTGATCCTTACCCTCGACCGCGAAGAGCGCAAAATGAGCTTAGGCATGAAACAATTAACGCCTGATCCTTGGAACATGATCATGGAGAAATACTCCAAAGGTTCTAAGCACACCGGCACCGTGCGCAACTTCACCAACTTTGGTGTGTTTGTTGAGCTCGAAGAAGGTGTAGACGGCCTGGTGCACATTTCAGACCTGTCGTGGAGCAAAAAAATCAAACACCCGAGCGAATTCTGCAAAGTGGGCGATAAAATGGATGTGGTAGTGCTTGAAATTGATGGTGAGAACCGTCGCTTAAGCTTAGGCCACAAACAGCTGGAAGAAAACCCATGGGATGTGTTTGAAACCGTATTCACCATTGATTCGATTCACAAAGGCACAGTAACCTCTATCAACGATAAAGGCGCCACTATTGGCCTGCCTTACGGTGTAGAAGGTTTTGCACCTGCACGCCACCTGGCTAAAGCCGATGGCGGTAGCCTGAAAGCCGAAGAGGTTGCCGATTTCAAAGTGATCGAATTCAGCAAAGAATCGAAGCGCATTGTGGTATCGCACGCCCGCCTGCACGAAGAGGTAAAAGAAGAAGCCCGTCGCGCAGACCGTGCCACCAAAAAAGCTGACTTTGAAGACAGCAAAAAAGCAGTGAAAAAAGTAAAAGACAGCCAGGAGAAAACCACCTTAGGTGATATCTCGGCCCTGTCTGACCTGAAAGATAAACTGGACGGTAAAAAATAACAGATCCGGTTCCTGAGCAAGTTGAAGGAACCGGAAAAGCACTCCCACTAACGACGTGTTCGTTTATGGGCAACTAATAACCTCGCCAAGGTTTTTAGTTTTTTGAGAGCCAAAACCCGCACCGGTTAGCCGGAGGCGGGTTTTTGGTTTTTATCCTGTTTCATACGGCTGGGTCAAAACCTTTTATCCCGGGCCGATAGCCACCATGACATGGTGCGGTAAAAAACAGAAAACCCAATGCTATTCTGGCTTTAGGCCATTGTCAAGTGTTAATAGAGATTGATGAAAGGAATTAAATCTAAATCGTTGTAAATTGATGATGATTTTTAGTCACTCACTCACAATAAACAAAAGAATGTGGCGTTATTGAGATAACACTAACTAAATGTTTTTATTTATTAACCTCTAAAAACACAAAAGCAACACTATTTTGGCCGCCTATGACACAAACATTTACTCAAAGCCCTGATCTTACTGTAAAATGCGCAATAAAAGAAGAAAAAATACCTTTTGTTCCTTCTGCAGAACCATCAGAAAACGTAATTCAAAACATTTTAAATTTTAGCCGCAACCTCGAAGTGAAGCCCTCCAGGCTGGTTCCAGCCATAGAGGTGATGAAGAGCTGAGCGCTGGTGTAAGTTTAAGAGATTTGTTTAAAAGCCGCCCGGGGTTGCCACCTTTGGCGGCTTTTTGTTTACCTGGCACCGTGTTTTTCAGCAGGTTACCGGGGGCAATTATTTGTTAAGGCCTGTTACACCGGCTGCCAGGCGCTCGGCCAGGTTGCGGTCTTTGGTAATAATGCGTGCCGTGGCGGTCATTTCGGGGCTAAAGGTCACTGTGTTGCTAAAGCTGGTAACCAGCCTATCGGGCAGTTTCACATATACTTTATAGGCCGGTGGCCGTCCTTCGCCGCCTTTTGGTGTTTCGGGCACCGCGCTTCGTTTAATTACAGATCCTTCCAGAAAGCCAAACTCATTGTATGGAAAATTATCGAGCAGCAGGTGCACCTTTTGCCCGGGCTTTATTTTACCAATGCCCGCGGCCGGCAGCGTTACCAGCGCTATGCGGCTGTGATTGCCCGGTATTACCATAAACAGGTCTTCGCCCGCAGCAGCCGGCTCGCCGCTTTGCACGGGCCTCAGGTATTGAAGTGTACCGGTATACGGTGCGGTAAGCAAATAGCGTTTTCGCCAGGTTTGTATGTAATCGGTCAGGCTTTGCTGTGCCTCGCTAATAGCGGTATTCAGCGTTCTGTCGGTTTCAGGCAGTTGTTTGGCAGGGCTGCTCTTCTTTGTGTGTTTTTGCTCATAAAGCAGCTGCAGCAGGTTGTTGTAAAGCGTTTGCAATACGCCCGGCGATGCCGATACGGGAGTTATCAGCGCATCCGGCACGTCTCCGCCCTGACTTTGAAGGCATTGCTGCAGCTGGCTGAGCCGGTGTTCAAATTTTAAAACGGTATCGTAGCCTGTGGTGTTTTCCAGCTCGGCAATAGGGCTGTTTTTCTGCACAGGATCAGTGTCTTTAAAAAACAGGCGGCTGATTCGCCCGGCCGAAAGCGGCGCCAGCTTTGCCGGGAAAGGGGAGGTGGTAATCACGGCGCTGCCTTCCAGCGCATCGGGGTATTTAATAAGCACGCTTATTAAAATCATAATGCCAAACACCAGCATCACCGAAAGCAGCCCCCAGCGCAGCAGCCAGCCAGGTGTGCGCTCCAGCATTTCGTTGGCTTCGGGTGCCCTTACGGCATTGCGGTTGGCGGTGGAAAGGCCGGCCATGTCTATTTCAAAATTGTTGTTTGGCATATTGTTTTTTTAGGATGTATTAGAGCCATGCTGGAATTAATAACCACTCGCGTCATCCTGAGTGATTTTCGCCTGAGTTCAGCGAAAATAGTGCCGAAGGATGACATGCCAGACTTTTGAAAACCCACACTCACCCCTCGATGCAGCCTACGCCACCCGGGATATTTTTTCTTTATTATAAAATTTCAGCATTATTTTGATGTGTATTTTTCTTTTTCGGTGTAATTATTTGTTATTTACCAAGCTCCAGCTGGTTTTTCACCAGCCTGTAATAAAATCCACGCCGGGCCGTAAGGCTTTCGTGGTTGCCTTCCTCGGCAATGGTTCCATTATCAAGCACCACTATCTGGTCGGCGTCTTTTACGGTGCTTAGCCGGTGGGCTATAATCACCACGGTTTTGCCTTTGTAAAATTCCTTCAGGTGCTCCATAATTTCTTTTTCGTTGTTGGCATCGAGCGAGCTGGTGGCTTCGTCAAAAAAAAGAATCTCGGGATTTTTGTAAACGGCCCGGGCAATGAGCAGGCGTTGTTTTTGCCCGGTGCTTATTCCCAGGCCTTCCTGGCCTATTTTGGTGTTAAACGCCAGCGGCAGCTCATCAATAAAAGATTTAATGTTGGCCACGGTGGCCGCATGGTTCAGCCGGTCCCAGTCGGGCAGGTCTTCGCCTATGGCGATGTTGCCGGCAATGGTGTCGTTAAAAATAAAGCCTTCCTGCATAACTACTCCGCAGCGCTGGCGCCACTCCTGTATATCGGTTTGCACCAGGCCGGTGCGGTCAATAAAAACCTCACCATGGCGTGGTTCATAAAACCGCATCAGCAATTTAAGCAGCGTGGTTTTGCCGCTCCCGCTGCTGCCCACAATGGCGGTTACCTGGCCGGCAGGTATTTTCATGGTAATGCCTTTCAGCACTTCGGCCGACAGTTCATTGTATCTAAAAGATACGTTCTTCAAATAGATATCATGCAGCGGTGGCACCGGTAAAAACGGGCTTGTGGCAAACGCCGGGTTAGCTCCGGCGCCGGGTTTTATGTGGTTTTCCTCTTCTTTCTGGTGTATCTCCGTCAGCCGGTCAAGGCTGATGCGGGCATCCTGCCAGGCTTTAACCACTCCCACCAGCTGTAATACGGGGCTGTTTAACTGCCCAATGATGTAGCTTACCGATAGCATCATGCCAAGGGTTAGCTGCCCGTCAATCACCAGCTTGGCGGCCACTATGGTGGTAAAAATATTTTTAATTTCGTTGATAATGCGCGATCCCACCGCCTGGGTTTGCTCAAGGCTTAAGGCCTGCAGGCTGATGCGGTAAAACTTTACCTGTATGCGTTCCCAGCCCCAGCGTTTTTGCCGCTCGGCATTGTGCAGCTTTATTTCCTGCATGCCGCTTATCAGCTCAATCACTTTGCTGTTGGTTTCGCCGGCCTGCTGAAACCGTTTGTAATCAAGCTTTTTTCGCCGGCCCAGAAAAAAAAAGATCCAGCCGATGTAGATGCTGCTGCCCGCTAAAAAAATGCCGAACAGCGTAAGGTTATAATACGCCAGCACCAGGCCGTAGAGCAACAGCGTAAATAATGAAAAGATAACGGTGAGCGAGGTGGAGGTAAGGAAATTCTCGATGCGTTTGTGATCCTGGATGCGCTGCATCAGGTCGCCAGAAAGCCGCGTGTCGAAATAGCGGATGGGCAGCTTCATCAGCTTGATGAAAAAGTCTGAGATCAGCGCAATGTTAATGCGGCTGCTGATATGCAGCAACATCCAGCTGCGCATCAGCTCTAGCGCCATCTGCCCAATGGTAAGCATCAGTTGGGCAATGAGCACGAGCCATATAAAGTTAAGGTCTTTTTTATAAATACCGGTATCCACTATGTTTTGGGTTAAAAACGGCACGGCCAGCTGCAACAGGCTTCCGGCGGCCAGCCCCAGCAATATTTGCAGCATAAGCCGCTGGTGGGGCTTAATGTAATGCAGCAAAAATGCCTTGCTGTTTATTTTGTTTTCCCCGCTGTCGGGCATCTCCGCTTCGGCAAAGGAGGGGGTGGTTTCCAGCAGCAGGCATATGCCTTCTTCTGTTTGCTTGCCGGCCGAGCCGCTTATCCACGCGCGCAGAAAATCTTTGTGCGTATAGGTAAGCAGGCCGTTGCCAGGATCGGAGACATACACCTTGGTTTTACTTACTTTGTAAACCACCACAAAGTGGTTTTGGTTCCAATGCGCTATGAGCGGAAAAGGCGCTTTGTCCTGCAGATGCTCAAAGCATATTTTTACGCCCATGGTGCGAAAGCCTATTTCTTCGGCGGCTTTTGAAATGCCCAGCAGGCTGGCGCCGGCGCGGGTGGTGTGGCTGCGCTGGCGCAGGTAGTTTATCGGGTAGCTGCGGCCATAGTGCCGGCCTACAATGCGCAGGCAGGTAGCCCCGCAATCCATCACTTCGGTTTGTATATCCTGGGGGAAACGTTTCATACAATAGAACTCAGTTTAAAATCAGCGCTTTCTTTTTCTGTTAACCGCTGCATGCCGTAATAGGCGATAGCGGACTGTTTGAGCGGATTGCTGCTCCATTCTTCCCATTCGCAGGTGTAAGGGTTATAACCGCATTTGAGCGGTGCTGAGCGCATATCGGAAGGGTCGTCGGTATAGGCCCGGCAATCGGTGCAAATGTGGCGGAATTCGCAATGCCTGCATTTTGCGATATCATCCTTTTTAAGCTGCCACACGTGGCGAAACCCGGCAGTGTTCACCACGTCTTTAAGCGTGTCGGTTTTTACATTGCCATGGCTCTTTGCCATACTGGGGCAGTTTTTAATAGAACCGTCGGCCTCAATGGCTATTTTGCGGTTAAGGCAGGTATTATGGCTGAGCGACTCATAATAATGCGACGTATGGAGCGTGAAAAGTGTGCTTGAAACAAGGCCGCAGGATAAAGGCAGGTTAGGCGAGGTGGTGAAAAACATATTGCCGTAGTTGCTGCGGCCGGCGTCTATAACCTCGTTAACAGGATAATTAAACACAATGGTTTTTACAAGCCTTTCGTTTTCGAGCAGGTCGGCAGCCAGCTTTTTAACATCGCTGCCGGGGTTGTGCAAACACACGCATAATGAAAATCCGAGCACGTTGTGGCTGTTCATAAACGCTGCCACGGCTAAGATCTCGGCGGGTGTCATGGGCCGGGTAAATCTCAGCTCAAGGTATTTGCACTGCAGCTCGTCCAGTAGCTGGGTAATGACGGAAGTCAGATAATTCTCATCAAACCCGGTGCAGGTAACAATAGCGTTGGAGATAAGCGCCGGGTAATCCCAGGCACTGCTTTTAGAGGAAATGAATTGCTTCGCCAGGTTTGGGCTGCAGGCAAAGGCAAGCTCCTCATCGAGCAAAAACCCGATCAGTTCTGCATTCTCTTCGTTGGCGCAGATAAGGCCATCCTTGTCAATGCCGCTTATTGAGGCATTGGGCACAAAATAATAGGCTTTGCGCTGAAGGTCCAGGATCATGCTGCGGGTGTAGCCCGCCACTACTTTGCAGCTGTCAAATAATAAGTAAGTGCTCATATCAAACGTTAAGGGTTCTGCTAATGTGTTTGTAAAATACCGATGCTGCGTTTACCTCAAAGGAGCGGTATTTTGGAAAAGGAAATTTAAAAACGAGGGGCCTCTCGGCCTGGTTGTAGCTTCTGAATGTAAAGTGCTTAAAATTTACAGAGGTGTTGCGAAGACTTTCGGTTAATTCCGTTTTTAACTGTTTATTCTCGTTGTTAATCATAAGCATGGTTTAAGGTATGTGCAATAAATCTTTCTACCGGGTAGTTGCAGTTGTGCGAAAGCCACTGTACCTGCCCTACCGGGTTAATTTCGAGAAAATAATAGTTGCCGTTGTTGTATAAAATATCCACAGAGCCGCAATTGGTATCAATAAGACGGCAAAAATGCAGCAGCTGCTTTTCTATGATATCGGGCAGTTTAAAGGGTACATTCCGGTTGGGGGTGTCCTCATCGTAATTCCTGAAGTCGATTTTTGTTTTTTCGTTTTGCTGCGAAAAAATGGCCATCGAAAACAGCTTATCGTTGAGGATAAAGGTTCTTATTTCAAACTCCTTTTCAATGTACTGCTGAAAATGAGTGGGTTGAAAGGGAATGCGATCGTTTAAAAACGTTTCCATTTCCTGTGCAGTGGCCAAATGTGCGCATTGCGAGTAGTTAACGGCCTGGTTTGCCAGCGAAGCTTCTCCGCCCGGATACCTTACCGGTTTTACAATGCACTTGGGATGCCTGCTGAAAAACAACCGGATGGCTTCAGCATCGTTGGATACGATGGAGTCGGGTATCAGCAGGCCTGCTCTTCGCGCGCACTCCAGGTTGATGAGCTTGTTGGTAAAAATATTGCTGAATGCATTGATGCAAACAGGCACTGTGGATTTCAGCAAAAAGTGCAGAAAGTCAATGCTGTGCTCGTATTCCTTGAAGTAGTATTTATTAATGCTTTCCAGCAGCGCCGGATCAACATTTTTTTTTGCGGCCACCGGGTTAAAGCTTATTTGTCCGCGCCGGTACCAATAAGCGGCCACCTGGCGTAGTTTTACAGTCACGTGTTCGTTAATGCAGATCTCAAAATCGGCTGCGCCGTTGCGGATGTCGGCATGCATGTAGCGTACATGGTCGGTATTGTTGATGCGGATAACCTGGTGTTTTGACTCATATTCGAGCCAGGCCATCACTTCGTCAACCGTTGCGTCTCCGTCTTCGGCCAGTATAAAAATGTATTTTTTTTCTGATGCAGGCATGGTTGTCTCAAAAAAGAATTTGGTTGATTTAAAAAAAGAGCAGCAGCTGGCTGCTCTTTTTTAATTATGGAATTGCTTCGTACTCTGTATCCAGTGGCGCCTCAATTTCGCCTCCACTTTCTCCAGCCAGTAGTACTAAGTCGCCTCGGCCGCTTCCGTCGGCATTATGTGCTGAACTGGTGCGATCATGCTCGGTGCTATCGTAAAAAACATCTTTACGGCCTACAATTTGTGGAGAGGTGGGACTACGGGTGACATTGGTAAAATACATGCCGCCTACAATGTGCTGTAGACCTTCCACTTTGTGTTTCTGAAAAAAATCAAACGCTGATGGTGATGTCATAAATTTTTGTTTTTGATGGGGTTTAATTTTTAAAAAGTAATAGAGAACGGTGCTTTTAAAACACCGTTCTCTGGTGGTTATGAATGCTTAGTGCACAGCTTCGTACTGTGTTCCTATAGGCGCATCAATGTATTTAGGCGGTTCGCCACCGCCACCTGGCGCTACCATTGCAATTACAAGGTCGCCCCGGTTTGAGCCGTCTAAATCACTCCAGTCGGCTGTTCGATTGTTTTCAGAAGCATCGTACCAGGTATCGCCGTGGCCGATATATTCTGGGCGGTTGCCACCGGTTACCACGGTGGCGTACATACCGCCTACAATGTGCTGCATGCCTTCAATTTTGTTTTTTTGAAAGAAGTCGAATTTTGATGATGTTGTCATAGTTTTTGCCCCTTGGGGTCTTTGTTTTAGATCATAGAATAGTTCGTTTGCCGCCGCATTTTTTCCGCCCGGCCGGCAAGCGGGCAGGGCTTTGTGCCGTTTCGCAACAGGATGGCGCCCTTTGCATACCATGCCTGCTGTGCGCAGGCTGCATTTCTTTGTTTTTTCTTTGGGACTGCTCGGATCCTTTGTCCCGCCATTCGTAGCTACTGAATGTGCTTGCTATATTAGGCCCCGAACCGGGCGCAGGCAAGTGCTACCGAGCAGGTGTCATAATTTTTTTAGTAAGTGTGGATGGTGGTTTTTTGCGAAAAAAGCTTTGTTAAACAGCTCATCTCAATACGTCTGCCCGCCGGCCAAAAAAGTTAATCGGCCCGGGTAATTTTTTAAGTAAAACGGGCCCAAGGATGTCAAAATGTTAAAAATGGGCTTAATCTGCAAAAAACTGGCTTTTTTGCCCTTCCAGGGAAAGGGTTGTTTTTGAGGCTTACCATTTCTTTCGAAAATTGCCGGGTGGCTGGCGGTTTTTAACAGGTAAAGTTTTCATTAATTTTTTAATTGGGTAAAAATGGCCGGTTACAAAAGTTTTTCAACAGGTTAAGCAGTTGTTTTTCAATTGTTTGTTGATTGCCAGGGCGCTTGTTTTTGAAAAAAAGCCGGGGAGAGGGAGCCTTTCCGGAATTTTTTTTCGGTTTTTTTCAACAAAACCCTCCGAATCAGCAAATTATTTGAATAAATGTATTGCAAGTTGAGATTAAATTATTATCTTTGCCCTCCCTAAAATGGGGATATAGCTGAAAACCAATAATATCAAGTAATACAAAGGATTTAAAATGCCTACAATACAGCAATTAGTAAGAAAAGGTCGTACAAAACCGACCAACAAGAGCAAATCGGCCGCTTTGGACTCGTGTCCACAACGCCGTGGCGTATGTACCAAGGTGTACACCACTACGCCCAAAAAGCCAAACTCGGCTATGCGTAAAGTAGCCAAGGTACGTTTAACCAACAAGCAGGAAGTGATTGCCTACATTCCGGGCGAAGGACACAACCTGCAGGAGCACTCTATCGTGCTGGTGCGTGGTGGTCGTGTGAA
This sequence comes from Bacteroidia bacterium, assembly GCA_044221905.1. Taxonomy (GTDB): domain Bacteria; phylum Bacteroidota; class Bacteroidia; order B-17B0; family Aurantibacillaceae; genus Aurantibacillus. The sequence goes on from JBGAOE010000005.1 coordinate 43,688, forward strand.
AGACTTACCGGGTGTGCGTTACCACATTGTGCGCGGCAGCCTTGATACTGCCGGTGTTGAGGGACGCAAGCAACAGCGTTCGAAATACGGTACAAAACGTCCTAAAGCGGGAGCTGCTGCTCCGGCCAAGAAAAAGTAATAATTAAAGATTTTATACAATGAGAAAAGCCAGAGCAAAAAAGCGCGTGTTGTTACCTGATCCCATTTACAACGATACATTGGTAACCCGTTTTTTAAACAATTTGATGTATGACGGTAAAAAAAATACCGCTTCTACTATTTTTCATGATGCCATTGGCATTGTTGCCAAGCGCACCAATGAAGATGGCCTGGAGGTGTTCAAAAAAGCACTTGCTAATGTAACTCCACAGGTGGAGGTGCGTTCGCGCCGTGTGGGTGGTTCCACTTTCCAGATTCCTTCAGAGATCCGTCCTGACCGTAAGATCTCTATGGCTATGAAATGGATGATTTCTTACTCGCGCAAACGCAACGAAAAATCAATGGCTCAAAAACTGGCCGGTGAGATCGTATCCGCTTCTAAAGAAGAAGGCGCTGCTTTTAAGAAAAAAGAAGACGTGCACAAAATGGCAGAAGCTAATAAAGCATTTTCACACTTTAGATTTTAATTGAACCCATGAGCGACTTACGTTATACCAGAAATATTGGGATCGCAGCCCACATTGACGCCGGTAAAACCACCACCACCGAGCGTATTCTTTATTATACCGGTGTGAACCACAAAATTGGCGAGGTGCACGATGGTGCCGCTACCATGGATTGGATGGCGCAGGAGCAGGAGCGTGGTATTACCATTACCTCTGCTGCCACTACCTGTTTTTGGAACTACCGCGACAATAAATATAAAATTAACATTATTGATACCCCGGGCCACGTGGATTTTACCGTTGAGGTAAACCGTTCACTGCGTGTACTGGATGGTCTGGTATTTTTATTCTCTGCGGTTGATGGTGTTGAGCCTCAATCGGAGACCAACTGGCGTTTGGCCGATAACTATAACGTAACCCGCCTGGGATTTGTTAATAAAATGGACCGCCAGGGAGCAGACTTCCTGAACGTGGTAAAACAAACCCGCGAAATTTTGGGCGGTAATGCTGTTCCGCTTCAATTACCTATTGGTGCTGAAGAAACATTTGTTGGCGTGGTTGATTTGATCAACAACCGCGGCATGGTGTGGAACGAGGAGGACAAAGGAATGACCTATAAGGTAGTTCCTATTCCTGAAGATATGAAGGAAGAAGTGGCTGAGTGGCGTGAAAAAATGCTGGAAGCTGTTTCCGAATTCGATGACAAAATTATGGAGAAATTCTTCGAAGCTCCTGAAACCATTACTGAGCGCGAAGTTCTTGACGCACTGCGTAAAGCGTGTGTTGCCAATAAGATCGTACCTATGGTGTGCGGCTCTTCGTTTAAAAACAAAGGCGTGCAAACCATGCTCGACCTGGTAATGGAATTGATGCCAAGCCCCCTGGATAAACCAGAAACCAAAGGCACAAATCCGGATACCGAGCAGGAAGTAACCCGCCGCCCGGATGTTAAAGATCCATTTACAGCCTTAGCCTTTAAAATTGCAACCGATCCTTTTGTGGGCCGTTTGTGCTTTATCCGCGCTTATGCCGGCCGTTTGGATGCCGGTTCTTATATTCTGAACACACGTTCAGGAAACAAAGAGCGTATCTCCCGTATTTTTCAAATGCATGCCAACAAACAAAACCCGGTTGAATTTTTAGAAGCCGGTGATATTGGAGCTGTTGTTGGATTTAAAGATATCCGCACCGGTGATACCCTGTGCGATGAGAAAAACCCAATTGTTCTTGAGGCCATGAACTTCCCTGAGCCGGTAATTGGTATTGCCATTGAGCCTAAAACTCAGGGCGACCTGGACCGCCTGGGCGTGGGCTTAAACAAATTAGCGGAGGAAGATCCTACGTTCCGCGTTAAAACCGACGAAGATTCTGGCCAAACCATTATCTCCGGTATGGGTGAGCTTCACCTCGAAATTATTGTGGACCGCTTAAAACGCGAGTTTAAAGTGGAAGTTAACCAGGGCGCTCCTCAGGTTGCTTACAAAGAAGCTATTTCCGGCACGGTTGAGCACCGCGAGGTTTACAAAAAACAAACCGGTGGCCGTGGTAAATTTGCCGATATTAAATTTAAAGTGGGGCCTCTGGATGCGGAATGGGATAATGCCAAAAACGGCGATCTGCAATTCGTAAACGAGATTACCGGCGGTAACATTCCGCGCGAGTTTATTCCTGCAGTTGAAAAAGGCTTCAAAGCTTCGTTAAGCAACGGTGTTTTAGCCGGATACCCGCTGGTAGGATTAAAAGTAGTGCTGATCGACGGTTCATACCACGCGGTTGACTCGGATGCCCTTTCTTTTGAAATTTGCGCCAAAACCGCTTACCGTGAAGCTGTTCCTAAATGTAAGCCTATCCTGCTCGAGCCTATCATGAAAGTGGAAGTGCTTACCCCTGAGCAAAACATGGGTGATGTGGTGGGTGACCTTAACCGTCGCCGCGGTCAGATCGAAGGCATGGACTCAAAAGGCAACGCACAGGTAATTAAGGCTAAAGTTCCGCTGTCGGAAATGTTTGGCTACGTAACGCAGTTGCGTACCCTTACTTCAGGCCGCGCTACCTCTACCATGGAGTTTAGCCACTACAACGAGGCTCCGGCCAACGTTGCAGCCGATGTAATTGCCAAAGCAAAAGGTAAAAAAGCAGAAAAAGTTTAACCAGATATATAAACACAAATACGTTCTTTATAACATGAGCCAAAGAATAAGAATTAAACTCAAATCGTACGATTTTAACCTGGTTGACAAGTCAGCCGAAAAAATCGTTAAAACTGTAAAAGCTACAGGCGCTGTGGTAAATGGTCCAATTCCATTGCCTACCAACAAGCGTATCTTCACCGTGCTGAAATCGCCGCACGTAAACAAAAAAGCGCGCGACCAGTACCAGCTTTGCGCTTACAAGCGTTTGCTGGACATCTACAGCTCTTCTTCAAAAACAGTAGATGCTTTGATGAAGCTGGAGCTGCCAAGCGGCGTTGAAGTTGAGATCAAAGTTTAACAGGGCGCAGTAGCCGCTGCGTTTTGAAAAGAGTAACAAGAATTAAGTCAAATAAATAATAAATAAAAAATGTCAGGATTAATTGGTAAAAAAATAGGAATGACCAGCTTTTTCGATGCCAATGGCAAATACCAGCCATGCACAGTTATTGAAGCGGGTCCTTGCGTGGTAACGCAAGTAAAAACCAATGAAAATGATGGGTACACTGCAGTACAGCTGTCTTTTGATGAGAAAAAAGAGAAAAACACCTCTGCTGCAATGAAAGGCCACTTTGAAGGCGCTAAAACAACGCCAAAACGCAAAGTAGTTGAGTTCCGTCATTTCGAGGAAAGCAAAAATTTAGGTGATGTATTAACCGTTGACCTTTTTGTTGAAGGTGATTTTGTGGATGTTGTTGGTACCAGCAAAGGTAAAGGTTTCCAGGGTGTTGTAAAACGTCACGGATTCAGCGGTGTAGGCCACGCTAACAAGTCTCACGGTCAGCACGATCGCGAAAGAGCTCCTGGTTCATTGGGCGCTTCATCCGATCCGGCACGTGTTATGCCCGGAAGGCGCATGGCAGGCCGTCTTGGTGGCAACCGTAAAAAAATCCAGAACCTGGTAGTAGTTAAAGTTATGCCTGAAAAGAACCTTCTTTTGGTAAAAGGTTCAATACCAGGTGCAAAAGGGTCTTACGTTTTAATTGAGAAATAGTCATGCAAGTAGAAGTATTAAACATAAGTGGTAAAAAAACGGCTAAAAAAGTAGATCTGGTAGATGCTATTTTTGCCGCCGAGCCAAACGATCATTGTATCTATCTTGACGTTAAGCAGTTTTTAGCTAACCAGCGTCAGGGTACCCACAAATCGAAAGAACGCGCAGAGATTGCGCGCACCACTAAAAAATTAAAACGTCAGAAAGGTACCGGCGGCGCCCGTGCGGGTTCTATGAAATCGCCTTTATTTATTGGCGGTGGCCGTGCGTTTGGTCCGCGTCCGCGCGACTATTCTTTCAAGCTGAACAAAAAAGTGAAAACCCTGGCCCGTATCTCTGCTTTAACTTATAAAGCAAAAGACAATGCCATCACCGTTCTGGAAGATTTCAGCTTTGAAGCGCCAAAAACCAAAAATTACCTTGACCTGATCAAAAACCTGAACTTTGCTGACAAAAAGACCCTTTTGGTATTAGGCGATACAAATAAAAACGTATATTTGTCGTCCCGCAATATTCAGGGTGCTAAAGTTGTAAAAGCTTCTGATTTAAATACTTACGATATTTTAAATGCACAGAATGTGATTTTGGCAGAGAGCTCAGTAAAAGTATTGGAAACAATTTTAAACAAGTAAGATGGAGATTTTAATAAAGCCGATCATTACAGAAAAAATGACTGCCCAAGCCGAAAAATTAAATCGTTATGGCTTCATCGTGGCAAAAGAGGCTAACAAGCTCGAAATAAAAGCGGCCATTGAAAAGGCATACAATGTAAAGGTTGACACTGTAAACACCCAACAATATGTGGGTAAAGTGAAAACCCGCAACACCACCCGTGGTGTGGCCATTGGCCGTGTAAACCGCAGTAAAAAAGCTATTGTTACCTTAAAACAAGGCGAAACAATTGATTTTTACGCAAGTGTTTAATTAGTTAAAAAGAATTTAAAATGGCATTAAAAAAATACAGACCACTTACTCCGAGTTTAAGGTATAAGATATCTTCAGACTTTGCTGAGATAACAGCATCTAAGCCTGAAAAAAGCCTGATTGTTAAAACTAACTATTCTTCAGGTGGCCGTAACAACAGCGGTAAAATGACCATGCGCTATATTGGCGGCGGTCATAAAAAGGTGTTGCGTGCAATCGATTTCAAACGTGATAAGGATGGAATTGAAGCAACCGTTAAAACCATTGAGTACGATCCGAACCGTTCGGCACGTATTGCCCTGGTGTTTTACAAAGACGGCGAAAAGCGCTACATTATTGCCCCGCACGGACTGAAAGTTGATCAAAAGATCATGTCAGGCCCTGGTGCAGCACCCGAAGTAGGCAATACCCTGCTTTTATCAGAAATTCCCCTGGGTACTATCATTCACAATATCGAACTGCGTCCCGGTCAGGGTGCTATCCTGGCCCGCAGCGCCGGTTCTTATGCCCAGCTTACTGCCCGCGATGGTAAATATGCAGTATTGCGTATGCCTTCAGGCGAGGTGCGTATGATTTTGATTACCTGCAAAGCTACTGTTGGTGCGGTTTCAAACCCCGACCACAACCTGGAAGTGCATGGTAAAGCCGGCCGTAAGCGCTGGTTAGGTGTTCGCCCGCGTACACGGCCAGTTGTAATGAACCCGGTTGATCACCCAATGGGTGGTGGCGAGGGTCGCGCTTCAGGCGGTCACCCGCGCTCACGCAAAGGTATACCGGCTAAGGGCTACAAAACACGCTACAAAGCAAAAGCGTCGAACAAACACATTATTGAAAGAAGGAAAAAATAATAATTAACGTTTAATGGCTGTAACCGGCGCTTCGACTACGCTTAGCGACCGGTTCGGTTCAAAACCAAAAATCAAATAAATGGCTAGATCACTAAAAAAAGGTCCCTTTGTAGACCACAACCTTGAAGGCAAGGTTGACAAAATGAATCAGAGCGGCAAAAAGTCTGCGATTAAGACCTGGGCGCGTCGCTCCACTATTCCACCTGAATTTGTAGGGCATACATTTGCCGTACACAACGGTGCAAAATTTATCCCGGTGTATGTAACCGAGAACATGGTTGGACATAAATTAGGTGAGTTTGCCCCAACCCGCGTATTTAAAGGTCATGCTGGTCATAACAAAAAATAATTGAAGCCATGGGAAAAAGAAAAAGATTAGTAGCCGAAAAACGTAAAGAAGAGAACAAAACCTCTTACTTTGCCAAATTAAATAACTGCCCTACCTCTCCGCGCAAAATGCGCCAGGTTGCTGACCTGGTAAGGGGTATGGATGCCTATACTGCGTTAAACGTATTAAAATTCAACACCCGCGAAGCTTCAGGCCGTTTGGAAAAGCTGTTAAAATCAGCCATTGCCAATTATGAGCAAAAAAGCCAGTCGCGCGCCGAAGAAGGTGTGCTGTTTGTAAAAGAAGTGTTTGTGGACAGCGCTTTGATGGTAAAACGCCTGCGCACCGCGCCGCAAGGCCGTGGATACAGGATCCGCAAACGCACAAATCACGTAACATTAATTCTAGACACAAAAACTAAATAAGAAATGGGACAAAAAATTAATCCAATAGGCTTCCGTTTAGGAGTAATCAAAGGTTGGGACTCTAACTGGTTTGGCGGCAAAGACTATGCTGATAAGATAGTGGAAGACGACAAGATCAGGACTTATTTAAAGGCACGTCTGGCAAAAGGCAGTATTTCAAAAATTGTGATTGAGAGAACCCTTAAGTTAATTACTGTTACCATCAACACCGCCCGTCCGGGCATCATCATCGGCAAAGGCGGTAAAGAGGTGGATAAGCTGAAGGAAGAGTTAAAAAAACTCACTAAAAAAGAAGTTCAGATCAATATCTTCGAAATCAAGCGTCCTGAGCTGGATGCCCGCTTAGTGGCCGACAGCATTGCCCGCCAGATCGAAGGCCGTATCTCGTTCCGTCGTGCTGCTAAAATGTCAATGGCTTCAACCATGCGTTTAGGTGCCGAAGGTATTAAAATTAAAGTGTCTGGCCGTTTAGGTGGCGCCGAAATGGCCCGTACCGAAGGCTACAAAGAAGGAAGGACCCCGCTGCACACCCTGCGTGCTGATATTGATTATGCCACTGCTGAAGCTCACACTTCATACGGCCGTATCGGTATCAAAGTATGGATTTGCCGTGGTGAAATTTTTGGTAAACGCGATCTTTCTCCGAACGCTGGCCTGCTGAAAGAAAAAGGCACCGGCTCTGACCGTGGCGGCGAAAGAAGGGATGGCGACCGTCCTAAATTTGCAGGCAAAAAAAGGAACACTAAACGAGAAGATAAATAGTGGAGTAGGGCAGAGCTCGCTTCATTATACAAAAAATAACAGATAATATTACAAAGTCATGTTACAACCGAAAAGAACAAAATACAGGAAATCGCATAAGATGAAGATGAAGGGCAACGCCAAGCGCGGTCACGAATTAGCCTTCGGTTCATTTGGCATCAAAGCAATGGATGAGGCCCGTGTTACTGCCCGCCAGATTGAAGCTGCCCGTATTGCCATTACCCGTTATATGAAACGTGAAGGACAGGTTTGGATTCGCATTTTCCCTGACCGCCCGGTTACTTCAAAACCAGCTGAGGTGCGTATGGGTAAAGGTAAAGGTGCGCCTGAATACTGGATGGTTCCTGTAAAAGCAGGCCGTATGCTTATTGAGGCAGAAGGTGTGCCACTGGAAACCGCAAAAGAAGCGTTGCGCCTGGCAGCTCAAAAGCTGCCCATCGTAACCAAATTTGTGGTACGCAGGGATTATATTGAAACTGTAGCTTAATGATGAGGCAGAACATCCCGATAGCTATCGGGACGCTTCATTATTACAAACAACACAAAAATTCTTTTTTAATTAAACCGTTACTTTGATTAAAAAATTATTATAAAGGTGCTTCGGCGCTAAAAAATAAGAGAGGGGCAGGGAGCTGTTCCGAATAATTAAAAAAAAGAACAATGAAAAACAAGGACATAAAGGGTTTATCAGAGCAGGAGCTTCATGAGAAGATCAAAGAAGAAAAAGCCGGTTTAAACAAAATGACGTTGAACCATGCTGTTTCTCCTGTTGAAAATCCAGCCCAAATACGCATTAACCGCCGCAACGTTGCAAAACTGATGACGGAAGTGAATAATCGTAAAAAAGCATCCAAATAATAATTGCTTTAATCATGGAAAGAAATTTAAGAAAAGAAAAAACCGGTGTTGTAAAAAGCAACAAAATGGACAAGAGCATTGTCGTTTCTGTTATGCGTAAGGTAAAACACCCCAAATACGGTAAGTTTGTGAACAAAACAAGCCACTTTGTTGCCCACGATGAAAAAAACGAGTGTAACATTGGTGATACCGTAAGGATTGCAGAAACCCGCCCGCTGAGCAAAACCAAAAACTGGCGCCTGGTTGAAGTTGTTGAAAAAGTTAAGTAATTAGTGTTAATCGTATAAGAGTTTAGTAAGATGATACAAAATGAATCAAGATTAACCGTAGCCGATAACAGTGGTGCTAAAGAAGTACTGGTTATTCGCGTATTGGGCGGTACAAGAAAACGTTATGCCTCTATTGGTGACAAAGTGGTGGTTACCGTTAAACACGCCATGCCCAGCGGCAACGTAAAAAAAGGCACCGTTACCAAAGCTGTTATTGTAAGAACCAAAAAAGAGATCAGGCGCGCCGACGGATCGTATATCCGTTTTGACGACAATGCTGCGGTGTTACTGAACACTACAGACGAGATCCGCGGAACCCGTATTTTTGGCCCGGTTGCCCGCGAACTGCGCGACAAGCAGTTTATGAAAATCATTTCACTGGCACCGGAAGTGCTTTAACATTTAGATTGAAAAGAAAATGTCTAAGATAAAATTAAAAAAAGGCGATACCGTAAAAGTGATCTCGGGCGAGAGCAGGGGTCAGCAAGGTAAGATCGTTACCATCGATCCGAAAAAAATGCGCGCCGTTGTAGAAGGTATTAACATGATCAGCAAAAGCGAAAAGCCGAATGCTAAAAACACCAACGGTGGCATTGTGAAAAAAGAAGGTTCTATCCACATCTCTAACCTGATGTTTGTAGAAGGTGGCAAAACCGTTCGTTTAGGTCGTAAAATAAATGAGAAAACTCAGAAAGCTGAGCGCATCTCTTCAAAAACAAAGGAGGCAGTTAAATAATGGCAACAACAATCTATCAACCTCGTTTAAAAACCAAATACAAAGCTGAGATCGTTTCGGCTTTACAAAAACAGTTCCAGTACTCATCGCCAATGCAGGTTCCAAAACTGGAGAAAATCTGCATCAACCAGGGTGTGGGCGACGCTGTTTCTGATAAAAAACTGATTGAGTCGGCAGTAAAGGAAATGACCACCATTACCGGTCAAAAAGCCGTGCCTACGCACTCAACCAAGGATATTTCGAACTTTAAGCTTCGTAAAGGCGTAGCCGTAGGGGTACGCGTAACACTGCGCGGAGACAAAATGTATGAGTTCCTGGACCGTTTGATCGCTTCGGCGCTGCCGCGGATCCGCGATTTCAAAGGCGTAAATGACAAGGGCTTTGACGGCCGCGGTAACTACACCTTTGGTGTTACCGAGCAAATCATTTTCCCTGAAATCGACATTGATAAAGTAAGCAAAATATCGGGTATGGACATTACGTTTGTAACTTCGGCCAGCACCGATAAGGAAGCTCACGCATTATTAACCGAATTTGGTATTCCATTTAAAAAGAAAGCATAATAAGAAATGGCAAAAGAATCGATGAAGGCCCGCGAGGCCAAACGTAAAAAATTAGTTGAAAAATATGCCGCCAAGCGTGAAGAGCTTAAAAAAGCCGGCGATTCGGTAGGATTACAAAAATTACCGCGTAACTCGTCAAAAGTTCGCGTGCGTAACCGTTGTAATTTAACCGGCCGTCCGCGTGGTTACATGCGCACATTCGGTATCAGCCGGGTAACATTCCGCGAAATGGTTCTTTTTGGACTGATTCCGGGTCTTACCAAATCGAGCTGGTAGTACCCGCCTTCGCCGGGCTTTGGCAGGCGAAGAAAAATATTGTGGGAATTGGTAAATAATCGTATATTTGCCCCCTCAAAAATAAAATAAATTGTTTCATATAATTATTCTGAGCCTTTTTGAGCCCGGAATAACATATAAACTTAAAAAAAATGACAGATACAGTATCAGATTACTTGACGCGTGTTAGGAACGCGATCAAAGCAAACCACCGCATTGTAGAAGTTCCGGCTTCTAACCTCAAAAAAGAAATCACCAAGATTCTTTTCGAAAAAGGGTACATCTTAAACTATAAGTTTGAAGAGACCGAAAACAAACAGGGCGTTATCAAAATAGCCCTTAAGTACCATCCTGTAACCAAGCTTCCAGCTATTCGCACGCTCGACCGCGTTTCGAGCCCTGGTTTACGTAAGTATTCTGGTGTTGCCAGCATGCCGCGTGTTATGAACGGTTTGGGCATTGCCATCGTTTCCACTTCCAAAGGTGTGATCACCGACAAGGAAGCCAAGAAACTGAACGTTGGCGGCGAGGTTTTATGTTATATTTCATAATTTAAACAGCAGGAGGATTTTAACATGTCACGTATAGGAAAAGCCCCGATAGGATTACCAAAAGGAGTAGAGGTAAGCGTTAACAACGGTTTAGTAACCGTTAAGGGCACCAAAGGAACATTAACTCAAAAAGTAGATACAGATATTACCGTTGCCGTTGAAAATGGCCAGGTGGTGGTTACACGCCCTACCGACCAGAAACGTCACCGCTCGCTGCACGGGTTATACCGCGCCCTTATTGCCAACATGGTAAAAGGTGTGAGCGAAGGTTACAAAACCGAGCAGGAACTGGTGGGTGTGGGTTACCGCGCCTCCAACAAGGGCCAGCTGTTAGAGTTATCCCTGGGATACTCGCACAACATTACCTTTGAACTGCCTTCGGAAATTAAAGTTTCCACCACTGCTGAAAAAGGCCAGAATCCTAAAATTATTATGGAGAGTGCCGACAAGCAGCTGATTGGTATGGTTGCTGCCAAAATCCGCAGCCTGCGTAAGCCTGAGCCTTACAAAGGAAAAGGTATCAAGTTTACCGGCGAGCAATTAAGGAGAAAAGCAGGTAAATCGGCTTCTAAAAAATAAGAATTGAGCCTTAGATTTTAGAAAGCAGAATACAATTCAATAAAATATTAATCATCTTTAAAAAACTGGAAAGATGGCAGTAACTAAACAAGAAAGAAGAGAAAAAATTAAATTAAAACTGAGGAAGAAGATCAAAGGATCCACTCAGTTACCTCGCTTAAGCGTATACCGCAGCAACTCTGAAATATATGCGCAGCTGATCGATGACAAAGGCGGTAAAACCCTTTTGGCCGTTGGATCTGTTGAAAAATCCATTCAGGGCTCTAAAGTTAACAAAACTGAGAAAGCCAAACTGGTGGGTAAACTAATTGCTGAAAAAGCCGTTGCCAACGGCATCACCTCGGTGGTGTTTGACCGTAACGGATTTTTGTATCACGGCAGAATTAAATCGCTGGCCGAAGGCGCCCGCGAAGGAGGTTTAAATTTCTAAAATACTGAAGATGTCAAAAGAAGTAGTAAAGCGCGTAAAATCAAGCGATATAGAATTAAAAGATAAGTTAGTTGCTATCCAGCGTGTGACTAAAGTAACCAAAGGTGGCCGCCACTTCAGCTTTTCAGCCATTGTGGTGGTTGGAAATGAAAAAGGCGTAATTGGCCAGGGCCTTGGCAAAGCCAACGAGGTTACCGATGCCATCACCAAAGGTATTGAAGACGCTAAAAAGAGCCTGGTAAAAGTTCCTGTGCTGAACGGCACTGTGCCGCACCCGCAGGAGGGTAAATTTGGCGGTGCCCGCGTGTTCTTAAAACCAGCTGCACACGGTACCGGTGTAATTGCCGGTGGTGCGATGCGTGCCGTTTTAGAGAGCGTTGGCGTAACCGATGTACTTGCAAAATCAAAAGGATCGAGCAACCCGCACAACGTGGTAAAAGCTACGCTCGACGCCCTGATGAAAATGCGCGATCCTATCACCGTTGCCCAGCAACGCGGAATTAAATTAGCAAATGTGTTTAACGGTTAAAATATAATACCATGGCAAAAGTAAAACTCACCTTAGTAAAAAGCACCGCTAAACGTACACCTGTTCAAAAAGCTACCCTGGTGGCCTTAGGCCTGGGCAAAACCCACAGCTCGGTAGAAAAAGAAGTTACTCCTGCCATCAATGGCATGATTAACAAGGTAAAACATGTTTTAAAAGTTGAAAATATTTAATAGTCATTTGATCAATAACCCCGCGGTTATTGCCGGTGACCATAAAAAGAAATAAAAAGATTGCACATGAAATTAGAAGAATTAAAACCAGCAAAAGGTTCCGTTAAAAACAACTACCGTCGTGGCCGTGGACAAGGTTCGGGCGGTGGCGGAACCGCTACCCGTGGTCATAAAGGCGCCCAGTCGCGTTCGGGTTACTCTGCCAAACGTGGTTTTGAAGGTGGCCAGATGCCGCTGCAACGCCGTTTGCCAAAATTCGGCTTTAAAAACATTAACCGCATAGAGCACCATGGTATTAACCTGGACAGCCTGCAAAAACTGATTGATAAAACCAACGTAAGCGAAATTACGCTGGATGTGCTGGTGCAAAATGGCATGGCTCATAAAAACGACCTGGTTAAGATTCTTGGCCGCGGTGAGTTAAAGTCGAAAGTGAATATTAAGATACACGCTTTTACCGCCAGCGCTAAAAAAGCTGTTGAGGAAAAAGGCGGAACCATAACTGAATTAAACTAAGCGTATGAAGCGTTTTATAGATACACTTCGAAACATCTGGACGATAGAGGAGCTCCGTCAGCGTATTCTTGTTACGCTGGGGCTTGTGCTTATCTATCGTTTAGGCTCTTATGTGGTACTGCCTGGAGTGGATATCGATGCTTTGAGCGCCGCTACCAACTCTAACGAAGCGGGTGGCATTGTAGGGTTAATCAATATGTTTGCCGGCGGAGCTTTTTTAAGGGCTTCTATTTTCGGTTTGGGTATTATGCCTTATATTACAGCTTCCATCATTATCCAGCTGTTGGGCATGGCGGTTCCTTATTTCCAGAAAATGCAGCGTGAAGGGGAGAGCGGACGTAAAAAAATAAACCAGTACACCCGTTTCCTTACCATTGGCGTTACAGCGGTTCAGGCTCCTGGCTACATCGTTTCCATCAAATCTTCGGCCCCGGGCGCATTTACCGATCTTTCCACGTTCTGGTGGGTTCAGTCCATCTTTATCCTGGTTACCGGCACCCTGTTTGTTATGTGGCTGGGCGAGCGTATCACCGATAAAGGTTTGGGCAATGGTATTTCCCTCATCATCATGATCGGTATCATTTCACGTCTTCCTTTTGCATTCCTTTCCGAGATCAAATCCCGTATTTCTGGTAACGGTGGCTTAATCATCTTCCTCATCGAAATTGTGATCCTGCTGTTGGTTATTGTGGGCTGTATCCTGCTGGTTCAGGGCACGCGCCGCATACCGGTGCAGTTTGCCAAAAAAATTGTTGGCAACAAACAATACGGCGGGGTGCGCCAGTACATTCCATTAAAAGTGAATGCGGCGGGTGTAATGCCTATCATTTTTGCGCAGGCCATTATGTTTATTCCTTACGCCATTACCAGCGCATCGGGTAAGCCGGGTGGCATTTTCCAGGAGCGTTACGGATTCTGGTACAACTGTATCTTTGCTATCCTCATCATCCTTTTCACTTATTTCTACACGGCTATTATGGTTAATCCCAATCAGCTGGCCGATGATATGAAACGCAACGGAGGCTTTATTCCCGGTGTAAAACCAGGTAAAAAAACAGCCGAGTTTATTGACCAGGTGATGAGCCGCATTACCCTGCCCGGATCTATCTTTTTGGCCGGTGTGGCCATTATGCCTGCCTTTGCCCAAAAAATAGGCATCAACAGCGCGTTTGCCGATTTTTACGGTGGAACCTCCCTGTTGATCCTTGTTGGTGTGGTATTGGATACTTTACAGCAAATAGAAACCTACCTGTTGAACCGCCATTATGACGGCCTGATGAAATCTGGCCGGATTAAAGGAAGAGGCGCTAATGCCATGATGGTTCAGCAAGGATAATATAACGTATGGCGAAACAATCGAATATTGAAATTGACGGAACTATTATTGAGGCATTGAGCAACGCCATGTTCAGGGCCGAGCTGGAAAACGGGCACATTGTTACCGCCCACATTTCAGGCAAAATGAGGATGCACTACATCAAAATTTTGCCGGGAGACAAGGTAAAGCTGGAAATGAGCCCTTACGATTTAACCAAAGCGCGTATCACGTTCAGGTATAAGTAAGGCAGGCAGGATTTGAGAAATTAGATTTAAGAATATAAAAATTTAAGCAGAAATGAAAGTTAGAGCATCCATAAAAAAAAGAAGCGTTGACTGCAAGATCGTTCGACGCAAAGGGAAGTTGTATGTTATCAACAAAAAGAATCCTAAATTCAAACAAAGGCAAAAGTAATTTTGCATTTGGAAAACACAGTTTTTAATAATTTTATTTCAAAAGAATGGCACGTATAGCTGGTATAGATCTACCAAAAAACAAAAGAGGCGTAATAGGTTTAACCTATATTTACGGCATTGGTCGCAGCAGGGCTGCAAAAATCCTTGGCGAAGCCGGTATTCACCACGATAAAAAAGTGAGCGAGTGGACCGACGATGAGCAGAACGCGATCCGTAACCTGATCAACAACAACTTTAAAATTGAAGGCGCCCTGCGTTCGGAGACCCAGTTAAACATCAAACGTTTAACCGATATCAACAGCTACCGTGGCATCCGTCACCGTAACGGCCTGCCGGTTCGTGGTCAGCGCTCTAAAACCAACGCCCGCACCCGCAAAGGTAAACGTAAGACAATTGCCAACAAAAAAATGGCTACTAAATAATAATTAATACAACAGGTAAAAAAATGGCAAAACAACAAACAGCCGGAGCTAATGCGAAAGCAGCAACACGCAAGCGCACAGTAAAGGTAGAGGCTACTGGTGAGGCTCATATTAATGCTACTTTCAACAACATTATCATTTCGCTGACCAACTTGGCCGGACAGGTTATTTCGTGGAGCAGCGCTGGTAAAATGGGTTTCAGGGGTTCTAAAAAGAACACGCCTTATGCCGCTCAAATGGCTGCCCAGGATTGCGGTAAAGTTGCGCATGAAGCAGGTTTACGCAAGGTAAAAGTATATGTAAAAGGCCCGGGCGGTGGACGCGAAAGCGCTATCAGAACCTTAGCAGCTTCAGGAATTGAAGTTTCTGAGATCATGGATATCACCCCAATGCCGCACAATGGCTGCCGTCCTCCAAAACGCCGCAGGGTATAATAAAAATTAAACAAAAAGCCGGTCCCGCTGTTTAATGCGGGATTAGGAGTTGATCATCTATAGGGTTTTCAACTTAAATAATAAATCAACCGGTGAGGCAGAATAAATTCGCTTCACTATTTAAAAAACAATTATTTAAAATGGCAAGGTACACTGGTCCCAAATCAAAAATCGCCCGTAAGTTCAGAGAGCCCATCTTTGGCCCGGACAAAGCATTAGAAAAAAAGAATTATCCTCCGGGACAGCATGGCAACACAAAAAAACGTGCCAAACAATCTGAATACGCTGTTCAGTTAATGGAGAAACAAAAAGCAAAATACACGTATGGTATTTTGGAAAGGCAATTTGCCAGGACATTCGAAAGGGCAGCTCGCTCGCACGGTATTACCGGTGAGGTGCTCCTTCAATTAATAGAAAGCCGTCTGGACAACGTGGTTTACCGCCTGGGCATTGCCCCATCGCGCCGTGGTGCCCGCCAGCTGGTTTCGCACGCACACATTACCGTAAACGGCCAGGTGGTTAACGTGGCTTCTTATACCTTAAAACCGGGTGATGTTATTGCGGTACGCGAAAAATCAAAGTCTTTAGAGGTTATCGTAAATTCAGTGGCAGGCACTGTAAACAAACACGCCTGGCTTGATTTTGATAAAAACTCGCTGAGCGGTAAATTCATCAGCCGCCCTGAGCGTTCACAGATTCCTGAAAACATTAAGGAACAGCTGATCGTAGAGTTGTACTCTAAATAATAAACCAATTTAATAACTTTATAAGCTAAACATATGGCAATTTTAAATTTCGTAAAACCTGACAAGGTTATTATGATCAACTCAACCGAAACAACCGGTCAATTCGAGTTTCGTCCGCTTGAGCCGGGTTTTGGGATCACCATCGGAAATTCTTTACGTCGTATCCTGTTATCTTCGCTAGAGGGTTATGCCATTACGAGCTTAAAGATAGAAGGTGTTGAGCATGAGTTTTCCACTATCAAGGGTGTGGTTGAAGATGTTACGGAGATAGTTTTAAATTTAAAACAAGTACGCTTTAAAAAACAATTAGATAATCACGATAACGAAAAAATTACCGTACATTTTGCCGGTGGCGAAAAATTTACAGCCGGTGATATCGGTAAATATGTAAATGGTTTCCAGATTCTGAACCCAGACCTGGTGATTTTTAACTGCGATCCTTCGGTGCGCCTTAAAATGGAGCTTACCGTTGAGCGTGGCCGTGGTTATGTGCCGGCTGAAGAGAATAAAACCAACAGCGCCCCTATTGGCACTATCTTTATCGACTCTATTTACACGCCGATTAAAAACGTAAAATACACCATTGAGAACTACCGTGTTGAGCAAAAAACCGACTACGAGCGTTTGATCATGGATATTGTTACCGATGGCTCTATTCACCCGAAGGATGCTTTGAAAGAAGCTGCTAAAATCCTTATTTTCCACTTCATGCTGTTCTCTGACGAAAAAATTACCCTGGATGCTGAAGAAAAACGCAACGAAGAGGAATTTGACGAAACCAGCCTGCACATGCGCCAGTTGCTTAAAACCAAGCTGGTGGACATGGACCTTTCGGTGCGCGCCCTTAACTGCCTGAAAGCAGCCGATGTGGAAACCTTAGGAGAGCTCGTTTCCTTCAACAAAAACGACCTCTTGAAATTCAGGAATTTTGGTAAAAAATCACTCACCGAACTGGAAGACTTAGTGCAGTCTAAAACCCTGCAATTCGGTATGAACGTAGCGAAATATAAATTAGATAAAGACTAATAAAAGATTTACAATTGTCAGATTTAC
Source organism: Bacteroidia bacterium (assembly GCA_044221905.1). Classification (GTDB taxonomy): domain Bacteria; phylum Bacteroidota; class Bacteroidia; order B-17B0; family Aurantibacillaceae; genus Aurantibacillus. The sequence goes on from JBGAOE010000005.1 coordinate 60,650, forward strand.
AATTGACAATTGCTTGTAAATCGTAAATTGTAAATAATAAAATCGTCAATTAGAAATGAGACACGGAGATAAAATAAATAACTTAGGCAGGAAAACCGCACACCGTCAGGCGTTGATGATGAACCTGGCCTGCGCCCTGATCGAAAACAAGCGCATTTTTACTACCCTTGCCAAAGCCAAAGCGCTGCGCACCTATGTGGAGCCGCTTATTACCAAAAGCAAGGATGACAGCACCCACAGCCGTCGTACCGCATTTGCCTACCTGAAAAACAAAGAGGCAGTTACTGCCCTGTTTAAAGATGTGGCTGTAAAAGTAGCCGACCGCAAAGGTGGTTATACCCGCATTATTAAAACTGGCAACCGCCAGGGTGATGCTGCTGAAATGGCCATGATTGAGCTGGTTGATTTTAACGACATCTACAACAAAAAAGGTGCTGAGCCTGCAAAAGCTAAAACTACCCGTCGTAGCCGTGGTGCCGCTAAAAAAGCTGCTCCTAAAAAAGCTGCCGATAATGCAGATTCAACCGAAGAAAAAGGCGAATAAGCCCTTAAATTGTTATAAAATTAAAACCCGCGCAAAACTGTGCGGGTTTTTTATTTAATTTAAGCCTTGCTAAGCCCCACTCTTCAACCCATATTGCCATGAACAAATTCGTTTTGTTATTTGCCCTCATATGTCTGTTTACAGGCCTTAATGCCCAGCAGGTGAACATCAGCTGGGGGCCGGAGCTGAAAGAGCCTAAAAAAACCGATTTAACAAGCATCATCGGTGCCAATAAGCAGTCGTTTTATTGCCTGCGCCAGGGCTCGGGCTTTTTTAACAACGACGAAATTTATCTTGAAAAATACTCCCGCTCGCTGCTCAAGCTCGAATACATACGCCCGGTGAGGCTCAAGGGCCTTAACGACAGGCGCCTGCTGTTTGAGCGGGCTTTTGTGCTCAACCACAACATACTGGTGTTTATGTCCTATTACGACCGCAGCGAAGACCGCAATACGGCTTTTGTGCAAATTATCAGCGCCGACGATGGCTCGGTGATTGAAGCGGCCAAGGAGGTGGATGTGATTGCTGCGCAGAAGCGAAGCAACGCCGGGTCTTTTGATTTTGTGCTGTCGGCCGATAGCAGCAAGATATTGATCATGCATAACGAGCCCTTTGATAAATATGCCAATGAAAAATTTTCGTATAAGGTTTTAAACGAAAATGCAAAAGAGATCTGGTCGGCGGCCCTTGAATTGCCTTACCGCGATAAATCGTTCAGAGTGAGCAATTACGTAGTGGATAACGATGGCCATGTATACATGCTGGCCAGCATTGAAAAAGAAAAAGGCGAAAAGGAGCGCAAAAAGCCGGGCTACCACTATGCGCTGTTAAGCTATAACTACCAGAGCAAGCAGCTGCAGGAAAAGAAAATTGAGCTGGGCGACCGGTTTATATCAGATATTGCTTTTGATGTGCAGAATAACCAGTTGATCATTGGCGGATTTTACTCCAACAAATCGGCCATGGGCCTGATTGGCACCTTTTTCAGAACCATGGATGCAAGAACGGGCATGCTGATTAACCAGGGGAGCAGCGATTTCAGCACCGAATTCCTGGCAGGGTTTATGTCTAAACGCCGGGCCGAAAAACATAAAGAGCTGTATGATTATAGAATAGATCATTTTGTAACGCGGCCCGATGGCGGCATTTATCTTATTGCCGAGCAGTATTATTACGTGGTGAGCACGGTGTGCAACCCGCGCGGTGGCTGCAATACCACCGTAAATTATTATTACAACGATATTATTGTTGTGAACATTAACTCTGACAGCAATGTGGGGTGGGTTAAAAAATTACCCAAATACCAGCACACCAGCAATGACAATGGCTTTTATTCCTCTTATGCCATGGCTGCCGCAAATAGCAAGCTGTATTTTATATTTAACGATCATCCCAAAAACCTTAAGCCCAATTCGAAAAAAGTGAGGGATGGTGTGAGCCGGAAAATGATTACGGTGGTGGCCACCATTGATCGTGATGGCAATGTTCAAAAAGAGCCGTTGCTGGGCTCCAGCACCGGAAGGATCTATACCCGCCCTAAAGTTTCGCTGCTGATGGGCAATAAGGAAACTGTTCTGTATGCCATTAAGCGCCGCACATTTAAATTTGCGCTGGTAAAGTATTAATGCGTTTGCATGCCGCTTACAGCTCGCTCAGCAAAAAGCTTTCTTTTTGGCGTATGCCGCGCTCGGTGCGCTCAAGGCTCACACATTCAATGGCCGGGTCGTGCTCAAAAAATAATTTCCAGTCATTGTCCAGCGCCTGTTTTAAAATGTTCTCTTTTTCTTTCAGCGTTTCCAGCGGCCTTACGTCGTAGCCCATTACATATGGAATGGGCAGGTGGCCGGCACTGGGAATAAGATCGGCCATAAAGGCCACGGTTGTATTTTTATAATTAACCACCGGCAGCATCATGGCCTCGGTGTGTCCGTTTACCTCAATAAAACTGAGGCCGGGTAATAATTGTGTGCTGCTGTCGATAAACTGCAGCTGCCCGCTCTCCTGTATGGGCAAAATGTTTTCTTTTAAAAAGCTGGCTTTTTCGCGGGCGTTGGGGTTTACTGCCCACTCCCAGTGTTTGGCATTGCAGTAATACCTGGCATTTTTAAACACCGGTTCAAGCCTGGTTCTGTCGGTATTATATTTAATGCTGCCGCCGCAATGGTCAAAGTGCAGGTGGGTAAGCACCATGTCGGTAATGTCATTGGCTGTAAAACCATATTTGTTCAGCGATTTTTCGAGGCTGTCATTGCCATGCAGGTAATAGTATCCAAAAAATTTGGCGTCCTGCTTATCGCCCATGCCGTTATCAACCAGCATCAGCCGGTTGCCGTCCTCAATCAGCAGGCAGCGCATGGCCCAGCTGCACATGTTATTTTCATCGGCGGGATTTGCTTTGTTCCAGATGCTTTTGGGCACTACGCCAAACATGGCGCCCCCGTCTAATTTAAAGTGACCGGTGTTTATGGAGTAGAGTTTCATAATGGTAACTGATTGAGCCGGTTAAATTCAAAAAATTATTTGAATTAAGCAATTGCAACAATGGCGGGCAGCAAAAAACCCGTCCTGATGGCTACCGGGACGGGTTAAAAAAAAATGCTTTTAAATTTTATCAGTGCGTTACCACCACTTTTTTTACAACGCGTTCTGTTCCGTTGGATATCTCGATAAAATAAATACCCGAACGCTGCTGGTTAAGATTCATGGTAACCATATTATGGCCTACGTTCTCAAGCTTATCGGCAGCCACTTTCTGGCCCAGGGCATTGTAGGTGGTAATGCTTAGCTTTTGCTCGTGCGGCAGTGTAAATACAAGGTCAAACACACCGTTGTTGGGGTTTGGCACTACGGCAATGTTTGAGCCAAACAGCGATTTTTCGTCAATGCCCACAATAGGCCGGCAGGTAATCTGCGGGATCATGGCCAGCTGAACTTTTGCGTTGCGGTTATAACGCAGCGTACGCCAGTTATTGATGTTGTTCAGCAATATCCAGCTGCTGGAATCGTTGCTGGCACTGGTAATGGTGTTCGAAAAAATCCGGATGGAATCACCGGGCGACTGGTTAGGCGCTTCTACGGCAATAAAAAAGCCGGGCGTATTACCGGTAAGGTCAACCGGTGATGCAAAATCGAACCTGAACGGGATCACCTTGGTGGTTGTAAAAGTATAAGTGGGCGTGCCTAGGTAGGTAATTGTTTTTGTTTTGGGGCTCGAGGCAATTTTGCCAAGGCTGTCTGTTTTAGACACCAGCTGCGTATTGGGTCCGCTGGTTGCATTGCCGCTGTATAGCTTACAGGCTATCTGCGTAGCCAGAGTGCCTGCCGTAGCCCGGGTGCCAATGCTGTCGAATAACACAATAACACTGTTTACCTGCGGCATTTGAATGGCGCTGTAAGCGCTGGCCGGAATGAACTGTGCAAACTCCTTATCCTTATAACAGTTGGTGCCGGTTAAGTAACCTGCAAACCCTGTTTGGCAGCCTGTAATGCTGGCATTGTTCACGGCTTTATAAGTGGTCAGCGTATCGGTGTTCTGAATAATGCGAATACTGTCAATACACAGCGGTTCTGTAGGGCAGGTGGTTACAGAGGTTACCACCATGGAGTAGCTGGATATGTTTAACGAGTTGGTAGCTGTCAGATATAAAGTATAGGTGCCGGGAGAGTTGAACGTAATGGCCGGGTTAGCAACAGAGGGTGCCGGGAAAATGTTTGAGGACGGCGCGCTGCTCCACTGGAAGGTGGGCCATGGGAAACCGGTGGAGTTATTCATGGGCGTAAACGGCCTGCCCACGCAGGGCTGATCGGTAATGGAGAAATTGGCAACGGCAGAGGCGGTGCTTGTGAGTAGCGGCGAACAAAGATTGTGTGTGCCCAGCAGGTTACGGAAGTTGCACTGGCTCATGGCTGCCTGCATGCGCACAGCCTGCTGCGGCGTAAACATATAGCGGCAGGCATCGTCGGTCATGTCCAGAAAGTTCATGGTCATTTCGCCGTAAGGGCTTTGGTTAATACCGCATCGGTTTACATACGAAGGATAACCTGGGCAACCGGTGTTGCCCTGTTTGGCCCAGGGGGTATCTGAACAGTAGTCGGTAAGGCAGTTGCCATCGCCCCAAAGGCTGCGTACACCCAGCCAATGGGCAATTTCGCGCGTAAGGGTGCGGCCTTTATTCCAGGGAGCCTGTGTGGTGCCTACGTTGCCCACTGCTTTGGTCCAGCACCATACACCATCGTTGGTAGAGGTGCCCACGCCCGGTGGAATACCGGTGATGGTTGTTCCGGCAGGGTAGGTGGCAAAGCCCAGCACAGTGGTGGTTGCCGAACGGTCGCTGATCCAGATGTTCAGGTACTTGGTGGGATCCCAAATGGTGGCGGCTTTTACAGTGTTGTTAATGTAATTAACCAGGTTTACAGTGGCAGTGGCCGGGTTGGGCCAGCCGTTAGAGTTGGCATTAACGCGGTGAATGCCCCTTTCGGTCAATAAAGCCCCGGTTGGGTCGCGGCGGGCCAGGCAAAAGCTGATGCCGGTGTTGGCAATAAGGTTAGCAAAAGGAGTTGGAACGTTGGTATAGTTTAAGCCGGTGCCGGCATAATCGGCATTTAAAATGGCTATTTGTGATTTTATCTGGTTGGAGTCAATGTTGGGAAACGTTCCAATGGTTTGCCCGAAATGGATCACGTGAAAAACTACCGGGATGCGGTAATTGGTGATGGTTGTTCTTTCACCTTTATGGTTTTCGATGTATTTTTCAACGGCCTTGTTAAACCATTCATCCCATTCTGCAGCTGGCGCCCCGGTTCCGCTTAATTCTTCAGCGGTGGCAGGGAGGGTTTGCGCTCTTAACAGTACAGAACCAAAAGCAGCTATGCACAGTAACAGTAAATTTTTACGCATATTGTTAAAATAATTTGATTTGTAATAAAAGTATTAAAAAAAACATTGAAAAAAAAATATTTCACTCATTCACATCAGCCCTTCGCGCAATGCTTGCGTGTGTAAATTAACTAAGCGATAAGTTACAATTAACTTTTTATACTTTGTTGAGCCTTGCAAATTTAAGCAGCAGGTTTTTACTGCCCGCTTTTTCAAACAAAATGGTTGCCTTGGTTTCAGGCCAGCTGCCTTCGAGCTGCACAATCTGGCCGCGGCCAAATTTTTCGTGCATCACAAAGTCGCCGTTCTGCAGCGAGCGGTTCAGGCCCAGGTCAACCGGCGCCGAAGAAGAAGTGGCCAGCTTTGAGTTAAGATTAATGAGCCGCTTGGGTTTTGGATTAAAATTAATGGTTGAGCCCTGGGCGTTGTCGGCGCTTTTATCCAGGGCATCCTGCCGGCTGTAATAGTTGCTGCGAAAATTATCGAAGGTGTTGTTCGAAAAAGCAGGGGTGGAAGGCTCTTCGGGGTAATCAATAAATTTATCGTCGATCTCATCGATAAACCGGCTGGGCTCGCAATAGGTAACGTTGCCAAAGCGGTAGCGCATGGTGGCGTAGCTTAGAGTGGCCTGTTTTTCGGCGCGGGTAATGGCCACATAAAACAGCCGGCGCTCCTCTTCCAGGTCGGCCCGGCTGTTGAGCGAAAGCTGCGAAGGAAAGAGGTTTTCTTCAAGACCCACAATGTAAACATAGGGGAACTCAAGCCCCTTGGCCGCGTGAATGGTCATCATGCTCACCTTGTCGTTGTTGGTGTCTTTCTCATCCTCCTTGTCCACGCTGGTAAGCAGGGTAATTTCCTGCATAAATTCATCCAGTGTTTTCAGATTGTTATCGCTTTCGCCGGTAAACAAATCGCCGCCTTCCTCTTTGGGCAGCGTGGTTTTTATCAGTTCGTTCAGCTCGTTTTCCTGCGGGGTTCTCGGCTGCTCCACAAAATCTTTTATCCCGTTCAGCAACTCCTGTATGTTTTCGTAGCGGCTCACGCCTTCGGGTGTTTTGTCGGAGTAAAGTTCTTTTACAATACCGGTGTTCACGGCAATGTGATTGGCCAGCTCAAAGGCGTCCTTATACGGCAGCAGCAGGCTGTAAGATTTTACCTGGGTAACAAAGTCGTTTATTTTTGAGGCGATGCCCGCATTAATGCCCAGGTTGCTGGGAGCCGCGGGCCCGTTAAAATCCCTGAGGTTGCTCATCACCGTAAACATGCTGATATCGTGCTCTGCGGCGGCTACGCTCAGCTTATCAATGGTGGTTTGCCCAATGCCGCGGGCAGGGTAGTTAATCACCCGGCGCAGGCTTTCATCATCGCTGTTATTGATGGTAAGGCGAAAGTAGGAGAGAAGATCCTTGATCTCCTTACGCTGGTAAAAGCTGATGCCGCCGTAAATTTTGTAAGGGATGTTCAGCTTCCGGAGCGCCTCCTCAAATGCGCGCGATTGCGCATTGGTGCGGTACAGGATGGCAAAATCGCTGTTGAGCGCCTGGTGGTTGTTTTTGGTTTCAAAAATGCTGTTGGCAATTTTCTGACCTTCCTCATTATCGGTGCCGGCCTTAAACACTTTTAGCTTCTGGCCTTCCTCGTTATCGGTAAATACTGTTTTTTTAAATTGGTCCTTATTGTTGGCAATGATGTGGTTGGCGGCTTCCACAATATTTTTGGTGCTGCGGTAATTCTGCTCCAGCTTAAAGGTGCGCAGGTCCGGGTAATCCTTTTCAAAATTTAAAATGTTTTGAATGTTGGCGCCGCGAAAGGCGTAGATGCTTTGCGCATCGTCGCCCACCACGCAGATGTTCTGGAACCTGGCGGCCAGCTGCTTTACAATTACGTACTGCGAAAAGTTGGTATCCTGATACTCATCCACCAGGATGTAGCGGAATTTATTCTGATATTTCAGAAGCACATCCGGAAAATCGCGCAGCAAAATGTTGGTTTGAAACAAAAGGTCGTCAAAATCCATGGCCCCGGTTTTAAAATTCCGTTTCTGGTAGGCGGCATAAATTTGCCCGAGCATGGGTTTGCGGCTGCTCTGGTCTTCCTGCTGGGTAATGGGGTTGCTTTGGTATTGCTGTGCTGAAATAAGCTTGTTTTTTGCATCGCTGATACGGTTAAGCACCAGCGAAGGCTTGTACACCTTATCGTCAAGGTTAAACTGTTTGAGAATTTCCTTGATCACACTTTTGCTGTCGTCGGTGTCGTAAATGGTGAAGTTATTGGGGTAGCCCAGTTTTTCGGCCTCAATGCGCAATATTTTTGCAAATATGCTGTGAAATGTGCCCATCCACAGGTTTTTGGCCTCGGCAGGGCCCACAATCCTGGCAATCCGGTCCTTCATTTCGCGGGCGGCCTTGTTGGTAAAGGTAAGGGACAGAATGTTAAAGGCATCCACTCCCTTTTCCATCAGGTGCGCAATCCGGTAAGTGAGCACGCGGGTTTTGCCCGATCCTGCCCCGGCAATGATCATTACCGGGCCTTCGGTGGCTTTGGCGGCAGCGCGTTGTATGGGGTTAAGTTCGTCGAGAAAGTGGCTCATGAAATGTTAAGGTGTGTAATCTTTTTGGAGCCGTGAAGTTAAGATTTTTAGAAGACATAAAACAGGGCTGTTTTCCACTCGTTAAACACAACCACTCATTAAATACGACCACTTACTAAATAGTTCATTTCTTTTGGCCCTATATTTTGTTATTATGCAAAAATTTCTATTATTTTTATACTAAGCAATAAATTGTTGTAGTGCATGAAAAGTATCAGATTTTTCCTGTATTTATTTTTTTTGACATCAACATATGTTGCTCAAAGCCCGGTATGCCCCGGCGGCGAAATTTACATCCACAACAATCAAACTATTTTTTCACAACCAGTATCGCCTGCTATTTCTATCAGCAGCGTGTTGCTAACCAATATGCCCATCGGCTCTTCGGGGCTGGCAGTTGGGCCTGCCTTCGGTTTTCCGGCGCCAAATCCCACTTTCTGGACCACCGTTGCCGGCACTTTTTGGTATTATAACGGCAGCACCTGGATAAACACTTTTCACAGCACGGGCAATGTGGCCGCCGTAAACATTGGTGGCGGCGGCAGCGTTATTTATAACCTGGTGGGCACCACGGGGCAGGTGTATGCCTATACGGGCACCGGCCCGGCCACGCTGGTAACCACGATTTCTTCGTTCAGCAGCGGCGGGCCTTTTGATATTATTGCCGACGACAACAATAACTTTTACCTGCTTAAAACCATGCCCACGCAGGGATTATCGGTGTACGACCCGGCCGGTAATTTTTTGTGCTCTTACTCGCTCACCAACTCACCCCTGAGCGGCAGCACCGGCGGCCTGGCCGTGGTTGACAACATGGTTTATTATTCGCCGGGAATGATCGGTGCCATCAGCACCAGCAATACGTCCATCACATTTACGACTATGCCTTTGCCTTCGGGCACCGACTGGGCCAGCTGCTCAATGCCTGTGCCCACTGGCCTTATTCTTGCACCAAACGGCGGCACGCTGGATTGCAACAACAGCACCATTGACCTGGTGGCCCAGGTGGTGCCGGGAGGTATTGGCATGGATCCCGGGCCGCCAAGCTCAACGCTTACTTCGTGCACGTATACCTGGAGCGGGCCGGGCATTATTGCAGGCCAAAACACCGAGAGCATCACCGTGAACCAGCCCGGTGTGTACACCTTTTCGGTATGCTCGAGCGGCTGCCCCGCGCACCCGGTAGTGCAATCGTTTACGGTGAGCGGCACGCCCTTTTTGGCTGCCATTGTGCCTCCTTCGTGCCTTTCGGGGCCCAACCTAACGCTTACGGCAGTGCCGAGCAACACTGCAAACAATTCTGTTGTGTGGAGCGGCCCCGGCATTGTAGGCTCCGGCAATAAGCCGTCGGTGGCAATTAACGCCCCGGGCATTTATTCGGTGTGTGTGACCAATACCCTTGTAAATTGTGCGCGCACGGCAACCGTTAATGTGGTTCAGCCGCCATCGGTATCGGTAGCGCTAAGCAGCAATACCATTTGTGCGCAAAGCCACAACAGCTCGCCGGTGTCTCTTACCTTAACACCTTTGGGGGCATTAACCTACAGTATTTATACAAGCCCCAACTATGTTGCCAGCGGCACCGGGCCATGGGTCTGCTCTCCTTTCGGAGTCCCGCTGTCTGTGCTCAGTTTGGGGTCGGCCACCATTGTGGGTTCCAATGGCGTATGCACCGGTTCAGCAAGTATTAATTTTTCGGTCATTCCCAATCCAACAGTTGCCATTGCCCCCCTGCAAGCCAGCGTTTGCTCGGGCGGGGCAGGGTCTTTCACTATTTCGGGCGCTTCCACCTACAGCTGGCTGCCCACAACGGGGCTTAATACATATTCTGCCAGCCTGGTAACGGCCAATGCCCTTGCCACTACCGTTTATTCGGCCTATGGGTCGGTTAACGGCTGCAACAGTGCCACACAAAACAATACTTTAACAGTGTTGCCGCTGCCAAACGTTTCCATTATACCGGCTTCATCCACCATTTGTGCCGGCGGCGCCACCACGCTTACGGCCACTGGCAGCGCGGCCAGCTTTACCTGGCAGTCTCAAACCATGCCGGTGCAAAGCGCCACAGTAAGTGTAGCCCCGCTTGCCTCGTCGGTGTATTCGGTGCGGGGCAGCCTTAACACCTGTACCAGCGTGAGCAGTGTTACCGTAAATGTTGTACAGCCTCCGGCAGTTAACATGGCCTTGAGCAGTAACACGCTTTGTGCACAGGGGCTTAACGGATCGCCCAATTCCATTACCATTACGCCATTGGGCGCTATCAGCTATACGCTGCTTACCGGTCCTAATATTATTAATATTTCTCCCACAGGCACTGCCATGCCAGTAGTGGCCAGCGGCGTGCCCATGGGTGGCATAACGGTGGCTACTGCAACCCTGCTGGGATCCAACGGTTTCTGCACGGTTTCTTCCAGCCGGTCGTTTTCCATTGTGCCCAACCCGGTGATTGCTTCGGTTCCGGCCAATACCAACATTTGCCCGGGCAGCGGCCAATTATTTACCGCATCGGGGGCAAGCAGCTATACCTGGAGCTCTAATAACGGCGGCCTGGGGGCCAATACCGGCGCCACCATGGTGGCCAGTCCCAGTATCACCACCGTGTATTCGGTAATAGGAGAAAAAGACGGCTGTAACAGCGGCATGCAGATAAACATTCTTAATATGCTGCCCATTCCAACAATCTCTATTGCAGTGTTGAACCCAACCATTTGCAGCGGCGCCTCAACGCAATTAAATGCTTCCGGCAATTCTGCCCAGTACAACTGGCTTCCTATGGCAGGGCTTTCGGCTACGGCCGGGGCCAATGTGCTGGCCAGTCCCATGTCAACACAAAATTATTCGGTGATCGGCTCAAACAACAGCTGCACCAATATTGCTGTGGCCACCGTTTCGGTGATACAATCGCCCACACTTACAATAAGCGCTTCGCAATACACTGCCTGTACAGGCGCTGCTGTTTATCTTAATGCCAATGGCGCTGCTTCTTACAGCTGGGCACCTTCTACCGGCTTAAGCCCACTGCTTGGGCCCAACATTATTGGCACGCCAAATGCCAACACAACGTTTAGCGTATGGGGTTATAACGGTGTTTGCACAGGCTCTTCCACCATTTTGGTAAAAACAATCCCATATCCCAATATTCTGATCGAAGCGTCGAGTAACCAGGTTTGCCAGGGCTCGCCGGTTACCATAAAAGCAAGCGGCGCCACCAATTTTTCGTGGATGCCTTCGGGTAACATGTCGGCCACTACGGGCTCAGTTATAACAGCGTCGCCCTTAAGTACCACCAACTATACCATTATTGGCACCAATACCAGTGGCACGGTTTCCTGCTCGCAGCAGGTCAGCTATTCGGTAATGGTAACGCCCGGTGCTAAGGCATTAGCATCGGCCAATCAAGCTATTTGCGCCGGCGGAAGGGTTACCTTAAACGCTTCGGGTGGCGACACCTACCGCTGGCTGCCCGCCAGCGGGCTTAACAGAACCGGCGGTGCCAGTGTTTTAGCGGCTCCAAAAGCATCTACCATATATACGGTGGAGGTGTCTTTTAATGGCTATTGCGGCTCAACGGCAACGGTGGAGGTGGCTGTAAATCCTAACCCGTTTGTTTTTGCCGGCCGCGATACCAGCTTTAATGCCGATGAGCCTTTTATGAGCCTTTTGGCCCGTGGCACGGGCACATTAACCTGGCTGGAGGGCGAGGGCATTGTGTGTGCCGATTGCCCCGATACCCGCATTACGCCCCGAACCAATAATTGCTACGTGGTGGAGGCGGTGAACAGTTTTGGCTGTAAGGCGCAGGACCGGGTGTGCATCACCCTTACCGATAATTATGGAATTTACATTCCAAATACATTTACCCCCAACAGGGATGGGCTGAACGATGTGTTTTTTGTTTATGGCACCGGCCTGAGCCAAATGAGCATAGAGATATACAATCGCTGGGGCGAGAATGTGTTTTTGTCTGACAATCAATCAGTTGGATGGGATGGAACCTATAAGGGAACAGAATGCAACCCTGGGCTATATATATACAGTATAAGCTATAAAGGATTGGACGGAAAAAAGAATTCAAAAACCGGCCAGGTAAGCCTGGTAAGGTAAATATAAAAATAATTTGTGTGAGTGACGAAAGCGTAAGGCGCGGGTTTATGTGTTTCCCGCGCTTTATCTTTTATACCCCCTGTCATTTATTGTTGATCCGGCGCATGTATTTTAATTCATAAAGTTTACTATTTTTATAATTAGTAAAACTATATGAAAAGAGCACTTCCCATCCTGTTTTTATTTTGTTTTTCATTCGTTGTTAAATCGCAGGCGCCAAGCTGTCCTGTTGGCCCAATATATTGTATCATAGGAAATACAGTGGTTGAACAGCCTGTGTTTCCCGTGGGTTCTCCTTCAGTGACACTTTTTACCAATTTACCGCCCGGCGCCAATGGACTTGCCATAGGACCAGCTTTCAGTTTCCCGGCACCTAATCCTACCTTTTGGACCGTGTCAGGCGGCACCTATTGGTATTACAGCGGTACCGCCTGGGTAAACACCGGGCACACCACCGGCAATGTTTTTGCCATTAATCCAGGAGGAGGCGGAAGCGTTATTTATAATTTGGTAGGAGGCACCGGTGCTGTGTATGTTTATAATGGCACAGGCAATGGCACCCTGCTTACCACCGTTGCGGGCTTTAACGGCGGCGGCCCCTTTGATATGGTGGCCGATGTGAATAATAATTTTTACTTATTAAATACCAATTCTACCCCGCAAACCCTTTCGGTGTACGATGCCACCGGAGCTTTTTTATGCAGCTACACGCTCGGTAATACACCGGTTGCTGGCGGTGGCGCGGGATTTGCCATTGTTAACAATGTGGCGTATTATGGATCCACGATAAATAATACCACTTCGGCTTCCTATGCAGGAACTATCATCCCAAACAATACGGTTATTACCTTTACCTCTGAGCCGCTTACTGTTGGCGGCGATTGGGCCAGCTGCCCCATTTCGGCGCCGGCTGCCACATTACTGGCTCCGCAGGGCACCGTGCTTACCTGCACAGCGCCCACCCTGCCGCTGATCGGGCAGGTTATCCCCGGCGGCATTGGCATGTTTCCAGGGCCTCCCTCATCAACGCTCACTTCGTGCAACTATACCTGGACTGGCCCCGGAATAGTTTCCGGCCAGGGAACAGGCTCCATTACCGTGAACCAGGCCGGTGTTTACGCTTTTACCGTTTGCGCCAGCGGTTGCCCTTCGCAAAAAGTAACGCATTCTATTACAGTAACGGGTGTAAGTTACATAACGGCCACAGTAACAGCCCCGGCCTGCATCACCACTACCCAGGTGGTTTCGGTGCTGCCCAATACAGCCACTAATTCTGCCGTATGGTCTGGGCCAAACATCATTGGTCCCGCCAATAATTTTACCGCCACCATTGGCTCGGGCGGTATTTATACTGTAGTGGTAAGCGATACTATGGGGTGTGTGGGCACGGCCACGGTTAATGTTATTCAATCGCCATCCATATCCATTTCGTTAAGCAGCCCCAGCATTTGCGCGCAAAATTTAAACTTGTCGCCCACTTCGCTTTCCATTACGGCATCGGGTGGATTAAGCTATACGCTGATTACCAGCCCGGGTTTTTCGACTACCGCGCCAGGGCCCTGGGTATATAATTCGCCTGGCACCGCCGGCACGGTTTCAGTAACAGTAATCGGCTTTGGTGGCCTGTGCACAGGCAGTAACACCATTGCGTTTCCCGTTTTACCCAATCCCACTGTTTCTGTTACGCCGCCGTTTTCCAATGTTTGTATCGGCGACAGCATTGTGCTCACCGCTTCGGGAACCCAGTCGTATAGCTGGTTGCCGGCTCCGGGCCTTAGCGCTTCCTCGGGCGCCACGGTAAGCGTTAATCCAACAGCTGCCACTGTTTATTCGGTGTATGGGCTTAATCAGTTATGCAACAGCGCGGTGCAAACAGCCACCGTGAATGTGTGGCAGCTGCCCGCGGTATTTGTGAGCCCTACGGCTTCCACCATTTGTGTGGGCGATTCGGTGCAGCTAACCGCATCGGGCAATGCCACCTCTTATGCGTGGCTTCCCGCCAACGGCTTGCCTGCGCAAACAGCGGTGTCGGTATCGGCCAAGCCCACTGCCACCGAAAATTTTACAGTGACGGGCTATTTAAACACCTGCACCAATTCGGCGATATCGGCAGTTACGGTACTTAAGGTGCCGGTGCTGAATGTGGGTGCGTCGGAGTACACGGTTTGCAGCGGCGTTAATATACAGATGTATGTGGATGGTGCCAATACGTTTAACTGGGAGCCCTCTTCAGGAATTACCACCCCCACAGGGGCCACGGTAACAACCGTACCAAACAGTAATACCACCTATACCGTAACGGGATCCAACGGCGTGTGTGCATCTTCCAATACGTTGTATATTCAGGCTGTTCCAAATCCAAGTCTTTCTACCGATTTGCCGTTGAAACAGATCTGCATGGGGGCATCAGTGAGCATGAGTGTGAGCGGGGCGCAGAGCTTTACCTGGAATCCGTTTGCAACTCTGTCCAACAGCGTTGGTCCTTCGGTGATCGCCTCGCCTACGGTAAGCACTACATACAGTATTATAGGTTCCAACACCAGCGGTTCGGTTACCTGCTCGCGCCTGGTTAATTATTCTGTTGAGGTATTGCCGCTGCCCGATCTTAAGGTGTCACCAGGCGTATCGGTATGCCCGGGCGCCAATACCATACTTACCGCTTTGGGCGGCACCAGCTATTTCTGGCGGCCCTTTACGGGGCTCGACACGGTGCTTGGCCCACAGGTAATTGCCAACCCCACGGTGACAACTGTTTATACCGTAGAAGCCATTAACGAAGTGTTTTGCCGCAACACCGCTACTGTAGCCATTTGGGTAAAGCAGCGCCCCTGGGTGTTTGCCGGCCGCGACACGGTATATAGCATGGAGGAATTTATGAGCATTTCGGCCCAGGGCAATGGCACGCTTACCTGGGTGGGAGGAGAGGGTATTCTTTGCCCTGACTGCCCGCAAACGAAGATTGAACCGCAAAAGGATAATTGCTACACCGTAGAAGTGGTGAACAAAGATGGCTGCAGAGCCCAGGACCAGGTGTGCATACAGCTAACAGATAATTATGGCATTTATATTCCCAACAGCTTTACACCCAACCGCGACGGGCTGAACGATGTGTTTATGGTATATGGCACCGGCATCAGCAGCCTGAGCATGGACATTTGGGATCGCTGGGGCATGCACATTTTCAGCGCCAAAGATTATCCCAATAACTGGTGGGATGGCACCTTTAAAGGTACGTTGTGTAAACCCGACACGTATATTTACGTGATCAGTTACCGCAACGTTCACGGTAAAAATTTCTCAAAAACCGGTCACATTAACATTGTGCGGTAGGCACATTTTGCTGCTGAGTTATTTCGCCTTTTCTTTTTCTAACTGCATGGCGTTTTTGCCGGAGCTTTGCCCGCGGGCGGCTCCAGACTTTTGCCTGAACAGGTCAAACTTATCGGGTTCGGCCTTTATGTTCCAAGTGTTGTTCTTTTCGTTAATGTCAGCAGTTTCGCGGTAAGGGTCAAGCTGTATCGAGCTTACTTTTTTCGATTTTAAAAATGTTTTGGTTACCTCTTTTTCGTTTTTACGCCAAACGTAGGCGCCAATGCGCTCAATATCGCTGCTGCCATCGGTATAGTTAAACTTGATGATTAGCGGGCTCACAAGACCACCTTTGTTGATGAATTTTATTTCGTAAATAAACTTGCCATCGTATCGGGCAAAGCTGCTGTCGGGCATTTCGTCCAGCAGTTCGTACCTGTTTTTTACCTCCTTTATGGCTGGCTGCGCCGGCCGGTAATGGTAATAAAAATCGCGCAGGGTGGTATCAATATCTACCAATGAGCGGATACCGCTTTCGCGGTTGCGGATGGTGGTAATGTATTCAAACTCACCCATGCCTTGTTTCAGCACGTTGAAAACGGTATCCATTGCCACCGGTACTTTCTGGCCTTTTTTCAGGCTGAAGGCTTTTACGGTATCCACCGATACATCCACCGGGTCAATATCATAAAACCAGCCGCGCCAGAACCAATCGAGATCTACGGCACTGGCGTCTTCCATGGTTCTGAAAAAATCGGCCGGCTCAGGGTGCTTAAATGCCCAGCGGTTGCAGTACTGTTTAAAGGCAAAGTCAAACAGCTCGCGGCCCATTACCGTTTCGCGCAGCAGGTTAAGTGCTGTTGCCGGCTTGCCATAAGCGTTCGAGCCAAAATTGATAATGTTCTCGCTATTGGTCATAATGGGCTCCAGCAGGTTTTTGGGCAGGCGCATGTAATCGGTAATTTTGTAAGCCGGCCCGCGCTGCGAAGGATAACCCGCATCAAACTCGCGCTCGGTCAAAAACTGCACAAAGGTGTTCAGGCCCTCATCCAGCCAGCTCCACTGGCGCTCGTCGCTGTTAATGATCATGGGAAAAAAGTTGTGCCCCACTTCGTGAATGATCACCAGGATCATCCCATTTTTAGAGCCTTCGGTATAGGTGCCGTCTTTTTCGGTGCGGCCAAAGTTAAAGCAGATCATAGGGTACTCCATGCCATTGGCGGCTTCAATGCTTTGGGCCACCGGGTAGGGGTAGGGAATGGTGAATTTTGAATAGGTTTTGATGGTATGCGCCACCACTTTGGTAGAGTATTTGCGGTACAATCCATAAGCTTCCTTGCCGTAAAAGCTCATGCACATTACTTTTTTGCCTTCGCACTGGGCGGGCATAGCGTCCCAAATGTATTTGCGCGAGCTGCCCCAGGCAAAATCGCGCACACTGTCGGCTTTAAAAATCCAGGTCTTAGTACCAAGTTTGGATGCCGAGCTTGTCGATGCATTTTTTTCTGCGGCAATGGCATCGGCCAGCAGGCCTATTTCCACCGGCTCGGTAGCGCTTTGTGCTTTTTGCCAGCGGCCAAACTGCGCAGGGCTTAATACCTGCTGGTAATTCTGGCACTCGCCGGTTGAGCATACCAGGTGATCGGCCGGCACGGTTATACGTACCCTGAAGTTGCCAAAAGCCAGTGCAAACTCGCCACGGCCGGTAAATTGCTTGTTTTGCCAGCCGTGAAAATCGCTGTACACACACATGCGCGGGTACCATTGTGTCATTGTGAACAGATAATTACCATCTTCCGGAAAATATTCATAACCTCCGCGACCGCCAAATTCAATGCGGTTAATGAGCTTATAGTGCCATTTTATTTTAAACTTTAATTTGCTTTTTGGAGCCAGCGGCTTGGGTAGGTCTACGCGCATCATGCTGCCGTTTACCGTGTACTTAAGCGCCTTGCCGGTTTCGTCGCTCACGCCGTCAATCTTATCGCCCAACCCCGCAAGGTCTTCGCGCGTGCGCAGCGATTTCAGGGATTGATCACTATATGGAGCACCGATTTTATTTTCGTCAAAATAATTTACCTCGTTGTTGGGATCGTGCTGGTTCTCGTCAAGCTGCAGCCACAGGTAGTTCAGCGCATCGGGCGAGTTGTTGTGATAGGTCACCGTTTCGGTGCCGGTGGCCGTAAGTTTTTTTTCATCCAGTGCCACATCTATTTCATAATCGGCCCGCTGCTGCCAGTATTTGTTGCCCGGCGCGCCCGAAGCCGTGCGGTACTCGTTGGGCGTAGGCAGTATGGTGCCCAGCTGCTCAAATTTATTGCCGTGGTTCGACTGGGGGTTATTTTGAATGTTTTGCGCGTTAATGGAATGGTTCAGCAGGATCAGAACAGATCCGGCAAACGTTCTACGCACAGTTTTAGCGAAATAAGTGCAATGCAGCATACGACGATGATTTTATAAACGGGGAATGGAATTTTTAATAAGCGAGTTAAAAATAGAGAAAAAAGCACAACAAATAAAACAATAATGAGCTGGCCCAGCTCGAGCCCTGCGTTAAAATACAGGAGCGGTAAAACTATGTTTTGCCCGGCGCCCAGCATTGATTTTAAAAGGTAAGAAAAGCCAAGCCCGTGTACCAGGCCAAAAAAACAAACAATGGCGTAAAGAATACCGGGCTTTGTTACCGCCGTTTTTTTGTAATGCCAACCGTTATAAACCGCCGAGCATAAAATGCTGAGGGCAATTAAAAACTCAACCAGCGGCTGCCGCGCTGTCACTGTATTGGTAACGCTTAGCGCCAGCGATACGGAATGGCCCAGGGTAAATGCCGTTACCAGCCACAGCAGCTTTTTCCATTCTGTAAACGGATAGCTCAGTGTAACCAGGCTTACAAACAAAATGTGATCGTAGCCCCCAAGGTCGATAATGTGCTGAAGGCCGGTGGTAAACCACACGGAAAAACTATTCATAACCCAAAAATTGTACAATGTACAGCACACAAGGTACATTGTACAAATCGTATTTACTCATTTCTTATCTTCGTGCGTTGTAAGGCAACAATGTTAATGAAAAAAATACTGGCGGCATTTATTACTTTGTTAATTATGGCCATGGGGCATCCCTTTTATCTTGGTGTTACCGATCTTAAGTACAACGCCAAGGATCAGGCCCTGCAGGGCTCAGTGAAGCTGTTTGTAAACGACCTGGAAGATGCCCTTGGCAAGATCAATAAAAAAACGGTAGATCTGATCAACGTAAAAGATACGCTGGCCACGCAGAAACTGCTGGAATTGTATTTAAAAACCCACCTGAGCCTGAAGGTAAACGGTAAAGCCAAAACACTGGATTTAGCCGGCTTTGAAAAAGAAGAAGAAGCCATTTGGATGTACATCGAATTTAAAAACTGCGAAAAACCGGCTAAAGCAGAGCTGCAAAACACCCTTTTATACGATTTTTTGAAAAACCAGGCCAATATTGTGCATATTGAGGTAAATGGGGAGCAAAAAAGCTCCAAAAACACCAATCCCGATAAAAATTTTGCTTTTGATTTCTGATCGAAATGTAAAAATTTCTAAAAAAACCGGCAATTAATTTAGATTTGTTAATAACTTTCACCCGATTCCCCAACCTGGGGTTTGCTTTTTTGGTTAAAAAGATAATCTTTGCAAAGTTCAAAAAAATTGAGGAAGATAATCTACATATTATCAATCACTTGCGCAAGTTTTCTTAATCTAAACGCGTTCAGCCCGTCTATTCCCGGCGACGATAAAAAAGCCAAAGCCAAAAAAGAGCGGGAAGATACCACGCACCTTGCCATCCAGGAGGAAAACCTCAATTCTGATCTCGAAGAAAGCCCCGATACCAGCCTGATCCTGTTCCCAAGCCACGATTTATACGCCAGCTGGGATACGTCGATTGCGCATCCTTATAATTTTAACGAAGCCTTTAAGCTTGACAGCGTGGAGCTAACCCTTACCGAAGAAGGTGATGGCGGTTTTGTGCTCCCTTACAAAGGAGGTTTAACCAGCTTGTTTGGCTGGAGGAGGTACCGC
Organism: Bacteroidia bacterium; assembly: GCA_044221905.1. GTDB lineage: Bacteria > Bacteroidota > Bacteroidia > B-17B0 > Aurantibacillaceae > Aurantibacillus. The sequence continues at coordinate 80,125 of JBGAOE010000005.1, forward strand.
CCGCATTATGGCACCGACATTGACCTGGAAACGGGCGACCAGGTGGTAGCCGCTTTTGATGGTATGGTACGCTACGCCAGGTACTGCCAGGGTTATGGCAACTGCGTAATCGTTCGCCACAAAAATGGCCTGGAAACCGTTTATGCGCATTTATCAAAACTATTGGTTGAATCGGGCCAGATGGTTACAGCCGGCACCCTGGTGGGCTTAGGTGGCAATACTGGCCGCTCGTTTGGCAGCCACCTGCATTTCGAGATCCGCTACCTGGGCCAGGCGCTTGATACACAGGATTTTATTGACTACGAAAAAGGCGAGCTCAAATCAAACTGCTTTATGGTGCGCAAAGCCGATGTGGAGAATAAGTACGATCTGCGCGCGCTGCACAACCGCCATAAGCACGACCTTGGCATGGGCTATTACAAATCGGGCTCCGGCAAAAAAGGCGTGCGCATTTATAAAGTAAGGGCCGGCGATAACCTGGGCAAAATTGCCAAACGCTACCATACAACCATAAAGGCCCTGTGCCGCAAAAATGGCTTAAAGCCGAATACCCCTCTTAAAGTAGGGCGCAGGATCAGGATATAATTCTTTCAGCTGTTATTTAGTTAATCGGTACACACCACTTCTGAACTCAATAACCAAGTAGTACCCAACCTTATTATTTTACTGTCCGTATCATATTGTATATACGCTCGGTATGAAAAAAATCCTGGTATTTCTAATTCTGTTTAGCACGGCTTTACAGATTAAATGTCAAAATTTTAGTTGGGCAAAGCAATTTGGTAATGGAATAGAACCATACGCCGTTACCACAGACAAAGGAGGTAACGTATATACTACAGGCCGGTTTTATGGCTGGAATGATTTTGATCCTGGTCCGGGAACATACACATTGGCTTCAAATGGTATGGATGTTTTTATTTCGAAGCTGGATTCGACAGGTAATTTTGCCTGGGCAAAGAAAGTAGGCGGTAAATTTACTGACATTGGATATGACATTAAAACAGATAAATATAATAACGTATATATTCTAGGCATATTTAACGATAGTGCTGATTTCGATCCGGGACCAGCTCTGTATAATCTTGCTTCAACATCATTTTTTGCTCCTTTTATTTTAAAACTGAGTCCATCGGGCACTCTTATTTGGGCCAAAGCTTTTACGGGTAGTGGCACTTATGGCACAATATCTTTAATGATCGATTCGCTTCAAAATGTTTACACAGTTGGTGCGGTTAGCGGCCCCGGATTTGATATGGACCCGGGCGCTGGTGTTTATAGCGTGTCCACACCTTCCTACGTTGTTTCTGTTCTTTCAACCACTTATACGGCGTATGTCAAAGAATTTTATATCTCGAAACTAGATTCAAACGGCAATTTTGTATATGCAATACCATCTCCTCTTACGCCTGTAGACGCGAGAGGAGTAATTACGCAAAATGATGAATTGATTTTAATTGGCTCTGATGCCAATGGAACTGTGGCAAAATATACCGCGGATGGAAATTTAAAGTGGTCTAAGAATATTTCCGGCGGCAGTAATTTTTCAATAGCGGTTGATAAACTAAACAATATTTGCATGACTGGTTACTTTACAGGGACAATGGATTTTGATCCTGGGCCTGGCATTTATAACCTTGCATCAGGTTCTTCCGCTTCACTTTTTATTTTAAAACTCGATAGTTTGGGCAATTTTATGTGGGCAAACAAAATTGATGGGTTAACGGGTCAATACATTAAAACTGCGTGTGATAGTTTGGGAAATATTTATATAACAAGCCAATTTGGTGGCGGCATCCCTATTCATTTTGATTTTGATCCAAACAGCCAGGCCAACGTTCTCAATTCTTCTGCCGGGCGTGGCTTTATCTTATGCGTACAATCTAATGGGGCCTTTAATTGGGTAAAGCAGCTGGGAGAAGGCCAGGACCCATATGGCGGATTACGTCCGTATGCCTTAACATTGGATGCCTTTGGAAATCTTTATACTTGTGGTGAGTTTAGCGGCGCTGTGGATATGGATTGCGGCCCTGGTGTTTACAATCTTGCTTGTCCTCCTGGTGCATATGTAAATGGATTTGTGCATAAATTAAGCCTCCCTCTTCTTGGTACCGGAATATTGGAATTAAATTCCAGAAGCGGACTTAATGTATTCCCAAATCCAACAACTTCAATAGTAAATTTCAGAGTATCAAATGACCTTTATTTGGCAACTTGTCGAGTGATTGACGTAAATGGAAGAATTGTACTGGAAGCAAACGCTATTTCAGGCAAATCCTTTTCCATCAACCTGTCTGAACAGGCAAAAGGATTGTATGTAGTGGAAGTGTTTGATAATCATACAATAACGCGAATAAAACTGCTAAAAGATTAGAAGCTGAACCAAACAGTGTTTATGTTTCGCTTTAAAATCGGATTAAAATTTGAATACTTAAAATTTCACCTGGCAGCCCGGCAGCAGGGCTTTCAGCTTTTCCACCTCGTCGGGGGTAAAGTTATTGCCGCGAATGTCGAGCACCGTCAGGTTCTCCAGTTGCGAAATGCTGTCGGGCAGGCGGGTAAGCTGATTGCCCCTGAAGGAAATAAAACGCAGCTTTTGTGCTTTATAAATGTCAAACGGAACGCTGCTGAGGTGGTTATTCTCTACAATAAGCACTTCCAAGTTGCGCAGGCGCTCAAAATGCCGGGTCAGGTACCAGGTATTGGTGTTTGATAAGTTGAGGTAGTAAAGCGACGGGATTTTGAAAAGCTGCTTTGGGAAACTGTCCATCACACAGTTTTCGAAGCTAACATCTTTGAGATTTTTTAAAAAATGAAGCGTTTGCGGCAGTTTCAGCGTATCGTCGGTATTGCCAAATTTAAAGCTTTGCAGCCGGTTAAGATAGGCGATCTGCGCCGGCACGCTATCGATAGCGGTGTGCTGCAGCTCGAGAAAATACAGGTTGGAAAAGGGCCTGAGGTTGGGTGGAAAACTGCTTAATTTATTGTTGTAAGAGGCAAAATAAACCAGGTTGTACAGGGCTTCAAAATTTTTTGGATAGTCGGTCAGCTCGTTGGTGCTGAGCTTCAGCGCCTGCAGGTCGGTAATTTTTGAGAGCTTTTCGTAAAGCCTGGGCTCCACTTTTTTATAGCTCAGGTCAATTTTATATACCTTTTTTTCCACCCGCAGCGCCTCTTTCAGGTCGGTGTATACCAGGCTGCCCGAGGGGCCGTACTTATCAAATTCGTTTTGGGCCTGCAATGTGCAAAGCCGGCTGCAAAGTATAAAGGCAATAAATATGTTTTGTTTTAACAAGGTGTTTTCGTTTGCCTAAATTTAATGAAAGTTGTTGAAGATCTTCCAGCTGGATTCATAAGCTTTGTAAAGCTCTTCCTGGTTTAAGCCCAGGGCCATGTTCTGGCTGTTGGCAAAATGTTCGAGGTGCTCGGTGGCAATGTTGCCGGTTAATTCATCGGCCGCCATAGGGCAGCCGCCAAAGCCGTGAATGGCCACATCAAAATTGCGGCAGCCGCTGTCGTAGGCGGCTTTTATTTTTTCAAGGCTTTTTTCCTTGGTGGAGTGCAGGTGTGCGCCCAGTGTTACCGATTTAAGCTCGGGCAGCAGGGCGGTAAATAATTGTGTAATGCTTTGCGGGTTCGAGGAGCCCGTGGTATCGGCCAGCGCCAGGTGCTGAATGCCAAGCGCGGTAAGCTTTTTGCACCAGTCAATGGCAATATCGGCATGCCAGGGGTCGCCATAGGGGTTGCCAAAGGCCATGGAAATATAAATAAGCAGCTTTTTGTTGTGCTGCTCTGCTACTTTCTGTATTTCTTCCACCCGCGCCAGCGACTCCTGTATCGAAGAATTGGTGTTACGCTGCTGAAAGGTTTCTGAAATAGAAAAGGGGAAGCCGAGGTAGGTGATCTCGTCGAAAGCGCTGGCATCCTGCGCGCCCCGCACATTGGCGATAATGGCCAGCAGCTTGCTTTTGGTGGCCGACAGATCGAGCAGTTTTAAAACCTCGGCCGTGTCCTGCATCTGCGGAATGGCCTTGGGTGACACAAAACTGCCAAAATCAAGGGTATTAAAACCAACCTTAAGCAGCTGGTTGATGTATTCGGCCTTGAGCTGCGCCGGTATCTGCTGTTTTATGCCCTGCATGGCGTCGCGGGGGCATTCGGTAATTGAAAGCATGTCAGTTTTTTATTAAAGCGTTGTTAATATCGCGTACCAGCCCCGGGCCATGATAAATAAAGCCGGTATAGAGCTGTACCAGGTCGGCGCCGGCATCCAGTTTTTCGAGCGCATCGGCAGCGCTGTGTATGCCCCCCACGCCAATTACCGGAAAAGCATTGCCCGATTGCTGCTTTAAATACCGGATCACTTCGGTGCTGCGCCGGGTAAGCGGTTTGCCGCTCAGGCCGCCCATGCCTATTTTTTCTATCTCCGTTTTTTCGTAGTTCAGCCCATCGCGGCTTATGGTGGTATTTGTAGCAATAACACCGGCTATGCCGGTTTGTTTAATAATGTCAATAATATCGTCCAGCTGTGTATTGGTAAGATCGGGGGCAATTTTAAGCAACACCGGCTTGGCTTTGGGTTTACTTTTATTCAGCGATTGCAGCGTGTTGAGCAAGTGTGTAAGCGGCTCTTTTTCCTGCAGGTCGCGCAGGTTGGGCGTGTTGGGCGAGGATACGTTCACCACAAAATAATCCACCCAGTCGTACAGTGCATTAAAGCAAGCCACGTAATCATCCACGGCTTTATCATTGGGTGTAGTTTTGTTTTTGCCAATGTTGCCGCCAATCATCAGGCTTTTGTTTTTTCTTTTTCTTAAGCGCCCTGCAGCAGCTTCTACGCCATGATTGTTAAAGCCCATGCGGTTGATGAGCGCTTCGTTTTTGGGGAGGCGGAACAGGCGTGGTTTATCATTGCCGGGCTGCGGTTGCGGAGTTACGGTACCTATTTCAATAAAGCCAAAACCCATGCGCCCCAGCTCGTCAAAAGCAATAGCGTCTTTATCAAGTCCTGCGGCCAGACCTACGGGGTTTTTAAAAGTGAGGCCAAATACGTTTCGTTTTAACGAAGGGTGCTGTTTGGAATAAAACAGGCTGGCAATGGATGAAAAGCCGGGCAGGCGAAGCAGCGCAAAAGTAAGGTGGTGGGCCTTTTCGGGATTAAAGCGGAAAAGGAAGGGTTTAACCAGTAATTTATACATAGATTAAGGGTTAAATTTAGGGGAAATAGCCGAGGAAATAATCAACAATTGAATTGTTCAAAAAAAAAGGCAAAAATTTATGTTTTTTTGTAATTTAAAGCAAAAAAATGTATTTTTGACCCGTAAAATTTTTAACATAAACAAACAAAAACTAAAATGAAAAAAGTATTATCAATCATTGCCGTTGCAGCTATGTCAACTGCTTTTGTATCATGCGGTCCATCTAAAGAAGAAATGGAAAAACGCGAAAAAGACAAAACTGATTCAATTGCTGCAGTAGAAAAAGCTAAACAAGACTCTATTGCTGCTGTTGAAGCTGAAAACGCAAAAATGGCTGAAGAAGCTGCTGCTGCTGAGAAAATGAAACAAGATTCTATCCGCGTAGCTGACTCTTTAGCTAAACATAAAGGTGGTAAAAAACACTAATTTTTAGCTAAAATTTAAAAAAAGCCCTGGTACTAATACCGGGGCTTTTTATTTTTATCTCCTTCCGGGTCATTTCGAATACGGCAAATGTGCAGTGCACATCTGAGGGGGCACGTGTGTAAGCAAGCACTTCTGGCATGAGAAATCTTTACTAATACTTAATCACAAGGCAGAGATTTCTCATTAACGTTCGAGATGACTGTTTGTCTTTTAGGGTCATTTCGAATGCGGCAAATGCGCAGCGCACAAGCCGCCAGCCAAAAAAATTGACGTTTATTCCTCTACCAGCCGGGCTAAAAACTCGGCCAGCTTAAAAGTGGCCCGCGCATCGGTTTGGCAATATTCCACCAAATCGTTCACCAGTTTATCTTTTTCCGGCGCATCGCTGCTGGCCCGCAGTTGCTCAAAATAGTTCATGGCTTCCAGCCCCGAGGTTATTTTTGAATAGCTGATCTCGTGCAGCAAATACTGAGAGGCGATCTTCAGCGAAAAATTGGACTTGAAATCGGGATGATAATAGTACAGACCCAGGAAAACGTCAAACACATCCACCAGCTTAGCCTTTATCGTTTCCATATCGGGTTTCAATTCGGGGTATTGTTTCACCAGGCTGTCCATTACGTTTACCTCCATGGTTTTATCGTACACCAGCAGCGAGGCATAAGGCCGCGCCAGCTCAATAAATTTTTCGGCAAACAGCCGGCGGTCGTCCTGCGCATGGGCTGTAAAAAAATGAGCGCTCTTTGCACCGTTATAAAAACACACCAAAAACGGCACCTGCTCAAAAGGCCGCGTGCCCTGAAGCTGCGGAATGGCGGCGCTCCATATCTCCATGTCCATGGCTGCGGCCGGCTGCTGTATTTTTGAAAGGAACGCCTTTATGTTCTTACGGTCAATTATAGGCTCGTTATTTACAAACGCATTTTTGATGCGGATCAGCTGGTCTTTTTCGAGCAAGTCGTCGCTCAGCTGTTCAATGTTTTTAAGCCCCCCGTTATACCATTCAAACAGCTTGTCTTTATCAATCAAAGGCAGGTTAAAAATACTTTTTTCGGTGCTGGCCTCTTTCCAGCAGGTGCCAAAATAATCGCACTGGTAGGGCCTGAAGCATTGCCGGCCAATGGCTATGTTGGGTATGGCGTTTTGCTCAAGAATAAGGCGGGCATTTTTTACGCGGTGTTCAAAAAAATGCAGGTTGGCTTCGGCTTTTTGCTGTACGCTGCGTCGCTTAAACAGCTGTTTTGGCTCCACCCCGCCTTGCAGCACGTAATCGGGATTAAGCGTTACCAGGTATAGATCGTCAAACCCGGGCAGGGTATTTTTTAAAACATAATATTGCAGGCAGGCGTCTTTAATGTATGTTTCTGATACGCGCAGCGAACTTTTTACCTCGTAGGCCGTATATTTATTGTTATTGAGCTGCAGTATATCCACCATAATAAGCACACCGTTGTGCACAAAGGTGGCTTCGTAAATAACGGCAGCCTGGCTTTGCACCAGGCGGGCGGTAAGTTCCAGCGCTTCGGCAGCGCTTTTGGTTTCCTTGGCCACATCAGTGCCGCCCGGAAAAAGCTGCTGGGCAAAAAAGCCCACATCGTGGCCGCGCTTAAAGGTAAGCTGCTTGTCAACGCTGATCTTATCTCTTAAATAAGGATGGTTTTTGTAAAGAAAAAATGCCTTGTGGCATTGCTCAAATTTTAAGAAAGATGTTTTGCTTATGGAATAGGGTGTTGTACTCATTCATTTATACACTTATAAAGTTACGCATTTTCCGCAACTGGTTTTTTAATTCTTAAACAATGCGTAATTTAGAAGCCTTAATTTTTATCGTATGTCAGCAACTCCCGAAGGTCGTCAAATCATTTTTAGCATGGTGAATGTATCAAAGATACATCCGCCGCAAAAACAGGTTTTAAAGGATATTTATATTTCATTTTATTACGGCGCCAAAATTGGCGTGCTGGGTTTGAACGGCTCGGGTAAATCCACGCTGCTGCGCATAATGGCGGGTATGGACAAGGATTATATCGGCGAAATACACCAGTCGCCCGGCTATTCGATTGGTATGCTGGAGCAGGAGCCTAAGCTGGATGAGAATAAAACCGTGATAGAGGTGGTGCGCGAAGGTGTGCAAAAACAGGTGGACATACTCAACGAGTTTGAAGAGGTGAACAACAAGTTTGGCGACGAGGAGATCATGAACGATCCTGATAAAATGGATAAGCTCATTAACCGCCAGGCCCAGCTGCAGGAGCTGATAGACCAGCACGACCTTTGGAACCTCGACAACCGGCTGGAGCGATCGATGGACGCACTGCGCTGCCCCGACAGCGATACCAGCATTAAGGTATTATCGGGTGGTGAGCGTCGCCGGGTGGCTTTGTGCCGCCTGCTGCTGCAGGAGCCGGATATTTTATTGCTGGATGAGCCCACCAACCACTTGGATGCCGAAAGCGTTGACTGGCTGGAACAACATTTGCAACAATACAAAGGCACCATTATTGCCGTAACCCACGACAGGTATTTTTTGGACAATGTGGCCGGCTGGATACTGGAGCTCGACAGGGGCGAGGGCATTCCATGGAAAGGCAATTACAGCAGCTGGCTCGAGCAAAAGGGCGAGCGCCTGAAACAGGAAGAGAAAACGGAAAGCAAGCGCCAGAAAGTGCTCGCACGCGAATTGGATTGGATCCGCCAGGGGGTGAAAGGCCGCGGGGTAAAACAAAAAGCGCGTTTGAACAATTACGATAAAATGATGAGCGAGGATACGAAGACCAAAGAAGAGAACCTGGAGATCTTTATTCCTAATGGACCACGCCTGGGCAGCGAGGTAATTGATGCCATGGAAGTGTCAAAGGCTTTTGGCGACCGCTTATTGTACGAGCATTTAAATTTTAAGCTGCCTCCGGCCGGCATTGTGGGCATTATTGGGCCCAATGGCGCCGGTAAAACCACGCTGTTTCGCATGATCATGAAAGAAGAGCAGCCTAGCGGCGGCGATTTTAAAGTGGGACCCACTGTAAAGCTGAGTTATGTGGATCAGAACCACAAGGAAATGGACCCTAACAAAACGGTGTACGATGTGATCAGCGGCGGGCTGGATAATATTATGCTGGGTGGCAAGCCTATGAACTCGAGGGCTTATATTTCGCGCTTTAACTTTGCTGGCAGCGACCAGGGCAAAAAAGTGAGTGTACTTTCGGGCGGCGAGCGTAACCGCCTGCACCTGGCCATGGCGCTGAAAGAAGAAGGCAATGTGCTGCTGTTGGATGAGCCCACCAACGACCTGGACGTGAACACCCTGCGTGCATTGGAGGAAGGCCTTCAAAACTTTGCAGGCTGCGCGGTGATCATCAGCCACGACCGCTGGTTTCTTGACCGGGTGTGCACCCACATACTGGCGTTTGAGGGCGACAGCAGCGTATACTGGTTTGAGGGCGGATACAGTGAATATGAAGAGAACCGCAAAAAGCGCCTGGGCAACGTGGAGCCAAAACGCCCGCGTTACAAAAAATTAGCCGTGTAAAATCTTACATTGTTAAAAATTAATTTATATATTTAGCTCACTAACTCTTTAAAACCGCAAGCTATGATCCATTTTAATATCACCAAGATCCTCATTCCGGTGGACTTCAGCGAAACCTCGCTGCTGGCCATTAAGCATGGCGCCTACATGGCCAAGGTTACCAACTCGAGCCTGCACATACTGCATGTGATTAATGCGCATTATGTATCGCAGGATATTTTTTTACCGGTGGTAAACATACAGGACCAGGGCAAGATAGAAAAAGTGGCGAATGAAAAATTGGCGCAGCTGGTGGCCGATGTAAAAGCCGAGTTTGGCATAGTAACACAAACCATTATTAAAGTGGGGCCGCCCAGCAACGAAATCAGCAAGGTGGCCAAAGACATCAAGGCATCCATTATTGTAATGGGCACGCATGGTTATTCGCCTATTGAAGAGCTGGTAATTGGCAGCACAGCCCTGAAAGTGATCACCAAATCGCCTTGCCCTACCATGGCCATGAGCGGCGTGGGCAAGCACAACGGCTACAAAAAAATACTCATTCCAATTGATACAAGCGGCAACTCGCGCCAAAAAGTGAACTACACGCTTGAGCTGGCAAAAAAATTCGGCTCGTCGGTGCATGCCATTGCCCTGTTGACACACAGCGAAGAATCGGAGAAACCGGCCATGGAGCTGATCCTGCACCAGATCAAAGAGCTGGCCGTAGAAAAAGGCGTAAGCTACCAGTCGGAAGTAATTACCAACGTAAAAAACAGGGCCACAGCCACTGTGAACGAGATTGAAAAATCGGGTGCCGACCTGGCGGTGATTATGACCGACCAGGATGCCGAGCTGAGCGGGTTTTTCCTGGGGCCATACTCGCAGCAGGTAATCCACCTGAGCAAGGTACCGGTGATAGCTGTTAAGCCGGAAGACCTGTTTGTGAACGATGCTTCTATTTTATCGGGTACTGCGGGCCTGTAATACCTGTTTTAACGGATATGTTACAAAAGGGCGGCGTTGGCCGCCTTTTTTATTTTGGAATTGCTTGTATTTTGTTTGGAAACAAAGAATGCGGACAATTCATAAATTGTTAAAAAAACGGGTGCCGATTCCTGTGTAATCCCCTTACTAAGCTTAAATTTGCAGTCTTAAAAACAGCAATTTTACAATGCAACAACCAGAACATGTTACCTGTTTGATCATCGGCTCAGGTCCTGCCGGTTACACGGCAGCGATTTATGCTGCCCGGGCCGATCTTAAACCGGTGCTTTATACCGGGCTTACCCCCGGCGGTCAGTTAACCGAAACCACCGAGGTGGACAACTTTCCTGGATACCCGCAGGGCATCACCGGGCCGGTGCTGATGGAAGACCTGAAAGCCCAGGCCGAACGCTTTGGCACACAGGTAAGATTTGGCATGGTAACCAAAGCCGATTTGAACGCCTCCCCTAAAAAAGTGTGGATTGACGACAGTGTTGAGCTTACTGCAGATACAGTTATTATTTCAACCGGCGCCAGCGCCAAGTGGCTGGGCCTGCCCAACGAAACACGCCTGCGCATGAATGCCGGTGGTGTGAGCGCCTGCGCGGTGTGCGACGGCTTTTTCTTCCGCGGGCAGGAAGTGGCCATTGTAGGAGCGGGCGATACCGCGGCCGAGGAAGCCACTTATCTTTCTAAGCTGTGTAAAAAAGTGTATATGATTGTGCGGCGTAACGAAATGCGCGCCAGCAAAGCCATGCAGCACCGCGTGCAAAATACGGCCAATATTGAAGTGCTGTGGGACAGTGAAACTGCCGATATCCTGGGCAAGGAAGCCGTAGAGGGTGTGGTTGTAAAAAACAGCAAAACCGGCGATGAGCGAACGCTGAACGTGACCGGATTTTTTGTGGCCATTGGCCATAAGCCCAACACCGATATTTTTAAGGGCCAGTTAAATATGGATGACCAGGGTTACCTGCAGGTAATTGCCGGCAGCTCCAGAACCAATATTGAAGGCGTGTTTGCCGTGGGCGACTGTGCCGATAAAACCTACCGCCAGGCAGTTACAGCAGCCGGCAGCGGCTGTATGGGTGCACTCGATGCCGAACGCTACCTGGCTTCGGTGGGGGTGCATTAACTACATCCGGTTAATTTCATATCAAAAAATACCATCCATCCCGGTGGTATTTTTTTATATAATACACTGATATTATGCTGGATTCATTATGAAATGTCAGAAGCTCCATTTTGTTGTCATTCTGAACTCGTTTCAGAATCTGTTCTTAAACAAAATGGAGCTTTTGCGCGACGCTGAAACAAGTTCAGCGTGACTTTTAGGGCCAAACGATCTATTCCAACATTATTTCTGTAACATCACATTTTTTATCTAAAAAACATTAAAATCGCTGTATCCTCAGTCCTTAAGCAGAATTATTTGCTTAAGTTTATGTGTTATTTATCACCAAGCATGAAGAAACTGGTTTGCTTATTCATTGTACTTTTTCCTATCCTGGTCTTTTCCCAATCTTCAAAAAAATATCCTGCTCTTCTCTGGAAAATAAGCGGCAATGGGCTTAAAAAACCATCTTATTTATACGGTACCATGCACGTAAGCAACCGCGTGGCTTATTATTTGTCCGAACAATTTTTTGATGCGCTCAAAAGCGTGGATGTAGTTGGTTTGGAAACCAACCCCGGTGAGTGGATGGAGAACATGGAAAAAACCGGCGAGCTGGACCAGATGAACCAGTTCAGGGGTATGGATTACAGCCGTGATTTCTACCGCAGTGTGTTTTCCATTTCTTTTCCCGATAAAAAATTATTGCAGGGCGTGCTCAGCTACGACCCCGATATTATTGATGGCCTCCTGTACCGGCAAAACCGCAGCCACGAGAACTTTGAAGAGAACACCTATATAGACCTGTTTATTTTTCAATCGGCCTCAAAGCTCAACAAGCAGCTCATTAGCCTCGAAAACTTTGCCGAGTCGCAGATCCAGGCCCGGCTTTCGGCGTTGCCCGATGACGAAGCGGATAATGAGGAAAGCGCTCGGGTTAAGGATTATTATTCGGTGATTCAGAAAATTGAAGATGCTTACCGCGATGGGAACCTGGATATGCTCGACAGCCTGAGCAAGCTGTCGAACACCAAAAACACGCAGCGCTACCTGATCGATAACCGCAACGTGTTTTTTGTAAACACCATCGATTCGGTGCTCAAAACAAAATCGCTCTTCAGCGGCGTGGGCGCGGCGCATCTGCCCGGCGACAATGGCGTAATAGAGCTGCTGCGTAAAAAAGGGTATACGCTCGAGCCGGTGATCTCCAGGGTATCGAAAAAAAGCCATCATGTGCGCGAGGAGCTGGATGCGCAGGTAAAGCCGGTTGTTCTTCAAAAGCAGTACATTCGCGATTCGCTTTTTTCGGTGAACCTGCCGGGCAAGCTGTCGCAGATTGTAAACCTGGATAACCTGAAGTATTACATTTATGCCGACATGGTAAATGGTAATTTTTATACGATTGTGCGCTTAAAGTATATGGGGCCTTTATTTAACATAGGCCCGCAGCAAATGATGCAGAAGTTGGACAGCCTGACATTCGAATACATTCCGGGCAAAATCCTTTCTAAAAGAGAAATTACCTCCAATAACGGTTACAAAGGCATTGAGATTGTGAACCAAACGCGGCGCGGCGATGAGCAGCACTACCAGATTTTTTTTACCGACCTTGAGATGGTCCTGTTTAAGCTGGGCGGCAAGGGCCAGTATGCTACAGGCAGTGAATCGAAGCAGTTCTTTAACTCCATTCAGTTTTCAGTTAAACCGGAAGCCTCGGTGCTTTTTGCACCAAAAACCAAAGGCTTTGAAGTAAAAGTGCCTGCCGGATACTCCTATTCAAAACACGAGGGCGTCTCGGCCATCGGCCTTGCGGAAGACCTGTTTGCGTATAACCGGCAGGGCAACCAGTTTATGGGGGTGCAACACGCGGTATACAATGATTTTAATTACCTGGAGGAGGATACTTTTGAGCTCAACCAGCTGGCCCGCAACATACTGGCTAATTATAATTTTAAAGAATCGCCGGTATATGAGCAGAAGAACGAGCAGGAATTGCCCTGCCTGCGCTTTACCGCTAAAAACAAGCTGGGCTCCACCTTGTATGGCAAGCTGTTTATAAAAGGCATTCATTATTACTACCAGTATTTGATTTCGGAAAAAGAAAGCTCTTTTGAGAATGAGTTTTTTACCTCGTTTAAGCTGGGCGATTTTGCGTACGTGAACACGCTTAAGGAAATCAGCGACAAGGATTTTTATTTTAAAGCCACCGACGAGGTGTCGGATAACGCGCTGAGCCGTTTCAACGCCGCCTACGCCAAGGCCTATGAGGCGGCACGCACCAAGAAAGACACGGTAAAGAGCGATTACGATTACCGCAGCTCCAGCAAGTTTTATTATTCACCCTCGAGCCTGGAATATGTGAACATCTCGTACGAAAAGTATAACGATTACGATTATGTTTCGGAAAAAGATTTTGAGGAAAAAACCATTAAAAACATCCGGAAGTTTGCCGGGCTTAATCCTGTAAAGATAAAAGTAAATAATAAGAATGGGATTTATACATTGGAGAGCACGCTGAAAGACACCGCCACCAGCCGCGCCATTGCCCTGAAAATTTTTGTAAGGAATGGCATCCGCTACGACATTAGTGCGCCTTTTGACACGCTGATTGGACTCAGGGGCTGGACCAAAGGATTTATAGAGAGTTTCAGGCCCAGCGACACGGTGATCGGGAAAAATATTTTTGAGAACAAGTTTTCAAAGCTGCTGGCCGATCTTTGCAGCGCCGACACGGTGCTCAAAAAGGCGGCCAATGCATCGCTGCAGGGCACGGTAGGCATGCAAAAAGCTTACCTGGATGATTTTCTTAAATTTATTTCGGGTGCCAGTCTTTCGCGGGTAAGCGACGATAGCCGCGCCCAGTTGTTTGTGAACGGCGGCACGCTGGAGAGCGACCGTATTATTGCACCTTACAAAACCCTTTATAAGCAGTATGCCGACAGTTTTTACCTGCAGCTTTGCCTGCTCAAGGGGCTTGCTTATCAAAAAACACAGGCTTCGTACACTGCTTTTTACGACCTGGTGATGAGCGAAACGCCGCTGGTGGGAGAGCAGAGCATTGTTGCCGATGTGTTTGGCGCGCTGCACGATTCGCTGGAGCTGTGCAAAAAATTCTTCCCGGGCATGCTTACGCTCACGCGCTACGACGAATACCGCGAACCTGTTTATTCGCTGATGGCGGAGCTGGTGGATAAAAAAATACTGCCGGCCCAGGTGTATGCGCTTAAAAAGGATGATATACTGGCCGACGCCAGCCTGGCTTTAAAACGCTTTAATCCTTCGAGCCTGAAAGTAGCCAATGCCGAAGGTGAATACGGCAGCTTCGATTACCTCGAAAAAAATTCGAAAGAGCTGGCAGAAAGCATACAGCTAAACCAGGAGGGCTATAATAACAATGCCCTGTATAAGGGCTCGCATTACCTGAGGAACCTCGAGGCTTATCGCCGGCCGCCGCTGGTTAATTATGCCTTTATTCTTTCGCCGTTTTATAAAAGCGATGAAAAAACACGCACGTTTTTCTCTAAGCTTTCTAAAATAAAAAACCAGGCGGTGGCCATGCCCGTTACCATTAACCTGCTGAAGTACGAAGTGGTGCTAAACGATACGCTGGTAAATCATTACGCCAAAAATAAAATTACCCGCGCCTTTTTTTACAGCGAGCTCGAAAAGGAAAAACTCACTGCTAAATTTGAAAAAGCTTACCTGAGCCAGCAAAGCCTGGTAGAATCGGTGCTTAGCAACCAACGGCAGCTGGCCGGCTTTTATGCCTACGAAAAAGAGAAGTCGAAAAAAGACAGCCTGGTGCTGCTCAAAACCGTTGAAGCGCACAACCGCTACCAAAAAGGCCGACTGTATATTTACAAAAGCTCCAAGCCCAAGCCCGACGAAGAGCAGTGGCTGGTGGCCTTTGTAAACGATGGCAAAGAACCCATCAACTCAAAGATAGAGCTGGTGAGCGTGAATTTTACCGCCGATAAAGCCAAAACCGAGCACGAAAACACCAATGAACTTTTAAACTATTTTTATCTCAGCTACAGAAAGCGCGCGGCTTCAATTAGCAGCCCCACGCCCGAGTACTAAATAATATTATTATCTTTATCAGTTATGAATTTTAAAAACGATACTGAAGCCCTCGAATCTTTTGTAAGCAAGTACAAGCAGCTGAATGCCGAGATCGGCAAAGTGATTGTAGGCCAGGAAGACACCATTAAAAATGTGCTCATTTCCATTTTCAGCAAAGGGCATTGCCTGTTGGTAGGCGTACCGGGCCTTGCCAAAACCCTTTTGGTAAATACCATTTCAGAGGCGCTGGGCTTATCGTTTAACCGCATCCAGTTTACGCCCGATTTGATGCCCAGCGATATCATTGGCAGCGAGATTTTAGACGAGCATCGCAATTTTAAATTTATACAGGGCCCCTTGTTTGCCAATATTATTCTGGCCGACGAAATTAACCGTACGCCGCCAAAAACGCAGGCAGCTTTGCTGGAGGCCATGCAGGAACGGCAGGTAACCGCCGCCGGAAAAAAGTATACACTCGATAACCCGTTTTTTGTGCTGGCCACGCAAAACCCCATAGAGCAGGAGGGGACCTATCCTTTGCCCGAAGCCCAGCTCGACCGCTTTATGTTTAACGTGTGGCTCGATTACCCAAAATTTGCCGAAGAGCTGCAGGTAGTAAAATTAACCACTACTAACAGCTCTGCCAGTCTCAGCAAAGTGTTGTCGGCCGATGAAATTGTGTTTTACCAGGAGCTTATCCGCAAAATTCCGGTGGCCGATAATGTGATAGAATACGCCGTGAAACTGGTGAACAAAACCCGGCTTAACAGCGAATACACTGCTGAGATCACTAAAAAATACATGCAGTGGGGCGCTGGCCCGCGGGCTTCTCAGTACCTGATCATCGGTGCCAAATGCCATGCGGCCATCCAGGGCAAGTTCAGTCCCGATATTGAGGATGTGAAGGCCATTGTCACGCCTATACTGCGCCACCGCATTGTGGTAAATTACAAAGCCGAGGCCGAGGGCATTTCGGTGGAGGAGATTATTAAACAATTATTATAGAACCAATTAAGATGGATGTGATTGATGAATTACTGGACGATGAGGCGTTTGATCCTAAAAAACTGTTTGACGAAAAACAATACAGCACGCTGATTATTAACCGCGAAGGCTTTAATAAAAAGCAAAACGAAATGGCAGACATGCTGGAAAGCCTGCTGGATGAAAAAACCACGCGGACAGAAAGTGAAGAGATTTTTGCGGCTTTAAAAAAAGAAAGCGGTGCCCAGCAACTACTGGTGGAAGCCATACAGGCTGCCGAAAGACCGGCTGAGAAAGCAAAGCTGGTTGCTGCCTGCTGGGAAGCCGGGCTTGACTTTACAACCTATTTTCTTCTCTTTACGGAGCTTGCCTGCCACGATGATTTTGCACTGGCGATGGAGGCCCTTACAGTTATTGAGAATTGTGAAGGCCAGCTGGATGAAAAAACGCTTACAGAGGCTTTAACAACGGCGCAAAACAGCAAAAGTAAAAACACCACCCTGGTAAACGACCTTATTGAAAATATAAAATCACGCATTGCTTAAACTATGACCCTGAATAAAAACTTAACCACCTGGATAGACGTAAACCCCAACTCCGATTTTTCCATTCATAATATTCCCTTTGGCATTTATTCTGATGCAGGCGTAAAGCACCGCGCCTGTTCTGCCATCGGCGATTACATCATCGACCTGTATGAGCTGGCAGCACACGACCTGATTAAGGTGGACAAAGCCCTGCTTGAAAAAGAATTTTTAAACGATTTTATTGCCGAAGGTAAATCCACCACCAATGCCGTTCGCCAGAATATTATTGCCTTACTTACCGATGAGCACTCGCCCTTAAAAACCGGGGGTAAGCTGGCCGAGCTGGTGTTAAAAAAACAGCACGCGGTTCAGTTGCTGATGCCGGTAAGAGTTGGCGATTACACCGATTTTTACAGCAGCATCGACCACGCCACCAACATGGGCGCCATGATCCGCGATCCTAAAACCGCGTTGCTGCCCAACTGGAAACACCTGCCGGTAGGCTATCACGGCCGTTCGAGCAGCATTTGTGTGAGCGGGCATTCGTTTCATCGCCCAAAGGGGCAACAAAAGCCGGCCGATTCGGAACAGCCGGTGTTTGGCCCCACCAAGCTCCTGGACATAGAGCTGGAAACCGGTTTTATTATCGGTAAGTCCACGCAGATGGGCGAAAGCGTTACAACCAGCCGCGCCGACGATTATATTTTTGGCATGGTGCTGTTTAACGACTGGAGCGCCCGCGATATGCAAACCTGGGAATATGCACCACTGGGGCCTTTCCTGGCTAAGAATTTTGCATCCACCATTTCGCCCTGGATCGTAACGCTGGAAGCCCTGGAGCCCTTCCGCACCAAAGGTTATGTGCAGGATCCAAAAGTGCTGCCATATCTTGAATACAGCGGCGACAGAAACCTGGACATTCAGCTGGATGTGTATTTAAAACCCGAGAACGGGCAGGAAAACCTGATCGCTTCTTCCAACTACAAGTATATGTACTGGACCATGGAACAGCAGCTGGCGCATCACACCGTAAATGGCTGTAACATCAACGTGGGGGATATGATGGCCAGCGGCACCATCAGCGGGCCCGATCCAAAAGAATACGGCAGCTTGATGGAGCTGACCTGGCGTGGTACCAGGCCCATTACATTAAAAGACGGCAGTGAGCGCAAATTTGTGAACGACAACGATACTATTATCATTCGCGGGCATTGCGAAAAGGATGGCGTGAGAGTGGGTTTTGGCGAATGTGTAGGCAAATTATTACCGGCAATTTAGCATCGGGCGTTTAGTGCTGTATTTAATTTTTTTTAAGCCTGTATACTAAAGTCACCCCCGCAGCCGTTGGATAGGAAATTCAAAACCCCTCATCCATGGCTAAGTATTTAATTGCTGCTTGCATTGTATTCCTCGTATTACCGTTCCACCTGCGCTCACAAGCCCAGGTCGACACTATCCTGGTTTACGATATAGCCTCGCAAAACACAGGTACTGTTTTACCCATTGCGTTTAACCCCACTGTTACTTCTGATTTTACCTCTTCTTACATTGGCAGCATGGGTGGCAGCGCTGCGCCGCTCAGCCAGCTGGCGCCAACCTCCAATCTTTTCAGCGGTTCCAATTTCAGCCGGCTGGCCTGGGCATCTAATTTTTTTAACCTTACCGATTATCCCATGCGCACGGTGGTGCGCCTGCACAGTTTTTACAGCGACAGCCTGGACGCAATTTGTACCGGCATGATCGTAGCGCCTTGCCTGGTGCTTACTTCTGCCATTTGTATGTGCAAATATACACCAACCTCAAGGGCGGTGCGCGACTTTGATAGTATTCGAGTAGATCCGGCGTACAATGCCGGTGCTCCACAACCCGGGCTTCTCTCCACCTATGCGAAAAAAATCTATGTGTTTAAAAAGCATGTGGATTTAGCCTTGTGGGATGATATGGTGCTGCTGGAGCTGGAGCAGCCCATAGGTTTGCAAACGGGCTGGACCGGTATAGGTTTTAATTCAAACACAAATTTTACCAGCGGCAATGTTTATCACAAATTCAGCTATCCGGCCTCATACCAGTATAACGATTCAAGCATTTATTACAATGGCGATACGCTTTTTTACAATTACGGCTCCATCGTTGATAATCCCAACAACCTGGTAATACCTTCAACCCAGGCAGTGGGTATTGTGGGGCAGGGTGGAAGCTCATTTATGTATACAAATAACACGGATTACTATTCGCTTGGCATGATGAATTTTGCCAACGGGTATGTTCATTCGCGTTTCACCAATGCTGGGTTTTACCAGATGCGCAATATTATTAATACCACGATATGCAGTACTGCTGCGGGATTAAAAGACAATAGAAACAATACGATGGGCCTGCAGCTCTACCCGAATCCAACAAGGGGAGAAGCGCTACTGGAGTTTTTTTACGACCCATCGCAGCGTTATACGCTTACGGTAGCAAATGCATTGGGCCAGCAGCTGCGCACTATACCGGTTAACAGCGGGCGTGTGATCGTAGAGCGCGGCAGCCTGGCGCCGGGTGTTTATTTTGTAAGTCTAAGTAATGACAGCCGTCAAACGCAGGTGAGCAAGCTGGTGGTGGAGTAGATTAATGGAGAGGTTGTTTCCCCTTAGCTATCGGCTCGGCACGATATGGGAGAAAGGGAAAAGTATTTTTCCCGCTTATAAAGCGTAACCGGGTTTTGACATGTGAAAACAATCCGTTCATAAAGAAACAAATTGTTTTGGCAATGTATGCCAACCTCATGCGTTAAGAGATCGTATTATCTACAACAGATCACTTAATCTTATCTTTATGAAATCACTTAAGCCCGCTTTCACTTTCGTTTTTATTTTTCTTTATCAGGCTGTCTTTTCGCAATGGCAGCAGCTGCCCGATTTTAAAAATGGCGGGAGCATAGAAGATGTATGTCCGGCAGCAAATGGAAAATTGTTTTTATGTGTCTATATCAGTCCAGGCCCTTCTCCTTCAACAGCTCCTCCGGCTGAACTTTTTGGCCACTGTACGGATGCAGCATATAGCTTTTTCTGGGATTTTTCGCTGGGCAGCAGTAGTGGTATAGTGCGTGAAATTGAAACCGTAAATGACAGTACAGGATATTACCGGTCATTCAGCTCCCTTAACATTACATTTAAACGATTTATGCCCAGGAGGCAGATTTTGCCCGGGCTTTATTCGGCAGGCAAACCCTTTAAAATTGGCACGTGTGGTATGAGTACAAAATTTGTTTATTATACCAAACAGGTTTATTCTTTCGGTAATCCACTCATGACGAATGATACGTTGGTTTTTACCAGAGAAAATGCTACCGCGGCTGAAATGGTTACAAAACTACCGCAATATGCAGATGGAGAAATGAAATTGAATTTTGTAAACGATAGTGTTGGTTTTTTGATTGTGCGGCACAGGAACGATACAAGCAAAACCGGTCTCATTAAAACAGAGAATTACGGACAAACCTGGTCAGAAGTATTTACCGATACTGGTGGAAATGCGATTGTAGACTTTTCATTCCCTTTGGTTACTGTTGGTTACATTCTAAGGGCTAATGGAACTGTTTTTAAAACGATTAATGGAGGTATAACCTGGTTCCCATGCAGCAACCCATCAGGCCCGGCAAGGCATATTAAATTTGCCAGTGGTACGCTTGGTTACACATACGGACCTAATGGCCTTTTATGGCGTACCATTGATGGTGGGGTAAGCTGGCAGAGCGAAATCAGCAATACTACCAAGGATATTAAAAAGCTATATACGTTTGGCAACGTAGGGTACTTTGTAGATAACAATAATAATGTGTTTAAGAACAATGCTCTTGTGGTTGGGGTTCGGGACCTAAACCTGGACGAATCTCAAATCCGGATTTTTCCAGTACCGGCCGCGGGCCATTTGACCATTGATTTAACAGCTTCTTCTGAGCTGGTAAAGAGTATTAAAATAATAAATTTACTGGGAGCAACCGTATATGAAAAAAATATACCGGATAACAGCAATAATACTGTTCAGTACTTGCAGTTTGAAGGGTTATCGTTAGGTACTTATATATTAAAAATAGAAACACGTAACGGAGTGCTTCAGAAAAAAATAATAATAAGCAACTAATAACTCTGCGGCCAGCGACTGCTGCTCATTTAAAATTTATAACTCAGCAGTTAGAATTTTAAATAGAATGCCCCATTTTATCCTTTTTTGTTTTCAGGTATTTTTCGTTGTGCGGGTTGGCACTTACCGAAATATTTACGTTGTCAACAATTTCGAGTCCGTAGCCAATCAGGCCCGCGCGTTTTTTAGGATTGTTGGTCATCAGCTTTATTTTTCGCACGCCCAGGTCGCGCAGTATTTGCGCCCCCACGCCGTAGTCGCGCTCGTCGGCTTTAAAGCCAAGCTCCACATTGGCTTCCACGGTATCCAAACCATCTTCCTGCAGCTTATAGGCTTTTAATTTGTTGAGCAAACCAATGCCGCGGCCTTCCTGGTTCAGGTAAACCACCACGCCTTTGCCGGCCTTTTCAATCATCTGCATCGATTGGTGCAGCTGCGCTCCGCAATCGCAGCGGCAGCTGCCAAATATATCGCCCGTAACGCACGAAGAGTGCATACGCACCAGCACCGGCTCGTCTTTTTCCCATTCGCCTTTTATAAGCGCCAGATGCTCCTGCCCGTTGGTTTCTACCTTGTAATCAATCAGCTTAAAGTTGCCCCATTCGGTGGGCATGTTCACTTCCACCTGTCGGCTCACAATGCTTTCTTTGGCCAGGCGGTACGAAATCAGGTCTTCTATGCTGATGATCTTAAGATCAAATTTTTCGGCAATTTTTACCAGCTGTGGCAGGCGGGCCATGGTGCCGTCTTCGTTGAGAATTTCCACCAACACGCCGCAGGGCTCAAAGCCTGCCAGCACCGAAATATCCACCGTGGCTTCGGTATGGCCCGTGCGGCGCAGTACGCCGCCCGGCTTGGATTTAAGCGGGAAAATATGGCCGGGTCTTCCGAATTCAGAAGGTTTTATGGTAGGATCGATCAGCGCTTTAATGGTTTTTGACCGGTCAGAGGTGGAGATGCCGGTGGTGCAGCCATGGCCCAAAAGATCAACCGAAACGGTAAACGGTGTTTCGTGCAGCGAGGTGTTGGAGGGCACCATCATATCGAGCTTGAGCTCGTGTGCCCGCTCTTCGGTAAGCGGTGCGCATATCAGCCCGCGGCCATGTGTGGCCATAAAATTAATTACTTCGGGTGTGGCGTTGCGCGCGGCAGTTATAAAATCGCCTTCGTTCTCGCGGTCCTCATCGTCCACAACAATTATCACTTTGCCATTGCGAATGTCCTCGATGGCTTCTTCAATGGTGTTTAACTTAAATTCGCTCATAATATTCTGCAAATTTACTTAATTTAAGCGGTTGAATCTCCTTTTTTGTTGTGGAACAACTTGTAAATAAGTTAAAAGCCCGGCTGCTGGCGCAGCTTCCGGGGGCAGAGGCGCAATACCGCATGGCACCGGTGGCCCGGGCAAAGTTTGACATACAAACCCTAAATGCGAACCAATACCGCTTAAGTGCGGTAATGATATTATTTTGCCGCGATGAAAACGATAACTGGTTTTTGCCTTTAACCCTGCGGCCCTCCTACAAAGGTGCGCACAGCGGGCAGGTAAGCTTTCCCGGTGGCAAAGCCGATCCGCTGGATGCCAACCTGCAGGCCACCGCCCTGCGCGAATGTTACGAGGAGATTGGCATTAAAAACAATGTTGAATTATTGGGTAGCCTCACGCAGCTGTATATTCCTGTAAGCGGTTTTTTGGTGGAGCCGGTAGTGGGTGTTTATACCCTGCCCAACCCTTTGTTTGTGCCACACGAGCGTGAGGTAAAAAGTATTATTCATTTAAACATCGGCGACCTGATGAATGCCGAAAGCATCAAACAAGGGCCCGTAGCCATTGATAACGATAATACGCTGAAGATGGAGGCGCCTTACTTTTTAAACGGCGATTATAAGATATGGGGCGCCACAGCCATGATCCTGAGCGAGCTGAAGGAAGTGCTGGAACCTATTTTTTAAACTCCGTCATGGTGTTGTCGTAACAGAGGTAGTATTTGCCCTTTTTTAGGTTATCAATCGCCACCTGCTTGCCATAGCCCCGTTTTACCACTGTTCCATACACATCAAACACCTCGAAGCCCGTTTCGGAGCTAAAGTCGATGCTGGCGTTGTTTTTAGATATGGCAAACGAAGGTTTGTCAACCGGCGATTTAAGTATGATTTCCTGCGAAAAGCGCGAGGTGGAGTTAAGGCCTTTTTGTTTTACACGGTATTTATTTTCGCCGCTGTGCATGGTTACCTGAAATGAGTATTCGTGCGGATCGGGCGTACCTAAACCTTCCACTTCGCCCACGGGCACCCACTTGTTCCATTTAAATTGCTCAATGATATAGGGCAGCGAGCCGGTTTCGTCCTTGGTGATCCATTTTAAAAGGCCCTGTGATGAAATGTTCATGGTCATCACTTCAAACGTTGGTTTTGGTTTCAGGTCCTCTATATTCAGGATCTTTGGCATGCAGCCATCACTGTGTGTGATTTCGATGGTAACGCTCTGCCCGTATTTGAGCTTCAGCGCCGCCAGGTCTATCTCAAAAGAGCTCGAATTGGTCTCGTCTGTGGTTATATTGCCGTTTACCCTTATCTCGCGGGCGCAGAACCCAACACCGCTCGATCCGTACGAGTTTTGCACGTACAGGTTTTTATTCTGGTACTTGCCTTGTATCACCAATGTTGCCGCATCGGCCCCCAGGCAAATAAGCATGGCACACATCAGCGTGATCAATGTTTTCATCGTAAAATTTTTAAATGGGTTTTCCTATACAAAAATAAGGAATTTTGGCTCCTAGCCAAGGAAATTGCGCATTTTAACAATTAAGAACTGGATAATTACCAGTAAAACCAGGCCCAGCAGAATGAGGTAGGTTTTTTTAAAATGCACCTGCGACACGGCTTTTTCCTTGCGGTAGCTCCAGATAAGCCCGGCCACAAACACCACCACAAATATCGCCACAAAAATAAGCCTACCCGTTGTAAACATGCACAAATATACAACCAATTGCGGCATTGGCTTTGTGGGTTTTAAAAAAAATAATCAACTTCACGCTCAATTTCAGTGAATACCAGCCTTAACACATATTTTCGACCATTAACCCTGGTATTGCTGCTGCTGGCGGTTTTTGAAACAAGGGCCTCGAAGCTCGAAAAAGGGTTTGAGGCGCTGCAGCAGCGCGATTATTTCAGGGCAAAAAAGCTGCTTTCGGATGTAAACCACTCGGCCTACGATACGTATGCCAGCTATGGCCTGGCCACTATTTTTTCGCGTTCCGACAATCCCTTCTTTAATGCCGACAGCGCCGCAAAATATGTGCGCGTTAGCTATAATCTTTTTGTGGCGGCACCCAAAATACTTAAGCTTTCGGGGTTTTTGGTGGATGGGCCGGGTATTTTGCAGCTGGCCGATTCTATTACCGCGCTGCAGCTGAGCCGCCTTAAAAAAGAGCTGTCGCTGGCAGGCTGCAACCAGTTTTTGCTGGAGAACCCGCTGGCTGCAAAAAAAATAAAAGAAGAAGTGGTGTATTGGCGCGATGAGCTGGAGTTTAACCAGGTGTTGCTAACTAACCGCAGCGATTCCACACTGGCGTTTTTACTGGCGCACCCGCTCAGCGGTTTTTATACCGAAGCCAGCTTGCTGTACGACCGGCAGCTGTTTGACGAGAACACACTGCGGTTCACCGAAACCGAATACATCAGCTTTTTGAAAAAATACCCGCACAATGCCATGGTAAACACGGCATACGAAAGCCTGTTCCAGATCTACAAGCAGCGCTCTGATGCCAATGGGTTAAAAAACTATGTGAAAGACTACCCGCAGGCCCCACAAAACCTCGATGCCTGGAAGCTGCTGTTCTCGCTTTCCGTTAAATCGTTTTCAAACGATGAGCTCACGCGTTTTCTGGAAGAATACCCGGACTTTCCTTTAAAAAATTCGATCCTCAAAGAGCTGGAGCTTAATAAAATTACGCTTTACCCTTATCAGGAGCACGACCTGGTGGGCTTTATCAATACCGAAGGAAAACGCGCCATTATGCCCGATTATGATGCCGCCACCGGTTTTTACGAAGGCTTGGCGGTGGTAAATAAAAACGACTCGGTGTTTTTTATCAATAAGGAAAACGAAAACCCTTTTCATAAAACGTATGCGGAGGCCTTTCCCTTTAGGCATGGCATAGCGCCGGTAAAGCAGGGCAGCAAATGGTTTTTTATTAACCGGCAGGGCCAGGTTATTTCGAAGGCTTATGATGAGATCAGCGAAATGTCGGACTTTGCTTACGTGGTGAAGCAGGGCGGCAAATACGGCGCGGTGGACAATTATGGTAAACCGCTGATAGAGCCCCGGTTTTATAAGCTGGGCGATTTTAAGAACGGCCTGGCGTATTACATGGAGGATGGCAAATACGGGTTTGTGTCGCGGCTGGGCAGTCAGCACAAGGCCGAGTTTGAATGGATTTCTGATTTTGATGCAGGCGGCATTGCCGTGTTCAGGCACGATAATAAATACGGCCTAGTGCGCTCCAACGGCAAAAAAATACTGGAGGCCCAGTTCGACCAGGTGTTTAAAGCCCATGCCGATGTGTTTGTAGTGGTGTTGGGCGGTAATTACGGCTTTTACAGCGCCCGGGGCTGCTTTTTAAGCCTGGTGAGTTACGATTTTGCAAAGGATAAAACGGCAGAGTATTACAGCGATGGCACCTTGCTAAGGTTGGTGCGCAAGGGCGAACAATCGCTGATAGACGAAAACGGGAAAACCCTTGTGCCGTTTGGCGCCTACACCGAGCTGGGCTTTTTTGCAGAAGGCCTGTTGCGGGTGAAAAAAACAACTAAAAAGGAAAGCCGCTACGGCTTCCTGGATAAGCGCTTTAGCCTGGCCATAGCCTGTAAATATGAAGAGGCGGCCGATTTTGCAGATAGCCTGGCCCTGGTAACAATAAAAGGCCGCACGGCGCTGATCGATTACAGCGGCAACGAGGTGTTTGTAACCGAGCACCCGGTTGAAAAGGTGGCACCTCATTATTACCTGGTTAACGGTAATTTAACCCAGCTGGTTGACAGCCGCGGCACCATTGTGTTTACCAGCGTGGCCGGTGTTCAGAAAGCGAAAGAGGGCGTATGGATCGTAACCATGAACAGCGGGGAAATAAAATTACTTTACGATGAAACATTTTAGCTAACTTTACACTCTTAAAAAACCAAAAACCCATTATGACCAAAGTACATAACTTCAGCGCGGGACCGGGCATTTTACCGCAGGAGGTATTAAAACAAGCTTCCGAAGCATGCATCAATTTTGACAATCTCAACCTGTCGCTTCTCGAAATTTCGCACCGCAGCAAAAATTATGAAAAGGTGATGGACGAGGCGCGTTCGCTGGTGAAAGAGCTGTTTGAAGTGGGCGATGAATACGAAGTGTTGTACCTGGGCGGCGGCGCCAGCCTGCAGTTTGCCATGGTGCCTTACAACCTGCTATCCGAAAACGGGTATGCTGCCTATGTAAGCACCGGCGTGTGGGCCAGCAAAGCCATTAAGGAAGCGAAGATTATTGGCAATACCAAAGTAATTGCTTCCTCTGAAGATAAAAAATTCACATACATCCCTAAGGGTTACGAAATACCTTCGGATGCCGATTATCTGCACATCACCAGCAACAACACCATTTACGGCACGCAAATGCACGCCTTTCCAAAAACCTCCATTCCGGTGGTGTGCGACATGAGCTCCGATATTTTCAGCCGCAGGGTAAATGCAAAAGATTTTGACCTGATTTACGCCGGTGCGCAAAAAAACATGGGCCCTGCGGGCAGCACCATGGTAATGGTTAAAAAATCGGCACTGGGCAAAACCGGCCGCAAAATGCTGTCGATGCTCGATTACAATGTGCACATCAAAGGCGGGTCGATGTACAACACGCCGCCGGTATTTCCTATTTATGTAACACTGCTTACCCTGCAATGGCTTAAAAAGAATGGTGGCATTGCCTGGATCGAAAAACTCAACACACAAAAAGCCGACCTGCTGTATAACGAGATTGACCGCAACAGCATGTTTGTGGGCACGGTAGAAAAAGCCGACCGCAGCCAGATGAACGTATGCTTTTTGATGAACAAACCCGAGCTGGAGCCTGAGTTTGACAAATTCTGGAAAGAGGCCAACATCAGCGGCATTCGCGGCCACCGCGATGTGGGGGGCTACAGGGCTTCGCTTTACAATGCGCTGCCGCTCGAAAGCGTGCAGGTATTGGTAGATGCCATGAAAGCCTTTGAAAAGAAATTCGCGTAAGAATAACTTAATAACTAGATAAAAAACCGGCTCCACCAGGGACCGGTTTTTTTATTAGTTTTATCCCATCCACACGTTGTTATGCAATACCCTAAAATTAATGTGCTTTTTACATACATTCTGCTGGCATGCCTCTGCTGGAGCAGCCTAAGCACAAAAGCACAAAAAACATACTTTGGCGAAGAAGAAATTAAATGGGAAAGCAATAAAGCCATTTCCATCCCAACCAATGCGCGCGCTTACTTAAGCTCAGATCTGTTAGTGCTTGATGAGAAAACACAATTTTATTTTTATGCTACCAACAATGAAAAGGTAGTAAAAAATACGGTCATAAAGATCAACACAAAGAAAGGTCTGGAACTGCTTAAAGCATTTAAATTACCCGAATCGTTTGATTATGCCTACGATGCCTGTTTTTTTAAGCAAGGGCGAACGGCCAGGATAAAAGCACCTTTTATCTCTGATTTTCGGGTATTAAAACTGGCTGCCAGAAAATTATTAAACAACAGGTGGATACCTGTGGTACTCGATCACAGGTATGAAACCGTAAGATGGACGGGATCTTCCGGCAAATTTTTGGAAGACGATATGATGGTGTTTACATTTGAGAGCGTAAGCGTGGGCGATGTGATTGAGATCCAATACGAGCTCCAGTTCAATTCCGGTTACGGTTCCAACCTTTTTTATTTTAACGGCCCATACCCAAAGCTTAACTGCGAGTATGACTTTATTTATAAAATAAATGAAAAACTTGACCAGTACAAATTTGTACTGCCTGTTTACGTTGCCGATTCACTCGTCACCAAAACAGTATCCCCTTCCTCGGCGGATAACTATATCATCAGGACGGATAAAATTAAGATCGGGAACCTGGCCGCTGTCAATTATCCTGCCAATAGCTTTGAAGGCAGGAGCCTGCCCCACGTATTTGTTGACTTTAATTTTTACAGGGCATTTAGGGGCTCGTATTCAAGACCCAACGACAGGGTTTACGAATATGATCTTGTGCGGGCCCCTAATTTTGAATGGCTGAATATAAAAGATACCACCAATCATTATGTGAAAATTTACGACAAACAATTTGCCTCCGTTCGTAAGTTTGTGGCCACATTGCCGCCGGTTGGCACAGATTCGAGCCATAAGGAATTTTTCAAAGCGCTTTGCGATACGTTCAATGCGTTTCGCTACATTACCATGAACCAGTTGTATTATAATGAATCGAATTTATACGATATAAGCAGCGGCGATCATTTGCTGAAACGGCGCATAGCAGGTTCGGGGTGGAAAGTAACGCAGGATATATTGAACGATAATAAGATATTTTATTTTACTGCCAATGTGCAGGATCGCCGGTATGGCGAGCATAGTATTTATTACCGTGCGCACTACGGTTATGAGCGCAATATTATGGCAATCCCTTCACAGGGCTCGTACATATATTTTGTACCGCGCAACAATGGGCTTAAATACCATTTAAACGAGCTGCCGTTTTATTACGAAGGTGTGCTGGCAGCTCTTAGCCCTCACAATTTTCAGGAAGATACTGAAAATAAAGACGGGCAGTATTTCAAATTCATTAAAACCCACAAGGGCACCTATAACGAAAACACCCGCACTGAAAATGCCACCATTCGCATTGTAACCGACAGCCTGAAGGCTGGGTTAATGATCAAGGAAAGCCTGAGTGGCCAGTTTTCGACGCTGCTGAGGCATATCTACCTGAACGAATATGTTGATTCCACAATCTCGCCGCATTATTTCAAAAAATGCACCGCTAAACCCGGCGCCTCTGATATCAAAATTAAAAAGTCGTCGAACATTACGGATTTTCCCTTTCGTTACAATTTTAACTGTACGGAAACAGTGAAGCTGAATTCGCCCGCAGTGCTTGATCTGAAGAACTGGTTCTCGTTTACCCTGTCAAAAGAAGTGCTGCCGGAGCAGCCCACACACGATTATTACCTTGACTTTGAATTTTCGGATGCTTATAACTTTATGCTGGAGTTTACCCAGCCAACTGAAATCGGGAATGCTGCGGCCTTTTCGCGCCAGATAAACAACGCCTTTTTTGACTTGGAAAGCGGGATCGTAAAAAATTCGGAAACATCATACCTGCTCAAAGTAAAGCTGATAGTAAAAGAGCGAAAAATACCCCGCGAACAGGCAGGCCTGCTCATGGATCTGGCTGCGGCGCTGGATGAGCTGAATAGCTTTACGTTGCAGCTGGCGAAGAAATAGCCCGGCAATTTTTATAATTACGCGATCAGATCGTTTCTCTTAAGCGGTGTCATTTCGACCGGAGACGCTGCACGGAACGTTAGCTATTGGCTTGCTTCGGGGCAAAAGTAATAAACCTATTTCCGGTCATGCTGTCCCGATAATTATCGGGATCAGCATCTCGTAAAACCTTACACGTGATTATCGTTTTGCGATAGGGATAGAGCGGAGAGTCCTCGCCCCGATAGTTACCGGGGCGAGGACTTTCTGCAGCATTCCGACCTTCGAAAAACACCGTCAAAAATCAAGGATAGTTTTAAGCGATGGCCTGCTCTAAGCAAACGCAGTGTGCGTAATTGCGGTTATTATTTGAGCAGTATCACCGCACACCTTGTTTGCGAGCTAAAACTGTCCGTAGATTTTAAGGTGATTTTCGGCAGTCTTGATTTTTTGTTACTTTTTGATCAAGCAAAAAGTATAATTCTCAACGGAAAAAAGCGAAGGTATCTGAATTAATTCTGAGCCTCAATAATTATCTTCTTTTCGCCGATGAGCTCTTTATTTTTTATAAGGCGGATAAAATAAATACCTGCCGGCAGATTTGAGATGTCGCAGCTGGTTGTTAAGCCAGTAAGTTGTTGCCACAAGACCTGCCTGCCGAGCAGGCTTATCACGCTTAGCTCGGTGGGTTTACCATCTGTTTGATTCAGTGATATGGCAATGGTTTTAGCAGCCGGATTGGGGTATACAGAAACAGAGATTTTTTCCTTTTCAATAGAGCTGTTTATGGCGGTAGCAACCTGTCCGGCAGTTACAGAAGCGTTGGCCATGGTGTTGTAGGCATAATCTTTAATAACAATGCTGGCCGTATCAGACGGGATGTTGAGCCTTACCCAGCCATAGTGCCATTGGCCGCTTAGCTTGATCCTCAATCCCACAAACTTATCTTGCTGGCCCGGAAAAGCGGCGCCGTTGGCGTTCATAAACAAGGCGCTGTTGCCGCTCGAAGTGGCGGTGCACACCCAATTGGTGAGTGTGGAATTAATATTGGCGTTAAGATTAAGCGCCAATGCGCCACCGCTGCCATTGGAGAGTATTTCGCCGGTCTGCCCGAAATTGGTATAAAACTCAGCCTGTTTAAATCCGCCATAATCGTTGTGCTTGATATTAAAATCAATAGTACCGTCATTGTTCAGGTCTAAATCGTATTGCACGCTTTGGCTTTGCGTGGTGGCGGCAATCACCGCATCGGGATTGATGTCGGTGTACGTTACCTGTGCGGTTGCGGCAGCCGATAATAAAAGGCATAAGGGTAAAATAATTTTTTTCATATTTATGCAAGGTTATAAATTAAAAAGGGAGAGAATCAAATATAATGCCCTTTGCAACCGGTCGGGATCCGGTCACGCAAACTTAAATCGTTTCAGCTATAAAATTTGATTTATCTCAAAAATTGATTTTGCGTTACTCAGAACTTCCCGAAGCAAGTTCGGGACAGGTGTTTCAGGGTTTCGCTACTACATTTGAACGAGTTAACGAGATGCTGAAACAAGTTCAGCATAACGGTGAATGAATTAATCCTGAGCATCCCGAAGCAAGTTTGGGACAGTTGTTTCAGGGTTTCGCTACTACGTTTGAACGAGTTAACGAGATGCTGAAACGAGTTCAGCGTGACCGATTACGCCAGGCAGGCCGAAGAATTCAGCATGGCTCTATGTTCAAGATATCGATTCCGGTTAGCTTAACGAGATACTGTGCTGAAACGAATTCTACATGATCTTAGATTATATTGAGATTATTAATTTTCCGGTGTTTTAACACTGGCCACACAAATCAGCAAGGTGTCAATGGGCCGCTTGGAAAGAATCCAGGGCGCTTTGTCGTTAAACGAATTGTAAAGCGTGGCGTAATTGCTGCCTGAGAAAAAGCTCAGTGGCCCGGCTTCGTGCCATTTTTTATCCATCACCGTCAGGGTAATGTTGCTGTTAATTTGCGGCAGGCAAATGGTTTTTGGGTATACAAAATAATCGCCTGTTTTTACAAGGGAATGGTACGTGAAGTAGGGGAGCATGCCGCGCTGCTGCGAGTACCACTGCCAGCCCCAGTGGCCGGGTGCCCATACTGTTTTGTTTTTTGGAAGCGCTACTTCTGCGGCCAGCTGCCGGTAATAATGGGCATATTGCCAGTCGGAAACACCCAGCAGAAGACCCAGCAAGGCGGTGGCGCCTAATGTCAGGCTATTCACCAGGCTGTTGGCCCTATCCGTTAGCGGGTGCATGAGCAGCAATACAAAGGGGATGATTAACAACACATGGCGCGTGGCCATAAACGGAGCAAATAAAACTATAAACACCGCCACAGTACCGCCCAGAAGAAGAAACGTAAATGTATAACCGGTTACAAACTGCCGCAGGCCTGTTTTTACAAGGCTCATGATAACCACAAGCACCAGCAGGCCGCAAATAAAAAAGCCATTGATGATAAAGGCATTATTAAGCTGTTCCGCCACTTCTCCTTCGGGTATGGGACATAAGGCTGCCCGTATGACAAATACCAGCGCTGCCAGCAAAGCAAGCCCACAGAGCCAGGGCACCATTCGGTAGGGAAGCAGGCCTGAGATAAACGACAACGAAACCAACGATACGCAGCCCAGGCAGCCCATAAACGCGAACAGCTGGCCAAAATCCATATTGCCGCGGGGTCGGTCTAAAATGTGCACAGAGCCGTATTCTGCATAATTCCACAGAGACCAGCCGCAAAGCAATAATAACGGGATGAGCAGCACCACCAGGTATTTGTAATGCTTCCGGAGCGCAATAACCAGAAACAGAGCTACCAACAAGGGCAGCAGCGAATATTTGATCAATAATCCACAGCCAAGCAACAGGGCCGAATAAGAATAGTTTTTTAAATGGCTGGTATCGTTTGCTTTCAGCAAAAACCAGGTAAATCCCAGCATCAGCGCCAGGATGGGTGTATCCGTCATCAGGTTTTGATTGATAATAAACGCGGGGCAAAATGCGAACAAGGCCAGCAGCAGGCCCACCCGCTGTACCCGGATAAAGCGGCAGATCTTATAAAAAAAATAAAGGGCCAGGAAGGTGAATACCGATAAAAATAAATGCATGGGTATTTCGTGGTAGCCAAACAAAGCGCCCACACCGGCTACCGAATAAAAAAACAGCGAGGGCTGGTTGTAAAGATGCATGGGGCTTGGGTCATCGGCCCAGTTAATGAGGCCCGACATGGGTTTGAGCGGTGTTTCGCTGATGCGCTGCGCCGCCTCAAGGTGAAACGGATCGTCGATATGAAACGCCTTGTTGATGTTCACAGCCGTGAGTATCAGCCATAAAAAGAACAACAAAAAATAATCGCGCCTGGGAGCAGGTAATATCGCCGGACTTCTGCCTTGCATGAAATGAAGAAATGATCGTTTAAGGTAATTAAATTTTTCTAAACGTGCAGTCCTGGCAGTGTCAGGCAGGTTTTAATCCTCTTCGTAATAGTCAATGATCAGTCCGTCGAGCGGGCTCACAGAAATAATGCGCTGCTCTTTACCGCTGAATACCAGCAGCGCCGATCCGGCTTTGTGGTATTCGCCTTCTTTTACAATCTGTACGCTTTCCAGGGTTTTACCAATTACCTCTTCCCACATTTTGGTGGTAGAAGCATTTACAGCAAAGAGTTTTATCTTTCCTTCAAATTCTTTTTCGAGGGCCTGGGCGGTGGTTTTGTAATCAAAGTTTATGGCATCGAGCCCTTCGCCACTTTCGTTGCAGGCAATGGTCAGCTTTTGTTTATCGGTAAAGTGCAACTCCACGTTATCGATCAGCTCTACCTTGCTGCCGGCATCGATGCCGTTTTGCCACAGATGGCAAATTATCTTTTCCACGGTTTTGCCCTGTGCACTTACAAAGCGGGCCAGTGCCTCGTCGCTGAAATATGCATTCTCGTCCATGGTGCTAAGTTACGGATGTTCTGCCACCTAATTCAATCACGGCCAGATTTTTTATTTCAGCGCCTTCTATTTCAAAGCGCAGGGCGGTTTTAACCGTGTGAAACCCATGCACGCCGCAGGCGCCGGGATTCATGTGCAGGAGCTGCAGCTCTTGGTCGTACATCACTTTTAAAATGTGTGAGTGCCCGCAAATAAACAGGCCGGGAGTTTGCTCTTTGAGCGTGGCTTTTAGTTTAGCAGGATATTTGCCCGGGTAACCGCCAATGTGGGTGATGTATACCTTTACGGCCTCGCAGCTAAAAAACAAGTGCTCGGGGTATTCGGCGCGAATATCGGCCCCATCGGCATTGCCAAATACGGCCCGCAGGGGCTTCAGCTTTTCTATGTCTTTACACAGGGCTATCTGCCCGATGTCGCCGGCATGCCACACTTCGTCTGCTTCGGCAATGTGCTTGGTAAGCTTGGGTTCTAAATAATTATGCGTGTCAGATATGAGAAGGATCTTTTTCAAAGGATTAAGCCACTAATTGCACGAATTTGCACGAAGATTTGAATCGATAATGTGGTCATTTCGAAGACATGGGAGAAATAAATCTGGTCTGAGAAATCTGTTCTCTTTTCAGTCATTTCAAACAAAGCGAGAAGTTTCAATGGTTAAAGGAACAGATTTTTCCATCAGGTCGAAATGACCTGAAGGCCCTTACTCAATCCCAAAAAAAGAAACAATATGTTTCAGCTCGTTATCGTTGCTGAAATTGAGCGTTAAGGCGCCGCCGCCTTTGGCATTGCGCTTAAAGCTGTACGATTTATTAAAGATCTTGTCCAGCTCTTTGGCAATGGTTTTGTCTTCGATCGTCAGCGGGCGCTCTACGCGGCTTACTTTAGGCGTTATTTTTGTTTTTTCGCCGCGGGCCAGCTCTTCAATTTGCCGCACCGAAAGTTCCTGCTCGAGGGCCAGGGCAAAAATGGCCAGCTGGCGGTCTTCATTGTCAATGTTTATAAGCGCTTTGGCATGGCCCATGCTGATCTCGCGGTCGCGCAGCGATTTTTGAATGGGAGCCGGTAATTTTAATAAGCGAAGAAAATTGGTAACGGTGCTGCGTTGTTTGCCCACCTTTTCGCTCAATTGTTCCTGCGTAAGGTTGCATTCATCAATCAGGCGCTTGTAAGATAAAGATACTTCAATGGGATCCAGGTCTTCACGCTGTATGTTTTCCACCAGTGCCATTTCAAGCATGGCCTGGTCGTCGGCCACGCGGATGTATGCGGGCACATCGGTAAGGCCGGCCATTTGCGAAGCACGAAAACGGCGCTCGCCCGAAATAAGCTGGTATTTATCATAACCCAGCTTGCGCACGGTTAATGGCTGTATAATGCCATGCTGCTTGATGCTGTCGCTCAGCTCCTGCAGAGCCACTTCCTCAAAATTGGTACGTGGCTGAAAAGGGTTGGTTTCAATATGACTGATCTTGATCACCGATACCGAATTTACCACCGGGGCGTTTTCGCCAATGCCACGGGTGGTAATGTCGGTTTTTGCATTTTCTAACAATGCGCCTAATCCTCTGCCTAATGCTTGTTTCTTACTCATCTCTTCGTTCTTTAATTCAAAATTTAAAATTCAAAATTCAAAAGGTTCTCGGTTAATCTCCCGTCTTTTGACTTTTGAATTCTGACTTGTAACTTATATATCTTCGCTCAGCTCCTCTTCCGATTCCTGGATGTTGATCATCCGGTCGTTGTCGCTTATTTTGGTAAGGCCATTACGCTGCAGTATTTCGCGCGCCAGGTTCAGGTAGCTGGTTGAGCCTTTGCCAATGGCATCGTGCATAATAATGGTTTTGCCAAAGCTCGGTGCTTCCGCCAGTTTAATGTTGCGGTGAATGAGCGTGTCAAACACCATGTCCTGGAAGTGTGTTTTCACTTCTTCCACCACCTGGTTCGAAAGGCGCAGGCGGCCATCAAACATGGTGAGCAGCACCCCTTCAATATCGAGGCTGGTGTTTAAGTGCGACTGAACAATTTTAATGGTTTGTAATAATTTGCCCATGCCTTCCAGCGCAAAGTATTCGCATTGCACCGGAATGATCACACTGTCGGCAGCCGACAGGGAGTTGATTACCGTAAGACCCAGCGAAGGGCAGCAGTCCACAATAATAAAATCGTATTTATCCTTGATCTTATCCAGCGCTTTTTTCATCATGTACTCGCGGTTGGTAAGATTCACCAGCTCCAGTTCCACACCCACAAGATCGGCATTGGTAGGCAGCAAAAACAGGTTGGGCGTATCGGTTTTTAAGATCACGTCCTTCGGGTTCAGGCTGTCGATAATACATTCGTACAGGCCCGATTTTACGTTGGCAGGATCAATGCCCACACCTGAAGTGGCGTTTGATTGGGGATCGGCGTCCACCAGCAGGGTTTTATACTCTAATACAGCAAGGGCGGCGGCCAGGTTAATGGCTGTTGTGGTTTTGCCTACGCCTCCTTTTTGATTGGCTATTGCTATTATTTTTCCCATGTTCTTCCCGTTATTTTAGGTCCTTATTGTTTAAAGTCTCTCCAATTTCAAATAATCTCAGTTTTTTGCCGCTGCGGTTAAATTTGGCAACGGCTTCCTGCGTGTCTATGTTAATGTATGCAATCGTATTATAATGCATTCCTATCACCTGGTTACAGGCAATAAAATCGCTGGCTATAATGGCATTGTCCACTCCCATGGTAAAGTTGTCGCCAATGGGTAAAAAAGCAAAATCTATTTGGCGGTATTCGCCAATCAGCTTCATGTCGTACGTAAGGGCGGTATCGCCGGCGTAATAAAAATTGCCTTCGCTGCTTTCTATCACAAAACCCATGGGATTGCCGCCATAGGTACCATCCGGTAAACCGCTGCTGTGCACCGCCACCACGCATTTTACATTGCCAAAATCCAGCTTTATTTTGCCCCCGATATTCATGGGATGAACATTTTCTACACCCTTCGCTCTCAGCCAGTTATGAATCTCATAATTACAAATCACGCGTGCGCCGGTGCGCTTGGCCAGCTCCTCGGCATCCGCAATATGGTCTTCGTGCCCGTGCGAAATAAGAATGTAATCGGCTTTGATCGCAGTAATATCAATGTGTTTGGCTAATTCGTTAGGACGTATAAAAGGGTCAAACAACAAATGCCTCCCGTTAATCTCTACCCCAAAACATGAATGACCGTAGTACGTGATGTTCATAAAAACTAAACAATTGCTTAAAATTGCTGTTTGTAAAATTAAATTAATTCGTGACTTTTCCGGGTTTTAGTTTTTAACAAAAGCTACAGTTTGTTGATAAATTTTTATGGAGAAAATAGTAGTGTTTAGCTGTACCAATCGCCCTGATAGTAACACCTTAAAGGTGAGCAGGATATACGAAAGGATACTGAAGGAAAGGAATTACGACGTAAGTATTTTAGATTTTAGCCTGTTGCCAAAAGACATTGCCTTTGCCGAAACCTTTGGCAAAAGAACGCTCGAATATGCACAGCTGGCGGCCGATTACGTGAGCCCAATCAATAAGTTCATTTTTGTGGCGCCCGAGTACAACGGCAGCTTCCCAGGCATTTTAAAGGTCTTTCTTGAAACCATTCACCCGCGCGAGTGGGCGGATAAGTATGCTTGCCTGGTAGGCGTTTCAGATGGGCGGGCCGGCAATTTAAGAGGCATGGACCACCTCACGGGCGTGCTGCATTACCTTAAAATGCACGTATTTCACAACAAACTGCCCATTTCGGTTATCGGCAAAGTAATGGACTCAGATGGTAAATTTATTGGTGAGGATCAGATGAAAGCTTGCGTGGCACAGGTAGATGGTTTTTTGAAATACTGAACTGAAATTATAAATGTTGAATTTTAAATGAAGTATCAATTCAACATTTTTTTAATTTTTAAGATGCTAGTTAGAGACAATAAGTTTTTGCCGGGCTAAAGGCTTATGGTTACGGTCAAACAACTTTACAATGTAAATTCCATTATTCATTCCACGGGTGTCAATCACAGGATTATTTGCGGTGATTTGTATAACTTTTAATTCGACTCCGGTAAGGTCGCACAATTTGAGTAAATAATTGTCGCTTTGATCAAATTTGATAGTTACCAGGCCCTGTGCGGGATTCGGATAGAGTAAAAATGATCCGTCCAGCCCGGTGCGTTCAGCTAATGAGGTAAAAACGTGATATTCGCAATCGCCTGTATAGCGATATTTATAAAGTGGGATCTTGTTATCAGAAAAGCAGCGTAGATCGCTCGCGAGGTCAGCATCCACGGCCTGGTAACAATCATAATCAAAACCAAATGCATAAGACCTTAAAAAGCCTATTCGTTCAACAATCGTATCCGGCCCGGTAAATTTACTGCGTTGATTACGTGAAACCTGGACTTTCAGCCACTTTAGCCAAATTCCCTGAATAGTCAGGTGCCCGGTATCCATAACCGTAACAAGCGAATGGCAGCTGCGCAGTGGCACCGTGTCATTCGAAAAAGCTCTTATACGCCATTGCTGTCCTATGTTTGCCTTTAAGTCAAAAACAGTGTCAGGCCCAAGGTAAACTACATTGTTGTTTATGCGTGTATAAATATACCTGTAATCATTATGACCTCCCCAGCCTTTGCCAAAATCGTGTATCTGGATTTTATTATGAATCTGCCCCAATATCAAGGTATCGGATATATAGGTATGCTTTGAATACCCACTCACAAAGTCATAATGCCATACCGAACTGGGGGTGCACCATATTTGTGCATTATATTTACTCAAATGAATAAATAGAAATCCGAAAAGTATAATTTTTTTCATAATCTAATTTATGAAAAAAATGAATCTCTTTGACGCAGACAATTTTAAATGAAAAACCAATTCAAAATTTAAGATTCAACATTTCATTCTCAAGCATTTGCCAGGTATTTATTCAGCCAGGTATCCTTTAAGGGTTGTTCCCAGTTGCCAAGCTCATCTTCATTGGCTATCGCCGTGTTAAACACGGTTGTATTTTCAGAAAGAGCTCCCTGTTGCAGCAGCTCTTTTATTTTGGAAGCGTGTGTTACTTCAATACCCCCCGTGCTTTTGTAAGCCACCAAAAAACGGTTCAACAGCTCAATGCGAAAGGCGGCCTCTGTTTCTTTTATAAATCGCGTGAGCTTATCAATGCTGCAGCCGCTGGCACCGTGCACGTCCTCGTTCACCTTCACCACAATAATCCTGTTGCCAATAATGTCAAAAGAGGCGGCCAGCTTGTTTTCGTGCGCGCTCCAGTGCTGCACAAAATGCATGCCTGCGGTTTGCAGTTGTGTTAATTGCTCCGGGCTGAGCGCCTGGCTTATTACGTATGTCCAAACCCTGTTCATGATCAAAAATGAGGATGTATGCCCGTATAGTTATGCGGGGTAATTTGTTTTAATTCCTTTTTTACGGCTTCACTTACTTTAAGCCCTTTAATAAATTCATGCATGGCCTGCTGCGTAATTTCGGCATGTGTGCGGGTAAGATCTTTTAAGGCCTCGTAAGGCTTAGGATATCCCTCGCGGCGCAAAATGGTTTGTATGGCCTCTGCCACTACGGCCCAGTTATCTTCTAGGTCGCTGTGCAGTACGGCTTCATTCAGAATAAGCTTGTTGAGCCCTTTTAAAATGCTGGTATACGCAATAAGCGAGTGCGCCAGCGGCACGCCCAGGTTGCGCAGCACGGTGCTGTCTGTTAAATCGCGCTGCAGGCGCGAAATAGGCAGCTTGGCCGATAAATGCTCAAGTAGCGCATTGGCAATGCCCAGGTTGCCCTCGGCATTTTCAAAATCGATGGGGTTTACTTTGTGAGGCATGGCCGAGGAACCCACTTCGCCGGCTTTGAGCTTTTGCTTAAAATAGTTCAGGCTGATGTAGGTCCACACATCGCGGCACAGGTCGGTTAAAATGGTGTTTACGCGCTTTAGCGCATCGCAGTAAGCGCCCAGGTTATCGTAGTGCTCAATCTGGGTGGTAAACTGCGAGCGGTGCATGCCCAGCACCTCGTTCACAAACCGGTTGCCGAACTCTATCCAGTTTTGCTCGGGGTAAGCGGCCTGGTGGGCGTTAAAGTTGCCGGTGGCCCCGCCAAATTTGGCGGAAAAAGGCACGTGCTTTAACTGTTGCAGCTGGGTGTGCAGGCGCTCCACAAACACATAAAATTCTTTGCCCAGGCGGGTGGGCGAGGCCGGCTGGCCATGGGTGCGGGCCAGCAACGATATATCTTTCCATTCGCGGCTCAGCTCTTTTATTTTTTCGGTAACGCTGGTAACGGCCGGAAACAGCACGGCCGTTGACGCTTCTTTAAGCGACAATGGGATGCTGGTATTGTTGATGTCCTGCGAGGTCAATCCAAAATGCACAAACTCGGTGTAAGCGTTCAGATCAAAACCTTCGAGCTTTTCTTTTATAAAATACTCCACGGCTTTTACATCGTGGTTGGTAATTTTTTCGGTGTCTTTTATTTTAAGGGCGTCGTCGGTCGAAAAATTCACGTAAGTGTGACGCAGCATGGTTTTCTGAGCATCGCTCAACTTTGGCAGCTGAGGCAGGCCCAGTGCCGCCAGCGAAATAAAATACTCTATTTCTACCTGCACGCGGTACTTCATAAGGCCAAACTCCGAAAAATACACAGCCAGCGGATCGGCTGTTTTGCGGTAGCGTCCGTCGATCGGCGAAATGGCTGTTAAAGCGGTTAATTCCATAAAAAAGATAAAGGGTAAAGATACGATAAATACGGGGAAGATGCAATGCCATGGTACAATGTACAGTGTACAATGTACATTGTACGGGAATAATTGCCTATCTTTGCCCCCCATTGCCGCATGTCGTTTACCAATAAAACAGTTGCTTTTCATACCCTGGGATGTAAGCTGAATTTTTCAGAAACATCTACCATTGCCCGTTTGTTTTTTGAAAAAGGCTTTGCAAAAAGAGATTTTTCGGAAGCGGCCGATGTGTATGTGATCAATACCTGCTCGGTGACCGAAAATGCCGATAAGGAATGCAAACAGATTGTAAAAAGCGCACTTTCTAAAAACCCCGATGCCTTTGTGGCCGTAGTGGGCTGCTATGCGCAGCTCAAGCCCGAAGAAATTTCGCGCATTGAAGGCGTAGACGTGGTGCTGGGCGCTACCGAAAAATTTAAGCTGCTCAATTACATTCATTTTTCCGGCAAAGAAACCCATGCCCGCATACATAATTGCGAAATAGCCGAAGCCGATTTTTTTGTGGACGCTTATAGCGTGGGCGACCGTACCCGCTCGTTTTTAAAAGTGCAGGACGGCTGCGACTATAGCTGCACGTTTTGCACCATTCCGCTGGCCCGTGGCAAAAGCCGCAGCGATACCATCGAAAACGTGGTGGCCAATGCCCATAAAATTGCGCAAAGCGGGGTAAAGGAAATAGTGCTTACCGGCGTCAACATTGGTGATTTTGGCTACGGCCAGTTTATTGACGGCGATGAGAAAAAGAAGCGGGAGTTCACGTTCCTGGAGCTGATCGGGCAGCTGGACCAGGTTGAAGGGATTGAACGCTTTCGCATTTCCTCCATAGAGCCCAATTTGCTGAAAGATGAGGTCATTGCCTTTGTAGCCCGGTCGCAGCGCTTTGTGCCGCACTTCCACATTCCGCTGCAAAGCGGCAGCAACGCCGTGCTGAAACGAATGAAACGCCGCTACCTGCGCGAGCTGTATGCCGACCGGGTGGCCACCATCCGCCACCTGATGCCGCATTGCTGCATTGGGGTGGATGTGATTGTGGGTTTTCCCGGCGAAACGGAGGAGGAATTTTTGGATACTTATAATTTTATTAACTCGTTGGATATTTCATATCTGCACGTATTTACCTACAGCGAGCGCGATAATACCGAGGCGGCGCTTATGGCCAACCCGGTGCCTATGGCAGAGCGCAAGCGCCGCAATAAAATGCTCAGGATCCTTTCGGCCAAAAAGCTGAGGGCCTTTTACGAAAAGCAAAAAAATACAGTGGCGACGGTACTGTTTGAGCATGAGAATAAAAACGGCTTTATGTATGGTTTTACCGCCAATTATGTAAAAGTAAAACACCCGTTTCAGCAAGAGCTTTGCAACCGCAGCCTGCCGGTAATGCTGGGCGAACCGGACGAGGAAGGCACCATGAGCTGTGTGCTCGCCGAACCGGCACCTGGTGGTCATGCTGAACTTGTTTCAGCATCTCGGAATCTGTACCCGCATTAAAATTACGAGACCCTGAAACGAGTTCGGGGAGCCCCGTTCATTCAGATGTCATGTTAAACCCGTTTCAGCATCTCAACAAAGTTCATGGTGACCCATTATTCATCCAATGTCGTGCTGATCTTGTTTCAGCATCTCGGAATCTGTACCCGCTTTAAAATTACGAGACTCTGAAACGAGTTCAGGGTGACCCGTTCATTCAGATGTCATGTTGAACCCGTTTCAGCATCTCAACAAAGTTCATGGTGACCCGTTCATTCAGATGTTATGTTGAACCCGTTTCAGCATCTCAACAAAGTTCATGGTGACCCATTATTCATCCAATGTCGTGCTGAACTTGTTTCAGCATCTCGGAATCTGTATCCGCTTTAAAATTACGAAACCCTGAAACGAGTTCGGGGAGCCCCGTTCATCAGATGTCATGTTAAACCCGTTTCAGCATCTCAACAAAGTTCATGGTGACCCATTATTCATCCAATGTCATGCTGAACTTGTTTCAGCATCTCGTAAAACTAGCCCCCTGATACAATCGTAAGCCCCAGAAACATGCTCATTTTTATGAATAAAACCCTGTTCAAACAAATAAACACCGGTTTTGTTAAGAAGTAGGAGCGCCGCTTATTAAAAAAAGAGCCGTTCGCTTTATTTTTGCTTTACTAAATGGCAGCCAAACGAAAAAACGACATGAGCCTGAAGGAGGTGATTGCCCTCATCACCCTG
The DNA here is from genome assembly GCA_044221905.1 of Bacteroidia bacterium. Classification (GTDB taxonomy): domain Bacteria; phylum Bacteroidota; class Bacteroidia; order B-17B0; family Aurantibacillaceae; genus Aurantibacillus. Next base: position 122,454 of record JBGAOE010000005.1, read on the forward strand.
CTGGACGACCCGGACGAGATTATCTACACGCAGGTGAAAGACCGTTTTGTAACGCTTGGACCGCCTGCCATTCCACACCTGGAAACCGCCTGGGAAAACAGTTTTGATGCCATTATGCAAAAACGCATCGAGACCATTATTCACACCATACAGTTCGAGACCCTGCAAAAAGCCCTTAAACACTGGGCCCGCGAAGAGCAGGACGATCTGCTGAAAGGCATTTTGCTGCTGGCCAGGTACCAGTATCCCGATCTGGATGAGAACAAGATCAAAAAACAACTGCACCAGATTCGCCAGGATGTGTGGCTGGAGTTGCACGAAGACCTGACCGCGCTCGAAAAAGTGAAGATCATCAATCATATTTTGTTCGAGGTGCACCAGTTCAGCGGCAACATCACCAATTACCACGCTCCGCAAAACTCGTTCATTAACAACGTGCTCGAAAGCAAAAAAGGCAACCCCTTAATGCTGAGCGTGGTTTACCTGCTTATTTGCAAAGACCTGAGCATACCCGTTTTTGGCATTAACCTGCCGCAGCACTTTGTGCTGGCCTATCTCAACGATTTTGCCAACCTGATGGACGTGAACAACAAAACGCTGTCCAACAACATCCTGTTTTACATCAATCCCTTCAGCAAGGGCCTGGTGTTTAATCAAAAAGACATCGACCAGTTTTTGAAGCAGCTTAACCTTGAGCCGGAGGCTAAGTATTATCTGCCCTGCAGTAACATCGAGATCTTAAAACGCTGCCTCAACAACCTTATTTTTTCTTACGAAAAGCTGGGCTACCTCGATAAGGTAGAGGAGCTGAAAGGGCTGGAATCGCAGCTGTAAGCACATTTTTGACCGCACTCCCGGCAAAATGGTAAATTAACTTAATTGTAATTTTTGCATGTTTTGAGGCTTGATTATTTTTTATACCTTAGTTCTATCTAAACCTGATGCTATGAAAAAAATAATCTACACTCTTTCGGCGCTGGCATTTTTTACGCTTGCGGGCAAAGCTCAATCTCCTTCAAAGCAGGAGCCTAAACAAGAGCCTAAACAAAAAATAACCGCTCCGGCCGAGCAGTCGCAACCGGCTGTGCAGCCTAAGCCCGGCGCAGCAAAAAAAGAGGAGAAATCAACCGCTGCCGAACAAAAAAGCGGCACGCGCATGGCTATTAACGAAAAAGGCGTGCCGGCCTCTAAAAACCAGCCGGCGGCTAAAGATAAAAAGGAAGAAAAAGCGCCAACTCCCGGTCAGCCGGCGGCGCCCACCACTGCCGAAAAACACTGATACGGATGTTTTTAAAAACAAAAAACCTGGTTGTTTACAGCCAGGTTTTTTATTGTAATAGGGTTTATCTTATGATTTTTTGCGCTGGTTCAGCTCATCCCTGATTTTGGAGGCCATTTCGTATTTTTCTTCCTCCAGGGCGGTTTGCAGCATGCTTTTCAGCTCTTCGCTGCTTTTCCCTTTGTATTCATCGGCTTCCATGGGCTTGGCGCTTTCGGGCACCTCCGATGCCTGTGCCGACTCGGTGATGGAGCCCACTTCCAGGTCGTCGTCGAGCACAATGCCCGCGCTTTTAAGAATAAATTCGTAGGTATATATTTCGCAGTTAAACCGAACGGCCAGTGCAATGGCGTCGCTCGTCCGGGCATCAATTTCCACCTCGCGGGTACCATCGGTGCATATCAGCTTGGCGTAAAAAATACCTTCCACCAGGTTGTAGATGAGCACTTCGTTTACAGTAATATCAAAGGTTTGTGCAAAGGATTTGAACAGATCGTGGGTTAAAGGCCGGCTGGGACTCATTTTTTCGAGTTCGATAGCAATGGCCTGCGCCTCAAAACCTCCTATTATGATGGGTAACCGGCGCGACCCCGAGCTTTCTCCCAACACCAGCGCATAAGCGCCGCTTTGTGTCTGGCTGTAAGATAATCCAACAATTTCTAAACGAACCTTTTTCATTAACTGTCTCTCTAAATGTACGGAAAAAATCGGCTTAGTTTTGGTGCGCCTTAAATTTTTTAAGGGCTTCTGTTAATTTAGGCACAATGGTAAATGCGTCGCCAACTACTCCATAATCGGCCGATTTAAAGAAAGGGGCTTCTTTATCGTTATTGATCACTACAATGGTTTTGCTGCCGTTTACGCCTGCCAAATGCTGTATAGCGCCTGAAATGCCGATGGCAATATACAGGTTGGGACGAATGGCAATGCCTGTTTGGCCCACGTGTTCGTGGTGCGGGCGCCAGTGCATATCGGCTACCGGGCGCGAGCAGGCAGTAGTGGCACCCAGCACTTTGGCCAGATCTTCCACCATGCCCCAGTTCTCAGGGCCTTTTAGGCCGCGGCCGGCGCTTACCACCAGTTCGGCTTCAGGCAATGGAATCATGCCGCCGGCTTCGGTTGATTTTACTTCTTTTACTGCAATGCGGGCGCTTACCGATGAAAGGTCGGGATTAAAATCGCTTACGCTGGCTTTGTTATCGCCCAGCTTTACCGGGAAGCTGTTGGGTAAAAGGGAGATCACTTTCACCTCGCTGTTAATGCTATACAGGGCAGTGGCTTTGCCCGAAAATACGGCTTTCTTTACCTCCAGGGCGTTTCCGTTCACAGTTGGATAATCTACCGCGCCGGCCACCAGGCCTGCTTTTAAACGGGCCGAAAGACGCGGGGCCACGGCCTTGCCCACCATGTCGAATGCAAAAATAATGATCTTTGCATTTTCGGCTTTGGCAGCCTGCTCCACGGCAGCGCTCACCAGCATGCTGTCGCTGTTGAGCTTGTCGTTTTTTACAGATAAGATTTTGGCAGCGCCGGCTTTGCCAATTTCTTCCAATTGAGCGGCATCGGCATTGTTTACAAGGGCGGTTACGGTAGAGCCGGTTAATTCAGCAATCTTTACGGCATAATTAATGCACTCGAGCGATGCTTTTTTTACACGGCCTTTATTTACTTCGGTATATACTAAAACTGACATAAAATGAAAATTGGATTTTGAAAATGCTTGATTAAATAACTTTGGCTTCGGTGTGCAATAAGTTCACCAGCTCGTCCATATTGTCTTCGCTGATCATTTTAACCGCGGTGCGGCCGGGGTTAAGGGTGTATGATTTCACCGAGGTTAAAGGCGCAGCTCCATTGGCAGGCACTACTGCCAGCGGTTTGGTGCGGGCCGCCATAATGCCGCGCATGTTGGGAATGCGCTGCTCGGCCATGCCTTTGGCGCAACTGATTACCAGCGGCAGCTCACATTCCACCACCTGGGTGCCGCCGTCAATATCCTGCTCTACGGTGGCTTTGTTGCCGGCCAGGTCAAGCTTGGTGGCCATCGAAATAAAAGGCACATCGAGGATGCCGGCCATCATGCCGCCCACAGAGGCGCCATTGTAATTAATGGTTTCTTTACCGGCCAGCACCAGGTCGTAGCCGTTTGCTTTGGCATAAGCGGCAATCTGCTCGGCCACAAAATAAGCATCAGGTCCTTCGGCATCCACGCGAACGGCATCATCAGCGCCCAGGGCCAGACCCTTACGGATGGTGGCTTCGCTATCGGCCAGGCCTACGTGAATAAGAGTTACTTTTTCGGCCAGGTTGGCTTCTTTTAATTCGAGCGCGCGCACCAGGGCATACCATTCGTCGTAAGGGTTAATCACAAAAGTAACGCCGGCGGCGTTAAATTTTGTATCCCCGTCGGTAAACTGGATTTTGGTGGTAGTATCGGGCACATTGCTTATGGCTACTAGGATTTTCATACGGATTGGTTTTGTATCGTGTGTAATTTGGACTTAGGTAAAAAAGAGGTGTAAAAATAGCAATTTTATTGCCTAAAGCCAATGTATTTTTGATAAAATAAAGCCTGATTTGAAAGGAAAACGGCCTGGTGCTGCAAACCCAGGACAGGCCTGCCAGAAGCGTTGAAATGGCCTGAAAATAAGGAAACAGGAGGCCTGCCGTCAATTTATCGCAGCGCCACTTCGAGCCGGCGCTCGCCGATCATTTTTTTGAGGTTGATGAGGGCGTAACGCATGCGCCCAAGGGCGGTGTTAATAGACACGTTGGTGAATTCAGAAATCTCTTTAAAGCTCATGTCGTAATAAATGCGCATCAGCACCACTTCGCGCTGGTCGGCAGGCAATTCGTTGATGAGGTTGCGTATGTTTTTGCGGAACGCAGTGCTTTCCTCACTGGCGGCCACATCGTCGTCGCTGGCTAGGGTGTTGAAAATGCTTACTTCTTCACCCTCTTCGTTTACATACACAGGCACCGGCGGCATTTTTTTGATGCGGCGGAAGTGATCGATGATGAGATTGCGCGCAATGCGCACCACCCAGGGCAAAAACTTGCCCTCCTCGTTATATTGCCCGCGCTTAAGCGTTTGTATCACTTTAAAAAAAGTGTCCTGAAAAATGTCTTCGGCAAGCTGTGTGTTTTTTACAACCACAATAATGGAGGAATAGATCTTCCTTTTGTGCCGGTTCAATAAAACTGCCAGGGCTTCTTCATTTCCGCCGATATAGAGTTGCACCAACTCGTTATCATTTAACATCAGAATAGACATAACATTACTTGCTTTTAGTTGAAAGAAAAATTGCTAGTAAATGTTTATTCTATCGGCGTATGAAATTTAGATGTTTGAGACAAATGTAGTCTATTTGACTTAAATTAACATCGGTGAATGTTAAAATGCTGTAAATTTTGAGTGAAATATAGGCTCCGTTGAGTGAATAAGGGCTCTGAAAACGGCTTTTTAGGGCATAAAAAAAGGGTAAGCTACTTTCATCGCACCGCTCAACCGCAATACCCTTGCTCCGTTCCCAGCCTGGGGGATTCAGCAGGAGCTGGTCGTGAAAGACTTACCCGCTGCAAAATTAATAATAATTTTTATTTTACAATTAAAAATGTAAAATTTGTAAGATCGATTTGCGTTATTTTACGCATTATTCTATGAATGTATCCATTGTTATTCCTTTATTCAATGAGCAGGAATCCCTCCCGGAATTGTATGAATGGATCATCCGCGTGGTAAAACAGCACCAGCTTTCTTACGAGATTATTTTTGTGGACGATGGCAGCAAAGATGGCTCCTGGGCCGCTATTGAAGCCCTGGCAGCGCGCGACCCGCAGGTAAAAGCCATAAAGTTCAGGCGCAATTACGGTAAATCGCCGGCCCTGCACATGGGGTTTGAGCAGGCACAGGGCGAGGTGGTTATAACCATGGATGCCGACCTGCAGGACAGCCCCGACGAAATTCCCGGCCTGTACCGCATGATAAAGGAGGAGGGTTACGACCTGGTGAGTGGCTGGAAACAGAAGCGCTATGACAATGCCTTTACTAAAAACCTGCCTTCCAAGCTATATAATTACACCAACCGCAAAATAAGCGGCATACAGCTGCACGACATGAACTGCGGCCTGAAAGCCTATAAGAACCAGGTGGTAAAAAGCATTGAGGTATATGGCGAAATGCACCGCTTTATACCCGTAATGGCCCGTGCTGCCGGTTTTGATAAGATAGGCGAAAAAGTGGTGACTCACCAGCCGCGTAAATATGGGGTAAGTAAGTTTGGCTGGAACCGCTTTATCAATGGCTTCCTCGACCTCCTTACCATTACTTTCCTTTCTAAATTCGGCAAACGGCCCATGCACTTTTTTGGCCTGGTAGGCACGCTTTTATTTTTGCTGGGTTTTGGTTTTGCCTTTTACCTGGGTGCCTATAAATTGTATTGCGCCATTAACCATTACCCGGCGCGGCTTTTAACGCAGCGCCCTTCGTTTTATATTTCGCTGGCCTGCATGATCATTGGCAGCATGATGTTCCTGGCCGGCTTCATCGGCGAGCTGGTGCTAAGAAACAGCCCCATCCGCAACAGTTACCTGGTGGATAAAAAAATAGGTTAGGCATGGCAGCGGAAGAAAGAAAACGGCCGCCCCGGATTCCGCTTACCCCCGAGGAGATAGCCCACCTGGTGGCATTAAAAAAAAGAAACGAAGCCCGCAAACTGGCCAACTTTAAGCGTTCGGGCGCGTATAAAACATTTAATGTTTTTAATATCTGCTGTTTTTTTATTTATTGGGAGCTGCTGTTTTGTTTTTTCGGCCCCTGCCATTATCAAACCCATTATTCTAAAACCATTGGTGTAAAGCGCGGCGAAGCCATAAATGCCGAAGGCCGCCATATGATTGCCGAAGTGAAAATGATTGGCGTAAACAACCGGGAATACTGTTTGGCGGTGAATGATTTTATAGAGGTGCCGCCAAAATATGCACCTTTCCAGGTGGGTAAGGATTATATTCTTCAAAAAGACCTGAAAGCGATTTTGCAGGGCTCGGAAAGCTCCTATCGCCTGGAGGCTGCCAATCCTTTAATATTTCTGTCGGTGCTTATCATCATCATCTCTTTCTCCTCGTTTGTTTACAACCTTAACCAGGATCCGCATTCGCTGCGGGCAGTGGCCATTCTCAACCTGCTTACCATGCTGGCGTTCATCGCTATTTAAGCCGCTCAGGTTTTATCATTCCAGCAATGCTGAATTAAACATATCGCCGGGCGAGATCATGTTTTTGTTTTAAGGAATGCTGCTGCCATAACGCTGCTCAAGCTTTGCCTTCAAGGTTTGTTGTTTGCAACAGCGGTTATGGATTGATGTTGGTTTGATTCAGCGTCCACACCATATTTACATTGGGGCAAGGGCCAGGCACTGTACCGGCAGCCGTGGGTGCCAGCATGTTTACAGTAACGGGATTGGGCGTTGGTGGATTAGGCCCCACCTGTGTTACATTCACAAAAAGATTGCAGGCGGCCGAATTGCTGCACAGGTCGGAACAGGGAATGGTGATGTTGCCCCCCGGAGGAATGGTGCCGCTGCCCGAAGCACATACTACGTTGCAGTTGTTGGGGTCCATAATCGTGTAATTAACCGTTACCTTGCAGTTCAGGTTGTTTTTGATCACGTATGGGCATTTTACCTGCGCGGTAAGCGCTGCAGAGGTAATAAAAAAAGCAAATACAACCGCAATTGCTTTTAGCAGGGAGGATGAGAATGTGTTTTTCATGGCGTTAAAAATTAAGGTTTGCACCACGAAGTTAATGCCCCCTGCAGCCGATAGACCATGGGTAGCAGCATGGCCAGTATTTTTGAACAGGCAGTTGAAAACCTGTTGCTTATATTAAAGTGTTGTGCGCCAAATAATTTGATCGGCGATCCATTCTATTAAACCTGCAGTTATAAGTGTTTTTACCTAATGGTAATTACTGACAATGCTGCAGGCGGTGTTTGTAAATTATTTCCGGTTCATAAAATTTTAGCTGCCCAGTATGCCGATCAGCTCTTCCAGGTCGCTGTTCAGCGTTTGATGGTGTTTTACCGCTTTTTCGAAGGGAGTATAGGCCACCTGCTTATTGATAATACCGATCATTTCGTTCCGGTGCCCCTGCATGATGGCTTTTACAGCATTAAAGCCGATAATGCTGGCGTTTACCCGCTCCATGCAGCTGGGGTTGCCACCGCGCTGTATGTGGCCCAAAATAGTGACCCGCAGGTCGAACTCGGGACAGCGGCTTTTAATAAGCTCTGCTACTTTATAGGCCCCGCCGCTTTCATCGCCCTCGGCCACCACAATAATTTTGCTGCTTTTGGTGCTGCGCCAGTTTTTCATTTTTTTCACCAGGTCTTCCGTATCGTGTTTCAGCTCGGGCACCAGCAAAGCTTCGGCACCGCTGGCAATGGCGCTGCGTATGGCAATCAGCCCGGCATCGCGGCCCATTACTTCCACTACAAACACGCGGTCGTGGCTTTCGGCCGTGTCGCGTATTTTATCTATGGCTTCCACCACGGTGTTTATGGCAGTATCATAGCCAATGGTGTAATCGGTGCCCACCATGTCGTTATCAATCGTGCCCGCGCAGCCCACTATTGGCAGGGCGGTGTGTTTGCTCAGCTCTATAGCACCGCGAAAGCTGCCGTCGCCGCCAATCACTACCAGGCCTTCCGCGCCGTTGCTGCTTAAATGAGCAGCGGCCAGCTTTAAGCCTTCGGGTGTTTTAAAGCGCTCGCTGCGGGCGGTTTTTAAAATGGTGCCACCCTTTTGTATGATGCCCGACACACTTTCGCGCTGTAGCGGTATAAAATTATTATCAATCAGTCCTTCGTATCCTTTTAAAAAACCAATGGTTTCCATGCCATGATACATGGCGGTGCGCACTACGGCGCGAATGCAGGCGTTCATGCCCGGCGAGTCGCCACCGGAGGTAAGTACAGCAATTTTTTTAATCATGAGCTTAAAATTACGTAATTTTATTTTTTCAGATGGGCAGGATATTGGCGATAGATTATGGCAGCAAGCGCTGCGGTATAGCGGTGAGCGACCCTTTACGCATACTGGCCAATGGCCTTACCACGGTACACAGCAAAGACCTGGTTCAGTTTTTAGAAGATTACTGCAAAAAAGAAACCGTTGACGTGATTGTGGTGGGTGAGCCCAAAACCATGATGAATGCCAAAAGCGACAGCGCCCGTTTTATCGATCCCTTTGTAAGGCATCTGCAAAAAAAGTTTCCCGATAAAAAAATAGATCGTTTCGACGAGCGGTTTACCAGCGCCATCGCGCAGCAAACCATGCTGATGGGCGGATTAAAAAAGAAGGACAGGCAGGATAAGGAAACGGTGGACATGATCAGCGCTACCATTATTTTGCAGGGGTATATGGAGTTGATATCCCGGGGATAATTTACCACTAAGACACGCAGTACACTAAGGAGCACTTAGATTTAATAGAGTTGCATAGTTAAAAGTTGACTGTCAGGTCGAGCGGAGTCGAGGCCCCTAAGCTGACGGTTACACTTCTCGGCTTCGCTCGAAGTGACTACTTATTTTAATAAATCAACTTTTAACTATAACAGGATAGTTTTTAATTTAGCTTCTATTGCTTAGTGTTTTCTGAGTGTTCTTAGTGCCTTAGAGGTAAGCACCAACCAATCAACTCATCCTGGCCACCGCCTCAATAATATCGTGCTTGGTAATAATGTGCATGTTGCCGCCCAGGTCGCGCAGCAGCACCGCGTTATTATCCTTGGTAATCAGCTTGCTTACTTCCTCAATGGTGGCTTTTTCGCCCACTACCGGAAAGGCAGGCTGCAGCAGGTGTTTCACCGATTTGTTTTTCAGATCATTGTCTTCGATCAGTCGCGTGAATAAATAAGTGTCATTCAGCGCACCAACGATTTCGTTTTTATCCGTAACAGGAATTTGTGAAATGGAATATTTGCCCAGCAGCTCAAGCGCTTCGCTTACAGTGGCATTTACATCAACAGTAAGCAACTTCTGGTTTTTATGCGAGGCCACCAGGTCAATGGCTTTGGGTTTGCTCATTTCAAGGAAATGACGCTCGCGCATCCAGTCGTCGTTAAACATTTTGCCCAGGTAGCGCGTGCCGTGGTCGTGAAAAATAATCACCACCACATCGCCCTTTTTAAATTTGTTTTTCATCTGCAAAAGGCCGGCTAATGCAGAGCCCGCGCTATTGCCGGCAAAAATGCCTTCTTCGCGCGGAATGCGGCGCGTCATTACCGCAGCATCCTTATCGGTCACCTTTTCAAAGTAATCAATCACGTTAAAGTCCACGTTTTGCGGCAAAAAATCTTCGCCAATGCCTTCAGTGATGTAGCTGTATATTTCGTTCTTGTCAAAAACACCGGTTTCTTTATATTTCTTAAATACCGAGCCATAGGTATCAATGCCCAGCACCTGTATGTTTGGATTTTTTTCTTTTAAATACCTGCCGGTGCCGCAAATAGTGCCGCCCGTGCCCACACCCACCACCAGGTGCGTTACCTTGCCATCGGTTTGCTTCCATATTTCCGGCCCCGTTTGCTCGTAATGTGCCTGCGAGTTACTCAGGTTGTCATATTGATTCGGCTTCCACGAATTCGGAATTTCATTCACCAGGCGCGACGATACGGAGTAGTAAGAGCGCGGATCTTCGGGATCCACATCCGTAGGGCACACAATTACCTCGGCGCCAAAGGCGCGCAGAGCATCTACTTTTTCCTTGCTCTGTTTATCGGTGGTGGTAAAAATGCATTTGTAACCTTTTATCACTGCTGCAATGGCCAGGCCCATGCCGGTGTTACCACTGGTTCCCTCAATAATAGTGCCGCCGGGTTTCAGATGCCCTGCCTTTTCAGCGTCTTCTATCATTTTTACCGCCATGCGGTCTTTAATAGAATTGCCGGGATTAAAGGTTTCCACTTTGGCGTATACCTCGCAAGGCAGGTTTTTGGTAATTTTATTGAGCTTCACAAGCGGCGTGTTGCCAATGGTTTCGAGAATGGTGTTGCAAACGTCCATGGTGTTTATAGTTTACTTTCAGGGCGTGAGTTCGCCCCTGAGATTGGTTTGTAGTTGTTGAACAATGTTTTTTTTCGGCAGCTTTTGCCCAAGCAAAAACATAAGCTTGGTAACTGCGCTTTCAAAGGTAAGGTCGCCACCGCCTACCACACCTATTTTTTTTAAGTGGGAGCTGGTTTCGTACATGCCCTGTATCACTTTGCCTTCCTGGCATTGCGTAATGTTGAGAATGATAATGCCTTTGGCAATGGCCTTTTTTAATTCGTTGGTAAACCACTCCTGCGTGGTGGCATTGCCGGCGCCAAAGGTTTCGAGGATGATGGCCTTAATGCCCGGCGTATGAATAATGGCGGAAGTTATTTTTTTGCTGATGCCCGGAAACAGTTTCAGCACGGCAATGTCGTTGTCAAGCGCCGTATGAATTTTAAGCGGTTTATTGCTGATTTTCAGCAAAGCGGTGCCGTTGTAGCGGATATCCACGCCTGCTTCTGCCAGCGCAGGATAGTTGGGCGATTTAAAAGCGTCGAAGTGCTGGCTGTTGTATTTAAATGTGCGGTTGCCGCGGTACAGTTTATATTCGAAATAAACGCACACTTCGCTTACAATAGGTTTGCCGTTTTGTTTGGCACCGGCAATTTCAATGGCGGTGATCAGGTTTTCTTTGCCATCGGTGCGGATAATGCCGATGGGCAGCTGAGAGCCGGTAAGCACCACCGGCTTGGCCAGGTTTTCGAGCATAAAGCTCAGGGCGCTGGCCGTAAAGCTCATGGTATCGCTGCCGTGCAAAACCACAAAGCCGTCGAATTTTGCGTAATTTTTTTTGATGATCTGCGCCAGCTCTATCCACACCTCGGGGTGCATGTTGGAAGAGTCGATGGGCTTTTTAAAGGAAAAGGAAGACAGATGGATGTCAAATTTGCGGATCTCGGGGATCTGCTGCGTAAGCGATTCAAAATCGAAGGGCCTGAGCTCGCCGCTGTGCGCGTCCTGCATCATGCCAATGGTGCCACCGGTGTATATCAGTAAAACTGAAGATTTTTTCTGCTTTGGCATGTCGTAAAAAAATCATTCCGGCAAAACGGCCTGCTGTTAAACCTGCTGTTTCCCGGAATGATTAAGGGTGATGTTAGAAAGGAAGATCGTCGTTGTCGTCAGCATTACCTGTAAACACAGGGCTTGAAGAGGTGTTCATGGTGTTGTTTGAAGCGGTTGACGAGCTTTGGCTGCTTTGCGAAGCATTGCTGCTGCCTTGCAGGCGCTCAATACGCCAGGCTTCGAGGGTGTTAAAGTATTTAATGCCCTGTGGCCCGTTCCATTCGCGGCCGCGCAGGTTAAACTGCACTTTAATTTCTTCGCCTTCGTTAAAGGTATCCAGCAGCGAGCATTTGTCCTGTGTTACCTGAAAGCTTACATGCTGCGGGTACGGCGTGTTGCCTTCGGTGGTTAATACAAATTCGCGTTTTTGAAAACGATCGCTTACTTTTTGCGTATCGAATTTTGCTTTGAGTGTTCCTATTACTTCCATGATATATTTGTTTTTATTTATTACAGGTTACAGCGGATGGTTTTGTTTTTAAAGGAGCACCATCCAGGCTTCTTTTACTTTGTTGGCTTCCAGCAGGGTTTTGGCAAACAGGTGCCGGTCTTCGGTATTCGAAAACGATGGCAGCGTTTTTTTGTATTCGGTCAGCTCCTCGCCTTCAGGAATCTGCTCAATGCTGCCCAGCAGGCCCAGGTTATTGCCCGTTAATACGGGGCTGTTCCTGATTTCGCCGGGTATCTGGTCAAAGCCCACACAAATGGTGGTGATGGGTTTTTGCACTTCAAACAGCGCAGCGCCCGTGGCCCGGCAGTACCAGTTGTCGCCCATGCGCGCCACCAGGTCAATTTTGCGGGTATCTATCTGCTGTGCTTCGTTCAACACCGATTCGCTGATGTGCATGCGGATGATCTCGCAGATCACCAGGTTTCCCGCGCCGCCGGCTTTGCCCAGCTCTTTCACTTCCAGCACCCGGGCTTCCAGCTGCACAGGGCTTTCCTTTACACGAAAAGGTTTTACCAGCTCGGAGGGAATGGGCGTGAAGCCCGACTTCTCGAACTCGTTGATTTCTTTGGCAAAGGGGCTGCTGGTGAGGCTGGTTTGGTGCACCATGTTATAGTTTACCACGTTGATCACACATTCCGGCACCTCTTTCACATTGTTGAGCGTATCCTTCGCCGCACCGGTACGCCCGCTGTAGGCCGGTGAAAATACGGCAATGGGCGGGTTGGACGAAAAGATATTGAAGAAGCTGAAAGGAGCCAGGTTGGGGTGCCCGTCTTTATTCACCGTGCTGGCAAAACAAATGGGCCTGGGTGCCACCGCATTCTGCAGGTATTTCTGCAAAGCAGGCACAGGCAACTCTTTAGGGTTTAGCGACAGCATAGACCTTCAAAATTACGAAAAAGCCATAAAATAGCCAGTATTGTTAATAATTGAAGAAATTGTGAATAGCAAGGAATTCAAAATTCAAAAGTTAAAATTTAAAAGAGCAAAATGCCCGATTGCTTAGCGGAGTCGAAGCAGCATCGGATTTAACCTGGCGCTAAAAGAACCGAGAGTCAAGGCTTACGATGAGGGAAAATGTAAAAGGGAAGATTTAAAGAAAGAACGGATGAAAGACAAAAGATGAAGGATTAAAGAATGAGGCGGGAATTAGTGCAAATGGTCTTTGATGCATGATACAATCTACAATCCAGGACTCACGGCCAGCGACTAATGACTTGCAACCAACGACCAATTTAGCATTCAGCATTTAAAATTCAACATTGAACTCTTAGAACCGGATCTGGAGCCTCACGTTGATCTGGCGATTGGTAAGATAGTTGGGAATGGCGTACATATTGCCCGTTACATCCTGCACCCAGGTGTAAGACACCGTGTTTTGGATCTGCAGCAGGTTAAACACTTCCAAAAAGATCCACATTTCTTTGAGGTTGTTGAATACGTTTTTACGTTTGAATTCCCGGTTCTCTTTTATTACGTTATAGGCAAAACCGGCATCTACCCGGCGGTACGGCGGCATTTTAAAAACCTGCTGCCAGCGCACATGAGTGGGCGGCCCAAAAGGCAGGCCGCTGCCAAACTGCAGGTTGAGGTTAAATTTAAGGGCCGGCAGCCGGGGCAGGTAATCCTGGAAAAACATACCAAAGGTTACCAATTGATTGGTGGGGCGGGGAATATAGCCGGGGTCTATCAGCACGCTGTCTGTTTTTACCTGGTCAAACACTGTGGCATCGGGAATTTGAACACCGTCTTTATTAAAGTAGTTGTAATGAATGTTATCCTTCGAGTATTCATAAGTACGCAGCAGGCCAATGGTGGCCCAGCTTTCCACGCCTTTTACAAATTCGCCGTTGATGCGGAAATCGGCGCCGGTGGCATATCCCTTTGCATTGTTGTTGGCAAAATAGCGGATGCGCACATTGTCTATCTCGTAAGGGATAATGCTGTTTAGCTCTTTGTAATAGGCCGACATGATGAACTTGAACGGGCGGTTCCACATCTTAAAGATATAATCGCTGCTCAGTACCAGGTGGGTCGATTTTTGTGCTTTTACGTCTTTGTGCACCTTTCCGCTGATGTCTCTCAGCTCCCTGTAAAACGGCGGCTGGTAATAGAGTCCGCCGCTGAGCTTAAAAAGCCAGTCGCGCTTCCACCTTGGCTTATAGGCTATGGTAGCGCGTGGCGAGATCAATAACTGCTCATTCACGGTCCAGTAGTTGGCCCTGGTGCCAAATGTAAATTTAAAGTCAGAGCTGTCTTTTAATCTTGTTGAGAAGTTGTATTGAACAAACGCTTGTGAGCGCAGGCTGGGCAAGTTGATGCGGGTTTTGTGCACATCCAGCAGGGTGATCTGGTTGGCATTATAAGGCACAATATAATCTGCCGAGTCTACCAGGCGCCATTCGTTCAGGCGGTCGCTTATGTTTTCGGCTTGCTCGCGCGCGCCCCAAAGAATCTCGTTATTATTATTGATCTGATGCGAGCCTTTGTGCTCTATGTTATAAACACTGGCGGTCAAGTAATTACGGCCGTTGCTCAAAAAGGCGCCTACTCCGCGGTTATAGGCTTTCTGCCCCACATTGTCTTTTCCCAGGTCGGCTTCCAGCTGATCGATGTAATACTCCCCAAGCACAGTGTAAATTTCCTGCTCCTGTGCCCGGTAGGCCGAGGTAATGAGCTTTAGCTTGGTTCGGCTGGTAGGGCGGTATGTGGCAGACAGGCCTCCCATAAAAGTGGTGTATTGCATGAGCTCCTGCCCGTCGAAATAAACGGTAAAGCGCTGCGCATTTTGTACCGTGCCAAAGGTGGTTTGCCGGTAAGTTGGAATAACCAGGTACCGGTTGTTGGCAATGTTTCCTAAAAATTCAATTTTCAGTTTTGGATTTATTTCAAAGGTTAAAAAGCTTTGCACATCCAGCGCGCTGGGCCGGTACTCGCCTTTGGTATCAAGGCTTTTGAGCAAATAAATGTTGCTGCGGTAGCGGGCGCCTACATTCCACGACACCAGTCGGTTTTTGCTCACGCCTTCCAGCTGCACATTGCCCCCTAGCAGGCTGGCCGAGGCGGTGCCGCCAAATTTTAAAGGCTTGCGGTAAGTAATGTCCAGCACGCTGCTGAGCTTGTCTCCATAACGCGCCTCAAAACCACCGGCCGAAAAATTAATGTTTTGCACCATGTTGGGGTTGGCAAAGCTCAGGCCTTCCTGCTGGCCGCTGCGCACCAAAAACGGGCGATACACTTCAATATCGTTTACATACACCAGGTTCTCATCAAAGTTGCCGCCCCGCACGCTGTAGCCGCTGCTCAGCTCGTTGTTGCTGCTCACCCCCATCTGGGTTTTAATAATGTCTTCAATATTGCCGGTAGGCGTGGGCAGCTGGTTGTACACTTTTGGGTCAATGCGCACCGATTCTTCGCTGCGCACGTTGAAGTCGTATACTTCTACCACGCCCAGGTCGTTTTTAAATTTCAGCTTGGGCGAAAAGCTCAGGCTTTCGCCTTCCTTGGCAGTTAAAACATGCACCAGCTGGTTGTAACTTGAACTTACAAATACAAGGCTTACGGGCTTGCCGGCGTCAATTTTCAAAGAGTAGGCGCCTTTTTCGTCAGAAACAGTGTTTTGCTGTGGGTTCTCTTTAATACCGATCACCACCCCTTCAACAGGCTCTCCGTCCGCACCGCGCACTACGCCCGAAATAACAGCCGTTTGTGCGGTTAAAACGCCGGTGAAGCAAAGCAGGAAGAGAAGGAGATATGTGTGAAAAGGCTTCAGAAAAATTATTAAGATAACGAATATAGAAAGATATTATTATTCACCGAAAACAATTATTTGACAACCGCCGAATTGTGAATGAGCGCGTGGTTGTAGGTTTGCAGAAAGGCTTTGAGCCTGCGTGCCATCAGCGAATCGTTGAGCGGGCGGGCACCCAGCAGGTTTGTTGTCAGCAGGCTGTCGCGGCGGTAATTGTAGGCGCTGTTAAACCGGCCGGCGTTATACTGGTAGACCATCGAATCGCTGTAAATAAAATAGGTGCCATTGGCATAATAGTAGCTTACCGGCCCGGCGCTTTCGCCGGCGGCTTTTCCAAAAGCAAAAAAGGGTTTGTTGTAGCCCAGCAATTGCAGGGTGTTTGGCATTATATCCATTTGCGAAAAAATACGGTTGTTTTTGGCAGCCAGCGCATTGCCAGGCCTGTAGAATAAAATAGGAATACACTGGTTGCCCACCACATTGCTGTAAAAGGGATTGCCGGAAAGGCTGGAATGATCGGCCGTAAGCACAAACAGCGTATTGCTGTACCAGCTTGTTTTTGCGGCTTCGGCAAAAAATTGTTTCAGGGCGTGATCGGCATAGCCGATGGACTCTGAGTTTTCGAGCCAGCCTTTGGAAAATTTATTTTTATAGCGGGTCGGCACAAAGTAAGGGTGGTGCGAGCTCAGCGTAAAGATAGCGGAATGGAAAGGTTGTTTGAACCCGCTCATTTTTTTTACAGTGAATTGCAGAAAGGGCTCATCCCAAATACCCCAGTAATTGTCAAAATCGGTGTCGTTTTTATATTCGTTCTTTCCAAAATACAGGCTGTAGCCAGCCGCCGGCGCCCAATCATCAAAATTCATGGTGCCGTTTATACCGCCATGAAAAAAAGCGGTGGTATATCCTTCGGGTTTTAATACAGAAGCCAGCGAGGTTTGGCCGTTGTTGGCGTAAATCGAATTGATAAAAGGGTTTTCCATGAGCGAAGGCAGGCTCGATAAAATGGAAGGAATGCCCTCAATGGATTTGGATCCGTTGGCAAAGCCATTGGTAAACACCAGTGAGTGGTCCATCAGGCTGTCGAGAAAAGGGGTCAGGCTGGCTTTATTTCCCGACAGTTTGGTGTACTCTTTGGCAAAGCTTTCGAGAATGATGACCACCACATTTTGTTTTTTAAAGGTGGAGTCTTTAAAGTAATGCAGGGGGCTGTATTCCTGTTTCAGCACATCGTTGCTGTAAAACGCAAGCTCTTCCACCGACGGATGGTCAACCGATTTGATGAGTGTAAAAGGCGTATTCAGAACAATGGGCACTTCTTCGGCTTTTGTAACGGAGCCGGCGTTCACAATATCGATGGGTACACGCTGTAAGCCACCGCGAATGCCCAGCACGCAGAGGCCGCCGCTGAGTATAAACAGCACAATGATCAGCACCCAGTGTTTGGGCTGTGAAAATCCGTATGCGCCAGATTTGCGGTAAGCAATACGGTTGTAGGCCCACGATAAGCCTATCAGAAGAAGAATATAAAGCAGCAGGATCCACCAGAAATCGCGGGCAAACTGTGGCAGCAGCTTTACCAGGTCCGATTGCCCGCCAATTTGCTCGAACAGGTCGGCGTTGGAGCGTTTACGAACAAACGGAAAGTAACCGGCATCGATAAAATTAGCAGCCAGAAACACACTGTTGGTAAGCATGTAAAGCCACTTTAAGAGTTTTTGAAAAATTCTGCCTTCGGTAAAATTAGCCGGAAAAATGCTGAGCAGTATAAACAGGCTGTTGCTCACGCAAATACTGAAGCTGTCGAAACGCAGGCCATACAGGCAGTTCCTGAGCAGGCCCATAAAACCGGTTTCGGGAAAATAGGAGACATTGGCGTAAAAGAAAACAACCCTGCAGATAAAGTAAGCGAGGTAAATCAACAATAAGCGCTTAATTAAGGTATAGAGTTGTTGTAAATAATTTAAGGCCACCTTGAAATAAAAAAATTAATTTAGTGAAATCTTGAGCGCAAATATAAAAGAAGATATTCACAGGGCTTTAAAAAAGTACTGGGGTTACGACAGTTTCAGGCCCCTGCAGGAGGATATCATTCTTTCGGTATTGGACGGATACGATACGCTGGCCCTGTTACCTACCGGCGGTGGAAAATCCTTATGTTTTCAGGTACCCGGGCTTGTGCTGGGAGGCACCACCCTGGTTATTTCGCCGCTGATTGCGCTCATGAACGACCAGGTGCGCAACCTCAAAAAACGCGGTATTTCGGCCGTGGCCATCAGCGCGGCCATGAATTTTAAGGAAATAGACGTAGCGCTTAATAATGCCGCCCTGGGCCATGTGCAGTTTCTTTACATATCGCCCGAACGCCTGCAGAACGAAACCTTCCGCCAAAAACTCTCCTATCTGCCTGTTACGCTGGTGGCGGTGGATGAGGCGCACTGCATTTCGCAATGGGGCTACGATTTCAGGCCCAGCTATCTTAAAATTGCCGAAGTGCGCTCCTATTTTGCCCAAGTGCCCATTGTAGCCCTTACGGCCAGCGCCACAAAGCCCGTAGTGGAAGATATACAGCTGCAGCTTGGTTTTAAAAACGGCAATGTTTACAGGCAATCGTTTGCGCGCGGCAACTTGCGTTACGTGGTGCAGCGCGAAGAAAACAAAGCGGCGCGTTTGATGAAACTGATCACCAACATTGGCGGTTCGGGTATTGTGTATGTGCGCAACCGCAAAAAAACCGAAGATCTGGCCCAGCTGCTGAAAAAAAACAGGGTAAGCGCTCTGCCGTATCACGCCGGCCTTAAATACGATGAGCGCCAAAACGTTCAGCAGCAGTGGATCGATAATAAAGTGCAGGTAATTTGTGCCACCAATGCGTTTGGCATGGGCATTGATAAGCCCGATGTGCGCTTTGTGGTGCATGTTGATTTGCCCGACAGCCTGGAAGCTTATTTTCAGGAAGCAGGCAGGGCAGGGCGCGATGGCAAAACAGCCTATGCCACTTTGTTTTATACCGCCGCCGACCAGCAGCGCCTGCGCGATAATTTTCAATATGCGTTTCCGGAGCCGGATTATATACGCCAAACCTACCAGGCCGTGTGCAATTACTACCAGGTGGCCATTGGTGCAGGGCAGGGGCTGAGCGTGGAGTTTGATATTGACCGTATTTGCAGCAGCTATAACCTGCTGGCCGTGCTGGTATATAACAGCATAAAGTTTTTGGAAAAGGAGAACTACCTTTCTTTTCTCGATGCCGGCTTTGAGCCCTCTAAAATATTTTTTACTGCCGATAAAGAAAGCATTTACGAGTTCCAGGTAAAATTTCCCAAATTTGAGCCGCTGATAAAAACCCTGCTGCGCAGCTATGGCGGCCTTTTTGAGAATTATGTGTTTGTGAATGAAAAGGAACTGGCGTATCGCATAAAAAATAATGCAGCGTCCGTTATTGAACAATTGCAGCAGCTCGACAAGCAGGGTATTTTAAGTTATGTGCCCCAATCGGCCCTGCCGCGCCTTATTTTTTTGCAGGACCGCATTCATGCTAAATTCCTGGAATTTGATCCGGATAATTACCAGCGCCTGAAGCAGCGCCACCTCGAGCGGATGGAAGCCGTGATTGGCTACAGCGATAACGATAAATTATGCCGGCAGGTGCAGCTGCTGATGTATTTTAACGAGTTTAATTATGCCGACTGCGGGCACTGCGATGTATGCCTGGCCAAACGGCCCAAAGACCTGGAGCAGGTAAAAAACAAAATACAGAAGCTGTTAAAGCCAAAACCCTTAGGCCTTGAGCTGCTTAAACATAAAATGGGCGCTGTAAACGACGAAACCTGGGTAAGAGCCCTGAACGAGCTGGTGGATGATGGGGTGGTGAAGGAGGAGGGAAGCTCTTATAGTATTAAATAAAAGTTTTAGTGCTTAATGTTTAGTTTTTAATAGGCAGTTGAGTTGTCACTAGTCGTGAGTCCTGGATTGTACAATGTACATTGTACGTTGTATTCTGTATTAAGACTAGGCTGATAATCGTTGGTCGCGAATTTGAATTAAGTACTCCGTTTTTTGTCTTGCGTCTTGTATCTTTAATCTTTTATCTTGAGTCTTAACTCCTGTTTCTCAATCATCAATCATCAAGGCGCTTGATCACCCGCAGGGTATGCGAGTATTTTTTACTGTCGCTGCCAAAAATGCCGTAGTGGTCAAAACGATCGATGCGCACACAGCCGCTGGCGTGAATGATTTGCTCGTTGTTGAGCAAAATGCCCACGTGCACAATGCGTCCGTCTTCATTGTCAAAAAAAGCAAGGTCGCCGGCTTCGGCTTCTTCCACAAAGCTCAGGGGCTGGCCCAGTTCCACCTGCTGGTAGGCATCGCGCGGCAGCTTGTAGCCGTTGAGCTTATACACCAGCTGGGTAAAACCGCTGCAATCAATGCCAAAAGGGCTTTTGCCACCCCATAGGTAAGGTGCGTTTAAAAATAAAAATGCTGTGGAAATAATATCTGCCGCCGGTTTTTTTTGTTGTGGCTGGCAGGTTTGCCCTTCAAAATCAAACTGTAAACCGTCGATATTTAGTTTGTGCTGATCAAGCAAGGGCAGGGCAGAGCCAATGGTGATAGGGAAAGACACGGATGGCTGCTGGCGGTGGATCACCTGCACCAGCTCGCTCGAGTAAGCAGGGGCCTGTTTCTGCAATTGTTTAAACGCAGTTTCAGAAAGCGCGGTGTGTTGTTTGGCACTGATCCAGCAGGAATACTGGTCGTAAGCCGTTACAATATTTATCCAGGAGTCGCGCGTTTCGGTAACGCTGTATTGCTCGCCAAACAGGAGCTGGGTAACCATTTCGCTGGTGCTGTCGGGTTCTTTTCTGCAGGGGATAATGCTTAGTAAACAAATGCCGTAGCGCATGGAGCGTAAAGGTAATCAAATTGTAATTAAATTTAAATTGCCTTGTTTTATTTGTTCAACCATTAAATAATACCTAAATTAGAAGCTTAGTTTATGAACCAGGAGACGAAAGACGCTGTTAACAAGATTTTGACCGAGTATCTGGAGAATAACAAACACCGCAAAACATCCGAGCGTTTTGCGATACTGAACGAAATTTATTCTCACGAGGGTCACTTTGATATTGAGCAGCTGTACCTGATGATGAAAAATAAAAAATACAGGGTTAGCCGGGCTACTTTGTATAATAATATCGAGATTCTGCTGGCTGCCGGCCTGGTTATTAAGCACCAGTTTGGCAAAAACATGGCGCAGTTCGAAAAGGCGTATAAATACAGGCAGCACGACCACCTGATTTGTACCGATTGTGAAAAAGTGTTTGAATTTTGCGACCCGCGCATCATGCAGATCCAGAGAAGCACCGAAGATATGCTTAACTTTAACGTAATTAGCCACTCATTGAATTTTTTTGCCAGATGCCGCGCCCTGAGCGAAACCGGCAGCTGCCAACACCTAAAAAAGTAAATTATGGTTTTTGATTTTACAATTTCCACACACGGTAATTATGCTGTCATCAGCCTTGAAGGCAACCTGATAGAAAAAGGACAGGCCCTGCAGTTACTTGAAAAGGCCGAGGAGCTTACCAAACAAAGCTGCAACAAATGGGCCATCGATCTCGAAAAGCTCATTTACATGAACAGCAGCGGGCTCAATACCCTTATTCAGCTGCTTACCAAGGCCCGTGTGGCTGGTGGCGAAGCGGTGCTCTTCAATATGAATAAGAAGATCAACGAGCTCATCCTGATCACCAAGCTTCACACCCTGTTTAAAGTGGCCGAAAGCCAGCAGGCCGCATTGAATTTGCTGGAGGTTTAACCGCTGATTATAATTGCAGCCTTATGTATTTAAGGATATTGTTACCGCTCTTTTTTTGCACCCTGTTGCGCGCGCAATGTAGCGTTACGGCCGTGTGCAGCAATACCACAGGCTGCGTGCCCCTGCAGGCTTCTTTTACCTGCCCCCAGATAAGCCAGGGCAATGCCATGTGGAGTATTGAGAGCAATACAGTTAGCGGAATAACTGTTTCTCACATTTTTGCCAACCCGGGTCTTTATACGGTTACACTCACAGTCACAATCAGCACCACACCCACCTGTGTGGCCACCAGCACGCTGATGATGAATGTTGTGACCGGGCCGGCCAACGGATGTGCTGCCACTATCGGCTTAAACGAATTAGCAGCCGAAGGGTCCTGGTTCATTTATCCCAATCCGGGTCAGGGTGTTTTTGAACTGCGCTTTGAGCGCGAAACAAGGGATAGAAACATGGTGCTGTTGAACGCGCTCGGGCAAAAAATGTTGGAAGGGCCGGTGCAAAAAGAAACGTCTATTCAATGCCCTGCCTGCCCAAATGGGGTGTACCAATTACTTATATCTGAAAACGGGCGCTTTGCCGGCAGTAAAAAACTGGTGATCGATTAATTAGCCTGAACTCCCCAAGATTGGATTGGGACTGGTGTTTTGGGGTCTCGTAATTTTGCAATAGGAATGATTTTTCGAGATGCTGAAACAAGTTCAGCATGACCGGAAGAATAGCGAGTCACACTGAAACGAGTTCAGCGTGACCGGATAGATTTCCAATTTGCTGGGCCGAAAACCTTTGATAGCCTAACCGTAGGCCTTTAACGCCACTTTGAACTTCCCGAGGCTACCGCTCGGGACAGGTGTTTCGGGGTCCCGGGATTATATCCAGGACTAATTTTATGAGATGCTGATCCCCTAAGCTTTCAGAATAGCAGAACTATTTCTGAATCACCTGCAGCTCTTTTTCCAATTCCACCCGCGTTATTTTTTTCTCCAGGAAAATGATTTTGCCATTGTAGCTGATGCGTGTGGCAGGAATAGCGCCGCTCCACTGCGGGCTTATTTTGTTTATAAAATCATTGCCGTTAATTTCATCGAGCAATACACATTCCGCCTGAATATCCTTATTTTTTAAAAACGGGTTTACTTTTTTATCGAGGTCTTCCTTAAAGTCGAGGCTTACCAACAGAATTTTTACCGGCCGGTTTTTTGTTTCGGCATAAAGGCTGTCAAACGCCGGCAGCTCCTGCACACAAGGCTTGCACCAGGTGGCCCAGAAGTTGGCCACGTACAATGTATCGCGCCCGCTCAAACGCTTCAGCAGGTCGCCGGTTTTATATACCCCGCTTACCGTTTGCGCGCCAAGCATGCCAGCCAGCAGACACAGGCTAAGGGGTATGCTGCGCTTTGTATTCATATTCTTTTTTCAGGATGGTAATTTCCTGGATGAGGCGGTTAATTTCAAGACTGTCGGTGCCGTCGTAAAAACCACGGATGTGGCGCTCTTTATCAATCAGCGCAAAATTTTGGGTGTGTATAAAGTCTTCGGCGCCGCCGTTGCCCTCTTCAGCATTGAGCAGGTAACCCTTTCGTGCCACATCGTACAGGGCCGGCTTACTGCCGGTTACAAACAGCCACTGCCGGTCGCTTACCCCGTGTTTTTTTGCATAATCCAGCAGCACGGGCACGCTGTCGGTTTCAGGGTCAACCGTGTGCGACAGGATCAGAAAACCGGGGTCGGATTTAAAAGCTTTGTACACCCGCTCCAGGTTGGTGTTCATAATGGGGCAAATGCTGCCGCAGGTGGTGAAAAAATATTCGGTCACGTAAATTTTGTTGTCGGTGCTCTGCTGGGTGACCGGCTCATTGTACTGGCTGGTAAATTTAAAGGGGGGGATAAAATGATAAGTGGTGTCGTTTACCTTGAGGGCGCGTTTGGGGCCATAATAGGCCAGGTAGCGAATGGGCTTATCTTCCTTTTTGGAAATAAAAAACCAGGAAATAAACACGGCAGGCACTAAAAGAAGAAGCCAATAATAATTAAATTTGGAGTTCATAGCGGCAAAATTTTCACAGGAGCAAAATTACTCACTAAATTTCAGATTCGATAAATGGCTGGCATTAAAAATAAAGGAAACGAGGAGCTTGAGCTTGGTTTTGGCTCTAAGGTGTATAAAACCCGCGTGCGTTTTCTTAACCGCGATGGCTCGGTGAATGTGAAACGCACCGGCTTGGGCGGTTTTAATAACGTGGATGTGTATAACTGGCTCATTTCAGCCTCTTTTACCAAACTCATTGGGGTGATTGTGGGCACCTATGTGCTGATTAATTTTTTGTTTGCCACTATTTACTATGGGGTGGGTGCCGAACACTTTGGAGGCCTGGAGTACGACACTAACTCCGAATTTCAGAAATACATGGGCCTCTTTTTCTTCAGCGCCCAAACCATTACCACACTGGGTTACGGGCACATTTACCCCATTGGCAACATGGCCAGCATTGCCGCTGCGGCCGAATCGCTGCTGGGGCTGCTGAGCTTTGCGGTGGCCACAGGGGTTCTTTACGGCCGGTTTTCGCGGCCCAATGCGCATATTTTATACAGCAATAATATTATTATTGCACCTTACAAGGGCATGCAGGCGCTGATGTTTCGCATTGCCAACAAAAAACAATACGAGCTCATCGAATCAGAAGCCAGCGTAACGCTGGCCATCACTAATCCTGAGACTAACCGCCGCGATTTTATCAATTTAAAGCTCGAGATCAGCCGCATTAATTTTATGACCCTGAGCTGGACCATTGTGCACGCCATTGATGAGAACAGCCCCCTGTATGGGCTAAGCCTTGCCGATATGGAGGAGCGCGATGTGGAAATAATAGTATTGATGAAAGCCATAAACGACACCTATTCGCAAACCGTGTATTCGCGCTGTTCTTATAAAACCGAAGATGTTGTGGACAATGTAAAATTTAAGCCCCTGCCGCAATACGTAAACAAGCGCGGCAAGCTTAAAATATCGGTGGCCGACATTCACGAGTACGATCCTGTGAATTAATTTAAAGCTTAATGAGAGTTTGAAAGTTACAAGCTGATTAACCCGTCATAACATTATAACAAGGTAACTTGTAACTTTCTAATTAATCTGTTTACTGGTTGGCTCTTACTCTCCGAAAATAGCAGCTACTTCCTCCCTCAGATTATACCGGCTGCTCATCACCTCGCCATAAGCCCCGGCGCTGCGTATGGCCACCAGGTCGCCGCGCTGCGTTTCGGGCAGCTCTACCGCCTTGCCAAAACAATCGCTGCTTTCGCAAATGGGGCCTACTACGTCGTATTTTTTTAAGGCCTGCTCGCCGGCCTTCGAAATGTTTTCGATCTTATGGTATGCCTGGTATAGGGCCGGGCGTATAAGCTCGGTCATGCCCGCGTCGAGTATGGCAAAGTTTACATTGATGCCGTTTTTGATATACAGCACCCGGCTGATGAGGCTGCCGCACTGACCGATAATAGACCGTCCCAGCTCAAAATGAATGCTTTGTGCCGGCAGCGGCTCAAGAAATTGTTTAAACACTGCAAAGTAAGCATCGAAATCAACAACGGCCTTGGCATCGGGCTCCTGGTAATTAATGCCCAGCCCGCCGCCAAGATTAAGGTGCTGCACCTTCATACCCTGCTGCAAAAACCAGCGGTTAATTTCGTTTACGCGCAGGCACAGGTTCTTAAAAGCACCCAGGTCCTGTATCTGCGAGCCGATGTGAAAATGCAGGCCGCTCACTTCCAGGTGGGACAGCGTTTTTAAAACATCCAGCACGGCATCAAACTCATAGGGGTTAATTCCGAATTTATTTTCTTCGAGGCCGGTGGTGATGTATTTGTGTGTATGCGCATCCACGTTGGGATTGATGCGCAGGGCGATGCGGGCTTTCACATTTTTAGCAAGGGCCAGCTCATTCAACACCTGCAGCTCGGGAATGCTTTCCACATTAAAACAAAAAATATCCTGATCGAGGGCGTAATTAATTTCTTTGTCGCTTTTGCCAACGCCGGCAAATACTATGTTGTGAGGCTTAAATCCGCATTCGACCGCGCGCCGCACTTCGTTGCCGCTTACGCAGTCGGCGCCGAAGCCCGCTTCTTTTATTACAGAAAGCAGCTGTGGCTGTGCATTGGCCTTTAAGGCATAGTGTATGTGGTATTCAGGCGGGGCTGCCCGGCGTATGGCATCTATCGTTTTGCGCAACAAGCCTGTATTATAAAAATAGAAAGGCGTTTCCAGCGTTTTAAAAAGCTCTAAATGGTGTTTGCTGAACATAGGCTTAATTATAATTAAACAATCCCTTATTTAAAGCCTGTAAGGCCTGTTTTTTTAGCTCGCTGCCTACCAGCACCGAAATGTTGTGCGCGCTGCCGCCATAAGATACCATCCGCAATGGGATATCCTTCAAGGCTTCCAGGGCTTTATGCGCATAGCCGGCTTTGTCTTTTGGCAGCTGCCCCACGATGCAGATAATGGTTTGGTTCTCATCTACCTCCACCAGTGCAATGTCTTTCAGCTCGCGGGTAATATCAGCCAGGTGCTTATTGTTATCAATGGTAAGCGAAACGGCCACCTCGCTGGTGCAGATCATATCAATGGGCGTTTTGTAGCGCTCAAAAATTTCGAACACGGCCCTTAAAAAACCATGGGCCAAAAGCATGCGATCACTTTTAATATTAATGGCGGTAATGCCGTCTTTGGCTGCCACAGCTTTAATGCCCTCTCTGGTATCGATGTTGGCAATCAATGTACCCTGCGCATCGGGCTGCATGGTGTTTTTGAGGCGCACGGGTATGTTGCGTTTTTGCGCGGGTAAAATGCAGGTAGGATGCAATATTTTGGCGCCAAAATAAGCCAGCTCGGCCGCCTCGTCAAAGCTCAGCTCATGAATAGGGTGTGTTTTGGAAACAATGCGCGGGTCGTTGTTATGCATGCCGTCAATGTCGGTCCATATTTGGATCTCGGGGCTGTAAATGGCCGCGCCGATGATGGAGGCCGAGTAATCGCTGCCGCCGCGCTTCAGGTTATCAATCTCACCAAAGGCATTGCGGCAAATAAAACCCTGGGTGATGAATACGTTTTTTTTGCCGTGTTTTTTTAGCTCTTCCTGCAGGTATTTTTCAATGTAGGGCAGGTCGGGCTCTTCGTTCGCATCCAGCCGCATAAAGTTAAGGGCCGGCAGCAGCGCAGAATCAATGCCCTGCTCCTCGAGGTAATAGTGATACATGGCAGTGCTCAGCAGCTCTCCCTGCGCCAGTATGGCCTTTTCTTCGTTGGCCGTAAACATATCGAGCGTAAAGGCAGTGATGTAATTAAAGTGATTGCTGATGAGCTGCTCTGCTTTGAACAGGCTTTCGGATTTAGAGTACAAGGCCTTTACTTCGCCGGCGTATTTTTGCCTGAGCGCTTCTATCAGCGTTTTTGCACCGTCGGCATTTTTATTGTACAGCATCTGGCAAATTTCCACCAGGGCATTGGTGGTACCGCTCATGGCGCTGAGCACAATTATTTTCGGGTGGCTGCTTGCCGTAAGTGCCACCAGGTCTTTTATGCGTTGAGCGGAGCCCACGCTGGTTCCGCCAAATTTTAAAACAGGAAACATAGTTTGTTTTTGTGTGAAATAAAATGATTGAATTAAAACAGGGTTTTCAAAAAAGAGATCGTAGCTCTTTAATACAATATCAATGGCTTAGAGCCATTTATACTTACACTTTATTTGAAAACAGGGAGTCATTAAAAGACAGGCAAAGAAAAATATTATTTCAGTACTTACAAAACTTTAGTGACCGGTTTTTGTAAACAATGGCTGTAATTTGTTGATAAGGTTATCTGCGGCTCATTCTTAAATATGCCGAATACCGCGCTGCCACTGCCGCTCATGCTTGCATACAGGGCCCCCGCATCGTACAGGTCCTGTTTCAGCGCTTGCACCGCCGGGTGTTTTTTAAAAATGGAAGTTTCAAAATCGTTTACCAGCAATTGTTTCCAATGTAGAACGGGCTCTTTTTCAATAATCGCCTTCAGGTCGCCGGCCGGCTGCTTTGGTGTAAGGCCCTGGTAAGCCTCCCTGGTATTGCTGTGTATGCCCGGGTAAACCACCAGAATGTAATACGCCGAAAGGTCAACGCGGATGGGGCTGAATTCATTACCCCTGCCACGCGCCAGCACAGGCGCATTGCCGATAAAAAAAGCGCAGTCGCTGCCCAGCTGCGCGGCCAGGCTTAAACGCTCCTCATAACTAAACCCAAGGTTAAATGTATCGTTAAAGGTGTTTATAAAAAATGCCGCATCGGCGCTGCCCCCGCCCAGCCCGGCTCCCATAGGAATGTGCTTGTGCAGGTGAACCCTTACCTGCGGGCAGTTTTTTTGCTCCCGCATCAGCCGCCATGCTTTGTAAATGAGGTTGTTTTCGGACGGCCCCTCAATGGCCAGGCCGCTTTGCGAAAATAAAAAAGGGTCGGCACTGCCGGTGTTTTCAAGCACCTCAAGCGCATCGTGCCATCCTATGGCATAAAACACCGTTTCAATATTGTGAAACCCATCGGGTCGTTTTTCGGTAACATGTAGCCCAAGATTTATCTTGCAATTGGGAAAAACGAGCATTGTTTTAACATTTTTTTGTTGAGGTGTGAAAATTTTCACTAAATTGCAACAAATTATCTCAAAAGCATTTATAAAAATGAAAAAAATTGGTTTAAGTTTTTCAATGTACGCCGTTGCCGCGTTGCTCTTATTTAGCTGTAACAAAAAAGATAACGTGGTTCCTGAAGCCGATAAGGAAGTACAAAGCTCTATCGACATTTCTTATGCCGCTATGGTAATTACCGATCTTGAAATGATCTGCGGCCACACTGGCGAAAATAACCTTTACCCTAAATTCTACCAGCCTGCTCCAGGTGCTACCGGCACTATGACGGCTTCCCGTGATACATTTTACAAATACATTAACATTGGCTGGAACAAAACCAAATGTATGGATGGCCGCGTACGCGACGGCTCTATCTTCATGAACTACACCTTCTCTAACCCCAATGCCAAATACTACCACGATTTTGAGTTTGTAGGCAAAGTGAGCCTTTCTAACTACAAAGTGGATAACTGGCTGGTGCAGTTAAAAAACAGCTTCATCATCAGCAACAAAGTGGCACCTGTTAATTACGATCCAAAAGTGACCAACCTGAGCTGGAACATGACCGGTGATTTTGTATTGCATCATCCTACCGATTCTTCAAAAAACATTCATTGCTATGTGGATCTTACCAAAACCCTGTTAAGCGCAGGCAATCCAACTATTTTCCCTTACTCAAAACAAGCGGCCATTAACTGGACCCTGGCCACCGTTCAATACAAAGGCACTCTGTGGGGCGAAACCTCAAGGAACGTTCCTTTCAAATACGAGATTAACGAAACAACCCCGCTGGTAAGGAATTTTACCTGCTTCCCTGATAAAGTTAACGGCATTTCGGTAGTGTCAAACACCGTTACTCCGCAGTTTGAAGAGTTCCACCCGTTCATTAATGGTGTGGCTTCATTTACCACTGGTGATCTGTACCCGCGTAAAATTTATTACGGCATGGAAAGCGGCGGCGACCCGCAGTGTGATAATACGGGGGTTGTAGCCATCAAAGGCATCTCATACCCGATTGACTTTAAAAAGGAATACAAATAGTAGTTGAGATAAAACACTTTTTGAAAGGCTGCCCGCAAGGCAGCCTTTTTTTATGGTATTATACTGTAATATTTTGACTGTCAATTGTTAAGCCCAAAAATCGGTTAACAAATTTTTAGGTTCTGGCATAATTGTTGTGAAAAACACGTAAGCAAAATCTTTAACTATGAAAACACTTAACATTTTACGTACCGGCTCGCTGGCGGCCTTAGGTCTGCTGCTGGTAGCGGGCTGCGAAAAAAAGCCCAACAAGGCGCCCGAAGCCGATAAGGAGCTGCAAAGCTCGGTGGATGTGTCATACGCCAACCTGGTGATTTCGGACATAGACATGATCTGCAGCTTTGTGGGCGAAAACACGGATCCAAAGTTTTACATGCATGTGACCGAGCCGGGCAACACGCCCGTGGATTGGAGCCGCACACAGAGCGACGATTATGTGTTTGTGGCGTTTAATAATACCAAATGCCTGGATGGGCACGTGCGCAATGGAACCATTGCCATGTCGTACGCGCGGGTAAACCCGAATGCGCGCTATTACCGCGATTTTGAATTTAAGGGTGAAGTGGCCCTGATCAACTACCGGGTAGACGGCTGGCGGGTAGAACTGAACAATGTTTTTAAAATCACCAACCAGCTGCCCGTATTTAATTTTGATCCGAAAACCACTCCGCTAAGCTGGAAGATGACAGGCGATTTTACGCTGAAACATCCTACCGATGCCTCTAAAAATATGCACTGCAATGTAGACCTGCTGAAGACCCTGGCCAATACCAGCAATCCGGCGGTATTTGCACCTTCGCGGCAATCGGCCATTAACTGGTCGCTGTCGGTGGTTGAATACAAAGGCTCCGTGTTTGGCGAGACTTCGGCCAATATTCCATTTACTTACGAGGTGAATGAGAACAATCCGCTGGTAAGGGATTTTGGCTGCTTTCCCGATAAGGTGGCCGCTGTTTCTGTTGTTTCAGGCTCTGTAAATACCCGTTACGAAGAGTTCCATCCTTTTACCAAAGGCCTGGCCAGTTTTACCACCGATCATTTGTACCCACGGCAAATTGCCTATGGCAACGAGGCCGATGGTAATGCCAGAACTGCGGCCCAGTGCGACAATACAGGCATTGTAACCATTAAGGGAATTTTATACCCTGTTGATTTTAAAAAAGAATACAAATAAATTTTGTGTGTTTTATGTTTGTGTGAAGGCCGCCATGTGCGGCCTTTTTTTTAGAATTTAAAGCTCAGCCCGTTGCGCAGGGCATAGGTAAGCGCTGGTATGCCAATGGGTTGCCGCGTGTCGTACAACAGGTTAAACCCTGCTTTAAAGTTTAAATGATGGGTGATGATGAGCTCCAGCGAGGTATCGTTAGCAATGCGGTAATTGGCGGCATCAGACAGGCTGGGCTGAAAAAAAGTGGTGGTGGTAAAATCAAGCTTATCCCAATTAAACGTAAATGTAAAATACGCGCTTAAGCGGTGGTGATAGCCGGCCACCGAATCGTTGTTCTGGCTCTGGTATTCGTACATGTAAAGTGTAGCGGCGTATAACCTCACCGTTTCGCGTTTTATAATTTTAAAGCGGGGCCCCGTACCAGCCAGGTAGCGTCGGTCGAGCAGCAGCACCTTGTTGTATTGTGCCTGCACAAAGGCCTCCCAGGTTAAGCGGTTAAGCAGCTTGTAATTATAGCGCAGGTGCTGATAGCCGGCATTCACAAAATCTTTGCCGCCCGCCTTTATAAATAAAAGGTCGCCAATGGCCAGCAGGCGCTGTTTGTTTTTTACATACTGCGCATGAATGTTTGTGCCAAACGCCATTACCTGCTGCACGTTTTGATTCACGTTAAAGTTAAGGTCCACCTTGCCGATAAAGCCATTGGTATCGTTTAAAAAACGCCGGTTTTCAATATTGATGACCTGTGCCAGCGAACAGTTGAGCAGCAGGAGTAAAAAGACGGTACAGGTGTATCTCATTTGGGAGCGCAAATATATCAGGAATTTAATATTTGATATATTTGTAGAAACACCTATTGTATGAAACGCATCTTCCCGGCCCTGGCTTTTTCTTTCTTTACCTTAATACTCCGATCGCAGGTAAGCATGGAGGCGGCGTTGCCCGCAGCCATAGCCCCCGGCACGGAGCTCACGTTTGAGGTGAAGATCCATAAGGGTACCGTGGCCAATTTTGCTAAATACCAGATAGATGTACCGGCAGGAGTAAGCCTGAGCGAGGTAGAGAATCAAACGGGCAGCTTTTCGTTCGAAAACGGTCGCGGTAAAATTATATGGGTAGCTATCCCCGCCGAGTCCGAATTTGTGGTAAGGTTAAAGCTTAATGCAGGCACAGCTTCTGGCACAGGTGTTTTTAACCAGAAGTTTTATTTTCTCGAAAACGGCTCTAAAAAAGAGGTGGAAGCAAATCCCATCACTGTCAGTTTTTCGGCCGATGCTAAAAACACGGCCCCCGGTCAGGTAACAAGCAATGCAGTGCCTTCTTCGCAGCCGGTAGCGGCAGAACCTGCCAAAACAGAACCGGTGCCCGCCACGGTGCCGCCGGTTGAAAAAAAGCCAGAACCCGTACGAAATGTGGAGGCGGTGAAAGAACCTGCAAAAACAGCAGTGGAGCCTGCAAAAACAATGGAGGCTGTTAAAACCGCGCCACCGGTGGCTGCCTCCGGCGAGGTGGTATACAGGATCCAGCTGGGTGCTTATGGTGAAGACCCTGGCAAAGCCAAATACAAAGGATTGCCGGATGTATCCATTGTTAAAGAAGGCAGCTTTTACAAGGTTTTAGTTGGCAGCTTTAAAAATAAGGAAGATGCGGTAAAGCGCCGGGCAGAGCTTCAGGCTCAGGGCTTTAATGGTTTTGTAGTGGCTTACCAGAATGGTGCCAGGGTAAAATAAAAATGAAGTAAATCTGCCTCATGTCTTTTGGGCATTTCCGTTAAAATGCCAGCCTGTCAGTGAAATTTGTCTAAATGTCCCTTTGGCGGCATTGGCATAATTTATGAGGGAAAAGTTCGAATTTAATTAACTAAAATTATGGCAAAATCAAGTGTAACTGTTAAGCCCCTGGCAGACAGGGTGTTGGTAGAACCGGCGCCGGCAGAAACAAAAACCTCAGGTGGGATCATCATTCCCGACACCGCAAAAGAAAAACCCATGCGTGGTAAGATTGTGGCAGTAGGCAATGGTAAACCCGATGAACCTATAACTGTAAAGGTGGGCGACACCGTTCTGTACGGCAAATATGCAGGCACAGAGTTAAACGTCGAAGGTAAGGATTACCTGATCATGCGCGAAAGCGATATTTACGCGATTATTTAAACCGGCCTGCCCGGCGCATTTTCTGTTTCGGGCATATCAGTACAACAATTATCAATTTTACAAACCAATCAAATCTTCAAATTAAAATTTTATGGCAAAAGATATAAGCTTTAACGTAGAGGCGCGCGATGCCTTGAAACGCGGCGTTGACGCATTGGCAAATGCAGTAAAAGTAACCCTTGGTCCAAAAGGCCGCAATGTTATTATCGATAAAAAATTCGGTTCGCCGCAAATCACCAAAGACGGTGTAACCGTTGCGAAGGAAATTGAGCTGAGCCACCCGGTAGAAAACATGGGCGCGCAGCTTTTAAAAGAAGTGGCCAGCAAAACGGCCGACGTGGCCGGTGATGGCACCACCACGGCCACCGTATTGGGCCAGGCCATTGTAACTGCCGGCTTAAAAAACGTGGCTGCAGGCGCCAACCCTATGGACCTGAAACGCGGTATCGACAAAGCGGTAGTGGCTGTTGTGGAAAATCTGCAAAAACAATCGCAAACCATTGGCAACGATAACAAAAAAATTGAGCAGGTAGCCACTATCTCTGCCAATAACGATAACGCCATTGGCAAGCTCATTGCCGAAGCCATGGGCAAAGTGAAAAAAGAGGGTGTTATTACCGTTGAGGAAGCAAAAGGCACCGATACTACTGTAGAAGTGGTGGAAGGCATGCAGTTTGACCGCGGTTACCTTTCGGCCTACTTTGTAACCAACGTGGATAAAATGGAAACCGTGCTGGAAAGCCCTTATATCCTGATTTACGAGAAAAAGATCAGCGCCATGAAGGAGCTGCTGCCCATCCTCGAAAAAGCGGTGCAAACCGGCAAGCCATTGCTGATCATTGCTGAAGATCTTGACGGCGAAGCACTGCAAACCCTGGTGGTAAACCGACTGCGTGCCAACCTTAAAATTGCCGCTGTAAAAGCGCCTGGTTTTGGCGATCGCCGCAAAGCCATGCTTGAAGACATTGCTATCTTAACTGGTGGCACCTTCATCAGCGAAGATCAGGGCCGTAAGCTCGAAGACACACAGCTGAGCGACCTGGGCAAAGCCGAAAAAATCACCATTGATAAAGATAACACCACCATTGTAAACGGTGGCGGCAAAAAAGCTGAGATCGTTTCGCGTGTGAACCAGATCAAAGCACAGATCGAAACTACCACTTCTGATTACGATAAGGAAAAACTGCAGGAGCGTTTGGCTAAGCTTGCAGGCGGTGTAGCCGTGCTGTATGTAGGCGCTGCTTCGGAAGTTGAAATGAAAGAGAAAAAAGACCGTGTGGACGATGCCCTGGCTGCTACCCGTGCTGCTGTTGAAGAAGGTATTGTACCGGGCGGCGGTGTGGCTTATATCCGCGCCATTGCATCTCTCGAAAAATTAAAAGGGGCTAACGAAGATGAAACTACCGGTATCCAGATCGTGAAACGCGCCATTGAAGAGCCGTTGCGCCAGATCTGCGCTAATTGCGGCATTGAAGGATCTATCGTAGTGCAAAAAGTAAAAGAAGGCAAGGATGATTATGGTTTTAACGCCCGCACCGAAAACTTTGAGAACCTTTTCAAGGCTGGTGTGATCGATCCTACCAAAGTGAGCCGTATTGCCCTTGAAAATGCAGCCTCTGTGGCCGGTATGTTATTAACTACCGATTGCGTGCTGGCTGAGAAAAAAGAAGAGAAGCCAGCCATGGGTGGCGCTCCTGATATGGGCGGCATGGGTGGAATGATGTAACGAAGCTCTTAGCTTTCGCGCAAGCGAAAGGTTAGAGACGGCAAAAGCCCAGTGGACTTTTGAGCGGGTTTAAAAAAAATCCCCTGCTGTTTAGCAGGGGATTTTTTATTTAATGTCCGATCATAGCATGTATTTTAAGGGAGCCTCTGTTACAGGTAAACGCCTGTTTAATCAAGGAATACCATTTTTTACCGGATTATATTACCACATCTAACGTTTAAGACGCGTCATGATGTTGTTGGAACTCACACACCAGGGGCTTCACTCCTCCGGATCACTTGTGCTAGATTCGGGTGTTACAACACCTTTGTTTAATTGGTTTTGTAACTTCACAATTGACTTATCTGTTGCCACATCAAAATTTCTTCCGCCCTGGATGGCAAAAATATTTTTATCACTCATTTTCAAATAAATTTCAGAGGTAATCCCTCCGGTAGAAATGTCCTGCTTTAGCTTAACATCCACCTCACGGATGGTCTTAAAATCTTTTACGAATGTTTTAATTTTTTTTGTTACGCTCTGTATCTGATCCTTTCGAAGCGTAGGAGTAGAGGATTGGATGTTTATTTTCATAAGTTCTAAATTAAACGAATCGTGTATGAACGGCATCGGAATGTGTATCGTTATAGAACCCCGATCTGCCCGCTTTGACATGGGCAGCTGCTTAGTAAATCTGTGTTGTAACAGAAATAATTTGTTTGAAATTAGTACAAAAACCTGAATAATTGTGGAATAGTTGAATCTTAACTGTTAAATAATGCGTAACAGCGATAAGCAGAGGTGGCGGAGCTGGTGGCATGGTTAAGCAGCTGTGCCGCTTCGTTTGTAACGGGCGAAAGCATATTGGTGGATGGCGGACTGGCCATAGGCGGGCAGCGTTAAAAACAAAACCCCGGCAGATTTATTTGCCGGGGTTTACCATAAACAACCAAAATTTTAATCCCTGTTGTTGGAAGTAAAGCGCCAGATATAATACAGCAGCGTGGCCACCGAACCGAGAGCTGCTACAATGTAAGTGTAAGCCGCCCATTTGAGCGCGTCTTTGGCTTCCTCGTGCTCGTAGCTGTGTGTAATGCCCGAATGATTGAGCCATGCCAGTGCGCGCCTGCTGGCGTCAATTTCTACGGGCAGGGTAATGAGGCTAAAGAGGGTGATGGCGCTTTGAAGCACAATAAAAATAATCAGCATTGAATTTACCATGCCGGGCGAGCTATATGCAATGAAAGCAAGCCCAAGGGTTAAAAAGCTCATGGCGCTGCTGGCTATTTGCACCGTGGGCACCAGCTTGCTGCGCATGTTAAGCCAGCGGTAAGCCGTATTGTGCTGTACCGCGTGCCCGCATTCGTGCGCTGCAACTGCCACTGCCGCCACATTTTGCCCGTTGTAAACATCTGCGCTCAGGTTCACGGTTTTATTGGCAGGGTTGTAGTGGTCGGTGAGCATGCCACCCACGCTTTGTACCACCACGTCGTAAATGCCATTGTCGCGCAGCATTTTTTCGGCCACCTGTTTGCCGCTCAGGCGCGAGCTAAGCGGCTCTTTTGAGTATTTGGCAAATTTGCCTTTTAGCCGCGAGCTCACCAAAAGACCAATCAACATAAACACACCACTCACTAGTAACAAACCTATGTCGTACATGATTTTATTTTTTATCTGTTACATAACCAATTGCAATGCCAAATTAGTTTACTGCCAAAATAACAGTACTAACCGCAGAAACTGTGTAAAATTAACAGGGCTTCTTTAGTAAGTTTAGCTGTTTTTTGCATAAAAGCCGCGATCTTTCTTTTAGATTTAGGCAAAATTCTAAAAATGACTGATGCTCCTTTAATCCTTGTGACGAATGATGATGGGATTTTTTCGCCGGGCATTAAATTTCTGGCCCAGGTGGCCGCAAAATTCGGCACTGTGGCTGTAATAGCGCCCGATAAGCCGCAAAGCGGCATGGGCCATGCCATTACCATTAACTCCACCCTGCGCATTCAAAAAACAAACTTTCATAAAGCTGAAATTGAATTTTCGTGCACCGGTACGCCGGTGGATTGTGTGAAAATGGCGGTGAACCACATTTTGAAGCGCAAGCCCGATCTGGTGCTGAGCGGTGTAAACCATGGCAGCAACAGTTCCATCAATGTGATTTACAGCGGCACTATGAGCGCCGCCATTGAAGGCTCGCTGGAGGGGACACCCAGCATTGGCTTTAGCCTGTGCGATTATTCGATGGAAGCCGATTTTAGCCAGGCCGAAAAATTTGTGGCCCGCATCATTGAGCACAGCTTAAAACATAAATTGCCCAAAGGTGTTTGTTTAAATGTGAACATTCCCAAATTAAAAGCCGACGATTTTAAAGGCATAAAAGTGGTGCGCCAGGCCCGTGCCAATTGGGTGGAAAAGTTTGATGAGCGTAAGGATCCTTACGGCAACAGCTACTTCTGGCTCACCGGCGAGTTTGTAAATTTTGAGCCCGACGCGCTGGATACCGACGAATGGGCCCTGGCTAACGGCTACATTTCTGTGGTGCCCACACAGGCCGACCTGACGGCGCATGGCATATTAAATAACTTAAAATTTTTTGAGAATTAAATGAACTGGACCTGGCGTTTGGATAGCGTATGGAAGGGCTTGCTGGTAGGGATTATTTTCCCTGGCGTGCTTTTCTTTTTTTACTGGATGTTTTTTCATCACCAGCTCAACTTTCCGCGCGGCTTTATGCGTTACCTGGTGCGGGGGCAAATGCTGAGCGATGTGATAAAGCTATGCGGGTTGGGCAACCTGCTTATTTTTTATTTTGGCTTAAATAAAAAGATTGACAGGTTTACCAAGGGCATAATCATAAGTGTGTTGCTATATGTAGCGTTTGTGGGGTATTTGACTTATGCTTACGACGTTTAAAATATTCAGATGAGGTACTATTTTATAGCAGGCGAGGCCAGCGGCGATTTGCACGGCAGCAATACCATGAAGGAGATTCAAAAGCTGGATCCTGACGCTGAGTTTGCGTTTACCGGGGGCGACCTGATGGAGCAGGTGAGCGGCAAAACAGCCGGCATCCACATCAAGCAAATGGCGTTTATGGGCTTTGTGGATGTGCTTAAAAATATATTTACCATCCGCAAAAACTTTAAAACTGTTAAGGAGGAAATACTGCGCTTTAAGCCCGATCTGCTGGTGCTGGTAGATTACCCGGGCTTTAACCTGCGCATGGCCAAATGGGCTGCCGGACAGGGCATTAAAACAGATTATTACATTTCGCCCACGGTGTGGGCCTGGAAAGAGGGACGGGTAGAGCAGATCCGCAAATACACCCACAAGCTTTTTGTGATCCTGCCTTTTGAAGAGGCCTTTTATCAAAAACATAATCTCAAGGTATATTTTGTAGGCCATCCCTTGCTCGATGCCATTGAGCAGCAAAAAGCGGGCTTTAAAACCCGCGAGGAATTTATTAAAGCCAACGGTCTTTCGGGCAAGCCTGTTATTGCTGTGCTGCCCGGCAGCCGGGCGCAGGAAATTGAGCGCATGCTGCACATTATGATGGAGGTAATGCCAGGGTTTAAGGAGTACGAATTTGTAGTGGCCGGCGCCGCCAATTTACCGGCCGGCCATTATACCGCACTGGCCGAAAAAAACATCAAAGTGGTGTTTAATCAAACCTACGAGCTGATGACCTATGCCCGGGCAGGTATTATCAAATCGGGCACCTCCACGCTGGAGAGCGCTTTGCTCAAGCTGCCGCAGGTGGTGTGTTATAAGGCCGGGGCGCTTTCGTTTGCCATTGGCAAGCAGCTGGTAAATATCAAATACATCAGCCTGGTTAATTTAATTATGGATAAGCCGGTGGTAAAAGAGCTGGTGCAAAACGACCTTACACCTGCCAATATTTCGCAGGAGTTGGATAAATTGCTGAATGACAAGCCCTACCGCGAAACCATGATAAGTGAGTACAACCAATTAATTACGCAGCTGGGAGGCAGCGGCGCCTCGCTTAAGCTGGCGCAGCACCTGGTGGGCGACGCCACAATAAAAAAAGGATGAAACTGCTGAAGTACATATTCAATGCGTTGTTGTTACTGGTGCTTTTGCCGGGGCTGCTCACTTCTTTCTTTTTACCCGCCGAAAATCTGCAGATCCGCATTTTTGCACACCTAAGGCTAAGCAGCCTGCAGGTGATCATTGGCAACGGCGATTACAGGGTGATGACCGAGGCCGGATTTATTCCCGAGATCAATAAGGGATCTGTGTTTAAACTGCTGCAAAAAGGCGACAGCATTGAGCTGAGAGAAAATGAGCATGTGTTGGGTACGTATAAGTTTATCCGCTTCTTAGGGCCCGACAATGGCGAGCTGCGTATAAAGCTGGTGGAGCCCGACCGTAAGCTGCGCACCTACCAAAACAACCTGAGCTTTGGGATAAGCGACGGAAGCGTTCGTATTATTAATGAGGTAATTCTGGATAATTACATTGCTGGTGTTACCGAGGCAGAGGCCGGCTCACGCGCCGCCCAGGAGTTTTACAAGGTGCAGGCTATTTTGGCGCGCACCTTTGCACTGGCGCATATTAATAAACACGTAACCGAGGGGTTTAGCCTTTGCGACCAGGTGCATTGCCAGGCCTACTATGGCAAACCAAGGGATGTAATTATTTACAACGCCGTGGAGGCCACCAAAGGCAAGGTGGTGGTGGATGACAACCTGAACCTGATTATTGCCGCTTTTCACAGCAACAGCGGTGGCCAAACTGCCAACAGCGAAGATGTGTGGGGCTCTAAAACCAGTTACCTGCGCAGCATTGTAGACACGTTTAGCCTTAAAATGCCCAATTTTAAATGGGAGCGGCGCATGCTTACCGACGACTGGCTCTCGTACCTTAAGTTAAAGCACAACTATCCCACCGAACAAAGCGATGCCAAAGAGGCGGCCCTTAATTTTACGCAGGACAACCGTAAGGTATACCTGGAGTGCAGCAACTCAAAAGTACCGCTAAAAAATATCCGCAATGATC
This sequence comes from Bacteroidia bacterium, assembly GCA_044221905.1. Taxonomy (GTDB): domain Bacteria; phylum Bacteroidota; class Bacteroidia; order B-17B0; family Aurantibacillaceae; genus Aurantibacillus. The sequence goes on from JBGAOE010000005.1 coordinate 161,649, forward strand.
TTCAGCTGAAATCTACATTCTTCAGCATCAGCCGCCTCAATAAGGACAGCGTTATTTTCCGGGGTCGCGGTTATGGCCATGGCCTTGGCATGTGCCAGGAAGGCGCCATGAAAATGAGCCGCATGGGGTATAATTACATGGATATTTTAAATTTCTATTATAAAAACATCCAGCTCATCGATCTGTCGAAGCTCAGCTTTTTTAAGGACGAATAAGCATCGTTGTGTGCCGGGCGTCTTGTTAAAAAACAGGCTCCGCGATCTCAAAAATTATTTCCAGAAAATAAACTCGCTGATTATCAGCGGGTTTGTGTTTTGTTTTGCAAGGTGAGGCAACGTTTATCTTCTTCTCTGCTCTTATAAGTAGATACATAATAATCCCCCAATGAAATCAAACCTTTTTTTTTGCGCCTGCGTTGTGTTTTTATTTGCCACCTGCAAAAAAGAAAAACACAAACAGGCAGAGGAAACCATACCTCAGGCAGCACAAAGCGCAGACAGTCCTAATTTACCGGCTACGCCTTACGATTATATAAATGCCAATCTGCCCGATCATATTGCGCTTTATTTAGCGGCTCACCCCGAAGCAGATAACACGCCATTGGATAATCCCATCACAAATGCAGGTGCAACCCTCGGCAGAGTATTGTATTACGATAAGGCTTTATCGGCTAACAATAAAATTTCATGTTCATCCTGCCATTTTCAAAAGCATGCCTTTTCAGATACCGTTGCGTTTAGTACCGGTTTTCATGGTGGAAACACTAAAAGAAATGCGATGCCTACGTTTAATAACCGCTATTTCAAAGCAAAAAAAATGTTTTGGGACATGCGGGCTGCCAGCCTGGAAGCTCAAACACTGATGCCTATTACCGATGCCATTGAAATGGGCATGCCCGATCTGGCTGCACTTGAAGACAAACTGAAAACCATCAGTTATTACCCCGACTTATTTAAGAAAGCTTTTGGAACGCCTGAAATAACATCGGACAAGGTTTCAAAAGCGCTTGCTCAATTTATTCGTTCTATCTCGTCATTTAAATCCAAGTACGATCAGAATGTGGCTAATAACTTCACTGGTTTTACGGCTTCTGAAATAAATGGGAAGAATCTGGTGAAAATGTTTGCCTGCCTGGAATGTCATAGCGACCACGCCTCGCTGACCCAGCCGCAGCAAGGAAATTTTACATTTATTGTTGGAGATGATTCGGGGCAAAATACGGACCCTTCAATTGGAAGTAACAACGCACTGGATCTTAGCTATACCGACCAGGGTATAGGCGCTTTAACCGGCCTTGGAATTGATATGGGCACATTTAAAATGCCTACTTTACGAAATGTGGAATTAACTGCGCCTTATATGCACGATGGCCGTTTTAAGACCCTGGAAGAGGTTTTGGACCATTATTCCGGAGGGGTTAAAAATCATCCAAATAAGGGAATTCAATTACCCCCTGGGGGCTATAACTTCAATAGCCAGCAAAAAGCAGATATTATAGCATTTCTTAAAACATTAACTGATAAAAGCGTTACTTCGGATATAAAGTATTCCAGCCCGTTTAAAAATTAATTCACGTTTGTTTCTGCCTATGGTATGGCCGGAAGTTAGTGCTGGCCAATTTTTCAAACAAGTATTCATTTGGTTTTAAATGCACTTTATTTTACATTTAGCTGATGAACGCGTGCGTTAAATTTTTTATTCTTTTTTGTTTTTCATTTCAGTTTTACAGCGCTCAGGAAGGTGAGCCCGAAACCATTACCGTGCGCAGGGAGTCTAACCTGGTGAAAGCTGTGTTTGACAATACCGAATACCAGCTGATGGCCATTGACCGCTTTGGCAACCCCCGGGAAAATAAAATAGTCTCTTATAAACTGTGGATAAAAGGAAAAAGCAATGTGCGGGCCCTGGAGGGGTATAGCAACCGCCTTACGCCCGATATGGTAAATGCCCTGAAAAAACAAACCAAGGCAGTAAAAATATTTTTTACCGACATTTCGGTGCGGGAGGACGACGGCCACTATACAAAGCTGCCGGATGTGATTGATACCTGGTTTCCTGATTGCGAGAACTGCGAAAAAGGGAAAACAAAAAAGCGAAACTGGTAGTAAAGAAATAGTCTGAGTTTAGGATAATCTGTCATTTCGTCCAAAGAGAGAAACCTCTTAAGAGGATTACAAAAACAGATTTCTCCGGCCGTCGTTTATTCTCCATTGCCGTCGAAATGACTGGTAATTGGCCATTTCGAACTGCTTTATCAAAATAAACGCAGGCAGTGAGAAATCTCTCCTTCATACACTTTCATTCCGAGTACAATGCACTTAGTGAAACAGTGTATCGAGAGAATGGCTACAGCAGATTTATCTTGCCCAGTTATTCAAAGAAATAAAAAAGCCCGATCCATAGACCGGGCTTCTCTCATAAAAAAATCAGCTTAGTTCACAGCTGGCAGCAGGCCGTATTTCTTGCCATAATCCAGCATCTGCTCTGTAAAGCTTTCAGGATATTTGATCTTCACATCGGTTACTTTTCCATTCTCCATCACAGGGATGAGCTGAGGCTGAATAAAGCCGGCATATGGTGCAATGTTCAGCTTGGCGTAGCGCTCCAGCACTTCTTTGTGCAGGGCCGGATCTATTTTTACACCGTAATTTTCAATCAGGTCGTGCCCGGCTTTGTAATCGCCCTGCGATTTAATGCGCTGGATCTCTTTCAGCAACTCGCCGAATAAGCCACGCAGCTTATCGTAATCGTTGATCACAAAATAGGTTTTTCCATTCTCCACTTTCTTTTCAACCACGTTGTCTTTTTTCCCTTTTTCATACACCCATTCCGAGATCATTTTGCGGTTGCGCATGTGTGCCTCTTCAATGTCTTTGCCGGGCTTAATACGCGCCAGCTGTACCAGCATGCCTTTGGTAATGTATTCGTCGTAAGCCGATTTGCCGCAATCCAGGTTAGGCATCACACCCAGCTCCACCAGCTTTTTATCCATCAGGTAGTACAGTGCCACTAAATCCGCACGGCCTTCTTCCAGGGCGCTGGCATAGTTTTTCAGGGTTTCGTGCGGTTGTTTCACATTGTTCTCGAGCTGCCCGCTGGCGTGGCCAATCACTTCATGCATGTCGGTGTGCAGTTTGTCGGCCAGCGAGGCGTGTTGTATCACGTTTTGTTTGATGGCATCGTTGTAATAAAACTCATTTACCACGCTGCCACCGGCGGCCTGGTCGTAAGCCTCCACAATGTTGCCCAGGTTTACAGATTTGCTGCCGTGCACCTCGCGGATCCACTCGTTGTTAGGCAGGTTAATGCCAATAGGGGTGCTGGGGGCGGCATCGCCGCTTTCCACCACGGCGTTAATCACCTTAGCCGAAATGCCGGTTACATTTTTCTTTTTATGCTGCGGCAAAATGGTGGAGTTGTCTTCAAACCACTGCGCATTATTGCCAATGGTGGCAATACGCTTGCTGGCTTCCAGGTCTTTTACCGACACCACCGATTCAAACGAGCCCCTGCGGCCTAAGGGATCGTGGTACACTTCAATAAAGCCGTTCACAACGTCTACCATGCTTTCGGTGTCGTTTACCCAGGCCACGTTATACGTATCAAAATCAACCAGGCTGCCGGTTTTATAAAATTTTACCAAGGCCTCCAGCGCTGCTTTTTGTTTTGCATTTTCGGCCACCGTTACTGCCTGTTCCAGCCAGTATACAATTTTTTCGATGGCTTTGGTGTACATGCCGCCCACCATCCAGGTTTTTTCAACCAGCTTGCCGTTTTCCTTCACCAGTTTGCTGTTCAGGCCATACATGGGCACTTCTTTCACTTCCTTGTCTTCCACTTTATTTACATGGTACAGCCCTTTGTTCTTATCGTCCATGGCTGCATAAAAATCGGTTACCTCTTTTTGCGTTACCCCTTCGTAAAAGTTTACGGCCGATGACTGTACCAGGTCAAATTTCGGATTGAGGTTTACACGCTTGGCGGCAATGGTGGTGTCGTAAATAAGCGGAAGGATAAAATTGATAAAATCCATTTTATTTTGCCCGGGCTGCATTGGCAGCTTGTTATCAGGTACGTGGCCTATCACGTGCTTCAAAAACTCGGGCGGGCATTTTGGAATAAACTTATCGTGGTTGTAGTGGTGGTGAATGCCGTTGCTGAACCATACCCGCTTGGCGTAGGTAGCCAGCTCATTAAAGTCCTCACTGCCCGTATCGTGATTTTTTTCGGCCAGCAGGGCTTCCAGCGTTTTGCGGATCACCAGGTTGTACTTGTAATTCTGATCGTAGTTAATATCGCGGCCGCAAAGTGCCGCCTCGTATAAATAATACAGCAGGGTTTTGGTTTGCAGGTTAAGCTGGTCAAAATCCTGCACCTGGTAGCGCAGCACGCGCAGGTCGGCAAACTGCTCGGCCACGTAGTTAAATTTTTCGGTTTTCGCTGAATCCATGGACAGAGAGTCTTTTTTAGAAGCGTTTAAACTCGCCATCTCGTTATCCGACGAATGGCAGGAAGCTAAAACAATTGCCAGTGAAGCAATTTTTAAGGTGTGTTTCATGGGTTTAAGTGTTTTTTAGTAAGAGGCAAGTTTAGTGTTTATTTAGCCTTTTTGCAAAGATTATAGACGGGTTAACAATTAATGCTTTAGTCCGGGTTTCCATACCATTCTGCGACCTCATAAAGCGAGCAAACAAAGGATTAATGGCCAGGCGAGCTCTGCTTTATGGGAGCACGCTCTTATGAAAAGTATTTATTAAAAATAAAATAATAGATCATCGGGTATCAGCTAATTCTTTAGGATAACAAATAAAATATTTAGTAACCGTTTTGCTCAGGCTTTGTATGTTCAGCTGGTCGCTGGCCTTGGCCACATCCAGCAACTGGCCGCCGCTCATTAAAATGTTGATGTTAAACTGGCTGGCGTTGTAGGCGCTGTTATTTACCTTGTCGGTAAACACAAAATAATGGGCCTGCGAGGCGGGTATTTTATAGTGCCTGCAAACTTTTTCCACCAGCTTTTTCTTATAGTCGGGTGCAATGGCGGTGTTTTGCATTTCAATGCGAAACAGCCGGCGGTTGAGTAAATTGGAAGAGAGCATGCTCAGGATTTTATCATCCCCCTCAGCCCACACTTTTATAGAGGCCGTTACATCGTGATCGTCGAGCTTCGAAAATTCATCGAGCAGCGTGCTGTTTTTTTCAAAATCAATGGCCCTGAAATCGTTTTTTAAAAACAGCTGCAGGGTAGGGGTGGCAAACAGCTCGGTGCCTTTGGCGGTAAGCTCTTTGGCGCGCTTTAAAATATTAACCAACAGGGTTTCGGCGCTCAGCACGGTTTTGTGCAGGTACACCTGCCAGTACATAAGGCGGCGGGCAATTAAAAATTTTTCGATGCTGTAAATGGCCTTTTGCTCCACTACCAGTTCGTTTTTAGTAACATTCAGCATTTTAATGATCCGCTCGCTGTTGATCACCCCTTCGCTTACACCGGTAAAAAAACTGTCGCGCTTCAGGTAATCCAGGCGGTCCATGTCAAGCTGAGAGCTTACCAGCTGATGCAAAAAATATTTTTTATACTGGTTATTAAAAATGCGGATGGCAAGGCTCAGCTTACCCTTAAACTCCTTGTTCAGTTTGTCCATCAGCAGGCTGCTAATGGTTTCGTGGCTCACGCCGGTGACTATGCTGTGCTCAAGGGCGTGCGAAAAAGGGCCGTGCCCGATGTCGTGCAGCAAAATAGCCACCAGCACCGCTTCCTCTTCAGCGTCGGTAATCACAATGTCTTTTTGCCGGAGCGTTTTTACCGCTTCCTGCATCAGGTGCATGGCGCCAATGGCATGGTGAAAGCGCGTGTGCAGTGCGCCGGGGTATACCAGGTTGGTGAGTCCCAGCTGCTTGATACGCCGCAGCCGCTGAAAATACGTGTGATTGATGAGATCGTAAATCAGCTCGCTGGGTATGGAAACAAAACCGTAAATGGGATCGTTGATAATTTTTCGTTTGTTGGTAGGCATAACAAGGCTGAGAAAGTAAAGACTAAAATTAGTTAATAAAAATCAGCCGTTTAAACAGATATCCTAATATTGTTTGTAACTTTATTGCAGCGGGCATGGGCTCACGGCGCCGCATAAAGCAGATTTGTGCGGGTTGTAAATTTAATCTTATGCAGGCATACTACCGAAGTGTTTAACACGTTATGAATCATAAAACCAGTTGTGAATGGATAAAATAAAAATTCTTTGGGCCGATGATGAGATTGCCCTTTTAAAACCGCATATTTTATTTTTAAACGGAAAGGGCTACGATGTGATAACCGCGGTAAGCGGCGATGAAGCCATTGACCTGGTGAAGGAAGACCGGGAGCTTAATGCCGTTCTGCTGGATGAGAACATGCCGGGCATTACCGGCCTCGAAACCCTGCTCAAGATCAAACAGGTAAATACCGATCTGCCGGTGATTATGATCACCAAAAGCGAGGAGGAGCATATTATGGACGACGCCATTGGCGGTAAAATAGCCGATTACCTCATTAAGCCGGTAAACCCCAACCAGATATTGCTTTCGCTTAAAAAAACACTGGACAATAAACGCCTGGTGAGCGAAAAAACAAATACCGATTACCGTAAGGAGTTTGGCCAGATAGGCATGACCATTAATGACAACCTGAGCTGGGAAGAATGGGCCGAGGTGTATAAAAAAATTATTTACTGGGAGCTGGAGATGGATAAGCTGCAGGACAAAAGCATGCTGGATGTATTAAAAATGCAGAAGTCTGACGCCAACAACCAGTTTTTTAAATTTATCGAAAAAAATTACATCAACTGGCTGAATGGCAAAGCACCCAACCCGCCTACCATGAGCCATACCCTGGTTAAAAATAAATTTTTGCCCGAGCTGGGCACCGGCAACGAGCCGGTGTTTTTTATCCTGATAGACAACCTGCGCTTTGATCAGTGGAAAGTAATACAGCCCATTATACAGGATTATTACAAAGTGGTGTCGGAAGAATCGTTCTACAGCATTTTGCCTACAGCCACGCAGTATTCGCGCAACGCCATTTTCAGCGGGCTGCTGCCCAGCGAAATCGAGCGGCGTTTTCCCGATTTTTGGCTGAACGATGAGGACGAGGGTGGTAAAAACCTGCATGAGGAAGCCCTGATGCAGGAACAGTTGAAGCGCCTTGGCAAAAACGTGAAAATGAGCTACACCAAGATCACCAACTTTGCCGCCGGCAAAAAGCTGGCCGATAATGTGAATAACCTGATGCAAAACAAGCTCAATGTGATTGTGTACAATTTTGTGGACATGCTGAGCCATGCCCGCACAGAAATGGAGGTGATTCGCGAGCTGGCCGAAAACGAGCCGGCCTACAGGAGCATTACTTACAGCTGGTTTGAGCACTCGCCCTTGCTGGACATCATTAAGCAGCTGGCAGCCAAAAAAGTAAAAATTGTGATCACCACGGATCATGGCACCGTGCACGTAAAAGAGCCCACCAAAATACTGGGCGATAAAAATGTGAACACCAACCTGCGCTATAAGCAGGGCAAGGCGCTGGAGTACAACCCGCGCGAGGTGTTTGAGATCAAAAACCCGGCCGATGCCTTCCTGCCCAAGCAGCACCCCAGCTCGCGCTTTGTGTTTGCCCGCGACGACTGTTTTTTTGCATACCCAAATAATTACAACTACTACGTAAACTATTATAAAAACACGTTTCAGCACGGCGGCGTGAGCCTCGAAGAAATTATTATTCCTTACATCGTGTTAAGTGCTAAATAGTTCGCACCTTGTTAATCAATGGTTGTGAAGTTGCACCGGCACTCACAAATTGATTTGTGTTAATTCGTGCAATTAGTGGCAGAAAAAACCGGTTTAAAAAAAGAAATAAAAAAGCGATAAAAAGCCCGGTTTATTTTGTGAGATTTGCAGAGGATTGTTTTTAAACCAATGCATTCTGTTGTAGAAGTTCCCATTGAGCACATGAACGAGCTGCCGGTGCTGGCCCGCCTAGTATTTGATTTTGCCCCAGGCGAAAGGATCTTTTTGATGCATGGGCCTATGGGCGCAGGCAAAACCACTTTTATAAAGGATCTGTGCAGGGCCCTTGGCAGCCGCGATAATTTCAGCAGCCCTACATATTCCATCATAAATCAATACCAAAGCCCGGCCGGGCCGCTGTACCATATGGACCTTTACCGGGTAAAGGATAGCACCGAGCTGCTTGACCTGGGGGTGGAGGAATACCTGCATTCGGGCCATTACTGTTTTATTGAATGGCCTGAGCTGGCCGGGGAGCTTTTGGACGCCCCTCATTTAAAAATTGAACTCGAAATAAAGGGAAATATTCGTTACCTTCGCCTCACCAAATTTTAAAGATGCGTCAACCCACTTTTCTTTTTTTGCTGGCAGGTTTGTGTTTTGCCGGCACCGTATTTTCACAAGCAGATTCTTCCCTTTTCAAAAAAAAGAAATCGCAGTTTTATGTTACCTGGGGGTATACACGGGCCATATACAGCAAAAGCACCATTCATTTTAAGGATGTGTCGGGCCGCTACCATGATGTGACCGGCAAAACCGCCAATTACGATTTTACGATATACAATGTTACCGCGCACGACAAGTCGGATTTTGACAAGCTGGGCGATGTGATCAACATCACCATTCCGCAGTTTGTATTCCGCATTGGTTATGCCTTTAACGATAAGTGGGGCATTGAGCTCAATTACGACCACACCAAATACGTGGTGGACGACTGGCAGAATGCCCGTATTAAAGGCGAGATAGACGGCAAGCACGTGGATGGTGATACCATTTTGGATCCCAACCGCTTTTTGCATTTTGAGCATACCGATGGGGCTAACTTTTGGATGATAAATGCTGTAAGAAGGTGGGAGCTTTATAAGCCCTCCGATAACTTCGCTCTTTCGTGGGTGCTTAAGCCCGGCGCCGGTGTGGTTATTCCGCGCACGGATGTGACCCTGTTTGGCGAGCGCTTAAATAACCGCTGGCACCTGGCCGGCTGGATAGTGGGTGTTGAAACAGGCGTAAGGGTTGAATTTTTTCGCAACGGATTTTTTGAATTTGTAACCAAAGGTGCTTTTGCCGATTACAGGAAAAGCCTGGTGCTGGGCGCCGGCAATGGCAGCGCCAAACACAGTTTTTTTGCAGGCCAGCTTACTGCCACTATTGGCCTGCGCTTTAACCGCTAGCCAATGGGTATTTTTTCGCCCAGGTGCCGGGGTTTTGTGTCCAGCAAATAAAAATCGAGCACACATTTGATGCGCGAAAAAAATTCGCGGGCTTTCATTTTAAGCGTTTTTTGGGTGGTTACCTTTTGCGCGTTAAAGCCAAAACCGGTAAGGCCTATGTGCCGGCAGATAAATACTGCCCGGGCGTTGTGAAACTCCTGCGAAACAATAATCACGCTGTCCTGCCCAAAAATCTCCTTGCAACGTACCATGCTGTCAAACGTGCGCAGGCCCGCATAATCCAGCACCAGGCACGAATCGGGGATGCCGCGCCGGATAAGCGCCTGCTGCATGCTTTTAGGCTCGTTATAATCATTCACCCGGTTGTCGCCGCTTAAGATCAGGTGGCGTACCTTGCCGGCCTTAAAAAGAGTTTCGGCAGCATCCATGCGGTACGAAAAATAAAGATTTTCATTGCCATTGCCCAGGTAGCGCGAGGTGCCAAGCACAATAGCGGTTTTGCAGCGGGGCACATTGGCCGCTTCGTTGTATAAAAACCGGCCGGCGGCATTTTCAACCCAATAAAAACAAAAAAGGCCGAATATTAAAAAAAGCGCGGCAGCATAACACACTAATCTGAACAAGCGCTTCAGCATGGCTCAGGAAATGAAAAAAATATCGGAGCATACGCAAATGCAGAAGAGAACGCTGGCAATGCCATTGGTGGTGCCAAACGCCAGGTTTACACGGCTCAGGTCGTTTACTTTTACGAGCGTGTGCTGGTATATAAGAAGCCCTATAAAGGCCAGCGCGCCGGCAATGTACATCCAGCCGAAATGCCCTATAAAATAAACGGCCACCACGCAGCAGCCTGCCAGCAGGTGCAGGGCAGAGGAGAGGGTGAGCGCATTTTTGCGACCCAATAACACGGGCATCGATTTCAGGTTCTGGCTCCGGTCAAATTCATCGTCCTGCAGGGCGTAAATAATATCAAAGCCGCCGGTCCATAAAAACACAATCAAACTTACCATCAGCGGCAGCAGGTCAAACCGTTCGGTAAGCGCCATATAAGCGCCAATGGGTGCCAGCGATAAGCCCACACCCAGTATGAGATGGCAAAGCGGCGTAAAGCGCTTGGTATAGCTATAACCCAAAACAACCAGCAGGGCCACCGGCGACAGGTAAAAACAAAGCGGGTTTATGAGCCAGGCCGAAAGAACAAAACCCAGGCAGCAAATAATTACCATGGTAAGTGCCGAAGCCGGGGAGATAAGGCCGGCAGGAATTTCGCGAATTACCGTGCGCGGGTTAAGCGCGTCAAAGCGCCGGTCGATATAGCGGTTAAACGCCATGGCAGCGCTGCGGGCAAACACCATGCATAAAATTACCAGTACAAATTTTGTAAGATCAAATTGTGCAGCGCCCGAATAAATGGCCAGCGAAAAGCCAATGAGCGCAAAGGGTAAGGCAAACACCGTGTGGCTGAATTTTATGAGCGAAAGATATTTGCTGATGGTTGCGATCATGATTTAATGATGTAAAATGTTAGTATGTAAGATGGAAAATGATAATCATTAGTTCTGAATTGTATGTTGTACAATGTATTCTGTATTAAGACGAAGAAGGCAACTGGTTTTGGTTACGCCTGATTCTCTCCATCTTCCCTTCTGCCATTTTCCCTTTTCCATCCAAACTATTTTCCTCTTCCCTGCAACACAATAAGCACGGTATGCACCAGTATTTTAAAATCAAGCAGCAGGCTCATGTTTTCCACATACAGAATGTCAAATTTCAGGCGGTCTATCATCTGGTCCACATTTTCGGCATAGCCGTATTTAACCTGCCCCCAGCTGGTAATGCCAGGCCTTATTTTTTGAAGATGTTTGTAATGCGGGGCCTTTACCACAATTTTTTCGATGTAAAAGCGCCGCTCCGGGCGAGGGCCCACAATGCTCATATCGCCCATCAGCACATTAAAAAACTGGGGGATCTCATCGAGCCGCACCTTGCGCAAAAATCGGCCAAAGGGGGTTACCCGCGGATCGTTGGAGCTCGACAGGGCAGGGCCCGATTTTTCGGCATCCATAAACATGGTTCTGAATTTAAGGATCATAAAAGGCCTGCCATGCACGCCAATCCGTTCCTGCTTGAAAATAACGGGGCCTTTTGAACCGAGTTTGATCAGCACAGAAATGAGCAAATACAGCCAGCTAAAGGCAATGAGCACAAATACGGAAAAAAACACGTCGATAAAACGTTTTACGGAGATCTGCCATTCGGGGATGATCTGGTTTTTAATTTCAATTAACGGAGTGCCTAAAATGCTGGTCATTTTTACATGGCCGCTCAAAATGTCGTACATATCGGGAATGATTTTAATGATCACCCCAAGATCGCCAAGGTCGTTTACAATGTTTTTGATGTATTCGTGCTCCCAGCTTTCCAACGCTATAATCACTTCCTCCACTTTGTTTTTTTCGACAATGCTTTTTATGTCGTGATACTCGCCCAGGTGCGGCAGTTCGCGCTTCAGCGGCTCCGAATAGCCGTTCTTTCCCTCAATGTGCACAAAGCCCACAAAATTATTGCCAATGCCGTATTTGAGCGCGCTTATTTCCTTAAACATTTTCAGCGCCCGTTCGTTGCTGCCAATAATTACGGTGTGAAAGCCAAACTGGCGCCGGTGTATTTTGTGATTGGTGTTGGTGGAAAGAAGCAGCCGGAAAAAGGAAGTGAGAATAAAATGGCAGGTAAACAGCACAAAGTACAGCCAGTAATACAGGCGGTAGGATACCACCGAATCATCAAGCAACAGCACAAAAAACAGCACCGTAACGCCAATGATGGAAGTGGCCAGCGTTTGCACAAATTCGTTGATTCTTGACTTGCGCAGCACATTGTTGTAAGAGCCCGAAAGGTAATACACCAGCACCCAGGTGAGCGGCAGCACCACAATGCTGATGTAAAACTGCCTGTCAAACACCTCGCCGGCGTAAATACCGTGCTTAAGCGTGTCTACCTGCGTTTTACGGTAATAGTTAAATAAGGTCCAGGCCAGCCCGGCCGATAAAAGATCGGCAAGTATGTAGTAAAGGGTCCTTATGCGTTTACTCATTCTTAAAAATGGATCAATTTAATATTGTCTAAAAATAGTTTCGGATTCGGGTTGTCGTCGGTTTTCAGCATTCTGAAATAAACGCGGTACGAGCTAAAAACCGGCGCATTGCTGACCACGTTGGCCAGCTGCACATAAATTTTATTCCAGTTGGACTGGGGGTTCACAATAAGGGCCTCTTTTAACTGTGAATCGCCAAACACCCCAATTTTAAAAGGCTGGTTGCATTTGTAATTGATCTCGAGGTAAACGTTGGGCGACCCGGTGGGCAGCGGGTAAGCAATGTTGGTTTCAACCTGTGCAATGGCAGCATTGCCGGTAAGGCCTATCTCAACCGATTTGCCTTCATAGCTGTCGGCAGCCGAGGCAATTTTAAATGTGGTGTCCGAAATGGGCGACCGCCGGATCGAAAAGCCGTTGTTGGAATCAAAGTCTTCGAGCCATTCAAATTTTACATTGGGGTCGTAGCGGAAGGTGAAGGGGCGCTCGATGGTTTTCCCGTTCTCCACCAGGGTATCAAAGGTGAGGTGGTTATAAAATATCCAGGTAAGGCGCGTGTCGCTGATACCGTTGTTTTTAATGCCGGCAAACACGTCGATGGTTATCTTTTCGTTTTTTGTAACAATGGGCATCAGGTTCCCAACGGGGTAGGCCCCCTGGAATTTACCGTTTACATACAAAAACAGGTCGGTTATTTTGTGGCTGCCCGAGCCTTGCGTGGCAGGGTTGGTGGCTACCCGCACCGGGCTGGCCTTCATAAAAAAAGCCGCATTGGCAGGTTTGTATTTTTTACAGGATGCGAGTAAAAAAAGGTTAACAATTAATAAAAAATACAATTTCATACAATACTTAAACCACCAGCTGCGTTAACACCCAAAATTATAAAAATTAAAACAATTTAAACTGGTAAAACGCTTATAATTTTAATCGCTCTTCAATTTCAAAAGCCAATTCCAAAGCCCTGATGGCATCTTCGATGCTCACTTTGGTTGTTTTACCAGAGTTAATACTCTGGTGGAACGCGTTTAATTCCTCATTTATTGCGTTTGTTGGTAAAATTATGGGATGTTCGAAAATAACTTCCTTTTTGGGCAGGCCATTGCCGGGCTCGAGCACCAGGCTGGCAGGTTTTGAGCCGGCATCCCGCAGCTTTACCACCTCTGTTACCTTATCCAGCAGGTTAATGCTTACCAGGTTGCTGGCTGTAAACACCCTGAATTTACGGCTGTTTTTAAAAGCCATGCGGTTGGTGGTGATATTGGCCACGCAGCCGTTCTCAAATTCGATGCGGGCATTGGCAATATCGGCGGTAGCGCTCACCAGGGTGGCTCCGGCCGAATGAATTTTGCGGATGTTGGAGTTAACAATGCTCAGGGTCAGGTCCAGGTCGTGCATCATCAGGTCCAGCACCACCGAAACGTCGGTGCCCCTTGGGTTGTACTGGGCCAGCCGGTGAATTTCGATAAACATGGGGTTTTTTACATAGGGCAGGGCGGCAATAAAGGCCGGGTTAAAGCGCTCCACGTGACCAACCTGGAAAATTACGCCGGCCTCCTGTATGAGCCGCTGCAGCTGCTTGGCATGTTTGAGCTCAGAAGTAACGGGCTTTTCGATAAACACATGCCTGCCGCTGATAACGGCCTGGCGTGCAATATCAAAGTGGGTGCTGCTGGGAGTAACAATATCCAGCGCGGCCGAATGTTCGATGGCCTCCTCAAGGCTCGAAAATGCCCTTACGCCGTATTGTGCCGCCAGGCTGGCGGTAAGTGCGGGATCAATGTCATAAATACCGGTAAGCTTCCAGTTGGGGCTTTCTTTCAATAATTTAAGATGAATTTTACCAATGTACCCCAGGCCAATCAGAGAAATGTTGTTTACCATAAAAACTCAAAACTAAGAGTTTTAAAAAAGAGCGTGTTAGTAATTAAAATAAAATATCAACATGCCTTGTTTATATACTGGATAGCTTTACTTACTTAAATCACCCGTGTTTTACAACGTTTCCAAAGAAGATGAGTATTTGTTCAGGGGCAAGCGGAAACGTTTGGTGGAACAGCTGCGTTTAAAGGGGATCAAGAGCGACCGGGTGCTGGCCGCCATTGAAAAGATACCGCGCCATTTATTTTTTGATGCCACCACCGCACGCCCTGCGCTGCTCGACCATGCTTACAGCGATAAAGCACTGCCCATTGGGGCTGGGCAAACCATTTCGCATCCTTTTACGGTGGCTTTTCAAACCGAGCAGCTGGAGCTGCAGCCCGGCGAAAAAGTGCTCGAAATTGGCACCGGCTGCGGGTATCAAACCGCAGTGCTTGTTGAAATGGGCGCAAAGGTTTACAGCATTGAGCGCCAAAAGAGCCTGTATGATAAAACCCGCCTGTTTTTGCCCTATATAGGCTATAAATCGGCCCGGCTGGTATATGGCGATGGCTACAAAGGTCTGCCGCAGTTTGCCCCTTTTGATAAGATTATTGTAACCGCCGGCGCCCCCTATATCCCAAACGATTTGCTGATACAGCTGAAGGTGGGAGGCGTGATTCTTATTCCCCTGGGCGAAGGCGCCACCCAGGAAATGGTATGGCTTAAAAAAACAAGCCCGCTTAATTTTGATAAAAAGGTACTGGGAAACTTTAAGTTTGTACCCCTATTGCAAAATAAATCAGGTAGTTAACATTAACTTGTTAAAAAACGTTTTCGCAGCCCCCCTCAAAAAGTTTAAATGCCGTAACTTTGCTGGCAGTTCATAAACTTAAAACTCAAAAATTATGAAAAAATCTATTGCGTTAGTTGCACTGGCATTTGGAGTTACCAATGCTTTTGCACAGGACTTAACCTCAAAAAAAGGGGAGCCTATTCTGCCGGAAGCCGGTGATTGGGGCATTGGCGTTGACGCCACACCTTTTTTGCAGTATGCTGGTAATTTCTTTGGTAAAGCCACAACCAACACTGCACCAACTTTTAACTTTTTTGCCGGTCAAACCATTACCGGCCGCTATTTTCAGGATGCGCAAACCGTTTACCGCGGCAGCCTCCGCATTGGTTTTGGCAGCGAAAGCCAACGCCAGATGGTGGACGACCGCTCGGTGATCCCGGCAACCTCGTCATTCCCTACTGCCGATCCGATGGTTGAGAATGTGTACAAACAATCCAACACCAACATTGGGCTTGCTGCCGGTATTGAAAAACGCCGCGGCAAAACACGCCTGCAAGGGTATTATGGCGGTGAAGTGGGAATTAACCTTTCAACCTCTAAGGATAAATTTACCTATGGCAATGCTTTAAACCCAACGCCAACCGGTACTAACCCTGCAGTGGGCGTTACCACAGACGATGCATTCTCAGGCGCCAGCAACATCGGTCCTGTTCCTTCAGCCGGCTCAACCGGCAGCGGCCGCATCACTGAGCGTAAAAACGGCACCAGCTTCTCATTTGGTGTAAGGGGCTTTATTGGCGCCGAATATTTTGTGCTTCCTAAAATGAGCATTGGCGGTGAGTTTGGCTGGGGTATCGGCTTAACTTCAATCGGCAAAAGCAAAACTACCTGGGAATCAACCGGCAATCCTGGTACAGGCCCAACTGTTGGCTCTACCACAGTTGACGGTGCAAAACAATCAGAGTTCAGGATCGACACCGACAACAGAAACTCGGTTTGGGGTCCATCCGGTTCATTACGCCTCAACTTTTATTTCTAATTATTAAGAGTATCTTATTCTAATATTACAAGCTACTTTAAAGGCCCTCGTCAGCAATGCTGGCGGGGGCTTTTTGCATGTTGTCGTTTACAGTTACTAAAAATTTTAGATTAAATATTTTATTATTGTTAAAAAAATATGATTAAACAATGGTTAATTTCATTATATTTGAAAATAGTACAAATAAACAAAAACACAAACAACATGAAAAAAACTTACAAAAATCTGCTATTTGGCACAGTCGCCTGGCTAGGCGCCACGTCAGTAGCACACGCACAGTTACCTGTGGCCACGTCTTACACGTTCAGCTCATTTGCCGGAACTTATGCACCCCTTAGCGGTACCAGCGGTACTGTTATTGGTGATCAGTTCTCAGATGACCAGTATGTAGTTGACCCAAGCGATCCGACCGGCAATAATTTTAACAACCAGGGGCCTGGATTTGGTATTGGATTTAACTTTTGGTACGCCGGCTCCAATTTCGACAGGATTGCCGTTGGCATCAACGGATGGATTGCACTCGGCCAATCGGCTACAACGCCTGCGGTTGACGTGAGCTTTGGTACTTCTTACCCTATCAGCACCTGGTATAACACCAACACTGTACAGGATCAGCGCATCTCCATTTTCGGCCGTGACCTTCAGGGCCAAAGCGGCAGCGAGATCAGGATTGAAACTATTGGTACAGCGCCTAACAGGGTGTGTGTGATCCAATGGCAAGGCTACCGGAGGTATAATGCAAGCGGTGATAACATGAACTTCCAGATTCGCCTGCATGAAACCTCAAACATTATCCAGTTTGTATATGGTGTATTTACCCTGTCGGGTGGCACATATGCCGAGCTGGGTCTTCGGGGCATTCCAAATCCTGCAACGGATTTTAACAACAGGCTTACCAATACCAGCTGGGCTGCTTCAACCGCAGGCACCAACTCATGGGACCAGGTATATGCCAGCAACACTAACTTCCCTGCAAACGGCCAGGTTTACCAATGGGATCCACCGCCGCCATGCAGCGGAACACCTGCCAACACACCTATTGCAGCTACATTTACGATGATCTGCCCTGTTGGCACCAACACTATCAATTTCTCAGTGCCATACACCGCTCCTGGTATTTCATACCAATGGCAATCGGCCACATTATCCAATGTAGGTCCTTTCACCAACATATCGGGTGCTACTGGTGCAGGGTTAAACCCGGTTAACCAAAACGTGGTTACCTACTACAGGGCTATTGTTTCTTGCGCGAGCGCACCAACCAGCTATACCACCGCTGTTGTAACGGTTTCGGTTGCAGCCACCACCACCAGCGTAGTGCCTTATTTTGAAGGCTTTGAAGGTATGGAATCAGGTCTTAACCTGCTGCCAAACTGCTCATGGGCACGCACCAATCCGCAGGAGTGTGTAACCAGCACCCTTACCCAATACGGCTATGTGCCGCGCACCGGTAACGGTTTTGCTGTGTTTGATTACAACAACAACCCTAACAACAACAACAACTTCTTCTGGACAGAAGGTATTCAGCTGAATGCCGGTGTTACATATTCTGCCACTGTATGGTACCGTTGCAGCTGGACCAACAGCTTCAGCGATGTGACGCTTTATTTTAACGGATCGCAAAGCCCAACCGGTGCTACGCAGATTGCCACTGCTACCAACCCTTCAAACACCACTTATAAAGCCTTAACAAATACTTTCCAGGTAGCTACCTCGGGTATTTATTATATTGGCGTTAGGGGTAAAAACAACTTCAACTGGGAGTATGTGGCTTTTGATGATCTTGAGATCACTGCGCCTTGTACCTTCACCAACAACGCTGTAAACCTGGCTGTAAATGCGCCTGCATCTATCTGCTTTGGCAAAACAGCTAACCTGGTTGCAAGCGGTGCCAACACTTACACCTGGAGCACAGGTCCTAATTCGTCAAGTATTGCCGTTACTCCTTCGTTAAACACTACTTATTATGTAGCAGGTACCAACACACTTTCTAACTGCCAGCTGCAGATTTCTATGCCAATCATTGTAAACCCAATGCCTGGCGTTCAGATCTATGCTCCTAAAACAGATGTGTGCGACGGTCAGTCGATCAACCTGTTTGCTTCCGGTTCAGCCAACACTTATACCTGGAGCGACGGAACAAACACCGCCACCACTCCTATGTATGTAGTAACTCCTACTGCTTCCACCACTTACAGTGTTAAAGGCTCCAACTCGTTTGGCTGTACCACTGAGGTAAGCCAGTTAGTTACCTTTAACCCACTGCCGCAGGTATCTGCCTCGGTACCGGGCAACACTGTAATTTGCAAAGGCGAGCCTGCCAACCTAACCGGTATGGGTGCTTCAACTTATATCTGGACCTCTAACAACGTTTACCTGGTTGGTACCAACGTATCTACTTATCCAAACATTGGCACCACCAATTATACCGTTACAGGTACTGACGCCAATGGTTGCGAAAACACATCTGTAATAACTATGAAAGTGGATGCCTGTACAGGTATTGCTTCTATCAACGGTTCTATTGCAGGCCTGAACGTTTATCCTAACCCTAGCAACGGCGAATTCACTGTTGAGTTAAACAACGGTCTTAACAAATCTGTGCAGGTAATTGATGTTACCGGCAGAACCGTGCTTTCAACATCAAGCGATAACAACCAGGTGAAAGTAAACATCAGCAACCTTGCTAACGGTGTTTATTATGTAAAAGTTAAATCAGACAATGCTACCGAAGTTTTAAAAGTTGTAAAACAATAATTCTCAGGTAACTTATTTATCTCTATAAAAAGAGAGGCTCAAAAGGCCTCTCTTTTTTTTTGCGGTGAATTTTAAAAAAGGAACATACTAACGTTAAGGCTGGAAAAAAATTATACACATAGCATAAAAAAACGTGTTAAATTTTCATAACAATTAAAAATTTGTTTATTTTTAATACTTTGTTAATCATTAAACAACACCCATGAAACAAAACTACCCCGGAAATGATTTCCGCCGGAGATCATGTGTAATGCTAAGGATGCCCCATTGCGCGGTATCGGATAAGGAGGTGCCCGCCTGAATACGACTACTTATTAAATGTTACACAACTATCTAAACAAAACATAAACTTAATTACCACACAACATGAAACACACAAAAAACAATTTTATTGTGGCATGCCTTATTGTCTTCAGCATGTTCACCATCAGGCTAAATGCACAGCTCGCGGGCACATACACCATTAACAGCGCGGTGGCCACCGGCGGCAACAACTATCAAACCTTTTCGGCTTTTGCCGCCGTTATCAATACGGCAGGTATTTCGGCACCAGTAACGGTAATTGTAGCGCCCGGCAGCGGCCCTTATGTAGAGCAGGTAACTTTTACCAGCATTGCCGGCACATCGGCCACCAATACCATTGCCATCATGGGTAACTCCTGCACGCTTACTTATGCAGCCACCAGCAACACATCGCCATGGACGCTGAATATGAACAGCACAGATTACGTGACCGTGAACGACCTGATCATCAGCGGCACCGGCAGCACGTATGCGCTTACCTGCCACTTATGGAATGGCGCAGACAACAACCGGTTTAATAACTGTACGTTTAACTCGCCCGGCAGCGGCACAGGTTCGGCCATGGTGCCATTCTCGCTGAGCGGTACCGGCACCAGCGCCACCGGTTCGGGACTTGCAGGTAATAACAACATTGTAAGCGGTTGCACCGCCAATGGCGGCTCACGCAGCGTGGTGTTTTACTGCAGCTCTTCAACAGTGGGCACCGGCAACCAGCTGCTCAACTCAAAAGTGCTTGATTTTTACACTTATGGCGTTTATGTTGGCTACTGTTCAAACACGCTGATAAGCGGCAACACCATTGAGCGCGTAAACCGCACCAATTCAAACACAGGTTACGGCATTTACCTTACCGGCTACACCGCTTATCCTACACTGGTTGAAAAAAACAAGATCCGCCGCATGTTTGGCGGCACTCCGGGCTCTTTTAACTCGTGCTACGGCCTGTACCTGGCTACCGGCGGCGTTATGGGATCACCCAATGTTTTTGCAAACAACTCTATCACCGATATTAACTCGGAAGGTTATATTTATGGTATTTACGATCTGGGCTATTCTTATAATGACCTTTATCACAATACTATTTCATTAGACGATCAGAATTCCACTTCCGGCTCTTCAGCATATGGTATCCTTACTTACGGTTACGACCAGATCATCAGGAACAACCTCATCAGCGTGACCCGTTCGGGCGGTGGATGGAATTATTGCCTGAACTATGGATCAACCGGCATCACTTCCAACAACAATGTGCTGAATTACTACTCGGCCAGCAACGTAGGGGCTATGTGCTACTACAACATGGATTATACCACCCTTACTGCATGGCAAAACAACGGCAACGGCTGGGACGGCCAGAGCGCCAGCGGCAACCCTGCGTTTACCAACACCGTTACCTTTGATTATACGCCTACAACGCCTGCACTTAATAACATTGGCGCCCCCCTGGGTTATGCCACCGATATTAACGGAACGTCGAGGAATATGCCTGCACCCGATGCCGGCGCTTACGAGTTCTTTAACACCGGCTGCTCGGGCGTTCCTCCAACCAACTCTGTAATAGCCCCTAGCGGCGTGGTTTGCCCAAGCGATCAATCGTTCCTTTCGTTGGCCAGCACTTACACTGTAAATGGTATTACTTTCCAATGGGCTTCGGCTACCAACAGCGTTGGGCCATTTTTACCTGTGAGCGGCGCTACCCTGGCATCGTTCTCCACACCAACCCTGTCGAGCTCTACCTGGTACAGCGTTATTCTGGGCTGTTCTAACGGCGGCGGCACTGTTTCCGCCACCTCAGCCGGAGTAATGGTAGCTTCTACAACTATTGACAACGTACCTTATTTTGAAGGTTTTGAAGGCAGCAACTCTAACGTTAATAAATTGCCAAACTGCTCGTGGAGCCGCACCAACCCAACCAACTGCCGCACCAGCACCGTTTCAACCTGGGGCAACAGGCAGCCGCTTACCGGCAATGGTTTTGCCAACTTTGATTATGGCAACACTGGCACGACCAACACGTACCATTTTTACTCAAACGGCATCCAGTTAAACGCAGGCGTTACTTACTCGGCTTCGGTATGGTATATTGTTGACGGTTACCCTGCCTATAGCGACGTGTCGCTGTATTACGGGCCAAACCAATCAACCGTAGGCCTTGTGACGCTGGCCAGCCAGGCCAACCCCGCTAACAGCAGCTACAAAAAACTGGCAAACACTTTCCAGGTGGCTACTTCGGGCGTTTATTATGTTGCCATCAGCGCAACAGATAATTACGGGTATTCATACCTTACGTTTGATGACCTGTCGGTGGTTGCGCCATGTACCTTTACAAATAACGCCGCCAACATCAGCTTAAACGCGCCAGCATCGGCCTGCTTTGGCAAGCCTATCACCATGAGCGTTTCCGGAACAAGCACCTTTAGCTGGAGCACCGGTGCCACTACTACCTCTATTTCTGTTACGCCAACCATTAACTCGGTTTATTATGTAACCGGCACCAACACCCTGTCGGGCTGTTCTAATCAATTAGCAGCGCCTGTAACAGTAAATGCCATTCCGGGCGTACAGGTTTACCTGCCCAACTCATCCATTTGCGACGGTCAATCGGTAACCATGTTTGCCACCGGTTCGGCCAACTCGTTTACCTGGGCCAACGGCCCTGCCACCAGCTCTTACGTGGTAACCCCGTCTGTAACCACCACTTACACCGTAAATGGGTCGGATGCTTCGGGATGCATTGGCACCTATAACCAGGTGATCACTGTAAACCAGCTGCCAAGCCTGAGTGTTAACGGCGCCACTAATATTTGTTTGGGTGAACCTGCCAACCTTACCGCCAGCGGTGCTACCTCTTACACCTGGGCTTCAAACACGGTATTTCTGCAGTCGGCCAATGCACTCATCACTCCTTTAACAACCGGCACCATGACTTATAATGTAACCGGCAAGGATATAAACAATTGCAGCGCCACCACTATGGTAAGCCTTAACGTAAATGCCTGCCTGGGTTTAAATGCCCTGAGCGGATCGATCAACGGCCTGCGTGTGTATCCTAACCCAACCAGCGGCGAATTTGTTGTAGAGCTGGGCAACGGCTTAACAAAATCTGTTGAGGTGATGGATGTTACGGGTAGGGTAGTGGTTTCTGCTACCAGCAGCAACGACTATGTGAACGTAAACATTAACACACTCAGCAATGGCGTGTATTATGTTAAAGTAAAATCAAACCACGCTACTGAAGTTTTAAAAGTGGTTAAACAGTAATTAATTCCTTATCACTAAAAAGCCCGCTCCACCTAAAAATTTATGGAGTGGGCTTTTTGTTTTTTAATCGAAATTTTTTCGAAACAGAAGTTAAACCATGATTAAATTTCCAACAAATGTTGCGGCGATTGAAAAATTCACTAAATTTATTTTCAAACTTTAAAACACAAAAAAATGAAGAAAACAATTACTTTGAAAAACATTGCTGCAGCCTGCGGCGTAATGCTGGGTGCGGCCTTACAGGCCCAACCTTATTGCGTTACCAACCTGGGCGGCAACTTTAACTGTTCCGGAACCGATTTTATTACGAATGTGACCATTCTTAATACGTCGTTAAACAACAACTCCACCTGCAACTACGTAAACAACCAGGCTTACACTGCGTTTGCCCCGAGCGGCAACACCACCTGTAACCTTATCCTGGGGCAAACATACAGCCTCAGTATTTTTACCGGTGCACAAAACATTGAGTCGTTCTGGTTCGATTTTGACCAAAGCGGCACCTTTGATCCGGGTGAGTGGACACAGCCCACCACCTCGTCTATTGCCAATGCAGCCACTGTTGCCACTTTTACAGTGCCGTTTACTGCGGTATTAGGAAACACTGGATTGCGGGTACGCTCACGGGCCTGGGGTAATCCAAACGGAGCGGGCGATGCCTGCTTAAACTTTGGCTCTGGCGAGTGCGAAGACTACACAGTTACCATCATTCCGGGAACACCGTGCAGCACCACTCCGGGAGCTAACACTGTGGCAGTGCCTTCTGGCTCTATTTGCCCTAACACTGCCATCAACCTGATGGCGGCAAGCCCTTATACCCTGGGTGCCATTACCTATACCTGGGCTACTGCCACCAACAGCGTAGGGCCGTTCACTACCGTGCAAACAGGTACCAACGCTTATTATAACACAGGTAATTTAACCACTTCTACCTGGTACCAGGTAACAGCGGCCTGTCTTAACGGCGGCCCTCCGGTAATATGGACTCCGGGCCAGGTTGGTGTTTCGCCAACCATTACCAACTCGGTAACCTACTTTGAAGGATTTGAAGGCACGCCATCGAACACCAACCAGCTGCCAAACTGCTCGTGGACCCGCTCTAACCCAACCAATTGCCAAACCAGCACTGTGAGCACTTTCTCTAACAGGGTACCTAACACAGGCAACGGTTACGCCAACTTTGATTACGGTGGAAACGGAACCAGCAACACGTACGATTTTTATTCGAACGGTATTCAGTTAAACGCCGGTGTTACTTACTCGGCTTCGCTCTGGTACATTACGCCGGGTGGCAGCTTCCAAACCTTTAAGTTTGCTTACGGCCCCAGCCAATCGGTTACCAGCCAATCGGTAATAGGCATTGTTACAAATCCAAACAACTCTACTTACAAATCGCTGTCAAACACCTTCCAGGTGGCCACTTCGGGTATTTATTACCTGAACATCAGCGTAACAGACAACTTCAACTATTCTTACCTTACGTTTGACGATGTGTCGATCATAGCGCCTTGCACTGTTCCGCAAAACTCAATCAACCTGGGCCTCAGTGCTCCTCCATCGGTTTGCTCAGGCAGCTCAATCACGCTGGTTGCTTCGGGTGCCAACACCTATAGCTGGAGCACCGGGTCTACCACTTCATCTATCTCTGTTTCGCCAACCGTTAATACCACTTACTCTGTTACAGGCACCAACACCCTGTCAAACTGTTCGTATGTGCTTACCAACTCTGTATTGGTGAGGGGCTTACCAGGTGTTCAGATCTACGCTCCGGTTACCTCGGTGTGTGAAAACGGCTCTGTTATTTTATATGCCACTGGCTCAGCCGGCAGTTATGTTTGGGGTGGCGGACCTGCTGCCACAGGCACTACTTATACTGCTTCGCCAAGCACTACCACTACCTACAGCCTTATTGGCACCGATGCCTTTGGTTGCAGTTCTACCGCTGTTCAAACAATTAACTGGAACCAGGCACCTACCATTGGTGTAACCGGCAACAACACCGTTTGTGTGAATGAAGGCGCTAATCTTACAGGAACAGGAGCTACCAGCTATACCTGGAGCTCTAATTCAGTATACCTTCAATCTGCCAACGTTATCATCACTCCGGGTGCACTGGGAACCTTTACGTACCTTGTAACCGGTAAAGATGCCAATGATTGTGTGAACACTACTGTTGCCAGCATCACCACCGATAAGTGTGTTGGCATTGCTTCGGTTTATGGCAACATCAGCAACCTTGCAGTGTATCCTAATCCTAACAACGGTGTGTTTACCATTTCACTCGGCAATGGAACAGCTAAAACCATTGAAGTAATGGACGTGACCGGCCGTGTGATCTTATCTGAAAACAGCAGCCTCGATCAAACCGATGTAAACATCACTAATTTAACTAATGGTGTTTATTATGTAAAAGTTAAATCGGGCGGTGCTTCGGAAGTTCTTAAAATAGTAAAACAATAATCTAAACCCTTTTACCTAAAAACCCCGGCCTGTCTCACAGGCCGGGGTTTTTTATTTGTGTTAGTTGGATGTTTAAATCTTAATCGATAACAAAAACGATTTAAATGTTAAAAGATTGTTAATTGACTTTTATTTTAATTAAGTTTGATTAAACCAAATTAAAAACACAAACAACATGAGAAAATTTACTTTGAAAAAAATGGGGTTGGCTCTGATGCTTGCAGCGGGATCGGTGGCCCAGTCTCAAAATTTATTTAACGAACCGTTTAACAGCACGCTGGGTGGTACATCTGCTGCTAACGGATCTAACGGCAACTGGGTGTGGACAAACTCGTGCGGTCATAGTGCACTGTCGGGTCATACCGGTCCGGGCTCGGCCCTGTTCCAGGGTTCGGGTTGTGTGTACGGAAACGGCTCCAATGCCGTTTATGGCGAGCTAACACTGCCCTCAATAACAGTGCCTGCATTGGGCGCTGTCCTGTCGTTTAATTATTATCTTGAGAACGAGTGTGGCAATGGCGGAACCACCTGCTTTTACGACTACATCAACGTAGAGGTTTCCTCAAACGGTGGTTCGAGTTATTCCAGCATCATGTCGTCCAACAACGGTCCGCTGACTAACGGAACAACGTGGCGTACGGCAACGTATACGCTCACTGGCAATCAAACTGTGCTGATCAGGTTTGTATTCAACTCTATTGATGGGTTTGGAAACAATAATGACGGAGCTTACGTGGATGATATCAATATCGATGGCATCCAGCCCTGCAACGGCACACCCGGCAGCAACACTATCACAGCCACCGCCTTTTCTGTTTGCCCTGGCGTAGGCACTGTAACCATGGGGCTTGCAAATGCTTATTCAACAGCAGGCATGACTTACACATGGCAATCATCCACTCTGTCGGCAGTTGGCCCATTTGCCAATATTACGGGAGCCAATAACGGGAGCTATATTACAAACACGCTCACCAGCCAGATCTGGTACCAGGCGGTAATTACCTGCACCAACTCCATGCTTAACTTTACAACTGCGGTAGTTAATGTTACCGTAGCACCTACCACCACAAACACAGTGCCTTATTTTGAAGGCTTTGAAAGCCCCCACTCCTGGAACAACGAACTGCCGAACTGCTCGTGGAACCGCACCAACATTACCAATTGCAAAACAAGCACGGTAAGCACCTGGGCCAACCGCATGCCGCGCACGGGCGATGGCTTTGCAAATTTTGACTATGGCGGCTCAGGCACTTCGAATACGTATGATTTTTATTCGAATGGCATCATGATGTATCCTGGTATTACCTATTCGGCATCTGTATGGTACATCAGCCCTGGCTATTCGGCCTGGAGCAAATTTTCACTGAAATACGGTCCTGCTCAAAGCCAAACCGGTATCATTCCGCTGTCGGCCGTTACCAACCCGGCAAACAACACTTACTCTTCGTTGTCTGCCACCTTCCAGGTAACTACTGCAGGGCTTTATTTCATGAATATGAGCGCCACCGATAACTTTGGATACAGCTATTTTACATTCGATGACCTGGAGGTAATAGCACCGTGTACTTTCACAAACAACGCGGCCAATATGCTTGTGAATGCGCCTTCATCCATCTGTTTCGGTCAGCAGGCACCTCTCATAGCAAGTGGCGCCAATACCTACAGCTGGAACACAGGCCCGACCACTGCCAGCATTTCGCCTTCTCCGTCATTAACCACCACGTATTATGTAACCGGCACCAATACCCTTACTACCTGCCAGTCGCAAAAAGCGGTGCCTGTAATTGTAAATCCGGTGCCTTCTATCCAGATTTATGCACCCGAAACGGTAGTGTGTGACGGCGAATCTGTGAACCTGTTTGTGTCAGGCTCTGCCACTTCATTTACATGGACGGATGGAACCACCAGCACCAATACCCCAATGTATGTGGTAACGCCATCGGCCACCACCACTTATAGCGTAATAGGCGGCAATCAATTTGGCTGTAAGGCTTATGCCAACCAGGTTGTTACATTCAACGCCCTGCCTACTGTTACAGTAAGCGGCAATACCAGCATTTGCCTGGGCGAGCCTGGTACTCTGTCGGCCGGCGGCGCCAATACCTACGTATGGTCTTCCAATAATTTTTACTCGCCGGGCGCTACTGTTTCTCCGTACCCGCTGCTGGGCAACACCGTATATACCATTAAAGGTACTGATGCCAATGAATGCCAGGCCTCAACCACTGTTACCATGAGCGTATTTGCCTGTACCGGCATTGCCAATATCAGCGGATCGATCAATGGCCTGCAGGTATATCCTAATCCAACCAGCGGCGAGTTTACTGTTGAGCTGAGCAATGGCGCCGGCAAATCCATCCAGGTGATTGATGTGACCGGAAGAACCGTGATCTCTGAAAACAGCACCGACGACCACATCCAGGTAAACATCAGCAGCCTTGCCAACGGTGTTTATTATGTAAAAGTAAAATCAAACAATGCCACCGAGGTGATCAAACTCGTAAAACAACAATAACCTAACCCTTAATAAAAAGTAAAGCCGCTGTTTAATTTGAGCAGCGGCTTTCTTTTTTTGTAAAATATAAGATAAAGATTATTTAGCAGCGATCGTCAGTCCTTTATTTACACGCTGTACAATAGTGGCCGCTATTTTTGAAAAATAACGGTCAATGATTTTTTTCGGGTTGTTAAGGGTGCTTTCAAATTCCTCTTCCGCCACTCCGGAGTTAATTTCCCGGGCATCGAGGCTGTAAACCGTATAATGCACGGTGATGCGGCGGTTACCGCTGGCGCCATTCAGCGCCGCCGGGTCCTGGTACCCGCTGGCCCTGATATCGAGCTGGTTTATAAATACAAACACATTTGTTTTGTACTTACCATATAAAAGCGGCACCAGCTTGGGGCTGGTTATTTTAGCGTTCATAAACCGTGCCTGGTCGTTGGTTTCCACATTCAGCTGGCCCTTTTCGATTTTCTTCTGCTCTTTTTCTTTTTTAGGTGCCTGGTAGTGGTCCTGGCTTGGAATTTTTTGAAAGTCGTAGCGCAGGTACTGGTATATGCCCTCTATTTCCTTTTTGTATTTAGCGGTGTCTTCCATCAGGTCCAGCGCATTGTAATGTGCTGCCTTAAAGGCTTTATACAGCTGCTCGTTGATCCCGTCGCGGAATTTATGCCTTATTTCTTTGGCAGTAAGCTTGGTTTCGTTGTAAATGCTCATGTCTACCTCGCCCAGGTACAAGCGGGGCTCAAAAGGAATGATCATCACCTTATTGGCAGCGGCTGCTTCGCGTTCGCTTTTATTTTTTTGGTTAATGGTGGTGTTCTGGCAATAAGCGCCTGTGCCACAGCATGCAAGTAAAACAAAAAGGTATGGCAGCGTTTTTTTCAAATTGGCTTAGTTCCTTAACCAGTCTGTGTTGGCATAAATCATAAGGCCAAGCACAATAAACAGGCCCACGTTGTTGGCGTAATACACCACCTTGTCCGACACTTTTTTACCGGTGATCATTTCCCAGAGAATAAACATAATGTAACCGCCATCGAGCATGGGTATGGGAAGAAAATTCATAAAGGCCAGCGCCAGCGATAAAAAGCCGGTGAACATCCAGAAGCTCTGCCAGTCCCATTCAGGATTCATTTGCTGCACCATGGTATAAAAGCCGCCCACCTGCTGGTGTGCATCCTTTACAGTAAAGATCACCACAAATTGTTTGGCCTGCATTACCAGTAATTCGGTGCCTTCTTTTATACCTTCTTTAAACGCTTCAAAAAAACCAAAAGTCTCCTCATCCACTTTCATTTTTTCAACCGATTTTTGGTAAACGCCAATGCTGCCCATATCGCTTACCTGGCACTTGGTGATTACGGTATCGCTGTTTCTTAAAATAGTGAGGGCCACGGTTTTTGATTTGTTTTTTACCAGCTCGCTCTTTAGCTCATCAAAGTAAGTAACAGACACGCCGTTTACCGCCACAATGCGATCGTCTTTTTTTATGTCGGCATTGGCGGCAAAACTGGTGCTATCAATGCTATCCACCTTAGGCTTGTAGCGCGGCGCCACAAAGGGCGATTTTTTCAGCTGTTTCAGTATTTTTGAGCGGTTATCATCCGTTACCGGCACCGAAAATTTCTGCCCGTTGGCATGAACGCCTTCAATGGTTTGCACGCGGTTCATGATCAGCTCCACCGGAATGCGGGTAATGGATTTTACCGGTTGCCCATCCATTGCCGTAATGTAATCGCCGTTTCGCAGGCCCATTTGGTAGGCCACGCTGTCCACCATCATACCGTGCTGCAGGTTGGTTACGGGCAGGGTTTCCTTACCCCAGGTAAACAGGCACATCCAGAAAATAACGATGCCCAGAACCAGGTTTACCAGGATACCGCCCATCATCACCAGCAGGCGCTGCCATGCCGGCTTGCTGCGCAGCTCCCAGGGCTGAGGCGGGGTTTCAATAATGGATTTATCCATCTGCTCATCCACCATGCCGGCTATTTGCACATACCCGCCAAAGGGGAACCAGCCAATGCCGTATTCGGTATCGCCTATTTTCTTTTTAAACAGGGCAAAATTCATCACGTTGGCAAACGGGAACAAAAAGTCGAAGAACAGGTAAAACTTATCTACGCGGCATTTAAAGCGTTTGGCAAACCAAAAGTGGCCAAATTCGTGCAGGGTAACTAAAATGGTTAAACTCAGGAAAAGCTGGGCTATTTTTATGAACATAGTTGGTTGTTAGCGTTGAAGATTTAGAACTGCTTGTTTATCCTTTAAGCCGGATCGTTTGCAGCATGGTAAATTTACGTTTTTTTCGCCCGATACAGGAAGAAATTAAGCGGAGTTTTAGATAATATTATGAATAATAGGCTTGTGATTGAATTCAACATAAACAACCACAGCGTCATATTGTTTTGAAGGCCTTTAAAACAGTTCGGCGGCCATTATGCGGGCCTCCTTGTCGCAATCCACATAATCTTTAAGAGCCGGCTTTTTTATAAAGGCTATTTTTTCCATGGTTTCCGAAACCACCTCGCTCATTTGCAGAAAGCCGATCTTTTCGTTCAAAAAGGCCTGCACGGCCACCTCGTTGGCGGCGTTGAGCACGCAGGGCATATTGCCGCCTTTTTGCAGGGCATTATAAGCCAGGGCCAGGTTGGTAAAAGTTTCCAGGTCGGGCTTTTCGAAAGTGAGCTGCGGGTACTGCAAAAAATCAAAGCGCGGAAAACTGTTTTTGATGCGGCCCGGAAAACCGAGTGCGTACTGTATGGGCAGTTTCATATCGGGCAGGCCCAGCTGGGCTTTTATGCTGCCGTCTTCAAACTGCACCAGGCTGTGCACAATGCTTTGCGGGTGCACAATCACATCAATCTCTTCGGGTTTAAGGTTAAAAAGCCAGCGGGCTTCAATTACCTCAAGGCCTTTGTTCATAAGGCTTGCCGAATCGATGGTGATTTTAGCGCCCATGCTCCAGTTAGGGTGTTTGAGCGCCTGCTCTTTTTTTACACCCGCCAGAAAATGGCGGTCCTTACCGCGAAACGGCCCGCCGCTGGCGGTTAAATAAATTTTTTCGATCTTATTGTCCCACTCGCCGGCCAGGCATTGAAAAATGGCGGAGTGCTCACTGTCCACCGGGTAAATGTTCACCCCGTTTTCCATGGCAAGGCGGGTTACCAGCTCACCGGCCACCACCAGCGTTTCTTTATTGGCCAGCGCAATGTGTTTTTTATGTTTAATGGCGTTAATGGTGCTTGCAAGGCCTGCGTAGCCTACAATGCTTGCCAGCACAATATCAATGGTTTCCATCTCCACAATCTGCTCCACCGCCTGCGTGCCGGCATATACCTTAATATCCAGCGGCTGCAGGGCTTCCTTTACTTTGGTATAATGCCGCTCATCGGCTATCACCACCGCATTGGGATTAAACTGCCTGGCCTGCGCTATTAAAAGATCGGCATTGGAATTAGCCACCAGCACCTCCACTTCAAAAAAATCAGGGTTTTCCTTCATCACTTCAAGGGCCTGGGTGCCAATACTGCCGGTGCTTCCAATCACCGCTACGCGTCGCTTTTTTTCCATCAGTTGCAAAACTCTGCATAATTTCCCGAATGTGAAACTTTTTTGAATAAATTAAATTTCGGTCGTACATTTGCGGCGTCTTAAGGGGTGCTTATTGAAATGAGAAATGAAAAATTTTGAATGATAAATTGATCTAGACAATTTAAAATTCATCATTTAACATTTAAAATTTCTTTAGGCTGAGATCAAACCCGTTAACAGATCTGCATAAAATGCTGCTGTTAAGCACCTGAACAGGGTAATGCCTGCGGAGGGAAAAATAATTAAAAATTGTTGCAACCCCCTTGCAGCAGTATGTTTAATTAAAAAAATAAGTACAAAAAAATGAACAAACAAAACTGTGCAAAGATGCTCTTTGCATGCGCATTCGCTTATTCGGCGGGTGCTATCGCACAAACGGGCCTAACCGGAAAAGTGACATCCGCTGCCGGGCAGCCCGTGCCTTTTGCCGTGGTGGGCATTAAAAACACCCAGTTATCGGCCACTGCCAACGCTGAGGGCGTATTTGAATTCCCAACCCTTAAAAGCGGCACTTACATTTTTACCACGCGCAGCCTGGGTTTTGAAGACCAAACCGACACCTTGGTGCTTGGCGGCAATGCCGGCGGCGATTTCAACCTGAAGGTGGTGCTCAACGCATCGAACAAACAGCTGGACGAGGTGGTGGTAAACGCCACGCGGGTGGATAAAAACAGCGGCATGGCTTACAGCAATGTGGATGCCGAAACGCTGAAAAAACAAAATCTTGGGCAGGACGCGCCATATATGCTCAACCAGCTTACCGGCGTGGTGGTAAATTCCGATGCCGGCAATGCTGTAGGGTATACGGGCATCCGCGTGCGTGGTTCCGATGCCACACGCATTAACGTTACTATTAACGGTGTGCCGGTAAACGATGCCGAATCGCACGGCGTGTACTTTGTAAACATGCCCGACCTGGTATCGAGTGTTAACAACATACAGGTGCAGCGTGGGGTAGGGGCCAGCAGCAACGGTGCCGGGGCCTTTGGCGCCAGCATCAATTTTCAAACCAATGAGCTGAAGGATAAGCCCTATGCCAATGTGATTTCCACGGCTGGCTCTTACGACACGTATCGCAACACGCTGGCTGCCGGCACGGGCCTGCTGAACAATAAATTTACGCTCGATGCCCGCGCATCGCGCATCACCAGCAACGGGTATATCGACCGGGCGAGCTCTAACCTGCAATCGTACTACCTGGCCGGCGGCTATTACGGTAAAAAAAGCGTGATCAAGCTCATTAACTTTTTAGGCCAGGAAAAAACCTACCAGGCCTGGAACTATGTGCCCGAAGATTCGATCAAACGCGGCAACCGCACCTACAACTCCTGCGGCCAGTATACCGACCCGACCGGGCAAACCCGGTATTACAAAAACGAAACCGATAATTACAAGCAGAATAACTTTCAGCTGCATTTTATCCACCAGGCCAATGCGCGCCTTAGCTTTAACCTTACCGGCCACTATACCAAGGGCCAGGGTTATTACGAGCAGTATAAAAACTGGGCATCGCTGCGCCGCTATAAAATGGACAATGTGATTACACCCAAAGGCGATACCATTACCAGCACCGATCTCATTCGAAGGTTGTGGCTCGATAACGATTTCGCAGGCGGTATTTTTAACGTCAACTACACCCCTTCTTCAAAGCTTGCTTTTACCCTGGGTGGCGGTTATAACACGTATTTTGGCCGTCATTTTGATCGCGTGGTATGGGCGCGTTATGCTTCCAACTCAGAGCTGGATCACGAGTACAATCACAATACCGGCAATAAAGACGATGGCAACCTGTACCTGAAAACGAATTACAGGCCGTTAAACACCCTTAGTGTGTTTGTTGACCTGCAGGTGCGCCGCGTGGCCTATCGCTTTTTGGGCTTCGACGATTCGCTGGCCCTGAAAATGCAGGACCAGTCGTATACCTTCTTTAATCCAAAAGTGGGGGTGAGCTACGATCTTAACACGAGCCTGAACGTATACGCCTCGGCCGCGGTTGGCAACAAAGAGCCCAACCGCAACGATTTTGTGCAAAGCAGCCCCAAAAGCCGGCCAGGCTCAGAGCAGATGCTGGATATAGAAGCTGGCGCCCGGTACACCACGCGGGCTGTTTATTTTTCGGCCAATTTGTATAACATGCAGTATAAGGACCAGCTGGTGCTCAACGGCCAGATCAACAACGTAGGCGCTTACAACCGCGTAAACGTGGCCAGCAGCTACCGCCGCGGCATTGAGCTGGAGCTGAACCTGAGCCTGGGCCGCTATGTGGCGGTAGGGAGCAATATTGCCCTGTCGCAAAATAAGATCGAAAAATTTGTGGAGTATATCGACAGCGCCAACGCCGATTATTCGGTGGTATATACGCAGCATCAAAACACTTTTAAAAACACCGACATTTCTTTTTCACCCAATGTGGTATCCTCCGCCATGCTGGCACTAAAGCCCGTGAAGGGCCTGGAAGTATCGTTTATCAATAAATATGTTGGGCGCCAGTATCTTGATAATACCGCCAACAAACGCCGCAGCATCAATCCTTACAACGTAGTGAATGTGCTGGTTAATTACACGGTTAAAACCAGCCTTATTCCCGAAATAAGCTTTATGCTGAGCGTGAATAATATTACGAACCTTAAGTACGAAACCAATGGGTATACCACCAATGCCTACATGGATTCGCCCGACGTAATTACACAAAATTACCTGGCCCCGGCGGCGCCCACCAATTTTATGGGCGGTGTAAGCCTTAAGTTTTAAAAGAAAACTGCGGTAAAAATATATTTACCTAAATAAAAAAAGCCCGGAGCAATCCGGGCTTTTTTTTATTAGTTGAAAAGTTGATTTAAAAAATAGAGCCAATTACGTGCATCAGTTTTTCGATCTGGCTGTTCCACAGCAGTTTCGACGATTCGCGGTCGCCCACCGAATCGGCAAAATCGGTAACAATGAGCGAAATATCGTTCGTCAGGTCGTCGCGCTGTATCCTGAACTCAAAATAACTGCCGTCGGTTTTTTCAACCCACTGAAAACGCACCAGCTGCAGCTCCAGGGTTTTTAATAAGCGGGCCTGTTGCAACTGGTCTTCCCATATAAATGTATAAATGCCGTTGCGGATGTTGAGGTCGTCGCAAAACCATTCGGATAAGCCGCTGGGGGTTGAAAGAAATTCATACAGCATTTCGGCCGAAGCATGGATCACAAATTCCATTTCAAATTTTCCCGGAGGCTCTTTTTCAGGCTTTACCGCATAAGAGTCGGTTTTTTTAATGGGATTGGTAATGGAGTTGGAGATCATGGCAATTTTGGAAGGGGAGATCTCGTACTTTTCCTTTACCGGAATGGTGTTGGAGATAGCCAGCACATCCGAAGCCGACTTTTGAACCGGTTTCTTCGAAAAAACATCCACCGGGGCTTTTGGTTTCTCTATTTCCTTTTTTTCCGCCACGGGTTTTAGTGCTTCTTTTACCGGCTTGGTATCTTTTACTTCCGGTTTTTTAGCTAGCGGCTTTTTAATTTCGGGCGCTTTTTTAGGAGCCGGCTTTTTGGCCACCGGCTTAGAGGGTTTGGAAACTATTTTTTTAGCAGGTGCCGCTTTTTTGGCAGCTACCGCCTTTTTAACTGGTTTAGAAGGCTTTACGGCAATTTTACCTTTTTTTGCCGGTGCTTTCACCGCTTTTTTTGCGATCGGTTTTTTAGCTGCGGCCACCGGTTTTTTTGATGGCACCGCTTTTTTAACCGGAACAGGTTTTGATTTAACCTTTTTAACCGGTGCGATTTTCTTTTTAGCAACGGGCTTGGCTGCCGCCTTTTTTACAGGCGCTTTTTTAGCGGGTTTGGCAGCTGCTTTTTTGGGCGCCGGCTTTTTTGCTGCAGGTTTTGAAGGCTTTGCCTTTTGGGCTTTAGCGGCTTTCCTAGACGAAACCTTGTTTTTTGTCGACGACATATTCGTAAAATTTTGTGAAATATAGAAAATATTAACAACAAAGCAAATAAAAAATACATAAATTATTTATTTGGTTTTTTGCCGGGGAAAGTTTTATATTTGCAGCCCTAAAAATGGCGGGATAGCTCAGATGGTTAGAGCGCAGGATTCATAACCCTGAGGTCTCGGGTTCAACTCCCGATTCCGCTACTTAACCCCTTAAGTATTAATTGCTTAAGGGGTTTTTTAATCTGTTTTCTCAAATCTTTTTAAGGTGTTAAAATGTAAAGCCTCGCCGCATTTAATACTTCTATTGCTTTGAGCCATATTATCAATAAGCCGTTCGGAGAGTAGATTTTAACATTTCGGATCCGGAAATAAAAAGGGGATTATAACCGATAATTAGTTGTTGCAAACATTAAGTGGGTTATTAAACTGTTTACCCCATACTTAATAATAACACAAAATAAACAGGCAGCCACTAATTATTAATTAATAAGCGGTAAACAATGCCCCGATTTTTAAGCCAATTGTTCATAAGCTGTTTAATTCGTGTGAATTACTGATGTGGGTTAGCAGGTTATTAACAGCGCAACGGCGTTAATGTGCGATCAGCTCGCGGATCTTTAATTTGGATTCGGCGCTTACATTTACATTATTGCGCACCATCCATTCGTGGATCGATTGAATAAATTTTTCGCGCTCGCGAATGTGCTCCATTTTTATCTGCACGGTTTTGCGGTTCTTTTTTACAAAATAAAAAATATCGTGCCGGTATTCCACCAGGGTGATTTCTGAAGCAAACACGCGGGTAAATTTAGTTTGAACCAGCAGCAGGTAATTGGCGTAAATATTTACAAAGCACAGCGAGCGCTTGTATTTTAAATAGGTGAGTATGCCTTCGGTGGCGGCAATAATAAGGCAGATGGGAAAAATGTACTGCACCCGTGTGCCCGAGGCCAGCAGCATAACGCCCAGCGAAAGAAAGAGCGAGATTTTAAGCGCGCGGAACATAACAAAGCTGCTTGAGAAGTAACGATAGCGCTGCACCGGCAGCGAGGCTTTAAAGCTGGCATTCAAAAACTCATAGCAGCCAAGGAAAATATAAATGACGCCGGCGATGCTTTGTACGGCCAGAAGCTCCTGCCAGGTTAAGCTGGCATAAAAAAAATTATAAGCCGATAATCCAAGAATCGTGATCAGGATCAGGTTCTTTCCAATGGAAGCAAGTGCTGAGTTCATGAGTAAGCTCTCCTTTCGTATTGTAAACATACAAAAATGTAGAATAACTTTGACAAGGCCCCCTCAATTTTTGCAGTCTATTTTAAATTTTACAATTTATTAAGGCTTTGCCGGGGTCTTGCAGCCCACGGGCTTTTGCCGGTTTTTTAAACAGGTTTGTTTTAAAATTAATGCAAAATTGGGTTTGCCGGGCATAGGCCAAATGCGTATTTTTATGCTCTATGGTGTTTGTTTATCCCTTGTTCCTGTGGGCTTTGGCGGCGGTGGCCGTTCCGGTAATCATTCATCTTTTTAATTTCAGACGCTACAAAAAAGTTTACTTCACCAATGTTAAGTTTTTGAAGGAACTCCAGCTCGAAAGTAAATCAAAATCGCGGTTGCGGGAATTACTGGTATTGCTTGTGCGCTGCCTGGCCATTGTGTGCCTGGTGCTGGGCTTTAGCCAGCCGGTGATACCAGGAGCTAAAAAATCGGGCATTCAAACCGGTGCCAATGCCATCAGCATTTACATCGACAACTCCTTCAGCATGGAAAACGTGAACAGGCAGGGCCCGCTGCTGGAGCTGGCAAAAACAAAGGCCCGCGAAATTGTGAAGGCTTTTGGCGGTGCCGATAAATTTCAGGTGCTTACCAACGATTTTGAGGGCCGGCACCAGCGTTTCAGCAGCAAAGAAGATGCCCTGAGCCTGATCGACGATATAAAAATCTCTTCCTCGGTGCGTTTGTTTGGCGATGTGCTCAGGCGCCAGCAGGAGTTCCTTAACAGCTCTCCGCTAAATAACCGGCGCATTTATGTTTTTTCCGACGCACAGAAGTCCACCTTCAATATCGGCGAGGCAGCGCCCGACACGGCCATTAAAACTACCATCATTCCCATTGGCGCCAACCAGGTAAACAATGTGTACATTGATTCGTGCTGGTTTGAAACCCCACTGCAGCAAAAAGGCTTTATACAGAAGCTGCATGCCACTGTTGTAAATAACGGCAAGGCTGCTATTGATGCCGGATCGGCCCGGTTGTTTGTAAACGACCGGCAAATAGCGCTCTCTTCTTTTTCGCTCGATGCGGGCTCTTCCAACGAAGTGCAGTTTACTTTTGAATGCAAGCAAAGCGGCTTTAATTTCGGCTCTGTAAAAATCGAGGATTTTCCTATCACCTTCGACGATGAATTGTTCTTTGCCTTCAATTCGCAGGTAAATGTGGCCGTAACGCTTATTAACGGAAAAGGCGTGGCGCCGCAAAATGCCTTTACCGCGTTGTTTAAGAGCGACAGCCTGTTCAGTTTAAATGTTTCTGCCGAACAAACCATCGATTACACGGCCTTTAAAAGCAGCGATGTGATTGTGCTCAACCAGCTTTCGGAGCTGAGCAGCGGCCTTCTTTCGGAGCTGCTTAAATTCACACGCAAAGGCGGTGCCCTGGTAATTATACCGGCTGCCGCAGCCAGTTTGGATTCTTACAACACGGCCCTGGGGGCCCTGGCATTGCCGGCCTTTGCCCAGGTTGACAGTGCCGCGGTAAAAACCGATAAGATCGAAACGGCTTCAAAATTTTATGCCGGTGTGTTTGAAAAGCTCGAAGACCGCCTCAACCTGCCGCTGGTAAACACCCATTTTAAGCTGGCTAAAACCACGCGCCGCGATTTTGAGCCCATACTGACATTGCTAAACGGTGATGCGTTTTTTGGACTGGGCCGCTCCAACAATGCGCTGTTATACCTGTTTACGGCGCCGTTGAACGAAACGGCCGGCAACTTTACAAAACATGCGTTGTTTGTTCCTACGCTTTACCAGATATGTTTCAGCAGCTTAAAAGCGGCACCGCTGTTTTACCCGGTAAACGCCAATGTGGTTATTAATCTCAAAAACGATGCGGGCGGCCAGGAGCAGCCGCCTCACATAAAACAAACCGGCAAAGGGAAGCGCGACATGATCCCCGAGGTGCGCAGCGTCAATAACGGTTTGTTTCTTTACACCCGCAACCAGGTAACCGAGCCGGGTTTTTATGTGGTGGAGCGCAACAATCATTCATTACTGCCGCTGGCATTTAATTTTCCGCGCAGGGAGTCGAACCTGGCCTGCTACACTGCCGGCGAGCTGGAAACAATAATAGGTGAGCGCGGCCTCAAAAACGTGAGCCTGATTGCCGATGTGCAAACCGACCTTTCGAAGCAGGTTTTACAAGATGTTGAAGGAAAAAAATTGTGGAAATTATTTATAATTTTAACTTTAATATTTATTGCAGCCGAAGCGGCGTTATTGCGATTACTAAAATAAAACGGGGAATATGAACATTTTAATCAAGCAGGCTAAAGTTGTTGCAGAAAACAACGTGTTTCATAACAAAACAGTTGATATCCTGGTGGAAAGCGGCGTGATCACCGAGATCCGGAAATCGATTGCAGCCAAAGGAAATGTAAAAACCGTGGAAGGAAAAGACCTGCACGTTTCGGCAGGATGGGTGGACATGCAGGCGGCCGGCTGCGACCCTGGCCTGGAGCATAAAGAAAACCTGGACACCCTGGTGCGTGCCGCCGCTGCCGGCGGATTTACCGCCGTATGCGTACACAACTACAACCAGCCGGCTTTGCACAATAAATCGCAGATAGAATACATTGTGAACCAGACGCGCAACAAAGTGGTGGATGTGCTGCCCCTGGGCACCGTTACCGTGGATGGCAAAGGCAAGGACATGGCCGAGCTGTACGATATGAAGAGCTCTGGTGCTGTGGCTTTCAGCGACCACAAGCATCCCATAAAGGATGCCGGCATGATCGTAAGGGCCCTGCAATACGCCGCCAACATCGATTCGCTGATCATTACCCACTGCAACGACGAAAGCATTTCGCACGGCGGACAGATGAACGAAGGGGAGACCGCCGTAACACTTGGATTAAAAGGCATTCCGGCACTGGCCGAAGAGCTGATGATACAGCGCAACCTGGCCATCCTGGAGTATACCGATGGCCGCCTGCACATTCCGGCTGTTAGCACAAAAGGCAGTGTGGAACTTATAAAAAAAGCCAAAGCAGCCGGGTTAAATGTAACGGCTGGCGTAGCTGCCGTTAATCTGTTGCTGGACGACAGCATGCTCAAAGAATTTGATACGCATTATAAAGTGGACCCGCCGCTGCGCACCCGGAAAGATGTGCAGGCGCTTTGCAGCGCCGTTGTAAGCGGTGTTATTGATGTTATTGTGAGTGATCACCTGCCGCAGGATGTGGAAAGCAAGCAGCTCGAATTTGACCTGGCCGATAATGGCATCATTAACCTGCAAACCGCTTTTAACTGCGCACTCGAAGGGCTTAAAGAAAAAAACATTGAAGCCCTCATAAAATCTTTTACCATTAACCCACGTCATGTATTAGGGCTCGGGCAGCCTGCGATAGAAGAAAACCAACCAGCCAATCTCACCGTATTCAGCTTAAGCGAGGAGTTTATGCTCACCGAAAAAAGCAGCCATTCCAAATCACGGAATTCGCCTTTTTTTGGAGAAACGATGAAAGGCAGGGTAATTGGTGTGATCAACGGAAGTAAATCTTTTTTTAATTAAACCGTTTAACCAGGGCGCTTTTTGCTGCAGGCGCAAAATCAAAACAGTGCATGATACCAGACCTTAGCGGGAAATGGACGGGTAAGCTTACTTACGGTAAAAACTTCGGGCAGTTAGAGCACGAGGCTTTGTTTTTTACTGTGGACATAGTGCAGCAGTGCGACGAGATCAGCGGCATCTGGCACGATAGGGAAGGGGTGGGCGCCAGCCCGGGAGCCACCGCTATTAAAGGCTTTGTAGATCAAGAGCATGTTAATTTTATCGGGTGCTGCCAGGTTCCGGCCATGGTGCAGCCCCTGGGCTATGAAGACCGCGAAACCACTGCTGAAATTTCTTTTTCGGGCACTTACAATTCGCAAACGCAGGAGCTGGAGGGTGAGTGGATTCTGCTTTCGGGGTATTTGCTGTATAACCATCACCTGTTTTTTGAGCGCGATAACGGTGGCAGTTGGAGCCTGGGCCGCGCGGTTTAGAAATTAGCCGACAAACCCTAAAGATTTAATTAATGATAAGAGCCAAAACCTTTAGGTTTTATCGAAATGAATTATCATTCACTGATCTTATTCAAAAAATTAAGGCGGTAATGCACGTTCAGATCAAATTCGTTTTCGGTAAAATTTTCGTGAATGTGTGTGTAAATGAGCAGGCACTGGTCTTTTAGCTTCAGGTAGCGCTCCTTATCGTCTTTCTCGAGGTAAAAATTCAGCTTTTCAAAAAGCAGGTCGGCCAGTATTTTTTTCTGCTCCAGGGTGAGTTGCGGGTGGCGCAGTACCTCGCGCTCAAAGCCTTCTGCATCAAGGGTTTCCACGTAGCTCACCTCCAACAGCGTAAATTTTTGCGCAGCTTCGGCAATTTCTTTTTCAAATTTTTCCCAGTCGTTTTCTTTTTTAAAGCCGAGTATAGCGGCCATTACCTTGCCAAACTCCTCAAACTGACGTACGATGTAATCTTTTTTCTGCATAGAAAAAATGCTGTGGTTAAAAAAGTTACCGGTGCCTGAATGTGCGATTATTTATTCAGTGCATTAAAAATAAACAATGCCTGCTTAATTAAAAACTCTTTTCCATCGTTATAGATCACAAAATCGGCCTGTTTCGCCTTTTCTTCCTGCGGCAGCTGGCTTTTTATTTTTTGCATCACCGCTTCGTGGCTCAGCCCGTCGCGCTGCATCACGCGTTGTATGCGCGTGTCATCGGGTGCCGTCACCACTATAATTTTATCGAGGCCTGCCGTGAGTTTTGCTTCAAACAACAGGGCGCTTTCTTTTATGATAAGCCGCCGGGGATTATTTTTTATAAAGGTTTTAAACGCATCGCCAACGGCAGGATGAATAATGGCATTGAGCGCATGCAGCAATTCTGTATTGCCAAAAACGCGGGAGCTGATGTAGGCTTTGTTAATGCTGGTTTCCGAAGCGTAGCTTTCTTTTCCGAGCAGGGCTGTCACCTTACTCTTCACTGCCGGCTCAAAATATATGTCTTTTGCAACCGTATCGGAATAAAACAATGCGCAGCCCATGATCTCAAACAGGCGGGCTATTGTGCTTTTGCCGCTGCCTATGCCGCCTGTGAGCCCCGCTATCATGGTTTTTTTAAAATTAAAAGTTCAACCTCCTTGGGCTCAATGGCCATTATATTTACGTTGGCCGGTGCCGTGCTTAAAAACACCGGGTACTTTTTGGTTTGCGGGTTTGGCTTTTCGGTGTTCACGGTTACGCGAAACTGCGCGGTATCCTGCTGATCGAAGGTGTTTTGCAGGCTGGTGAAGCGCAGCCTCACCTTTGCCGGGAAAATATTTACCTGCCGGCTGCTGGTTTTGTACAGCGGCAGCACAGGCAGCGTAAGGGTTTGCTCCACCAGCCGGGCCACTTCAATGGTTACGGTGGCTTCGTTTATAGCCGTGTAAACATCCTGCCCGGGTTTTATAATGGGCAGGCTGCTGCTGCTGGTGTGATCGAGCTCGCCCAGGTTAAGCGCCGCCGTATAAATGGTGTCAATGGGCCGTATCAGGTCTGTATCGCCCCACACGGTAATAAATGCAGGATTAACCACCGGTGTTTTGTAACCGAAGCCCTGCCGGCATTTTACAAACAAAGTGGCCTTTAGCGGTACCGTTTTTTGATAGCCTGTTTTTTCTGAAAAGTAAAGCGTATCGGGACTGATGCGTTTTATCTGGGTTTCAAATTTCAGGCTTCGGGTAAAATCAATGTCGGAGGTGGAGAGGATGTAAT
Organism: Bacteroidia bacterium; assembly: GCA_044221905.1. Classification (GTDB taxonomy): domain Bacteria; phylum Bacteroidota; class Bacteroidia; order B-17B0; family Aurantibacillaceae; genus Aurantibacillus. The sequence continues at coordinate 203,462 of JBGAOE010000005.1, forward strand.
TGCGGTTGCGGTTAGACGATTTCAGCGTATTAAAATCGATCTCAACTGGCTCAAAGGGCCGGCTCAGTAAAATAAGACACAGCTTTAATCCGCTGGCTTTAATGCTCACATCCAGCTGCCGGGGCAGGCTGCCCAGGCTTTTTTTGCTGAGGGGTGGGTTTTTAAAGGTTACCGGCACGGTTATAGCGTAAGTATATACCGTGTTGAGCGAGTGCACCAGCCATAAAAAAGCGGCAATCACCACGCAAACAAAAAAAGCCTTGGTTTTACCAGGCTTTAGTTTATTAGAAGAAGAATATTTTGTGTCGTTAATTCCCAAAAAATTATTGGTTTTGATTCAGCGTAGCCGAAGCGTCCTGCGACACAGCGTTTTTAGAAATCTTCATTTTGGTGCCGTCTTCCACTTCCATAATAATGGTGGCATCTTCCCTTACTTCCACTATTTTTCCATAAATACCGCCAATGGTAAGGATCTTATCGCCTTTTTTTAAAGCCTCAATGTATTTTTTCTGATCTTTTGCTTTTTTCATTTGCGGGCGGATCATGAAAAAATAAAATACCACTACGATGGCGATCAAAGGTAAAAACTGCATCATTGGGTTTCCGCCGCCCTGTGGTGGGGCCATTAACATAAATAATTGATTCATTGTTTTGTTTTGGTTGTTTAGGTGTTGTTTAAAATTCAAATTTATTTGGCGGTTTCCGCCACAATAATTTCGGCTTTAATGCGAATAATGCGCGTAGCCGGTTCGCAGTTGGTGACAATGGTGACTGTTTTTTCCTGTATGCCGCTTTTTCCTTCGCTGTTAAATACCACATTAATGCGGCCGCTTTGGCCGGCTTTAACAGGCTCGCTGGGCCACTCAGGCACTGTGCAGCCACAGCTGCCGCTGGCGCTGCTGATAATAAGGTTTTTTTTGCCGGTGTTTTTAAAAACAAAGGCGTGGGTCACCTTTTCGCCCTGGATAATCTGGCCAAAATCAAACACTTCTTCTTCAAAGGCCATTTCGGGTAGCTCTGCATCGGTTTTACCATTGGCGCTGGCGCTGTTCGACACAGCATCGCTTTCAATGCTGCCGTCGTGCTGCTTTTTTTCGCCGCAGGCAACCAGCAAAACCAGGCAAAGAGCGGATACCAATTTTTTCATAGCGGTCACAAAGATAATCAGATTATGATGTTATGGAAAATAAAAAATCCCAAATTTTCATCCGGGATTTTTGAATAAGATAATAATAAGAAGAATTAGAACTTAGCTCTGATCTTACGCATTTTACGTTTTTTGCCACGGCCAAAGAAACCGTTGTTCCTGGCCCTGTAAAAGCTGCTTTTGCCGCGAATCACATAGCTGTAGCTCAGGCTCATGGTCATATAAGCATCTTTATGCGATTTGTCGCCACGCTTGTACCCCCAGTCGTGCGACAAAGCAGCTCCCTTGCTGTCTGTCACTTCCTGCGGGCTCAGCTCGCTGGTTCTTAAAATAAGGCCCTGCTCGTATGAGTCGCCCGGATCGGCCGGGTAGTTGCCGCTGATATCATCCAGGTAATCGGTAAACGTTTTGCGGTAGTTCATTTCAAAGCCAATGCGGTGCGTTTTATCAATGGTAAAGTAAAAACCAATACCCATTGGGATGTTAAGATTAATAGCTTTGTAGTGCGTGCCCTCGGTGGCATAAGGCCTCAAGGCTACCCACTGGCCGCGGTAAAGCGATTTGGGATTGCTGTAAAAGCCGCCAACACCTGCAAAAATATAGGCCCTGAACCCATTGCGGTACTTATATGTGTTACCAAGGTCATTGTTTTCGTAAAAGAAAAATTCGCCGGTAAAGCCCAGGTCAAAAATATCGTTGCGGAAGTTAAAATTCCTGTAGTGGCGGCCCGGGTTAGAGGATAATTTATCGTCGCCTTCAATGCGCAGGTAATCCAGCGCCAGTTTTAACGACAGCTTGGGGCGCCATTTGTAGCGGATAAAGCCGCCAATGTTGTAGCGGGTTTTCGAAAGCTTCATATCCGATACAAAGTCACGGCGGGTCTGCTCTTTACCGCCAATGTCGCCCAGGTAGTTGGATGCGCCGATGGCCACACCATAATCCCAAAGCCACTGCGAGTGCATGGACAGCGAAAAAGCGGAAAGAAAGAGAACGATATATATTTTTTTCATTTTCTGTTAATAACCACCAAATATAGTTAAAATTTAAATGACGGAAACACTTAAAATTAATAATTTTTTGCCATTTTTTTGTGAAGAGCCCCTAAATTTATATGCCAGCTAAGCCAAATGCCCGTCAGGCTTGTAACCGTAGTGGCTGTGGGCGGGGCCGGAAATTTTTTACACACATTTTAGCGGCTGGCGTTCTATTATTTTCAAAACCCGGCTGTTTATGGGTAAAAAAGAATTAATTTTCGGGCCAAAAGCTCAAATTGTCTTAATTTTTATGGAAAAAAACAGGGTTTGTGGTTTATTTAACATTCAAAAACCGATTGTACAGGCGGGCATGATCTGGTGCAGCGGCTGGGAGCTGGCCAGCGCCGTTAGCAATGCCGGCGGCCTGGGCCTCATTGGTTCCGGCAGCATGTACCCCGATGTGTTGCGCACACACCTGCAAAAATGCAAAGCCGCTACCGCTAAGCCCTTTGGCGTAAACGTGCCTTTGCTTTATCCCAATATAGAGGAGCACATGAAAGTGATTGTGGAAGAGGGCGTTAAAATTGTATTTACGAGTGCCGGCAATCCCAAAACATGGACCCAACACTTAAAACAGCATGGCATTACCGTAGTGCACGTGGTAAGCAATGTAAAATTTGCCTTAAAGTGCGAAGAGGCGGGTGTGGACGCTATTGTGGCCGAAGGCTTTGAGGCCGGCGGGCATAATGGCAGGGAGGAAACCACCACCATGGTGCTTATTCCGCAGGTGCGCGATGCCGTAAAAATTCCGCTGATTGCCGCCGGCGGTATTGGCAACGGCCGGCAAATGGCCGCCGCTTTTGCCTTGGGTGCAGAAGGCGTGCAGGTGGGCAGCCGTTTTGTGGCCACACCCGAAAGCAGCGGCCACGCTAATTTTAAAAATGCCATCCTGCATTCAAAAGAAGGTGATACGGCGCTTACTTTAAAACAATTAACGCCCGTGCGCCTGATTAAAAATAAATTTTACAACGCTGTGGATGAGGCCGAAAAAAGAGGCGCCTCGGCAGAAGAGCTTACGGCATTGCTGGGTCGTGCGCGGGCTAAAAAAGGCATGTTTGAAGGTAACCTGGATGATGGGGAGCTGGAGATCGGCCAGGTAAGCTCGTCTATTCGCGATATAAAACCGGCAGCCGACGTGCTGGCAGAAATTTATTCGGAGTTTGAACAAACGCTGCGTTCGTTAAACGGATAAACCTTAAAATTTTGCGGTTTTGCATTTTTCCTGTTTTTAATAAGTAATTTTATCCGTTTGTTTGCCGGTGAGGCAAACTGTTGTAAGCTACCCTATATGATCGAATTTGAAAAATTTACATTAAAAAATAATCTCACTGTTATTGTTCACCAGGATAAAAGCACCCCGCTGGCCTGTGTAAATATTTTGTATGATGTGGGCGCGCGCGATGAGGATGAGAGCAGGACCGGCTTTGCGCATTTGTTTGAGCACCTTATGTTTGGCGGCAGCATTAACATACCCAGCTACGATGAGCCCCTGCAGATGGTAGGGGGCGAAAACAACGCCTTTACCACCAACGATATTACCAACTACTACTGCACCGTGCCTGCCGAAAACCTTGAAACGGCCTTTTGGCTGGAGAGCGACCGCATGATAAGCCTGGCCTTTACCGATAAGAGCCTTGAAGTGCAGCGCAGCGTGGTAATTGAAGAATTTAAGCAGCGCTACCTGAACCAGCCTTATGGCGATGTATGGCTGCTGCTGCGGCCGCTGGCCTACAAGGTGCACCCGTATAAATGGGCCACTATTGGTAAAGAAATTGCGCACATTGAAGATGCTACCATGGACGATGTAAAATCGTTTTTTAAAAAGCACTACAACCCCGGCAATGCTATTATGGTGGTGGCCGGCAATGTGGAGATGGAGCAGGTAAAGCAACTGTCGGAAAAATGGTTTGGCCCCATAGCCGAAGGGGTGAAACCGCAGCGCCGCCTGCCGCAGGAGCCGCGGCAAACGGAAGCACGCAAGCTCACGGTGGAGCGCGATGTGCCAACCAGCTCTATTTATAAAGTATACCACATGTGCTCGCGCAAAGACGATGCGTATCATACCGTAGATATTATTTCAGACATTCTGAGCAGGGGCAATTCATCGCGCCTGTATAAATCACTGATAAAAGACAAGCAGCTGTTTACCGAAATAAACGCTTACGTAATGGGCGATTTTGATAAAGGCCTGTTTGTGATCAGCGGCAAGCTGGCCGATGGGGTGAGCATGGAAGAGGCCGAAAAAGGCATACTGGAAGAAACGCGTAAAATTAAAACAGAATTTGTGGCACCCGACGAGCTGCAGAAATGCAAAAACAAAGTGGAGTCGAGCGTTACCTTCAGCGAAACCGATGTGCTCACCAAGGCCACCAACCTGGCCATATCGGAGCTGCTGGGCGATGCCGGGCTGATTAACCAGGAAATTGAAAAATACGGCGCGGTAACGGCCGAAAAAATAATGGAGCAGGCAGGCCTGGTGCTGGATGAGAACAATTGCAGCACGCTGTATTACCTTGCTAAAAAGTAATTTTCTGAAAAACGTAAAAGATGGTAACATTTAACGACGCCTCTTTTTTTAACGAAAAACATACCCTGGCCCAATTCATCGCGCAGGAGTGGGAGCAGTTCAGGCAGCACCAGCACCTGCGCTTAGCCGATTACATCGGCCAGCGCTCTGCCTTTTTGCAGCAGCAGCCCGGTGCCGCACAAAGCTGCGAGTTTATACAGCAATTTGCGCCAAAGGTGGCCGTGTTTCCTGGCAGCTTCAATCCTTTTCACAAGGGCCATTACAATGTATTGCAAAAAGCCGAAAAAATTTTCGACAAGGTGATCATCGCTTTTGGCAACAATCCCGATAAGGACGGTGGCCGCAGCTGGTCTATTCCAAAAGCCATTCAAAACCGGCAGATAGAGGAGTATAACGGCCTGCTCACCGATTTTGTGAGCACCCTTGGCGAGGACCTGGTGGTGATCCGCGGCCTGCGCAACTCCACTGATTTTCAATACGAGCAAAACCAATACCGTTACATACAGGAGCTGATGCCCAACATTAAGATCGTGAATATTTTTTGCGATAAGGAGTTTGAGCACATCAGCTCATCGGGCATCCGTACGCTTAAAAAATACAACAAGCACCAAAATTACCTGCTGGATTAACTATGGAAACACTCCTGGAGAAAAATTTTACCCGTTATTACGCGTTAACCTGCCTGCTGGTGTTTATTGTTATTTGCCTGCGGGCTTTTTTTATCCCGTTCAGCCACGACGAGGCCTCCACTTTTTTCTTTTACGTGCAAAGCGATAATTACCTGCCTTACAAAGCCCACGTGTATACCAATAACCACGTGCTTAACAGTGCGCTGGCCAATATTTGCTACCACCTGGCGGGTTCGCACCGTTTTGTGCTGCGCATTCCCAACATACTTTCTTTTCTTATACTTTGCCTTGGGGTGTTTAAATTTTTTAAATACCTCCGCACCTTTTCGGCGCGCGTTATTCTTGCCAGCTTTTTTATCCTCACCTTTAATTTTCTCGATTTTTTTGAGCTGTGCCGCGGTTACGGTCTTTCGCTGGCCTTTATGGTAATTGGCCTGGCTTACCTGCAGGATTATTTTGAGGAAAAAGACCTGAAGCGGCTCATCTGGTTCTCCCTTTTCTGGCAGCTGGCGCTGGCCGCCAATCTTATCCTGGTGGTGGTGCTCACCATGCTGCTGGTGTTTGTGTATGTGTTTCAGGCGCGTCACAAACTTTTGTTCGCCAAAAACAATATCATATTGCAGGTAATCAACCTGGCCATCTTAATCTTCTGGATCAAATTTTCGCTTTTTTACAAAAAGCAAGGGGTGTTGGACAGTGGCATTGGCGATAACTACTGGGATGTTTCGTTCAAAACCCTTATGTATTTTATATATGGCACCGACTATTTGTGGATGCAGGGGCTGGTGCTGTGCGTTTTCCTTATGGTGCTGCTTACCAGCCTGGTGTGGTTCTTTAAAAAAGTCTCTGTCGATAACATTTTTAGCCCCAGATTTTTTTACATCATTTTTCTTTGCGGCCTGGTGATTGCTTTTTACCTGCAAAAAAAACTGCTCGGCGTCAATTATCCCGAGGACCGTACCGGCCTGTTTTATTATGTGTTTTTTGCCTTGAGCGTAGCTGTGTTTTTTGACCGTTTGCCTAAAACCATTTCTTACCTGGCAGCCGGGCCCTTACTTGTGGGCAGCCTGGTATATTTTACACTGTCGTTCAACCTGTCGTCGTTTTCCAACTATTTTTATCATGTAATGCCCAAGCAGTTTTACGGCTACCTGGAGCAGGAGTATGCCAAAAACCAGCAGCTGTTTACGATAGGGGGGCATACCAACCGTGAAATGAACTATGCTTTTGCCAACTACCGGGGAGGCGGAATGCTTAATCCTATGGATGAGCCCCGCCACATGTTTATGAACTGCGATTATTACTTTGCCTTAAAAGAAGAAAAGCCCTATTACCAGTTTTTTTACGACGAGGTGGCCTACGATACATACTGGGACCGGGTGCTGCTAAAGCGAAAACAAAAAATAGAGCGAAGGGAGTTGAAGCCGCTTTCGTTGGGCCCGCGCGGGTTTAATGGCAATGGTGAGTTTTTTGAATTCCTGAGGTTCAACGATTCGCTGGTGCCAGCCACCAACTGCCTGGAGGCCGACCTGAGCCTGAGCTTTAAAAAAGTGCATAAACCATTTAAAGCGTTTTTGGTGTTTGAAATAAAAAACCGCGAGAACGGCAATACCGCCTATTACAAGCGTATTTTACTCAATTGGATTGCTGATGATCTGAGCGGCATGACCAAACGCTTTAAACTTACCACCGGTGCCATGCCCACCAAATATGAAGCGGTGGTGTATATCTGGAATATAGACAAGAAGGAAACGGAGATGATGCTTAACGACCTCAAAATTTTTGAGTTGCATGCGCCGGGCATTAACACGGTGGTGCCGCCGGATTATTACCCATATATTGAGAAACTAAAACAAAAACACTTATTGTAATGATATTGGACAGAACCCAGGCCCCGGCCTTTAAAACCATTGGCAGCATTGATGTGATACAGGCAAACAGTGCAAAGCTCAGCAATGGCATCGACCTTTTTTCGATCTCTGCCGGAAGCCAGGAAATAGTAAAGCTCGAATTTGTATTTAAAGCAGGCATGTATCAGCAGCCGGCGCCGCTTATTGCCTCTTCCACCAACAGCCTGCTCGAAAGCGGTACGCGCTCATATACGGCCAACCAGATCAGCGATGGGGTTGATTTTTTCGGCTCCTTCCTGGAGCTGCAGGTGGAGCAGGATTTTGCGATCATCACGCTTTTTTCGCTCAACAAATATCTCGAGCAAAGCCTCAGATTTGTGGAGGAAATTATTAAATATCCTACTTTCCCTGAAGACGAGTTCAGGATCCTGATCAATAATAAAAAACAAAAGCACGCCATTAACTCACAAAAAGTAAGCGTGCTGGCCCGCCGCAAGTTTTCGGAGCTGCTGTTTGGCAGCTCGCATCCGTATGGTGTGGATGTAACGGATAAGGATTTTGACCGGGTAAATACCGGCGAGCTGAAACAATTTTTTAATAATCACTACACCTCTCAAAACTGCACCATTGTTGCCTCGGGCAATTTGCCGGCCAACCTGGCGCAGCTGCTGGATAATTTTTTTGGCAAAGAAACCTGGGGAGTTAAGCCATCCAAAATTGTATCGCCGCATATTGCGGCCAATACCACGGCGCAGCGCCAGCATTTTGTGGATAAGGAAGATGCCATTCAATCGGCCATCCGCATTGGCCGCGTACTATTTAATAAAACGCATCCCGATTATTTTAAATTCCAGGTGCTCAATACCATTTTGGGCGGCTATTTTGGCTCGCGCCTGATGGCCAATATTCGCGAGGATAAAGGGTATACCTATGGCATTGGCAGCGGGGTAAACAACCTGGTGCACAGCGGCGTGTTTTATATCTCCACCGAGGTGGGCGCCGATGTGGCCGCGCCGGCCATTGAAGAAATTTATAAAGAAATAAAGCGCCTGCGCGAGCAGCCGGTGGATGCCCTGGAGCTGGAAACCGTTCGTAATTACATTTTGGGCCAGTTTTTACGCAGTGTCGACGGGCCTTTTTCACTGGCAGACAAGTTCAAGTCCATTTGGGAGTTTGGCCTGGATTATTCTTTTTTTGACAGTTATTTTGACGCCGTAAAAAACGTAACGCCGGCCGAGCTGCAGGATCTTGCCAACAAATACCTGCAGGAAAAAGACCTGGTGGAATGCGTGGCGGGTAAAATGTAAAGTACACTGTAACTTGTATTTTGTACATTGTATTCAGTCAATACGGTTGCCATACAGACAGAGTACAGCCTACAAAGTACGCCCAAATAATACAAATGGTGAAATAATCTGTTTTAAAAGAAATAATTTAATACAGTCCATATCTTTTAGACTTAAAATTCCACATTATTCGAGAGCATTGCGCTGTACAATGTACAATGTACACTATACAATCTACATTTTTATTCTTATTTTTGAACTCACGTAAAAATCTATGAGAACCATCGAATTCAGAGAAGCCCTGCGCGAGGCCATGAGCGAAGAAATGCGCCGCGACCAGAATGTATTTTTAATGGGCGAGGAGGTAGCCGAATACAATGGCGCATATAAAGTAAGCAAAGGCATGCTGGCCGAGTTTGGCGAGAAGCGTGTGATCGATACTCCTATTGCCGAGCTGGGCTTTGCCGGTATAGGCGTAGGTGCCGCTACCAACGGGCTTAGGCCCATTATTGAATTTATGACATTTAATTTCAGCCTGGTGGCTATTGACCAGGTGATAAACAGCGCCGCTAAAATGTACAGCATGAGTGGCGGACAATACAATGTACCCATTGTTTTCCGCGGGCCAACCGCCAGCGCGGGCATGCTTAGCTCTCAGCACTCGCAGGCATTCGAAAACTGGTATGCCAACTGCCCTGGCTTAAAAGTGGTGGTGCCCAGCAATCCTTATGATGCCAAAGGTCTTTTAAAAACGGCCATTCGTGATAACGACCCGGTAATATTTATGGAGAGCGAGCAAATGTATGGCGACAAAGGCGAGGTGCCTGAGGAGGAATACCTGATCCCACTGGGACTGGCCGATGTAAAAAAGCAGGGTAAAGATGTGACCATTGTTTCGTTTGGCAAAATATTTAAAGTGGCCATGGCGGCGGCCAAAGAACTGGAAGCAGAAGGCATTGATGCCGAAGTGATAGATCTGCGCACCGTGCGTCCTATTGATTACGGGACGGTCATTGAATCGGTGAAAAAAACCAATCGCCTGGTGATTGTGGAAGAAGCCTGGCCTTTGGGCAGCATTGCTACGGAGCTGAGCTTTAAAGTGCAAAAAGAAGCTTTTGATTACCTGGATGCTCCGGTGCTGCGCATTACCACTGCCGACACCCCGCTGCCTTACGCGCCTACGTTAATTGAAGCCAGCCTGCCTAACACCTCCCGCGTGGTAAAAGCCGTGAAGGAAGTGATGTACGTGAAGAAATGATGTAAAGTGTAAGAAGGTAAAATGGAAAATGTAGAAAGTCACCTTCTAATGCCATTTTACACGTTCTATATAAATTCCCTTTTCCATCCTTCCATCTTCCCTTTTCCATAAATTAATATGCGTGTAGCCCTTATCACCGACGGAATCTGGCCTTACGTGCTCGGGGGCATGCAAAAGCATTCTTATTATCTGTGCAAGTACCTGGCGCAGCAGCATGTGCAGGTGCACCTTTTTCATTTTAATCAAAGCAGTTACGACATCGCGCTTCTCGAATTTTTTTCGGAAGAAGAACGCCGTTATATTACCGCCACAGTTATTGAGTTTCCAAAAAGCCTGCCTTTTCCGGGGCATTACCTGTATAATTCCTATCGCCATTCAAAGCGGGTGTTTAAAACCCTGGGGCCTAAGGTGAAGGAATACGACTTTATATACACCAAGGGTTTTACCGGCTGGTATTTGATCGAACAAAAACACAAGGGGCGTATCAGCGCGCCGCCGGTTGGCGTCAAATTTCATGGTTACGAAATGTTTCAAACCCCGCCCAGCTTTAAGGTAAAGCTGCAGCATTGGGGTTTGCTGCGCAGGCCGGTGCGCTCCATTTCATTGCAGGCGGATAAGGTGTTTTCTTACGGCGGCAAGATCACCGATATTATTCAATCGTTGGGAGTGCCACGCACTAACATTATTGAATTACCATCGGGCGTGGAAAAAGAAATGCTGGCAGAGACAATAACGCCCACCGGTGAAATCATTCGCTTTTTATTTTTGGGCAGGTACGAGCGCCGTAAGGGCATTGAGGAGCTGAACCAGGCCATCAATGAATTGATAAAACAACCTGGATTAAATGCGGAGTTCCAGTTTATTGGCCCCATTCCCGAAGAAAAACGGATAGCACACCAGCAAGTGGTGTATCACGGCGAGATCAGGAGCAGGGAAGGGGTGCAGGAGCTGATGCGCAAATGCGACGTGCTGCTTTGCCCCAGCTGGAGCGAGGGCATGCCCAATGTGATTTTAGAAGCCATGGCGGCTGGCCTGGCTGTAGTAGCCACCAATGTGGGCGCCACCAACGTGCTCGTAAGCGAGCGCACAGGCTGGTTATTAAAAGAACCAAATCCATTGGAGATCCAAGGTACATTAGAAAACATTCTTCGTTTAAAACCTGCTGACATCGATATGAAAAAGCAGCAGGCCCTTGATCTTATCCGCCAGAAGTTTGCCTGGGAAAAACTGGTGCTTCAATTACTTGAAAAGATAAGCCACTAATTTCACAAAGTCGCGCCGTTATTACGAGGGCTTTTGCAAAAATATAGTAAGGCCCGAAGTAATCTGGCGCGGTAACTCACTTGGTTGAGATTTCTCCCTGCCCCAGTTCTTTTTGATCAGGCAGGTCGAAATGACGGTCGGTTATTATTGCGAAGTGTTTACAACAAAAAACCCGGATCGTTAATCCGGGTTTCTCTCAAAAAGTATAGTAAATTAATTTGTGCCTGTGCATTGCAGCTTAAAGTGTTTGCGCACATCGCCATTTTTAAGCGTGGCAGTTAAAAAATAAGTGCCGGCTGCCAGGTTTTTCGAAGCCTGTTCCACCGCTGCCGAAGCCTCGCCGGCTATGCCGTTGTAGCTCAGCAGCAGCTTGCCGCTCACATCGGTGAGGGTAGCCACCATGGGTTCGTTCTTCAGGTTTTCGGGCATATATAAACGCACACTTTCGGCAAAGGGGTTAGGGCCTGCCAATAATTCAGCGGCAGTTAAAGCGCCATTCTGATTTTCGAGGCCGGTGCTTTTAAAGTTTGCGGTATTAGCCCAGGGGTGAAACTTGTGCACCAGGCCTCCCGAAGTGCAAAAAACGGCATACAGGTATTTATTGCTTTTGTTTTGCCTGCTCAGGGCAATAGATACAGGAGTACCGCCTGGCGCTACGGCTGCCGCTACGCGCTCATAATCGTTGGCCGATACCAGGTTGGTGCCGGCAGAATTAATTTGCATGCTGTAATAATTATTGTTTACCGGGCCCTGCACCAGGTTGGAATAAAAGGCCTCGTGCAGGCTGTTACCACTTTGGTTGTAGGATACACGTGGTCGCGGATCACTGAACGTAATGGCCATGCCTGTTGCCAAACCCACAAAAGAGCCTGCCATCAGCACGTCTTTGGTAGTGCCTATGCCGCCGGTGGCTGAAATACGGGTGAAGATAGAAGTGTTGTTGTTTGAATACGTATAGGTCCAGATGTCGGGCCCGGCGGCGCGTTCGTCGGGGCAATCCATACTGCACGTAAGCTGCCCCAGAATGCCAGCCACCGGGTTGCTGTCCTGTAGGGCAGGAGCCGGCAGTGGCCCTGCAATGTGCATGGCGCTGTATAACGCCGCTGATTCAAGAATGGTGTAGCCGGGGCCCACACCGGTATGGTATACAAAATGTACGGTTAAGCCGCCGCCGGTGAGGTGGCTGAAAGCCACATCGGGACGTTTGCGGCCCACCGTGCCGGCAATGGTGCCGCCTATAAAAGGTGTGGCGCCGGTACAGGAAGCCATGCGGATGCCCAGGGCGGGATCTTCCCACACAATGGCATTAAAGCTGCTAAAGCCGGGCGAGTCTATATGCGTGTCCATGCTGATGCGTGTATAGGCTGCCAGGGCAGATAAAGCAACCGGGAAGCCCGGTGCCATGGTAACAGATCCGCCGCCGGCATTCCAGTTATATACTTCCACGCGGTGGCCTTTGGGAGCTATGGCATTATAATAAGCCACTACCAGCTGCGGTGTAACGCCCGAAAAGCGCAGGCCTACATTTACATCCAACGCGTTTTGATAAGTAATGGTGCCACCTACAACAAATGCGCCCGTTACCGGGTGAAACGCCAGCCAGTACACGTGGTTGTCCACAGCACTCAGGTAAATATCGGCCTTGCCAAATGCAATGGGAAAGGGGATATCGTCGTAATTAAAACAGGTGGGGCTTTTGCCGTTTACACCAAAAACCATTTCAGTGCTGGTAGGCGGTACCAGTATTTGCGCTTGTATAGGTGCCGTAGCCCCCATAAGCAGCGCCAGGAAGAAGATAAACTGCCTGCATTGATAATTAATTGCTTTCATGTTGTTTTAAGGTTTAGAGGTTTGCTGCTAAAGGTAAACCGGCACTTAAAACAAAACCTTACGGCAATTAATAGCCGGTAGTTTTTGCGCGTTTAATGGTAGGCTTGTAACAATGGTTGACGCAAAGCTGTTGTTGGTTGGGCAGACAAGGTACAAGGTACAAGGTACAAGGTACAGAGTACATTGTACTTTGTACTCAGTCCAAACACAACTGCCAGAAAATAAAAATTCTTAATTTTAAATAGTGAAAGCTACCGCACTGTTATACATACTGCTAATTACAACTTTGCTTGCCTGCAGCAAACAACAGGGCAAAAACCCGGGCCTGGCTTATACTGATATGGCCCTGGCCGATAGCTGCAATGCCACTTACCACCACTATTATAAAAACAATGCTGCCGCTTTACATTTTGGCGCCGTAGGTTCTAACGCCCAGCACGGGCCATTTAAGCTGCGCTTTAATACCATTGCCTACCAGGCGCTGAGCGACAGTGGGCGGCTGCCGGCAAATGGCAAAATGCCTGATGGGGCCCTGGTTGTAAAAGATATTTATAAAGGATCAGAACTGGATGTATACGCCATTATGTACAAACACAAAGGTACCTGGCTGTGGGCCGAAATAAAACCCAATAAGCAGGTGCTGTACAGCGTGAGCAGAAACCCCGGCGTATGCACCGGCTGCCATAGCCAGGCGGGGAACAGGGATTTTTTGAGAACGTTTTCGTTTTATTGAAACTCATTTATCAGTCATGCTGAACTTCCCGAAGCAAGGCTTTTTTTGCACGCTTTGAAAACAACGTTGATTTCTTACGCAGAATTTTATGAGGTCGGTTTACCGGCGGGTACTTACGCGATTATTCCATATTGCTACCATCTGCAACGCCATTGCGAGGCATAGGCGATACACTACTGGCCGAGGCAATCTTTAACCGGACTTTCATCCACTTACTTTTCTGTGTCACCCTGAGTGATTTTTGCTTGCCTCTTGCAAAAATTGTATCGAAGGGTGCATGCTGGTTCTTTATTGTTTGCTTTTTGTTTACACAAATCTGCTGCTTACTTTTTGCTTAATGTTTTCTTCTTACTTTTTCCTTGATGAAAAAGTAAGCAAAAAATCAAGCCAAAAATATCGCTTACGCGCCTCACAGAAAACTACGGCTTTTACGCGCTAGGATAATACAGGAGCGCTAAAGCCTTGTTTTCTAGTTTCACCTCTCTTAAGCTCCTATTTTTGGCGTGGCCAGCGCACGCAGCGGGGTGCTTACGCGGTTTCTTTCAACCTTCAACTTTCAACTATCAATAGACGTATGCTCCAATGCTTTTGTGCTTGTCCAATCTGCATGGCCGGGAATAATATACTTTGGCTGCCGGCATTTTTTATAAACGTTTTTGAGCGTGGTGGCATAGTCTTTTATGCTGGCATCGCCTAAATTACCAAGGTCCGTATCTTCCACACTTTTTATGAGGCAGCCGCCATACAGTATTTTTTCTTTTTCAAACCATATCACAATATTATCCGGCGCATGGCCATGGCCGGGGTAGTAGGTTTGAAACGAATATTGCCCCACAGTAAAAATGGTGTCCTTGTCCATTAAAAATTCAGCCCGTTTCATGCCTCTTTTTTTGCTGAGGGCATCTGTTTTTTTAGTGGTATACGTTTTAATGCCCTGTTGCCGGTAGTATTGCAGCCCGCCGGTGCGGTCACCATGAAAATGGGTGGCCATGCACAGGATGGCAATTGTATGATGTTTTGTTTTAATGCTGTCCAGCAGGGGCTGGTATTGGGTGCTGTCCCAGGGCGAATCAAAAATAACCGCGCCTTTGTTGGTAACCAGGTACATGCCGTTGGCCGGTGTGCGCTCACCTTTGTATAAATTGTAGGTGGTGTAAATATAAAAATCGCCGGTTAAATGGGTTATTTCCAGCGGAGTTTGTGTGGTTTGGCCAAACATGCTTGTAAAGATGAGCAAGGAAAAGAGGGTGGTGAGGATGCGCATAAAAATAACTGTAAGTTACGGCTAATTTCGGATAGTAATACTTCTAAAATCCAATGTCGCCCTGAGTGATTTTTGCCCGCTCTTACAGAAACAGTACTTGCGCTGAACCTCGCGGCAACGCCCAAATAATACGAATAATGAAATAGTTTGGTGACATCTTTTTAAGCACAAATTTTGATTATATTTAAAACTTTAAGCCCTCAAAAACACGTATGACATTTTTTAATAAACAGCTTATGAAGAATTTGATTAAAACAACGATACTGTTGTTTGTTGTAATAACAGCCGCCTCTTTTAAAAACAACACCAGCCCTAATTTTATTGGCGTGTATGGCGTTTCTGCAAACGATCCGGCACAAATAAAACTAACGTTGAATGAGAATAGAACTTTTGCTTACCAGGATTTTTCGAACCCGGACCGGAAGATCTGCATTAAAGGTAATTGGATATTGCAGAAAAATACAGTTGTATTAAAAAGCAATGATTTGCAAGGCCGCTTTCATAACAGGTGGAGGTTTTCTGACGATGGAAAGCTTGCAAAATCAAGAAAAGGAATGACCTTTTATGCACTGGGTAAACTCGATTAAGATATTGAGCAAATAAAAAAAGCCGGTAATAATTTATTACCGGCTTTTTAATTTGTAGTGGCACATTTATTCGATGAGGAGTTTTCCGGTAGCTACCGTTTGTTTTTGTTGGGTAACACGGTACTGGTATATGCCGGCAGGTAAATGAGTGCGGATGCTGGTTTCCTCCGCGTTTAAGTTTTCTTGCATTACCACTTGCCCCAGTGCATTGATGATGCAAAGTCTGCCGGGTTGCTGATTGCTTAAGCCAATGGTAAACACACCCTGGTTAGGATTGGGGAATGCCGATACTTGCACCGTGTTGCCCTGGTGTTTTTCAATGCCTGTGCACGAGTTTACATACTGTGTTACCATGGCCGAATCAATACAGCCATTGTTGGCAGTGCCGCGCACGGTATAGCTGGCTGTGGCCTGCGGGCTAATGGTGGTGGTGGTGCCCACATCGCCCGTGCTCCAGGTATAGGTAGCAGCGCCCGTGCTGATAAGGGTGGTGGTTTCGCCGGCACAGATTACCGAATCGCTGTAAAGCGCGCCCACAGCAGGCAGTGGTAAGATGTGAAGCGTAAAGGTGGCTGAGTTTTTACATTCGTTAATGTCGGTGGCGGTTACCGTATAATCGCTGGTGCCCAGGGGCGCTACCACTACGGTGGGGGTGGATTGTTGCCCGGTCCAGGTATAAGTGTCGGCGCCGCTGGCCGTAAGTGTTGCCGAAACGCCGGCACAAACCGTGTTGCTGGTAGCTGTAATGGTAATGTTAGGCCCCAGGCAGTTAAAGAATTTCCATAAATCATTTAAATCGCCGGGGTTGCTGCCCGTGCCGTAGCCCCTACCGCCAAACAGCCACAGATTATTCGAACCATCTTTCCAGTTAGCGGCATAGCCGCGTGAACCGGGCATGTTGAGAGGCGATACCTGCCCTTGTATTCCATATATACCGGGCTGGTTTACGGCGGTGGCGCCTCTTACCCATTTCCATTGGTTGCCGGCAATATCATACCGCCATAAGTCATTTAAAAAATCGGGCACGGTGCCTGTATCAAAACCATAGCCGCTAAAGAGCCACAGGTCGCCGGCACCATCCGTCCAGGTAATGGCGCCATAACGCGCGCCCGGTAGGTTGGTGGGCGCAAAGCTGCCCTGTGTACCGTAAATACCCTGTGGAGTTGAGGTGGTGTTATTACCCTTTATCCAGGTCCATTCGTTGCTGGTCATATCATAGCGCCACAGGTCGTTTAAAATATCGGCCGGGCCCGAGGTAGCAAAACCGCTGCCGCCCGATACCCACAGGTTGCCGGTATTATCCGTCCACCCGTAGGCATTGATACGCCCGCCGGGATTATTGGCCGGGGCTGCCGTGCCTTGCGTACCATAAACACCGGTTTGACTCACCACGTTGCTGCCCTTCATCCAGGTCCACTGATTGCTGCTGGTATTGTAGCGCCATAAGTCGTTTAAGTGCCCGTTGCTGGCAATGGCTGCATAACCCAGGCCGCCAAACAGCCACAGGTTGCCGGTGGCATCGGTAAAGGCCACCGCTGAATAACGCGCGCCGGGTGTATTGGCATTGGCCGCTGCTCCCTGCGTGCCATAGGTGCCTACCTGCAGGGTATTATTGCTGCCTTTTACCCATTTCCATACATTGTTGGTAATGTCGTATTCCCAAAGATCGTTCAATGAGCCGGTACCGCCGATGGCATCAACACCGTTGCCGCCAAACAGCCATAGCTTACCCGAAGCATCTTTCCAGGTAGCGCCGCCCCAGCGCCCGCCGGGCATATTGCGGCGTAACGCCTGTAAATACGCAAAACAAAGCGTTTGATGGTGTTGCTGCCGCCTACGCAGGTCCACTCATTGGTATAGGGGTTAAATTTCCATAAATCGTTAAAAAACCATAGGCGCCGGCGGCATCGTAGCCATAGCCGCCAAACAGCCATAAGTTGCCGGCATTGTCGCGCCAGCTCATGGATGATTCGCGGCTGCCAGGTGTATTGGTAGCGGCGGGTACGCCCAGCGTGCCGTATGCACCTGCTATATCGGTAAGGCCGCTGCCTTTTCGCCACACAAAATCCTGCGCCCTAAGTGAAAAGCCAAGGCTTAAAAAAAGAAAAAAGAACAATGCTTTTTGGGGTAGATGCTGTTTCATGAGTAGTATTTTAAGTTCAGGTAATGGTTTTGGTCAATAAATATAACAAATGTAGCCCGGAATTAAACAATACTAAAGAGTTTTTAATGTTTAGTGTTTAGTTTTTAATAGGGAGTAGTCGTTAGTCGAAAGTCATCGGTCGTTAGTCGGCATGTTACTCCATTTCCATCATCCATTTTACATTTTCCATTCAGTTAGAAAGTTGCAAGTTAAAAAGTTATCAAGTTCTGCTATCATTTAGTCGCAAGTCATTAGTCGTTTGTCGTAAGTCTTGACTCTTGCTTCCTGTTTCTCTTTAGCCGAAAGTCATGAGTCGCAGATCGTTAGTCGGGTTATTCCTGGTTCGGGTTTCTTGTTCTGGTCACCTGTCACCCTGAGAGATTTTGCCGTTTTGCGTTAGGCATAGAGCGGAAAGGTACTGTCTTAAAAACCAAAAGTTTTTTGTTAAATTTGATCTATGAAAGAAAGTAGCTGGATTTATCTGACTGCTTATCTAGTGTAGTGCTACTTCGGTAGCACTACTTATTTTTGCCAGGATTGTATTCTTCATCCTTTTTCCAAAGCGTAAACTAATTCTAATAATTTTCGCCGCACAGCTACGTAGCCTTTCATTTTCATTTTGTGCGGTTATAGAATACTTTCATATAGTCCAAGTAAACCCTAGACTCTTTGTATTTTACAGCCACAAGAGCCGGCATGTGGACCAACTTCGTATGCGGCTGTTACCCTTCTTCGATATTTTGATTTTTCTCACTGAGGTGTTTTCCGGTTGGTTTTCAATCACATGTAGCCGGTATAGCTTACTAATTGGCGAATATTATTGATCAACTCAAAGCCGTTTGTTTCTGCCAGTATAGTAGCTACGCTTAAGGTGTCTAACCCTTTATCTTGCATATGCCTATTACTTTTCTTTATCTCCTCATCACTGTATCTGGTGCGCAATAAGCCTTTTAAACTCTTTAGCTGTTTATCAAATACGGCAACGGTTTTTCCAGATGCTTGATTATTTGAAGTATTGGAATACCCGCTGTGCTTTAGAGCATGAAGCTGGTTTGAAAATTTATAGCCTCTGGCCTCTTGTGCTTTGATAATGGCGAGTCAAGAGCTCCAGTTCATAAAAATATTTTAAATAGGCTTCGGGCCGTAAACTGGGCTATAAAAAAAGCGATGGCCATGGGGCCTTTGTATCTATTGCATCATTTTTGACTTAAGGCCCAGAGACTAAGATATTTCTGGGATTTATTTGGCAACACAATAAAAACAGTTCTTTTTCTTCGGTTAAATAAATCGCCAGTCTTTCGTGATAGACTCGGTAGCCTCCACAGTATTTCAACTTGTGAGCTTTCTCCTTGCATGAGTTATTGATCCAGTAAGATAGATCCTTAAACCCGGCGGTGTTTGCAAATTGTGTGTTGCCCGGACCTTAATCTGGAGATGAATGTCCAGACTGATCAGGCAGGCATCGAACTTATCCTTCGAGATATCGATGCCAATGGAATACTTTAATAAATTGCTATTCATGGTTTTAGGTTTTGTCCAGATATTTCCAACGTTTTGCTCCATAAATACAGATAATCAAGGTGATTTCTTTAGGTACTGTTCAAACTCTAGAAAAAAACCGCGTAGAGACTGCCTTTCCGTCAACATCACCTTTAGTGTGTCTAGCCCGACTAGATTTTCTTACGCGGCCTGGTTGTTTATACCAAGATACGAAGATATGAGCCCGCAGATCCGGTAGTTACCGGGGCGAGGACTTGAAACGATAGCCCGGGCCTCATGAAGCGAGCGAACAAGTAATAACCCAGGGTGAGCTCTGCTTTATGGGGCAACGCCCAAATAATAAAACTGGAGAGATAGTTTAATACACTCTAAACATTCAACTGTCAACTCTTATGCGTCCTGCCTCTTGCTTCCTGTTTCAGTCTTATAATCTTTCATTTTTAATCTTGCGTCATAAATCTTTCAACTAATCGGCCCAGTCCGCAATAAACAGGTTGGTATCGCGCGTGCCGCCATTGTTTCGGTTAGAAGAAAAGATCAGCTTTTTACCATCGGGCGAAAACATAGGGAAGGCATTAAAAAGGCTTTGATCGGTGATCTGTTCCAGCCCGCTGCCATCTTCGTTGATCATATACAGCTGAAAGTCATAGCCCCGCTTGCTGTGATGATTGCTCGAAAAAATAATTTTTTTGCCCGAAGGATGGAAGAATGGCGCCCAGTTGGCTTTGCCCAGGTGGGTTACCTGTTTCAGATCGCTGCCATCTATCTTGCAGGTATAAATTTCCATAGTGGTGGGCGCCACCAGCCCTTGTGCCAGCAGCTCTTTATATTCTTTCACCTCCTCCTCGGTTTGCGGGCGCGACGCCCTGAACACCAGCCGCTGCCCATCGGGCGAAAAAAAGGCGCCTCCATCGTAACCCAGGCCGGTGGTAATTTGTTTCTGGTTTTTACCGTCTATGTCCATGGTCCATAGCTCCAGGTCGCCGCTGCGGTCGCTGGTAAATACTATTTTATCGCCCTTGGGCGAAACGGTGGCTTCGGCATCGTAACCATCGGTGGTGGTAAGCTGTTTGGTAATGTTGCCTTTCAGGTCGGCCACGTAAATATCAAACGCGCGGTATACGGCCCATAAATACTTGCCCTTGCTTTCAGGCGCAGGTGGGCATTCATCGCCGCCTTTAAAGGTAGAGGCATATAAAATATGTTTTCCATCTTTTAAAAAATAGCTGCAAGTGGTGCGGCCCTTGCCATTGCTGATTCGCCCCGGCATGTAGGCACTGTCTTTTTCGGCCTTGGCCAGATCAAGATTAAAGATCTGGTCGCATTTTAAGCCCCATTTGGCATTGTTGCTCTGAAACGAGGCAAACTTACCATCAAAGCTAAAATAAGCCTCGGCATTATCGCCCCCGTGGGTAAGCATTTTTATGTTTTTAAGGTGCGTTTCGTTTTGCGAAACAAATGTTAAGGCATAAAAACAGGCCGCCAGGCACAGGCTGTTTTTAATAAACGAGGTGGGTTTTTGCATGCTGTAAAAATATGAATATTACAGCAATGCCGCTGGCTTTTTTTCGTGAACAAAACCCCATTTATCGAGTTAAGCAACAAGATCATCTATAAAACTGGCAAGGATTTTGCACGTGCCGTAATTTTGCTAAAAAGCTATAAAACCGGATTTTGGCGGCGGAAAAAATGTTTAGGTTTGTAAGCCGTAATAACCCGGCTTATATTTAACTATGGCTACGCATCCCGGCTCAAAAATACCAACAGGCACAAAAGCGCTCATTATGTCGAAACTTTATTATGGTGTTTTAAGCAAAAGCCTCGAAGGGCTTGATATTGAACGCTACTACACCGTGATGTACTTTTTGAGCGAGAACAACGGCTGCACCCAGCAGTACATCTGCAATCACCTGGAGGCCGATAAAACTGCCATGGTTAAGGTAATGGACAGCCTGGTGGACTCGGGCTACATCATCAAAAAAGTAAACCCACAGGACCGGCGCGAGCAATTTATATGGATGACAAAAAAGGGCGCGCGGCAAACCGAAAAAATTGTAAAATCGTTCGACACCCTTGATAAAAATATGTTTGCTTCCATCCCCAAAAAAGATCAGCAGGTGTTTAACCGGGTACTGGCGCAGCTTTCGGTTAATTTAAAAAAGCTGCCGGCCAACGACCTCTTCTTTAATTATAAAAAAACGGCCCGGCCGCTCAAAGTAAAATGAAAAAGATACCGAACTGGGTAGTGATCCTGGTTATACTAAGCCTTCTTATTGCCTCCAAATTTATTTTCTTTAATAAAAAAGACGATAAAGCAGCCGCAGCCGCCAAAAATAAAAGCGGCATGCCCATAGCCGTTAATTATTACGTGGTAAAATCCATTGATCTGAGTAACAATGTGTTTGCCACCGGCAAAATAGGTGCCTTTAATCAGGTGGACATTGTGCCCGAAGTGAGCGGCAAGGTAACCGCCATTTATTTTAAGGAAGGTGAAACCGTAAGTAAAGGCAGTCTGCTGCTAAAGCTGAACGATGCCGACCTGCAGGCCCAGCTACTGAAAACAAAAACGCTGATGAAGCTTTCGGAGCAAAAAGTGGAGCGCCTTAAAAAACTCATTGCCATTAACGGAATCAGCCAGGAAGAGTATGACATGCAGGACAACGAACTGCTGGGGCTGAAAGCCGACGAGGCGTACATTCAGGCCCAACTGGCTAAAACCAATATTGTAGCGCCCTTTACCGGTATTGTGGGCTTAAAAAACATCAGCGAAGGATCATACGTGAGCCCAAGCGCTCCCATAGCCTCGCTGGTGCAGGTAAAGCCATTGTTTGTGGAGTTTTCGGTGCCCGAAAAATACAGCGGCTTGTTTAAAAAAGGCATTGCCGTAAATTTCTCGTCAGATAACAATGTGAGCTCAAAAACCTATTCGGCTAGCATTTATGCCATTGAGCCCCGTATTGACGAAGCCACCAAAACCATGAAAGCCAGGGCGGTTTATAATGGCACCGAAGATTTTTTTCCTGGCAGTTTTGCCAAAGTGTATGTAAACCTGGGCGAAACCAAAAATGCCCTTGTGGTGCCCACCCAGGGTGTGATTCCCGTTTTAAAAGGGCAAAAAGTGATGTTGTGCAAAAACGGGGTGGCGGTTGAAGCGCCCATCACCATCGGCATGCGCAACGATACCATGATACAGGTGCTGGATGGTGTGAGCTTGGGCGACACGGTTATTACCACCGGCCTGCTGTCTGTTAAAAAAGATTCTAAGCTAAAACTTTTAAAACCGGGGCATTAAAAGGATGGATTTAGCTTCGCTTAGCGTAAAACGCCCGGTACTTTCTATTGTAATGTCGGTAATTATAGTGCTGTTTGGCGCCATCGGCTTCAATTACCTTGGTGTGCGCGAGTTCCCATCCATCGATCCGCCGGTGATTACCGTAAGAACCAATTACACCGGCGCCAATGCCGATGTGATCCAATCGCAGATTACCGAACCGCTTGAAAAAGCCATTAATGGCATTGATGGCATCCGCAGTATCTCAGCCTCATCCAACCAGGGTTCGAGCGTAATTACCGTTGAGTTTAATTTGAGCGCCGACCTGGAGGCCGCTGCCAACGATGTGCGCGACAAGGTTTCGCAGGCGGTGCGCCAGCTGCCGCAGGACATTGATTCGCCCCCCGTGGTGTCAAAAGCCGATGCTAATTCGGATGCCATTATTTCGATGACCCTGCTGAGCAACACCCGCTCGCTGCTGGATGTGAGCGATTATGCCGAGAATGTGATCGCACAAAACCTGCAAACTATTTCGGGCGTAAGCTCGGTGCAGATCTGGGGCCAGCGCCGCTATGCCATGCGCATTCGCTTAAAGCCCGATCGCCTGGCAGCTTATAACCTCACGCCGCTGGACGTGCGCCTGGCGCTTGATCGCGAAAATGTGGATCTGCCCTCAGGTAAAATAGAAGGCAACGCTACGGAGCTTACGGTAAATACTATTGGCCGCCTATCCACCGTACCCGAATTTGAGGTGATGATTATTAAAGAAAGCGGCAACAGCATAGTGCGCCTGCGCGATGTGGCCAAGGTAGAGCTGGGTGCCGAAAATGAGGAAACTATTTTAAAGGAATCGGGCACGCCCATGGTGGGTTTAGCCCTTGTGCCGCAACCCGGCGCCAATTACCTGGATATTGCCGAAGAGTTTTATAAGCGCTACGAGCTGCTTAAAAAAGAGCTGCCTAAGGATTATACTATTAATATTGCGCTGGATAATACCCGCTTTATCCGCAAATCGGTGGTGGAGGTGGGCGAAACGCTCGGAATAGCGCTGGTGCTGGTAATCCTGATCATTTATCTTTTTTTCCGCGACTGGCTCATCGCCTTCCGACCGCTGATTGATATTCCCGTATCGCTCATCGGCTCGTTTTTTATCATGTACCTGATGGGTTACTCCATCAATGTGCTCACCCTGCTGGCCATTGTGCTGGCCACCGGCCTGGTGGTGGACGATGGCATTGTGGTGACCGAAAATATTTTCAAAAAAATAGAAAAGGGCATGAAACCCAACGAGGCAGCCATTGAGGGCACCCGCGAAATTTACATGGCGGTGATCATCACATCGCTTACACTCGCTGCCGTATTTATGCCGGTTATTTTTTTAGAGGGTTTTGTGGGCCGCCTGTTCCGCGAGTTTGGTGTGGTGATTGCCGGTGCGGTAATTATTTCGGCATTTGTGTCGCTTACGCTTACGCCCATGCTCAATGCCAAGCTGGTGCGCAAAGATCACTCTAAAAAGAGTAAATTTTATACGCTCACCGAGCCGTATTTTGAAGCGCTGGATACCTGGTTTCACAAAACCATCACTAATTTTATGGGTAAGCGCTGGTGGGCCATTGTGATTATGGTGATATCCACAGCCGCTATTTTTACCTTTGGCTCACAGCTGCAGTCAGAGCTTTCGCCGCTGGAAGACCGCAACTGGCTGCGCCTTACGCTTAGCATGCCCGAGGGCACTTCGTTTGAAGCTACCGATGCTTTGGTGGATCGCGTATCGCAATTTGTGACCGACTCTGTGCCCGAAAAGCAGGTATGTTTAACCGTAACTGCGCCCAGCTTTGCCGGCTCAGGTGCTGTAAACACAGGCTTTGTGCGCCTGGCCTTATCCGAGGCCGATCAGCGCGGGCGCTCGCAGCAGCAAATTGCCAATTACATCAGCAAAAACCTGTCGCAGTTTCCCGAAGGCAAGGTGTTTGTTATACAAGAACAATCTATCTCCTCGGGTGGTGGCCCGCGCGGCACGCTGCCGGTGCAATTTGTGCTGCAAAACAACGATTTTGCCCGGCTGCGCGAAAAGCTGCCTAAGTTTATGGAGCTGGTGAGCAAGGATCCTACCTTCCAGGGATTTGATGTGAACTTAAAATTCAATAAGCCGGAGCTGATCATACAGATAGACCGCGATAAGGCCAAAACCATGGGCGTTTCCATTGCCGATGTGGCGCAAACCATTCAGCTGTCGCTGAGCGGGCAGCGCTTTGGTTATTACATAAAAGGCGATAAGCAATACCAGGTGGTGGGGCAGGTGAGCCGCGAAAACCGCGACGACCCGCAGGATGTGCGTGACCTGTATGTGCGCAACGATAAAGGTGAAATGGTGCAGCTGGACAATATGATTAACGTGATGGAGCGCAGCAGCCCACCGCAGTTTTACCATTACAACCGCTACCAGTCGGCCACTGTGCAGGCAGGCCTGGCGCCTGGCAAAACCATTGGCGATGGCATTGAGGCCATGAACCGCATTGCCAAAGAGGTGCTCGACGAGAGCTTTAGCACCGCCCTTACCGGTGCCTCGCGCGATTTTGCCGAGAGCTCGTCCAACATTGTGTTTGCCTTTTTGCTGGCCTTGGTGCTTATTTATTTATTGCTGGCTGCCCAGTTCGAAAGTTTTGTTGAGCCTGCCATCATTCTGCTTACCGTGCCTATGGCGCTGAGCGGGGCCTTGTTCTCATTATGGTATTTTAATCAAACGCTTAATATTTTTAGCCAGATAGGCATGATTATGCTCATAGGCCTGGTAACCAAAAACGGTATTTTGATTATTGAGTTTGCCAACCAGCTGCGCGATAAGGGTTATAAGGTAAGAGAAGCGCTGATTGAAGCTTCTACCGCCCGCATGCGCCCCATTTTAATGACCAGCATGGCCACTATTTTGGGCGCGCTGCCCATTGCCATGGCCCTGGGTGCCGGCTCTAAAAGCCGCATGGGCATGGGCATTGTGATTATCGGTGGCCTGCTGCTCTCCATGGTATTAACCCTGTTTGTAATACCGGCTATTTATTCATTTTTTGTAAAAGACAAAAAACATGAGAGTTAGTGTAATGGCATATGGCTTTATTCTGTTGAGTGTTTTCAACAGGGTTGTGGCGCAGGAAGCGCTAACAGTGGGCGATGCCATGAAAGCCGGTCTTGAAAAAAACTACTCGGTGCTGATTGTAAAAAACCAGCAGGAGATTGCCAGGGCACAGAACAACGCAGGCAATGCCGGCATGTCGCCAACCGTTACACTTAACGGCAGCCTTAACTTATCGAGCCTCAATTCGCACCAGGAGTTTAATACCGGTGTGGTGCAGGACCGCACGGGCGCCCAATCCAACAATCTGGCCGCTTCGGTAAATGTAAACTGGACCGTGTTTGACGGCCTGCGGATGTTTGCCGTTAAAAAACGGCTCGATCTGAACGAAGGCCTTACGGCCATTCAGTTCCGGCAGCAGATGGAAAACACGGTGTATGATATTATACTGGCTTATTACAACATTGTGCGCATCAACGAGCTTATAAAAGCCGCGCAGCAAAATCTTTCCATTTACAGCGAACGGAAAAAAATAGCACAGCTAAAGCTGGAGATCGGCTCTGATTCGAAGGTGGATTTTTTACTCTCGCAATCAGACGAAAACAAAGCCAAGAGCGATATTGTGCAGCTGGAAATACAGCTGTTGGCTGCAAAAAGCAATTTGAACAACCTGCTGGCAAGACCGGCCGATGTTGACTTTAAAGCCAGCGATTCAATGGTGGCCAACTTTAATCCCAACCTCGAGGAGCTGAAGAAAACCGCTTCGGAAAAAAATTCGGCGATTCTTATGTCGCGGCAAAACGAGGCTATTATTGCCCAAACCATTAAGGAGGCTCGCTCGGCCAACCTGCCTTTTATACAACTGCTGGGTGCCTATAATTTTACCAGGAGCCAGAGCCAGGCGGGTATTATTTTCCTGAACCGCCAGCTGGGCCTTAACGGGGGTGTGGCCGCCACCTGGCTGATTTTTAACGGCAATCGCAATAACAGGTTGGTGAAGGAGCGCAACATACTGGCGCTGAATCAAAAATACCTGACCGAGCAAACCCAGCTGCAGGTGGATGGCTTGGTGTTTAATAACTACCGGGCTTATTTAATGAATAAGCGCATTCTCGAGCTGGAGATACAAAACCTGGCCGATTCGAAAGAAGTGCAGGTGGTATCGCTGGAGCGTTATAAAATTGGTAAATCGAACCTGCTTGAAACCATTGAAACACAAAAGAACCTGGAGGATGCGCAGGTACGCTACATCAATGCCCTCTATGCCATGAAGGTGGCCGAAACCGAGCTGCTGCGCTCAAACGGCAGCCTGGTAAAATAATTTACTGTTGTCATTTCGAATGCATCTGCGTTACACCACTGAGATTTCTCCCGTTGGTCGAAATGACAATTGTCAATAAAGTACCCGTGTCATTTCGACGGCAACAGAGGAAATACCGATGGCCGGAGAAATCTCGTCGGACCGTCCTTGGACAGGCTCAGAATGACAGGCTTTTAACTATAAAGTATTACACAAAATTTATTTTTTAATCATTGACATAGGGCTGTCAGCGGCCTGTCCTTAATTTGCAGCATAAATTTTTTATCGTATGCAAAAAACAGATCTTACCAAGTTGTACAAGCCGTATTACACGGCTAAAAATGAACCGGCAGTTATTGAAATAGAGGAAGCCGCCTTTGTATCCATTACCGGCCAGGGCAACCCTTCGGGCAGCGACTTTGCCGCCAGCCTCGAAGCCTTATACCCTGTAGCCTATGCTATTAAATTTGGCCAGAAAGCGCAGGGAAAAGACTTTGCTGTAGCAAAGCTGGAAGGCTTGTGGTGGTTTGACGAAAAAAAATATAAAGGTGTGGGTATGAATGAAGCGCCACAGCAGATTCCACGTAGCGAATGGTACTACCGAATGATGATACGTATGCCTGACTTTGTGACCGCCGGCGATGTAAAAGAAGCTGCGGCACTGGTGGCGGATAAGAAAAAGCTGGCACTGGCTAAAAGCGTAGAGTTTTTTACGTTAAAAGAAGGTAAGTGCGTGCAGATGCTGCATGTTGGCTCATTTGGCCGCGAACCCGAAACCCTGGCGGTGATGGAGGAATACATGGGGAAACAGGGTTTCAAAAGAAACGGGCTGCACCACGAGATTTATTTGTCGGATTTTAGAAAAACGCCTGAAGATAAACTGAAAACAATCCTGAGGGAGCCTGTGAAATAAACTGTATGCTGTATTTTGTACAATGTACATTGTACAGGATAACATTGTGCAATCAATATGAAGAAAACCGCATTTGCAGCACGCCTAAAAAGGCTTCCTTAAATATTTTGGTGCTCATTTTGCTTACACCCAAAATACGGTCGGTAAACAGGATGGGCACCTCTACCAGTTTAAAGCCTTTTTTATAGGCCCGGTATTTCATTTCTATCTGAAAGGCATAGCCCATAAATTTGATCTGATCCAGCTCGATGGTTTGCAGCACCCTGCGGCGGTAGCATTTAAAACCAGCGGTGGTGTCTTTTACAGGCAGCCACAGCACCATGCGCACGTATACCGAGGCAAAATAGCTCATCAAAATACGATCTACGGGCCAGTTGGTTATTTTACCGCCTTTGCAGTAGCGTGAGCCTACGGCCACATCGGCGCCGCTTTCGCAGGCTTCCAGCAGCCTTACCAAATCGGCCGGGTTGTGGCTGAAATCACAATCCATTTCAAAAACAAAATCGTAATCGCGCGCCAGCGCCCACTTAAAGCCGTGAATATACGCGGTACCAAGGCCCAGCTTGCCGCTGCGCTCTTCCAGGTGCAGTTTTCCTGCAAATTCGTTCTGAAGTTTTTTGATGTGAAGGGCTGTTCCGTCGGGCGAGCCATCGTCAACAATTAACAGTTCAAACTCACGCGGAAGAGAAAAAACGGTGCGTACCATTCTGTCAATGTTCTCAATTTCGTTGTAAGTAGGAATTATTACTAAGTTTTTACCCATTAACGAGCACGAATATAATGGTTTTATAAGCAACAAAAAATAATTGGCAAAATTTAGGTTTATCTTTGCAGCACGCCGGTCAACTAACCGGCAAAAAACGTAATTTGCGCTTATTTCAACGGTGTTTGAAGCAGCTTCAGGTATATTTCAGCTCATTGTTTTTACTTGTTTTTTTATGGCTTCCTTTTGGCTTGCGCTGCACTGGCATGCCGCCCGATTCGGCTGCTCATAAAAAAAGATACCTTGTTACGGGTTTCCCCATAGTGTTCTATACGCCCGAAACCCGCTTCGGGTTTGGCGGTGCGGGAGTTTTTATTTTTAATTTTAAAAACGACAGCCTCCTGGCGCCCCGCTCCAGCATCAATCTTGGATTTACGTATACCCAAAACAACCAGGCCTTGTTTTATTTGCCATATACCCTGTTCATCAAAAACCGCAGCTACCAGGTGTATGGCGAGTTGTCGTACAGCCGCTACAATTATAATTTTTATGGCGTGGGCAACCACCAGCCCGAAAATTTTGTAGAGCGCTATGGTGTTGAGTTTCCGAGGCTGCGGTTTACCGGCCTGAAAAAAATTACGCGTTATGTGTATGCGGGCCTGCGCTACGCTTATGACCAGGTAAGCCTTTTTAACCTGGATACCACCGGGCAGCTCATCCGGCGCACCATCAAAGGCTCCGGTGGCGGTGCTGTTTCGGGGGTTGGCGCAGTGGGGCTTTACGACAGCCGCAACAGTGTGTTTTATCCCTCAACCGGCTGGTGGGGCGAGCTGGTGTTTTACCACGACGATCCCGCCACCGGCAGCTCGTTCAGGTACAACCGCATAGCGCTGGACGTGAGCAAATATTTGAGCTACAAACAAAACATCCTGGCGCTGAATGTGTATAGCATTTACTCCGATTCCGATCTTCCTTTTTTTCAGATGGGCCAGCTGGGCGGTCAAAAAAAAATGAGGGGCTTTTACGAGGGCCGCTACCGCGATAACAACCTGCTGGTGTTTCAGGCCGAATACCGGCGCGAGATCGTCGGGCCGCTGGGCATTACCGTGTTTGGCGATGTGGGGCAGATAGCCCCGCGCTACGATGCGTTTAACCAGGCTTATTGGCGCTATACTTACGGTGCGGGCATTCGCCTGATGCTGGATAAGGTTCAGAAAATAAACCTGCGCATAGATGTGGCGGTAGGCAATAATAAGCTGCTGCCGTATTTCACCATCGGTGAGGCGTTTTAATCAAACGGCTCCGGGCTTGCTGCAAGCTTTTAGACAGATGCCGCCATGTTGAAAGGACATCCACAAAACTTTAGCTATCAGTGGTTTAAAAAAACGTACCCGGATAAAATTTTTTATTACTCCCATTATGCCTAATTTTACTTGGTGGGTAAAAGGTTCAACATCAGGGTTTACGGTATTCTTATACACAACAATGCCTTATTGGTTTCAGACGAGTACATAAAAGGCAATAAAATAACCAAGCTGCCCGGCGGCGGCCTCGAATTTGGAGAGGGAACCCGCGATTGCCTGGTGCGCGAATTCAGCGAGGAGCTGGGCCTTGATGTGGAGGTGACCGACCACTTTTATACCACCGATTTTTACGTTTCCTCTTCGTTTGATACCAACAGCCAGGTGCTCAGCATTTATTACCGGGTGGTGCCCAAAAGCGATATGAGCTTTAAAACCAGTACCAATGCGCACGATTACGAGCATAAGGAAGGCGCCCAGTCGCTACGCTGGATAGACTTAAAAGAGCTGAAAGAAACCGATTTTACCCTTATTATTGACCGCAGGGTGGGAGAGATGCTGGTGAAAAATTTGCCGAAATAGTTAGTCGCTCAGATTATTACTCAGTTATTGAGAATATAAAAAATAAAAAAGGACCGCAAAAGGGTCCTTTTTTATTTTGAAAGTAATTCAAAAATTAGTTCGGGGTAAACATGCTGTAGGTTAGGTGCGTTGCATTGCGGATATCAGTGCTGTAAACACCCGATTGAAAGGTTGGATTGCTCCTGAAAACGCCCAATGGACCAGGAGTCGTATTAAGGAAGGTGTTGTTGGCGCCGTTATAGTTCAATGTGTCGCGGGTGGCGGCGTAATCAGCTACCCAAATGGTGGCATCCTGGTTAAAGCCAGGCGTATTTACAGGTACGGTGGTAACTGTAAAGGTGTAGCGGCCGGCGGCATCGGTAGTGGTTTGATACACTTTGCTGGTTAAGAGCGCAGGGTCTTTGTCAAAGCTCAGGTACACGGTGGTGTTGGCTGGCACAGCCACATTGGTGGTGCTAAGAGCAATAACAGTGCCGGTAATGTTTTTCCTGATCATGTTCATGTTTATTGAACCGGTGATAGTGGCCATGCCGGTAATAAAATTGTTTGGGTTGGAAGAAACGTTGGTGGCTGTAAAGTTATGATCAACGGTTACAGTTTGGCCCATATAAAGCGTGCGGGTGGTGTTCATGCCGGCATAGATAGCATACAGACCGGTTTTGGTTACACCGTTAATAACGGTATCCTGCGTGCCGGTAAAGCCGTCAATGGTGATTTGTGCAGACACGCCGTTGGCGTTTGCTTTTACAGTAATGGCGTAATTGCCGCTGGCATCGGTTACACCCGAGTACACACTGGCGCCGCTGCTCGAAGGCGAGTTAGGGTAAAGGCCCTGCGAGCCGCCTTTGTTTATTTTAATGGTAACTGTTACACCTGCCATGTTTACGCGGTTAGTGTTGGTCCAGTTGCCGTTGCCATTATGGCTAATAACATTTTTATTTACATTGCCCTTTACCACGGTGGTGCCGGTCACGTCGGTCTGGGTAAAGCTGGTATCATCTTTTTTCTTTTTGCACGACAGCATCAGGCCGGCAGAAACGCTGAGGATAAACGAAAAGGCTAAAATTGATTTTTTCATGGTTCTTATTTTTTAATATTTTAAATAATGAGTTTGAATAATTGTTTTTAGAAATGGAATAACAGGGTAAGAGCACCGGCGCCACCGCTTAAGCCGGTGTTGCCGCCAATGGTGTTGTTTAATGAGAACACCGAGCCATTGTTGTTGTCTACCGAAAAGCCCCTCAGGGTTTCTTTCGAATCAATGTCAACAATTTCGGTATGCACCTCAGGACCGTTTGCTCCATTGTTATACACTTCCTGTTTTGCCCTGGCTGCGCGGCGGGTGGTAATAGAGTAAGCCCAGCCGTATTCAACCGCAATGGATATTTTTGCAAAAATAAAATACTCCACGCCAATAAAGCCTCTTACACCCATGCGGATGCCGCCGCTGTTGCGGGCGTCAAGCGTGCGGGCAGTTCTGCCCGGTGCGTTGGGGTTTACGGTAGTAACGTTAAAATTATTGAAGTCGCTGGTAAACTGAACGGGGTATTGGTCAGAGAATTTATTGCCGTAGCTGATCTGTTGTTTCGACCCGGTGTTGCCAATGCCCAGCTCGGCGCCATAAAAGCCTTGCAGGCGGCGGTAGCCCCTTCTTTTTTCGATGCCAACTGACAAAAGCATGTTTGATTTTGTAAAGGTGAGCTTATCGTTTACCCTTACCAGCGAAGCCGCATAAATATCGTCCTGCGTGCCGGTTGCCGCAAGAGCCATAATGCCGGCATCCTGCACCTGGTTAGTTACGGTACCCGAAAGTGTGTTAATGCCAAAACGAACACGGATGGCTGTTTTTGCATTGAGATAGTACTTACCAACAATCTGGTTATTGGAATTGTTGGTATACTGCACCATGTTATCGGCCCCGCTAAAGCCGGAGTTTTGGTTGATGGCGCCCAGGAACACATTCAGAACCGGAATGGTGTTAAAGCCCAGGGCAATATCTCCTTCTTTAGGCAGTATTTCACGGCCTTTTTTGTTTTTAGGCACCTGGTCGTCTCCAGCATCCTGTGAGTAGGCCAGCATTGCAGAACAAAACACTGCAACGGCAACTAATTTTTTTCTCATGGTTTAAGGGTTATTATTTTGCGGCGAAAATACTGTTTTTCTCAAAAACTAAAATCTAAAAACCGGAGGTTTTTACCGTTAAAAATGCACTTACGACCCAAAATGCGATTAACGCTTTGATAATCAGGTTGTTTTTTTTATAACAGGTGATGTTCTAACTGGTTGATTTACTACTGAATACCGGACTTTTTAATGTTTGTTTAATGATTGTTTAATGCAACGAGTGCATTCTAAAAATAAAAGTACGGCCTGAATAGAATGTTAGAAATCTATCCAGCCTCCTCAGCAGCTAACTTTCGTTTTAGTTCATTCTGAACTTATCGAACCATCCTTCGACAAGCTCAGGATGACAAAGTACGATAAAAAAGAAAATCCGACCATAATATGAAACACTATGAAATAAAAAAGCCTCCCGTTGCAGGAGGCTTTTGATGCTTTAAAACAATAAGCAATTATTTTTCGATCACCAGTTTTTGGTAGTGTATGCCGCTGGCCGTTTCGAGCTTAACAAGATAGGTGCCGGCAGTGTAATCGCCAAGCTCAATGGTTTTATGGTGTGTAAAGCTGCTTTCCATCACTTTCCTGCCGGTAATATCAAATACCTGGTAGTAAACGGTGCCGGCGGCACTGCTTTGCAGGGTGAGCTGGTGTGTGGCAGGGTTGGGATATAAAACCACACCGGCATTAAGTCCGCTGGCAGTGGCAATGCCGGTTGCCACGTTGTTAACGGTTAACACGGTGCTGCCGCCGGTAAGCGCAGATAACTGGCCCGCGGCATTTATTTTTTTGGAATTGCTCACTGAAAGGTTAAGCGCTGCATTATTGGGCAGGCCGCTTTTTACCTTAAACCAAAGCTCGCCTATTTTGCCATTGCCATTGGTGGCCGTACCGTTGGAGCGCACGCTGGCGGTTACCAGCTTGCCGTTCATAAAAAATGTTTTTCGGAAATGGAGGTTTTGCCCGGCGTTAAAGAACGAAGAGGTGTATACCAGGTAAACCGAATCGGTTTGTATCAGGCTTTGATCAAAGTTTATTTCGTAAGCCAGGCCATACAATTGGCTAAGGCTGGTTGAAGCGCTGCCGGCTATGATATCGGCCTTATTCCAGGCGCCGCCGGTGGCAACAGCCGGGTTGGCCACAATATCAATATCGCTTTGCGCGGCTGAGCCTGTAGGCTTAAAGCTGTGTGTGAGCGAATAGTTGTTGTAAATAGCCAGGGTGTCGTCGTTATCAATAGTGCCATCGCCATTGCAGTCAGCATGGCATTGATTTTTTCCGGTACTTATCAGGCCGCTCCAGTTATTGGCAAACTGCGCCGTGTATCCATTACCGCCGGGGCTGCGGGCAGGGCCGGTATTGCTGTAAGCAAGGCCCAGCTCAAACACGTCGGTGTTGTCTACAATTCCATCGCTGTTGGCATCGCCCGGCCACACATCAGAGCAGGTATTGTTAACCGCCACGCACGAAACGGCTGAGCCGGTGCAACCGTTGGCATCGGTGCCCATCACCGTATAGCAGGTGCTTACCGTAGGCATTACCGTAATAGAAGGTGTGGTAGAGCCTACATTCCAGGTATAGGTGAGCGCGCCCGATGCTGCCAGAGTTGCGCTTGTACCCAGGCAAACGGTGCTTATGCCTGTTGCCAGTAATGTAGGGGTTGGCATTACAGTAACACAGGCTACTGCCGTACTGGTACAGCCCGAATTGTTGCCAATTACGGTAAAGCAGGTGGGACTGGTTGGATACACCGTTATATTGGCACTTGCAAAATTGCCCGGGATCCAGGTATAGCTCATGGCATTCATGGCACTGAGGCTGTAACCGCTGCCCGCACATATGGATGAGGCCGTTGAAGTAACACTCACATTAGGCACTACCGACAGGCATATGGCCGCACTGCCAATACAGCCCTGAGATGAAAGTCCGAATACAGTGTAACAGTCAACACTGGTTGGATAAACCACAGTGGATGTGGCAGAAATATTACCGGGTATCCAGGTATAATTGCTGCCGCCGCCGGCATTAAGGGTTGCACTGGCCCCAGGGCATACGTATACCGAGCTGGCGCCCGCAGTAATGGGGGAGGTCATATTTGTATTGACAATTATCACCGATTGCGCTGTACAGCCCAGCAAGTTGGTGGCTGCTACGGTAACGTTAATTGAAGCAGCAACTGTTGGCGTTGAAACCACGGCTGTGTTGGTGGTTGATATTTGAAGGGGTATTCCAAAGGGTACTCCGGGCTGGGTCCAGGTATAACTGGTGCCGCCGCTGGCCGTTAAGAGGGCCTGGCTGCCAATGCAGGTTGACCAGGTAGGCATTGGTGCAGTAAACCAGTTTGGGCACATGACATCGAGTGTAGAAGTGACTACGCCCACCGGTGAGCTGCCGTTAAAGGCCGAGCAGGTAACGGTGTAAAGACCGCAGGAGGTAAATGAAAGAATGGCATCTGCACCAATAGGCGAGTTGGCGGCGCCAACCGAGGCCATGGCGGTGCCCGATACGCAGGCCCATGAATAGCTGGTGGCTCCGCCAACGGTGGCGGTAACGTTGGCCAGGCAGGTGTTGGTGGTGCTTGGAGGCCAGGCATTGTTAAAACACACATAGGATGGCGTTATCGAAAAATTGAATACCTGTGCCTTACTGGAGCTGGAGATCGTGACCGCGAGGATCACCAGAAAAGGAATAATAAATTTTTTCATGTTAGGGGTTTTGTGAAGGTTTATTCAAAGTTATCATCAAATCATCCAGGTTGGTGTGTTATAAACTAAATTTAAACCGTCATTTACTCAATCATTCCCTATCCATTCATTTTACGGGTTAAAAAGCTGCCGGTTACAGCTAAATAGTTGCTTACCGGTAAAGCAGCACTTCGCCGCTCAGGTTGCGCTCCTGCTTAAGCGTGGGGTTGCCGTATTCAAACAGCACCCAAAGGGTCCAAACGTATACGCCTTGCTGGCAAGGCTCGCCGTTAAAAAACCCATCCCAGCTGCTTTGGAGATCCTGTGTTTCAAAAATTTTTTCACCCCAGCGGTCAAACACTCTTAGCAAACAGGATTTAGCGCCCCTTAACACCGGGCCAAAATAATCGTTGCGGTCGTCGCCGTTTGGTGTAAAGGCGTTTGGAACGTAAACAGAAAAATCAGGCCGTACGTGGATGATCTTTATGGCCGTATCGCTGCACTGCCATTGGTTTTTAACAACAAGGGCCGCAGCGTAGGAACCCGCGGTTTCAAATAAAATGGCCGGATCTTTTTTATCAGACGTATGCCCATTATCGAATACCCAGTGAAACTGGGCAGCATTAGCAGAGGCATTGCTAAATTGCACTTGCTCCAGGTTTTCGGTTGGCAGTTCGGGGTAAAAGCTAAAATCGGCCTGTGGCCTGGCATGCACGTTTACCAGCGCCGTGTATGTATTGCTGCAACTGTTCTCATCCACAAGATTTCCGCTAAGGATGTAATTGCCCGGAGTGTTAAAACACGGCTTAAAATTGTTGCCGGCATAGCTCTGGCCGTTAACTTGCCAGCTCATGGCTGTAAGAGATGAATTGGCAGCGGGCTTAAAGTTGAGGATGGTGCACAACGGCGCGCAGCCTGAAAGCGATGCCGCATTAAAATGCCCTTCCGGCAGCGCGTAAACCGTAATGGATTGTGTGGTGCTTGCCCGGCAGTTGTTTTCGTCGCTTACGGTTAAGGTATAAATGCCTGAGAAGTTTGTCGAAAAAGGAGTGAAGCCGAGGGTTTGTCCGCCCGCAGTAAAATTACCGGGCCCGCTCCAGGCATACCCGACTCCGCCGCTACCCTGCAGGATTAAAGGCTCGTTAGCACAAAAAGTAACCCGCGTAGCGCTGATAACAGCAATGGGAGCGGCTATCACCGAAACAGTGATCATTGCGGCGGCGTTGCAACCATTGAGGCTGCCCGTTACCTGGTAGCTTTGCCATGTGGGCGGATTGGCGCTTACCGTAGACCCTGTAGCTGAGCTTAAAAACAGGTTTGGCAACCAGCTATAGCTGCTGCTGGTGCCGCTGGCGCTTAACTGTACCGATTGACCTTTGCATACCAGTGCCGGGTTTGGATTAACTGCAACGATGGGCAATGGGTTAACGGCAAGGGTGCTTGTTTGCAGAGCGCTGTTGCATCCCAGGCTGCTGCCTGCCACTGAAAACACAGCATTAATGCTGGGATTGGCCACTGCCACATTGCCGGTAGTATAAAGGGTGCTGCCAGGCGTAACTGCCGACCAGGTATAGCTGCTGGCCCCCTGGCTGGTGTAGGTATAGCTTTGCCCTGCACAAATAGTGGGCGTTGGATTTCCGATGTTGAGAGTAGGGTTGGGAATAATAGTGAATGCAGCCGTGGTACTCACCGTGCAAACCCCGTTGGAGCCAAACAGCGTGGC
Organism: Bacteroidia bacterium; assembly: GCA_044221905.1. Classification (GTDB taxonomy): domain Bacteria; phylum Bacteroidota; class Bacteroidia; order B-17B0; family Aurantibacillaceae; genus Aurantibacillus. The sequence goes on from JBGAOE010000005.1 coordinate 240,175, forward strand.
GGTGGCCGGCCCTGTTGGCTGAAACGGCGGCTGCATGCTTAATGGCGAAGATGGGCCGGAAGGATTTGGATTATTAATATGATTGGGGGTGCTGAGGGTGTAAGTAGCCGCACCGCTGGAGGTAAGCGTAATGGTATTGGGCGATCCGCTCAGCGCCTGTGCACACAGGCTGTTACTGCTTAATGCCACGCTGAGGCTGGGAGGCGCCACCACGTTTACTGTGCCGGTGACCCGCGCCTGGCAACCATCCAGCGAACCGGTAAGAGTATATATGGTAGTGCCCGCGGGCCCAGCGTTTACGCTCTGAGCGTTTGTAGTAGACAGCCCGGTTGCCGGCTGCCAGTTAAATAACGTGGCATTGCCCGCAGCAGTTAACGCTACGCTGTTGGTGTTTAAACAAATGCTTGCAGTGCTGGGTGTAATAGAAACAAGTGGCAGTGGCTTTACGGTAACTGTAGTGCTTGCCGTAGCAAAGCAGCCGGTAGCCCCCCAGCAGGTGAAGGTGTAAACGACCATATTTAATGGAAGCGAAATAGTTAAGGTGGGGTTTTGCAGCGAGGAGCTGAAGGCTGGCCCGCCCCACTGGTAAGCAACACCGCCGCTGGCGTTAAGTGTAAGCGTGTCGCCACGGCAAACGGTATAACTGGGTGTAATGGTAAGACTGGGCAACGGCATTACAACAATGGAAGCTATGGCTGAAGCGGTACAGCCCAGCGCGCTGCCGGTTAGCATATATTGTGTATCAACAAGAGGCGTATCGGTAAAAGTGGCAGTGCCGGGAGTGCCGTTCCAGCTGTAACTGCTGGCTCCGGAGGCCGTGAGCGTAGCGGTTTGCAAAAAACAAATGGAAGTGCTTAAGACGCTAAGTGTGGGGTTTGCAACAAAACTAAGCGCACCTGTTTGTGTAACGGCACAGCTAAAAGAATCGGTGGCAGTGAGTGAATACACGTAACCGCCCGCTACGTTGGAGCTTACGGTGTAAGCCGCCTGGGCCGGCCCGTTTACCCAGCTGTAGTTATAAGCAGGTCCCGGTGTGCCGCCTGAGGCCGTGCCGTTTAAAGATATGCTGCCTCCCACGCAAATACTTGCACTGCTGGCGGTAATGCTTAAGGTTAGGGGAGGGGGCTGCGTAATTATAAAGGCATTGTTCAGGGTACAGCCGCTTAACGCATCTGTAACGGTAAATGTCCATATGCCTGCGGTTAAATTAGTAGGATTGGGTGTGGTATAACTGATTATGCCATTTGTCCACAAATATGCTTCGGTGCCCGAACCACCGGCAATATTTGTGATATTGGCTGAGCCTGTGGCCGCACTGTTGCAGGCAACGCTGGGGCTGCTGTTTAAATTGCCGGTTAGCGGCACCGAGGGGGTAAACACAACACTGGATGTATAGGTGGCATTGTTGTTTCCGCTGTCGATAACCGTTACGGTGTAAGATCCGGGGTTAAGGCCGGTAGCCACCGATGCATTTTGTACGCCTGGCATCCAGGTGTATGAAAAGGGGCCAATTCCGCCGCTTACGATGGCAGTGGCAGAACCCAGGCTGGCACAAGTAATGGAAGCGCTGGTAACACTAATGCAGCCCTGGGTAATTACAACCGATTGTTTCAGCGTATCGCTTTGGTTGCAGCCATAAAAAATAATGAGCTGTACACTGTAAGTGCCAACAGAACTATAGTTGTGGTCCGGAGCGGCAAGTGTGGATGTATTTGCAGAGCCCGATGCCGGATCTCCAAAATCCCACAGCACATTGTTAAGCGAATAACCCGCAGCAACAGCTGGCGGTACAAACGATGCGGTAAGACAGCTTACGGTGCTGAATGTAAAAGGCTGGGGTTTTTGCCGGAAAAGGCAGCCCATAAAGTTAGGCAGGCTTTGCAGGCTTGAGCCCGGAAGTAAAGATTGTGCCAGCGGCACAAAGCCACAGGCAGCACCGCCGGCATTTGGATTATTAATAACAGCAAGTGTTTGTTCTGCGTCTTGCGCAATATAAATCTTGCCATCTGGTGCCAGCTGCATATCCTGCATATAAATAGGGCTCGACGCCTGCACGCTGTAAACAAATGCTGCAACGGCGGTTGGAGGCCCGGCATTCAAATCCCATTGATAAAGATTTGCCAGTGCCGCTCCATAAAACAGGGTGCCGTCGGGCGAAAACTCGCAGCCATCGGATACCAGCCAATTACCAAGCAGTTGAGGGTTGGAAACCACCCCGCTGTTATTATCAAAGTCACACATGGTAAAACCAAAAGCATCTGCCACTCCAAGCCGCCGGCCATTGGGTGAGAGTTTCATCTGCCCCTGAAAGGACTGGCTGGCACTAACGCTGGATACCACGGCCGTTGTATTTACCCCCGCAGCAGTGAGCAAAAAAGAATAATAGTTTGTGTTGAAAAAATCGTGCACCACAATCCAAACATCAAGGCCATTGCAATGCCTGGTAGCGGTAATTTTTTCGTTGGTATTGAGCACCAGCGAATAATTTTTTACGGTAACTGAACCCATGCCCGCCGCCAGGCTCATATCAACAATAGAATACCTAAGCCCATTGCCGGTATAAAACACGTAATAATTACTGGCGCTGCCGGGTTGTTTTACAATAATAGCGCCGCTGTTTACATAAGAACCCATCAAACCATTACCATTTGCCATATAAGCATTGGTTTGATTAAAAATGGAAACATTATCGGTATAAAATAATAAATTGCCGTTGGCATCTGCAATGCTGGCAGCACCTTCTACGCTGGTAAGCGAGCTGCCGGCTATAGGAGTGGGAGGAGAGGTCAGAAAATCCAGCGCAGCATAATTGCCAAAATACCATTTTTTTGCCTCGTTCTGCGCGCTGCTGCTTATTGATTGCAACAACAGGCCAAGCAAAAACAAATATCGTGCAAGTTTAAACAAATGAACTCATTAAGCTGACTATCTAATTTAAACAAAAATTTAAGGCGCCCAACACAAATGGAGCCAGGTGTTTTGAGACATAAACAAAAAACCCCGGTAGTTCTACCAGGGTTTTTTTATTTAAGATTTATGAAAGATTTAAGAAGTGAAGCAATATTTCTTACTTCTAAATTCTAACTTCTCACTTTATTTAAGCTTCCTCTCCAACTTCCTCTTTGCTGGCCATTAAGCGCTCGTACTCCTCTTTGCTGCCCACCACCAGTTTTTCGTATTGGCGTAAGCCGGTACCGGCAGGGATCAAGTGTCCAACAATTACGTTTTCTTTTAATCCTAAGAGTGTATCCACTTTTCCGTTCACAGCAGCTTCGTTCAGTACTTTGGTAGTTTCCTGGAACGATGCAGCGCTGATCCAGCTGTTGGTTTGCAGTGAGGCGCGGGTAATACCTTGCAGAATAGGATTAGCAGTTGCAGGCACAGCGTCGCGGGCTTCCACCACTTTTTTATCGCGGCGTTTCAGCACAGAGTTCTCGTCGCGCAGCTTGCGGGCAGTAATAATCTGGCCACGTTTCAGCTCAGCGCTGTCACCTGGATCAATTACCACTTTTTTACCGAAGATGCTGTCGTTCTCGCTCATAAAATCGCTCTTGTTGATGAGCTGCTGCTCCAGGAACATGGTATCGCCCGGGTCAACAATCTCAACCTTACGCATCATCTGGCGCACAATGGTTTCAAAGTGTTTGTCGTTCAGTTTCTGACCTTGTAAGCGGTATACCTCCTGGATCTCGTTCACCAGATACTCCTGCACGGCGGTAGGGCCTTTAATGGCCAGAATATCGCCGGGGCTGATAGCGCCGTCGGATAAAGGATCGCCGGCCCTTACAAAATCATTTTCCTGCACCAGGAAGTGTTTGCTCAGGTTCACCAGGTAGCGGCGTTGCTCACCGGTTTTGGCCTCAACAATTACCTCGCGGTTACCACGCTTAATTTTACCAAAGGTCACAATGCCGTCAATTTCAGAAACCACGGCAGGGTTGCTTGGGTTGCGGGCTTCGAACAACTCGGTCACACGTGGCAGACCACCGGTAATATCACCGGTTTTGCCGGTTACACGCGGTATCTTAACGAGGATCTGACCTGGTTCGATTTTAGCCCCCTCGCTGATAATAATGTGGGCGCTTACAGGAATGTTGTATGTTTTCAGGGATTCGCCTTTTTTATCCACAATGCGGATCAGCGGGCTCATGGTTTTATCCCTGCTTTCAATAATTACTTTTTCGCGGAAGCCGGTTTGCTCATCGCTTTCTTCACGGTAAGTTACGTTTTCTTTGATGTGTTCAAATTCAACGGCACCGCCAAATTCAGAAACGATTACAGCGTTATACGGATCCCAGTCGCAGATCAGGTCGCCTTTTTTCACTTTTGCGCCTGGTTTTACATACAGGTTAGAGCCGTAAGGCACGTTGCCGGTAGTTAAGGTAATGCCGGTGTTGGCATCCACAATGCGCATTTCGGTAGAGCGGCCAATGACTACGTTGGCTTTTACACCTTCAGCGTTTACACGCTCAACGGTGCGTAACTCATCAATTTCGAGAATACCGTCGTATTTCGCAATCAGGCTGCTGGAAGCCGCCGTGTTGGAAGCGGTACCACCCACGTGGAAGGTACGGAGCGTCAGCTGTGTACCAGGCTCACCGATAGACTGCGCAGCAATAACACCTACAGCCTCACCCAATTGTACCAGGCGGCCGTTAGAGAGGTTGCGGCCATAACATTTGGCGCAAACACCGGTGCGGCTTTCGCAGGTTAATACCGAGCGGATATCCACTGTTTCAATAGGTGATTTGTCGATAATAGCGGCAATTTCTTCGTGAATAATATCGCCACCGGCAACAATCAGTTCGCCCGAAGTAGGGTGGAACACGTCGTTCACCGCAGTACGGCCTAAAATACGGTCGTATAAGGTTTCCACCACGTCGTCGTTATTTTTCAGCGCGCTCATGCTTAATCCGCGCAGGGTACCGCAATCTGCTTCGTTAATAATAACGTCCTGTGCCACGTCCACCAAACGGCGGGTCAAGTAACCGGCATCGGCCGTTTTAAGAGCCGTATCGGCCAACCCTTTACGGGCACCGTGGGTAGAAATAAAGTACTCTAAAATAGACAGACCTTCGCGGAAGTTTGATAATACCGGGTTCTCGATAATAGAGGTAGTGGTATCACCTGCTTTTTGTGGCTTGGCCATCAAACCGCGCATCCCGCTCAGCTGTTTAATCTGCTCTTTAGAACCACGGGCACCCGAATCAAGCATCATAAACACCGGGTTAAAGCCCTGGCGATCGCTGCTCAGATTATCGAGCACCTTTTTGGTTACTTTAGAGTTGGTGTGCGTCCAGATATCAATTACCTGGTTATAACGCTCGTTGTTGGTAATAAAGCCCATGTTGTAGTTGGCGATTACCTCGTCAACCTGCGCCTGCGCTTCGTCAATGATCTTCATTTTTTCGCCCGGCGTTTGAATATCGCCCAGGTTAAATGACAGACCACCTTTAAACGCGGTCATAAATCCTAATTGTTTAATATCGTCAAGAAACTTGGCGGTTTTGGCCATACCTGTTTTCTTCACAATAGAACCAATGATGTCGCGGAGCGATTTTTTAGTCAGCAGCTCGTTGATATAACCCACTTCGTGAGGCACCACCATGTTAAACAACACGCGGCCGGCAGTGGTATCAATTACTTTGGTTTTAAGCTCGGTGCCTTCCAGGGCATTGGTAATTTTTATCTTGATCTGAGCATGCAGGTCAAGGCGTTTTTCGTTTACGGCAATTACCACCTCTTCGGCGCTGTAAAAGATCTTGCCTTCGCCTTTAACAGCGTCGTTTGGCAGGTTCTTTTTGCCTTTGGTAAGATAGTATAGGCCGAGCACCATATCCTGCGATGGTACCGCTACCGGTGCACCGTTGGATGGATTCAGAATATTGTGCGAAGCCAGCATCAGGATCTGGGCTTCCAGGATGGCGGCATTACCCAGGGGTACGTGCACGGCCATTTGGTCACCGTCAAAGTCGGCGTTAAAGGCGGTACACACCAGTGGGTGCAGCTGTATCGCCTTGCCTTCGATCAGTTTTGGCTGAAACGCCTGGATACCAAGCCTGTGGAGGGTTGGGGCGCGGTTCAGCATCACCGGGTGGCCTTTCAGCGCATTTTCCAGGATGTCCCAAACAATCGGCTCTTTTTTATCTACAATTTTTTTGGCGGATTTTACTGTTTTTACAATACCGCGCTCAATCATTTTGCGAATGATAAACGGTTTGAATAACTCAGCAGCCATTTCTTTTGGCAAACCGCACTCGTGTAATTTTAATTCAGGGCCTACAACAATTACCGAACGGGCCGAGTAGTCAACACGCTTACCTAATAAGTTTTGACGGAAACGACCTTGTTTACCCTTTAATGAATCAGATAATGATTTTAAAGGACGGTTGCTGTCGGTTTTCACCGCGTTTGATTTCCGTGAGTTATCAAACAACGAATCCACAGATTCCTGCAGCATACGTTTTTCGTTACGCAAGATCACGTCAGGTGCTTTGATCTCGATCAAACGTTTTAAACGGTTGTTGCGGATAATGACACGACGGTATAGGTCATTTAAATCAGAAGTGGCAAAACGGCCGCCATCCAGTGGCACCAATGGGCGCAGTTCAGGCGGAATTACCGGCACCACTTTCACAATCATCCACTCCGGTTTATTCACTACATTCTGGTTGGCCTGGCGGAAAGCTTCAATTACCTGTAAGCGTTTCAACGCTTCGTTTTTACGCTGTTGCGATGTTTCGGTATTGGCTTTGTGGCGCAGGTCGTACGAAAGATCGTCCAGCTGCAGGCGCGATAAAAGGTCTTGTACAGCCTCAGCGCCCATCTTAGCTACAAATTTGTTCGGGTCGCTTTCGTCCAGCTGGTGATTTTCTTTTGGTAAAGTATCGTAAATGTTCAGGTACTCTTCCTCGGTCAAAAAGTCGAGGTAGCTTACGCCGTTTTCGGCGGCAACACCTGCATTAATTACTACGTAACGCTCGTAGTAAATAATCATGTCTAATTTTTTGGTTGGTAAGCCCAGCAGGTAGCCAATTTTGTTTGGCAGCGAGCGGAAATACCAGATGTGAGCAACAGGCACCACCAGGTTGATGTGGCCCATGCGCTCGCGGCGTACTTTCTTTTCAGTAACTTCAACGCCACAACGGTCACAAACAATCCCTTTGTAACGGATGCGTTTGTATTTACCGCAATGGCACTCATAATCCTTCACCGGGCCAAAAATACGTTCGCAGAACAAACCGTCTCTTTCAGGTTTGTAAGTCCGGTAATTAATGGTTTCAGGTTTAAGAACCTCACCGCTTGAGCGACGCAGGATAGTTTCGGGAGAAGCTAAACTGATGGTGATTTTCGAAAAATTTGATTTTTGTTTGTTATCTCTTCTTAACGCCATGTTATGAATTTACAATTTAAAAAAATTTACAATTTACGATTTGGAGGGATTGCAATTGTAAATTGTCAATCCCTCATCGTCAATCTATTTAGTCCATAGTGATATCCAGCGCCAGACCCCTCAGCTCATGCAACAATACGTTGAACGACTCAGGAATGCCTGGAGTAGGGATGTTCTCGCCTTTTACGATGGCTTCATACGCTTTTGCACGGCCGGTTACGTCATCCGATTTAACGGTGAGTAACTCCTGCAGCACATTGGCAGCGCCATACGCTTCAAGCGCCCATACCTCCATCTCACCAAAACGCTGACCACCAAACTGGGCTTTACCGCCCAAAGGTTGTTGGGTAATGAGTGAGTATGGTCCGATCGAACGGGCGTGCATCTTATCATCCACCATGTGGCCCAATTTAAGCATGTAAATAATGCCCACGGTTGCCGGTTGGTCAAAACGCTCGCCGGTTCCGCCATCGTGCAGGAAAGTACGGCCAAACTGCGGCAGGCCTGCTTTTTTGGTGTATTCGTCAATTTGCTCAACGGTGGCACCATCAAAAATAGGGGTAGAGAATTTCATTTTCAGTTTCTCACCGGCCCATGCCAATACGGTTTCGTAAATCTGGCCCAGGTTCATACGCGATGGTACGCCCAGTGGGTTCAGCACAATGTCTACCGGTGTTCCGTCTTCCAGGAAAGGCATATCCTCTTCCTTCACAATACGGGCTACAATGCCTTTGTTACCGTGGCGGCCCGCCATTTTATCACCCACTTTCAGCTTACGCTTTTGGGCAATATAAACTTTGGCCAGCTGCACAATACCGTTTGGCAGCTCGTCGCCCACGGTGATCTGGAATTTTTCGCGTTTGTATTTACCAAGGTAATCGTTGTACTGGATCAGGAAGTTGTGCAGCAAACGTTCAATCTGCTCGTTCTTATCCTTATCTGTCGTCCAGTTGCCTGGGTTCACCTCGCTATAGTCAATGCGCTCCAATAATTTCTGGGTAAACTTGGTACCGCGCGGAATCACTTCCTCACCTAAAATGTTGGTTACACCCTGCGATGTGCGGCCATTCACCAGTACAAACAGTTTGTCAACCAATTTCAATTTCAGGTTGTAGTTATTTTTCTCGTGGTCGGTATCGAGTTTCTCAACCAAAGGTTTTTCTTCCGCTTTGGCTTTTTTATCCTTAATAACGCGTGAGAACAGTTTTTTGTCAACAATCACACCTTTGATGGATGGCGATACGCGCAGTGAAGCGTCTTTCACGTCACCGGCTTTATCACCAAAAATGGCGCGGAGTAATTTTTCTTCCGGCGAAGGATCGGTTTCTCCTTTAGGAGTGATTTTACCGATCAGGATATCGCCTTCTTTTACTTCGGCACCAATGCGTATAATACCTTTCTCATCCAGGTCTTTGGTGGCATCTTCGCTTACGTTAGGAATGTCCGGAGTTAACTCCTCCATACCGCGCTTGGTGTCGCGCACTTCCAGTGTGTACTCGTCAATGTGGATAGAAGTAAAGATATCGTCGCGAACAATTTTTTCGCTGATTACGATGGCATCCTCAAAGTTGTAACCTTTCCATGGCATGAATGCCACTTTCAGGTTGCGACCCAGGGCCAGCTCGCCGTCTTGTGTGGCATAACCTTCGCACAGTACCTGGCCCACCGAAACTTTATCGCCTTTTTTCACGATCGGTTTCAGGTTGATACAGGTGCTTTGGTTGGTTTTTTGGAATTTAGTGAGCTTGTATGATTTTACATCGCCTTCAAAGCTTACCAAACGCTCGTCTTCGCTGCGGTTATAGCGTATCACGATTTCATTCGCATCCACATATTCCACCACGCCTTCGCCTTCAGCGTTAATCAGCACGCGGCTGTCTTGCGCCACGCGGGCTTCAATGCCGGTACCTACAATTGGCGCCTGCGGCCTTAACAAAGGCACGGCCTGGCGTTGCATGTTCGATCCCATCAGCGCGCGGTTGGCATCATCGTGCTCAAGGAAAGGAATTAAGGAAGCCGCAATAGAGGCAATCTGGTTAGGAGCAATGTCCATTAAATGAACTTTTTCCGGTTCCAGGATCGGGAAATCACCCTCGTAACGCGAGGTTACTTTCTGGGTTTTGATATTTCCCTTATCATCCAGGTCTACATTCGCCTGCGCAATGTTTTTCTGGTCTTCTTCTTCTGCAGTTAAATAAATAATAGGCTTGTTGATGTCCAGCTTACCATTGGTTACGGTGCGGTATGGCGTTTCAATAAAGCCCAGCTTGTTCACTTTTGCATATACACAAAGTGAAGAAATCAGACCGATGTTTGGTCCTTCTGGTGTTTCAATGGTGCAAAGGCGGCCGTAGTGGGTGTAGTGTACGTCACGTACCTCAAACCCGGCGCGCTCGCGGCTCAAACCACCTGGCCCGAGTGCCGATAAACGACGCTTGTGGGTAATTTCAGATAATGGATTGGTTTGATCCATGAACTGGCTCAGCTGGTTGGTGCCAAAAAACGAGTTGATCACAGAGCTCAATGTCTTCGCATTGATCAGATCCGTAGGTGTAAACACCTCGTTGTCGCGCACGTTCATGCGTTCGCGGATGGTACGGGCCATACGGGCCAGGCCTACACCAAACTGCGAGTACAGTTGCTCGCCCACAGTGCGTACACGGCGGTTTGATAAGTGATCGATATCATCCACATCGGTTTTAGAGTTGATGAGCTCGATCAGGTATTTAATGATCAGGATCATGTCTTCCTTGGTCAATACGCGGATCTCCATCGGAATAGACAGACCTAATTTTTTGTTGATGCGGTAACGGCCCACTTCTCCAAGGTCGTAACGTTTGTCGGAGAAGAACAGCTTGTCGATCACACCGCGCGCGGTTTCCTCATCAGGCGGCTCGGCATTACGCAGCAAGCGGTAAATAAACTCAATCGCCTCTTTTTCAGAGTTGGTGGAGTCTTTTTGCAGGGTGTTGTAAATGATCGCAAAATCGGCGGTGTTCACATCCTGCTTGTGCAGAATGATGGATTTAACGCCTGCGTCAACGATCATGTCAATGTGCTCGTCTTCCAGGTTGGTTTCGCGGTCGAGGATCACCTCGTTACGCTCAATGGATACAACTTCACCGGTATCTTCGTCCACAAAATCCTCCAGCCAGGTTTTAAGCACACGGGCGGCCAGCCTGCGACCTACCTCGCGTTTTAAGCCGGCTTTGCTTACCTTGATCTCGTCGGCCAGGCCAAAGATCTCGAGGATCTGCTTATCGCTCTCAAAACCGATGGCGCGGAGCAGGGTGGTAACCGGTAATTTCTTCTTACGGTCAATGTAAGCGTACATCACGTTGTTGATGTCGGTGGCAAACTCAATCCAGCTGCCTTTAAAAGGGATAACACGGGCGCTGTATAATTTGGTGCCGTTGGCGTGGCGGCTTTGTCCAAAAAATACGCCGGGCGAACGATGTAGCTGCGAAACAATCACACGCTCGGCGCCGTTTATAATAAACGAGCCTTTTGGGGTCATGTATGGGATGGTGCCCAGGTACACGTCCTGCATAATCGGCTCAAAATCTTCATGCTCAGGGTCTGTACAGTAAAGGTACAATTTGGCCTTCAGGGGTACAGAGTAGGTAAGGCCGCGCTCAATACACTCGTCAAGGGCGTAGCGCGGCGGGTCAATGTAATAATCCTTAAACTCCAGCACAAAGTTGTTGCGTGCATCGGAGATCGGGAAGTTTTCCGCAAACACTTTAAACAAGCCTTCTTTTTTGCGGTTTTCGGGGGTGGTTTCTAACTGGAAAAAATCCTGGAAGGATTTTACCTGTATGTCTAAGAAATCAGGGTACTCGATTGGGAATTTGTTTGACGAGAAATTAACTCGTTTTGGAGTTTTTGTACTTGCAGCCAATGTTAATTTGATATTAGGTTAATACAATTTTGACTTTCTCAAATTTCGCTGTTTTTTTAAAAACAGGAAAATGGCCTTTTGTTAAAAAAGGCCATTTTTCAGGTATCAATATACGGAGATTATTTAATCTCAGCTTTCGCGCCGGCTTCTTCCAAAGCTTTTTTAATCGCTTCGGCTTCTTCTTTGCCAACACCTTCTTTTACTGGTTTCGGAGCACCGTCAACCAGGTCTTTTGCTTCTTTCAGGCCTAAACCGGTAAGATCTTTTACCACTTTAACCACGCCTAATTTAGCGGCGCCGGCTTCCTGAAGAATTACGTCGAACGAGGTTTTAGCAGCTGCGGCTTCGCCGCCTCCGCCGCCACCAGATACTACTACTGCAGCAGCTGCAGGCTCGATTCCGTACTCGTCTTTTAATACAGTTGCTAATTCCTGTACTTCTTTTACTGTTAAGCTTACTAATTGTTCAGCTATTGCTTTTATATCTGCCATTTTTTCTAAATTTTAATTGTTTTTGTTTTATCCTGAAGCGAAGTTGGCCTCTGCTTCACGATTGTTTTTACTTTTTTGTTTATTCTGAAGCGGAACTTGTTTCTGCTTCAGGATTTCTGTTTTTTAGGTACAGATTGTTAAAGATTAAGCTGCAGCGTCTTCGCCGCCTTTTTTGTTCTCTAAACCACCAATTACACGTTGGATTGGAGCTTTCAGTAAGGCAACTACGTCGGCAATCAGCTCGTTTTTCGATTTCAGGCTTGCCAGGGCATCCAGTTGGGCGTCGCCAATAAAGATCATTTCCTCAACATAAGCCGCTTTTAAGGCCGGTTTTTTGTCGTTTTTGCGGAAATCTTTAATGATTTTGGCGGGTGCATTGGATACGTTGGTAAACATCAGGGCTGTTTCGCCTTTCAGCGAAGGGATCAGCTCAGCCAGCTTACTGTCGTTAGCCCTTTCAATCGCTTTTTTAAGCAAAGTGTTCTTAACAACGGTAACCGATACTTTTTTATCGAAACATTGTTTGCGGAACGCGTTTACTTTCTCAACGGTTAAGGTTGAACAATCTGCTAAATAGATTTTATCGTTGGCGTTTAATTTTTCTACCAACTGCTCTATTACCTGTGTCTTTTCGGCTTTATTCATAGTTTAGCAGTGTTTTAGGTGAATGATTTGGTATCGATGATGATGCCCGGGCTCATAGTGCTGCTCAGGGTTACAGACTTTACATAGGTACCCTTTGCGCTCGATGGCTTTAATTTTAAGATGGTTTGCAGCAGCTCGTTGGCATTTTCAGCCAGCTTGGCGGCGTCAAACGACGCTTTACCCACACCAGCATGCACAATACCTGCTTTGTCCACTTTAAAATCAATTTTACCGCCTTTAGAGTCGGTTACGGCTTTGCCCACATCCATGGTTACCGTACCGGTTTTAGGGTTTGGCATTAAGCCACGGGGACCCAGCACACGGCCCAAAGCACCAACCTTACCCATTACGGAAGGCATGGTGATGATCACGTCCACGTCGGTCCATCCACCTTTAATTTTCTCAATGTATTCGTCTAATCCAACATAGTCAGCGCCTGCGGCTTTGGCTTCAGCCTCCTTATCGGGAGTAACAATAGCCAGAACACGCATGGTTTTACCTGTGCCGTGAGGCAGGGTAACGGTACCGCGCACCATCTGATTAGCTTTACGGGGGTCAACTCCTAAACGGATCGCAAGATCCACAGAAGCGTCGAATTTAGTGGTTGTGATTTCTTTCACAATCTTCGATGCCTCGGCTACGGAGTAGGCTTTGTTAGCGTCGTATTTGCCGATAACAGCCTTTCTTTTTTTAGTCAACGTTGCCATTTTGTAAGCTTGTTTTTAGTAATTAATAATTGTTTCGTTTCTAATGAAATATCATTAGTGAGGTTTTTCACCGCTAACGGTAACACCCATGCTGCGGGCTGTACCTGCAACCATGTTCATGGCAGATTCGATTGTAAAACAGTTCATGTCCACAATTTTATCTTCCGCAATTTTTTTGATCTGGTCCCATGAAATGGAACCTACCTTTTTGCGGTTGCTGGTTGGAGAACCGGCCTTGATCTTGGTTACCTCCAGGATCTGGATTGCCACAGGCGGACGTTTGATCACAAAATCAAACGACTTGTCGGTATAAACATTGATGATCACAGGCAATACTTTGCCGGCTTGCTCCTGGGTTCTTGCATTAAACTGTTTGCAAAACTCCATGATGTTTACACCTTTGGCGCCCAGTGCAGGACCAATAGGAGGCGAGGGGTTAGCAGCTCCACCTTTGATTTGCAATTTTACAATTGCTGATAACTCTTTTGCCATTTTTGTTTGTTTTTATTTTATGTTGAACATTACTGACGGCTCATCGTCCCTGGTGTTCGGTTATTGTCGGCGTTCATTCTTCGGCGATACTTTGAGTTGGAAGCAGCAAAGCGTCTCATGTTCCGGGTATTACTTGCCTTACAATTTTTTGTATAACTGTATTTTGTATGTTGTACTTTGTCGCCAGACCGGGTGGCACAAGGATTCTTATGCGGTTAGTCTTGCTACAAGGTACACAGTACATTGTACTTTTTATTCTAATTCAACTTCTCCAAAATTCAGCTCCACCGGTGTTTTGCGGCCAAAGATCTTTACGGTTACCTTGATCTTTTTCTTGTCTTCCATCACCTCTTCAATCACACCGTTAAAGCCGTTAAACGGCCCGTTGATCACCTTCACCGATTCGCCCACCGTATAGTTGGTGGAAATAGTGCCTTCGCTTTCCACCAGCTCATCCACCTTGCCTAAAATGCGGTTTACTTCGCTGATGCGCATTGGCACCGGGTTACCGCCTTTGGTTTCGCCCAAAAAGCCGATCACGCCGGTAATATTTTTAATAATGTGGGGGATCTCGCCCGCCAGAACAGCCTCAATCAATACATACCCAGGGTAAAACGAGCGCTCTTTGGTGGTTTTTTTACCGTTGCGGATCTGGATTACCTTTTCGGTAGGAATAAGCACCTGCGACACGTAATCGTTCAGCTTCAGCCGGGCAATCTCCACCTCGATGTATTGTTTTACCTTTTTCTCCTGACCGCTGATGGCGCGTACCACGTACCATTTTTTGGTGGAAGAATCGGCTTTTGTTGTTTCAGTCATTTCCAAAATTACTTAATCAGGTTATAAGCTTCTTTCATTAACAGGTCAAACAGGCGGTCCATTCCAAAAACCACCAGTGCAATGATCACCGAAGAGATCATTACCACAATGGCGCTGCTTTGCAGCTCAGGCCATGTAGGCCAGCTTACTTTGTTTACCAATTCGTTTTTGGTCTCCGATAAATAAGTTCCTATTTTGCTCATTTCCTTTTAGTTTAAAGTTTAAGGCTGAGAGTTTAAAGTTGAGTGGCGCTAAGCTCTTTCAACGATCAACTATCAACTGGTTGCACGGGTGGAGAGATTCGAACTCCCATCAACGGTTTTGGAGACCGGTATGCTACCATTGCACCACACCCGTTTGTCGGTAAAACGGTTTTTAAATCCGTTCTACAGTGCTCTTTTTAACTGCTTTCTTTAAATGGCAAAATGGCATCCCGTACCGGGAGCCATTTTGCCTATTATAATACAAAAGCTTAGTCTAAAATTTCAGTTACCTGACCGGCACCTACAGTACGGCCACCTTCGCGGATCGCGAAACGAAGACCTTTGTCCATAGCGATTGGGCTAATCAGGTTAACGGTAATGGTTACGTTATCACCAGGCAGTACCATTTCGCGGCCAGCTTCCAGTTCAATCTCACCGGTTACGTCGGTGGTGCGGAAGTAGAATTGCGGACGGTATTTGTTCTGGAATGGCGTGTGACGGCCACCTTCTTCTTTTTTCAGGATATACACCTCTGCTTTGAATTTAGAGTGTGGTTTTACAGTGCCTGGTTTAATGATAACCATACCACGTTTGATGTCTTTTTTCTCAACACCACGTAATAATAAGCCTACGTTATCACCAGCCTCACCGTAGTCAAGGATCTTGCGGAACATTTCCACACCTGTTACAGTAGAGTTAAGGTTTTCAGCACCCATACCAATGATAGCTACCGGATCAGCAGTGTTGATCACACCGGTTTCGATACGGCCTGTAGCAACAGTACCACGACCGGTGATGGTGAACACGTCTTCCACTGGCATCAGGAAAGGCTTGTCTTTATCGCGCGGAGGCAGTGGAATGTAAGTGTCAACGGCATCCATCAGTTCCATAATTTTTGGAACCCATTTTGCGTCGTTGTTCAAACCACCTAAAGCCGAACCACGAATGATAGGCGTGTTGTCGCCGTCAAATTTGTAGAATGACAGTAATTCGCGGATTTCCATTTCAACCAGGTCTAACAGCTCAGCGTCTTCCACCATGTCAACTTTGTTCATGAAAACAACGATACGGGGAACACCTACCTGACGGGCCAATAGGATGTGCTCGCGGGTTTGTGGCATAGGACCATCAGTAGCAGCTACCACCAGGATAGCGCCGTCCATTTGCGCAGCACCGGTAACCATGTTTTTTACATAGTCAGCGTGGCCTGGGCAGTCAACGTGTGCGTAGTGACGGTTAGCAGTTGAATACTCAACGTGCGAAGTGTTAATGGTGATACCACGCTCTTTTTCCTCAGGAGCGTTATCGATCGAAGAGAAATCACGAACCTCTGCCAAACCTTTGGAAGCTAATACCGTTGTAATAGCAGCGGTTAAAGTAGTTTTACCGTGATCTACGTGACCAATGGTTCCAATGTTCACATGGGGTTTGGAACGGTCGAATTTTTCTTTTGCCATAATTGTTTATTTTACTTAATTGTTTATATTTTTTGTTCTCACTTATCGTGGAGCTGTTGAGCAGGATTGAACTGCCGACCTCTTCCTTACCAAGGAAGTGCTCTACCACTGAGCTACAACAGCTTATTTATTTTAACAAATTCCGGCCCTAAATCCAGATCTGCTCAAATACAATCATTTTTAAAGAACGGCCGGCTTTACATGCCAAAAGTCCCGCTTTTTTGGGACTTTCAAAAAACCAACAAACCGATTCGCCAGATTTGTTAATTTTTTGTCGCCTCTTCTCCCTTTTAACCTCGGTGGGCTACCGGGAAGGCGTATGTGCCAACTTCATCATCCGGGTTTCACGTCTGATTCCCAAATTGTTCAGTCTTCTGAGCGGAAGACGGGTCTCGAACCCGCAACCTCCAGCTTGGAAGGCTGGAGCTCTACCAATTGAGCTACTTCCGCTTTTTTTACCATCCGAAGCCTTGGCAAAGGATGGCAATTACGGCCGCTTTTGCTGAAGCTTCAGCGGCCACTGTGGGGACAGGAGGATTCGAACCTCCGAAGTCGAAACAACAGATTTACAGTCTGTCCCATTTGGCCACTCTGGTATATCCCCAATTTAATCAAAGAGCCGCTTGCCGGAATCGAACCAGCGACCTACTGATTACAAATCAGTTGCTCTACCAGCTGAGCTAAAGCGGCTTTTCAATACTATTTTAAAGAACTTTCCCTTAAAAAGGGATGCAAATGTAGCAATACTTTTTTAACTGAACAAGCTAAAACCAAAAAAAAGTTGCGTTTTTTTTGAGATAAAAATTGTTGGTTGGTTTTTGGATTTTACCGGGATACAACGCGCTTTATTTTTTAAGGTAATTTAGCCCTGCCGGAATTAAAAAAATACTGCCCGGAAGCCAGCTTCCGGGCAGTAAAATTAAGGGTTTTGCGCCGGCTACGCAAACTGTTAGCACGTGCCGAAGCATACAAACTGAAATTTTGAAAAGGAGTAAAAATTATACCATGCAGCGCTTACTGGGTAATATAATTTTTTAAGTGATCGATGGTTTCTTTTTGAACCGCAATGGTTTCAGTCACTAAGTCCATGATACTTAACAGGCCCGCCAGCTTTTGATTTTCGATCACCGGCAGGTAACGGATGTTGCGGTCGCTCATTAGCTGCATGCACTCTTCAACCGTGTGGTTTTGCGATACCGGGGGCAAATCGGTGGTCATAATGTCTTTTACCGAAGTCTCGTCGCTGTGGCGCCCCTGCATAATTACCTTGCGGGCGTAATCCCTTTCGGTGAGAATGCCCACATAGTTGCCGTTATCCAGCACCACAACCGATCCAATGTTTCGCTCGTTCATTACTTTTAATGCTTCATAAACGGTGCTGTTGGGCGATACAGAAACAATGGAAGTGCCCTTTCTTGCTAAAATGTTAGATACCTTGCTCATAATTTTGGTGGTTTTGTTTTACACTATTCTAAAGTTAAAGAAATAAAAAAACAATTCCAAAATTTTGCGGGAATAGCCGGGTTGTTGCAAGAAAATGCTATCGGTTCTAAATTTTAGGCAACCGGGCCTTAACCGCGGCTTAAAATGCGCAACTCGTTGGGCAAATAGTTGTTGGCCCGGTTGGGCAGCAATTTGGCCCAGCCAATGCCAAAGCCCCGGTAGGTAATAAGGTGCAGGCCCCGGCTGCCGGCGGGCAATGCAAAGTTTTCTTTTCTTAAGAATTTAAGCGCATTGTCGGTGTCCAGCTCCAGGCGGCTTGTAGCGGCACTCAGGGCTGTGGCCAGGGCCAGCTCGTGGTGCGGCACCAGGTCGCTGCCTTTTATTTCGCCCATTAAAACACCCGCTTTTTTAAAATACAGCTGCTTTTCAAAGCCGGTAATAAAATGCTGGGCAGCAGCATTGAGCAGGTGAAACTGGTTGTTTATTTTAAGCACGGCCTCGTTGGCAGCCGCAGTAATAAATGGCTGCAGCACGGTCAGCTCGGCCTTGGCGGCCACCGCCGCGGCCTTTTTTCGGGTGTTTGCCGTGTTTTCTACGTTTTTTTTGCGCAGCACGGCACAAAAAAAGCCTTCACTTTGCGTGAGGTGCGGGTAAAAGCGGTATCCGGCGCCGGTATCTACAATTCCCCAATCTGCGTGCACGGGCAGTTGAACAAATTCCAGATCCTGCTCCGCAATTAGCCAGGCCACTATTTCCTCGTTTTCCTGTACCGAATAGGAACAGGTGCTGTAAATCAGCACCCCATTCTCTTTCAGGCAGGGCAGGGCATCGGCCAGTATCTTCCGCTGGCGTATGCTGCATTGGTTTACGGCGTCTTCGCTCCATTCGTTAATGGCCTCGGGCTGCTTGCGAAACAGGCCGCTGCCGCTGCAGGGGGCATCTACCACCATGGCGTCGAAAATCCCGCCCAGTGCAGAAAATCGCTGTGGGTCGCTGTTGGTAACAATTGTATTGTGAGTGCCCCACTTGCTTAAATTATAGGCCAGCACTGCAGCCCGCGACTTTACAAACTCGTTGGCGACCAGCAGGCTTTGATGATTGATAAGCGAATTGATGAGAGTGCTTTTACCCCCAGGCGCAGCACAAAGGTCAAGCACGTTAAGCGGGGCAGATAGATCGAGCGCACTTTTTAGCGCCAGCTCAATAAACATGCTGCCGGCTTCCTGCACATAGTAACATCCGGCATGAAACAGGGGGTCGAAGGTAAAAGAGGGGCGCTCTTCAAGGTAAAAAGCATTGGTCGCCCAGGGCACCGGCCGCCCCGTTTCAAAGCCGGTATCCACTTTTTTGAAGGCATTGAGGCGCACCGAGGTAATTTTATTTTCCTCGCGGTGTGCTTCTGTAAAAGCTGTGGCATCAAAGTGTGGAAGCTGGCTGAGATCGTTTAAAAGCTGCTGCGGAATGTGTGGCATGGCGTAAAGGTAAGAAAGATTCAATATTTTGAGGGAACAGCTGTAAGATGCAAGACGCAAAACGGGGAGTAATATTTGGCAGTGAACGTAACAATTTTTGAACTTGTAACTTTCTAACTAAATGGAAAATGTAAAATGGAGGGAAACGAGAAGCAAGAGTCAAGACTTATGACCAACGACTTATGACTTGAGACTAAAGGATAGCAGAACTTTATAACTTTCGAACTTGGAACTTCTTAACTAAAAGTAAAATGGAGTAACATGCCGACTTACGACCAGCGACTCATGACTTTCGGCTAAAGAGAAACAGGAAGCAAGAGTCAAGACTTACGACCAACGACTTATGACTTGAGACTAAAGGATAGCAGAACTTATAACTTTCGAACTTGTAACTTCGTAACTAAAAGTAAAATGGAGTAACATGCCGACTTACGACCAGCGACTCATGACTTTCGGCTAAAGAGAAACAGGAAGCAAGAGTCAAGACTTACGACTAGCAGTCACCCGTTTAGTCTTAATACAAAATACATGGTACATTGTACAATCTCCCAACTTAAGACCAGCGACTCATGACTATCGACT
Source organism: Bacteroidia bacterium (assembly GCA_044221905.1). GTDB lineage: Bacteria > Bacteroidota > Bacteroidia > B-17B0 > Aurantibacillaceae > Aurantibacillus. Next base: position 259,780 of record JBGAOE010000005.1, read on the forward strand.
ATATATAATTAGTTTTGAAATCTGGATCTTAAGCCCTTTCTTTGCCTGTGGATTTTTCGGGGCACAAGGTAAAAAAAACAGCATTAACGCCTGATCTGGCGATGGCTAAGATCAAAGGGTGGTGCGCCTACCAGGAGCGCTCGCAGCACGAAACCCGCAACAAGCTTTTTGAATACGGCTTACCTTCAATAGAAGTGGAGCAAATGATTGCCACGCTTATTGAAGAAAATTACCTGAACGAAGAGCGTTTTGCCATGGCATTCGCTGGCGGCAAATTCAGGATAAAGCGCTGGGGCCGCATAAAAATAAGGCTGGAATTGAAAAAGCACCGGGTGCCCGAATACCTCATTAACAAAGCATTGAACAGCATCAGCCCCGAAGAATACGTTGGCGCAATAAGGCAGCTGGTTGAAAAAAAACTGGAGAGCATAAAAAGCGGCGAGCGTCGTAAAAAATTTTACACCGTTTTAAATTATGCGCTGTCGCGCGGGTTTGAAGGTGATCTGGTAACCGAACAATTAACACAGCAAGTAGAAAAAAATTAATATGAACACCGATCTTAAAAATAAACGTGCCATTGTTTGCGGCAGTACGCAGGGCATAGGCAAAGCTGTGGCCATGGAGCTGGCGCAGCTGGGCGCCAACGTAACACTGGTGGCCCGGAATGAGCAAAGCCTTAAACAGGTAAAAAGCGAGCTGCCAAATAACGGTTCGCAGCTGCACTCTTATTTGTGTGTTGATTTCAGCGACAGCAACGCTCTGAAAGATCTGGCAGAGCAATTCATACAGCGCAGCGGCCCTGTGAACATCCTAGTGAACAACACCGGCGGGCCACCGGCGGGCCCTGTGGCAAGCGCTAAAACAGAGGAGTTCCTGGCGGCGTTCAACAACCACCTGATCTGCAATCATATTTTAACACAGGCTTGTATTGAAGGCATGAAACACAGCGGCTACGGCCGCATCGTGAACATCATCTCCACTTCTGTAAAGCAACCCTTGCCCAATCTGGGCGTAAGCAACACCGTGCGGGCCGCGGTGGGCAATTGGGCTAAAACCATGGCCAACGAGCTGGGCCGCTTTGGCATAACGGTTAATAATGTTTTGCCCGGTGCAACAGCCACACAGCGGTTAGCAACCATTATTGAAAACAAAGCACTGAAAACGCATGGCAATAACGACGATGTGAGAAAAGAAATGCTGCACGAAATACCCATGGGGCGGTTTGCCGAACCTGCTGAAATTGCAAATGCGGTGGCTTTTCTTGCTTCACCGGCAGCGGCCTACATCAACGGCATTAACCTGCCCGTGGATGGCGGGCGCACATCAAGCCTTTAGAAGTTAACACCCCGCTGTTACTAAAACATCTGGCGCCTCTTCCTATCGCCTTTTTTCTTAGGCTATTTTAGGGGCATGATTAAATACTTGCTTATCTTAATTAACTCGATAGCTGTTTTTCTTTACAGCTTGTTTAGTGGCGATGGCGGAGTAACCGTTACCGGCACTTTTCCTGCTTCTATTACCGCTGGTCAGGAAGCCCAGGTTGAGATAAAAATCACTAAGGGCGCCATGAGCGGTTTTGCAAAACTGCAGATGGAGCTGCCCGAAGGCATGGCAGTGAAGGAAACCGAGAACAAAGGCGCCAACTACACATTCAGCAATGGCATTGCCAAGTGGGTATGGGCCAGCCTGCCGCCCGAAAGCGAGATCCTTATCAAAATAAAATTAATCACCTCCGAAGAGGCTTCAGGCGTTAAAGCCATTAATGCTAAATTTTCTTATGTGGAAAATAATGCCAAACAGGTATCGGAAATGACGCCGACCGAAATTACCATTGTGCCGGTTGGCGGCGCAGCGGCAGTTAGCCCTACCGCTACTCCCACCGAAACCACAGCTGCCAATCCACCCGCCACCGAAAGCGTGGCAGCCAACCCGCCGGCTACCGAAACCACCCCCGCTGTTAGCGAGCCTCCGGTTGCCACAGAAACTCCGGCAATTGTAAAAACCGAAGCCGAACCCGTTAACCCGCCGGCCGTGCAAAACAACCCGCCTGCCGCCAATAACCAAAGCAATTCAAACGTAGAGCCTCCCGGAAACATTACCGTGGCCCGCACAGTGACAAAAATAAGCGACAACGAGTATGCCGTTAGTCTTAAGATCAAAAAAGGCATCACCAAAGGCTTTGCCCGCTATAGCGATGATGCGCCCGATGGTGCCACTATTAAAGCCGTTAAAACCGAAGGAAGTTCTTTTTCGGTGAGCGACGGCAAATTAAAATTTGTATGGGTAACCGTACCTAATAAGGAGGAGTTGGACCTGGAGTACACCATTACGGCCGCCACCGCTATGGAAGTGAAACAAACCGGCGAGTATTCTTACTTGGAAGAAAACCAAAGCAAAAAATACACGCTGGCACCCGAAACAATTTCCCTGATGGGACAGGCGGTTGCAAGCGAGCCGGCTAAAACCACGGCCCAGGGCAACGAGATTGTGACTACTGAAACCAAAACACAAACGGCACCTGAAACTGCCATAAAAGAGCCGCTTTCGAAAAAAGAGGGCAGCATTAATTACCATGTGCAGATTGGGGCCTTTACCAATGCCAAAGTGAATGCCGACCGCCTTAAAAAAGTATTTCACGTAACAGAAGCTATTGATAGCGAAATGCAGGGAGGCTTCTCAAAATTTATGGTGGGCGCACACGATGAGTACAAAGGCGCACGCGATCACCGCGAAGTGATGAAGAATAATAACGGCATTAAAAGCGCTTTTGTAGTTGCATATAACGGTGCTAAGCGAATTACTGTGCAGGAAGCCCTGATGATCACCAATCAAAAGTGGTTTAAATAAAAAAAAAATTCTATTTTTACCGGTAATTAGCCGCTGATATGAAGAAACTAATTGCTTTAGTTTTATTCTTAGTTTCTGCCACTGTTCATTCTCAAACGGATACTTCTTCTGTTTCGCCCCTTGATAATTTAACGCCTGACCAGCTTTTACAGTATTACATTAACGAGCCGCCTCCTTTTCAAACCTACAAAGGCCCCGAAAAGGTAGGAGATTCGGTATTCAATATCCTGGCGCCGCTTGTTGTTCCTACGCAAACCGTGTATGCCGACCCGCTGCTGCGGTTTTACCGCGGTTCGGTAATAAGTAAAGACGAACTGTTGGATACCGGCAGCTCGGTGCTGCAACGCATGAAGCCAAAAGTGGCCCTGGGCTTAGGGCGCCTGGGTTTTCACGGCGATCTGTATAAAAAACATTACCAATCGCCTTTAACTGCCCGTCCGGCGGTTGACCTTGGCATTTCGCAGCGACTTAACCGCTACCTGCAGCTTAATTTTACCGTGTTGTTTGGCAAGCTGGGGGCTAATGAGTGGATTAACGGCCGGCAGGAAAATTTTCAATCGGAGATCCGCGCCGGTGGCGTTAATTTAATGTACGACTTCGGTAACCTTATTCCCGACCGTTATGCTGTAAGGCCCTTTGTGAGTTTTGGGGTGCTGGGCTTCGAATTTTTAAGTAAAACCGACCTGAAGGATAAGAACGGAAATGTTTATCACTATTGGAGCGATGGCAGCATTAAGGATAAGGCCGAGGGATCGCCCGATGCCCAGTTTGCAAAAGAGCTCAAACGTGATTATACTTACGAAACTGACATCCGAGAGCGCAACATAGATGGTTTTGGCAAATACGCTGAAAGAGCCTGGTCGTTTCCCATTGGTGCCGGCGCTATTATGAAAATTACCGACCGGGTTGACCTGAAGCTGAATTTCCAGTATTATTTTACCACCACCGATTACCTGGATGGTGTGACTAATAAAAGCATTGGCAGCAGGGCCGGCACAAAAGGAAAAGATAAATTTACTTACACCTCCATTTCATTGCAATACGATTTGATTGCGATTCCGAAACACAAAAAAACCAACCCTTTTGCCGATACACTCAGCGATGCCTTCTGGCTGGCGCTGGATAAGGAAGATCATGATAAAGACGGCGTGCCCGATATGAGCGATGACTGCCAGGGAACGCCCGAGGGCGCCTCGGTAACGGCGCAGGGCTGCCCGGTGGATGATGACATGGATGGTGTGCCCAACTACCGCGATGATGAGCTGGCGACGCCAGCAGGCACGCCGGTAAACGAAAAAGGGGTGGGACAAACCGACGAATACTGGGCCAAATGGTATGCTGCTTACATGAACGACAGCACCGACCTGAACAAAACCACCGAGTACGTTGGCAACTTTTTTACACAGAACAAAAAACCGAAAAAACCGAAAAAGAACGATACCTATGCGGTTGAGCTGGCCCGTTATAAAGGATCCATTCCAACCGATGAGCTGGCCTCACTTCTTAGTATTGGCGATATCAATTCAACCACACTGGACGATGGAACCACTGTAGTGTATACTGCAGGAAATTACGATAAGCTGGCCTCAGCCATCAAGCGTCGCGATGAATTCAGGAACGAAGGAAAGCAAGGAGCAGGCATTTCAAGGCTCAGTGGCAATAACATCATGCAGATTCCCGACCAGGAGCTCGAAAAGCTGCTGGGGCAGGAGCTCAAAGACCTGATGGCACTTAATATTGACAGTAATAACAACAAAAGCGACAGTGCAAAAGCGGTGAGCGCCCCTACCGAAACAGCGGCCGCAAATTCAAAAGACGATGGTTTTGATAAAAGTGACATTGTGTACCGTGTACAGCTGGGTGCGTTTAAAAATAAAATTTCCACCAGTGTGTTCAATACCAGCGCCGGCGTGCTGGAGTTAAAAACCGGCGAAAGCATATACCGTTATGTAACCAAAGGCTATAAAACCATTGAAGAAGCTGCTGCTGTAAGGGCTGACCTGGTGGTGCAGGGCTACAGCGATGCCTTTGTAACCTCTTACAAGGAAGGGAAACGGATTGCGCTGAACCAAACCAAGGCTACGGTAGATAAATCGTACAAAGAAGATTTGAGCGAAGACAAAATGTTTAGTTCGGTAAACAAAAAGCTGGTAACCTTTAAAATACAGCTGGGGCCGCTGAGGCGCGCTGCCATGGAAAGCATGATGGATGAGAAGGTGAAACCACTTGCCAGTACAGAGAAACAAGTAACGGCTACCGGCAGCATCCGTTATACCTCGGGCGTGTTTAACAGTTTTGACGATGCCGAAAAATACAGGAAAGAGCTCGAAGGCAAAGGCTTTAACGACGCGTTTATTATCGCTACTTTCAAAAACGAGATCATTTCAATCCAGGAAGCGCTGGAGCTGATGAAGTAAAAGCAATTTAATTTTCGGAATGATACAGTCGTAAGTCATTGATCGCTAATCCTGGATTGTACATTGTATGCTGTATTTTGTATTCAGACTAAGCTGATCGTCATTGGTCGCAAGCCCTATTGTTTCTGGTTTTCGGTTTTCTTCTTTCGTGTTATCCTGTCACCCAGAGTGATTTTTTCACTTTTATATAGGAAACTCTGACGAAAAAATTGTATCGAAGGGTGGCTCTTGTTTTCATGGTTCCAGGTCCTGTCTTGTATCTTTATCTTTCATCTCGCGCCCTTCCTCCATTTTCCCTTTCCCATCTTACATTTTCCATGCATTTGAATTTTTCATCCCCGGGCTTCGACTCCGCTCAGCCACCGTGGGTTCTTGTCTATGCTATACCCTCACCCCAATAATCAGCACATCGTCCACCTGCTCAAGGCCGCCCCGCCATTCTTCAAACCGCTGATGCAGCACTTGTTTTTGACGCTGCACCGGCAGCTCGGCATTGGCCGTAAACAACTCTTTCAGCTGTTTGTGCTTAAATTTTTTGCCCTGAGGCCCGCCAAACTGGCTGGTGTATCCATCGGTGTAGGTATAGATCATATCGCCTTTTTCAAGCGCCAGGCGGTTGTAGGTAAACAGGCTCAGGTCGTCGTGCGATTTGCCCACCGGAATTTTATCGGGCTTAAAGGTAAGCAGCTCTTTGTTGCGCACAATGCAAAAGCTGGTGTTGGCCGAGGCAAACTCCATCTGCATGCTGCGTAGGTCAATTTTACACAGGGTGGCATCCATGCCATCCTTGCTTTCCTCGGTGCTGCCTTCGGCGTTTAACGACTGAATGATCTCGTCGCGCACATAGTTGAGCACCAGGTCGGGCCGCAAAATGCGTTTTTGATTAATAGCCTCATTAAGCTTGCTGATGTTGAGCAGGCTCATAAAAGCGCCCGGCACACCGTGCCCGGTGCAGTCGGCGGTAATGTAAATAAAACCGTCGGGGCTGGGTGTGGCCCAGTAAAAGTCGCCGGCCACAATGTCTTTTGGAATAAACAGCACAAAATGATCGGGCAGGTTGGTGCTCAGCAATTTATCGTTGGGCAGCAGAGCGTTTTGGATGCGGCGCGCGTAATTAATACTGTCCAGGATCTCTTTTTGTTTTCCATCCACAATTTGTTTCTGGTGCTCCACTTCTTTCTTCTGTTCAGAAAGTAGCCGGTTGGCTTTTTTACGCTGCTGGTTGCTGCGTATGGCCAAAATCAAAAGCACAATGATAATAACCGAAAGCCCTGCAAAGGCTACGATCACAACATTTTGCCGGCTTATTTCGTGGCCCTGCTCGCTTATTTCATCGGCCTGCTGGGTCATCAGGCTCTGCTGCTCGCTAATGGTTTGTTTTCCCTCCGCAATTTTCTCTTCTATTTTTCCTATCTCTTCTGTTCTTTGGTTATACAATTCCATTTTTACCCTTAGTGTATCCTCCAGGCGGCTAATGAGCGTGTCGCGCTGTTTTTGTTCGTTCTTCAGGTTTTTGTACTGCGACATCATTTCGTTGAGGTCCGATTTGTCGATCGTGATCTCGCTGCCGCCGGTTTGCATCAGGTCTTTAATTTTCTCGAAAATGTTTTTCCACTCTTCTTCTTTTGTAATGGCCAGCTTATAAAGAGCCGGGCTCACGGCCAGGCCCGATTCTGCCATTTTAGTGGCGTTAATGATAAAGTTCATGTGGTTATTCACCTCTACAAACGAAATGATGGATTTTTTATAATCCACCAGGTTTTCGGCCACCATCAGGGTTCCTTTTCCTTTTATTTTGGCATAGGCCGGCGCCAGGTACTTGTTAAAACCGCTGATCACCACCATCTGGCAGGGTTTTATATCTTCGGCGGTGTTGCAATAAATAATGCGGATCGGAATTTTGTCCCTGAATTTACGGATGCTGGCCAGCTGGTTCAGCTGTTCGCCCAGGGCCTTTGCTTCAATGCTCAGTACACAAATCTTAAACTCGCTCAGCCGGTCTTCGGCGGGCCAGGTTATGTACTTGGTGAAATTATAGATAAATGCTGTTTTTATTTTAGCAAGCGTTTCCGCCTTTTTGGCCGGCGCAGCCGGTTTTTGTGGATAACCACAAATGCTAACAAGAAAGAGTATAGCAAACAGGGCCTGAAAAAAAATGTTCTTCCGGGTCATAACAGCATGGGGTATTAAGATGTTATAAAGATACATTTTTTCGCTAATGGCTTCAATAAATTTGGCAAGTGGTGCCCTCCAATTAGTAAATCAATACTTAATCAGTGTTGGTTAACAATTTATCGGTCGTAATGGAGTAAATCCGGCAGGAGCCCGGCCCGGTCTTCTTGGCAGCGGGTAACGGTTTTCTGGGTGACGGCGATAAAGCTGTTGATAGCCAATGTGTTTCGGTAGGAGGGCGGTCTTCAGTCTTTTATCTTAACTTTTGAATCCTTTGCAGCTAAATGCTAAAGCCTATCAGCAAAATGTCGTCCACCTGCTCATTATCGCCTTTCCATCGCAGGTGCTCGCTGCGAATGTTTTCTTCCTGGGTTTTAAAATCGAGCCCGGCATTCGCAATAAGCAGCTCCTTAAATTTACCTGAGCTGTATTTTTTGTCTCTCGGTCCGCCAAACTGGTCGGCATAGCCATCGGTAAAAATATAAAACCGGTCGCCCTTGCTAACGGTTAGCATGTGGCCTGTGTAAGCAATGGTTTCGCTTCTGTCGGCAGGCCGGGTACCAATGGGTATTTTGTCGGCCTTTACTTCTTTCAGCTCGCCGTTATTAATGATCCACAGTGGCCGCATGGCCCCGGCATAGCACAGGGTGTTTTCGGTATGGTTTATCCTGCAAATGGCAATATCCATCCCGTCTTTCGATTCGGATTCGTTTTTGTAAAGCGCTTCCAGCACGCCTTTGTTCAGCTCCAGCAGAATAGCGCCGGGATCCATTATTTTTTGCTCATTCACAATTTTATTGAGCAGGTTGTAGCCAATAAGGCTCATAAAGGCGCCGGGTACCCCATGGCCCGTACAATCTACCGCGGCAATAATGCTGCAGGTGTCCATGTGGCTGAACCAGTAAAAGTCGCCGCTTACAATGTCCTTGGTCATGTACAGCACAAACGAGCCGGGCAGGTGGGCGTGCACCATGTCGTTGTGTGGTAAAATAGAGTGTTGGATCTTGCGGGCGTAAGTGATACTGTCTGTAATGTCCTTATTTTTTTGAATAATGATCTGCGTTTGGCGCTGTATCTGCTCGGTGCGCTCTTTTACGCGCTGCTCCAGGATAGTGTTTTCCTTTTGCAGGGCCATCAGGCGGTAGCGGATAATAGAGTAAATGCCCAGTATCACAAGCCCAAGCACGAGCACCCAAAACCACCAGCGCTTCCAGATGGGTGGGTGTACAATAAAGGAGTAGCCCGTTGGCTCGCTCCAGATATCCTCTTCGTTTTTTGCCTGCACAATAAACGTGTAATTGCCCGGATCGAGGTTGTTGTAATTAATGGTTTTGCCTTCGGTGGCATACAGCCATTCGTTTTCGAGCCCGTGCAGGCGATAACGGTAAAAAAGTTTTTCCGGATTTTTTAGCCAGATGCCGTCAAAGGTAAACGCCAGGTTGTTTTGATTGTATTTAAATTCAAAAACTGAGTCGAGCGGAAAGGGCTTGTAATTGAGCTGCAGCGATTTGATGAAAACGCTGGGCTTGATGGAATCGGTATGTTCCTGGCTGGTTCTGTAAATGAGCAAGCCGTTGTTAGTGCCGCTGTAAATATGGTTATCGCTTAAAAACACGGCGTTAAGGTTGGGTTCCAGGTCACCGTCAAACAGGTCGTAATAGCTGATGGCACCGGTTATGCAATGGATCTTGTCGATACCCTTTGAGCTGATGGCATATACAAGGTTGCCGGTGCTGATTATCTGCTGGGGCTCGTCCCTCAGCCCATCGGCCTGCCGGATGCTTTTTAAGGAAACGCCGTCGTATTTTAGAATCCCATCGGCATTGGAGGTGCCCCATATCACATTGTTTTTGTCTTTGCAAAGCGAAAACACGGTGCTGGATGCCAGGTGGAAACGTTTGGTCAGGTCTGTGAATTTATCATTGTCCATTACCTGCAGGCCCCCGCCGTCGGTGGCTATGTAAAGCTTGCCCTTGTTATCGGTAATGGCGGCATAAACGTAATTGCTGCCCAACCCTTCGGCCTCGGTATAGTTTTTTTCAATTTCAAAGATCTTGTATTTTCCTTCGAGCTGCACCCGGGCTTTTACCAGCCCGCCGCCCAGCGTTGAGATAAAAACGGTGGAATCGCCGGCAAAATAAATATTGCTGATGTTGTCGTTGGCCAGCTTTTCATCCTTCGAGTTCAAAATAACGCTGTTGTTTGTTTCGGCGCTCATTACAATAATGCCGCTGCCATAGGTGCCAAACCAGATGTTGCCGTCGGGCGCTTTGGTAGCGCAGGAAATGGTGTGCTTTTTGAGGTCCTGTATGTTTGTAAACACCGGCTTGCCTTCATCATCGGTGGCTATTTTTGTAATGCCCATGGTGGTGCCGGTCCATATCCCCTTATCGTTATCAATGGCCAGCGCCAGCACCTCGTTGGTGCTCAGGCCTTTTATGGTATTGATGAACTGGTAGCGCCGGCCGGCCAGCTGGCTGATGCCGTTCCTGGAAGCCAGCCACACCTGCTTTTCCTTGTCGATAAACAGCTGGTTAATGCTGGCCGTTTGCAGGTATTTGGCATAATCGTATGCCAATACGCCTCCTTTTTCAAAAATAAGAAGTCCGTTTTTTTCGGTAGCCACCACCAGCCGGCCGGGAGCAGGAGTACAGGCTTTTACAATGGCGCCCAGGCTCCAGTTGCTGAAAAAACTGTTGCGTTCAAATGTGCTATTGCCCGGGTTGTAGTAGCACAGGCCTGAATCCTGCATAGACACCAGCAGCCGCCCGTCTTCCACAAAAATATCGCGCACAATGTTATCGGGGAGCCCGTTTTTATCAGAGATCAGCTTCAGCTCGGGGTTTGCGCCGGCAATGCTTATCTGTGTCATGCCGGCATCGGTGCCGCACCACAGCCTGCTTTTTTTATCGCCGCTTATTTTATAAATCACGTTGTCGCTCAGCCCGTTTTCAGTGCCATAGTGGCTTATTGCGCGGTTATGGTCGCAGGCGTAAATGCCGGAACCGTAAGTGCCAATCCATACGGTGGCATTGAGCTCGTAAAAAGAGGTTATTTTATCGGTAACAGGCCCCGGTGTGAGGATAATGGAATCGAGCCTGTTTTTGTCAAGCACATAAACCCTGCCGGTTTTGGTGCCTATCCAGGTTCTTTCGCGGCTGTCTATCAGCAGCGCACTTATTTCCTGTTTCAGCGCCGGGAAATCTTTCGAAAACCCAACGGCCCTGCGCCCGTCAAACTTATAAACCCCGTCGGCGGCGCCAAACCACAGGTAACCGTTGTTGTCCTGCACAATGGCATTAACCGGCGTGTTTTTTTTACCCGTAAGCGAAAAAAAATTTTTTACCTGCAACTGGGCCAACAGGGCACTTGTGTAAACGCATAAAACAAGTATTATCTTATATCGTTTTATCAAGAGCTGGGCGTTATGCTTTTGGTTTAAGGGTGGCCTTTACTTCAACCATAATCACCGAGGCAATTTTTTGGTTTACAACCTTTGGAATTTTTATGTTGTGATCCTCCAGCGGGATCTCAAAAGCGGTGTCTACGTTCATTTCCTTATCCTTTACCGTGATCTTCACTTTAAGCAGTTTTTCCTTTTCGGCGCCGTGAATGCTAAACGTGCCTTTCGCTCGCACTGTATACGTGCCTGATTTACTCAGGTCCACATCTTCAATAATTTTTCCCTTAAAGGTGGCAGTGTTGTATTTGTCGGTCTCCAGGTAGTTCTCGCGAAAGTGCTCGCGCTGCAGGGCGCTGTTAAATCCTTCAAAAGAATCAACCTGTATGGAGAAGGCCACGTTTTTGGTGCCGCAATCCACCGCTCCGGCAGTTTTATTGGATTGAGCCTTAATTAGCTCCAGCGGCGCCTCGGAGGTAAATTTGGTAAGCCCGTCCTTGCAGGTGTAAATTTGCGAAAAGCATAATTGCGAAAGTAAAAGAAGTAAAAACGTAACGAGGCCTTTCATAAAAGTAATTTAGTAACAGTAAATATATAAATTCCTTTTAACAAACGGAATTAAAAGCCCGCCCTGTTTCGCTGCTGCGGCTAACCGCTAAGCCAGGGCCTGCTTCAAATCTTCCAGCAGGTCTTCCACGTCTTCAACCCCTACGCTCAGGCGCAGCAAGTTATCCACCACGCCTGCTTTTTCGCGCTCCTCTTTTGGAATGGATGCGTGCGTCATTGTAGCGGGGTGATTGATGAGCGACTCAACTCCGCCGAGGCTTTCGGCCAGCGAAAATACCTGGAAGGAGGAAGCTGTTTTAAACGTGTTTTCAACGCTTTTGTCTTTTAAAACAATAGAGATCATGCCGCCAAAGTCGCGCATTTGTTTTTTTGCGATGGCGTGGTTGGGATGGTCGGTAAAGCCCGGCCAGTATACTTTTTCAATTTTTGGATGTGTTTTTAAATATTCGGCAATTTTGCGGCCGTTATAACAATGACGCTCCATGCGCAGGTGCAGGGTCTTAATGCCGCGCAGCACCAAAAAGCTGTCCATAGGCCCGGGTGTGGCACCGCAGCTGTTGTGTATAAAGGCCAGCTGCTCATATAGCTTATCATCGTTCATTACCAGTGCGCCCATCACCACATCGCTGTGGCCGCCCAGGTATTTGGTGACACTGTGCATTACAATATCTGCGCCCAGCGCCAGTGGGTTTTGCAGGTAGGGTGAGGCAAAGGTATTGTCTACCGCCAGCAGCAGCTTATGCTGCCTGGCAATAGTTGCACAGGCGGCAATGTCAATAATCTGCATGGTTGGATTAGTCGGTGTTTCCGCCCAGATTAACTTGGTATTGCTGTTCACGTATTTTTCAATATTTCCGGCATCGGTCATGTTGATGAAATGGAATTTAATGCCGTAGTTGGCAAACACTTTGGTAAACATCCGGTAGCTGCCGCCATACAGGTCGTCGCCCGTAATTACCTCGTCGCCGGGGCGCAGCAGTTTTATAATAGCGTCAATAGATCCCATGCCGCTGCTAAAGCACAGGCAGTACTTGCCATTTTCGAGCGCCGCAATGTTTTTTTGCAGGGCATCGCGCGTTGGATTTTTGCCGCGGGCATAGGCGTAGCCCTTGTGCTTGCCGGGCGATTCCTGTGTATACGTGCTGGTTTGGAAAATGGGCGTCATAATGGCACCGGTGGATGGATCGGGATCGGCGCCGGCATGTATGGCCCGGGTGCCGAATTTATGTTTCGAAAAGTCTGTCATGCGAGTTTAAATTTTTTGATTCTGATTGCTTAGGCGGCGTTATTAACCGGTTGTTTTTTGCGGTTGAAGTACCAAAGCCCCAAAGCTAAAATTATTCCGGCGATGCTGAGCAATAAACCTTTTGTAAAAAATCTTAAATGATATTCCAGGTCAATGGTATGATTACCCTTGGTAAGGTATATGCCGGTCATGCCATAATTTACAAGTACCTTTTCGGCAGGGGTGCCATCCACCGTTAAATGCCATCCTTTGTCGTTCGGAAAGCTCAGGTACACCAGCTTGTTTTTGTTTACCTGAACGGTGCCTGATATTTTTTTCTCGCCAAAGGCTGTTAACACCAGGTGCTCTTTGTTGAGCGAATCGGCGTTGTTTTTTATGTAGTCCCAGGTAAACGTATTCAGATTCACCGAGTCCCTTATGTCTACTTTTTTCAGGCCAACTGCTTTTGCCGCTTCCGTATCATCCAGCACGCAGGCCCTGTAGCTCATCAGGTCTTTTTGGGTAGGCGACAGGGTTTCGAACTCGCTTTGCAGCATGTACTTGTCGTAAGTGTAGCCAAAGGGCAGTGCGAACTTGTTTTTTAACACCACCACGTCCCCAAAACTGGCCACCGAGTCGGTGGTTGAGCGCCATACGGGGTTCAGGCGGATGTCTTTGGTAAGCACATATTTTACGCTGTTCAGGTTTTCGAGAAAAGGGCGGTTTTTGAGCCCGTCTACCCAGCGGCTGGCAAACTCACTGTTCCGGTCAATAACGTTATACCCCCGCATAAAATTAATAAAGTTCATTTGTGCAAATGAATTGTAACTGCTGGTGCTGTAGTAGCCCTGTATTTTATGATCCTGGAGGCTTCCGTGCATGGCGCCTCCTGAAAAATACATTTTATCCACGCGGTAAAATTTGTCCTGCTTTTCCTGCTGGCGGATGTAGTTAACGGCTTCCACGGTATAATCGTTGTAGGCCACTTTTTGTTTAAGTTCACGGCTCGAAACCAGCGCCGGGCCTGATGCGTTCATATTGCCCTGTGGCATTACCACGTGGCGGGTGTTAATGGTAGTGTTTGTGAAGTAGATGAGCTCAACAAGCACCAGGCCCAGGATAATGAGCTTTAACCCGAACACATTTTTTACGCGGCCAAGGGCATAAATGGCCACAGCATAAAACACCAGGAATGATTTAATGAACAAGGAAATGGCATCGTTCATTTTTAAGGCCTGTACGGCCTGCTGCCCGGTGGGATAAGTAATGGTAGCCTGATAGTTTAAGGCGCCCAGCACCAGCCACAGGCCCAGGGCCACCAAAAGGGCCACCAGGCTTACCTTGCGGGTTTTGAGAATGAGGTCGAGCGCTTTTACTGAAAAAGTGATAAAGATCACCGAAATAAAAAAGGAGTAGGCCCTGAAATAGTCGCCGGTAAAAAGCCAGAAAGCATACCGGAAGAAAGGAAAAACAGTGGGAATAATCCATAACACAAGCATGGCAATGTACCAGCGTCGCGTGTTTTTGGCCAGCAGCGGAAATACCTGTGCCATTAGCAGCAGGCTGATGAGGCCGCAGTAGCTCAGCGGCGCCTCGAGGAAATTTTGCACCCCCGAAAAATTATTGCCGGTGCCAATGGCATCGGTGCTCAGCATGCGCATGACTGACGAGCCAAACTCCACCTTGTTGGATAACGAGAACAGGGATGTGCCGGATAACTTGTCATAATACGAGTTGCCACCGCTGCCGCGGGGCGACTCCAGCAGTTGAAACACGTTTTCAAGAAGAAACGGCCCCGAAATAAGTATGCCGGCCACGCCGGCCAGGATCAGCTTCCAGTATAGCTGCAGGAATTTTTTGGTTTCGAAGGCATGATCCTGCAAAAAGCGGAATGCGGCGTACGAAGCAATGAAAAGCCCGAAGATGTAAATGTTAAACGGCATGGACACCGCTGTAAGAAAGATCGTAAAGCTAAAGAGCATCCATTTTCCCTGCTGGTAAAGCCTTTCAAAACCCAGCAGCAGCAAGGCAAATGTCAGCGCTTCGAATGTAAACACATACCAGCAGGCACCAATAATCATAAAGCCGGTAAATGAAAAGAGCAGGCTGCCCAGAATGGCCGAATAGTTGGAAACCTTGATGGATTTAAGATAATAATAAAAAATACTGCCCGCAATGAGCAGTTTAAACAATTCCAGGAACACCAGGATTTTTGGAATGCTTTGCGGGCCTATTAATACGGCAATCATCAAAAAGGGATCGCGCGTATAAAGTCCTAAAATGTTTTGGCCCATGCCTTCCTGGAACGACCACCCCGGCATGCCGCTTTTATGGAAGTAATCGGCCGCAAAATAGTACGACGGATAGATACCGTTCAGTGTATCGCTGCCTATGTCCTTATACAGAAAAACATTTTTAAGAAAAATAAAATCTTTGAATACAAAAAATACAACCAGCAGTATGAGCCCGAGCGCTACAACAAAAGCGGTGTTATTGGTAAGTTTACTAAAGAAGTCGGGTGTAGCCGCTGGGAGCAACGGTGCCTGGCTTTTACTGTTTTTAGTGTTCATGCGGGTTTGGTTTGCTGCTGTTTTTAATTGTTTTTTGCGGAGCCGGTTTGGTCAATCGCCTGGTCGATAATAAAGTTGGGCCTGTTGCGGGCGGCTTCGAGCGTACGGTAAAGGTATTCGCCGATAATGCCCAGCGAGATCATGATGAACGAGGACGTAAATAACAATACGACCATGAGCGACGACCAGCCTTCGGTGTTTATGTTGTTGATGAACTTATCTACCAGGATGTTGAGCGCGTAAATGATGGAAGCCAGCCCCAGGGTGATGCCGGTAACGCTGATCAGGCGCAGCGGAAAAAACGTAAATGAAACAAAACTGTCGATAAACGATTTTATTTTTTTCGACATTGTCCACCCCGATTTTCCGATCTCCCGTTTTCTCCGCGTGTAGGGAATGCTTACATAGTCATACCCCATCCAGATAAACAGGTACGGAAGATAAAAATTCTTTTCGTTCATGGCCAGCAGCTCTTTGCGCAGCGACTTGTCGAACAGCCACAGGTCGAAGCCGCCTTTTGGCGCATTTTTTAGCGCGATCTTGCGGATGAGGTTGTGGTATGAATTGGAGAAAAGCTTGGTGATAAGGGTATCCTCGCGGTTGGCTTTTTGCGCCAGCACCAGCTTGTAGCCGCGCTGCCAGTGCTCATAAAGCTTGGGAATCAGATCCGGCGGATCCTGCAGGTCGGCGGCCAGTATCACGCAACAGTCGCCGGTGGCATTGGAAATGCCGGCATAGCTGGCATTGTTGGCGCCAAAGTTCCGCGCCAGCTTAAACACTTTTACCTTTCCTGGGTGCTGGGCCTGTATTTTTTTTAACTCGTTAAAGGTGCCGTCTTTTGAGCCGTCGTCTACAAAAATATATTCAACTTCGGTGCCCGGTGGAAAGTTTTTCTCGTTATCCAACAACACCGGGAAAGTGACCGGCAGGTTTTTTTCGTTATAATAACAAGGCGTTATGATACTTATTTTTCCCATGTCAAAATATAAAACGTTCTAACTGGCTGTAATTTTGGGTTGCAAACTTGTAGTGAAAATGTGCCCATATTCTGGCTCCCCATCCTTCTTTCCATTCGCAAAGGCCCAAATTTAAATCATTCCCGCTATTGTTTGCCGTACCCAGGCTAAAATACTCTGTTTTTCCCCTGTAATGCTCGATCAGCCGGTCGAATAAAAAATCAAGCGCCCCGGACTCCCTTCCAAAATCGTTGGACGATATGTACTGGCAGTGTACGCAGGTGCCAAAGTGAAAAAGCGTGGCACCGGCCACTGCATGATTATCCACATAGGCGTTGACCTGTGTTATTTTTTCGGGAAACGCTGCATGCAGCAGGCTTATTTCAGCCAGCGAATGCACCGGCTTGGTGTTGAATTTTTCCAGCAGGTTGGGGCTGAGGATGTTGTTCCAAAACCCGACAAAATCATTGTCGAATCTAACTTCGGTGTTTGATTTAATGCCCTTTTTTACGCTTCTGCGCCGGCGCTCCTGTATCTTCAGCTCATCGCGGGCGCTCATCACAAAAGAGGTATCCACTTTAATGAGCTCGGCTTTAAACATATTCATCACAAAATGCTCAAAATCGTGAATGGTTTTTGAAAGGTAATTCGGCATGGGCTTATATACCATTTCGCCGGCCCCCTGTTCGTTAAAAAATTTTACCAGGGCGTGATAGTATGCCAGCAGCTTTCTTTCGTTCCTTCGGTCGCTTAATACCAGGCCGCCGTATGTAAGGCCCTGGTGAGAGTATACGGTGGCATCCTTTTTATTGGCGGGAAAAATGGCAACCAGCACATTGTCATCGTACACCAGCACAGAGGCATCGGTAAACCGGTCTTTGTGATACTCCATAAAGCTGCGGTTGAAAAGAAAATTGCTGTTGTCGGCTTTTTCAACAAAGCCGTTCCACTCAGCTTCCATTTCGGGGAGATATGATCTTATTTCTATAGCCATGTTAATTTTCCAGTACGGCATAGCCAAACCCGGTGGCGCCGTTGTTATTGCCGTTATAAAACAGGTAGGTGTTGTTTTTTGCTTGTATTACGGCCGGGTAGCAAATCATTTCGCTGTCCCAGCCCGAATCCGAAACATCTATTCCAATCTCCTCATCTTTCCTGGTCCAGGTCAGGCCGTCGTCCGATTCGGCATATCCCAGCCGGTATAAACGGTCAATGTACCTCACCGAGTAAAACATTTTATAGAGGCCGTTCTCGCGTATCACCCAGGGCCTGCCAACCGAAAATTCCCTGGAAGGGTTTACCTCGATACAATTATCTTTTACGATATTCCAGTGGTGCCCGTCAGAGGATTCTGCGTAGCCAATATCGGCGCTTAAAAAATCCTTATCATTTACGATGGTCCATTTTTTAGCGATCCAGAACCACATTTTAAAAACAGGACCTTCTTTGATCACAAACGGTGCCGCCAGGGAATACGGGTATTTGGCTGAACGGTCGATCACCGGCACTTTTTTGCGGGTAAATGCCGCCCCGTTTTCAGCTATCGCCAGGCCCGGAAAAAGCATGTAGGGCGTTTTAAAACTGCGCTGGTATCCTACATAGTATAAAAAAGTTTGATTTTGGTGCACCACCACGCTGCTCGGGTTTACCCCACAGTCGTCAAACGTGCCGTTTTCGCCTTCAGGAATGATGATTTGAGAGGGGCCGCTGCACACAACGGATGGATTATCGGCCTCCACTTCCAGGTAGGTAATGCGACCAATATTATCGGCAGCCGAGGTAGCAAAATAAATGCGGATCAGGTTCTGATCCTGTAAGTAGCAGGGAGTAGGGAGTATGCCGTATTTCTGCATCCACTCAAACTGGCCCGCCGGCTCAAAAATCCTGCCCTTTTTGCGCCACTTCATTATTGGATATTGAACTTTTCGTAAATGCTTTGGTCATCGGCTTTAGAGGCGGTTCCTTTATACAGCTTGCCGTCGCCGGTGTCTTTCACAATCAGGCAGCCTGAGCCAATGAGGCAATCTTTGCCAATGTTGATGTTGTTGCCTACGGTGGAATTTACGCCCATAAAGGTATAATCGCCCACCGTGCAAAAACCGCTGATGACCACGTGCGAGGAAATAAACAAGTGGTTGCCAAGAACCGAGTGATGGCCAATGTGATTGCCGCTCCACAACACCACGTTGGAGCCGATTTTTACAAATGGCTGCACGGTATTGTCCTCAAAAATAAATACGTTGTCGCCCATGGTTACATTGCGCCACACAAAGCAGCGCGAGCTCACGTAATTGGCCAGCGTATAGCCTTTTTTCCTGGCGTCGGTGTAAAATTTTTCGCGAATACGGTTCAGCGTGTTATATACAAGGGCAATGTGCATCTCGTATTCCCGCGGCGGGTATAATTTTTCAACCTCCTCGTAGGCCACCACCGGCAGCCCAAAAAGGCTTTCCTGTTTTATGTATTCTTTGTTGATGGTAAAAGCCACCACTTCGTATGCCGAATCGTGGGTAAAGAGCTCGTAAGCAACTTCCGCAAATGCGCTATCACCAAACAGTACAAGTTTTTTTGTTTTCTGGTTCATCGTTTAATAATTAAAATGTCTTCGCGGCGATTGGCCATGGGCAGATTATCCAGCTGTGGAAGCAGGTAGCTTTCGCAGCCGAATTTACGCATGCGGGTAATAATCGAAAACACCACGCTGTCGTCAATCTTCTGGCTCCGGTTTTCATGCGCGGTAGAGCCTTTTACGGCGCTGCTTTTTTTGACAAATTTTTTTCCCTCGCCCGAGGCCAAAAACCGGTCGCGCTTGTCAATGTTTGGAATATCGCCAATTAAAAACCGGCCGCCGGGCTTTAAAAGATCAATGGCCTGGTGAATAAAGTCGAAGAGGTTATCGTTGGCAAACACATAAAAAATAACGCTGTAGCACAGCACGTAATCTGCCTGGTTGAGGTATTTTTTCAGCCGCGTATCTTTAAACGGGAATTTGCCCGGAAGTTTAATGATGTTTTTACCCGAAGGCAGCTCCTTCAGCATTTCCTCCGAGTCGATGAGAATAAGGGTATGCCCGTTTTTTTTGCAGATCCGGATGAGCTCAATTGTTATTTCATCGCAGCCGCAGCCAATATCGATAATGGTTTTATTTTTGGTGCCGGTAAACGGCAGTTTTATATCAATATCGTTCAGTATCTTTTGTGTAAAGCCCTTGCGGTAAGAGTCGGGGAAACCTATTTTTTCTGAGGGCGACAGCTTTTTGTCGGCAGCCATTTTCCTGAAATCGTCGAAGCTTAGTTCGGTATGTGAGCCCATGAGGTGGTGTGTGTTAGGATTGATGGTGGTAATTGAGGTAGTCTTCGTAGTTGCGCAAATAATCGCTTTCTTCATACGCGTGTGAGGCCATCACCAGGCAGATGGCGCCCGAAGAAAAATTGATTTCCGACGCCCAGATGCCGGGAGGAATGTGCAGACCTGTTTTAGGGCTATTGAGCATTACCTGGCGTTTGGTTTTGCCATCGTCGAGCAGCACTTCAAACGAGCCGCTGGCAGCCACCAAAAACTGGTGGCACTGCTTGTGTGCGTGCGCCCCCCGCGATTCGCCACCGGGAATGTCGTACAGGTAAAAAATGCGGTTAATGGCAAAGGGAATTTCGGCATGGTTGGTAAGCACCGTTACGTGGCCCTGGCGGTCGCCAATCTGCCCCAGGTGAATGAGCGAGCAGTCAAAAACAGTGGCTTTGTTCATAACGCGGCTTTTGACTTATAAGTTTCAAAATCACGGATATAATCCGCAGCATCGTAGGCCTGGCTCGATACATGCAGTCCCAGCGAGTTGGTGGAGAAATTTTCGATGTGCCGCCAGGTAAGGGCAGGCACATACAAGCCGTAATACGAGCGGTTGAGCGAGAATTTTTCGGTTTTACCGCTGGCATGCGTGATCACTATATCAAAACTTCCGCTCAGGGCAATGATCAACTCATCCTGGCTTTGATAGGCATGGCCACCCCGTTTTTCGCCCCCCGGCACATCGTACAGCCAGAATACGCGCTTTATCTCAAACGGCACATGCTGCGGATGCTGTAAAAAGGTAAGATTTCCCCGGGGGTCGGGAATTTTAGGAAGATCAATGATTTTAACAGCCATAGGCGCCTTAAAAATGTGATTGTCAAAGATAGAATTTTATAATTAAAAAGCGATTTTTTTATGGTTATACTTTCGGTTGTTTTAAATAGGCGAAACGCTTATGTTTATTGGGCTTTCGGCTTTTCGGCCCTACCCGGTGCAAACCATACTTTTGTGAAATTAATGTGAAAAGCCAGTGCCGGTCCGGGCTTTCAACTTTTTCACGCGCCCATTCTTAAAAAATAAATGCAGGTTTAGCTCCCGGCCCGGATTAAAAGCTGATTGTTTTGTTAACGCTTTATTTGCCACCGCCGATAAATTTTGTTAACACCGGCTGGTTGTCATTTAAATGCGCCATACTTAAGATAAACTGCTTATTTTTAAGCTTTGAAATACCAATACACCTATGCAAATCCCATTTCTTTCCTTCAGTAAAATGCACAACGATTTAAAAGCCGAAATGAACGCGGTTTTTAATAAAGTATACGATAGCCACTGGTATATTATGGGCAACGAATTAAAAAAATTTGAAGCCAATTATGCCGCTTATTCCAACA
The DNA here is from genome assembly GCA_044221905.1 of Bacteroidia bacterium. Classification (GTDB taxonomy): domain Bacteria; phylum Bacteroidota; class Bacteroidia; order B-17B0; family Aurantibacillaceae; genus Aurantibacillus. The sequence continues at coordinate 280,613 of JBGAOE010000005.1, forward strand.
CCAGCTATTGCGCAGGCCTGGCTAATGGGCTGGATGCGCTGATTATTTCGCTGAAAACGCTTAACGTAGGCCCGGGCGACGAAGTGATCGTTCCATCCAACACTTACATTGCCACCTGGCTGGCCTCGTCGTACGTAGGCGCCCGGCCGGTGCCGGTGGAACCAAAAAAAGATACCTATAACCTCAATCCCGATCTGATAGAACAGGCCATTACACCCAAAACAAAAGTGATTATGCCCGTGCACCTTTACGGCCAGGCCTGCGAAATGGATAAAATAATGGCCATTGCCAAAAAGCACAATTTGTATGTGGTAGAGGATAATGCGCAGGCGCAGGGCGCTTACTGCAAAGGGCAAATTACCGGCAGCTTTGGCGATATTAACGCCACCAGCTTTTACCCGGCCAAAAACCTGGGAGCACTGGGCGACGCGGGCGCCATTACCACCAATAACGAAGAGCTGTACAACATGGCCATGATCATTCGCAATTATGGCTCCGAGAAAAAATACTACAACCAGGTAAAAGGCGTTAACTCGCGCCTGGATGAGCTGCAGGCCGCCATTCTGGACGCCAAGCTCAACTACCTGGATGGCTGGAACAAAGAGCGCAATGCGATTGCCGCCAAATACACCGAGCGCTTAAAGCCGATAGAGGGTGTTGTTGTGCCGCACACGGCCGCCGATTGCACCACGGTGGTTCACCAATACGTGTTTAGAACCGGGCAACGCGATGCCATGCAGGAGCATCTGAACAAAAACGGAATTGGCACGCTGATCCATTACCCGGTGCCAGCGCATTTGCAGCAGGCTTACAAAGAGTTTAACTATAAAAAAGGCGATTTTCCCATTGCCGAAGAAATTGCCGAAACCTGCCTGAGCCTGCCCTTGTACCTGGGCTTAAGCGATGCTGAGATCGATTATATTGCCGACACCATAAAGTCTTTTTTTAAATAATGTTTGCGCTCGTTTCAATCCAAAACGAAGTTACTTTCACTCATTAAAATTATCTGGGAAGCCATGCTGAACTTGTTTCGGCATCTCTTAAACTCATGAATTTTGTACAAGGCCTGTTCGCTGTTCAAACGATAAATAATTCCTAAGCTGCCGGGCGCTTGTGTTTCCAGCGCCGGTGGCTCCACAGCCAGATGTGCGGCTGCTCGAGAATGTTTTTTTCGAGTGCGGCGGCGTGCAGGCGTGTAATGGCGCCTTCTTCCAGTGCATTGGGTGCTTCGGTAATGGGGTGGGCATCGAGCTCGTAAAGGCCGCGCTTTTTCTTTTTCACCGAAATATAAACAACCGGGTAGTTAAATTTGCGCGCTATTTTTTCAGGTCCGTTAAACACCGGTGTGTCCTGGTTTAAGAAGGTGATCCAGTAGGCGCTTTCGGGCGGCGGCGTTTGGTCGGCAATTAAACCAATGGTGGTGGAAATTTTGTTTTGTTTTAAGCGCAGCAGCTCGCGCAGCAGGCCGTTCATGGGCACAATGTTGGCTGTGGGGCGATGCGTGCGCAGCTTCATAATAAGCTCGTCGAAATTTTTGTTGGAGAGTGGGTGATAAGCCCCCGTGATCATTTGATTGAAATAAAACTGGTGGCCTACGATGCCCCATTCCCAGTTGCCGCAATGACCCATTACGCCAATAACGCTTTGTTGTTTGGCAGCATAGCCGCCCAGCACCGATACCGCGCGGGGTGTAAACTCAAAATGGCGCCTGAAATTTTTTTCGGAGATGGTAAGCAGCTTCAACGTTTCAACAATCACATCGCACAGGTGGTGGTAAAACTTGCGACAGATCACTTTCAGCTCCTGCTCCGTTTTTTCGGGAAAAGACCGTTTCAGGTTTTCCATCACCACCTTTTTGCGGTAGCCGGTAAGGTAATAAATGATCACAAAAAACAGGTCGCTGATCCTGTACAGCCACCAAAAGGGCAGGAGCGAGAGCAGGTAAAAAAGCGGGTAAACGGTTATTTTAAACAGCCGGCTCAAACTTTTAAAAGTTTGGTTTAAGCAGGTATTTGCTGTAAAATTCAACAATATGGTTCACGGCATCATCGGCGCTGTCTACAAGCTTAAACAGGTCAAGATCAATGGCGTTGATGTTATGCTCATGGTCCAGCATGGTGTCCTTCATCCAGTTAAGCATGCCGCTCCAGTATTCGCTGCCTACCAGCACCACGGGGAATTGGGCAATTTTATTGGTTTGCACCAGTGTGAGCGATTCAAACAGCTCGTCCATGGTGCCAAAGCCGCCGGGCATGCCTATAAAGCCCTGCGAATATTTTAGAAAAATGGTTTTGCGTACAAAAAAGTAATCAAAGTTAATGCACTTGTCGGTATCAATATAATCGTTGTGTTTTTGCTCAAAAGGCAGCTCAATGTTAAGGCCCACCGATTTTCCTTCGCCGCGGCGGGCGCCTTTGTTGGCGGCTTCCATAATGCCCGGCCCGCCGCCGGTAATAATGCCGTAGCCCTGCTTCACCAGCTTAAAGGCAATTTCTTCAGCCAGCTGATAATATTTGTTATCGGGCTTGGTGCGGGCGCTTCCAAAAATAGACACGCAGGGCCCAATGCGGCTCATTTTTTCAAAACCTTCCACAAACTCGCTCATGATCTTAAAAATCTGCCAGCTGTTTTGTGCTTTTATATCGTTCCAGTCTTTATTTGCAAACGCATTCCTGATCTTGTCTTCGCCTTCGGGAGTCATGTTATTGAAATTTTGAATGTTGAATGTTGAATTTTAAATGGGGCAGCGTGTATCAACACCAACAATTTATCATTTTATCATTTAAAATTTATCATTTCTTACAGTCCGCCTTCTTTCATCCGTTCTGCATTTTCAGCAAACTGCAGCTTGTCTATCATCTCCTGTATATCGCCGTTCACAAAGTTAGTAAGGTCGTAAAGCGTTACGTTGATGCGGTGATCGGTGATCCTGTTTTGCGGGTAATTATAAGTGCGGATCTTGGCGCTGCGGTCGCCGGTGCTTACCATGGTTTTGCGGCGCTTCGAGGTTTCTTCCATGCGTTTCTGGTACTCAATGTCGTACAGTTTTGAGCGCAGCATCTGCATGGCTTTTTCGCGGTTGCCAAGCTGGTTGCGTTCGGTTTGGCAGGTTACCACCAGCCCGGTGGGCTTGTGGGTTAATATTACCTTACTTTCCACCTTGTTTACGTTCTGGCCGCCGGCCCCGCCGCTGCGTGCGGTTTGCATCTCAATGTCTGATTCTCTTAATTCCACGTCGAGCTCCTCGGCCTCGGGCAGCACCACCACGCTGGCCGCCGATGTATGCACGCGGCCCTGGGTTTCGGTGGCAGGCACCCGCTGCACACGGTGCACGCCGCTTTCAAACTTCATGGTGCCATAGGCCCCGTTGGCTTTTACGTTAAATACAATTTCTTTAAAGCCTCCCATAGTGCCGGGGTTGGAGTCCACCACTTCCAGCTGGTAACCTTTTTTTTCACAAAAGCGGCTGTACATTTCAAACAGGTTGCCGGCAAAAATAGCCGCTTCATCGCCACCTGTGCCGCCGCGCAGCTCCATCACGCAGTTTTTATTATCCTCAGGGTCTTTGGGTATCAGCAGCATGCGGATCTCTTCCATCAGCTGCACTTCTTTCTCACGGTTCTCCTCCAGCTCCAGCTTGGCCATGTCTAAAAAATCCTTGTCTTTTTCGGTGGCCAGCACTTCCTTGGCGCTTTCCATGTTAGCCAGCACTTTTTTGTAAGCATCAATGTGGCTCACAATTTCGCCCAGCTCCTTGTACTCAATATTCAGTTTTTTAAACAGCTTCATGTCTGCAATCACTTTTGGATCGGCCAAGCGCGTCTCCACATCCTCATAGCGCCGTTTTATTTCTTCCAGTTTTTCTAACATACTAATTTTAAGTGTGCAAAGTTAAGAAATTGATTAAGAACATGGTGAATTATTATTTTGCCTGGGTTTGCATAAAAAAAGCTATTATTGAATTATGGAACCCGCCTGCCGGCGGCCTTTAGAGCCTATGCTTCAAAAAGCAAGAAACATAACAGCGCTTCGTTTTTTTGTAATGGCCGCGCTGGTGATTGAGCTGCTGTATACCCTGGCAACACCGCCCTTGCAGGCGCCCGATGAGTTCAGCCATTTTTACAGGGCCTACCAGGTTTCGGATGGCAACTTTTTGCCCGTGAAGCATGACCAGCGCCTGGGCGGCTATATTCCCGAAGGCATCCACGATTTTATTAACCAGTATCGGCAGCCGGCCTATATTTACAATTACACGTTCACCTACCGCGAAATAGCCCGATCGTTTAAAATCAAACTGCAGCGCGACAGTGTCACCTTTCGGGATTTTGCCAACACAGCTTATTATTCGCCGGTGTCGTACCTGCCGCACGCTTTGGTGCTGGCTGTTCTTAAGCCTTTTAACTGCCCGCCGGCCATATTGTATTATGCGGGCCGCCTGTTTGTATTTGTATTGTGGCTGCTGGCCATGCGCTGGGTTATTAAAACAGTGCCCGTGTTCAAATGGCTGTTCACGTTCCTGGTCCTGCTGCCAATGAATCCTTATGTCGTCAACTCCTTCAGCGCCGATACAGTGACTAACATCCTTAGTTTTTTATTTATAGCGCTTGCATTAAAGCATATGTTTGTAAGTAAAACCGTTGCCGGCCGGCAGTTATTGGTGCTGGCCCTGCTGCTGGTGCTGCTGGCCCTGGCCAAAGTGGTGTATGTGGGGTTGATTGTATTACTGTTTGCGATCCCTGGCCATAAGTTCAAAAACAAAATTTACCGCTTTGCCAGCCTTGGCGCATTGCTGGGCATATCTTTTGTGGTGGCATTATTGTGGCAAACGGCAGTGATGCAGCTTTACATTCCGTTTAAAGATTATAATCCCAACTACCAGGCGGTGGCCTGTCTTTCGCCCTGCGGCGATTATTATGCACAAAAGGCTTACATTATGCAGCATGGCACTTATTTTTTTAAGGTCATCTGGCACAGCTTATTCGATCATCCGCGCACCTATCTTTCGGGCTACGTAGGCCTGTTTGGCAACAGCGACATCAGCCTGCCGCTGTGGGCGTATGTGATAACATACATTGGAATTGTATTTATAGCCTTCACCGAAAAAAACAGGTTTGGTTTTTTGGGCAGACAAAAAATATGGCTGTTTGCAGCGGCGGCAGCAGCTTTTGTATTGCTGCTCCTTTCGCAGCATTTGGTGTGGGATTGTGTGGGTGAGGGGGTGGTGGATCTGCTGCAGGGGCGTTACCTGATTCCTCTTCTTCCGTTGGTGTTTATGCTTTTTTCGGGCAGTGTTGTAAATGCCCGTTTTAACCCGGGCGTGGTGGTAGGCGTTGTTTTAATAATGCTGTACGGCTTTAGCATTTATCGTATCCACCATCGTTTTTTTACGGGCCCTGCCGCTCAAAAAAGCGAAGTTTATTGTAACACCGAAGATGTTAACGGCCAGGGCGCGTTTATAACCTCTTATCCTAACGCTTTGATGAGTGACGCAGAAAGCCGCAGCGCGCTTGAGCACCGAAGCGGCGGCACTTGTGCGCTGCTTACGCCCGATAGGCCTTTTTGTTTTACACACAAGTTTAAAGGCTTGCATAAAGGCGACCTATTGGAAGCAGAGGCCTGGCAAAAGGGCAGTGGAGGCCTTTTGGTTTTTTCGGGAAAAAAAGAAAGCTGCGGCGATTTTTATTTTGCCGGCACCTTTAAAGGCCATTGCGATAAACAAGGCTGGCAGCGCCTCAGGAATATTTATGAGCTGAGCCTGGATTGCGACAGCGCCGAAATAGCGTTTTATGCATGGAACCCCGGCCAACAGCTGGTTTACCTGGATGATATTAAGCTAACGGTAACGCACTTTAACCCGCCGCCTTCTCAAAAATAATTGTTTCTCCTTTATGCGAATTGTTGCAATTGGCGGCCTATCATTGCGGCACTGCTAAAACAGTTTGTTTTTCGCTTTTCTATAAACCGCTTGTTTGTAAGCATCAACACTTAAAATGCATCGTCTTAAAACAGAGGAATGGGCAACACTGATGCAAATGTTCAGCCGCGCATGTGTACCGTTGCTTAAATAGTTAATAATATGTGTTTAATTAATTATATTTGTTTTACCAACCACATTTATATGAAGAAACTTTTACTTTCGGTTTCGATTTTTACGTGTATATATGCCAAAAGCCAGGATTTTTTAGGACTGCAAAGCAGTAACTATGCCGGCGTTACAAGCGTTTACACCAATCCGGCCAACATTGTTGACAGCCGCATGGCTTTCGACCTTTCGCTGGTGGGGCTTAGCCTCAATGTGGACAATAACTTTATCGGCATCAAACACAAGGCCCTTAAATACAAGGGCAAACTCACCGATCCAAACTCATTGGAGATGCCTGCTTCGTGGAATAACACCAATAAAAACTCGCCCGATTATTATAAAAACAACTTTACCCGGATCAATAACGGTAAGATAAAATCGGCCTACCTGGCCAGCCGGGTGGTATTGCCCTCGTTTATGATCACCATCAACAAAAAAAATGCAATTGCCTTTACCTGGAGCGTGCGCAATTATGTGAATATTGACGGTGTTTCGCAAACCATTGCCAACATTGCTTACGACGAGTTTATCAATCCTTCTATATTTCTTACCAAATTTTCGAATAAGAACCTGAGTGTACAGCAAATGGCCTGGGCCGAGTACGGCCTTTCGTATGCCCGCGTGATAAAGGATAACAACGAGCACTTTTTTAAGGCAGGGGTTACGGTTAAATTATTGCAGGGCCTTGAAGCGGCCTATCTTTATATAAAAGACCTGAAATACCAGGTGGATGCCAAGGATACCGTGAGCCTATTTAATTCGCACGTGGCATACGGCCACTCCGATAACCTCGATTTTTCCGATCAAAACGATGTGAAATACAAGTTCACCTCCTCGCCGGGCTTTGGCCTTGATATTGGCGGTGTGTACGAGTGGCGGCCCGATTATGAAAAGTACAAGTACGACATGGACAATAAAACCGACCTGTGGCGTAAAGACCAGAACAAGTATAAAGTAAAAGCCAGTTTTGCTATTAACGATATTGGGGCCATTCGCTATAAAAAAGGCGGGCTTTCCAACGATTTTAACGCCAACATCAGCCTTCTTAATATAAAAAAGTTTGAAAACGTGGATAATATTGATACGCTGGATGCTAAATTCAAGCAGAACTTTGCGGTGCTCAACAATAAAAAAACGTTTACCATGATGTTGCCTACCTCCATCAATGCGCAGGTAGACTATCACATCTGGAAGCCGTTTTATGTGAACTTAATGGCCAACATCTCTAACTTTTTTACCCGCCGCGAAGCCAAGGTGCATGAGTATACCAACATAAGCCTGGCACCGCGCTTCGATCACAAATGGTTTGGCTTTACCCTGCCGGTGTCATACAACACAGTGGCTGCCAAGCGCAGCGATTATGCCTTGGTGGGAGCTATGGCGCGCCTGGGGCCTTTGGTAATTGGCTCTAACGATGTGTTTAACTACATTAACAAAGATGTGTTTGGTGCCAGCCTGTATTTTTTGCTGAAAGTGCCTATCCCTTATGGTGCGCCGCGCGACAGGGATAAGGATAAGGTAAGCGATAAAAAAGATAAATGCCGTGATGTGCCGGGTGTTTGGGAGTTTATGGGTTGTCCTGATAAGGATGGCGATCATATTCCCGATGCTGAGGATAAATGCCCTGACCTGCCGGGTATTAAAGAAATGCAGGGCTGTCCCGACCTGGATGGCGATGGCATTACCGATGCCGAGGACGCTTGCCCGGATGTAAAAGGCCCGGCCGAATTTAAAGGCTGCCCTGACCGTGATGGAGATAAAATTATTGATAAAGATGACGAGTGCCCGGACGCCGCCGGATTGTCTGAATTTAACGGCTGCCCGGATAAGGACGCCGATGGCACGCCTGACAAAACCGACTTGTGCCCCGATGTGTTTGGACCAAAAGAATACAAAGGCTGTCCTGATAAAGATGGCGATGGTGTGCTGGATAAAAATGACGATTGCCCGGATGAAGCAGGCCCTGCCGAAAACAAAGGCTGTCCTTGGAAGGATGCGGATGCCGACGGCATTCTGGATAAGGACGACGTGTGTCCTACAGTGCCTGGTGTGGTAGAATACAAAGGTTGCCCGCCACCGCCGCCAATGAAAGCTGCTGAGCAAAAAATCATTGAAAAAGCCTTTGCAAGCCTTGAGTTTGCAACGGCCAAGGATATCATCAAGCCAAAATCATTCCCTTCTTTGAACGCGCTGGCCAAGCTGTTGATTGAGCATTCTAACGATTGGACCCTGAAACTTTCGGGCCATACCGATAACGAAGGCGCGCCTGAAAAGAACATGGTGCTGTCTGAAAAACGTGCCAATGCGGTGAAGAACTACCTGGTGAAAAAAGGCGCCAAGGCCGATAAGATCGTTACCGAGTGGTTTGGCCAGACACAACCTGTTGCCGATAATGCAACCCCTGCCGGTCGTCAGAAAAACCGCCGTGTGGAAATGAAGATCATTTATAAGCAATAAGCCTTAATATTGGTTCTGTTTATGAAAGCGCCGCTGCCCAGCGGCGCTTTTTTATAGAAACCATCTCAAAAACGATTTGAGTGCCGCATCGGGCGGAACTTGTCCCGGGCCGATGGCTATCGGCTTGCCTCGGGAGTGGAGATGTGAAGTGCCCGAAAGCAGACAGTTCTCGACATCGCTCGAACCGACAATTTCTTTGAAGAGGTATTTATAAGATGACTTAGTGTTTTCGTGTCATTCGTGGCTGATTCATGTCCAATTCTTGCTGGCATCATTTTTTATGCCTGGTAAGGGATCGTTAGGAGATTTTATCCGGTATGAAAAAAACAGTAATCATTTTTGTCTCGCTTATTGTAACCATAGGCCTTGGACTAGCAGCCTGGCTTTATGTTCATCCTAAAAAGGCGCTAAGCATTGTGATACCCAAAATAAACCAGGTGAGCCATGTACACATTAATCTATTACAGGATACAGCAAGGATCGATGCCGACCTGGCGATCCGAAACGACGGTTTTTTTAAATTGCATATAGACAGCCTGGGGTATCACATCGGGCTGGATACGGCTACTTTTTTATCGGGAGTTCGTTTTGTAAATGTACAATTGGCCCGCGGGCAGGCCGATACCTTGAAGTTGCCGCTGGCACTACCTTACCTGCGGCTTATGAAAGAAATAAAAAGCCTGCAGGGGCGGGATAGCGTGGATATTCCGATAAAGCTGCGCATAGTTTATAGCACGGTGTTTGGCAGAACAGAGCTGCCTTACCATAAAGTACTGCGCATTGAAGTGCCTCATCCGCCAAAATTCGAAATTGAAAAAATAGAATACATAAGGCGCGAAAAGAAAACCGGCTTTTTTATGGCCCGGCTGGCCATTCATAATTATGGTAAAATAAACCTGGATGTATCGCAGCTGCATTACCGTTTAACCGCGAAAGAGCTGTTTGTAGCCGAAGGTATTGAGAAAAAAACGGTCCGTATCCGCCCAAAAACCACAGAGTATGTAGACCTGCCTGTTAAGGTGGAATTTAAAAGCGTGTTTAAAACCATTAGGCACCTGATATGGAAAAACGATAAAATAAACTACAGGCTGAAGATTACAGGCTTTATTCAAAAGGATAAGCTGGCCGGCCAAAAAACGGCTATTGAAGTAGAAAAGAGTGGGGTGATGGCGTTGAGAAAATAGTCGTAAGTCATTAGTCGCAGGTCTTAAGTCGGGAGATTGTACAATGTACCATGTACCATGTATTTTGTATTAAGACTAAACGGGTGACTGCTAGTCGTGAGTCTTGACTCTTGTTTCCTGGCTCCCGTTAGCTCTCCGCAATATACCGGTGCTTAATAGCATATTTCAACAAGCCTTCTGCATTTTGAGAATTGGTTTTGTGCAGCAGCTTGTGTTTGTACCAGTCAATGGTGGTAGGGCTTAGATTCATCAGGTCTGCAATGTCTTTGTGCGACCGGTTTTCGCAAATGTATTTTAAGATGGCAGCTTCCTTGTCGGTAAGCTTGCGCTCCGCCTGCGGCAGGGCCCTGGGCGATACGCCGTGCCGGCTCAGCAGCCGGGCAGTGGCATCGTCAAAATACATGCCGTTTTTATGCACGCCGTGAATGGCCGCCACCAATGTTTCTATCTTACAGTTTTTAGGAAGAAAACAATCAGCCCCCATTTTAACGTATTCTATTACCAGCTCTTCGTCGGCGTGTGCGCTGATCACAATAATTTTTACTTTGGAAAAGCGCTCCTTAATTTTTTCCATGGCGCTGATGCCGCCGAGCACGGGCATTTGAATGTCCAGTAACACCAGATCGGGCTTAAAGGATTTAAGTCCCTTAATAAGCTCTTTGCCATTGCTTACCTCAAAAAGGATGCGGATGTCGGCGTAATCGCCCAGCATTTTTACCAGGCCCTGGCGCACCAGGTCGTGATCTTCGGCAATCCCTATGGTAATTGTTTCTTTCACAGGCTAAACGGGATATTCAGGTGAATGGAGGCAGGATCGGTATCGGCAGAATAGTTAATGCGAGCATTCATGATGAGCAGGCGCGACTGCATGGATTTGAGGCCCAGGCCGGCCGAGGTAGCGGTATAAGCATCTATTTCCTCGTTGGTGGCACCTTTGCCATCGTGCTTAAACTCAAGAATAAGTTCCGTTTCGTTGCGGGCTACGGTGAGCTGTAAAAAACTGTAACCGGCATGTTTCCCCAGGTTGTTTAAGATCTCAAGGCACAACCGGTAAATATTCAATTGATCGTTGCGGGTAAAAGGCACCTCGTTCTCAAACCCGCTTTTGTTTTCAAATTGCGCAGCCCATACCCCGCTGTTGTCAATCTTGCGAATGTGCGATTCCAAACCCCGCATTAACCCAAATGTAAGCATTACTTTTGGAATTAGCTCCAGGGCAATGGCTTTTACCCCCGAAATGCTCTGATCCACCAGCTCACTGTCCATTTTAAAGCTTTCAGCATCCAGGCGGTTGTTTTTTAAATCACGCACGTGCCGCTCTATGTTCTGGTTAATAACCGTTAGCAGGGGAATGATCTCATCGTGCAGGTTATTGGCAATGCGTTCTTTCTGTTTTTCTTCGGCTTCTACCGAAGTTTTAAAGGCAATGATCTGCCTTTCCTTTTCCATACGCTGTATCTCCCGCTCCTTTTTAAGAATATTGGTACGGTAGGTCTGATAAAAAATAATGATGATGGTGGCCAGCGTGAGCATGGCCAGCCAGGCTATGGCGATGAATATCCCTATTTCTGTTTGCTGCTCCATATGCCGGTAGAAAGTAAAATATTATAAGTGATGTTGGTAAGTAAATGCAGACTGTAGAGCAGGTAGAAAATTTTTATGGGGCACTTTTCAAGATAACCGTCAAATAAAAAAAGAATGATGGAGGTTGAAAAATAAATTAAAACAGCCGTGTTGAGCCAGAAGAAATAATACTCCCTCAGCTTTGGAATGGCCAGCTCGGTATGCACTTTGTAAAAGAAGGAAACAGACAGGCCAATGAGCAGGCAGGATTCGACAGAGCTGATGACGTTGTTGGGCTGAAAAATACTTTTAATAAAAAACAATTCGGTGCACGCAATGATGCCATATATTAAAAAAGCGAGCAGAATAATTGTGCGTGAAAACCCGGCCCTGAATTCGAGGTAATAGATAAAGGTAAGGAGTGCACACTCCAGCAGGGTAAATATATTTTGCACGGCATAATAGCCGTTCAGGTTAATGGTAGACAGCTGCCGGCTCACGATCTCGGTGGAAGCGGAAATAACAATGTAGATAAACAAAACCCTCAACGTGCGGTTGAGGGTTTTGAGCTTTATAATGCAACACGCCAGGGGAATCAACACACTGGTGATGGAAACCCAAAAAATGAGATTATAAATGCCGGTAAGATCCATCAGGAATTGAGTGGGTTTAGCATGCCGCAGGCCTGCGGGCATTTTACCGACCGCTCGGCCAGCACGCCGTTAAAGAGATCGTTTTCGTTGGCGTCAACGCCCACCAGTATCAGCTGTTTTTCGCCGGCATCATCGAGCGCATAATACACGCGCAGCCCCACGCAGGTTTCCTGGTTAAGAATATCGATAATGGCCTGTTTGCCAAAATAATGCGCAAGCGTTTGCCCGGGGTTGGCAATTCTGTAATTGCGGGTCCATTGCGCCGCCTGGCTTAATGTAATGCTGTGGTTTTCACTTCCTGTAAATGGCATAGTTGATTGGTTTTAAATGGTTAAACGTTTTTTTTAGGGGATCAGGTTGCTTAGCAATGTAAGAAATTTTCTAACAATTAGGCAGTGTGCCATAAAACAATTTTGCCGTTTGAAGCTATTCCCACAAAAAATCTAAAACGATGTTTTGTTTTTAGACGCCTTTAATTACGGCCTTTCCGGTGAATCACTCCCGAAACCGTTATACTCCAAAAAAATATTAACGATGAAAAATATTTTTCTAAAGATAAAACCTCGGAATTAATCGTTTTTTGTTAAAACTACGGTTTTGTGATTTTATTTTAACAAAATAACGGTTTCGGGCTTAAACACACCAGGTGATTAATACAGAAATGACCGATGGATTTGAACAAAAACTGAAGCATTTAAAAACGGTTACGATATTTTGAAACGGTTTTCATCGAATAAAACCTAGCGCAGCATAAAAAATAAGTTTCGGGTTACCCGCGCATGGCCCGTATGGCTTAACACAGAACTTCAAAGCCATTAAACAAGCCATGGGTATAAATGCTACATTTGTAGCCATTAATTATTTGGCCGGTGGAACCCATCCTTATTATCGACGATGAACAGCAGCTGCGCCAGCTATTGGCGCGCCTCATAAGGGTAGAGGGTTTTGAGGTGGAAGAGGCCGACAGCATTGGCAGTGCCAAAAAGCTGCTGGCTAAAAAACAATTTCCGGTTGTTTTGTTGGATGTAAAGCTGCCCGATGGCAATGGCGTGGAGTTTACACAACTACTTAAACAAAAATATCCCGAAACGGAGATCATTTTACAAACCGCCTATGGCAACATTGCCGATGGGGTAAACGCCATTAAGAATGGGGCTTTTGATTACCTGGTAAAAGGGGACGATAATAACAAGATCATTCCGCTTATTAATAAGGCGATGGATAAGGCCCTGCTGCAGCTGAAAGTAACCCGCCTGCAGCAGCAGCTCAACCAGGGCATTACCTTTGACACCATTATCGGCAAGGCAGAGGTGCTTCAAAAAGCCATTGCCATGGCTAAAAAAGTGGCACCCACCGATTCTACCGTGCTGCTGGAGGGTGAAACCGGGGTTGGCAAGGAATTGTTTGCCCAGGCCCTGCACACAGGCAGCGCACGGGCTGCCAGGCCTTTTGTGGCGGTAAACTGCAGCGCATTTCCAAAGGATCTTTTGGAGAGCGAGCTGTTTGGGCACCGCACCGGTGCTTTTACCGGCGCCAGCTTTGATAAAAAAGGATTGTTTGAGGAAGCCAACCACGGCACGCTGTTTTTGGACGAGATCGGTGAAATGAGCTTTGACCTGCAGGCCAAGCTGCTGCGGGTGCTCGAAAGCCAAACCTTTACGCGTGTGGGCGATTCAAAACCCACAAAAATAAATGTACGCATCGTGGCGGCCACCAACCGCACACTTACCAAGGAAATAGAGAAGGAGCATTTTCGCTCCGATTTGTACTACAGGCTCTCCAGCTTCAAAATTGTGGTGCCGGCCCTGCGCGAGCGTAAAGAAGATATTGAGGCCATTGCCCTGCATTTTATTGCCATGTATTCGGCCAAGCTCAAAAAGCGTATTGCCGGCATGGACAAGGAGTTTTTAAAGCAGCTGAAAGGCTACCACTGGAAAGGCAACATCCGTGAACTGAAAAACAGTATTGAGCGCGCAGCTATTTTATGTGAAGGAGCATTGCTTACGCCTGACCTGCTGCCGCTCGAAATGGCGGATTACGATAGCAGCGATGCGCTACCGGCTGCCAACTCGCTGGCCAGCGTCGAAAAAAATCACATCCACAAAATATTGCTGTATGTAAAAGGCAATAAAACCAAAGCGGCCGAAATTCTGGGCATTGGCCTTACCACCCTGTACCGTAAAATAGAGGAGTATAAAATCGAGATCTGAGGAGTTTCTTCGGGCCTGGGGTCATCCATGAGAAGCAACACTCCTTCAGGGGTTTAAAGGCTTGCGTTGTGCAATCTGTTTTTCATTTTGAAAGGCTATTTTCAAAATAGCAGGGTGTTTTTACCGCAATTCTATTTCCTTTTCTGTAATTCATTGCCATTCAGTTATTTATTTTTCTCTTAAAATTTGGAACAAGTCTTGCTTCCATCTGTTCTAAAAATGGTAAAATGGCTTTATTTGCGGGGAATTGCGCTGTTAATTATGCGTTTGCGCCCTGTTTTTATTGTAATTTTGCCCTCCTTTAATTACACATTGCATGGGCAACTATCAGCAGCCGGGCATTAATAAAGTTTCTTTTGCCGGCCTTCTTGTCACTCTCGGAATTATTTATGGCGATATTGGCACTTCGCCGCTTTACGTAATGAGCGCCATTGTGGGCACTGAGGCCATCAGCGCCGATATTGTAAAGGGCGGTATTTCGGCCATTTTCTGGACCCTTACCCTGCAAACCACCTTAAAGTACGTGATCCTCACCCTGCGGGCCGATAACAAAGGCGAGGGCGGCATTTTTTCGCTATTCACCCTGGTGCGGCGCACTAAATTTAAATGGCTGGTGGTGCCCGCCATTATTGGTGGCAGCGCGCTGCTGGCCGATGGTATTATTACCCCGCCCATTTCGGTTTCGGCGGCGGTAGAAGGTTTGCGCTTTTTTAAAGAGGACCTCAATACCGTTCCCATTGTAATTGCTATTTTATTTGCACTGTTTTTTATACAACAATTTGGCACGGGCTTTATCGGCAAATTTTTTGGTCCGCTCATGACCCTTTGGTTCTTTATGCTGGGCATACTGGGGGTTTACCAGCTTAGCAGCAACTGGTCGGTGCTGTCGGCGCTCAATCCCTATTACGCTTACAATCTGCTGCAGGTGCACCCTTCGGGTTTCCTGATCCTGGGCGCGGTGTTTCTTTGCACCACGGGGGCAGAGGCCCTTTATTCAGACCTGGGCCACTGCGGCCGGAAAAATATCCGCATTTCGTGGATATTTGTAAAAACCACGCTGGTGCTCAATTACTTTGGCCAGGGCGCCTGGCTTATTGCGCACGAGGGGCAGTACCTCAGCGCGTTTAAATCGGTGAATCCTTTTTACGCCATGATGCCCGAAGGTTTTGTGCCTTACGGCATTGTAATTGCCACCATTGCGGCGGTAATTGCCTCGCAGGCCCTCATCAGCGGTTCGTTTACGCTTATTAACGAGGCCATGCGCCTTAACCTGTGGCCCAAGGTGCGTGTAAAATACCCTTCGGCGCTCAAAGGCCAGCTTTATATCCCGTCCATCAACTGGTTATTGCTTTGGGGCTGCCTGGCCGTGGTGCTTTATTTCAGGGAGTCTTCGAAAATGGAAGGGGCTTACGGGCTTGCTATTATTTTGTGCATGCTGATGACCACCACACTGCTTAACTTCTATCTGCACATGAAGCGGTATAACCAATATTTTATTTATTTCATCATAACGGTTTACCTGGTGATTGAAACCTCTTTCCTGGCGGCCAACCTGAGTAAATTCAAGCATGGCGGCTGGATTACGCTGCTGATTGCCCTGATGCTGATGACGGTGATGACGGTTTGGTTCCTGGCCAAAAAGATCAGGAAACGGTATGTGGATACTGTGAAGCTCACCGACCACCAGGGCAAGCTGGTTGACCTGAGCAACGACGAGTCGATTATGAAATACGCCACGCACCTGGTGTATATGACCAGCGCCAATAATCCGGAAGAGATCGAATCAAAAATTATTTATTCTATTTTGCAAAAAAGGCCTAAAAAAGCCGATGTGTACTGGTTTGTGCATGTGGATGTGATGGATGAACCTTACCGTATGGAGTACAAGGTAACCCATTTTGCCACCAACGATATCATCCGTGTTGATTTCCGCCTGGGCTTCCGGATTCCGCCGCGCATCAATTACCTGTTTCGCAAGGTGGTGGAAGATCTGGTGAAGAATAAAGAGGTGGATATTACCAGCCGCTACGAGTCGTTGAATAAAAATAACGTGATCGGCGATTTTAAATTTGTAGTGCTCGAAAAATTTCTTTCCTACGAAAACGACCTGCCTACGTTCGAAAAGATCATTCTCAATATTTATTTTCTCTTTAAGCGTTTTAGCCTGAGCGAGGCCAAGGCTTTTGGCCTTGACAGCAGCTCGGTGAAGATCGAAAAATTCCCCATGGTGATCAGCCTGCCTAAAGAGATCCCCATGAAACGGGTGTAGACGAAACAATATTTTCCTGTTCTGGAAAAACCTTTTCATTTTGAAAGGGTTTTTTTATGCCCTGTTTTCTTTGCAAGCCCTGTACCCCTTATAAAATAAGCGTTTCAAAAGAATACCAAGTTTTGGAACACCATTTGAATTCAAAAGGGCATGAAAGTGATTTTGATTTTCTTTGCCCTGTTCTGTACCGGCTCTGCTTTGTGGGCCCAGGCCTGTATTTACAAAACAGCCGCTGATTTTCCTGTTCCCGATTCGGGATTAGCATACACCCGTTGCCGCCTCATGCTGCACGAGGTATTTCATACACAAACCATTGGTGTTAATTGTAGAGGCAAAAAAACGGTGTACCTGAAATCGGATGTATACGGATACCGTGACCGGGAAGGAAACCATTACCGCTTGCAGGCTGGTGCGGCTTACCAGGTTTTAAATCCCGGCGATTCGCTGTTGCTCTATAAAACCACCACCGGCACAGGGCTTAAAAACAACCCGGTAATTGATCTGTATTTTTTTAGCCGGAATAAAACTACGCCAGTTCTTTCTCTTGATCTGGCCTCGCTGAACCTTGCTTATGGCAACAACCCCGGGTTTTTAGCCCTGCTCGAAACAGCTTTTACAAGCAATGCCCAATTGGTGGCGTATGAGCCCCTGGCACTGGCGCATCAGCTCAACCGCTTGCTAATACTTAGCACGCAGAATAATTAACCCGAATGCAACAGCACACAAAAGAAAAATGGTTGGTCCGCCTGATAGTTCTGCTGAGCTTTCTGGTGGCGCTTGCCATGCTTTATTTGTTTGTTCTGCGCATCCGTTACTTGTTATAAAATTTTTTAACCAATAAAACCCATATGAGAAAAGCAATTTTTCATTTTTGCCTGGCATGTAGCCTTACCTCGCTGCAGGCCCAGGATAGCACTGTAACTATTAACCGCCAAAAGGGCGAGCCCCTGGAAGGCATGGACCTGAGCTGGTGGAACGGTGGCGACCGCAGGCATGCGCCTACGCTGGCCGGCAAATATTTTACGCCCGTTATTATGCTCGATGCTAATTACACGCACTCGTTTAACGACCCGGTGGATAACACGGTGGTAGGCTCCACCGCCCTGGCGCGTAATAACGAAATGCAGGTATCGGCTGCGCACCTGGGCGGCGATTTTTATTACGAAGGCGCCCGCGCACACATTGTTACACAGTTTGGCACACGCTCCACGGTAATTCCCCGCAACGATTACAGTGTTTACCGCGGGCAATACCAGCTCGACAATGTATACCGCTACCTGGCCGAGGCCAATGCCGGTTATCATTTTAAGGTGCTGCACGGCATTAATGTAGATGCGGGCATGTTTATGTCGTACATAGGCTTAAACTCGTATTACCAGGCCGAGAACTGGGAATATCAGGCTTCCTTTACCTCCGATAACACCCCTTGGTTTTTTAACGGCCTGCGCGTGCAGATCTTTGCCAGCCGCACATTAAAAATAGAGCCCTGGCTTATTAATGGCTGGCAGAGCTATGGCATGTTTAACAGGCAGCCTGGTGTGGGCGGCAATATTACCTGGTGTCCGCGCGAAAACATAAAGCTGCTTACCAACAATTATTACGGGGCCGATGCTGCCGGAATTCCCCAACGGCGACGCTTTCATTCAGACAACAGCTTTTTGCTCAGGTATTTAAACCGGCCAAAGTCGAAAACAATCAGCAAAATGGCTTTCTCCTTAACAGCCGATGCGGGCTTTGAAAAGGGCGGAGGAGTGAACGGTTTTAAAAATGGCGACTCGCTGCAGGGCCCGGCACAGTACTTTGCCAGTATTATGTTTTACAACCGCATTTGGTTTGCCAAAAACAAGCTGGCTTTTACGCTTGGCGGCGGCTGTATGAAAAACCCCGGCCGCTACCTGGTACTTTATCCAACGGGCGATGCCAGCCCTTTGCCCAATCCTAACAATCCAACAGCCACTGCCGGCACACACCCTTTCAGCGCCAACCCCGGCGACGATTTTACAGGATGGGATTATTCGGCAAACATAGACTGGATGCCGAACGAACATGTGCTCTTCCGGGTTGAGTATGTGCACAGGGCCTCTTCGGTGCCATATTTTGCAGGCCCGGGCGGCGTTACCTCGCCCGGCGGTTATACCACGCAATCCCTGCCTCCCGGCTGGACTCCCGACCTGGTAAATACCGAGGACCGGGTGATTGTGGCTGTATTGTTCCGTTTGTGATAGCACGCATTTAATAAGTACTTTTGATGAGCAACCGGCGGGTTATACACATGAAACGAAAAATAAGCCTTGGCATTTTATTTCTGCTTGTTTTGCTCGTATCATCAGGCAGCCTGGGTATTTATAACCTCCTGAAACTAAGCCGCCATACCAAAGCCATTGTGAGGGATAATTATGAAACCCTTTACCTGTGCCAGCAAATGCGCAACCTGCTCGACTGGCCGATAGCCCCCAACCAGGAAGCGCAGTTTAACAGCGCGCTGGCCATGCAACAGCTCAACATCACCGAAGAAGAGGAGGGAAACCTCACCGCCCGGTTAAGGCTCAACTGGATCAGGTATGCGCGCCTGCGTACGGCCGGGTTGTTGAGCGATGTGCGCCGCGACTTGGCGGCTATCGAAAAGCTGAACATGCAGGCCATTCAGCGCAAAAACGCTCTGGCGCAAACCACGGCCGACAGCTCGCTGTTGCTTATTTCGCTTATTTCAATTGCCGTGGTGCTTATCACCCTTGTGTTTTTGCTCCGTTTTCCGGCCTATATTGCAGCGCCGCTGCAGCAGCTCATGCTTGGCATTCGCGAGATTACCCATAAAAACTATGCGCATAAAATCGCCATTGAAGGCAGCCACGAGCTCAAAGAGCTGGCCGATGCTTTTAATGCGATGGCCGAACAGCTGAACGAATTTGAAAAAACCAACCTGAGCCAATTGATGTACCAGAAGGCGAGGGCAGAGGCGGTGATAAACAGCCTGGCCGACGCCAGCATTGGTTTTGATAATGAAGGAAAAATACTGTTTGCCAACTCGGAGGCGCTGAAGATACTGCAGCTCAACCAGGAAGCCATTGTAGGAAAAACAGCTGCCCAAATAACAGGTCATCATTCTTTTTTTAAGCTCATTATTTCATCGCCGGCCGGCCCTCCTTTTAAAGCCGAGATCAATGATAAGGATGTGTTTTTTGTAAAAGAAAAGCGCAACATTCTGAAGGATGGCAGGCAGCTGGGCGAGTTGCTTAGCATCCGCAACGTTACCACCTTTCGCGAGAAAGACATTGCCAAAACCAATTTTCTGGCCACCATTTCGCACGAGCTCAAAACGCCTTTATCATCGGCCGATATTGCCTTAAAGCTTTTGTCTAACGAAAAAATAGGATCGCTCAATGCCGAGCAAAAGCAGATCGTGAGCGATCTGAGCGGAGCCAATCACCGCCTTATCCGTCTGGTGAGCGAGCTGCTGGACCTTTCGCAGGCCGAAACCGGGAACATTAATCTCAACATATCTTCGGTGCGCCTTACCGATGTGGTTCGTTATGCGCTGGAAGCCTTAAAAACCCAGCTCATTGAAAAGAATCTCCGGGTAGAGTGTCGTTATTCCGAGCCTGACCTGGGCATTAAGGCCGATCCTGAAAAAGCGGCCTGGGTGCTCATCAATGTGCTCGTAAACGCTATCCGTTATTCTCCGGCGCACTCCGTTATTACGCTCAAAAGCCAGTGTGAGCAGGGGTATGTGCTGCTTACCGTAAAAGATAACGGTCCGGGCATTCCGGCCGGCTTTGAGCAGAATTTGTTCAGGCGGTTTTATAAGGCGCCGGGGAAAGATAACCCGGGCACTGGTCTGGGCCTTTCCATTGCCAAAGAATTTATGGAAGCCATGCAGGGCAGCATTGGCCTTGAAAGCAGCAACAGCCAAGGCGCAGCCTTTACCTTACGGTTTGTGGCCACTGCTGTGCCGGCTGGTCAAACCCCTTAAAATAGCTATCTTTATGTTTTTATGAAGCTGATTTGTATCTGCGCCCTTGGCATATTAATGTTTTGCTGTGTCGACAACAGCAATAAAAACCAATCCATGGATCATTATGTAGAGAAAGAGATCCGTGATCGGATTGAACGTATTAAAGCCTTAAACAAAGCCGGCGATACAGTAATTATTGATCCCGAAGCGGTGCAAAAGAAAATTAACGACCTGCTTCTTTTATCGAAAGACGTTGAGAACCTGGGTGCCTGCGTGGCCATGAGCAGCCAATACTTTGAAGCGCTCACCAAACAATACCGGCTCAATCCCTCTGACCTGAAAAGGATAGAGGCCGGCATGCACATCAACGACATTGCTTCGGCCTTAAAACAAAACGAAATGGTGCTGTTTAATCACGTGCTGTTGCAAACGGGCGCCAATGCGGTGCCATTGCATGCCGCACAATAATTTTCTGGCTTAATTCCGGATACGTATGGATACAGGTGTTATTTTAAAAAGCATTGCCAGGCACATTGATCTTACAGCCTCTGAACGGGCTTATTTTTCAGGCCTGCTGGAGCACCGTGATCTGAAGCTCAAAAAATGGCTTTTGCGCGAAGGGGAAGTGTGTCGCCATTCGGCGTTTGTGATCAAAGGCTGCCTGCGCGCATTTTCGGTAGATAAGAATGGGTTCGAGCACGTGCTTTCGTTTGCTCCCAATGGTTGGTGGATAGCCGATATGTACAGCTTATTATCGCAAAAGCCCGGCTCGCTTAACATCGAAGCGCTACAGGATTCTGAGGTGCTGCTGCTGTCGCGCAAAGACCAAGAAAAACTGTATGAAAAAATACCTAAGTTTGAGCGCTTTTTTCGCATCATCAGCGAAAACTCGCTGGTAGCGCATCAGCAACGCCTGATGGATAATTTGAGCCTTACCGCGCAGGAGCGTTACCTTAAATTCTGCACTACTTATCCCGGCCTTATCGACGCATTGCCTCAAAAACATGTGGCCGCCTATATTGGCGTTACCCCCGAATTTCTCAGTAAAATGAAGCGACGGATTAAAGTGGGGAGCAAAAATGTTGAATTGTGAATTAGTCTATAGTCGAAAGTCATTAGCCGCTAGTTTCGGATTGTATGTTGTACATTGTATTTTGTATCAAGACTGTGTGGTCAAGTGACAGGTTTTGGTCTTGGTTCTTGCTTCCTATCTCCTGTTTCTTTTGAGTCTTGTTTCTCTTTTGAACTTTGAATTTCTCAGTCATAAGTCCTGCCTCCTGCTTCTTGTCTCTCCTCCATTTTCCATCCTTCCATCTTACATTTTCCATTTTCGTATCTCTGTCTTTCATCCTTCATCTTTTGTCTTTAATCCCGCCACTTTTGAATTTTAAATTTTGAATCTTGAATTAGTTCTTAACCTAGGTTATTTTATTCTGGCATTAACCCTAGTACCTTTGATAGGGTAAAAAACTAAATACGATGGACAGAAAAGATTTCTTAAAAAAAGGCCTGCTGGGCACCGGTATGTTTGTGGCAGGCAATTCGCTGGGTAATGTTATAAAAAACGACATCGACGAATTAAAAGAGCTTGAAGTTCTGGGATTTAATCATTTACCCAACACAAAATCAACAATTATGAAAAATACAGTTTTGCACAAGGCAAACACCCGCGGCGATGCCAATCATGGCTGGCTGCACAGTAAGCACAGTTTCAGCTTTGCCAATTATTACAACCCCGAGCGCATGCACTTTGGTGTGCTGCGTGTTTTAAACGACGATATTGTAGCACCCGGAATGGGTTTTGGCATGCACCCGCACGACAACATGGAAATTATCAGCATCCCTTTGGATGGCGACCTGGAGCATAAGGATAGCATGGGGAACACGGCTGTAATAAAAAAAGGCGATATACAGGTAATGAGCGCCGGCACCGGCATTCATCACAGCGAATACAATAAAAACAAGGATAAAGCCGTAAAATTTTTGCAGATATGGGTGTTCCCAAACAAAAAAAATGTAAGCCCGCGTTACGACCAGATAACGCTTAACGAAGGCGACCGGCACAACAAGCTGCAGCAGGTATTATCGCCCAACGCGGACGATGCCGGCGTATGGATCCATCAAAACGCCTGGTTTCACCTGGGCAAATTTGATAAAGGTGTGGCGCAGGAGTATCAATTAAAAGCAAAGGGCAATGGCATTTACCTGTTTAATCTGAATGACGACGTGGAGGTGAATGGCCAGCTGCTGAACGACCGCGATGGCTATGGCGTGTGGGATACCGATAAAGTGGAGATAAAAGCCCTAACAAATGCGGAATTTTTATTGATGGAAGTGCCCATGAGTGTGTAAGGTGCAAAACAAGGCGGATGGAAGAATCCTGTTCGCCTTGTTCCTTTGCAGAACCATGAATTAATGTTTATTTTTAAAGCGTATGGTAAAAGCAATTACAGAACACGAGCACTATCTTACCCGGGTGTTTGCCGGTAATAACCAATTGGTGGTGGACGAGCTGGCCGCTAACGGTGGCAAGGAAAAAGGCCCTGCCCCGATGGATCTGCTGGCGGCCTCACTGGCTTCGTGCACGGGCATTACCCTGCGCATGTATGCCGACCGGAAGCAATGGAACATTGGAGCCGTGGAAGTAAGCGTAAGCATTGAAAAAGAAATACCTATTGAAGGCACGCACCTGGAGCGGAAAATAGTGTTTGGCGAAGCCGTGAGCGAAGAACAAAAAGCGCGGCTGCTGGATATAGCCAACCACTGCCCCGTGCATAAAATCCTCACCAAAACCATTTTAATCAACACTCTTATTTAAGATGCAGGCATGAAGGAGATCACTAAAAAATACAGCAACGAGGATATTACCATTGTATGGAAGCCTCATGTATGCATTCATTCCACGCTTTGCTGGAAAGGTGAAAAGGGCCTGCTCAAAGTATTTAACCCTGCCGTAAAACCCTGGATCAATCCAGAAGGTGCCGGTACACCTGAGATCATAAGCCGCGTAAATAATTGCCCCTCGGGTGCCTTGAGCTTTTATTACAACACGCCCGGGGCCGCCCCTGCCGAAACCCGGGTGGAAAGCCTTGTAGAGCCTAGCCCCAACGGCCCGCTGCTGGTTTATGGCAACATAACCGTAAAGCATAACGATGGCCGCGAGGAGCATAAAAACAAGGTAACGGCTTTTTGCCGCTGCGGGGCTTCTTCCAACAAACCTTACTGCGACGGCTCTCACCTGAAGATTGGATTTAACGGTTAGCCGCCTTACGCACCGGAATTTATTTAGTAACAGATAACTTACAGATTATCGCCTGTTATTTATTTTTTAGTACCTTGATGCTTTGAAATTTACACTATGAAAATTGAACAGGTATTTGATAACAACAAAACATGGATCGCCGAAAAACTGGCGATAAACCCTGATTATTTTGAGAATTTGTCGAAAGGCCAGCAGCCCGAGATTTTATACATTGGCTGCTCCGACAGCCGCGTAACCGCCGAAGACCTGATGGGCGTTGGGCCCGGTGAAGTGTTTATACACCGCAACATTGCCAACCTGGTGAATAATGTGGACCTTAACGTCATGTCGGTGATAAACTACGCCATTCGCCATCTTAAAGTAAACCACGTGGTGGTGTGCGGACATTATAACTGCGGCGGCGTAAAAGCGGCCATGCAGCCGGTGGATATGGGAATTTTAAATCCCTGGCTGCGCAACATCCGCGATGTGTACCGCACGCACAAACAGGAGCTGAATGCGATAACAGACGAAGCGGCGCGCTACAACCGCCTGGTGGAGCTAAACGTGCAGGAACAATGTGTAAACCTGATAAAAACCGCCGCTGTGCAGGAGGCTGTGCACGACAGGGGCCTTACCGTACATGGCTGGGTGTTTGATATCCGCACCGGCAAGCTCATTGATCTGAACATTGATTTTGACCGGATCCTGAAAGATATCATGGAGATTTATAAGCTCTACTGATTTCTTAATCCTTAATAAATTTCTTTTCGAACGTGCCGGCGCTTGTTTTAACACGCAGCAGGTAAAGGCCTGGTGGCAGCTGCTGAATGCTTAGCTGGTTGATGTTTTCGTAAACCGGACAGGTGCTCAGCCGCTGGCCGCTGGCTGTGTATATTTCCGTTATTGAATTATCAGCTAACGCAGTGCTAAGCTCCAAGGTCAGCATATCGCCGGCCGGAACAGGGTAGAGGTGGATGAAAGAGCCGGCTGTATTTTCTTTAAGCGACACATAACAATCGCCTATAAAAGCATGCAGGCTGTCGGATTGGCCGCTGCAACCGTAGCCATCGGTTACAAACACGCTGAAATAATAATCGCCCTGTGCGCTGTAGTTTACCACCAGCGGGTTAAGGGTAAAGGTGCCGTTCCACAGGTAGCTGTCGTATCCTGCAGTGGCCCACAGCGTAGAGCTGCCCATGCACAATGTGGCAGTGCCCGAAGGCGAAAGCAGTGGCTCCAGCGGAAGGCAGAGCCTGGCCAGGAAACCATCCTGCGATCCGCCGCTGTTAGGCTGGTGTGCGGCCGGGCCGGCAATGTTTACCGTGCTGCTGGTTTCGCCGGCGATATACACTTTACCCGTGTTGTCAATGGTGAGGGCGCAGGCATTATCGTTGGCAGGGCCGCCAAAGTAGCTGCCGTGTTTTTTTTGTCCTGCGGCCGAAAACCTGGCAAAATAAGCATCGTAGTTGTTAATGGTGCTTAAGGCGGTTTGGTAAGCGCCGGCAGTGCTGATGGAAAGCGTGCTCAGCGTTTGGCCGCAAACCAGTATGTTGGCATTGGCATCCGTTGCCAGGTCGTTAATATAATCCACATTATTGCCGCCAAAATAACTGGCCCATTGCCGGGTGCCCGCATTGCTGAAGGTGGCAATAAACGCATCGTCGGCACTGCCCAGTGCGGGCTGGTATGCGCCCGGTGCGGCAATGTTGTTTGAGCTGGCGGTGGTGCCGGCCAGTACAATGGTGCCGGCATTGTTCACTCTTACCACGGTGCCCAGGTCGTTGCCGCTGCCGCCGTAATAGCTGCCCCACAGCAGGCTGCTGCCCAGGGGGTTAAATTTGGCCAGGTAGGCATCCTGCAGGCCCCCCGCATTCATTTGATGGCCCGATCCGCCGGAGATACCGGCTACGCTTTGGGTTAAGCCGGTGATGTAAATATTGCCCGGGGCATCGCAGGCAATGCCATATGCCTCGTCAATGCCCGAATCGCCATAATAAGTGCCCCACAGGCGGGCACCGGCGCTGCTAAATTTAGCCACAAACACATCGTAGCTAAGGTTGTAAGCAGTGCTATAAGCGCCGGGTGTGGCTATGTCGTTTGTGCTTTCGGTGTGCCCGGCCATAATCACATCGCCGTTGCTGTCAACCGTAACGGCCTGCGAAATATCGTGTTTGGCGCCGCCAAAATAGGTGGCCCACAGGCGCTGGCCCGTGGTGTCAAATTTTACCAGTATGGCGTCGTCAAACGTGCTGCTGCCGATGGCTGTTTGATAAGCGCCCGGCGTGGCTATGCCCGAGGAGCTAAAGGTATCGCCCGAAAGATAGATATTGCCCCCGGCAATGCACATGGAAAATACCTGGTCGTAATTGCTGCCCCCAAAGTAGGTGCCCCACTGGCGCACGCCATTGCTGTTAAACTTAGCGAGGTAAGCATCCATGCCACCCATTAAAACGGCCTGGTAGCTGCCGCTGGTGGCAATGTTGCTGGTGCTCAGGCAGTGACCGGCAATGTACACGTTGTTTTGTGCATCGGTGGCGGTGGCTTTGCAATAGTCCAGCGCGCTGGTTCCGCCGTAATAAGTGCTCCATATCAGGTTCGAGCTGGGGTCAATGATAAATGTTTTATTCCGGTTGTGGCTGGTGGCAAACGAAAACACATTGCCGCTCAGGCGGAAGCTTACCGGTTGGCTAACGGTTGGCTCAGTAACGTAATAACTCAACGGAATGGTTTCTTTAATAATGCCATAGGGCGTTTTTATATTCAGGTCCTCATTATTCAGCACCACCTCCTCGGCGCCATGTATCATAAACAGAACAGCATCCGGGTTGGCGCCGGCATGAAGAATAATGTTGTATTTCAGGGGATTGGGACCGGTTTCATTCAGTGTAAATTCAATGTCGGTGTTGGGATATACATTTTTGTAGGTGACCTTTTTCCAGGCCCTTACGTTTAAAGCTTGCTGCCCGCACACGTAATAGTTCAGGCAATCGTTGCCGGGCAATTCTTTTATTATTTCGTGAATGGTGTTTGTGGTTTTAAAGTCTACATCCACCCGGTAGCTTTCGATGCGGGTTTGTTCTGCTTCTTCGCGGGTAATGGGCCTAGCTTTGTTGGATGCTCCCAGAGATGGTGCGTTAACTTTAAACAGTTCGTACGAATAACCGGTTTTGCGCAGCTGTATTTTAATGCCCGGCGCCGAATACAGGAAAAGTACGTTGCTGTTTGGCTCATACCGCTGGTTAAGCACCTGGCCCTTGTTTTCAATAAACCCGGTAAGGCCTCCGTTGGCATTACCGGCATATAGCGCCAGGCCCGGCAACAGAAACAAACAATACCACAGGCAGATAGTTTTTTTAGAGGTGAGGATCATATTTTTAGAGTGCATGAATGGGCTTTTATACTGGTTTGTCTGTTTTCGGCACAGTTTTTGTGATTTTGGAATTTCACATATCTATAAGAGTATTTTTTATAGTATGTGGACCTGAAAAATTGTTATTTTAAAAATAATACATTATTATTGAATATTGAACGTGTAAATTAACATCAACATGATAAAACAAATACCACACCAAAAATTAACCGGATCAGGAACCCACTCTTCGTCCTTTTCTGTAAAAAACATTGTCCGACTGATCTTGTTTTTTGGTTTTGCTCTTTATTTTAATTTTTCATCCAGGGCCTGTTCGCCATTTTCAACCCCGGTGCTTCTTGGCCAAACGGTAACGCCCACTGCTTTGCTTTTAAACTGGGAAAGCCAAACGGCCTGGGCCTGCACTTATTCCATCGAGGTGGAAGTGTCGTGCAACAGCCAGCCGTTTACCGGTAATTCCCCGTTTTTTTACAGCGATACCGTAAATAAATCATCTCCCATACCTGAGGCTTACCGCACGCAAACCATCAGCTTCTCTGCGCTTTGCCCCGGCACCGTATACCAGCTTCGCGCCAGGGAGGTTGACCAGAGCGGCTTTGGTTTCAGTAACTGGACCTCTGTGATCACTTTTACAACCCCCGGCACGTTTATTCCACCTACATTAAATGTAACAGCCAGCAATAACATTATATGCCCGCCCCAAAGCACGCAGCTAAACGCGGGTATTAATAATGCCTGTGGCGGGCCATATAGCTACGCCTGGACGCCTACGTTGGGCTTAAGCAGCTCTACCATTGCCAATCCTGTTACCTCACCTTCGGTTACCACCACTTATTCGGTGGTAGTTACAGCAGGCAAGTATGGATGCTGGACGGCCTCGGGCGCCATCACCCTGATTGTGAGTCCCGATCCTCCGGGAGTTGGCACCGCGTCGGCCACGCCGGCCGTTATTTGTACAGGCTTAACCACCACACTGGCACTTTCAAGCTTTACCGGAAATATCCAATGGCAGTCGGGTCCCAATGGCTCAGGCCCTTGGACCGATATTGCAGGCGGTGTTACCAACTCGTTTGTTACCGGCCCTTTAACTTCCAACACCTGTTTCCGTGCCCAGGTATCCACCTGCACCGGCACCATTAATTCCAATTCGTTTTGTGTAACTGTCAATCAAATTCCTGTAATGGCACCGGTAGTGCAGCAAATAAGCTGTGCCGACTCCATTGCCAGGGTTAATATAGGTAATCCGGGCACCTCTGGCACACCAATAAGCGTAACCTGGTCGCCATCGCCATTATCGCAGCTTTCGGGCAGCACTATTGGCACTTATAACACTCCGGGTGTGGTAACCTTTACGGTTAGTTTCCCCGATGGCTGTGTATCTAATGCATCGGCCACTGTGAACCCGCCGCCACCGGCGCCGTTGTTTACCATTACCAACGTAACCGGTTCGCCCAGCATTACCTGTACTTTTCCAACGCTTACCTTAACTGCTTCGAATAATTATACATATGGCACGCTCACCTATTTTTGGAGCAGTGCGAGCTTTACAGCCACCACACAATCCATTACCATTTCCAACCAGGGCTCATATACCTGTATTGTTACCGACCCGGCCACCAGCTGCCAGGTAACGCACACGCTGCCCATTTTCCTGAATAATACGCCTCCCACCTCGAGCGTGAGCCCCTTGTCGCAGGTAATTAACTGTACCAACAATACCGTAGCTACGGCAACGGGTGTTGCCATCAGCCCTACCACCAATGTAACACACCAGTGGTATGCACCGGGCTCTGCCAGCCCTGTGAGCAGCGGCGGCCAAACCTCTATCTTTAATCCTTCTATCAACGGGCCTAATGGCACCAATACCTTTGTACTGGTAAATAACATTAATGGTTGTATTACCACCAAAACCATCGAGGTGCTGGCGCCTGGCATGAACTTCCCGGTGTTTAATGTAAACAGTTCGCAGCAGTTCAGCATTGGTTGTGGTTCAACTTCAACCACCGACATCAAGATCCAGAATGCCCAAACCACGCCCACTGCGGGTGGGGTAGTAAGCTTTACCATTCTCTTCCCCGGCTTTTCGGCGCCAAGTTATACCACCAATGCCACCACCATTTATTCAGTAAATGCACCCGGCACATACACCGTTATTGTGCGCGACGATGGCAATGGCTGCGAATCAAGGATCCCGGTATCGATCATTCAAAACACGTTTGCACCAACCATTGCGGCCTCGGCTCCCGTGCTAACACTCACTTGTTATACGCCATCGTTGGTACTGGTGGGCACCAGCAGCAACTCGCCGGTAAGCTACAACTGGGGCTTTAACAACGGCTCAGGCCCCGGCAACGTGCCAAGTGCCAGTGTTACGGTAAACACCACCACTGCAGCGCTTACCAACAGTGTGGCCAATAACTACACCTTAACGGTAACCGACCAGGTGAACAAGTGTATCAGCAATACGGTGGTAACCATTTACCAGAACATGCGGCCGCCGCTGGGTGCCATTGCCGCCACTCAGCCTTCGCTTACCTGCAGCAATGCCAGCGTGAGCTTAAGCAACAACAGCACGCACAACATGCTTCCCGGTTTCCCGGTTCAGTTCGGCTTCCAGGCCCTGCAATGGGATGGTCCGCCGCCACAGCAACAGTTATTAAACAGCACCAGTTATATGGCCTACACGCCCGGCACCTATACCATGACGGTAAGAGACCTTAATAACGGCTGTATTGCAGTGGCCACCACCACTGTTTACGATAACAGGGTTTACCCGGTAGTTAATGTGCTTAAAACATATACGCTCGATTGCGGTAACAGCAGCCTCACAATTACAGCCACCTTTATACCTACAACCGGCCTCAACTACCAGTGGGTAGCTGTGCCAGGCTCGGCGGTAGGTACGCTTACCGCACCGGTGCTGCTTACCAATTCTACCGGCGAGTACCAGATTGTGGCCACCAACAAAACCAACGGCTGCGCCACCAAATCGCTGGTAACCGTAGTAAACGGCAATATCACGGCCGGTTTTAACCCGGATGTAATGACCGGCTTTTCGCCGCTCACCGTTAACTTCACCAATACCTCTGCATCCAGCCTCAACAGCAACAGCATTACCTCGGTATGGGCTTTTGGAAATGGTGCTACACGAACCACTACCACCAATGTAAACACCACTACCACTTATAACGCACCGGGCACTTATACGGTAGCCCTGTTTGTGGCAAAAGGCGGTTGTTTGGATACGGCTTATAAGGTTATTGTGGTCGACATTCCATCTAAGCTCGAAGTGCCCAACGTGTTTACGCCTAACGGGGATAACAGCAACGACCTGTTTTTTGTGAAAACGGCCAACCTGACCGAGATCACCGCACAGATCTTTGACCGCTGGGGCAATAAGATTTATGAGCTTACCAGCAACACCGGCAACATTGCCTGGGATGGTAAGAACCAATCGGGCAAGGAAGTACCGGATGGCACCTACTTTTACACCATTAAAGCCAAAGGGCTGGATGGACAAAGTTACGATACCAAAGGCACCGTAAGCCTTTACCGCTAAGGGTTTGTTTTTCTTATTCAGGCTCCCGCTTTATTCAGGTAAAGCGGGAGTTTTTATTTGCAACCCGCTGTATTGTTCAGAACACAAGCGTATTCTTTGCCTAACACGGCATTATTACATCGTCTTCAATAGTTACAAAATGGCAAGAAGCGTAAGTCATTTCGAACGGTGGTGAAAAATCTTGTACGGTTATTTTTAGTTGAAAGTTTAGAATTAAAGCCGAAAGAGTGATGCAGATTCCTATTTGATACCTACCTAACGAAAAAATCCTTCAAGGTTGGTTTTGTGTTGATTGTTTAGTATTCCTGAGGCTGAATTTTGGCCCGCTGTTTGTATAAGAACAGGAGATAGGGCCGAATTGTACTGTCGGCTGAACGATCAACAATAAAAACGCCCCGTTGCAGCGGGGCGTTTTTTGCTTTGTGTGAGTTGTGTGATCGGTTATTTTTGAACGATCAGCTTTTTGGTGATCACCTGGCCCTTTTGAAGCTGAATGCTAACTACATAAACCCCGTTGCTGAATGCCGACAGATCTATGTTTTCATACGCGGCAGCCACTTTGCTGATGGAGCGCTGCTGAACAATACGGCCGTTTACATCGGTTATTTTGTAAGTAACATCCTGGCTTTGGTTCAGGTCAAGTTTTAAGTATGCCATGTTGCCGGCGGGGTTGGGGTATAGGTCAATATCGTTATCACGGATAAAACTTTTTAGGCCTACGGTTTGATCTGGTAATACGGTGAAATACTTGTCAAAACCACAACCAAAATCACCGCTGAAAGTAGCCACGTTATTTACGCCATTTATATTAACAAAACTCAAACTTCCATTTCCATCCGATGAGTATTGCCAAGCCAAACCATTACATTCAGAATCTGTTATCTTAAAACGATAACAGCCAGGCATTAGAGTTACCGTGTCTCGATAAATAGAGTTATTATTAAGGTTGTTTCTTGCTACTATCAGGTTATTGTCAGCATCATATAGCTCCCAGCTGGTTTGATTTTTTTGCGTCGCAAAATTAGTTCCGTTATTCGTAAACAGTCTTATAATGAAAGATGATGGGTATATGCTTGTGGGTGCTGAAATAGATTGAGAGATATTGTTGTACAGGTTGTCGTCGCCGGCGAGGCCATTTACACCTGTAATAGCTACGGTAAATGTTACATCAGCGGTATTTGTAAAAATAGGCATCAGCTGGCTGAAGGTAACATCTGTTTCTTCTAAAAAATTTAAAGCGCCAATCCATGTATACGAATTCGTAACTCCGCCAACCAATCCATAATCAAACGACACGGAAGTAACCGGCGTACTGCCTGTATTCTTTATTCTTACAATAGGATTCGTACAGGTTGGATTATTACGGAAAAAATTTAAGTCTTTAGTAGGTGCAACGATATCTTCTATCGATACATCATTTGAAAAATTAGGGTTACTGTAATTAATTAACTGAGATACCCAGTTGAATCCGCCAAGTTTGGTTAAATCCTGCACCGGTGATATATAAGGTTGCATGTCCACATCGGCAGTAAAAGTTGTATTTGGTAAAACGTACAAACTTAAATCGTGATAAATGGGATTAACAACTGCACCGGGACACCAGTTGGCCCTTTCATAAACCCATGTGCCATTCTGCTGGTATTCTGGGTTTAAACCGCAATCGTTGCGCCACAATTGTTTTTGATCTACCAGATTATTGTCAATTTTTAACTGATAGTATTTGTTGCAAAACTCTGCGCATTGGGTAAGAGTGGTATCGTATCCATGGCCACTTACCGTATTTTTTATAAACTCCTTGGTAGCTGATGATGTATAAGTAAAAGCTTTCGGAACTAAATCATTTTCAATGGAATTAATGGGATGACCATATTTATAATAACCGTCATATATGTTTTTTACGGATAAAGCGTCCATAGGCGGTATACCCTCTATCATTTCCAGCCTTAACGTCAGTGTAAAACCACCAGACCATCCGTCGTAATGAAAGCGAAAGGGAGTTACACCTTGTAAAAAGGTTGTGTAATCCGTCACGTCGATAATATAATCGTGTTTTTTTGTAAGAGGCCAAGTGGAAGCATACGGCGTGATTACACGGGCAATTTCAACAGTATCCATACCAGGTTTGCGCACGTGAATTTGAGTTGTATAGTCCCAAGAACCACACCAGGGACTACCTGGTGCCCCTGGTTGACAGGCATATCTGCCTAATATATAATGCAAACGGATTTTCCGGTACTGATTACCTGTAGGAAGGGTAACAGTAGTATCCCAGTTTCCGTTCCAGTTTAATTGAATATTGTTGTATACTGTTACCCAGGTGGTATCGCCCGGATTGGCCAGCGCCGAAAAACCAAGCAGCTGGGCAAAGGCCAGCAGCAAAAAT
The DNA here is from genome assembly GCA_044221905.1 of Bacteroidia bacterium. Classification (GTDB taxonomy): domain Bacteria; phylum Bacteroidota; class Bacteroidia; order B-17B0; family Aurantibacillaceae; genus Aurantibacillus. The sequence continues at coordinate 313,539 of JBGAOE010000005.1, forward strand.
GTTTTCCTTATCGTAAGCAGCGAGAGTAATTTCTTCATGTTTTCTGATGTTATTTTATTGTAAAAATAAGCATTTATAAATCGTTTTAGGAAATTAATTTATTTTTTCGTCAAAAAAACAGAATTTGCCGCCAAGGCTACGGTTTATAGCAAGGTATTGCATTTTTTATGGTTAATTTTAGGCCCTTAAACCGTATTTATGGAACAGGAACCCATTGATCTGAATCCACCCAACAATCAGCCTTACAACACATACGGAGGGGGTAATTTACCCGTTCCCAACAGCACGGCCGTGCTGGTACTGGGCATTTTAAGCATTGTGTTGTGCTGGTGTTATTTTGTACCGGCCATTGTGATGGGCATTATCGCCCTGGTGCTGGCATCCAGCGGCGAGCGCGAATACCGGCTTAACCCGCAGGCTTACACCATTGCTTCCTATAAAAATTTAAGATCGGGTAAAACCTGCGCCATCATTGGGCTCAGCCTGGTAGCCCTGGCCGTTTTGTGCTTTATCATTTACGTCATCCTGGTGGGCACGCTGGCTTTTAATTTTTTAAACCTGGGGCTTGCGCATTGACAACGCTGGCAGACTTTATCCAACAGCACCTTTTTACCTGCTCGGTGCATCAGTGGCTGGGTATAGACTGTCCTGGCTGCGGCATGCAGCGCGCTTTTGTAGCGCTGTTAAAAGGGCACCTGGCCGAAAGCATCCGGTTTAATGCCAGCCTGCTGCCTTTTTTGGCCACTGTTGCTTATGCCTCGGCGCATTTAATGTTTGGCTTAAAGCATGGCGCCAGGGGCACAGTAATGGCCTTTGGGTTTACCGCAATGGTAATGTTTGCACATTTTATACTCAAGCTCAGCGGGTACGCCTGATTTTTTTGATATAAATCAAACTATTTATTTTATTGTTTGTTTCACCAGCCTATGAACCTGAAACCTGAATTTATTGAAGACGAGAATATAGAAGTGGTGGGCGCCCGCTCACATAATCTTAAAGATATTTCATTAACCATACCGCGCAACGAGCTGGTGGTAATTACCGGCCTGAGCGGCAGCGGCAAATCGTCGCTGGCTTTTGACACCATTTATGCCGAGGGGCAGCGGCGCTATATTGAAAGCTTTTCTTCCTATGCCCGCCATTTTTTGGGTAATATGGAGCGGCCCGATGTGGATAAGATCTCGGGGCTGAGCCCCGTTATTTCCATTGAGCAAAAAACGGTAAACAAAAACCCGCGCTCAACCGTGGGCACCATTACCGAGATTTATGACTTTTTGCGCCTGCTTTATGCCCGCGCGGGCGAAGCCTATTCTTACAACACCGGCGAAAAAATGGTGCGCTACAGCGATGAGCAGATTGTGGACCTGATTGTGGACGATTATAAAAGCAAAAAAATAAACCTGCTGGCGCCGGTGGTAAAAGGCCGCAAGGGGCACTACCGCGAGCTGTTTGAAGATATCCGCAAGCGCGGCTTTGCCAAGGTGCGTGTAGATGGCGAGATCAGGGACCTGGTGCCCAAAATGCAGGTAGACCGTTACAAGATCCACGATATTGAGATTGTGATAGACCGCCTTGAAATAAGCGGCGACATTAAACCAAGGCTCAATCAATCGCTGCAAACGGCCATGAAACATGGCAAAGGCACTATTATGGTGGCGGAGCATGAAGAGGAAAATCCAAAAGCCAAAAAGAAAACAGCAGCAGCCGGTGCGGCCAAGGCGCGGTTTTTCAGCCGCTTTTTAATGTGCCCCACCAGCGGCATCAGCTATGATGAGCCGGCGCCCAATCTTTTTTCGTTTAACTCGCCGTATGGTGCCTGCCCGCAATGCAACGGCCTGGGTGAGATTGCCGAAATCGATATCAACAAAATAGTGGCTAATCCCAAGGCATCCATTGCCAAAGGCGCCATTGCGCCCATAGGCGCACAAAAAGGCGGCGGCAGCTGGATTTTTAAGCAGGTGGAGGCCATTGGCCATGCATACGGCTTTAGCCTCGATACGCCTTTTGAAGACATTCAGGAAGAGGCTGTAAACGTGCTGTTATACGGCAGCGACGAGCTGTTTAAAATAACCACCGAGGGCGGCAGCTATAATACCAGCTTTGAAGGCATTGCCACCTTTATTTCGCGCCAGGCCGAAGACGATCCGAGCCCGGCCATGCTTCGCTGGGCACAGGGCTTCACCGATAAAAAAGTGTGCCCATCGTGCAACGGTGCGCGTCTTAAAAAAGAAGCGCTGTACTTTAAAATTGCCGGTAAAAATATTTCAGAAATGTCTGAAATGGATATTTCTGTGTTGCAAAGCTGGTTTAAGGACATTGAAAAGAAAATGAGCAAAACCCAGCTCATTATCGGTAAGGAAGTTTTAAAGGAGATCAGGGCCCGCATCCAGTTTTTGATGGAGGTGGGCCTGGATTATGTAACTCTGAACCGTTCGTCCAAATCGCTGAGCGGGGGCGAGGCGCAGCGCATACGCCTGGCCACGCAAATAGGCTCGCAATTGGTGGGTGTGCTTTATATTTTGGATGAGCCCAGCATTGGCCTTCACCAGCGCGATAACATGCGCCTGATTGATGCATTGAAAAACCTGCGCGATGTGGGCAACAGCGTGCTGGTGGTGGAGCACGATAAGGACATGATCCTTGAAAGCGACTATGTGATTGACATTGGCCCCGGAGCCGGTGTGCACGGAGGCAGGGTGGTGGCCAGCGCCAAACCCAAAGAAATGCTGAAGTTTGACACCATAACGGCCCAGTACATGACGGGCAAAAAGAAAATAGAGGTTCCGTCGGTCAGGCGAAAAGGAAACGGCAAAAAAATAAGCCTGAAGGGCTGCACCGGCCACAACCTGAAAAATGTAAGCGTTGATTTTCCGCTCGGTAAATTTATTTGTGTAACAGGGGTGAGCGGCAGCGGCAAAAGCAGCCTGATAAACGAAACGTTGTACCCCATACTGGCCGAGCATTTTTATAATTCCGAAAAAAAACCGCTGCCTTATAAATCCATCACCGGGCTCGATCATGTTGACAAGGTGATTGACATTAACCAGTCGCCCATAGGCCGCACGCCGCGCAGCAACCCGGCCACCTACACCAATGTGTTTTCCGACATCCGCAACCTGTTTGCCGAAGTGCCCGAAGCAAAAATAAGAGGTTATAAGCCGGGGCGTTTTTCGTTTAACGTAAAGGGCGGCCGCTGCGAAACCTGCGGCGGGGCGGGTGTAAAAACCATTGAGATGAACTTTTTGCCCGATGTGTATGTAAACTGCGATACCTGCAACGGCAAGCGCTATAACCGCGAAACATTGGAGATCCGCTACAAGGGCAAATCCATCAGCGATGTGCTGAACATGACGATTGACCAGGCCTGCGAGTTTTTTGAGAACGTACCTACCATTTTTAGGCAAATAAAAACCCTGCAGGATGTGGGCCTTGGCTATATCACGCTAGGGCAGCAGGCCACCACCCTTAGCGGCGGCGAAGCCCAGCGGGTAAAACTTTCGACCGAGCTGAGCAAGCGCGACACCGGAAATACCTTTTACATACTCGATGAGCCCACCACCGGCCTGCATTTTGAAGACATCCGCATTTTGCTGGACGTGCTGTACCGCCTGGTTGAAAATGGCAACACCGTATTGGTGATCGAGCACAACCTGGATATTATTAAAGTGGCCGATCATATTATTGACCTGGGCCCCGAAGGCGGCAAGGGTGGGGGAGAGATCCTGTTTACCGGCACGCCCGAAGACCTGGTAAAGGAAAAACGCAGTTATACGGCCCCGTTTTTGAAAAAAGAGCTCAAAGGCTGATTTTACGACCTTGCAACAGCTGGTATATAAATTGCCGGCTTTGCGTGCCGGCCGCATAAAAAGCCAGCGCTTAATTTTATCTTTGCTTATATGCCGTTTAAGCCTGTAAAACAAATAAGCACCATTCTCAAGCAGCAGTATTTTGAGCCCACCATCAGCTGGTCGCTGCGGGTGGTGCTGGCATTAAATGTACCGCTTATTGTTATTCCCATATTTAAAGGTTTTTCGTTTGAGGTGATCTGGAGCGCCTTTGGCGCTTACATGCTGTCGCTGATTGATTACCGGGGCCTGCACTACCGCAAGATCATCATCCAGCTGATTACTGCCCTATTGGTGTTTCTGGCATCAGTGGCCGGCATGTATGTAACCCATTCGGTAGGCTTATCGGTGGCGGGCATGTTTGTGGTAGGCCTCTTTGCGGCTATTATCCGCAATTGGCGCGATTACGGTCCCAGCATTGCCGTATCGGTGGGCTTCTTTTTTTTATTCGGCCTGGCGGTGCCCGTTTCTTTTCACGAATCGCTCACGTACGGCGCCTACCTGCTCACCGGCTGCGCCTGGGCGGTTATTATCACGCTGGTTTCCTTCCCGTTTCAGCCCTCCAACCCGGTGCGCCGCTCGGTGGCGGGCATCTGGAAAGCCAATACCGATTTGCTGGACACCATGGTAAAAAAGCTGGTGGACGATAAGGCGGTAAGCCTTCAGCAGATCACCGAAAAAGAGCTGGCCGTACGCAAGGCCATCGATCAGTCGCGCAATTTGTTTGCTATTCGCGACAAACGCGGCGGGCCTAAAACCCGGCATTACGACCAGATGATGGAGCTGCGCCGCACCGCCTCTTTGTTTACGGCCACTCTTAGCTCCATGCACGAGGAGCTCGAAATGATCAACACCCGGTTATTGCCGGCGCACCCCGATGTTTCTTTTTATAAAACGCTTTCGGCGCTTGCCCAGGCAAGCGCGCGCGTGTCCATCGTTATTTTTACCCTTCGGCCCGACGATCTTGCTGTGGCCCGCGTGCGGCTGAAACGCTGTGAAGCCACCGTAAGCCTGTTTACCGGCCTGGCCGGCGAGCTCAAGGCCCAGGACCACGAAAAACGTGCGCTCCGGCATTTTGTGGAAACGCTGCAGCAGTCGCTGGGCGTTTTGCAGCAAAGCTTGCAGCTGGTAGAGGAAAAGCTTGGCCTTGAGAAAAGCGATTATTTTGAGAATTATAAATTATCCTTTTACGAATTTGTATCAGGCTTAAAGCCCGAAGCCCTCGGCGATTTTTTTTCGGAGCTGCTAAGGGTTAACCCGCAGCAGCTGCAGTACGCTCTGCGCGTGGCTATGGGCCTGGCTTTCGGCGTTTTTTTGTACCAGTTTTTTAAAATCGATCACGGGTACTGGATCCCGCTTACCATGCTTATTGTGATACAGCCTTATTACGGGGCTACCTTTAAAAAGGGGCTTGAGCGCATCACCGGCACGGTGGCGGGCATCATCACAGGCGGTCTTATTATGCTGCTGCCTTTGCCCCACGAGGCGTTTGTGGGGTTCTTGATCGTTGACTCGTTTTTTGTGGCTTATTTTTTGAGGAACAATTACAAGGTGGGTGTATTTTTTGTCACCATTATGATGGTGCTTCTGATGCAGCTTTCGCAGCAGGCCAGCTGGGCGCTGATCGGCTGGCGGATACTTTCGACCCTGCTGGGTGCCTTGCTGGCATTGGCCGCCGGTTATGCCCTATGGCCGGTGTGGGAAAAACAGCGCTTTCCGGCCCTGCTGGCAAAAGCTCTTGAGCAAAACCGCCACTACCTGTTGCACACACTGCGCTACCTGCAAAAAGAGCTGCCGCCCGGCGATAGCTGGCAAAAATACAGGCGCCTGGCCGAAAGCGCCAATAACGAAGCCTTTGCATCGGTGCAGCGCATGCAGCAGGAGCCCGAGCATGCCCGCTACCCGGGCGATACAGGCTTTGCCCTGGTGGGTGTTTGTGTGCGCATTTCGCGCGAGATCACTTCGGTGGCGCTCACCGCGGGCAAAAATAAGCTGAACGATGAAACGCAGGCGCTCATTGCTTTTTATGAGCAGGCCGCAAATTTGTTCGGCACCTTCAGTCAATCTGTTGGTGATATGCAGCCGCTGAAAGCGCCACCCGATTTCGGTCCTGTTAAAAAAAGCCTTGATCACCCTTTTTTCAGGCATACCGAGGGATTGAGCGTGATAAGGGCCGAGCTCGAAAAGATGGTGTTTGAGCTGGAAGCCATGGCCGTAATGCTGGGCCAGATGAAGCACTAAAGTTATTATTGGTAGATTTTCGTTTTTATTGCTCCATCACAATAAACGTGATAAAATCAAAAAATCCAACCGTAAAGCATCGCATAACATTTTTCAAATGCCATTTAAAATCTAAGCCAGGGCGCCTCGCGGGCCTTTCGCTTTAGCCGGCTTGCACGGTATAAGTGCCGCAAAAAAAACTGCGCGGCGGGGGTCTTTTGCCGCCGCAAAAGCCTCCGCCGCACAGCGGCACTAGTACCTTGCCGCGCCGGGCTGCCGCTTCAGTCCCTGGCGCTGTTTCCAAAAACAAATGCAGCAGCCATGCGGCCACTCATTCAAATTTAAACGGCTTCTGAAAAATTACGACGGGAAATAAAAAACCCGTTCCGGAAAGGAACGGGTTGGTTGAAAGTTTTTAAGGTAAAATGGCTTTATTCGATCACCAGTTTTTTAGTGCTGCTGGTGTTATCCACTTTTACATTTACCAGGTAAACGCCTTTTGAAAGGCTGCTCAGGTCAACATTAATGCTGTTGGCACCGGCCTGGCCTTCGGCTACGGAAGTTTTAACCGTTTGGCCCACCATATTCATAATGGCAATGTTCACTTTGCTGTTCGATTTCAGATCGATGGACAGTGTTGTTGAATTGCTGGCCGGATTCGGATACAGTGCACTGCTTGAAACGCTGATATTGTTTTGCGGTATGCCTACGCCGATAGCAACCGTAAATTGCAGACCGGCAGTTGAGTACCAGTGGTTGATCGGGTTGGCCTGTTCGAGCTGAATTGGGCTGTTAGACACGGTAATGGGAAGGTGAATGGCCAGGATGCCGGTACTGGTGGCAGTGGCATTTACGGCACACTTAGGCGCAACCACGTGGCAATACCCGCGGTTATTTACACCGGTGTTAAAGTTGCCGTTAGGGCCGGTCAGCTTGGTTACATTAATCTCGGTTGGTGAAAGAAGCAGATTTCCGGCAGGGCTTACCTGCATCAGGCGGGCTTTTACGCTTGGGAAACGGTTCCATTTGATAAAGCCCAGCGAACCTACAGTAAGGTTAGTGTCTGATTCGGCCCAGGTGTAAATAATGTTTGCTCCATCGGGCGTACGGCTTGCCTGGATGCGTGATTCCACCACGATCTTATCCGTGCCGGTTGATCCGCCCTGATCCCATGGGTTAAACGAATAACCAGCGTCGGCCACGCGTGTTCCGGGGCCTTCTGTTGGCAGTGAGTCAATAACAGTTACTTCCCAGCCGGTAGGAGAGCCGTCGCCGGTAAAATCATACAGGTATGGCCTTGCGCCAGCAGTGTGCAGGTAGTTGTAGCTTTCGCCATCGTAGTTGCCAAACGAGGTGAAGAAAGCCGATGAGTCAGGGTCGCCGCTAAAAGAGGCCATCACCAAACCCACCAGGTGCAGCTTGTTATTCCTATCTACTACGCCGCTGATGCCTTCATCGGTGTTAAAAAACGGAATGGTAAGGTTAGTGTTGCTGCGGGTAGATGGCAGGTGATCCAAAACAGCAGCTGAAAATGTTGGCGTTGTAAAATCCATACCGCTCACCAGCTGCCAGGTAGTTCCACCATCGGTGGTTTTGTGAATGATAGGCTGAAAACCGCTGTTGGTGCCCGAAGAGTACTGCGGCACGGCAGAGGTGCTGCCAAAGTTATACACATAACCGGTTTGCCCGTCTTCGCTCCAGGCCATGCCGGCGGTTGAAGAAACCAGGCTGCCGGTGGCGCCTGAGCGCACAGGAGGCGAGATCATGGTTTCAGTCCAGGCCACGTTGCCCGAAATAAATTCGCCTTTTAAAATGCGTGCTCCGGCATAATCAGCGGTGGCAGGAGTATTAATGTTGTTATTAAACACCTGGCCAAGCACCCTCACTTTGCCGTCGTCGGTGCTCGAAAACCCATAGGTTGGGAAATCGACCTTAACACCAAGCCCTGTAAAAGGTGCTGAGTTGGCGGCAAAGGTTTGTGAGCCGGCTACGTTATTATAGGTGCCGGGGCCCAGGCTTTTAGCAGAAAATCCGCTGCCGATCCATCCCAGGGCCGAGTTGGCCTGAGTAATAGGAGCGGTGGCAATAATATGCGCATTGGCAATGTTGGTGTTGCCGGCCGGGTTAAGAATACCACCCTGTGGGTAGCGCGCCCAGTTATTGTTGTCGTTCCACACGCAGGTGCTGTCCCAGGTTTGACCTAAATTTGAGCTCACCATGGCTACCAGCACGCCGGTTTGAGCGCCGGTGGTAGCCGGTGCAGGCGATGCCAGGTATGAGTTTGATTTACGGTGAACAAAGGTTACGGCATTCAGCTCATCGTCGTATTGGAGCGGTCGCGCTTCAGAGATCGTCATCCCGTAAATATTCATAGAGCCGGTAAATTTGCTCCAGGTAGTGTAAACGGCGCTGGTGTTGGCCGTGCGTTCGGTGGAATTTTCTTCTACAGGCGGCATCACAGGGTTAGTGGCGTTGTTTCCAGCCGAAACTGCTGAGGTGCTGTGCTGCTCAGTAAGATTCTCAAATTTTCGGGCGATCCTGTCGGCCATGTTTACCGGTGTAGCATGTTTTCCGCCGGTATTAACCTGCGAAAATGCGCTGATGGTGGTTAAGAGGACTGACCCAAGAAGTAAGTGATTTTTCATGGTGTTTGTTTTTAATTGTTTCTTTTTAATAAACACACTTAATTAGCAAAAACAATTGAAACCAGGGATGGCAAAACCGTGCAACGAAAGCGATTTTTGCACCAACCGATGGCAACAGTCGTTCAAACTAAATAAGTGGGCTTTGTTTAATGGAGATATCGTAAAATTACAAAATTTTCGCATCACTTTTACATCGCAAAAAGACAATCCAACCGCCTGTTTTTTCTTTTTTCTTTTTCTGAAAAAGATGAGGAATGTCTGAAATGCCTTTGAATAAAGGGATACAGCCTGTTTGTGCGATTTTGGTGTGAGCCATATTTTAAACATAATTAGCCATTGTTGAGCATAATTAAGGATTAAACTTGTGTAAATGGTCGGTTTTTGAAAATAAGTGGTTAACTCATAAATTCACGGGTAAAATGAATAATTTTAAGTACTTTGATCTGATGAATAAGCTCTTAAAAAAAACAACGTTTCTGGTTATAATTTGTATTGCCCTGGTGGCTACGAAGGCCTTTAGTTATAATGGCGGCAATGTGTTGGGGTATTTTGTTGCTGCCAATAAAACATACCCTGGCAGCTATCTGATATTTTTTAAACAAGGCTCTAACCCTGTGGCAGCAGAGATTGCCTGCCAGGCTGCAGAAAAGCTTGTGCAGCAGGAAAAATACAGCGAAGCCGATGCAGAATTTTCGAAAGCAATTGCATTTCACCCTCTCCCAAAATATTATTGCAAGCGCGGTGCCTGTTTGATGCTGCAAAAAAAATATGCTGACGCCCGGAATAATTTTGACGATGCTATAAAGAAGGACAGCAACTATTCGGAAGCTTATTTTTTAAAGGCTACGGTATTTCAGTTTGAAGGAAAAGTGGAAGAGGCCATTGTATTTTATTCGAAAGCTATTTCGGTTAATCCCAATTATACAGATGCTTACCTGATGAGAGGATTAAGTTATGGCGTTATCAATAAAAAAGAAAAAGCCTGCGCGGATCTTTATAAGGCAAAAAGCCTGGGATCTTTAAAAGCGCAAAAGCATATTGACGACATATGCGGCGGTTAACGAATGATACCAAGAGGTATCCTGTTTAATTTTTGGATGCAAGTACAATATCGCCAATGGGCCTGAAGATCAGCGCTATGTTACTATTGCTCATATTGAGGATAATCGGGCAATCGTCATCACAATAAATAAAGTTAATCCAGTTTTTCTTAAACGACTGCCATTCACTTTCTATTATTATGTCCTTCGAAATACAAAACCTGATCAGGCTGCTGTCGGGCCATTGAATTTCGTTGTTTAATATATTTTGAATATCATTTGAATTGTTCGCGTTAAAATCTTCCATCCATCGGCCAATAATTTTTTGCTGCCCGGTTACAAGCCAGTGATTATCGGGAAGTGTCATGAATGAGGCCCCGCTTTGGCCCACTTTGTTAGCCCAAAAAGTGTTGGCCTCATTCTTCGACAGCAGAAAAATTGTTGAATCGACGATGTCATCAAACTCATCTGAATAAAATGAGTTTTTTATTGATTCCATTTGATATTATTTAGTTTATTCAGCACACCTAGTTGGGTTTTTTATAATAAATATGACCACCTGCTTTTCCGTCTTTCCATTTAATATGTTGTTGATCATTTCCGGCATTAATTTCTCTTGGGTTTTGCTGATTATGCGTTTCATAGCCCTTTTTGTATGTAACCCCCTTGTCTTTTGAATATTGTTTATAACGGTTCATATTTCCTCTCGACTCGGTCAGCAGGTCTTTAGCATCCTTGGCGGTTTCAACCCTTACATTCTTTTTACCTTTATCCAGGGCTTTCAGATCTCCTTTCGCTTTTTCCCATTCAGGCGTTCCTTTTTTTGTAACAGGCATATCACTTGCCTTTGTCGGTGTAGGCGCTCCGCAACCAGGTCCAGTGTTGTGAACCAGCACACAAAGGTTGGATACATAATAGCTGTGATAATGCTGTACGGTAAAGTTATAAACTTTGCACAAAGTATCTTTTACCTGTTTAAAATTTATTCTCACTTTTTGGCCGTTAAACAAGGTCACCTGTTTGCCAACCTCCAGATTCTGTGCTTCTACCCAGGTATCGTTAATATAAAAAGGGTGTTCGGCAGTGGTAATTATAATACTGGTTCCTATAACAAGAGTAACGAGTTGTTTAACCTGCCGTGTATAAGTATTCAGAATGAATTGTTTGGCAGTTTTTTTCAAGCTGTCGCTGTACGCCCAAACGCTGTCGCCCTTAGCTATCTGTTCAATAGGTTTTAGACCCTTGCTGGTAAGCACCAGTGTGCCTTTAATAAAGCATCCTCCGGCGAGTTTCTGCTCCGCTTTGGCAACGTTCTTTTCGACCTTGCTTACTTTGCCGGTTGTGTTAGCCACCTTGTTGGTTTTCACAGCTATCTTCTCGGCGTCCACCACTTTGTCTGCTGCTTTTACAACTTTTACGGCTGTTTTTGCCTTGCTCACCAGGCTTCCTACGCCCAGGGTTAAGCCATCAATTACAGCGGCTTTTACAATCTCGCCACCGTCTACATCAGTTAGCGCATCGCCGAGGCCCTTACCATTGGCCAGATTGGTAATAACCTGGGTGGCATACTCCTGTATAGCGCCTTTTAAAGCGGCTATACACCATGGGCAATCTCCTTCCGGATCGGTTTCGGAGATAGGGTTATTATCCATGGCGGCATAAGGGCTTTCGTCAGGATATTCTTTTTCCTCGGGGTCAACACTTATCCATCTGCCTAATCGCGGATCGTATTGCCGTTGCAGCGTGGTATAAGAATTGCCGTTGCCTTTTACCTCGTCGTCTTTCTCCATACCATTAAAGCCATAACGGTAATTGCTGATGGTGTAAGCACGCCCCGGCATCGACGCGCCAAAAACAAAGTAATCGGCTGTGCTCAATACATCTGCCACAAAGTAGTCAGCTGTTCCGTCATTGCCCGGATCGACCGCGATTTTCCGATCGCTTACTACCGTTAGCACATTATCCAGATGATTGTTGAGTTCATAATTTTTAATGCCAAGAATCCTGTTCGAAAGCAGCGTTGTATTATTGATAGGGGCGCCAGCACCCTGTGTCATTACAAGCAGGTTTGCGGCGGCAATGGTTCCAAGCCTGCCATTGCCATAAAGGTTGAGCTCTTTCAGGGTAAGGCTGATGTCTGGCGCGCTTGTAAAATAGTCTTTTTCGTAAGTGGCTATTATGTTACCATTTCCATCGCGTACGTAATACGTGGTTTGGTAATCGGTTTGAGTGGTAGTGCCAGTATACAGCCTTTTACTGATCCTGTTGCCCTGAGCATCGTATTTAAACTCAATGTTTTTCTTCAGGCTGACACCGGTTCTGATAATCCGTTTGATTTTGCCCTGTACCGTCCATTCGATGGTTGCAATTTGCTCTGAAGCATCGGCAGTGAGGCTTCCGTTAGCATCGTAGGTATAATTGGTGCTTGAGGATTGATTCCCGATATCATCTCCAACAGGTGTGCCTACCGCATCGGTTACACGTGCCAGCCGGTTGGTTGGCCCAACCGGGTTACCTGCGCCAGGTAGGTAGGTTCCGCCGGCTTTGGTGTAATAATAGTATTGCAAATTATCAATTGCTGCACTGGATGAGTTTCGGGTAACGGTCATGATGTTCCCATTCTCATCATAGTTAAAGGTTTCGCCAAACTGTGTTGGATTGCTGCTTAGCAGCTGCCAGTTGTTAGAGCCATCAATATAATTGCTGGGTGCTGCCGCATTATTAATGCGGTGCAATTGATCGTACGTGAAGAGTTTTAATTGGGAGTAATTGGCATATTTTGTAATGCTTTGCCCGGTATTTGGGATAGAAGTAAGCACGGCGTTAGCATTTAAAAATGCCGTTCCCATGCTGGAGATATTACCATTGTACACCTGCGGGTACGAGCCGCTGCTTAATGCCGGGAGCCTGCCGAGGAAATAACTGGCCGGAGCTCCATAAACAGAGGCGCTCACAGGTTTGTAATCATCCACGGTATTGGTCGCAAAATAATTGAGACTATATCCTAATGCATCGTTGGCAAAATAATTGTGCACATAATTAGTGGCATTTGCAGAGTTTAATACATTGTAACCGTCTTTGCCAATATCGCGTGCGGCTACCAGTGCATCGCTGTTCACACCTTTGGTCCATCCCTGAAGCGTGTAAGCATAATCGATCCCCTGTATTTTATGCTCGCCTACTTCGTTCCGGGCAAGCGCGCCGTTCAGGTAATAAAAGTATTTTGCATCCTGGTCCCAGTGATAGCCGTTGCGGCTGCTGTATACATTGGTAATCCTGTTTTCGGCATCGTATTCGTAGCGGTGGGCAAGCATATCCCTGGCACCATCCTGGTAGATTACTTCGTTTACTTTTCCTGTAAGCAGGTCGTAATTATAGCGGAACCTCTTAAATTGATGGCTGGTGAATGGCGCCACATTTAAGGCCCGGTTCTCCTGCATCAGGTTTTTTACATTGCCGTGCGCGTCATAACCGAAATGCGAGGCGTTGTCAAACGTCCAGTCATTGCCATCGTATACCTCTTCGGTAACCACTGTAGCCACCCGGTTGGTTGCGTAGCTTTGCCAGAAGTTAAGCGATCCCAGGTAGTTGAAATAGGTTTGAGGTGAGTAATACGTTTGGGTTACTTCGCCGCGACCCAAAGGACTCATGTTGGTAGGGAAGCTGGTGGAACCCAGCACCGAAGGCAGCGTGGCGCCGTAAGAGGTAACCGGACTGCTGAATCGTATTTCGCCGGTTTCAACAATACGGTTAAGCTCATCGTAACGCGTATAACTGTAGTAATACACACCCTGGAGAGCGGATTTTACGGTTTGCCCGGCATTTTGAGATAATACCAGCCTGCCGAGGTTGTCGTAATAAAACAAGGTTAGACCAGCGTCAGGCGTTTCCTGCTGCACCAGCTGATTGAGCGAGTTGTAGGTATAGGTTGTTCTGAACTCATGAGCGGTTTGTATGGTTTGCCCCGACGGGTAACTGCTTCGCTGCGTTTTCAGGTTCTGGAAAATATTCGGATTGCCCGTGGTTGTTGGGTTCAGCAGCTTTACGCCTTCGGGTGGCACAGTTCGTATGAGGTTACCGGCCTGATCATAATAGTAAAGAGTGAAGTGATAATCGTTGTCATTGTATTTCATCAGGATGTTTTCGCGGGCCTGGCCCAGGCAGTGTTTTTTATAATCGCTGATGAACTTGTTTTTCATGTCCTCGATATAGTTCTCGTATTTTACTGCAGCAGCATTATCTATATTGTCCTGAAGATACGGGGCACAAGGTTCTTCGTAGTTTACGGTAGGTAAGGTGTCGGCAGGCCAGGTAGGGCCATTTACACAAGGGAGTTGCAATGTGCTTGTATTGACAATCTGAGCGCCGATAGGGCTTAATATCCAACCTACCAGCCAAGGGAAATTCTGACCATAACCGTTAGATACTTCCAGTCTAAGTGTGTGTGGGCCGGCAGTTATACCTGTAGAGCTGGTAAGCGTACGGGAATCCAAAGCCGTTGTAAACGTCCAGAAAGAAGACAGGAAAGCACTGGGATTATTATCAATATAAACCTGTATAAATGGAGATGTAAGTGTTTGCGGAACCGTAGGATTGGCCCAGGATGTAATACCAAAGGTAAACTGCATGGTACCAGCCATTGGCGCATTAAAGGTTTGCTGGTAATTGGTGGTGGTATTCTCCATACAATAAGTTTGGGAGATGCCGTATGGAGAAGTGGGACTTACAAATATTGGCGGCTGTTGGTTAACCTGCAGCCCCTTGTAGGATCCGCCTATAACTCCGCTGCTGAACTTGAAAGCAGAACCAGTGGCTTCGCAATCGTGGGTGAAAGGTGTGCCGCCGCCCAGGTACTCAAAGGTAAAGGCATTGGCATTATTAACTATTTGTGCGCTAAAACCAGGTGCGGAAGGTGGATTGGCCGAAGTATTGCACAGCGGCGACATAAATGTATAGGGCACTGTTGTTGGCGAAGCGGCATAAGGATTGGTATGGTTTAATGTAAAATTTGTATAGGTTGCACAGTCAAAGGTTTGAATGTAGTACCATGGTACGGTTTGATTTAAAGTAACAGGAGTAGTACCTACACAGCTCTGGCAGGTTTTCATCGGCATGCAGGTGGTTTCACAAATCAAAGGGTCGCCCACCTGGTTGGTGAGGTTGAAGGTATAAATGCTACCGTTTTTAATAGGACCCGATGTGAGCGCAAACGCATATAGCAACGACAGGTTGGTGATGGTGGGTGAAGAGTGCGTTGCATTGGCAAATTTAAGCGTGAGTTTGCAGGCATTGCTTGGGGCTACCGAAGGAGCCGGTGTTACAGTGCTTTCAAAAATCCAACCCGTAACGCTGTTTGCATTTGAGTTAGCCACATCTTTGAGCCAGTAGTAATAGTTTTGTACCACAGGGTATACAGGCGGGGTTCCACTAGGTGTACCATAGTTAGTGCCGGCGGTTAAGAAGCTGCGCATCAGCATGGTGAGCTCGGGTACGTTGGTAAGGTTATAGCTGTTGTTAATGAGCATGTTGATGAAAGAAGAGCTTTGCGAAAAGGTCTGCATGTCTTTCTTCATATCGTATTCCTGCCCCCTGCAGGTCATCAGATCGAAGCTGCAGGTGCCGATGTTGTATGGCGACATGCTCGCCAGATTGGTACCTATTTCAACGTATCCGCTGATATCAAACGAGGCAGCCGGACAAGCTGCAGAAAGGCCCGGAACAATTTTGGTGGAAATAGTGGCAAAGAAACCTCCCGGGTAGTTGGTTTGATCTGGATTTAACTTGAAATTTTCGATGCTGTTGAGGCAGTTGAGCTGGGAGGTTGATACGCCTGGTGCGGAGGATGTAATGGTAACGCGGATCTTCTTGTTGGCATTTGCACCGCTGGTGCCATCCGTAAGAACAAATACATAAGGCAGGCTTGTAGTGGTAAGCTGCCAGCTCCAGGTGGCTGAGTTAGGCGTGCCGGTTTCAAGAAACGGTTTTATGCTGTTGTTGAAAATACCGTGGTGCGGCGAGCCGGTAGTGTTGCCACTTCCCCCCACGGCAACACCGTAGGTAGTGCCAAACACATTGGCCAGTATCAGGGAGTTAAACAGGGCTCCTAAGGCTTTACCATTGCCATTCAACTTGCAGGGAGGCTCAAAGCCGCAGGTGGTCAGATCCAGGCCGGTATAACCGTTTACAAGCGTGGTGCCGTTCATAGTTACCTCGTATGTTTGCACCGGCGGCGCGCCCACCGTTTGTATTTTAGCTTTAACTGTAAACGCGTATTGGCCGGTAACGGTCATGCTTGTAAAGCTTACAATCTGGTAAGTGCCATTATAATTAGCCCAGTCGAGCGGCGATGGCGAAACCGGGGCACCGGGAGCTGCGGATACAAAACTCAGCGTAAAGCGCAGATCAGAAAAACTGCTCACCGTTATTTTACCGGTAAGGTTGGCACCACTGGCCGATACATTGGTGTACATCGGCGGACTGGTGGAAGAAGTGGAGTTATTGGTAATAACGTCGTACAATTCTTTATTAAAAGATGGTGCCGTTTGCGAAAGGTTAATGGCTGATCCGCTTTTAAGATTATTGGTGCTGGTGGGATCCACCATGTCGTTGAGGAAATTCTTAAAATAAAAGGCTTTTGGACACAGGCCGGTAGATGCATAAATATTGGCTTCAGCATCATCGGTAATTTCGGTGTCGCCATTCAATGCTTTTGCATCTTTATTTTGCTGAAAACGTTTTGTTTTTGATTTGTAAAGACTGGCGGTGGACATGCCGCATTGCTGCTTGATATTGTATGCTGTGTAAGGAAAGAACCAGTTGTTGAAGTAGTTCACAAAGGCCCAGGTAATATTCTGAGCGTTGTTGAGGGGAAATAAGGAGATAGCCTGCAGGTTGGAATAAGTGGTAAAAGGCACTGAGTTGAAATCAAAGTTAGGTTGCCCGATACAATCGTTACAGCCTCGGCAGCCACTGTTCATCACATAAGCCTGGGCGGCTTCCTGCTGCAGCTCCTGCTTCATGGCCAGGTACATGGTTTTAAAAAACTCCCAGGTTTTGCGCTTTTGATCTTTTTGTGCGGCAGTGGAAGAACCGTTTGCCATGTTGGTAATGTATGTAACCGGGTTTCCGGGGCTTGGAGCACCCAGCACATACATCGGGCTTGAGTTGAGGCCCGAAATGAGCGTGGCTGCATTGGCGCCAACTTGAGAGCCCAGGGCAGAGGTGATCACCGCTGAATATTGATACAGGTTTAATCCGGTGCCCTTAAAGTTAGCAAAGCGGTCGTTGGCATTTTTGTTGTATTTGTCGGGATAGTGAAGGCCGGTGTTTGAGAAATCGGCCGGAACGCCAGATGGCTGCAGCTGTTTAACGTTAGGCGAAGTGTTTATTCCCGATGGGGCCAGGTTGCTGGCCGGTCGTGGCAGTGCCTGGCTGGGTGTTGAGTTGGGGAAGGCCGTAGCCGCCGGTGCCACGTAATAGTAGCCGGTGGTTGTCCAGTATGGATCATAGGTAATCGGGTTTAAAACATAGTCCGTTCCGCTGGAGCCTGATCCTATATAGTCCAGGTCATCTACCGCTACCAACAGTGAATCGTACTTGTCGCTGCTGTTTACATAAAAAGCTGTAGGATCCAGGGTGGTTGGATTTCCGGTATTAGGATCGATATTATAATTATAAACCGGCCCTACGTTGGTACCTGTTACTGTCCGGTTGGTCATGCACCATTCCAGGTAGCAATATTCAGGGTGGTATTTAAGCAGCGAGTTGGCCCACGATGCTTTCCAGTTGGCGATAAAATCGGCGCCATTGCTCAAATAGTGCGGCTCTACCTGGAAGTTAATCAGGCCCTGGTTGGAGCTATAGGATGGCACCAGGTAAGAGGTGTTTGCCACCGGTGGCTGAAACACGCCGGGGCTTACCTGTATTACGTCCACGTACGATATGGTTACATTGTCGTCTTCAAAATAGTGGAATTTATTGGTAGCCAGCAGATAATGTTCCGGCTCTTTCCAGCTGGGCGGATTGTTAAGTGCGGTTTTTTTGCTCAGCGAGTTGGTAAGATTAAAAATCGAGAGGTTGTATTGGTTAGGATCATAGCTGTTGTTGGCGCCTTCGTAGTCAGCATACTGGCCGTTAGGGCTCATGTCAATGAGCATGGCTTCCTTGTTGGCATCGCACACACTCACATATTGACAGGGCTCTACGCAGCTTTTTACCAGGGAGTTATACTCCGCAGTAAGCCTGTCTATTTCTGATTGGGGCGGGTTTGGTGCCGATTGATTGCTGGTGATGTAATTATTGAGCGTACCCAAAGCGGTAACGCATTGCTGGCAGGTGTTGCTGCAACCGCTGGTGTTCAGGTTGGATGCCTCGGCGTTCTCAAAATCGCCCAGGTCCATGGGGCAATTGTTTAAGTAAATTTTAAGGTATTTTTCAATTGCATCGTTGTTTACCGTCAGTTTTTTTGTTACGGTATAAGCACCTACATCCAACGCTACGCTGAGCGAATTGCTTGAGGGTGCGTATAATTGCTGAAAGTTGAAACTTACGATGTCATCGTTGCACAACGAGTCGGGGATGGCGGGTGTATTTACCCCTGAAACAACGGTGCCGAGTTTTAATACGATTGGAGCAGCAAGCCCTGCCGGCCGGTTGCCGCATTTGTCAACAATGTCAAACGTGAGATCGTAAACACAATCGAGACAGATGGAATTACAAATGCCGAAACCGTTAGGTCCAGTCAGGCGATAGTCGAACAGGTAATTCTGCGGTGAGGTAACAATAATGTCCTGCGTAAACACAAGGGCGTCGCCTACCAGCTGATTGTTGTCCTTATCGGTATCTATGTCGGTAGCATTTGCCTTGTTTAATAAGTCTATCTGCATCACGCCGCTCGACGCATTAAGAGCTGTGCCCGCACTGTTCTTCAGCGGATTGAGAGAAGCGGGATTGGCGCCTGTAAGAGCGGTGGCCACCGTTTTGCCATTTTCGTTCAAATAGGTAATATTGGCCTGCCCGTTTGCATCTACCACCACATTCTTTTTGTAGCGACTGGCGTAACCGCATTCTGAACCAAAGAGCCTGTCAAGCTCTTCCTGCAACGGGATGGAGTACATGTACCGGTTGTCGTGCTTCAGGCCCAGCCCAATCTGATTGTGAATCCTGAATGTTGGGCCAACAGAGCTTTGCCGTGATATTTTTGAGGTGTTATCAGCCACAAACTCGGTTTGTGTGAATGGAAAATTCTCGGCATCGGGAACGTAGGAAGTCTCGAGTTTGGTAGTTGTGTTTATAAAAGGGTTGTTGTTGGAATAATATAATCCGGATCCATAGAGATTACTAAACCCCGACAAACCGTTTAATGAGCCGCACTGCCCCGCACCGGAGCCTACCGCAAACACCTCTTTACCAAAAGGCCGGGGGTTGCTGCCTACGTTTTCGAAGTTAAAACCGTTTTTTCCATTTACGGTGGTTTGATAAAATTTAAGGGTGCCGTCATTCACCGGTGCCGGCAGCGATTGAACACTTTCCCTGCCAAGAAAATCGTAATAATTTTCGGTAACTATTGCTGTTTTGGTTGTGTTGTTTGATGTTACTGACTGGCGCTGGCGCAGGCTTCCGTCAAAAAAGCCCACGTTCTCTTTTTTCTTACCTTCCTCGGCAAAGTTTGATGTGTACACCCAGTTTTTTTCCTGTTCCATACTTAAACTGAGCAGGTTTACAAACAGGGGAACGTTGGCGCCGCCAAGGCCGGTAATGCCGCCACCTACCGGAACAGAAACCACGGGAGATCCGATGGAACTGATGTTGCCGGTGGGAGCAAAGCTGCCCGGTGCCGGAAAGTTATTTGTTACATCGGCCCACGTCCAGGGACTTACACATTCGGTAAGCGGTTCGTTTGTTACAGCCAGTAATGATGGAGGTGCCAACAGTTTAGTAACACCCCTTACCCTGAAAAATACATAACCGCTCTCAAACGTATTGGGAACGCGGTAGAAGTTCTGATCGGTTCGTATCCTTACTGAATTGTTTCTGAAGTTGAGTTGTGGGTTAGCTGTCCATGCCGCATTGGCAAATGTGCCCTGTGCGGTGGTGTATTGAAAGTTAAATTCATCGAGCCAAGCCCATTCGAGTTCGTATTCGTCGGCGCCGGGAATGCGGGCCCAGTTAACTTCAATCTCATTGCCGGTGGTAACGCCGGAATAATACCGTATAAAAAACTGGCTGGCGCTACTATAAGGCGTGCTGGCCTGGTTCATGGTATAATACCGTTCGGCATCACACTGCAGTTCCAGGTACAGGTTTTCAGGCAGCACGGCCGGTGATATCACCGTATTTGTATTTTCATCTTTGATCGTAATGCTATTTATTACTGCCAGCGTCTGGTAACCAAAGTCAAAATTGTAGGCATCCATGTCGGTTTCGGTAACCCCGTTATTAACATTGCTGAGATTAACGGTGGCCCCGCGGCTGTTTACCTTAAGCGTACAAAGGGTGGTGGTTGTAAATAAAATGTAGGGTGGGGTGGTAAGGCTATTGATCTTATTGCTGATGAGCGTTACAATCACTTCGGCCGAATAGTCTTTATTGCCGGTAAGCGAGGTAGAGGCGCTGCCAATGGAGATCACATTTCTATCGATGCCCAGCACCAGCCTGTTTTTATAGGATTGGTCGAAAAAACCCGGCGGTGTATTGTTGGCTACTAATTGCTGGACACTGGTAATTTTGTTGTCCTGCAAAAAAACCATGTTGTTTGAGCCCGAATAGTTCTTCAGATCGAGGCGCGACGATCCTTTTTCGTGACCAGCTGCTGCGGCTAAGCTAATTAATAAGCCTAAAATGAAGAATGTGATTTTATTTGACATAGTAGTAACGTTTTATGTTTACTTTTTGGTTTTGTATTCTTTGAGCCTTGTTTTTTTGCGTTGATCGACGATGCGATACCCTTTCAGCTTCCCTACCGGCACTGTTTTTTCGTTAACTTCCAACACATAATTATCTTTTTGAAGGATAGCGCTGTTCGTCAGGGCTGTTTTATAATTCCTGTAGGTAACCTCCAGGCGCGGCTGCTTCGCTTCCTGCTCGTAGTCGCTGGTAAGGTTCATGGCTGCTCGGTAATAAAGCACCAGCCGGGTGTATCTGAAATTTTTAGTGTCTATGTCAAATTCTATTTTGTCATAATCACTGAACTCATTTTCGCTGAAATCCATGATGTATCTGCGTTCGTTCGTGCCCAGATCCTTATACTCCACCTTGGTGCAAAAAAGCAGCAGCGAATCAAGATTCTGTGAAAAAATGGAAGATTCGGGCTGATCGTTGTCACCAAGTATAATTTGTTTGTCTTCGTGATCCACACTAATGATCTCGTTTCCAAAACCGATAATTTCCATTTGCATGATGCGGGTATAATAGGCCTTGGCATTTTTTGCATACAGCCCGTTTTTGGATTCCCGCAGGTTGGAGTATTGATGATCGTCAAAGGCCTTGTAGTTAGTTTCAACCGAAAGCTCGGGATGATCGTGATAATACGTCCTTACCTTTCTGAGGTCGCTGGCCGCCATGGTCATAGGGGTTACAGTAAATGCTACGGCCCGGCCGGTAAAAAGCAACAGAAGGGTTGTTACAAGTGCTATAGAATAGTTATGTGTTTTCATATTATTTCCGGAAATGAATTTTAGAATCTACGGCGGTCATAATGCCTTTTTCGGTTTCCTTTTTAATTCGTACCAGCTTGCCCTGGTCGTCGTATTCGTAAAATGTGGCGTAGTTGTTTTCGTCGAGTTCGGCCACAAAACGCAACGACACAGGGTCGTAAACATAACTTTTCATGGTGCTTGATGAAGGATGCATCCGGATGTCGTCGAAATATACAGGCCCACCCGAGTTATTGGTGATGTCGAATACAACTGTTCCGGCATAGCTGTTGGGGATCATGTACCGGAATTCGTGACGCTGCCATCCATCGATGACAGGACTGCGCCTGGTTTCAAGAATCGTAAATCCGTTGGCATTGATCTGGCAGGCGTTGTAATCGTTGGCCAGCACAGTTTGTTTTACCCAGTAGGAGAGAATGTATTCTTTACCCCATAAGTTTACAGCCGATAGTGGCGAGAAAGGATAGATGAAATCATAATCACCCAAGGTGTAATTGGAGTAGTTTGTATTGCTGCCGGTGCCCTGGGGCGTGAGGCTTACGGTTTTTGACGTACTGGTTACGCCATTGCTGAAGCGATAGCTGTACCTGCCGGTATGCGCATAATCAGTAGATACCATTCCATCAGGACTGAAATTAAAAATAGGCTGTCGCTGGCAGGCAGAGGGGAAGTAGGCATAATCCTCATACCCGTCAAACCCAATTTCGCGCAGCTGTGCATTTTTAGCAATGGCTACGGGCAGGCTTTCGTTGTAGCCGAATAGTACACAGGAGTATTTTCCCTGTGCATCCTTATTCTCTATCTCTGCCCCATATTGATTGTACTTGGTGCTTTCAATGGTGTTGGTCCAGTTGGCGTTGTTGTAACCCCAGATAGTGCCCGACACTGGCGGCGTATAAATGGCGCTGAAGGCGTTAAAATAACCATCCTGCCTCGCATCTGTATTGTTGTTGGCGCCGGCCGATGTTTGCTGGCGGGAGGTGAGGTAAGCATAGCTGGCCTTTGCACGCCAGTTGCCCTTAATGCCTTTTACAAACGGATTAACCAGCACACCTACTGTATTGGTACACGCCAGCGGTATCTGCCAGGTGTCGGAAAATACCGTACCGCTGGCTCCTACCACTTTGTTGCTGGCGGTAATGGATATGGCCTGGCTGGCGCTGGCACCGGTTAAAGGATTTACCAGGCTTGTGAGCGAAGCCATGTCCGTAGTGAGAAGATTTCTCCGGGCCGAGCGGATGACTTTGATCTTGGCCGGCACATTAGATCCCGAAACAATGGTGGTACCAATATCTATAAACTTAGCGGTGCTGCCCGTTACATCGGCCACCCAGGCTTTTACAAATGTGCTGGAAGTGGTAATGCCTACCTCGTCGCCAATGTTTAAATAGGTGCTGGCATTGGTAATGCTGGTGGCGCCGTTTGAGACAAGGGTTCCATCCAGCTCGATGCCCACATTTTTGTAGGCGTGCCCCATCATGTCGTAACGCCAGTAGGCCGGATATTTAAAACTGTATACATCGTCGTTATATCCGTTCCTGTTTTTTGTTACCAATACATCGCCCGTTTCGGCATCAAAAGCCAGGTTTTCGCTGCTCAGCACGGCACCATTTTCGGTTACTTCGGTTTTTTCGAGCACGCCGTACTGGTTAATTATCTTGGTGAGCACGGCCGAACGGAACCGCGAGGTTTCTTTACCACAGCTTGGCCATACGGTTGGGAAAATTCCGGGGAAGATCCCCACCAGGAAGGTGGACAGGTTGATCTGCGCGCCTGCATTAATGGTGCGGGTTTCAGATTCCCTGAAATCTGCCACGGCATCAAAATCAATACCGATGGGTTTGCTGGCCACGGTGCCGTTGTTCATTATCACGGTGCAGGTATTGTCGAGCACGTTGTAGTTGTATTGCGCGTCGAGTGCATTGTTACGCTGGGTAGGTTCGCGGTATTGCCCGTCTTTGGTTTTGTAATAAAACCTTACTTCTTTCATCGGGGTGGTACTGCCTTCTGCATAATCAAGCTCCGCTTTTGGTTTCCCGTGCATATCATTGGTTTTTACCACGTAACCCTGCGAGGTGTAAATAAAATCTTTGCTAAACGGCATCAGGTTGCCCAACGGTGGCCGGTGCTGTTTGGGAATGATGGGTGTTTCTTCGGTGATTACCGGATAGTCTTTGGCAGTATAAAACTCGTATACCTTGTAGCCGTTCTTTTGGCTGCTCATCACATTGGCTGCGTTGGGCGTATACAGCTTACTCTTTACGGTTATCCGGTCGTAGCCCACGCTCGGGGCCGGGTAAAACGATTCGCCGTAAGGCCCTTCGCTAAAGTAGCGGTCGTCGGGCGCCATCATGGTCCAGGTGTTTTTACCAAAATACCGGGGCTGTTTCATCGAATTTTCTTCACCGCCAATCAGCGGTTCGTAGCTGGCCACACCGCTGCTGATGGTACGGCCATACTCGTCGGTTTTGGTGTAGGTGTATGTTTGGCCGTAGCTGGCATCGTCCTGGTAAGTACTGCTGGTAGTGGTCATGATTTTCCAGTTATCGTTCAGCTGTATTTCTTTCACACGTGAGCCTCCGCCCAGCTTGGTACCTGTGCCTTCGTATAAACGCACCATTGATTTGTGTGTGATAAATTTGCTGCAGTATTCCTTATCGGCCAGGGCCTTATTTGGGTTTTTAAACCCGGTGATCATGGTTTTGAGTGAACCCATGGCCTCGTTGGCCAGTTGTTTTAACGCCTGCTCAATGTCGTCTGGTGGGCTGGCCTGCTTGTCCCACACTTCCTCGCCATAATTCAATCTTCCAAACTGGATGGCCGACAGGGCCACCGGGTTAATGAAATCGCCGGCGGTTTGCCGTTTCACCCTTACGTCTTTCAGCTTGATCCAGGCCTGCGTATTGGCGCCGGGTATTTTTCCAAAATTGTTGCCGTCAATCTCGGCATAGCCGTTTACGTATTCGTAAAAATTGGGCACCACCACGCCCGCACCGGGTGCTTTGGTAAGGTTGATGAGAAACTTAAAGTACATTTTTTTGTTGCCGTTCATCAGGTCCTTTATGTAGTATTTCTGAAAATCGGCATTGCTCAGGCCGCTGGGTACCCCATCTACAATCAGGTATAGATTGTTTGTATAACTGCCTCCCACTTTGGTAAAAAGCGTACCCACGGTGCAGGGGCTGTTGCCACTTGGCGCGCCCGGCTGCGTGGTAGTGGCATCCACCACTTTCAGCATCTGGCCCGCGGGAAAATTCTGAACAAAGGCATAATCGTCCGATTCGTACGAGATGCTCAGGTCTCCGCCGCTCGGTAAGGCAATCCTGGTAAGATGCCAGGCCTCCGCATAGCCGTCCTGTGTTACTTTGTTCTGTATGGTATAAGGAAATTCAGTATTGCTGAATACCGTGCTGTTATAAGCATAATTGGCAGGTGTAGGCTCGGGCTTATAGTTGCCCCAGCGGTCGTATGATTTAGGATGATAAGAAGGATTGTTTGAGGAATAGGTAAAATCGTATTTATTAAAGCGGGCGCGGTCTGATTTACCGTAAGTAAAATATACGGATTTGAGCGTAAGCTTGCCGCCGGAAGAGTTGTAAGTGCCGGGACACAGCGAGTTGTCGTATACAAAGTTAACCACTTTAATAGGAACGGCAGCACTCACCGAGGCCAGGTAATCCTTTTTTGCATACAGCACTATTTTATCCAGCTGTTTGTTTTTAGTTCCTGAAGCAGTTACTGCACCATGCTCGCCCGATACGCCAAGCCCATCAGCCCGATCGGAGGTTTGAAAAACGGCAACGTAGTTTTTGGTGCTGATCTCGTCTAAAAACCAGAGCTCTTTCTCGCCGTAGCTATAGCTGGCCGATTGGTCCTGTGGTTTTGATTTGGCTCCTTCGCTGAAATTGGCTTTGGCTGCACCTCCTGCATTTGCCGGCATGCGCCATTTATAGTCGCCCCCGGCATTGCTTCGCGAATAGTGAAATTTGGTGTAAGTACCCAGGTCGTCGTCGGTGGGTCCGTTGCCGGTCACATCCACATAATCGTCGGAAACAACGGCGGTGAGCAAATAGCTATAGGCAAACGGCGGGAGCTCAGTAGCGCCAAAGTTGTTATCAATGCCCAGTGTGTTACCTACCGAGGCATCGCCGGCGGAGTAGGACACCAGACCACTGTTGGCGTCAAAGCTTTGGCCGGTACAGTTAAAGTTTACCTCGCGCTGCATTTTGTTGTATACCGGCAGGCCATAAATATAACGGGCGCCGCCGTTATTGAGCACCGATATTTCGCCGATGTGGTGGCTATATGGGCCGCTGGCCGAAAAGGCCACCGAGGGATTGGTGCCAATGAGGCTGGTAACCCCGGTACCGTTATAATACGCTTTCTGAAAACCAAATTTTGTGGCTTCGCTTACTGTAAGAATGGAAAAATTCTGATTCCTTTTTTGCCGGCTGGTGTGATAGTTATTGCCCGAAAGCGAAATGGAAGAAGACGCCTGATCGTACTGGATCAGCTCTTTTTCGGCAGAGATAAACTGTGAATTGGAGTTGGCATTGGACAAAGGGCTGGAGTTTAAGCCCTGTTTCAATTTAATGGCATACGCGTCTTCACCGCCCAGCGCGGTGTATAACGTCATGTTGGCGTTATCGGCCGTTTTTTCGCCCACCGAGCGGAAGTAATAGGTTTCGTCTTCGGTGCTTAGCTTATTTTTGAATTGAAAGTAATTGATGGCTTTGTTTTTATCAGACCATTTGTTGGTGTTGTTGTCTACATCAATCAGTTTCAGATCAACACCCAGCTTGATCAGGTTACCGCTTCCGAGCTCGGCGCCAATGGAATAACTGTCGGAAGTGGAAGAAGAAGCATTGTCGAACACGTGGCCCACATCGTGGCGGAAGGGGCGGAAGGTGCCGCCCACGCCATGCCCCACGGCGCTGTAAACATCGTAGGTAAAATTGCTGAGCGGCAGGTTTTTGGTAAAGCGGCTGAAGGAGCCGTCTTTTTCGCGGTTAAAATCCATCAGGGCGGCATCGTCGTTCTGGCCGCGTTCGGCATACATATAACCGTAAGCGCGCATGTTGGAGCTGGTGTTGGCCAGCTTTTGCCCCGAAAAATATCCGCCAATGTTCAGGTCGCCATCTACTCCAAAAATGTGTACCGAGGTTTTAAAGTTGAGCGATACAGCCGTGGTTACCATGGGCATGTTGATGTGCGGCACATAGGTTTGCAAACCAAAATTGATGGAATGTCCTGAACTGCCGCCGCCCATCGAAATGGTTTCTTTGGTTTCGGTAAGGTCTGGCTTTGCCGCCGGTTCTGATTCTCCTTTTTCGGCTGCAAACGCGTCGGAGGTGGCCGGCTTATCAAAGGAAGAGCCTGCCGGTGCGGGCGCTTTGCTCACGCGCTCAAGGCTTTGTGAGTAGTTGGCGCTGAAGGATAATTGTTTTAAACCGGCCCTGGTATTAAAGGTGCCGCCAATGGTGCCGCCGCCCGATTTGGTGAGCTGGTCGTTGGTGCCTTGTACTTTTTCGCTGGTTTTGGCACTGTAGCTAATGTTGGGCGAAATATCAAGCCCACCGGTGGTACTGGAGTGCAAGCCCAGGCTTCCATCCAGCTTGCCTTTTGAACCCACGCCAGCCGAGATGCCGACGCCTAACGATGTTTCCACACCAAAACCGGTATAGTTGTTATAGTTAACACCCACGCTGGCCTGCGGCGTAATGTTGAATTTTTTCTTTGCGCCCGGTTTTTTCTTCAGCTCTTTTCCAAATAGCTCAAAGTCAATACCTGCGGTAATACCATAGGTACGGTTGGGTTTCATGTAATACTCTTTCTTAATAATATCCGTTCCGTTAAAATCGTCGGGCACACCGCGCATGCCGCGGTTGATGTTGCCCACGTTCAGATTCCAACCCAGGCCCACCCAGCTGGCTTCCTGGTCGGTTGAAATGCCTGAGTTGTAGGCAATGTTAATGGGATATCCGCCTACATCCATCAGCGGAATGTTGTATTTAAAATCGCCCGAAAAAACATCCACCAGATCGGAGGTAGAGATGGGTTCGAACGATTGCACCTCGGGTGTGGAAGGGCCGGAAGTAAGGGCCATGGCCGCGGTGGGATAAAGGATCTCGGTAAACAGCGCAATCAGCAGATAGATACTGATGATGCGGCGGGTGCGGGTTTTATACAAAAATCTAAGCATATTCTTAACTTATAAAATCGTTGTTATTAATGAGAAAATTAACCTTGCCGATGTTGAGATAACGGTTGTCGTAAGTAAACTTGCAGTTACCGGTCTGTGGTTTTTTAAATACAACCATAAAACGGTTGCTTTTGGTAAGCTCGTAGTTTCTTTCAAACACATACAGGTTGCAGGGAATTTTTTCGCCGTTATCGCCTGTCAGATACAGGTCGTTCTGCATGTCGAACAGGTAGTAGCTCATCAGCTTATCGTAATCGGCCCTGCTGTCGTTTTTGTCGTAGTATTCGGTAATCTCTCCTTTAAAATTATCGATGCTGATCTCAAAGCGAAAGCACAGATAATCTTTGTATTCACGCATCACCTTATCCGTTTCTTCAGGACTGAGTGCTTCGTTGCGGTAGTTTATTTTCACCAGTGCTTCAGCACTTATCGGGCTTAGTTTGAACTTAAACTGTTTGAGCTGTTTTTCGTAGGCCGTACTTTTTTCGGGCTTACAGGAACCCAATAAAAAAATCATGCACGCGCTGAGGATTATTCCAAGGATCTTCTTCATGATTATTTTCCGTTATATTTTTTATTGATGTAGTCAATCACGGCATCCGTCACGTTATCGCCCTCGGCCGCATACATCAGGTTACCCTGGCCCGAAGTGCCGAATAAATAATCGTAGCCGTTCTCTTTTCCAAAATCTTCCACGTACTGGTTCAGCTGTTTCCAAACCTTGTCGTTGTAACTGCGCAGCACCGACTCGTTTTCCTGGTTAAACTGCTCTTCTTTGATCAGGTACATTTTTTTGTATTCGCTTATTTTTGAGTCGTTGTCTTTAGCAGCGCCACCTGCCAGGGTCTGAACGATCAGCTTCAGGCTGTCTAAATAGGCCTGGCGCGAGGTCTGTACTTTTTTAAGGTCGTTCTCCATTTCCTTTTTCAGGCTGAACTCATCAAACACCTTGGCGGTAGCGATGTAGCCTAATTTTTTGTGGGAGCGGAACGTGGTGTAAAACAACACGACAACCGCTGCCGCCAGAAGTATAAGTACCAGGGTTTTAATTTTTGTCAACATCATTTTAATTCACTTTAAATCGTGCCTGCCAGGTTTCTTCTTTTTCGTTTTTCACCACCAGCGTATAATAAGCACCGCTGGTTAAAGCCGGGCTGGTTGAGTTGGCGCTTAACGTAAAGCGGTTATCGCCAATGTTTTTTATCAGCGAAGGCACGGTAACGGGGTTGTTGCCGTCGTCTACAATCGAATAGTTCAGGTTATTGTTCACCCCCGGTTTGTAATACTCTTCGTCAAATTTAAAAAACAGGGTTTGTGCACCATTAAATAGGATGGTGTTGTAGTAGCCGCCGTCGAGTTTTTTCTTCAGTACGGCGTAGTATGTTTGGTTGGGATTGGAAAGATTGTTGATGTTGTAAACCGTTACCTGGTCGGGCGGCGACACACAGTTGTTGGCATCGGTGGCTACCAGCTGATAAACGGTGGTGGTGGCGGGATTGACCTGCGGGTTGGAAATCGTTGTGTTGTTGATGTTGGTGTTGGGGGTCCAGGCGTAGGTATAACCTGGCTGCCCGCCGGTGGCAGCCGGATAGCCGCCGATGGTGCCGGAGGGAAACGTGGTGGATACAAAAATGTCGGGCCCGGCATTGGCAAACAGGTTGGTGGTAACGTTGATGGGAAAATTAAGGTTAAACGTGCAAGCACCCACAGCCATGGTATTGATGGTGCCGGTAAACACCACTTTGCCTGGACCCTGAATGTTGTTGATGCTAAACGTTGTAGAGACGGTGTTAAGAAGTTGTTGGGGTGGTGGGCCCTGGAAGATCCAGTTCAGGTTCACCATGGTATGATTCATGGGGTTGAAATAAAGGATGGAGAAATTATCACCGATGCAATACGACGATTTATTGGGCATGAATTTGAGCTCGCTCATTTTTGGCGCCAGGTGTGGCGGGCAGGGTGGCGGGGGGCCGGCAGCAATTACAACAGCTCCGCCGCCGGTGCCTTTTTTTTGAGCGGTGCCGCCAAGCGCTGCCAGAAGCAAGCCTGTCAGGCAGATCGTTTTGAGGTAATGGATTTTGTTCTTCATAGCCTTGCGTAAATGCGTTGAATAAAATTTTGCAGATAACCGGTGGCTAATATATTTTACGAATGTGCAGAATCACCAGTCAAGTTTATATCTGGTATGTTTTGATTTGCGAATTGTCTCACTTAGTTTGCAGATGAAAAAAACACAAAAACGACTGCGCAAAACACGTAGATAATTTTGTTGATGAAAGCAGAATAACTTTTATAATGGAACTGAAAATATTTTCGGATAAATTTCAGGTGGGCTCTGAATCCATTGTTGTATAAGTGTTTCAGAGTGATGCGAAGCCATGTTTTGATGAGGATAAACCACTGAAAAGCAATATTATTTTGTTAAATAATTTTTGCTTTGCTCCAGCGCAAAAAGAGCTGTGTTTTTTTTAAAGGACGAAGGTAGGAATTGTAAGGACGAAAATTTAAGAGTTTCAAGTTGAGGGCTTAGAGTTGAAAGTGTGGAAATGAAGTTAGATAAAAGATTAAGGATGAAAGATAAAAGACCGAAGGAGGAATTAAGACTGGTTTGGAAATGGATTTTTATGCCCAACACTCTGCCGGATTGAGATCCGGCAGTAATAATGAATGGATATCTATTCCAATGCTCCGCAGGATTTGTAATCCTGCGGCATAAAAATTAGAGCTTAAATCTGCTAAACGTTTATTAATCGTTGAGGCAAACATTCTATTTCCAATATACTGTTCAACTCTGCATAATTACTGGTAGAAGAATAAACCTATTCATAAGGCATTTTTACAAAACCAGCTTCCACAGGACCAATGCCCAATGCTCCGCAGGATTTGTAATCCTGCGGCATAAAAATTAGAGCTTAAATCTGCTAAAGGGTTATTAATCGTTGAGGCAAACATTCTATTTCCAATATACTGTTCAACTCTGCATAATTACTGGCAGAAGAATAAACCCATTCATAAGGCATTTTCACAAAACCAGCTTCTACAGGATTGTTATGAATATAATGAATCTTGTCCCAAACAAATTTTTCATTATACAATTCAATCGCATGATTGCCTTCCCGCCAGAATTTGTATTCGCTGTGTTTTTTGCTCTTTACCGCATTGAGCATAAAAAGCGATAACATCCATTCGCGCCGGCTTTCCGCTTCGTTTTTAATTTGTTCGAGAATCTTTTTTGCTGTGAACTTTTTCAAATCCCGGATCGTATCTTTTAATAGAAACCCTTCGCTGGTATTCGCTATCAGGTGAACGTGATTGGTCATAATGACATAGGAAAATACGATCAACCCCTTGTGTTTTTGGCAGTATTCCAACGCTTCAATCATAGCATCCCTGTGGTTTTTGCGTGAAAACACATCTATCCAATTTACCACGGTAAGTGTAAGAAAGTAGGCGTATCGGTTTTGATCGTTTGTTTAACAGAATTATGCACGATTAAATTTAGTGGTTTGAAAGGGAATTGCAAATTCTCTCATACAACGTTTACCGCAGGATTACAAATCCTGCGGAGCAGAAGTTTGAAAGGGAATTGCAAATTCATTTAAACTGCGTTTACCGCAGGTTACAAATCCTGCGAAGCGGGGAATTGCAATTCTCTCATACAACGTTTACCGCAGGATTACAAATCCTGCGGAGCGGGGTTACAAATCCTGCCGAGCGAGGGATTGCAAATTCATTTAAACTGCGTTTACCGCAGGTTACAAATCCTGCGAAGCGGGGAATTGCAAATTCTCTCATACAACGTTTACCGCAGGATTACAAATCCTGCGGAGCGGGGGCAGGGTGACTAAATATTATTTTGAATTACTCAAGGAAACTAACTCTAGTATTACGGTTGTAGAAAATGAGATTATAACCCCAGAAGCGTATCTAATGGTCAGCGCATCTCCAAAATGAATGCTACTGTAATTATAAAATAGAAAGGGTGTCATGTGAACTATAGAGATAAGTATAAGTCTCTTTGCAATATTTAATCTAACAAGAAAACTGAAAACGTGTTTGATAATTCTGTAAAGACATACCATGAGTAAAACTACGCCCAGAGCTACTGAACTCCTGGGAGGATTTCGCAAAGTGCTTGGGTAGACCATAAATGACATGAAACTACCAAATAGCATTAGCGCCACTGTTGCAAAAAAATCTAATTTACTATCGAATTTATCTTTCCAATATTTTTGAGCACTCATTTCCGTTTTTCCTCAATCTCTTGTTTTTCCACTTCGTCGACAATCTCGTTACTTACATACCCTGTGATAATTTTAGTTGTTACATTTACAGCTCCTTTGGTCAAGGGTTTTGCAGAAACTCCTTTATCTATTGCATCATCAATCAGATTTCCAGCTACTTCAGTCACAAGTCTAACCGCAGCTGTTTTAATGTTGCCTTTTTCAATGTCGGCAGCTACATCCATACCAGTCCACAATGCATCATTTAATGCAAAAGCTTCTCCGATAATTGGAATTTGCTCTCCAAGGTCGTTTATAGAATGTACCAGATCCGAAACCTTTTTTCTACCGTTATCTCCTTCTAATGCTCCATAGTTTTTCATGCTTCCTTTCGTTGATCTCGAGATTTGGTCTGTAAACTTAGATGTTTTAAATTTAATATTTTGCCAAAGACTTGGAGAAACATCAATACTTGGTATATATTGTTGCCCTTGGGGGGCAAAGTAAGAGGCTTTAGAGCTTTCTGATCCATACCATTTTAATTGTTCAAATTTTGTCAAGGTACCATCTCCCAAAGGACCGGGTTTTGGAAGTGTTTCGAAAGTTGGATTTCCAATTTGTGCACCTGATTGATCAAGATAAATTGTCACAATATCTTTTTCAGCGCCGTCCAAATCTTTACTTCTAATAACATCATTTTCAGCGAAAGCATAAACAGAATTCCAAGGATATTCTTTCGTCAGAGGATCCACACTCAAAAACTTACCCAACCTCGGATCATAAATCCTCATGCCATAATCCTGCTGGGCGCCGGTTCCTTTCACCTCGTTGTCATTCTCCTTGCCATTAAAGCCATAGCGATAACCATTGCTGTTATACTGCCGGCCCGGCATAGGGGCGCCAAAGGCATAATAATCGGTGCCGCTCAGCACATCGGCCCAAAAGTTATCAATCACGTTGTCGGCATTGTTATCGGCGGGCAGCTTGCGGTCGCCAATTACGGCCAGCACGTTGCCTAAATGGTTGCTGAGCTCGTATGATTTGTAACCCAGGGTACGGCCTGTTTCGGGCAGGGCCAGCATGCCGCTGGGGTATACCTGGCTTACGCCGTTGTTAAGATACCCCATTACCTTGTTCACGTTTTTGGTACCTAAACGCGTACTGCCATACACATTGAGCTCGCCGATGGTCAGCACATTGGCGGCACCGGAACCACTCATCTGATCCACATAGGTGGCCATGATATTGCCCTGCGCATCGCGCACGTAGTAGGTGGTGAGGGATGTTAATGCGTTGTTGGCCGATTTTTTGGATACCCGGTTGCCGGCCGCATCGTATTTAAACGTAAGCCCCGGCTTGCTGGTGGTGTTGCGGCTAATGTTTTTTATTTTACCGTACACGTTCCAGGTAATAGAGGATATGTTCTCCGAAGCATCGGCGGTAAGGTTGCCGTTTTTATCGTATACATAATTGGTGGTGGTTGACTGGTTATCGATATCAGCCGACTGATTGCCGGCGGCATCCACATCGGTGACATAGGCCAGCTTGTTAGTAGGTGCGGCCACGCTGGTGGTCATGGGGTTAAAAGGGGTACCCGCGGCATCGTAATAATAATACACCTGGTTGTCGAAGCTGCCGGCCGCCAGGCGGCGGTCTACTTTGGTCAAATTGCCGTTCTGATCGAACTTAAAGTCTTCGGCAAATTCGTTGGCTAAGCTTCCTGCCACTGTATACAGCCAGTTGTTGTTATTGTCCACCGCTTTGGCCGTGGTTCTGCTCGAACGAACACGGTTGAGCTGGTCGTAAGCAAAATGCCTCATAAAACAATAAGAACTGTTTTTTACGATGTTGAGCGCTCCTGACAAGCCGGTAACAGGAATGGTACCGGGATCGGGGCTCAGGTAGCAGGCCGACATAGAGGAAATGTTGCCATTGTATAAGGGCGAGAGGGCGCTTGTGGTGATCTGGGTGCCCAGGAAGTAGGTGGCTGCGGCGGTGTGGCTGCTGTTTACGGGCAGGTAGTCACGGGTACTGGTGCTTACGTCGCCGTAATAATTCAGGGAGTAAGCATAGGCATCGCGGCCGGTGTATTTGTGTTTGTTGGTGGACGAGCTCAAGGATCCATCCAGGCCCATGTCATTGTTAGCCGCCAGTTTTTCGTTGTTCACGCCTTTGATCCAGCCCTGCAGGGTATACGCATAATCGTTGCCCTGCACCTTGTGCTCGCCCAGCTCGGTGCGGGCCAGGGGACCGTGCGGGTAATAATAATACTTGGCATCCTGGTCCCAGGTAACGCCGTCGCGGGTGGTGTATACATTGGTGAGGCGGTTGGCCGCATCGTACCAATAACTGTGCGCAAACATATCGGGCTGCCCGCGCTGGTAGGTAACGGTATTTACCTTGCCGCTAATAAGGTCGTAATCGTATTCTATCCTTTTGTATTGCTGCGAAAAGTAATAGGTAAAGCGGGTCAGGTCGGGGTTTTCCTGCAGCAGCTCTTTTACATTGCCGTGTATGTCGTACGTGTAGTGCGTAGCGTGCTGGTAGGTGGCATTGTTACCGTCATAAGCATCCTCTATGCTCATGGTGGCCACGCGCCCCCTGAGGTTTTGCTGCATGCCATTGCTGAACCAGGCCGATGGTGCGATGGCCACAAAGGCAGGATCGTCGCCATAATAGGTTTGGGTCACATCCACATGGCTGTTGGCGGCAATGGCCAGGTTAAGCGGGTAATTGCTTGCCGACAGCAGGTCACGAAGCGTTTGCCCGCCGGAGAGCGGGTAGGTGTCCAGGTCGTTGGTGCCCAGCTGGCCCACCATGGCCACACGGCCCAGGGCGTCGTAGCGGGTGTAGCTGTACTTTTGGTCGGAGCCCGAGCTCTGGAATTTTTGCTGGGCATTTTGTGAGGCCACCAGGCGACCCAGGTTGTCGTAATAAAACTTGCTGATGCCGGCATCGGGTGTTTCCTGCTTCACCAGCTGGTTCAGCGAGTTGTAGGTGTAAGTGGTAAGGAAATTATGTTTGGTATATATTTTTTTGGTTACCGTGGTATAATTTTTCCGGTCGTCGATAATGGCTTCGCGGTTGGTTTGAGCCCCGGTATAAATGGCGGTGAGATTGATAGGTTTCACTCCTTGCGGTGGCACGGTGCGCACCAGGTTGCCAGCCTGATCATAATAATAAAGAGTAAAATGATAATCGGTGTTGTTGTACTTCATTTTAAGGGTTTCCACGGCTGTGTTGAGGCAGTAGTTGGTATAATCCCGGATGAAGGTGGCTTTTTTATCGGCTAGATAGGCATCGTATTTTTCGTCGGCGGTATTGTCTACAATGTCCTGCAGGTAAGGGGCACAGGGCTCCTCGTACTGAACGGTAGGCATGGTATCGGTGGGCCAAGGGGTGTTGGTGCAGGGGATTTTAAAAATTTGAGAAGAAGCCTCTGTCATATAAATAGGAGCCATTGTATACACTCTTCTGCAAGAACTGGTATTTCCATGTGTAATAATTATTTTAAATGTGTTTAAGCTATTAGCTGTTAGAAAATAATTTCCTCCACTGCTAGTTATAGCACTACCAGCCGGAAGAATATTAAACGTTCCGATAGCTACGTTATTAATATAGTATGTGGCAACTGGCTGGCCTCCAAAATCATCGCCATTAATTAATGGCAGCTGGATATTAAAAGACCCATCGAAAGGTGCATAAAAGTTCTTTTGAAAAATGGTAGTCGCACCATTAAGATTTGGGCTTGGAGAGTTCGGGTTAAACGCGAGACCTGATCCAGTGATCAACATTGGAGGTAATGGACAAGGACTTAATTGGTTAAATGAAATTCCAGAAACTGGAGAGTGAAAAGATTCTCCATTAGTTATTGCATAATTCGGTCCGGGGTTTAGAGCAGGAATAAAATTATAACTATTAATAGGTGGTGTACTTAAAAAATACATCGGTAAAGTACTTTTAAAGTCTTCTATAGGATATTGTATTGTATTAAGTACAGTAACCACTTGTTGGGTGGTAGATGTACAACTTTTGCACGCTTTTAACGGAAAGCAAGTACTTGTGACCAAGAGTGTGTCATATTGGCCACCACCATTTGGAAAAACCTTAAAACTATAGAAGTTAGTATTAATAAATAGACCACTGGCGACACTATAAATGCTAAGTGGTCCAGCATTTAACAACGTACTTATAGTATTAATACCCCCGCTAGTTATCTTTTCAACAGTTATATAACAAGAACCTGAAGGAGCGTTGCTGGGAGCCGTTTGTGACTGGTTAACGACAATCCATCCTGCTTTTTTATCATTGTTAGCGTTATATATTGCGTCAGGGAGCCAATAAAAATAGTTCTGTATCGGGCCATTGGTATTATACGTAGTGGCCGAATTCAAGTAACTACGAAGTAGGCTTGTAAAAAAAGCGTTGCTTGAGATGTTGATGGCGCTGCCTGAAGCAAGCATAGTATTGAATCCTGAACCAGTAGTTGTAGCCCATGCCTCTACGTCACGACTAACCTGATGCTCTTGCGTCTTACATGTTGTCAGCTCAAACGAACAAATTCCTAATTTTAGAGGGACGCCTCCGAGATTTACGACACCCTTTACAATTACAGTGCCTGCTTCACAGGGCGAAAGATTATCGGTAATTCCTTCTGCCGTAAATCCACCTGGTATGGAAGGATCTGGCTGAAAGTTCTGAAATCCTTTGATGCAAGAAATATTAGGAGTTGTATTGGAACCACCGGGTGCCGGTACAAATGCAAATGGTAAGGTAAACGCAATCTGAAGTTGTTTGTTGGTGTTTGAAGGCGTTGCATCCTGTATCAGAATCTGATTAGATGAATAAGACCAGGTCCAGTTATTACTAATGGAGCTCGTTTCTAACAATGGCTTAATACTATTAATAAATACATAGCTGTATGGGGTAGGCGCTGGAGTAAGTATATTTCCAGAGATATAACTTGTACCATTATAAGGGGAAGGAAATGTGCTAGCGGCGGCAAAGGTATTTAACAATGCATTAATAGCTTTTCCATTTCCATTAGGTTCGCAGGGAGCCGAAAAGCCACAACCAGTAAGTGAAATACAGGAGTTGCCACTGAGAATTAAACTATAAATCTGTGGATTGACCCCAGTAGATGAAATTATAGCAGTTACATTAAATTGAGTATTGCTGGTTGCTTGCATACTCACAAACTGATTGATCTTGTATAATGGGCTGGAGCTTTGATAGGAGATCCATGAAAATAAGCCGGAGGGAAGATTTGGGTCAATAGCTGGTAACTGTAGGTTGAAGGCACAGTTACTGCTTCCAATGCTTATGTTTGCCACGAGGTTTTGCGTTGTAGAAGTACTCACATCATATTTGAACTTGGCTGCTGGTGAAGGAATTGTAGGGGCAATGACCTGGTAAAGGTTTTGAGAGAACTCCGGTACGTATTGGGACAGATCAAATCCTGCTCCGCTAACACCTGTATTAAAAAAAGAATTATACGCATTACCTGTGTTGACACTAATGTTATCGGTATTAAGCATGCCATTCAGGAAACTTTGTAAATCGTAAGCGTTAGGACATAAACCGGTTTGTGCATAAATAGCCGCCTGGCTATTATTAACGCCGTTGGGGGCTAATTCTAAGGCATCATCGGTTTTGTAAAAACGTTTGATCTTGTTTTGATACAGGTCTTTGGTGGCCAGTCCGCAATATTGATCCTTGTTATATGGAGAAATTGTAGTATTATATGGGTGAAACCAGGTTTTTTGAATGGATAGCCACAAAAAATTTGATAGGTTAACATAGCTGCTTACATTTATTGGTCCTCCCGGAGCCAGGCAGGCTACAAGAACCTGGCCCATGATATCCACAGGGTAAGTAGTGTATTTTACCGATCTCAGTTCAAAATTGGTCTTACCAATACAATCGTTACAGCCTCGCGTAACACTATTCATCACGTAGGATTGCGCGGCTTCCTCCTGTAACTCACATTTCAAAGCAAGATACAACGTTTTGTATGTACTCCATGCCTTGCGTTTAAAAGCGTCACTAGCTGGATTGGCCGGATCAATAATGTTCATAATATAAGCCTGGCCATTTGCTGGTATTGAGGAATAATATGTAGAATTCAGTGAGGATAGCAGGGTGTTCATGGACTGACCATACTGCATACCTAAAGGTGTGGATACCATTGCCGCAAACTGGTAAAGATTAAGACCAGTGTTTTTGTAATTGTAAAAACGATTGTTGGCGGTTTTATCTTTTTTATGTTTAGGATAAATCGCAACACTTGTAAAATCCGCTGGGTTTGCGCCACTATAACCGGCAGGCAATTGTGGGATAAGGGAGCCATTGGCCGGACTGGCATTTTCGGCCGGGTTAGGATAATTGACACCCGAAATGTTTGGAGAAATACCAGCTATATAATAATATGCTGTTGTAGTCCAATAGGGGTCATATGTAAAAGGATTAAAAATAACATCGTACGATTTGATAGAACCAAACGGTGCGGGTAAAAAGCTAGTGTTATCAATGTCGTCAATATCGTCAATGGCAGTATACAAGGAGTCAAAATCATCACTGGTTTTAACATACCCGGTAATAATGCTGTTGATGGTGGGATTGTTTGGATTGGTATAATCGTATTTGTTATACTTAAACGGAACGGCTGTGCTTACCTGTTGTGTGGCGTTTTTCAGGCACCATTCAATGTAAGGGTACTCCGGGTGATAAACCAATAAAGACTGGGCCCAGCTGGGCTTAAAGGCGGCAATAAAATCGGCTTCATTCAGAAGTTTTTCAGGCGCCACATAAAATTCGTTAGGGTTTGGCCCGGCAGTGAGGGGAGCGCTAGCTTGAATAGGAGGTACAAACACCAATGAACCCGGGTAGGTTTGAAATACGGACACTTTATCCGGCTGGCCAAACTCATCCAGGTAACTGGTAGCACCAGTGAGGTAATGTTTGGGACTGCGCCAGGTAGGGGGGGCGCTCAGCGCGCGCTGTGGCAAAGAATTTACGCTGTTGAAGATGGAAAGCGGATAAGCTGATGCATTGAAAGTACCACTGGAATAGCCATACTCTGCGTATTGACCGCTGGGACTCATGTCTATCATCATGGCATCGGCCGTGGTTTCGCAGTAGCTTTCATAGCCACAAGGCTCGTAGCAGTTTTGCAGCAACAGGCGGTACTGGTCTTTGGCTTGTTGTAAAGTAAGACTTGGGTTATTGGTTATGAATTGAGCTTCGGTACCCAGCGCCGCCGCACATTCCTGGCAGTCCATTTCGCAGCCCGATGCGTTATAATTAACCTGCTCATCGGTATCAAATTTGGTGGGGCCATCTGCACAGTACTTTAAATAATCGGCAAGATATACCTGCAAGGCGGCCTGGTTCACTTTCAGGCGCTTGGTAACGGTGTATTCGCCAATGTCGAGAAACACGGAAAGAGGGTAGGCTCCGGATGGAAAGATTTGTGAGAATGAAAAATTCACCAGGTCGTTCCCACTTTGAGAATCAAAGTTGGTGGATGAGGCGGAGCCAGGGTAAGGCGGCGTGATCTTACCCAGGCTATAAGTGATACCGTTAAAACCGGCCGGCCGCTGGTTGCATTTGTCGCGAATGTCGAACTCAATATCGTAGGCACAATCGTAAGCATGGATAATACCTCCATAGCTGCATCCATTAAAACTGGATCCCTGCAGTGAATAATCGAACTGGTAATTCTGCGGGGTGCTTACCAGTATTTTTTCGCTGTAAACTAACTGGTCGTTCACGCGTAAGTTATTATCCTCCGGCGCATCCACGCTGCTGGCGCTGGCCTTGTTCAGCAGGTCGCTTTGCATGGTGTTGGCCGGAATGTTAGAGAGGTCGGTGCTGCCATCGGCTGCCAGCAATGGCTGTAGGTTAGCGGGTTTGCCGCCGCTGAGCGCAGTGGCCACGGTTTTGCCGGCCTGGTTCAAATAACTTACCGACACCTGGCCGTTGGGATCGATGACCATGTTTTTGGTGTAGTGGGTGCTGTAGCCGGCTTCGGAGCCAAACAGGCGGTCCAGCTCGTCCTGAGTCACCGAGCCATACAGGTAACGGGTGTCGTGTTTGGGTACGCCCACCCCGTTTTCCATTTTTAAGCTGGCACCCACCCCGCTTTGCCGGGCAATTTTTCCGGTTTTATCGGGTGTGTATTCGGTTTGTGTAAAGGGATAATTCTCGCCCTGCGGTATGTAACCGTTGTTATAGGTAAGGCTGGTAAAGGTATTGTTGGCAGAGTAGTACATGCCTGTGCCGTAAGCGTTCGTAAAGCCCGGAGCCGTAAGCGCACACTGGCCCGCACTTGCGGCAGCGGCAAAAACGTCTTTGGTAAAGGCATTGCCATTGATGTCGAAATTAAAGGAGGTTTTGTTACCCGGTGTTGTTTGCTGATAAAACTTAATGGTGGCGTCGGCCACAGGGGTGGGTAAGGCCTGTATGGTGGGTCGGCCCAGATAGTCGTAATAGGTTTCACCCACTACGGCAATGTTATCGCTGTTGTTTTTGGTTACCGTTTGCCGGTTGCGCTGCGAGCCGTCAAAATAACTGACCACCTCGCTTTTTTTACCTTCTTCGGCAAAGGAGGCGGTGAACACCCAGTTTTTATTTTGTTCGTGCGGAATGCCAGTAAGGCTGGCATAAAATGGCCAAATGCTGCTTGCAACGCCTGTTACCCCTGCAGGTGTGGTGGGCGCTCCGGCGGGTGGCGTGTATGTGTCTGGCCAGGTCCAGTTAGTATACGACTCAGATAGCGCAGAGTTACCGAGAGCGATCAGCGCTGCAGGTGTTTTGGCACGGCCCACTGCCCGGATGCGGAAGAGCAAATAACCCGTTTCATAAATATTGCTGATGCGGTAGCTGTTCTGATCCGTGCGGATACGGGTGGCGTTATTTTTAAAGCTGATTTCACGGGTTGAAGCGTTCCAATACGGGCTGGCAGGAATGGCGATTGGTGTTGGGCCGCCGCTTGTGCCTCCATAAGTGCCTTCGTCGAGCCAGAGCCACTCGAGCTCATACTCCTCAGCGCCGGGAATGCGCAGCCATTTCACCTCAAATTCATTGCCGGTGCTGGTGCCTGACAGGTAATTGACAGTTAACGCGCTGTTACTGGTATAAGGCGCTGCAGCCGATGTATTCAGATCGTAATACCGCTCGGCATCGTATTGAAGCTCCAGGTAAAGGTTGGCGGGTACGTTGGTGCCGGCAATGGGCGTTGTAGAGACGTAAGAATTATAGATCCTTACAGCGCTGATGGTTACCAGGCACTGGTAGCTGTTGCTAAGATTAAACGCGTCCAGGTCAATTTCTGTCGTGGGTCCGCTGGAGCTCACCTGATTATTAAAGCCACTGAAGCTCACCGTAAAGGTTTTCCCAACGTTCAGCATGTTCAGCACATAGCCGCCCCCCTGCGGCGCCAGTTGATTATAAATGATGGTGACGTCAACCTCTGCCCTGTAAACATTATTAGTAAGATTGGCGCTGATGGCGCCCAGGCTCAGCACGCTGCGATCGATGCCAAATACCAGCTTGTTCTTATAACTCAGGTCAAAAAAACCGAAGTTAGCAGGTGTGGCCAGGTTGCTGCTGATGGTAGCAAACTTATTGTCCTCCAAAAAAATGCTGTTGTTGGTGCTGGCATTGTAGCTTGAAAAATTGAGGCGCGACGAGCCCAGCTCGTGCGCGGCAAAAGCAGGAGATATGCTGACGAACAGGCAGGAGAGCAGTATGATTGCCTTTTTGAAAGGAAACGGCATGCGGAGTTTGAAAAATGATATGGCCATGTTATTTGCTGGTTTTAATGCGGGTTTGATTTCTAAGGTCCATAACCTTGTAGTTATAATATTTTGGAGCAGGCTTTAATTTGCCCTGATTTTCCACTATATACAGCGCCTCATTAAAGATCAAAGGTTCTGCGCTTAGTGTTTTAAAGTTTTTGTAAACGATCTCCAGGCGGGGCCGCTTTTCTTCGGCATAAAAATCAGATTTCAGGTTGATCTCCATGGCATAGAATAACACCAGGCGGGTAAAACGATAATTTTTTGTATCAATGTGTATGTCTACCCGGTTAAACTCGGGCAGGTCGCCGGGCGAAAAAAAGAGCTTGTATTTTTTCTCCGTAGCGTTTATTTGCTCCACCTCAATTTTTTCGCACAGGGTTAGCAGCGAGTCCACATTCATAGGCATGAGATCAGCGGCAGAAGCCCGGTGGTCGCCCACTGAGATCAGGCGATTCTCCTGGTTGATGCTGATGATCTTATCTTTGATCGTATAGGTTTCGATATCGTCAACGAGCGTATACACCTGGTTCTCAAACTTAATGTATTTGCCATTTTTAGCCTCCATCAGCTCATCGCTCGTTTGATCGCCAAATACCATGTACTGCGTGTCCATGCTCAGGTTCGGTGTTTTTTCGTAAGCCAGGTTGGTGCGCTTAAAATCGGCCTGTGCCGCCTGCAGCACAGGGTCAGTGCCGGCAAGGGTAATGCCGCATGCAACTGTGAAAAGAAAAGAGATGAATGTTCGCATGTTAATTGGCATAATGTGTTTTTGATTCTTTAATGGTCATGATGCCGCGCTCGGTTTCCTTTTTGGTGCGGATCAGGTTGCCCTGGGCGTCGTATTCAAAAAAGGTGGCAAAGTTGTTGGCATCGAGTTCGGCTACATACTTGAGCGTTACCGGGTGGTACACAAAGGTTTTCATGCTGGCCGCTGCCGGGTGCATGCGGATGTCATCAAAATACACGGTATTGCTGCCGCTGTTTACCAGGTTTACGGCCAGTGCGCCGCTGTAGTTATTAGGAATGGTATAGGTGTATTCCACACGCTGCCAGCCATCAATAATGGCACTTTTTTTTAGGTTTTTGGTGGCAAAGGCGGCACCGGCTCCCTGGGTAACGGTTACCTGGTTGCCGCTGTAGTCAAGCGGTTTTGCCCCGCTGTAGTTTTCTTTTACCCAATACGAAATAATATAGTCGGTGGCCGTATTGCCACTGTTGACCGAAACAGGGGTAAAAGGATAGATCAGGTCGCCACAGCCCAAATAGTAGTAGCAGGTGGCCGCTGGTGTGGAGTTGCACAAAGAGTTTACCACTGTTTTGCTTTGCGACAGGGTGGTGGAGGCCGCCAGTTGCAGGCTGTATTTGCCACTGTGTGCCTCGCTGGTATTGCGGGTGCCAATCGAATAAAAATCAAAATGGTGCTCGCGGTTACACACCGCCGGGTAATAATCGTAATCTTCAAAACCATCGAAGGCTATTTCCTGCAGGCGGGCATTGGCGGCTACGGCAACAGGCAGGGCGTCGTTATAACCATACAGGGCAGAGGAGTAGCGACCCAGGGCATCTTTGGTCTCTATTTCAACACCCAGCTGGTTGTACCTGGTGGTTTGTACGCTGCTTACCCATTTGTTTACTCCCGAACCGGGATTGAAGCTCCAGTCGTTGCCGCCAGCTGCTGAAAACAACTGCGAGAAACCGGTGTAATAACCATCTTTACGGGCAT
The DNA here is from genome assembly GCA_044221905.1 of Bacteroidia bacterium. Taxonomy (GTDB): domain Bacteria; phylum Bacteroidota; class Bacteroidia; order B-17B0; family Aurantibacillaceae; genus Aurantibacillus. Next base: position 356,894 of record JBGAOE010000005.1, read on the forward strand.
TGGTATTAGTACCATTGGCGCCGCTGGAGATGGTCTGCACGCGATCGGTAAGATATACGTAATTGGTTTTACTGCGCCAGTTACCCTTAATGCCATAAAAGAAAGGGTTTATTTTGTTGTTCTCCAGCAAGCCGCACTGACCAGGGTTAGCAGGAGGCCCGCCAGGACAGCTCAACAGATTGCCGGCCAAACAATCGGCTTTAATAATTACCTGATTATTCTGGTATACTGTACTTCCATTTACTTTTACCATAAAGTTCACTTTTATCTGGCTAGCGTCACAGTATGATTGCCCACTTACAGGGACTAGGTCGATAACAGTATTGCTTGGTGCAGCGCCGGTATTTGCAGACAACTGATTAAAATAACCGTTTAAAAGTGTATTATCGCTGGGTGTCAAATTTGGAAATTCAAATTTTATATTACATCCGCCATTATCAGTAAAAAAATAACCCGAGAAAACATTACCAGTGTTAGATCCAAAAACGTTACTATTATAAATGACTGGACCCACCCATCCTATATATGGAGCCTGTCCATTAATACCAGGGTTATATGTTGAATAAGGCAAGTAAGGCATAAGATTCAATAAATTTTGCGTAAAACTGTAGTTATTATAATTCGGATAAATACTAGGCGTTCCAAATCCCGTATTAATTAAAGAAAAGGCGTAGTTTCCGCCACCAGGTGGAATTTGTGCGCCAGGAGCGAGCCACAATGCTGTTGGTAATGGGGATGGAGCTGAACCACCATTAAAAAAGGCATTGCCAGGAATTTGTGAGGGGCTACCAGGGCTACCATTTGAATTGCAAGGCGTATTAAATAGACTCTTCAAAGTATTAATTAAATCTGTGCCCGTTTGAGTAATTGTGCAGCTGCAATTGTTTTGCTGAATAGCATTTCCAAACCCTTTTGGTATCTGCCATCGGTCTGAGTATTCCACGCCTTTTGCATCCAACACGTTGGACGCCGAGTTGATGGTTAAAGCCGAACCTGAAATTGGATTGTTTAAACAGGTGAGCACGGACATCTGGCTACCATATAAATTCCGCCGGCCTGAACGAAGTACCTTTAGTTTCACAGATGCATACAAAACTGGACTTCCTGCCTGATCGATCAGGCCAATGATGCTTGCGCCTGATTTGCTGCAAACCCACACTTTTTGATTGAATGGCCCATTGTTAATGCTTAACATCAGTTCATCGCCAACACTGAGAGCACTGCCTAAATTGCCTACCGTGTAAAGCCCGTTTCCGGGACTTACGGCCTGGAAGGTGAGGCCTATATTTTTATATGATCCGCCCATCTGATCATAGCCCCAATGCGCGGGATATTTTACGTTGTAGATGGGATCGTCGTAATCGTTGGTGGTTTTGCTTACCAGCACGTCGCCGGTTTCGGCGTCAAAGGCCATGCTTTCGGCGGTGGTGACCGATTTATCGACCTTTACCACCGTTTTTTCCAGAATGCCGTATTTGTTCACCACTTTGGTAAGCACCGACGAACGGAAGCGCGACTGCTCGAATTGCGCCTTGGGCCACATAGAAGCTGCCAATACGGGAACCAGGCCAACCAGGAAAGACGAGACGTTAATTTGCGCGCCCACCATGTTGGTTTGGGTTTCTGATTCCCTGAAGTCGGCAATCGCGTCAAAATCAACCCCAAACGCCGGTTCGGTGGCAATGTTGCCATCTTTGGTAATTACGGTGCAGCTGTTGTCCAGCTCATTGCCTGAGTAGGAGGCATCGCCGTATAAATTAATTTGCGAAGGCTCGTGGTAGCCGCTTTTGCTTTTATAATAAAAATGCGTTTCGCTTACGATATCATTCGTAGCCGAATAATCGTATTCAGCTTTCGGCTTGCCGTGCATGTCGTTGGTAATAACCACGTAACCCTGCGAGGCCGACACCAAATCGCGGCTGAAGATCTTTACCAGCGATTTCAGCGGGCTGCGGAACTGCTTGGGCATGATGGGCGTGTGCTTAGTTAGAGTAGGATAGTCTTTGGCGGTGTAAAACTCGTATACCTTATACCCATCTTTGCTGCTTTGTGTGGCATTGGCATTTGAAATAAAGGCGCTCACTTTTATTTTGGAGTAACCCACGCTGGCCGACGGGTAGAACGATTCGCCGAAAGGTCCCTCTACATAATAACGGTCGTCCGGCGCCAGCATGGCCCATTTGTTTTTGCCCATATAGCTGGGCTGTTTCATAGAGTTTTCTTCGCTGCCTACCAGCGGCTCGTAGCTGGCCACGCCCGAGCTGATGGTTCTGCCAAAGTCATCGGTGGTTTCGTAAGTATACAGCTGCCCATACTGGCTGGCGCTTTGCACCGGGCTGGCCGGGGCCGTCATAATGTTCCACTTATCGTCGAGATACAGTTTTTTTACGCGGCAGCCGCCGCCCAGCTGTTTACCGTTTGGATTGTACAGGCGCACCATGGATTTGCTGGCCTGGAAGGTGCGGCAAAACTCCTTGTCGTAAAGTGCCTTGTTGGGATTTTTAAAGCCGGTTACCAGCGTTTTGGCAGAGCCGGCCGCGGCCTGCGCCAATTGTTTTAAAGCATCTTCAATATCGCCCGGAGGGCTGAATGGCGCGCCCCAGATCTGGCTGCCGTAATTGAGGCGGGCAAACTGTATGGCCGACATGGCAATGGGGTTGATGTTGGGTCCATTGCCCTTATTTTTTAAACTCACATCTTTTAGCTTGATCCAGGCCTTGCCGGTGGGCGCATTGCCGTTTGCGGGATCCTTAATGATACCGGCCAGGGCCTTGCCCTGGGCCTGGTCATACACCACATCCACATAACCCGACACAAATTCGTAAAAATCGGGATTGTTGGTGATAGCAGGTTTGGTGAGATTTACCAGGAATTTAAAGAACAGCTGCTTGTTGTATTCGTTAATGTCTTTCAGGCAATATTTTACAAAATCATTATCGTTGTTAATCACCGGCGACATGTTTTGCAGATCAACCACCATATAGAGTTTGCTGGTGCCATTGCCACTTGTATACAATTCATTGGTCCAGTTTATGGCCGTGCCGTCGTTGCCCGGATTATTTGTGGTAAAGCCCAATACCTTAAACATCTGCCCGGCCGGCATATTCTGCACAAAGGCATAATCGTCCGATTCGTATTCAATGTTGATCTCACCACCGGAAGGCAGGCTTATTTTGCTCAGGTTCCAGGCCTGGGCGTAAGTATCAGCATTGGTTTTGTTTTGCTCCACATACGGAAACTCCGGATTGGTGATAGCCTGTGTCACACCATAATTGATTGATCCAGTTACGGGTTTGTAATTACCCCAGCGATCGTAAGCCTTGTTGTGGTAATTAGGATTGGAAGCATAGGTGAACTGGTATTTGTTTAAAATGGCACGGTTCGATTTGCCGTAAGTAAAATAAACTTGTTTAAGCGTTAATTTTCCACCACCGTCTGTTGTGTAGCGATTATTGGGTAACCGGCCCGAAGCCATTGAACACAGGCTGTAGTCGTAAACAAAATAAACTGTTTTGATCGGAACCGCATTAGCCGCCGATATATCGTATTCGGGCTTTGAATACAGGTCGATCTTATCAATTTTTTTACTGGTTGTAGTTACAGCTGCTTGATTTGGAATAGTTCCATCGCTAGTCGAAACACCTACTGCATCGTTGCGATCGGACAAAGTAAATTTTGCAAGATAGTTTTTGGTTTCAATTTCATCCAGGTACCACAGTTCTTTTTCACCGTAAGTGAAGCTGGCTGAGTTATCCAGTGGATTCGACTTGGAGTTTTCGCTAAAATTGGCCATGCCGGCCGTCGCATCAATTGGCATGCGCCATTTGTAATCGCCACTCGCAGATGATTTTTTATAATGAAATTTAGTATACGTGCCTATGTCGGCATTGTCGGGGCCGTTACCGTTTATATCTACGTAATCGGCCGAAACAATGGCTGTGAGCAGATAGGTATAGGCATAAGGCGGGGTTTCGGTCATGTTGTAATGCCCATCCACACCCCGGTTGTTGCCCGTGGTAATATCGCCGGCGTTGTAATTTACTAAGCCGGTAGTACCATTCATCAGTTCGCCTGCAATATTGAAAGAGTATTCCTGAGTTTTGATATTGTAGGCCGGAAGACCGTAATAATAACGCTGACCATTGGTGTTAATCACACTGATCTCGGCAATGTGGTGGTTTTGTGAGCTGGCCGAAATTTTCATTTCAGATCCGGTGTTGTTTTTGTGATCTTTAACGCCCACCGTGTTGTACAGATCTTTTTGCAGACCAAAGTTTTTGGCTTCATCCTTGGTTAAAGTGGTAAAACACTGGTTGCGTTTTTGACGTTGTGTAATTTTATTAGTACCGGTAGCTAATACCAGGGGACTCGAGTCATAAGGAAATTGCTCCAGCTTCTTTTTCGATTTCATGTTGGGCAGGTTGGAGTTTAACGCTGCCGAATTGGAGGAACCTTGCTGAATGTTGATGCCGTATGCCTGGTCGCCGCCCATGTCGGTGTATAAACGCTTTGTATCGGTGTTTTGTGATAATTCACCCACCGCTTTAAAATAATAGGGCTCAAAGGTACTGTTTAAGGATGCCTGGTTAAATTGAAAGTAATCGAGGGCCTCGTTGTCGTCGGTCCATTTGCCGGTATTAGAGGTTACGTCGGTTACGCTCACATCTACCCCTACTTTTAATAAGTTGCCGCCGCCCAGTTCAGCGCCCAATGAATAACTGTCGGAAATCGAACCGGAGGATACATCAAACACGTGGCCCACATCGCTGCGGTAGGGCCTGAAGGTACCACCCATGCCTTGACCCGTAACATTGTATACATCGTAGGTGAAATTGGTGATGGGCAGATTTTTGGTGGTGCGGCTAAACGAAGATTCTTTTTCGCGGTTAAAATCGAGCATGGCCCCCGAGTTGCCATTGGCCAGTTCAGAATACATATAACCATAAGAGGGCACGTCTTTTGTTTTTTCGGCCAGCTGCTGCGAAGAATAAAACCCGCCCAGGCGAACATCGGCATCAATACCAAAAATATGGGTACTGAATTTTACGCTCAGATCCACCGCATTGTTGATCATGGGCATGGCGATGTTTGGAACATAAGATTGTAAACCAAAATTTACAGTAGCTCCTGCACTGCGGCCCTTTGAGGAAATGGTGCTTACTTCCTCGGTGATATCGATAGTGGGAACGCCCGGAACAGCTGAAACCGGATTGTAGTAAACACCCAGGGATGATTTTTCGACCGACTTGGTGTAGTTGCCATTAAAGGAAAGCTGTTTGAGACCAGCGCGTGTGTTAAAGGCCCCGCTCAGCGAGCCACTCATACTGTTCACATGGGTGAGTGTGTTGTCTTTTTGGTCTGCTTTGGCTTTTTTTACACTAAACGCCAGGGCAGGTGTAATATCCAATCCGCTGGCGGCGTTAGAATGTAACCCTAATCCCGCATCAAGTCCTTTACCGCTCACACCGGCCGAAATGCCGGTTCCAATGGATAAGTCTACCCCGAAGCCGGTATAGTTGTTGTAATTAATGGCAACGCCCACGGATGGTTTGAGCTTGAATTTTTTTCCGACTTTTCCACCTGGTTTTTTATTTCCTTCTTTGCCAAATATCTCAAAATCAATGCCCGCATTAATGCCGAAGCTGCGGTTGGGTTTCATGTTGGTTTCCTTATGAATGAGATCTCCTTTAAAATCATCGGGCAGGCCGCGCATGGCGCGGTTCACATTACCCACGTTCAGATTCCAGCCAAGGCCCACCCAGCTCGCTTCCTGATCGGTGGAGATGCCGGAGGCATAAGCGATATTAATGGGATAGCCCTCCACATCCAGCAACGGAATGTTGTATTTAAAATCGCCGCTGAACACATCCACCATGTCGGATGTGGATACAGGCTCAAACGACAGCACCTCGGGCTGCGAAGGTCCGCTGGTAAGCGCCATGGAGGCCGTTGGAAAAATAATTTCCGAAACGAACAACAGCAGCAGGGTAAAGCTAATGGGCCGGCTTACTTTGGTTTTTAAAAAAAATCGTGTCATACTCTTAATTAAATGCTAAATGGTGTGTGTTAATGCTGAAATTGATGTTGCCGCAATTGAAGTAGGGATTATTATATTGCACGGTTACTTCGGGGGCATTTGTATTTTTAAAGCCGATGATAAAACGATTGGTTCTTGCAATTTCGTTCAGCCGCTCATAATAATAAAACAGGCAGGGATTTTCCATGCCTTTTTCGTCTTTTAATTTAAAATCGTTTTGCATGCCAAATAAATAATAGCTGGAGCGTTGTTCAAAATCTGTTGGTTTTCCTGTTTCATAGTCAGCTATGTCCCCTTTAAAACCATCAATGTCAATTTCAAACACAAAACACAAATAACCTTTGTACTCGCTAATGATGGAATCGACTGCCTGCTTCGAAAAAGTGTTGATGGAATCACCATAGTTTATTTTGATCAAGCGCATGGGATCGAAAGGTTTTAACCGGAATGTGTACTGTTTTATTTTTTTCTGGTAAAGGTTATCCTGCTCCAGATAATCGGTGCTTTCATCAGCACTCCGGCTTAAGGAACAGGATAGCACCAGCATACATACGGTCAGCAGTACGAGAAGATTATTTAGTTTTTTTACCACGGTATTTGTTATTTACGTATTCAATCACTTGTTTGGTAAGATCTTCTTTTTCGCTGGCGTACATAATGTTGCCCTGTCCTGAAGCACCCAACAGGTAATCGTAGCCATTCTCTTTTCCATAATCTTCCACATACTGGTTCAGCTGTTTCCAGATCTGTTCGGTATACTGCTGGTAAAGGTTTTCGTTCTCATGGTTAAACTGCTCTTCTTTCAGCAAATAAGCTCTTTTATAATTTTCAATTTTTTTCTCTTTATCAGGATCCGTATTTGTGTTTAAAGAGAGTGTTTGTACGTTCAGCTTAATACTATCCAGGTAGGATTGTTTCACCATCTGTACTTTTTTATAATCGCCTTCCAGTTCTTTTTTCAATTCAAACTCCTCAAATACCCGCAGCGTAGTAATGTATCCTATCTTTTTGGAAGAGGAGGTTTGTTTATATAACAGCAATCCACAGAGTGCCAGGGACAGAATAAGTCCCGCATAAATAATCAGGTTCTTCATAAATTTAATTGACTTTTAAACGGCCTTCCCAGACTTCGTTTTTCTGGTTATACACATATACCTTATAGTAGGCGGCAACGGTAAGCCCTGTCAGATTTAATGCAAAGCGGTTATCGCCCATATTTTCGGCAAGGGTTGGCAGGCCGGTTTGCAAAGAGCCGCCATCATCAAACACTTTATAGGTAAGATTTGTTCCAGGCGTGTAATACTCCTCTTCAAACTTAAAGTAAAAGTATTTGGTGCCGCCTACTGTCACGCTGTTGTAATAACCCGCATCGAGCTTTTTTCTTAAAATGGCGTAGTGTTTGTTATTGGTTATGGTGCTTATATTGTAAACCGTTACCTGGTCTTGCGCGGTGCAATTGTATTGGTCGGTAACAGTAAGCTGGTAATTAGTGGTAGAAGCTGGTGTAGCAACAGGGTTTGCAACCGAAGCAGATGATAAGCCGGTGGCGGGCGACCAGGCATAAGTGAAGGGGCTGGTACCACCGCTTACTACAGTGGGAGCTCCGCCCAGGTTAGCGGATGTAATGCCCGATCCAATCATCGCATTAGCGCCAGCTTCCACCGTCATCGGCGGATCAAGTGTAATGTAGGTTGTAAGGTTTACACCGCAACTGCCCCCTCCTGAGGGAAACGCGTTACCGGTTACGGTTAATTGCCCCGATCCGAAAATCTTAATAATGTTAAATACATTCGGAGGAGAGTTGCTCACGCTGCCTCTAGGCCCGGTAAAGGTCCAGTTTAGACCTGTGTACGAGTTTGAGGGGTTGAGCGTGATGGTAATGTTATCATTATAACAGTACTTGGCCTTGTTTGGATTGAAAGAAAGCATCGCCAGGGTTACCGGACATTGTGACTTTACGTATACAAAGCAAAAAATACTTCCCAAAAGGAAAAAATGTTTTAGATGATTCATGGGAGAACGGTGTGTGGTTTGGTGATACAATGATAACGTGATTATTTTCTTTTCGTATTAAATAAATATTAACATGCTGTTTATTACTTAACCTGTTTTGATTATTCTTTTAGATTTCAGCGACTTAATTTTTTTTTAGTTCCATACATTTAAATTTTTCTCTTTCACCGGTTTGTTAACAGATTAAACGCCTTGTAAATCTATTGCGAGGATGTATGATTTGTGAGAATAATGCGTAAACGCCTTGTTTGACTTTATAAAAGGCGCGTTTGACTTATTAAAAATGAAATTCATGCTAATCAAAAAAATGACACGCCGGCATTGCCAAAAACGTTAGTTTATGTTATTCCACTAAACTTAAATGCATTTAATAAAAAGAGAAAATGCTTTTAAGTGTTAAAAAGAATGTTTGGTCAAAAGAGCGCTAACAAATTTAATTTTTAACAAAGCTGCAAAGCAGAAAAGCAAACCTTGAATTTTGTAAAGATGTGATACTATGTCCCCCCAATAAAACAAAAAATCAGCATCATACGAAAGCATAATACTGATTAAGTAAAATATAGTTGGAATAGCAGGTCTAGAATGCCTGCGATAGAGTTTAATTACCTTCTCCTGAGCCGCTCCTTGGTTTCGCGGTATGAAAGAATGTACTTGGTAAGCTTTAGTTTTTCCTCGGCGGTAAGGTTCGCCTTTGGCGACATATCATCGATCTCGTGCAGCCATTTAAATTCATTAAAAAGCGTGATGTCGTAAACCTGGTGACAGGTGCCGCAGCGTGTGATGTAAATACCCTGGCCTTCTCTTACATCGGCCACCGTGCTGTTTGGCCAGCGTCGCTGCACAATTTCCATTTGTATGAGAGCGGCTGAGTCTACTGCCACCGGTGCGGTTGGCGCCGGAGCGGGTACAGGAGCGGTAGCCACACTTTTTTTAGATGGCTTGCAATAGAGCAAAAGCGTTGCTACGGCTGCAAATGAAACAAGGCGGGTGATCTTTTTCATAAAACTATTTGCTAAGGTACAGGTTGCGTTCGCTGTAAATGTTCTGGAAATATTCGTCCTGCAGGCTATCGATAAAATAAATGGCCTCGCCGGTGCTTTTCATTTCCGGACCAAGCTCTTTTTGTATTTCAGGAAACTTTTCGTAGCTGAACACGGGGATCTTGATGGCGTAACCTTTCTTTTTCGGAGAGAATTTGAAATCTTTTATTTTCTTTTCGCCCAGCATTACTTTGGTGGCGTAATTCACATAAGGCTCGTCATACGCTTTGGCAATAAATGGTACGGTGCGCGAGGCACGCGGGTTGGCTTCGATAATGTAAACCACGCCATCCTTTACGGCAAACTGTATGTTGATGAGGCCCACCGTTTTTAAGGCAAGGGCAATGGTTTTGGTGTGCTCCTCAATCTGGCGGATCACATCGTCAGAAAGATCGAACGGAGGCAACACGGCATAACTGTCGCCGCTGTGAATACCGGCCGGCTCAATGTGCTCCATAATGCCGATGATATACACATCGGTGCCGTCGCAAATGGCGTCGGCCTCGGCTTCAATGGCACCCTGCAAAAAGTGATCCAGCAGCACTTTGTTATCGGGCAGGTCGTTCAGCAGCTTTACCACGTGCTGCTCCAGCTCCTGCTCGTTAATTACGATCTTCATGCTTTGCCCGCCCAGCACGTAGCTGGGGCGCACCAGCAGCGGAAAGCCCAGCTGTTTGGACAGGCCGATTGCTTCTTCGGCATCTTGTATCACGCCGAATTTAGGATATGGAATATTGTTTTCCTTAAGCAGAGTAGAGAAGCTGCCGCGGTCTTCGGCCAGGTCAAGCGATTTAAAATCGGTGCCGATGATCTTAATGCCGTGACGTTCCAGCTTTTCGGCCAGCTTCAGGGCGGTTTGCCCGCCCAGCTGCACAATTACGCCCACCGGCTTTTCGTGCAGAATAATGTCGTATATGTGCTCCCAAAACACCGGCTCAAAGTAAAGCTTGTCGGCCGTGCTAAAATCGGTACTAACGGTTTCGGGATTGCAGTTGATCATAATGGTTTCGTAGCCGCACTCCTTGGCGGCCAGCACCCCGTGCACGCAGCTGTAATCAAATTCAATGCCCTGGCCAATGCGGTTAGGCCCGCTGCCCAGTATCACCACCTTTTTCTTTTCGCCCGAAACACTTTCGTTCTCCTCTTCAAAGGTAGAGTAGTAGTAAGGGGTTTTGGCCTCAAACTCGGCCGCGCAGGTATCCACCAGCTTGTACACGCGCTTAATGCCCATGTCGTTGCGCTTGGCATATACCTCGCTCTCCAGGCAGCGCAGCAGGTGCGCCACCTGCCGGTCGGCATAGCCTTTTTGTTTGGCTTCGTATAAAAGGTCTTTGGGAATATCGCTCAGCCGGTATTTCGAAATTTCGTTTTCCAGCGCAATCATTTCTTCAATTTGCTGCAAAAACCACATGTCAATGCGGGTGAGCTTCTGGATGGTTTTTACCGAAATACCCAGCTTCATCGCATCGTAGATCATAAACAGGCGGTTCCAGCTCGGGCGTTCGAGCGCCCGCAGCAATTCGGCCTGGTCGGTTATCTCTTTGCCGTCGGCGCCAAGGCCGTTGCGTTTTATCTCAAGGCTCTGGCAGGCCTTTTGCAGCGCTTCCTGGAAGCTGCGGCCAATGGCCATTACTTCGCCCACCGATTTCATCTGGAAACCCAGCTCGCGGTTGCTGCCTTTAAATTTATCAAAGTTCCAGCGCGGAATTTTTACGATCACGTAATCCAGCGTGGGCTCAAAATAGGCCGAGGTAGATTTGGTGATCTGATTGATCAGCTCATCCAATTGATAGCCAATGGCCAGCTTGCTGGCAATGCGGGCAATGGGATAACCTGTGGCTTTGCTGGCCAGCGCCGATGAGCGCGATACGCGCGGGTTGATCTCGATGGCAATGATCTCTTCCTTCTCGTCGTTGCTTACGGCAAACTGCACGTTGCAGCCGCCCGAAAAGTTACCGATGCTGCGCATCATTTTAATGGCCATGGTGCGCATCTTCTGGTAAGTGGTGTCGCTCAGCGTCATGGCCGGGGCCACGGTAATGCTGTCGCCCGTGTGCACACCCATGGGGTCAAAGTTCTCAATCGAGCAGATAATGGCCACATTGTCGTTCTTATCGCGCAGCAGCTCCAGCTCAAATTCTTTCCAGCCTAATACGGCTTTATCAATCAGCACCTCGTGAATGGGCGAGGTTTGCAAGCCCCGGTTCAGCAAGGCGTCAAAGTTTTCTTTTTCGTATACCACCGAGCCGCCGCTGCCGCCCAGGGTAAACGAGGGCCGTATCACCAGCGGGAACCCAAATTCCTGGGCAATGCTTTTTCCTTCGAGAAAAGATTTGGCAATTTTGCTCGGCGCACAGTTCACGCCAATCTCGTTCATGCGGTTGCGGAACAGGTCGCGGTCTTCGGTGATCTTTATCGCATCCACATCCACACCGATCATGCGCACGTTGTATTTTTTCCAGATGCCCAGGTCCTCGCATTTCATGGCCAGGTTAAGGCCCGTTTGCCCGCCCATGGTAGGAAGCACGGCATCTATTTTCCGCTCTTCCAGTATTTTTACAATCGATTTTACCTCCAGCGGCAATAAATACACGTTATCGGCCGTTACCTTATCTGTCATAATCGTGGCGGGGTTCGAATTGATCAGGGTCACTTCGATCCCTTCTTCTCTGAGACTCCGGGCTGCCTGTGAGCCCGAATAATCGAATTCGCAGGCCTGGCCAATGATAATGGGGCCCGAACCTATGATTAAAACGGATTTTATGGAGGTGTCTTTTGGCATATTGCGTAAAACGGCTTTAAAAAAGGGGAAAAATTAAAATCCCGCAAAGATAAGAGGTTGAACGCATTGTTGAAAGAAAGATATTGACTAAATATTAATAAAAAACCCGAAATTTTAGGTTTCGGGTTCAAACAGGGTAAAAATAGCTGGCTAGCCTTCCGAAGAGGCTTGGGCTACCGGTTCTTTTTTGCCTTTGGCTTCGGCAACAACAATGTTGCGCTCATAGTGCTCCGTTCCGTTCAGGGCGGCTATTGCGGCATTTGCCTCGTCGTCGTTGGCCATTTCTACAAAACCATAACCCTTGCTGCGGCGGGTTTCTTTGTCTTTAATGATGCGTACACTGGTTACCTCACCATACTTCGAAAACAGTTCGCTCAGGGATTGTTCTCTCACTTTGAAACTAATGTTGCTAATAAAAATGTTCATAGGTTAATACGTTTGTGTGTATAGTAAAGGTATACAAAAAAATAAGTAAAGCAAAAAAATTTCTTATTTTATGTTAAAAAACCGTTTCTAACACAATAAACCGCAATTTGCTTCTGAAAATTTTAATAACTGAAAGTCGGGATGTTTTGCTTTGGAATAAGCGTTCTAATTTTTTGATTTTTAATGGTTTACACACCTTGGTTGAAAAACCGGAAAAGACATAATAAAAAAACCGCCGGAATAAGTCCGGCGGCCTGAAAGTAAATTTATAAAGATGCGCGCTGCTTAAAAAAGAATGGCCTCCATGCTTATTTCAACGTTGGCATCTTTTGGTAGCCGGGCCGCCTGTATGGTGGCACGTGCCGGAAAATCGGCCTTAAAATAAGAAGCGTAAACCTCGTTTACCTGCACAAAGTTGTTCATATCGTTTAAAAAAATAGTGCTTTTTACCACATTGTCAAAGCTGCAGCCGCCGGCCTTTAAAATTTCGCCGATATAATCCATCACCATCTTGGTTTCATCTTTAATAGAGGCCTTTACCAGCTGCTTGCTTTGCAGGTCCATGGCAATGGTGCCGCTGATGAACATGGTGTTGCCTGCAATCACCGCCTGGTTATAGGGCCCGATGGGTGCGGGAGCATTTGGAGTATTGATTATTTTTTTCATTCGCGTAGTTAGTTAAGTAGTTAGTAAAGCAAATATAATAAAGATAAACAGGACTGTATGTTTAATTTTTAGCTCAAAAGCGCACACCAATCAGGCACACATCATCTACCTGCTCCAGGCTGCCGCGCCAGGCTTCAAAAGCAGTCATCAGTAACCGTTCCTGCTCTGCCATCGGCTGCCGGTGATGAGAAAGTAAAAGCTCTTCCAATTGCCGGGCTTTGAATTTTTTCCCCTGCGGGCCGCCAAACTGATCGGCATAGCCATCGGTGCCCAGGTAAAGACAATCGCCGGGCTGCAATGCAATGTGCCGCAGGGTAAAGCTTTCCTTTTTTTCGCCCTCGCCAACCGGCATTTTGTCTTTGGCCAATGCCTGCCCCCTGCCGCCGCGTACCAGCACCGGGGCATTATGCGCAGCAGAATAGGTAAGAAGGTTGTTTTGTTTATCGTAGCACAGCAGTATGGCATCCATGCCGTCCCGGGCGCCCTCCTGCGAAATGTTTTCGATGAGCCGCCGGCGCACATGATTGAGCACCTCGTGCGGTTCGGCAATGTTTTTTTCATTCACCGCTTCGTTTAAAAACGAAATGTTGAGCAGGCTCATAAAAGCCCCGGGAACCCCATGGCCAGTACTGTCGCACACCGCCAGGTAAAAGAGATTTTCTTTTTTTACGGCCCAGTAAAAATCGCCGCTCACAATGTCCTTTGGCTTAAACAGCACAAAATGTTCGGGCAGGCCGGCTTCCAGCAACTGCGTGCCTGCCAGCAGCGTATACTGGATGCGCCGCGCATAGCCAATGCTGTCTGTCATTTCCTGGTTCTTTTCCTGCAGGCGGTGTTTCTGCTCTTCAATCAGGGCGGCGTAATCCAGGTTTTCTGTTTTAAACACGCGCAAACCCATAAAAATGAGCACTACGGCAAACACCAGGTTGGGGTAGCCAAAATACCACATATCGCCCAGCCGGTAATAAGGCGGCAGCGTTTCGATAAAAAACACGTTCAGCAACAGGCAAAGGGTGCTCAGCGCCACATATTTCAGAATGGTGTTGATGCGGTCGAACAAAATGGTGCAGGCCACCGGCATAAACAGGAAGTAAATGTAGGACTTGCTGTCGTTTCCGAATAAAAGCGTATAACCATTAAGAAAAACAAAGCTGCTGATAACGCCGGTGTGAAAAGCCGCGCTGTAGCGGCGAAGGTGCACCAGGTAAAGAGCGGCAATAATGGTGGCAATAAAAAATACAGAGATGCCCACGGCCAGGTAAAAGCCGGAGAGAAGGGCGAAAACAAAATAGAAGAAGAAAATAGCCAATACCAGAGTACAGGCAGTATTAAAGACCCTGATCTTATTTTGTTGCTGGAACGAAAGAGCAGGGTGTAGGCCCAGCTGCAAAAGCCTGTTGATCATATTTAAAATTAAAGATTCAAAGTTTAAAATACTTGATGTGAAAGCAGTTTCAATATCGCCTCACACACCGCACCTAAACTCTATACCCGGTAATTACTACTCAACATTCAACACTAAGAACTAAAAACTAATTCTCTTGGTTGCGCTTTTTTACCATAGTTAAAATAGTGGCAATGGCCACTGTTTCGCCGGTTTCGTCATACACGTCCACCAGCCATTTTACAATGCCTTTGGCAATGTCGTCCGCATTTTTTTTCTCCTGCACTATTTTTTCCTTGCAGGTAAAACGTACGCCAATGGTGCTGCCCATGTATACGGGTTTGGTAAACCGGCACTCGTCAATACCATAATTGAGCAGCACAGGGCCTTTTTTTGCATTTACAAACAGACCGGCCGCTTTGCTTAATACATAGTAGCCGTGCGCCACGCGACCGGTGAAAATAGTGCCGTCGAGGCTGGTGACATCGGTGTGGGCGTAAAAATGGTCGCCGCTTACGTTGGCAAAGTTTACCACGTCGGCCTCCGTAACAGTATGTTTGGCAGTGATCAGCGTTTCGCCTATTTCAAGATCTTCAAAATGCTGGCGGAAGGGATGAATGTCTTTTTCGATTTGTTGCCCGCCCTGCTGGTATTGGTTTAAAATAGCAGTAATGGTGGTAGGCGAACCCTGTATGGCGGTGCGTTGTAAATAGTGGAACACGCCGCGCTTGCCGCCCATTTCCTCGCCGCCGCCGGCCCGGCCCGGCCCGCCATGCACCAGCATGGGCATTGGGCTTCCGTGGCCCGTGCTTTCTTTCACACATTCATTGTTAAGCACCAGTATGCGCCCGTGCATGCAGGCAGCGCCCAGTGTGTATTTCCGCGCCACCGAATTATCGGCAGTTACAATAGAGCTTACCAGCGAGCCTTTGCCCATTTTGCTCAGCTCAATGGCATCCTCAATGGTTTTGTAAGGCATTACCGTGCTCACAGGGCCAAAGGCTTCCACATTGTGGCAGTCGGTGTTTTTAAACGGGTTTTCGTTCAGAAAAATAATGGGTGGCATAAAAGCCCCTTTGTGCTTATCGGCCCCTTTTACTTCAAAGTTTTCGAAATTGCCGATAATGATCTTTTGTGTTTTGCTCAGCAGCTCCACTTTCTCTTTCACTTCCAGCAGCTGGGTTTTACCGGCCAGCGAGCCCATGCGCACGCCTTCCACATTCGGATCGCCGATGATGTTTTGAGCCAGGCGTTTGCCCAGGGCAATCTGCACGTCTTCCACCATGTTTTCGGGCACAATGATGCGGCGCACGGCCGTACACTTTTGCCCGGCCTTGGTCACAATTTCGCGGGTTACTTCTTTTATGAAAATATCAAACTCGGGCATATCGGGCCTTACATCGGTGCCCAGCACGCAGCAGTTCAGCGAGTCGGCTTCCATGTTAAACGACACGGCTTCTTCGAGCAGGCGCGGGTGCGATTTTAGCAATTTGCCGGTGGAGGCGGAACCGGTAAAGGTAATCACATCCTGCGACTGCACATGATCCAGGATACCATTGGCACTGCCGCAAATAAGCTGCAGGGCGCCTTCGGGCACAATGCCGCTGGCAATAATTTCCTGCACCACCGCTTCGGTAAGAAAAGAAGTGAGCGTGGCTGGTTTTACAATGGCAGGCACACCGGCCAGCCAGTTTACGGCCACTTTTTCGAGCATGCCCCACACCGGAAAGTTAAAGGCGTTGATGTGAATGGCCACGCCTTCTTTTGGCACACAAATGTGGTGACCGATAAATGTGTTGTTTTTAGAGAGCCTGGCCACATCGCCGTCGTAACAATAACTTTCGTTAGGGAACTGGCGGCGCAGCGAGGCATAGGTAAATAAATTGCCAAAGCCCCCTTCAATGTCCACCCAGCTGTCGGCCCGGGTGGCACCGGTGGCCCAGCTTATTTTATAAAATTCTTCTTTTTTTGTTTGCAAATGCAGGGCCAGGGCTTTCAGCATCAGCCCGCGCTCCTGGAAGGTCATTTTGCGCAGCTTGGGTCCGCCCACGGTGCGGGCATAATCGCACATGCGCGCAAAATCAAGGCCCCTGCTGCTGGCGGTGGCTATGGCATCGCCGGTAATGGCGTTAAATAGGTCCTGTCCTTTATCCGATCCTGCAACCCATTGGCCGCAGGCGTAATTCAATAATTGTCTCATAATAAATAATAGGCTAAATTAAGAAAGGAAAAACGAATAAACCATAGCGGTTATTCTTTCTTTTATTAAATTTAAAGCTTTTGACGTATTGAAAAATGCCCGCTATGAAATGGATTTGCTCAATTGTTGTTTTTGTATTTTACACATTTATCGCACCCGCCCAGGACTGCGGCCGGGTGGTTATTTCCAATGGCACCGCGCAGCTCCCAAGGTTTGTGGTTTCGCTCAATGGCGTAAGGCCGGCCGGCGATTATGCGGCCAGCATCAGCTTTAATTGTCTTGATGAAAATAGTTACCGTGTAAAAATTTTGCAGGAAAATTCGATGGCGGCGCTTGTTTTTCAAATTGGCAGCGCGCCGGGCTACTTGTCTAAATACATATTGAACTATACAAATGGCAATTATGCCCTTGTGCTCGAAAGCAAGGTGCTGTTGAGTAGCCTGCCCCAGGCCCCTGTTGCTTCGCCAACCCTGGTGAGCAGCCCTTCGGGTACGGTGCTGGTATTGCAGGGCCACCAGGTAATGAACGATGAGGATTACGACGGGATTATGCAGGCCATCAAAAAAGAAAATTTTGAAAGCGGGAAGCTTGAGCTGGCCAAAACATTTTTTGGTGTGCCGGGGCAGTATGTTTCGGTAAACCAGGTGGCGGGCGTTTTAAAGCTGTTTTCCTTCGAAAATCACCGGCTGGCCTTTGCCAAGTTTGCGTATACATACACGCTTAACCGGCTGGGGTATTATAAATTGTTTGATTTACTGAGCTTTAACAGCTCTAAAAAAGAGCTTTCGGATTATATCAACAGTAAAAATCCGGAATAATGGTTACTGCGCTCCTGTTTCCGTTTCCACCACCTGTGGCGCCACAATAAATTTCTGCACCAGTTTTTCCACTTTTTCATTCAAATCGCTGGTAAACACCAGGTGCTGGCATTTGGGCAGGCTCAGGCCCAGCCGGTCTATCTGGCCCTGCCAGGCGTGTTTTACAAACAGCTCGGCATCGTCTATTACAAACAGCTTAATTTTATTCAGGTTCAGGTTGCGGCTCAGGTATAGCTCTACCGTGCGCTTGGGCGTGCCAATCACCAGGTCGGTGCCGGTGTAAATGTCCTCGTTCTGCTTTTCGAGCTTGCCTTCATCGTACGCAGCTACCGCGCGCAGGTCGGTTCCTGCGGCCAGCCGGTCAAACAGCTCTTTCATGGCCAGGGCTTTTTCCTTGCTGCTTACCAGCACCATGGCCCGTGGTGCTTCTTCAACGGCCGTCTGCAGTTTTTGTACGGCATAAATGGCAACCAGGGTGGAGCGGCCCGAGCCTTCGGGCCCAACGGCAATCACATCGGCGCCCGAATTTATTTTTGAAAGGCATTTGGCCTGCAGTTCGGTGGGCTCAGAGAGACCCTCCGATTCGAGGGCGGCAGCTAATTTTTTATGTAATTTTTGTTTGAACATAGTTTTTGGCTCAGGCAATAAATTTATAACCCACCCCGCGGATGGAGTGGAAGTGGAGCGGCTCTTTGGGATTGTGCTCAAAATATTTCCTGAAGTTAAGTATGTAATTGTCGATGGTGCGCGAAGAGGCATTCTCATTCACATCCCACAGCTTGTCAATAATCTCGTCGCGCGATATTACTTTGTTGTTGTTGCCGGTAAGCAGCTCCAGCAGGCCTATTTCGCGCTTGGAAAGGGTTTGGGTATTGCCCTTCACATTGGTAATTTCGTAGGTTTGAAAATTAATGGCGCAATTATCAAAGGTAAACACAGCGTGGTTTTCCTTTTGTGTGCGCTTTATCAGGTTGCTGATGCGCAGCAGCAGCTCTTCCAGGTCAAAGGGTTTGGTAATATAATCGTCGGCGCCCAGCTTCAGCCCGCTTATTTTGTCGGCCGGCTGGTTTTTGGCGGTTAAAAAAATAACCGGCACTTCGGGGTCAATGGCTTTAAATTGTTTGCACAGCTCAAAGCCGTTAATATCGGGCAGCATCACGTCCAGCAGCACCAAATCGGGGCTGGCCTGCTGCTTAAACAGGCTTAGCGCCTCGTTGCCGCTGCGGGCCAGCAGGGGCTCGTAGTTTTCGAGCCGCAGGTTCAGCGCAATGGTATTGGCCAGGCTTTCTTCGTCTTCTACAATAAATATCAGGGGCTTGTGCATTAGTCGGTAAATGTAATGTCATAACAGAATCCATGGCTGGTTTCCAACGCCACACTGCCGTTCAGCTGCTCGGCCAGCATGTATATCAATTGCATGCCAAGGTGCTTGTTCATTTCGGTGCCCATTTCGCTATTAAAACCTTTTCCATTATCCTGTATGCAAAGATGATAGCTTTTCTCCGATTTATAAAGCCGTATGTTTATTTTTCCTTTATTTTCAGGAAAAGCGTATTTAAACGAATTGCTTACAATTTCATTCAATATCAGCCCCAGCGGCACAATAAGATCTATGTTAAAAAAAAGCTGCGGGTCAATGTCATGATCAAACCCCACATCCATGCCCGGCCTGAAAAACGATTGGTGTATGCTGTGGGTTAAGCGCTGTATATACTGGTTCATTTCTATCCGGCTCAGGTCGCTTGAGGAATAAAGCATTTCATGCACCAGTGCCATCGAGGCAATGCGGTTCTGACTTTCGGCAATCAGCTGCAGGTAACTCTGGTCGGGTATTTTTTCCGATTGCAGGCGCAGCAGGCTCGATACAATCTGCAGGTTGTTTTTTACCCGGTGGTGAATCTCTTTCAAAAGCCGCTCCTTTTCCTTCAGCGAAATGGTGGAGCTTTGCAGCTCTTCGCCCAGCATATTCACCCCGGCGCCAATGGCGTCCAGCTCATCGTGATTGCCCAGCACCGATGTTTTTTTCGAAAAATCGAGCCGCGCATACGACATCACCACTTCCAGGATCTCTTTTACCCGCTCGTTGGCGGCCATATTTATATCGCTGCTTTGCCCGCTCATATTATAAAAATGTTTTGAGCCAGGCTATGGCAGCGGCTTCGTCGTCAAACAGCCGCGCCGGTATGGGTGGTTTGTTGAGACTCATAAAAAAATTGCCTATTACCCGGCTTACGGGCGATTTAACCATTAACGCAAAACAGGTAATACGGGTTTCGCGCCCATTGGTGGAAAAATGCCTGCGCGCCTCTTTTTCGATCGATTTTACCTGCCGGGCATCCACCAGCAGCGGAAATTTTTGGTTGCGGTAAAAACTGCTCACCGCCACAGTGTTGGCCATGGCATCTTTCAGTAAAATATCGGCCTGAGGTTTGGTTTTGGTTCTGCAAATGCCGTCAGCTCCCATCCAGGTCCAAAAGGCGGGTAATTCAATGGCGGTATTTGGTGGGTGCAGCGTGCTCAAACCGGGTATTATCCGCACTAAATGTAATAAATTAAATAGTGGGCTGCAAAACGCCTCGTTCGTAAATAATGTGGAATTTATAGTAAAAGATACACCAAACTATTTCACTCGTATTATTATTTGGGCGTTGCCGCGCGGTTCAGTCTTCAAATCATTTTTTTAGCTTCACTCGCGGCCCGGGCTATCGCTGCAAGTCCTCGCCCCAATAACTACCGGTGCTGCGGGCTTTCCGCTCTATCCCTAACGCAAACAAAAAAATTATGCCGGCACAATACGCCCGGTATCAATCACCTCCTGCAGGGGAAGATGCGAAAAAAGATGCCCCTCAAAATCGCCGTCTTTTTCTTCGGGACTTTCCAAAAAACAAGTGGCCGTAAAATTGCCGCCATCGCCCTCTATCACATCAATAGCCTTTACCAGGGCGGTTACGCCCGCTTTTTCAAAATACACCCGCCGGTTAATATACGTCATGTAATGCCGGGCTATAAAATCGTGTGCTTCTTCCTTATTCATAAATAACACTTCTGGTTAAATAAGCCATTCAAATATTGGGCCAGCCGTTTCACCGGCCAGGCAATTTCAGAAAAAAACCGCTTTCCATGGTGGCAGAAAGCGGTATTGAACGAACAATGAATTACTCTCAAAAACATTGTTTCATCGGGCAAAATTAACTGCCCGATGTATTTGTGTTATTAAATTTGGGTTAATAAATAATAAAAAAACCGCCGGATAATCCAATAACCGGCGGTTAGATACTTTAGGACGAGCGAAATCTAAATATGAAAAAAACACGAGCTCATCTGCCATCAAAGATACGGTTACTTTGTGTATGCCACAGGGCAAATTAGTGAAGCCTGGGTTTGATTTAGCCGGCAAAAATTTGACCTTTTTTTCTTTGAAATGGTTGAGTGAAAAACCCGTTTTACTGATTAAAAATTTTACAATTTTATTTTTCCTTCCAGCACTTCCACGCCTTTTAAAATACTGTTGTCGTTTTCATTCATAATCGGATAATAAGCATCCTTATCAAACAGGTTGCGGCCAATAAAGGCTTTTAGCAGCTGTGCCAGGCCTTTTTCCCTGCCCGAAAAGCTGAGCGCGTTTATTTTTTTAGCAGCGATGTAATTTCTGAGGGCGCTTACTTCCGGTTCGCCAATCGAATAACGGAGTATGTACTCCTTTGCGGTTTTATAGCTGTTCAGCAATTGAGTGCGGTGCTGGTCGGCATATTCAAAGGCAAAGGTGTTGAGTGCGCCGCTGTAATACAGCCGGTTCACAGCGGTGCTGAATTTCATGGTATCGAGCGGCACAAAAATATCGGGTATAATGCCCCCGCCGCCATATACGGTTTTTCCGCCGGGGGTGTGATATTGCTTGGTTTTATCCACCTTAATGCTGTCGGCTGAATACAGCTCGCCTTTTTCAAACCGCTGGTATTCTTCGTTGTAATAATCATCGAGGCTCTTATCGTCGTAAGCTTTTTGTATGCAGCGCCCGGTGGGCGTATAATAGCGGGCTATGGTCAATCGCACGGCCGATCCGTCGGGCAGGTCAATCTGGTCTTGCACCAGGCCCTTGCCAAAGCTGCGGCGGCCTATAATGGTGGCGCGGTCGTTGTCCTGCAGCGCACCGGCCACAATTTCGCTGGCGCTGGCGCTGCCCTCGTCAATCAGCACCACCAGGCCGTTTTTTTCGAACCCGCCCCGGGTGCTGGCATTGTAAACCTTTTTAGGATGTGCCCGGCCTTCGGTATACACAATCTGCAATCCATCGGTCAAAAACTCATCGGCCAGCTCCACGGCTGTTTTTAAAAAGCCACCGCCGTTGCCGCGCAGGTCCAGTATCAGCTGCTTCATACCCTGCTGGCTCAGGTCGTTAAAGGCTTTTAAATACTCGTCGTAAGTGGTGCTGGCAAAGCGGCTTATTTTAATAAAGCCAATGCCCGGCTTTACCATATACGCCACATCCAGGCTGTAAATGGGAATTTTGCCGCGGGTGATCTTAAATTCAATGGGCTTTTTCACCGATGCGCGCAGCACACTAACGTTTACCACGCTGCCGCTTTTGCCGCGCAATTTTTCAAATACCTGCTTGTTGGTGATCTTGGTGCCGGCCATGTTTTTGCCGTTCACGGCTATGATCTTATCGCCCGCCTTTATGCCCAGCTTTTCGGAGGGTCCGCCAATAATGGGGGTTATTACCCGTATGGTGTCGTTAATGATGTTAAACTCCACGCCAATGCCGTCAAAATTGCCTTCCAGCGGCTCGTTCACAGCGCCAAACTCCTCTGCAGGAATAAAATCGCTGTGGGGGTCCAGGCTTTTGAGCATCGATAAAATTGTTTTATTCTCAAGCTGGGCGCGGTTTACCGTATCCACGTATTCCATCTCAATATAGTCCAGCAGGTTGTTTATTTTATTGCTTTTGGTTTTGGAGTGATAGGCTGTTTTATTTTGAGCACTGCCCGCATTAAATGTAAAATAATACCCTATGCCCACGCCGGCGGCCAGCACCAGGGCAAAATACAGGGGCATAAAAGGGTTTGTTTTTTTTATTGGGGTAGGGTTAAAATCGTTTTCGGGATATTCTGACACAAGGCGTAAGTTTAGATTATAGGAGGTTAAAGGTAATCAAATGCCCAAATACTAAAAAACCCTGCTTTTGCGTTTTAATGATTATTAACTGCAACATGCTGCTTCTTTGCCCCGAATCATTTAACTTAGCGGCTGCTTGTATCCTGCGAGGAATGAAAAAAACGATTCTGATAGCACTGGTAGCCTTTACTGTATTTTGCACCACCGGCTGCCCTAAAAAAAAATCTAAAAATGTTTCCGACAATCCTGTGCCATCGGTTGCGGTTAATATTACGCTGTACCCGGGCGATCCCTTAAACTTTAAGCTCCAGGCCATTGGTGGCTGGATGTATACGGCCGGCGGCATCAATGGCATTATTGTG
The DNA here is from genome assembly GCA_044221905.1 of Bacteroidia bacterium. Lineage (GTDB taxonomy): Bacteria > Bacteroidota > Bacteroidia > B-17B0 > Aurantibacillaceae > Aurantibacillus. Next base: position 379,737 of record JBGAOE010000005.1, read on the forward strand.
TATCATAAATCCGACCAGGAATTTGTGGCCATGGAGCGCACGTCTTCACACTTGCCCGATAATCCCAAAGCGCGGGTAAGCGTGATGAGCGATAACTTTACGCTTATTGACAGTGTCAGCGGATCGCGCTGGCGTATTTTTGACGGGTCGGTGGTAAAAGGCCCTGCCGAATGGGGCCTGAGGCTGTATGGCACCGTTTACGACGGCAATGCGGTAAAAATTGTGAACTAGCCGCTCTTATTTTTCTTTCCAGGCAGTGGTGTTTATCATGCGCAGCACATCTGCTTTTATAAAATCCACCACAATCTTCAACGAGTCGATATTGGGCACGCAGCGGAAATAAAGCGATCCGCGTAAAAAGTGTTTGGTGCTGTCGGTTACATAAAACTGCAGCGAGGAGGCCGTGTTGCCGGCTATGTCAAACAGCAGGCCGTACACTTTGGCACTGTCGCGCAAAATCACCACCTCGTCGAGCCCGGTGGCCTTTTGCTGGTGCTTGTTGGCAAAGTAGTGCGAATCTTCGAGGTATTGTGCAATGTTGTTATTTACCGGCCGGTAGCCAACGTACAGGGTGGCTTTAAACGTTGGAAACTCAAGGTTAAAGCTGCAGGGGTCGGTTACCTCGGTGGCCTTTGTTACCTGCGAATAAACGGGAATCTCGAATTGGTAAGGGCAGAGGCTGTCGTATTTCCGGTACTCTTTTTTAGGAAAATCAATGCGGCTGTATCCGCGTGGTTTGGGCGAATACACCACATCGTCGTCATCGTCGCAGGCGCTTAAAACAAACAGGCTTAGGCCAAGGGTTAAAAATAAAACGGTTGCAGCTTTCATAAGCACAAAAATAAAAACCACGCTACAGGTTATGTGGCGTGGTGGGTGGAATATTTACAAAATGGCTGTTAATAAGGCAGGCCTTTGCTGTCCAGGTTTGTATCCAGGTTGCTTTCAAAACCGCCCGAGGCTGTATTGGAACTGGTTTCGCGGCGCTGCAGCACTACAAACTGGTCGGCCACAATTTCGGTGATATTTTTTTTGTTCCCGTCCTTATCGTTCCACTGGCGGGTTTGCAGTTTCCCTTCCACATACACCTGCATGCCTTTTTTCAGCAGTTTTTCGGCATTTTCGGCCAGGCTGCGCCACATCAGTATGTTGTGCCATTCGGTGTGCTCTACGCGGTTGCCGGCCTTGTCCTTATACACTTCGGCGGTGGCCAGGCTAAAATTAACCCGGGCAATATTGCCTTCCAGGTACCTTATTTCGGGGTCTTTCCCCAGGTTTCCAACTAAAATCACTTTGTTTACGCCTGACATAATTCGGTTAAATAATGGTTATCAGTCAAAGTTACGCTTAAACGGCGGGTACCGGGCATTGCGCAAACAAATTTTAACACAAAACCGGGATTAAGGGAGGGGCATGCGCTGTTGGGGGTGGTTTTTAGCTGGATAATGGTTTTTTAATCTGTTGAAACGGGTAAAAGGGAGAAATGTGTAAGATTATAGACCTGTGTATCAACAAAAACACATAATTATTAACAATACGTTAAATTATATTTGGTGTTTCAGAAAAGACTGTGTACATTTGCGTCCCGTTTTTTGAGAGAGTAGTTGAAGATGAGTTAAGGAGGAGTGGATTGGTAAAAATATTTTTTCAGAAAAATGAAAAAAATATTTGGAGGATAAGAAAAGGATTAGTACTTTTGCAGCCCCCAAACGAACAGAAAAAGAGTGGAAGGAAAAAAAGGGGGATACGTT